>NZ_CM145712.1:4800000-9439296 GCF_055561455.1 Amycolatopsis sp. PSD-21 | reverse complement strand
CTGCCTGACTCCCCTCCCCTCATCGGTGCGCTGCGGCGAGATCACTCAGCGGCCCGAAACGCCGGGTCGAGCGTCATCCTGGCCCGATCGACTCATGCGCACAGCAAATATCCACATAGTTGTCCACAGCTGTGCACTAATGTACGGCGGCCCGCGGTGACGCCACCTGCGGGCTCGACGTATGCCGACGGGACGCCTCCACATCCCCAAGGACACCCGGGCGCCTGCACCGTTCCACCTCGGCGAAAACCCGGGAGGGGCACGCTAACAAGCCCCGCTCGTTGCCACAAGGCATCCTCGCGCGCAAGCATTTCACGGTGTACGGCGTGTTGCCATTCGATGCCCTCGCGTCGTCGGTGATCACTCTCCACGTACCGTCGCGGTGCGTGGTCGAGGGGGTGCCTGCCGGGCTCGGGCGGTGGGTGCGTACCCTCGTAAGGTCTCCCGTATACAGCGGGGGCGTTTCGCGTGCCCACGTTGTCGTCGCTCGACGTGACGAGGCCACACGTTGGTAGGAGACACCAGAGACTGCCGTGCGTCAGCACGACACGCCAGGAACGGGTCGAACCGTTCCCGGCGGCCGAGAAACAGGAGAAGTTAGTCGTGAGCAAGGGTAAGCGCACCTTCCAGCCGAACAACCGCCGCCGCGCCCGGGTCCACGGATTCCGGCTGCGCATGCGGACCCGCGCCGGCCGGGCCATCCTGGCGGCTCGTCGTCGCAAGGGCCGCGGCGCGCTGTCCGCCTGATCCGGCCGTCGTCGAGGGACGTCGTGCTGCCGGCCGCCGCGAGGTTGCGGCGCAGTGAGGATTTCCGTGCCGTGATGCGGCGTGGGGCCAAGGCAGGCAGGCGCCGCCTCGTCGTCCATGCGTTGACCACGGACCCGCCCGATGCCGCCGAAGCGGCGCGGGCGGGTTTTGTGGTGAGCAAGGCCGTGGGGAACTCGGTGGTCCGCCACCGCGTCACCCGGCGGTTGAGGCATCTTGTTTCCGCCAGGCTCGGAACACTGCCGCCGGGCAGCTCGTTGGTGATACGGGCACTACCTCCGGCCGCGGACGCGTCCAGCGCGGAACTCGGTTCGGACCTCGACGCGTCGTTGCGGCGCCTCGGGCTGTCCGGGAAGTCCCGCCAGACGCGACCACCCGACAACGGATCAGCGGTGTAACGGCATGCGAGCCACCGAGAACGAGACCACCGAAGACGCCCGGCCCGGACCGGTGGCATGGGTGCTGCTCCTGCCCATCAAGCTGTACCGCAAGGCGATCTCCCCCTTCCTTCCTCCGGCGTGCCGGTTCTACCCGAGCTGTAGCGCGTACGCCGTCGAGGCACTGACCCGGCACGGCGCCGGCCGCGGCACTTATCTCGCGGTCCGGCGCCTGCTGCGCTGTGGCCCGTGGACCATGCCCGGGCGCGACCCGGTACCCGAGACGTTCTCGTGGCGCCACCGCCGACCTGAAACACCGATCGAGGAGTAGCTCAGTGCTCGACTTCATCTACTACCCTGTGTCCTTCATCTTGTGGTGTTGGCACAAGGTCTTCGGGTTCGTGTTCGGCGAGGCGAACGCGTTCTCCTGGGTCCTCGCGATCATCTTCCTCACGTTCACGGTCCGCGGCATCATGTTCAAGCCGTTCGTGAACCAGGTCCGGTCGATGAAGAAGATGCAGGACTTCGCGCCGGAAATGAAGAAGATCCAGAAGAAGTACGCCAACGACCGGCAGCGCCAGGCGATGGAGATGCAGAAGCTCCAGAAGGAGCACGGCGTCAACCCGCTGGGCAGCTGCCTGCCGATGCTGCTGCAGATCCCGGTCTTCATCGGTCTGAACCACGTCCTGCGGATGTTCACCATCAACCCGTACGGCGGCCCCAAGACCGAGAACTACTTCTTCGATCAGGCCGGCGTCGAGTCGTACGTCCACGCGAAGCTGTTCGGCACCAACCTCGGTGACGCCATCTACACCGGTGTCGACATGGTCAGCGGTGGCAACGCGGAGACCGGCTTCCACTGGGGTGTCGCCCCGGTCGCGATCCCGCTGATGATCGTTGCGAGCATCGCCACGCACCTCACCGCGCGTCACTCGGTCCAGCGCCAGAACCCCGAGTCGGCGACCCCGCAGACCGCGATGATGAACAAGCTGACGATGTACATCTTCCCGCTCGGTGTCCTCATCTTCGGTGCGCTCTTCCCGATCGGTCTGCTCATCTACTGGCTCGCCAACAACGGCTGGACCCTGATGCAGCAGCGCCTCGTCTACACGAAGATCGACAAGGAAGAAGAGGCCCGCAAGGCGGCCGAGAAGGAGAAGCGCTCGAACCTCGGCCCGAAGCCCGGTCAGAAGCCGACCGCGCCGCGCCCCGGTCAGAAGCCGGTCCAGCAGAAGAGGAACAAGCAGTCCTCCGGCGGTCAGGTCAAGAAGGCGGGCTCGCCGCACGGTTTCGCCCAGACCGACTCCTCCCCCGCGGAGAAGAAGGACGCCAAAGACGGAACGGCCGAGTCGTCCACGAACGGCTCGAAGGAGAACGGTGCGGACGTGCCCGGTCTCATCTCGGACTCGACTAAGAAATCGGGCCGGAAGCGTCGCTGACGCCGATCCGGGCCGGAGAGGAGACCAGTAATGGCGGAGACGATCGACACGATCGACGCCGAGGAGAACAGCGCGGCCGAGGTTGAGGGCGCCGCTGAAGAGACCGCTCGCAAGGGAGGTGTCGACGACGACGTCCTCGTGAAGGAGGGCGACATCGCCGGTGACTACCTCGAGCGGTTGCTCGACCTTTTGGACTACGACGGCGACATCGACCTCGATGTCGAAGCGGGCCGCGCGATCGTCAGCATCGACGGCGGCGAAGACCTGGAGAAGCTCGTCGGCGCTCGCGGCACCGTCCTCGAGGCGCTGCAGGAGCTGACGCGTCTGGCGGTGCAGCAGGAGACCGGTTCGCGTAGCCGGCTGATGCTGGACATCGCGGGCTGGCGTGCGGACCGTCGCGAGGAGCTCCGCGAGCTCGGCCGCTCGACCGCCGAGACGGTGCTCTCCTCCGGTGAGCGTGTCCGGCTGCAGCCGATGAGCCCGTTCGAGCGGAAGGTCGTGCACGACGCGGTCGCCGCCGTCGACGGGGTCAAGAGCGAGAGCGAAGGAGAGGACCCGAAGCGCCGGGTCGTCATCTTCCCCGCCTGACGGTTAACTCGAACGAAGCGGCTCGCCGGTCATCCGGCGGGCCGCTTCGTCGTTTCCGGGGCGAATTACACGCGTGGCGTTTCACGTGAAACGCGGCGAGTACCACGGCCGCTGTCTTGAGCGAGATTCTCAGTCGCCCCGCGCGGTCGTGCCGGTGTGCTTCACGGTGAGCGTCGCGGACAGCCCGGGCAGCGACGGGGGTCCCTCTGGTTCGCCAGTGCCGGTGGTACACCTTGCGCACTGGTCGGCGATCGAATCGGTCGAGCCGCACTCGTGCCCACCGTCCCCGGTCGGGGAACGCGAGTGGAGTTGTCCACAACTTCGGTCTGTCTCCCCGCTTTGCGGTCGGCGTCATGGACAATCAGTGGAGCGCGTTTCACGTGAAACGGCGTCGAGGTTGAGGAGCGAGAGTGGGCTTGGACGGGGTCGCCGCATCGGTACGGAGTGCGGCGTCGGAAGTATTCGGAGACCGCGTCGAGCAAGCCGTCGGCTACGTCGAACTCCTGGAGCGGCACGGCGTCGAGCGCGGGCTCATCGGACCCCGCGAGGTCGACCGGCTGTGGGAACGCCACGTCCTCAACTCCGCCGTGATCGGCGAGCGGATCCCTGACGGCGCCCGCGTGGTCGACGTCGGCTCGGGTGCGGGGCTTCCGGGTGTACCGCTCGCGATCAGCCGACCGGACCTCGATATCGTTCTGCTCGAACCGATGGCCCGCCGGGTCGACTGGCTGGCCGAGGTTGCCGAGAAGCTGGAACTCCCCATCACCGTTGTCCGTGGGCGCGCGGAGGAGCGGCAGGTACGTGAGGAGCTCGGTGACGCGGATGTCGTCACCGCCCGGGCGGTCGCTCCGTTGGCCCGGCTCGCGAACTGGTGTCTCCCGCTGGTGCGTCCCGAAGGTGCTCTGGTCGCCCTCAAAGGAGCGAGCGCTGGAGAGGAAATCGAACGCGATCGCGTCGCCGTCCGGAAGGCCGGCGGTGGCGAACCGGAAGTCTTCGAGTGCGGCACCAAGGTGCTCGAGGTTCCGAGCACGGTCGTCGTGATCCATCGTCTGCCCCCGAAACCGTCTCGATCGCGCAGGCGTAGCTAGACCGGTTCCACGTGAAACAACGCAGAACGACTCCCACGTCTAATACAGAGGAGGCTCGAGACCGGTGACTCCCCCGCCGTCCGACCCTGCGAGCGCCGGCCAGGAACTCGGCTGGACGCCCATCGCCGAAGAAGCCGTCCGCGCCGCCAGCGTGCTGCACCCCAAGGAGGGTGCGCTCCCCCGGCCGAACCGCCGGCGAGTGCTGACGGTCGCCAATCAGAAGGGCGGCGTCGGCAAGACGACGAGCACGGTGAACCTCGCCGCCGCCCTGGCCGTCCACGGGCTCAAGACGCTCGTGATCGACCTCGACCCTCAGGGCAACGCGAGCACCGCGCTCGACATCGACCACCGCTCCGGCACGCCGTCGATCTACGAGGTACTGATCGGCGAGGTGTCGCTCGCCGAGGCCGCGGCCCAGAGCGAGCAGTCGCCCAACCTCTACTGTGTGCCCGCGACCATCGACCTCGCCGGCGCCGAGATCGAACTCGTCTCCATGGCGTCCCGCGAGATGCGGCTCAAGGAGGCGCTGTCGTCCGAGATCCTCGACGAGATCGGCGTCGACTACGTCTTCATCGACTGCCCGCCGTCGCTCGGCCTGCTGACCGTCAACGCGATGGTCGCCGCGCAGGAGGTGCTGATCCCGATCCAGTGCGAGTACTACGCGCTCGAAGGTCTGGGTCAGCTGCTGAGCAACATCGAGCTCGTCCAGGCGCACCTGAACCGCGAGCTGAGCGTCTCCACGATCCTGCTCACCATGTACGACGGTCGGACGAAGCTGGCCGATCAGGTGACGAACGAGGTCCGGAACCACTTCGGGGACACTGTTCTCAAGACGGTGATCCCGCGCAGCGTGAAGGTCTCCGAGGCCCCCGGATACGGGCAGACGGTCCTCGCGTACGACCCGGGTTCCCGGGGTGCGATGAGCTACGTGGACGCGGCCAAGGAGATCGCGCAACGCGGGGTGGAGATGAAGGAAAGGAGCGGTACGGCATGAGCGAGCGCAGAGGGGGGCTCGGGCGCGGGCTCGCCGCCCTGATCCCCACGGGCCCGCCGCCGGGCTCGGCGGCACCCGCCGAGAACGGCTCCCCCGTCCCGTCCGCGCCCGCGAGCAAGCCCGCGGGGCCGGACGACAAGGGCTGGTTCGCGGCCAACGGCGCGGCCGGTTCGCACGGCGGAGCGGTCGCCGGCGCGGTCTACCGCGAGGTGCCGGTCAGCCAGATCAAGCCGAACCCGAAGCAGCCGCGGCAGGTCTTCGACGAGGACGCGCTCAACGAGCTGGAGCACTCGATCCGCGAATTCGGGCTCATGCAGCCCATCGTGGTCCGGGAGCTCGGCACCGACGAGTACGAACTCGTCATGGGCGAGCGGCGCCTGCGTGCCTCCCAGCTGGCGGAGCTGGAGGCGATCCCGGCGATCGTTCGCCAGACCGCCGACGAGGCGATGCTGCGCGACGCGCTGCTCGAAAACATCCACCGCGTTCAGCTCAACCCGCTCGAAGAGGCCGCCGCGTATCAGCAGCTGCTCGACGAATTCGCGGTCACGCACGAGGAGCTGGCGGGCCGGATCGGGCGCAGCCGGCCGGTCATCACGAACACGATCCGCTTGCTCAAACTTCCCCTCGCGGTCCAGCGCCGGGTCGCGGCCGGGGTGCTTTCGGCGGGCCACGCGCGGGCGCTGCTCTCCCTTGAGGACGCCGACAGTCAGGAAGAGCTGGCCGCCCGGATCGTCGCGGAAGGCATGTCGGTTCGCGCGACCGAGGAAGCCGTCACGCTCAAGAAGAGTGAGAAGCCGGCCAAGCCGAAGCCCGCTCCTCGCAAACCGATCCAGGCTCCCGGTCTCCAGGAACTGGCGAACCGGCTTTCGGACCGGTTCGACACTCGCGTGAAGGTCGACTTGGGGCGGCGCAAGGGGCGGATCACGCTCGAATTCGGGTCGGTTGACGATCTTGAACGCATCGTCGCGCTGATGGACCAAAATCAGGCAAATCAGACACGCGAAACCGATTAGGGATCACCCCGGGTCGTTTTGTCACGGTGACGATAGCTGGGTGTCGACGGAGCCGTGACACTGAGTACTTGAACTGGG
This sequence comes from Amycolatopsis sp. PSD-21, assembly GCF_055561455.1. NCBI lineage: Bacteria > Bacillati > Actinomycetota > Actinomycetes > Pseudonocardiales > Pseudonocardiaceae > Amycolatopsis > Amycolatopsis sp. PSD-21. The sequence goes on along the minus strand of NZ_CM145712.1, from coordinate 9,432,954 downwards.
GGCAAGTATGAAGGGGCTCTTCGACGGTCGAAATCCGCGCGCGGTGGTCTTCGACTGCGACGGATTGCTCATGGACACCGAGCCGTGTTGGTCGGTCGCCGAGACCGAGCTGTTCGCTCGGCGAGGTCTGCCCTTCGGCCCGGACGAGAAGGCGTTGGTGATCGGCAAGTCGCTCCCGGCCGCCGCCGGCGCGATGGCGGAGGCGTTCGGCGAACCCGAGGGCGGCGCGGAGATCGCGGACGAGTTGCTGAGGTTGGTGACCGAAGTCGTCACCGCGAAAGCGGAGGCGATGCCGGGCGCGCGTGAGTTGGTCGAACTGACCGCCGCCGCCGTTCCGGTCGCCGTCGCGAGCAACTCGCCCCGGGCACTGCTGGACGCCGCGCTTGTCCGCGGCGGTCTGGCGGAAATGTTTCCCGTGAAACTGGCCGCCGACGAGGTGGCCGCGCCGAAGCCCGATCCGGAGATGTACCTGACCGCTTGCGCTCTGCTCGACGTCGATCCCGCCGACGCGTTGGCGTTCGAGGACTCGATGACCGGTCTTCGGTCGGCGCGAGCGGCTGGGATGACCGTCATCGGGGTTCCCACGTTGAAGCAGCAGGACTTCCCCGCCGATGTCGTGATGGGCTCCCTGCGTGATGAAGAACTGCTCGCCTGGATCGGCGGATGGCCACGGCGGTGACCGGTCTCCCCTTCGTCCGCTTCCAGAGCCCGACCCGCGATGAGCGGGGAAACTTCACCGGCGTCTTCGGTCTCGTCAACGGGCCGGGCGCCTGACCTCCGAGCAGGAAGCCTTCCGCCGGGCGAACAACGACTGGTACGACGCGAACTTCACCAACCCGGCGAGCACCGATCCGAGCGTCTACGACGCCGAGGTCAATCCCGGGGCCGCGGCATGGTTCAAGACCGCCGCTCGTGTCTTCGTCGAGCGGGTCGACGGCTACCTGGCGATTCTCGAGACGCACGAGATCCCGTGCGTGACCGTCCGGTCGGCGGATCCGGGACGGATCGTCTACGAAGACGAATACCAGGTAGTCGTCGTCCAGAACTGAAAGAGACTCAGCTCTTGCGGGAAATCGCCCGCCCCACGAGGCCGGCGAAGACCGATCCGAGAGTGGCTCCGGACGCCTCGATCGCCACCGGGACGATCGACGTCTCGGTCAAGCCCGGCGACAGGTTCACCGCGAGGAAGTAGACCCTGCCGTCTTCGCCGACCACGGCGTCGGTGCGGGAGATGTCGCGAAGCCCGAGTTGCCGGTGTACGGCGACGGCCAGCTCGCTGACCGCCTTGGCGGCGTCGTCGGGGATCCGCGCGGGGGTGAAGAAGTCGGTCAGCCCGGCGGTGTAACGGGCGGTGTAGTCGTACACGCCGCTCTCCGGCACGATCTCGACCGCGGGCAGTGCCTCGGGGCCTTCTTCGCCTTCGATGACCGTCACGGCCACCTCGACGCCGGAAACGAACTTCTCCGCGAGAACGGTGTCGCCGTAAGCGAAGCAGCCGACCATCGCGCCGGGCATTTCGGCGGCCTCCTTGACGACCTGGGCGCCCAGCGCCGAACCGCCCTGGTCCGGCTTGAGGATCATGGGCAGGCCCAGCGTGTCGACCATCGAGTCGAGCACGGCCTGCGCGCCGAGTTCGCGGAAGGTGCTGTGCGGCAGCACGACCCAGTCCGGCGTGGTGAAACCCGCGTCGGCGACGAGCGCCTTGGCCGTCGGCTTGTCCCACGCGCGGCGGCAGCCCTGCGAACTGGTGCCGACGTAAGGCACGTCGAGCATCTCCAGCACCGTCTGCACCGCGCCGTTCTCCCCCTCACCACCGTGAAGGGCGACGATGGCCGCGTCCGGCCGCTGGGTGCGAAGGCGTTCGAGCAGGCCGGCGTCGGTGTCCCACTCCTCGACTATGAGACCTTCCGCCCGCAACGCGACCGACAGCCGGCGCCCGGAGCGGAGTGAGACATCGCGTTCGTGGGAAAGTCCGCCTGCGAGTACGGCAACGGTGCGGTCGACCACCGAGGACTCCTTTTGTGCTTGGGGACGTCCGGCCGATCAGACCGTGTCCGGAGAGGGGTTCTGTGGCCCCGAGATCGAGCGTGGGCTCACGTTACCGAAGGTACGCGCCAAGTCCATTTCGGACTCGAGCACCGCGGCGAGCCGCCGGACGCCTTCGCGGATCCGCTCGGGTGTCGGGTAACAGTAGGAAAGCCGAAGCTGTCTGCTGCCGAAACCGTCGGCGTAGAAACCGGTTCCGGAGGCGTATGCGACGCGGGCCGTGACCGCCCTCGGCAGCATCGCCTTCGTGTCCACGCCTTCGGGCACGGTCATCCAGACGTAGAAACCGCCATCGGGTTTGGTCCAGCTGCAGCCGGCGGGCATGTGCTGATCGAGCGCGGACAGGATCGCGTCCCGGCGCTCCCGATAGTTCTCGCGGAAGGTCTTGATCTGACCCATCCAGTCGTGCGTCGCGAGGTATCGCGACACGATCAACTGGTTAAGCGTCGGCGGACAAAGCGTCGCGGACTCGGCCGCGAGCACGAGTTTCTCCCGGACGGCGTGCGGCGCGAGCACCCAGCCGACCCGCAGGCCGGAAGCGAAGGTCTTCGAGAAAGAGCCCAGGTAAACGACGTTGTCGGGGTCGATCGAGCGGAGCGCCGGATACGTCTGCCCGCTGAAACCGAGCAGCCCGTACGGGTTGTCCTCGACGATGAGGATGTCGTTCTCGCGGCAGATCTCCACGATCTCCGCGCGCCGCTCGACGGCCAGCGTGACGCCGCCGGGGTTGTGGAAGTTCGGGATCGTGTAAAGGAACTTGACCCGGCGGCCCGCTTTCCGCGTTTCCGCGAGCGCGGCACGGAGCCCTTCGGGGACCAGGCCGTGGTCGTCCATCGCGACGTGGACGACGTCCGCCTGGTACGCGGCGAACGAGCCGAGCGCGCCGACGTACGACGGTCCCTCGGCGATGATGACGTCACCCGGATCGCAGAACAGCCGGGTGACCATGTCGAGCCCCATCTGGGAGCCGACCGTCACGACGACGTCGTCCGGGTGGGCCTTGATGCCTTCGAGCGCCATGATCTCGCAGATCTGCTCGCGCAGCGCCGGGACGCCGTGCGCGGAGCCGTACTGGAGCGCGACCAGGCCTTCCTTGGTGATGAGCTCGCCGACCTGCGCGGACAGCGTGTCCAACGGGAGCGCGGCGAGGTTCGGCATGCCGCCGGCGAGCGACACCACCTCGGGGCGACTGGCCACCGCGAACAAGGCCCTGATCTCGGAAGCAGTCATCCCGGCCGTACGCGCGGCGTAGCGGTCGAGATGAGGGTCGAGGTTGTGTCGGCCGGGTTCCGGCCGGACAGGGCGGTTCTCGGTCATCAGGCGCTTCACCCGGCTTCGAAGTGGACATAGTCGCTACCGACTGGTAGTTCCATCGAGTGTAACCACCCTCCCTTGAGGGGCCCTGGCCTTTCGGTGTTCATCACATCGGCCTATCCTCGGACCGGACCCCTTCGGTGAGCCCTGCTCGGGACAAGGCCGCGTCGGGTGATCTTCATTCAGGGAGGTTTGTCTGTGTCGCGTCGCGTCGTGGGCGTAACCCTGGACAACCTCGAGCACCTGCCGAAGAGCTGCCGCCGCTGCGTGTACTGGGAGCTGGCGCCGCATATGAAGGCGCAGGCCGAGGAATACGGCGCGACAGAGGTCGAGAAGGAAGCCTGGGTCTCCAGCGTGCTGCTGGAGTGGGGTTCCTGCGGCCGGATCGTCTACAGCGACACCCTCCCCGTCGGTTTCGTGCTCTACGCGCCGCCGAACGCCGTGCCGCGCTCGCTGGCCTTCCCGACGTCGCCCCCTGGTCCCGACGCGGTCCTGCTGACCGCCTTCCAGGTGCTTCCCGAATTCCAGGGCGGCGGCCTCGGCCGGATGCTGGTGCAGGCCGTCGCGAAGGACCTCACCAAACGCGGGGTCCGCGCGATCGAAGCCTTCGGGGACGCCAAGCCCGACGAGACCGATCCGGACGGCGGGCACAGTTGTGTCCTGCCCGCCGCGTTCCTGCAGAGCGTCGGGTTCAAGACCGTGCGGCCGCATCCGCGGTGGCCGCGGCTGCGACTGGAACTGCGCTCGGCGATCTCGTGGAAGGAAGACGTGGAGGCGGCCCTCGAGCGGCTGCTCGGCCAGGTCTCCATCACGACGGCCGAGCCGAGCATGGGTCGCGCCTGACCTTCTTCACCCCTTCACCGCCCGCGCTAGCAGAGTTCCAGAGCGCGCGCAGCAGCCATCCCCCGGCCTGGGGACAGCTGTGGGTAACCCGCCGAGTTATCCACAGATCGCTGATAGGAGCGGTGGAAAATCTGTGGATGGGTAGGCTGGACCTGGGGACGCCCCCCGGGAAGGGTGGGGGCTGCGCGCCGGGTGGAGCTAGGGGTGGCGTGCTCGGGCGAGGGGGCACACAACCGGTTGTGCCGACGGCGTCGGCAGTGGGATGTGCGCCCGCGTGCGGCTGTGGAGGACTGGCTACTCCGCTTTGGCGAGCTCGTGGGCCAGGACGTCCGCGAAGGTGAACGTGCCGGTCGGCTGGTCCCCTTCACCGAGGAGGTACAGGCGCTTCACGGCGACCAGGATCCCTTCGGCGACGACGTCGCGGAAAGCCGGGTCCGCCAGTTTGCGGCTGTCCTCCGGGTTGGTCAGGTAGCCGATCTCGATCCGCACCGCGGGGCAGCGGGTGCGGGTGAAGATCTCCCAGGTCTTGTAGTGCGTGCGGCAGTCGAGCATGCCGGTTCGGGCGGCCAGCTCGCGCTGGATGAAACCCGCCAGCAGCTCACCGACGGTCGACGTGGTGCCGTTGCCGGTGCCGAAGTGGAAGCTCGCGACCCCCTGCGCCTTGGGCGAGGAGTTCTTGTCGTTGTGCAGCGAAAGGAACAGGTCGGCGCCCGCCTCGTTCGCGAACTTCGCCCGCTCGCCCTCGCTCGGGCTCTGGTTCGGGCCGCGCGAGATCAGCGCCTCCATGCCCGTGGCCTGCATCCGGCCTTCGAGCCGCCGAGCCAGGTCCCAGGCGATGTCCGCCTCGCGCAGACCGCTCGCGACGACCCCGAGGTCGTCGCCGCCGTGGCCAGGGTCGATCACGATGCGCTTGCCGCGCAGCCGGGGACCCGCCTGCCGCACCTGCTCCTGCTCGCGCAGGAAGACGGGGCGGCCGCCGCGGGCGCGCGGCGAAGAGAGCCGGTGCAGCTCCCGGATGGTGGCCGGGCCGCACATACCGTCGGCAACCAGGCGCATGTCACGCTGGAAGGTCTTGAGCGCCCGCTCGGTCTGGGGACCGAAGTGCCCGTCCGGGCGGCCGGCGTCGAAGCCGAGCTCGGTCAGCCGCTCCTGGAGCGCGAAAACGTCGTCACCCTGCATGGGCGCGGAGAACATGTAGGTCAGCGGCCGGCTGCCGAGATGGAAGCCGGCGCCGCGAAGCGCCTGATAGGTGGCCGGACCCACCAGACCGTCGGTGATGAGCCCACGGCGCTGCTGGAACGCCCGCACGGCATGTTCCATCGCCGTGTCGAAGACCTCGTACTCCCCGGATTCGGTCACCGGCGGGAGCAGCTCCATCGCCGCCAGCGTGGACCTGATCTCGGCGACGTCCGGTCCGGCGTCACCGCGGCGGAGTACCCGCATGCACTCCTCGCTCTTCCCTTTGGGGCACCGATCGAGCTCGATGCACGACTATGAAAACCCTGCGGGGCGAACCCCGGTGCTCTATTGTGCCCTGTGAACTCTCGGTGAGCGCGGAGGCCCGGTCGGTGCGTCAAGTGCCCGTTCGTGGAACTCGTCCAGGCGTTCCCGTAACGGAGAGATCTACCCATTCCCCGTGACGACGAAACCCGGAGCCTGGGCAGGCCCCGGGTTTCGGCAGGTGAAACGCGAGATCAGAGGACGTCGGCGAGGTCCGACAGCAGCGCGGCCTTCGGCTTGGCGCCGACGATCTGCTTCACGGGCTTGCCGCCCTGGAACAGGATCAGCGTCGGGATCGACATCACCTGGTAGTCACGCGCAGTGTTCGGGTTGGCGTCGATGTCGAGCTTCGCGACGGTCAGCTTTTCGCCGTTCTCCGCCGCGATCTCCTCGAGCACCGGGGCGACCATCTTGCACGGACCGCACCAGGTCGCCCAGAAGTCGACCAGGACGGGCTTCTCGCTCGTCAGCACGTCGTCGACGAACGTCTTGTCGGTCACCGTCACGGTGTTGGCCATGGTGTCTCCTTCTGGGTGGTGAAACTCCGGTGATGGGATAAGTCAGTTAGTGGTGGCGCCGTAGCCGCCACCGACCAGCTCAGGGGTCTCCTGGGCGGCCTCGACACCGGCGTGCTCCGCCAGCCATCGTTCCGCGTCGATCGCCGCGGCGCAGCCCGAACCCGCGGCGGTGATCGCCTGCCGGTACGTGCGGTCGACCAGGTCGCCCGCGGCGAAAACGCCGGGAAGGTTCGTGTACGAGGTGCGGCCCTTGGTGAGCACGTAACCGTCCTCGTCGAGGTCCACCTGACCGCGCACCAGCTCGCTGCGCGGGTCGTGACCGATCGCGACGAAGAACCCGGTCACGTCCAGCTTGGACTCCTCGCCGGTGACCGTGTCCTTGAGCTTCAGGCCCTCGACCTTGCCTTCACCCTCGACCGCGGTGATCTGCTTGTTGAGCGCCCACTTGATCTTCTCGTTCTCGCGGGCGCGCTCCAGCATGATCTTGGACGCGCGGAACTCCTCGCGGCGGTGGACGATCGTGACGGACTTGGCGAACTTCGTCAGGAAGGTCGCCTCCTCCATCGCCGAGTCGCCGCCGCCGGCGACCACGATGTCGTGGTCGCGGAAGAAGAAACCGTCGCAGGTGGCACAGGCCGAAACACCGCGGCCGAGCAGCTCCTGCTCGCCGGGCACGTTCAGATAGCGGGCCGCGGCGCCCATCGAGAGCACGACCGCGCGGGCCGCGTAGCGCTTGCCGTTCGCGAAGACGTACTTGACGTCACCGGTCAGCTCGACGGACTCGACGTCCTCCTGGCGCAGGTCGGCGCCGAACCGCTTGGCCTGCTCACGCATCTCTTCCATGAGGTCGGGACCCTGGATGCCTTCGCGGAAACCGGGGAAGTTCTCGACCTCCGTCGTCGTCATCAGCGCACCGCCGAACTGAGTGCCCTCGAACACCAGCGGTTCGAGCTGCGCTCGTGCCGCGTACACAGCGGCGGTGTAACCCGCAGGACCCGATCCAATGACGATCAGGTTCCTGATCTCCTCGGCAGCCACCCGTGACCTCCGCTCGTAGTGACCTGTTCACCAGGCTCAACACGATCGTAAGGGCCGGTGTTCCCGTGGTGACCGGCGCTACTTTCTCCTGCGCTGCGCCTCGGCGGAGATCCGACCTCTAGCACTGCTAGGAAAGCTAGCGCGGTAGCAAAGGTCCCTCGCTCCCCCCGAAATGGGGCTGGTGGGGAGCGAGGGACCAGTGAGGTTTCGGCCGGCTACTTCTGTCCGATGATTTTGTCGAAGAGCACCGCCGGGTTGCCCGGGCCGCAGTCGGCACCGAAGGCGACGATGCGGAACTGGGCGAGTTTGCCTGTGGTGTAGATCACCATAACGCCGTCCTTGCCCGCGACGTTCACCGGCCGGATGCCCTCCGGTCGCACGTCGGCGTCCATTCCGGCAGCGGCGACGCAGGCGTCGAGGCGTTCTTCGGTCTTCAGTGAGCCGAAGTCCCGGACGCCGATCGCCTTGCCGACGAGGGCTTCGGCCCCGCCGCCGTCTCCGCCGACCGAAGGCCCGGAAGGAGCCGACGGCGCGGGCTGTGCGATACCGCCCGAATCGGGCTCCCGGGTGGTCGGGACGACGATCGCCACGGCGGCGATGGCCGCCGCCGCCACGGTCGCTATCCCGGCGCCCCAGCCGATCCGCTTGTTCCGCCGCCGCCGTGCGGCCGCGAGGTCCACCACCGGGGCGACCTGCTCCTGCGGCCGTTCAGATGCGCCTTGAAACGCAGGCGTCGCCCGCATTTCGGCGGCCAGCGCGGCGTCGATCCGGGCCGCGTACTCGGCCGGCATCGGCGCGACCGGCTCGTTCGCGAGTCCCGCGAGGTCGGCCGTGGTCGCTTCGAGTGCTTCGATGATCGCCAGTGCTTCGGGGTCGGCGTTCACCCGCGGCCACAGCTCGGCCGCTTCTCGCTCGTCCAGCACACCTGCGTGCAGGTCGGCGAGCACATCGACAGACCACGGCGGACCGACGGTCCCACCGATCCCCCTGCTCTCGTCTGTCATCGTCCCTCCCCGTCACCCGGCGTGCCCTGAGGACGCCTGGCACCCCGTTGCGGGGTAGCGCGCTCTCGTTTGCTTTCGTGAGTTGGGACGTTCGCAATCGCATCGGGGTTCCGTAGATGTCCGAGAACCTTCGCGAGCTTTCCGCGACCTCGGGCACATCGGCTCTTGACCGTGCCCTCGGCGATGCCGAGCATCTTCGCCGTCTCGGCGACGGAGTATCCCTCGACGTCGACCAACACGATCGGGGCACGCTGGTCTTCGGGGAGCTGGTCGAGGGCTTCCTTGACGACCAGGCTCGTCTCGCGTTCCGACATCGAGTCACGCGGCGACGCGGGCTCGTTGAACTGCCCGGTCTCGGGCAGCGGAACGGTCGGTCTTGCCTTGCCCCGCCGGATGCGGTCGAGGCACGCGTTCACGACGATACGGTGCAACCACGTCGTGACCTGCGATTCCGCTCTGAAGTTGCCCGCTGCTCGGAACGCGGAGATGAAGGCGTCCTGCAGGGCGTCCGCGGCTTCTTCCGGATCCCGCAAGGTGCGCAGGGCTACCGCCCACATGCGGTCTCGATGTCGCTGGACCAGTTCACTGAACGCGTGCGGGTCTCCGGCGGCATGCGCCGCTATGAGATCCGCGTCCGTGGGAGCTGCAGCTGTCACCCGGGAGAGCCTACTGACCCGGTGTCCGTCGTCACCCCGCAGGCAGGAACGTCAGCTCTTTCAGTTCGGTGACGAACTTTCCCTTGTCATCTTCACCCAGCTGAGTGATCCAGATGATGAAGTACTGCCCCTGCTGAGGCTGCTGCAACGCGATGGTCGACTCGCCCGCCGCGAGGTCTCCCGCCCCGACGACCTTCGTCTCGTCGAGCTTCGGGTTCTTCTTGTCGGCGGAGCGGATTTCGACCTTCGAGCCGGGGCTCGCCGCGTCGAGTTTGACCTGGGTGAGGTTGATCGGGTCCTTGAAGGTCACGACCAGCCCGACGCCGTCCTTGAGCACCGGGAACTGCTCGTCGTACTGGTCGGTCTTCCACGAGGTGACCGTGTCGCCGTCGGTGGCGTTCCTGGCCTTGCCGGGGCTGTCGCCCTTGCTGCCCGGGTTGTAGACGGCCACGGCCGACGGCTTCACCGCGGCACCCACGGCGGGAGACGGCTTCTGCTGAGCGGGCGGTGGCTGCTCACCAGAGGGCGGGGCGACCTGTGAAGAGGACGCGGCGACGTTGATCTTCGGGCCGCTGGACTTCGACTCGCCCTGGAACAGGTTGATCAGCATCATCCCGCCCCAGGCGAGGATGACCACGGTCGCGACGACCAGCACGGTCACGCCGAACGCCAGCTTCTTGCGCCGCGCGACGTCCTTGACCGGCTTCTTCGTCGTCCAGACCGTGCCGTCCGATTCGGCCACGGCCTCTTCCTCGCCGACGGCCTTGATCAGCTGGGTGCGCTCTTCGGCTTCGGCGACCTGATCCAGCACGCGCAGGATGGCCGCGCTGGTCCGGATACCGCCGTGGCCGCCGTCCTCGATGGTGCGGACGGCGAGCGAGGACAGCTCGACCGGCACCGTCGGGACCAGCGAACGCGGCGGGATGACGCGGCCGGTCGGCGCGTGCGGCGCCGCCGGGATCGCGGCCGGGCCGCCGGGAAGGGCCCAACGGCCGGTCAGCAGCAGGTACAGGACGGCGCCGAGTGCCTTGACGTCGTCGCGAAGGGTCGCTTCGGGCAAGGGGCCCGGGAAGGCGAGCTTCAGCGCGCCGTCCGGGGTGAGCCGGAGACGCTGCGGATGATCGAGGCCGAGGACGAGACCGTTCTGATGGGCGTGGTCGACGGCTTCCGCCAGCGCCTGCACCATCCTGGCCGCCGCGGCGGGCGCCACCGGGCGCTGCGCCACCAGGTCGACCAGGTCGCTGCCCTTGGTCCATTCCGCGACGACGACACCGAGCAGACCTTCGCTCGAGGTGACGCCGCTGCCGAGACTGAGCACGTCGAGGACGCGCGCGACCCCGCCGTGGCCGAACTTCGAGGCGTGCGCGGCACGCTCCAGCGTCCGGCGCGCCAGCCGGGCGGCTTCCGCGTCCGCGGGGTCGCCGACCAGCAGCGTCAGCGCCACGTCCCGCTTCAGCTGCCCGTCGCGGGCACGCCAAAGATGCGCGGCGGCCCGCTCGTCCACCCCGAACTGTGCGAGCAGGCGATACCGGCCGTCACCGACGACCCGGCCAGGGGCCAGCGACCCGCCTTGGGCCCGGATGCCCATCTGGCTGGCCTCCCCTGCCTGTTCGCTCCGTCTCGTATCCACCGCACTCTCCCGCGTAGCTCCCGCCCCGAGGGTACCCAGAATACGACCCGTGAACGCGCGCCATCCGTACGTGAATCGTTATCCGCGCTTGATCAACCGGGTGATCCTCGCCGTGGCGGGCTTCAATTCCTCGACCTTCAAGGCCATGAGCACGCCGAACGAGACCACGATCCCGACCGCCGTCTGCAGCAGAAGTTTCACCCAGGCATGGAAAGTAGGCCCGAACGAGTCGGGGACGATCTGCCCGGCGAGCCACGCCGCGCCGACCCCGAGCACACTCGCGACGACCGTGAAGAGGATCACCCCGAGAACCCGCTTGCTCCGGAGATTTCCGAGGGTCACCCACAGCCAGACCTGACCGAGGATCGCGCCGACGACGAACGTGAGGCCGTTGACCATCATCACGCCGAGCACGATGTTGTCCGGCGAGAGCAGCGCGGGGCACAGGTACAGCAGCGGCACCTTCACCACGGTCATCACGATCATGATCAGCACAGGCGTCCGCGCGTCCTTCATCGCGTAGAACACCCGCATCTGCAGCATGACCAGCGCGTACGGCAGCAGCGCGAACGCGGAGATGGCCAGCGCCTCGCCCATCCGCGACGCGTCCTCGACCGTGCCCTTGCCCAAGGTGAACAGGGCGATACCGACCGAACCGCCCACCACGGTCATCACGGCGGAAATCGGTACGAGCATCACCGTCGAGATGCGGGACGCGTACGAGAGGTCGCCGATCAGCTTCTTGTGGTCGCCGTCCGCGGCCGCGCGGCTCATCCTCGGCATGATCGCGGTCAGCAGCGACACGCCGATCACGCCGTACGGCAGCTGGAACAGCAGCCACGCGTTGCTGTACGCGGTCACACCACCCTGCGAACCGCTGGTCAGCACCCGGGTCGTGATCGTGTAACCGACCTGGCTGACCGCGACGTAGCCGACGGTCCACAGTGCCAGCCCGCCGAACTCCTTCATGCGCTTGTCGATGCCCCAGCGCCATTTGAACTTGAACCCGGACCGCAGCAGCGGCGGGATCAGCAGCACCGACTGCGCCACGATGCCCGACGTCACGCCGATGCCCAGGGTCAGCAGCTTCGGGTCGGTGATCGACACCGGATCGGTGGAGATGTTCCCCGGCATGATCCACACGACGAGGATCGTGAAGATGACGACGAGGTTGTTGATCACCGGCGCCCACGCCGTCGGGCCGAAGATGTTCTTCGCGTTCAGCACCGCGGAGAGCAGGGCGAACACGCCATAGAAGAAGATCTGCGGCAGCAGCAGGTACGCGAACGCGGTGACCAGCTCGGGATTCGCCTGGCCCTTGTCGTCGACGTAGAGCTTGGTGATCAACGGCGCCGCGAAGACGGCGATCGTCGTCCCGACCACGAGCAGCGTGCCAGCCACCGTGACCAGCCGCTGCGTGTACGCCTCGCCGCCGTCCTTGTCGTCCTGCGACCGCACGAGCAGCGGGACCACGAGGCTCGACAGCACGCCGCCCATCAGCAGCTCGAAGATGATGTTCGGCATCGTGTTGGCGACGTTGAACGAGTCGTTCTCCACCTGGGCGCCGATGGCCGCGACCAGCAGCAGCTTCCACGCGAAACCGGTGATGCGGCTGATCAGCGAGGCGATCGCCATCCGGCCGCTGGACTTCGCGATCGACGGCGCCTTCGCCGGAGCGGCGACATCCTGCTCGCCGGTGTCCCCCGGCCGCGGTTTGACCAGCGGCGCGTCCTTGATCGCCGGCATGACCTGCGTGGCGAGCTGGTCGTACGGGCGGAGGACGTCAGGGTCGGCGACCGGCCAGCGCGATCCCATCGGGACACCGGGGGTGCGCGGGATGAACCGGGTCGCGTCGGGTTCGTCGCGCCGGTCGACCTGCCACGGGCGGACCGGTGGCGGCTGACGGCGCCCGCGATGCGGCGGCGGCGGTGTCTGGTGGAGCGCCTGAGGCGGCTGGGCCGGAGGTGCCGCCGGACGCCGCGGCGGCGGGTTCTGTGACGGCTGCGGCAGCGGCGGCCCCTGCGGCGGCGGAACCGGCTGACGGCGGGTCGGCGGCGGAGGCGTCCCCTGGGCAGGGGGCGCCTTCCGCGGCGGTGCCTGGTTCGGCGGCGGGGTCTGCGGTGGCCTCAGCCGCCGTGTCTCGTCGTCGGGACGGCCCGCCACCCGCTGGCGGCGGCCGTCGACCGGCGGCGGGGGCGGCGGCGTGGCCCGCCGCGGCCGCTCACCGCGTTCGGGCGGGGGCTGCTGCGGGGGCGGCTGACGACGCTCCGGACGGCGTGCTGGTCCATCGGTGCGGCGGGGCGGTGGCGGAGTACCTTCGCGCCGGGGACGGCCTGCACGCTCGGGCGGTACACCCGGCTCTCTTTCCAACGCGTGCCCAATCCTCGGTGCTCGGCTACGTGATGCCCGGCGGCATCGTTCGACCCAGGGTAATCGGCAACGGCCGGAAACACTTAAACCTGTGCGTCCTCGGTCACACGCGGGGCGGTTTCGTTCGCCCGATCGGCTCGCGAGTCCTTGATCCTCCGGTAGATCCGCCGGGACGACAGGAGCAGCAGCGCACCGGCCGCGGTGATGGTGATGATGATGGTGATCGCGCCGTATTCCGTGGACGTCAGCTCGAAGCGCGCGGCCGAACCGAGCGGGGTGCCGTCGGGCGTGGTCAGCGAGACGTCGACGCTGAACCGGCCCGCCCGCAGCGCCTCGACCGGGAGCAGCCGGTTACGGGCGCTGTTGGCCGGGACCATCTGCGCCTGCAACAGGGTGTCGTCGGTCGGGCGCAGGCCGACGTTGTTCTTCAGGGCGACCTTGACGGCGACGCCGACCGGCAGGTTGTTGGTGATGAACACCGGCAGTGGCGCCGCGCCGGAAGCCAGCGCGATCGTCTGCTTCGGCCGCTCGACGGTGACCTGGCTGCGGATCGCCTCCAGATCGCCGCGGGCGTTGCCGGTGACGGTCGAGGCGTCCGCGCCGCGCCACGACGTCGACGCGGCCCGGATGAGGGCGAGCCGCACCGGGGCGATCACGTCGGCCGGATTCACTCGTTTGGTGGCGTCCATCGTCATCGCGGACGACAGGCCCAGGGTCTCGTTGTCCAGCTGGGACATCTTCGCGGTGACGTCGCCGCTGGTCGCGGCCGTCAGATCCCGCGGGTCGTAGTTGACGGACGCCGTCCCGGACGGGCTTTCGCCGAGCAGCTCGGGCAACGGCGCCGACTTGAGGAGACCGGCGTCGTAGAAGTCGCCCATCCTCTCCAGGAACGTGGTGAGTTCGGTGCCGCTCGCGGCCCAGTGCCGCGGGGGCGCGATCAGCAGCCGTGAACGGCCCGGCCCCTCGTTCTGCCCGCCGAGCCCGGCACGGAAGGCGATGGCGCCGAGCCCGTTCTGGGTCGACTCCGAGCCGTTCAGCGCGGACGAGATCAGCGCGTCGATCGGCTGGGCGCGCAGGTCCGTCCCCTCGATCGACACCCCGCTCGAAAGCGGCGTACGGGACTGGAGCTTGCCGGAATCGGTTAGCACGGTCTTGACGCCGGCCTTGCCGATCGCTTCGAGGGTCTGCGAGTCGAGGGCGCCGCCGGGCCACAGGACGCCGTCCTGCGGCTGGATGCCGAGCAGGTTCTTGATCGTCCCCGCGCCGCCGAGCGCGGTGGTCATGAGCGCGGTGTCGGTGGCGTCACCGGCGCGGACCTTCGTCAGCGCGGTGAGGTCGGCGTCGGCGAACGGGAGGGTGACCACGCACCGCCCCGCGACCAGCGCCTTCAGCCTGCCGAGCCAGTTCTTCGCGGTCTCGACGCCCTTGCCGGGGGCGCCGCCGGCGATCTGGTAGCCGCGGGTCATCCCGTCGACGGTCGCGACCAGGTCGGGGTCGATGGCCAGGCACAACGACGACGAGACCTTCGTGTCGGCCTCGGCCGCGCGCGCCGCCTCGACCAGCGAGTCCAGCCGTCCACCGGCGGCCAGCTCGTCGGCCAGCCGTTCGTCCGCCAGGGTCAGCGGGCCGCCGAGCGGGGCGGAGACGACGTGCACGGCGCTGTTCGCGATCGGCCAGAGCAGGCTCGTGGAAGGCGCGGACGGCGGACGTGACCCGGGGGCCTTGCCTGGAACACCCAGCACCGGCATCAGCAGGGTGACCGCGGCCAGCCGTTCCGGACCGCCGAAATCCGGGGTGCCGTTGACGTTGACCAGCAGCGGGTACACGCCGGGCCTGGGGAACTGCAGCTTGGCGGACTGACCGAGCGGGACGGACAGGTTCAGCGCCGCGCTCTGTCCTGGCTCCAGTTGGTCCGGTTCGAGGTCGACGAACTCGGTCGCGGCGAGATCCTTGAACTTGTCGCCGGCGAGGACGTCACCGATCTGCTGCTCGGTCTGGAGCCGGGTGCCCAGCTGCAGCCGGACGCCCAGTTTGCTGATCCGCCGGTCGCCGATGTTGGTGACCCGGCCGGTGACGGCGAGCGAAGCGGAGGTCGAGGTGATCGCGCGGGGGTTCAGCTGGTCGAGGTCCACGCGCAGCCGGGGCTGCTCCTGGGCCTGCGCGCCCGCGACGGGCAACACGGTGAAGACCAGGAACAGGATCGACAGGACAGTGGCGGCAAGCCGCTTCACTCAGGTGCTCCCTCGGCGGTGTGCTGTTGCTGCGCGAAGAGTTCTTTGGCCTTCCGGACCAGCTTGCGCTCGTCGGAGTAGGCGAGTTTGGTCTCCAGGTCGGCGAGCGGGACCCAGGCGACCTCGGTCACCTCTACATCCTCGTCCGAAAGTTCGCCGCCGGTGGATTCCAGGATGAAATGGTGCACCGTCTTGTGCACGCGCCGTCGCTCGGCCACGAACCAGTAGTCGATGGTGCCGAGGGGCTGCAGGACCTGCGCGGAGATGCCCGTCTCCTCTTTCACCTCGCGCACAGCCGTCTGCTCCACCGTCTCACCGTCCTCGATGTGGCCCTTCGGCAGCGACCACAGCAGTCTGCCGTGCCGGTCGAGCCGCCCGATCAGCGCGGCGTTCGCCCGTTCGGCGTCGACGACGAGTCCGCCGGCCGAGGTTTCGTCGACCGTGGTCAGCCGCCTTCCCCGCCTGCGCCTCCGCCGGCGGCCCGGCTTCGAAGCGCCGGAGCGCCCGGCTGATCCAGACATGCTGCGATGCTAGAGCAAACGGCGGTACAGGTACGCTGGCTCTCCGTGCCCATGGTGGGCCGGGCCGTAGTAAGTACATCCAAATCGTGGTGGGATTGTCGTGAACAAGGTGGTCGCCGGGCAGGCGATTGCGGGGAAGAGCACTGCGATGCAGAACGCCGTGACCGAGCTGATGCGCATCTCCCCGCTGGCGGACGAGCTCGCGAAGCTCTTCGCGAAGGCGGGACACAGCCTGTACCTGGTCGGCGGCAGCGTCCGGGACATGATGCTCCGCCGGCTGTCGAACGACCTCGACTTCACCACCGACGCCCGTCCGGACCAGGTGCTCAAGATCGTCAGCGCCTGGGGCGACGCGGTGTGGGACGTCGGTATCGCGTTCGGCACCGTCGGCGTGACCAAACAGGGCATGACCCTCGAGATCACCACGTTCCGCGCCGACAGCTACGACCGCGTCGGCCGCAACCCCGAGGTCACCTTCGGCGACAGCATCGAGGGAGATCTGCTCCGCCGCGACTTCACGGTCAACGCGATGGCGATCGACCTCGCCAACAAGACCTTCGTCGACCCGCACGACGGGCTCCAGGCACTGCAGGACAAGGTGCTCGACACGCCCGCGACCCCGCAGGAGTCCTTCGCCGACGACCCGCTGCGCATGCTGCGGGCCGCGCGGTTCTCCGCGCAGCTCGGGTTCACCGCGGCTCCGCGCGTGGTCGACGCGATGTCGTCGATGGCCGAGGAGATCGACCGGATCACCGCCGAGCGCGTGCAGGCCGAGCTGTCGAAGCTGCTGCTGGCGGACGACCCCCGGCCCGGTATCGAGCTGCTCGTCGACACCCGCCTCGCCGACCGCGTGCTGCCCGAGGTGCCGGGGATGCGGCTGGCGATCGACGAGCACCACCAGCACAAGGACGTCTACCAGCACTCGCTGACCGTGCTCGCGCAGGCGATCGACCTGGAGAAAACGCACGAGCCGACCTCCGAGCCGGATCTGATCCTGCGGCTCGCGGCGCTCCTGCACGACATCGGCAAGCCCGCGACGCGCGAGTTCCAGCCCGGGGGCGGTGTGAGCTTCCACCACCACGAGGTCGTCGGCGCGAAAATGGCACGCAAGCGTTTGCGCGCGCTGAAGTTCTCGAAGGAGATCGTCCAGGACGTCAGCCAGCTCGTGTTCCTCCACCTGCGGTTCCACGGCTACGGTAAGGGCGAGTGGACGGATTCGGCGGTGCGGCGCTACGTCACCGACGCCGGAGATCTGCTGCCCCGGCTGCACAAGCTGGTGCGCGCCGACTGCACCACGCGTAACCGCAAGAAGGCGGCCGCGCTGCAGGCGACCTACGACGACCTCGAGCGGAGGATCGAAGCCATCCAGGCGCAGGAGGACCTCGACCGGGTCCGCCCGGACCTCAACGGCGAGGAGATCATGCGGATCCTCGGCCTCCAGCCCGGGCCGGACGTCGGCAAGGCGTGGAAGCATCTGAAGGAACTGCGGCTCGACCGCGGTCCGCTGGAGCACGACGAGGCGGTGGCCGAACTGCGGAAATGGGCCGCCGAGAACGGCATAGGCTGAGATAAACCCCGTTGGTCTCTGGATCCACGTGGCGTAACCCGAGATACTCCTGCCGGTGCTCCGGGCAGGGGGAAGATCCATGGCGAAGCGGCCGCCCAGTTTTCTGGTGACGTTGCTGCGTCGGGGCGCGCCCGCGCTGGCGACGGCGACGAGCGAGCTGTCGGACGAGGTCGGCGACCCGACGCCGATGCGCGCGCTCCGGCGGATCCAGCACATGTCGGGTCCCATCGACACGGCCCATCGCGACAACCTGCTGCTCAGAGCCGCCCGCTACGTCGCCCTCGTCCCGCTGGTGTACCGGCTCTTCGCGGTGCCCGGCGCGTTCGGCGTGTACGTCTCCACCCACGGCATGATCGGGATCGGGCCGGTCGGGCTGGTGGCCCTCGGCTCGGCTGCGCTCTCGCTGTACGGCATCCGGTGGATGCTGCGTTCGGCACCGTTCCGCCCCCAGCACGCCGTCCGGCTGCTGGCGATCGACCTCGTGTTCACGCTGCTCGCGCCGCTCGCGGTCGGGGCGCTGGTGCCGGCTTCGGTGTTCACCGAGGCGATGGCGATCCCCGGCAAGCACCTGCTCGGCGAGGTCGCCCTGCTGGCGCTCGCGCTGGGCATGCCCGCCGCGGCGGCGCTCGCCGTCGGCAGCTTCCCGGTGCGGATGCTCGCGTCCCTGCTCGGCACCGGCCAAGCCGCGCCCGGCGACGCCATGGCCACCTTCCCGTCGATCCTCGGCGTCCTCTTCACCGCCAGCGGCGCCCTGGTCCTGATCGGGCTCGGCACGCGGCTCGCCCTCGCGTACGGCATCCGCAACGGCCGCATCGCCGAACGCGCCCGCCAGCACCGGATGCTCCACGACTCCGTGCTGCAGACCCTCGAAGCGATCGCGCTGGCCAACAAGGGCGACCCGGCCACGCGCCTCGACGAGGTACAGCGGCTGGCGCGGGCGCAGTCGCTGGAGCTGCGGCGGACGATCGAGACCGAGGCTTCGGAACGGTCGGAGGCCGGTTCGCGGCCGCTGGGCGAGAAGCTCGCGTCGCTGGCGGCGGAGATGGCGCGGGACGGGTTACGCGCCCAGCTGGTGATCGCCGAACTCGACGACGACACGCTTTCGGAGGTCCGGCAGATCGCCATCCGCGACGCCGTCCGCGAGTCACTCCGCAACACCCTCAAACACGCCGGGACGGACAAAGTCGTCGTCCGGGTCGAGGAGCAGGAAGGCGGCGTCGCGGTGATCACCCGCGATCACGGCGCCGGGTTCAGCCCCGACTCCCGGCCCGCCGGTTTCGGGATCAGCGAGTCCATCACCGCCCGGCTGAACGAGGTCGGCGGGACCGCGAGGGTGGAGTCGGCTCCGGGCAATGGCACCAGAGTCACCCTTTGGGTGCCTTTCTGACGGTAAACAGGAGAACATGAAGAAAACGGACGTCCTGGCCGAAGCGCTCACCGCGTACCGCGACGGTGACCGGGCCACGGCAGCGGACCTCGCCGAGCGTGCCGGATCCACGCTCGGCATCGAACTGCACCGGTACCTGACCGAGGGCGGCGGCGGTGACGTGTACGACCAGCCCGCCGCGTTCACGGCGTTCATCCGCGGTGGCGGGAACGTCAAGCTCTACCGGCAGCTCAGCGCCATGCTCGCCCGGCGCTACGGCAGTGTCGGTTCGCTGCTCGACCTCGGCTGCGGCGACGGGCTCGCCGTCGTCCCCGCGCTCGAACAGGCGGACCGGCAGCCGGGCCGGATCGACCTGGTCGAGCCGTCGAGCGCGCTGCTCGCGGAAACGCGGAAACATCTCGCCGGCACGCACGGCCTGCACACCTGGGACGCCACCGCGCAGGAGTTCCTCGCCCGCGACGACGACCGGCAGTGGCAGCTGACGCAGTCGACCTTCGCGCTCCAGTCGATCCCGACCGGCGAGCGCACCGAGGTCCTGCGTGCGCTCCGGCCGCGTACGTCGTGTCTGGTGCTCGCCGAGTTCGACGTGCCCGAATACGACGAGGGCTCCCCCGAGTACCTGCTTTCGCTGGTCACCCGCTACGAACGCGGGATCGCGGAGTACGGCAAGGAGGCGTCGCTGGTGGCGCAGGGGTTCCTGCTGCCGATCCTGCTCGGCCTGGTCAAACCCGGCGCGGACCGCACGAACTGGGAGCAGCCCGCCACCGATTGGGCTTCGCAGCTGAAGGAAGCGGGCTTCACCGGCATCCGGATCGAGCCGCTCGCGGACTACTGGTGGTCGCCCGCGGTGCTGATCACGGCTTCCTGAGCCGGATCACGCCGGATCTCGCGAGTTACGCCCCCAAACACGCGAGTTACGCCTCCAGTCACGTGAGTTCCGGCTTCAGTCACGTGCGTCTCAGGTACCCACCGCGGTGCGTGGACGGCGGTCACGCGTGATCAGACGGACGGCTCGCGTGACGGGATGGACGACACGCGTGATCAGACGGACGGCTCGTCCTGGAACCCCGGATCACACGTGATCGAAGGCGACACACGCGTGATTGAAGGCGTAACTCGCGTGATCAGAGCCGGATCACCTTCAAGCACGCGAGTTACGCCTCCGGACACGCATGTTCCGCCTCGGCGCGGCTACTGGACGCGGGAAAGCGCACCGGTTTCGAGGTGCTGGGCGAGCGGCCGGGGCAGCACGTAGGCCACGGCCCCGCCCGGCGTCCCGTTCCACGGCGCGGTGATGCCGGTGACCACGCGCAGCGGCCGCACGACGCGGTAGAGCCGGCGTTCCCGCTCGCGGTCCGCGGCCAGCGACGTCTCGATGAACCGCGCCGATTCGGCGTGCACGAGGTTGCCGGTCTCGTTGCCGAACCGCTGCACCGTGGTGCCCGACGGCAGGACGACGATCCGCTTGCGGCGGAAGAAGTTCAGCGGCGGTTCGCCGCGCAGCGGCAGGATCGGCCAGTCGGCCGGGTTGTCGGACTCCTCGTTCGCGCCCACCGCGCCCCGCGCCGGGTACAGCAGCAGGGTGCCGAGGAAGAAGCGCGCCGCCTCTTCGAGTTTCGCGAACACCACCGGCTCGTCCGTCGGCGGACGCGAGACCTCCCAGCCGCTCTCGGTGCGGCGCAGGGTCCACAGCCCCGGCTCCGGTACCGCGTTCGCGCCGATCCGGTACGACGTCGGCGCCACCCCGTGCTCGGCCAGCCGCTGGTACAGGACGTCCAGCACCTCGACGGCCCGGATGTCGCGTGTGGGTTCGCCGTCGCGTTCGACGCGGGTGCGGGCACTTTCGTCCGGCAGGTCCGCGGCGGTCTGCGGCGGCCGCGGCTTGCCGACGATCTCCGCCTCCGCGGTCGCCCGCACCAGCTCGCCGATCAGCGGCGGCCGGAATCCGGCGGCCCGGATGTGCTCGATCAGCTCCGGCTCCGGCGGCACCCCGTACTTGCGCAGGTAGTGCGGGACCGCCGCGGGCCAGATCCACACGCCGTCGGTGTGGAAGGCGTTCGGCACGTCCGGCGGGCCGTTCGGGGTGAAGATGTCGGGCTGCGGACCCGGCCGGGTGAGCGCCACCGGCGAGCGGAAGAGGTAGTCGAGGACGCCGCGCATCATCTCCGGCGGCACTGGCGGCCGGTTGACGACCGGGCGTTCGCCCTCGTTGTGCGCGTCGACGACCTTCGCGTGCCGGAACACGACGTCCAGCGGCAGTCCCGCCTTGGCGGAAAGCCAGGCCGGGACGTGTTTGGTGTCGCGCGGGAAGATCGCGAGCTCGGTCGCGTACGCGCGCGGCGACGGCTTCCCGCCCTCGTTCGGCGCGAGCCGCCAGGTCGGTTCCTGCTCGGCGTCGAAGTCGAAGTCGAAATGCGATTCCGAGTCGAGCGTGAAGGTGCCCTGGAACCAGGTGCCGGTCTCGGGCTGGTGCATCGCCGCACGCAGCCGCGCGAAGAGCGAACCGAGCTCCGGCGGGGCCGCGATCGACACCGACACCGGGCCGTTGCCCTCGTCGCCGACCGAGCGGACCTCGAGTTCGGAGTAGTCGCCGACCTGCCGGAACTGGGCGCCGACGCGCTGCCAGCCCGGCGGCAGCACCCGCAGCAGGGTCCGGCCGATGGCCCGCAGCAGCGCGCCCTGGTCACCCGTGCCGATCGCCGGACGGGCGTCCGGCGTCTCGACGAAGTCGTGCCTGGTCTGCCACAACGCCGTCAGCCGCGACGGCGAGACGGTGGTCGAGAAATCCGTCAGGCCCAGTTCGGCCGCGCGGGCCGCGTCCTCGCCCGCCCAGCGCAAGGTCAGGTCGCCGCCGCCGGTGTTCGGCGCGATCTGGAAGTGCTCGTCGTCGAACCGGCCGTACGACTGGAGGCTGAAGGTCGCGCCGACCTCGCCGTTCAGCACGACCCGGGCCGGGCGGCCGTTCCAGTCGCGATCGAAACCCTCGGGCGCCGCTTCCCCCGGCGGCGCGATGAGCAGCAGCGTGCCGTCTTCGGTCGACCGCTGGGCCGCGAAGACGGTGTCCCCCCAGACGGCGTACAGGCCATCCGGCCGCTCCGCCGCTTGAACCCGGTAACGCACTGTTTGTCCCCTCCCCGAATACCCCAAACCGGAGGTAAATCTAGTGGGCCGGATAGCGGGCGTACCACCGGTCGTCACCCGGTGCGTTCCCGCCGAACTCCGCGAGCGCGTCGTCCGCCAGCCGTCCGATCACCTCGGCCAGTTCCAGCTTCTCGAGCCAGTCCGTCCGCAAGGCCTGTTCGCCGTACATCGCGCCGACGAGGTTCCCGCAGACCGACCCCGTCGAGTCGCTGTCGCCGCTGTGGTTCACCGACGCGAGCAGGGCGGTGTTCGCGTCCGTGGTGGTCAGGGCGACGTAAACCGACATGGAGAGCGCGGTTTCGCCGATGTTCCCCTGCCCGAGCGATTCGAGCTTCTCCGGCGTCGGGGCGCCTTGTCCGGCCAGCGCGAGCGCCTGGT
This sequence comes from Amycolatopsis sp. PSD-21, assembly GCF_055561455.1. NCBI lineage: Bacteria > Bacillati > Actinomycetota > Actinomycetes > Pseudonocardiales > Pseudonocardiaceae > Amycolatopsis > Amycolatopsis sp. PSD-21. The sequence continues at coordinate 9,410,810 of NZ_CM145712.1, read as the reverse complement.
CCAGCGCGACGCTCTGCTCTTCGTGCCCCTGGTACTTCTCCAGCTCGGCGCGAGCGGTCGCGACGGCGTCGAGCAGCGGTTTCCCGACCAGCAGTTCGCGCACGATCACCGCGAAAGCACCCGACGAGAGATACCCACTCGGGTGACCGTGCGTCAGGGCCGCGCTCTCGGCGCCGAGGCGGAACACCTCGGCCAGGTCGTCCGACCACAACGCGACCGGCGCGGCGCGCATGATGCCGCCGCAGCCCTTCGAGTTGTTGACCGGCTTGGCCATGCCGGCGCGTACTCCGGTCTTTCCGTACGCCTCCAGCTCGCTGAAGCAGGTGAGGCCGGGCGCGCGGCGGCTGAACAGCTCACGGTTCGTGATCAGCCAGCCGTCCGGCTCCGCGCTCGTGTCCTTCGGACCGCGGGCGCGCTCCCACGAGACGCCCTGGGTGTGCAGCCAGCGCTGGTAGGCCAGCTGCAAGGACTGCTCGACCGGTTCGGTGCCATGGTGGGCCCTGATCAGGCCTTCCAGGGTGAACAGCGTCATCTGGGTGTCGTCGGTGATCCGGCCGACCCCGCCGTACGCGGGGATGAGGTCGGTGATCCCGGCTGGTCCGGCGATCTCCCGGATACGGTCGATCGAGTCGAACTCGGTCTTCGCGCCGAGCGCGTCGCCGATCGCGCCGGCGAACAGGCTGCCGCGCAACCGCGACCTGGTCGCCGGATCTTGAAGCCACTCGCGCATTTCTCTACTGATCTCCTCGTGGATACCGGTTCGCTTCCCAGCGCCGCCGCTCTTCGGGCTCGCGGGGCAGGCCGAAGCGGTTGAAGTAGTAATACGCGTCGCCCGCCATGGCGTCGACGACGCCGAGATCGGCGAACGCGGCGAGCCAGGACTCCGGCAGTCCGGGCACGGTGAGCCTGGCGCCCACCATCGCCCCGGTCAGCGCCGCGGTCACGGTGCCCCCGCGCGCGGCCAGCGCCAGCGCCGCTTCGGCGTCGTAACCCCGTTTCGCGGCGGCGAACAGCGCCCGGCCGAGCACCGAAAGCGGCGTCCGGCCGTCGCCGATGCTGTCGAACTGCTCGACGTCAGCGGCGCTGCTCCCGTCGATGTCGTTCCGGAGGTCGAGCACGGTCTTGACCAGCTCACCGACCTCGCCGCTGTACTCGTCGAAGCCTTCGAGGAAGTTCGCGACCGCCGGTTCACCGTTCTGGGCGGCGAGCTGGGCGCGGAAGACGTTCACCAGCAGTTCCGCGCCGTGGACGACCTCGTGACCCGCGGCGGATCCGACCAGCTCGCGGACGACCTTCATCGCGTAGAACGTGCTGTCGGCGGGACCCTGCACGCCGCCGGTCACCGTGGCGGCGAGCGCGGTCGCCAGCATGGCCGAGAACTCCGCGGGGGCCGGTCCGGCGGCCGCGGTGGCCTTGGCGACCCAGCCGTCCGGCCGTCCGCCCGCGGGCAGCGACGCCGGGATCTCGGGCTTGTCCGGCGTCGGATCCAGGCCGCGGATCACCGACTCGGTGTGGAACAGCAGCTGCCGGGTCAGCCCGCCGAGCGGCAAACCGTCGGCGGGATCGGCACCCGAGCCCAGGGCGTCTCCGAGCGCGAAGCCGACGTACGCGCCGAGAAGCCGCGGGTACGCGAAGCTGCCGACAGGGAGCGTCGGGTCGTAGAACTTCCCGAAGGTCCAGGCGCTCGGGCGCGGTTCGCCGTTGTCGTAGAAGTGCGTCACGAGGCCGTTGGCGAACAGATCCTCGGGCAGTTCCGGCAGCGGGCGGCCGTCGTACTTCGCCCGGGAGCGCTCGAACGACAGCGTCGAGGCGCGGACGAAGCGGGTGAGCTCGTCGCTGCTCAGCGGGTAGCCGTTGTCCCTGGCCTGGTCGACGAGGCTCCGCAGGTTCGCGACGGCGGGCCCGTCGTACTCACCACTGAAGTACGCGGGACGCTCGACGGACTCGGGGCGTTCGGTGCCCGACGGAAGGCCGAGATCGGCGACCTGCCGCAGCGTCTCCGGATAGACGTTGAAGGTCTCCGGACGCCCGGGGTTGACCAGCAGGCCGACCCCGGGATTGTCCTTGGCCCGGCGAAGGAGCACACGGGGCTGCACCCGCTGCCATGCCGTGTACTCCGACGGCACCTGCGCTTCGGAGGTGTAGACGACGAACCGCGCACCCGCGTCACCGAAGTCGCGGGCCTGCAGGTGGCCGTCCTTGATCGGGGCGAGGACGTCGAGGTCGAGCATCCAGTGGACGAACTCCTCCGGCGTGATCCACTCGACGCGCAGGTAGCCGAGCAGCGTCTCGACCGGGCTTTCCGGTGCCGGGCGGCCGGAGAACCGGGGCCCCGGCCGGTGGTCGGGGTTCGCGCGGACCGCGCCGGTCGGCTCGCCGTACAGCGTGTGCTGCTCCCAGCGCAGGATCGCCGCCTTCGGCACGGGAAGGCCGGGCACCGCGTCCGGGTCGAACTCGGGGTCGACGATCTCCGCCCACCGGGTGAAGGCGTCGGTGTCTTCGCCTGCCGCCGAAACGGCCATCAGCTCCAGGTCGAGGCGGATCTCGCCGCCGTCGTCCGGGACGAAGGCGACCGGGCTGGGGAACAGACCGGCGCCGGGATCGGTCCCGTCGAGCCAGCCGACGGTGTTGTACGTGACGTTCCAGCCGTCGGTCGCGCGCACGACGTAGTCTCGGCGCACCCGCAGCGCGCCGGTGCCCTCCCCGCCTCGGCCCGCCAGCCACTCCTCGACGCGGCTGACGGCTTCCTCTTCGTTCATCGTCCCCATTCCCGATTTCACCAGCGCGGATACCGCTGGGCCCAGCCGTCGACCTCGTGCAGCGCCGAGTGGCGGTCGAAATGCCAGAACGCGTCCGTGGCGATGTTCTCCACCAGGTAGCGCAGTTCCAGCTGCTCGACCCACTTCTGCGGCAGGCCCGGGATGCCGGTGCGGGCGCCGAGCAGGGCGCCGGCGATGGCACCGGTGATCGCGCTGCGGCCGGAGTGGTTGACCGCCCGCAGCAGCGCCTGCTCCGGGTAGTTCTCGAACCCGGACAGCGCCGCGAACGCGCGGCCCAGCACCGAAAGCGTGCCCTTGCCGTCGCCGATCAGCTCCGGGACCCGCAGATCGGGCAGGCCGTGCTTGCCGAAGAACGGCACCGATTCCGCGACCATCGCCTTGAGATCCGCCCAGACCGGCCCGCGCTGGTGCGGGTTCTGGTCGCTGAAGATCTCCCGGGAGGTGTTCCAGACCGGGTAGCTGAACGCCTCCGCGGTCAGCGCGGGTTCGAACAGCCACGTCAGGTAGGTGGCCGCTTCGACGTCGACCTCACCCGGATGGGTCACCGCGACGAGGTCGCGCACCGCCTGGCGGACGCCGCCGCTCATCGCGGTCCCGGGCCCGGCCGCGGTCATCGCCGCGGGCAGCGCCGCGACCAGCGCGTCCGGTCCGCTCATCGGCATCGCGGTCGGCGAGATGGTCGCCAGCGCGTGATAGGCGTTCAGTTCGGCGTCGTCGGGGGTGCGGCGGACGCGGAGCTCCGGCACCTTCACGAGCCAGCCGTCGGCGTTGTCCAGCGGCGCGCCCTGGGTGTGCAGCCAGCGCATCAGCGAGTTGCGCGCGACCGTCCCGAGCGCCTTTTCGGCGTCGCGGTTCTCCGGCTGCTCGCGATGCGGGCTGCGGATCACGGCCTCGGTGTAGAACAGCAGCCGCTGGGTGAGCGGCCCGATCCGGCCGGGCAGGTCGAACGCGACCGGCAGATCGGTGACGCCGTCCGGGCCGTAGGTGCTGTGGATCTCGTCGAGCCGCATCCGGTCCACGGCCGCGCCGAGCGCCTCGCCGAGCGCGAAGCCGACGTACGCGCCCGTGACACGCTGCCAGCCGTAACGCGAGCTGGAGCGGTCTCGCTCGAAGTACTTGCCGAAGGTGTCCAGGCGCGGCTGGATCTGGCCTTCGTTGTCGTAGCCCGGCGCCAGCCCGTTGGCCCGCAGGTCGTTCGGACGGCTACGGGGTGGTTCCGGCTGCCGCAGCCGCGCCAGCCACGACTGCCCGAGGACGGTCTTCTGGCATTCCTCGGCGCTCAGCTCGAACCCGCGGCGGCGGGCCCGTTCGGCGGCGGCCAGCGGCGGCTTGACCGGCTCGGACAGACCCATCTTCGCGGCGGTGTCGACGGCGAGCGCCTCGAGCTCCGGGTCGGCCTCCGGGCAGCGCTCGTTGACGTCGACGCCGGGGCCCCGGCGCGGGAACCGGAGCGCGGTCTCGGCGAGTTCGGCGCCGCTGACGTCCTCGAACGTCGCGGGACCGCCGTTGATCACCAGGTTCGGCGGGCTCTCGTAACCCGCGAGGGTGGCGATGTCGACCTTCCAGTACCCGTGCTCACGGGACGGGAGGTTCCTGGTCGAGCTGAACACCCGCAGCTCGGCGCGTTCCTCGTTGAAGTAGAACCGTTCCGTCTTGCCCGACGCCAGGTCGAGCGGGACGTAGACCTCGCAGCGCAGCAGCCCGATGAGCAGCTGTTCCCTGGTCAGCCAGCCGACGCTGGCGAACGACAGCAGCGTTTCGAGCTTGTTCTCCGGCTTGGGGTAGCCACGGCGGATCGGACCGGCCTTGTACTCCGGGTTCTCCCGTTCCTCCCCGGTCTGCACGCCTTCCGCGTTGACCTTGACCCAGCCCGCGACGACCGGCGGCGGGACACCGAGGTCACCGAGCCCGGCCTTGGCGTACTCCGGGTCGACGACCTCGCGCCACGCCTCCTGTCCAGGGAACGCGACCGGGACGCTGAGGCCGCCGGGCTGCGGATGCGCCTGGCGCAGCTCGCCGTCCGGTTCGCGGACGATCACCGACGGCGGCGGGAAGATCTCCTTCTCGGCATGACCCTCGTCGAGGAAGGCGATCGTGTTGTAGGGGACCGACCAGCCCTCGGGGATGCGCAGGACCTTCTCGTGGTCGACGCGCAGGCCGGCGCCGCCCGGTTCGGACACGTCCGGACCGTGGACCGCGCGCAGCCACTCTTCGACCTTGGCTACCGCTTCCGCCGATTCCACCTACTCGATCCTCTCCAGGCTGCCGTCGGACACGTGCTCGGCGATGGTCCTCGGGAGCACGTAGGCCACCGCCCCGCCGGGCATGTTCGCCCAGGGGACGGTGACACCGATGATCACGTGGAGCGGGCGGCGCAGCCGGTAGGTCCCACCGACGCGCTCCCGTTCCAGCGGCAGGGACGTCGTGGCGAACCGTACCCCTCCGTGATGAACCAGATTGCCGGTCTCCTCGCCGAACCGCAGTACGACCGTACCGGCGACCATCCGGCTCACGCGCTTGTTGCGGAGCAAGGTGAGGGGAGGCTCACCCGGCGCCGCTTGCACCGGCCAGTCGGCGAGTTCCTTCGCCGTCTCCAGTGGTGTCTCGTGTCCGGCGGTCATCCTCGCCGGATGCAGGAGGAGCGCGCCGAGAAGCTGATGCGACGCGTCTTCGAGCTTGTCGAAGTACTTCGGCGACACCGGGGCGCCGTCCGAATAGGCCGCGACCTCCCAGCCCTTCTCGGTGAAGTTGAGGCACCAGGCGCCGTCCGCGCGGTCGCCGATGCGGTAGGCCTCCGGCCAGACGGCGTGCTCGCCGAGCCTGCTCACCAGCACGACCAGGAGTTCTTCGTCGGTCAGCACCGGATTCGGCGACGTCTCCAGCTCCGCGGCGATGTCGCCCTCGGTCTTCTTGACGTCGGAGCGGCCCGGCTTCGGCCGCGGTTTGCCGAGCAGGTCCGCTTCCGCGGTCCGCCGCACGAGGTGCTCGACGTACGGCGGCTGGAACCGTTGGCCGCGGATGTGCGCGACCAGGTCCGGCTCCGGCGGGATCCCGTATTTCCGCAGGTAGTGCGGCACGGACGCGTGCCAGATCCAGGTGCCGTCGGTGTGGTAGCTCTCCGGGACGTCGCCGTCGGCCTCCGGATCGAAGATGTCCTTCCCGAGCCCGCTGCCGGAGAGGATCGCCGGTTCACGCTCCAGGTACTGCGCGATCAGCGGAGCTTCGGACTCGTCGAGCTCCGGTCTGTCCACCACGGGCGGCTCGCCCTCGGTGTACGCGTCGACGATCCGGGCGTGCCGGAACTCGACGCGCAACGGCAGCTGCGCGCGCAGGCGCCACCAGTCGGGGACGTGCTCGTCGTCGCGCGGGAACGCGGCCAGCTCGTCCGGGTACGCCGAAGCCCCCGGAGGCCGGGTCCACGACGGTTCGTCGTCGAGGGTGAAGTCGAAGTCGAAGGTGCCGTCGGGTTTCAGCGTGAACCGCGACTGGAGCCACGTCCCCCGGCCGATCGCGTACATGCCGGTGCGCAGCCTGCCGAAGAGTTCGGTCAGCTCGGGCGCGGGCGTGCAGTTGTGGCCCTCTAGTTCGGTGTGGTCCCCGGCCTGCCGGAAATCGGCGACGGCCGGATGCGCCGCGTCGGCGGCACCCGAGCGGATGAGCTTGCCGATCTCGACCAGCAGCCCGCGTTGCTGTCCCGGAGTGAGTTGTTCCACGTGAATCATCGCGCCCGGTTCGGGAAACGTGGTTCCGCCCGGAAGGTCGGCGGCTCCCCGGCGGCGCGGCGGGCCAGCTCGTCCTCCCACATCTTGAAGGTGCGTTTGCGCAGCGACTGGATCAGCGCCGATTCCTGCGGTTCCACGCGGCGGTTCTCCCGCTTCGCCTGCGCGTACAAGCCGTCGATGGTCTCGTAGAGCGCGAAGATCGGTCCGCCGCCCTTGAGCTCGTACGCCCGGGCGCGCTCGGTCTCCTGGACGAACTTCTCTTCGGACACCTTGCTGATGTCCGAACTCGCCATCGCCCACATGACCTCACGCACGTGCTCCGGCTTTTCGTCGAACTCGCCGGTGCTCAGGTTGAGGAGGAAACCGGTCAGGCCCCCGTCGGGGGTCGGCTCGACGCGGTAGGTCTTCCCGAAGTACGTGTAGAAGGACGGCGTCTGGCTCACGTGTTCTCCTCAGGAGGCAGGCCCTTGCGGAGACCGGCCATGAACTTCTCCCGGACCCGGTCCATCAACGCGGCTTCCAGCAGGGCCTGTTCCGGGGACAACCTCTTCTTGTTGTTCTCGTCCAGTGTCCGGTTGTACGTCGGGAAGTCGCGGCGGACCTCGTACAAGGCGTGCTCGTAGGCCGACACGGTGTCGATGTGTTTCAGGTGCAGCCGCAGTTCGGCGACGTGCCCGTTCGGCAGCCGGACGTTCATCTGCAGATCGCGGTACCCGCTGTCCTGCGGATTCGCGAAGCGGTCGTCGAAGCTGACGATCTCCAGGTCCGGATCGTCCATCACCGCGTTCAGCGCGTTGTAGACGTCGGCCAGCGTGTCGAACTGGATCTTCACGCCGACCAGGTCGGTCAGTTTCGACGCGTCGCCGTCGTAGCCCGCGATCTTCGCCTTGGCGCGGTCGTCGTCCTTCGGACCGGGCCTGCCCGACGCGTCGCCGTTGTTCTCGTCCGCGATCCGTTCCGCGATCCGGTTCAGGTCGCCCTGGTTCTGGGGCCACGCCTGCCGCTCGGCGTCCAGGAACTCCTGGATCTTCGCGTCGTCGCCCTTGTCCGCGCGGTCGAAGCCGGCGTGGTACTGATCGCCGGGCTCCACGTCGGCGGCGATGGCCGCCGCCGCGTTCGCGAGGTCCCGCTGCTCCTGCGTCAGCGGAGTGTCGCCGGGACCGTCCTCACGGACGTCGTCGATCATCTGGTAGCCGCGTTCCTCGACGTCGCGCAGGGCGTCTTCGAGGATCGGGATGGCTTCCGGGTGCAGCAGCAGGCTGCCGATGGTCATCGGGTTGTTCAGCAGCGAAGCCCGCAGGTACGCGTTGTCCGGGTGCTCCATCAGCCGGACGAGTTCCGGATGCGCGGGCAGATGCTCGCGGATGAAGTCCCGCATGGGACCGACGTCGTGCTTGACCCCGTTCTCGTCCTCGTGGACGGCCCGCTTCTTGTCCGGGTCCAGCCCGTCCACCGCGGCCGCGACCTCGGGATCGTTCAGGAACCGCTCGCCATCGGCCCGGTCACCCTGGGCCGGCTCGTCGTGAGCCATGCCGTAACCCGCGTCTTGCGGCGGCGTCACGATCGGACGGCCGTCCGGCCCGATCCGCGACGGCTGCACGTCGGGTGTGTCTTCCATGGCGTAAGCGATCCGCGGGTCGACGTGCTGCGCGGCCGGGCCCTCCGGGACACCGACGTGCATCAGCTTCACGCCCAGCGGCGGATGCGGCAGGTTCATCAGCGCGCCGGACTGCGGGTCGATGAACGCGACGCCGTCCCGCGTGTTCGCCACCATCGCGACGTGCCCGCGCTCGACCCCGTTCTCGTCGAGGTACTTCACCGCGACCACCGCGTGGTGATCGGTCGGCATCCCCCGCATCTCGCGGATGACGGTGTCGTAGTCGGCGCGGTCGGAGAACTGCCCGCCGAACCGCCCCTCGACGTGCTCCAGCGTGCCGCGGCTGTCCATCTCGTGCACGAGCAGCGGGTCGGCGGTCGAGTCGATGCCGTTCAGCCGGTCCATGTACGCGCCCGGTGTGCGGGTGCAGTTGGAGCGGTAGCCGTTCGCCAGCGCGTCGGGGTCGTTGAAATGCGGGTTGACCTCGCCGAGCCGCGGATGCCGGTCGGCGATGTACGCGGCCTGCTGCGCGGGGCTCGCCGAACCGGCGTGGATCGCCGGTTCGCTCGGCGGGTTCGTCGCGACCGCCATCGACGAGTAGTCCCGCTCGGGCGTGGGCAGCTCGATCGTGTCGTCGGTGACGGGCTGCTCGCCGTACTCGGGTCCCTTTTCGACGTCCGCGACGCCGTGGTCCGCCGGGTTCTCCGTCGTGACGTGCGGAGTCTGCGGCTCGTCGAAGCCGCCGAGGCGCGCCATCGACTGCGCCTGGGCCAGACGCGCGAGTTCCGGCGCCTCCGCGGCGTGCCGGGCCCGCCGCTCGTCCATCTTCTGCTTGGCGGTCTCGGGGTCGAGGTAGCGCGGGTCGCCGGGAGTGACCTCTTCGGCGTGGATGACCCACTTCGGCCGGTCGACCAGCGGCGGAGTCTTGAACTCCTTGCTGTGCACGTAAAGCTGGGTGGCAGGCTTGTTGATGGCCTCGTTCTCGCGCGGGTTCTCGGCGAGCGACGAGACGTCCTTGCCCGTCTTCGAGACGATGTGGATCTCGACGTCTTCGCCGAACTTCGACTTCGTGTCCGGCGAGGTCTTGATGGTCGAGCTGGTCATCGTCGGCTCGGGGACGGTCTGGCCGGGTTCGTAGTGCGCCGCCATGATCGCCGCGGCCCGCATGTCGCCCTTGGTGTCGATGCCGCGGATGGCCTCGCCGTGGAAGTCCGGCAGCTCGTTGAGCGCGCCGACGATCGCCCGGGTGCTGCGCTGGGCGTTCTCGAAGTCGGGGTGCGCTTCACCCTTGCGGTTGGCTTCGTTGATCGCGTAGGCGTGTTCGCGCGAGTACGAGTAGATCGCTTCGGCGGCTTCGGGCGAGACGCGGTCCTTCAGCGGGCTGGCTTCGAGCCGCTTGAGCGCCTTCTCGCGAGCCTGCTCGGCGAGTTCGGCGCTGTCGTAGCGGTCCCGGAGGCTCTTGTGATCCTCGGGCGTGCCACGGAATCCGTCGTCGGAGAGGTAGCTCTCGTCGATTCGCGCGGGGGTTTCCTCCGGGCCCTTGAGCCGGTCGGCGATGTCGAGTTCGGTCTTGGGCGCCTCCTGGACCGGCGTTTCGGTCTCGGGGGTCCTGTCGACGTGCGGAGCGTCGCCGCCGCCCATCGGCATCGCCTTGATCGACGTCGGATCGTCGGGCAGCGTCGCGAGCCGCCCGGTCATCGGGTCGGCGAAGACCACGCCGTGCGGCGTGTTCACCGCGGCGACGATCCGGGTCTCGATCCGGTCCTTGGACCGCGGCGAGCCTTCCGGCGCGTTCGGATCGCCGGCGGCGTGATGCTCGAACGCCACCGCGGTCCGCGCGCCGACCGGACGTTCGCCCAGCTCACGGGCGATGTCGGCGAAACCGTTGCGGTCGGACCACTGCCCGCCGAGCCGGTCGCTGACGTGCTGCAGCGGTGAACCGCCCGCCGACGGCGAGGCGACCGAGTCGCCGCCGTTCATCCGGTCTTCGAACGCGACCAGCGCCTCGGCCGAGTTCGTCTGGTAGCCGTTCTTCCACGATTCGGGCGCGTAGTAGTTGCGGGTGTTGGCCTCGCCGATCGCGGGGACCTCGTCCATGAGCAGCCGGACCTGCTGGTGCGGCGTCTCGGTCGAACCGGCGTGGATGACCGGCGTCCCGCCCTCTTCGAGCGGCTTCGCCAGCTCGGACCAGCCACCGTCGGGAACGTGTTCTCTCGGCGGCTTCGGAAGCTCCCGGACCGGGGCGTCGGTGACGTCGATCCAGCCGCCCTTGCCGTCGGCCACCTTGGTTTCGAGCCCCGCGAGGCCCTGGCCCTGGAACAGCTCCGGGTGATCACGGCGGAGCTGGGCCTCCTGGTCGGCGGCCTCCTGCGCCAGCCGCTCCTGCACGGCGTTGTTGTAGTCGCGCCGCTCGGCGACCTTCTGGTGGACCTCGTCCGGGCTCAGGTGGCCGTCGTCACCGGCGACGACCTCTTCGCATTCGACGATCCACTTCGGCAGGTCGTTGGGCGACCCGTCGGCGAGGCGCTTCTGGTAGTCCGGGTGGTCGGGATGACCCGGGCCCATCTTGACGTCGGTGACGCGCAGCTGCGTCGCCGACTTCATCAGCACCTCGCGTTCTTCCTTCTTCGAAGCGAGGTCTTCGATGTGGCGTCCGGTCTTCGACTGGATGCGCATCTCGACTTCGCCGGGGAAGGTGCTGCGCGGATGCTCCGGCGTGACCCGCGACGTGCTCAGCATCTGCGGGTCGACGATGACCTGGCCCTTGGCGTGCGCTTCGAGGAAGGCCCGGATCGCGCTCTCGTTGCCGCCGAAGTTCACCCGCCGCGAGACGAGACCCTCGTAGGCGGGCATCTCGTTGAGGCCGGAGGTGATCGCCTCGATATGCGGGCGCAGCGCCTCCAGCTCCGCGCCACCGTGACGCTGGGCGTGCGTGATCCGCTCGGCCATGTCGGTGCGCGTGTAGCTGTGCACCGCGTAGGCGCCCTGATCCGACATCTCCCTGACGCGCGGATCTTCGTGGGCGTCGCGTTTGGCGAGACCTTCGCGGCGGACCTGTTCGCTCCGCGCTTCCCCGGTGTCCTTGTCGAAACCGCGCTTGTCGATCTGCGTCTCGGCGAGCGCGCGGTAGGCGGCGGGATCGTCCGTGTGGAAGTCCGGATCCGTCAGGTACGGCTCGTCGACCGTGGTCCGGTCGTCGGACGTGACGTCCTGGGGCGCCTCGGCGTCCTTGGGGACGTCCGTGTCCTTGGGGGTCTCGGTGTCCTTGGGAGCTTCGACGTCCTTGGGGGTCTCGGCGTCCTTGGGAGCTTCGGTGTCTTTCGGAGCCTCGGTGTCCTTGGGAGCTTCGACGTCCTTGGGAGCCTCGGTGTCCTTCGGGACCCCGGTGTCCTTCGGGAGCTCGGTGTCCTTGGGCAGGTTGCTCTGGCCGCGGTCCTGAGGTGCCTGCTGCGGCGCGTGCTCCACCGGCCGCACCGGCGGCGGCTGCTGCTGCGGCGGACGCTGCGGTTGCTGAGGGCCCGCGTTCGGGTCGTGGCCAGGACGCGGTGCAGGCACCTGCGGCGGACGCTGCGGACCACCGAACCGCGGCGGCTCGGCACCAGGCGGCATCGGCCTGCCGGGCTGTCCCGGATGCCCCGGCTGTCCGGGGTGGTGACCGGGTGGCGGCGGCATGGGGCCGCGGTTGCCCGGGAACGGACCGTTGCCCGGGTGCTGGGGCCGCGGCGGAGGTGGCGGATAGCCGGCCGGACCGCGGTTGCCCGGAGGCGGACCGGGCGGAGGCGTCTGCGGACGCGGCGGGACCCCGCCGTTCGGGCCCGGACCAGGTCCAGGCCTGCCCTGATAGCCCTGAGGCGGCCTCGGCGGACCCTGCGGTCCGGGCGGCTGCGGCGGTTGCTGAGGACGCTGACGCGGCCCGCGGTCCTGCGGATACCCACCCTGACCGGGGTGCTGCTGCGGCGGGCGAGGGCCCATCGGACCGGGCTGACCCTGCGGTCCTCGCGGTGGCATGGGGCCACCACCACCGGGAGGCGGCGGAGGCGGCGGCGCGAAACCACCCGGAGGTGGCGGCTGCATCGGCTGCTGGCCCTGGAAGGGCATCGGGGCAGGCGGCTGGTCGAACCGCGGCTGCTGGGGCCCGCCGTTGCCCGCGAAACCCGCGGCCTGGACGCTGTCGTTCGGGCGGACCGGGCGAGCCGGATCATGCCCGGGAGGCGGGAAACCGCCGCCGGGAGTGGGCCCGTTGCCGCCGGGTGCCATGCCGTAGCCACCCGACGGAGCGGGCGAGCCCGAACCCGGGTTCGACGCCATGCCGTACCCACCCGAACTCGACGGCGCACCCGTGGAAGCGGCGGGCGGCATCGCGCTGGACTGCGAAGGACTCGGCGACGGGCCCGGTGCCGGACCGGGCGCGGGGCCCTGTGACGGGCTCGGCGCTGGGCCCGAAGCGGGCGCCGGACCACCCGCCGGTGTCTGGGCCGGTGCCTGCTGCTGACCGGCAGCGGCTTGCTGCTGCTGACCGGAACCGTTGTCGGCGGCGGCCGCCGGAGCGTTCTGGTGGGTCTGCGCCGCACGCTGACCGTCACCGGTGTTCGCCGGGGTGTCGGCCGGACGTTCCGGGGCCTGCGTCGAGGACTGGCTGATCCGGTCGCTGTCCGCCGCCCGCTGCGGGCCGCTTTCGGAGCGCGGCTGCGGGTCGGCGGAGCCGTCCGAACCGCGGCTCGAAGCCGCCTGACCGTCCGAAGTGGACCGTGGCGCCGGATCCGGCGAAGAGTCCGACCGCGAAGAGGAACCGGAATCCGAAGAAGAACGCGGTTCCGATGAAGTGCCCGAATCCGAAGAAGAACGCGAATCCGAAGAGGAACGCGAGTCCGAAGAAGAAGAGTCCGAGCCCGACGAAGAACGCGAGTCGGAAGAAGAGCCCGAGTCCGAGGACGACCGCGAGTCCGAAGAAGAGCCGGAATCCGAAGACCCCGGAGTACGCGAAGGCGTCCCCTCATCCCCGGTATCCACATCCGGCGTGGGAGGACCCGAGTCGCCGGGCGTGTTCGCGGCCTTGATGTCGCCGATCTGGTTCTTCGCCCCGTCGACACCACCGCCGACGGCCCCGCCGGACGCGCCCATCAGCACGTCCTTGGCCGAAAGCTTGTCCAGGTCGCCGGTGACGGCGGCCTGCCCGACCGTGCTGGCGACCCCTTCCGCCGCGCCGCGCACCGCACCCCGCGCCGCGCTGTCGACGATCTGGCCGCCGACGCTGTCGGAAAGTCCCTTGGTGGCGCCCTTGCCGATACTGCTGCTGCCCGCGCCGACCACGCCGTCGACGGCGCCGCTGATCGCGGAATCCTTGGTCTTGCTGAAATCCCAGCTCTCGCGGTCGCCCTTGGCCATCTGGAGACCCTGGATACCCGCGTCCATGGCGAGGTTCATCGCCGTGTTCTGCAGGACCTCCTTGCCGATCTTCTTCAGGCCCTCCTTGAGAAGTTTCTCCAGGAGTTCCTTCGCGACCTTCTTGAAGCCTTCCTGCGCGAGCTTCTGCATCAGCTGCCGGAAGATCATCTGGACGGTCATCCGGGTGGCGATCTGCGCCGGCGCGATCCCGGCGGTCGACCCGCCGAACGTCACCGCCGCGGCCGCGATCATCGCGACGATCTGCGCGGCGAGGATCACCAGCGAGATGATGATCATGTACTTCGTGTATTCGACGTCCAGCGCGGTCGCGTTGCACGAGTCGCCGAGTGCCTTCGAGGAATCGGCCAGCGATTTGAAGTACGCCTCGTCGCCCTCGACGAATTTCTTCCACGCCTCGGCGAACTTCTCCGCGCCCTCGCCGCTCCAGCCGCCGAGGACCTCGGTGGCGCCCTTGGTCGCGGTGTCGGCGATCGGCTGGATCGCCTTCGACGCGTTGTGCCAGGCGTCGCGCAGTTCGCGGAGCTTGTCTTCGTCGCCTTCGGGCCAGCTTTCCCCGACGACGATCGGCAACAGCCACTTGACCGCGTCGGGCATCTCCATACCCACGGCGCTAGACCTTCTTGTCCAGCGTCGACTTGATCTCTTCCTCGGCGTTCGTGTACGCGGTCATCGACCGCTCGACGTTGTGCTGCATGCCCCGCAGCGCCTCGACGACGTTCGCGAATCCTTCGGACGAGCCCTGCGCGCCGGGCTCGTAGTCCTTCGCGAACTCCTTGCCCGCGTCGTCGTTGCCCCAGCACTGGCCGAGCGAGTTCATCGCGGCCAGCAGTTCCTTGCCCGCTTCGTCCAGCTGGTCGGCCGCGATCCCCAGTTTCGCCGCGGCCGTCTTCACCGCTTCCGGATCCGCGGTGAACCCGGCGCCACCCCCACCGTTCGGCATCAGACTCCCCTGGTCAGCCAGCTCGAGGGCGGCTCTTCCTCATCGTCGTCCTGCTGACGCACCCGTTTCGGCACCGGTTTCGGTGCCGGCGGAGCGGGAGGTGCGGGCGGCGGAGGAGGCGGCGGGACGTCGTCCTTGATCATCAGCGGGGCATCGAAGTCCTCGTCGGACTTCGCGGGTGCGGCCGTCTCCTCCTCTTCCGCGAGGAAGTCCGGGATCACCGGCATCAGCCCTTGCAGGGAGGGAGCGCCCTCGATGAGGTCCGACAGGTCCGGCAACCCCTCGGTGATCGGGGCCATCAGCTCGGCGACCTGCTGCTTGACCTGCAGCGATCCCTGGCGGACCAGCGTCAGCACGGTGTTGGCCAGCTGCGCGGGATTGGTGCGCTCGAAGGCGTTCGGCTGGATTTCGAGTTTGGCGAGGGTGCCGGTCGCGTCGATGGTGGCGCGGACGAGGCCGTCCTGCGAGACCACCGTCGCCGACGTCTGCGAAGCGGCTTCCTGCGCGTCCCGGAGCTGGGCCGTCTGCCGCTCGAACTGTTCGAGCAGCGTGTCGACCTGGTCCTTCATGGCGGCATTGCGCGCTTCGAGGCGTGCGCTGTCGTCGCCGGCCGTCGTCACTTGAGCCCCCGCGAGTGCTTGATCCCGGGCATACGCCACCCGGTGTCGGTAAGCGTCACCCTAATGCCAACGGGGGAGCCTTATCAGCCGTTCTCCTTTTTCGCACCGCGAGCAGGTACCCGGCGGCGCCCACCAGGTACAGGACGGCCGCCGTGACCAGGAGTCCCGGCGAACGGCCGTCGGCCGGGATCACCGTCGCGGCCAGGGAGACCGCGGCGACCTGGGTGATGTTGAAAAGCGTGTCGTAGAGCGCGAAGACCCGGCCGCGCGTTTCGTCGGCGACGTCGAGCTGGACCGAGGAGTCGACGCAGAGTTTGAGCACCTGCCCGGCGCCGGTCACCAGGAACGCCGCGAGCAACGCGGCCGGGACCACCATCGGCAGGCCGAGCGCGAGCTGAGCGACCGCCGCCAGCACCAGCGCGCCCACCACGACCCGGACCCTGCCGAACAGCTTGATCAGCCAGGCGGTCAGCAGCCCGGCGACCAGGATCCCCGCCCCGGCGAACGCCGCCATCTGGCCGAGCCCAGCCATCCCGGCGCGGAAGATGCCCGCGTCGGTGAAGTGGTTCCGCATCAGCAGCACGGTCACCAGCAGCGAGATGCCGTACGACGCGCGATGAGCGAACAGCGCGACGAACCCGGCAATCACGCTGGGCGTCCGCCAGGCCGCCTTCGCGCCGTCCGCCAGGCCTCGGGCGACGGCGAGTGCCGGGTTCGACGGCTCGTCGACCGTGGACGGCCCGAGCAGCCCGCGCGCGAACCCGGAGGCCAGGACGGCGGCGCCGATCCCGCCTAGCGCGGCGACGGCGGTGACCCACGCGGAACCGGCGTCGTCGGCGCCGGTCAGCGCACGGAGGCCGATCGCGCAGCCGCCACCGACGACGGCGAGCACCGAACCCCAGGTCGCGGCGAAGGCGTTCGCGGCGACCACGGACTTCTCCTCGACGACGTGCGGAAGCGACGCGGACAGCCCCGAGCCGATGAACCGCGAGATGCCTTCGGACGCCAGAGCCAGGGAGAACAGCCCGATCCCGGCCGCTCCCGTGCCGACGGCGGCGGCCGTCGCGAGGATGGTGAAGGACCGCAGAAGGCTCGCGAAGATCAGGACCTTCCGCCGGTCCCAGCGGTCGAGCAGCGCGCCCGCGAACGGGCCGACGATCGAATACGGCAGCAGCAACGCCGCGAACCCGCCCGCCATGGCGAGCGCGTCGGCGGCGCGTTCGGGGTTGAAGAGCACGGCTCCGGCCAGCCCGGCCTGGTACATGCCGTTGCCCCAGTGCGCGGAGAACCGCGTGAACAGCAGCCGGCGGAAGTCACGGTCGCGGACGAACGCCCTGGTGGGCGCCGTGGCGGTGGTCGTCACGGGAGGAGCCTATTAAAGGTGGCCGATGCGCTTTGAGGTCGCCTCTCGGCGGCTATGCGCAGTGTGGCTCCAGCCGGACGGTATTCCACAAAGGCGGTTCTTCAGTGAGCCCGGGGGACACGGAAAGCGCACCGACCGTTGTGTCCAACGGTGCTCGTGATGCTGTTGTTCCCAGAGCCGGACGATTTGTCTCCGCTCGAAGTGGGATCATGGCGGACGTGCCAGCGGACGCCGAGGTCGAACCGGGAACGCTCCTGGTCGCCGCCCCCACGATGTTCGATCCCAACTTCAGGCGGACCGTCGTGTTCGTCATCGATCACCGGGACGAGGGAACGCTCGGCGTCGTGCTCAACCGGCCGAGTGACGTCCCGGTGTACGACGTGCTCCCCAACTGGGGCGGGCACGTCGCCGAACCGCAGTCGGTGTTCGTCGGCGGTCCGGTCGAGAAGAAGACCGCGTTGTGCCTGGCCGCGCTGCGGACCGGCGAGACGGCGTCGAGCGTGCCCGGCGTGATCGCCGTCCGCGGCCCGGTCGCGCTGGTCGACCTCGACACCGATCCCGAGATCCTGGTGCCGAAGGTCCGCGGCGTGCGGGTCTTCGCCGGCTACGCGGGCTGGGACTCCGGCCAGCTGGCGAACGAGATCGAACGCGACGACTGGGTGATCGTCCCGGCGCTGCCCAGCGACGTCCTCGCTTCGCCGCACCATGACCTCTGGGGTCAGGTGCTGCGTCGTCAGGGCATCCCGCTGGCGCTGCTGGCCACCCATCCGGGAGACCTCCAGCGCAATTAGGCGGTGGCGGTGTCGGCCTTCTTGAAGACGCCGCAGGTGCCGCAGGCGCAGCCGCTGCAGCCGGCGGGCCGCTCCGGCTCGGGCTCCGGCACCGTCGCGGCGGCGCGGTTGCCGAGCACTCCCCCGGCCGCGACCAGCGCGATCATCCCGATCACGCCCACGAACGAGGCGAGCAGCAGTCCGAACGTCGTCGGCATGACCAGCGCGGCGATCCCCGCGAGCACGGCGATCACGCCGCCCGCCAGCGTCGGGACCCCGGCGACCTTGTTGCCGAGCCGGAAGGCGTCCTCACTGCGCATCGTGGCGGCGGTGCGCACGCCGGCGCCGCGGTCACGCGGCAGCTTCTCGCGCAGGCCGAGGAACCCACCCCAGCCGACGAGGACACCCAGCACGATCGGGACCAGCGCTATGACGAACACTCCACGAGGATAAGCGTGACGTTCCGGCAACCTGCCGGATACCCTGATCGACTGTGCTACAGGCCATGTCACGCCGAGCTCTTGTCACCGCCCTGATCGGGGCCGTCCCCCTCACCCTGATGGCCGCACCGGCCGCCGAAGCGGGTCACCGTCCGCTTCGCCTGATCGGGGAACAGATCGTCCCGAACGCCCTGTCCTACGAGGGCACCGTCGTCGGCGGCCTGTCCAGCATCGATTACGACCCCCGCACCGGCGAGTACGCGCTGATCTGCGACGACCGGTCCGCCCTCAACCCGGCGCGGTTCTACACGGCGAAGTTCTCCCTCGACGCCAAGGGACTCGGCCCGGTCACCTTCACCGGCACCAAGCCACTCCTGCGTCCCGATGGCACGCCGTACCCGCCGCTCGCGAAGAACGACCCCGCGCAGCCGCCGAACATGCAGACCATCGACCCCGAAGAGCTGCGTGTCGACCCGTGGACCGGTCAGTACCTCTGGTCGCAGGAGGGCGAGCGGTCGGCCGCGGCCCGGATCGATCCGTCGATCCGCGAGGCGAAGCGCGACGGCGCCTACGTCCGTGACCTGCCGATTCCCGCCAACGAGAAGATGACCGAGACGACCGGGCCGAGGCAGAACCTCGCCCTCGAAGGCCTCACCTTCGCGGGCTTCGGGTCGCTGGTCGCCAGCTCGGCCGAGGGGCCGCTGCTGCAGGACGGCCCGGAGGCGAACACCACGTCGGGCGCCCTTTCCCGGATCACCCTCCAGTCGCGGTTCGGGCCGGTCTTCGCGCAGTACGCGTACCCGCAGGAGAAGGTCTTCGCGTCGCCGAACCCGCCCGGCGGGTTCGCGACCACGGGCATCTCGTCGCTGCTGGCCGTCGACCAGGCCGATCCGACGCGCTACCTGGTGATGGAGCGTTCGTTCGTCACCGGCGTCGGCAACAAGGTCCGTATCTACGAGATCGACACCAAGGGCGCCACGAACATCCTGAAAACGCCCTCGCTGGCCGACGCGAAGAAGGTCAAGCCGGTGAAGAAGCGCCTGCTGGCGGACCTCGCGGACTTCAAGTTGTCCACTGTGGACAACGTCGAGGGGATGACCTGGGGGCCGCGCCTCCCGAACGGCGAGCGCAGCCTGGTGCTGGTCAGCGACAACAACTTCTCCGCGACGCAGGTGACCCAGTTCATCGCTCTGGCGGTCCCCTCGGAACGCCTTTGACCAGCGGGTTAGACTGGACCCATGAACACGGCTCGGCTGCTCCTTAGCCTGCCGCGCTGAACTCGGCCCCACGGCCGGGACCAGCGCGGCGACCCCTCATGCCCTCCGGGCTGGGGGGTCGAGTTGTTTCTGGAGTGGCTTGACGTGGATGAGCACGGAGGATTTCGGCGATGAACCAGGCGAGCGAAGGCGCCGACGCGGCACCTCAGCACCGCTACACCGCGGAGCTGGCGGGCCAGATCGAGCAGCGCTGGCAGGACTACTGGTCCGACCACGGCACCTACCACGCACCGAACCCGGTGGGCCCGCTCGCGGACGAGAGCGGGGAGGTCCCGTCGGACAAGCTGTTCGTCCAGGACATGTTCCCGTACCCGTCGGGCGCCGGCCTGCACGTCGGGCACCCGCTGGGCTTCATCGCGACCGACGTCTTCGCGCGGTACCACCGCATGATCGGCCGCAACGTGCTGCACACGATGGGCTTCGACGCCTTCGGTCTGCCGGCGGAGCAGTACGCGGTACAGACGGGGCAGCACCCGCGCAAGACGACCGAAGAGAACATGGAGACCTACCTGCGCCAGATCCGGCGCCTGGGCCTGGGTCACGACGAACGTCGCCGGATTTCGACGATCGATCCGGACTACTACAAGTGGACCCAGTGGATCTTCCTGCAGATCTACAACTCCTGGTACGACGAGAAGGCGGGCAAGGCCCGGCCGATCGTCGAGCTGGAGACCGAGTACGCGCAGGACAAGCGTCGAACTCCCGACGGTCGCAACTGGTGCGAGCTGACCCGCGCCGAGCAGCTGAAGATCATCGACTCGCATCGCCTGGTCTACCTGTCCGAGGCGCCGGTGAACTGGTGCCCCGGCCTGGGCACGGTGCTGTCGAACGAAGAGGTCACCTCCGAGGGCCGCAGTGAGCGCGGCAACTTCCCGGTCTTCCGCCGCAACCTGCGTCAGTGGATGATGCGGATCACCGCGTACGCCGACCGCCTGGTCGACGACCTGGACCTGCTGGACTGGCCCGAAAAGGTCAAGTCCATGCAGCGCAACTGGATCGGCCGCTCGCACGGTGCGCGCGTGTCGTTCGAGGCCGGCGAGCAGCGCATCGAGGTCTTCACCACCCGCCCAGACACCCTGTTCGGCGCCACGTACCTGGTGGTCGCGCCCGAGCACCCGCTGGTCGACGAACTGACCGCCGCCACCTGGCCGGAAGGCGTCGACGCCCGCTGGACCGGCGACGCGGCGACGCCCGCCGAAGCGATCGCCGCCTACCGTGCGGCGGCGGCGCGGAAGTCCGAATTGGACCGTCAGGAGAACAAGGAGAAGACCGGCGTCTTCACCGGCTCCTACGCGGTGAATCCGGCCGACGGCAAGGAGATCCCGGTCTTCGTCGCCGACTACGTCCTGATGGGCTACGGCACCGGCGCGATCATGGCGGTCCCCGGCCAGGACACCCGTGACTGGGAGTTCGCCGAGAAGTTCGGCCTGGAGATCATCCGCACGGTTCAGCCCACGGAAGGCTTTGACGGCAAGGCGTTCACCGGCGACGGGCCCGCGATCAACTCCGGGTTCTTGGACGGCATGGGCGTCGACGAGGCCAAGAAGACGATGATCGGCTGGCTGGAGGAGAACGGCCACGGCCGCGGCACCGTCCAGTACAAGCTGCGCGATTGGCTGTTCTCGCGCCAGCGCTACTGGGGCGAGCCGTTCCCCGTCGTCTACGACGAGGACGGCCAGGTCCACCCGCTGCCGGACAGCATGCTGCCGGTCGAACTGCCCGACGTCGCCGACTACTCGCCGGTGACGTTCGACCCGGAGGACAAGGACAGCACGCCGTCGTCGCCGCTGGCGCGCGCGACCGACTGGGTCGAGGTCGAACTGGACCTGGGGCAGGGCAAGAAGACCTACCGCCGCGACATCAACACGATGCCGAACTGGGCGGGTTCCTGCTGGTACCAGCTGCGGTATCTGGACCCGACCAACCCGGACGTGTTCGTCGCGCCGGAGAACGAGTCCTACTGGGTCGGCCCGCGTCCCGCCGAACACGGCGTCGACGACCCCGGCGGCACGGACCTGTACGTCGGCGGTGTCGAGCACGCGGTGCTGCACCTGCTGTACTCGCGGTTCTGGCACAAGGTGCTGTTCGACCTGGGCCACGTGTCGTCCAAGGAGCCGTACCGGAAGCTGTTCAACCAGGGCTACGTCCAGGCCTACGCCTACACGGACGCGCGCGGTGTCTACGTCCAGGCCGACCAGGTCGAGGAGCGGGACGGCAAGTTCTTCTTCGGCGACGAAGAGGTCAAGCAGGAATACGGCAAGATGGGCAAGAGCCTGAAGAATGTCGTGACGCCTGACCAGATGGCCGCCGACTACGGTGCCGACACCTTCCGCTTCTACGAGATGTCGATGGGCCCGCTGGACGTCTCGCGGCCGTGGGCGACCAAGGACGTCGTGGGCGCGCAGCGGTTCCTGCAGCGGCTGTGGCGCCTGGTCGTCGACGAGGAGACCGGCGAACTGCGTGTGTCCACTGTGGACGCCACGGACGCCGATCGCAAGCAGTTGCACAAGGCGATCGCCGGAGTCCGCGAGGACTACGCGGAACTGCGGTTCAACACCGCCGGCGCGAAGCTGATCGAGCTGAACAACTACGTCACCAAGACCTACGGTTCGGCCGAGGCCACGCCGCGTGAACTGGTGGAGCCGCTGGTGCTGATGCTGGCGCCGCTGGCCCCGCACCTGGCCGAGGAGCTGTGGAAGCGGCTGGGCCACGCGGATTCCCTGGTGCACGGGCCGTTCCCGGTCGTCGACGAGAAGTACCTGGTCGAAGACTCCGTGGAGTACCCGATCCAGGTCAACGGCAAGGTGCGCTCGCGGGTCACCGTGCCCGCCGACGCGGGCAAGGACGCCGTGCAGGCGGCCGCGCTGGCCGACGAGAAGGTCGCCGCGCTGGTCGGCGACGGCACGCCGCGCAAGGTGATCGTCGTGCCCGGACGGTTGGTCAACATCGTGCTGTAACGCCGTGGCCGATAGCCGCCAGCGTCGAGGGTCGTGAGGCGATTCGATGGAGTTGTTCAAGGACAACGAAATCGAACGGAGAACACCCTCATGACCCTCGACGGCAAGGTGGCTTTGGTGACCGGCGGCAGCCGCGGGATCGGTGCCGCCACGGCGATCCGGCTCGCCGAGGACGGCGCCGACGTCGCACTCACCTACCAGAACAACGCCGAACTCGCGGCCGGTGTCGTGGACAAGATCAAGGCGCTCGGCCGTCGCGCGCTGGCGATCCAGGCCGACAGCGCCGACGCCGCGGCCGTGGTCTCCGCGGTCGACACGGCGGTCGCCGAGTTCGGCAGGCTCGACGTGCTGGTCAACAACGGGGGCGTCGGCTTCGTCGGCCCGCTCGACCAGACGAGCCTGGAGGACATCGACCGCGTGCTCGCGATCAACGTCCGCGGTGTCTACGTGGCCACGCAGGCCGCGGCCCGGCACCTCGGCGACGGCGGGCGCGTGATCAGCATCGGCAGCTGTGTCTCGGATCGGGTGCCCGGCCCCGGGATGTCGCTGTACGCGGTGAGCAAGACCGCGCTGCTGGGCATGACTAAGGGCCTGGCCAGGGAACTGGGGCCGCGCGGCATCACCGTGAACATCGTCCACCCCGGCCCGACCGACACCGACATGAACCCGGCCGACGGCCCGTACGCCGCCGACCAGCGGAGCCTGACGGCGTTCGACCGCTACGGCTCCCCGTCGGAGGTCGCCGCGACCGTGTCGTTCCTGGCGCGGCCGGAAAGCAAGTACGTGACCGGCTCGACCGTCTCGGTCGACGGCGGGCACGCGGCGTAGCTAGTCGGTGGACAGGCCGATCTCGCGCGCGAGATCGGCCAGCATCGCCTCGAAGAGGACGTCCGGTTTCGAGAACGGGATCGGATAGTTGCCGAAGACCTCGAGCGTGACGTGCCCGTAGAGCCGGGCCCAGAACTGGATCATCAGGTACGTCACGCCGAGGTCGAGCTTTTCGAGCGGGAACGTCGCCCCGGACTCCTTCAGCACGGCGAGCAGTTCCTCTTGGAAGGATGTGAGATCGTCTCGCAGCTCGGCCGGGACCACGTCGTTCGACGGCGTCACCAGATCGTGTGTCGCGAGCACCTGCCCCGCCGCCGCCAGGAAGATCCGCCCGAACGGCTCGTCCAGCCTGCTCAACGTGTCGTCGCCCGCGGGCGACGCGAAGACGAGCGTGAACTCCTTGGTGTGCGTGAGCGCCCACCGCCGGAATCCCTTGCAGATGGCGAAAAGTTGCAGCGCGCCCTCGTCCGGCAGCTGCGCGATGTCCTCGGCGAGCCCGGCCGCCAGATCCGCGACGACGTCCGCGCGCAGATGCTCGACCAGATCGTCACGGGAACCGTAGTAGCGGTACAACGCCGGCGCCGTGATGCCGAGCTCGCGCGCGATCGCCCGCAGGGTCACGGCCTCCGGGCCATGCTCGACCAGAAGCGTCCGCGCGGTCCGGCGGATGTCCTGATCCGTCGCCGCCCGCTCCCGGACCCTGCGGCTGGGGTTGGTCATCCGGGCATTCTAGGTGGTCAGTACGGGGATCACCCCAGAAGGCGAGCCTGAAGCCTCGTGAGCGGCCGGAGCGCGAGGAAGATCGGAACGGCCATTCCGGCGGCGATGAGGAAGTGCACGATCCACGCCCCCGCCAGCGTCGGCCCGCCCCAAGTGCCTTCGGGGTCGCTCCCCGTCCAGAAGAGCCCGTAGGTCGCGATGCGCCCGACGAGGTAGAAGAGCAGCAACGCGAGCAGGAACGCGACCGCGCTTGGACCGAAGGCCGCCACGAACCGCGGCCGAGCTCCGCCCTCCTGCCCGAGCCAGCGCCGCGCGAGCCCGCGCTGGACCTTCGCGCCACCGAGATACCCCGGCAGCACGAGAAGCGCGTAGATCGCGCGTTTCCAGTCCGAAATCGTCATATCCGACACGCTAGGGTGCCCTGACCTGCGAAAACATGGGGTAAGCCGTCGGATCGGGTAGGGAAAACCGGAGGTCGCTGTGGTGATCCACACGACCGGGCTGCGGATATGCGCCAAACGTTCCCCGATGTCAGACGGGTATGCCACACTCGGTCGCCGAACGGCTACGACGTGAACAGGGGAGGTTCGCGTGTCGAACCCTGAGCAGCTCTTCGCTGATTTCGAGGCCAAGCTGGCCGACGCCCAGCGAAAGGCGAATCAGATGCGCACCGAGATCGAAAGCGTCTCGGTGTCCGAACGCAGCAAGGACGGCCAGATCTCGGTCAAGGTCAACCACGCGGGGAACCTCGTCGGCCTGGAGATCGGCCCGTCCGTGCGCGACAACCCCGCGCTCGCGCAGGAGATTCTCCGCGTCGTCCAGAGCGCGCAGAGCAAACTCGCGGGCGCGATGCAGACCGGCGTGCCGTCCATCGCGGGCACCGAGACCATGAACGAACTGGTCAACCAGCTGCACAACGAGTACCCGGAACCCGAACCGACGGGCTACGTCGAGGGCGGCCACCAGGAGGCGGACGAGGACGACCGCTTCGTCGCCGAAGACGAGCTCGACGCGCCTCCTCCCCCGCCCGCTCCGAAGCCGCCCGCTCCTCCGACTCCGCCCGCGCCGCCGCGCGCCGCGCGCAGGCAGCAGACGGACCACGAGGACGACTACTTCACCGGCGGCGACTTCCTGCGCTGAGCGGGTTCTTGAGGGAGGGAAACCATGGTGCAGCCACAAGGTAAGCAGGGTTTCAACGTCGATCCGGTCCGGATCGACGAGCACGCCAAGCAGGTCGAGAAAACTCTGGAGCTGCTTCAGACCGCATTGAGCGCTGACCAGACGAGCCGGATCAAGTCCGAGGACTTCGGTCTGATCGGTGACCTCGTCCAGCTCGACGCATGGTGCAACACCGCCGCGGACAAGGCGGTCGAAGCTCTCAAGGCCGCTGTCGATGCCGGGAATCACCACGTGGACACGGTCCGAGCGTGGGCTCAGGCGCGCCGGGTCGACGATGAATCCGCCCAGGATCTGGTCAACCGTGCGGGGCAGGTGAAGCATGGCTGAGCCGGGCTCGAACCAGATCCTCCAGGACGCCACGAAGGAAACGGACTCGGAGAAGTACGTCGTCGACAGCGCCCTGGAAGGTGCGGGCGCAATCCAGGACACCATCGGCGGCATCGAGAAACTCGTCCACGGTGACTGGACGGAAGGCCTGCTCAGCCTGGGTAGTGCGGGCGTCGACATCGGCATGATCGCCGCCGGCGGCAACCCATTCGAGTCTCTTCTGAGCTGGGGGTTCGGCTGGGTCATCGAGCATGTCGACTTTCTGAAGGAACCGCTCGACTACGTCACCGGTGATCAGGACGCGCTGGATCTCGAAGCGCAGAAGTGGACCACCATCAGCAAAGACGTCCAGAAGATGGCGGAGGAACTCACGGGCGAGGTCCGTAAGAACACCATGGACTGGACCGGTCAGGTGGCAGACCGGTACCGCGAGTACGTCCAGGAACAGCTGGACACCTATCGTGCGCTTTCCGACGCCGCGAGCAACGCGGGTGCCGTCGTGGAGATCTGCAAGACGATCCTCGACGTCGTCCGCACACTCATCCGCGACCTCATCACCGATACCCTCGCCAAGATCATCTTCATTCTGCTCAGGTACCCGCCGCCCGGCTATCCCGGAGCCCTTGCGGGTGAAGGTGTTCCGTTCGCCGTGAAGCAGGCGCGGAAGGCGATGGGGCAGGTTCAGCGCCTGATGAAGGCCTTTTCGAACGCCAAGAGCATTCTCAAACTCCTTGGCGAGGCGCTGGAATCCATCGCGAAGGGGTTCGGCAAGTAC
The DNA here is from genome assembly GCF_055561455.1 of Amycolatopsis sp. PSD-21. Taxonomy (NCBI): domain Bacteria; kingdom Bacillati; phylum Actinomycetota; class Actinomycetes; order Pseudonocardiales; family Pseudonocardiaceae; genus Amycolatopsis; species Amycolatopsis sp. PSD-21. Next base: position 9,385,109 of record NZ_CM145712.1, on the reverse strand, counting down.
GCGAAGGGTGTTGGTCAGGGGCTCAGCCACATGGCCAAGGAAGTCGTTCCAGGTCTCGGTGGCGCGGCGATCAAGGAAGCCGTGAAAGGCGTTCTCGACGTCGGTGTCGGAAGTGACAACAACCAGAGCGACCTGGATAAACAGCGCGACAAGACGAACACCACCATCGAGCCCAAGGACAGTGGAGTGGTCGGCAGCGGTAGCGGAAGGACGGCTGCTTCGCCGGTTCGCAAGGATGGCGTCGAGCCGGTATTCGACCAGCCTGGTGAGCAGCGGATCTCCGGTTCGCTGTAATGAAGAGGGCAAGCCGGACGGAGGCGATCGGCGCGGGTGCGCTCGCCGCGGCAGTGGCGACCGCACTGGTGATCGGGCCTTTGCTCTTCTTCGTCTGCCTGACGATGTTCCGCTTGGCAGGGGCGCCGGAGAACAACACCGGACCGACGGTGGTCGACGACGCTTCGGCGGTGATCGAGACCTGTGATCGCCGAGGTCCCGTTTCTTCTGAAGGCTTCGGCTACTTCTGGGAGTGTGATGCCGAGGTCACGGTGAACGGCCACTCGATCGGCGTCGTCAAGTTCGACCCCGACGAACTGACACCGGTCGATGGGACGAATGTGGTCGGGGTTCAGCGAAATGGCGAACACTGGCAACGCGACGTCGCACATCCCTATCGCCTGCTGCATGTGGCCGGGCTCGTGATCCTGGTGGTCGACTTCCTCGCGGTACTGGCTGCCTTGATTCCGCTGCTCGTCTCCGTCTTGTGGGTGTTGGCCCGGCTCCGGCGTCGAAAAGCACCCGAAATCGTTGCCTCGCGGGAGGAGCAGCAGCAGGTAAGCATCCGGCTCAAGGCTCCTCCGAAGCCGAAGCGCCGCTCGCCCACCGGAGCCACCGTGCTTGGCTTCAGCGGCCTTTTCTCACTGATGATCGGCGTGTGGATGTTCTACGTCCACGGCCGTCTGAGCGGCGATCTTTGGGGATTCGCCGCGGCTCTCTCGATCGTGCTGCTCGGAATCGGATTCATAGCCGCTGCGGCTTGGTGGGCTTTCGCGCCGGACAAACCCGGCGATGTAAGGACGATCGAATTCACGGAAGCGGGGATCAGGCAGCAGGGCGGTTCGTCGGAAGCGTTGGTGTTGCCGTGGGAGGACCTGCGTTCTGTCGTGTTCGACGAACGCGCGAGCCCAGGACGGATCAGCGTCCACTTGGCCTTGGCCGACGAGGCGTCAAGGGAGAAGCTTCTCGAGGAGTACAGACGGCCCTCGAAACACGGTGTCCTCCTGACTCCGGAAATCGCGATGGAGGAGGCGGAGTCGGCGTCGGAAGCGATCGAAGGTTTTCGCCCTGGCTTGGTGCATTGGCGCTCGCGCGAACTTTCGCGCAGTGGTTTCGGTCCCGGCAGGAGCCACGAGCCGCGTCTGGTGAGGTGGAAAGACGGGCGATCCGTCTCGCAGAGGGGGGACGTGGAAACCTCGCGAGCGGAGGAGCCGGTCAAGATCCGGTCAGGCCGGATGCCAGGAGCGAGAATCCTCGGTTTCGCCGGGCTCTACGCTCTGATCGTCTTGCTGTTCGTTCTTCGGCAATCCGCTGATTCCGTGCCCGTCTGGCTGTCGCCTGCAGTCGTGCTCGCGACTGTGGCTTGGGGGGTCGTTCTCTACAGGACCCGATTCCGGGGAACACCCGGTCTTCTAGAGGTGGACGAAGACTCTCTGACCTGGTTCGAGCGCGACGCGCCCGCAAGGCATGTCGTACCGCGTGAGATTCCACCGGTCGATGTGCTTCTCTCGAACCTCCAGCAGATCCAGCTCGAGCGTGTTCCGTCGGAACACGGCCGGAGGTACGTCAGGGTTTCGGTACGGACCGATGGCGTCCGGTCGGTTCTCGCGGAGAAGATCACGACAGCCGCCGCAGCGCGGCTGAAAGAGACGCTGAAAGCAAGATCCGCCTTCGCGGGCGACGTGGTGCTCGATCAAACAGCAGCCTGAAGCCGGGGCGCCGCCGGCGCCGATCACTCGGGGGGCTACGTGATCGACGCCGGCGACCCGATGCCCTCTTCCCGGCACCGGCCGGGATCGGGGCAACGTCACCGCTTGGAAGCGGCAACGCATCTCAAGAGCGGGCGTGATCGCCGAAGTGACGCCCGGGGGAAGGTTATCCCCCGAAAGAGTGACGGCGTTCCGCTGCTCGCCTGATTGTCGCACTACCCGCCGAGAAAGTTACAAAGTTCTTCACATCTTCGCCCGGAGAAGGGGCATGACCGGACAACTGCTGGTCATGGCATCGTTTCCGCCATGACTTCTCAGGTGCTGGTCATCGGGTCCGCCAATGCCGATCTCGTCGTCCCGGTCGACCGGCGGCCGGGTGGTGGCGAAACCGTACTGGGTGGCGACACGGTCTTGTCGCCGGGTGGCAAAGGCGCCAACACCGCGGTCGCCGCGGCCAGGCTCGGCGCCGACGTCGCGTTGCTCGGGGCGGTCGGCGACGATCCGTACGGCGAGCTGCTCAAACGGTCGCTGGCCGAGTCCGGGGTGAACACGGACTCGCTGCGCACGAGCGAGCGTCCGACGGGGATCGCGTACATCACGGTCACGCCCGACGGAGAGAACTCCATTCTCGTCTCGCCCGGCGCGAATTCCAGCCTGCGGCCCGAGGACGTCGATCTCGGCGGTGCCGAGATCGTGGTGTTGTCGCTGGAGATCCCGCTCGAAACCGTCGAGCACGCCGTCGCGCGGGCCGCTGAACACCAAGTGAAGACGCTACTGAACCTGTCGCCGGCGGCCGAGCTTTCCGCGAAGACGCTCCAGGGGCTCGATGTGCTGTTGGTCAATGAGCACGAGGCCGCCTTCCTCCTCGGTGGCGAGGCGGACTTCCCCAAGCTGCTCGACCTCGGGCCGAAGGCCGCGGTCGTGACGCTCGGAGCGAAGGGGGCGGCGGTGGTGACCGCGGACGGGGTGACGGAGGTGCCGTCGCCGAAGGTCGAGGCCGTCGACACGACGGGCGCCGGTGACGCCTTCGCCGGGGCGCTCGCCACCTCGCTCGCGAAGGGCGACGAGCTGGCCGACGCGGCGCGCAAGGCGGTGAAGGTGGCGGCGATCACCGTGACCCGCCAGGGTGCTCAGCCCTCGTATCCGACGGCGTCCGAACTGGAATGATGCCCTCTTCTGTGTTCTGCTGGTGGCTATGAGCCAGGTCACTCCGCCTATGAGATATGGTCTAGACCATGCCGTCTGAGTCACTGTCCGGGGTCGCCGTCAGTCCCGGCCGCGCGAGCGGTCCTGTCGTCCGGGTCGCCGAGCCGCTCGGTGAACCCGCGAGCACGCCGGCGCCTGCCGACCCCGCCGCCGAGGCCGCCCGGATCGACCCGGCCGCGCAGATCGTGGCCAGCAGGCTCGAGAAGCTCGCCGAGACGGCGACTGGCGAGGCGGCGACGATCCTCATCACCACCGCGGCGATGGCGGCCGACCCGGCGCTCGTCTCCTCGGCGGAGCAACTCGTCAAGGACCAGAACCTGCCCGCGCCGCGTGCGGTGCACCAGGCGGCGGGCAAGTTCGCCGACGCGCTCGCGGCCGCGGGCGGCTACATGGCCGAGCGGGCCCGCGACGTCCTCGACGTGCGTGACCGGCTCATCGCCGAGCTGCTCGGCATCGCGCCTCCCGGCGTTCCCGACCTCGACTCGCCGAGCGTGCTCGTCGCCCGTGACCTCGCGCCCGCCGACACGGCGGGCCTCGACCCGGACAAGGTGCTCGCGCTCGTCACCGAAGAGGGCGGCCCCACCAGCCACACCGCGATCCTCGCCCGCGCGCTCGGCATTCCCGCCGTCGTCGCGGTCCGCGGCGTCCTCGCGCTCGACGCGCAAGCGCTTGCGGTGGACGGTGACACCGGCGTCGTCGAGGTCGCGGACCCGGACGCCGAGATCGTCACGGCCACCAAGACCGGTGCGATCGAATGGGACGGCACCGGCGCGACCGCCGACGGCCACCGGGTGAAGGTGCTCGGCAACGTCGGCTCCGCCACCGACGCCCAGGCCGCCGCCGAGGCGGGCGCGGAAGGCGTCGGCCTCTTCCGCACCGAGTTCTGCTATCTCGACGCCGCCGCCGAGCCGAGCGTCGAAGAGCAGCGCAAGGCCTACACCGCCGTGCTCACGCCGTTCCGCGGCAAGCCGGTCGTCGTCCGCACTCTCGACGCGGGCGCCGACAAGCCGCTCGCGTTCCTGGAGCCCGAGGACGAGCCCAACCCGGCGCTCGGCGTACGCGGGCTTCGCGTCGCATTCGACCGGCCTGAGATCCTCGACCGCCAGCTCAAGGCCATCGCGGGTGCCGCGCAGGACTCCGGAGCCGAGGTTTCGGTGATGGCCCCGATGGTCGCCACCGCCGACGAGGCCGCCTGGTTCGCCGAGCGCGCCCGCGCCGCCGGAATCGCCCGCGTGGGCGTGATGATCGAGATCCCGGCCGCCGCGCTGACCGCCCGCGAGATCCTCGACGCGGTCGACTTCGTCTCCGTCGGCACCAACGACCTCGCGCAGTACACCTTCGCCGCGGATCGCCAGCTCGGCGCGGTCGCCAAGCTCAACGACCCGTGGCAGCCCGGGCTGCTGCGCCTGCTGAAGGTCATCGGCCAGGCCGCGAAGGACACCGGCAAGCCCGCCGGCGTCTGCGGCGAGGCCGCCGCCGACCCGAGGCTCGCGCTGGTGCTGGCCGGGCTCGGCCTCACCAGCCTGTCGATGAACGCGCCGGCCGTGCGCGCGGTCGGCGCGAGCTTGGCGGCGACGACGCTGGCCGAATGCGAGGGACTGGTCGAGGCCGTCCTGGCCACCTCGGACCCGCTCGCCGCGAGGCAGGCCGCGGCCAAGCGGTAGCAAAGGTCCCCCGCTCCCCGAAAAGGATCGGGGGGCATGTCGAAATCCGGTCCACCGCTTCGACGCCTAGGTGAAGACACCGAAGCGACGAAAGGACCGGACCATGACGACCACCATGACCCCGACGCGGGCTGGACGCCGGGAATGGGTCGGGCTGGCCGTGCTGGCCCTCCCGACCTTCCTGGTCTCCCTCGACGTCTTCGTACTGATCCTCGCGTTGCCGAAGCTCAGCCAGAGCCTCGGCGCCGACAGCACGCAGCAGCTGTGGATCATGGACGTCTACGGCTTCATGATCGCCGGGTTCATGGTCACCATGGGCACCCTCGGCGACCGCATCGGACGCCGGAAACTGCTGCTCATCGGCGCCACGGCGTTCGGAGCGGCCTCGGTGCTCGCCGCGTTCTCGACGAGCGCGCTGATGCTCATCGCCGCCCGCGCGCTGCTCGGGATCGCCGGTGCGACGCTGGCGCCGTCGACGCTCGCCCTGATCAGCAACCTGTTCACCGACAGCCGCCAGCGTTCCCTCGCGATCGGCATCTGGGCGGGCTGCTTCACCGTCGGCGCGATCGTCGGGCCGATGGTCGGCGGCGTGATGCTGGAGCACTTCTGGTGGGGTTCGGTGTTCCTGCTCGGCGTCCCGGCGATGGTCCTGCTGCTCGTGGTCGGCCCGAAGCTGCTGCCCGAGTACCGCAACGAGAACGCGGGCCGCCTCGACCTCGCCAGTGTCGCGCTTTCGCTGGTCACGATCCTGCCCGCGGTCTACGGCATCAAGGAACTCGCCCGCGAGGGTGTGCACGTGGTGCCGGTGGCCTCGCTCCTGATCGGTCTCGGCTTCGGCGTGGTGTTCGTGCGGCGCCAGCGAATCCTCCAGGACCCGCTGATCGACCTGACGCTGTTCCGCGGCCGTGCGTTCTCGACGGCGTTGGGTGGGATGTGCGCGTTCTCCATGCTGGGCGGCACGACCATGCTCTTCGTCGCGCAGTTCTTCCAGATCGTGCTGGAGCTTTCGCCGGTCGGCGCCGCGCTGGCGTTGCTGCCGGGCATGCTCGCCTCGACCGTCAGCTTCCTCGGCGCGCCGATCCTGGCCCGCCGCATCCGCCCCGCGACGCTGATCGCCACCGGCCTGGCCGGCGCGATCGCCGGATTCCTGCTGCTGACGCAGGTCGAGGCGGGCGCCGGTCCGGTGATCCCGTCGATCGCCTTCGCCATCACCTGCCTGTGCGGCGGCCCGCTGATCACCCTGGGCACGGATCTGGTCGTCGGGTCCGTGCCGCCGGAGAAGGCCGGTTCGGCGGCCTCGCTTTCGCAGACCGGCAACGAGCTCGGCTACGCGCTGGGCATCGCGACCGTCGGGACGCTGGGCAACGCGGTCACGCGGTCACGGCTCGCCGACGCGGTCCCCGCGCACGACGCGTTCGCCAGCGGGATGCACGCGGTGTCCGGGCTGGCCGCGGTGGTGCTGGCCGCGGTCGCGTACTTCGTGCTCCGGCACCTGCGCCACATCTAGCCGAAGAAACCCCGCCGCGGGTACTTGATGATCAGCGACCCCCCGTGCACGCGCCCGGTGATGACGAACCGGGGCGTGCCGGGGCGGCCGTTCGATCGCGTCCGGTCGTCGAGGTTGCCGAACTTGATGTCGGTGATCGAGTTGGTGTCGACGGCGCCGTTCTCGGGGATGGTGATCTCCACCGGACCCCATTTGGCCTGCAGTTCGATATGCACCACCGGGTGCCGGATCTCGGCCTGGGAGAAGTCCAGTTTCGTGGCGCCGTACTTGTTCCGGATCACCATCGACTCGGGGACCAGCCAGTTCCCGTTGCGCTGCAACGCCGAGTACTTGCCGTTGAGCTCCATGACCTGGCCGGACGCCCGCGCGTACGCGTGCTGAGCGGGCGGCGCCCACGGGTTCTGCTGCTGCCGCGGCACCATCCCCGCCTCGGGGTGCACCAGGCCGGGCAGATCCGTGAGTACCGCGTTCAGCTCACCGCGGGTCTTCGAGGCGAGGGCGCGGTCGGTCCGCTCGGTGAACTCGTCCAGGTTCAGCATCCCGAGGCCGATCGCCTTCTGGAGCACCTCGACGACGTGTTCGCGCTCCGCGTCGGAGACCCGGATGTCCCGTCCGCTCAACGGCTTGGTCTCGGTCGTCGACTGCTCTTCCTCGCCCATGCCAGGAATGGTAGAACCGATTCTCACGCGCGAGATCGGGGAAATACCCTGAACAGACCCGCATTTCTTCCCTGTGCCGCCCTGGTGGCGGTCGTCCTCCTGCTGACCGGTTGCACCGTCGAAGCGGATCCGCCGGACGCAGTCCCGGTGCCGACGGCCCCACCGGCGTCGAAACTCGACGGCGTACCGGTGGACTACAGCGGGTTCCGGCTCGTCATGACGACGTCGCCGCCGTCGGTGCTCGACCCCGCCACCGGCGCCACCACCCCGCTTCCCGGCGCTCCGGGCGGAGACCGGGTCAACGACGTCCTCCGCGTCGGCAAGTTCCCGGTCGTGCTGTCGGCCGCCCGCTGCGGGCCGTCGTGCCTGGAGCCGTCCGAAGTGCTCGTCTACGGCGACCCCAAGAACCAGCCGTGGAGGCTGGGCAAGGCCCGCAGCGTCGCCCCTTCAGCTGACGAAACCGGCGTCTGGCTGATCCGCGACGAAGGCAACGACCTCTGCCGTCTCCAGTACGTCTCCCTGCTCGGCGCGGAACGCGATCGCGGCCGTCCGGCGAGCTGCACGACAGCCGTGCGCCAGGAGGTGCCGAAGGGGCTGCTGATCACGGTGAACAGCGGGACCGCGAGCGCCGAGGACGTGCTGATCGATCCCGCCACCGGCCGCGCCGTCCACCAGTTCCCCCGGGTGCTGGCGATCACCAAGGAGCGGATGCTGCTCGCCGAGCTGACCGAGTTCTCCGTGCTCGACCTGCGGAACGATCAGCGCACGCCGGTCCGGTGGCCGGTGGCCAACGGCAAACCGGGCCAGGTGGTGCCGAGCCGTGACGGCTACAAGGTCGCCGTGCTGTTCGGCGACCCCGCCTGGGCGGGCACGGCGACGCAGACGGCCGACGTCTGGGTGCTCGCCCTCGACACGCTGACCTGGACGCACGCGCCCGCGATGCCGATCGCGACCGAGCTCAAACGGGTCGCGATCGAGTGGACCGAGAGCGACGACCTGGTGATCGCGGCCGACGTCGTCGCGAACTGGCGCCTCGACCGGCCACAGTGGACGATCGTCAAGACCCCGCTGCCCGCCGAGCGGAACCAGCGGGTGGTGGCGATCGCCCAGGGGTGAGCTACTCCTCGTCCAGCCCGTGCTCGATGGCGTAGCGGGCGAGCTCGACGCGGTTGTGCAGCTGGAGTTTCCGCAGCGTCGACTGGACGTGGTTCTCCACCGTCCGATGCGACAGCACGAGCTTCTCGGCGATCTGCCGCGCCGTCATCCCCTTCGCGACCAGGCGCAGGACGTCGGTCTCGCGTTCGGTCAGCCGCGGCGGCGCGGGCCCGTCGTCCGGCGCGTCGGCCATGCGGCGGTACTCGCCGAGGACGAGTCCGGCGAGTCCGGCGGTGAACACCGGGTCACCCGCGGCGGTCCGCTTGACCGCGTCCACCAGTTCGCTCGCCGAAGCCGATTTCACCAGGTAGCCGGACGCCCCGGCCTTGACCGCCTCGAGGACGTCGCTGTGCTCGCCGCTCGCGGACAGCACCAGCACCTTGGTCGACGGCAGTTCCGAGGTGATCTCGCGGGTGGCGTCGACCCCCGAGGTCTCGCCGAGGTTGAGGTCCATCAGCACGACGTCGGGCCGGACCGTACGCGCGATCCGCACCGCGGCGGGCGCGTCCGGCGCGGTGGCCCGCACGTCGAATCCGTGCTCGGCCAGGTCGCGCGCGACCCCGTCCCGCCACATCGGATGATCGTCGACCACCATCACCGAGACCCGAGCCTCACCGGTCATCGCTTTCCCCTCGCCGCGACTGGAACCTTGACTTCCCATTCCGTGCCCTGGCCGGGCGCGGTGTCCAGGGCGGCACTTCCGCCCAGATCCCGCACGCGTCCCTTGATGGACTCCGCGATACCTAGATGTCCCTCGGCCGCCGCTCGTTCCAAGACGCCGGGCGCGATTCCCGGGCCGTCGTCGCGGACGCTGACGACGACCTCGGTGCCGAGGTCCTCCAGCAGCACCCAGGCGTGCGCGTCTTCGCCCGCGTGTTTCTCGACGTTCGACAGCGCCTCGCGCGCCACGGCAACCAGCTCCGAGGTCACGTGCTCGGGCAGCTGGACCTCGCCCGCGGGCGTCGAGACCTGCACCGAGGGCGTCGCGAGCAGCTGCAGCGCGGCACGGAGGTCGGTGGTCCCGTTCTCGCTCGGATGCGTCGGCTCGGTGGTGACCAGCGCGCGCAGCGCGATCTCCTGCTCACCGGCGAGTTTCGCCAGCTCGGCGGCCTCCCCGCCGAATTCGGCGCCGCGTTTGCGCACCCGCGCGAGCACCTGGAGGACGCTGTCGTGGATCGAGCGGGCGAGCCGCTCACGCTCGGCCGTCGCGGCTTCCATGCGCAACGCCCTGGTCAGCGCGTCGGCCGACCGGCGGGCCATGGTCGCGGCGAGGCCGATCACGAACCCGCTCGCGGTCAGCAGGAAGCCGTCCCGCGCGACGTCGACGTCGAACCGCCAGCGCACCAGCCCGGTGACCACCGAGACCACGAGCCCGGCGAGCACCCCGCCGACCGCGCCGAACCGGGTGCCGGCGGCCGCGGGCGGGACCGCCGCCCACACCGTCGTGATGAGCGGGACGTTGGCGTCGAACTGCGCGGTGGTCAGGATCCACGCCGACGTGAACATGAGGGCGACGGTGAGCACGAGATCGACGCCGACCAGCCACGGCCAGCGGCTCGACGGCCGCGCGTAGAACACGCTGCTGACGATCGTCCACACCGTCATCAGGCCGAACGACGTCCACGCCAGCCACTTGTTCGCGTAGCCGTCGTAATGGACGACGAAGGAGCCGAGCGCGAAGAGCAGCGTCGTCACGCGGAGCACGATCACGCCGCGCCACAGCGGAGTGGCCGGGTCCCGCGTGCCGAGCGCCGAGACCGCGCGCCAGAGCGGGGTCTCGGTCATGACTTGGCTTCGGACTCTTCCCCGGCGTCGTTCGGTTGCGCCGCCTGATCCCGCAGGACGTCGATCTCGGCCGGATCGGGATCGTGTTCGTGCAGCAGCGAGCGGATCCCCGCGTTGAGCACCGCGAGCAGCGGCACCGAGAGGAGCGCGCCGGCGATCCCGGCGGCGACGAGACCGGCGGTGATCGCGAGCACCACGGCGAGCGGGTGCAGCTTCACCGCGCGGCCGAGCAGGATGGGCTGGAGCACGTGGCTTTCCAGCTGCATGACGCCGATGACGATGGCCAGCACGATCAGCGCGCCGACGATGCCCTTCGTCACCAGCGCGATCAGCACCGCGACCGCGCCCGCGATCACGGCGCCGATGATCGGGATGAAGGCGCCGAGGAACACCAGCGTCGCCAGCGGGATCACCAGCGGCACGCCGACGATCGCCAGCCCGATGCCGATGCCGACCGCGTCGACCACGGCCACCGCCGCCGTCGCGCGCACGTAGCTGACCAGCGACGCGAAGCCGCGCCGCCCGGCGACGTCGACCCGGTTCCGCACGCGGCCCGGCACCCCGCGGACCAGGAACTTCCAGATCTGGTCGCCGCCGGAGAGGAAGAAGATGAGGATGAACAGCGTCAGGATGAAACCGGTGACGATCTCGCCGACCGTGCCCGCGGTGGTGAGCGCGGTCGTGGTGATCGACGCCTGGTTGTTCTGCAGGAAGCTGATCGCCTGGTTGATGAACTCCTGGATCTGCTCCTGGCGCAGGTGCAGCGGCCCGTCGATGAGCCAGACCTTGATCTGGTTGAGGCTCTCCGTCAGCTGCTTCTGCAGTTCGGGCAGGCCGGACGAGAACTGCGCGACGACGAACGTCAGCAGCCCGCCGAGGACCGCGAGCCCGGCGATCAGCACTATCCCGGCCGCGAGCCCGCGCGGGAATCTCAGCGCCGTCAGCTTGGAGACCGCCGGCGCGAGCAGCGCGGCGAGCAGCAGCGCGATCGACAACGGGATCACGACCACCGACAGATAGCCGATGAGGAACACGATGACGTAGAGCGCGGCGATCACCACGATGAAGCGCCACGACAACGCCGCGCCGATCCGCAGGCCGCGGGGCACCAGGTTGGTGACGTCTTCGGTGGACTCGGAGAGGAACGGGTTCGCCGGGTCGAATTCCGGCTGTTTGCGCTGGGGCTCGCTCACGCGCTCACCGTATCGGTCCGGGGCGACGTTTCCTGAACATTCCAGGCGACGCGCACGGGTCGGATTCGCCCGATGCGACGCTTGACACACCGGGAGCCGACGGACTCCGGAGTAACCGGGCTCCGCCAGCCTCGATCACTCATCGTGATTTCGGGCTACACCGTGTGTTCTTCACACGATCGTGCCATCAAGGTGGTTCAAAGTCGCGCGGGCCTTCCGCACTTTGCTTACCTCGGTCCCGCAACCACGAACCGATGCGACAGGAGACCGAGTGACGAACGCGGCGAAGAACGAGAGGCGTGGCGCTGTGCGCTTCGGCCGTCTCGCTTCGCGTGCGCTGTTCGTGCTCGGCGGCGCCGTCGCCGGTTCCGCCGCCGCGTGGGCCGTTTCCGGCGCTTCCGCTTCCGCGGACATCGCCCCGGTGGTCTCCGCTCCCGAAACCAGCGTCACCCCGGTCACCGACGCGACCGCGGCGGGACTGACCGACGTCTCCCACGGCGCTTCGAAGTTCGCGGGTGACGTCGCCGGTGCGATGTGCGGCGACAGCCAGCAGGACGCCACCACGTGGTCGATGCCCGGCGAGAACGAGTCCGGTGCCAAGAAGCACCACTGCGGCGACCTGCGCGCCGACCGCCACGAGGTTTCGACGCGCGTCAGCGACGCGGTCACCGACTTCGCGGACAACTCGGTCGTCGCCCCGGTCAAGCGCACCCTCGGCGCCGTCGAGCACATCGTGCGCAAGCCGCAGGACACCCGCCAGGTGCTGGACGAGACCATCGCCCCGTCGCCCGACTTCGGCCGCAAGGTCTGGGATCTCCTCGACCCGCGCGGGCACGGCGACCTCGTCCCGGAGCTCCCGGTCGGCGAAACCCCGGTGAACCCCGAGTCGCCGCTGGACACCGTCGGCGCCGGCGAGCAGGTCACCGACTTCGCGCAGCTGGCGACCACCCAGTTCCCCGCTTCCTTCGAGACCGTCCTCCCGATGCCGGCCCTCGTGCAGCAGCACGGCGCCTTCGATCAGGTCGAGGACGCTCCGGCGCGTGACGGTCACCGTGGTGACCTCCCGCGTCCGATCACCCCGGCGCCGCTTCCCGCCGCGCCTTCCTTCCCGACTGTCCCCGGCGGCTCCGCCCCCGGTGGTCACCTCGACGGCCTGACCCACGGCGTTCCCGCCTGGGTCGCCGCCGCCGTCGAGCGTTCCCTGACCGGCTACGCGCTGGCAGGCACGCGGTACATGCCGCTCACCCCGGGCTCGCAGCCCGGCGTCACTCCCGACTGAACACCTCCCTCCGCGGGGTAGCCGACGCGCCTCACGCCTCCCGATCCCGGGCTTGGCTTCGCGTCCGCTCCTGATCCCCCGCGAAACGGCGGTGCGCTTTTGTGCGCCCGCAATCGCTCCACCCCCCCTCTGGTGCCTTTCGAACGGCACCTCCTCGAACCCGAAAGGGAACCCGAAATGAAGGAGAAAAACCCCATGCAATCCTGGGCAAAGCGCGGACTCCAGACCGCGTTGGTCACGGGTGGGTTGTTGATGCTGGGCACCGGCATCGCCTCGGCTGACGAACAGGTCAACCCCGACACCCCGGCCTCCCCGCTCGACGCGAACGTCACCGTTCCGGTCGAGATCGACAACAACGCCGTTGGCACGCCCCTCGGCCAGGCCGACCTCCCCGGCTACAAGGGCGAGATCAGCACCAAGGCCGTCACCAAGCCCGTCTCGGACGCGCTCGACTCGGCTTCTTCGCCGGGCAGCAGCACGGACGGCATCGGCGGAGGCCTCCCGTCCCTCCCGACCACCGGCGCCGTCCCCGCGCCGCTGGCCGCCAAGGACTCGGCCCGTCAGGTCAGCGGTGGGCTGACCGAGGGTGGTTTCACCACCACGGACGACATCCTCAAGGGCAACAAGGTCGTCGGTGACGTCGTCGTCCCGATCCAGATCGTCGACAACGCCATCGGCGTGATCGGCGACGCCGAGGTCGAGGGTGGCACCCACGACCAGACCTGGTCGCACAACCAGGACATCGAGACCACCGGTGAGGACTCCAGCCTCGCCGGGAACGTCGTGTCCCTCGACTGGGCGCTGCCCGTGCAGATCGCCGGCAACGGCGGCGGGCTCGCCGGCGGCACCGGCCGCGTGGTCGGCGGTTCCGCCAGCCAGAGCACCACCGAGACCGGCAACATCACCACCGACGGCGAGGGCTCCGCCCTGTCCGGCAACGTGGTGGCCGGCCAGTTCGCCACCCCGGTCCAGGTCACCGGCAACGCCGCCTCCTGGATCATCGGCAACGCCAACAGCTCCGGCTACGAGGCCGAGACCGAGGCCACCTCCGGCGGCTGGGTCGAGACCGACGGTGACGACTCCGCCCTCGGCGGCAACGTCGGCGCGGTGCCGATCGCCCTCCCGGTGAAGGTCAACGACAACGCGGCCGCCGCGTGGGGTTCGCTCGCGAACTCCAACAGCAGCTCGTCGGCGGACGCCACCGCCGGTGACACCACCCCGGGCTGGGCCGACGTCCCCAGCTACGTGCAGACCTCCGGCGAGGACTCGGCCGTCGCGGGTAACGCGATCGTGCCGCAGACCGCGGACGTCGCGAACGTCGGCGGCGTGGCCGCCAGCTGGATCGGTCTCGCGAACACCGGTACCGAAGGCGGCACCAGCCAGTCGAGCACCGTCGACGCCGGTGGCTTCGTCAGCACCGAGGGCGAAGGCTCCGCGGGCGGCGGCAACATCGTCGACCCGGCCGTGGCCGCTCCCGTCGAGGTGACCTGCATCGCGGGCACCTACATCGGCAGCGCGAACGTCGCGTCGTGCGAGAACACCGTCGACGCGAACGCCGGCAACGGCAGCCACACCACGGGTGACGACTCCACCCTGGCCGGCAACATCGTCAACACCCAGGCCGCGCTGGCCCCCGAGGTGTTCGGCGTCGCCGGCTCGCACATCGGACAGGCGACCGCCGAGGCGTCCGAGACGAAGACCGTGACCGCCGGCGCGTACGACGGCACCACGGGCAACGACTCGTCCGGCTCGGGCAACATCGTCCAGGTCCCGGCCGCGGTTCCGGCCGAGGTCTTCGGCGTTGGCGGCTCGTTCATCGGCCAGAGCACCGCCTCGGCCGAGGAGACCAAGGTCGTCTCCGGCGGCGGCGGTGGCAACACCAACGACGACAACGGCTTCCTCAGCTCCAACCTGGGCACCGTGCCGGTTTCGCTGCCGGTGCAGGCGTTCGGGATCGGTGGCGCGTTCATCGGCCAGGGCCACGGTGGCGCCGACGGTGACACCACCTCCAACGCGGGCGGCGACGTCAACGCGACCGGCGACGGTGGCGCGGGCTCGGGCAACCTGGTCTACGGCCCGGTCTCCCTGCCGGTCCAGGCGCACAACTTCGCCGCCGTGCTCGGCGGCATCGCGTCGGGCGAGGGCACGAACCTCACCGACTCGAACGCGGGCGGCGACGCCACCGCCACCGGTGAAGAAGGCGCCCTGGCGGGCAACATCGTCCAGACGCCGATCGGCGGCGCGGTTCCGCTGACCGGCCACGGCATCGCCGGTGCGGGTATCGCCGAGGGCGACAGCGTCAGCGACGTCCTGTCGGAGGCCGGCGGCGACGCCACCACCAACGGTGACGAAGGCGCGGTTTCGGGCAACATCGTCGGCGTGCAGGCGCTGCCGATCGTGCCGATCACGCACGACGCGGTCGCGGCCGCGGGTATCGCCGACGCCGAAGGCTCCAACACCGTCGACGCTCTCTCGGGCGGAGACGTGGAGACCTCGGGTCTCGACGGATCGCTCTCGGGCAACATCCTCGACATCCCGGCGGCGGTCGACCCCGAGGTGTTCGGCAACGCCATCGCGGCGGCCGGCGGCGTGTCCGAGACCGAAGCGACCAGCATGATCACCGGCCAGGCCGGTGGCGACAGCATCACCGACGGCAGCGGATCGGCCCTCTCGGGCTTCAACTTCCACCACCCGTTCGTCTTCGTGGTGCCGCTGAACGAGTTCGAGATCCCGGTCCTGGCGATCGCGGACGAGAACTCGGAGGACTTCACCGAGATCAACGGTGAAGAGTTCACCCGCGCCTTCACCGACTCGGTCGGTTCGGAGATGCCGATCGACGCGCTGCCCGCGCTGCCGTTCGGTGCCCCCGCGCTCGACGGTGCCGGCGCCCTGCCCTCCACCCCGGCGATCGGTGGCGCCCGCGCCGACGGTCCCCAGGTGGCGACCCTGCCCGTGCAGGTGGCCGGCCTGACCGCGCTGAAGCAGCTGCAGAACATCCCGGCGCAGCTGCCGAAGTCGGACCTGCCCGAGCTGCCCGGCACCCCGGCCCTGCCCGGTCTCCCGGCCCTGCCGAAGACCCCGGGTCTGCCCGGTGACGCCGCTCGTGCGGACGCGCCGAAGCTCGCGCAGCTGCCGACCCTCCCGGCGCTGACCAACGGCCTGCCCACGAGCAAGCTGCCGGTGCAGCTCCCGACCGCGGGCAACCTGCCCACCGCCGGCAACCTGCCGGTGCAGCTCCCCACGGCCGGCGCCCTGCCGACCGCGGGCGCGCTGCCGGTGCAGCTTCCCACCACGGGCACCCTGCCCGCGGTGAACAGCACCCCGGCGATGCCGACCGCGCAGGTCCCGGCTCTGGCGGGCGTCGACTCGTCGCCGCTGAGCATGTTCCAGCGCTTCATCGGCACCCTGACCGGCAAGAAGTTCCACACCATGTGAACCTGCCAGTCGGCTAGCGCCACTGAATGAACCGAAGCGGGCCCGGAGTCACCGACTCCGGGCCCGCTTTGTGTCGTGTTCAGCCCCCAGGGGTGAAAAGCGCGTCCTGGGCGGCGCCCATCGCGGTCAGCACCGCGCCCTCCAGCACCGCGCTCCCGCCGACGGTGCCCGCCCGGACCTCGGTCCGCAGCGGCGAGATCTCCGAGAGCCGTCGGCTCACCCTTGCCGCCAGCGCGTCGCCGCCGGCGCGGCCGATCTCCCCACCCAGCACGAGGAAGCCCGGGTCCAGGACCGCGGTGACCGCGGCGGCACCGATCGCGATTCGCTCCGCGATGATCTCCAGAAACTCTTCGGCGTTCGAGTCGATGGCGTACCCGACAGCCGCTTCGGCCGCTTCGGCGTTGTCGGCCGTTGAAGCCGGGATGCCGTGCGCGCGGGCGAGTTCGCAGATCGCGGCGCTTCCCGCGAGGGTGTGGAAGCCGCCGTCGCAGTCGGTCGCCGTCGGCAGCCGTCCGGGGCCCAGCATCGGCAGGAACCCGATCTCCCCCGCGCCGCCCGACGCGCCCCGCCGCAGCGAACCGTCGAGGACGACCGCCGCGCCGACCCCGAAACCGAGCCACAGCAGGACGAACGTGTCCCGGTCGCGGGCGGCGCCGAGCCGCTGTTCGGCGGCGGCCGCGAGGTTGACCTCGTTTTCCAGCAGTACCGGGACACCGAGCCGTCGCCTGAGTTCGTCGACGAGTTTCCCGTGCCACGCGGGCAATCCCCCGGCATGCCGCAGACCGCCGGTCGCCGGGTCGACGAGACCGGGAGCGCCGACCGCGACCGTGTGCAGCTCGGTCGCGCCCGCCTCGGCGGTGGTGGCCTCCAGCAGGGCGATCGCCCGCTCGACGGCCACGTCCGTGTCCACGTCGAGGTCGAACGGCAGCGACGCCTCCGCCCGGGTCCGGCCGAGGAGGTCCGCCACCGAGACGGCCAGGCCGTGGGTGCGGACGTCGAGGCCGGCGAGGTACGCGCGGTCGGCGACGATGCCGTACAGCTTCGCGTTCGGGCCGCGGCGTTCCGCGCCCGCCTCGCCGACGATCTCGATCAGCCCGGCGTCCCGCAGCCGTTCGACGAGGTCCGCCACCGTCGGCCGGGAAAGCCCGGTCAACGTCTTGAGCTGGGCGGCCGTCAGCGCGCCTTCGCGGTGAAGGAGGTCGAGGGCGAGGCGATCGTTGATGGCACGCGCGGTGCTCGGGGAGGCGGACGGCATCCGGATGACACTCACCGGCAGATCCTCCCAGAATTAATTATCAGGTTCCCTTCCTGATAGTTTACGCTGACGTCCGTCGAGTCGTCTCATGGACCTTGGGGGCCCAGTGACCAACACAGTGGAAACCGTCGGCGGGCCGACGCGGCGGGTGCGGCAGGCGCGGATCGCCATCGCCGCCGTCTTCGCCGTGCACGGCGCGGTGACCGGCAGTTTCGCCACCCGGATCCCGTGGATCCAGGAACACGCGGGGATCAGCGCGGGCCAGCTCGGGCTCGCGCTCGCCTTCCCCGCCATCGGCGCCTCGCTCACCATGCCGCTCGCCGCGCGGATCGGGCACCGGCTGGGCGGCAGGCTGGGGCTCCGGCTCCTGCTCGCGTACTGGACGCTGGCGCTGATCCTCCCCGCCCTGGCGGGAAACCTCGTCACGCTGTGCCTCGCGCTGTTCGTCATGGGCACCGCGGCGGGTACCTCCGACGTGCTGATGAACGCCCTCGGTGTCGACGTCGAGGAGCGGATGGGCAAGTCGGTCATGTCGGGGCTGCACGGCATGTGGACCACGGGCGCGCTCGTCGGCTCCGCCGCGGGCACGCTCGCCGCGCATGCCGGGATGGACGCCCGCCTCCACTTCGCGATCGCGTCGGCCGTGCTCACCGTCGCCGGTGCGCTGATCTGCCAGGGCGTCTTCGACGTCCGCAGCGCGCCGGACGAGAACCCGCCGCCGAGGTTCGCGCTGCCGCCGAAGTCGGCCGTGATCATCGGTGCCGTCGCGTTCTGCGCCGTCTTCGCCGAAGGGGCGAGCCTCGACTGGTCCGCCGTCTACCTGCGTGACGTCCTCGGCACCTCGCCGGGGATCGCGGCCGCGTCGACCACCGCGTTCACCTGCACGATGGCGATCGCCCGCCTCTCGGGCGACGCGCTGGTGCGGCGCTTCGGCTCGGTCAACACCGTCCGCGCGGGTGGCGCCTTCGCGACGTTGGGCGGGCTGCTGGTCGTCTTCGCCGCTCATCCGGTGATGGCGATGGCCGGTTTCGCGCTGATCGGGCTCGGCGTCTCCGTCGTCGTGCCGCTCGCCTTCGCGGCGGCCGGACGCAGCGGGCCGACACCGAGCCAGTCGATCGCGGGCGTCGCGACCATCACCTATTCGTCGGGTCTCGTGGCGCCGTCGCTGATCGGCGGGATCGCCGACCTGACGTCCCTGACCGTGTCGTTCGCGGTGGTCACGCTGCTGGCACTCGGCCTGGTGGCGGGCGCCGGCGTCCTTCGATCCCGTTAGCCGAACTGGAGGGAACGCTTGGCGAGGCCGTACCAGTAGCCGTCGATGACGGTCTCGCCCTTTCCTTCCGAAGAGCTCGCGCCGAGCGAGACGAACAGCGGCGCGAAGTGTTCGATCCGGGGGTGCGCGATGGCCGCTGCGGGTGCCTTGTGCTGGAAGTCCAGCAACGCGTCGAGGTCGCCCCGGCGCAGGGTTTCCGCACCCCAGTGGTCGAATTCGCTCGACCACGACGGCGGCACCCCGTCGGTGCCGTCGGTCTGGCGCATCGCGCTCAGGTTGTGGGTGAAGAAGCCGCTGCCGATGATCAGCACGCCTTCGTCGCGCAGCGGCGCGAGCTTCCGGCCGAGGTCGAACAGCTCCCGCGGGTCCAGCGACGGCATGGACACCTGCAGCACCGGGATGTCGGCGTCCGGGTACATCTCCACGAGCGGGACGTACGCGCCGTGGTCGAGGCCGCGGTCGGGCGCGTCGTGCACCGGCGTCTGGGACGAGCGCAGGAGTTTCCGCACCTTGTCCGCCAGTTCGGGAGCGCCGGGCGCGGCGTATTTCACCTGGTAGTAGCGATCCGGGAAACCCCAGAAGTCGTAGACCAGCGGCACCGTGGTGGTGGCGCCGAGGGTCAGCGGTGCCTCTTCCCAGTGCGCCGAGACGACGAGGATCGCCTTCGGCTTCTCGAGGTCCGCCGACCAGCCGGCGAGCTGGCGGGTCCAGGTGGCGTCGTCGGCGAGCGGCGGCGCGCCGTGGCTGAGATAGAGCACCGGCGTCATGTCAGCTCCAGGTGTTTGAACTTTCAACTACCAGGATAGACGACGTCGCCCCACTTCGCCTTATTCCCGCGCGAGGTTGGCCGCCATCCGTTCGAGCACGTTGACCGTCGTCCGGTACTCGTCGTCGCTGATGCCTTCGGTCGCGCGCGAACGGAACGCGTCGACCTCGGCTTTCAGCCGGAGATGCGCCGCCCGGCCGGTTTCGGTCAGGCCGCCCTCGTCGATCCAGCCACGAACGCGCAGGTCGGAGATGGTTTTCTGGAGGTCCCCAAACGGCTTCAGTGCTTCACTGTCGGCACTGTCGGTGGTATTCAGGACCTGCCAGTGGCGACGGGTCAGTCCTTCGTCGTCGAGGATCCGCTCAAAGGAGGATTCGAGCGCCTGGTGAAGGTGGGCGAACCAGAATCCGATGGGCTTCATGGATACTCCTCGGGTAGACGACAACTACATGTAAAAGTACATGCAATTGGTGAGGACGGGAAATGACGGACGCCGTGGCCGACGTGGAACGCGCGATGATCGCCATCCGGCGTAGCCAGGCGCGGCGATCACTGTCGAAACTCGCCCGCGACCGCGCCGAAACGATGCCGGACCAGGCGATCCAGGGGCTCCTCGACGCCGTCGAGGCGGCCGAGGAGAGCGGCGAACCGGGGACAGTCACCAGCCTCGCGGTGGCGCTGACCATCGACCAGCCTCGCGCGAGCCGTCTCGTCGCCCGCGCGGTCGAGGACGGTTTCCTCCGGCGTGAAGCCGATCAGCGCGACGGCCGCCGCGCCGTCCTCGTGCTCACCGAGGCGGGCCGCGCCGAAGTGACGCGTATGCACGAATTCCGCCGCTCGGTGTTCGCCGAGGCGATGGCGGACTGGACGGACGACGACCGCCGCGAGTTCGCGCGGCTGCTGACCGCGTTCGTCCGGAACTACGGGGCACTCGGCGTGAAGTAGTTGACCAGGTTGCCGTCGGGGTCGCGGAACAGCAGCGACCGGTTCCCCCACGGCATCGTGGTCGGCTCCTGCACGATCTCGGCCAGTCCGGCCAGCCGCTCGTGCTCCCGGTCGACGTCCTCCACGCGGAACTCGAGGATCGCGGTGCGGTTCGACTCTGGCACCGCTGCTCCCGCGCCGAAGAGCCGCATCGTCTCGGCGCTGCCGATCGCCAAGGTGCACGACGGCCCGACGAGTTCGGCGAACTGCTCGGAACGCCAGCGCGCGGCGAGACCGGTCGCCTTTTCGTAGAAGCCGGCGAGACGGGCGACGTCATGGGTGATCACGCGGACGGAAACGAACTGCATGGCTGGTCCTTTCGGTGCCGGAAAGCGGGACACCGGCCACGCTAGGAGCAATACCGGGCAGGATCCGCCCGGTATTCTTCTCGCTGTGACCAGGCCCATCGCCCGTGTGCTCGCGCTGCTGGAGATCCTGCAGAGCGGCGGGACGCGCACCGTCGCGGAGCTCGCGGGGAGGCTCGATGTCGACGAACGCACCGTCCGCCGCTATGCCGAACACCTCGTCGACCTGGACATCCCGGTCCGCTCGGTGCGCGGCCGGTACGGCGGCTACCGGCTCGCCCCCGGCTACCGGATGCCGCCGCTGATGCTCACCGACGAAGAGGCGCTGGCCGTCCTGCTCGGCCTGGTCGCGGGGCGGCGTGCCGGGCTGATCACCACGTCGGTCGCGGCCGTCGAGAGCGCTGTCGCGAAGGTCCGCCGGGTACTTCCCGAACCTCTGGGCCGGCGGCTCGACGCGCTGCTGGAGACCGCCGATTTCACCGCGCCGGCAAGGAAAGCCCTGTCGGCCGAGGCCGAAGTACTGCTCACTCTCGCGGAGGCGGCCCGCGACCGGCAGCCCGTCGGGCTCGCGTATCTCGCCGGGCACGGCGGCGCCAGCGAACGCGTCGTCCATCCGTATGGCGTCGTCGCGCATTCCGGACGCTGGTACCTGACCGGATTCGACTCGGCCAGGGGCGAGGTGCGCACCTTCCGCGTCGACCGGATCAAGTCGGCGGGGCCGCGGCCCGGGACCTTCGAGGCCCCCGGCGGCTTCGACCCGGCCGAGCGGGTGCTGACCGCGTTGGCCGAGACGCCGTACCGGCACGACGTCTCCGTGCGGATCCAGGCGCCGCCCGAGGAGATCCGTGCCGTCTTCCCGCCGTCCGTGGCGACGCTCGAACCGGACGGCGACTGGGTCCGCGCCAGGATCCGGGCCGAACGGCTCGACTGGATCCCGGCGCGGCTCGCCGCACTCGACCGGCCGTTCGTCATCGAACGGCCGGCCGAGCTTCGTGACCTGGTCGGCGCGCTGGCGGCCAGGCTGGCCGAGCGGGCGCGCTGACCGCTCACTTGCCGCAGAACACCGTCCGGACGAGCTTGTCCAGCGCCGCCGGGTACGACGGCAGCGGGTCCTTCGCGGAATCGCCCGAGGTGATCGACGCGGTCAGCGTCTTGCTGCCGTCGGGCGAGCTGTACATCATCGATCCGTAGCCGTTGACGCCGCCGTTGTGGTTGAGGACGATGCCGCAGCCCGGGCCCAGGTCCTGCGTGAACTGCCCGAGACCGTAGAAGCCGTAAAGGCTTTCGCTGCCGGGGTGCGTCTCGCGCATCTCGGCCATCAGCCAGGCCGGGAGCAGCTTTCCGCTCTGCAGGGCGGAAAAGTACGTCTGGAGATCCTTGGTCGTCGAGATCATGTCGCCGGCGCTGGAGATCCAGGACGGGTTCTGGTGGGTGACGTCGATCGTCTTCCACTGCCCGGCGTCCTCATAGCGGTAGTAGGCGTGGGCGTACGGCTTGGGCATCCCCGCCCACGCGCCCGGCGACAAGGTGTCGCGCAGCTTGAGCGGCCGCAGGATCCGGCGGTCCAGCTCGTCGGCGAAGGGACGTCCGGAGAGCTTCTCCACGAGCAGCCTGGCCACGACGTAGTTGGTGTTGGAGTAGCTCCAGCCTCCGCCCGGCTCGAAGACCGCGGGCTTGGACACCGCCAGCCGGATCAGCTCCTCCGGCTGATAGGTGTGGAATCGCTTGTCCACCCATTCCTTGCCCGCCCACGGGATTCCCGGCGTGACCGTGCCGTCCGGGTGGTACTGGCCGGTGTGGTTGAACAGGCCGCTGGTGTGCTGCAGCAGCATTCGCACGGTGATCCGCGAGTCCAGCCCGAGGCCGGGAAGGAAACCGGCGACCGGGGTGTCGAGCCCGATCCGGCCCTCGGCCACGAGCTGCAGCACCAGGGTCGCGGTGAAGTTCTTCGACGTGCTGCCGACGCGGAAGTGGCCGTTGGTCGGCGGCTTCGCGGTGCTGCCCAGCTCGCGAATCCCGGCGCTGCCGGTCCATTCGCCTCGCTCGTCGCGGACGCGCAGCTGCATCCCGCCGAACCCGGCGTCGACGAATTCCTGGGCGACCTGACGCAGTTCCGGGCGGTCCTGCCCGGCGGAGGCGGTCGGCACGGCGACGCCCGTCAGCAGTGCGGCGGCCAGCGCGGTGAGACCGATGCGGCGGAAGGTCTTCAGTGTCTTGGTCATGGCGATGACGTTCGCGGACCGCGCTGACACGGGACGGTCACGGCGCTGACACGCGGGCTCCGATGCCGTCGAGGAGGAAGTCGAGGCCGACGCGGAAGGTCTCGTCGGCGTCCAGGTGGACCGCGTCGCGCACCACCGTGGCCAGCGCGGGGAGCTTGCCGGTGGCGAAGGTCCGGGTCAGATAGGGGCCGAGGGTGGCCTGCCATTTCTTCTCGTCCATACCGGTGGCCCGTTCCGCCCGGCGCTCGGCGATCTCCCGGCGCACCGCGCCGATCGTGTACGCGTTGACCGCCGAGACCACCGGCATCGCGGCGTCGACGCCGATATCGCCCAGCGCCGCCATCACGGCCTCCGAGGTGGCCAGCGCGTGCGGCCCGAGCTGGGGCCTGCCGCCGAGCAGGTCGGCGAGCCATTCGTGGCGGTGGACCGCGTGCCGCATGGCGTTCGCGAGCGATCGAAGCACCTCCCGCCAGCCTTCGCCGGTGGGCCGGATCTCGGCGTGGACGGCGTCGACCATCAGGTCGAGCAGCTCTTCCTTGCTCTCGATGTAGCCGTACAGCCGCATCGGGCCGGCGTCCAGCGCGGTGGCGACCTTGCGCAGCGACACCGCGTCCAGGCCGTCCGCGTCGGCGAGCCGGATCGCCGCCCGCACGATCAGCTCCCGGCTCAGCGGGGCCAGCGCCGGACGACTCGGCGGCTCGGGCCGCTCCCACACCACCATGCGGTGACAATACATCGCATCGCTCGATACAGTGTATTGACCAATACGGTGTATCGAAGGAGGGCGATCATGACCATCGCCATCATCGGAGCGGGTCCCGGCGGCCTGGCTCTCGCCCGAGTTCTGCACGTCAACGGCATCGAGGCCGTCGTGTACGAACGCGAAACCTCGCGTGACGCCCGTGGCCAAGGCGGCATGCTCGACATCCACGCCGACACCGGCCAGCGGGCGCTGCGCGAAGCCGGCCTGTTCGACCGGTTCACCGAGATCGCCCGCGGCGAGGGTCAGGACATGCGGCTCCTCGAACCGGACGGCACCCTGCTGCTGCAGGAGGACACCCCCGACGACGCCCCGTTCGAGCGACCCGAGGTCGACCGCGCCGACCTGCGTGATCTGCTGCTGGACTCCCTCCCCGAACACACGGTCCGCTGGGGACACGCCTTCGAATCCGCCGAAGACGGCGTGCTGCATTTTTTCGATGGGCACACCGCGACGTACGACCTGCTGGTCGGCGCCGACGGGGCGCATTCCCGCGTCCGCCCGCTGCTCACCGACGCCCGCCCGGCGCATCTCGGCCACAACTTCGTCGAGCTCCGTATCCCCGACATCGACCGCACCCATCCCGACCTCGCCGCGATGGTCGGGCGCGGCACCTACTGGGCGCTCGGCGACGGCAAATCCCTGGCGGCCCAGCGCAACGGCGACGGCACCGTGCGCGTCGGCCTCAGCTTCTACGGCACCGGCGAGGACTGGTTCACCACCGCCGGGATGCCGCTCGACGATCCGGCCGCCGCCAGGGCGTGGCTGATCGGGCAACTCGACGGCTGGGACGCCCGGTTCACCGCGCTGATCGCGGCCTGCGACGACGTGGTGGTGCCACGGTCGATCGCGGCCCTCCCGGCCGGCCTGACCTGGCCGTCGGCACCGGATGTCACCCTGCTCGGCGACGCCGCGCACCTGATGCCGCCGGTGGGGGAAGGTGCCAACCTGGCGCTGCTCGACGGCGCCCTGCTCGGCCTCGCGCTGGCCGCGCATCCGGACGACTTCCCCGCCGCCGTCGAAGAGTACGAACGCGAGATGTTCGACCGCGCCGGCGCCGCCGCCCGGATGTCCGCGCAGGTCCACGAACTCCTGACCGCGCCGGACGCCGCCCGGAAAATGCTCGCGTTCTTCCAACCGGACCCAGGCCGAGATGCTATGAACGGGAAGTCATTTCGTTCGTAGTCGAAGAGGAGCAGGCTTGCCGACCCCCGCCGGACGCGACCTCTCCGCCGCACAGGGCCTGCGCAATACCTCCTTGGACGACCTCGTCGGGATCGCCAAGGAGTGACCATGCGCGAAGGTGTACTGGCGGGTGGTGCCCCGTATCTCGAATTCGGCACGGGGAGCCCGCTCGTGGTCTTCCGGTCGGTGCTGCCGGACTCGGCCAACCCCACCGGGTTCGCCCGCTGGGCGGAGATGCGGTCCCTCAAACCGCTGGCCGAACGGTTCACCGTGCTGACCGTCGGCAGGCGGCCGGGGCTCCGGCCCGGCGTCACCATGGCCGATCTCGCCGCCCACCACGCGGAGGAGTTGCGACAGCGGTTCGACCGGCCGGTGGACGTGCTCGGCGTGTCCACGGCCGGTTGCCTCGCGCTGCAGTTCGCCGTCGACCATCCCGGCCTGGTGCGACGGCTGGTGGTCGGCGCCGCGGGCACCCGGCTCGGCGAGGAGGGCCGCCGGGTCCAGCGCCGGTACGCGGATCTGCTGGCCGCCGGACGGCACCGGGCCGCGGCCATGGCGCTGGCGCCCACCGTCGCGGATTCCCTGCCCGGACGGGCTTTGCTGGCCGGGTTGCTGGGCCTGGCCTCTGGCCGTCCGGCGGATCCGGACGGCATGGTGGCCATGCTGCGGGCCGAGGACGCTTTCGACATCGAAGACCGGCTCGGCGAGATCACCGCGCCCACCTTGGTGATCGCCGGTTCGCAGGACGCCCTCTACCCGCTCGAACTCGCCGAGCGACTGGCCGACAAGACCCGCCGCGGTGATCTCAAGGTCTATCCGGGACGACGGCACCACACCGTGATGAGCGACCGCCGCTTCACCAAGGACGTCTTCGAATTCCTTCTCTGACTTGAGTCGCCATCGCCTAGCCTTCGAGGCGAACCTGCCCTAGGCGCGCCTACCCGGTAAGGGCGCGTCCGCAGTCGGAGAGGGAGGCTGCCCGTTCGAGCCGGGCCAGGTCCTTGTCTTTCGCCGCTAGTCGTGGGACAGGTCGACGAAGCGGCTGTAGTGCAGCTGGTGCGCCACGGTGATCGTCGCCGTCGGCCCGGCACGGTGCTTCGCGATGATCAGGTCCGCCTCGCCGGCACGCGGGTCGTCCCGCTCCCAGGCGTCGGGGCGGTTGACCAGGATGACGAGGTCCGCGTCCTGCTCCAGCGAGCCGGACTCACGAAGGTCGGACAGCATCGGGCGTTTGTCCGTCCGCTGCTCGGGACCACGGTTCAGCTGGCTGATCGCGATCACCGGGACCTCGATCTCCTTGGCCAGCAGCTTCATCTGCCGCGAGAACTCCGAGACCTCCTGCTGTCGCGACTCGACGCGTTTGCCCGAGGTCATCAGCTGGAGATAGTCGAGGACGACGAGTTTGAGGTCGTTGCGCTGCTTGAGCCGCCGGGCCTTCGCGCGGATCTCCATCATCGTCATGTTCGGCGAGTCGTCGACGAACAGCGGCGCCTCGGAGACCTCGCTCATGCGGCGCGCGAGCCGCGTCCAGTCGTCGTCGGACATCTTGCCACCGCGCATATCCGCCAGGCGGATCCGAGCCTCGGCCGAGAGCATGCGCATGACGATCTCGGTCCTGCTCATTTCCAGCGAGAAGATCACGCTGGTCAGACCGTGTTTGATGGACGCCGAACGGGCGAAATCCAGTCCTAGGGTCGATTTGCCGACACCGGGCCGCGCCGCGACGATGATCATCTGGCCGGGGTGCAGACCGTTCGTCAGATCGTCGAAGTCGGCGAACCCGGTCGGGATGCCCTGCGACTGCCCGCCGCGCGAGGCGATCGCGTCGATCTCGTCCATGGTCGGCTGGAGCAGCTCTTCCAGCGCGACGTAGTCCTCGCTGGTGCGCCGCTCCGTGACGTCGTAGATCGCGGCCTGCGCGCGGTCGACGACCTCGTCGATGTTCGCGCCGTCGGCCGCGGCCGCGCCGTAGCCGTACTGCACGATCCGGGTGCCCGCCTCGACCAGGCGCCGCAGCACCGCCTTCTCGGAGACGATCTCGGCGTAGTAGCCGGCGTTCGCCGCCGTCGGCACCGTCGCGATCAGGGTGTGCAGGTACGGGGCGCCGCCGACGCGGCCCAGCTCGCCTCGACGCTCCAACTCGGCGGAGACGGTGATCGGGTCGGCCGGTTCGCCGCGGCCGTAGAGATCGAGGATGACGTCGTAGATCGCCTGGTGTGCGGGCCGGTAGAAATCGTCGGGGCCGAGGGCTTCGATGACGTCGGCGACGGCGTCCTTCGACAGCAGCATGCCGCCGAGCACGGACTGCTCGGCCGCGATGTCCTGCGGGGGCTGGCGGTCGTACTCGCCGCCACGCGGACCGGGGTCGCCGGGACCCGGGTCGGACTCCGCGTACATCGGATTGCGGTCGTCGGTCAGCGCCACCGCTGCTGCCACCTCCTCAAGACATCGAACACGCGTTCGATTATGCCAGAATTTCCCCGGCCGGTCCGTCCGCGCCCGCCTGCCCCTCCCGCGGCGTCCGGCGCTCCCCTGTGCTCCCCTTCTCGGCCGGACGACCACCACGGTGTGTACCGGCCCGGCGGGCACGGTAGGCCCCCCGAAAGGACGAGCGCAATTTCGCCTGGGGACCGCCCTGTGGACAACCTGGGGATGACTGGGGGCAACCCTTCACAGGTGGGCCGAAGCCTGTGTACAACTTGTGGGCAACGCTGGGATGGTCTGACAAAAGTGCTGGTCAGGGCCTGTGTAGACACTGTGGAGAACTTTATTCAACTCAGCACGGCGTGTCGGGCAAAACTCGTCGTTCGGCGTGTCGCACGCGGGCGCACAGGGGTGCCCTGTGGATGGATGACACGGAGAGTAGAGGGGTCATCCGCCCGGCTGAACGGAGCCGGATTCAGGACGCGAACAACCTGCCCTGTGCGCTCCGTAGTCGTTCTCCGAGAATCTGCTGGTCGGCGGGTGTGAAGGCGATCCTCGGTTCGCCACTCCCCGGTACCTCTTCGGTCAGCCACCGGCCTTCGGTCGTATCGATGTAGTTCACCGGGCGTTCGATCCGCTGCCGCGCGCCGCTCCGGCCGCGGGCCGCGACGTAGAGGCTTCCGCTCCCCAAACGGCGTAACGCGAGGATGCGGCGAAGCTCGTCGGCCTCCTGGCTGCCGGCGCTCTGCCTTCCGCTGCGGAGGACCTCGAAGCCCTCCTCCTGCGCGGTCGACGAAGAGCGCGGCGCATCGACCTGGCTCTTCGGGACGGCGACCGGACGCCCGCGCCCCGGCGCGAGCTTCGGGATCTGGTCGAGGAACTCGGTGAGGAGCTCTTCCGGCCGCACCGAAGCGAGCGCGATGCCATCGTGCTCGCTGTGCCGCGCGAGGACGAAGCCCTCGCCGCCGGCACTCCCCGCGAGCAGGGTGAAGCTCAGCGCCTTGCCCTCGAACCCGCCGTCGATCCAGCCGTAGTACTCCAGTGAGGGCCTGGCGATCGCTTCGAGCGTCGCCTTGAACCCGGGATGCAGCCCCCGCGCGCCGAAGAGGCCCTGGCTCGCCAGCTCCTCGTTGGTCCGCTCGTCCTCGGCCCGCTGCGCGTCCTCGTCGAACCAGGTCGGCGTTTCCGACAGGATCGTGTGCGGTTCGCCGCCACGGCGGCGGATCAGCGTGATGAGGGTGCCGGTCGTGATCGTGACCTGCTTGTCCAGCACCGGAACTGCCCCCTAGTCCTTCTTGTTCGTCCAGCCCGGAACAAGACAAGCCGGGCGCGCCCCAATCTTGGCACGCGCCCGGCCCGCTCGTGACGACTACTCGCCGATCACCGGCGGTGCGGTGAGTTCGTCGGTTCCGAAGATCTCGTTGGGGTCGTCGCCGACGAGGAATTTGGAGCTGCGCTCCTCGTCCTCGGCGCCCTTGCCCCTGGCGCCACCGGCTCCCATACCGCCCATGCCGCCCATCATCCCGCCGGCGCCACGGCCCGCTCCGGAACCGGAGCCGGAGCCGGCCGCACCGCCGCCCATGCCGGCGCCGCCCATCGCCCCCGCGTTGCCGGGCAGGGCCGCGCCGCTGCCGCCACCGGGACCGAACCCGGGGCCGAAGCCACCGTCCGGGCCGAAGCCGCCCGCACCGGGGATGTCGGTGCCGCCGAAGCCGCCACCGCCACCGCCTCCGCCGCCACCCGGGCCGAAGCCGCCGGCGCCGGGGATCTTCGGCGGGGTGTAGCCGGACGCGTTCGTCCCGTCGTCCCAGGACGGCGGCTTGTAGTTGCTGCCGGGGATGTTCGGGTTGTACTGCCCGCCGGGGAGGTTCGAGCCCGGTAGGTTGGACCCGGGAAGGTTCGACCCCGGCAGGTTGCTGCCCGGAAGGTTCGAGCCTGGCGTGCCGATGCCAGGCATGTTCGAACCGGGGATGTTCGGCGTGCCCGAACCGGGGATGCTCGGCATCGAACCGGGCGGGGTCGAGATGCCCGGCATCCCGTTGTGCCCGTTCCGGTCGCCCTGGCCGTTCCCGTTGCCGTCCTTGTCCTTGCCGTTTCCGCCGCCGCCGTTGACGTCGACGTTCGTGTTCTGCCCCTCCATCTTGGAGTAGGTGGGCAGCTTCTTGCCGTTCTCGGAACTGGCCTTGAAGTACTCGTTGAACGCGTCGACGTTCGCTTGACCCTTTTCGTTGTAGTCCCGGATCGCGCGGTCGGTGTCGGTGGTCCACGGCGTGATGGAGTTGAGCAGGTTGTTCTTCGGCGGTTCCTTCGGGACCTGCTGCACCTTCGCCTTCACCGTGGTGAAGGCGGTGTTCTGCTCGCCGAGGTACTTGTCGGAGTCCACCAGCTTCTTGCCGGAGTCCTCCATCCACGCCCGCAGCGGATGCGCGCCGGACTGCTGCGCGGCTTCGGCGCTCTTACCGGTCCAGGCGGCGTCCATCTCCTTCGACAGGTTGTCGATGGTGGTCAGCCGCTCCTGGTAACCGGCCTTGAGCCGGGTCGCCGCGGCCTGGCCCTCCTGGATCGACCCGGTACCCGGACCGGTGACGATCTTCTCCCAGATGTTGTAGCAGTCGATCTTGCGATCGCCGCCGGACGCTTCGAAGTCGCCGGATTTCGTGGTCGCCAGGTTGTAGGCCGAGTACCCGGCGATGATCGGCAGCAGGAACACGTGTCAGCCCTCCTTCAACGTCTCGATCATCGCTTCCCCCACTTTGAGCGCGACGGGGCACGGATCGCTCGCGCCCGGTCCGTTGTCGTACTGCACCAGGATGTTCACGGCCAGCTGGTCGGTCACGCCGACGAAGAGGCCGCACTTGCCTTTGTTACGGGCGTCGAGCGAGGCGGCGTACACCGCCGGGTAGCCGGCGACCTCGGTCGGCTCGAAGTACTCGTTGTTGGCCTTGGTGTCGTAGACGTCGCTGAGGCCGTTCTTGTTCGCGAGCACCGGGCTGATCTCGATCTGGTTCAGCCGGTCGTCGGCGGCGAAGATCGAGCAGCCGGGCCCGACGCTCGTGGTCCGCTGCTCGCCTTCGCCGAGACCGAGCTCGGTCCGCTTCGCGGCGGAAAGCGCGGAGCAGGCGTCGTTCTCGATCGACGAGGTCTTCAACGGGTTGGCCACCTTGGGCGCGGAGCCGGACGAATCGCTCGACGCGCTCGAGGCACCGGCCCCGGTCGTGTAGGACGGCTCCGACGAGGCGGTGCCGTTCTTGGTGCCCGAACAGCCGGCGACCAGCGCGCCCGCGGCGAGGAGGAGTACGAGGGAACGTCGCATCACACGGCCTTGTGCTTGTTGAGCGAAGCCTGCGTTTCGGCCTCGTTCGTGGCGATCTTCTGCTTGGCGGCGGTCAGCTGGTCGATGTAGTTCTTGACGTAGTCCTGCATCTTCTGGTTCTGCTCCAGGAACGCCTTGCCCGACGGGTTCGCCAGCTTCTCCCAGTCGCCGCTCGCGAACTCCTTGCCCGGCGCCTTGACGTTCGCCATCAGGTTCGCGTCGGCGTAGTCCCGCTTGAGCTCGGCCTGCAGATCCGTCCACTTCTTGATGATGCCGTCGATCTTGTCCTTGTCGAAGGTGAACCCGCCGCCACCGCCCGACGCCGACGAGGGCTTGTCAGGATTGGCCGGCGCGGAGACCGTGACCTTCTCCTGCCGGTTCTGCTCGGCGTTGCTGTCGTAAGCCATGCGTCCAGATCTCCCCGTGCCTCGACGTCGAGTCTCGATAATGCCTTGATCCCCAGTCAAGCTTAAGACGTGGCCCGGCGGGGTGGGGTTCCCCGTAAAGCAAAGGGCGGGACACCTCCGGAATGGAGACGTCCCGCCCTGTGCCGAAGCGGTGTTACTTGGCCTTGACCTCGAGCCGCACGTCGACGCGGACGTCGGGGTGCAGACGGGCGCCGACCGAGTGCTTGCCCACGGTCTTGATGTGGTCCTTCAGCTCGATGACGCGCTTGTCGAGCAGCGGGCCACCCGCGGCCTTGATCGCGTCCACGATCTCGGCGGTGGTGATCGAACCGAAGAGCTTCTTCGAGCCCTCGGCCGCCTTGCCGCTCAGCTGGATGGCGCCGAGGCCCTCCAGGGTCGCCTTGATCTCCTTGGCGTGGTCGAGGTCGCGGATGCGACGGCTCTCCTGCGCCCGCTTGATCGTGCGCACGTTCTTCTCCGCGCCCTTGGTGGCCACGATGGCGTAGCCGCGGGGGAGCAGGTAGTTGCGTGCGTAGCCGTCCTTGACCTCGACGATGTCGCCGGGCCCACCGAGGTTGGCGACGTCGGTGGTGAGAATGATCTTCGCCATTGACGTGCCTCCTTAGCGTGCGGTCGAGGTGTAGGGCAGCAGCGCCATTTCGCGGGAGTTCTTGACCGCGATGGCGATGTCACGCTGGTGCTGGCTGCAGTTGCCGGTCACGCGACGGGCACGGATCTTCCCGCGGTCGGAGATGTACTTCCGAAGCAGGTTGGTGTCCTTGTAGTCGATGTTCTCCGGGCGGCCCTTCTTCTCGGCCTTGCAGAACACGCAGACCTTCTTCTTGGGCTTGCGGATGGGTGGCTTGGCCACGGTATTTCTCCTGGATTTCTACGTAGTGGTTGTCTCGCGGCGTCTCGCGGAGCTTTCGCCCGCGGTGGATCGCCTGATCAGAAGGGCGGCTCGTCGGAGAAACCGCCGCCACCGCCGCCACCGGCGGGCGGGGCGGAACCCCACGGGTCGTCGGCGGGCGGGGCGCTCTGGCCACCGCCGCCACCACCGAAGCCGCCGCCACCGCCACCGGTGCCACGGCTGACCTTGTTCACCTTGGCGGTGGCGTAACGCAGCGACGGGCCGATCTCATCGACCTCGAGCTCGACGACGGTGCGCTTCTCGCCTTCCTTGGTCTCGAAAGACCGCTGCTTGAGGCGCCCCTGCACGACGACCCGCGCGCCACGCGTCAGCGACTCGGCGACGTTCTCGGCCGCCTGACGCCAGATGTTGCAGCGCAGGAACAGGGCCTCGCCGTCCTTCCACTCACCGGACTGACGGTCCAGCGTGCGCGGGGTGGACGCGACCGTGAAGTTCGCGACCGCCGCACCGGAAGGGGTGAAGCGAAGCTCCGGGTCGGACGTGAGGTTGCCGATCACCGTGATGACGGTGTCTCCAGCCATCGGGAAAGTCCTTCGGCTCAGGCCTTGGCGGCGGCGGTCGCGGCGCGCTTGATCTCGCGGCGCATGACCTTGGTGCGGAGCACGGTCTCCTGCAGGGAGAGCTGACGGTCCAGCTCCTTGACCGCTTCCGAAGACGAGTTCAGGTCGAGCAGCGCGTAGATGCCCTCGGCGTGCTTCTTGATCTCGTAGGACAGCCGGCGACGGCCCCAGACGTCGACCTTCTCGACGCTTCCGCCCGAAGTGCGGATCACGTTGAGGAAGTTGTCCAGGGTCGGGGCCACCGTACGCTCGTCGAGCGTGGGGTCCAGGATGACCATTACCTCGTAATGGCGTGACACAACCACTCACCTCCTATGGGCTCGCGGCCACGGACTGTCCGTGGCAGGAGGGTTTGTCCAGGTAAGCGTACCTGGCGGTCAGGCGACGCGGCGCAGCACCCAGGTGCGGACCAGCGCGGCGGTCACGCCGGCGAGCACGAGCACCGCGAGCAGCATCGGCAGCTGGACGTCGCCGCCGGGCATGCCGTCGGTCGCGAGCGCTTCGGCGTTGCCCGCGTTGCGGACGTCGGGGCCGCCCTGCCCGGCTTGGCCGTCGGTGCCGTACTGCGGGGCACCCTCGCCGGGGAGCGGGCTGTTGGCCGGGTAGCGCACGCCCGGCGCCACCGCGACACCCGGCTGCGCGACCGGGAGGTTGCCGTAGTCGCGCGGCGGCGCGTATCCGGTGCCGTTGCTGCCGCCGGGGAGCAGGTTCGTGTTCTGCGGGATGCTGCCGTTGGTGCCGCCGCCGGTGCCGCCCTGCTGCGGGGCCGTGGTGCCAGGCGTCGGCAGGGTGGGCGCGACGTAGTTGGTCGCGACCGTCGTCAGGCCGCAGCTGCCTGCGACCTTGTGCTCGATGGAGTTCAGCGTCTTTTCGGGGTTCAGCCCGAGGCCCCAGGACTTGGTGTTCTTGACCGCCTGCCGCACGGCCGTGCCGATCGCCTTGCCGTCGATCGAACCGCCCGCGGCGTTCGGCACCGTGCCGAGGTCGATCCTGTTGACCTTGGCGATGTCGTTCGCGGCGACGTCGTAGAGGGCCAGCGTGCCCGCTTCCCGCGCGCCGGCCCGCACCAGTTCCTTGACCGAGGTGCCGGTGATCGCGACGGTGTCGCCCATCCCGCCGTTGACGGTGCCGCTGCAGGCGTTCGCCAGCGTGGTGCCCGCGGCCGACGCGGTACCCGCCGTCAGGAGCGCGCCACCGGTGACCATGGTCGCGAGTGCGGTGACGGTGAGCGCCTTGCGGGTGGTCTGCCAGATGGTCGTCTTCCGCACGGGCGCGTTCCTCCGGGTCGGTGGGGGCGTGTGGCAGTGCATGAGGAATCACTGCAACGGGGATAACGAGGGAGTGACCAGAAAGATACTAGGCGGTAGGTCTAACTTGTAGCGGCCATTCGGCGGAGCACCCAGGTGCGGACGAGGCCCGCGCTGACTCCGGAGAGTGCCAAAACCGCGATCAGCAGCGGCAGCTTCCCGTCTTGAGTGAATCCGTCGCTCACGCTCGGTAGCGCTTCGGCCTGTCCCGCGGTCTGGACGTCCGGGTTGCCGTTCTGGTTTTCGGTCGTGACGCCGAACTGCGGCGTGTAGCCCGGGATCTGCCCGCCGTACCGGAGGCCGGGCGACGGGCTGAAGAGACCGGCTGTCGCCATCGGGATGGAGCTGTAGTCGCGCATCGGGGCGTAGCCCGTGCTGATGCCCCACGGCAGGTTGCCGAAGTTCGGGGTGAAGGTGCCGGGCAGCAGCGGGCTGTTCGCCGCCGGGATGCCGCCTTGTGCGGGGGCGCCGCCCTGCGCGGGCGCGCCCGGCCCGCCCGTCTGCGGTCCGCCGCTGCCGGGCGTGCCGGGAGCGGGTTTCCCTGGCTGGGGCTGGGTTCCGGGAGCGGGCTTGGCGCCGCCGCCGGTCAGGGCTTCGTGGGTGCCGCTGACGGCGCCGTTCAGCGCCTCCGCGGCGGGTGCGCCGACGACTGGGACCGGCGCGACGACGGTGTTCACCACGGTCACCGTCACCTTGCAGACCGTGCCCAGCACACTGCTGAGAACAGTCGAGACCGGGCCGACGGTACCGAGGTCGATCGGGAGGCC
This sequence comes from Amycolatopsis sp. PSD-21, assembly GCF_055561455.1. Lineage (NCBI taxonomy): Bacteria > Bacillati > Actinomycetota > Actinomycetes > Pseudonocardiales > Pseudonocardiaceae > Amycolatopsis > Amycolatopsis sp. PSD-21. The sequence continues at coordinate 9,350,785 of NZ_CM145712.1, read as the reverse complement.
GAGCAGTGTCTTCCCGATGATCTTGTCACCGGGATTCGCGGTCACCGATCCCCCGCAGGGCGCGGTCTTGGTCTCGGCGGCGGCGGCCGTGCCGGGCATGGCGAGGGCGGCCGAGCCCGCGAGAATGAAGGCCGACGCACCCAGGGCGGTCGCCCTCCGTGTCCGTTCGCGCATGCCTTCGACTCCTCCGTCGTCGGGGTCACCTACCCGGATAACGACGCTAATGGAGACGAGTAACGCCCGCTCACTCGAAGAGGTCAGGCATTCGAGTGGAAGCGGGCGTCACTGACGGTGAAGATCAGGCGGGCTTACCCCGCAGCCAAGCGCGGACCAGGGCCGCGGCGACGACGGCCAGCGCCAGCACCGCGAGCAGCAGCGGCAGCTTGGCGGGGGCGACCGGCGCCTGGATGGCCTGCGCGTTGCCCGCGTCCTTTTCGTCGACGGTCGGCGGCGGCACCTCGCCGGGGATGATCTCGGTGATCACCGGCGCCTGGACGAAGCTGCCGGGGAGCAGTGCCGCGTTGCTGATCACGCCGGCGATCGAGTCGCCGCCGATGCCGGTGGAGGAACCCGGGCCGGTCTGCACCGGGAGTTGGCTGCCCGGGCCGCCGGGCTGACCCGGGCCTGGCGTCGGCGGTTTGGGTTCTGGACCCGGCTCGGGGTCAGGACCCGGACCGGGGCCGGGGCCAGGTCCGGGCGGGAGCGGCAGTTCCTCCGCGACGCCCTGCGTCAGGTTCCCGAGAGCGTTCACCGTGCCCTGCGCGGGCTTGCAGACGCCCTGCGCGGCGAGGTCGCCGACCGCGTTGTCGGTGAGGCCGGTGGTCTTGACCAGATCGCCGACCGGCAGCGAAAGCAGCGGCTTCCGTCCTTCGGCGGTCTTGGCCTTCGAGTCCAGGCCGACCGTCAGCGCCTCGGGCGAATTGAGCGGGGCGCCCGCGTCGAGAACGAGTCCGTCGGCGGACTTCCCGTTCTGTAGCGTGGCGGCGCAGTCGCCAGAAAGGGTCGGATTCGGTTCCCCGGCGGCCGTCGCGGTCATCGGGAACGCGAGCCCGGCCGTGACCGAAAGCGCGAATCCCCAAGCCGTGATCCGCCCGGCAGTCTTCCCCATCGAGTTCGTCCTCCGCCCCTCAGGACCCACGCGGTTTAACGGAACGCGCTCACGCTACCCCACGAGCGTGACGACCTGGCCCGCGCCGGGGAGAATCGCCCAAGGGTATCCCCGCCACCGCCCTCAACGGAGGAGCTTCGCTCCGCGTAGATTCCTCCAACATGAAAATCGGTGCCCATGTCCGCGACGACGATCCGCTGGCCGCGGTCGCCGAGCGCGAAGCCGAAGTCCTTCAGTTCTTCCTTTCCGACCCGCAGGGTTGGAAAGCCCCCAAACCCCACCCGCACGGCGAGGCGATCAAGGAATCGCCGGTCGAGGTGTTCATCCATTCGCCGTACCTGATCAACGTGGCGTCGATGAACAACCGCATCCGCATCCCGTCGCGGAAGAACGTCACCCAGCACGCGAACGGCGCCGCCGCGATCGGCGCGAAAGGGCTCGTCGTGCACGGCGGGCACGTCGGTGCGGGCGAGGACGTCGAAGAAGGTCTCGTCAACTGGCGCAAGCTTTTCGAGCGTGAACAGGAAAAGGGCGGTTTCGCCGTGCCGATCCTGATCGAGAACACCGCGGGCGGCGACAACGCGATGACCCGTGACCTCGACACGATCGCCCGGCTCTGGGACAAGGTCGGCGAATTCGGCGCGGGTTTCTGTTTCGACACCTGCCACGCGTACGCGGCGGGCTGGGACCTGACCGAGGCGGTCAAGAAGGTCAAGGCCATCACCGGCCGGATCGATCTGGTGCACCTCAACAATTCGCGCGACGAGTTCGGTTCCACCCGTGACCGGCACGCCAACGTCGTCGGCGGTGACGGCACGATCGATCCCGAGGTGCTCGTCGCGGTCGCGGCCGAGGCCGGCGCTCCGGTGGTCGTCGAGACCCCGGCCGACGGGCAGGCCGCGGACATCGCCTACGTCCGGGAACGCGTCGCCTCCGCCTGATGTCGCGTTGGTCGTGAGTGGCGATTCGGGTTCTAACCCGAATCGCCACTCACGACCACCCGGACCCACGCGTTGGCCGACGCCGGCAGCCTCAGTGCCCCCGCTCAACCCGGTGCTACTCGGGAGGGAGATCGTTCCCTCTCCGGCGGGAGGGCCGGGCGCGCCGATCGCGAAAGGCTCGACCTCGACCGGGAAACACCCGGTGCTGGAGGGGAAGCCATGAACATCAGGTCGAAGATCGCCGCGGTCGCCGTGCTCGCCGCCGCGGCGGGAACGCTGGGGGCGACGCAGGCGACGGCGGCTCCGTCGACGGGTTCGGCCGGCTCGGTCGTGCTCGGATCGGCGGGCGGACCGCTGACGTTCCCCGGTTTCGAGGGCGACCCGGTCCGCTTCGATTTCGCCGCGTTCGGGGAACCCGGGAAGTCGTCGGGCCGGTTCCACGTGAATCATCTGACCAAGGACGGAAAACCGTTCGCCGATTTCGACGGCAAGATCGACTGCGTCTCGCGTGATGGCGACCTCGCCGTGTTGACCGGCGTGATCGAACGCGCCGACATCCCCGGCTTCCCGGTGAACCTGGTCGGCCGCCGCGTCGGTTTCTCGGTGCGGGACGTGCCGCGCGGCCACGACCGGATCGGCTGGAGCTGGGCGTACGGCGGGTTCGAACAGGACGTGCTGCCCTGCACCGGGCCGATCCCGTTCTTCGAAACGAGCACGGGCGGTTATGTAGTGCGCTGAATCGGCTTGACCCTCACGCCACGGGAGGGTCCAACCTGTGCCGCATGAAGAATCGGACCGTGTACCGGGCGGAGGACGGCGAGCACGTCGGCTACGTCGTCCCCGCGCCGGAAACCCGTTGGCAGGCACTGACCGTCTTCGGCTACCCGCTCGGCGGGCCGGCCGCCTTCGACGACTCCGTCGCGTTGCTGGAGGCCGAGGGGCTGGCCATCCTCGCCGAGCGCTGGTCGGTCAAGCAGGGGGACGACTGGGTCAGCTGCCGTCTGGTCGAGACGTCGCCCGAAGCCGTCATCGTGAGTATCGACGACTTCGGGGCCGAGGACTTCGGCAAGCACGTCAGGCTGGAACGTCCTGGACCTGAGGTGCTGAGGCGCGTTTGACGGTGCGCGCGTCGGGGGCGCCGTCGAGGAAACCGCCGATCGGATCGTCGTCCCCGGCGGCGCGGACGAGGTCTCTGCGCGGCTGGTGGATCTCCCGGATCACCAGCGCGCAGAGGCCGACCACCGCGAGGTCGCGGACGACGACGGTGCCGAGGAACCAGTCTTCGGGCAGGCCCTTGTTGTCGACGCCGAGGTAGTACATCATCCGCGGCGCCCAGACCAGCGCGTCGAGGATCATCCAGCCGAGCAGCAGCCGCCAGCGCGGGATCGCGAGCACCGCCAGCGGCACCAGCCACAGCGAATACTGCGGGCTCCACACCTTGTTGGTCAGCAGGAACGCGGCCACCACGAGGAAGGCCAGCTGGCCGAGCCGCGGACGGCGCGGCGCCTTCATCGCGACGTACCCGATGCCGGCGCAGGCGGCGAGGAACAGCACCGCGACGACGGCGTTGAGCACGACCGGTGTCTGGCCCGTCGCGAGTTTCCCGTCGAAACCGGCCCAGCCGGACAGGTGGGAGATCACGTTGTAGAGCGAGTCGGGATCCATCGGGCGCGCCGTGTTGAGCCGGAAGAACTCCCACCAGCCGGTCGGCGCGGCGAGCGCGAACGGGACGTTGACCACCACGAGTGTCGCCGCGGCGAGCCCGGTGGTGAGCGCCCACTGTTTGACCTTGCCCGCGCGCAGGCACAGGAAGAACAACGGGATGAGCAACAGCAGCGGATACAGCTTCGCCGCCGCGCCGAGGCCGAGCAGGAAACCCGCGACCTCCGGGCGGCGCCGGGCCCACGCGAGCAGCGCGGTCGCGGTGAACGCGGTCGCGATGGCGTCGAAGTTGGTGAAGACGTGCACCATCGCCAGCGGCGAGATCGCGACCAGTGCGGCGTCCCACGGGCGGCGTTTCAGCGATCGGCCGGTCGCCCACACCGTGACGAGCCAGGCCAGCGCGAGCCAGAGCGCCGAGATGTTGAAGTACACGGCCACCGGGAGCGCGCCGGGCAGCCAGCCCGATTCCGCGACCGAAAGCCACGCTTCGGTGATCTTCGCGTTGATCCACTGGAACAGCCCGGTCGCGACCGGGTACTCCATGTACCGCGTGGTCTCCTTCGCCGTTCCCGCGTCTTCGGTCCACGAAGTCACGTACGGGAAGGTGTCCGGATCGTTCAGGCGCTCGGAACTGTAGAGCGGGATGATGTCCGAGTAGCACATCGCGACGAAGGGGCGGCCCGCCCGCCAATCGAGCTGATGGGTCCCGGAGTCGTCGGTGTACTCCTGGATGCACGACGCCTTGCCGAACCACGAGAGCACCAGCGCGAGGCAGGCCAGCAACAGCCCCACCCGCTGCGGGGACCAGAACCAATGCCGCCCCACGGCCGCGTGCTCGCCGAGCGGTCCGCCGATCGGGCGGGTGGCCGCGGCCACGAGCGGTTCGTTCCAGCTCGGGATGACCCGCTCGCCGGGGGTGAGGGAGAGCGGAGCCTCGGGCTGGGTCGTCTGGTCGGACACGTGGCGGATGTTAGCGCCTACCCGGGTGACTGCCCGGTGATGTCGCCGCTGTCGTAGAACCCGGCCAGCACCTCCGCTGCCGCGCCGAACGCGACGACGTCGTCGCCCATCTCGTCGAGATCGACCTGGATCCGTTGCCAGTGCGGCAAAGGCAGCAGCTCCCGCAGCCGCGCCGCGACGGTGTCGCGGTAGACCTCGGGCTCCGCGCGGACCGAGCGCCCGGTCAGCACGACCCGTTCGAGGTCGAGGACCTGGACGAGGTCGGCGAGGCCGATCCCGAGCAGGCCCGCCGCCTCTTCCGTGGTCGCCGCCGCGTTGTGCAGCACCTCGACGCAGCCGCGGCGGCCGCACGCGCAGCGCGGTCCGTCGAAGGCGAGCGTGGTGTGCCCGAATTCGCCGGCGTTGGTCCGCGGCCCGCGGTACAGCCTGCCGTCGATCAGCAGGCCGACGCCGATCCCGGTGCCGACGAGCACGACGGCGGTCGCGGCCTCGGCGCCCTCCGGCCAGTGCTGGGCGAAGGCGGCGGCGTTGGTGTTCTTGTCGAGCCGTACGGGCAACCCGGTGCGTTTCGCGAGCAGGTCGCGCAGGGGGACGTGGTGCCAGCCCGGCATGTTCGTGGCGTCCCGGACGACGCCTTCGCGGTGGTCGAGAGGGCCGACGGAGCCGACGCCGAGGCCGAGAACGCCTTCGCGTTCGACGCCGCCGAGTAGCGCTTCGGTCGCTTCACCGAGGGCGGAAACGGCCTGGTCGGGGGTGAATCCGGGAGTCAGCGGCCCGCCGCGGGACGCGATGATCTTCCCGGTCAGGTCGGTCATGAGCACGCGGAACGAGTCCCGGTCGAGCTGGGCGCCGAGCGCGTGCCGGGCGTTCGCGCGGACGCGCAGCAGGGTGCGCGGTTTGCCGACGCCGGACGCGGCCTGGCGTTCTTCGTCCAGCAGACCCGCTTCGAGCAGTTCGGGGACGATCTTCGAGACGGCCTGCTGGGTGAGCCGGGTGCGTTCGGCGAGTTCGACGCGGCTGAGGCCGCCCGCGCGCAGGATATGCGTGAGCAGCAGTGTCCGATTGTGCTGGCGCAGGCCGCGCAGATTGACCCCGGTGTCCGGCATAGCGCGCATCCTGCCATGACTGGCCGATTACGCAACACTGTTGTTTAATGGGGTCATGGCTGACTTGCGAGTGGGGATCTTCGGATACGGCACCGGCGGACGCGTCTTCCACGCGCCGCTGGTCGACGCGACACCGGGGCTGACCCCGGCCGCCATCGTCACCTCGAATCCGGACCGGGTCGGGCAGGCGAGCGCCGACTATCCGGCCGCCGACGTGCTGCCCGACGCGGACGCGTTGTTCGCGAAGGCCGGCGAGCTGGACTTGGTCGTCGTCAGCACGCCGAACCGCACGCACGTTCCGCTCGCGCTTCGGGCCATCGAGGCAGGCTTGCCTGTCGTCGTCGACAAGCCCTTCGCGCCGACAGCGGCCGAAGCGGCGAAGGTCGTCGAAGCGGCGAAGGCCAAGGGGGTCGGACTGACGGTGTTCCAGAACCGCCGGTTCGACTCGGACTTCCTCACCGTCCGGAAGGTCCTCGAGTCCGGCCGTCTCGGCGACGTCTTCCGCTTCGAGTCACGCTACGACCGCTGGGTGCCGAAGCCGCGGGACAACTGGCGCGAGTTCGGCGACCCCGCCGAGGCGGGCGGCCTCCTCTACGACCTCGGCGCGCATATCGTCGACCAGGCGCTGCAGCTGTTCGGCCCGGTCTCCGAGGTCTACGCGGAGGTCGACAGGCGCCGCGCCGGGGTGTCCGTCGACGACGACGCCTTCGTCGCCCTCCAGCACACCAACGGGGTGCGCTCGCATCTGTGGGCGTCCGCGCTCGCGGGCACCCGGAACCCGCGCTTCCGCGTGCTCGGCGACAAGGCGACCTTCACGAAGTACGGCCTCGACGTCCAGGAGCCGCAGATCAAGGACGGACTGCGGCCCGGCGACCCCGGCTGGGGCGTCGAGCCGCCGTCGGACGCGGGCGTGCTCGGTGTGAACGACGACATCGAAACCGTGCCCACCGAGGTCGGCCGGTACGAGGACTTCTACGCGCGGGTGCGCGACGCGCTGCTCGGCAAGGGCGGCTTCCCGGTCGATCCCGCCTCCGCCGTCGAGGCGCTCCGGGTCATCGAAGCCGCACACCTTTCGGGTGCCGAACGGCGCGTCGTCACCCTCTAGCTATTCGTTGTCGCCTCTGCCGCCTCCACGGCCGGGCCCGTTGCCGCCGCTTTCTTCTTCACCGCCGTTGTTCTCGCTCGACGAAGGCGGGTTCCGCGAACTGGAGGTCTCCTCTTCCTGGTTCCGCGAGGAAGAGGACCCGGTGGACGGGCCGGTCGACGGCGTGCCGGTCTCGGTCGAGCCTTCGTCCTCGTCCGGCGGGGTCTGCGTCGACGGGACGGTGTTGCTGTCGTCCCCGCCGATGATCTTGACCTTCTCGAAGCGCTCCCCCGGTTTCCCGTTCAGGTACAGGGAAAGGAACTTCTGCCAGATCGGCCCGGCGATCGTCGAACCGAAGATCGACTTGCCGTTCTTGCCCTTCAGCGCCTTGTCACCGTCGCCGCCGACCCAGACCGCGGCCGAGATCGACGGCGTGTAGCCGACCATCCAGGTCTGCGAGTTGGCGTCCTTCGCCGACGCGGGTTCACCCGGACGGTAGGTGTGCTGCTGCGTTCCCGTCTTGCCCGCGCACTCGTGATTGTTGGGGCACTTGAGCTTCGAGAACGGGATGACACCCTTGAGCGACTCGGTGACGTTCCCGGCGATCTGCTTGCTCTTGTCCGCGTCGTCGGAGAACGCCGGCTTCGCCTCTTCCGGAGCCGAGTACGCGGCCTCATCCTGCGAGTTGGTCACCTTGACGATGAAGTGCTTGTCCCGCCGCTGGCCTTCGCCCGCAAAGGTCGCGTACGCGGCGGCCATGTCCTCCGGGCTGACGGCCGTCTTGCCACCGCCGAGCGCGATGTTGTTGTCGGCGTACAGCTCGGACACGCCCTCGGGGGCGGGTTTGATCCCGGCGTCCTTGGCGGCCTGTGCCACCGGCCCGGGCTTGGTCACGTTCACGACCATGTCGTAGAACACCGTGTTCGCGGAGCGCTGCATCGCTTCGGACACCGTGCACTGCGCCGAACACGAGCTACCGGGACCGGCGTTCCGGATCGTCTGCTTCCCGAACTGCCGGTTGTTGGAGCCGTCGAACGTCGAGTTGATGCCGCCCTTGCCCAGCTGCATGTACGCGGTGAGGTCGAACGGCTTCATCGACGATCCGGGGTTCTGCGGGGTGTTCGCCCAGTCACGGCCCTTCTGGTCCTTGCCGTCGGGCCCCTTCACGATGGACGGGCCACCGTAGTACGCCTTCACGCCGCCGGTCTTCGGGTCGATGGCGACGAGCGCGTTGAGCAGGTTCTCGTCGGTCTGGCCCTTCATCCCGTCGGCCACCGCCTGCTCGGCCGCGGCCTGCGCCTTCGGGTCGATGGTCGTATAGACCTTGTAGCCGCCGCGGTAGTAGACGTCGGCGGTGATGCCGTTCGCCGCGAGCTCGTCCATGACCTTGTCGCGGATGAACGGGTTGACCACCCCGGCCTGCTGCTTGTCCTCCTGCGGGATCGGCGTCGGGAACTGCAGGTTCGCGCGATCAGCGGCGGAGAGGAAACCGTTCTGCACCATCCGGTTCAGCGCGACGTTCCAGCGATCGTTCGCGACCTTCGGGTTCTCCGAGCGGCCCGGCTGCTGGATGAGGCCCGCGAGGAGCGCCGCCTCCGAAGCGTTCAGGTCACCGGCGGGCTTGCCGAAGAACGCCTGCGCGGCCGACTCGATCCCGTACGCGCCACGCCCGAAGTAGATGATGTTCAGGTACGCCGAGATGATGTCCTTCTTCTCGTACGTCTGGTTCATCTTGAAGGACTTGGCGAGCTCGGTCCATTTACGGGCGAGCGACGATTCGTCGTCCCCGCTGGCGACCTTGATGTACTGCTGGGAGATGGTCGAGCCACCGCCCTTGCCCGCGGTCACCTGGTTGTAGACCGCGCGCAGGATGCCGCCGATGTCGAAGCCGGAGTTCGTCTCGAAGGAGGCGTCCTCGGTGGCGATCACGGCCTTCTTGACGATGTCCGGGATCTGCTCCGGCGTCAGGATCTGCCGGTTGCCGCCCTTGGGGACGTCCTTGCCCATCTCGGTGTTGTCGGCGTAGTAGTACGTCACCGCCTGGCCCTGGGTGGCCGCGACGGACTGCGGCGACGGCACGTCGACGGCGAAGTAGGTGATCACGAACGCGATCGCCGGGATGACGACGAAGAGGCAGAACAGCGCGAGCAGCACTCGCCGGATCCGTCTCCACCGGCGCTTCTTGCGCTGCGCGGGGGTGAGGACCGGCTTGCCGTTCTCGTCGGTCTCCGGGCCGTACGGCTCATCGTCGTACGGCTCGTCGTAGCCGCGGTCGGTGGTGCCGTTGTGCTCGTGATGCGTGATGAGGTCCGGCTCGTGCTGCGGCGCGACCGGTGGCCGCTGCGGGCGGCGCGGTGGCGGCTGCTGCTGGGAGGGCCCCTGGCGTTGCCACGGCGCCTGTCCCGGGGGACCCTGCCGCTGCCCGTGTCCAGGGGGCGGCCCGGCGGGGCGGCGGGGCGGTCCGGCCGGGCGTTGCGGACGACGTGCGGGGTCAGGGTCCTGACCTGGCCATCCGCCGTGGGGATCGTCGTTCACTGGGACGTCCTCCGAACCTTCCGTGGTGAGCGCGGTCCTGCGGTCGCAGGTCTCCTTCTAGTTAAGACGTATCGGATCGGTTCAGGTTCACCGATGCCACGAAAAAAAGGTGTGCCGGGCACTCGCCCGGCACACCCTTCGTCAGGTGCTCAGCCCGATCGTCACGGATCTTCGGCGTTCGGGAACAACGGATCCGTGGTCCCGGGCCCCGGCCTCGTCGGCTTCGTGGGTTTGGTCGGCTTCGTCGGCCAGCCACCCGTTTCGGTCGTCTCGGTCGGCGTCGTGGGTGTCGTCGGCGTCGGGGTGGTCGACGGCGTCTCGGGCGGCGTCGACGTCTCCGGCGGCTTCTGGGCGGTCGTCGTCGGCACGGAACGCGCGTCCTTGCCGATCGGCTTGACGCTGTCGAACTTCTCCGACGGCTTGCCGGTCATGTACCGGGACATGAAGTCTTCCCAGATCGGACCGGCGATGGTCCGGCCGTAGATCGGCTTGTTGTTCTTGTCGTGCAGCGGCTTGTTGCCGTCGCCGCCGACCCACACCGACGTCGAGATGCTCGGCGTGTAGCCCACCATCCAGGTCTGCGCGTTGCGGTCGCGATAGCTCGGCGGGTCGCTGTCCTTGAAGTCGTACTGCTGCGTCCCGGTCTTGCCCGCGCACTCGTGGTTCTTCGGGCACTTGAGCTTCGAGTACGGGATGACCTCTTCGAGCGCGTCGGTGACGTTGCCCGCGATCTGCTTGCTCTTGTCGGCGTCGTCGCTGAAGGCCGGGGTTCCCTTGGGAGCCGTCTCGTCGAACTCGACCTCGTCCTGGGAGTTGGTCAGCTTGGCGACGAAGTGCTGCTTCTGCCGGACGCCTTCGCCGGCGAAGGTGGCGAAACCGGCCGCCATGTCCTCCGCGGTGGTGACCGTGCCACCACCGCCGAGCGCGATGTTGATGTCGGGGCTCAGCTTCGCCTTACCGCCTTCGGCCTCCACCATCACGCCGGCTTCCTTCGCGGCCTTCGCTACCGGGTCGACCTTCGTCTCGTTGCGGACCATGTCGTAGAACACGGTGTTCGCGGAGACCTTCATCGCCTCGGCGACCGTGCACTGCGTGCCGCAGTTGGAGCTCTCGCCCGCGTTCCGGATCGTGCGGCCGTCGAACTTCCGGTTGTTGGAGCCGTCGAAGGTCTCGCCGAGACCGCGGCCCATCTTCAGGAACGCGGTCAGGTCGAAGGCCTTGAACGCCGAACCGGGGTTGTGCGGCACGTTCGCCCAGTCGATGGCCTGGACGTCCTGGCCCTGCGCGTTCTTGGTCCAGTCCGGGCCGCCCCAGTAGGCGACGACGCCGCCGGTCTTGGGGTCGATCGCGACCAGCGCGTTCAGGATGTTCTCGTCCGTCTGGCCCTTCATCCCCTCGGCGACGGATTCCTCGGCCATCTTCTGCGCCTTGGGATCGATCGTCGTGGTGATCTTGTAGCCGCCCTGGTGGAGCCGGTCCTGGTCGTAACCGCGGGCTTCGAGCTCGTCGATCACGCGGTTGCGGATGTGCAGGCTCAGCGTCCCGGCGTCGTCGGCCTTCGCCTGCGCCTTCGGGATCGGCTTCGGGAACTGCGCGGCGGCGCGCTCACCCGGGTCGAGCCACTTGTTCGACACCATCTGGTCCATCACGAAGTTCCAGCGTCGCTGCGCGTACGGCTCGTTCTCGGACCGGCTCGGACCCTGGATCAACCCGGCGAGCAGCGCGGCCTCTGACGCGCCGAGCTCCTTGGCCGGCTTCTTGAAGTAGGCCTGCGCGGCCGCTTCGATTCCGTTGGCGCCGCGGCCGAAGTAGATGGTGTTGAGGTAGGCGGTGATGATCTCCTCTTTGGACATCTGGTTGTTCATCTTGAAGGATTTGGCCAGCTCGGTCCATTTACGGGTGAGCGTCGGCGCCTCGTTGGCCGTCGCCTTCTTGATGTACTGCTGGGAGATCGTCGAGCCGCCGCCCTGGCCGCCGGTGACGTTGTTGTAGACCGCGCGCAGGATGCCGCCGACGTCGAAACCGGAGTTGGTCTCGAACGACGAGTCTTCCGCCGCGTACACGGCCTTCTTGACCACTTCGGGGACTTCCCCGGGCTTGAGCAGGTACCGGCTTCCGCCGCTGGCGGGCGCGATCTTGCCCATCGGGCTGCCGTCGGCGTACATCAGCGTGATCGGCTGGCTCTGCAGGCTCGCGACGCTTTCCTGCGACGGGACGTCCACCAGGAAGTAGGTGATGACGAACGCGATCGCGGGCACCACGACGAACAGGCCGAACATCGCGTAGAGGACCCGGCGGACGATCCGCCAGCGCCGCTTCTTGCGCTGCTTCGGCGTGAGGACCTTCTTCTTGCCGTCCTCGTCGTCTTCGGCGGGCTCGTCTTCGTACGGATCCTCGCCCTCCGCGCCGAACGCGGCGCTCGGGTGACGATCGTCATAGCGGTCGTCGTACGGGTCGTAGCCGTACGGGTCTTCGGTGCCGTTGTGCGCGTGGTGCGTGATGAGTTCCGGCTCGCGCTCGTACGGTTCCGGCTCGACCGGCCGGACCATCGCGGTCGCCTGGTCGGCCGGGGCGGGAGGACGGCGGTCGCCGGGCGGAGGCGGCGGCGGACGGTGCCCGGCGGGACGGCCACCGGGCGGCGGCGGGGGTCCCTGCCTGCGCGGGGGCATGCCGTTGGGGCGGCGCGGCGGCGCGGGACGGCGCGGTTCGTTGTCGGAGGGCCACTCGGGGCCACCGGCGTCGCCGGCCGGCCACTGCGGGTCGGAAGCGCGGGGGCCGGCGGGACGCGGGTTCGCCGAGCGGGGGATGCCGTTCGGGGGAGTCCGGCGCTGGGGGCGGCGCGGCGGTTCTTCGCTCGGCCAGCCGGGTTCGTCGTCTTCGCCAGGCCATTGGGCACGGCGAGGTGCATCAGGCTCCTGGCCAGGCCAGGAGCGATTGCGGTCGTCGTTCACGAATGGGCCTCCCAGACCGGCGCTTCGGGGCACGCCGCTCTGTGCTCAACTGCGTTTTCGATACCTGTCACTGACCCGCTGTCCTCTGCGACCGGGTCCGTGGCCGGGTGGTTCCCGGATCTCCTGTTCCGAGGACGTAGGACCGCACCAGGTGGTTCCAGTGGCAGCTCCGGCAGACCTCGACCTCGTAGACGGTGAACTCCGCGAAATGCCCGTCCATCCGTACCAGTTCTTCCGGCGTCTTGGCCGATCCGGCGGCGTGCTTGAGCTCGTCGCCGTACACCCACGACACCAGGGTCAGTTCCTCCCGATGGCAGACCGGGCAGTCCAGATCGCCTGGTCGGCCGTGGAATTTCGCGGCACGGAGGAGGTACGGGCCCGCGTCGCAGACGTCGTATGTGCCGACCCGTCCGGAGTGGACGCCCTTGAGCAGCGCGCGCCGCTGTAAGGCGTAGTCCACGACCTGCCGCTGGTTTCGCACGCCAACAGAGTACGGGCTCTTCCTGTGTGGTCCACGTCCCGTTGGCGGCGGGACGGTGCGTATGCGGTCGGACACGCCGACGATTCGATAACTGTCCGGTGAATTTCGCCCGTTTTCCGGGTACTCGATCGGGGTTAGCTACACCACTCCGATGTATCGGCGCGATATAGTGGGCCGGTAGGTTGACCGAGCCGGTCACGGTGGCCAACGCGACCGGTCGCGGTTTGTTCCCGGAAGGGGGTGCGGTGTGCTCGAGCTCGCGATCTTGGGCCTGCTGCACGAGACCCCCATGCACGGCTACGTGCTGCGCAAACGTTTGCATGAGACGCTCGGGATGTTCCGGACGTTCTCGTACGGCTCGCTGTACCCGACCCTGCGTCGGCTGCTTCGCGCCGGCTACCTCGTCGAGGAGCTCGAAGAGGTGGAAGACCGGGCGTGGGCGCGCCGGGGCAAGCGGGTGTACAAGCTCACCGCCGAGGGCAAGGAACGGTTCGCCGAACTGCTCGGCGACGCCGGGCCGCAGACGTGGGACGACGAAGGCTTCGGCGTCCACCTGGCGTTCTTTTCGAGGACACCGGCCGACGTCAGGATGCGAATCCTGGAAGGCCGCCGTCGTCGGGTCGAGGAACGCCGTGAAGGACTTCGGACGGCAATGGCGCGGGCCGAGGAGAAGATCGACCGCTACACCCGTGAGCTGCACCGGCTCGGGCTGGAGTCCAGTGAGCGGGAGGTGCGCTGGCTCAACGAGCTGATCGCGCACGAACAGGCCGAGCAGCGCGGGCCGGAGACCTGAGGCGCTCTCCGAGCGCGCTGCGCATTACCTACAACTGTTGGACTAATGAAGGAGAAACCGGCATGGGCGAGAACCGCCGCGTTCGGGTGGCCATCGTGGGCGTCGGCAACTGTGCGGCCTCGCTGGTCCAGGGCGTTCAGTACTACCGCGACGCAGATGCCGGCACTCGCGTGCCCGGTTTGATGCACGTCGTGTTCGGCGAGTACCACGTCCGCGACATCGAGTTCGTCGCCGCGTTCGACGTGGACGCCAAGAAGGTCAGCCGTGACCTGTCCGAGGCGATCTTCGCCTCGGAGAACAACACGATCAAGATCGCCGACGTGCCGCCGCTGGGTGTCACCGTGCAGCGCGGGCACACCTACGACGGGCTCGGCCGCTTCTACCGCGAGACCATCGAGGAGTCCGACGAGGCCCCGGTCGACGTCGTCGCCGCGCTGCGCGAGGCCGAGGTCGACGTGCTCGTCTCCTACCTGCCGGTGGGCTCCGAAGAGGCCGACAAGTTCTACGCGCAGGCCTGCATCGACGCCGGTGTGGCGTTCGTCAACGCGCTGCCGGTGTTCATCGCCTCCGACCCCGAGTGGGCGGAGAAGTTCCGCGCGGCGGGCGTCCCGATCGTCGGTGACGACATCAAGTCCCAGGTCGGCGCCACCATCACGCACCGCGTGCTGGCGAAGCTGTTCGAGGACCGCGGCGTCCAGCTCGACCGGACGATGCAGCTCAACGTGGGCGGGAACATGGACTTCCTGAACATGAAGGAGCTGGAGCGGCTCGAGTCGAAGAAGATCTCGAAGACCCAGTCGGTCACTTCGCAGGTCGACCGCGAGCTCGGCAAGGGCAACGTCCACATCGGGCCGTCCGACTACGTGCAGTGGCTCGACGACCGCAAGTGGGCCTACGTCCGGCTCGAAGGCCGCGCCTTCGGCGACGTGCCGCTGAACCTGGAGTACAAGCTCGAGGTGTGGGACTCGCCGAACTCGGCGGGCATCATCATCGACGCCGTGCGCGCCGCGAAGATCGCGAAGGACCGCGGTATCGGCGGCCCGATCCTGTCGGCTTCCTCGTACTTCATGAAGTCGCCGCCGGAGCAGTACGACGACGCCACCGCGCGCGACGAGGTCGAGAAGTTCATCGCCGGCGAGGCGTGACCCTCCCCGGACGCGGGCTGAAAGGTCCTTTCCTTGCGAAATTCGCAAGGAAAGGACCTTTCATGGCATCCGGGCGCCCGCGAGAGGCTGAACCTGGTCCGGTCCCGAGCGGGAGCGTTGCGAAAGCCACTTTCGCGACGTTGAAGGTTGCGAAAGTGGCTTTCGCAACACCCCGTCGGCCCGGAATCAGCCCTCCAGCAGCGCCGCCGGCAGATCCGTGATCACCGGCACCACCGTCGTCTCCGCCAGCACCGCCGGATCCGGCGGGAAATGCGGATTCGGCACCGCGTACACCGTCATCCCCGCGGCCAGCGCCGCGCGCAGCCCGTTGGTGGTGTCCTCCACGGCCGCGCAGTTCTTCGGCTCCGCGCCCAGCAGCTCCGCCGCCTTCAGGTACACATCGGGCGCCGGCTTTCCGGCGCCGACCTGCTCCGACGAAACCGCCGTCGGCACCGGCAGCCGCGTGATGTCGAGGAACGCCTTGATCAGCAGCGGCGGCGACGAGCTCGCGATCGCCACCGGCCAGTGCTTCGCGACCTCGCGCACGACCCCCGGCGCGCCCGGGATGATCGGCGGTTTCTCCGCGTACCGCCGCGCCATCCGGTCGATCACCACCTGCGCGACGTCCTCGGGCCGCAGCTGGACGCCGAGGTCGTGCGCCAGGTAGGCGGCCCATTCCGGGGTGCTCATCCCCTGCATCGCCCTGGTCGATTCCTCCCGCCAGGTGCCGTGGAACTCGTGGACGACCGCCCGGCGGACCTCGTCCCACATCTTTTCCGAATCCACCAGGACACCGTCGAGATCGAAGATCACCGCTTCCACACCCCCAACCCTAGGCGCTGGAAACCTGTGCGGCAGATTACTTAGCCATGCTCAGTAATTTTAGTTAGCATGGCTAAGTGACCACGAAAGTCGCCGACCTCGCCCACCGGCTCCGCCCGCTGGTGTTCCGGCTGTACTACCTCGTCCGCCGGGAGACGCCGCAGGTGCAGCTCACCCTCACGCAGGGTTCGGTGCTGTCGGAGCTGCTCAACGGCGGTCCACGCCGGATGAGCACGCTCGCCGACCTGGAACGGGTCCGGATGCCGACGATGACCGACGTCGTCCGCCGTCTCGAACGGCTGGGCCTGGTCAGCCGCCGCCGCGATCCCGCCGACGGCCGGGCGGTGCTCGTCGAAGTCACCGAGGTGGGGCAGCGCTTCCATCGCCGGCTGATCGTCGCGCGGGAGGAGTTCCTCCGCGAACGCCTCCTCGAACTCGACGAGACCGACCGCATCGCGATCGAAGCCGCGCTCCCCGCCTTCACCCGATTGCTGCACGAAGACAAGAAGGAGGAACTGATCCGCGATGAGCGCTGAGCACCACTCGAGCCTGTTGGACGCCGTCAAGGGGCAGCCCAAACAGGTATGGATCACCGCGTTCGCCGCGGTCATCGCGTTCATGGGTATCGGGCTCGTCGACCCGATCCTGCTGTCGATCGCGGAAGGCCTGAAAGCGACGCCGTCGGAAGTGACCCTGCTGTTCTCCAGCTACCTCGGCGTCCAGGCGGTCGCCATGCTGGTGACCGGCGCGATGAGTGCCCGGTTCGGGGCCAAGCGGACCGTGGTCGTCGGGCTGACGCTGGTCGTCGTCGCCACCGCGCTGTGCGCCGCGTCCGGGTCGATCGAGCAGCTCATCGGGTTGCGTGCGGTCTGGGGGCTCGGCAACGCCTTCTTCATCGCGACCGCGCTTTCGGTCATCGTCGGCGCCGCGACCGGCGGCCAGGCCGGCGCGATCCTGCTGTACGAGGCCGCGCTCGGCGTCGGCCTGGCGGTCGGCCCGCTGCTGGGCGCCCTGCTCGGCAGCATCTCGTGGCGCGGCCCGTTCTTCGGCACTTCGCTGCTGATGCTGTGCGGTCTCGTGCTCTGCTCGATCTTCCTGACCGGCGACGCGAAGGAGAAGCGGCCGAAGATCCGCCTGCTCGACCCGTTCCGCGCGCTCAAGCACGGTGGATTGCTGCGTACGTCGATCGGGTCCGCCCTCTACACCGCCGCGTTCTTCGTCGTGCTGGCGTGGTCGCCGTTCGTGCTGGAGTGGAGCGCCGTCGCCGTCGGCCTCATCTTCTGCGGCTGGGGCCTTTCGGTCGCCGTCGCGGGCGTGGTGCTGGCGCCGAAGCTGGCCGCGAAGCTCGGCGAGCGGCACGCGACCGTGGTCGCCGTCTTCGGTTACGCCGTCCTGCTGCTGATCATGGCGATCCCGAGCAAGCCCGTCCTGGTGGTCGGCATCATCCTGTCCGGTCTGGTGTCCGGCCTGCTCAACACGCTCTTCACCGGTACGGCGATGTCGATCAGCGGCGCCCCGCGTCCGGTCGCGAGCGCCGGGTACAACTTCTGCCGCTGGCTCGGCGGCGCGGTCGCGGCGACCGTCGTCGGTCACCTGGCCGAGTGGTTCGGTGCCAAGCAGGCGCCGTTCGTGATCGCCGCGATCCTGTGCGTGCTGGCCGGCGCCCTGCTGACGATCCGCGAGAAGTCCGCCGATCCGCACACGATTCCGGCCGAGGCCGTCCTCGTGGGCGAGGAGATGTAAGCGGAACAAAGGGTGAACACCGGACCAACGAGGGGTTTCCTCTCGTCGGTCCGGTGCCTTAGCGTCGACCTCCCGAACTGCAGATGCGAGGTCCGCGTGAAATTCCTTCCGTTGCTGGCCGGCCACTCACCGAGCCGGGCATCAGTGACCTGTACCTACCGCTGTGGCGACGCGTGCTTCCACGACGCGCCGAACACGTCGGACAACCCCACCTTCGCCGACGTGCTCGGCGCGGTGAGCCGCCGTGGCGCGTTGAAGGCGACCGCCGTCGTCGCGCTGGCCGCCGGCACCCCGCTCGCGCTCGCCGCGCCCGCGTCCGCCGCCCCCGAGGGACGGCCGAAACCGCCACCCGGCACGGACTACGAGCGGGTCCAGCCGAACACGCTCGACGCCGTCGTGGTGCCCGAGGGCTACGAGCAGGGCATCGTGATCCGCTGGGGTGACGCGGTGCTGCCCGGCGCGCCGGAGTTCGACTTCGACCACCAGACCGCCGAGGCACAGGCGAAGCAGTTCGGCTACAACTGCGACTTCGCCGCGCTGCTGCCGCTCGACCACTGGGGCCTCTCCGCGCTCCTGGTCACGAACCACGAGTACACGTCGGAAGAGTTCATGTTCCGCGGTTACGACCGGAACAACCCGACCGAGGAACAGGTCAAGATCGCGTGGGCGGCCCACGGGCTGACCGTCGTCCAGGTGTCGCGCGGACGCGACACCGGGCACCTGCGGCCGAAGATGTCCCGCTACAACCGGCGGATCACGCTGCACACGCCGTTCAAGGTCACGGGTCCGGCCGCGGGCAGCGACCTGCTGAAGACCGCCGCCGATCCCACCGGCACGGTGGTGCTGGGCACGATGAACAACTGCGCGGGCGGCGTCACGCCGTGGGGCACGATCCTGTCCGGCGAGGAGAACATCAACCAGTACTTCGGGAACGCGGACACCGTGGCCGATCCGGTGAAGCGCAAGCGCTACGCGCGCTATGGCATCCGGGGCACCGCGACCACCCGCAAGTGGGAGCGCTTCGACGCGCGCTGGGACATCGCGAGGGAGCCGAACGAGGCACACCGCTTCGGCTGGGTGATCGAGCTGGATCCGCACGACCCGGACAGCACCCCGGTCAAGCACACACATCTGGGCCGCTTCAAGCACGAGACGGCCAACATCCGCGTCGCCAAGGACGGCCGCGTGGTCGCCTACTCCGGTGACGACGAGCGCTTCGAATACATCTACAAGTTCATCTCGACGGGCCGGATGAAGCCGGGGAACAGCGCGCACGCCCGGCGCCACAACATGACCCTGCTCGACGACGGCACGCTGTACGTCGGCCGCTTCACCGGCGACAGCCCGCCCGCCGAGATCGACGGCACCGGGAAACTGCCCAGTGACGGCGAATTCGACGGCGGCGGCGAGTGGATCCCGCTGGCCTCGGGCAACAAGTCCTTTGTGGACGGAATGACCGCCGAAGAGGTCTACGTCTTCACCCGCGAGGCGGCCGACCGGGTGGGCGCCACCAAGATGGACCGCCCCGAGGACATCCAGGCCCATCCGTACACCGGCCGGATCTACTGCGCGCTGAGCAACAACGTCGAGCGCGGCAACCCCGGCAAGGAAGGCGCCACCGAGCCCAACCCGCGGCTGAACAACAAGCACGGCCAGGTGCTGGAGCTCGAGGAGCGTCGCGGTGACGCGCTCGCGCTCACCTTCAGCTGGCGGTTGTTCCTGGTGTGCGGCGACCCGGCCTCGCCGGACACCTATTTCGCCGGCTTCCCCAAGGACCAGGTCTCACCGATCTCCAGCCCGGACAACGTGGCCTTCGACCGGCACGGCAACCTCTGGATCTCCACCGACTCGGCGGGCGCGCTCGGCATCAACGACGGCCTCTACTCGGTACCGCTCGAAGGCCGCAACCGCGGGGAGCTCAAGCTGTTCCTCACCGTGCCCCGCGGCGCGGAGACCTGCGGGCCGATCGTCGAGCGGAAGATCGTCACGGTCTGTGTCCAGCATCCGGGTGAAGTTGACGGCGCGAAC
Organism: Amycolatopsis sp. PSD-21; assembly: GCF_055561455.1. Taxonomy (NCBI): domain Bacteria; kingdom Bacillati; phylum Actinomycetota; class Actinomycetes; order Pseudonocardiales; family Pseudonocardiaceae; genus Amycolatopsis; species Amycolatopsis sp. PSD-21. Next base: position 9,331,426 of record NZ_CM145712.1, on the reverse strand, counting down.
GCCGACAAACCGGCCTCCCATTGGCCGGACGGTGGGGAAACCCAGCCTCGTCCCTCCGTGGTGGCGGTGTGGAAACCGGGCAGGCATGGCCTGGAAGACATCGGTTCCTAGTCGAAAAGCAACGATCTAGCAGTACTTTTGGTCGATGGCGCGCTGCCGGGTCCGGCAGCGCGCCATCGCTCGTTCGCGCGCTGTTCATCTTCTGGCCAGAGCTGGATCGTTTTGGTCGCTTACCGTCACGGCGTTCCCCCGACTGGACTACGTGTACCCACCGCGACCATGGAGGCCCTGTGTCCTTCGAGCCTCAGCGGCTGCTGCCGTTGATCACCTCCCACCCCGGTGGCCGCTCCGCGGTCACCTGCGAGTACCGCTGCGGCAACGCGTGCGCCCACCCCGAGCCGAACACGTCGGACAACGAATACTTCGGCGACGTCGTCAAGAACATGCTTTCCCGTCGTGGCGCGCTGAAGGCCGGCGCCGTGATGGCCGCCGCCGCGGGCGGTTTCGCCGCGCTGTCCGGCACGGCCGCCGCCGAAACCCCGGCTGAAGTCGCCGCCGCGGGCCACGGCAAGCCGGGCCGCCCCGGCCGTCCGGTGCCCGGCACCGACTTCGAAGCGGTGCCGCCGAACACCCTCGACGCGATCACCATCCCCGAGGGTTACGAGCAGCGCGTCGTCATCCGCTGGGGCGACGCCGTCGAGTGGGGCGCGCCGAAGTTCGACTTCCACAAGCAGACCGCGGCCGCGCAGGCGAAGCAGTTCGGCTACAACTGCGACTTCGTCGGCCTGATCCCGCAGGATCCGCTGGGCATCCGCAACCTGCTGGTGGTGAACCACGAGTACACCACCGAGGTCCACATGTTCCCGGCCGACCAGTACGACCCGAAGAACCCGACCGAGGAGCAGGTCAAGATCGCGTGGGCCGCGCACGGTCTTTCGGTCGTCCAGGCCTTCCGCGACCCGGTCGGTGGCGCCCTGCGCGTGACGCCGAGCCCGTTCAACCGCCGCATCACGCTGAACACCGCCTTCGAGGTGCGCGGCCCGGCCGCCGGTTCGAAGTACCTCAAGACGTCCGCGGACCCGACCGGCCGCAAGGTCTTCGGCACGCAGAACAACTGCGCCGGCGGCGTGACCCCTTGGGGCACCGTGCTTTCCGGCGAGGAGAACGTCAACCAGTACTTCGCCAACGCGGCGAGCGTCACCGACCCGGTCGCGGCGGCCCGCCTGAAGCGGTACGGCTTCTCGGGCACCGAGAGCACCCGCAAGTGGGAGCGGTTCGACAAGCGCTGGGACCTCGCGCAGGAGCCCAACGAGGCCAACCGCTTCGGCTGGGTCGTCGAGATCGACCCGAACGACCCGAACTCGACGCCGATCAAGCACACCGCGCTCGGCCGGTTCAAGCACGAGGCCGCGAACATCAAGATCACCAAGGACGGCCGCGTCGCCGTCTACTCGGGTGACGACGAGCGCTTCGAGTACATCTACAAGTTCGTCTCCAAGGGCAAGTACAAGCCGGGCAAGAGCGCGCACGCGCGCCGCCACAACTCGGCGCTGCTCGACGACGGCACGCTGTACGTCGGCCGCTTCACCGGCGACAGCCCGGCCGCCGAGATCGACGGCACCGGAAAGCTCCCGTCGGACGGCGAATTCGACGGTGTCGGCGAGTGGATCCCGCTGGCGTCGGGCGACAAGTCCTTTGTGGACGGCTTCACCGCCGAAGAGGTCTACGTCTTCACCCGCGAAGCGGCGGACAAGGTCAAGCCGACCAAGATGGACCGCCCCGAGGACATCGAGGCGAACCCGGTCAACGGCCGGATCTACGCGGCGCTGACCAACAACAGCCAGCGCGGCCCCGCCGGCAAGGCGAACGTCGACGAGGCGAACCCGCGCCCGAACAACCGCAACGGCCACGTCCTGGAGTGGGAGGAGGACCGAGGCGACGCCGCGTCGACGAAGTTCTCCTGGCGGCTCCTCCTGGTCTGCGGTGACCCGAAGACGGCCGACACCTACTTCGGCGGCTTCCCGAAGGAGCAGGTCAGCCCGATCTCCTGCCCGGACAACGTCGCATTCGACCGGCACGGCAACCTGTGGATCTCCACCGACGGCAACGCCCTCGGTGCCCACGACGGCCTGTTCTCGGTGCCGGTCGACGGCCCGGAACGCGGGCACGTCAAGCAGTTCCTGTCGGTCCCGGTCGGCGCGGAATGCTGCGGCCCGGTGGTGACCGACCACCTGGTGCTCGTCGCCGTGCAGCACCCGGGTGAGGACGCGGCCAGCTCCGCGAACCCGACGTCGCACTGGCCGGACGGCGGCACTTCGCAGCCGCGGCCGTCGATCGTGTCGGTGTGGAAGAAGGGCCGCTGGGGCCAGGTCGGCCGCATCGGCGTCAAGTAGTGGCTTCCGGCGCCCCGATCACTCTCGGCGAGACTTGTTCTGCCTGATCGGGGCGCCGGACGACACCGTTCGGTGATGACGGAACCCTGCCGCGCTCATTAGCTTCAGCCCTGTGAAACGGGCAATGGTGGTGATGGTGGCGGGCGCGCTCGTCTCCGGCTTCGTCCCTTCGTACGCGCAGGCGGCGACCGTCCCGTCCGGCTGCACCGGCGGCGTCGCGCCGAATCCGAGCGTCGAGCAGGGCAGCCCACCCGCCGGGTACACGTTCAACCCTGCCGCCCCGGTGCCTCCCGGCACGCCGAGGAGCAAGCAGCCCCGGCTGTCGACGGCCAGCGGGTACCAGTCCGACGGGGGCAAATACGCCCTGATCTCGACCCCGGACAAGATGATCAGCACCGCCTACGCGGCCATGAAGTTCGTGCCCGGCGGCGTCTACACCCTGACCGACTGGACCGGCACGAACGTCCAGCGCGCGGACGCCGTCCAGGAGACGGGGCTGCGGTTCTACAACGGATCCGGCAAGGTCGTCCTGGAGAACAAACTCAAGGTCGTGCACGCCGTCGAGGCCGACGGCAAACTGGCCCGGCAGGATTTCCCGCCGTCGGTCGCCCCGCCGTCGGCCGGTTCGGTGAAGTTCTTCGCCGCCACCGACCGCAACTGGGTCATGTGGGACTGCGTCCACCTGCGGGTCGACTCGTTTTCGGCGAAGGCGGAAGTGCGTGATCCGGCGAGCGGCGCCTGGGGCGCCACGGCCACCCTGGAGGCGGGCACCACCGCGAACTACCGGTTCACCGTCACCAACGACGGCACCACGACGCTGACCGCCATCAAGGTCGAAGACCCGTACTGCGACGCGAACCCCGCCCCGATCGCGACCCTCGAAGCAGGCAAGTCGGCGACCGTCACCTGCGACCACAAAAACGTCACCGAGGCGGACAACGGCCACGTCAGCACCGTGACCGTCTCCAGCGGGACTCTGCCGAAGAAGACCGCGACCACGACCATCAAGGTCACCCCGCCGCCCGCGATCGACGAGATCGGCGAGTTCGTCTGGAACGACCTCGACCGGAACGGGTTGCAGGACGCCGGGGAGCCGGGCGTTCAGGGCGTGAAGGCGACTTTGAAGGACGCGTCCGGCAAAGCGCTCGGGACGCTCACCACCGACGCCGGCGGCAAATACCGCTTCACCAAGCTGAAGGACGGCATCTACCAGGTCTGCTTCGACCTCGCCGGGCTTCCCTTCACGTACACGGCGAAGGACGCGGGCGACGACGCGAAGGATTCGGACGCCGACCCGGCGACCGGCTGCACCGCGACCACCACCGTCGGCCCTCGCAAGCGGATCGACCTGACGCTCTCCGCGGGTCTCGTCGCGCCGCTGAGCAGGCTGGGCGATTTCGTGTGGCTGGACAAGGACAAGGACGGTCTCCAGAGCCGCGACGAACTCGGCGTCCCGGACGTGAAAGTGACGTTGAAGGACGCCTCCGGCAAAGAGGTCGGCTCCACCGTGACCGGCCCCGACGGGCGATACGCCTTCGAACGGGTGATCCCGGGCTCGTACCAGGTGTGCTTCGACGTCGGCTCACGTCAGCTGACCCGGCCCGGCGTCGCGCACTACAACGGCACCGATTCGGCCGCGGACCCCGCGACCGGCTGCACGCCGGTGGCCTCGCCCGGCTCCCCGGAAGACCTGACCAGGGACGCCGGCCTGCTCGACCCGTGATCGCCGCCCGATCACGCGAGTTACGCCTCCAATCACGCGTGTTACGCCTTCAATCACGCGAATCACGCCTTGACCACAAAGTGTCGGTGGGTGCCGCTAACGTCGCCGACCGTGACTTCCCATCTCGACGCCACCCGCGAGTCCTACGACACCGTCGCCGAGGACTACGCGGCACGGATCAAGCCGCTCTTCGACCAGGAGCCGATCAGCCGCGCGATGCTCGCCGCCTTCGCCGAGCAGGTGCGCGGCCCGGTCGTCGACGTCGGCTGCGGTCCCGGCCACGTCACCGCTCACCTGGCGTCGCTCGGTCTCGACGTCACCGGTGTCGATTTGTCGCCGAAAATGGTCGAGATCGCCCGTCGTCAGCACCCTGAACAGCGGTTTTCGGTCGGCTCGATGGCCGACATGGACTTTCCGGACGGGTCTTTGGGCGGTCTCGTCGCCTGGTGGTCGATCTTCCACCTGCCGCCGGAGGAGCTCCCGGCGGTGTTCACGGAGTTCCGCCGCACGCTCGCGCCAGGTGGTCGTCTGCTGCTCGGGTTCCACGTCGGTGACGAGCGGCTGAGCCCGGAGACGGCGTATGGCCACCCGGTCACCTACGACGCCTACCTGCTGGATCCCGGCCGGGTCGCGGACCTGCTCGGGCAGGCGGGCTTCGAGGTCACCGCGCGGCTGACCATGGAAGGGAGGAAATGGCCACAGTCCTGCCTGTCCGGCCGTGCGGTTTGACTCGCGGGCCGCGGGCCTGATCTGCTGCGCACGCAACCGAGCCGGGCGGGGCCATGACGCAGACGAACACGACCACGGGTGAGAACACGCCCGACTGGCCTTCGCGCGCCTGGTACCTGAGGCCGTCGACCTGGACTTGGTTCGGGTTCGGCCTGGTGCTGATGGTCTACGCCGATCTGGCCTGGCGCCGCCGCTGGATGAGCGACGACGGGCTGATCGTGCTGCGGACGGTCCGTCAGATCCTCGCGGGCAACGGGCCGGTCTTCAATGTCGGCGAGCGGGTCGAGACCAACACCAGTCCTTTGTGGACGGCCGTCCTGAGCGTCCTCGGGCTGATCCCGGGGGTGCCGCTGGAATGGGTCTCCGTGGTCACCGGGCTGGTCTTCTCGGTCGCGGGGTTGTTCTTCGGCCTGGACGGCGCACGGCGGCTCTATCAACCGCTGGCGTTCCACGGACTCGCGCCGGCCGGGGCGCTCGTGGTCTGCGCGCTGCCGCCGTTCCGCGACTTCGCGACGTCCGGGCTCGAAACCGGGCTGATCACCTTGTGGCTGGGCGGTACCTGGTGGTTGCTCGTCCGCCGCGCGTCCACAATGGACGATCTGCGCACCTGGCCGGTCGCGCTGGTAGCCGGGCTGGGACCGTTGGTGCGGCCCGATCTCGCGCTTTTCAGCGCCGTCGCCTTGGTGGCGTTGCTCGTCCTCGCGCGGCCGGGACGACGCCGCGCGGTGGGCCTGATGGTCGTGGCGGTCGCGCTCCCGTTGGCGTATCAGGTGTTCCGGATGGGCTACTACGGTCTGCTGACACCGAACACCGCACTGGTCAAGGAGGCGTCGGAGGCGAACTGGGCTCGCGGATGGGCGTACCTGGCCGACCTCGTCCAGCCGTACTGGCTCCTGCTCCCGCTGCTGCTGCTCGCCGCCGCGGTGGTCACGGTCTCGTCCACTATGGACAGAACCTTCGTGGTGCTCACCGCGGTTCCGGTGGCCGGATCGGTGCTGCTCGCGTTGTACGTGATCCGGGTCGGCGGGGATTTCATGCACGGGCGCATGCTGCTCCCGGCGTTGTTCTGCCTGCTCTTGCCGGTGCTGGCCCTGCCGGTGACGAGGGTGACCGTGGCACTTCTGGTCGCCGTCGGGATCTGGGCGTTCGTGGCCGCCGCGTCGCTCCGTCCGGCGTACTCGGCTTCTCCGCGCGCTGTGGGCGTCACGGACGAGCGGGCGTTCTGGTCGCGGTCGACGGGGCACGAACACCCGGTCCTGGCGGAGGACTACGCCGACCACCCGCTGATGCCGTCGGCGCTGGCCGCCATCCGCGGCGTGACAGGTCCGGCGGTGCTGATCCAGGACTACACGACCCGGCGCTGGCACGCGTACCCGACGGACCGGCCATACGTGACCGTCGCGGCGGACAGCATGGGCGCGCTCGGCCTGCTGATCCCGCTCGACATGCGGCTGCGCGACGGCTACGGCCTCGCGAACCCGTTCGCCGCGCATTCGACGGCTCTCCCCAACGGCCGTCCCGGCCACCAGAAATGGCTTCCGCCGGTCTGGGAGCTGGCGAATTCGGCGCGGCTCCCGATCGCCGAGGGCGGCCCGGTCCGCTCCGCGGACGTCGCCGCCGCCCGAGCGGCACTGGACTGCCCCGCTCTCGTGGCGATCGACGCGTCGGTGCGGGATCCCCTGACGGCCGACCGCTTCGCGGACAACCTCACCGGTTCCTTCACCCGCGGTTCGATCCGGTTCCCGCGCGTGGCGACCCCTCCCGTCGTGTGCGCCCCCTGATCACGCGAGTTACGCCTCCAATCACGCGAGTTACGCCTCTGATCACGCGAGTTCGCCGTCTGATCACGCGTGTCGGCCACCCAATCACGTGTGTCGGCCGTCTGATCACGTGAGCTGGCCGTCTGGACACGCGCCGGCGGTCCAGAACCGACCACTAGCGTGACGGTATGGCTGATCTACCCCTCGCTCTCGTCACCGGCGCCACCCGCGGCATCGGTGCCGCGACCGCCCGCGCGCTCGCTCCGACCCACCGGTTGCTGCTCGGCGGCCGCGACGCCGACGCGCTCGGCGAACTGGCGGGCACCCTGCCCGAGGCGAAGCCGTGGCCGATCGACCTGACCGACACCGAGGCGCTGGAGACGGCGGCCGCCGAAATCGGTGAGCTGGACGTGCTGGTGCACTCGGCGGGCGTGGCGCGGCTCGGCACGGTCGAGACCGCGACCGACGCCGACTGGCGGGCGAACTTCGAGGTCAACGTCCTGGGCGTCGTCACGCTGACCAGGCTGTTGCTGCCAGCGCTGCGCGCTTCGAAGGGGCACGTCGTCGTGATCAACTCGGGTGCCGGGCAGAACGCGCGGCCGGGTTGGGGGCCGTACGCGGCGAGCAAGTTCGCCGTCCGGGCCTTCGCCGACTCGCTGCGCGAGGAGGAGTCCGCGCTTCGGGTGACGTCGATCTACCCCGGCCGCACGGACACCGAGATGCAGCAGGCGATCGTCGCCGACGAGGGCCGCGAGTACGAGCCCGAACGCTTCCTTCGCCCCGAATCCGTCGCGGCCGCTGTCCTCGCCGCGGTCTCCGCGACCGGTGACGCGCACCCGACCGACGTGACCCTCCGGCCGCGCGGCCTGGTCTGACATCCCGGGTTCCCGATGTCGCATTAGAGACGCTCAGCGCCTCTAATGCGACATCGGGAACAGCTCGCACCCACTTGTCCACACCCCGTCGCCGTTGTGGACAACTCCCGGCTGACCAGCACTTTTCCACCGGCCCCAGCCCCCACCCCCGATAGACTGGCCTCGGGGCCGCCCCCTGGGACGGGTGGGGGGCTGCGTAGGTGAGTTAAGAGCGAAGGCGTGCGGCGGTGTGGGCTACTTCGGCCTGCACCTTGGCGCGGTCCACCCGCAGGGGTTCGCCGTCGCCGACGACCTGCTCGCCCGCCACCCACACGTCGCGGACGCGGCGTGAGCCCGCGGCCCACACCAGGTTCGCGAGCAGTTGCTCGTCGGGCACGTCGATGCCGGTCGCGAAGGCCGGGTCGTCGAGGTCGACGTGCACCATGTCCGCCCACCGGCCGGTTTCCAGCGCGCCGATGTCGGTCCGGCCCAGTGCGTCCGCGCCGCCGCGGGTGCCGAGCAGGAACGCGTCGGCCGCGGTCAGCACGGTCGAGTCGCCGGTCGCGAGCCGCGCGAACATCGCCGAGAGCTGCAGCTCCTCCCACAGATCGATGTCGTCGTTCGACGCCGGGCCGTCGGTGCCGAGCCCGATCGCGACGCCCGCCTTGCGCAGCTCCGTCACCCGGGCGATACCCGAGGCGAGCTTCGCGTTCGACCCGGGACAGTGCGCCATCCCGACGCCGCGCGCGGCGAACAGCGCGATGTCCTCGTCGGACAGATGGATGGCGTGCGCGGCCAGCGTCCGGCCCCGCAGCATCCCGACCTTCTCCAGCAGCGCGGGCACCGAACCGTGCGCTTCCCGCTGCTTGACGTCTTCGAGCGCCGCCTCGGCCACGTGGATCTGCACCAGGGCGCCACGCTCGGCCGCCGACTCCGCGGTCGCCCGCAGCGCTTCCTCGTTCAGCATGTACGCCGAGTGCGGCCCGTAGCCGACCTCGATCCGATCGCCGGGCCCGAACCGGAGACCGTCGGTGTCGATCCAGCGTTCGATGCTCTTCAGCATCGCGCGCCAATCCATCCCCGGCAGTTCCATGATCGGCGGGCCCAGCACCACCCGGCCACCGGTGGCGAGCACCGCGTCGGCGAGCTGTTCGCCTTCGAAGTACATCTCCGCGCTGGTCGTGACGCCGTGCCGCAGCATCTCGATCGAGCCCAGCATCATGCCGGTGCGGATGTCGGCGGGCTCCAGCTTCGCCTCGGCAGGCCAGATGATCTCGGTCAGCCACGGCAGCAGCGGCAGGTCGCCGCCCATCCCGCGCAGCAGCGTCATCGGGCTGTGCGCGTGCGCGTTGACCAGACCGGGCAGGAGGATGCCGCTCAACCGGGTCACGGGAGCGGACGATTCGGGGGCCCCGGACAGGGGACCGACATGGGTGACGCGGCCCGTCTCGTCCACGTCGACCACGGCGTCACGCAGCAACGAGCAAGCGGGGTCGGCGGGGAGTACGACAGGAGCGTGGAAACGGCGTTGCATGAAGGGAGCTTACGGGTGCTCTTTATCGCGCCGACCGCTATCTCGTCGCCAGGACGCAGCTTGCGCGTGAACGGCACTATCGCTATCCCGGCGCCCCGCCGCTCAGTCCACGACGCCGCTCCGCCACGCCCAGGCCGCGATCTCCACCCGGTTCCGCGCCCCGACCTTGCCCTGCACCGACGCCAGATGCGTCTTCACCGTGGACAGCGACAGGAACAGCTCGGCCCCGATCTCGGTGTTCGTCAGCCCCTTCGCGGCCGCCTTGACCACATCCAGCTCCCGCGCCGTGAGCGGCTCCGAAGGCGGCGTGACGTCGCGTTTCACCGTTCCGCCGTCGAAATGCTTCAGCAGCCGGACGGTGATCTGCGGCGACACCAGCGCGTCCCCGCGCGCCGCCGCGCGCACGGCTTCGATCAGCAGCGCGGGCCCGGCGTCCTTCAGCAGGAACCCGCTCGCGCCGTTCCGCAGCGCGGTGTGCACGTATTCGTCGAGGTCGAACGTCGTGACCACCACGACCTTCAGCGGATCGGCGACGTCCGGGCCCGCCAGCTGCTTGGTGACCTCGAGCCCGTCGATCCCCGGCATGCGGATGTCCAGCAGGCAGACGTCCGGCCGCAGTTCTCGCGCCTTGGCGACCGCCGAGACGCCGTCCGGCACGTCGGCGACCACCTCGATGTCGTCCTGTGCGTCCAGGATCATCCGGAAGCCGATCCGCACCATGTCCTGGTCGTCGGCGATCAGTACCCGGATCACTCTTCTCCTTCAAGTGGTAGCCACGCTTCGACGCGCCATCCGCCGCCCGGCACCCGTCCGGCGGAGAGCCGGCCGTGCAGCAGGGCGACCCGTTCGCGCATGCCGATCAGACCGTAGCCGCCCGACCCGCCTGCCGGACGGCCCTGTGGCTCGCGTCCGTCGTCGGTCACCTGGAGGTGCAGTTCGTTCTCGCTCACCTCGGCGATGACCAGCGCCTCCTTCGCGCCGGACGCGTGCTTGCCGATGTTCGTCAGCGACTCCTGCACCAGCCGCAACGCCGACCGCCCGACCTCGTGCGGCACGTTCGGCGGCAGTTCGAGCTTCATCGACGTCTTCACGCCGTGGTTCGACCGTTCGATCAGCGTCCGCAGGTCGGCGGCGAGATCGGTGGTGGCCTGTTCACTGAACTCGCTGCTCCCGGCAGGCGCGTCTCCGCGCATACTCCGCACGAGCCGCCGCATCGCCGCGAGCGCCTCCACCCCGGCGTCCTCGATCCGGCCCATCGCCTCGACCGCGACCTGCGGATTCTTCTCGCCCATCATCTTCGCCGCCTGCGCCTGCACGACGATCCCGGTGACGTGATGGGCGACCACGTCGTGCAGTTCCCGCGCCAGCGCCATCCGCTCCGACGTCTGCGCGTCGCTGATCGCCGACTGGATGACCTGCGTGCGTTCCGAATCCCGTGACCGCAGCGCCAGGCCGACCGCCACCGAGATGCCGAGCAGCAGCACCGCGGCCACGGCGAGACCGGCGATCTCGTCCGGATCGGTCATCAGCTTGGGGCCCGGACGTTTGGTGTTGAGGATCGAGGCCACGGCGACCACCACCGACAGCCCGACGATCCTCGGCACGGCCTTGCTCAGCCCGACCGCCCGGACCAGGGTGACGACCAGCCCCATCCCCGCGACGATCTGCGTCCCCGGCACCCCACCGGGTGTGGCGTAGTCGTAGCGGAGCCGGAGGAACGGCGTCACCAGCGCCGAAAGCAGCATGACCGCGGTGAGCGCGATCATCGCGTCGGCCGGTCGCCGCGGCGCGGCGACGGCGATGACCGCCGCGACGATCGAGCACACCAGGATCGGGAAGCCGTGCGCCCCGCTCTCGTAGGTGAAGCCGAACTCCAGGATCAGCGCGACACCCAGCAGGCCGATGAGCGGCCATTGGCCCATCACCAGCTTGTTGAGCTTCTGCAGCTTCTCGTAGTTCTTCGGATGCGCCGTCCGGTCGCGTCCGGGGATCGCGAAGAGCAGCGTGCCGCCCAGCAGGATGCCGCCGAACAGCATCGCCTGCGCCATGGTGCCGTTCGACTCGCTGCCGTAGTAGTACCGGCCGGACACCGCGGTCAGCGTGGCCAGCACCAGGCCGGTGATCACGGCGAACGCGACACCCGGCCGCGTCCGGCGCGCGGCGTAGAACAGGACCTCGACCCCCGCGACCACCTCGGTGATGGACAGATTGGCGAGCACGCTCGAGTAGGTCGGGATGTCGAAGTACCGGACGACCAGCGTGTACGCCACCAGCACGACCGAGGCCGCGACGGCGGCCACGGCCGCTCGCTTCTGCGCCCAGAGCGCGCAGAACACCATCGCGAAGATGCCGGGGAAGAGCAGGAGGTCGATCCCGCGCGGGCCCGTGTCGTCGAAGGCGGCGTCGGTCACGAAGATCAGGTCGAAAGCGAGCGCGGCCAGCAGGACGACGGCGGGCATGCCGATACGTCGCGCGAGCGCACTCACCCGCGCGGGGAACTTGTTCTGGGCCGGACCTGCTGTCACACCGTGACGGTAGAGGATCGGCGGGCGTCCGCACCTTGGCCGACCGGCCCGAGCCGGGTCGGCCGATCGGCCGATGCGCGGGTGATCAGCACTGGCCGTCTGCCCGAAGTGGACACACCCGGTCCACCGCGAAGCTCTTTCCCGAAGCAGAACACAAGTGACTGACTAGGGAGAATCACGGTGGTGGATCCACAGTGGACAGGGCAGCCGGTGCTTTCGGGCCGCGGGCTGGTGAAGCGGTACGGCACGCAGCACGCGCTGGCCGGGATCGACATCGACATCCAGGCGGGTGACGCGGTCGCCATCGTCGGGCCCTCCGGCTCGGGCAAGACCTCCCTGCTGCACGTGCTCGCCGGGATCCTCCGCGCCGACTCCGGGCAGATCTTCCTGGCCGGGCAGCGGGTCGACCAGCTCAACGAGCGCAAGCGCAGCGAGCTGCGGCGCACCGAGTTCGGCTTCGTGTTCCAGTCCGGGATGCTCGTCGCGGAACTGAGCGCCGAGGAGAACGTGGCGCTGCCGTCGCTGCTGGGTGGCAAGGGCCGCAAGGAATCCATCGAGGCCGGCCGCGAATGGCTGGCGAAGCTCGGCCTCGCGGGCAAGGAGAAGCGCCGCCCCGGTGAGCTCTCCGGCGGCGAGGCGCAGCGTGTCGCGATCGCACGGGCGCTGACGCACCGGCCGAAGGTGATCTTCGCCGACGAGCCGACCGGCGCGCTCGACACCCGCACCGGCCGCGCCACCATGGACGCGCTGCTCGCCGCGGCCGCCGACAGCGGTGCCGCGGTGATCGTGGTGACCCACGACCGCGAGCTCGCCGAAGCCATGCCGCGCACCGTCTCCATCCGGGACGGGCTGATCGCGACGAGGCTGGCCGCGTAATGAACAGCTTCCAGCTGGCCATGCGGGTGCTCCGGGTCGACCGCCGGACCCGCACGTCGGCCATCCTCACCGCGGTCGGGGTCGCCGTCGCGACCAGCCTGGTGCTCCTGCTGGCATCCCTCCCCGGTGCCACGCAGGCCCGCTCCCAGCGGGCGATCTGGCAGGACATCGGCAGCTACTACTCCCAGTCCGGGGAGAGCCAGCGCCCGGCTCCGCTGCTCATGGCGGCGAACAAGGACTACTCGGGCGACCGTGAGATCACCCGCGTCGACATCGCCTTGACCGGCACTTCGCCGATGCTCAGCCTGCCGCCGGGCATCCCGCGGCTGCCCGCTCCCGGCGAGTCGATCGTCTCCCCCGCCCTCGGGAAACTGATCCAGTCGACACCGCAGGCGCAGCTCGGGGACCGGTTCGGCAAACTCGTCGACGCGCTCGGGCCCGAATCGCTGATGTATCCGGAGCAGCTGGTCGCCGTCGTCGGCCACACCCCGGAGTCGATGCCGCAGACGGCGATGGCCGCGGACGGCTTCCCGAACAAGGAGGCGAAGCCGGACCCGCTGCTCGAACTGCTCGCCTGGGTCGGGGTGATCGTCCTGCTCGTGCCGAGCCTGGTGCTCGTCGCCTCTTCGGCCCGGCTCACGGCCGCCCGGCGTGAGCTGCGGATGGCGGCGCTCCGGCTGGCCGGGGCGACTCCCGGACAGGTGACGAAGATCGTCGCCGCCGAGACGGCGTTGTCCGCCACGGTCGGCGCGCTGCTCGGCATCCTCGTGGCACCGGCGCTCCAAGGACTCTCGACGTTCGTCCCGTGGGGCGGCGGAACCTGGCTCGCGTCGGACTTCAGCCTTTCGGCCGGTTCGACGATCGCGGTCGCCGTGGCGATCCCGCTGCTGGTCGTCCTCGCCGGGGTCCTCGGCATCCGCCGCGTGCTGAAGACGCCGCTGTTCGCGGCTTCGGCACACGCTCGCAAGCCGCTGCACTGGTGGCGGCTGCTCGCGGTCCCCGTGGCCGGTGCCTTCTTCCTCTTCGCGGTCACCCAGGACAACGCCAGCCTGCCGATGGTGATGCTCGGGCTGTTCCTGCTGGTCGGGTCGGCCGCGATCATCGGTCCGTGGGTCACCTCGGCGGTCGGCGGCACGTTCGTCCGGATCTGGCGCAAACCGGCGTCGCTGCTGGCCGGACGCAGGCTCCGCGACGACCCGAAGAGCGCCTACCGCGCCACCGCGGGTGTCGTGCTGGCCGTCTTCACCGGTTCGATGGCGCTCACCCTGCTGCCCTCGTTCGAGTCGATGGCGGGCGGCGGCCGGACCTTCAAGGACAACGTCCTCTACGCCCAGGCCGACGCGGCCCAGGCGCAGCAGGTCGCCGACCAGACCAACGCCTCCCTCGCCCGCTACGGGATCACCGAGAAGGCCGTCTCGGTCGGGCAGGTCTACCTGTCCACCGGTGAGCCGGGCACCCGCTCACAGAATCTGAACCGGGCTTTCGTGATGACCTGCGACGACGCCGCGAAACTCCTGCGGGTGAACCTCGGCGGCTCCTGCCAACCGGGACCCGCGATCTACAGCAGGTACGCCATCAACCCGGCGGAGTACCGCGTGCTGTCGGAGTACGACAAGGCCGGTCCGCAGCTGGATCCGAAGACTCCCGTGCACCTCTTCCCGCAAGGCGACGAGGACACGTCCAGCACGATCGTCATCGACCCGGCCCTGGTGCCCGCGGGGGTCACACCGGAGCGCTTCGACGTGATCGTGCCGACCACCGCGGAGAACGCCGAGGTCGTGCGGACCGCGCTGGTCGGCGCGGCACCCGGCCAGGAGGTCGGTAGCCGCGGCCTGCACCTGATCGGCCAGCAGCAGGAGCTCGGCGACCTGCGACGGGTCACCGTCATCGGCCTGATCGCCGCCGGCGTGCTCGCCGGGTGCAGCGCGGCCGTGGCGACCGCGGGCTCGGTGATGGACCGCCGCCGCACCTTCGGGGCGCTCATCGCGGCCGGGACACCGGTCCGGGTGCTGGCGAGGGCGCTGCGGATGGAAGCGGCTCTGCCCGCGATGGTGGCCACCCTCGGCGCGGGGGCGGTCGGGATCGGCGTCGGCATGGGGCTCTACAGCCTGGTCGAGAAGGACGCGGTCGTGCTGAGCCCGTGGCTGCTGGCGCCCGTGGTGCTGGGAATCGGGGTGGCGTTGCTCGGGGCGTCCGTCTCGACCCCGGCGCTCAAGCGGGTGCAGTCGGAGCCTCTGGCCGACGAATAAAAAGATTCGCCCGAATGGCGTCATGGCGCCCGGGCGGGCAGGTCTCGTGGGTGGAGTCGGTGGTGATCCACCCACGGGCCGGGTGCCCGGTCGTCTCTCTGTCGGGGGAGGGACGAACGGGCACCGGGGACGCGCAGGGGGCGTTCCGAGGCGCGGGGGTGTGAAGGAAGGGCCGGTCAGGGACGTGGGGACGTCCTGACCGGCCCTTTCTGTCCGCGGGGTTCCGGAGGTGGTGTCGCGAAAGCCACTTTCGGGACATCAGACGTCTCGAAAGTGGCTTTCGCGACACGGTCGCCAGGACGGTGTCGGGCCCGGATGAGCGAAGGGGCACCGCGAGTCGTCCGTCCGGTCACGCGAAAGCGCCATCCATGCTCAAGGCACCCTTCACGAGACCGTTCAGACCCGCTCGAAGATCAGGTCGTGCGAGATCCGGCCTTCGACGTCGGCGCGGTTCTCGAACTTCGTGATCGGCCGCCACTCCGGCCGCGGCGCCCAGCCGCCGGGCTCGCCGGCGTACCGGTTGCGCAGGAGCGGCTCGGCCGAGCAGACCTCCATCATCTGCTCGGCGTAGTTCTCCCAGTCGGTCGCCATGTGGAAGGTGCCGCCCGGCGCGAGCCGCGAGGCCACCAGCGAGACGAACTCCGGCTGCACGATCCGCCGCTTGTGGTGCCGCTTCTTCGGCCACGGGTCCGGGAAGAACAGCCGGACACCGGCCAGCGAGCCCGGCTCCACGTGCGAGGTCAGCAGCACGACGGCGTCACCGTGCATCAGCCGCAGGTTCTTCACCCCGAGCTTCTCGGCGCGCAACATCAGCTGGCCGAGCCCCGGGTCGTAGACCTCGACCGCGACGTAGTTGACTTCCGGCGCGGCGGCGGCGAGCTGGGACGTGGTCTCGCCCATGCCCGAACCGATCTCCACCAGCACCGGCGCCTGCCTGCCGAACCAGTCGTCGAAGTCCACCGGTCCTTCGGGCAGTTCGCCGACGGTGCGGCCGAGCGACGGCCAGAGTTCGTTCCAGGCTCGCTGCTGCCCGACGGTCATCCGGCCGCCGCGTTTGACATAGCTGACCACGCTGCGCATCCGTGGCTGGTCCTCGTTTTCCACCAGCCCATTAAACGCGGCGGTTACCGGACGGCTTCGAACTCCCCCAGCCGCGAACGCAGCCCAGCGAATCCGGCGACCGCGATCGGCGACGGCGTCGTACCGGAATGAGCGGGGAGAACGTCGATCCAGCCGTCGTGGCGGCTGGTGTTCAGCACCGTGGTCGGGATCGAATGCCCGGACGCTCCGCGTTCAGAGGGCATGAACTCCCAGTAACCGGATTCTCCGTCCGCGGCCCACGGGACGAATTCCCAGCCGGGCCGCCTGCCGAGCAGGCCGGCGATCCGATCTTCGATGCGGAAACCGAGTTCCCGCGATTCGAGCCTGCCTTCCACGACGGCGCGAAGCCACCACGGCGCGGGGATTTCGCCGTGCATTCCACTGGACGCGCGGTACAACGCGACAACGAGATCTTCGGGCGCGCGGTGTACCCAGGCGCGGCGGATATCCGATGGCCGGGTCGCGGACGCGACCGTGCGGGGCAGTTCGATCGCCTGTGACCATTCGAGGTCGAGCATGGGCTCGAGGCGGGGCTGCATACTTTCCGTGCGGGCTTGCGGGATCATGCGTTCCACTCCCTGACCGGAATCCACCGTCAAGGATCACCTCCGGGGCCGAGAGCCGAAAAATAGGCTCATCCCGAGCATCGCCCGGGCTGGAACAGTATGTCCGCTCCGTGTGAGAGAAGCCACAGGCTCTTAACGTGGACTTAACTCCTTTGGCCGCGGTAAAAGCTCACGCATCCCTTCGATGGGTGATCATCAGCCCGGCCGCATAGACAATCACGCAGATGCCGCCGAAATAAGCCAAATAACCCCACGGCCCCAGCGGCGGTTCGAGTTTCAACATCGACACCGTGAGATCCGGCCCGGAAAACTGATTCGCCGCGAAGAACGGCATCCACTGGTAGATGTCGTCGCCCACTTTCGGAATCAGCACGACGAGCCCCTCGAGCACCTGCGTCCACGCCAGCGCGAACCCGAGCGCGAACGCGGGGCTGCGGAACAGCAGCCCGAGGCCGACGCCGAGCAGACCGGTCAGGAAGAAGGTCAGGCCCTGGCCCGCCACCGCACGCCAGTCGGCGCCCGAAGCCAGGCCCAGGTCGGCGGCCGGTTTGATCAGGTACGCGATCGCCCACGAGCCGAAGCCCACCAGCAGCCCGATCAGCCCGGAGAACACGCCGACGACGGCGCCCTTCGCCAGCAGGGCCGGCACGCGCGACGGCACCGCCTGGAAGGTGAGCTTCATCGTGCCCCAGTTGAACTCCGTCGCCGCCGCGAGGATGGCGAGGACCAGCACGACGGTGCGGCCGAGCGCGCTCGCCACCTGCGTCGAGTTGACGCCGGTCTGGCCTTCGAGCGGCACGAAGCCGAAGAAGAGCGCGGTGTAGGCCAGCGCGACCACCACCGCGATGGCCGCGCACCACCAGGGTGCGCGCGTGCTAAGCAGCTTGATCCGCTCCGCGCGGAGCATGTTCGCCGCGGTCATCGGGCCACCTCCGGTACACCGGCGCCGTACTCGACGGCCTCGGCGGTGAGTTGCATGTACGCCTGTTCGAGCGAGCCGGCGAGCGGCTTCAGCTCGTGGAGGGTCGCGCCGGCGGCGAACGCGAGTTCGCCGATCGTGTCACTGTCCATTTCGGACACGACGAGCGCGCCGTCCTCTTCGCGGAACTCGGCGCCCTTGTCGGTGAGCGCGGTCCGGAGCTCGGGCAGATGCGGGCTGCGGACCCGCACGCCGAGGCCCTTCGCCCGGCCGACGAACTCCTCCATCGTGCCCTGGTAGATCAGCTTCCCCCGGCCGATCACGACGAGGTCCTGCGCGGTCTGCGCCATCTCCGGCAGGAGGTGGCTGGACACGAACACGGTGCGCCCCTCGGCGGCGAGCGCGTGCATCAGCTTCCTGATCCAGACGATGCCCTCGGGGTCGAGGCCGTTGACCGGCTCGTCGAACAGCAGCACCCGCGGGTCGCCCAGCAGCGCCGTGGCGATCCCGAGCCGCTGTGACATCCCGAGCGAGAACTGCCCGGCCCGTTTGCGGGCGACCGAGTCGAGCCCGACCAGCCGGAGCACCTCGTCGACCCGCTTGTCCGGCAGGCCGTTCGTCGCGGCGATCCACCGGAGGTGCTCGCGGGCGGTGCGGCCGGGATGCCGCCAGGTGGCGTCGATCATGCCGCCGACCGTCCGAAGTGGATCACGCAGCTCGCGGTAGGCCATACCGTCGATGGTCACCGAGCCCGACGTGGGGTTGTCGAGCCCGAGCATCATCCGCATGGTGGTGGACTTCCCCGCCCCGTTGGGGCCGAGGAATCCCGTCACCCGGCCGGCTTCGGCGGTGAAGGAAAGCGCGTCGACGGCGAGCTTGTCGCCGTAGCGTTTCGTGAGTCCGGTGGCCTCGATCATCGGCCCTCCCTCCAGTGGATTCCGACATTACGCGGGAAAGGACCGGGCTGCCCCCCGATCGGCGGCCCGGTCCTTCTTCCCCTTTTTCTCCCCGGCCGGATGCCTCGCTCCCCCGAGTTCGGCGTCCGGCTTTCCCCTGTGGAAGTCCTTACGCGTCGCGCTTGTCGGCGACGACGAGCGAGATGACCAGCAGCACCAGCGCGAAACCGGCGAAGTAGGCGAGCGACCCGGCCTGGCTCAGCGGCGCGTTCGCCGCGGCGGGACCCGAGCCGGTGAGGAACCGGTCCGCGACGTGGAACGGCATCCAGTCGTAGATGTCCTTGCCGATCTTCGGGATGAGCTGGATCAGGTTCTCGACCGCGAGCGTGTAGATCAGCAGGAGCGAGATGGCGCCGGCGCTCTGCCGGATCAGGATGCCGACGGCGACCGCGATCACCGAGGCGAGGGCGAACACCAGGCCGACCCCGGCGACGCTGATCCACTCGGCGGTGGTGTTCAGCGCCAGATCCTCCGGCCGCATGATCGAGGCGAGTGCCCAGGCGCCGAAGGCGGCGATCTCGCCGATCACCAGCGAGAGCGTCGCGACGACGCCGGTCTTCGCCAGCAGCGCGGCGCGGCGGTTCGGCACGGCCTGGAACGTGGTGCGGATGGTGCCGAAGCGGTATTCGGTGGTCACCGAAAGCGCGGCCAGCACCATGACCACGGTCATCCCGAAGACGTAGCCGAACTGGGACATGCCGACGTCGGTGAATTCCCCCGACGGCGCGGCGCCGGCGAAGATGGCGGCGAAGCCGACCACCACCGCGAGGGTGATCAGCGCGCACCACCAGGGCGAGCGGGTGGTGAACAGCTTGATGCGTTCCACGGCGAGCAGAGTCATGGCTTTTCTTTCCTCGAAGAGTGACGGCTACTGGGCGGCGGTGACCACTTCGGCGGCTTCGGCTTCGAGACCTGTGTGGTACTCGACCGAGTCGCCGGTGATCTGCATGAAGGCCTGCTCCAGGGAGCCGGTCTGCGGGCTGAGCTCGTGCAGCACGATCTGGTTGGCCGCGGCGATCTCGCCGATCTTCTCACTGTCCAAACCGGACACGACGATCGCTCGTTCGGCGTCGGTGACCTGAGCGCTCGCCTGCGTCAGCGCGGCGCGCAGCGCGGGCAGTTGCGGCGACCGGACCTTGACCGTGTTCTCGGCGGCCCGGGCCACGAAGTCCTCGGTGGAGGACTGGGAGATCAGCTGCCCCTTGCCGATCACGACCAGGTGGCTCGCGGTCAGCGCCATCTCCGAGAGGAGATGCGAGGAAACGAACACCGTGCGGCCTTCGTCGGCCAGCCGGTGCATGAACTTGCGGATCCAGAGGATGCCCTCGGGGTCGAGACCGTTGACCGGCTCGTCGAAGAGGAGCACCTCCGGGTCGCCCAGCAGGGCCGCCGCGATCCCCAGTCGCTGCGACATGCCGAGGGAGAACCCGCCGGCGCGCTTCCCGGCGACGCTGGTGAGCCCGACGATCTCGAGCACCTCGTCGACCCGGCTCTCCGCGATCTTGTTGGACTTCGCCATCCATCGCAGATGCGCCCGGGCCGACCGGTTGGGGTGGACCCATTTGGCGTCCAGCAGCGCGCCGACCGTCCGCAGTGGATCTTTCAGCTCGCGGTAGAGCTTGCCCCCGATGCGCACCTGGCCGGCGGTCGGGTTGTCCAGGCCGAGGATCATCCGCATGGTCGTCGACTTGCCCGCCCCGTTCGGGCCGAGGAAACCGGTGACCTCCCCCGGCGCGACGGAGAAGGACAGGTCGTTCACCGCCAGTGTCTTGCCGTACCGCTTGGTGAGGCCCGCTGCCTCGATCATGTCTGCTCCCCTCGGCGACTGCGAGAACAATCGTCGTCCATGTGGGTGGCCGAGCGCGTCATCCTGAGGTGCCAACCTGGTACCCGACCTGAGACGTAGCTTGCCGTCTTCCGGCGGCGTACGCGATCGGTGAGACCCCTGAGAGTGACCCTGATTCGCCAGGGTTAATGAACCGTGGTTCAATAATCGCATGGCGAGGCCACGGAGCATCACCGACGAACGGCTGCTGACCGCGGCGGGAACCGTGATCGGCATGGTCGGCCCCGGTTTCACGCTGGCCCAGGTGGCGGCTGAGGCCGGCGTCGCGGTCGGCACCGTGGCCCAGCGGTTCGGCTCGAAGAACGGTCTTCTGCTGGCGTTGAGCCGGGCGAACACGCGATCCGTCGTGGAACGGATGCGGGAATGCGGCGAGCTGGCCGATCCGGTGGAGGCGCTGCGCGCGGCGGTCGTCGTGGTCTACGAGGGGTTGGGCGACGCGGAGACGGCGGCGAACCATCTCGGGCAGCTGGGCGTGGACATCGGCGATCCGGAGCTGCGCGCTCTGCTCGGTGAACATTTCACCGCCGTGGAAGCGGAATTGCGGCGGCTGACGCGCGTCGCGGCGCGTGACCTCCCGGGTGCGCCGGGTGTCGTCCGTGCGGCGCGGGTGCTGCTGGGGGTGGCGAACGGGGCCGCGCTGGACTGGTCGATCCGGCCGAAGGGCCGGATCACCGAACGGATGGGGCAAGACGTGGACGCGGTGCTGACCGCGTGGAAGGGAGTGTCCTGAATGGATCAGAAGGTGGCCGTGGTCGCGGGGGCGACGCGGGGATGCGGCCGGGCGATCGCGGTGGAACTGGGCAGGCTCGGCTGGACGGTGTTCGTCACCGGCCGTACGACGCGTGAGCACCAGTCGCCGATGAAGCGTTCGGAGACGATCGAAGACACCGCGGAGCTCGTCGACGCGGCGGGCGGGCGGGGGATCGCCGTCCGGACCGACTTCACCGTCGTGTCTGATGTGGACGCACTGCGAGCACGAATCGAGTCCGAAGTGGACGGCCGGATCGACGTACTGGTCGACGACGTCTGGGGCGGCGACCAGTACGCGGACTTCGAGGGGGCGTACTGGGACTCCAGCCTCGACGACGCGCTCACGCTGGTGCACAACGCGATCGACACGCACCTGATCGCGCTGCACCGGCTTCTCCCGCTGGTCGTGCGGCGGGAAGGCGGTCTCGTCATCGAGGTCACCGACGGCGACCACGACGAGTACGTCGGCGCGGGGATCCCGTACTTCCTCGCGAAATGCGGGATCCGCGCGATCGGCAGGGCGCTCGGCGCCGAACTGAAGAAGTACGGCTCCGTCGGCATGACCGTCACGCCGGGCTTCCTGCGTTCGGAAGCGATGCTCGACCACTTCGGGGTCACTGAGGAGACGTGGCGGGACGCGGTCGGCGAGTCCGCTCCGGTCGATTTCGCCATCTCGGAGACCCCGGTGCTGCTCGGGCGGGGTGTCGCGAAGCTGTCGACCGACCCGGAGGTCGCGCGGTTCGCGGGCAAGACGCTGGCGTCGTGGACGCTGATGAACGAGTACGGCCTGACCGACGTCGACGGCTCACGCCCCGACTTCGGCAAGTGGATGGCCGAAGTGCGGGACGCGGGCAACGACCCGGCGACCGCGGATCACTCGCTGTACCGCTGAGGCACGGCCGCCGGCCCGTGTCGCGAAAGCCACTTTCGCGACGTCAGACGTCGCGAAAGTGGCTTTCGCGACACACCTAGCGGCACGTCAGCGGGCGAGGCAGGGCTCGCCTGGCCCTCCTTCAACGTTGCGAAAGCCACTTTCGCAACGTTGAAGGTTGCGAAAGTGGCTTTCGCAACCTTCCGTCCAGTGCCTGGCCAGGGGAGCTACTTCTTCCCGGCCAGCACGTCCAGGTAGTGCTGGTTGAACATGACGCCGAGGACGTTGCCGAACGGGTCGACGACGGCCGCGGTCACGAAGCCCGGCCCGCGCTCGATGACTGGCTCGTACTCCTTCGCGCCTTTCGCGAGCAGCTGAGCGAAGGCGTCCTCGACGTTGTCGACGGCCCAGTTCGCGATGGCCCCGCCGGGACCGGGCTGGGCCATCGGCGGCCGGAAGTCGCCGCGGACCAGGCCGAACTCGTGCTGGTAGTCGCCGATCCGGTACTCGACGTACGCCGGTGCCCCGTCGGGGCCGTTGCGGACGAAGTACGGCTCGATGCCGAAGAGCTCGGAGTACCACTCGATCGCGGCGGCCATGTCGTCGGCGTAGAACGTGGTGGTGGTGAGACCTCGCAGCATTTCCTTCTCCTCAGGTAGTGGCTCTGAGGACAAGCATCCGCCGCAAAGTGCTCACCGAATGACCACTTTCCGACGAGATCTCAGCTGACCCCGGGACGCGCCAGCCCGGTCTCGTAGGCGAGCACCACGGCCTGCACCCGGTCGCGCAGGTCCAGCTTCGACAGGATCCGCCCGACGTGCGTCTTCACCGTCGCCTCGGAGAGGAACAGCGTCTCGGCGATCTCCAGGTTCGAAAGGCCCTTCGCGATCAGCACGAGCACCTCCCGCTCCCGTTCGGTGAGGACGTCCAGCTCGGCCGCGTCCCGCATCGGCTTCCCGCCGCCGCCGACGAACCGGTCGAGCAGCCGCCGGGTGACCGACGGCGAGACCACGGCGTCGCCCGAAGCGACCGCCCGCAGCGCCGACACCAGGTGATCCGGCTGCGTGTCCTTCAGCAGGAACCCGCTCGCCCCGCCCTGCAACGCCGAATAGACGTACTCGTCCAGGTCGAACGTCGTCATCACGAGCACCCGTGCCGTCCCGGCCTCGACGATCCGCTTCGTCGCCTCGACCCCGTCCAGCACCGGCATCCGGACGTCCATCAGCACGACGTCGGGCCGCAGTTCCTCGGCCAGCCGGATGGCCTGCGCGCCGTCACCCGCCTCGCCGACGACGTCGATGTCGGCCTGCGCGCCCAGGACCATCCGGAACCCGACGCGCATCAATTCCTGGTCGTCGACGACCACCACCCGTATCACGTCGCCAACCTAACCGGGAGCCTCGCGTGCACCTGCCACCCTCCACCGGGGGCGGGCCCGACCTCCAGCGTGCCGCCGAAGACGTTCGCCCGTTCCCTCATTCCGATCAATCCGTTCCCACCGGGGACGGTGAGTTTCCGCGGCGGCGCGGCGTGCTTCGCCGCCATGGGCACCAGCTGTTTCGCGCGCCCGGCGCCGTCGTCGGTGACCTTGACGTCGATCACGTCCGCCTCCCGCCGCACCACCACCTCGGCCTGCGCGCCCTGGCCGGCGTGTTTCAGCGTGTTCGTCAGCGACTCCTGCACGATCCGGTACACGCCGAGGGACACCCCCGCGGGCAGCCCGGCCAGCGCGTCCGGCCCGATCGCCAGCGTCACCGGCACCCCCGCCTGCCGGATCCGGTCCGCGAGGTCGGTCAGCGCGCTGGCGTCGGGCTGCGGCACGCGCGGCTCGTCGTCGCCGTCGCTGCGGAGCACGTCCAGCAGCCGCCGCAGCTCGGCGAGCGCGCCGCGGCCGGTCTCCGAAATCGTCTGCAGGGCACGTTTCGCCATCTCGGGATTCCCGTCGACCGCGTAGGACGCGCCGTCGGCCTGCACGACCATCACGCTCACCGCGTGCGCGACGACGTCGTGCAGCTCGCGGGCGATACGTCCGCGTTCCTCGCCGACGGCGATCCTGGTCGCCTGGTCCCGTTCCGTCTCAAGTAGATGCAACCGGGCTTCCACCTCCTCGTGATAGGCGCGCCTCGCGCCGGCGAATTCGCCGAGCGTCCAGCACAGTGCGCTGGAGAAGACGCCGATGATCGCCAGCACCCACACGTCCTCCGGCGGGTCGGCCCACAGCTGGATCGCCGAGGTGACCAGCGTGATCACCAGGTACAACAGGCCCTGTTTGCGCCCGACGTAGACCAGCACCGAGTAGATGCTGATCATCATCGCCAGCCCGCTCGCCGCGCCGAGTTCCAGCGCGCTGTGCGGGATGCCGATCAGCAGCACCAGGTACGCCGACCACAGCGTCGCCTTCCGCCGGAAGACCAGCGGGGCGACCATCACTACGTCCAGCGGCAGGACCACGTACCAGGGCGGCATCGGGACTTCCGGCGTCTCGACCGCCGCCACGAAGAACAGCAGGTCGGTCAGCAGCAGGACGACGGCGATGAAACTGTCCCCGGCCATGGGGTGGGCACGCATCCAGAGGCTCAACCGTCGCACCTGGTAACACTATGTCGGCCGGGGCCGCCCGCGCGTCGGTCGCCGGTACCACCTTCGGTGCGACCCGAGGATGAGCGGCATGGCACGATTCCCCTCGGTGTGCTCGACGACTGGGAGGGTGGGCACCGTGACCTCAGCGACGGAGCAGGGCCGTCTCGCCGGCCCGCTGTCGATGTCGGTGGCGAACCTCTGCCACCGCCTCCAGCCCCAGGTGTCCGCGCGGACCGCGGCCGGTTTCGCCGAGGTGCTGCGACGGCTGGGCGGCCCGCTGCAGGTCGCCGTCGCGGGCCGGATCAAATCGGGGAAGTCCACCCTGGTCAACGCCCTGATCGGGCGCCGGGTCGCGCCGACCGACGTCGGCGAGTGCACCCGGCTGGTGACCAGGTTCCAGTACGGCACGGTCGACCGCGTCGAGATCGTCTTCAACGACGGCCGCAAACAGGTGCTGCCCTTCTCCGCCGACGGGATGATCCCGGCCGAACTGGGCATCGACATCGACAAGGTCTCGCATATCGAGGCGTACCTCACCAACGCGGTCCTGCAGGGTATGACCGTGATCGACACCCCGGGCCTCGGCTCGCTCGACGCGGCTTCGGTGTCGCGGACCGAGGAGCTGCTGGGCGCGGCGAAGCACCGCAAGCCCGAAGACGGTGACGAGGAGGAAGAAGGCTCCGACGAGCTGGACGACACCTCGCGCAACGCCGTCGCGGGCGCCGAAGCCGTCCTCTACGTGGTCACCCAGGGCGTCCGCGCCGACGACCAGCAGGCGCTCGCCGCGTTCACCGCCGCGACGGCGAGCCGCGAGGCGGGCCCGGTCAACGCGATCGCGGTGCTCAACAAGGCGGACACCATCGCGCCGGAGTCGGTCGAAGGCTCGGGCGGTGACGTGTGGAAAGCCGCGACGCTGTTGTCGGAGAAGCAGGCCGCGACGCTGAAGCCCCGCGTCGCCGACGTGCTGCCGGTGATCGGGCTGATCGCGGAGTCGGCCGAGTCCGGCGGGTTCACCTCGCCCGACGCCGAAGCGCTGCGCCAGCTGGCCGAGATGGACGACGACATCCTCGAGACCATGCTGATCTCGGCGGACATCTTCACCAGCTGGGAATGCGACGTCGCGGCGGGCACCCGGCTGCGGCTGCTGGAGAAGCTGGACCTGTTCGGCGTGCGGTACGCCGTCGAGGCGATCCGCAAGGAACCGGAGATCACCGCGGGCTCGCTGCGGCGGAAGCTGCTCGACGCCTCCGGGCTCGAAGCCGTCCGCCAGCGGCTGAGCATCGTCTTCGCCGCCCGCGCCGACGGCATCAAGGCGGCGGCCGCGCTGGCCTCGGTCACCGCGCTGGCCCACGCGTCCGGCGACCCGGCCGAACGGCAGCGCGTCCACGACGCGATCGAGGTCCTGCTCGCCAAGCCCGAGGCACACCAGCTGCGGCTGCTCGAAGCGCTCACGCTGGTCGCGTCCGGCGCCGTCGACATGCCCGAGGACCTGTCCGAGGAGGTCCTGCGGGTCGGCAGCAACGCGGACATCGGCGCCCAGCTGGGCAAGCCGGGCGCTCCGCGGGCCGAGCTGGCGGCCCACGCCCTGGAGCGCGCCGGCTGGTGGCGTTCCTTCGCGTCCTTCGGCGCGACACCCGCCCAAAGCCGCGTCGCGCACGTCGTGCACCGGGCGTACTTCCTCATCTGGCAGCAGATCCGCGACTAAACGCGCCCCAAGATTGATAAACCGAGCGCTCGGTCTAATAATGAGCGCATGGAAACGATCGTCGACGAGCCCCAGTGGCTGCGCACGGCCTCCTGGATCGGTTGCCCGCTGGCCGGGGCCGCGCTCGGCTGGTTCCTCCAGTCGATCTCGGGCTGGGTGGCGTCCCTGAGCTGGGTCCCGTTCAAGGGCCCCTTCCAGCTCGTCTCGGAGATCCCCCAGCCCTGGGGCACGGTCACCGGGATCGGCGTCGGTCTGGTCCTCGGGTTGCTCTTCGCCGCGGTCTGGGCGCACGAGCGGCTGATCGTCAAGGTGACGCCGACCCGCATCACGCTGACCACCAAGGGCCGCAGCCGCGCGTACGAAGCGGAGCTGGAGGCCGTCTTCCTCGACGGCAAGGAGCTCGTTCTGCTCGCCGCGGACGGCCGGGAGCTGGTGCGGCAGAAGGGCGACGTGGACCGCAAGGCCGTCGCCAAGGCCTTCCTCGACCACGGCTACCCGTGGCACGACGAGCCGCCGGCGGTGAAATGAGGACGGTCGACCCGGCCAAACACGAGGCGAAACGCCGCGCCATCCTCGACGCCGCCGCGGGCTGTTTCGCGATGAAGGGCTTCGAGAAGACGACGACGGCGGAGATCTGCCGCGCCGCCGGGATCAGCACCGGCAGCCTGTTCCACTACTTCCCGAACAAGCGCGCGGTGTTCGTCGGCATCTTCGAGCAGGACGCCGACGAGACCGCGGCACTGCTCGCGGCCGCCGAAGAGATCGAGGATCCGGGGGAGGCCATCCTCCAGGTCATCACCCACGTGTCGGAACAGCTTCTGCATCCGGTCATCGCCAAGCTCGTCCTCGAGGTCGCCGCGCAGTGTTCCCGCGACGCCGAGCTGGCCAGGCTCATCCAGGGCAACGACCGCGCGCTGCGCGACGGCCTCGTCGGCCTGGTGACGCGGGCGATGGAAGCGGGCCGGATCGATCCCGGATTCGATCCGCAGACGGTGGCCAGCTGGCTCGTCGCCTTGGTCGACGCGCCGCTTTCCCGCGTGATTCTTGAGCCGGACCTGGATCCGGCGGCGGAACTCGCGGTGATGAAGGAGCTGATCGCCAGATTCCTCCGTCCCGTTCTGCCGATTTCGCCCCCGCCTGGCGGGCCGGTGCCCGACACTGGTGAAATCTCCCCGGGCTGATCGGTAGGCCCGGGACACCAGTTACGGGGGTCGATTCGGGTGGGTGCCTGGCTGCGCAAGAAGGCGGTCGAAGACGTGAATCCGGACGACGTGCCGACCGGTCAGATCTCCGCGGCGATCATCGCCGAAGCGGACGGGGAGACTTCGCCGTCGGAGGGAACCGAGGCCGTCGAAGCCGCGTCGAACACCGATGTGGAGTCCACGACCACGGGTCCGGCCGACCTCGAACAGGCTCTCGCCGACAGGCAGGCGCTGATCCAGCTGTGCCTGTACGCCCTCGATCGCGCGCGCAGCGGCGGCGTCGTCGAGCGGCTCGAACACGGTCTCGCCGGGATCGGCGTCCGTGCCCTGCGCCCGGACGGTGAGCGGTTCGACCCCGCCGTGCACGAGGCGGGCGGTGCGGTCGCGACCGAGGACCCGGCGCTCGAAGGGCTCGTCGCGGAGACCGAGGTGGTCGGTTTCGCCGATCACGAGCGGGTCCTGCGCGCGCCCATCGTCATCGTCTACGCGAAGAAGGCCCAGTGACCGCTCCGAGCGCGGCGGCCAACCTTCCGGCGGTCGTGAAGAGCACCCGCGAACAGCTGCTCACCGTCGTCCGCGAAGCCGATCCCCAGGCCGCGAAATGGGTCGAGGACATCCGGAAGGCGCGGCCGAAGAAGCCGTCGGTCGTGGTGGTCGGCGAGACCAACCGCGGCAAGAGCTCGCTCGTGAACGCGCTCCTGTCCATGCCGGGACTGTCCCCTGTGGACGCCGACGTCGCCACGGCGACTTATCTCGTCTTCGAACACGCCGAGCAGTGGTCCGCGCAGGCCTGCTACCCGGGCCAGCTGGCGCCGGTGCCGATCAACCTCAACGACCTGATCCACTGGGTCTCGGCCGCGCACGAGCTGCCGGAAGGGCAGATCCCGCCGCGCTACGTCGAGGTCTCCGGCCCGGTCCCGCTGCTCGAACGAGTGTCCATTGTGGACACGCCGGGTGTCGGCGGGCTCGACTCGATGCACGGTGAGCTGGCGAAGGAGGCCGCCGCCGGTGCCACCGCGCTGCTGTTCGTCGTGGACTCGTCCTCGCCGTTCACCGCGCAGGAGCTGCAGTTCCTGCACGACATGGGCGAACGCGTCGAGACCGTGCTGTTCGCGCTGACCAAGACCGACCAGTTCCGCGGCTGGCGCGAGGTCCTCGAAGCCGACCGGCGGCTGCTCGCCGAGCACGCCCCCCGGTTCGCCGACGCGGTGTTCCACCCGGTTTCCGCGCGGATGTTCGAGACGGCGGCCAAGGCCCCGAACGAGCAGATGGCCACGATGCTGCGCGAGAAGGCCGGGATCGCCGCGTTGCAGGGCGCGCTGCAGGAGATGCTGGTCGGCCGCTCGGCGATGCTGGGCGAGGCCAACACCCTGCGCGCGTTGTCGAGCGCGCTCGGCGAGCTCAAGGCGAAGCTGCAGGCGGAAAGCCGAGCGCTGTCCGCGGGTGAGGCCGAGGCCGAGCAGCTGCGCCAGCGCCGTGACGACCTGACCACCGAGCGCCGCTCTTCGACGCGGGGCTGGCAGCTGAAACTGCGCGCGGAGATCCAGCGGACCCGCGTCGAGGTCGGGCACGAGACCAGCAGGCAGATGCGCGACGCGTCGACGCATTTCCGCCAGCTGATCGACGGCGCGAAACGGGACGCCCTCGCCGCGCTGCCCCAGCAGGTCGACATCGCGTTGCAGACGACGTCGCAGCGGATCTCGATGCTGCTCTCCCAGCGGCTCAACCAGGTCACCAACGTCGCGCTTTCGGAGCTGTTCTCGCCCGAAGAGCTCGAAATCATCCGCGGCCAGTTCGCCAGGGCGGGCGGCCCGCCGGTCGTGCTGCGCCCGCCGGACAAGAAACCGCCGACGGCCGAGGACAAACTGCTCATCTTCATGGGGGTTTCCGGCGGACTCGGCGCCGGGAAGGTCGCCGCGCTGCCGCTGGCGGGCGTCGCGATCCTGAACCCGGTGATCCTGCCCGCCACGATCATCATCGGCCTCGGCGCCGGCTGGTGGATGGCGCGCACCCGCAAACACGCCTCGGACAAGCAGCATATGAAGCAGTGGCTGGTCGAGGCGATCGCCGACGCGCGGTCCACGCTGGACCAGCTCGTCGCGGAGCAGCTGATCGAGGCCGAACAGCAGCTGTCGATGGCGCTCGACGAAGCCCTCGGCCGCCGGATCGACGCGATCGAGGCGGAGCTGAAGGAAGTCGACAAGACGATCAAGATGGGCGCGCAGGAACGGGCGAAGAAGATCTCGGTCGTCGCGAAGCGCCTGAAGGACGTCTCGGACGGCCGGGACCGCGCCGAGGCACTGCTCGGTCGCATTCGGTCACTGCGCGACGCCTGACCCGGGTGGGTCCTGTTGTGGACCGGAACCGAACCGGCCTACGGTGAGTCATAAGCTTCGACACACCAGCAGGTCAACGAGGGGGTTATCCCATGTGGGTCGACGAGAGCGGCGGCACGGACACCGAGTCGGGCTCCACCGAAGCGGTCACCGTCCACGTTGACGGCGAGGAGTACCAGGCCGAGCTCAACTACGACCTCGACAAGGACGGCGTCAACGACGCCGCGGTCATCCAGCACGAGGACGGCACCGGCCAGGCGTTCGTCGACACCGACGGCGACGGCGACGCCGACCAGTACGCGGTGCTCGACGAGAACGGCAAGGTCGTCCAGGAGGCCGTCTACGACGAAGCCTCCGGTTCCTGGGTCGAGGCCGGTGGCGGCGGCAACGACGACGGTTCCGACGCGGGCACCAGCGGCACCATGCACGCCGACATGCCCAGCGGCGACGTCGAGGTCGGACCGCCCACCATCGACACGGACGGTGACGGGACCCCCGACACCGCCGTCGTCCAGACGGAGGACGGCCGCACGATCGCCTTCACCGACAAGGACGGCGACGGCAGCGCCGACATCGCGGTGGAGACCGACGCCTCCGGCAACTCCAAGACCTACGAGCACACCGGGCCCGGCCAGTGGACCGAGGTCGGCAGCGGCGTGGTCAACAACGACATCGGCGCGGCCTTCGCGAGCGTCCCGGCGGCCGGAGGTGACCCGGCGGGCGACGCGGCGTGGGGTGGCGCGGGCACCGAAACACTCGAAGGTGTGGCGAAGATCGATTCCGCCACCGGTCAGTGGATCAGCCCCAACTGATTCCCAAAATGGCCTGGACCAATACAAGAATGGTCCAGGCCAATTCGAAGAGGTCATTCCTGTAATCCTGGTCACAGAACAGCCCGGCACGAGTACTCGTGCCGGGCTTTCTCGTGTCCGATTCGTCCGTCCGCTGTGCCATCGGTCACCGGAAGAATTTCTGCGTATGGCCCATTCCGGTGATACTGAATCGATTCCCTTATCGTTCTTGTGAGAGAACCGACAGGTCAGCTCTCGGTTACCTGCCGGTCATCCGGCTACTCTCGGGGAATCCCAAAACCTGCACACCGGCCTTCCCGCCGGTGTGCGAAGCCATTCGGTCTCACGAGCTTGAGGGCCGCACCGGAACAGCGTCGTTCCCGGTGTGGGCCCTCTTTGCGTCGGAAGTCAGGAGTAGAGATGACCGCAGTCGCCATCCCCGGACTGGAAAATGCGCCGACGACGCACAGTGGCGTGCTGTCCTGGGTCCGAGAGGTCGCCGAACTGACCACTCCGGACCGCGTGGTGTGGGTCGACGGGTCCGACGAAGAAGCCGCCCGGATCAACGCCGAGCTGGTCTCCGCCGGCACGTTCGTGCAGCTCGACGCGAAGCCCAACTCGTACTGGGCCGCTTCCGACCCGAATGACGTCGCCCGCGTCGAAGAGCGCACCTTCATCTGTTCGGAGAACGAAGAGGACGCCGGTCCCACCAACAACTGGATGGACCCGGCCGAGATGAAGGCCACGATGACCGAGCTGTACCGCGGTTGCATGCGCGGTCGCACGATGTACGTCATCCCCTTCTGCATGGGCCCCCTCGGAGCCGAGGACCCCAAGCTCGGGATCGAGATCACCGACTTCGCCTACGTCGTCGCCTCCATGCGCGTGATGACCCGCGCCGGCAAGGCCGCGCTGGACAAGTTCGTCACCGAGGACGGCACCGAGCGCGAGTTCGTCCCCGCCCTGCACTCCGTCGGCGCGCCGCTGGAGCCGGGCCAGGAGGACGTCTCGTGGCCGTGCAACACCACCAAGTACATCTCGCACTTCCCCGAGACTCGCGAGATCTGGAGCTACGGCTCCGGCTACGGCGGCAACTCGCTGCTCGGCAAGAAGTGCTACTCGCTGCGCATCGGCTCGGTCATCGCCCGCGACGAGGGCTGGCTGGCCGAGCACATGCTGATCCTCAAGCTGATCTCGCCCGAGGACAAGGTCCACTACGTCGCGGCGGCGTTCCCGAGCGCCTGCGGCAAGACCAACCTCGCCATGCTGCAGCCGACCATCCCCGGCTGGCGCGCCGAGACCCTCGGTGACGACATCGCGTGGATGCGGTTCGGCGAGGACGGCCGCCTCTACGCGGTGAACCCCGAGTTCGGCTTCTTCGGCGTCGCGCCGGGCACCGACTGGCACACCAACCCCAACGCGATGCGCACCATCGAAAAGGGCAACACGGTCTACACGAACGTCGCGCTCACCGACGACGGCGACGTCTGGTGGGAGGGCATGGGCGAGAAGCCCGCGCACGCCACCTCCTGGAAGAAGCAGGACTGGACGCCGGAGTCGGAAGAGAAGGCCGCGCACCCGAACTCGCGCTACTGCACGCCGATGTCGCAGTGCCCGATCCTCGCGCCCGAGTGGGACGACCCGCAGGGCGTGCCGATCTCGGCGATCCTGTTCGGCGGCCGCCGCAAGACCACGGTCCCGCTGGTGAACGAGGCCCGCGACTGGCAGCACGGCGTGTTCATGGGCGCCACCATGTCGTCGGAGACCACCGCGGCCGCCGCCGGCGCGGTCGGCAACGTGCGCCGCGACCCGATGGCCATGCTGCCGTTCCTCGGCTACCACGCCGGTGACTACTTCAAGCACTGGCTGGACCTCGGCAAGAACGCCGACGCGGACAAGCTGCCGAAGATCTTCTACGTCAACTGGTTCCGCCGCGGCGACGACGGCCGTTTCCTGTGGCCGGGCTTCGGCGAGAACTCGCGGATCCTGAAGTGGGTCATCGACCGCGTCGAGGGCAAGGGCAACGCGAACGAGACCCCGGTCGGTTTCGTGCCGAACGCCGAGGACCTCGACACCGACGGCCTCAAGGAGCCGCTGGCCGACATCCAGGCCGCGCTGGACGTCTCCGCCGAGGAGTGGCGCCAGGAACTGCCGCTCATCGAGGAGTGGTTCGAGAAGATCGGCGACAAGGTCCCGTCGTCGCTGCGTGACGAGCTGGACGCGCTCAAGCAGCGTCTCGGCTGATCGTCCGAACGTAGGAGAAAGGCCTCATCCTCGGAGTCATTCCCGAGGATGAGGCCTTCTTCTTTCGGTCTCGGTACCGTGGCGGCATGGTCAGATTCGGCGTCAACATGGTCGTCCCGGAGACCCGTGCGGCGTGGGTCGAGAAGTGCCGCAAGGCCGAGGACCTCGGATTCGACGTGATCGGCGCGGCCGACCATCTCGGCATGGCGCCGCCGTTCCCGGCCCTCGTGCTCGCCGCCGAGGTGACGACCCGCCCGCGGCTCAACACCTTCGTCATCAACACCGCCTTCTACAACCCCGTGCTGCTCGCCCGTGACGTCACCGGCACGGACCAGTTCACCGAGGGCAGGCTGGAGCTCGGCCTGGGGGCCGGTTACGTGAAGGCCGAATTCGAAGCGGCGGGAATGGAGTTCCCGCGCGCCGGAAAGCGCGTCGACCATCTCGAAAACACCATCGAGGTGCTCAATCGGCTCTATGCCGACGAAAGCCACAAACCGCCGACGGTGCAGAAGCCGGGTCCGCCGCTGATGATCGCCGGCCGCGGCGACAGGCTGCTCACCCTCGCCGCCGAACACGCCGACATCATCGGATTCACCGGCACGGCGGCCGTTCCCGACGGCGGCGCGCTCGCCGTCGAGGACGCGGCCGGAATCGAAGAGCGGGTGGACTTCGTCTGCGGAAAACTGAACGGGCGCGAGGCCGAATTCAACATCCTCTCGCATTTCGTCGCCGTGGTCGAAGACCGGCAAGAGGGTTTGGAGAGTCTGCGGGAACTGCTCGACGGCAAGCTCACCGTCGCGCAGCTCGCCGAACTGCCGACGGCTCTGGTCGGCACCCACGAACAGATCGCCGAACAGATCCTGGCGCACCGCGAGCGGTTCGGTTTCACCTATTTCACCGTGCTGGAGCACAACATGGACGCACTCGCGCCGGTGATCGAATCCTTGCGCGGCAAATGATCGACGTTCGCGGGCTCGGCGTGCAGGCCGGGGAGCACTGGCTGTTCGACGGACTCGATTTCGAGGTGGAGGCGGGCGAATGCGCGGTCATCGTCGGCCCCAACGGGGTCGGGAAATCGACCCTGCTGCGATGCCTGTACGGAACGCAGGCCCCGCAGCGGGGCCGCGTCGTCGTCGCGGGCGGTAAGCCCGACGAACGCGACGTTTCCTTCCGCCGCAAGGTTTCCGTGCTGTTCGACGATTCCGACTTCTTCGCCGAGCTGACCCCGCTCCAGCATCTCGAACTGCTGGAGGGCTCGTTCGGGGCCGATCTCGGCGATTTCGACGCGCTCCTGGCCGACGCGGGGCTTTCCGAACGCGCGAAAGTCACCGCGGGCAAGTTCTCGGCCGGGCAACGCCGTCGTCTGCTGCTCCTCGGCGCGACCGCGCGGCCGCACGACGTCCTGCTGCTCGACGAGCCCGAACGGGCGCTCGATGCCGCCGGGAAGGAATGGCTGACGTCGTTGATCAAGCGGTCGACCGACGCCGGGGCGGCCGTCGTCGTGGCCACGCACCATCCCCCGCTGCTCGAAGCGGCCGACTCCACCCTCGAGCTGTGGTGACCACGAAAGCCCCCACGCACGTCCCGGGAAGACAGCGATTCGGCGGCCTGTTCAACGGCGACTACCAGACCTTCCTGGCCCTGTTCGGTTTCGGCGCTCTGTTCACCGCCTTCCAGAACCTGCCGAAGCTCCGGGATTTCCTTTTCGGACAGTCCGTTGTGGACTTTCCGGCGGTCTTCGGGCTGCTGATCGTGCTGTGCGCGATGTTCTGGCGCGGCCTGCTGCGCCGCGGTTTCGTCTGGGCCGAGCCGGCGGCGCTGACGTGGATGGACTTCGCCCGCGTCGACAGGCGCCGAGTCGTCGTCAAGCGGATGTGGACGCTTTGGGTCGGGCTGGTCTTGGTGGTCGGCTACACCGGGGCGCTGGTCACCGCGATCGGCGGCGGCTCGAAGGACGTGTGGATCGCGATGTCGGCGCTGACCGCGTCCGGCGCGATCCTGGCGGCGGTCACAGCGCGGCGGACGGCTATTCGCGGGGAAACGTTCGCGCCGGTCGTGCTCGCCGTGGCCGGTCTGGCGTTCGCCGCCGCGGGATGGGGCCCGATCGCCGTCGAGGTGCTGGCCGGCGTGCTGTTCGTGGTGGCGGTCGCGGTGGCCTTCGGCGGCGAACCGATGTCCGGGGTCGGCCGTCAGGAACTCGTCGACGGCTGGAACGCGCGGCTCCTGCGGGCGATGGCCGCGGTCTTCATGGACCCCATGCTGCTGATCCCGGAGTCGAAGCCGGTGCCGTGGGTGTCGTTGCGGCGTCCGACGACGCTGCGGCTCGCCTGGGCCGGAGTGCTCGGCCGGATGCGCTACGCGGCGGCCAGTGTGGTGATCGCGGGCCTGGTCGGCGTCGCTCACTTGGCCTTTCCGGCCATCCCGGCCGCGCCGCTGTTCGCGCTCGGCGCGTACGCGGCGCTCGTGCCGTTCGTCGGCGGGCTCGGCGAACTGTGGCGCAACCCCGGCCGCCGTCGGTGGCTCGGCGCGTCCGACTGGGAGTTACGGCTGGTCAACGGCCTGGTGATCGCGCTGTTCGGCCTCGTCTGGGGGCTCCTGCTCGGCCTGGTGACGCTGACGCTCGGAGTCTCCCCGGCCTGGCCGGTGTGGCTCGCGATCCCGCTCGCCGTCGTCGCCGCGGCGCGGACGGCCACCCGGCCGCCGATGAACTACGACGTCAGCGGCGGCGCGGCCGGGCTGCAAGCCTTGCGTGGTGTCGACCTGCTCGTCGTCGGCGCCGTCTTGCTCAGCGTGTTCGCCTGAGGTCACCCGTTCCCGCGTTCGGATCATTCGAATACTCCGAACGCGGGTTACCCTCGATGCGACGAAAGGAGCACGAGTGGGCGGCGGGCACGCACCGGGAAAGGGACGGCGGGCGACCAGCGAGTTCCCCGCGGGCTGGACCGACGAGCAGATCATCGCGGTGATCAAGGACGTCGCCAACGATCCGAGCGAACCCCGCCTCAGAATGCACAACGGCCGCTGGCGGTGCGCCGGCGAACGGTATGGCGTGCACCTGATCGTGCTGGTGGAGGACAACGGCAACGTCAAGACGGGCTATCCCGTGGCGGGTCCCGGCGTGGTCCGCAATCCCGACACCGCCGCCGACCCGGCGAACCCGACCGTCGCCGACCTCGCCGCCGGCCGGATCAGCTTCTTCGGCGACAGCCTCCTCGACCAGATCGGCGACCGCATCGCGCCGGACGTCCTGGCCTTCTACCGCACCTTGCACTGGTCGGGTGAGTGGGAAGAGCTGGCCGACGTCCTCGTCGCGCACGCGCTGAACGAGAATCTGCGGCTGGGCGTGGACGAATACGCGACGCTGGAAAGCCTGCTGAACAGCTTCGACCTGCCGATCGACGGCTTCCTCTACCTGAACGACCGGGCACACGCCCTGGCCGTCCTGCGCCCCTAGCTCGCTTCCGCGACTTGTTCGCCGCCGCCCTCGGCGGCCGCCCGCAGCGCGTCCAGCGGCAGCCCGACGGCGTCCGCGATCGCCATCACCGTGAAGAAGGCGGGCGTCGGGATCCGCCCGGTCTCGATCTTCCGGAGCGTCTCGACCGAGATCCCGGCCTCCGCCGCGACCTCGACCATGCTCCGCGACGACGCCGCGCGCGCGTCCCGGAGCGCCAGGCCCAGCCGCTCGCCGCGTTCACGTTCCTCGTCCGTCAACGGCACTCGCACCATGGTGCCAATACTAATACCGGTCCGGCCGGATTCCCGAGTTACGCCTCGGATCACGCGAGTTACGCCTTCAAGCACGCGAATTACGCCCCGGCGCACACCGGCCGCGAGCGTGTGCCGTCCCTCCAGTCACGCGTGTCGTCCGTCCGATCACGCGTGTCCCGGCCGGCCCGCCCAGTCATGCGAGATCCGACCCAGTCGCCACTGCCGCCCGCGAAGTTGTCCCCACCGAGTTACCCCCAGCCTGTGGACAACTCTGTGCACAGGTCGTGGACAACCCCAAAGAAAGGGCCCCGCCGAGCCGAAACTCGACGGGGCCACAATCCCTAGTGGCTTCAGGCGCCCGCGGGCACCGGAAGTGGGAGTCCGGGGAGGCTCTGGTCGTTCGGCACCTTGCCGTCGACGAGGTAGTCCTCCACGACCTTGTCCACACCCGCGTTGCCGCCGGCGTAGATGCCGTGGTCACCCTCACCGGTCACGGTGATCATCCGCGAGCCGGCGAACGCGCGGTGCGCACGGGTCGCGCCCTCGAGCGGGGTCGCCGGGTCGTTCACCGACTGGACGATCAGCACCGGCGGGACGCCGCGGCCGTCGAGCCTCGGCAGGTCGACCGGCTTGTTCTTCCAGAAGATGCACGGCTGGATCAGCCAGCCCGCGCCCAGCAGCGGCAGGTCGCGGTCGATCAGCTTCTGCGACTGCCGGATCACGCTGTTCCGGTTGCCGTACCACGGGCCCTCGTTGCAGGGGATGGACCAGAAGCTGGCGTTGTAGGAGTCGCCGTCGGTCGGGACGAACAGCGGCTGCGGGCCGATGACGCCGTCACCGTCCACCGTCTCCGCCTTGACCTTCTGAGCGGCCGACGCCTTCTGCTGCTGCGTCGAGGTGCCCTCGGTCAGCGTCTTCAGGTTGACCAGGTAGTCGGCCAGCGCCGTGAAGTTGCGCTTCGAGTAGAGGTACGACGCGATGGTCGAGTCGAGGGCGTTGGCCGAAACCGGGACGCCGTCCACCTCGACCGGGTTCTGGGTCAGCGCGAAGCGGACCTTCTCGTAGGTCTGGCGCGCGGCTTCACCGGTCTTGCCGAAGCCGTAGACCTTGTCGTACTTGCCGATCCACGGCAGGAAGTCCTGACGCCAGCGGCGCTCGAAGCCGAGCGGCTGCCAGTCGAACGAGTTCTGCCAGGTGGTGGTGAACTCGGTCGCGGAGTCGAGCAGGAAACGGCCCGTCCGGGTGGGGAACTGCTGCGCGTAGTGCGCGCCCATCCAGGTGCCCGCCGAGTAGCCGACCCAGTTGATCTTGTCGCGGCCCAGCAGGACACGCAGCAGGTCGATGTCGCGGATGGTCTGCGCGGTGTTGATGAGCGGGCCCAGCTCGCCGGACTTCACCTGGCAGGAGTCCGCCGCGTACTTGGTGGCGTCCAGGATCAGGTTGAGGTTCGCCCGGCTGCGGTCGCGCGGGTCGAGGTCCGAACCGGTGCCGATCGCGTTGCCGCAGGTGATGTTCGTGCTCTTGCCGGTGCCGCGCGGGTCGAGACCGATGATCTCCTGGTTCGCGCGGAGCTTCGTCTGGTTACGCAGGCGAGCCGGGAAGTTACGGCCCGGAGCGCCGGGGCCACCCGGGTTCGTGATGACGCTGGCCGTCGCCTTGCCGCTGGTGGCGGCGAGGCGGCTGACGGCGATCGTCAGGTCGATGTTCTCGTTCGTCTTGTACCAGTTACGCGGCGCGCGGTAGGTCGCGCACTCGATGTTCTCGGCCCCCGGAGGCGGCGCGGACGGCAGCTCGCTCGCGGTGCACTTGTGCCAATCGAGCTTCTGGTCCGCGTACTTCGCCGGAATGTTGGTGGAGTTCAGCGGCTGCTGACCGGCAGCCTCCGGCCCTGCGAACGCAGGCGTGAACCCGGCCAGCATGGTGCCGGCGACAGCCGGGATCACCACCGCATAGCGGAGTTTCTTCATCCGATGCCCCTTTGATCATGCGTGCGAAGTTCCTGTTCGCGACTGCGGCTATTGATATCCGCCGGGGCCCGGGACGGCAACCGCCCTTCGTCGGATGAGGCGTCGCTGATCAAATCGATATCGGGCGCGCGTGACCCGGACGGGGGAGAGGTTCTAGGGTCATCGGGACCATCCGGGGGTACGGGAACGTTAGGTGAGGTCCGATGGTGTCAGGTAAGGCAGACGGGAAGGTGAGGGGTTTTCAGTTCAGCCCCTGGAACCTCCTGTTGATCATCCCGTTGCTGGTGCTGATCACGTCCTTGTTCAATTCGGACGGTCCCCGGCTGTTCGGGATGCCGTTCTTCTACTGGTTCCAGTTCGTGTTCGTCGCGGTCGGTGTCCTGTGCACCTGGATCGTCTTCGTGATGACCAAGGACAAGCCGACCAGTGAGCGTCCCGACCGGCTGTCCGTGGACGAGCTCGACGAGGGGGACGTCAAGTGACCAACATCCAATGGCCAGAGCTGATCATCTTCACGATCCTCTTCGCGGTGGTCACCGTGCTCGGCTTCGTCGCGTCGCGCTGGAAGGCCGGCAACACCCTCGACCATCTGGACGAATGGGGTCTCGGCGGCCGCAAGTTCGGCTCGTGGATCACCTGGTTCCTGCTCGGTGGTGACCTCTACACGGCCTACACGTTTGTCGCGGTCCCCGCGCTGATGTTCAGCGCCGGCGCGATGGGCCTTTTCGCGCTGCCGTACACGATCATCGTCTACCCGATCGTGTTGATGCCGGCGCTGCGCATGTGGTCGGTCTCGCGCGTCCGCGGCTACGTCACGCCCGCCGACTTCGTCCGCGGCCGGTTCGGTTCGCCGACGCTGGCGCTGCTCATCGCGATCACCGGCATCGTCGCGACCATGCCGTACATCGCGCTGCAGCTCGTCGGCCTCGAAGCCGTGCTGCGGACGATGGGCATCAACGGCTCCGGCATCGTCGGCCACCTGCCGCTGCTGGTCGCCTTCATCATCCTGGCGGTCTACACGTACCAGTCGGGCCTTCGCGCGCCCGCGCTGATCGCGTTCGTCAAGGACATCCTGATCTACCTCGTGATCATCGTCGCGATCATCTACCTGCCCTCGAAGCTCGGCGGCTGGTCGGCGATCTTCGACGCGGCCGACGCGAAGTTCGACAAGACGCCGTCGCAGGCGGACGGCATCCTGCTCAACGCCAACAACCAGTTGCAGTACGCCACGCTGGCGCTCGGTTCGGCGCTCGCGCTGTTCCTGTACCCGCACTCGCTCACCAGCGTGCTCGCCTCGCGCGGCCGCAGCGTGATCAAGCGGAACATGGTCGCGCTGCCGGCGTACTCGCTGGTGCTGGGTCTGCTGGCGCTGCTCGGCTACGTCGCGATCAGCGCGTCGGTCTCGCCGATCACCAACAACGCGACCGGCAAGCCCGACACGAACACCGTCGTCCCGGTGCTGTTCGACACGCAGTTCTCGTCGTGGTTCGCCGGGATCGCGTTCGCCGCGATCGGGATCGGCGCGCTGGTACCCGCGGCGATCATGTCGATCGCGGCGGCCAACCTGTGGACCCGCAACATCTACAAGGAGTACATCAAGAAGAACGCGACGCCGGGCGAGGAGGCGAAGCAGGCCAAGCTCGCTTCGCTGATCGTGAAGTTCGGCGCGGTGGCGTTCATCCTGTTCATCGACCCGCAGTTCTCGATCGACCTGCAGCTCATCGGCGGTGTGCTGATCCTGCAGACACTGCCGGCGGTCGCGATCTCGCTCTACACGCGGTGGTTCCACCGCTGGGGCCTGATCGCCGGCTGGGTGGTCGGCATCGGCTGGGGCATGATCATGCTCTACAACATCCCCAACCCGGCGACCGGCAAGGCGCACTTCGGTGGCTCGGCGCTGAAGCTCGGTGATCTGTCGATCTTCGGCTGGCACCCGCTCAGCGGCTCGCAGCTGCAGATCTACGTCGGGTTCGTGGCGCTGATCGCGAACCTGCTGATCGCCGTGATCTTCACGGTGATCGCGCGGCAGCTGAAGGTCTTCAACGGCACGGACGACACCGAGGCCGCGGACTACCACGCCGACGAGCACGACAAGGATCTCCGCGAAATCGGCGTCCACTGAGTCAGCTGTGGGAAGGGGCCGCGTCCTGCCGGGACGCGGCCCTTTTCGTCGCGGCGCTCGCGGCGAGATAGAGCACGAGCCCGTTCAGCAGGTGCCAGAGGAAATGCGTCCCGGCGGGGAAGTTCCCGCAGACGGTGTGGTCGGCCGTGCGGAACGAAAGGGACACCCCGAAAACGCCCGCGGCGACGGCGAACCTGCGACGGTCTTCACCCTTGAGAACGACCGCGAAGATCACGAGCCCGATCAGCGCCGAGAGGTACAGCCCGCCGCCCAGTGACGCGACGACGGCGGTGAAGGCGAGGAACACGGGGATGCCGAGCCAGGCCAGCCGTCGGCGGACGCCGAAGAACACGTGCGGGAACACGGCGGCGTAGTACAGGACGAACACCAGGATGAAGCCGGTGTCCGCGGCGGCGGACCAGCGGGTGGCGAGCAGATGGAACGCCGTGCTGCCGAGGAACACCAGCCCGATGAGGGCGCCGAACACGCGGCCCTTCGGCTGCCGCCAGACCGCGATCGCCGCGATCAGGAACGCGAGATTGCTGAGGCTGTTGAGCGGCTCGCCCCAGAGCCCGGGGGCGAGGCGTTCGCAGTAGCCGTCGACGTACGCCGTCCAGTTCACTCCCCCAGCCAACCCTGTCCGCGTGAACTGCGGATGTCTTCGACGGCCTTTCGCCTCTGCTCACCGGCGGCCGGCGCGCGTTGCGTGTTGCGAAAGCCACTTTCGCAACCTTCAACGTTGCGAAAGTGGCTTTCGCATCACGCCCAGCCGTGTCCCGCGCGGCCCCTCGCCCACTTGTCCACACCCACCCACCGTTGTGGACAACTCGCCCCCGAACCCCTCCGCCCCCGCCCCCGCGGCACCCCCTCCCGATACGCTGGTGCGGGGCGCGCCCCCCTGGGAGTGGTGGGGGGTGGGGTAACGCGCGAGGCAAAGCAAAAGCGCTGGTCAGGGCGTCGCTGAGCAGGCCGTCAGGCGTCGGGTGAGGAAGCGGCGTTGCGGTTCCGAGCAGGGCAGCGCGAGCGCTCGCCGGTAGTGTTCCGCGGCTCGCGCCGGGTCGCCGGCCCGCTGCCACAGTGCGCCGAGCACGGCGGGCAGAAGGGTGTAATCCGGCAGGTCGGCCTCGATGGCTTCGAGTTCGGCGATCCCGGCAGCGGCGCCGTCCACCATCGAAAGCGCGATCGCGCGGTTCAGCCGCGCCACCGGCGAGGGCCGCAGCGCCAGCAGATCGTCGTACAGGCCGACGATCCGCCGCCAGTCCGGCGGCGAAACCGTGCTGTGGCACAGCGCGATCGCCGCCTCGACGTGGTACGCCGACATCTCCGGCCCGGTGCACGCCCGCTCGAACAGCCGCGTCCCCTCGGCGATCATCGCGTGATCCCAGCGGTCCCGGTCCTGTTCGTCGAGCAGCAGCAGGTCCCCCTCCCGGTCGACCCGCGCGGGCAGCCTGCTCCCCTGCAACAGCATCAGCGCGACCAGCGCCCGCACCCTCGGCAGATCCGTCTTCGGCTCGGCCAGCAGCAGCCGCCCCAGCCGGATCGCCTCCCCGCACAGTTCGCCGCGCACCGCGACCTCTCCGGTCGTCGCGTCGTAGCCTTCGTTGAAGAGCAGATAGAGCACGGCCAGCACACTGTCCACTCTGGACTCCAGTGCGTCCGGTCCGGGCAGTGACAGCGGCTTTCCCGACTCCCGCAACCACTTCTTCGCCCGCACGAGCCGCTGCGCCACCGTCGCCGGTTTCGTCAGCAGGGCCGCCGCGATCTCGTTCACGCCGAGTCCGCCGACCGTCTTCAACGTCAGCGCCACCTGCGAGACCGTCGGCAGCGCGGGATGACAGCACAGCAACATCAGCACGAGTTCGTCGTCCGTGCCGCGGCCGTCCTCGTGACCGTCGAGTTCCACGAGCCGCGGCAGCAGCGTGCGCAAGGTCCGCTCGCGCCGGACGACGTCCATCGCCCGGTTCCGTGCGGCGCGGAACAACCAGCCCTGAGGGTTGTCCGGCACCCCGCACTGCGGCCAGGCGCGCAGCGCCTGTTCCAGCGCGTCGGCGACGGCCTCCTCGGCGAGATCCAGCCGTTCGGGCCCGAGCGCCCTGGCCAGCGTGGCGACGATCCGCCCGGCACTGTGCCGGAACAGATGCTCCACCACGCCGGCCGGGCGGCTCATGACAGCCCGGAACGACTCAGGTGTTCCTCCCGAGGCGTGTCGAGGTCGAGTG
Source organism: Amycolatopsis sp. PSD-21 (assembly GCF_055561455.1). Classification (NCBI taxonomy): domain Bacteria; kingdom Bacillati; phylum Actinomycetota; class Actinomycetes; order Pseudonocardiales; family Pseudonocardiaceae; genus Amycolatopsis; species Amycolatopsis sp. PSD-21. Next base: position 9,288,900 of record NZ_CM145712.1, on the reverse strand, counting down.
CGATCTCACTGACCACGAACATCCCGACGCCGTCCACCGCGATCGGATGCGTTTCGAACAGCTTCGCCGCTTCATCGAGATCGGCGGCCTCGACCACGAGATACCCGGCGACGATCTCGCTGGCCTCGGTGAACGGGCCATCGGTGATCGTCCCGGCACGCACCACCCGCGATTCCGGGGCCAGCCCGGCGGCCGCGACCAGCTTGCCGGACGAACGCAGCTCCTCCTGCCAGGCGAAGTACCGGTCGATGCCGTTTTCGGCCGGCCCGCCCCCGGCGCCCTGGGTGAAGGTCATCAGACCGACGAACCTCGGCATCAGTCCTCGCAACCGCGTTCGCCGACCTTGCGCACCTCGATCGGCCCGAACGCCAGATGCGGATGCGTCGCGAAGATCTTCTCCGCCTGGTCGAGGTCCGCGGCCTCGATCACCTGGTAGCCGCCGACGATCTCGGTGGCCTCGGTGTGCGGTCCGTCGGTCGCGCCGACCTCACCGCCGGAACCGCGCAGCACCCGGCCGCCCCTCGACAGCCCGCCACCGCCGACGAAGCGGCCTTCCTTGGTGCGTTCGTCCGCCCAGGCCAGATAGCTCTCGAGCACACGTTGCGCTTCGTCGGGGCCGAGGTGGTCGTGCGAGTCCGCGGTGGAGCGGATGAAACCGATGTAGTGGGGCATGGTGTCCTCCTTGGGGATCGATGGTCCCTAGACGAACGAGCCCCCGGCGAATCGACATCAGTAGCGGAAGAGCCGGTCGTGCAGTTCACGCTGCCGCGCGGACCAGGCACTCAGCCTGGTCCGGCGACGCCGCCGTTTCAACACCTGCCGGACTTCGCGCACACACGGTTCGTTGGGCGCGAAGGCCTTCCCGGTCAGGAGGACGGCGTAGTGGCCATCCGGGCAGCGACCGGAAACGGAGATCATGCCCGGTGTCAGGTCGTCGACGAAATCGATCGAGCCGACCCCGACCACGGACCGGCGGTCGCAGGTGGGGCAGTAGACGACGAACACCTCACAGCTCCAGCCGCCAGGTCTGCCCGGTCAGCTCGTAACCGAAGCCCGTGATCGTCTCCTCGCTCACCAGCTGGAAGCCGGCCTTCCGGTAGATCGCCCGCGCCGCCTCCAGCAACGAGACCGTCCAGAGTTCCATCGCCTGGTAGCCGGAGGCCCTCGCGAACTCGACGCATTCGGCGACCAGGCGTTTCCCGACGCCACGTCCCCGCGCGGCCGGTTCCAGGAGCAGCATCCGCAGCTTCGCGGTGGTGCCGTCTTCGGCGGGCATGCAGAAGACGCTGCCGACGCGTTCGCCGTCGAGTTCGGCGATCCAGCCCGCTTGGCGCGGGTCTCCGCGCCGGTCGACGTACTCCGCGACGACACGGGCGACGAGCGCTTCGAAACGTTCGTCCCAGCCGTACTCGCGGGAGTAGAGGGCGCCGTGGCGGTGGACCACCCAGCCGAAGTCACCCGGCCGGGGCGGGCGCAGGACCAGCGTGGGATCCCAGGCGCGCTCACCGACCAGCGAGGTGATCGTGTCCATGGCGCCGAGCAGCCGTTTCTGCTCGTCTTCGCCGAACTTGCCGAGCAGCGAGCCGATCCGGCCCACCGACCGTTGGTCGAGGACGGCGAACGCCTTGCGGCCGTCCTCGGTCAGCCGGACGATCTGACGGCGCGCGTCCTCGTCACTGCGTTCGCGGGTGAGGAGACCTCGCCCTTCGAGCCTCGCGAGCAGCCTGCTCGCGTACCCGGCGTCGAGGTCGAGACGTTTGCGCAGGTCGGTGACCTGGGTCGAATCCTGCTGCGCGAGTTCGAAGATGACCCTGGCTTCGCTCAGGGAGTACTCGGCGTCGGCCGGTCCTTCGTCGAGGACGCCGATCACGCCGGTGTACAGGCGGTTGAAGGCCCGGACGGTCGCCACCCGGTCCGCGGATCGATTCATTTGACCACCTCAACAGATTCGTTGACTGGGTCAAGTGTTACCCCGCGAAGCGGTGAAGGCAAGAAATCTTTCCGGGGGTGGACATATGGAAACCCCGTGATGCTGCCAGGTCGGGGGTCCGCCAGCATCACGGGGTCGTAGTGGGTATCGACGCCACGTTCCGCGGCGTTACACCTCACGCACTATGTGTCGTAGGTCACTCGAACGGGCGACACCTACAACGGTTGTTGTCGAGTCAGCGCATGTGCGTGTGACGCGCCTGGGAGATAGCGATGAGCTCCTGACGAACGGTCGCGGTGGCCGCGGTGTCGATCGCCCGGTTCAGGGCCCGGCGAGTACGAGCCTCGGCGCGACGGGCACGGAGCTTGGCGGCGATGTTGTTCATCGGTTTTTGTCATCCCCTTGGGAGTAGATCTTGCGTCTTCGTGGCTGTGCTTCTAGTATGCACCCTTTTTCACAAGGAAGCCAACGATTATCCGGTGACTTGGCACACCTGCCGATGAATCATCGGCAACAAGAGCGTAAAACCGGAGAGATTTGGTGGCCCCGGTCACTTCTTGGTAACGCCGAGGACAGGGCAAAGCCTCGGTAGAGGTCTCTACCGCTTTCTAGGATTTACGCGATAAAGCCTGAGAGAGGCTTAGTCCCGGCCGAGCAGGTAGTGGCCGAAGTGCGGGACGGTGAAGGCGATGTGCCCGCGTTCGGCGGAGTACACCAGGCCCTTCTTCATCAGGCTGTCCCGCGCCGGAGACAGCGACGAAGGCTTCCGCCCCAGGTAGACGGCCACATCGGCGGTACCGGCGGACTCGTCCCGGCCCTGGGTCAGCTCGGCCATCGCGAGCAGGTACTCGCGTTCGGCCGGCGTCGCGCGCTCGTAGCGGGAGCCGAAGAAGCCGACCGCGAGCTCCGATTCGGCCTCCGGCGCCGCGACCTGGACGTCCTTCACGGTGATCGGATCCGCCGGCGCGGCATCCCAGGCGGCCTTGCCGTAGGCCTGGATGAAGTACGGATATCCGCCCGACGCGTCGAACAGGGCGTCCAGCGCCTCCGGTTCGATGCCCGCGTCCTCCCGTTCGATGGGGGCCATCACCGCGAGGTCGGCGTCCTCGCGCTCCAGCCGGTCGATACGCGCGTAACGGAAGAGGCGTTCCGAGTACGACTTCGACGCCGAAAGGACGGCGGGCACGTGCGGCAGCCCCGCGCCGACCACGACCAGCGGCGCCCCGGACTGCGAAAGTTCGTGGCAGGCGGCGCAGAGCGCGGAAACGTCCTCCGGCAGCAGGTCCTGGATCTCGTCGATCAGCAGCGCGACCCCGGTGCCGACGTCGGCCGCCAGTTCGGCGACCTCGGTGAACAGCTCGACCAGGTCGATCTCGATGTCGCCGGAATCGGCGCGGCCCTGAGCGGCGGGCACGTCGATGCCCGGTTGCCAGCGGTCACGGAGCTTCGCGTCCGGTTTGTTGGCGCGCAGCGCGAACGCCTTGAGCACGCCGAGCACCTGCTCGACCCGGTCCGGCGCGCGATGGCGCACGGCGAGGTCGCGGATCGCGCGGTGCAGCGCGGCCGACAGCGGCCGCCGAAGTTCGGTGTCGGGGCGGGCTTCGATCTTGCCCGCGCCCCAGCCGTGCTTGATGGCCCGCGAACGCAGCTCGCCCAGCAGCACGGTCTTCCCCACGCCACGCAGGCCGGTCAGCATCAGGCTGCGTTCGGGTCTCCCGCGGGCGACCCGTTCGAGCACGACCTCGAAGGCCTGGAGCTCGCGCACGCGGCCTGCCAGCTCGGGCGGCCGTTGACCGGCGCCCGGGGCGAAGGGGTTGCGGATGGGATCCACTCTCACACGCTATCGGCGTTTCTAGCGTGGACCCGATATTCCGCCATAGAGGGATAGGCGTGTCGCGACGGGTTACTCCGAGTGGACGGGTCTGCAGCCCCGTCCCTCGTCCCTAGTCGCGCAGGTTGCGCTCGGCGTAGACCGCCATCGCGTCACGGATGTACTCCGCGGTCCCCTCACCGTGCTTCTCGTCGTACTGCCCGTAGCGCGGGTCGTCGACGTACAGCTGCCCGAGACCGGCGAAGTAGCCCTTCGAGACGGCCCGCACAGCCGGCCGAAGCCACTCGTACAGCCGCTGCGTGATCGCCTGGGCCTCGTCACCGTCGGCGGGCAGACCCTTGGCGCGGGCCTCGCCGAAAGCGGCGGCGATGTCCTTCTGTTCCTGCTGGTGCGCCTTCTTGTCCTCGGCGCTCAGCGACTTCCACCACCGGTCACCCTGCTTGTAGGCGTCGGCGCCCCAGCGTTCGGTGACCTCCTTCTCGTACTTCGTGTGGTCGAAGCCGTCGAACACTTCCGTTGCCATCAGTTGTTCACCTCTTTCTGTCTTCTTCAAGGTCGTCCTGACCGATTCGATCTGCCGTCCGAGCCGCTGTCGCTCCTGCTCCAGCCACTTCAGGTGCGTGCGCAGCGCCGCTGTCGTGTCCTGCTCCCCTTCGAGGACTTCGGCGATCGCGGGCAGGCTCAGCCCGAGTTCGCGAAGCAGCAGGATCCGTTGCAGCCGCACCAGCGCGTCCTGGTCGTAGTAGCGGTATCCGTTGCTCCCCACCCGGCTCGGTTCGAGCAGCCCGATGTCGCCGTAGTGGCGCAGCGTGCGGCTCGTGGTCCCGGCCGAGCGGGCGATATCCTGGATCGACCACTCCTTCTCGTTCGGCATGTCCACGAAGGTAGAGGTTGACGTTGCGTCAAAGTCAATCGAAGTTCACCCGTCCGTGGCATGGTTCACGAATGAAGACATTCGCGCTGGTCATCGCCGCTGCGCTGACCTTGACGACGGCCGGGGTCGCCGACGCGCATCCGCGTCGCGCCTTCGACATCCAGGCTCACCGCGGCGGGCTCGGCCTCACGGTCGAGAGCACGCTCGCGTCCTTCGGCAAGGCGATGGAGCTGGGGGTGACCACGCTCGAACTCGACATCCAGATCACCAAGGACGGTCGCGAGGTGATCACCCACGACCGCAAGACCACCCCCGCGAAGTGCCGCGACACCGCGCCCGCGACGCCCGGCGACCCGGCGTACCCGTACGTCGGCAAGTACGTGAAGGATCTGACGTTCGCGCAGGTCCGCACGCTGGACTGCGGTTCGATCCGGCAGCCCGCGCATCCCGGCCAGACGCTCTCCCCCGGCGCCAAGATGCCGACGCTCGCCGAGCTCTTCCAGCTCGCCCGCGACCACCGTGCCTGGGGGATCAAGTTCAACATCGAGACGAAGGTCGAGGCCGCCGCGCCGCACGAGACGGCGCCGCGTGAGCAGTTCGTCCAGCGGGCGGTGCGCGAGATCGTGCGCGGCGGGTTCGCGCACAACGTCTCGATCCAGAGCTTCGACTGGGGCGCGCTGATGCGGTTCCGCGAGGTCGCGCCGTGGCTCCCGACGGTCGCGCTGACCCAGCCCGAGTTCCTGCAGGTCGGGCAGCCGGGCAAGTCGCCGTGGCTCGGCGGGATCGACATCGACGACTTCGGCGGCAGCCCCGTCCGCGCGGTGAAGTCGTTCGGCGCGAAGGCGCTCTCGCCGGTGCACGGCAACCCGCAGGGCGGCAAGGTCGGCGACCCCGACTACCGGCCGTTCACGACGAAGGCGCTGGTCACCGAGGCGCACCGGGCCGGGATCAAGGTCGTGCCCTGGACGATCAACGACCCGGCCACCATGCACAAGCTCATCGACGACGGCGTCGACGGCATCATCACCGACTACCCGGACCGGCTGCGGGAGGTCGCGGCGGACCGCGGGTTCAAGCTGCCCAAGGCGTATCGAGCCCGCTAGGGGAATCTAGCTCTATCTAGTGCCAGAGAAATATTCCGGGATACACCGTTAGCGCGGTTCGGCGACGTGGCGGGCGGGAAGACTGGGGTTAGGTTTGTTTCCCGGGTCCGGATCAGAAAGGTTACGACCGTGATTCTCCGTCGCGTCGCACGTCCGCTTCTCGCCGCGATCTTCATCTCCGGTGGGATCGGCGCGCTGAGGGACACCCAGGGGCACGCCAAAGCCGCGGAGCCGTTCCTCACCCAGTCCTTCGACAAGCTGGAGGGCGTGGTGCCGGAGTCGGTACCGCGCGACCCCGCCACCCTCGTCCGGATCGACGCCGCGGTGAAGGTCGGGGCCGGGGTCGCGCTCGCCGCGGGCAAGGCGCCGCGCCTGGCCTCGCTGCTGCTGCTCGGCAGCCTCGTCCCGACGACGCTGGCCGCGCACCGGTTCTGGGAGATCAACGAACCGGCCGAGCGTCAGCAGCAGCAGATCCAGTTCATCAAGAACGCCGGCCTGGCCGGTGGCCTGCTGCTCGCCGCCGCCGACACCGCCGGCAAGCCGTCGCTCGGCTGGCGCGCGAAGCGTGCCGCCTCCAAGACGGAGAAGCGCGCCGAGAAGCTGGCGAAGAAGGCCGAGAAGGCCATCACGAAGTAACGCCTGCCTCTAGCGAGGGGTAAGGCAACGGGGCGTCGTCGGTGCCGTGGGTCGTGAGTGGCGATTCGGGTTAGAACCCGAATCGCCACTCACGAGAACCCGAGGCGCTCGGTACCGCCGGCTGGGCTCGGCCGAGGTTGCGAAAGCCACTTTCGCAACCTTCAACGTTGCGAAAGTGGCTTTCGCAACGTCGGCCGTGGCCAGGCCTGGTGATCAGGTCGCGAAAGCCACTTTCGAGACCTCTGACGTCCCGAAAGTGGCTTTCGCGACACCGGCTCCAGCCCACCCAGGCCCCCACAGACCGGGCCGGGAAGTCAACGACGGCCGGAAGCCAGTAGGTACCTAAGACACCCTCGGCTAGAACCCGAATCGCCACTCACGACCGCCTGAACGCACGGGGTCACGAGGTGAGGGCCTCGATGTCCTCCGCCTCGACGACGGTGCGCACCTCGACCTCGATCTCGTCGAACAGCGCGGCGTAGGACTCGGCGAACGAGACGGCCTCGGCCAGGTCCTTGGCGTTGAACAGCGCGAACCCGCCGATGACCTCTTTGGCCTCGGTGAACGGGCCGTCGGTCGCGGTGATCTTGCCGCCGCGGCCCTTGCGGACCTTCGCGCCCATCTCCGACGGGTGCACGCCCTCCGCCGTGATCAGGATGCCCTTCTCGAACGAGTCCTCGATGAAGGCGCCCATCTTCTCGATGAACTCCTTGCTCGGGTTCCGGGCTTCCGGGGCGCTCTCGTCGAGCCGGTGCATCATCAGAAACCGCATCGCTGCTCCTCAGTGTCTTGGCGGGGCTGTTTCTACCCCGCCCTCACCGACGCGTCGAGCGGCTCGACGGCGGTTCGACATTTCTGCACAGAAGTTTTTTCTAGCGGCTCGCGACCTTCTTGTACTGGGCCGTCGCGAGCGGCGCGAAGATCGCGATGATGGCGACGCAGCACAGGATCGCGTACAGCGAGGCGTGCTCGGCGGGCCAGCCCGTCGGCGCCGCGCCGAAGCGGTTCCCGAACAGGTCACGGGCCGAGTTGATCACCGCGGTGAACGGGTTCCAGTCGGCGATGGCCTTCAGCACGCCCGGCAGCTTGTCCGCCGGGACGAACGCCGTCGAGATGAAGCTCAGCGGGAACATCCACATCAGCCCGGCACTCTGCGCGACCTCGACGCTGCGCGCGACGAGCCCGATCCACGCGCCGACCCAGGACAGCGCCCACGCGAACATCAGCATCACCAGGTAGCCGAGCACCGCGTCGAGGAAGCTGCCGCGGATCCGCCAGCCGACGAGCAGCCCGCAGAGCGACATGACGACCAGCGCGACCACGCTGATCACCAGGTCCGACGTCGTCCGGCCGAAGATCACCGCGAGGCGGGAGATCGGCAGCGAACGGAACCGGTCGATGATGCCCTTCTGCAGGTCGTTCGCGAACCCGATCACGGTGAAGGCCGAGTTGAACGCGACCGTCTGCGCGAAGATGCCCGCGATCAGGAACTCGCGATACGCGAGCCCGCCCGCCTCCCCGCCGATCGCGTCGCCGAAGACGTACGCGAACAGCAGCACGAACATGATCGGCTGCAGGGTCGCCGCCATCAGCCAGTCCGGGTTGCGCTGGACGTTCTTCAGGTTCCGCCAGGTGATCACGCCACCGTCGGAAAAGGCCTTCGCGACCGCGCTCACTTCTTGTCCCCCTCGTCCGTCGCGTGCCCCGTCAGCGAAAGGAACACGTCGTCGAGCGTCGGCCGGTGCAGCGCGACGTCCTGAATGGCGACGCCGTGGCCGTCCAGCCGCCGCAGTGCCTCGATCAACGCCTTCGGCCCGCCCTCGACCAGGACGTCGACCTTGCGGGTGTGCTCGTCGACCGACGGCGTGCCCGAGCCGACCTCGGTCAGCACCTGGGTGGTGATCGCGAGATCGCTCGTGTTCGCCACGACCAGTTCGAGTCGCTCGCCGCCGATCTCCTGCTTGAGCTCGTCGGCGGTGCCGCGCGCGATGACCTTCCCCTTGTCGATCACCACGATCGAGTCGGCGAGCTGATCGGCCTCCTCCAGATACTGCGTGGTCAGCAGCACCGTGGTGCCGTCGGCGACGAGCTCCTTGATGACCTCCCAGGTGTCGATCCGGCCGCGCGGATCGAGCCCGGTGGTCGGCTCGTCGAGGATCACCACGGTCGGCTCGGCGACCAGAGCGCCCGCTAGGTCGAGCCGCCGCCGCATACCGCCGGAGTACGTCTTGGCGGGACGATCCGCCGCGTCCTCCAGCCGGAACCGGACGAGCAGCTCACGCGCCCGCGACTTCGCCGCGGCCTTCTTACTCCCGTACAGCCTGCCGACCATGTACAGGTTCTCGAACCCGGTGAGGTTCTCGTCCACGGCGGCGTACTGCCCGGAGAGCCCGATCGACCGCCGGACGGCGTCGGGATGGGCCAGCACGTCGTGCCCGGCCACCTCCGCCTCGCCCGAATCCGGGCGGAGCAGCGTGGTCAGGATGCGGACCGTCGTCGTCTTCCCGGCACCGTTCGGCCCCAGCAGGCCGAGCACCTTGCCCTGGGGGATCGACAGATCGACCCCGTCGAGCGCGCGTGTGGACCCGTAGGTTTTGACCAGCGCTTTCGCCTGAACTGCGAACATGCGGCCAACCTAGACCCCGGCACCGACAAAGGCACCGGGGTTTTTCCCGGATCTGCTCCAGGCGAACGGCTTACTTCTCGAGGATCGCGGTGACGCCCTGGCCGCCCGCGGCGCAGATCGAGATGAGCCCGCGGCCGGAACCCTTCTCGTTCAACAGTTTCGCGAGGGTGGCGACGATACGGCCACCGGTCGCGGCGAACGGGTGCCCGGCCGCCAGCGAGGAGCCGTTGACGTTCAGCTTCGCCCGATCGATGGAGCCGAGGGGTTCGTCGAGGCCCAGCTTCGACTTCGCGAACTGCGGGTCCTCCCACGCCTTGAGGGTGGCGAGCACCTGCGACGCGAAGGCCTCGTGGATCTCGTAGAAGTCGAAGTCCTGCAAGGTGAGCCCGGCCCGCGTGAGCATCTGCGGGACGGCGTACGCGGGCGCCATCAGCAGGCCCTCGTCGCCGTGGACGTAGTCGACGGCCGCGGTCTGCGAGAACGTCAGGTACGCCAGCACCGGCAGCTTCCGCGCCTTGGCCCACTGCTCGGTCGCGAGCAGGACCGTCGACGCGCCGTCGGACAGCGGCGTCGAGTTGCCCGCGGTCATCGTGCCCTCGGGACCACCGAAGGCGGGCTTCAGCTTCGCGAGCTTCTCGACGCTGGAGTCCGGCCGCAGGTTCTGGTCACGCGCCAGCTTCAGGTACGGCGTCACCAGGTCGTCGAAGAAACCCTTGTCGTACGCCGCGCCGAGCCGCTGGTGGCTGGTCGCGGCGAGCTCGTCCTGCGCCTCGCGGGTGATCTCCCAGACCTTCGCGGTCAGCGCCGCGTGCTCGCCCATAGACAGGCCGGTGCGCGGCTCGGAGTTACGCGGGATCTCGGGGACGATGTGGCCGGGGCGCAGCTTCGCGGCGAGCTTCAACCGCTCGGGCAGCGTCTTCGCGGCGTTGAGTTGCACCAGGATCTGGCGCAGATCGTCGTTGACCGCCAGCGGCGCGTCGGACGTGGTGTCGACGCCGCCCGCGATGGCCGAGTCGATCTGGCCGAGGGCGATCTTGTTGGCGACGTTGATGATCGCCTGGAGGCCGGTGCCGCAGGCCATCTGCACGTCGGAGGCCGGGGTGGCGGGGTTCAGCCTGCTGCCGAGGACGCTTTCGCGGGCGAGGTTGAAGTCGCGGGCGTGCTTGAGCACGGCGCCGGCGGCGACCTCGCCGATCACCTCGTCCTGCAGGGAGAAGCGGCTGACCAGGCCGTCGAGGGCGGCCGTGAACATGTCCTGGTTCGACGCTTTCGCGTACGGGCCGTTCGAGCGGGCGAAGGGGATCCGGTTACCGCCGATGATCGCGACCTTGCGCACGGGTGCCGTCCTTTTCGTGGCCATTTTTTCCACTCCTCCGTAGGCTCTCTCACACTGTAACCTACTAGCGAGTAGGTTAGACTGCGACGTGACGCAAACTGCACGGGAGGCACGTAATGGCTGACAGGTACCAGCAGTTCACGAAATCCCCGGTGGGGAAGTTCGTGGTGCCGAAGCTCGGCCTGCCGAACCCCGCCACGCTCCGCCGGTACAAGCCCGGCCAGCCCGCCCTCGAGGGTCCCGCACTTCTGGGTGCCGCGCCGGGCGGCCGTCTCGAAAAGGTGATCGAGGCCCAGCTGCACCGCGCGGGTATCGAGGTCCTCTCGACGGCGGCCGACAAGCACGCCGCGCTCGTCTTCGACGCGACAGGCGTGAAGGACCCGAAGCAGCTTCGCGAGGTCTACAACTTCTTCCACCCGGTGATCCGGAGCGTCGGGCCCTCGGGCCGCGTCGTCGTCCTCGGGACGCCGCCGGAACTGGCCGAAGGACACGAGCGGATCGCCCAGCGCGCTCTCGAAGGCTTCGTCCGTTCCGTCGGTAAGGAGCTGAAGCGCGGCGCGACCGCTCAGCTCGTGTACGTCGCCGAAGGTGCCGAAGAGGCCACTGAGTCCACGATCCGGTTCCTGCTTTCGTCGAAGTCCGCCTTCGTGGACGCCCAGGTCATCCGCGTGGGCACCGAGACCAAGACCGCATCCGCCCCGGCCGACTGGACGAAGCCCCTCGACGGCAAGGTCGCCCTGGTCACCGGCGCTTCCCGCGGTATCGGCGCCGCCATCGCCGAGGTGCTGGGCCGCGACGGCGCCCACGTCGTCGCGCTCGACATCCCCGCGCAGGGCGCGGACCTGTCCAAGGTGGCCAACAAGGTCGGCGGCTCGTCGCTGCAGCTGGACATCACCGCCGCCGACGCGCCGGAGAAGCTCGCCGAGTACCTGACCACGCGCCACGGCGGCGTCGACATCGTCGTGCACAACGCGGGCATCACGCGGGACAAGACGCTCGGCAACATGACCGAAGGCGGCTGGGACTCGGTCATCGCGGTCAACCTCGCCTCGCAGCTCGCGGTGAACGAGAAGCTCCTCGCCGACAAGGTGCTGCACGAGAACGGCCGCATCATCGGCGTCTCCTCGATCGCCGGGATCGCGGGCAACGTCGGCCAGACCAACTACGCCACCAGCAAGGCGGGCGTCATCGGGATGGTGAACGACGGCGCGCCGAAGCTCGCCGAGTACGGCGGCACGATCAACGCCGTCGCGCCCGGTTTCATCGAGACCAAGATGACCGCCGCCGTCCCGCTGTTCATCCGCGAGGCCGGGCGGCGGCTGTCCAGCCTCGGCCAGGGCGGGCTCCCGGTCGACGTCGCAGAGACGATCGCCTGGTACGCGAACCCGGCTTCGGCCGCGGTCAACGGCAACGTGGTCCGCGTCTGCGGCCAGGCACTGCTGGGGGCGTGAGCATGGCCGTCAAGGAACTCCACGAGTCGCCGAGCCTGTCTTCGCTGTACCCCAAGGCGTTGCTCGGCTCGCTGCGCAAGAGCGGCGGGGACACGCTGCCGGGCACCGAGTTCGTCCGCGAGGGCGTCGTCGTCGACCCGGCGCACCTCGCCGCGTACAACCAGGTGTGCGGATTCCGGCTGGACGACGTGCTCCCGGCGACGTATCCGCATATCCTCGCGTTCCCGTTGCAGATGGCGCTGATGACCGAGGCGGACTTCCCGTTCCCGTTGCTGGGCATGGTGCACGTCGCGAACCGGATCACCCAGCACCGGCAGCTGCGGCTCGACGAGTCGTTCACCCTGCGCGTGCGCGCCGAGGATCTGCGCCCGCACGAGAAGGGCAAGCAGTTCGACGTCGTCAGCGAGCTGCTGGTCAACGACAGTCCTGTGTGGACGGACGTCAGCACGTACCTGCGCCGCGGTGGCGGCAGCGGCGAGAAGACCGCGCGAGGTCAGCTCTCCCAGCCGGCGGCCAACGCGATCTGGCACGTGCCCGGCGACATCGGCCGCCGCTACGCCGAGGTCTCCGGCGACCGCAACCCGATCCATCTGCACCCGATCACCGCGAAGGCATTCGGGTTCCCGGCCGCGATCGCGCACGGCATGTGGACGAAGGCGCACGCGCTCGCGGCGTTCGAGGGCAGGCTCCCGGAGGCGTTCACCGTCGACGTCAAGTTCAAGCAGCCGGTCCTGCTGCCCGCGAAGGCCGCTTTCACCACCTGGAGTGAAGGCGACGGCTGGGCTTTCGAACTGTGGAACGCGCGCAAGCCGAAGCCGCACCTGGAGGGCTCAGTCGTCGCTCTCTGACGGCTTCCAGATCTCGCCCTCGACCAGGTCGTTGAACCCGAGCCAGACCAGGTTCATCAGCCACGAGGCGAGCACGCCGTCGGAGACGTCGGGGTGGTCGAGCGCCCAGTCGGCCAGCGACTCGGCCGCCCCGACCAGCGCGGCGGACAGACCGGCGCCGGAGAACTCGGCCTGTTCGCCGAGGCCCTTGCGGGTGCCGGCGGAGACGACCAGCGCGGCGACCAGCTCGATCGCGCGGGTGCGCATGTCGGTGATCTCCGCGGCGAAGGCGCCGCCGACGGTCATGGCCTGGCGGTGCAGCACCGTCCAGGACTCGCGGTAGTCGGCGACGAAGCGGTAGAACGCGCGGAGCCCGTGCCAAAGCTGCATGTCGGGCGGCAGATCGGGTTTGATCCCGTTCTGCACGGCCTCCAGCAGGCGGGTGGCTTCGCGGCGGATGCACGCGCCGAAGAGATCTTCCTTGGACCCGAGGTAGGTGTAGATCATCGGCTTGGACACGCCTGCGACCTCGGAGATCTCGTCCATCGACGCGGAGTGGTAGCCGTAGCGCGAGAACACCGAGACCGCAGCGTCCAGGATCTGGCGTTCCCGCACCGCTCTCGGCAGCCTTTTGGCGCGTTCGGCGGGACGCGGCACTTCCTCGGACACTCAGGACCTCCCATTAGTTCGCGTAAGACGCTACCGGGCCACCACCGGCAAGGGTGATTTCGGCACGCTTGCCCGCCTACCTACTCGCGGGTAGCCTTACGCTCGGGTAGGCGGGAACTGGAGGGAAGATGACCGAGATCGTGGGGCTGACCGGCCGCGCGCTGGTCGACGTGCTGGAACGGATCGAGCCGGATTCCGCCGAAGCGCACTCTCTCGACGTCAACGAGGTCGCGGGCGCCATCGACCCGAAGGACCTCGGCAAGGACGACGTCCGGCGGCTGCTGACCGCACTGGGACGGCTCGCCGAATCCGCGCCGGCGTTCGATCTCCGCAAGGTGGACCCGGCCCGCTTCGCGAACCTCGTCGCGCGCGCCTCGCGTGCCCAACTCGAGAGCGTCGTCGCCGAACGGCCGCTCCGGGAACGCGTGCTGCGCGAGATCTTCGACCGCATGGGCGCCCACATCCGGCAGGACCGCGCGAAGAGCCTGCACGCCGTGGTGCACTGGCGGCTGTCCGGCGGCACCGGCGACGGCGGCTACGACCGCTACGAGACGGTGATCTCGCACGGCGAGTGCACGGTCGACCGGGACATGCGGGAGAAGCCGAGGGTGACGATCACGATCGCGCCCGTCGATTTCTTCCGGCTCATCACCCACCAGGCGACGCCGGCTGTGCTATTCGTCACCGGAAAGATCAAAGTAAAAGGTGACCTGGCGTTCGCGGCCGGTCTGATCGGTTTCTTCGACCTTCCGAAACCATCCTGAACCCGGCCGAGCAGATACACTTCCGTGCCGTGCCCCGAAATTCTGCGAACCGGCGCTGGCGGGACAAGGTACGCCTTTCCCGTCCGTCGAGGCCGCACAAAACGCGCACCGGCGGCGAACACGTCGTCAACGCCTTCGCGGAGAAACTCGAGCTCGCCAAACTGAGCCCCGAGCAGTTCACCCAGGTCCTGGAAACCCTGCACATGCTCGGCGAAACCGGTGCGGGCATCGAGCTGAGCTCACTGGAGACCGAGGTGCTCGTCGACGTCGTGCAACGCGCGTCGCGGGAGCAGCTCAAGGCCATCGCCGATCATCCGGAACTGCGTGCCGCCTTCCTTGACGAGATTTTCCGCAGAATGTCGGATCATTTCGTTCCGGAACGCGCACGGCACGTCGACTTCGTCGTCGCGTGGCGTTTCACCGACGGTGACGGAGAAGACGGTTTCGATCGATTTCAAACGGTCATCGAAGACGGCGTCTGCGTTTCCAGCACCGATCTCGCGCGTACTCCGGACACCACCATCACGCTGTCCGTCGACGACTTCATCCGGATGGCCACCGGCAACGCGGCGGTTGCGGCGATGTTCGTGACGGGCAAGGTGAAGGTCAAGGGTGAGTACGCGCCGGCGGTGCGGTTCAGCGGGTATTTCGACATCCCGAAACCGAGCGTGGGCTGAAGCGTCCTTCAGCCCTCGACGATGCGGCCCTCGATCACCTGCGGCTGCTTCTTGGCGGCCTCGGCGGGCGGCGTGTCCGTGACGACCTCGCTGTCCACGACCATCACCGGCCCGCGGGTGCGGTTGGCGAACTTGACCGCCCGGCGCGCCATGCGCTTCTGCCAGACCTTCCGCGCGACACTCCGCGTCGGCGGCAGGATGAACAGCAGGCCGATGACGTCGCTGACGAAACCGGGCAGCAGGATCAGCAGGCCGCCGAGCCCGATCAGCATCCCGTCGGTGAGTTCCTTCTCGGCGTCGGCGGGGCGGCCGAGCCGCGCGGACTCGGCGAACGCCCGGAAGGCGCGGCCGCCTTCACGGCGTGCGAGCCAGGAGCCGACGAACGCGCCGGCGAAGAGCAGCGCGATCGTGCCGAGGACGCCAACGGCCGAGCCCACCGCCCACACGGCGGCGATCTCGGCGACGACATAGAGCAGGAACGCGACAGCCATACTTGGACAACGTACGGCTTGCCCGTTTTGCTCCCAACCCCCGGTCAGCCGATCCGGCTAAGGAAATCCTCCGCCTCGCGTGGCCTGGTCAGCACGACCCGTCGCGCGTGCGCCCCCTGCTCCGCGATCCGCCGCACCGTCCGCTCCCGGTGGTGCTTCGGCCAGCGCCAGACGTAGGAATAGAACTCCAGATCCAGCCTTTCGGGGCAGCCGGGCGCCTGCTTGTCCTGCCCGTATTCGCGCAGGCACCGCACGAGCACTCGCCGTAGGCAGACGCGGCGCGGGTAGTCGAGGAAGACGATCGTGTCCGCTCGTGGGAGCCGGAGATGCATCGACGATCCGTAGTTGCCGTCGATCACCCAGGCGTCGGACGCGATGACCTCCTGCTGCGCGGCGTGGAACTCGGCGTCCGGCGCCGGTTTCCACCCCGGTCGCCAGTAGAGCCGGTCGAGATGGGTGACCGGCAGGCCGAGCGCGGCGCCGAGCCGTCGCGCGAACGTCGACTTCCCGGCGCCGCTGCAGCCGACGACCATGATCCGCCGCATGGTCAGTCTTCGTCGAGGTACGCGGCGGCCTGCAACGTGAACAGTTCGGCGTAGCCCGCCTTCGCCGCCATCAGCTCGTCGTGCGTCCCGTACTCGGCGACCTTTCCGTGCTCCAGCAACAGAATCCGCTCCGCCTGCCGCACGGTGGAGAACCGGTGCGAGATGTACAGCGTCGTGCGTCCCTCCGAAAGCTCCCGCAGCCGCGAGAAGAGGTCGTGCTCGGCCTGCGCGTCCAGGGCGGAGGTGGGCTCGTCGAGGATCAGGATCGGCGCCTCCCGCAGAAACGCCCTGGCCAGCGCGATCTTCTGCCATTCGCCGCCGGACAGGCTGACGCCCTGGTCGAACCAGCGGCCGAGCGGGGTGTCGTAGCCGCTGGGCAGGCGCTCGATCCGCTCGTCGGCACCGGCCCGTTTCGCCGACGTCTCGATCCGTTCCCGGTCGACGAGGTGCGTCAGATCGCCGAGCCCGATGTTCTCGGACGCGGTGCCCTGATACGTCACGTAGTCCTGGAACATCGCGCTGATCTGCCGCCGCAGTTCCACCGGGTCGTACTCGCGGATGTCGACGCCGTCGAGCAGGATCCGTCCACCGGTCGGGTCGTACAGCCGGCACAGCAGTTTGAACAGGGTCGACTTCCCGGCGCCGTTGCGGCCGACGACGGCGACCGTTTCCCCCGGCCGGATTTCGAAGCTCACCCCGTCGAGGGCCGGGTCCGGCGCACCGGGGTAGGTGAAGGACACCTCCTCGAACCGGATGTGACCCTCCACTGTGGACGGAAGAGGCCGGGGCTCCGGCGGCGCGACGATGTCCGGCTTCGTCCCGAGGAAGCGGTACAGCGTGTCGAGGTAGAGATTGTTCTCGTACATCCCGGAAAACGCGGTGAACAGACCTTGGACCGACGTCTGCACCGACGCCGCGGCGGCCGTGTACAGCGCGAGATCGCCGAGGGTGAGCCTGCCGCCGACGGCCTCCAGCGCGATGTACAACGCGATCGCGGAGCCGGCGGCGGTGCTGAGCAGGCCCCACGACGTCGAACTGACGCTCCGCTTGCGGGTCAGTGTCCGCTGCCGGTCGTAGAAGACCTGGCCGAGCCGCTGGAACCGGTCGACGAAGTACGGGCCGAGCCCGAACAGCTTGGTCTCCTTGGCGTACGTGTCCGTGGTGACCAAGGAGTTCAGGTAGTCCATCCGCCGTTTCAGCGGCGACATCATCAACGTCAGCCAGAACGCGCGGGCGCCGTACTTCGACTGCGAGATGAACGCGGGGATCGGCGCCACGAGCGCGACGAGCGCCAGCAGCGGGCTGATCGAGACGAGCAGCGCGATCATGCTGCCGAAGGTGATCACCGTCCGGATCAAGCCGAGCGCCGAGTTCATCATCGACAGCGGCCGCGTCGGCGCCTCCTGCGAGGCTTGGCGCAGCATGTCGTAGGACGCGGAACCCTCGAAGTACGAAAGGTGCAGTCTGCTCGCGTGGTCCATCACCTGGTGGCGGATGGTCAGCGTCATCCGTTCCTGCAGCAGTGACTGGCCGTAGGTGGTCAGCGCCTGCGAAATCGCGGTGAGCACGAGGACGCCGAACTGGAAGAGGGCGACCCCGACGATCGCGCTCTTCGTCCCGTGCCCCTGGATCGCCGCGACCACGGAATCGATCAGCAGCTTCGCGATGTACGCGGTCGCCGTCGGGAGGAGGCCGGAAAGCAGGGTCACCAGCGTGATCACGATGGTCAGGACCGGGCTTGCCTGCCACGTCAGTTTCGCGACCTTCGGCAGGCCGCGGACCGTGCCCACGACGTTGACCCACATGCGGTCGAGCCGGGACTTCAGGTCCTTCGGAACGGCTTCGGGCTCGGGCTCCGGGATGTCGACCGGGCCGGTCAGCCCGCTGTCGGGCACCGTCGACGGCGGACGGCGCCGCCTGCCGCCGCGCGCCATGAACAGTTCCAGGCCGCCTCCTCCACCGGGCGGGCCGATCACGCGGCCGCCAAGGCGCCGTTGAGGAACACGTCGACGAGCTCCATCGTGGTGGGCTCGTCACCGGTCTCGCTGAACCGGATCCGGCCGCTGAACAGCAATGACAGGAAGAGCGCCGCGGACTGCGCCGGCGGCAGGCGGAGCCGGTCCTTCTCCGGTTCGAACAGCTCGGCCATGGCGTCACGCATGGCATTCATCGATTCCTTGCGGCGGTCTCGACGGTCGTCATGGCGATGCTCCGGCCGCTTGCCGGAGCCGTACATGATCGCCATCAGCGCGCCCATGCGCTGGAGGTGCGCGCTGAGCGCGTCGGCCGCTTCGATGAGCCTGTCGTCGAGGGACTGGTCGAGGTCGATGACCGCGATCGCGTCGAGCACCTGGTCGGGCTTCAGCGCTTCGGCGAAACAGGTGGCGAACAGCTCGTCCTTGTCCTTGAACACGCGGAAGACCGTGCCCTCGCCGATGCCCGCGGCGCGTGCGATCTGGCTCGACGTGACACCGGCGCCGTGTTCCACCAGCAGGGGCAGCACGGATTGGACGATCATCCGGCGCCGCTCGTCGGCGCTCATCCCCGGCGCTCTCCGCCGGGCGGTGGTCTCTGTCATGCGTCCAGTGTGCGGAGTGAGCGCTCACTCCGTCAACTGAATAAGGCCGAAGCGCGTGAAGGCCCCCTTCCCTCGGCTCAGCCGAGGGAAGGGGGCCTTCACGCGCGAAACGTCAGTAGGTGATCGCGACCGCGGGGTCGGCCAGCAGCGCGCCGACGTCGGCCAGGAACTCCGAACCCTGCTGCCCGTCGACCACGCGGTGGTCGAAGCTCAGCGAAAGCTGGAGCACCTTGCGCACCTTGATCTCGCCGTCGACCACCCACGGGGTGTCCTTGATCGCGCCGAGGCACAGGATCGCGGACTCGCCGGGGTTGATGATCGGCGTCCCGGTGTCGACGCCGAAGACGCCGACGTTGGTGATGGTGATCGTGCCGCCGAGCATGGCCGCCGGGGTGGTCTTGCCCTCGCGGGCGACGTCGGTCAGCTCGGTGAGCGCGATCGCGAGTTCCTTCAGCGACATCGAATCCGCGTCGCGGACCTTGGGCACGACGAGCCCGCGCGGGGTGGCCGCGGCGATCCCGAGGTGCACGTAGTCCTTGTAGACGATCTCCTGCGCCGCCTCGTCCCAAACCGCGTTGACGTCCGGAGTGCGCTTGGCCGCCAGGCAGACGGCCTTCGCCGCGAAGGTCAGCGGGGTGACCTTGACCCCGGCGAACTCGCGCGACTTCTTGAGCTTCTCCCGGAATTCCATCATCGGCGTGACGTCGATGGTCAGGAACTCCGTGACGTGCGGGGCGGTGTACGCGCTCTGCACCATCGCGGCGGCGGTGGCCTTGCGGACACCCTTGATCGGGACACGGCGTTCCCGGGTCGCGGGGTCGTAACCGCTGTCCACAGTGGACACAGCGGCGGCGGCGGGAGCGGCGGAACCGTTGGCGGCCGCCTGGACGTCGTCACGGGTGATGACGCCACCGTCGGCGGAGCCCGTGAGCGCGTGCAGGTCGACGCCGAGGTCCTTGGCCAGCTTGCGCACCGGAGGCTTCGCCAGCGGCACGTACCCGCCCTTCGGCTTCGGAGCCGCCGCAGGCTGGGGCGCCACAGCCACCGGGGCGGCGGCCGGAGCAGCGCCCTTGCGTGCCCGCCGCTGCGTGACGACGGCCTTGGAGCCGTAGCCGACCAGCGGCTTCATCTCCTCTTCCGCTGGCTCCTCCGCCACGGGCGCGGCGGTGGGCGCCGGGGCCGCCTTGCCGTCCGGGTCGACGTCGATGGTGAGGATCGGCGCGCCGACCTCCACCGTCTGGCCTGGTTCGACGAGCAGTTCGGTGACCACGCCCGCCCACGGGATGGGCAATTCGACGGCGGCCTTCGCGGTCTCGACCTCGACGACGATCTGGTTCACCGTGACCTTGTCACCCGGCTTGACCTGCCAGGCGATGATGTCGGCCTCGGTCAGCCCCTCGGCCGTGTCGGCGAGGGGGAATTGTTTGTATTCGGGCATTTCAGGAACTTCCCCCTTACCAGGCGAGTGAACGGTCGACGGTGTGCAGCACCCGGTCCAGGTCGGGGAGGTAGTGCTCCTCGAGCTTGGCGGGCGGGTACGGCGTGTCGAATCCGGTCACCCGGAGCACGGGGGCTTCCAGCGAGTAGAAGCATTCCTGCTGAACGCGCGCGGCGATCTCCGAGGTCAGCGACGATTCCGACGGCGCCTCGCTCAGCGCGATGAGCCGACCGGTCTTGCGCACCGACTCGAACACCGGCTCCAGATCGAGCGGGGACAGCGTCCGAAGGTCGATGACCTCCAGGGACTTGCCCTCGTCCTCGGCGGCGGCCGCCGCGTCGAGCGCGACCTTCACCGACGGGCCGTACGCGACGACGGTGGCCGTGGTGCCCTCGCGGACGACGCGGGACTTGAACAGCTCGTCCGGAGTGGCCTCCGTGTCGACCTCGGACTTCATCGCGCCCGAGTGGTACAGCTTCTTCGGCTCGAAGAACAGGATCGGGTCGTCGGACTTGATCGCCTGCTGGATGCCCCAGTAGGCGTCGACGGCGTTCGAAACCGACACGACCTTCAGGCCGGGGATGTGCGCGAACAGCGACTCCGGCGACTCCGAGTGGTGCTCGACCGCGCCGATGCCGCCGCCGAACGGCACCCGGATCACGATTGGCATCTTGATCTTGCCCTGCGTCCGGTAGTGCAGCTTCGCGACCTGGCTGGAGATCTGGTCGAAGCCCGGGAAGATGAAGCCTTCGAACTGGATTTCGCACACCGGGCGGAAACCGCGGACGGCGAGGCCGACTGCGGTGCCGATAATGCCCGACTCCGCCAGGGGCGTGTCCAGGACGCGCTGCTCGCCGAAGTCCTTCTGCAGGCCGTCGGTGATGCGGAAGACGCCGCCGAGCTTGCCGACGTCCTCACCCATGATCAGGACCTTCGGGTCCTCTTCCATGGCGCGCCGGAGGCCGAGGTTGATCGCCTTGCCGATGGTGAGTTTCTGGAGGTCGCTCATTTCAGTGTCCCTCCGCCCCGACGAAACCGTCCAAGTAGGACAGGAACTCTTCGCGCTGCGCGTCCAGCAGCGGCGTGGATTCCGCGTACACGTTGGAGAAGATCCGCTCGGGCGGCGGCTCGGGCATGTTGAAGCAGTAGTCGCGCAGCTCGGCCGCGAACGCGTCCGAATCGGCCTGCACCTGGTCGAAGAACGCCTGGTCGGCGCCGCCACCGCGGGCGAGGTACGCCCGGACGCGCTCGATCGGGTCCTTCAGCTTCCACTCCTCCAGCTCGTCGGAGAGCCGGTAGCGGGTGGGGTCGTCGGTGGTGGTGTGCGCGTCCATCCGGTAGGTGAACGCCTCGATCAGCACCGGGCCGTTGCCGTGACGGCACTCCTCCAGCGCCCATCGGGAGACCGCGAGGCAGGCGAGGACGTCGTTGCCGTCGACGCGGATTCCGGGGAAGCCGTAGCCGCGGGCGCGCTGGTACAGCGGCAGGCGCGACTGGCGTTCGGTGGGCTCCGAGATCGCCCACTGGTTGTTCTGGCAGAAGAACACGAGCGGCGCGTCGTAGACGGCGGCCCAGACGAAGCCTTCGTGGACGTCGCCCTGCGAAGTCGCTCCGTCACCGAAGTAACAGATGGTCGCTTCGCTGTCGTCGTCGCCGACCTTGCCTTCGAACTTCTGGCCCATCGCGTAACCGGCGGCGTTGAGCACCTGGTTGCCGATCACGATGGTGTACGGGTGGAAGCCGTGGGCCTTGTAGTCCCAGCCGCTGTGGTCGGTGCAGCGGAAGATGCCGAGCACCTCTTTGAGGTCGACGCCGCGGGTGTACGCGACGCCGTGCTCGCGGTAGCTGGGGAACGCCATGTCTCCCTTCCGCAGCGCGCGGCCGGAGCCGATCTGCGCGGCCTCCTGCCCGAGCAGCGGCACCCAGATGCCGAGCTGGCCCTGGCGCTGCATCGCGTTGGCCTCGCGGTCCGCGCGGCGGACCAGGACCATGTCGCGATACAGACCCTTGAGGGCCTCGGCGTCGATGTCGTCGACGTAGCGGTCGAATTGCGGCGAGGCGACTCGTTCGCCTTCGGGGGTGAGCAGCTGAGTCAGCTCAGCGCCACCTTCGCTCGTTGCTCGCAAACCGGCGATCACCTGTTCGGGGGAAGGCTGCGCCGCTACGGCGGCGGGACCATCTCCAGGCTCCGGGTGCGTCCAGTGTTCGGACGGCATGCGCTGCTCTCCTTGATGTCGGCGCCTCTGGCGGCCACTTGTGGCGGCCACAGTGACTGCGCCGGCGGGGACCAGCGCGTCGGATCTGAAGCGCTGGGTCACCGTCGGCGTTGACGGTTCGTGCGCACATCCTGGCATGCCGGACGCCGTTTTGGTCAGTGGCGGATGCTGATTTGTTGCTGAGAAAGGGTGTCTGATCAGGGAAAATGCTAGGAAGCCCGAGTGTGGGGCCGCCGAAAGTAGGGAATTCACCCGCGGGCCGACCAGCGGACGACGGACCCGGACGGGTGTCCTGTCCGGCTGGATCGATGACGATCCGTGCCCACCGCTGTGATCCATCCCACTCCCCGGCACCCGTGGCAGGATGGCGGACGTGGAGCAGAAATCCGTACGCGAAACCGTGGTTTCGAACTGGACGAACGACGTCCTTCCCAGCCTGTCCGGCCTGGTGGCGATCCCCGCCTTGTCGCCGGCGTTCGACCCCGAGTGGGCGAAGACCGGGCATCTGGCCGCCGCCGTCGAGCACGTCCGCTCCTGGATCGCCGCCCGGGAGATCCCCGGCGCGACGCTCGAGGTCGTGGAGCTCGAAGGCCGCAGCCCGCTGCTGGTCGTCGACATCCCGGCGACGTCCGAAGCCGCCGAAAAGGGCACCGTGCTCATGTACGGGCACCTCGACAAGCAGCCGCCGGTCGGTGGCTGGTCCGAGGGGCTCGACCCGTGGACGCCGGTGATCCGCGACGGCAGGCTGTACGGCCGCGGCGCGGTCGACGACGGCTACTCCGGCTACGCGGCGACGACGGCGATCGAGGCCGTGCGCGCCGCCGGTGGCGAGCACTCCCGCGCGGTCGTGCTGCTGGAGACCGGTGAGGAGTCCGGCAGCCCGGACCTGCCCGCCTACGTCGAGCACCTGAAGGAGAAGCTCGGCGAGGTCTCGCTGGTCGTCTGCCTCGACGCCGGCGGCACCGACTACAAGCGCCTGTGGCTGACCACCAGCCTGCGCGGCATGTTGCACGTCAACGTCACCGTGAAGGTGCTGGAGTCCGCGCAGCACTCCGGCATGGCCAGCGGCATCGTGGCGAGCTCGTTCCGTGTCCTGCGTGTCCTGCTCGACCGGATCGAGAACGCCGAGACCGGTGAGATCAAGCTCGCCGAGCTGAGCGTCGACATCCCGGAGAACCGCGTCGAGGACGCTCGCGGTGTCGTCGAGATCGCGCCCGGCGCGGCGAAGACGCTCTTCCCGGTGGTCGGCCGGACGGTGTCCGACGACGACCTGGAGCTGCTGCTCAACAACTCGTGGCGGCCGACGCTGTCGGTGATCGGCGCGGAGGGCTTCCCGCTCCCGGCCGACGCGGGCAACGTGCTGCGCGACAGCACCACGCTCACCCTGAGCTTCCGCCTCCCGCCGACGGCCGACGCGAAGGCCGCGATGGAGGCGGTCCGCCGTGTCCTCACCACCGACGTGCCGTACGATGCTTCGGTCGAGCTCGGCGATTTCCAGGCCGAGAACGGCTGGAACGCGCCGGACACCGCGCCGTGGCTCGACGACGCCCTGCACCACGTGAGTGGCGAGGTCTTCGGCGCGCCGCACAAGAGCTTCGGCATGGGCGGGTCGATCCCGTTCATGGGGCTGCTCGGCGAGAAGTACCCGGACGCGCAGTTCGTGGTCACCGGCGCCTGCGGGCCGGACTCGAACATCCACGTGCCGGACGAGTGGCTGAACATCGATTTCGCGCAGCGGGTCACCGAGGCGGTCGCGCACATCCTGGACGCGCACGCCCGGAGCTGATTCCCGGCTCACGCTGCGATGAACGGGCCGTTCCTTGCACAATTCGCAAGGAACGGCCCGTTCATCGCGCTCGGGAGGATCATGTTCGAAGGCTTCGAGCTCGAAAACGTCGACACCGGCGAAGTGACCTTCAGGGTCCGCCACGGCGGGTCGGGGCCGCCGCTCGTCCTCCTGCACGGACATCCCCGCACGCACACGACCTGGCACGACGTCGCGCCCCGGCTCGCGGACGCGTTCACCGTCGTCTGCCCGGACCTCCCCGGCTACGGCCAGTCCTCGAAACCCGAGACCACCGAAGACCACTCGGCGCACTCGAAACGCGCTATGGCCAGGCACATCGTCGCGCTCATGCGGCATCTAGGCCACGAACGGTTCGCCGTGGTGGGCCACGATCGCGGCAGCTACGTAGCGCACCGGCTGGCCATGGACCATCCCGAAGCGGTCACCAAGCTGGTCATCCTCGACGGTGTCCCGATCGGTGAGGCGCTCGCCCGCGCCGACGCGGACTTCGCGCGGAAATGGTGGCATTGGTTCTTCTTCGGCCAGCTCGCGAAACCCGCCGAGCGCGTGATCAACGCCGACCCGGACGCCTGGTACGGCGGAGATCCCGAGGCGATGGGCGCGGAGAACCACGCCGACTTCCTGCGCGCGATCCACGATCCCGAGACGGTCCACGCGATGCTGGAGGACTACCGGGCAGGCCTCGGGCCCGACCGCGAAGCCGACGACGCGGACAAGGCGGCCGGACGGAAACTCGCCTGCCCGATGCTCATGCTGTGGTCCAGCCGCGACGACATGGCCGAGCTGTACGGCGACCCGATCGCGGTGTGGCGTGAATGGGCCGACGACGTCCGCGGCTTCGCGATCGAGTCCGGGCACCACGTGGCCGAGGAGAACCCGGCCGGCCTCGCGGCGGCGCTGCGGGAGTTCCTGGGCTGAGTGGGTCGTGAGTGGCGATTCGGGTTAGAACCCGAATCGCCACTCACGACCAACCGGACCCACGCCGCACCGCCGCCTTACCTCCTAGGCGAACTTGTTCAGCGCCGCGGTCAGTTCCGTCAGCTGCGGCGTGAAGCGCTGGTACGAGAACGGCGTCTCGTTGTTCCACGGGATCAGCTTCCCGGCCTTCACCGCGGGCAGCTGGGTCCAGGTCGGCACGCCGCCGAGCCCGTCCGGGCCGAGCGAGAGCGATCCGCCGCGGTTGTCGTACATGATCACGTCGGCGGGGTACTTGCCGATGTTCTCCCAGCTGATCTGCTGGTAGTAGCCGCCTTGGCTCGCGTCGGGAGCCTCCGGCGTGACGAAGTCCAGCCCCTTGCTCTGGTAGTGCTTCGAGGTCGCGAACTTCGGCGCGTTCGAG
Organism: Amycolatopsis sp. PSD-21; assembly: GCF_055561455.1. Lineage (NCBI taxonomy): Bacteria > Bacillati > Actinomycetota > Actinomycetes > Pseudonocardiales > Pseudonocardiaceae > Amycolatopsis > Amycolatopsis sp. PSD-21. The sequence goes on along the minus strand of NZ_CM145712.1, from coordinate 9,263,762 downwards.
ACGTATACGGAGTCCTTCTGCGCGGACACGAGAAGGATCTTCAGCCCTGCGGCCTTCTTCGCCGCCTCGCCGAACGCGGCGTCGGCCTTCTCGTACTCTTCCTTCGCGGCTCGGATCGCCGGAGTCTCGGTGTCGGCGCCGAGCGCCTTCGCGAGCGCGATGAACTTCGCGATCCCCTCGGGCATCGAGATGTCCTGCAGCCGGACCCCGACACTCGGCGCGGCCTTGTCGATCTTCTCCGTCTGCGTGTCCGGGACGTACCACATCTGGTCTTTCAGGTACATCACGCTGACCAGGAGCTGCGGGTTCAGCGCGACGAACTTGTCGAAGTTGAACTCGTTCCACACGTTCCCGAGCGAGGTCACGGCGTTCAGGTCGACGCCGCCCGCCTGCGGGTCCGGCTTGCCGTCGGCGAACTTCGACGGGCCGAAGATCCCGACCGACTTCACGCCCAGGTCCCACAACGCGGCCGCGGCGGTCACCTGCGCGACGATCCGCGTCGGCCGCTCGCCTTCGAGCTTCCGGCCGCGGTCGTCGGTGAACGACCAGGTCGCGCCCGCTCCCTGGGCGGGGGTCTCCTCCTGGTAGCCGCAGGCGGTCAGGAGGCCGGTGGCGCCGAGCGCCGCGGTGCCGGCGAGAAAGCCGCGTCGGGAGAGGTGCATGGAGATCTTCTTTCACCGAGGGACCGAATTTCGTCGTTAGGCTAGCCTTCCCTTATTGTCAGGGCCATGGTCCAGGTCACGGAGCGCGTCAAATCACCCAGGACCGGCGTTTCCGTGAGAACGCTGGTCCTGACGGGGTCGCTCGTAGCGCTCGCCGCGGTCATCCTGCTGTCGATCGGCTTCGGCTCGAACCGCCTCTCCCTCGGCGAAGTCCTGCACGCGCTCTTCGCTTACGACGGGAGTTACACCGACGTCGTCGTCCGCGACGATCGCCTGCCCCGCACGGTGCTCGGCGTCCTGGTCGGGATGGCGCTCGCGCTGGCGGGCTCGCTCATGCAGGCGATCACCCGCAACCCGGTCGCGGAACCCGGGCTGCTCGGCATCAACCACGGCGCCGCGGTCGCGATCGTGCTCGGCTCGGCGGTGTTCTCGGTGACGTCGCCCGGCGAGTACGTCTGGTTCGCCTTCGCCGGTGCGCTCGCGGGAACCGCGCTGGTCTCGGTGATCGGCGGGACGCGGGGCGCCACGAGCCCGCTGCGGCTGGTGCTGGCCGGGGTCGCCGTCCAGGCGGTGTTCGTCGGCATCAACCAGGGCATGCAGATGGTCAACACGCACAACCTGCAGGCCATGCGGTTCTGGCTGGTCGGCTCGCTGGTGAACCGGAACGCCGACCAGCTGTCGGTCCTGCTGCCGTTCTTCGTCGCGGGAGTCGTGATCGCGATCGTCCTGGCCCGTGCGCTGAACGCGCTGGCGCTGGGCGAAGACACGGCTCGCGGGCTCGGCGCGAATCCGGCGCTGGTCCGCGTCGCGGGGATGGTCGCCGTCGGGCTTCTTTCGGCGTCGGCGACCGCGGCCTGCGGACCGATCGCCTTCGTCGGCCTGATGATCCCGCACGTCGTCCGGACGCTGATCGGGCAGGACGAGCGCTGGGTGATGCTGATTTCGGCGCTGCTCGGCCCGGTGCTGCTGCTCGGCTGCGACGTCCTCGGCCGTCTCCTCGGCTCTCCTGGTGAGATCCAGGTCGGCGTGATGACCGACGTCGTCGGCGGCATCGCGTTCGTGATCGTGGCCCGCAGGCTGAAGGCGGTGCGCCGATGACCGCGCTTGTCCGCCGTGAGTCCGGTTTGGACAGACGATCACTGGTCGTCGTCGCCGCGCTGGCCCTGGTGACACTGACGCTCGTCGTGCTCTCGGTCGGCACCGGCGACTACGAGATGAGCCCCGGCGAAGTGCTCGCCACCCTGGCAGGCCAGGGCACGAAGGCCCAGTACCTGGTGGTCATGGGGCGGCTTCCGCGCGTGCTGGTCGCGATTCTCGTCGGTGCCGCGCTGGCGCTGGCCGGGGCGGTCTTCCAGACGATCACCCGCAATCCGCTCGGCAGTCCGGACATCATCGGCTTCACCACCGGTTCGGCGACCGGCGGTATCGCGACCCTGCTGCTCATCGGCTCCGGTCCTGGCCTCGTCTCACTCGGCGCGCTGGCGGGCGGGCTGCTGACCGCATTGGTCGTCATGGCGTTGTGCGCGCCGCACGGCCTGCTGAGTTCGCGGTTGGTGCTGCTCGGGATCGCCGTCAGCGCGGTGCTCGTCGGCGTGAACTCGTACCTGCTGGTGAAGGCGAACCTCGAAGCCGCTTCGCAGGCCGTCGGCTGGCTGGTCGGTGACCTCTCCGGCCGTGACTGGAGCTACTTCGTGCCGCTGGCGATCGGGATGGCGGTGTTCGCCCCGATCGTCTTCGCGAACGGCCGCGCGCTGCGCATGCTGGAGATGGGCGACGACACCGCCACCGGTATCGGCGTCGACGTCCGCCGGGTGCGGCGGACCTTGGTGCTGGTCGCGGTCGCGCTGGTCGCCGCCGCCACCGCGGCGACCGGACCGCTGCCGTTCATCGCGCTCGCCGCGCCCCAGCTGGCGCGCCGGATGACGCGCCTGCCGGGGCCCAACCTGCTCGCGTCGGCCTTCGTCGGGGCGACACTGGTCGTCGCCGCGGACTACCTCGGCCAGCGGTTGCTGGAGTCCTCGCTGCTGCCCGCGGGCGTCGTCGCCGCTGCCCTCGGCGGCGCGTACCTGCTCTGGCTGTTGCTCAGGCGACGGACCTAGGTCAGCCGGGTCAGCTGCACCGAGACGTCCAAAGTGGACTGACCGCCGCCGGTGAAGATGCCCTTGAGCGGCGGCACGTCGGCGTAGTCGCGGCCGTACGCGACCCAGACGTGCCGCGGCCCGACCGGGATCGCGTTCGTCGGGTCGTAGGCCCACCAGCCGCCGGTCCATACGTCGACCCAGGCGTGGCTCTCGCCTTCGACCGTCTCGCCGAGCTTCGCCTCCGGTTTCGTGTGCAGGTACCCGGAGACGTACCGCGCCGGGACGCCGATCGCGCGCAGCATCACCAGCGTGACATGCGCGAAGTCCTGGCAGACCCCTTCGCGCGCACGCCACGCGTCGGTCGCCGTGCTGTGCACGCCGGTCGTCCCAGGCTGGTACTTGAGCTGCTTGTTGACCCATTCGCAGACCGCGAGCACGGCCTCCGCCGGGTCGAGCCCCTTCCGCAGTTCGCGCGCGACCTTCGTCAGCTCCGGATCGCGGGGCGTGTACGGCGTCGGCGTCAGGTACTCGGTGCGGTGGTCGACGACGGTGTCGCTGCGCAGGTCCTTCCATGTCGCCGAGCGGACCGGCTCGCCTTCGTCGGCCGTTTCGACCACCGACGTCGCGAGCACGGTGAACTCCGTGTGCGGCGCGTGAAGGTCGAACGACGTCACGATGGTGCCCCAGTAGTCCGTGTACCGGTAGGCGCGGGTCGCGGGCGTCGTCTCGACGCGGTTGACGACCGTGGTCTGCCGCCGGTCGGAGCGCGGGGTCAGCCGCGCCTCGTTGTACGACTGCGTGGCCGGCGTCGCGTACCGGTATCCGGTCCGGTGGGCCACCCGAAGCTGCCAGGTCACAGCGAAACCTCCGCACCGCTCCAGGCCACCCAAGGCGACGAATGGAAGTACTGCACCGAAACCGCGTCGCCGATGTCCTTGATCGAGGTCTGCAGGGCGCCGAGCCGTTTCGGCAGATCCTCCAGCAGATCCGACGGCCGCAGGAACTCCAGCTCGCTGCGCGCGCGGCCGAGCTGCCGCAGCGCCTCGGACTTCTCGTTGGCACGCGAGTTGACGCCGGGGTCCAGCCGCTCCAGGCATTCCTCGGCCTGCCGCAGCGCGTGGAACACCGAACGCGGGAAGAGCGTGTCCCGCAACAGGAACTGCACGACGCGGCCGGCGTCGAGCGCGCCGCGATAGGTCCGCAGGTAGGTGTCCTGCGCCCCTGCCGAGCGGAGCACGGTGATCCAGCCGGGTGACGACGCGCTGTCCTGGACTCGTGAGAGCAGCAGCCGCACCACCATGTCCGCGCGTTCGACCGACCGGCCGAGCACCATGAACAGCCAGCCGTCGTCGCGGCTCATCGTCGAATCGGCTAGCCCGGCGAACATCGCCGCGCGTTCCTCCACGAAGGACAGGAACGCGTGCGGCCCGGCACGGCGCGCGTACCGCTGCCTGTCCGGCACGGCGTTCCACGTCGCGTTCAGGCATTCCCACAGCTCGGTCGAAACGACCTCGCGGGCGCCGCGCGTGTTCTCGCGGGCGGAGTTGATCGAACCGACGATCGACGCGGGATTGTCCTTGGCGTAGGCGACCAGCTCGGTCAGTTTCCACACGTCGAGCGAGTCCATGCCCTCCGGCGAGATGCCGAGGACGGCGAGCAGCTGGCGGCTCGCGTGGTCCGGGTCGACGCTCGCGTCTTCGAGCAGCTGGTGCACGGAGACGTTCAGGATCCGGGAGGTGTCATCGGCGCGTTCGACGTACCGGCCGATCCAGTACAGCGATTCCGCGTTGCGGGCGAGCACATCAACCTCCCTTATGCCTGTTGCTGCTGCTGTTGCTGGGTGGTGGTCAGCTCGGGACCCTGCTCGGCGACCAGACCGTCCACTTGGGACAGTGCGCCGAGCGCGGGGCGTTCCAGCTCCCGCTCCGCCGTCGAAGACCGCGGCGCCAGCACCCAGGTGTCCTTGGAGCCGCCGCCCTGCGACGAGTTGACGACCAGGCTGCCCTCCGGGAGCGCGACGCGGGTCAGTCCGCCCGGCAGCACGAAGATGTCCTTGCCGTCGTTGACCGCGAACGGGCGGAGATCGACGTGCCGCGGTGCCAGCCTGTCGTCCACTTTGGACGGAACGGTGGACAGCTGCACGACCGGCTGCGCGATCCAGCCGCGTTTGTTCGCCCGGACCTTGCGTTTGAGCGCGGTCAGCTCCGCCTGCGTCGCGTCCGGGCCGAACACGATGCCGTAGCCGCCGGAGCCTTCGACCGGTTTGACCACCAGCTCGTCCATATGTCGCATGACGTGGTCGAACTCGTCCGGCAGCCAGCACCGGAAGGTGTCGACGTTGGGCAGCAACGGCTTCTCGTTGAGGTAGTACTTCACCATCTCGGGCACGTAGGTGTAGACGAGCTTGTCGTCGCCGACGCCGTTGCCCACCGCGTTCGCGATCACGACGTTGCCCGCGCGTGCCGCGTTCAGGATCCCGGCCACGCCGAGCACGGAATCCGGCCGGTAGTGCACCGGATCGAGGAACTCGTCGTCGATCCGCCGGTAGATGACGTCGACCTGCCGCTCGCCCTCGGTGGTGCGCAGGTAGACGACGTTGTCACGGCAGAACATGTCGCGGCCTTCGACCAGCTCGACGCCCATCAGCCTGGCCAGCAGCGAATGCTCGAAATACGCGGAGTTGTGCACGCCGGGCGTGAGCACGACGACCATCGGGTCGGCGACGTTCGCCGCGGCCGCCGCCCGCAGCGCGCGCAGCAGATGCGAGGCGTAATCACCGACCGGGCGCACCCGGTGCTGGGCGAACAGGTCCGGGAACACGCGCGCCATCGTGCGGCGGTTCTCCATCACGTACGACACACCGGACGGGTTGCGGAGATTGTCCTCCAGCACCCGGAAGGTGCCCTCCTCGTCCCGCACCAGGTCCACACCGGACACGTGGATGCGGACGCCGTTGGGCGGGTTGATCCCGAAAGCTTCGCGCTGGAAATGCTCACACGAGGTGATCAGCCGTCGCGGGAGAACGCCGTCGCGCAGGATCTGCCGGTCGCCGTACACGTCGGCGAGGAAGGCTTCGAGCGCGCGGACCCGTTGCGCCACACCACGTTCGAGTTTGCTCCATTCGGCGGTGGTGATCACGCGCGGTACCAGGTCGAGCGGGAACGGGCGTTCCTGGCCGGACAGCGAGAACGTGATGCCCTGGTCGACCATGGCCCGGTCGATCGCCGCCGACCGGGACGAGAGATCGGCCGACGTCAGCGCGGAGATCGATTCGTACAGCGCCCGGTACGGCTGGCGGACCGTGCCATCGGCGGTGAACATCTCGTCGTACGCGCCCGCGTGCGGCCGGGACGGCGAGAGATAGCCGTCGAACTGCGCCCCGGGTTTCGCCGCGCGCCGCGCCGACGTCGTCGTCCGTGGGCGGCGGCCCGCAGGTGGGAGCCGCGGCGCCGGGTTGTTGTTCATGGTCGCCATACTCGCTCACCCTGCCATGCCGGCGCGATACCTCATGCAACGCCCGTGACGGCCGAAACGGCGCTGTAACGTCGCAGTGCTGTGATTGCCGCCGGATGAGTGGCAATATGCGTGCTCTCGACACATGGGAACTACGAGGAGTGACGACGTGGCTCGATTCAAAGCGCTCGCCCTGATCCCGGCGCTCGCCCTGACCGCGGGTGCGCTGTCCGCGTGCGGCGAGGAAGGCGGAACCGCGGCCGGCGGCGTCCAGCTCGTCGCGTCCGGCAAGGTCACCACCTGCACGCACCTGCCCTACCAGCCCTTCCAGGTCAAGCAGGGCGACAAGATCGTCGGTTTCGACGTCGACCTGGTCGATCTGGTCGGCAAGAAGCTGGGTGTCGAGCAGAGCATCGTCGACATCGCCTTCGAGAACATCGAGTCCGGTGAAGCGATGAACAGCGGACAGTGCGACCTCGCCGCCGCGGGCATGACGATCACCGACAAGCGCAAGGAGAAGTTCGACTTCTCCGACCCGTACTTCGAGGCGACCCAGGCGCTGCTGGTCAAGACCGGTTCGCCGATCAAGGACCTCTCGAACGTGGCGGGCAAGAAGATCGGTGTCCAGTCGGCCACCACCGGCGCCGACTACGCCCAGAAGGAGGCGAAGGGCGCCGAGATCGTCACCTTCGACGACCTCGCGCTGCTGGAGCAGGCCGTCAAGAACGGCACGGTCGACGCGGGCGTCAACGACAACGGCGTGCTCTACGACTTCGCGAAGTCGAACCCGGACACGACGGTCGTCACCGAGTTCAAGACGAACGAGTTCTACGGTATCGGCGTGAAGAAGGGCAACAGCGCCCTCCTCGGCAAGATCAACGAGGTGCTCAAGGCGTCCGCGGCGGACGGCTCGTACGCGCAGATCTACCAGAAGTGGTTCGGCAAGGCGCCGACCTGGCAGCCGGGCAGCCCGGCCGCCGGTTGATAATCCGTCCCCTGTGGCCGGTGCCCAGCGCACCGGCCACAGGCTTGTCACCACTTGTTTGAGGAGAGAAATGGCTTTGAGCCGCCGCCAGCGACGTTCGGCGTTCCGGACCGGGCAATACGTCCTGCTGCTGGTGATCGTCATCGTGCTCGCGCTGCTGGCCGACTGGAGCAAGATCGGCAAGGCGTTCTTCGATCTCGAAGTCGCCGCCAAGCAGTTCCCGGACGTCATCACGGTCGCGCTGAAGAACACCGTCATCTTCACCGCGCTGGGCTTCGCGCTCGGCCTCGGGCTGGGCCTGTTGCTCGCCCTCATGAGACTTTCGTCGGTCGGCCCGTACCGCTGGTTCGCGCGCGGGTACATCGAATTCTTCCGCGGCCTGCCCGCGTTGCTGATCTTCCTCGCGGTCGGCATCGGCGTGCCGACGGCGTTCAACACGAACCTGCCGCGCAACATCGCGATCATGCTGGCGCTGGGCATCGTGTCGTCCGCGTACATGGCGGAGACCATTCGAGCCGGTATCCAGGCGGTGCCGCGCGGGCAGGTCGAGGCGGCGCGTTCGCTCGGCATGTCGCCCGCCCGCACGATGATCACCGTCGTCATCCCGCAGGCCTTCCGGATCATCCTGCCGCCGCTGGCCAACGAGCTGATCATGCTGACGAAGGATTCGTCGCTGGCGTTCCTGCTCGGCACCACCCCGGCGCAGCAGGAGCTCGCGCAGTTCAGCCGTCAGGCGCTGCTGGAGGCCAAGGGCCTGACCCCGATCGTCGTCGCCGGTCTGTGCTACCTGGTCATCACCATCCCGCTGTCGATCCTGCAGCAGCGGCTAGAGAAGAAATACGGAGCCGGAGTGCCCGGCGGAGGAACGGTATGAGCGGCCAGACGATCGTCGAAGTTTCGGGACTGCACAAGGCGTTCGGCGAGCTCGAGGTGCTCAAGGGCATCGACCTGCGGGTCGAGCGCGGCCAGGTCGTCTGCATCATCGGTCCGTCGGGTTCCGGCAAGTCGACGCTGCTGCGCTGCGTCAACCTCCTCGAAGAGCCGCAGCAGGGCAAGATCGTGGTCAACGGCAGCGAGATCACCGATCCGGACGTCGACATCGACGGCGCCCGCACGAAGATCGGCATGGTCTTCCAGTCGTTCAACCTCTTCTCGCACCTGAGCGTGCTCGATAACCTCACCGTCGCGCAGCGCAAGGTGTTGAAGCGCGGCAAGGACGAGGCGGAGCGCGTCGCGCGGGAGAACCTCGCGAAGGTCGGGCTGGCGGAGAAGGAATCCTCGCTGCCGACTCAGCTTTCCGGCGGGCAGCAGCAGCGCGTCGCGATCGCGAGGGCGCTGTCGATGAACCCGGACGTCATGCTGTTCGACGAACCGACATCGGCGCTGGACCCCGAACTGGTCGGCGATGTCCTCGCGGTCATGCGGCAGCTCGCGCAAGAGGGCATGACGATGCTCGTCGTCACGCACGAAATGCAGTTCGCCCGCGAAGTGGCCGACATCGTGCTGTTCATGGACGGCGGCGTCGTCGTCGAGCAGGGCTCGCCCGACCAGGTGATCGGGGACCCGCAGGAGGAGCGCACGAAGACGTTCCTCTCGCGGGTCCTGAACCCGAACCACCAGGGCTAACGCCCGCGAAGCTCCGACTCCAGCTGGACGACCTTCGAGACGATTTCGTGCGGCCCGGCGCCCATGAGGCTCACCCAGCCCTTGGCGTCCGGGCCGAACACGACGCGGCCGTGTTCGGTGTCCATCCAGCCCGGTGGTCTCTCGACGCGTTTCCGGTTGCCGGCACCGTCACGGATCGCGACGTAAAGCCTGCCGAAGAAGGTGTGCGGCGACCGGATCCACTGGAGGATCTTCTTGGCGTCGCGGATGCTCGGGCTGGTGCCGGTCAGCATCTCGCCCTTCATCAGGACCTGCAGATCGGCTTCCGAACAGTTCAAGGACGGTGTGCGCGCCGGAGCGGCTTCGGGGAGGAGGCCGGTGAACTCCTGCGCCAGTGTGTCCGGCCGCGTCGGTGTCAGGTAGACGACCTTGTCGACCAGAACGACGTTGACCGCTTCCCGGCCACTGCCCGCGGCGCGAACGGTCCGTTCACGCCCCTCGGACTTCACCCACGAGTAGTACTCCACCGCCGGCCGCTGCAGGAAGCGCAGTGTGTCGAGGAATTCGTCGTCGATCCGGCCACGGGTGAGCAGCCCTTGTCCGTCCAATTCGGACTGTGCGGTGGCCGCGAGCTCGCGACGTTCCTCGGGCAGATACCACTGCGCGCCGCGGACGAGCGTCGGATGGATGTCGCCGAGATTGTGTTGGTCCAGCAGGGTTTCGTAGGTCTGGAGCGTCAGCTCGACGGGTTTCCGCAGCACGATTACGCGCCGATCACCGGCGGAACCGGCTTGTCCCCGTCGTAACCGCCGAAGAGGGAGTCGCCGTCCTCTTCCTGCAGCGTGATCTTGCGCTGGTGCTCTTCGTCCTCGGCGCCCTTGCCCTTACCGGCACCGGCGCCCATGCCGCCGCCACCCATTCCGGGCGCGCCAGGGCGTCCCGCCGCCGCTGGGCCTCCCGCCGGTGTGCCGCGCATGGCGCCTTCACCGGGCATGGCGGCGCCGACGCCACGACCGGGCCCCATGCTCCCCGGCCCGCCGGTCGACCCACCCGGCCCGAACCCGCCGCCGGGCCCGAAACCGCCGCTGAATCCGCCCGATCCAGGCCCGAATCCGCTGCCGCCACCACCAGGTCCGCCGGGTCCTGGCCCGAAGTTGGGCGGCGGGAAGTTACCGGGACGCCCCTGGACCCTGTCATCCGCCCAGGACAGCTTCGTCCGATCGTTCGGCTCCGAGGACGGCAACGGTCGTGGGACCTGCGGAACCCTCGGCGCCGGCGGAACCTGCGGCGGCCTCGGCGCCTGATACCCCTCGGCCCCCGGAGGCGCGCTGTAGGAACTCGGCCCGCCGGTGTACCCGCTGGGACCACTGTGCCGCCCCGAGTCGCCGGGCCCGCCACTGAACCCGCTGACCTTGGTCTGCCCGGGATCGATCGGATCCGGCGTGATCGGCCCCGACGAAACGTTCGGATCGTGCGCGGCCGGATAAGCCGGCGCGAGCGACTGCTGCCGCGGCTGAGTGCTCTGGTAATACGGCTCGTAGATCTCGACGTTGTGCTTCGTGTCCGCGTCGAACTTCGCCGCCGCGATCTCGTCGTCACTCGCGCCGATGGACAAGACGTCTTCAGGCCCGCTGTCCCCCGCGCGCTCCTTCTCGACCGGACGCACATTGCCGCGCGTGTAATGGAAAGAGGCGTTCTGGTCGAACATCGACTGACGGGCGCGATCCATGTTCTCGCCCGCGATCTTGGAGGTCGCGATGAGCGGGGCGAGGCCCGCTGTTCCGGAGTCGGCTGCTTTGCCCTTCCAGAAGGAACTGAGCGCGGTCTGACTGTTCTCCATCGCCTTGCTGATGTCCTCGTGGATAACCAGCAGCTTGTGGGAGGCCACTTGCGCCGCGTCGAGCCGCTTAGTGGTCTGGGGGTTGGCGTTGAGCTTCTCGAAGATCTCCCACCCGCTGTAGGTCATTGTGCCGCCTTGAGATGCTGAATCGCGTGCGTACCCAGTTTGGTTGCCATTCCACACGGATCAGACCGGTTCGGGTTACTGGTTCCAGGTGTCGCGATGATCGTGTACATGAGGTCGTTGCGTACACCGACGGCCAGATTGCAGACATAGCTGCGCTCGCCGCCGTTGGCGAAGACCACAGACGGATACCCGTCGATCGGTTCCGACGGCTTGAAAGTGGTGAGGCCGCTGCCCTGTGCGTTCAACGCGTACAGGTGACTCAGACCGTCTCGTTCGCCGGTGTTCATGCCCGCACTGATCGTGCCCAGCCCGTCGGCGAAGACCCAGGTGCACACCTTGCCGGAGGACAGTTCTTCCACCCGGGATCGGTCCACCGCGCCCCCGCCGAACGCTTGTACCTGATCGTTCTTCACAACACTGCAAGGATCGGCTTCGGCGGCAGCGGTGTCGAGAGGCCGATCGATGTTCGGCGCACCGGCCCGCGGTAGCGAACTCGCCTGGTCACCGGGGGACGAGGGCGCTGGTGTGGTCGGGTTGCCGTTGTTGGAATCGCTGCATGCGCTCACGAGCAACGCTGCTGTCGCCAAAACCAAAAGGGCCGAACGCGATCCCATTCAAACTGCCTTTCCGACGTCGCGGATTGCGTCCAAAGCGGCTTGGTCCTGCCGCTGGTACGCGTCACGGATTTGCCTCAACGTATCCACATAGGCAGTGGTGTAGTCCACCGCGCTGCGGAGAAACTCCTGGTAGGCGGCGCCGGATGCGTTGGCCTTGGCCACGTATCCCTCGCTGCCCACCTCTGTGCCCATGGCATCGATCCCGGTGAGGAACGTCGCCTCGGTATTGGCCCGGCTGTAGTCGTTGTCCAGACTGTCCTGGAGCGCCTTGATGACCTTGTCCATGGCTGCCGGGTCGAACTCCCAGCCGCCGTTCGCCGAGGCGGCCGCGAAGTCGGCCTTTGCCTGGCCGGCGCCGAGATTGCGGTAGTCCGGCGGCGGACCAGGCGGTGGCGGTGCCGCGGCGGCGCCCTGGATCAACCCCGAGCCCTGTGGCGGTGCCTGCGGCGGCGTGGTGTTCAGCTGGTCGTAGACCCCTCGAGGGCCGCTTCCCGGTGTGGTCATGTCGTGCCTCCCCGCACGGGCCGCGACGGGGCGCGACCTACCCGTAGTTCCCTACCGACTCCAACCGGTGACGATAGCAGCAGGTAAACCGTTGATCAGCACCTTCGTGAAGATCGCCATCGAAAGATGGGTCGCTCGGTCCGATCTGGCGCATTTCGTCCTGGATGGCCCTCTTTCGCTGTCTGGATCGCCGGGCTTAGGAGGCAGACGCGGTATCCCCTCCGAATGAAGCGAGTCGTCGGCGAGCTAAGCGCCGGCGAGGTTCCTGATCGCCGCCGAGGCGACCTTGGTCGCCATCCCGCATGGGTCCGGGTAGGAAGGGTGGTGGTCGGTCAGGCTTGGGATGACGGTATAGACGAGGTCATCTCGAACACCGACGGCGAGGGTGCAGTTCCCTTTGCCTTCGCCGCCATTGGCGTAGATGACTGCTGGGTACCCATCGACCGGATCGACCGGTTTGAAGGTGGTGAGGCCACCAGTCGCGTTCTGTGCGTAGAGTGCGCTTAGACCGTCCTTGTTCCCAGTGACGAGACCAGCGCTGAGGGTGTTCGGCGCTTCTTGGAAGACCCAGGCGCAGGCGTTTCCCATGGTCAGGTCGTCAACTCGCGTCCTCTTGACCTTGCCGCCGATCGCCTCGATCTCGGCGGTGGGAATGGCGCTGCAAGGGTCCGCCTCGACCGCTGCCGTGGCGGCGATCGGTTTCGCCACCGCCGGAGCTCCATCGGACGGAAGCCGTGGTGCAGACGGCGAACTCGTCGTCGCCGTGCCGGTCACCTGTGTGCCGCAACCGCCGCTCAAGAGCGATGCTGCCGCCGCCAAGACCAAGAAACGCTTCATGTCGTGCCTCCCCGCACGGGCCGCGAAGGGCGCGGCCTACCCGTAGTCCATCGCCGACTGCGGTGAGTGACCGCAGCAGCGAACCACGGAACCGGCGGCCGATCCGGCCAAGATCACCGGCACCGAGAGAAACGGCCTGGTCCGGAACCCGGGGCGGCCGTTCTGCCGTCATACCGCCATGGCAGGTTCCGGTCTACTGTCCTGGGCCACTTGCGAATCCCGTGCGTGATCGGCTTCGCTGGTGGCCGAGGAACGACGGGGGAGGGAAGCGAGACGATGCCGGGTTTTCGGCGCAACAACGGGCCGCGCGATCCGGGGGAAGGCGACCAGAACGGCGACACGTCGCTGCCGCCGCTCGACCCGTTCGATCCGAACCCCGACAAGCGGTACGAGGTCCCGGCGTCCGAGCTGATGAAGCCGGGCACGACGGGGCTGCTCCGCTGGCGTCGCCAGGCGACCAACGCGCCGATCGTGCAGGTCGAGGACGCCTACATCACCGGGACGCTCGATCTGCGCGCGGCCGACATCAAGTATCTGTTCCGGTTCGAGCGGTGCCGGTTCGAGCATCCGCCGGACGTCCGTGAGGCGCATCTGCTCGGGCTCGTGTTCCGCAAATGCTGGCTGCCCGGGCTCAAGGCGCGCAATCTCCGCACCCGCAACGACGTCCGCCTCATCCGCAGTGTCGTGCACGTCGACGCCGAGCACGAGATCGAGGAGACCACGGTCCAGCGCGGCGACGATCGCGAGCGCGGGATGCCGAACGCGGCGGTCAACCTCACCGACGCGGTCATCGAGGGATCGGTGGTGCTGACCCGCACGGTGATCACCCATCCGCGCGGCAAGGCGATCCAGGCCGACCGGGTCAACATCGTGGGTGCGCTGCTGGCGTATCGGCTGGTGGCCAACGGGGAAGTCCGCATCCCGGGGATGCGCGCCGGCGGTAACGTCAACTTCTCCGGCGCGACGCTGAACAACCGCGACGGCTTCGCGCTCAACGGGAACGGCATCCACATCGGCGGCAGCCTGCTGTGCGAGGTGGACAACTACGGGCCGGCGGCGCAGCGGAAACGCTTTTCCGCCAGTGGGATCATGTTCCTGCCGAGCGCCACTGTGGACAGTGACATCATTTTGCGCGAGGCCAAGCTTTCGGTGAACCAGGCCGGGCCGATCGTCGTCGACGCGTGGAAGTCGAACGATCCGTACATCGATCCGCGGCCGGCGCTGGTCGCGGATCGCTCGACGGTCAAGGGGAACCTCGAGCTGAGCGACGGTATGCAGGCGACCGGGACGCTGCGGATGGTCAACGCCCGGATCGGCGGTTCGCTGCGACTGGCGGGCGCCGAGGTGCAGGTCGTCCGCGGGCAGACCCTTCCCTACTACGACCGCGCGATCCACCTCGACGGGACCACGATCGGCGGCGATCTGGAGGCGACGAGCCTGCGCGTGCCGTCCGGGCAGTTGCGCATGGCCGACATCACCGTCGGCGGCAACGTGCTGGCGTGGAACTCGATGTTCCTCCATCCGCGCCGCGACGTCTTTTCCGCGCGGCGCGCGAAGATCGCGGGCAACTTCCAGCTCACCGACGCGACCGTCCAGGGCACCTTGCGGTTGCAGGGCGCCGAGATCGGCGGCAGCGTGAACCTCTTCGGCACGAGCCTGACCGAGCCCGGCGCCCGCACGCGCACCAGTTACTCGCTGGACGTCCGCACCGCGCGGATCGGCCGGGACCTGATCCTCACCGAGAACAAGGAGCGCCCGTTCGTCGCGCAGGGCGGGGTCAACCTCGACGGCGCACAGGTCGCGCGGCGCGTCGACTTCCGCGGCGCGCGGCTCGGTTCCCTGCCACAGCACGGGATCGCGCTCGACGGCAGCGACGTCTCGGCCGACGAGTTCCTGCTCACGCCCGGTGTCCCGCCGGACGGCCGGATCGTGCTGCGGCGCGCGCATTGCGGGACGCTGGGCGACAACGAGGCGTTCTGGGCGTCGGCGAGCGGGATCGAGCTGGAGGATTTCCGTTACGACGCACTGCAAGAGGACATCGCGCTCGACGACGACCGGGCGATCGATCATCGGATCGCGTTGCTGCGCAAGGCGATGGACGGCTACCGCCCGGGACCGTACGACCAGCTGGCGGCGACGCTGCGCGCGTCCGGTAACGAAGAGCACGCCTCCACGGTGCTGTTGAAGAAGCAGCAGTTCCGATACGAGGCGCTCGCGAAGGGCTTCAAGTTCTTCGGACCCGGTGTGCACGTGTGGAGCTGGTTGCAGCGGTCGATGGTCGGCTACGGCTTCCGTCCGGTGCGCGCGCTCGGCTGGCTGCTGACACTGCTCGTGCTGGGGAGCCTGTGGTTCGGGCTCGGCGTCGACGACTGCGTCACGAATCCGAAGCTCACGGTGAGCGGGCCGCGGTGCCTGGTCAACCAGGACGACACCGGGCTGCAATGGAACCCGGTGCTGTACACGATCGACCTCCTGGTCCCGATCGTCGACTTCGGCAACAAGTCGCGCTGGTACATGCACGGCATGGACAACTGGGTCGCGGCAGGGTTCACCGCCTCGGGCTGGGTGCTGGCGACGACGGTCGCGGCCGGTATCAGCCGGATGCTCCGCCGCGACAACTGAGGGTATTTCACATACCCTCAGTACGGAGGTATGTGATGACGCAGCGCAGCGCCACCGGCAAGATCGCGATCGCCGCCCCGCCCGAGAAGGTGTACGCCCTGGTCAGCGACCCGGGCGCGCTCGCGGACATGGCCGAGGAGTACGAAGGACACCGATGGGTCGGTGCGGCGAAGGAGCCCGCCGTCGGCGCCAAGTTCCGCGGCCGCAACCGCCGGGGCTTCCGTCGCTGGAGCACCCTTTCGACGATCACCGACGCCGACGAGGGCAAGCGGTTCGCGTTCGAGGTGACCACGTTCGCCGGTCTTCCCGTCTCGCGCTGGCAGTACGACATCGAGGCGACGGACGACGGTTGCGTGGCCGTCGAAAGCACGTGGGACCGGCGGCCTGCCTGGCTGCGCGGGCCGACGTCGCTGTTCACCGGGGTCTGGAAGCGGGACGACGCCAACCGGGCGAACATCGCCGCGACGCTGGCCAGGCTGAAGGCGGCCGCCGAGTCGCCTCACTCCACGAACCGCGACCAGAACTCGATCTGACGCGGCCCGCCGGGCGGCGGGGTGCCCAGCGGCTGGCCGCAGAAGTCGTGCCGGAGGTATCCCCGCAGGTCGTAGCCGTAATAGACGATGTCGGTCTGATACACCGACAGCACCGGATACCCCTGGCTCCCGGGGATCCCCGGCAGATACCGGTGCCCGCAGACGGGCACCAGCTGAGGGGCGAGCGCCAGATGCGAGCGGGCCCGCGAAAGCGCGTCGGCGAGGTCGATCGGGCGCATGCCCCAGTCCGGCAGCCAGAAGCCGTTGTGTTCGACGTCGTACAGCACGCCGTCGACCGGCCAGTCCAGGCGTTTTCGCAGCTGGTCGGGGTTGCCGCAGCGCCAGTCCGGCCAGCGGTCGCCGATCGGCACCCCGGCGGACAGGAAGGTGCGGTGGTCGGCGGCGAACCGGAAACCGAAGCGGGCTTCGACGTCGTCGAGCTCGGCCTCGCTCAACCCGGGACGCACGGGTTCGGCCAAGCTCGCCTGGAGGTCGTGTGCCTCCTCGATGGTGAAGGCGTGCTCAACAGTGGACATGTGTTCGAGCCTAAGTCGCGTGACTCGAACACGCCTTCTCTTTTAACACCACTCCCTCATCACCCACATGAGGCTCCTCCCCTGGGGTGAGCTCGCCCTCTCAACGCCTGGACGTCGGAACAGCACGGCCGGGCGTGTAGTTCACTCATGTCGTGACTTCCCCACGAACGCAGTCCCGCGTGCGGGCGCCCGAGCTCGACGGCGACGTGTGGCTCAACACCGGCGGCGAGCGGATCACGCTCGCCGGGCTGCGCGGCCGCGTCGTCCTGCTGGACTTCTGGACCAGTGGCTGCATCAACTGCCTGCACGTGCTGGACGAGCTGCGCCCGCTGGAGGCCGAATTCGCCGACGTCCTGGTGACCATCGGCGTGCATTCGCCCAAGTTCCTGCACGAGGGCGAGGCGGCCGCGATCGAGGCCGCCGTGCGGCGCTACGAGGTGCACCACCCCGTCCTCAACGACCCGAAGATGGCCACCTGGTCGCAGTACGCGGTCAAGGCGTGGCCGACGCTGGTCGTCGTCGACCCCGAGGGTTACGTCGTGCACGTCGCCGCCGGCGAGGGGCACGCCGAGGCGCTGCGCCGGGTGATCGCCGACCTCGTCGCGACCCACGAGGCCAAGGGCACGCTGCGCCGCGGCGGCAGCCCGTACGTCCCGGTGGAGGAGCAGCGCACCGAGCTGCGCTTCCCGAGCAAGGCCGTCACCACCGCCGAAGGCCGCATCCTGGTCGCCGACACCGGCAACCACTCCATCGTCGAGTTCGCGTCCGACGGCGAGACGATCATCCGCCGCTTCGGCAGCGGCCGGCGCGGCGCGCAGGACGGGCCGTTCGACCTGGCGAGCTTCACGGAGCCGTCCGGGATCACCCTGTTGCCGTACGAGGTCGCCGAGCGCGCGGGTTACCACGCCGTCGTCGCCGACACGGCCGGTCACCGCCTGCGCGGTATCGACCTGATCACCGGCGAGGTCTCCACGGTCGCCGGCACGGGCCGTCAATGGCGCGACGGCGTCGACACCGGCAAGGCGCTCGACATCGACCTCACCAGCCCCTGGGACGTCGCCTGGTGGGGCCCGGCGGGCGGCGTCGTGGTCGCCATGGCGGGCAACCACACCTTGAGCGTGTTCGAGCCGGTCTCGGGCAGCATCCGCCGCTTCGCCGGCACGACCGTCGAAGGCCTGCGTGACGGCGACGTCCACGAAGCGTTCTTCGCGCAGACGTCCGGTCTCACGCCCGACGGGCGGAAGCTGTGGCTCGCGGACGCGGAGACGTCGGCGCTGCGCTGGATCCAGCCCGAGGGCGAGACGTTCACCGTGCACACCGCGGTCGGCGTCGACCTGTTCTCCTTCGGTCACGTCGACGGCCCCGCCGACAAGGCGCTCCTGCAGCATCCGCTCGGCCTCGCCGTGCTGCCCGGCGAGACCATCGCGATCGCCGACACCTACAACGGCGCGGTCCGCCGCTACGACCCGCTCACCCGCCAGGTCACCACGCTCGCGACCGGTCTCGCGGAACCCTCCGGCCTGCTCGTGCACGACGGCGAACTGCTGGTCGTCGAGTCCGCGGCCAACCGCATCGGGCCGGTGCCGCTCGGTGAGCAGGCGGTGGCCGGGGACGCGCACGCGGTCCGCCGTCCGCCGACCGTGCTGGCGCCGGGTGAGCTGGAGTTCTCCGTCGTCTTCACCCCGCCGCCGGGAGAGAAGCTCGACGACCGGTTCGGCCCGTCGACGCGGCTGGAGATCAGCGCGTCGCCGCCGGAACTGCTCGCCGACGGCGCGGGGGTGGGCACGGACCTGTTCCGCAAGCTCCGCTTCGCCGAGGGCGTCTCCGGCGGTGTCCTGCAGGTCGTCGCGCAGGCCGCCAGCTGTGATGACGGAGGCGAGCACCCCGCCTGCCGCATCACCCGGCAGGACTGGGGCGTGCCGGTGCGGTTCGAAAAGGGCGGAGAAAGCGTGCTGAGCCTGGTCATGGCCGGGGATCCGGGTAAGTAGAGTCGTAGGTGTGTCAGATCGGCCGAAACTCGAGATTCAGATGTTGCAGGACAGGGTGCTCGTGAAGCTGTCCCCCGAGGACGGGGAGCGCCGGAGTTCGGGCGGCATCGTCATCCCCGCCACCGCGCAGGTCGCGCGGCGCCTCGCGTGGGGTGATGTACTGGGCGTGGGCAACAGTGTGCGGAACGTCAAGACCGGTGACCGTGTGCTGTTCAACCCGGACGACCAGCACGAGGTCGAGATCCAGGGTGAGGGGCACCTGGTGATGCGGGAGCGCGACATCCACGCCGTGGCGACCGAACGGACCGAACACGGCACGGGGTTGTACTTGTAGCTCGGCTGCGGGAGGGGTGGGGAGACTTGGCACGCGATGGGCAAGACGACCTGTTCACCGACGACCTCCTCCCGGACTCCGACCAGGACCTGGTGGACGAGCTCTTCGAGGGCGACCGGGTGGTCCAGCCGCCGCTCACGCCCGCGTCGAAGCTCCGCAGGGGGCTCGGCAAGGCCCTCATGGTCACCGGGGTGCTCATGGGCCTCTTCGTGGTCGCGTACGCGGTCGACCTGATCGTCAGCGCCGGGGACGTCCCGCGCGGCGTCACGGTCGCGGGGATCGACGTCGGCGGCCTCACGCACAAGGAGGCCGAGTCGAAGCTCCGCCGTGAGCTGGAGCCCAGGCTGATCGAGCCGGTGCGGGTGCGGGCGGGCGACGTCCGGACGGTGCTGTACCCGACGTCGTCCGGTCTCGGCCTGGACTGGCCGCAGACGCTGGGGCGCGCCGGTCACCAGCCGCTGAGCCCGTACACGCGGCTGATGTCGTTCTTCAGCAGCCGTGAGGTCGGCGTCGTCACCTGGACCGACGCACCGAAGCTCGAAAAAGCTGTCTCGGACCTCGCCGCCACGCAGCTCAACCGCCCGCCGGTCGAAGGGAACATCACGTTCCAGCCCGTCGCGGGCACCGACGGCGGCGTCGTCCCGGCCGCGGTCGAACCGCGGCACGGGCAGGCGCTCGCCGACGTCAAGGAGGCGGTCGCCGCGGTCACCGACCGCTGGCTGAGCGACGAGGGTGTCGAGCTGAGGGTGAACGTCGCGCCCGTGAAGGCGACTTCGCCCGGCGTGCACGCCGCGCTCGTCAAGATCGTCGTGCCCGCGGTCGCGAAGCCGCTCGTCATCCGCGGTGAAGGCAAGGACGCGACGCTGAAGCCGAACACGATCGCGGGGGCCTTCCAGTTCGCCGCACGTGACGACGGCAACCTCGAAGTCCGCATCGACCAGGGCAAACTGCGCGCCGCCGCGCAGCCTCAGCTCAAGGAGACCGAGACCGACGGGGCGGACGCGCAGATCGTCTTCGTCGGCGACCGGCCGGCCGTGCAGCCGTCGAAGGACGCGCGGAAGGTCAACTGGGACCTCACGTTCTCGTCGCTGACCTCGGTGCTCGCGAAGAGCGAGGAGCGGGAGCTGAGGGCGGTCTACGACGCCAGCAGCCCGGCCGTCAGCACCGACGCGGCGAACGTCCTCGGCATCAACGAGATCATCGGCGAATTCACCACCTCGGGCCTGAGCGGACCGGCGATGACGAACGTCCAGGCGTTGGCTGGCCGGGTCTCCGGCGCCATCGTGAAGCCGAACGAGACGTTCAGCCTCGGCGCGCGGTCCGGGGCGAGGACGGCGGACGCGGGCTACGTCCCCGCCCCGGTGAACGAAGACGGCACCGGCCCGGTCGTGGTCGGCGGCGGCGTCTCCCAGCTCGCGACGACGCTCTACAACGCCGCGTACCTGGCGGGCCTTGCCGACGGCGGGCATCTGGAGCACGACCACTACCTCGACCGCTATCCGGTCGCGCGTGACGCCAAGGCGATCAACGCGGACGGCTCACCGGTCGAGCTGCAGATCGTCAACGACGCCCCGACCGGGATCGCGATCCAGGTGCTCCCCGCGAACGGTTCGGTGACCGTGCGGATCTGGGGTACGAAACGGTTCTCGGTGCAGAGCGTCGGCGGCGAGCGGCATTCCTACGTTCCCCAGCCGGTGCAGATGGGGTCGGGGCCCGGCTGTGTGCCGGATCCCGGTGCGGCCGGGTTCAGCACGTCGGACACCCGCGTGCTGATCGACGTCGTCACCGGGACGGAGGTCCGCCGCGAAACCCGCAACGCGACCTACTCGCCGCGGGCCACGATCATCTGCGCCTGAGTGCTCATCGCAGCACCATGCAGCCACGCGCCTCGAAGTCCGCTAGCCACGACGGCTCCCGCAACTCCTTGTTCCAGCGCAGATCCAGTTTGTCCAATTTGGACAGCCGGGCGATGGACGACGGCAGCGAGGTCAGCTTGTTCTCGCGCAGATCCAGCTGACGCAATTCGCTCAGCTCCCCGATGGAGGACGGCAAGGAAGTCAGCAGGTTCTTCCGCAGATGCAGTTCGCGTAACGCGGAGAGCGTCCCGATCGACTCCGGCAGTTCGGTCAGGCCGTTGCCGTACAAGCGGAATTCGCGCAACGAGGCCAGCCCGGAGAGGTCTTCCGGGAGCGTCGGGATGCGATTGTCCGTGCAGCCAAGGTATTTCAGCTGCCTGAGCGAACAGAGCGCGGCGGGGAATTCGGTGAGCCGGTTGTCGCTCACGTAGAGGTATTCCGTCAGCCCGGCGAGCTCGCCGAGTTCGTCTGGCAGAGCTGGAAGCTCGTTGTGCCCCAGATCCAGGGTGTGCAGATTCCGCAGGCCTCCGATCGCGGGCGAAATGGTGGTGAGCCGGTTGGCGGCCAGATTCAGCACGCGGAGCCCGGACAGCGACCACAGCTCGTGGGGAACGGACGTCAGCCGGTTGTCGTACAGGTCCAGGTGCTCGAGCGAGGACGGGAGGGAGGTGCCGGGCAGGGAGGTCAGCCCCTGGCCACTGAGATCGAGTCGAGTGGTCACAGGGGCCGACCGTAACGGGATCAGGTGACTGTCCGGTGCCCGCCGCCCTTGACCTTCGCGTAGATCGCGGCCGCTCCGATCACGCCGACGATCGCCGCGCCGACCTGGAAGGCGTGGCGGATCCAGTCGATGCCCGCGGTGTCACGGACACCGAACACACCGGCCAGCCAGTTGCCGATGAAGGCGGCGATGATGCCGACGACGATCGTCAGCCACATCGGGATCTTCTGGTCGCCGGGCGCGATCATCCGGCCGATGACGCCGAGGATCAACCCGACCACGATCGTGGTGATGATGCCCCAAAGGCCACCCAACATGGTTCCTCCTTCGCTGGAGATCGATGAGCCCACGGTGACACCGATTCGGGCTCATCGCGCCTCAAGACCCCTTACCGGGTGACACTGCGCCGTCCGTAGAGGTTCGCGGCCAGGGTCACCCCGATACCGGCGATGACGATCTGGGTGATGAGTTCGAGCCAGTCGAAGCCCTTCGTGTCCGCGTAGCCGAGTCCACGGGCGATCGCCGTACCGATGAAGGCGGCGACGATACCGACGACGATGGTCAGCCAGATCGGGATGGACTGCTTGCCGGGCGCGAAGAACCTGCCGAGCACCCCGAGGATCAAACCGACCACGATCGCCGTGATGATGCCGGTGACTGTCATTGAGACTCCTTTGCCGAGGTCTCCGCCAACGGGCGGACTCAGCACGGAAATTCCCCCGGAGATCCCCCTCGAAACCACGAAGAGCCCCCTCCGGGCCGGAGAGGGCTCTTCGTCACGAAACCGTTTAGAACGCGGCCTCGGGGATGTCCATGAGGCTGTTGTCCGCGGCCTCGACGATCGCGCGGCGCGACGTCAGCTCCGGCAGCACGTTCTTCGCGAAGAACGACGCCACCGCGAGCTTGCCCTCGTAGAACGGGACGTCCTTCGCGGACGCGCCCGAGTCGAGCTTGCCGATGGCGACCTCGGCGTGCTTGATGAGCTGCCAGCCGATGAGCAGGTCGCCGACCGACATCAGCAGGCGGACCGTGTGCTGGCCGACCTTGTTGATGTTCTGCGGGTCCTCCTGCGACGAGGTCAGGTAGCCGATCAGCGAGCCGAGCATGCCCTGGGTGTCTTCCAGCGCCTGCTTGAGCAGGGCGCGCTCGTTCTTGAGCCGCCCGTTGCCGATCTCCGACTCGATGGTCTTCGTGATCTCCCCGGCGACGTAGGCCAGCGAAGCGCCCTTGTCGCGCACGATCTTGCGGAAGAAGAAGTCCAGCGACTGGATGGCCGTGGTGCCTTCGTACAGCGAGTCGATCTTCGCGTCACGGATGTACTGCTCGATCGGGTAGTCCTGCAGGAAGCCCGACCCGCCGAGGGTCTGCAGCGACTGCACGAGCTGCTCGGTCGCGCGCTCGGAGCCGACGCCCTTGACGATCGGCAGCAGCAGGTCGTTGACGCCGTGCGCGATCTTCTGCGAAGCCTCGTCGCCCTCGCCGGTCCACACCTGGTCCTGGAAGGTCGCCGTGTACAGGTACACCGCGCGCAGGCCCTCGGCGTACGCCTTCTGCAGCATCAGCGAGCGGCGGACGTCCGGGTGGTGGGTGATGGTGACGCGCGGCGCCGCCTTGTTCAGCATGTTCGGCAGGTCGGCGCCCTGGACGCGCTCCTTGGCGTACTCGAGCGCGTTGAGGTAACCGGTCGACAGCGTCGCGATGGCCTTCGTGCCGACCATCATGCGGGCGTACTCGATGACCTGGAACATCTGCGCGATGCCGTCGTGCACCTCGCCGAGCAGCCAGCCCTTGGCGGGCGTGCCGTGCTGGCCGAAGGTCAGCTCGCAGGTGGTGGAGGCCTTGATGCCCATCTTGTGCTCGACGTTGGTGACGAAGGCGCCGTTGCGCTCGCCCAGCTCACCGGTCTCGCCGTCGAAGTGGAACTTCGGCACGAGGAAGAGCGAAAGGCCCTTCGTGCCGGGCTTGGTCTCGATGCCGGGGCCCTCGGGACGCGCCAGCACCAGGTGCATGATGTTCTCGACCATGTCGTTCTCGGCCGAGGTGATGAACCGCTTCACGCCGTCGATGTGCCAGGAGCCGTCCTCCTGCTTGACGGCCTTGGCGCGGCCGGCGCCGACGTCGGAACCGGCGTCGGGCTCGGTGAGCACCATGGTGGCGCCCCAGCCGCGGTCGATCATGATCTGCGCCCAGCGCTTCTGCTCGTCGGTGCCGTTCTTGTCGACGATGCCGGCGAAGTTCGGGCCCGCCATGTACATGAACAGCGGCGCGTTGGCACCGAGGATCAGCTCGGCCGCGGCCCACTGCACGGTCGGGGGCAGGCCGAAGCCGCCGAGCTCGTTCGGCAGGCCCAGCCGCCACCATTCGCCGTCCATCAGCGCCTGGTAGCTCTTCTTGAACGACTCGGGGATCTTCACCGAGAAGGTCTTCGGGTCGTACACCGGCGGGTTGCGGTCCGCGTCGGCGTACGAGTCGGCGAGGGGACCGGAAGCGAGCTTGTTCAGCTCGGTCAGCACGCCGCGGGTGGTCTCCTCGTCGGATTCCGCGAGGACGCCCTTGCCGAGGCGGTCCTGCACGCCGAGTACCTCGAAGAGGTTGAACTCCAGGTCTCGGACGTTGCTCTTGTAGTGGCCCATTTCGTCACTCCAATGTGTTCGGCTCCCCGGCCGGGCACACGTCCCCTACTCGCCGGTAACTTCAGGATATTACCTGTGGGTAACCGGCGGCAAGTGAATGGCCACTGTTGTGATGTGTAAATCAGCAATACGGGGGTCTCGGCGCGGTTCAGCGGGATGACGGCGCGATCGAAGCGGCCGCCGGCGTCTCGGCGGGGGTGTGCCCGTCGTCCGGGTTCGCGACCAGGATGCCGGAGCGGAACGCGATCGTCACCGCGTGTGTCCGGTCGCGGGCGGAAAGCTTGCGCAAGATGCTCTTGACGTGCGTCCGCACCGTTTCCACGGACAGGAACAGGATCTTCGCGATCCCGGAGTTCTCCAGCCCCTCCGCCACCAGCTGCAGGACCTGGTACTCGCGGCGGGACAGTGGCATCAGGCCGCGCGCGGTCGCCGGTTTGGGGGCGTCGCCCGGCTTGGGGAGCACGGGCTGGCGTTTCGGCCGCGCGGTCAGCGCCGCCAGCGTCGGGTCGATGTAGCGGCGGTCGCTGTGCGCGCGCCGGATCGCCTCGGCGAGGTGCCGCCCGTCGGTCGCCCGCGGCACGATCGCGTGCACGCCCGCCGCGATCGCCGCGGCGAGGTACTGCTGGGTGCGGTTGGTGTCCCGGATCATCGTGATGATGACCAGCGCCGGGTCTCCGCCGCTGAGCAGACGGGACAGATGGCAGTTCGGGTCGAGCGCCGAATCCAGCACGATGACGTCCGGTTTGAGCTGTTCGCACAGCTGGAGCGCCGCGTGATGGCTCGCCGCGTGCCCGAGCCACTGCAGGCCCGGTGTGCGGTGGACCAGTGAGCTCAGGCCCTCGCAGAAGATCGGGATCGGATCGACGGCGGCCACGCCGAGTCCGCGGCCGCCTGGCGACAGTCCACCAGGCCTGCCGGCCTGCGTTCGGTTCGGCTCGATGCTTCGCATCACGGACCCCTCCGTTTTCCTGCCCGCCATCTCCGGACGAGAGGACTCGCGAGTCCATTCGGTGACCACCGCCCCCCGGCGTGGTCACCCTCGTCAACCGGTCCCCCCTGCGGGACCGGACAGAGATGACACCTCGTAACTATTACGAGTCAGTAGGCCGGAGCACGTGACGCGATATCCCCCTCATAGATGTATCGCCCCGTCGCGGCAAACTCTGCGTATCGGCTGGTTGTGGATCTCTGGCTCGAATGAGCGCGCCGAGGGCGGAAGTTGACACGTTCACTACTCAGAGTGGACTTCGGCGCGAAGGCGGCCGAATTCGTCTCCGAGCGCCGCGGCGGTCCAATGTGCGTTCAGCCCGCTGGGATTGGGCAGGACCCAGACCCGTGCCCCGCCGATCTCGCCCTCCTGCGGGCCGACCTTCGCCTTCGGCAGGCCGAACGCCGTCCGGAAGGCCGTGATCCCGACCACGGCGAGCCAGCGTGGCCGGTATTCGGCGACCCTCGCCGTGAGGAGGCGCCCGCCTTCGCGGAACTCGTCCGCGGTCAGCTCGTCGGCCCGTGCCGTCGTCCGCGCGACGACGTTCGTGATGCCCAGGCCCAGGCCGAGCAGTTCGTGCTGTTCGCTGGGATCGAGCAGGCGCGGGGTGAAGCCGCCGCGGTGCAGCGCGGGCCAGAACCGGTTCCCCGGCCTGGCGAAGTGCAGGCCGAGCGCGCCCGAGTAGAGACCGGGGTTGATCCCGCAGAACAGCACGTCCAGATCGGGCGCGATGACGTCGTCGATGGTCTTGCCGTAGGCGGCGGCCAGCTCTTCCTTGCTCGGTTTCGTCCTCACCCCGCCAGTTTCCGGCACGCTGGCGGGTATGGATGAGGGGGCGTTCACGGCCGACGGCTGCCCGGTCGAGGTGTACCGGCTGCTGCCGCCCGGCGACGAGCCCGGGATCGTGCACGCGGCGATCCCGGAAGGCGCCTCGATCCTGGAGCTCGGCAGCGGCGTCGGGCGGATCACGCACGCGCTGCTGGACCTGGGGCATCCGGTGGTCGCGGTGGACGACTCGCCGGAGATGCTCGCCGACGTCCGCGCGGACAAGGTGTGTTCGAAGATCGAGGAACTGCGGCTCGACCGGGTCTTCGACGCGGTACTGCTGGGCAGTCACCTGGTCAACACCGCCTCCGCGGTCGATCGCGAGGCTTTCCTGTCCGCCGCTCGAGCCCATGTCGCGCCCGGTGGCCGGGTGCTCGTCGAATGGCATCCGCCGGAGTGGTTCGAGTCGGTGCGCGATGGCCAGGGCGGCACGCTCGGCCGGGTCGGCGTCCGGCTCGACCAGGTCGTCCGCGACGGCGACCTGCTGTCGGCCGTCGTGCGGTACTCGGCGGCGGACCGGTCCTGGAGCCAGCCCTTCACCTGCCGACGGCTGGACGCCGAGGCGCTGAACGGCGCACTGACCAGGGCGGGTCTGGTCTTCGAGCGCTGGTGTGCCGACGACCGCACCTGGTTCTCGGCGACCCCCGCGTGACCTGGGACACCCACTTTCGTCTCAAGGGGTGGTCAACTCACCACGATGTGCGTACTGTTTGTGATCTCGCACACAAGGTCGTATCGAGGAGGCGTTTTGCAGCTCTCGCTCATCCTCGGCCTGGTCGCGTTGATCTTCGTGGTGGCCACCGTGCTGGTGATCGCGGAAGACCGGCGGGCCGCGCGGCGCGCGGCCCAGCGACGGCAGGCGAGGCTAGCGGACCTCGGCGAGGTCGATCCGCTCGCCACGCGGCGGCTGCATCTCGACCGTTGAGGGAGCGGGCTTCCGCACGAGGCTGAGCAGCAGCGCCCCGGCGATCCAGCCGAGCATCGCGCCGCCGGTGTTGTTGAGCAGGTCGTCGACGTCGAAGATCCGGTAGACGTAGGGCGCGGTGCCGAAGTTCGCGGTCAGCTGCGTGATCTCGATCAGCAGCGACGCGGCGAGCCCGATCAGTGTCGTGCCGATGAGGCCGCGCTTCCACAGTGTCCTGGCGAAGAAGCCGAGCGGGACGAACAGCAGCACGTTCATGGTGGCCTGCTGGAAGGTCTGGGTGGTGAACCAGTCGGCCATCGGCAGCCCGTGCTTGAGCAGTTCGGTGTGGATGTCGGCGACCCACTGGAACGGGTTCAGCTGCACGGTCTGGCTCAGCCGTTTGACACCGGGGCCGGGCAGCGGCAAGAACGTCACCGCCAGGGTCATGGTGGCGTAGAGCAGCACGGCGGCCGTGGTCAGGACGGGACGAAGCCGCACCCGGCCGTGCCGCGCGTGCAGGACGATCAGCTGCGGGATCAGCACCGTCGCCCAGAGCGCGAAGAAGGCGATCAAGCCGTACTGCAGGGCGGTGACCTGTGCGTTCGTCATGGTCACGACGTTATGGATCAGGCGGGTGCGGCCACTTCGGTCGAAGGGCCGCCGCCGGCGGGGCCGGATCGGCCGAGTGGCCGACCCCGATCTTGGCCGATCGGCGATATTCGTTCCCTGCTCCGCCGGTGGACGTGGGATTCTGCCCGGATGGTGCTCGTGCGACGGCTCATCCCCGCGGACCTCGACGTCTTCCGTGAGATCCGCCTTCGTGCCCTGACGGACACGCCCGAGAACTACGGCTCGATCGCCGCGGCCGAACGCGCGCAGTCCGACGAGGAGTGGCTCGCGAAGCTGGCCGGAGACGCCTGGTTCGCCGCCTTCGACGACGGGCGTCCGGTGGGTCTCGTCGCCGGGCGGGCGCGGGACGACGGCTGGATCCTCTACTCGATGTGGGTCGCGCCCGAAGCCCGCCGCCGGGGGTTGGGCACCAGGCTGATGGATGAAGTGCGGTCCGCCGCCGAGGAGGACGGCGCGCGCGAGGTGTGGCTGCACGTCGCGGAGGACAACGACCACGCGCGGCGCCTGTATTTGAAACTCGGCTTCATCGCGACGGGGGAACTGGAGCCGATGCCGAACGACGTCACCCGGCGGCGTGAGCGTCTCTATCTGCCTGTCGCCATGTGACGTTTGCCTATCGTCATGCTTTCTCCCCTGGTGAAGGTCAAATCCGCAAGGCAGACTCCTCCGCCGTGCGAATCGGAGGAAGCATGAAACTCTCTACCCGGCTGGCCGTGGTCGCCGGTGCCGCGCTGACCGCGCTGGCCGCCGTCGCCGCGCCCGCGTCCGCCACGTCGGCGACCACCGACGTCCGGCTGATCACCTTCAACGACCTGCACGGCAACCTCGAACCGCCGTCCGGTTCGAGCGGCCGTGTCACGCTCCCCGACGGCAAAACCGTCAATGCGGGCGGTGCCGCCTACCTCGCGACGCACCTGAAGAAGCTTCGCGGCGAAGTGCGTAACTCTGTCGTCCTGTCGGCAGGTGACAGCATCGGCGCGTCGCCGGTGATCTCGGCGCTGTTCCACGACGAGCCGACCGTCGAACTGCTGAACCGGCTCGGGGTCGAGGCTTCCGTGGTGGGCAACCACGAATTCGACGAAGGACTCAAGGAACTCCGCCGGATGCAGCACGGCGGCTGCCATCCGACCGACGGCTGCCAGTTCCGCGAGTCCTTCAAGGGCGCGAACTTCCCCTTCCTCGGGTCCAATGTGTACTACGAGAACGGCTTCCCGGCGCTGCTGCCGTTCAGCATCGAGTTCTCCGGCGGCGTCCCGATCGGCGTCATCGGCGCGACGCTGAAGGATCTGCCGCAGGTCGTCACCCCGGAGGCGATCAAGGGCCTGAAGTTCGGCGAAGAGGTCCAGGCCATCGATCGCACCGCCAAGCTGCTCGACCTGTTCGGGGTCAAGGCGCAGGTCGTACTGCTGCACCAGGGCGACAACTCCGAGACCGCCGGTCCCGACGAATGCAAGGTCAAACCGGGCGCGGCGACCGCTATCGCGCAGAAGGTGACGTCCACAGTGGACGCCATCTTCACCGGGCACAGCCACCAGCAGTACAACTGCGTCATCAACGACCCCGACGGCAAACCGCGCCCGGTGATCCAGGGTGCGTCGTTCGGTCGTCTGCTGTCGGTCGTCGACCTGAAGATCGACCGCCGCACCCTCGATGTCGTGCGTGGTGAAACCAAGGCGCACAACCAGATCGTCACCCGCGACGTCGATCCGGATCGCGACGTGCAGGACCTGATCGACGAGGCCAAGACGAAGGCCGCGCCGATCGCGAACAAGGCCGTCGGCACCATCACCGCGGACCTGACCGCCAAGGGGGCCCCCTCCGGGGAATCGCCGCTCGGCGACGTCATCGCGGACGCCCAGCTCGAAGCCACGAAGTCGAACGGCGCGCAGATCGCCATGACGAACCCGGGCGGTATCCGCACGGACTTCACCTACGCGTCGTCGCCCGCCGGCGAGGGCGACGGTGTCGTGACCTACGGCGAGGCGTTCGCCGTGCAGCCGTTCGCGAACATCATGCAGACGATCACGCTCACCGGGGCGGATCTGAAGAATGTGCTCGAACAGCAGTGGCAGGCCAACGGCGTCGTGCGGATCCTGCAGATCTCGAAGTCGCTGAAGTACTCGTACTCGGCGTCGGCGGCCCAGGGAGCACGCGTCTCGAACCTGACGCTGGACGGCACGCCGATCGACCCGGCGGCGTCGTACCGCGTTTCGGTGAACAACTTCCTCGCCGCCGGCGGGGACGGCTTCACCGAGTTCACGAAGGGGACCAATCTGTCGGGTGGTCCGGTGGACCTGGACGCGCTGATCGCGTACTTCGGGGCGCACCCGGGCATCGCGCCGCCGCCCGCGGACCGGATCACCGCCCTGCCGTAGCCCCCGCGAGTGTCATGAAAGGGTCGTTCCTGACGTTTTTCGTCCTGAACGACCCTTTCCTGACAGCTGCGGGGTGGTTTTGTCAGTGACCCAGGGCACAATGGCCGCCATGACGACCTGGGAAGAAGTCGTGGAACTGGCGGGCAGGCTGCCCGAGGTCGAGGAGTCCACTTCGTACCGCACGCCGTCGCTCAAGGTCGCGGGCAAGAGCTTCGCCCGGCTGCGCACCGAGGCCGAGGGCGGGCTGATGCTGCTGTGCGAGCACGCGGAGAAGGAGGCGCTGCTGGCCTCCGGCGACCCCGCGTACTTCACCACGCCGCATTACGACGGCTACGGCGCGATCCTCGTCGACCTGGACAAGGTCGAGAAGACGCAGCTGCGCGAACTCATCGAGGAGGCCTGGCGGATGAAGGCACCCGCCAGGCTCACGAAAGGACTGAACGACTAGCGGAGTTCCCCTTCGATGAGGCTCATCAGGTACTCGTCGTGCCACTGGCCGTCCCGGCCGCGGAACGACTGCCGATGCCTGCCGTCAACCTGGAACCCGAGCTTCTTGTAGACGTGGATCGCGGCCTCGTTGCCGACCACGACCCACAGCGCGATCATGTGCAGCCGCATCACGTCGAAGCCGTAGCGGCAGAGCGTGCGCATGGCGTCGGTGCCGTAGCCGCCGCCCCAGTGGTCCTTCTCGCCGAGGTAGATGTCGAGTTCCGCGCGGCCGCTCTCCGGCGTGGCGTCACGCAGGGTGCAGGTGCCGATCAGCGTGCCGACGGCGAGGCTCTCGATCGCGAAGTCCACCTGGCTGAAGCTGTTCGGCTTCCGGTTGGCAAAGCGTTCGCGGATCTGCGCGAGGGATTCCGGGTGGTCGGCGACCAGCCAGCGGGTGACCTCCGGGTCGTTGTGCCAGCGCCACAGCGTGTCCGCGTCCTCGGGTTCCAGCGGGCGCAAGCGGATCAGTTCACCGGTCAGCATCGTCCATCCCAAGATCGGTATCGGACTTTCCAGACTATTGGGCGACCCCCGCGAGCAGCCACCGCTTAACGGGCACTTCCAGCAGCACCCTGGCGCCGAACGGCTCGATCTCCACGCCGGCCGCCCAGCCGTCGTACTTCGCCGACAGGGCCGCGAGAACGTCTTCGCGCAGGGTTCCGCGATGGACGCGTGCGGAGCCTTCGGCGACAGCGGGCGCGTCGCCGTCTTCCAGCGCGATGCTGACACGCGGATCGTTGCCGATGTTGCGCACCTTCACGTTCCGCTCGCCGCTGCCGATCCAGAAGACGTCGTCGAGGTAGACGAACCACACCGGCGTGACGTGCGGCGATCCGTCCACGCGGAGCGTGCACAACCAGGCGTTGCGCTCCCGCGCGAGCCGTTCGATAAGCGATTGATCACGTTTCACCTGGTCAGCCTGCCCGAAAGCTAGGGTGCCGGGCGTATGAAGGTCCACCAGTACTGCTACTTCGCCTTGAAGAGCGAAACCGTGTCCGCCGCGGAGATCACCGCGCGGCTCGGCATGGAGCCCGACGAGGTCCTGGTACTGGGTTCGCGGTCCGCCGAGCACCGGTTGCCGCGGATGCACGCCTGGAAGGTGACGCATCGCGGTTCGGAGCCGGTCGACGACCAGATCGAGAGCGTGATCGGCAGGCTCGCCCCGGTCCGCCCGGAGATCCGGAAGCTGGTGGACGAAGGGGCCAGCGCGGTGCTGCAAGTGGTCCGCTACTTCCATCACCGTGACGGCGGCGAGGAGTTCGGCTGGCACCTCTCGCCCGCCGTGCTCGCTTTCCTCACCGAAGCCGCCGCCGCGCTCGACGTCGACGAGTACGACCTCAGCGAATGAGCTTCCGCCGGTCGTGGTGGGATGGTGCCCTGCAGCCGGACAACCCCGTTGGGAGCCCAGCATGTCGAGCGAGAACTGGCCGTTGAGTCAGGATCCCGAGTCGCCGGTGATCATCTCCCGGTCGCTGGTGGAGGATCCGTCGAACCTCGCGTTCGTCGTACTGGACGACGACGGTGACTGGTTCATCAGCGACGGCAACGAGTTCTCCGAGGACATGGAGATGAACAAGGACGCGTTCGGCGCGCTGCCGCTGCGGGAAGCGGTGGAGCTCATCCCCGAACTCGCCGCGCTCGCCGGCCTCCCCACCGGCATGGCCGCCGACTGGGATCCGGAGCGGCGCTCGTGGCTGCTGAGTTCGGTCGCCGACTCGGACGACGACGAGGAAGACCTCCTGGTACGCGCCGCCCGCCTCGCCGCGTGGACGCATCCGGGGTCGCCGCTGGAAGAAGTCCAGGTGAGCACCGAACTCGCCGAGATCTCCACCGACCCGGCCGCCCCGGCCCGCGCCGTGCGCCAGGTCGTCCGCGAGGCCGACGGCAGCTGGCTGCTCGTCGGTTTTCAGGTGCCGGAGAACGAGGATTTCGAGGTCGAAGCCCTCGAAATGGAGCACGCCGTCACGCTGTACCCGGACGTCGCCCTGGTACTGAGCGCCGCGCCCGGCCAGGTGTACGACCGGCCGAGCGCCGACGCGCCTTGGGAACTCGTCGAAGGCTGACTCAGCTCAGGTCGCAGTACATGACGTGCAACCCGATGCGCCCCAGCGTCGGGTGCTCGAACGCGCCCGGCACCGTCCCGACGATCTCGAACCCGAGCCGTTCGTAGATCCGGATCCCGGCGACGTTCGACTCGGCGACCGCGTTGAACTGCATCCCCGCGAAACCCTGTCCCCTGGCCCACTCCAGGGCGTTCGCGCACAACGCGCTCCCGACCCCCTTGCCGCGCAAGTCCTTGTCCACCATGAAACTGGCCGTCGCCACATGCGACCCGGGTCCGCCGCGGTTCGGCCCCATCTTGGCCGTTCCGAGCACGCGGCCGTCCTCGACCGCGACCACCGTCCGGCCGGGCGGCTTCTCGACCCACGTCCGGCGGGCGTCGTCCTCGGTGAGGTCCGGGTCGTAGGTGTAGGTGTCCGCGGCCTGCACGACTTCGCGCACGATCGGCCAGACCTGCGGCCAGTCGTCTTCGGTGAACTGCCGGATCTCCATACCTGGCACGGTAACAACGGTGGGAAATCAAAAACCGGTCCGGCGATTCCGATACCGCCGCCGGACGACGCCGAAATCCCCGCACCAGACCGGTCACCGTCAGGCCCCAACCGATCTAGAGCTTCGTCGAGCCGGACTCCCGCTCGACTCGTGTCCCCTGCGGCAAGTCGGCGGCGATTCCGTCGATCCTGCCGTGGACCACACGCTGATCGAAGACGCGCAGCTCACCATCCTCCAGCAACGTCGTCAGCCACCGGCTAGGCTCGCCGTTCTGCGCACAGAGAACCCCGGGGAACTCGAGCGAAAATGTCCGGAATCGTCCCGGGCTGATGAACCTCAGCGGCTCGCCGGTGGACGCGTCGAGATGCAGCCCGATCGCGCCGCATTCGTTGCCCGTCTCCGCGAAAATGATGGTGTACGGTCCAGGGCCGAACGGCCAGACCGCGCTCTGCCGTCGGCGGAATGTCGTGATATCTGCGCCGGGTTTCGACGGCCCCGTTCGGGCACGAGTACAAATCCCAGAACACGCTGTGGAAAAGACCGCATGTCGCATGTCACTCGAGTAGGGTCGATTCCCGTGCCGACCCTGCTGACGTCAGCGAGCTCACCAGATGAAGGTTCCGAGGACTTCGGTCGGCCGCGTCCACGATCGTGGGCTCATCGAGCGGGATCGATGGCCTGGGTTCCTGGCTCGGTCGAGCAATGTATCCCACGGTTGCGCTTCGCGCTAACGCAAATCGCAAGCGGCGTCGCCCTCGACGAGAACTGCCGCTGGCCTGACACCAATGAGACGTTCACGTTGCGAGCAGTGACCCGAACGCTCGGATCATCAGGCCTTTTGGTCAGATCGGCAGGCAGGCTGGGTGCATTGTCCGAGTCGGCGAAGTCATGGCTGAGCGACGGAACACCCGAGGACCTCATCTGGATCCTGCATGCCAATATCCGTTTCATCGGCGAGATACTGGCCGAGCTTGATGAACCACTTACCCATGATCAACTGCGAAAGGTTGCAAACAAGCGGTACGGAATGCAGTGGAACACCCTGGATCAGATCCGGCGTCGGACCAACTGGCTTCGTGCCGCTGGCCTTGTTGATCTGTGGAGCAATAATCATCTCGTCATAACGGACTCCGGTTCCGCGATGGCGTCCTGCATGGAAGTCGCTGAACCTGGCGACATCAACCGGCTTCGTGATGGAGGGGCTGATCTTCCGGAGGAAGTACCGGAGCCGGGACCAGAGATTTCCGAAGCGCTGGCACGGTTGACCTCGCACTCTTTGGCTGACAGAAAGCGATCAATTAGTTATGTGCCTGGGAGTGACGCCGTCGGATCAATTCTCCAGATGGTCAGTTCGGCTGACTTGCCGAAGTCGAGGGATGAGCTGCTGAGCGAATACAGGGAAGCTTTCGATATCTCCAATTCGTCAGCCGACATGGCGTTCAATACGCTGAGGGCGGCTGGACTGATCGAACAGGTCGGCCCGGATAGCTTCACGGTGACCTCCGTTACCCGGGAATGGGTCGAATCCGATTCCCCGATTAACCTTGTGCGCCTGTTTCACATTCAATTCCTTGCTGTCGGCGAGATTTTGACGGTCGTAGACGAGACAAAAGGAAATTCGACAATTTCCCGCGACCTTTCGCGGCGGTATGGATTTGACGCGTTGTCTACTAATGAGGTGGCACAACGTCTCCGATTGCTGCATAGTGCAGAGCTCGTGGATAGAATGGGTCATGCAATTTATCGGGTCAATTCATTTGGTCGGGCATTTGTGGAGACTATTCCGCTGTTGAGTGAAGCAGCTGCTCTCAAGCTCGTGAACGACGCGGCGGCGGATGCGGACGAAGACAGTTTCGCCAGTGGGCCTGTGGGGACTGAACGGCGCGAGAAGCTAGCTGAGTTACTCATGGATTTGTCGCAGGACCCGACTCGCCATCGAGAATTTGAGATCACCGTGGCTCAGGCGTTCGAGAACTTGGGTTTCAAGTCGCAGCACGTCGGTGGCTCGGGCGCGACCGATGTGCTGATTGAGGCCTGGCTCCAGGCGGGTACGACCAGGACGGTCATGGTCGAGGCGAAGACTGCCGGCTCGGGCGTGGTCGAGGAACGCGCTGTGAGCTTCGAGAATTTGGAAGAGCATCAGCGAAAGAATGGCGCCGATCACGTTGTTGTGGTCGGGCCGAGTTTCGGCGGCCGTCTGCCGGATCGTGCGAAGCGGCGAGGTGTGACTCTCCTCGAAGCGAGAGAGCTTGCGGAATGGCTAGTTCTGCAGGGAAATTTCCCTCTGTCAGCTTCTCGATTCACAAGCGCCCTTGCCGAAGGCGATAAAACTGCCGTACGCGATGCACGCAATGAGATGTCCGATAGCCTGGGAGTGTTGCAGCGAGTTGTCCTCAAACTGTGGGAATGTGCACATGATTCGAGTCATATCGCCGCGAGCGAAGGCGAACTGAGCGCCCGTGAGCTCTGGCTCCTTCTGGGTAGTGACGGCCTCACCACCGGGCTCGCTGAAATCGAAACCGCACTGACTTTTCTGTCGTCACCTCTGGTGGGGGCTGTAAAGGATGCGGGTCGCGGCAACTACGTGTCATCGGAAGATCCCGCTACGGTTGCCCTGAGGCTGGAGGCGGTTGCGCGTTCTCTGAGTGGCAGGTCTGCCCCCTCTGGTTTTCACATAGCGCGACAAGAAGTGGCGCGACGTCGAAAAATTTCACTTGGCAATGCGGCGTCGGCGGGTGCTTCTCGATCTGATGTCGACTCCGTCGCTGTTCGCCGCTGGGCGCAAGAGCAGGGCATGCG
This sequence comes from Amycolatopsis sp. PSD-21, assembly GCF_055561455.1. Taxonomy (NCBI): domain Bacteria; kingdom Bacillati; phylum Actinomycetota; class Actinomycetes; order Pseudonocardiales; family Pseudonocardiaceae; genus Amycolatopsis; species Amycolatopsis sp. PSD-21. The sequence continues at coordinate 9,228,266 of NZ_CM145712.1, read as the reverse complement.
TGTGAGTGAGAAGGGGCGTCTTTCCGGCGCACTGATTCGCCGATATCGTGATGCTCACAAAGGTGGCTGAAGTATGACGTATTACCTTTGAAAGGAATAGAAGCCTCTTGACGTCCAGCCTAACGGTCGCCAGCTGGTCGAGGTAGGTAAGAACGACGGTGGCTACCAGGATGATGGGGGGCCGCTGTTGCTTCTGGTGTCGGCTTTCCGTATCAAAGCACACTTCGGCGCCTCGATATGGGCGACGCGGTTTTGGGCGCCGAGCAGCGAGGGATACGCGGTGACCGCGGCTACGTGGTCAGGTGGACCGGGCGATCTGGCCGTTCTCCTCCATAGTCCCGTCGGTGGCGTTGCCCTGTCGGGGTTGGCAACCGGTACGTCGACCGAACGTCAGTCGGTGGGTCAATGGACGGAGGTCATGGCGAAGACGGGGCCCAAAGGCCTGCACCTCCACGACCTGCGGCACGCCGGTCGAAGGTGGGCACGTCGACCAAAGACTTCATGGCGCACAAGACGTGGGCGGTGTTCATCTGCCGACGGTCGTGCCAGTGAGGCCGACGTGCAGATCGTGGACCGGTTGTCCAGCTCGTCGACCGCAACGGCACGGCTACCGACGATGAACATGGGGACGGCCGCCGGTCCAGGTCGGCTAATGGTCCAGCCGGAAGATCAGCCGGGCAAAGCGAAAGCCCCAGGTCTTAAGTGGACATCCACTGACCTGGGGCTTTCGCATGAGAGCGGATGACGGGAATCGAACCCGCGTATTCAGCTTGGGAAGCTGATGTTCTACCATTGAACTACATCCGCAGTGCGCCGCCAGCATACATGGTCCGGATCTCCCCTTGCCAAGCCCCACCCCATCCTTGACGTCGCCCTCGAAAGTGACAACACTTGTTGTCGACCTCGGAGGTGATCCGGATGGGCGAGCGGCTGCCTGATCCCGAACTGTTCCGTCAAGGCGGCTTCCGCGTCGCGTCGAGGTTGTTCATCGAGGGCGACATCAGGGGCGACGAGCGCCAGGTGGCCCGGTTGCGGCGGTTCGCGCAGCGAGAGGACCCGGCGGCCGACGTGCTGGTGCCGTTGCTGCGGAAGGGCGCGCAACCCGAGTTCGAACAGGCGCTGCGGCAAGGCATCGACAGTGTCGAGAGTCCGCCGGAGGAGCTCGAAGCCTTCTTCCGCGACGTCGAGGCGACGCCGTACTGGGTCGACCCGGATCGCCTCAACAGCGGAGCGCGGGCGATCACGCGCGCCGGGTTGCTCGGCCTCTTCCCGCTCGGCGACGTTTCGCTGATGGGCGGCTATCTCGCATCGCGCGCCACGAAGGCGCTCGTCGGCACCGGCGAGATCGAGTACAAGGCGGCGCGGCGGCTCGTCGAGACGGCGACGTGGTGGATCCATGTCACGACGCCGGGCGCGCTGGTGCCCGGCGGGCGCGGGTACGAGTCCGCGTTGCGGGTGCGGATCGTGCACGCGCACGTCCGCGCGGCCATGAACCGCCGCAAGGACTGGGATTACGCCGCTTGGGACAAGCCGGTCAACCAGGTCCAGACCGCGGGCACGCTCCTGCTCTTCTCGCTCGTCTACGTCTTCGGCACGCAGCTGCTCGGGCTTCGCTACAGCGCCCGCGAGCGCGCCGACATCCTCCACCTTTGGCGTTACGTCGGCTGGCTGATGGGCGTCGACGAGGAACTCCTGCCCGCCGGCGAGGACGACGCCTGGCGTCTGCTGTGGCTGCTCGCCACCACCGAGTTCATCCCGGACGACGATTCCAAACGGCTCGCCGCGGCGCTGATGAAATCCCACGCCGGGATCGGCGAGGGCCGGGGCGCGCTCGGCAAGGTCCTCGCGCACGTGTCGGTCGCCGGGCACGGGGCGATCAGCAGGCTCCTGCTGGGCAAGGCCAACGCCGACTTCCTGGAGCTGCCCGATGACCCGATCGCGCAGGCGGCCGTGGTCGCGGCGGCGGGCGTCAACTTCGCCGCCGAGACGGTCCGGCGGGTGGTGCCCGGCGCGACGGCGCTCCAGGAGCTGCTCGGGGCCGCCGGGCGACGCCACTACCTGCGGCAGGTCACCAAGGTGTTCGGGCTCGACCCGACCTACGGCAGGCACATGAAGGCCGCTTGACTACGCTGATCGCGTGCTCCTCAGCGACCGTGACCTCCGTAAAGAGCTCGACGCAGGCCGTCTCGGCGTCGACCCGTTCGACCCGACCATGGTCCAGCCGTCGAGCATCGACGTGCGCCTCGACCGCTACTTCCGCGTGTTCGACAACAGCAAGTACACGCATATCGACCCGCAGCTTCAGCAGGATGAGCTGACCTCGCTGGTCGAGAAGGAGGGCGAAGACCCCTTCGTCCTCCACCCGGGCGAGTTCGTCCTCGGCTCCACCTACGAGACCGTCACGCTCGCCGACGATCTCGCCGGCCGCCTGGAGGGCAAGTCCTCCCTCGGCCGCCTCGGGCTGCTCACGCACTCCACCGCGGGCTTCATCGACCCTGGCTTCTCCGGCCACATCACCCTCGAGCTGTCGAACGTGGCGAACCTGCCGATCACGCTCTGGCCAGGGATGAAGATCGGCCAGCTCTGCATCTTCCGCCTGTCCAGCGCGGCGGAGTTCCCGTACGGCTCGAACGAGGCCGGCTCGCGCTACCAGGGTCAGCGAGGGCCGACCCCGAGCCGTGCGTACAAGAACTTCCACCGCGTCGACACCTGGCGCTAAGCCACCGGGGCTTCCCAGTCGATCCGGTGCCGCCACATGAAGGCGTTCGGATCCTCCTCCGGCAGGTTCTTGAACGCCCGCGTGAGGAAGAAGTCCCGGATCACCCGTCCGACGGGCCCGACCGCCTTGTCGTCACCGTTGCGCTTGCCGCGCTCGACGACGGCTTCGACGCGCTCGCGTCGCAGTCCCTCGTAGGTGGCGAGCGCCTGGGGAATCGAGGGCACGTCACGCAGGCATCGCGCCAGCGTGACGGCGTCCTCGATGGCCATCGCGGCGCCTTGCCCCGCCGCCGGTGACGTCGCGTGGGCGGCGTCACCGATGACGACCATCCGGTCCGTGCGCCAGGTCGGCACGCTCGGGAAGTCGTACGTCGCCCACGGCCGGTAGATCTCCCGCGTCGCGCGCACGATCTCGGCGGCGGGGGTGCGGTCCACCGCCAGCTGCCGGATCAGGTCCTCTCGCCAGGTGGGCGACACGGCGAGCTCGGCCGGAGACGGCTCACGCTTCCGGGGCACGTTCGCGAACCACCAGACGGCCCCGTCCGGGTGGACGATGTGGGCGAAGAACAGCCGCTTGCCGAACGTCATGTGCATGACGCCGGGTTCGTCGTCCAGCCGCAGGCCCTCGGCCAGTCCGCCGGTGTTCAGCAAGGGCACGTAGCGCGGTGACGGCGCCCCCGGGTCGATGATCGTCCGCACCCGCGAGCGGAGCCCGTCCGCGCCGATCAGCAGGTCGCCTTCGGCCGACGAGCCGTCCTCGAAGGTCGCGAGGACGCCCGAAGCGGTCTCGCGCGCGTCAGCCAAACGCTTGCCGTAGCGGATCTCGATGCCGCGTCCGACGGCTTCGTCGCGAAGCCCGATGTAGAGGTCGGAGCGCAGCACGGTCTGGCTCACGGTGCCGTCCTCGAGCGGTTCGCCGAGTGCGAGGTCGGCCAGTTCGCGGCCGTCGCCCAGCCGCATCTTGATCCGCGGCGTGTCGAATCCCAGGCCCTTGACCAGGCTTTTCAGTCCGATCGGGCTCAGCGCGTCGAGACCGTTCACCGCGAGGGTCAGGAACGCGCCGACTCCTTCCGCGCTCCGGTCGTACGCCTCGTGGATCACCGGCTCGTGGCCCGTCTCGTGCAGTGCGATCGCCGTGATCGTGCCCGCGATACCCCCGCCGGCGATCAGTACCTTCGCCATGTCGTTCACCCCACCGAATATCTTAGAAACTAATTCGTTCTGTCGAACTAAAGACTCCGCTAGGCTGGCCGACGTGTCAAGCGAGCGAGCGGAGCTGATCGAGCGGGTCCTCAGCGGGTCACGCGCGCTGTCGACGGAGACGGTCATGTTCCACACGGCGATCGCGGAGCAGCGCGGCCTTTCGGCCGTCGAAAGCAAGGTGACCGACTACCTCGCCCGCTTCGGACCGCAGACGCCCAAGGCGCTGTCACACCTTTCGGGGCTCGCGCCCGCGTCGATCACCGCGCTCATCGACAGGCTCGAGAGCAAGCGGATCGTCGCCCGGAAGCCGCATCCCGAGGATCGGCGAAAGGTGCTCATCGAGATCGACGGGGCGATGATGGCCTCGGCCGCGCCCCTGTGGGATCACCTGGTGAAGTCGGTCCGTGAGGCCTGCGAGAACTACACGGACGGGGAACTGGAGACGGTGATCCGGTTCCTCGCCGACGCGACGGCGATCACGCACGACTCCACGGGTCGCCTCGGCCGCTGACCGGTATTACTACTTTCGGGGGTATTGCCGTAACCGGTTCGTGATAAATTTCGGCCCCGTGTCCCCCAATAGAACACGAAGCCGGTTACTGCTGGTCACGCTCAGTGTGCTGCTGGGCGGGGTGATCGCCAGCGCGAGCTACCTGATGGTGACCGATCGGTTCCAGGGCACCGCGCTGAGCAACCTCTCGTTGAGCGTGCCCGACACCAAGGGCAGGCCCGGGGACGCGCTCGCCAAGCCTCCCGCCTACTTCGGCCAGACGTCCGCCCCGGCGCCCGGCGGTCCCGCGCCAGAGCCGTCTGCCCCCACGTCGTCTTCGGCCGCGCCGACGTCTTCCTCCGCGCCGCCCAGCTCGTCCTCCGCCGCGGCCGAGCCGCCCGCCCAGTCCTCCGAGGCCCCCAAGCACACTCCGAGCAAGGCGCCGGAACCGCCCCGTTCGCAGGACAGCTCGCTCGCCGGGCAGGTCATCGACCTGGTCAACGCCGAGCGCGCCGACGCGGGCTGCTCGCCGGTGAGCAACGAGTCCCACCTCGCCGCCGCCGCGCAGGGCCACAGCGACGACATGTCCGCCCGCAACTACTTCTCGCACACCACACCGGAAGGCGTCACGTTCGACCAGCGCATCCGCGCCGCCGGCTACGACAAGCCCGGCGCCGAGAACATCGCCAAGGGCCAGTCGAACGCCGCCAAGGTGATGGACGCCTGGATGAACTCCGAGGGCCACCGCGCGAACATCCTCAACTGCAAGCTGAAGAAGATCGGCGTCGGCGTCAACACCAAGGGCATGTACTGGACGCAGAACTTCGGCTACTGACCCTTGTCCCAGTCGCCGTAGCGGGCGAGCACGGCGGCGCGCAGTTCGGCGTCCGTGCGCGGAACGGGTTCGATGAACACCTCGGTGACGTCGCCGAACGTCTCGGTCAGTTCGGTCGCCATCCGGACGCAGGCGCGTTCGACCTCCGCGGCGCCGAGCGCGTCGTCGAAGTCGACGCGGGCGCACACGAGCACCTGATCGGTGCCCATCAGCATGGTCTGCAGGTCGACGACGGCCTCGATCTCGGGCTCCTTCCTCAGGTGGTCGCGCACCGCGCGCACCAGCCTCGGATCCGCCTGCCTGCCGATCAGCAGGCCGCGGTTGGTGCGGCCGAGCAGGTAGGCGACCAGCGCGAGCAGGACACCGATCGCGATCGACGCCGCGCCGTCCCAGACGTGCGAGCCGGTGAGCTGGTGCAGCCCGATCCCGGCGAACGCGAGCAGCAGGCCGATCAGCGCGGCCGAGTCCTCGAACAGCACGGTCTTCGGCGCCGGATCGTCGATCATCCGCAGATAGACCGAGACCTTCTGGCCCGATTCCGCGGCATCGCGGCGCACCTGCCGCACGGCCTGGAACCACGAGACGGATTCGAGGGCGAACGCGATCGCGAGGACGACGTAGCCGACGATCGGGTCGGTCTGCTCGGTCTCCTCGCCGAAAACCGTCGAAAAGCCTTCGTAGAGCGCGAACATCGCGCCCGAGGCGAAGATCGACACCGCCGCGAGCAACGACCAGAAGTACCGCTCCTTGCCGTAGCCGAACGGGTGGACGCGGTCGGCCGGCCGGTCCGACCGTTTCAGCGCGGTCAGCAGGAGTACTTCGGTGATCGTGTCGGCCACCGAGTGCGCGGCTTCCGACAGCATCGCGCCGGAGCCGGTGATGATCCCGGCGATCAGTTTCAGCACGGCGATGGCGAGGTTGACCCCACCCGCCAGCACCACCGTCAGGGTGCTTTCGTCACCGGATTCTTCACTCACCTCGCGTAGCGTAGTGCGAGTGCGCCGATCTCACAGGCGACGCAAACCCTGCAGGACGCGTTCCATCAAGGCGAGTGCCGGATGACCGTCGAATTCAGCCTGCGTTTCATGAACGGTGACCAAACCGAGTTCCGCCATATCACCCAAAAGGACCTTTGCGACGCCGAGTGGAACGCATAGCGACGCGGCTACTTCGGCGACCGAAGTCGGACGACGGCACAACGATCTCACGGAATGGAATTCGACGCTGAACCCCGGCGCGTTCCATGGCGCGTCGTTCCGGACGGAAATCATCGCTTCGATGGCGAAGTTCCGTTTGGACTGTGTGCGTCCGCCCGTGCGGACGTACGGGCGGACGCGCGTGCGACGGCGTTCCTGCCGCGGCGGCCGCCGGGCGGCCGGGATGCTGGGGATGGTCGCTTCCTGGGCCATCCTGGCGAATGCCGCGGACGAAGGGACGCGGGCGGGCGGGCGAACGGTCGGCGACCCCGGCATCGCGAGCCGGTGTTCCTTGACCGAACGGAGTTCGTGCCGGTTGCCCATCGATTCCTCGCCCCTTTTTTCGGATCCGCTGCAGCCTATCGCCACGGTGTACCGCCGAACGGGTAACGGGACCGAATGACCCGGACGGCATAAAACAAGAGGGAACATTCTCTCGCATTATGTGCGAGAGAATGTCCCCTCCGGTTGTGACGTTCTACTTGTCTTCCTCCGGCAGCGGGGTTCCGGTGGCCGTTTCGTCGGTGGGCACGTCGGCCTTTCCGTCGAGTTCGGCGTCCGAGACGGCGTCCAAAGAGGGCGCCCCCGCCGGGACCAGTTGCGGCTCCGGCTTCCGCTTGACGGCGGTCAGCAGCAGCTGGGCGACGTCGACGACCTCGACCTTCTCGCTCGCCTGCCCGTCGCTCTGGCGCGCGGTGACGCCGTCGGTGAGCATCACGCGGCAGAACGGGCAGCCGGTCGCGATCTTCGACGGTGCGGTGCCGAGCGCTTCGTCGACGCGCTCGACGTTGATCCGCTTGCCGATCTTCTCTTCCATCCACATCCGCGCGCCACCGGCGCCACAGCACATCGAGCGGTCGCCGTGCCGCGGCATTTCGCGCAGCTGCGCGCCCGAAGCGCCGACGAGCTCACGCGGAGCGTCGTAGACCTTGTTGTGGCGGCCCAGGTAGCACGGGTCGTGGTAGGTGACGTCCTCGGCGACCGGGGCCACCGGGGTCAGGTGCTTCTCCCGCACCAGGCGGTTGAGCAGCTGCGTGTGGTGCACGACGTCGAACTGGCCGCCCAGCTCCGGGTACTCGTTCGCGAGGGTGTTGAAACAGTGGGCACAGGTGACGACCACCTTGCGCGCCTTGCGTTCGCGGCCCTCGAACACCGAGTTGAGGATCTCGACGTTCTGCTGCGCCAGCATCTGGAAGAGGAACTCGTTGCCCGCGCGGCGGGCCGGGTCACCGGTGCAGGACTCCTCCGAGCCGAGCACGGTGTACTTGACGCCCGCGATGTGCAGCAGCTCCGCGACGGCGCGCGTGGTCTTCTTCGCGCGGTCCTCGAACGCGCCGGCGCAGCCGACCCAGAAGAGGTACTCGGTGTCGCCGAGGTCGCCGTCGAACACCGGCACCTCGAAGTCCAGGTCCTCGGTCCAGGCGAGCCGGTCCTTGGCGTTCTGGCCCCACGGGTTGCCCTTGTTCTCCAGGTTCTTGAACATCCCGTTGAGCTCGCTGGGGAACGCGGACTCGATCATCACCTGGTAGCGGCGCATGTCGACGATGTGGTCGACGTGCTCGATGTCCACCGGGCACTGCTCGACGCACGCGCCGCAGGAGGTGCAGGACCACAGCACTTCGGGGTCGATCACGCCACCGTCGTCGCCGATGAGGGCCTTCTGTGACTCGGCGATCGCGAGGACGTCGATGCCCGCGTACATGTTGTCACCGGACAGACCGACCTCGTCGCCCGCCATGTCGCGCTTTCCGCCCGCGAGCAGGTACGGCGCCTTCGCGTAGGCGTGGTCGCGAAGCTGTGTGATGAGCAGCTTCGGCGAGAGCGGCTTGCCGGTGTTCCACGCGGGGCACTGCGACTGGCAGCGGCCGCATTCGGTGCAGGTGGAGAAGTCCAGCCAGCCCTTCCAGCTGAAGTCCTCGATCTTGCCGACGCCGAAGGTGTCCTCGTCCGGGTCCGCCTCTTCGAGGTCGAGCACCTTGCCGTTGCTCATCATCGGCTTGAGCGCGCCCAGCGCGACGCCGCCGTCGGCCTCGCGCTTGAAGTAGATGTTGAAGAAGGCGCTGAACCGGTGCCAGGCGATACCCATCGTCATCGTGCGTGCGATGACGAACAGCCAGATCGTGGCACTCATCAGCTTGACGAAGGCGAACACCGAGACCAGGTTCGGGCTGGCCGGCAGCAGCTCACCGATCGGGTGCGAGACGAACGCCGCCCAGATCGGGGTTTCGTGGACGTTCATCGCGGATTTCGCGGCGCGGACACCGATGATGCCGATGCCCTCGATGAGCACGACGGCCTCGATGAAGTACGCCCACTTGAAGTTCGAGCCCTGGAACCGGGACTGCCGGTCGGCGCGGCGCGGGTGGTTCTTCTGGCGGATCCCGATCAGCACCAGGGCGCCGACGATGGTGCCGACCCCGAGCACCTCCATGAGCAGCTGGAACAGCGACCAGTCGTCGAGGATCGGCCAGCCCCAGGTGGGGACGAAGACTTCGCCGTACGCCTCGAACAGGGCGAGCGACCCGAGCAGGAAGCCCCACATGACGAGCCAGTGCGCGGCGCCGACGCTGCGGATCTTGTTCATCCGGGTGTGCGCGGCGAATTCCTTGATCAAGGTCTTCATCCGCGGGATGAATGGGCCGTTGCGGGTCGCGTCCGGCTGACCGAGGCGGATCACCCGCACGAAGCGGGCGATGGTCGCGAAGAACATTCCCCAGGCGACGACGCCGAGCAGGACCGCGATCCCGCCGAGCGTCAGCTGTACAGCGCCCATCGTCGGGTGCCTTTCGTCCGAGTGAAGCGTGTGGTGGTTCGGGCAGACTAATGCTTCTTACTGATGGGTAACCCACTGACCGCGCCCAAGTCCCACCGATGTGGTGTACGCCTCTCTTGGTTTTAAGACGATCGTCCAGGTAGTTTTTGTGACATGGGTGCGTACCTTCTCCTCGCTTTGGCCATCGCCGCTGAGGTAACCGCCACGGTCTCGTTGAAACTTTCCGAGGGTTTCAGCAAGGTGGGGCCGTCGATCGTCGTCGTGGCCGGGTACGTCGTCGCGTTCGTCGCGCTGGCGTATGTGCTGAAGGCGGGCGTGCCGGTGAGCGTCGCGTACGCGATCTGGGCCGCGGCCGGGGTCGCGCTGGTGGCGGCCGTCGGCATCGTCTTCTTCAAGGAACCCGTCAACCTCTCCGTGATCGCCGGGCTGGTGCTGGTGATCGGCGGTGTCGTGCTGATCGAGGCAGGAGGCGCGCACTAAGTGAAGATCCAGGTCGACGGCCGGAAGGCCAGGGGCGAGAAGCGGCGCGAGGAGATCATCGCGGCCGCACTGCGGGTGATCGAAAGGGATGGCGTCGCCGGCGTCACCCACCGGACGGTCGCCGCCGAGGCGGGCGTGCCGACGGCGTCGACCACCTATCACTTCTCCAGCCTCGACGACCTGCTGATCGCCACCCTCATCTCGTGCGCGAGGGATATGGCGACCGAGGTCTACTGGATGATCGACCGCGCCCGCTCGCGCGGCAGCCGCGGCGCGGAAGAGGTCGCCGGGCTGCTCGCGGAGGCGCTGGGCCCGCGCCGCGGGCGGACGATGGCGGAGTACGAGCTGTACCTGCTGGCCGCGCGCAAACCGGAGCTGCGGCCCGCCGCCCGGCGCTGGCTGGACGTGCTGACCTCGATGGTCCGGCACGACGACGAGGTCGCGTTCCGGGTGTTCCTGGCCGGGATCGACGGCCTGCTCATCCAGGGCCTCATCGACGACGAACCGCCGTCCGCCGACGAACTGCGGCCGGTGGTGGACTACCTGCTGAAACCTCGTTGACCTGCTGGGTAGCGTTCGGATCATGAGGACTGTCGGCGCTTACGAACTGGACGACGACCCGGCACGGCTGGACCTCGACGTGGTGTGGAAGCACCTGTCCACCGAGGTCTACTGGGGCAAGTGGCGAGACCGCGAACAGGTCGAGAAGGTCTTCCGGAACGCGTGGCGGGTCGTCGGCGCGTACGAGACTTCGAGCGGCAGGCTGGTCGGGTTCGCGCGGGCGTTCTCGGACACCATCGGCAGTGCTTATCTCGCGGACGTCTTCGTCGTCGGCGAGGCGCGCGGCGCGGGGCTCGGCAAGGAGCTGGTCCGGGAGATGATCGACAACGGGCCGGGCGCGGAGTTCCGGTGGATGCTCCACACCGCCGACGCGCACGGGCTGTACCGGCGGTTCGGCTTCGGTGACCCGCCCGACGGGCAGTACATGGAGCGGAGCCGGGCGAACGGGCAGGTCTAGCGAGGACCACTCCGCCGACGTTGTGAAAGCCACGTTCGCAACCTTCAACGTTGCGAACGTGGCTTTCGCAACATCACCTTGGTCCGGTCTAGTAGCGAGCGTCGCCACTGAGCGCCCAAGTCCGTGAAGGCCTCCTTGAGGGACCCAGAGTCCCTCAAGGAGGCCTTCACGGAAAGCCGGTTCAGCCCTTGTTCTCGTGCAGGGCCGTCAGCGATGCCCGGGCGATGGCGTGGCTGAAGAGGTTGAAGCCGAGGAAGGCCGGCGTAGCGTCTTCGCCGACTTCCAGCTTTTCGACGTCGACCGCGTGCACCGTGAAGATGTACCGGTGCGGCCCGTGCCCGGGCGGCGGGGCGGCGCCGAGGAACCGCTTCACGCCGCCGTCCCCCTTCAGGGTGACAGCGCCCTCCGGCAGACCGGAACCCGTCTCGTCGCCCGCGTTCGCGGCCAGCGCCGTCACCGACGCCGGGATGTTGAAGACCGCCCAGTGCCAGAACCCGCTCGCCGTCGGGGCGTCGGGGTCGTAGCACGTCACGGCGAAACTCTTGGTCCCATCGGGGAAGCCGTCCCACGACAGCTGCGGGGAACGGTCCTCGCCGCCCGCGCCGAAGATCCCGGAAAGCTGGGGCGTCGGCAGGAAGCCGCCTTCCTCGATATCGGTGCTGCTCAAGGTGAAGGCAGGCAGATCGGGCAGGAATTCGTACGGATCGGGTGCCTGCGGCATGCGTCCTCCTGATCGTCGAACAGATGACGGAGCCAGGCTAGGCGCTGTCCGGCGAGTCTGTTCGATGGGCTTCGGGATCCAGGCGGTTCCTGGCGGTGCGGGCGGATCGGCCTCGTACCGGGTCGTACTCGGCCGCATCCGCCCGTGCCGTCAGGGGCCGCCTGGGCGCGAAGACCGCGAACACGACTTGCCGGACAGCGCCTAGGACCCCTAGAGCCCTGGCGCGGGATCAGGGACGAATCCGGGGGTTACCCCTATGTCCAACCCGCCGCGCTGCCCTTAGCGTCGAGTTACACGAAAACCTGCTCTGGAGGGACTCAAGACCATGGCGCGCCCACTCCTCGCGATCGGAGGCATCGCGTTGATCGGCGTCGGTGTCCTCACCGGCCTCGGCTGGTGGTGGCCGTCCGACGCGGAGGCCACCTCGGAGGTCACCCAGCCGATCCGCAGCGTGCGGATCGACAACGACGAGGGCCGGGTCAAGATCCGCACCGGCGAGGGGCCGGTCCGGATCCACCAGGAGTTCGAGTACCGCTGGAACAAGCCGGGCGACTCGTTCCGCGTGGAAGGCGACACCTTGGTCCTCGCCGACTGCGGCACCACCTGCGAGGTTCGTTACGACGTGGTGGTCCCGGTGGGCGTCCCGGTCTCCGGCAAGCTGGATTCGGGGGCACTCGACGTCGCCGGGGTGTCCACTGTGGACGTCACGGTGGACTCCGGCGAGGTTTCCGTCGCGGATGTGCCGGGCACGGTGAAGGTGCGGTCCGACGCGGGCCGCGTCGAACTGGCGAACATCGGCCAGGCCGTCACCGTGCAGGCCGCTTCCGGAGCCATCAAGGGGGAACGGCTCGGCGGCAACGTCGAGGCCCGCACCGACAGCGGCCGCATCGAACTCGAACTGGTCAAGGGCGCCGACGTCGCCGCGCAGACCGACAGCGGTTCGGTCGAGGTCACCGTCCCGGCCGGCGAGTACAACGTCACCGGCACCACCGGCAGTGGCAGTCGCGACATCGACGTGAACCAGTCCGGTTCGGCCCAGCACAAGCTCGATCTCAACACCGACAGCGGAAGCGTCAAGGTCAAAGCGGCCTGACGGATATATCGGGGGAACATTTTCTCATGGGGAACAAGGAGAAGCGCGTCCTCGGCGCGCTCGCTCTCGGCGCGCTGACCGCCTTCGGGATCGTCGGCTGCACAGGGGAATTCCAGCAGAAGCTGAGTGACGGCGCGCCCGTCACCGAGCAGGTCACCGCGATCCGGGTGGACGTCCCGGTCGGCGCGGTCACGCTCCGGGTCGAGGACGGCGCGCCCGTCTCGCTGCGCCGCGAAGTGACGTACAACGGCAAGAATCCGGGCAAGACGTACAGCGTCGAGAACGGCACGCTGGTGCTCGGCGGCTGTCAGCAGTGCGGCGTGGACTACGACGTCGTGGTGCCGCGCGAGCTGGCGATCTCGGGGACCATCGGCACCGGCAAGATCACGCTCGCCCGCGCGGCTTCGGTCGATCTGAAGGGTGACGTGGGTGACCTCAAGGTGCTGAGCACGTCCGGGCCCGTCAACCTGCGCACCGGCACCGGTGACATCGAGGTCGGTCTCGCGAAGCCCGGCGCCGTCACCGCGAACGCCGAGGTCGGCAAGGTCGTCGTGTCCGTTCCCGACGGCGCGTACCAGGTCCGCGCGAAGGCGGAGGTCGGCAAGGTCGAGACCGGCGGCGTCCGGCAGGACCAGGCTTCGGCGAACGTCCTGGACCTCCAGTCCGGAACCGGCTCGATCACGGTGAAGCCCGCATGAAGACGCTGGCCGCGGTCACCGCGCTTACCCTGCTGCCGCTTTCCGCGCTGCCGGCGTCCGCCTCGTCCGGGATCGACTGGAAGCCGTGCGCGACCGAGTACGCGCCGACGCTGGAATGCGCGAACCTCCCGGTGAGCGACGGTTTCTCGATCGCGCTGGCGAAACTGCCCGCGGCCGATCCCGCGCGCCGCGTCGGTTCGCTGCTGACGAATCCGGGCGGGCCGGGCGGTTCCGGCGTCACCGTGCTGAAGTACGGCGGCCGCGGTTTCGCGCTGGACAAGCCGGAAATGGCCGAAGTGCGGCAACGGTTCGACGTCATCGGGTTCGATCCGCGCGGCGTCGGCGAAAGCACGCCCGCGATCACCTGCGGGCCGGATCTGCACGATCCGGCGGTCAGCCGTTTTCCGCGGAGCCACGCCGATTACGACAAGCTTCTCGCGCACAACCGCGCTTCGGGCGGCGAGTGCCTGAAGCGGACCGGACCCGGATTGTCCTCTGTGGACACTTGGCGGGCCGCGGACGACGTCGAAGCGATCCGGGGCGCCCTCGGCGAGCCGAAGGTGAACTGGCTCGGCGTCTCCTACGGTTCCGAACTCGGCGCCGTGTACGCGGAGAAGTACCCGAAGCGAGTCCGGACGATGGTGCTCGACGGCGCCGTCGACCACTCGCGGCCCACCAGGCAGGCGGTCCTCGAAGAGGCCATCGCGACCGAGAGCGCGCTGAAGGACTTCGCGCGGTGGTGTGCGCAGTCGGCCGACTGCGCGCTTCGCGGCAAGGACGTCCTCGCCACCTACGACGCGTTGATGCGGACGCCCGGCGGCGTGCCGTCGAAACAGCTCGGACGGAACGTGACCGCCGAGGAGATGGCGGCCGGCGTCTACGGCAGCCTCATCCTCCCGGCGTTCTGGCCGGATCTCGCGAAGGCGATCCAGGCCGCGACGGCGGGGAACGCGGACGGACTGCTGCCGTACTCCCAGCTCGACCCGTCCTACGGCGCGTATCGCGCGATCGGCTGCCACGACTTCGGCTCGCCGTTCACCTCCTATGCCGACATGCGGGCGATGCAGGGGCTGGTGAAGACCCTCTCGCCGCACGGATGGCGGTATTCGGAGTTCTGGGACATGGCGAGCGGGTGCGCGGGCTGGCCGGTGCCATCCGCCTACCTGCCGCGACCGCAACGGGTGACCGGCGCGGCGCCGATCCTCGTGGTCGGTGGCGAACACGATCCGGCGACGCCGCTCGTCTGGGCGAAAGGGCTCGCGCGGAACATCGAGAACTCGACGTTGCTGGTCGACGCCGGGTACGGGCACACCGGGCTGCTCAACTCGGCCTGCGTGCGCGCCGAAGAGGTGAAGTACCTGGTGAGCGGCGTCACACCCGCTCCTGGCACGGTCTGCCGGTAGTCCGGGAACAAGACGAACGTGCCGCACGTTGAGCCGGATGCAAGGTTGAGTGAGGGTGACTCAAGTCCGGCTTGACGGAAGCCCCACCATCCCGATACAACTTGCGTTGAGCCCGCTCAAGGTGGGCGGATACGTGCAGGTCACGAACTAGCAGGAGGATCACACCATGGCGCGAGCGGTCGGCATCGACCTCGGCACGACCAACTCGGTCGTCGCTGTCCTTGAGGGCGGCGAGCCGACGGTCATCGCCAACTCGGAAGGTTCCCGCACCACCCCGTCCATCGTCGCCTTCGCCAAGAACGGTGAAGTGCTGACCGGCCAGCCGGCGAAGAACCAGGCCGTGACGAACGTCGACCGGACCATCCGGTCGGTCAAGCGGCACATCGGTACCGACTGGAAGACCGAGATCGACGGCAAGGCCTACACCTCGCAGGAGATCAGCGCCCGCGTGCTGATGAAGCTCAAGCGCGACGCCGAGGCGTACCTCGGCGAGACCATCACCGACGCGGTCATCACCGTCCCCGCCTACTTCGAGGACGCGCAGCGGCAGGCCACCAAGGAGGCCGGGCAGATCGCCGGCCTGAACGTGCTCCGCATCGTCAACGAGCCCACCGCGGCGGCGCTGGCGTACGGCCTCGACAAGGGCGAGAAGGAGCAGACCATCCTGGTCTTCGACCTCGGTGGCGGTACGTTCGACGTCTCGCTGCTGGAGATCGGCGAGGGTGTCGTCGAGGTCCGCGCGACCTCCGGTGACAACCACCTCGGCGGTGACGACTGGGACGAGCGCATCGTCACCTGGCTGGTCGACAAGTTCAAGTCGTCCAACGGCATCGACCTCACCAAGGACAAGATGGCGCTCCAGCGCATCCGTGAGGCCGCCGAGAAGGCGAAGATCGAGCTGTCCAGCTCGAACTCGGCCAGCATCAACCTGCCGTACATCACGGTGGACGCGGACAAGAACCCGCTATTCCTCGACGAGCAGCTCTCCCGCGCCGAGTTCCAGAAGATCACCTCGGACCTGCTCGAGCGCACCCGCAAGCCGTTCAACAACGTCATCCGTGACGCGGGTGTCGCCGTCGGCGACATCGACCACGTCGTGCTCGTGGGTGGTTCCACCCGCATGCCCGCCGTGTCCGAGCTGGTCAAGGAGCTGACCGGCGGCCGCGAGCCGAACAAGGGCGTCAACCCGGACGAGGTCGTCGCCGTCGGCGCGGCGCTGCAGGCCGGTGTGCTCAAGGGTGAGGTCAAGGACGTCCTCCTGCTCGACGTGACCCCGCTTTCGCTGGGCATCGAGACCAAGGGCGGCGTGTTCACCAAGCTCATCGAGCGCAACACCACGATCCCGACCAAGCGTTCGGAGATCTTCTCCACCGCGGACGACAACCAGCCCTCGGTGCAGATCCAGGTGTTCCAGGGTGAGCGCGAGATCGCGGCGCACAACAAGAAGCTCGGCATGTTCGAGCTGACCGGTCTCCCGCCCGCCCCGCGTGGCGTGCCGCAGATCGAGGTCACCTTCGACATCGACGCCAACGGCATCGTGCACGTCCTCGCGAAGGACCTGGGCACGAACAAGGAGCAGTCGATGACGATCACCGGTGGCTCCGCGCTGCCGAAGGACGACATCGAGCGCATGGTCAAGGACGCCGAGGCGCACGCCGAGGAGGACAAGCAGCGCCGCGAGGAGGCGGAGACCCGCAACCAGGCGGAGACGCTGGTCTACCAGACCGAGAAGTTCGTCAAGGACAACGAGGACAAGCTGCCCGACGAGCTCAAGGGCAAGGTGAAGTCCGCGATCGACGAGGCCAACGAGGCGCTCAAGGGCACCGACTCGGCGAAGATCCGCGAGTCCATCGAGAAGCTGAACACCGCTTCGCAGGAGCTGGGCACCGCGCTCTACGCCAACGCCACCCCGGGCGCCGAAGGTGCCGCCGGTGAAGGCGCCGCCGGTGCGGCGGGCGCGGGCACCGGTTCGCAGGCCAAGGCGGACGACGTCGTCGACGCCGAGATCGTCGAAGAGGACGAGAAGGACAAGAAGTGACGGGACGCTACGACGAAACCGAGGGCCGGGGCCCGGACGAACCGGTGGTCGTGCGGGACCGTAGGCGGATCGATCCGCTGACCGGTGAGGTCCGCTCGGCCGCCCCGGCCGCCGAAACCCAGGACGGCCCGAAGCACGCCGCTCCGGCCGAAGACACCGTCGAACCGGAGCCCGCGGCCCACGCGGGCCCCGGCCTCGGGGAGTCCATCGTGGACGACTCGGTGTCGGTGGCCACCGGGCTGGAGAAGGAGCTGGCGGAACGCACCGCCGACCTCCAGCGGCTCCAGGCCGAGTACGCCAACTACCGCAAGCGCGTGGACCGCGACCGCGAGCAGGTCGTCGCCGGTGCGAAGGCGTCGGTCGTCAACGATCTGCTCCCGCTGCTCGACGACCTCGAGCGCGCGGAGCAGCACGGCGATCTGACGGGCGCCTTCAAGTCGGTCGGCGAGAAGCTCGTCGGAAGCCTGCAGCGGTCGGGCCTCGAAGCGTTCGGCACCGAGGGCGAGCCCTTCGACCCGAGCGTCCACGAGGCGGTCCAGCACAGCACGTCGCCGGACGTCTCCGGCCCGACGGTCACCGTGGTCATGCGCCGCGGTTACCGCTTCGGCGAGCGCGTGCTGCGCCCGGCGATGGTCGGGGTCACCGACCACGAGCCCGGTGCCGCCCCGGCGGCGCAGGACGCTCCGGTGGACCCGCCCGTGGGTGGCGAACTGCCGCTCGAGGGCGAACTTTTCGATGAGAACAACCGCTGATCGGCGATACGGCGTGAAAGGAGGAGACGTTCGGTGAGTGCACGGGAATGGATCGGTAAGGACTTCTACCGTGAGCTGGGCGTCTCCTCCGACGCCACCGCGGACGAGATCAAGAAGGCCTACCGCAAGCTGGCCAAGGAGAACCACCCCGACGCCAACGCGGGCAACGTGGAGGCCGAGAAGAAGTTCAAGGCGGTCTCCGAGGCGTACGGCGTTCTTTCCGACGCGTCCAAGCGCAAGGAGTACGACGAGGCCCGCCGCCTCTTCGGCTCCGGCGGTCCCGGCGGCTTCGGCTTCCCGGGGGCCGGCGGTGGCGGCGGTTTCGACGTCGGCGACATCTTCGGCCAGGCGGGTCAGCAGCAGGGCGGGTTCGGCGGTCTCGGCGACATCCTCGGCGGGCTCTTCGGCCGCCGTGGCGCCGCCGCCGGTGCCACCGCGAACCGGCCGCAGCGCGGCTCGGACGTGGAGACCGACGTCCGGATCGACTTCGCCGAGGCGGTCAAGGGCGCGACCCTGCCGCTGCGGCTGTCGAGCCCGGCGACCTGTTCCACCTGCGGCGGAAACGGCGCGAAGCCGGGGACCTCCCCGAGGACGTGCGCGACCTGCCAGGGCAGCGGGCTGGTCAGCCGGAGCCAGGGCGCGTTCGCGTTCTCGGAGCCGTGCCGTGACTGCCGCGGCCGCGGCACGATCATCGACGATCCCTGCCCGGAATGCGCGGGCGAGGGCATCAGCACCCGCACCCGCACGCTGACCGTGCGGATCCCGCCGGGCGTCGCCGACGACCAGCGGATCCGGCTGGCTGGTCAGGGCGAGCCAGGCCGTGGCGGCGCGCAGCCGGGCGATCTGTACGTCCGCGTGCACGTCGCTCCGCACGCGGTGTTCGGGCGCAAGGATCTCGACCTGACGATCACCGTGCCGGTGTCCTTCTCGGAACTGGCCCTCGGCGGCACGATCACCGTGCCGACGCTGGAGGGCAAGGTCTCACTGAAGGTGCCGCAGGGCACAGCGAGTGGTCGCGTGCTCCGGGTGCGCGGCAAGGGGATCGCGAAACGCGACGGCTCGCAGGGCGATCTGCTGGTCACCCTGCAGGCGGCCATCCCGGCCAAACTGGACGACAAGGCCCGTGAAGCGCTGGAGGCCTACGCGGAGGCCATGGCCGATCACGATCCGCGACCGGAGATCACCGAACTTCTCGAAGGCAGGTGAGCACGATGTTCGGCGGGCTGCCGCACGGTGCGGACGAGGACACCCCCGTGTTCGTCATTTCGGTGGCGGCGCAGCTTTCCGGCCTGCACGCGCAGACCCTGCGGTCCTACGACCGCCAGGGTCTCGTGTCGCCGGGCCGGACGTCCGGTGGTGGACGCCGTTACTCGATGCGGGACATCGCGTTGCTGCGCGAAGTGCAGCGACTGTCCCAAGAGGACGGTGTCAACCTCGCGGGCATCAAGCGGATCATCGAGCTGGAGAACCAGGTCGACGCGCTCCGCGCACGGATCGCCGAACTGACCGACGAGCTCACGGCGGCGTACGTCGCCGCCGAACAGACCGCCGCGGCCGTGCACGCCTCCTACCGCAAGGATCTCGTCCCGCTGCGGCAGCAGACGGCGCTCGTGGTCTGGAAGCCCAAGAAACGCAATTAGTCCTCTGAATGCGGGGGCGAGGCAAGGTGGCAGGTTGCGAAAGCCACTTTCGCAACCTTCAACGTTGCGAAAGTGGCTTTCGCAACGTCGGTGGCGGTGAGCGGTCGGATCTGGTGGCCGCTGCCCGAGGGGCTTGCGCTATGCAGCCGACCTGCCCCTGTTCGTGAACCTCGCGCCCGAGACGTGTCGCGAAAGCCACTTTCGCGACGTCTGATGTCCCGAAAGTGGCTTTCGCGACACGGTCGCTTTGCCTCTCACCCACGCATTTAGCGGACTAAATGCGTCATTGGCCGGGCACCAGGGTCCGGATCTGCTGGACCTCGCCGGTGCGCGAGTCCATGATCCGCTGGGCCAGCGCCTTCGCCTCCGGGTTCTTGCCGTCCTTCAGTTCGGTCCTCGCCAGCGCGACCCCGTTGTGCTGGTGCGCGACGAAGATGTCGGCGAAGTCGAGGCTGAACTCCGCACCATCCTTTTTGGACAGTGCTTCGAGGAGTCCCTTGTCGGTGAGCCCGTCGCCACCGTGATGGTGGTGTGCGTGCGGATCCGCCGAGCCCGTCTCGGGTTTGCCCCAGGCCTTCAGCCAGTTCCGCATGTCGGTGGTCTCGGTCTGCTGTGTCGCCTCGATGGCGGCCGCGAGATTCGTCAGCTCCTGCTTCTGCCCCTGCTTGGTCTTCACCAGCTTGACGATCTCCACGCCCTGGTCGTTGTGGGCGATCATCATCTGCAGGAACATCACGTCGGCGTCGTTGTACTGCGCGGACGCCGCCGCCGACTGGGGGACCGGGGAGATCGGGGCGCCGGCGTTGGTCGGTGAGCCGTCGCCGGACCCGCAGCCCGCGAGGGCCACGAGACCGGCGACGAGAACGAGGGCCAGCTTCACTGGCGCGTCCACAGCGCGGGCGTGTTCGGCGGTTCCCAGCCTTGGATCGCCGTATGCGCCATCTGGCACCGGTAGGTGGCGCCGCCGTAGGTCACCGTGCTGCCGACCGTGTAGGACGTCCCGGCCGCCCAGGTGCCGCCGGCGGGCGGGTTGGTGGTGCTGGTGGGCGGGTTCGAGGTGGTCGGCGGGTTGCTGGTCGTCGGCGGGTTCGACGTCGTGGGCGGGTTGCCGCCGCCGATCTGCAGGTCGATGCAGCTGTAGAAGGCCATCGGCGTGTCCGCGATGTTCCAGATGGCGAGCACCTTCTGGCGGCCGCTGAAGCCGGCCAGGCTCACCGTGTGCGACGTCGGGTCCTTCGGCGCGGAGTTGTTCCCGCTGATGTCGGCGATCTTGGTGCCGCCGATGTAGTACTCGTAGTTCGTGGTCCGGTGGTAGGCGGTGAACTTCCAGTTGAAGGTCACGCTGTTGCCGACCGACGCGGCGGGCCACGGCTTCGATTCGTCGTTGAGCTCGGCGAATCCGGGAAGGCCGCCGTTGCAGCTGCGGAGCCCCTTCGGGCCTTCGACGCTCTGCGGTTCGTAGACGATCGCGCCGCAGCCGGAGACCTTGCCCTGGGCGCAGTTCGCCTGGCGGCTTGGCGGGGACAGCACGTAGCCGTGGGCGCTGGCCACCTGGGGGATGGCGACGATGGCGATCGGGGCGAGGATCGCACCGGCGGCGGCTGCCACGAGCTTGCGTTTGACGGTCATGCCGGCTCCTGGGGGATGGAACGACGGTGTTCCCGTGAGGGGGAGCAATGTGGTCTAGACCATAAATCCGCCGGTGACCGCGGTCAATGATTCACTGACCTACTGCTGCGTCGAGCCCAGGTGGAACAGCCGATCGGCCTAATACGAACGGCGCACCGGCTCAGTCCAGGGTGAAGGGGTCGTACTTGATTCGCGCCAGATCCGTGCCAGCGGCGAGCAGTTTCGCGATCGTCGCCCGGATCATCGACGGCGACCCGGCGACGTACACGTCGCGGTCCTTCCAGGCGCCGCGCTGGGTGACCGCCGTGGCCAGCGTGCCGCGGTCGCCGCCGGCGATGGTGCCTTCCTCGGTCACCGGGGTCACCGTCAGCCAAGGGCAGGTGACGGTCAGCCCGCGGAGCTCGTCGAGGGCGTAGAGGTCTTCCGGTCGGCGGCCGCCGAAGAACAGGTGCACCGGAGGGTTGTTCTTCCAGCGCGACATGTCGTCGAGCAGGGCGAGCAGCGGCGCGACGCCGGTGCCGCCGCCGATCATCAGCAGCGGACGGCTTTCCGTGTGGTGCACCGAAAGCGCGCCGAGCGACGGGCCGAGCCGCCAGACGTCGCCGGACCGGGTGTGGTGGACGATCGCGCGGGAGACCCAGCCGCCGCGCACGGCGTGCACGTGGAACTCGATCGTCCCGTCGTCGTGCGGCGCGGTGGCGGGCGAGAAGTACCGCCACATCCGCGGCCGCTGCGGGACTTCGACGCTGACGTAACCACCGGCCCGGTACGGGAGCGGCTGCTCGGTGCGCACCTTGATCACGGCGACGTCGCGGGTGACGAGACGGTGCTCGACGACGGTCGCCTTCCACCACGCGGGCCCGATCTCCTTGCCCGCGGCCTCGCGCATGTTCTTCGAGATGACGCCGTACGCGGTGACCCAGGCGTCTTCCAGCTCCGGCGTCCAGCCGTCCTTCAGGAACCTTTTGAGCGCGGCGATCAGCGCGACACCGACGGCGTCGTAATGACGGCCGAGGACATCGAACTTGCGGTGGTCCCGGCCGAGTTGCCCGAGGAACGTGGCCAGTTCGTCGGGCCGGTCCACCATCTGGACGACGTAGACGAGTGCGCGCAGCAAACGATTTCGCTGCGTGGCCATGTTGATCGGGAACAACGCCCTGGCGTCCGGCGAAACGGAGAAGAGTACGCCGTAGAAGTACTGGGACAACTCCTCGGCCTTCGTTTCGACGGCGGCGAAACTCTCCCTGATGAGCTTGGCCATCTCGACGGTCTTGTCCGCCGACGGCGTTTCGATCAGGGGCGGGACGGGAATCGGTGAAGATCTCGACGGACTCGGTGGATGCTCGTATTTCACGGTTTCGGCAGTCATGGGTGAACGATTTTCTCCAGTTGGATCGGGCATATTCTCCAGACCCGATGTCATCGTGCTCGTGTTCCCCCGCGGGTTCCCGACTGTATGCCCGAACGTCGCGAAAGGATCCAAGAATGGTTGTTTCCCGCTCGAACGGAGCAAACGATATACGCGCCGTCAACCCCGTCTGGCACTAAGTAAAGGTGATCAAGCAGGCCGGATTTCCCTTGCTCACCAGTGGTTTTCGCCACGCCTGGGCGAAAGCGTGATCCGCCGATCGGGTGGGTTTTTCTCCGTGATTACGGGGTCACGTAACGGTATGCGGCCGGTGACTGATCACCATTGCGGAATCGAATTGCTAGTCGATGGTGAACGGGTCGTACGCGATCTGGTCCAGCGCGCTGCCCGCGACCAGCATCCGGGACACCGTCGCGCGGATCATCGCGGGCGAACCGGCGACGAGGATCCGGTGACCCGGCCAGGATCCTTGCTGGGTAACGGCTTCCGCGAGCGTGCCCTGCACACAGCCGGGTGCCTCTTCACCGCGTTCGACCACCGGGGTCACGGTGAGCCACGGGTTGGTGGCCGCGAGGGCGCGCAACTCGTCGAGGTCGTAAAGGTCCTCACGCGACGGTCCGCCGTAGAACAACTGGACCTTCGGGTTCTCGCCCCACTGCGCGAGGTCGTCCAGGATGGCGCGCAACGGCGCGACGCCGGTGCCACCGGCGATCATCAGGACGTCGCGGCCGTCGGTCCGGTCGACCGAAAGCCTGCCGAGCGGCGGCCCCAGCCGCCAGACGTCGCCGGGCTGGGTGTGGCTGACGATGGCGCGCGACACCCATCCGCCGTCGACGGCGCGCACGTGGAACTCGATGCCGCCGTCCTCGCGCGGCGCGTTCGCCGGCGACAGGTAGCGCCAGAGCCGTGGCCGCTGCGGTACTTCGACGCTCATGTACTGACCGGGCTGGTACGGCACCGGGAATTCCGGCTGGACGCGGACCAGGGCGAGATCCCAGGTGAGCCGCCGGTGTTCGAGCACGGTGGCCGACCACGACGCCGGGTTGACGTCGGCCGCGGCGGCCTCCTGCATCGCGCGGGCGACGATGGTGAAGGCCTCCGCCCAGGCCCGTTCGACCTCGGGTGTCCAGTCCGGACCGAGGTGGTTCTTGAGCGAGGCGAGCAGCGCGGTGCCGACGGCCTCGTAATGCCGCGGGATGACGCCGAACTTGCGGTGGTCGCGGCCGAGCTGGGTCAGGAAGGGCACCAGGTCGTCGGGCCGGTCGACCATCTGCACGATGTGGACCAGCGCGCGGACCAGCCTGCCGCGCTGGACCTCCATGTTGATGGGGAAGAAGTCGCGGGTCGCCGGCGCGAGGGTGAACAGCATCCCGTAGAAGAACTGGGAGATCTCCGGGATGAAGGGCTCCGACTTCGCCCAGGTGTCCCGGATGAGCCGCACCATCGCGGTCACCGCGGGCGGGGCTTCGCGCGGCGCCGAAGACCGCGGGACCGGGCTGACCGCGTCGGCCGTCACGGGCTGGGAGTCGCTGATCGGGTAGCGCATGCCGGAAGACGGTTCCCCAGGTTCACGTACGAGGGACCACTGGAGAAGAATTCACGGATCATTCACCTCTCCGGTCAGTGGCTGTCGGGCCGGTCGGCTCATTCCGGCTCGTTCGCGAGACTAGCTGCCGAGAGCCCTTTTGCCCGCATCGTTGCTCCGGACGGGTGTACTCGAAACCGGTCGGCAGTGGGCGATCTCACGAGGTAAATAGTTGTCTTACGCAAGTGTCGCCGAATAAAGTTGTACTGTACAAGTAGCCAGGAGGGACCGATGAGCTCCGCCGACGACGCCAGAGTCGAACTGATGCGTGAGTTGAAGGCCGCCTCCCAGCTGCAGCACGCCTGGATAATGCAGGCCTGGCAGGACGACCCCGGCCTGCACCCGGCGGCGGCGATGCTGCTGTCGGATCTGGCGAAGCACGGCGAGGCGCGCCCTTCCGAATTGGCCAAACGACGCTTTGTGGACCTTTCGGTCATCAGCCGTCAAATCTCCCAGCTGTCCGCGGCGGGCATGGTGGACCGCCGTCCGGCGCCCGAGGACGGCCGCGCGTCGATCATCAGCGTCTCCGAGCGCGGGCGCGCGGAACTGGGCCGCAGGCGGGCCGGGTACCTGGAGTTCATGGAGCGCGCGCTCGGTGACTGGGACGACGAAAAGGTCCTCGAGCTGACCACGCGCCTGGCCGAGATGAACGCCGACGTCCGCGCCGCCCTGTCCGTGCGGACCTGCGACGTTTGACGGCGGCCGTTCCTACCCGCCGGTCTTGACTGAACGGACCTTTCGTAGCGCCGTGACGCCGGTAGCGTCGTATCGGTGCGTAACCGGGTCGCGTTGCTGGTCGCCTTGGGAATCGACAACTTCGGCTCGGGACTTTTCCTTCCGCTCGGGCTGGTCTTCGTCATCCGTGTGGTGGGTCTGCCCCTCGCCCAGGCGGGGACCGCGGTCACTCTCGGTGCGTTCGCCGGTCTGCTCGTCCCGGCCATCGCGGGTCGCCTCGTCGACCTGATCGGCCCGCGGACGGTGATGATCTGCTCCCACGTCCTGCAGGCCGCCGGAGCGAGCGCCTTCCTGCTGGCCGACGGGTTCGCCGGTGTCGTCGGCGCGACCGTCATGCTCGCGGCCGGGCAGCAGTTGTTCTACAGCTCGCAGTTCTCGCTCATCGCCGACGTCGCGGGCGAAGGGCCGAAGGACCGCCCGTTCGCCGAAGCCGCGATGGTGCGCTCCGCCGGCTTCGGGCTGGGCGGGCTCGCGGCGGCCGGGCTTCTGGTGTGGATCGGGCGCGAGGGGCTGTACGTCGCCGTGATGGTCGACGTCGCGACCTTCGTCATCGCCGCGGCCATCCTTTCGACGCTCGTCACCCCCGCCCCGAGGCACCCACGGCGCTGCTCGGGGCCCGCGCGGGTCTGGCGGAACCGCCCGTACCTGGCGCTCATCGTCTTCAGTGGCCTCTTCGCGCTCACGATGGACTTCTTCCTCATCGGGATGCCGGTGTACGTCTTCAACGCCTTGCACGGCCCCCGGTGGCTGCCCGGCGCGATCATCGCGCTGCTCACCGTCGTCACCAGTCTGGGTGGAGTCGTCGGATTGCGGCTCACCCGGAAGCTGACCCGGATCGCCGCCATGCGCGCGGGCTCGGCGTTGTTCGCGGTGTGGTGCCTGGCGTGCCTCGCGGTGGTGTTCGTGCCGAAGGTATTCCAGCCGGTTTACCTGCTCGGGGCGACCCTCGTGCTGGCCGCGGGCGATCTCGCGTTCGGCCCGCGCTCCGGGGCGCTGGCCGAAGCCGCGGCGCCGCCGGAGGCGCGAGGCCGGTACCTGGCGGCCTTCCAGTACGCGTTCACGCTCGCCGCGGTGATCGCTCCGGCCGTCGTGGCGCTGTTCTCCGTGGCAGTCTGGATCCCGTGGGTGCTCGTGGCCGCGTGCGCCTGTACTGCCGTGGTCGGCCTCGGCCGGGTGGGCCCGCGTCTGCCCGCGGAGGCCGTCTCCCCGACCGGGGGCTGAAACTTTTCAAGGTTGAGCGGAACAGACTCAACTTTGCTGACGTTGTACCTGTCGACAAGCTTTTGCACGACCTAGTACGAGGTGAGGGATGGACGCTTTCAACCCGACCACGAAGACCCAGCAGGCGATCTCGTCGGCGGCGCAGGCGGCCACGATGGCGGGCAACCCGCACGTGGCGGCCGCGCACCTGCTCGGCGCCCTGCTGGCGCAGGGTGAGGGGCTCACCGCACCGCTGCTGACCGCGGTCGGGGCCGATCCGGCGCAGGTGCACAAGGAGCTGGAGCCGCTGATCGCGGCGCTGCCGTCGGCGACGGGCGCCACCGTGTCGAGCCCGCAGTTCGACACGAACGCGGTCAAGGCGCTGACGCACGCCCAGAAGCTGGCGACCGAACTCGGCGACGAGTACGTCTCGACGGAGCATCTCCTCGTCGGCCTCGCCACCGAAGGCGGGCCGGTGGCCGAGCTGCTCAAGCGGCATGGCGCCACCCCCGACGCGCTGCGCGAGGCGTTCGCCAAGGTGCGCGGCTCCGCGCGGATCACCAGCGCGGATCCCGAAAGCACGTTCAAGGCGCTGGAGAAGTACGGCGTCGACCTGACCGAGCGCGCCCGCGCCGGCGAGCTGGACCCGGTGATCGGCCGCGACACCGAGATCCGCCGCGTGGTGCAGGTGCTCTCGCGCCGCACCAAGAACAACCCGGTGCTCATCGGTGAACCCGGCGTCGGCAAGACGGCCATCGTCGAAGGGCTCGCCCAGCGCATCGTCGCCGGTGACGTGCCGGAGTCGCTGCGCGGCAAGCGCGTGGTGGCGCTCGACCTCGGCTCGATGGTCGCGGGCGCCAAGTTCCGCGGTGAGTTCGAGGAGCGGCTGAAGGCCGTGCTCAAGGAGATCACCGACTCCGCGGGCGAGGTCGTCACCTTCATCGACGAGCTGCACACCATCGTCGGCGCCGGCGCGACCGGCGAGGGCGCGATGGACGCCGGCAACATGATCAAGCCGATGCTCGCCCGCGGCGAGCTGCGGATGGTCGGCGCGACCACGCTCGACGAGTACCGCCAGCACATCGAGAAGGACGCCGCGCTGGAGCGGCGCTTCCAGCAGGTGCTGGTCGGCGAACCGTCCACTGAGGACACCATCGGCATCCTGCGCGGGCTCAAGGAGCGGTACGAGGTGCACCACGGTGTGCGCATCACCGACGCCGCGCTGGTCGCCGCCGCGACCCTGTCCGACCGCTACATCACCGCCCGGTTCCTGCCGGACAAGGCGATCGACCTGGTCGACGAGGCCGCGTCGAAGCTCCGCATGGAGATCGACTCGCGGCCGGTCGAGATCGACGAGGTCGAGCGCGCCGTGCGGCGGATGGAGATCGAGGAGATGGCGCTGTCCAAAGAGGACGACGCCGCCTCCAAGGAACGCCTTGCCGCGCTGCGCTCGGAGCTGGCCGAGAAGCGGGAGACGCTGACGGCGCTGACCGCACGCTGGCAGAACGAAAAGGGCTCGATCGAACGCGTCCGCGAACTTCAGGAGCAGCTGGAGCAGCTGCGCGGCGAGTCCGAACGCGCCGAACGCGACGGTGACCTCGGCAAGGCCGCCGAACTCCGCTACGGCCGGATTCCCGCGCTGGAGAAGGAGTTCGAGGCCGCGACCGCGGCCAGCGAGGTCAGCCAGCAGAACGTCATGCTCAAGGAAGAGGTCGGCGCGGACGACGTCGCCGACGTGGTCAGCGCGTGGACCGGCATCCCGGCCGGGCGGCTGCTGGAAGGCGAGACGGGCAAGCTGCTCCGCATGGAGGAGGAGCTCGGCAAGCGGGTCGTCGGGCAGAAGGAGGCCGTGCAGGTCGTCTCGGACGCGGTGCGCCGCACCCGGGCGGGCGTCGCCGACCCCGACCGGCCGACCGGTTCGTTCCTGTTCCTCGGCCCGACCGGTGTCGGCAAGACCGAGCTGGCGAAGGCGCTGGCCGAGTTCCTGTTCGACGACGAGCGCGCGATGCTGCGGATCGACATGAGCGAGTACGCCGAGAAGCATTCGGTGGCGCGCCTGGTCGGGGCGCCTCCGGGCTACGTCGGCTACGACCAGGGCGGCCAGCTGACCGAGTCGGTGCGCAGGCGGCCGTATTCGGTGGTGCTGCTGGACGAGGTCGAGAAGGCGCACCCGGACGTGTTCGACGTGCTGCTTCAGGTGCTCGACGACGGGCGCCTCACCGACGGCCAGGGCCGCACGGTCGACTTCCGCAACACGATCCTGGTGCTGACGTCGAACCTCGGTTCGCAGGCCATCGCCGACCCGTCGCTCGACGAGCGTCAGCGCAACGACGCGGTGATGTCGGTGGTGCAGCGGCAGTTCAAACCGGAGTTCCTGAACCGGCTGGACGACATCGTGGTCTTCCACGCGCTGGGCACCGACGAGCTGACGTCCATTGTGGACATTCAGATCGAGCGGCTCGCCACGCGGTTGTCGCGGCGCCGCCTGATGCTGGAGGTCACCGACGGGGCCCGCGAGTGGCTCGCGCTGAACGGCTTCGACCCGATCTACGGCGCGCGGCCGCTGCGGCGGCTGGTGCAGTCGGCGATCGGCGACAAGCTGGCGAAACAGCTGCTGGCCGGTGAGATCCGGGACGGCGACACGGTGCGGGTGGACATCCCGGCCCAGGAGGCGTCGGAGGCGCTGACGGTCACGCGGGTGGACTGAGTCCTCGTGAGGGGACCGGAATCACCAGGGCCGGCCGCGGCCGACGTTGCGAAAGTGGCTTTCGCAACGCGGCGGGGCGCGTCGCCCAGCAGGACCCCGCAGTACATGAAGGCCCCCTTCTTTGCGCCAGGCGCAAAGAAGGGGGCCTTCATGTACTCGGGTGAGCAAGGACGGATGGACGACACGCCGCGGTCAGGGTTCCAGCCGCGAGTCGTCCGCCCGATCACGCGAGTCGTCCGTTCCCGCACGCGTGTCGTCCGTCCGGTCACGCGTGCGGGGAGGAGCGGACCGTTCCCAGCGTTGGCGACACAGCGATTTGTCGACCTTTCACCGCGTCTTTCGTGGTCTTTTCCGGGCGCGGCACCGAAAGGGGTGGCGCGACACGGCGCCCGGCGGTCACATCCGGTGAGGGCAGGGGGATACCCTGACCGGCGTGGGTATTCCGGCGTGGATCTGGTTCGTCATCGCCGCCGTCGCCTTGGTGGCGGGGCTGGCGCTGCTCGCGGCCGACCGGGCGAAGGAGGGCTCGCGCAATCGCGAGCGCATGCGCTGGGCCGAGCTGCGCGGCTGGCAGTTCGTCGAAGAGGACGAACGGTTGCCGCGGCAGTGGTCCAACGGCGCGATCGGGTACTTCGGTGCCCAGCTGGCGGTCAACGTCGTCGCCGGGTCGACCTTCACCTCCGACGGGCGGCGTCCCGTCTTCATCTTCGACATCGAGACCGAGGGCCAGATCCCGGCGGTCGTGGTCGCCGTGCGGTGCAACCGCGTGCACGAGGTGCCGCTGGAGATGTGGCTGTCCAGCGTGCCGTTCCAGCGCCAGGACATGCCCGAGATGCTCGGCCCGATCGGTCAGCGCTACGCCTTCGCGGACGACTCCGAGGGTGCCCGCAAGGTGATCACGCAGGATCTCGTCGACGCGGCGGACTCGCTCGGCGGCGACGTCGGCGTGGCGTGGCTGGAGAACGAGTGGGTGCTCGCGAGCGTCGCCCCGAACGCCGGGCCGTCGCGGCTCGAGCGGCTGCTGCGCGACCTCGGCGAGATCGCCGACATCGTGGACCCGTTCGACGAGGAGTACGACAACGCCTCGACCCCTGGCCGCCACTGGCAGGCCGAGGCCGCCGACGACATCGAGCCCGGAAATTAGTCAGCCTGGCCTTTGAGGGTGGCGGTGGGGCGGGGTCCGGGCTAAGCCGGTTCGAGCTCCAGCGGGAGCGCCCCGGCGAGGAAACCGGTGTGCGCCGGCTGGCCGAGCAGGGTCAGGTCGAGCGTCTCGGACTGCGTCAGATGCCCTGCCTGTGCGGGATCGGCGGTCGGCAGGACCCCGCGCACGGTGGACGTCGAGGTGCCGCGGACGGACGCGACGTCACCGATACCGAGGTCGCCGCTGATCGTGTGCGAACCCGATCCGGTGAATCCGGCGCCGTGCTGCGCCAGATTCACGTCCTGATCGGTGGTGACCAGCCCGGTCGACGGGCCGATGGTGCCGCCGAGGGCGTGCTCCTGGCCGTAACCCGCGCCCGAGCCGACGCCGAGCGGCAGGACCCCGCTGAACCGGCCGTTGCCGTGCTGCGCCGAAGTCGACCCGACGGCGGCGAAATCGCCGACGTCGACCGCGTGCCCGGACGACCGCCCGGCCTCCAGCACGCCGCCGAGGTCACCGGAGAAACCGCCATCGAGCCGAAGAGCCCGGTCGAGCGTGCCGCCGGTGTGCTGTTCGGACTCGTTGATGACGCCGACCCCGGGCAGCGGGCGAACGGCGTGATAGGTCCCCTCGGCCACGCGAAGGGCGCGGCTGTCCTCGGACACGAGGGTCGGGACGCCGGTGCGCGGGTCGAGCGCGACCTCGGTCAGGCGTGCACCGGTCCGTTCGAGCTCGGTCTCGTTCCCGGCGACGACGCTGCCGTAGCGGTCGACCTTCACCGCTTCCCGCTGGCCCTGCTTGACGGCCTCGGACGTCTTCGCCGCGGCGAGCGCGCCGACCTTGTCCGGACCGGCCGTGACCCGGTCGCGGGTCTCGATGGTCTCGCTCACCGAGCGGCGGATGTCCGCGATGGCCTTCGCGTCGCCGACGTCCTTGCTGAAGACGTTCCGTTCGGTGTTGGTCAAGAAGCCGCGAAAGACGGTCGTGTCGTCTTCGCTGGTGAAGCCGACTCCGCGATCCAGGCTGCCTTCGCGCTGGTGATCGAGAGGAAGCGGGATCGACGGATCGGTCTGGGTGGCGAGCGCGGTGGCCGGGCCGGCGAACAACAGCGCCAGCGGCGCCGCGCCGACCGCGACTTTGGGCAGGTAGCTCGGCTTTCGCCTGCTGTGCTTCCCCATGGGGGCGGACGATACTTCCCGACTCCGGCGGTTGCACGTCAAATCCCCACGGTGGGTGACCCCCACGCCTGTCCCAGCCGAGCGTCTTCCCCGGACCCGACCGAGGAGTAGGTTCCCGATATGACACAGACCGCCCTGATCACCGGCGCCACCGCCGGCATCGGCGCGCAGTTCGCGCGCAGGCTCGCCGACGAGGGCTACGACCTCGTGCTCGTCGCCCGCGACGTCGACCGGCTGGAGGGCTTCGCCGCGGAACTGGTCGAGGCGCACGGCGTCGACGTCGTGGTTCTGCCCGCCGATCTGTCCGAAGTGGACGGACGGGCACTTGTCGAGGACCGCCTGGCCGAAGCGCCGGTGGACCTGCTGGTGAACAACGCGGGCTTCGGGCTCAACGGCGATTTCTGGACCATCCCGCCGGACGCGCTGCAGCGTCAGCTGGACGTCAACGTCACCGCCGTCCTGCGGCTGACCCGCGTGGCGCTGCCGGGGATGATCGACCGCGGCGAGGGCGCGATCATCAACGTCAGCTCGGTCGCCGGGTTCTTCAGCGGCCGCGGTTCGACGTACACGGCTAGCAAGAACTGGGTCACCTCGTTCACCGAGGGCATCGCCGCCTCGCTGCCGGACGGCGTCCGCATGATGGCGCTCTGCCCCGGGTTCACCAGCACCGAGTTCCACGAGCGGGCCGGACTGGACAAGCCGGGCCCGAAGGCGTTCTGGCTCGGCGTCGAACAGGTCGTGGACGAGGCGCTCGCGGATCTGCGCCGCGGCAAAGTGATCTCGGTGCCCAGCCTGCAGTACAAGGTGCTCGTCGCGGTCGGCGGGCTGCTGCCGAGGGCGGTGCTGCGCAAGCTCGGCGGCGGTTTCGGCGGCAAGGGCCGCACCTGATCGTCGTCGGCGGTTTCGACGTTGCGAAAGCCACTTTCGCAACGTTGAAGGTTGCCAAAGTGGCTTTCGCGACCTGCTGCCTTGCCTCGACACGACAGTGCCCGATTGGGCCGCCTACCGGGCGCCGCCTAATCGTCGTCGGCGGTTTCGATCGACCGAACGCCGTCGGTCGCGGCGAGCACGGTGGGCGCGGCGGCGTGATCGGGCCCGGTGAGGTCGAGCGACACCGTCACCTCACCGTCGCGGTCGTCGGTGATCCGCAGGGACGTGATCGACCATCGGCGGCTCGTGCACAGCGCCAGCAGGTCGCGCAGGACACCCTGCCCGTCCACGTAACTCACGCGGAGCCTGGTCGTGCCCGTGCCGCCGGGCAGGTGCCCGGTCAGCCAGGTGAAACCGAGCACCACCACGAAATGCAGCGCCGTCACCACGACCGCCAGCAGCAGCAGACCGGCGCCCGCCGCCATGCCGATGGCCGCGGTCTCCCAGACGGCGGCGGCCGTGGTGAGCCCGTGGATCGCGCCCTGCCTGGTGATGATCAGCCCGGCGCCGAGGAACCCGACACCGGAGACGATCTGCGCCGCGATCCGGGACGGGTCCAGGACGATCTGCCCGCTCGTGAGGATGTCGCCGAAACCGTACTTACTGACCAAAAGGATCAACGCGGACGCGGTGCCCACGATGGTCTGGGTCCGCAGTCCGGCGCTCTTGCCCCTGAGCTGCCGTTCCAGCCCGATCGCCGCCGAAAGCGCGAACGCCGTCGTCAGCTCACCGATCTGGAGCCAGCCCTGTCCGTTCGAGACCATCACCCCACAGTGCCATCGGCCTGACGACGGTTCGAGCCCGTGCCGGGCGGGTACGCGTGGATCATGAAGTCATCACGTGTTGTCATCGCGGGAGTGCTGGCGCTGACCGCGTGTTCCACCGAACCGGCGCCCGCCCCGGCGGCACCGGGGCCGGTCGCGGCCCAGCCGGTGAAGGCGATCCAAACGGCGGCAGGCGCATTGCCCGACGGGCGGGTGTTCGACGTGGAGCCCACGGCCGACGGGTGGGAGATCAAGGTCGCGTCACACGGGCAGGAACACAAGGTGCGCGTGAGCCCGGACGGCGGCCAGGTCCTCGGCCAGCAGCAGACCGCGAAGCCGAGCGACGACTTGGCGAAGGTCGGACAGGCGGCCGTCGACGCGGTCAAGGCGCTCCAGGCCGCGCAGCAACGTCAGCCGGGCGAACTCGACGAGCTGGAGGTCGACTACGCCGCCGACGGCACCCTCGTCTGGGAGGTCGGGCTCCGCGACGGCAAGGGGATCGAGCACGACCTCGACGTCGATGCCAGGACCGGCGCGGTCAGGTAGGGCCCGCCCTACCGGAGAGACGGACGCTCGCCCCAGGGTGCTTCCGACCTGGGATTCCTAGTGTTTTCCCCATGAACACTGGGTGGAACGGTGACGCGGTCCGGCTCGACGGCGTCCGCAAGGAATACGGCAAGGGCGTCGTCGCCCTGGACGGGGTGACGCTGGCGTTCCCGCGCGGCGGTTTCACCGCGGTGATGGGCCCGTCGGGGTCGGGCAAGAGCACCTTCCTGCACTGCGCGGCCGGGCTGGACCGGCCGACGTCGGGGTCCGTCGTGCTCGACGGGCAGGAGCTGGCCGGGATGAGCGAGACGAAGCTGACGAAGCTGCGCCGCGACCGGGTCGGCTTCATCTTCCAGGCCTTCAACCTGCTCCCGGCGCTGACCGTCGAGCAGAACGTCACGCTCCCGCAGCAGCTCGCCGGCGCCAAGCCGGATCGCCGCGTGGTCGAGGAGATGCTGGCCCGCGTCGGGCTTTCCGGCCGTCGCAAGCACCTGCCCGGCGAACTTTCCGGCGGGCAGGCGCAGCGCGTCGCGATCGCGCGGGCGCTGGTCACCAGGCCCGCGGTGGTCTTCGCCGACGAGCCGACCGGCGCGCTCGACACCCGTACCGCCGCCGAGGTCCTGGCGCTGCTGCGCGAATCGGTCCGCAGCACCGGCCAGACGGTGATCATGGTGACCCACGACCCGATGGCCGCCTCCTACGCCGACCGCGTCATCTTCCTCGCCGACGGCCGGATCGCGGACGAACTGCACGCGCCGACCGCGGACGTCGTCGCCGAACGCATGACCCACCTCGGTGCCTGGGGCGGCTCGGTCAGGGCGGGTGCGTGATGCTGCGACTCGCCTTCCGGACCTTGCGGCTGCGCAAGGGCGGCTTCATCGGCACCTTCATCGCCGTCTTCTTCGGCGCGCTGATCGTCGCTTCCTGCGGTGGCCTGATGGAGACGGGGATCCGCAGCAACGCGGAGCCGCAGCGGCTCGCGGCCGCGCCGATCCTCGTCACCGGCGGCCAGACCTTCGCGCTGCCCAAGGAGGATCCGGCCTCCCTCGAAGCCGACGACAAGCGCAAGTTCGAGGACGCGCGGCTCCCCGAACGCGTCCGGCTCGACAACGGGCTGGTCTCCCGGCTGAGGTCCGTTCCCGGCGTCTCGAACGTCGTCGGTGAAGTGAGCTTCCCGCTCGCGGCGGGCGGGAAGCCCGGCCTCGGGCACGCTTGGGACTCCGCCGTCCTGACCCCGTACTCGCTGGCCGCGGGCGCCGCGCCCGCCGCGGGCGAGGTGGTCGTCGAATCCACGTCGGGAGCCAAGCCCGGTGACGTCGTCGAGGTCGCCGCGCGCGGCAAGACCGAAACGTTCCGCGTCGCGGGTGTGGCCGGTGCGCCGCGTTCGATCACGCAGGCCGCCGTGTTCTTCTCCGCCGCCGACGCCGCCCGGCTCTCCGGACACCCCGGCAAGGCCGACGTCATCGGTGTCTTCACCACGCCGGGCGCGGACGTCGAAGCGGTGCGGGCGAAGGTCGCCGAGGTCGCTACCGGGGCGAACGTCCTGACCGGTATCGACCGCGGTGTCGCGGAATTCCCCGAAGCCGATTCGAGCGGCGCCAACCTGATCGTCATCGCCGCGGTGTCCGGCGGGCTCTCGGTGATGGTCGCGATGTTCGTCGTCGCCAGCACGCTGAGCCTGTCCACCCAGCAGCGTTCGCGGGAACTCGCGTTGATGCGGGCGATCGGGACGACCCCGCGCCAGCTGCGGCGCATGGTGCTCGGCGAAGCGCTGGCCGTCGGCCTGCTCGCCACCGCGCTCGCCGCGGTACTGGGCCCGTTCCTCGGCGAATGGTTGTTCGGGCAGCTCGTCGAGAACGGTGTGGTGCCCGCGGTGCTGCGGTTCTACCAGGGCTGGTTGCCCGCCGTCGTCGGCGCGGGGGCCGCGATGCTCGCGGTGTTCATCGCCGCCTTCTTCGCGGGCCGCCGCGCCGGGAAGATCCGGCCGACCGAGGCGCTCGCCGAAGCCGCGGTGACCCGCCGCTGGCTGACCCCGACGCGCGTCATCGTCGCCGCGCTCTGCTTCGGCGGCGGCACCGCGCTGGCCATCGTGACCGTCGCGGTGATGACCGGCCCGATCGCGGCCAGCACCGCCGGACCCGCGGTGATCCTCTGGGCGCTCGGCGTCGCGATGATCACCCCCGGCGTCGCGAAGGTGATGACGGCGATCCTGCAGTGGCCGATGCGCCTGCTCGGCGGGATCGACGCCCGGCTCGCGGTGCTCAACACCCGGGCGGGCATCGTCCGGGCGGCGGGCGCGGTCACCCCGATCATGCTCGCCGTCGGGATCGCGACCGCGAACATCTACCTGCAGACCACCCAGCAGGAGCTGGCGAACCAGGCCTTCACCGAAGACGTCCGCGCCGACGCCGTGATCGCCTCCGCGGCCGGCGGGCTGTCCCCGGACCTCGTCCAGCGGATCCAGGCCGTGCCCGGTGTCGCCGGAGCGTCCGAGTACGTCACCAGCAGCGTGTTCCTCGAAAACCCGTACGACTCCTCCGACGAGGGGCGACCGGCGGTCGGCCTCACGGCCTCCGGGGCGGGCGCGACGACCGACACCAAGGTGGTCCAGGGCGACCTGAAGGCGCTGACCGGCATGACCGTCGCGCTCCCCGAGGTCTTCGCGAAGGACTTCGGCCGCGGCGTCGGCGACACCGTGGGCCTGCGGCTCGGGGACGGCACGCCGGTCGACGTCGAGGTCGTCGCGGTGACCGGCCAGCGCCCCGGTTTCGAGAGCCTGCTGCTCCCGGCCGGTCTCCTCGCGCCGCACACCACCGCCGGGCTCGCCCCGCAGATGCTGGTCCGCGCCGCTCCGGACGTCGACCCGGCGGCGCTCACCGACCGGCTTCGCGAGGCGACGGCCGGGCTGCCGGTGTCCGTCGGCGACCGGGCGGCGCTCGTCGCGGCGCACGACAAGGACCAGGCCGTCGGCGCGTGGGTGAACTACCTGCTGGTCGGGATGATCATCGCGTACACGGTGATTTCGGTCGCGAACACGCTCGTGATGGCGACCGTCCGGCGGCGCCGGGAGTTCGGCCTCCAGCGGCTCACCGGCTCGACCAGGGCGCAGGTGCTGCGGATGGCCGGGTACGAAGGCGGGCTCGTCGCCCTGGTCGGGATCGTGCTCGGCACCATCGTCGCGGCCGGCTCGATCGTCCCGTTCTGCCTGGTGGCGGCCGATTCCCTGCTGCCGATGGGCTCCCCGCTGATCTATCTGACCATCATCGGGCTGGCCGCGGCGCTCGCGTTGGCGGCGACCCTGGTCCCGGCCTGGGCGGCGACCCGCGGCCAGGCCGTCGACGCGGCGACGGCCGGCAATGACTAGAGCTACCTTCGAAGGACCCGGCGGGCCGTGTGTAAGACTCTCGGCCGTGGCGTACCCCGGTGTTGATCAAGCGGCGAAACTCGAACTGGCGAGACTGGTCGGTGAACTGGCCGTCGTGCACGGCAAGGTGACCTTGTCCTCTGGCAAGGAAGCCGACTACTACATCGACCTCCGGCGGGCGACGCTGCATCACGCGGCCGCCCCGCTCATCGGGAAGCTGCTCCGCCAGCTCACGCACGACTGGGACTACGTCGCCGCCGGCGGCCTGACCCTCGGCGCGGACCCGGTGGCGCTGGCGATGCTGCACTCCGCGGCGACCGACGGCGTCGTGCTCGACGCGTTCGTCGTCCGGAAGGCCGTCAAGGAACACGGCATGCAGCGCCGGATCGAAGGCGTCGAGGTGCTGGGGCAGCGCGTGCTGGCCGTCGAGGACACCTCGACCACCGGCGGCAGCGTGCTCACCGCCGTCGAGGCGCTGCGCGAGGCCGGAGCGAACGTGGTCGGCGTCGCGACCGTCGTCGACAGGGACACCGGAGCGCGCGAGGCCATCGAGAAGGAAGGCCTCGAATACCGTTACATTCTGAACAAGGACGATCTCGGTCTGTCCTGACCGTTTGATGGTGAACTAGCGTCCGCGATCGACGTCGGCAGGGCGCCCTGCCACCGCGATAGCGGACCTTCGGCGGGCGGGTTCACGTGTTCGGTTGCTTTCGGCCACGTCTTCCAGCTCCGCCTGCTGTCCTGAGAGTAAAGCCTCCCGAACGGGGCATCCTCTGTGCGAACGGAGGATGCCCCGTTTTTTCGTGAGCGTTTCTCAATACGAGAGGGGTAACGTCGCAGGTAGGGGTGTGAAAGGGGGCTTGAGGTGGCGGGTTTCCTGGCGAACGTGACAGTCGCGGTGCATATTTTCGCGCTGTTGTTCATCGGATTCGGTGGTTTCCTCGCGTGGCGGTGGCCAAAGGTGATCTTCGTGCATGTGTTCTTCGCCGCATGGGGGGTCCTCGTCAACGTCTTTCCGTGGCCCTGCCCGCTGACGGCGGCGGAGAACTACTTCCGGCACCAGCAGGGTCTCGGCGATCTGCCCGGCGGCTTCAACGCCTACTACCTCTACGACACCGTGTTCCCGCGCTCGTCGCTGCCGGTCGTCGTCGTGATCGCGATGGCGACGGTGATCATCTCCTACATCGGCGCGTACCAGCGCTGGCGTCACCGCCACCACGACGGGGACGCACCGGCGCACCGCGTCAGCATGGGCTGAGTGACAATCACCGGGTGACTGAGAACGAGGCCGGCCCCACCGAATGGGTGGCGAAGGAAGAGGTCGGCGTCGGCCCATGGGAGGGCGAGTGGCCCTCGGACGAGCGCTACGACCCCGAACTCCTGGCCAACGGCGACCGCCGCAACGTCGTCGACCCGTACCGCTACTGGCGGCGGGAGGCCATCGTGTCCGATGTGGACAGCCGTCGGCACCCGTTCCACGTGGCGATCGAGAACTTCCAGCACGACCACAACATCGGCACCGTGGTCCGGACGGCGAACGCCTTCGCCGCCGCCGCGGTGCACATCGTCGGACGGCGGCGCTGGAACCGGCGCGGCGCCATGGTGACCGACCGCTACCAGCACCTTCTCCACCATGAAGACGTCGACGGGTTGCTGACCTTCGCCGCGACGGAGGGGCTCGCCGTGGTCGCCGTCGACAACACCCCCGGCTCTCAGCCCGTCGAGACCGCCGAGCTGCCGCGCGAGTGTGTCCTGCTGTTCGGCCAGGAAGGGCCGGGCCTGTCGGCCGAGGCGCAGAAGACGGCGTCACTGGTGGTCTCGATCGCGCAGTTCGGCACGACCCGCTCGATCAACGCCGGCGTCGCCGCCGGGATCGTCATGCACGCCTGGGTCCGGCAGCACGCCGACCTCTCTCAGGCCTGGTGACCTCCCGCGTCCAGAGGACGAAATGCGGCTAGACGGGGGTCACCTCGACCGGGATCCCGTTCAGCACGGCGTTCCCCGACGGGACGTCGAGCAGGGTCTCGTCGGCGACCAGGTTCGAGTTGACCCCGGCGTGCGCGGCGGCGACCTTCGTCCGCGTTCCGTCGAGGTCGTGACCCCAGCCGTGCGGCATGCTCACCACCCCTGGCCGGACGTCGGCCGTGACCTCCACCGGCGCTTCGAGCTTCCCGGCCCGCGACGTCACCGCCGCGAGCCCGCCGTCGGTCAGTCCGAGGCGGGAGGCGTCGTCCGGGTGAACCTGGACGGTGCACCGGTTCCCACCGCGCACCAGCGGCGTCAGGTTGTGCATCCATGAGTTGTTCGAGCTCAGGTGCCGACGTCCGATCAGCAGCAGCCCGCCGTCCGGCGCCTTGTCCAGCTCCGCGCGCAGGCGCGGGACGTCCTTCGTGATCGCTTCCGGTGCCAGCTCGACCTTCCCGCTCGCGGTGGCGAGCGCCTCCGGCAGCCGCGGTTTCAGCGCCCCGAGGTCGATGCCGTGCGGGGCGGCTTCGAGGTCGGCCAGGCTCAGCCCGTACGGTCCGCCGCGCAGCATCAGGTCGATCATCCGCTCCGGTCCCGTGCGGCCTTCGGCGAGCGCCAGGTCGACGCCGGTGCGCCGCGCCGTCTCGCCCGCGACCATCGTGTCGAACGCGGCGACGTCGACGTCCGGGCCCTGGCCGGCGGCGATCCCCGCCAGCCGCAGCAGCGTCACCCACTCCTGCGGCATCTCGGTCTCCAGCGCCTGCGGCGTCCAGTTCGCGACGTTGCGGACGGCGAGCGCGTACAGCGCGACGTCGTAATGCGGCCGCTCCAGCGGCGACGGCCCGGGCAGGATGACGTCGGCGTGCCGCGTGGTCTCGTTGAGGTACACGTCGAGGGAGACCATGAAATCCAGCTGCCGCAACGCTTCCGTGAGCCGCGCGGAGTTGGGCGTGCTCAGCGCCGGGTTGCCGCTGATGGTCACCAGCGCCCGCACCTGGCCTTCGCCGGGTGTCTCGATCTCGTCGGCGAGCGTGGCCACCGGCAGTTCGCCGAGCACCTCGGGATACCCGCGCACCCGGCTCGTCCAGCGGCCGCTGGTGAACGGCGAGGACCGGCGCGGCCGCCAGAGCGCGGGCAGCGGGAACATCACGCCGCCTTCGCGATCGAGGTTGCCGGTCAGCGTGTTGACGACGTCGACCAGCCAGCTCGCGACCGTGCCGAACGACTGCGTCGTCGTCCCCATCCGGCCGTACACCGCGGCGCGTTCGGCGTCCGCGAGTTCGAGCGCGATGCGGCGGATCTCGGCGGCGTCGATCCCGGTCGCGGGCGCGACCGCCTCCGGCGTGAAGGGCTCCGCGAGTGCTCGGACCTCGTCGACACCGTCGACATGCTCGCCGGGACGGACGCGGTTCTCCGCGAACAGGACGTTGACCAGCGCGAACAGGAACAAAGCGTCGGTGCCCGGCCGGATCGCGTGGTGCTCGTCGGCGAGCTGCGCCGTCCGGGTGCGGCGCGGGTCGAGGACGACGATCTTGCCGCCGCGCTTCTGGATCCCGCGCAGTCTCCCGCGGGTGTCCGGGGCGGTCATCAGGCTTCCGTTGGACACCAACGGGTTCGCACCGAGGATGAGCAGGTGCTCGGTGCGGTCGAGGTCGGCGACGGGAATGGTCTGCGGGTCGCCGAAGAGGTAGCCGGAGGAGAAGTGCTTCGGCATCTGGTCGACCGTGGTCGCGGTGTAGAAGTTCCTGGTGCCCAAGGCTTTGAAGAACACGCGGCCGTAGAGCACCAGAGCGGCGTTGTGCACCGTCGGGTTGCCGGAGTAGACGGCGACGGCGTTCTTGCCGTGCTCGTCGATGATGGGCCGGAGCCGCCGGTCGATCTCGGCGAACGCCTCGTCCCAGGTGACCTCGACGAACTCGCCGTCGCGTTTCACCAGCGGCGCGGTGAGCCTGTCCGGATCGTGGTGCAGCGCGCCGAGCGAAGCGCCCTTCGGGCAGATATAGCCCTGCGAGAAGACGTCCTCGTGGTCCCCCTGCACGCGGGTGACCAGGCTCTTCTCGTCGATCGTCACCTCCAGCCCACAGGTGGCTTCGCAGAGCGGGCAGGTCACGTGCGCCGTGGTCATGCAGCACCTCGCGGGTTCGGGAGTCCTCCCAACATACTGAGCGGTATGTCACCGGGCAAGGGATGATGGCGCGATGACTGCTCTCGCCGACCGGGCCGCGATCGCCGAGCGCGCGATCCGCGACCGGCATCTGCGCCGCGTGTGGGGGCTGCCCGGGACCGTGCTCGGCCGGAGCGGCTGGCCGCCGTCGGCGGGACAACGCGTCCACTGGCATTGGAACTACTGGTGGCAGGCGCATCTGCTGGACACCCTCGTCGACGCCCAGCTGCGGGACCCTTCACCGGATCG
The DNA here is from genome assembly GCF_055561455.1 of Amycolatopsis sp. PSD-21. Classification (NCBI taxonomy): domain Bacteria; kingdom Bacillati; phylum Actinomycetota; class Actinomycetes; order Pseudonocardiales; family Pseudonocardiaceae; genus Amycolatopsis; species Amycolatopsis sp. PSD-21. The sequence goes on along the minus strand of NZ_CM145712.1, from coordinate 9,187,682 downwards.
GCTGAAGCTGATCGACCGGTTCGTGGTGTCCGTGCGGCTGCGCAACTTCGGCAAGTGGATCAACGACTACTACGACGACATCGCCTGGCTCGGCCTCGCGCTGCAACGCGTCGGACATCTCGGGCTGGACGTCCGCGGCGGGCTGGAGGCGATCAGTTCGCGGCTGCGCGAAGGCTGGACCGACGACGCGGGCGGCGGAATCTGGTGGCGCGTCGGCGACGACTTCAAGAACGCGCCCGCGAACGGCCCGGCCGCGATCTTCCACGCGCGCGAAGGCGCCGCCGAACACGCGCGTGGTCTGACCGGCTGGATGACCGAGCGGCTCGTCGACCCGGATTCCGGACTGGTGTGGGACGGCCTGCGGGTCGGCAGCGGCGAACTGGTCAAGCATATTTTCACGTACTGCCAAGGGGTTTACCTCGGCGCCTGCCTCGAACTGTCCGAAATGGACAGAGTCGAGCGGACGATCCACGCGGTCGCGGAACACGTCGCCCCGAACGGCGTGATCCGGGGTCAGGAAGGCGGCGACGGCGGATTGTTCGCCGGGATCCTCGCCCGGTACCTGGCGCTCGCGGCGCCGCTGCTGCCGAGCGGGATCGCGCGCGAACTGGTCATCCGGTCGGCTGACGCGTGCTGGTCCGGTGCCACCGAGACGCCGCACGGGCCGCTCTTCAGCGCCGACTGGGCGACTCCGGCGCCTTCGCTGCCGCTCGCGGGTGATGCCCCCGAACGCGACTTGTCCGTCCAGGTGAGCGCTTGGATGCTGCTGGAGGCCGCCGCGACCCTCGACGCCCGCATTTAGTCCTCTGAATGCGTCACCAGACGCCCTGAACGACCCGGTCCTGACCCCTGGGCTCGCCCCGCCCCCACGGCCGGGCGCACGTGTCGCGAAAGCCACTTTCGGGACATCAGGCGTCGCGAAAGTGGCTTTCGCGACGTCAGCGGTGGGCGGGAGCGTGACTTGGCCCGCCGATGTCTGACCGCATTTAGAGGACTGAATGCGTCACCAGACGTCGCCGGACCGCCAGTCGCAGGTGATCTCCCCGTCCAGATCCAGGGTGACCCCCACCGGCAGCACGTGGATCGACCCGTCGTCCTCCTTCGTCGCCGCGATACCCGAAGGCGTCATGGCCGACGAAGTACCGCGCCACAGCAGCCAGCCCCGCGACGCGTAGAACTCCAGCGCCTCGTCGGACGCCGAAAGCGCCCCGAGGTCGTACGCCTTCCGCAGGACCCGCTCCAGCGCGTCCATCATCGCGGCGCCGTGCCCGCGCCGCCGGTGGTCCGACCGGACGGCGACCGCCTCGATATAACCCGTGCGGAGGACCCGTCCGTCGTGCACGAGCCGCCGCTGGACCAGTGACGCGTGCCCGATCAGCTCGCCGCTCTCCCAGACGAGCGTGTGCATGCCGCCGAGCGCGTTCTCCCAGTCGTGGTCGCTGAAATCGCCGTCGAAGGCGTCGTCCAGCAGAGCGCGTGCCGCCCTCAGCACGCCTGCTTCGAGGTCGGCGGTGTGCACGGTCCACAGGTCGGTCATTCCGCCATCTTCACCCGGCGGCGGCGTTCTGACCAGCGAGTTGTGATTCAGCAGCCGCACGAGTGCCGGTGGATGAAGCGCGGTGCGAGCCGTACGGATTCGGGTCGTCGCTCAGGGTCGGTGATCCGGGCCAGCAGGAGTTCGACGGCCTTGCGCCCGATCTCCTCGATCGGCTGCGCCATCGTGGTGACCGCCGGGGTCACCTGTCCCGCCCACTCCATGTCGCCGTAGCCGACGATCGCGAGATCCCGCCCGATCCGGATGCCGAGCCGGTGCGCCTCGTACTGGACGCCGATCATCATCGCCTCGCTCGCCACCACGAGCGCGGTCGGCGACGGCCAGCTGTCGAGCAGCTTCGCCGTCGCGGCGGCGGCCCCGCCCGGCGTCGACTGCCCGCACGCGACCAGCTGCGACGTCCACCGGAGGCCGGAGCGGCCGAGGCCGAGGCGGTAGCCCAGCGCCCGCTCCTCGTAGGTGGTCATGTCCTCTTCGCCCGAGATGAAGCCGATCTTGCGGTGCCGCAGCCCGGCGAGGTGCCGCACGAGCGCGCACACGGCCTGGATGTTCTCGGAGCCGACCTGGTCGACGTCGTTGCGGCCGGCCATCCGGTCGACGAGCACGGTCGGCACGCCCATCCGGACCAGCCCGTTGATCACCGCTTCATCGCCGGCCGCCGGGACGAGCAGGACCCCGTCGACGCGGTCCGCCCGCAGCGCGCGGATGACCGCGGCTTCTTCGGCGACGCTGTCGCCGGTGTCGGCGAGGGTGATCTCGCAGCCGTGACGGCGTGCGGCGCGGCGGATGGCGCGGACCAGTTCACCCGAATACGGGTTCGCGTGCATCGCCATGGCCACCCCGAACCGGTGGGTGACAGGGGTGTCCTCCCACAGGGGTAACGCCGGGGACAGTGCGGTCATCGCTCCACGCCTTCATTCGAGCTTGAATGACGGTAACGGCTGACCGAGCGTCACTCGGCGGCGAGACCGGAAAGTCTCCCAACAATCATCAATGTGAGTGAACGAGAGCGCATCCGCAGGACGCGCGATGGCGGAGCGTAGGCGGAATCCGCATCGTCTGGGCCTTGCGTGCCGGATCGTTGATCCTGGCCAGCAGCAGACGTACTGCCTGTGTGCCTATCTCCTCGATCGGCTGCGCCATCGTGGTCAGCGGCGGATCGACCAGATCGGCCCATTCGACGTCGTCGTAGACCACCACGGGCAGGTCGACGCCCGCCCGCAGCCCTCGGCGCCGAAGCTCGTGCAGCACCCCGACCATCATGGTGTCGTTGGCGACCACCAGCGCCGTCGGCGGCTCCGGCAGCGCGAGCAGCGTGCTCAGCGCGAGCGCCCCACCGGCCTGCGAGGACTGACCGCACGCGACCAGCTCCTCCGACCAGGTCAAACCCGAGCGGCCGAGCCCCAGCCGGTAGCCGAGGATGCGCTCTTCGCTCGTGCTGAGCCCGGCGGTGCCGCTGATCATGCCGATCCGCTGATGCCCGAGCGACGCCAGATGCGCGGTCAGCGCGGACGTCGATTGGATGTTCTCCGCGCCGACCTGGTCGACGTCGGTGCGGGTGGAGAGCCGGTCGATCAGCACGGTCGGGACGTCGAGCGAGACGAGTTCGCCGATCACCGATCCGTCGCCCGGCGACGGCGTGATCAGCAGCCCGTCGACCCGGCGCGAACGCAGCGTCCGCACGGTCTCGCGCTCGGTGTCGACGGTGTCGTGCGTGTCCGCGAGCAAGACCGTGTACCCGGCCAGCGCGGCTTCGCGCTCGATCGCCTGGATCAGGACGGCGAAGTACGGGTTCGCGATGAGGGAGATCGCGACGCCGATCGACCGCGTCCCGCCGGTGACCAGCGAGCGGGCGATGGCGTCGCCGGTGTAGCCGGTCTGCTCGATCGCGCGGAGGACCGCCAGCTTGGTGTCCTCGGCCACCGCCCTCGTCCCGTTGACCACGTGGGACACGGTGGTGATCGAGACGCCGGCCAGTTCGGCGATGTCGCGTTGGGTGGGGCGGGACGAGCGAGACGGCGGCATTACCAATCCTCGGGAGTCAGCTGGCAAGCGTTTGCGCAAACGCTTGCGACTGAGCATAACCCTGTCTACCTTCCGGTCCATCACGGACAGCCTTGAATCGGAGGGCATCCCCATGAGACAGCGCAGTCTCGCCGCGCTCGCCATGGCCGCCGCACTCGCGGTGACCTCGGCCGGGTGCACCGTCGAACGCCACTGGGGTGGCGGATCGAACGCGGGCGGTGGTGGCAAGGCCAAGGTCGGCCTGGTCACGAAGACCGACACCAATCCCTACTTCGTGGAACTGAGAGCGGCCGCCAAGGCCGCCGCCGAGGCGAACGGCGCGGAGTTCAGCGCGCTCGCCGGCCAGTTCGACGGCGACAACGACGGCCAGGTCCGGGCCATCGAGAACCTCATGCAGCAGGGTGCGAACACCATCCTGATCACGCCGAGTTCCTCGACCGGCGTGCTCGACGCCATCGACCGCGCCCGCAAGGCGGGGGTGCTGGTGATCGCGCTCGACACGGCGACCGAACCGGACACCGCCGTCGACGCCACCTTCGCCACGGACAACTTCGAGGCCGGACGTCAGCAGGGCGCGTACGTCAAGGCCGCGCTGGCGGGCAAGCAGCCGAAGCTGTTCATGGTGGACGGCACCGCCGGGTCCACAGTGGACACCCAGCGGCACACCGGGTTCCTCAAGGGCATCGGGCTGACCGACGCGTCGCCGGAGATCAAGGGCAAGACGCCCGCGAACGGCGACCAGAGCCTCGCGCAGCAGGGCGTGGAGAACCTGTTGCAGCGCACCACCGACATCAACGCCGTCTACACGATGAACGAGCCGATGGGCCGCGGCACGTACGCCGCGCTCCAGGCCCGCGGCCTGGTGGACCGGATCGTGATGGGCTCGATCGACGGCGGCTGCGAAGGCGTCAAGAACGTGCGCGACGGCCAGTACGCCGCCACGGTCATGCAGTTCCCCAAGAAGATGGCCGAGCAGGGCGTCCTCGCCGCCGTCGAATACGCCAAGACCGGCAAGAAGCCGAGCGGGTTCGTGAACACCGGTTCCGCGGTGATCACGGACAAGCCGATCCCCGGCGTGGAAAGCCAGGACACCAAGTGGGGCCTCGAGAACTGCTGGGGGACGAAATGACCACTGCGACCCTCAAGAGCAACGAACGGCCGTCGATCGGTGAGTTCTTCCTGCGCGCGCCCGCCGTCGGGCCGGCGCTGGCCCTGCTCGTCGCGATCGTGGTGTTCTCGCTGTCGACGGACACCTTCCTCGATCTCGACAACCTTTCCCTTGTGGTGCAACAGTCCCTGGTGATCGGCACGCTCGCCCTCGGGCAGACGCTGATCATCCTGACCGCGGGCATCGATCTTGCCAACGCGGCCGCGATGGTGCTCGCGACGCTGATCATGGCGAAACTCGTGGCCGGCGGCGTCTCCGGGATCTGGGCGCTGCTGCTGGGGATCGTGGCGACCGTGGTGATCGGCATGGTCACCGGTTCGCTGGTCACCCGGATCAAACTGCCGCCGTTCATCGTCACGCTCGGCCTGCTGACCGTGCTCACCGCGGCCGCGAAACTGTTCGCGAGCGGGCAGGCCGTCCCGGTCGCCGACGAACTGCTCAAATGGCTCGGCACCCGCCGGTACCTGTTCGGCGGCATCCCGATCACCTACGGCATGACGCTCGCCTTGCTGATGTACCTGGGACTTTGGTACGCGCTCACGCGGACGCCCTGGGGCAAGCACGTCTACGCGGTCGGCAACGCGCCGGAATCCGCGCGGCTCTCCGGGATCAAGGTCAACCGCACGATCCTTTCGGTGTACATCGTCGCCGGCGTGATCGTCGGGATCGCGGCCTGGCAGGCGCTCGGCCGCGTGCCGAACGCCGACCCGAACGCCTTCCAGCTCGGCAACCTCGATTCCATCACCGCGGTGGTGCTCGGCGGCGCGAGCCTGTTCGGCGGCCGGGGTTCGGTACTCGGCACGATGATGGGCGCGCTGGTCGTCGCGGTCCTGCGGTCCGGGCTGACGCAGCTCGGAGTGGACGCGCTCTACCAGGACGTCGCCACCGGCGCCCTGCTCATCGGCGCGGTCTGCGTCGACCGGTTCGCGAGGAGGCAGCAGTCATGACGACGCCCACGTTGTCCGCTCAAGGGCTGGTCAAACGCTACGGCCGGGTCACCGCCATCGACGGCGCCGACTTCGAGCTGTTCCCCGGTGAGGTGCTCGCCGTCGTCGGCGACAACGGCGCCGGGAAGTCGAGCCTCATCAAAGCCCTTTCGGGCGCGGTGATCCCGGACGCCGGAGAGATCAAAGTGGACGGTCGGACCGTCCACTTCAGGTCCCCTTTGGACGCTCGCCACTACGGGATCGAGACGGTGTATCAGGATCTCGCCGTCGCGCCCGCGCTCGACATCGCGTCGAACATGTTCCTCGGCCGGGAAAAGCGGCGCACGGATCTCTTCGGGCAGTTGTTCCGGAAGCTGGACACCGCGGCCATGCGGGCCGACGCGCAGCGGATCCTCGACGAACTCGGCATCAACATCAAGTCGATCACGCAACCGGTGGAGACGTTGTCCGGCGGGCAGCGGCAAGGTGTCGCGGTCGCGCGGGCGGCGGCGTTCGGGACCAAGGCGGTGATCATGGACGAGCCCACCGCCGCGCTCGGCGTCGCCGAATCCGGCAAGGTGCTCGACCTGATCAACCGCATCCGCGAACGCGGCCTGCCGGTGGTGCTGATCAGCCACAACATGCCGCACGTGTTCGACATCGCCGACCGCATCCACGTGCACCGCCTCGGCAAACGGGTCGCGGTGGTCTCGCCGAAGACGCACACCATGAACCAGGTCGTCGGCCTGCTCACGGGTGCGTTGAAGATCGGTGAGAACGGCGAGGTCGAAGAGGTCGCGTCGGCCGTCCACACAGGACTGTAGTTGAGAGTGCTGCTGGCGGGCCTGTGCACCGTCGACCAGGTTCAGCGCGTCGCCGAGATCCCGGCGCCGGGCGAGAAGGTGCGTTCGCTGTCGATGGACGTCGCCGCCGGGGGGCCGGCGACGAACGCGGCGGTGACCGTGGCCGCGCTCGGCGCCGGGGCGACGCTCCTGACGGTCGCCGGTGCGCACCCGCTGGCGGCACTCGCGCGCGCTGACCTCGAAACGCACGGCGTCGACCTGGTCGACCTCGATCCCGGACGGCCCGATCCGCCCGCGATCAGCGCCATCGTCGTCCGTGACTCCGACGGCGAGCGCACCGTCGTCTCGCGCAACGCCCATGCTTCCTCGCGTTTCGTCCTCTCGATGCGGTCCTTGCACGCGCGACTACCGCATCCAGAGGACGAAATGCCCGGGTGTGTGCTCCTCGACGGGCACCATCCGGAGGTGGCGCTTGAGGTCGCGCGCTGGGCGAAGGAGCGCGCGATACCGGTGGTGCTCGACGCCGGGAGCTGGAAGCCGGTCTTCCCCGAACTCCTCCCGCTGGTCGACATCGCCGCGTGTTCGTCGCTGTACCGCGGGGACGACCCGCGCGAGCACGGCGTGCCGGTGGTCATCACGACCGCCGGGCCCGATCCGGTCCGCTGGTCGACGGCGGACGAATCCGGTGCCGTCCCCGTCCCGGTCACCCGGGCGCGTGACACGCTGGGCGCGGGCGACGTGTGGCACGGGGCTTTCGCGTACGCGGTCGCCCGGGACCGAGGGGACGTCCCGGGCTGGATCGAGTTCGCCAACGAGGTGGCCGCCGAACGGGTGCGGCATGAAGGACCGAGGTCGTGGACGGCCGCGGTCGCGAAGATGGGAGAAGGATGACTGCCATGCCTCCGGTGTTCGAGGACCTGTTGAACAGGGCGCAGGCGCTGGCGAAGCCGGGACAGCGCAGCGTGCTCGGGATCGTCGGCGCCCCCGCGTCCGGCAAGACGACGCTGGCCTGGGGACTGGCGAAGGCGCTGGGCACGAGGGCCGCGGTGGTCGGGATGGACGGCTTCCACCTGGCGCAGGTGGAACTGCAGCGGCTCGGGCGGGTGGAGCGCAAGGGCGCGCCGGACACCTTCGACGCCGCCGGGTACGTGCACCTGCTGCGCAGGCTCGCCGAAGGCCGCGAGACGGTCTACGCGCCCGAGTTCCGCCGGGAGATCGAAGAGCCGATCGCCGGCGCCGTCGCGGTCACCCCGGACGTCCCGCTGGTCATCACCGAGGGCAACTACCTGCTCATGCAGGACGACCCGTGGAGCGGCGTGAAGCCGATCCTCGCCGAGTCGTGGTTCCTCGCGCCGGACGAACCCGAGCGCATCGAGCGGCTCGTTTCCCGGCACCGCCGCTACGGCCGTTCGCTGGTCGAAGCGCGTCGCCGCGCGCTGGGTTCCGACCAGCGCAACGCCGATCTGATCGCGTCCACCAGCGGCAGGGCCGACCTGGTCCTAGAGAACCTCCCGCTGGTTAACTTCGCCATATGAGTGGTGTTCTCGTCGTCACCGGCGGAAGCAAAGGCATCGGCGCGGCGGTCTGCGAGCTGGCCGCCGCGCGCGGTTACGACGTCGTCGTCAACTACGCGGGTGACGCCGAAGCGGCCGAGGACGTCGCCTCGCGCGTCCGGAAGCACGGCGTCCGGGCGATCACCCGGCGCGGTGACGTCGCGTCCGAAGAAGACGTGGTGGCCCTGTTCGACGCCGCCGTCGAGCTCGGTCCGCTCGCCGGGCTGGTCGCGAACGCGGCCATCACCGGCAACACCCCCGGCCGCTTCGACGAATATGACGTCGACGTGGTCCGTCGTGTCGTCGATGTCAACATCACGGGTGTCTTCCTGTGCGTCCGCGAGGGCATCCGCAGGATGTCCACCCGGTACGGCGGTGAGGGCGGCTCGATCGTGACGCTGTCCTCCACCGCCGCGCGGACCGGTTCGCCGGGGGAATGGGTGCATTACGCGGGCACCAAGGCCGCGGTCGAAACGATGACCTACGGCGTGGCGCAAGAAGTGGCGAAAGAATCCGTCCGGGTGAACGCCGTCGCACCAGGGATGATCCACACCGGACTGCACGCCGCGGCGGGCTTGCCCGACCGGATGGAGCGGATCGCGCCGACCATCCCGATGGGACGGGCGGGCGAACCCGGCGAAGTCGCGGAAGCCGTGCTGTGGCTGCTTTCCCCGGCCGCGTCGTACACCACCGGGACGGTGCTGACCGTCGGCGGAGGACGTTGACACCCAGGGCCACGAGGCGGTCACGAGGCGATATCGGCTCCGCGTGCGGTTCAGCCACTTTTTAACACTGTTTCCCGGCGGATATCACGATTCATGTGGGAAGTCGGCGGATCGCCTCGTGGCTCCAGGCGCCTGTGTCACCCTGGTGGCGCCCCCAAGCTCTTGATCAGGACGGTCATCCCCGATGTCCAAGCTCATGTCTGTGCACCACCTGGCACTCACCGTGACCGACGTGGACCGGAGCGTGCCGTGGTACGCCCGAGTGCTCGAACTCGAGGAGTTCACGCGTCGTGAGGACCCCGAAACGGGGCTGCGGAAGGTCGTGCTCAGGTCGCCCAGCGAGGGTTTCGCGGTGGTGCTCGTCGAGCACCAGGACACCGAGCGGCCGCGGTTCGACGAACGACGCACAGGTCTGGACCACGTGGCGTTCAAGGTCTCATCGCGCTCGGAGCTGGCCGAATGGGAAGCGCGGCTCTCGGAATACGGCGTTTTCTACACGCCGTCGACGGGCTCCCGGACCTTGGCGGGCTCGTCGGTCATCGTGTTCCGTGACCCCGACGGGATCCAGCTGGAGATCTGGGCCGACCCCGAGGTCTAGGCGTGGGAGCGCAGCTCCTCCGTTGAGGGTGGCGGCGGGGACATGGATGGACTAGGCAGTGCTCTCTTCGGTCTCTTCGGCGGGCCGCCGCATCTCCTGGCGGTAGCGGATCACGCCGTACGCCGTGCCCACCACGAAGAACGCGATGCTCACCCAGAGCGCGACCGTCTTCACCCACGGAAGCTGGTCCAGCAGACCGGCGCCGTAGTAGCCGAGCAGCACCAGCGTCGGCACCCAGAGCAGCCCGCCGAGCGCGGTCGCGAGCGCGAACCGGCGCGGATCCATCCGCGCGGTCCCGGCGATGAGCGGCGCGAGCGTGCGGATCCACGGGATCCAGCGCGCGGCGACGATGGCGAAGAAACCCTTGCGATCCAGGAAGGCCCTGGCGCGGTCCAGGTTGTGCCGGTTCAGCACCTTGCCGCCGCGGCGCGCGATCAGTTTCGTGCCCGTCGACCGGCCGATGTAATACCCCACCTGGTTGCCGAGGATCGCGACGAGCAGCGCGGCGGCCGACAGCAGCCACGCGTTCAGGTCGGAGCCGTGCTGCGCGAGGACGACCCCGGCCGCGAACAGCAGGGAGTCGCCGGGCAGGAAAAGGCCGATGATCAGCGCGCACTCCACGAAGATGAAGCTCAGCACGATCACCCAGACGAGCACCGGCCCGGCGGTGTCGAGCCAGCTCACGCCGATGCCCGCGGCCTCGGTGTACACCTCAGTCACGACGCGAGCCTACGTGTACTTCGCGAACCGCATGCGGCCGAACCGTGGAATCGGGGTGTCAACGGCCCGGTCACCCGCGGCGAGATGGTCGTGAGTGGCGCTTCGGGTCAGGACAAAGGAGTGTCTTGGGTACCTACTGAATGTGGCGGCCAGGTGGACTACACGATCGTCACCTCAGCAACATCACCAGCCCCCACCAGTCACGGCTGCTGCGCGTGAAGGCCCCCTTCCCTCGGCTCAGCCGAGGAAACTCGACCTTCACTCCTACCCCAAGTACATGAAGGCCCCCTTCCTTGCGCCAGGCGCAAGGAAGGGGGCCTTCATGTACTGCAGGGGCGACCAACCCGACCCAGGCCGCACCGCCGCCCCGGCCGTGCGATGAAGGGGCCTTTCCTCGCGAAATTCGCGAGGAAAGGCCCCTTCACAGCGCTTGTGACTAGTGCTCGACAAGCTCGTCGAGCGCCTGGTCGTAACTCAGCCGGACGTCGTGTTCGGCCTGCTCACCGCCCAGGAGATCCACCCGGCTGGTCGCCGGCGGATAGCCGCTGGCGATCACCGTGTAGGTCCCGGCGGGCAGGTCGCTGACCGTGTAGTTGCCCTCCGCGTCGGTCCTCGCCACGGCGGCGACGCCACCCGAGGAATCGAGCACGGTGATCCGTGCGTCCGGCACCACCCGGTCGCCGTCGGTGCGGGCGACCCCGCTCAGCAGGATCGTGCTGACCAGTTCGAAGTCGTGGCGCAGCACCCCGGCCCCGGTGGCGGTCAGCGTCGCCGCGACCGGCCGGAACCAGCGGCCGCTGGCGACGAGCGTGTACCGCCCGCCCACGATGCCGGCGAACGAATAGGCGCCGTTCTCGTTCGTGTGCGTCCTGGCCACCTGATTGCCGTTGTGGTCGATCAGGGTCAGCGCCGCACCCGCGACGTTCGTGGCGTCGTCCCGGCGGACATGCCCGCTGATCTGGGCGGATCCGGCCCGGTACGCCCCGTTCCCGTTGGTCATCGCGTGCTTCCCGGCCTCGACGGGCGCGGTCACGACCGTCTTCTCCGACGCCGTTTCGGCAGGCGCGTCGTCCTCTTCGAGGAGTGCTTCGCCGCCTTCGAGGGCCGAAGCCGCCGAAGGAGCGGAGCCGCCGAGAAGCGGGATCTCCTTCATGAACATCAGGACCAGCGTCGCCAGCAGCGCGACCGCGCCCGCCACGTAGAACACCGTGGTGATCGACTCGGTGAAGCCGATCAGCACCGGGGTCTTGATGGCCTCGGGCAGATTCGCGATACCACTCGTGTTCGTGGTGAGGTCGCCCAGCGCCGCGGCGCCTTCACCGGTCGGCGCGTTGCCGCCGAACGCCTTGGTGATGTTGCCCGGCAGGACGTTGAACAGGATCGTCAGGAACACCGCGACACCCGCGGTACCACCGATCTGCCGGAAGAACGTCGCCGAAGCGGTCGAGACGCCCATGTCGCTGCGCGGGCCCGCGTTCTGCACCGCGATGATCAGCGTCTGCATGCAGGAACCGAGGCCGAGCCCGATGATCGCGGCCGCGACGAGCGGGTGCCACAGCGCGCTGTTGTACTCGACCTGCGCGAAGAAGAACGCGCCGCCCGCGATCAGCAGCGTGCCGATCACCGGGAACACCTTGTAGCGTCCGGTTTTGCTGGTGATCTGGCCCGAGATGATGGAGGCGCTCATGATGCCCGCCATCAGCGGGATCATCAGCAGCCCCGACTCGGTCGGCGAGAACTCCTGCACCACCTGCATGTACTGCGGGATCATCATGATCGCGCCGAACATCGCGACACCGACGATGACGCCGCCGATGATCGCCACCGTGAACGTCGAGTTCTTGAACAGCCGCAACGGGATCAGCGCCGCGTCCTTCATCAGCTTCTCGATGAAGATGAAGGCGACCACGCCTACACCGCCGATGATGTAGCAGAGGATCGCGTTCTGCGAGCCCCAGCCCCACTTGTTGCCCTGCTCGGCGACGATCAGGAACGGGACGACGGCGACGATGAGCGCGAGCCCGCCCCACCAGTCGATCTTGTGGTCGTGGCGCTGGTGCGGCACGTTGAGCACGCGGGCGACGACGAACAGCGCGACGATCGCGATCGGCACGTTGATCAGGAACACCCAGCGCCAGCCGGCGATGTCGTAACCGAAGACGCTGCCGAGCTTGTCGAAGTCGGCGAAGAACCCGCCGAGCACCGGGCCGAGCACGGTGGAGATACCGAACACGGCCAGGAAGTAACCCTGGTAGCGGGCGCGTTCCCGCGGCGGCACGATGTCGCCCATGATCGTCATCGCCAGCGACATCAGGCCGCCGGCGCCGAGACCCTGGATCGCACGGAACGCGGCCAGCTCGTACATCGACGTCGCGAACGCCGAGGCGACCGAGCCGATCAGGAAGATCGAGATCGCGGCGATGTAGAACGGCTTGCGCCCGTAGATGTCGGACAGCTTGCCGTAGATCGGCGTGACGATCGTCGAGGTGATCAGGTAGGCCGTGGTGATCCAGGCCTGCAGGTCGAACCCGTTGAGGTCGTTGGCGATCCGGACGATCGAGGTGCCGACGATGGTCTGGTCGAGCGCGGCGAGGAACATGCCCGACATCAGGCCGATCAGGATCGTGACGATCTGACGGTGACTGAGCCGGGGACCATCTTCTTGGATGGCTGGCGGACTTTCTACTGCGGAACTCATTGCTTCAGGCCCCCTTGGCCTTCGACGCCGACGCGGGGTCGGCGAACTGTGGAGATGTTTTTTCGAGGTCGTCGTTCAGCCGGTGGAACAGCGAGTTGAGGGTCTTCCGGTCTTCGTCGGACCAGTCACCGAGCACCTCGGCGAGCCACTGGTTCCGTTGCTTGCGGTTCTCCTCGAACACCCGATGCCCCTCGGCGGTCGGTGCGAGCAGGCAGGCACGGCCGTCTTCGGGGTCGGCCAGGCGCTCGACCAGCCCGTGCTGGACGAGCGAGCTCGACTGCCTGCTGATGGTCGAGATCTCGGAGTGCAGGAACTCGGCGAGTTTGCTGGTCCGCTGGGGGCCGACATGGATGAGGCAGAAGAGGATCGCGTACGCGGCCCGCTCGATACCGTCCGGTCCCTGCTTGGACACCTGGGACTTCGCCCGGTTGACCAGGCGCACGAGCCGCACGAGCTCGTGCCCGAGGGTGTCGGCCAGATCGAGGTCGGCCTTCGACCTGGTGCCGGGTGTCGTGGGTGTCATGGTGGTCTCTCTCGCCGGTTGCTTGGTCACTGCAACTAGTTGCCTAGAGCAAGGATGTTCCTCCCAGGGCTCGCCTCGCAAGGAGAAAGTGACGTTGTGTGTCCGATGACACTTTAGTTGCCGCATGCAAGCACATTTATTCGTGCATGTTTGTCCGATTCGCCCTGAGCTGCACTTTTGCTTTGATGGAGGCATGACCGACTCCGCGCTCTACGCGATCCTCGCCGCCCGCAACTTCGGCACCCTCGCCACCATCAAGCGGGACGGCAGGCCTCAGTTGTCCACCGTCAACTACCTCTACGACGCGGACGCCGGCGCGATCTTGATCTCGATCACCGCCCCGCGCGCCAAGACCAAGAACCTCCAGCGCGACCCGCGGGCGACGTTCCACGTGTCGACCGAGAGCGGCGACGGCTACGTCGTCGTCGAAGGGACGGCGGTGCTCACGCCGGCCGCCGCTTCGCGCGACGACGCGACCGTCGACGCGCTCGTGGACCACTACCGGCGGGCGCGGGGCGAGCATCCGGACTGGGACGAGTTCCGCGACGCCATGGTCGCCGACCAGCGTGTTCTGCTCACCATTCCGATCGAGCGCGTCTACGGGATCCAGATGTAGGTCTCCCGCGTTTCGTCCTCTGGATGCGGTCCTTGCGCGAACGCGTCAGCGCTGGATGCGGGCCTTGATCTCGTCGATCCGGTCGAGCAGGGGGCTCGCGTCTTCCCGGCCGAGCGCCGCCCGCAGGTAGAGGCCGTCGCCCACCAGGATGATCAGTTCGGCGGCCAGCGGGTCGTCGACGTGCTCGCTGATCAGGTCGTGGAGCTTCTGGTTGTAGACCTGGACGACCTCGGCGACCCGCGGTTCGTTGAGCATGATCCGGATCGTCGCCATGGTCGTGCGGTGCAGCGCCTTGCGCTGGGTGACGTCGGTGATCGCCGTCCGCAGGTACCAGGAAACGACGCCTTCGGGCGCCTTCCGTGCCTCTTCGAGATCCGCTTCCGACAACGTGGCGAGACGCTCCATCAGGCCTTCTACCAGGGCTTCCTTGGAGCCGAAGTGGTAGAGCAGGCCACCCTTCGAGACCCCGGCGTGCGCGGCGACGGCGTCGAGGGTGACCCCGCCGGGGCCTTGCTCGATGAGGATCTCCTCGTACGAATCGAGGATGCGTTCCTTCGCGGTGGGCTTCGCCATATCAGTTGACTATACCGTCTGGACGGTTTACCTTCGCATCAGGCGGTAACTGTACCGTCCAGACGGTTTAGTCAGAAGGAGAGTGCGCCATGGCGAGGCGCAAGCAGTGGTGGGCGTTGGCGGTACTGGTACTTCCGGTGCTGCTGATCAGCGTGGACATGACGGTGCTCGGGTTCGCGCTGCCGTTCCTGTCCGAGGATCTGGCGCCAACCGGTGCGGAGCAGTTGTGGATCGTCGACATCTACTCGTTCATGCTGGCGGGCCTGCTGGTCCTGATGGGCACGCTCGGTGACCGCATCGGCCGCCGCAAGCTGCTGCTCATGGGCGCCGCGGCGTTCGGTGCCGCGTCGGTGCTCGCCGCCTTCTCGACCAGCGCGTTCATGCTGATCATCGCCAGGGCGCTGCTCGGTGTCGGTGGCGCGACGCTGATGCCGTCGACGCTGTCGCTGATCCGCAGCATCTTCGTCGACCCGAAACAGCGCCGGATCGCGATCGCGGTGTGGAGCGCCGGGTTCTCCGGCGGGATGGCGGTCGGGCCGGTACTCGGCGGCTGGCTGCTGGAGCACTTCTGGTGGGGTTCGGTCTTCCTCATCAACGTCCCGGTGATGCTGGTGCTGCTGATCGTCGGACCGTTCGTGCTGCCGGAGGCGCGTGACCCGAAGCCGGGTCGCTTCGACCCGCTGTCGGCGCTGCTGTCGCTGGCCGCGATGCTGCCGGTGGTCTACGGCATCAAGCTGGTCGCCGAACACGGCTTCACCTGGAAGGCCGCGGTCAGCGTCGTGATCGGGCTCGCGCTCGGTGTCGTGTTCGTCCGCAGGCAGAACAGCCTCGACGAGCCGATGCTCGACCTGAAGCTGTTCGCGAACCGGGCCTTCAGCGGCTCCGTCGTGACGAACATGCTCGGCGTGTTCGCCATGGTCGGCCTGCTGTTCCTGGTGCCGCAGTACCTGCAGCTGGTGCTCGGGCTGACCCCGGTCGTCGCCGCGCTGTGGATGCTCCCCGCGACGGTCGCCGGTGTCGCCGGCGCGCTCCTCGCGGCCTGGCTCGCGAAGCGGATCCGGGTTTCGCTGCTGGTCAGCGGTGGTCTGCTGGTCGCGGCGGTCGGCTTCCTCGCGCTGACCCAGGTGTCGTCCGGCGGCGGGCTCGCGTACGTCGTGGTGTCGTTCACGCTGCTCGGCGGTGGTGTGGCCCTGTCGGAGACGCTGACGAACGACCTGGTCATCTCGGCCGCTCCGGCCGAACGCGCCGGGGCCGCTTCGGCGATCTCCGAGACCGGGTTCGAGCTGGGTGGCGCGCTCGGCACGGCCATCCTCGGCAGTGTCGCGACCGCGGTCTACCGGTCCGGCCTGCCGGAAGGGACGGCCGAATCCGCCCGGGACACCCTCGGCGGCGCGGTCGCGACGGCGCAGCAGCTCGACCCTGCCGCGGGGCAGGCGCTCCTGGAATCGGCTCGCGAAGCCTTCACCCAGGGGGTGCACGTCACCGCATGGGCGGGCGTGGCCGTGCTCGTCTATACAGGTGTTCAGGCCTTTGTTCTGCTAGATCGGAAAAAAAATTCCGCAGTGCGGAGCTGATCCGGCCTACGATGAGGGTATGAACAACCATGCCCTGCTCACCCGGCTCCGCGAGCATCTCGGCGACGCCGTGGTGCTCACCGACACCGACGTCACGGATGCCTACTCGCGCGACATGATGCCGCTGGCCGACAGCGGCAAACCCCTCGCGGTGGTGCTGCCGTCCGACGTGGAGGGTGTGCAGGCCGTGGTCAAGGCCTGCGCGGAGTTCAAGGTGCCGATCGTGCCCCGCGGCGCCGGCAGTGGTCTGTCCGGCGCCGCGAACGCGATCGACGGCTGTGTCGTGCTGGTGCTGACGAAACTCGACCAGATCGTCGAAATCGACGAAGGCAACCGGCTCGCCGTCGTGCAGCCCGGCGTGGTGAACCTCGATTTCCGCAACGCGGTGGAGAAGCACGGCCTGTTCTATCCGCCGGACCCGTCGAGCTACGACTGGTGCACCATCGGCGGGAACCTGTCCACCAACGCGGGCGGTCTGTGTTGCGTGAAGTACGGCGTCACCACGGATTCCGTGCTGGGCTTGGAAGTCGTGCTCGCCGACGGCTCGGTGCTGAAGACCGGGCGGCGCACGGTGAAGGGTGTCGCGGGCTACGACCTCGCGCGGCTCTTCGTCGGCAGTGAGGGCACGCTCGGCGTGATCACGCAGGCGACCGTCGCGCTGAAACCGTTGCCGCAGCTGCCCGCCACGCTCGTCGCCGCCTTCAACAGCACGGAAGCGGCGGGCGAGGCCGTCGCGCGAGTCGTGCGCGAGGGTCTGGTGCCGTCGCTCATGGAGATCATGGACGCGACGTCCATCAAGGCGGCCGAGGCCTACCTCAAGACCGACCTCGGCACGAGTTCGGACTGCAAGGCCTTGCTGCTCGCGCAATCCGACTCCGGCCGCGAGGTCGCCCGCCGGGAACTCGCGGTGCTGGAACAGATCTGCGTCGACTGCGGCGCGGATCTGGCGTACGCCACCGAAGATCTCGAAGAGGGCAAGATGCTGCTGCAGGCGCGGCGGGTCGTGCTCACCGCGCTGGAGATGTACGGCGTCTGGCTGACCGACGACGTCTGCGTGCCGCGCACGCGGATCGCCGAACTGATCGCCGGCTGCGAGCGGATCAGCGAAGAAGTGGGCCTGCGGATCGCCGTCGTCGGCCACGCCGGTGACGGCAACATGCACCCGACCATCGTTTACGCGCAGGACTCCGAGGAGGAGTTCGCCCGCGCGCGGATCGCCTTCGACGCGATCCTCGACGTGGCCCTGTCGCTGGGCGGGACGGTCACCGGCGAGCACGGCATCGGCCGGATCAAACGCGAGTGGCTCGCCAAGGAGATCGGGGAGGTCGGCATCCAGGTGCACCGGCAGATCAAGCGGGCGCTGGACCCGGAGAACCTCTTCAACCCGGGCTCGATGTTCTCCCTCTGAAGCTCGTGAGGGCGAAGTGTCGGCTCATGACCACCGCCTGGCCGACCTCTCGCGCTCCCCATCCCGCTGGCGTTGCGAAAGCCACTTTCACAACCTTCAACGTTGCGAAAGTGGCTTTCGCGACGTTGCCACCTCCGCCGTTCCGGCCGAAGTACATGAAGGCCCCCTTCCTTGCGCCTAACGCAAGGAAGGGGGCCTTCATGTACTTCGTGTGAGGGTCAGTCGCGCACGCGCGGGATCTGCTGCGTGACGTCCTCGGCGGTGTCGGCGACGAGGCCGGTCGCGGTGTTCGCGTGTTTCTTCTCGCGCCGCGACTTCAGGTACTCGATCACGATCGGCACCACGGACACCAGCACGATCAGGATGAAGATCGCGTCCACGTTGTCGCGGATGAACGCGACGCCGCCGAGCAGGTGGCCGAGCGCGGTGATCCCCGCGGCCCACAGGATGCCGCCGATGACGGTGTAGACGAAGTACTTCTTCGGGTCCATCTTGCCGATACCGGCGATCCAGGTGATGAACGTCCGCACGAACGGCACGAACCGCGCCAGCACGACCGCCTTCGGCCCGTGCTTCTCCAGGAAGGCGTGGGTCTGGTCCACGTACTTCTGGTTGAAGAACTTCGAGTCCGGCTTGCGGAACAGCCAGGGCCCGATCTTCCAGCCGAGGCCGTAGCCGACCGCGTTGCCGATCAGCGCGGCGACGGTGACCAGGACGCACACCAGCCACAGCGGCGCCTCGATCGAGCCGTTCGCGATGAACAGGCCCGCGGTGAACAGGAGTGAGTCACCGGGCAGCACCGGGAAGATGCTGCTCTCGATGAAGATGATCAAGCAGAGGATGGTGACGACCGGTACGGTCAGTCCGCTGAGCAGGTGCTGCGGGTCCAGCCACTCGGGCAGGAGCCCCATCGTCGTCACGGTGTTCTGCGCCAGGATCACACCAAAACGGTACAGGGTGACGCTGAGTGCCCTGACCCGGCGGGAGAGCGCGGCTCAGATCAGCGTGAGCAGCCCGATCACCGAGCCTGCCGCGAGCCCCAGCAGGACGGCCAGCAGCAGCACCCAGTACGCGGGCAAAGGCGGGCTGCTCGGCGAAGGTGCCGGAGGCGGCGTCGGGCGCTCCGCCAGCCTGGCCGTTTCCGCGTCCTCCAGCGCGACGCGCTCCCGTTCGAGCGAGTCGGCACTGGCGCCGGACAGCAGCCCGTACTGCAGCGGCAGCTCGTGTTCTCCGGGAGCTCCGGCGTTACTCTCGGTGTCCGTTTCGGCCGGTTTGTCCGTGGTCGCCTCGGAGGCCCGCTCCGCCGAAGGGGCGAAGACGGCTTGAGCGCGCAGGGCGTCGGCTAGGAGCTTCTCCGGGTCCTTGGGCTCGCTCATCCGGGACTCCTTTCGCCGCTACCCGTCGCTGACCGACACACCGCCTTCGACCGCCCCGCTCAGCGGAGCCGTGGCGCTCAATGTAGCCGCAGCGTCGTCCTTGACCCATTCGCCCTGACGAAGCACCTTGACCGGCCGGAGGTCGCGGTCGAGCACGACGACGTCGGCCGCGAGCCCGGCGCGCAGTGAGCCGGTCCGGTCGGCGATGCCGAGCAGTTCGGCGGGGCGCCCGGAGGTCGCGCGGACGGCGTCGAGCAGGTCGATACCCGCGCCGCGGACCAGGTTGCGGAAGGCCGCGTCCATGGTCAGCGTGCTGCCCGCCAGCGAACCGTTGCCCGCCAGGGTGGCGACACCGTCGCGGACGTCGACCTCGAGGCGGCCGAGGATGTAGCTGCCGTCGGCGGCGTCGGTGGCCGACATGGCGTCGGTGATGAGCACCGTCCGGCCCTTGCCCGCGTGGTGCGCGGCCAGCCGCAGCACGGTCGGGTGCACGTGGACGAGGTCGCAGATCAGCTCGACGGTGATGCGCTCGTCGTCGAGGAGTGCGCCGATCGGGCCGGGTTCGCGGTGGTGGAGAGGCCGCATGGCGTTGAAGAGGTGGGTCGCGACGGAGGCGCCCGCGTCGATCGCGGGGATGATCTGGTCCTCGACGCCGTCGGTGTGCCCGATGGCGGCGATGACGCCCGATTCGGCCAGTTGGCGGACCGCCTTGATCCCGCCGTGCAGTTCGGGGGCGAGGGTGACCATCCGGATGTCGCCGCGGCCCGCGCCGAGGAGCGCGTTGACCGTCGCCGTGTCCGGCTCGATCAGCGTCGCCGGATCGTGCGCCCCGCAGCGCGCCTTCGAGATGAAGGGTCCTTCAAGGTGAATTCCGGCAAGTTCACCCTCTTGGACCAGCTCGCGCAGGGCCGAGATCTGGTCCCTGAGCACCGGGATGGGGTCCGAGACCAGACTGCCGAGCATGGTCGTGGTCCCGTGCCGCCGATGCGCGCGGACCGCGCGGAGCAGCTCCTCGGGGTTCGAGCTGGAAAACGATCCGCCCCCGCCGCCGTGGCAGTGGGTGTCGACGAAGCCGGGCACGACCAGGCATCCGTCGACGTCGACGCGATCGATGTCCGGGGGTGTCCCGGAACCGACTTGGACGATCTTGCCGGCGGCGATAGCCAGCCAGCCGTCGTCGAGTACACGGTCCGGGGCGACGACCCGGCCGCCCACGATCACGAAATCTCCGGCGCCTCTCACGCCCCCCAGCATATATTGGTCTGGACCAAGCATGGCGGCACAACCCAGCGGTCGAGATGAAGGCCGGGCATCAGTTCGGTGACTGCATCGCTTTCTGCAGTGCTTCGAGCGCCCGGCTGGCGGTTGACTTAACGGTACCTTTCGAAATCCCGGCGGCCTCCGAGATTTCGGCCTCACTCAGCCCACCGTAGTAACGGAGGACCAGAACCTCGCGCTGGCGAGGGGGCAGTTTGGACAAAGCGCTCACCACGGCCTGATGTTCACTCGACAGCATGGCGAGGCTTTCGGCCGAACGCGCGTTGACGGCGTGCGGTGCGACGTACTCGCGCGCGGTCTTGCGGCGGCGCAGCACACTGCGTGATCCGTTGACCACGGCGGTGCGCAGATATCCGACGGCCGCGGCGGCGTCGCGCAGGCGTCCCCAGTTGCGGTGCAGCCCGGTGAAGGCCTCCTGGACGACGTCCTCGGCGGTCGCGGGTTCGTCCACGAGCAGGATGGCCAGCCGGACGAGCCGCATCCGGTGCTGGCGGTAGAGATCCTCAAGGGTCAGCGGTGCCGCAGGCGGCGGTGGCGCGACCGGTCCGTCCATGGTGCGCAGATGGCCGAGGGTCGCCTCGACACTGCGTTCCGCATTGCCCTCGAGCATGTACCCCTACCTGTTCATTTACCCCTTTGAAGCACAACCTGTGCATGACGCTCGATCAGCGTATCGGGTGGGGCGGGAGTCCTGCCTGATCGGATCCTGAGAAGCTGGGGCGTCCGTTCGGAGCGACCTTGGAGATGTCGATGGCCTGGTTCCTGGTGGAGATCACGTACGTGCAGGAGAAGCTGGCGGATGTGCGCCCCCGGCACCGGGAATTCCTGTCCGCCCTCGCCGACCAGGGCGTCGTCGCGCTCGGCGGCCCGCTGGGCGACGGCTCCGGCGGTATCTCGATGTACCAGGCGGAGGACGAGGCGGCGCTGCTGGAGATCATCGACAAGGATCCGTACCACCTCGAAGGTGTCGTCGCGAAGCGGACCGTGCGCGAGTTCAAGCCCGTGATCGGCTCCTGGATCCCCAAGGAAGCCTGACGACTCAGAGATCGAGGGTGACCGGCTCGCGTTCGACGCAGACCCGGACGCGGTCGCCGGTCACCGTCGGCAGTTCGCACGTCCCGCAGAACCCCTGACGGCACGAATACGCGATACCGGGCACGGTTTCGCGCAGGACGTCGAGCGCCGACCGGTCGGCGGGCACGTCCAAAACCCTGCCGCTGCGGGCCAGTTCGACACGGAACGGCTTGCCGCCGACGATCGGCGGCGTCGTGAACCGTTCGAAGAACACCGGCCCCGAACTCCGCAGCGCGGCGTCGGTCCGGACACCGACGATCATCGGAACCGGGCCGCAGCAATAGATCGGCGCGCCTTCCGGGGCCCCTTCGAGGAGTTCCGCGCCGGAGGCGGGGATTCCGTAGTCCGTGTCCGGGCGAATCCAGACGCGGTCGGAGAATCCGGACAATTCCTCCAGGAATGGCATAGAGGCCTCGTCGCGGCCGGTGTAGACCAGCCGCCAGTCCGCGCCCGCCGCGGCGGCCTGCCGCACCATCGGCAGGATCGGCGTGATCCCGATACCGCCCGCGATGAACAGATACGCCGGACTCGCGACGAACGGGAACGCGTTGCGCGGGCCGCGTCCCGTGATCCGGGCACCCTTCTTCAACGCGTGCACCGCCGTCGATCCCTCGCCGAGCAGACGGACACCGACGCGGTAGGCCGAGCGGTCGTCCGGATCGCCGCACAGGGAGTACTGACGGACCAGCCCTGGCCGGGGCGACAGGTCGATGTGCGCGCCGGGCCGCCATCGCGGCAGCGCTTCGCCGCGTTCGTGCACCAGCCGCAGGACGGCGACGCCGTCGGCTTCGCGACGGACATCGTCGACGACCAGCGGGAGGTCACGGTCGACGACGGCCACCGGCGGCCGGCGGCGGCCGCTCATCCCGCTGAGCCTGCGGTACAGCGCGACGACGCCGGTCAGCGAAGCCATCGCGCGGTCGGTCCGCCCGCTGCCGTCGAGCCGCAGGGGCCGCGGCGGTGTCTTCATCGTGGTTCGTCGGCGGCCAAAGCGGCCGGGGAGCTCGCGAGGTACGCGACGGCCTGATCGGTGTTGCCGGTTTCGGTGGGGTGGTAGGACTTCCGGAAGTACGGCCGGATCTCGCGCCGCAGCTGCTTGCCCGAAGGCAGGAGCCCGAGCTTCGCCACGCGCAGATAGGTCCGGAAACTCGTCTTGCCCGGCCGCGTCGGATCGTTCTTCATGAGGAACCTGGTGCCCCGCAAGAAAACCCAGGCGAGCACCGGCGTCACCACGAGCATGCTGCGCACGCGCCGGGTGTAGCGGCCGTCGAGATGCATGAACAGATCGAAGGCGACAGAGCGGTGCTCGACCTCTTCGGCGCCGTGCCAGCGCAGGAGATCCAGCATCGTCGGGTCGGCGCCGGCCTTGTCGAGCGCTTCGGCGTCGAGGATCCACTGGCCGAGGAACGCGGTGTAGTGCTCGATGGCGGCGACGATGGCGAGCCGTTCGATCAGCCATTCCTCGCGCCGTTCGGCGGAAAGGTCGCGGTCGCCGAGCAGGCGGCGGAACATCCACTCCATCTGCGCGATGTACGGGCGCACGTGGACGCCCGCCGCTTCGAGGTGTGCCGCGGCGCCGTCGTGCGCCTCGGCGTGCATGGCCTCCTGGCCGATGAAGCCGAGGACGTCCTCCTTGAGCCGCTCGTCGCGGATCAGCGGCACGGCCTGCTTGAACACCTCGACGAACCAGCGCTCGCCCTCCGGCAGCGCCAGATGCAGCACGTTGATCGTGTGCGTCGCCTGCGGTTCGCCGGGGATCCAGTGCATCGGCAGCGACGCCCAGTCGAATTCGACGTCGCGAGCGTGCAGGACGATCTGCTCGTGGTCCGTCACGAAGACCTCCCGCTGAGTTCGTAGTCGCTCGGGTCGACCTTGCGGGTTTCGAGCCAGTAGCGCCAGGTGAAGCCCGGCCAGATCGTCCGGTTGACGCCCTTCGCGTCGAGGTACCAGCTCTTGCAGCCGCCCTGGGTCCACACGCCCTTGACGAGTTTGTCCTGGATCTCGCGCTGGAACTTCTCCTGCACACCGGCGCGGACGTCGAGCGCGGCGGCGCCGCGGGAATCGGCGAGCTTGATCGCGTCGACGACGTACCGCGCCTGCGACTCGATCATGAAGACGACGGAGTTGTGGCCCAGCGCGGTGTTCGGGCCGAGCAGGAAGAACAGGTTGGGGAAGCCGGAGACGGTTATGCCCTTGTGCGTGTGCATCCCCTCGGTCGCCCATTCCTTGGCGAGGTCGCGGCCGTCGACCCCGGTGATGTCCAGGTATTCCAAGGCATCCGTGACCTTGAACCCGGTGCCGTAGATGATCGCGTCGACCTCGTGCTCGACACCGTTCCCGTCGACGACACTGTGCGCCTTGACTTCCCGCACACCTTCGGTGTTGACGTCCACATTGGACCGGTTGATCGCCGGGTAGTAGTCGTTGGAGATCAGCACCCGCTTGCAGCCCATGGTGTAGTCCGGGGTGACCTTCTTGCGCAGCTTCGGATCCTTGATGGCCTTGCCGATGTGGCGTTTCGCGATCACCTCGCCGGCCTTCATGATCGCGGGATGGCCGTTGAAGCCGACGGCGCGCACTTCGAGGAACCAGTACAACGCGTTGCGGTAAAGCCGTTGCACGCCGGGAATCCGGCGGAACGCGGTCTTGGCCCAGCCCGGCATGGCGTGGTCCGGTTTCGGCATGATCCACGGCGGCGTGCGCTGGAACAGCGTCAGCTCGTCGACGTCGGGGGCGATCTTCGGGACGAACTGGATCGCGCTGGCGCCGGTGCCGACCACGGCGACCTTCTTGCCGCGCAGGTCGTACTCGTGGTTCCACTGCGCGGAATGCCAGGTCTGGCCCTTGAACTTCTCGATGCCGGGCAGCTGGGGCACCTGCGGGATGTGCAGGCCGCCGACGCCCGAGACCAGGAACTGAGCCTCGAACTCACCCGATTTGGTGTGCACGTGCCAGCGGCGCTCGGTCTCGTCCCAGGTCGCGCCGGTGAGTTCGACGCCGAAGCGGATCTTGCGCCGCAGCCGGTACTTGTCGGTGACGTCCTTGAGGTACTGGAAGATCTCGGGAGCGGGCGAGAACGACCGCGACCAGTCCGGGTTCTGCTCGTACGAGAACGAGTACATGTGGGACTGCACGTCGCAGGCGCAGCCGGGGTACGAGTTGTCGCGCCACGTACCGCCGACTTCGTCCGCCTTCTCCAGGATCACGTAGTCCGAGATCCCGGCCTTTTCGAGCTGGATGGCCTGGCCGAGCCCGGAGAACCCGGTGCCCACGATCACGACCTTGAATCGCTCGGTCATCTGGCAATCCTCCACTTCGAGGCGTTCGTGCCCAGATGACGTTACCTCAAGTAACAGTTACTTGCTAGTACTACCTACCCGTCAGTATGCGCCGCCGAGCTTCGTGTGATCCCAGCTCACGATCTTGGTCGGCCGGAAGATCAGCCCGATCCGCTTCGGGGCCTGCTTGCCGATGAACCCCGACAGCTCGTCGGGCACGGGGTCTCCGGGCTTCGCGCCCGCGTACCGCTGCATGAGGCTGATCCCCATCTCGGTGACCGCGGCCGTGTCGGTGACGATCTCGACGTCGGCTTCGAGGGAGACCCCGCGCAACTTGTCATAGCTCTCGCCGTCCTCGATGAGCACGGTCGCGCGGGGGTCGCGATCCAGGTTCTTCGCCTTCTGGGATGTGCCATAAGTCCAGGTCGCGACGCCGGACTCGTGCGGGTAGTACCAGAGGGGCGCCAGATGCGGGCGGCCGTTCGGGCCGATCGTCGCGACGTTGATGACCTTCTGCTCGTCGAGGTAGGCGGCGAGTTCGTCAGGTGACATGCGGATCTGGTCGCGACGGGACATACGGTTACCCCTTTTTCGTGGCGGCCCGGCCTGCCTGACCGGTTATTGAAGATTCGTACGCGCCGCGCTGCTCGATGTCCACGAGTGCGGCGGCGTCGGCCTTCTTGATCCGGCCCTTCGCGCCGATCTCGATGATCGGCGGCAGGAACGCGCGGATCAGCTTCAAGCCGCCGACCCAGCGGGGGACGTGCACGGTACGGGCGCGTTTGTTGACCCCGGCCTGCAGGTGGTCGAGCGCGACCGACAGCGGGTAGGTCTTGCCGAGCAGGCCGGGCATGCCGGCGCGGAGCTTGCCGAAGACGGGGTGCTGGTCGGCGCTCTCGACGAGGTCGGTGCGGATCCAGGTCGGGTGCGCGACGCCGACCTTCACGCCGAGGTGGGCGACTTCGGCGCGGAAGCTGTTGCAGAACGCCTCGACGCCAGCCTTCGCGGCGGCGTAGTTCGCCATGCCCGGCGCGTGCGTGATCGCGGCCAGCGAGGAGATCGCGAGCAGGTAGCCCTTGCGGTCGATGACATGCGGAAGGGTGACGCGGAAGGTGCGCCAGACGCCGAGAAGGTCGACCTCGATGACCTTCTCGAAGGCGGCCGGATCCACCGACCGGACGAAACCGGAGGTCGCGATGCCGGCGTTCGCGATGACGATGTCGATCCCGCCGAAGTGCTCGACGACGCCCGCGGTCGCCCGCTCGAGGTCGTCCCAGCTGGTGACGTCGGCTTCCCAGGCGTGCGCGCTGGGGCCGATCTTGTCGGCGACGGCCTGCTGTTCCTTGGCTTCGATGCCGACCAAGGCGACCTTCGCGCCCTGCGCGGCCAGGCGCTCGGCGAGCCCCGCGCCGATGCCCCTCGCGGCGCCGGTGATCAGGACGACCTTGCCGTTCACGCTGTTCTTGGCCACGTTGCCTCCTCGTCCGAGCCCTAAGGCTTTCGGACGGTACCCCAACCTACCCGGAGTAAGCTACCCGCAAGTAAGTCCGCGTTTCGTCCTCTCGATGCGGTAGTTCGTGGTGCCAACTACCGCATCGAGAGGACTGAATGCGGGAGGTGGTCAGCGCGAGGCGGCGCTGAGGGCGTCGACCTCCTTGGAGGTGAGCGAGAGGTCGGCGGCGGGCAGGAGGTCGTTCAGCTGCTCGACCGAGCGGGCGCTCGCGATGGGCGCGGTGACGGTCGGCTGCGCGAACAGCCAGGCGAGGGAAACGGCCGCGACCGGGACGCCGCGGGAGGCCGCGACCTCGTCGAGCGCCGCGAGCACCCGCTCGCCGCGTTCGTCCAAATAGGACGATGCGCGAGCGGCGCGCGGGCTGTCGCCGAGTTCGTCCTTCGACCGGTACTTCCCGGCCAGGAATCCCTTGGCCAGCGAGAAATACGGCAGGACGGTCAGGCCTTCGCGGGCGACCGTCGGAGCCAGGTCTTGCTCGTAGTCTCGCTCGACGAGGTTGTAGTGCGGCTGCAGTGCGACGAACTTCGCCAGTCCCTCACGGTCCGAAATGGACAGTGCCTCGGTGAGTCGTTCCGCCGAGTAGTTCGACGCCGCGACGTAGCGGACCTTGCCCGCGCGCACGAGCGCGTCGAAGGCCCGCAGCGTCTCCTCGATCGGGGTGTCCGGATCGTCGATGTGCGCGTAGTAGAGGTCGATGTGGTCGGTCCCGAGCCGCCGGAGCGAGTCTTCGGCCGCCGCCGCGATGTTCGCCGCCGACAGGCCTTTCCGCTCCTCCCACATACCGGTCTTGGTCGCGATGACGACGTCGTCGCGGCGGCCGCGTCTGCTCAGCCACTCGCCGATGATCGTCTCGGAACCGCCTGCCGAATAGAGGTCGGCCGTGTCGATGAAGTTGCCGCCCGCCGCCGTGTAGGCGTCGAGGACGGCGAAGGACTGCTCCTGGTCCGCGGTCCAGCCGAAGACGTTCCCGCCGAGGTTGATCCCACGTACGTCGAGGTCGGTGTTCCCGAGTTTCGCCATACCCCGAACTTAAGGGAAGACATCGCCCCTTCGCGGCGTTACCTCGGTCCATGGGAATCGAACTCGGCAGGATCGGCATCTGGCAGCACGAATCCGTCTTCACCCCGGAGATCGCCCGTGAGCTGGAGGAGCTCGGCTACGGCGCGATCTGGCTCGGTGGCTCACCGGACGGCGACCTCGTGAAGGCGGAGGAGCTGCTCGACGCGACGAAGACGATCAAGGTCGCCACCGGCATCGTCAACATCTGGAAGGACGACGCGGCCACGGTCGCCGAGTCGTACAAGCGCATCGAGGCGAAGCACCCGGGCCGCTTCCTGCTCGGCATCGGCGCCGGGCACCGCGAGCACACCGCGGAGTTCAAGAAGCCGTACGCGGCGCTGGTCGAGTACCTCGACGCTCTCGACGCCGCCGGAGTGCCCGTCGAAGGCCGCGCGCTCGCCGCGCTCGGCCCGAAGGTGATCAAACTCGCAGGGGACCGCACGGCGGGCGCCCACCCGTACCTGATGACGCCCGAGCACACGCGCCAGGCGCGCGAAATCCTCGGGGAGG
Source organism: Amycolatopsis sp. PSD-21 (assembly GCF_055561455.1). NCBI lineage: Bacteria > Bacillati > Actinomycetota > Actinomycetes > Pseudonocardiales > Pseudonocardiaceae > Amycolatopsis > Amycolatopsis sp. PSD-21. The sequence continues at coordinate 9,160,132 of NZ_CM145712.1, read as the reverse complement.
GGCCGCTGCTCGCGCCCGAACAGAAGGTCGTCCTCGAGACCGACCCGGCGAAGGCCCGCGAGATCGGGCGGGGCACCGTCAAGTTCTACCTCGGTCTCGTCAACTACACGAACTCCCTGCGGAAACTCGGTTTCACCGACGAGGACCTGGCGGGCGAGGGCAGCGACAAGCTGGTCGACGCGCTGGCCGTGCACGGCGACGCCGAGACGGTCGCCCGCGGCGTCACCGCACATATCGAAGCCGGGGCGGACCACGTCAACATCCAGGTACTGAACCAAGACCCCCTGCCGGTCTACCGGGCGCTCGCCGCGGTCCTCCTCTGACGCGACGGCTGTAGGCACCTCCCGGCCGACCTCGTACGATGCGGCCGAGAGGTGCACCAGCCTGCTTCGAGGAGGAGTAAACGATGCCCATCGCCACCCCCGAGGTCTACGCGGAGATGCTCGACCGGGCGAAGGCGAACGAATTCGCCTACCCGGCCATCAACGTGACCTCGTCGGAGACCCTGAACGCCGCCATCCGCGGGTTCGCCGAGGCGGAGAGCGACGGGATCATCCAGTTCTCCACCGGCGGCGCCGAGTTCGCGTCCGGCCAGAAGGTCAAGGACATGGTGACCGGTTCGGTCGCGCTCGCCGAGTTCGCCCAGGTCGTCGCCGCCAAGTACGACGTCAACGTCGCGCTGCACACCGACCACTGCCCGAAGGACAAGCTCGACGGCTTCGTCCGTCCGCTGATCGAGATCTCCGCGGAGCGGGTCAAGAACGGCCAGAATCCGCTGTTCCAGAGCCACATGTGGGACGGCTCCGCGATCGACCTCGACGAGAACCTCGAGATCGCGCAGGAGCTGCTCGCCAAGGCCGCGGCCGCGAACATCATCCTCGAGGTCGAGATCGGCGTCGTCGGCGGCGAGGAAGACGGCGTCGAAGCCGAGATCAACGAGAAGCTGTACACCGCCGAGGGCGACTTCCTGAAGACGATCGACGCGCTCGGCTCCGGCGAGAACGGCCGCTACCTGCTGGCCGCGACCTTCGGCAACGTGCACGGCGTCTACAAGCCCGGCAACGTGAAGCTGCGCCCGGACGTGCTCAAGGGCGGCCAGGAGGCGGCGGCGAAGAAGCTCGGCCTCGCGGCCGGTTCGAAGCCGTTCGAGCTGGTGTTCCACGGCGGTTCCGGCTCGCTGCCGGAGGAGATCCGCGAGGCGGTGTCGTACGGCGTCGTGAAGATGAACGTCGACACCGACACGCAGTACGCCTTCACCCGGCCCATCGCGGACCACTTCTTCAAGAACTACGACGGCGTCCTGAAGATCGACGGCGAGGTCGGCAACAAGAAGGTCTACGACCCGCGTAGCTACCTGAAGGCCGCCGAGGCAGGCATGGCCGCGCGCGTCGTCGAGGCCGCTCAGTCGCTGGGCTCGGCGGGCAAGAAGCTCTGACCAGTACGCATTTAGTCCGCTAAATGCGGAAGTACGTGAAGGCCCCCTTCACTGCGCTAGACGCAGTGAAGGGGGCCTTCACGTACTCGGAGCGGGAGTCCCGGCCAGTGGTTTCAAGATCAGCAAAATGTCGGTCACTAGCACTGTGGAATGTCGGTTCACCCGGTCGTGAAATGTCGGTCGAGGATACTGTGAGATGTACACGAACCGACCTATCGAGGAGCTATGGCGACCGCGGCGGACTTCCGCGGCCTCGCCCAGCTAAGAGACCTTCTCGGTGATCAGTTCACGCAGGGCATCGTCTTGCACACAGGAAGCCAGGGCGCCATCAGCTTCGGTGATCGGCTGATGGCGCTCCCGCTCGCTTCGTTGTGGCAGGCCGGGCAGGATCAGGATTGAGCCTCAGGGGGCCGGAAGCGTCGTCTTCTCGCGGCGCTTCTCCAGCAGCGAGTTCATCGCCCGCGTCCCCGGACCGGCGGCGGCCCACAGCACGCCGACACCGACCAGGCAGACCGCGGCCGTCCAGTAGGCCACCGGCGGCGCCGACTCCGTCCGCGCGTCACCGAGGATCCACGGCCGGAACTGCGACTGCACCCACAGCATCCCGTAGCCGAACGCCGTCACCAGCAGCGCGCCCGCGCCCGCCGTCAGCAGCGGATGACCCCGGCCGATGCGGAACGCCAGGTCGACGGCGAGGCCGACGGCCAGCAGGTAGAACGGCACGGTCGAGATCGGGAACCCCATCCCGAGCAGCAGCGGCCACATCACCAGCCGGTACGCGAGGTAGGCGGCGGCGACCGTCGTCCCGGCCCAGCGGAAGCCGGTGGTGTGCCGCGCCAGCGCGAAGATCAGCGCCATCACGCCGATACCCCACAGCGGGTAGACCCAGTCGTCGATCGGCATCGTGAAGTACTCGACGGCCACCCGGTCGACCGGATGCCCGATCTGGCCGGCGGCGAAGTTCAGCAGCTCGGGCTCGGCCTCGGGCGCGCCGCGCTCCCAGGCGCGCAGGCCGAGGATGCCGTACTCCTGCTGACCGTTCGGGAAGAACGTGTTCTCCAGGAAGAACGCCCACAGTCCGATCAGGACCCCGGTGCGCAGGCGGCCGGGCTTGGCGTACTTCAGCCAGCCCATGATCACGCCTGCCTGCATGATGCCCGTTCCGATGTAGAGCATCATGTGCGACGGGCTCCACGCGGTCAGGTCGAGACCGTTGACGCGGTGGTTGATGACGTCCAGCGGCGCCGCGATGAGGAACACCACGAGCCCGGCCTGCATCAGCCGCAGGGACCGCCGGTCGGCGCCCATCCCGGTGTAGCTGTGGATCGCCACCAGCACCATGATGATCACCGTGCCGACGGTGTTGATCAGGTGCGGCGGGGCGAGGTCGTCGCGAAGCCACATGAAATGCCACGACATGTCCCACGACGAGCCCACCAGTTTGAAGGCGAACGCCGCCAGCCACATCGAGTAGCAGAAGTTCAGGACCCAGTCCGGCGTCGCCTGTCCCGGCGCGCCGCGGTGCCAGTGGAGCTTGAAGAACAGCCGCGTCTTCGCGATCGGGCTGCGGGGGATGACACCCGGCGAAAGGTCCCCGGTCACTTCTGTCGCCTTTGTCATGCGGGCCATCCTCCCTGCTCCAGATCACGGGACGGGCATTCGGGGTCGAAAATCGGGGTTCACCCGTAGGGGTGGCGGATTTGCGGTCGGCGTGCGAAGCAGGGCAAGGTGTGCCGCCATGATGCCGAAACGACTCGTCGCGGCGGTCCTCGTCGCCGCTCTGGTGCTCGCCGGTGGGGGCATTCTCGGGAGCCTGTTCTTCTAGTCACACGCGGTCGGCACAATGGCCCGTATGACGAACCTCCTCGGCCCCCAGCCGACGCATCTCCCCGAGCACACCGCCGCGCAGGCGGCGCTGGACGCCGGGACCGATCCGGCCGCCGTCGCCGCCGAGCACCCCGACTACAGCGAGGCGTGGGCCGCCCTCGCCGAGAAGGCGCTCGAAGCCGGCGAGACCGTCGCCGCGTACGCGTACGCCCGCACCGGTTACCACCGCGGCCTCGACCAGCTTCGCCGCGCGGGCTGGAAGGGACACGGTCCGGTGCCGTGGTCGCACCGCCCGAACCAGGGTTTCCTGCGTTCCCTCGCCGTCCTCGGCAAGGCCGCCGGCAAGATCGGCGAGACCGAGGAGTACGACCGCTGCAAGACCTTCCTCGCCGACTCGGACCCCGCCGCCGCGGAAGCCACCGGCCTCAAGTGACCTCGTGAGTGGTAAGGACGGCTGGAACCGTCCTTACCACTCACGAGCTAGAACCCACTCGGTAGTGCGGTTTCTGCCGGGTGCTGGGCTTGGCCGGGGGTTGCGAAAGCCACTTTCGCAACCTTCAACGTTGCGAAAGTGGCTTTCGCAACGTTGGCTGTAGCCGGGCATCGTCCTGGTGACCATGTCGCGAAAGCCACTTTCGAGACGTCTGGTGTCCCGAAAGTGGCTTTCGCGACACCGGCTCCAGACCCCCACAGACCGCGCCCGGGGTCAACGGCGGCCGGAAGCCAGTAGGTATCCAAGACACCCTTGGCTAGAACCGTCCTTACCACTCACGAGCCCTAGAACAGCCCGCAGTTCCCGAAGGCCGGCAGCCCCGCGAAGCGTCCCTCAAGCCAAGCGAAAGCCTCCGGGAAAGCCCGGATCGCCCCGCCGACGTGCGTCGGAACCAGCGAAGTCGAGAACTGCACCTTCGCGCCCTTCGCACACCACGAGCGCGCCATGGTCCGCCCCTGCGCGTAGGGGACGATGTCGTCGAGCGCACTGTGGACGACCAGCGTCGGCGCGCCCGGCTTCCGCGCTCCGATGAGCTGCTCGCCGACGCGCGTCTTGTACGGCTCTTCGCCGAGGTACGCGGTCAGCGGCCTGCCGTCCTTCGTCAGGTCCTTCGACTGCGTGAAGGCGTGTCCGAAGATCGCGTCCCCGGTGCACTCCTGCTTGACCTTCTCGAACGCTTCGACGCCCTTCGCGTTCAGCAGGGACGGGATGTTCAGCTCCGGGTACGCCGCGTCCATGCTGACCAGCGTGAATCCGAGGAACCCGAAGGCGTAGTGCCCGTCGATGTTCTTGCCGACCTCGGCCAGATCGGCCGGGACGGCGCCCGCGTACGAGCCCTTCAGCTTGAGCTCGGGCGCGTACGACGGCTGGAGTTCGGCGGCCGACGCCGACGCCCCGCCGCCTTGCGAGTAGCCCGCGGTCGCGACCGGGCCGTTGTCCGGCAGGTTCGCTTCGGGCAGGCGCTGCGCCGCGCGGATCGAGTCGAGGACGGCGTTGCCCTCGGCGACGCGGTTGACGTACGTGTGGACGCCCGGGGTGCCGAGGCCCTCGTAGTCGGTGACGACGACGCCGTAGCCGCGAAGCAGCAGCCCGGCGATGAAGGGCCCTTCGTACTCCATGCCCGCCGCGAGGGCTTTCGACGGCGCGCACTGGTCGCCGACACCCTGCGTCCCGGCCGCGTAGCCGATGACCGGCCGTTCGCCCGCGCCGGTCCACGCCTTCTTCGGGGTGAGGACGGTGCCGGTCACGGCGTTGGCCTTGCCGTGGGTGTCGGTGCTGCGGTACATGATCCGCCGCACGTCGGCGTCGGCCTTGATGAGTTTCACGGGATCGACGTAGAAGGTGGACGGTTCGTGCCGGATGATGTCGCCGGGAGCACCCGCGGGCAGTGGCGACGGGGGATCGTAGAAGGACGGGGCGGCCGTGGCCTGGGGTGCCCCGAAGGTCAGCAGGGCCGCGATGGTGGCCGCTGAGACGGCGGCGGAAACACCGAGCCGGGATCCTGGACGCATGCTTGCTCCTCGTTGAGCACAAACATTTTCGACAGACGTGTCGAAAAAGAGAGTCAGTGAGGTGGCGCACAATGTCAAGCCCGGCGCCGCGAGGGAGACCCCGAAAACTCCCGATCGGCGAGCAACGCGCGCGGGTGCTGAGTTCGGCCGCCGGCGTCTTCGCGGTGCACGGCGCGCAGGCCGCGACGATCGAGCAGATCGCCCGGCGCGCGGGGGTGTCCCGGCAGGCCGTCTACGAGCAGTTCGGTGATCGCACGACGTTGTTCACGCAGGTCGTCGCGGATATCGAGGAACGGGCCTTCGAGGCGATCGGCGCGCCCGCCCTCGATCTCTCGCAGCCCGAGCTGCGGTCCTGGGCGCGCGCCAACTACGCCAACATGTTCGCCTTCGTCGCGGCGAATCCCGACGCCTTCCCGGTCCTGCGCGAGGCGGAGCGCATGGGCGACCCGGCCCTCACCCGCCTTCGCGAAAGGCTCGCGGGCGTCTACACCGAGGCCAGCCGTCAGCGCTGGGCACGCCACGGCGTCGACTCAGGCCGCGCGGACAAGGCCCTGGTCACGCTGTTCTTCGCGATGACCGAGGCGCTCGTCCAGGCGAGCTGGGACGGTGAGCCGCCCGACGCGGACGCGCTCATCGACCTGCTCACCGAATTCACCGTCGGCGGCGTCGTCCGGCTTCGGACCGCGGCCGCCGACGTGATGGAAAGACTGCGCTAAGCGGCGACGGGCTCCAGCGCTTCTTCGGTGACCGAAGCCAGGTCCGGTGACGAGACGACGCGGTTGCGGCCGTTACGTTTCGCCGCGTAGACCGACGCGTCGGCCGAGGCCATGACCTCGTCGATGGTCCGGCCGTCCAGCGGGTACGTCGCGACGCCGACCGACGCCGTCCGCTGTTCGATGACCACGGGGTTGCCCTCGTTGTCCTGGGTCCTGATGACCATCTCGCTGATCCGCTGCCGGATGCGCTCGGCGACCGCGACGGACTCGTGCTTCGACGACGAGGTCAGCAGCACGACGAACTCCTCGCCGCCGAACCGCCCGGCGAGGTCCTGCGTCCGCGTTTCGGCCTTCACCAGTGCCGCGACGCCCTTGAGCACGTCGTCGCCCGCGAGGTGGCCGTACGTGTCGTTGATGCTCTTGAAGTGGTCGAGGTCGATCATCAGCGCGCCGAACTGGCCGTTCTCGCGCTCGGCGCGGGCGACCTCGCGGACGGCGCCCTGCTGCCAGGTCGTGGCGTTGAGCAGCTGGGTCTTCTGGTCGGTGGTCGCGAGCTCTTCCAGCTGCTTGATCAGCACCGAGCGCTGCAGCAGGTACAGCGGCAGGAAGACGAGCAGCACCAGCACCGGCTGATGCGGCAGGACGGCGAGCACGAGCGCGCCGATGCAGACCGTCGAGGCTTCGAGGATGTTGTCGTCCCAGGAGCCGAGGAGCGTCTGGACGGTCGCCTTCTTGGGCGCCGCGAAGTACAGGCCGGTGCCGGTGAAGACGGCGTTCATCAGGAAGAAGACGAGGCTCGCGGCGCAGATCGCCGTGACCGACGCCGTGTCCGCGCCGACGACCTGGACGGCCGCCCAGGCGGCGAACGCGGTCAGCGTCATGGATGTGGCGTTCGCCACAGTTCGGTGGGGATTGACCGTGTGAAGGCCTGCCCAGCTGCGGTATCCGAGGTGAAGATAGATCACGGTCACGAGAAGCGCGGTCAACTGCGGCGGAAGTAGAATCGCGCCGGGCAGGACCCAGACCGAGGTCATGTTGATATGCGGGGTGACGCTCATGCTGCGGCGCTGGCGCTCGATCCGGCGGGTCGCCTCGGTGTGCGCGATGGCGAGCCCGGCGAGCAGGAAACACAGCAGGACCTGCGAAGACGTGATGGCGATGGATGCGGCGAAGACCCCCGTCAGTGCCAGCATCGTCGCGACGGACAGCCCGGTGTAGGCGATCCAATGCTTAGGCCGCTTCCACAGCTCCCACGCGCCTACCGTGAGAGCCGAACGATGTCCAGCACGTTCCTCCGATGTGATCATCTTTCCCCCTGACTCTTGCGTCATTCTCCGAAACCCCCTACTTACGGACAGCTTCTACCGACTTGCGGGCTGTCGACAAGCTCCCTAGGTGTGTACTTTTCTCTGAGAGGTCGAGGGAAAGGTGCCAGCGATGGCCGGTAGGGATCAGTGAACTGGGGCGCGCGCCAGACGTCCGCGCGATCGGGCCGGCGCGTGGAACACCTCAATGTTCTGCGCGCGCGGCGTCTTTTTCCTGCCACCGTTCCGGGTCGCGGCTGAGGGTCCGGAACCAGCTCAACGCGAGCGGGATGGTCAGCACCAATCCCGCAAGCCCGAAGACGCCGACGGTCGACTGAGGGCCGACCTGGTCCGCCAGGATGCCGCCGATCAGGGGACTCACGCCCATCGTCGTGGTCAGTCCGGTGTTCGACAGCCCCATCACCTGTGCCCGGCTCTCGTCCGGCACGGCCAGCGTCAGCGACGCGGTCGCCTGCATCAGTGCCACCGTGCCGAAGCCTCCGCAGAGCACGAACAGCGCGATCGACGCCCACGGCCCCGGCTGCAGGAAGCACAGCAGCAGCGGGATCGCCGTCAGCGCGGAAAGCGGCCCGATCAGTTTCGGTCTGACGTGTGCAGGCACCCAGCGCGAATAGATGAACGCGCCGATCACGCTGCCGATCGGGTCGGCGGCCAGCAGCAGGCCGATGACCTCGGGGCCGCCGCCCGACGAGGCGACGTACGGCGCCGCGATGCCCTCGTAGACCGGCAGCAGGCCCATCAGCCAGGTGAACAGCAGCAGCGAGCGCAGCCCTGAGCTGGCGAAGACGATCTTCCCGCCAGAGCCGATCGACGCGAAGAACGACTTGCGTTTCTCGCCGGTCGCCGCGGCAGGCCGCGACTTCAGCCCGAACCGGACGAACAGCGCCGAGATCACGAAGGTGACGGCGTCCAGCGCGAGGGCGATATGGGGTTCCAGCGCGGTCAGCAGGAGACCGCCGCCGGCGAATCCGGCCAGCTGCGCCGATTGGACGGTCATGCTGCGGATCGCCATGCCGACGACGAACCGGTCGCCTTCGAGGATCTGCGGCAGCAGGGCCAGCTGGGCCGCCTTGAACGGCGGATTCAGCAGCGAGACCGCGCCGACGAGGACGCACAGCACCCAGAACGGCATCACCGGGATCGCGACCAGCGCGATCAGCAGTGCCCGTAACAGGTCGACGACCACCATCACGGTCCGCCGGGGGAACCGGTCCGCGAAGCCGGTGAGGAAGATGCCGCCGAGCAGCGACGGGGCGTAAGTCAGCGCGTAGGTGAGACCGGTCAGGGTCGCGGAGCGGGTTTCGGTGAAGACGAGGACGGAGAGGGCGACCCTGGCGAGTTGATCACCGAAGATCGAGAACAGCTCGGCGAACCAGAGCGAACGGAACTCGGCTACACCGAACACCTCTCGGTAAGTGACCCGTCCGGCCGAAGCCATGCTGCCCCCAATAGGGTCCTTATTACGCGACAAACTCGTGACCGAGAGTAACGCGGTCACGAGCTCGTCACGAAGCGTCATTCGTTCACGTAAGTGTCTCCTGACTGTTGGTGATTGGCTAGGTTCTTTCGCCGGGTTTCTGGAGTTGGAGATCTTTTTCGTGGATGAACGACCGGTCGCGAAGATGTCCCGCTGGCCGGTCCCTCGGCTCGGACCTGCGGCTTTCGGTGTTTTTGGGGTTTTCGCCAGGAAAATCCGCGCAGCGACGCGTCACCCGGCCCGGGGATGCGACGCGCCGCGCGTCCTCCGGGGCGCCTGTGTTCGCAGGGAGCGCGAACGCCTTTCGACTCCGCTCCGCGACCGTGAGGTCCATCGGGCGGCATCGACGCGGTCCGCTGAATGGCTGACCGATACGCCATTCGGTGGAGTGACGGCTCAGCCGTCGACCGCGAGCACTTCGCGGGCCGAAGCCGCGTCCCGTTTGGCGACCTCTTCGCGCACGATCGGGATGACGTGGCGGCCGAAGTCGATCGTGTCGCCCAGCATGTCGTAGCCGCGCGCGGAGAGGATGTCGACGCCGAGGTCGTAGTAGTCGAGCAAGGCCTGCGCGACGGTTTCGGGCGTGCCGACCAGCGCGTTGGAGTTCCCGGCGCCGCCGGTCGCGGCCGCCGTCGGGGTCCACAGTGCCCGGTCGAATCGTTCCCCTTCGGCGGCGACCGCGAGGAGCCGCTGCGAGCCGGTGTTCTCCGGGTTCGTGAGCGAATGCCGCCGGGTCAGCTGCTTGCCCCCGCTCGTCCGCTTCTTGATGGCGTCGACCGTGCGGTAGGCCTTCTCCCAGGCGAGTTCCTCGGTCGGCGCGATGATCGGGCGGAAGGCCACCTGGATCCGCGGCACGTCCGTCCGCCCGGCGGCCTTCGCCGCGGCCTTGACGGACTCGATCTGCTCGGCCGTCTGCGCGAGGGGCTCGCCCCACAGGCAGAAGATGTCCGCTTCGGCCCCGCCCGCCGCGTACGCCGCCGGAGACGAGCCGCCGAACGAGACTCCCGGGCGCGGCTGCTGCACCGGACGGACGTCGAGGACGAAGTCGGCGAAGCGGTAGTGCTCGCCTTCGTGGTCGAAGGGCTCTTCGGACGTCCAGGCCCGCTTCACGATCTGGATGTACTCGCGCGTGCGTGAGTAGCGCTCGTCCTTGGTGAGGTAGTCGCCTTCGCGCTGCTGTTCGTGGTCGCTGCCGCCGGTGATGAAGTGCACCGTGAGCCTTCCGCCGGAAAGCTGGTCCAGCGTGGCGAACGTTTTCGCCGCGAAGGTCGGGTACGAGACGTTCGGCCGGTGCGCCAGCAGGATCTGGAGCTTGTCGAGCTTCGACGCGACGTACGCGGCCGCCTGCGCCGGATCCGGCCCGCTGGAGCCGTACGCGAACAACACCCGGTCCCAGCCGAAGTCCTCGTGCGCCCGGGCGAGGCGCAGCGTGTAGTCCTTGTCGAAGACGCCGCCCGACCGCGGATGGGTCTCCGAACCGTCGTTGGTGCCTCCGATACCCAGGAATTCGACCGGCATCGCACGTTCCTCTCGTCCGTGTCCCCCTGCTCGACGAGTACGCGCCGGTTCTCCGCCGTGGCAACGGGTTCCGCTCCTTGAGAACCCGCACACCGCCCGGAATCCCGGCGTAGCTTCGGCTTCGTGGGTACCGCAGACCTTCCCTACGTGCTCGCGGTGGTCGGCGCCGGTCCACGTGGGGTGGGCGTGCTCGAACGGCTCGGCGCCAACGCCGCCGAACTGCTCGGCGGACGACGGCTGGTGGTGCATCTCGTCGATCCCTTCCCCGCCGGGGCGGGGCGGGTCTGGCGGTACGAACAGTCTCCGTTGCTGCGGATGAACTCCATGCCCGAGGACGTCACGGTGTTCACCGACGACACCGTGCGGATCGACGGCCCGGTCAGGCCGGGCCCGTCACTGATCGAGTGGGCGCGGCTGGTCCGCTCGGGCGAACTCGACGCCGAGGTGGACGACAGTCTGAGCGCCGAACTCGAAGCACTGCAAAGAGATCACTTCCCGACGAGGCGGCTGCAGAGCGCGTACCTCGCGTGGTTTCACCGCAAGGTACGCGCCGAACTTCCCGCCGGAATCGAGGTCGTCGAGCACCGGACCCGCGCGGTGCGGCTCGAAGACGGCGAGCCGCAGTCGCTCTGGCTGGAAGGCCGCGCGGAACCCCTGGAGGTGAACGCCGTTCTGTTCACCGTCGGGCATCTCGACGCCGAACCGCCCGAACGGGAGGCCGGACTCGCGGATTTCGCCGCGCGTCACGACCTCGCCTACTATCCGGCCGGTTACACCGCCGACGTCGACTACTCGGCGATCGAGCCGGGGGAAACCGTGCTGGTGCGCGGATTCGGCCTCGCGTTCGTCGACCTGATGCTGCTGCTGACCGAAGGCCGCGGTGGCCGGTTCGAAGAGCAGGCGTGCGGCGGGCTGAAGTATCACCCGTCCGGGGCCGAGCCCGTGTTGCACGTCGGATCACGTCGCGGGGTGCCGTACCACGCGAAGATCGGCTACCGGTTGCGCGGGAAACCGTTGCAGCTGCCCAAGTTCTTCGACGCTTACGCCATCGAAAAGCTGTGCGCCGTGCCCGGGCGGATCGACTTCCGCCGCGACGTCTGGCCGCTGATCTCGAAGGAGATCGCGTGGGCCTATTACAGCGAGTTGTTCACCGCTCATCCCGAGCGGGTGCGGATGGAATTCGCCGTCTTCGCCGATGCCTTCGCGGACGCCGCACCCGGTGAGCTCGACGAGCTGGTGGCGCGCGCGGTTCCGGGCGTGGACGACCGGCTCGATCTGGAGCGCCTGGACCGGCCGATGGCGGGAGCCCGGTTCGGCAGCGCCGAGGAGTACGGCAAGGAGCTGCGCGAGTACGTCGAGGCGGACTTGAGCCGGCGGGCGGACCCCGGGTACAGCGCGGATCTCGGCGCGTTCACGGCACTGTTGTCCGTGATGGGGCAGCTTCCCGCGCTGGTGCAGACGGGACGGCTCGACGCGGTCTCTCAACTGTCCGATTTGGACGGCTGGTTCCTCGGCTTCTTCTCCTATTTCGCCAGCGGCCCGCCTCCACGACGGCTCGAAGAACTGCTCGCGCTCCAGGAAGCCGGTCTCGTTTCCTTCCTTGGCGCCGAAACACGGGTGTCGGCCGACGAGGAACGCCGGACCTTCGTCGCTTCCGGCGCGAGCTTCCCCGGCGAGACCGAGGCGCGCACACTCGTCGAGGCACGGCTGCCAGAGCCGAGTGTCACCAGGGCGTCCGATGTCCTTTTGCGACAGTTGCACGCCAGCGGCGCGCTCGGTGAGGAGGCCGTCGTCGACACGGTGACCGGCGACAGGCTGCTCGCCGGCCGGATCCACACCCGCGTCTCCGACGGCCGGATGCTCGACGGTGCGGGCCGTCCGCATCCGCGCCGGTTCGCGCTCGGACCGCATACGTCGGCGCGGTCGGCCGGGGCGTTCACCCGGCCGCGGACGAACGCGCTCCCGTTCCGGCAGAACGACGTCGTCGCGCGGGAGATCCTGAAGCTGGTCGCGGAGGCGTAACTCGCGTGATCAGAGCCGTAACTCACGTGATTGGAGACGTAACTCGGGTGTGCCGCGTCTGATCACGCGAGTTACGCCTTCAATCACGCGAGTTACGTCTCTAATCACGCGAGTGCTGGCTTTCCCAGACCCGCGAGGGCAGTTCCTTCCGCACGATCGGGACCACCTCGGAGGCGAAGAGCTCCAGGACGTCCCGCGCTTCCCCGGAGGTCAGCCCGTCGACCGACACCGCCTGCACCTCGTGCCCGAACGACGCGTGGTAGTCGCCGATCTTGTCGATCACCTGCTCCGGGCTCCCGACCAGCGCGGAACCTCCGGTGATCTTGTCCTCCAACGTGGTGAACTCGGACTTGTTGTGCTGATACGCGGGCGTCTTCATCAGCGCCTCGAAGTACGGCCGGTAGCCGTCCAGCGCCTCCTGCGAGGTCTTGGCGACATACAGCCCGCCCGCGCCCGAACCGACGAGCGCGTCCGCCGGGTCGTGGCCGTACTCCGCCCATCGCCGCCGGTAGTGGTCGATCAGGTCCGCGTACTTCTTCTTGGGGTGGAAGCCGTTCGCGGTGAACAGCGGATCGCCGAACTTCGCCGCCAGCTCGGTCGACTCGGTGCTCGACGCGCTCCCGTGCCAGATCCGCGGCCGCGCGTGGAACGGCCGCGGCTGGGTCGTGACGTCGGTCAGCGGCGAGCGGAACTCGCCATCCCAGGTCACTCCTTCCTCCTGGAACAGCCTGCGCAGCAGGGCGAACTTCTCCGCCTGGTACTCCCACTGCCGCTCCTCTTCGAGGCCGAACAGCGGGAAGTGCCGGGGATCGTTGCCCTTCCCGATCATGAGCTCCAGCCGTCCGCCGGAAAGCTGGTCGAGCGTCGCGTAGTCCTCGGCGACGCGCACCGGGTCGAGCACGCTGATCACGGTCAGCGTGGTCAGCAGCCGGACGCGCCGGGTGCGTTCGGCCACCGCGGCCAGGATCACCGGCGGCGCCGAGGAGAGAAACGGCTCGCCGTGCCGCTCGCCGACGCCGTACGCGTCGAAGCCGAGCTCTTCGGCGAAGATCGCTTCGTCGACGACTCGGCGAAGGCGCTCATGCTGGGTCGGTGTCGCCCCGGTTTCGGGGTCGGGATGGTTGGCGACCAGGGAGAAGAGCCCGAACTTCATCGTGTCTCCAGGGGTTTCCGGCCGGGGATGGCGGCGAGCAGTTCCCGCGTGTAGTCCGCGGACGGCCGTTCGAGGACGTCCCGGGCGGGGCCGAGTTCGACCAGTTCGCCGCCGCGCAGCACGCCGACGGTGTCCGCGATCTGCCGGACCACGGCGAGATCGTGCGAGATGAACAGGTACGTCAGACCGAGCTCGTCCTGGAGATCGGCGAGCAGCCGCAGGATCTGCGCCTGTACCGAGACGTCCAGCGCGGACACGGGTTCGTCGGCGACGATCAGCTCCGGGCGCAGCGCGAGCGCCCGCGCGATCGCCGCGCGTTGCCGTTGCCCGCCGGACAGTTCGGCGGGTTTGCGCTTCAGCACCGAAGACGGCAGGGCGACCTGGTCGACCAGCTCCGCCGCCCGTGCCCGGCGTTCCGCCTTCGTGCCGACGCCGAAGGCCCGCAGCGGCTCGGAGATGACGTCCTCGATGCTGAACTTCGGATTCAGCGACGCGTACGGGTTCTGGTACACGAGCTGGAACCGGCGCCTCAGCCGTCGCAGCTCCTCGCCGCGCAGCGCGGTGATGTCCTCGCCGTCGAACTCGACGACGCCGTCCGTCGGCGTCTCCAGTCGCAGGATCATCCGCGCGGTGGTCGACTTGCCCGAACCAGATTCGCCGACCAGCGCGAGCGTCCGGCCGCGGGCGATGTCGAACGAGACGCCGTCCACGGCGCGGACGGCCCCGAAGGTCTTGCCGAGATCGCGGACCGACACCAGGACGTCGGACGACGGTGGCTTCGGGTCCCGCAACGGGGTGTCGGACAGGCTCGGCGCGGCGGCGAGCAGATCCCGCGTGTACTTCTGGGTGGGCGCCGCGAGGATCTCACCGGTCGTCCCTTCCTCGACCACGGCCCCTTGGGACAGCACCACGATCCGCGACGCCCGGTCGGACGCGACGCCGAGATCGTGGGTGATCAGCAGGACGGCGGTGCCCGCGTCGGCGGCGAGTTCTTCGAGATGGTCGAGGATCTGCCGTTGCACGGTGACGTCGAGCGCGCTCGTCGGCTCGTCGGCGATGATGAGTTTCGGCCGTCCGGCGAGGGCGGCGGCGATCAGCGCCCGCTGACGCAGCCCGCCGGACAACTCGTGCGGATACTGCCGTGCCCGCGTCTCCGGGTCGGCGATCCCGGCCTTGCGCAGCAGTTTCACCGCCTCGGCGCCGGCGTCGCGTTTGCCGGCGAGGCCGTGGATGAGCAGCACCTCCGCGACCTGATCACCGATCCGGTGCACGGGGTTGAGCGACACCGTCGGATCCTGGGGGACCAGCGCGATCTCGCGGCCGCGCACCGAACGCCAGGCGCGGTCGGAGAGTTTCGTGAGATCACGGCCGTCGAAGGTGATCTCGCCGCGGTCGATCCGCCCGCCGCGCGGCAGCAGCCCGATGGCCGCGTGCGCCGTCGTGCTCTTGCCGGATCCGGACTCGCCGACCACGGCGACAATTTGTCCCTTGTGGACGGAGAGCGAGACGCCGTCCACGGCGGGCACGGATTTGTAGGAAACCGCGAGATCGCGGATGGTCAGCAGTTCGCTCACCGCACGTCTCCTTCGATCGCTCTGGACAGCCGGTTCGCGGACAGCACCACGGCGGCGACGGTGAGCCCGGGGAAGGTCGTCATCCACCAGGCGGTGGCGAGGAAGCCGCGGCCGCCCGCCACCAGCGAGCCCCATTCCGGCGTCGGCGGGGTGGCGCCGTAGCCGAGGAAGCTCAGCGCGCTCACCTCCAGCACCGCCGTGCCGAAGGTGAGCGTCGCGAGCGCGAGCACCGGGCCGAGCGCGTTGGGCAGCACGTGCCGTCCGAGCACCCCGGTCCAGCGCACGCCTCCCGCGCGGGCGGCCTCGACGAACACGCCACTGCGGACACGCAGCACCTCGGCGCGCATCAGCCGGGCGAACTGCGCGAGATTCGCGACCCCGACCGCGATCGCGACGTTGGTCGTGCCGAAACCGAGCGCGGTGACCAGCGCCAGCGACAACAGGATGGACGGGATCGCCAGCAGGACGTCGACGCAGCGCATGATCGTCGAATCGAGCGCGCCGCCCCGGAATCCGGCGAGCAGGCCGAGCGCGGAACCGGCGGCGAGCGCGACGACGACGGCGATCACGGTCGCCTGCAACGAAAGCGCGGCGCCGTGCACCACCCGCGCGAAGATGTCCCGCCCGGTTTCGTCGGTGCCGAAGAGGTGTCCGAGCGACGGACCCCGCATCTTCTCCGCGGGGACGCCGGCGAGCGGGTCCTGCCCGGTGAAGAGGCCGGGGGCGACCGCCGCCAGCAGGGCGAACGCGAGGACGGCGATCGCGATGATCAGGCCCGGCTTCCGCCGGGTGCGCACGAGAACGTCAGGCATCGGCGGTCTCCCGGTGTCGGATCCGCGGGTCGAGCAGGGGATAGACGAGGTCGACGAGCAGGTTGATCACGACGAACACCAGCGCGGCGAGCACGATCACCGCCTGTACCACCGGGATGTCCTGCGCGGTGACCGCCGACGACGTCACGCGGCCGAGGCCGTCACGGGAGAACACGGTCTCGGTGATCACCGAACCCGCGATCAGGTTTCCCGCGACCACTCCGGCGATGGTCAGTGTCGGCACCGCCGCGTTGCGCAGTAAGTGTCCGAAGTGGACCCTCGACCGGCTCGCTCCCTTCGCCAGCGCGATCTCGGCGTACGGCTCGGCGAGCTGCGTGCGGAGGCTCTTCGCCAGCACCTGCCCGATGATCGCGCCGGTCGGGATGGCGAGCGTGATCGCGGGCAGGATCAGCGACTCGAAGCCGTTCGAGCCCAGCGCGGGCAGCAGCTTGAGCTGGAAGGAGAAGAACTGGATGAGCAGCAGCCCGACCCAGAACGGCGGCAGTGAGATCCCCAGCGGCGGCAACGCGAGCAGGAGGTTGCCCAGCCAGCGGTGCCGGGTGAGGGTGCCTGCGAACGCGATTCCGCCGCCGAACAGGATCGCGAGCACCAGGGCGAAGCCGGTCACCGCGAGGGTCGGCGGAAGTGCCGAGACGACCATGTTCGTGGCGTCGTCCCCGGTGGCGATCGAGCGGCCGAAGTCGCCCTGCGCCGCCGCGACCAGCCGCTTTCCGTACTGCAGCGGCAACGGATCGTCGAGTCCGTACTCCGCCTTCGCGGCGGCCAGTTGTTCCGGCGTGACCGAAAGACCGGCCTCGCCTCCGCCGAGCTTCGCGCTGACCGCGTCACCCGGCAGGAGGTAGAGGATCACGAAGGAGACGGTGAACGCGGCCCAGAGGACGAAGACCGCCTGCAGGACCCGCCGGAGTAGATATCGCCTCACGAGCCGGACACCCAGGCGTCGAACAGCTGAAGCCGGGACGACGCTTCGAAGCCGACGCCGTGCGCGTTCGGCCCGTGCGCCAGCACCTGCGTCAGCTCGAACACCGGCGCCGAGTAGCCGTGCTCGATGATCGCGCGCTGCGCCTCCTCGGCGGCGGGCTTCCGTTTCGCCGGGTCCACAGTGGACGACTGGGCGTCGAGCGGCGCGTCGACCGGATTCTCCGCGGGCAGCTTGCTGCGGTTGTTCGCCTTGGTGGAGAACAGGTTGCGCAGGATGTCCGGATCGGCGCGGGTGGTGTTGTACCAGAGGTACTCGTAGTTCCCGCTCTGCGTGATCTGCACGCTCTCGGCCGTCGTGCGTTGCTCGATCTGGAGGTCGAAGCCGATCTTCCGCAGCTGCTGCTGGACGAGTTCGAGCACGCTCTTGTTCTGGTTGAACACCAGGGAGAAGACGACCTTCGCGGTCAGCCGCTGCCCGTTCTTGGTGCGGATGCCGTCGGGGCCGGGCAGCCAGCCCGCGCTTTCCAGCAGCGCCGTCGCGCCGGCCGGATCGTAGGCGAGCAGTGGCGAAAGGTCGGTGTAGAACGGCGTCGCCGAGCCGAGGATGCTGGTGGCCGGCTTGTAGTTCGGCGTCAGCACGGTGTTCGTGACCTCGGGCCGGTTGATGCCCTTGACCACCGCCTGGCGGACCTTCTCGTCGGTGAGCACGCCCTTGGTGACGTTGGCGTGCAGGTTGAACACGACGCCGGGGTTCGGCCGGGTGGGCTCGGTGAAGCCGTTGCCGGTGAACTGCGGTTCGTCGACCGGCTGGACGTCGGTGATGGCGTCGAGCTGCGCGGACGCGAGGCTTCCGGTGCGCACACCGGGTTCCGGCACGATCTTGTACGCGATCTTGTCGAGGTACGCCTCACCCTGGTGCTTGAACAGTGACGACCCCCAGCCGTAGCCCTTCCGTTTGGCGAGAACGATCTCTTGGTTCTGTTTCAGGCTCTCGAAAACGAACGGCCCGGAGCCGATCAGGCCGTCGCCCTGGCAACGCTGGTCGGCGGTCTTCCGGTACGCGGCGGGCGCGAGGACGCCGAGCGACATCGTCGAGCTGGCCTGCAGGAACTGTGCGCTGGGAACGGAGAACTCGATCTTGACCGTCTTCGGGTCGACGACCGTCGTTCCCTTGTACACGGCCAGATAGCCCGAGCCGAGCTGCGATTTCGGGCCGAGCGCCTTGATCGCGTCGAAGCTCGTCTTGACCGCGGCCGCGTCGACCGGGCTGCCGTCGGAGAAGGTCGCGCCGTCACGCAGATGGAAGGTGAACGCGGTCGAATCCGCGTTGCTCTCCCACTTTTCGGCCAGCCACGGCTTGATCTCGCCGGTGGCCGGATCCTGGTCGGTCAGCGAATCGACCAGCTGGCGGCCGACGTTCAGCGAAGCGTTGGTGCCGACCTGTTGCGGATCGATGCAGTCCGGGCTGGACGAGATCCCGAGGCGCAGCGTGCCACCGGGTTTGGGCGGCCCGGCGTCGGCGCCCGTCGAGCCGCCCGCGGAGGAGCAGGCGGTGATGACAAGTGCGGTGAGCGCGAGTAAGGATGTGGTGGCGGTACGGGACACCGGGTGGCCTCCAGCGGGGAACGGAGCGCGTTTTCTCTTGCGCTGACCCGATTCACGCTAATCACGCCCTTGAGGCCCGCCCACATACTGAGCCCGGCTCCCAGCCCGCGAAACGTCCCATGTTTCCGCTTGACAGCACCGAATGCGCGTGAAGGCCCCCTTCACGCGGCTGAGCCGAGGGAAGGGGGCCTTCACGCGGGAACGGATCTAGCAGCGGTTGAGCATGTCCGTCAGCGCGGTCTTCTCCGCGGACTTGATGCTCAGCTTGTACTTGTACTTCACCGTGGTCCACATCTTCGCGTAGGTGCACCAGTAGCCGACCGTCGGCGGCTTCCAGGCGTCCGGCGACTTGTCGCCCTTCTCCTGGTTGACGTTGTCGGTGACGGCGATCAGCTGCGGCGAGCTGAGGTCGTTCGCGAACGCCTGCCGCTGCGCGGTGGTCCACGACGAGGCGCCGGTGCGCCACGCGGCGGCCAGCGGGACGACGTGGTCGATGTCCACATCGGACGCCGCACGCCAGGTGGCGCCGTCGTACGGGCTGAACCAGCTGCCGGAGACGGCGGCGCAACTGCTGTCCTGCTGGACGTTCGTCCCGTCCCGCTTCAGCACGACCTCACGGGTGTTGCAGCTGTTGCCCTGGTCGGACCAGTGCGGGAACTTGTCGCGGCTGTACCCGGTCGACGAACCGTCCGGCTTGACGGTCAGCGCGGCGAGCTGGGTCTTGGCGGTGTCGGCCGACGGGATGCCCGGGGGCGTCGCTTCGGCGACGCCGACCACACCCGCCGAGACGATCGCCGAAACGGCGAGAACGGTGAAGGAGCGACGAACAGCAAGCGCAGTTGGCATATTGCTGCCTCCGTGTCAGGTTTGGGGACCTGGTCACCTTGCGGTACGGATATGGCCCACGCAACACCATCGGATGACACTCTGCTGGCTATTCGTGAACGGAGGGTGTCACGAGCAGGTAGGACAAGGTGTCCGTCGCCGAAAAATCTTCGGAAAGTCCAGCTGAAGGTTCTGAGCCGAACGGGCTAGTCGTGTCGCTACTCGAGCCCGCGGACCAGCCGGAGGTCCTCCGTGTGCCGGTACCAGGTCCACCGGCTCATGGCGCGCGGATGGGCGACACCGTCGAGGCTCGGCCGGGTGGGGATGCAGCCGAGCTGGAACGCCCGCGCGTAATGCGTCGAAGGCCGCTTGAACAGCGTCCCCTTCGTGACCCGGACCATGAGCCCAGGGCCACTCGCGTCCGGCTCGACCTCGATCGAGCGCGCGGGCCCGCGCAGCACGGTGTGCTCGTCGCAGTAGGCCACCCCGCGGATCATCCCGATCGTCCCGCGCCCGACCAGCACCCCGCCGGTGTCGTCGCGGATCAGCGGCACCGGGTCGACCTCGCCACGCAGGGCGAGCGAGAGGGCACGCAGCGGCTGCGTCGGCAGGCTCCAGATGCGGGCGACGTCGGAATCCGGCGACGACGGCACGAAGCCGAGCGACACGCCCGAGAGCTGTTCTTTTCGTAACAGCCGCAGCGCGACGGCCGCGAGGTCCGCGTCGGTGCCCGCGACCACCAGATGATCGTGTTCCCCCAGCAAGGGGTCGATATCCGCCTTGCCGGGACGGCTCGGGACGCGCACCATTTCGACGTCGTCGATCTCCGGGAGTGTGGGCTCGCCCTCGGGACAGACCACCACTATTCCGCGCACCCGAAGGCCCTCCGTTACGCTCATGCACCGGCATTTACCAGCGCCAAACCACAAGTCGCCGAACACCTGGAGTGTCACATGCCGGCCATCGTGCTGATCGGGGCCCAATGGGGGGACGAGGGCAAGGGCAAGGCCACCGACCTGCTCGGCGACCGCGTCCAGTGGATCGTGCGTTACCAAGGCGGTAACAACGCGGGCCACACCGTAGTCCTTCCCGACGGGCAGAACTTCGCCCTCCACCTCATCCCGTCCGGGATCCTCACGCCGGGCGTCACCAACGTCATCGGCAACGGTGTCGTCATCGACCCGGGTGTGCTGCTCGACGAGCTCGCCGGGCTGGAGGAACGCGACGTCGACACCAGCAAGCTGCTGATCTCCGCCGACGCGCATTTGATCATGCCGTACCACGTGGCGATCGATAAGGTCACCGAGCGTTACCTCGGCAGCCGCAAGATCGGCACCACCGGCCGCGGCATCGGCCCCTGCTACCAGGACAAGATCGCCCGCGTCGGCGTCCGCGTGCAGGACCTGCTCGACGAGAAGATCTTCCGGCAGAAGGTCGAATCGGCACTGGAGTTCAAGAACCAGGTGCTGGTCAAGGTCTACAACCGCAAGGCGCTCGACGCGGACCAGGTCGCCGACGAGGTGCTGGCCGCGGGCGAGAAGTTCGCGCACCGCATCGCCGACACGCGCCTCCAGCTCAACCAGGCCCTCGAACGCGGCGAGACCGTGCTGCTCGAAGGCTCGCAGGGCACCCTGCTCGACGTCGACCACGGCACCTACCCGTTCGTGACGTCGTCGAACCCGACCTCCGGCGGCGCGAGCGCGGGTTCGGGTATCGGCCCCGGCAAGATCGACACCGTGCTGGGCATCCTCAAGGCCTACACCACGCGTGTCGGCTCCGGCCCGTTCCCGACCGAGCTGGACGACGAATCCGGCGAGTACCTGCGCAAACAGGGCGGCGAATTCGGCGTCACCACCGGCCGCTCGCGGCGCACCGGCTGGTTCGACGCGGTCATCGCGCGCTACGCGGTGCGGGTCAACGGCATCACCGACTACTTCCTCACCAAGCTGGACGTGCTGTCCGGCCTGGAGAAGGTGCCGGTGTGCGTCGGCTACGAGGTCGACGGGTTCCGGACGTACGACATGCCGATGACGCAGACCGACGTGCACCACGCGCTGCCGATCTACGAAGAGCTGCCGGGCTGGTTCGAGGACATCTCGGGCTGCCGCACCTTCGAGGAGCTGCCCGCGAACGCGCGGGCCTACGTCGAGCGGCTCGAAGAGCTCTCGGGTGCGCGGATTTCGGCGATCGGCGTCGGGCCGGGCCGCGAGCAGACCATCGTTCGCCACGAGTTCGTCTGACCTCGTGAGTGGCTAGGACGGTTAGAACCGCCCTAGCCACTCACGACTCAGGCGAGCGAGGTCTTCACCGGCGTCGGGTTCCGGAACAGGTCGAGCACCGGGCAGTGCTCGTCCACCTGCCGCTTTAGGTCCTCGTAGGCTTCCGCCCCCGCGGGCCCGCTCAGCTCGACCGAAACGCGCACATCGCCGAAGCCCGGCCGGGTCTCCGAGAACCCGAAGAACCCGTGCAGGTCGATGTCGCCGTCCACGGTCACCTTCACGCCTTCGAGCGGCACGCCGAGCTTCGCCGCCCAGAACTGGTAGGTGATCACCTGGCACGAGCCCAGCGCGGCGAGCGCGTATTCGACGGGGTTCGCCGCGGTGTCGGTGCCGCCGAGCGCGGCGGGTTCGTCGACGGTGAACGCGTGATCGCGAACCCGCACGTCGACCTGCGTCGCGGTGCCGGGGTTCAGCGCGTTGGCGACGCTGAACGAGACGGCGGCGTTGCGCGGGTCGGCGTCGACGGCGGTCTTGGTTCCTTCGATGACATCGGTCAGCGACATCGGGTCACTCCAGGATCGAGGTGTCGGACGCCGCCAAGGGTGGGCCAACAGCGGAAACCGCGCGCGTGATCTCAGTCCGTGAAAAGCGAAATATCCTTTGGACAGCGTCGTTGGCGTTGAACATGACCATCGGAGTGGCACTCCCGTCCGGGGACACCGCGGACGCAGTCAACATCGTCGACGAACTCATCACGCAGACCCGGCAGGCCGCCGACGCGGGCCTGACGTCCGTTTGGTTCTCCCAGCAGATGGAGCACGACGCGATCACCGTCGCCGCTCTCGCGGGCCGCGCCGTCCCGGGGATCACCGTCGGGACCGGCGTCGTGCCGATCTACCCACGGCATCCCTTGCTGATCACCGGTCTCGCGCAGACGGCGCAGGCCGCCACCGGGGGCCGGTTCGTCCTCGGTCTCGGAACCGGCGCGAAGAACTGGCTCGAACCGGCGTACGGCGTCGAGTACCCGTCGCCGATCAAGCACCTTCGCGAGTACCTCACGATCCTCCGGCAGGTGCTCGACGGCGGCGAAGTCGACTTCCAGGGCGAGACGGTCCAGGCGCACGCCGAGGGCTTCGCGGCTTCGCTGTCCGTCGCGGGTTCTTCGGACATCCCGGTGATCATCGCGGCGATGGGACGGCAGGCGCTGCGCGTCACCGGCGAACTCGCCGACGGCACGATCCCGTTCCTTGCCGGGCCGAAGGCCCTTTCCGGGCTGATCGTCCCGGAGATCACCAAGGCCGCCGCCGGCCGCCCGGCGCCGCGGATCATCGCGATGGCCCCGGTCGTCGTGACCGACGATCCCGATGCCGTCCGTGCCCAGGTCGACCGGCAGTACGCGTTCTTCCGCGACATCCCGTCCTACCGCGCGGTCTTCGACCACCAGGGCGTGGACTCCGCCGGTGAACTGGTGATCGCCGGTGACGAGGAGACCGTCGCGGCCGAGATCCGGCGGTACTTCGACGCCGGTGCGACCGAGGTCGTCGCGACGCAGAGCGGCATCCGGAACAGCGAAGAGCGGCTGCGCACCTGGAGCGTCCTCGGGGAACTCGCCAAGCGCTGAACCCGCATGTCAGGAAAGGGGCGTTCAGGACATTCATCGTCCTGAACGCCCCTTTCATGACTTCGACAGGCCCAGTGGCCTTGCTCACAGCGTTCGTATTGTGCATACTCGTGCGCATTGCGAACACAGCTGGAGGTCTTCAATGTCCACTGCCGCGGCCCGTTCGTGGGTGGTCCCACTCGCCTGGACGGCGGTCCTGCTCGACGGATTCGACCTGGTCGTCCTGGGTACCGTGCTGCCGTCGCTGCTCCGTGACCACGTCTGGGGCCTGACCCCCGGCACGGCGTCGGTGATCTCGACGTTCGGCCTGATCGGCATGATGATCGGCGCGATGGCGATCGGCACGATCACCGACGTCATCGGCCGCCGCAAGGCGCTGATCATCGCGGTCACGGCCTTCTCCGCGTTCACCGCGCTCTGCGCGATATCGCCGTCGGCGTTCGTCTTCGGTCTGCTGCGTTTCCTCGCCGGGCTGGGCCTCGGAGGCTGTCTGCCGACGGCGATCGCGCTGGTCACCGAGTACGCCCGCAAGGGAAAGGGCGGCAGCGCGACGACCACGGTGATGACCGGCTACCACGTCGGCGCGGTGCTCACGGCCCTGCTCGGCATCTGGCTGATCCAGCCGCTCGGCTGGCGCGCGATGTTCATCGCGGGGGCGCTGCCCGCGCTCGTGCTGGTACCGCTGATGATCAAGTACCTGCCCGAATCGGAGTCCTTCGAGCGGGCGCGGGAGACACAGGAGAAGTCGGCGACCCAGGTCGTCGGCGGGCTGTTCCGCGGCGGGCTCCTGCGCGCCACCATCGCGTTCTGGGTGACGTCGTTCATGGGGCTCCTGCTGGTCTACGGGCTCAACACCTGGCTGCCGGAGATCATGCGCCAGGCCGGATACCCGCTGGGCGCGGCGCTCGGGCTGCTGCTCACGCTGAACCTCGGTGGTGTCGTCGGTTTGCTCGTCGCGGGCCGGGTGGCGGACAAGGTCGGTGTGCGGCCCGCGGTGATCTTCTGGTTCCTCGGCGCGGCCGTGTTCTTGGCCCTGTTGAGCGTGAAACTGCCCGCCGTCGGCTTGTACGCGGCCGTGTTCCTCACCGGCGGTTTCGTGTTCAGCGCGCAGGTGCTCGTGTACGCCTACATCGGCAAGACGTACCCGGATGCCATGCGCGCCACCGGGATCGGCTGGGCGGCGGGGGTCGGCCGGGTCGGCGCGATCAGCGGCCCGATCCTCGGCGGCGCGCTGCTGAGCGCCGGAATCGCGTACCCGTGGGGTTTCTACGCCTTCGCCGGAGTCGGGGCGCTGGGAGCGGCCGCGGTGACCGTGGTCCGGGCGGGCCGCTCCCAGGAGAACGCCGCTACCCCAGTTCCTTGAGTTCCCTTTCCACCGCGGCGAGTTCTTCCTCGGAACCCTGCACCTTCGGGCCCGTGAACCACTTGCGCGCCGAGGCGAACCACCACACCGCCGCACCACCGAGTACGACGAGGAAGGCGATGGGCGTGTAGTTGAAGCTGTCGATAGTGACCGGTGATCCCTGCGGGAGCATGAAGAGCACGAAGATGAAGCACACCCACACGGTCGCGATGGTCCCGACGAGCTTGCCCCAGCGGCCGAGGTTCCACGGCCCTGGTTCGAAATCGTCGCCCTTGCGCACCCGCAGGAACACCGGGATCACGTAGGCCACGTAAAGGCCGACGACGGCGATCGAGGTCACCGCCGCGTAGGCGGTCGCGCTCCACAGGTACGGCAGGGCGAGCAGGAGCGCGCCGCCCGCGGCCAGCCACACCGCGTTGGTCGGCGTCTGGGTGCGCTTGTTGATGCGGTGCCAGAACTTCGAACCCGGGATCGCGCCGTCGCGGGCGAACGCGTAGATCATCCGGGAGTTCGCGGTCACCGACGCCATCCCGCAGAACAACTGCGCGCCGATGCAGATCAGCAACAGGAACTTGCCGGTCGTCGCGCCGGTCGCGTCGATGAAGATCTGCGCGGGCGGCACCCCGGTTTCGGAGCCGACGGCGCCTTCGTAGTCCTGGATGGCGAAGGTGATGCCGATCAGCAGGATCCAGCCGGCGACCAGGGAGACGAGGATCGAGTTGATGATCCCGCGCGGCCCGGCCTTCGCCGCGTTCTTGGTCTCCTCGGTCATATGGGCCGAGGCGTCGTACCCGGTGAGCGTGTACTGCGCGAGCAGGAGGCCCAGTAAGAAGACGTAGACAGGCGACGCCCAGCCGGTGTTGTTCACGAACTCGCCGAAGACGAACGACGCGTCCTGGTGCTTCTCGGGAACGATGATCAGCACCCCGACGATGACCAGCACGCCCGCCAGATGCCACCACACGCTGATGCTGTTCAGCAGCGCGACGATCTTGACGCCGAAGGTGTTCAGCAGCCCGTGGATCACCAGGATGATCGCCAGCAGCAGGATCGTGTTGCCCGGTGTCGCCTCGAACCCGAACTGCAGATCGAGGAAGGCGTTGAGGAACAGCGCCGCGCCGAAGTCGATCCCCGCGGTGACGGCGATCTGCCCGATGAGGTTGAACCAGCCGGTGAACCACGACCACGCCGCGCCGTTGCGCGGGGCGAGCTTCGCCGCCCAGTAGTAGAGGCCGCCCGCGGTCGGGTAGCTGGAGCAGACCTCGGCCATGCCCAGCCCGACCAGGATGACGAACAGGCCGACCAGCGGCCAGCCCCAGATCATCGCGGCGGGCCCGCCGGTCTTCATACCGAACCCGTAGAGGGTCAGGCAGCCGGAGAGGATCGAGATGATCGTGAAGGAGACGGCGAAGTTGGAGAAGGCCGACATCGTGCGCCGGAGTTCCTGCGCGTAGCCGAGCTGGTGGAGCCGGGCACTGTCTTCGTCGGCGGGTTCTGCGGCCTGCTTGTCAGAGACATCCATCGGGCACCCACTTCAAAGGTATGCGGACAGACCATTGAGATCCGCCGAAATTAGGCCCGCCGACCTGCGCATGTCAAGGTCCCGTCAAGACCTCGCCCCTCCGGACGCGAGGAACGGGCTGTTCAGGGCCGCGGTGACCGGACCTGTCACGCGGGCACACGGTCGGCGCCCTGTGGGCCCGCGTCCCGCAGGCCCGTCCCGAGTCCGGTTGCCGTGATCCGTTGCCGACGACCTGTGGCGGTCCGCTCGTGGACGAGGGCAGCTGCGGTCGGGGTGCTCAGCCTGGCGATGCGCTCGGGGGCTTTCCCGCCCACCTCAACCACCACAGCCCCTCGGGCACCTCCGAAACGTCGAGCCTGTCACGCAGGCCCACATCGCCACACTCGTCCAACCGAACCGGCGCTCTCGAAGTACATGAAGGCCCCCTTCCTTGCGCCTGGCGCAAGGAAGGGGGCCTTCATGTACTTGGGCAGGTCCTCAGCGCCCCCGGAACGCCTTCACGGCCTCCAGCGCGGTGTCCGGGTGGTCCGAGAAGTACCCGTCGACACCCGCCTTGAGGAACGCCTCCTGCTCGGCGAACGTGTTGCCGTACTCGGCGAGGTTCGCCGACGAGCGCAGGCTCTGCGGGAGGAAGTTGTTCTCGTTGCGGAACGTGTACGGCCCGACCTTCAGCCCGGCCTGGTGCGCGTCGGCGACGAGCCTGGTCGGCTGCCCCAGCGCGCCGTTCACCACCGGGATGACCTGCGCCTTCTCCGGGCCCAGGTAGTCCGCGTACTTCGAGATCTCCTTCAGGCCCGCCGGCGTCACGAGGTCGGCGTACGTCCGCGGGTCACCCTTCGCGACGAAGTCGGCCGGAGCGCCGGTCGCCGAAGTCAGCTGCAGCAGCGGCACCCGCACCTGCCGCGAGAGCGCGATCAGGTTCGACACCTCGAACGACTGGATGATCACCGGCGCCTTCGGGTGGTTGAGCCCGTTGCGCTTGATCAGCTCGACCAGCTTCGGCTCGGTCGGGTTCTTGATCGACGAGAAGTAGGTCGAGTGCTTGATCTCCGGGTACGTCCCCAGTTCGCGGCGCAGTTCGCGGCCGAGCCGTCGCGTCAGGTCGAGCACCTCCTGGTAGGTGGCGATCTGGTAGCGGCCGTCGTAGATCTTGTTGTTCGGCCGCAGCTGCGGGATCCGCTCGGTCGCGCGCAGGGTCTTCAGCTCGGCGAGCGTGAAGTCCTCGGTGAACCAGCCGGTGTACGACGTGCCGTCGATGACCTTCGTCGTCTTCCGGTTCGCGAACTCGGGGTGCTTCGCGACGTCGGTGGTCCCGCCGATCTCGTTCTCGTGCCGGGCGACGAGCTGGCCGTCCTTGGTCGGCACGAGGTCGACGTCGACCCAGTCGACGCCCTGGCGGTAGGCGAGCTCATACGAGGCGAGCGTGTGCTCCGGCCGGTAGCCGGGGGCGCCGCGGTGTCCGACGATCACCGGACCATCGTGACCCTTCGCCAGCGCCGACACATCTTGGGTGCTCGGCTCGGCGGCGCCCGCCAGCCCTGTGACGCTGAGTACGGCGAGTCCGGACAGGGCGAGCACGCCCAGGCGCTTTCGCATGGTGGGGAACCTCTTTCGCTTGAACTCGGGGTACCGCGCAACCCTTGACGCAGGAGGCGTCCGGACGGCGAAGACGGACCGGCGGAGCGCTGACCGCCGGGTGAACGCCGGATGGAACCACCCGCTCGAGGACGGCGACGTCTCTGTAGCTCACCGGCCCGGTTACCCTGTGCGTCGTGCGCGTACTGGTAATCGGGTCCGGCGCCCGTGAGCATGCACTCGTCCTCGCGGTCGCGGAAGACCCTTCCGTCACCGCACTGGCCTGTGCCCCGGGCAACGCCGGCACCGCCGCGGTGGCCGAACAACTCGGCGTGGACGCGGCGGACCCCGAGTCCGTCTCCGCCCTCGCCAAGCAGTGGCAGGCGGACCTCGTCGTGGTCGGTCCCGAGGTCCCGCTGGTGGCCGGAGTCGCCGACGCGGTCCGGAAGGCGGGCATCGCCTGCTTCGGCCCGTCCGCGTCCGCGGCAAGGATCGAGGGCTCGAAGGCGTTCGCGAAGGACGTCATGGCGGCCGCGAAGGTGCCGACGGCGCACTGCGAGGTCGTCGACAACCCCGCCCGTCTCGACGCCGCTCTCGGCCGTTTCGGTCCCACCTGGGTGGTCAAGGACGACGGGCTCGCCGCGGGCAAGGGTGTCGTGGTCACCACGGACGTCGACGTCGCGCGCAAGCACGCCCTGATGCTGCTCGACGGCGGGCACCCGGTGCTCCTGGAGTCCTTCCTCGACGGCCCGGAGGCCTCTCTCTTCTGCTTCGTCGACGGCCGCACGGTCGTCCCGTTGCTGCCCGCGCAGGACTTCAAGCGCGTCGGCGACGGCGACGCGGGCCCGAACACCGGCGGCATGGGGGCGTACGCGCCGTTGCCGTGGGCGCCGAAGGACCTGGTCGACGACGTCGTCGCCCGCATCGTGCAGCCCGTGGTCGACGAGCTCGACAACCGCGGCGCCACCTTCTCCGGCCTGCTCTACGCCGGTCTCGCGCTGACTTCCGAGGGCCCGCAGGTCATCGAGTTCAACTGCCGGTTCGGCGACCCGGAGACCCAGGTCGTCCTGGCGCTGCTGCGCAGCCCGCTCGGCAAGGTCCTGCACGCGACGGCGACCGGCGGACTCGCCGAACTGCCGCCGCTGGAGTGGGACTCCGGCGCGGCGGTCACCGTCGTGCTCGCCGCGGACGGCTACCCCGGCAAGCCGAGGACCGGCGACGTCATCACCGGTGGCGAGCTCGAAGGCGTACTCCACGCCGGCACCCGCCGCCGCGACGACGGTGCCGTGGTCTCCTCCGGCGGCCGCGTGCTGTCGGTGGTCGGCACCGGCAAGAACCTGAAGGCCGCCCGCAAGGCCGCCTACGCGACGGTCGAGAAGGTCCACCTGGCCGGCTCCCACCACCGCACCGACATCGCCCTGCTCGCCGCCAAGGGAGAGATCGCCACCCCGGTCTCGTGAATTCCCGGCGGAACCGCCCGGGCGACCGCTGCGTCTAACCCGGTATTTCCTGAGAAGCTTAGGCGCTCGATACATCGGCGTTGGTAGCCTCGACAGGGCGAACGGTCACCGTGCGTGTTTCCAAGGGGTGGGGAATGGCAGCATCGAGCAAGGTCCAGGACCTCACGTCGGCGGTCCCGACGCCACCGTCGGTGGCCGACATCAGAGTCGACCCGTCGAAGCTGCTCGAAGTGGCGAAGATCGTCGAAGAGCAGGTCGACGCTCTGCAGGACAAGCTCATGACACGGCTGGACCAGCTGCGTATCGACACGCCGGCCAACGACACCGTGAGCGTGCACGCGACCAGCGTCTGGAACGAGCTCGTGGCCGACGGCGACCAGTCGTACGCCGCGCAGGTCCGGGCGTACGTGGCCGGTCTCCGTGGCCTGGTCAGCCAGCTCCGCACGGCGGCCAAGGAGTACAAGACCAGTGATGCGGACAAGGCCGCCGCGTTCGGGGACCGTGGTGTACACCGGGCGTAGGCCTCGTGTGCTGGTGACCGGCGGGGTGCTCACCCTCGTGCTGGCCGGATGCGCCACGGACACGGGCGGGCAGGCGTTCCCCGACGAACCGGCGCTGGCCTCGGTCACGCAGGGCGCCAAAGCGTCGGCGTTGCCCGCCAGACCCGCCGAACTGAGCCTGCAGGGCGTCGATCCGTGCGCGCTGTTCACCGATCCGCAGCTCGACCAGCTCAAGATCAACAGCAAACCGCGCGCGGCCGCGGAACCGATCGACGGCCCGACCTGTGTCCTCGACGCGGACGCCGCGCAGCCCTTCCGCAGCTACTACGTCCGCACGATCACCGCGGACGTCGAAGAATGGTTCACCGGCAAGCGCCGCAAGAACAGCATGACGACGGAACCGACGGCGGTCGGCGGGTTCCCCGCCATCAAGAACCACCGTGACGCCGGCACACCGGGCGATTGCGAAACGCTCGTCGGGGTGGCTCAGGGACAGACGCTGGCGGTGCGGGCGGTCACCGTCACCGCCGGCGCGTTCACCATGCCGCAGCTGTGCGAGATGTCCGCACAGGCGGCCGATTCGGCTTTGCAGACCTTGAAAGCACGCAACTAGGGAGGGCGGCGTGAACGTTTCCGACCTCGCGGGCAGGCTCCGCGATCTTCGGTTCGACGGCTACACCGACACCGGGATCGCGACCGAGATCGAACGCTTCCGCAGTGGTGACGGCACCGGAAGTATCGGTATCGCCGTCGACGCGTTGAAATCCGTCGCGGGCGCGCTCGCCGACACCGACAAGACGCTGCGTGACGAGCTGGGCAAGCTCGGCGTGGAATGGCAGAGCGAGGCCGGCGGTGCCGCCGGTCAGGTGTTCACCGAGCAGGCGGGCTTCTCCCAGGACGCGAACTCGAAGGTCTCGCACTCCGCGGAGATGATCTTCGCCCAGGGTGAGGCCTTCAACCGGACGCTGCACAAGCTCCCGGATCCGGAAGTGGTCCGGAAGGGCGCCGGCGGCCTGACCGTCGGTGACGTCCTGCTGAGCCTCATCGGGTTCGAGACCGACCACGCCAAAACCGTCAGCGCCGCGAACAACGCGCGGGCGCAGGCGCAGGAGGCGTTGAACGACTACGCCAAGACGAGCGGCGAGAACCTGCTGTCGACCGGCACGCTGGCCGACCCGCAGGCGATGAACCTGACCCAGACCACGACGGCCGCCGGAGCGGGCGGCGGTTCCGCGACGCTCGACCTGGCGGGCACGGCCACGGACCTGACCCTGGACGGCAGCGTGCGGCCCGCGTCGGCCGCCGTCGAATCGAAGTACGTGCCGCCGGTCGCGCAGCCCGTCAGCAACCCGAAGGCGCCGTCCTACGACGCGCCGACCCCGGCCTACGGCGTCGCCATGGGCGGCGGGACGGCCCGCAAGACCGGTGCGTCGGCGCCGAACGCCGGGGCCACGGCTCCCGCGGCCGCCGCGCCGACGGTGCCGTCCGGCACGTCGAAGCCCGCTCCCGCGCCGGGTGCCGGCTGGGTGACGCCGAACCGCCCGTCCCCGCAGCCCGAACAGGGCAGGCCGTCCTATCCAGTCGCCGGTTCGCCGCCGTTCGCTCCGCCGGGCGCGCCGAACATCCCGAACATCCCGAACGTGCCGCCGGGTCAGTCCACCGGCAGCGCGCCGCCGAACAGCACCACCTCGGCGCAGCCGGCCGGCAAGTCGTTCGGCACCGGCCCCGGTATCGACAGCGCTGTCGGAAAGGGCCCCGGCTCCAGCTCGGGTCCTGGTGTCTTCGGCAACGTCGGCGGTGGCGCGGGTGGCGACCAGGCACTCGGCAAGGGCCGCTCCGTCGGCTCCGGACCGCAGGCGCCGATGGCCCCCGGCAACGAATCCGGCCGCGGTTTCCCCGCCGTCCCGAAGATCACCGGACCGGCCGCGGGTGACCTGGGCGCCGGTGCCGCGGCGCTCGGCGCCGGTGTCGCCGGCGGTGCGCTCAGTGGCGACCGGGAACGCGACCGCCGTCCCCGTCAGGAAGGCGGCGGCGTGAAGCCGACCCGCCAGCTCCCGATCGGTGAGCTTCCCGAAGAGGAGGCCATGCGGCGCTCGGAGAAGATCGGCGCGAAGCAGCCGAAGCCCGAGTCGAAGTTCATGGAGCGCGCGGCCACCCAGGACGTCGAGGAGGACGCGGAGCACATCAGGCGTTACGGCGTCGACGACAAGGATCTGTTCACCGACGAGCGGCTGGTGTCGCCGGACGTGATCGGCGACCACGGCAACCGGGAAGCGCGCTGAACCTGTGCCGAACGACAACGGCAGCCTGGTGCTGTCCGCACTCGAGTTCGAGATGCTCTGGGAAGCCGAACGGCTGCCCCGTCGTCATGCCGCACTCGACGTGCCGAGCCCCGGAACGACCCACACGGAGCGGGCGGCGCTGATCGAAGAAGCCTGGGAATCCCTGCGCGCGCGAGGTCTCGCGCGGGGACACCAGGCGTCGGGCGAGCTGGTCGACATGCTGAACCTGTTCGCGCACCCCCGGATCGCGATCGACGTCTGGGTGTGGACCGACCGCGAGATCAAGGGCCAGGCGGTGAGCGTCGGCAACCAGGCGCTGCTCGGCGTGATCGACTCCGGCCAGGTGTGGCTGATCCCCGCCAGGGAGAGCTCCCTCGCCGAAGCCGCGGTCTCGGTCGCGGGTGATCTCGGCCCCGGCGTCGGCCAGTCGATCAGCGTCCCGCACGACGTCCTCGTCCAGGCCGACGCCGCCGCCCGCGGCGACGCGAAGGCTCTGGTAACCGCGCTGGAAGACCTGGACGTGCCCCTCTGGCAGGCCCAGGAGGTGGCGGGCATGCTCCTCGGCCAGGAGGCGCGCGGCCAGTTCGGTGTCGAGCGCGCCGGCCGCGACGGCCGTCCCCGGCGCGCGGACAGCGTTGTCGCCTTCTACGACACGGACGCGGGGCGGTACCTGTTCCAGGTCGCGCGGAACCGGGACGGGCGGGATTGGGCGACCAT
This sequence comes from Amycolatopsis sp. PSD-21, assembly GCF_055561455.1. Lineage (NCBI taxonomy): Bacteria > Bacillati > Actinomycetota > Actinomycetes > Pseudonocardiales > Pseudonocardiaceae > Amycolatopsis > Amycolatopsis sp. PSD-21. Next base: position 9,127,638 of record NZ_CM145712.1, on the reverse strand, counting down.
CACCCCGGCCGACAACCAGTTGCTGGCGACCAGGATCCGGGAAGTCGCCGATTTCTGATTCGCCCGATTATCGGCGGGGTGGAAGTTGGCGTGGATACGCACCCGGCCAACCGCGGAGGTCTTAAAGTAGGCGCCGGGAACCGTCCTGACCGGCCGCGCGTCTGATCGGGCGGATACGAGTTTTTCCGTGAAGGGGATGACGAACCGTGCCTGTGTACGACCCGGATTCCATGGGGATCGCCGCCGGTCAGGTGGAGAAGCTCAAGGACGAGTTCGAGAAGACGAAAAAAGGCGTCACCGGGATGGATGACGAGAAGGAATCCCCCTTCGGCGGAGTGGACGAGCACGGCGACGCGCACGGCGCGGTCGGCAAGTTCAAACAGGGCGTCCACAACGAATTCGATTCGGCCGGTCAGCTCATGGAGGCCACGGCCTTCGTGCTGCGAAAGGCGGCGGGGCTGATCAAGGAGACCGAAGCGGTCCACGTGGACAACCTGAAGGTGCACGGGGAACTGTGACGACTCGCCAGGCCTGGGGGCCGAAGACCAAGGGGGCTTGAGCAGTGGCTTTGAACGGTGTCGGTGCCGGCACGCCGGACGGCTGGGACGGACTGACCCAGAAGGCCGAGCAGATCGGCAAGGTCAACCTCGCCGCCATTCAGAACGCTTCGAGGCAGTTCAAGACGGCCGCCGACAACGCGGGCGACCACAGCGCGGCGTTGAAAACGTCGACCGAAGCGTTGAACGGCGGCGTCTGGGCCGGACCCGCCGCGGAGGCCTTCTTCGAGTACGTCAAGTCGATCACGAAGGCCGGGAAGAACGTCGAGGAGCAGCTGGGCAAGGTCGTCGACGACCTCGATCGCGTCCACACCGATCTCGGCAACATCAAGATGCAGGTGAAGGGTGTCTACGAAGACGCCGAAGCCGCGGTCAACAAAAGGAACACCCAGGCGGAGGCGGACAAGAACGCGGCGATCACGGCCGCCGCGCAGGCCGAGAAGGATCACAAGCCGGCGCCGAGCCCTTCGGCCGACGAGATCATCCAGAAGGCCAAGACCGACATCAACAAGATCGCCAGCGACGCCGACACCCGGGTCAAGGGCCTGCTCGACCAGGCCAACCAGATGATCCAGAAGTCCCAAGAGCTGATGAAGAAGGACATCCAGGGCGGCTACTCCACCGTCCCGATGCCCGGCAAGGACGGCTCCGTCCCGAAGCGCACCGGCGGTCTCCACGCCGGTGGCGGCGGCGGTGGAGGAGGCGGCGGTGGCGGTGGGGGCGGCGGCCTCGGCCCGAGCGGCGGCCCGCCCTCGACGACGCCGCCGGGCAACGTCCAGCAATGGATCCAAGAGGCCATCAAGATCCTGCAGGCCAACGGGATCCCGGTGACCGAGGCGGATATCCAGAAGATCTGGACGATCATCGAGAAGGAGTCCGGCGGCAACCCCAACGCCATCAACAACTGGGACTCCAACGCGGCGAAGGGCACGCCGTCCAAGGGGCTGATGCAGTGCATCGACCCGACCTTCAACGCGCACAAGCTTCCCGGGCACGACGACATCTACAACCCGGTGGACAACATCATCGCGGGTGTCCGGTACACGTTCTCGCGGTACGGCGGCTTCGAGGGGCACCCGGGCCTGAAGTCCATGGCCGGTGGCGGCGGTTACCAGGGCTACTAACGGCCTCGTGAGTGGCAGGGACGGTTAGAACCGTCCCTTACCACTCACGAGCCCTGGCCCGGCCCCGGCCGCCGCGCGTGATCCGCCGGACGCCACGCGTGACCCGCCGGACGACACGCGTGACTGGATGGACGCCACGCGTGATCCGATGGACGCCACACTCGCGACCGTATCGCGCCGCGTGCCGTCCGGCGGATCACACGTGCCGTCCGCCCAAGCACACGTGCCGTCCGGCCAGTCACGCGTGTCGTCCATCCAGTCACGCGTGTCGTCCGTCTGGACACGAGTGTCGTCCGTCCAATCACGCGTGTCGTCCGTCCAGTCACGGGTGTCGGCCCGCCGATCACGCGAGTCCCTGGCCCGTCGTGTCGCGAAAGCCACTTTCGGGACATCAGGCGTCGCGAAAGTGGCTTTCGCGACATGCCTCCGGAGCTCGGCACCCCGAGCGGTCAGTAATCCTTGAGCACCAGGCCGTTCGCCGCCTCCGTCAGCGGCCGCATGGCCGCCTTCATCACCCGGTCCCGGAACGGCAGGTAAGGCAGCAGCCGCATCGACTGGATCTGCTTCCACTGCCGGAACCGCGTCTGCTTCTTCTGGTTCAGCGAAGCCAGCGCCTGGTTCCGGAGGATGAACGGCCGCATTTCCCTTTCGTACGAAGCGAAAGCGGCGCGGTGGTCGCTGGAGGCAGCCAGTGAGCCCGCGAGCACATAGGCTCCGACGAGCGCCAAACTGGTGCCCTGTCCCGAAAGTGGCGACGGGCCATAACCCGCATCGCCGACGAGTGCGACGCGGCCGTCGGTGAACCGGTCCATCTGGATCTGGGTCATGGAATCGAAGTACAGCTCGCTCGACGCCATTTCCCGGAGCAGTCGCGGGATTTCCCAGCCCTGCCCCGGGAATCGGTCCGCGATCAGCTTCCGTTGCTGCTCGACGTCGTGGCGGTCGAAGTCGAGTTCCGGCGACTGGAAGCCGAGCATCGCCCGCGCCTCCGTGTTCTTTCGCGCGCTGTACAGCCCGGCGAGCTTCCCCGGGGTCATGTGGAAGATCTGCCAGCGGTCCAGATCGAGGAAGTTCGGCACGGTGAACACCGCGAGATAGGTGTCCAGGTAGTGCGAAAACTGTTTCTCCGCACCGAAAACCAGCGATCGCACGGCCGAATGCTGCCCGTCCGCACCGACGACGAGATCGAAGTCCCGCGCCTCGCCGCGAGCGAAGGCGACCCGGACACCGTCGGTCTGCTGCGCGATTCCGGTGATCCAGTCTCCGTAGACGTACTCGACACCCTCCTGGGCGACCGAGGTCAGCGTGTCGGTGAGGTCGTCCCGCAGGATCTCGACGTCCTCGCTGTCGGTGAGCCCGCCGGTCAGCGTGTGGTCGGTGACCTTTACGAGGGTCTTCCCCTCGCCGTTCACGAACGACATCCCGCGCATGTCCGTACTCAACTCCCGGAGCCGCCCGAGCACCCCCATCCGGTCGACGACGCCGAGCGCCGTGCCCCGGATGTCGACCGCGTGCCCGCCGACGCGGGGCGCGGGGGCCCGCTCGACGACCGTCGGCGCGAAACCGTGCCGCCGCAGCCAGTACGCCAGCGTCGTACCGGCGATTCCCGCTCCCGAAATCAGGACCTTCCGCATGTCCACTCCCTGTGTACGGTGTTTTGAAGCACTGCGTACAACGTATGGACACTGCGTCGAACCCCCAGGAAAAGTGGCAGAAAGTCCTCAGTGCACTAGTGCGATCCAGCTAGTGCGCCCGATAAACTGCCGTCAGGTGCACTATGGCAAGGAGCCGACCATGACCGAGCCGCCCTACCTGCGGATCGCCGCCGAGATCCGCCACCGGATCACCTCCGGTGAGCTGCGCGAGGGCGACAAGGTCCCGTCGACGCGCCGGATCATCGCCGAATGGGGCGTCGCGATGGCGACCGCGACGAAGGTCCTCGCCACGCTCAAACGGGACGGCCTTGTCGTCGCCAAACCCGGCGCGGGCACGGTCGTCGCGAGCCGCACCCGGAAGCCCCCGCCGCGAACCGAGGCGGAGCTGTCACGCGAGCGGGTGGTGAAGGCGGCGATCCGGATCGCCGACGCCGAGGGCATCCGCGCGCTCTCGATGCGCCGCGTCGCTTCGGGTCTCGGCGTCGCGACGATGGCGCTTTATCGCCATGTCACCGCGAAGGAGGAGCTGATCCTCGAAATGGCGGACATGGCGCTCGGCGAAATCCGTTTCCCGCCCGAACCGCCGCCCGGCTGGCGGGCCCAGCTGGAGTTGATGGCGAGGGCGCAATGGGCCCTGTTCCGGCGGCATCCCTGGCTCGCGCAGGCGCTCTCGATCACCCGCCCGCAGCCACTGCCGAACCTGCTCGCCCACGCGGACTGGGCGACCCGCGCGCTCGACGGCCACGGCCTCCCGGCGTCGACGATCATGTACGCGCACATCACGATCTTCAACCACGTCCGCGGCATCGCCCTCAGTTTCGAGTCCGAAGCCGACACCGAATCCGGGACGGCGGTCTCGGCCGACGCCTGGCTGGCGGAACACGAGCCGATCCTCTGGGACCTGGTGTCCGGCGGTCGTTTCCCGAATTTCGCCGGTGTCGTCTCGCGAGCCCCGTTCGACTACGACCTCGACACGCTCTTCGAGTTCGGGCTCCAACGACTCCTCGACGGCTACGCGGTTCTCCTCGCGAAGGCGAGTTAGCCTCACCCACATGTCTTTCCCAGGTCCCGCCGCACGTTCCGCCGTCCCGCCGTTCCACGTCATGGACGTCCTTTCGGCCGCGCAGGCGCGCCAACGCAGCCACGGGGACCTGGTCCCGCTGCTCGCGGGGCAGCCGTCCGCGCCGGCGCCGCGACCGGTCCTCGAAGCCGCCCAGCGGGCGTTGAAGGACCACAACCTCGGCTACACCGAGCAGCTCGGCATCCCGGAACTGCGCGAGGCCGTCGCGGAGCACTACAACCGCACGTACCCGGTCGACGTGAGCCCGCAGGACGTCATCATGACGACCGGTTCCTCCGGCGGCTTCCTGCTCTCGTTCCTCAGTGCCTTCGAGTCGGGAGACCGGGTCGCGATGGCGCGTCCCGGCTATCCGGCCTACCGGAACCTGCTGAAGGTGCTCGGCTGCGAGGTCGTCGAGTTCGCCACCGGGCCCGAGACGAACTTCCAGCCCACCGTCGCCCGGCTGGACGAGCTGGGGCCGATCAAGGGACTCATCGTGGCCAGCCCGAGCAATCCCACCGGCACCGTCCTGCCACCGGGTGAACTGGCTGCGATCAGCGGCTGGTGCGCGTCACACGGCGTGCAGCTGATCAGCGACGAGATCTACCACGGGATCTCCTACGGCGCCGGGCTCGATTGCGCCTGGCAGTACGGCGACGAGGCGCTCGTCCTCGGCTCGTTCTCGAAGTACTTCGCCATGACCGGTTGGCGGCTCGGCTGGATGCTGGCGCCCCAGCGGCTGCATCGCGCGATCGACGTCCTGACCGGCAACTTCACCATCTGCCCGCCCGCGGTCTCCCAGCACGCCGCGGTCGCCGCGTTCACCCCGGAGTCGTACGCGGAGGCCGACGGCCACGTCGAGCGCTACAAGGCCAACCGCGACGTGCTCTTCGCCGGCCTCAAGGGCATCGGCATCGACAAGCTCGCGCCGGCCGAAGGCGCCTTCTACGCCTACGCCGACGTTTCCGCGTACACGAACGACAGCCTCAGCTGGTGCCAGCGGCTCCTCGCCGACACCGGTGTCGCGATCGCTCCCGGGATCGACTTCGACCCGGTCGACGGCGGAAGGTTCGTGCGGTTCTCCTTCGCGGGCTCCCGCGAGGACATCGACGAAGGGGTCCGCCGGCTCGGAGACTGGCTCGGTCAGGGGGAACCCGGAAATCACCCTGAACGTTAGCCGGAAAGAAGGCGCTCACGACTCCCGCCTGACAACCTGGACTCACCGGGCCCGCATGGGCACGGCGAGGCAATCGGAGGATGCCATGTTCTGGAAGATCGTCGGCGGGCTGATCCTGGCTTGGGTGGCCTTCATGGTGCTCGGATCCGTGCTCGGTTTTCTCGTGAAGGCCGTCTTTTGGATCGCCGTCATCGGCGGTGCGGTCTTCCTCGGCACGGCCGCGTACGGCGCCATCAAGGGCAAGGGCACCCCGAAGCAGCTTCGCCGTTAAGGCTTACGCGCCACCCCGCCGAGCGACGTGAAGTTCACGGGCGAAAGCGGGGTGAAGCGCGGGCCGTCCGGCCACCACAGGTGCGGATACGTCAGGCCCGGCTCCATGAGATCGAGTCCCTCGAAGAAGGACTCGATCTCTTCGCGCGTCCGGTACAGCGTGTCCAGCCCTGTGCCGTTGAAGCGCTTCTCGAGTGCGGTCGCGACGTCGGCCGCTTCGGTGCCGTCGGCGGGATTGTGCTGGTGCAGCAGCGCGACGAACGAGCCCGGCGCCAGCGCGTCGACGTAGGCGCGGACGATCTTCCGCGCCTCGTCGAGATCCTGGATGTGGTGGACGATCGCGCACAGGATCAGCCCGACCGGCCGGTCGAATTCCAGCCGGTGGGTGCGGGCGAGCTCCTCGATGACCTCGGCCGGTTCGGTCAGGTCGGCGGCGGTCATATGCGCGAAGTCGTTCGCCGCCAGCAGTGCGCGGCCGTGCGCCTGCACCACCGGATCCCGGTCGACGTAGACGACCTGGGCCTCGGGGTTGTACCGCTGCGCGACCTGGTGCGTGTTGTCCATGGTCGGGAAGCCGGAGCCGAGGTCGAGGAACTGGTCGATGCCTTCGCGGTCGGTCAGGTAGCGCACGGTACGGACCAGCCAGTGCCGGACCTCCTTGGCCATGGCCCGCGCGTCCGGTGAGATCTCCAGGATCTGGCGCAGCGCCACCCGGTCGGCCTCGTAGTTGTCCTGGCCGCCCATTAGTGCGTCGAAGACCCGCGCGATGCTCGGCCGGTCGAAATCGACGGGCACGAACGGGCGTCGGTCCACGGACATGGGCACCTACCGGGGGTGAATCGGTTTGGACTGGTTCAGCGTAGGTCATCCGCTTCACCGCGCGTAAGCGGATGAGCGGCGAGGGTGAATTATTCCTCCGAAGAGCCGAAGCCGGATTTCGCCGTGGTCACGCCGACCCAGCGTTCCGCTCGCATCCCGACCGCCCGTGCTCCGTCCACATTGGACTGACGGTCGTCGAAGAACAGGCAGTCGGCCGGTTCGGCGCCTAGTTCGGCGAGCAGGATCCGGTAGATCTTCGCGTCGGGCTTCATGCAGCCGAGATCGCCCGAAAAGAGCTTCACGCGGAACAGCTTCGCCCATTCCTGCTCGCGCACCCAGCGGCCGAAGGTGGTCGACGCGTTCGAGAGCAGCGCGAGCGCCGCGCCCGCTTCGTGCAGCCCTTCCAGCAGTTCGAGGACGTCCGGTTCGAGGTGCGTCCAGCCCTCGACGTCGATGGCGGTCAGCTCGTCGGAGAACGCCTTGTCGACCGGGACGTCCAGCGCGCGGCCGATGCTCTGCCAGTACTCGAGGTCCGTGCCGCCGGAGTCGTACCGGATCCGCTCGGCCCAGTAGTGCGGCTCGAAGTCGGCGACTTCGAGTCCGAACGCCTTGGCCAGGGTCGGCAGCGCGTCGGTGTGCTCGCTGATGACGTCGCCGTAGTCGAAGACGATCCAGTTCATGTTCAGCCCCCGGTCTTGATGCGTTGAAGGGTTTCTTCGATGTCCGCCGCGGAAAGGTCCCGGTGTGCCACGAACCGGATCCGGCCCGAGCTCGGCAGCGTCAGGATCCCGAGGTCCGCCAGCCAAGCCAGCCGTCCTTCGAGGTCCGGCGCGGCCACCTGCACGATGTTGGTCTCGGGAGCGTTGACCTCCCAGCCGTGCTCCGCGAGCCCGGCCGCGAGCCGTGTCGCGTTCTCGTGCGTCTCGGCGAGGCTGTCGACGCGGTCCAGGGCGACCATGCAGGCCGCGGCCAGCACGCCGCCCTGACGGACACCGCCGCCGAGCATCTGACGCATCCGCCGCGCCTTCTCGACGAACTCCTCGCTGCCGGCCACCACCGAGCCGACGGGCGCCCCGAGCCCCTTCGAGAAGCAAGCCGAAACGGTGTCGACACCGACCGTGAGCGCCGCGGGCGGGATCCCCAGCGCGACCGACGCGTGCCAGATGCGGGCGCCGTCGAGGTGCACGGTCAGCCCGGCCTCCTTCGCCACCGCGACCAGCTGCGCGTGCTCGTCGGGCGGGGTGACCGCGCCACCGGCCGTGTTGTGCGTGTTCTCCAGGCACAACAGCGGGGTGCGCAGCGCGTAGTACGGCCCGCGCGGGACGCCGATCGCGGCCGAAAGCGTTTCCGGCGTCGGGCGGCCCGGCCCGGCGTCGTGCTCCAGCGGCTCCGGCATACCGCCCGCTAGCCAGGCGGCGGAACCGAGTTCGTCGGTGATCACGTGTGAGCCGCGCGGCGCGAGGAACCGGTCCCCGCGCTGGAGATGGATGCTCAGCGCGATCAGGTTGGCCATGGTCCCGCTCGGTGTCCAGAGCGCGGCGGGCATGCCGAGGAGTTTCGCGGCACGCCGTTCCAGCGCGCCGACGGTCGGATCGCCGTCGAGGACGTTGTCGCCGACCTCGGCCTTCGCCATGGCCTGGCGCATGACGTCGTCCGGCCGGGTCACGGTGTCGGAGCGGAAATCGATCTGCGGAAGGGAGCGCGAGGTCACGGTACGATCACATCACATCGACCGGCCTGCGGTGAATCTCCTCCCCGGCTGGTCCGCCGCGCCCGCTCATGCAACCGTGGACGCCCCCGGTTCCGTCCTACCCACCGACGAGGCAAGAGCGGAGACAAAACCCGCGTGAACCAGCGCGACGAACAAGAGTTCGCGGAGTACTTCGCCGCGAAGCGGGACGCCGTGCGCAGGACCGCGTACATGCTCTGCGGTGACTGGCATCGTGCGGACGACCTCGCGCAGACGGCGTTCGTCGCGCTGCACCGGAGGTGGAAGAAGATCAGAGAACGGGCGGCGACCGACGCCTACGTACGGAAGACCCTGGTCAGGGCGGCCATCGACGAATCGAGGCGGCCGTGGCGGCGGGAGTGGCAGACCGAGGAGCTGCCCGAACCGCCGCAGGACGGCTTCGACCTCGGCGAGCAGGTCGTCACCAGGGAGGACCTGCTGGCCGCGTTGCGCGAAGTGCCCCCGAAGCAGCGGGCCGTGCTGGTGCTCAGGTTCTTCGAGGGCCTGGACGTCGGTGCGGCGGCGAAGGCGCTCGGCTGCAGCGAAGGGAACGTGAAGAGCCAGACCGCGCGCGGGCTGGCGAATCTCAGGCAGGTCATGGAGAAGGAGGAGGTGGCACGGGATGGACGAGAATGACCTGAAGGCGTTGTTCCGTGACGCCCCCGGCGACGCGCCGTCGCCGACCTTCGACACCGCCGACGTGGTCCGCGCCTCCAAACGCGCCACTGCTCGACGCCGAAACGGTATCGCGGTGGCCTGTAGTGCTTTGGTTTTGGTCTTGGCCGGAGTGGGCATGTTCGGCGTGCTCGGCGGAACCGAGCTCCAGACGGGGAGCGCGGCCAAATCCGAGAACGAAGCGGCTTCCGCGGGGCAACCCGGGGCGGCGTCCGTACGTCCTCTTGACAGCGGGGACCCCTCGAACTTCTCGAACCCGCCGCCTCAGCAGGGGGGCGACGGGCCAGAGAGGACCGGCCAGAAGACGGCCGAAGGCACCTACGGGTGCGACCAGGTGGACCGGGAGCTCGCCACCGCCCTCGCTGGCGAGCTCCCGGTCCCCGTGGATGTCGCCAAGTCGACGCCCGGCGACCTCTGTACGACGGGAGCCAGGTCCGCGGGGTTCCAGGTGCCGGGCGGCACGGTCTCCGCCGCGGTCTTCCCGGCCGGTTCGGCCGTCCCGTCGCTGCCCACCGGGGCGGCCGAAGCGCGCCGGACCACCGCCAAGGGATCGCTCGTGGTCGTGGTGAGCCTCGGCGACGGCTCTGGCAGGCCGGCGCTCCCGGACTCCGACGTCGACAGGCTGGTCGGCGTCCTCGCCGCCCGCTACTAGCCGAGCTGGCAAAATAGCCCGGCATGACCGCAGCAGCGACCACACCGAAGGGTGAGCGACGCCGGGCCGAACTCATCGAGGCCGCCGCGTCGTTGCTGGCCGAGGGTGGGTTCGACGCCGTGCGGCATCGTGCGGTCGCCGAACGCGCGGGGCTGCCGCTGGCGTCGACGACGTACTACTTCGACTCGCTCGAAGAGCTGGTCACCGCCGCGGTGGAGCATCACGCGAAGGTGGAGTTGGAGACCGGGCGGCGACGCCTCGACGAGCTGGCGACCCGCAACCGCGGTGTGGAGGCCACGGTCGACCTGGTGCTGGACATGCTCCTCGGCCCGCTTCGCCCGGATCGTGAGGCAGACGCCGAAGCGGTGCTCCTGCGCTACGAACGTCTCGTCGGGACGGGCCGCCGTCCGTACCTTCGACCGCTGATGCGGACGCTGTCCGCGCAGCTGTACGAACTGCTCCACGAGATCTTCGCGCGCTCCGGCACGCCTGTGGACAGCACCGAACTGGAGCGGTTGGTCGCCCTGGTCGATGGCGCCGTGGTCAACGCGCTGATCGAGGTCGACCCCGAGCCCCGCGCCGCCGCCGCCCGGATGCTGCAGGCCGCCCTCGCCTAGCGCCCGGTTAGTCTGGCCGCGTGACGGACAAGCCCCGCATCCCCAACGTGCTCGCCGGCCGCTACGCCTCGCCTGAGCTGGTCGAACTCTGGTCCCCGGAACGCAAGGTCGTACTTGAGCGCGAGCTCTGGCTCGCCGTGCTCCGCGCGCAGGCCGACCTCGGCGTCGAGGTGGGCGAAGGTGTCGTCGCCGACTACGAACGCGTGCTGGAGCAGGTCGACCTCGACTCGATCGCCGCCCGCGAGCGGGTCACCCGGCACGACGTGAAGGCCCGTATCGAGGAGTTCAACGCGCTCGCCGGCCACGAGCACGTCCACAAGGGCATGACGTCGCGGGACCTCACCGAGAACGTCGAGCAGCTGCAGATTCTCCGCTCCCTGGAGCTGATGCGGAGCCGCGTCGGCGCGGTGCTCGCCCGGCTGGCCGCGATCGCGGTCGAGCACTCCGACACGGTGATGGCGGGCCGTTCGCACAACGTCGCAGCGCAGGCCACGACGCTGGGCAAGCGCTTCGCCACCGCCGCGGACGAACTGCTGGTCGCCTTCGACCGGCTCGAAAACCTCATCGGCCGCTACCCGCTGCGCGGGATCAAGGGCCCGGTCGGCACCGCGCAGGACATGCTCGACCTGCTCGGCGACGAGTCCACTTTGGACGAACTGGAGTCGCGGGTCGCGGCCCACCTCGGCTTCGAGAACGTGTTCACCAGCGTCGGCCAGGTGTACCCGCGTTCGCTCGACTTCGACGTGCTGTCCACCGTCGTCCAGCTCGCGGCCGCCCCGTCGAGCCTCGCGAAGACGATCCGCCTGATGGCCGGCCACGAGCTGGTCACCGAAGGCTTCAAGCCGGGACAGGTCGGCTCGTCGGCCATGCCGCACAAGATGAACACCCGTTCGTGCGAGCGCGTCAACGGGCTCGCCGTCGTGCTGCGCGGCTACCTGTCGATGGTCGGCGAGCTCGCCGGCGACCAGTGGAATGAAGGCGACGTGTCCGACTCCGTCGTCCGCCGGGTCGCGCTGCCCGACGCGTTCTTCGCGCTCGACGGTCTGTTGGAGACCTTCCTCACGGTGCTGGCCGAGTTCGGCGCGTTCCCGGCGGTCATCGGACGTGAGCTCGATCGCTATCTGCCGTTCCTCGCGACCACCAAGGTGCTCATGGCCTCGGTCCGCGCGGGCGTCGGGCGTGAAACCGCTCACGAGGCGATCAAGGAGAACGCCGTCGGCGTCGCGCTCGCGATGCGGGAGCAGGGGCTCGCGGAGAACGACCTCCTCGACCGGCTCGCCGCCGACGAGCGCATCCCGCTCGACCGCGGTGAGCTGGACAAACTCCTCGCCGACCGGATCTCGTTCACCGGTGTCGCGCCGCGTCAGGTGGCCGCGATCGCGTCCCGCGTCGAGGGCATCCTGGAGCGTTTCCCGGAAGCGGCGAACTACTCGCCGGCACCGATCCTCTGACCGCGCGTGAAGGCCCCCTTCCCTCGGCTCAGCCGAGGGAAGGGGGCCTTCACGCGCGTTGTGAGCAGCCCCACCACGGGGTGTTCACAGAGTGAGACGAAGTTACTCGATCGGGCGAAATGCCTAATCTCGATCGCTGAACCCGGAGCGCCAGGCCGCCCATGAGGCGGCCTGGCGTGTTTGTATCGCGCCTTGCGCGCCGAACCCACGGAAGAAGCGATGAGATCCACGCTGTCGAAAATCGTCGCCGTCGTCACGGCCGGAGCGGCCACCCTCGCCCTCGCCGCCTGCGGCTCCGGTGACGCGGGTACGACCGGCCAGAAGCTGCGGGTCGGCACCCTGACCGACGCGCCGCCGTCCATCTACCTGGAGAACGGCACCTTCACCGGCTACGACAACGAACTGCTGCGCGACATCGCGAAGCGCGAGGGCTTCGAGGTCGAGTTCGTCGGCACCGAATTCGCCGGCCTGCTCGCCGCCGTCGCCACCAACAAGTTCGACATCGGCAGCTCCACGATCTCCACCACCGAGGCCCGCAAGAAGACCGTCGCGTTCAGCAACGGCTACAGCACCGGGTTCACCTCGATCATCACCAAGAAGGGCGCGGGTCTCAAGGACGTCGCCGCCTTCACCGGCAAGCGGCTCGGCGTCGTGCAGGCGTCGGTGCAGGACGACTTCGCGACCGGCAAGGTGCCCGGCGCCAACGTCGTCCGGTTCCCCGACTACAACGCCGGTTTCGCGCAGCTGAAGGGCGGCAGCCTCGACGGCTGGGTCGTGCCGAAGGACATCGGGCAGAAGTACATCGACCAGAACCCGGATCTGCAGCTGGAGTTCGGCTACACCGTCGAGACCAAGGACACGCCGTCCGCGTTCGCCGTCCGCAAGGACAACAAGGAACTGCTGAAGAAGCTCAACGACGGCCTCGCGAAGGCCGTGGCGGACGGCACCGTCGCCCGCCTGCACGCTCAGTTCTTCAAGACCGAGCCGCTGCCCAAGGAACTCGAACAGGGCGGCCCCGGCCTGCCCGTCCAGAACGCGGGGGTCTGAAAACCATGAAGAAAGCCTTCCTCGCCACGCTGGCCGCCGGCCTCGTCGCCGTGCTCGCCGCCTGCGGTGGTGGCGAATCCGCCACCGAGAAGACCCTGCGCGTCGGGACGCTGAGTGACGCGCCGCCGAACATCTATGTCGAGAACGGCAACTACACCGGCTTCGACAACGAGCTGCTGAAGGCCATCGCCGCCAAGCAGAACCTGAAGCTCGAATTCGCCTCGACCGACTTCTCCTCGCTGCTCGGCCAGGTCGCGAACAACCAGTTCGACATCGGCAGCTCGGCCATCGCCCAGACCGACGAGCGCAAGAAGAACGTCGACTTCTCCAGCCCGTACAACTTCGAGGTCATGAGCATCCAGACCAAGGACGGCTCGCCGATCACCGAGGAGAAGGGCCTGTCCGGCAAGCGGGTCGCGGTCATCCAGGCGACCGTCGGCGACAAGTGGCTCACCTCGACGGTGCCCGACGCGCAGGCCGTGCGCTTCCCGGGATACGCGCCGGCGCTGGCCGCGTTGAAGAGCGGCGCCGTCGACGCGTACATCCTCGACCAGGCGATCGCCGAGACGAACGTCAAGGAGAGCACCGACGCGAAGCTCAAGGTCGTCAAGTCCTTCACCACCGACGTGCCTCACGGCTTCGCGGTGAAGAAGGGCAACGCGGAGCTGCTCACCAAGATCAACGAGGGCCTGAAGCAGGTCATCGCCGACGGCACCTGGGTCAAGCTGCACGAGAAGTTCCTGCCGACGGCCCCGGTCCCGGACCAGTTCAAGGCGTGAGGATCACGATGAAGAAGTCACTCGCCGCCGTCGTCGGTGCAGCCCTCGTGGCGGTGTTGGCGGCGTGCGGCGGCGGCGATGGCGCGAGCGGCGACACGCTGCGCGTCGGCACGCTCAGCGACTCGAAACCCAACGCCTATCAGGAAAACGGCGTGTTCACCGGGTTCGACAACGAGCTGCTGAAGGCCATCGCCGCGCACCAGAACCTGAAACTCGAGTTCGTCTCCACGGAGTTCTCGACCCTGCTGAGCCAGGTCGCGAACGGCAAGTTCGACATCGGCAGTTCGGGGATCTCGCAGACCGACGAACGCCGCAAGACCGTCGACTTCTCGGCGCCGTACAACTACCAGTCGCTCGGTATCGAGGCCCGCGAGGGCACCGGTATCACCGACGAGAACTCTTTGGCCGGTAAGCGGATCGGGGTCGTGCAGGGCACGGTGTCGGACAGCTGGCTGGCGGCCAACGCGCCCGCCGCGCAGGCCGTGAAGTTCCCGCAGGACGCCGCGACGCTGGCCGCGCTCAAATCGGGCGCGATCGACGGCGCGATCTTCGACCAGGCGACCGCCGAGGACTACGCGGCGAAGAACCCGGACGCGAAGCTCAAGGTGGTCAAGGCGATCACCACGACCATCCCGCACGGCTTCGCGGTCAAGAAGGGCAACACCGAGCTGGCTGGCAAGATCAACGCCGGACTCAAGGCGGTCATCGCCGACGGCACATGGGAAAGGCTGCACCAGCGGTTCGAGCCGAACGCGCCGGTGCCCGCGGAGTTCAAGGCCGGGCAGAAGTAAGTGGACGATTTCCTCAACACCTTCCTGAACTGGGAGTACATCTGGGAGGTCTTCCCGGACCTCCTCGGGACCGGCCTGCTGAACACGCTGATCCTGTCGGTGTTCTCGGCGCTGATCGGCACCGTGCTCGGCATGCTGCTGGCCACCATGGGCCTGTCCAGCAAGGCGTGGCTGCGCTGGCCCGCCCGGGTGTACACCGATATCTTCCGCGGCCTGCCCGCGATCCTGACCATCCTGGTGATCGGGCAGGGCGGCGGGATCCTCATCCCGTCGCTGTCACGGAATCCGTACCCGCTGGGCATTCTCGCGCTGAGCCTGATCGCCGCCGCCTACATCGGCGAGATCTTCCGCGCCGGTATCCAGAGTGTCGAAAAAGGACAGATGGAGGCCAGCCGCGCGCTGGGCATGAGCTACACCAAGGCGATGACGCTCGTCGTCATCCCGCAGGGTGTGCGGCGTGTGCTGCCCGCGCTGGTGAACCAGTTCATCGCGCTGGTCAAGGACTCCAGCCTGGTGTACTTCCTCGGCTTCCTCGCCGAGCAGCGCGACCTGTTCCGCATCGGGCAGGACCTCGCGGCGAACACCGGGAACCTGTCGCCGCTGGTCGCGGCGGGCGCGGTGTACCTGGTGATCACCGTGCCGCTGACGCATCTGGTCAACTACATCGACAAGAAGCTGCGCACCGGCAAGAAGATCCGGGTCGACGACGAGGGCGGCGAGCCGGAACTCCTGAACACCGGAAAGGTGCCGATGCCATGACCGCCGCCGTACGTTCATCGAGCGTCGAACTCCGCGACATCCACGTCTCCTTCGGCACCCTCGAAGTGCTGAAGGGCGTGAACCTCAAGGTCGAGAAGGGCCGTACGACCTGCATCATCGGCCCGTCCGGCTCCGGCAAGTCGACGCTGCTGCGCTGTGTGAACCGGTTGCAGGAGCCGGACTCGGGCGACCTGCTGCTGGGAGGCGAGAGCGTCATCTCATCCGACCCGGACGCGCTGCGCCAGCGGGTCGGGATGGTGTTCCAGCACTTCAACCTGTTCGGGCACCGCAGTGTGCTGGACAACATCACGCTGCCGCTGCGCAGCGTCCGCAAGCTCGGCAAGGAGGAGGCGGCGGAGATCGCGCACGCCCGCCTCGCCGAGGTCGGCCTCGCCGACAAGGCGCCGTACCGGCCGAGCGCGCTCTCGGGCGGGCAGCAGCAGCGGGTCGCGATCGCGCGGGCGCTCGCCATGGAGCCCGAGGTCATGCTGTTCGACGAGGCGACCAGCGCGCTGGACCCGGAGCTGGTCAAAGGCGTCCTCACCCTGATGGCGGGGCTGGCCGAACGCGGGCTGACGCTGCTCGTGGTCACCCACGAGATGGGTTTCGCGCGCGGCGTCGCCGACGAGGTCGCGTTCATGGACGACGGGAAGATCGTCGAACAGGGCGCTCCGGAGGCGATCTTCGACGCTCCGCGGAGCGAGCGGCTGCAGCGATTCCTATCTCAGGTGTTGTAGGGCGCCGCCGTTGCCCCGGGCCCGATCTGCGGGGTCTGTGGGGCCTGGAGCCGGTGTCGCGAAAGCCACTTTCGGGACATCAGAGGTCTCGAAAGTGGCTTTCGCGACATGATCACCATGCCTGGCCGCGGCCAATGTTGCGAAAGCCACTTTCGCAACGTTGAAGGTCTCGAAAGTGGCTTTCGCGACCCCCGGCCAAGCCCCAGCACCGGCGGTACCGAGCGCCTCGGGTTCTCGTGAGTGGCGATTCGGGTTCTAACCCGAATCGCCACTCACGACCACCTGTACCGACCGACTCCCGGCCGGACTCGTTAACCTGCGGTCATGGCGAGAGTGGCGAAACTGGTCTATTACCCGGTCAAAGGCTGCGCCGGGACGGCGGTCGAAACGGCCGACGTCACCCCGGCGGGGCTGAGGTTCGACCGTGCCTGGATGGTCGTCTCCCCGGAGGGCGAGTTCCGCAGCCAGCGCAAGCATCCGGTGATGGCCGCCATCCGGGCCGAGGTGGCCGACGACGGCGCCCGCCTGCGGCTCGCCGCTCCCGGCGTCGAAGATCTCCTGGTCGAGACGGTCACGGACGGCCCGCGGCACCCCGCCGCGACGTTCACCTGGCAGGGTAAGGGCGTCCATCAGGGTGACGAGGCCGCCGAGTGGTTCTCCACCGTGCTGGGCCTCCCGTCGGTGTTCGTCGGGCTAGCGCCGGAGCACGAGCGCGTCACCAACGGCGAGATCCCCGGCACCGCGGCTTTCGCCGACGCGCACGCGATCCTGCTGACCTCGGAGTCCTCTTTGGACGGACTGAACGAGCGGATCGCGTCGCGCGGCGCGGAGGCCGTGCCGATGGATCGCTTCCGGCCCAACATCGTCGTCTCGGGCTGGCCGGAGCCCCACCGCGAGGACGACGTCCGCTCGCTCACCGCCGGCGGTCTCGAACTCGGGTACGCCAAGGTCTGCATCCGCTGCACGGTGCCGATGGTCGACCAGGAGACCGGTGAGAAGGCCGGTCCCGAGCCGATCCGCTCGCTCGCCGACTACCGCCGCGAGCCCGAGGGCGGCGTCTCGTTCGGGATCAAGATGGCGGTGACCGGCCCGGGTCAGGTGTCCGTCGGCGACGAGGTGATCGTGCACTCCTGGGCGGGCCCCAGCCGGAGCACCTCCGACGCCGAACCGCCGTTCACGGCGACCGCGAGCCGTCCCGCGGAATCGGTGTAGAGCACGTTCCGGCCCGGCGGCACCGTGCCGAAGGTGTCGCCGACCAGCGCTTTCACCAGGACGTGTTCGCTGCTGACGGAGACCGTGCCCGCCAGCCCGGCCAGTTCGAGGTCGGCGGGGCTCGCGGCCAGCTGGACGTTGCCGAAGTGGTCGACCGTGAGCACTTCGGCCACCAGCTTGCCGGGGAACACCGCCACGAACGGATCCGGCAGGCGCACGAGGTCGTCGACGGGCGGCCCGAACTCCTCGGGGGCGACGCCGAGCGCGAGATGCGCCGCCGCGGGGGCGAAGACGTCGCGTCCGTGGAAGGTCGACGACGTCACCGGAAGGCGGTACTCCGGGGCCGCGAGTTCGTACGCCGCTATCACCCCGGTGAGTGTTTCGGCGGCGGGAATGAGAAGCCCGTTGTCCGGGCCGACGAGCATTCCGCGGTCGGTGACCACCACGACACCGCGCCGAGCGGTGCCGACGCCGGGGTCCACGACGGCGAGATGGACCGACTCCGGCAGATACGGCACGGTCTGGGCGAGTACCTCGGCGCCGGTCCTGACCTGCTGCGGAGGGATCTCGTGGCTCACGTCGATCACCCGTACGGACGGCGCGATCCGCGCGATCACACCGTGGCACGCGGCCACGAAACCGTCTCTCAGCCCGTAGTCGGTCGTGAACGAAACGCAGTGGATCGGCATGATCAGCCATCATCCTTGATCGCTAGGGTGCAGCCGTGACGACGCTCGAATACCCGAAGATCGCCGCCGGCAAGGTCCGTGAGCTCTACGCCGTCGATGACGAGCATCTGCTGCTCGTCACTTCGGATCGGATCTCCGCCTACGACGTCGTCTTCGACACGCCCATCCCGGACAAGGGTCGGGTACTCACCGCGATGAGCGTGTTCTGGTTCTCCCTGCTCTCCGATGTCCTCCCCAACCACCTGGTCTCCTACGAAGACGAACGCATCCCCGCCGAGGTCCGCGGCCGCGCGCTGCTGGTGCGGCGGCTGGCGATGCTGCCGCTCGAAGCCGTCGCCCGCGGGTACCTCACCGGTACCGGTCTCGCCGATTATCGCGCGTGCGGCAGGGTTTGCGGGGTCGAACTCCCCCCTGGCCTGTCCGAGTCGTCCCGGCTCCCCGAACCGATCTTCACCCCCGCGACCAAGGCCGACCGCGGCTCGCACGACCAGAACATCGCCTTCGACGACGTCGTCGGGCAACTCGGCCGCGAACGGGCCGAGGAGGTCCGCGAGGCGACGCTGGCGGTGTACCGCCGCGGCGCGGAGTTCGCCGCCGAACGCGGCATCCTGCTCGCGGACACGAAGCTCGAATTCGGCATCGACCGTCAGGGGAACCTCGTGCTGGCCGACGAAGTCCTGACCCCGGATTCCTCGCGCTACTGGCCCGCCGGCGGTTACGCGCCGGACAGCCCGCAGCCGTCGTACGACAAGCAGCCGCTGCGGGACTGGCTCACCAGCCCCGCGTCCGGCTGGCACCGCCGGGACAGACCGGAGTCGCCACCCCTGCCAGAGGACATCGTCGCCGCCACACGGGCGAGGTACATCGAGTCCTACGAACGCATCACCGGCCGGTCGTTGCAGGATTGGCCCGCCTGACCTGCGGAGTTCACTCCGACGTCAGGCGAGCGCAAGCCCGGGCTGGCTCACTGGTGGGGTGGATGCACGTTTGCTGGTTTCCCTGTCCGGCGTGACCACCCGGACGTTGCACCGCTGTGCCGATCTCGCGGCCGAACTCGACCGGCGCAGGGTCCCGCTGTCGGTGCTCTACGCCGCTCGCACCGGCGAGGGCCCCGTGACCGAGTGGGTCCGGACGCGCCGCACCCACGGCGACTCCGTCCTCCTGCACGGCTACGACCACCAGGTCCCTCCCACCCATCGCGCCGTCTACCTGGGAAAACGCGCCGAGTTCGCGGCGCTTCCCGCGCATGAGGCGCGGCTGCGGCTGATCGCGGCGAAGGCCGCGCTCGACGCCAACGGCATGGCCGTCGACGGTTTCGCGCCGCCGCGCTGGATCGCCTCGGAGGGCACCGTGCAGGCCTTGCGCGAGCACGGTTTCACCCTGTGCGCGGACCTGGTCTCGGTGCGGGATCTGGTGTCCGGAGAGGTCCAGCGCGCCAGGGTCCAGGAATTCGGCGGGCCGTCGCACCGCACGGAGACCGTCCGGTGTTTCGCGCTGGTGCTAGCCGCGGCCAGGGCCGCGCGCCGCGGCGGGCTCGTCCGGCTCGGCATCGACGCCGCGGATCTCGCCCGGCCGGGGCTGCGGCAGGCGTTCCTCGACGCCGTCGACGTCTCGCTGGAGAACCGCGCTTTCGGAACCACGTACGGCTCGCTCTCGCGAACGCGGGTTAAATTGTCGGGATGACCGACGAGGGTGGCGCACCGGCGACGCTGATGCGGCTCTGGCGGCAAGCGGAGCGCCCGACGCGCGGCAGGCCGTCCGTGCTCGACATCGACAGGGTCGTGGCGGCCGCGGTAGATCTCGCCGATCGCGAAGGCGTCGCGAACGTGACGCTGGCGAGCGTGGCGAAGGATCTCGGCGTCACGAAGATGTCCCTGTACCGCCACATCGGTTCGAAGGCGGAACTGCTGGAGCTGATGGCCGATTTCGCCATCGGCGATCCGCCGCCGGTGGAGCAGGCCGGTGACTGGCGGGCCGAGCTGACCACGCTGGCCGAGGCCAACCGCGATGTCCTGATGAAGCACCCGTGGCTGGTCGAGCTGCCGCTCACCGGCCCGCCGGCCGGGCCGCACGCGGTCGCGTGGATGGACGCGATCCTGCGGACGCTGCGCGACACCGGCCTCGACTGGGGCACCAAGGGTGGGATCCTGGTGCTGATCGGCGGCTATGTCCGCCTCGCCTGCGCGCAGGCCATCCAGCTCGCCGAGGGCAGGAAAGGCAGTGAGCTGAGCCAGGCTCAGGCCGAACAGGCCTACGGCAAAGGCCTGGCCGAGCTGATCGACCCCGAGCGTTTCCCCGATGCCGCGGGCTTCCTGACCTCGGGGCTCGGCGACTCCGAACAGGACTCCGACTTCGACTTCGGTCTCGGCGTCGTGCTCGACGGCATCGCCGCTCTCGTCGACGCAGGCTGACAAGTACCCCCTTCCGTCTTTAGTATCCATCGGATATTAATTAGTGTACGTTGGATACTAAAGGGGGCTTCATGACATCGACACCGACGAGCGAGCGGGTGCTCGCTCCGGATCTGGCCAGGGGTTTCGCGCTCCTGCTCGTCGCGCTGGCGCATACCGCGAGCATCTTTCTTGGGAACACGCCGGGCGTCGACCAGACACCGGAAGGCCTGGAACGGCCGTACTTCGTGATCCTGTTCGTGTTCGTCCACGCGTGCGCGCTGCCTCTGTTCGGCATGATGCTCGGCTACGGCATCGTGCAGTTCGCCAACCGCCAGGAGGCGCTGGGGCAGCCGTGGACGCGGACGCGTGGCATCCTGCTCCGCCGTCACGCGTGGCTGCTGGTCTTCGGCGCCGTCGACGGGGTGCTGTTCTTCTCCGGTGACGTGCTCGGCGCGTACGGCGTGATCGGCGTGGTGTTCACCCTGCTGCTTTTGAGGCGCGGCAAGGGTTTCTATCGGATTCCGGTGTTGTACCTCGGAATCGGCGTCTGCTATTTGGCCGTGCTGATGTACCTGGTGCTCACCGGCGGCTCCGGGAGCGCGCCGGTCCCGTCCGTCGAGGACGTGTCGTCACTGGCGCCGACGTATGGCGACGCCGTGCGCGAGCGGCTCACGGAATGGCCGATGAGCACGGCGATCCTGCTGTCGTCGATCCTCTTCGTCTGGGTGGGTGCCTGGGCCGCGAAGAAGCGCGTCCTGGAGGAGCCGAATCGAAAACTGCTCCTCTTCGGTGTGTTCGGCGGTTTCGGCGTCGCGATCGCGGGTGCGTTGCCGATGGGCCTTTTCGCCGGCGACTACGTCGGCTTCGACGAAGGGACCGCGAGCCTCGTCAAGCTGATGTACGAGGGCGCCGGTCTGTTCGGCGCGATCGGCTACGTCAGTTTGTTCGGGCTCATCGGGATGGCGGTCGGCGAGAAGCGCCGCGGCGTCGTGGTCACCGCGATCTCGGCGCTCGGCCAGCGCACGCTGAGCGCGTACCTGTTCCAGTCGGTGGCGTGGCTGATCCTGGCGCCGCCGTTCATGCTGGGGCTGGCCGGGCAGACGTTCGTGGCGGCGGCGTGCGGGCTCGGCGTGTGGCTGGTGACGGTCGTCGTCGCGTACCTGATGCACCGGCGGTCGTATCGGGGACCGGCGGAGATTTTGGTGCGGAAATTGGCCTACCGGACCCCGGAGACTGTGTCGCGAAAGCCACTTTCGCGACGCTAGATGTCCCGAAAGTGGCTTTCGCGACGCTGGCGGGAACGCCCTACGCTCGCCGCGCCTACCGCTAGAGCTTCACCGGCTCCCCGACATCGAGCACCTTCACCTCGGTGCCCTCCGGCGCGAGATTCGTGAACAGGCCGTAGTGCATCTGCGGCCGCGCGAGGACGGCTTCGTGGATCGGGACGGCGAGGCGCGGCGACACCGCACGCAGGTAGTCGACGGCCTCGCCGGCCTTCAGCCACGGGGCGCCCGTGGGCAGGCCGAGGATGTCGATCTTCTGTTCCGGCACGAAGAACGAGTCGCCCGGGTGGTAGAACGCGCCGTGGTCGACGACGTAGCCGACGTTCGGGATCACCGGGATCTCCTCGTGGATCACCGCGTGCTCGCCGCCGACGACGTCAACGCTGCTGGAGCCGATTTCGAGGGCGTCGCCGGGGTTCGCGATCTGGAACTCGGCGCCGATCTTCCCCACCGCTTCGGCGGAACCCGGGTCGACGATCAGCCGCACGCCGGGGTTGGCCTCCAGTAGCGAGGGCAGCCTGTCCGCGTCGAGGTGGTCGAAATGCTGGTGCGTGATCAGGATGGCGTCCAGTTCGCGCTCGCCCTCGAAGCCCGCCGAGAAGGTGCCGGGGTCGATCAGGATCCGCGCGCCCTCGGTCTCCAGAAGGGTACAAGCGTGTCCAAAGTGGACAATACGCATCGGTGTTCTCCTTCGCGGTAGCTCGATTCCAGCCTATGCCCGCAGCAGGGCGTCGCCAAGTTCGGTGCGCCGGTAGCGGACTTCGCGGCCGCGCCGCCGGGTTTCGAGCAGGCCGGCCGCACGCATCGCGGTCAGATGCCGCGAGACCGTCGGTGCCGAGAAGCCCAGCCTGCGGGCCAGTTCGGTGGTGCTCGCGGGTTCGTTGAGCGTCGTGAGCAGCGCGGCCTTCGTCCGGCCGAGTACGCCGGCGAGCGCGCCGGGCGGACGTTCGGGATCCGACCAGAGTTCGGCCACCCCGCGAGCCGGGTACAGCAGCGAAGGCTGCCACGGCTCCATCGTGATCACCCCGACCGAAGGCCAGGCGAAAACGCCGGGGATCAGCAAGAGCCCGCGCCGGTCGAGGTGGACGCGGCCGCGTTCCTTCATTTCGATCACCAGGACGTCGTCGACGAGCCGCACGCGCGGGTGGATGTCCTCCAGTACCAGCGCGATACCGCCGGCGGCCAGGCGCCGTGAGCGTTCCTCGATGTCGGCGACCAGGAATCGGCGCATCCGGGGCCAGTGCGGCTCGACCAGCTCGGTCCAGGCGATCTCCATCTGGTTCGCCAGCAGATCCCTTGCCTCGGCGGGATCTTCCGGCAGGCCGCTCAGGTCGGCGTCCACTTTGGACAGCTCATGCGCGACCTGCTCCGGTGTCGTACGGCGGATCTCGGCGAGCTGGGCGGACGCCGTGGTCTCCGGGCCGCTCGGCGGCGGGCTGAGGAAATCGGTGATGTAGTGCCGCGCGCTCATCACCTTGGCGAAGCCGTCGATGGGCAGGTCCGGCAGTTTCGCGGCGGCCTCGCGCAGCCACGGCAGGTGGCTCGGGTGCCCGCGCCGTCCGAGCAGCGTCTGCATCGCGCCCATGGTCTCGTCGAGCGCGGAGATGCCGAAACGAACACGGTTCGCGCTCTCGGCGGTCAGGACCAGCTCGATCATCGGATTAGGCTATGTCCTAATCAATAGTCCTGGCCAGCTTGGGTTCGGCAGTGTTCGTGCCATGACGTTGCTGCGTAATTCCGGGTATTGGCGCTGGTCGGCGGGGGTGCAGCTGAACCGGCTGCCCGGCATGATGGCGCCGCTGGCCTTCACCGTGCTGACCACCGCGACCACCGGTTCGTACCGGCTCGGCGGGATCATGATGGCCGTTTTCGTCGCCGCCGAGATGGTCGGCGCCGTGCCGACGGGACGGCTGCTCGACCGCGTCGGCCCCGCGCGCGGGCTCGTCGTGCTGCTCCCGCTGGTCGCCGCCGGACTGTTCCTGCTGGCCGCGGTCGCTTCCGCCGGAGCCCCGGACTGGGTGCTGCTCGCGCTGGCGATCCCGCCGGGGCTGGTCGCGGGCGGGCTGAACGGCGGTTTCCGGACGTTGCTCGCCGCGACGGTGACCGAAGAGGAGCTGCCGAGGGCGGTTTCGGTGGACGCGATGATCCTCGAAGGCGTGATCGTCGGCGGGCCGCTGCTGGTGGCGCTCCTGGCGACGTCCGGCCCGGTCGTCCCGATCCTCGCGATGGCCGTCGTCGCCCTGCTCGCGGCGCTGCTCGTACCGCGGCGGACCGTCCGGCGAGATCCACAAAGGACGGTCGAACGCCGGCCGATCCCGGTCGCCGCGTGCGTGCCCTGGCTCGCGGGGTTGTTCACCGTCGGGCTCCTGCTGTCGACCATCGAGGTCGGATTGCTGCCGCTCGTCCTGCGCCTCGGCGCGCCCGAATCGGCGACGGCCATCGTCATCGTGGTGCTGTGCGGGGCCAGTATCGCCGGGAGCGCGCTGTACGCGGCGAGGGGGAAGGAAGGCGATCCGCGGCTGTTCCTCGCCGGTTTCGTGCTCGGCGGGATCGTGGTTTCGGCGGGCTTCGGCTGGGCCGGGCTGCTCGGCGGGGTCGCGCTGATCGGGCTCTGCACCGGCCCGCTGATGGCCGTCTCGTCGGTCAACCTGCAGAAGCTGCTGCCGGAACGCCGCCGGTCGGAGGGCTTCTCGCTGGCCTTCACCGTGCAGGCTTCGGGCTTCGGCCTGGGTTCGCTGGCGATCGGGATCCTGCCGGTCTGGCTGGCCCCGCTGCTCGGTGTCCTTGCGGCCCTCGTCTCCTGTGCGATGCTGGTGGCACGCCCCAGGCGAGCTATTGGCACGCCGTCAGTAACGTCGTAGCCTGGGCTTTGAGCCGAGACACGGGAGAAGTCGATGACCGCAGTCCAGCCGAAGCCGACCGCGCACAGCGTGGGGGAGACCTTCGATTCCCTCAGCCCGGCGACCGACGAGGTCGTCGGTACCTACCCGGTGCACAGCAAGGAGGACGTCCGCGCCGCCATCGCCCGCGCGAAGGACGCCGCCGAATGGTGGGCCGGGCTCGGCTACGACGGTCGCGCCGAACGCCTGCGCCGCTGGAAGGGCGTCATCACCCGCAGGCTGCCGCAGCTGTGCCAGGTCGTGCGCGACGAGACCGGGAAGCCGATCGCCGACGCGCAGCTGGAGAGCGTGCTGGCCATCGAGCACATCGCCTGGGCGGGCAAGCACGCGCGCAAGATCCTCGGCAAGCAGCGCCGCGCGGCCGGGCTGATGATGTCGAACCAGGCGGCGACGGTCGAGTACCAGCCGCTCGGCGTCGTGGGCGTGATCGGCCCGTGGAACTACCCCGTGTTCACGCCGCTCGGCTCCATCGCGTACGCCCTCGCCGCCGGCAACACCGTCGTCTTCAAGCCGAGCGAGTACACGCCCGGCGTCGGGAAATGGCTGGTCGACGCCTTCAACGAGGTCGTCCCGGAGTGGCCGGTGCTGCAGCTGATCACCGGCTTCGGCGAGACCGGCGCATCGCTCGTCACGGGAGGCGTCGACAAGATCGCCTTCACCGGTTCGACCGGCACGGGCAAGAAGATCATGGCCGCGGCCGCCGAGACGCTGACCCCGGTGATCATCGAGGCGGGCGGCAAGGACGCCGTCCTGGTCGACGCGGACGCCGATCTCGAAGCCGCCGCCGACGCGACCGTCTGGGGCGCGTTCTCCAACTCGGGCCAGACCTGTATCGGCGTCGAGCGCGTGTACGTCCACGAGCGCGTGCACGACGAGTTCGTCGCGAAGGTCGTCGAGAAGTCGAAGGACGTGCGGGCCGGCTCGGACGCGGCCGCGCAGTACGGCCCGGTGACGATGCCTTCGCAGCTCTCGGTGATCAAGCGCCACATCGCCGACGCCATCGAGCGCGGCGGTAAGGCGCTGGTCGGCGGCGTCGACGCGGTCGGTGACCGCTACGTGCAGCCGACGGTGCTCGTCGACGTGCCCGAGGACTCCGTGGCGGTCCAGGAGGAGACGTTCGGCCCGACCGTCACCATCGCCAAGGTCCGCGACATGGACGAGGCCGTCGAGAAGGCCAACGACACGAAGTACGGCCTCGGTTCGACCGTGTTCTCGAAGTCGCGCGGCCTCGAACTCGCCGGACGGCTGCGCACCGGCATGACGTCGATCAACGCGCCGCTTTCCTTCGCCGGTATCGCTTCGCTGCCGTTCGGCGGCGTCGGCGACTCGGGCTTCGGCCGGATCCACGGCCCGGAAGGCCTGCGCGAGTTCGCCCGCCCGAAGGCCGTCGCGCGGCAGCGGTTCACCGCGCCGATCGTGCTGACGTCGTTCTCCCGCAAGGAAAAGACGGACGCCCTGGTCGCGAAGCTGATCACGGTGCTGCACGGGAAGCGCTAAGACCCTCGTGAGTGGTAAGGACGGTTAGAACCGTCCTTACCACTCACGAGTGCTACTTGCCCCGGATGAGGTCCGCGGCCTTCTCCGCCACCATGATCGTCGGCGCGTTCGTGTTCCCGCGCGGCACCACGGGCATCACCGACGCGTCGACCACGCGCAGCCCGTCCACCCCGCGCACCTTCAGCGACGGATCGACGACGGCGTTCTCGCCCGTCCCCATCGAGCAGGTCCCGACGGGGTGGTACAGCGTCTGCGTCTTCTCGCGCACGTAGTCGGCCAGTTCATCGTCGGTCAGGTCGTGCCGCTCCGGCAGGAACGGCTTGTCCAGATACCGCGCCAGCGGGCCGGACTTCCCGATCTCCACCAGGGCGCGCATCCCGGCGAGCATCTTCTCCATGTCCACGGACTCCGCGTAGTACGCCGGGTCGATTTCCGGCTTCCACAACGGATTCGACGACTTCAGCCGCAGGCGCCCCCGGCTCGCGACGTCCACCAGGGTCGCCGCCGAAGTGAAGCCCGGCACCGTCGGCTCGCGCATCCCGTTGTCGTAGAACAACGTCGGTGCGACGTGGATCTGCATGTCCGGCGGCGAGACACCGTCCGCGGCGGGGAAGAACGCGCCCGCCTCGCCGATGTTCGAAGCCAGCGGGCCGCGTTTCGTGAGCTGGTACCGCACCAGGCCGCCCGGCGTCGCCGCGTCCACGAGGTCGGTGGTGCCCCGCGTCGACCAGATGATCCCGCAGGCGGGGTGGTCGTGCAGGTTGCCGCCGACGCCGGGAAGCGCGGCGACGACGTCGATCCCGTGCTCACGCAGGTGTTCCGCCGGGCCGACCCCGGACAGCATCAGCAGTTGCGGCGAGTTCACCGCGCCGCCGCTCAGCAGGACCTCCGTCGACGCACGCACCGTCGTCTCGACACCCTTGTCCAAATAGGACACTCCGACCGCGCGGGTGCCTTCGAAGACGACGCGGGTGGCCTGCGCGTTCGTCCGCACGGTGAGGTTCGGGCGCGCCAGCGCGGGCCGCAGGTACGCGTCGGCCGTCGACCAGCGGCGGCCCTTCTTGCACGTCACCTGGTAGACGCCGGCGCCTTCCTGTGACTCGCCGTTGAAGTCGTCGGTGCGTTTGAGGCCCCAGGCGACCGCGGAATCCACCCAGGCGAGGGACAGTTCGTGCGTGAAGCGCCGGTCCTCGACGTTCAACGGGCCGTCGGTACCGTGCAGCGGTCCGCCGAGCCGCTGGTTGCCCTCCGCCCGTTTGAAGTACGGCAGGACGTCGTCGAAACCCCAGCCCTCGGCGCCGTGCCCGTCGCGCCAGCCGTCGTAGTCGGCGCGGTTGCCGCGGATGTAGATCATCGCGTTGATAGACGAACAGCCGCCGAGCGTCTTCCCGCGCGGCCAGTACAGCGTCTTGCCGGTGTGCTTCTGCTCGACCGTCTCGTAGTTCCAGTCCCATTTGGTCTTGAACAGACCGGGGAACGCGGCGGGGATGTGGATCTCGTCGGCGTCGTCCTCGCCGCCCGCTTCGAGCAGGAGCACCCGCGCCGACGGATCCTCGCTCAGCCGGTTCGCCAGTACGCATCCCGCGCTGCCCGCGCCGACGATCACGTAGTCGAAGGAGTCCTGATCGGCCACGGTGCCTCCTGCTGCTCGCCCGGTGTTGACGCCCCGCCAATGGGCTCATCTTGGCCCAGCGCCGCGCTCCGAGCATCCCCCAGACGAAGGATCGGTGCGAGCTCAGTCGGAGTCGGGTGAAAAAGAGGCCACGCAGGGGCCGCCCTCGGCGTCGTCCTCCGTCTCGATGCGGCCGGGGTTCCGGACGCCGTCGACCTCGCCGGTGAGGTGCAGGATCGTCTGCTTCGCGACGGTCAGCACGTCGGCCGTGTCGACGGTGTACCTGCCCTCGCCGTGGATGATCTGCTGCACGCCGTCGCGCGTCGTGTCGGGCACCTTCTCGCACAGCACGGACAGCGCCGCCGGGATGTCGCGCGCGTTGATCGCGTCGACGAACTTGTTCCCCGCCTCTTCGCCGGTCTTGACGTCGGGCCGCGGCGACGGCTTCGTCTCGATACCCGGAAGCGGCTCGGGCTCGCCGCCGATCTTGGCGTCGCGCACGCACCAGCCGCCCTCGCCGGGGATCATCGCGATCCCGACGGTCTGCCCGCCTGCGTTGAGCGTGGCCGAATACTCCTGCGGCGCACGCTGGCGCGCGGGCGTGCTCAGCTGTGCGCCGTCGGTGGCGGCCATGACCTGTTCGAAGCTGTAGGACCGCTTCGAGCGGATCGGGCACCAGAGCTGGCTGAGCCGATCTTCGGCGACGCCGTTCACGAACGACTGGCTCAGCTGCTCCGGCGTCGCGCGCGAGGTGGTGTCGGCCTTGGCCTTGAAGAAGCCCGGCGTCACGAACCCGGTGAACGCGACACCGCCCGCGATCAGGACGAAGACCAGCACCAGCGTGATCCAGAGCCCGGTCTTCGGCTTCTTCGGCGGTGCGTACTGCCCGTAGGTCATGCGGCAACCGTAGTGAAGTAGGCTCGGGCGGTACCCACGACCTGCGTGAATAAGGAGCAGCCTGCCGTGGCCCGAGTCGTCGTCGACGTCATGCCCAAGCCCGAAATCCTCGACCCGCAGGGCCAAGCCGCGCTCGGCGCGGCCGGTCGTCTCGGCTTCACCGGGATCACCGAGATCCGTCAGGGCAAGCACTTCGAGATCGAGGTCGACGACTCCGTCGACGACGCGACGCTCGAAAAGATCGCCGAGGGTTTCCTCGCGAACCCCGTCATCGAGCAGTGGACCATCAAGCGGGTGGACGCGTGAGCGCCCGCATCGGGGTCATCACCTTCCCCGGCACGCTCGACGACGGTGACGCGGCCCGCGCGGTCCGCTACGCCGACGCCGAAGCCGTGCCGCTGTGGCACGCGGACGAGGACCTGAAGGGCGTCGACGCGGTCGTCGTCCCCGGTGGCTTCTCGTACGGCGACTACCTGCGCGCCGGCGTCATCGCCCGGTTCGCGCCGGTGATGTCGTCGGTGATCGAGGCCGCCCACAAGGGCATGCCGGTGCTCGGCATCTGCAACGGCTTCCAGATCCTGTGCGAGGCCGGGCTGCTGCCGGGCGCGATGATCCGCAACGCGGGCCTGCACTTCATCTGCCGTGACCAGTGGCTCCGCGTCGAGAACAACGACACCGCGTGGACCACCCGGTACGACAAGGACGCCGAGATCCTCATCCCGATGAAGAACATCGATGGCTGCTTCGTCGCCGAGCAGGCCACGCTCGACGAGCTGGAGGGCGAGGGCCGCGTGGTGTTCCGCTACGTCGGTGGCAACCCGAACGGCTCGCGCAACGACATCGCCGGGATCCGCAGCGAGAACGGCCGCGTCGTGGGGCTCATGCCGCACCCGGAGCACGCCATCGACGCCCTCACCGGGCCCTCCGACGATGGTCTCGGCATGTTCTACAGCGCCGTGGACGCCCTCGTCTCCGCCTGACCCAAGTGTCATGAAAGGGTCGTTCATGAACGACCCTTTCATGACATCTCAGGAGGCGGCGGCCACCAGGGCGGAGTAGGGGCCTCCGGCGGCCAGCAGCTCCGCGTGCGAGCCCAGCTCGGTCACCCGGCCGCCCTCGATGACGGCGACCCGGTCGGCCGCGGCCGCGGTGTGCAGCCGGTGCGCGATCGCGATCACCGTGCGCCCTTCGAGCACCGCGCTCAACGACCGCTCCAGCTCCCGCGCCGAACCCGTGTCCAGCAGCGACGTCGCCTCGTCCAGCACCAGCGTGTGCGGGTCGGCCAGCACCACCCGCGCCAGCGCGAGCTGCTGCGCCATCGCCGCCGGGACGGCGACCGCCCCGGCCCCGACCTTCGTGTCCAGCCCGTCCGGCAGGCTCGCCACCCACTCCGAAGCGCCGACCGAAGCCAGCGCGGCCAGTAGCCGTTCGTCGGTCCAGTCCCCGGCGGGCAGGGTGAGGTTGTCCCGCAGCGTTCCCGCGAAGACGTGCTGCTCCTGCGTCAGCAGCAGGACCTCGCCGCGCAGGACGTCGTCCGGCAGCGTCGACACCTCGGCGCCGCCGATCCGCACGGAACCCGAGGTCGGCGCCGACATCCCGGCCAGCAGCCGCCCGAGGGTCGACTTGCCTGCCCCGGACGGGCCGACGATCGCCAGCCGCTCACCGGCGGGCACCCGCAGGTCGATCCCGTGCAGCACCTCCCGGTCGGCGTTGTAGCCGAAGCGCACGTCGCGGACCTCGATGTCCTGGCCGCGCGGGGTCTCCGTGACCGTCTCCGAAGCAGGAGCGGGCCGCACGCCCAGCAGCCGTCGCAGCGACGCACCGGCGACCTGCATGTCCGCGAGCCAGAACAGCGCCTCGTTCAGCGGACCGGTCATGACCTGCGAGTACAGCAGCATCGCGGTGATCGTGCCGAGCCCTTCCCAGCCGTTCGAGTAGGCGAGCAGGCCCAGCCCGAGCATCACCGGCACCGGCAGCACGTAGCTGATCTCCAGCGACGGGATCCACCGCATCTGCAGCGCCCGGATCTTGCGTTCGCCCAGCATCGACGCGTCGAGACCGTCGTGCCCGGTCCGGATCCGGCGGCCGGTCAGGCTCAGCGCCTCCGCCGTCCGCGCGCCCTCCGCGGTCTCGTGCGTGGTGGACTGCAGCTCGGACCACTTGTCCAGCATCCGCCGCATCACGTCGGGGATCCGCCGCTGGTACCAGATGTTCACCGGCACCAGCAGCGGCAGCGCGACAAGCAGGCCCAGCGCCAGGAACGGCGACGTGATCACCATCGCCACCACCGTGAACACCACTGTGACGGCGGCGATCAGGATCTCCGGCGCGCCGTGGCGCACCGCGTGGTCGATCCGGCTGACGTCGGTGGTCGCACGGCTGAGCAGGTCACCGGTGCCCGCCGCTTCGACCGTGCCGAGCGGTAGGTCCAGCGCGTTCCCGACGAATTCCTCGCGGTTGAGCGCCAGGATCCGCTCACCGAACACCCGCGCGCGCAGCCGCGCCAGTCCCTTGAACCAGGCCTGCGCGCCCAGCACGACCACGAACGCGACCGCGAGCCAGGTGATCGTGGTGGTCGTCGTACCGTCGACGACCTCGTCCACCAGCGCGCCAAGCAGCCTCGGCCCGGCCAGCCCGATCGCGGTCGCGACACAGAACAGGCCGAGCATCACGGAGAACTCGCGCTTGTTGGCGCGCGCGGTCTCCTTGATCCAACGTCTGACGTCTTTCTTGTCTGCCAGCGGCAGCTTCTTCATGCCGGTACTTTCGAATCGATGACCACATCGGCCACATGTGTCCACAAAGGACTCTGGCTGAACACGACGGTGGTCTTGCCGCGCCGCAGCTTCGCGACGCGTTCGGTTATGCGGGCTTCGGTATGCGCGTCGACGGCCGAGGTCGGCTCGTCGAGCAGCAGGACGTCGGCGTCGGTCGCCAGCGCGCGGGCCAGGTTCAGCCGCTGCCGCTGACCACCGGAAACCTCACGTCCGCGTTCGCCGATCACCTCGTCGACGCCGTTGGGCAGCGCGTCCACGATGTCCTCGGCGTCCGCCGCGTACAGCGCTTCGGTGATCTCGACGTCGCCGGGCTCGGCGGGGGTGACCTGCTCGCGCAGCACACCGGAGAACCAGATGTCCTGGTTGTGCGCGAACACGACCCGCCGCCGCAGCTCGTCGAGGGCGACCCGGTCCACCGGAACCCCGCCGACGAGCGCGGGTTCACTCGGATCGGTGAACCGCGCCATCCGCGAAGCCACCGCTTCGGCGTCGGCCCCGACGTCGATGACGGTCAGTTTCCCGGCCTCGACCTTGATCCCGGACGTCTCGTCGTACAGATCCAGCGGGCCTTCCGGCAGCGGCACCGGGTGCTCCGGCTCGGCCAGCGTGCGTTCGGTGGACAGCAGTTTGCACACCTTCCGCGCCGAAACCAGCGCGGCGCTCAGCACGCCCGCGAACTCGGTCGCCGTCGTCACCGGGATCACCAGGAACACCGAGATGCCGTAGAACGTGATCAGCTCGCCGACGCGGATGGTGCCGTTCATCGTCGCCTGGGCGCCCAGCCAGGTGATGGCCACCGTGACCAGTCCCGGCAGCGCGACCTCCGCGGCCGCGAGCCACGCTTCGCTGCGTCCGACCTGGACACCGGCCGCGCGGACCTTCTGGCTGGAGCGACGGAAGCGGTCGAGGAACTGCTTCTCACCGCCGACACCGCGAAGGATCCGCAGGCCGGAGACGATATCCGCGGCCAGCGCGTTGACCTCGGTCTTCTCCTCGCGCTGTTTCGTCTGGCGCTTCTCCAGTGGCTTCAACAGCGGCCCGATGCCCACCACCGCCAGCGGGACACCGATCAGCGCGACCATGCCGAGCAGCGGCGACGTCGTCAGCAGCGCCGTCGCGCACACGATGAACGCGATCAGCGAACCGAAGGCCCGCCCGAGCACCTCGAAGGAGTCACCGATCGGGTTGATGTCGCTGGTGGTGATCGCGACCACGTCACCCGTGGTGGTCGTGTCACGCAGGTTCGCGCCCAGCTTCGCCGCGTGTTCGGTGGCGAGGCGCTGCGTCACCCCGGCGCCGTGGATCCAGCAGCCGTAGGACGCGAAGTGCTGCACCGTGCCCGCGATCGTCTGCGCGATGCCGAGCCCGGCGGCCGCGAGCCCCCACAGCCAGACGGAATCGCCGTCGCCGCGGCCGATCGCGTCGATGCCCCGGCCGATCGCGACCGGCAGCAGGGCGATCGGAAGCGACCACAGCGCACCGCTGATCGCCGAGACGGCGAGCAGTCCCGGACGCGCGAGCATCATCCTGACCAGGTACCGCCAGGCGGTCGGCTTGGCGGGCAGACGTAGTCGCGGAAGCGGATATGTGGCGGAAAGCACGATTGCCGACGGTAAGCGGATCACCGTCGCGGGCGCGACCGATTTATGCGTGGGCGACCGCAAGGTGAACAACCCCCTCGCCTATTCTCAAGGCCGTGGCGAACCCTGAGGTTGACACCGTGACCAGCACCGTTGACACCACTCAACGCGCCGAGGCGACCCCCGAACTGACCCAGCCGTACGTCGAGCTCGGCCTCGCCGACGACGAGTACGCCCGGATCAGGGAGATCCTCGGCCGCCGTCCGACCGACGCCGAACTGGCGATGTATTCGGTGATGTGGAGCGAGCACTGCTCGTACAAGTCCTCGAAGAAGCACCTGCGCTACTTCGGCGAGACCGCCACTCCCGAGATGAAGGAGAAGATGCTCGCCGGCATCGGCGAGAACGCGGGCGTCGTCGACATCGGCGAGGGCTGGGCGGTCACCTTCAAGGTCGAGAGCCACAACCACCCGTCCTACGTCGAGCCGTACCAGGGCGCCGCGACCGGCGTCGGCGGCATCGTGCGCGACATCATGGCGATGGGCGCGCGCCCGCTCGCGGTGGCGGACGCGCTGCGCTTCGGCCCGGCGGACGCCCCCGACACCCGCCGCGTGCTGCCCGGTGTGGTCGCCGGTGTCGGCGGCTACGGCAACTGCCTCGGCCTGCCGAACATCGGCGGCGAGCTGGTGTTCGACCCGAGCTACTCCGGCAACCCGCTGGTCAACGCCCTGTGCGTCGGCGCGATGCGCGTCGAGGACCTCCACCTCGCCTTCGCCTCCGGCAAGGGCAACAAGATCATCCTGTTCGGCGCGCGCACCGGCCTCGACGGCATCGGCGGCGTCTCCGTCCTCGCGAGCGACACCTTCTCGGGTGACGAAAGCTCGGGCGGCCGCAAGAAGCTGCCCAGCGTCCAGGTCGGCGACCCGTTCACCGAGAAGGTGCTCATCGAGTGCTGTCTCGAACTGTTCGCCCAGAAGCTCGTCGTCGGTATCCAGGATCTCGGCGGCGCAGGGCTTTCCTGCGCGACGTCGGAGCTCGCGGCCGCCGGTGACGGCGGTATGCACATCTACCTCGACCGGGTTCCGTTGCGCGCCACCGGGATGACCCCGGCGGAGGTGCTGTCCAGCGAGTCGCAGGAGCGCATGTGCGCGGTCGTCTCGCCGGAGAACGTCGAGGCGTTCATGAAGGTCTGCGAGAAGTGGGACGTCATCGCCACCGACATCGGCGAGGTCACCGACGGCGAGCACCTGGTCATCACCTGGAACGACGAGGTCGTCGTCGACGTCCCGGCGCACACCGTGGCGCACCAGGGCCCGGTGTACGACCGCCCGATCCAGCGACCGTCGGAACAGGACGCCCTGCAGGCCGACACCTCGGCCAAGCTGCCGCGTCCGTCCACTTCGGACGAACTGCGCGCCGACATCCTCAAGCTGATCTCGTCGCCGAACCAGGCGTCGAAGGAATGGGTGACCTCCCAGTACGACCGCTACGTGCGCGGCAACACCGTGCTCGCGCAGCCGTCGGACTCCGGCGTCATCCGGATCGACGAGTCCACCGGCCGCGGCGTCGCCGTCTCGACCGACTGCAACAGCAAGTTCGTCTACCTCGACCCGTACGAGGGCGCGAAGCTCGCGCTGGCCGAGGCGTACCGCAACGTCGCCACCAGCGGCGCGAAGCCCGTCGCGGTGTCGGACTGCCTGAACTTCGGCGCACCGACCGACCCGGGTGTGATGTGGCAGTTCGAGCAGGCCGTGCACGGTCTCGCCGACGGTTGCGTCGAACTCGGCATCCCGGTCACCGGCGGCAACGTCAGCTTCTTCAACCAGACCGGTGACACGGCCATCCTGCCGACCCCGGTGGTCGGCGTGCTCGGCGTGATCGACGACGTCACCCGCCGCATCCCCACCGGGATCGGCGCCGAGGCCGGGGAAACCCTGCTGCTGCTGGGCGAGACGCACGACGAGCTGGACGGTTCCGCCTGGGCGCGCGAACTGCACGGCCACCTCGGCGGCCGCCCGCCCAAGGTCGACCTCGCGCGCGAGAAGCTGCTCGCCGACATCCTCATCGCCGGTTCGCGCGACGGCATGATCTCCGCCGCGCACGACATCTCCGACGGCGGCCTGATCCAGACGCTCGTCGAGACCGTCCTCATCGGACAGTGCGGTGCCCGTGTCTTCCTCGACGCGGAGCAGGACCCGTTCGTGCAGCTGTTCTCGGAGTCCGCGGGCCGGGTGCTGGTCGCCGTGCCGCGCACCGAGGAACTGCGGTTCACCGAGATGCTGACCGCGCGCGGCCTGCCGTGGCGCAAGACCGGCGTCGTGGACCCGGAGTCGGGCTCGCTCGAACTCCAGGGCATCACGGAGTTCACGCTGGACGAGCTTCGGGAGACCTGGGAGCGCACGCTCCCCGCGCTGTTCGACTGAGCTGAAGGGCCGCGTTCGCCCTCCGGAAGTACATGAAGGCCCCCTTCCTTGCGCCAGG
Organism: Amycolatopsis sp. PSD-21; assembly: GCF_055561455.1. Classification (NCBI taxonomy): domain Bacteria; kingdom Bacillati; phylum Actinomycetota; class Actinomycetes; order Pseudonocardiales; family Pseudonocardiaceae; genus Amycolatopsis; species Amycolatopsis sp. PSD-21. The sequence goes on along the minus strand of NZ_CM145712.1, from coordinate 9,092,418 downwards.
CGCAAGGAAGGGGGCCTTCATGTACTGGGAATGGGGCTCTGCGCGCCCGCAGCCTGAGGTCTGCCCGGTTCACCTGTCGCGAAAGCCACTTTCGGGACATCAGACGTCGCGAAAGTGGCTTTCGCGACGTCTGATGGGTCGTGAGTGGCTAGCCCTCACCGGCAGGCAGAACCGAACCCGGCGGAAACTTCGTACCCTCCAGCGAAGGCGCCTCCTCGAAGGTCGCCACACTCAAGTCGACCGGCGCCTCGACGACCAGGCCGTCCAGCGCCACCTTCCGCTCGAACCGAGCCCTCGTGACCTCGAACCTGCCGCGGATCGTCGCGTTCTCCAACAGGAACTTCCCGGACAGCTGAGCGTCGGTGAGGTCGAGATAGGACAGCACCTCGCAGCGGTCCGCGCCGAACCAGCCGACCCGCCTGCCGAGCAGCCCCAGCTTGTCGAGCCGGGCGTCGCTGAGGTTGAGTGAAAGCGTCGGGCCGGTGGTGCCGGCGTGGGGAAGGATGTCGCGGATCAGCCGCTCGGCGGTACGCCGGACCAGCCGTTCGCGTTCCGCGGCCGCCTCGTCGGCCGGTTCCCACGTGCGATCTCGGTCGAAACTCGGGTGCTCGAACGGCCGCCGCAGGTAGGCGCACAACACGTCCAGCACCGTTTGCCGGTACTCCGGACGCGTCCTGGCGAGCCCGGCGAGCGAATGCATCGCCCCGATCCGGACCTGATCGGCTTCGTTGCCCAGGAGCTCGATCGACTTGGCGAAGCGTTCGTCGGAGATCCGGCTGCGCTCGATCTCGTGCCGGTCCTCTTCGGTACGCCGTCGCCGGTCGTTGAGCCAGAGCCCGTAGAGCGCTGCGATCGCCCCGCCCGCCAGCGCGCCGGTCTTGAGCGCGTCGCCGCGGCTGGTCGCGCGATCCGTGAGCAGCCAGGCGGTGACCCCGACGAGCACCACGACCGAGGACAGCAACGTCCACAGCAGCGGCGAGGAGAGCAGGCGCCTCATCAGTCCTTCACCGTGAGCCGGGCGCGGCCGTCCGGCAGGGTCTCGACGGCCCAGCCGGACGGGAGTTCGTGATCCCTCGCCGGCTCCACCGACGTGTTGTACAGCGACACCGTGCCGGGCGGCTTCCGGAAGGTCAGGTCCCCGAAGCCCTCGAACCGGGCGCGACGCAGATCGAGCGTGCCCTTGAACTCCGCGTCGGCGAAGACGGCGTCCTTCGCGAAAACGCTGTCCTTGAAGGAGGTCTCGCCCGCGAACACGGTGTCGCGGAACTCGACGTCCTCGGAGAACCGGACCCCGCTGAACCACGCCCGCTGTTCGAACTTGGCGTCACTGCACCGGAAGAAGCCGATGCGCTTCTCCTTTTCGGTGCCCGCGCCAGTCAGGTACACCGGTCCGAGGAAAACACAGCCGGACAGGTTGGTGCTGCTGTACAAACCCGCGTAGCGGAGCAACAGCTTGCCGACCTTCCGCTCCGAAAGATCGAAGTACTCCAGTACCGCGCCGGTCAGGTCGAGGTCGTACGCGTTGCCCTCGGAATCCGCGGCGGGCAGCAGTTCCCCGATCAGCCGTTGCGCGGTCTGCCGGACCTGGAGTTCCTGTTCCTGCTCCGCGGAGCCCGCTTCCGGCGCGGTGTTCCCGTCCCGTTTCGCCGTGTCCTTGTACCGCGGATGCTTGAACGGCCGCCGCAGGTACGAGCACAGGATGTCCAGCACGGTCTGCTTGTAGATCTCGCGGCCGCGAGCCAGACCCGCCAGCGCGTGCAGTGCCCCGACCCGCACCTGGTCGGCCTCGTGACCGAGCAGTTCGACGGCCTTCGCGAACCGTTCGTCCGAGATCCGGTCCCGGTCCTGGTCTGCCCGCCGCAGCTCGAGTTCCTGGCGCTGCCGTTCGACCTCCTGGCGTCGCTCCTCGACCCGGCGCCGCCGGTCGTTGAGCCACAACGCGTACAACGCGACGATGGCGCCCCCGGCGATGCCGCCGGTCTTCAGCGCCTCGCTGCGGCTGGTCGCCGGATCCGTCAGCAACCAGCCGCCGACCGCGAGCAGCAGTACGAGCGAGACGACGAAGGTCCAGAGCAGTGGGGAGCGGAGAAACCGCTTCATCCGCTCAGAATACGAAGAAGTTGCGGACGCAGAAGGACTTGTCCGGGTTGTCGTCCGAGGAGATCCCCGATCCGCTCACCTTCTTGCCCTTGACCGTGCCCTCGATGTCACCGGTGATGAACCCGTCACCGATACCGGAGGTCGAGGTGACCTCCAGCTGCGACGGCGCCGGGGCCATGATGTCGATCGAGTCGCCCATGGTCGCCTTCATGTCCGCGCACACCAGCGCCAGCGCGCCGGCCTTGTCCCCGGCGCTCACCTTGGCCAGGAAGTCCTTCAGGTTCTGGATGCCCTTCGGGTTCCCCTCGGAGCCCGTGCCACCGCTTTCGGTGCTCCGCGGGCTGCTGCTCCTCGGCGAGCTCGACTTCGGGCTGCTCTTCGGCGCGGAGGTCGGCGCCTGCTCGGACGACGACGCGGGCGGCGGCGCGGCCGTGTTGTTCCCCTCGTCCTTGCTGAGCAGGAAGCCCGGCGCGACGAACCCGGTGACACCGAACGCGATCAGCACCACCAGGCCGATCACGATCCCGATGATCAGGCCGGTCTTGCTCTTTGGCGGCGGCGCGGGCGGGCCGCCGAAGCCCTGCTGGTAGCCCTGGTTGTTCGGGTCCCAGCCCTGCTGGGGCTGCTGCGGGTACTGCTGGGTCGGGTCCCAGCCCTGCTGCGGCTGCTGCTGGTACTGCTGCGTCTGGTCCCAGCCCTGCTGCTGTCCGTACTGCTGCGGCTGACCGTACTGCTGGGTCTGGTCCCAGCCACCCTGGTGCGGCTGCTGTCCCTGGGGGTCCTGGCCATAGGGCTGGCCTGGCTGGGGTGGGTAGGTCATCGGTCTCGCCTTCCGTACTGGGGCCTGAGGCTTCAGATCAGACGACCGGCGGTCAGCGCTGGTTCCGGATCCGCCCGTGCCAGGGATTTCAGGGGCATTCTGCCCGGAAGGTACCTTGCGCTGGAAGCGGAACGCGAAAGCGGCTCCCGGCCGGGGCCGGGAGCCGCCTGTTCACGGTATACGCAGCTCAGCCGTTGGCCAGTGCCTGCAAGCGGTCGTAAGCGCCGTTGAAGGTGTTCTGGTCCAGCGGGCTGGAGGTGTACTGCCACACGGTGTAGTAGCCCCAGCCGTAGGGCAGCGCGCCCACGGTGGAGGCGTAACGCGCGATCCACAGCGGAACCGTGCCACCGAAGTTCTGCGTGGTGCCGACGCAGGTGCTCCACCAACTCGTCGAGGTGTAGATGACGGGCCAGCGGCCGGTGCGCGCCTTGTAGCGGTCGTGGAAAGCCCGGATCCACGACCCCATGGCGGACTGGCTCAGGCCGTAACAGGTGGCGCCGTACGGGTTGTACTCCATGTCCAGCGCGCCCGGCAGGGTCTTGCCGTCCTTGGACCAGCCGCCACCGTTGTTGATGAAGAAGTCGGCCTGCGCCGCGCCGCTCGAGACGTTCGGCAGGGCGAAGTGGTACGCGCCGCGGATGAAGCCCTGGTTGTAGGAACCGTTGTACTGCTGGGCGAAGTACGGGTTCTTGTAGCTCGTGCCCTCGGTGGCCTTCGTCCACACGAAGCGCTTGCCCTGACCCCACCAGTAGGCCCAGTCGACGTTCTTCTGGTAGCTGGCCACGTCCATACCCGCGACGGTCGCGAGCACCCCGGCCTCGGGCTGCGGCTGCGCGGCCTTGGCCTTCGACTCGGGGGTGGAGGTGTCGCCTTCCACGCGCCGGATCTGCGATCCGATCGTGTGGTCGTTCTGCTGGAGATCCTGTTCGATCGACATGATCTCGGGGGATGGGGAGGCCGACGCCTGGACCGTGCTGCCGAGCAGGAGCAGCGCGGAGCCGACGGCGATGGCGATTCTTCGGGAAGTGCGCATCACGACAATCCCTTCACGGATAACCCTCGCTGAGGACGGCGACCTTGCAGGTGGTAGCCGTCCGGGCACGATTGTTGACGACGAGTGCCGGGTTTGTCACTAACTTCCGTGAAATTGGTACTACGCGTGGGTGATTTTCATTTCCAAGTAGCCCTGGTTATGTGATCTTGTAACGCCCACTCGGGTGAGTATTCAGCCGAGGGACAGCGCGCGTACCCGATCGACCGTGCCGTTGAACCAGTTCTGGTCGCCGGGGAGGCTGCCCCTGTCCGCGAACTGCCAGATGGTCTGGTGCTTCCAGCTCGCGGGCAGCTCGCCGATCTGCGTGTTGTAGCGCGCGAGCCACAGCGGGTTCTGCCAGAACGCGTTGCTGTTCCCCGTGCAGCGCTTCCACCAGCTCGTCGACGTGTAGATCGTCGGATGCCGCCCGGTGCGGTGAAAATACGTCGTCGCGAAGGACGCCATCCAGGCGACCATCTGCGCCGGTGTCTTGCCGTAACAGGTTTCACCGTATGGGTTGTACTCGACGTCGAGCGCGCCCGGCAGCGTCTTGCCGTCCTTGGACCAGCCGCCGCCGTGGTCGACGAAGTAGTGCGCCTGCGCGGCGCCGTCCGAGATGTCGGGGCGGGCGAAGTGGTACGCGCCGCGGATCAGGCCGACGCCGTAGGAACCGTTGTACTGCTGGGCGAACCGGGGATTGACGAAGCCGGTGCCCTCGGTCGCCTTCACGTAGACGAACTTCGCGCCGGTCCGGGCGGCGGCGGGCCAGTCGACCTCGCCCTGATGGCCACTGACGTCATGTCCGAGCGTCTGCCCTTCGCCGCCGTACAGCGGCCCCACCGACACGTTGACGCCTTCGTGCAACGCGATCTGGGAACCGGCGTAGTGCTCCTCGGCCCCGTCGTATCGCGGCCCGCTTTCCCGTGCGACGGCGGGGGTCTGCGCGAGCAGCAAAACCCCCGCCGTGAGGACGGCCCCCCAGCCTTTTGAACACACTCTGCGACTCATCACGTCGCCACGATCCCCCGCGGAAAGGGAATCAGCGACTCGAACATCACTCGAAAGAGTGGCGTTCGCCCTGAATAAATTGGGCCGAGTGGGTTAACCGGGCCCTAACGACGCTCGTCCGAAAGGGCTTTGTCGAGGTGCTCCGAGGGGATGATCGCGGTGAGCCGGTCGTGCGGATTGATCGTCACGGGGTGGCCGGCGAGCAGCGGGACCATGTCCCGGCCCAGCACCGCCCTGGCGTGCGGCCATTCGCGCGGCACCAGCGATTTGGCCGTGTACGCGGGAACGAGCACCTTGCCGTCGGTGTTGTGGAAGCCGATCACCGTGCGCTGCACCGGCGAAAGGGCGTAGACGAACAGCGTCGAGTCGAGGATGACGCGCGGCAGGTCGGCGGCCGGGCGGTGGTTCGTGCGCACCAGCTGGAGCAGCTGCTCGAGTTCGTTGCGCGGCTCGGGGAAACCGAGCGCCTTCGGCGAGGGACGGTAGCGGTCGTTGGGGTGGAAGTCCTCGACGATCTCGCCGCCGCCGTTCACCGGGTACGCGCCGACGACCGCCCAGGACGGGACCGGGCCGTCGGGGTCGAAGGCCTCGTCGATGACGTACAGCCAGCTGTTGGGGTTGGCCTTCGCGTTGGCGCGCATCTCTTCGGTGATCTTCGGCTTCGCCTGTTTCCGCTTGCCCGCCGGGCTCGACGCCAACCGATCCGCCTCGTCCCGCTGCGCCATCGCCATCCCCACGTTCCGGGTGCCTGAAGGTTTGTTCGCGCTCACTCTACTGTTCTCCCATGGCCTCTTCGCGTTCGGTCGACCCCGCTGAGTTACGAGCCGCGATCGCGGCGATTTCCCCCTGGTTGAGCGGATCCGGTCCGGATCCGGCCCGTCCGGAGCTGGCCGCGGCGGTGCGGCTGAGCCTGCGGACACTGGCCGGGGACGCCCCGGGGAAGAGTGTCGAAGTGCGGGTGCCGCCGTTCGCGGCGGTGCAGTGTGTCGAAGGATTGCGCCACACCCGCGGGACGCCGCCGAACGTCGTCGAAACGGATCCGCGTACGTGGCTGGAACTGGCGACCGGGCTGCTCGGCTGGGCCGACGCCGTCGAGTCGGGGCGGGTCACCGCCTCCGGGAGCAGGGCCGATCTGGCCCGCTGGCTGCCCTTGGTCCGCCTCTGAAACTTGAACGGGCCGTTCCTCGCGAGACTGGCAAGGAACGGCCCGTTCAGAGCGGGTCTCAGGCCTTACGGCCGATGCCGCCCGAGATCGTCCGCTGAGCCGCGTTCAGCTCCTTGATCCGCGGGCCGTCCGGCCACCAGTCGGCGCACAGCTGGACACCGGGCTCGACCATCTCGAGGTCGTGGAACAGCTCCTCGATCTCGGCCTTGGTGCGGAAGGTGCCCGAACCCATCGGGCTGTGGAGGAAGAACTCCTCCATCTTGCGGGCGATCTCGGACAGCTCGTCCTCCGGGTCGGAGAAGTGCGAGATCGCCACGTACGAACCCGACGGCAGCGCGTCGATGTACTTCTTCATGATCTTGGCGGGCTCGTCGTGCGGCCCGTTGTAGTGGTGCAGGGTCCCGAGCTGCAGCAACGCGATCGGCTGCGAGAAGTCGATGTGCCGCCGGATGTCCGGGTTCTCCATGATCCGCTCGGGCTCGAAGATGTCGTCCGAGACGAAGTGCGTGTTCTCGTTCTCTTCGAGCAGCGCGCGCCCGTGGGCGAGCACGACCGGGTCGTTGTCGACGTAGACGACCTTGATCTCCGGGTTGATCCGCTGCACGACCTGGTGCGTGTTCTCGGCCGTCGGCAGGCCGGATCCCAGGTCGAGGAACTGGGTGATGCCCGTCTGGCTGGCGAGGAACCGGCACGCGCGGATCAGGAAGCCGCGGTTCTCGGTCGCCAGGTCCTGTGCCTCGGGGGCCGCCTGCTGGACCTTGCGCAGGACCTCCCGGTCGATCTCGTAGTTGTCCTTGCCGAGGAGGAAGGCGTCGTACACCCGGGCGATGCTGGCCCGGGTCGGGTCGACACCCACGGGCACTCGTTCCGTCCGGGTCGGGGCGTCGGGCATCTTGAACCTCACAAAACTGTGTCGGAAGTCTCGGGCTCTACGTAGAGTAGAACCACGTACGCGACCGGTAAACCGAGCCATCCCTGTCGTGTCGAGGCCCAAACGTGTACTTTCAGTAATCGGCTTGTTCCCCTGTGAGTGTCGTCGTGCGAAAGGTCCCCGGTCGATGAACGCGGTCACCCCGCCTGGCGGTGAGCAGTCCCTGGGTCCCACCGCGCGACGGATGATCCTCGGCTCTCAGCTCCGCCGGATGCGCGAGGACGCGGGCATCACGCGCCAGGAGGCCGGCTACAGCATCCGCGGCTCCGAGTCGAAGATCAGCAGGCTCGAGCTCGGCCGCGTCGGCTTCAAGGAACGCGACGTCGCCGATCTGCTGACCATGTACGGGATGACCGATCCCGCCGAGCGGCAGCAGTTCCTCGACATGGTCAAGGAGTCGAACGAGCCGGGCTGGTGGCGCCGCTACGGCGACCTGATGCCGAGCTGGTTCAACGACCTCGTCGGGCTCGAAGAGGCCGCGGCCCGGATCCAGGTGTGGGAGCCGCTGTACGTCACGGGTCTGCTGCAGACCGAGGACTACGCGCGGGCGATCATGAGCCACGGCCGCAAGGACATGGTCAACGAACAGGTCGACCGCCGGGTCGCGCTGCGGATGCGCCGGCAGAAGATGCTGTCCCGGCCGGACGCGCCGCGGTTGTGGCTGGTGCTCGACGAGTCGGTGCTCTACCGGCCGATCGGCGACCGCGAGGTGCTGAAGGGCCAGATCGACCACCTGCTGGAGATGATCCAGCAGCCGAACATCTCGGTGCAGGTGCTCCCGTTCGACCGGAGCGGCTACTCCGCGGACAGCGCGTTCTCGCTGCTCAGGTTCGCGGAAGAGGAATTGCCGAACATCGCCTACACCGAGTACCTGACCGGCGCGCACTACATCGACAAACGCGAAGAGATCGAGCGGTACAGCCGGGCGCTGGACATGCTCGCGGTCGACGCGGAGACGCCGGATCGCAGCCGCCAGATGCTGATGAAGCGCCGCGCCGAAATCTGAGCCGGTCACCGTTGTGGGGCTGGCCGCCGTTCCGGGTCCCGCCGGTTTTTTCTTGCCTGCGCCCAAAATTCCGGCAACAAGTCGTAGTTGTTCACCCAACGGTGGCTCCGCTCGTCACCCTTTAGTGGGACGACTGAAGACCTGAGTCGTCACCGCCCGCGAATTCTGCAAAAACTTCTGCACGTGCATTTACCGCTGCAGTCACACGTGCTAACTTTGGGATCACAGGCAAATGCACATGCAGATGCATCGCCCGAAGTCTTCTGTCGGGGAAGGTGGGGACCATGGCTGAACAGTTCGACAACGGCATCCCGGCCGATCGTCTTACCGGCGCCCAATGGCGCAAAGCCAGCTACAGCAACGCGATCGGCAACTGTGTCGAGGTGGCGCCGCTCGCCTCCGGCGAGATCGCGATGCGCAACTCGCGTTTTCCGACCGGGCCCGCCCTGGTCTACACCCAGGCCGAGATGGCCGCGTTCCTCGCGGGTGCCAAGGACGGCGAATTCGATGACGTCCTCGGGTGACACCATCACCGCGGAGATCACCGATATCGAAAGCGGCCTGCAGGAACTGATCCACCGCGGGTACCAGTTCGTGCACCCGTGCGACGCGAACGGCGAGGTACTGGCCGTGGTCGGCGTGCGAGTCCACGACAACGTGGTCGACGTGGTCCGGCTCAACGCCGAGGACGACGTCGTCGCCACCCGCATGCCCGGGACCGAGGAGGACATCCTCGAACCCCAGGTCTGGCTGTGGCGGTACGCCGGCGACGCGGCGACGGTCCTGACCGAACTGCTCGCGCTGCCGGACGAGCGGACTCCCGGCTCGCTGTACGTCCCGGAGACCGCGGCCAAGGGCTGCTGGGTCCCCGGCCGCGGCGGCACGTCCAAGTGGCTTGCCGCCGGCTGACTCGTCTCGCTCCAGCTGGTCGTGAGTGGCGTTTCGGGTTCTAACCCGAAACGCCACTCACGACCACCTGGAGCCCCTAGGCACAGTCGACCGCCTCTGTCGAGGGGGAGCGGTCGGCTGGTCGGGGGTCGTGAGTGGCGGGCCTTGACACCCGCTCGTCACTCACGGTCATCACTCGAAGCGTGTCCAGTGCCACGTCGCGCGGCGCGTTGATCTCCTGCTCACCGTTTACACTGGTGGCGGCCTGCCCTCTTTCTCCCTGGGAGCACCTCGGTGGTTTCCGACCCGTCCCTCGCCGGACAGCCCGTGACCGACCAGCCCGATCCGGAACCCCGCGAGGAATGCGGTGTCTTCGGTGTCTGGGCGCCCGGAGAAGAGGTCGCGAAGCTGACCTACTACGGGCTCTACGCACTTCAGCACCGCGGCCAGGAAGCGGCCGGCATCTCGGTCTCCGACGGTTCGCAGATCGTCGTCTTCAAGGATCTCGGCCTGGTCAGCCAGGTGTTCGACGAGCAGGTCCTGCAGTCGCTGCAAGGACATATCGCCGTCGGCCACTGCCGCTACTCGACCACCGGCGCGACCATCTGGGAGAACGCGCAGCCGATCTTCCGCACCACCGCCACCGGTAGCGGGCTGTCCTTCGCGCACAACGGGAACCTCGTCAACACCGCCGAACTGCGGGATCGCACGGTCGAAGCCGGGCTCAAACCGCACGCGGGCCTGACCGGTTCGTCCAGCGACTCCGACCTGGTGTGCGGGCTGCTCGCGGCCAACGCCGCCGACAAGGGCATCGAAGCCGCCGCGCTGGAACTGCTGCCCACCCTCAAGGGCGCCTTCTGCCTGGTCTTCGCCGACGAGTCCACCCTGTACGCCGCGCGCGACCCGCACGGCGTGCACCCGCTGGTGCTCGGCAGGCTCGAACGCGGCTGGGTGGTCGCGAGCGAGACGGCCGCGCTGGACATCTGCGGCGCGTCGTTCGTCCGCGAGGTCGAGCCCGGTGAGCTCATCGCGATCGACGCCGAGGGCCTGCGCTCCTCGCGCTTCGCGAACCCCGAGCCCAAGGGCTGCGTCTTCGAGTACGTGTACCTCGCGCGCCCCGACACCTCGATCGCCGGCCGCAGCGTGCACGCCACCCGCGTCGAGATCGGCCGCAAACTCGCCGCCGAGCACCCGGCCGACGCCGACCTGGTCATGCCGGTGCCCGAATCCGGCACCCCGGCCGCCATCGGCTACGCGCAGGGCTCCGGCATCCCGTACGGCACCGGCCTGGTGAAGAACGCCTACGTCGGCCGCACCTTCATCCAGCCGTCGCAGACCATCCGCCAGCTGGGCATCCGGCTCAAGCTGAACCCGCTGCGCGACGTCATCCGCGGCAAACGGCTCGTGGTGGTCGACGACTCCATCGTCCGCGGCAACACCCAGCGCGCCCTGGTCCGCATGCTGCGGGAGGCCGGCGCGCTCGAAGTGCACGTCCGGATCGCGTCGCCGCCGGTGCGCTGGCCGTGCTTCTACGGCATCGACTTCGCCTCGCGCGCCGAACTGGTGGCCAACGGCGTCGACCTCGACGGCATCCGCCGCTCCATCGGCGCGGACACCCTGGGCTACATCTCCCTGGACGGGCTGGTCGCGGCTTCGGAGCAGCCGAAGTCGCGGTTGTGCACCGCGTGCTTCTCCGGCGAGTACCCGATCGCGCTGCCCGAAGACGCGCTGATCGGGAAGCACCTGCTGGAGAGCCTGGACTCGGTCAATGGCGCGGCGAAGCCCGTCAGCCCTGCCGGGTACGGTGCTGAGGACGCCATCCGGCGTCCCTAGACCTCACTTCCAGAGTTGGAGTCCGCTTCCGTGAGCGAGTCCACGAGCGCCACGTACGCCGCCGCCGGCGTCAGCATCGACGCCGGTGACAAAGCCGTCGAGCTGCTCAAACCGCACGCCGAGAGGGCCACACGGCCCGAGGTGATGGGCGGGGTCGGCGGTTTCGCCGGGCTGTTCTCCCTGAAGCTGGACAAGTGGAAAGAGCCGGTGCTGGCCTCGTCGACCGACGGGGTCGGCACCAAGATCGCCGTCGCGCAGGCGCTCGACAAGCACGACACGGTCGGCATCGACCTGGTCGCGATGGTCGTCGACGACCTGGTCGTCACCGGTGCCGAGCCGCTGTTCATGCAGGACTACATCGCCGTCGGCAAGGTCGTCCCGGAGAAGATCGCGGCGCTGGTCGGCGGGATCGCCGAGGGCTGTGTCCAGGCTGGTTGCGCGCTGCTCGGCGGCGAGACCGCGGAGCACCCCGGCCTGATGGGCGAGCACGACTACGACCTTTCGGGCACCGGCATCGGTGTCGTCGAGGCGTCGAACGTGCTCGGCCCGGAGCGCGTCCGCCCCGGCGACGTCGTCCTCGCGCTCGGCTCGTCCGGCCTGCACTCCAACGGCTACTCGCTCGCCCGGCACGTGCTGCTGGACATCGCGCGTATGCCGCTCGACGGGCACGTCGAGGAGTTCGGCCGCTCGCTCGGCGAGGAGATGCTGGAGCCGACCAGGATCTACGCGAAGGACTGCCTCGCGCTGGCCGCCGAGGCCGACGTCCGCACGTTCGCGCACATCACCGGCGGCGGCCTGGAGCAGAACCTCGCCCGCGTCATGCCGCGCGGGCTGGTCGCCCGCCTCGAACGCGGCACCTGGACCCCGGCGCCGGTGTTCGCGCTGATCGGTCACCGCGGCAAGGTCGAGCGCGCCGAGCTGGAGAAGACGTTCAACATGGGCGTCGGCATGGTCGCGATCGTCGGCGCCGACGACGTCGACCGCGCGCTGGCGATGCTGACCGCGCGGCACGTGCCGGCGTGGATCCTCGGCGACGTGCAGCCCGCGGAAGACCCGGACGGTCCGCGCGCCGTGCTCTCCGGTGACCACCCGCGCTTCTGAGTGTTCTGTTGGTGAACCCGCGCCGCGATCGACGTCGGCAGGGCGCGACCTGGTATATCCCCGTTCCGGTGGGTGATCAGGGCGGGTTCACGCTCGCCAACAGGCACTGAATATTCTCTTGGCCCTGGTGGAACACTGGGTCCGTGGCTGATGACGTGGTGGTCGGCACCCGGTTCGTGATCCCGGGTGCCGAATTGAGCGAACGGTTCTCCCGGTCGTCGGGTCCGGGTGGGCAGGGCGTGAACACCACGGACTCGCGGGTCGAACTGTCCTTCGACGTGGCCGGTTCGGCGTCCGTCCCGGAGCATCTCCGGGCGCGGATGCTGGACCGGCTTTCTTCGCGCCTGGTCGACGGGGTCGTCACGATCACCGCGTCCGAACACCGCTCCCAGCTGATGAACCGGGAAGCCGCGCGGGCGCGGCTGGTGATGCTGCTGCTGGACGCGTCGGCGCCCCCGGCCGCCAAGCGGCGTCCCACCAAACCCTCCCGAGGTTCGAAGGAACGCCGCCTGGCGTCGAAGAAGCGCCGCGGCGAGGTCAAGAAGTCACGCCGTGGCGGTTACTCAGACGACTGACAGGTGCACGCATTCGGCCGCCGTCTTGAACCCGACCCGGCCGTAGACGCGTTCCGCCTGCCCGGCGCCCGGCGTCAGGAACACCGACCGGCCGCCGCGCGCGTGGGCTTCACGCGTCAGGTATTCCGTCATCGCCGCGGCGATCCCGCGGCTCCGGTACCCCTCGACCACGCCGATCCCGGCGATCTCGGTCGCGCCGTCGAGGATCGCTGTCGCGACCCCGCCGCCGACGACCTCGCCGGTCTCGGCCACGGCCATCACCGACATGGTCTCGCCGCTCAGCTGATCCGGTGACGGGTCGAGGTGGAGATCGGGATCGTCCTCCCCGAACGCCAAGTTCTGCGCGCGGATCATCTGCCGGAGTTCGCCCTCGGTCTTCGGGGTGACCAGGCTGATCCCGGCCGGTTCCGGCTGGCCGACGACCTGCCCCGGAGAGCAGATCATCAGCGGGACCCGTCGCTCCAGCGTGTAACCGCACTCGACGAGCACGGCCTCGGCGGCCGGAACCGCTTCGGTGAGGAACTCCAGACGCGGCACGAGCCCGCGCTTACGGAACGCCTCGGTCAGCGCGGCGACGTCGTCCTTCGCGGGGACGGCGCCGTCGTCGGGGATCGCGTAGTTGAGGAACGGACTGCCGGACTCGAGGTAGTACGTGGCCAGGAACGGCCCGATCCGCTCGGTCTCCCGGAACTTCGCCGCGGTGAGGCGGATGTAGGACTGCAAAGCACGAATCGTCTCGGAAAGCACTGGTGGAAAGCCTTTCGGGCAGAAGAAAGAGACGCACGGGAGGATCCGCGTGCGTGCTGGGGCTGGCGGGTGCGCCGGCTAGCTCGTGCCGACGCCACCGAAGGCGTCAGGCATGAGGCATCCCTCTTTCCGCGTACGTAGGGCTTTCGCGATCACTCTCGCACCGCGGTCAAGCCATTTACCTCCGCTGCGGATGCGCGATGCTCGAATACCGCTCGTCCCACGCCGATCTCGGGACCCGCAGCCGGACCGGGGCGGCGCACACCCGCCGGACCTGGACCGGGATCCGCACCGGCGGCCGGACGTCCAGGCGATGCCACAGCCGTTTGCTCAGCGCGGCACCCGCCACGGCGCCCAGCGTGTTCAGCAGGATGTCGTCGGCCGAGGTCACCCTGCCCGCCTGGATCAGATATTGCGTGCCTTCCACCAGCACCGAGACGGCCAGCGCGCCCAGCGCGATCCGGGCGAGCGACCGCAGGCGGCGGGACCGCACGGGGAGGAGGGCGCCGAGCGGACTCAGCATGAGGACGTTGCCCAGCGCCTGCCAGAGGTTGGCGCTGTCGGTCAGGGCGAGCCGCAGGTCGGTGCCGGGTTCGAGGTTCAGCCTGCTGCCCTGTACGCCGGTCACCGGCATCGTGACCAGGCACAACACCAGGAAGCAGGCCAAGGCGAGAGTCATGTCGACGGCGGCCGTCGCCGACGCGGAGAAGGGGTCGGCCCGTCTTCGCCGTCGATGCGCCGCGAGGAGCGGCCAGCCGAGCAACGCGTAGGGAATCGCGATGATCGTCAACGGGATCATCCCGCCGAAAGCGCGGAGCAGCTCACCCATGGCCTTCCTTTCCGGAGCGCCCAAGATCACCTTCGCATCGCAAGATCGACTCGGCATGGCGGAGTCGGCGCACTAAGAGGTGATCTTTTCCGGTGGCGGAAAAGGTTTTCCCATGCTGGTGACCGTCCACAAAGGAACCTGTGGACAAACCTGTGGATGGCCGCGAACTCTTCGGAAGAAGGCCTTATCGCGTAAGGAAAAGCCTTGTGGGTGACCTGTGTACTACTTGCCGTGTCCGGCGAGTTCCCGCGCGTGTTCGAGCAGCTTCTGCAGGTGCAGTCCGCGACGCACGTCACACGGGTGCGAGGTCGTCCCGCTCGCGGCCATCGCGGCGAAATCGTCAAGAAGCGCTGTGTACGACTCGCCCGCCGAGCCCGGCTTGCGCCCCAGGGTGCGGTAGCCGTGCTCGCCGTAGACGGCGACTTCGACGACCGTCGGCTGGATCGGCAGCCGCAGCGACAGGGTCGCCGTACTGGTCGCGCCACCCTCGTGGGCTAACAGCAGTTGCCACAGATCGTCATCGGTCCGGTTCGCGGCGAGCACGCCGGTGATCTCACCGAGCGCCGCGTCTAGCAGATCGAGGGCGTGCGGGCCGATGTCGGCGAGCGCGCCGGAGTCGTGGCGCCACGCCGAGGACTGGTACTGGCCGCCGAGCAGCGCGCCCGAAAGCCACCGCGCCCCGCCGCCGCGCCAGCCGCCCGCCTCCTTGATGCCGTCGAGCCACTCCCGGGTCATCGGCGAAAACCGCAGGATGAGGACCACGAGCGCCGCGACACCGGCGGCATCCACCGCGTCCGCGAGCCGCCGCGCGCCGTCGAGATCGGCGGCGATCGGCTTCTCCAGGATCAGGTGCTTGCCCGCTTCAGCGGCCTTGACCGCCAGCTCCGCCTGGACGGCGGGCGGCACCGCGAACGCGACCGCGTCCACCTGGTCGAGCAACTCGTCGAAACTGCCGACGGCCTGGGCGCCATGCGCCTCGGCCAGCTCCTTCGCGGCCTCGGGACGCCTGGCCCACACCGCGCGCAACGTCGTCCCGGGGTGATCGGCGAGACCTGGCGCGTGCACCGTCTTCGCCCACGGACCGGCACCGACCAGACCCGCGCGCAGCTGTCCCTGTCCCACGCCCCCGAGTCTAGGGCCCCGCGTTCAGTCCTCTGAATGCGGTAGTTGCGCGTGCAAGAACCGCATCCAGAGGGCTAAATGCGTAAGAGCCGGATCAGGAGTAGCTGTAGAAGCCGCGGCCGGTCTTCTTGCCGAGCAGGCCGGCGTCGACCATGCGCAGCAGCAGCGGCGGCGAGGAGTACAGCGGCTCCTTGAACTCGGCGTACATCGAGTCCGCGATCGCCTTGATGGTGTCCAGGCCGATCAGGTCCGAAAGCCGCAGCGGGCCCATCGGGTGCGCGGTGCCGAGCTCCATACCGCGGTCGATGTCCTCCGCCGACGCGAAACCCGACTCGATCATCCGGATCGCCGACAGCAGGTACGGCACGAGCAGCGAATTCACGATGAACCCGGCGCGGTCCTGCGACCGGATCACCGTCTTGTTCAACGCCGACGTCGCGTGCTCCTCGGCCCGGCGGGCGGTGTCGTCGCTGGTCAGCAGCGAGGGCACCAGCTCGACGAGCGGCAGCACCGGGACCGGGTTGAAGAAGTGGATGCCGACCACCTGCTGCGGACGGCCGGTGGCCATGCCGAGCTTCATGATCGGGATGGAAGAGGTGTTGGACGCGAACACCGCGTCCTCCCGCTCGACGATCTTGTCCAGCGACCGGAACACCTCGACCTTGGCCTGCTCCTGTTCCAGGATGGCCTCGATGACGAGGTCGCGGTCGGCGAACTCGCCGATCTCGGTGGTGAAGCGGAGCCGTCCGAGCGCCGCGTCGGCGTCTTCCTGCGAGAGCTTCCCGTTCTTGACGCCGCGTTGCAGCGACTTCTCGATCCGCGCTCGCCCGGAGTCCAGCGCGGGCTGGTTGACCTCGGTGACGATCACGTCCAGCCCGGCCCGCGCGTGCACCTCGGCGATGCCCGAGCCCATGAGCCCGGCCCCGACGACACCTACTCGCGCTACGTCAGACATGGCACCTCCTCGTATTTTGGGCAGCACGCGACACGCGAGGGTGGTCTACCGGGCAAGCCCGGATCCACCCTCGCGTGTCACGCGTTGCTCAGCGGCGGTATTCGTCGTACCCGTCGTACGGGTCGTCGTCATACCGCTTGTCGTCCTCGTGCCTGTCTTCCGAGGAACTACTGGACAGCTCGCGCTGCAAAGCATCGAAGTCGGTTTCGTGCGAGCTGTACTTGAGCTCGCGCGCCACCTTCGTCTGCTTGGCCTTAGCCCGGCCGCGCCCCATGGCTCGACCCCCTCGCACAGGGGCGGGGCGGCCGGGGGAATCGGCGGCCCCGCATCGTCTCGACAATTCTTTCCTGCTGACACCGTACCGTGTCCGGGGGGTTGGATGCGACGTGGCACGGTGTGCCGGTGGCGACAGTGTTCACGGAACGCCGGTTACCGGCCAGTCGGTGGCGATAGTCGCAGGTCGGCGTGCCACGATGCTCGTGTGCCCCGTCCGTTCGCGGCTTATCTCCGCGTCTATGAGCCCCTGCTCGCGCTGGGGGATCCACCGGACGAACGCCTGCTCGAGGCCGTCGAAGCGGCCCGGCTCGATCGTTCGGCCGCGGGCGCGCGCGAGCAGGCATTGTGGCTCAAGTCACAGCATGTCGGCCGGTTGCTGCCCGCCGAGCTCGCGGACGGCAGGGCCGCGCCCAGTCTCGTCACCGACGTCCTCGTTCTGGATCCCGAAGACGTGCCGGAGGGTGAGCACGGCGACGCCGGCCCGGGGCCGCTGATCTGTCCGATGGAGATCCGCGCGCGTTCGGCCGCGGCACTGGTGACCTTCCTCGGCGACGCGCATCCCGCGTTGAAGAGCGCGGTGCTCGACGCGGGCGGCGCGTCGCTCGACACGATCCGCTCGCGGGCGAAGTCCGCCATCGGCGATCTGTCCGCCTCGGCGTCTCACACGCTGTCGACGACGTGGACCGTCCCGCTTCCGTGGTTCGTGCTGTTCGACCCCGGGATGCGCAGGGTCAAACTCGGCAAAGGCCGGGACGACCCCGAACGCGAGGTGTCGTGGCGGGTCTCCATCGCCGACGCGCGGCATCGCGCCCGCGAGGTCGGCGACCTGCTCGAAGCGACCTTCGGCGACTCGGGTCCGGGCCGGGTGCTGCTCGAGACGCGGCGCTGGCTCGACAGCTTCCACCCCGGCTCCGCGGTCGAGCTCGACTACGGCGGTCTCGTGCAGCTTTTCGCCGACCCGATCCTGCAGGCCGACACGACGGCCGAAGAGGTGCACGACATCCTGGACGCGCTCCGCACCGGCAATGTCGACGAGCTGGCGGAACTGTTCGCCGACCTGCGGGACTTCTGGGGCGACCTGGCCGCGCGGGAACGCGCGAACTAGCCGTAGAGGCCTTCGGCGACCCTCAGTTCGCCGACCGGTTTCCCGCCGCCCAGCACCGCGTCGCGCGCGAGGGCGCCGGCTTCGTCGCCAGGGTCGATGCCGAGGTGGCGCAGCGTCGCGAGCAGGAGCGGGATCCGGGCCCTGGCCGCACCGTCGTCGATCTTCAGCGCGAGCGCCGTGCCGTCCGGGAGGGCGAACGCGTGCACTCCCTCGGCGCCGCCCTTCGACAGCAGGCCCTCGATGTTCCGCATCAGCACGGTGTCCTCGCGACCGGTGCCCGCGACCTGCCACGGATGGGCGCGGACCGCGTCGGCGACCCTGCGTTCGGGCCCGCCCATGGCCGTGACCAGCCTGCCGAACGAACGGGCGAGGCCGGTGAGGGAGAACGCGAACAGGGGCGCCCCGCAGCCGTCGACGCCGACCGTCTCGATCGTCTCGCTGGTGAGGTCGGCGACGGCGGCCTGGACGACCTTCTGCAGCGGATGGATCTCGGCCTCGTAGTCCTTGGTCGGCCAGCCGAGCTGCGCGCAGGTCATGAGCATCGCGGCGTGCTTGCCGGAGCAGTTCATCGCGGCGCGGCGTTTCCCGGCCGAGGCCACGGCCAGCATGCTGGGCTCGTGCAGCGGGAAGGCGGGCGGGCAGGCCAGCGCGTCCTCGGTCAGCCCCGCGCGGGAAAGCATCGCCAAGGCGCCCTCGACATGGCCCGGCTCGCCGTTGTGCGATCCGCAACCGAGCGCGAGTTCTTCGTCGCCGATCGTGAGACCGGCGCGGAGCATCCCGACGGCTTGCAGGGGTTTGTTGGACGAACGCGGGTACACTGGCCGCTCGATGTCGCCGGCGGAGAACCGCACCGAGCCGTCCGGCGCGGTGATCACGAGCGCGCCGCGGTGCACGCTCTCCACGAAACCGGATCGGACGACCTCGACCAGGACCGGATTCGTCACTCGGAGCCGCCGCGTTCAGTGTCGAGCAGGTCGTCGACCGAGGCCGTGCCCTTGCGGTAGCGGGTGGCGATCTCGGCGTTGATCGTGTCCATCACGCTCTGGACCTCGCGCCGGTACGAGGAGACCGAAACCTCTTCGTCGGCGTACCGGTTGAGGGCGTTGACCAGCTTCTCGTCCGACAGGGTGCTGACGTCGGAAAGGTCCGTGTCGCCGATGAGCGCCTCGGCGAACCGGCGGTGCTCACCCGCGCGCGACGGCTCCAGCCGCTGGTGCCTGCCCGAACCCGTGGCCGGGCCGATCGCGTTGTCCGCCAGGATCGCGGCCAGCCGCTCGACGACGCTGCTCTCGCCGCCCGAACTCCGGCGCTCCTGCTCGGCCCGCACGATGTCGATCCGCGCGTGCAGCAGGCGCCGCAGGTACGACAGGTCGGTCTCCTCCTGCGCGGCCTCGTCACGGCGCTCGCGCAGCACGGAAAGGGTCAGCTCGCCGAGGTCGCTGAGATACCCAGGGCCGAGCACGCGGTCGATACGACGGCGACCACCGGGCCGGACTTCGATCACCCGCGTAGCTTATCGCGCTCCAGCGGAAATGTTCCGCAGGGAGCGATACCACAAGGATCTCCGCCCCTCACGACACCCTCCGCCGGGCAGTCGCTCTTTCGGTTCCTTCCAAAGCGCGCCCCCCACCCGTCCCGGGGGCGGCCCCTGGTCCAGTCTACCGGGGGTGGGGCGGGAAAAGTGCTGGTCGGCGGAGTTGTCCACAGGTGGGCAACGTTGTGGACAACTTGTGGATGGCTGTGTGCGAGTACGTGAAGGCCCCCTTCATTGAGCTAGGCGCAATGAAGGGGGCCTTCACGTACTTGGTCGTGAGCGAAGGGCGAGTTTCCAGCGCTCAGCCGAGGGAAGGGGGCCTTCACGCGCAGCCGCTGTGACCAGCGAGGCGGAAGCGGCCGGTGAGGCGACAGTGACGTATCCGCAGGTAGTGAAGGCCTCCTTGAGAGGCCCAGAGTCTCTCAAGCAGGCCTTCACGGACCAGCCAGCAAGGTAGCGAAGGGCCCCTTCAAGGTAGGCAAGGAGGCCTTCACGGAAACGAGCAGCCGCACCTACCCCCGCAGCCGCTGAGCCGCTTCTCGCCCAGGCGCCGGAGCCTCACCAGGCACCGAGTCCGGATCGATGGTCGCCTGCACGACGCGATCCTCGGCACCCACCAGGAGTTCCGCGCCCGGCTGCGTCGAACGTTTGACCAGCGCCAGCGCGATCGGTCCCAGTTCGTGGTGCTGCACCACGCTCCCGACGCGGCCGACCGTCCGCTCGCCCAGCACCACCGGATCGCCGGTTTCCGGCGTGATCTCCGGCGAACCGTCCAGGTGCAGCAGCGCCATGTACCGCGGCGGCCGCCCGACGTTGTGGACCTTCGCGACGGTCTCCTGCCCGCGGTAACAGCCCTTCGCCACGTGCGCGGCGGAGTCGACCCAGTTCACTTCGTGCGGGATCGTGCGCTCGTCGGTGTCGAGGCCCAGCCGCGGCCGCAGCGACTCGACGCGCAGCGCGTCGAACGTCCAGCTGCCCGCCGGTCGCGCGCCCGCGTCGGTCAGGCGCCGCCACCAGACGGCGAGTTCGGCGCGGGGAACGGCGAGGTCGACGCTGTGCCGTCCCGGCCACGGCATCCGCCGCGCGAAACCGCCGGGGATCGCCACGACCGAGTACGGGTCCGCGCCGACGGAAACACCGACGGCGTCCAGCACGCGGTCCGCGTCGGGGCCGAGGACGGTCAGCAACGCCAGCTCGTCCGAGACATCGCGGATGTCCACTTTGGACCAGAACTTCATCGCTTCGAGGTACTCGCGCAAAGTCTGCTTGCCACCGGACGGCAACGCGCTGGTGGCCACCGCGCCCCGGTCGCTGTCCAGCCACACCGTGCCGTCCGCGTGCGCGACGACCATATGCGTGTCGACGCGGCCTTGGCTGTCGAGCACGAGCGCCTCGGTGCCGGTGCCTTCGGCGAGCCCGGTGACGTGCTGCGAGATCACCAAATGCAGCCAGGACAGCCGTTCTTCCCCGGTCACGGCCAGGATTTCGCGATGTGAGCGGTCGATCACGACCGCGCCGCGCGCGGCCGTCCGTTGCTCGGCGAAGGGATCTCCCCAATGCCACGGGACACCCTCTTCCGGATGCCCGTCGGGTGCCGCGATCGGTCCGGGAAGGTCGAGCAGGGGGGAGCGGTAGGGCATGAAACCCATGCTAGTGAGTACCGTGTCCCCATGCGCGTGCTTGCCTTCCTCGACGGGACCCTGGCCGACCCCGAAGCCGCCCACCTGCGAGTAGACGACCTCGGGTTGCTTCGCGGCGACGGCGTGTTCGAGACGATCCTCGTCGTCGACGGGCGGCCCCGTGAGCTCCGCCCGCACCTCGAGCGGCTGGCCCGTTCCGCGGCCATGCTCGACCTGCCGGAGCCCGACCTCGCCGCCTGGGAGCGCGCCGCGCAGGTCGTCATCGACAACTGGTCCGGCCCGGCCGAGATCGCGCTGAAACTGGTGTACACCAGGGGAATCGACGGCGATCCGGAGGCGAAGCCGTTCGGGTTCGCGCTCGGCGTGGAGATCGACGAGAAGGTCCAGCGGGCCCGCGTCGAAGGCGTCGCGGCGATCACCCTCGAACGCGGGATCGAGCCCGACCTCGCCGAGCGCGCGCCGTGGCTGCTGCTGGGCGCGAAGTCGATTTCGTACGGCGTCAACATGGCCGCGTTGCGGGAGGCCGGCCGCCGTGGCGCGAGCGATGTGATTTTCACCGCCGCCGACGGCACGGTCTTCGAAGGGCCGACTTCGACGGTCGTCCTCGCGAAGGACAAGACGCTCTACACGCCGCCGGCGACCATCGGCATCCTGCCGGGGACGACGCAGGCGGCGCTGTTCCGCGGCGCCGAGCGCGCGGGCTGGTCGGTCAAGGTCGAGCCGCTCAACGTCTCGGACCTCACCGAGGGCGAAGGGCTGTTCCTCGCGTCGTCGGTCCGCAAGCTGACCAGGGTGCACACGCTCGACGGCGTCGCGCTCACCGACTCCAGCGCGATCCACGCCGAGCTGGCCGCCGCGTACGAGAGCGAATACTCGATCAGTTGAGCGGGCTGATGATCAGCAGGTGCGGCAGGATCGCTTCTTCGCGGTAGGCGGCGATCTTGTGGTGCCCGTCGAGGATCACCGCCGCGTCGGTGGTCTCCAGCACGACGGCGACCGGCCGGTGCCCGCTCTTGATCGCCGTCCGGTAGTAGCCGACGCGGGAAACGTCGGCGGGCGGCCAGTCGGCGCTCGGCGTCAGGTAGCGGTCCTCGGCCAGCCGTTCGGGCCCGGCGACCTGGTATTCGCCGTCGGCGAAGAGATTCAGAAGCGGGCGGAGCGTGTCGCCGAGCGGGCGCCGCATCTGACCGGTGGCCAGCGCGATCCGCAGCGACTGCGGAAGCTCTGGTTGGGTGGGGACCGAATTCGTGTCGATGACACCCGTGCCACCGTCGACCTTTACCTGTTCCACACCCTCGTGGACGAGTGAAAGCGGAGAAGGGTTCCGGGTCTGGCCTGCGCGAGTGCCGGGAGTGACGCCTGTCTCACCACGGCCGCCACCGGATAACCACCGGTAGTTGGATGATCCGCCAAGAACACCACCGGCAACCCGTTCGGCGGCACCTGGACGGCGCCGGTCAGCAGGCCCTCGCTCGGCAGTTCCCGCTCCGCGTATCCGGCCGCGCGAGTCAGCGCGGGTCCGTCGAGCCGGAGGCCGACGCGGTTGGATTCCGCCGTCACCGTCCAGGTCTTCGCGAGCCCGGACGCCGGGTTCTCGAACCAGTGCGCCCGCGGCCCCGGATCGATCAGCACGACGAGCTCGGCCGGAGCCACGGTGGGCAGCACCACGTCGGCGCCGCCGGGCACCGACGGTGTGCCGAGCGGGAGGACGTCGCCCGCCTTCAGCGGCGCCGGCCCGATCTCCGAAAGGACGTCCCGCGACCGGCTGCCGAGTTCCTCTTCGACCGTGATCCCGCCGGAAACCGCCAGGTAGCACCGCAATCCAGATGCCGGGGCGCCGAGCGACAGGACCTGCCCCGCCGCCAGCCACACCGGCGCGTGCGAGCCGACGGGACGCCCGTCGACCTCGACCGGGACGGCCGGACCGGTCACCGCGATGGTGCAGGACGCCGTGGCGCGCAGCCGTAACCCGCCGAACAGGCACTCGACTCCCGCGGCGGCTTCGTCGTTGCCGACGAGCCGGTTTGCCAGCTTCAGCGCCGGAACGTCCAGCGCCCCGGACGGCGGCACGCCGAGATGCGCGAAACCGGGCCTGCCGAGGTCCTGTACCAGCGCGAGCGGACCTGTCCCGACCACTTCCACGGTCCTCATCCGGCGCTCCGGAACCGCACGCGGTCGCCGGGCGCCAGCAACGCGGGCGGATCGGCGCGCGGATCGAACAGGACGGTCCGGGTGTGGCCGATCAGCCGCCAGCCACCGGGCGAGACGCGCGGATAAACGCCGGTGAACTCGCCGGCGATGCCGACCGAGCCCGGCGGCACGCGAGTTCGCGGGGCCGACAGCCGTGGCTGCCGAAGTGGCTCGGGAAGGCCTGTCAGGTAACCGAATCCGGGCGCGAAACCGGTGAAGGCCACGGTGTAGACGGCTCCGGTGTGCAGCCGGACGACGTCCTCAGTGGACACTCCGGCGTCCCGCGCGACGAGTTCGAGGTCTTCGCCGTCATAGGTCACTTCGAGGGTGATCTCGCGGGATTCGCCCTCCGGAGGATGTTCGAGGTCGGCGTCCGCGAGCAGTTCGCGGACGGCCGCGAGGGCGCCGGAACCCGGGATCTCCACCACGAGCAGGCTGCGGGCGCCGGGTACGAGCTCGGCGATGCCAGGCGGGCGCGCGGACGTGACCGTGGCGTGCGCCGCCATCGACTCGGTGAGGGAAGCGCAGTCGAGCAGGGCGGCGTGCTCGCCGTAGGCACGCCACCGCATGGGAAGAGGCTCAGCCCACCACGCGACGCAGCAGCGCCGACGTGTGCGGCTGCAGTTCCTGGCCCATCATCGCGCGCTCCTCGACGTAGCCGAGTTCGCCGTTGACGATGCCGTAGAGCCGCTGCGAAGCCGTGACGTCCTTGGCGGACGACGTGCGGACGACCGCGTCGGTGCCGAGCTCCCAGGCCGGGACCGAGGCCTTGCCGCGCGGCTTGCCGTAGAAGAGCTCCACGATGCCGGTGTTGTGGGTCAGCAGCAGCTCGATCGTGTCGTCGGCCTGCGGACGCCAGAACCCGGATTCGCGGGCGGCGGGCCGGATGACCTTGCCGTCCTCGTCGAGCAGCCAGGCGCGTGCCTCGTGCGTGAGGAACGGGCGGCCGTCGTGCGCGATGGTCAGCTGCATGCCGAACCGGTACGGGCCGTCGATGGTCGGATAGTCGACCTCGCCCTCGCCGCGCCAGACACCGACGAGCGGCAGGAGCGCCAGGCAGGCGTCGTTGAGGTTCGCTCCCTCGCGCAGGTTCGCCGTGTCGCCCGGGATGGGCATGTCGTCGAACTGCGGAAGGTTCCGGTCGCGCGTGTTTTCCGCGCGCTTCTCCGCGGCCTGGATGGCCTCGTCGCCACTAGCCGTCATCGGTCAGCGCTGGTCCGCGTAAAGCCGGTAGACGACGTACACGGCGAACCAGGTGGTCGCGACGCCGGCGAGCACCAGCAGGGTCGTAAACAGGATTTCCACGTCACGCACCTTAGTCGCTACCTGCCCGGACAGGCCTGCCGAGGTCGCGTGGCAGTGCCCACACGCGCGTGAAGGCCCCCTTCCCTCGGCTCAGCCGAGGGAAGGGGGCCTTCACGCGCGAAAACGTCAGGCGACGGAGATGGCGAGCTGGTGCACGCCGGGTCCCTGCGCGGTGACGGAGGCCTCGCCGTTGCCGGAGCGGTGCAGCGCGCGCACCGTCCAGTCACCAGGGGCCGCGTAGAAACGGAAATCGCCGTCGGCCGACGAGACCACCTCGCCGGTGAAGTCGCCGCCGCCGTCCAGCAACCGCACGAAGGCGCCGCCGACGGGGCCCTCCGAACCGGTCACCTTGCCCGCCAGCACGACCTGGCCGCGGGTGTCGTAATCGGCGGGCGTGGCCTCCTGGGCCGGTGCGCCGCAGCTGTCAGTGTCGTTGCCAGCCATCACTTCGCTCCCAACTCGACCGGCACGCCGACGAGCGAGCCGTATTCCGTCCACGAACCGTCGTAGTTCTTCACCTGGTCGTACCCGAGGAGCTCGTGCAGCGCGAACCACGCGATGGACGAGCGCTCACCGATCCGGCAGTACGCGATGGTGGCCTTCGACTCGTCGAGGCCCTCGTCGGAGTACAGCTCCTTGATCTCTTCCTCGGTCTTGAAGGTGCCGTCCTCGTTGGCGACCTTCGCCCACGGGACGTTCAGCGCGCCCGGGATGTGGCCGGGGACCTGCGACTGCTCCTGCGGCAGGTGCGCCGGGGCGAGCAGCTTGCCGGAGAACTCGTCGGGCGAGCGCACGTCGACGTAGTTGCTCTTGCCGATCTCGGCGACGACCTCGTCGCGGAACGCGCGGATCGAGAGGTCCTGCTCCTTGGCCTTGTACTCGGTCGGCTCGCGCTTGACCTCGTCCGAGTTCAGCTCGCGGCCGTCGAGCTCCCACTTCTTGCGGCCGCCGTCGAGCAGCTGCACCTTGTCGTGGCCGTAGAGCTTGAAGTACCAGTACGCGTACGCGGCGAACCAGTTGTTGTTGCCGCCGTAGAGGATCACGCGGTCGTCGTTCGAGATGCCCTTCTCGGACAGCAGCTTCTCGAAGCCCTCCTTGTCGACGAAGTCGCGGCGGACGCCGTCCTGCAGGTCCTTGCGCCAGTCGAACTTCACCGCCCCGCGGATGTGTCCGTTGTCGTACGCGGTCGTGTCCTCGTCGACCTCGATGAACACGACACCCGGGGTGTCCAGGTTCTCCTCGGCCCACTGGGTGGTGACCAGGACGTCTTCACGGCTCATGGAGCTGACTCTCTTTCTGGGTTAGGACGCGCGAGGGCTGGGGCTGAAACGCTTGATGAGCAGGTACATCTCGCAACCGAGACAGAAGTTGAACGCCGCGTTGAGGAACGCCGCGAAGAGCGCGAACGCCGTCGCGACGAAGCCGAGCGCGGTCAGGCCGGTGGCGAAACCGACGGTGCCGACGACGGCGAACACGAACCCGACGGCCTGCGCGAACCGCAGCGGGGCGGCGTCCTCGCGTTCGGTCGTCGGGCCGAGCCGCGGCGCGACGAGGTAGCGATAGACCAGGGAGTACGGCGCCGGCTTCAGGCCGATGAAGGCGCCGATCGCGAACACCACCGCCTGCGCCGCGAGCAGTGGCCACCACTGGGTGATGAGCACGACCGCGAGCACGATCGTCGTCAGGATGGCGGCGAAACGCGGACCACGGGGGTCGACGGCCGGTCCTGCGGACATGGTTCCTCCTGCGAACGAGAGGGAAAAGAGATGCGTGCCGGAAGTGGCACGCGCGGCGGCTTCGAAAGCGCGATCAGCGAACCGGACACAGGCTGCTGCGAACGCGGCACAGGTCCACTGCGCGGCGCTGGGTCAGCAAGGTTCGGGGCAGCCGGTTCACGGGCACGAGGGTACGCAGAGCTCCCTCAGGTTGGGAACCGTGTTCACACCTTGGGACGCTTCCCGGAATCCGGGATCAGGCGTTCGCCAAATGGGGCTTCAGGGCGTCGAGAAGGTCCTGACCTCGGGGAACGCCGCCGACCCGGAAGACCTCACGGCCGTCCGCGGTCAAGGCCAGGGTCGTCGGGGTTCGCAGCACCGACAGCGCCTGGGCGACTTCGGGGGTTTCGGTGACGTCCAGATCGACGTGCGTGAGGCCGTCGGTCTTCTCCGCGAGCGCGGACAGGATCGCGCGGGTGTGGCGGCACGGCGCGCAGAACGTCGTGGAGATCTGGACCAGGGTGACGCCTTCGGCCGCGAGGGCGTCCGAGACGCGGCCGGGCAGTGTGGGCGCGGTGGACTTGGCCGGTTTGGCCGCGCGGATGCGGCCGTTGCGCGCCCGCAGCAGCGCGCCGGCCACTCCGCCGAGCACCAATACGCCCAGCAGCACCCACACCCCGGTCATCCGCAAGTCACCCCTGAGGCTTCGCTCCGCTGAAGGCGACGTTCTTGCCCTCGCCCTTGATGGTCACCGAGCCGCTGTTCACCCGCACCGACGTCGGCGTCACCGAGAACGGCATCGCGCCGGTGTCGATGGTCGCGTTGAAGTTCGGCAGCAGCGCGTCCTGTACGGCCTGGGGAACGACGGTGGTCTCCTTGTCATTCCCGAACTGGAGCCGCTTCGGTTCGAGACGGATCTTCTGCCCGTCCAGTTCGATCATCGCGAAGCAGAAGATCTCCACCTTCTGCCCGGCGATCTGGACGTTGCCCGAAACCCGGATCCCGGTGCTGGCGGTGTCGACCGGCTCGCCGTTCTCGTTCGTCGCGGTCGGCTTCGTCTCGCCCTGCCCGCTGTCGCCGTTGCGGACGTAGTCCTCGGTGACCGGCTCGATCTTCAGGTTCTCGATCTTGTCCAGCGGCGCCTGCCGCGCGATGTCCGCGGCCTTGATCGTCACCTCGCCCTTGAGCGTGCCGATGACGATCGACTTCGTGTTGCCGGACGTCAGGTCGGACAGCGGGGCCGTGACGTCGCTCATGTCGGCGTTGAAGTCCACGTCCCGCAGCCGCGGCGGGACGGCGACGCCCTGGGCGTTGATCGTGATGTGACTGTAGTCACCGGAAAGGGCCTGGGTCAGGAAGGGGAAACCGTGCACCGTGACCGCCGGATCGTTGGCCAGCTCCAGCTGTTGACGGGCCTTCTGGGAGATCGTGTGCTCGGCGTACGCCGCCGCCCCGAAATCGGCCCCGACCAGCAGCACCACCAGCACCGCGAGGGCGATGAGCCAGCCCCGGCCACGGCGCTTTCCTCGCTTGGCCGGCCGGCCGGAAGACGGTCGGTCGTCACGCGCCACGGGCCTGCTCACCATTGTGTCGAATCTCCTTCGTAAACCTCTTTGGCCAGGTGTGATCGATCCAGCACGGGGTAGGTCCTCGGCCCGGCACCCGCTATTCTCACCAAGCACCGGCTGTAGCCACGTTCGAGGCGACCACGACTGAAGGCGGTGCGGCGATGAGCCTGGACCTTCTGGTACTGACCGCGGAAGCAGATGCCACCACGGTATTGCCCGCTCTGGATCTGCTGCCCCACACCGTACGCGTCCGTGCTCCGGAAGTGACCGCGCTGCTCGACGCCGGCCACCGCGACGTCATCGTCCTCGACGCCCGCAGCGATCTCGCCTCCGCGAAGAGCCTCTGCCGCCTGCTCAAGGGCGCCGGCGAGGACGAGACCTCCACGCCGGTCATCGCCGTCGTCGGCGAAGGCGGCCTGGTCGCGGTCAGCGCGGAATGGCGCACCGACGACATCCTCCTCCCGACGGCCGGTCCCGCCGAGGTCGACGCCCGGCTGCGGCTGGTCACCACCCGCGACGGCGGCGCCGCGCAGGTCGACGCCGAGCTCCGGGTCGGCGAACTGGTCATCGACGAGGCGACCTACACCGCGAAGCTCCGCAAGCGCACCCTCGAACTGACCTACAAGGAGTTCGAGCTCCTCAAGTACCTCGCCCAGCACGCCGGCCGGGTGTTCACCCGCGCCCAGCTGCTGCAGGAGGTCTGGGGCTACGACTTCTTCGGCGGCACGCGCACGGTCGACGTCCACGTCCGGCGTCTCCGCGCGAAGCTGGGGCCGGAGCACGAGCAGATGATCGGGACCGTGCGCAACGTCGGCTACAAGTTCGAGCGGCCGTCGAAGGGCAGCGCCGCCGCCAAGCAGGCCATCGCCCCGGACTCGAGCGTCTACGAGCCGAACGAGCTGTCCGCGCACTGAATCCCCTCTCCTGCCTGACAAGACGTCCGGGCAGAGACCGGGTT
Organism: Amycolatopsis sp. PSD-21; assembly: GCF_055561455.1. Taxonomy (NCBI): domain Bacteria; kingdom Bacillati; phylum Actinomycetota; class Actinomycetes; order Pseudonocardiales; family Pseudonocardiaceae; genus Amycolatopsis; species Amycolatopsis sp. PSD-21. The sequence goes on along the minus strand of NZ_CM145712.1, from coordinate 9,064,014 downwards.
CCCGGGTAGGGTCGATTTCATGCTCGATCTGGCTTGGACCGGTGAACCGGACACGGAAGAGATCCACGACTTCCTGCTCGCCGTGCGTGAGGCCGACGGGCGCCCGGAGGACACCGGTTTCGCCGGTGGACAGCACCTTCTGGGGCGCCTGGACGGTGAGTTGGTCGCGTACGCGCACCTGGACACCGAAGGCGATTCGCACGGCAACCAGGTCGCCGAACTGTTCGTTCACCCCGGGCACCGCCGTTCCGGGCACGGCAGGGCGCTCGTCAAGGCGCTCGTCGACCACGCCGCGGGGAAGCCGCTGCGGGTCTGGGCGCACGGCGATCACCCCGCCGCCGTCCATCTCGCCGGGACCGAAGGTTTCGAGCGCGCCCGCGAGCTGTTGATCCTGCACGCCGATGTAGAAGCCGCGGACTGGCCGGAGCCCGTGACTCGTGAGGGCGTCACGCTGCGGACGTTCGTCCCCGGCCAGGACGAGGAAGCAATGGTCCGCGTCAACGCGCGCGCCTTCGACTGGCACCCCGAACAGGGTGCACTGACCGCCGACGAGGTCCGGGCGACCGAGAAGGAAGCCTGGTTCGACCCCGAGGGCTTCTTCCTCGCGGAAGAGGACGGGAAGGTCATCGGCTTCCACTGGACGAAGGTCCACGAGGCCGTCCCCGGCCGCTTCGGCGGCGAGCCCGCGGGTGAGGTCTACGTCGTCGGCATCGATCCGGACGCACAGGGCGGCGGTCTCGGGAAGGCGCTCACACTCGCCGGGCTGCGGTACCTCCGTGATCGCGGGCTGGGCCAAGTGATCTTGTACGTCGAAGGTGACAACGCGCCCGCACTCGCCGTGTATTCGAAGCTCGGCTTCACCCGATACGAGGTAGACGTCCAATACGCTCGGTAGCGGCGTTCACACGTGCGGCACTTGACCGGTCACGGAGAGCAGACGCGCAGGTCACGGCTGGGACACAGGCCACTTTCGGAGTAGTCGCGCTGCTCACATCGGCCGCCTTGTTCACCTGTCGTTCACCCTTAGACGGCCGCCTGTCCACTGTCGGTGCTTAGTGTCCGGGTCCGGAAGGAACGCTCCCGTTCCACCGATCCGGCGAAAGTCTCCCAGTGGAGGAAATGCAGTGAAGATCATGCGGCCCGCGGGCGCGATCGGCATCGTGGCCACCGCCGCCCTCGTGCTCGGCGCCTGTGGATCCGACCCGGCGGCGACCAAGCCCGGCAGCACCGGTGCCGCCGCCGCCCCCAGCGGCGCGGCGAACGTCGAATGCGGTGGCAAGAGCCCGCTTTCGGCCGAGGGCTCGTCCGCGCAGAAGAACGCGATCGACATCTTCGTGCAGGCTTACGCCGCCAAGTGCTCCGGCCAGAAGGTGAACTACAACCCGAGCGGTTCGGGCGCCGGCATCAAGCAGTTCAACGCGAACCAGGTCGACTTCGCCGGCTCGGACTCGCCCCTCAAGGACGAAGAGGCCGAGAAGGCCAAGGCCCGCTGCGCCTCCGACGCGTGGAACCTCCCGCTCGTCGTCGGCCCGGTCGCCGTCGCCTACAAGCTCGCCGGGGTCGACAAGCTGACCCTGACCCCCGAGGTCACCGCCAAGATCTTCAACGGTGGCATCACCAAGTGGAACGACCCGGCCATCAAGGCGGTCAAGGGCAACGAGAGCCTGAACCTGCCGGACAAGGCCATCCAGGTCATCTCCCGCACCGACGAGTCGGGCACCACCGACAACTTCCAGAAGTACCTGAAGGTCGCGTCCAAGGGCGCCTGGACCCAGGGTGACGGCAAGAAGTTCAACGGCGGTGTCGGCAACGGCGCGGAGAAGTCCAACGGTGTCGCCAACGCCGTGAAGTCCGCCGACGGCGCGATCACCTACGTCGAGTCCGCGTTCGCGAAGGACGGCATCAGCACCGCCCTCATCGACAGCGGCTCCGGCGGTGTCGAGCTCAACGCGGCGAACGTCGCCAAGTCCCTCGACGCGGCGAAGTTCAAGAAGGAGGGCACGAACGACCTGGCCCTCGACCTGGACTCGATCTACTCCAGCAACGTGCCCGGCGCGTACCCGGTCATCCTGGCCACCTACGAGATCGTGTGCTCCAAGTACGCGGACCCCGAGGTCGCCAAGGCCGTCAAGGCGTTCCTGAACGTCGCCGCCACCGACGGGCAGAAGCCGCTCTCGGAAAAGGGCTACGTGCCGATCCCGCAGAGCCTGCAGGACAAGGTCCTGACCGCCGTCAAGGCCATCGCCTGATCCTTCCGGTTGATCGGTAAAGACAGGCTGGACAGAAGTAGTCGATGAGCGATTCATCTTCGCCCAGAACGCCCACCGGCGACCCCGGTGGGCGTTCTGGCGTCCGCGAAACCTTCACGGAGGACCCGATTTCGGAGCAGTCTGCCGCGTCACCGCCCGAGCAGTCCTCGGTGCGCCTCGCGAGCCCCAATTCCAGGACGGTGCGACCCGGTGACCGCATCTTCCAGATCCTGACCACCGGAGCCGGCGTCTTCGTCGTCTCGCTGATCGGCCTGATCGGGTTGTTCCTGCTGGTGCAGGCCATTCCGGCGCTCCAGGCCGACAACGTGAACTTCCTGACCAGCCAGGTCTGGCAGACCGATCCGGACGACATGCGGTTCGGCATCATGGGCCTGCTGCTGGTCACGGTGTACTCGTCCCTGCTGGCGCTGATCATCGCGATGCCGATCTCGCTCGGGATCGCGCTGTTCCTCACCCAGTACGCGCCGAAGCGCCTGGCGCGGCCGTTCGCGTACGTCATCGACCTGCTCGCCGCGGTCCCCTCGATCATCTACGGCCTCTGGGGCCTGATGGTCTTCGCGCCGGCGATCGAGCCCTTCTCGAAGTGGGTCAACGAGACCTTCTCGTGGATCCCGCTCTTCGCGGCGGGCAACGTGTCGCCGGACATGCGCGGCACCATCTTCACCGCGGGCATCGTGCTCGCCGTGATGATCCTGCCGATCATCACCTCGCTGTCCCGCGAGGTGTTCGAGCGGACGCCGACCCCGCATATCGAAGGCGCGCTGGCGCTGGGCGCCACCCGCTGGGAGGTCATCCGCACCACGGTGCTGCCGTTCGGCAAGGCGGGCTACATCGGCGCTTCGATGCTCGGCCTCGGCCGCGCGCTCGGCGAGACGATCGCGCTCGCGATCATCCTGACCGGCATCGTGGGCCGCGAGTTCACCTGGAGCCTCTTCGACGGCGGCGCGACGTTCGCCTCGAAGATCGCGGCGGACTACGCGGAACTCAACAACGAGATCTCGGCGGGCGCGTACATCGCGGCGGGTCTCGTGCTGTTCCTGCTGACGCTCGTCGTCAACTTCATCGCGCGATCCGTCATCGCCAAGAAGGGGGACTGAGCATGTCCACCACGCTCGAGAAGACCCCCGCCACCACCCCCGCCTTCCAGCAGGTCAGCATGGCGAGGAAGGTCAAGAACGGCCTCGCGACCGCGCTGATCTGGCTGTCGTTCCTGATCGCCGTCGTGCCGCTGGTGTGGCTGCTCGCCACCGTGGTCATCAACGGTGTCAAGCGGATCCCCTACAGCAACTGGTGGACCGAGGACTTCGGCTCGGTGCTGTCGGACGAGGTCGGCGGCGGCGTGGCCCACGCCGTCATCGGCTCGGTGCTGCAGGGCCTGGTCTGCGCGATCATCGCGGTCCCGATCGGCATGCTGGTCGCGATCTACCTGGTCGAATACGGCCGCGGCAAACTCGCGAAGATCACCACGTTCATGGTGGACATCCTCTCCGGTGTCCCCTCGATCGTCGCGGCGCTGTTCATCTACGCCCTGTGGATCACCACGTTCGGCCTCCCGCGCAGCGGTTTCGCCGTCTCGCTGGCCCTGGTGCTGCTGATGATCCCGGTGGTCGTGCGCTCCTCGGAGGAGATGCTGCGGATCGTCCCGGACGACCTGCGCGAGGCCTCCTACGCGCTCGGCGTGCCGAAGTGGAAGACGATCATGAAGATCGTCCTGCCGACCGCGCTGTCCGGCATCATCGGCGGCATCATGATGGCGCTCGCCCGGGTCATGGGCGAGACCGCGCCGCTGCTGGTCCTCGTGGGCTACTCGGCCTACGTGAACTGGGACATCTTCGGTGGCGAGCAGGCCGCTTTGCCGCTTCTGATGAACAACGAACGGGTCAGCAACCCGTTCGACGAAGGTACCGTCGCGTTCGACAGGATCTGGGGTGCGGCACTCACCCTGGTACTGATCATCGCGATCGTGAACCTCCTCGCCATGCTCTTTGCCCGTCTTGTCGCCCCGAAGAAGAAGTGAGCTGTTTGAGATGGCCAAACGAATCGACGTCAAAGACGTGGACATATACTACGGCAAATTCCACGCCGTGGACGGCGTCACCCTCTCGGTGCCGCCGCGGAACGTCACCGCGTTCATCGGCCCGTCGGGCTGCGGCAAGTCGACGGTGCTGCGCACGCTGAACCGGATGCACGAGGTCATCCCCGGCGCCCGCGTCGAGGGTGAGGTGCTGCTCGACGGCGAGGACATCTACGGCGCCGGGGTCGACCCGGTGCAGGTCCGCCGCACGATCGGCATGGTGTTCCAGCGGCCCAACCCGTTCCCGACGATGTCCATCCGCGACAACGTCGTGGCGGGCCTGCGCCTCGGCGGCACCAAGGGCAAGAAGGAACTCGACGAGGTCGCCGAGCGCGCCCTGCGCGGCGCGAACCTGTGGAACGAGGTCAAGGACCGGCTGAACAAGCCGGGCGGCGGCCTCTCCGGTGGTCAGCAGCAGCGGCTCTGCATCGCGCGGGCGATCGCCGTGCGGCCCGACGTGCTGCTGATGGACGAGCCGTGCTCCGCGCTCGACCCGATCTCGACCCTCGCCATCGAGGACCTGATCGGTGAGCTCAAGAAGGAGTACACGATCGTCATCGTGACGCACAATATGCAGCAGGCGGCGCGGGTCTCGGACCAGACCGCGTTCTTCAACCTGGCGGGCGTCGGCCAGCCGGGTCGCCTGGTGGAGCTGAACGACACCGAGAAGATCTTCTCGAACCCGGACGAGAAGGCGACCGAGGACTACATCTCGGGCCGCTTCGGCTGAGTCTCCCTTTTTGCGCGTGAAGGCCCCCTTCCCTCGGCTGAGCCGAGGGAAGGGGGCCTTCACGCGCTTGGGGTCTGCCGCCGGCGGCGGGTTCGCTCGCGTGACCGGCCGGCCGCCACGCGCGTCTGGCCGGCCGCCACACGTGACCGGGCGGCCGCCGCACGTGATCAGACGGACGACACGCGTGATTACGCGGCCGACACACGTGACTGGGCGACATACGCGACTGGGACGGCACACGCGACTGGGACGGCACACGCGACTGGGACGGCACAGGTGATTGCGCGGCCGCCACGCGTGCTTGGAGGCCGCCACACGCGTCGGCGAGGCGGACCTGTGTCGTCCGTCTGATCACGCGTGTCGTCCGTCTGGACACGCGTGTCGTCCATCCCGTCACGGGTGTCGGCCATTCAGTCACGGGGGACTGCCCGGCAGGTACTCGAGAACTGCCCCTCAAGGCCCGGGCGGGACGGCACGTGTCGCCCGGGGCAAGTCGCGAAAGCCACTTTCGGGACACCAGGCGTCTCGAAAGTGGCTTTCGCGACATGTGCCCAGGGGCGGGGACGGGAGCGTGCGCAGGGTCGGGGCGGGAGAAGACAAAAGGGTCCTTCACCGCGTGAGATGCGGTGAAGGACCCTTTCGCTACGCGTCCTATGCGGGGAAAGCCCCCTTCGGCCCCTAGAGCTCGTCGGGTCCGTAGCCGGGCATCTTGCCGGTCACCACGAAGATCATCCGGCGCGCGACCGAGACGGCGTGGTCGGCGAAGCGCTCGTAGAAGCGGCCCAGCAGGGTGACGTCCACGGCCGCGGCGACGCCGTGGTCCCAGTTCCGGTCCATGATGACCGTGAACAGGTGCTTGTGGATCTCGTCGACCTCGTCGTCGTCCGACTCGATCGTGCGGGCGGCCTCGACGTCCTTGGACTTGATGACCTGCTCGACCTGGCGGGCCAGGCTGACACCGACCTCGCCCATCTTGGCGAAGTCCGCCTTCACCTCTTCGGGGAGCACGGGGTCCGGGTGACGGCGGCGCGCGGCCTTGGCCACGTGCAGCGCCAGGTCGCCCATCCGCTCCAGGCTCTCCGCCGCGTGGATCGCGGCGAGGACGGTCCGCAGGTCGGTCGCGACGGGTGCCTGCAGGGCCAGCAGCGCGTACGCCTGCTCCTCGCATTCGGCGCGCGCGTCGTCGACCTTCGCGTCGTCGCTGATCACCTGCTCGGCGAGTCCGAGATCGACCTCGAGCAACGCCCGGGTCGCCCGCTCCATCGCGTCGGCGACCTGGAGCGACATGCTCGCTAGGTTCTCGGCGAGCTGTTCGAGTTCGACATGGTAAGCCTCACGCATGGCCCAACCCTACGGGCAACAGGGTCCAAAAGCCGCATCCCAGAGTGAACCTGACGTGAACCCGGACTAACGAATGCTCCTCAGCCTGAGCTGCTGCTCTTCTTGGCGCCGCCGGACTTGGCGGAGCTGGTCGGAGCGGGCGCCGTGTCGCTCGCGGGCGGCGCCGGCGCCTTCTCCTCCAGCGGGGTGTTGTTGATCAACGCGTCGAAGACGGCCTTCGCCCGGCTCTGCACCAACACCTCGTTGCCGCGCTTGTTCGCCTCTTCGGTGGTGGGCACGGTGAGGAACTTGACCTTGTCCGAACCCATCCCGCGCATCGACTTCGCCAGCGTCATCATCTGGTTGATGCCGATGTTCTCGCCGAAGGTGGCCTTGGCGAACGCGTCGATGAACCCGCTGAGCTTGCCGGTGTCCAGGATGACGTCCTTCGACATCACCGTCTTCAGCAGCGCGCCGAGGAAGGCCTGCTGCCGTTTGATCCGGCCGTAGTCCGACGTCGGGTCGCCCTTGACGTGCCGGGCCCGGACGTAGTTCAGCGCCTGGTCGCCGGAGATCCGGACCTCGCCCGCCTGCGGGATGATCATGCCGAGCGTGGTGTCGTCGACCGGTTTCTCGTTGTACACGGTGACGCCCTGCACGGCGTCGACCATGGATTTGAAGCCGTTGAAGTCGATCCCGACGAAGTGGTTCATCTTCATGCCGGTGATCTGCTGGATGACCTTCGTGACGCACTGCGGGCCGCCGACCGCGTAGGCCGTGTTCAGCTTCGCGATCTTCTGCGCCGGCGCGGACTCTTCCGAGTACGACGACGTCGCCGGGTCCCAGCGCTTGCATTCGGGCCGGTTGATCTCGAGGTCGCGCGGGAAGGACACCATGACGACGCGCTGCCGGTCGGCGGGGACGTGCGCGATCATGACCGTGTCCGAACGGGCGCCCGGGGTGCCGTCGGCGTCGCCGACCCCGTCTTCGGCGGCCGCGCCGTCACGGGTGTCGGAGCCGACCATCAGGAAGTTCTCGTCGCCGGTCTGGCCCGCGGCGTCCTGGATGTCGGCCGAGTCTTCGTCGAGCGAAGCGACGGTGTTGAACTTCGCGTCGAACCAGGTCTGGGCGCCCCAGGCGGAGCCGATGGAGAGGAACACGAGCGCGGCGACCACGGCGGCGGCGATCCGGCCCGCCTTGGCGGTCTGCCTGGTCTTGCGTTCCTTCTTCTCCTGCAGACGGGTCTGCGGAGCCGACTCCTCCGCCGGCGCGGAATCGGTGGTCGTGACCACTCGCTGCAACGCCGTGCGGGTCTGCTCCAGGAGCGCGGCGGGGCGGGCGGCGAATCGTTCGCGGCGCTCGCGTTTCTTGGCCTCTTCGGCTTCGAGTTCGTCGTGCGCGGCGGAGAACCGGGCCAGCGTGTGATCGATCTTGCGCTTGACGATCGTCGCGTCGTCGATCGCCTCGAGCTCGTCGGTCATCGTGAGCCGGTCCATTTCGGACCTCGGCGGGACCGGCGCCTGCTGCGCCGGCCGCTGCATCGGGCGGCGGGGACGACGCGGGGGCGGCGGGGCCGCGGGCTGCTGCTGAGCGCCCGGATTCACCAACGGCGGACGGCGCTGTGTCGGGGCTTCGGGGCTGGGCGCGGCCTGCGAAGTGCGGCGCGGCTGGCGCGCACGAGGCGGACGGGGAGTCTCGGTGGGCTGCGGGTTCCGCGGCGGTGTCTGTGCCCGTGGCGTGGCGGGTGCGGCCGCGCGAGGCGCGGGCGCCGGGTTTTCGGCGGGAGCCGCCGGACGAGGACGACGCGGTGCGGGCGGCTCCGTCCGAGCGGCGCGCACACCGGGTCTCGGAGGTTCGGGCGCCGGTTCGCTCTGCCGGAGGCGGCGCGGAGCCGGGGGCTCGGCGGTGGGATCGAAGACCGGGCGCTCACCGGTGTGCCGTGCGACGACGTCCGAAACGCTGATACCGCCGTGGGTGTCCATCGAGCGGCGTCGGGCCCTGCGGCCGCGCTCACCGGTGCTCCTGTCGGTGTGACTGTGGCGACCGGTCCCCGGGTTGTGGTGCTCGTCGGGCACTCGGTCTCCTTTCACGACTCGTCGAAGCTCTTTCGTTATCGTACGGACACCTCGGGTTCGTGACGACAACCATCCCGGAATTTTCTTCACTCAAGGTACCGAGAAGCGCCGAACGGTCCATGCGATCGGGTGAGCGGTCGTGGTTAAAGCTGCGTTAAAAGGCGCGAAACCACTACACAGAGTGCGACGGCTGCCGGTGTGAGTGGCGGCGAGTGGTGGCCTAGGCGCCCGCGGACTCGGCGGCGTTCAGCGCCTGCGGAATCGTCCGCGACGATTCCGCGTCCTGATAGGCCACTTTGTTTCGCCCGGCCCGTTTCGCCATATACAACAAAGCGTCGGCGCTGCGCAACTGCCGTTCCGGTTCCGCCCCGATATCCGGCTCCGTGCGGCTTTCGTGCGCGAGCCCCACGCTGATCGTCACCGAGAGGCCGGGACGGATCCGGCGCCACGGATGGCGGGCCACCCGGATACGGGCGGTGTCGGCGATGCGCACGGCGCGGGCGGCGTCGACGTCGGGGATGACGAGCGCGAACTCTTCGCCGCCGTAGCGGGCGCAGAACGCTTCGGGTGGGAGCCCTTGCTGCAGGAGGTCGGCAACTTCGCGGAGCACCCGATCGCCGACCAGATGTCCGAAAGTGTCGTTGACGTCCTTGAACAGGTCCAAGTCCACCAAAGCGATGGCCACACCGGGCGGGCCACGGTGGTCGACGGCCGGGCCGTGCAGCCACTGATCGAGGTAGCGGCGGTTGTAACTGGACGTCAGAGTATCCCGCAGGCTGCCTGCCCTGGCGAGGTCCAAAGCGGACTTGAGGTGGTGGTACGCGCGGCGCCAATCACCCTGCGTGGCGAGGACTCGCGCGATCGACTCATGCAAGGTGAGCAGATCGGTGGTCGGCGCGCCCGATGGGAGCGCGGCCTCGTCGTCGGCTGCCACGCTCACCTCCGCCACGAATTGGTTTTCGTCGTATAGGAGGGATCTCTTGAGGTATGAGTACGGGCCAAAGCGAATATCGCTCAAGAGGACGACGGTTCGGCGCCATTGTCACGCACCGGAGTTCCGTTCTGTAAGGACGAAAAGGGCTCGGCGTCTTTGAGCTGCGAAAACTGATCTTTCGCCCAGTAACTCACGTCAGTCACATCGTCATTCAGCAACAGTGCGTAATCATTCCAGCTCAGCCAGCGCCAGTCGCCGACCTCGTCCGGATGCGGTTCCGGATCTTCGTCGACCCAGGCGACGAACACCGGGCAGAACTCGTTCTCGACCACGCCTTCGAACGGTGGCGTCGAGTAGCGATACGCCGGAAGGACGCACCTGAGCCCGTTCAGCCGGGGCAAGCCGAGCTCGAACGCGGCCCGGCGCCGGACGGCCTCCTCGATCGGTTCACCCGGTGCGGGATGGCCGCAGACACTGTTGGTCCACACCCGGGGCCACACCTTCTTGGTGGCGGCACGGCTGGTGATCAGGAGGGCCTGGTCGCTGCTGCGCAGCAGATAGCAGGAGAACGCCAGATGCAGGCGGGTGTGCTCGTGGTGGGCGGCCAGCTTGGGCGCGGTTTCACCGGTCGGCTCGCCGTCCTCGGTGACGTAGACGATGCGTTCGGTGTCCACTTCGGTCATCTTGTTCATCCGCCCCACTGAACCAGCAGGCTCGCTGTAACCGGTACCGCGACCAGAGTTACCCCTGTTAGTGGGACGAAAGGTGCTCCACGAGCAAAGAAGTGACGGCCTCGGGCGCCTCTTCAACCACCCAGTGGGAGACGTCCTGGATCATCTCGAAGCGATACGGGCCGGTGACCCGGTTCGCGGTGTCGAGCGCGGCCGTCGAGCCGAAGGCGGCGTCCTCGGTGCTCCAGATGTAGAGCGTCGGCACCTCGATCGGCCCGATCTTCCCGCCGGGGCGGCCGGCGCGGTACCAGTTGAGCGCGGCGGTCAGCGCGCCCGGTTCGGACAGGCGCCGGACGTACTCGTCGACCTTGCTCGGCGACACCTTCCAGTCGAAGATGCGGCGCAGCGCGTCGGCGTTGTTCTCGAGCATCCGCCGTTCGGTGACCCGGGTCTGCCGCCATTCGGTCATGTACGCCGACCGGAGATGCTGGTCCTCGTCGGTCTTCATAGCTTCCGCCAGCGCCGCCGGATGCGGCGTCGAGATCACCGCGAGACTGCGGAGCCTGCCGGGATGCGCGTCGGCCGTCCACCACGCGACAGCGCCGCCCCAGTCGTGTCCGACGAGATCGAATTCGTTCCACCCCAAGCGATCCGCGATCGCGATGACGTCACCGACGAGGTCGTCGATCCCGTACTCGGACGCCTGTTCCGGCCGGACGTCCGGCGAGTAACCGCGCTGATCCGGGGCCACCGCGCGATAGCCGAGCACGCCGAGCGTCGCGACCTGGTGCTCCCATTCGACCGCGGCCTCGGGAAAGCCGTGCAGCAGCAGGACGGGGCGGCCGTCTTCGGGGCCGGCCGCGATGGCGTCGAAGGAACCGGCCGCGGTGGGGATGCTCAGCTGCTCGATCACGACGCCGACTTTACGGAACGGCTATCCGCCCGAATGCATGTCCTCGGCCTCGGGCACGCAGTCGTCGTCCGGGTCGTCGAGCCAGCCGTGCGGCAGCGTCACCTTGCCCGGCGAACCCTGCCGCCCGCGCGGCCCGGTGGCGGCGCTGGGGAACGGGGCGTCGTGGTCGAGTTTGGCGATGAGATCGTCGAGTTCGTCCATGCTGGACAGCATCGCGAAACCGCGGCGAAGTTCGGAGCCGACCGGGAAACCCATGAAGTACCAGGCCATGTGCTTGCGGATGTCGCGCATGGCCTTGTCGTGGCCGTCGTGCTCGACGAGCAGTTCCGTGTGGCGGCGCAGCACCTTCGCGACCTCGCCGAGATTCGGCGGCGTCGGCTGCGGGCGCCCGGCGAAGGCAGCTTCGAGCTCGCCGAACAGCCAGGGCCTGCCCAGGCAACCGCGGCCGACCACGACACCGTCGCAACCGGTCTCGTCGACCATGCGCAACGCGTCTTCGGCGGAGAAGATGTCGCCGTTGCCGAGCACCGGAATGCTGGTGACCGCTTCCTTGAGGGCCGCGATCTTCGTCCAGTCGGCCTGGCCGGAGTAGCGCTGCGCGGCGGTGCGCGCGTGCAGGCTGACCGCCGCCGCGCCCTCCGCCTCGGCGATCCGCCCGGCGTCGAGGTAGGTGAGGTGGTCGTCGTCGATCCCCACCCGGAACTTGACCGTGAACGGCACCCCCGCCTCGGCCGCGGCCTTCGCCGACTCGCGCACGATGTCGGCGAACAGCTTGCGCTTGAACGGCAACGCCGCTCCGCCACCCTTCCGCGTCACCTTCGCCACCGGGCAACCGAAGTTGCTGTCGATGTGGTCGGCGAGCCCCTCGCCGGTGATGATGCGGACGGCCTCGGCCATGGTCTTGGGGTCGACCCCGTAAAGCTGCATGGACCTGGGCTTTTCGTTCTCGCCGAAGGTCATCATGTGCATGGTGCCGGGGTGGCGCTCGACCACCGCGCGGGCCGTGATCATCTCGCAGACGTAGATGCCGGCGCCGTACTCCTGGCACAGCTGCCGGAACGCGACGTTGGTGATGCCCGCCATGGGAGCGAGCACGACCGGCGGATCGACCTCGTAGGGGCCGATCTTCAGGCTGGGCTTGCTCAGGGTGGCTGTCACGTCCTCCATTGTCGCCTGTGGTGTCTGTCACTCGCAGGTGGGCCGGGTAGTTCCTGTTCGAGGTGTGACGGTCACTCGGCTGGGTGGAGGAAACGCGATGTTGCGCGGGGGATCTGGACCGTACCGATCGGGCGCGATCAGGCTTCTTAGGCTCGGCGGATGTCCGCGCTTCAAGCCTTCGCCGACGAATCCTTCAGAGAAGACGACGACGGTGGCTTCTACGTACTCGCGGCGGCGGTCTTGCCCGTCGAACGGCATTCCGAACTGCGTGAGGTCATGTTCGGCATACGTGCCGAACGCACGGGAAAACTGCATTGGAACGTGCTGACCGACGGGCAGAAGCGAACGGTCGTCAAACAGGTCGCCGACTTCGGGGAACTGCACCTGGTGGCGGTGGGCACTCCGGTGCCGGCGCGACGGCAGGAACGTGGCCGTTCTCTGTGTATGCAACGCCTGGTGATGGAGCTGCACGCGCTCGGTGTCGGTCTCTTGGTCGCTGAAGGCTGTACGGTCCAGCTCGATGCCCGCGACGTGCGAACCGTCCAGCACTGCCGCTTTTCCTTGCCGCGAGGCGCCGTATTTCGTATCCGGCACGTTCGCGGTGCCGACGAGCCACTGTTGTGGATCTCCGACATCGTCGCCGGGGCTGTTCGTGCTCGCAGGCAAGGAATCCCCGACTACGCCGACCAACTGGCCGGGTGCGCCATCGAGTTTCAGGTCGACACACGTGCCTGATCCCGGACATGCGTAAGGCCAGGGTCCCGGTATTCCCCGGGTGCACCTGGCCTTGCGACTCGTGCTGCGCCCACGGCGCCGCACTCCGCATCCAGTTTAGCTCATGTGCGTTTCAGGTGCTGAAGTCGCGATTTCGGTAGCTTCGCCTCCATGAGCGTCCGGACGAGACTCGACGACCTCTACGCGCGACGGCTCCGCGCCCGCCTCCTCCAAGGTCCGCTGCCCCGCCACGTCGGCGTGATCATCGACGGCAACCGCCGCTGGGCCCGCGCGATGGGCTTCGTGGACGTCCGCGAGGGGCATCGTCACGGAGCACAGCACATCGCCCGGTTGATGTCGTGGTGCGAAGGCCTCGGCATCGGGCACGTGACGGTGTACCTCGCTTCGGTCGACAACCTCACGAAGCGCGCGTCGCCGGAGATGGCCTTCTTGATGCAGGTGATCGAGGATGTCGTCCGTGACCGGCTCACCGCGCCGGGCGCGAACTGGCGTGTCGCGCCTGTGGGGCGACTCGACATGCTGCCGTCGTCCACGGCCGAAGTGCTGAAGCGGGCCGAAGAGGACACTCGCGGTGCGACGGGGGTCGAGCTGACTCTCGCCATCGGGTACGAAAGCCGCGAGGAGATCGTCGACGCCGTACGCGATCTCGTGCTCGAAGGTGCCGCGGACGGCAAGTCCCTCCCGGAGATCGCGGAATCCGTTTCCGTGGATGCCCTTTCCGCGCATCTGTACACAGTGGGCAGTCCCGACCCGGACCTGATCATCCGGACCAGTGGCGAGGTCCGGCTGTCCGGATTCCTGCTTTGGCAGGCGAAGGATTCCCGGCTGCACTTCTGTGACGTCAACTGGCCGGGCTTCCGGTACATCGACCTTCTGCGGGCACTCAGGGTGTGGGCCCGATCCCGATGATCTTGCAGGTCGCGACCACATCGTCATCACGATTGAGTAGTGCTACGGATCCCTCCGGGCCCTTCAGGCCGCATGCTGATCGCCATGACCACCGATGGGGATGTGCTCCTCAGGCTCGCCGGGGAGATCGACGACCTTGGGGCCCGCCTCGCGCGGGTCGGCACGGAGCTGCGGACCGTCCAGTCCGCGGCGGAACCGAAGCACGAAGAGGCGCCTGAGCAGGCCGATCAGTCCGCGCAGGAGACGCCACAGGCCGAGCAAGCGCAGCAGCAGGTGCCCCAGCAGCCGCAAGGCGGGCAGCCGGAGGCCCAGCAGCCGCAGCCGGAGGCCCAGCAGGCGCAGCCCGAGGCCCAGCAGCAGCCCGCACCCCAAGTGCCGCCTCAGGCCCAGCAGCCTCCGCAACCGCAGGTCCCGCAGCAGCCGTACCCCCACCCCCAGTACCAGCACCCGCAGCACGCCCACTACCAGCAGCAATACCAGCAGGCCCAGTACGCGCAGTGGCAGCAACAGCAGCAGTACCGCCAGCAGTATCAGCAGCCCTACCGCCCGTACCAGCCCGCCCCGAAGGTGTCCCTCGCCGAGAAGCTGGGCAAGGAAGGCGCGGGCAGCAGGCTGCTGGCCTGGATCGGCGGCGCGGTCACGTTGCTCGGCATCGTGCTGTTCCTCGTGCTCGCGATCCAGCGCGGCTGGTTCGGCCCGTTGCCGCGGGTGATCGGTGGTGCCGTGCTCGGCGCCGCGCTGGTCGGCATCGGCCTGAGGCTGCACCGCACGCCGGCGGGCCGCACGGGCGCGTTCGCGCTCGCCGCCACCGGTATCGGCGCGCTGTACCTCGACGCCATCGCCGCGACGACGATGTACGAGTACCTCCCGGCCTACGCCGGTCTCGCGCTCGGGCTGCTGATCGCGGTCGGCGGGTTGCTGCTGGCCGTGCGGTGGAAGTCGTCGCTGCTCGCGACGGCCGTCGTGCTCGGTTGCGTGGTCTGCGCGCCGATCATCACGCAGGGTTTCACCGCGCAACTGGTCGCGTTCCTGCTCGTGGTCCAGGTCGCTTCGACGCCGGTGCAGCTGCGCCAGTCGTGGCCGTCGGTCGCGGTCGCGGCGGGGATCCCGCCGCTGGTCGCGTCGGTCTTCAGCACGGCGTTCACCGGACTCGGCGGCAGCACCGCCAACACCGCCGCCGCGCTGGCGGTGGGAGGCGTGGGACTCGCGCTGGCCCTGATCGTCACCGCCAAGCGGCCGGGAGACGCCGCCGCGCTCGTCCTGCTCGCCTTCGCCCCCGCGCCTTCGCTGATCGCCGCCCTGTTCCTGCCGAAGACCCCGGCCGTGGTGGTCACGGCGTCGGTCGCGCTGGTGCTGCTCGCGGTGTGGGCCGTCGGCAAGTGGCTCGACGGCTGGACGGGGGAGCTCGCGGGCGCCGCCGGGCTGGTCGCGGCCCTGCAGACGACGATGACGCTGTTCGACGGCAGCGCCCGGTCGGCGATCCTCATCGGCGAAGGGGTCCTGCTGGCGCTGGTCGCGCTGTGGACGAAGAAGCACGTGGCCCTCTTCGGCGGCCTCGGCTTCGCTGTCATCGGCGGCATGATCGCGCTGGTCTTCGACGTCCCGCCCACGCTCTTCTTCCTGATCCGCAACCGTCCGGACGCCGACCTCGCCGCCGCCTTCCTGGTGGCGCTGGCGATCCTGGCCGTCTCGATCACGCTTCCGTGGGTCGCGCACCGGCTCGGGCTCTTCAAGGCCGCGGCGGAGAACGTGGTGCCGTGGCTCTTCGCCGGGGTCTGCGGGCTCTACGGCGCGGGCGCGATGGTGCTGTGCGGCGCGATGCTGGTCGTTCCCGGCCGCTCGGGTTTCCTGGTCGGCCACGTGGTGATCACGGTGTCCTGGACGGTCGCCGCGCTGGTGCTGCTCGTCCGCGGCATCTCCGCGGTCAACCTGCGCGTGATCGGCTTCGTGCTGGTCGGCGCGGCGGTGCTGAAGCTGGTGCTGTTCGACCTCGCCGCGCTGGACGGCCTGGCCAGGGTCGCCGCCTTCCTCATCGCCGGTCTGGTGCTGCTCGGCGCCGGGACGCGGTACGCGAAACTCGTCGCGTCCCGCTGAGCGGACGAGGAAGAAAAGCCGCGGGGTCGTGGTTGGTCGGTTCATGACCTACCAACCCGACCCACGGCTCGCCGAGCGGGCGAAGGAGAGCGTCGCCTGGCTGACCACGATCAGCCCGAAGGGACGCCCTTCGCCCCGACCGGTGTGGTTCGTCCTCGACGGTGACGACTTCATCGTCTTCAGCCAGCCGGATACGGCGAAGACCCGCCACATCGAGGCCAACCCGGAGGTCAGCCTCCACTTCAACAGCGACGAGCACGGGGGCTCGATCCTGGTGATCGGCGGCAAGGCCGAGATCCTGCCGGACGGTCTCGCGTCGGAGCAGCCTGGCTTCCTCGACAAGTACGAGAAGCACTACCCGGCGATCGACTACGACGTCCCGAAATTCGACCGGGAGTACCGCGTCCGGATCAGGATCCGGCCCGAACGTACCTGGGGCTTCTAGAAACCGACGGTCACGCAGGCCAGCCGGGCCCCCGCGGTCCCGGCGTGGCCCGGGTGGGTGTGGGTATGCGTTTCGTGGATCACGATGGAGTTCGCGCGCCGGTCGGTGAACGTCCAGTCCACTTTGGACACGGCGGCGCCGCGGCCGGTGGCGTCGGTGGTGAGGTCGAGCCAGATCTCGTTGCGGGGGTTGGCGTAGGCCGGGTCCACCGACGGCTTCACCGGGTCTTCGACGTTCTGGTAGTGCGGGCCGGCGAGGTCGCCGGTGGCGCCGCACGGCTTCGTGTGGGCGTGGGCGCCGTATTCGCGGTTGGGCAGCAGGCCGGTCACGAGGATCGCGGTCGAGGTGCCGTGTGCCTTGGACGTCAACCCGAAGACGTGCGCGCGGGCGCCGGGCGGCACCAGTTCGGGTTTGTAGCTCGTGAGACCGCTCTTGGCGGTGATCACGTGGACCCGGGAGCCGGGGACGGCGGTGGCCGGCCCGGCGCCGGCGGTCAGGGCCAGTGCGGCCGCGGACAGGACGAGGGAAAGTGCGGGGACGGGGCGCATGCCCCTTGCCTAGTCCGCACGAATCGGACACGCCAGAGCGGTCACTCGGTCGGGCGATCATTCTCAAACTATGGGCAGGAAATGTGAGTAGCAACCCTCCGGATCGCACTTGGCTGGTCGCGGTCGCCGCCGCTCTTTGGGGCACCGACGGACTTCTGAGGCTTCCGCTCGCCGAAGCCCTCCCGGCGGCCACGGTCGTTTTCTGGGAGCACCTGCTGGTCGTGCTCGTGCTGAGCCCTCTCATCCCCGGCGCCATCCGGGCGCTGCGCCGGACCGGCCCGCGGGAATGGCTGGCCGTGCTCGCCATCGGCGGCGGATCCTCCGCGCTCGCGACGGCGATGTTCACCGCGGCCTTCAAACTGGGCGACCCCGTGACGCCGTTGGTGCTGCAGAAGCTCCAGCCGGTGTTCGCCGTGCTGGCGGCGTATTTCGTGCTCCGTGAGCGGGTCCGCCCGGGATACGCCTTGTTCGCGATCCCGGCGCTGCTCGGTGCGTGGCTGCTGGCCTTCAAGGATCCGCTGAACATCCAGGTCGCCGCGGCAAAGGCGGCCTTGCTGGCGATCGGCGCCGCCGCGTTGTGGGCGGCGGGCACGGTGCTCGGACGGCTGCTGTCCACCGAGCTGGCGCCGAAGGAGGTCACCACGCTGCGTTTCACGGTCGGGCTGCCGGTCTCGGCGGGGATCGTGGCGTACCAGGGCGGCCAGTTCGCCGTGGGCTGGGACAACGCGCTCGGGCTCGGCCTGCTGGCGCTGGTCCCGGGCCTGCTCGCGTTGAGCCTGTACTACCTGGGCCTGCGGTCGACCCCGGCCGCCAGGGCGACGCTCGCGGAGCTGGCGTTCCCCGTCACGGCGGCCGTTATCGGCGTATTGTGCTTGAACGCCGATTTGTCGGGTACTCAGTGGCTGGGCCTCGCCGTGGTGGTGGTGTCAGTGACTTCGCTCGGCTGGCATGAAAAGGTCAGGCGTCAACCGATGGTCTTGGAGCCGCTGAATGGTCGAGCACACCGGCGAGACGAAGAACGAACGCCTGACCCGCAACGTCAGTGAGCTCCTCCAGGAGCTGCGGGTCGCGCAGGCCGGTGTCCAGATCCTCTTCGGTTTCCTGCTCACGGTGGTGTTCACCGACGAGTTCCACCAGGCGAGCGGGTTCGAGAAATCCGTCCATCTGACGGCGGTCCTGCTCACGGTCTGCTCGACGGTGCTGCTGACGGCGCCCGCCGCGTGGCACCGGCTGCTCTTCCGCACCGGGAACCGTGAGCGGATCCTCACCGTCGGCAACCGGTCCGTCCTGGTCGGGCTCGGCTGCCTCGCGGCCGCCATCACGACGACCGTCGCGCTCATCGCCAAGGTCGTCTTCGGCCCGATCGCGATGACGATCCTCGGCGTGGTGACGGCGGTGCTGTTCGTCGTCATGTGGTTCGTGGTGCCGAAGAAGATCGACCGAAACGGCGACTGATCACCGTCCCGCGCGCACCGGGGTGCTTTCGGGCAGGCCGAAGGCGGCGGCCGACACGTTCCGAGGGTCGTCCGGGCTCGCGCCGTCGAGCACCCGGCGGGCGCCGACCCAGGAGAACATCTCCTTGACCGAAGGCGAGTAGCCCGCCCCGTCCACCGCGACCTTCCGGTCGAGCACGCGGTACCCGCCGGGGGTGCGTTCGACGCGGTAGACCATCGGCTGACGGCGGAATCCGCCGCGCGTGACGAGCCCGTCGCCTTCCTTTTCGACCTCGTCGCAGCTCGCGACCAGGCCGATCTTGACCCGTTCGCCGTCCGCGCGGGTCTCGATCACCTTCTGCGTGCACACCCAGCGGATTCCCGCCTCCCGGGCGCCGGCGAGCGAGCGCAGATGTTCGTCGATCGGCGGCAGCGCCTCACGCGCGACGGCGTCGTCCACCGATGGCATCTCGTCCACGATCCACCAGCCTGCCGCGGCCACCACCACACCGACCCCGGCGAGCACGGGCCAGCGTTTGACGTTCCCCATGGCACGAAGCTACCGAGCGGGGCAAGTGTTCATCCGCGGTTCGGGACGCGTTGCCTCCGCGACCGTAGGTTGCGGCCGTGAACGACTCATCCAGACGGACCTTCCTGCGCGGCGCGGGCCTGCTCGGCGCCGGTGCGGCGGTCTCCGCGTTACCCGCGCTAGGTGCTCCCGCCGCTTCGGCGACCTTCGGCCATCAGGGCCCGGACTTCGAAGACGGCCGCTTCACCCTCGCGGTGCTGCCCGACACCCAGTACCTCTTCGACGCCGACCGTGGTGACCCCGCGCCGTTGGACGCCACCCTGCGGTACGTCACCGGTGGCGACGAGAACATCGTCTTCCTGGCGCATCTCGGCGACCTCACCGAGAACGGGCAGCCCGGCGAATTCGAGCAGATCAGCCGCTCGTTCCAGCACCTGGACCGTCGCCGGTTCCCGTACAGCACGCTGGCCGGCAACCACGACGTCAAGTCCTCCACCGACGACCAGCGCGGCCGCACGCCGTACCTGGACGCGTTCGGGCCGCACCGGCAGCGTGGTTCGCGGACCTTCCGCGGCGCGAGCCCGGACGGCTACAACAGCCACCACGTCTTCCGCGCGGGCGGACGCGAGTGGCTGCTGCTCGCGCTCGACTGGCGGCCGTCGGCGGGCGGGCTGGAGTGGGCGCGGTCGGTGCTCGCGCGGAATCCGCGGCTCCCGGCCATTCTGACCATCCATGAATTGGTATGGGCCGACGACGCGGGACAGGCACAGTTCTCGGAATTCGGGCAGAAGGTGTGGGACGAGCTGATCGACGGGAACGATCAGATCTTCCTCACCCTCAACGGGCACTACTGGCCGCCGGGCCGCACGGTGAAGCGGAACAAGGCGGGCCACGACGTCCATCTGCACATCACGAACTACCAGGACCGCTACTACGGCGGCAGCGCGATGATCCGGCTCTACCGGTTCGACCTCGCGCGCGACGTGATCGACGTCCGCACCGTCTCGCCGTGGCTGGCGGACCAGGCGCCACGGCTGAACGAGCTGCAACGGCAGGAGATCGAACGCACCGGCCCGGCGGACTACTTCAGCCTGGAGATCGACTTCGAGTCGAGGTTCGCCGGGTTCGCGCCGGTCCCGGTCCCGCCCGCGCGGCCCGCCGAACGGCAGCTGGTCCGCGGGACCGTGGCCTACTGGCGATTCGAGGGCCGGGAGGGCGTCCCCGTGGATGGGGTGCGTGACCTTTCGGGCCGGGGCAACGACCTGGTCCGCGTGACCCTGCCCGGCAGCGCGCCCGAGGCGCTGCGGTTCTCCGGCGAGTTCTCCGGACGGCAGCCGTCGAGGTCGAGCCTCCGGTTCGACGGCGGCAAGAAACCGGCTCGCGGCGGCTATCTGCGCACGGCGGACTCCGCGCCGATGAACGCGGAGACGTTCGCGCGCGGTTACACCGTCGAGGCGTTCGTCAAACTGCCGGCGGATTTCAAGGACGGCAAGCACGCCTGGGCCGCGATCTTCGGCAGGCAGGGCTCCGGCGGCAAGGCGGGCAAGACCGGCGACGATCCCGGCGAGCCTTCGGCCACACTGTCCCTTTCGGACGGTGCGGCGTTCCAGTGGGCGGTGTTCCCGGTGAACCAGAACGGGATCTCCACCTGCTGGGGGCACGAACTGAAGCTGGAGGAGTGGATCCACGTCGCCGCGGTCAACGACGGCAGGCGGACGACGCTCTACGTCGACGGCTGCCCGGTGCTGCGGAATCCGAAGACGCCGGCCGCGGGGATCGCGAACCCCGGCGGCTCGTGGCTGATCGGCGCCTACGCCTACGACTCGATCGTCGAGCAGGCGTTCCACGGCTGGCTCGGCGACGTCCGGGTGGTGGGGCGCGCGCTGGACCCCCGCGAGTTCATGCTCGGCTGAGCGGATCGTGCGCGGTAATGGCGGATGTTCGTCCCCATTATCGCGCACGATCGTTCATCCGGGAATGCCGGGTCCCTCTTGACAAGCGGTGGACAATAAAAAATCGGCGCCTGATCAAAATCACTGATCAGTACGCCGAATGTGTTGTCAGTCTAACCGCTGTGAGGGGAACTTGTCAAATCAGGGGTACGACGAGGAATTGCGATCCGAACGGCAGTATGTCGCGTCGCTCTACCGGCGGCTGGACGCCGAACGCGCGCGGGTCAAGGAGGCGTATGCCGGTGCGCTGCGGGGAGAAGGCTTCGCGCTTTCCGACCGTGAGGTGTCGGTCGGTGCCAAGGCGCGCGAGATGACGAGGCTGAAGATCGCCGACGAAGGTCTTTGTTTCGGCCGGTTGGACGCCCTTTCGGGAGAACGGTCGTACGTCGGCCGGATCGGCCTTTTCGACGAAGAGAACGACTACGAACCTTTGGTGCTCGATTGGCGGGCGCCGGCGTCGCGCGCGTTTTACTGCGCGACGGGCGCGTCCCCTGAAGGAATGGCGCGGCGCCGTCAATTCCGCACCCTCGGCCGCGACGTCCGCGACTTCGCCGACGAGGTCTTCGGCCGCCCGGAATCGGCGGGGGAACGCGGCGACGCGGCGCTGCTGGCCGCGGTCAACGCGCCGCGCGGCGAGGGGATGCGGGACATCGTCGCGACGATCCAGGCCGAGCAGGACGAGATCATCCGGCTGGCGCACCCGGGCGTCGTCGTCGTGGAGGGCGGTCCGGGCACGGGGAAGACGGCGGTGGCGCTGCATCGGGTGGCGTACCTGCTGTACACGAAACGCGAGCGCATGGAACGGCGCGGCGTGCTCGTGGTCGGGCCGAGCAGCGGATTCCTCGACCACATCGGCCGTGTCCTGCCTTCGCTCGGCGAGACCAGCGTGGTCTTCGCGACGCCGGGTGACCTCGTCGCCGGTCTGCGCACCGAACGCGAGGATCCGCCGGCGGTGCAGCGGATGAAGGGCTCGCTGGCGATCCTGGACGTGCTCTCGGCGGCGGTGGCCGACCGGCAGGAGCTGCCCGCCGAGGCGGAACCGATCGAGCTCGACGACGTCACCGTGCCGCTGGACGCCGAGGTCGCGGCCGCCGCGCGCGAGCTGGCCAGGGAAAGCGGCCTGCTGCACAACGAGGCGAAGGCCGTCTTCGAACAGGAGGTGATCACCGCGCTCGCCACCCGCGCGGTCGACCGGCTCGGCGCGGGGTGGCTGCCGTCGGACGACGAGCACACGCGCCCGGAGATGCTGAAGAACGCCCGGCGTGATCTCGAAGCCAGCGAGCAGCTCCGCGCGGTGCTCGACCGCCTTTGGCCGTCGCTGACGCCACAGCGGCTGCTCGCGGACCTCTACGCCTCGCCGGAGCGGTTGCGGGCGGCCGGCGCCGATCCGGCGCTGTTCCGCGAGGACGCGGACGCGTGGACGGTCTCCGATGTGCCGTTGCTGGACGAGGCCGTCGAACTGCTCGGCCGCGACCGCACGGCCGAGCGCCGGGCGGAGGAACGGCAGCGGCGGGTACGGAGGGAGTACGCCGAGCGGGTGCTGGAGATCGTCGAGGTCGAGGAGGACCACGACGACTACGAGTTCGCGCTGCGGCCGACGGACGTGCTGATGGCCGAGGAACTGGCCGACCGGTTCGCCGAGCGCGACGAGCGGGATCTGGCCGAACGCGCCGCCGCCGACCGGGAATGGACCTACGGTCACGTCGTGGTCGACGAGGCGCAGGAACTGTCCGAAATGGACTGGCGGGTGCTGATGCGGCGCTGTCCCAGCCGGTCGTTCACCGTCGTCGGGGATCTCGCGCAACGGCGGTCGCCGTCGGGTGCCCGGTCCTGGGACTCGATGCTCTCGCGGTACGTCGCCGATCGCTGGGTCTACCGGAAGCTGACCGTCAACTACCGGACGCCGTCGGAGATCATGGCGGTGGCGGCTTCGCTGCTGGCGAGTTTCGCGCCGGGCGCCGTTCCGCCGGAATCGGTGCGTTCGTGCGGGGTCCGGCCGTGGGCGCGCCGAGTGTCCGAAGTGGACATCCAGGAGGCCATCGCCGAGTTCGTCCGCGAGGAATCGGGTCGCGAGGGGACGTCGGTCGTCATCGGGCCGCCGGGAGTGCCCGGCGCGATCGCGCCCGCCGCGACCAAGGGGCTGGAGTACGACGCCGTCCTGGTGGTGGAACCGGAGCGGATCCTCGCGGACGGCCCGAGCGGCGAGGCGGAACTGTACGTCGCGCTGACGCGGGCGACGCAGCGGCTCGGGGTCCTGTACACCGGGACGCTGCCGAAAGTCCTCCGCGGTCTCGATTCCGGGCGGCGGACTCCCGACGCGTTCCTGCGCTGCGTCTGATCGCTCCCGCGAGCGCCATGAAAGGTCCCTTCCTTGCGCAATCTGCGAGGAAGGGACCTGTCATGGCACGGGACGGGCCGTCATCGGGTCAGGTTGCCCCAGGCGTATGTCTGTTTCGCGAGTTTCAGGTAGACCAAGGTCTCCGTGCTGACGACACCCGGGATGGGCCGGATGTCGTCGTTCAGCACACTCAAGAGGTGTTCGTCGTCCCGGCAGGCGACCTCGGCGAGCAGGTCGTAGCCTCCCGCGGTCAGCACGACGTAGTGGACGTCCGGCAATCCGGAGAGCTGGTCGGAGACCGCCCGCGGATCGCCTTGGACCCGGATCCCGACCATCGCCTGACGGCCGAGCCCGACGTTCGCCGGATCCGTGACCGCGACGATCTGCATCGTCTCGTCCCGCAGCAGCCGCTGGACGCGCTGCCGCACGGCGCCCTCCGACAGCCCGACGGCCTTGGCCAAGGCCGTGAACGAGGCCCGCCCGTCGACTTGCAGTAGAGCGATCAGCGTGCGATCGGTATTGTCCAAACCTCTAGGCGTGCGCTGCTCCATCTGCGCGCGTGGTTCGTCACCCATGCCGTCCCTCCCTTTGTTTCGGCATGTGATTCTTGTCGCGCAGCGTATCGATCAATGTCCAGAATGCTACCGCCGTTAAGTTGTTTGTCGCGATTCTCTTTCTCTGCCCCTTAGGGCAAAGGATTCTGTCGCGTGACAGGCCGGGTGCCGAGGATTTCGGACGGCGCCTCAGCCGAGATCGCGTTCGAGCAGGTCCTCCTCGGTTTCCCGGCGGACGAGCAGCGTCGCCCGACCTCGGGAAACACCGACCACCGGCGGCCTGCCGACGAGGTTGTAATTCGACGCGAGCGAGTGGTGGTAGGCCCCGGTGCAGGGGACGGCGAGCAGATCGCCGGGGTGGACGTCGTCGGGGAGCGAGAGCCCGTCGGCGAGGACGTCGCCCGATTCGCAGTGCCGCCCGACCACCGTCATCGGCCGCCTGGCCGCACGGCTGCGCCTGCCGATCAGGCGAGCGGTGTACGCCGCGCCGTAGAGCGCCGGCCGCGCGTTGTCGCTCATCCCGCCGTCGACGGCGACGAAAGTGCGCGAGCCGCGTTTCACCGCGCAGACCCGGTACACGGTGATACCCGCCGGGCCGACGATGGCGCGGCCTGGTTCGATCGTCAGTTTCGGCAGGGGGAAGCCGTGCGAAGAGCATTCGTAGGCGAGCGCGACCCGCAGACGGCGTACGTAACCGTCGATGTCGAAACCCGGGTCACCGGGCAGATAACGCACGGCGTGCCCGCCGCCGAGGTCCAGTTCGCGCAGGGTGACACCGTGGGTCTCGCGGAGCGCGACGAGCACGCCGATCATCTTGCGGGCGGCCAGTTCGTAGAAATCCACCCGCGACACCTGCGAGCCGATGTGGCAGTGCAGCCCGGCCAGCCGGAGCCCGGGCTGCGCGAGCACCGCGGAGACGGCCCGGCCGAGGTTGTCGCGCACCCCCTCGCGCAACGAGAAGCCGAACTTCTGTCCTTCGGTGCCGGTGGTGATCGCCGCGTGCGTGCCCGCCGCGACGTCGGGGGTCACGCGGATCAGCACCTGCTGCGCGCCGGTGGCCAGCGCGCCGAGCTGCTCGATCTCGTCGAGCGAGTCCACCACGATCCGGCGGACACCGTAGGA
This sequence comes from Amycolatopsis sp. PSD-21, assembly GCF_055561455.1. Classification (NCBI taxonomy): domain Bacteria; kingdom Bacillati; phylum Actinomycetota; class Actinomycetes; order Pseudonocardiales; family Pseudonocardiaceae; genus Amycolatopsis; species Amycolatopsis sp. PSD-21. Next base: position 9,039,210 of record NZ_CM145712.1, on the reverse strand, counting down.
CAACGCCGCCTTGAGGTCTTCGGGGGTTTTCGCGTTGCCGTGCAGCAGGATCCGCTCGGCGGGGAAGCCGACCGACCGCGCCACCGCGATCTCCCCCGCCGAACAGGTGTCGAGGGAAAGCCCTTCCTCGGCGACCCAGCGCAGGACCGCGCGGGTGCACAGCGCCTTGCTCGCGTACGCCACCTCGGCGTCCGGCAGTGCCTTGCGGTAGGCGCGGGCGTTCTGGCGGACTTCGTCCTCGTCGAGCAGATACGCCGGTGTCCCGAACCTCGCGGCGAGGTGGGACACCGGCGCGCCGGCGAACAGCAGTTCCCCGCCGGGCCCGAGCCGGGTGCTCCGTGGCCAGACCCCGGGTTCGAGATGGTCGGCGGCCTCGCAGCCGAGGCTGGGCAGGAGCTCGGTGAGCGTCACGGTTACCTCCGCGTCGATCGGTCAGTGCCTTGTCAGCACAACTCCGATCGACCCGGCGGGGCCGTTCCGGCAACGTCTCCCTGACGCTTCGCGAGACCTCGCTGACGCCTTGTTAACGCGCGGGTAACCCCGGTCACGCTCGTGGGCGATGACCTTGGGGGGCGTGCCGGCGGTCTCCGCACCCAGGTGTCGCGAAAGCCACTTTCGGGACGTCAGACGTCGCGAAAGTGGCTTTCGCGTCATGCTCTGGCGGCAAGAAGGACACCGCCTAGCGGACTGGCTCCGGGACGGTGTCGAGCGCCCGCACCATGTGCACGGCCAGCGCGAACGCCTTCTCGTTGTCGAGGTCGGTGTGTTCGTTGACGATCTTCTTCACGGTGTCCACCCGGATCTCGTAGCGGGAGACGGGGACGGTGTCGGCGTTCATGGTGATCCTCTATTCGGTTGTTTCGGGTTTCGTGGCGCAGGTGCAGCCGCGGCTGAAGCCGCCGGCCGCGGTCGCGGTGCAGAAGCGGCGGGCGATCGCGTCGTGCGCGGACATCGGATGCGGGCAGCTCGGGCACCGGTCGCCGGCGGCGGGCTCGGTCACGACGTCGCCGAGGGAGCGGACGGAGGAGGTCATCGGACACCCACCGGTTGAGCACGCAGCGGCGCCCCGACCTCGTGCAGATGCCGGAGCACGTAGCCGTACGACGCCGCCCAGCCGCACTGCGCGTAGTCGATGCCGTGCTTCGCGCAGAACTCCCGCACGATCACCTGCGCGTGCTTGAGGTTCGGCCGCGCCATGCTGGGGAAGAGGTGGTGCTCGATCTGGTAGTTGAGCCCGCCGAGCGCGAAGTCCACCACCGGGCCGCCGCGCACGTTGCGCGAGGTGAGCACCTGCTTGCGCAGGAAGTCGAGCTTGTGCCCGGCCGACAGCGTCGGCATGCCCTTGTGGTTCGGGGCGAAGGAGCAGCCCATGTACACGCCCCACAGGCACTGGTGCACGGCGATGAAGACGAAACCGACACCGGGCGAGAGGACGACGAACACCGCGGTCAGGTACGCGGCGACGTGGGCCAGCATCAGCGCCGCTTCGAGCTTCCGCCGCTTGAACCCGCGCTGGAACATCGCCGTCACGCTCGAAACGTGCAGGTTCAGGCCTTCCAGCAACAGCAGCGGGAAGAACAGGAACGCCTGGTATTTCGCCATCCAGCGCAGAAAACCCCGCCGTTCGGTGCCCTGCGCCTTGGTGAAGATGAGCGCGGCGAGGTTGACGTCCGGATCCTCGTCCTCGTGGTTGGGGTTGGCGTGGTGGCGGGTGTGCGTGCCGATCCACCAGCCGTAGCTCAGCCCGGTCAGTCCACCGTGGACGAAACCGGTGACGTCGTTCGCCTTGCGGCCGCGGAAGATCTGCTTGTGTCCGGCGTCGTGCCCGATGAAGGACAGCTGCGTGAACATCATCGCGAAGAACGCGGCGAGGAACAGCTGCCACCAAGAGTCCCCGAGATGTGCGAAGGCGACCCAGCCGCCCGCGAAAGCCAGCAGGTTCAAGGAGATCTTCACCGCGTAGAACTTTCGGCGCCGGTCGAGGAGGCCGGCGTCTTTGACCAATTTGGACAGTTCGGCGAAATCGCTGCCCTGTCTCGTCTGTGTGGAGGTCATGGTGCATCACACCGTTCTGGTTCGTGAAAGTGGACAATCCAGCAACGGGTTCACAAACACCGAAAGGGTCTGGTTCGGCCGAGAAGAGGCACTGGTACCACAACACGCCACGGTCGCTCCGTGGCCTGCCTCCAGTGTTCCACGGCGGCGGAGCGGAAGCAATTCACCAAAGCCGCACGATCTGGCGTACAGTCGAAGACATCGAGGGAAATTTCCCCCGGTTCCGTCCGGTCGCGAGAATCGATCGGAGACAGGAGCACCGGCCAGACATCGTTCTTCGCGCTCATGGTCCCACCGGCCTCGCCGGTGAGCAGCCGCCCGCCGCGCACCAGCGCGCCCCGAGGCGCCCATCCGGGCCACGCCGCGATCGTCGATGGCCACGACCTCTGACCTGTCACCGTGTCCGCACCCGCCCCAGTGGGTGCGGACACGGTCAGAAAAACGTCAGCGCCGCGCGGACCCGCTCTCGTTCCGCGCCGGTCAGCGCGCGGCTCGGCGGCCGGACGCCGGCGCGGCACAAACCCAGCTGTGCCAACGCTTCCTTCACCACGCTCACGTTGTTGGCGTTGCCGTCCGCGGCCCGTAACTCCTCGAACGGCCGGACGCGTTCCCAGCAGGCCATCGCGCCGCGGAAGTCACCGTCGCGGAGTGTGCGGAACATCTCCAGCGAGAGCGACGGCGCGACGTTCACCAAACCCGACGTGAACCCCGTCGCGCCGACGGCGAAGTAACCCGGCGCCGACAGCTCCGCCAGCCCGGCGATCCACGTGAAGCGATCGATCCCGGCGTCCCGCGCCACCGACGCGAACCGCACCGGATCCGGCACCGCGTACTTAACCCCGATGACGTTCTCCGCGGCGTCGGCGAGCCTCGCCAGCCGCTCGCCGTCGATCCGCGCGTCGCGCACGTACGGCACGACACCCAGCTCCGGGACCGCCGCCGCGATGGCGCGGTGGTACTCGACCCAGCCCTCCGCCGAGACGTACGGATGCACCGGCTGGTGGATCATGATCAGGTCCGCGCCGGCTTCGGCGGCGTGCCGCGCCGCGGCGATCGCCGTCCGGACGTCGTGCCCCACTCCGGCGACCACGCTCGCCCGGCCCGCCGCGGCCTTGACCGTCAGCTCGAGGCAGAGCCGGGTCTCGGCCTCGTCCAGCGCGTAGAACTCGCCGGTGTTCCCGTTCGGTGTCACGACGCCGACACCGCCTTCGATCACCCGGTCCACCAGTTTCGCGTAGGCGTCCGGATCCACGGCACCGTCGGCGTCGAACGGCGTCACCGGGATGGCCACGACCCCGGACAGGCGCCGTTTCCGCTCGTCGAAGCGCGAAGAGGAGGTCACTGGCATGCCCTATCTGATATATGATGTGACACTCAACGGTAGCACGGGAGACGTGCCGGACGGTCGTCCCGAAGGTCGGGACAACCGTCCGAAGCAACCTCGAGGGCCGGTCCGCGCGTACTTCCGGTATGCGAAGACGGCGGCTCTGGGCGACCCCGGCGAAACTGGTGCTGTTCGGTCTGGTGCTCGTGTTCCTGAACGCCTCCTGGGGCCCGCCGGCGTTGGGCGACGCGTTCACGTTCCGCCTGGGCGCCTGGACGGTGCTTCCGGACGAAGACCTGCGCCTCGCCTATCTGGCGGTGCTGGACGAGCGGTGCCCGATCGGGGAGATGTGTGCTTCGCCGGGGCGCGCGATCGTGACGATGTCCTACGCCCGGCCGTCGACCGGCCCGGCGGTGTCGTTCACGATGGACGTGGTCGCGGCCGAGGGGGCTGCTTTCGGGGGCTACCGGGTCGACTACGCGGATCTCTCGCCCAGTGCCGACTTCCTCACCTTGCGCCTCGGCCGCTAGCCCGATCAGGACCGTTCGGCGAGGAAGATCTCCAGCTGCTCGACGACGAACGCGTGGTCCTCGGCCTGCGGCAGGCCCGAGACGCCGACGGTGCCGACCGGGCCGACACCCTCGACGATCACCGGGAACACGCCGCCGTGCGCGGCGTAGAGATCCGGGTCGAGCCGGGAATCGGCCTCGAACGTCGTGCCCTTCGCGCGGAACTGCTCGCCGACGAGAAACGAGCTGTGCCCGTACCGGTCGACGACGCGGCTCTTGCGGTCGATCCACGCGTCGTTGTCGGCCGAGGTGCCCGGCAACGCCGCGTGGAACAGCCGCTGCCCGCCGCGGCGCACGGAGACCGTCACCGGGAGGGCGCGGTCCCGTGCGGCCGCGAGCAGGTGGGCGCCCAGCTCCAGCGCGGTCTCGTTGTCGAACCGGCGGAAGACCAGGCGCTCCTCCTGTGCGGCCAGGACGGCCAGGGTGTCATCGCTCATGCCACCCATTAAATCAACGCTGTTGTGTAATGGCTAGCGAAGGGCGTCCAGCGCGAAGGCGGCGTACATCGCGACGCCGTTGGCCATCGCGTCCTCGTCGAAGACCACGCGGTTCGAGTGGTTCGCCTCGACCGTGGCCAGGTCGGCGTCGGGCGGGCAGGCGCCTAGGAACGCGAAGGCGCCCGGAACCCGCTGCAGGACGTAGGAGAAGTCCTCCGCGCCCATCACCGGGTTCTCCATGACCTCGGAGTTGCGGGCGCCGAGGACCTCGGCCGCCAGGTCCAGCACGCGCGCCGCGACCTGGGGGTCGTTCACCGTCACGGGGTAGCCGGGGAGGACTTCGGCGCTCACGCGGACGCCGTGCGCCGCGCCGACCGCCTCGCACACCTTCGGCAGCTCCTCGCGGACGAACGCCTGCGTCCGCTCGGACAGCGTGCGGATCGTGCCCTCCAGGAACGCCGTCTCGGGGATGATGTTCGTCGTCGTCCCGGCCTCGATCCGGGTGACCGAGACCACCGCGGGCTCGAACACGCTGACCTTGCGGGTCACCATCGTCTGCAGTGCGCTCACCATCGCGGCCGCCGCAGGCACCGGGTCGATCGCCTGGTGCGGCGCCGAGCCGTGCCCGCCCCGGCCGGTGACGGTGACGTGGAAGCTGTTCGCCGACGCCATGATCGGCCCAGGCCGGGTCTGCACGATGCCCGACGCGACCTGGGTGAAGATGTGCAGGCCGAACGCCTTCTCGACGCGTTCGCCCGAGGCGTCGAGCACGCCCTCGTGGATCATGTGGCGCGCGCCGTGCTCGCCCTCCTCGCCGGGCTGGAACATGAACACCACCGACCCGGCCAGCTCGTCGACGTGCTCGCTGAGCAGCCGCGCGGCCGACGCCAGCATCGCGACGTGGGTGTCGTGCCCGCAGGCGTGCATCGCGCCGTCGTCCTCGGAAGCGAAGTCGAGGCCGGTGTCCTCGTGCAGCGGCAGCGCGTCCATGTCGCCGCGCAGCAGGATCGCCGGGCCCGGCTTCCCGCCGCGGAGGACGGCGGTCAGCGAAGTGGTCGATTTGCCCTCGATGATCTCGAGCGGCAGGCCGTCGAGGGCCGCCTTGATCGAGGCCTGGGTTTTCGGCAGGTGGAGCCCGATCTCCGGATTCCGGTGGATCTCCCGGCGGAGCTCTACGGTTTTCGTCTGGAGCGCGCGGGCCTCCTCCAGCAATCCGGCGAAGCGGGCGTCGGGGAGGGTGGGCAGGTCGGTGGGTCCGGTCATGTCTCGATAGTGGCGCATGCGGCGCTTCGGGCGCACCGTGCGTGCGTTCCGAATGCGGGCGGAATACGGTGTGCGCATGGCGGTGCAAGAGCCGATCACGGGGTTCGCGGTGGCCGTGGTGCGGGAGGACGGTCGGTGGCGGTGCAGTTCCCTTGATCCGGGGGCGCTCGGCGAGCTCGACGCTGCGATCACCGAGCTCGGCAAACTGCGTTCGACAGGGGCCGCGTTCGGCCTGCTCGCGGTCGACGACGAGTTCTTCGTGATCGTCCGGCCGAGCCCGAGAGGCCCCTCCCTGCTGCTGTCCGACGCCGCCGCGGCGCTCGACTACGACATCGCCGCGGACGTCCTCGACGTGCTGAGAGTCGACCCCCCGGACGAGGACGACGACGCGGTCTGGCCGGAAGGCGACCTGGAGATCCTGTCCGACCTCGGACTCCCCGGGGCCGAACTGCAGGTGATCGTCGGCGAGGTCGACCTCTATCCGGACGAACAACTCCAGATGGTCGCGCAGCGGTGCGGATTCGCCGCCGAGTTCACGAAGATCCTGGACGAGATCTGAGCCCCGCAGCCTCCGCCGCCGACATCGCCGCCGTCCGGGCGGCGATCGCCGCGGCGCGAGGTGCGGGCGACGACGTGCCGATCGGCGCCGTCGTGCTGTCGCCGGACGGGACCCCGCTCGCCTCCGCGCGCAACGCCCGCGAAGAACTCGGGGACCCGACGGCGCACGCGGAGATCCTCGCGCTGCGGGCCGCGTCCGAGATCTACGGCGACGGCTGGCGGCTCGAAGGCTGCACGCTCGCCGTGACCCTGGAGCCGTGCACGATGTGCGCCGGCGCCCTCGTGATGGCCCGGGTCGCGAAGGTCGTCTTCGGCGCTTGGGAGCCCAAGACCGGGGCCGTGGGGTCGCTGTGGGACGTCGTCCGCGACCGGCGGCTCAGCCACCGCGCGGAGGTCGTCGGCGGTGTGCTGGAGGCCGAATGCGCGGCCCTGCTCGAAGAGTTCTTCCACGGGCAACGGGGTAACCGCACCGGGTGACAGATGTGTCGGATCCCGTGGCCCGGGTAACCCGGAGACAGGCGGTCGCAAACGGCGGCCGCAGTCGAAGGAGGAACATCCGCCATGAGCGTTTTCGACAAGGCGAAGGACAAGGCCGAACAGGCCATCGGCGCCGCCAAGGAGAAGCTCGGCGAGAAGACCGGCAACTCCGACCTCGCGAACTCCGGCCGGGCCGACCAGACCGAAGGCCAGGTCAAGGAGACCGGGCACGACCTGCGCGACCGCGCGGAAGGCGGCGTGCAGGACCTCAAGGACAAGTTCAACAAGTAGTCCCGGACGCAGAAGAGCCGGTCTCCACGGAGACCGGCTCTTCGCTGCGGTGGCGGTGGGATTTGAACCCACGGACGGGTATTAACCGTCACACGATTTCGAGTCGTGCTCCTTCGGCCGCTCGGACACGCCACCGCCGAGAACAATACCGGAGGGTCTTCCGGGGCCTTCAGGGGGTCAAGGAAGCTGCGCGGTGATCTCGTCGATAGCCGCCGTCTGGTTCTCCACGATCTCCTGTGCCAGCGCTTTCGTCTCGGGGTGCTCGCCCGAAGACAGCACGGTCTTGGCCATCGCGACGCCGTTGCGCAGGTGTTCGGCCATCAGCGGGAGCCACACCTTGTCGAACTCGGCGCCCGACAGATTCTGCAGCGAGGCGACCTGCCCCTCGGTGATCATCCCCGGCATCGCGTGCCCGGCGTGACCCGCCGCGGGCAGGACGGCCGCGTTCCAGGACTGCAGCCAGCCGGTCATCGTCTGGACCTCCGCCGACTCGGCCTTGACGATCTTGGCGGCGGTGGCCTTCACGAACTCCGAGGCCGACCGGTCCGAGGCCAGGTTCGCGACCTGGATCGACTGCTGGTGGTGCGGGACCATCTGCTGGGAGAAGGTGATGTCGGCCTGGTTGGCGCCCGGTGCCGCCGGTGCGGCGCCCGTGGCCGACGAACAGCCCGCGAGCACCCACACGACCAGCCCGAACAGTGCCATCGGCAGTCGCCGTCGCATCGATACCTCCGTAGTCAGGGGAAAACCGGCCCCTCCGCCCGGTGATACGGCTGTGACCTTCCGGCGGTTCAAAATCGGATTAGCCTTGGCAGGCATGACGGATCCGAAGACAGTGGTGACCGGTTTCCTTCAGGCCCTCGAAGAGTTCGACATCGATCGGGCGCTCGGCTTCGTGGCGATCGACATCGTCTATCAGAACGTCCCGCTGCCGCCCGCCCGCGGCCTTTCCGCGGTGGAGAAGCAGTTGCGCACCATGGCCCGTTACGGCAGCGGGTTCGAGGCGCGCACCCACCACATCGCCGCCGACGGGCCGATCGTGCTGACCGAGCGCACTGACGTCCTGCGGCGTGGTTCGTGGGAGGCCGAGTTCTGGGTGTGCGGCACGTTCGAAGTGCGCGACGGCCGGATCGTGCTGTGGCGCGATTACTTCGACTGGACGACGTTCCTGGCGGCGAGCGCGAAGGGCGCGGGCAAGGCGGCGGTCGCCGGCGCGAAGTCGCTCATCGGGAAGTACAAGACGCGGCAGAACCTCGTGAGCGGTAAGGACGGTTAGAACCGTCCTTACCGCTCACGAGGCGGAACACAGGTTGCGGGCCCAGCCGCGGCACAGGCACGTTGCGAAAGCCACTTTCGCAACGTCCGTACGCCACCTGCCCCGAGTGCCGGGATGTCGCGAAAGCCACTTTCGGGACGTCTGGTGCCCCGAAAGTGGCTTTCGCGACACCCAGCGGCTCGGACCGTCCTTGCCCCTCACGAGGCGGAAATGACACACCGCCGGTGTACGGGCCCCGTCCTCCCCCGACGGGTCCCGTGCACCGGCGGTGCGCCCCCAGTTCCCCCTGCTCACCCTCCCCGGTGAGCGTCGAGAAGCCGTTCGCTCAAGTCAGCCTCGCGCAGTACGGCGTCGAGCCGCGCGCCGCCGAAATGGGCCACCGGCCGTCCGCCGCGTTCCCGGTCGCGCAGATCGACGGCCAGTGCGATGCTCAGCAGCAGAACCAGTGCCGTACCGACGATGAGCCAGTTCATCGGACACCTCCTCCGGCGACGTGAGCCGAGGATTTGTGTCCTCGCTCACGTCGCCAAGGTAGCTCCGGAATTGCCGGGTTGTACCCCGACTTGAGGTTCATTTAAGGCAGCGGAACACCAATGGGCTATTTGCGCGGGGCTCCCGCGACATAAATGTCACCGTCGGCCACGGAGACGTCACGGGCACTGGACGCGCCGGTCGCCAGAATGCGGGCCGGATCCCGGAAACCGGTGATCACTTCGACGCGCTGGACCGGTTTCGGTGTGGTGATCAAGGTTTCCGGCTTCCAGACGCGGCCGTTCTCGAGCAAGAACGTTTCGATGCCCGGCTTTCCGTCACGTGTTCCGTAAACGCGCCAGGTGCCGCCATTGAGCTGTTCGATCTCGCGCAATCGGAGCCCGTTCGCGACTTCGCGCACTTCCCAGTTCCGGCCGTTCCACGCGCCCGCGAAATCGCGCGGCGAGCCGGCGGCGTCGAACTGGAACCAGGTGACGAACGGTTTGCCGTCGCGCTGGGTGCCGACCTGCAGGATGTAGTCCGGCGACTTGAGCCCGCCGGGGAGTTCGAGCGGCGTTTCGACGACCTTGAGGTACCGCTCCTGTTCGGCGTCGTCCACCTGCGTGCCGAGGTCGTGGCCCGCGGCGGAGAAGAAGCGCAGGGTGCGGACGTCGAACGACAGGTAGTAGACGTTCCGGTGGTAGACGTCGTGCTTGTGCTGGCCGGGCCCGCCGCCCGCGAGCGTGTAGACGAACTGGATCCGCCCGGACGACGGCAGGTACCGAAGCTGCCCGACGTAGATCTCGTCCATGTGGTCGGCCCGGCCCAGCGAGCCGAACGCCCACGGCTTCCCGGTCAGCCGCACGGAGTTCTTCCACGTCTTCCCGTGGTCGCGGGAAACGAGGTACTTCATCGGGCGGAAGTCGGAGTCCGCCGTCGGATCCAGTTCCTTCGTGGTCTCCCGGTAGAACAGGAACAGCGTGCCGTCGACGGTCTTCACCGGCATCGGGTAGCTCGCCGCGGCACCCTCGGGGACCTCGACGTCGGTCCAGGTGCCGTCGAGGGAATGCGCGAGCGGCGCGCGGCTGAGCACGGTCCGCTTGTTGTGCATCCCGCGGAAGATCAGCAGATGCCCGTCGCCGGCCAGCAGCATCGTGGGGTAGTTGTGCGGATCGGACTCGCCGTCGGCGATCTTCTTCGGCGCCGTCCAGGCGCCGGTCCGGTGGTCGTAGGCCTGGACGTAGGTGTCCGCGGCCTTGCCGGACCACGAGATGAAGGTCTTGCGCGCGACGGGGTCGAAGATGCCGCCCGCGTTCGGCCGCCGGTCGGTGCGCGACGCGACCGTGCTCGCCGGGGTCATCACTTCGAACGCCGCCTTTTCCGGTGGCTTGGCGGCCGCCGGGGGAACGGGGATCACGAGACCGGCCGCGACGATCGCGCAAAGCAGTCTGCGCATGAAGACGCCTCCTGGTGCGTAACAGGCGGCGGAGCTCGATCTTCGCACGCGAGGGTCCGAACGGGCTAGCGGTGACGAATCGTTGCCTTGCCGTCTTCCTCATTTCACTTGTTCGGGGGAGTATGCCTCGACCGATCTTGTGAAAAGGGGACTCAGCGTGACCATTTCCCGACGTGCCGCCCGGAGACGGGCCCTGACCGTGGCCGTCGCCTCCGGCCTGGTCGTGAGCGGCATCACCGCTCCGGCCGCGCTCGCCGCGCCCAGCGCCGACGCCGTGATCGCCGAGGTCTACGGCGGTGGCGGCAACTCGGGCGCCACGCTGACCAACGACTTCGTCGAACTCGCCAACCGCGGCACGGCCGCCGTGAGCCTCGACGGCTTCAGCGTCCAGTACGCGCCCGCGTCGGGGAACAGCTGGCAGGTCACGCCGCTGACCGGCAGTGTCGCCGCGGGCGCGCGGTATCTCATCGCGCAGGCGAAGGGCTCGGGCGGCACCGTCGCGCTGCCGACGCCGGACGCCACCGGCTCGCTGGCGTTGTCCGCCACCGCGGGCACCATCGCGCTCGTCCAGGGCACCGCGGCCCTGACCTGCAAGACGGCCGCCGACTGCGCGGCCGACACCCGGATCAAGGACCTGGTCGGCTTCGGCGCGGCCGCCGTCATCCGCGAGGGATCCACGGCGCCGGCGCCGTCCAACACCGCCTCCGTCGCCAGGGGGACGACGCTCGCGGACACCGACGACAACGCCGCCGACTTCACCTCGGGCGCGCCCACCCCGACCAACGCCAAGGGTGAGACGCCGGGCGAGACCGGCCCGCCGCCGGTCGACGCGAAGATCCACGACATCCAGGGCACCACCCGGATCTCGCCGTTCAAGGACCGGAAGGTCGCCGGGGTCACCGGCGTCGTGACCGCGATCCGGAGCTTCGGTTCGGCGCGCGGGTTCTGGCTCACCGACACCGCGCCCGACGCCGACCCGCGTACGAGCGAGGGTCTGTTCGTCTTCACCGGTTCGACGACGCCCGCCGTGGCCGTCGGCGACGCGGTGACCGCGGGCGGCACCGTCCGCGAGTTCTACCCGGACGCTCCCGCGACCTCGCCGTACCAGTCACTCACCGAGCTGACGAGTGCACAGTGGACGGTCCTGTCGAGCGGGAACGCTTTGCCCGCACCGATCGTCGTCTCGCCGGACACGGTCCCGGACACCGTCGCCCCCGCGCCGGGCGGCAACATCGAGCCCCTGCCGCTGGAGCCGGCGAAGTACTCGCTGGACTTCTGGGAGACCCACGAGAGCGAGATCGTCAGCGTCTCCGACGCGCGCGTCGTCGGCCCGACGTCGTCGTTCAACGAGCTTTACGTGACCACCAAGCCGAAGCAGAACCCGAGCGTCCGCGGTGGCGCGGTGTACCTGGACTACGACCGGCTCAACACCGGCGTGCTCAAGGTCGCGTCGCTGATCCCGTTCGCCCAGCAGCCGTTCCCGAAGGTCAACACCGGCGACGTGCTCACCGGCGAGACCTCCGGCCCGGTCGAATACAGCAACTTCGGCGGCTACACGCTGTTCGCGACGAAGCTGGGCGCCGCCAAGGACAACGGGTTGCAGCGCGAGAGCACCCGCGCGCAGCGCAGCGGTGAGCTCGCCGTGGCGACCTACAACGTCGAGAACCTGTCCGCTTTGGACAGTGCGGAGAAGTTCGGGGAGCTGGCCAAGGCCGTCGTCGGCAACCTGGCGAAGCCGGACATCCTGAACCTGGAAGAGATCCAGGACAACAACGGGCCGGCGAACGACGGCACCGTCGCCGCCGACCAGACGTTGCGGAAGTTCGTCGACGCGATCGTCGCCGCCGGTGGCCCGCGATACGAGTGGCGCCAGATCGACCCGGAGAACGGTAAGGACGGCGGTCAGCCGGGCGGCAACATCCGCGTCGGCTTCCTGTTCAACCCGGCTCGGGTGTCCTTTGTGGACCGGCCGGGTGGTACCGCGACCACGCCCGTCGACGTGGTCAAGGAACGCGGCAAGACCCACCTGACCGTCTCGCCCGGCCGGGTCGAGCCAGGGAACGAGGCGTGGGAAGCCAGCCGCAAGCCGCTGGTCGGCGAGTTCGTCTTCAAGGGCCGCACCGTGTTCGTCATCGCGAACCACTTCAACTCCAAGGGCGGCGACCAGCCGACCCACGGCCGCAACCAGCCGCCGGTCCGGAGCTCCGAGGTGCAGCGGGCCAAGCAGGCGACCGTGCTCCGTGGCTTCATCGACAAGCTGCTCGCGTCGGACAAGAACGCGAACATCGTCGTGGCTGGTGACCTGAACGACTACCCGTTCTCGCCCGCCGTCGAGACGCTGACCGCCGGTGGCGCGCTGAAGGACCTCATCGCGACGCTGCCCGAGAACGAGCGGTACAGCTACGTTTTCGAGGGCCAGTCGCAGGTGCTGGACCACATCCTGGCGTCGAGGGCGCCGCGCGGTCTCGACTACGACGTCGTCCACCTGAACGCCGAGTTCGCGAAGCAGGCGAGCGACCACGACCCGCAGGTGCTGCGGTTCCGGCCGAGCGCGGGCAACCCCGTCCAGGACGCCTTCCACGACCTGGCGGACTACCTGGAGAAGGTGCTCGGCCCTTACCTGCCGAAGCCGTAACTTTCTCGCGTGAAGGCCCCCTTCCCTCGGCTGAGCCGAGGGAAGGGGGCCTTCACGCGAGTTGCGCCCTCAATCACGCGAGTTACGCCCTCAATCACCTGTGTCGGTCGCCCAGTCACGCGTGTCGTCCCTCCAGTCACGCGTGTCGTCCGCTCAGTCACGCGTGTCGTCCGTCCGATCACGAGTCCCCTCCATCGAGTACGCGTGATCGGAGGCGTAACACACATGATTGGGGACGTAACTCACGTGCTTGGAGGCGTAACTCGCGTGATCAGGGGGCGCACACTCGTGATTGGACGGAGAACTCGCGTGATTGGAGGGACGCCTCGCGTGATCGGAGGGACGGCACGCGGGGGTCAGGAGCGTTTGGCGCGCCAGCCGAGGGAAAGCACCGCCTGCACGAGTTACGCCCCGACCCACGCGAGTTACGTCCCCAATCACGCGAGTTCCGGCCCCAATCACGCGAGTTACGCCCTTAATCACGCGAGTTACGCCCTCGAACACCTGTGTCGGCCGCCCAGTCACGCGTGTCGTCCCTCCAATCACGCGTGTCGTCCGTCCGATCACGAGCCCCCACCATCGAGTACGCGTGATCGGAGGCGTAACACACATGATTGGGGACGTAACTCACGTGCTTGGAGGCGTAACTCGCGTGATCAGAGGCGTAACTCGCGTGATTGGACAGCGAACTCGCGTGATTGGAGGGACGCCTCGCGTGATTGGAGGGACGCCTCGCGTGATTGGAGGGACGACGCGCGGGGGTCAGGAGCGTTTGGCGCGCCAGCCGAGGGAAAGCACCGCCTGCACGAGTTCCTGGTAGCTCGGCTTGACCTCTTCCAGGTACTTCTCCAGGTAGCCGGGCCGCGCGGTCGGCACCGGGCGCGGGGCCTCGTCGTCGGGCAGCCACGAGAGGCCCTCGACGTTGTGCTGCGCCATCTTCCACCAGCGCGTGCACCGGTCGACGGCGCGCTGCTCGCGTTCGGCGGCGTCCGCGACGGCCTGGTGCGCCTCGGCCAGACGCGCCTCCAGTTCGTCCGCGCGGCCGATCTCCCAGTTGCGCAGGTTCTCCGCCGAAGCGCGCGCGAGGCCGACGATCTCCTTGTACCGCATGGCCGCGGTGATGCCGTCATCCATCGAGAAGCCCTTCCGGACGCTGGAACGGGATGATCACCTCAGGGGCACCGTGGGTGGTGCGGTCGAAGAACAGCGCCCGCCCCGGCCGCGGTGACCAGTGCACGACCTGGCCGGCGGCGAACGGCGACAGTTCGTTGCCCTGGACGTCCAACGCCGCCCAGGTCCCGATGTCGTCCGTGCCCGCGAAACCGAGCGTGTCCTTCAGCCGCGCGATGCTGCGCCACCAGCCGATGGTGTGGACGCCGTGCGTCGGGCCCTGCTTCAGCAAGACCCGCAGCTGATCCAGACCGCTCTTGAGCTGTCCGGGCGCCTTCGCCTCCAGCGCGGGGATCGACGCGTCGACGCCGTACAGCAGCAGTACCCGTGCTTTGTCCAAAGAGGACAGATTCTCCGCGATATCGATTACCCGGCCGGGCAGATCATCGACAAGGGTGGCCTCGTGTCCGTCCGCGCGCAGCCGCTCGGCCAGCTCCTCCACGGCGGGGACGGACGCCTCGATGGGGCACGAGAGCACGAACTCCACCGAATCGCAGTGATACTGGCGGGCGAGCGATCGGGCGGCGGAGTCCATGATGGACAGTGCTTCCGCGGTCGCCGCGCCGAGGACGGCGACGTTGCGTCCCGGAGCCTTCGGCAGCTCGACACCGCAGGCGGCCTCGTCGACGTCGATGGACTGCCCGAGCAGCGCCCGCGGCCGGTCGGTCGGCTTCAGGTCCGCGAACGCCGGGAACTGTTCCAGCACCGGGGAATGCGCCCCGTCGAACAGCCGTGGCCGCTTGAAAGACTCCGAGTACTGCTCCCAGAGCCGGTGCTGCAGCTTGTTGAAGACGTCCTTGGTGCTCGCGTCCGGCACGTGGGCGAGCTGGTTTCCGTGCGCCACCCCGGAATCGTGGTTGATCACCGCGTGCCACTTGGGCGCCGAGACCGCCGCGTTGTTGGTCTCGGCCAGCACGCGCCGCGCCTTCGGCATCGCGATCCGCAGCGTGCACTGCTCGAACACCGCCGGTTTGCCCCAGAAGGCCTCGATCCCGGCGACGTCCTGGCTCGCCAGCACCAGGTGGATACCTTGCGACCGGCCTCGCCGCGCGATGTCCTCCAGCAGCTGGGTCGCGGTCGCCGTCACGCCGTCGCGGCCGGCGAACAGGTACTGGAATTCGTCGATCACCGCGACGATCCGCGGCCAGTGCCCGCCGGGGTCCTGTTCGCGCAGGTCCGAGAGGTTGGTGACCTCGTGCAGTTTCGCCGCGGCGGACCGGCGGCGCAGCTCGTCGGCGAGGAAGCGCAGCAGGGCCAGGCCGAACTCGCGGTCGGTGTTGACGTTGACCCCGATGAGCTTGGCGTGCGGCAGCCAGCTGGCGTCCCGCCGTCCCGGCGCGAGCCCGGCGAACGACACGCCCTCCTTGAAGTCCAGCAGGTACAGCGCGAGCTCGTCCGGCGAGTACCGCGCCGCGAGGCTGCCGAGCAGCGAGTACAGGAAGTTCGTCTTCCCCGAACCGCTCGGCCCGCCGATGAGCACGTGCGGGCTGGCGTCGCCGATGACGACCTCCACCGGCTCGCCCTCGAAGAACCCGACCGGTGCCCGCAGCTCCCGCGCCGAGCTTTCCTTGCCCAGTTCGGTCGGCAGGAGGTCGGCGAACGCGCGCGGCCCGCCCTGTTTGGCGATCAGCGCCTCGGCGATCCGGCCGGCGGCGCGGATGACCTGCCCGGACGGCATCGGCGGATCCAGGTCGACGACCAGGTCGGGGCCGGTCATGCTGCTCTTCGCGTGCCGCTCGTCGTACAGGCTCAGCGATTCGACCGAAGTCGACAGCATGGTCGGCACGTCGATCAGGATCAGGCAGATCCCGGCCGCGAGCGCCCCGGTGGCGACCCGTTTCAGTTCGCGGGCGCGTTCCGGTTCGAGCGTTTCGCCGTTGCCGTAGAGCACCGCGACGCGGAACGGTTCGACGCGCTGGCCGCTCGCCCGCCGGATCTCCCGCAGCGACGTGTGACCCGCCTGCATCCCGGTCGCGTGGATCCGGCGGATGTGGCCCGCCAGTTCGTCGAGGAGGTCTTCGAGCCGTCCCGGGTCGTACAGCGTGAGCGCGCTCGTGCGGCTCAGCGGATACAGGTCGGGCAGGATCGCGGTCAGCTGCCCGACGTCCCACAGGTGGACGCGCACCGCGCCGGGTTCGAACGTGCTCAGGATCCGCATCAGCAGGTTCTGCACGATGCCGTCCACCGCGGCCCTGGTCTTGGGCGCCGACGTGATGGACAGATGCGACTCGTCGAGCAGGGGCACCGCGACGTCGAACGTGCGCGGGACGTCCTTGCCCGAAACGGTCGCCGAGCCGACGCGCCACAGCCCCGGCGCGGTGATGCCGGGATTCCCGCCGACGCGGCCGAGCCAGTTGCCCGGCGGCTGGCTCGCGGGCCCCGGCGCGTTGTGCGCGACGAGCTCGCGCAACGCGTTCGGGCCCGCTTCCCAGTCCGCGTAGAACTGGCCGCGCACGCTGCCGAGCAGGCCGAACACCTCGTTCGCGGCGGGATGCCGGGACCATTCGGCGTACTGGTCCGAGGTGGAGTTGTTCATCCCCACCCGGACTATGTGCTGCTCCAGTTCGAGTTTGGCCAGCTCCGCCTCGGCGGACTGGCGGGCGCCGGCGGCGGCGCCGAGGACGAGGCCGATCTGGTGCCGGACCCGCTCGAGCGCCGTAACGACGCGATTGCGCTGTTCACTCGCTTTGCTGCCCATACCGGCTCGCCGATCTCAGAGGCGGGATTGGTAACCGCTGACCAGGTCGTCAGCGGCGGAAAGGCGCGTCAGGAGGTTTTCCATTCCCTCGTCGGCCTGCGCCAGCTGCGGCGGCACCCATGGCACGGCTTGGGCCTGGGGTTCCACGATGGCGCGCCGGGACTCTTCGAGCAGGCTCCTGGCCCGCTCCGCGTGAGCGCGTCCGTCGGCGAGGCCGGTTTGGACGGCCGTCAGCAGCTGGTGCAGCTCCTCGAGGTACATGTCAGAGACGGGTCGAGTACGACTCGGCCGACGAGATGCCCGCCTGGATGGTGCTCTGCATCCCGGTGATGCCCTGCAGGGCCTCGGCGAGGAGCCCGTGCGCCTGGCTCACCTCGTGCTGGGTGCTGCCCTGGGTGGCCTGGGAAAGCGAAAGCTGGGCTTCTTCGAGAGACTGCGCTGCCTGCTGAAGTGCGGCGATGCTCGCGGATGCCTTCTCGTTCGCGAGCGCGATACCAGCGCGGATCTCTTCGACTCCGGCCATTTTGGCGGACTCCTTGGGACGTCGGGGGCTGGAACGACCACTGTTAAACTTAGCGTGATCAACTGACTCTGTTAAGTGAAGGTCCTGCTAAGTAATCAACAAGGCCCCGGACGTCGGAACGTCCGGGGCCTTGCTGACGGCGGAGGATACAGGATTCGAACCTGCGAGGGCGTGAACCCAACACGCTTTCCAAGCGTGCGCCTTAGGCCGCTCGGCCAATCCTCCGTGGAGAACTTTACCGGATGCCCTTCCGCCCCCTCGAAGGCGGGTCTGACCTGCGCTTGCGGCTCCGCGGGCTCAGGCGGGCGCGGGGGCGAGAACGTCGGCAACGACGCAGGTGATGTTGTCCGGTCCGCCGCCTTCGTTGGCCAGGTCGATCAGCCTTGGGACGGCCTCCGCGGGATCTTGGAAGGCCCCCAGGACGTCTTTGATAACGGTTTCGACAACCGTTGCCGTTAACCCGTCCGAGCACAGCAGGAGACGGTCTCCGGGTGTGGCGTCGAAGGTCCAGATGTCGGCTTCGCCGCTGCCGGTGCTCAACAGCGCCTTCATCAACAGCGAGCCGCGAGGATGCCCCTCGACCTCCGAAGGGTCGATACGCCCGTCGTCCGCGAGGGCCTGCGCGAGCGTGTGGTCGCGGGTGAAGCGCTGAAGCGTGCCGCCGCGCAGCAGGTAGCCCTTCGAGTCGCCGATGTGGGCGGCCGTGAAGTGGGAGCCGTCGAACAGCACGGCCGTGAGGGTGGTACCCATGCCCCGCGTCTCGGGCTCCTGCTCGGCCGTCGCGGCGAGCCGGTCGTCGATGGCGCGAAGGCCGCCGGAGAGCACCTCGACCAGGTCGACGTCCGCGAGGTCGAAACCGTGGAGGTCCTTGTCGAGCCGGGACAGGACGCCCACCGCCTCGGCGCTGGCCACCTCGCCGTGCGGCTGGCCGCCGATACCGTCGGCGACGGCCAGCATCCTGGTGCTGGCGTAGACCGAGTCCTGGTTGACCTGGCGGCGCCGCCCGACGTCGGAGCCGGCGGCGTACCGAAGGGTGTACCTCATGGGACCCAGTAAAGCAGTTGTGTACTGAGTTCACAAACAAAGGGCTGGAATAGTCCGCTGTCGGTTACGATGCGGCGATGGAGGAGCAAGCCACCGTCACCGCGGCGGACATCGCGCGGATCGCGGGCGTCGGCCGCGCCGCCGTCAGCAACTGGCGCCGACGTTACGGTGATTTTCCGCCGCCCGTCGGCGGGACGGCGTCGAGCCCCTTCTTTTCCCTGGTTGCCGTCGAAAAGTGGCTGCGTGAGCGGGGGAAACCGGTCGAGATCTCGCTCGGGGACCGGATCTGGCAGCGGCTGCGGAACCTCGGCGACGACCTGGCGCTCGGTGACCGGGTCGGCCGGGTGGGCTCGTACCTGTCGCGGCAACACGCGTGGACCTTTTCGCCGCGTTACGACGACGCGGAGCTGCTCGAACTGCTGGACCGCTTCGCCGCTGAGCGGGGCGCGCGCGAGGCCTTCGAGTTCCTGTGCGAGCGCTACGTCGAGGCGCACTCCCGGCAGTTGTCCGTCACCCCGGAGCCGGTGGCTGAGCTGATGTCCCGGCTCATCGGCCCCGCGCCCGGCGTGGTGCTCGACCCGGCATGCGGCTTCGGGACGCTGCTGCTCGCCTCCGGCGGGACCCGGCTGCTCGGCCAGACCGGCGATCCGGCGACCTCGTGCATCGCGGCGCACCGGCTGCTGCTCGCGGGCGCGGACATGGAGATGTACGGGGCGGACGCCCTGTCGATGGACTCCTTCGAGGGGGTTCTCGCGGACGCCGTCGTCTGCGATCCACCGTTCAACGAACGGGAATGGGGCTACGACGAACTCGTCGGCGACCCGCGCTGGGTGTACGGCCAGCCGCCGCGCGGCGAACCGGAACTGGCCTGGGTGCAGCACTGTCTCGCGCACGTGAAACCCGGCGGGCTGGTCGCGATCCGGATGCCGCCCGCCGCCGCCGGACGCCGCACCGGGCGGCGGATCCGCGGGAACCTGTTGCGGGCCGGGGCTTTGCGCGCCGTGGTCACGGTCGGCGGCGCGGATCTCTGGCTGCTGCGGCGTCCGGAACCCGGGGAGCGGCCGCCGTCCCGGCTGCTGCTGGCGACCGATCCGTCCACTGTGGAGGAATACCTGCGTGGCGTGGATGTGCCGGGCACGGTCCGGATCATCGATCTGCTCGACGAGGAGATCGACCTTTCCCCCGCGCGGTACCAGGATCGGGACGAACACGCGGGCGAAGCCTTTCTCGAGGTCCGCAGGTATTTCGAGGGGATCCGGCCGGAACTGCCGTCGCTCGCGGTGTCTGAAGAGAAGCCCTCGTACGTCACGATCGGCGAGCTGCTGAAGTCCGGCGTGCTCACCGTGCCGGAATCGGTGGAAGAGGGGGACGTGGTCGCGTCGCCCTCCGTGCCCGCGTATGTCCACAGTGGAGAGACAATCGAGGTCGAACCGACGATGTCGAAGTACCGCACCGATCCTGACCGGCTGGACGCCGCCTTCCTCGCCGGGTGCCTGCGCGCGGCGGGGCAGATAGCGCCGACCTCTTCGACGAGGATCGACCTCAAGCGCACCCGGATCCCGCGCCTGCCGATCGAGACGCAGCGCACCCACGGGGTGGCGTTCACCCGGCTCGCCGCCTTCGAAGCTGCCCTGCGCGAGGCGGCGGAATCGGGCCTGGAGCTGGTGAGGCTAGGCTTGACGGGACTGACTGAGGGCCAGCTCAAGCCGGAGAAATAGGTTGTTGATCGCGGACCGTTACGAACTCGACGAGCTGCCGCTCGGGCGAGGTGGGATGGGCGCGGTCTACGCCGGCCACGACCGGCATCTTGGCCGCCGCGTGGCGGTGAAGTTCCTCGGGCTTCCCGGCGGTCCCGACGCCGAGCTCGAACAACGGTTCATCCGTGAGGCGCGGATCCTCGCGACCTTGGAACACGCTGGCGCGCCGACGCTCTACGACTTCGGCACCTACGACGAGCGGTTGTACCAGGTCATGCAGTTCATCGAAGGCGTGACCGTCGCCGACCTCGCCGCCGAACACGGTCCGCTGCCGGTGCCGTGGGCGGCCGCGATCGCCGCGCAGGCGTGCGCCGTGCTGTCCGCCGCGCACGCGCTGTCCATCTGCCACCGCGATCTCAAACCCACCAACCTGATGCTGTGCCCCGACGGCAGCGTGAAGGTGCTCGACTTCGGGCTCGCGATGCTGCGCGAGACCGACGTCGCCCAGTTCACCCGCGCCGGGCAGATCCTCGGCACCCCCGCGTACATGGCGCCCGAGCAGATCCAGCGCGGGATCGCCGGGCCACGCAGCGATCTGTACGCGCTGGGCTGCGTCCTGCACGAAATGCTGACCGGCAGGCAGCTGTTCACCGGGCCGACGGCGTACGCGGTGTTCGAGAAACAGGTCAAGGAGAGTCCGGCCGAGGTGGACGGTGTCCCGCGTGGACTGAACGACCTGCTCGCGGATCTGCTGGAGAAGGACCCGGAACGGCGCCCCGCCGACGCGGACGAACTGTTCGGCAGGCTGGCCGGATTCGCGCGGGACCTGCCGCCGCTGCCGGGATACCTGGACGAAGGCGCCAATCCGGGCCGGATGTACGCGCGGGTCGTCGGCCGCGTGCCCTGAGACGCGATCGTGACCATCCGATCAACAACCCCGGGCGGGTGAGCTCCGTCTTTACCCATGTCGGACGGACTACGGACAACGGGGGTACGGGTCGTGAAGAAGATCCTGGTGGGGGTGACCGCACTGGCCACCGCGCTGGTGCTGACCGCGTGTTCCGGCAACACCGGTGGCGGCGCGCCCGGTGGCGGTGGCGTCGCTCAGGGCGGGACCACGACCACGTCGGCGCCGTCTGTGTCGTCTCAGACACCGTCGACCTCGTCCGCGACGCCGACACCGACGCCGAGCAGCAGCAGCTCCACGCCGAAGCCGACGTCCTCCAAGCCCAAGCCGACGCCGAAACCCACGCCGAAGCCGGCGCCCAAGCCCGCCCCGAACGCCGCCGACGTTCCCTGCAAGGCCGCGCTGGCCTCGCCGGGGGTGAGCGCCTGCGTCGACCTCTCGGCGCTGAAGACGTGGTTGCTGCAGGACGGCAAGGTCATCTACGGCCCGGTCAAACAGCTCCCCGGCAAGAAGGGGTACGCCACGCCGACGGGCGTCTTCCACGTTTCGGCCAAGGTCAAGAACTACCACTCGAAGCAGTTCGACGCGCCGATGCCGAACTCCGTGTTCTTCCTGCCGGGTATCGCGTTCCACACCGGCAGCCTCTCGGTGTATTCGCACGGCTGCATCCACCTGTCCGCGGCGGCTTCGCAGAAGTACTTCGCGTTGCTGCAGAAGGGCGGCGTCGTACAGGTCGTGCCCTGATCGTTCCACCGCGTGACGATCATTGCGGTTCGATTGCTTTGAGATAAATGAAAGCTCCCGACCGCAATGACTTCCCCGCCTCCGGCGACGTGCCATGACACGCCGGAAGCAGGGAAGTACAGATGATCAGAAGCCGGGTACTCGTTCGCCTGTTCGCCGCACTGTCGGTTTCAATCCTGCTTCTCCCTGGATGGGTGGGCGCGCCGGAAGCGGCGGCGGCGCCCACCCTGCCGTCGGGTTTCGTGCTGCGTGACCAGCCGAGTGGTCAAGCCGCCTTCGATCTGACGGATTTCGCTTATCTGCCGGACGGTTCGGTGCTCAGCACCGGCAAGAGCGGCAAGGTCGCCTGGGTGCCTCCCGGTGGTCCGGCGCGGACGATCGCGAACCTTCCCGTCCACGACCGCAGCGACCTCGGCCTCGTCGGCTTGGCCGTCGCACCGGATTTCGCCACCTCGCGCCAGATCTACCTCACGTGGTCGTTCGACACCTCCGGTGGCGGGTTCACCATGCGGGTGGCGCGCTGGACGGTGACCGGCACGGACGTCCCGACGGGGCTCGCGAACGAACGGGTGCTCGTCGACCTCCCCGGGTTCCACGAGGTCCACGGCATCAGCGGGCTCGTCGCGGCACCCGACGGGACCTTGTGGATCTCCATCGGCGACGCCGCCGACTTCACCCGCGTGGATCCCGGCGCGCTGCGCTCGCTCGACCTCGATCAGCTCTACGGCAAGATCCTGCACATCACCCCGGACGGCGCCGGCGTCCCCGGTAACCCGTACTACTCGGCCGCGGCGCCGAACGCCAATCGTTCCAAGGTCTTCGCCGGCGGCTTCCGCAGCCCGTTCCGGTTCTCCCTGGACCCGCGGCTCGGCCTCCCGGTCGTCGGGGACGTCGGCTGGAACACCTGGGAAGAGGTGGACGTCGTGCGGCCGGGGGCGAACCACGCCTGGCCCTGCTGGGAAGGAAACGCGCCGACGCCCGGGTATTCCGGGCTCGCCGGTTGCGCGGGTGTGGTCAACACGGCGCCGGTCATCGCGTACCACCACGGTTCCGGCGCCGACGAAGGGAACAGCGTCACCGCCGGGATCGTCTACAGTGGATCGTCCTATCCGGACGAATATCGCGGCGCGTTCTTCTTCGGGGACTATGTCACGCAGAAGATCTGGACGATGACCTACGACAGCCAGGGCAGGCTCGTCCGCGCGCCCGAGCGGCCACCGAAGTTCACCGGCGTCGGCGGCCCGGTCAAGTTCGCGGCCGCGGCCAACGGGGACATCGTCTTCGCCGACATCCACACCGGGAACCTGCGGCGGCTCAGCTATCCGGGGACGAACGCCGAACCGGTGGCGGTGGCGGCGTCGAGCACCGAACCGTCGACGAGGACGGTGACCTTCGACGGCGCCGGTTCCTACGATTTCGACGGCGATCCGCTGACGTACCACTGGGATTTCGGCGACGGCACGAGCCAGACCGGGGCCCGCGTGACCCATGCCTACGGGGCCGGGATCGAACGGGCGTCCGCGCGCCTCACCGTCACCGACCGGCTCGGCGCGTCCGCGAGCACCGACGTCGTCGTGGTGCCCGGAAACCATTCCCCGGAACTCGCGATGACGGATCCCGGTGCGCGGACGTTCGCCGTCGGGGAACCGGTCGTCGTCGAGGCGACGGCCACGGACGCCGAGGATGGCGCGCTGCCGGTCTCGTGGACGACGCTGATCCGCCATTGCCCGGAGGAATCGACCTGCCACGCGCATCCCGGTTCGCCGGGCGGTGGAACGGCTTTCACCGTGCCCTTCACCGATCACCAGGACTCCCGGATCGAGATCACCGCGACGGTGACCGACAGCGCCGGCGTGACGGCGAGCAGGACCTACGTCGCCATGCCGCGCGAACACCGGTTGTCCCTTGCCTCGAGTGTCCCGGCGGCGGTGAGCATCCCGGCGGAAGGCGGGGTCAACACCGCGATGGTGACCGAGGGCGCGACGTTCGAGGTCGTGGCGGACGAGATCGCCGCCGACGGCGTTTCGAAGTTCGCGAGCTGGTCCGACGGGAGGACAACGCGCACGGTGACCGTCACCGTCCCGGCGGGCGACCTGACCCTGACCGCGAACTACCTCACCCCGATCGACCAGCGCTACCAGGCGGAACCCGCGCTGCGGCAACGGCTCGGCGCGCCGACCGGGCCCGAGGTCGCCGACGGGCCCGTGCGCTACCGGCCGTATGCGAACGGCAGGCTCTACTGGAGCGCCGAGACCGGAGTGAAGCAGATCGAGGGCGACATCCTGGCGCGGTATCTCGCGCTGGGCGGGCACCGGACGTTCGGGCCGCCCGCGACCGACGAGACCGCCACGCCGGACGGCGTCGGCCGGTACAACCACTTCCCGTACCGTCCGGGCCCGGGGCTGTCGTCGATCTACTGGACCCCGTCGACCGGCGCGCACGCGGTGTACGGGCGGATCCGGGTCAAGTGGGCGGCGCTGGGGTGGGAGCACGGGCCGATGGGGTACCCGACGACAGACGAAATGGGTACGCCGGACGGTGTCGCGCGCTACAACCATTTCAGCAAGAACGCGTCGATCTACTACACGCTGCAGACGGACGCGCGTGCGGTCTGGGGCCGTATCCGGGTCAAGTGGGCCGCGCTCGGCTGGGAGCACGGCCCGATGGGATACCCGACCACGGATGAGACAGCGACTCCGGACGGTGTCGGCCGGTACAACCACTTCACCAAGGGCGGTTCGATCTACTGGACGCCGTCGACCGACGCACACGGGATCTATGGGGCGATCCGGCAGCGCTGGGCGGCGCTCGGCTGGGAGCACGGGCCGATGGGCTACCCGACCACCGACGAGTCGGGCACGCCGGACGGTGTCGGCCGCTTCAACCACTTCACCAAAGGTGGCTCGATCTATTGGACGCCGTCGACCGGCGCGCAAGGGGTCTACGGGGCGATCCGGCAGCGCTGGGCCGCGCTCGGCTGGGAGCGGTCGTACCTGCGCTACCCGACGACGGACGAATTCAGTATCCCCATCGGACGGCGGAACAACTTCCAGGGCGGTTACGTCACCTGGAACCGGAGCACGGGCCAGGTGATCGACCGACGGTGGTGATTACGGTTCAATCAAGCCACTCGAAAGAGTGAAATGCCCAGGTGGGCTCGGTCGATGGGATGTTCGACTGGGGAAAGGGGTCCACGCATGCCTTCGAGATTCCGCGCGCTCTGCCAAGCCGTCGCGGTGGTGCTGCTGGCGACCTTGCTGGTGCCGTCGACGTCCACTTCGGCGTCCGCGGCGCCGCTGTTGCCGCCCGGCTTCGTGCTGCGTGACCAGCAGAGCGGGCAGGCGCCGTACGACCTGACCGACTTCGCCTACCTGCCCGACGGCTCGATCCTGACCACCGGGAAGGCGGGCAAGGTCGCGTGGTTGTCCACCACCGGCCAGATCAGGGAGATCGCGAACCTGACCGACGTCCGGACCGCCAGTGACCTGGGCCTGACGGGTATCGCGGTCGCGCCCGACTTCGCCACTTCGCGCAAGATCTACACGGCGCGTGCGGTGAATCAGGCCGGTGGCGGGTTCGTCCTGCGGGCGTCGAGCTGGACGGTGTCCGGCACCGCGGAACCGACCGGGTTGACCGGCGAGAAGATCCTGATCGAAGGCCCCGGCAACACCGACGTCCACGGCATCACCGGTGTCGTCGCCGCCCCCGACGGCACGGTGTGGGTCTCGATCGGCGACAGCGCCCGCTTCCAGGGCGCGGCGGATCCGTTCGCGCTCAACGTGTACGACCTCGACACGATCTACGGCAAGATCTTCCACGTCACCGCCGACGGTGCCGGTGTTCCGGACAACCCGTACTACACCGCCGCGAACCCGGATTCCGTGCGCTCCAAGGTTTTCGCGACCGGTTTCCGCAGCCCGTTCCGGTTCAGCATCGACGCGAGCACCGGCCTCCCGGTGGTCGGCGACGTCGGCTGGGGTACGTGGGAAGAGGTCGGCTTCGTCCAGAAGGGCGCGAACCACGGCTGGCCGTGCTTCGAGGGAAACCAGCCGACCGACGGTTACTCCGCGATGCCACGGTGCGCTTCGGTCGTGAACACCCCGCCGATGCTGGCGATCCCGCACGGACAGGGCCCCGACAACGGCAACAGCGTCACCGGCGGCATTGTCTACAATGGAGAGTCGTATCCGGAGGAATACCGTGGTGCGTACTTCTTCGGCGACTACGCCACGCAGAAGCTGTGGACGGCGAAGTACGACACGCAGGGCCGCGTCGTCCGCCCGCGGGAGACGCCGCCGAAGTTCAGCGGTATCGGCGGCCCGGTCAAGTTTTCGGCCGCGGCCAACGGCGACATCGTCTACGCCGACATCTACACCGGCCTGCTGCGGCGGCTCAGCTACACCACCGGGAACAAGGCGCCGGTCGCGGTCGCCACTTCCGAGACGAATCCCGGAACCCGCACGGTCTCCTTCGACGGCAGCGGTTCGTACGACTTCGACGGCGACCGGCTGACCTATGAATGGGACTTCGGCGACGGCACCACCGGCACGGGCGAGAAGGTCAGCCACACCTACGCGGCCGGGACCGAGAGGTTCACCGCCAAACTGACGGTGAAGGACGGCTTGCTGGCGTCCGGGAGCACGGATATCGCCGTGGCGCCTGGGAACCACTCGCCGAAGCTGACCATGACCGACCCCGGTGGCAGCCTGTTCGCGATCGGTGAGGAGGTCGAGGTCGGCGCGACCGTCACCGACGTCGAGGACGGCGATCTGCCGGTCACCTGGACCACCCTGGTCCGGCACTGCCCGGAGAACGCGGTCTGCCACGCGCATCCGGCCGAAAGCGGCACCGGCCCCGGGTTCGCCATGCCGTTCACCGACCACACGGACTCCAACCTGGAGTTCACCGCGTCGGCGACCGACAGCGCCGGGGTCACGGTCTCGAAGACCTACGTCGCGAAGCCTCGCGAGCACCGGCTGACCCTCACCGGCAACGTCGCCGCGGCGCTCGGCATCACCGCGGAAGGCGGGGCGGCGTCGGCGATGGTGGTCGAAGGCGCGACCGTGGAGATCCAGGCGGCCGAGGTCGCTTCGGACGGCGCGTCGACCTTCACCGGCTGGTCCACCGGGGCCGCCGACCGGCTGACCACCATCACCATGGGTGCCGCCGACCAGACGATCACGGCGAACTACAGCACCCCGATCGACAAGCGCTACCGCGACGAACCCGCGCTGGCGCAACGGCTCGGCGCGCCGACCGCGCCCGAGGCCGTCGACGGCACGGTCCGCTTCCGCGCCTACGAGCGCGGACGGCTGTACTGGTCGAAGGAGACGGGCGTGCGGCAGATCGAGGGCGAGATCCTCAAGATGTACCTCGCCGCCGGCGGGCACGTGAAGTTCGGCCCGCCCGCGACCGACGAGCAGTCCACTCCGGACGGTGTCGGCCGGTACAACCACTTCCCGGTCTGGCCCGGCGTCATGCAGGCGTCGATCTACTACACCGTCGGAACCGGCGCGCACGCGGTCTACGGCATGATCCGGCGGAAGTGGGCGGCGCTCGGCTGGGAGCACGGTCCGATGGGATATCCGGCCACCGACGAAATGGGTACGCCGGACGGTGTCGCGCGATACAACCATTTCAGCAAGAAGGCGTCGATCTACTACACGCTGCAGACGGATGCGCGTGCCGTCTGGGGCAGCATCCGCGTCAAGTGGGCGGCGCTCGGCTGGGAGCACGGCCCGATGGGGTACCCGACCACCGACGAGACGGCCACGCCGGACGGTGTCGGCCGGTACAACCACTTCACCAAGGGCGGCTCGATCTACTGGACCCCGTCGACCGACGCACAGGGGGTCTACGGGGCCATCCGGCAGCGCTGGGCCGCGCTCGGCTGGGAGCATTCGTACCTGCGCTACCCGACCAGCGACGAGTTCTCCGTCTCCGGTGGACGGCGGAACAACTTCCAGGGCGGCTACGTGTTCTGGAACGGCACCACCGGCGCGGTGACCGACCGCCGCTGGTGATCCGCGCGTGAAGGCCCCTTCCCCCGGATGGGGCCTTCACGCTTCCGCGTCTCAGCGGAGCAGATCGGCGGGGGTGGTTCCGGTCGAGGCGAGCGGCAGGCCGAGCGCGACGCGTTCGGTGAGCCAGGCGCTCGGCCGGTAGCGCTGGTCGCCGGTGCTCGCGACGAGCCCGCGCAGGACCCGCAGCACGAGCTCGGCACCCGTTTCGTCGCCCCAGGTCAGCGGTCCGCGCGGGTAGCCGAGGCCGAGCCGGACGGCGGTGTCGATGTCCTCCGGAGTCGCGAGACGCTGCCCGGCGATGAAGCAGGCGGTGTTGACGATCGACGCCAGCAGCCGCTGCGCGATCGGGGCGGGACCGTCGCGGACCACGGTCACCGGCAGGCCGGTCGCGGCGAGCGCGCCCCAGGCGGTGCGGCCGGCGGCGGGGTCGAGCGCGGGGTGGACCGAAAGAGTCAGGCGTTTCCCGTAGCCGCCGAGCGGGTCGACGCCGACGACCCGCTCCGCCGGGAGGCCTGCCGCGCGCGCGGCGTCCACAGTGGACGAACCGATCGGGCTGACGATCAGGACGGTGTCCGGGTAGGCGGAGTGCACGACCTGGATGCCCGCCGAAGAGAGCAGCGTGCCGAGCCGTTCGTCGTCGACCCACACCGGCGTGGCCGGGGCCTCCGGCGCGGCCGGTTCCGGCTCGACCTGCTGCTGTCCGTCGACATAGGAGTAGAAGCCTTCGCCGTTCTTGCGCCCGAACAGCCCGGCGGCGACGCGGGGGCGCGTCAGCCACGACGGCCGCAGCCGCGGTTCGCCGTGGAAACCGCTCCAGATGCTTTCGAGCACGGCGTGCGAGACGTCGAGCCCGGTGAGGTCGAGCAGCTCGAACGGGCCGAGTTTCAGGCCGAGCACGTCACGGGCGATGCGGTCCACCTCGGCCGGGCTCGCGATCCCTTCGGCGAGGATCTGCAGCGCCTCCGTGCCCAGCCCGCGGCCGGCGTGGTTGACCAGGAAACCCGGCGCGTCGCGGGCGAGGACGGGTTCGTGTCCCCAGCCGCGGACGAGTTCGGTCACGGCGGGCGGCAGCCAGGCGGCGGTCCGCGCGCCGGGCACGACCTCGACCAGCCGCATCAGCGGGACCGGGTTGAAGAAGTGGAGGCCCAGCAAGCGGCCGGGATCGGTCAGCGCGGCCCCGATCTCGGTCACCGAGAGCGAGCTGGTGTTGGTGGCGAACACCGTGTCCGGCCCGCATACGCGCTCCAGTTCGGCGAACAGCGTGCGTTTGATCTCCAGGTCCTCGCGCACCGCCTCGACGACCAGGTCGACGCCGTCGGCGGGGGCCAGCGGGCCCTCGGCCGCGATCAGCCTGCCCCTGGCCGACTCGGCGGCTTCCTCGCTGATCTTGCCCTTCGCGGCGAGCTTGCCGAGCATCGCGCCGACGTGCTCGATGGCCTCGCCGACCGCGTCGGGCCGGGCGTCGGCGAGCTCGACCTCGAGCCCCGCCGTCACGGCGAGCTGGACGATGCCCCGGCCCATCACCCCGGTTCCGATGACCCGGATCCTGCCGACCTGCTCCGCCCACTTCTCCACCGCGAGCCGCCTTTCCCTCGAAGTCGTTCCCGCTCGTGACGCTAGCCGCCACGCCGATATCTCGCCCGGAAGGGTGATCCGCGCCCTGCTCGGCGTAAGGCCGCCTGCCCGGCGCGGTCTCCTCCGCGAAAACCGAGTGTTCCGCGCCCCACCCCGAAGGGAAAGCTCCCATGGCCACCGTCCCCGCCGCCGCAGCCGTCCGGACCACGCCGTTGCTCCTCGTCGCCGTTCTCTTCGGCGCCGTCGCCGCTTTCCTGGCGAGCCAGGCGTTGTGGTCGCTCACCGCGCTGGCCGTCGTGGTCGCCGCCGCCGTCCTCGCGGGCGGGGTGTGGCTGACCGGCCGGAAGGCGAACGCCGAACTCTAAGA
Organism: Amycolatopsis sp. PSD-21; assembly: GCF_055561455.1. Taxonomy (NCBI): domain Bacteria; kingdom Bacillati; phylum Actinomycetota; class Actinomycetes; order Pseudonocardiales; family Pseudonocardiaceae; genus Amycolatopsis; species Amycolatopsis sp. PSD-21. The sequence goes on along the minus strand of NZ_CM145712.1, from coordinate 9,009,650 downwards.
TCGCCGTGTGACGGCGAAACGCTTGACGCGGGAAGAAAGCCGCGAGCAGACCAGGCAGCGCCTGCTCACGGCGGCCGCCGAGCTGTTCTCCGAACGCGGGGTCAACGGCACGTCCGTCGAGCAGATCGCCGAACGGGCCGGATTCACCCGCGGCGCCTTCTACGGCAACTTCGACGGCAAGCACGAGCTGGTCGTCGAGCTGCTGCGCCGCCGGACCCAGCGCGAGGCCGAGGAGGTCGCGGCGCTGCGAGACGGCGTCGGCTCCTTCGCCGAGATGATGGACCGGCTGCGCGCGTGGAACGTCGAGCGCGCCGAACACCTCGCCGGCTGGCTGACGCTGCGCACCGAGCTGGCGCTGTACGCGCTGCGGAATCCCGACGCGCGCCCGCTGGTCGGCGAAGGCGAGAAGTCGACAAGGGCGCTGCTGGAGACCTCGGTCCGGACCGAACTCGCCGCGCGCGGCGTGGAACCGCCCGCCGACCCGGCCTTTCTCGCGCTGATCCTGCACGCGCTCGAGGACGGTCTCCTGTTGCAGCGCTTCCTCAGCCCGGAGGGGACCGGCGACGAGGACGTGGTGGACGCCGTCCAGCTGCTGATGCGGTCGTGGACCGCGCTCAGCCGGTCATCTTGATCCCGGTGAACTCGGCCATCTGCCGGATCCCGTGCGCGAAGAAGTCGTCCGCCGGGTCCACCGAGCCGACGTACTGACCGAACAGCTCGAAGTTGATCATCCCGAACAGCTGCGTCCAGGCCATGATCAGCCGGGAGGCGGTCTCCGGGGCCAGGTTGATCTTGAGAATCCCGGTGAGGGCGTCGAGCTGGTGGTGTAGCGCGACGGGCATGTCGCCGACCTCCGTCTCGATTCGGAGGTTCGAGTCGCGCAGGACGGCGACCAGCGCGAACGCCACCCGTCCGGCCGGGGCGACGGTGTCCTGCGGGGCCTGGTAGCCGGGGATCGGCGAGCCGTAGATCAGCGCGTACTCGTGCGGGTGCGCCTTCGCCCAGGCGCGGACCGCGTGCCAGATCGACTCCCAGCGCTCCAGTGAGGTCTTCTTCGGGTCGTCTGCCGCCTCCGCGGCTTCGCCGACGGCGTTGTAGGCGTCGACGATCAGGGCGGTCAGCAGCTCTTCGCGGCTGGAGAAGTACCGGTAGAGCGCGGACGAGACCATGCCCAGCTCTCGCGCCACCGCGCGGAGCGACAGGCCGAGCGCGCCGACTTCGGCGAGCTGGCGGCGGGCTTCGTCCTTGATCTCGCGGGTGAGCTCGGCGCGAGCGCGTTCGCGCGCGGTCTGGGTGGCGGCCATGCTCTCACCATAGAGCATCGCACTTAAACGAGAGCACTGCTCTTGACACGATGTACTGCTCCGGTGTTCACTGCTCTTAACAGAGAGCACTGCTCTCGTAGACCTCGAGGAGACGAGATGACCACCGCCGCTTCCGCCGCCCCCACCGGTTCCGACAAGGCTGTCGGCAATGCCGCCCGCTATCTCAAGCCGGCGAAGGCGACCAGCGCGTTCAACGAATTCGTGCTCAAGCTGACGAGGCTGGGCGTCAGCGTCCTGGGGAGCCGGGTGCTCTCGGTCCGCGGCCGCAAGAGCGGCGAGCTGCGCTCGGTCCCGGTCAACCTGCTGAAGCTGGACGGCGAGCGCTACCTGGTCGCGCCGCGTGGTGTCACGCAGTGGGTGCGCAACCTGCGCGTCGCCGGTGAAGGCCAGCTCAGCGTCGGGCGGCGCACCGAGACGTTCACTTACACCGAACTCGCCGACGCCGAGAAGCCCGAAATCCTCCGCGCGTACCTCAAGCGCTGGAAGTTCGAGGTCGGTGTTTTCTTCGACGGTGTCGACGCGAAGGCGTCCGACGAGAAACTGCTCGAGATCGCGCCTGGCTACCCGATCTTCAAACTCGCCTGACCCCGCGACCCACGCCCCTTCACCCCGTCACACCCCCCACCCACGTCCCGCCCCAACTCACCCAAGCCACGCGAGTTACGTCCCCACTCACGCGAGTTACGCCCCCAAACACGCGAGCTACGCGCCCACGCACGTGAGTCACGTCCTCAATCACGCGAGTTACGCCTTCAAACACGCGAGTCGCGACCCCAATCACGTGAGTTACGCCTTCAACCACGTGGGTTACGACCCCGATCACGGGAGTCACCGCTCCGACCTGCGTCGCGTCTTCAATTCTGCGCCGACTGCCTGCCGCCGACGCGTGCCCAGCCAGCCGACTCGCGTGATTGACAGGACGGCTCGTGGAGTTGCCCCCGGATTCCGGACACGGGGTTGTTACGCGGCTTGCTGGTGACTGTAGCTGGTTCGGGTTTCGTGGGGTGTTCGGTGACCGACTGTCGAATGTAGACGGTTGTGGTTGTAGTAGTGGAGGTAGCGGAATATGTCGTGTCGTGCCTGGTCACGGGTGGGCCAGATGGTGGTGCCGATCTCGGTTTTGAGGGTGGCGAAGAACGACTCGGCGACGGCGTTGTCGTAGCAGGATCCGACCCGTCCGATCGAGGGCCGGATCCGGTGATCGGCGAGCGCGGCCCGGAATTGGCCGGAGGTGTACTGGACACCGCGGTCGGAGTGGAACACCGCGCCGGGGCGGATCAGGCCGCGTGCGGTGGCCAGGGCGATCGCGTCACAGACCAGGCCGGCGCGCAGGTGCTCGCCCATCGCGTGCCCGACGATCTCGCGGTTGTGCAGGTCGATCACCGTGGCCAGGTAGAGCCAGCCCTGGAACGTGGGCAGGTAGGTGATGTCCCCCACGAACCGGTGACCCGGACGCTCGGCGGTGAAATCACGGCGGAGCACATCCGCCACCGGCGTCACCGGGCTGGCGGCGGGCGTGGTCAGGCTCCGGCGTTTGCGGCGGGTGATCCCGGCCAGGCCCTGTTCGCGCATCAACCGCTCCACCCGCTTGTGGTTCACCACCCGCCCGCGCCGGCGCAGCTCGGCGGTGATCCGCGGGACACCGTAGGCGCGCCGGTGCTCGGCATGGATCGAGGCGATCACCGCCACCAGCTCCCGCTCCCGCGCCGCCGCGGCCTCGCGGGCGGCCTCGGCGGCGACCCACTCGTGGAAACCCTGCCGGCGCAGGCCCAGGACCTGGCACAACCGCTTCACACCGAACTCGGCGCGATGCTCGGAGATGAACCGGTAGCGGTAGATCATCGATCCATCTCTTTGGCAAAATAGGCGGCCGCTTTACGCAGGATCTCCTTCTCTTTCTGCAGCTCAGCGACCTGCTTCCGCAACCGCTGCACCTCATCGGTGACCGCGGGATCCTCCACCGGCGCGGCCGCTTCCTCCTTGGCCTTGTTCACCCACGACCGCAGGGTCTCGTGATTGACACCCAGCTCACGAGCGATCTGACGCAACGGACGATCACCGGACTCCACCAGCTCCACCGCATCCCGACGGAACTGCTCCGGATACTTCGACGAACGCGACACCAAGACATCCTCCCTCCAGACCACTGTCTGGAATCAAGGTGTCCGCATCACGGGGGCAACTCCACTCGCGTGACTGGATGGCCGACACGCGTGATCAGACGGACGACACGCGTGATCAGACGGACGGCTCGCGTGACTGGAGGGCGAACTCGCGTGATCGGAGCCGTAACTCGGGTGATTGAGGGCGTAACTCGCGTGATCGGAGGCGGAAGTCGCGTGATTGGGGGCGTAACTCGTGTGTTCAGGAGGACGACGCAACTGTGGTCGGCCGAGCAAGGGTGTCGTCCCGCTGAACACGCGTGTCGTCCGTCCAGTCACGCGTGTCGTCCATCTGAACACGGGTGTCGGCCATCCAGGCACGAGGGTCGGTCGGCTGGGCACGCGTCGGCGGCGGGGGCGGCGGCCGGAGGAGTCCGGAAGCCGGAAGCGGTAAGGAGAGGAGGAGGGGAGCGGAGAGGAGGGGAGCGGAGAGGAGGGGAGCGGAGAGGAGGAGAGGAGGGGAGAGGGGTCAGTCGTCAGTGGGTGCCCGTCGCGGTCGGCGGGCGGTGGCGGCCACCAGCACCACCCCGATCAGGAACGCGACCAGCCCGATCAGGAACCACAGTTTCTGCCCGGTCATGAAGCTGCCGGTCAGCACCCCGGCGCCCTGGAGTACCCAGACGCCGCCGACCAGCAGGAAGACCAACCCGACCGTGAGCGTGACCCAGCGTTTCATCCACAGCTCCCCGCCTCGACGTGCCCTGCGGCGATTCTGGCACGGGGAGCCCCGTCCGGCGAACCGATCACCGTCCGCCGACGAGACCGTTCCGGTAGGCGTAGACGACGGCGTGCACCCTGTCCCGCAGCCCGAGCTTCGCCAGGATCCGGGACACGTGGGTCTTCACAGTCTCCTCGCCCACGTGCAGATGCGCGGCGATCTCCGCGTTGCTGGAGGCGTCGGCGACGAGCAGGAGGACTTCGCGTTCGCGGGAAGTGAGCCGTTCCAGTTCCGCCGGTTCGGCGGCCGCGGGTTCGATGCTGGTGGCGAAGGTCGACACCAGCCGCCGGGTCACCGTCGGATCGATCAGCGCGTCGCCGCGCGCGGCCACCCGCATGGCGGAGACGAGCTCTTCCGGGGCGAGGCTCTTCAGCAGGAACCCGCTCGCGCCAGCCCGAAGCGCGCGGTAGACGTACTCGTCCGAGTCGTAGGTCGTCAGCACGAGGACGCGGGTGTCGTTCCCGGGCGCGGACATGATCGCCTCGGTCGCGGCCAGACCGTCCAATTTGGGCATCCGGACGTCGAGCACGGCGACGTCCGGGCGCAGCGAGGCCGCTTGTGCGACGGCGTCGCGTCCGTCCGCGGCCTCGCCGACGCATTCGAAGTCCGCCTGGGTGTCCAGTACCGCGCGCATCCCGGACCGGAACATCGCGTGGTCGTCGGCGAGTAGAACCCGGATCACTGTGCCTCCAAAGGAAAACCGACGCGGACCCGCCAGTTCCGGCCGTCGTCGAGCGGTCCGCATTCCGCGTGCCCGCCGAACAGCGCGACCCGTTGCCGGATGCCGGCGAGGCCGCGTTTGGTCGATTCGGCCGAGGTGTTCGCGCGGCCGATCTCGTTCGTGATCGTGATGACCACCTCCGTCTGCCGGTAGGCGAGATCGATCTCGACGATCCCGCCGGAGCCGTGCCGGAGCGCGTTCGTCAGCGCCTCCTGCGCGATGCGGTACAACGCGATGTCCACCGAACCGGGGAGTTCCCGCGGCCCGCCGTGGCTCGTCAGCCGCGCGGGCAGCCCGGCGGTGCGGAGGTTGTCGAGCAGCTCGTCGAGGTTGTCCAGCCCCGGTTGCCGCTGCGCGTCGCCGTTCTCCTTGCCGTGCAACAGATCCAGCAGACGCCGCAGATCGGCCATCGCGGCCCGGCTCGACGATTCGACCGCCGAGAGCGATCGCCGTACGGCCGGTTCGCCGTCCGGCAGCCCGAGCCGCGCGGCGCCCGCGTGCACGCCGATCGCGCTGACGTGGTGGGAGATCACGTCGTGCAGGTCGCGGGCGATCGTCGTGCGTTCTTCGGCGACGGCCCGGCGGACCGCTTCGGCTTCGTGCTGCTGCCGTTGTTCCTCCGCTCGCTGGAGGTCGGCGATGTACGCGCGCCGCGCGGTCGTGTACCGGCCGACCATCCACGGGAGCAGCCCGCTCACGCCGACGTCGATGAGCAGCAGCCGCCAGTCCCGGTCGGCCCGGTCGACCGGGATGATGTTGCAGGCGAAGAGCCCGGCGAGCATCGCCGCCAGTGCCGCCAGTGCGGGTTTGGCCGAAAGCCAGGCACCCGCGCGGTATCCGGCGATCAGCACGCCCGCGTTGGTGGCCTGCAGGTAATGGTCGTACGGGTACAGCAGGAGCGGCGCGGCGGTGAGCAGCGCGCCGTGCGCGGCCGAAACCCAGCCGGAATACCGCGAAGGCCCGGCGAGCGCGACGTTCGCCAGGATTCCGCCCAGCAGCACCACCCACGCCGTCCAGCCGAGCGAGAGCGGCGGGCCCGCGATGAGGAACAGCCCGGCGTCGGCGACCAGGCAGACGGCCGCGACCGCCCAGGCCTGCCTCGCCAGCGAACCACTGATGTCCCGCACGCGCTCAACTCTGCCCTATTTCGCTGGACAGGGGTTCCTAAGATCGAAAGCCATGGGGACCGCGAAGACGCCCGTGCTCTGGACGACCGGAGCGCCAGGCGCCGGGAAATCCACCACGGCCTGGGGTTTGTACCGCCGGATCGTGGAGGCGGGCGGCAACGTCGCGTACGTCGACATCGACCAGCTCGGGCTGATCGGGCCGCCGCCCGGCGGCGGGGACGCCGCGCACGCGATCAAGGCGGCCAATCTGCTGCGCGTGCTGGAAATCCTGCGGGCGCGGGGCGCCGCGCAGCTCGTCGTGTCCGGGGTGGTGGACCCGGCGAAGCCGTACATCGAGGGCCGCGGCTTCGATCTCACGCTCGTCCGCCTGACGTGTGATCGCGACGAACTCCGGAGCCGGTTCCTCGGCCGTGGCTCACCCGCCGCGGCCTTGCCGGACCTCTTCGCCGTGGCGGACGCCTACGACCGCGGCGGTTTCGGCGAGGAGATGGACACGACCGGCCAGCACCCCGACGAGACCGTGGAGGCGCTGTTCCATCGCTGCGTCGTGGACAACGGAAGCGTCCGGCCGCCGGAGCCCGGGCAGCCGCTGCCCGGACCGGTGACCGTGGTGACCGGTCCGACGGCGGTCGGCAAGTCGACGGCCGCGTTCGCCGCGCTCCGGGACCTGTGGGAGCGCGACCTGCCCGTCGCGTACGTCGATCTCGCGCAGCTCGGGTTCGCGCACCCCGGCCCGGATCCGGCGCTGGAAGCCGCACTCCTGTCGGCCGTCTGGCGCGGCTATCGCGACGCGGGCGCGAAGCACCTGATCGTCGTGGCCCGGGAATTCCGCCCGGAGCACCGGCGGGTCTTCGACGCGGTCACCGTCGTCCACCTCGACGCGGACGACCCGTCGCTCACCGAACGGGTCCGGCGCCGGGCCGAGGGCGAGTCCGCGTTGCTGGCGGGCGACGAACTCCGCGGCGCGCCACCCGGCGTACGGGACCGGGTGGCCGCGCGCGCGATCGCCGAGGCGGCCCGGATGCGCCGTTCCGGCGATCGCGTCGTCCTCGACACCTCCGGACAGGAACCCGCCGAAACGGCCGCCGCGTTGCTCGCCGTCTTGGCTCAGTAGCGCCGCTGGCCGTCCTGGCCCTGTCCGGGCGGCCCTCCGCGCTGGTTCTGCCCGGGTTTGGCGATAGTCGTCGCCGTCGCGGTGCTCCCGGTGACCTTGGCGTTCACCGTCACCGTCTCGCCGGTCTTGGGTTCACCGGTCTTCTTCGTCGACGCGTCGATCGTGTAGACCTGCTTGTAGCCGTCCTTGCTGGTCAGGCTGACGGACGTCGCGCTGATCTCGGTGATCTCCCCGGTCTGCGTCCGCTCGGTGCGGTAGCCGCCGTTGCCGTCGGACACGACGAAGTCGCCGTGCAGCGTGTCGCGCGGCATACCCCCGTCGGGGCCGATGAGCACCCGGCCGCCGCCGGGGCCGCCCATCATCCCGCCCTGCTCGGCGCCGTTGGCGGCGGTCCCGGCCCAGATCGCGGCCCCGCCACCGGCGGCGATCACCACCGCCGCCCCGGCCGCGATCGCGGTCTTGCGGCCCGACCAGGTCTTCTTGGGCTCGCCTTCCGGGGCGGGCGCGCCCCATTCGGCGGGTTGGGTCGGTTCGGTCATCAGGTCGCCTCCGTGTACTCGGTTGCGGCCATGCTCGGCGCCGTCGCTGTGCGGGAGCTGTGCCACCGGTGGGCACGCGCTGTGATTCCTCCCCGGCAGGGTGATCGTTCACAGGAAACGCACAGGCGGCACACAGAGAAGCCTCATCGCCGCCGCCCACGATGGCACCATGACCAGTGTGAACGTCCCTTCGTCCGGTTCCGCGAAGGCCGGCCTGCGCCGTGCCGACGGCAGCCCCGTGCGGGTGCTGGTCGTCGACGACGAGGCGACCCTGTCCGAACTCGTGTCGATGGCGCTGCGCATGGAGGGCTGGGACATCCGCACCGCCGCGGACGGCACCGAGGCCGTCCGCGTCGCGCGGGAATTCCGGCCGGACGCGGTGGTGCTGGACGTCATGCTGCCGGATATGAGCGGCCTGGAGGTCTTGCGCCGCCTGCGTTCCGAGGTGCCGAACCTGCCGGTGCTGTTCCTGACCGCGAAGGACGCGGTGGAGGACCGGATCGCCGGGCTCACCGCGGGCGGCGACGACTACGTCACCAAACCGTTCAGCCTGGAGGAGGTCGCGTTGCGGCTGCGCGCGCTGCTGCGGCGCGCGGGCGGTGTCGCCGGGCCGAGCGGATCGATGCTGGTCGTCGGTGACCTGACCCTGGACGAGGACAGCCGCGAAGTGCACCGCGGCGGCGATCTGGTGCCGCTCACCGCGACCGAGTTCGAACTGCTGCGTTATCTCATGCGCAATCCCAAACGCGTGCTGTCCAAGGCACAGATCCTCGACCGCGTGTGGAGCTACGACTTCGGCGGCCAGGCCAACATCGTCGAGCTGTACATTTCCTATCTCCGCAAGAAGATCGACGCCGACAGGGAGCCGATGATCCACACGATGCGCGGCGCCGGGTATGTCCTCAAACCCGCGGGGTAGGCGGCCGTGGTCCCTGCGACGGCGGCTGATCGCGCAGGTCGCGGGGCTGCTCGCGCTCGTCTGCCTGGTGGTGGGCGTGGTGACCGAACTGGCGCTGCGTGACTTCCTGATCGACCAGCTCGACGCGCGGGTCGCCGAGACCAGCGAACGCGCCAGCCGTCCGCCGCCACCGGGCCGTCCCGGCGGGGAACGGGTGCCCGAAGGCCTGCGCGCGTACGGCCAGAGCACCGGTTCGCTGTTCGTGAACATCCTCCCGGACGGCCGGGTGGTCGCGGCGGTGCTGCGGTCCAGTTACGACGCGAAGGTCGCGGACCCGTTCCCCCACGACCCGCTCGGCCCGGCCCAGCTCTCCGCCCTGCTGCGGTCGACGCCGAGCGACCGGCCCACCGACGTCGACCTCGGGTCGCTCGGGGAGTACCGCGTGATCGCCAAACAGGCGGCCAACGGCGGTATCGCGATCACCGGACTGCCCACAAAGGACGTCACGGACACCCTGTGGAACCTCGGTTTCATCTTCGGCGGGGTCGCCGTCGTCGGCATCCTGCTGGCCGGCGCGCTCGGCGCGGTGACCGTGCGGCGCACCATGAAACCCCTCGACCGCCTGGCCGCCACCGCGACCAGGGTCGCCGAACTCCCGCTCGACCGCGGCGAGGTCGCCCTGTCCGAGCGAGTGTCCGAAGTGGACACCGATCCGCGGACCGAGGTGGGGAAGGTCGGGTTCGCGCTCAACCGCATGCTCGGCCACATCTCGAACGCGCTTTCCGCCCGCCAGGCAAGCGAAAGCCGGGTGCGCCGCTTCGTCGCGGACGCCAGCCATGAACTCCGGACGCCGCTCGCGGCCATCCGTGGCTACGCGGAGCTCACCCGGCGCTCCGGCTCCGAGGTGCCGCCGGACATCGCGTTCGCGATGGGCCGGGTCGAATCGGAATCGACGAGGATGACCGGCCTGGTCGAGGATCTGCTGCTGCTCGCCAGGCTCGACTCCGGACGTCCGGTGGTGCACCAGCCGGTCGATCTCTCCCGGCTGGTCGCGGACGCGGTCGCCGACGCGCATGTCGCCGGGCCGGAGCACAAATGGCTCCTGGAGGTCCCGCCGGAGCCGATCACCGTCCTCGGCGACGCGGATCAGCTGCACCAGGTGGTGATCAACCTCCTCGGCAACGCGCGCACGCACACCCCGGCGGGGACCGAGGTCACCACCTCTTTGTCCATAGTGGACTCGACGGTGACACTGTCCATTGTCGACGGTGGGCCGGGGATCCCGCCGGAGATCCTTCCTGATGTCTTCGAACGTTTCGCCCGCGGTGACGACTCGCGATCGCGGGCCGCCGGCAGCACCGGACTGGGGCTGGCCATCGTCGCGGCGGTCGTCGCCGCGCACGGCGGGCAGGTCGGGGTCACGAGCCGTCCCGGGCGGACGGAATTCCGGGTCGTGCTCAGGGCGTCCAGTCACTGTTAGCGCCGCACAGGACGACGCAGGGAAGCTCGCCCTCGGTCCGCCCGGCGAGCCATGCGGCGAACGGGACCGCGGCCGCCGGCTCGACCGCGAGGCGGAACTCGTCCCAGAGCCGGTCGCGCGCGGCGAGTAGTTCCGCGTCGCTGACCAGCACGGACGTCACGCGATCGCGGAGCACGGCGAACGGGACGCGCCCGATCCTGGTCGCGCCCAGCGCGGACGCGGCCACCGAGTCGATCTCCACGTCCACCGGCTCGCCCGCCTCCAACGCCGCGCCGAGCGCGCGGCACCGCTCCGGCTCGACGGCGAACGTGGGCACCCCGGACAGCGACGTCCCGGCGACCAACCCGCCACCGCCGACCGCGACCAGGAACGCGTCGACGTCCGGCGCGTCCTGGACCACTTCGGCCGCCACGGTGCCCTGACCGGCGACGACGGCGGGGTCGTCGTACGCGTGCAGATACCGCGTACCCGGCTCAGAAGCGGCTTCGAGCGCCTTCGCGGCCGCCTCCGCGTACGTCGCTCCGTGGCGGATCAGCTTGGCGCCGGCCGCTTCGATCCGTGCCGTCTTCGCCAGCGGAGCCGACTCCGGCACGTACACCGTCGCGGGCAGACCCAGCAGCGAAGCCGCCGTCGCCACGCCCAGCCCGTGGTTGCCGCCCGACGCCGTCAGCACCCGCTCCGGCAACGGACCACTCACCAGCGCGTTCACCGCGCCCCGCAGTTTGAACGATCCGCTCCGCTGCAGATGCTCCAGTTTGAGGACCAGCGGCCGCCCGTCGACCTCGGCGCGCAGCAGCGGCGTGTGTCGCACGAACGGGTGGACGGCCTCGGCGGCCTTGCGGACATCTGCCCAGGTCGGAGTGTTCATACCCCCCACTGTCCTCCATGCCGGGACGGGAGTGACTACACTGGTCCCCGGATCCCGCGCGGCGTCCATCTTGTGAACCTCCCCAGGGCCGGAAGGCAGCAAGGATAAGCAAGCTCTGACGGGTGCGCGGGATCCCCTTTTTTGGGGCTAGAAGATCCCGAAGACATCTTTCGGCGGCACAGGCGACGGCAGGGCTTCCGCGTCGGCGATGGGGCGCGCCTTGCCCTGGAGCTGCCGCAGGTCTTCTCCCGCGACGCAGCGCGCCGGGTACGCCGAGGAAGCCGCCCGGCGGGTCATCTCGGTCACCGGGAGTTCGACGCGGGAAGCGGCGACCACGATGTTCCCGAAGCGGCGGCCCCGGAGGACGCCCGGCTCGGCCAGGATCGCCAGGTGGGGGAACGAAGTCGCCAGTGTCGCCAGGAACCGGCGGAGGAACGGCAGGTTCGGCCCGTCGGAGACGTTGGCGACGTAGGCCCCGGCCGGGCGGAGGACCCGCGCGACCTCGCTCGTGAATTCGACGGTCGCGAGCCCGCCGGCGAGCACTCCACGTTCGAAAGCGTCCACGATGACCAGGTCGGCCGAAGCGTCGTACCTGCCGGAGACACCTTCGCGGCCGTCCCCGACGCGGACCTTCAACCCTTTCAGGCCCAGTTGCTCCCGGACGAGCGCCACGAGTTCGCCGTCGGCGTCGAAGACCAGCTGCCGCGAGCGCGGCCGTGCCGCGGCGATGTAGCGCGGGAGGGTGCAGGCCGCCCCGCCGACGTGAAGCGCGTCGAGCGGGCCTTCGCCGAGACAGTCGACGACGTCGGCGATGCGGCGGATGTAGTCGAATTCGAGATCCTCGGGATCGTCGAGGTTGACATGCGACTGGGCGACGCCGTCGACCGAGATCAGCCAGGCGTTGGGGCGGTCGGCGTCCTGGAGCAGTTCGGCGGTGCCGAAGCGCACCGGATACCTGCCGGGGGTCGGTGCCGGTCTCACCTGTCGGGCCCTCCCGGTAGTCTCGCCGCGTGGCTCTAGCTCTATACCGAAAGTACCGTCCGGCTACCTTCGCCGAGGTCGTCGGGCAGGAGCATGTGACCGATCCGCTGCGCACGGCGCTGGCCGCCGGTCGCATCAACCACGCCTACCTCTTCTCCGGCCCGCGCGGCTGCGGCAAGACGTCCAGCGCCCGCATCATGGCGCGGTCGCTGAACTGCGCGAAGGGCCCGACGCCGGATCCGTGCGGCGAGTGCAACTCGTGCCGCAACCTCGCGCCCGAAGGCCCCGGCAGCGTCGACGTCACCGAGCTCGACGCCGCCAGCCACGGTGGTGTCGACGACGCCCGCGAGCTGCGGGACAGGGCCTTCTACGCCCCTGCGGACTCGCGCTACCGCGTCTTCATCATCGACGAGGCGCACATGGTCACCACGCAGGGCTTCAACGCCCTGCTGAAGATCGTGGAAGAGCCGCCGGAGCATCTGATCTTCATCTTCGCGACCACCGAACCGGACAAGGTGCTCCCCACCATCCGGTCGCGGACGCACCACTACCCCTTCCGCCTGATCCCGCCCAGTTCCATGCGCGAGCTGCTGGAACGCAACGTCGCCGCCGAGGGCGCGAAGGTCGAGCCCGCGGTGTATCCGCTGGTCATCCGCGCGGGCGGGGGCTCCGCGCGGGACACGCAGTCGGTGCTGGACCAGCTGCTGGCGGGGGCCGGGCCGGACGGCGTCGACTACTCGCGCGCCGTGTCGCTGCTGGGTGTCACCGACGTCGCGCTCATCGACGGCATGGTCGACGCGCTGGCCGCGGACGACGCCGCCGGCGTGTTCGGCACCGTCGAGCGGCTCGCCGAGGCCGGGCACGACCCGCGCCGGTTCGCCACCGACCTGCTCGACCGCCTGCGAGACCTGGTGATGCTGCGTTCGGTGCCGGACGCGGGTGAGCGCGGCCTGGTCTCCGCGCCGGACGACGAACTCAAGAAGATGAAGGAGCAGGCGGGCAAACTGGAGCCCGCCACGCTCTCGCGCTATGCCGACATCGTCCACAATGGACTCCTGGAGATGCGGGGCGCGACCTCGCCGCGGCTGGTGCTGGAACTGCTGACGGCCCGGATGCTGCTGCCGTCGGTCGCCGAGGGCACCGACGCGCTGCTCGCCCGGCTCGAACGGCTCGAACGCCGTGCCGCTTCGGGTCCGGCGCCCGTCGCCGCCGCTCCGGCGCCGTCCGCTCAAGCCGCTCCGGTGGCGCAGTCCGCTCCGGTCGCTCCGGCGGGCGAGCCCGTGCGGGAGTTCCAGCGGCCGTCGCAACGGGCCGCGGCGCCCGCCCAGCAGGCGCCTCCGGCGCAGCAGGCCGCACCGGCTCCCCAGCCCGCCGCACGGCCCGAGCCGGTCGCCGAGCGGCCCGCTCCGCAACGTCCGCCTGCTCCGGCTGCTCCCGCTCCCGCCGCGGCTTCGGGTGGCGCAGCGCCCGCATCCGACGTGGACGGGATCCGTGGCCGCTGGCCTCAGGTGCTGGCCGCGATCCGCAAGGTCCCGGGCGGCCGCAGCACCGAAGCGATGCTCACGCAGGCGAGCGTGGTGAGCGTCGAGGGCAGCGCCGTCACGCTCACGCACAGCGCCGAGCCGCTGGCTCGACGGCTTTCCGAGCCGCACAACGCGGAACGTGTCGCGACCGCGTTCAAGGAGGTCTTCGGCGGCGACTGGCAGGTGCGGTGCGTCCACGGCGCCGCGCAGGCCCGGCAGGCGGCCGCTCCGAAGGCCGCGCCGCCGCCACCCGCGCCCGAGCGATCCTTCACCCGCCGGTCCGCCGAAGCGCCCAGCGCCCCTCCGGCGCCTCCCGCGCCGAAGCCGGAGCCCCAGCGGCCGAAGGTGACGACCTCCGAGCCGGACATCCCGCTCCCGCCCGAGCCGGTCGAGGAGGACGAGGACCTCTACAACGAGGACGCGAGCCCCGCGCCGCCGCCTCCGCCGCTCCCGCCCGAGGAGGATCCGGAAGAGATCGCCCGGAAGCTGCTCGCGGACCATCTCAACGCGCGTCCCCTCGACGAACGCAAGTAGTCCTCTGGAGGACGGAACGCGGCGTCAGGGAACGGAGTCCCCGGTGAGCAGTGCCGTGCCGAGCCGGGTGAGGTGGTGCAGGATGGCGCTGCCCTGCCGGTCGCTGGCGACGAGGCCCGCTTCGCGCAGCACGGCGGCCTGTTTGCTCGCCGTGCCGATCGAGGTGCCGAGACAGGAGGCCAGCTTGCTGGTCGTGCGCGGGACACGCAGCGCGCCGAGGCTTTCGGCGCGGGTCCTGCCGAGGAGCGCCACCAGTTCGGGTGACACGGCCGCCGGGTGGGCGCCTGCCGCCCTTGCCGGGTAGAGCAGCACCGGCGGCAGCGCCGGATCGATGAACGTGACCGGGGTGTTCGCGCAGAACCGGCTCGGGATCAAGGTCAGCCCCCGGCCGTCGAGATGGACGGTCCGCTCCCGCGGGTACGCGATCTCCAGCACTTCGCCGTCCCAGCCGCGGACGCCGGGGATACCGCGCATCATCGCGCCCGCGCCCTCGGTGGCGAGCGTGCGGACCCGGCGGGCCCGGTCGGCGGCGACGGTCTCGCGCATGCTGTGCCAGAACGGCTCGATGACCAGTCCGTACGCGTCCCGCAGTGCGCCGACGACTCCGCCGACCTCTTCGCGATCGCCGTCGGCGAGCCGTTTCACCCAGGGTGGCGCGGCGCCGGTGAACACGGTCCGGAGGTCGGCGCGCAACCGCCCGCGAGGCGTGCACGCCACCGCCTCGAGCCCGCTTTCGAAGGAACCCGCCGTGGTGGGCGGAGTCAGGAAGTCGGGAAAGTTCCCCTTCGGCGGAACCAGGGTGAACAGCGTCTTCAGCGCTCGCGCCGCTCCTTCGTGCCGGCGCACATTCAGCCGGACCTGCTGCCGCCAGGCCGACGGGCGGTCCTCCCGCAGCTGATGCGAACCCAAGACCAGCTCCCATAGCGGGTCGGGCGCTTCGGCTATCCGGATCCCCTGGAGGTCCTTTCGATCGAAGATCATGCGCAAAGTCATGCCTCGTCCCCCTCAAGACGGCATTTCCTTCTCCGCCGGTAACTCAAACGTGCCGGGCGGGCCGGGACAAGCCATTCGGCCCAATCCGGGAGGGTGGGACGGAAAACCGTCTCCGACCTGCGGAGACACCGGCGCGTGAGACGGCGTGTTTTCGCTGGGACGAAAAGGTGTGTCCCCGCGCGGGTCCGTCGGTGACGCTTGGTAGGCACCATGCGGGGAGGGGAACGCGCGGACGCGGCAAGGGGAGATGTCGCGTCCGCGCCTCACAGCCTCGCGAGATAGTCCTCGATGGCCTTCGCGATGACGGCGGCGTACTTCTGACGTCCTTCTTCGCTCGCCATCGCCGCGGCTTCGGCGGCGTTGCGCATGTTCCCGCATTCGACGAGCGCCGCGGGCCGCGTCGAGAGGTTGAGCCCGCCGAGGTCGGCGCGCGGGGCGAGCCCGTCCGACCCGAGGTACGTCGACGTCGGGAAGCCGCCCGCGCGGAGACCGTCCCGCAACGCCGTCGCGAGTTTCACCGAAGGCTCACCCTGCTGGGCGTTCAGCGGCGGGGCCGAGTAGGCGACGTGGAAACCGTGCGCCCCGGCGGAATTCGAGCCGTCCGCGTGGATCGACACGACCGCGTCCGCCTGGGCGTCGTTCCCGATCGCGGCGCGCTCGTTGACGCAAGGCCCGACCCCGGTGTCGTTCTGCCGGGTGAGGATGACGCGGATTCCCTTGGCCACCAACGCCTGCGAGATCCGCTGCGAGACATCCCAGGTGAACGCGTGCTCGGAATAGCCGGAATTCGTCGACGTTCCGGTGGTGTTGCACGGTTTCGTCTTGCCGCGCCCCGCCGGGACCTGCCTGTTGATCTCGCCCGGCTTGCCCGCGTTCCCGCCGTTGTGACCGGGATCGAGCACGACGACCTTGCCCGTCTTCGGCGGCGGCGTGCTCGGAGACGGCGGCGCGCTCGACGGCGGCGTGCTCGTGGTGGTGCTCGGCTGCGGAAGGGTGGTGAAGACCGTCGTGGTGCCGGGGGGAGCCGGACTCGACGGCGATGACGCTGGGGTGTCCACCCCGCACGCCGTGAACAGCGTCAATCCGATCGCCACCACCAGGCCAAGCCGTCGTCGCACGGCGCCCACGGTGCCACACACGTGACGGCTAGGCTGGGAGGCGGCACGGGATTTTCCAGGAGAGGACCGATCGGATCATGGTGCAACCCGGTGGCGGCTTCGACCTGTCGCAGATCATGCAACAGGCCCAGCAGATGCAGCAGAAGCTGGTCGAGGCCCAGGAAGAGCTGGCCAACACGGAGGTGACCGGTACTTCCGGCGGCGGCCTGGTCACCGCGACCGTGTCCGGCGACAGCCAGCTCAAATCGCTGTCCATCGACCCGAAGGTGGTCGACCCCGACGACGTCGAGACCCTGTCCGACCTGGTCGTCGCGGCCGTGCGGGACGCTTCGGCCAACGCGCAGAAGCTGACCGAGCAGAAGCTCGGCCCGCTCGCCGGCGGCCTCGGCGGCGGGATGCCGGACCTCGGCGGCTTCCCCGGGCTCGGCGGCTAGCTTGTACGAGGGTGTCGTCCAGGATCTGATCGACGAACTCGGGCGGCTGCCCGGCGTCGGTCCCAAGAGCGCGCAGCGGATCGCCTTCCACCTGCTGGCCGCGGATCCCGCGGATATCGCGCGCCTGCAGGAAGTGCTCGGCAAGGTCAAGGAAGGCGTGCAGTTCTGCGAGGTCTGCGGCAACGTCTCGGAACAGGAGACCTGCCGGATCTGCCGCGACACCCGCCGCGACCTCACGGTCATCTGCGTGGTCGAGGAGCCGAAGGACGTGCTCGCCGTCGAGCGGACGCGCGAGTTCAAGGGCCGCTACCACGTGCTCGGCGGCGCGCTGGACCCGTTGTCCGGCATCGGCCCGGAGCAGCTGCGCATGCGGGAGCTGCTCGCGCGGATCGGCGGCGCGGAGATCAGCGAGATCATCATCGCGACCGACCCGAACACCGAAGGCGAGGCGACCGCGACGTATCTCGTGCGGATGCTTCGCGACTTCCCGGGCCTGACCGTGACGCGGCTCGCGTCGGGGCTGCCGATGGGCGGTGACCTGGAGTTCGCGGACGAGCTGACGCTGGGCCGGGCACTCTCGGGCCGGCGGGCACTTTAGCTCGCCGGCCGCCGCGGTCGCGTGGGTCGTGAGTGGCGATTCGGGTTAGAACCCGAATCGCCACTCACGACCACGGTGACCCACTCGAGAAGCGTCAGCAGTAACCCAGGCGGGCGAGCGTGTCGACGATGATCTCCGACGGGTGGAACTTGTCGACCCAGGACTCGCCGCGGCGGTTCTGGTAGGTGTCGAGGAAGTTCTGCAGCTTGTCCCCGCGCATCTCGGTCAGCACGACGGTCTCGCCGAGGTGCTGCGGCGTCTCGGTGCGCTCGCGGTGCACGGCGCACGGCAGGCCGAGGTAGTAGCACTCGGCCGACAGGCCACCCGAGTCGGTGACCACGTACTCGGCGCGCGCGACCAGCGGCAGGAACTTCAGGTACCGCATCTTCGGCTGGATGATGAAGTTCTTCTCGTCGAACAGGTTCGCCAGGCCGAGCGAGCGGATCTTCTCGCGCTCGGGCGCGCCCGCCATGTAGAGGATCGGCATCTGCTTGCTCTGCTCGCGCAGGATCTCCAGCGCCTCGCGGTACTTCTCCGCGCGCGAGACCAGCTCGAAGCGGTGCAGGGTGGCGAGACCGAACTTCTCCGGCAGGCCCTCGACGTCGAGCGGGCCGTTGATGGCCATCCGCATCGCGTCGATCGCGGTGTTCGCCTCGGTGTCGACGACGACGCCGCGCGCGTTGCGGAGGTTGTTCACCTCACGCGCGCTCGGCGCGAAGTGCATGTCGACGATCTTCGCGGCGATCTTCCGGTTCAGCTCCTCCGGCAGCGGCGACATGATGCTGCCCGACCGCGCGCCCGCTTCGACGTGCCCGACGCGCGACTTGAGGATCCGCTTCCCGATGAGCGAGCCGTACGGCGTGGTGAAGGTGTCGCCGTGCACCAGGACCAGCGGCGGGCGGCCGTCCTCGACCAGCGCGGCCTTCAGTTCGGCGCGGCGGCTCCACGCGGTGCGCAGCACCTGCGTGGCCCAGCCCGGCACCTGCGCGGGCGACTCCAGGTTGTGCGCCTTCTCCTTCGGCACGAGCCAGACGTCGGGCTCCGGGAGGTTCAGGTCGGCGAGAACGTCCGAGACCTCGTCGACGTGCTGCGCGGTGAACCAGATCTTCGGCCGGACCCCGCGTTCGAGGATGCCGTGGTAGACCGGCGCGATTTTGATCAGTTCCGCCGTGGTGCCGAGAATGAAGGAAATCACCGGAAGAGCCATTCTGTCGGGGTCTGCGGTGCCCGAAGGATACTGGTGGGCCGCGCAAGGTAGCCTCGCCGGGGTGAGTGCGAATTCGCTCCTTCCGGCCCTGTCCGTCGTGATCCCGGTCTACAACGAGCAGGACTGGATCGATCGCAGCGTCGGCGCGCTGATCGCGTCGGCAGAGGCGGCGAACTGGCCGGTCGAGGTCGTCGTGGTCGACGACGGCAGCACCGACGGCACCGGCGCCAAGCTCGCCAGGCTGCAGGAGCTGTACGGCATCACCGTCCTCACCCAGCCGAACAGCGGCCGGTTCGAGGCGCGCCGCGCCGGGATCGCCAAGGCTTCCGGGCGGCAGATCCTGCTGGTCGACAGCCGCGTGATCGTGGATACCGGCTCGCTCACCTTCCTCCGCGACCAGCTCGTCGACCATCCCGAGCGCACGGTGTGGAACGGTCACATCAACGTCGCGTCCGAACACAATCCGTACGCGGGATTCATGGCGGGACTGGTCAAGATCCCGTGGCGCCGTTATTGCGCGAACCCGCGGCTGATGTCGTTCGGTATCGAGGAGTTCGACGTCTTCCCCAAAGGCACCGGATTCTTTTCCGCGCCGAAGGACGTTCTCGAGGATTCGTCCAACGCGTTCGAGTCGCTCTTCGAAGACGTCCGTTTCGCCAGTGACGACACGGGTGTTCTGCGTTGGATCGCCGAACGTCACCGCATCTTCCTCGCGCCGGAGTTCTCCGCGACCTACCACGGCCGCGATTCGTTCCAGAAGTTCGTCGGGCAGTCGTATTTCCGCGGCACCACGTTCGTCGATTCGTATCTCGCGTCCCCCGGCCCCGCGCGCAACGGCCTGTTCGCCGCGATGGCGGTCGGAGTCCTCGGCCTCGGTGTCGCCGCGAAGCGCCCGAAGACCGCCGTCGCGCTGGCCGCCGCCGGGTCGACGGCCGCCGGGTTCGCGGTGACGAAGTTCGGCGCGACCAAGGCCGAGGCCAAGGCCGTCGCCCGGCTCACGCCCGTGTTCGCAGCCGGCTTCGGCGCCGGCGCGCTCCGGGGTCTCTTCATGGCGCTGCGGGCCCGGCTGCGTAAATGAGCAACGCGGTGAGCAGCGAAGAGCTGGCCAAGGACACCGGGAAATCCGCCGGCCGCATCGGCGTCTACCTGCTGATCGCCATCGCGCTCGGCTACGTCCTCACCGTCGTGTGGGGACGGACGCTGTCGCCTGCCGACAACGCGGTCCTGCTCTCCTTCTGGGGCATGTTGATGGGGCTGGGCGCCGCCCTGTCCCCGCTCGAACAGGAGATCTCCCGACAGTCGGCGCATGCCGCGCTCGAAGGCCGCAAGGCGGGCCGCCCGGCGGTGATCGCCTTCGTCACCAGCCTGGTCGCGGTCGGCGTCGCGGCCCTGTTCACGCTCATCCCGCCGGTGACCGGCAAGGTCTACGGCGGCCAGTTCGCGCTCGCCGTGATCGTGCTCGCGGGCGGCCTTTCGTTCGCCTTCCAGTTCGCCGCGCGCGGCCTGCTGATCGGCCAGGACCACGTCCGGTCCTACTCGTGGCTCATCCTGGTCGAGGCCGCCGTGCGGATCCTCGTGGTCGCCGCGCTGGTGGTCGCCGGGCTCACCCAGCTGTACTGGTTCGCCATCGCCGCCGCGACCGGCTCGTTCGCCTGGCTGCTGTTCGCCCGCGGCGCCGCCAAGCTGGTCGACCCGAAGCTGGACGCCGACGAGCCCGCGAAGCCGGTCGTCACGAACATGCTGATGCTGCTCGCGGGCGCCGGGCTGACCGCGAGCGTCATCACCGGCTATCCGGCGCTGGTCAGCCTGCTCGCGCCCGGCGGTGACAAGGACGCGCTCGGCGTTCTCTTCCTCGCTCTGTTCGTGGCGAGGACACCGCTCACGCTGATGGCGCCGGTCCAGGCGCTGGCGGTCCCGACCGTGGTGCGCCTGTCCAGCACCGAGGAGGGCAAGCACCGGCTGCGGAGGCTGCTCGCGCTCGGCTCGGTGGGTGCGCTGGCGCTCGCGGCCCTCGGCGCGCTCATCGGCTGGCTGATCGGCCCGTGGGTGGTGCGCCTGGTCTACGGCGCCAAGAACGACCCCGAAGCCTGGTGGATGGCCGGGCTGGTCTGGTCGTCGGTGCTGCTGGCCGCGATGCAGCTGCTCGCCGCCGTCCTCGTCGCGCAGGCCAAGGCCACGAAGGTGCTGATCACCTGGGCCGCGGTCGTCGTCGCGACCGCGCTGGTGCTGCTGTTCTTCCCCGGCGACACGGTCGTGCGCGCCGTCGTCGGCCTCGCCGCCGGGCCGACCGTCGGCCTGCTGGTCGTCATGGCGTTCGTGGTCCGCGGCGGCCCCGGGACCACGAACGCCGACGCTTAGCTCTGCGGCGGCAGATCGAGCCGGTAAACGCTGACGCTGCCCGACGAGAAGGTCTTCGTCAGCCCCGGCAGCCCGGCCAGGTTGCTCAGCCCCGGCGCCAGCGCGAAGGACAGGTCGCCGCTCCAGTGGCGGCCGTCGGTCCCGACCGTCGGGGCGACGGTGTCGACGTAGATCCAGCGCACGTTCTTCCGGCGCAGGATGTCCCGCACCTGCGAGTCGGCAGGGTAGGTGTTGAACCGCGCGAGCAGCAGCTCGTTCTCCTTGATCGGGCTGTGCCCGTCGGGAACGATGTTGACGATCGGCAGGTCGTAGTCGACATAGAGCAGGGTCGAGCCGTCGTTCGCGTTGTTGAGGATCGCTTCGCCCGGCGCCGCGTGCTCTTTCAGCCACTTCGCGGCGGCGTCGTCCTGATCGGAGTACCGCGTGAACTGCGGTGCGGAGTAGCGCTGGCTGAGTGAGTAGGCGGCGGTGTTCATGTAGCCGCGGAACGTGGTCACGGTGAGCGCGCCGAGCAGCACCACGGTCAGCCCGAAGGCGATCGCGGGCCGGGCCTTCGCCGGGACCGGGTTGCGCACCTTGCCCGAGACCAGCACCAGCCCGATCACCACGAAGATGACGCCGACCAGCGTCGGGATCAGCAGGTAGATGTGGCTGTCGATCCTGCTGGCCACCCGGTAGTAGTACCGGCCGACCATCGCGCCGAAGCCGGAGTTGGGCGAATTGTGGTAGGTCACGATGACGGCGGCCCAGAAGACCCAGGCGGTCACCAGCGTCCACGCGCGCCGCGAGAGCACCGCGAAGACCAGGCCGACCAGGCCGAGGACGCCGAGCGTCAGCTGGCCCAACGTGTTGCCGGGATCGAAGTAGCCGCCGTAGGGCAGCTTGGCGAGCACGCCGAAGGCGTCGCCGAGGGCGACCCCGCGGATGTTCGCGGGAGCGTCCGAAACCGTGCCGCCACCGAGCCGCAGCAGCGCCAGCACACTCGGGATCAGCAGCACGACGGTGACGACGGCGGCCAGCACCAGCGGCAGCAGCGAGCGGACGAACGCGAGCCTGCCGGACCGCGTGACCAGCAGGCCGAGCATGGCCGCGACGGTGGTGAACGCGATCGACGTCAGCGCGCTCGGGTGCAGGTTGAACGCCCCGGCCATGGCGACACCGATCAGCACGGCGCGTCCCCAGTGGCGCTTGCCGATCACCAGCATGACGGCGACGAGACCCGGGGTGATCGCCAGCGCGGCCGCGTTCGGCAGGACCCCGCCGTCGTGCGCGAAGGCGATGGCCGGGCGGTAGAGCTGCACGGAGACGAGCGCGGCGACACCGGCGGCGAGCTCGACCCAGCCGCGGCCGACGCGGCCGTGCCGGAGGACCGCGGCGGTGAACGCGGCCACCGAAAGCGGCATCACGATCACCGTGAACACGACGGTCACCAGGTTGATGGACAGCATCGTGTCACCGAAGATGTCCGTCAGCAGCGCGCTGACGTCGGTGAAGCCCGGCGGGTAGTACTGGATGTTGGTGTCGTTGACGACGTCGATCGGCAGTACCTGCCACGGCGCCGCGCGCCCGGTGAAGTGCGTGTACGCGGTCAGCACGGCGTGCGTGACGGTGTCGTGCTCCTGCGTGGGGGTCGCCCAGGAACCGAGGCCCTTGTGCCACATGCGGACGCCGAGCACGACTCCGCCCAGCGCGATCACGGCACCGAGGAGCTGCGCGATCCGGGCAGGCCTTCCGGTCAGCGCGCGAAGCCGGTCGTCCTCGGCGGGCTCGGCGAGCTCGGCGGGCGGACGGCGGCGGACGATCAGCAGCCTGCCCCCGCCGGTCAGCAGCAGCACCACGACCAGCGCGATCACGACGGTGAGCAACCCGAAGCGCAGCCCGGTGACACCGGTGAAGAGCGACACCAGCAGGACGAAGCCCATGGTGAGCGGCGCCGAGAGCCCGGCGAGCCACAACCGCTCGCGCAGGCCGGCGGTGAGGAGGATCGCGAGCCCAGGGAGCAGTACGACGAGTGCGCCGACTGCGAGCTGGGCGGCTTCGGACAGCATGTCTTCTCCGATCGAAAAATGCCGCTGACGCGGCGAGTCTATGAGGGGGGATCGCGACGTCCCGGACGCGGGGGAGTGGCCGCTGACTTGCCCGGTTGGCGTCTTCGAGACCACTACCGGCGGGCACACCGCGGTTTCCGCTCTCATGGCTGATGGCGTCGCGCTCTCGGGGGAAGCAGCGAGTGATGGAGCGGGTAGCGGCCGCTCACGGCCAGTGAGAAGATAGAGTGATCCAGTGTCCAGTACGTCCGTGACCACCCGCCGCGTACTCATCGTGATGCCCGCTCTCAACGAGCAGGCCAGCGTCGGCGCCGTCATTTCCCAGGTCAAGCAGTCCCTGCCCGGCATGGACGTGCTGGTGGTCGACGACGGCTCGTCCGACGACACGGCCAAGCTCGCCCGCGCGGCGGGCGCGGAGGTGGCCCGCCTCGCGGTGAACCTCGGCGTCGGCGGGGCGATGCGCACCGGTTTCCGGTACGCGGCCGCCCGCGGCTACGACGTCGTCGTCCAGGTGGACGCGGACGGTCAGCACGATCCCGACGAGGTCGCCGCCCTGCTGGACGCGCTCGACGACGCCGACATCGCGATCGGCTCGCGGTTCGCGGGCAAGGGTTCGTACAAGGCGAGCGGCCCGCGGAAATACGCGATGGTCGCGCTCTCGGTCGTTTTCTCCCGGCTCGGGAAGACCAAGCTCACCGACGTGACCTCCGGGTTCAAGGCGATGGGCCCGCGCGCGATCAAACTGTTCGCCGCGTACTACCCGGCCGAATACCTCGGCGACACGGTCGAATCGCTGGTGATGGCGATCCGTGCCGAACTGAAGATCAAGGAAATCCCGGTGATCATGCGCGAACGGGCGGCCGGAACGCCGAGCCATTCGCCGGTGAAATCGGCCATCTACCTCGGCCGTGCCGGACTCGCCCTGCTGTTGGCGCTGGTGCGCCGCCGTCCCGCCGTCGACTCGTCGGATTCGGCGTAAAAGGAGCTGATTATGGCTGGCTGGCGCATTCTCAGCATCGTCGTCGCCTGTCTCGTGCTGTTCGTCGTCCTCGAGATGATGCGGCGGCGGAAACTGCGGGAAAAGTACGCGGGTGTCTGGCTCGTCCTCGCCGTCGGCGTGGTCGTGCTCGCCCTCGTTCCGCAGGCGGCCGACTTCATGGCGCGGATAACCGGCGTGCAAACGCCGTCGAACTTCGTATTCCTCATGGCCGGTGTGGTGCTGGCGCTGGTCGCGCTGCATCTGTCGACCGAGGTCGGGCATCTCGAAGAAGAGGTCCGGACCTCCGTCGAGGAGATCGCGCTGCTCCGCTGCGAACTCGCCGACGCCCAGCGTGACCTGGAAGAACGGGTCGCCGCGCTCGAAGCCAGGACGGCGGCCCCCGACGACGTCAAAGGGCTCCCCGAAGTGAGCCCCGCACGCGCACGCTGATCGACGCGCTTCTCGCGGCCCCGCCGAGGCTGGGCCCCGCCCGCGTGCTGGCCGTCGACGGCCCGTCCGGCTCCGGGAAGTCCACGCTGGCCGGGAAGATCGTCGCCGAACTGGCCGGCCGGGGCGTCCGGGTGGCGCTGGTGAGCACCGACGAGTTCGCCACCTGGGACGAACCCGTTTCGTGGTGGCCGCGGCTGGAAACCGGCGTCCTGGAACCGCTGCGCGCGGGCCGGGCCGGTCGATACCGGCGGGTGGACTGGTCCAGTGGTGTCCCGCTGCCGGGTGAAGAGGTCGAGATCCCGGTCCCCGAGGTGCTGGTACTGGAGGGCGTTTCCAGTGGCCGCGCGCGGATGCGGCCTTCGTTGTCCCTGCTGACCTGGCTGGACGGCGGGAGCGAGGCCGAACGTCTCGACCGTGGTGCCGAGCGTGACGGTGAGGAGTCCCGGGCGGATCTTCGGCGCTGGCAGCTGTTCGAGCGCGGGTGGTTCGCCGTCGACGGGACCAGGGCGGCGGCCGATCGTGTGGTCACCTCTCGTGAGTGGTAAGGACGGTTAGAACCGTCCTTACCACTCACGAGACGGGTCCAATGTCCTGCCGGTGTCTTGTTTTGTCCGGCACCCATTGGTCGTAGTGGTGGGCACCCATTTGAGTCAGTGACCCGGCACTCTGCGCGTTAGTGGTCCGGAATTGATTACACTCCGTCCGGAATTGCGGACACTTTGCGGTCGTATTGGCCGTCGTGTAGCGCGATCGTAACCTCGCGTGCTTAAGTGCGGGCTGAGTTCCCGCTAGTGTCGGCGGGCACACCGATCGTCCGTGGAGCTCGACTTTCCGACCGACCGGACGGTGCCTAAACACCGAAAATCTCCTCAAGGGGTGCCAGATGCAGCAACTGCGGGTGACCCGAGCACGCCGTGTGGCCCTGATCGGGCTTGCCGGCGCACTCGCGGTCTCCATTTCCGCCTGTGCCGAATCGAAGCGTGAAGAAGGCGCAGGGGGTGGCTCGGGAGGCACCATGGTCTTCGGTGCCGCCGGTAACCCGAAGACGTTCGACCCGCTCTTCAACGACGACGGTGAGACCTTCCGCATCATCCGCCAGATGATGGACACGCTGATCATGAACAAGCCGGGGACCGCGGACCTCGAGCCTGGTCTGGCGGAGAAGTGGGAAGGCAGCAACGAAGGCAAGACCTGGACCTTCACCCTGAAGAAGGGTGTGAAGTTCCACGACGGCACCCCGTTCAACGCCGAAGCGGTCTGCTTCAACTTCAACCGCATGTACAACATGAAGGGCGCCGCCGCCCAGAGCCAGATGATCTACTACGGCGACGTCTTCGAGGGCTTCGCCAAGAACGAGGGTGACGCCTCCGGCGCCCCGGTGTTCAAGGACTGCCAGGCCAAGGACGAGTCGACCGCCGTCCTGAACCTGAACAAGGCCAAGGGCGCCTTCCCGGCGGCCTTCACGCTGCCGTCGTTCTCGATGCAGAGCCCGGACGCGCTGAAGAAGTACAACGCCGACGCCGTCACCCAGAGCGGTGACTCGTTCTCCTACCCGGAGTACGCGCTGAAGCACCCGACCGGCACCGGCCCGTTCAAGTTCGAGAGCTGGGACCAGGCCAAGGGTGAGATCACGCTGGTCAAGGCCACCGACTCGCCGACCCAGACGGCCAAGCTCGACAAGCTGGTCTTCAAGGTCATCCCGGACGAGAACGCCCGCAAGCAGGCGCTCAAGGCCGGCGACATCCAGGGCTACGACTACCCGTCGCCCGCGGACTACGGCCTGCTGCGCAACGACGGCGAGCAGGTGCTCATCCGCCCGTCGTTCAACATCCTGTACCTGGGCATCAACCAGAAGAACAACCCGAAGCTGAAGGACCTCAAGGTCCGCCAGGCGCTGGCCTACGGTCTCAACCGCGACCAGTTCGTGAAGTCGAAGCTCCCCGAGGGCGCCGAGACCGCGTCGCAGTTCGTGCCGAAGGCGATCGACGGCTACAACGAGAACGTCACCAAGTACGAATACAACCTTCAGAAGGCGAAAGACCTGCTGAAGGAAGCCGGCGCCGAGGGCATGACGCTGAAGTTCTACTACCCGACCGAGGTCACCCGGCCGTACATGCCGAACCCGGCCGACATCTTCACCTCGCTGTCCGAGGACATGAAGGCCATGGGCATCAAGGTCGAGCCGATCGCCAAGCCGTGGAACGGTGGCTACAAGGACGACGTCCAGAAGGCGGGCAAGCACGACGTGCACCTGCTCGGCTGGACCGGTGACTACAACGACGCCGGTAACTTCGTCGGCACCTTCTTCGGTCGTGAGAAGCCGGAGTTCGGTTTCGAAAACGCGGAGCTGTTCTCGGCCATCTCCGCCGCGGACGCCGCGCCCGCCGGTGAGGCGCACACCAAGGCGTACCAGGAAGTGAACCAGAAGATCATGGAATACCTGCCCGCCATCCCGATCTCCTACGGCCCCCCGGCGATCGTCGTCGGCCCGAAGGTGAAGGGCCTGGTGGCCAGCCCGCTGACCGACGAGCGCTTCTACACCGTCACGGTCAACTGATCCACCACCACTGAGCCATCAGGGGGTGGGCGCTACCGCGCCCGCCCCCTGTGGCCCATTCCCGGGCTGGCAACAAAGGAACGCACGTGCTCCGTTTTCTCGTGCGTCGGCTGCTACAAGCGATACCGACGCTCTTGATCCTGTCCATTTTGATCTTCGCCTGGCTCCGGTCCCTGCCCGGCGGCCCCGCCGGCGCCCTACTGGGTGACAAGGCGACCCCGGAGAAGATCGCCGACCTGAACAAGCTTCTCGGCCTCGACGATCCGATCTTCGTCCAGTACTTCAAATTCCTCGGCCGGGCCATCACCGGCGACTTCGGCAACTCGCTGGTCTCCGCCCAGCCGGTCATGTCGGAGATCGCGAACTTCCTGCCCGCGACGATCGAGCTCGGTTTCTGCGCGATGCTCATCGCGGTGGGCCTCGGCATCCCGTTCGGTTACCTGTCCGCGCGGTTCCGCGGCGGGGCCGTCGACAACGTCATCATCGTGCTCAGCCTGGTCGGCGTCGCCGTGCCGGTCTTCTTCCTCGGCTACATGATGCAGGACCTGCTGGCCGCCCCGCTGGGACTTCCCTCGCAGGGCCGTCAGATGGCGGGTCTCGACGCCACCACCGTCACCGGGTTCGCGGTCTTCGACGGCATCATCACCCAGGAATGGGACGCCGCCTGGGACGCGCTCACCCACCTGATCCTCCCGGCGTTCGCGCTGGCCACGATCCCGCTCGCGGTCATCGTCCGGATCACCCGGGCTTCGGTGCTGGACGTGCTGAACGAGGACTTCATCCGCACGGCCAACTCGAAGGGCCTGACCCAGCCGATCGTGCGGCGCCGTCACGTGCTCCGCAACGGTCTGCTCCCGGTGGTCACCGTCATCGGCCTCCAGACCGGCGCGCTGCTCGGTGGCGCCGTGCTGACCGAGCGGGTGTTCAACTTCCGCGGCCTCGGCTTCCTGCTCGCCGAAGGCATCGAACGGCGTGACTACCCGCGTCTCCAGGCGCTGCTGCTGTTCGGCGCACTGGTCTACGTGCTGGTGAACATGCTGGTCGATATCTCGTACGGGCTCATCGACCCGAGGGTGCGTGTCCGATGAACACCTTGCTGAACAAGAAGAAGGAGCCGATCGACCGGCTCGCGGCTTCCTCGGCGAAGGGGCACAGCCTCGGTGGCGAGGCGCTGCGCCGGATGATGCGGAGCCCGGTGGCCATCACCGGCGCCGTGATCACCGGCCTGTTCCTGCTGGTCGCGATCTTCGCGCCGCTCCTGGCGCCGAAGGATCCCTACGAGCGGTATCTGCAGAGCCAGGTCATCCTCGGCCAGGGCATCATCCCGGGCGCCCAGCCCGGATTCCCGCTCGGTGTCGACGACTTCGGCCGCGACTACCTTTCGCGGCTGCTGGTCGGCGCGCAGAACACGCTGCTGGTCGGTGTGCTCGCGACGATCATCGGCGTCGTGGTCGGCATGATCATCGGCGGCCTCGCCGGCGCCTTCGGCGGCTGGGTCGACACCGTGCTGATGCGGCTCGTCGACGTCATGCTGTCCGTGCCGTCGCTGCTGCTGGCGATCTCGGTCGCCGCGCTGTTCCAGAAGCCGAGCCAGTGGACGGTGATCGTCGCGGTGTCGATGGTCAGCGTGCCGATCTTCGCGCGACTGCTGCGCGGTTCGATGCTCGCGCAGAGAAACAGCGACCACGTGCTCGCGGCGACGTCGCTCGGCGTCAAACGCGGGGCGATCGTGTTGCGGCACATGCTGCCGAACTCGCTCGGCCCGGTCATCGTGCAGGCCACGCTGACCCTGGCGACCGCGATCCTCGAGGCGGCGGCGCTGTCGTTCCTCGGTCTCGGCGACCCGGACCCGAACCGGGCGGAATGGGGAATCATGCTGAGCCGCAGCGCTCGGCAGTTCCTCGACATCCGCCCCGAGCTGGCGTACTACCCGGCCATCGCGATCATCATCGTCGCGCTCGGGTTCACGCTGCTCGGCGAGTCCCTGCGGGAAGCCCTCGATCCGAAGAACAGGCGGTGATTTCTGATGGCACTCCTCGAAGTACGTGACCTCAAGGTCGTTTTCTCCCGACGCGGCGAAAAGCCGTTCACCGCGGTGGACGAGGTCAGTTTCGACGTCGAACCCGGCCAGACGGTCGGTCTCGTCGGTGAGTCCGGTTGCGGCAAGTCCGTGACCTCGCTGGCGATCATGCGGCTGCTCGCGAAACGCGGCAACCAGGTCAGCGGTTCGGTGTCGTTCGAAGGCACGGATCTGCTTCGCCTGTCGGACAAGGAAATGCGGGACCGCCGCGGCCGTGATCTCGGCATGGTGTTCCAGGACCCGCTGTCCTCGCTGAACCCGGTCATCCCGATCGGCCTGCAGATCACCGAGGTGCTGGAGCGGCATCGCGGGATGTCGCGCAAGGCGGCGTCGGTGGAGGCGGCGGAACTGCTGGACAAGGTCGGCATTCCCGACCCGGCACGGCGGCTTTCCGAGTACCCGCACCAGCTTTCCGGCGGGATGCGGCAGCGCGCGCTGATCGCGATCGCGCTGGCGTGCCGTCCGCGGCTGCTCATCGCCGACGAGCCGACCACCGCGCTCGACGTGACGATCCAGGCGCAGATCCTCGCGCTGCTGCGGGAACTGGTGCAGGACACCGGGACCGCGCTGATCATGATCACGCACGACCTCGGTGTCGTCGCCGGTCTCTGCGACCAGGTGAACGTGCTCTACGGCGGCAAGATCGTCGAGCGGGCGGAGCGGCACGCGCTGTTCGCCGAGCCGCGGCATCCGTACACGCACGGCCTGCTCGCCTCGATCCCGCGTCTCGACGCGGGCCGCGGCGAGAAACTGATCCCCATCAAGGGATCCGTCGCCGACAACATCCCGTGGGACGGCGGCTGCGCCTTCGCGCCCCGCTGCCCGAACGCTCTCGGCGTGTGCCGGGAGGTTTCACCGCAGCTGACCCCCGACCGCAATGGGCTGCTGCGCTGCCACAACCCGGTGATCCCGGCCGTGGCCGCACAAGGAGGGGTCCGATGACGCACACGGTTCCGCCGCAGGAAGTGCTGCTGGAGGTCAACGACCTCAAGGTGCACTTCCCGATCAAACGCGGCATCGTGATCGACCGGACGATCGGGTACGTGTACGCCGTGGACGGCGTCGATCTGGCCATCCGCAAGGGTGAGACCTACGGTCTGGTCGGGGAATCCGGCTGCGGGAAGTCCACTTTGGGCAGGGCGATCCTCCGGCTGACCGAGCTGACGAACGGCAACGTCGTCTTCGACGGCACCGACGTCGCGGGCCTCAAGGGCGAGGACCTGCGCAAGGCCCGCCGCCGGATGCAGATGGTCTTCCAGGACCCGATGTCCTCTTTGGACCCCCGGCAGTCGGTGGAATCCATTCTGACCGAAGGAATGAAGGCGCACGGCCTCGCCAAGGACAAGGAGGCGACGGCCAAGCGGCTGCGCGAACTCCTTGCCGCCGTGGGCCTTCCGGAGTCCTCGCTGCGGAAGTACCCGCACGAGTTCTCGGGCGGCCAGCGTCAGCGCATCGGCATCGCGCGGGCGCTCGCGGTCGAGCCGGACCTGATCGTCGCCGACGAACCGGTGTCCGCGCTGGACGTCTCCGTGCAGGCGCAGGTGGTCAACCTCCTGGAGGACCTGCAGGAGAAGCTCGGGCTCACGTACCTGGTGATCGCGCACGACCTCGCGGTGGTGCGGCATATCTCCGACCGCATCGGCGTGATGTACCTCGGCTCGCTGGTCGAAGAGGCCGACGCCGACACGCTGTACGAGAACCCGCTGCACCCGTACACGCGGGCGCTGCTTTCGGCGATCCCCGTGCCGGACCCGACGGTGGAGGACAGCCGGGAGCAGATCCTGCTCGCCGGCGACCTGCCCTCGCCGGCGCGGCCGCCGTCCGGCTGCCGGTTCCACACGCGGTGCCCGTGGAAGCAGCAGAGCCTGTGCGACACCGACCGCCCGCAGCTGCGGGAGATCGGCACCGGGCACCGGGTCGCGTGCCACTACGCGGAGGACATCCGCGACGGGCGGATCAAACCGCACGAGGTCAAGGCGGAGCTCGTCGGTGCCGGGGAGCTGAACCCGGACGTCGGCGGGCTGCCGGACGTCGGCTCGGCGGCGGAGATCCTCTAGACCCGAACGCGCGTGAAGGCCCCCTTCCCTCGGCTCAGCCGAGGGAAGGGGGCCTTCACGCGCTATGACCGCATTTAGTCCTCTAAATGTGTGCAGTCGGCGCGACCGGACGTGTTGCGAAAGCCACTTTCGCAACGTTGAAGGTTGCGAAAGTGGCTTTCGCAACACGCGGCCCGGCGGCGAGGGCGCCGATCCCGCCGCAGTTAGCCGACTGCTTGCGGAGCGTGTGACCAGGCACGGGTCGCCGACTTCGGGCAGACTCGGTGTCATGCGGGTCACAGTGCTGGGTGCGTCGGGGCGGACGGGGATCCACGTGGTCCGGCTTCTGCGGGGTCGGGGGCATCAGGTGCGGGCGGGGCTGCGCAGCCGCCGCCGCGCGGACGAGGTCGCCGGCCTCGGCGCCGAAACCGTGGTCGCGGACGTCACCGCCGACGCGGAAGACCTCGTCGAGGCGCTCGCCGGTTCCGAGGTGGTGATCAGCGCGATCGGCGCACCCGATCCCGATCAGGCCTCGGTCGACCTCGTCGACCGCGACGGCGTGATCACCGCGATCCGTGCCGCCGAGAAGGCCGGTGTCTCCCGGTTCGTGCAGCTTTCCGCGCAGTTCGCGGATTCACCGGACCAGGGCGATCGCCTGGTGCGGTCGATCCTGATGGCGAAGCAGATCTCCGACAGCGTCCTCCAGCGCTCCAGCTTGAACTGGACGATCGTCCGGCCCGGCACACTGACCGACGACCAACCCACCGGCCACGTCAAGATCGCCGGTCATCTCGAACCGGGCCGCGTCTCCCGCGCGGACGTCGCCGCCGTCCTGGTCGCCACGCTCGAGGAACCGCTCACCGAGAACCAGGGTTTCGACGTCATCGGCGGCGAGATCCCGATCCCCACGGCGCTGGCTTCGTTCAGCTGAGCGCCTTCTTCCGCTCGCGCGCGGCCCGCAGGTTCGCGACGTTCCCGCAGGTGCGCACGTCGTGCCAGACGCCGCTGTTGTTGCGCGAGACGTCGTAGAAGGCCGAACGACAGCCGTCGAGACGGCACAGTTTCAGCCGCGGCCAGATCCCGGCCTGCTGCGCGAGCAGTGTCTCGGTCCACAGCGCCGACGCGAGCCACTGCCGTCCGGTGCCGGACGGGAACAGCCGGACGACGCCGTCCCGCAGTGTCAGATCCGCCTTGACCGGTTTGCCGAAGTCCGCGTCGCCGCCGTCCACGAGCGAAACGAACGTCTCTCGCAGGTCGCGAAGCGCGCGAAGGTCACCCGGCCCCAGCGTGATCTCGGGTACGTCGGCGTCCCGGGCCCGCGACCATTCCGCCAGCGCCTCGGCGGCCCAAGGCCGCGTCAGGTCGGCATCGCTCAGCAGGTCTAGGCCGTACGTCTTGATCGCCTTCGTGTTGAGGAAGTCCTGAACGAGCGCCAGCCCCGAGGGGGCGGTGCGTAACCGGTACCGGTCCGTCGCGGTCCATGACATAGGTCAAGCGTACTTGACTCTGTCGGCCGGCGTCGCCATGCTGACGACAGAGGCAAACCAAGAACACTTCTGTCAAAGGGGCGAGTCATGACCTCCATCGAAGGCGCCGTAGCACTGGTCACCGGCGGGCAGCGCGGACTCGGCAAGGCGTTCGTCGCCGAACTGCTCGACCGCGGCGCCGCCAAGGTCTACGCGACCGCCAGGTCGCCGCGTGCGGAGACCGACCCGCGGATCGTCCCGCTCCCGCTCGACGTCACCGATCCGGAATCCGTCCGCGCGCTGGCGGAGAAGGCGGGCGACGCCACGATCGTCTTCAACAACGCCGGCGTCCTCGGCCTCGGCTCGCTGCTCACCGAAGACGTCGACGCGCACCGCCCGGTCTTCGAGACCAACGTCTTCGGCGCGCTGCGCATCGCGCAAGCGTTTGCGCCGCAGCTCAAGAACGGCGGAGCGCTGGTCAACGTGCACTCGATCCTGTCGTGGGCGGCCGGCTCGGGCTCCTACGGTGCGTCGAAGGCGGCTTTCTGGTCGCTCACCAATTCGCTCCGCATCGAGTTCGCCGAACAGGGCACCCACGTCGTCGGCGTCCACCTCGGCTACACCGACACCGACATGACCCAGGGCCTCGACATCCCCAAGAACGACCCGCGCGACGTCGCCCGCCAGGTCGTCGACGGCCTCGAAAAGGGCGAGACCGAGGTGCTCACCGACGACCTCACCCGCCACGTCAAGGCCGCGCTGTCCGGCCCGGTCGAGCACCTCGGCACGAGCCGGATCGGCGCGTAGAAAACGGTTGGCGTGACGCAGGCGGCCCGAGGTAGTTTCGCCGCCATGTGTGCTTCCGCGTTCACCAGGACCCGCCGCGCCTAGCGGCGGATCCCCGGCGTCAAGCAAGGAACCGCCGCCCGAGCGAGCCATCGCCGGGCAGGCCCAGTGCTGCCCGGCTCACCTCGAAGCCGCGGAGATCCCTTGCGCACACAGCGTCCTGGCCGTCACGAACTCGGCCAGAACTTCCTCATCGACCGGAACACCATCGAAACCGTCGTGAAGCTCGTCGGTGGCACGGACGGGCCGATCATCGAATTCGGCACGGGCGACGGCGCGTTGACCCTCCCGCTGGAACGGCTCGGCAGGCCACTGACCGGCATCGAGATCGACGACCGCCGCGCCGCCCGGCTGGCGGGCCGCGTCCGGCCGTCCACGGAGATCGTCACCGCGGACTACCTGCGGTTCCCCCTGCCACGGACACCACACGTACTGGTCGGCAATCTGCCGTTCCATCTCACCACCGCGACGCTGCGTCACGTCCTCGCCGCTCCCGGCTGGACGGACGCCGTCCTGCTCATGCAGTGGGAGGTGGCGCGCCGCCGGGCCGGGGTCGGCGGCGCGACCATGATGACCGCGCAGTGGTGGCCATGGTTCGACTTCCGGCTGGCGGGCCGGGTGCCCGCCGCGGCGTTCCGCCCGAGGCCCGGCGTCGACGGCGGTCTGCTCACCATGACCCGCCGCGAGCGGTCACTCGTCGACGACACGGATCGTGAGCGCTACCAGGACTTCGTGCGGCGGGTGTTCACCCGTCCTGGCAAGGAGGTCGAGCCCAAACGTCTCACCGCACACCAGTGGGCTGAGGCGTTTCGGCTTCGGCGAGGAAGTCCGGCTCGCGCACGCGGCGTTTCGTCGAACCGAACAGGACGCCGCCGATGACCACGGCCGCCGCGATGATCTCCACCAGCGAGGGGCGTTCGTCGAGGACCAGGAACGCCATCGACAGTCCGACCACCGGCACCAGCAGGGAGAACGGCGCGACCACGCCCGCCGGGTTGCGGCGCATCAGCGACGTCCAGATCCCGGAGCCGACGATCGTGCCGAACAGCACGACGTAGGCGAGGCCGCCGAGGCCGATCAGCCCGGTGGTGGTGCCGAGCGTGCTCAGTGAGTGCCCGATCTCGGCGGGTCCCTCCATGACCAGCGACAGCGCGAACATCGGCAGCGGCGGCACCACGGACATCCAGAGGACGAAGTTCAACGGGTTGTCCGGGGCCGCCTGCCGGGTGCTCAGGTTGCCGAACGCCCAGCTCAGCGCGCCGAGCAGGGTCAGGATCACCGGCAGCAGGGCGGCGTTCCCGGCCTGCTGCCAGGCGATCGTCGCCATCCCGGCGACGGCGAGCAGGATGCCGGTGAGCTGCCGTCCGGACACGCGTTCGCGGAGGAAGACGGCGCCGAGCAGGACGGTGAACGGCGCCGACGCCTGCAGCACCAGCGACGCGAGCCCGGTCGGCATGCCGGTGTCCATCGCGATGAAGAGGAACACGAACTGCCCGGTGCCGAAGCCCAGCCCGTAGCCGAGCAAGTGGCGGATCTTCACCTTCGGCCACGGCACGAACAGGATCGTCGGGATGGCGATGACCGCGAAACGCAGGCCGCCGGCGAAGACGGGCGGGAACTGGCCGAGGGTGGCGTGGATGGCAAGGAAGTTGCAGCCCCAGAGGACGGCGACGAACAGGGCGAGCAGGCGATCGCGGGCGGGCATGTCTTCACTCTTACGTGGCGCGACCCTTTAGGACCAGCGAGAATATTTGCAGCGATCGTTCAGTTCGGCTTCACATATGCTGGCGGTATGGACATCGGCCGGTTGCGGACCCTGCGGGAATTCGCCGATCGCGGCAGTGTGACGGCGGCCGCGAAGGCGTTGCACTGCACGCCGTCCGCGGTTTCCCAGCAGTTGCGCGCCCTGCAGAGTGACGTCGGTCTCGCGCTGACCGAACCGGCGGGCCGAGGCCTGCGGCTGACCGACGCCGGCCGCGCGCTGGTCGCCCGCGCGGACGACGTGCTCGCCGCGCTGGAACGCGCGGAGTCCGAATTGGACACTTATCGCAGCGCCCCGCGTGGCAGCGTCCGGGTGGCGATCTTCCAGTCCGCCGGGCTGATGCTGCTGCCCGGGCTGCTGCACCGGACGGCGGAGTTCGACGGGCTGGACGTCATCGTGCGCGACGTCGACATGACCCCGCCGGAGGTCCCCGGACTCGTCGCGGACTACGACATCGTGGTGGCGCACCGGGACGAACACGCGCCGTCGCTCGGCTCGGACCGGCTGGAGACGCGGCATCTGCTGCGTGAACCACTCGACGTCGCGCTCCCCGCCGGGCACCGGCTGGCCAAGCGGCGCCGCATCGAGCTGGCCGAACTGGCCGACGAACGCTGGATCAGCGTCAACGCCGGTTTCCCGGTCGACGACATCCTCCAGTCGCTGATCATCCGCACCGGCGTACGCCCGCAGGTCGTCCAGCGCATCAACGATTTCCGTATCACTGAACGGCTCGTCGCCGCCGGGCACGGGATCGCACTGCTGCCCCGGTACACAATGGACACTCGACGCGGCAGCGGCCTCGTCGGCCGCCCGCTCGCCGGTATCAAGGCGGCGCGGCACGTGGAAGCGGTCTACCGGCTCGGAGCGGCTTCCCGGCCGGCGGTGGCGAAGGTGCTCGACGCGCTCGCCGAGGAGGTCGGCGCGCTCACGGGCGAGCGTGACTCTTCAGGTGGTCCAGCGCGATCTCGAGCGCGTCGGCGATCGGCGTGACGTCGTGGCGAAGGTGGGCCATCAGCAGACCGCCCTGGACGCAGCTCATCGCCGCTTGCGCGAGCCTGGCCGGATCGGCGTCCGCGGCGAGTTTTCCCTGTCCCCGCAACGATTCCAACCCGCGCTGGAGATGTGACTCCCATTCGCGGTAGGCCTTGTCCAGCAGCGGCGCGATCTTGGGGTTGTCGCCGAGTTCGCCCGCGAGGTTGCCCAGCGGACAGGCGATCGGACCCTTGGGGGTGGTCTGGATGGCCAGGATCTCGCTCGCCCACTGGTCAAAATCGGCCCAGTCGTGCAGCTGGAAGATCGTCGGCTGGTTGCCGAGGATGTTTTCGAGGAAGCGGGCGATGACCGCTTCGACGAGCTGATCCTTGTTCTTGAAGTAGTGGTACATCTGCGATTTCCCCGCGCCGCTCGCCGCGAGCACCTTGTCCACGCTCGTCCCGGCGACGCCGTTGACGTACATCAGCTCGGCCGCCGCGTCGACGATCGCGTCCCTCGTCATCCGCCCCTGCGGGGTCTTCGCCGGTTGACCACTCATGTACCGGATAGTACAGTCGGCTTCACTGTACCGATCAGTACAACCAAAGGAGCCGACCATGGGGGATCTCAACACCGACCTCGCCGAGCTGCGGGAATCCGTCGCGAGCCACGTCCCGGCCGAGGTCGCCGAGGTGCTCAAGGCCGACCGGGCGGCGTTCGTGGGGGTGGTCGCCGAGGCGGCCGCGAAGCCGGGAACGCCGATGCCGGACCTCGCGCTGCCGGACGCCGGAGGCGAGCGGGTCCGGGTCGCGGACGGGCCCGCGGTCGTGGTGTTCTATCGCGGCGCTTGGTGTCCGTACTGCAACCTCGCCTTGCGCACGTATCAGCAGGAATTGCTGCCGGAGCTGGAGAACCTGGGCGTGAAGCTGGTCGCGGTCAGCCCGCAGCTTCCGGACGGCTCACTGTCCACAAAGGATCTTGAGTTCGCCGTACTGTCCGATGTGGACAACGAGCTCGGCCGCGCGCTCGGCATCACGTTCCGGCTGGCCCCGGAGACGAAGCCGGCTTTCGACACGCTCATCGGTGACGTCGGGAAGATCAACGGGGCGGCGGAATGGGAGCTGCCCTATCCGACCGTCCTGGTCGTGGACGGCGAGGGGGTCATCCGGTACATCGACGTGCACCCGGACTACACCACGCGCACCGATCCGGCCGACGTCCTGGCCGCCGTGAAGGCCCTGTAGCCGCCACCTTCCGCAGCCTTTAGACGTAACTCACGTGATCGCGCGCGTAACTCGCGTGATCGAAGGCGTAACTCGCGTGATCGAAGGCGTTCCGGCTCCAAACACGCGAGTTACGCCTGCAGACACGCGAGTTACGGCTTCGATCACGCGAGTTACGCCCCGGCGCGCGTGAAGGCCCCCTTCCCTCGACTCAGCCGAGGGAAGGGGGCCTTCACGCGCGAAGCGAAACTACCGGTGAGCCCGGTTCACCGCCGAGACGACGGCCCGCAGCGAAGCGGTCACGATCGACGGGTCGATCCCGATGCCCCAGTACACCCGGTCGGAGATCGCGCACTCGATGTACGACGCGGCCCGCGCGTCGTCGCCCGGCGAGAGCGTGTGCTCGCTGTAGTCCAGCAGCCGCAGGTCGAACCCGACGGTCGACAGCGCGTCGAAGAACGCCGCGATGGGGCCGTTCCCGCGGCCGGTGACCTCGTGCTCGTCACCCTCGACCCGCACGGTAGCGGTGATGTCGTACTCGCCGTCCCCGTTGTCCCGGACGTGCTGGCGCACCAGCTCCAGCGGCGTCTTCAGCTCCAGGTACTCGGCCGAGAAGGCGTTCCACATCGTGGTCGGGTCGACCTCGCCGCCCTCGGTGTCGGTGTGCCGCTGGACGACCTTCGAGAACTCGATCTGCAGGCGCCGCGGCAGGTCGAGCTGGTGCTCGGCCTTCATGATGTAGGCGACGCCGCCCTTGCCGGACTGCGAGTTCACCCGGATCACGGCCTCGTAGTTGCGGCCGATGTCCTTCGGGTCGATCGGCAGGTACGGGACCTCCCACGGGTGCTCGTCGACCGGCGTCCCCACCTTGTCGGCGGCGGCCTTCAGCGCGTCGAGGCCCTTGTTGATCGCGTCCTGGTGGCTGCCGGAGAACGCGGTGAACACCAGGTCACCGGCCCACGGGCTGCGTTCGTGCACCGGCAGCTGGTTGCAGTATTCGACGGTCCGCTTGATCTCGTCCATGTCGGAGAAGTCGATCTGCGGGTCGACGCCCTGGCTGTACAGGTTCATGCCCAGCGCGACCAGGTCGACGTTGCCGGTGCGCTCGCCGTTGCCGAACAGGCAGCCTTCGATCCGGTCCGCGCCCGCCTGGAAGCCCAGCTCGGCGGCGGCGATCCCGGTGCCGCGGTCGTTGTGCGGGTGCAGCGACAGGATCACCGAATCGCGGCGTTCCAGGTTGCGGTGCATCCACTCGATCGAGTCGGCGTAGACGTTCGGGGACGCCATCTCGACGGTCGCGGGCAGGTTCAGGATCACCGGCTTCTCCGGCGTCGGCTGCCAGATGTCGGTGATGGTGTTGCAGACCTCGAGCGCGTACGACAGCTCGGTGCCGGTGTAGGACTCCGGCGAGTACTGGAACCGGAAGTCGGTGTCCGGCTGCTTCGCGGCGTAGTCGACGACCAGCTCGGCGGCCTGCGAAGCGATCTTCGTGATGCCGATGCGCTCCTCGCGGAACACGACACGGCGCTGCAGGATCGAGGTCGAGTTGTAGATGTGGACGATCGCGCGCGGCGCGCCTTCGAGTGCCTTGAAGGTGCGCTCGATCAGCTCCGGGCGGCACTGGGTCAGCACCTGGATGCTGACGTCGTCCGGGATGGCGCCCTCGTCGATGATCTCGCGGACGAAGTCGAAGTCGGTCTGCGACGCCGCCGGGAAGCCGACCTCGATCTCCTTGTAGCCCATGCGGACCAGCAGGTCGAAGAACTTGCGCTTGCGCGCGGGCGACATCGGGTCGATCAGGGCCTGGTTGCCGTCACGCAGGTCGACGGCGCACCACAGCGGCGCGGTGTCGATGCGCTTGTCCGGCCAGGTGCGGTCGGGCAGCGAGATGTCCTCGACCAGGTCGTACCAGGGGCGATAGCGGTGTACGGGCATCGAAGTGCCGCGCTGGGTGTTCCACGAAGCCTGCTCGGAAGGGGCAGGACGGGTGGGCTTGCGGATGCTCATGAGGGGAGGGTTCTCCTGAAGAATCGGGTGCGACGACCGGCACCACGAAGCCCCGCGACGGGGAGCCGGTCCGATCAGGCCCCGTCGCGGCAGCGAAGCAGGAGAGCTCGAGCCACGACGTCACCTTAACCGCGCGATCTCCCGAAAGGAAACCCGGGCCGCGATCGAACCGTGACTCAAGTGGCGCCCATTCGGGTTACTCGCGGGTAGCAATCGGACCAGGCGGCGTGCCACACTGCCCGGCATGGGCGAGCACGCTGAAGAGAAGGAAACCGCTGATCAGCCGACCAGACGCAAGGTCGACTGGCGAGCGGGCGGCGGTCGCGCGGCCGGGATACTGGCGAGCGTGGTCCGCTGGGCCGGCTTGATCTTCGCGGCCATCCTCGTGTTGCACGTCGTCTTCGTGATCGGCGAGGCGAACCCGGACAACGGCATCGTGTCGTTCGTCCGCGGCTGGGCCGACGGGCTCCTGCTCGGCTTCAAGGACCTCTTCATGCCCGAGGACGCCAAGCTCCGCGTGCTGATCAACTACGGCATCGCGGCGATCTTCTGGATGGTCGTCACCGGGATCCTGGCCAAGATCATCCGTCGGGTCGGCGGCGCGAACTAGCCGCGTTTCGTCCTCTAAATGCGGTCGGGGGAAAGCCGTTCGTAGGCCTCGACGGCGGCTTTCGGGTCGTCCGCCTGGAACTTCACGACGCGGACGGTCTCGGTCGCGCCGAGCGGCCGGGTCACCGTGATCGGCTCGCGCAGTTCGGCGATCAGGTTGGTCTCGTAGAAGTTGTCGTGACTGAGCCAGGTTCCGTCGCGGAACTTCTGAGCCTTGAGCGGGTCGTGGCTCTCCTTCACATGCCGCAGCGCGACGACGTTCTCCCGAGGGATCCGCACGTCGTAGAAGGAGCTGTACCGCACCCGCACCTCGCGCGACGAGATCACGTGCGGCCGGACGACGGTGCCGGCGTAGACCCCGAACACCAGCAGCGCCGAGTACACGCCGAGGGCGAGCAGCAGGAGATCGACGACGAGGCCGAAGTCGATCAGCCAGAAGAGACCCGCTTCGACGGCGCTCACCACCGCGAGCACGATGAAGATCGACTTGCCGTTCGCGCCGTACGGCACCGCGACGGCGTCCCCGTCGACTCCGTCCTTCCGGCGCCTGAGATACAGCCAGAGTCCGGCCATCGTGCGGGATTCGTTGCGGAGAACGCTGCGAACTGCCCCCATGACCCCAGGTTAGCGACCGAATTGGGCGGGTTGCGAATGCGGCGGTCGTGAGTGGCGATTCGGGTTAGAACCCGAATCGCCACTCACGACCAACCCGGCCCAGCGCCGTACCGGCACTTTCCCTGCCGAAGTCTGTGAAGGCCACCTTCGCCCCACCGCTCAATAGCGAAGGATCTTCAGCGCGTCGGCGGACCCCGGGTCCTTCGGCGTGTAGATCTCCAGCCGGTGGTCGGGGCTGTCGGGCTGCAGCCACACCTGGTAGTCGACGCTCACCGCACCGACCGTCGGATGCCGCAGATGCATGGCGCCGACGGTGCAGTCGGCGACGTCGCCGGTCGCCCACAGGGTCGCGAATTCGTCGCTGCGCATCGAAAGTTCGCCGATGAGCGCGGCGAGGCGGGCGTCGGTGGGGTACCGGCCCGCGGTCAGCCGCAGATAGGCGACGTGGATCGGCGCGAGTTCGGCGCGGTTCCGGTGAAGATCGCGGGTCAGCGGGTCGAGGAAGAACATGCGCGGCAGCGACGGCCGCCGTTCGGGATCCTTCGGCGCGTCGAAATCGAGGTG
Organism: Amycolatopsis sp. PSD-21; assembly: GCF_055561455.1. Lineage (NCBI taxonomy): Bacteria > Bacillati > Actinomycetota > Actinomycetes > Pseudonocardiales > Pseudonocardiaceae > Amycolatopsis > Amycolatopsis sp. PSD-21. The sequence goes on along the minus strand of NZ_CM145712.1, from coordinate 8,968,738 downwards.
CTCGGCCATGAGCGTGTGCCCGGCGTGGTTCCACGCGAGCACGTCGCCGCGACGGCCGAAGACGAGTGCGGGCACGGCTTCGCCGAGGTTCTCCAGCAGCGCGAGGACCCGAGGGTGCGGGTCTTCCGGGCCCGGATCGGACATCTTCGGGAGCGAGGTCTGCCGGGCGAGGTTGTGCAGATGGCCGGTCTCGACGTCGTCGAGCCGGAGCGCGCGGGCGAGCGCGTCGAGCACCTGTCGTGAAGCGGTCTCGGCCAGTCCTTGTTCCAGCCGCGTGTAGTACCCGGCGCTCACTCCGGCGAGCTGGGCGAGTTCCTCGCGGCGCAGGCCGGGCACGCGGCGCGAGGTGCCGTAGGTGCGCAGGCCGATTTCGGCGGGGGTCACCCGATCACGACGGCTCTTCAGGTACCCGCCCAGGCTTTCCATGACTCCGAGCCTAAGTACTTCGCCCGCCTCGTGGGTGTACCCGCGAGGTGTACCCACAGCGAGGGGATGGCTGCTCTGCCGAAGCCGGTACAGCGTCGAAGGCATGACACGACAGCACTCCCGGGCCTGGTTCGGCCTGCTGGTGATCCTCTGCCCGGTGTTCCTGGTCTCCATGGACGGATCGATCCTGTTCCTGGCGATGCCCGCGATCAGCCGGGCACTGACCCCCACGGCCGATCAGGCGTTGTGGATCCTCGACGTCTACGGCTTCGCGGTCGGCTCGCTGCTGATCGCGTTCGGCAACATCGGCGACCGGTACGGACGGCTGAAGCTGCTGATGATCGGCGCCGCCGTGTTCGGCGCCGGCTCGGCGGGCGCGGCGTTCGCCCCGAGCCCGGAACTGCTCATCGCGTTCCGTGCCCTGATGGGGCTGGCGGGAGCGACCCTCCTGCCGTCCGCGCTCGCGGTGCTGAGCGAGCTCTTCCCCGACGCGCGACGCCGGGCGCGGGCCATCGGGATCTTCGCGGCCGCGTTCGCCGCCGGTTTCGCGATCGGCCCGGTCGTCGGCGGTGTCCTGTTGGAACGGTTCCCGTGGGGGTCGGTCTTCCTGGTCAACCTGCCGGTGATCGCGGTGTTCCTGGCGCTCGCGCCGGTCCTGCTGCGGGAGGTCCGTGCCGCCGGGAAGGGGCGCGTCGACGCGCTGAGCGTCGTGCTCTCCGCGGCCGGCCTGCTGCTCGCGATCTACGGGATCAAGCACGCGGCCGCCGAAGGCCTGTCCGTCACCGCGGTCTCCGCCGCGATCGCCGGTGCCGGGCTGCTGGTGTGGTTCGCCCGGCGTCAGCGTGGTCTGGAGTACCCGCTGATCGAGTTCTCCCTGTTCCGTGACCGCGTCTTCACGATCGCGATCGTCACCGGGTTGCTGCCCTTGGCGGCGTGGTCGGCCTCCGCGTACCTGTCGGGGATCCTCCTGCAGTCCGTGCTCGGCCTGCCGGTCCTGCACGCGGCGTTGCTGGCGCTGCCGGGCGCGGCCGTGCTCACGATCATGTGCGTCGTCACGCCCGCGCTGGTCGACCGGATCGGCGCCCGCGCGGCGCTGATCGTCTGCCATTTCTCCATCGCCGCCGGGCTGGCGCTGCTGCTCATGACCGGGGTCGCGGGCGGGGTGGGCTGGTACGTCGCGTCGACGGTGGTCGCCGGTGCCGGCTACGGCATCTCGTTCAGCGTGGTGGCGGACACGGCCGTCGGCGCGGTGCCCGCCGAGCGAGCTGGAGCGGCGGGCGCGATCGCCGAGACGAGCAACGAGATCGGCAACGCGCTGGGGATCGCGCTCATGGGCTCGCTCGCCGCGCTGGTGTTCCGCCTGGCCGGACCGGACCTCGCGCCCACCCTCGGCGAAACCCTCGATATCGCGCCCGCGGCCGCTCTTGACGCGAAGACGGCCTTCGTCGCGGGACTTCACACCGCCGTCGCGGTGCTCGGCCTGCTGCACGTCGGGCTCGGGATCCTCGCCCTTCGCCGGCTCCCTCAGTCGGCGAAAGCGCTTGAGCCCCAGGTGTCGGCGTAGGCGAATTCAGCCAGCGGGACTCGTTCACGCGGCGCCTTCTCGCGCTCGATGCGCCAGTCCTCTTCGAGCACGGAGGGGTCCGCGGGGTGACCGACCGCGATGGCGACCTTCGGGACGACGTCGTCGGGGAGGCCGAAGAAGTCCTTCGCCGCTTCGGCCGAGAAGCCCGCCATCTGGTGCGCGATCAGGCCGAGGTCGACGGCCTGGAGCACGAGGTTCTCGCTCGCCAGCCCGAGCCCGTACTCGGCGTACGGGACGTCACCCTTCTCGTTCGTGGTCACCATCACGCCGATCAGCAGCAGCCCGGCGCGATGGGCCCACGCGCGGTTGCCCGAGTTGAGCGTCGAGAGGATGCGGTCGAACGACGGCGTGCCCCGCAGGCCGACCAGGTAACGGGCGGGCTGGGTGTTGCCGAACGACGGCGCCCAGCGGGCCGCTTCGAGCAGCGCGCGGAGCTGGTCTTCGGTGACGATCGCTGACTCGTCGTAGGCGCGCGGGCTCCAGCGGTGGGCCAGGATCGACGCGATCGGGGTACTCGTGTCGGCGGGTTTCTTCACGACGGGACGATAACAAGGGGTGCTCTCCGTCACTAAAGTGAAAGCCCTCCGACTATTTCGTTGGTGTTAAGGAAGATTTACTTCCGGGAGTCCTCGAAGTGGTGGTCAGGACCACTTACGAGGGTGGCGTGCGTGCGCGACCCCGGTAGGCTTTCGCCCAAATAAGGGACGCGGGGGCTCCTCGGTGCCCACCAGGAGCACGCCCGGCCCGTCGAGGAGGTTCGGGCGTGGCCCTCGTGGTCCAGAAGTACGGCGGTTCGTCGCTGGAAAGTGCCGACCGGATCAAACGCGTCGCGGAACGCATCGTCGCCACCAAGAAGGCGGGCAACGACGTGGTCGTCGTCTGCTCCGCCATGGGCGACACGACCGATGAGCTGCTCGACCTGGCTCAGCAGGTCAACCCGGCGCCGCCGGAACGCGAGATGGACATGCTGCTCACCGCGGGTGAGCGCATCTCCAACTCCCTGGTGGCGATGGCGATTTCGGCGCAGGGCGCGGAGGCATGGTCGTTCACCGGCTCGCAGGCCGGTGTGGTGACGACGTCGGTGCACGGCAACGCCCGGATCATCGACGTCAGCCCCAGCCGGGTGACGGAGGCCCTCGACCAGGGCTACATCGCGCTGGTGGCGGGGTTCCAGGGCGTGTCGCAGGACACCAAGGACATCACCACCCTCGGCCGCGGGGGTTCGGACACCACCGCCGTCGCGCTGGCCGCCGCGCTGAACGCCGACGTCTGCGAGATCTATTCCGATGTGGACGGTGTGTACACCGCCGATCCCCGGGTCGTGTCCGACGCGCGCAAGCTCGACACCATCGCCTACGAGGAGATGCTGGAGCTGGCGGCGAGCGGGTCGAAGATCCTGCACCTGCGCTCGGTGGAGTACGCGCGCCGCTACGGCGTCCCGATCCGAGTCCGTTCTTCCTACAGTGACAAGCCGGGCACCACGGTGACCGGTTCTATCGAGGAGATCCCCGTGGAACAAGCGTTGATCACCGGTGTGGCGCACGACCGCTCCGAAGCCAAGATCACGGTGACCGGAGTGCCGGACCACGCCGGCGCCGCCGCCAGGATCTTCCGGGTGATCGCCGACGACGAGATCGACATCGACATGGTGCTGCAGAACGTGTCCAGCACCGTCTCGGGCCGCACCGACATCACCTTCACCCTGTCGAAGGCCAACGGGGCCAAGGCCGTGCAGTCGCTGGAGAAGATCAAGGACGAGATCGGCTTCGAGTCGGTCCTCTACGACGACCACGTCGGCAAGGTGTCGCTCGTCGGCGCCGGGATGCGCTCGCACCCCGGTGTCACGGCGACGTTCTGCGAAGCGCTCGCGCAGTCGGGCGTCAACATCGAAATCATCAACACCTCGGAGATCCGGATCTCGGTGCTGATCCGGGACGCGCAGCTCGACGACGCGGTGCGCGCGATCCACGAGGCGTTCGAACTCGGCGGCGACGAAGAAGCCGTCGTCTACGCGGGGAGTGGTCGCTGATGTCCGAAGGTTTGCGGGTAGGCGTGGTCGGGGCGACCGGTCAGGTCGGCGGCGTGATGCGCCGTCTGCTGGCCGAACGGGGTTTCCCGGTCGCCGAAATGCGGTACTTCGCCTCGGCGCGGTCCGCCGGGTCCAAGCTTCCTTGGGGTGACGGGGAAATCGTCATCGAGGACGCGACGACCGCGGATCCGTCCGGTTTGGACATCGCGCTGTTCTCGGCCGGAGGCGCGACCTCCAAGGCGCAGGCGGAGCGGTTCGCCGCGGCCGGTGCCACGGTCATCGACAACTCGTCGGCGTGGCGCATGGACCCGGACGTCCCGCTGATCGTCAGCGAGGTCAACCCGGAGGCGGTCAAGGAGGCGCGCAAGGGGATCATCGCGAACCCCAACTGCACCACCATGGCCGCGATGCCGGTGCTCAAGCCGCTGCACGCCGAAGCGGGCCTGGTGCGCCTGGTCGCCAGTACCTACCAGGCCGTGTCCGGCAGCGGGCTCGCCGGCGTGGAGGAGCTGGAAGGGCAGCTCGCCGCGGCCGCGGCGAACGCGGGCGCGCTGACCCACGACGGCTCGGCGGTGGAATTCCCCGAGCCGAAGAAGTACGCGCGGCCCATCGCGCACAACGTCCTCCCGCTCGCCGGGTCCATTGTGGACGACGGCGAGTTCGAGACGGACGAAGAGAAGAAGTTCCGCAACGAGAGCCGCAAGATCCTGAGCATCCCGGAGCTGCTGGTCTCGTGCACCTGTGTGCGGGTGCCGGTGTTCTCGGGGCACTCGATCTCGATCAACGCCGAGTTCTCGCAGCCGCTTTCGGTCGCCCGCGCGACCGAACTGCTGACCAGTGCCCCCGGCGTGGAGCTCTCGGACATCCCGACGCCGCTGCAGGCCGCGGGCCGGGACCCGTCGTACGTCGGGCGTCTGAGGACGGACCCGGGCGTCGACGGCGGTCGCGGTCTGGTGCTGTTCCTGTCGAACGACAACCTGCGGAAGGGCGCGGCGCTCAACGCCGTGCAGATCGCGGAACTGGTCGCCGCGAACTCCTGACGTTTGCTCGCGCGTGAAGGCCCCCTTCCCTCGGCTCAGCCGAGGGAAGGGGGCCTTCACGCGCTAATTGCGTTTGTCGGAGGCCGTCGGTCAGTGCATGCTCTGTGGCGACAAACGTTTCCACGAAGGGAAAATCATGTACACGGCGGTCGAAGGCTCGCGGGTTCCGATCCGGATGTGGGCGGACCCCACATCGGTCGAGGACCAAGCCATGCGACAGCTGCACAACGTCGCCAACCTGCCGTGGGTGCACGGCGTCGCGGTCATGCCCGACGTCCACTACGGCAAGGGCGCGACCGTCGGCAGCGTGATCGCGATGCGCGACGCGGTGTCCCCGGCCGCCGTCGGCGTGGACATCGGCTGCGGGATGAGCGCGGTGCGGACCTCGCTCACCGCCGCCGACCTGCCCGACGACCTCCTGAAGCTCCGCCGCCGGATCGAATCGGCCGTCCCGGTCGGGTTCGGCCTGCACAAGACCCCGGTGAACCCGGCGAAGGTGCACGGAGTCGGTGGCTGGGACGCGTTCTGGAAGTCCTTCGGCGACCTGCATCCCGGCGTCCAGGATCTGCACGACCGCGCGTCGCGCCAGATCGGGAGCCTCGGTGGCGGTAACCACTTCATCGAGGTCTGCCTCGAACAGGGCGGCGACGACGAAGGCCGCGTGTGGCTGATGCTGCACTCCGGTTCGCGCAACATCGGCAAGGAACTCGCGGAACGGCATATGGCCGTCGCGCGGAAGCTGCCGCACAACGCGGACCTGCCGGACCCGGATCTCGCGGTGTTCGTCGCGGGCACGCCCGAAATGCAGGCGTACCGGCGCGACCTGTTCTGGGCGCAGGACTACGCGGCGCGCAACCGCGCCACCATGGTCGCGCTCGTGAAGCAGGCGCTGAAGGACGTCGTGCCGCAGACGACGTTCGACGACGCGATCAGCTGCCACCATAATTACGTCGCCGAAGAGACCTACGACGGCGTCGACCTTCTGGTGACCCGCAAGGGCGCGATCCGCGCGGGTTCGGGCGATCTCGGGATCATCCCGGGCAGCATGGGCACCGGTTCGTACATCGTGCGCGGTCTCGGGAACGAGTCGTCGTTCCAGTCCGCGTCGCACGGCGCGGGCCGCCGGATGTCGCGGAACAAGGCGAAGAAGCTGTACACCGCCGAGGACCTCGCGGCGCAGACCGCGGGCGTGGAGTGCCGCAAGGACTCCGGTGTGGTGGACGAGATCCCGGCCGCGTACAAGGACATCGAAACGGTGATCAAGGCGCAGACGGATCTCGTCGAGGTGGTCGCGCACCTCAAGCAGGTCGTCTGCGTGAAGGGCTGAATTACCGGGCGGTTCGTGGGTGGTGGCCGGGGGAACCCGACATACCACCCACGTTCTCGCTACTGTGGTTCTCATGAAGAGGTTGGGAATCGCGGCGCTCCTGGCGGCCGCCGGGCTCGCGCTGGCGGGCTGCAGCGAGGTCACGAACGCGGTCGATCAGACGAACAAGGCGGCGACGAAGGTCAGCGCCTGCGCCGAGGCGCTCAGCCTCGCCGACCTCAATCCGGACCCGGCGACGCTCAAGGAGCGCGCCGCGGACAAGGAGAAGCGCCTGCGTGAGCTGGCGAACAGCGTCGGCGAGCAGAACGTGGCGACCGCGCTCACCGGCATGGCGGACTCGTATCTGCAGGTGCAGAAGGAGAACATCCAGGACGCGGGCAAGGTCGCGGACTGGACCAAGCGCAACCTCGAGCAGCTGGAAGCCCTCCGGAAGGTCTGCGCCTAGCTCCATCTCGCATTTCGTCCTCTGGATGCGGTAGTTGCGTGTGCAACGACCGCATTCAGAGGACGAAACGCGTCAGGAGGAAGAGAGCGCGGGCACCTGGGCGGGCGTCCGGGACCGGCGCCAGAACAGGCCGACCGAAGCGATCGCCAGCGCGCCCAGCGCCGAGGCCGCGAATCCCCAGCCGGGGCTGGAGTGGTCGATCACGAACCCGATGATCGGGCTCCCGATCGCCAGCCCGATCCGGCTGGCCGCGTCCAGCAGGCCCATCGCCTCCCCGCGCACGCGGGCGGGCGCCGCGGCGCTGACCGTCTCCGTGCTCGCCGCGAGCGTCGGCGCGCACAGCACGTTGCCCGGGAAGAGCACGATCGCCAGCAGCCACCACGGCCCGGCGATCAGCCCGACCGGCAGCGTCAGCACCGCGAGCAGCAGCATCAGCGTGCCCTGCGAAAGCGACCGCCGGACCGCGCCGTGGATCGCCCCGCCGAGGACCGACGCGACGCACATGAACGTGATCAGCAGCCCGGACCAGGCGATGTCACCGCTCGCACGCAGGGTCGCCAGCGCGGCGAGTTCCATGCCGACCAGGCAGAACAGCGCGCCGGCGGCGATGAACATCGCCATCACGAGCCGTCCGGTGAGCCAGCTCCGCACGGGCGGCCGCTCGCCGGTGAACACCTCGGCGTCGGCCTCGGCGCGGATCGGCGGGTTCTGCCGGTAGATCAGCGTCGCCGAAAGCGCGAAGCAGACCCCGATCCCGGTGAGCGCGTACACCGCGGGCAGCTGCGTGATCGCCATGATCCCGGCCGACGGCCCGATCATGAACGACGCCTCCACCAGGATCGTGTCCAGCGAGTAGGCGGCCCGCCGTTGTTCGAGCGGCACGAGCGCGGTGAGCACCAGCCGCGCGAGCGTCCCGGCGGGCACCGAAAGCACGCCGGCGGGGAGCGCGACCGCGAGCAGCACCTGATACGGCAGATGCGGCGCACTGATCCAGAACGTCGACGAGGCCAGCCCGCAGATCGCGACCACCGGCCGCAGCCCGTAGCGGTCGACGTACCGGCCGACGAGCGGGGCCCCGATCGCGCTGCCGAGCGTCGTGGCGGCGCCGATCAGCCCGGCCGCGCCGTAGCCACGGCCGAGATCGTTGACCACGTACAGCGTCATCGTCACGCCCATGGCCGTCATCGGGAGCCGGGCGAGGAACATCAGCAGCATCGAGCTGGGAACTCCGGGCACGGCTAACACGCGACGATACGGAGCGAGGGCCATGCGTCCGATGAGAACGTAACTTGGTACGCACGTGCAAGTTTTTTTCGCGAGGTCCGGGTCACCCGGACCGGGGTGTTTTCTTGACTGATTCCAGATTAGGCGAGAGGGTGGGGAGGACTGACCGCTCACCACCACGAACCAGGAGGCACCGGCGTGACCCTGCCGACCACGAACAACGTGGGCATCCCCGTCGCGAGCGACAACGACTCCCTGACAGCGGGTGCCAACGGCCCGATCCTGCTCCAGGACCACTACCTGATCGAGAAGAACGCCCAGTTCAACCGTGAGCGGGTACCCGAACGGGTCGTCCACGCCAAGGGCGGCGGCGCGCACGGCTTCCTCGAAGTCACCGAGGACGTCAGTCAGTTCACGAAGGCCGCGCTGTTCCAGCCGGGCGTGCGCACCGAAAGCCTGGCCAGGTTCTCGTCGGTCGCCGGGGAGAACGGCTCGCCCGACACGTGGCGCGACCCGCGCGGCTTCGCGGTGAAGTTCTACACCTCCGAGGGCAACTACGACCTCGTCGGCAACAACACCCCGGTGTTCTTCATCCGCGACCCGATCAAGTTCCCCGACTTCATCCACTCGCAGAAGCGCCGCGCCGACAACCACCTGCGCGACCACGACATCCAGTGGGACTTCTGGACGCTGCGGCCCGAGTCCGCGCACCAGGTCACCTGGCTGATGGGCGACCGCGGCATCCCGTCGAACTGGCGGGAGATGGACGGCTTCGGCTCGCACACCTACCTGTGGGAGAACGCGGGCGGCGAGAAGTTCTGGGTCAAGTACCACTTCAAGACCGACCAGGGCATCGGCTACCTCACGCAGGCCGACGCGGACCGGATCGCCGGCGAGGACTCGGATTACTACATCCGCGACCTGTTCAAGAACATCAAGCAGGGCAACCACCCCAGCTGGACGCTGTACGTCCAGGTGATGCCCTACGCCGAGGCCGCGGACTACCGCTTCAACCCGTTCGACCTGACCAAGGTGTGGCCGAAGGGCGACTACCCGCTGATCAAGGTCGGCCGCTGGGTGCTCGACCGCAATCCGGCGAACTACTTCGCCGAGATCGAGCAGGCCGCGTTCGAGCCGTCCAACCTGGTGCCGGGTATCGGCCCGTCGCCGGACAAGATGCTGCAGGGCCGCCTGTTCGCCTACCCGGACGCCCACCGTTACCGGATCGGCGCGAACTACACGCAGCTGCCCGTCAACGCGCCGAAGTCCCCGGTGAACAGCTACTCGCGTGACGGCGCGATGCGCTACAACAACCCGGGCGACCCGGTGTACGCGCCGAACTCCTACGGCGGCCCGCACGCGAACGCGGAGATCGCCGCCGAGGCCGCTTCGGGCTACGGCGTCGAGGACGAGGTCATCCGGTCGGCGTACAAGCTCCACGCCGAGGACGACGACTTCGGCCAGCCGGGCACGCTCGTCCGCGACGTGATGGACGACGCGCAGCGCGAGCGGCTCGCGAGCAACATCATCGGCCACGCCTCGAACGACGTCTCGCGCCCGGTGCTCGAGCGGGTCTTCGAGTACTGGCGCAACGTCGACAAGGACCTCGGCGACAAGGTCGCGGACGCTTTCCGCGAGTAAAGGACCTCTTGCGAGAGGCTGCTCCCACCACGGAACGCCCCCGGTGCCCGCACCGGGGGCGTTCCCATGTCCCCACTCGCATGTGAAACCAGAAGAGGGCGTGGCGTGCGTGGGGGACACCCCGAGTGGAGCAGCGCGACACGCCTGTCCGACGGAGTGATGAAGCCAAACGATCACCGTTTACACCGCTGTGGGTGAACGAGCCGCACCACCGTGTCGGTCGGTCACAGGTGGTCATAAAACGGCGGGAAAAGGATGATCTTCAGGGGGAGGCGCAAGATTTCGCCGTTAATCAATTGCGGGGGTCTTCCCCTGGATTGAATCCGGCACGTAAGGGTTAGAAAAGTGTTCCAACCGGTGATCGGGTGGTGTTCGGCCGATACGGCGGGTATCGATTTACCTCGTCAGGTCCCAGAGGCCAGGAGGTAAGGGAATGAAAGGCAACATTGCCCGGACGATTGCCGCGGTCGCCGCAGGCAGTCTGTTGGCGGTGGCCTCGGCCGGCGCCGCAACGGCTAGCACCGATGGTGGGAAGGGCTCGTCCAACACACAGGCGCTCGCCGCGCAGGTGCTGCAGATGCGAGACGGCCTCACCAAGGTGGCCTACGCCGGCGACGTCGCCAAGACGCGGGCGGACTTGGACAAGCTCAGCCCCGTCCTCGGTGACATCGCCGCGGGCAAGCGCTATCAGATCCAGACCGAAACCCAGAAGCTCGGCGACCTGGCCCAGGGCCGCTCCGTCGAGTCCAGCAGGCTGCTGGCCGACCCGACGGCGAAGGCGCGTCAGCTGCCGCCGCTGCCGGTGCCGATCCCCTCGCTCCCGGACCTTCCCGGACCGCTGAAGATCGTCAGTGACCTGGTGAAAGCCCTGCTCACGGCCGTGACCGGCATTCTCGCGGGCCTGCTCGGCGGACTCCCTGTCCCGCCGCTGCCGACCCCGCCCGTACCGCTTCCCACGCCCTAGGAGACCGAGGGAGTCGTCAGGTTCCGCCGTGCAGGGCGGCGGGCCACGATATGGGGGCCGGAGCCCGAGTGGGGACATTTCTCCTCACTCGGGCTCTGGCTTTCACTTCGGCGCGAGCCCCAGCCGCAGGGCTCCCGCCGCTTCGGCCGTCGCCTCGCGGAACCGCCGTCCGACGCCGAGGAAGTTGATGTACCCGTGGATCAGGTCCGGCTGGCGGCTGAGCGCCACCGGGACCCCGGCCTTCCGCAATTTCTCCGCGTAAGCCTCGCCCTCGTCGCGCAGCGGATCGAAACCCGCCGTCGCGATATACGCGGGCGGCAATCCGGAAACGTCACCGTGCAGCGGCGACAGTTTCGGGTTGTACAGATCGGTGCCCTTCGGCACGTAATGTCCTTCGAACCAGGTCATATCCGAATCGGTGAGGAACAGGTCCTCGGCGAACAATTCCCGGGAGCGGCGGCGCACGGTGAAATCCGTCGCCGGGTAGAACAGCAGCTGGAACGCCGGAACCCCGCCGCCGCGTTTCACCGCCTGCTGCGCCGTCACCGCGGCGAGGTTCCCTCCCGCGCTGTCGCCGCCGACGGCGATGCGTGCCGGGTCGGCGCCCAGGTCCCGCGCTTTCGCGAAGGCGTACTCGAACGCCGCGATCGCGTCTTCGGTGGCGCCGGGGAACCGCGTCTCCGGGGCGAGCCGGTATTCCACCGAAAGAACCCGCACGCCCGCCTGTTTCGCCAGGTAGCGGACGGTGTTGTCGTGGGAGACGCGGCTGCCGACCACCCAGCCGCCGCCGTGGAAGAACACCAGCAGCCCGGACGGATCCGGCAGCCCGGCTGGGGTGTAGAGCGTGGCGGGAACGTCGCCGTCACCCGTGGGGATGAGCAGCTCCCTGGTGGCGACCGGTTCGATCGTCGGCCCGCTGACCAGATGCCTGCTCGCCAGGAGCATGGTGCGCGACTCTTCGACGGTCCCCCGTACCAGCGACGCCTTCGCCAGCTTCTGCAGGCGGAGCAGGAGCTGGGCGTCCAGCGCGAGTTCCTGTCCGTCCAGGCGGAGGGGTGGTCCGGCGATGGCCCGTCTGACCGGCTTCGGGAGCCAGAACGCCAGCTGCGAAAACGCGGCCTCGGCACGGATCTGGAGCGGTATCGCCATGCTTCCTCCTGAGGGCTTCCCGTCAGGTTACTTTCGAGTAGGTAAGCCGTCCAGCGGGGAAAGCGGGCCTTGCGGCGAACGGGTGTGACGCAGGCCTCCGTTCCAGATCCTGGTCCTCCACTTAAGTAGAGGGGTTAGCCTCGAAAGCGTGACTTCGACGAACGCGGTGCATGTCCTCGGTATCGGCGGCTCCCTCCGGGAGGGCTCGCAATCCGAGCGCGCGCTGCGTATCGCGCTCGGCGCCGCGGCCGAAGCCGGAGTCACCACCGAGCTGATCTCCGGGCCCGATCTGGTGCTGCCGTTCTACGACACCGCGTTGGCGGAGCGGCACGAGCGCGCCACCCGGCTGGTCGAAGCGATCCGCCGCGCCGACGGGATCGTCGTCGTCTCGCCCGGCTACCACGGCGCGCTGTCCGGACTGGTCAAGAACGCCTTGGACTACGTAGAAGACCTGCGCGACGACGCCCGCCCGTATCTCGACGGCCGCGCGGTCGGCCTCGCCGCCGTCGCGTACGGCTGGCAGGCCGCGGTGACCACACTGGAGCAGTTGCGCACGATCACGCACGCGCTGCGCGGCTGGGCCACCCCTTTGGGTGGTTCGATCAACACCGCGGAGACCAAGTTCGACGAAGCCGGCGGCGCCTCGGACGAGAAGAGCGTCCGCACGCTCCGCCTGATCGGAACCCAGGTCGCCGAGTTCGCGCTGAGTCGCGCCGGTCACTAGCCGTTTGCTCCGGTCTCCGTCCGGGTAGTTCCCGGACGTGATGCCTGCCATGGGGTGGCAAGGTTTCGCGGTTGCGGGACGTTGACACCGAAGAGACGCTCAACGGGGCGTGTCTTGAGACCAGGAGGTAGGCGAAGAATGGCTGAGGCTCTGTACACCGCTGTGGCCACCGCTCGCGGCGACGGCCGCAACGGTGAGGTCACGTCCTCTGACGGCGTCATCGACGAGTCGCTGGCGATCCCGAAGGAGATGGGCGGCCCGGGCGGGGACAAGACGAACCCCGAGCAGCTCTTCGCCGCCGGCTATTCCGCCTGTTTCCACTCCGCGTTGCAGCTCGTCGCGCGCCAGGCGAAGGTGACGCTGGACGGCTCCACCGTGACCGCCGAGGTCAGCGTGCTCAAGCAAGGCGAGGGCTTCGGTCTCGGCGTGGCGCTCAAGGTTTCGCTGCCCGGCCTGGAGCAGGCGCAGGCCGATCAGCTCGTCGAGCAGGCGCACCAGGTGTGCCCCTACTCGAACGCGACCCGCGGCAACATCGAGGTCGCACTGTCCGCGACGGTCTGACCCCGGCCGCGGCAGGTCCATTCCCGAACCGGCAGTTTCTGAAAGGAAGACCGAACATGGGCAAGTCTCCGATCAAGAGTCCGCTGAGCGAAGCCGACAAGGAGATCACCGGTAACGCCTTGCAGGCCACGCTGGTCGATCTGGTGGACCTGTCGCTGATCGCGAAGCAGGCCCACTGGAACGTCGTCGGCGCCAACTTCCGCAGCGCGCACCTGCAGCTCGACGAGCTGGTCGCCACCGCGCGCCAGTACGTCGACGAGGTCGCCGAACGCGCCAACGCGATCGGGATCTCGCCGAACGGCCAGGCGAAGGCCGTCGTCGAGAGCTCCGGCCTGCCGGACTATCCCGACAACTGGCAGTCCGTCGAGTCCACGGTCGCCGCGATCGTCGACATCCTCGCGGCGCTGATCGAGCGGTTGCGCAAGCGCATCGACGAGACCGACAAGAGCGACCTGGTCACCCAGGACCTCCTCATCGAGATCACCCAGGAGCTCGAAAAGGCGCACTGGATGTGGCAGGCGCAGCAGGCCTGACCCCCACCCCTCGTGAGTGGTAAGGACGGTTCTGACCGTCCTTACCACTCACGAGCCGCTACCGTTCGACTCATGGTGCTGCACAAGGGATCCGCTCCCGATCCGGAGCGCAAGACCGGAGCCAACCCGCTGTACGCCGGCGCGTATCCCGCGCTCGCCGCGACCATCCGCCTCCCGCACGACAGCCTCGCCGAAGACCCGCTCCCGCCCGGCACCGCGCTCCAGCTGGTGCGCGACGAGCTGATGCTCGACGGCAACGCCCGGCTCAATCTGGCCACGTTCGTCACCACGTGGATGGAGCCGGAGGCCCGCGAGCTGATGGCCGAATGCGTCGACAAGAACATGATCGACAAGGACGAGTACCCGCAGACCGCGGAACTCGAGCGGCGCTGCGTGAACATCCTCGCCGATCTGTGGCACGCGCCCGATCCCACGGCGATCATGGGCTGCTCCACCACCGGTTCGTCGGAAGCCTGCATGCTCGCCGGGATGGCGCTGAAACGCCGCTGGTCGAAACTGGGCCGCACCGGGAAACCGAATCTGGTGATGGGCGCGAACGTCCAGGTCTGCTGGGAGAAGTTCTGCGAATACTGGGAGGTCGAGCCGCGGCTGGTGCCGATGGACGGCGACCGGTTCCATCTCACCGCCGACGAGGCGATCGCCCGCTGCGACGAGAACACGATCGGCGTCGTCGCCATCCTCGGCTCCACCTTCGACGGCAGTTACGAGCCGGTCGCCGAGATCGCGGCCGCGCTCGACGGCTTGCAGGAACGCTCCGGCTGGGACATCCCGGTGCACGTCGACGGCGCTTCGGGCGCGATGATCGCGCCGTTCCTCGACCCCGACCTGAGCTGGGACTTCCGCCTGCAGCGGGTGGCGTCGATCAACACCTCCGGGCACAAGTACGGGCTGGTCTACCCCGGTGTCGGCTGGGTGGTGTGGCGCGACAAGGAGGCGCTGCCGGAGGAGCTCGTCTTCAACGTCAACTATCTCGGTGGCGACATGCCGACTTTCGCGCTGAACTTCTCCCGCCCCGGCGCCGAGGTGGCCGCGCAGTACTACACGTTCGTCCGGCTCGGCCGCGAAGGTTTCCGTGCGGTGCAACAGGCTTCGCGTGACGTCGCGACCCAGCTGGCGGACGGGATCGCCGAACTCGGCCCGTTCGAACTGCTGACGCGTGGCGATCAGCTGCCCGTGTTCGCCTTCACGACGAAGGCGGACGTCGAAGGCTTCGACGTCTTCGACGTGTCACGGCGGCTTCGCGAGCGTGGCTGGCTCGTCCCGGCGTACACGTTCCCGGAGCACCGGACCGATCTCGCGGTGCTGAGGATCGTGGTGCGCAACGGTTTCACGCACGACCTCGCCGACCTGCTGCTCGCCGACCTCCGGCGCCTGCTGCCCGAGCTCGAACACGGCCCGCGACAGCGGACCGCGTTCCATCACTGAGCCGGGTGCCCTGCGTCACGCCGGATTTCCCCGCGCCCTACCGGCGCGTAACGTCGTGGGGTATGGGAGTCGCCGGAGACGAACGTCGTGCGTTGAGCGAGCTTTTCGAAGAGGTCGGCCCGGACGCGCCGACCCTGTGCGCGGGCTGGAAGACGCGGGATCTCGCGGCGCACCTGCTGGTCCGCGAGCGGCGGCCCGACGCGGCGCCCGGCATCCTGGTCCCGGCGCTGGCTTCGTACACGCAGCGCGTGCAGGATTCCTACGCCGCGCGGCCGTGGTCCGAGGTCGTCGGCAAGGTCCGCTCCGGCCCCGCCTGGTTCTGGCCGACGTCGATCGGCGCGCTCGACGAGCTGGCGAACAGCGCGGAGTTCCTGATCCACCACGAAGACGTCCGCCGAGGACAGCCGGGCTGGGAGCCGCGTCCGGCCGATTCCGCGCGGGACGCGGCGGCGTGGAAGTCGGCCAAGCAGGCCTCCAAGCTGAACCTGCGGAAATCACCGGTCGGCGTGATCTTGAAGACCCCCGAAGGCCGCGAAGCGCGGGTGAAGGAAGGCCCGGACACAGTGACCGTGATCGGGGCGCCGATCGAGCTGCTGCTGTTCGTCTTCGGCCGCGACGCCGCCCGGCTCACCTTCGAGGGTGACGCCTACGCGGTGGACAGGCTCCGGAAGCACGACCGCGGGCTTTAGAGTTCCGGCCATGCCGATGATCAGTGTTTCGATGTTCCCCGGCCGCACGGCCGAACAGAAGCAGGCCCTCGTCCGCGAGGTGACCGACGCCTTCGTCCGCACCTGCGGCGGCAAAGCCGAAGGCGTCTGGGTGACGATCAACGAGATTCCCGCCGAACACTGGGCGTCCGGCGGGACTCTCTTCTCCGAGCGCTGACCCCTCGCCGGGGTCAGCGAAGCCCGACCGCCCGCTGCGCGAAGAACACCTCGATCGCGGTCTGCTTGATCGTCTCGGCGATCACCAGCGACCCGTGGCCCGCGTCGAACCGGTAGAACTCGAACGGGATCTCCCGCTTCGCGAGCCTGTCGAGGTAGTTCTCCACCTGCCGGATCGGGCAGCGCGGGTCGTTGTCCCCGGCGAGCACCAGCACCGGCGCCGTCACGGCTTCGACGTAGGTGATCGGCGAGCATTCCCGGTACACCGCCGGAACCGTCTCCGGCGAACCGCCGAACAGCGCCCTGTCGAACGAGCGGAGCTGCTCCATCTCGTCCTCGTACGCGGCGACGTAGTCCGCGACGGGCACTCCGGCGATCCCCGCCGCCCAGCGCGACGGCTGGGTGCCCAGCGCCAGCAGGCTCAGGTACCCGCCCCACGAAGCGCCGTTCACCACGCACTTCTCCGGGTCCGAGAGTCCACTTTGGACCGCCCAGTCGTGCACGGCGGCGACGTCCTCGAGTTCGGTCAGGCCTGGACGGCCTTCGATGGCGTCCCGCCAGGCCGAGCCGTAGCCGGTCGAACCGCGGTAGTTGACCTCGACGACGGCGAATCCCGCGTCGAGCCACACGGCCCGGTACGCGGAGAAGCGGTCCTCGTCGGCCGAATGCGGACCGCCGTGCAAGGAGAAGACCGTGGGCAGCGGACCGTCCGGCGCGTCTGCCGGACGTGAGACGAGCGCGTGGATCTGCCCGCCGATCCCGTCGACGAACGCGTCGGTGACCGGCACGGATTCCGGGGCCCGCTCACCCGGCGGTTCGAGGAGCACCGAGTCTTCGCCGTCCGCCGTCCGCGCGCGCACGGCCGTCGGCTGCGCGGCACTGGACCACGAGTACTCGACGGTGCCGTCGGGCCGCACTCCCGCGCCGCCGATCCGGCCGGGCGGGGTGTCCAAAGAGGACAACTCGCCACTGGCGAGGTCGTAGCGGTGCAGGGAACTGCGGCCTTGGTGGAAGTGGACCACCAGCAGCGCCCGCGCGTCCTGGTACCAGCCGGCGACCACCTCGCCGGGCAGGTCCAGTTCGATCTCCTGCTCGGTGTCCGCGGCGGTGTCCCAGATCAGCAGTTCTTCGCGACCGCGCCGCTCGTGCAGCACCAGCAACCGCTGATCGCCCTCGACCGGGGAGAACTCCAGTGCGCCGAGCCCCTTGCCCTCGCCGTCCCATTTGTCGGCGACCGTCGTGAACCCGTCGGTCGACAGGACGCGAAGCGCGGGGTGTCGTGAATCACCGTGCTCGGAGTGGGAGATCACGAGCAGCGACTCGTCGCGGGACAGCGAGGCGATCCCGGCGTCGTCCTCGTGTTTATAAAAGGAGGTGGTTTCGCCGTCGATATGGGCGAAAAGTTCGCTTCCGTCGTCGGTCGAGACGCCGACGGCGACCAGCTTGGTGCCGATCTCGAGCCCGGCGGGGTAGCCGTCGTGGACGTCCGGCACCGCGCGCTCAGCGGCGGCCCCCGGCGCGAACGGTTCGCGGACCCAGGAGCCGAATTCGTCGCCGTCGGTGTCGTTGAACCACCAGATCCAGCGGCCGTCGGGGGACGGGGTCGCGTGCATCGTGCCGTTGGGCCGATCGGTGACGCGGCGGTGCTCGCCGGTCGACCGGTCCCAGGAGTAGACCTCCCACACGCCGCTGGCGTTGGAGACGTAGACGTTGGCGTCCGGGGCGTCGATGGCCCATTCGGGCACCGAGATGCGCGGCGCGCGGAAGCGGGCCCGCCACCTGGCTTCGGCTTCGGCGTCGTCGAACAGGCGGTCCGGGACCACCGCGGTCGGATATTCATTGCCTGGCTGCGTGCTCACCCCTCGATCCTGCCACCCCGGAGCCGTACTGTGTGCGGGGTGCTGGAGGGAAACGCGCCGCGCGCTGCGGTGTCCGCGCGGTTCGCGCGTCAGGCGGTCGAGCGGGCCGTGTTCGCGCAACCGCTGTTCGGGCCGGGGATGGGGTGCGTCGACGTCGGCTGCGGGCCGGGTTCGATCACCCTGGGTATCGACGACGGGTACAGAAAGTCCACAGTGGACTTTCTGGTGGCGGAGGCGTGCGCGCTGCCGTTCGTCGAAGCGTCGGTGGACGTGGTCTTCGCGCACGCCGTCTTCGAGCACCTGAAGGAACCGGGCGCCGCGCTGGCGGAGCTCCGGCGGATCCTCAAACCGGGCGGCACCCTCGCACTGTCCACATCGGACTGGAGCCGGGCGCGGCTGCGGCCGAAGACGGCGAACGTCGACGCCGCCCTCCGCGGTCACTATCTGCTGTGGCGCCGCGCGGGCGGCGACCCGTTCGCCGGACGCTCGCTGCCCGCCGCGGTCACGGCCGCCGGTTTCACCGACGTGCGAACGAAAATCCGCTACCGCACGGATATGACGTACCGGGCGCTGGCGACGTCCGTCGAGGCGCGTCTGGTGACGGCGCTGGAAACCGCGACGACCCCGGACCGCGACCAGCTCGCTTCGGCCGCCCGCTCGGCCTGGTCGTGGGCGCGCTCGGGGGACGGGGATTTCGCGCAGTGCTGGACCGAGCTGCTCGCGACCCGCTGAGGCGCTCGCTTCGGCTTCTCGGGTTGCTTCGGCTCCTCCGCCGCGCGCTTCGGCTCTGCCGCTGCTCGCTGTCCGGTTGCTTCGCCTCCTCCGCCGCTCACTCTCCGGTTGCTTGCGCCCTTCTGCCGGTGTCCCCAATGTCGCATTGGAGACGCTCAGTGTCCCCAATGCGACATTGGGACCCCCGATGCCGCCGCCCCTGCGGTTGTCCACACCCACCCCGCCGTTGTGGACAACCACCCCCACCACCCCCGCTTTCGCCCGGCCCCGACGCCCCTCAGCGATACGCTGGACCCGGGGTCGCCCCCCTGGGAGTGGCGGGGGCTGCCCGGTGGCTTGGTGGCCGATGGGCTGGGCTGGCCGGGGCTGGCGACACGCAACGGCAAGAGTTCCGCGATGGCGCTCCAGGACACGCAGAGACGGGCCCCAAGGCCCATAACGCGAAAGAGCCTTGCTCGCCAAAGCGAGCAAGGCTCTTTCGATTCAACGTCGGGGTGGCGGGATTCGAACCCACGACCTCCTCGACCCGAACGAGGCACGCTACCAAGCTGCGCCACACCCCGGGGTACTGCTTAACGGGTCGTGGAGAAGTCTAGCGGACGGTGTTCCGGGCTTTGCGGGGGGCCGCGTTCCGGCGATCGTCGCTGGTCGTACCCCGTGGGACGAGGGTCAGCAGGCTCGCCTCGGGCGGGCACGCGAAGCGGACGGGAGCGTACGGCGAAGTGCCCAGTCCGGCGGAGACGTGCAGCCACATCTGGGCGCCCCAGCGGGACGCGCCGCGGGCGCGGGTGCGGTCGAGTTCGCAGTTGGTGACGAGCGCGCCGTAGCCGGGGACGCGGAGTTGCCCGCCGTGGGTGTGCCCCGCGAGGACGAGGTCGTAACCGTCGCCGGCGAACTCGTCGAGCACGCGGGGCTCCGGCGAGTGCGTGACGCCGATGCGGACGGCGGCCGCGGTGTCCACCGGGCCGGCGATGTCGGCGTAGCGGTCGCGGTGGAGGTGCGCGTCGTCGACGCCGGCGGTGAACACGTATTGGTCGGCGACCTCGATGGTGCGGCGGACGTGCGTGAGGTCGTGCCAGCCGTGCTCGACGAAGGCCGCGCGGAGGTCGCGCCACGGCAGGTGCTCGCCGTGGATGCGCTTCTTCTTGCCCTTCGGCATGAGGTAGCGCGCGGGGTTCTTCGGCTTCGGCGCGTAGTAGTCGTTGCTGCCGAAGATGAACACGCCGGGCCGGTCGAGCAGGGGGCCGAGTGCGCGCAGCACCGAGGGGACGGCCTGATGATGTGACAGGTTGTCACCGGTGTTGACGACCAGGTCCGGTTCGAGTTCGTCGAGCGCCGCTACCCAGCGTTGCTTGCTCACGTGACCGGGCAGCATGTGCAGGTCCGAGATGTGGAGGATCGTGAAGGGCTTCGCCCCTGCCGCGAGGACCGGGAGCTCCGCGGTGCGAAGCGTCCACCGGCGCCTTTCGATACCGACCGCGTAACCGAGGGTCGCGGCTCCCAGGGCGGCGGTTCCCACGGCCAAGCGCCGTACCGTCGCCCCCGAAGTGCTTTCGTTACTGAGCGTGCTCACAATGTCCAGTTTACGTGCTCTCCGGTGGTGATCGTTCGCCCCCATTCCGGCGATCTCGGTAAATCGCTGGAATGGCCTCTTTTCTTCACTTTCCGTGGTCGGCGCGGAGTGTCGCGATCGACCGGCACGGTCCCGTCGACCGCTGTTCCCCGTTAGGCCGCCAGGCGCTCACTCAAAGTTAGAAGAGCGTGACTCATCGTGATTTGCGCTGGTGAACGTGGTCAGCGTCCGCCGCCCATGTACTTCGGGTCCGGCTGCGGCAACGGCAGCGGTTCCTGGCCTTCGAGGATCTTCGACATCGCCCCGAACCAGGTCTGCGCCGGCGTCTTCCCGCCGAACATGTTTTCGCAGCCGCGAGTGGTCACGTTACCCGGGCCGAGGTAGCACAGGCCGCCGTTTCCACCCTTCGGACGGAACACCATCGCCGCGCCCGCGAGCTGCGGGGTGGCCCCGAGGTAGGTTCCCGAGCCGTTGCTCTGGGTGGTCCCGGTCTTACCCATCACCGGCCGGTTCCACCGTGCACCGTTCGCGGCGCCGAACGACGTGCCGCCGGGCTGGCTGTCCCTGCTCATGCCGACCGCGAGGGTGTTCGCGAGGCCTTCGGGGACCACCTGCTCGCAGGCGGCTTCCTTGACGGGCACCGGCTTTCCGTCCCGGTCGGTGACGCCGGACAGCGGGGTCGGCGGGCACCAGACGCCACCGCTCATGATCGTGGCGCCGACGTTCGCCAGCTCCAGACCGCTCAACGGAGCCGGGCCGAGCGTGAACGACGCGTTTCCGGCCCAGCCGGGCCTCGGGCCGAAGGCCTGCTGCTGACTGGTGTTGGCGCCGGGGTTGTCGGACTTCGGATCCACGGCGCCACCGCCGAGGTTGCTGGCCATGGTGTCGCGCATACCGAGTTTGCGCGCCATCTCGACGATCGGCCCCGTGCTCCCGACCTTCTCTTCGAGGGCCACGAACGCCGTGTTCGGCGAAGTCGCCAGCGCCTGCTGCAACGACATGGTCCCGCCTGCCGGGTTGTAGTCACCCGCGTTGCCGAGGCAGTACCAGCGGGAGCGCAAGGGCGGCCCGGTCGGGGCACACTTGGGGCCACCACCCGCGAACACGTGCGAGGTGTAGAAGTCGGGCACCGGCAAGGGGGAGTTGATCCCTGCCACGCCCGCTTCCAGCGCCGCGGCGGCGGTGAAGACCTTGTACGCCGACCCGGCACCACCGGTGTTGTAGACGCCGGAAGGCAACGCGAAGGTCGTCTGTCCCTGGTCTTCGTGGAGCCCGTAGTCACGGTTCGCCGCCAGCGCAACGACTTCGTGCCGTTGCTTGCCCGGCTTCACCAGCGAAAGCGTGTTCGCGACGTTGTCCTGGGTCTTCTTGACCTGGGCTTCAGCCGACATCTTGGCTTCGTGGTTCGCCCGTTCGTCCAAAGTGGTCTTGATCTTGTAGCCGCCGGTGTAGAGGTCGTCCTTGGTCATCCCCGACTTGAGGAGATAGTCCTCGACGTACTGGCAGAAGAAACCGTTCTCCGGACCGGCTCCGGTGCAGTTCGACGCGGGCTTCTGCGGGCCGCCTTCGACGACGCCGAGCGGCTCGGCCTTGAAGCGTTCCGCGTCCACCTTCGCGAGCTTCTGGTTGTCGACCATGCGGTCCAGCACCAGGTTGCGGCGCTCGGTCGCCTTCGCGGGGTTCTTCCACGGGTCGTTGACGATCGGGTTGTTCACCAGACCGGCCAGCAGCGCCGCCTGCGGCACGGTGAGCTTCTCGACGGGCGTGTTGAAGTACGCGTTCGCGGCCGCGCCGACGCCGTAGATCTCGCGCGAGAACTCGACCACGTTCAGGTAGCCGGTCAGGATCTGCATCTTGTTCAGCTTGGTTTCGAGCTGGATCGCGATCCGGGCTTCCTTCAGCTTCCGGGCGACCGACTGCTCCTGTGCGCGCTTCTGCCCCGGCTTGTCGTCCCGGTAGACGACGTTGATCAGATAGTTCTTGACGTACTGCTGGGTCAGCGTCGACGCGCCCTGCGTGTCCCCGCCGGTGCTGTTGCTGACCGCGGCGCGCAGCGTGCCTTTCCAGTCCACCCCGTTGTGCTCGTAGAAGCGCTTGTCCTCGACCGAGATCAGCGCCCACTTCATGGCGTCGTTGATCTGCGTCTCGCTAGTGGGGATGCGGTACTGCTTGTAGAGCGTCGCGATCTGCTTGCCGGTGTTGTCGGTGATCGTCGTCACCAAGGGCGGCGGGATGTCCGCCAGATCCGAAGATGTCTTGTCGACGGTCTCGCTCGCCTGGTTCGACAGCACCCCCGCGGCACCCGCCACCGGGAACAACATCCCCGCGACCAGCACCCCCGCGAGCACACACAGGCCAATGAGCTTCAGCAGACCGTCTGTTTTGCGCACGCGGACCAGGGTACGCGGATCCCGTTAGCCCACCGTGACGTCACCTCGCTGTAAGTGGGTGTTCGGTCAC
Organism: Amycolatopsis sp. PSD-21; assembly: GCF_055561455.1. NCBI lineage: Bacteria > Bacillati > Actinomycetota > Actinomycetes > Pseudonocardiales > Pseudonocardiaceae > Amycolatopsis > Amycolatopsis sp. PSD-21. The sequence continues at coordinate 8,946,136 of NZ_CM145712.1, read as the reverse complement.
GAAATCGACCCCATGAGGTGACGTTAGGTAACGGCAGGCATTCTAGGGCTTGGCGGGGGGAACCGAGGGCCCCTACAGTCCGTCAACGTCTCACGTATGAAAAAGCCGACAGACGGGTGAGTGCGAGCGGCAGTCGCATTCGGCCGAACGGAGGCACCGGCACCGGGGAGGTGCCGGCTCAACCGACGTGAGCACACAGGGAGACACGCTCATGGGGGCAGGAGCGCAGGCTTTTCGTCCTCCCGTGGTGTGTCGAACACCAGGGTAGGGAGCTGGGGGTATGGAAACCAACCAGTCGAGCTGGCGAGTCAATGCGTCGTGCCGCGACACCGATCCGGACGGTTTGTTCGTCCGGGGGGCGGAACAGAACCGGGCCAAGGCGGTCTGCCTCGGTTGCCCGGTCAGGACGGAGTGCCTCGCCGAAGCGCTCGATGGCCGGATCAACTTCGGCATCTGGGGAGGTATGACCGAACGGGAACGGCGGGCGCTGCTGCGGCGGCGGCCGGACGTTTCCAGCTGGGCGGACCTGCTAGAAGCGGCGAAGCGCAGTTTCACCGGGATCGACGAAGAGGAAGACGTCCGCGTCCGAGTCTCGTGATCATGGTTTCGTGAAAGGCCCCTTCCCTGAGTCCAAGGTAGGGAAGGGGTCCTTCACGGAGATTCAGGACTGGGTGGCGAGCCTGGTCCCGATGTCGCGCAGGCCTTCGAGATCGTGCACGTCACTGGGGAGCGCGGGCACCCGCACCAGCGGGACCTCGGGATGCGCCCGCGTGAACCTGGCGAGCAGCCGCGTCTCTCGATCGGCCAGCGCGACCCGGTCCGCGTGCAGGCGAAGGACCGCTTCGGCCAGCGGAGCGCCGGCCTCGCCCTTCGCGAGCTGCTCGGCGGCCGCGATGGCTTCGGCGCTGGACAACGGCGCCAGCACCGGATGCGTCCGGTTCGCGACCAGCCCGGCCAGCGGCATGCTCTCCTCCGAGAGCCGCTCCACGAAGTAGGACGCCTCGCGCAGCGCGTCCGGCTCCGGCGCGGCCACCACCAGGAACGACGTACCGCCGGACCGCAGCAGCTCGGAGGTCTTGCGCGCGCGTTCGCGGAAGCCGCCGAACATGCTGTCGAAGGCCTGCATGAACGCCGAAGCGTCGGTCAGCAGCTGGCCACCGATGATCGTCGAGACCGCCTTCGCGAACATCGAGAACCCGGCGTTGACGACCTTGCGCAAACCCCAGCCGCCCGCCTTGGCCGGGCCGGTGAGCAGCCGGATCATCCGGCCGTCGAGCGCGCTGGAAAGCCGCGTCGGCGCGTCGAGGAAGTCCAGCGCGGACCGGCTCGGCGGCGTGTCGACGACGATCAGATCCCATTCGTCGGTGGCCGCGAGCTGCCCCAGCTTCTCCATCGCCATGTACTCCTGCGTTCCGGAGAACGACGTGGAAATGGTCTGGTAGAAGGGGTTCTGGAGCAGCTGCTCGGCGCGTTCCGGGCCGGCGTGCACGCGTACCATGTCGTCGAAGGTGCGGCGCATGTCGAGCATCATCGCCCAGAGTTCGCCCTTGGGCTCGAAGCCTTCGACCTGCACCTGCTTCGGGTGATTGCCCAGTTCGCGCAGGCCGAGCGCCTGCGCCAGCCGCCGGGCCGGGTCGATGGTGAGCACCACCGTCTGCCGCCCGCGTTCGGCCGCGCGCAACGCCAGCGCCGCCGCGGTGGTCGTCTTGCCGACCCCGCCGGACCCGCAGCACACGATGACCCGGCTTTCCGGATCGTCGATCAGCTTGTCGACCTCCAGGATGTCCGACATCAGCGCACCCCCTGCTCGGTCAGCGCTTCGGCGAGGTCGTAGAGCGCCGCGACGTCGACGCCGTCGGTCAGATCCGGCAGTTCGAGGCCGGGCAAGTCCGCTTCGGCCAGTTGCTCGCGGGCGCGTTGTTCGGCCGCGACCCGCACGGCGTGCTCGACGGTCTCCTCGACCAGCGCGTCGAGGGTGCTGTCGGGCAGCTTCAGCCCGGCCGACGCGAGCCCGGCGCGGACGCGCGAGGCGTCGACGCGGCCGTCCGCGGCGGCGGTCACCGAGCGGGCGGGCAGGCGCGGCGGGCGGACCCGGTTGACCAGGACCGCGCCGGGGCGCAGGTCGGCGCCGTCGAGCTCGGCGACCGCTTCGACGGTCTCCCGCACCGGCATCTCTTCCAGCAGCGTCACCAGGTGGACCGCGGTCTCACCGGAGTGCAGCAGCCGCACGACGCCGTCGGCCTGGCCGCGGATCGGGCCGGTCTTGGCGAGATCGGTCAGCGCCTTGGTGACGTCGAGGAACTTCACGACCCGGCCGGTGGGTGGCGAGTCGACGACGACGGCGTCGTAGGTGTGGCGGCCGTCCGATTCGGTGCGGCCGACGCATTCCTTGATCTTCCCGGTGAGCAGGACGTCGCGCAGCCCCGGCGCGAGCGTGGTCGCGAACTCGATCGCGCCCATCCTGCGCAGCGTCCGCCCCGCGAAGCCGAGGTTGTAGAACATCTCGAAGTATTCGAGGAGCGCGGCCTCGACGTCGATGTGCAGGGCGCGTAGTTCGCCGCCGCCGGGAACGGCCGCGATGCGCTGCTCGGCGTACGGCAGCGGCTCGGTGTCGAAGAGCTGGGCGATGCCCTGGCGGCCTTCGACCTCGATCAGCAGCACCCGGCGCCCGCCTTTGGCGAGCGCGAGGCCGAGGGAGGCGGCGAGCGTGGTCTTGCCCGTCCCGCCCTTACCGGTGACGAAATGCAGCCTGGCTCTCGCGAGTTCGTCGGTCCAGCCGGCAAGGGATGTGCTCACCGGTCCCACCCTAATTGAGCGATCAGCTCGCCAGCATCATGACGCCGAGCGCGGCCACGATGAGTCCCAGAAGACTCCAGGTCAGGACGCCGGGCAGCACCGTGAGCATCACCACACCGAGCAGCAGGAGGACGACGAAGGCCACCGCGCCGGTGATCGCGACCGTCCCCGAGCTGTCCGTGCGGTCCCGTGCCTTGGCCATGAGAACCAGCACCAGCGGCAGCCCGGCCGCGGCGAGCAGGACGGTCGCGACCACACGCCAGGTCTCCACGGGCCCACCGTATCGCCGCCGAACGCGCGTGAAGGCCCCCTTCCCTCGGCTCAGCCGAGGGAAGGGGGCCTTCACGCGCTTGGTCAGCTCCCGATGGGGGTCGCGGGCACGCAGGGGACCGGCTTCGCGTGCGCGGGGTCGAGCGCGTTGAGGACGTGCCCGGCCGCGTTCTTGTCGGCGGCGACGCCCGCGTGCTCGGCCAGGTCCAGCACACAGCCGTCCTGAAGCACGATGTTCTTCACGTTCGGCCCCTTGCCCATCCCGCTCGTGTACGGGATGACGGCCTCGTCGTAGCGGGTCATGATGTTCGTGTAGGTCACGCCCGGCTGGAAGACGCCGTTGCCGGACCGCAGCTTCGTGAGGAATTCCGAGCCGCGCAGGAACTGGCGGCACGAGCCGCAGGCCGGATCGAGGATGCCGTCGAACCCGGGCGCGAGTCCCAGCGCGGCGGCGAGCGCGTACAGATGCGAAGCGCCGAGCAAGGTCGTGCCGTCCCAGAGCGGGGTCAGGCTGACGTACTTGTCCACTTTGGACGCCCCGCCGAGGAACTTCACATAATAGGAAGGCATCAGCGTTCCCTCGGAATGGCCGAGGAGGTCCACCTTGGACGCGCCGGTCGCGCCGAGCACCTTGTCGACGAACGCCGAAAGCTCCTTCGCGCTCTGCTCCATCGGAAGGAGACCGCCGGGCTGGTAGACCGGCAGCGGTTTCCCGGGGATCCCGTAGGTCAGGGAGAAGACGCAGTACCCCTGGTTCTTGAGCAGCGGGGCGAACGTCTGCCAGTTCACCGTCTGGTTGGCGCCGAGGCCGTGGGTGAGCACCACCGGATTCGGATGGGCGTCGCTCGGACGGCAGCCGAAGTCGTTCGAGCCGGGCGGCGGGCCGCCGGGATTCGCCGCTTGCGCGGGCAGTGCCGCGGCCAGCGTCCACGGGACGGGGAGTTCCTCGTCGGCGTTCGCCGGTGAAGCGCAGATCAGGGCAAGGGCCGCGGCCAGGAAGGTGGCGGCGAGGGACTTCGTCGTCCGCATGTCGGCGTCCTATCTACTCCCGAGTAGGTGTGAAGTGAACCACATCGGCGGGAATTCGGCGAACCGGTCGCGAGAGGGTTTTCCGCATGTGTGTCGGGCGCGCTTGCCGGTTTGGCTACGCTCCCGGGCATGAGCGCCACCAAGTGGGAGTACGCGACCGTCCCCCTGTTGATCCACGCCACCAAGCAGATCCTCGACCAGTGGGGAGAGGACGGCTGGGAGCTCGTCACCGTGCTCCCGAACCCGACCGGCGAGCAGCACGTCGCCTACCTCAAACGAGCGAAGAACTGAGGGATTGAAGCCATGACCTGGAGCGATCGACTCGCCGAGCTCGGGATCGAGCTGCCAGCCGTCGCCGCCCCGCTGGCGGCCTATGTGCCGGCCGTCCGCACCGGTTCGCACGTCTACACGGCCGGCCAACTGCCCTTCGTGAAGGGTGAGCTCGAAGCGACCGGCAAGGTCGGCGCCGAGGTCAGCCCCGAAGAGGCGAAGCAGTACGCGCGGACGTCGATCCTCAACGCCCTCGCCGCGGTCGATTCGGTCGTCGGCATCGACAACGTCGTCCGGGTGGTCAAGGTCGTCGGTTTCGTGGCGTCAGCGGAGGGCTTCACCGGTCAGCCCGCGGTGATCAACGGCGCGTCCGAGCTGCTCGGCGAGGTCTTCGGCGAGGCGGGTATCCACGCCCGCTCGGCCGTCGGGGTCGCCGAGCTGCCGATCGGGGCGCCGGTCGAGATCGAACTGATCGTGGAGGTGAAGTGATGGACCCGGACATCGAACGGTCCTCGCACGAGCTCCTGCTCCGGCTGGCCGGACGGCTGCCGGACCAGCTCTTGTGGCGGTTCCGTGACTGGCTGGGCGAAGGCGCGATGGGCACCCTCGCGCGGACCCTGCCCAGGTCTTTGCTTAAGCACAGGATCGACCTGGATCAAACGGAGTATCGCCTGCTAGTCGCCGGGCTCATCCCTCACGGAGCCGACTGGCATCAGGTGAGTTCCACCCTGGGGGTAGACGACGTCACCGAGACCAGGTACACATTCACGCAGAGTGCGCCCGAATGGGTGAACTCCGTCGACTCTGTGTCCGTATTGATCCACGCAACGTTGCGGGGACGGCCGGATGTGGGTGAAGTGCGGCAAAGCTGGCGACACCTCGGTGTGGTCGGCGAGGGTGGGGCGAAACGAGTCCTCCTGGTCACGGCGCTGAACGGGCTGCCGAGGCTGACCGGCGAACTGCAGCGCGTCCTGCGCGTGCTGGGTGACGAGGAGCCCGGCGTCGAGGTTCTCCCGCCGAGCATCGACCTCACCGGCTACCACCGCACCGCGCTCGCCAACTCCGAGCTGGTCTGTGTGGGCGCGGTGGACACGGGAAGTCGGCTGGTCGCCGCTTAACGCTCGCTCCACCAGGCGAGCCGGGAGGGAGCAGAGCAATGGTGGAGGTCCACGACGGCCCGCCCATGGACGGGTTCTCGGTGCCCCTGCGCCTGCACAACCTGTTACTGGCCCTGGCGGGTCGTATCGACGACAGTGCTTTGACCGAAGCGCGTGAGCTGATCGCGCGTGCGCACATCGACGAAGCGGTGGAGCTCACCACCGGCACCTTGATCGCGGGGAAGATCCCGGTGAGCTCGGCCGAACAGCGTGAACTCGCGCTCGTCCTCGAGATGAGCAGGTCCGACGCCACCCTGGCGAACGACCTGCTGGTCGTCGAGGAGGACGAGCCGGTGCTCACCCACCGGTTCACCGGTGAGAACCAGCCCGAATTCGGCCTCGCCGAGGCGCTCGACCGCACCCTGCAGGTGCTGCCGGACGTCCGCTCGGTGCACGCGGTGTGGCGGAACACGCCGGCGGGCAGTGTGCCCGGCGCGCTGCCGCAGCGGGTGGTCCTGGTCGAGATCGGCCCGGAGGGCAACCCGCCCGCCGTCGCGTTCCGCGTGGACACCGCGCTTCGCCGCGCGGGGATCCGTTCGGTCGTCGAGGTCGCGGGACCCGGCGTCGCGCGGTCCGCGTACCACCAGGCCGCGTCGTCGGCCGCGAGTCCTGTCTGGGTCACCGGGAGTACCCACTCCAGTGACTTTCGGTCCGAGCCGGTGACCCCGCCGCCCGCTCCCGCCCCGGCTCCCGAGCCGGTCAAGGAGCAGCCGAGCAGGCACGGGCTTCGGCCGGTCGGCAGCGGGAGCCACGAACCGGTCGAGCCGATCGCGCCGGTGGTGCCAATCGTGCAGCAGGCGCCCGCGGCGACGTCGTCGTCCTCGTCTTCGTCGGAGCCGGCCTCGCCGCGCAAGTCGCGGGCGGAGACCCGCGCCGAGCGCACGGCGGACCTGACACCGGCCGAAGTGGCGCAGCTGCGCCAGGCGCTCAAGGAGGACCCCGAAAAGGGCCGCGAGATCGCCACGGGCAAGCCGAGCATGCACGAGGTCGTCGAGCTGCCCGCTCTCGACCTCGACGACCCCAGCCTGAGCGAGCGCGACCGCGCGCTCCTGCGTGAGCTGCACGCCGAGCTCGCCGAACGGGAGCGCGCCGAAGCGGCGAAGATCCGGCTGAACGGTGCTTCGCGCAGCAGCGGCTGGTCTTCCTGACCTGTTTTGAGCATTTCGTCCTCTGGATGCGGTGGTTGCACGCGCAACTACCGCATCCAGAGGACGAATTGCGATGTTAGGTTGCGAGGGTGGCTGAAGAACTGACATTCGACATCCCGGTGGGGGCCGGAGTGGGCACCCGCGCCAACGCCGACGGTGAGCCGGTGACGCCCAAGGACGCGGCGACCGTGATCCTCCTCCGGGACGGCGCCGACGGCGTCGAGGTCTTCCTGCAGCATCGGGTGAAGGGCATGCCGTTCGCGGGCGGGATGACCGTCTTCCCCGGTGGCGGCGTGGATTCCCGCGATGTCGACACCTCCGTCAGCTGGGCGGGCCCCAAGCCGGCGTGGTGGGCGGAACGCTTCGGCTGCGACGAGTCGCTCGCCCGCGCCCTGGTGTGCGCGGCCGTGCGGGAGACGTTCGAGGAGTCGGGTGTGCTGCTAGCGAGCGTCGGGGACGCCGTGGTCACCGATACGACGCCCTACCACGACGCCCGCGCGAAGCTGGTTTCCCGCGAGCTCTCGCTCGCCGCGTTCCTCGAAGCCAACGGCCTGACGTTGCGCGCGGATCTGCTGCGCCCGTGGGCGAACTGGGTCACCCCGCCGCAGGAGCCGCGCCGCTACGACACCTGCTTCTTCGTCGCCGTGCTGCCCGAGGGGCAGGAGGCGGACGGCGCCACCTCCGAGGCCGTCAGCTCCGGCTGGCAGCGGCCCGAGGAGGCCATCGCCGATGCCAAGGAGGGGCGCCGCATGCTCATGCCACCGACCTGGATGACGCTTTCGGAACTGGGCGAGTTCGACTCGGCGGCCGCGGCCCAGGCCGCCGAACGCGAGATCTCGAAGATCATGCCGACGCTGGTGCGCGAAGGTGACAAGGTCCGCGTCGTCCTGGACCCGGCATGAACGCCCCCGCGTACGGTGTGCTGCGCCAGGTGACGCCGACGGCTTCCGTGCTGCTGGAGCACAATCCGTCGTCGATGACGTTGGAGGGCACCAATTCCTGGGTGCTGCGCGGGCCCGGCGCGGCTGGCTCCGTGGTCGTCGACCCGGGGCACGAGGACATCGAGCATCTGACGCTGCTGGCGGAGACCGGCGCCGTCGAACTGATCGTCCTGACCCACCACCACCCCGACCACGCCGAGGGCGCGCCCTGGTTCGCCGAGCGAGTCGGCGCTCCGGTGCGGGCCTTCGACGAGTCGCTCTGCGTCGGCGGGAAGTCCCTTGTGGACGGCGAAGTGATCGAGGCGGGCGGCGTCCGGCTGTCGGTGCTGCACACGCCCGGCCACACCGGCGACTCGATCTGCCTGGTGTCCGACGGGCAGATCCTGACCGGCGACACCATCCTCGGCCGCGGCACCACCGTGCTGCACGACCTCGGCGACTACCTGCGCTCGCTGCGGAAGCTCATCGGCCTGCCCGGCGGCACCATCGGCCTGCCGGGACACGGCCCCGAACTGCCCGACCTGGCCGCGACCGCGCGCGAATACCTGGCGCACCGGGAAGAACGGCTCGACCAGGTGCGTTCGGCACTGGAGAAGCTCGGTGCGGACGCCACCCCGCGCCAGGTGGTCGAGGTCGTCTACGCCGACGTCGACAAGGCTTTGTGGGCGCCCGCCGAATGGAGCGTGCAGGCGCAGTTGGACTACCTGAGGTCGGAGGACGGCGAATGAGTGACGTCGAGGTCGAGTTCTACTGGCGCCCCGGATGCGGGTTCTGCGCCGCGCTGGAACGGCCGCTGTCGAAGAGCGGTTTCAAGGTGAAGCGGGTCAACATCTGGGAGGACCCGGACGCCGCCGCGCGGGTGCGTTCCGTGGCGAACGGGAACGAGGTCGTGCCGACGGTCTTCGTGGGCTCGAAGGCGATGGTGAACCCTTCGTTCGGTGAGATCGAGGCCGCGGTGAAGGCCGCTTCCGCCTAGGTCGTTCGGTACGGGGCGACGCGTCGAGTTGGGCGGCTTGGCCGGTGTCGCGAAAGCCACTTTCGGGACACCTGGTGTCGCGAAAGTGGCTTTCGCGACACCTGACGAAGGGGAGGCGGTCGTCCTTCTCGGCATGCCTCGCGCTCACCTCTACCGTGTTGCGAAAGCCACTTTCGCAACCTTCAACGTTGCGAAAGTGGCTTTCGCAACACGCGCCACGGCATGGGTCCCTTGTGGAGCCAGCGTCAGCGCGCCAGCATCGGCATCACGTAGTACGTCAGCTCCACATCTCCCGGCTCCACCGCCCGGATGACGCAAGCCCGCATCCCTGGCTGGATCTCCAGCCGCACCCGTTCCCCGGTGAAACCCTGCAGCGCGTCCAGCAGGTAGCGCGCCTGGAACGAAGGTGACGTCCGGCCGCCCGAAACCTCGGCCTTCAAGGTCTCTTCGGCCTCCCCGGTGTCCTGCTTCGAACTGGCCAGCCGGAGGTGCGAATCGCCGACCTCGAGCGTCAGCACCCGGCGATCATCGGCGTAGACGCCCACCCGGCGCACGGCGGCGGCCAGCGCGTCGGCGGCGACCTCGACCGTGGTGTCCACAGTGGACGATTCGATCAGCTTCTCCGACAGGAATCCCGCGTCGAGCACGGCGGTGGTGACGGTGACGCCGGCCCAGCTCAGCCCGAAGCGGGTCTTGTCACCATGCAGGCCGACGACGCCGCGTGCCTGCTTCGCCGTCTCCGCGAGCAGGCCCGCCGGGACGAGCGCGTCGATCGGCTCACCTTCGGACCGCAAAGGCAGGGTGGCCACGGCCATCCGGTACCGGTCGGACGCCGTCAGCCGCAGCTCGCGGCTGAAGCTCTGTACCCGGACGCCGGTGAACATCGGCAGCGCGTCGTCCTTCGCCGCCGTGCCCGCGACCGTGCGCAACGCGGTCGCCAGCGCGTGACCGTCCACTTCGGACACCTTCGGCGGCATGTCCGGCAGTTCCAATTCGCGGCTCAGTAGGGGAAGCGCGTAACGGCCACCCTCCACCCGCACCGCCAGCCGCGAACCCTCGACGACCAGGCGCACCAGGTCGTCGTCGAGCATGCGCAACGTCTCCGCGAGCGGCCCGGCGGGGACGAGGACCTCACCGTCGGTGTGGACCATGGCGTCACTGGTCAGGAGTACCGCCCGCTCACTGTCGCTGCCGCCGACGGTCAGCCCGTCCTTCCCGGCGCGCAGGAGCAGGCCGGAGCGGGCCGACAGCAGCCGGGCGGCGGCGGAGACGGCGGACGAGAGGGAGCGGGTGGCGGCAGTCAGGTCCATGCCCGCAAGCTAGCGGGCGGCACCGACAAGTTCGGGGGCTTCGGCGACGGCTCCGGCCGGCCGCGGGCGGAAGGTGCCGCGCAGCAGCCACACCACCGCGGCGAGCGCGAACCCGACACCGCCGGCGGCGAGGAACGCCGCTTCGTGTCCGGCGTGCTCGACGAGGTAGCCGCTGATCGACTGCCCGAACGCGAGACCGAGGGTCACCGCGGTGAGCACCCAGCCGAACGCCTCGGCCGCCGTGCCCTTCGGCGCGGCGATCTCGATGGCCGCCGAGTGCGTCGTCGACTGCGGCGTGATGAGCGCGCCCGCGGCGAGCATGGCGAGCGCGAGGCCCCAGAGCGATCCGGGCAGCGCGAGCAGCGCCACCAGCGCGCCGAATCCGGCCAGCAGCACCGGCAGCCGCAGGCCCATCTGACGCGGCCACGGGCGCAGGCTGTACGCGACGCCGAACGCGACCGAGCTGACCGACCAGGCCGAGAGCAGCAGACCGCCGATGGAGGTGTTCCCGGCCTCGGTGGCGGCCGCCGGGACGGCGACCTCGACGAACCCGATCACGGCGCCGAAGCCCAGCGCGGCGATCGCGAGCGTGCGCATCCCGGGGCTGGCCAGCGCGCCGAGCAGTTTGCCGCCCGTCGACGGCGACGGCCCCCACGCGCGCACGGTCGGGCTCAGCGCGAACAGCACGGCGCCCGCGATCATGGTCAGCGAGCCGGTCACGATGCCTGTCCCCGCCCACGGCGCGGCGATCAGCAGCCCCGCGAACCCGGGGCCGAGGATGAAGAAGACCTCCATGGAGATCGCCTCGTACGAGAACGCGGCGTTCCGCGTCGGCCCGGCGGGCAGCAGGCGTGTCCACAGCGCCCGCGAGGCCGAACCGACCATCGGCTCCGTGATCCCGGTGCCGAAGGCGAGCGGGACCAGCACGAGGGTCGGCGCGTGCGCCTCGATCGCGAACACCAGCGCCGTCATCGCCAGCGCGAAAAGCACGGTGGTGGTCAGCAGCGGCCTGGTCGGACCGAAGCGGTCGATGAGCCGTCCCTGCACGACCGCGCCCACGGAGACGCCCACCAGCGACCCGGCCGACACCAGTCCGGCCGCGGCGAAGGAGCCCGTCTCGCGCTGGACGTAGAGCAGCGCGGAGATGCCGATCATCGCGATCGGCAGGCGGGCGAGCAGGGACGCGATCACCGCCCCACGGGATCCGGGCGCGGTCAGCGCGGCCCGGTAGTCGGCGAGGGAGGTGCGGTGGCTCTCGGCGGAAGCGGACACAGACTGGGACACGCGTACCAGTATGAACACTTTGGTACGCGAGTACCAGTTCCTCGGCGGTAAGTTTGGTCACCACCGGTTTTGGGTACTACGGGGGTCGAAGCACTCCAGTTCGTCACGATCGGGTAACAGTCGGCCGATTCTGGGTCATTCGGGGCAACAAATCGACGCGTTCGGCGTCCTTGAGAGTGAAAGAGCTTGAGTTCACGGCCGATGGCCGTGGATGGTTGTACGACAATCACACAGTCTCCAGCTCCCTCCGGCGTACGGGTCGGGGCCTTGTTCCGGAGGGCGGGGAGCGCGGATCGTCGGGGGATGGTCCGCGCACAGCGAAGAGCCGGTGCGCCACGTCGGGGGTGGCGCCCGGCTCTTCGTTGTGTCGGGCACTGCGTCGAGCACTAGTACGTGAAGGCCCCCTTCACTGCGTCTAGCGCAATGAAGGGGGCCTTCACGTACTTGAAATCAACGGGCGCGGCGGGCCAGGCGCTCGGGGTCCAGGATCAGGACGCTCTTGCCCTCCAGCCGCAGCCAGCCACGGTGCGCGAAGTCGGCGAGAGCCTTGTTCACGGTCTCGCGCGAGGCGCCGACGTACTGGGCGATCTCTTCCTGCGTCAGGTCGTGCGTGACCCGCAGCAGGCCGGCCTCCTGGCTGCCGAAGCGCTGCGCCAGCTGCAGCAGCGCACGTGCCACACGGCCGGGGACGTCGGTGAAGATCAGCTCGGCGACCATGTTGTTCGTCCGGCGCAGCCGTCGGGCGACCACCCGCAGTAACTGCTCGGCGATCTCCGGGCGGGTGGAGATCCACTGCCGCAGCGCCGGGCGGTCCATCGTCACCGCGCGGACCTCGGTCACGGTCGTCGCGCTGGACGTCCGCGGGCCGGGGTCGAAAATGGACAGCTCGCCGAACATGTCGGACGGGCCGAAGATGCCGAGCAGGTTCTCGCGGCCGTCGGGTGACTTGCGGCCGATCTTCACCTTGCCGGACTGGATGATGTAAAGCTTGTCGCCGGGTTCACCCTCGTTGAAGATGACATGCCCGCGAGGGAACTCCACGGATTCCAAGGTCTGTGCCAGCGCCTCGGCGGCTGCCGGCTCAACACCCTGGAAAATGCCCGCTCGGGCCAGGGTTTCGTCCACCTCGGGTGCCTCCTCATCGAGATACGACGTCGATCCTCATTCTGCCGAGGACCGTGTCGTCGATCACTTTTCGCGTCAGTCTAGGTCGTGCGCGCGAGATCGCTCGTCGGCACGCCGAACGCGCGGGCGGCCGGGAACGATCTCGCTCGAACGTGGAGCCTAACTCCGCACGCGTCGCGCGCGAAGCCTGGCCGCCTTCCCGCCCAGCCTGCGCAGCCGGAAAAGCTCGAGCGCGCGCCCGATGCCGTGCCCGTAGAGGGCCCTGACCTCGTTGGGCTGAGCCTGCTCGAGGAACTCCTCGACCTCGTTCTCCTGCACCGCGACGTGCTTGAGCCTGGTCTCCACGCGTTCCATGAACAGCGCGAAGAACATGATCACCAGGGGGACCAGGATGACGAACCAGACGGTCATGAGCCCTGCCCAGGGAATTCGGAAAAGTTGTGCATTACTCCAGATCCTCGCTCATGGCGTCCTCGATCGAAGCGCCGAGGTGGTGCTCTGGCGTGTCGGCCGTCGACCGGCGGGTGCTCCCACTGGCTCGCCCGATGGCGCCCGTAGGCTATCGGGGTGCCTCCTGCCCCTGCCAATGCCCCCCGTGCGGGGGGCAAGGGTGAAAGCCGGCTCGCATTGGTGAGACGCGCCAGGCGGATGAAGCGTTGCCTCGACGACGAGTTCCCGGACGCGCACTGTGAGCTTGACTTCACCACTCCGCTCGAATTGCTGGTCGCGGTCGTGCTTTCGGCGCAGACCACCGACGTCCGCGTGAATCAGGTCACGCCCGCCCTCTTCGCCCGCTATCGGACGGCCGCCGATTACGCCGGCGCCGACCGCGCCGAACTCGAGGAGTACCTCCGGCCGACGGGGTTCTTCCGCGCCAAGGCGAACTCGGTGATGGGGCTGGGCGCGGCGCTGGTGGAGCGCTACGACGGCGAAGTGCCCGGCAAGCTGAAGGATCTGGTCACGCTGCCGGGTGTCGGCCGCAAGACGGCCAACGTCGTCCTCGGCGACGCCTTCGGCGTTCCCGGGATCACCGTCGACACCCACTTCGGCCGTCTCGTCCGCCGCTGGGGCTGGACCGAGGAGGAAGACCCGGTCAAGGTCGAGCACGCCGTCGGCGAGCTGATCCCGCGCAAGGAGTGGACGCTCCTGTCGCACCGGACGATCTTTCACGGCCGCCGCGTGTGCCACGCCCGCAAACCCGCCTGTGGCGCCTGTCCGCTGGCCAAGATGTGTCCCTCGTACGGAATCGGCCCGACGGAGTTCGAAGAGGCCGCGAAGCTGGTCAAGGGCGAAGAACGCGAGCACATCCTCGAACTGGCGGCCCGCCGGTGACCAGGGTCACCAAACTGGCCCTCGGCGCCGCCGTGCTGGTGGTGGCCCTGATCGTCGCGCTGCTCACGACGCGTGACGGCCAAGCGCCCGCCAAGACGTCGGGGGATCTCACGGCCGCGCGCGCGAAGGCCGCCCTCGCCCCCTGCCCGCCGCCTGGGCCGGGCGAGGTGGCGAAGCTGCGCGGAGTGGACGTCGAATGCCTCGGCGACGGCTCCCGCGTCGACCTCGCGAAGGTGGTCTCGGGCGGTCCAGTGCTGGTCAACCTGTGGGCGTCGTGGTGCGAGCCGTGCCGCGCCGAACTGCCGTTGCTCCAGCAGTACGCGGCGTCGCCCGGTGCCGCGCGCGTGCTCCTCGTCCAGGTCGCGAGCTCCGGGGCCGACGGGCTTGCGCTGCTGACCGAACTGGGGGTCCGGTTGCCGTCGGTGTTCGACGGTGACGGTCAGTCGGGGCCGGTGCGGACGGCACTGAAGGTCCCTTCCTCCCTCCCGGCGACGTACCTGGTCACGGCGGGCGGCGACGTCCGGCTCATCGAGAACCCACGCGTCTTCCTGAACACTGACCAGGTGCGCGCCGCTGTGGAAGGGACACCATGACCGGCCCCCTCGTGGATCCGGAGGCCGTGCCCGCCTGGTTGCAGCCGCTGGTCAAGATCAGCGGCGAGATCGGCGCGGACGCGTTCAGCCGGTTCAGCGTGCCGCGGGACGCGACCTACCGGTCCGCGTCCGTCTTGATGCTCTTCGGCGAAGGCCCGCAGGGTCCCGACGTCCTGCTCCAGCGCCGCGCCGACACGCTCGGTTCGCACGCCGGTCAGGTCAGCTTCCCCGGCGGTGGCGCCGAACCGGAGGACGGCGGGCCGGTCGGCACCGCGTTGCGCGAGGCGGAGGAGGAGACCGGCGTCGAACCTTCGGGAGTGCTGCCGGTAGCGGTCTTCCCGGAGCTTTTCGTGCCGGTGTCGAGCTTCGCCGTGACGCCGGTGCTCGCCTACTGGCGGACGCCGTCGCCGGTGCACGCCGTCGATCCCGGCGAGACCGCGGCGGTGGCCAGGGTGCCGATCGCCGAGCTCACCGACCCGGCCAACCGATTCCAGGTCAAACGCGCGGGCTACGACTGGAAGGGGCCCGCGTTCGACGTCGGCGGGATGTTCGTCTGGGGGTTCACGGGCGGCCTGCTGGCGATGACGCTGTCGCTCGGCGGCTGGGAACGGGACTGGGACCGAGGCGACGTCCGGGAGCTTGACGTAGCGTTGGCCGAACATCAGGCGCGGGTCGACGGGCGGCAAGTGCCGGAGAAGGAGTAGGCGCCGGTGAACTGGGTCGACGTACTGGTGATCCTCCTCGCGCTGCTGGCGGGCGTGTCCGGCGCGTTCCAAGGGGTGATCATCGCCCTCCCCTCGCTGGTCGGGGTGGTGCTCGGCGCGCTCGCCGGGATAAAGATCGCGCCGCTGATCGTCGAACTCTTCCAGCATCCGGCGGCGAAGGTCGCCTTCGCGGTGGCCACCGTGGTGTTCCTGGTCGCGCTCGGCGAGACCCTCGGGGTCTGGGCCGGCCGGAGACTGCGGCAGAAGATCAACCCGGACAAGCTTTCCGGCGTCGACAAGACGCTCGGCGCGGTCGTTCAGGCCGCCGTGGTGTTCGTGGTCGCGTGGCTGATCGCGACGCCGCTGACGGCCGTCTCGGGCGTGCCGGGGCTGGCGAAGTCGATCAACAGCTCGGTCGTGCTCGGCGAAGTGAACAACGTGATGCCGGAAGCGGCGCAGGGCTTCCCGAGCGAACTGCGCAAACTGCTGGACGCGTCCGGCTTCCCGTCCATTGTGGACCCGTTCCAGAAGCCGAACGTCGAGGACACCAGCCCGCCGGACACCGCGCTGCAGGCGAGCGCGATCGTCAAACAGGTGCACCGCAGCGTGGTGAAGATCCGCGGCAACGCGACCTCGTGCTCGCGGGCGCTGGAGGGCAGCGGATTCGTCGTCGCGCCGCAGCGGGTGATGACGAACGCGCACGTCGTCGCGGGGACCGACGAGGTCGCCATCGAATCGACTTCCGGCAAGTTCCCGGCCAGGGTCGTCTACTTCGACCCCGAGGCCGACGTGGCCGTGCTCGCGGTGCCGCGGCTCCAGGCGCCCGTCCTGCCGTTCACGCCGCGGGTCGCGCGGGCGGGAGACAACGCGATCGTGCTCGGCTACCCGCTCGACGGCCCGTACACCGCGACGCCCGCCAGAGTGCGCGGCCGGATCAACCTGCGCGGACCGGACATCTACGAGGCGAACACCGTGCAGCGGGACGTGTTCACCGTGCGCGGGCAGGTGCGCAGCGGTAACTCGGGCGGGCCGATGATCAATCCCGAGGGCGAGGTCATCGGGGTGGTCTTCGGTGCGGCCGTCGAGGATCCGGAGACCGGGTTCACGCTGACGTCGGAGCAGGTGCGGCCGGTGGTGGAGACGGCCCCGGCGCTGAGCGCGAACACGTCGACGGGGCCCTGCGCGAACTAGCGGCCTTCGCGCCAGGAGGCCAAGACCTCGTCCACGTCCAGCGGCCGTGCCCGCAGCACCGGACCTCCGGCCGGACGCCGGTGCTCGGCGCGGATCCGTTCGTTCAGGTCCTCGACGATCTCCCGCACCCGCGCCTCACGACGCACCTTCGCGAGGGTGTCCGGTAGGTCGTCGAGCTCCTTCGCGATCGCCAGCGAAGGCGGCAGCAGCGCCGAAACGTCGTGGCCCTCGGCGCGGACCTTGTTCACCACCCAGGACAGGGCGGTGTCCTTGCCGTCCGTCTTCGGCAGCGGTTTTCCCGCGCCGGGCAGGTCGTCGAACTCGCCCTTCGCCTCCGCGGCGCTGATCTGCCGGTCCACCCAGGACTCGAACGACACGCCCGTCGGTTTTCGCTCGGTCATGTTTCCAAGATACGGAAGAAGTCCAGTAGCGCGGCCGACGTGCGCTCCGGGGCCTCCAGATGCGGGAAGTGCCCGATGCCGGGCCAGCGTTCGAGACGGGCGTCCGGGGCCCAGCGGCGCGACGCCGCCGCCGTTTCGGGCAGGACACACCGGTCGTCCTCGCCGTGCAGTTGCAGCACGCGGGGAGCGAAGCGGTCTTGCAGTGCTTCGCGGAACCGGCGGCCTTCGCCGCGGAACTGGGCGCGGAACGCCCATCGGTAGTACTCGAGCGCGCTGTGCGGCACTCCCTGCACCAGCATCGCCTGCCGGAACGTCCGCACCGTCTCGGTGAAGTCGGAGGTGTTCGTCCACTGTGGACCGGACCAGGCACGGAAGAGCTCTTCGACGGCGAGCGCGTCGTCCTTGACCAGCCATTTTTCCGGCGCCATCGGCACCTGGAAACGGAACAGATGGCCCGAAGCACGCAGCTGCCCCGGCCGCCGGACGGCCCGGCGCAACGCCAGCGGATGCGCGCCGCCCAGCACGCTGACCGACGCCACCAGCCGCGGATGCAGCGCGCCGACCGTCCACGCGAGCATGCCGCCCCAGGCATGTCCGACGAGATGGGCCTTGCGCGCGCCGAGCGACTTGATCAGCCCGCCGACGTCGCCGGCGAGCGTCCAGGCGTCGTAGCCGCGCGGGGGTTTGTCGGAGTCGCCATAGCCGCGCAGATCGACCGCGACCACGCGGAAACCGGCGCCGGCGAGCGCCCTCAGCTGGTGATGCCAGGCCCACCAGAACTCGGCGAACCCGTGCAGCAGCACGACCAGCGGCCCGTCGCCGAGTTCGGCGACGTGCAGCCGGATGCCGTTCGCCGAGACGTCACGATGAGTCCACGGACCGTCGATCCGGACGATCGACGGATCCGGTGTCGCCTGCACCGACTCGAAGACTTCTCAGTCGCGGACCGCGGCCGCGTCGTCTTCGGCGCTGTGACGCGGCTTGAACGCGGCGGCGGTGTCCTTGAAGCTGTTGATCGTCCGCTCCGGCGCCTTGATCTTCTTCACCTTGCGGTAGCCGAGGAAGCCCGCGGCCGCCGTCGCGACGAGCATCAGCCCGAACACGATCGCGAACGCCGCCCAGCGCATCAGCCACTCGGACAGCAGCTCGCCGAGGAAGAAAAAGAAGAAGAACGAGCTGTACAGCCCGATGACCAGCGCGACCAGGAAGAAGATGGCGCCCTTGAGGCCCTTCTTCGCCTCCGCGACGACCTCGGATTTGGCCAGCTCGACCTCGGCGCGGATCAGCGTCGAGACGTGTTGTGTGGCATCGCCGACGAGTTTCCCGAGGGACTGCTCGCTCGCTACCACGTCGTCATCGCTCGACAGGGGGAGGTAGGGCACGGCCCCCACGCCGTCGGGGCCGGTACGTTCGTGCTTGGGGCTGCTCACACCGGTCATCGTGCCACGTGCCCGGATCACGGGCGCGACGGACCGGCGAGTGTCGCCTACTCAATCCTCGCGCGCGTGCACCCGGCTGCGGTGCAGCAGCATCGCGGCGGCCGAAAGCGAGGCGATGGCCGAGGCGATCAGCACCGCCGCCTTCGCCAGCTCGACGGCCTCCCCGTCGAGCGCGAGGTCGGCGATCAAGAGGCTCACCGTGAACCCGACACCGCCGAGCATCGACAGCGCGCCGATGTCTCGCCAGCCCATGCCCTGGGGTTTCTCCGCGAGCTTGAACTTCACGGCGAGCAGGCTGGCGCCGAAGATCCCGACGAGCTTCCCGCCGACCAGGCCGATCAGCACGGCCAGCGGCAACGCCGTGGTGAACACCGCGCCGAGCGATTCGGCGTCCACCTTGATCCCGGCGGCGAACAGCGCGAACAGCGGCACCGCGACCGCGGCCGACCACGGCTGCAACCGGTGTTCGAGCCGGATGGCGGGCGCGTGCTCCTCGCCGTCGTCGGCGCGGACGCGGGTGAGCAGGCCGAGCGCGACGCCGGCGATCGTGGCGTGGATACCCGCGGAGTGCACCGCGACCCAGGTGATCAAGGCCAGCGGCACGTAGATCCAGGCGCTGCGGACGCGGCGGTGCTGCAGGTAGGCGTACAGCGCGAGGGCCGCGACCGCGACACCGGCGGCGACGAGGTCGAACTTCGCGGTGAACAGGATCGCGATGAGGAGGATCGCGCCGAGGTCGTCGACCACCGCGAGCGAGAGCAGGAAGACGCGGGCGCTGCTCGGCAGGTTCGACGCGGTCAGCGCGAGGACGCCCAGCGCGAACGCGATGTCCGTGGCGACCGGGACGGCCCACGCGCGCTCGATGCCCGGCGTTCCCCAGCCGACCGCGAGCGCGACCAGCGCCGGCACGATCATGCCGCCGATCGCGGCGACCACCGGCAGGATGGCCTGCTTGAACCGCGAAAGCTCACCGACCACGAGTTCGCGTTTGAGTTCGAGCCCCGCGACGAAAAAGAACAGCGCGAGCAGGCCGTCTTTCGCCCAGTCTCCGATGGTCAGATTCAGGTGGAGGAATTCGGGACCGAGCCGGAAATCGCGGATCGCACGGTAAATGTCGTCGATGGGCGAATTGGCCCAGATGAGGGCGATCGCGGTGGCGCCGAGCAGGATCATCCCGCCGGTCGTCTCCGTGCGGAGGTAGCGGGCGAATTCGGCGACGGCTTTCGCGGGACGGGTGGGGCCGGTGCTCACGGCATCCTCCGGGTTTCGGCAACGACGAATACTGTTGCCGACCAGACTTCCCGGCGCACCTTGACGTGATTTTAACGCCTCAAGCTGCGGAAATCTCGCGTTCATGACAGCTGCCACAGAGATCATGCGGACGTCGGTGTCCCGTCCACATGCTGGGCTTCTAGCATGTCAACCGGAAACCGACAACGATGTCTTCACAAAGGACGGCATGGTGAGTACCTCTACCGAGGTCCAGCGAGACACGAGGTTTTTCGGGCACCCACGAGGGCTCGCGAACCTCTTCGGCGTCGAGATGTGGGAGCGTTTCTCGTTCTACGGGATGCTCGGCATCCTCCCGATCTACCTCTACTACGAAGTCAGCCAGGGCGGCCTGGCGCTGCCGAAGGCCTCCGCGCTCGGCATCGTCGGCGCGTACGGCGGCATGGTCTACCTGTCGGCGGTGATCGGCGCCTGGGTCGCGGACCGGGTGCTCGGCTCGGAACGCACGCTGTTCTACAGCGCGATCCTGATCATGATCGGCCACATCAGCCTCGCCGTGCTGCCCGGTCTCGCGGGTATCGGTGTCGGCCTCGTCTGCGTGGCCGTCGGCAGCGGCGGGCTGAAGTCCAACGCCACCGCCATCGTCGGGACGCTGTACGCGCCGGGCGACGAGCGGCGTGACGGTGGTTTCACGATCTTCTACATGGGCGTGAACGTCGGTGGCTTCGTCGGTCCGCTCCTGACCGGGCTCGCGCAGAGCGAGATCGGTTTCCACGTCGGTTTCGGGCTCGCCGCGTTCGGGATGGCGCTCGGCCTGATCCAGTACACGATCGGCCGCAAGAACCTCGGCGAGAAGGCGGGCGAGGTCCCCAACCCGCTGCCCGCGTCGCAGCGGCCGCTGGTCTTCGGCGGCACCGCGGTGGGCGTCGCCGCGATCGTGCTGCTCGTGGTCTTCGGCGTGATCAACCCGGCGAACCTGGTCGACGTCGTCGTCTGGGCCGTCGCGATCATCTCGGTGATCTACTTCGTGGTGATCATCGGCAGCAAGAAGATCACCTCCGAGGAACGCAGCCGGGTGTACTCGTTCATCCCGATGTTCATCGCGAGCGCCGCGTTCTTCTCGCTGTACCAGCAGCAGTTCACCGTGGTCGCGGCCTACACCGACGAACGGCTGAACCGGACGATCTTCGGCTGGGAGATGCCGGTCGCGTGGGTCAACTCGATCAACCCGGTGTTCATCATCCTGTTCGCGCCGGTGATCGCCGCGATCTGGACCAAACTGGGTTCGCGGCAGCCGTCCTCGCCGATCAAGTTCGTGCTCGGCACGGTCACCATGGGCGTGGCGTTCCTGCTGTTCCTCCCGATGGTCGGCAGCGGCAAGAACGCGAGCCCGCTGCTCGCGCTGGCAGGCATCCTGTTCGTGTTCACCATGGCGGAACTGATGCTGTCCCCGGTCGGTCTCTCGCTTTCGACCAAACTCGCGCCGGAGGCGTTCCGGACGCAGATGGTGGCGCTGAACTTCCTGTCCATTTCGCTCGGTACGGCGATGTCCGGAAAGCTCGCCGAGTTCTACACGGTGGACGACGAAGCGCCGTACTTCAGCATCGTCGGCGGGGTGGCCATCTTGGTCGGTGTGGCGCTCCTGGTGGCGACGCCGATGATCCGCAAGCTGATGAAGGGCGTTCACTGACGCGCTTCATGCCGCACTGACGAGCGATCCTCGAACGTGCTGAAAGGGCCCTTCACCGCATAGGAAGCGGTGAAGGGCCCTTTCGCTGCGTCTGCCGCTCGTTGGGCGAGGTCGGCGGCGGCTTGTGGTCGGTCCAGGTGGTCGTGAGTGGCGATTCGGGTTCTAACCCGAATCGCCACTCACGACCACCTGGACCGATTGCCTACCCGACGGTGGTCCCGAACAGCACGCCGACGTAGTAGGTCACCAGCATCGTCAGCGCGCCGACGCCGACGTTCCGCGCGATCGCGCGGCCCACGCGCGCGTCGCCCAGTTTCGCGCTGATGAACCCGGTCAGCACCAGCCCGACCACGACCGCCGACGCGCACGCCCAGACCCGCGCGGAGGTCGGCGTCCACACGATCGCCAGCAACGGCAGTAGCGCGCCCACGGTGAACGCCACCAGCGACGCCCACGCCGCCTGCCACGGGCTGGTCAGATTGTCCGGATCGATGCCGAGTTCGGCCTCGGCGTGCGCCTGCAGCGCGTCCTTTTCGGTCAGTTCGCGGGCGACCTCCGCGGCGAGTTCGGGGGAAAGGCCCTTCTCCTCGTAGATTTCCGCGAGTTCCCGTTCTTCGGCTTCCGGCATCTCTTTCAGTTCGCGCTTTTCCAGCCGCAACTGTGCGCGTTCGGTGTCGCGCTGGGTGCTCACGGAGACGTATTCCCCGCCCGCCATCGAAAGCGCGCCCGCGACGAGCCCGGCGATTCCCGCGGTGGCGATCGTGGTGGAGTCGGTGGTCGCGCCCGCGACGCCGACCACGATGCCCGCCACCGAGACGATCCCGTCGTTCGCGCCGAGAACCCCGGCGCGCAGCCAGTTCAGCTTGCCGCTCAGATCCGCATGCGGTTCGTGCGGATGTGAAGTCGATACGGTATCGGTCACCTTTTCAGTGAAACACAAAGAACGGTACCCGGCGAGCGAAGACCTTTTCGGTTAATAGAGGCAATCCTTATTGACTATTGCCTTACCTAACCCATCGGCTACGTTGTGTCCGTGACAGCGGTGGTGATCCTGATCGGGCTACAGGCGTCCGGGAAGTCGACGTTCTTCCGGCGCGAGTTCGCGGGAACGCACGTCCACGTCAGCAAGGACACCTTCCCCAACGCCCGGCGGCCGCAGGCCCGGCAGTTGCGGATGCTGGCCGAGGCGCTCGAAGAAGGTCGTTCGGTGGTCGTGGACAACACCAACCCGTCACCGGAGGAGTGGGCGCCGCTGATCGAGGTCGCCAGGCGGTACGGCGCGCGCGTCGCCGGGTACTGGTTCCCGCCGGATCTCGAAGGCTCCCAAGAGCGCAACGCGCGCCGGAAAGGGAAAACCCGGGTGCCCGACGTCGGTCTGTATGCGACGCTGAAACGCCTCAGGCGCCCGAGCGCCGAAGACGGTTTCGACGAGCTGTACACCGTCGGTTTCGACGGGGAAGGCGGTTTCGTCGTCGAGCGGGGGTGAACCATGGACGCCGGTGATTTCGAGGCACGGCAACGGGAACGCGAGTGGTTCCACGGCCTGACCGTGCCACCGGGTGCCTGGACGGTGCTCCGCGTCGACGACAGGGGTTTCTCGAAGTTCACCGAAGCGCGGTTCGAGAAGCCGTTCGATCCCCGGTTCGCGGACTGTATGGCCGAGACGGCGAACGCGTTGATGGCGGAATTCGCTTCGCCTTACGTGTGCACGGAAAGCGACGAGATTTCGCTCGTCCTCCCGCCCTCCGCCGGCCTCTTCGGCCGGGGTGTGGAGAAGCTCGTGTCGATCTCCGCCGGCGTCGCCTCGGCCGCGTTCACCCACGCGGCCGGGGTGCCCGCGCACTTCGACGGCCGGGTCTGGCTCGGTACGACGCTGGACGACGTCGTCGACTATTTCTCCTGGCGCCAGGCGGACGCGGCCCGCTGCGCGCTCAACGGCTGGTGCTACTGGATCCTGCGCAAGGCGGGGAAAACGGCGAGTGAGGCCGGAGCGGCTCTCGAAGGCATTGGCGTCTCCGAGAAGAACGAGCTGCTCTTCGCGCACGGCGTCAACTTCGCCGAAGTCCCCGCCTGGCAACGGCGCGGCGTCGGGCTGTACTGGGAATCCTACGAGCGCACCGGATTCGATCCGGTGCGCGAGGTCGAGGTCTCCGCGACCCGCCGTCGCGTCCGCGTCGATCGTGAGTTGCCCATGAAGGGCGAGTACCGGGCCTTCCTCGGTGAACTGCTTCAGCCGATCGGTTCGGGCAGCCGCCGCACGGTGTAGGCGAGTTCGATCGTCTCGCCGGTCGCCGGGTCGCCCAGTTCCACGCGCCACGAGCCGGCGAACTGGTCGACGCCGTGCACCATCGGGATGGTCCCGGAGATCAGCACGGTCCCCGGGGCGTAGAGGTCACGCTCGCGCAGCACGTCCAGCCAGTAAGACGGCGGCAGCAGTTCCGCGAGTTTCCCTTGCTGGATCAGGGTTTCCCCGGCCCAGGCGGATAGCGTGAGGTCGTCGAGCCGGTCCTGGACGTCCACGAGCCGCCACGCCTTGGTAGCGAGGACGTCGGGGCCCGCGTTCTTGCTCCACGCGACGCCGTGCGCTTCGAGCGCGCGGTCGGTGTGGTCGCAGGCGGCGGTCAGGAGGACGTCCTCGGGCGCGGGACCGGTGATGACGACGGCCCATTCGGCCTCGCCGGAGGTCCGCTCGTGCTGCACCGGGACCTCGTCGGTCTGGCTCGCCAGATACGGCGCGACGGGGTACAGCGCCGGGATCACCGAAGGCGCGGGGACGCCGAGTTCGGCCAGCTCGGCCACGTGGGCGGCGACGTCCTCCTGGCTGCGACCGGCGTATCCGGCGTTCAGCAGCGTGTGGACCTCGGTCCGCCGCTCCTGGCCGTCGGGAAGGGTGAAACGCAGCTCAGGCATCTGTCCTCCGAGATTGGGGGTTGCGCATACAGCTTGTATACAAGGAGTATATCCGCAATTCAACCCCTCCCGGCGGGGTTGCGGATCTCCTACGGACGGATGTGGACATGACCTCACCAGCCGGTGACCGGCGTTCGTTGCACAAGGCCTTCGCGGCCAGCCTCTCGGGCACGGCGCTCGAGTGGTACGACTTCGCGGCCTACTCGGTGGCGGCCGCGACGATCTTCGGGAACCTCTTCTTCCCGTCGGAAGACCAGCTCGCGAGCACGATGGCGGCGTTCTCCACCTACGCCGTCGGCTATCTCGCCCGGCCGCTCGGCGGGTTCCTGTTCGGCCGCCTCGGCGACGTGCTCGGCCGCAAGCGCATCCTGGTCATGACGCTCGTGCTCACCGGGGTGGCGACGTTCCTCATCGGTGTCCTGCCCACGTACGAGACCATCGGCGGCTTCGCGGCGGTGCTGCTCGTGGCGCTGCGGTTCGCGCAGGGTGTCGGTATCGGCGGCGAATGGGGTGGCGCCGTCCTGCTCTCGAGTGAGTTCGGCGATCCGAACAAACGCGGCTTCTGGGCCTCCGCCGCCCAGATCGGCCCGCCCGCGGGCAACCTGCTCGCCAACGGTGTCCTCGCCGTACTGGCCGGGCTGCTCACCGAGGACCAGTTCAACAGCTGGGGCTGGCGGATCGCGTTCCTGCTGTCCGGCGCGCTGGTCGGGTTCGGCCTGTGGATCCGGCTCAAGCTGGAGGAGACCCCGGTCTTCAAGCAGATCCAGGAGCGTGGCGAACGTCCGTCGGCGCCGATCTCCGAGGTCTTCCGCACCGAACGCCGCGCGCTGGTCGCGGCCGTGCTGATCCGCGTCTGCCCGGACGTGCTGTACGCGCTGTTCACCGTCTTCGTCCTCACCTACGTCACCACGCACACCGACCTCTCGCGCGGCGCCGGGCTGGCCGCGGTGATGATCGGTTCGGCGTTCCAGCTGATCCTGATGCCGCTGTTCGGCGCGCTCTCGGACCGGGTCTCCCGGCGCAAGATGTACCTGGTCGCGACCATCGCCGCCGGGATCTGGCCGTTCGTGTTCTTCCCGATGGTCAGCGGCGGTTCGTTCGCCATGCTGGCGATCGGCATCGTGCTCGCGCTCGTCATCCACGCGGCGCTCTACGGGCCGCAGGCCGCGCTCGTCACCGAGCAGTTCTCGCCGCGCCTGCGCTACACCGGCAGCTCGCTGGCGTACACCCTCGCCGGCGTGATCGGCGGAGCGCCCGCGCCACTGCTGTTCACGGCGCTGCTGGCCGGTTTCGACACCTGGGTCGCGATCGGGGTCTACTTGCTCGCCACCGCCGTCGTGACCGTCATCGGTGTCGCGCTCGCCCGTGACCCGGACCGCGAGGAGGCCGCCGCCATGGAGTCCGTGCGATGACCTGGACTCCGATGTCCACAGTGGAGGGTCTGCCGCTGATCGGCGGGCAGGGCCGGTTCCGGACGCTCGCCACGGCGGAAGGCGGGCTGGCGTACGAGATCTCCTACCCGGCGGGTGTCGCTTCTCCCGTGCACAGCCACGATCACGACAGCATCGTGTACCTGGTTTCGGGTTCGCTGCGCGGCACGCTCGACGGCCGGGAAGTGACCCTCGAAGCCGGCGGCACGATCGTCCACCCGCGCGGTGTTCCGCACAGCGTCGAGGCCATTGTGGACAGTCGGTGGGTGGAGTTCAAGACACCGCTGCCCTCGCGGCCGCCGATCGCGGAATGAAAAAAACCGGGGCGGACACTGATTTCCAGCGTCCGCCCCGGTCGGGAGGAAAGTCTTACGCGTCCAGCTCGGCCAGCGCCAGCTTCGCCTTCTCCAGCTCGGCTTCGAGCTGAGCGACCTTCGCGGCCTGCAGCTCGCGGGCGGCGTTGATGACCTCGTCGATCGGGCCGGACAGGTCGGCGTGCAGTTCCTTGGCGGCGCGGGACACGGCCGCGGCCGGGATCTCCAGGCCCTTCGCGACCCACTTGGCGCCGTTCTTGAGCTCGGCCTGCCACTCGCCGTCGGCGGTGCCGGTGACCGTGAGGGTCAGCTCGACGGTGCGCGTCTTCTTCGCCGTCGTGGCGACCTTCGGGCGGCCACGCTTGGGCTTGGGGGACTCCGCCACTGCCTCTTCGGCAGCGGGCTCCGGGTTCTCCGGAGTCTCGGTCTTCGCCTCGGCCGGGGCTTCGGCCGTCTCCGCCTGCGGCGTCGAGTCGACGGGCGCTTCGGTAGCCGCTTCTTCGGACACGGCGTCAGTGCGTGTCAAGGCATCCACGGTCATCGTCGGTGTCGTCTCCTTGCCCGGGTATGGGGTGGTACCCGGCACATCCTAGAACAGGCGTTCGAGTAGGGCGAACCGGGGTGTGGTAGGCGTGTCGATGTCAGGAAAGGGTCTTTCAGGACGAAATATGTCCTGAAAGACCCTTTCCTGACGTTTTGGGGCGCTACTCCTCGGTCTTGCCGGACTTCAGACCGGAAGAGATCAGGTCCATCACCGACGAGTCGGCCAGCGTCGTCACGTCGCCGACCTGGCGGTTCTCGGCGACGTCGCGCAGCAGGCGGCGCATGATCTTGCCGGACCGCGTCTTCGGCAGCTCCTGCACGACCAGGATCTGCCGCGGCTTCGCGATCGGCCCGATCTCCTTCGCGACGTGGTTGCGCAGCTCCTGCACGGCCTCGTCTCCACCATCGACGGCGTTGCCGCGGAGGATGACGAAGGCGACGATGCCCTGCCCGGTGGTCGGGTCGGTCGCGCCGACGACGGCGGCCTCGGCGACCGTCGGGTGCGAGACCAGCGCGGACTCGACCTCGGTGGTCGAGATGCGGTGCCCGGACACGTTCATCACGTCGTCGACCCGGCCCAGCAGCCAGACATCGCCGTCGGCGTCGTACTTCGCGCCGTCACCGGCGAAGTAGTAGCCCTGGTCGGCGAAGCGGGACCAGTAGGTGTCGCGGAACCGCTCCTCGTCGCCCCAGATGCCGCGCAGCATGCCCGGCCACGGCTTGTCGAGCACCAGGTATCCGCCGCCGCCCTTGCCGACCTCGACGCCCTGGTCGTCGACGACCTTCGCCGAGATGCCCGGCAGCGCCTTCTGCGCCGAACCCGGCTTCGTCGCGGTGACACCCGGCAGCGGCGAGATCATGATCCCGCCGGTCTCGGTCTGCCACCAGGTGTCGACGATCGGCGCCGAGTTCGCGCCGACGTTCTCGCGGTACCAGATCCACGCCTCGGGGTTGATCGGCTCGCCGACGCTGCCGAGCACGCGCAGCGACGAGAGGTCGTACTTCTGCGGGATCTCGTTGCCCCACTTCATGAACGTGCGGATCAGCGTGGGCGCGGTGTAGTAGATGGAGACCTTGTGCTGCTGCACGATCTCCCAGTGACGGCCCTCGTGCGGGGTGTTCGGCGTGCCTTCGTAGACGACCTGCGTCGTCCGGTTCGCCAGCGGCCCGTACACGATGTACGTGTGCCCGGTGATCCAGCCGATGTCGGCGGTGCACCAGTAGACGTCTTCGCCGGCCTTGTGGTCGAAGACGTTGTGGTGCGTGTACGCGGCCTGGGTCAGGTACCCGCCGGAGGTGTGCAGGATGCCCTTCGGCTTCCCGGTGGTGCCGGAGGTGTAGAGGATGAAGAGCGGGTGCTCGGAGTCGAACGCCTGCGGCGCGTGCTCGGCGGACTGGCCGTCGACCAGTTCGTGCCACCAGATGTCGCGGCCTTCGGTGATCGGCACCTCTTCGCCGGTGCGGCGGACGACGATGACCTTCTCGACCGATTCGGCGCCTTCGAGCGCTTCGTCGACGTTGGCCTTCATCGGGGCGGCCTTGCCGCGGCGGTACTGGCCGTCGGTGGTGATGACGATCCGCGCCGCCTGGTCGTCCACCCGGGAACGCAGTGCTGTCGGGGAAAAACCACCGAAGACGACACTGTGCAGGACGCCGATCCGGGCACACGCGAGCATCGCGACGATCGCTTCGGGCACCATCGGCATCTGGATGGCGACCCGGTCGCCCGCCTCGAGCCCGAGCGACTCCAGCGCGTTCGCGGCCTTGGAGACCTCGTCCTTCAGCTGGGCGTAGGTGATGTCACGGCTGTCGCCGGGCTCGCCGACCCAGTGGATGGCGACCTGGTCGCCGTGCCCGGAATCGACGTGGCGGTCGACGCAGTTGTACGCGACGTTGAGCTTCCCGCCCACGAACCACTTCGCGAACGGCGCATTGGTCCAGTCCAGTACCTGCGACCACTTCGTTTCCCAGTGAAGGCGCTCGGCCTGCTTGGCCCAGAACGCTTCCCGGTCGGCGTCGGCTTCGGCGTAGAAGTCGGCGGTGGCATTCGCTTGCGCGCTGAAAGCCTCACTCGGGGGGAAGGTCCTGCTCTCCGTGAGCAAATTGTCCAGCGCCGGCGACTGCTCGGTCATGGTGCGATGCCTCCTGTGATTCGCGTGTCTTCACGCCCGTTGGCACGCTATCGACGTTACGACGCGAAGTAAAAGGTTGCATCGTGGTTGCGCGCGGCATTCACACGCTTGAGGACAGAGCGGTACGGACCGCCGGCCATTCTGGTCCGGTGAGGGAGTAGACGACGGTGTCGCGGACGGTTCCGTCAGGCCGCACGCGATGCGCGCGCAGCACCCCTTCCCGTTGCGCGCCGAGACGTTCGATCGCCTTCTGCGACTTGAGGTTCCGGATGTCGGTCTCCCACGAGACGCGGTTCGCGCCGAGGTCGTCGAAAGCGTGGCGCAGCAACAGGAGTTTCGACTCGCGGTTGAGTCCGGTCCGCTGCCATTCGGAACCGATCCAGGTGTGGCCGATGGAAACGATCTTGTGGCGCGCGTTCATCGCGTAGAACGACGTCGTGCCCGCGACCTCGCCGGTGCGCGCGTCGATCTGGGCCCAGGCGCGGCGGTCGGCGTCGGCGAGGATGTCGTCGACCATCGCTTCGGTCGCGGCGAGGTCCTGTGGCTGCCGGAGGCTGAGCCAGGTCCAGATCGCCGGGTCGGAGCCTGCCGCGTACAGGCCCTTGGTGTGGTCGCGGGTGAGCGGTTCGAGGCGGACGCGTTCGCCGGTCAAGGTCGCATGGGTGTTCCAGTCGGTCACGATCTTGACGGTACGACCGGCAATGGCCTTACTAGATAGCCATTTTCGAAGCATTCGAGAAGGCCACTACCCCGTTGCCTATGCTCGCGGGAACGATCGACGAAGGCGAGGCGGCATGGCCGAAGAGCGGGAAGAGCTCACTTGGGAGTTGTTCGGGACGGCCAGCAGGGAGCTCGCGCAGGCCGTCGCCGACGACGGCTTCGAGCCGGACCTGATCCTGTCGATCGCGCGCGGCGGGCTGTTCGTCGCCGGCGCGCTCGGTTACGCGCTCGACGTCAAGAACCTGCACGTGATGAACGTCGAGTTCTACACCGGCGTCGACCAGCGGCTCGACCTGCCGGTGATGCTGCCGCCGGTGCCGAACGTGGTCGACCTGACGAAGAAGAAGGTGCTCGTCGCCGACGACGTCGCGGACACCGGCGCGACCTTGAAGCTGGTCCGCGACTTCTGCGCCGACCACGTCGCCGAGGTGCGCTGCGCGGTGGTCTACGAGAAGCCTCGCTCCGAGGTCAAATGCGAGTACGTCTGGAAGCACACGGACCGCTGGATCAACTTCCCGTGGTCGGTGCAGGCGCCCGTGGTGCGGCGCGCGGGCCAGGTGCTGGACGCGTGACGGATCCGCTGAAGCCGCTGCTGGACCTCGAAGGGGTCGCCGCGGCCGCGAAATCGGCTCAGGACGCGGTGTTCGCCGTCCACCGGCTGCCCGCCAACCTGCGCGGCGGCGCGGCGACGGCCGCCGAAGCCTCCGTGCGGTCGGCGCGGGCGTCGGCCGGGATCGAAGGCGCCGCGCCCGAACTGCCGGAATCCGGTGAAGTGACCGATCCGGTTTTGGCTGGCGCGCTGCGGGTCGCGGAAGCGCTGGAGGGCCTGCTCCCGACGTGGCGGCGCGCGCCGTTGCAGGCGTTGGCGCGCTTGCACGTTCTGGCCGCGTCGGATCTGGTGACGGACTCCGACGCGCTGGGACGGCCGCGGTCGTCCGGTGACGTCGGGCCGCGGCTGGAGATGCTGGCGCAACTGGTCACCGGCGCGACGTCGGTGCCGGGGCCGGTGCTGACCGCCGTCGTGCACGGGGAACTGCTGGCGCTCAAGCCTTTCGGCTCCGCGGACGGTGTCGTCGCGCGGGCGGCGGCACGGCTTTCGGCGGTGGCGACGGGGCTCGACCCGAAGGCGCTGACGGTGCCGGAGGTGGCGTACTTCCGGCGGGTGCCGAAGTACCTCGAGGCCGCTTCGGCCTTCAGCTCCGGGACCCCGGAGGGCGTCCGGAGTTGGTTGCTCTTTTCGTGTGAAGCGTTCGAGGCGGGCGCTCGCGAGGCGAAGTCCATCTCCGACGCCGCCGGCTGACCCTGGTGAGATCCCACACGGGATCTTGAGTAGGTGTGGGGCGTAGCCACATGGCCTAAGCGGGCCGGGCGACCTAACGTCGTCCGGCATGAGTGGTGCGTATCACAGCGATCTGGCCGGTAAGTCCGCGCTGGTCACGGGCGCGGCGAGCGGGATCGGCCTGGCCTGCGCCGAAGCGCTCGCCGAGGCGGGGGCCAAGGTCCACCTCGCCGACATCGACGACGCCGTCGAGAAGGCGGCGGCCGACGTCAACGGCATCGCGCACGTCGTCGACCTCACCGACGGCCAGGCCGTCGAGACCCTGCCCACCGAGATCGACATCCTCGTCAACAACGCCGGTTTCCAGCACATCGCGCCGATCCACGAGTTCCCGCCGGAGACGTTCACCCGCATCCAGGCGCTCATGGTCACCGCGCCGTTCCTGCTGATCCGCCGCGCGCTGCCGCATATGTACGACCGCGGCTGGGGGCGCGTGGTCAACATGTCCAGCGTCCACGGCCTCCGCGCGAGCCCGTTCAAATCCGCGTACGTCACCGCGAAGCACGCGCTCGAAGGCCTCTCGAAGGTCACCGCGCTCGAAGGCGCGGAGCACGGCGTGACCAGCAACTGCGTCAACCCCGGCTACGTCCGCACGCCGCTGGTCACCGGTCAGCTCCAGGCGCAGGCCGAGGAGCACGGCCTCGAACGCGACGCGGTGATCGAACAGGTCCTCCTGCGCCGTTCCGCGATCAAGCGGCTCATCGAACCCGCCGACGTCGCCGCGTGCGTGCTCTGGCTGTCCGGCGAGCACGCCGCCCATGTCACCGGTACCTCGATCCCCCTCGACGGCGGCTGGACCGCCGCGTGAACCCCAGTGTCTCCCGAGGAACCCGCGACCGCGATCGACGTCGGCAGGGCGCTGCCCGGTCGTCCACTCACGATGGCGATAGGTCGCCCTGCCACCGCGATAGCGGGGCCTTCGGCCGGGCGGGTTCACGCTCGGCCGTCTTCCGGATCCAGCTCCGCCAACAAGTTCTCACGAAAGGACGTCTTCGGTGACCACCCAGAACCGTGGCTCGATCGCGAAGGTCGTCAGCGCCAGTCTGATCGGAACGACGATCGAGTGGTACGACTTCTTCCTCTACACCTCCGCCGCGGCGCTGGTGTTCGGGAAATTGTTCTTCCCCTCCAACGATCCGCTCACCGGCACGCTGCTCGCGTTCCTGACCTACGCCGTCGGTTTCCTCGCCCGCCCGATCGGCGGTCTGGTGTTCGGCCACTTCGGCGACCGCGTCGGCCGCAAGAAGCTGCTGGTGCTGAGCCTGTTGCTGATGGGCGGTTCGACCTGCGCGATGGGCATCCTCCCGACGTACGCCACGGTCGGGGTCCTGGCGCCGATCCTGCTGACGCTCCTGCGGCTCGTGCAGGGTTTCGCGCTCGGTGGTGAATGGGGCGGCGCGGTGCTGATCGTCTCCGAGCACGGCGACGACAAGCGGCGCGGATTCTGGGCGTCCTGGCCGCAATGCGGTGCTCCCGGCGGCAACCTGCTCGCGACGGCGGTCTTGGCGATCCTCGCGGCGACGCAGTCCGACGAGGCGTTCCTCGGCTGGGGCTGGCGGATCCCGTTCCTGCTCTCGGGTGTCCTCGTGGTGATCGGGCTGTGGATCCGGCTCGCGGTCAGTGAGTCGCCGGTGTTCCTCGCGGCGCAGAAGAACAACGCGACCACGCACGCCCCGGTCGTCGAGGTGTTCCGCAAGAGCTGGCGCGCGGTGCTGATCACGATCGGTTCGCGGATGGCGGAGAACGTCTCGTACTACGTGATCACGGCGTTCATCCTCGTCTACGTCACCACCGGGCTGGGCCTGCCGAAATCGGCGGGACTCAACGCGGTGCTCATCGGTTCGGCCGTGCACTTCCTGACCATTCCCTTGTGGGGCATGCTCTCCGACCGGATCGGCCGACGGCCGGTGTACCTGTTCGGCGCGATCGGCATGGCGCTGTGGAGTTTCGCGTTCTTCGCGATGCTCGACACGAAGAACCCGGCCGTCATCATTCTCGCGGCGACCGTCGGGCTGGTGCTGCACGGCGCGATGTACGGCCCGCAGGCCGCGTTCTTCTCCGAGCAGTTCCCGACGCGGGTGCGTTACACCGGCCTTTCGGTCGGCGGTCAGCTGTCGTCGATCGCCGCCGGTGCGGTGGCGCCGCTCATCGCGGTCGCGTTGTTCAAGGAGTTCGGCAGCACGATCCCGGTCTCGCTCTACGTGGTCGCGATGTGCGTGCTGACCGTGATCGCCCTGCTCGCCGCCCGCGAGACCAAGGGCGAGTCCCTGCACTCCGAAGTTCTCACGGAGCGCGGTCGCGTGTCAGCATGACCCTTGTGGACAGTTCCGCACAGCTGCGCCGGCTGCTCGAACTGCTCGCCTCCGGGGCGGGCAGCGAGCAGCTGGCGCACGTCCCCGTCGACCCGAAGGCCACCGAGCTGGCGCTGCGGATCCGGGACACCGTCGCTGAGCACCGGCGGCGCGAGGCGGAGCTGGCCGCGCTGTTCGACACGGCCAGCGACCTCGCCCGGCTGGACGATCCGGACGCCGTCCTGCGGTCGATCGTGCGGCGGGCGCGGGCGTTGCTCGGCGTGGACGTCTCGTATCTCAGCCTCAACGACGAGACCGAGGGCAAGACCTACGTCCGCGTGACCGACGGCTCGGTTTCCGCGCTGTTCCAGGACATCGTGCTGGGCATGGGCGAGGGGCTCGGCGGGCTGGTCGCGCAGACCGCGCGGCCGTACGCGACGGCGGACTACTTCAACGACAAGCGGTTCCGCCACACCACCTCGATCGACACCGGGGTGCTCGACGAGGGGCTGACCGCGATCCTCGGGGTGCCGCTGGCGATCGGCAGCAAGGTCATCGGGGTGCTGTTCGCCTCCGACCGGAGCACCCGCGAGTTCTCGCCCGACGAGGTCGCGCTGCTGTCGTCGCTGGCCGACCACGCGGCGATCGCGCTGGACAACGCGCATCTGCTCGACGAGACGCGCCGCGCGGTCGCCGAACTGAACGCCGCCAACGCGACGATCAGCGCGCACAACGACGCGATGCGCCGCGCCGAGGACGCCCACGACCGGCTGATGGATCTCGTGCTGCGCGGCGGTGATCTGGCCGAGGTCGCCGCCGCGGTCGCGGACGTGCTCGGCGGCGCGATCGCCGTCTACGACGCCGACGGTGTCGTCCTCGCCCGGACCGGCGGCGAGCTGAACCTTTCGCGTGCGGCGGTTTCCGCGTCCAGGACAAGCGGGCGCGCTGTGTCCACTGAGGACGGTTGGCTGTGCGCGGTCCAGGCGGGGCAGGAATTCCTCGGCAGCCTGGTGCTCGGCGGCGGACGGTCGCTCGGCGAGGCCGACCGGCGGCTGTTCGAGCGGGCGGGCGTGGTCACCGCGGTGCTGCTGATGCAGCGGCGTTCCGTCGCACGCGCCGAGGACGAGGTGCGCGGGGAGCTGCTGTCGGACCTGCTCACCGCGCCGGGCCGCAATCCAGCCGCGCTGCTGGCTCGCGGTCGACGCCTGGGGGTCGATTTGTCGACATCGCACGCGGTGCTGGTCGCGCACGCCGACGACGTCTCCCGGCGGCGGCTGGCAGCGGCGGCTTCGCGGCACGCGGACCTGGTCGGGGTGCACGCCGACCAGGTGGTCCTTCTGGTTCGTGGCGCGGAGCCCGGCGCACTGGCGCGATCCGTGGCCGATGAGCTCGCGTCCACAATGGACTGCCCGGTTACGGTGGGGGCGGCGGGGCCGGCGGCGTCACCGAGGGAGCTGGCCCTGGCACACGCCGAAGCCGCGCGCTGCGTCGCGTCTTTGCTGGCGTTGGGCCGGGTGGGGGAAGGCGCGAGCATGGCCGACCTCGGGTTCGTCGGGCTGCTGCTCGGCGAGCACGCCGACCTCGGCGCGTACGTGACCGCCACGATCGGGCCGGTGCTCGACTACGACGAACGCCGCGGCACGGATCTGATCGGCACCCTCCGCGCGTATTTCGCCTGTGGCGGCAATCTGACGCGGGCGAAGGACCTCCTCCACGTGCACGTCAACACGGTCGTGCAGCGGCTGGACCGCATCGCGTCGCTGCTGGACGAGCAGTGGCAGGCGCCCGAGCGCGCGCTGGAACTCCAGCTCGCGCTCAGGCTGCACCGCCTCACCAATGACCGAAACGGATGACGTCGTCGAAGTCGCGGCGAGGGATCTTGGTCGCCGAGGAGCCGGGCGACGGCCCGGATTCCGCACCGTGGCCGAGCGCCACGACGCCGATCGGGTCGTGATCCTCCGGTACGCCGAACTCGCTGTGGAGCCGCTCCACGCTTTCCGGCGCGAGCCCGAAGAAGACCGCGCCGAGGCCCTCGTCGACGGCCGTCTGGAGGATCAGCATCGTCGCCATCCCGGTGTCGACGTCCCAGTACGGCACGCGCCACCACGAGTCGTCGCGGTCGGCGACCCCCTTGTCCGGCTTGGCATAGCGGTCGAGGTACGCGTTCTTGACCGAGAGCGGCACGATCGCGACCGGTGCCGTGGTCACGGTTTCGGGCGCCCAGCTCGCCCCGAACTCCCAGAATTTCGCGAGTTCCTCGCCGGTGAGGACGAGAAACCCTTGTCCCTGTGAGAAACCGGCCGAGGGGCCTTTGAGCGCGTTGCGCAGGATGCGCCGCAGGCTCGCCTCGGCGACGGGTTCGCCGGTGAACTTCCGGACCATGCGACGGCGTCGTACGACGTCCTGGAATTCCATCAGATCAGCTTAGTGCGCACGTGGTCGCGAGGTCGCCGCTTTGACGGGGGATCGTCGCCGAAGCGGGCGGGCGGACGCCGTCGAGCCAGCCTTCGAGCGCGGTGAACGCCGTACGGAAACACGGGCCGATGGGCCGCAGCTTGTCCGGGTACGCGTCGTACAGCCCGTCGACGTGGTTGCCGTCGACGATCCGGTAGTAACGCTGGAGCCCGGCGCGGCCCTGGTCGGCGATCATCCGCTGGTAGACGTCGGAATCGCGGGTGATCGGCAGGAGCGTGTCGAGAGTGCCGTGCAGGGTGATCAGCGGTTTGCCGATCCGGCCGGTCAGCGAGATCCGTTCCACCGCGCGGTGCACCGACGCCGGGCGAGTGGCGTAGTCGTAGTCGGTTCCGGTGAACGACGGATCGAATTCGGCCTGGTAGATGCGCTGGGTCAGGCCCCAATAGACGTCGTTGTGGTACGGCCAGAGGAATTCCGAGCCCGGCGCGAAACCGGCGTCGAGAATTTCCTGGTGGGCTTGCGCGGAACCGGCGACGTACGCGGGATAGGCCTTGATCGCGGGCGGCAGGAAGGTGAACAGGTTCGGCCCGTCTTCGTGCCAAAGCGTGCCCTCCCAGTCGATGCCGCCGTCGTAGAGCCATGGCCGGTTTTCGAGCTGCCAGCGGACGAGGTAGCCGCCGTTCGACATCCCGGCCGCGAGGGTGCGGCTCGGCAGGCGCCCGTAGCGGTGCGCGACGGCGGCCTTCGCGGCGATCGTCAGCTGGGTGACCCGCGAGTTCCATTCGGCGAGCGCGTCACCGGGGTGGCGTCCGTCGGTGTGGAAGTCCGCGCCGGTGTTGCCCTTGTCGGTGGCGGCGAACGCGTAGCCGGCGGCGAGGACCTGGTCACCGATGGCGCGATCGTTCGCGTACTGCCGTCGCACCCCGGGCGACCCCGAGACCACGAGGCCGCCGTTCCAGCGATCGGGCAGCCGCAGCACGAACTGCGCGTCGTGGTTCCAGCCGTGCGTCGTGTTGGCGGTCGACGAATCCGGGAAGTAGCCGTCGATCTGGATGCCGGGAACACCCTTGGGGGCGGGGAAACCGGCGGAGGTCAGCCCGGCCCAGTCGGCCTGGACGGTGTGCCCGGTGACCAGGGTGCCGGTGGTCGTCAAATCGTCCAAACAGGACAGTTGTTGTTTCGCGGCCCCGGGAACGCGTACGTTCGCGCAGCCGCCCGCCGCCTGGGCGGGCACAGCCAGGGCCAGCATCATCGCGAGGACCAGTAAGAGCCGCATCGGATGACGGTAAGCGGCGTCTTCGCGTGCCGGTATCCGTTGTGACCACATAAAACGGGCCACCGCTGTGGTGTTCTTCCACGTGGAATGCGGATGCTGTCGGTTTACCCTGAAATGATGCGAAAACTCCTCATCGGCGCGGTGGTTTCGGCATTGGCCCTTCTTTTCGCGACTCCGGCACAGGCGGCGGCGATCCGCCCGGTGACCGGGTTCGGGAGCAATCCCGGTGCGTTGCAGATGTTCGAATACGTTCCCGACGGGTTGCCGTCCGGACGTCCGGCGGTGGTCGTGCTGCACGGCTGCACCCAGGACGCGGCCGGATACGCGCGTGGCTCCGGCTGGGTCGGGCTCGCGGACCGGCTGCGGTTCAGACTCGTTCTGCCACAACAGGTTTCGGTGAACAACTTCAGCAAATGCTTCAACTGGTTCCAGGCGGGCGACATCAAGCGAGGATCCGGGGAGGCCGAGTCGATCGCGCAGATGGCGCGGTTCTCGGCCGGGAGCCGGACGTACGTGACCGGCCTGTCGACGGGTGGCGCGATGACTTCGGTGATGCTGGCGGCGTACCCGGAACTGTTCTCGGGCGGCGGTGTCGTCGCGGGGCTGCCTTACGGCTGCGCGACTTCGATGATCGACGCGTACTCCTGCATGAACCCCGGCAAGGACCTGACGCCGAAGCAGTGGGGCGACAAGGTGCGCGCCGCGGGCACGGGGCCGCGTTCGCCGGTCAGCGCCTGGCACGGGACCGCGGACTACACGGTCGCGCCGCTGAACATGCGCGAGCTTTCCGAGCAGTGGACCGACGTCGGCGCGGCCGTCGACACGCACGCCGTCACCGGGATGGGGCACGGTCAGCCGGTCGCGCCGGGAGCCGGATGTGGGCAGGCGGGGCCGTACCTGCTGGATGTCGGCGTGTGCGCCGCGGGCGAGCTCGCGGCGAAGTGGCGGCTAGGCGAGGATGGCGTCCAGCAGCCCGGGGAAGCGCGCGTGGACGTCCTCGGTGCGTAGCTCGACCCAGCGGGTCCGGCCCTCGACGAACGTCGTCGTGAGGCCGGCCTCGCGCAACACCTTCCAGTGATGGGAGAGCGTCGGCGCGCTGATCTCGACGTCGTACTCGGAGATGGCGCAGCTTCGCGGCGAAGGATTGCTTCGCAGGGCGCGGATCAGCTCCAGGCGCACGGGGTCCGCGAGCGCCTGGAGCACCGGCACGATCTCGATCTCGTCGATCGACGGCTGCGGCAGCGTGCTGCTCACGGCACTCC
The DNA here is from genome assembly GCF_055561455.1 of Amycolatopsis sp. PSD-21. Classification (NCBI taxonomy): domain Bacteria; kingdom Bacillati; phylum Actinomycetota; class Actinomycetes; order Pseudonocardiales; family Pseudonocardiaceae; genus Amycolatopsis; species Amycolatopsis sp. PSD-21. The sequence goes on along the minus strand of NZ_CM145712.1, from coordinate 8,908,618 downwards.
AAACTATTTGACAATCATCGAATAGTCCCACCACTATACCTCGCATGACGATTCGACGATCATCAAATGATCGGCTTGCTCTGGGGGCTCTGCTGGTACTCGCCGTCGGGACGTTCACCGTCGGCACCGACGGGTTCGTCCTGAACGGGCTGTTGCCCACCCTCGCCGCCGACCTGCGCGTTTCCGAAGCGGTCGCGGGCCAGCTGACCACTGTTTTCGCGGTGACCTACGCGGTCTCCTCGCCGCTCATCGCGGCCTTCACCGGACGGCTCGACCGGCGCTGGGTGCTCGGCGCGGGGATGGTGCTGTTCACGATCGGCATGGCCGGGCAGGCGCTCGGCGAGTCCTTCGCCGTGGTCGCCGTCGCGCGTGTGCTGGCCGCCCTCGGCGCTGCCGCGTTCCAGTCCAACGCCTATGTCCTCGCCGGCGCGCTGGCGTCGGACGAGCGACGCGGCCGCGCGCTGGCCACGGTCTCCGCCGGCATGAGCGTGTCGATGGTGCTCGGCGTACCGATCGGGGTGCTGGCCGGGAACTGGTTCGGCTGGCGCGCGGTGATGTGGGGGATCGGTGCGGTGGCGCTGGTCGTGATGCTGCTCGTGCCGCTTCTGCCCGGCCTGCGGATGCCGACGGTGTCGTTGCGCGACAGGCTCGCCGTCGTCGCGCGGCCGCCTATCGCGCGTGTGCTCGGTGTGAGCGTTCTCGGTACCGCCGCGGGCTTCGCGGCCTTCGTGTACTTGCCGGTGCTGGTGGCTCCAGTGGCGGCGGGCGTGATGATCTCTTGGCTGCTCGTCGGTTTCGGGATCGGGCAGATCGCGGGCAACGCCTTCGCTGGCCGGGCCACGGATTCACTGGGGCCCGCGCGCGTGCGCTCGATTTCGCTGATCGGGACGGTCGTGACGCTGGCGTTGCTGGACGTCGCCGTGCTGAGCCTCCCCGGCGCACTGATCCTCGCGCTGGCATCGGGCGTGTTCGGCGGAATGCTGATGGTGCCGCAGCAGCACCGGCTGTTCTCGCTGGCGCCTGACGCACCGACGGTCGCCTTGGGACTCAACGGTTCCGCGATCTACGCCGGGGGCGCCCTCGGGGCCGCGCTGGGTGGCGTCGTCCTGTCCTCGGCGGGGGTTTGGTGGGTCGGCCCCGTTGCCGCCTTCGTCGCTCTGCTGGGCTTCGCGCTTTCGGTGCCTTCGCGGGCGAAGGTGGCCCAGCCTGCCTGACCAAAGTGGGAGCAAGGGACCTTTGCTACCACTTGTCTCAACGTCGAGAGAAGTGGTAGCAAAGGTCCCTTGCTCCCTTTCCGCAGGTCAGGGAGCTATTCGACCGACCAGCGCTCCTCGATACGCCCGAAGCGCCACACGAGGAGCGCGAAGACCCACGTAAGCACGAAGAGCGCGACGACCGCGTAGCCCACGTAGTCCAGGCTCAGCGACCCGATCGCCGCGAGCGGCCCGGTCGTGATGCCGAAGCGTTCGGTGATGATCGAGATGACCTCGATCGTCCCGATGAGCAACGCGACCGCGACGGAAAGCGCCGTCACGGTGAGGTTGTAGTAGATCTTCCGCACCGGCTTCGCGAGGGCCCAGCCGTACGCGTAGTTCATGAAGCAGCCATCGGCGGTGTCGAACAGTGTCATCCCCGCGGCGAACAGGATCGGCAGCACCAGGATCGCGTACCAAGGCAGCGAAAACGCGGCCGCGCCACCGGCGAGCACCAGCAGGCTGACCTCGGTCGCGGTGTCGAAGCCGAGGCCGAACAGCACACCGATCGGGTAGATGTGCCAAGGCTTGCGCACCGCTTTGGTGGCGCCTCGGAGCAAGCGGTTCATGAAGCCGCGGTTGTCGAGCTGCCGCTCCAGCGCCGCTTCGTCGAGCTCGCCCCGCCGCATCCGCCGGAACACCTTCACGATGCCGACCAGCACCACCAGGTTCATGATCCCGATGAGGTACAGGAACACCGCGGAAACCGACGTCCCGATCAGCCCGGTCGCCTCGTGCAGCGTCGACGAGTCGTCCTCGACGGCGCCGGCCAGCGCCCGCACGCCGAGCGACAACAGCAGGCACAGGGCGAACACGATCGTCGAATGGCCGAGGGAGAACCAGAAACCGACCGAAAGCGGCCGTTGCCCGTCGGCCATGAGCTTGCGGGTGGTGTTGTCGATCGCGGCGATGTGGTCCGCGTCGAAAGCGTGCCGCATCCCGAGCACGAACGCCGTGACACCGAGGCCGACCCCGAACACGCCCGTGGCGCCGAGCTCGTACTGGCGCGGCGCCACGAAAAGCGTCAGGACCCCCCAGCCGATGACGTTGAGCAGCAGGATGAACCCGGCCATCCCGGCGACGGACACCCGTTCGCGTCGCGTGAGCGCGAGGCGTCGGGATGAACGGGTCTGTCCGCCGGTGTTCAGCTCGCGCGCACCCGGAGGGAGTCGAGAGCCTTGCGTACGTGGCCATCGTTGGCCGCCAGCGCCTTCGCCGCACTCGCGACGTCCTCGCCGGACAGCAGATGGACCAGCGCGACCTTGAGGTCGCCGTCGGCCTCGGTGAGCGCGTCGGAGCAGTCCGCCATGCTCATTCCGGTGGCCTCGCGCAGGATCCGGATGGTCCGTCCGCGCAGCTTGGCGTTCGTCGCCCGCATGCTGACCATCAGGTTCGAATACGTGCGGCCGAGCTTGATCATCGTCGCCGTCGAGAACGCGGTGAGGATGATCTTCTGCGCCGTGCCCGCCTTCATCCGCGTCGATCCGGCGATCGCCTCGGGGCCGGTGTCCACCGCGATGAGGACGTCGACACCCGGCGGCGTCACCGTCGCCGGATTGCCCGACACCAGGGCGGTGCGGGCACCGAGACGGCCGGCCGCGGCCAGCGCGCCGAGGACGTAGGGCGTCCGGCCGGAAGCCGTCAGCCCGAGCACGAAGTCGCCGGGCGCGACGGACTCGGCCACCTCGGCGGCTCCGGCCTTCGCGTCGTCCTCGGCGTCTTCGACGGCTTGGCGCAGCGCGCGTGCGCCGCCCGCGTGATGCGCGATGAACCAATCGGCGGGCACGTTGAACGTCGGCACGAGCTCCGCCGCGTCCAACGTCGCCAGCCTGCCGGAGGTGCCGGCCCCGAAGTAGTGCACGCGGTGTCCCGACCGCAGCGCTTCCACGGCGAAGTCGACCGCCCGCGCCACCTGCGGCAGCACCGCGGCGACGGCTTCGGGGACCCGGCGGTCCTCGGCGTTGATGGCGCCGAGGATGCCCATGGTCGACATCAGGTCGATGTCGGTCGTCCGTGGATTGCGCTGTTCGGTTGGCGAATCGACGTGCACCACCTGGCGTGGGACGGTCATCATGCGCCTCACTTTTTCGCTCATTTGCCGGTTTCCCGCGGCCGCCGCCTGCCGTCGGGCCGGACGCCCAGACGGTGCGAGCCAACCGCGTCCCTGGTCGCGTCGAGAGCGTTGACCGACGCGTCCATGTGCCGCTGCGCGACACCGATGAACAAGCAGTCGATGACGGTCAGCTGCGCGATGCGACTGGCGGTCGCACCCGAGCGGAACGTCGTCTCCCGCGCGGCCGTGGTCAGTACGTGGTCGGCGACCTCGGTGATCGGCGAACGCGGGAAGTTCGTCACGGCGACGGTGATCGCGCCGTGCTCACGGGCCACGCGCAGCGCCTCGACGGTGTCCGTGGTCGCGCCCGTGTGCGAGATGCCGATCGCGACGTCTCCGGGGCTCAGCACGGCGGCCGAGGTCAGCATGATGTGCGTGTCCGACCAGGCGAAGCTGACCCGGCCGATGCGGTGCAGCTTCTGCTGCAGGTCCGCGGCGACGAACGCGCTCGCGCCAACGCCGTAGACGTCCACGCGGCCCGCGCCGGCCAGAACGTCGATCACCCGCTGTAGCGACGGGATGTCGAGCTGGTCGGCGGTCTCTTCCACGGCACGGGCATCCGCGAAGCTCACCTTGCCGATGACCGCGGCCAGGTCGTCCTCCGGGCCGATCTCGCCGCCGAGGTTGCGGGACGACCGCGCCTCGGAGCGGGCGGTGTCGGCCGCCAGTGCGATCCTGAGCTGCGGATACCCGCCGACGCCGACCGCCTTGCAGAACCGCGTGACGGTGGTTTCGCTCGTGTTGGCCGCGAGCGCGACCTCGGTGATGCTGCGCCGCGCGACCGTCGCGGGGTCGTCGAGGACGACCTTCGCGACACGCTGCTCAGCCCGGGCGAGCCCGGGCAGGAGGGAGCGAATCCGGACGAGCGGGCTCGCGTCAGCGTCCCGTGTCGGCTGCGCCGGCACGGCCTCGGACGGTGCGGCCGCGATTACGGAATCGGTATCGCCCACCGTGGGAAAGTTACTAACCGTTGGCATCTGCGACAAGGCTACCCACACCCTTCGGGAAGATCGCAACCTATCCGTGTCTGCGGATTCGATTTGCGATTAATCGTTGACCAGAAAGTCGCTAACCAGGTCGAGGCCGTTAACGAGGTCGAGCTAACGACTTGGCAACTTAGTGTCGCGATGCAAGGGGCTGTGTCCCGGTCAACGGGGTGGTCCGGTCAGCGGATCGGAGCTGGCCGGTTACCTAGTGCTCAACTTCCACCCGGTAGCGACGAAAGTAGGGGGATTATGCTCACTGTCCAGCAGTGTGCGGCCGCGTTCAGTGACTTTCACACCGTCCAAGGAAATTCCCCGGCCGGTGTAACGGGCATCGGTCGTGTAACGCCAGCGGAGGGTGATTTGTGAGCTTTGCGACACCTCTGCCGCCGCCCGCCACCAAGCTCGATGACCGTGCCCGCCGAGACCGGGTTGGTCCCCGACGGGAGCGCCTGGTCCGTTTGCACGCACAGTAATCGTTTTCCAGGTGGCTCCGCCGTCGGTACTTATTTCCAGGAACAGCGAGTCCGACGGGCCTTCGGTGTCCACGAAGGTGTCGAAGGAGACCTTCAGCGGCCCACCGCGCGTCTGCAGCACCGGAGTCGTGAGCGTGGCCGTGGAGACGTCTCCGGCGCCGCTGAACCACGCGTCGCGGCCGTGCGCCGGGCGGACCGCCATCGCTTTGGCGAGCGAGCTCGCCCATGTCTCCCTGGCGATGTTGATCGAGCCCCAGTTCCGTGTCGGGTGCACCCGGTTGGTCAGCAGGATCGCGAACGACCGCGACAGCGGGTCGATCACCAGCGAGGTCCCGGTGAACCCGGTGTGCCCGGCCGTCGAGGGCGCCGACAGCGCGCCCATGTACCAGGGCTGGTCGAGCTCGAAGCCGAGGCCGTGCGCGTTGCCGGGGAACTTGTGGTTGTAGTTCGTCAGCATCGCCCGCACGGTCTCCTCGCGCAGGATCCGCTGGCCTCGGTACGCGCCACCGTTGAGGATCGTCTGCGCCAGCACCGCCATGTCGGCGGCGGTGGAGAACACGCCCGCGTGCCCGGCGACGCCGCCCAGCGACCAGGCGTTCTCGTCGTGGACCTCGCCGCGCACGAGCCCCCGCGGCGGCTTCGCGGCGTACTCGGTCGCCGCGACCCTGGCGAGTTTCGACGCGGGCGGGTTGTACCCGGTGTCCACCAGGCCCAGCGGGGCCGAGATGCGGTCTTGGACCACCTTGTCCAGCGGAGCCCCGGCCACCTTCTCGACCAGGAAACCGAGCGTCAGCAGGTTGATGTCGGAGTAGAGGTATGTACTTCCCGGCGCGTTCTTCAGCGGGCTGTCGAGGACGGCCTTCCGGCGCGACGGGATGTCCGGGTAGCCCTCCCACAGCGACGGGAGCGGTGTCGCGGCGAAGCCCGAGACGTGCGTTAGCAGCTGCTGGACGGTGACGGCCTCCTTGCCGTTCACCCCGAACTCCGGCAGGTACCGCGCCACCGGCGCCGAGATGTCCAGCTTGCCCGCCTCGGCCAGCTGCATCACCGCGATGGAGGTGAACAGCTTCGAGATCGAGGCCATGTCGAAGATGGTGTCCGCGCGCATCGGCACCTGCTGCTCGGGTGGCAGTTCGGTGCCCTTCGCGTCGGCGTAGCGGACAGCGCCACCGACGGCTTGGCGCTCGACGACCACGCCGTCGTGCGCGAGGAGGCCGACCGCTCCGGAGAAATGCGGATGCCCGGTGGCGTCCGGCTTTGTCCAGCTCTCGATGAACTGCTCGGCCGCCTTGATCGGCGCCGGGTCGAGACCGACGTCGGACGGCGCGCCGTCACGCAGGACGGTGGACGCGGGCGCGAAGCCTTCGCGCGGCTTGTCGAACCGGCCCGCCGCGCGGTCTCGCTGGGCTTCGCTCCCCGGAATCGCCTGTGCTCCCGCCGTCGACAGCGTGGTCGCCGCGACCAGTACGGAGACGGCCGCGATCAGGATCTTCCTAACACGCAAGGTCGTTCCCCTCAGCGATAGATGAGATGGCGACGGCGTTTCCGGTCGAACTCGGCCAGTTCGGCCTGCCAGGACCCGACGATCTCGTCCACTCCGGCGCCCTTGTCGATCATCGTGCGCAACCTGTCGGAGCCGGACAGCTTGTCGAGGAAGTTGTCGGGCCGCCACTTGAACTTGTCCGGGTGCACCTGCTTCGCGGTGACGAACATGGTGACCGCGGTGCGGATGGCGTCGAACGACCGCGGGTCCGTGACGGTCACCTGCACGCCACCGCAGGGCTCGTTGACGAACTTGCCGAACGTCGGCACGAAGTACGCCTCGCGGAACTTCACCCCGGGCAGCCGCTGCTCGCCGAGCTTCTCGCGCCAGCGCCAGTCGAGGCCCGGCGCGCCGATGATCTCGAACGGCCTGGTGGTGCCCCGGCCTTCGGAGAACACGGTGCCCTCGAACATCCCGGTGCCGGGATACACGAGCGCGGTGTCCGGCGTCGGCATGTTCGGGCTCGGCGGGACCCACGTCAGCCCGGTGCGCTCGAAGAGCTGGTCACGTCGCCAGTCCCGCACTTCGACGATTTCGAGCTTGCCCGGCGTGACGCCCTCGGCGGGCAGGAACTCGGCGGCGAAGAACCGCGCGAGCTCGCCGACGGTCATGCCGTGCTGCTGGACGATCGGCTTCCGGCCGACCCCCGAGGAGAACGCCGGGTTCAGCATCGGCCCGGCGGCCTTGCCTCCCAACGGGTTCGGCCGGTCCAGCACGACGACCGCCGCGCCGACCTTCGCCGCCGCGACCATCGCCGTGTACAGCGACCAGATGTAGGTGTAGAACCGCGCGCCGACGTCCGCGATGTCGAAGACGACGGTGTCGACGCCCGCCTTCGTGAACATCCCGGCGAGCTTCGTCGCGTCGGCGCCGTACGCGTCGTAGACGGGCACGCCGGTGCGGGGATCGGTGTAGTCGCCCTCGGAGCCGCCCGCCTGCGCGCTGCCGCGGAAACCGTGCTCCGGCCCGAACGCGGCGAGCGGCCGGACGCCGGCGGCGACCATCGAGTCGACGATGTGGTCGCCGCTCGCCAGCACACCTGTCGGATTCGACAGCACGCCGAGCTTGCGGCCGGACAGCGGCGCCCAGCCACGGGCGGCGAGCACGTCCGCTCCGGTGCGGGTGAGCGAGGGACCTTTGCTCTCGCTTTGCGGCTGGGCCCCCGCGACCGAGGATCCGGCCGTCAGCGCGGGAACCGCGAGCGCGCCGGTGGCGAGGAAGTGGCGGCGGTTGAGGTTCACCAGGTCAGCCCGTGGCCGAAGGGGTACTTCACCGTGCCGACGTCCTTGCCGGCGGGAACGTCCACCGGCAGCTTGCCCTGCGGCGTCACCTTCCCGAGGATCACCTTCGCCAGCGCCTCGAGCGAAGGCGAGATGTAGCCGTACGTGGCGAGCCACGTACGGATCGGGTTCTCGTAACCGGCGTCGTAGGGGATCTGGGCGGCGACCGCGACGACGGGTTTCCCGGTGTCGGCCAGCGCCTGCAACAGCTTGCCCTGCAACGGATACGTGCCGACGTTGTTGGTCAGCACGACGACGAGGTCGACGTTCTTCGCCGCCGCGACGGCCTGCGAGATCTGCGCGTCGGTCGGCGTCTGCCCGGTCTGCAACGCGGTCGCCTGCGTGCCGTGCGCGGTGAGCTTCGCCGCCAGGGACGCCGTCGTGCTCACGCCCCAGCCGGTCACCAGCGTCTTCGCGGGCTGCTGCTTGAGCGGAAGGACACCGCCGTCGTTGCGGATGGCGGTGACCGACCGGTCGGCGATGCCCTGCGCGGTCGCGAGGTTGGCCGGGGTGCCGACCTTCGTCATCACCTTGGCCGGGTCGACGAACGGCGAGGTCAGGATGCCGCGGTTCAGCTTGAGCTTGAGCACCCGCAGGACGCTTTCGTCGATGCGCTGCTCGGTCAGCTCACCCTTGCGGACGGCGTCGAGCACCGAGTTGATCGCGAGTTCGAGGTTCACCGGCATGAGCAGCTGGTCGATGCCCGCCTTCAGCGCGAGCACCGGGATCTCCGCGTCGGTGTGCATCTCGCGCACGGCGTCCATCGACAGCGAGTCGGTGACGACGACGCCGCGGTACCCGAGCTCCTCGCGCAGCTTGCCGGTGAGGATCGGCTTCGACAACGTGGCAGGCTCGCCCGACGGGTCGAGGCTGGGGAACTGGATGTGCGCGCTCATGATCGAGTCGATGCCCGCCTTGATGGCGGCCTTGAACGGCGGCACGTCGGTCGCGCGCCAGCTTTCCTCGCTGCGGTCGATCCTGGGCAGCTCGTGGTGGCTGTCGGTGGCCGCGTCGCCGTGGCCGGGGAAGTGCTTCGCGGCGGCGGACACCGTCTCGGAGCGCCGTCCGGAGTTCTGGAAGCCCCTGACCTGGGCCTCGACGAACTGGCTCGCCAGCTCCGGGCGGCCGGAGAACGACCGGACGCCGATCACCGGGTTGGCCGGGTTGGAGTTCACGTCGGCGTCGGGGGCGAAGTCCTGGTTGATGCCGACGGCGCGCAGTTCGTGCCCGAGGATGCGGGCGGCCTCCTGCGCGGCCTTGGTGTCACGGCCGGCCGAGATCGCCATCGCGTTCGGCAGCTCGGTGGCGGGGGCACCCATCCGGGTGACCGTGCCGCCTTCCTGGTCGGTCGCGATCTGCAACGGGATGCGGGCGCCGCTGCGGAGCGCGGCCCGCTGGAGCCCGTTGGACAGCTTGGCGACCTGCACCGGGTCGTCGAAGTTGTCGCGGCTGTCGTTGTTGAAGTAGATGACGCCACCCAGGTGGTACTTCTCGATCACCTGCGCGGGGGTGTCGACGCCGAAGTCGGCCTTGTTCTTGGCGTTGACCTCGTCGGCGGACTTCCCGTTCACCCACGTGACGAACAGCTGCCCGACCTTCTGCTCCAGGGTCAGCCCGCGCAGCGTCCGCTGCGCCTCGACGTCCGCCGTCACCGGCTGCGCGGTCGCCGGAACCGCCGCGACACCCAGGGTGAGCAGGCCCGCGAGGGGCAGGGCGAGCGCATGGATCCTCCGATGACGGGCGTGCGCGGTTCGGGTCGTCACCTCAAGCCTCCCAGATTCGTGCCTGACTCTCAGATGGAAAGAAGTCCACCTGGAAGCACTGATATCCGGAAGCTACCCACGAGCACTTTGCTTGTCCATCGGCCACCCGCACGAACGGTCCGTTCATACACAAAGGGACGCGAAGGGGCCTGTCACGCTTGAAATCGGGGGCAAAACACTGGCGGCGCCCGTCGGCAAGAAGCCGGCGGGCGCCGCCAGTCAGTGCGGACCACTCGGGCGACCAAGCGTGCAACTCTGGTCGTACCTTCATGGACTCGGCGTCCGGCGTCCCGGTACGCAGTCCCTAGACGACGAGCCTCCCGCGGCGCGCTGCGCGTGGGTACCCGGTGTCCGCACACGGAGATTCGCCGGGGTGGAACAGGCTTCTCTTCTACCTGTTCCCTGGCCGACCGAACGTCCGCACCTACTTTCTACGCCGTGAGCCGGGTCACTTCAAGTGCGCAGACGGGTGCACCGGTACAGAGGCTCGATCTAGTGACACGGGCACCCTCCGCGACGGACAATTCGCGGCCCTGACTGCGGAAACCGGCCCGGTACCGCCGTGTGGGTGTGCGCTCAGCGGGTGCGTTTGCGCCGGTTGTAGCCGTACCAGGTGGCCCCCGCGGCGACGGCGCCGAGCGCGACCAGCCCGGCCGACCGCGCCGGGATCCGGGTCCGCAGCGACATCGGGTGTTCGAAGGCGAGGATCTCCCAGCCCTGTTCCGTCGCGTGCTTGCGCAGGACGCGGTCGGGGTTGACCGCGTGCGGCCGGCCGACGACTTCGAGGAGCGGGATGTCGGTGCTCGAATCGGTGTACGCGTGGCACTGGGTGAGGTCGTAGCCGTAGGTCGCCGCGAGTTGTTTCGCGGCGACGGCCTTGTTCTCGCCGTAGCAGTAGAAATCGACTTCGCCCGAGTAGCGACCGTCCACAATCTGCATCCGCGTTGCCACGCTGCGCGTCGCGCCGAGCATTTCGGCGACCGGCGCGACGACTTCCTCGCCGGTCGCCGACAGCACCACGACGTCGTGCCCCTCCGCGCGATGCGAGGAGATCAGTTCCGCCGCTTCCGCGTAGACGAGCGGGTCGACGACGTCGTGCAGCGTTTCGCGGACGATCGCGGACACCTGCGCGACGTCCCATCCGGTGCACAGCGCGGAAACCTCGGCCCGCATCCGCTCGGTCTTCGCCGCGTCCGCGCCCGCGAGGGAGAAGACGAGTTGGGCGTACGCGCTGCGAAGCGCGGCTCGGCGGTTGATGAGGCCTTCGCGCAAAAGCGGCTTGCTGAAGGCCAACGCGCTCGATGACGCGATGATCGTCTTGTCGAGATCGAAGAACGCCGCGACCTGGTTTGGCGTCGTGCTGGGTCGGTCCACCCGCCAAGGATAGGAGAGCCGGACCGGCGCGCGCCGGTTGGTCGACCACGATCGTGCCGTCGCGGTGGAAAATTCACGACCGCCCCCTCGGTCGGGCGCGTCGTGCCGTTATCGAATTGTGGGTGCGGAGGTCGCCCGCAACGGGCCGGTGTCGGAGTTACAGTGAGATTGCCCGGTGTTGCACCGGGCCCAGGTTCAGTCCGACCCCCCGGGGCTGAACCCCAGGCGGCCCTCGTCCCTCCCCCCTGGCGAGGGCCGCCTCCTCGATCCCTTGCGGTGTCAGTGGTTCAGACCTCGACGGCCGCGGAAACCCCGCCCCGGCAATGCAGGAACCGGCCGGAGTTCGTTAACTTTCTTTTCTCTCAATCATTTTCGTGCTCGTTTCCGGCTGCGAACAGAGTCGTGGGTTCGTAGTGGAAAGGGACCGACAAAACCGCGGGAAACCGGTTTCCCGCGGCGGAGTTGTCCACAACACCCCGGTTGTCCACAGGTGGGGCGGAATGGCGTTGTGCGCGGCGGGCGACCGGCGCGACCGTGGAGTCATCACCCGAGTCCGACCGAATCACTGGGGGAGTCATGACCGTGGAACATCCGCTCGTCGTCGCCGGCGACGACATCCTGCTCGACGAGATCCTGCGCGTGGCCGCCGCCGCGGGCTGCGAGGTCGAACGCGCACCCGATCTGGACGCGGCGCGCGGAAGATGGGCCCGCGCGCCGCTCGTGGTCCTCGACGAGGAAGCCGCGAGCGCGCCGAACCGCCTGCTGCGGCGGAACAAGGTCCTGCTGATCTGCAAAGGCGCGCCGACACCGGTGACGTGGGAGCGTGCCTTCAACACCGGTTCGGAGAAGGTCCTTTCGCTCCCGGACGAGGAAGCCGACCTCATCGGCGAATTCGCCGACGTCGTCGACGGGCCGGCGCGTGACGACGGCGTCGTCATCGGGATCATCGGCGGGCGTGGCGGTGCCGGGGCTTCCGTGCTGGCGGCCGCCGTCGCGTATCAAGCGGAGAAGTCCGGCACCGGCGGGCTGCTGGTCGACTGCGACCCGCTCGGCGGCGGGGTCGACGTACTCCTCGCAGCCGAACGTGATCGCGGGCCCCGGTGGCCGGAGCTCGACCTCGGCGGCAGGGTGTCCATGGCCGCGTTGAGCGAAGCCCTGCCGCGAAAGAAGTACTCGACCGGCTCACTGTCCTTTGTGTCCTATGGGCGGGAAGGACGCGGCCCCGGGCCCGAGGCGATCGAGGGCGTGCTGAACGCCGGACGGCGCGCGGGGCGGACCGTCGTCTGCGATCTGCCGAGGTATTTCGGCCCCGAGACGTCCGCCGTGATCGGGCTTGCCGATCTCGTCGTGGTCGTCGTCCCCGCGGAACTCCGTGCCTGTGCCGCCGCGAAACAGGTCCTCGCCAGGCTCGAACCCCACGCGACGAGGATCGGTGTCGCGGTCCGCGGGCCGTCGCCCGCCGGGCTGATCCCCCAGGAGATCGCCGACGCCGTCGGCGTCCCGCTCATCACGTCGATGGGCCGGGAGCGGTCCCTCTCGGTGGCCCTCGACCGCGGCGAATTCGTCCCGAGACATCGCGGGCACCTGGCGACGGCCGCCACCGAAGTCCTCGCGGCGGCGCGCGGAAACCTGGCCGGTGCTTCGAGATGACCGAAGACCTGGTCGAGCGGGTCCGGCGGCGGCTGGCCGGATCGGACGCCCCGGCGGATCCGGTGAGCGTCGCGCGGGCTGTCCGCGCCGAAGCGGGCGGCGCGCTCGGTCAGGACGCCGTCCTCGGAGCGGTCCGGCTGGCCCGTGACGAGTTCGTCGGCGCCGGCCCCCTCGCACCGCTTCTCGAAGAGCCCGGCGTCACCGACATTCTCGTCACCGCTCCCGACGAGGTCTGGATGGACACCGGTAAGGGTCCCAAGGCGACGGACATCCGTTTCGCCGACGAGGAAGCGGTCCGCAGGCTGGCCCAGCGGCTCGCCCTCGCCGGCGGGCGGCGGCTGGACGACGCGCAACCGTTCGCCGACTGCTGGCTGCCGGGAGTGGGGCCGCAAGGCCGGGTCCGGATGCACGCGGTACTCCCGCCGCTCGCGCCCGCCGGGACCTCCCTCTCGCTCCGCGTCCTCCGGCCGGCCACCCATGATCTCGCCGAACTCCGGTTGCGCGGGGCGTTCGGCACCAGCGGCGCGGATCTGCTCGACTCGGTCATCCGGCGACGGCTCGCGTTCGTGGTCTCCGGCGGGACCGGGACGGGCAAGACGACCTTGCTCGCCGCGTTGCTCGGCGCCGTCCCGCCGTCCGAACGCATCGTCTGCGTCGAGGACGCCGGAGAACTGCAACCGGACCATCCGCAGTTCGTCAGCCTGCTCACCCGCCCGGCGAACGTCGAGGGCGCGGGCGAGATCGGGCTGAGCGAACTGGTGCGTCAGGCGCTGCGAATGCGTCCGGACCGCCTGGTCGTCGGAGAGGTGCGCGGCGGGGAGGTGATCGCGTTGCTGAACGCGATGAACACCGGGCACGAGGGTGGCGGCTGCACCCTGCACGCCAATTCCTCGGAGGAGGTCCCCGCCCGGATGGAGGCGCTGGCCGCGCTCGGCGGACTGAAACGGGACGCGTTGCACAGCCAGCTGACGGCGGCGGTGCGGGTGGTCCTGCACATGGTCCGGCTGCCGAGCGGGATCCGGCGGCTGGACGAGGTCGGCGTCCTCCGGTCCTATCGAGGCGAGGCCAAGGTCGTTCCGGTCTGGAGCAAAGGCACCTGGATCGGCGACGAGACTCCGTTCGAGGAGCTGGCGGCATGAACCCGTGGTTCCTGCTCTCCTGCGGCGCGGGCCTGGCCTGCTGGCCGAAGCGTATGGCGCGCGCGCCGATCGCCTGGCGTCCGCCACGGGCGCTTCGGACGGGTTGGTGGCCTCTGCCGGCTCTGCTCGTCCTGCCGTTCCTCGGGATCGGCTGGGCCGTCGCGGTACTCGTGCTCACCGTGACCATCCGCCAGGAGGTCCGGTCGCGAGCGCGGGCGAACGCGGCGCTGGCCGAAGCCGAGCTCACCGCGTCGGTTCTGCGGACGATGATCGGTGAACTCCGCGCGGGCGCCCATCCGGTGACGGCGGCCGAAGCCACCGCGGAGGCGATCCCCGCGGCGTCCGAGCGGCTGCGCGGGCTCATCGCGGCCGCCCGGCTCGGTGGTGAGACCGCGGCCGATCCGGACGCGCCACCGGCACTGGTGAACGCATGGACGCTCGCGAACCGGTTCGGGCTCCCGATGGCCGACGTGCTCGACGCCGCGAGACGGGACGCGGAGGCCGGGATCGGCTTCCGCCGCCGGCTCAAAGCCAAGATGGCCGGTCCCCGGGCGAGTGCCGCCGTACTCGCGGCCCTTCCGCTGTTGTGCCTGCCGCTCGGCGAGGCGATGGGGGCGGGCCCGGTCCACGTCCTCACGAGGACGGGCGCCGGTCAGTCGCTGCTCGTCGTGGGCAGCGGGCTGATCTGGGCGGGTACGGCTTGGTGCCGGGCCCTCACCGGGCGGGTGGCGTCGTGCTGACCGGCGCGGCGTTGATCCTGCTGGGCGGTGCCGTCTTCTGTTGGCCACGCGTCGCGGCCGGAGGCGTAGCGCGGCCAGGCCGGCTTCTCACGCGGCTCCGGACGCGGCCGCCCCGGGACAACGGCGTCTTCGAACTCGTCCGGTCCGCGGCCACCCTCGACCTGCTGGCCGCCTGCCTGGCGGGCGGGCTGCCGGTGCCCGTCGCGCTCGAGGCCGTCGCGCCGACAGCCTCACCGAAGACCGCGGCGGCTCTGCGTTCGGTGGCGTCGCATCTCGCCGTCGGCATCGGGCCGGCGGAAGCCTGGGTGCCGGTCCGCGGCCGGCCCGGCCTGACCGAACTGGCCGTCGCCGCCGTCCGGACGGCGCGGGCGGGCACCGCGCTCGCCACGCACGCGAAGGACCTCGCGCGAAGGCTGCGCGAGTCGCTCTCCGCCGAGGCCGAGGAACGCGCGGAACGGGCGGGAGTGCTGCTGGCGGCACCGATCGGCCTGTGTTTCCTCCCCGCGTTCCTCTGTCTCGGTGTCCTGCCCGTCGTGCTCGGCCTCGCCGGGCGGCTCGACGGCGTCCTCTGATCGAAAGGCGAATCCCTTGAACAAGCTCCCCACCTTCCGCGAAGACGACGGCATGGCGACGATCGAATACGCCATCGCCACCATCGCCGCCGCCGCGCTGGCGGCCCTCCTCTATGTGGTCATCGAAAGCGAAGCCGTCCGAGCCGGGCTCACCGCGCTCATCGAGCGGGCCCTGTCGGTGAAGTTCTGATGCGCGGCGACGACCGCGGCTCCGTCACGGTGGAGGCCGCGCTCGGCATCGGCGCTCTGACCTTCGTCTCGGCCCTGCTGCTCGCCGGGATCGGGGTCGCGTCCGATCAGCTCCGCTGCACCGACGCCGCCCGCGAGGCCGCCAGGCTCCTCGCCCGCGGCCAGCCCGCCCGTGCCGAACAGGCGGTCCGGGAGATCGCGCCGTCCGGCGCCCGGCTGGACGTCGTCCGCGAAGGCGACACCATCACGGCCGGCGTCGAGGCCGAGCCGGTCTCCGGGCTCCTGCCGGGTATCCGGCTGCGCTCCAGCGCCTTCGCCGTCGCCGAGCCGGGGAGCGGGCCGTGACCGCGGACGATCGCGGTGTCGCGACCGCGTGGACCGCCTCGATGGTCGCGGTCCTGGTCTGCGCGGCCGCGATCGCTTTCTGGATCGGCGCCGCCGTCACGACCCGGCACCGTGCCGAAGCCGCCGCGGATCTGGCGGCCCTCGCGGCGGCCTCGCACGCGTCGGACGGTCCCGCCGCGGCCTGCGAACGGGCCCGGCAGGTCGCCGTCCGGATGTCGGTCACGCTGCTGACCTGCCGGTGGGAACGAGGTGACGCCCTGGTCGAGGTGCGCTCGGAGCCCTCGGGGCGGCCGGCGGTCACCGGACGGGCGGAGGCGCGGGCCAGGGCGGGGCCGGTCGACCGGTCGCCGTGACGGAGGTCGCACGGTGAACGGTCGCCGGCCGGTGACCGGCGAGTAGTACGCGCGAGTAACCGCTGGGCGCGAGCAGCGGTCGTTGACGCGCGGCGAGCGGTCGAAGCCATGATCAGCTCACCGCCGAACGGCCGCCCGCCGCTCACCGCGAGCGCCGTCACGCAGGCGGGAAGCCCAGGTCGGCTGCGACGAACGGCTTCATACCGGTCGTGCGGGCCCGATAACCGGACGTCCGGTGTTCGGTCCGTCCGGTCGCACTACCGCGCGTTCATCGCTAAGTAACCGCCGGTTGTCGCGTGAGGTCTTCTCCCGATGTGCAACTTGCCGTTTATTGAGATGTGCGCCACTTCGAAAAGTTCGCCGAGGCCGGTGCGACAGAGAACAGACACAGGACAGAGTTGACCTGAGGCAGGGACAGTAATGTTGGACGCGAATTGGCCGGACAGCTGGCGGGGCGCCTTCCGCATCGAAATGCGTGCGGAGGCGATCGGTCTCGCCTGGCGTGGCTGGCCGGTGCTCCCGGGCGCCGAGCCCGCGGCGCTCACCGCCGACGGTGACGACCTCACCTGGCGGCGTCCGGTCCCGGCCCAGGACAACTGGCGTGAACTGACCGAGACCCACCCCCACGAGGTCGCCACCTGGTTCGGCGACGACACGCACAGCCTGCTCGTCGCCACCGGCACCGTGCTCGACGCCATCGAGGTCGACGACGAACTCGGCAAGGCCGCCGCCCGCCTGCTGCGCGCCACCGGTCACCCCGCCCCGATCGTCGCGATGCCGAACGGCCGCTGGCTGTTCCTCACCACCGTCGCCACGAGCATCCCGCGGGAACTGGCCGACCAGGCCTCGATCCAGTGGCACGGCGCGAACGGCTACATCCCGCTGCCCCCGTCGCCGTTCCAGCACGGTGTCGTGCACTGGCGGGTCAAGCCCGAGGTCTGGGGCTGGCAGCTGCCCGAGGCCACCGACGTGCACGACGTGCTCGTCCGTGCGCTGGCCGGTGGCCAGGCCGTCGCCCCGGTGGCGAGCCTCAGCACCGCCGCCTGATCAACCCACAATTTCAAGCCACCCCGTGGCCGGACACGGACCCGTGCTGACGCAAAGCCCCGAGCACGGTGTCCAGAACGGCCACCGCCCCCGCCTTGTCCAGCGGATCGTTGCCGTTCCCGCACTTCGGCGACTGGACGCAGGACGGGCAGCCGGCCGGGCACTCGCAGGAAACGATCGCCTCCCGCGTTGCGGCCAGCCAAGGGACAATCGCGGCAAATCCGCGGTCGGCGAATCCCGCACCCCCGGGATGGCCATCGTGCACGAACACCGTCGCCTCCCCGGTGTCCTCGTGCCACGCGGTCGACACCCCGCCAATGTCCCAGCGGTCGCAAGTAGCGAACAGCGGTAGCAGGCCGATCGCCGCGTGCTCGGCGGCATGCAGGGCACCGGGGACGCGCGCCGGATCCAACTCGGCGCCCGTCCCCGGTGCCCCGCCAAGTTCCTCGGTCCCCACCCTGGAGCCTCCGGTCCCCACCGGCTCCAGAGCTTCGGTCCCCGTCCGATGGCCCCCGGTCCCCGCCACGCCATCGGACGCGCCGAGCAGCTCGGCCGAGATCGTGTACCAGACGGCACGGGTGTGCAGGCTCTGCTCCGGCAGATCCAGCGGAGTCTGGTCCAGCACCTCACCGGACGGACGTCTCCGCAAGTAGCCGACCACTTGCGAGCTCACCGAAACCTCGCCGAGGTTCACCGTGACCCCGCCGTGCACTCGCTTCTCTTCGGTGCGCAGCACGCTGATGTCGACGATCTCGCGCGGTGACGTGGTCCAGTCCGGATCCTCCGCGTGCACCAGGGCGAGCCCGGTCTCCAGATCCAGTTCGTCGACCACATAGGACGAACCCTGGTGCAGGTACACCGCACCGGGATGGACCGCGTAGCAGGCTGAACCCGGGTCGACCGTGCCGAGCATCCGGCCGGAATCGGCTTCCACCACCGCGATCTGCTCGCCGCCGGACCCCCGGATGCCGACCTCGGCGTGTGGCCGGTCGCGCGAGGTCCAGTACCAGCCGCTCGTGCGGCGGCGGACGATCTTCTCCTTGACCAGGTCGGCGAGCACGGCGCGCGCCGGGTCCCCGCCGAAGGCCGCGACCTCCGGCTCGGTCAGCGGGAGTTCGGCGATGGCGCACGCCAGCTGCGGCCCGAGCACGTACGGATTCGACGGGTCGAGGACGGCGGCCTCCACCGGGCGGTCCAGGATCGCGGCCGGATGGTGCACGAGATAGGTGTCCAGCGGGTCGTCGCGGGCCACGAAGACGACCAGTGCCGCGTCGCCGGCGCGCCCGGCCCGGCCGGCCTGCTGCCAGAACGACGCGAGCGTGCCCGGATAGCCCGCCAGCACCACCGCGTCCAGCCCGGCGATGTCGACCCCGAGTTCGAGCGCGTTCGTCGTCGCGACACCGAGCAACCGCCCGGACAGCAGCGCCGCTTCGAGGGCTCGCCGTTCCTCCGGCAGATACCCGGAGCGGTACGCGGCGACGGATTCCGCCAGCGAACCGTCCACTTCGGACAGAATCCGCCTGGCGCCGAGCGCGGTCAGCTCGGCGCCTCGCCGCGACCGGACGAACGCCAGCGAGCGAGCGCCTTCGATGACCAGTTCGGCGAGGATCCGGGCAGCCTCGGCGCCCGCCGAGCGCCGCACCGGTGCCCCGTTCTCACCCGAGAGTTCCGACAGCAGCGGGGGTTCCCACAACGCGACCGTGCGGGCGCCGCGCGGCGAGCCGTCCTCGGTGACCGGGACGCAGTCCTGCCCCGTGAGCTTCGACGCGAACGCCGCCGGATCCGCCGTCGTCGCGGACGCGAGGACGAAGACCGGCGAAGCACCGTAGTACGCCGCGACCCTTCGCAGCCTGCGCAACAGCAGCGCCACATGGGAACCGAAGACCCCGCGGTAGCTGTGGCACTCGTCGACGACGACGAACGAGAGCCGCCGGAAGAACCGGGACCAGCGCGCGTGCGACGAGAGGATCCCGCGGTGCAGCATGTCCGGGTTCGTGAACACCCAGTTCGCGTGTGCGCGGACCCAGTCCCGCTCCTCCATCGGGGTGTCGCCGTCGAACGACGCCGCCCGCGCCTTTTTGATGTCCAAAGAGGACACCGCGCGCAACTGATCGGCGCCGAGCGCCTTGGTCGGCGACAGGTACAGCGCCGTGGCCCGCTCGTCCTCGACCAGTGCCGAGAGCACCGGCAGCTGGTACGCGAGCGACTTGCCCGACGCGGTGCCTGTCGAGATCACGACGTGCTCGCCTTCGCGGACCAAGGACGCGGCTTCCGCCTGATGCCGCCATGGCGCCTCGACCCCGTGCGCCTTCAGCGCCTCGACGACGGGACCCGCTACCCAATCCGGCCAGTCGACGAAATCCGCCGGACGAGCCGGCAGCTCGGCCACATGGGTGACCGGGTACAGCGAAGCCGGGATCCCCGCCGTCGCGCGGTCGAGAAGCCGCCGGCCCTTGCCGGATCGCACCGTGCCGTCCACCTTCGGAAGCTTCGCACAGCGCACCGACAGAAACGGTCCGCCGCCGGACGGAACAGGCACTGGAAGCGGCCGCTGATGATCGATACAGTGACCAGCCTCACAAGATTACGGAACGTACGGTGGCGGGGACGCCTTGCCGCCCGCCATCCCACTACCAATACACTCCCGCAATCCACACCGTCTGTGGCGAGCGTCATGTGAGACGTGCCTTGCAGTGCGACTAGCGTGACGTTCGGCTCAGCTCCCCATGCCAACGTCGGAACGCCGGCTCCATCGGCGGATCGTCGTTGGCCAACGGCGACGTCTCCAGGAGGACGAATGTCCCGGCAGTTCCTCGCGGAGGGCGAACTCACGCTCTCCGGAGGTGGTTACACCATCGTCGGTGTGATCGCCGTGGTCGCCCTTGCCGCACTGGTCATCGGCTACGTTCTGATGAAGGAGGTCCTGGCCGCGGGCCAGGGCACCTCCAAGATGCAGGACATCGCGAAGGCAGTGCAGGAAGGCGCGGCTGCCTATCTCAAACGGCAGCGCAACACTCTCGCGATCTTCGGCGCGATCGTTTTCGTGCTGCTCTTCGCTTTGCCGGCCGATGACTGGAACGAGAAGATCGGCAGGTCCATCTTCTTCTTGGTCGGTGCCGGATTCTCCTTCGCGATCGGCTATCTCGGCATGTGGCTGGCGACGCAGGCGAACCTGCGTGTCGCGGCCGCTTCGCGCGAGGCGGGCGGTCGCGAGAAGGCGATGCGCCTGGCCTTCCGCACCGGTGGCGTCGTCGGCATGATCACCGTCGGTCTCGGCCTCTTCGGCGCCGCGGTGGTCGTCCTCGTCTACACCGGACAGGCCCCGAAGGTGTTGGAGGGCTTCGGTTTCGGTGCCGCGCTGATCGCGATGTTCATGCGTGTCGGCGGCGGTATCTTCACGAAGGCCGCCGACGTCGGCGCGGACCTGGTCGGCAAGGTCGAGCAGGGCATCCCCGAGGACGACCCGCGCAACGCGGCCACCATCGCCGACAACGTCGGTGACAACGTGGGCGACTGCGCCGGGATGGCGGCGGACCTCTTCGAGTCGTACGCGGTCATGCTCGTCGCGGCGCTGATCCTGGGTAGCACGGCCTTCGGCGTGCACGGCCTGATCTTCCCGCTCATCGTTCCCGCCATCGGCGTGATCACCGCGGTCATCGGTGTCTACATCACCAAGGCCAAGGCGGGTGAAGGCGGCCTGGTCACGATCAACCGCTCGTTCTACATCTCCGCGGGGATTTCCGCGGTGCTCTCGACGATCGCCGCGTTCGTCTACCTGCCCGGTTCGTTCTCCGAGCTGACCAGCGGTGCCACCAGCGAGCCCGGCAACCCGGCGCTGATCGCGACCATCTCGGTGCTCATCGGCATCGTGCTCGCGGCGGTCATCCTCAAGCTCACCGGCTACTACACCGGCACCGAGCACAAGCCGGTCAAGGAGGTCGGCAAGTCTTCGGAAACCGGTGCGGCGACGGTGATCCTGGCCGGTATCTCGGTCGGTTTCGAGTCCGCCGTGTACACCGCGCTGGTCATCAGCGCGGCCGTGTTCGGCGCGTACCTGCTCGGTGGCGGCGTCGCGCTGTTCGCCGTGGCGCTGGCCGGTACCGGTCTGCTCACCACGGTCGGCGTCATCGTCGCGATGGACACCTTCGGCCCGATTTCGGACAACGCGCAGGGCATCGCCGAGATGTCGGGCGACGTCGACGAGGACGCGGCGCAGATCCTCACCGAACTCGACGCGGTCGGCAACACCACCAAGGCCATCACCAAGGGCATCGCGATCGCCACGGCGGTCCTCGCGGCGACGGCGCTGTTCGGGTCCTATCAGGACGCGATCAGCAAGGCGCTGAAGTCGATCCCGGAGGCGGCGCAGGCCAGCGCGTCCGCGCTGAACTTCTTCGTCAACGAAGTAGTCAGCCCGAACACCCTGGTCGGTGTCATCATCGGTGCGGCGGTCGTGTTCCTGTTCTCCGGTCTCGCGGTCAACGCGGTGTCCCGTGCCGCCGGCGCGGTCGTCTACGAGGTGCGCCGCCAGTTCCGCGACATCCCGGGGATCATGGAGGGCACCACCCGTCCCGAGTACGGCCGGGTCGTCGACATCGTCACGCGCGACTCGCTGCGTGAGCTGACCACGCCCGGTCTGCTCGCGGTCTTCGCCCCCATCGCGGTCGGCTTCGGCCTCGGCACCGGCGCGCTCGCCGGTTACCTGGCCGGCGCGATCGCTTCCGGCACCCTGATGGCGATCTTCCTCGCCAACTCCGGTGGCGCCTGGGACAACGCGAAGAAGCTCGTGGAGGACGGAAGCCACGGCGGCAAGGGGTCGGACGCGCACGAGGCCACCATCATCGGTGACACCGTGGGTGACCCGTTCAAGGACACCGCCGGTCCCGCGATCAACCCGCTGATCAAGGTGATGAACCTGGTGTCGGTGCTGATCGCCCCGGCGGTCGTGCAGTTCTCGATCGGCGCGGACGCGAACGTCGGCATCCGCATCGCGATCTCGCTGGTCGCCGTCGCGATCATCGTCGCGGCGATCGTGGTCTCCAAGCGTCGCGAGTCGGTTCTTTCCGAGACCCCCGCGCAAACGAAGGCGTAGCGGTTTCTTTACCGCCGGGCCCGCCACGATCTTTTCGTGGCGGGCCCGGCGTCTGTCCGGCGCAGGCTAATGTCTGCCCGTCACGCCGATCCGATCCGGGGGAGTCCCTGCCATGAGGCGTCCGATCGTCCTGTTCGCCGCCGTTTTCCTGCTGGCGGGCTGTGGTGGCGCCGAGCGGACGGCCGCTCCTTCTCCTTCTTCTCCCGCCCCCGCGGCCGGGAGTTCCTGGATGGACGGTTTCTGCGGTTCGCTGATCGACTTCGCCAAGATCGGCGATTTCCGGCTGCCCGACTTCGAGCAGGACGACGTCGTCAGTGCGCGGAAGGCGATGGACGAGGCCTTCGGGGTGTTCGCGCCCGGGTTCGACAACGCGGTCACCGGATTGGGGAAGCTCGGCCAGGCGCCGAGCGCGGAAGCCGACGCGGCGCGCAAGAGCATCGTCGACACGCTGACGCCCATCCGGGACAAGGTGCTCGCCGCGAAGTCCGCCCTCGACGCGGCACCGAAGGACGACAAGGCCGCCGTTGCGGCCGCCGCGGTCTCCTTCCGGCGAATCGGAGCCGACATCAACGACATGCCCGACCCGTTCCAGCAGCTGGAAACGAACGTTTCGTTGAAAACGCTGGCCGCACAGGCCCCGAACTGCAAGAAGCTGCCTTCCTGACCGTTCTTCGGCGTCGCGTTGATTTGCATTGCCCCCCGGTATCGGTACCGTCGGGGGCCAGCCGGGAAGTCGTCAGGTCGGGAGGTGTTTTCGTGCGGCCGCGGTTCACCGTCCTTGCCGCGCTAGCAACAGGTATCGGACTCGGCCTCGCCGGGTGCGGGCAGCAGCCCGCGGTGACTTCCCACGCCAGACAAGAAGGTCTCGCGACGGTCAGCGCGTCGGAGGCCGACCCCGCCTCCGCATGGACGGAGGGGTACTGCGGCGCGGCGGGCGGCCTCGTCCGGACGCTGGCGACGCTGCCCAGCGTCGATCCGAGCACGCCAGAGCAGGCTTCCCGTACCTCCAGCGAACTGATGGCCTCGGTCGTCGAAGGGCTGGACCGGACCTCCGCCGCCATGGCGAACCTCGGGCCGGCGCCGGTCGCGGGCGGTGACTCCGCGCGCACGTCCGCCGTCGCCCAGCTCGACGGCATCCGGGCCCGCGCCGACGACGTCCGCCACCGCCTCGACTCCTCAAGCGACCCCGAAGCGACGAAAACGGCGCTTCGCGACGCGAGGACGTCCCTCGATGAACTAGACCGCCTCGACCTCCTCAGGGGCCTTAACGACGTCCCTCAGCTCGCCGCGGCGAGCAGCCGGATCCCGAATTGCCAGGATTTGGTCAAACAACCTCGCTGAGTCACCGCCTCATCACTGGCCATGAGTCGAACTTGTGTTCTATTCTGTCCGGGTGGACGGGACGATCTCGCTCTTCTCGGCGGAGGCGAGCGGGCCGGGGCTCGCCGACCTCGCCGGAGTGCTGTGCGGGCCCGGGCGGATGACGGGTTTCGGGCGGACGGCCGCGCGGCTGTCCGCCGTGGTCGACGAGCCGTGGCGGGCGGGTGCCCTCGCCAGGGAATGCCGTCGTCGCGGCGCGGAGGCGCAGGTCTCGGCCGCCGAATGCGGGCGGCCGCTCGTGAGAACGCCGTTCCGGGTCGATCTGCTGCCACTTGAGCAGCGCTGGAACCGTGGTGAAGAGAAGGTCCTGCCGGAGGGCTTCCGGCTCGATGGGGCCATGTTGAGGATGTGGGCGCTGGCGGCGGGCAGTCCGCAGGGCAACGGCTACCTGCTCGCGCTGGATCCGGAGGCGCCGGAGACGCATGAGCGGCTGATCACGGCGCTGGCCCAGCTGGGCGTCCCGGCGAAGGTGCAGAAAGGTGAAGAGGCGCTGCTGCGGGTCACCGGCCGGAGGCGGCTCGCGCACGTGCTGGAGCTGATCGGAGACGCGCCGGCGGGTGCCGAGCCCGCTTGGCCGAGCCTGGTGCCCGTGGTGCGCGCCGTCTGACGCTCGTGAGTGGTGAGGACGGTTCTAACCGTCCTCACCACTCACGAGGCAAGAAGCCCCGGCCGCGCTCGTGTCGTCCATCCAGTCACGCGTGTCGTCCGGTCGATCACGTGACCTCGTCGGTGCGCGAGGGTCAGGCGGTCAGGGTTTCGGAGCCCGGCAGTCCGGGTTCGAAAGGTCCAGTTCACTGTGGGAGAGACAGGAGGTCAGCTGGTAGGTCTGCTGCCCGTAGTTGATGCCCTTCCGCACGGTCACCTTCCCGGCCGCGTCGACCTCGCACGGGTTGTTCATCGTGCACCGCTGGCCGCTCTCGTTGCCGGTGTTGTTGACGCCGACGACCTTCCCCGTGGCGGTCTCGATGATCGGCGACCCCGAGGTCCCGCCGATCGTCTTGCACGCCGAGGTGTACCTGATCGAGTCCTTCCAGACCCAGTTCGCCTCGCGCAGTTCGTGGACGAAGCCGTCGACGTTGCAGGAGTAGATCTTCTTCCAGTAACCCGACACCACGTCCATCGCGATACCCGCCGACGGACGGGTCGGCGAGAGCGTCAGCGGGGCGATACCGTAGGCCGACTTGATCTTGGCGTAGCTGGTGTCGAGCTGGTAGAGCGAGACGTCGGTGTCGGTCATCGTCGCGTAGAGCAGCTTCTTGGCCTTGAGCGTGCCGAGCGAGGAACGGCCGTCCTTGGACAGCAGGCTGAAGGTCCGCGTGGACGGCTTGTCGACGATTACTTCCCCGGGGTCCGGGAAACCTTCTTGCAGGCAATGCCCGTTGGACAGGACGAGGGCCGGGTCGTCGAGGCTCGCCTCGGGCGGTTTGACCACCGACCCGGAGCAGTTCGACAACGCCACGGTTCCGGCGAAGGTGTTCGTGGCCGCGTGCGCCGGCGCGATGCCGACCAGGGCGGACGCGGTCAGCATGGCGAACAGTGTGCCGAGGAGTCGTCGGGTCACGTGGAGTCCTTTCGGGTCGGCGTGGACATCAAGTGAAGCGTTGGCGGGAGGTGAGCCACCACCGTCGAACGGAGGGTGTTCGCCCCGTCACGCGGGACCCCAGGCGGACGTGTCCGACATCACGTGCTAGGTGTTGAAAGGAAACATCGACGAGGTCAGCGGCGATGCGCTGGACACACGATCGGCGGCGTGTTGCACCACCTAGCCGTGGTCCGGGCGGTGCGAGCGTGCACACTGACGGGTCGAGAGGCGGCGCGAAGGCGCCGAAGATGAGCGGAGAGCAGGACAGCGTGGCAGGAGCACGGACGAAGAAGACCGCGGCGTCGGACGACGGCGCGGGCCGTCGTCGGCTGGTGATCGTCGAGTCGCCGACCAAGGCCCGCAAGATCGCCCCGTACCTCGGCGGTAACTACGTCGTGGAGTCCTCCGTCGGACACATCCGCGACCTCCCTCGCGGCGCGGCCGACGTCCCCGCCCAGTACAAGGGCGAGTCTTGGGCGCGGCTGGGTGTCGACGTCGACAACGACTTCAAGGCGCTCTACGTCGTCACGCCGGACAAGAAGTCCAAGGTCACGGAGCTGAAGGGCCTGCTGAAGGACGTCGACGAGCTCTACCTCGCCACGGACCCCGACCGCGAGGGCGAAGCCATCGCGTGGCATCTGCTGGAGACCCTCAAGCCGAAGGTCCCGGTGCGCCGGATGGTCTTCCACGAGGTCACCGAGCAGGCGATCCGCGCCGCGGCCGACAGCACCCGCGAGCTCGACGGCGACCTGGTCGACGCGCAGGAGACCCGCCGCATCCTGGACCGGCTCTACGGCTACGAGGTCTCGCCCGTGCTGTGGAAGAAGGTCATGCCGAAGCTTTCGGCGGGCCGCGTGCAGTCCGTCGCGACCAGGATCGTGGTCGAGCGGGAGCGCGAGCGCATGCGCTTCACCTCGGCGTCGTACTGGGACATCTCCGCCACGATGGACGCGGGCGCCGACGCGTCGCCGCGCAACTTCCCGGCCAGGATGATCGCCGTCGACGGCGCGCGCCTGGCCACCGGCCGTGACTTCGGCTCGGACGGGCAGCTCAAGACCGGCACCTCATCGAACACCGAGATCCGCGTGCTGGCCGAGGCCGACGCGGTCCGGCTGGCCGAGGCCCTGAAGAACCGCGACTTCAAGGTCGCGAGCGTCGAGGAGAAGCCTTACACGCGGAAGCCGTACGCGCCCTTCATGACCTCGACTCTGCAGCAGGAGGCGGGCCGCAAGCTGCGGTTCACCTCCGAGCGCACCATGCGGATCGCGCAGAAGCTGTACGAGAACGGGTACATCACTTATATGCGTACCGACTCCACGACGCTGTCGGAGTCGGCGATCTCGGCGGCGCGCAGCCAGGCGACGCAGCTGTACGGCAAGGAGTACGTCTCGCCGTCGCCGCGCCAGTACACCCGCAAGGTGAAGAACGCGCAGGAGGCCCACGAGGCGATCCGTCCTTCGGGCGAGGTCTTCCGCACGCCGGGCCAGGTCGCGAAGGATCTGGACACCGACGAGTACCGCCTTTACGAGATGATCTGGCAGCGCACGATCGCGTCGCAGATGGCGGACGCGAAGGGCACCACGATGTCGGTGCGCATCGTCGGCACCGCCACCAGCGGCGAGGAGGTCACGTTTGCCTCGTCGGGCCGCACGATCACCTTCGCCGGGTTCCTCAAGGCGTACGTCGAGGCCGTCGACACCGAGAGCGGTGGCGAGGCGGACGACAAGCAGAGCCGTCTCCCGCAGCTGGTCAAGGACCAGGCGCTGACCGCGACCGAGCTGAGCCCGGACGGGCACACCACGTCGCCGCCGGCGCGGTACTCGGAGCCGAGCCTGGTCAGCAAGCTCGAAGAGCTGGGCATCGGCCGCCCGTCGACGTACGCGTCGATCATCAAGACCATCCAGGACCGCGGCTACGTGTGGAAGAAGGGTTCCGCGCTGGTGCCGTCCTGGGTCGCGTTCGCCGTGATCGGCCTGATGGAGCGGCACTTCGAGCGGCTGGTCGACTACGACTTCACCGCCGGTATGGAGGACGAGCTCGACCGCATCGCCGCCGGTGACGAGCACCGCACGCAGTGGCTGTCGAAGTTCTACTTCGGTGGCGACATGGGTGTCGACGGTTCGGTCGGCCGTCTCGGCGGGCTGAAGAAGCTGGTCGGCTCGGGTGTCGAGGACATCGACGCCCGCGAGATCAACTCGATCCCCCTGTTCACCGACGCCGACGGGCACACCGTCGTCGTGCGTGTCGGCCGCTACGGCCCGTACCTCGAGCGCGAGGTCGACGGGACGTCGCAGCGGGCGAACCTGCCCGAGGACCTGCCGCCGGACGAGCTGACCAAGGAGATCGCGGAGAAGCTGTTCGCGACGCCGCAGGAAGGCCGTGTTCTCGGCAAGGACCCGGTCAGCGGACACGAGATCGTGGCGAAGGAAGGCCGCTTCGGCCCGTACGTCACCGAGCTCCTGCCCGAGCCGGAGCCGCTGCCCGAAGGCGCGACGGCCGCGCAGAAGAAGGCAGCCAAGGCGAAGCAGCCGAAGCCGCGGACGGGCTCACTGTTCAAGTCGATGTCGATCGAGACGATGACCCTCGAAGACGCGCTGAAGCTGCTCTCGCTGCCGCGCGTGGTCGGCAAGGACCCGGAATCCGGCGACGAGATCACCGCGCAGAACGGGCGCTACGGGCCGTACCTGAAGAAGGGCACGGACTCGCGTTCGCTCACGACCGAGGACCAGCTGTTCTCGATCACGCTCGAAGAGGCGCTGAAGATCTACTCGGAGCCTAAGCAGCGTGGCCGGTCCGCGACCGCGAAGCCGCCGCTCAAGGAACTGGGCGACGACCCGGTGTCCGGTAAGCCGATGGTGGTCAAGGACGGCCGCTTCGGTCCGTACGTGACCGACGGCGAGTACAACGCGACGCTGCGGAAGTCCGACAGCATCGAGGAGCTGACCGCCGAGCGCGCCGCCGAACTGCTGGCGGAGAAGCGCGCGAAGGGGCCGGCGCCCAAGCGCAAGGCTCCGGCGCGGAAGACGGCGGCGTCGAAGACGACGGCCACCAAGACGACCGCTGCCAAGAAGACCGCCACGACCAAGACGGCGGCGACCAAGACCGCGGCGGCGAAGAAGCCCTCGACACGCTCGACGGCCACGAAAACGAAGTAGCTCCCTGAGCGCTATGAACGGGCCGTTCCCTGCAAATCTCGCAAGGAACGGCCCGTTCGACGCTCGTCAGGGGTGAAGGCCCGTCCAGAAGCCGCACCGGTGATCGGCCGCATGAGCGACCGGACGGATCGCGTCCGGCGCGAGCGACAGCACGACGTCCCGATCCCAGCGGGGTGACCCTGGCGAGTTCGGGTCACCCGTGCGCATGAACGTGGTCCAGTACGCGATCATCTGCTCCGAAAGGCGCTTCTGTCCCTCGTCCAGCGACTTTTCGACCCCGCTGAGCTCGAACAGATAGACCAGATCGAGGGCGTGCGCCGCGCCGTGCGGCACCGTGGGCACGTCGTTGCCGTTGACGTTGGGCGCGTTCTTGTCGTCAAACTCGTAGGCATACAACGGAGTTCGCCGGGAAAACAGCCTGTTCCCCTCGGCCGTCGGGCAGGCCCATGACCGGTCCGTGGTGACCGTCGCCCAGGCCAGGGCGGGCGAAAGGTGGTTGCGCGACGGGTATTCGGCCGCGACCTCGTCCGCGTGCTCGCCGAACGTCTTGTGCAGGAACTCCTGATAGCGCTCCTCGGTGATCGGCTTGAGCTTCTCGACACCGGCGATGAACGCTCGCATCTCGTCGTGCGTGCCGCCCGAAAGCACCGGCACCCGGTGGAAAGCGCCCCGCCGCACGGCTTTCGCGGGGTCGAGCGGGAGCAGCTGCGTCCCGTAGGTCAGATGATTGGCGAAGGACTGGTGGTCCTTCAGCAACTCCGCGGCCGGGAGACGACGCAGGCAGCCGAGCGCGTCCGGGCCCTCGCAGCCGTGGCTCGCGGCCATCGCGGCGCCGTCGGCTTCGGTCTTGACGAGCGGCGAGTACGGGGTCTGCGCGGGCTGATTCGGGATGAGACCGCCGGGAGGCCAGTTCAGCAGGCAGGAGCCGGACATGATCGCGGCCTTGTGGAACAGGCCTGCCGCGGCGGGCGAGGTGAGCAGTGCGCAGGTGCTCATCCCGCCCGCGGACTGCCCCGCCAGCGTGACGTTCCGCGGGTCGCCGCCGAACGCGGCGATGTTGCGCTGGGTCCAGCGCAACGCGGAAAGCTGGTCCATGAGCCCGAAATCGCCGGAACCCGCGAGGCCGGGAAGGCCGAAGTAGCCGAAGACGCCGAGCCGGTAGTTCGTCGTGACCACGACGACGTCGCCCTGATCCGCCAGCCGCTGCGCGCCGTAGAGGCTGCCCGCGTCCATCGTGTAACCGCCGCCGTGCAACCAGACGAGCACCGGCAGGCGACGGTTGCCCGCGTCACGCGGCACGGTGACGTTCAGGAAGAGACAGTCCTCGGCGCTGTCCGGCAGATACTGGGTGCAGGCGGGGCCGGGTTTCGTGGCGTCGGCGACGTCCTTCCACGGTTCTGGCGGGCGCGGCGGCTTCCAGCGGTCCTCGCCGACGGGTGGCGCGGCGAACCTGATCCCGTTGAACGTCCTGGTCGGACCGGATTCCACGCCGCGGACCGGGCCGGCGTCGGTGCGCACGACGAGCGGGTCCGCGGGGGCGACGATCGCGAGGAGACCGGTGACGATGGCCAGCAGGAGATGCATGAGCGGTCCTTTCAGGAGGCCGCGAGGTGGCGCCACAGCCCGACGCGGCGGAAATAGAGGTGTTGCAGTACCTGCACGGCGACGAACGTGACGCCGTACAGCGCGGTGCCGAGGGCGGGAACGGAGTCCACCGGCAGCGTGTACGCCAGCAGGACCCGCCCGGCGGCATCGGCGATCAGGGCAACGCCCCACAGGACGGTCGCGACCCGCCGAGCCCGCCGGAACCACTCGTGCCGTGGCCACAGCTCGTCCCAATCGCGGACGCGCAGGGTGTCCGCGAATCGGCTCTTCGCGACCATCGAGCGGGCCATGCCGTACGCGAGCGGCCTGGAGAACAGCAGCGAAACGAGGAATCCGGCGCCGATCACCCCGGTGACCCAGCCCGCCTTCGCCAGCATGAACCGCGGGCTGCCGGTGACGAAGGAGAAGCCGGCGCTGACCGCGAAGATCGTCAGCACGAAGATCGCGAGCGTGTCGATCTTCCGCCACCGGACCGCCCGGTAGAGGACGAAGAGCACGGTCGGCAGGGCGCAGAGGGCGAGCGCGAACAGCGCGCCGACGCCGAAGCCGCGAAGCACGTAGTACCCGGCGACGGGCACGACGACCTCGAGCAGCACCACACCCCACTGCCGGATCACGGGATCACTGCCTTCGGGTCGCGAGATCGAAGAGGGTCACCAGTTCGGCCGCGTAGGTGGTGAGGTCCGGCTCCGGCGTTCCGGCGAGCAGGAACACCGGGCCCTCCACCGAACGCCGGATCGTCGTCGCCATCACGTGGACGTCGAACTCGCGGAACTCGCCCGACTCCTGGCCCCAGCGCAGGATGCGTTCGACCGGTTCCAGCGCCGCCCGCTCGTTCGCCGGGTCGTAGTCGAGGGCGCCGCCCAGAAAGATGTTCAGCAGTGCGCGCATCCGGGTCGGCTGCGCGGCGGCGAACTCGAGGTTGGCCTCCAGGTACGTCCGCAGCGCCTCGCTCGCGGACGCGGGCTCGCTCATCCGCTCGGCCATGAACGCGCCGATCTCGCGGAAGACGTCTTCGAGGACCGTGCGGACGAGTTCCTCCTTGTTCGCGAAGTGGTACGAGATGAGTCCGGTGCTCGACAGCTTCGCCTGTTTCGCGATCC
Organism: Amycolatopsis sp. PSD-21; assembly: GCF_055561455.1. Lineage (NCBI taxonomy): Bacteria > Bacillati > Actinomycetota > Actinomycetes > Pseudonocardiales > Pseudonocardiaceae > Amycolatopsis > Amycolatopsis sp. PSD-21. The sequence goes on along the minus strand of NZ_CM145712.1, from coordinate 8,877,881 downwards.
GGGCGAACGACGCGCGGGTGTAGCCGAGCTCGGCGATCGTCTCGATGGCCGCGGCCACGATCTGTGCGCGTCTCGCACTCTCGGTGAACGTCTTCGCTTTTGCTTGCATGAGCAAAAAATAGCTCAGGCGAGCAAAACTGTCGACCGGAAACCGCTCACCGACCGCTCGCCGAACGACCTCACCCGTTCGAACAAAAGTTCTAAAAATTGTCGGTACCAGGGTGTTCAATGGTCAGGTGAGCACTTCAACGACCGCTGTCTTCGACGTCATCGACGAGATCATCGCCCCGCTGGCCGCCGAGGTTCCGGAGCGTCCCTCGGTGATGGAGTTCTACGACCCGGAGCTCGCCGTGCCGCCGGTGCTGGCCGACGAGGAGCCGACTCCAGGGCTCACCCTGGCCGAGGAGGTGGAGCAGTACACCCGGTTCGTGAGCGGGATGGCGACCATCGGGCTGGCCCCCGGCGGTGAGGTCACGCCCGAGGCCGTCGGGCTGTATCGCGCGCTGCGCGGCGGGTTCATCCGCGGCGTGGTGACCGGTGTGTTCCCGTCGCGCGCGGAGCCGTGGGAGGTGCGGTTCTTCGGCGACGAGGACTACACGACGGTGCTGAACAAGCTCGGCAAGCGGGCGCGGCTGCGGTCCGGATTCCTCAGCGCGCTGCCGGGCTGGGTGTTCGACGGGCTGCCCGACCATCCGCCCGGCACCGGCGAGACCGTGCGCATCGAGACGGACGCGGGCGGGCTGATCCCGGTGCGGGCGCGCGATGCCGTCGAGGTGATCCGCGAGGGGGCTTCGCGGCCGCGGCACGGCACGGTCCTCGTCGATCTCGCGGTGCGGAACGCCATCCTCGCCGAGTATCCGCACGGCGCGTTCGGCCTGGTGGACAACGACCTCGGCCGGTACCAGTTCAGCGCGGCGATGGACGCCGACGGCCGCTGGACGCTCACCTGGGGCCCGGCCAGCCGGTCGACGGCCGAGCAATGGATCGTGAAGGCGGTGCAGAACCATGCGTGAACCGGCGACCGTGAAGGAACTGATGAGGCGCGCCGCCGAGCCGGTGCTGCGCGCCGTGCCCGAGCGGCGGAGCGTGTACCTGGGCTACGACCCGGAGATCACCGACGACGAGATCCGCCGCCTGTGCCCGTCCTACGACGGGCCGGCGGATCTCGTCACCCAGGCCGAGCGGTACGCGGCCAAGGCGGCGATGCTCGAAGAGGCCGGGCTGATGGAGAACGGCGAGATCCATCCGGCCGCGGTCCGGATGCACGGCGTGATGCTGCGGGGTTCGGTGCGAGGCGTCCTCACCGGCGTCTTCGCGTCCGCGCCCCGTTCGGTACGCGTCGATTGCTACGGCGACGGGCAGCAGGCGGTCGTCTGGCGGATGAGGTCGGGGCGGCGGACCACGTTCAGCCTGAGCGATTTCGGTGAGCTGGGCGCCCGCGTCTTCGGCGGGCTCCCCCACGTTCCCGCCGGTGAGACCGAGCCGATGCGCATCAGGATCGACGAGCACGGCGTGCCGTTGCCCGGCCAGGACGAGGAGGTCGGCCTGGTCGCCGACACGCTGAGCCGTCCGCGGACCGGCACGGCGATCCTCGACCTGGTCGCCTTCGGCGGGCTGAACGCCGAGTACCCGGACTACGGCTTCGTGATCGTCGACAACGATCTGGGGAGGTTCGTGTTGTACGCCGCCCCTTCCGAAGGGTGGCTGATGTTCGGTGGAATGGACCGCCGGGCACTGGCGGGCTGGCTGCACGAGGCGGTGGACATGAGCCGTACATAGTGCCGCTGGCGCCTTGGGCGATGAACGACTGGGGAGGGCGGGCATGGACCTGGACCGGCGCGCGGCCGACGCGTGGTTCCGGCGGCGAGGGCTGCCGATGGTCATCCACCGGCGGAGGCGTGGGGCGGCCATGTTGCGCCGGTCCACGCCAGGGCTGGTGTTCCTGTCCCTGCTCGACCTGCTCCTTGCCGGGCTGCTGAAGCTGCTCGACGTCCCCGAGGACGTGCTCGCGGCCAGGATGCGCAGCAGCGGCGTCGGCTACGTCCTCGGCGTGCTGGCGCTGACGTTCGCCGTGGTCGTGGTGCCGGTGATCGCGGGCCGCCTGATGGCGAAGCTGCTCCGCGTGCTCAGCCGCACCAGGGTCCGGTTGGCCGTCATGGCGGTGACGATCGGCTTCTGGTTGTTCGTTCTGCCGCTCGGCGAGCGGTTCACCGGGCTGGTGGCCTGGGACAACCCGCTGTGGGTCGCCGTGCTCGCCAACCTCGCCGCGCTGGGCGTGCTGATGCTGCTGGTCCGGATCGGCGTCGGTTCGATCCTGACCTGGGCGGCGCGGAGCGCGGTCGCGCAGGTCAGAGCCATCGGAACGCTGGCTTCGCGGGCGTTGCCGCTGCTCCTGCTGGTGGTGATGTTCAGCTTCTTCACCGCAGAGCTGTGGCAAGCGGTGGAACGGCTGACGCCCGGCCGGTTGTGGCTGGTGGCCGGCTTCCTCGTGCTGATCGGCGCGGTGTTCCTGGCGTCGATGCTGTCGGACGAGATCAAGGAGCTGAAGTCCTGGACCGTGGAACCCGGGGCGGCCGTCCTGCGCGGCACGCCGTTCGACGACGACACGCCTCCGCCGGAGCGGCGCGCCCTGACGAAGACCGAGCGCCTGAACATCGCCTTGGTGCTGTTCTTCGCCCAAGCCGTGCAGATCGTGGCGTTCGGGGTGCTGGTGTTCGCCTTCTTCGTCGTGTTCGGGGTGCTGATCCTCAGCCCCGAGGTCGTGACCGAGTTCGCCGGCCGTGAATCGGCGCCCGGAACACTGTTGGGTGTCCCCCTTCCGGTCAGTTCCGCGCTCGTCAACGTCTCCGTCTTCCTCGCCGTCTTCTCCGGTCTGTATTTCGCCGCATCGACCGCGACGGATGCCCGGTACCGGCGTTCTTTCTTCGAACCTTTGCTGGAGGATGTGAAGATCAGCCTCGCGGCGCGTGACATTTATCTGGCCCATTGGGCGGATGTGCGGCGGGCCGAGGTGGTTACCCTGGAAGCAGAGGACATTCCGTAGTGAGGTGGTCACCATGAGCGGGAAGGGCGAGACTCCCTTCTTCGATGCCCCCGACTTCGTGAAAGGCGACGGCACTCAGGCAGATCCTCCAGGCGACAGGTTCGCCGACCCGCTGTCCGGGCTGGTCACGACGGCCCCGGCGTCCCCTTCGGCGGGGGCCGACGACGTCCACGTGCAGGTGCCGGGACCGGTGCAGCCCGACCCCGAAGTCGTGAGCCGGATGGTCAACGCGGCCATGCTCGCGGACGAGCGGCCCGCCGAAAACCCGGGCCCCGAGCAGACCGCCGCGCAGCCGCCCGCGAGGGTCGTCAGCACGGTCGGTGAGCAGGGCGCTGCGCCGATCGGGATCCTGCCCCAGCAGCGCACCTGGCCGTCGAGGCCTTCCCAGCTGATCCGTCCGCCCCGGCGGGTGAAGCAGGAAGAGCCGGTCGATGTCGACGAAGAGGCCGAAGTCGAAGTACGGCGGGCAAAGCGCTCCATGCAGATGCCGCGGCTCGGCAAACCGTCGTCGAACACGGCCGGTGTCATGATCGCGATCGCCCTCATGATCATCTTCGCGTTCCTGGCCATCCAGCTGCTGGCCAGCCTGTTCAACAGCATCGCGGGGATCTTCGGGTAACCCGTCCGGCGGATACCGCCGGACGGGGCCGTCCGTCCAGACGTCACCCATCGGGATACCCTGGCCCTACGGTCGGGGTACCCGGTGTTGACCCGGGTCGCACCCCGGCGCCGCGTGACTAGTGGGGTGGGCGTATCAGCGAGGGCGTGCGGTCGGTGCCCGAAGCGGGCACGGGTGATTCGGCGGGGCGTGACGCTTCCACCATGCACCGGGTGCGGCGGGTGCTGGCGATCAAGCCGTTCCGCCGGATCTGGGGTGTCTCCTACCTGTGCAGCGTCGCGGACTGGCTGAACCTCCTGACGCTGACCGGTCTGGTCACCAAGCTGACCGACAACTACGCCGCGCAGAACTTCGCGTTCGTCGGGGTCGTGCTGACCTCGCTGCTGCCGGGGCTGCTGTTCGCCCCGCTCGGCGGGCTGCTCGCCGACCGGTTCGACCGGCGCAAGGTGATGGTGCTCTGCGACCTCGGCCGGTGCGGGTTCCTGCTGTCGATCGCGTTCGTCGGCACGCCGTGGTGGGTGTTCGTCGGAAACTTCCTGGTCGGCTGCTGCTCGATGATGTGGATCCCGTCGAAGGACGCGGCGGTGCCGAACCTGCTGCGCCGTCCGGACCAGGTCGAGACGGCCAACCAGCTCGGCATGGTGATGACCTACGGCCTCGCGGTGATCACCGCGGCCGGGGCGAACGCCGTGCTCACCGGTAGCAACACGACGTTCCACTTCTTCCAGGGCGACGCCCAGCTCGGTATCGCCAAGGTCGCCGTCGTCATCACCGGCCTGCTGTACCTGACCAGCGCGATCGTGATCGCGACCCGGATCCCCGAGCTGTCGCTGCGCAACGTCCACGCGGTCGAGAAGCCCAAGGTCAAGGCCGCCGACGAGGAGAAGTTCGGCTTCCGGCAGATGATCGCCGACGGCGCCCGCTTCGTGCGGACGACGCCGCTGGTCCGCGGGCTGATGATCGGCGCGTTCGGTGCCTTCGCCGCCGGTGGCGCGGTGATCGGTTCGGCCAAGCCGTACTCGTCCAGCCTGCTCGCCGGTGACGCGGCGTTCAACCTGCTCGTCCTCGCCGTCTTCCTCGGGCTCGCCACCGGGATGGCCGTGGCCCCGAAGCTCGCGCGGCGGCTCGCGCACGACCGGCTGTTCGGGATCTCGATCGTCGCCGCGGGCCTGTGCCTCGTCGTCGTCGCGCTGTCGCCGCATCTCGCCGTTTCGCTGGTCGCGGTCGCCGCGGTCGGGGTCTGGGCCGGAACGGCGTTCCTGACCGGTGTCACGATCATCGGTTCGCGGATCGAGGACTCCATCCGCGGCCGGATCAACGCGATCTACCAGTCGCTGATGAAGATCGTGCTGTTCGGCTCGACGGTGCTCGTGCCCGTGCTGATCAGCCTGGTGCAGCCGACCGCGATCTCCGTGTGGGGGAGCACGATCACGATCGACGGGACGCGGCCGGTCATGATCGGTGGCGGCATCCTCGCGCTGCTCGCCGGCATCTTCGCGTACCGGCAGATGGACGACCGGCGCGCCGAGCCGATCCTCGCCGACCTCCGCAACGCCTTGCGCCGCAGTCCGCGTCGCGTGAACGGGCTGCTGATCGCGCTGGAGGGGACGCGGGCGATCAACACCGAGACGCAGGCCGCGCGGCTGGCCGAATGGCTGCGCGCCGGTACGCGTCCGGTCGTGCTGGCCGCGGATCCGGCGCTGGACGATCAGCGGCTCGCGAAGCTCGTCTCCGGTGCTTCGCTGTCCGGTGCGCGGGCGCAGGCGCTGGCCGCCGCCGCGGTGCGGGCGGACATCGTCGAACGGGACATCCAGCCGGCGCTCGACGCCGGGTCCGTCGTGGTGATGGAACGGTTCGTGGACTCGCCGCTGGCGCATCTGTCCGCGGTCGCCGGGCTGGACAGCCAGGAACTGGAAGGGCTCGCCGACTGGGCGACCGGCCGGTTGCGGCCCGACATCACCATCCTGCTCGACGCCGATCCCGGCACGGTGATGCGGAAGTCCGCGTCGCTGGACGCGCAGTGGCGGGTGCAGCATCTGCTCACGGAGATGGCCGCCGCCGACCCGGACCGGTATGTCGTGGTCGACGCGGAAGGCACCGAGGACGAGGTGAGCGACCGGGTGCGGACCGCGATCCGCGCGGTGCTCGTCGGCAGGCTCGCCGGGCTCGCGCCGGCGGAGGAAAAGGTCGAGGTGAAATGACGGAAGCCCCTGCGCTGATCGGTGTCTGGAAGCAGCTCGTCGGCCAGGAGCCCGCCGCGCGCACGCTTTCCACGGCGTCGGCCGCGGCCGCGCGGATCGTCGAGAACCAGCCCGTCGCGCCCGGCGCGATGACTCACGCCTGGCTGGTCACCGGCCCGCCGGGTTCGGGGCGGTCGACGGCCGCGCGGGTCTTCGCGGCGGCATTGCAGTGCAGCACCGGCACCGGCTGCGGCGAATGCCCCGGCTGCCGGACCGTGCTGGCCGGGACGCACGCGGACGTCAAACTCGTCGTGCCGGAAGGCCTTTCGATCTCCGTCGCGGAAATGCGTTCGCTGGTGCAGGCCGCCGCCCGCCGCCCGACCACCGGGAAGTGGCAGGTGGTGATCATCGAGGACTCCGACAGGCTGACCGAAGGCGCGTCGAACGCGTTGCTGAAGGCCGTCGAGGAGCCGCCGGACCGGACGGTGTTCCTGCTGTGCGCGCCGTCGGATCACCCGGACGACGTGTCGGTGACGATCCGCTCGCGGTGTCGTCTGGTCACGTTGCGGACGCCGCCGCCGGAGGCGATCGCGCAGGTGCTGATGGAGCGCGACGGCATCGATCCCGAACGCGCGCGGTGGGCCGCGTCCGTCTCGAGTGGACATGTCGGCCGCGCGCGGCGGCTCGCCACCGACGAGGCGGCCCGGCAGCGGCGGGCGACCGTGCTGCGGATCCCGCTCGGGCTGCGGCGTCCGTCCGATGTGTTCACCTGCGCCGATCAGCTGATCAGCGCAGCGGAGGCCGACGCGGGCGAGGAGAGCAAGGTCCGCGACGAGGCCGAGCGTTCCGAACTCCGCACCGCGATGGGCGGCGACGGCATCGGGAAGGGCGTCGCCGGGGCGAAACGAGCCGCCGAGGCCGCCGTGAAGCAGCTCGAGAAGCGCCAGAAGTCCCGCGCGACCCGAACCCAGCGGGACACCCTCGACCTCGCGCTGGTGGACCTCGCCGCGTTCTACCGGGATGTGCTCGTGACCGCGAGCGGCGCGGGCGCGACGCTGAACCACCCCGACCACGCTTCGGAGATCGCGCAGGCCGCCTCCGCCTGGGCGCCGGACTCGATCCTGCGGCGGCTCGAAGCGGTCCTGGAATGCCGCGAGGCCATCGACCTGAACGTGAAGCCGAGGATCGCCGTCGAAGCCATGGTCACCACCCTGCGCCAAGGCTGATCGGCGCTTCGCTCACCACCCCAGCCCCCCGCCCGTCCCAGGGGGGCGACCCCGAGTCCAGTCTACCGGGGGTGGAGGGGGAAAAGGGCTGGTCGCGGGAGTTGTCCACAGGTGGGGATGGTTGTGGACAACTGCTGTGGGTAAGTGAAGGTGGTTCGGGTTCGGTGGGGAACACCGCGGGCCCGAAGGCGCGGGGGCGCCGGGCGACCGTGTGGATTTCAGGTCGTCCAACGCACTGAAATCCACACAGTCACCGCAAAGCGAAAGGGGCCCTCGCCGCAAGGCGAAGGCCCCTGAAGACGATCAAGGTACGAACGGTCCTTCCACGCCGGTGCATAGCGTGAAAGGACCGTTCATCACCCTCCTCGCCCCGTCTAGTCCTCCGAGTCCAAGGAGCGCGGACGCGGCGAAGGTTTGAACCCAGGCGAGTTCTTCGCGATCGGGACAACCGCGAGCCGTCGCCGTCCCGGCATGGCTGCCACGAGCACCACGCCGATCAGCAGCATCGCCGTACCCGTCCAGAACATCGGCACCGTGTCGTAGGCCGCGTTGGTGTAGGCCAGGTTCTTGACCGGCCCCTTCGGCGCCGCACCACCGTTGTTGCCGGCGGGAGGTGCCTGAGCCGTGCCGCATTCGACACCGCCTGCCGGAGCGTGCGCCCGGGCGATCTGCTCGCCGAGCGAGATCTGCGCCAGTGACGACGGCAGGTTCTTCGCGGCCTCCGGCGGCAGCGCCTTCTGGAGCGCGGTCGTCGGGAGGATCTGCAGGTCCAGCAGCCGTGCCGAGGCACCCAGCTGGAAGCCCTTGAACGGCGTCGTCGTGTCGCTCGACTTCTGGTTCAACCCGGCGATCGACAGCTTCAGCACCCCGAGGTCGAGCGTGAGCCCGTTGCCGGCCTCGCCGCCCGGAAGGTGCTTGGTGGCACCGTCCATCATCTCGGCGAGCCCGCCGACGACCGGCACGTTCTTCAGCTGCTCGAAGCCGGGGGTCTGCTTGAGCGACGGCAGCGGGATCCCGATCGGGATGTCCTTGGTCGGGTTGTTCGCGTCGAGGGTGAACAGCACCTTGTCGCCGCGGACGATCTGCAGCACCGGCGCGGTGTACTCGACCTTCGACGTCTTCTTGTCACCGGTCGAGGTGACCCGCAGCGTCGGCTGGCTGGCGACCTTGATCGTCAGGCCGAGCGGCGTGCCCTTCAGCAGCTCGATGTTGGCCGCCTGCAGCGTCGACGTCGACTCGACCGCCTTGTTCTTCGAGCCGGGGATGTCGACCAGCCGCACGACCGAACGCGACGACAGCGTGTTCGGCAGGCTCAGCACGGCGCCCTTGCCGTCGGCGTTGGTGCTGGTACCCGAAAGCAGCCCGCCGAGGTTCGCCAGCGGGCCGAGCGCGGACAGGCCCGCCTTGAGCTGGTCCGAAGCCTGGGTCAGCTGCTCGGCGCCCGGGATGTTCGGGATGGTCGGCAGCAGCGCGAGGTTCGCGATCGACGTGCTCGAGTCGGCGATCGTGCCGACGCACGGCCCGAGCGTCGGGCTCCAGCGCGCGTGCGCCTCACCGTTCAGCAGACCGAGGTTGAACAGCGGGTTCGTCGGCGCGTTGAGGCCGCCGCTGATCGGCTTCGGGTTGTCCGGCAGCGCCGTCTGCACGAGGCTGCCCGGCGTCTGCGGCGCGTTGCCCGCGGCGGACAGGCCGAACGGCGACGACTGCGCGATCGCCTTCTCGTAGCTCAGGTAGGCCTCGGAGTTGGCCTGCGCGCTGGAAAGACCCATCCCGGCCTCGAGCGCGGACTGCTTCGGCAGCAGCTTGTCCGCCCCGGGCAGGATCGCGCTCGTCGGCACCGCGTTCGGCAGCAGCCGCAGCACGCCCAGCGCCGCTCCCGCGTCACCGACCGCCTTCCCGAGCGGCTGGGGGCCGATCGGCGCCGACATCGGCGGCTGTCCCGGATTGGCCGGATCGGGGATCGGCGTGGTCGGGATGTCCTGGGCGATCGCCGGGGCCGCGGTCAGCAGGAGCAGGGCCGCGGCGGCCGGAAGCGCCAGCACACGGGGCAGTCGTTGCCGCATGAACAGGTCCTCCAGTGGGGATGGGCCGATCTTGGGGGACTGAGACCGGCGTCATAGGACCTTAACGACGGTGGCCCTCGAAGGTGACGTTCAAGCCTCCGCTACACTTGTCCCCGTCATCGGGTGCGAGCCCGATGTCCGCCGCCTTAGCTCAGTCGGCCAGAGCGATTCACTCGTAATGAATAGGTCAGGGGTTCGATTCCCCTAGGCGGCTCCGCAGGTCAGGGCCTCATTCGGAACACTCCGGATGAGGCCCTGACTCGTTTCCGGGCCGGCGAAGAGCTCACGCCGGAAGTTCACCCGTTGGTGTCACCCCTTGAGGAACATCCGGGACAGCGAAGTGCCCACTCCGGTGAGGTGGCCGACCAGTGTGTCCGCGTCCGCGTCGAGCAGCCCGGAGCGCCACGCGAGCATGATCTCCACGAAGCCGCCGATGCCCAGCAGGACGTTGACCCGGAACTCCAGCCCGTCCACGTCCGGCTTCAGATGCGGCCGCGCGAGTTCGATCAGCAGGCCGGTGGTCTCCTGGACGGTCTGCCGCCGCAGTTGCTCCAGCACCGCGCTGCCCGAGTGGTCGCCGAACAAGATCTGCGCGCGGGCGGGCTCCTCTTGCACGTGGTGCACGACGACGTCGACGGCGGCACGGAGCTGCTCCAGGGCCGGTCGATCGATGTGGGCGGCGACGGCGTCGAGGACCATCCTCAGGGTCTCGTCGCGGACCTGTTCCCAAGCGGTGGCGAGCAGCGCGTCGCGGTTCGCGAAGCTCTCGTAGAAGTACCGGTCGGTCAGGTTCGCCCGCGCGCAGACGCCCCGCATGGTGACCGCCGCCCAGCCTTGTTCCTGCCAGATGTCGAGTGCGGCGCCGAGGAGGGCGAGCCGTCGTTCGGCGCGGCGTTCGTCGGCGGTCTTGCCGCTGTAGCGGCGGGACGCGGTCACCTCCCCATCTTGACAGCAGGTGCCCTCAGATTCATTCTGAGGGCATGCGACCGCAGAATGTCCTGCGCACCGGTTTGGCCGCCGCGCTGACGTCCGCTTTCGTGCGGCCGATCGCCAACGCGATCCCGGCCAACCGCGCGGGTGTGGCGTTCTCCCGCGCTTTCATCGCGAGCAGTCTGTGGCTGGCCTCGCCGCCGTTGAAGGGGAGCCGCGTCGAGCCGGGCATCCGCGGCGAGTGGGTCCGCGCGCCCGAGGTGACCGAGGGCAACGCCGTGGTCCTCTACATCCACGGCAGCGGTTACGCGCTCTGCTCGGCGCGCACGCATCGCGGGCTGACCACGCGGGTCTCCGCCGGCACCGGGCTGCCGGTCTTCGCCTGCGAATACCGTCTCGCGCCGCGGCACCGCTTCCCGAGCGCCGCCGACGACGTCCGCGCGGCCTACGACCGGCTTCTCGGCCAGGGTTACCGCCGGATCCTCGTCGCGGGTGATTCCGCGGGCGGGCATCTCGCGGTCGACCTCGCCGCGCAGCTGATCCGCGAGCACCGAGAACCGCCCGCGGCGTTGGCGCTCTTCTCGCCGCTGTTCGACGTGACCTTCGGGCTGGCCGCCGAAAGAGAACGCATGAGCCCGGACCCGATGATCTCCGCAGCCGCGGCCGCGCGGCTGGTCGGTCTGTACACAGTGGACGCGGACCTCGCGTCGGCTCGGCTGCGGTTCGCCTTCGACGACATCAAGGGTTTCCCGCCGACGATCATCCAGGCGGGCGGGCTGGAAATGCTCGCTGCGGACGCCATCGAACTCGCCAGGGCATTGCGCCGCGCGGGGGCCGACTGCGAACTCGAAGTGGTCCCCGGTCAGATGCACGTCTTCCAGGCATTGACCCGCTTCATCCCCGAAGCGGCACCGGCGATGGAGCGGGCCTGCCGCTTCCTCACCGGCAACCTTCCGGCGATCGTGAGGGCGGCATGACCAAACGGACCCATGGGGCACATGCCGTCGTCACCGGCGCAGGCAGCGGGATCGGCAGAGCGATCGCGGCCGAGCTCGTCCGGCGCGGCAGCCGCGTCGTCTGCGCGGACATCGACCTCGAAGCGGCCGAAGAGACCGCGAAGACGCTCAAGGACGCGGTCGCCATCGCCTGCGACGTGTCCGATGTGGACGAAGTCGCCGACCTGGCGAACCAGGCGCGGTCCTGGCTCGGCCGCGAGCCGGACCTCGTCGTCAACAACGCCGGGATCGGTGCCGGCGGCAAGCTCGTCGGGGAGAGCCCGCTGTCCGATTGGCAACGCACGCTCGGCGTGAACCTGTGGGGCGTGATTCACGGCTGCCACACCTTCGTCCCGGCCATGCGAGCGGCGAAGGCGGGCGGCGTCATCAACGTCGCTTCGGCGGCCGGCTTCACCGCCGCGCCGAGGATGGCCGCGTACAACGTGAGCAAGGCGGGCGTCGTCAGCCTTTCCGAAACGCTGGCCGCCGAACTGTCCGGCACCGGCGTCGCGGTCACCGTCCTTTGCCCGACCTTCGTGCGCACCAACATCTTCGGCGGTGAACTCATCGAAGACGGGGCACGCGGGCTCGCCCAGCGGGTCTCCGACGTGGTCGGGTTCTCGCCGGAGCGCGTCGCGCGGATGACACTCGACGCCCACGATCGCGGCCGCCTGTACGTGGTGCCGCAGCCCGACGCCCAGCTTCTGTGGCACGCCAAGCGTTTCGTGCCCGTCCCGTACACGCGGATCGCCGGTCTGCTCGGCCGGTTCCTGCCCGCCGAAAAGGAGAAGTGATGGCCTACGACTTCGCGGCGATGCTCCAGACGATCAAGGACAAGCAGTGGTCGCTGGCCGACATCGACTGGGACGCGCCCGGCGCCGAGACGATGACCGACGAGCTCCGCGCCAAGATGCGGCCGTTCATGGCCGATCTCGTGTGGATCGAGCACGTCGGCGCCCGCGGGTTCGCGTCGCTGGCCAAGAAGGCGCCGACGCCGGTGATCCAGGAGATCTACCGCTACTTCCACGCGGAGGAACAGAAACACGCCAACGCGGAACTGGCGTTGATGAAACGCTGGGGCATGCTCGACGAGCACGGTTCGATGCCCGAGCCGAACATCAACGTCAAGCTCGCCATCAAGGTCCTCGACGACTACGGCGACACACTGCCGCTGACGGCGCTGGCCACGCTCATCCCGCTGCTGGAATGCGCGCTGGACGGCGCACTGGTGAAGTTCCTGCTGGAAGAGGTCTCCGATCCGGTGTGCCATCAGGTGTTCCGGCACATCAACTCAGACGAGGCCCGGCACATCACGGCCGATTTCGAGGTGCTGGAGCTGATCGGCGCCGGTTCCACGACCAAGCTGCTCACCGAATCCGTCGGCTCGCTCAAACCCCAGATCGTCCTCGGCCTGATCGTGGTGTTCGTCCCGCTGATCAACAAGATGCGGGACAACATCGTCGCGATGGGCCTGCCGGAGAAGAAGCTGTACAACGCCGTGAAACGGTTCTCCACCATCGGCGGGCGCGGCGAATTCACGAAACGGATCCCGGCGTACCACGTGCTCAAGGCGCAGGCGGCGATGATCGTCGACCGCTCGCACGTCTACCACCGGCTGCTCGCCGACCCGATGGTGAAGATGACCCGGCTGATCCCCGCGCGGCTGCTGGGAAAGCCGCAGTCGTGGACCGAGGAGATCACCCACGAACCGGTCGCGTCATGAGCCTCGGCGAATTCCGGGGTGAGGTGCTGCGCGGCACCGAGTGGTTCGGGCACGACTTCTCCGGCCAGCGGGTGGCCGTGGTCGCGCCCGGCCGCGAGGCGGCGCAGATCGTGCCCGAGGTCGCGGCCACCGCGCGTGCGGTGAAGGTGTTCCAGGAAGAACCCGACTGGGTGGTGCCGATGCCGGTCCCCGGGCCGAAGGTACTCGGCATCACCGTCGCCCGGGTTTTCCTGCGCTGGCAGGTGAAAGACCCGTGGATCCGCAGGCTCCTGACGCCGGACAGGCGCTTCGGCTCGCGGCGGACGGCGCCGGGTCTCGGCTACTACGGCGCGCTGCGGCGGCCCGGCTGCAAGCTCATCACCTGGCCGATCTACGCCTTCGCGCCCGACGGCATCCGCACCGCCGAAGGTATCGAGCATCAGGCGGACGTCGTCGTGCTCGGCGCCAGTTCGCTGTTCGCCAAGGAAGGACTTCCCGCATGAAGCCGGACCACGAGATCGCGATCATCGGCGGAGGGTTCTCCGGTATCGGCGCCGCGATCCTGCTCCACAAGGCGGGTTTCGAGGACTTCCTGATGCTGGAGGAGGGCGACGGCGTCGGCGGCGCCTGGCACTGGAACACCTATCCCGGTGTCGCCGTCGACATCCCGTCGTTCAGCTACCAGTTCTCGTTCGAGCAGATCTCCGGCTGGTCGCGCGTCTACGCGCCCGGCCGCGAGCTGAAGGCGTACGCCGACTACTGCGTCGACAAGTACGACATCCGCCGCCGTACGCGCCTCGGCAGCAAGGTCGTCTCCGCGACCTTCGACGACGAGACGCACTTGTGGCGCCTCGAAACCGCCGAGGGCTGGTCGATGACGGCGCGGTTCGTCGTCGGCGCCACCGGCGTGCTCACCCAGCCGAAGCCGCCGGACATCGCCGGGCTCGACGCCTTTCGGGGCACGGTCATGCACACCGCGCGCTGGGACCACTCCGTCGACCTGCGGGGCAAACGCGTCGCCGTCGTCGGCACCGGGGCCTCGGCCGTGCAGGTGATCCCGTCCATCGCGCCGGAGGCGGGTCACCTGACGGTGTTCCAGCGCACGCCTATCTGGTGCCTGCCCAAACCCGACGCCGTCCTGCCGCGGCCGGCCCGGCTCGCGCTGCGGCGCCTGCCGGGCGCGAAACTGGTGTCCCGGCTGGCCAGCCAGGCACTCGTCGAGGTGACCTTCCCGCTGGCCGCGCATTTCCACAACCTCCTGCCGACCGCGGGCGCGGGGGAGCGGATCGGGCGCGCGCATCTGCGCCGGGCGGTGAAGGACCCCGTGACCCGGGAGAAGCTCACGCCGCGTTATGCCTTGGGGTGCAAGCGGCCGAGCTTCTCCAACGAGTACCTGCAGACGTTCAACCGGGACGACGTCACGCTGGAGACCACGGGCATCGACACGATCACCGAATCCGGCGTGCGCACCACCGACGGCACCGAGCATCCGGTCGACGTCCTGGTGCTGGCCACCGGGTTCAAGGTGTTCGAGAAGGGCAACATGCCGGCCTTCACAGTGCGCGGCGCGGGCGGCGCCGATCTGGAGAAGTTCTGGGCGGAGAACCGGTTCCAGGCCTATCAGGGCGTCAGCGTCCCCGGTTTCCCGAACTTCTTCACCATTCTCGGACCGTACGGCTACAACGGTTCCTCGTACTTCAACCTGATCGAGACGCAGACCGCGCACATCGTCCGGTGTCTGCGCAACGCCCGGAAGACCGGCGCGACCCGCGTCGAGGTCACGAACGAGGCCAACGACCGGTACTTCCGGAGCATGCTGGAGCGCCGCAAGCACCAGGTGTTCTTCCAGGACAGCTGCTCGCTGGCCAACAGCTACTACTTCGACGCGAACGGGGACGTGCCCTTCCGTGCCTCGCCCACCCTGGAAACCATGGTGACGAGCCGGTTCTTCGACCTCGACGACTACGCCTTCGCGGACGGCCGGTGAACACTGGCTGAAGTCCGCCGTCCGCCCCCGGGATGAGCCATAGGTTCGATACCCCGAACCTGGAGGCTGGTCTTGGAAGGCTTTCCCTGGGACGTCCTGCTCGCGGTGGCCGGGATCGGCGTCCCGGCCGTCGCGTTCCTGTGGGAGTTCGTGCTCGTCGGCCGCAAACGGCTCGGCTACCGCGTGCAGATGGACACCCCGACGGCGTCCGGGCGCGGGTTCGCGCCGACCGCCGACGCGCTGGCGCAACTGCAGCACGAGAACGGGGAGCGGCTCGTCGACCCGTCGTTCGTGCTGCTGCGCATCGAGAACAACGGCACCACCGACATCGACACCGACGACTACGCGGTCAACGCGGACGACCCCGTCGGCATCCGCGTGAAGTTCCCCGGCCGCACCGTGGCCGGGATGGTGGTGACCGAGCTCAGCTCGCCGCATCTGCACGAATGTTTCGGTGACGACTCCGGTTTCGGGGCGCGCGACGAGAATCCCGCGCGGCCGTCCGGCGTGATCGACCTGCCGAGGGTGCCGCTGAACCGCGGCGCGCACTACAAGATCCTCGCCGTGCTCGACCGGGTCCCCAACGGCTCGCCCGACGCCTTCGACGAACCTCAGGTGATCGGCGAGATCAAGGGCGGCAGCCTCCGCGAGACCAAGAGCCGCACCGGGCCGACGGGTTCGGTGATGGCGCTGATCCTCTTCCTCGTCGTGGTCAGCATCTTCCAGCTGACCCGGTCGCTGTTCTTCGACGAGAAGCCGCCGCCGCTGGACTGCGCGTCCGGGAAGCTCACGATCACCGGATCGACGGCCTTCGCGCCGGTGCTGAGGGAAGCGACGGCTTCGTACACGAAGACGTGTCCGGGCGCGTCGTTCGTCTTCGACAGCAGGGGGAGCGCCGAAGGGCTCGGGAGCCTGAACCAGGCCGCGAACGACGGCATGCTGGCGTTCTCCGACGGTGCCAAGGGTGAGGGCTACCCGCAGCTGCTTCCGCGCCCGGTCGCGTTCTCGCTGTTCACGCTCGTGATCAACAAGGAGGCGGGCGTCCAGGATCTTTCACTCGCGCAGATCCGCGACGTCTACGACGGCAAGATCGCGAACTGGCGGGAGATCGGCGGCAAGGACCAGCCGGTCCGGCTCGTCGACCGGCATTCCGACTCCGGCACGCGGCGGACGTTCGAGGCCCAGATCCTGGCGGGCAAGCGGGAACCCGGCGACAACTCCGACGACTGCCTCAAACCGGCGCCGGGCGCCCAGCCGGGAGTGGCGCGGTGCGCGAAGCCGTCCACGAACGACGTCCTCGACGCGGTGTCGCGGGTGCCGGGCGCCCTCGGCTACAGCGAACTGGGCGCGGCCACGAAACGCGAGGACGTGCTGCCGGTGCGGATCGACGGCCACCAGGCGACGCTGGAGGGCGCGATCCACGCGGCGTACCCGTTCTGGGAGACGGAGTACGCGTACACGTTCGGCGAGCCGAAGGCCGACTCGCTCGTCGCGAGCTTCCTGCGGTACCTGACGAATCAGGTCGGCAAGGACATCGTGCGGTCGCATGGGCACCGGCCGTGCGCGGAGCTGGCGAATCCGGTGCTGTGCCGTCCGGGTGCGTGACGGGCCCCCGCACCCGGGCGCTTGCGCTGAGGTGTCGCGAAAGCCACTTTCGGGACATCAGGCGTCGCGAAAGTGGCTTTCGCGACATGCGTCCAGAAGGCCTGGGCAGGCCGCTGACGTTGCGAAAGCCACTTTCGCAACCTTCAACGTTGCGAAAGTGGCTTTCGCAACGCGCCCTCTTCGACCTTCCCCTCGACATCGCGCGTGAAGGCCCCCTTCCCTCGGCTGAGCCGAGGGAAGGGGGCCTTCACGCGCGAACGAGGTCAGGCAGGCGGCTTCAGCGTGACGACGGTGGCGCTGGTCTCGCCACGCGGCGTCCGGTACGTGATCTCGTCGCCCTCCTTCGCGCCGACGAGCGCGAGCCCCAGCGGGCTGTCCGAGGTCACCGTGGAGGCGTCCGCGTCCTCCCCGGGGATCGTGACGATGTGGAGCTCGTCTTCGTCGCCGTCGGCGAACCTGAGGGTGACGGTGGTGCCGTCGGGGAGCAGGCCCTTGCTGTTCCGGCCGCCGTGTTCGAGCTTCGCCGCGACGTCGGCGATGCGCCGGTCGAGGTAGGCGGCGGCCTCCGCGCGGTCCAGCACCTCCGCCTGGTCGGCCGCGTCGCCGGTTCGTTCCTGCTCACCGACGAGCGGCGCCATCGCGTCGCGCTGCGCACGCAGATCGGCGAGTTCCTTCTCCAGCTGCCGCCGCGCGGCCGGGCTGAACCCGTTGTCCCCTGAGGTCACCATGTCGCGCATTGTCCGCTACGGATCGACGGCTAGCCACCTAGATTTTTCACCCGCTGTGATCGGCCAGGACGGTTGCCCTAAGCTTCAGGGCTCCCGTCCTGACTACTTGGTGTAAGGAACTTCGTGACCGCCGTTCCCGGCCGCAGCGCGCGGCTCTCCCCCAATCAGCTGCAGAAACAGGAGCAGATCGTCGAAGCGGCGCGTGTCGTGCTCGCCAGGGACGGGCTCGCGGGTTGCACCGTGCGCGCGATCGCGGACGCCGGACCGCTCACGAAGAGTGCGATTCATTACTACTTCGCGGATATCGACGTCCTGATCGACCGCGCGATGGCGGCGCACATCACAACGTTCATCGCCGATTTGCGCAAAATTTCGGCGAAACACGATCACCCGTCCGAGCGGCTCTTCGCCGCGCTCGAAGCCTTCCTCGGCGAGTTCTCCGGGCGCCCGAACGCGGCCTTCCTCTGGTTCGAGTACTGGATCGCCGCGGGCCGCGCGCAGCATCCTCAGGCCATCGACGTGATGCTGACGTCGATCACCGAACTGCTCGCGGAACTGCTCGCCCCGCTCGACGTCGAAGACCCGCGGGCCAGGGCGCGGGCGCTGCTGTCCTACCTGCTCGGCGCGATCGTCCAGCAGCGCGTCCGGCGGCGGCCGTTCGCCGCACTGCGTGGTGACATCGAAGCGCTCTGTTTCGCGAACTACGGCTAGAAATACGCATTAGATCCGTACCGTTACGGATTGTTCGCCCTTCCCGCTCCGGCCATGGTGAGGTTCCCCTTCCCTGCCTGAGAGCTAGGAGACGACGATGCGCATAAGACGGTGCATGGCCGTGGCGATCGCGGCCGTCGCGGCGTTCACCATCCCGGTCGCCGCGAGCCCGGCGACCGCGGACCAGCAGGCCGAGGACGCGCAGGTCCAGATCTACGAGGTCTTCGGGACCGGGACTTCGCAGCAGCGCACCCAGATCTCCCGGCTCGGGGTCGACGTCCTCGGCTCGGCGGGCGGCACGACCACGGTCATCGGCGAGGCGCGCGACGCGGCGAAGATCCGTTCGCTCGGCTACCGCGTCGAGCAGCGTGGCGTCGTCGACCGGTCGGAGAAGGTCGGCACGAACGCGATCAACGACTTCCCGCCGTCGGACTCCGGCTACCACAACTACGCCGAGGTCACGACCGAACTGCGCAACGCCCAGTCGAACTTCGGCTCGATCGCGCGGCTGAGCAGCGTCGGCAACTCGTACCAGGGCCGCGCGCTGAACCTGCTCAAGATCAGCGACAACGTCGCGACGGACGAGAACGAGCCCGAAGTCCTCTTCACCTGCAACCAGCACGCCCGCGAGCACCTCACCACCGAGATGTGCCTGCGGATCGTGAACCGGTTCACCCAGGGCTACGCCTCCGACCCGGCGATCAAACGCTTCGTCGACAGCGTCGAGATCTACGTGATCCCGAACGTCAACCCGGACGGCTCGGAGTACGACATCTCCGGCGGCAGCTACAAGTACTGGCGCAAGAACCGGCAGGGCAACGGCACCGACCCCAACCGCAACTGGGCCTACAACTGGGGCTGCTGCGGCGGTTCGTCGGGCTCGACGACCAGCGAGACCTACCGCGGCCCCTCGGCGTTCTCCGCGCCCGAGACCCGCGCGGTGTCGAACTTCGTCAACTCGCGCAAGATCGGCGGCGTCCAGCAGATCAAGGCGAGCATCGACTTCCACACCTACTCGGAGCTCGTGCTGTGGCCGTTCGGCTTCACCTACAACGACACCGCCCCCGGAATGACCGCCGCGGAAGCGCAGCGGTTCCAGACGGTGGGCCGTCAGCTGGCGGCGACCAACGGCTACACGCCGCAGCAGTCGAGCGACCTGTACATCACGGACGGGACGATCGACGACTGGATGTGGGGCACCCACAAGATCCTGAGCTTCACCTTCGAGATGTACCCGCGGGGCTCGAACCCCGGTTTCTACCCGCCCGACGAGGTGATCGTCCGGGAGACCACCCGTAACGACAAGGCCGTGGACCTCCTGCTGAACACCGCCATCGGCTGACCTCTGTAGCGCGTGAAGGCCCCCTTCCCTCGGCTCAGCCGCGTGAAGGGGGCCTTCACGCGCTAGGACGCATAGGGTGCGGGGCATGCCGATGTTCGAATTCGAGGGGCACCGTCCCCAGGTGGATCCCGAAGCGTGGATCGCCCCCACCGCCACCCTGATCGGCGACGTCGTCGTCGAAAAGGGCGCCTCCGTCTGGTACGGCGCCGTACTGCGCGCCGACTTCGGGAAGATCCTCATCCGCGAAGGCGCCAACATCCAGGACAACTCGGTCATCCACGTCAACGGCGGCGTGACCGAGGTCGGCAAGAACGTCACCGTCGGGCACCAGTGCCTCGTGCACGACTGCACGATCGGCGAGCAGGCGCTGATCGGGAACGGCTCGACCGTGCTCGACAAGGCGCAGATCGGTGCGAAGGCCCTGGTCGCGGCCGGCGCCACGGTGACGCCCGGGATGGTCATCCCGCCGGAGACGGTCGCCATGGGCAGCCCGGCGAAGAAGCACGTCCCGCTCGACGGCACCGCCCGCGGCTGGGTCGAGCACAACGCGGCGATCTACCAGGAGCTGGCGCGCCGTCACGCGGAAAGCGTCAAGCCGATCGATTGACTCTCCAGTAACTGGAGACCATAGCTTCGGCGCATGGCACCGAAGTCGAAGAAGAAAACGCACCAGGCGACGCTCGAGTTGACCGCCGGCAACGCGCCGGTGGTCGACCTCGGGAAGACGCTCGGGCAGACCGGCGTGAACCTCGTCGAGGTCAAGAAGGCCTACGACGCGGCGACCGCCGCCCAGCGCGGCGACATCGTCCCGGTGGTCGTGTCGGTGTTCGAGGACCGCTCCTTCGAACTTCGGCTGAAGACCCCTCCGACGTCGTTCCTCATCAAGAAGGCCTTGGGCGGCAAGGGATCCAGCCGTCCGGGACACGAGGTCGCCGGGAAGCTGAGCCAGGAACAGCTGCGCGGCATCGCGGAGCGGAAACTGCCGGACCTCAACACCGGAGACCTCGGCGCGGCCATGCGCACGGTCGCGGGCACGGCCCGCTCGATGGGTGTCGCGATCGAAGAACCGTGACGCGCAAGCATGTGATCGTCCCGCCGTTCCGCGACCTCGACCCGGCGCTTGAGGTCGCGGAAAGGCTGCTGGCGCAAGGGAATCCGCGGCTAGTCGAAGTCTTTTCGGCACTGCCGGACGAACACGCCGCCGCCAGCCGGCTCAACCGGATCCTCGCCGGGACCGGCGCCTCGCCCCGGCTCGTCGAAGTCGCGAACGGCTGGCGTCTCGTGCAGGTGGCGTCGTGGCCGGGCTGCGGTGACCTGGTCGCGGGCGCCTCCGGGCTGGCGGAACTGGTCGCGTTCGGCGGCTGGCGGCGGCTCAAACGGTGCGTCGTCTGCGCGCGGGCGTTCTGTGATCGCACGGCCGGATGCAGCCGCCGGTGGTGCGCCGCGCATCGCCCGCACGCCGAGGCCCGCTCCAGCGGAGTGCTCTAGTCTGGTCCGCACCAGCGACTGGCGCCATTTGAGGTGGAGCACCACCGGGAAGCGACGACGAGGCCGGTACCGCGCGCCTGGGTCCGGCCGTCTCTGGCAGGAGTACGTCCGATGACACACCAGCCCGAACTTTCCGCGCTCGCCGCCGCCGACCCGCAGATCGCGGGGCTCGTGGAGGACGAGGCGAAACGCCAGCACGACAAGATCCGCCTGATCGCGTCCGAGAACTACGTCTCACAGGCCGTACTGGAGGCGACGGGCACCGTCCTCACCAACAAGTACTCCGAGGGCTACGCCGGCAAGCGGTACTACGAGGGCCAGCAGCTCATCGACCAGGTCGAGAACCTCGCCATCGAGCGTGCGAAGGCCGTGTTCGGCGTCGACCACGCGAACGTCCAGCCGTACTCCGGCTCCCCGGCGAACCTGGCGGTGTACCTCGCGTTCGCCCAGCCGGGCGACACCGTGCTCGGCATGGCGCTGCCGGACGGCGGCCACCTCACGCACGGCTGGAGCGTGTCCGCGACCGGCAAGTGGTTCACCCCGGTCCGCTACGGCGTCCGCAAGGAGACCGGCCGCGTCGACCTCGACCAGGTCCGCGAACTCGCGCTGAAGCACCGGCCGAAGCTGATCTTCGCGGGTGGCACCGCGATCCCGCGCACCATCGACTTCCCGGCGTTCGCGGAGATCGCCCGCGAGGTCGACGCCGTCCTGGTCGCCGACATCGCGCATATCGCCGGGCTCGTCGCCGGTGGCGCGCACCCGTCGCCGGCCGGGCACGCGCAGGTCATCACCACGACCACGCACAAGACGCTGCGCGGTCCGCGTGGCGCGATGATCCTTTCCGACGCCGACCACGCGAAGGCCGTCGACAAGGCGGTGTTCCCGGGGCTGCAGGGCGGCCCGCACAATCACACGACCGCCGCGATCGCCGTCGCGCTGGGCGAGGCGCAGAAGCCGGAGTTCTCCGAGTACGCGCACACGATCGTCGCGAACGCGCGGGCGCTGGCGGAGGCGCTGGTGGAGCGCGGTTACGACCTCGTGTCCGGCGGCACCGACAACCACCTGCTGCTGATCGACCTGACGAACAAGAACGTGCCCGGCAAGCCCGCCGCACAGGCGCTGGACCGCGCCGGTATCGAGCTCAACTACAACACCGTGCCGTTCGATCCGCGCAAGCCGTTCGACCCGTCCGGAATCCGGCTCGGCACCTCCGCGATCACCACGCGCGGGCTCAAGCCGGAGCACCAGACACAGGTCGCGGAGTGGATCGACCGCACGATCACCGCGGCGGCCGGCGAGGAACAGTCCGCTTTGGACACCATCGCCGCCGAGATCCGCGAGTTCCTGGCGCCGTTCCCGATCCCGGGCTACTCGGCCTAGGCAGGTGCGTCCGGTGGGTCGTGAGTGGCGATTCGGGTTCTAACCCGAATCGCCACTCACGACCACCTCGACCCACGCGGCACCGGCACTCCCCAGACGCGAAGGGGCCCTTCACCGCATCCCGTGCGGTGAAGGGCCCCTTCGGCGCTTGAACGACTAGTGAGCCGCCGGACCGTCGATGGCCTCCTTGGCCAGCCGGTCGGTCTCGCGGTCGAGCGAACGCTTGATCTCGGCCTCGGCCTCGGAGCGCCCGACCCAGCTCGAACCCTCGACGCTCTTGCCCGGCTCCAGGTCCTTGTACACCTCGAAGAAGTGCTGGATCTCGAGCTTGTGGAACTCGTTCAGGTGGTGGATGTCGCGCAGGTGCTCCAGCCGCGGGTCGTTCGTCGGCACCGCGAGGACCTTGTCGTCCGGGCCCTTCTCGTCGGTCATCCGGAACATGCCGATCGCGCGGCAGCGGATCAGGCAGCCCGGGAACGTCGGCTCCTGGACGAGCACCAGCACGTCGAGCGGGTCGCCGTCCTGGCCGAGGGTGTCGTCGATGAACCCGTAGTCGGCGGGGTATTGCGTGGCGGTGAACAGCGTCCGGTCGAGTTTGATCCGACCGGTCTTGTGGTCCACCTCGTACTTGTTGCGCTCCCCCTTGGGGATTTCGATAGTGACGTCGAATTCCACGCCGGCCTCGCTGCTCTCGTCTTTGGTACGCCCCGCCGTCGCGGACGGCTCACCGAGTTCATGGTCTTGTCTTCACTAGTGTGGACCACGGGGTCCCGGGTGGTCGCATCGATGTGGTCGTATGTGAGCTTGGCCCCTTCCCCGGACGGTGGATGAAGGAGCGTTGAGTGCCGGAAAACGATGCCCCGAGGTGGCCGTCGGACGACAAGGACACCTCATCCGCCGAGCCCAAGGCCGCCAAGGGGGAGGGCGAGGCCACGATGTGGCTGCCCATGTCGGGGATGGCGAACGGCAAGACCGAAGAGCTGTCAGTGCCGAAGGTCACACCCGAAAGTGGCTCCTGGTTCGAGCCGGTCGTCGAGGTCGAGGAGGAACCGGACGTCCCGGAGACCCCGACCCCGAAGTGGTCCGCGTTCGAACCGGTGACGCCGGTCGAGCCGAAGGAACCCGAAGCGCCGAAGACGGTCTTCGTGCAGCCCGTCCAGCCGCAGCCGACCGACAAACCGGACTGGGACCAGTTCGATCGGGTCGCCGAGCCCCCTGAACCCGAGCCGAAACCCGAGCCCCCGCGCCGCCCCGAGCCGACGCGGGTCGAGCCGCCGGCGCCCGCGCCGGTCCCGTCCGCGAGCATGCACGCCCGCCCGGTCCGCATCGAGCCCGCCGAAGAGCGCTTCGACGCCGAAGCGACCGTCGGGATCCAGCGGCCCGAGCCGCCGTCCCAGGAACCCCCGGCCGCCGAGACCGAGGCCGCGCCCGCGCCGAAGCCGAAACGCAAGCGCAAGGCCCTGCTGATCACGACCCTGGTCGTCGTCCTGCTGCTCGCCGGGATGGGCGGCGCCGCCGCGATGCCGAAGGTGTCGAACCGCCTCGGCCTGCCCTGGGCGCCGAACGCGCCGAAGGGCGAGATCCCCAAACCCGCCGGGGTCACCCGCGTCCTGCACGGGCCGGACATCAACGGCGCAGGGCCGACGAAGGAAGGTCTCGCGGCCGCGCTGGCGGGCCCCGCCGGTTCCCCGGACCTCGGCACGCTCACCGGCACCGTCGTGGACGCGGCGTCCGGTGAAGTCCTGTGGGACAAGAACTCCGGCACCCCGCTGACCCCGGCGTCGACCACGAAGATCCTCGTCGTCGCGGCCGCTCTGCTGTCGATGGACCACGGGACGCAGTTCTCGACGAAGATCGTCCAGGGCGCGGAGCCGGGCACGGTCGTCCTCGTCGCGGGCGGCGACCCGTCGCTGACCTCGCTGCCGCTGGGCACGGACTCGCCGCTGTACCCGGGCGCGGCCCACGTCGACGACCTCGTCGCCCAGGTGAAGAAGGCCGGAGGCGGCAAGATCTCCAAGGTCCAGCTGGACATCAGCCTCTTCAAGGGGCCGACGTCCGCGAAGGGCTGGGACCCGGAGGACACCGCCGCCGGGAACACGTACATGGCGCCGGTCCTCCCCGTGATGGCCGACGGCGGCCGCACCGACCCGAAGAACGACCACTCGCCCCGCGTCGCGAACCCGGCGGCCGCGCTGACCCAGAAGATCGCGGGCAAGCTCGAAGCCCAAGCCGGCGGTACGACGACGGCGCCGAAGGACGCGAAGGTGCTGGGCGAGGTCAAGTCCCAGCCGCTCGCGGAGTTCGCCAACTCGCTGATGCAGCTTTCGGACAACCTGATGGCCGACGTCCTCGCCCGCCAGCTCGCGCT
The DNA here is from genome assembly GCF_055561455.1 of Amycolatopsis sp. PSD-21. NCBI lineage: Bacteria > Bacillati > Actinomycetota > Actinomycetes > Pseudonocardiales > Pseudonocardiaceae > Amycolatopsis > Amycolatopsis sp. PSD-21. The sequence goes on along the minus strand of NZ_CM145712.1, from coordinate 8,853,514 downwards.
CGCGAAGGGCGCCGAGGCGTCGTTCACCGGCGGCGCGACCGCGACGATGAACGTGCTCAAGGAGGCCGGGTTCGACCTCACCGGTGTCCAGATCAACGACGGCAGCGGGCTGTCCGACCAGAACAAGATCCCGGCCAAGGTGCTCAGCGAGATCCTCGCGGTCGCGGCGGCGCCGGACGGCAAGGATCCGAGGACGCCCAAACTGCGGCCCCTGCTGGCCGGTCTTCCCGTCGCGGGCGGCAGCGGGACGCTGGAGAAGCGCTACGGCGATCCGGCGTCGGCCGCTGGCCGCGGCTGGGTTCGCGGCAAGACCGGGACGCTGTCCGGCGTGAACACCCTGGCCGGCGTTGTGCTGGACACCGACGGCCGGATGCTGGTGTTCGCGCTGATGTCGTCCGGTTCGGACCAGAACAAGGGCAGGGCCGCGCTCGACGTCGTCGCGGCGACGCTGCACAAGTGCGGCTGCCGATGATTTCGGTGAACCCGGCGATCGCGTCGCCAGGGCGGGTTCACGTCGTAGTCGGTCGGTCTTCGTTCGTTCGCACCTGCTCCGCCGTCCGGCTCCGGTGAGCGACCGGAATCGGAGCGTGAGGAAGTCGGGACGGAATCCGGTCTTCCAGCGGGTAGCGTCATAAGAGTGACTGAGGAAACGCCGACCAAGACACGTTCGATGGTCGACTGGTCCCTGGCCGCCTCGACGGGCGCCCTGCTGGTGCGCGGCGGTCCGGCGGTCGACCGCGAAGAGGCCGAAGAAGCCGTCGCAGATCTCCGTGACCTGACCGGCGAAGCGGAGGGGCACGTCCGCGAGCTGACCGGGCTCGGCCTCGATCTGCCGCTGCTGCCCGCCGATGTCGTCGACAGACCCGGCTGGGTCCGTTCGGCCGCCGCGGGGCTCGACGCGCTCACCGGCCGCGCGCTGCCGGAAGCCCAGGGCGGCCCGCTGGCGCCCGTGCTGGCCGGCGGCGCGGGTGTCCAGACCGGACTGGTGCTCGCCTTCCTGGCGTCCCGCGTGCTCGGCCAGTACGACCCGTTCGGCGGGCCGGACCGCGCCGGCCGTCTGGTGCTCGTCGCGCCGAACGTGGTCGCCGCCCAGCGTGCGATGGACGTGCCGGGCCACGACTTCCGGCTGTGGGTCTGCCTGCACGAATGCACCCACCGGCTGCAGTTCACCGCGGTCACCTGGCTGCGCGACTACTTCGCCGACGAGGTCGAGCGCCTGATCGGCGGGCTCGCCGGCCGGGACGCGGACGGGCTGAGCGATCTGGTCGGCCGCCTGCCGGACACCATCAAGCAGATCGGCAAGGGCAAGGCGGGCGGCGCCGGCCTCGCCGAACTCCTGCAGTCGCCGGGCGAGCGAGCGGTGTTCGACCGGCTGCTGGCGCTGTCCACCCTGCTGGAGGGGCACGCCGACTTCGTGATGGACGCCGTCGGGCCGCAGGTCGTGCCGAGTGTCGAGCTGATCCGTTCGCGGTTCACCGCCCGGCGCAAGGGCGGCGGCCTGATCGACCGCGTGCTGCGCAGCCTCCTCGGCGTGGACGCGAAGCTGCGCCAGTACGAACAGGGCGCGAAGTTCACCAAGCACGTCGTCGACGCCGTCGGCATGGACGGCTTCAACGCGGTCTGGACGTCGCCGAACACGCTGCCGACCAGGGCCGAGATCAGCGATCCGGCGGCCTGGGTGCGGCGACTGCACGGGTGAGCGGGCCGGATCCGGCGATCGCGGCCGTGCGGACGGCCGTGCGGGACTTCCTGGCCTCGTCAGGGGCCGCCGACGAGCTCTGTGTCGCGGTCTCCGGCGGCGCGGACTCCTTGGCGCTGGCCGAAGCGGCGGCGTTCGTGGGGTCGCGTGCCGGGCTGAAGGTGCGGGCGCTCGTCGTCGACCACGGCCTCCAGGAGGGTTCCGCCGAAACCGCCGCCCGAGCCGCGAACACTGCGCGGGAACTGGGCGCCGACACGGCCGAAGTCCTGAAGGTGCGCGTCGAGGGCGCGGGCGGACCGGAAGCGGCGGCCCGCCGGGCCCGTTACGGCGCCTTGCGTTCGGCGCTGCCCGATGGACGCGGCGTCGTCCTGCTCGGCCACACCCTCGACGACCAGGCCGAAACCGTCCTGCTCGGCCTCGGCCGGGGTTCCGGGCCGCGTTCGCTGGCCGGGATGCGCCCGCACGACCCGCCCTGGGGACGGCCGCTGCTCGGCGTCACCCGCGCCACCACGCGGCAGGCGTGCCGGGCGCTCGGCGTCGACCCGTGGCAGGACCCGCACAACGAAGACCCGCGCTTCACCCGTGTCCGGTTACGGACCGAAGTACTGCCCCTTCTGGAGGATGTGCTGTCCGGCGGTGTCGCGGCGTCGCTCGCCCGCACGGCGGCGCAACTGCGCGAGGACACCGAGGCGTTGGACACACTCGCGGACGAGGTCCACCTGCGCGCCTTCACCGGCGAAGGGCTCGACGTCGCGGTGCTCGCCACCGCACCGCCCGCGCTGCGGCGACGCGTCCTCCGCAGGTGGCTGCTGGACTCCGGCGTCCGCGAACTCACCGACGCCCACCTGCGCTCGGTCGACGCGCTGGTGGGGAACTGGCGGGGTCAGGGCGGGGTCTGGCTACCCGGCGACTTGGTGGCCGCGCGGGCGCATGGCAGGCTCACGGTGTCGCTGCCTGGTCGTCCACCTCCCGGAGGTGGATCGGGTGTCCCGCCACCGCGATAGCGGGGCCTCCGGCCGTGGCGGGTTCACGCGTATCGTGACCATCCATCGACACGACCCGGCTCCGCGAAAAGGCTCAGCCGAAGCACCCCAGTCCACCACCTAGAGGGGATCGTCCCGTGTACGAAGGCGAGATCGCCTCCGTGCTCGTCACCGAGCAGCAGATCAACGACAAGATCGCCGAACTGGCGGCCAAGGTCGCAGCGGACTATCCGGCCGACGGCCCCGGCTCCGGGCAGGGAGACCTCCTGCTCGTCGGCGTGCTCAAGGGCGCGGTGATGTTCATGACCGACTTCGCCAGGGCGCTCCCCCTTCCCTCCCAGCTCGAGTTCATGGCGGTCTCCTCCTACGGCTCGGCGACGTCGTCGTCCGGCGTGGTGCGGATCCTCAAGGACCTCGACCGCGACATCGCCGGCCGCGACGTGCTCATCGTCGAGGACATCGTCGACTCCGGGCTGACCCTGTCCTGGCTGCTGAAGAACCTCGCGAGCCGGAACCCCGCTTCGCTCGAGGTCGTCTCGCTCCTGCGCAAGCCGGAGGCGGTCAAGGTCGACGTACCGGTCAAGTACATCGGGTTCGACATTCCCAACGAATTCGTAGTCGGATACGGCCTGGACTACGCGGAGCGTTACCGGGACCTGCCCTACATCGGAACTCTGGATCCCCACGTCTACACGTCCTGAGAACCGCTTGCCCGGGTGTGCGGGAATACGGAACCCTGAGCACGGAGAACGCGTCATAGGCTGCGATCGAGTGCGTTAACCTATGCGAAGACCTTTGCCACGCAGCCGTCGTGGCCTGGCCCGGGGGAAACGGAGAGAGCTCAGATGGGGAACAGCTTGGCGGACGCGAACGCGTTCAAGAACGCCGCGGCCCAGGGTCAGGTCGGGATCGACCCTGACGCGGCCCAGACCGTCCTGAACAAGATCCGCACCGGCAAGGACGCCATCGAGGCCCTCCTGCAGCGGGCCGGCGACCTCGGGCAGGCGCCGAAGCTGGGCAACAACCCGGTCGGCAACGCGATCGCCGCGAAGGTGGCGAACCGTGCCGACGGCGGAGGCGACTCGTACGCGGCCGCGCTCCAGAACCTTTTCCAGCAGTACGAGGCCGCCGAGTCCGGCATCGTGACGGCGATGGCCCGCTACCACGAGATCGACCAGGCCGCGGCCGAGCCGTTCCGTAACGTCTGAGGGGGAGTCAGAAAGCCATGCCACCGAAGCACAGCGCCGACTCTTACGGCGAGAGCAACACCAGCGGCACCCCGGTGCAGCTCGGCGACAATTCGGAAGCCGCGAACATCGTGTCGTCCGCGCGCGGCCGTTCCGACGGGTTCGACATCGGCGCCGACCGCGCCATCACCAACCCGCCGAACTGGGAGAGCGCGCCGAGCAGCCAGGACCTGTGGAACCAGGCCAACATCGGCAACGACCCCAGCACGGCGACCGCCATCAGCCAGTCGTGGGGCTCGCACGGCGCCAAGCTGAGCCAGGCGTCGAACGACCTCTACAACGCGATCTCCGAACTGGGCGCCGCCTGGATCGGGCAGGGCGCCGCGGCCGCGCAGGGTTCGCTGGTCGCCATCGCGAACTCGGGTTCGCAGGCCTCCGAGGCCGCGCACACGATGTCGGACAGGCTGCAGAAGCAGGCCGACGCCGCCACCAAGGTCAAGCTCATGCCGAAGCCGACCGACTACAGCCCCGAGAAGGCCATGGGCCAGGCGCTGGCGGCGGGCCCGATCGGCATGATCACCGACCAGAAGCCCCTCGCCGACCAGGACAAGGAAGTGCGGGCGGAGCAGGCCAGGTTCCTCGAGGCCTACACCAAGGAGATGAGCGAGGTCGACAGCTCGACCCCGAGCTTCGGCCCCGAATCCCTCGGCATGAAGCCGACCGCGACGCACAACAGCGCCGGGTTCAGCGGCGTCGGCAACATCGGCGGCGCGGGCCTCAACTCCGGCGCCGTCTCCGGCACCCCCGTCTTCGCCGGCACGCACGGCTACGGCGCGCAGGGCAGCGGTGCGGCTCCGGTCCACGTCGGTCCGGACTCGGGCGTGTTCTCGCAGGCCGGCTACAGCCCGGCCGCGAGCCCGGCCGCCGGTGTCGCGCCGGGTGCGGGCGTCGCGTCCGGCGCCGGTGCCCCGATGACCCCGCACGCCCCGGCGAGCGGCGGCAACGGGCTCGGCCAGGCCCTCACCGCGGCCGCGCTCGGCGGCGGCCTCGGCTACGCGGGCGCCAAGGCGCTCGGCCAGGGCAACAAGTCCGGCGCCAAGGACACCGACAGCACCGACGCCGCCGCGACCGAGAAGGGCGGGCCCGCGCAGAGCGCCGCGTCCCAGGCCGTTCCGCAGCAGGGCATCGTGTCCTCCAGCGGCACCATCGGTGGCGCCACGCCGCCGATGCACGGTATGGGCGGCGGCATGGGCATGGGCGCGCACGGCGCGCAGGCCGAGCAGGAAGAGGAGCACACGCACGCGTCGTTCCTCATCGAGCCGGACCCGGACGACGCCTTCGGCGCCAACGAGGCGACCCCGCCGCCGGTCATCGGCGCGTGGACCGAAGACGACGAACGCTAGAGCGGTTTCCCACCGGGCGCGCGGCCGATCCGGCCGCGCGCCCGCTGACTTGTGCGAGAGCCTGTCGGCGGTGCCGAAGTTGGATGCCGAAGGGCGACCACACGTGAACCCGCCCGGCCGAAGGCCCCGCTATCGCGGTGGCAGGACACCCTGTACGCGGTCGCGAGACAGCTGACCAAGCAGTGTCCTGCCGACGCCGATCGCGGACGCGGGTTCACCAACAGACACTAGGGGCGGATGATGGCGAACGGTGACCTGCTCACCCCGGTCGAGCTGGACTTCCTGTGGGAGAGCGCGAACGCCGGTGAGCTGCCGTACCCGCTGCGGCTCCGCTCGCACGGGGCGACGATGGACGAGCGCGGCGCACTGCGGACGCAGACGCTCCAGTCGCTGAACCAGCGCCGTCTCGCCGACGAGCGCGGACGCCCCGAGCCGCATATCGAGGACTACTTCGGCGTCCTCGCGAGGCCGGACCTGAGCCTGGACTGCGTCCAGCTCAACAACCCCGGCACCGAACCGCTGCTCGCGGTCGCGTCGGTGCTCGGCGGACAGGGCCTGCTGACCGTGCAGGACCCGCGCGGTTTCCACTTCCACCCGATCGCCCCGGACGGCCTCGCGAGCGCGATCGTCTCCCTGCTGCCGCCGGGTTCGCGCGGCACGGAGAAGTCGATCACCCTCCCGCTCGACGGGCTCGTCGGCGCTTCGGGCGCGGACTTCCTCCAGCGCCGTCAGCCGCAGGTCGACGGCTCGGCGACGTCCGACGAGGACCGCAAGGCCCTGTCGAGGCTCCAGGCGCAGCCGCGGCTTCGCGGTGGCCAGTTCGGCGCCAACGCGCGCAGCAAACACGGCACGCGGAGCCGGTCTTCGGTGCTGAGCTGGTTCGACACGCAGTCCGGCCGGTACTTCACCCAGGCCACCCGCGGTTCCGACGGACGGGACTGGATCACCGTCGCCCCCGCGGACCCGGCGACGCTGCGCCAGCGGCTCACGGAGCTGCTGGGGAAGATCGCTTCCGACGCCTCCCTCGCGCACTGAGCGATCCGGCCCCGTGTCGCGAAAGCCACTGTCGGGACATCAGGCGTCGCGAAAGTGGCTTTCGCGACACGCGTCCCTGCCAGGCGCAGGGCATGATCCGCGATCCGGACGCCGCCCGTCGTACCCCTTCGCTATCGTGAACCTCTGGGCGTCCCGAGGCCCATGAAGCCGAGGTGCCGGGAGGGCACGGAGCAAAATGCACCAGGAACACTTCACACCGATGGCGTTCGACTTCCTCTGGGAGTCCGCCGAGCTCGGCGACCTGCCATACCCGCTGCGCGTCCGGTCGCACGGAGCGACCGAGCTCGAACGCCGGGCACTGCGCCAGCGCGTCGACAACGAACTCCAGGCCCGCGGAATCCGCGACGGCCGGGGAAGGCTGGAGCGGCGGATCGAGGACTGGCTGTACCTCCTCGCCCGCGGCTCGTTGACCATCGACGCGCTCCACATCCCCGAATTCCAGGCCCCGACGATCGCCGTGCTCGGCGCCACCGACGGCCGCGACGCGGTGATCGCGATCCAGGACCAGTCCGGGATCTGGCTGCGCGAAGCACCCGCCGACGGGCTCCCGACGGCGGTCGTCGACCTGCTGCCCCCGGGACAGCGCGGCTCGGAGGCGTCCGTCACGCTGCCGATCGACGACGCCCGCCGCACCGAGCCGATCCGCGCCGCCATCAACCCGACGAAGCAGGCCGAGGAGCCCGAAGCGGCGAAGAGCCGTCGCAAGGACAAGCCGCGCGTCTCGCTCAGTGATCGCATCGCGGCGGATCCGCGCGAGGCGTTCGGCAAGCTCACCGGCCAGCCGAGGCTGCGCGGCGGTCAGCTCGCAGCGAACAGCCGGTCCCACGTGGGCGCCAAACAGCGGTCCCGCGTGCTCGGCTGGTTCGACACCGCCAGCGGTCGCTATCTCAGCACGTCACAGGCCGGTCCGGACGGGCGCGAGTGGGTCACCGTCTCGCCCGCCGACGTCAAGACGCTCCGGACGCGGCTGGGCGAAATGGCCGCCGGTGTGGCGGTCGACACACGCTAGGGTCCGGCTCCGGGAACCCTCGCGCGACGTCCGCCGTTTACGTCCGAGAGGCTCACCACCCTCATCCGTCCAGGCGGGCGGTATCCTGAGGGGCGGGTGTCGGAGCACCATGGGTCGTCAAGATCGTGATGGCGGGTATCACATGAGCCGCCCAACCAGGAAGGGTCGAGGCCACCAGGGCCGAGTCGTATGAACCGGAAGAGCGTGCTCAGGAACCCAGTGCTCTGGATTCTCGCGGCGGTACTGGCGTTTCTCGCATACAACACGATCTTCGACAGTGATCGTGGCTACACCCAGGTGCCGATCTCGATCGCGAACCAGCAGATCACCGCGAACAACGTCAAGGAAGCCTCGCAAGAGGACAAGGAGCAGCAGATCAAGCTGCTCCTGAACAAGAAGATCGAGGTCGACGGCCAGCAGGTCGACCAGATCATCGCGCAGTACCCGGCGAACGTCGCGGGCACCATCTACGGCCAGCTCATCGGCCTGAAGAGCGGTGACAACCCGGTCAAGTTCACCACCAAGGTCACCCAGCAGAACGTCCTCACCCAGATCCTGATCTTCGCCATCCCGCTGGCGCTGGTGCTGGGCCTGCTGATGTGGATGATGAACAACGCGCAGGGCGGCGGGAACCGCGTCCTCAACTTCGGCAAGTCGAAGGCCAAGCAGCTCAACAAGGACATGCCCAAGACGACCTTCGGGGACGTCGCGGGCGCCGACGAGGCCGTCGAAGAGCTGTACGAGATCAAGGACTTCCTGCAGAACCCGGCGCGCTACCAGGCGCTCGGCGCGAAGATCCCCAAGGGCGTCCTGCTCTACGGGCCGCCCGGTACCGGTAAGACGCTGCTCGCGCGCGCCGTCGCCGGTGAGGCGGGCGTGCCGTTCTACACGATCTCCGGTTCCGACTTCGTCGAGATGTTCGTCGGTGTCGGTGCCTCGCGAGTCCGCGACCTGTTCGAGCAGGCCAAGCAGAACGCGCCCTGCATCATCTTCGTCGACGAGATCGACGCGGTCGGCCGCCAGCGCGGCGCCGGCCTCGGCGGCGGCCACGACGAACGCGAGCAGACGCTGAACCAGCTCCTCGTCGAGATGGACGGCTTCGACGCGCGCGGCGGCATCATCCTGATCGCCGCGACCAACCGTCCCGACATCCTCGACCCGGCGCTCCTGCGCCCCGGCCGCTTCGACCGCCAGATCCCGGTGTCCGCGCCGGACATGCGCGGCCGCAAGGCGATCCTCGAGGTGCACGCCAAGGGCAAGCCGATCGCGCAGGGCACCGACCTGAGCAGCCTCGCCAAGCGGACCGTCGGCATGTCCGGCGCGGACCTGGCGAACGTGCTCAACGAGGCCGCGCTGCTCACCGCCCGCCAGAACGGGCACGTGATCACCGACGCCGCGCTGGAGGAGTCGGTCGACCGCGTCGTCGGCGGCCCCGCCCGCAAGAGCCGGATCATCTCCGAGAAGGAGAAGAAGATCACGGCCTACCACGAGGGCGGGCACGCGCTCGCCGCGTGGGCGATGCCGGACATCGAACCGGTCTACAAGCTGACGATCCTGCCGCGCGGGCGCACCGGCGGTCACGCCCTGCTCGTCCCGGAGGACGACAAGGAGTTGATGACCCGATCGGAGATGATCGGGCGCCTGGTCTTCGCGATGGGCGGCCGGACGGCGGAGGAGCTCGTCTTCCACGAGCCCACCACCGGTGCCTCCTCCGACATCGAGCAGGCGACCAAGATCGCCCGCGCGATGGTCACCGAATACGGCATGAGCGCCCGGCTCGGCGCGGTCAAGTACGGCCAGGAGCAGGGCGACCCGTTCCTCGGTCGCTCGGCGGGCCGCCAGGCGGACTACTCGCTCGAGGTCGCGCACGAGATCGACGAGGAGGTGCGCAAGCTCATCGAGACCGCGCACACCGAGGCGTGGCACGTGCTGAGCACCTACCGCGACGTGCTGGACGAGCTGGTCATCGAGCTCCTCGAAAAGGAGACGCTGACCCGCAAGGACCTCGAGCGGATCTTCGCGACCGTCGAGAAGCGCCCGCACATCACCATCTTCAACGAGTTCGGCGACCGCAAGCCGTCCGACAAGCCGCCGATCAAGACCCCCGGCGAGCTGGCGATGGAACGCGGCGAGCCGTGGCCCCCGCCGGAGGAGAAGAAGGAGCAGCCGGTGCTGCAGCCGGCGCCGACGCCGGTCGGCACCGCGCAGGGCGGCGGCGACCTTCCCGGTGGCCCGCCGTACGCGCAGCCCGCTCCGCCGCCGGACCCGAACGCGAACCCGTACGCCCCGCCGCCGCCGGGCGCCTACCCCAACGGTGGTCGCCCCAACGGTGGGCCGAACGGCACCGGTCACTGGCCCCAGGCATATGGTGGGCAGCAGCCGGGTGGTCCGGCAGGCGGTTACCAGGGTGGGCCCGTTGGCGGCCCGCCGAACTACGGGGCTCCTCCCGGCTGGACCCCGGCCACGCAGCCGGGCGGCCAGCCGAACCAGCCCTGGCGTCCCGCCGAAGACCGCCCGCGTGACGGCTGGTTCGCTGACCAGCCCGGCGGTCAGCAGGACGAAGGACAGCAACGGCGTGACGACGGACAGGACGACACCAAGCGGTAACGGCGTAAGCCCGGTCTTCGACCAGGACCGGGCCGAGAAAGCCGTACGCGAACTCCTGCTCGCCTGTGGTGAGGACCCGGACCGGGACGGTCTCTTGGAGACCCCGGCCCGGGTCGCTCGCGCTTACCGGGAAATGTTCGCCGGTCTCTACACCGAACCGGACCACGTCCTGGACCGCACGTTCGACGAGGCACACGAAGAACTCGTACTCGTGACGGACATTCCGATGTTCTCGACCTGCGTGCCCAGCAAGCAGACGGTGAACGCGGTCGGAGGCCGTAAGCAGGCGGCCGAGGTCGAAGTCGGTGACAAGCTGTGGACTCTGTCGGGTGGCAAGGTCGAGGAGACCACGGTCACCGAGATCAGCTCGCACCAGACTCGTGAGCTTGTCGAGGTCACGACCGCGGGTGGAAGTTTCAAGGTCACTCCTGACCATCCTTTGGCGACGCCCAAGGGCTGGGTGGAGGCCAAGGACGTCGAGGGTTCCTTCATCGAGTGGACCCACGCGCGCAAGCTCTGCCGGGATCGCTGGAAGCCGAAGTTCGGTTACGACTTCGGTTATGTCATCGGTGCGACCTGCTCGGACGGGACCGTCGCCGAGCGCTACGTCTCGCTGGTGGTGAACGACCGCGACTTCGCGAAGAAGTACGCCGAGTCGCTCTATCGGGCCTTCGGGATCGAGGCGAAACTCGAGCCGGTCACGCGGCCTTCGGGCTACCTCGGACGTGAAGCGCCCGGCTTTCGGGTGCGTGTCGTCTCATCGTTCCTCGCGGATCTCATGCGGCAGTACGTCGGTGGCGATGCTCATCATCAGCGGCAGCGCTTCCCCATGGTCGTGCTCAACGACCGAAGCACTTTCAACGGCTTTCTCGATGGCTACATCGACGGGGATGGCTGCGACGACAAACGACACCCGGGCCGCCTGATCACCAGCGCGAACATCCCTTTCCTCGAAGACTTGGCCACGATCATCGGAGCGAGGTTCACACCGCGTAAGGCGCCTGCCTCAGTTCTCTACGTCGCTGACCGCTGGTTCGAGCGGCATGGCTTCCCCCAGGACGACTACACGACAGACCTCATCGAGTCGGACTACGTGGAGGTAGAGTCCGTCCGCCCCGTGAAGGCCACAGGAACCAAGCCCTACACGGTGTACAGCTTCAAATGCGAGCCACACCCGACGTTCCTGATCGCCGGGCACCTGACGCATAACTGTGAACACCATTTGCTCTCATTCCACGGCGTCGCTCACATCGGGTACATCCCCAACGAGCACGGCAAGGTCACCGGCCTGTCCAAACTGGCCCGCCTCGTCGACCTCTACGCCAAGCGCCCGCAGGTCCAGGAGCGCCTGACCTCCCAGGTCGCCGACGCGCTCATGCGCAAACTCGAGCCCCGCGGCGCGATCGTCGTGGTCGAGGCCGAACACCTTTGCATGGCCATGCGCGGGATCCGCAAACCCGGCGCCAGGACGACGACGTCCGCCGTGCGCGGGCTGCTGCAGTCTTCGGCGTCCTCGCGGGCGGAGGCGCTGGATCTGATCAAGGGCCGTCGATGACCGCCCTGCCCCGGCCCGGCCGGTGCGCGGTGATGGGGATCCTCAATGTCACCCCCGATTCCTTTTCGGACGGTGGCCGCTACCTCGGCGTCGAGCAGGCGCTGGAGCACGCGCACGAGATGTGGGCGCGCGGCGCGGATCTGATCGACGTCGGCGGGGAGTCGACTCGGCCGGGAGCGTCCCGGGTGGACGCCGGCACCGAGATTTCCCGGATCATGCCGGTGATCCGCGCCCTCGCCGCCGACGGTGTCGCGATGTCCGTGGACACCACGCGGGCCGAGGTCGCCCTCGCCGCGGTCGAGGCGGGCGCGTCCGTCGTCAACGACGTCTCCGGTGGGCTGGCCGATCCGAACATGGCGAAGGTCGCCGCCGAGACAGGTGTCCCTTATGTACTGATGCACTGGCGCGGGCACAGCAAGGACATGAACGCGCTGGCGTCCTATGAGGACGTCGTCGCGGACGTGCGCGCCGAGCTGCTGTCCCGAGTGGACGAAGCGCTCGCCGCGGGTGTCGACGCCGATGCGATCGTGCTCGACCCCGGGCTGGGTTTCGCGAAGAACGCCGAGCACGACTGGGCGTTGCTGAACGGCCTGGATACCTTTCTGTCACTGGGTTTCCCGGTTCTCGTCGGTGCTTCGCGCAAACGGTTCCTCGGGCGCCTTTTGTCCGGAAAGGACGGAAAGCCCGCCCCGCCGGACGGCCGCGAGAACGCGACCGCGGCCGTGTCCGCGCTCGCCGCGGCGGCCGGCGCCTGGGGAGTGCGGGTGCACGAGGTCGGCGCGAGCATCGACGCCGTGACCGTCGCGGCGGCTTGGCGGAAGGGGAATCCCGTTGTCTGACCGGATCACGTTGACCGGCTTGAGGGTCTTCGGCAGGCACGGGGTCTTCGACCATGAGAAGCGGGACGGGCAGGAGTTCGTCGTCGACATCGTGGTGTGGCTGGACCTCGGCCCGGCCGCCGCGTCCGATGACCTGACCAAGACGCTGCACTACGGCGAACTGGCGGAACTCGCCGCCGGCATCGTGGCGGGCGAGCCGTACGACCTCATCGAGAGTGTCGCCGGGAAGATCGCCGACGACGTGCTGCGCGACGAGCGGCTGACCGCCGTCGAGGTGACGGTGCACAAGCCGTCCGCGCCGATCCCGCTGAACTTCGACGACGTCGCCGTCACGGTGCGGCGGGAGCGATGAGCCGCGCGCTGCTTTCGCTCGGCTCCAACCTGGGGGACCGGCTCGCGTATCTCCGATCCGCCGTCGACGCGGTCCGGCCCGCGGTCGTCGCGGTGTCGTCGGTCTACGAGACCAAGGCGTGGGGTGTCGAGGACCAGCCGGACTTCCTCAACGCCGTCGTCCTGGTCGACGACCCGGCGCGTGATCACTGGGACTGGCTGCGCACCGGGCAGGCCGCCGAGCAGGCGGCGGAGCGCGTGCGCGAACTCCGGTGGGGTCCGCGCACGCTGGATGTCGACATAGTGACCGTGGACGGGGTTCGCTCCGACGACCCCCAGTTGCTGCTTCCGCATCCCGGCACGCCGGAGCGCGCGAGCGTGCTGATCCCCTGGCTGGAGATCGAGCCCGACGCGGTACTTCCCGGCCACGGTCCCGTCGCCGACCTCCTCGCCGCCCGCCCCGCCTCGGACCGCGACTCCGTCCGTCTCACGCATTTCGTCCTCTGAATGAGGTAGTTGGCGATACCAACCACCTCATCCAGAGGTCGGTCCCGGAAGTGGGGGACCGTGTGGATTTCTGGTCACCTGACGCCCCAAACCCACACGGTCACGGCCAAGCCCCCAGTGGTTCGTGATGCGAACCACCGCGTTTGGTCGCCTGATTGCGAGGGGCGGCGACCCCGGAAAGGTTGCGAAAGCCACTTTCGCAACCTTCAGCGTTGCGAAAGTGGCTTTCGCAACGCCCACCCGGCGCCCGTCGGCCAGGCAATCAGTCGACTAAATGCGGGAGTGGTAGCAAAGGTCCCTTGCTACCCCAGCGCCGAGCGCAGGGCCGCGATGATCCACTCCGCCTGCGGCATCTGCGAAGGGAACGACGGCCAGCCGTTGATCTTCCCCAGCAGCAGCCAGTACCGCTCGGCCCGCGGGTCGGAGCTGATCGCCATCCCGTCGGTCAGCCGCTTCCGCCAGGCCGGGTCGGCGGGGTCACGGCCGTTCCGCGAAGACTGCGTGAAGATCGTCTCCGCCAGCTCGCGGCCCTCGGGCGAGTCCGGCGCGAGACCGGCTTCGAGCGCTTCGGTCGCCCGAGCGCTCCACGCCATCCACAGCTCCTGCTGCTTCGCGCCGAAGTCCGCTCCGTCCTGCTTCCGGAGCTGCGAGTGCCACTCGCTCATCCGGCGGATGGACGCGCGGAACTCGTCGTCCTGCACGAGTTCGGCGAACTCGATCCAGGCCTCCAGCTGCTCGGGCGTCGGGTCGTCGGGCAGCTCCGGTTTCGCCGAGCGCATCCGCTCGTAGAACTCCGGGTCCAGATCGAGCCCTTCGACCATGTCCGCCCAGAACTCGTCGAGCAAACGTTTGCGGTCCTCGTCCGACATCGACGCGAGTTTGTTCATCAGTTCGACCTCCTCCAGTGGTGAGTCCCGTTTGGCCACCGCTCGCAGGACCGCGCGGCGCAGTTCCAGCCGCCGGATCTGCTCGTCCAGGGCGGCGACGTGCTGGACCGCGAGGTCCCCGATGGTCGCTTCCCTGGTCAGCGCCCGCTCGACGTCGGCGAGGCCGAGCCCGAGTTCCCGCAGCGTCCGGACCAGCTCGAGACGCGCCATCGCGGTCGCGTCGTAGAGCCGGTAGCCCGAATCGGTGCGGTCGGTCGGGGGCAGGAGCCCCTCGTCGGAGTAGAAGCGGATGGTCTTCACCGGCAGGCCGGTCCGTTTGGCCAGCTCCCCGATGGTGAAAACCGCTGCGGTGCCCATATGCCTCATCGTCGACTCTCCAGTTGGTGGAGAGTCAAGCCTGCCAGGTAGCGTTGGACCATGCACTTCACCCGGCCACGTGAGCTGGCGGTGGCCGGCCTCCTGGGATTGGTCCTGGCCTATCTGCTTTTCCAGGTCGCCTACGGATCCATCCCCGCGCTTCCGCTCTTCGCCGGAATCACGCTGCTCGTCCTCGCGCTCTGCGAGTTCGTGCTCGCCTTCATCATCCGGTCGCGGATCAAGGAGGGCCGCGTGCTCTCCGCGATCTCCGTCGCTCGATCGGTGGCCCTCGCCAAGGCCTCTTCGCTCGCCGGATCCGCGATGACGGGCGTCTGGCTCGCGGCTTTCGCGTATCTTTTTCCGCGACGTGACGAACTCCTCGCGGCGAGCGGCGATCTCCGCTCGGCCACGGTCGGGATCGTCAGCTCGGCGGCGCTGGTAGCTGCGGCTTTATGGCTCGAACACTGCTGCCGGACCCCCGAGGGCGGTGATCGGGATACCGATCCCGAGCCGACCGGTTAACGCTCGGGAGCCACCGCTCGAAGTACCGACTAGGTCTCGTTCGGATTACTAGAAGGTACGGTGTTGGGCATGACCGGGGTGGGTGACGACTCGCGCGGCCGCCTTGCGGGTAGGCCGTGGCTTGTCGTCGGCTTGGTTCTCGCCGTCGGCGCGACTCTCGCATTGGTGCTTTCCGACGACCTCCGCTACTTGCGTCTGGGGATCGTCGCGGCGCTGTGGGCCGCCTTGATCGGTGCGTTCCTCGCGGTCCGCTACCGCAAGCACGTTTCGCAGAGCGAGGACGCCGTCGCCGAGGCGCAGGCCGTCTACGAGCTTGAGCTGGAACGCGAGATCGCCGCCCGCCGCGAGTTCGAGCTGGAGATGGAGGCGGAGACCCGGCAGGCCGCCGAGAGCCGCTCCCAGGAAGAGCTCGAAGCGCTCAGAGCCGAGGTGAGCGCTCTGCGTGAAAGCCTCCAGTCGCTCTTCGGCGGCGAGGTCCTCCTCGAACGCGTCGCGCTCACCGCGCAGGCCACCCGGATGCGGTCCCTCGACAACAAGCAGCTGATGAGCGCGGGGTCCGAGAACGGCAACGGCAAACCCCAGCTCATGGCGGCCAAGAGCACCACGATCGACGTCGACGAGCGTGACCGCGAGCGCCCGACCGAGATGATCGACCGCGTCCTCGAACCCGCCGCGATGCGGGCTCCGGCGCCGCCCGCGGCCCGCCGCAAACCGGCGAACGGTCAGGTAAACGGCGCAGGCGGCTACGGCCAGAGCAATCAGGTCCAGCGGCCGAAACCGGTCGACGAGTCGACTCGCCGCAGTATGCGCAAGGCCGACGCCCGCGCCTCCAAGGCCGCCGAGGCGCTCGCCGCCGAAGCCGCCCGCCGCGAGCGGATGGAGCTGTCGAACCCCGGGATGTCGCCCGCCGAGGTTTCCCGCCCGATGCCCAGGGTCGACGCCCAGCGCAAGACCCCGCCGCCGGTGACCCCGGCCGAGGTGTCCCGCCCGTCCATGCCGGGTGTGTCGCGCGCCGAGGCCTCGCAGCCCTCGATGCCCACCGTCGCCCGCCAGCCCCAGCGCAACGAACCGCCTCGCCGCCCGCAGCAGCCGTCGCTGCAGCAGCGGCTCGACGCCGGCACCGTTCAGCGTCCTCCCGCGCCGCGGCCCGAGGAGCAGACGCGGAAGCAGACGCCGCCGGTGAAGCCGCCCGCGCCGGCGAAGCCGGTCAAGAAGGTCGAGCCGGATCGTCCCCGGCCGAACCGCGAGCTCGGTTTGACCCGCCCCGGTATGAAGCCGGTCGAGCGGTCCCGTCCGGCCGGCGGCACGCCGCCGCCCGCGAACAAGCCCGCCACGCCGGAGCCGATGGAGGCCACCGGCGAGTGGAAGCCGTCGTGGACGCAGGAGCGCCCGGTCTCCGACCTGAGCGCGGCGTTCCCCAGGAAGGACGACTTCCAGGACCGGCTGCGTCCCAAACCCCAGCAGCCGCAGCCTTCGGCGTCCCAGCCACGGCCGGAGCCGCGTCCCGAGCCTCGTCGTGAGCCCGAGCCGCCGACCCCGCCGTCGATCCCGGCCGTGTCCGAGCCGCCTCGCCGGGCCGAGCCCGTGCGGAAGCCGGAGCCCGAACCGGTGCGCCGTCCGGCGGCCGAGGCGCCGTCGCGGCACAGCTCGCCGCCCGTCGAGGAGCCGCCCGCGGTCAACCTGACGTTGCCCGAAGAGATCCGCCTGTCGCAGAACGGCGGCGGTGGACGCCGTCGCCGCGCGGCGGAAGACTCCTCGGCCTCGCTCACCCCGGCCCCGAACGTTCCCGAGCCCACCGGTGGCGGCCGTCGCCGTCGCCCGGACGGGGAACCCCCGGCTTGGCAGAGCACCGAGTCCTCTGGCGGCCGTCACGGCGGCAGGCGGGCGAAGCCGGACGACGAGACGCCGTCCCGTAACGGGTCTTCGCACAGCCGTCCCGAGACTTCCGAGGCGGGTTCCCACGCGTCCGGCCGGTCGGTGATGGATCTGCTCGCCGCCAACGGCGCGAACGAATCCACTCCGCGGCGCAGGCGGCGTGCCGAAGACTGAACCCGTACCGACGGTAGGGTGACCCGCTGTGAGCGAGCCTTCCTCCCCTGCGCCCGGCCCCGACCGGATCCGCCGGTCCCGGTCGATCACCGTGCTGCTGCCGGTGCTCGGGCTGATCGCCGTCGCGCTGTGCGGGTTGTTCGTCTTCGGCACGGTGACCGAAAAGGTCGGCCCGCTCGCGGTGGGGATCGGTGTGCTCGCGGCACTCGTCCCGGTCGCCGTGGTGGTCACCGCGTTCCTGTGGGTCGACCGCTGGGAGCCCGAACCGCCGAAGCTCCTGCTGCTGTCCTTCGTCTGGGGCGCGTGCGTCGCGACGATCATCGCGCTGCTGCTCAACAGCGGCGCCGAAGCCGTCGGTGATCTGCTGCTCGGCACCGGCGTCGGCGGCAAGATCAGCGGGCTGGTCTCCGCGCCGCTGGTCGAGGAGGCCGCGAAGGCCGCTTTCATCCTGCTGCTGTGGTGGCGCCGCCCGATCGAGTTCGACGGCGTCGTGGACGGCATCGTCTACGCCGGGTTCACCGCGGCGGGTTTCGCCTTCACCGAGAACATCTATTACTTCGGCCGCGCCTTCGCCGAGCACGGCTTCGGCGACGGCACGAGCGCCGGCGTGCTCGCGGCGTTCTTCCTCCGCGGCGTGCTCTCGCCGTTCACCCATCCGCTGTTCGCCGTCATGACCGGGATCGGGCTCGGCATCGCCGCGAGCAGCAAGGTGCGCTCCCTGCGGATCCTGGCGCCCATCGGCGGTTACGTCGTCGCGGTGCTGCTGCACGCGCTGTGGAACGGTGCCGCGCTGCTCGGTGGCGCGAAGACCTTCCTGAACGTCTACTTCCTGATCATGGTGCCGCTGTTCATCGGGGTCTTCTCGGTGGTGGTCATGCAACGACGGCGTGAGCAGCGGATCGTCGCGGCGGCGCTGCCGATGATGGTTGATGCACGCTGGATCGCCCCCTCCGAGGTCGCGCTGCTGGCCAGTCTCTCCGGGCGGCGGTCGTGGCGGAAACAGGCGCGGAAGCAGTCGGGGCGGGAGGCGGCGAAGGCCGTCGGCCGCTACCAGGCCAGCGTGACCGAGCTCGCGTTCCTGCGGCGCGGCCGCAAGCTCACCGACGACGCGAAACAGCGGCAACGTGAGCTGCTCCAGGTGCTCAAGACGTCGCGGGCCGAGGCCGTGCGGCTGGCCGACGGCGCGCCGCGCGGATGACCACTGTCAGGTGAAGCTGGTCACGGGGGCCGGTTCAGACCCGTGCCGGAGGGTTACCCTCGCGCCGTCGTCTGGTACCCGCGACCGCAGAGCGGGACTGGAACGAGTTGAGGAGTTTCGACCATGAGCGTCCACTGGCGCACGCCATGATGAGGCCCGCTCGCCTGGCCGTCGGCGTCGTTTCCGCGGGGCGCGTCGGCAGTGTCGTCGGCGCCGCGCTCACCAGGGCCGGGCACACGGTCGTCGCCGCTTCGGGCCTTTCCAACGCTTCGGTGCGCCGGGCGGAGCAACTGCTCCCCGACGTGCCCCTCCTGCCTCCCGACGAGGTCGCCCGCCGTGCCGACCTGGTCCTGCTGGCCCTGCCGGACGACGCGCTCGCCGGGATGGTGCGCGGTTTCGTCGCCACCGGATCGCTGCGGCCGGGGCAGATCGTCGTGCACACCTCCGGCGCGCACGGAATCGACGTCCTCGCTCCGGCTGCCGAGGCAGGCGCGCTGCCACTGGCCCTGCACCCCGTGATGACCTTCACCGGCCGCGCCGAAGACCTCGACAGGCTGGCCACCTGCAGCGTCGGCGTCACCGCGACGGAGGGTGACGAAGCGGCGTGGAACGTCGGCGAAGCGCTGACCGTGGAGATGGGCGCGGAGCCCGTCCGGGTCCCTGACGAGGCGCGAGCGCTCTATCACGCGGCGTTGGCGCACGGCGCGAACCACCTGATGACACTGGTCGCCGACTGCGGGGAACTGTTGCGGGAGGCGGGAATCGCCCAGCCCGAACGCCTGGTGGCTCCGTTGTTGTCGGCGGCGTTGGATAATGTTCTCCGACACGGGGACCGGGCGCTGACCGGGCCGGTGGCCCGTGGTGATCTCGGCACCGTGCGTAAGCATCTCGCGGTGCTGGCCGAACGTGGCCCCGACATCGCCCCGAGCTACCGCGCGCTGGCCAAGCGCACGCTGGCGCGCGGCGACGCCGCCGGGCTCCTGGACGCGTCGGCCGCCGCCGAGCTCACCGAACTCCTGAGTGATCCCGCAGATCCCGCCGAAGGGCAGCAAAACCAGTGACCACACCGAAATTCGCCCGAGGCACGCTGCACACCTTCCAGCCGCCCGAGCAGGTCAGCCAGGTGACGCGTGCCCTGCACGGCGTCGGCCGCAAGGTCGCGCTCGTGCCAACGATGGGCGCCCTGCACGCGGGGCACCGCGAGCTGATCCGCCGGGCGAAGCGGCTGCCGAACACGGTGGTCGCGACGTCGATCTTCGTGAACCCCCTGCAGTTCGGGGAGGGCGAGGACTTCGAGGCGTACCCGCGTCCGCTGGACAAGGACCTCGAAGTGCTGAAGGAGGACGGCGTCGAGCTGGGCTTCCTGCCCAAGGCGTCGGATCTGTATCCCGAGGGGGCCACCGTCACGGTGCATCCCGGCGCGCTCGGCGACGAGCTGGAAGGCGCGGCGCGGCCGGGGCATTTCGCCGGCGTGCTGACCGTGGTGGCGAAACTGTTCAACATCGTGCGGCCGGACTACGCCTTCTTCGGGGAGAAGGACTACCAGCAGCTGGTGCTGATCAAGAAGATGGTGCGTGACCTGAACTTCGACACCCGCGTCATCGGGGTGCCGACGGTCCGGGAACGCGACGGGCTGGCGTTGTCCTCGCGCAACGTCTATCTGACCCCGGAACAGCGCGAGGACGCGATCGTGTTGTCGGCGGCGCTCACCGCGGGTGCCTTCGTCGGACGCGACGGCGCGGAAGCCGTGCTGGCGACCGCCAGGCAGACCCTCGCCGCGCGTCCCGCGGTCGAGGTCGACTATCTGGAATTGAGGGGAACCGACCTCGGGCCCGCGCCCGTGGACGGTGAAGCGCGGTTGCTGATCGCGGCCAGGGTGGGGAGTACCCGGCTGATCGACAACGTCGGAGTGATGCTCGGCGCCGCCGTCGACCATCCGGAGAACGCGCTGGACGCAGGGGAATAGGGAGAGTCCACGATGTACCGCACGATGCTGAAATCGAAGATCCACCGGGCGACGGTCACCCAGGCCGACCTCCACTACGTCGGCTCGGTGACCGTCGACGAGGACCTGATGGACGCGGCGGATCTGCTGCCGGGCGAACAGGTGTCCATTGTGGACGTCACCAACGGCGCGCGGCTCGAAACGTACGTGATCGCGGGCGAACGCGGCAGCGGGGTGCTCGGCATCAACGGTGCCGCGGCGCATCTGGTGCACCCCGGCGATCTGGTGATCCTGATTTCGTACGCGCAGATGGAGAACGCCGAGGCGGCCGCGTTCCGGCCGCGGGTCGTCTTCGTCGACGCGGACAACCGGATCGTCGAGAAGGGCGCCGACCCCGGGCACGCGCCGGAGGGTTCCGGTCTGCTGAGCGGCACCGTGACGCTGGCCGACGACGACACGATGACCTTCCCGGTCGCCGAAACCGCCGACGCCCGCCGTCTCGACGCGCTGCTGCACGCCGAAAGCTGAGCCCTTGCTGCTCACGGTCGACGTCGGCAACACCAATATCGTTCTCGGGCTGTACTCGGGAAACGAGCTGATCGGCGACTGGCGCATGCGCACCGACGCGCGGATGACCGCCGACGAGCTCGCGCTGACCATGCGCGGGCTCCTCGGTTCGCACGCGGACTCGATCACCGGGATCAGCGCGCTGTCCACGGTTCCCGCGGTGCTGCGGGAGCTGCGCGTCATGCTTTCGCGGTACTACGCCAAAGTGCCGAAGATCGTCGTCGAGCCGGGGGTGCGCACCGGTGTGCCGCTCCTGGTCGACAACCCCAAGGAGGTGGGCGCGGACAGGCTGGTGAACACCCTCGCCGCGCACCATCTGCACCCGGACACCGCTTGTGTGGTGGTCGATTTCGGGACTTCGACCAATGTGGACGCCATCTCCGCCAAGGGCGAGTTCCTCGGCGGCGCCTTCGCGCCCGGTATCGAGATCTCGGTCGACGCGCTGGCCGCGCGGGCCGCGGCGCTGCGCAAGGTGGAGCTGGTGCCGCCGCGGTCGGTGATCGGGAAGAACACCGTGGAATGCCTGCAATCCGGCATCCTCTACGGTTTCGCCGGCCAGGTCGACGGCCTGGTGAAGCGGATCAAGCGCGAGCTCTCGCCCGGCGGGGCGGAGCCGGTCGCGGTGATCGCGACGGGTGGCCTGGCGCCCCTGGTGCTGGAGGAGTCCGAGACGATCACCGAACACGTCCCGGATCTGACGCTCCTGGGCCTCCGGTTGGTCTACGACCGGAACCGCGCCACGCCCCGCGCGTGATCAGAGGCGTAACTCGCGTGATCAGAGCCGTAACTCGCGTGATCAGAGCCGTAACTCGTGAGTTACGCCTTCAATCACGTGAGTTACGTGTCTGATCACGCGAGTCACGCCTTCCGTCACCGGCGTGAGGCGACCATCAGCACCCGCCGCGTCATCAGGTCCTGGTTCCGCAGCGTCTATTCGAGGCTCGCCCGCAGCTGCGCCGGATCCTGCCCCGATTCCCCGGCCAAATCCTCCACCCGCGCGAGCGAGAGCTCCACGGTCCGCCGTTGCCGCGCCCGCCAGTCCGGCGTCTCCTCGTAGGAGAGGACGTCGAATCCCGCCGCTTCCAGCAGCGGCCGATGGTCGGCCACCTGGGGCGGCCGGTTCACCGGCTGACCGTCGAAGTCCCAGGTCGTGACGAGCAGACGCCCGCCGGGCACGAGGATCCGCGCGAACTCCGCGCAGGCACGCCGCTTGTCGGGCGCGAACAGCAGCGCGTCGACGCTCATCACCGCCTCGAACGACGCGTCGTCCAGTCCGGTGTCCTGGAAATCGCCGACCAGGAACTCGGTCGCTTCGACGTCCATCAGCTCCGCGCGACGCCGCGCCGACGCCAGCGCCGTCTCCGCGATGTCGACGCCGGTGAGCGTCGCGTACGTGCGTGCGGCGACCCATAGCCCGGGACCGCCGCGCCCGCACCCGATGTCGGCCAGCCGCCCGCCCGGCTCCAGACGCGCTTCGGCCGCGATGCGGCGCAGGTCGGTGCGGGTCACGAAGCTGTAAGTGTCCAGCTCGGCGGGGTACTCGTCGCCGTACACCTCGGCCCAGATCCGTGCGGACACCGCCGACGCGGGAGCGCCGAACGTCGCGGTGAACGTCGCCTTCCAGTCGGTCATCGCTTACCCGCCCGGAAGACGGTGGTGGTGATCGGCAGGTCGAATTCCCCCGAGGCGGTTTCCGGATTCCGGTCGAGGAATTCCCGCGCCGTGCGAAGTTTGGCTTCGCGTTCCTCCGCCGGGGCCACCAGCATGTGCGAATGGGTGGCGAGAGTCGCCACCAGGGTCTCCGCGGTCCTCGGCTGTTTGTGACCGAACGTCTTCTTCTCGAACGGCTCGAAGGCCTCGTGTTCCGGCAACGATTCGTAGTCGCTCAGCCAGCGCCTGCTCGCCGAGGTCTTGATCAGGGCGTTCAACTCGGCCAGCCAGCCAGACGACTCGTCGTCGTGATTCCACAGCGCGGCGACGACGCCTCCGGGTTTCAGCACCCTGGCCATCTCCGGATAGGCCCGGTCGAGGTCGAACCAGTGCACGGCCTGGCCGACGACCACGGCGTCCACGGAGCCGTCGGGCAGCGGGATGTCCTCGGCCGTCCCGATGAGCGGGGTCACGGAGGGGAACGCCTTCTTCAGTTCCGCGAGCATCTTCTCGTCCGGCTCCACCGCGGTGACCTCGACACCCAGCGCGAGCAGCCCTTCGCTGACCTTGCCGGTCCCGGCCGCGAGGTCCAGTACCCGTTCCGGCGCGTGCCGGGCGCCGGCCAGACCCCAGGCCAGTGCCTTTTCCGGATAGTCCGGCCGATGCGCGGCATAGGCGGCCGCTGTCGCACCGAACGAGGCGGCGCGGCGGGCGTGCAGTTCGGGTTCGATGCCGGGACCGGATGAGTTCACGCGCTCAAGGTTAATGGACAGAAAACCGGCCGGTCCCGACCCGGAAAAGGTAATCCGGTTGGCGTAGGGAAGCGGCGGGTTCGTACGCTGTGCGCCATGACTGAAATCCCCGCATCCGAGGGCGTGAGCCCCGACGAAGACCTGCCGGAACAGATGCGGGTGCGCCGGGACAAGCGCGACCGGATAATCGCGGAGGGTATCGATCCGTATCCGGTAGAGGTGCCCCGGACGCACTCACTGGCCGAAGTCCGCGCGAAGCATTCCGGTCTTCCCGCCGACACGGCCACCGGCGAGATCGTCGGTATCACCGGCCGGGTGATGTACATGCGCAATACCGGCAAACTGTGTTTCGCGAGTCTCCGTGAAGGCGACGGCACCGAGTTGCAGGCGATGCTCAGCCTCGCGAAGGTGGGCGAGGAAGCTCTCGCGGCCTGGAAGTCCGATGTCGATCTCGGTGATCACGTATTCGTCTCCGGCGAGGTCATCACCTCCAAGCGCGGTGAGCTTTCCGTGATGGCGGACTCGTGGCGGATCACGTCGAAAGCATTGCGCCCGTTGCCCGTGGCGCACAAAGACCTCGCCGAGGAAACGCGGATCCGGCAGCGTTATGTCGATCTGATCGTGCGTCCCAAGGCGCGGGACGTGGTCCGCACCCGCGCCGGTGTGCTGCGTTCCCTGCGTGACTCGTTTCACGGCCGGGGATTCCTCGAGGTCGAGACCCCGATGCTGCAAACGCTGCACGGCGGCGCGGCGGCAAGGCCATTCGTCACGCATTCGAATGCCTTCGACCTCGACCTCTACTTGAGGATCGCGCCGGAGCTGTACCTCAAGCGTTGTGTGGTCGGCGGTATCGAGAAGGTCTTCGAGATCAACCGGAACTTCCGGAACGAGGGCAGCGACTCGTCACACTCGCCCGAGTTCGCCATGCTCGAGTACTACGAAGCGTATGCGACCTATGACTCCAACGCGGTGATGACGCGGCAGCTCATCCAGGAGGCGGCGCAGAACGTTCTCGGTACTCAGGTGGTCACTCTGGCCGACGGTTCGGAGTACGACCTGTCCGGCGAGTGGACCACACTCGGAATGTACGAGTCGTTGTCCGAGGCGTTGTCGGAAGAGGTCACTCCCGAGACATCGGTGGACAAGCTGCGTTCCTATGCCGAAGCGCGAGAGCTGGAGCTCGACCCCAAGTTAGGCCACGGCAAACTCGTCGAAGAACTTTGGGAACATCTCGTCGGCGATCATCTCCACGAACCTACTTTTGTCCGTGATTTTCCGGTCGAGACATCCCCGCTGACCAGGCAACATCGCAGCAAGCCGGGGGTCGCCGAGAAGTGGGATCTGTACGTGCGCGGATTCGAACTGGCCACCGGATACTCCGAGCTGGTCGATCCCGTGGTGGAGCGTCAGCGGCTGGTGGAACAGGCTCGGCTGGGTGCGCAGGGCGATAGTGAGGCCATGAACCTGGATGAGGATTTCCTCCGTGCGCTGGAGTACGGAATGCCGCCGAGCGGTGGTGTCGGAATGGGGATCGACCGGTTGCTGATGGCGCTGACCGGCCTTGGTATCCGGGAGACCATCCTGTTCCCGCTCGTCCGACCCGAATAACCCGTCCGCGTGACAGATACCTCGATCGTTCTCGTAAACAAGATTTGCGTTATGTCTCGGTAGCGGGTATTAATGTCGCTAGACAAAGTCTTCTGTCCGGGGCATGCCCCGTACCAGATCATTCGTGTAAGCCCCCAGCAGGAGGAAACAGATGGCACAGAAGGTGCTCGTCTCGCTCGTCGACGACCTCGACGGCACCGAGGCGGAAGAGACCGTCGAGTTCGGTTTGGACGGTGTGAGCTACCAGATCGACCTTTCCGCGGAAAACGCGGAAGAGCTTCGTGACGCGCTGGCCCAGTATGTGGAGCACGCCCGTCGCGCGGGTGGCCGTAAGCGCACCGCCATTCGTCCGGTCGCCGGCGTGAAGGCCGCCGCCCGTCCCGCGACCGTGGACCGCGAGCAGAACCAGGCCATTCGTGCCTGGGCCCGCAAGAACGGCTTCCAGGTTTCCGACCGCGGACGTATCCCGTCCGAGGTCGTGGAGGCCTACCACAAGAAGAACTGAGGTCTTTCAGACCTGACGGCCGCCGGGAATCCGTTCCCGGCGGCTTTCTTGTTCTTGTACACGGTTCAAGCGGGCGTACTCGGTGGGCGCCCATCCGGTCACGGAGCGGAAATCCCGGATGAAGTGCGCTTGGTCGCTATAGCCCAGCGCGGTCGCCAGTTCCGGGTAGTCCGGCCGTTCCTCGGCGGCGATCCGTGCCGCCGCCTCGTTCAAGCGGTATACCTGAATCGCCCATTTGGGGGCGGCGCCGACATGTTCGGCGAACAGGCGTTGCAGGCTTCGCTGAGACAGGCCCGTCCGGCTTGACAGCTCGCCGACTCTGGTAATGGCCGGATCGGCCGCGATTGTTTCCACCGCTTCGACGGCCGTCCTGGCCGCGGCGGTCAGCACCGGATCTTTCGCGAGGAGCAGTTCCTCGCAGCGGCGGACCATTTCGAAGTCGTCCGTCGCATTCCGTACCGATTCCGTCACTCCTCCGGCGCCGGGGAAGAGATCGGTGAGCGGAACGGAACCGCCGGAGATCATCGAGACCGGACCGGTGAGGAATGCCCGGAAAGCTCCCGGCCGGAATCGCACGCCGATACCGTGGTCCGTGCCCGCGACGGTGTAGCGGAAAGGTCGTTTCCCGGGGCCGAACGCGCCGGCCGCGTCGCGGAAGAACGTGACGTTCACCGCGAGATTGGGCAGGACCACCTGTTCCTGGGATGGGCGGCCGCTCAGGTCCCAGCGCAGCACCCAGTGGTGATCGACGAACGGGCGCAGCTCCGGCGCGGGGCGATGCCGGACGAGGCTGAACTTCGCCTGCCGCGCGTTGACGATCCCCGCCGGGATCCGGTGCCCGCTCACCGGATCAACTTAACCTTGTCGCGTTTCTTCAAGACAGCGCGCCGGGTTCCGTGAACTCATGCCCTCATGTCCGAACACGCTGCCCTGATCGCCCCCGCCGCCGCGGAATTCGCCGGAATCCTGCGCGGGATCGGCGAGTCCGACCTCTCCGCGCGCACCCCGTGCGCCGAATACGACGTCCGCGCGTTGCTGAACCACCTTCTCTACTGGGGCCCCTGGCTCGAAGCCGCCGGACGCAAGGCGGCGCCGCCCGAGGTGTCCTCCGGCGAGGCCGAGGCGGACCTCGTCGGCGGCGGCTGGCTCGCCGACATCGAGAGGCAGACCGCGCGGCTCGTGGACGTCTTCGGGACGCCGGAGGCGTGGCAGGGGCAGACCACCTTCGGCGGCAACCCGATGCCCGCGTCGATGGCGGGATACATGGTGCTGGACGAGTTCGTCTTCCACGGCTGGGACCTCGCCAGGGCGACGGGCGCGGAGTTCTCCGTCCTCCCCGAAGTCGCCGACGCCGTGTACGCCATCGCGCTGGAGATCGGCGATCAGGCGCGCGCGATGAAGGTGTACGGCGAAGAAGTGGCCGTCGCGGACGGCGCGACGACGTTCGAGCGCGCCTTGGGCGCGACGGGGCGTGATCCCGGCTGGACGCCTTAACGAACTCTCGGGCAGCCGCCGCATTCCGATTCCGTGGGAAGCAGATAGTTGAAACAGCAGCCCTCGCGGTTTCTCGTCCACTCGCGGCGTCCGTCGGCTCCCGTGGTCAGCGTCAGCTTCGACGGCGAGGTCAGCGGCGGGAACCGGGCTTCGAGGACCAGGGCGGCGTCCGCGACGCCGGCACCCTCGGACTCCGGCGTCCCGCCGAGGCGCCCCGCCGACCACAGCGCGTTGTCGAGCGCGTCCGTGGCCGCCGCCCACAACTGCCGTCGCCCTAGCCTCGTCAGCGGCCCGTAGACGTCGATGAACCGGCTCGCGTGGGCGACGTACCTGCCCCGCAGCACCGTCGCCAGTGCCCGCTCGTCCGGGACCACGACGGCCCGCGGATGCGCCGAGTCCGGGTCGGTCGGCAGGCAGTGGAAGCCGTCACCGAGGACGGCGACGGAGTCGGGGTGGGGCCGGTCGGCGCCGATCCGGAACGCCAGCGCGGACGGCGCCAGCGACGGGACGCGGCGTGCGTGATGGAGCAGCATCGCGCCGGCCAGCGCCGGGACGTGCAGGTACCAGGACAGGATCCAGCTCGCCGGGGTCCGCTCGGGGATCCCGGCTGCCTCCGGATACGTCTCGGCCAGCCAGCCGGTGAGCCGCTCCCGCCATCGCACGAGCCTGGCAGGCTCGGCGAGCAGGTCGCCGCAGCGGACCCAGCCCGGCTCGTCCGCGGGGACGTCCGCGCGGAGACGGGCGTCCTCGGGCATCCTGGAGAGGGAGGCCCGGAGCCCGTTCGGCGGGGACGCGAGAGCGTAGTGTCGTGACACACCGGCCTCCCGTCATTAGGTACGCCTTACCTTACATACTGTCCGTGACTACTCCGGACGGGTGTCCATCCACTGGGCAGACCCGTGTTCGCGCTCAGCGGACAACGCTCGTCCGGCGGAATCCGAGGGCGCCTTCGCACGTTGGGCTTGACGTAAAGGTGCAGGGCAACCGGAAGATGAAAGAGCGCACGGCCGGAGAACGGCCGGGGCGCGAACGGGCCGCAATCAGCCGTAGTGGTACGCCAGCGCGACCGCATGGCTACTAGAGTGGTCTCACGGTGCTGAATCCATCGCGGTGAAAGCACGATGGAAACGGGCCGCCGTCGCAGCAGTCGAGGGAGTGCACATGTTTGAGAGGTTCACCGACCGCGCGAGGCGGGTGGTCGTCCTGGCCCAAGAAGAGGCCAGGATGCTCAACCACAACTACATCGGCACCGAGCACATCCTCCTGGGTCTGATCCACGAGGGTGAAGGTGTCGCCGCCAAGGCGCTGGAATCGCTGGGCATCGCGCTGGAGGGCGTCCGCCAGCAGGTCGAGGAGATCATCGGCCAGGGGCAGCAGGCCCCGAGCGGGCACATCCCCTTCACCCCGCGGGCCAAGAAGGTGCTTGAGCTGTCCCTGCGCGAAGCGCTGCAGCTCGGCCACAACTACATCGGCACCGAGCACATCCTGCTCGGGCTGATCCGCGAGGGTGAGGGCGTCGCCGCACAGGTGCTCGTCAAGCTCGGCGCGGACCTCAACCGGGTGCGTCAGCAGGTCCTGCAGCTGCTGTCGGGCTACCAGGGTGGCAAGGAGTCGACCGAGACCGGCTCCGGACGCGGTGAAGGCACCCCGTCGTCGTCGCTGGTGCTCGACCAGTTCGGCCGCAACCTGACCGTGCAGGCCCGCGAAGGCAAGCTCGACCCGGTCATCGGCCGGGGCAAAGAGATCGAGCGGGTCATGCAGGTGCTGTCGCGGCGCACCAAGAACAACCCCGTCCTCATCGGCGAGCCCGGCGTCGGCAAGACCGCCGTCGTCGAGGGGCTCGCGCAGAACATCGTCAAGGGCGAGGTGCCCGAGACGCTGAAGGACAAGCAGCTCTACACCCTCGACCTCGGCTCCCTGGTCGCCGGTTCCCGGTACCGCGGTGACTTCGAAGAGCGCCTCAAGAAGGTGCTCAAGGAGATCAAGACCCGCGGCGACATCATCCTGTTCATCGACGAGCTGCACACGCTCGTCGGCGCGGGTGCCGCCGAGGGCGCGATCGACGCCGCGTCGATCCTGAAGCCGATGCTGGCCCGTGGTGAGCTGCAGACGATCGGCGCGACCACGCTCGAGGAGTACCGCAAGTACATCGAGAAGGACGCCGCGCTGGAGCGCCGCTTCCAGCCGATCCAGGTCGGCGAGCCGTCGCTCGAGCACACGATCGAGATCCTGAAGGGTCTGCGTGACCGGTACGAGGCGCACCACCGCGTCTCGATCACCGACGGCGCGCTGGTGCAGGCGGCGACCCTCGCGGACCGCTACATCAACGACCGTTTCCTCCCGGACAAGGCGATCGACCTGATCGACGAGGCCGGCGCCCGGATGCGCATCCGCCGCATGACCGCGCCGCCGGACCTGCGCGAGTTCGACGAGAAGATCGCCGACGTGCGCAGGGACAAGGAGTCCGCGATAGACGCGCAGGACTTCGAGCGCGCCGCCCGCCTCCGCGACGAGGAGAAGACCCTCCTCGGCCAGAAGGGCGAGCGGGAGAAGCAGTGGAAGGACGGCGACCTCGACGTCGTCGCCGAGGTCGACGAGGAGCAGATCGCCGAGGTCCTCGCCAACTGGACCGGTATCCCGGTGTTCAAGCTCACCGAGGAGGAGACCACGCGTCTGCTCCGCATGGAGGACGAGCTGCACAAGCGGATCATCGGCCAGGAGGACGCGGTCAAGGCCGTCTCCCAGGCGATCCGCCGCACCCGCGCCGGCCTGAAGGACCCGAAGCGCCCCTCCGGCTCGTTCATCTTCGCCGGCCCGTCCGGTGTCGGTAAGACCGAGCTGTCCAAGGCGCTCGCGGCGTTCCTGTTCGGCGAGGACGACGCGCTCATCCAGATCGACATGGGCGAGTTCCACGACCGCTACACCGCTTCGCGGCTCTTCGGTGCCCCTCCGGGCTACGTCGGCTACGAAGAGGGCGGCCAGCTGACCGAGAAGGTGCGGCGCAAGCCGTTCTCGGTGGTGCTGTTCGACGAGATCGAGAAGGCCCACCAGGAGATTTACAACACGCTCCTGCAGGTCCTCGAAGACGGCCGTCTCACCGACGGCCAGGGTCGTACGGTCGACTTCAAGAACACCGTGCTCATCTTCACCTCGAACCTGGGTACCTCGGACATCTCCAAGTCCGTCTCGCTCGGGTTCTCGTCCGGCGGCGACACCGCCAACCGGTACGAGAAGATGAAGCAAAAGGTCAACGAGGAAATGAAGAAGCATTTCCGGCCCGAGTTCCTGAACCGGATCGACGACATCATCGTCTTCCACCAGCTGACCAAGGACCAGATCATCCAGATGGTCGATCTGATGATCGCCCGGGTCGAGACGCAGCTCAAGGCCAAGGACATGGAGCTCGAGCTCACGCCCAAGGCCAAGTCGCTGCTCGCCAAGCGCGGCTTCGACCCGGTGCTGGGCGCGCGGCCGCTGCGTCGCACGATCCAGCGCGAGATCGAGGACCAGCTGTCGGAGAAGATCCTGTTCGGCGAGGTCCAGCCCGGCCAGATCATCCTGGTCGACGTCGAAGGCTGGAACGACGAAGAGGGCGAGAAGGACGACAAGGCGCACTTCGTCTTCCGTGGCGAAGCCCGGCCCTCGTCGGTCCCGGACGCCCCGCCGGTGAGCATCGGTGCCGGCTCGACCGAAGAGAACGGTGAAACCGAGGGCGAGTAAGTCCCTTTCGGTTCCGGAAGTGCCCGTCGCGGGTTCGCCCGCGGCGGGCACTTCCGCGTTCGCGGCCGTGTCGTCCGTCTGATCACGCGTGTCGTCCCTTCGATCACGCGTGTCGGCCTCCCCATCACGCGAGTTCGCCTTGCAGTCACGCGAGTTACGTCCCTAATCACGTGAGTTACGCCTTCAATCACGCGAATTACGTGTCCGATCACGCGAGTTACGCGTACAAGCACGTGAGTTCGCCTTTCCCGCACAAGGGGCCTGTGTGTGTGATGGTGAACTCGCGTGATCAGACGGACGACACACGTGATCAGACGGACGACACACGTGATTGAGCGGACGGCACGCGTGACCAGGCGGGCAACTCGCGTGATTGGGGCCGGAACTCGCGTGACTGGGGCCGTAACTCGCGTGACTGGGGCCGTAACTCGCGTGATCGGACGCGGAACTCGCGTGATTGGGCGCGTAACTCGCGTGATCGGGCGCGGGTTACCGCGGCGGGAGGCGGGGCTCGCGAGGGGGACGCCTTGCGGCTGCGCAACACCGGCCGGTGTCGAGCGGCGGAAGCGCACCTTCGTGGGAACTCTGGCCTTCGCGCCCTGATCGATATAAGGTATACATTATGGTCGCCTGATGCAGTGGGAGATCGAGCTTCACGACGAAGTGGATCGCTGGTTCGCGGCGCTGTGTCGCGAAGAACCGCGCACGGCCGACCGGGTCGAAGAGGCGATCGACATGTTGGCTCGTGAAGGACCGCGGCTCGGGCGGCCACTGGTCGGCCGGATCAGTGGCTCGCGCAGGCACAACTTGAAAGAACTGCGCCCGGCGTCGGCCGGGCGAACCGAGATCAGGATCTTGTTCGTCTTCGATCCGGCGCGCAAGGCCGTGCTCTTGGTGGCCGGTGACAAGGCCGGAAACTGGAAACGGTGGTACGACATCACCATCCCGATCGCGGAGGAGCGATACCGGCAACATCTGGACGCGATGGAGGAAGGCTGAAATGGGTCGGTCCTGGAAAGAGGTCAAGGCCGAAAAGCTCGCCGCGGACCGTGAGGCGGGGCGCGACGTCGAAGCCGCGCGGGCCGAGGCACGAGAAGCCACTCAGGCGTACATCCTCGGCTTCCGGCTGTCGCGGCTTCGCGAGGACGTCGGATTGAGCCAAGCCGAGGTCGCCAAGCGAATGGGCGTCAGCCAGCCGCGGATCAGCCAGCTGGAGCAGGGCGATCCGAGCCAGATGGAATTGGACACGCTCCGCCGGTACATCGTCGCCCTGGGCGGCCGCATGCGCGTGGTCGCCGATTTCGACGATCACGACGTCACCATTTCCACCGCCGTCTGACCCGGCCCGGTCTCCCGATCATCGCGTGAGACGATGCCCTTCGGGTCCGGGAGGGGGTCAGGTGGACGTTCTGGCGATCGATTTCGGTACCTCCAGCACGGTGGGGGTGCTTTCGATCCACGGCAGGGGGACGCAGGTCGTCGAGATCGACGGGTCGGTGACGATGTCGTCCGCGATCTACGCCGACAAGGACGGCACGGTCTTCGTCGGTCGTGACGCCGAACGCCGGGCCCGGCTGGATCCGAGCCGGTTCGAGGCGAATCCCAAGCGGCGCATCGACGAGGGCGCGCTCCAGCTCGGTGACGTCTCGCTTCCCATCGCCGACGCCTTCGCCGCGGTCCTGCGCCGGGTCGGCGAAGAGGCCGAGCTGATACTCCAGCGTCCGCCCGCCCAGGTGCGCATTTCGCATCCCGCGGGCTGGGGCCCGGATCGCAAGCAGATCCTCCGCGACGCCGCGCTCAAGGCCGGTTTCGGCACGACGGTGCTCATCCCCGAGCCGGTCGCCGCCGCCGCGCATTACGCCTCGCTCAACAACGGTCACCGGCCGCCCGGGCCGATCGCGGTGTACGACCTCGGGGCGGGCACCTTCGACTGCGCGGTGGTCGGGGTCAGCGCGCAGGGGTTCGCCGTGCTGGCCGAGGACGGCCTGCCCGATCTCGGCAGTCTCGACATCGACCAGGCGCTCCTGGTGCACATCGGCCGCGAGGTTTCGCATTCCGAACCCGCGCGCTGGCAACGGATCCTGCGCCCGCAGTCGGTCAGCGACCGCCGGACGCGCCGGTCGTTGCTGCAGGACGTCCGTGACGCCAAGGAAAGCCTGTCCCGCCACCAGCAGACCGAGATCCCGATGCCGGAGCCGTTCGGCGACGTGCGGGTGACCCGGATGGAGCTCGAGGCGCTCGTCCGGCCGAGTTTCCTGCGCAGCGCCGAGCTTCTGGCCACCACGATCCGCCGTGCCGGGCTGTCCCCGGACCGGCTCGGCGGCGTCTACCTCGTCGGCGGGCCGAGCCGGATGCCGTTGCTGGCGAGCCTCCTGGCGAATCAGCTCAGGATCGCGCCCACCACACAGGATCAGCCGGAGACGGCGGTCGCGTTCGGCCTGCACCATGTGCCGGCCGGTGGCGAAGACTCCCAGCTGACGGTGCCCGCCTTCGCGCCGGTCACCCCGCCGGTCCGGCAGCAGCCGGTGCAACAACCGCCGCGCCGTCCGCAGCCGCCGCGCTGGACGCCGCCCCCGCCGGCGCCGGGCCGGACCTGGCAGAAGCCCACGACCTATGGCGTCGTCGCGCTCGCCCTCGCGGCGATCGTGACGACGATCGTCCTGCTCAGCGGCGGCGAAGACGAGCCGGTCGCCGCGCCCGCCCCGGCGAAACCGGTGAGCTGCGATCAGCCCGGGCCGAAGGACGCGCAGGGGTTCACGGACTGTCTCCGCCGGATCGCCGCCGTCATCCCGCAGCGGGACGAGTGCCGGGACGCGCCCGACGCCGCCACCACGGTGGGCGCGGCGTCGGCGGTCACCTGCGTGTTCAAGGACGACAAGGGATCGAACGCGATCAACTACTACCAGGGTGTCGCGATGACCGGTCTGGAGGACGGCGTCCGGCAGCGCATGACCAAGGGCAAACCCGTCGAAGGCACCTGGGCGGCCGACGGGCTCCGGGGGCGCTACTTGGCGGGTGTGGGCGCGCGAAGCGGCATCGTGCTCTTCGGGACCGAGGACGCGCCGTTGAGCGCGATGCTCGTCTCGACACGCAGCGACGGCTCCGCGCGGACGACGGCGGAGATGGTCGAGTTCTTCACCGCGCAGCTCAAGCCTTGATCAGTGCAGGGTCCCCGCCGGCGTCGAGAGATCCTCGGTCACCGAAAGCGCGGTCTCCACGATGATCTCCAGCGCCTCGGCGGCGCGGTGCACGGCAAGGCTCGGCGCGGTCGTCCGCGAGGCCTGCTCCGGCGTGTACGGCACGTGCACGAAACCGCCGCGCACTCCGGGAAAGTCGTTGTCCAGCAAGTGCATCAGCCCGTAGAAGACCTGGTTGCACACGTACGTCCCGGCGGTGTGCGAGACGGACGCAGGAAGCCCCGCGGCCTTGATCCCCGTGACACAAGCCTTCACCGGCAGCGTGGTGAAGTACGCGTTCGGCCCGCCGGGGATCACCGGGACGTCGACGGGCTGCGAGCCCGCGTTGTCCGGGATGCGGGCGTCGATCAGGTTGATCGCGACCCGCTCCGGGGTGACGTCGGGGCGCCCGCCCGCCTGGCCGACGCAGATCACCAGTTCCGGCCGGTATTCGTCGATCGCGTCGCGCAGGGTGACCAGCGAACGCGAGAACACGCACGGCAGTTCGACGGCGACGGTGTCGTGCCGGCGGCGGGTGAGCAGGGAAACCGCCTGCCACGACGGGTTCACCCGCTCACCGCCGAACGGTTCGAAACCGGTGAGGAGCACTGACGTCATGCCCTCACCCTAACGTGTGACGCGCTTCAGGCGGTCGGCTTGAGGTCCCCCGGGTAGAGGAACTCGGGCGCCGGTTTGGTGTTGCCGTAGAACCACGCCTCGAAGAAGCCCTGCAGGTTCTTGTGCGCGACGCGTTCGGCGAACTTCTGGAACTCCGGCAGGCTCGCGTTGCCGTCGCGGTGGATGGCGGGCCACGTCTTCAGGATGCGGTCGAACGGCGCCGCGCCGATGTAGTTCTTCAGCGCGTGCAGCGCCACCGGGCCCTTCGAGTACACGTACGTGAATTCGTTGCCGGGCCCCATGTCGTACAGCTTCCCGGCCCAGAAGCGGTCCGTCGCCTTCTGCACGGCGGTCAGGTAGCGCGCCTTGAGGTCCTGCCCGGACTTCGCCTCGGACCAAAGCCATTCCGCGTACGAGGCGAAGCATTCGTTGAGGCAGACGTCCTTCCACTTGTCGACGGCGACCGAGTCGCCCCACCACTGGTGGGCGTTCTCGTGCACGATCGTCGGGACGTTGCCCGCCGCGCCCGAGTAGATCGGCCTGCTCAGCGTCTCCAGCGAGAACCCGATCGGCTCGGCGAGGAAGATGCCGCCCGCCGCGTCCACCGGATAGCGCCCGAACTTCGACGACAGGAAGTCGATGATCTCCGGCAGCCGCGCCTCGGCCTGCTTGGTCGACGCCGGGGTGCCGGGGGCGTAGGCGTTGACGACCGGGGTGCCGTCGGACAGCTTCGTCCGCTCGAACTCCCATTTGTCGATCGCGACCGTGGTCATGTACGGCACGGCCGGGGTCTCCTCGGCCCAGACGTACGTGGTGTTGGCGCCCGAAGCGAACTTCCCGCGCTCGCGGCCGTTCGAGATGACGCCCCATTCCGAGGGCACGGTGACGGCGAGGTGGAAGGTCGCCTTGTCCCGCGGGGTGTCGTTGACCGGGTACCAGGTGGTCGCGGATTTCGGCTCGCCCGCGACGAACGCGCCGCCGGATTTCGCGTACTGCCAGCCGTTCTCGCCCAGCGCCGGATCCTCGATCGGCTGCGGGACGCCGTGGTAGGCGACCTCGGCGGTGAACCGCTCGTGGTTCCGCAGCGAACGCGCCGGGGTGATCACGAGTTCGTGGTCGCCGGTCCGGGAGAAGGTCGCTTTCCGCCCGTTCACCTTGACCGAGTCGACGGTGAGCCCGCGCAGGTCGAGGTTGAACGAGCTCAGTGCCTGGGTGGTCCGTCCGGTGATCGTCTGGTGGCCGGTGAGCTGCCTGGCGGCGGGCTCGTAGCCGATTTTCAGGTTGTAGTCGGCGACGTCGTAGCCGCCGTTGCCGTCCTGCGGGTAGTAGCTGTCGCCCGCGCCGTCGGCGCCGGGTTTCCCGGTGTCGGCGAGGGCGGTCCCGCCGCCGAGGACACTCGCGGCCAGAACGGCGGCGATGACGGCCGTACTCCGGTACCTCATTCACGCTCCCAGTCGATCGGCTGTGACTCGGTCACGAACGTAGCGCCGTGGCCCCGGCCGTCCGCCCGGAAAGATCCTTCGTGCCCGGATAATCCCCACTTCCGTCGCCTGATCGAGGTCTGGAGTCCGAGAGCGCGCTCTGAGAGACACAGCCTGGACGGGGTAAGCGTTTGCGGCTTCTGGAAAGCTGGGGGTCGTGCGTGTGACGCTGCTGGGCCCGGTCGGAGCGGAGGCCGGTGACGGCACCCCGGTCGACATCGGCGGTGCCCGCCTCCGCATGCTCCTGGCCAGGCTCGCGCTGGAGCCCGGCCGCGCCGTCCCCGCCGCGGCCCTCATCGACGGTCTTTGGGGCGCGGAGCCGCCCGCGGACGCGGCGAACGCGCTCCAATCCCTGGTCTCGCGGTTGCGCAAGGTGCTGCGTGCCGACGACGTCGCCCTCGACTCGGGGCCGGGTGGTTACCGCCTGGACATCGCCCGCGAGGACGTCGACGTGTGCCGCTTCGAGCGGCTGGCGGCGGAGGGGCGCGCGGAGCTGGCGGCAGGCCGGGACGCCGGAGCGGCCGCGATTCTCGCCGAAGCGCTCGGCCTTTGGCGTGGTCAGGCGCTGTCCGACGTACTCGAGGCCCCTTTCGCGCAGGCACCGGCGACCCGCCTGGAGGACCTGCGCCTCGAAGCCGCCGAAGACCGTTTCGAGGCGGAGATCCGGCTGGGCGGGCACGACCGGGTGCTCGCGGACCTCAAGGAGGCGGCCACGCGGCACCCGCTGCGTGAACGGCTCGCCGGGCTGTGGATCCGGGCGTTGTGCGCGGCGGACCGGCAGTCCGACGCCCTCGCCGTCTACGAGGAGGTCCGGGCGGCGCTGGCCGACCAGCTCGGCGTCGACCCGTCGGCCGAACTCCGGGAGATCCATCTCGCCGCGCTGCGCGGCGAACTCGGCCCACCGCCCGCGGCCGCCGATCATCTCCCGGTCCGGCTCACCAGTTTCGTCGGCCGCGATGACGAGTTGAAACTGGTCGCCGAGCTTCTCGCGGGTGCGCGGCTGGTGACGCTCGTCGGGCCCGGCGGTGCAGGGAAGACACGGCTGGCCACCGAAGTCGCGACGCGGCATCCGGCGCACGCGCGCGGACGCGTCTGGTTCGTGCCGCTCGCCGGCGTCCGGGACCCGGGAGACCTGCCCGGCGCGGTCTTCGCCGCACTGGAGCTGTGGGATCTCGGTCTTTCGCACGGTGGCGACCCGATGCGCCGCCCGGTGGACGCGCTGGCCAGGGTCGTGGAGACGCTCGGCGCCGGTGAATCGGTGCTGGTGCTGGACAACTGCGAGCATCTGGTCGACGCGGCCGCGGAGCTGACGAACACCCTGCTGCGCCGCGTGCCGACCTTACGGATCCTCGCGACGAGCCGGGAAGCGCTGGCCATCGACGGCGAGACGCTGTGCCCGCTCGGCCCGCTGTCCGTCCCGGAAGGCACGCCGACCGTCTCCCAGGCGGCCGAGGCGGGCGCGATCCGGCTGTTCGTCGACCGGGCGGCCGCCGTGCGCCCGGACTTCGTGCTCGACGAGTCCACTGTGGACGACGTCGCGCAGATCTGCCGCAGGCTGGACGGGATGCCGCTGGCGCTGGAACTCGCCGCCGCGCGGCTGCGGTCGATGACCGTCGCGCAGATCTCGCAGCGGCTCGACGACCGGTTCCGCCTGCTGACCTCGGGCAGCCGGACGGCGTTGCCGAGGCAGCGCACGCTGCGGGCCGTCGTCGAGTGGAGCTGGGACCTGCTCGACGACGCCGAACGTGTGCTCGCCAGGCGGCTGTCGGTCTTCGGGGCCGGCGCCGAGGTGGAAGCGGTCGAAAGCGTCTGTGCCGGCGACGGCCTGCCCGCCGAAGACGTCCTGTACGTCCTCGGCTCGCTCGTCGAGAAGTCCATTGTGGACGCCATCGCCGGAGACCACGGCGAGCCGCGGTACCGCATGCTGGAGACCATCCGGGCCTACGCGGCGGAACGGCTCGACGAGGCGGGCGAGCGGGACCGGCTGACCAAGGCCTACCACCGCTACTACGCCCAGCTCGCCGAGCGGCTGGAACCGATGCTGCGGACGGCGGACCAGCTCGTCGCCATCTCGCGCTACGACGCCGAGCACGGCAACATCGTGACCTCGCTCCGCCAGGCCATCGACGCCGGTGACGTGGAAATGGCGACGCGGCTGTTCGGCGGCACCTTCTGGTACTGGCTGGTCAAAGGTGACAACGACCGGAGCGAGTCCTTCGTCGACGAAGTGCTCACGTTCGGAGACCGGCTGGAGGAGGATTTCGCGGCCGCGTTCCGGGCGATGCGGGCGATCACCGGCATGGTGCCGGGCGTCGGCGATCCCGAGGCCGTCCGGGAGCTCATCGACGACTGTGTGCGGACGAACGCGCACACCCGGTTCGCCGGGCTGGCGATCGGCCTGCCCATGCTGGCCTTCTTCAGCCAGAACAAGGAACTGGCGCACCGTGAGGTCGAGCGGGCGCTGGCGAGCGCGGACCCGTGGGCCAGGTCGGCGGGGTCGTGGGCGCAGAGCTTCCTGCTCGCCGACGACGGGGACCCCGAGGGTGCGGAGAAGGCCAGGGACAAGGCCTACGAAGGGTTCACGGCGGTGGGCGACCGCTGGGGCACCGCGATGGCCGTGGGCATGAAGGCGAGCGACATCTCGATGTCGGGCGATCACGACGCCGCGATCGCGCTGTACCGGCGAGGCCTCGCCCTCGCGCTCGAACTGGGCTCGCAGGACGACGTGATCCAGCAGCGCTGGCGCCTCGCGACGGAGTACGCGCGGGCCGGTGACCTCGAGACGGCGATGCGCGAGATGCGCGACGCGGAGCGCTACGCGATCGACACGGGCAACGACCAGCTCGCGGTGATGGTGCTGGTGGGCAAGGCCGATCTGCTCAGCCGCGCCGGGCGGATCGACGAGGCACGCGCGGTCGGCGTCCGGTTCCGGGAGCGGATGGCGACGGTGCCGATGCCGGGCCTCTTCGGCGACGAATTCGGCGGCTACATCGACACCGAGATCGCGCTGGCCGCCGGGGATCTGGCCGCGGCCGAACGCGGGGCCGCGGTGGTCGTGAAGTCCACCGCGCAACGCGGAGACATGCCCGACCTGGGCCGGATCGTGGAGGTCTGCGGCCTGATCCGGTTCCGGCAGGGGAGGCCCGAGACGGCCGTCCGGTTGCTCGGCGCGGCGAAGCTGCTGCGCGGCAGGCTGGACCTCGGGGAACCCGGCATCCGGCAGCTCATCGACGACCTTCGGGAGCACTTCGGCGAGAAGCGCTACGAAGAGCTCCTCGTGCAGGACGCCGGTCTGTCGCGTCCGGACCTGGTCGCCTGGATCTGTCAGGAAGCGAGCGCGTGAAGAAGGGCTCCTCGCCCGGCAGAGGCGAGGAGCCCTTCACGCGCGTTCCCCCTGACCCCCGTCAGACGCGCTTCCGGTAGGCCCAAGTGGCGAGCGGGAAGAAGACCGCGATCGCGGCCGCCATCCAGATCAGCGAACCGGTCAGCGGACCGGCGATCGGCCCGCCGTTCATCAGCCCGCGCAGGACGTCGGACATCTGTGTCACCGGGCTGATGTCGGCCCACGCCTTCAGCCAGCCGGGCATGGTGCCGGTCGGGACGAAGACGTTGCTGCCGAAGGTCAGCGGCATCAGCACCACGAACATCAGGCCCTGCACCGCGCCGGGGCTCTTCACCAGCATCCCGACGAACACCGATGCCCAGCAGAACGACAGCGCGAACGCGATGACGAGCGCGATCGCCAGCGCGAACTCGGCCGGCCCGGTCTGGACGCGGTAACCCATGATCGTCGCGACGACCATCAGCACGACCAGGCACACCAGGTACCGCACGATGTCGGCGAGCACGGCGCCGATCAGCGGCGCGGACCTGGCGATCGGCATCGCGCGGAACCGGTCGAACACACCCTTGGTGACGTCGGTGTTCAGCTGGACGCCGACGGTCATGCTGGCCTGCAGGATGTTGAACACCATGATGCCGGGCACGATCATCTGGAGATAGCCCTCGGTGCTGCCCATGATCGCGCCACCGAACAGGTAGACGAACATGACCAGGAAGATGATCGGCGCGATGGTGACGTCGGCCAGCTGCTCCGGGTTCTTGCGGATCTTCAGGATGCCGCGCCAGGCGAGGGAAAGCCCGTGCCGCACGCCGCTCGACGGTGAGACGCGCCGTGGTGGTGCGGGCATCGCGATGGTCGTCATACCAGGCTCCCTTCCGGAGTAGTGTCCTTTGTGGACTCGTCGGTCTTCTTGCCGGTCAGCGCGAGGAACACCTCGTCGAGGCTGGGCAGCCGCAGCGCCAGCTCGTCCGCGGTGATCCCGGCCTCGTCCAGCTTGCGGACCAAAGTGGACAGCAGCACCGGGTCGGCGACGGGCGCGGTGAGCAGGCCGGTGTCGTCGTCCCGGTTCGGCCGGACCCCGGTGAGCCCGGCCAGGATGCGCTCGACGGCGTCGAGGTCGGCCAGCGCGGACGGCCGCACCTGCAGCGTCTGGCCGCCGGTCCGCCGCTTGAGCTCGTCGGCGCGGCCGTTCGCCACGACGTGCCCGTGGTCGAACACGGTGATCGTGTCGGCCAGCTGGTCGGCCTCCTCCAGGTACTGCGTGGTGAGCAGCACCGTCGTGCCGTCCGCGACCAGCGTGCGGACCACGGCCCAGACCTCGTTGCGGGCGTGCGGGTCGAGCCCCGTGGTCGGCTCGTCCAGGTACAGCACCTTGGGACGGCCGACCAGGCTCGCGGCGAGGTCGAGCCGCCGCCGCATCCCGCCCGAGTAGGTCTTGATCGCGCGGCCGGCGGCGTCGGTCAGCTCGAACCGCTCCAGCAGATCGGCCGCGCGCTTCTTCGCGTCCGCCCTCGAGAACTCCAGCAGCCTGCCGATCAGGACGAGGTTCTCCGTACCGGAAAGGTCCTCGTCGACCGACGCGTACTGCCCGGTCAGCCCGATCATGCTCCGGACCGCCATCGGGTTCTTGACGACGTCGTAGCCGAAGACGCTCGCGTGGCCGCGGTCCGGCCGGATCAAGGTGGCCAGGATCCGGACGGCGGTCGTCTTCCCCGCGCCGTTCGGCCCCAGCACCCCGACCACCTTGCCCGCCGGGACCTCCAGATCGACCCCGTCGAGCGCCTTCGTCTCCCCATAGTGTTTGACCAGGCCCTCGGCCCTGATCGCGTGAGTCATCGTTCCTCCTGTGGATCTCGCCCCGCCGATCAAGGTGCACCCGGCGCCTGGCAGACCGCGCACAGCGCGCTGGCAGCGGCTGACAGGAGCTGATAAGCGCTGGTAGACGTGGTGTGAGGAGGTTGTGAAGGTGTTGTGGAGACGGCCGCCGCCACGCTGGTGATCGGCATACTCGACGGCATGGTGATCGAAGAACGCGTGGTGCCGCGAGGTGCCGGGCGAAAGCTGGTCAGCGGGCTGCTCATCGGGGCGGTCGTGCCGTTCGCGGTGCTGACGGCGTTACGGCTGGTGGGCTACGACGGCAACACGTACACGATCGCCGCGCTCGCGCTCACGCCGTACGCCGGGATCGCGACGCTGGTACTCGGCCTCCTCGCGCTGGGGCTGCGCCGCTGGTGGATCGGCGTGGTCGCGCTGGTGCTGACCTGCACGATCGCGTCCCTGGTGCTGCCGCGGGCGTTCGCGAACGAGCAGAAGGCGCTCGACGGGAAGCACGTGCGCGTGCTGGCGTCGAACATGCTCGGCGGGCAGGCCGATCCGGACCGGATCGTCGGCTACGTGAAGGAGCACCGGGTCGACGTCCTGAGCCTGACCGAGATGACACCCGAGGCGATCGCAGGACTCGAACGGGCCGGATTGTTCCAGGTCCTGCCGTACCACGTGCTGCACCCGGCCGAGTGGGCGTCGGGCTCCGGGCTGGTGTCGAGGTATCCGCTGACGCCGCTGAAGCTGAGCGGCGCTTCGGACTACAAGCAGCCCAGCGCGAGCGTGGACCTCGGGGACGGCGTCCGGATCGAGGTCGTCGCGGTCCATCCGGCGGCGCCGATGTGGGACCGGCACGCTTGGGTCGACGAGGCGAAGGACCTGCCGTACGCCGACGCCGAGCACGACATCCGGATCCTGGCGGGCGACTTCAACGCGAGCCTCGACCACTCGCTCTTCCGTGAGCTGCTGACCAGGGGATACGTGGACGCGGCCGATCAGCTGGGGAAGGCGCTGGAGGGCACCTGGACGAACGGGCTGGTGCCGCCGGTGCCGATCGACCACGTGCTCGCGGACAAGCGGACGGCCATCGCGGACTTCAAGGTGCTGGAGACGCCGGGCAGCGACCACGACGCCGTCTACGCGGAAATCGTCCTGCCCGGAAAGTGACCTTCCGCTGGCAGGCTTCCCGCTCATGAGGAAGCTCTGGGGAGTGCTCGCGCTTTCGCTGGTCGCGGCGTGCGTCCCGGGGCAGTTGTCGCCGTCCGAGGCGAAGAGCGCGCTGGGCTTCGCCGCCCGGCCGGGCGAGGCGCGATCGCTCGGCGTCCAGGATCCTGTCGCCGAGGCCGAGCGGCTGTTCCGGCCGGGTCCCGACCGGCGAGCGGTGGGGCTGGCCCGTGCGGGCCGGAACGCGATCGGTGTCGGGGTCCGTGAATTCCGCGGTGAAGAACGGTCCGAGCCGATCGCGTGGGTGACCGAAGACGAAGGACGCAGCGTGCGCGAGATCGTCCTGCCGCAGGACCGGCCAGGGCGCTGGTCACCGACGGCGGTCGCGGCCGACGGTGATCGGGTCCTCGTGGTCGGCTCGCTCGGCGGGGACGTGCGGGTGTGGGCCTCCGGCGACGCGGGCGCGACCTGGACGGTCTCGCCGGTGCTGGTGTGGGGAAGCGACCTCTGGTTCTCCACGGTGCTCCGGACAGGCGGGGAATGGCTGCTGGCCGGGGGTTCCGCGGCCGGGGCGCTGGTGGTGACCGGTACGCCCGGTGTCTGGGTGGCCGCTTCCCTCGGGGACGGCCGGATCCTCGGCGGGACGGTCGGCAAGGCGGGAGAGCCGGTGCTGTTCGGCGACCGCGTTGAATGGAACCAGGCCCGGACCTCGAACCGATCGTGCCTGGTGGTGTGGGTCGCGGAAGGCGGTTGGCAGCGGGGTGAACTGGGTTGCCCGGCGGATCGGCTCGTCGCCGCGGTGACCCTCGACGACGGACGGGTGATGCTGAGGGGCGACCGAGACCTGTGGATCCGCCCTAGCTGAGCAGCGCGTCCAGCGCCTTGAGCGTTTCGAGGCCGTTGGCCGCCAGGGAAACGCCGCGGCCGTGCCGGACCTGTGGCTCGCGCGGGTTGATCCGGACCAGCGCGCCGGTCGCGGCGCTGGCCAGCTCCGAGTACCGCCGCACCGTCGGCACGGCCTGCCCGGCGCCGAGCTCCACCACGACGAGGTCGCGATGCTCGCGGCGCCACGCGTTCAGCTCGTCGAGCTGGGCCTGGCTGCGCTGCCCGAGCCAGTCGTAGTCGCCGAACATCAGGATGTTGGGCCGGGCGAGGCCCCCACAGCGCGGGCAGGACGGCAGCGGTTCGAGCGCGCGCATGCTGTCATCGTCGATCGGGACCGAGACGTCGTCCGCGGGCCAGATCTCCTTGGTGCACCTGTCGAGGCATTGCAGGTGGTGGATGGACCCGTGCGCCTCGGCGACCCCCGGGTAGCCCGCCTTCTGGAACTGTCCGTCCACATTGGACGTGAACGCGCGCGTGCCGCCCGGTTTGCGTGCTCCCCAGGACAGCAGGAGCCCGAAGCCGTCGTGCGGGACCGTCTCGCGGTACAGCGCGAGCCGGTGCCCGTAGAAACCCCAGGCCAGCTCGGGGTCTTCGGCGAAATGCCGCGGGTCGGCGAGCTCGACAAAGCTGATGCCCAGCCGCTCGTACGGCGGATACGCCTTCCAGAAACCTTCGTCGCCCCGGAAATCGGGCAGGCCGGAGTCGACGCCCATCCCGGCACCGGCGCAGACGAGCAGCGCGCCGGCGCCGTCGATCAGTTCCGCGGCTCGTTCGAGCTCACTCACCCGGCTTCGAAGCCTGGACGACCTCGAATTCCAGCAGGTTCGCGCCGGTGGAAACCGGCTTCGCGCGCTCGCCCGCGTGCGCCTCACGCGCCGGGCCGGACGCCCACGCCTGGTACGCCTCCTCGGACTCCCACTTGGTGTAGACGAAGTAGCGCGACTCGCCGGAGACCGGGCGGAGCAGCTCGAAGCCGAGGAAGCCGGGCTGGTTGTCGACGGCGTGCAGCCGCGCGGCGAACCGCTTCTCCAGCTCGGGGCCTGCGCCTTCGGGGACCTCGATCGCGTTGATCTTCACGACAGCCATGCCGCCAGCCTACGACGAAACTCTTTTGCGCCGCGATGTGATGCGTGGGACCTTCCCAAGGGTGGCCGACACCAAGATCCTCATCTCCGGAGCGAGCATCGCCGGGCCGGCGCTCGCCTTCTGGCTCGCCCGGTACGGCTTCCGGGTGACCGTCGTGGAGCGCGCGCCTTCGCTGCGCCCCGGCGGCCAGGCCGTCGACCTACGCGGAACGGCCAAGGAGGTCGCGCGCCGGATGGGCCTGGACGAACGCATCCGCGCCGCCTGCACGGACACCAAGGGCGAGACGCTCGTCGACCGCAAGAACCGCACGAAGGCCACGATCCGCGCCGACGACTTCGACGGTGACGGCGTCGTCGCCGAGATCGAGATCCTGCGCGGTGACCTGACCGAAGT
This sequence comes from Amycolatopsis sp. PSD-21, assembly GCF_055561455.1. Lineage (NCBI taxonomy): Bacteria > Bacillati > Actinomycetota > Actinomycetes > Pseudonocardiales > Pseudonocardiaceae > Amycolatopsis > Amycolatopsis sp. PSD-21. The sequence goes on along the minus strand of NZ_CM145712.1, from coordinate 8,809,118 downwards.
GCTCTACGAAGCGACCAAGGAGACGACGGAGTACATCTTCGGCGACCGGATCACCGCGCTGGACGAGCGGGCCGACGGCGTTGACGTCACCTTCGCCGGCGGTGCGCGGCGGACGTACGACATGGTCATCGGGGCGGACGGGCTGCACTCGGGAGTGCGGGCGCTGGCCTTCGGCGAGGAGTCCCGGTTCGTCCGGCATCTGGGCTCGTACCTGGCGTTCTTCACCGTGCCGAACCGGCTCGGGCTGCGGAACTGGGCCGTCGGCTACGACGACGTCGGCCGGTCCGCCGGGATCCGCGCCGTCCGCGATGGCGACGAGGCGATGGCCTACTTCGGGTTCGCCGCGGAGAAGGTGGATTACGACTATCGCGACGTCGAGGCGCAGAAGGCGCTGGTGCGCGAGTTCGCGGCCGGGATGGAGTGGGAGGCGCCCTGGCTGCTGGACCGGATGGACGAGGCACCCGACTTCTACTTCGATTCGTGCGCGCAGGTGATCATGGATTCCTGGTCGCGCGGCCGCGTCGGTCTGCTGGGTGACGCCGCCTTCTGCCCCTCGCCGCTTTCCGGGCAGGGCACGAGCCTGGCGTTCGTCGGCGCGTACGTCCTCGCCGGGGAGCTCGCCGCCGGGCTCGACACCGGACTGAAGCGCTACGAGGCGGTCATGCGCGAGTTCGTCGAGAAGACGCAGGAGATGGGGCGGGAGAACGCGGCGTCGATCTTCGCGAAGTCGCGTGGCGCGCTGCGGACGCGTTACGTGATGATGCGCGTGATGCGGCTGAAGCCGTTCGCCGCGCTGGCTTCGCGGAAGATGCGGGACGTGGTGAACGGCATCGACCTGCCGGACTACCCCGCCTCCCGCATTTAGAGGTGCTAAACGCGCCGGGCACACATCACCCGCGGGCAGTGTCGCGAAAGCCACTTTCGGGACGTCTGGTGTCCCGAAAGTGGCTTTCGCGACACCCGACGTCCGTGCCCACGCGCGCGAAGGCGACCGCGCCCCCGCATTTAGAGGACTAAATGCGGGGGGGCGACCCACCCTGCCGACGCGCGCAGCCGGGAAGGGTTGCGAAAGCCACTTTCGCAACCTTGGGCGTTGCGAAAGTGGCTTTCGCAACGCGCTCGCGCCACGCAGGCGATCCCGGCCGCATTTAGAGGACTGAACGCGGGGGAGTCAGCCTCGCAGGGTGCCGGGCAGGAGTTCGGCGTCCGGCGGGATCGACGTGCCGTGGAACCACGCGTCGAAGAACGGCCGCAGGTCCTGCTCCGAAAGCTTGATCGTGAACGCCTCGAAATCCGCCCAGGAGGCGTTGGCGTTCCGGTACGTCGCCGGCCACTCCTTCAGCAACCGCGTGAACGCCCCTTCCCCGATCTTCCGCCGCAGCGCGTGGATGGCCAGGATCCCCTTGTCGTAGACGCCGCGGAACTCCTGCCCGGCCCCCATGTCGACCAGTTTCGACTTCCAGAAATCCTGGCTGCCGCGCATGATCTCGAGGGCGGCGCGGTAGCGGTCGTCCAGGTTCTCGTGGTCCCGAGACTCCTGCCACAGCCATTGCGCGTACGACGCGAGGCATTCGTTGAGGCAGATGTCGGACCACGATTTCAGCGTCACCGAATCGCCGAACCACTGGTGCGCGGTTTCGTGCACCACGGTGATCAGGTCGGCCCATTTCGCGTAGGTGGGCCTGGTCTGGGTCTCCAGCGAGAAATGGATGTCCTCGTCGAGATAGATGCCGCCCGCCGCGTCCACCGGGTACGGCCCGAACTTCGAGCTCAGGAAGCCGATGATCTCCGGCAGCCGCCTGCCGGTGTCGCGCCGGTCCTCGGCGCCCGGGGCGTACGCGTTGACCACCGGCGTCCCGTCCGGGAGCGCCATCCGGTCGACGGTGAACTTGTCGATCGCCACCGTGGTCAGATACGACGCCACGGGCGTGCGCTCCTGCCAGGACGTCGTGGTCCAGCCGTTCGCCGAGGTCTTCTGGATCTCGCGCCCGTTCGAGATGACGGTCCAGCCGTCCGGCGTCCGCGCGGCCAGGGTGAACATCGCCTTGTCACGCGGGGTCTCGTTGACGGGATACCAGAACGACGCCGAATGCGGCTCGCCGACGATGAACGCGCCGCCGTCCTTCGACTTCTGCCAGCCGTTCTCGCTGCCGCCCGCCTTGGGCGTCGCCGACGGGTCGCCGCCGTAGAGGATCTTCGTGCGGAATTCGGTCCCATTGCGGATCGGCTCGGCGGGCGTCACCACCAGCTCGAAGTCGCCTTCGCGCGCGAACTTCGCCGGTTTCCCGTCCACTTCGACGGATTGCACGGTCAAGCCGCGTAAGTCCAGGTTGTACCGATCGAGGTCTTGGGTCGCCTTCGCGATCACCGTGGTGTCGCCGTCGAGACGCCCTTTCGCGGGATCGTAGGTGATGCCGACCTGGTACTCGGTCGCGTCATAGCCGCCGTTCCCGTCCATCGGGTAGTACGGATCGCCCGCGCCCGAAGCGCCCGGAGCCGGGTTCATCGGCGGCGGCGGTGGGGGCGCGGCCGGAGCGGGATCGGCGGTGCATCCGATAATCAGGGCGCAGACGGCCCCCATGACCAGACCGGCGGCGGGGACACGGCTGCGCATGGAGGGGAGCTTAGTGGTGATCCAGCGCGACGGGTTGATCACTTTCGGCGGCGACGGGCCGCCGATCGTCCTTCTGCACGGGCTGATGGGCAGGGCGACGACGTGGTGGCGGGTCGCGCGGAGGCTCCAGCCGTACGGGCGTGTCCACGGGCTCGACGCGCGAGGTCACGGACGCGGACCGCGCGGCGGGCCCTGGCGCACCGAGCGGTTCGCCGACGACGTCGCCGCGGTGCTGCGGACCTTCGACGAGCCCGCGGTCCTGATCGGACATTCGATGGGCGGCCTGCACGCCTGGGTCACCGCGGCCACCCATCCCGATCTCGTCCGCGCCGTGGTCTGCGAGGACTTCGCCCCGGACCAGCGCGGCCGGACCGTGGACACCTGGCGCGGGTACTTCGAATCGTGGCCGGTCCCGTTCCGTTCACTGGCCCACGTGCGCGAGTTCTTCGGCGACACCGGCGACTACTTCATCGAATGCGTCGAGGAACGCGAAGACGGCTACCACCTGATCGCCTCGCTCCCGGACCTGTACGAGATCGCGGCCGAATGGGGCAGGCGCGACTTCTGGGAGTTCGTCGAACGCGTGAAATGCCCGTTGCTCGCGATCGAAGGCGAACGGACCGCGATGCCGGCCGGGCAGCAGGCCGAGCTGGCCGCACGCGTGCCCAGCGGCCTCGGACGGCACATCGTCGTCCAAGGCGCCGGGCACGTGGTGCACGACGAAGCGCCGGAAACCTACCTCGGCGCCGTGGAAGCCTTTCTCTCCGACGTCATCCGTTGAGTTGTGCTTTCAGTGCCCGGAGATCGGTGCCGGAGCCGACGATGAGGGGCCAGACGTCGGAGCCGAGGAAGCCGGTCTCGTCGGTCACCGCCGTCGCGCCGCAGGCGTCGCGCTCCAGCCCGTGCCGTGCCGCCACCGCGGCGACCGCGTCCTTTGTGGACTGTCCGAAAAGGCCATCGGTGGGAACGGCGAAACCGCGTGCCCGCAGGAGTTCCTGCGCCATCCGCACCCGCGGCCCGCTGTCGCCGGGTTTGAGCAGCGGCCACTCCGGCAGGTCCACCCTCGGCGACGAGGAGCCCAGCAGCTTCCCGACCTCGGCGCGCAGCTCCGGAAGCCGGTTGTACAGCACGGTGCCCGGGCATTCGGTGGAGTTGAAGTCGCGGTGCCCCTTGATGAATTCCGGCGAGATCCCGTACTGCGAAGCCATGTACGCGACCAGCTTCACCAGCGAGTCCCAGAGCGCGGGCGTGACGTCCTCTGTGCTGTAGAGGCCTTCGTTCTCGATCCCGATGCAGGTGCTGTTGTTGTTGCCCACGTTCGCGCCCAGCACGTGCCGGGTGCCGCCGCGCAGGATCTCCAGGCTGCGGTGCCGCCCTTCGGTGATGTGCCCGCCGCGGCTGTTCGTGAACTGCTGGCCGGTGTCGATCCAGCCACGGGTGTCCATGTGGAAGTTCTGGATCGCCCGGGATGCCCAGAAGGCGTGTTCGAGGCTGTAGTCGGTGACGTTCCCCGGTTCGACCGTGTGGTGCACGACGATGTACGTCGGCTTGTGGTTCTGCACCTCGATCGTCCCGCTCGGCGGCCGCGCGTTCCACGCGGCCGTTCCGTGGATCTTGGGTTCTGTCACCCCGGACGCCGCGTCGGCGGCGGAAATCGTTGCTGTCCCCAGTAGCCCGACGGCGCTTGCCGTCAGGCCGCCCTTGAGCGCGGTACGTCGGTCGAAGTCGGCCACGGGCGTAACTCCCATCATGCGCGTTGGCCGGAAAACTAACCCGCCATCGCGCCGATGACAACCATTGACCAACTTTTGTCGTAATGCGTTAGTGTTCGCCAGGGAGTGCGAACAGGCCGTCCCCGGTCTGTTCGAGCAGTCCGTCCACCAGCAGGGAGTCGAGGCAACGGTCGCGCTGGCCGGATTCGTGCCAGACGAGGTCGAGCCGCGCCTTCTCCACCGGGCCTTCGCTGCCGCGCAGCACGTCGAGCAGTAGCCCGCGCACCTGACGGTCGGTGCCGGCGAACTTCTGGACCTGCTTCGCGGGCCCGGCGTACGCGGGCCTTCCCGCGTGCTGCCACGCGCAGTCGTCGTAGATCGGGCAGTCCGCGCAGCGCGGCGAACGCGCGATGCAGACGAGCGCGCCGAGTTCCATCAGCGCGGCCGAAAGTTTCGCGGCGGGCGCGTCTTCCGGCGGCAGCAGCGCCTCGACGTCGGCCATGTCGCGGGTGTTCGAGGGCGGTCCGGCGTCACCCGCGCCGTGCACCGCCCTGGCCACCACGCGCCGGACGTTCGTGTCCACCACCGGCGCCCGCTTGCCGTAGGCGAAGGCCGCGACGGCGCGCGCGGTGTACGCGCCGATACCCGGCAACGCGAGCAGAGTGTCCACATCGGACGGAACGACGTCGCCGTGTTCGGCGGCGATGACGGCCGCCGCGGCGTGTAGCCGCAACGCTCGCCGCGGGTAGCCGAGTTTCCCCCAGGCGCGCACGACCTCGCCCTGCGACGACGCCGCCAGCGCCGACGGCACCGGCCAGCGCGCCATCCATTCGAGCCAGATCGGCTGCACGCGCGCGACCGGGGTCTGCTGCAACATGATCTCGCTGACGAGTACACCCCAGGCGGTGCATTCCGGCTCACGCCAAGGGAGGTCGCGCCCCACCTCGTCGAACCACCCGGTCAGCACATCCGCGTCGACGCCCACCGGGCCAGCTTAAAACCCTTACGCGACCTCGGTCAGGCGGCCCAGCTTCACGTCGTAGACGAACCCGCGCACGTTGTCGGTGTGCGGGAGGAAGTCGCTGCGCCGGACACGCTGCACCGACCGGCGCACGCTGTCCTCCACCTCCCGGAACGCCTCGACCGACCACGTCGGGCGCAGTCCGCTGGCGGCTTCGAGTTCGTCCTTGAAGTCGTCTTCGGTGACCATGGAAAGGCCGCAGTCGGTGTGCTGCACGATCAGCACCTCGCGCGTGCCGAGCTTCCGCTGGCTGAGCGCGAGCGAGCGGATCATGTCGTCGGTGACGACCCCGCCCGCGTTGCGGAGGATGTGGGATTCGCCCTGGATCAGGCCGAAGATCTCGAACACCCGGATACGGGCGTCCATGCAGGTCAGGATCGCCACCTGGAGTGATGGCCTCGGAGACGAGCGGTCACCAGGAGTGACATCACCCAGCTCCTGGTTGCGCTTGAGCAGTACGTCGATTGAGGTCACACGTTCATTGGAACCGACACACCGGGGGAGAGCAACGTGAGCGGGCGCAGATCACGGCCCGAACCAGCGTTCTTCGGCCGTTCGTGGCGGCGCCGAGGTGCGGCCGACCCGCAGTTCCGTGTGCAGGGTGATCACCTTCGGCCCGACCCGGTCGGCCGAGCTGAGCAGCAGCTTGCCCGCCGCCTTGCCCTTTTCGAGCACCGGCTGGTGGACCGTGGTGAGCCCGGAGCGTTCGGCCTCGGTGATGCCGTCGAATCCGGTGACCGTCAGATCCTGCGGCACGCGCAGGCCCCGGCGCTCCGCCTCGGCCAGCGCGCCGAGGGCGAGGATGTCCGAGGTGCAGATCACCGCGGTGACCTGCGGATACGCGTCGAGCAGCTGACGCGCGGCCGACGCGCCGTCGTCCACCGTGTGGTCGAAGCGCTCGACCACCGGCACCGTCGCCCAGTCGACCCCGGCCGCCGAGAACGCGGCGGCCAGCGCCTCCAGGCGGATGCGCTGGACGTGGAAGTGCGCGGCGCTCTGCCGCTGGATGGAGACGAAGTCGTCGTTGCGCTCGCGGGCCAGCCGCATGCACAGCACGCCGATCTGCCGGTGGCCGAGGGAGATGAGGTGTTCGGCCATGGCGGTGACCGCGGCCGCGTCGTCCGGGCCGACCCGGTCGACGCCGTCGACGCGGGGCTGGTCGACGATCACCGTCGGCACCGGGCGTTCCAGCACGGCGCCGAGATGCGGGTCGTCGTCGGGCACCGAGTAGACGACGAAACCGTCGACGCCGGCGCGGTGCACGGCCGCGACGTCCTCCCTGCCCGGGCTCGCCGGGACCAGGTGCAGGCCGACGCCCGCGTCCTCGCAGGCCAGCGCGAGCCCTTCGAGCACGCCGACGGCGGCGGGGTCGCGGAAGGCGTAGGAGAGGTTCTCGGTGAGCAAAAGACCGACAGCGCCGGCTTTGCGCGTCCGCAGTGAACGGGCCACCGGGTCCGGGCCCGGGTAGCCGAGGCGGCGTGCGGTCTCGAGGACGCGACGGCGCAGCTCAGGGGACAACTGGTCCGGTCGGTTGTAGGCGTTCGAGACGGTGGTCCTCGACACACCGAGCTCTGCGGCCAACGACGCCAGTGTCGCCTGCCTCCTGGTGCGGATAGGACGGCCCATCCGCAAACCGTAACGGTTCAGAACGTTTTGCAGAAGCATCACCCGACGTGTGGCAGGTCTCGATTCAGAGTGACCCTGGGTACAGCTCGGACCAGGACCGGAGGCGTCGTCATCCGGATGGGGTACAGTTGAATCTGACAACGGTTTCCATTACCCGGCATTGGGGACACCTGGCCAGGGCATCCGCAGGAGTGCAGTAAATGAATTCCCGCCGTACCAAGAGTGTTTTCGCGGCCGTGTCGGCCCTGGCCGTCCTCGCGCTCGGCGCGACGGCCTGCGCGTCGAGCGACAAGGCGTCGACGGGCACCGGTTCGCAGAACGCGTCCGCCGCGAACCCGGGCGGCGGCGAGAAGATCAAGGTCGTCGCCTCGACCGACGTCTGGGGCAGCGTCGTGACCGCCGTCGGCGGGGACAAGGTCGAGGTCACCTCGATCATCCACGACCCCTCGGCCGACCCGCACTCGTACGAGACCACCGCGAGCGACGCCGTCGCCGCGAAGAACGCGAAGCTGACGCTGTCCAACGGCGGCGGCTACGACGACTTCTTCTCCAAGCTGGCCGACCAGGCCACCGGTGCGCAGAAACTGGTCGCCGTCGACATCGCCGCGACCGGCAACGAGAACGAGCACGTCTGGTACAGCCTGCCGGGCGTCGAGAAGGTCGCCGACCAGGTCGCCGCGAAGCTCGGCGAGATCCAGCCCGCCTCGAAGGACGCCTTCACCGCCAACGCGACCGCGTTCAAGGGCAAGACCCAGGAGCTCCTGAAGAAGGTCTCGGGCCTGGGCGCCTCGGGCGCGAAGGTCGTCGCGACCGAGCCCGTCGCGCACTACCTGCTCGACAGCGCGAAGGTCACCGACGCGACGCCTCCGGCCTTCGCCGAGGCCGTGGAAGCGGAGCAGGACGTGCCCGCCGCCGCGCTCAACGAGGTCAAGCAGCTGATCTCCGGCAAGCAGGTCAAGGCGCTGGTCAACAACGCGCAGACCACCACCCCGGTCACCCAGCAGGTCGTCGGCGACGCCAAGAACGCCGGTATCGCGGTCGTCGACGTCACCGAAACGCTGCCCCAGGGTGTGACCGACTACATTGCATGGATGACCAAGGAAGTGGACGCGCTGGCCGGAGCACTGAAGTAGTGACCTCTGTTCCCGCCGAAGCTCGCCCCGCGGTCCGTGTCCGCGGGGCGAGCCTCGCGTTCGGCACCAGGACCCTCTGGTCCGGGCTCGACCTCGACGTCGAGCCCGGCGAGTTCCTCGCCATCCTCGGGCCGAACGGCTCCGGGAAGAGCAGCCTGCTCAAGGTGCTGCTCGGCCAGCAGGGGCTGCCCGAGGGCACGGTCGAGATCGCGGGGCGGCGCCCCGGCGGGACCAACCGGCGGATCGGCTACATCCCGCAGCAGCGCGCCCTCGACGAGGGCCTGACGATGCGCGGGGTGGATCTGGTCGGCCTCGGCCTGGACGGGCACCGGTGGGGCACTGGGCTCTTCGGGATCTCGAAGCGGCGTCAGCTGGTGTCGCGGGCGATCGAGTCCGTCGGCGCGCAGGCGTACGCGAAGCAGCCGGTCGGCCGGCTTTCCGGTGGCGAGCAGCAGCGGCTGCGCGTCGCTCAATCCCTGGTCGGCGACCCCGAGGTCCTGCTCTGCGACGAGCCGCTGCTCTCCCTCGACCTCGCGCACCAGCGCGCGGTCAGCGAACTGATCGACGAGCGGCGGCGCTCCGCCGGGACGGCCGTCCTGTTCGTTACCCACGAGATCAACCCGATCCTGTCCTATGTGGACCGGGTGCTGTATCTGGTGAACGGCCAGTTCCGGGTCGGCAAACCGGACGAGGTGATGAACTCGGAGACCCTGTCGGAGCTGTACGGCACCCGCATCGAGGTGCTGAAGGTCGGCGGGCAGATCCACGTCGCCGGTGCGCAGAGCGCGCTGTGCGAGGACGAACCCCACCACATCGACGAACAGGCCAGCTAGCACCGTGGACAAGATGTTCGACTTCGCCCTGACCGGCGAACTCCTCGGTCTCGATTTCGTTCAGACGGCGTTGCTCGCGGCCGCCGTCCTCGGCCTGGTCGCCGGGGTGCTCGGCCCGCTGGTGGTCATGCGGCGGATGTCGTTCGCCGTGCACGGCACCGCCGAACTGGCCTTCACCGGTGCTGCCGGCGCGCTGCTGCTGGGGGTCGGCGTCGAACTCGGCGGCCTCGCGGGCGCGGTCATCGCCGCCCTGCTGATCGGGCTCCTCGGCGGCCGCGAGTCCGAACGCGACTCCGTGATCGGCGTGATCCTCGCCTTCGGCCTCGGCATGGGCGTGCTGCTGCTGTCGTTCTACGAAGGCCGCAGCGCCAACAAGTTCGGCATCCTGGTCGGGCAGATCATCACCATCGACTCGACCAACCTGAACCTGCTCGTCGGCGCCTCTGTCGTCGTGCTTGTGGTGCTCGCGGTGATCTACCGGCCGTTGCTGTTCGCCACGGTCGACCCGGCGGTCGCGACCGCGCGCGGCGTGCCGGTGCGGCTGCTGTCGCTGATCTTCGCGGTGCTGGTCGGGATCTCGAGCGCGCTCGGCGTGCAGATCGTCGGCGCGCTGCTGGTGGTCTCGCTGATGGTCACCCCGGCAGCGGCGGCCGCGCGGGTCACGGCGAGCCCGTGGAAGGCGACCGTGCTGTCGATCGTGTTCGCGGAGATCGCCGCGCTCGGCGGGATCATCCTTTCGCTGGCGCCGGGGAAGCCGGTGAGCGCCTTCGTCACGACGATCTCGTTCGTGATCTACCTCGTCTGCCGTCTCATCGCGTGGCTGCGCGGGCGCTCGTCGCGGGTCCGCGTCGAGCCGACGGCAGTGGCGCAGCCCGCCGTGCCCTAGCGGATCGGGTGCTCACGCCCAAATCGCGTTTAGCCCGCTAAACGCAGGTGCGCGCGGACCTGCGTTTAGCGGGCTAATCGCGATCCGGCGTCAGTGGAGCATCAGGAGGACCTGCAGCTCACCGACCACGAAACCGATGACCCCGCCCACCGCGATGAGCTTCCACTCGTCCTGCCGGAACGCCGGCCTCAGCAGCCCCTCGAACTCCAGCGGCGTCAGCCCGAGCATCCGCCGCTCCACGATCTTCGCGACGTCCATCGCCTCGGTCAGGTAGCCCTCGGCGTGGCGGATCGTCGGCGGCAGCCGCTCCAGCGCCTTCCGCGCGGCCGCCTGTTTGATCTCCTGCAGCCGCTGCCCGCCGACGGCCATCGCGACCACCGGTTTCGCGACGCTCGCCTGTTCGTCGACGGCCCGCGCCACGAGCCGCTCGACCAGCGCGTACAGCCGATCCGATCGCGGCCCCCGCAGGACGGCGTCGAGCAGGTTCGGCACGGTGAGGATCTCGTTCGCGATCATCTCGCCGTACTGATGCGCGACCTCGGCCCGCCGCCGCTGGAACTTGCCCTGCAGGATCACCCGGCCGAACCGCACCGGCTCACGCGGCACGAAGATCAGCTTGATCGCGAGCCAGTCGGTGAACAGCCCGATGCACCCGCCGAAGATCGGCAGCACCCACGGCTCCTTCGTCAGCGCCCAGACGAACGCCTGCACGATCCCGAGCCCGAAGCCGAAGTAGATCCCCGTGCGCGCGATGAACGCCATCTCCGGCCGCGACGTCTCGCGGATCAGCCGGACGAGCAGCTTCTTGTCCCTGGTGAGGCGCTGCACGGTCATGTGCTGGAAGTCGAGCACCTCGTCGAGGTTCTCGGTCATCTCCGCCATGAACTCGCGCACCAGCCGCGGCGTCGACGCCTGGACCTGCTTGATCAGCAGCTCCTGCGCCATCGTCGGCATGACCTCCCAAAGCCTGGGATGGTGCTTTTCGAGCACTTCGCGGGCGACCTCGTCCACGGCCCGCAGCAGCGGCTGCTCGATCTCGCGCGTGATGATCGCCGGGTCGATCCGCCGGAAGACCTCCTTGACGTCCAGCAGGTTCGACGTCAGCAGCTCGGTCGCGACGGCGGCCATCCGCCCGCCGTGTTTGGGCACCACGCCCTGCCAGCCGAGGAACGGTTTGATCCCGACGAACTCGAGCGGTTTGAACATCATCTCGATGGCGACGCGTTTGGTGACGTAGCCGATCAGCGCGGCGACGAACGGGATCGCGGCGTACAGCCACCAGTGCCGCGCGAGGTCGTCCAGGACGGCGTCCACTCGACCTCCTCGCTTCGCTCAGGGAAGGGGGAAACGGTATCGGGTGGCCGTCAGTGAAGCAGCAGAAGCACCTGAAGTTCACCGACAAGGCCCCCGATCACCGCGCCGACGGCGATCAGCTTCCACTCGTCCTGCCGGAACGCCGGGCGCAGCAGCTGCTCGAATTCGAGCGGGTTCAGCCGCCGCATTCTGTCCACAATGGTGTTCCGGACGTCGAGCGCGTTGACCGCGTAGCTCTCGGCGTGGCGGATCGTCTCCGGGATCCGTGCCGCCGCCTTCGCCGCCGCCGTCCGCTTCATCTCCTGGAACCGCCTGCTCCCGACGGCCAGCGCGACGAACGGCTTCACGACGCTCGCCTGTGCGTCGATCGTCCGCTGCACCTCGCGGGTGATCATCGTGAACAGCTTGTCCGACTTCGGCCCGCTCAGCACGGCTTCGAGCAGGTTGGGGATGGTGATGATCTCGCGCGCGATCATGTCGCCGTAGTCGGCGGAGACCTGGTCCTTGCGCTTCTGGAAGACGCCTTGCCAGGTGTAGAAGCCGAAGAACCGCTTCGGCTCCCGCGGCAGGAAGATCATCTTCAGGGCGATCCAGTCGGTGAACCAGCCGATGCCGATCCCGAACAGCGGCAGCACGATCGGCGACTTCGTCAGCGCCCACACCAGCAGCTGCACACAACCGAGCGAGAACCCGAACACGATCCCCGACCGCGCGATGAACCGCATCTCCGGCCGTGAGATGTCGCGGATCAGCCGGTTCAGCAAGGCCTTGTCGCGCACCAGGTTCGTCACGACCATGTGCTTGAGGTCGAGTACGTCCTCGATGTTCTCCGCGATCTCGCCCATGATCTTCGTGATCGCGCGCGGCGCCTCGGCCTGCACCCGTTTGAGCAGCAACTGCTGGGCGGTGTTCGGGAGTACTTCCCAGAGCCTTGGCTGGTACTGCTCCATCACCTCGCGGGTGACGTCCTCGACGATCCGCAGGAGCGGCTGCTCGATCTCCTTCGCCACCTGCGCCGGGTCGAGCCTGGCGAAGATCTCCTTCGGGTCGACGAGGTTGGTCGTCAGCATTTCGGTGGCGGTCGCGGCCATGCGCTCGGCGTTCGCGGGCAGCACCCCCTGCCAGCCGAGGAACGGCTTCACGCCGACGAATTCCACCGGCTTGAACATCATCTCGATGGCGACGCGTTTGGTGACGTAGCCGATCAGCGCGGCGATGAACGGCATGCTGACGTACACCGGCCAGTGCTCGCCGAGATCGGCGATGACGGCGTCCACTTTCCAGCCCCTCCCGCGTCGCGCTTGAGGGGCAACCTAGCCGCCTGTCCTCAATGGAGGAGTAGCAGGACCTGAAGTTCACCCACGAGCCCGCCGATCACCGCGCCGACCGCGATCAGTTTCCATTCGTCCTGCTGGAAGGCGGGACGGAGGATCCCCTCGAACTCGAGCGGGGTCAGCTGCTGCATCTTCGTGACGATGGTGTTGCGGACGTCGAGCGCGTCAGTGGCGTAGCTCTCCACGTGTTTCACCGTTTCGGGGAGATACGCGATGGCCTTCTCCGCCGCGGCCTTCTTCATCTCCTGGTACTGGACCCCGCCGACGGTGAGCGCCACCAAGGGTTTCGCGATGCTCGCCTGCGCGTCGATGGTGCGCTGCACCTCGCGGGTGATCATCGCGAACAGCTTGTCCGACTTGGGCCCGGTGAGCACGGCCTCCATCACGTTCCGCACGGTGAGCACCTCGTCCGCGATCAGCGCGCCGTAGTCCTTGGCGACCGCCTGGCGGCGTTTCTGGAACATGCCCTGCCAGCTGAAGAACAGGAACCGGCGCGGCTCGCGCGGGTAGAAGATCATCTTCAGGGCCAGCCAGTCCGTGACGAAGCCCGTGACGAACCCGAAGATCGGCATGATCAACGGCTGCTTCGTCAGCGCCCACACGACGAACTGGACCAGGCCGATGACGAACCCGAACCAGATACCGGACCGGGCGATGAACCGGAGCTCCGGGGTCGCGACCTCCTTGATCAGGCGGCAGGTCAGCGATTTGTCGCGGACCATCGCGTTGATCAGCATCTCGTTGACGTCGAGGACCTCGTCGATGTTCGTCGACACCTCGCGCATCAGCCTCGCGACGACCTTCGGCGCCTGCGCCCGCACCTGGTCGACCAGCATGCGCTGCGCCCGGGTCGGCAGCAGTTCCCACAGCCTGGGCTGGTACTGCTCCATGACCTCGCGGGTGACGTCTTCGACGGCCTTGAGGAGCGGCTCCTCGAGTTCCTTGACCACCTCCTCGGGATCGAGCCGGGAGAAGATCTCCTGCGGATCGACGAGGTTCTTGGTCAGCAGGTCGACGGCGGTGGTCGCCATCCGGCGCGAGTTGGCCGGGATGACCCCCTGCCAGCCGAGGAAGGGTTTGATCCCGACGAACTCCAGCGGCCGGAACATCATCTCGATGGCGACGCGTTTCGTGATGTACCCGATCAGCGCGGCGATGAAGGGCATCGTGGCGTAGACGTGCCAGTGCTCGCGGATGTCTTCGAGGATCGCCGAGATGTCCAACCAGGCCTCCCCTGCTTACGAGCCGTCAACAAAGCAGGATGCCATGTGATCGCCCTGCCGCACGCCGAGTGCAGCCGTTTGGCGGTACTGCCGCACGGGTCCCCGCTCATTAAGGTGGCCGCCATGGTCGCTCCTGAGAAGACGGCGCCTCAGGCGCCCTCAGCGAAATCGTCCCAGTTCGCGGGCGCTGTCCGCGGTTACGACAAGCGTCAGGTCGACGAGCGTCTCGCCGAGCTGGCGGCCGAAATCAAGCAGGCCTCACGCAGCCGCGACGAGGCCGTGGCGACCGCCGGTGAGCTCACCAAGGCGCTCGGCCACGCCCAGAAGGAACTGGACGAGACCAAGGCCGCCCTCGTGCGGATGAGTTCGAGCCCGTCCGGCGCCGGCGCGATGGCCGAACGCGTCCGCATGATGATGCAGCTCGCCGAGGAGGAGATCGCCGACCTCAAGGCCGCCGCCGAAGCGGACGCCAAGTCGACACGGGCCGAAGCCGACAAGTACGCCCACGAAACCCAGCGTGCGATCGACAAGGCGGCCAAGGACGCGCAGGCGGAGCGGGAGAAACTGCTCGCGGACGCCAAGGCCGAGATCGAACGGCTGAACTCCGAGGCGGCGCAGAAGCGCAAGGAACTGGACATGGAGAGCGTCCGGACCCGCGCCGCGGCGGACAAGAAGGCCGAGGAGGCATCGGCCGCTCGCCGCGCGGAGGCGGAGAAGGCGTCCGCGGACAAGATCGCGGAAGCCGACCGGGTGTCCGCGGCCAAGCGTGCCGAAGCCGAACGGATCTCGGCGGAGAAGATCGCCAAGGCGGAGAAGGCTTCGGCGGAGGACATCGCCGCGAAGCAGGAGCAGGTCGCGGAGGCCCTCGCCGACGCGAAGACCCAGCAAGCCGAAGCTCAGCAGGCGAGGAAGCTCGCGCTGGAACTCCGGTCGAAGGTCGCCGACCGGCTTTCCGCCACGGACGTCGCCGTCCAGGAGGCCATCCGGCTGCTGTCTCCCGCCCCTGACGCCGCCGAGGCGCCCAAGCCCGCACCGAAGCCGGCGCCTGACAAGACCAACGGCCCACGCCCTTCCTGATCTCTCACCGCTGGGCGACGGCGAACAGTTCGTCGTCGATCCAGCCCCGGGTGTGCAGCTCGGTGCAGAACCGCCGGTACGACTCGGCGAGCGCGGCGCTTTCGCGCTCGTCGGGTTCGACCAGTACTCCCTTGCCGAGCCCTCCGGACGCCTCCGCGAGCCCGCCCGGCAGGACTCCCGCCGCGGCGAGCAGCGCGGCGCCGTACCCCGTTTCGGCCTGTGGCGACACCCGCAGGCCGAGGCCGGTGACGGTCGCCCGGATCCGAGTCCACAAAGGACTCTTGCTGCCGCCGCCCGCCGCCAGCAGCGGATCGGTGATCGTGACGCCGAGGCGGCGGAGGTGGTCCAACGCCAGCCGCTCGAGGAACGCGACTCCCTCCAGCCTGGCCCGGTGCAGCTCGACCTCGTCGGCTTCGCCGGACACGAAGCCTTCGGCGTCCGCGCTGGCGAACGGGAAGCGTTCGCCCTTACGCCGCAACGGGTACGCGACGATCTTGGCCGGGCCCCGGGCGGCCGCCGCCTCGTCGAGTTCGGGAAGGCGCTCCTGCCCGGCGACGGCCTCGCCGCCGGTGTTCGACGCGCCTCCCGGGAGCCACCAGCCGTCCGGATGACGGTGGCTGTACATCGCCCCGGTCGGATCCGGCACCAGTTCTTCGGTGACTCCCTTGAGCACATAGGTCGTGCCGAGGATGCCGACGAAACTCCCGGGGGTGACCGCCCCGGCCGCGAGCTGGCCCGCGCAGCCGTCGGTCATCCCGGCCACGACCCGGCAGCCTGCCGGAAGCCCGGCGACCGGACGGGCCACCTCGCCCAGCACGGTGGCCGGTGCGACCACCGAGGGCAGGAGGCTCTCCGGTACTCCCAAGGCATCGAACACCTCGCCCGGCCATTCGAGGGCGAGCGGGTCGTAGCCGCTTTTCAGCGCATGCGACCAGTCGGCCGCCACCGGCCCGCCGGTGAGTTCGGCCGCGATCAGCTCGGGCGTGTGCCGGATCCCGGCGACGCCGGGGACGTGCCCGGCCAGCCAGGCGATGCGACCGAGCGCGGCCGTGGCGGACACGCCGAAACCGAGCCGCCGCCAGCGATCCGCGCCGAGTTCGGTGGCGTCGCGGTTGAGCTCCGCGCCACGCCTGTCGTCGTACATCAGCGCGGGTGTGACCGGTTCGCCCGAGGCGCCGACCCCGACGATCGTCCCCGACGTCGCGGCGACGGCCACGGCGGCGACCTCGCCGCCCCTGCCCGGCAGCTCGCCGGTGACCTTCGCCAGCACCGCCTTCACCGCGGGCCACCAGGACCGGGCGTCCTGCTCGCTGCGCCCACGGCCGTCGCGGACCGGTGCGGGCAGCGGCGCGGCGGCCGAAGCGAGGACGGTGCCGCCGCCCACCGCGAGGGCACGGACCCCCGCGGTGGCGACGTCGATGCCGATCGTGACGGGTTGGTTCACGTGGTGACGACCTTCTCTCCGACTTCTTGCAGACTCTTGTCCTCTTCGATCGCCTTCGCCGTCTCCTCGGGCAATTTCAGGTAGCGCACCATGACCGCCGCGACCAGGTACAGGGCGGCGAAGACGATCACCACTCCGGCCGCGCCCAGCGGGCCGAGGAACAGGCTGACGATCGCCGGCCCGACGAACGCCGCCGCGCCCGCGCCCAGGTTCAGCAGCGCCATCGCACCGCCCTTGTTCTCCGGGGCGAGGGAGGGGAGCAGTGCCGAGATCGGCACGAACCCGGCGAGCGTGGCGCCGTACAGCGCGCCGACGAGCAGCGCGAGCCAGTAGTACTCGGCGCCCATGGCGATCGGGACGAAGTACAGCAACAGGATCGAGATCGCGCAGCCGATCGCGCCGAACCAGAAGATCGTGGTGCGCCAGCCGATCCGGTCGCTCAGCACGCCGAAGATCAGGTTGAAGAAGATGTTCGTCCCGTAGATGACCGAGACCAGGAGGAGCCAGCGGCTCTCCCCGAACCCGATGTCCTCGATGAAGATCGTCGGGAAGAACACCAGCATCCCGAACTCGGGCGCGGTGTTGATGACGCGGACGAGCATCCCGACGCCGACGCGGGGCTTCTTCCACGCGATCGACACGCTGGACACCAGGCTCTGCACCGGTTTCACGTCCGGCGGCGCGAGCCGCGTGTACCCCGTCCGCTGCCGGACACCGAAGATCGCCAGCACGCCGCCGAGCCCCAGCAGCGCCACCGACAACCAGAGCGTGCCGTACTGGCCCAGCACCGGGTTCGTGAAGCTCGCGACCAGCGCGCCCAGCGTCGGAAGCCCGCCGGTGAACGCGAAGTAGAACCAGCCGACGGCCGCGCCGAGCCTGGCGACCGGCGCCACCGCGGTGATCCAGACCAGGAAACCGAACGCGAACATCGGATAGCCGAAACCGCGGAGACCGTAGAACACCAGCATCAGCGGGTAGCTCTCACCGGAGACCGCGACCGCGAGGAACAGCACGTCGAACACCAGCCAGATGGCCAGGCCGATCATCATCACGCGCCGCGGCCCCCACAGATCCGACAGCGCGCCCGACAACCACGACGCCAGCATCACGGCGACGCCGTACACGGTGATCACGTACGAGGCCTTGATCTCGGTGCCCGCGCCGTTGTCCGCCATGAACGGCGCGATGAAGCCCGACTCGACCCCGTCGCCGATCATGAACAGCAGCAGCCCGGCGTAGCCGAGGAACAGCGGGGCGGGCAGGCCCCAGCGGTTCAGGACACGGGCGAACCCGCTCTCGGGTCGCGATAACGGCGATGTTACCTGGTTCATGCACGCCTCCATGACGTCGTGTTCAGCTTATCATGGATCGTGTTAACTTAACTTTCAAGATGTTACATCGGTCGATTTTCGTGTTAGCCTCGCGCGCCCGGGCGGGCTGGGTGGTGGCGCGTGAAGGCCCCTTCCCTCGGCTCAGCCGAGGGAAGGGGGCCTTCACGTCCATCCAGGCACGCGAGTCGTCCGCCGGATCACGCGTGTCGTCCGTCCAGTCACGCGAAACGTCGGCATCGGTACAGGGGGTCGTGGCAGCCGTCGAGGTTCTCCACTTTGTGAACTGCATGTACTCCGGGGGAAGGTGTGAAGGTCGCGTTTCCTCGGCTGAGCCGAGGGAAAGAGGCCTTCACATACTTCAGGTCCCGCCGAACGCCTCAGAGCTCCGCGATGTCCACTTCCACCTGGCTCCGCATCTCCTCGGCCAGATGCTCCTCCACTCCGTCGTCGACGATCAGCACATCGAAGTCGCTCAGCGGCACCAGCCGGTGCAGTGCCGCGCGTTCGGTCTTGCTGTGGTCCATCAGCAGCACCTTCGTCCGGGCGCTGGCCAGCATCGCGCGTTTCAGCATCACGATCTCCGGCTCCTGGTGGAACGTCATCCGCGTGTTCATCGCCGAGGTCGAGACGAAGGTCGCGTCGACGTTGATCCGCTCGATCGCCTCCAGGCTCTGCATGCCGAGGAACGAGTCGTGGGTCGCCGAATAGTCGCCGCCGATGCAGATGAGCCGCAGGTCGGGGACGCCTTTGAGCAGTTCGATGGCGCCGAGGTAGTTCGTCGCGACGGTCAGCGGGGTGACCCGGTGCAGCATCTTCGCCAGCGCGAGCGCGCTCGTGGAGTCGTCGAGCAGGATCGACATCCCCGGTTCGACGCGGGCGAGCGCGTGCGCGGCGATGGCCATCTTCTCCTCCGAATGCACGTTCATCCGGTAGTCGGCGTTGCTTTCGAAGACGGTCGACGGCATGGCCGACACGCCGCCCCGGTACTTCCGGAGCAGGCCGCGCCGGGCCAGTTCGTCGACGTCGCGGTGCACGGTCATGGTGCTGACGCCGGTGAGTTCCACCAGTTCGGCGATGCTCGCGGAGCCGGTCGTGAAGACGTGTTCGGTGATCAGCTGCTGACGCGTGTTACGAGAGTGTGCGCTCGCACCGGCCGTCTTCTCATCGCTCATACCGTTCAGTATCGCGTGCGCGCCGGCTGGTTGAGGCGCAGCAGGCCGGTGCGCGTGCCGTCGATCGCGATCTCGGTGACGGCCGCGTTGTCCAGTCGCGGGAACACTGTGCGGTAGGTCTCGAGCGGGATGCCGAGCAGCGCGCACAGGGTCAGCCTGATCAGCGTGTTGTGCGCGACGACCAGCACCGTCTCGCCCGGGACCTCGGCGGCGATCCCGCGCAAAGCCGCGGCTCCGCGGGCGGCGGCCTCCGCTGGAGGCTCCGAACCCGGGAAGGCGCCGGTCACGGGATCGGCGAGAAATCGCGCGACCGCCTCGGGATCCGACGCCGCCAGCTCGTCCCTGGTGCGCCCTTCCATCAGTCCGAAATGGACTTCACGCAGGCCGTCGACCACTCGCAAGGGCAGACCCAGTGCCTCGGCCGAAGGTTCCGCCGTGCGACGGGCCCGGCTCTGTGGCGAGCAGAAGACGGCCGACGGCTCGATCGCGGCGGCGAAACCGGCGAGTTCGTCCGCCTGGCGCAACCCTTCCTCGGTCAGCGCGACGTCGCTGCTGCCCGCGTACCGGTTCTCGGCGTGCCATTCGGTCTGGCCGTGCCGTGCCAATAACAACCGTGCGACCACGGGATCCCTCCTCGGGGCTTGTCCAGATCACATCATCGATGTTAACTTAACAGCATCGATGTGAAAGGAGATGCCGGATGGCACTCGCCGCGGTGGTGTTCGACCTGGACGGTGTCCTCGTCGACAGTGAACACCTTTGGGAGGAGAACTGGGTGGCGTACGCCGCCCGGCACCGCACCGAATGGACGGCTGAGGACACCGCGTCCGTGCAGGGGATGAGCGCGCCCGAATGGGCCACGTACCTCGCGAAGCGGTCCGGCACCCCGGAAAGCGCGGCCGAGGTCGAGCGGGCCGTGGTGGACGGCATGATCGCCGCGATCGAGGCGGGGGAGGCGCCCTTGCTGCCGGGCGCCGGGGAGATGGTCCGCGAGGTGAGCGCGAAGGTGCCGGTCGCGCTGGCGTCGTCGGCCGCCCGCCGGGTGATCGACGCGGTACTCGGCAAGCACGGGCTCACCGGCGAGTTCTCCGCGACCGTGTCCAGTGCCGAGGTCGCCAGGGGCAAGCCGAGCCCGGACGTCTACCTCGAAGCCGCGGCCAGGCTGGGCCGGTCCGGCGAGGAATGCCTCGGCGTCGAAGACTCCAGCAACGGCATCCGCGCCGCCGCGGCGGCCGGGCTCACCGTGATCGCGCTGCCGAACCCGGTGTACCCGCCGAAGCCGGACGCGCTGGAGCTGGCCGCCGAGGTCGCGGAGAACAACGACGACGTGCGGCGCAAGCTGCTCGCGTACCTGTCCGGCGAATTCGCGGAAGCGAGCGGGCGATGACGGTCCTGGGTACCGCGGAGACGTTCAAACGCGACTGGCTGGACGGGTTCGTCACCGCCTACGGGCGTTCGGTGCGCAAGGTGCCCGATGCCTACGGCGTGCTGCGCCGGGAGGAGTCCGCGCCCAAGGTCGCGGTGGTGATCGGCGGCGGCTGCGGGCACTATCCCGCGTTCGCCGGGCTGGTCGGTCCCGGTCTCGCCGACGGGGCCGTGGTGGGCGACGTGTTCACCAGCCCGAGCGCCGAGCAGGTCTACCGCACCGCGCGAGCCGCGGAGAGCGGCGCCGGCGTGCTCTTCGGTTACGGCAACTACCAGGGCGACGTGCTGCATTTCGGGCTCGCCGCGCGCAGGCTGGCCGCCGAGGGCGTCGAAAGCCGGACGATCCTGGTCACCGACGACATCGCCAGCGGTCCCGCCGACGCGCCGGAAAAGCGCCGCGGTGTCGCCGGAGACTTCCTGGTCTTCAAGATCGCGGGTGCCGCCGCCGAACGCGGTGACGATCTGGCCGCCGTGCACGCGGTGGCGGAGAAGGCGAACGCGAACACCCGGACCTTCGGCGTCGCGTTCGGCGGGTGCACCCTGCCCGGCGCTTCCGCGCCGTTGTTCACCGTCGGCGAGAGCGAGATGGAGCTGGGGCTCGGCATCCACGGCGAGCCCGGCGTGCGCACGGTCGGCAGGCTGAGCGCGCGGGAACTGGCCGACGAACTGGTCGACGGCCTCCTCCCGGAGCTGCCCGCCGGCGACGGCCGGGTGGTGGTCCTGCTGAACGGGCTCGGCCGCACCAAGTACGAGGAGATGTTCGCGACCTACACCCGCGTGCACGAGCGGCTCGCCGCGGCGGGGCTCAGCCCGCTGCACACCGAGGTCGGCGAATTCGTCACGTCGCTCGACATGGCCGGGGTCTCGCTGTCGATCCTGGTGCTGGACGACGAACTCGCCGAGCTCTACGCGGCTCCTTGCGACACCCCTGGCTACCGGAGCACCGGTGCCGCGCTGGCGCCGGTGCCACTGGAGTCCACAGTGGACTCGCTGCTGGCCGATATCGCGCCGGGCGAGGGCATCGTGGACCGGGCGTTGACGGCGGCCCTGCGCGATATCGAGGCCAACGAGGCCGAACTCGGCAGGTTGGACGCGGTCGCGGCCGACGGCGACCACGGGCTGGGCATGACGAGGGGGATGCGGGCCGCGGTGGCCGCCGGACGGCGTGACGAAGACTCGCTGTCCACCGCGCTCCTGGCCGCCGGGACGGCGTTCGCCGACGCGGCGGGCGGTGCGTCCGGAGCGCTGTACGGGGTCCTGCTCGCCGAGACCGGTGCGGGGCTGCGCGGCCGGTCTCCGGGCGAGGTGACCACGGCGGCCCTCGCGGACGCCGTCGACGGTGCCGTGGCGGCGTTCGTCGAACTGGGCAAGGCCGAGCCCGGCGAGAAGACCATGCTCGACGCCATCGAGCCGTTCAGGCTGGCGTTGCGCGAACAGGCCGAGGCGGGCGCCGACGTCCCGCAGGCCTGGCAGAAAGCGGCGCAGGTCGCGGTGAGCGCGGCCGAGGCCACGGCGGACCTGTTGCCCGTCAAGGGGCGGGCGGCGCGGTTGGCGAAGCGGAGCGAAGGGCATCCCGATCCAGGGGCCACTTCGTTCGCGTTGCTCGTCACCGCGGTCGGCCAGGCTCTGGGAAAGGAAGACTGAAATGCGGATCGTGGTGGCGGCGGACAACGCCGGGGTCGCCCTCAAGGATCAGCTGCGTGACTTGCTCCTCGCCGATGACCGGGTGGACGAGGTCACCGACCTCGGCGTGGCCGACGGCGCCGACGACAAGGCGTATCCGCTGCTCGGCCTCGCGGCGGCGGAGAGGATCGCGCGAGGCGAGGCGGATCGCGGCGTGCTGGTCTGCGGGACCGGGATCGGCATGGCCATCTCGGCGAACAAGGTCCCGGGGGTGCGGGCCACGGTCGCGCACGACTCGTACTCCGCCGAGCGTTCGGTCAAGTCGAACGACTGCCAGGTGATCACCTTCGGCGCCAGGGCGATCGGGCCGGAGCTGGCGAAGAAGATCGTCGCCGAATGGGTCGGCTACCGCTTCGACCCGGCCTCGGCCAGCGCGAGCAAGGTCGCGCACATCACCGAATACGAGCAAGCGCACTGAATCGGCAGGCAGAAGCCGGCGTCGATTGCGGTGGCGGGTTCACCAACAGACACTGAGAAGCGCCCGATGCGGGCACGGAGAGAGGACGCAGAGTTGCGGATACTCGCTGCGGGAGACCATTTCGTCGGCACCGGCCTGCTGGCCGGCGCCGTCCGTGCCGAGATCGGCGCCGGGCACGAGTTCTCGGAACTCACGCTGCCGTGGCCGGTGGAGCCGTTCGGTCCGGTCGCGAACGTGCACGAGGCCAGCGGCACCGAGGAGCAGGTGATCGAGGCCTTGGCGGGAGCCGAGGTCGCGGTGACCCAGATGGCGCCCTTCACCAAACAGGTGTTCGCCGCCGCGCCGGACCTCAAACTCGTGTCGGTGTGCCGGGGAGGCCCGGTCAACGTGGACCTCGCGGCGGCCACCGAGGCGGGTGTCGCGGTGACGTACGCGCCCGGCCGGAACGCCGGCGCCGCCGCCGAGTTCGCGGTGGGGATGATCCTGGCCGCGATGCGCCGGATCTCGACGTCCTCGGCCGAGCTGCTGGGCGGCACCTGGCGCGGCGACTACTACGCCTACGACCAGACCGGTCTCGAACTCGACGGCACCACCGTCGGCCTGGTGGGGTACGGCGCGATCGGCGCGCGGGTGGCCAAGGTGCTCATCGCGTTCGGCGCGAAGGTGCTGGTCTCGGATCCGTTCGCGGACCCCGCCAAGATCGCCGCCGACGGCGCGGAGCTCGTCGAGCTGGACGATCTGCTGCGTCGCAGCTTCGTGGTGAGCCTGCACGCCCGGCTCACCGAGGAGACCCGGCATCTGATCGATGCAGCCAAGCTGGCCCTCCTGCCCGAAGGCGCCGTACTGGTCAACACCGCGCGCGGGGGCCTGCTCGACTACTCGCCGCTGCCGGAAGCCCTGCGTTCGGGACGGCTCGGCGCACTCGCGCTCGACGTGTACGACGTCGAGCCTCCGCCCGCGGACTGGGCGCTGCGGGACGCGCCGAACGTGATCGCGACCCCGCACCTCGCCGGAGCCAGCAGGCAGACGGCGGAGCGCGCGGCGAGCATCGTCGCCGCCGAAGTCGGCCGGTACGTCCGCGGGGAGGCGCTCGCGAATCTGGCGAACCCCGAGGTCCTGCGGCCATGATCATCGGCGTCGACATCGGCACGTCACTGACGAAGGCGGTCGTCTTCGACAAGGCCGGGATGTCCGTGGCGAGCGCGTGCACCACGTCCGAGGTGCACCACCTGCCGGGCGGACTGGTCGAACAGGACCTCGACCAGGTTCTCGGCACTGTGGCGACGGTGGTGCGCGAAGTCGCCGCCGGGCTCGACGGCCCGGTCACCGCGTTGGCCCTCACCGGTCAGGGCGACGGATTGTGGCTGCGCGACGAATCCGGCGAGGCCGTCCGCCCGGCGATCTCCTGGCTCGACGGCCGGGCGAACTCGCTGCTCGCCGAATGGCAGACCGGCGGAGTGACCAGGGAAGTGTTCCGCCGCACCGCGTCGGGAATGTTCCCGGGTTGTGCCGCGGCAATAATGTCCTTTTTGGACACTCACGAGCCGGAGTCGCTGGACAGGGCGGCGGTGGCAGGTTACTGCGTCGACGCCGTGCTCCAGCGGTTGACCGGTGAGATCACCGTCGACGCGTCGGACGCGTCGCTGCCCTTCCTCGATCCGGCGACCCGGCGTTACGACGAGGGCGCCATCGCGGCCGTCGGGCTCTCTCACCGCCGTAGCCTGTTCGTGGAGCCCGCCGCGCCGAAGACCGTCTTCCGGCTGGACGAGCGCGGGGCCGCGCTGCTCGGTCTTCCCGTCGGGCTGCCGGTCACCGCGGGTCCGTTCGACCTGCCCGCGAGCGCCATCGGTGCCGGGGTACGACGGCCGGGTGACGGCATCCTCACGGCGGGCACCACCCTCGCGTGCCAGGTCCTGACGGATTCGGCGGAGTTCGATCCGGAGGGCGAGCCGGCTGGCATGTTCCTTTGCACGCCGGAAGAAGGGGAGTTCCTGCGGGCGATGCCGGCGATGGTCGGCACCGCGGGCATCGACTGGGTGTGCCGCCTGTTCAGCATCGCGGTCGAGGAGATCGGTCCGCTGCTCGACGTGAGCAGGCCGGGTGCGGGTGGTGTTCGCGCGCTGCCGTTCCTCTCCGCGTCGGGTGAGCGAGCCCCGTTCGTCGACGCTTCCGCGAGGGCGCAGTTCTCCGGGCTGAGCCTGGAGAGCGAACGCGGCGACATCGTCCGGGCGCTGTGCGAGTCGATCGCTTATGCGGCAAGGCACTGCTTCGACGCCGCCGGGCTCACCGGCACGTTGTACGCCTGTGGCGGCGGGGTCCGCTCGCTCGAGTGGACCCGGATCTTCGCCGACGTTCTCGGGCGGCCCATCGTCATCCCCGGCGATCCCGGGGTCGGCGCGCGGGGTGCGGTGATCGTCGCGGCGGACGCCCTCGGCGAACCGGTCGACAGGGAGCTCTGGGCGGAAAGCGCACGCGTCGTCGAGGTCCGGCCGGAGAACGTAGAGTTCTACGAGCAGGGCTATGCCGACTATCAGGCCTCACTGGCCGCGGCCCGCGGACTCTGGAGGTTGTGACGGTGATCCTGGCCAAAGAACGCTTGGCGGTCTGCGAATTCGCCCGCCGGATGACCACCGACGGGCTCGTGGTCGGCACCTCCGGCAACGTCTCCGCGAGGCAGGGCGACCTGATCGCGGTGACCCCGACAGGCGTCGACTACGCCGGGCTGCGGCCGGAAGACGTACCGGTCGTCGGCCTCGACGGGGAGATCGTGGAGGGCTCGCTCAAACCGACGAGCGAACTCCCGATGCACCTCACCGTGTATCGGCAGGCCACGGATCCCGACGGTAAGCCGGTCTCCGCCGTGGTGCACACGCATTCCGTGCACGCCACGGCGGTCTCGACCCTCGTCACCGAGGTGCCACCGATCCACTACATGCTCGCCGCGATCGGCCCGACAGCCCGTGTCGCGGCCTACGCGACGTACGGCACCGAAGAGCTCGCCAAGGTGATGCTGGAAGCGCTGGAAGGCCGCCGCGGCTGCCTGCTGGCGAACCACGGCACCGTCATCTTCGGCGACAGCCTCGGCTCCGCGTACAGCCGGGCGCAGCAGCTCGAGTGGGTCTGCCAGGTGTGGCTGACGGCCCGGGCGGCGGGAACACCGACCCTGCTCCCGCCCGCCGAGATCGAGCACGTCGTGGAGAAACTCCGCGGCTACGGCCAGCGCTGAACGTCACGCGAGTTACGCCTCCGATCACGCGAGTTACGCCTCGAATCACGCGAGTCGCGCCTCTGAGCACGCGAGTTACGCCTCGAATCACGCGAGTCGCGTTTCTGAGCACGCGAAATCCGCCGTTCGCCGGCCGACGAGCGAGCGTCACGCGGGATCAGGAAGCGGCGGGCTCGGCCTCGAAGTCGGTGGCGTCCACGGCGTGTACCGCGTCGAGGAGTTCGACGACCGTCGGATCGTCGACGGCCTCCTTGATGCACTGCCACAACTGAAGATTCGCCAGTGCCCAGCGGGAGTAGTTCTCCGCCGCCTTGGGGTTGTAGAAGTAGTAACCACTGTCGTGGACATCGCACTGTTCGCCGACGATCTTGTCCGCCAGCTCGCGGAGGCTCAACCCGTTCTCCCGCAGATAGCGGTGGGCGAGTACGACGGGCGTCACCGGCAGCGCCTTGAACAGCGTGTCGGCATCGCTCAGCGCTTGAGCCTCGAGCGAGATGTGACGGCCTCTGGTGGCCATCTCGGCTTCGTCGATGATCTCGTCGATCCACTCGGCGACGGTTTCCTCGACACCGCATTCCCGCAGGATGCCCATCCGGAGGTCTCGCCCGGCGGCCGCGGGGGAGTTCCGGTGCACGATGTAGTTCACGTCGTGCACCAGCGCCGCCACCTCGACGACGGCGCGATCCGCACCGTTGTGTTCGGCGAACCCCGCGGCCTTCGCCCGGACGAAACTGACGTGGTGCCAGCCGTGGAACTGCAGTTTGTCCGCATAACGCCAGCACAGTCGCCGGACATGGTGTTCGACGGCTTCGATGGTCTGCGAAGGAATCGTGCTCTTTCGCGCGCGCATATACCTCTCCGATCCCGTTTACGGACGGGTGGAGCAAGGGTATGCGCCTTCGACGGCGGTGTGTAGTCAGATACGGCCCGCGAGGTCCCCCAATCGGACCTCGACCGGAACGTGACGATGCCCGATTCCGGTTTTCGGGTCGAAGGAAAGACTGAACTCGCTCACCGGACGTGATTTCACCAGAAACGTCATAGTCCCTTCGGTGGCCTCGGGAATCCGATGGAACTCGTCCGCGTACATGACGCCCGCCGACCCTGTCTGGCACAGGGTGCTACGTCGTAACCGAACCGATGTGATCAATCCGGAAAGTTGATCTCGCAGGGTCGAATATCGCTCGTGGACGTAGTTGCCACGCAGGATCGTGGTGCAGAAGTGATATCTGTGATTGTGCACGGAATCGGCGTACCCCTCGCGCCAGTCCGACGGCGCCTTGTACTCGTGCAGCCAGATCGAAAAGGGATCGGTCGGGCAATCGAGCAGGCACCAGGCGAAATGGGTGGTGGTCTCCCGGGACCGCTCGAGTACCGCGCTCGCCTCGTCCGGGCTCAGCGAAGCCAAATGCCGCCGGAGGTCGTCGCGCAGCTCTGGTCTCGACGTCCAGTCGCGGAAGATCCCGTCGACGATCTGCCAGTGCTGCGTCAGCGGCAGGTCCGTGGTCCGGAGCAGCGCGGAGAGCTGGGTGAGGGGGGACAAGCGAGTGAGCAACTTCAGCTCCTCAAATCTAGTGCCGTGCGACGCCGAGAGGTCAGGGGTTCAGCTCGGCGATTGTGGTGAACTCCTTCCGGAAGGTGTGGAATTTCCCTTCCAGTTCGAGGAAGTTCTCTTCGGACAGGGGAGAGCCGGTGATCTTTTCGTACAGGGCGAGGAAATCCGCCCTCGTCGTCGTGGTCGAGATGCGGAAGTGCCGTCCGGAGCGCGATTGCGACACGCGCAGGAACTCGGAGCGTTCCTTGTTGTACAGGAACGAACCTTCGCTGAACCGCAGCGTGCGCGGATACAACGTGGTCGCGCCGCGGATGTCGCTGTACAAGGTCACCCAAACGCTCTCGTCGAACACTTCGAGCCGGTCCAGTGGCGGGTCGGCGACGACGGTGATGTCCACCAGCGAGCACCGGCTGCGCGCCAGGAACAGCCCGACGAGGCCGATGCTGATCTCGTCGTTGAGCCGCTTCTGGATCGTCTCGTAGTCCATTCCCGCTTCTTCGCTGCGCAGGAGATAGCGCGCCCTGCCGCCGATCGCGCCCTCGTCGCGTGGGTCGGCGATGACCACGCGAAGCTCCCTTTCGGTTCGGGACAACAACAATCGGGCGGCGGCGTGCCTGCCGGAGAAGCCGCGGAAGAAGTAGTGCCTGGTCGCGTCGAGGTCTTCGGTCATGACCCGGTTGAACATCGGGTCCGGATCGGTGGTCGCCTCGAAGACGTGGGTGGGGAAGAATTCCTTGTTGAGCGAACGGTATTCGGCGCTGAGCGCTTCCAGCGCCCGGCGGCTCTCCTCGATCACCGGGGTCACCATCGCGCGCTGTGACGCGGTGGCGGTGATCAGGGTCTGGCCGAAGCCGACCACCGCGGAGATCAGGGTGCCGGTGCCCACCGAGGTGAGCAGTGTCTTGCCGGCGCCGGGATCCATCATGCTGGAGATCCACAGGCTGAGGCCCGCGACGACGACCAGTACGGTGAGCAGCAGACTCGTCCTGGTCCAGAAGATCTCTTGCAACGGGGTACGGCGGAGCCGATCGGCTTCCGCGGGCACGAAGGTCACCTCCTTGATCAGCACTCGAACGGACGAACGCAGTGCGTATCTGTTCGAGTGCGGGGAGTTACTCTACGCGCATCGTGACCAGCCCGAAATAAGAAATTCGGGGGAAAGCGACCGACAACGAATGTGACGCTCGGCGATGCCGGTTTCGCATCGGAGGTTTCGCCGGAACACGGAAAAACCACTCACGGAGCGTGCGGAAGTGTTCCTTCGTACCAGGCGGGTCCGGGCTTCGCCGACGACAAGGTTTCGACGACCGCCGAAGACGGTGCGGTGTACACCGTGGGGAAGTCGATCTCGCCCTTGCCCGGGTCCAGTGTCCACGCCAGCCGCTCATCTTCCGGCAGGCTCGCTTGTATCAAAGGAAAGTGCGCGTCCGCACCATTTTTGTTGCCTCTGGGATCGAGCCGGATCCACCGGTCCAGACTTGCGAGGTACACGCCGTTGAGCCCGTGCAGAACGCCGATCCGCTGATAACAGAACCCGGCCGGGATGCCTTGGCTGCGAAGCAAAGCGGCCAGAAGGTGGGCCTTCGCGTAGCAGAGCCCGACTCCCTCGCGCAGAACGTCGGAGGCCATAAGAGTGACCCGGGAATCGGCGGCGTCCACCGTATGGTCGATCTCGTCGCGCACGAAGTGAAACATCGAACGAATCACGTCGACTTCGCTGCCGCCGGTCGGTGACAGGCTGTCAGCCGTTTCGCGGATCAGAGGGTGATCGTGATCGACAATCGCGTCGGCGGCGAGATAATCTTCGAGGCGCTCGGATTCGATCTTCAGCGTGATTTTCACGCGGCACCACCCAGTACGGTATCGACGGCTTCTTCGAGGAATTTCGGGCCGGCGTCGCCGCCGCGCAGCAGCAACCGGAACCAGATCGCCCCCGCGAGCAGATCCATCACCAGAACCGGATCGACGCCGGCGCGCAGTTCGCCTCTCGCGGTGGCGCGTTCGAAGATCGGCTCTTCGCGTGCCATGCGGTCGGCGAAGAAACTCCGTGCCACGTCACCGAGTTCGGGACGCCGGGTGCCCGCGGTCAAGGCCGCCGTGACGACCGGCGCGGTGTGCTCCGAGGTCAGCAGCCGGTGGATTTGCGTTGCCATGGCGACAAGGTCGCCGCGGAGGCTGCCGGTGTCGGGGATGTCGAGGGCGAACAGGTCCGAGTCGCGCACCGCGGCGGCCAGGAGCGCGTCCTTCGACGGCCACCACCGGTACAGCGTCGTCTTGTTGACGCCGGACCGGGCGGCAACGGCCTCGATGGCGAGCTTGTCGTAACCGTGCTCGGCCAGCAGTTCGAGAGTGGCGGCGAAGATCGCCTCGGCCTTGCGCGGACCGTTCTGGGTGGTCACCCGGCAACAATACAACGCACCGTTGCGTTTCGTACCGAGGGCGCGTACTTTGCAACGCAACGGTGCGTTGCATTCAGGAGGTAGTCCATGGTCCCCATCGTCTTCGTCCACGGCATCCGGCTCAGCGGCGCCGCGTGGACCGAGCAGCTCGAAGTGCTCGGACAGGCCGCGAAGGCAGTCGATCTCCCAGGCCACGGCACCCGCCGGGGAGAGCGGTTCACCTTGGACGACGCGGCGGACGTGATCGCCGAAGCCATCGACGAACCCGCGCTGGTCGTCGGGCATTCCCTCGGTGGTTACGCCGCCATCGCCGCGGCCGCGCGGTATCCGGAGCGCGTGGCCGGCCTCGTCGTCGCGGACTCGACCCTCCTGCCCGGCCGTACCCTGGAGACTCCGTTCCGCGCTGCACACCGCCTGCTCATGCGGCTGCCGGACCAGGGCGAGCGGCTGAGCCGCTGGCAGTTCCGAAGCGTCCTGCCGCCGAAACTCGCCGAAGCGGTGATCGGCGGCGGCATCGCGACGGAGGTGATCCCGGACGTCGCAGAGGCCTTCGCGGACTTCGACGTGCTGGCGGAACTCGCGGCCTACCCGGGACCCACGTGGATCGTCAACGGCTCACACGACCACTTCCGCCGCCATGAACGCCGCTTTCTCGACGCCTGCGCCGACGGGCGCCTCGTCACCGTTCCGAAAGCCGGGCACTACCTGCCGATGGTGCGCGGCAGGGAGTTCGCTCAGCTCGTGGTCGAAGCGGCTCGCAGCCTGTCGATCTCCGCGGTCAGCTCGGAACGCAGCGAGTCGTGCTGAGGCCCCAGTGAAGAGGCCCAGTTTTCCACCGGATACAGCCAAACCGGCCGCCCGACCACCTCGGCGGGCTCCCAGTCGTAACGCGGCCAGACGTGCGCGTGCAGGAACGGATCCGTGTTGCCGAGAATCTCCAGGTTCACCCGGCGGAAGCCCGGATCCCTACGCGCGCAGACGTTTTCGACGGCTTCGCCGAGTAGCTCCAGGTCCGACAGGAACTTCAGCCGTCGCGGCCGCGGTAGGTCGGTCAGCCTGCCGACGGCCGGGGAATCGGTCAGCAGGACACAGTAGCCCGGCAGGAACTGCGTATCGCCGATCACCGCGAACCCCGCGTCCAGCCGCCGCAGCACCGTCGGGTTCTCCCCGCGCAGCGCCGAACCGATCCGATCCCGCTTCCAGTCGCCGGTCATGCGGCAAAGCTAGCCGACCGGGAACATCGAACCGCCGGATCCGGTGAACTGGGCGGTCAGGCGGACCGGCTCCGGATGGGGTGCCAGCACGATCGAGGCGAACGGTGTCGCGGCGGCCTGTGACCCGTAATTGGTGTGCAGATGCGCGCTGACGTGGACGTTCCGATCGGCGGGGATCTCGAACGTGACCGCACCCCACGAGACCAGGAACTGCCTGCCGTCGATGCTCACGAACGGGGCGTACGGCACCGAGCTGGACGGGAACGGCCGCAGTTCGACGGTGAGCAGCCGGCGCGGGCCGTCGTGGGCGTCCACGTACGGGATCACGCCGGGCTGGCTGGACAGGTCCGTCATTCTCGGGGCTCCCTCAGAACTGGTAGTAGAGGAACGGGCTGAACGTCCCGGTCGCGATCAGGATGGCCGCGTACACCAGCCCGACGGTCATCACGCCGATCCGCAGCGCCGTCGCCGGGCGGCTCCGCGAGGACTCCAGCAGCGGCCCGGTCACCGGATGCGCGGGCAGGAACACGATCGCCAGCGCGCACAGCAGGATGATCAGCCGCTGGTTGGTCACCGCGCTCTCCACGACGTCGGTGAGGCCCGTGAAGTCCGGCAGCACCATGTGCCCGATCATGCCGAGCGCCTGCGGCAGGTCCTTGGCGCGGAAGAACACCCAGCCGAACACCACGAGCACGAGCGTCAGCGCGCGGCGCCCGATGCGCGCGGCCTGGGACTTGGGGGCGGTGTCGTAGCCGAACGCGCGCTCCACGATCAGGAGCGCGCCGTGGTAGATGCCCCAGATCAGGAACGTCCACTGCGCGCCGTGCCAGAACCCGGTCAGCACGAAGACGATGCACAGGTTCCGGTACGTGCGCCCGGCGCCTGCGCGGTTGCCGCCCAGCGGGATGTAGACGTAGTCGCGGAACCAGCGCGACAGCGACATGTGCCAGCGCCGCCAGAACTCGGTGATCGTCACCGACGAGTACGGTCTCGCGAAGTTCTCCGGGAGCCGGAAGCCGAGCATGCGGCCGAGCCCGATCGCCATGTCGGAGTACCCGGAGAAGTCGAAGTACAGCTGCAGGGTGTACGCGATCGCGCCGAGCCAGGCGATCGCGAAGGTCATCTGATCCGGTGGTGTGTTGAAGCAGGTGTCCACCAGCGGGCTGAGCGAGTCCGCGATGATCGTCTTCTTGCACAGCCCGAGCGCGAACCGCGGGAAACCGGCGGCGATGTCGTCGAGGCGGTGGGACCGCTGCTGCGGCAGCTGGCCCGCGATCTCCCGGAACCGCACGATCGGCCCGGCCACCAGCTGCGGGAACATCGCGATGTACGCGGTGAACGCCACGGGGTCGCGCAGCGCGCGGCGTTCACCGCGGTAGATGTCCACCACGTAGGAGATGTGGTGGAACGTGTAGAACGAGATGCCGATCGGGATGACCAGTTCGGCCACCGGGAAATCGCCGCCGAACCAGTGCGTCACGGCCGCGATCTGCTGCGTCGCGAATCCCGCGTACTTCCAGATCAGCAGCATGCCGACGTTGAGGCCGATGACCCCGATCAGCAACCGCTTGCGCCGCTTGTTCTGCAGGTCCCAGGCGTTCGGCTCCAGCGCGGGCCCGGCCAGGAAGTTGACCACCATGCAGCCGAGCAGCACCAGCGTGTACGGGCCGGCACCGGTGGCGTAGAAGATCAGGCTGCCGACCGCGACGATGCCGTTCCGCCAGCTGCGCGGGCACACCAGGACGGCGAGCAGGATCGCCGGCATGAAGTACCACAGGAACAGCGGTGA
Source organism: Amycolatopsis sp. PSD-21 (assembly GCF_055561455.1). Classification (NCBI taxonomy): domain Bacteria; kingdom Bacillati; phylum Actinomycetota; class Actinomycetes; order Pseudonocardiales; family Pseudonocardiaceae; genus Amycolatopsis; species Amycolatopsis sp. PSD-21. The sequence continues at coordinate 8,776,689 of NZ_CM145712.1, read as the reverse complement.
AATGAACGACATCGGTGCGGGTCCCCCAGGGCGGTTACGCGTTAGCCGCTGGTGACCTTAGCCTGAGGTTCCCGCACCGGGTGACGAAGCGCGGGGTCAGACGCGTCCCGCGAGCCGCCGGCGCCGCGCCACCTCGGCCAGCAGCACGCCGGCCGCGACCGACGCGTTGAGCGACTCGACGCCCGCCGCCATCGGGATCGACACGGTCGCGTCGCAGGTCTCGCGCACCAGCCGGGACAGGCCGCGGCCCTCCGAGCCGAGCACGATGACCAGCGGATCCGCCGCGAGGTCGAGTTCGTCGATGTCCACCGAGCCGTCCGCGTCGAGGCCGACGACCATCAGGCCGTCGTCCTTCCACGCCTTCAGCTGACGGGTGAGGTTGGTCGCGACGGCGATCGGCAGCTTGGCCGCGGTGCCGGCGGAGGTCCGCCACGCGACCGCGGTCATGCCCGCGCTGCGCCGTTCCGGCAGGAGGACACCCTGCGCGCCGAACGCGGCGGCGGACCGGATCACCGCGCCGAGGTTGCGCGGGTCGGTGACGCCGTCGAGCGCGACGAACAGCGGGGTCTGCCCGGAGTCCTTCGCGACGGCCATCAGGTCGCGCGGGTCGGCGTAGACGAACGGCGGGACCTGCAGGCCGAGGCCCTGGTGCATGGCCCGGTTGGTCTTGCGGTCCAGTTCCTCGCGCGGGATCTCCAGGATCGAGATGCCCTTGTCGCCGGCGAGCCGGACGGCCTCGTTGACGCGGTCGTCGATCTCGATGTTGATCGCCACGTACAGCGCGGTGGCCGGCACGTCGGCGCGCAGCGCCTCGACCACCGGGTTGCGCCCGGCGATCAGTTCCGGCTTGTCGGCCTTCTTCTGCCGCGCCTGGTCCTTGCGGTCACGCGCGTTGGCCATCCGGTACGCCTTGTGGCCGGGCCGGTCCTCGGCCTTGGGCGTCGGGCCCTTGCCTTCGAGGCCCTTCCGGCGCTGGCCGCCGGAGCCGACGACCTGACCCTTCTTCGTGCCGGGCTTGCGAATAGCGCCCTGGCGCCGGGAGTTGCCTGCCATCAGTGAGAATCCTTGAGCTAGAGACCGAGTAAGGGTCAGACGTCCTTGACGGTCCACTGTGGACCGTTCGGGGTGTCCTCCACCACGATGCCCGCCTGCTGGAGGCGGTCACGCGCGGCGTCCGCACGGGCGAAGTCCTTCTCGGCGCGGGCCTGCTGCCGTTCGGTGAGCAGCCCTTCCACGAGTTCGGACAGTGCCTGCCGGGTGGGCGTCTCATTGCCGCCCGCCTCGGACCAGCGCGCGGAGAGCGGGTCGAGGCCGAGCACGTCGGTCATCGCGCGCACGGAGGCGGCGATTTCGAGTGCCTTGGAATTGTCGGACGCGTCGAGGGCCGCGTTACCGTCGCGGACCGTGTTGTGCAGCACTGCGAAGGCCTGCGGAGTGGCGAGGTCGTCGTCGAGCGCGGCCGCGAACCCGTCCGGGATCTCGCCGAGGTGGACCGTGCCGGCGATACCCGCCGTGCGGCGGAGGAACTGCTCGATCCGCCGGTAGCCCTGCGCGGCTTCGGCGAGCGCTCCGTCGGAGTACTCGATCGTCGACCGGTAGTGCGGCTGGACCAGGTAGTACCGGAGTTCGGGCGCCCGGTAGTTCTTGAGCATCTCCGGGATCGAGACCGTGTTGCCCAGCGACTTCGACATCTTCTCGCCGGACAAGGTCACCCAGGCGTTGTGCAGCCAGAACCGCGCGAACGGGTCACCCGCCGCGTTCGACTGGGCGCGCTCGTTCTCGTGGTGCGGGAACACCAGGTCGACGCCGCCGCCGTGGATGTCGAACTCCGCGCCGAGGTACGTGGTCGCCATCGCCGAGCATTCGAGGTGCCAGCCGGGACGGCCGGAGCCCCACGGCGTCGGCCAAGACGGCTCGCCCGGCTTCGCGGCCTTCCACAGCGTGAAGTCGCGCGCGTCGCGTTTGCCCTCGCCGAGGCTCTCGCCCTGCTGGACCTCGTCGAGCTTCTGGCCGGAGAGATCGCCGTAGCCGTCGAACGCCTTGACCGAGAAGTACACGTCGCCGCCCGAGGCGTACGCGTGCCCGCCGTCGATCAGCCGCTGCATCAGCTCGACCATCTGCGTGACATGCCCGGTCGCCCGAGGAGCGATCGAAGGCGGCAAGCAGCCCAGCGCCTCGTACGCCGACTCGAAGGCGCGCTCGTGCGTGGCCGCCCACTCCCACCACGGGCGATCCGCCGCGGCGGCCTTGGTGAGGATCTTGTCGTCGATGTCGGTGACGTTGCGGACCATCAGCACGTCGAGTCCACTGTGGACGAGCCAGCGACGAAGGACGTCGTAGTTCAGCGCGCCGCGGACGTGGCCGATATGGGGAACACCCTGCACGGTGGCACCACACACGTACATGGACGCCGTTCCGCTACGGGCGGGATGGAATTCCCGCACGCTCCGGGTCGCCGTGTCATAGAGGTGTAGTGCCACCCTAAAAGGGTACGGGGTCGGCGTGAGCGGTGTCGCAGTGACCGTATTACAGCACGTTGTGGGCGCGCATGACGTTGAGCAGGGCGTCCGGCCGCTCGGTCGTCGGCAGCGGCTCTACCAGCGCGAACGCGCAGCCGATCTCGCGCGCGGCGCCGTCGGCCTCCTCGCTGTCGCCGACCATGAGCGTTTCCGCCGGGTCGACCCCGAGCCGCTCGACGGCCGCGCGGAAGATCTCCGGCTCCGGCTTCACCGCTCCGACCTCGAACGACAGGATGAACTCGTCGACGTAGGCGTCCCAGCCACGGCGGCCGAACGCGGGCCGGATGTCGAAGGCGATGTTGCTCAGCACCCCGATCTTCACGCCCTTGCCGGAGACGCCCTTGAGGACGGCTTCGGTGTCCGGGTACGGCGTCCACTGGGTGGGATCGATCAGCCGGGTGTAGAGCGCGACCGCCTGGTCGGCGTGCGGCACCCCGGACTGCTTGAGGACCTCGAGGTACACCTTCCGGTGGAGCACCGGGTCGCGGTCGCGGTGGTTCCAGGCGTGCAGGTGCTCCTCGTCGAGATCGACGACCTGGCCGACCGGCGCGGTCATCCGGCGCATCAGTTCGGTCTGGGCCTCGATGTCCAGGCTCTCGCCCTCGTGGTCGGTGAGGTCGGCGAGCCAGGTCTCGTCCTGTTCGAGCCGGAAGACCGTGCCGGAGAAGTCGAACAACACAGCGCGAAAGGTCACGAGCCCCACATTAGCCACGATCGTGGGGGTTCCGCCGCTCCTCGCGTGTGAGATGAACGGTCCGTTCCTTGCAAGTTTCGCGAGGAACGGACCGTTCATGGCGCGCGTCAGGCGGCGTTGCCGGTGATCTTGGTGGGCGTGATCCGGACCAGCACGCGGACGACGTCCGCCGGCTCCTCCGGGTAGTCCTTGCCGAGGTACTTGTGCGAGAGCTCGTTGATCAGCTCGCGCCCGCCCTCGTCGGTCATCTCCACGGTCCCGCGGATCTCGACGTAGTCGTACGGGTTCTCCTGGTCGAAGACCGAGACGGACACCCGCGGGTCCCTGGCCATGTTCCGCTCCTTGAGACGGCCGCGGACGGTCGCGAAGACCACCGTGTCGCCGTCCCGCTTCGCCCACAGCACGGACGTCTGCGCGGAGCCGTCGGCGTTGATGGTCGCCAGCACCGGGAAGTTGTTGCCGTCGAGGAGTTTCTTGGTCGCTTCGTTGAAGGTCACACCCATGGCTGAATCCTAGGCAGCTTGATCACCGGACGTTCCCGGCGATCCGTTCGACGCGCAGGCGGACGATCACCCGCTCGACGTCGCCCTCCGGCGGCGGGTCCTGGCCGAGGTACTTGTGGCTGAGCGTCTTCGGCAGCGTCTTCCCGGGATCCGGGGTGATCGTGACCGTGCCGCGCAGTTGCGTGTGCCGGTACGGGTTCTCCGCGTCGGTGATCGACACGCTCGCGCGAGGATCGCGACGCAGGTTCCGGACCTTCAGCCGGTCTTCGGTGGCGCTGAAGACGAGATCGCCGTCGTCGAGGCCCACCCAGATGACCGAGGTCTGCGGGCCGCCGTCGGCGTCCAGCGTGGCCACGGTCGCGAAGTTCTTGCCGTCCACCAGTTCGCGGACCGGTTCGGGAAGTGTGACTGCCATGACAGCCGGAACCGGCGCCCGGCGGCGGCTATTCCTGCGAGGGCAGGAGCAGTGCCGTCGCGAACGCCGCGATGCCCTCGCCGCGTCCGGTCAGGCCGAGGCCGTCGGTCGTCGTCCCGGAGACGCTCACCGGCCCGCCGACGGCTTCGCTCAGCACCTTCTGCGCCTCTTCGCGGCGCTTCCCGACCCGCGGTGCGTTGCCCACGATCTGGACGGTCGCGTTCCCGACGGTCCAGCCGCCCGCCTCGACCAGCCGCCGCGCCTCCGCGAGGAATTCGACGCCGTGCTTGCCCGCCCAGCGCGGATCGCCGGTGCCGAACACCGCGCCGAGATCACCGAGCCCGGCCGCGGACAGGAGCGCGTCGCACAACGCGTGCGCCGCGACGTCGCCGTCGGAATGGCCCGCGCAACCGTCGACACCCGGCCAGAGAAGACCGGCGATCCAGCATTCGCGGCCCGCCTCGACGGGGTGGACGTCGACGCCGTTCCCGATCCTCACAGCACTTCCTCTTCCCCGGCCCGGGCGATCGCCTCGGCCAGCTTCAGTTCGAACGCGTTGGTGACGCGCATCGCGTCGGGATGGCCCGGGACGGTGAGCGCGCCGTCGAGAGACGGCTCGACGGCATACGAGAGAAAAGTCTCACGCGTGAAGCCGAGCGGGGTTTGGGCGGTGCGCAGGTATGTGCGGTCTTCGGTGCCTGTGATCACCTTCGCCGCATCGGTCACCTTCACGGTGTCCGCCATCGGCAGTACGGGAACCACGAAAGGCGAGCCCGCGCGGACCGCGTCCGCGACGGCCCGGACCGTGTCCGCGGGGGTGAACGCGCGCAGGGCGTCGTGCACGAGGATCACCGGATCCCCTGCGATCTCACTTTCGATGGTGTCGAAGGCATGCGCGAGTGACGCGCCGGGTACTATCCGGCATCGCTCTTCGAAGCCGCGCAAAGCGGCCGAAAACGAATCAGCACACCGCTCGGGGGCCGCTACGACCACCAGATCGAGATCCGGCAGAGCGAGCAGCCCCCGCACAGTGTGCGTGAGTAACGCTTCACCATTGACCGGCGCGAGAGCGAGCTCCGCGTCGGAGGCATGGTGACGAACGACAGTGACGAACACGATCGTGCTCATAAGGACGGTGCTCATATGTGCGCGATCGTAGAGGTGTCCCCCGCAGCCTCACCTGGCGTGGGACATCCGCCGGTTCAGACTGCCGCGGTTTCCAGAACTTCGTCGAGGAGGACTTCAGCCTTGTCCTCGTCGGTGCCCTCCGCGAGCGCCAGCTCGCTGACCAGAATTTGCCGCGCCTTCGCCAGCATGCGCTTCTCGCCGGCTGAAAGTCCGCGGTCCTTCTCTCGCCGCCAGAGGTCGCGCACCACTTCGGCCACCTTGTTCACATCGCCGGAGGCGAGCTTCTCGAGGTTGGCCTTGTACCGACGAGACCAGTTGGTGGGCTCTTCGGTGTGCGGAGCACGCAGAACGTCGAAAACCTTGTCCAGTCCTTCTTGCCCGACGACATCACGAACGCCGACGATCTCGGCGTTGTCAGCGGGCACGCGAACCGTAAGATCCCCTTGCGCGACTTTGAGGACGAGGTACTTCTTCTCCTCGCCCTTGATCACGCGGGTCTCGATGGCTTCGATGAGTGCGGCACCGTGGTGCGGGTAGACGACGGTCTCTCCGACCTTGAAAACCATGTGTCCTCTGCCCCTTTCGCTGAATTCATCTTAGCACGTGCCGACGAGGCCCACCTAGCGGCCCGCGATCGTCGTCGCAGGTCAGCGGCCTGATGGTGCTCCGCCCGGGGGTTGACAAACCCAATTCGCCCATGCTCACGCTGGTGAGAAGCGAACGATTTCCAAATCCTTTGTGGACGGTTGATCTTGGGCACGTCGCCGCATTGGTGGGGTGCCAACACGCACCGGGTTCTCCGGCCGCCGAGGCGCCCGGCTAGTCTTCGCGGTGAAGAGGCCGTGAGATGGAAGGACTCCGACGTGAGGCTGCAGAATCGTCGCGTGTTCGGCGCAGGTGTGCTGGCGCTCGGCGCCGCGCTCGTGCTCGCCGGCTGCGGTGCTGGTCAGATCACCCAGACCGACTCGCAGCAGCCCGCGGTCAACGGGACGTACGCGCAGGCGAAGGACCTGGTGCTGCGGAACGCCGCGCTCCAGTTCCCGACCGAGGGCCAGGCGTACCCGGCCGGTTCCGCCGCGCCGCTGACGCTGACCATCGTGAACCAGGGCAAGCTGGACGACGAGCTCGTCTCCGTCTCCTCCGAAGCCGCCGCCGGCGACGCCAAGATCACCGGGTCCAAGGTCATCGCCGCGGGCCACGCGCTGGTGATCGGTCCGTCCGATTCGGTCGAGTCGACCAAGGAGGTCGCCCCGACGAGCGCCCCGTCCTCCGCGCCTGCGTCGTCCTCGGGTGCGCCGTCGTCGTCGGGTGCCCCGTCGTCTTCCGGTGCGCCGTCGAGCTCCGCCGGGACGGTCACGCCGTCCGCGGGCCCGGAGACGACCAACGCGCCGGACCAGGTGGGCAAGGCCACGATCGAGCTGCAGGGGCTGAAGCAGCCGGTGTGGGCGGGCCAGACCATCAAGGTCACCTTCGTCTTCAAGAACTCCGGCTCGATCACGGTGGACCTGCCGGTCGCGGCGCCGTCGCACCCGGGCAGCCGGGCGCCCGCGCCGGAGAAGGAAGCCAAGGGCGGCGGGCACTAAAGCCCTCAGAAGTACGTGAAGGCCCCCTTCATTGCGCCAGGCGCAGTGAAGGGGGCCTTCACGTACTTGCGTCGTTGCCGGGGTTTGTCGGTGGTGGCCGCTAGCCTCGCGGGGTGGTCAAGAAAGGCAGCACCTACCGCTGCGGTGAATGCGGATACGAAGCGCCGAAGTGGGTCGGGCGCTGCCCCGAATGCCAGGCATGGGGGACCATCGAGGAACGCGGCGACGCCCGCCCCGCGATAGCCAGGGTCGCGGCGGGAGCGCCGAGCGCCCCGGCGCGCCCGATCGGCGAGGTCGACGTCGAGACGGCGCGCGCGAAGCCCACCGGCGTCTCCGAGCTGGACCGGGTGCTCGGCGGCGGGTTCGTGCCGGGCGCGGTCATCCTGCTCGCGGGCGAGCCCGGTGTCGGCAAGTCGACCCTCCTGCTGGAGGTCGCCTACCAATGGGCGGCCACCGCGGGCCGGGCGCTCTACGTCACCGGTGAGGAGTCGGCGGGGCAGGTGCGTCTGCGTGCCGAGCGCACCGGCAACGTCCACGACGAGATGTTCCTCGCGGCCGAGAGCGACCTGTCCGCGATCCTCGGGCACGTCGACGCGGTCAAACCGGGGGTGCTGATCGTCGACTCGGTCCAGACCATGGCCTCGCCGCAGGTGGAGGGCGCGCCGGGCGGCGTCACCCAGGTCCGCGCGGTCACCTCCGGGCTGGTCGCGCTGGCCAAGGAGCGCGGGCTGCCGATCGTGCTGGTCGGCCACGTCACCAAGGACGGCTCGGTCGCCGGGCCGCGCGTGCTGGAGCACCTGGTCGACGTCGTCCTGCAGTTCGAGGGCGACAAGCATTCGACACTGCGAATGCTGCGCGGCATCAAGAACCGGTTCGGCGCCGCCGACGAGATCGGCTGCTTCGAGCTGGTCGAGGAGGGCATCGTCGGCGTGCCCGACCCGTCGGGGCTGTTCCTCAGCCACACGGCGGAGCCGGTCGCGGGCACCGCGGTCACGGTGACCATGGAGGGCAAGCGGCCCCTGCTGGGCGAGGTGCAGGCGCTCGTGTCGGCGACCCAGTCACCGCAGCCCCGGCGCGCGGTGAGCGGTCTCGATTCGGCCCGCGTCGCGATGGTGCTGGCCGTGGTCGAGAAGCGGGCGAACATCAAGGTCGGCGACAAGGACGTCTACGTGGCGACGGTCGGCGGCATGAAGATCACCGAACCCGGGATCGATCTCGCGGTGGTGCTGGCCCTGATCTCCTCGGCGAGGGACACGCCGCTCTCGCCCAAGCTGGTCGCGATGGGCGAGGTCGGCCTCTCTGGCGAGGTCCGGCGGGTGCCGAGCGTCGGGCGGCGGCTCGCGGAGGCCGCCCGGCTCGGCTTCACCTACGCGCTGGTGCCGCCGGATTCCGGCAAGATCCCGCCGGGCATCCGGGTGCTGGAGGTCCCGGATGTCGGAAGCGCGCTCAACGCCGCCAAGCACGCGCGCTAGCTGGGCTTGGGGCCGCCGTCGTCGGTGATCACCACCGAGATCGACGTGTCGAACAAGGTCAGCCCCGGCCAGCCCTCGTCCTGTCCGTTGGACCGCACGGCGCGGTTCCCGATGACGGCCGCCGTCGCCTGGTCGACGACGAACGTGCGCGTCCGGTCCGGCAGCGCGACCGTGAAGGACACCGCGGGCCGTCCGCCGGGAGCGACCAGGCTCGCCACGTCGATGCCGGGCATCCTCGCGAGCGCTGTGCACAGCGCCACCCGCATCGCCCCGAAGCCCTGGGACGAGCGGAGGACGTTGAAGGCCATCTCGAACATCTCGGGTACGGAGTTCAGCTGCTCCGGTGAGCGGCCGTCCGGCCAGAGGCCGTCACGGCGGAGCCGCTCGGACAGCTTCGCCGGGTCGGCCGGCAGTTCGGCGAGAAACTCCGGGGTGGGGTCGGTCCAGCCGCTTTCCGACGGCAGCAGCCGATCCGGCGGGCCCGGCTCGGAGGTCTTCACCGGAGGAGGCACCTGTGGCGTGGTGCGCGGCGGCCGCCCCTCCGCCAAGGTGACGTGGGACGACGGGCCCGGAAGTGTTTCGCCGTGGGACTTGGCAGTCTGGTAGTCGCCCTTGATCCACCGGATCTCGCCGGTTCCGGTGAAGCGCGTCTTGACCGGCATCCAGCTGTGCGGCGGCAGCCACCGTTCGAGGATCTCGTTTGTCTGGTACACGAGCCCCTTGTCGGTGACATGCGTTGTCCAGGTGGACTCCGTGACGAGCCGGTACTGGCCGTCCCGGATCGGGAAGTCGTCGCCGTGGAGGCCCTCGACCGCGTCTTCGCCCCGGGTGACGGTCGAGTGGGCCGCGGGGTCCGGGCCGTCGTCGGAGGTGAAGACGTTCGTCGCCACGATCCCCCCGCCGGACACCAGCGCCGCGGCGGCCGCTGCCGCGATCCACCGCCACGAACCCGGCCGCTTCCGCACCGGGCGCGCGGCCACGGGGAGGAGTTCGTCCTCGACATCGCCGGCGGCGCGCAGGAGCGCGGCCCTGGCGCGGGAGAGTTCGTCCTGCCGGGTTTCGGGCCCGGCGTGGAGGTCGGCCAGCGCTTCGTCGAGTTCGGCCTCGGACCACACCTTCCGGATGTTATCGCCGTGCACTTCCGCCGCCCTCCTTCGTGGACTCCGTGGTGATCTCCGGTGCGTTGGCACGCAGCCATCTCCGGATCCGGTGCAGCCGTGATCTGACCGTCCCGGCGGGAATTCCCAGCGCCTCGGCGACCTCGCCGGCGTCCAGCCCCGCCCACGAGACCAGCAGCAGGGTGTCGCGGTCCGCGACGCTCAGTTCGGCCAGTGCTCCCGCGAGCTGGGCCGCGCGGGATTGGGCGTCGACCCGTTCGGCGACGCGGCCGTCGTGCCCGGCCGAGACCGTCTGTCCCGCGGCCGCGAGCCGCGCCGTCGCGTGGAGTGCCCGGATCTCCGTGCGGACGTGGTGGCGCAGCAGGTTCGTCGCGATCCCGTAGAGCCACGCGCGCGCCGTGCCGGCCTCGGGGCGATAGGTCTCGCGTCGCCGGAGCGCCACGAGGAACGTCTCCGCGACGAGGTCGTGCGCGGTCTCCGTGCCGACGCGGCGCGCGAGATAGCGCTGCAGCGGGGCCGCGTGGGCGTCGAAGAGCAGGCCGAAGACGGGTGCGGGATCCGGACCACCGAGATCCGGCCTGTCCAGCCCGCGCGTGCCGGCCTGCTCGTGATCGTCTTTCATCACCTGCACGATCGCTATTGCCCGATGACCCCAGGAGCGTTCATCCGATCCTACTTTCGTCGTGGGCCGATCGGGGAAAGCGCAGGTGACGCCGCAGACAAAAGCCGCCGGACCGGAGATCCTGTTCAGGATTCACTATTCAGAAGTGAAACTGGGGAAGGATTACCATGCGCCGACTCAGGACCGCGGTCGTGGCCGCGCTCGCGGTGTCCGCACTGATCACCGCTCCGGCGGCCGCCGTCGCCCAAGGTGAGTACGTCGTACCCGCGCCCGACTTCGTGAAGTCGATGGCGCCGCCCGCCAAGGTCGAAGGGGTCAGGGCGGCCGCGGAGCTCAACATCCAGTACCAGATCCAGGAGACCGGGTACTGGTGCGGCCCGGCCGCCACCCGGATCGCCATCTCGGCCAAGAACGGCAACCCGCCGAGCCAGCAGCAGCTCGCGAACGAGCTCCCGACCAGCACCAACGGCACCGACTGGATCGGGCAGGTCACCCGCGTCCTCAACAACCACGTCGCCGGTGGCTGGTACGAGACCAAGGAGATGCCGAACGACCCGCCGACCCAGGCGCAGCGCGACCTCCTGTGGCGCGACATCGTGCTGGACGTCGACAAGGGCTACGCGATCGTCGCGAACATCGTCGCCCCGGCGAACAACCACCCGCCGGGCTACCCGAACTACACGATCTACCACTACTTCACGATCATCGGCTACAACAGCGACAACATGACGGTGAAGATCGCCGACCCGGCCAACTTCGGCGGCAACCAGATCTACTGGCTCACCTTCAACCAGCTCGCCACCCTGATCCCGCCGAAGGGTTACTCGGCCTGATCCCCCGCCGCGTTTCGTCCTCCGGACGCGTCCGGAGGACGAAACGCGTGGGTTGTACGAATCTTGTACGGGAGGGCTCGAAGCTGGTGGACATGCGCATCAAGACGCTCGGTCTGCTGGCCGCCTCGCTGCTGGCGCTGGTCGCCTCGCCTGCCATGGCCGCCGACGGCAACCCCCTCGAGAAGACCAACGGCTTCTACGTCGACCCGAACTCCAACCCCGCGGTCTGGGTGCGGGATCACCCGGGCAGCACCGCCGACAAGATCAAGGCCGCCATCTCCACCAAGGCGGGCGCGCGCTGGTTCGGCAACTGGAGCGGGAACGTCAAGACCGCCGTCGACGGCTACACCTACGCCGCCGACGTGGCCGACAAGCTGCCGATCCTGGTCGCCTACAACATTCCCGGCCGCGACTGCGGCGGTCACTCCGGTGGCGGCGCGGGCAGCCCGGAGGCGTACCGGACCTGGATCTCGAACTTCGCCGACGGTATCGGCGGCAAGCCCGCGGTCGTCGTCATCGAGCCGGACGCGCTCGCGCAGGTCGACTGCCTGCCCGCCGGCGAGCGTCAGACCCGCCTCGACCTGCTCAAGTTCGCCGCCGAGCAGTTCGCCGCCAAGGCCCCGAACACCTGGGCGTACATGGACGGCGGCAACTCGACCTGGATCCCCGCCGCGACCATGGCCGACCGGCTCAACGCCGTCGGGGTGAAGTCGATCCGCGGTCTCGCGATCAACGTGTCGAACTACAAGACCACCACCGACTCGGCGAACTACGGCAAGGCCGTCAGCGCCGCGCTGTCGAGCAAGTACGGCTACACCAAGCCGTTCGTGATCGACACCAGCCGCAACGGCAACGGCCCGCTGGGCTCCGAATGGTGCAACCCGGCCGGGCGCAAGCTCGGCGCGACCTCGCAGACCGGCGGTGGCGCCGAGATGCTGCTCTGGGTCAAGGTGCCCGGTGACTCCGACGGCAAATGCGGCATCGCGCCGAACGTCGAAGCCGGTCAGTTCAGTCCCGATCTGGCGCTGCGCCTGATCAGCGGGACCTGACCGCACCGCCAAGCCCGTCGCGCCGGCTGTTCGTCTGTGACCCTCGTTCTCCCGAGAAGGCGAGGGCCACGACCCCTTGGACAGCAGCCGGCGCGACGCCTCCATTTCCCGTGAAGGCCCCCTTCCCTCGGCTCAGCCGAGGGAAGGGGGCCTTCACGCGCCTCCGGTAGTACGGTGACCTGAGTCACAGTGTCGACCGAGAGGATGGCGTCGTGGAGTTCCAGCTGGGGATCGGTACCAGGAAGGGCTTGTTCCTCGCCCGCAGCGAGGACCGCGTGAACTGGGAGATCTCCGAACCGAAGTTCCCCATGGAGGCCGTCCGGGCGGTCGCGCTCGCCCCCGCCAAGATCTACGCGGCCGCGGTCAACGAACACTTCGGCCCGACGATCGCGACGTCGGAGGATTTCGGCGAGACCTGGGCCCAGCCCGATCACGCGCCGGTCGCCTTCCCCGCCGACACGGAGACCGCGCTCGAAGGCATCTGGCAGATCGTGCTCGCCGGGGACGTCGTCTACGCCGGTGTCGAGCCGTCCGCGCTGTTCCGGTCCGAGGACGGCGGCGAGACCTTCGAACTCGTCCGAGGACTTTGGGACCACGAGCACCGTCCACACTGGACTCCCGGTGGCGGCGGCCAGATGATCCACACGATCCTGCCGCATCCCACGGATCCGGGGCGGATCACCGTCGCCATGTCGACCGGTGGGGTCTACCGCACCGAGGACGGCGGCAAGAGCTGGACGGCGGCCAACCGCGGCATCAGCGCCGGTTTCCTGCCCGACGAGGAGCCCGAATTCGGGCAGTGCGTGCACAAGGTCGCGATGCATCCGTCGCGTCCCGAGCGGTTCTTCCTGCAGAACCACGGCGGTGTCTACCGCAGCGACGACGACGCGAAGACCTGGCGGTCGATCGCCGGCGGCCTGCCGAACGACTTCGGTTTCGCCATGGTCGTCCATCCGTCCAAACCGGACACCGTCTACAACTTCCCCTTGGTGGCCGACGTTCTCCGTTTCCCGCCAGAGGGCCGTTGCCGGGTCTACCGCAGCGAGGACGCCGGCGAGACCTGGACAGGTCTCGGGAACGGCTTGCCGGACAAGGGGTTCTACGCGGGAGTGCTGCGGGACGGGATGTGCGTGGACTCGCGGGACGGCATCTACTTCGGCACGCGATCCGGTGAAGTGTGGGCGAGTCCCGACGAAGGCGACACCTGGCATCAGGTCGCCGCGCATCTGCCGGACGTGCTGTGCGTGCGGGCCCAGGTGGTCTAGGTGGTCCGGGTCCTGTTGCCCGCGATGCTGCGACAACTCGCGGACGGCCGCGGCGAGCTCGAAGTCGAGGCTTCGACGCTCGACGGCGTCCTGGACTCGCTCGGCGCCGGGTATCCCGCGCTGGAACGCCGCCTGCGCGACGAGACCGGCGCGCTGCGGCGATACGTGAACTTCTATGTGGACGGTGAGGAATGCCGCCGTCTGGACGGTGCCAAGACTTCGCTCGCGGAGGTGAAGGAAGTCCAGATCATCCCGTCGGTCGCCGGCGGCTGACAGGGACTTTCACGCGTCGCCCGCGGTCCGGAGGTGTCGCGAAAGCCACTTTCGGGACGTCAGATGTCCCGAAAGTGGCTTTCGCGACGCTCGCCTCGGGCGTGCCTGACCCCGGAGGTCGTGAAGGCCTCCTTCGCTACCTTGAGGGTAGGGAGGGAGGCCTTCACGGCACCGTGAGCGAGTTACTGGGAAAGCAGGTTCGCGCAGCGGATCAGCCCGATGTGCGAGTACGCCTGCGGGTGGTTGCCCAGCGAGCGCTCCGCGATCGGGTCGAACTGCTCGGGCAGCAGCCCGGTCGGGCCCGCGGCGTCGACGATCTGCGTGAACAGTTCCTCGGCCTCGGTGCGCCGCCCGGTGAGCAGGTACGCCTCGATGAGCCAGGCCGCGCAGATGTGGAAACCGCCCTCACCGCCGGGAAGGCCGTCGTCGCGGCGGTAACGGTACACAGTGGACCCACTGCGCAGTTCCGCCTCGATCGCGGTCACCGTGGACTGGAAGCGCGGGTCGGCCGGATCGATCAGCCCGGTCAGCCCGACGAACAGCGAGGCGGCGTCGAGATCCGTTCCGTCGTACGCCGTGGTGAAGGCCTGGACCTCTTCGTTCCAGCCCTTCTCCAGGACGTCCGCGGCGATCTCGTCACGCAGCGTCGGCCACGCGCCCGGCACCGCACGGCCGTAGACCTCGCCGAGCTTGATCGCCCGGTCGATGGTCACCCAGCACATCACCCGCGAATACACGCGGTGGCGCGGCACGTGCCGCTCTTCCCAGATGCCGTGGTCCGGCTCGTTCCAGCGCCGCGTGACGGCCTCGGCCATCGCGCGCACCATCTGCCAGTCCTCGTCGCGGAGTTCGCCGCGCGCCGCCGCCAGCGTCTGCACGAGTTCGACGACCGGGCCGAACACGTCCAGCTGAACCTGGTGGTTCGCCAGGTTGCCGACGCGGACCGGCCGCGAACCGGCGTACCCGGGCAGCGACTCGATGACCGCTTCGGCACCGATCACGCTGCCCGCCAAGGTGTACAGCGGGTGCAGCCGCTCCGGACCGGCCAAAGTGGACAGCACGCCGTGCAGCCAGCGGAGGTAGCCTTCGGCCTCCTCGGTCGAGCCGAGGTGGACCAGTTCGCGCACGGTCATCGCCGCGTCGCGGATCCAGCAGTAGCGGTAGTCCCAGTTCCGGACGCCGCCGATCTCCTCCGGCAGCGAGGACGTCGCCGCCGCGAGTACGCCGCCGGTGTCGGTGTTCACCAGCCCGCGCAGCGTGAGCGCCGAGCGGCCGACGAGGTCGGTCTGGACGCTGGGCAGCTTGAGCGTCCGCGCCCAGCTGCTCCAGTAGTCGCCCGCGCGGGCCCGACGGTCCACTTCGGACAATTCGTGCGCACCGAGATCCGAAGTGCCGCAACGGAGTTCGAGCACCACCGGGTTGTCCGGGGTCGGGGTGACGAGCGCCGTCGCGGTGTCGTTCATGCCGTCGGAGGTGATCTCCCACTCGACGCCGGGCGAACGCAGCGCGAACGGCTCCGAGGTGCCCTGCACCAGGAGCCCGTCGCCCTGGGCGACCAGCTTCACCGGCACACCACCGAATTCGGGCCGCGGCGCGAACACGATCTCCGTCGCCGCCTCGCCCGAGATCACCCGGACGAGATCCGTGCGGTGCGCGGGGCTCTCCGGCTCGAGGTAGTCGGTGACGAGCAGCCGCGACCAGCGGGTCTCGACCGTCATCGTGTTCGGCAGGTAACGCTGCCCGAGCGGCAGGCCGTTGCGGTGCGGTTTGATCGAGAAGTGGCCGGCGCCGGCACCGCCGAGCAGGTCCGCGAAGATCGCGGGCGCGTCGGGGCCGGGGTGGCACAGCCAGGTCAGCCGGGCGTCCGGCGTGACCAGCGCGACCGAGCGTTCGTTGGCCAGCATGGAAAGCCGCTCGATCGGCGGAGCCTGCTCGCCGTACAGCCAGTTGCGCCGCTCTTCGAGGAGGAAGGCGAGCGCCATCGCGACGTCGACGGTGTCCGGGACCCGGTACTGCGCGAGGCTTTCGCCGTCGCCGACCTTCACGCCGAGGTCCGGGCCGGAGATCCGGGCGAACGCCTTCTCGTCGGTGACGTCGTCGCCGAGGAAGACCGCGGCCGTCGCGCCGACCTGGTGGCGCAGGGTGTCCAGCGCACGGCCCTTGTCCGTCTGGACGACCGCGAGCTCGACGACCTCCTTGCCGTCGGTCGTGGACACGCCCTCCCACCGCGCGGGTCCATTGTGGACGTCGCGAAGGACCCGGCGGCCCGCCTCGTGCTCGGCGCGGCGGACGTGTACCGCGATGCTCGCGGGCTTGACCTCGAGTGAGACGCCCGGCACGTCGAGCACCAGGTTCTCCAGTTCGGCTTCGAGGCGTCTGTGCAGCTCGCGGGCCTTGTCGTCGAGCGCGTGGATGAAGCCGATGTCGAATTCGGACCCGTGGCTGCCGACCAGGTTCACCTCGGCCGGGAGACGGGACAGGGTGGCGAGATCACGCAGCGCGCGGCCGGAGATGACCGCGGTGGTCGTCTCGTGCAGGCCGGCCAGCGACCTGAGCGCGCCTACCGATTCGGGCAGCGGCCGGGCTTCGTCCGGGTTGGCCGTGATCGGAGCCAGCGTGCCGTCGTAGTCGCAGGCGACCAGCAACCGCGGGGTGCGCGCGACCTGGACGATCGCGCGCCGCAGCTCGGCGGGCAGTGCCTCGGCGGTCAACGATTTCTCCTCGGGAACGTAGCGGGGGATGGGGAATCAGTCGGCCGGTTCGGCGCCGAGCGCTTGGAGGAACGAGCGCGCCCAGCGGTCGACGTCATGCGTGAGGACCTGTCGACGCATGGCGCGCATACGGCGGCGTCCCTCTGCGGGGTCGAGCGTAATGGCAGTCTCCAAGGCGTTCTTCACCCCGTCCAGGTCATGGGGGTTGACCAGGAGCGCGCTGGTGAGCTCCGCCGCGGCGCCGGCGAACTCCGAAAGCACGAGCGCCCCGCCCAGGTCGTGGCGGCAGGCGACGTACTCCTTGCAGACGAGGTTCATCCCGTCACGCAGGGGAGTGACCACCATGACATCGGCCGCGGAGAAGAACGCGGCCAGCTCCGTCCGGTTCACGGACTGGTGCAGATAATGCACGACCGGGTGACCCACGCGGGCGAACTCCCCGTTGATCCGCCCGACCATCTGCTCGATGTCCCCGCGCATCCGCTGGTAGTGCTCGACGCGTTCGCGGCTCGGGGTGGCCAGCTGGACGAACGTCACGTCCTCCGGCCGGACGCGGCCTTCGTGCAGCAGCTCGTGCAACGCCTGCAACCGCAGGTCGATGCCCTTGGTGTAGTCGAGCCGGTCGACGCCGAGCAGGACCTTCTTCGGGTTGCCGAGGTCACGCCGCAGCTGGGCGGCGCGTTCGGCGACGCCCTTGGTCTTGGCGAGTTTGTCGAGGCCGATGGCGTCGATGGAGATCGGGAACGCGCCGACCCGCACCGTGCGGTCGCCGACCTGCATCAGGCCGGGACGGGTGCGGATGCCGACCGCGCCCCGGCTGGACTCCAGGCCCGCCAGCTGCCGCGCCAGCCAGAGGAAGTTCTGCGCGCCACCCGGCCGGTGGAAGCCGACGAGGTCGGCCCCGATCAGGCCGCGGACGATCTCGGTCCGCCACGGCATCTGCATGAACAACTCGACCGGGGGAAACGGGATGTGCAGGAAGAACCCGATCCGCAGGTCGGGCCGCAGTTCGCGGAGCATCGCCGGCACCAGCTGCAGCTGGTAGTCCTGGATCCACACGGTCGCGCCCTCGGCGGCGACCTTCGCGCTCGCCTCGGCGAAGCGCCGGTTCACCCGGACGTAGGACTCCCACCAGCTCCGGTCGAACACCGGCCGCTCCACCACATCGTGGTACAGCGGCCAGAGCGTCGCGTTGGAGAAGCCCTCGTAGTAGTCGCGGACGTCGTCCGACGTCAGGGAGACCGGGTGCAGCACCAAGCCGTCGTCGTCGAACTCCTCGACGTCGACGTCGGGCACACCCGGCCACCCGACCCAGGCTCCCTTGCGTGACCGCAGGAACGGTTCGAGCGCGGACACCAGCCCGCCAGGGCTCGCCGTCCAGCGCCTGCTTCCGTCGGCGGTCCGTTCGAGGTCCACCGGGAGCCTGTTCGCGACCACCACGAAATCCGCGGAGGCCGTTCTGCTCGTCTCGGCAATCACTTCGTCCACCAGCCGCTCCCTCGATTCGCGGGTCGCTGCCCTAAGCGGAAACCCTATCGCGCGAGGAGGCCACGGCCGGTCGGCGAGCGATCACTCCAAGCGTCGTTCGGCGGGTTCCATCGGGCCCGCCATCCTCGGCCCGGCGAACTTGCGTTCGAGCCTGCCGAGGCCCGTCCGCACCGGCTGCGCGAGGTATTCGCCGAGTACCACACCCGCTGCCAGGGCAAGCCCGATCGCGACCGCGGTCATCAGCGTCGAGATGTTCCCGCCGGGCTCGACGCCCAATTGGTATAGACCACGATAGGTGGAGAGACCGGGGAGGAGCGGCGTGATGCCGGACACAGCCACCACCAGGGGGGTCACCTTGAGCCGCCTGGCGAGCACGCCACCGCAGAAACCGACCAGCGTGGCGGCCACGGCGGACGAACTGACGGCCTGGAAGTCGGTCAGCATCAAGGCGCCGTAGACCGCACCGCCGATGGCGCCCGCCGCTCCCGCGACGATCATCGCGCGCAGCGTCGAGTACGAGGCCAGCGCGAAGCAGGCCGACGCGCCGACGCTGCCCAAGATGATGATCGGCAGGTCCTGCGGCGTCGACGAGACGACCTCGGGCAGCGGCGTCAGCGGAAGACCGAGCAGCACCGCGATCTTCAGCGCCAGCACCACGCCCGCGATCAGTCCGGCACTCATCAGCGCGGTTTCCATCGTGCGCCCGGCCGCCGTGACGTAATAGCCCGTGATGGCGTCCTGCACGGCGGAAACCGTGGAGAGACCGGACAGCAGCACGGTGACGGCCGCCGCGACGACCAGCGTGGGTTTGTCCGTGGTGAGCAGATTGCTGCTGACTATCGCCATCGCCGACAGGGTCGCGACCAGTCCGCCGATCACCTGCTGGAAGAAGAACGGCAGCGCGAAGCGGTTGAGGAACCGGCCGAGCCGGTCGATGACCGCGCTGATCACGAGCGCGACCAGCGCGACGTCGATGCTGCCGCCGAGGATCAGGGTGATGAACGCGGCCAGCCCGCCCCAGGCGGCCGTGGCCACCCAGCGGGGGTACGGGTGCGGCGCGGAGGTGATCCGCTGGAGGACCTGCTGGGCCTCTTCGGCGCCGATGTTTCCCCGGACGATCCGGCGGACCAGCGTCTCGGTCTGCGTGAGCCGCGTGTAGTCGAGGCTGCGCGAGCGGACCACGCGCAGCGCCGTCACCGGGGCCATGTCGGTGCCGCGGTGGCAGGTCACCGTGATCGACGTGAAGATCACGTCGACCTCGCAGTGCGGGAGGCCGAGCGCGGAGGTCAGCGCGATGATCGTCGCCGTGACGTCGGAGGCGCCGGCGCCGCTCGACATCTGGACCTCGCCGATGCGCAGGGCGAGGTCCAGGACGAAGTTGACCGTCGAGTCGTCGGGCGGCTTCGGGCCCATCGCCTCGTCGGCCTCGACCGCGGGCTGCTCCGCCGTCGGCGCCTCGAGGATCTGCCAGGCGCGGCGGCGCAGCAGATTGGGCCGGTGCGAGCGGGCCTGGGGGATCGATCGCTCTCCGTCACGTTGGCGCGGCGCTTCCAGCAGCCATTCGCCACGTTCGGGTGTTTCGTCCTGGTTCTTTTCGGCACTGTGCCCGCTCTGTTCGCCCCGCTGGGCTCCCGTGGTGTGCTCGTTGATCTTCATGATCGATCCACCTCCTCACTCTGGTTCGAGGGACTTTCCCGAGGAGCATCGGGGCCGGTGCCTCGACCGTTGCAGGAAACCCGAAGTGGCGTCCACCACGTCGGAGGAAGATCATCACGGGCGTGCCGGTTTACGGCACACTGCATGCCATGGCGTCCTCTGTGAGCAGGAGATCCGTTCTTCGCGCGGCCGGGGTCACCGCCGCCGGAACAGCGGCGGCATTCACCCTTTCGGGTGCATCTAGCGGGGCGGAGGCCCCGGTTTTCGCGCACGGGGTGGCGTCGGGCGATCCGATGCCCGATTCGGTGCTCCTCTGGACCCGTGTCACCCCCTCGCCGGACGCGGTTCCGGGATCCGGAAAAGGGATGCCCGTGGGCGTCCGGTGGGAGGTGGCCGACGACGCCGGATTCACGCGCGTCGTCGCTCGCGGTCACGTCCGGACGGGGCCGGAACGCGACCACACGGTGAAGGTGACAGCGGGCGGGCTGTGCGCGTCGACGGCGTATTGGTACCGCTTCACGGCTCAGGGGGAGGTCTCGCCGGCCGGGCGGACACGCACTGCGCCTTCTCATGACCAGGACGTCGCGAGCCTGCGGTTCGGCGTGGCCTCGTGTGCCAACTGGGCTGTCGGTCACTTCGCCCCCTACGGCTGTTTGGCCGACCGTGACGACCTCGACGCCTTCATCCACCTGGGTGACTACCTCTATGAGGGGAATCCCAACCCTGCAAGTGATCTCCGCCCTTCGGTACCGCCCAACGAGTTGATCACCCTGGGGGACTACCGGCAACGCCACGCGATGTACAAGACCGACGAACACCTCCGCCGGCTTCACGCCCGTCACCCGATGGTCGCGACCTGGGACGACCACGAGGCCGCCGACAACGCCTGGTCCGGCGGCTCGCCGTCACACGACCCGGCGACCGAAGGCGATTGGGTGGACCGGATGCGGGCCGCGCACCAGGCGTACTTCGAATGGATGCCGGTGCGGCACCGTGGCGACCGGCTGTACCGGCGGCTGAAGTTCGGGAAGCTGGCCGACCTCACCATGCTGGACCTGCGGACGTACCGGACCCGGCAGCCCGGCCCGGCTCCGGGGACGGGCGGCACCATCCTCGGCGCCGAGCAACGCGAGTGGTTCCTCGACGGCCTCGCCCGCGGGACCGCGACCTGGAACCTGATCGGGAATTCGGTGATGGTCACGCCGATCGAGATCCCCGCGCTGCCCACCCGCGAGCGGCTCGCGCTCGACGACCTGCTCGACGGCCAGCCGACCACGGTGAACACCGACCAGTGGGACGGCTACACCGAGGATCGTCGCCGGGTCCTCGACACCATCGCGGCACAGGGCCGGGGCAACACGGTGTTCCTGACCGGCGACGTCCACTCGTCGTGGGCGAACGACGTGCCGCGCGACGGGACGAGCGTCGCCGTGGAGTTCGTCTGCCCGTCGGTCACCTCCGACAACATCGACGAGCAGCTCGGCGTCCCGCCGCGGACCGGCTCGCTGAAGGTCGAGGCCGCGATCCGCGCGCTGAACCCGCACGTGCGCTTCGTCGAACTCGACTCGCACGGCCCCGGCGTCCTCGAAGTGACCCCGGAAGCCGCCCGGATGAACTGGTACTACGTCGCCGACCGCCGCGACCCGGCGACCGCCGTGACGTTCGCGCACGCCTTCCGGGCGGTGGCCGGTGACCCCCGGGTGCGCCCTGCGGACGGCTGAACGGGCGCCGATATACTGGCCTTGCCCAGGCTGTCCTGGGCAAGGCCGCTATAGCTCAGCTGGTAGAGCATCTGTCTTGTAAACAGAAGGTCAGGGGTTCGAGCCCCCTTGGCGGCTCAAGATCAACATAATCCTTGACCTGGCGATATGTCGCGTTTCCCGAGTCTTGTTCATGTTTTCCTCGGCGCCATTGGGCTCCGTTTCGTCTCCGTTTTCACAGGCGTGCCGATTTCGGGTCGAGTCTGTCTGCGGTACGGGCGATGTTCTGGGCAGGAGGAGTGCGACTCGGTCGGATGCTGACGGGCATGACGTGCCCCCAGAGTCCTGGCGAGGCATGCTGTCTCTTATGGGCAGAGGTCCACGCCGCGAGCGGCTCAGGTTCAGGGACGAGGTCGATGGAGCGCGCACGCGCGAGTTCGTGAGGCGCGAAGAAGCTGATCCGATCAACGCTCGCGACGGCAACGGCCAGCCGATCCGCACGCTGGAGAATCGCCGCCGGTGGCGCGAGGAGTCCGAACGGCTCGCGAAGTGGTACGTCGACCTTCACCCGGTAGCGCAGAAAAAGATGACGGCGTTCGTGGTCCGGTGCCCGGCAAAGGGATGCCTGCTCGGCCGGGTGTTCCGGCGAGGAGATCCACAGACGGGGGTCCGCTACGTCTGGTTGGGCGATTCGGTCCCTGGTCGAGATGCGGCGGCCATCGTCCATTGGGCCTGGGACGGCGGCCGTGGCTCGAAGGACTTCATATTCGCGAGCTGCAGACATGGAACGGGACGCATCCAGATCGGGTTGCTCATGGGCATGGCCGAGGCTATGGATTTCCCGCCCCCTTCCTCATTGCCCGAGGACTGGCTGCATCACTACGACGAAGCCGTTCAACGCGGTTACGCCCGCCAGACGATCATCGTGCCGGACACGCAGTGGACTGCGCGCTCGTGAGGATGGCGGCGAATCAGGTATACTAGTGCGTCCAAACCCAATACTGTTTGCTCGAGCTACATCAGGCCCGTCCCGGGCCGTAGGCGTCTGAGCGCCCCAGTCATCACAGGAGAGCGCCGGCCGTAGCCGCTTGGAGATGAGCACCAGGACCATCCCCTGGAGGGTCCTGCAAGCATGCTCGTGAACATTTTGACCGTCGTAGCATCCGCGCTGCCGGGTTTGACGGTGCCGACCTTCAGTTACCTGAAGTACCGCGCCTACTTGAAAACGGTCCGGCACATCGTCGACGCCCTCGGAGGCGATGGCCTCAAGAAGATCGACGCGGTACGCCCACCATCGAGTCTGGCCAGGCAACCACGGTCACGCCGGAACGATGCGCAGCTTGGATAGGGGCAAAGCGCCCGGGGCGTCGCTTCGCAATCGACGCCCCGGATTGGCGAACTTACAGATTGAGGTGACGCAGTACGGAGTCAATCAAGCTTCGTACGAGTCCTGCGATGAGCCCGCTGACCGCGACGTGAAGCAGTGGGCGGGGTTCGTGATTGCGGTTTCGAAACATGGTGCTCCTGTTGCGGTATCGACTGCCCTGCGGCGGCGAGGACTACGCCCTCTCGGGGCCTGACCCTCTCGATAGTCCTGCTTGCTGTCGCTCGATCGCAACCTTCGCAAAGCACCATGAAGGCCGCCGAAAAGAACGCTATCAGCGGGCGGTTGAGGCGGGGGCTGCGGTAGATTCAGACAGAATAGGCGGGTTGATCCACTATTTGAGCGGCCACTTTGAGGTATCTGAACTGGGCAGATCGCGTAGCACTTAACCCCGTTACCCCGTAACCTCGTGATGGCGGTCGAGGCCGCTGAGATGGTCGACGAGTTCGAGGAGGGCCATGTGGGATCCGTGACTGTCACCGCCAAGAGGCTGTTGGAAGACGCGGTCAAGAAATCTGGCCGCCGTAGCACCGTTCAGCTGGTCGAGGGGTTCGCGAGGGTGCAAAGTCGGGACGAAACGTCGACAGGATTGTCGAGGCTTTTCGGCATGGGGGAAGTGCCGTTGAAGATCTACCTAACGCTGGTGATGCTGACTCGCGGGTCGCCGCATGTGATGTACAGAATCGTGCCGGACCACTACTGGGCGGAACTTCTTGGCTACGAGGAACTGAACGATGCCGATCCAATACCGGGTAGTGGAACGCGGCGGGTCAAGCGGGCCATGGCTGCGCTGGGGGCAGCAGACTCCGCTGGAGTTCGCTGGATCTCGCGAGAGAAGATCCGCGGGCGGGGAGCGCAAATCGAGGTCACGCATCCACCGGGTGAAACTAGGGCGCCGTGGATCACGATTCCGTTGGAGCTGTGGTCGCACGGCTGGATCAACGTCATGTCCGCCCGGGCCTTGTACGTCTACCTCTGCTTGCGCCTGATGCTTGCCGGTAAGCCGGATGATCAGGGAGTGCACGTATCCTCTTGGGATCGTGATCGCATGTTGGTTAAAGATGACACTTGGCAGCGTGGCATCAGTGAGTTGAAAGAATTGAAGCTCGTCCGGTGTGACTTTGCGCGCGTAGTTGTCGATCGATGGTCAACGGACCTGCGCAAGCGGATGGTCTACTTCTTGAATAATTCATACTTAAAGGAAAAAGAAAGTCCACTCGAGTCGGTTTATAAGAAAGTTACATGAGGGCGCGGAGTGCGCGATCGTGGAAACAGGCCGTAGGTCTCTCGGTGTCCCGACGGAACTGGACTCCGAGAAGTGGCGCATTCGGCGAAGGTGGACCAGTATCCAGGGCGCGCTCCTGGCTCCGACCTGCACGATCGGGGTGGACACGTGAGCTCGCGCACGCGGCCAATAGCTAGGCACGACCACGTCAGGCCGATCTCGGTGGAAGGTCCGTCGAAGGCGTCGAGGTGTCTTCGATGTCGCGTTTCCGATGACGAATGCCGGACGAAGTGCGCCGCCCGAAACCGCAGGCGACCCGCAGGCCAGGCGGCCTGCAGACTCCGGACCGGCTCACGGAGGAAGCTCCTTCTCGGTGTCCGGGGGCTCGAGGTCGCCTTTGTTACGGTTCGTCCACAACCGCACGTGGCGGCACGCGCAGCCGCGAAAGCCGCCGAAGCGGTCGATCTATGGCTCTCATGGTTTCTTAGCGTAACGGCGCGCACCCTGACAACGACTTCACCAATGTCCGCGCAGTGTGGCGATCGCCGCTCGGCACCATGGGGCCAGAGATGTCGCGACTAAGCGTCCCTAACAGGAGCAACGAAAGGAGTCTGGCAAGTGTCTCAATTCAAGAAGCATGAGAAACCTTCAAA
Source organism: Amycolatopsis sp. PSD-21 (assembly GCF_055561455.1). Lineage (NCBI taxonomy): Bacteria > Bacillati > Actinomycetota > Actinomycetes > Pseudonocardiales > Pseudonocardiaceae > Amycolatopsis > Amycolatopsis sp. PSD-21. The sequence continues at coordinate 8,752,398 of NZ_CM145712.1, read as the reverse complement.
ATTGGGTAATAGTATGATGCGATGCGCGCAATAGAGAATATAATATGAATTATCTCATTATTGAATTCCGCGGCCCGGGCGTGCGTTCAAGCGGGGCGCAGGCATGACGGCGACTCGGTCTTCTGGCCTGTGGTCGGATGAGCCGACTAAAGACGACCTGCTGTCGTTCGATGCTGTGGCTGGCACGGTGGTCGACGCCGTATTGGATGACACTCTCGATCCGCTGGCTATTGGCGTGTCTGGTGCGTGGGGTAGTGGCAAGACCACGATCTTGCGGCTCATCGAAGCTGACCTGGATGGTCGTCACCTCCCAAACGAACAAAAGATCCTTCTGATCCGGACCGATCCGTGGCGCTACGACCCGACCGCCGGGGCAAAAGAGACCCTGATTGGGGAGGTTCTGAGCAAGCTTGCTGGCGAGGTCGAAGATATCGAAGGAACCGTCGGCAAAGCCAAGACACTGCTGACCAAACTCCGGAACCGGGTTGACTGGTCAAAAGCTCTTCAGGTGGCGGCTAAGGCATCCCTGGCGCTCCAACTCCCCTCGGTGGACGACTTGACGAGCTTGGTCAAGAAGGGCGGCGGCGGAGATTCGAAGGAGCCTGAGAGCCGCGGCCTCGCCGAGTTCCACACCGAGTTCGAAGAGCTGATGGGCTCGAAGGAGTTGAGACATCTCGTCCGTGTGGTTGTCTTGGTGGACGACCTTGACCGCTGTCTCTACCCGACAGTTGTGGACACGCTGGAAACCATTCGGCTGTTCCTGGCCGTGCCAAAGATGGCATTCGTCATCGCAGCCGACGAGAAGCGGGTTGCGGATGCACTCCGTGAACGGTTCTCAAACGGTCCCACCAACGAGCAAGCGCCAGATGGGCAGCTTGAACACCCTGCAGATCTCTACCTGCACAAGATCGTACAGACTACTGTGCCGTTACCAGCGCTCAGCCGCTTTGACACTGAGGCGTACATCGTGCAGCTCCAGCTCAAGGCCCGCCTTGAAGAGGCGCAGCTCTTGCCGTATGTCGAGCGCTGTGCAGCGTTGCGCCGCGAAGCTGGCGTCCTCGATGACCTGCCCGCAGTGAACACCAGCCTGGACATCTCGGTCGAGCTGACACTGGCCTCGCGGTTGACACCGATCCTTTACGAGAAGCTGCGTGGGAATCCTCGGCGGATCAAGCGCTTCCTTAACGACCTGCGTGTCCGTCAGTCCGTTGCGAGTCGTCGCGGCATCACGCTAGATGCTGACATCGTGGCCAAGCTCATGGTGCTCGAGGTGCTGCTGCCCGATGACTTCGCCAAGGTGCTGGAGTGGCTGGCCAAGGGCGAGCTGCGCGAGCAGATCCGGGCGCTTGAAACAGCAGCTGGCCGACCACCGCAGCCGGAAGAAGAGCAACACGCTCAGCCTGCGGAAGCGGTAGCGGATGACATTAAGCCGAAAACCAGGACAAGGTACTCGGCCAAGGCGACCGAACCGGAGCCCACGTCCTCCTTCACTGATGATCTCATTCGCTGGGCCAAGCTCACGCCAAGTGAGCTATCCGGTGAAGACCTTGCCCCATATCTATTCCTGGCAGCATCCTTCAGTGGCAAGCCACTGCTGGACGAGGGGCTACCCGCGCGCCTGCGCGACGTCGCAGCGAAACTGGTGTCGAGCATCCGCGCCCAGCAGAAGGCCGTCTCCGACGATGACATCGCCATCCTGACGGAAGCGGATGCCGAAGTGCTGATCCGGCACCTTGCGCTTGCGGCTCGTGACCGGCCTACCGAACAACAGGCGGCCATGCTCGGCATCATGCGCATCGTCAAGCGGCACCCGCAGATCGCGGATACCGCCTGTGGTCGGCTGCGTGCCATACCACCATCCGACCTGGAACCAGGTGCGCTGCTTTTGTTCAAGCCGGAGGACCGAGCAGTCTTCGGCGAGGTGTTTGATCACTGGTTTGCTACCGCACCGGAAGGGCCTGTCAAGAACACCCTGAAGCCGCTCACCAAGGAGCAGATCTAGTCATGGGCACCAAGGGCTCCTATAGCGGTGGGGGTGGTAAGCCGGGAAGCGACTTGCGGCAGAACATCGACGACTGGTTGGACTCTTTACCCGATCTGTCGCCGCCTGGCGATATCGGGCTACTTGACCAGCCGCCAAATGGGCCGGAGATTCCCCCGATCCGGCCACAGCAGCTTCTGCCTGCACTCGGTCTCTTTGCATCGCGTTCTGGGGGCCGAGCCGACGGGCCTGGCGGTGGAGGAACAGGCGGTACAGGCGGCGGGACGCGCGGCGGCGCACAACGAACCGTGGCCGGCTCATCCCGTACCGCAGGCCGGGCCGCAGCTGCTGCCTACGCCCTGCGCACCGGCAATGCCGACTTGCTGCGTCGAGAGTTCGGTCTCGACTACGAGAGTCTGCGCGTCAACTCCGACATCGCTGATGTCGCACGGCAGATCATGGTCGCTGCATGCGGCCCCTTGCCGGATGGCACTATCGAGGAGGAGGAACAGCGCGTCGTCGCGGCTCAGGTCGCGCAGTACGTCCTGGAAGCGAGTGTCGACGGCGCTGTGCCCGCGCCAGACGAAATCGTTCGTGAGACGATCGCCTGCATCATCTTCGAGGCCATCAGCACCGAAACAGCCGCCAAGGTACACAATGGCGAACGCTCGCCCTGGACGACCGGCGAGGCTGAGCGCCAGCTTCGTGAAGCCACCCAGGCATGGGCTTTCCGAGCCGATCTATCGCCAGGCGGAGCAACGCCTGCCGAGTTCGAGAAGGCCATCGCCGACGGCATTGAGACGATGCACGCCATCTGGGGGAACAACTGATGGTCGACTACTCTATGAGCTTCCAGCTTCCAAAGGAGCGCATTTCACCAGATGACGCACGACGTCACTTCTTCTGGGTGCCGGACAGTGCCACTGATTCATTCGTGTCTACATTGCTGCCTAGGTATGAAGCTCTCGGACCATCCCTCGGCGCGCTCGGCCCGGTGACTGAACTCAACATCGATCTCGTTCGCCTGGCCGTCATGGTCTACGCCGCAGACCGCTCGACCCGGCGGCAGGTCGGTTCTGCGACCTGGTCTCGGCGTGACCTGTCGCTCAATGTGCCAGTCTCGGATCCATCCCGGTGGGAGCTGGTGCGAACTCAACTCCAGGGCCTCCTCGGGTTCCTTTCGGGTGACACCTGGGCCCTGGATTTCCACAAGGCCGCGGCGCCGGACGAGCAAGTGAGGGAACACCGCTTCGCAGGCGCAAAACGCGTTGTCCTGCAAAGCGGCGGGGCCGACTCGGCGGTCGGCGCGCTGCTATCGCGCTGCGACTTGGCGAAGGCACCGCAAGTGCTGTTGTCACACGTCGGCCTGACCACGTTGGCGCCGGTTCAGCAACGTGTTGCCGAGCGTATAGCCGAGCTGGTCGACGGGCCTGCGCAGTTCCACCAGCAGATCCACTTCTCGCGTCATGTGACGCAGTATGAGGGCACGCGCTTTCCCGACGAGACCTCAACCCGAACCCGGTCGTTCCTGTTTCTGGCGTTCGGCTTGGCCGTCGCCTCGATAGACGGTCTGCCGCTCTGGATTCCTGAGAATGGCTTCGCCTCCCTGAATCTGCCGTTGACCGCCGACCAGCGCGGCAGCGTATCCACTCGCACCACACATCCGCTGTTCCTTGAACAGCTCGCGGTCATCGCCTCGGCCGCGGGCGCGCACGCGCAGATCGAAAACCCGCTCTCAGGAATGACCAAAGGCGAGATGTTCAGGCAAGTCGGCGAACTTGTCGGTCAAGACGCGGCATCCGACTTCCTGAGCAGCACCCACTCCTGCGGCCACACCGGTCACCGCGCCCTCAAAATCTCCCCGCTTACTCACTGCGGCGTCTGCTTTGGCTGCCTGCTACGACGCGCATCCTTCCTCGCCTCAGGCGTCGAAGACCGGACCGACTACCTGTCCGCGCGCACCACCGACCGGCCCGACGACTACCTGCGCTCGAAGACAATGGAGCCATCGCTGCGGGCCTTCCTCGCGCGGGGTTTGCGCAGCAACGACCTCGCGTCGCTCACCTTGCCCGCCACCTACTCGACGGCCTCCGCTCGCGACATCTGCGAGCGGGCTGTGGCCGAGCTGGAGCTACTGTTCCCATGAGGTCCGCACTACCGCCACTCGACCTGCACGCTCACGTGGACCCGACCACCCCGGAAGATGATCTCCGGAGCCTTGGTGCGGTAATCTTCGTAGCCACGCGCTCCCTCGCTGAAGCAGGCAAGGCCCTACGGCGCGAGGATGCGCTGATCGTCTGGGGAGTCGGTACCCATCCAGGAGTAGCTGGCGCTCAACGGAACTTCGACCCTGACAGGTTCCGCACTTTGATCGAACAAACTGCCTTCGTGAGTGAATTTGGTCTTGATGGTGGCGCCAAGGTTCCGCTTGATCTGCAGTTGCAGACGCTCAGGAGGTCGCTCGATGTGCTGGCTAACAACCCGCGGATTACTAGCCTGCATAGCTACCGAGCGACTGAATTACTTATAGACACACTGAGTGCACAACCTATTCCCGGCGTCGTCCTACATTGGTGGCTTGGCAGCGTCGCGGCAACCAAGCGTGCGGTTGAACTCGGCTGCTACTTCTCAGTAAACGCTGCAATGTTTCGCCATCCCGGCGTGTTTCGCTATATCCCGCTCGACAGGTTGCTCACGGAGACTGATCACCCGTATGGCGACCGCTCGGGGCCTGGACCCCATCAGCCGGGCAACGTGTTACCGGTGGAGTTCGCCATCGCTAAGCTTCATGGGCTGAACCCCGAGGAGGTACGGCGCAGGATATGGCGCAACCTCGACCTGCTGGTTCGAGAGGCTGGCTGTAGCCGCCTATTGAGCCGGCAGATCCGCTCGTATCTCATCGTGGGCACGCAGCTATCGTGAGCGATCTTCGTCTTAGGGGAGCTGGCTAGCGTGACCTGCCGTGCGTTTGTGATTGATCCGCTCAGGAGCACTCCCGATCCCTGGCATTGCGCATCCGCACCTCTCGCGCTCGAAGCAATAATTCTGCGTTAAGGCTCGATCGCTGCGCCGGTCGTGTGACCTGGCCGTCTCGAGGATCGCCTGCCAGCAGGCAGCACTCGCAGGGCTTCGGCGCGACCGGCAGCCAGCTCCCGGCGCGACGACGGTTACCCCCTGACGTCGCAGACCGCCCGTTCGTGCTCTACCGACACGCTCTTCGACTCCATCCGACACATCAGCGCCTCGTGGCGCACCGGACTTTGAGCCAGAGCCAGGGTCACGATGACCGTTGACAGCGAACTAGGGTATCGACGCTGTGGCCGTGATGAGGGCACGCCATCTCAGGGGAGGGTCCGGCGCGCAGAGGGGGAGGGAGCGCGCCGGACAGAGACACAATGCCACACATCGAACAGGTGTTCAGGCCGACGCGCGGATAGCTGACGGTCGCGTACCCGGTAACCCGGGTCGTACCTGGCGACGAAGTGACCGGTCGAAGTGGTGTCGGCGCTGACCCTGGACATGATCGAGCGGTTGGTGACCTGACACCGCTGGTTCCCAAACTGGCGTCGGCTTGCGTCACGGCCAAGGTCACGGCGCACACGACCCGTCAGCCCGGTAGAGCTGAGGGGAGGGCTCGAGCCGGTGTCGCTTCGTGAAAGGCGTTCCATAGTAGGTTGAGCGGGTGTTCGGCGGCATAGCGGGCGCGTTCGCCTTTGCGGGCGAAGATCCCGGTGACGATCTCCAGGCTGGGGTGGTAGTCGTCGGCGAGGTCGATCTTGCGCAGGCCTTGGCCAGGCAACCGGCCCTCGAGGGCGGCGTCGGCGACGCGTTCGGTGGTGAGTAGACAGCCGTGCAGGAGCTGGCTGGTGAGCAGGTTGAGGCCATAGTTGAGGGAGTCAATGTCGGCGATGACGTCGAGCACGCCGCGGTAGTCGGGGCCGTACCAGCGGCTGAGGAACTGGGCGAGAAGCCCGGCGGTGGGCGCGAGTAGTGGCAGGCCGGGGAGCTGTTCGGCGCCGACCGGGGTGCTGGGCAGTTCGCGGGTGCTCAGGTTGGTGAGCAGGGCGACGCGTTCGCGGTGCCATTCCAGGAAGTCGTAGTCCAACGTGGGCGGTCGGCCTGGTTCGGCGGCGAAGCTGCCGCATACCAGGTCGACCTTCTTGCCGTCGAGTTTGCGCCACAGGTCTCGGGTGCGGACGTGCTCGATGTTGAGCTGCACGCCGCGGCGCTCGAAGTCCTCGCGCAGCGCTGGCCACACGGCGCCGAGGAACTGAACGGTGAACTCGGTGGTGCCGAAGGTGACGGTGGACCCGACCCGGCGCCGGCTTCGGTGAAGACTGTCGGTCCACGACAGCAGGGTCTGCTGTGCCAGGGCGACGACTTCCTCGCCGGAGGGGGTGAACAGGAAGTCTTTGCCTCGGCCCTGTTTGACCACCAGCGCCTCGCCGACCAGGCGGGTCGCGGCCTTGTTGAGGTTGTCGAGCTGTTTCTGCACACTGGACTGCTCGCGTCCAAGCGCGCGTGCGGCGCGTTGCGCGGTGCCTGTGGCGTGTACGACGGCCAGGGTACGCAGTTGGTCCAGGCTGATGTCGAGCATCTCCGGCGGGCTGCTCAGCAGCGCTGCCAGGACATCCGCCGCCTCGCCGTCGTCCGCGATCTCTAGCATCGCGTCCTCCTCGTCCTGTCCTGTCGGTGGCACACCCTGGCATGGGCATTGTTCGCTCGGACAATTGGGCTGTCGTTGATCGCACTTCCCGCCGAACTGTCCCAAAATGTTCGTACGAACATCTCAAGAATGGATACTGTTCGACCGAACATTTATTGGGTATCCGATACGCCCCTCCCGGCGGCGCCCAACCCGGAACGTCTTGGAAAGCGGAGGTTTGTGCTGGTGATCGCTCGCGATATCGCCACCGACGAGGTGGCCTCGTCCTGCTACTTCCGCACCACGGTAGAGCAGCCGTTCCGCAAGGCGCTGGTGCAGATCAACGAAGACTGCAATTTACGCTGTGCTCACTGCTTTGTGTCCGCGACGCGGGTCGGCAAACAGATGCCGCTGACCGAGGTGATGGAGAAGGCGATCCCGCGCCTGGCGGGCAGCCGGGTTCGGCGAGTGACTCTCACCGGCGGGGAACCCACGATCCATCCAGACTTCCTGGACATCGTGCGCGCGTTCCGTGCGGCAGGGATGGACGTCGGGATCTGCACGAACGCCACCACCCTGACCACAGTGCAGATCGCGGCGTTGGCCGAGCTGGGCGTGCACTGCAACGTGTCCCTGGACGGGTTCGCCGCCGACTCACATGGCAAGTTCCGGGGTGATCGGGCCAGCTTCGCCGTCACCGTGGCCACCGTCGAGCAACTCGGCCGGGCCGGCATCCTGCAAGGGCTGCTGTGCACGCCGAACACTTTGGCGCAGAACGAGGAGTACGCCCGGTTGTGCGCGTTCGCCCGTACGAACGGCGCCCGCTACGTGCTGCTCAACCCGCTGGGCAGCATGGGGCGCGGCGTCAAGTCGAAGGCCAAGCTGGCCAAGACGACTCTGCACATGCGGGAGATCTTTGAGCTGACCGCGCCGTTCGACGGCCCCGGGTTGGACATCGCGCATATCCGCTTCCCCAACACCGAAGCCCGGCCGCTGGCCGGGTGCGAGGCCGGGACGATCATCTACGTGTTCACCCCCGGAGAGGTCACGGTGTGCCCGTACCTGGTGTTCGCCGCCCGCACCCCGGCTTCGCGGCACACCGACACCGAGTTCATCGTCGGCAACATCTTCACCGACGCGGACATCGCGCAGCGGCTGAACGACTACCGCTTCCACGACCGCTACCAGGTCGGTGCGAACGTCACCTGTACGGCGTGCTCGCTGAACACGCGATGTGGCAAGGGCTGCCCGGCCGCGGTGGTCGCGGCCGGTGGCCGCATCGGCGACATCGACGCCGAACAATGCCCCGTCGTCGAGGAGGACCACGCCGAGGGGCGCCGGTTGCTGCCGCTGATGCCCGCATGACCGGCTTGGTGCTGGACGAGTCGCGTCGCCTGCCGGGCACGCTGATCACTCTGGACGGCCCCGGCGGGGTCGGGAAGTCCACGGCCGCCCGCCTGGTCACCGAGACACTGACCGCGGCCGGGATACCGGTACACGCGACGACCCAACCGTCCCGGGCACGGCTGGGTGAGCTGGCCCGGCACGGCACGGACACCTTCCACGGGATGGCGCTGGCCTGTCTGTGTGCGGCCGACCGGCACCACCAGCTCGCCACCGAGATCGTGCCCGCGCTGCGCGAGGGCCAGGTGGTGGTGTGCGACCGCTATGTCGCGTCCTCGCTGGTGCTGCAAGGTCTCGACGGCCTGCCGGCAGAAGTGGTGTGGCAGCTCAACCACGGCGTCTACCGGCCGGACCTGTCGGTCATCCTTACCGGTGACGCGGGCGTGATCGACGCCCGGCTGCGGGCGCGCGGCGGGCACAGCCGCTTCGAGCGCGCCGAGGACAACAGCGAGATGGAGACCGCCCGGTACGTCCACGCCGTAGCCGACCTGCAACAACGGAACTGGCCGGTCGCGTCGATCGACACCACCAGCGACCCACCCGACACGATCGCTGCTGCGATCGTGTCCCTCATCCAGCACGTCCTGACCGAGAAGAGCGCGGCATGTCTCTGAGTCTGATCACCGTCAATGTCGGCGCCCCGTCGCTGGACCGCGCGCAGCGTCAGCTCCGCTGGCTGGCCGCCCGCCCGGAGGACGTGCTGGTACTGACCGAGACCAAGTCCACCGCGGGCAGCCAGTTCCTGGCCGAGGCGTTCACCGCTGCCGGCTACGCGGTGACCTTCCCCCACCACGCCCCTGGCGAGCTCGGCGTGATGATCGTCAGCAAGCTCGCCACCTCCCCGGACCCGCTCGGTGCGGCACTGGACTATCTGCCTGCCCGCGCAGCCGGGATCGTGGTCGACACCACCGACGGGCCGCTGCGCGTGGTCGGCGCCTACGTGCCCTCCCGCGACGCGACCGCCGAGAAGACCGAACGCAAGAAGACCTGGATCAAGCGCTTCGGCTACGCCCTGGACGCCACCGCCAGTGAGGTACCGCTGCTGCTGCTCGGCGACCTCAACGTGCTCGAACCCAGCCACACCCCGGCGCACCGGGGCCAGTTCGCACCGTTCGAGTACGGCTTCTACAGCGGTCTGACCGAACGACACGGTCTGCTCGACTTGTTCCGGCACTTGCACCCCGACGCCGTCGAGCACAGCTGGGCCCGTCGCCCTGAGCTGGGCTACCGCTACGACCACGCCCACGGCTCACACGCCTTGGCCGAGCGGCTCACCGCGTGTGACTACGTCCACGCGACCAGGGAAGCGGGGACCGACGGCACCCGGCTCACCGACCATTCGGGACTCGCCGTGCGGGTGTCGATGACCGCGACCACATCGCTGCTAACGTCGGATCCCGCCACGGCGGCCACACACGCCGAGCCGGAGCCGACTCTGTTCTGACTCACTCGGCCCCACGCTCGTCGTCGCCGGCTGCCGGACCCGCATGCCCGCCAGCCGACCACGAGGACCTGCCACAGGATGCCTGCCTCCACCAGCATCAGCACGCCACGAATCGGTGCCCGCGTCCTCCTGCTCGACCCCGACGACCGCGTGCTGCTCATCCATGCCCTCGACCCCACCGACCCCGCACACCACTGGTGGGAACTGCCCGGCGGCGGCCTGGACGAGGGCGAGGACCTCCATACCGCCGCCCGCCGAGAACTCGCCGAGGAATCCGGGATCATGCTCACGACCCTCGGCCGCAAGCTGTGGGTCCGCGAATCCCGCTTCCGCTACAAAGACCGCGACCATCACCGCATCGAGCACGTCTTTCTCGGACGCACACCCACCACCGCGCCGCAGGTCGCGCTCAAGCCCACCGAGAACGAGAAGGCCGGGCTGATCGAGCGTCGCTGGTGGGCGGCGGACGAGCTGCGGCAGTGCCGCGACAAGCTCCTGCCCGCCACCCTGCCTTCCCTGCTCGACGACCTGCTCGCGGACCGGTTCAGCCCTGCGCCCATCACGCTCATCGACTGACGGCTGGCAAATCGCCAGCCTCCTAGTGGAGGAATTCAATGCCCAACGATCGTGGCCGTGTGTTCCGCGAAGCCTGGATCGCCGGAGTCACCAAGCACTATCCCGGCGAACCGAAACCCGGCTACATCACGCCCTGGGACGAGACACCGGACTGGGAACGTGACGCCGCCACAGCCGTCTACGACCAGGTTCTCGCCTTCATCACGGCCACCAACGGCGCCACAACCAAGCTCACCCCGGAGCAGAAGGGTCGTTTCGTCGCCCTGTGCTGGATCGGTCAGATCTTCAAACACTTCCCGGACCCGAAACCGTCCTACGTTGCGGACTGGGACGCCCTCCCCGAGTGGCAGAAGGCCACCGACATCGACATCTTCGAACGCATCGAACAGGACGCCTAGACCCTGTTCACGTCGTACCGCCGCTGGACGATCAAGGGGTGGCAGAGCCGGAGGCGTGGTTCGCCAAGGTGCCGTCCGGCAAGAGATCCAGCCGGAACCACAACATCCTGTCCGCCGTCGTCTCCTGACGACCGCTACTTCGGATCGTGTCACGGTGGTCGGATACAGCCTGCGCGAGCGTCCGCAGCGCCGTCCGGATCTCTGCGAACCCGTGGCCCTGCTTGAGGAGACGGACCCGGTCCTCCAGCTCGGCTCGGCGTTCACGCGCGCGGTTCGCGAAGTGAACCGTGCGTGACTTCCAGTCCTCGTATTCGGCTGCCGCTTGCCGGTACTCCTTGCGGGTGCCCTCGAAGGCGCGCAGATCGGCCTTGCGCTTGAGGAAGGAAACCTCGACCTTTTTGATCAGCAAGCCGAGAGCACGGTAAGTCTGCCGGAGTCGCTCGTCCTCAGTGGTCATCGCTCGCCAGCGTGCAGTGTCCGGATGGTTGATTTCCCGTCCGACAGCGATGACAGCAGCGTGCTCATCGTCGATGGCGTAGGGGAGTCTCATGCCCCGGTCGCCGTCCCAGCGGCGCAACGGCTCAGCACGACCGGTTGAGCATCGGCCAAACGTCGCTCGGCATCTGCTTGCGTTCGAGAGAGCCATTCTCGTGTCTCTCGCCGGCCGAGGGACAGAGCCGCGAGCTGTTCCAAGTGTCGCTCGTAGTAGGCGACGTCGTGTTCTTTCTCGAAGAAGAGGCTGGCGGTGGGTAACTGGTGGTGGACGACAGAGGGATGATCCTCGTGCCGGTACAGGGTGAACCCCGTACCGAGGTCGGCTACTGGCGCACCAGCGGGAACAAGGTGGATGTGACACCGGGGAAGCGACGACAGCAGGATCAGGTGCACCAGCTGTTCGCATGCGATGACCGGGTTCTCGAGGCTGGCGAGGAGCACTGGCTCGGGAATATAAAAGATGAAAGGCCCGGGTTTGTGTGTTGCTGAAGGGTTCCTGGTAAGGCGTGCTTGCGCCGCGGCGTCGAGCGTGGGTCCCTGCGAGTGGCCATGCTTGCCGAGGGTGGTGTGAATATACGGCTCGATTTGCAGATGGCGGGGGATGTCCAGTGCGTCATAGGTTGAGTAAGATGTGCTTTCGGCGTCAAGCAGGGTGATGACGGGGAGTGTGTCGGGAATCCCTGCCGGGTGCGGCCTGACCTGGTAGCCGTTGTCGGGGTGGCGATCGAGCGCCACCAGGCGGTCGAACTCCTCGGTGGTCGCTTTCGCCCGGGCGAGGTAAAGTGCAATTTTCCCATCTGGGAGTTTTCGGCTACCGTTCTCCAGGTATGAAATCGCGGGCTCGCCCCAATTCAGCATGGATGCTATGTTGGTCGCGAGATACCCTGCGCGCTTGCGGATTCGGCGAAGTTCGTAGCCCAGCTCTCGTCGCTGGAGGCTGGAGAGTTCTTTTCTCATGTGCAATGGATACCTTGTTGTGTGTGCGATATTGGTTGACGCGGATCTTGGCTGATCGGTATGAGTCAACCCAGAAGGTCGTGATCCAGCTGTTCGAGCCGTGCCCTAATCCAGGTTCGGGTGTCGTCGCGATCGAGGGTGAAGCCCGTGATGCGTTTCTCGCAGCTCTCGTAGAAGGCGACTTCTGTCTCGTTTTCAAGGAATAGGCTGACCGTAGGAAGCTGGTGGTGCAGGACGGGGCGGTACTCATCGTGTCGGAAGAAGGTGAACCTGTCGCGAATGTCCGTCAGGGGCGCGTCCGCCGGGACGAGATGGATGTGGAAGCGCGGCAGCGAAGACGCACTCAACAGATGCGTCAACTGCTGACGCATGACTGTGGGGTCTTCGGTGTTGTCGCGAAGCGCTGCTTCGGAGATGTAGAAGGTGAACGACCTTGGCGGCTGAAGAGAGGAAGGATGGCGTGAGAGCCGAGTCATTACCGCTGCGTCGAGTGTCTGCTTGTCGTGCCCGTGCTGGCTGAGGGTGTCGCGAATGTAGGGTTCGATCTGGAGGCGGCGCGGTATCTCCGCGGGATCGTAGCTGGTGATGGATACACTCTCGCGGTCGAGCATGCTGACCATGGGAAGATCGTCGGGGTACCCCGCGGGGTGAGGCCTGACCTGATAGCCGTCATCTGCGCGGCGATCCAAAGCCACGAGCTCCGCGAGTTCGGAGGGCGTGGCGTTCGCGCGAGCTAGATAAAGCGCGACTTTTCCATCTTCGACCTTGCTGAGACCGTTCTCCAGACGTGAAATGGTGGACGCGTTGCAATCCAGTAGTTCCCCCAACGTCCCTCCGTCGATCCCGGCCCGCTTGCGGATTCGCTGGAGCTCGATGCCCAGCTCTCTCCTCTTCGCGGTGGATAGAGAACTGATGTTTTTCCTGCTCATGATCGCAATTCCTTGTGATATTTCCCGGGACGTTGCTGGAGGGCTTCGTCGTGTACGACGCCCGCCCTGGCGGAGTTTCGCCACTGATGCCGGATCACGGCTATGGCTCATTCGAAGGTCTCGCGCACGAGGCGAGGCCTGTCGAAACGCTGGTAGAACAGTTCCAGGTAGAACAAGTCCTCGGACTCGACGTACAGCGGGCCTTGCTCGTCCAGGTTGAGGCCCCACACGACCACGTCGGTCTGGGCGGAGTCGGCGAACCACGCGGCCGCGGCCGCGAACACCTCGGCGTAGTCGCGACCACTGACCGTCTCGAGCAGGACGGTGTTGTCGGTGGGCTGGTGGGACATGGATTCTGTTCCTTTCGGGGTGTGAGCGATGGCACGGAGCTGGAGTTCTCGGATGAACGGGGAGCTGTCGGGTTCTATGGCTGTGATGACGGCGGGTAGCAGACGCCGCACCAGGTGACTGTCCGCTCGCCCGCGGGGAACGGAGGGCCGCAGAGCTTCCCGCAGTGGCTCACGCTCACGGTGATCCGGCCGTAGCGCAGCCGACGCAGATAGCGAGGCGGGACACGGTGCAGGACAACGCGGCGGAAGAACCAGAACTCGACCAGCTCCGGCCAGACCCCGTCGAGAGGTCCGCGCATCACCTGGCCGGCCACGCCGCTCACCAGACCGGTTCATCGGGATCCAGGGCGTGGTGCCGGCGCCCGATCGTCCTACTCACGTGGCCACTCCAGGACCGCGTCGACGACCGAGTCCGCAGAGCCGCCCGCGGCCAGCTGGGCACGATCTCGATGTCCGGTGTCCATCTGGTCTCCGGTATAGCGGTGAGCGAAGGCCTGCATGCCGGGAAGCAGGAACAGAACGTCCGTGTAGTTCTTGCCGACCCGCACATACCACGCGGCGGCGAGTGGATCCGCTGCGCGGGGATACAGCGGATGGAACCCGCTGGCTGTGGCGCGATCACGCGAGAGGCACTCTTCGACGCTCCGCGGGCGCCCCGATGGGGGCGACGGGTCCGGGTTCATTCGGCCTCGTTCGTATCGGTGGCCGCGGGGTTCCCTGTCCTCGGCATAGGTATGTCGCTTCGGGGTGTGGGGGTGCCGCAGTGGCGCCGTACAAGGCGGACAAGAGCGCAGCGTCGTCGATGCCCAGCCCGTCCACGTCGCGGTGGCGTCCTTCTTTCACGCTCGTACAGGTCTCGGACATCGAGAGGAATCGCGGTTGTGGCCTCCTGGGCCCGCGGACGTTTGAGCGCCCGGGCACACTCTCGGCAGGCACGTCCCGGTGGCCAGTCATCGATTTGAGGAAGGATCACTACCCCGCAAAGCGCGGTCATCCCGACGTTCGGTCGACCCGCAGCCTGCTTATCCTCGGCCACCTGGTGCTCGACCTTCGTGATGGCACAGGTCACCGAGCACGTGTCAGGCGTAGCGGAAGTCCGAAGCTTTTCGAGCATGATGGAGTCCTGTGATGGTCTGAGCGAGAACAGGTTGCGAATCGGGTGGTGTAGGCGACGGTCAGCGCTCCAGGCGCACTCGGGACCGGGTGGAATCTGGAGGTTCGCAACTGCAAGGCTGTTGGCTGGACAAAGCGACGCGAGGCCATAAGACCTGGCGCCAGGGCGACGGAACACGCGCGGTTCCATGAAACCGTTGCCCCCAATTCGGAGCCCTGCTGTCCCCGGGGTGCGGAAGAGCGAGGAGTCGTCGCAAGGAATCCTTGGTCCTGCCGCCGAACGACCAGCAAATCAGTTCAGGCGAGAACGGATCGGCATCCCTCGTGAGGGGAGTTCGGTAAGCCTCGGCGGAGATGTGCCTCGTGACGACCAATACGTCCGCATGATCCGGCCACCGGTAGACGAAGACCTCACCGAATGGGGCCGAATCGGGGCCCACCCTCCACCCTTCCCAGCCGAGGGGAATCAGGCTTCCCAAACATAGGTCGCAGGGCATGGATAGCTGGCGGAATTCTTTCGCCGACACCGAAACATCACCTGCCGATAGGGCGGATCCCGTTGGCGTGACCGCCGATGAAGGTGCGCTAGCAGGCTCCGCGCGCAACCCGCGCAAACCCTGACGGACACGCGACATCAACACCAAGCTGGGGCTTGTGACGATCGGCAGCGGAAAGGACGTGGAGAATCGGATGCTGGCTCGCGTAGGCGTAGTAGGCGTAAACCGCTCGGGGTGCGGGTCGACGCGTACCGGCAACGCACGGCCTCGGGATGTGCGCTCAACCAGATCGAGGCAGTCGGTAGTCACAGACATCAGCTCCTTGGGGACGTGATGTCACGACAGTGGTGTGGTCCTGTGGTGATGACCAGAGCAGGAACCCGCCATTTACCCCGCAGGAACCCCGCACGCGAGGGTCTGACCTGCGGTAACGTGTCGTGTAACGATGTGTGGCGACAAGGAAACTGATGGCGACGAAGTCTTCTCCGTTGGGGTGTGCCCGGTCGGCGGCAGGGCACACGCAGGAAACACTCGCGTTCGCGCTCGGGGTTTCCGTCAGCACGGTAGGCCGCTGGGAAGCCGGCGCAAGTGAACCACTGCCGACCACGCGGCCGAAACTGGCCAAACTTCTCAACATGTCACTCGTCCAGCTCCACCAGGTGCTGCGAGCCGCCGATGCCCCCGCCGGGGAGAAAACCGCGTTGGCGGCCCAGGGGGCCGGTCCGCGCCGGACTCACATCGCGCTACTGGATGACCTGCGACGGTCGATCATCGGCCGGCCCACGTTTGCCGACGACCCCGTCAAGCCGGGGGAACTGACGCAGGCCGTCACACGCGCACACCGCCTCTACCAGCATGCCGACTACGAGCACGCTGCCAAGATGCTTCCCCTGGTGATATCCGAGCTGAACGGACAGCCGGACAGCACCCGCGCCCTCGCGCAGAAAGCCTGCGGATACGTCGCCGCTGCGAAGCTGGCCACGAAACTTGGCAGCGGCAGCCTGGCTTGGCTCGCGGCGGATCGCGCGAACTCGGCCGCGCTGGGCTCCGGGAAACCCGAGCTGGTCGGAATCGCTCGCTACCAAGTGGCCTGTGCTCTGCTGCTGAACGGTCACCTCGACGACGCTCAAAACCTCGTCGAGGAAACCATGGAAGACCTGCCGGCCGCGAACACGGTCGACGATGAGCGGGCGAGGGTTTCGGTGCGCGGTGCGCTCCTCCTGCTGGCAGCCGTCATGGCCGCCCGGAGCGATGCCAG
The DNA here is from genome assembly GCF_055561455.1 of Amycolatopsis sp. PSD-21. Lineage (NCBI taxonomy): Bacteria > Bacillati > Actinomycetota > Actinomycetes > Pseudonocardiales > Pseudonocardiaceae > Amycolatopsis > Amycolatopsis sp. PSD-21. Next base: position 8,736,351 of record NZ_CM145712.1, on the reverse strand, counting down.
CCAGAACGCGCGCGAGCTCCTGCGACGGGCCCGCGGACTCGCCGGCGATCTCGGAGGCGAAGGAAACGCGCTGTGGACCGGATTCGGGCCGACCAACGTCGCGATCCACGAGTTGTCCGTCGCCGTGCACCTCGGCGACGCCAAGACAGCCTACGAACTCGGCTCGGCCATAGACACAGACCGGCTTCCCGACGTGCTCATCGGGCGCCGGTCGCAAGTCCACCTGGACCTGGGACGAGCGGCGATGCGCGCCGCGGACGACGGGCTGGCCGTCCTTCATCTCCTCGAAGCGGAACGCGTCGCCAAGCAGGCGGTCTCACGCAATGCCAGTGCCCGCGACACTATTCGAGTGCTGCTTGGCCGAGAGCGACACAACGCCACGCCGGGACTTCGGGCTCTTGCACTGCGGGCCGGTGTCCATGCCTGACCGAGTGCTCTACCTGGTCGGCAGTGCCGCACCTCCAGTTCGCGATCTCGGCACCCTGATCACCCGGCTGCAGCACGAGGGCTGGAGCGTCTGCCTCTTTGTCACACCGACAGCGGCCACCTGGATCGACATGGAAGCCCTCACCGTGCACACCGGTTTCCCGATCAGGAATGGCGGGCGTCGAGAGGCTTCACCTGACTTACCGGATCCGGACTTGGTGCTCGCTTGCCCAGCGACATTCAACACGATCAACAAATGGGCTTCTGGTGTTTCGGACAACTCTGCACTCGGTCTGCTGAACGAGACATTCGGCTTAGAAGTTGCCACTTACGTGATGCCGTACGCGAAAAGGACGCTGGCGGCGCACCCGGCGTTCGCGAACAGCCTGTCCAAGTTGAGCGAATGGGGCGTAGAAGTTCTCCCCAACGAGCTTGTTCGCCCTGCTGAAAAGACAAACCCGTTCTTATGGGAGCGCCTTGTCAGTGCCCTTCCTCTGAGCTAGGGGCGCTCATCTGGCGGCGTTGGCCAGAGCGCAAACCGTAGTGGCAGCGCGACGAACCTCGCGCACGACTCGCTGACCTGCGGTAATGTGTGTGTCGTGTGACGATGTGTATTGGCGGGTGAACTGATGGCGACCACGGTGTCTGTTTTGGCTACGGCTCGAGAGACTGTCGGGCTTACTCAGGAAAGCCTTGCCTTTGAGTTGGGCATCAGTGTCAGCACGCTCAGTCGTTGGGAGAACGGCGTGGTCAAGCCGCTTCCACCCAAACGCCCGAAGTTAGCGAAACTCCTCAAGGTCTCGCTGCCAGAGCTGGAGTTGCTGCTTCGAGCGGTCCGCGCACCAGACATCACCGGACGCTCTGTCAACGCAGGATCGAGCGTGTCGTCACCAGGAAAAGCCCTACAATCGAGTTCGCGTATTTCGGCAGTTACCCAGGCGAATGACCACGACGCGAGCGCTGACATAGGTTCGGCGCCGTCTGAGTTCATCGATACACTCACACTGACAGTGAAGCCGCCGCGGCGGATCGGGTGGACCGAGGTCGAGCAGGTCAAGCTGATGACGAGCACGCTGGCGGCCAGCGAGAACCTCTATGGCGGCGGTATGGCTGGCGAAGCAGGGGCGGCTCACCTCCGATGGGCCGGTCGCCTGCTGAGTGCTCGAGCCAGCGCGGCGGTAGAGGCGGGCATCTTCGAGGCGGTCGGAAACCTAGCGGGCGTGGTGGCGTTCTCGGCCTTCGACGTCGAAGATCACGACGCCGCCGTTCGGTGCTTTCGCTTCGGTCTTTGGTGCGCGGAACAGGGCGGCTCATGGGAGCTGCGGGCCGCGACTCTCGCCGATATGGCTCGCCAAGCTGTCTATCTCGGCAATCTCGACGAAGCCTTGTCTCTCATCGAGTTCGCTCATGTGCGGGCTGACCGGCTGGCGGCTACCACTCGAGCGATGATCGGTGTGGTCCGTGCCCGGTTGTTAGCGATACTGGGCCGATACGACGAAGCGCGAGCAGAAGTCGATCGCTCGGACGCGTTCCTTGCCCAACGTCAAAAGGAAACCGACCCGCCCTGGATGGTCTACTACGACGAAGCTGAACATGCTGGAAGCAGCGCACGGGCGCTTACGCCTCTCGCTGTCGCGGAAAAGCTGCCCGGGAACGCTGCCGAACGACTGGCGTCCGCGATCCGACTGCACAGCGATGCCTATCCCCGCTCACGGGCCTTTTCCAGGGCTCGCCTGGCTACGTTGCAGATGTCCATCGGAGACCCGCACGAGGCCCTCGTAATCGGCCGACAAGCAGTCGATGACGCGGCGGCGTTGCACTCGCAGCGGATGGACGGCGAAGTTGCCAAGCTGATGCTGGCTTGTGAGCGGCATCGTGCGATACCAGAGGTAGCTGAGTTTTCAGAACTCGTGGCATCTGGTGCCGCCGATGACTGATGAGCCCGTGCGCGGGATTGCGACGCTGCAGGACGCGTGGGCCGTCTTGAAGGCCGCTGGTGAACGAGCAGCCGTGCCGACGGCGGGTGCGGTCTTGATCCGAGATGGAACGAACGTCCTCTTCCGACTGTCTGGCGGTGTCGTGGCTCGGATCGGGTCGCCTGGTACCCAATGCGCCGTGGAACGTCAGATCCAAGCCTCACGCTGGCTCGACCGAGCGGGGGTTCCCGTAGTCCGTTTAGCCGAGAGTATCGAACAGCCCACGCTTGTTGACGGTCGGCCGGTCACGTGGTGGGTCGAGCTGCCTGCGCATCGGCATGCTACGCCGACTGAACTCGGTTCGACACTGCGGCGGCTCCACAACCTGGAGCCCCCGGACGTGCCTTCGCTTCCTGCTGCTGATCCGTTCGAGGGACTACGATCTTCGATCGACGGTGGAGCCGTCTTGTCCGATGAAGATCGAGGCTGGCTCAAGGAGATGGTCGAGCAATTGAGGGCGGAGTATAGGGAGTTGGTGCCGAACCTGCCCTTAACCGTCATACACGGGGATGCCTGGCAAGGCAATGTAGCGGTCCCGGTGACAGGGGGAGATCCTGTATTGCTGGATCTAGACCAACTGGGAATCGGGCCCCGCGAATGGGATCTTGTTTCGCTGGCAGTCGACTATACCGACTTTGCGCGGATCAGTGAATCTGACTACCGCGCCTTCGTGGCGGCGTACGGCGGTTATGACATGACTACCTGGCCCGGATATCGGACCCTTGCTGCGGCAAGAGAACTGCGTTGGACGCTTTTCGTGGTGGGGAAAGCGAACTCAAGCGTGGAGGCGGCGGAACAAGCGCGACATCGAGTTGCTTGTCTAAAAGGTGAAATCGCTCGACCGTGGACGTGGTCGGCGCTTTGAGTGCCATGAATATGGTGCGCTTTGTGGCAGTCTGGCTTGAAGTCAAATAATCAGTGTGGCCTTGTAGATCTTCTCTGTCTGCGTGTCCGGGACGTACCACATCTGGTCCTTGAGGTACATCACGCTGATCAGCAGCTGCGGGTTCAACGCGACGAACTTGTCGAAGTTGAACTCGTTCCACACGTTCCCGAGCGAGGTCACCGCGTTGAGGTCGACGCCGCCCGCCTGCGGGTCCGGTTTGCCGTCGGCGAACTTCGACGGGCCGAAGTTCCCGACCGACTTCACGTCGAGGTCCCACAGCGCCGCCGCCGCGGTCACCTGCGCGACGTGTCGGCGAGAAACCGCATCGGGAGGCTGGCGTCACCTGCTAGGGGAATCTCGGCAGGAAGTGGCGCCGTGATCAGACCTCATCACGGGTTTAGACGCGGCGTACTCACGGGCACTCGACCGTTCCGCCCTTTTCGACTTATCGGGTAACGCATCGCCGACAACAGGCGACTGTCGGACGTGACTAGACTCAGCCGCTCGTCCGCGACCGCTGTCGTTCCCATCACCGCAGTCTTCATGGTGCTCGTCGTGCTCGCGTTCAGTGACGAGTTCCTGGGCGCGTTCGACGAGGAGATGGAACTGCGCCATAGGTGGGATTGGCTGCTGGCTCCGATCGACCTCGTCATTTTGGCCTTGGTACTGGTGACGAAGAATCTGTTCAGACGACGGATCGGAGGCGCGAAGAGGCGCTCGGTCTTGGTCTGGTGGTTCGTCGGTGCCATATTGACACTGGCGCTCGATCTTTTGACCACGGTTGTGGTCGCTCCCAGGACCTCTCCCCGTGACTTGACGAGACTGTGGCTCGATCTGTTGACCCCGCTCCCGTACCTGGTGGCGTTGGCACTCATCCTGTCGACCACCTTGGATGCCAGACCGGCCATGCTGGTGAGCCGGAAAGCTCGGGACAGCGATCAGAGCGAGTGGGTCCGCCTCCGGACCTCCATTCCGCTCCTTTCCGGCACACTCGCCGCTTACTACGCGACCACATGGTGGGAGTACCAACTGGGTGGTGATGTCGACAAAGAGTTCTTCGCACAGATGACCCAGGTCATCGTTCTGCTCATCGTCGCCTTGGGCCTCGAGGTGGGCTTCTTCCGGGAAGCCGCGACAGACCCCGGTCAGCGGCCGGTCGTCGTGTTCGCCGTGTTCATCCTGAGTCTCGGTGAAGTGATGGCGCTCTCCGCCCTTGTCCCTTCCGAACACATCTTCGGCTGGCATGTATACGCGGCCTTCGTCATCGTCGTCGAAGCATCCCTGGTCGCATTGGCGACCATGCTCTGGGTCCTCCTCTTCCGCACGCCACGCCCTTTGGAACCGGCTCCACACCAGGTCATCACCGCCGTAACTGCGAAAGCCTCCACCGCACAAGCCGCGGACAAGGTGAAACCCTTGGCTCTCGTAGGACTCGGGTTTGGTCTTGCAGTCATCGCGGCCCTAGCCGTCGGGCGTGGGAAGAACAAGGATCGTCCCGCCAGCTGATGACCTCGGCGTAATGGTCGATCGTTGCCTGCGTGTCGGAGTCGACGACCAGCGCACCAACCCCGCATGAACCTATATACGCGGCTCATTGACCTGGGCAACGGTCGCCGCTACCGACTCGCCGACGCGGCCAAAGTCCACGCCGACATCGAATCACGCACCACCACCGGAAAGCTGCTGCCCATCCCATGTCGGGCTCGACAACCCAGCACCGGAGAATCGCCCGATCGGGCTCCAACCGCCGCGCGAGCACTTCGAGCCCGAGATCATCAAGACGAGCGAACGTGGTCAGGTCAGGGCGGGCGAAGATAGCGTCAGGCACGTCGAGGTCTTCCAGATGGACGGCATAGTCACCTCCATCCTCGGGAGACCTCGACTCCTGCCAGGCCACCGACGCGCCGACCGGACTACACCCTCAACTGCGAAGAGCCTTCAAATAACAGGGCGGGTGCCGCGTCGTATTCAACAATCAATTCTATCTTGCAGTAATACAGGAGATCGTGGCAACACTGTCCGCTTCGAAGATCAATGAACGTCGCCGTGCCGTGCTGCGTTGTGTTCCCACCGAACGTGGTGTCGGTAGATGGAAGCGGGATCCCATGCCGGTGGGCGGTTGCCAGTTGCGGCGGCAACGATCATTTCGGCGCGTTCGCGTCGACGTTGTACGAACTTCTGGAGTGCGGGCGTGGCCGGTTCGTCGCGCAGGCATTGTGCGAGGACGACCGCATCCTCGATGGCCAGTGATGCACCTTGTTCGCTCGCGGGAGGGGCGGCATGGGCGGCATCGCCAATGACGACGGCGTGATCGGTGTGCCAGTGCGGGAGCAGGGGTAGCGCACTGTCGTCAGCGGCGAAGATCGTCACTGCGCGTTCCACTAGGGCAGCGGTTGGGTTGTCGTCATGTTTGAGCAGCGCGAGGACTTGTTGTCGCCAGTGTTCTGTTCCGGGTGCAGGGCTGGGCAGTGGCTGAGACGTCTTGAGGTTGGTGAACCAGTACGTTGTTCCGCTGGTGTCGGTTGTGTAGGCGAGGAATCCGGACGGCCCTAGGTACGACCTCAGAGTTTCTGGCGCGGGCGGTAGAAGCCGTGCAGGGTGGGGCGTGTTGCCGTAGATGGTCCGGGAGTTACAGAACTGAGGGTCTGGGGCCGAAGGATCGATGATTGTGCGGACAGCTGAGTGCGTGCCGTCGGCTCCGACGAGCACGTCGCCCTCGAGTTGCCGCCCGTCCGACAAACTGACGCGGATGCCGTGTTCGTGAATGTCGGCTCCGGTGACGCGGACACTGTGCAAGTGGCGTGCTCCGCGGTCGATCGCCAGGGTTAGCAGTGCCTGTCGCAGCTTCGCCCAGAGGATGAACCGGGCGTCGAAACCTCGGTGAGGCTCAGGGTCCGCGAGGGGAATATGAGCAAGCTGTTTCCCATCGGGCGACCACCGTTGCTTCTGGCGAAGGGGAAGAGACATTTCCATGACGGGTGTCAGCGCGTCGACTGCGTCGAGTGCGTCCAGGCCATTTGGGTTGAGGCGCAGAAAGGCGCCAGCATCAGTAGTGCTCGACGGGCGCTGCTCGACGACGGTGCTTGCTATGCCGGCGTGCTGCAGGGCTGCGGCTGCTGCGCAGCCGGCGATCCCCCCGCCTGCGATGATGACATGTCGCGTCACGAGGCTGTCACCAGGCGTTCCTGTGCGAATGCGGTGGACAGTGCGACCAGAGTTTCCAGTTCGGCGCGCCTACCGGTTTGTGCTGGGATGGCCACAGGATAGGAATCAGTGGTTCCGGCGTGTTCGCCGCGCGCGTGGCGAGTCAAGGCTGTCCGGAGTGCTGATGCCAGGTCAGCCGGGGCCGAAGGTGAATCGGCCCCGAGATACGGTGAGATGTGAACGAGTCCGTCACGTATTTCGATGATGCGCCGATGCAGCCTCCGATGCACACTCGAAGGTTTCGTCCTGTCCCACAGGTTTTCGCCTGGAATCCGCAGGGTGTCCTCCGGGAATGCGGTGCTGAGCTCGATCCAGAGCGGACGGAGGCGTCGGTAAGCCATGACGTGGTAGACCCACGTCCTCGTTGCGGTCGCACGCATCCTGACCGCCGGGTAGAGGATACCGATGAGGAACAGGACAACACCTGCGAGCATGACAGTCCCGACCAACGTTGAGATTCCCTCCAACTGACTTCCTCGCCAGGTTGCGACAATGACGAAAGCCTTAAGCGCGCAGCCCAACGCGATGACGCCGGCGCCGATGCTCACGATGTGAAGACCGTGTCGAAGCCGTGGCTCGGCTGAACTCGCGTATCGATGACAGACAGCGACTGTGGCTGCCAAGACGGTGCCGCAATAGACGTTCGATACGAGATAGATGACGTAGCTACTTGCCGGAGAAGTAGGTCCTGACACGGCAGCGATGCCGCCGATGACGAGCGAGACGAGAAGCAGGCCTGACCGCCACTGCAGTCCATCCCAGTATCGACGACGGCGTGGATGACTGGCTACGACATAGAAACACGCGATGCCGTAGCACACCACGACCGGGTTGAGAGCGTGTCCGATCCACAGTAGAACCGCGTTGTCACTGGTGGCTGGGGCGCTCGCGCGGCCGTGGACAGTATTGACGATCCACCCCGCGATAGCGGCCGTCAGCGTGCCGACGACAACCCGGAGTGGAACGTCGTACGGTCGTTTGGCCAGTTGCACAGTCTTCCACACAAGCCCACCCGTTAGCAGCGTGGCCTGAATGCCGTAGAGAACCCACCTCATAGGACTCTCATCGTGTCAGCGGACTGTGCTGTCGTGGATGTCTTCACGGGCATTGTGATCACAACCAGCCGAGGCGATCGTTCAGTGCATTCCCGATTCGTTCTGTGGTGGGGTTCGGCGATGGTTGGTACGCGACGACGTCGAGAACCGAGGCCCATTCAAGGATGATCGTTGCGGCTGACTCAGCCTCGATTTCCTCTGCAGTGTCGTACGACGTCCGCCTCAGCGCGCGGCGGACGCCGCCGGGGCCGATATCGGGATACCGCCGCCGTATGGGATCGAGGTCGGTGTCCGGGCTTGACACATCGGCGCCGATGCCGCCCTGGTGGCCTCCCAGGAGGTGGCCGAGTTCGTGGAGAACGATGTGGTCCTGGTGGGATTTGCTGGTGTTCTCCTGGTAAAGGATGTAATCGGCGACCGGCGTCGTGATCCACGCTCCGAACGGGCCGTTCGCGGAGATGGGATGTGCCACGAGCCGAATCGGTTTGCCTCGCAGCTCGCCGACCTGGCGGCACAACTCGGTGACATCGAGAGGTGGTCGGACATCCAGCTTGCTCAACAGTTGCCGCCATTGTCGCCGAAGCTGCCGCTGCGTCATTTCCCCGCCCTCATTCTCCGGATGGCCCGTCCCAGCATCGCAGAGGGGATGTTCCTATCAGTCCTGCTTGGGGGAGTCTGAACCGTTTGGGTGATTCTTCCGTTCTGCGGCCTCAAGGCGATACACCACGTCGAGAAGGTCCATGACCTGTTGCCGTCCCTCTGGTGACAGTTGGCCCGCGCGCAGGGCGAGGAGCTGCGTATCCTGCCTTTCGCTGAGCTGGTTCATGCGTGTCTGTTCAGCTTTGAGCTCGGCCAGTTTTTCATCGATACGCGCCGCCTGGTCGTCATCGAAGAAGTAGGAGACTGGGACACCGAAGAACTCGGCGAGCCCCTCCAACTGGCGCTTCGTAGGATTGTCGCTGCCGCCGTTCCGGAGACTCCAGATATAACTCTGCGAAATCGACTTCACCCGGTTGGTGGCCCGGATCGCCGCAGCCACCTGTTCGTTGCTGTACGTCTTACCGCCGGGATCACGTACCTCGTCGAAGAGCTTGTTCAAACGCGCTGCCAGGGCCGATCCGGCCTGTTCCACCGCGACACCTCCAGCGACAGGCAGAAGGTAGTTGGCCGATGGATCACACGATCGGGTTACTGCCTTCCGCGTGGTTGAAGCCTTTCGTCATCTGAGTTTAGAGTAATCGAAGTCGATCTTCAACTGACATGAAAGCCGGAGGTGAATGGTCTGGTCAGGGCTGTGCGGCATGTGCGCCGGTCGGCCTTCGTTCCAATCTGTGGCTTGGGAGGGCGCAGATGAGAAGTAGCAACAGATTCGCGGCAGCGGTACATCGGCGGCAACGGCAGCTGGGTATCACGCTCGCGGACGTGGCCGCCAGGACGAGTTACAGCACGAGCTATCTGTCGAAGATGCTGCACGGCCATCGGCCGTTGAGGTCGAGCGTGGTGCACCAGCTCGATCTGGCGTTGGAGGCCGACGGTGAGCTTGATGCCATTGCCGCCGATCAGTGCGGCGATGGCGTCGCGACCGCTCGTCCTCGTCAGCTGCCGGCTTCGGTGCCGGACTTCCTGGGTCGCGATTCCCAGTTGCGGGACATGGATGCGGCCCTGGTCGGCGCGGGGCTGTCGGATGCTCCTGTCGTAATTGTCATCGAGGGCGGCTTCTGGGTGGGGAAGACCGCGCTGGCAGTTCAGTGGGCACGACGTGTTCAGGGCAGATTTCCAGGCGGATGTCTGTACGCGGACATGCGAGGAGTTGCCGCACCCGCTGGCACTCGTGAGGTACTTGACGGGTTTCTTCGTGGGCTTGGGGTCAGGACGGCGGAGATCGGCGTGTGGTCGCTCGAGGAGCGGGTCGCGCGCTACCGGTCCTTATTGGCAGAGCGCCCGGCTCTGGTTGTCTTGGACAACATCGCCAACTACAAGCAGGTAGCCATCCTGTTGCCGACCGCGGGAAGCGCTGTCGTCGCGACCAGTCGTGAACATCAGGTTGGATTGTCCTTATATACTGGGGCTTTGACTATCGAGTTGCCGCCGTTGCGCGAAGAGTACGCGCTGAACTTGCTGGGGCGCAGGATCGGATCGGCGCGGGTCGCCGCTGACCGCGTGGCGGCTGAATCGGTCGTCCAACAGTGTGGCCGGTTGCCGATGTCGGTGCTCATCGCCGCCGAGTATCTGCAGCGGCACAAGGAGGTGTCACTGGATGCCCTCGCGCAGCGGCTCTCGTCAGATCAGACCCGTCTGGACGTGTTCACGTCGGCAGACCCCGCAGTCAACATCCACGGCGTCGTGGATGCGTCATACCTCGGGTTACCGCCGTGGGTGGCTCGAGTGTTCCGCTTGCTCGGCGTCGGACCGGCCTCGACTGTGACGGCTGAGTACACCGCTGCACTTGCTGAGATCGACACAGCTCGCGCATGTGGTGCCCTCGAACAGCTGCGCAACGCGCATTTGCTGGACTCTGCCCCACGGAGCCGGTTTCGCATCAACCCCTTGTCTCGCGCCTACGCTGCCCAGCATTGTGTGGTCGAAGAACACCTTCGCGATGTCGAGCGGGCCTGTGATCGCGCGCTGCGCTGGTATGTGTCGACGGCGTGCGCGGCGAACAACATCCTCGTGCCGAACTGGGCGCACAGTATCCCAGGCGGTGCCGCAGGGTCTGGGCCCATGTCGTTCTCGGGATTCGATGAGGCGATGGCTTGGTGTGAGGCCGAGGTTGGTGCCGCAGTATCCATTGCCCGGCATGCGCGCACGCGCTGTGCCGAGGATATTCGCTGGGCCCTGCCAACCGCTTTCCTGCCGTACTTCGTGCTAACCCGCACATGGGTGACGTGGCTCGATGCAGCCAACGATAGCCTGGCCGCGGCGCGGGAACTGGAAAGTCGGCCGGGGATGGCACGCAGCCTGCAGGTGCTCGGATGGGTCAAGCACGAACTCGGCGATCACGGTGAGAGCGTTGAACTGCTGCTCGAATCGCTGCGCATGCACGCTGAGCTCGGCGATGACCTTTCCCGTGCCTGGACCGCCCATGGACTCGGACGCGCCTATGTCGAACAAGGACTGAACGCTGAGGCGCTTGAAGCCTATGAACTCGCCGACCGACTGTTCGACCAGCTAGACATCGGCACCGGCACCGCGGTGAATCGGTCGATGCTCGCCGCCGTCCATGAGGCGCGCGGGGATGCCGCAGCGGCCTTGCAGACCGCGCGCGACGCGTTGGATTGCGCCGAAAGCCTCACGGCGGGCCCCGTGATCAGCCTCGCGCACCATGTGCTCGGTGTCCTGCTGTGCAAGCAAGGGCAACCTCGCGCCGCCTTGACGCACCTGGACAAAGCCCTGTCGCTCCGCGCTCGTCCGTGGCAGCGCTACACGGCCGCGGAAACGTTGATCGCTCGCGCGGACGTGCTGGCCGCGCTCAACTACGCCGATAAGGCGCGCTTGTCCTACCTCGAGGCCGCGGACATCCTGGACGATCTGCGCGACCCTCGCGTGCTCGCCGTGCGCGCCCGAATTTCCAGTCTTGCCCTACAACGCGGAATCGCCTGAATCCTCGCCACGGGCAAAGAACGGTCATCGACCTGCCATTAGTGGTGTCGTTCTGCAACGCCCTGGTTTGAGTCGAGATCATTGACCGAGCGCCTGCGGTGCGCGAATTCTCGTCGACTTCCGCGACCGGCAAGGGCTGATGTCCGAGCCCTGGCACGCTCTGCTGTCGCAGCGGAAACCCTTGCCCAGTCGCAGAATGTCCCCAAGTGGATCGAGCTCAGGCGAGCTTATGAAAACCATTCTCATTTTGACAAGGATGAGGACAAGATGATCACAAGTGAGCGCAGATTTGTGCTCATTCGATGCTTCCCAATCATCTTGGCAGGGCGGATAGTGGTTAGAAGATCCACTGGTCATCCGTCGGAGGTGTTCAATTTCCGGCGATTCTTGATGGCGTTCGACGTTCGGCGAGTTATACCTATCAACCTTGAGGATTTAAGGCATGACTATTATTTCGAGGGCTCGTGCGTTTCGATACGGTCTGGCTGGCGCGGTCGCCGCGCTCGCCGTGATGGGATCGGGCGTGACGGCATCCACTGCCGCCGCAACGGAAGTCGCGGCTCGGGGTCCCGCCACCGTCAGCGTGGGATGCGGGTATCTGGGTTGGGGCGAATATCGGCACTGCGACGGCGGAACCGGTTCAACGGTGATGCTGGACGTCGAAGATATCTTGGGCAACCTGTTCCACTACTGCGTCGGCCCCGGCACCACCAACCTCCAGCCAGTCATCAGATGGCGGGTAACCGGAGCGTGGTGGAACGGAGGAGTCGGTTGTATCCCGGGCTACTACGGCGCCGCGTGATCAGGACTCGCTAGAGCGATGACCGTCGGCCCCCGGCTGATCGGCGATAGCTCTGGTGCTCCGGGGACGTCAGACACCCCGGACGCGGCGTGGCGGGAATTCAAGCTCTCCGCCCCAAGCTTGGCCCGTCACGCCGCCCCCAGCCAACGTCTGGCAGCAAGCGCTCCGTCGGTTTCGTTGGGATCGACGGAGTTGCCGCCGGGGTGGCGCTCCTCCCCCTCAGGCGCCACCCCGGCATCCCGCTGATCGAGCAAGACGCCATTCGCAAAGCGGACTTCCAGGAAGGAGGGAACGATGACAAGCAAGTCAGCCACACAAGCGTTCCATGCGGCTGGGGATGATTCATCCACCGGTCAGCACCACGACGAGTGCGCCTGCCAGAAGACACGGTCCGAACGGCACGACAATTCCGCCGTCGACACTGCGGTGGCGGGCACCGGGCGCAGCGACCATCAGCAACGCGAGAAGCGCGGCCGTCAGCAGCGCTCCGACGACCTGAACCCAGCCGATCCATCCGGTTGTAAGCCCGACCACCGCTGCGGCGCTGACGTCGCCGGCACCGACACCACCGTCGGTGACCACGGCGAGGAGCAGGAACAGTCCGCTCGCCGCGACGAGTGCGGCAACCGCCCGAAGGCCCGGGTCCAGGTGGTGACGAGTTACGCACAACACCGCGAACCCGACCAAGGCGCCGGCGAGTTGCGGCCAGATCAATGCTCGGGGAAGGCGGTGCTCGCACCAGTCGATCACCGCCAGGGGGACCGCCAGCACAGCCACGAATCCGTAGATGGCGAGTTCGCCGCGAGCACCGATGCGCCAGCCCAGCAAACCCACCACCACGGCGGTGAGTACCGCTCCGAACCACCACGTCCCGGCAAGTGCCCGGTCGCGAAGGAGGAACCGGCGCGTGAGACCACTCGCCGCTGCACCGAGCACCAGCCCGGAGACAGCACCGCCACCCCACCACCAGTTGTCAACCGTCAGCTGCACGTCCACTCCAGCCTGCGCGTGATCGCCTTGTCCGCCATCCTGCCCGCCCGATCTTCGGGCCGATCGGGTCTTAAACCAATGGGTGAACTTCGCGCGAGAGTGCTCGGCAGGAGCGCTGACGCCTCGAGAGTCGGTCCTGAGGCGAGCCGGCCGCAATGGAGCGTCACGAGACGGCTCGCCCACGCTGACCTGTGGCCGTCGACGACCTGGGAGACCGTGATGCCCCATCGCTGCACTTGCTTCGCTCTGGCCGCGTTCGTTGTCATGACTGGGCTCGGCCTGAGCGCCTGCAGTGCGGACGTCGGCACGCCCTCGACCTCCTCGACGTCGACGCAGCCTGCTACGCCCAGCAGCACGGCAACCTCATCTGCCGAGATCGCCAAGCAGAAGGCCACCGCCGCCTACCTGGGCATGTGGGAGGACGTCGCAGCGGTGGCGACCACGTCCGATTGGCAGTCGACTCGCCTGGCCGACCATGCCACCGGCGACGCGTTATCCGTGTTGTCCCGCCAGATGTACGCCGACCACTACAACGGCCTGATCACCAAGGGGCAGCCGGTCAACAGCCCCGTCGTGCAGTCCGTGGAGCCCCAAGACGCACCGAAAACCGTGATGATCCGTGATTGCTCGGACGGCACGAACTGGCTGAAGTATCGCGCGGACAATGGACAACTCGCCGACCACGAGCCAGGTGGCAAGCATTTGATCAACGCCGAGGTGAAATTGGTCGTCGATCGTTCTTGGAGAGTTACCCGGTTCGCAGTGGCAGGAATCGGAACATGTTGACGGTCAAGAGACTGGGTGCAGTGACGGCTTTGGCCTCCGCGGCGATGGTCGCCGCTGCTGTGCCGGCGCTGGCTGGCGACTGGTATGGCGAGGTCGATTGTGCACAGACGTCCTATGCGGGATGCGAACTCGATGCGGGACATCGTGGAACCGGAGCGCCTGCGCCTGGACCTCGTCCCAATCAGCCGAAGGCTCAAGGCGGACGCCCGGATGCCTCTGTCTCACCGCCAGGTGATCGGATCGTCGGTAGTGATAGCAGGCAAGCGAATTGCTCATACGTGCGTAGTAGCTATCAGCCGCCGGTGAACGGAGTGCAGACGGTCATGTTTCGGCCGGACCGCCAGGGGGCCAGTGGAGTGCAGTTCGTGTCGCTGAGACGTTCGCAATCCGAGTACGTGGTGCCGGTGCAAGTGGCAGGCCGCGATGGCGCATGGTACGTCTACCAATGTGTCGGTCAGGGCATGCGCGACGGGCTCTACCGAGCACCGATTTGGATCCCCGACGGTCAGGCTCCACGTGCGGCGCGGCCGTCACCACGCGAACTGGCCGAGCAGGCCCGGGCGCAGCTGCGGTTGCCCAGCCCGGCGATCGCGTCCAGCCCAGCCGGAACACAACTGGTCCGGCTGCCGACGTGGCTGTGGCTTGACCGCGCGCTCTGGCATCCGCGGTCGGCGACGGCGTCGGTGCCCGGCGTTTCCGTTACTGCGACGGCAACTCCAGCCCACGTGGCATGGACGATGGGCGACGGCACCCGCGTCACGTGCACCGGACCGGGAACCCCGTTCTCTCCTGGACGTGAGCCGCATGCGGCGTCGCCGGATTGCGGCCATACCTACCAGCGTTCCTCGGCAGGAAGCCCGGCCGAGCTGTTCCCGGTGACGGCGACAGTGTCCTGGCTGATCACCTGGTCCGGAGCGGGGGCTTCGGGCACGTTCCCGGACATGACCACAGACGGATCTGCGGCGTTCCGGGTCGCCGAAGCCCAAGCCTTGGGTACTGGATAGCCCGGTACGCATTTCTCACTGAATCAACAGTTCTTCTTTTCGTTTCCTGAGCGCGTATTCGCGGTGGCAATTCCGGCCGGGTGAATACGTGGTGCGGGCGAGCTATGCCTGGAGGGGTTCTCGTGACCAGTACTGATACTCCCGCGCGTGGCCACGGCGCGACGGGGGAAGCCCGGCCGGTGTCGTGGCTGGATTCCTCGGGTTCGCCATCGGGGCCGAGGCGAGGTCGGCGGCGCCGGTTGCCGCATCTGGTGGCAGGGGTGCTGCTGGTGGTGCTGTGTGTCGGTGGAGCGGTGTGGTGGACGACCAGCACCGGAGATCGGGTTCCGGTGCTGGCGCTGGCGAAGCCAGTTCCGCTCGGGCATGTACTGACGCCCGCTGATCTGCGTGAGGTCGATGTCTCCGCCGCGCCGGGTGTGGCGCTGGTTCCGGTGGATCGGGCGTCGAGTGTGCTCGGCCGGCCGATGGCAACCAGCCTCGGCGCCGGAGCGCTGCTGACCCCGGACACGGTGGGTGCTGCCGCGATTCCGAGGGTGGGCCGGGCTGTGGTCGCGATCGGCGTGAAGCCGGGACAGCTCCCGCCCGAAGTCGCCGCCGGAGCCCCGGTGGCCGTCGTCGTCAACGCCGCCGCGGCAGAAGTCTCGGGTACCGGGCCTGGGCCGGGAACGTTCTGGCGCGCCACGGTTGTCGGTGTTGGTCCTGCGGGCACTGATCAGACGACCGTGGTGTCGCTGGATCTCGACGCCGTAGAGGCGTTGCAGCTGGCGCAGGTTCCGACCGGGCAGCTGACGCTGGTCATGCAGCCGGGCGGTGAGCGGTGATGCTGATCGCCTTGTGCTCGGTGAAAGGTTCGCCGGGCGTGACCACCTTGGCCGTCGCACTGGCCATCACATGGCCGCACGCCGAACGCACGCGCCGTCTGGTCGCCGAGGTCGACCCCGCCGGGGGTGATCTGGCGATGTGGACCGGTCTGCCGGCGACTCCGGGGCTGGTGAGCCTCGCGGCCGCCGCGCGCCGCGTCCACGACCCCGCTGTGGTGTGGGAGCACACCCAGGCTCTGCCTGGTGGCGCCCGCGCGCTGGTCGCCCCGCCGGGCGGTGCGCATGCCCGCGCCGCGCTGACGGCCCTGGGCGGGCCACTCGTGCCCGCAGCGGCCCGGGACGCGGGTGTGGTGGTGCTCGCCGACTGCGGCCGGGTGGACCCCGGAACACCGGCGGAGCCGATCGCGCGCCGCGCCGATGCCCTGGTCCTGGTGACCGGTGCTCACGGCGACGACCTCGCCCACGCCGCGGCATGCCTGGACGAGCTGGCCCGCTGGACCCCGCGTCCCGGGTTGCTGCTCACCGGCGAGGGCTACCCGACCACTGACGTCGAGCGCGAGCTGGGAGTGCCGGCGATCGGACGCCTCCCGCACGACCCGGTCGCTGCTGCCGGCCTCACCGGGCACCGGCCGCTCTCGCCCCGACGCCGCGGCAACGGCGGACTCGCTGCTGCGGTAGCCGCTCTCGCCCGCACCTTGGCCGGTCCCGTCGTGCCGGTTGCCTCACTACCGGCGCCCGGGCCTGCCGGTGTGCCGGGTGTGCCTGCCCAGCAGGTTCGCCGGCCTGGCGGCGTGTTCATCGCCCCGCCTGTGCAGCGGCCGCCGCAGGTGAGTGATCCGCGGCGCAACGGCCATCAGCCCAGCATTGCCGGGAAGGAGCCGTTCGCATGACGCAGACAGATCATCCCGCTCCGGCCGGCCCGGAGGATGCGGCGCAGCGGTTGCGTTCCCGGCTCCGCCGGGCGCTGAGCACGGACCTGCCGGGCCGGGTCGAGGCCGCGCCCCGCGGCGGTGCGATGAGTCCGGGCCGGCGTCGCGAGATCGGCCGCGAGGTCCTCGACTCCGCGGTGGCCGCGCACAGTGAGGCCGAGTTGCTCGCCGGACGCGCCCTGGTCGATGCCGCGGTTGAGCGGACCGTCGTGGATCAGGTTTTGGATGAGGTGTTCGGGCTGGGGGTTTGCAGCCGCTGCTGGCGGATCCGTCGGTGGAGACGATCGCGGTCAACCGCTTCGACCGGGTGTTCGTCCAGTACACCGGCGGCCGCCGCGCCCAGGTCGCACCGGTGGCGTCGTCGAACGAGGAACTCACCGACCTGATCCGCACTCTCGCGGCCCGAGCGGGCGCGGAAGAACGACGTTTCGATCGCGGATCACCCTCGCTGAACCTCCAGTTGCCGGGCGGCGAAAGGCTTTTCGCGGTCCTCGGTCTGACGGCTGGTGGGGTGACGGCGTGCACGATCCGCCGGCACGGCTACCTCACTGCCACCCTCGGTCGGCTGCGTCGCCAAGGAACTCTTGACGTCGGGTTGGAGAGGTTCCTGCGTGCGGCGGTCCGGGCACGCAAGAACCTCTTGGTCACTGGGGGCACTGGAGCGGGGAAGACCACGCTGTTGCGGGGACTGGCCGCCGAGATGGACCCGCTGGAGCGGATCGTCACTGTCGAGGACGCCTTCGAGCTTGGTCTCGACCGGGATCCCCGGTTGCACGCCGACGTCACCGCCTTGCAGGCCCGCGAGGCCAATATCGAGGGCGAGGGCGCGATCGATCAGGCCGAACTCGTGCGCTGGGGACTGCGGATGTCCCCGGACCGCGTGATCGTCGGGGAGATCCGCGGGCCTGAGGTCATTCCGATGTGCAACGCCATGAGTCAGGGCAACGACGGCTCTATGGCCACTCTCCACGCGTCCAGCTCGAAGATCGCGTTCACCCGCCTCGCTTCCTACGCCGCTCAGGGGCCGGAACGGCTGCCTCTGGAGGCCACCGCGCTGCTCGTCGCGTCGGCGGTGCATTTCGTGGTGCATCTCGACCGGGCCGCCGACCGGACGACGCGGGTGATCGCCTCGGTCCGGGAGGTGGTTGACGCCGAGGGCGGGTCGGTGATCTCCAACGAGGTCTACCGTCGCGGCCCGGACCGTCGTGCCGTGCCGGTGGCTGGCGCGTTGCGCGCCGACACCCTCGATGACCTTGTCGCCGCCGGTTTCGACCCAGCACTGCTGGCGTGTCCGGAGGGGTGGTGGACGCCATGACCATCGACACCATGGTCGCCGCCACGCTCGGCTTGGGGACCGCCGTCGGCGTGTTGCTGATCGTGGCTGCCTGGCGCCGGACCGTGGCGCCGCCCTTGCGGCGTCACGAGATTGGGCGTGCCGTGCGTGGTCGGGTTGGTGATAGGCGGGTTCTGCTGCGCTTGGCCGTGGCGGTCGGCGTGGGCGCGCTGACCGGGACGGTAACCGGGTGGGTGGTCGGCGCGGTGCTGGCCGCGGCCGCGGTGTGGTTCCTCCCGCGGCTGGTCGGTCCGGACCGCGCGCACGCGCGCCGGGTCGCGCGGATCGAGGCGATCGCCTCGTGGACGGAGATGCTGCGCGACGTCCTGTCCGCAGCGGCGGGGCTCGAGCAAGCCATCCTCGCCACCGCTCCACTTGCGCCCGTGGCCATCCGTGGCGAGATCGCCACCCTCACCGCGAAGTTGGAAAGCGGGCAGCGCCTGGCGCCCGCGTTGCGGGCTCTCGCGCGCGAGCTGGACGACCCGACCGCGGACCTCGTCCTCGCCGCCCTCGTCCTCGCGGCCGAGCGCCAGGCCCGTCAGCTCGGTGGCCTGCTCGGCTCCCTGGCCAGCACCGCCCGCGAGCAGGCCGCGATGCGGATGCGGGTGGAGACCGGCCGCGCTCGGACCAGGACCTCGGTGCGGGTCATCGTCGCCACCACCCTCGCCTTCGCCGGCGGGGTCGTGGTGTTCAACCGCGCCTACCTCGACGTCTACAACACCGCCACCGGCCAGATCGTCCTGCTGCTCATCGGGTCCCTGTTCGCCGCCGGGTTCGCCTGGCTGGCCCGGATCGCGACGGGTGAACGGCAATCGCGGGTGCTCGTCCTGGACAGGCCAGAGGCCATCGGGATGCGAGATGGAGGACAACGGCCATGATCCCCGCACTCGTCTTTGGCACTGGTGCAGGTGCCGGCCTCTGGCTTCTCCTGACGTGGGCTGTGCCATCTCGTCCGGCGTTGAGCGAGCGGCTCGCTCAGGCCAGTGCCAGGCCGCCGGCTACGCCGATCGCCCTCACCACCGATGCCGCGTGGGTGCGCGCCTGGGGCCGCGTGTTCGTGCCTGGCCTGCGGATGCTCGGGCTGCCTGGCAAGAAGGTCGAGGTCGATCTGCGGGTCACCGGCCGCGGTGTCGACACTCACCTGGCGTCGAAAGCCGTGCTCACCGCGGCAGGGCTTCTGGCGCCGTGGCTGCTGCAGGCGCTGCTGGCCTTAGGCGGGCTGTCGCTGAGTGTCGAGATTCCGCTGCTGGCCGGGCTCGTGCTCGCCGCACTTGGCTTCCTGGTCCCGGATCTCGAGGTCCGTGCGAAAGCGGCCCGGTCGCGGCGCGAGTTCCGGGACGCCCTGTCCGCCTTCCTGGATCTGGTGTGGATCACCCTCGCCGGGGGAGCGGGGGTCGAGGCCGCCCTGGGCGACGCCGCGTCCGTCGGCACAGGGCCGGCGTTCGACAAGATCCGCCGCGCGCTGAACGCCGCGCACCTGACCCGCAGCACACCCTGGGCCACCTTGCGTCGGCTCGGTGAGGAACTCGGCATCACCGAGCTCGCCGAACTCGCCGCCTCGATTTCCCTGGCGGGCACCGAAGGCGCTCGCGTTCGCGCCTCACTGGCGGCGAAGGCCCAAGCGCTGCGGACACATCAGGTCACCGACGCCGAGACCGACGCCCAGGCAGCCACCGAACGCATGGCGCTGCCGGTCACGCTGCTGTTCCTCGGCTTCCTGGGCTTCATCGCCTACCCCGCGGTCGTCCAGGTCCTCAGCGGGCTTTGAGTCAGAGAAAACCCTGCACAGGAAGGAAAGAGCAATGAAACCATACATCCGTACGATATGGACAGTCACCTTGGCGAGGATCGCTCTCCTGCGAGCCGACCCCGAGCGCGGGGAGATCACCACCACGGTCATCATCACCGCCCTGCTGGCCATCGCCGCGATCGCGATCATCACGCTCATCACGACCAAATTGACCGAGAAGGCCAATTCGATCAACCTCGGGATCGGCTGACCATGCCGGCCCGGCGCCTTCGCCAAGCGTTGTCCGGGGACCGGGGCGAGGTCACGGTCGAGCTGGTCATCGCGACACCGCTGTTGCTGTTGGCGTTGCTGGCGATCATCCAGTTCGCCGTGTGGTCCCACGCGACCCACGTCGCCCAGACCGCCGCCTCGCAAGCCCTTGCCGCCGCCCGGGTTCAGCACGGCACCGCCGGCGCCGGACACGCCGCGGGACAGCGGCTGCTCGACGACCTCGCCGCCGGCCCACTGCGCGAGCCCCGGCTCAGCGTGACCCGTGACGGGACCTCGGTGTCGGTGAGTATCCGTGGCGAGGCCGCCGCGGTCTTGCCAGGTGTGCACCTGCACGTGCACGCCGAAACGGTCGGCGAGGTCGAGCGTTTCGTGCCCGACACGGGCGGCACGCCCTGACTTTTCCTTATCCAGGGCCAGTTTCTGGTGCGAGATCGACAGGAGTCTTCTGATGTGCAACCTCAGGCATTCGCCGGTGCTCGATGGCGTGTTCCCGGACGGGCCGGACACCGTGTTGCTTCATCCCGCCGTCACCGCTCGCCACTGGCGGCGCCGACAGGTCCTCGCCGCGGTGCGACCGAGCACTGTCCTGAAAGGACTGATAGGCGCGACTGTTGTGGGATTCGCTCTGGTGACAGGAACCGGATTCGCCGGGAAGTTCGTCTTCGCCGCTGTGGTGCTGATCGCCCTGCTCGCCGGATGGCGCGTCGCAGGCGCGGGCCGTGTGGAGCGGGGGCTACACGTTGCTGCTCCCCGTGCCCGGTTGCGTCGCGGAGAGGGATGGCGCAGCAGGGATTTCACCGACCTCGGGCCCGATACCGCGAGGCTGGTGCGGGACTTGCTGGCCGGTGTCGACGAGCTGCACCGCACACCGGCTCGCGCCTGGATCGACCCTTCGCTGCCGGGTGAGGCGCATCGGGTGGTGTGGGAGGCCTTGTGCTGTCTGGACCGCGGCCGTGACGCGCGCGCCCTCGCCGAGGAACTCGCCACCGATCCCGACGCCGGTGAGGACCTGGTGGCCGCGGCACGCCAGGCGGTCACCACGATCGATCACGGCCTGGACGAGGTCGCCCGGCATCTGCGCGGCTGTCTGGTGCTGACCCGCGCGTGGGAAGCGAAACTGCGGCGCACCGATCTGACCTGCCGCACCGATCGTGTCCTGGCCGCGCTGCCCGGCCGCGACGAGCTTCACGGCCTGACCGGCGCCGCGGAAGTGTTGCCGCGGAACCTGTTCGCTCACGTGACCGCCGCGCGGGACCTCACCCGGGCCGGAGAATTCCCCTGGGAGCGGCCACCCTCGCAATGGCCCCAGCTCACACTGCTGCCACCGCACCGCGCGACCACACCGCCCGGAACCGGCGGCCCAGCAGGGGAAGGGCAGCCATGAGGCGGCAAGGAAGCCGGCGGGTCGCCGGGGCACGGGGCTGGTGGCGCGCCGAGCGCGGATCGGTGACCGCCGAGGCCGTGCTGATCACCCCGGTGCTGGTCATGCTGCTCGTTCTTACCGCTGTGGTGGTGCACCGTGGTGTCGACGCGCGGCTGCGGCTCGACGACGCCGCGCACCAGGCCGCCCGCGCCGCCAGCCTGCACCGCACCACTACGGCCGCAACCATTGCCGCCCGCGACACCGCCGGCGCCGCGCTCGCCCAAGCGGATGTGGTGTGCCGTGACGTGACCACCATGCTGTCGGGATCCCTGGTTCCCGCCGGGGTCGTGACCGTGCACGTCAGGTGTTCCGTCGACTTTGGACAAGCCGCGCTGCTCGGCGTTCCCGGCGGGAAGACCCTGGTCTCGTCCGCCAGCGAAGTTGTCGACACCCACCGGTCCCAGGGCCGGCCGGGTGGTGCCTGATGGTGGTGTCAGCGCGCGAGCGGAAGCCTCGGCATGAAAGTGCGGAGCTGGTGCCCGGCACGTCCATGTACTGGCTGCGCGGGTGGTGGCGGGCAGAGGAAGGCAGGGTGACGGCGTTCGTGCTCGCTCTTCTGCTCGGGCTGCTCGCGCTGACCGGGCTGTGTCTGGACGGCGGACTCGCCCTGGCGAGCAAGGTCCGCGCCGGCGGACAGGCCGAGTCCGCCGCCCGGGCCGGCGCCCAGGCGCTCGACCTCGCCGCCTATCGCGCGAACGGTGTGCTCCGGCTCGATCCGGCCCTGGCACGTGACCTCGCGCAGCGGTATCTGGCCGGTGTCGGCGCGACCGGCACCGTCGCGGTCGCCGGGGACACGGTGACCGTCGAGGTCACCGCGACCTATCGGACCCAGCTGCTGTCGCTGGCCGGGATCGATGAGATCCACACCCACGGACGAGGCGCCGCTCATCCGCAGCGCGGGGTCACCGGCATCGAGCCCTGACCCCACGGCCTGCACAGCAACAGAAAGGGGAACACCGTCATGGTCACTTCGGACGAAGAGATCGCTCGCCGCCTGGAGGAACGAGATTCCGCGCGCAACGCCCGCCGCAAGCAGGCGGCGGCCGTCGTCGGGGAACTGGCCCGTCGGCACACCGAACTGGCCGGGCAGCTCGCCGACCTTGAACGCGAGCTTGGCGAGGTCCTGGCCGCGGCCGGCGACGTCATCGGTGTACCCGAACTCGCCGACGTCACCGACGTCCCCATTGCTGACCTCACTCGCTGGCGCGAACAGGTGGCCAAGCCCGCTCGCGGTAAACGCAAACGACCTGGCACCGCGAAGAACAACGGCCCCCTCGGCAAGGCCGCCGAGCGGCGCGCCGTCGCACCAGCGTCCGCCGGCAACGGGGCAGTAGTAGCGGTCGGCGCGGCGAGCAGCTGATGATCGGCCGCGCACCGGTCGCGCGCGCGGCGCGGTTGCTGGGGCGGGTGGTGCGCGGGTCGCTGGCCGCCGTTGTGCTGGCCGCGCTGGTGGCGGGCTTGCCGTGGGTGCTGGTCCAGGGGGTGGGGTGGCCGTTGCCGGATCACCTGCCGAGCCTGGACGAGATCGGCACGGCTCTGATGACGCAGATGTCTCCGCGGTTCCTGCTCGACATCCTCGCGTGCCTGGCTTGGTTGCTGTGGCTGGTGTTCGTCCTCGACCTCGTCGTGTGCGCGGCCGACGTCGCCCGCGGCGGGCTGCTGGGCCTGAAACGGCATGCAGGACCGGTGCGGCGCGTCGCGGCCGTGCTTGTCGGCGCTCTGCTCGTGGCCGTGCTGGGCCGGACCGCCACCGCCGCGCCCCTCACGCCTGCTGGCCATAGCCCAATGGCCGTAACCGCTCCGGCTTCGGTTACCCCTGAACACGCCCGGGTTCCGGCCGAGACCGGGATCGAGCGGGTCCGCCCACCGGAGAACGGGGTGCACGACTCGCTGTGGAGGATCGCGCAACGCTGCCTGGGCGAGGGCGAGCGCTGGCCGGAGATCTGGGCCCTCAACCACGGCAGCACCCAGCCCGGCGGACGAATCCTGACCAACCCGAACCTGATCCACCCCGGCGACACCCTCCAACTCCCCGCCACCAGCTCGCCTCTCCCGGAGCCGACGCCCGCCCCATCGGCACCGAGCACGACCACGCCACCGTCCTCGGAGACAGCTCCGCCCGCGACGCCTGCCGCCGTCCCCGCGGTGGATCACCCTGCCGGGGGCGCGGCGACCTGGGGGAGCGGTGAGGTGTTCGTCAGTCTGGGCCTGGCCGCGGCGGTCAGTGCCCTGCTCGTCCTCGCGCGACGCCGGCACCACGCTCGATACCGGCCGGGCAGTGGCCGACGTGGCGACGATCTGCCTGTCACCCCGGTCGTGTATCAGCTGCGGCTGGCTCATGTGCGCGCCCAGCAGCACGACGAAGACCTCGGCCTGAACGCCGAGACCAGCATCGCGGTCGACGATCCGGCACCGTGTTCGAGCACCGCTCCGAGTGTCCGCCGCGTGATCGGCGCCGCACCTACCGGCAGCGCTGCTGGACCGGCGACGATGCCGTCCGTAGTCGACATCGCGGTCGATACCGATGGTGAGGCCTCCACCGCAGGCGAGGGGACCCAGGTCGCTCTCGACCTGGCCCGTGTCCACGGGCTTGGCTTGGTCGGGCCGGGCGGCTACGCCGCCGCCCGCGCCCTGCTGCTCACCCTCCTGGCCACCGCGTCCGGAAACGCACACACGCTCAAGGTCTACGTGCCCAACGCCGACGTGACGCGCCTGCTCGGTGTGCCCGCAGCGACCGCCGACTTGCCGGGGTCGATCACCGTGGTGGCCGACCTGGACACCGCCCTGGCAGCCCTCGAGCCGCCGCGGTCCGCCGTCTTGATCGCATCCCCGCCAGGTGACCCGGGTCAGCAGGCGCGGCTGCAGCAGCTGCTCGACAACCACGCCCAGGACGGGATCACCGCGCTGCTGCTGGGCCAGTGGCGCGCCGGGGTGACCGTCTACGTCACCGGTGGCGGGATCATCTCGGCCACCGATCCCGGCCTCGGCGAACCTCTGCGCGGGACCCGCGCGTTCACCCTGCCCGAGACCGCGACCCGCGACCTCCTGGCCTTCCTCCGCGGCGCCCCCAAGCCCAAGCAGGCAGCGACACCACCGGATACCCCGCCGCGGAACGCCGATGACGACCCGCGACGACTGGAGATCACCGCGCAGCCATCCCCGGCCGGCGAACCCGCCGAGGAACCACGCCCGCCTGTCGCAAGCCGGAAACCGGGATCAGCCGCGCCGCTGGCGCTGACGGTGTTCGGCGCACCGGGCCTGCACTGGCGCTCCGAACCCGGCCAACCCGAGGCCGAGCTGCGCGAGCTGAGCAAACGCCCGCTCGAACTGCTGGTCTTTCTCGCGGTGCATCCCGGCGGGGTATCGCGGGACGCCATCGTCGATGCCCTCTGGCCGGACAACCCGCCCCGTGACCCTGCCAGCGTGCTGCGCACGATCCTGTCCCGCATCCGCCGCGCTCTCGATAACGCGACCCGCGGCGCCGTCGGCGACCTGGTCCTGGCCGAGCACGGCCAGTACCGGCTCGACCCGGCCGTGGTGGAGGTGGACTACTGGTCCTTCGCCGACGCCGTATCCCGCCGCCGCACCGCCGGGACGGCCGAGCGGCGCGTCGATTCCTACGAGGCGATCGTGGCCCACTACGGCGGTGTCCTGGCCGACGGCCTGGATGCCGACTGGCTTATCGCCGCCCGGGAATCGACCCGGCGCGACGCGATCGACGCCGTGGCCGCGCTCGCCCGCGCCCGCGTCGAGACCGACCCCGAGTACACCTTGGATCTGGTGGAAACCGCGCGGGCGTTCGACCCGCACAACGAATTGCTGTACCGCGACATCATGCGCCTGCAGCACACCCTCGGCCGGCACGAAGCCATCTCCCGCACCCTGGACCTCCTGCGAACCCGCCTCGCCGAAATCGACACCACGCCCACCGCGGACACCGTCGACCTCGCCCAGCGGCTCCGTGACCGCTCTACCGGGATACCGGTCGAGGACGTCTCCCGAACCACGGCGCCATGAATGACACGCCATCGTACCGGCCGGTAGAGGTATTTGCGCGGAACAGCGAAATACCTCGATTTCCCGCCGATATTCCGCCCGCGCCGATGCTAGCGTCAACCGTAACAGTTCAACCGTCGAGGCCGAAGAAAAAGAACTTTGTGGGCGCACAAACGCATTCCCTGATAACGCTGACACCCTTTCTGGTCGAGTGTCAGCGGCGGCGTCCGCACGCCGAGCCGCATCCGCCGGCGCGATCACGCGGCGCCACCGATCCAGCCTTCGTGGCCTCGGAGCGTGACTGCCACCCGTGGGGCCACCGGCCCGGCCTATCGGCCTCGTTCTCCGGTATCCGCCTAAGGTGGATCCCCCTGTATCAGTCGTTCTTGCAGGTCACGGGCCCTGAAGGGGGATCCACCGGTATCCCAGACTCGCTTGACAACAAGCAGGTGAACACATCAGGCCCGGCGGCGATGTCACGTGGCACCGTCGTCGTTTTGTCATTGCTCACCTCGGTGTCTCTCTCGCCTTCTCCTGTTCCTCGGTTCTCTTTCTGTTTTTGGAAAAAATCTACATTGATCCGCGGTTTCATCTGTGGCCGGCTATCGTCTTTCTGGGAAGCCTGTAGCTGCCTGACCTGCGTAAACATTTCCGTGAAAGCGTGGATATTCACGCGAAAAGATAGGCGAAATTCCCCGAAATTAACCCGGGAAATCTATTGCGCGTGCGCCCGTGGTCGAGTTACGTTTGTTGTGTCGCCGGGAAACCGGAAACCACGACAAAATCACCGCCCGGGCGCGAATTACCCCGGAAAGCGGAAACCCGGCCAACACGTGATTGGGGATTGCTATGTGCTACGCCGACACCACCGACAACCCGGACGGCACCGCCACCGCGCATTGCTATTGCGGTTGGTCGAACACCTACCCCGACCACGACGCCGCCGACACGGCCGCCGAAACCCACAGCCGCGACGCCGAAACGGCGGAAGCCGAATTCGCCGCCACCCACTGACCCCGCACCCGCAACACCCGACACCGGAAGGGGCAACACCGTGAACGACACCGACGACGCACCGGAACGCGTGGTGTACGTGGTCGACCCGACCATGAGCCGCGACGTGCAACCCGAACTGGTGACCCGCACCAACACCGAAAACGACTGCACCGTCACGGGTGTGCTGATCGACCCCGCCGACCGTCAACAACTGTTGTACGGCACCGTAACCGGTCCCGACGGGCGTTTCGTCGGTAGCTACTTCCCCGCCGACATCGTGCGGCAGTCGGAATGGCGGGTGGTGACCGTCGACGGCTCCGAATACCCCGCCCCCAGCGAAGGGCACGCCGTGCTCGCGCTCACCACCACGTTGCGCCGCGCGTAACCACCCGCGCCCCGGTCCCCGCCCGCATTCCATGCCCGCCGAAAACTCTTGCTGTGAGGGGAAAGCACGATGACCACGAACGCCACGACTCCGGCCACGGGCACCGCGCCCGCCGCCCCGGGCGCGGCACACCGGTTACGCAACGGCGAACTCCGCCGCATGGTGGCCGAACTGCTCACCCAGCAACCCGCCCGCGCCGGACTGACGGCGGGCGGCGTCGCCCGACTTTTGAACCGGTCATCCGGCGCGGTCGGCAACGCCTTGGAAACCCTGAAAGCGCGCGGCGAAGCCGACTACATGGGACTCCCGTCCCGCGCCTACCGGGCGAACGCCAACACGCCCGCCGCCGCGACCGCCGTGATCAGCACACGCACCACCGACCCCGCGACAAGCGACGCCGCCACGCCGCCCACGCCCGTCACACCGAAACGCTGCCCCGGGCCGAAAAAGGCGACCACGCCCGCGCTGGTGACCGCACCGGTACGACGCCCGAACGGGCAGTTCTACCACCCGCGCAAACTGGCGGGCAGCTCGGACGTGACGGTGTTGCGGCGGTTGCGGCAGAACAAAATTCCCTCGCTGCTGTACGGGCCCCCGGGGACGGGCAAGACGTCCCTGGTCGAGGCCGCGTTCGGGGACGCGGTGACGGTGCAAGGCGACGGCGACACCACGGTGGACGACATCGTGGGCGGGTACGTGCCCACCCCGGGTGGGACGTACGAGTTCGCGCACGGGCCGCTGGTGACCGCGATGCGGGAGGGGCGCGCGTTCTTCATCGACGACTTCACCCTCATCCCGGCGCCCGTGCTCGCGGTGGTGTACCCCGTCATGGACGGGCGCGGGCACATCATCATCAAGGCCAACAATGGGGAACGTGTCGACGCCGCCCCCGGTTTCTACGTCGTGGGCGGGCACAACCCCGGGGTACACGGCGCGGTACTGAGCCCCGCACTGGCATCCCGATTCCGGGTGAAGATCGAGGTGACGACCGACTACGACCTCGCCGCCCGAATCGGGGTCGACCCGAAAGTGGTGCGGGTAGCGAAAAACCTCGCCGCACGGCAGAAAAGGGGCGAGATCGGGTGGGCGCCGCAGATGCGGGAACTCCTCGCGGCGAAAGACACCGCCGCCGCGCTGGACCCGATGACCGCCGCAGGGAACCTGATCGCCGCCGCGCCGGAAGAAGACCAGGACATCGTCGCCGACGTGGTCCGCAACGTCTTCGGCGCCCACGTCACCCCGCTTGCCGTCGGCGAACAGTTCTAGCCCCCGCCCCACCGGGTTCCCGCCGCTCGCGACTGTCCGGAAAGGACACACGATGACCGCGCACATCGCCGCACCCGCCGCCACACCCACCGCCGTATTCCCCGCGAAGCCGGGATGGCTGACCCTGTCCGCCCGGTTCGGGGACGAGGTCCCCGCCATCGCCGACCGCGACGACCTCGTGGTCACCGTCGCCCCCGGGGCGGGACACGACGCCCCCGCGTGTTTCTTCCCCGACCTCGCCGCCATCGAAATCGACGGAATCCACCTCCCCCACGGGGTCGACCCCGCTACCGTCCAACCGCACCGGGTCGGGGACCGCAAGCGCTACCGCACCGCATGGGGGCTGCTCACCCACGAATCCGCCCACGCGAAACACTCGGTGTGGCGTGAACCTCCCGGGGCGCCACCCGGGGCGGCGGCCGCCGCGATCCTGCTGGAAGAGTCCCGCATTGAAGCCGCGCAGCTACGGCGCCGCCCGCAGGACCGGTACTGGCTGCGCGGGAGCACCACGAAACTCATTCTCGCCGACACCCAGGCGAACGACCCCGCCGCCGCACCGACCATGACCAAGTGGGACGCCGCGCAGTCGGCCGCGCTGTTGCTGGCACGCGTGGACGGCGGCGTGCTCAACAGTCGGGAAGTCGCCCGGGTCGACCGTGTCGTGCGCGGCATTCTCGGTGACGACACGCTCGCCGATCTGCGGCAAATCTGGCGTACGGCGCACCGTGTCGCCGATGATGACGCCACCGCCATGATCGAACTCGGGCGCCGCTGGTGTGAGGCCCTCGGCGAGGATCCCGACCAGCCGCCGCCCGAGCGTGGCCCCGCCGACCCGGGCGCCCAGCCCGGTAACGGGAACGGTGTGCCGTCACCGTTGGCGCAGGCGATCACCGCCGCCGCTATCGCCATCGGCAATGCGGCCGCCGCCGACCCCGCGCCCAGCGACCCCGTCACCGACGCGATGGAGGCCCGCGCGGCCTCCGACGCCGCCCGCGCCAGTGCGGTCCGCGCGGCGAACAAAACCTTCGGCGGTGGGACCAGCCCGTACGCCACCCACATCACGGGCACCCGCCCGCCGACCACCGCCGAACGCACCGCTGCGCGACACCTCGCCCGTGCGCTGACCACCGCCGGAGTGCGTGACCGCACCGCCACCACGACCACGTCGGCCATCCCGCCCGGGCGGTTGCGGGTGCGCGGGGCGATGACCGCCGCCGCACAACGCGCGGCGGGTGCCATCCCCACCGCAGAACCGTTCACCCGCACCACCCGCAAAACCGTCCCCGCGCCACCACTGCGGCTCGGCATAGCCTGCGACGTCACCGATTCCATGAAGCCGTACCTGGCACCGGTCGCCTCAGCCGCGTGGATTCTCGCCCACGCCGCCCACCACACCGACGTACCCGCCACCACCGCCACCGTGACCTTCGGCTCCGGCATGGTCACCCCAGTCACCCACCCCGGGGCCACACCCGCCCGGATCAGCGAATTCGGCTCGGGCTACAGCGGCCACGTCATCGACGACGCCATCGAAGCCCTCGACGGCGCCCTCGATCTGTCACGCCAGGACGCCGCCCGGCTCCTGGTGGTCATCTCCGACGGCGTCTTCGAAGACGAGACCCGCGAACCAGGCCAACGGCTCCTCGACCGCTTACGTACCAACGGATGCGCGGTCTTGTGGCTGTTGCCCGACGACGACCCCTCCAACGCGCCGATGGACGGCGTCACCCTGCACACCCTCACCAACCCCGCCGCCACCGCCCGCGCCATCGGGCAAGCCGCCACCGCCGCGCTACGCGCCACCCGCTAACCACCCACAGACCCCGGGCGGGGCGGACACCCTCCCCCTCATCCGCCCCGCCCGGGCCCACACCAGAAAGGCCCACGCCATGACATCGACACCGATTCCGCCCCGTATCCCGTGGGCGGTGCGGATCGCGCTACCGGTCGGGCTCGACGACAGCACTTCCTGGGACCTGCACGGCTACAGCCTCACCCGTGTTGTCCGGCTGGGGCACTACCGCGTGCGGGTCCGGGTGTACCGCGATTCCTATGTGTTCCAGTCGTATGCCGTCGCGGAGGTACTGGCCGACAACTTGACCTGGACACCGCTCGCCAGTGAGGACGCCATGACCTGGTACGACGCCACGGCGCCACCGAGCGGTCCCGTTCACGCCGACACCGAACTCGGGGACATCGCCGAGAACCTCGTCCACCGCGCCGCCCACATCCTTCTCCGCTGACAACGAATTCCGCGATTAGACCCATCGACCCGACAGGAGCCCCGCGATGACCACGGCCATTACCGAACGAGACCTGGACAGCGGAACCACTGCGACTTACTACCACTACACCCGGGTCGTCGATATCGCCGGACGGACTGTCCGAGCCCGTATCGCGCGCGGCGTCTATCTGAACGACAGTGGCGCCGTCGCCGAGCTGCTCACCGACCGGGCAGAGTGGATCAGCCTCGCCGCCGACGCTCTCGGCAACTGGTGGCACGACACGCCACCCCCATACCCGGACGTCGACGCCGCCGCCGTCCTCGGTCCACTGGCCGAACGGCTGCTGCACCGTGCAGCCGAGACGCTGACCGCGACGCCAGCCCCGGTGACCCTGTCGCCCCACGCCTACCGCGCAGTGAGCGCGTTACTGGCCACCTACTGCGGTTTCGACTCCGAATACCGCGTCACCCCGGACGACATCGCGTGGGCGACCGCGCACGGTGGCGCGCTGCACATCGTCGAGCACCCCGACGGTTCGGCCACCTTCACCAAGGCCCACCGCGATGAATGCCCTTTCGTGGCAAGCGAAGGCGATCAGGACTGCGACGACGAATGTTCCTTCGAATTCCCGCACCGGTCATAGCAGTTTCCTTACCTCAGAAGGAGAAACGCTCATGTCAGTACGACGTCTCGCCGAGGACGAGTCCGTCCCATCCGCCTCGCTGACCGACCGTGCGATCACCGTCGCCCGCCGACACCGCACCGTGGCCCCGCACGCGTTCGCTGACCGTTACACGGTCGGGTCGTCCTGGAGTCGCCGCGCGATCACCACCACCCACATCGCGGCCGCGCTCGGCGTCGATGTCGACGTCGTGATCGTGCGGGACGACCCCGACCGCCACTACGGCGCCGGGGCCAGTGCCACCCCGGGAGATCTGATCGAGATCACCAGCGAGGGGCGCCCCTGGTACTTCATCCCCGACGTGAACGGGGTCGTGCTGTGGTCCTGGCTGCTGCTCGGCCCATGCCCGGACTGCGAGGCACCGCGGGTTCCGGTCACACGAGTCGCCGGCCTCGCCGACCTCGGCGCGTACCTCGATCCCGGGTCCGGGCACCACTTCCTCGACACGGCGCCCATCGAGTTCCACGGAGACCCCGCCCACCGCCCTCGCTGCCTCCGCGCCGCGCGGGACAACGAAAGGAAGCCCGGTCATGATCTCGAAGACTGACGAAACCGCACGCATCGACAAGAAGGACCGGGTGCGCCTCGCCGCGATGGAGGTCGCGACCGCGCTCCCGGGACAGTGGACGGTCGGCAGTGGCCGCAATTTCGGCGAGGTCGCCGACGTCGAGTGCCTGTCCACCGGGATCCGTCTCGGCTTCTTCGCGGTGACGGAACCGGGCCCGTGGTGCTACACCCTCATCCCCGGGCCTGCGCCAGATGACCTTCAGGACGCCTACAGGTGGCCACGCTCTGACGAGTACCCCGTCGCCACCTTTGCCGTCGGCACACCGGGCGCCGAGGTCGCGACCCATATCCAGCAACGGCTTATCCCTGCCTTTCACCAGTGGATCGACGACGCCCTCTTGGCCCAGCGTGAACGAGACAAAGCCCATTACCGGGTACGCGAGGCGCGCCGCCAGCTCGCCGAACAGCTGGAGAGCGAGTTGCGTACAGCGTGTGGGGCGGTCGCCATCCATTACCTGGGCGACGACCGCGTGCGCCTCAGTCTGACCATGCCGGTCGACGACGCCCGAGCCCGCATTCCCGTTCTCGCACAGGCACTCCGCGCCGACGGAACCACCACCCAGGAGAGGAAATGACCACGATGCCCACCGCTGCCCCACGCGTGTGTCCGCGCGATTTCTCCGCACCCTCCCGAGTCGAGGTCTTCGTCGGCACGGGCCCGGCCGCCGAGTTCAACGGCTACCTCGAATCCGCATGGCCGGACAGGAACGCCGACCCCACGACCGTCGCGGCGCTTCCCGTCGGACGCGATTTCCTGACCGCCGCCACCGAGACCGATTTCCTGACCGCGTTGGACAATCTGACCGAGGCGTGGCCACTGTGCGGTTTCGGGCATGCGGCGTCCGGCTACGACTACCAACTCGCGATGCTGGGCAAGTGGTGGCGTACGGACCTCTATGTCGGCAGTTCATACACCTTCGACGGCGGCCGGGTCTTGTATCTGCCATGCGGCCGACCCAGCGTCGACAACGCCGAGAACGACTGGCACAGCGTCACTCTCGATCGCGGGCAACCTCCGCCCCGCCTACCTGCCACGCTTGCCGGGCGTGCCCGCGAGGCGTATGACCGAGCCCGACGGCAAGACCCGGATCTCGACGTCGGCCGCGATCCCGCCTATCTCAAACGCGCCGCCCTCCGGCGCGCTCTGGTTCGCGACGTGGCCGAGGTGTTCGGAGTGGCGCGGACGGAGGTGACGGTCACCGACGACCCCGACCGTCAGCATGGCGGGTGGCACTGGTTCCGGGTGACCATCACCGACGACGGCACCGAGTACCGGCTCACGTCGTTCGACGGTGTGGTGGACGACCTGCGTGTCCTCGGGCCGTGCCCGGAATGTGGCGGCGAGGTACCGCTGCTCGCGGCCAACGATCCCGCCGCGCTGGGCCGCTACCTCGACGCGCGGGCCACAGGCACATCCGTGCCGTGCCCGCCCGGGCTGACCTCCGGCGTCGGTCACGCCCCCGCCTGCCCGGTCCGTGAGGACCTCTGACCCGGCAATCCCATGAAGGGACTTTGTGATGGTCACGCGCACTGATTTCTACCTCGCCACTGGACCGACGGCCCAATGGCTGGGGTCGCTGCAGTTCGCCTGCCACCCCGACAACCTCCTCAAGGACCCCCACGGACGTGCTGCACTGACCGCTCGGCAGCCCTCGGCCTATCGGTCGGCGGTGAAGGACCTGCTGTTGATGTGGGCGGTCGGGGGACTCGGCGCGGCGCATGAGCCTCGGAACGGGTGGCCGTGGGAATGCGAATCGAGTCACAGCAACGACTGGATCATCACCCACTTCGACGGCGCGACGCACATGACCGGGGGCGGCGGTGACCGCTGGCACCGCCTCGACCCCGACGACCCGCGCCCGCCGTTGCGGTGCGGCCCACCGGACTTCGCGAAATGGCTGCGCGACCCGAGCGCGCCACCCGCGCTCCCGCTTCCGGTCTACCACCCGTGACATGCAGCCAATTTCCTTACCGCCACTGAATTCGAGGAGAACTGATGCAGGACAGGAAGAAGCGTCTCTTGTGGACAGTGCTGGCCGTGGTCCTACCGGGGCCGTGGACCCCGGTGGTCGTGATCGCCTACGTCCTCGACCGCGCCGCCGAACACGATCAGAAGACCACTCACTACGGCGAAGCGCCGCCGTACCCGCCTCCCGACCCGTACGCCTGTGTTCCGGCGCCCATGAGCCCGAATCCCCACGTGTCACGGTAAGGAGGACCTGGCGATGTCGAGTAACACCGACTTCTACCTCGGGCGCGGCGAGGACTCGGAGTGGATCGGCTCTCTGCACGGGGAGTGCTATCCCGAGAACTTCCTCGCTGTGCCACCAGTAAGGCTGGCGGTGACCGCGACCGACGAGGCTGTCTTCCGCGCGGCGGTGACCGACACCTTCGATATCTGGGAAGAGGAGCGTCTCGGTCACGCGTACCGGCGTGAGGGCGGCTGGCCGTGGCCGTGGTACTCCAGCCACAACAGCAGCTGGATCATCACCTTCGACCCCGGTGAGGGCGCGGTGTTCGCCACGGTGGGCGGCGGTGTCCGCTGGCACCGCATCGATCCGCTCAACCCGTGGTTTCCGGAGGGGGACGATGCGCTCGGTCCGCCCGATTTGTATGTGTGGCTGCGGGATCCGGCCGCGCCACCGTCCGTGCCGATGCCGCTGATGCGGGAGAAGCCCGCCGAGATGCCGATCATCGGCGGTGAAACCCGATGAGCAGTACGACGCACGACTTCTACCTTGGGTTTGGCACGGACGCCGAGTGGGTCGGCTCGGTTCGCCTCGGCGCCCGGAACGGCCGCTGGCTCGACGAGATCCGGCGAGCCCGGTCCGCGGGCGGGTTCATTTACCCCCTCGTCGCCCTCTTCCTGCGCACCGCCGAGATCGACGGGGCCGGCGAGGTGACGTTCGGAAACCGGGAGTGGCCGTGGCCCTGGCCCACCAGTCACGGCACCGACTACGTGTACGCCTTCGACACCGGCGCGGTGTGGACTGCGCGGCGAGGTGACCGGTGGTCGCTGCGCGCCGACGAGTACATCTCACCCAGCCCAGACGAGACACCACTGGCCTTCCCGCCTATGCGCGATAGCTGCGGTTACACCGGGATCGACGCCGTCGACACCACCGTCCGCCGCTACGGCCCCCTGCTGGGCGACACCTACCGTCACGACCTGCCCCAGCTCGGACTACGGGTCCTGGCCGACCTCACCGGACCACCCGGACCACCCGGACCGGGCGAATCCGCCGCGCTCACCGAACTCCGCGCCCAGCTGCCGCCGCACCTGCGCTACGCCGTCACCGCCGACGAGACGGCCGTGGAGCTGGAGTTCGAGGTCTTCGGCTACCGCGACGGCGACCCCGCCGCCGCAGCCACCGTGTACGCGCTCACCCAGCTGCCCGCCGTCTACGGCTGGACCGACCCCATGGGCGGACCACCTCGCTTCGGCGTGCGCGTCCTCGTCGCCGACGACGAACGCCACACCACGCACCCGGTACTGGCCGACCCCCGCGCCCGCGCCGTGGTCTCCGCCCACTGAACGCCGACAACCTGAAAGAGGACACCATGTCGCCCCACACCACCCCCGCCACACAGGCGGGCGAGCCACGCAGCGCCGCCGAACACTACGCCGCCGCCGAGGCCCTGTTCGCCCAAGCCCGCGCGATCTATCCGGAGCTCGGCAGCCGTGCGTATCACCAGAACGAGTACAAGCGTTGCCTCGAGTGGGCACGCATGCACCTGCGCCTTGTCGAGGCGCTCACCGCAGGAGCGGGACTGGTCCTCGCGCACCACCACCTGCTCGCGAACCCCGACGTCCGCCTGCACGACACGCACGTCGGGGCCGAGGCACGATCGTGGGACGAGTACCTCGAAGTCCAGCATGACCCGGCTGCGAGGCCTGCATGAATACCCAGTCCAGGACTCCGTCGGAAACAGAGCTGGAGCCGTCATGCCCGGACTGCCGCGCCGAGATCGGCCACGTTCACCTCGAAGGGTGCGACGTAGCCCGCTGTCTGGCCACCGGGCTGCAGC
Source organism: Amycolatopsis sp. PSD-21 (assembly GCF_055561455.1). Lineage (NCBI taxonomy): Bacteria > Bacillati > Actinomycetota > Actinomycetes > Pseudonocardiales > Pseudonocardiaceae > Amycolatopsis > Amycolatopsis sp. PSD-21. The sequence goes on along the minus strand of NZ_CM145712.1, from coordinate 8,700,950 downwards.
GCCTCGGGCACGACGAGACATGCCAATGCCCGCAGGACACGTGGTCAGGGCTGTGGCCTGGGGAAGCCGAATGCATCGAGTTCGGCTGGGTGTACGGCCCTGGCCTGCCCGACCTCAACCGTCTGATGACCACAGCCAACTGGGATCCCGTCGCGCACCGCTGGACCCACCCCAGCCATCCGGGCACGAGAGACCAGATTATCTCGGAGAAATCAGAGGGTAAGGCGCACCAGGCCGTGACACCGACCGGGCGGGGGAACTCGGCGTGACCGCGTCCGGGGTTTCTTCAGCGAGCGGGCCGCCAACGTCGAGCGTCTGGAGGCGCTTCGACCGCCGGATCACCCTCGCGCTCCGCGGCGCCCACTTCTGTTCGACCTCGCGGCCCGCGCGCTCACCCACGCCGACGTGTTCGCCCTGTCTTATGATCAGCAGGCCGTCCTCGATCTCGTGCGACAGTGCCTTGCCGACGAGGACGGCCCGAGGGCTGTGGTGGTGGTCGCCGGCGCCGCGGGCACGGGCAAGAGCGCGCTCGCGCTGACTTTGGTCGGCGAGGCGGTGCGCGCCGGCTACCGGGCCCGGCACGCCACTGGCTCACAGGCGTTCACCACCGCGCTGCGCAAGACCGCCGGACACGGCTCCCGCGCCACCCAGAAGCTCTTCCAGTACTTCGGCAACGCTGCCGACACCGAGCCCGACGGGCTTGACCTTCTGGTGTGCGATGACGCGCACCAGCTGCGGGCCACCTCGAACACCCGCTACACCCCCGCCTCGCGCCGCAGCGACCGCGCCCAGGCCGCTCAGCTGCTCGACACTGCTCGCGTCGTGGTGTTCCTGCTCGACGAGGACCAGGCGATCCGCCCCGGACAGATCGGCACCCGCGCCCACCTCACGGCCACCGCTCGAGCCAGCGGCGCCACCGTGCACAGCGCCGAGCTGATGAGCCAGCACCGCCAGCGCAGCGCCTGCTACGACAGCTGGGTCCGTCGCCCCTCGGCCTCGACGACATACCGTGCAGGCCGACTCCCTGGAACGCGGACGAGGAATCCGCGCAGCGGTTCGAGCTGCGGGTAGCCGACAGCCCCGGCGAGCTGGAGCAGCTGCTGCGCGCGAAGACCGAGCTCGGGGCGAGTCCCCGGATCACGGCCGGGTTCTGCTGGCCATGGAGCGACGCGACTCCCGGAAATCCCTTGGTCGAGGACATCGTGATCGGCGACTGGCGGCGCCCGTGGAGTGTGAAGGGCCAGCGCGCGGTCAACGGTCTTCCACCCTCGCCGTTGTGGGCGATCGATCCCGCGGGCGCCGGCCAGGTCGGCAGCGTCTACAGCGCGCAAGGCTTCGAGTACGACTACGGCGGCGTCATCCTCGGCCCCGACCTTCTCTGGCGCGACAACCGATGGATCACCGATCCCGCCGCCAACCGGGACGACGCCCTCGACGGCGCGACAGCCGCCGATGCCGACCAGTGGGTGCGCCGCACCTACCGCGTGCTGCTCACCCGCGCCACGGCGGGCACGGTGCTCTACTCCAGTGACGCCGAAACCCGTGCCCTGCTGCACGATCTGATTGCTACGTAATCAGGTACCGCCTCGCCCACAAGCGCAAGGGGGACCGCGTCACCGACGGCGAACCAGCGATGGGGACGGAACAACGTATCGTGCCCCGTCCGCCGCCGAACGGTGCGGCGGCGGGCATCGCCAGCTCCTTCCGTGGCATCCGGTGATCCATCCGCTATCGACCCAGCACAACCCGTTGGTAGGTGAAAAGCCGCGCGCAAGACCGGGTAACCCCAGGGAGTGGGGCGGCGGTCCTGCGCACGGCTCAGACGGGCACGCGTCAGGCTTGCAGCGCGGGCTCGGTGTTGTCGTTCGTTGCCGACACGTCGGTCTTGTCCGGGTTGATGGCGAACCGCTTCGGCGCCTCGCAGGTCTTGCGCGCGTACCCGTCGGCGACGAGCTTCTCCAGGGCGTTGTTGACCGCCCCGCCCGAACGGCGGAGGTCCTTGCCGATCTTGGCTGGGCCGAAGCTGTCACCCGGGTGGTCGGTCAGGTATTCCTCCACCAGGGCCCGCAGACCGCCCTTGCGCAGGCGGTCCTTGGCCTTGGCAGCAGTGTCGGCGGTGTCGGTGCCCGCAGGCGATTCTGCCGCAGATGGCCCGGCTCCGGCCTCGCTGTCGGCCGGATCCCCCGGTGTGGTGTCGGGCAACGGAGTGGTGCTGTTCTCGGCGTCGGAGGCAGTAGCCGACCCGGCCTCGTCGATGGTGGTGTCCGTGGCGGTGGATTCCGGGGCGTCAGCGACGGCCGGACCGGTGGCGGTCTCCTTCACCGCCGTGGTGATCGCGATGGTCGCGGCGTCGGCGTCGGCGTCGGAGACGGGCTCGGTTGCCGCCTCGGTGTCGGCGGCGGTGTCGCTCGCCGTGGTGTGCGATCGCGTATCCTCGGTGCCGGGTGCGTCGGTGTCACTGCCTGACGGGGTGGCCGCCCACGTGTCGGGATTGCGCGGACCGTCTCCGGCGGTCCGGATCGCGGTGCCGTCGCGCCCCCAGCGGGCCAGGATCTTCGCGGCAGTGGAACGGCCGACTCCGGCGGCCATCGCCAGTGCGGCGGTTGTGGCGCCCGGGCTGGCGCCCAATGCTTCCCGCACCTTGTCTTCCGTGGTGGGCGCGTTCTGCTGTCCAGGGGCATCGGCCACGACGTGCAGGTGGCGGTCGTCGTCGATGGCGTTGGTGGTGTCGGTGGTCGGGGTGGTGCGGGGGTTGCGGTCCTTACGGGACATGACGAACTCCAGGTGTTGGAAATGGGATGGTCATGCCCCGGCCGAGGCAATGTGGGCCCGCCGGTGCGCATCCGGTTGTTCGGGCTACACGTCTATGGACGCTTCGTCACCGCGCGATTGTCAAGCGATCCGTCAAACAAGACATGTGTCTCATGTGGACACGTCGTGTCATGGCGCAGTGGGGGGATAGTCTGGCGTAGCCAGGCAGGCTAGTTGGAGAAAACGCCACCCCGGGCATGCTCGGTGGTGTGCCGATTCGTCGCCCGACGAGGGTTGACGGTTATCGGCGGTTGGTGCCACGGCGCCAGACGCTTTTCTCACGGCGGCGGATAAGCCGACGGCGAACTCTTCCTCCGGCCTTGCCGTTGTGGGCGCGGCCATAGCCGCGCTTGAAGCCGTAGGCGCGGTAAAATCCGTCGTCGAAGTGATCGCCGTCCACTTTGAACGCGCCACGGTTGCGGCGGCAGGCACTCATACCCGGCATGGGAATCCTCCCTGTGATGTGTTGCGGAGCCTTATCAACGCTCGATCCACACGTACATGTCAAGCGCGCCTTGGTCTTTCGGCAGAGAGGATCCTGTGGTCAATGGCTAGGGCACTGTGAGCTCTGGCAATCGTCGCTGACTGCTCACTACGGGGCGCGGCTCGTGATCGCCGCGCCCCGTAGTGGGCTGTTGCCGTTTCAGGGGCCCTTACCCGTGGCGGAGAGGTGCATCCGCAGGTTCGGGCCGGGACAGCGTGCCCCAGAGTCCGACGGCGCCGACGCCTTCGGCGTAGACGGTCCCACTGTCGTGGACGGCTTGGATGACCACGAGATACCGCAACTGGTACGGACTGCTGACGAAGCGATTGTAATGGCTGGCGAGCGCGAACGTCGACCGGAAGACGTCCCGCGCCACGTCCATGCTCGGGGCGTCGGCGGTGCAGTGGTCACTGTGGGGCAGCCCGGAGATCGTGATGAGGATCTGATTCTGCGGACCGGATTCGTCCGCTACGACGGCGAACTCCGCGTCGGCGTGGATCATGTCGTCATCCTGGACGGCGACGAGGTCCTCGCGGATACGAGCGGCGATGTCCCGAAGTGACAGTTCAGCGGTGTCGTCGTGGAAGTCGCCCACGATCGCCACGGGTGTTGGAGCTGGCACGGTTGCCGGGGTGTCGGTGCTTTCTGTGGTGGTCATGTTGTTGTTTCCTTCTCTGTGATGATCGCCTGCGGGTGCAGGTCGTCTGTTGTGGACAGTCGCGGCCAGTTCGTCCCACGGTGCGGCGATGGGCGTCGGCCGTGTCCGGGTTCAACGGCGTAGGACGTTGACGCGTTCGCCGCCGATGAGGGGTTTGTCGTCCGGTCCGGCGAGGTGATCGGCGATCCAGATCGGGCAGTGGTCGCTTCGGCTGGGGTAGTACTGGTTGCGCCAGTGGCCGCGAACGATCCAGCTGTGGCGGTATTCGCGTGTGCTCGTGTCGGAGCTGTCGCTGCTGTGGTCGGTGGGCGCGGTGCGGGCGCGCCGGAGGTCGACGAGACGGACGTCCTGATTGAGGGCGGGGTCGTAGCGTTCGATGCGGCGGCGGGCGGCGCGGGGCGCGCTGACGCGTTCGGAGCGCACGAGGGTCTGACCCATCAGCAGCCAGGTGGCGAGGATGGTGCGCTGCAAGGCGATCTGGGCGTCGATATCGGCGGCGGACGTACCTTCGGTCAGCGCACTGGGCCAGCCCTTCATGTCGGTGAACGTCATGGGCGTGAGGCCGCACCATTCGTATCCGTGCGGAGGGGAGAAACTCGGCGGAATCGGTGCGCGTTCGGCATTACGCAGAAACGTAGCCAGGATGTGCTTGGCGCCGAGGTCGACGGCGTCGTCGTGACTGGCGGGTTTGTTGCCCGGCGCGGGTACTGGCAGGTTCAGCGCGGCGGCTGTCCGCATCTGGGACAGGGCGTAGTCGCGGGGCAGACGGGCGAGCCTGCGCCCGACGCCGACCGCTAGCGGTTCGGGGTCGGGGACGGTTCCCCAGCTCTGCACCCACAAACCACCGCGCCCTGGACCCCACGAGACCAGCGATACGGCCTCGTGCCGCGCAGAGGCGGTTCCTGCGACGGGCGGGTGCTCGTACACCATGAGCCCCACGGGGGCGGGCAGGTCTTCGGGGTGAAGACGGTAGTCGGACAGAGTGGTCGCGGCGTGGCTCGCGAGGTCGGTCAGGTCGGCGGAGACGTAGAACAGCTCGGCGGCCGGGATCTGGACGCGGAGCGTGTCCGCGATCGTGGCGCCGACGTCGTCCAACGGCGGGAACGCGGGCTCTCCCGCCGTATCCTCGGGCCGGGGGCCGACGAAGAACCGGAACCAGTTGCCCGCCCCGTCCAATCCGGGATCACGGGCCCATTCGCTCATCCGTGCCCGGATCTCGGGCACGTCGCGCGCCGTGACGGCCACCACGGACGTCACCGACCCGGTTCGGCGGAGAGTTTCGCCAGCGCGGTCTCGACGTTCCGCCGCATCTTCGACGACGCGCCGGGATGGTCGATCAGGTACGCCAGCATGTGCGGAACCGGGGCAGGGTCGGCGTCACGTGTGAGCGCGGTCAGGGCGTCGGGATGGCGTTGGCACACCTCGCCGATCGCCGTCGGTGCCAAGGGGTACCAGAGATCGCGGATCTCGTAACAACCGTCGTCCCCAGGACGGATCAGGCGCGGCTGAGGTTCCAACGAGTCGTGGAGTTTCAGGGTGTCCCCGTGCCAGGTGAAGCGATACTGGTGGGGGCCGTAGAACGATTCCAGGTGGACCCCGATCCAGCGCGCGACAGCGGGACGGCACCGCAAGCCGATCTCGGCATCGTTCTTCAGATTGTGCAGGGTCGGGAAGCGGGTCTGGTCGTCGATGGTCCCGGGTGGTGTCTCGTCGGCGGGGATGATGCCGGGGAATGCCGGTTTGTACGGCATCGCCACCCACACCTCGCCGTCCGGCAACACCGGAAGTACCGCGGCACAGCCGGGAACGGCCGCGTGTAGTCCGTCCATAAGAGGCACATCCCTTCGACGATGTGGCGCACGTTCTGCGCTATGACATGTCCAGGGACGCTCCGTGTATGCCGGGATGTCAAGCCAGATATAGGTTTTCCCTCGACCCCCGGTGAGATTTCACCGAATAATGGGAACTATCCACACAAGACGCGACCTTGATTAGCCTGCGGGGCGCGTGGCACCCGCATAGTCGTCGCCGGGGTAGCGGTAGTCGTCAATTTGCACGGGTTGCGAGAAGTCCGGCGCGTTCAACATCTTCCCGCCCCCGAGATAGAGCCCGACGTGCCGGATTTTCGACGGTGAACCGTAGAACACGAGATCGCCTGGCAGCAGTTGCCCGTCGGGCACTCGTGGTCCGGCGTGGTACTGGGTGTGCGCGGTGCGGGGAAGCGAGATTCCGGCGGCGTCGTAGGCGGCCTTGGTCAGGCCCGAGCAGTCGAATCCACTGTCGCCGTTCTGCGGGCCGTCGCCACCCCAGACGTACGGCAGTCCTCGTTGCCCGCACGCGTAGTTGATCGCGGTCATCGCGGCGGCGGTGGGTGCCTGGATATTGTTGCAGTCACCGGTCCCGGCCATCGCGGGCGCGGGCTGGCAGCGCATCCCGGACACAGCGGCGACGACCGCGCGCGCCTTGTCCTCGTGCTGGGCGTAAGCGTGAGGGAAGCCGGAGCCCTGCACGGTTTGTGCGGCGTCGTTGACGCTCATTGTCTGCCAGTTCGGTGTGGCGGTGAGGCGTTCGAAGAACTTGGTCGCCGCGTAGGTCGGGGTGGTGATCTGTTGCGGGGTGCCCCACCCCATCGAGGGGCGTTGCTGGAAGAGTCCGAGGGAGTCGCGGTCGCCGTAGTGCAGGTTGCGGAGCTGGGATTCCTGCATGGCGGCGGCGATCGCGATCACCCAGCCCGGTTCGGGTACGCCCATCTGCTTGCCGACCGCGACGATGGTGGCGGCGTTGGCCATCTGCTCGGAGGTCAGACCGGGCACGGTGCCGGTCGGTGTCCCGCCGGGCGTGCAAATCAGCGAACTCGTGCCGCTGCTGCCGAACAGGGCGCTGCCGATGCCGGCGACACCGGCGCCGATGAGCAACGGAATGGCGAGGACCATGGCGGCGATTCCGGCCCCGAGTTTGCTTCCCATGGCTGAGCGCTCCTTCTGGCGGTGATGATCCCCGGGCCCGGTGCGGCGGATGTGGCTACGCAGAGCTAGCGCTTGCCGCGAGCGACCCGGTTCGGAGTGGCGTTCGGCGGGATCGGACTTGGTGGCGGCAGCCGGTACGGCGAGGCGCCCGTGGCGTCACCGGCGTCGTCCTCGCTGTTCTCAGTGCCGGGGCCGGCTGGCGGTGACAGGCTGGGCCAGGCGTCGGAGAGGTCGGCGAGGTTGTAGCGCGGTCCTGCTCGATGGGCCCGCGCGGAGGTCAGCGGCAACCAGACCGCTTCCGCCGGGCTCGGATGAGGCGCGGCCGGGTCGAGCAGGTCGGCCGCGGCGGTGGCCACGGGCACCGAATTCGGGTCGTCGAGTCCGGCGTGCACGCGGGCAAGGGCGGTGCGGGCCCCGGCTTCGCGGCGGGTGGTGGGCAGCCACACCAGCACTGGGGTGGCGATCCCTGTGGACTCGGCCAGCCGCCCGTACCCAGCGAGTTTCCGGCCGACCTTGGACAGGGATTCGGTGCCGGTGTCGAACTCGAGGAACCACTCCACCTCCCGACTGGTGCCGCGCCAGCGGCCGTAGCCGTCGGGGATGACGAGGTCGCCGAAGTGGCGGGCGCAACGGGATTCTGACCACCACGCCCTCAGCGCTTCGCTCGTCTGGCTGTGGCGGGTGCGGGCGATGAGGGAGGTGAAGAAGTCGTTCACGCCGACGGTGTGGGCGAGGCGCTGGTTGTGGGCGATACCCATGGCGCGGTCGTGCCGGTAGCCGAGGTCTTTGACTTCGAGGCCGTGTTCGGCGGCGAGCACCGCGGCCCCGGCTGGGCCGAGGACGTAGTGCATGGGTGCGGAGCCGACTTGCCGGAACGGCTGGAACCGCGACACGGCCCGCCAATGGAGGAGATCGAGCAACCGCTGGCGGGCTGAGCGGCCGGAGGGGAACGCGGCGTCCTGGACTTGGAAACTGGTCAGGACCCAGTGCTCGTGCAGTAAAGCCAGGAGCCACTTGTCCCGGGGGGTGAGGCGCGAGGCGAGCATGGCCTGATGCTCGACCGTGCTCGCCGCGCGGGCGGTGCGCCGGCCACGCAGATGGCCCCGCAGGGTGTGTTGGCGGGTAGTGGTCGTTATCAACAGGCCCTCCTGTGGTTGTCAACAGGCTGTGGACAAGTGCTGTGGGCAGACCGGCCGCAGGCCACGACCGAGAACCGGGTATTCCCAAGGCGTGAAGGAAATCCGTGGTGTACAGGTGCCCTAGGGGCGTGTGCGGCGGGGATCGGTCCTGGGCGGCCGGGTGGGCGGTATCCGCGCGGTGGTCGTCGCAGGGCTGCCGGTGCGAGATGGCGTGCCACTGGTCGCGGAGGTGTGTGCGCGGCGCTGGGCGCGGAGCGCGGCCCGGATTTCGCGGGCACGCCCGGGGATCGGGTCGGGCAGCGGTTGGGTGGTCATGGTGAAGGGTTCGGTTTCCTCGCCGTGCACGACCAGGCGTGCGGCGGCGTGGTAGACGCCGAGGTGGGACAGGTCGTGTTCGGAGAGCCGGGGTGTGGTGTGGCGGGCGAGTTCGCGGGCGTCTTCGGGGGAGGCGGAGTAGATGATTTTGTTGCGGGCGTTGGTGGAGAGGCCTTCCTTGAGTTCACGCGATAGCTGCCCGAGGTGTTGGTGGGCGAGGATAAATCCGTTCCGGAACGCGCGGGATTCGGCCAACATGTCTTCCATGGGGTAGGGGAGATGCAGGAAGTTGTGACATTCGTCGATGACGGTGTGCGCGTCGGGGCGCAGGCGTTGCGGGACGCGGGCGCGGGCGGTGGTGGCCTGCCAGGTGCGGGCCACGACCAGTGACCCGACCAGCCGTGTGGTCTCCTCACCCAGTGATCCTTTGGGGATCCGTACGAGGCAGATCCCGCCCTCGTCGAGCACCTGAGACATGTCCACTGTGGACCGTCCTCCGGCGATGGCCTCTTTCACGAAGGGCCGCAGCAAGAATGCGCGAAGTTTGTTCATGAGCGGCGAGATCACCTGGGAACGACTGGAGTCGGTGAGTTCGTCGTACCACTCCCAGAATCCGCGCAGTACTGGGTCGGTCAGGCCGGTGGTGATGCGGGAGCGGAACGCCTCGCTGGTCAGGAGTTTCGGGAGGTCTGCCAGGGTGGGCACGGCTTCTTGGGCGCGCAGGGTGAGGCAGGCGGCGCGCATGAGGTCGTCGGTGCGCGGTCCCCAGAACGCGCTGTAGACGCGGCGGAAGACGGAGACGAGGTTGTCGACCTCGCGGTCGGTTTCCCCGCCTTCCAGTGGGTTGAGGATGGGTGGGCGGTGCCGGGAGTCGGCGTCGAACAGCACCACCCGCTCGGCCGCGCTGCGGGGGAGGCGGTTGAGGATGTCGGTGACCAGGTCGCCTTTCGGGTCGATCAGGACGACACCGCGCTGGTTGTCGACGTCGTCGAGGATGATCTGGCCGAGCAGGGTGGACTTCCCGGAGCCGGTCGGCCCGACCAGGTGCAGGTGGTAGCGGGCGTCGGCGAGCCGTAGGCCGACGGGGCGTGCGTGGCCGGTGTCGGATTGTCCCAGCGGGATTACTCCTGGGCCTGGGGTGGGGATGCCGGGTGGTGGGGCGACGGCTTTGGCTCCGGCGCGTTCGACGCCGGGGATCTCGGTGTCGGTGGGCAGGTGTGCGAGTGCCGCGAGCTCGGGCACGGAGAGCAGGTCGCCGCGGTCGAGGCGGCGGTCGGCGAGCGCGTGGGCGGGGTGGCGCAGGCGTGTGCGGGTGTAGTGGTTGTGGCCGGTGTAGGCGGCGAACGCGGCCGCGAGTGCGTGCGCCCGCCCGCGCGCCGTGTCGCGAACCTGGCGCACCCGGTCGCCGTTCGCGTCCTCAGGAAGGTCGGTAGCCACGGCGTACCAGATCACGGTCTCGTACTGGGATCCTCGCTGCTTGCCCACGATGGCCTTGTTCTGTGCCGAATATTCGAGCGACAGCTGCGGGTCCTGGCTGATGCGCCGCGAGTCCGAGGCCCGGCGGGCGCGGGTGGCGCTGACTCCTGGGGTGATCGCGTCGAGGATCCGGCCCCCGAGATGCCCGGAGGAGCCGTGGTGGACCCGGCGGGCGGCGCGGCGTGCTTGGGCGACTCGGCGGCCGGTGACCGGGCGGGCGAGGATCTGCACGCAGGCGCGCTCGTCCCGGCCGAGCCCGACCGGTGCGCCGAGCAGACCGCGGATCGGGTCGGCGTCGAAGGCGGTGCGGATGGGGAGGGCTTCGGCGCGGGCGAGGCGAAGCTGGCCGCCGACGGTGATCCGCCGGCACCCGGCCGTCATGGTCGGGAACGGTGAGGTGGCGGGGCTGGTGCGGGTGTGGGAGCCGGGCCAGGCGGCCTCGATCGCGCGTTCCACCAGCGAGGGTGGGATGACGCCGGGGACCCAGAACTGCACGGTGACGCCGTGCTCGCCGAACACGTACTCCATCGCCAGATGTGGCTGCCCGGCCCACCATCGCCGCCAGGCGGGCCGCAGGAGTCCGACGAGGTTGGACCAGACCGCGGCCCCGCCGGCGGGATCGACGGTGGGCGGGGCGAGCACGGTGATCCGGCGAGCATCGGCCAGCAGCGCGGCGTGGCAGCGGGCGCGCCAACAGCGGCGCGCCACGACCGCCCCCGCTAGGGCCACGACGAGGGCTGGGATGACGATCGGTCCCCAGTTCAACGCCCAGTCGCCTGCGACGGCGAGCAGGTGACCGGTGGTGCCGCCGGGGTCGCGCAGGTAGTCAGTCACCCAGTTCTGTGTCATCGGTAATGCGGCGGCGTGCTCAGCCATGGTGGAACTCCTGCCAGGAATCCTTGAGGGAAAGGGATAAAACGCGAGCGGCCGTCGACCACGCGCCCTGTCGAGCGACCGCGAATACCCGCTGAGCCCGCTATAGTTCTCGGACGCGAGGTTCGACGAGGGGCGTCCAGTGGACTCGATCGCTTTGTATTACCCGTATATCCACGTCCGCGACGACACGTGGCTGAAGTACGCGGCCCTGTATTGGCCCAAGCTGGCCAGGCTGCGGCCTCGCGACTATCCGACGTTCGACTCCTCGGTAGCGCGCGCCCTGCAGTACGACGCGAGATGGCTGATTGACATCGAACCGCCGCAATGGGCGGCCACCCAGATCGCGCCCGCGTTTCTCGAGCTGATCAATACCCGCACGCAGGCGCTGCGGGACAGTTTCGGGCTCCACCGGATCGGGCAGTGGGGGCATGGTGCCGACACCACCATCGGCTACCTCGATAACGGCAACGTCGCGGGGCCGCCGGTGTTCTATGGATCGGCGGGTGGCGCGCCGCGATCGGGGCCTGTCATGAGGCCGCGCAGGAGGGTGTCGGTGCCCCGATTGGATCCCCGGTTGGGATACATCCATCTCGACAAGATCTTTCCTGACGCGGTTGAAGCCGCGATGAACGCCGGACTTGCGACTCTTCAGGAGGGGCATGGGGGAACCTGGGTCGGAATGCACCCAGAGCTGGCAGCTGTCTATACCTGCGCCTTGATCGAGCGCATCGCGATCGAGGACCACCTGCATCCGGTCACCGATCAAACCCTGCCCCATTCCGCCGAATCGGGCTGGACCCTCGAGCGCCTGATCCAGACGCTGATAGATAAGGAACCCGTCGGGGCGGTCGCCACACAGGCTCCACGTGACCTGCTGGATGCCTTTGTATTCCTGGCGTTCGAGACAGTCGTACCCGCTGACCTCGACCGTGTGCCGATCGACAAGATCATCGAGGTTCGCTCGCGGTTCGGCACCGAACTCGACGCGTTCCGCCTCTACGTGACTCAGCAGGTCGAGCGGCTCGCCGAACTCCAGGACATCCGCGACCTGCCCGTCTTCCACGAGTATCTGCAGACCGAGGTGCAGCGCACTGTCACTGGGCAGTTGGAGCAGTTGCGGGAGCGGCTGCGCAGCGTCGGTCTGGAGTCCGCGCGAGCATTGGTCAACGTCAAGTCGGTCGCTCTGCCCCCGCTGGCCGCGGCAGCCGCCGGCACCATAGGGCTCTCGCCGGCGATCACCGGGCCAGCGGCGCTGGCCGCCTGCGTGGTTACCGCGCCTACCCAGTGGCGCCGGCAACGTCGGGACGCCATTCGGGAGTCGCCGGTCGGCTATCTGCTCCGAATCGACCAGAAGCTCAATCCTGCCAAGCTGATCGAGCGGCTTCGGCGGACTTGGCCAACGTGACCGGCGGTGTCGCGAACCTCGGAACCAGGGGCTGCTCATGACAGCTCCACCCACCCTGAGTCCTGCTCCGGATCCTCGAGAGACGCGAGGAACTTCGGGTCTGTCGCCGCCACCGTTGACCACCCCGGTGTCAGGAGGCATCAAATCCACGAGCGATGAGCTGCCCGTTGCCGCCACCGCACGCTCGCCTGCCGTACAAACCTCTGGGGGACAACAACCATGGTGCTCAGGTGCCTGCCCAATGACGAACAGATCGAGTCGGCTGCCTACGAGATCGCGATCAGACATATCGTTCCGGTCATGAACACGGACGACTGGTTGGCCGACACCCGGACCTCGTACGACACGGTCGCAGTTAGCTATGCCAACCAAGTCCGTGGTGCCCTCGCCGGTCACCAGTACCTTCGCGCGGCTCTGGCGGTGTTCGCCGACTGTGTGAGGGCCGGGGGAGGCGGGCCAGTAGCGGACGTCGGCTGCGGCCCCGGAGAAGTCACCGCCTACCTGCACGAGCTCGAGGTCGACGCCTTCGGCATCGACCTTTCCCCAGGGATGATCGACGTGGCCCGGCACGAGCACCCCGGTCTGCGGTTCGAGGTGGGCTCGATGACAGACTTGGACCTCCCAGCAGCTTCGGCGGCTGGCCTGCTTGCCTGGCAGTCGTTGATCCACATCCCCGACGGCGATGTGCCGACAGTCTTCGCGCACTTCCACCGAGCGTTGCGTCCGGGCGGACCACTGCAACTCCTGTTTCACGTAGGCGACGGGTCGCAGTTGAAGACCGAGGGTTACGGCGGCCATCCGATGAAGCTCCATGTCCACCGCCGTCGGCCGGAAAGGGTCGCATCCTGGCTGCGTGAGGCCGGATTCGAGGTCGAGGCCCAGTGGCTGCTCGACCCGGACGAGCAATTTCCGCAAGCGATCCTTTTCGCACGTAGCCGTTCCTAACGACTGCATCCATCGCGATATGGATCGGGCGATACCCGTGCCGGTTGGCAGTACAGGTGGTGCGCTGCCCCAACTACATGCAGTTCCTGAACCCCGGGACCGCGATACCCTCATTACAGCTCCACCCACCCTGAGTTCGTGCCGGAATCCTGAAGAGCTGCGAGGAACTTCGGGTCAGTGGTGACCAGGAAATCCTCAGTGGGCGAGGCCAGCGACTGAAACGCCACCCTGTGCGTACCTGCGGACAGCAGGCCCTGGCCGCGGTCGGCGGCGAGCAGGAATTGGCGTTCTCCGGCGGAGAGATCGAAGGCTTCGGTGATCTCGTCGATGGCTTGCGGTGCCTGGCGTAACAGCACTTGGGTGGCGGCGTTGCTGACGATGGCTTTGCCCAGGTCGCTGCTGAGCACGTCGGCGATGTCCTGGGTCGCGACGGTGAGCCCGCACCAGTGTTTGCGGGCGGCCTTGGCCATGCGGAACAGGAATCGTGCGCCTTCGGGCTGTTGCATGAGCAGCCATGCCTCCTCGACCACGACCAGGCGGGGTCGCCGGTGGGCGGGGTTGGCGACGCGTCGCCAGACGGTGTCGAGCACGAGGAGGGTGCCGATCGCGCGTAGTTCGTCGGGCAGGTCGCGTAGGGAGAAGACGACGAGGTGTCCGTCCGGGGTGGCGGTGGTGGGCCCGTCGAAGAGATCGGCGAACGAGCCATCGACAAAGGGATGCAGCCTGGCGGCGAGGTCGGCGGCCACCGCGTCCCCGCCGTCACCGGAGGCGGCGAGGACGTCGCGCAGGTCGCGTAGCAGCGGCGCCGGGCGGGTCCAGGTCCGAGTGTCGTCGGTGATGCCCGCGCGGGTGTAGGTGGCGGTGATCGCGGTGTCGAGCACGGCGCGTTCGGCGGCGGTGATCTCGGTGCCGAGGAGCACGGCCAGGACGGTGTGCAGGAACAGGCTGCGTCGTGTCACCGCGTCCCGTGGGGCGGTGCGGCGTCCGCGCGGGTCGGTGTGCACGGGCAGGTCGAACGGGTTCAGCCGGACCCCGTCCCCGCCAAGGTGGACGTAGGTGCCGCCAACCTGGGCCGCGAGGCGGGCGTATTCGTCTTCGGGGTCGATGACGAACGCCTGAACCGCCTCCGATGTCCGCCCGCTCTCGTCGTCGCCGAGATGACGGTAGAGGTTGCGCAGGGTCTCGAGTTTGACGAGATAGGACTTGCCCGCGCCGGAGCGGCCCAGCACGACCATGTTGTAGTTGTCGCACGCGAACCGGTCCCAGTGCACCAGCCCGGAGGAGCCGACGTTGTAGCCGTAGAGCACTCCGGTGGGGGCGGAGGTGGCCGGGTCGGTCGGAGGTAGATCCGGGGAGGTGAACGGATACGCGGCGCTGACCGCGGCGGTGTCGAACGTCCGTGTCAGACCGAGCGGGTCCAGCCCGAGGGGCAGGGTGGTGACCCACCCCTGCAAAGCCCGGTATGTCGTGGGTTTCGCGTCCAGCAGAAGAGAAGCGCACAGAGAACGTAAGGCGGAGACCTCCTCGGCGAGGGAGGTTTCGTTCGGGGCGTGCACGGTCAGGTACAGCCCGAATCGGAACAGGCGTCCATCGCCGCGGGCGATGCTGCGCGAGAGGTCGGCGGCGTCTTCGGCGGCGGCGTCGAGGTCTGGGTCGTCGAGCCGGCCATGCCGGGTGTTGTGGCGGCGCGACGATTCGAGTTTGGCTCGTTGCTTGCGCAGGCCGCTGGCGGCGGTGGCCGAGTCGACGGGCTGAACGTGAACCGACACGTCCACCCTGGCGGGGTAGGTGAGCAGCGGCGCCAGCCAACCGGGATAGACCTCCTGCGGGTAGCCGGTGACGCCGAAGGACGCGACGAATTCGTTGCCGACCTCGAGATGCCGGGCGGACACCGACAACGAGTCCGGGGTGAACGCCCCCGCCGACCCGGAGCGGGACGTCGAGGCAGGGTATCTGGTGCGTGGCATGAGGTTCACCTGCTTTCGCTCTCGTCGTCGTAGTCCCAGTCCTCGTCCTCGGACAGCCAGGGCCCTGACGTCTGCGAGCGACCGGAGCGCGGTGCCGTTGCGACATCGGCATCGTCGTCAGGGCCGTAGAGGTCGGTGAAGGTGGTGGTGGCGGTGATGACTTCGTCGGCTCCGGCCAATTCGGCGGACGGTGGCAGGAAGGTGTCGGGGTTGCATGCCGCCGCCAAGACACTCGTCGCGGCGGCGGCGTCGAGCGGGGTGGCCACGATCCCGGCCGGGCTGAGCAGTTCGATGGCCTCGCCGAGCCGCCGCGCCAGGCGTTGCTCGGCCGCCTGCCGTACCCCGTCGTCCATCAGTCGTTCGTCTCCGCGATGGCGTTGCCACGGCAGCACACTCGACGCGGCGACGGGTGCCGAGCCGGTACGCAACGGTTCACGCAGAACGAGCAAGACCTGGCGGCGCAGCAGATCCGCCTGGGCGGTCAGCTCGGCGAGGTAGTCCGCGTGATCCAGCGCGACGGCCTCCAGCGCGGGGTGCGGGAGCCCACCGGCACGGTCCCGCAGCTCGGCGATCTGTGGGGCGAGGTCGAGACGTTCGGCGCGCACCAGGATCTGTACCGGGGCGGTCAGGCTGTGCAGGTAGCGCGCGAAACTGGCGACGAGTGCCTCCTGCTCGCCCGGTGTGCGGAGCGAGAAATTGACGGTGCTGCATACGGCGATGACCGCGAGCCCGTCGGCGCCGAGGTCGACGATCCCGGCATGTGCGCCGGTGTCGGCGACACCTTGGGCGGGCAGCTGAAGCGTTGCTGGCGACACCGGTTCGGCCGAGGCCGTGCGCCTCACAGGGCGACCGCGCGTGCGGGCGTTGGGGCCCTGGGCGGTCAGCCACGCGGGGGCCGGACGCACGCCTTCGGGTGCGGTGACCCGGTGCCGCGGCGAGAGGTGCTGGCGGATCGCGGCGAGGGCGAGTTTGTCCAGGGGTAGGCCGTCTCGCTGGCCGAGGGCCAGCACGGTGGCTGTGATCGCGATCGGGATAGCGACGAGGAGGAACACGGGCAGTGGCACGAACGCGTGGGTCGCCGAGTGCAGGCCGTAGAGCAGGAGGCCGGTGACGCCGAGGATCGCGAGCTGCCGGGCGGTCAGCGGACCGAGGATCCGGTCCGGGCGGTCGACATCGGCGGGCACGCGCACGGGAGACGACATGGCGGTTCCTCACTTCTTCTTCGAGCCACGCCGGGCGGGCAGGTCCAGGGGCAGGCGCAGTTGCGTTCCGGTGCGCCGCTTCGGCGCTGCCGAGACGGGTGGCGGTACGGGTTTGGGCTGGCGCTGGACGCCGAGTGGCAGCGGGTACTGGCCGGAGGCGAGTGGCCGGTTGCCGGTGTAGGCGTCGCGGAGGGGACGGCGGTGCGCGCGGGCGGCCTTGGTGATCTCCCCGGATCTGGAGATCAGCGCGGGCCCGGTCTGCGGTGCCCGGTTCGTGCGGGCGGGATCGGCCAGATCGTCGGCGAGCGTGCGCCGCGGCGGGCGCGGGGTCTGCGGTGGCAGGTGGATCGGCAGCATCCCGGTGCTCGGGGCGATCAGCGCGCCGGGCAGTTTCACCGGTGGCCTGGCCCGGCGGTTGACCTGCCCGTCCGGATGTAGCAGTCCCGGTTGCGACACAGGCGGCACCGCGGAGTGCCGGGCGGCGAGGTCGTCGGCCAGGGTGCGGCGAGGCAGTCGGGAGGGGTCGCGGTGCACGGTGATCGGCAACCCGAGCTGGTCGGCGGGGAGCGCGTTGGGCAGGTCCTTGAGCGGTATCGCTCGCGGGTTCGGGCTGGCGGTCACGGCGTCGCCGGCGCGGCGAACCGTGAACAGCGACGTCTGGCCGGGACCCGGGGCACGGTCGGCGGGAAGGCCCGGCCGGGGCGGCTCGTCGAAGCCTCGGCGCGGTGTTCGGAAGGGCTTCGCCACCCGCCGCACCCGCAACGGCAGCAGGTACTGCCCCGACCGCGTGGACGGCGGGTCCGTCGGCATCCGATCACGTGGCGCGCGGCTGGGCTTGCGGCCCTTGCCTCCGAAGAGGGAAGTGGCGCCGCCGAGCAGGCCCATGGTCTTGTAGGCGATCGCGCCGCGCACCAGGGACCCGAGAAGTGAGCGGCCGCCGCTGCCGCGCAGGGGTTGCAGGCACCAGAACGGGATCTTGACCAAGATCCACATCAGGGCGACGCAGAACAGGAGGTTGGTCAGCCCGTTCAGCGTCGGCCCGAACACGGTGAATCCGCCCGGGGTGAAGAACACCCGCAACGCCACGCTCAGCGCCACGGCCTGGCCGATCGGGATGACCAGCACCAGTCCGTATGCCTTCCACCAAAAAACGGCGACGCCCTCGGTGTGAGGGAGGGCGTGCCACATCAGCACGAACGGCGCGGCCGCGATCAGCAGCATCGTTGCGATGACCCGGACGATGAACGTCAGCAACAAGACGACGAGCATCGCCGCGAGCGCGAGTCCGATGAACAGCAGCCAGCCCGCGCCGCCGTTGAGCGAGCCGAGGATCATGTCGGTCATCGCCTTGGCGGCGGTGTCCGGGTTGACCGCGCCGGTCATCAGCGCCGAGCTGACGGCGTTGGAGATCTCGATGCCCTGGGTCGCCACGAACTGCGACAGCGTCCCGGCGAGGAACCCGATCGCGATACGGGGTGCGATCTCTTTGATCGTGTACCGGGTCTGCAGGGTTTCGTAGCCCATCAGGAGCAGGCCCGCGATCACGACGATGCTGCTGTAGAAGGCGAGCATCAGGTGCCAGGAGTCGGTCCATGCCTGGCCGATGCCGGGAAGCAGGTCAGGGTGCGGTGTGGACAGCACCGTCTTGCCGAGCAGGTCGAGCAGTGGGTTCAGCGCGCCGATCACCAAGCCGCGGAAGAAGCTGTCGATGGCCTCGGTGACACACGCGACCGGGTCGGTGAACCCACACTCGCTCTCCTCGCCGGCGGGATCACGCGGAGACGGTTGTGGGATGCAGTTCGGGCCCTCGCACGGCTGGCTTGTCGGCGGCGGCTGGGTGGGCAGGTTGCCGCACTCGGGCATGACCGCTCCGGGGAAACACGACACCGGTGGCGCCGACGGACCGGGCACCAGCGGCGTGCTCGGCGGACCCGTTGGCGGCGTCGAGGGCGAGGTTCCCGGCAGCAGGCAGGCGGGCTCGGTCGAACCCGGTGCACAGCTGGGATTGGGCGGCAGCGGCAGCACCGGTTGTTGCGCGGGTTCGGGGGATGCCGCCGCGGTCAGCGTGATCCCGGCGAGAGCCGTCAGCATCAGCACCAGGACTACGCGGGTACAGCGTCGTGTGTTCGGGGCGGTCATGGTTCACACCCCGCCCACGATGCCCTTGAGGATCTCGACCACGATCGGGGCGAGCGCGGCGAGTCCGAAGCCGATGCCGGCGGCCTTGAACGCGCCCTTCGCTTTCTCGATCTCGCCGGGGTCACCCGAGGCCATCAGGTAGCGCAGGCCGCCGATGGTGATGAACACGACCGCGACTCCGGCGAGGATCCCCATGATCCAGTTGCGGATGTTGGTGAGGACCTGATCGACGGTCTGGGCGAGTGCGACGTAATGAATCGTGTCCGCGCGCGCGGACGAGGACGACAGCAGCAGCCCGAAGGCGGTCAGCCACCCGAGGAACATGATGACGCGGCGGTAGTGGTGCGGTGTCAGTCGCATGAGCCGACCTCCCCGCAGACGTGGTGTCCGCTCGACGCGACGCGGGTGCCCGGCCTGGCTCCGCCGGTCACGGTGCGTGAGTTCGCCGAGCCGTGCGCGGCGGACGTGCCACGGTGCTCGTCGCGCAGGTAGGTAACGAGACGCGCTTCGGCCCGGGCGCGGCCCTTCTGCGCCGTCCGGTAGCGAAGGCCACGGCTGCGTGCCGCGTCGGCCAGGGTCGTGTCGCCGAGCCGGGTTTCGGAGATCAGCGCCGCCTGCTCGGCGGTGATCGCGCCGGCGTGCACGGCTGTCTCGAGCACCAGCTCCGGATGGCCCTCTGGCGGAGGTGGCCGCAGGGCGTTGTACACCAGATCGCCCGCCGGGATCGGCTTTCCGACGGCGTCGTCCAGAGCCAGCAGTCCTGCCCGGAACGCCACGTAGTACAAGCGCGCGAGGATCGCCGGCCGGGCCAGGTCGACCTCGTCTAGCTCCTGCACGAACGCGGTCAGGACGGCGGCGTTGATGTCGTGGCGATCGCCGGTGAACCGGCGGGTCACGGCCGTCGCGGCACGCAGCAGTGCGGGCAACGCCATCCCGACACACGCCACCGTCCAGGTCCCGCGTTCGGCGCGGGCGCGTGTGACCAGATACCTCCACGCCGCGTCCCGTGTCGCCTGAGCACAGCCGTCCGCGCGCAGCAGCGAGCCGAGCTCGTCCAGCAGTACCGGTCGTGGCGGCACTCCGGAGATCTCGCGGCCGTCGACACTGACCGGATCCGGCCCGGTCACCAGCCAGTCGAAACTGGACCGCGCCATCGCGAACACATCCGTGTATGTGGTGAAACGACGATTGTCGCGGGCTTCGTCGTCGGGTGCGGAAGAATCCATGACGGCTCCCTGTGAAGACGGTCGAAGAATGCGTCAACAAAGGAAGCCACGCGAAGCGCATCATAATCGCCTCAAAAGCGCTTCATGGGCGCCTCAAAGCCGCGGCAAAAGCGCCTCGGTGGCTCGGGGATCGCCTGTGTTCTGCGACTTTAACTGGTGCTTCAAGTGCTACGAGGGGCTCGAAGCTCACCAGGAAATGAATCAGTCGAGTCGGATGTCCATGTTTTCCTTCGACCATGAGAGGAAACGATGTTTTTGCGGTTATCGGCCGCCCCGATATTGGTCCGAAAGAAGTCATTTCAGCACTTTATTGGCGGGTGCCTGTCTCCGAGGCGGCCTTTTTTCGGTATTGCTTTGTGACAGCACGAACCAGGCCGGGCGTCGCCCCGGCTGTTCCGCTCGCAGGAGGACCTCTCATGGCCCAGCAATCACCGGATGGCCGTCCCGGAAATCGGCCGGACCCGGCCCGCCCGCCTCGCGCTCGCCGCGGCGGCGACCGTGCCCCTTATCCCGGCGCCCGCACCACCGCGTCGGCCGGCCGACAGACCCGCGCGACCTCGCGTCCCGAGGCGCCGCGCCGACGTACGCCGGTCGTGTCGACAGCGCCGACTCCAGCGACGGTGTGGACGTGCGGAGGCGAGCCGATCGACGCCTCCACGCGCTGGCCGGTGCCGATCGTCGAGTCCATCACGGCGGCGTTCACCACCCCCGGCGCGCACGTCGTTCTGGTCGACACCGGCACCGCCCCGACGGTCCCCGAGAAGGAGCTGATCGCGGCCCGAGACGCGGTCCGCGCCCTCGATCGCACCGCCGACACACTGACCGTCGACACCGGTGCGACGGTGTCCGGCTCCGCCGCGCGGCCGTTCTGGACCGACCTCGTCACCGACCCGCCCGCGGCTCGCGTCAGCACGTCACCCGCCACTACTGAGACATCCGGAACGGACGTCGGCGCGCGGGCGGATCTGGTGCTCGTCTCGGTGCCCGCCCGCGCCGGCGGGACGGTACCGCTGGACCGGCTCGCGCTGCTGGCGGCGAGGCGGTTGCGGCACGGCGGCATCTTCGCGGTGTACACGCACAGTGACTGGAATCAGGGGGAGCTTGTCGACCCGACCGGTGCGATCGTGGCCGCCTGCCAGCACGCCGATCTGCTCTACCTGCAGCACATCGTCACCCTGCACGCCCCGGTCCGGCAGGGGCGCCTGCACACCGTTCCGAGCGCGGCGGCGGACGCCGAGTACGACCGGGCCCGGCAGCGCGCGGCGGTGCGCGGACTGCCCACGCCGCACCTGCGCGCACACGGCGACGTTCTGGTGTTCGCCCAGCCCGCCGACACCGCCGGGGAGGACCGATGACCCCGTTGTCGCCGCGCCCGTCGGCCCCGCGATCCGTTCTTCCTTCCCCCGCGAAAGGCACCGTGCTCATGTCCCGGACTCAGCCATCGACATCATCCGTCAGCGGTGCTGACGATCCGACGGTGCCGATCTCCCGCGCCGTCATCGACGCCCTCGACATCGTGGGCAACGGTCCGGCCGGGACAGCGACGGCCATCGGCGCGGAAGACGTGCCGCTGTCGGTGTGGGCGACCGCGCAGACCTCGCCGGCCGCGCAGCGCAAGGGCCGTTACGTGCCCGAGTCGACCGCGCATCCGGCCAAGATGCTCCCGGCCGTCGCGGTGCACGCCATTCGCGCCTACACCCGCCCGGGGGAGCTGGTGTTCGACCCGATGGCGGGAGCCGGCACCACGCTGGTGGAGGCGCTCGACGCCAGGCGCCGCGCGGTCGGTGTGGAGTACGAACCGCACTGGGTCGCCGTTGCCCGGGCGAATCTCGAGCTGGCGCGGAAACGCGGGCACGACCACGACGCGGAGGTCGTGCGCGGTGACGCGCGGCAGCTGCCGTTCCTGCTGCCGGAGAAGTACCGGGGACAGGTCGCACTTGTGGTCACCTCGCCGCCGTACGGACCGTCGACGCACGGTCAGGTGGTCACCGCGACCACCGATTCCGACGACGGGAAGGTGCACAAGTTCCATCACCGTTACGGCTCCGCGCTGGATCGCGGGAATCTGGCCAACGTCGGCCACCACCGGTTGCTGGCCGGGTTTACCCGGATCCTGTCCGGGTGCGCTGCCGTGCTGCGCCCTGGCGGGCACGTCGCGATCACCGTGCGCCCGTGGCGTGAGCACATGGAATTGATCGATCTGCCGTCGCAGATCGTCGCCTGCGGTCGCGCGGCGGGACTGGTGCCGGTCGAGCGATGTGTGGCGCTGCTGGCGCGGGTCGCCGATCGTGATCTGGTCGCGCGCGGCAGCTTCTTCCAGCGTGACTTCATCCGCAAACAGCGCGCCCAGGGTTTGCCGCTGCATCTGATCGCGCATGAGGACGTCATCGTGCTGCGCCGGCCGCTCGAGCAGGCACGCGATGTCTGAGCATTCGCGGTTCGTCGCGACCGACGGCCCGGTGATCGGGTCGCTGTGCACCGGGATGGCGGGTCTCGACCTCGGTGTCGCCGCCGTTCTCGGCGGCCGGATCGTGTGGTACTCCGAGATCGATCCGCACGCCGCCGCCGTCCTCGCCGAACGGTTGCCCGGTGTGCCGAATCTGGGCGATCTCCGTGCCGTCGACTTCGCTGCGGCCGCACCGGTCGAGGTGCTCACGGCGGGCTTCCCGTGTCAGGACATCTCCGCGGCCGGTCGGCGCGCGGGCATCGAGAAAGGCGCTCGCAGTGGACTGTGGAGCAGCATCCTGGACGCCGTTCGCGTTCTTCGACCCCGGCTCGTCGTCGTGGAGAACGTCGCCGCCCTCTGCTGGAAGAACGGCGGGCTCGACCGTGTACTCGCGGGGCTGGCCGAAACGGGGTATGACGCGGTCTGGCGTTGCGTACGAGCCGCCGACATCGGCGCCGCCCACCGCCGGGAGCGGGTGTTCCTGTGTGCCGTCGCCCGGCCGGGAGGGGGCCCGGATGATGCCGACCCCGCAGGCCCGCGACGGCGAACCTCGCGGCCCGGTCGATCCGGCACGTCGTCGTGCGGGCGGGCATCAGGTGAACCTCAACGACGCGGTGGACGCGGTCGTCCGCAGATCGTGCTGAGGCCAGGCCGTCCGACCCCGGCCGGGTGCGTGCTGCTGCCGAGCACGGTGGCCTCGGACGCGAAGACACCGACGAGCGGCACGTGTTGCGCGGCATCGCGAATTCCCGAGGGCGTAGCAACAAGGAGGGCGATCTCTTGTGGACACGCAACGACTTCTGCCGACCCCGCGGGCGACCGACGGCACCAAAGGATGCCCGGCGCAGCGCGGTTCGAAAGGCGACCTGATGCTGCCCTCGGTCGTCATCGCCGTCACCACGCCCAAGCCGAGAACCCGGGTGCGGAAGAAGGTGAGTGACCGTGACAACCGTCCGCCGCGCACGCGAACCAAGGCCAGTCGAGTGGGGTGAATACGCCGCCGCCGTCCACCGGTGGGAGCTCATCACCGCCCGGCCCGCGCCGTACCCGACGCAGCCCGGGCGGCATGGACGTCCCGTGCTCGCGCCGCCGTTCGTCGAATGGCTCATGGGCTTGCCGCCGGGATGGGTCACCGCCGACCATCTCGACCTGCCGCGCACCGCGCAACTGCGCGTGCCGGGCAACGGCGTCATGCCTCAGCAGGCCGCCCACGCCCTACGCCTCCTGCTGGACGACCTGACCCACCTGCACTGTCCGTCGGCCAGCACCGCGAAGGCTTCGACGCGCGGCCTGCGCACCGGTACCCGTTCGCATTCCTGAAACCCGTGGCGCTCCGGGGCATGAGGACGCCGATCCCGCCCCGGAGCGCCACGCTCCACCCGCGCCTACCCGAAAGGGTTCCTTGCCATGCCCCAAAACAGCCCATCCCGTTCTGTGCGCCGCTGGGTCCGTGCCGTCTTCGTCCACCGGACCACGCGCGTAGCTCTCGTGCGGAATCCCGAACGGTCGATCGAGACGACCACGGCCCCGGTCCGCCCGCCCTATGGCTACACCAAGATGACCGTCACCGGGACTCGGAGCCGGTGGACACCGGAACCTCGTCGCTCCTTGGTGGTGCAAGACATCTTCTACTGGCGCGCGGTCGCCGGACTGTCCATCGAGGACATCGCCGCCCGGCTCGACGTCGACCACGACCGCTACCCGCCGCCCGGGACCGGCACCGTGTGGTCACCCGATGCGGTCGCCGCGATCCTGACCACCGTCCAGTACACCGGCTACCAGGCCACCGGTACCCGAGACGGGAACGGCGACCTTCGGCCCGCCGAACAATGGGTGCTCTCCGCACAGCCCACGCACCGTGCCCTGGTCACCCCCGCCCTGTTCTGGGCCGCCCAACATCCCGCGACGAGCGTGCGCGCCACCCGCGATGACCGGAGCACGTCATGACGACCTCGCTCCCGAGCTATGCGCTGGCAGTACGCCAACAACTGTGGGGTCTTGGTGTCACGACCGACCTGATGACCGCCGCCCGCGTGCTCGGCATCGGCCGGACCACGGCCTACCGGCTCGCCCGTGAGGGGGCGTTCCCGGTTCCGGTCAAACGGGTCGGCCGGAACTACCGGGTCGTGGTCGCCCGGCTGGAGGAATTCCTCGAGCTGGACGAAGAGCCTCGTGGCTGACGCTTCCTCTCTGTCCCCACCGGAGCGTCGATGGGCGCTGACCACAAGCACACGCCCCTGATCCCGGCAAGGAACGAATCCGATGGCGCAGAACTTCTCCGGCAGCACCTACAAACGCTGCACCTGCAAACACCCCGGCACCGGTAAGCCACTCGGGTCGGCATGCCCGAAACTCAAACGACGCAACGGAGCCTGGAGCTCCGAGCACGGCTCCTGGTACTACCAGGCCGAACTACCCGCCCGAACCGACGGTACCCGCCGCACCCGCAGGCGCGGTGGGTACGAGTCCCAGACCGACGCGCAAACCGAACTGGACAAGATGGCCGCCCTGGTCGAGACCGCCGAACCCTACGGTGCCGCCGTGATCGCCGCGGTCGGCGACGTCATCGACAAGCACCTCAAGACCAAGGAACCGTTCCCGTCGGCGCGGACCCTCGGCGCGCGATTGGACGCAGGATCCGCCGACGCCGGGGAGATCCCGACCGTCGCCGAGTGGCTGACCACGTGGTACGCGGGGCGGAAGAAGAAACTCCGCGGTACCACCCAGCTCTCCTACGGCAGCCACCTGCGGCTCTGGCTCATTCCGCATCTGGGTCACCTCCGGCTCGACGAGCTCACCGTCGTGCACATCTCGCGCATGTTCGATGCGATGGCCGAACGCAACGACGCCATTCGCGCCGCGAAAGCCAGTGACGATCCCGATATCCGTAAGAGCGTGCACGGTATGCGGACCTTGAGCGACGCCAGCATGCAGCGCTACCGCGCCACCTTGCGCGCCGCGCTCAACGCCGCCATCCGAGACCCCCGGTTACCGATCACTTTCAACCCCGCCTCCTACGTCGAACTCCCGTCCGGGCGGCGGCCGAAAGCGTTGTTGTGGACGCCCGAGCGGGTCGAACGGTGGCAGCGCACCGGGCAGAAACCGTCCCGGGTCATGGTGTGGACCCCGGAACAGACCGGAAAGTTCCTCGATCATGCCCTCGAACACCCTTACTACGTGCTGCTGCACCTCATCGCCTACCGAGGGCTCCGGCGCGGCGAAGCCTGCGGCCTGCCTTGGTGGGACGTCGACCTGGCCCGCCACAGCATCACGATCTCCGCGGCTCTGGTCCAGATCGGCTGGCAGGCCGAGATGGGCGAACCGAAAAGCGAAGCCAGCGGTCGCGTCATCGCCCTCGACGCCGCCACGACCGACGTCCTCACCAAGCAGAAGGAACACCAGGCGAACCTGCGTGCGGCAGCGGGCGGCGCGTGGATCGAGAACGGCCTGGTCTGCACCGAACCCGACGGCAGGCCCCTGCAACCGTCGCACCTCAGCGACGCCTTCCAGGCCATCGCCGAAGCCGCAGGCCTCCCGCCCGTCCGGCTGCACGACCTCCGCCACGGCGCCGCAACCCTCATGATCGCCGCCGGAGCCGACCTCAAACAGGTCCAGGAACTCCTCGGCCACTCCAGCATCGCCATCACCGCCGACACCTACACCCACGTCCTGCCCGAACTCGCCCGCGAAACCGCCGAAGCGGCCGCCTCGATCATCCCCCGCCGAAACAATCGAAACGCCCTGCCCGCTGCCTGACGGAGGCGGCGGACAGGGCTGCGCAAGCGGATTGTCCACAGGTCTTATTTCGGCTCAAAATTTAATATGCCTGCCCAAGCTGGAAGCCTGGGCAGGCCGAGGAACGACAAAGCCCTCTGCTCGCAGCGTAGCGGTTATCGCGATGACTGGCAGTTCTTGCGGACCGGGTGCATGCTGAATGCCTGTATCGGATTAGGGGGAGTGGATGGGAAACACGACGACGATCAAGGGACAGCATGTATTCGGTGCCGCGATCATGGTGGGCATCGCCGACGACGACATCGCCGACTGCGTCGCCGAATACGACGCCGCCACCGAGGATGAGGCACGCCGCTGGATCGAACGGACACTGCCGGTCACGTCGATGCCGGACTGGGTGCACCAGCGCCCTCACGGAGCCGCCGGCGCCTTCCTGTTCGGCTGCTACCACTTGGGTGTTCGCGTGCAGGACGGCGACGGTGCTTCTCATTGGGAGAAGGACCCTTTCGACGACCCTGGGCATGTTGCCGATTTCATCGACGGTCAGCTGCGCTGGTGGGTACGCACAAGCTATCGGCAGTAGCTGGCGTGCTAGTTGCGATCCGTCTCGCCAGAAGCTGCCCGGGATGTCCATTTCGGAACGAGTACGAGCACTCGCCGATCCGCGGTCACTACGGACTCTACTCGTGCCGTTAGCCTGCGTCACGCAGCTTGAACCATGTTCCAGAAGATCATGGCGCATCGGCCACGTAAGACACGTTCTAATGGGCCGGTGCTACGGCGTGCGTCCCCATTTCTCGCGAAGGACGTCGTGCGTGCGCTCGATGTGCTCGCGGGCCGCAGCGCGGGCTGCCTCAACATCCCGCGCGTCGAGGGCGTCGAGGATCGGGTCGTGCTCGGCGAAGCGGTCCATCCGGACGTTGCTGAACAGCCAATGGACCTTGCGGTCGAGGATCTTGAGGAAGGCATTCAGCATGCCGTGGCGGGCAAGAGCGGCCAGCTCGTGATGGAACTCGGCGTTGAGCCGCATGGCGTTCGGCTGGTCGCCGGCCGTGGCGGCGGCGGCCCCGGCGTCGGAGAGCGCGCGCAACCGGGCCACGTCCTCCAGCGAGGCGCGGCGCACGGCGAGTCCGATGGCCTCGACCTCGAGCAGCCTGCGCATGTCGAAGATCTCGTCGATGTCGGTAATCTGCGGCGTGCGAACACGTGCGATGCCGCGGGGGCGGCGCTCGAGCCAGCCCTCGGCCTCGAGCTGCTGGAGGGCCTCGCGCACCGGGAGGCGGCTCGTACCGAGCAGTTCCGCCGTCTGGTTCTCGCGGATCGACCCGCCGGGTGGGATCTCGCCCGAGACGATCATTTCGACGAGCCGGTCGTAGACCTGCTCGCGCAGCGTCTGATTGGCGCTGCCGACCAGCGCCCCCTGCGATACGGCCGTCATCGTTTCTCCACCTCATCAACCACCACTCTGCTCATCGACCATATCAATTCTTGACGACCAGATGGCCGAGAAGTAACGGTGCGCTCACCCTGGGACATGGCTCGCCGCACTTCACCGCTGCAGAAGCAGCTCATGGGTGGTGACGATGTGTCGGCGAGCGGGGCCGGTGCGCGCCTCTGGACATCTTGTGCGTCCAGAAGCGCGCACACGATCGTCTTCGACGAGCCGTCTATCCGGACGTTGTTCGGCAGCCGGTGGATCTTCCGGTCGAGGAAGGCCGGGAACGAGTCCGGGAGGTCTAGTGTGCCGGCGTCGTCAGCTCGTGATGAACAGGCGTGTCGGATCGACTGGATCACCGTCGTCGATCAACGGCCGCGGCCGCGCGACTCCGGCCGACGAGCCTCTCGAAGAGCCGGCCCTGTACCCGCTCCCGCGAGGTGTGATCGCCGCGTGACATACGTCAATTGTGGCGGAGACCCACGAACTTGAGGGTTGAGAGCTCCTCCATCGCGTACCGCACACCCTCGCGACCAAGCCCGCTGCGCCCGACACCGCCGAACGGGTAGGTGTCCAGCCGGAACCGGGTGGCCTCGTTGATCCACACGGAGCCGGCCCGGAGTCCGCGGGCCGCGGCGAAGGCCCGGTCGAGGTCACGAGTGAAGCACGCGGCCTGCAGCCCCACATCGACGGAATTGGCGACGGCCAACGCGTCGTCGAGATCGTCGACGGACTGGACGACGACGACGGGGCCGAAGACCTCCTCGCGCAGCAGGCGCGAGTCCGGGTGCGGGTCGGTCACCACGGTCGGGCCGAGGTAGAGCGAGTCCGTGCGGCCATCGAGGGCGATCCGCCCGCCGCGGGCCTCGGCGTCGTCGACGAGTTCGACGACCCGGTCCCGGGACCGCCGGTGGATCATCGGGCCGAGGTCGGTCGCCGTCTCGGCCGGGTCCCCGACAACGAGGCCGCGAGCCGCGGCGAGGAACGCGGCGAGGAACTCGTCGTGTGCCGGCCGTTCGACGAGGATCCGCTGGGCGGAGATGCACTGCTGCCCGCTCGCCCCGAAGGCCGCGCCGGTGATCCGGATGGCCGCGTCGGCGAGGTCGGCGTCGGCCAGGACGATATTCGGCGCGTTCGAGCCGAGCTCGAGCAGGACCGGCTTGATCCCCGCCTCCCGGAGTACGGCCTCGCCGGCGACCGTGCCGCCGGTGAGAGACACCGCGTCGACCCTCGGGTCGCGCGAGAGGCCGAGCACGACTTCCGGGCCGCCGTGCAAAACCTGCAGGACACCGTCGGGCAACACGCTGGAGATGGCGCCGACGAGGCGTTCGACGACCAGCGCGGCCTCAGGCGAGGGCTTGACGATGACCGTGTTACCCATCGCCAGGGCCGGTGCGACCTTCTGCAGGGTCAGGTTGACGGGGGCGTTGAACGGGGTCACCGCGGCGATCACCCCCAGCGGCTCGCGCCAGGTCATGCCGGTGCGGCCCTCGCCGCCCGGAACGGCGTCGAGCGGCAGGGTCTCGCCGCCGAGTGAGCTGAGCTCCTCGGCGCAGCGCAGCAACATGTCCGAGCCGCGGTTCGCCTCGGCGCGGGCGAACCGCACTGGCTTGCCCAGGCCTCGGACCAGATCATCGACCAAAGCGTCACGCTGTTCGTCGACCGCGACGGCTGCCTGGCGAAGTAACGCGGCGCGGCGGTGGGCAGGCAGCGCGGCGAACTCCACGGCGGCGGACGCGGCCTTCGCGATCGCGCTCGCGACGTCGGCAGGTCCGGCGTTGGTGACGGCCCCCAGCGTCGCGCCGTCGATCGGTGACCGCACCTCGGTCCTCGAGACGTCCGTGGTTTCGGCCTGCTCGACCCGGGAGTCGATCTTCGTCGTCATGTCTTCGCCGCCAATCGTCCAGAAATTCTGGGTAGTCAAACCTTTTTTTGTATACTACGTTGGGTCTGAGCATACAAGGAGTGGTAATGCACAGTGTTCCCGAAGAGGCGGCGATCGCCCAGTACCGTGCGACTAGCGAGCGTGCGGTCGTCACCGCCGCCACTCCGATGGCCGCCGACGCAGGTGTCGCGGTCCTGCGCGACGGCGGGACCGTCTACGACGCCGTGGTGGCGGCAGCGCTCGTCGAGACGGTGATGTTGCCTCCCAAGTGTGGGCTCGCGGGTGACGTCGTCGCCCTGGTGAAGCGCGCGGACGCCGCCGAGCCGGAAGCGCTGCTCTCGATCGGGACAGCTCCTCGCGCCCTGGCCGAGACGCTCGCCACGCGACCCCTGCCGGCGGTCGGGGGGCTCTCCGTCGGTATTCCCGGTGCGCCGGCGGGGTACCGGGCGTTGGCCGAACGCGGCCGGATGTCTCTCGCCCGGCTCGCCGCACCGGCGATCGAGCTGGCCCGCGGCGGGTTCGCCTGGACCGAGATCGGCGCTTACCTCACCGAGCGCTCGGTCGAGGTGCTCCGCACGCAGAACCCCGACGGCGTCGTCTACCTGCCAGGGGGACAACCCGCCGCGGTGGGTACGCACACGAAGGCGCCTGGCCTTGCCGAGGTCTTGGAACGCTACGTCGCCCACCCTGAGGCGCTGTTCGCCGACGAGCTCGGGGACGCGGTATACGAGGCGATCCGCCGCAGGGGCGGGGTGATCGAGCGCGACGAGCTCGACAGTGCGCGCGCGGTCTGGAGCGCGCCGGCGACGGGCGCGGCCGGCGCCCGGCGGTTGTGGGCCACCCCCGGGCCCACCCATGGCCCCTCCCTGCTCGACGCGGTCGTGGCGTCCTCTCGGGACTGCTCGGCGGGAGAGCTGGTCGCCTGCGTCGAGGCCGCGATCGCGCACCGGGTTCGCACCCACGGGGACCGGTCATCGGGCGGTGGCACCTCGGTGGTCACCGCGGCCGACCGCAACGGTGACGCTGTGGTGCTGGTGCACTCGAACTCGTTCCAGCGCTACGGCAGCGGCATCGTCGTCGAGCCCTACGGCCTGGTGCTGTCCAACCGCCCCGGCCGAGGCTTTGCCGCCACCCCGGGGCACCCCAACTTCCCCGCCGCGGGCCGCAGACCGGTCACCACGCTGCATGCGTGGGCGGTGGGCCTCGAGGACGGCACCCTGCTGATGGGTGCCACCCCGGGCGGGGAAAACCAGATGCGCTGGAACTCCCAGACCGTCACGAGCGTGCTCGACGGGGTCCACGACCCGGCGGCCCTCGTCGAAGCGCCCCGCTGGGGGCGCTTCGGCGACCGGCTTGTCGTCGAGGAGGGGTTCTGTGCGGCGGATCTGGTGAGCCTGCGGGCTCGCGGTGAGTTCGACCCGGCCGGACGACACTCGCTGCGCTCCGCTCAGCAGGTGCTCCGTCTGCCGGGCGACCACGGCCCGTTATCGGCCGGTGCCGACCCCCGCACCGGCGCCGCCGCGCGCGGCCTGTGATCAGCCGATCTTCTTTGATCCACCCTCGAAAGGACGACTTGTGCAGCTCGAACACACCTTCATCATCGCCGCGCCGCTAGACAAGGCGTGGGCGGCACTGAACGATCCCGCGCGCGTCGCTCCGTGCTTCCCCGGCGCGGCGCTGACCGAGGCCGCCGGTGACGAGTTCGCCGGGACCGTGAAGATCAAGGTCGGCCCGATCTCCATGACCTACAAGGGCAAGGGCACTTACCAAGAGCGCGACGACAGCGACCACCGCGTGGTCATCGGCGCGTCCGGGCGCGACACCCGCGGCAACGGCACCGCTGCCGCCACGTTGACCGGCACGCTCCGCGCCGCCGGTGCGGACAAGACCGAGGTCACCGTGATCACCGATATGACCATCACGGGAAGGCCGGCCCAGTTCGGCCGAGGCGTCATCTCCGACGTCGCGGACTCGATCATCGGCCGGTTCTCCTCGTCCCTGGCGGAGTCCCTGGCTGCCCCGTCCGCTCAGGCCGCCACGCCGGCGGAGTCGGTTCCGGCGTCCGCCGCTTCGGTCGAGCCGCTCGACCTGCTCGGCGCGGCCCCGATGCTGCGTTGGGCCGGTCCCGCGGCCGTAGGCGTTCTCGCCCTCGCCGTCGCGGGCCTGTGCGCCGCCCTGTTCCGCCGCAGGCGGTCCTAGTGACGGCGGAATCTCTCGCCCGGTCTGAGGCCGGTGTCGACGCGTTTCGGGTCGGTCTCGTCGGCTACGGCGCGATCGGTCGTCAGGTAGGGGAAGCGCTCATCGCGGGCCGGGTGCCGGGGGCGGTGCTCGCCGGGATCATGGACAAGGCGGGCGCCCCGGAGGAGTTCGCCGTCGCGGACGTCGCCGCCCTCGTCGACACCGCGGACATCATCGTGGAGGCGGCGGGCCCGCAGGCGCTGAAGGAAATCGCACCCGCGGTTCTCGAGCGTGGCGGCACTCTTCTCGCGGTGTCCACCGGGGCGTTTCTCCGGCCCGCGGTGCGACCGCTGCTAGATCACCCCGGGCCGGGCCGGATCATCCTGAGCACCGGTGCGATCGCTGGCCTTGACCTGATTCGCGCGGCACGGCTTTCGGGCTCCGGGGTCCGGGTGGACCTTCGCACGACGAAGCGCCCGCCCGCGCTCGTGCAACCCTGGATGTCGGACGAGCAGCGCGACGGGTTGCAGCAGGCCCTTCCGGGTGACGCGCCATCGGTTGTCTTCAGTGGCGGACCGGAGCAAGCCGCGGAGCTGTTCCCCGCCAACCTCAATGTCGCCGCGGCGCTGGCCCTGGCCGTCGATTCGCCCGAGGCGGTGCACGTAGAGCTGGTGGCCGATCCGAACGCGGAGCGGACCAGGCACGAGGTGACCGTCACCTCGGACCTCGGCGTGCATCGGTTCGTCTTGGAGAACTACCCGAGCCCAGCTAACCACGCGACCAGCGCACTGGTCGCGTGGGCGGTGCTGCGCTGCCTCGCCGACCTGGGCCCTCGGGCTCGTCCGGCGTTCCGTTAGGCGCAAACGGACAGCCGGCCGCTCGCAACACAAAGTTTTCAAGATTATATCTTGTCAACTAAAAACCACTTGGAATACCGTGTGGGAATGACGACTGAAGCTCACTCGCCCGTCGACCGGGCCCACCCTTACTCGCCCGCGAGGCTCGTAGGTGACACGGCCTACGTCTCCGGCGCCCTCGCTGTCGATCGCGCGGGTGAGCCGGTCACAGGGGCCGGCGAAGCGCTCGACGCGGCCCTCGACCGCCTTGAGGAGCGACTCGGCACTGTCGGGCTCTGCTTGGCAGATGTCGTCAAGCTGACTTACTTCGTCACCGACATCAGCCTCCGCGCCGCTGCCAATGATCAGCTGATCGCCCGGTTCGAGGCTCCTCGCCCGGCGCGCAGCTTCCTCGCCGTCTCGGCTCTGCCCTATGGGGCCACGGTCGAGATCGAGGCGGTAGCCCGGCGGCGAGCCGACGACGGCACCGCGCGATGAAGCCCGCGGCGTTCGCCTACGAGGCACCGGCGACGGCAGCCGAGGCAGTCGATCTGCTGGCCCGGCACGGTGAGGATGCCAAGTTCCTGGCCGGCGGTCAGAGCCTGCTGCCGCTGCTCGGACTGCGACTCGCCGCGCCCACGGCACTGATCGACCTGAACGGCGTGACCGAGCTGGCGCACCACCGGCACACACCCGACGAGCTCGTGGTCGGCGCGCTGTGTCGACACCGCGACATCGAGCTCGACCCGCGCGTCGCGGCCCGGTCGCCGATGATCGCCGAGGCCGTCCGTCACATCGGCCACGTGGCCATCCGCAACCGGGGGACCGTCGGGGGCAGCCTCGTTCACGCCGACCCCTCCGCGGAGTGGACCGTCCTGGCGATGCTGCTCGACGCCACGTTCGTGGTCCTCGGTCCGTCCGGCGCGCGGACCCTTGGCGCGGCCGAGTTCTTCGACGGCTTCCTGGCCACCACCCTGGAGCCAGGTGAGCTTCTCACCGAGGTCCGGTTCCCGCTGGCCCCGCCCACGACCGGCACCGCCTTCGTCGAGCTTGCCCGCCGCCACGGCGACTTCGCCATCGCGTCTGCCGCGGCGGCCCTGGAGACCGACGGCGACGGTCGCATCACGAGCGCGCGCCTGGCCGCCTCCGGCGCCGCGCCCGCGGTCGTGCGGCTGACCGCTGCCGAGGAAGCGCTGCGTGGCAGACCGGTTGGGGAGGCCGCCTTCGCGGAAGCCGCCGATGCCGCTGTCGAGGCCGCTGAGCCCACCCCGGACCTGCATGGAGACGCCGAGTACCGGCGGCGGCTGGTGGGCGTCATAGTCCGGCGGGCCCTCACCCGCGCCGCCGAGAGGATCGAGGACAACTCATGAGCGTCCAGGCCACCGGCCAGGAAATCGCGATCACCCTGGCTGTCAACGGTGCCACGCTGACGGCCGAGGCCGAACCCCGGATCAGTCTGGCGGACTTCCTGCGCGACAAGCTCGGGCTGACCGGCACGCACCTCGGGTGCGAGCACGGTGTGTGCGGTGCCTGCACCGTCCTGCTCGACGGCTACTCCGCCCGGGCGTGCCTGGTGCTGGCCGTCACCGCGCAACGCCACGAGATCACGACGATCGAGGGGATCGCGCAGGACGGTGAACTCGACGAGGTCCAGCAGGCGTTCTCCGAGCAGCACGGCCTGCAGTGCGGGTTCTGCACACCGGGCTTCGTCATGGCGACCCAGGAGTTCCTCGCCGAGGGACACCCCACCGACGACGCGACGATCCGCGACCAGCTCGGCGGCAACATCTGCCGCTGCACCGGCTACTCCGCGATCGTGCGGGCGGTGCAGTGCGCGGCGGACAAACGGGCAGCCTGCGGGTCCGCCTGCGGTGCCGCCGACAAGGGGACGCCGTCCGTGGACGGGGAGCGAACTGAACCGGAGGACGCAGCATGACCGCCACCCTGCCAGCCCATTCCGGCCACGTGGTCCCGGAAGTGGAGTCCGCGCCACCGCCTGGCACCCCCTGGGTCGGCCGCAGCGTCCGGCGTAAGGAAGACCGGCCGCTCGTCACGGGTACGGGCACCTACGTCGCCGACATCGAACTGCCCGGCATGCTCGAGGTCGCGATGCTGCGCAGCGGCGTCGCGCACGCCCGGATCGTCTCGATCGACACCAGCGCGGCGGAAAACCTGCCCGGCGTGCACGCCGTGATCACCGGGACGGACATCGCGGACGCGGTCAAGCCGTTCAGCCGGTTCGTCGACCAGGAGCACACCCCGCCCGGACTCGCCGAAGCGGCGTCGCCGGTCACCCTCGCGTGTGACATCGAAGTGCTCCCGGTGGACCGGGTCCGCTACGTCGGCCAGGCGATCGCCGCGGTCATCGCGACCGACCGCTACGTCGCCGAGGACGCGCTCGGAATGATCGAAGTCGAGTACTCCGACCTTCCGGTGATCGTCGACCCCGAGGAAGCGATCGCCGACGGGGCCCCGTTGCTGCATGAAGACATACCCCGCAACATCCAGGCCTACTTCGAGGTCGAGGCGGGCGACGTCACCGCCGCCTTCGCTGAGGCGACGCACACCGACAGCTTCCGCTTCACCACCCAGCGGCAGGCCGGCGTACCTATGGAGACCCGCGGCGTGGTCGCAACTTTCGACCGGGTCGCCGAAGAGCTGCAAGTCTGGAGCTCGACCCAGGCGCCGTTCATGGTCCGGACCCGTATCTGCGAGCAGCT
Organism: Amycolatopsis sp. PSD-21; assembly: GCF_055561455.1. NCBI lineage: Bacteria > Bacillati > Actinomycetota > Actinomycetes > Pseudonocardiales > Pseudonocardiaceae > Amycolatopsis > Amycolatopsis sp. PSD-21. The sequence goes on along the minus strand of NZ_CM145712.1, from coordinate 8,666,106 downwards.
CGACGTGCCCGAGCACAAGGTCCGCGTGACCGCGCCCGACGTCGGCGGCGGGTTCGGCCCGAAGGTGCAGGTCTACCCCGAGGAGGTGCTCATGGCGCACCTCGCCCTTACCTACCGCATCCCGCTGCGGTGGATCGAGGATCGTCTGGAGCACCTCACCTCCACCGCCCACTCCCGCGACCAGATCCACTTCGTCGACGTCGCCTACGAGCCAGACGGCACCATCGTCGCCGTCGACGACCGCTTCCTGCTGGACTGCGGCGCCTACAATCCGTTCTCCATCACCTGCGCGTACAACAGTGCCGCGCACTTCCGCAGCCTCTACCAGGTGCCGCACTTTCGCTCGCGCGGCGAGTGCGTGCTCACCAACAAGACACCGAACGTCCCCTACCGCGGCGCCGGACGACCGGAGGCCATCTTCGCGATGGACCGGCTCGTCGTCGAGATCGCACGCAAGCTGGGCCTCGACCCAGTCGAGGTCATGCGGCGCAACCTCGTGCCCGTGGAAGACATGCCCTGCTCGCGGGGGATGCCGTACCGGGACGGCAACGAGATCGTCTACGACGCCGTCGACTTTCCTTCAGCCTTCGACAAGGCGCTCGCCGCCGTCGACTACGAGCGGCACAAGCACGACCAGCAGGCACTGCGCGAGCGCGGCGTTTGGCGCGGCATCGGTGTCGGCACCTACGTCGAGGGCACGGGCATCGGCCCCTTCGAGGGCGCCCAGGTCGAGCTCACGGCCACCGGCGTCGTTCTGGTCGGCGCCGGCAGCGCGCCGCACGGCCAGAGCCACCGCACTACGTTGGCCCAGATCGCGTGCGATGAGCTCGGGACGCACATCGACCAGGTCATCGTGCGTGCCGGGGACACCTCCGTGGTGCCCTACGGCTGCGGAACGTTCGCCTCGCGCAGCGCGGTGACCGCGGGCTCGGCCGTTCTGGTCGCCTCCCGCAGGCTCCGCGAGCGCATCGTGGCGATCGCCGCCACCATCCTCGGCGCGCCGCGGGAGACCCTCGAGCTCGCCGACTCGACGGTGTTCGTCGCCGACGAGCCCGATCGGATGGTGACCTTCGCCCAGATCGCCGCCGCCGCCGCGCCCGGCCCGCACTCGCAGGTCCCGAAGGACTTCGAAGCCGGGATCAAGGAGACCTACTACTTCGTTCCGCCTACGGTGACCTTCGGCTACGGCTTCCAGGTCGCCGAGGTCGAGGTCGACGTCGAAACCGGCTTCGTGGACCTGAAGAACATGGTGATCGTGCACGACTGCGGACGCATCATCCACCCCCAGATCGTCGACGGGCAGATCCAAGGAGGGGTCGCCCAGGGTATCGGCGCCGCCCTCTACGAGCAGCTGGTCTACGACCCGCAGGGGCAGCCGCAGACCACGACCTTCATGGACTACCTGCTGCCCACGATGAACGACATCCCGGTGGCGCACCAGATCCACCTGGAGACCCCGTCCGAGCGCAACCCGCTCGGCGTCAAGGGGGTCGGCGAGGCGGGGACGATCTCCCCTCCCGCCGCGATCGCCAACGCCGTCGTCGACGCCCTGGCCCCGCTCGGCGTCTCGATCGACCGGCTCCCCGTCACCCCGTTCAGCGTGCACCAGGCCATCGAACGGGCACGCACGGCGTAGCCCGGTTCCCGAACCGACCCCAACCCCTACACCGACCAGAGGAGAATCATGGGTAAAGCATTCCACCCGCGTCCGCCGGACGTCGAGAAGCTCTCGCTCCAGGAGATCGCCGACACCTACACCGGCCGGTTCCGGGACAAGACCGCCGACTGGGACGCCTTCGCCGACGCCCGCATCGACGGGTATCGCCGCGCACAGCACCGGTTCATCGGCGCGGGCGGCTCGGGCAAGGTCACCGACCCCAGCATCATCCCGGCCCGGGCGTTCACGCTCAGCATCATGTTTGTGCCGCCGGGCCAAGGCAACGCCCCGCACACGCACGAGGTGGAGGAGGTGTTCTTCGTCCTCCAGGGTCACCTCGAGGTGTTCGTCGAGGACGAGGAGGGTAACCGGATCACCCGCACCCTCGGCCCGTGGGAGACCGTGGCGTGCCCGCCCGGGGTGATTCACGGTTACGACAACACCAGCCTGGAGCCCGTGTACTTCCAGGTCATGCTCGGCAAGGGCAACCCCGAGCTGATGGGTTACGCCGACGCGGAAATGCTCAAGAACCGCGACGCGCACCTGACGACCCAGATCACGGCCTGAGACCACCGCCCGGGCCGCTTGACCGCTCCGGCGGCCCGGGCGGCGTTCTATCCGCGGCCGCCCCGACCACCCCGCTCCCACTCTTCGTAGGGGCGCCCCGGTCACCTGCTGTCAACGTCGACATTCCCGCTGGCCTGCGCCTGCCCCGTGCGCGAAGAGAAGAGACGATCATGGCTACGATATTTCCCCATCCCCAAGACGACAGGCCGGCGACGTCCGGCCTCGCCGACGCGGACCGGAGGGATGAGGCCCGGTGAGTACCAAGAAGACCGCCGACGGCGTGTCGGCCGCCGAGCCGTTGACGACCGACCCGGCCACAGAGCGAATGACCCCACAGGCCAAGAGCGCCGCGAAGGGCGCCTGGTTCGGCTTGTTCGTCGACTACTTCGACATCTATCTGCCGATCGTCGCCTTGGCCCCGGCCCTGGGCTACTTCATGGCGGCCGACCTGTCCGCGACCGAGGCGACCACCTTCGGGTTCGCACTGTTCGCCGCGGCCTTCCTCGGCAGGCCGATCGGTACGTTCGTCTTCGGCCACCTCGGCGACAAGATCGGCCGCAAGCGCACCACCCTGATCGCCGCGGGTGGTGTCACCGTCACCACGTTCCTCGTGGGGGCGCTGCCCGGCTACGCTGTCGCCGGTGTCTGGGCGCTGATCCTGCTGCCCCTGCTCCGGCTCGTCGGCGGCGTGTTCATGGGCGGGCAATACACCAGCGCGAACCCCCTCGCCATCGAGGGTGCGCCGCGGCGGTTGCGTGGCCAGGTCGGCGGGATCATCGCCGGCGCCTACCCGCTGGCCTACGTGGCGATCTCGCTGGTCACCTTCGCCCTGATGCGGATGCTCAACGGGAGTAACGCCACCGGCCCGTATCAGCAGTGGGGCTGGCGCATCCCGTTCGTCATCGGCGGAGTGCTCTCGCTGTGCTTCTTCTTCTACTACCGCAAGGAGGTCCAGGAGTCCGCGGTGTGGGAGGAGTCCCGCAAGTCCGGACAGAAGTCCACCGGGTCGCCGCTGAAGACCCTGTTCTCCGGGGAGAACCGCAAGGCTCTCATCCAGGTGTTCATTCTGATGACCGGCCTGTGGTTCGGCATCCAGATCCTGACCTCGGCCACCCCCACCCTGCTGATCTCCTACTTCAAACTGCCCGGCCAGTCGGTCACTTGGGGCCTGCTCATCGCCAACGTCGTCCTCGCGGTCGCCTACCCGCTGTTCGGCCTGCTCGGCCAGCGCTTCGGAAGGCGGCGGATGCTCTCGATCGCCGGCGTAAGCACCGTCACGCTCTCAGCGGGCCTCTATTGGCTGATGATCAGTGTGGTCAGCGGCGGCGGATCATTGCCGCTCACCATCCTGCTCGTCGGCCTGTGCCTGGTGATCACCGTCGCACCCAACGCGATGATCGTCGCGTACCTGTGTGAACGGTTCCCGACCAACGTCCGGTCCTCGGGCTACGGCATCGGCTACACCCTGGCCGTGGTGATCCCGTCGTTCTACAGCGCGATCATGCTCCAGCTCGGGGAGGTCATGCCCTACTCGCACGTGCCGGTACTGCTCCTCGTCGTGGCCGGCGTGCTGACCTTCGTCGGCGCCCGGATGGGTCCGGAGACCAACAAGGTCTCCATGGACGACTGACCCTGCCATCCCGACGTCGCGGTCGGCGGGCGCGGCGCTGTCGCGCCCGCCGACCCGCGCCAGTGGCGCGACCCGGCGACGAGAGACGCCGAGACGAACCCATCACCCGTTCTCACTCCCGGCGACCGTGAGCTCATCTCCCTCGGCGAACGGTGGTCGCACCATGGCGGCGGCCAGCCGGCCGAGATCGGCCCGGATCCCCGACGCATGTACAGGAAGGAACCAGCATCAAAGCCCGCCAGCTCCAGGACCCGGTGAGCACGCAGCCGAGCGCACGTTTCGCGCTGGTCTCGATGCTGGTCCTCACCTTCTCGACCGGGATCTCCGACGCCGTCGGCTACCTCGGCCTCGACAAGGTCTTCACCGGCAACATGACCGGAAACGTCGTCATCTTGGGGATGGCCGTCGCGAGCGCCGACGATCTCCCGGTGCTCGGCCCGCTCATCGCGCTCGCCGCGTTCATGGCCGGAGCGGCGATCGGCGGCCGCGTCCTGCGCGGCGCCGGGGCCGGCTGGGTCCCCCGAGCCACCGGCCTCCTCCTCGTCGTAGCGCTGACCTTCGCGGCCGGCGCCGGGCTCGCGGTCATGCCGGTCGAGGCGGGCAGTCCGCTGGGCCACGTCCTCACCGCGATGCTAGCCGCGCCGATGGGCCTTCAGGCGTGCGTTGCCCGTCACATCGGCGTCAAGGACGTCACGACGGTGGTCGTCACCTCCACCGTCACCGGTCTGGCGGCCGACTCATGGATCGCGCGTCGAAGCGGACAGCCCTGGGTTCGCCGGGCAGTGGCCGTCGTCGCGATCGGGGCCGGTGCCGGAGTGGGCGCCCTTCTCGTGCGGATCGGCCTGTGGCCGGGCATCGCGGCATCGGCGATCATCGCGCTCGCCGTCGGTGTCAGCCCGCTGCTGCAGCGGGCGGTCAACGTACGTCGAGCTCGGCGCCGCCCACCGGAGACGAGTTGACGCTTCCAAGCTCTCGCCTTGCGGTCGCGCGCGACGAGGACCGCCTGACCGGCACCTGTGCCGGGTTCGTGGGGCAACGCGCCGCTCGCGATCTGGAGATCGACTTCTCGGTTCCGGACGAAGCGTCCAAGGCCACGGCGACGGAGCCCCTGGTGCCGTTGTCGTGGTCACCTGCGGCGATTCGGGTCGTGGACGTGGGGCCAGCTCCCCGCCCCAGAAGGAGGAACTCCTGCGATCACGGGAGATCCCGCGAAGAGCACGACATCGACCAGGTGCTGGTTCGGGAGGCGTCGTTCAGGTGGTTCTCCGACCGGTTGACGGAACGTTCGGAGTCCCGGCCGCGCGACCAGTACCGCATGATCGCGCCCATGGGGAACCTGGTGTCCACCGAGCTCGGGCTCGTCTCGGGCGCGGATCAGGCCACAGTGGACAGTAAGGAAGCGGGGAAATGCTTCCCTCTGTTCAGACGGGTCTATCTCATGATCGGTGTTCGCGGCGGTTGGGTTAGCGGGTTTCGGCTCCCGGCCAGCGGTCGCCGAACGTGATGGCGACGCGGTGATGACCGGCTTCCAGCGCATCGCAAATCGGGCGCGGCCGGTCCCGGTGGGGTCCAGGCCGCGAGTCACAAGATGCGGACACTTCATAGCTGCCTGTTCGGCGGAAAATGCCTCGCGTGCGCGGGTGGCCCGCCGATAGCGGGCGTTCAGTGATTCGATCGCGTTCGTCGAGAAGATCATGCGCCGGATTTCAACATTATAGTCAAGTAATGGCACGAGCTCTGACCATGCGTTGTGGCACAGTCGAATCATCCCGCCATATTCATTGCCCCATTTCTCGTCTGACTCATTCAGTGTGGCAGCAGAAATCGGTGTCGTGCAGATTGGCTTGATGTCACGTTTGATCTAATTCCGGTGCTGTCGCGCAACCAGGCGAAACGTATTGCGGATCAAATGAACAATGCACGTCTGAACAATGGTTTGCGGCCACGCGTTCGTCACGGCTTCAGGCAGGCCTTTGAGGTAATCGCAGACGAGGAAGAGCGCGTCTCGGACGCCGCGATTCTTCAGGTTGGCCAGGACGCTCATCCAGAACTTTGCGCCCTAGTCGCCGACGCCCATCCGCAAGCCTGGGACATCCTTCTGCCCGCCCACGGTCACGCCGATGGCCGCATAGACCGGCCGGTTGGCTCATTACCGCATCTCGGCGATTATTTTGTCGGTGATCCGCGAGACCGTCTCCTTTGCACACCGACGCCCGTAGATCTCGCTAAAATGCGTGGAGACTTCTCCGGTCGTCATTCCTTTTGCGTACGACGAGAGCACGATCTGATCTGCGTCCGTTAGCCGACGTCGCCGCTTCTTTACGATCTGGCGCTCCAACGCGCTTTCCTGGTCCCGAGGTACGTCGACCCGCACTTCGCCAGCGGCGTCCGACACCACCGTCTTCGGCCGAGTTCCGCTCCGCACAACGTTCGCATCACGGTCGGAGCCGTTCTGATTGTTCTCGTGACCGAGGTGCTCGGTCACTTCTTCGTTCAGTGCCGTCTCCAGCACGTGCTTGGTGAACAGCTTCAGCAGACCGTCGGGGACGGCCAAGGCCAGTCCTCGCGCCTTGGCCCCGGCCACCATCGCCGCCGCAGCGGCCTGCTCCGGCGACAGCCGCGCCAGCTTCTCGTCACGCTGACGTGGACTCACCAGGCCCGCTGTCATCACTCACGGTGCCCGTCTCGCTGGACCTACGCCCGGCGTGCCAGGCCGGAAACACCGATCTTGAAACAGTCCCCCAGGTCGACGTAGCCGAGAATGCGCGGGTCGCCAGTGTCACGCAGGCGCTTCACCTGGATCCGGACAGTCCGCTCTGCCACGTTCAGCTGCGCGCGAGGTCTCGAAATGCCCGTCGCCCGTCCAGCTGGAGTTCATTCAAGAGCTTGCGGTCCAGGGCATCGAGCTGCGCCTGTCCCGGAGGTCGTGCTGGATGGCCATCCTGCTCAGCCCAAACCTCGCTACTCATTGTCCACATTACGCCACACAACGGTGTTGTATCGGAGTCGTGTCGCGTACAGCGTACTCAGCATGAGATACGAATTACGACTTATAAGTGGTCCCGATAGGTATGCGTTGCGTACTGTCACCTCCAAGTTGTCCAGCACACTCTGGAAATCAGCCTGAAGGAGACAGTCATGACCTTGCTGAACGTCGCTGATCAGGCGCGGACCGGCGAACTGGTCGAGACCCTGCCGGTGTCGTGGTACACCGATCCGGCGATCCTCGATATCGAGAAGAAGCACATCTTCGCCAGGACATGGCAGTACGTGGGGCCGGTGGACTCGCTGAAGAAGAAGGGCGACTACTTCACGACGAAGGTCGTCGACACCCCGATCATCGTCACCCAGTCCGCCGACGGCATCAACGCCATCGTCAACGTATGCCGGCATCGGTTCCACGAAGTCGCTTCAGGGAGCGGCAACACCCGCCGATTCAGCTGCCCCTATCACGCGTGGAGCTATGATCTGAGCGGAAACCTCTGCGCAGCACCGCGCGAAGACATGTTCGATGGTTTCGACAAGTCGGCCTACCCGCTGAAGAAGCTTCCCGTCGCGGTGTGGTCATCGATGATTTTCGTGAGTCTGGATCACGATGTGGAGCCGTTCGACTCCTACGTCGCCCCGCTCGAAGCCGTGCTCACCGAAACCGGCGTCAACCGGAGCACTCTCAAGTTCCGCGCGCGTAAGACCTTTGAGATCCGCGGCAACTGGAAGACCGCCGTCGAGAACTTCCTCGAATGCTACCACTGCACTCCCGCTCATCCGGCCTATGCGAAGACATTCGACGTGAACACCTCCACTGGTTACCCCTTCGAGGTGAACGGAGCCGCATGCTCCGCACGGACACTCCCCCAGGAGCGATTCCGCGAGGATCCGCAGAGCGCCCCGTACAACATGGAGGGGGACATCAAGGTAAACCAGAATGACTTCCTGTGGCCCAACTTCATGACCGTGATCTGGCCTGGCGGAAGCAACTTCGCGGCATTGTCGTTCACGCCCGTCAGCGCCGACGAAACTCTGGCCCACTACGACTACTTCATGGGAGACGAGATCGACGAGGACACGGAGCAGAAGCTGGTCGAGTTCTTCAACGAAGTCGGCGAAGAAGACCTGTCGCTGATCGAGTCGGTCCATCGCGGGATGCGCAGTGGTGAGGTCGCCACCGGCGTCCTCGTTCCGGACGAAGGCCAGGTTGCCGCCTTCCAGAAGATGATCGGTGACGTCGTCCGCCATGCTACCGCGTAACCAATGGTCACGTGTTCATCGATGGAGTGCCGGCTCATCACGTTCGGTGTCCGCGGTGGGTGACAGCGGGAGCGACCTCCGGCTCACTGTCGTCGGTCTGACTCAGGAAGCCGAAGGCGTCGTCTCGGTTCTCCTGGGTCGCGACGACGGTTCGCCGTTGCCGAGCTGGTCTGCCGGAGCTCACATCGAGGTCCATCTCGCACCCGGCCTGATCCGCCATTATTCGCTGTGCGGGCCCGCAGACGCGGCCGGCCTATGGCGAATCGCGGTGCTGCGGTCCGCCGACAGCCGCGGCGGCTCGGTGTACATCCATGATCAGCTGGGCATCGGTGACGTCATCGACGTGGTGGGGCCCCGGAACCACTTCACCATGGAGGCCGGCGCCAGTCAGCTGTTCATCGCGGGTGGCATCGGGATCACGCCGATCCTCCCGATGATCGCGGCCGCGGAGGCCGCCGGATCGGATTGGCGACTGCTCTACGGAGGTCGATGCCGGGCCAGTATGGCCTTTCTCAAGGAACTGGAGTGTTACGGCGACCGGGTCACCATCGCCCCTCAGGATGAAACCGGACTGTTGGACCTTCCGGTGGCCGTACGGGCGATGCCAGGCGATGCCCACGTCTACGTGTGCGGTCCAGAGCCGTTGATCAACGCCGCCCAGCAGGCCTGTGCCCCATTGCCGCCAGGGCGACTGCATTTCGAACGCTTCACACCGGTGTCCACGGAGTCGGCCGGTCCGAGCACGGGCTTCGAAGTCGAACTCGCGCAATCGGCCCAGACCCTGTACGTGGCACCGGAACAGTCCATCGTCGAAGTCCTCGAAGCCGCGGGCATCGACATCCCGACCTCCTGCAGAGAAGGCATTTGCGGGACCTGCGAGGTTGCCGTTCTGGACGGAACGCCCGATCACCGCGACAGTGTCCTTGACGACGCCGAGAAAGCGGCGAACGACTGCATGATGACTTGCGTCGGCAGAGCGCTCACCCCGAAGCTGGTCCTGGACCTCTAGCAGGAATCCCGGCCTGCCAGCCCGGCCGACCCGATGGATCACCAGGCCCTCTGACGGTTACGGAAGATCACTCCGCCACCACGCTGACCATCACCGATGAGTCGGTGGCCCCGGTGCGCGCGTCGCACGATCTGCGATCCCGCACGCCTTCATCCGGTCGGGTAAGCGACCGGTACTCGCTCCAAGGGATGGCCACCGTCGACCATCCGATGGCGCCTCTGTCGAACACATCCTTTGAAACATCTGTACGGAGACACCATGACCGATACACCGGATACGCTCACCCAAGTTTCGCCGACCAGCCCGGCACAGCCTACCGCCAAATTGTCCGGGCGGCTGAACACGCCCAAGCTCATCCTCACCGTCTTGGCGTTGGCGTCGCCACTGGCGTCGGTGTCCGGCTGGATGCCGCTGGTGATCTCGGAGGGCAACGGGGCGGGATCTCCGCTGGTCTTCGTCTTCGTGACACTGGCCTTCCTTCTCTTCTCGGTCGGGTTCACCACGATGGTCCGCAACTTCCCGCGAACGGGAGCGTTCTACGCCTACATCACCGGTGGGCTCGGTCGTCCAGCTGGTCTGGGTGCCTCCTTCATCGCCATGCTCGCCTATCTGGCGCTATTGGTCGGCAACTACGCCTTCTTCAGCACTGCTTTCGCGACGCTGCTCACGTCGTTTACGAGCGCATTGGAATTCGTTCCGTGGTGCCTCTGGGGCCTCCTTCTCTGGTCGATTGTGTCGACCCTGGGCCACTTCAACGTGGAACTGTCCGGGAAGGTGCTCAGCATCATGATGATCATCGAAGTCGTCCTCGTGATGACCTTCAACGTCGCGGTCGCCGCTACCGGCGGCCCGAACGGGTGGCAGGTCCAGTCGTTCACGCCGGGAGCATTTCTGTCCGGGTCGCTCGGTATCGGAGTCCTGTTCGCCTGCGCGTGTTTCACCGGCTTCGAAGCCACGGCCATCTACCGGAGCGAGGTCAAGGACCCGCAGCGCACCATTCCACGCGCCACGTACCTGGGTGTGGCCCTGATCGGCATGTTCTACGTGATGTCGTCGTGGGCGCTAGTCACTTTCTACGGTCCCGCCGACGCGGCCGGCGCCGCGACCGACAACCCCTCGGGACTGTTCGAGGCCGGGCTCCGTTTCTACACCGGAAATGTGATGGCGGAGATCATGATCTGCATGGTGGTGACCAGCATCCTGGCGTCGACGCTGTCCTCGCACAATCCGTTGGCCCGTTACATCTTCGCGCTCTCACGAGACGGAGTCTTCCCCGCCAGGTTCGGGGCCGTCCACCCCAAGCACAAGTCGCCGGCGAACGCTTCCTTGCTCGTCGCGGCCGTCGGCCTGGCCATCATCCTGATCGCCTTCCTGTCCCGGGTCGACGCCATCAAGTTCTACTCGTGGATGTTCGGCATCGCGGCCTACGCGCTGTTGCTGCTCATGTCTGCGACGTGCCTGGCGGTCATCGTGTATTTCCGGCGCAATGCCCATGACGAGAGCAGGTGGGCCACGACCATCGCGCCTGGACTGGGATTGCTGAGTCTGGTGTCGATGCTGTGCGTGGTCGCGCTGTACTTCCCGCTGCTCATCGGCGGCAGCACCGTTCTCGGGTCGCTCCTGCAGCTGGGAATCGCCGCTATCGCGCTCTCCGGTGTCGGGCTGGCGGTGTACCTGCGTCGCGCCCGGCCGCACGCATACACTCACATCGGCGGCGAGACGCCCGAGCTCGTCGCGGATCCGGTGTAACGAACCCGGCTCACGCCCGGCGCACGGACTGGTGGGACCGCCGGCCGGTCACCAGGACAGCCTGCGCGAGGCAGGACGCCATCGACGACCCGATGCCGGTTGGTGCGGCAGTACGACTGCCGCACCAACGTCTGGTCGCACGCGCTGCGTCATCGAAGCGGCACATTTCAGCGTGACAGGAGTCACGCGCTTCTCACCGTCGATCGACCTCGATCGCGTTATCCCAGCCCACGAAGGAGATCACCCATGACGACAGCACCGGCGCCTGCCGACTTCCCGACGCTCTTCAGCCCACTGTCGCTGGGGTCCATGACGTTGAAGAACCGGATCTTCTCCTCGGCGCACGACACCGTGATGGTGCACGACGGACAGGTCACCGACCGTCTGATCGCCTACCACCGCGCACGCGCGGAAGGTGGGGTGGGACTGATCATCACACAAGTGGCCGGAATCCACGAGTCCGCCCGTTACACCTCGCACGTACTGATGGTGACCGACGACAGCGCCATCCCGGGGTACACGCGACTGGCCGATGCCGTTCATGCTCACGGATGCAAGATCATCTCGCAGATCTTCCATCCCGGGCGAGAGATCATGGAGTCGTCAGACGGTGCGCTGCCCGTCGCGCTGGCACCGTCGGCCGTCCCGAACGAGCGATTCCACGTGATGCCCCGCGCGATCGCCCAGGACGAGATCGACGAGATCGTCCGCGGCTACGCCGATGGGGCGGTTCGTCTCGCGCGCGCAGGTTTCGACGGCGTCGAGATCGTCGCCAGCCACGGCTACCTGCCCGCCCAGTTCCTCAACCCCGCGCTCAACCGGCGCACCGACGCCTATGGCGGAGATCTGACCAACCGGATGCGGTTCCTCGGTGAGGTCGTGTCCACGGTCAGGGCCGCGGTCGGCGAGGGCTTCGTGGTCGGTGTCCGTATTTCCGCGTCGGACAATTCGTTCGACGGCGTGTCGGAGGACGAGGTGATCGAGATCTGCCGCCGCCTCGACGCCGTCGGCGGGCTCGACTACTTCAACGTGACCCAGGGAACGTCGGCGACGTTGGCCGGCTCGACACATATCGTGCCGCCGATGAGTCACGAGGCGGCATACACCGCGCCATCGGCCGCGCGGATCCGTGCCGCCGTCTCGGTTCCGGTTCTCGTGGCAGGGCGGATCAACCAGCCACACGAGGCAGAGGCGATTCTGAGCAGTGGCTCCGCGGACGCCTGCGCCATGACGCGCGCGTTGATCTGTGACCCTGAGATGCCACAGAAGTCCCAGGACCAGCGGGTCGACGACATCCGGGCCTGCATCGCCTGCAATCAGGCGTGCATCGGCCACTTCCACCTCGGTTACCCGATCTCCTGTATCCAACGACCGGAAACCGGACGAGAGCTCGACTACGGGACGTTGAAGCCCGCGGACACCAGCAGGTACGTGATTGTGGTCGGCGGTGGTCCAGCCGGGATGAAAGCGGCATCGATCGCCGCACAACGAGGTCACCGCGTTGTGCTGTACGAGGCGGGCGGGCGAGTCGGTGGACAGGTGCTACTCGCCGAGAAGCTCCCCGGCCGGTCCGAGTTCGGTGGCGCCGCGACCAATCTGGAGCATGAGCTCAAGAGGTTCGGGGTGACCGTCAAGACGCGCGTCAGCGTCGATGTGGACCTGCTCGTGCAGGAGCAGCCCGATGTGGTGATCGTGGCGACCGGCGCATCACCGTACCGGCCGGACACGCTCGAGCTCGATGACGCGATGCCAGTGGTCACCGCATGGGATGTCATAACCACCAACGCCGCGGTCTTGCCGAAGGGCCACATAGTGGTCGCCGATTGGCGCTGCGACTGGGGCGGTCTCGGTGTCGCCGAGCTCATCGCGCGGAGTGGCGGACGTAAGGTCACGTTGTGCGTGAACGGCTACAGCGCCGGTGAGACCCTCCAGCAATACACCCGCAACTCGATGCTCGCGTCAGCGTTGCGCGCGCGGGTGACGATCGTGCCCAACGCCCGTCTGTACGGTGCCGATGACGACACCGTCTACCTGCAGAACACGCTGACCTCCGAGCCGGTCCTGATCGAGGATGCCTCCGGGTTGGTGCTCAATCTCGGCCATGCCCAGAACGATTCGCTCTTGGCCGAACTCCGCGCGAAGGCGGCATTCGAAGTGCACGGTGTCGGTGATTGCCTGTCGCCCCGCACTGTCGAGGAGGCGACACTGGACGCCCTGCGCGTGGCCGCCGAGATCTGACTCGGATGCCGGTCCTCATCCTCATACCCGGCGACTGATGCGATAGGCGACGAGCGCGCTCCAGAACGTCGAGATGTCCGCCGAGCTTTTCGTGCTCCGGCCGGTCAACGCCTCGATTTTCTTGAGCCGGTACCCGAGAGTCTGACGATGAATCACCAGCTTCTCCGCGGTGTCGGACCAACGCCGGTCGCAACTGAGGTAGGTGTCGAGGGTCTCCACCAGGCTGGACTGGTTCTCGGCGTCGTAGTCGATCAGATCACCGAGGACGGCACGTGTGGCGAAGTGAGCCTCGCTCAGCGTGCGCGGCAGGAACAGCGGCGCCGCTGAGGAGTATTCCGCGACGCCACTGCCGCTCGCCCGCGCCGCGTGGAGCGCCCACCGGGCCTGCCGCAGACAATCGGCGAGGCGAGTGATGGTCGATGTCTGCGCGGAGACCCCGATAGAGTCGATGGTCGGCCGAAGCGCCTCGATGACGGAATCGAAAGCCGCCTCGGGGAGCACCAGGTAACCCTCTTCACCGACCGACACCGTCATCTTCGGGATCGAGCGATCGCCGACGAGCGCTCGGACGAAGCGCAAGCTCTCGGCGCCGAAGCACACCACCTTCCACTGTTGGTCGGCCAATCCGATCTGCGCCAGGAGCGGCTGTGCCACATCGGACCCCATCGAGCCGTCCACGATCTGACGAAGGAGTTTCTCCTCGGCGGCGTCGAGGCGCTCCCGTTCCCGTGTGTGGCGCTCCACTTCGATGGCTACGAGGCTTTGGCTGTGGAGCAGCACGAAGGCGTCGGCGTCGACCTCTCCGGGACCTTCGGCGATCAGCATGCATTTCCGGTGGGTCGACAGCGGGAACCCGGTGGCTACCAGCGTGCCGTCCACCACCACCCGTAACCGGGTGGGTAGCCGGTCCACACGCCCGTCGACCTCCGCTGTCACCGCATCGAGGACGCTCTGGGGAAGATTCGTGCGGCGAGCGAGAACCTCCGTCGCCATCTCGACATCGACGACATGCATTTCGATTCCGAGTTCTCGCGAGATTCGATCGAGCAGCGTGGTGTGCCTGGAAGGCGACTGAATCGCCTCGTACAGTTTGCTCAATCGCGCGATTCGCGCGATCTGATCACTCTGTGCGCCGACGGCCACCGTGCGCCCGATGGCCGAGAACGGTGTGGAGTGGCCGACCGTGAGAACCGGGAAACCGAGTTCGTCGGCTTCGGCGAACATCTCGGGGTGCAGCGGGGGTGCCTGCAGGTCATCGCCGATCGCGATCCCTGCGACTCCCCGGTCGGACAGATGCCGGATGAGCCTCCGCTGTTCCTCGGGGGAGGCCGGGATGCAGATGCCCGTGGTCATCAGCAGCTCGTCGGCGCCGACCCAGTTCCACGGATCCGCCAACTCGCACACGTGTGCCCACACGACCTTGCGATCCAGTCCCGACTCACCTGCCTGCGGTGTGGTCGAGAGCTGACGCATAACGACCAGATCGCCGACAGTCAGGTTCGACATGAGGTCACCTCCCCGTCGGCGCCGTACAGTCGCGGCGCCTCATAGTCGTCGATAGCCACGAGCGAGTTTTTGATACGAGAGTAGGTGTTCACTCTGCCGTCTGCAGGTCACGGAGCGCCTCAGCAGGTCGGACACCATGGTCCGCATGGACCGGACGGTAGGCAATCATACTGGGGTATGGCACGCGGCCGGTTTTCGCTACCGCAGTCATCTACCGTTCCGCGCGTCGCGAACATAGAAAGAACGCAGTGGCGTTCACTGCGATCGTCGACAGCCGACGACGGCGTCGCCCAAAGGAGAAATCTTGAGCGAGTTCAGCGTGGTCGATCCGTCGAGCGGTGAGATGATCGCCAAGTTCGAAAACCCCACGGATGCCGATATCGAGGCCCAGCTCGGTGCCGCCAATACCGCTTTCCCGGTCTGGGCTGCCCTGGATGCCGGACGGCGAGCAGAGGTCGTGGCCCGGCTCGGTGAACTGCACCTGGAACGACGGGACGAACTCGCCGCCATCATCGGCAGAGAGATGGGCAAGCCCGCAGAACAGGCCCTGGGTGAGGTCGACTTCTCGGCGGCGATCTACCGATACTACGCCGACAACGCCGAACAGTTCCTGGCCGACGAACCGATCGATCTGCTCGACGGCGCCGCCGGTTCAGCCGTGGTCCACCGAGAGGCTCTCGGCGTGATCATGGGCATCATGCCATGGAACTACCCGTACTACCAGGTAGCCCGATTCGCCGCACCCAACCTCGCGCTGGGCAACGCGGTCATCCTGAAACCCGCACCGCAGTGCCCGGAGTCGGCACTGGCGATCCAGGAGATGGTGACCGAGGCGGGAGCCACGCCCGGCGCTTACTCCACCGTCCTCGCCACCAACGACCAGGCGCTCGGAATCGTCGCCGACCCGCGGGTCGGCGGCGTATCGCTGACCGGGTCGGAGCGGGCCGGCGCTGCCGTCGCCGAAGTCGCGGGACGGAACCTGAAGAAGGTCGTGCTCGAACTCGGCGGGTCGGACCCGTTCATCCTTCTCGGGACCGACGATCTCGACGCGACGGTCGACGCAGCGGTGGCGGCACGTCTCGAGAACGCCGGCCAGGCATGCAATGCCGCTAAACGGTTCATCGTCCTCGACGAACTGTACGACTCGTTCCTGACCAAGTTCACGGACAAGTTGCTGGCCGCGGAGGTGGCACCACTGTCCTCCGAAGCCGCTGCGCGCCGCCTCGCGGCGCAGGTGCGACAGGCTGTCGACGATGGTGCCGAACTCACCTGTCGCGGCCGTCGTGATGGGGCCTACCACCCGCCCGCCATCCTGACCGGCATCCCGTCGTCGTCCTTGGCCTATCGCGAGGAGTTCTTCGGCCCGGTCGCCGCCGTCCACCGGGTCGATTCCGAGGACGCTGCCGTCGCGCTGGCCAATGACACCCCCTTCGGTCTCGGCTCGTACGTCTACACCCGCGACCCCGAACAGGGCCGACGCGTCGCTCGCCGTCTCGACGCCGGGATGGTCTTCATCAATGCGGCGGGTACCGAAGGCGCCGAACTGCCTTTCGGCGGCATCAAACGTTCGGGCTTCGGCCGGGAGCTGGGGCGGTACGGCATGGACGAGTTCGTGAACAAGAAGATGGTTCGCGAGATCTGGTGACCGCCAGCCGATCGGCCGGTCGCGTCATGTGCGTCCAACACGGTTTGGCCCCTCGCCGACGGTGGAGCCTTGCCGGTCCCCTGAGTTCCCCTGCACAACCATCGACATACCGCCCAAGGAGATCCGATGCCCCCAGCTGACGCGTCCGTAGTCATCCCCCCGGCCCCGTTCCCGTGGGCGGACGGGGCCGAGTACAGCCAGTCGCTGCGGGTCGGCGAGTTAGTGTTCGTCTCGGGGCAAGGCGGCTTCGACCAGTCCGGGACCTTGGTCGTGGGTGGGATGGCTGCCCAGACGCGCCAGGTACTGGACAACCTGTCCGTGATCCTCGCACAACATGGACTGTCACTCGCTTCCGTGATCCGGCTGGGCGTCCACATCGCCGATCCCGCGGACTACGTCGTGTTCCAGAGCGTCCGCCGGGAGTACTTCTCGCCGCCATGGCCGGTATCGACCGCCGTGTGCTCGGGGCTGTTGGTGGAGGGCATGCGGATCGAGATCGATGCCATCGCCTCCGTCACGGCGGCTCGGCATGGGACCGCGGGCACGGAGGATCCGACTGCGGCGGGCGGGGCGTGACGCCTCAGGTGGTCGCGATCGCGCTGCTGGTGTAGCTGATCTCGCGGACCTCTGGGGTGAGGCCGGAGGAGACGAACGCGTCGAGCTCAAAGGCGGGAGGCCTCGGCGGAGGCCTCGGTGCAGCCCGGTTCGAGCGCGGTGGCGATCTTCCCGCGGTCGGTGCGGGACACGACGGCGCGTCCATCCTGGGCCGCGATCGCTCCGGCTGTTCAGCCGCTCTGCCGTCATCCAGGACCGGGCCACCGGCCTTGACGTGCCTGGACAGCCCTGCCTTGACGCTCTGTGATTGATCGCTATCCTCTGTCGAAACGGTCAAACGAACAGGTAGCGTATGCGAGAGCTGGGTGGGGACCGTCGCCGGAGGATTCTGGCGGCCGTCGAGTCACGCGGGGAGGCGCGGCTCACCGACCTTGCCGCCGAACTCGAGGTCTCCGTGGTCACGGTGCGCCGCGACGTCGAAGAACTCGCGCGCGAGGGCAAGGTCCGGCGCGGGCACGGGGTGGCGAAGTCGCTGGTCCGGCCGAAGGCGGCGCGGCCGATACGTGAGGCGGACGGCGGCGCGGTCGCACTCGTGATCCCGGAGCGGCACGCGTACCTGAACGAGGCCGTGCACGGCGCGAGGTCCGCGCTCGAGGAGTCCGGGATGCGGGTGGTCCTGCACATCGCACCCAGGGTCGAGGGCAGTGCCGAGCACGCGATCGTCGAACGTGTGCTGACGGACGACGTTCGCGGCTTGCTGATCGCGCCCCGCTGGCGGACGGCCGAGGCGGAAGAGGCGGGCTACGGCTGGATCGCCGACATGCCGGTGCCCACCGTGGTCATGGAACGCCGGCCCCGTCCCGGAAGTGTCCTGCACGCGACGGATTCGGTCTGCACCGATCACTGGTACGGCGTCCACCTCGCGGTCGATCACCTCGTTTCCTTGGGGCACAGACGGATCGTGCTCGCCGCCCGGGACGACAGCCCGACCGCGCGGGCCTTACGGGCCGCGTTCGCCGAGATCGCTTCGGCCCGGACGGAGATCGAGGAGACGGCCGTGATCCTCAGCGCGCCGGACGCCGGCCCCGATCAGGACATGCCACCGCTGACCGAGACGGAGCTCGCGGACCTCGTCGGCGGGCGCGGCTTCACCGGCGCCGTCCTACATGGTGACGTTGACGCGCTGATGCTGGTCGAGCGGCTGGCCGAGGCTGGATTCCAGGTGCCGCGTGACTGCTCGGTGGTGGCTTACGACGACGTCGTCGCGGCACTCGGCAGCACACCGCTCACCGCCATCGCACCCCCGAAGGCCGAGGTGGGGCGCGTGGCGGCCGAGCAGTTGCTGCGCAGGATGGCTGGTGGAGGCCCTCCGCGGCGCGTCCAGCTGATGCCGGAACTGAAGATCAGAGGCTCGACCCGAGCCATCTGATCGTTTGACCGTGTTAAGCGAAACTATTGACCGTAAAACGCTCAGGTGATCAGAATGCGATATCCGAATCGCAGGAGGCATCGATGCCTGGTCGACCGAGCCGACGGTCTGTTCTCGCCGCGAGTCTGGCCATCCCACTGGGAACGGCGCTCGGCGCCTGCACGTCGACAACGGCGCCCAAGACGGCTCCGGGAGGGCCGGTCAGCATCGTCTTCTGGTCCGCGTTGCGAGGCAGCCAGCAGGTCGTCGACGCGTTCAACAAGTCACAGAACCGGATCCGGGTGGTCTTCCAGCAGATCCCGTCCGGCGACTTCGGCGGCTACGCGAAGCTGAGCAACGCGGCCCGCGCGGGCAATTCGCCCGACGTCGCCACGATCGAATACCCGCAGGTGCCCGGGTACGCGATCGACGGGGTGGCAAGGGACATCACCGACCTCATCAGCGATTCCGTACGCGCGAAACTGCTGCCGCAGGCGCTGGGGCTGACCACGTTCGCGGGCCGGGTCTACACCGTTCCGCTCGATATCGAGCCGATGGTCCTGCACTACCGCAAGGACTTGTTCGACAAGTTCGGCTTCGCGGTCCCGCGGACTTGGGACGACTACGCCGAAGTGAGCCGCAAGGTCCGCGAGAAGCTCCCCAACGCCAGGCTGGGCGTGTTCGCCACAGATGGCGCGCCGCAGTTCGCCGCGTTCTCCTGGCAGGCGGGTGCCCAGTGGTTCGACACCCGCGGCGGCGCGTGGAACGTCTCCATCGCCGACGCCCCGACCCGCGAGGTGGCGGGCTACTGGCAGCGCCTGATCGACGACGGCGATCTGTTCGTCAACGCCGCCACCGGCAGGCAGTACGACGCCCAGCTCAGCCAGAACCTGGTGCTCACCAAGCTCAGCGGCGCCTGGGATGCCGGTGCCCAGATGAAGGCGCGGCCAGGCCAAAAAGGAAAGTGGGCGATCGCACCGCTGCCGCAGTGGGATCCGGCGAACCCGGCCGTCGGCACCCACGGCGGATCGACGTTCGCCGTCACCAAGGACAGCCGGAATCCCGAAGCCGCCATGGAATTCATCGAATGGCAGGTCTCGCATCCCGACGCCCTGCGTGCCCGGCTCTCCAGCGGTGCCAGCAGCCAGTACCCGGTCGCGCCGGCGCTCGTCGACGTCGGCAGACAGGCCTTCGACCGTGCCTACTACGGCGGCCAGGACATCTACAGCCTCTTCGCCGAGGAAGCCGAAAAGGTCCGCGACGGCTGGACCTGGGGGCCGCGGATGACCGCGACCAACCGCGTCATGCAGGACGGCTTCGCGCGGGCGGGCGGCGGTGACGGGTCGATCCTCGACGCCGTCCGCGAGGCGCACAGCGGCACGATGCCGGATCTCGCCGCACTCGGCCTTGCCACCACCGAACACAGTTCCTGAACCGCCGCGACGAGAAAGGTGGTGACCCACCGATGACCGCGACCCTTTCCCCGCCCGTCACGCGGCCGCCCGCGCGACCTGGACCCCGGGTGAAGTCCCGGCGCCGTGAGAACTTCGCCGCCGGTGTGCTGATGACGCCGTTCTTCGCCCTGCTCGTGACGGTCTTTCTGATCCCTGTCGGTACCGCTGTCTGGCTGAGCCTCTTCGGCGCCGACCAGCCAGGCCTCGGTTTCGGCCCGGAAGCCACGGTGTTCGCCGGGCTGCGCGGCTACGCCGCCGTCCTGTCCGATCCGACGTTCCTCAGTGGACTCGGTGTCGTTGTCCTGTACTGCGCGCTCTACATCCCGCTGCTGGTCGTCGGCTCGCTCGTGCTGGCGCTGCTGCTGGATTCCGGCGCGGCGAAGCTGCGCGCGTCGGCACAACTCGCGCTGTTCATGCCGCACGCGATCCCCGGCATCATCGCCGCGCTGATCTGGATCTACCTCTACACCCCCGGCCTCAGCCCGGTGGTCGACCTGCTCGGCAAGGCCGACATCGAGGTGAACTTCCTCGGCGTGCACGGGGTCGTACCGTCGATCGTGAACATCGCGCTGTGGAGCAACCTCGGCTACAACATGGTGGTCTTCTACGCCGCGCTGCAGGCGATCCCGCGCGAGGTGATCGAAGCCGCCGTGGTCGACGGCGCCGGCCCGGTCCGGACGGCGGTGCGCATCAAGGCACCGCTCATCCGGTCGTCGGTGGTCATGGTCGTGCTGTTCTCGCTGATCTGGGCCCTGCAGCTGTTCACCGAACCGATGCTGCTCAGTCAGTCCACGCCGATGGTCGGCGCCCGCTTCTCGCCGAGCATGTACATCTACGACGCCGCCTTCACCCGCAACAACTACGGGCTGGCCGCGGCGGCGTCCGTGATCCTCCTGGCCTGCACGATCGCGCTCTCCTACGGCGTGACGCGCTGGTCCAACCGCGATCGGGGAGAGAACGCCTGATGACCGCTCCAGCGTTGAAACCCCGCCTGCTCGGCCGGTCGGTCGTCAATGTCGTTGTCGGCGTCTCGGTGCTGTACACCGTGTTGCCGATGCTGTGGCTGATCCTCGCCGCCTCGAAGGACCGCGATTCGCTCTTCGGCAGTGATCTGTTCTCCGCCAGAGGGTTCTCGTTCTTCCGGAACGTGGGCGAGCTGTTCTCGATGGACAACGGCATCTACGGCCGCTGGTACGGCAACAGCCTGCTCTATGCCGTCGTCGGCGCGGCGATCAGCTCGCTGGTGAGCGTCGCCTGCGGATACGCCTTCGACAAATACGATTTCCCCCACAAGGAAAAGCTGTTCGGGCTGGTGCTGGCCGCGGTGATGGTGCCGCAGACAGTGCTCGCGCTGCCGCTGTACCTGATGGCGTCGGAGGCCGGGCTGGTCAACACGTTCTGGTCGGTGTTCATCCCGGTGCTGTTCAACCCGTTCGGTGTGTACCTCGGCCGGATCTTCAGCCAAGGCTACGTTCCCGGCGAGGTACTGGAGGCCGCTCGGATCGACGGCGCCGGCGAACTGACGATGTACCGCAAGGTCGTCCTGCGTATGCTGGCGCCGGGGGTGGTCACGGTGTTCCTCTTCCAGCTCACCGCGATCTGGAACAACTTCTTCCTGCCGATGGTGATGCTCTCGGACCAGAAGCTGTACCCGGTCAGCCTCGGGCTCTATTCCTGGAACAGTTCCGCGTCGGTCTCGCCCGAATACTATCCGGTGGTGATTATGGGATCGCTGCTCGCGATCATTCCGTTGGTGCTCGCTTTCGCGCTGCTGCAACGGTTCTGGCGATCCGGGCTCACCGCGGGGGCGGTCAAGTGACCGTGCTGCCGCGCGCCGCGCTGGCGATGAGCAAGGAGGCGGCGTCCGCCGTGCTCACCCCGGACCCGCTGGCCGAATTGGGCCGGGTCTGTGACCTCGTCGCGGATCCGGTGCTCGACGACTTCACCGCACCTGAAGCGCTCGACGTGCTAAGGGACGTCGAGCTGCTGGTCACCGGCTGGGGTTGCCCGCCCCTCGACGCCGCCGCGCTGGCCGCCGCACCGCGACTGCGGGCCGTCGTCCACACCGCCGGTTCCGTGCACGGGCACGTCACCGGCGCCTGCTGGGACCGGGGGATCGCGGTCGCGTCCGCCGCGTCGGCCAACGCGCTCCCCGTGGCCGAGTACACGGTGTCGATGATCCTGCTGACCGGCAAACGTGTCTTCGAGAGTGCCCGCGACTACCGGGTGAACCGAGACCGGGAAGACTGGCTCTCGACCCCGCCGGACGTCGGCAACTTCGGCCGGACGGTGGGGATCCTCTCGGCATCGCTGATCGGGCGCCGGGTGATCGAGCTGCTGCGGCCGTTCGACCTCCGGATCCTGCTGCACGATCCCTACGTGACCGACGCGGACGTGGCGGAACTCGGGGTGGAGCGGGTGGGGCTCGGCGAGTTGTTCGCACGCGGTGATGTCGTCAGCGTGCACACCCCGCTCCTGCCCGAAACCCGTGGCCTGGTCAGCAGGGAACTGCTCACCTCGATGCGCGCTGACGCCGTCCTGATCAACACCGCACGCGGCGCCGTCGTCGACCAGGACGCCCTCGCCGACGTCACCGCCACCGGGCGGATCCGGGCCGTCCTCGACGTCACCGATCCCGAGGTGCTGCCCCGTGACCATCCTTTGTGGACCATCGAGAACGTGCTGATCACTCCGCATCTGGCCGGATCACAGGGCAACGAATGGCGGCGGCTGGCCGATCTCGCCGTCGCCGAGGTCGCCCGCTGGGCCTCGGGCGAGGAGTTCGCCCATCCGGTCAAGCGGGACAGGCTCGGGAGGACAGCGTGAAGATGCCGGCCGAAGACAGGGAACTGAGCCCGCACACGGGGTACACCCGGTGGCACTGGGAGGCGGCCGCCGACGGACTGCTCGGCGCCGCATGGCGTTGGGCGAGTCCGGGCGGCGCTTTCCTCGACCTGCCGGGCAGGCCGTCGGCCAGCGGCGTCCGCTCCGACGGGCTGGAGGGCTACGCCCGCACGTTCCTCGCCGCCGCGTTCCGGGTGACCGGTGCCAAGGGCGACGATCCGCACGGGTGGCTCGACCGCTATGCCGAGGGGATCACCGCGGGCACCAGGAATCCCGGCCGTGACGACGCCGAATCGTGGCCGCTCATCCTGGACCACGACGTACAGGGGCAGCCGATGGTCGAGTCCGCGTCCGTGGCGTTGAGCCTGCGTTTGACCAGGGAATGGCTGTGGGATCGGCTCGATTCGTCCACTCAGGACAGGGTGGAGCACTGGCTGCGGGGCGCGTTGCGGCATGTCCCAGCGCCCAACAACTGGTACCTCTTCCCGTACACCGTGGCGGGTTTCCTGGAGGCGACCGGCCGTGGAGACACGGAAACCACGCGTGCCCGGGAGCGGGCGCTGGACCTGCTGGAGACCTGGTACCGCGGCGACGGCTGGTACGCCGACGGCGACGGCCGCGCGTTCGACCAGTACAACGGCTGGGCACTGCACCTGTATCCGGTGCTCGACGGGTATCTCGCGGGGGAGACGCCGGTCCACGGGGAAAGGCTGCGCGAGCACCTGAAAAGCTTCGGGCTGCTCTTCGGCGGCGATGGCGCGCCTGTGTACTTCGGACGGTCGCTGACCTACCGGTTCGCCGCCGCGTCGTCGATCGGTCTCGGGGCGCTCACCGGGAACACTCCGCTCGCCCCCGGCGTCTCCCGCCGTTTGATGAGCGGGACCCTGCGGTACTTCCTCGACCGCGGTTCGGTGGACGAGGACGGGTTGCTGAGCCTCGGCTGGCACGGACCGCATGACGCGTCGCTGCAGTATTACTCGGGACCGGGTTCACCGTATTGGGCCTCGAAGGCGTTCGTCTGCCTGCTCGTACCGCCGGACGATCCTTTGTGGACCGACGTCGAGGGAACGGCGCCGAGCGAAGGACCGGACACGGTACTGGCCGTCCCGTCCGCCGGATTGCTCGTGCAGACGACGGGCGCCGACGGCGTCGTCCGCTTGCACAACCACGGCAGCGACCATGCCCGCCCCCACGAGGCCGACGCGGTCGAGGGCGAGGACCCGCTGTACGCCCGACACGCCTACTCGACCCGGACCGGGCCGACGGCGCCGGGCAACGTCCGGGACAACCACTTCGCCGTCGTGGTCGACGGTGCCCGGAGCGTGCGACGCCGTATCCACCCACTGGGGGCGGGGAGCGGGGATGGCTGGGGTTGGGCAGCGTCCTGGCACAACCCGGTATTCGCGGCCGGGCCGCCGATGGTGCCGGGCCTGCGGGTCGAGAGCGTGACGGTCGCGCGGGGCCGGTACGAACTGCGGGTGCACCGCGTGCTCGGCGCGCCGCCCGGCGCCCGGGTCGAACTCACCGGCTGGGCCACCGATCCGGGGGAGTCGATGTTGCGGCCCCTGCTCGGCTGGACCGGGCAGGACGAACTCCGCGCGCCCCAGGGCACCGCGTTCACCCGGTGGGCGGTCGTTCCCCGGCTCGCAGCGAAAGCGGAAGGCACCGGGATCTACGCCGCCCTCGCGACACTCTCCGCCGGGCCGCTCGACGACGCCGTCGACGAAGTCACCGCCGGCCCGTACGCGCTCGTCGTCCACTGGGCGGACGGGCCGGTCACTCGGATCTCCTTCGGTCCGCTCAGCGTGAGCCACGCATGACCACGGAGTGGGGATCAGGCGGATTCGCGGACGACGAGGGTGGTGGGCAGCAGGAGCGGTGTCGGTTGCTCGCCGTTGATGAGCCGGATCAGCATCCGCGTCATCTCCCGGCCCAGTGCCTCGATGGGCTGGCGGATCGTGGTCAGCGCGGGCACGGTGTGCTGGGCGGTCACGATGTCGTTGAATCCCACGATGGCGACGTCTCCCGGTACCGCGAGGCCGCGTTCCCGGAGCACGCGCAGCGCACCGGCGGCCATCGCGTCGGACGCGACGAACACCGCGTCGAGGTCCGGATGCTCGTCGAGCAGCCGGCCCATCGCCTCGATCCCGCTCGCTTCCCCGAAGTCGCCGTGGGCGACCCGGTGATCGCTCAGCCCCGCGAGCGCCAGTGCTTCGCGGAAACCGAGGTACCGGTTGACACCCACGTGCATGTCGAGCGAGCCGGTGATCGTCGCGATGCGCTGTTTCCCCAGTGAGATCAGGTATTCCGCGGCTTGGTGCGCGCCGCCCCGGTTGTCGGCGTCGACGTACCACTGCGGTGTCCGGTCCAGCGAACGGCCACCGTGGACCACCGGGACGCCGCCCTCCTCGGCTACCTTCGACAGCGGGTCGTTCTGCCGCAGCGCCAGCAGCATGACACCGTCCGCACCTCGTGACTGCAGGATCCGGGTGAGCCGTGACCGGCCGCGTTCGGACGCGGCGAGGATCAGCATCAGCTGCAGGTCGGTCTCTTCGATGACCGCGTTGACCCCGGTGATCACTTCGGCGAAGAACAAGTTCGCGAACAGTGCCGGATCGTCGCTCGAGATGGCCAGCACGACCGCTCCGCGCCGCGATGTCGCCAGCGACCGGGCGGCGGTGTTGGGTACGTAACCGAGTTCCTCGATCGCCCGTTCCACCGCCAGCCTGGCCTTCTTGCTGACGTGCTGCGCGTTGTTGATCACCCGGGACACCGTTCCCGTGGACACGCCCGCGCGCTGGGCGACGGCGTCGAGGGTGGGTGGCCGCTCGTTCATGGTCACAGTCTGCCCCTGGCCACGACTTCGGCGTACCAGCGGGCACTGTCCTTGAGCGTGCGCTCCTGCGTGGCGTAGTCGACATGGATGATCCCGAACCGCTGCGCGTACCCGAACGACCACTCGAAATTGTCCAGCAGCGACCACAGGAAATACCCCTTCAGCGGTACTCCGAGGCCGATCGCCTCCGCACACGCCTCCAGATGCCGCTTCAGATAGTCGATCCGTGCCGAGTCGTGGATCTCGTCGTCGTAGGCCGCCCCGTTCTCGGTGATGTACAACCGTACGGCCGGATATTCGTCCTTGAGCCGCACGAGCAGGCCTAGCAGCCCGCGCTCGTCGATCTCCCAGCCGATCCCGGTGCGCGGGCGGCCGCCGTCGACCTGGGCGACGCGATCCGAGCCGACGTAGGCCGAGGGCGTCGGCACCCTCCCGGCCTCGACGAGCATGGGCGCGTAGTAGTTGATGCCGAGGAAGTCCAGCGGCGCGGCGATGGTCTTGAGATCGCCGGGCAGGACATGGTCGAACGAGGTGATCCCGGCGAGGTCGGCCAGGACGTCCTCGGGGTACTCGCCTCGCAGCAACGGGTCCAGGAAGATCCGGTTCTGCATCCCGTCGATCCGCCTGGCGGCGTCGAGGTCCGGCGCCTTCCCGCTGGCCGGGGTGACCTCGGTCAGGTTGAGCGTGATGCCGATCCGGGCGTTCGGCATCGCCTGGGTCGCGAGGCCGTGACCGAGCAGCAGATGGTGCGCGGCGCGGATCGCGGCGGCGGGCTCCTGCCGCCCGGGAGCGTGGCGACCCGTCGCGTAGCCGAGGAACGCCGAACACCACGGTTCGTTCAGCGTCGTCCAGTCGGCGACGCGGTCGGACAGCGCCTCGTACACCGTCGCCGCGTAGTCCGCGAATCGGCGCGCGGTGTCCCGGGACGGCCAGCCGCCGGCGTCTTCGAGCGGCTGCGGCAGATCCCAGTGGTACAACGTCGGCCACGGCTGGATGCCGTGTTCGAGCAGTTCGTCGATCAGGCGACGGTAGAAGTCGAGGCCGCGCTGGTTCACCGGGCCCGAACCGGACGGCTGGATCCGCGGCCACGCGAGGGAGAACCGGTACGCGCCGAGACCGAGCCCCTTTATCAGCGCGACGTCCTCTCGGTAGCGGTGGTAGTGGTCGGCCGCTACGGCGCCGGTGTCGCCATTGTCCACCTTGCCGGGAGTGGCCGCGAAGGTGTCCCAGATGGACGGGCCACGTCCGTCCTCGGTGGCCGCGCCCTCGATCTGATAGCTCGCGGTCGCGGCTCCCCACAGAAAACCGGGATCGAACGTCGTCACGCTTTGACAGCTCCTTCCATGATGCCGCCGATGATCTGCTTGCCGAACGCGAGGAACACCAGGAATAGCGGAACCGTGGCGATCAGCGCGCCGGCGAACATCAGCGTGTAGTCGGTGTAGTAACTGGTGGAAAGCTGGCTGAGGGAGAACTGCACGGTCGGGTTGTCCGCCTCCAGCACGGCCAGCGGCCAGAGGAACTCGTTCCAGGTGTGCATGAACGTGGTCAGCCCGAGCACCCCGATGCCAGGGCGCAGCGCGGGCAGGACCACGGTGAGGTAGATCCGGAATGTCGAGCAGCCGTCGATCCGGGCGGCCTCGATCAGCTCGTCCGGTACCGCGCGTTCGGCGTACTGCCGCATCAGGAACACGCCGAACGCCGAGACCAGGAACGGCACGATCACCGCTTCGAGCCGGTTCTGCCAGCCGAGTTCTACCATGATCATGTACAGCGGGATGATGCCCATCTGCACCGGGATCATCATCGTCGCGAGGATGACCAGCAGCAAGCCGTTGCGTCCGCGGAACTTCAGCTTGGCGAAGGCGAACCCCGCCAGCGAGCTGAAGAACACCACGGAGACGGTGACCGCCACCGACGCGATCGCCGAGTTGAGCATGCCGAGCAGGAAGTTGGCTTCCTCGGCCGCGAACAGCCGGGAGACGTTCGCGCCGAGGTTCGGGCCCGGCAGCAGGGGCGGCGGCCAGTCCCCGACGACGTCGTTGGACCGGGTCGCCACCACGAACAGCCAGTACAGCGGGAACGCCGAAAGCACGATGCCCACGATGAGTGTGACGTAGACGAGCGGAGAGGTCTTGCGCACGGGCTACTTCGCCCTTCTCGTGACGAGGAAGTTGATCAGTGCCAGCAGCGTGATCAGCAGGAAGATCATCCACGCGACCGCGGAGCCGTAGCCGTAGTCGAAATCGCGGAACGCCTTCTCGAACATGTACATCGACACCGTCTGGAACTGCCGCAGACTGCCGCCGGAGATGGCGAACGTGCCCTGGCCGAAGATGAGCGGCTCGGTGAACAACTGCATCCCGGCGATCGTCGAGACGATCACGGTGAACACGATCGCGGGCCGGATCATCGGCACCGTGATGCTCCGGAACTGGCGGAACTTGGACGCGCCGTCCACTGTCGCCGCCTCGTACAGTTCTTTCGGGATCGACTGCATCGCGGCGAGGTAGATCAGCGAGTTGTAGCCGATCCACCGCCAGTTCACCATCGTGGAGATGGCGATCCACGACGACCACTTGTCGGCGCGCCAGTCGATCGCGTCCACACCGATCAGGCCGAGCAGGCCGTTCACCATGCCGGCGTCGCGGTCGAAGATCTGGCTGAACACGATGCCGACCGCCGCCACCGAGGTGACGATCGGCAGCAGCACGCCCATCCGCAACGCCAGCAGCCCGCGCAGTTTCTGGTTGAGCAGGCTGGCCAGCCCCAGAGAAAGCAGCAGCTGCGGTACCGCCGACATGACGAGCATGCCGACGGTGTTCGCCACCGCGTTCCAGAAATCGGGGTCGCCGAACAGATCCGCGTAGTTGCCCAGACCGATGAAACCGTTGTCGCCGCTGGCATCCCAGTCACGCAGCGAGACCCAGGCGGTGTACAGCAGCGGGAACAGGCCGAAGATCGCGAAGATCACGAAGAACGGCGCGATGAACAGATAGGGCGAGCCTTTGATGTCCACTCGGGACAGGAAACCCGCGCTCTCGACGGGTCGTGCCCGCTGGGTTTTCAGCATGGTGGCGTCACTTCACCAAACGCTTGGCGTCTTCGACGGCCTTGGCCCAGGCTTCGTCCGCCGAAAGCTTCCTCTGTTCGACGGCGGCGAGCGCGTTCGTCACGCGGTCGTTGATCGCGACGTTGGCCGGGCCGAGGTAGACCGGTTTGATCGCCTTGGCGCTCTCGCCGAAGATCTTGCCGACGGGCGCGTTGTTGAAGTACGGGTTCGTGAAGTCCTGCACGGTCTTGTCGTCGATCGCCTCCGGTGAGGACGGGAAGTTGTTCTTCGCCTTGAACGAACCGACCTGGCCTTGGGCACTGGTCAGGAATTTCACCAGTTCGACGGCCGCGGCCTGCTGCTTACTCTGCGAGGGAACGGCCAGGAAGGAGCCGCCGCGCACAGCGCCGTTGCCGGGGATCTTGGCGACGTCCCACTTGCCCTTGTTGTCCGGGCCCGCCTGCTTCTCGATGGTGGCGAGCATCCACGACGGACACGGGATCGTGGCGAACGTGCCGTTCTTGAAACCGGCGTTCCACGGGGGGCTGTACTGGTCGATCCCGGCGGGCAGCCCGGCCTGGATCATCGCGATGGTCTTGTCCCATGCCGTCCGCACGGCGGTGTTGCTGTCGATCACGAGCTTGTTCTCGCGGTCGTAGTAAGTGTGATCACCCTGTTGCATCAGGATGTTCTGGTACACGCCTCCGGAGGAGTCGTAGAAGGCCGCGCCGGTGCCGGCGCCGATGAATTTCTTGCCGGTTTCGAGGTAGGCGTCCCAGGTGGGCCACAGTTCGGCGACCTGTGCGCGATCGGTCGGCAGCCCGGCCTTGGCGAACAGGTCGGTGCGGTAGCACATGCCCTGCGCGCCGATGTCCGTGCCGAGGCCGATCAGCTTGCTCTCGTCGGCGGACGCGGCCTGCTTCCACTTCCATTCCAGGTAGTTCGGCTTCAGCGACGCCGCGCCATGGTCGAGCAGATTCACGAACTGGTCGGGTTTCGCCAGATATTGGCTGATGATGCCCTCTTCCAGCGCGACGACGTCGCCCGCGCCGGAGCCCGCCGCCATCCACTGCTGCAGCTTGGGCGTGTAGTCGCCCAGCTTGCCGACGTTCTCTTCCTTGATCGTGATGCCCGGATGCGCCTTCTCGTACTCCTTGTAGAGCGCGTCGTAGCCGAACTGGCCGAACGTCTTGACGATCAAGGTGGTATTCCCCGAACCGGCGCCGCCGTCCTCCCCGCGGCCGCAGGCACCGGTCGCCACCAAGACGATGCCGAGCGCGGCCACGAGCAGGGCTCTCTTCGGGCGGATAGTCATGTCGAACCTCCAAGAAGTGGGTTGATTCGGAAGCGATAACAGTCGAATCGAGACCCTTTGATCACCGTTCACCTGCGCTGACGCCGCGACCCGTGCCGGTTGGAAGAGGATTTTACTGGTGGAATCTGGAAGCGCTTACAGGACTGTAACCCGCAGGTCATCGTTCTGTGAAGAGGCAAAATTCCCGGCATCCTGTCTCGACGTGACCGTTGACACATCAGGGGAGGGCGGGTGACCATTCCGCATTGACGCCGCGGTCGGCTGGTGACCCTTCGACCTCGAAAGGGCCCGGTATGTCCGTCAGACTCAGGCTGTCCGCAGCCTGCCTTCCCTTCGTGCTCCTGGCCGGAACGGCCACCGGCGCACACGCTCAGCAGTCCTATGAACGGGTGCTCAACGGCACCTTCGACACGGTCAAGGCCCCTTGGTGGAGCAGTGGCACCACACCGTCCCGAGTGGACGCCGGACGGCTATGCGCCGACATCCCGGCCGGGACGGTGAACCCGTGGGAATCGATGATCGGGCAGAACGACATACCACTGGAGGCCGGGCAGACGTACACCTTGCGGTTCACCGCGTCCGCGACCAGGGATGTCACCGTTCGGGCGGCTTTGGGCACGGCCGTCGCGCCCAGCGTCACGATGTTCAACCGGGCGGCGGCGCTCACCACCACACCCAAGGCCTTCGAGTTCACCGGCACGTCCACCGCGGCCACCCTGCACGGGCAGGTATCGCTCCAAATGGGTGGCGCGACTCAGCCGTACACGCTGTGCCTGGACGACGTCTCCCTGGCCGGCGGCGCGATCGCGCCGGGCGGCGGTCGTGACTTCGGCTCGCCGGTCCGGGTCAACCAGTGGGGCTACGCGTCGTCCGGCCCCAAACAGGCATCCATTGTGGACTCCTCGACGGGGCCGGTGCGGTGGTTGCTGCGCGATGGCGCGGGCAGGACGGTCGCCGGCGGCCGTACCCAGGTGCGCGGCGGCGACGCGATGTCGGGCGACCATGTGCACATCGCCGATTTCTCGTCGGTGCGCAAGCTGGGTACGGGGTACACGCTGGCAGTCGGTGACGCGGTCAGCCTGCCGTTCGACATCCTCAAGAATCCGTACGGCTCGCTGCGCCGCGACGCGCTCACCTACTTCTACCATCACCGCAGCGGCACCCCGATCGAGGCGAAGTACGTCGGGGAGGCCTACGCGCGCCCGGCCGGACATGTCGGTGTCGCGCCCAACAAGGGTGACGTCGAGGTCCCTTGCCTGCCCGGGACCTGCGACTACTCACTCGACGTGCGCGGCGGCTGGTACGACGCGGGTGACCAGGGCAAGTACGTGGTCAACGGCGCGCTCGCCGCTTGGCAGCTGATGGACCTCTACGAACGCTCTCTGTTCACAGGGGACTTCGAAGGTCTGCGCGACGGGCTGTTGCCGATCCCCGAGCAGGGCAACCGCGTCCCCGACGTCCTCGACGAGGCCCGCTGGGAGATCGAGTTCCTGCTGAAGATGCAGGTGCCGCCGGGTAAGCCGCTGGCGGGCATGGCGCACCACAAGATCCACGACCTCGCCTGGACACCGCTGCCGACCAGGCCGGACAAGGATCCGCAGCCGCGTTACCTGCACGCGCCGTCGACGGCTGCCACGTTGAACCTGGCCGCGGCGGGGGCGCAGTGTGCCCGGATCTGGGCGGTCTTGGACCGGGCGTTCTCACAGCGGTGCCTTGCGGCGGCCGAAAGCGCGTGGACGGCGGCGCTGGCGAACCCCGAGCGCTACGCTCCGAGGACGGACAGCGTCGGCGGCGGCCCTTATGACGATAACGAAGTCTCCGACGAGTTCTCCTGGGCCTCGGCTGAGTTGTACGCGACCACCGGCAAGCGCGCCTACCTGGACCGGGTCACCACCAAGCTGACGGCCGCCGGTTTCTCCTGGCGCGACACCGGGGGACTGGCCGACCTCACCATTGTGCGGCTGCCGTTCCGCTTCCCCCTCAGCCGGGTCGTAGCGGCCCGCGAGCGCGTCCTGCGGGTCGCCGACGGTTACGTCCGGAACATCTCCTCCCAGGGGTACCCGAACCCGTACCTGCCATCGGACGGCGTATACGTCTGGGGGTCGAACAGTGCTACGACGAACAACGCGATGATCCTGGCCACGGCATACGACCTCAGCCACCGCAAGGAATACCGCGACGCCGTGTGGGCGTCGATGGACTATCTGCTCGGCCGCAACGGGCTCAACCAGTCGTTCGTCACCGGCTACGGCGAACGAGCCAGTCACAACCAGCATCACCGGATCTTCGCGAACGAACTCGATCCGAGACTGCCGAACCCGCCCGCCGGGTCCATCGCGGGCGGCCCGCATTCCGCGCTGGCCGACCCGGTCGCCAAGCAGAACCTGCCCGGCTGTGCGCCGGCGAAGTGCTACATCGACGCGATCGGTTCGTATTCCACCAACGAAGTGGCGATCAACTGGAACTCGTCTTTGGCGTGGGTGGCGGCGTTCGCCGACTCCCGCTGAGTCCTCCTCCCCCCACCGGAAAGGAGGTCCACAATGAAGTGGACCGTCCGCCTCACGGCGGTGCTCGTGTCACTCCTCGCAGGAACGGCGACGCCCGCGAGCGCCGCCAGTCCGATCGATCTGACCAGCGGTTTCTACGTCAACACGAACTCCCTGCCCGCGACCTGGGCCAGGAGCAACGCCGGGGATCCGCGGGCCGCGCGGATCCAGTCGGCGATCGGCGCGCGGCCGATAGCCCGGTGGTTCGGCAATGACGCGAACATCGGGAGTACCGTCGCGAACTACACCGGTGCGGCCGACGGGCAGGACAGGCTACCCGTCCTGGTGGCCTACAACCTGCCCGGCCGCGACGCCTGCGGCGGGCATTCCGGCGGTGGTGCGGGCAGTGTGAGCGCCTACCGGACGTGGATCTCGGGGTTCGCGGCCGGGATCGGGACCAAACCCGCGGTCGTGATCATCGAGCCGGACGCGCTCGGAGACTTCAGTTGCATGACCGACGCGGCGATCCAGGACCGGCTCGGCATGCTGACCTATGCCACGCAGATGCTCCAGCAGAAGGCGCCCAACACCTACGCTTACCTCGACGGCGGCAACGCCGGCTGGGTCGCGGCGGGCACCATGGCGAGCAGGCTGAACTCGGCGGGCGTACGCAACGTCCGCGGCTTCTCGGTCAACGTTTCGAACTACTACACGACCGCGCAGTCGGCGTCCTACGCCAACTCGGTGAACTCATCCTTGGGCTACGCGGCGAAGTTCGTGATCGACACCAGCCGCAACGCCAACGGCCACAATGGGCAGTGGTGCAACCCGCCGGGCCGGAAACTGGGTGTTCCCGCGCAGGTCGGCGGCGGTGGAGCGGAGCTGCTGCTGTGGGTCAAGACTCCGGGAGTCTCGGACGGCACCTGCGGGATCGCGCCGTCGGTGCCCGCCGGGCAGTTCAGCCCGGACCTGGCCATCCGGCTGATCGACGGCACGTGACAGCGTGAGCTGAAGCGGACTTTGCCCACCAGTCGATGCGGCGAGAGCTCCTGTTGCCGCATCGACTGGTGGGAAAGCCTCCTTCGGCTCTCTCGCTTGACATACTGAGAAAGCGCTTTCAGGATGGACGCGACCGGTCAGAGGAGACAAAGTGCACCGACGATTCGCCATGAGCACGCTGGGCACGCCCGGTGTCTCCGTGGCCACTGCCGCCGACGTGGCCGCGGCTCACGGCTGTCACGGCCTGGAACTCCGCGCCTATGCCGGCGAGGACGTCCACTTAGGCCTTCCGGAGCGGAAAGCCGCGGGGGTACTGACGCGGATCCGAGACGCTGGACTGGAAGTGTCCTGCCTCGCCGGCTATGCGAAGGTCTGTTCGCCCGGTCCGGACGAGCCGGTGATCGCCGAACTCAGGGCTCTGATCGATCTGGCTCACTGGCTTGACGCGCCTTCGATCCGCGTTTTCCCTGGCGGTGACGGCCAGGCCCACGACCGGATCGCCGCCGTGCTCGACGACCTCGAAGCCGCCGGAGTCCGCTTGCTCGTCGAGACCCACGACTCCCATCCGACCGGCGGGTGCGCGATGAGCCTCGTCGAACCGTTCG
The DNA here is from genome assembly GCF_055561455.1 of Amycolatopsis sp. PSD-21. Classification (NCBI taxonomy): domain Bacteria; kingdom Bacillati; phylum Actinomycetota; class Actinomycetes; order Pseudonocardiales; family Pseudonocardiaceae; genus Amycolatopsis; species Amycolatopsis sp. PSD-21. Next base: position 8,632,303 of record NZ_CM145712.1, on the reverse strand, counting down.
GTGACCCCGCCCGCGTCGCGGTGCTCTGGGACGCGCTGCACCCGTGGCGCTCCGGCGAAGCCCCCACCGAGACCCGGGCCGTGCTCGGCGAATACCTCGGTTATTTCCAGGTCAAGGACGCTGTTTCGGTCGAGGACACAACGCCCGTCTCGCCGGGGGAGGGCGCCGTCCCGCTCGGCGAATGTGCCGAGCTGCTGCGGGACTGGTCCGGCTGGATCTCCCTGGAGTGGGAGAAGGCCTGGTATCCGGACATCGTGCCGGTCGCCGCGCCCCTGCGCGCGGCCGCTGCCTGGTTCGCCAGGCTCGGGAGTGTGAAAGCGCCTTCAAAGGAGGATGGACGAACACGCGGGTACTCGGCGTCGTCATGAAGGACATCAGTTGGGCAAATGGACACTCCGGCGCGCTCGGACCCGGCGACCGGTGAGACGGCTGGGTGGCCGACGTCGGCCACGAACCGCGTCGCGTCCTCGGGGGAACTTTCCGCGAATGCCGGGCAGCTCTGACATCCGGGCGCGTCAGTCCAGGAGGTCGTGAACAGCTATCAGGAAGAGTACCGAGCGGGTGGGGACGGTGAGATCGAGGCCCGTGAGCGTTCGGATGCGCCGCAAGCGGTTGAGGATGGTGTTGCGATGGCAGTACAGCCGTGTGGCGACCTCTGACATCGAGCCGGAAGATGCGTACTCCACAGCCACCTGCAGCAGGACCTTCAGCTCTTTCTCCGGGAGTCCGCGGATGCCCGCTGTGACGCTCTGGGCGAACTCCGGGGCGGCTTCCACAAGCCGGGTCGACAGGAACGGTATCCAGACGTCCTTGAGTTCCACTGGCCAGGAACGAACAGTGGAGCGGCTGCACTCGTACAGCTCGACGGCGAGTTTGCAAGTGCGCGCGAGTTCGGCCAGCCCGCCGACCACCGGCCCGATGGCGGCAGAGGTGTGCTTGAGGAGCTTCCGCAACGGGTCCGTGTCTTCGCTTCGCCAATCCGTGACCAGCAGGCTGTGCTGTTCGCCGACGTAGATGCACGCCTTGTTACCGGACGCGACCAGCTGAGTGGCGACCTGGCGGAGCTCGTGGTCGCGTGCGATTTCGGTCGCGACCGCCACGAACTGCCCGTCGATCGGAACCTCGAGTGCCTCGCCGAGCTCCTGGATCACCTTGGTGGACCGTTCGCCCCGCTCGATCACCGCTGTCAGCAAGCGAGATCGATCGCTGAGGCGTTTGTCGGTCATCCTCGACAGCTCTTCGAGGTAGCCGATTTGGACGTCAGAGGAATAGCCCTCGACTACCCCCCAGATCGTCTCGACGCCATCGATGAGCAAGGCTAGGTCAGCGGCTTCCGCGTGGCGCCGGATGCTCGCCCACAGCACGTGGAAGTCGAGCCTCACCGCGGTCAACAGATCGCTGAGAGGAACGCCGACGCGCGCCCTGCCCTGTCCGAGCCGCCTGCCCGCCCGGATCGCGTCCGCCCCGCACATCCGGTCGGCCGGATCCGCCAGCTGGCCCAACAAGTAGCTGAACGCTTCGGTGGCGTCGGCACGGACGTCTGTCAGCGAGACGCTCCCATCGCGATAGGCCTCCAGCGCCATCACTCGGTCCATGAAGTCATCCACGAGCAGCGGAAGGTTCGAGCGTACCTGCGCGATCAGCTGTTGCCACCTCGATGTCACGGTGCGAGCCCATCACATCAGGGCCGCTTCGCTCAACTGTGTGCAAGTGCACAACGTCGAGCTCGCCTGGGCCGGAAAATTTGATGCATGCGCACCTATGCGCCGACGTGACGTACGTCTTAACCTTTTTGGCGGATGGTGAATTGCGGGTAACCGGGAAGGAGAGAACGAATGTCGGCGAACGATCAAAAAGAGGTGGTCGAGCTATACAAGAGCTGGTGCACCGCGTTCCAGTCGCTCGACGTGTCTGGTATGAAAAAGCTGTTCGACCAGGAGTTCCAAGGCTTGATCTATCAATCCGAGGAAACCGAGTCGCCGATGTACACTTGGGGCGAAATCGACGCCTACTGGGACAATATCCCGGGTATCGTGTCGTCCATTCCGGAGTGGCGGGTGCTCGACGAGAAGGTCGCTGTCGACGACGACGCGGCGACGGTCTACCTCAAGCTGGCGACACATATCGAACTCGTCGGCGCGAAGGAGCCGTTGGTGGGCGTCCTGCGTGCGACGCTCGGTGCACGCAAGCGTGACGGCGTCTGGAGGCTTGTAAGCCTGCACGAATCTCGCCACGTCGATCTGACGCACCTGTTCTAGGGAGCTCATCGCGACCCTTGTTCTGGGCAGCGATGCATCTTCACATCTATTTCGCTCGGGTTATCCGCTCGCGGTGAAAGTCGTTACTCGTTGCGGGCGGTGAATGCTGCCCTATTTTCCTGTATTTCCAGGCGCAGGTTCCATGCGAAAGGTTTAGGTATGAAGTTCGGGCTAATCACAGAGGCCGAAGTCGCGAAGGGCACCACGCACCACGTAAGGTACCACGAAATCATCAAAGAGGCCCTGTTCGCGGAGGAAATGGGCTTCGACTTCTGGGGAACGTCGGAACAGCACATGGTGCCGACCGCGTACACGGTCTCCGCTCCGGAAACCCTCTACGGCGCGGTTGCCGCGCTGACGTCGCGGATGAAGATCCGCCCGATGTCCGTCGTTATGCTGAAATTCAACCACCCGATCCGCATCGCGGAGCGGCTGGCCACTTTGGATATCCTCACCAACGGCCGGCTGGAGGTGGGCACCGCCCGCTCGAACAACGTCGCGTATCTCAACGCCTTCGGGGTCGACCCGACGACGACCCGGGATGAATGGCTGGAGACGCTGGAAGCGTCGATGATGGCTATGCAGCAGGTGCCCTTCAAGTACAAGGGCAAGTTCTACGACATCGACGAGTGCTACATCTCGCCTCGGCCGTACTCGATCGAACCCCCGCCGGTGTACGTCGCGGCGACGAGCTTCGAGTCACACCACCTCGCCGGCACCCTGGGCATCGGGACCATGACGCTGGAGACGTGGTTCGGCTGGGAGTATCTGGAGAAGTGCGTCGAGGCGCACAAGGAAGGCTTCAAGGAGGCGAAGCCCATTGGTGGCTTGTGGAAGCCGAACCCGGCTCGCGCCTTCCTCACGTTCCCCGCACACGTGGCCGAGACGCGTGAGAAGGCCATCGAGGAGGCTCGCAGCACGATTCAGGGCCTGTTCGTGCACGTGGCCGAGCTCTACACCGCGGTCGCGAAGGGCGAGGCCGCCGCGGGTGGCAGTTCCTACAGCTATGCCATGAAGATGCTTGACCTCCTTCCCCACAAGGACGACATCGATTACCTTATCGAGTCGAGCCCGACGATCTTGGTCGGCACGCCTGACGAGGTCATCGAAAAGATCAAGAGGTACCGGGAACTGGGTATCGACGAGGTCATTCTCAAGATCGACAACTACGGCCACGCCGCGAACATGCGCAGCATCGAGATGTTCGGCAAGTACGTCTTCCCGGCGATCAACAACCCCTCGGCGATCCCGGAAAACGAGTACGAGCACATGGGAGTTCCGGTCAAGCAATTCATGCTCTGAGGCCTTCTCGGCTCGGTTTGCGCGAATGGCCCGGAGGGGCACCGAAGTGGTTCCCCTCCGGGCCATTCGCGGCACGAGTCCGCGTCGTCAGCGGTGCGGGGTACAAGCCGGAGCAAGGTTTATCCGGATTTGTCGATCCCTCTTGCCCGGTTGCCGCCGAAAGCGGGGAAGTGCCACCGGCTTCGGCACACTCGTTCTTGGTCCTGCGTCGGCCGGGTGACCCCACCCCCAGAACACGAGGTTAGGAGATCATGGACGTCGACCTCATCGTCCGCAACGCGCGAGTGCTCACCCTCGACGCTCATAACACGGTGTCCGGCGCGGTGGCAGTGCTCCACGGACGCTTCGTCGCTGTCGGCGACACCTCCGGATTACGTGCCAGCAGGACCGTGGACGCACAGGGCGCGGTAATGGTTCCGGGCTTCAGCGACGGGCACAATCACATGGCATGGTACGGACTCGCGCTCAGCGAGATCGATCTTCTCGCCGCGACCAGCCTTGACGAGCTGTACGAAATGGTCGGCGAGCGCGCCAAGATCACCCCACCGGGAGAGTTCATCCTGGGCAGTGGCTACTACCATGAACGTCTGGGCGGGCATCCGGACCGGTTCGTCCTCGACAAGGTCGCGGACGGCCGTCCCGTCTGGCTCAAGCACGGTTCTGGCCACATGGCGTTCGTCAACTCGGCCGTTCTCGAGCGTATCGGTCTGCTCGACGGGACAGCCACCGTTCCAGTCGGAGGGGTCGCGGCCCGCGACGAGCACGGTAGGTTCACCGGCCTGCTGGAGGAACGGGCCCAGAATCTCGTCGTCGGCCTCGTCACCCCGTACTCCGTCGACCGGCTGAGCGGGGCTCTCGGCGAGGCATCGCGGATCTACGCCGCTGAAGGACTGACCCACGTCACCGAGGCCGGTATCGGCGCCGGATGGATCGGCAAGTCCCCGATCGAGCTACAGGCGTACGCCAAGGCACTGGCTGACGGAACGCTGACGGTGCGAGCGCAGCTCATGCCCACCGTCGACGCGTTGCACGATCTGCACGCCCACGCGGACGACGATGTGGAGTTCGGTCTCGATCTGGGCATCTGTACCGGCTTCGGCGACGACCGGCTGCGGCTCGGCCCCATGAAGATCTGGGTCGACGGTGGTATGGCCAGCCGTACGGCCCATATGCACGACGCGTTCTGCGACCACCCTGGTCACGGCTACTTCCAGGATGATCCCGAGCTTATGCGTGCCCGCATGCTGCAGGCGCATCGAGCGGGCTGGCGGATCGCCGCGCACGCCATCGGCGACAAGGCGATCGACCACACGCTCGACACCTTCGCCGAGGCGCAGCGGATCAAGCCCCGCCCCGCCGCGCGGCACCGGATCGAGCACGCCGCGTTCACCCACGACCGGCAGTTGCGAAGAATGGCTGAACTCGGCGTGACCCCGATGCCCCAGGCGCACTTCGTGCACGACCTGGGCGAGACGATGCTCGCCGCCGTCGGGCAGGAGCGCTCGCACATGCTGTACCGGCACGCCTCCTTCCTTGCCGCGGGACTGCGGGTGCCTGGAAGCTCGGACCGTCCGGTCGCCACCGGCGCCCCGCTGCGGTGCATCCAGTCCATGGTCGAACGGGTGACCGACGCGGGCAACGAGGTGGGTCCCGGCGAACGTGTCGACGCGCTGACCGCCCTGCGTTCCTACACCGTCGACGGCGCGTGGATCGCCGGCGAGGAGGACGTCAGGGGAACCATCGAAACGGGCAAGTTCGCCGATTTCGTGCTGCTCGGCGACGACGTGACCACCGTCGACTCCAGCGCGATCGGCTCCGTCGAAGTCGCCGCGACCTTCCTCTCCGGAGAGCCGACGCACGGTGCCGCCGCTGTCGGCTGGTGACTCCGACATCGTGACCGACCACTCATCCGACTTCTTGAACGGAGCACTATGAGCCCTCAAAACCCTGGTGACGCAGTTCGTATCGGCAACGTTCTCGTGCCGACCTCGGACATGCGGCGCATGCGCGAGTTCTACACCATCGCGCTCGGCCTGGCCGTCAAATTCGCCGACGGTGACCGTTTCGTCGCGCTCGACGGCGGTTCGACAACCCTGGCTCTGGTTTCGCCGGAGGAGGATGTCACCTCCGGCAGGGTCGCCGCTTCGTTCAAAGTCGCCGACGTGCACAGCGTTCTCGAGGCTGTCCAGCAGGCCGGTGGCACTGTCGTGAGGCAGCCGGAAGAGGGACCGCATGAGATTCGTGCGGTAGTCGCGGACCCCGCGGGCAATATCTCGGTCGTCTACGCGCCGATCCCCTAGTCCCAGTGGCCTGGTTCCCACCTCACAGGAAGTGGAGTTCATGATGACGCAACCGGCATACATGCTGTTCGCCCTGACTGTCACCGACGAAGACACGCACCAGGATTATCTCGCCAAGGCTGTCGACAGCCTGGCCGGTACCGGTGTCGAAGTCGTCTTCACCAGCGATGCGGTGGCCGCGGTCGAAGGTGACATTCCGTTCGAACGGCTGGTGCTCCTGAAGTTTCCGAGCACTGAGGCGGCGAAGGACTGGTACTCCTCGCCCGCCTACGCGGCCGCCCGGCAGTTGCGGTTCGCGTCCGCCGCGACCGCCTTCGCCGCGCGTATCGAATCCGGCGCGGCCGAAGGCCAATGACCTCTCTCCGAGCGGAAAAGCAGACGCGAATGAAAGGCGGCAACGCATGTACAGGGTGACCAATCCGCTCACCGGTGGCGTGGAGCGCGAGTATGAAGCGCATACGGACGCGGGGCTGGAAAAATTGCTCACCGCGGCTCACAGCGCGTATGGGGCGTGGGACATCTCACAGCGGCAACGCCGCGCGGAAGCGCTGAACCGCATCGGTGACACGTTCCTCGAACGGCGTGACGAGCTCGCCGAGATCCTCGTGCGTGAGATGGGCAAACCGATCCGGGAGGCCCGTGACGAGGTCTCCTTGACCGCGTCGATCTTCAAGTACTACGCCGAGAACAGCGAGACGTTTCTTGCCGACGCGGCGATCGAGGCCTACGCCGGCGGTGAGGCGGTGATCCGCAAAGAACCGGTCGGCACACTGCTCGGGATCATGCCGTGGAACTTCCCCTACTACCAGATCGCCCGTTTCGCGGGCCCCAACCTGGTCGCGGGTAACTGCGTGCTGCTCAAGCCGGCCCCGCAGTGCCCTGAGTCCGCGCTGGCGCTGGCGGAGATCTTCTACGACGCCGGTATCCCACGCGACGCGTACAGCACGATCTTCGCGACCAACGAGCAGATCCACCAGCTCATCGCCGACCCGCGGATCGCGGGCGTCTCGGTCACCGGCAGCGAGCGGGCCGGTTCCGCGGTCGCCGAGGCCGCTGGGAAGAACCTGAAGAAGGTCATCCTCGAACTCGGCGGCTCGGACGCCTTCATCGTCCTCGACACCGACGACCTCGACGCGACCGTGGACGCCGCTGTCGGCGCGCGTGTGTACAACGCCGGCCAGATGTGCAACGCGGCCAAGCGCATGATCGTCGTCGACCAGCTGTACGACGAGTTCGTCACCCGGTTCGCCGCCAAGATGAAGTCGCTGGTGGTCGGCGACCCCCGTGAGGACGGCACCGACCTCGGCCCGTTGTCGTCGGTCCAGGCGGCCGACTCCCTCCTCGAGCAGATCCAGGATGCCGTGGACCGGGGTGCGACGGTCCACACGGGTGGTCGTCGCGTCGAAGGGCCTGGCGCGTTCGTCGAGCCGACCGTGCTCACCGATGTCAAGCCGGGAATGCGGGCCTACGCCGAGGAACTCTTCGGGCCGGCCGCCGTGATCTACCGGGTCCCGGACGCCGCCGCCGCGGTGGAGCTCGCGAACTCCACGCCCTACGGGCTCGGCGGCGCCGTGTTCAGCAAGGATCTCGACACCGCGCGGCAGGTCGCCGCCCGGCTCGACACCGGCATGGTCTGGATCAACAGCGCGCAAGGAACCTCGCCTGAGCTGCCCTTCGGTGGCACGAAGCGATCTGGGTTCGGTCGCGAGCTCGGTCCGCTGGGCATCGAGGAATTCATCAACAAGAAGCTCGTCTACATCCCGCGGCCGTAAACGCTGGAAGCCGAGTGAACCCTGTCGGGTAGTGGCTCGCCGCGAACCACGCAGCAACATCGAGGTACGGAGCTGTAGGGACCCCTATTCAGGAAGAGGTGGCTCAACTTGACCGAATCACAGGCGCTTCGGACAGCCTTCTCCGCGTTTCCGAGCGGCGTGACGGCTGTCGCGGCCCTTGTCGACGGCGCTCGGCCCCACGGCCTGGCGGCCAGTTCCTTCACCTCCGTCTCGCTGGACCCGCCTCTGGTCTCGGTGTGCGTCGCCAAGACGTCGACATCGTGGCCACTGTTGCGCGAGTGCCGTCGCATCGGGGTCAGCGTGCTCGCAGTGCACCAGGGCCCGCTCGCGCGGGTTCTCGCGTCGAAGACGGACTCGCGTTTCAACGAAGTCGGGTGGACGGCGTCCGACGAGGGCGCGGTCTTCATCACCGACGCCGCACTCTGGCTGGATTGCTCGATCGAGGACATCCTGCCCGGTGGTGATCACGACATCATTCTTTTCCGGGTGGGCTCGTTCGAAGCCTTCGACGGTGTCTCGCCTCTCGTCTTCCACAGCAGCAAGTTTCGTGAGCTGGTGATCTGAATGTCCTTGACATCGTTCGGACGGGCCCAGTCAGGCGCTGTCCGGCCTTCCGGAGCGTCGCGGCTGACGAATCGCGGACCCGCTGTGACACGTGTGCCGACCCACGGAAGGGGGGAAGTCGTGAACGGACCAGCCGCGGTCGAAGCGGCGATAGCCGATTTCGCCGCCGGGCGACCGGTGATCGTGGTCGACGACGAAGACCGCGAGAACGAAGGCGACCTGATCTTCGCCGCCCAGTTCGCCACCGCCGAGCTGGTCGCGTTCACCGTTCGCCACACGTCCGGATATATCTGCGTGTCGCTGACGGAAGAGGACGCGGACCGCCTCGACCTGCCGCCGATGGTCACCACCAACCAGGACCGGCGGGGGACGGCCTATGCGGTCACGGTCGACGCGAAGCACGGGATCTCGACCGGAATTTCGGCGAGCGACCGGGCGAAGACCATTCGCGGCCTGGCTGACCCGGCGTCCGGCAGCGGCGACTTCGCCCGGCCCGGTCACGTCGTCCCGTTGCGGGCCAGGCCCGGCGGGGTGTTACGCCGGCCGGGGCATACCGAGGCGGCCATCGACCTGGCGATGCTCGCGGGTCTCGCCCCGGCGGCGGCGCTGTGCGAGATCACCAGCGAGGACAACCCGGTGGAAATGGCCCGCGGCCCGGAGCTGAAGCGCTTCGCGGAAGAACACGACCTCAGGATGATCTCGATCGCCGATCTGATCGCCTACCGGTGGCGGGTCGAGAAACTGGTCCTCCGTGGTGCCTCGGCCCGTCTCCCTTTGCCGGCTGGGCGGTTCACCGCGATCGGCTATTCGTCCCTCCTCGATGAGCGTGCGCATATCGCATTCGTCTTCGGCGACTTGTCCGACGGCGAGGATGTGCTCGTCCGTGTGCATTCCGAGTGCCTCACCGGTGACGTCTTCCAGTCGATGCGTTGCGACTGCGGGTCCCAGCTGACCGCCGCCCTGTCCTCCGTCGCGCGGGAGGGCCGAGGTGTCGTCCTGTACTTGCGGGGACACGAGGGCCGGGGGATAGGACTCCTACGCAAACTGCAGGCCTATCAACTGCAGGAGCTGGGGGCGGACACCGTCGACGCCAATCTGGAGCTCGGGCTGCCTTCGGACTCCCGCGACTACGGCATCGGGGCCCAGATACTCGGCGACCTCGGGATCCATTCCGTGCGCCTGCTGACCAACAATCCCGCCAAACGCGAAGGGCTGGAAGGGTACGGACTGCAGGTTCTCGGTCAGGTGCCGCTGCCGGTGCAGGCGAACCCGCAGAACATCCGTTACCTGGAGACCAAGCGGGATCGGATGGGGCACGATCCGAAGCTGATCCTCGACGAGAACGGCGGAATCGCCCAGTGACCCGGGGAGCCGACATGAATGAGCACGTATTGTGCACGGTCAGCGGTGTCGTCGTCATCGGGGCGCAGCGCGGCCGGAAGCTGGGGTTCCCCACCGCCAACGTGCACCATAGCCCCGCGTCGGTGGCATTGCCGCCGGACGGCGTCTACGCCGGATTGTGCGACACAGGCGAGCCCATCGACGGCAGGGCCAGCTTCGCCGCCGCCATTTCGGTGGGCACCAACCCTACTTTCGATGGCACGGAGCGGACAGTAGAGGCACATCTCCTGGATTTCGCCGGTGACCTGTACGGCCGGGAGCTCACGGTGCACTTCCTGTCGTTCATCCGTGGTATGCGCAAGTTCGGCTCGGTCGACGAGCTTGTTCGTCAGATGCACGACGACAGGAGGGTCGCCCGGTCCCTGGCGGCTCGATCCGTCGGCGGGAAGCAAACGGAGGCTACAGGCTGACTGAGTTTCCCCGTCGCCCGGACAGGTTGGCGTCGCCCCAGATCACGGACTCCGATCGGCGGAGTCGATGGCGGCTTTCCCGGCGCTCGGGTTCTCGGGCGCTGGTAAGGAGATGCTCGGTCGCGCCGAAATCGTGCGGGGCCGGTCTGGTGCTGGCTCCGGAGGAGCTGAGAGATCTGCGGCCTGCTGCGGACACCTTCACGATTTCGTCTCCGTCACCGTGCTCGCCGGAATTACCGGACGGCCTGTCGAATCAAGTATTCGGGGCGTGTTCGAGTTCATCGTTGATGCATTGTCTCCACCGGTAGGATCTGCGGTCCTTTCGGCAAGTTCGCGGTCGTCCGGAAAACTTCGACGGTCCCGTATGTCGCACTGGATCGCCATTTTGGCGGTGTCAGGTCCGACGAGTCGCAAGTGTCAGGCACGGCTGGCCGGGTGCCGGTTTCCGTGTTGAACCCGCACGTCGTGAGAAGCCTTATGGCAATGGCCGGCATCGTCGAACCAAGCGGACATTCACCTGATCGGGAGTGTCGCAGGAGCATATAGTGTGGACGTATCGAGCTCATGCTGCGACAACGGGATTGACTATGTACTCAGATGCCGCGAAAAACATCAGCGGAGAGGCGACGCCGATTTTCGATGAGGTCGCGGCCTCTGTGTTGAGCTCGCTTCGCGAAGCCGCGCGTCCGTCGACCGAACTGAAATCGGCGCTCGCCTCGGCTGCCGGAGAAGTGCCGGAAGGTGTGCGCGGAGACCCAGCTGTCGCGTCGGCTGCTGAAATCGGCCGAGGTGCTTGAACGGGCGCGGTGTTTCTGATCCCTATGCGGTCCCGGGCCTTGACTGGAGGGCGTGCAGGCCGCCTCCGACGAGGGGTGACATTCACCTGTGACGCGATGGTGTCGTCGGGGATCGCGATTTCTTGCGAGAAAGTCAGGGTGACGCCGACCGCTTGAGCGGCCGGCGTCCGCGCCAGTTTCAGCTTCAGCCGAATTTCTCGCTTCTCCAGGTCCCTGAGCCGTCGCCAGTCCCTCTGGCCGCCGCGCGGCCGACGATTCTCGCGTAGTGGGGTACCGGGGAAACGGGTGATGGGGTCGTGCTCACCTGCCGTTGCGAATCTGGACGATCGGCAACCGTAAGGCCCCGGGTGCGTTCGCGGGAACGGCCGGTGCCGACGGTGTGATCGGCCGGAGCCTTCGGTAACGCTCACCGAGTCCCGGCCGTGGATCGGCGCCACCCTTGTTGGGCCAGAAGGCCAGTGCCCGTTCGGCCTGGGCGGTGATGGTCAAGGAGGGATTGACGCCGAGGTTCGCGGAAACGGCGGATCCGTCGATGACGTGCAGGCCGGGGTGACCGTAGAGCCTGTGCCATGGATCGATGACACCGCGTTCCGCCGATTCTCCGATCGGACATCCGCCGATGAAGTGTGCCGTCAACGGAATATTGGCGATTTCACCCACCGTACCGCCCGCGATGCCATTGATCTTCGCGGCGGTCCGCCGCGCTGCGTCGTTCGCCGCCGGAATCCATGTCGGGTTGGGTTCACCATGACCTTGTTTGGAGGTGAGCTTGTGTCGTCCGAAGATACCTTTCCGGCCAACGACCGTGATCGAATTGTCCAAGGACTGCATAACGAGGAGAATAATGGATTTCTCCGACCAGCGTCGCGGCCAGAGGTGCCAGGACAGGTGCCTGGGATTCGTTACGATCTCCTTGAGCCATCGCAACCAGCGGGGGAGGCGGCCGCCGCCGTCGGTCAACGCGGTCTGCAGAAGTGCCATCGCGTTGCTGCCCTTGCCGTAACGTACCGGCTCAATGTGAGTGTTCTCGTCTGGATGGAAAGAAGACGTGATCGCGATTCCGCTGCTGTAGTCGGCGCCGGCTTGTCGTGATTTGGCGCTGAGGATGGATTCGGAATTCGTACGTGTCAGTGTGCCGAGTCGACTCGAGATATTAGGGAGCGTGCCCTCGTCCTTGAGCCGGTGAAGAAGCTTCTGTGTGTTATAAGTACCCGCAGCGAAAACCACTTCTTTGGCAACGAAGGTGCGAATCTGTTTGGCTTTGGTCGATTTGCCCGTCTTGACCGTGTCCACAGCGTATCCGCTCCCCGGCAAGGGCCGTACGGAGGTGACTGTCGTCAAGGGGTGCACTCGAGCGCCGGCTTGCTCTGCCAAGTGGAGATAGTTTTTGGGTAAGGTGTTCTTGGCGTTGTATCGGCAGCCGGTCATGCAGGATCCACACTCTGTGCAGGTGCCGCGCTCCGGCCCGGCGCCGCCGAAGAACGGGTCCGGTACGGTGGTTCCGGGTGGTGTCCCGTCGGGGCCGAAGAACACCCCCACCGGGGCCGGCCGGTAGGTGTTCCCGACACCCATGCCTTCGGCGACCGCCCGCATCACGGTATCCGCCGGTGTGTGCAACGGATTGCGTACAACACCGAGCATCCGTTTCGCTTGATCATAGAACGGCGCGAGTTCGGCACGCCAGTCGGTGATGTCACGCCATTGCGGGTCTTCGTAGAACGAGTCGGACGCGGGCTCGTACAAAGTGTTCGCGTACAACAGGGAGCCGCCGCCGACCCCGGCTGCCGCGAGTACTACCACATCGCGCAGCAGTGAGATGCGCTGCAGGCCGTAACAACCGAGCCTGGGGGCCCAGAGGAAGTTGCGTAAGTCCCACGAGGTCTTTGGCAGGCTGTCCTCGTCGAATCGCCGCCCGGCTTCCAGAACTCCGACGCGGTACCCTTTTTCGGTGAGGCGCAATGCGGTGACCGACCCGCCGAAGCCGGAGCCGATCACCAGGACGTCGTATTCGCTGGTCATTGTGATTCCTGTAGTGAGAAGGGTCAGGCGTCGTAGTCGACGTCGAGACGTTCCGTCACCGGCCTGGTCTGGCAGGTGAGCAAATACCCCGCCGCGAGCTCCTCGTCGCTCAGGGCGTAATTCAGTTCCATTCGGCCGGAACCGCGGATGACCTTGGCTCGGCAGGTTCCACAGGCGCCACCCATGCAGGCGTAAGGTGCGTTCGCGCCCGCGCGCACCAATGCCTCCAGAACCGACTCGTGCCCATCGCTGTCTACGCTGGTGACATCGCCGCCCACTGTCGCGGTGATTGTCGCGGGAACGTGCTCGGAGTTGGTGGGCTCGGCGGGTTCTGTATGGAAAAGTTCGAAATGGATACTCTTGGCCGGTACCTGCCGGGCGATCAGGAGTTCCCGGGTTTCCTTGACGAGTGCTGGTGGCCCGCAGAGGTACCATGAATCGATTTCGTGGGGAGCCAATGGACCCGCCATGAGCTCGCTGATGTGCGCCGGGTTGATCCGGCTGTCCACGCGACGTTCGAATCCTGACCCTGGCTGGAATTCCGTCTGCTCGCCAGTGTTGAAGTGGATTATTTGCAAACGACCCTCGAACTGCCTGGCGAGCATCGTGAGTTCGTCGCGGAACATCGTGGTTTCAGCTGTCCGGTTACCGTAGAGAAGTGTGAACCGATTGTGCTGATGCATTGAAAGTGCGGTACTGGCCATTGAAATAATGGGGGTGATACCGCTGCCTGCCGCGATTCCGGCATAGTGCTTCGCTTTGCCGGAAACGGGATTCAAGACGAACCTGCCCGCGGGTGGCAGTACGTCGATGACGTCGCCGGCCTTGGTATCGTCGTTAAGCAGTGTGGAGAACGCGCCTATGCGTTTCACTGCGATGCGGATCAGGTTCGAGGTTGCGGACGTGCAAATCGAATAGGTACGCCGTACCTCCACCCCGTCGTCAACTCGACGTAACGTGATGTGCTGACCCGGCTTGAATCGAAAGTCGTCGCGCAGTGAGTCTGGTATGTCAAAACTTATTGACACACTGTCGGGTGTCAGCCGGCGAACTTCGGAGACCGTCAGTGGATGGAACGCCGGCCGGGCAACCGGATCTGTTGTGGCCTCGCTGGTTATTCTCCTCCAGGCGCGGTATTCCGACGCGCTCAACTCGCGACCCCAGGCGGTGAGAATCGGCACGTTTCGGCTGAGATAATCCTCCTGGTTTCGACGCCAGGCCAGAACGTAACGATAGAAAGGGATGGCAGGGTGCAGGTGGTGCACCAGGTGGTAATTCTGGTAAAGCATTATCGGAGTCAGAAGCCACTCCATGCCGACTCGCAGCCGGGTGGCTCGGAAGCGATTTTGTGCGGCGGTCTCCGGCAGCCCGTGATGTGGCAGCCAATCGAACCACCAGGCGAGTACCGCCAGCCCGATTCGCTGCGGGATCAGATAGATGACCGCGAGTTCCCAAAGGTGGCCGGAGGCTATCGTGAAAGTGACGAGCACTGCGGCGAGCGTGGCCAATGCGAGAGTTTCGAGGACTTCGCCTCGTGGTCGATGCCTCATTCGGGGCACGTAGAATCGGACGTACCAACCGTCGATGGTCAGCCAGCGGTAGGGTAATTGCCACCACGGGCCGTGACTCGTCCATGCGTCCGGGTCGACGTCGATGGCCTCATTGGTATTCCGGTGGTGTTCGATGTGGATATAGCGTATCGCTCCGAAACTCACATAGCCGGCGACGAACGGCAGGGATAGCCTGCCGAGGACCTCGTTGGCCCAAGTCCAACGGCCGGCCGCGTGGTGCGTGGCTTCGTGGAGTACCGTGAACATGGTGAAAGTGACGGCAGAGTGCAACGGAATGGTCGCCCAGGCCGAGGTATCCGTGCCGAGCGCCAACCAGGTGGCGAATATCCATAGTGCCAGTGACGCGAAGAACAGCGCGGCGGTGGGAAGCGAGATACGCGCGAGTGGGATGCCTGGGTCGGGTACTCCCCGTCGCACGGCCTGCGCCTCGGCCTCGCTGAGTACCGCATTAGTAGAATCGATGGTGGACATCAGTCGCACTTTTCGAATTCTGCGACGAAAGGCGGGTCGGCCAGCTTTTCATTCACATTGAACGAGCCGCCAGGAGAGCCGAGCTCGGCAAAAACGAGATTGCTGGTCTCTTGGAATGGCCGCCATTGGTCGTCGACGCGCTGCGCGGGGCGGATTGCCTCCACTGGGCAGACCGCTTCGCAGGCGCCGCAATCAATGCATTCGCTGGGATGGATATAAAGCATTCGTCCGCCCTCGTAGATGCAATCCACGGGACATTCTTCGATGCAGGATTTGTCCATCTCATCGATGCATGGTTCGCCGATCACGAATGCCATGAGGTTCTCCTTACTGGGTCGTGACCTGTCGGTGCGGAGCATCGGACGAATGCCCTGGCGCCAGTCCCGCGTCCGGACGTAGCTCGGCCGCCGCGTGATTCACTGCGGTCGCGACCTCGCCGAAGCCGACCGTGATCAGTTTGACCTTGCCATCGTGGGTGGCGATATCGCCCGCCGCGTAGACCCGGGGCAGGTTGGTGGCCATGGCCGTGTCGACCACGACCGAACGGTCACGCAGATTCAGTCCCCAGGTCGCGATGGGCCCGAGCTGGAGTTTGAAGCCGAGAGCGGCGACCACCATGTCCGCGCTGAGCATCGTCCCCGAGTCGAGTTCGGCGGCGTGCACCCGTTCGTTGCCGTGCAACGCGGCCACTTGCGAACCCAAGACGAGCTCGCAGCTGGAATCGTGCAGCCGCGCGACCGAATACTCGTGTGCGCGAAAGCTCTGCCGGCGGTGAACGAGCCGTACGCGGCGTGCCCTTCCAGTGGCTGCCAAGGCCCAGTCGACCGCCGAATCGCCACCGCCGACCACGACGACGTCCCGGTCAAGGAATTCGTCCAAATCAGGTACGAAGTAGTGCAGGCCACGTCCGAGAAATGCTTCCCCGCAGGGGAGCGGCCGCGGCGTGGCGGCACCGACACCCGCGGTCAGGATCACCGCACCTGCCTGAACCTCGACTCCTTCGTCGCTCGTCACTGATAGCAGGCCGTCGCGATTCTCCAGCTTCGTGGCGCGATGACCGAGCAGGTACTCGGGTTCGAATGGTGCTGCCTGCTCGACCAGCCGGTCGATGAGGTCCTGTCCCCGCACTCGCGGGAAACCAGCTATGTCGTAAATTTCCTTTTGTGGATACAGAGCGCTCACTTGGCCGCCGACCTGCGGAAGTGAGTCCATCACGGCCACGCTCAACCCGCGAAATCCCGCGTAGTATGCACCGAACAGACCTACCGGTCCGGCGCCCACCAGCAGGACGTCGGCCCGGACGGACGACCTCACCCGGCCATCCCGATGGCGGTCTCGACCTGCACTCGGTCCTCTTCTGCGAACTTGTCCTCAAGATTCATCGGCGAGTAGTCGTCGTCGATCTCCTCCACCGGGCGGCCCCGGGCGCTTTCAATCGACTCGAGTCGGCGAGTGACCTTGTCCACGGCGTATTCGGCCAACGTCTGAACGCTGATCCCGAAGGGGGCATCATCGCCGAATGGCGAGAGCATCTCGGTGATCAGGCTGACGGCGTGCGGCAGGAGCTCTTCCATCCTGCCCGTCACCACCGCCCAGTTGGCATCGTCGGCAGCAACATGGCGACGGCACGTGAAGGTGCCCCAAGCCATGTGGCGCCGCTCGTCGTCTCCGATGTACTTGATGATCTGTCGGATGCCTGGCAGGATTCCGCGGCTCTGGCAGATCTTCGCCCAGGCGAAGTAGCCGGTGAGCGCGAGACAACCCTCGACGACGTGGTTGTACGTGACCGAAGCGCGGATCTGGGCGGCGGGCGAGGTGTCGCTGGTGAGGGTGTAGAGAGAGTCAGGCAGTTCTTCCATGAAGATCTTGCGGTAGGCCTCGCCGTTCTCGGTGAACGAGTGCAGGTCGTCCGTGACTCCGACCGCGTCGAACCACATTCGGAAGGCCTGCATGTGCTTGCCTTCTTCGAAGGTGAACTGAGTCAGATAAGTCTCGTCGCCGAGCCTGCCTTCCGCGGCCATCGCGTTCATGAACGGCTGCAGATCTTGGGTCACCGATTCTTCGCCTGCCATGAAATTCGCGGCGAGCACGCAGGTCATCCTCTGCTCTTCCGCGGTAAGGGCGGCGAAATCCGCCGCGTCCTGGGCGAGGTCGATGTCATCCGGATTCCAGAACTTCTTGTTTCCCTTACGGAACAGTTTCATCGGGAATGAGTCAAGACGGAGTCCGCCCTGGGAAAGACTGCCGAAACCGGTCCGGTTCCCGTGTTCGATACTGCGAGTGAGAGGCATGAAAGCTCCTGACGGTCGTGAACGACGTTGTCCGCGAGGCGTGCGGGGAGGACAGGATCACCTGGGCGCGCCCCTCCGTGCACGGTCCGTGCGCGCCAGTTCTGGCCCGGTCGTGCCAGTTCACCGGAGGTCGGCGGCCGGGCCGCCGCACTTCATCGCGGACGCCTGACGGCGTCAGCTCACAGGAATGTCGATCGTGGCGATCAACCCGCCGCCTTGTCGTTGTCGGAAGTCGAGCCAGCCGCCGAGTGCCTGTACTATCTGCTCGACGATCCAAAGGCCGAGCCCGGCAGTGCCGCGATTCGAACCGGTCGAGGTGAACTTGCCCGTGAGCTTTTCGAGGTTCGCCGCCTCGATACCGGGGCCCCGGTCGAGTACGCGGACCCGCAGCCGTCCGTCCCGTACGGCGGCTTCGACGAGCACCGGCTTTCCTTCGCCATGGCGGGCGGCGTTTTCCAGCAAATTCGTCAATACGCGTCGGAGACGCTGGGTGTCGGTGGTGATCGTACGCGCTTCGTCGTCGAATGCGAGCAGGAGCCGTGGTGGCCGAAGGCCGGCGGCGTCCGCGGAGGCGAGCACAAGTCCACGCAGTTCGACGGCGCTGACGCGGCCGGTGCTGAATGTGGGGCGGCGGCTCGCGGCGACGTCCGCGAGTGCGTCGAGCATTTCGGACAAATGGTTCGCATGTTCGGCGACCAGGCGAGTGCTGGCTTCTCGATCCGATTGGGAGACCATGCCATGGGGAGTCGCCAACCCGTATGCGAGCGCTCGAAGGGAGGTCACCGGGGTGCGGAACTCGTGCAAAAGGACGGCCAGTCCATCCTGCTGGGACTGATAGGACTCCAGAAGCCGTTGCCGCAGATCGCGTTCCTCTTCCGCGGCGGTATGTTCGGCCATCGCCTCCACTCGTGCGGCGATCCCGGCTTCCCTCTCCTGTTCGACTAGCCGCGAAAGACTGGCTCCGAGCACCCCGACCAGGACGAGGTAGCCGGCCCACCACGCGCCTTGTCGAGTCCGTTCGCCCCAGCTGGCGAACTGTGGATCGGCCAAGACAGCGGTGGCGAAGTAGACGATGGCGAGCGTGGCCGCCAAGAGCACTGTCGGTCCCAAAGGGAGCCGGATCGCGGCAGCGGTCACGACGAGCAAGAGAATCGCCACAGCGGGACTTTGAGCTCCGCCGGTGAAGGCGACCGCGAGCAGTGCCAAGGCGGAGTCCGCCGCGGTAAGTAGCCAGGCCGCTCCCCCACCGTGTAGTTCCCAGCGGGGGTTCATCGCGACCGCGCCGGCGTAGCAGAACGCCAGCACCAGCACTCCGGCGATAAGGGGCAGATGCCGTCGTACCTCACTGCCGCCGATCACTAGGAGTAGTCCGGCTGACACGACGACGGCGAACCGTACGCAGACCATCACTCGTGCGATGCCCGGTGCTCTGGTAGTGGTCACGATGGCCGTCCTTCGGGTGTGACGTGTTTCCTGCTGACGCGGATTCCTCGGAACCGTCGTGTAACACTAGGACGGTGACTCAACGGCGCTTGGTTGTGGTGATCGTGGACGACCACGAATTGTTCGCCAGAGGACTTTCCTTGCTCCTGACGACCAGCGCCGGCGACCGGTTCGAGGTCGGCGGGATCACCACCCACGTCGAGGAGGCGTCCGCGCTGGTCGAATCGTGTGGTGCGGACCTCGCGCTGGTGGATCTCGCCATGCCACCTCTGGGTGGAACAGCCGCCATCCGTCACATCAAGCGGCATCTTCCGGCTACCAAGGTGCTCGCACTATCCGGTTCGGATGACCTCGAACTCGCCGAACAGGCTCTTCGGGCCGGCGCGGACGGTTATCTCACCAAGTCCGCCGATCCGGAGGTGCTCGTCGCGCCACTGCTGACGGTGGCGGCGGGCTTTCGCGTACTCGAAGCCGAGTTACTGGACCTCTTGCTGACCACTGCGAGAAAGCCGCCGGAGACCCTGCTCGACACACTCGGGTCGCAAGATCTCCGGCTTTGGACATTGTTGGCCAAAGGCTTGGAGACCAACGACATAGCGAACCGGATGTTGGTCTCCGAACGCACCGCGAAGCGGATGGTGGCTTCGTTGCTGAACCGGATCGGCGCCGCGAACCGGGTAGAGGCCGCAGGGCTCGCCGGTGCCTACGGCCTGCTCGACAACCCCGTGTGGGGCGAGAACGATCTGACCTGACTCGCCCAGCGTCACATGATCGCGCCGCGTCCCGTCCGACGTGGATCCTCGCGTCTTCCGGCAAGGGGGAGGATGGTCGCTCGTTCTTGGGCTTTGCCTTACGCCGCCGGATGTCACGTAGGCCAAGGCTGAGATAGGCGGCAGGGACGGGCGCCACAAGAGGCCAGGGCGAACGGCGGTCCCAGGTGGCCTACCGGGGCCATGGTTGGCCCTCCTGACCATGGCGAACGCCTCCATGAGCAGACAGAGTCCCATCATTCCGACTCGACGAGGAGTTATGATGGGTGCTGAGGTGGTCATCGAAGGTCTTTCGAAGTCCTTCGGTAGGCAGGCCATCTGGCGGGACGTCACGCTGACCCTGCCTCCGGGCGAGGTTTCGGCGATGCTCGGTCCGTCCGGAACCGGTAAGTCCGTCTTCTTGAAGTCGATGATCGGTCTGCTGAAGCCGGACCGCGGCCGGTGCATGATCAACGGTGTCGACATCGTGACGTGTTCTGAGCATCAGCTCTATGAGGTGCGTAAGCTTTTTGGTGTCCTTTTTCAGGACGGCGCGTTGTTCGGTTCGATGAACCTCTACGACAACGTGGCGTTTCCTCTGCGGGAGCATACGAAGAAGTCGGAGACCGAGGTCCGCCGGATCGTGCTCGAGAAGCTGGAGATGACCGGTCTCAACGGCGCCGACAAGAAGCTGCCCGGCGAGATCTCCGGCGGTATGCGCAAACGCGCCGGTCTCGCCCGCGCGCTGGTGCTGGACCCGCAGATCATCCTGGTCGACGAGCCGGACTCCGGTCTCGACCCGGTCCGCACCACCTACATCTCCCAGCTCTTCCTCGACGTCAACGCGCAGATCGACGCGACGTTCCTGATCGTCACGCACAACATCAACCTCGCCCGCACCGTCCCGGACAACCTGGGCATGCTCTTCCGCAAGGAACTGGTCATGTTCGGTCCGCGCGAGGTGCTGCTGACCAGCGAGGAGCCGGTCGTCAAGCAGTTCCTCAACGGCAAGATGGACGGCCCCATCGGCATGAGCGAGGAGAAGGACTCGGCTCAGCTCGCCGCGGAGCGCGCGATGTTCGAGGCCGGTCACCACGCGGGCGGGGTCGAGGACGTCAGCGGGGTGCCGCCGCAGATGCAGCCGACGCCCGGCGTGCCGACCCGGATGGGCGCGGTCCGCCGCAAGGACCGCGTCATGCAGATCCTGCACGGCCTGCCGCCCGAGGCGCAGCAGAGCATCATCGAGTCGCTTTCCCCGGAGGAGCAGCAGCACTACGGCGTCTCTTCCCATGGCAAACACCACAGCACCGCCGGCGGTCGCGCGTCATGACCAAGCAGCTTTCCTTCCCCGGCATCGGTGCGTTCCGCGAGACCGGCCGGTTGTTTGCGCTGGGGCTCGACGTGCTCAGACTGATCCCCAAGCGGCCATTCCAGTGGCGTGAGTTCCTGCAACAGGCATGGTTCGTGGCAAGCGTTTCCCTGCTGCCGAGTGCGCTGGTGTCCATCCCGTTCGGCGCGGTGATCGCGCTGCAGATCGGTTCGTTGACTCGTCAGCTCGGCGCGCAGTCGTTCACCGGTGCTGCGGGCGTGCTCGCGACCGTCCAACAGGCCGCCCCCATCGTCACCGCACTGATCATCGCGGGGGCGGGCGGCAGCGCGGTATGCGCGGACATCGGGTCCCGGACCATCCGGGAGGAGATCGACGCGATGAAGGTGCTCGGGGTGTCTCCGATCCAGCGCCTGATCGTGCCGAGGGTACTGGCGATGACGGTCGTCGCGGTTCTGCTCAACGGTTTGGTGAGCATTGTCGGGGTGGCGGGTGGGTACGCGTTCAACGTCTTTTTGCAGGACGGCACGCCGGGCGCTTACCTCTCCAGTTTCAGCGCGCTGGCCCAGCTGCCGGACATCTACATCAGTGAGTTCAAGGCGCTGATCTTCGGCCTGGTCGCCGGGATCGTCGCGGCTTACCGAGGACTCAATCCACGTGGCGGCCCCAAGGGCGTGGGTGACTCGGTCAATCAGGCGGTGGTGATCACCTTCCTGCTGCTGTACTTCGTCAATTTCGTATTGACGACCCTGTACCTCCACGTCGTACCGCCGAAGGGGAGCTGACGATGCCGGACACAGTCTCCCGGACCAGCACGATCACCAAGCGGGCTCGCGCCGTCGCGAGGAAGCCAGTGTCCTCTTTGGACGAGTACGGTGGCCAGCTCTGGTTCTATCTTCGTGCCGTGTTCTGGATACCGAGGACGCTTCGGCGCTATCCCAAGGAGGTAGTCCGGCTGCTGTCCGAAGTGTCGTTCGGCAGTGGCGCGCTCGCGGTGATCGGCGGAACGATCGGTGTCATGGTGGCGCTCAATCTGTTCGTGGGAACAGTCGTCGGCCTCCAGGGTTACGCTGCGCTGAACCAGATCGGCACCGCGGCGTTCACCGGATTCGTCTCTGCCTACTTCAACACACGCGAGATATCACCGCTGGTGGCGGGGATGGCGTTGTCCGCGACGGTCGGCTCGGGTTTCACCGCCCAGCTCGGTGCGATGCGGATCTCCGAGGAGGTGGACGCACTGGAGACCATGGGCATTCCAAGCCTGCCCTATCTGGTCACCACGCGAATGATCGCGGGATTCACGGCCATTCTGCCGCTGTACACCCTTGGTCTGCTGTCGACCTACGTTGCATCTCGGTTCATCACCATCACGCTCAATGGACAGTCGGCCGGAACCTACGACCACTACTTCACGCTGTTCCTCCCGCCTGAGGACGTACTGTGGTCGTTCGGCAAAGTGCTGGTCTTCTCCGTGGTGATCATTCTCATCCACTGCTATCACGGGTATTTCGCGGGCGGTGGACCCGCGGGCGTCGGAGTTGCGGTCGGGCGTGCGGTCAAGAACGCGATCGTGACCATCGTGGTGCTCGACTTCTTCCTCAGCCTGGCGATCTGGGGAACTACGACCACGGTGCGGGTGGCCGGATGAGCGCCGATCGGAATGCGTTGCCCGCGCTCCCGCGGCGGGTGCTCGGCGTGGTCTACCTGGTCGTGATCGTGCTGTTCTTCGGGTTGACGATCGCCGTCTACCAGAAGCGATTCACCCCCGTGGTGATGGTGGACCTGAGGGTTCAGAAACTGGGTGACCAGCTGCTGCCCCAAGCGGACGTCAAGGTGAGGGGAGTCCGGGTCGGTGAGGTTCGCGAGATCGAGATCGCGCCCGACGGCGCGAACCTCCGCCTCGCGCTCGACCCCGCCAAAATCGACCTGGTGCCGCGGAACGTCTCCGCGAGGTTGCTCCCGAAAACGCTGTTCGGAGAACGGTATGTCAACCTGGTGCCACCCTCGGCGGGGCGGGACCGGGTGATCGAGGCGGGCGACACCATCGGCCTCGACCGATCGTCGGCGGCGGTGGAGCTGAACAGCCTGCTCGACAGACTGCTCCCGGTATTGCGAGCGGTTCAGCCGGAGAAGCTCGCCAGCGCACTGACAGCAGTTTCCGAGGCGCTGGCAGACGGTCGCGGTAAGGCGCTCGGGAACACCTTGGCTGGGCTTAACGACTATGTACGTGAGCTGAACCCGTCACTACCGGATCTGACCGAAGACATCCGTCAGCTTTCCGGTGTTGCTGACATCTATGCCGAAGCCGCGCCAGACCTCATTCAAACACTGTCCGATCTCACGGTGACCAGCAAAACCCTCGTCGAGGAGCGACAGAACCTGCAGGCGCTGTTCAGCGGCCTCACTGCCGCGTCGGTGACTTTGCAGGACTTCCTCGAAGGCAACAAAGAGAACTTGATCGGGCTCGCGGCGAGCAGCAGGTCCACTTTGGAGCTTTTGGCGAAGTACGCGCCCGAGTACCCGTGTCTGCTGGGGCAACTGTCGACGCTCAAGCCCAAACTCGACGAGATCTGGGGTGGCGGACGGAATGACAACCACGCATTGAACCTGACCATCGAAATCACCGCGAGCCGCGGAAAGTACGTTCCGGGAAAGGACATCCCCGCGTACCAGGAGAACCGCGGCCCCGCCTGCTACGCGGCGGCGGATGGCGGGAACTTCCCGCAGTACCCGCCTGGCGGGCCCCTGCGTGATGGCTCTACCAGCCCTGCCGCCGGAGCCACTCGTGAGCCAGGACTGAGCCCACTGCTCGACGGCTCGTTCGTCACGCCGGTGGCGAACGGGCGGCAGGTGCCCTCGCCCGCCAACTCTCCACAGGAACGGGCGTTGGTGGCGGCGCTGGTCGCTCCGTCGATGGGTACCAGTCCTGGCGATGTTCCGCAGTGGAGCAGCGCGCTGATCGGTCCGCTCTACCGGGGAAAAGAGGTGAACGTACTGTGAGGTCGTTGGCCGGGCCAGTGACGAAGCTATCGATCTTCGTGGTTTTCACTTTGGCCTCGACGCTACTGCTTTCGATGACGATCGCGAACATCACCTTCAAGCCGTCTGATACCTACCATGCGGAGTTCTCCGACGTCACGTCACTCAACTCCGGCGACGACGTCCGTGTTTCCGGGGTACGAGTCGGCCAGGTGGTCGACATCGCAACCGGGTCCCGAAACCGGAACGTCGCAGAGGTGACCTTCACCGTCGATGCCGGAAGACGGCTGCCCTCGTCGATCCAGGCCGTGCTCAAGTACCGCAACCTCGTCGGGCAGCGATACCTCTCGCTAGAGCAACGACCGGGTCGTCCGGAGGGGATACTCGAGCCTGGCCAGACCATCCCGTTGCGGCAGACGACGCCCGCGCTGAACCTGACTCAGCTGTTCAACGGGTTCAAGCCGCTCTTCCAAGCGCTGTCCCCAGAGGATGTCAACAAGCTGTCGTTCGAATTGATCCAGGTATTGCAGGGCGAAGGTGGAACCATCAGCTCTTTGCTCGGACATATCACCCAGCTGGCGTCGACCATCGCGGGGAAGGACGAGGCGATCGGGCAGGTGATCGACAACCTGAACGTCGTCCTCGACACCGTCAACGGTCGTGGTGATCAGTTGTCGGGGCTGCTGAAAACCCTGCAACAGCTTGTCTCAGGTTTGGCGGCCGACCGTGGCCCGATCGGAGAGTCGGTCAGCGCGTTGGACGGGTTGAGCGAAACGGCGGCGGGTTTCCTCTCGGAGGTCCGGGAACCGCTGGCACGAGACATCGCCGGACTGGACCAACTCGCCGGCACGCTGAACCGCAATTCCCCCGAGGTCGAACGGTTCCTGGCCGACTTACCCAAGAACGTCGAGACGATCACACCGACCGCTTCGTACGGGTCCTGGTTCAACTTCTACCTGTGCGCGGCGAGGGGGGACATCGGCATCTCATCGCTCGGGGTGAACGTTCCGGTGATCCCGCTGCCCGCCACGCAGACCCCGTCGAGGTGCACATCGTGAAAGCGTTCGAACAACGTAACCCGGTTCCCATCGGGATCGCCGGGGTGGTGATCATCGCTCTACTGACCGTTTCGGCCTACTTCTACGACGATCTTCCAGTCATCGGCGGGGGAACGCTGTACCAGGCCGAATTCACCGAGGCGGCCGGGCTGAAGGCCGGCGACGAAGTCCGGATGGCCGGGGTCAAGATCGGTCAGGTCAAGCGGATCGAACTGGCGAATGGTCACGTGCTGGCTACCTTCCGGGTGAGGGAGGCTTTTCTCGGTGACCAGACCCGCGCCTCGATCGAGATCAAGACCTTGCTTGGACAGAAGTACGTCGCGCTGGAATCAGCGGGCAACGGGCCGCTCGACCCCGGCGCGGCGATCCCAGCGGCTCGTACGAAGGCCCCGTTCGACGTCAACGAAGCCTTCGCCGACTTGTCTCGCACGGTCGACCAGGTCGATACCAAGCAGCTGGCGACGAGTTTCGACACCATCGCGCGTGAGCTGTCCGGTACGCCCGAGCAGATCCGCCCCGCGCTCGACAGTCTGTCCGCGCTTTCCACCACGATCTCCAGCCGGGACGAGCAGCTACGAAAGCTGCTGAGCAACACCGGAAAGCTCAGCAAGACACTTGCCGACCGCAGCGGGCAGTTCCAGCGCCTCATCGGAGATGGCACGTTGCTCTTGGACGAGGTGCAGGCCAGGAAGAGTGCGATCAGCAACCTGCTCCACGGCGCTCGGCAGCTTTCAGCGCAGCTCGCCGGCCTGGTGACGGACAACCAGCGGCAGCTGGCCCCTGCTTTGAAACAACTCGACCAGGTGACGGATCTGCTCCAGCGCAATCAGGAGAACCTGAATTCCAGTCTCAACCAGCTCGCACCGTTCTACCGGTTGTTCGCCAATACCCTGGGTAATGGACGCTGGTTCGACGTATACGTCTGCGGCCTGCTCCCGCCGACGGTCGACCTCAACCTGCTCAACATCAACCCCGGAGGTTGCCAGCCTTCCGCGTCGAAGCCCGGAGGGGGCCGATGAAGCTTCGTACCTCGCCTACTCGTTGGCTGTCGGTTCTGCTCGTGCTGAGCCTCGTCGCCACCGGCTCCGTCTGGTGGATC
The DNA here is from genome assembly GCF_055561455.1 of Amycolatopsis sp. PSD-21. Lineage (NCBI taxonomy): Bacteria > Bacillati > Actinomycetota > Actinomycetes > Pseudonocardiales > Pseudonocardiaceae > Amycolatopsis > Amycolatopsis sp. PSD-21. Next base: position 8,606,471 of record NZ_CM145712.1, on the reverse strand, counting down.
AGCTCACGGTCCGGCGGTACCAGGATCACCGCGGTCTTTTCCCAAGCCGTGGGTGTCTTTCCCGGCGGAGACGTCCGCGTGCTGGGAGTACGAGCAGGGACGATCGAAACGGTGACTCCCGAGGGTGAACAGGTCCTGGTGGAGATGACAGTCGATCCCGGGATCGAGCTTCCCGCCGACGCGGGCGCGGTCGTCGTTCCGCCCAGCTTGGTCGCCGACCGCTACGTACAGCTGACGCCGGTGTACACCGGGGGACCGAGGATGACCGAAGGCGCGCTGATTCCGAGGGCGCGCACGGTCACCCCGGTCGAGGTCGACGACCTCTATAAGAGTCTTGAGCAGGTCGCCACAACCCTCGGACCAAGTGGAGCGAACGCCGACGGTTCGTTGTCGCGGTTGCTCGACACCGGGGCGCGGAACCTGCACGGCAATGGTGCCGCCATCAACGAGACCATCGGGAAGCTCGCCGGCCTGACTTCGACACTCGCGAACGGCAGCAAGGATCTCTTTGCCACCGTGGACGGGCTGCGAAAGTTCACCGGGACGCTCGCCGTGAGCGATGGACAGCTTCGTGACTTGAGTGGGCAGCTGGCCGACGTCGCCGGGTTCCTGGCTGGTGAGCGCCAGAATCTGACCGCCGCGCTAGGAGAGCTGGCGACCGCACTCGACCTGGTCCGCGGGTTCGTCGCCGAGAACCGGGGGCGAATCAAGTCCAATGTGGACAAGCTGGCGTCGGTGACAAAGGTACTGGTCGACCAGCGTGCCGCGCTGGCCGAATCGCTCGACGTGGCACCGCTGGCCCTCGGCAACCTCGCCAATGCCTACAACGCGTCGTCCGGCACGCTGGATATCCGCGCTAACCTGAACGAGCTGTCGGCACCGCCGATCGTGACGGTTTGCGGCCTGTTACGCCGTGGCACACCCACTCAGCTGCCACCGATACTCGCGGACGCGTGCGAGAAGCTGGCGCCGGTGCTCGACGGGGTCGTCCCGCTACCCTCGGCGGCCGACGTGATGGGTGGGCTGCAGAGCGGAAAACTTCCCCCTCTGCCTTTGCTCTCCTCCACGCGACCAAGGGGTGGCCGGTGATGGTCAAGCGGATCTTCCTCGGGTGTCTGGCCGCAGTGGTGGCCTTGAGCGGATCCGCGTGCGGAGCCGGTGGATTCGGCGGGGTATACGACACACCCCTGCCGGGCGGTGCGCCGGTCGGCGATCATCCGTACCGGCTGAAGGTTCAGTTCGCGGACGTGCTCGATCTGGTACCGCAGGCCGCGGTCAAGGTCAACGACGTTCCGGTCGGCCGGGTGGAAACGATCGGCTTCGCGGCCGATGGTTGGACCGCGGAGGTCACCGTCCTGCTCAATGGTGACGTCGCGCTGCCTGCCAACGCCGGTGCGCTTCTCGTGCAGTCCAGCCTGCTCGGCGAGAAGTACGTGTCGTTGAGCAGTCCGCGAGAGCCGGCTCGGGAACGGCTCGTCGACGGCGGAGTCATCCCGATACAGCGTACGAACCGCAATCCTGAGGTGGAGGAGGTGTTCGGCGCGCTCTCGATGCTGCTCAACGGTGGTGGGGTCGAACAGATCCGTACGATCAGTCGTGAGGTCAATGACGCGCTAGCCGGTAAGGAAAGTGACATCCGGGCGCTACTCGCGAACGTCGACAAGCTCGCGGGGGAACTTGCCGGGCATCGCGGGGACATCACCAAGGCCATCGACGGACTCAACCGGTTGTCGGGCACGCTGGTCGGGCAAAACGCCGGAATCGCGACCGCGCTCGACGAACTCGAACCCGGCCTGCGCGTATTGACCGAGCAGCGGGGAGACCTGGTTCGGATGTTGCAATCGCTCGATAATCTTTCCGGAGTCGCGGTGAACACCCTTGATCGGTCTCGTGAAGACCTGGTCAGGGATCTGCGAGCGCTCCAGCCTACGCTGGCGAAACTGAACGAGTCAGGCGACAAGCTGCCTCGCGCGCTCGACGTATTGTTGACCTTTCCGTTCACGAGCAGGTCTCGCGAGGCCATTCGTGGTGACTACACCAACCTCGATCTCAGGCTGGATCTCAAGCTCGACAGCCTCCTCACCAATTTGTTCCTCAACCCGAAGCAGCCGCCGATAGCGTTGCCGGGACTGGGAAATCCGCCTGCGTCCCCGGATCTCGCGGCACCACTGCCGCTGGCTTCCCCAGCACCGACGACCATGGTGCCGCCTGACCTCGCAGCGGTCGTTCCCGGTGTGCTCGGCTCTGTGCTGGGAGGACGCTGATGCTGACGCGCAGAATTCGGATCCAGGTCGTCATCTTCGTACTGATCGCCGTGGTCGCGATCGGCTACACGGGTTTCCGTTACGCCGGATTGGGTACCTTGCTCGGACAAGACGGAACGGTGGTCAAGCTTCAGCTGGCCGACTCCGGCGGCATCTTCACCAATGCCGATGTCACCTACCGGGGAGTGACAATCGGCAGGGTCGGCGAGCTCACTGTGATCCCGGAAGGTACCCAGGTCGACCTGGTGCTCGACGAGGAGGCGCCGCAGGTTCCCGCTGACGTGGAAGCCGTGATCGCGAATCGGTCCGCCGTCGGTGAGCAATACGTGGACCTGCGGCCCCGCACCGGCGGCGGCCCGTTCCTTGGTGAGGGGGCCACGATCAAGGTCGCGGACACGATCGTCCCAGTGCCTCTGGAGCGATTGCTGGGCAACGTCGAAGCACTGGCGGCGAGCGTGCCGACAGAGTCATTGAAGACAGTCGTGGACGAGCTCTACAACGCGTTCAATGGCGCCGGGCCGGACCTGCGCACCTTGCTCGACTCGACCGGGACGCTGGTGGGGAGCGCGAAGGAATACCTGCCGGCGACCAAAGAACTACTGGCGTCGACACGCACTGTTCTGTCGACGCAGAACGTAGAAGCAGGGAACATTCGTTCGTTCAGCAAGGATCTGAAGCTGCTCGCGGCGGAGTTGAAGAAGTCTGATCCGAGCCTGGAGCGTTTCGTGCGCGCCGTGCCTCCGGCGTCCGCGGAGATCGATGGATTGCTGGCAGAGTCGGGGCCGGGGCTGGGAGCCGTGATCGCCAACCTCCTCACCACGGCCGACATTCTCGGTCCGCGCACGGCCGGACTCGAGAACGTCCTTGCCACCTATCCACTGCTCGCCGCGGCCGCGAACACCGTTGTTCCCGGAGACGGGACCGCCCATCTGGGACTGGTGCTCAACTTCTTCGATCCGTTGTCGTGCACCAAGGGGTATGGGGGCGTCCAGGCCCGGTCGGCGGAGGAAGTGACGACGCGGCCCGTACCGGCAGGCATCTATTGTGCGGAAGCCGCGGGAAGCCCTACTTCCGTACGCGGCGCGCAGAACGCGCCCTTCGGTGGTATTCAGCGGACCGCGCCGGCCGCCCGGACTCCCGGCCCCGACCGGGGTGCGGTATTGCCCGGTTTGGCCGGACTCAGCTCCAGCAACGGCCCGACCGACCTCGCCGGAATGCTTGGGCTCGGCCGGTGACCAGCAGTAAGGAAGAGACCGTGAAAGACAGCAGCACAACGCCGATCTGGGCTCGAAAGCGATCTTTGACTTCCCTGTCCGTCCTGACCGTGATCGCCATGGCCGCGGCGATCTGGTTCGGCTACGGCTATCTCAACACCGATGACGGTGCTGTGGCGACGGCCGGCGCCCGTGCCGAGGCCGAACGTGCGGGCGAGCGGGCGATCGCGGTCTTCGGCACGCTCGACCACCGCGCGGTGGACGCCGGACTCGATGAGTGGCAGCAGGTTTCGACGGGTCCGCTCGGCGACGAGGTGCAGAAGTCGCGTCATCAGCAGGCGCAAGTGATCAAGAACGGCAAGACCTCCTCCAACGCCAAGATCCTTGCCGCGGGGCTGACCGAACTGGACGTATCCGGTGGTGTCGCGAAGATGATCGCCGTCGCCGAGATCGTCGTCACTCCTGAGCAGGGCCAGCCCGTCACGAAGCGGAATCGCTTCCTCGCCGAGCTCAAACGAACCGACCAGGGCTGGAAGCTCAGCTCTCTGCAGGCACTCGCCATCGGTGGATGAGCACAGGATCTCCCGAAAGGATCTTCGTATGTCTCAGCAGAGCAACCACGCGACCCGGAGTCGTAGGCGTCCAGTAGTGGCAGGGCGTCGGATGTCTGCCACGCCGAGCCCAGTTCCGCGGAGTGCGCCGGAACCAGAGCCGGAGCCGGCACTCGAAAGCGGAGAGGTCGTCAGACGGGACCGGGGTACTCTCGTCGCAATCGTGCTGCTTGTGCTGGTGGCGGTCTTTCTCAGCATCGCCATCACCGCCGGTATCGCGACGAACAGGATTCCAGACGAGGAGGCTCGAAATCTGGCGCTGACCGATGCGGCGGCGACAAGTTCGGTTCTGAGCCAGGTGGAGTCGGCCGTTGAGACGGTTTTCTCGTATGACTTCAGCAATACGGCGAAGACGCATACCGCGGCACAGAATCTGCTCCGAGATCGGGCGGTTGAGCAGTACAACCAGTTGTATGAGCAGGTGAGGAAGCTCGCTCCGGAGCAGAAGCTGGTCCTGACCACCACGATCCGGGCCTCTGCCGTGACCAGGCTCGAGGACGACCGGGCGCAGCTTCTCGTCCTGGCCGACCAGCGGTCGACGCGCGGTGATACCAACCAGACCGGTAACGCGGCCGCTCAGCTGTCGATTGTCGCGAGAAAGACCGATGAGATGTGGCGCATCAGCGAACTGAATGTTCTGTGACCACAAAAGAGGAAATTGCGAGAACGAGTGAAGATTGGGATCTCACCGGTCTTGCCAGGTGTGGCGACCTTGATGCTTTTTCGCAGTTGTATGAGCGCTATCATAGTAGCGTTTATCGCTACGCCCTCGCGCGTACTAAAAGTCAAGTTCTCGCCGAGGAGGTGGCCAGTGAGACATTCTATCGTGCGTTTCGGCGACTTGATTCGCTCTCTTATCGTGGTGCATCGCCCCGCGCGTGGTTCATGACAATCGCACGGAACATCATTTTCGACGAGGTCAAGTCTGCGCGCCGGCGTTACGAGGTATTTCTGCCGGAGGGTTTTGATGTGGCTGCGCACAATTCCGATCCGGCCATGGACGTTTGTTGGCGTGCGGAAGCGGCAAGGGTTCGGGAAGGTATGCGAGTACTGACCGCTGATCAGCGGGACTGCCTCTACTACCGGTTTTTCGAGCAGCTGCCGGTGCGCGAAGTCGCCAGGATCATGGGGCGCACCGACGTCGCGGTCCGGGTGCTGCAGACGCGAGCTGTTCGACGCCTTCGGGCCTACGTGCTCGCTGAGGGCGACTGATCGCGGTGGGGGTGGGACTTCCAGGAAGTCTGCCGTCGCCGGACTGAGCCCGTCTCTCGGAAACCCGCTTGTCACCGCCGGTGGACGAGCGGGTGGTCGCAAATCGCATCGCCGAGCTGAGGGTGGTTTGCGGGAGATGCCAGGCGAGTACACGATTTGCTTGAAGCTCGCCCGGTCGTGACGGGGGCTACGACCCGCAGGAGCGGAAGGGGGTGCGGCCGCGGCGGCGAGGAAGCGGTGAAGGGGACGTCTCGCGGGAACGTCACGAAGGGAGGCACCCCCGGGTTCGCGCGAGCAGTTGCCGACCGCTGTCGTCGTACTCGCAGCCACACACGATCCGGACGATGTCGACAAGATCCTGGTCGGCGCCCTTGCCGCTCATGTCCGCCTCACCGTCCTCTGCGAAACTGCGCAGTACCTTCGTCCATGTCCATGCCGGTTGGGTCGGCGAGCTCCGGCGCGGTCTGCTCGCCGCTTTCGGTCGCGCCGGACGGGAGCGTGTCGATTTGTGAGCCGTTGAGCCGTCGAAATCGAGTTCGGGGGCTTGGTCTTCTCGGCGGTAGGCTATACACCTTTGTAATTCGGTGAAGTGCTGCTCGTGGAGATCTTGTGCTCAAGGCGCAGCGGCGAGTGGTCGCGCTCGATGTCCTCGCACTGTCGCCCGCGTGCCTGCGCGACCGAATCCAGCCGCAGACGGGCCTTGGCCAGTGCGGACGAGGCGAGTAAGTCGGCCTTGATCTCACAGGGCGCATTCGACTCGAACGGTTCCAGCACGTTTGAGATGAGTGCAGTGGCGAGAGGTAGAAGGTGCTGTGTCCGTTCGATCACGGTCGTCCAGTTGTCGTCGTTGGCGGCGACGTGGCGGCGGCAGGTGAACGTGCCCCAGGCTACTTGACGGTGTTCATCGGCAGAGATGTGCCGGACGATTCGGCAGAGACCGGGGAATATGCGGCGATGCTGGCAGATCTTTTCCCAAACGGCATAGTAGGTCAGGCTGAGACAGCCTTTGGCGATGTGGTTGTGGGTAACCGCGGCACGGATCTGAGCGGCCGGCGAGTCGTCCTCGGTGAGGGTGTACAGAGACCACGACAATTCCTCGAGGAAGATCCGCTGGTGGACGTCCCCGCCGGAGGTGGGGCGGGAATGGACGTCATCGAGCCCGACCGCGTCGGACCACGCCCGTAACGCAAGTCTGTGCTTCGCCTCCTCGAAAAGCAGTTGCGTCAGGTAGCTCTCGTCCTCCGGCCTGCCTTCGGCGGAGACCGCTGTCATGAACGGTTGCAGGTCTTGGACGCCCGGCTCGCCGGTGGCCATCAGGTTCGCGGCGGCCACTCGAATCAGGCGCTTCTGCTCGGCGGGCAGGGCCGCGTAGTCGGCCGCGTCTTGAGAAAGATCGATGACGTCCGGGTTCCAGAACTTGGCGTTACCGTCGCGAAAGAGCTTCCTCGGAAGGGGTTCGGGACGATTCTTGTGAACAGGCCCGAGATTTGCTCCGTTGGGCCGGCCGGGCGCGAGATCACGGGTGATGAACATGGCCACTCCAGACGTTCGGCAACCGGCGCCGCAAGGATCACCTGGCCCGCCCCGGCCTGACTTGGTCCGCGAGTGCCAGGGTTGGCCTTCGCGGGCCAACGTTCGAAGCTCGAGGTCGGTAGAAGGAGATCTCGACCTTGGCGCCCAGGCCATCGCAACGAGAGTGATGGGGTCGATGCGTCAGTCACCCGATCGTGGCGTCTGCTCGACGATCCACAGGCAGAGGCCTTCCGTGCAGTGGTTCGAGCCTGCCTGTCGGCGGCCAGGTGAGATTCCTCGCGGACGGCCACACAAGGACGGCCATCATGGTTCCCCGCTGACGGCCAGTCGCACGCACGGTAAGCACCCCTGCGGGCTGCCGGTCGACGCCGAGGCGCCCGGCACACGCGGCGAACCCGGACACCGCCCCCGAACGTCCGCGCCCCGACCTGGGCTATCGAGCACCGCCGGAGCGAAGCGCGCGGACACCATGCCCGTCGTCCCGGATTCAGCTCTGCCTCTCCACGCACCCCGCGATTACGCAACGCAAGCCTCACTGACGGCCAGATAGCTCCTCGGTAACCGGCCGCCAAGCGGGGAGAAGGAACTGGCCACTGACACCTGCCGCGGTTGAACTTGCCGGTCGACTTTCCGAGCCCGCCCTCGTCGACATCCGGGCGGCGGAGCCGAAGCTCGCCACCTGCGATCTCGGTTCAGACGGCGACGGGCTTGCCCTCCCATGACGTGCGGCCTTCTTCTGCTGATCAGCCGGCATACGACGGAACCGTCGACGAGTGGCGCCGGTCGGCGCTTCGCTCTCGCGACTCAGAGTGACCGCAGTGCGCCGATTGGTGGCGGAACGGTGCCCGGGGTGCCGATGCCGGTGATCACGGAAGCCCAGCCCTCTTTTTCGTGGGCGGCGCCGTTGACGAGCGGCGCGGGCGGTCGGTTCGAGGCCGGCGGCGGGCGCACGCGGTCCACGGCGTCGCGTCGTCCTGCGGCTCCCACCCGCCTCGGACCCCGCGGTTCCGGCAAGCCGAGGGGGACCTTGGCTACCCCAACGGGTAGGTGATTTGCCGCCAGGTGGTGATGTAACCCCGGTTCTGTGACCAGCATCATTACCCACCATCGCAGTCCACGACGCGGCTGACCAGTGTGGACGGTCACGCTCGGAGAAGGAGTTGGGTTTGATGGTGAGCCGATCCCGAGTCGGACCGGGCGCGCGCTCCGGCGACCAGCCGTCTGTATCGGGGGGAATAGATCTCTCGGCCTTCGGACGCGGCGTTTGGCGTGGCTTCGCAGTGCTGGTGATCGGTGCGCTGCTCCAGCCCATCGCGGCCGCCGTCGCTCCGGTGGCGGGGGCGAGCTTCCTGCTGATCACCGCGGTCACCGCCTTCGTGATCGCTGGTTTCCGCACGGGTGGTGCGCGATCTCCGATCCTGCACGGCGCGGTGACCGCGGTCGGTAGCTACGCTCTCGTGCTGCCGCTGGTCTTCATCACCTCGGTGCCGATCGGACCGGCGCAGATACTGGCCACCGTCGGAGTCGCGGTCGCGGCCGGTGGATTGGCGGGGCTTGCCGGGAATCTCATTCGTGCTCACCGGCATCAAGGCGGGGAAAAATGACGGTGGCCAAATCCGCCCCCACTCGTCGATGGACCACAGTCGTCCAGCGCCCGCTGGTCGAAGCCGGAGAGATCGTCCATCTGCTCGGCCGAGTGCTTTGGCTGGCGGTTCGGCACCCATTCGGTTACTGGGGCGAAGTCCGCGACCTCATGTTCGAAACGCTGCGCAGATGCTGGCTTCCGGTCATCATTTCCACGACCGCGCTTGGTTTCGCCGGCCCGGGGATGCAGGGTGGCAGCCTCTACAGCGTACTGGGCATTCCTGACCGGCTCGGTTCCTTTCTGTTGATGGCGAGTGTCCGTGAGTTCGCACCGTGGATCGACGCGATGATCGTGGCCGGTGTGATGGGCACCGCCATCACCGCCGACCTCGGCGCGCGGCGGATCCGTGAGGAAATCGATGCGATGGAGGTACTGGGGGTCGACCCGGTCCGGACCCTGGTGCTGCCCCGGATCGTCGCGGTCACTCTGATGACGGGGCTGCTCGAGGTGTTCGCGCTGGTCTGCGGCGTGATCGGCGGATACATCGCGGCGGTGCCGATCTTCGGTGCCACCGGCGCGGCCTTCATCGGCAACTTCTGGTCCAACGCCACTACGACGGATATGTGGGGCAGCATCGTCAAGACCCTCGCATTCGGGCTGATCCTGTCGGTTGTGTGTTGCTACAAGGGGCTGAACGCACAAGGTGGCCCGATCGGCGTCGGCCGTGCGGTCAACCAGGCGGTGGTCATTTCGTTCGCATCGATCTGGATCTTCAACTATGTGTACACATCCGTGCTGCTCGGACTGAACCCCGACATGCAGGTTTTCAAGTGAGGGAAGCGGAATGACCGGAAAGGTTCGGCGCGGGCCCTTGGAAAACCCGACTGGCCGGCAGAAGACGCCCGACGTCGAAATCACCTTCGCCGGCATGGCTGCGAAACTGAAAGGCGGGGTCGCGGTCGGCGGGGAGATCATGAAGTTCGCGGGCCGCACGGTCCGCAGCCTGCCAGAGCTGCGCCACCATGTCGCCGAGGTGTTCGCTCAAGCGGGCATTCTCATCTTGTCCAGCGGAATCATCATCTGGTTGATGCAATTCGTTGTCGGCACCATGTGTGCGACGGAGGCCAGCTACACCCTCAAGCAAATCGGCGCACCGATCTACTCCGCGGTGTTCAACGACGTTTGTGGTCTGCGCGAGATGTCGGTCTACATGTGGGCATATATTTTTGCCGCCAAGGTCGGCTGTGGACTCGTCGCGGAGATCGGGTCGATGCGTATCGCCGAGGAGATCGACGCGCTCGAGGTTCTCGGTATCAAGTCCCGCAGTTATCTGGTCGGCACCAGAATCGCTGCGGCGTGGCTGTGCATGCCGTTCCTCTACATCGTCGGTTTGGGACTGATGTTCATTTCCATGCACCTGGTAACGGTGTACCAGCTGGGAACGGTTTCAAGCGGTGGATATTCCTTTGTGTTCTGGTTGTTCCAGAATCCATATGACCTTATGGCGGCGATGTCAAAAATGGTCGCGATGGGTACGGTCATCATTTTTGTCGGCTGCTACTACGGATACACCGCCTCCGGTGGATCGGTAGGGGTCGGAAGGAACACGGCGAAGTCGATGATGCTGAACATGGTGCTCATTCATGTCATCGGATTGCTCGGCACCTGGTTCTTCTGGGGTTCCTACCCGAACATGCCGATCGGTAACTGACAAGGAGAGAAATCATGGTCACCGAGGTGAACGGCACGGCCGTCGACGCGATCGGCTCGGCAGGGCGAGTGCACACGATGGAGGTGCGCAACGTGCATAAGTCTTTCGGCAGCTTCGAGGTGCTGAAGGGGCTTAACCTGGAATTCGCCGATAATGCCATTACCACCATCCTCGGCCCTTCGGGGACCGGTAAGAGTGTGCTTATCAAGCATCTCGTCGGGCTGCTTGAGCCGGATCAGGGCGAGGTGATGATCTTCGGGCGCGACATCTGGAAAATCGACGAACGTGAACGTTACGACCTGCGGAAGCGTTTCGGTGTTCTGTTCCAGGATGGTGCCCTGTTCGGGTCCATGAACATCTATGACAACACCGCTTTCCCGCTGCGTAAGCACACCGATATGAGTGAGGATGAGATCGAATCGATCGTCAATCAGCGTCTTAAAGAGGTGGGCCTCGAACGGTCTTCTTACAAGTATCCAAACGAAGTTTCCGGTGGTATGCGCAAACGAGCCGGATTCGCGCGGGCGCTGGTGATGAACCCTGATATCGTTCTGTTCGACGAACCGGACTCAGGGTTGGACCCGGTTCGCACCAGTCTGCTCAACGACCTGATCCTCGGCATGCACCAGGAGTACCGGGGTACCTATCTGCTGGTGACCCACGACATCCGCACCGCACGCAAGGTCAGCGACTACGTCGGGGTCATCTGGAAAGGCAAGGTCGTCCATTACGGACCGACCGAGGAGGCGTTCAACTCTCCGGACCCGTTCGTTCGTCAATTCCTTTCCGGTGACTCCGCCGGGCCGCTGGGGATGGACTGAAGTGATGCGCAGAATTCCTCTCCTCGTACTAGGGGTGGCCACGCTCGCCGTCGGCGCGTTGGTCGTAATGCCGGGCGACGATGAATATTCGGCCAACGTGGTGCTTCCCTCGGCCACTGGGTTGATCGCCGGCAGCAAGATCCTCGTGAATGGGTTCGACGCCGGCCAGGTGGACGACGTGTCCATCAAGGACGGACGTGCCCACGTCACCATGAAGCTGGCCGAGGATTTCGCGCCATTGCACTCTGGGGCGTCGGCGAGCATCGTATGGAAGGCGGTGCTGGGTGAGCGGCAGCTGGACGTCCGGGACGGCCCGAAGACCAACCCTCCGATCCCGGCGGGCGGCACCCTGGACGGAAAGGTGTCCGACCCGGTCGAGATGGACAAGGTGCTAGACGCGCTGGATCCAGACACTCGTGGCCATCTCAGTTCGCTGGTACGGGGACTCGACCGGACGGTCACGAGCAACGAAGGAGATCTCCGGCAGACCGTGCGGACGGCGGGGCCAGCGGTAGAGGCACTCGGTGAGGTACTCCGCGCCGTCGGCTCGGATGGGCCGGCGATCAAGGATCTCGCCGGGCGCATGAACGGCATGGTCACCACGCTGGTCAACCGCGATCAGCAGGTGCGCGCCATCGTCGCCGGGTTGTCCAGCGCAACCGACACGATCGGGCGGCAGCGTGAACAGTTGCGCGAGGCGTTACGGAAGCTTCCCGGCACCCTTGGTACGGCGGAGAGTACGTTGGCCGCCGTGCCTGGCACGGTCGACAAGGCTGTGCCGCTGCTCGCCGACCTTCGCCCTGCCACCGATCGCCTGCCCTCCGTGGCCCGCAACCTGCGACCAGTACTGGCAGATCTACGGCCGACTGTGGCACAGCTGCGGCCGACCCTGGGGTCGCTCGGGACTTTGCTGCAGTTCACCCCGGGACTGCTCGACAGCGCGCATGGTGCGTTGCCCGGCACGAATTCCGCTGTGGCTTCACTGGCGCCTGCCTTGGACTTTCTGCGGCCCTACACGCCCGAAGTCGTCGGATGGCTGTCCAACTGGGGCTCCTCAGCCGCGAACTACGACAGTAACGGCCATTACATGCGGGTCAACATCCCTGCTGGGATCTCGAGTTTCGTCAACAACCCCGGTGTCATGCCGCCCGGGATGGTCAGTGACCCGTTCCCGGCTCCCGGCGCGATCGCCGGGCAGCCGTGGACCGATGCGTTCGGGAGTGGTGTCCGGTGAAGCGGTCGCGGAAGATCCAGGTCGTGCTCGCCACGGCGGCGGTAGCGACAGCGGTGGCCGGAACGTCGGTGACCAACACCGATTCCGGTGCGCAGCCAGGAAAACTGACCGTCGCCGCGGAGTTCACTGACGCCAGCCCGTTGGTCATCGGCAACGACGTCAAAGTCAAGGGCGTCACCGTGGGCGAGGTGGCCGACATGGTGATCCGTGATGCCAAGGCGATCGTCACACTGAAGATCGACGGAGCCGCGCTTCCTCTGCACAAGGACGCCCGCGCCACCGTGCGGCCGGTCAGCCTGCTGGGAGAGCGTTACGTCGACCTCGACCGAGGTACCGCATCGGCGCCGCTGCTGAAGAACGGTGACGTTCTCCCGGTCGGGCAGACCGGCCAGGCCACCGACCTCGACCAGGTGCTCAACACGATCGACGATCCCACAGGCCAGTCTCTCGCCGCGCTGGTCACGATGCTGGGCCAGGGTATGCAGGGCAACGGTGCCAACGCGCAGGCCTCGATCAAGGCACTCGCCTCGTCCATGAAGGACACCGATGGCCTGGTCAAGATTCTCGGCGAGCAGAACCGGCTGCTCACCGACCTCGTCGACAACGTGCAGCCGGTCGCGAGTGCGCTGGCTGCCGACAAGGGCAAGACGCTGAGCGATCTGGTCGACTCGTCACGGCAAGTACTCGATGTCACGGCGAGCAACCAGCAAGGGCTGGCCGCCACGCTCGCCGAGCTGCCGAGCACCCTCACCGCGGCGCGTGACACCCTCGCCGAGCTCACCGGAACCGCAAAGGCCACCACGCCGGTGCTCGAGGGGATGCGGCCGGCGACCGACGACCTCACCGCCATCAGCGACGAGCTGCGGAGGTTCAGCGAGTCGGCCGATCCCGCGTTGTCGAGCGCGAAACCGGTTCTCGAGCGTGCCGAGCGATTGATGGACGCCGCGCGGCCGGTCGTCGAGGAACTTAGGAAGGCAGGCCCGGGTCTGCGTGGCACGGCGGCAGGGGCGAACCCCCTCGTCGCCCAGCTGACCGGCAACATCGAGAACGTCCTGAACTTCTTCCGGTTCTGGGCGATGTCGACCAACGGGTGGGATGGGCTTTCGCACTACTTCCGGGGGCAGGCGATCATTCATCCGGAGCAGATCACCGGGCTGCTGCCGTCGGCGACGGGTACTCCGCCACCGCCGGCGATCCCGGGTGCGGGGAAGCCGCCACCGGCGTCGCCGTTGCCTGCGCTTCCCGGGCCCCTCGGCTCGTCGGGGCTGCTCGCCCCGGGTTCCCTCGTCGCGCCCGACGGCGGCGTGACCGGGCTCAACGAACGCCAAGAGAGCGGCGTTCTCAACTTCCTGCTCGGAGGTTCCTGATGGCCACCAGTCGGTCGCGCAAATTCCGCTCGGTGTCCACGGGTGCCGTCGTTCTCGTCGTGTTCGCTCTCGCGCTGCAGCTCGCGCTCACGGCGGACCAGGGTCTGCCGGGCGCGACTTACACACTCGTCGAAGCCGACGTCTCAGACGTCGGTGCGCTACGCCCCGGTGACGATGTCCGTGTGGCCAGTGTCCGGGTGGGCCGGGTCAAGAACGTCCGTTTGGTCGACGGCACGCCCCGGGTGACACTCCAACTCGACGGCACACGGGAGGTCTACCGGAACGCGGCCGCAGAGGCAAAGACCGTCACGGTGGCATCGCGGTCAGCCCTCGGGCAGAAGTACATCGCCCTGACCCCCGGCACTCCCCAGGCGGGCAAGCTCGGCCCGGTCGATGTCATCTCGTCGAAGCGGACCGCGGGGTCGCAGGAACTGAGCGAGCTGCTGGACGTCCTCGACTCGCCCACCCGGGAGTCGCTCGGTGCGACCATCCGGGAAGTGGGCGGCGGGGCCGGCGGGCACGCGCAGGACCTGCAGGACGCGCTCAAAGGTGCGCCGGAGCTGCTGCCCGACCTCGCGACCGTGTCGAAGGCCTTGTCGGTGAACGATGGTGCGGATCTGACGGCGCTGCTCACCGTCGCCAACCGGCTGTCGAACCGGTTCGCGGGTCGGCAACACCAGCTGTCAGAACTGCTCGGCCAGCTCGATACGACCATGCGGGCGGCCGCGGTGGATGAGGGAAAACCGCTCAACGACGTTATCCGGCGCGCACCGGGCACATTGCAGGCGGCCCGGTCCGGCCTGCAGGCACTGCAGCCGCCGCTCAAGGACCTGCACGCCGGAATGGCACAGCTCGTGCCCGGCGCGCGTTCCCTCGGCCAGGCCACCCCTGACCTCCGTGGCGTGCTTCGGGAGGCGGTGCCACCACTGGGAAAGGTGCCGGACGTCGGGAAGGTGGCCGAGCCCGCGCTGACCGACCTGACGAAGACCGTCACCGACGCGCGGCCCTTGGCGCCGCGCCTGACGCAAACCTTCGCCAGCGCCGACCAGTTCCTGCGGGTACTGGCCCCTTACGCGCCGGAAGTGAGCGGATGGTTCACGAACTGGGCCGCCGCACTCTCGCACGGAGACGCCAACGGGCATTTTCTGCGGTTGTACTTGTTGTTCAGCGAAGAGTCCGTGCTCGGACAGGGCGGCGTGCGGGATCCGCTGGTCGCCAGGAATCCCTATCCCGCACCGGGTGAAGCGGCTCAAGACGCCCGGAAGATCCCTGGAGGAAACCGGTGAAGGGGCTCTCATCGCACTCCCGTATGACGAAACGTCGTCCGGCGTCAGCGTTCAAACTAGGCGTTATCGTCCTCGTGGTGACTTTGCTGGCCGGGTACGCGCTGGTCGAGAAGGATCGTGTCGCGACCGCCCTGCGGTCGGGCGACATCATCAGCGTCCAGTTCGCCCAGAACTACCATTTGCAGCCGTTCGTCTCCCAGGTCAAGATCGCCGGTGTCCCGGTGGGAGTGGTTGCTTCGATCAGCCGGGCCGGAGACGGTTCGGCCCTGGTCGAGGTCAAAGTGGACGATGGTGTCACGGACAAGCTCGGAGCCGCACCGAGCGCCGCCCTGCGCCCGACCACCATTCTCGGCGGCAAGTATTACGTCGAGCTCGTCCCGGGGGGTGGCCGGTCCTCGTTCACCGGGACCATTCCGATCGAGCGAACCAGGATCCCGGTCGAGCTTCAGCAGCTCGCGGAGGCCCTGCAGCCTGACGCGGTGAAGGGCATTCGGTCCGCTACGCGGAACTTGGACGAAACATTGCGATCGGGTGGGGAATCGGCGATCGACCGGTTGCTCGCCGCCGCACCGGGCACACTCGAAGCGGCGACTCCGGTCCTGCAGGGCTTCCAGGGCACCGACCCGGATTCAGACCTGGCGAACGTCGTGCGCGGGTTCGAGTCGACCGCGCGCGTGCTGACGGAAAACCCCGGACAGCTCGACTCGATCGTGCTGAATCTCGATCAGCTCACGTCCACCCTGGCCAACCGGCGAACCGACGTCGCCACCGCGATCGCCGATCTGCCGAAGACGCTGGACAACGCGAACGACGGGCTGGCCCACCTGGGCGTCACTCTCGGCAAGCTGAGGGACACCGCGGACCCGGCGCGGCCGGTGGTTCGTGAACTCGGCACGTTCCTGAAGAACGCCGATCCGGTGCTGGCCAGGACCCGGCCGCTGCTGACCGATGTGCGTGGACTGCTCACCGACGTTCAACCGCTCGTCCAGCAGCTCGTGCCCGTCACGCAGGGCACCACCAAGGTCTTGGACGACGTCCGCGGACCGGTACTCGACCGTGTGAACGGTCCGATCATGAACAGGGTGCTGTCGCCTTTCAAAGGCACGGGCATCTATGCGGGCGGTGGCTCGGACCACCCCCTCTACAAGGAGATCGGCTACATGTTCGCGACGATGGACCGCGCGTCCTCGCTCACCGACCCGAATGGTGTGGCGGTCGGCCTCCAACCGGGCTTCGGCGGCGGCAGCATCGCCGGCACGCCGATCAACTTCGAGCAGTTGATGAACACGCTCGCCCACCTGCAGGGCGCCACACCGGAGAACAGGAGCGGCCGATGAACGCGCACCCGGGCCGGGTCCGACGTACCTGGCAGCGGATCTCGAGCGAACCGCGACTCAAACGCAACGTCTTCGCGGTGGTCGCGCTCGTGACCGCGGGGTTGCTGGCCGGCGGCTACATCCTCACGATGCAACAGGTCCGCGTCCCCTGGGACGGCAAGAACCGTTACACGGTCACTTTCACTTCCGCCCCCGCGATCAATCCGTCGAGCAGGCAGGAGGTTCGGATCGCGGGTATCGCCGTCGGCGACATCCGCGAGGCGAGCGTCGACGAACGCGGGCATGCGCGGCTCGAGCTGGCCATCGACGAGGAACACCAGATCTACGACAACGCCCGGGTCCTGTTGCGGCCCAAAAGCCCGCTGAACGAGATGTACGTCGAGCTGAATCCCGGGGGCCCGCCGGGCAAGCCGCTGCCTGAGGACGGTGTGCTTCCCGTCGCCAACTCGGTGCGTCCGGTGCAGGTGGACGAGGCGCTCGGACACTTGGATGCCAACACGCGGGAGGCACTGACCACCCTGTTGGCCGAATCGGACGTCGCGCTGGCCGGGGCGCCCGAACACCTGCCGAACGGACTCGACGCGACCGACCGGCTGGTGCGGAATCTGCACCCCGTCGTCACCGCTCTGCAGACTCGCAAGGAGACGCTTCAGAAGCTCGTCACCGCGTTGGGACAGATCGCGTCGGCCACAGGCGACGACGACGAGCGGCTCAGGTCGCTTGCCGAATCGCTCCAGAAGACACTGGCGACGGTGGGCGAGCGCAACGGGGACTTGGACGCCGCGCTCGCTCAGCTGCCGGACTTCACGCACCAGCTTCAGCAGGCCACCGGAAGCGTCGGCGCGCTGAGCGCGCAGCTGAACCCGGTCCTGGACAAGCTGCGCGAGGTGAGCGGGACCCTGCCCGGTTCCCTCGAGAAGTTCACCGGGACAGTCGACAAACTCGGGGAGACCGTCGACTCCGCGCGACCGGTCGTCGACAAGGCAGCGCCCGTGGTTCGAGACCTGCGTCCGTTCGTAGGTGACCTCGACGCTTCGCTCGGTGACCTACAGGGCGTGACCGGACGGCTGGGCCCGATCACAACGGCGGTGGTGCCGTACCTCGACGACCTCGGCGCGTTCGTCACGAACTCCCGGTCGATCACGAGTCTGCGTGACGGGACCGGCGGCGCGTACCGAGCCATCGCCCAGCTGTCGCCGGAAAGCATCACGGGCCTGCTGCCGCTGTTGCCCGCCCTCCTAGCCGCTGCTCGATAGGGAGTGTCCAATGAGGATTCCCAGTAGGCAGGTGCCGCACATCCGGACCTTGGTGCTGGCCGTGTTCATCGCCGCCTGTGCCGCACTGTTCGGGTACCTCTGGCTGAACTCCGGCGGCCGGCTCCCCGGCATCTCCAAAGCCGGGTACACCGCCGACGTGCAGCTCCGCACGGCCTCGAACCTGGTTTATGACTCCGACATCACCATTGCCGGGGTCAAGGTCGGCAAGGTCCAGGCGCTGCGCACCGAGGGCGACTTGGCGCACGTCACGATGCGGCTGGACCGGAACGCTCCACTGCATGAGGGCGTGACCGTCAAAGTCAGGAACAAGACCCTGATCGAGGAGACATACCTCGAGATCACCGATGGCCAAGGCCCCGCGCTGCCGAACGGTGTGGTCCTGCCCGCGTCGGCGGGCAAGGAGGCCGTCGAACTCGACGATGTGCTCACCAGCCTCGACAAACCGACGAAGGAGTCATTGGGATCGCTGGTCCGCTCGCTCGGCGCAGGTACGAAGGACACCAAAGAAGGGATTTCGCAGGCGATGCGGGGCCTCGGTGATCTCGGCCGAGAGGGGCATGGAGCGCTCGACGCGCTGGCGGCTCAGTCCGGGGATCTGCGACAGCTCACCGGCAACACCACCAAGCTGCTCGCGGCGCTCGACACCCGGCAGGGACAGATCGCCGAACTTGTGTCGAACGCCGAAAAGCTGTCTCAGGTGACCGCAGGCAGCGACGCCGAAATCCAAGAGGTTCTGCGGAAGCTGCCTGGCCTGATGGACACCGCCAAGAACGCGAGCGGCGGGCTGAGCCTGCTGTCCTCCGCACTCGCACCGGTCGCGAGCGGCCTGAACACGGCCGCGCCCGACCTCAACGCCGCGCTGCAGGAATTGCCTTCCACCTCAGCGGACCTGCGCGGCCTGCTGCCTTCGTTGAATGGTGTACTCGACGCGGCTCCCGGCACTCTGCAAAGGGTGCCCACGGTGGCTGCGGATCTGTCGACGTTCGTTCCGACTCTCAATGTCGCTCTTGGCGACGTGAACCCGATGCTCTCCTATCTCGTGCCCTACGGTCGCGACGTCGCGGCGTTCTTCACCAACATCGGCCAGGTGACGGCGCGTGGTGATGCCAACGGCAACGCGATCCGCCTTTTCATGGTCTTCAACGAGCAGAGCGTGAAGGGTTTGCCGGTGAACATCGACGCCGGTCCTCTCAAGAAGAACAACCCGTTCCCGGCGCCGGGCCAGTCAGCGAATCCCGGCCCGTTCACAGGGTCCTACCCGCGGGTAGAGAAAGATCCGCCGAAGTGAGGCGCCTGAAGCCGAGGAGGCCGTCCGTCAGGGTTCTGGCGCTGGCGGCGGCGCTGCTCGTGCTCATGGCACTCATCGGTATCGGCATGGGCAAAGCGCGCCTCGAGACCGGTGTCAGCTCGTTCCTTCCTGGCGACGACCCCGCCGTCACCCGCTTCGAGGAGCTGAGCCGGTCGTTCGGGGCCGACCCGGTGGTCGTCCTGCTCGAGGCCGAGGAGCCCAGGCTGTTACTGGACCAGCCGCACCTTCCGTCGCTGGTCAAACTCGAGGGCGAGTTCTCGAAGCTCCCCGACGTCGCGGCCGTCTACGGCCCGGGGACCGTGTTGAACCAGGCCGCGGGCCGGGCGCAGGACCTGATGGCCGAGCTTTCCGGCCGTCGTGACCGGCTGCGCGCGCAGGCTCAAACGCAGGCCAAGGAGAGCGGCTCGTCCGATGCCGCGGCGGTCCGAGCCGCCGACGCCGCGGTCGCCGCGTTCGATCAGCGGTACGGCAAGCTGCTCATCCAGGCACTGCCTGCCGGTCTGCCCACGTTGAAGAACCAGGCGTTCGTCGATGCCGTCGTCTTCGGCGCGGATGGGAAACCACGGCCGCAGTGGCATTTCGTGGTGCCGTCGGAGAAAGCCGCGGCGATCCTCGTGCGGCCCCGGCAGAACCTCGATCAGGCCGCCACCGAACGCCTCGTCCAGGGTGTCCGCGACGCGGTCGAGGCGGTCCACGTCGACGGGGCGAAAGTGACTGTGTCCGGCGTCCCCGTGATCGCCAGCGCGCTCGCCGACGAGGTTCGAGCGGAACTGCCCCTGCTCGGCGGTGCCGCTCTCGTCGCGGTGACCCTGTGTTTCCTCCTGGTGCCGTGGCACCGCCGACGGCACCGGCTTATCCCGTTGGCAGGCTCGCTGGCGGCTACCGCGGTAACCGTGGCGGCGTTCGGCTGGCTCGGCAGGCCACTGTCACTTGGGGTGGTGGCGTTTCTCCCGGTACTGCTCGGGGTCGGCAGCGATTTCCCGGCCTACCTGGCGCGGCGGGCCGATCGGCGGGTGGTGTTCGCGGTCGCCGCGGCCACCGCGGCCGCCTTCGGCGCGCTGGCGTTCGCGCCGCTGCCGTTCGTCCGGGATCTCGGCATCGCGCTCGGCATCGGCGTGCTGATCGCCTTCATGATCGGCTTGGTGTTCCGTCCCTCAGTCGCCGAACCCGAACCCGAACCCGCCGCGGGCGGAAGCGGATCCGCGAGGAGTCTGCCGGTGCGAGTGGGAGTGGGGTTGGTGGTGGCGGCGCTCGCGGTGGGCGGCTGGGCGACACTGCCGAAGCTATCGCTGCAGAGCGACATCGAGAGCTTTGTGCACGGGCTACCCGCGTTCGACGATGCGAAACAGGTTGAGCGGGTTATCGGTTCCTCCGGAGAGGTCGACATCGTCCTGCACGGCCCGGATGTCACCTCCCCCGAAGCGCTGGCTTGGCTTCGTCAAGCGCAGGACGTGACCGTTTCCCGGCACGGAGACCGCCTCCGCCCAGTGATCTCACTCCCGACTTTGCTGAACTTTCTCGGGCCCACACCCACCAAAGAAGAGATCGTCGCCGCGGTCCGGCTACTACCGCCGTACCTGACAGGCTCGGTCCTGAGGGCGGACGCACAGCAATCAGTTCTCGCGTTCGGCGTTCGGCTCGACGACGTCGAGAGCCTGATCGGCTTGCGCGACGATCTGCTGAGCCTGCTTCCCGCGCCGCCACCGGGTTATCGCTCCGAGTTGACGGGGCTTCCGATCGTCGCGGCACGTGGGTACGAGCTGGTGTCCGGCAATCGGTACTGGACCAACGGTCTCGGCATCGCCGTCGCCGGGCTCGTCCTCGCTGTGGTGCTCGCCCGGCGGAAGGACGCTTTGCGCGCGGTCGCCACCGCCATCCTCGCGACCGGCGCCGGTTTGCTCGGCATCTGGCTGACCGGTACGGCCCTGACACCGATCACCATGGCGCTGGGATCCCTTATCGCCGCCGTCGGCTGTGAGTTCGCGGTGCTGCTGGCCGAGGCCGAACGTCGTCGTGACCACGCGTTGCGCAGATCCGTGCTGCTGGTCGCCGCGGTCTCGACCGCCGGCTATCTGGCTCTCGCGCTCTCCAGGCTCGACGCGATCCGGCAGTTCGGTCTGCTGCTCGCGGCCGCTGTCCTGCTGTCCATCGCCGCGGCGCGGCTCGTTGTCTGGCTCGCACCCAGCCGCCCCCGGGCCGTCTCCGCCTCCGAAACCATTCCGGCAGCCGATCCAATCGTGGGAGTGACCTCATGAAGCTTGCCGCACTATCTGGCAAGGTCCGATTGCCGCGTACCCGCCGTGGGCGAATTCTGATCTTGCTGACGCTCATGGCGCTGCTCGGCGGAGCCGGGTTCGGTTGGTGGTCGTCGCGTGCTGACGAACTGCCCGAAGGCGTGGCTTTCATTTACGGTGATCAGAGTCTGACCGTCGAACAGCTGCACAATCGGATCCAGACCTTGAAAGCGCTGTACGGGGTGGAGCCACCGGATCCACAGGACACCGTCAAAACAGATGGATTCCGGCGTGATACGGCGAAGGCGGTCGCCGTGGGAATGGTGCTCGACCGGGCGGCGCGTGATCGAGGGATCGTCGTCGCCGACAAGGCCGCCCGAGATGTATTGACCCGGTTCATCTCGAAGCAGATCGGGGAGGGGCCGGACGCGAGAAGCAAGTTCGTGCAGGCTCTGGGCACGACCGGGACATCGGAGGACGCGGTGCTCGACGAGATCAAGCGCCAGCTCGCGGTTTCACAGTTGTTCGATTCGGTCACCAAGGGGACGGTGGTCGCCGACGCCGACGTCGCGGACGCGTTCGCCAACCGGAAGGCGCAGTTGGACGCTCCGGAACGGAGGCAGATCTCCAACATCGTGGTAGGGGCGAAGGAGGACGCCGAGCGGGTACTTTCCGATCTCAAGGCAGGCGCGTCGTTCGAAGCGCTGGTGGCGCAGCGGAGTCTGGACGGTGCTACGCGCGACAAGGGTGGCGACCTGGGACAGGTGAAGGCGGCGCAGCTCGAGGACGAGTACGCGAAGGCGGCGTTCACGGCGCCCGTCGGCGGACTGTTCGGTCCCGCGCAGACGACGCATGGCTGGAACGTCGGCCGGGTCCGCCAGATCTTGCCGCCTCAGCCCGCGGTCTTCGATCAGGTCAAGGACGAGCTGAAACAGCAGCTGGTGCTGGAGAAGGCGCTCGCCACCTGGCGAGAATGGCTTGGCGCGCAACTCGTGGGGGCGGACGTCCGGTACGCCGAGGCATACCGCCCCGTCAACCCGGCCGAACCGCCACAACAGGCGCCGGGCTGGTCTACGGGACAGGTCCCGCAGCAGGGACCCGTACAGCCTCGGCCGTCGCGATGATCGCGGATCTGACGATGTTCACGGTGGTGGGTGCGGCGCTGCTGGCGATCGGATGGTGGGGCCGCCGCGCGGCGGCCGAGAGGATCAGCCCCGCCCTGCCTGAACACGAGCGGCTGCGACGCATCGGAAAGCTACGTGTGAGCGGATACGCGCTCCAAGCCCTGGGTGGGGTGTTCATTCTCGCCGCGCTGTCGCGGCTCTGGTGAGGCTCAGGCGGGCGCGTGGGTTTCCCACGCCCGCTGCATGCGCAAGAACAATGAGACCGCTTCGGCTCGGTTCGCGGCACCCAGCTTGCGTAGAATCTGCTTGACATGGGACTTCGCGGTGTCCTCGGAGATCGTAAGGCGGTTGGCGATGCCGGCATTGGTCTTACCGTCGCCCATGAGCTTGAGCACTTCCAGCTGACGGGGGGTGAGCGCCGACTCCACAAAGGAGCGGGCCGGCACCGGTCCGGGCGGCGGGATCGGGTCACCGGGGATCGGAGTCGTGGGAAGGCCGGTGCTCAGTATCCGGTCCATGGCGGCGGAAATGTTCATCGTGAACTGGCCGACCTCGGTCCGCAGCGACTGGAGGCGTTCGACGAGCACGGTGCGCCTGAAGGCGATGCCAAGCCCCTGGGCGAAGGTTCCGAGTACTTCGCGGTCGAAGTCGTCGACCTGCCGACCTTGGACATGCCGGTCCGCGTGTACCAGCCCCAGGACGCCGTCGTCACCGATCACGGGAGCGACCACATAGGACTCCAGCCGGGCGGCCTCGACCAGGCAGGCGAGTCCACGGGCTTCGCGCTGCGCATCGGAGACGAGCAGGGCACGCCGTCGGCGCACGGCTTCGGTCTCGACGACCGTATGATCGAGTACCGGGGACTCCGCGCGGCCGATCCGCAGTATGTCCGCGGCCCAATCTGGATCACCTAGCACGACGCAGGATTGCGGCACCCACACCGATTCACGGATCTCGGAGAACAGCGCTCGGTCGAAGCCGAGCTGACACGCGGCCTGTGGAACGCACTCCGCGAGCTTGGCCACCGAGTGTGCGTCCTGTAGCCGGGTCAATGCCTCCTGCACTTGGGTATGGACGCTCACGCGAAGATCGAGCTGGGCTTGACGCAGGCGTTCGCGGACGTTGGAGACCGCGACGAACAGCTCGAGAACCTCGCCATCGCGATCGGTCGTGGCGAGCTCGCCGACTCGTTCGGCGGCTTCAGCCAGAATCTCCTGCGCGACGGAGAAATCATCTGCCACTTCCGGAGCGGGGTCGCTGCCGGACAGGGCCGAGACACGCGTGATGACGGCTCGGATCTCACGCAGAACGACTTTGGGAACTTGGTACCCGCGGGCGAGCCGAGGCGGAGTCAACGCTGACTTCATGATTTCCTCTCAAGCCGGGACGAGATACGCGGGAGGCCGGGCCCGCTCACGACACCGTCGTCGAACGCACCCGGCGTGCCGTGGCCGGAAAATCAACCGTCAGCGGAAATGGCGGTGGTGACGGCGAAACCCGCGACCCATTCCGGCACCGGCTCATAGAATCGATAATTCATCACATACTTCCCGCGGGCTGCCAGTGCGGCATACGCGGCGATCCAGGTCCGCACCTCGTGTGAGGAATTCCCGGCCTGCTCCGCGAACCAGGTGTTCTCCCAGGCGTCGATGTGCTGAAGCTCGCCTGCCGAGACCAGGTCGAGAAACTGTCCGTCCCACTCCGGGTTGATCGGACGCATCGAGGACGTGCCTGCTGCGAGGTCCAGGCCGGAGGCGATCACCCGGGCCTGCCGCCTGGCGCGCTCTTCGGGTGTCGGGTTGCGGCCGTCGATAAGGCGAGCCGCGACTTCTTCGGTGGCGTTCTCCAGTTGAGGCACTGGGGGATCGTGTGAGAGGCCACCAGAGCCAAGGAAGAGTACGCGCTGCTCGTCGAGTCCCGCGCTCGCGTGGCCGATCGCCGTGCCGAGCTGTCGGATGCGGCTGACGGGGCAAAGCGGCGCGGCGACAGAGTTGATGAAGACCGGGACGACCGGAACCTTGTCGAGCCCGCCGAAAAGGATCTCCAGCGGTTGGGCGAATCCGTGGTCGACATACATCCTTTCGGAGACCGCGATATCAATACCGGCAGCCAGCACGTCCCTGGCCAGAGTACGTGCCGATTTGGCGACGGAGAGTTCGCCCGCCGCAGTTCCGTAGTCGCCGAGCGCGGTAGCCCGCATGCCGACACAGAATTGTGGCATCATATCGTAGAAGAAACCATTGTAATGGTCTGGTGCGAAAAGTACGATCAGATCTGGGTTGAATTCCGAGATAAAACTCCGGGCCCGTTCAAAAGCGGCTTCCACGCGGTTTTCGACAGCCTTTGGTGGATGGTTGAAGCCGATCAGTGGTGAATGGGACAGGGCACATGCGGCTACGGGCACAGATCCACCCTCCTCGCGTTGTAGACATTGTCCAAGGCGGTCAACATGCTAGAATCTTAGCATACCAACCCCTGGTTTCGCGGTTGCGCGGAAAGGACCTGGCATGGCAGAGCCGATTCGGAATCGTAGCGAAGGTAGTCACAGGGCGCCCCGGGTAAAGCGAAGGCAGATGCGAGAGCGTCACCGGGCCGGGACCGCCGCCTACGCGGCTGTCGCGATGGCGAGCGTGGCCGTCATCGGAGGCGGGGTGCTGGTCGAACCGGTTGCGGACGGGCGGGCTCTCTCGAGCACCCCCATAGGCCGGACGTGGTCGGCCTTGACGGCGGAACCGGCTTGGCCGCCCGTTCCGATGAGTGGCCTCCCGGCGCTGCTCCCTGGAGTGACCGCGCCGCCGCCGCTTGCGGCACCCGCGGGTCACCAGCTCGGAGTTACCGCTGGAGAGGATCGAAGTGCGGGTATTCCGGCCACGGTTCTCGATGCCTACCGCCGAGCCGAGACCTCGCTCAAGGGTGCGAAGCCGGGTTGCCGCCTGACTTGGGCGTTGCTTGCGGGGATCGGCAAGATCGAGTCCAACCACGCCCGCCGCGGCGACGTTGATCCACATGGCACTCTGGTACGTCCGATCTATGGCCCCGCCCTGGACGGTTCGCCGGGCTTCGCCACGATCGTCGACCGGCGGACCGGGAAGTGGGCCCGCGCCGCCGGCCCGATGCAGTTCATTCCTTCCACCTGGGAAAAGTGGGGTACGGACGGTTCCGGTGACGGCAAGGCGGATGTGCAGAACATCTACGATTCCGCCGAGTCGGCGGGCCGATATCTCTGCGCGGGCGATCGCGATCTGGGGACCGGGACGGGACTGCGCGGCGCGATCCTCAGTTACAACAATTCCGAGAACTATCTGAACAACGTCGTGGCGTGGATGCGAGCCTATTCCGCCGGATCGTTCGCCATCCCGGATGCTCCTGGAAATACCGACCAGGATCAGCTGAGCGACGGTAAGAACGCGGGCGTTCCCGTCCGTCAGGCTTCGGCGTCCGGCAGTGGCGCCCCGGAGCCCGCGCCGGTGAAGCCCGCGCCCGCTGAGCCGGTCAAGCCCTCCACGCCTCCGGCGCCCGCGCCTGCCCCGCAACCCGCTCCGGCTCCGGCTCCGGTCGGGGGTCTGCCGGTCAGTGTGCCCGCCCCGCTCGACAGTGTGCTCACGGATCTCGGGCGGACGGTAGGCGGGCTTCTCGGCCCTCTCGGCGACTCCTGATCTCACGTGAACGCCCTGATGGCGCCGCCCCGGCTGGTTGGGGCGGCGCCATCAGGTCCGCGGCCCGGACGCGTTACACCCAAACGCGCCCGGGTGGGTTTCAGGAGGTCGAGCCGCGAACTTCGCCGACCAGTCGGCGCCAGCGGCGACCATTTTCACGTGCCCCTTCTGCATAGGCATCCGGGACGATGTGATACGGCGGACGTGCGGGACCCGCGGTGACGTAACCGGCTTCGTCGAAACGGATCTTCTCGAGGGTGATGTTGTACTTCGAGAACTCTGGAAAGTTGGTTCTCGCGAGGAACGGCTCGTAGGTCCATTCGATGCGGTGGGTGAGGTGCCGAGCCCTCTCGACGTCGCCACAGCGGATCGCGTCACGCAGGGCGAGCACTGGCTGTGGTCCGCAAAGGGCACTGCTGCTCCAGCAACCGAGTGATGCTTCCGGGTGCAGCGTTTGTGCCGAGAGCCAGTCGCTCTCGAGCGGCAGGAGCCGGATCCGGCCGGCGACCGCCGTCAGATCCGCGGTGAACTTCGGAGTGATCGCAATGTATTTCGCGCCGATGATCTGAGGCACTTCGGCAAGCTGGCCGTAGACCTCGGACGGGATCGGGCCCTTGAACGCCTCGGGGTTGTCGTAAAGAAGGATGGACATCTCTGGGAACAATTCCGCGACGTCGCGGTAGAAGGCCAGCAGGGCATCGAAGCCAAGCGCGCTCCACATCGGGCGGCCGAGGATGACACCCCGTACACCAAGATCACGTAGAAAATGGATCCTGTCGACGGTTTCTCTCGTATTCGGGGTGGTCGCGCCAATGAACAATGGCAGGTCCGGGGAGGTTTCTGAAACCGCATCCGCGACGCAGGCGGTGAAATCCTGCCATTCTTTCACCGTCAAGGTCGCCATCTCGCCGAGCGTACCGTTGGTGATGATTCCGTCCACACCGTCGGCGATCAGCGCGCGAATCATTCGGTCGGACTCGTTCAGATCGACGGTGTCACGTGCGGTGAGCCTGTCCGCCCCAGGCGATGCGGGGGTCGGCGTGACGGCGATGACACCGCTTATATCGTCCACACCGAATTTTTGCGACACACGGTCTCCTGTCTTGTGGGAAGGGAGATTCGCCCGGAGTCCGGGCGGGGGGATTCCCGATGCTCCGGGCGAATCTCGTCTTGGTGGAGCCGTCAGGAAGCGTGGCCGAACGACTCTGGCGGCTGCAGACCCCACGGGCTGAACGCCTTCGGGAAGTCCTCCCACACCACTGGGTCATTCCGTCGCACCCGCGGCATCTCGGCTGAAAGCTCGTAGCGGTTGCCCGCGGCCCAGAAATAGGTGTAGACATTTCCGCCGACACCGTGCCTGCCGGGGCCGACCTCGATCGGTACTCCGTGCCGAGCGAGTTCGTCAGCGGCCAGCTTGAGGTGGTCGAACGACTCCATTCCGAGTGCGTAGTGGTGCAGCGACTTCCCCGCCTCGGGAGTGGAAATGACGGCGATGTCGTGATGCAGCGTGCTGGCCCGGCACCAGGCCGCGCCGATCACCCCGGGTGCCGGGGCGAAGATGTCGGAGACCTGGAAGTCCAGCAGTTCGACGAGGAAGTCGACCAAGGGTTTGGGGTCTTGGGCCTGGACGGTGATGTGGTCGAAATCCAGAGCCCGGATCCCGCCGCGCCGGCCGGCCTTCGACGGATGAATGTACTGCGGACCGGATGAAAGCAACGCCAGTTCCATGACATGCCCGGAAGGCGCTTGGAACTGCAGAGACTGGACCACTCCGGGGTGTTCGTCAGTACGGGTCTCGGCCTTGACGCCCGCTTCGGCGAGGCGTCGCGCGTACCTGTCGAGATCCGCGACGTCGTCGACACGCAACGCGAACTTCCGGACCCCGGTCCCGCCGGAGGTCAGTACCAGGTCGCAGCTTCCGTCGACACCGACCGAGAGCCGTACCGCGCCGTCGGAGCGGCCCAGTTCCTGCATACCCAGGACGTCGGTGTGGAAGCCGATCGCTTCATCGAGGTCGGCGACGGCGAGTTCGGCGTGGGCCACCTGTGAAATACCCATCGGTGGATCAACTCCTGTCCATCTTGTCGTACGGGATGTTCCCGGCGCTTTCCCGCCGGTTGATACCGAGGGCATCGAGCTGCCGCGAGTTTTCTACGAGGATCATGCGGACCAGCCCCGCGCCGTCGTTGTAGTGCCGGTGCCACACCCACGGCGGGGTGTAGACGAAGTCCCCGGCCGACCACCGCAGGACTTCCGGACCGATCTCCGAGTAGCCTGCCCCTTCCAGCACACAGTGCACGGACTCGTGCAAGTGACGCTGAAGGTCGGTCGCGGTGCCGGCCGGGATCTCCTGGAGGTAGAACTCCATCGACTTCGCCGGCACGTCTGCCAGCACGCCGACCCTGCTCGGGTTGCCTGTCACTTCCTCTTCGAGCCATCGTGCGGTCGCCGAGCGGGTGATCAGATGTTCGGGCATCGATCGTTCTGGATCATAGTCCTTCATCTCGTGGAGTTTGTGCATCCACTGGTCGAAGTTCGTCATGGTTCTCCACCTAGGTCGAGGTCATCCCGCCGTCGATGACGTGTGTCTGTCCCGTTTGGAATCCGGTGTGGGGCGAGCAGAGGTGGGCCACCAGCTCGCCGACCTCCCGGGGGCGTCCCCACCGGCCGACGGGCAGTTCGTCCGCCAGCTGCCGTCGTTCCAGTTCTTCGACTGCGACGCCCGAGGCGGCCGCGCGGGTCGCGACCAGCGAACGACGTCGCGGTGTATCGATATGAGCGGGGGCGACCACGTGCGTGGTAACCCCGTGCGGTGCGACCTCCGCGGCCAGTGATCGCGCGAGGGCGGCGACACCCGCCCGCATCACATTGGACAGATGCAGCAGTGGCAGGGGCTTCACGACGCCGACCGAGGTGATGTAGATGAGCCTTCCCCACCCGGCCGATGTCATCGCCGGCAACACCGCACTCGTCAGACAGATCGCGCTCTCGAGAAGCAACCGGTAGGCCGAATCCCAGTCTTGCGCCGAGAGGTCAGCGGCCGTCGCCGCCCGGGTGCCGCCGGTGTTGGACACCAGGATGTCGATGCCTCCGAGCGACTCACTCGCGGCGGTCGCCGCCTCGGTCGCGGCGCCGGGCTCGGTGAAGTCCGCGATCGTCCAGCCCGCCGCACCGATCTTGCGCGCGATTTCGCCGGTGTGCGGCCCGGTTCCAGTGATGAACACTTCCGCTCCACGTTCGCGCAGCGAGGTCGCGATCGCGGCTCCGAGCCCGCTTGACCCGGCGGTCACGAGTGCCCGGCGCCCGTGAACCGTCATGCTGCGGAATCCTCCGTGGTATTGCCGGGCAGTACCCCTGATTGCTTGATCGAGCTGGCCAGTAGCCCGTCGACCAGGCTGAGAGGCTCCGTCCAGTCGTATTGGTTGAACTGGGTGTTGACACGGAGGAACAGCGGGTCACCCGCGTAGAACCGCTCGTAGAGTTCGTGGCGGCCACCGAAGGCGGAGACGGCGAGATCGGCTGCGATCTTGTAGATCGCGATGCGGTCCAGGCTGTTGGTCTCCGGTCCGCGATAGAAGCGGGCGATGTCTTCGGCGATCGGCGAGTCGAACGCGCTCACGTCGGCGGGCTGGTAGAGCAGGCCGCCGGCGAGGATCTGTTGCAGGATCTCCCGCACTCGCGGGTACCAGCGGTTCCCGGAGTTGCGAATCGCGTAGAGCGGGCGTACATCGGGGAACAGAATTCCGTCGGCGCCGTGCCGTGCGCCGGCTTCGGACGCGTGAACGGCGGCCCTGGTCAATTCGATATAGGTGGTGATCTCGCCAAGCGCGTCGCGGACCTGCGGGAACTGGTCGGTCTTGACGACTTCCGTGGCGCGTTTGGTCAGGCCGGCGACGAACTGGAGTTTGGCGAGCAGCCGGACCGAGGTCTGGACGCCGGTGAAGGCATTGGAGTTGATCGCCCAGATGTTGTTGACCCGTTCGTAGTCCTGGTTGATGAAGACTCGTTCCCAGGGCACGAGAACGTCATCGAACACGACCACGGCGTCCATCTCGTCGAACCTGCTGGACAGCGGGTGATCGAATCCGTTTCCGCCGCCGAACGGCTCGCGGCAGATCAGCCGGACGCCCGGCGCGTCGGTCGGGATGGCGAACGCGATGGCATAGGGCTTTTCCTCGGCAGCGTACTTCCTGAGCGAGAACGGCCAGACGAGGATCTCGTCAGAGTAGGGCGCCGCGGTGGCCAGCATTTTCGCGCCGCTCACGATGATGCCGTCCGGGGTCTCGCGTTTCACGCCGAGATAAGTGTAGGGGTGGGGCTGTTGTGACGGAGGCTTCGAACGGTCGACCGGTGGGTCCGCCAGCGCGTGGGACAGGAACAGGTCGTTGTCGCGGACGTACTTGTAGTAGGCGCGCACCCGGTCGGCGCCCTCCCCGAAGAACTCTGCGTTGGCGTTCCACGCCACCAGCATCGCGCTGACGAAGTCTGTACTGCGCCCCATCATGCCAAGACTGGAATCCGCCCACTGCTTGTGCATGACACGGCGAAGTTCGAGGTCCGCCGCGGTGCGGGGCATCAGGAACTGCACTCCGGCCGAACCGTCACCATCGCCGGGCGTGAAGAGCAGGTTGTTGTCTTCGAACTGCAGATCGTAGAGGCGGGCGATCTCGGCCGCGGCGCCGGACGTCGCCTTGTGCCCGGCAACGTCGGTGATCTTCTCGGATCCGACCCACAGTTCGGGACTGTGCGTGCGCAGCCGGTCGAGATAGCCGGCGCCGTTTCGTGCGGTCATCACTTTCCTTTCAGGAACTTGGTGTGGGTCTCATTGAACTGGTCAGGCTTCTCCCATTGGGGCCAATGACCCGCGCCTTCGATGATTTCGAGCCGACTGCCGGGGATGAGCTCTTCCAGTAACGACGCCTCGTCGACGGACGCCGTCGGGTCATGGTCGGTCCACAGCAGCAGCGTGGGCGCCGCGATGTTGTGGCACCACTGCGGGGACCAGATATACGGGCGGCGGTGTTCCCAATCTTGAACCGCGAGGATGTTGCGCATCGCGTTTTCGAAGCCCGGTTGGCTGTAGATCCGCAGCCGCAATTCGACGAGTTCATCGGTGACCAGGCTCTTGTCGTGAAAGAGCCATTCCACTCGAGTGCGTACGGTCTCGCGGCTTGCCTCACGGACCGCCTTCAGGCTCGATTCCTTCAGGCGTTCCATGACTTCGGGTTTGTTCGTGACGTTGCCGGGCGTGTTGAGTACCAGTCGATCGACCCGGTCAGGGTGATGTGCCGCGGTCCAGGCTGCCACCCAGCCGCCCAGTGATTCGCCCGAAAGATGCGCTTTATCGATCTCCAGCGCGTCCAGCAGTGCGATCAAATGGTCGCTCAGGTAGTCGATCGTATAGGGCCGGTCGGGCTTGGCCGAGTATCCGTGTCCCGCCATGTCGTAGAGGACGATCCGAAACGTCTTCGCGAGGTCGCGGAGGTTGCGGGAATACGCCTCGAGGTGCCCACCCGTTCCATGCACCATGACCAGAGTCGGACCGTCCCCGGCTTCGACCACCCGGGTGGCGACGCCACCGGCGTCCACCGTTCGCTGGCGAAGGTCGACTCCGGTCAAGTCGCCCCAGATGCTCACGTGCTGCTCCACGGCACTCCTTCCTGTGTCAGGCTTCCATATTGGCATACTAGAATCTCAGGGGCAACCGTCAGGTGACGAAGCCTTCGCTGGGTGACGAAACAGAAATCGGGTGTCATGGCCGTGTGGTCATGACACCCGACTGTGGCGTGAGGGGCTACACTTCCACGAACTTCCAAAATCGTGAAACATGTTCCTCCATGAGCCGTCCCGCGTGCTCCGCGTCCCCGCGTCCGATCGCCTTGGCGATTTCGGTGTGCTCGGCCTGTGCCTTCGTCAGGTCCGTGCTCAGTCGGTTCTTCTGAAGGTAGAAATCGTTGAGATCCCAGGTGTCCATGGCCAGTTCGGCGAGCCGTTGGTTTCCGCTGGCTGCCAGGACTGCCGAGTGGAAGTCCCGGTTGGCTCCGGCGAATGAAATCGCGTCGTTGCGTTTTGCCGGGCCGGCGCCTCGTTGCAGCATGTCCTCGATCTCGGCGAGCTGGGCGTCGGTGGGCATGGTCGCCGCGAGGCGCGCCCCCGCCCCCTCGAGTATGCCAGCCACTGCGAAGTGGTCGCGCACTTTGTGCTCGCTGGGAATCGCGACCTGGCAACCGACTTGCGGAATGATCGAGATGAAGCCCGCGGTGGCCAGCCGCATCACCGCATCCATTACGGGCCGACGGCTCACGCCGAACTCGGCCGCCAGTTCGTAGGTACTGAGGATTTCTCCGAACTGATATCGTCCCTCGAGTAATTGTGTGAGTAGCGCGCTGTAGATCTGGTCCGTCTTGTTGACTGTCGCGATCATGGGCATGGGTTTACCCGGCCCTTCGGTGTGGGAAGGTCGGTTCCTGTGTACTGGAGATCACTCAGAGATTCTAGCGTGTCAGTGGGTTGACTGAGAGTGATTTGCGGTACAGGCCGGATGAAACGGTCCACATTAGGCTGATTGCGCGGGGTGGAGTCGACCAGGTGGTGGCGCCCCTGGAGCCGAAGTGTGCTGACTTCGGCTCCAGGGGGATCGCGGCTTCAAGGCCTCGGTCAGCCGACCGACCAGTCGGTGTCGTCGACCTGTCCGAACATCAGCATGGCGGCCTCCAGGCCGGGCAGATTGCTGAGTGCCACTGACATGGCACCTCGGAACTTGACCTTCCTCGTGACCATCGCCTTCGCCGCGGGCAGTTCCCCGGCGCCGAGGCGCTGCCAAGTCTCGACCTTCGCCGTGAGCACGAAGTCGGACTTCACGCCTTCGACCGGCGCGCCGGCGCGCACGACTTCCCCTTCTTTGACCTCGATCTGCCCCGCGCGGGTTTCGTCCTCGGCGAGTCGGTACTCGACGAACATGCTCAGCTTCTTGAGGCCCTCGCGGGTGGCCTCTGTGGAGTTCCAGATCTCGGCGTAGGCCTTCATCCACTCCGGCGACAGGACGGGTGTTCCCATGTGAGCTCTCCTTCGGTTCGCCTCCGCGGCGGCCAAGTAGGGTTTGACAACTCCGGTAAAGATACTAGTATCTTAGAAAGCCAGTCAAGCTGTCGACGCGGACCCGCTCCCCGCTGGGCCGCGATTTTCGGAGGAGACAAAGATGTCTGACACCAAGGCGGCCACATGTTGAGGGACGAACTTCGGCAGATTCTGGAGAAGGGGCTTCGCGACGTAGAAGCCGACTGGACCGTTCCAGCCGCGATTATCAACGATCCAGAGATGCATGACGCGGAGCGCGAGCGGGTATTTGGTCGATCCTGGGTCTTCCTTGCGCATGAAAGTGAGATTCCGGAACGCGGTGACTACGTGGTCCGGTACATCTCGGAGGATCAGTTCATCGTCTGCCGGGACGAGGACGGTGAGATCCGCGGCCACCTCAACAGTTGCCGCCATCGTGGCATGCAGGTGTGCCGCGCCGAAATGGGAAACACATCGCACTTCCGCTGCCCCTATCACGGCTGGACGTACAACAACAAGGGCAGTCTGGTGGGTGTTCCCGCTGGTCGGGAGGCGTACGGCAACAAGCTGGACAAGTCCCTGTGGAAGCTGAAGCCGGTTCCGAAATTGGGAACCTACAAGGGCCTCATCTTCGGCTGCCTGGACCCGGAGGCACAGTCTCTCGAGGACTACCTCGGCGACATGAAATTCTACCTCGACATCGTTCTGGACCGTAGTGATGCCGGGCTGGAGGTCGTCGGCGCCCCGCAGCGCTGGGTCGTGGACGCGAACTGGAAACTCGGCGCCGACAACTTCATCGGCGACGCCTATCACACGATGATGACGCACCGGTCCATGGTGGAACTCGGGCTCGCGCCGCCGGATCCGAAGTTCGCGCTCTACGGCGAACACGTGCATACCGAGAACGGCCACGGGCTTGGCATCATCGGCCCACCGCCCGGTATTCCGCTCCCTGAATTCCTTGGCATGCCGGAGAATATCGTCGAGCAGTTGCAGCGCCGGCTTTCTCCGGAACAGGTCGAGGTATTTCGGCCGGTCGCGTTCATCCACGGCACCGTGTTCCCGAACCTGTCGATCGGCAACTTCCTGATGTCGAAGGACCACGTTTCGCCGCCCACGTCTTTCCTGACCCTTCGGCTCTGGCATCCGATCGGCCCCGACAAGATGGAGGTCATGTCCTTCTTCTTGGTCGAGAAAGAGGCGCCGGACTGGTACAAGGAAGAGAGCTATCAAGCTTACGTTCGAACCTTCGGCATCTCCGGTGCCTTCGAACAGGACGATGCTGAGAATTGGCGGAGCATTACCCGCGTGCTCGGCGCTCAATACGCGAAGACCATGGAGCTCAATTACCAGATGGGTCGTGGTGTCTACGAGCCCGATCCCGACTGGCCCGGACCGGGTAAGGCGTTCCCGATGGACTATGCCGAGGCGAACCAGCGCAACTTCATGGAGTACTGGATGCAGTTGATGGTCACTGACCCGGCGTCGCGCAACGGCAAGGTCCCCGCCGCCGCCGCCGAGGCGCTCGCACGGGCGGAGGCGTAGAGCCGATGTCCACTGTAACGGAAGTCACCGACAGCACGATTCGCGAAGTCACCGATTGGCTCTTCGCCGAGGCCGAACTCCTCGATGGTGGCAGGTATCGGGAATGGCTGGACCTGATCGCAGCAGATCTGTCGTATGTCGTGCCTCTGCGCGTCACTCGTGAGCGTGAGGCCGACTCGGACATCGTCGAGGGAATGACCCTTATGGACGATGACTGGGACTCGATGGAAATGCGTGTCCTGCGGCTGGAGACCGAATACGCGTGGGCCGAGGATCCGCCTTCTCGTTCGCGTCATTTCGTCACGAACGTGCGGGTCGCGGCCGGCGAGTCGGCGGACGAGGTGGCGGTGAAGTCCAACTTGCTTCTCTATCGCACCCGTGGAGACGTCCCGGTGTTTGACATTCTTTCCGGTGAGCGACACGACGTGCTCCGCAGGGGGGAAGCCGGTTTCCGGCTCGCGAAACGGGTAGTCGTACTGGACCAGACCACAATCATGACTCATAACCTCGCTCTGATCATGTGACGGAGGCTGTTCGGTGACGATCATCAACAATGAGGGCCAAGACCCGATCATTCAGATTGCGAACGAGTTCACGGTGATTCAGGTCAGCTATACCACTACTGGTCAGCGTGAACGCCTCCTCATCAACTCCCCCCGGCTGGGGTTTCAGACCCTGCTGGACCCGCTGCAGCTGGAAAGCCTTACCTGGCAGACGCCGGAAATGTATTCGAAGCTGCTTGACACCCCTTACGGACCCGGTGTGAAGCTCGACGCGCGTCCGTTGTCGGCTCTGTTGGGAAAGGACTGATTCACTTGGGTTTCCTGGACGGAAAGGTGGCACTGGTCACCGGTGGTGGGTCGGGTATCGGCCGTGCTGTCGTCGAGCTGTACGTCAGCGAAGGGGCCAAGGTCGGGGTCCTCGAGATCTCTCCGGACAAAGCCAGGGATCTGCGGGAAAAATTTCCCGACGACGCCGTCGTCGTCACGCAAGGCGACGCGACGTCGATGTGGGACAACGAACGCGCCGTGGCTGATGTGACCGAGGCGTTCGGCCCACTGACCACACTTGTGTGTGCGGTGGGGGTGTTCGACTATTTCACCGAAATACCGCAGTTGCCGAAGGACAAGATCGGTGAAGCGTTCGACCAGCTATTCGCCGTCAACGTCAAAAGTAACCTTCTGAGCGTGAAGGCGGCGCTGGATCAGCTTGTCGAGAACCGAGGGCAGATCATTCTCACCATTTCCAACGCCGGGTTCTACCCCGGCGGCGGTGGCCCCCTCTACGTATCGTCGAAGTTCGCTGTCCGAGGTCTGGTGACCGAGCTGGCGTACGAACTCTCGCCGCATGTACGGGTCAACGGGGTGGCGCCCGGCGGGACGATCACGGATCTGCGCGGAATTCCCGCGCTGTCAAGCGAAGCTCAGTCGCTGAAGGACGTCCCGGACATCGAGGGATTGATCAAGGGGATCAATCCGCTGGGTATCGTTGCCCAGCCGGACGATCACTCCTGGGCTTACGCGTTCCTCGCCGCGAAGGAACGTGCACCAGCGGTCACCGGCACGATCATCCACAGCGACGGCGGCCTGGGTGTGCGCGGGATGACGCGCATGGCAGGACTCGAACCCTGAGCCTGCCCGCACCAGCCGGGAGGCGATCTCGGGATCCCCGAATTTCGAGATCGCCTCCTTTCCATCCTTGCAAGGAGGCTTCGATGAAGACGGTAGTGGCTACCGAGGAGAGCCAGGCCGACCCGGCTACGGCAGTGTGGATCTGTGATGTCTGTCAAGACGTGTACGACCCCCGTCTCGGCGACCCAGAGGGCGGTATCGAGCCGGGTACCGCGTTCGGCGACATTCCCGATGATTGGGTATGCCCGGTGTGCGGCGCGCGTAAGAAGGAGTTCCGGATGCTTGCCCCGGGGGAAGAGTACGACATTGACGAGGAAATGTACGCGGGAGTGCAGGGGTGAGCAGGCCGGGCCGTATAGTCGTCTGCCTCAAGCAGATCCCGGCACCTGGCCGAGGTGCCTTCGACCAGCGCACCAAACGCATCCTTCGTGACGATGATCAAGCCGTCACCAACCCGCCCGACCTGCCGGCGCTGGCGCAGGCACTGGCTCTGCGAGGGCAGACCGGCTGGGAAGTGGTGGCCGTGACGATGGGACCTCCGTCGGCCATCGAGATCCTCCGCGACGCGCTGCGCCGTGGTGCCGACCGGGCCGTGCACCTCGTCGACCGCCGGTTCGCCGGTGCGGACACGCTTGCGACCGCCCGTGCGCTTGCCCGGCTCGTCGCGAGGGAGGAACCGGAGCTGGTGCTTACCGGCAGGTGCACGCTTGACGGTGGTACGGCCCAAGTCGGGCCTCAAATCGCCGAGCTCATGGGACTGCCGCAATTGACCCAGGCCACGAACCTGCGGGCCGACGCCGATGTGGTGTCAGCTGAAGTGGAGACCGACGTCGGCCACGAGACCTGGACCGTCGCATTGCCCGCGGTGATCTCGCTCGGCAGGGGGGCCGAACCGCCGTGCGTAACAGAGGCGGACCCCTCGGCTATCGAAACATTGTCCGCGGAAGAACTCGGGGGAGGACCGAGGGAGTTCGGCACGCGGGGGTCTCCGACGTTTGTCTCGGAGATCAGGGAGGGGGGCGGCGAGCGCGCCTCGACGTACACCGACGTCGGCTTCGATGCCGCAGATCTGCTGAAGTACGCCTTTGCGTCGACGGGCACTGCGACCGAGAGCGATGTCTCCGTGCCGTCGCGAGAGATTTGGGCCGTTGCCGAGCCGCTGCCTGGAGGTGGCCTGCACCCCACCAGTCTCGAGGCGATTTCCTGCGCCCGGACGGTCGCGGGTTCTCTGGGGGCCACGATCGTAGCGGTGCTGCCGGACGGGCTGCCGGACGACTTGCCCCGGGTGCTCTACGCGCACGGTGCCGATCGCGTGCTCGTTCTGCGCGGCGTCGAATGCGCGGAGTACCGTACGGAGCTGGTCACCGCGGCGTTGGCCGGGGCTATCGCCGAGTATTCGCCTTTCGCGGTGATCGCCCCGTTCAGCGCCCGTGGCCGGGACTACGCGCCACGCGTCGCCGCACGCCTCGGCCTTGGCCTGACCGGGGACTTCACCGCGCTGGAAGTTCGTGACGCCGATACCGACGAGCCGGATCTGCTGTGGCTCAAGCCGGCGCTGACCTCAGATGTGGTCGCCCCGGTGATCGCGCATTCCACGCCGTCGATGGGCACGCTGCGTCCGGGTTCGTTCGAGGCGGGTGTCGTTCGCGAACAGCGCGAACCGCAGATCGATTTCATCGCCGCTGCCGGGGACGAAGGCGGCGGGTACACGCTGGTCGAGCGCCGGGTCGAGCTGCCGGACGCCCCGAAGCTGGCTATCGCTCGGCTTGTGCTCGGCCTCGGAAGAGGCCTTGGCACCGGCGCACGTCGTGTCGCCGAACGCATCGCCGGGACCCCGGGGATCGCGCTCGCGGCGACGTCGGCCGCGGTCGCGGCGGGAGAGGTCGCTCCTCAGCTCGAGATCGGGGTGATGGCACGAAGCATCGCACCCGCGGTCTATCTGGGACTGGGGCGGCACGACCTCGGCACTTTGCATGCGGTCAGATCCGCCGGTCGAATCGTGGTGGTCGATCCAGGAGCCCGGCTCCAGGAGTTTTCCGGCCTGCTGGACACACTCGTCGCCGCCAATGTCGAGGGGGTGCTGCTGGATCTCCTGCTGGCGACGACGGACGCGGTCAAGTGCTGACAGTTTCAAGATGGGCCAGCCCTTTCTCTTACTGGTCGAGCCATCGCAACCTTGAGGAGAGCTATGGAGATCGCCGTTCCGACGCCGAGCGTTGATCCGCGGCGGTTTCGCGACGCCATGGGCCGGTTCGCTACTGGTATAACGATTATCAGCACGCCGACCCCCGCCGGACCGCACTGTATGACCGCGAACGGTTTCATGTCGGTTTCCCTCGAACCCGCTCTGGTCGTGATTTCCATCGCCAAACGTGCGAAGATGCACGCCCACCTGTTGGCCAGTGGAGTCTACGGCGTAAGCGTCTTGTCCGCCGCCCAGGAGCCGGTGAGCAGACACTTCAGCGGCAGGCCGGATCCGGATCTGACGCCGCGATTCGACGATCGGGGCACTGTCCCTCTTATCGCGGGAGCGCTGGCGCAAGTATCCGCTGAAATCGTCCAATCGCACTCCGCGGGAGATCACACGTTGTTCGTCGGCGAGGTG
Organism: Amycolatopsis sp. PSD-21; assembly: GCF_055561455.1. NCBI lineage: Bacteria > Bacillati > Actinomycetota > Actinomycetes > Pseudonocardiales > Pseudonocardiaceae > Amycolatopsis > Amycolatopsis sp. PSD-21. The sequence continues at coordinate 8,567,859 of NZ_CM145712.1, read as the reverse complement.
CGACACCTCTCCGACGGAGCCGGAGAACCTTTGGTTTTCCACGCGGGCCGCTACCGTCATCTGCTCAGCCCGGCGGCGGACCCTGAGTACTCTGAGGCTTGGTCCGGCTTCTGTCTCGATCCGTTCGGTCTTCCTGCATACGCATGAACTTGGAGGTTCCCGTGTTCGCTCGTCCTGTTCGGCGGCTGCCTTGAGTGCGCCCGCCATCCGCGAAGCCGCGGATCTACTGCGGAACGCCACCGAAGCCGGCAAGGCATGCTTTCCGGTTCGTGACCTCTTTACGTTCGGTGATATCGAGGCCGCCTACTCGGTACAGCGACTGAATACCGAACACGCGCTAAAAAAGGGGCGACGCCTGGCAGGTCGTAAAGTCGGCTTGACTTCGCCTGCTGTCCAGCGTCAGCTCGGTGTCGCCCAGCCCGACTTCGGCGCGCTCTTCACGGACATGGCGGTAGCCGACGGCGGTATCGTGCCGGCGCGGCGGTTGTTGCAGCCCAAGATCGAGGCCGAGGTCGCTCTCATGTTGAATGATGACCTGCCGAATCCGAATTGCGGCATGGCGGAACTCGTTCACGCCACCGAGTTCGCGGTCGCCGCACTGGAGATCGTGGACAGCCGTATCGAGGGCTGGGATATCTCGATTGTCGATACCGTCGCGGACAACGCCTCATCCGGCCTTTTCGTGCTTGGTGGCACGAGGGTGACGCTCGACTGCGTCGACTTGCCTTCGGTTCGCATGACATTGTCACAGAACGGCGCGGTGGTGTCGGAAGGTACCGGCGCGGACTGCCTTGGCAGTCCCCTGAACGCCGCACTTTGGCTGGCCTCCACATTAGCCCGTCGAGGCGATCCTTTGCGCGCGGGTGACGTGGTGCTCACGGGTGCGCTCGGGCCGATGGTCACCGCTGCGCCGGGAGACTTTTTCGTCGCGGAACTGTCCGGACTCGGTTCGGTGAGTGTGGGCTTCGCGCTCGATGAGAAGCTTTCCCCCATTCTGTAGTTCCAGGTAACGCGAGAAACCCGCAGGCGAAGGAGACGGCGAGGCGATTTCGGTGGCGGTGCCCCTGGTATCAGGTCTTCGCCACTCGCGACCGCCCGCGAAACCAGGCAGTCAGGCATGAGGCGACCGGCAGTTACCCGAAAATGGGCTATGTCGACACCAAAGGCCTCGGGTGGCCGAGAACTTGCCGTTCAGCCGATGAAAGCCTGTGCGTCACAGCGTCCACGACCTGCCCCGTTTGCCTTGCCCTCGGAAAATGGCTGAAACGCGTTGTCGCCGACCGGGAGACCGCGATTCGGGCAAATCGGTTCGGGGCCGACGAGGGTCCCCGTTCACTCGTGGACGAGAATTGTGACGACGGGCTCGACTGGGTCTGGTCTTCGGGCGGTTGAGGTGTCCGCTCGACGGCGTGCTTCGCATTGGCCAATGCCGATGCACGCTCCCCGTGACAGCGGCGATGGTGCCGTCCTGTCGAGCACCATTCACCCGCTTGGGCTCAGCGAGTCGGGTGGCTTTCGTGGAACCGCAGTGGATCGAAGGGGGTGAGTGCCGGGGCGGGCTTGCCTGTGGTGATCGCCTCGACCAGCAGCTTTGCGCTGATCGGGCCGAGGGTCATACCGAGCATGGCGTGGCCGGTGTTGACGAACAGGCCCGTCAAGCCCCGAACCGCGCCGAGCGCAGGCAGACCGTCGGGCAGCACCGGCCGGGCACCGGACCAGAGTCGCGTGCGTGGCCCCGTGGTCCAGTCGGCATAGGTCGACGCGGCCTGCGCGATCGCCGCGATCCGCCGAGGCTCGACGCGCGGCCGTGGGCTGGTCAGATCGAATCCGCCGGAGACTCGGACACCACCCGGAAGCGGGGTGACCGCGATCTTGGCATCGAGCAGGTAAAGCGGCCGCTGCGGGGTGATCGCGGGAGCGACGTGAAAGCTGTGCCCGGTGCCGGCGCGGATCGGGATCCGCAGGCCGAGACGGGCTGCCAAACGACCGGTGGCCGTCCCGGAGGCCAGCACCACGGCGTCGGCGGGCACGATTCCCGCGCTCGTCCCGACGCCTTGCACGGTGTCCTTGCGGATCACGACTTCCTCGGCCGGGCAGTCGAGATGGATCTCGACACCAAGCTCCGCGACCCGGGCCGCCAACTGTGTGAGCAGCTCGGCGGGGTCGATCGAGCGGTCGGTGCCGACGATGAACCCGGACACGTCGGCGGCGGTCAGCGCCGGTTCGAGCGCACGCAGCTCGGCGTTGTCCAGAACCGTTGCGGGAACCTCACAGCCGTAGGGCGCGAGGGGTTCGAGCGCTTTCAGTGCCCTGCGGGTCGTTCGGCCGCTCTTGCCGACGTAGAGCAAGCCGGTGCGCGCCAGGTGAAAGTTCAGGCCGTCAGCGGCCAGCTCGTCGTAGCAGGCCAGGCTGTCGCGGGCGAGTTCAGCCGTCGCGCGTAGACCGGCTTGATGCTGTGTGGCCGTACAGTGTCTCCAGAACCGATACAGCCACGGAATGGCCGAAAGAGACTGGCCGGCCGGGATGCTGAGCGCACCGGAACGGGAGACCAGTGCCTTGGCCGCCACGAGGTGCATCCCGGGTGCGGGTAAGGGTGCTACGAGCGAAGGCACCAGCCAGCCCGCGTTTCCGGTGGATGCGCCTTCGCCCACTCGAGTTCGCTCCACGACCGTCACCCGGTGTCCTGCCCGGTGCGCGTAATACGCGGTAGACAACCCGGCGATCCCGCTTCCCACCACCACGATATGTGCCACACCTCGATTGTGGTGGGCCGGACTCGTGACGGCGATCGACGGAAGTCGCATATCGTGTAGCTGAACACGACACCTGTCGCCAGAGTTCGACGTTACGATAAGGCGATGCCGATGCTTGACGACTTGCAGCGTCTGGTCGACGACCTGGCCAGGCGGTTGGGCCGGGCGGTGGCCATCGACGACCCTCATCTGCGGTTGATCGTGTACTCGGCGCACGACCACGAGGTCGATCCCGTGCGGAAGGCGGTCATCCTCACGCGGAAGGCGCCACCGAGTGCGGCCGCATGGGTGCAATCGCTCGGCATCGCTCTTGCCGAGGAGCCGATACGTATTCCTGGGAACGACGAGTTCGGCAGCTTGCCCAGGGTGTGCATTCCGATGCGGCTACATGGGGTGCGGTTCGGGTATCTGTGGCTGATCGATGCCGAGCAGGGCGTCGACGAGTCCGACCTGGCCGCCGCTGTCGCCGCCGGGAACGAGGCGAGCGTGATCCTGTTCCGGGACCGGGTGCTCGGCGAACGGGTGCGGGCACGTGAGCGCGAGCTCCTCGCCGAATTGCTCGGAACGGAGCCGGACACGCACGGCTTGGCCGCTGAGGAGCTCCTTGGCCGGGACGCGTTCGTCCGCGGCCAGCCGGTGCGGGTGCTGATCGGGGCGCCTGGCAGTGAACGGCTCGACGAGGAGCGCTTCCTCGCGCTCGAACACGACATCGGGCGAATGGTCTCCGGCCTTCCGCGGCGACACACGCTGGTGATGATGCGGTCGAACCATGCCGTGCTGCTGATCACTGCCAAGGCACTGGCGCGCAACCCGCATACTCCCGGCCTTCTTCTCGGCAGCTGTCGCGCCGCTGACGCCGGCGAGCGGACCGCGGTCGTCGCGTGCGGATCCGAGGAACGCGATCTCCGGGGAGCGTTCACCTCGTACCAGCGAGCCATGGTCGCGCTGCGGGTCGCGACAGTCGTGCCGACGATGCGCCCCATTGTCTCCTGGGACGCGCTGGGCGTCTACGGCATGCTGGCCGGTCTGCCCGTCGACGCGCTGCGCGCGACCGCGCTGCACCCCGGCGTCGACGCCTTGCAACAGCAGGCTCCGGAGCTGGTCGAGACCCTCGAGACCTTCCTCGATCTCGCGGGCGATACCCGACGCACGGCAGAACGACTCGGCCTTCATCGAGCGAGCGTTTACCAGCGGCTCGCCCGTGTCGAGCGGATCACCGAGCTGGACCTCCGCAACGGCGAGCACCGGCTCGCCGCGCACCTGAGCGTCAAACTCACCCGGCTCGCGGGGGACACTCAGTCCTGAGCGGCGACCGCGGCGACCGCGCACAGCTCGATCCGGGCACCCGGTAGGGCCAACGCGCAGCCGAGCGTGACTCGCGGGGCTTGATGATCGCGGAAATAACGCCGATAGACCCGATCGAAGCCGGCGAAGTCGACATCGACGTCGGTGAGGAAGATCTGGATGAGGCACACGGTGCCCAGATTGGCACCCGCGGACGTGAGGACCGCGTCGAGATTGTCGAGGGTTTGTGTTGTCTGCGCCTCGATGCCACCGGTCACCACACAGCCAGTCGAGGGATCGATCGGCACGACACCTCCGGTGAACACCGTGCCGCCGACCGCGGCGGCCGGGCGAAGGGATATCCCGGATAGTCGAGGGCGTTGCCCACACTGATCAGTCGCATTCGCCTGCTCATTTCTCGCTCGGGTTGCCGAAGTGGTCGAAACGCCCCGGGGTGACCACCGGGACGTTACGGATGCCGGTTGACCGTGACAATCAACTACCGTCGTGTGGGCCGGGGCCGCGGGTCGCACGCTGTCGGTTCCGGGGCCGAGCCCGCTCTGCGCGCCCATGACCACCGGCGCGGTCGACGGTTGTCTCATGGATGGCGTCCCGATGTCGACAACTTTCGCGTGCCGGTGGTGCGGCCGCTGGATACGCTGAGGTGGCCGAGGCCACAGGAGTGGCGGTCCTCGGCTCCACGAGTCCTGTTCGGCACGCATTCCGCCGGACTGGTGACGAAACGGTGCGTCGTCACTCCGCATCGACCTCAGACAAGGAGCGCCACATGGTCCGGAGCGAACGGCTGTCCCGCTTCATCAGCCACTCCACGAGCGACCCGGTCAGAGCGCTGGAGGCGTTACGGAAGGACCTTGACGAGGCCCACGGGCCGTTGGTGGAGGACATTCCCGGTAGTGACAGCCTGCTGGTGACGTTCGTCTACGAAGCGCCGTCCGATGCGAGATCCGTGCGGATCTCGTGTGAGCTCTGGCCGTACGAGCTGGAGAAGCCGACCCTCGGGCCGGAGCTGACACGCGTGGCGGACACCGACGTCTGGTTCGCCTCGGTAGAGGCTGATCCTCGCTCAGTGATCCCGTACCAATTTCAGATCGACCCGCCCTCCTTCGGCGAGAGCCTGGAGGAGGCGCATGCCTTGATCGCGGACGAGGAACGGCTGGCCGTATTCATGCGGCGGTTGTTCGACCGCGGGAGAGCCGACCCCTATAACCCGAATTGCTACTACCCGTACAACGCGCTCATGGGGGGAGACCCCGACGGGACGTCCGGCCGGGACAAGTGGGAGTCGATTCTCGCGCTACCCGGAAGCGACACCTCTCCGGACCTCGTCGGGCAGCCACTGCGGGGCCGCCTGGAGCGGCACACGGCGACATGGAGGGCGCTTCCGGGAGAACGGAACGTCTCCGTGTACCTCCCGCCGAGCTATGTGGCAGGCGATGATCACCCGCTCGTCGTCATGCTCGACGGCGAGTTCATGCTCCAATGCGGGCGCTTGGCCGAAGTGATCGACTCGGCCATCGAGCGGGGCGTCATCCCCCCGCTCGTCGCGGTGTTCTGCGACAACGTGACGATCACCTCCCGCATGACCGAATTGGCCTGTAACCCCGCACTTCCGGACGCCCTCGCCGACGAGCTGCTGCCCTGGGTGCGCGCCACGTACGGCGTGACGGCCGCCCCCGCGCAGACTGTGATCGGCGGGCAAAGCTACGGTGGTCTCGCCAGCGCATGGGTACCGTTTCGGCGTCCCGACGCGTTCGGCGCCGCCTTCATCGTGTCGCCTTCGCTCTGGTTCACGCCGTCCGAAGCGGATGAGCCGGAGGAGGGCGCTCCTGGCGGCTGGTTGACGCGGCAGTATGTCCTGGCTGATCACAAGCCGATCCGGATGTTCGTCTCCGTCGGAGCCCAGGAGAGCCGGCCGTTCCCCGCCGGCCCGGCCGCTGGGCAGTCGATGGTCGACCTGGCGCGGCACTTCCGGGACGCGGTGACCGGCAAAGGCTACGAGGTGGTCGGCTTCCGCGAGTTCCCCGGCGGCCACAACCATCTCACGGTGCGGCACCTCTTGATCCCCGGTTTGAGCGCACTTCTGGGAGGGAGCGACCGGTGACTGACCGGCTGCCCGGTGAGGAGGTCCGGGTTCACCTCGAGCGGCGCGGGCTTCCTCCGATCACACCCGCCCCTGAGTATCGACGAGTGCGGGCGACCCAAGGACGACTCGTCCTCACCGGTCTCACGGTGATCGACGGTACTGGTGCTCCGCCGTACGGTCCGATGGACATCGTCATCGAGAACGGCAAGTTCGTCGCGATCGGTCCCCGATCTTCGAAGGAAGCGCCGCCTCCGTCGGCCGACCGGGTGATCGATGCGTCGGGGATGTATGCCATCCCCGGGCTTGTCGACGCACACGGTCACTTGTCGATGGCCTGGCACGGCACGTTCGGCGCACCGCCGCCCGCCGCGTACGTTCAGAAGCTCTGGCTCGCGCACGGGGTCACGACCGTCCGTGACGCGGGCGCGATGCACGGGCTCGGAATGGCGCTCGACGAGAACCGTCGCGCCGAATCCGGGGAGATCGCCGCACCCCGCGTCGTGCCACACGCATACGTCCCGATCGACGGTGGTCACTTCGCCGGCACTCTGTTCGACGAGACGCAGACCCGCCGCTGGGTCAACGCGGTCGCCGACCGCGGGGCCGCGGGGCTGAAAATCTTGGGTGGAAGACCGGACCTGATGCGGGCGAGTATCGACGAGGCCAACCGCCTCGGACTTCGCACCATGTGCCACCACGCCCAGCTCTCCGTCGCGGAGCAGAACGTGCTCCACAGTGCCCGCATGGGCCTGACGAGTATGGAGCACTGGTATGGCCTGCCCGAGGCACTGTTCGATCGCCGGACGGTGCAGGACTACCCGACCGGCTACAACTACCTCGACGAGGCGGCCCGCTTCGGTGAAGCGGGCCGCCTCTGGGAGCAGACGGCCGCCCCGGGATCGGCGAAATGGGATCGCGTCCGTGACGAATTGTTGTCGCTGGATTTCACGATCGACCCGACCTTCGCCATCTACGAGGCCAACCGTGACGTCATGCGAGCCCGTCGCGCCGACTGGCAGGACGAATACGCATGGCCCGCGTTGACGCGCTACTTCGAGCCAAGTCCGGACGCGCATGCTTCGCACTACTTCACTTGGACGACCGCGCACGAGGTCGCTTGGCGACGGAACTATCAACGCTGGATGCAGTTCGTCGAGGACTACAAAAATCACGGTGGCCGCGTCACGACCGGGAGCGACGCAGGCTTCTGCTACCAACTGTACGGCTTCACAATGATCCGGGAACTCGAAATGCTCCAGGAGGCCGGGTTCCACCCGCTGGAGGCCCTTCGCTCGGCCACTCTGCACGGCGCCCAGGTGGTCGGGCTCGCCGACGAGATCGGCAGCATTCAGGTCGGGAAGCGCGCCGACCTCGTACTCGTCGCCGAGAATCCTCTCGCCGACTTCAAGGTCTTGTACGGCACGGGCGCCTTGCGCTACGACGCGCACGCCGGCTCCAGCGGACTGCGTCAGCTCGTCAGGTACACGATCAAGAACGGTGCGCTCTACGAACCGGCCCTGCTGCTCGCCGAGGTGCGTGATCTCGTCGCGGAGCAGAAGGAGAAAGAGCTGGCCAAGGCAAGGGCTTGAGTCGCCGCGCCCGGGGCTCGGCAAGGAAGGAACGGTATGTCGCTTCAACAGTTGAACGACGAGCTGCAGGCGATTCTCGCTGGTCAGAGTAATGTCACAGGGGTCGCCGGGGCAGCGGTTGGGGTAGCGGTGGGCGATGAGCAGATTCAGCTGGCGCACGGCGTGGCGAACCTGAACACCGGTGAGTCGTTCCGCACCGATACCCGATGGCTGATCGGCTCCGTCACCAAGACGCTGACGGCGACGCTGTTGCTGCGCCACGTCGCCGACGGCACCGTCGATCTCGAACAGCCGGTCAAGAAGTACGTGCCGGAGTTCGCCCTGCGTGACTCCGACGCCGCGGACGCGATCACCGTCCGGATGCTGCTCAACCACACCAACGGCATGGACGCCGACACGTTGATGCCGGCCGGCGTCCGTGGCCGCCACGCGCATCGCCAGTACACCGAGTCGCTTGCCGAGCGTGCCTGCCTGTTCGAGCCGGGAAGCTGGCTCCACTACTCGAATCCTGGTTTCGTTCTGGCCGCCCGGATCGTGGAGGAGCAGACCGGATACGCCTTCGAGGATGCGATAGACCGGTATCTGTTCGGTCCGTGCGGGATGACTTCGGCGACCGCGATCCAAACCCAGGCGTTGCTGCACCGGACCGCCATCGGGGCCTTCGCCGGCACCGACCGGCGATTACGCGCGTCACGCTTGTTCAGCCTGCCTGAATCAGCCGCGGGTGCGGGCGCGACCCCTATCGCGACCGTGGCGGACATGCTCGCCTTCGGCCGGATGCATCTGCGCGCAGGGTGCGGCCCCGCGGGCGAAAGGATACTTCCGGCCGTCCTGACGGAGGCAATGCGCAGCCCGACCTTCGACGCGGATCTCCCTCAAGCACCACCCATCGGCATGGGCTGGTGGCTCGTACCGCTCGCCGGGACGACCGCGGCCTGGCACGGCGGCGGCTCTCCCGGCGGTACGTCGAGTCTGTGCCTGCTCCCCGAATACGACGCGGTGATCGTCAGCTTTGTCAGCGGTCCAGCAGCGGCGCTGCACGACGCGCTGGCCATCGCGACCGTCGAGCACCTGACCGGCCGGGCGGTCGAGCCACCTCTGCACTTCACTGACGCCGGCATCCCGGCCGACATCGGTGGCACGTACGCGACCTTCCAGATCAAGAACAGGGTCGCCATCGATGAGGGCCTGCTGCGGGTTACCACCCGCTTCCTCCCGTGCGACCAAGACCACCACACGATCATGCAGGACTACGGCCTGTCCGATGCTGAGCAGACTTATCGGAGCGTGGCGCCCGATCTGTTCGCGATCGTGGATGCCGACGCCTCCGCGCACCGGGGTCTGTGGGGGCCACGGACGCTTCTCGGATACGTCCCAGCCGGGCCTGGCCGTCCAGCAGGGCTGCAGCAAGGTACGCGATTCATGCCGTTAGTGGACAACGCATTGGAGGAAAAGACATCGTGAGTACCGAGCGTTTCGGGACGTTTCCGTTCGGCTTGGACGAGCAGCAGGAAGCCCATGCTGCCCGGCTGCACAACGAGTCGATCATCGTCGACACCCTGTTCCAAGGGCCGGTAGGCTACCGGGTATTCGACGACGAGATGAATTTCGAGCTGCGGTCCCGATTCGAAACCCACCACGATGTCGCGCGCGCGATGTTCGATGCGATCGACCTGCCCGTCCGCCGAGCCATCGACGGACGACTGGCCGGCTTCAGGCAACATTGGGACGCCAGTGGCGTCACCTGCGGAAACCGGCAAGTCGATCTGGCCGACGACCGACTCCGCGATTCGACTTTCGGCATCACCCAGCTGCAGTTCGATCACTTCGACTGGCTCACGAAAGCTCTGACCGCAGCCGACATCCGCCATGCTCACACCACAGGAGGCCACGCAGGCATCGTCAGCGCACAGGTCCTCAGTGGTCCCTGGCGTGACTTGGACGCGCTGGGCCACTATCACGACTTCGGTTTGCGCATGTGCCAGCTCACCTACAACAGCCTCACCGCCGTCGGGGCCGGGTGTACTGAGCGTACTGACGCCGGCCTCTCGTCCTTCGGGGTCGCGAGTGTCAGGGCGATGAACCAGCTCGGCATCATCGTCGACATCGGACACTCGGGGCGGCAAACCACCCTGGACGCCTGCGAAGTCTCCGAGAAACCCGTCGTGGCCTCGCACACCGCGGCCCAAGGTGTGTATGACCACCCCCGAGGGAAGAGCGACGCCGAGCTGTGCGCCATCGCCGCGAGCGGCGGGATCATCGGTGTCGTCACGGTCCCCTTCTTTCTGGCCGACGGCACGGATGTCGACATCAACGTGATGCTCGACCACATCGAGCACGTGGCGGAGGTGGCGGGAATCGACCATGTCGGCGTCGGTACCGACTGGCCTATGCAGATGCCTGACTGGGTACTAGCCGACGTCATGCAGCCCCTTGCCGCCGACATCGGCTTCCGGCCCGAGGACGGCATCGTCGCCACCCAACGGCTCATCGGCTTCGACGACTACCGCGACTTTCCCAACATCACCCGTGGACTCATCGCTCGTGGGTGGACCGATAGCGATATCCGCAAAGTGCTCGGCGAGAACTTCCTTCGTGTCTTCGAAACCGTCTGCGGCTGACGCTGGATCGATATCACGTCGGAGAGGGCGTTGCGGATTCTCCATTGTTTGCCGTCGATTAGTTCGAATTGGAGTGTGCCTCAGCAAGATTCCATCATGGCATTGCCCTGGCAATCGCCGACGGTTCCCCAGGGAAGCGAGCAGTCCAGCCGTGCGGGGTCGTCGTTCGAATTCCCCATCAGGCGAATCGTGGCCGGAACGCGGGACTGTGGCGTCCTCCCTCGGGATGACGGCGGGGCGAGATCGAGGGACATGGCGCCGTGGCCCGCCAGGAGCTGTCCTGTAAGTCATCGAAGCCAGAGGACGATCGCGGCGATGGTGAGTTCGGCCCGGTGGTAGGCGGCACGTTCGACATAGCGGGTGGCCAGGTCGCGGAATTGTTTGAGCTGGTTGAAGCACCGTTCAACCACATTGCGCTGCTTGCAGACCTCTGCGTCGAAGGCCGGTGGTCGCCCGCCGCGGGAGCCTTTGACGACACGGCGGGCGATCTGGTCATCGCGTTCCGGACTGACAAACGTGATCTGCCGGTCCCGCATAGCCCGGCGGGTCGAGGGATGCGAGTACGCCTTATCAGCGATCACCGTCTCCGGCCGGCACCGCGGACGCCCCGGTTCGATACGGGCGACGCTGATGTCGTCCAGCAGCGGAATCAACTGCGGATTGTCCCCGGATTGACCAGGGGTGAGCAGGAACCGCATCGGCAAATCCCGGCCGCCGACGGCGAGACGGATCTTGGTGCTCAGCCCGCCGCGGAACACTGCACGCCGAACCTGGCGCGATGTTCGGAGATGAACGGCTAGACAGGGCTGGGGTGCCACGACGTCTCCGATTGGGCTCCGTTGCCGAAGTGGAGCCTGATACGGCCCGGCATGGTCTGGCACTCGGATGGGTAGGGAAGTGCCCGTTGACCTGTACGAATGGCCAAAATCCGGCACCGTGCGGCACTCGCTGACATGGCGGGGAGGCGTCTTGTAAACAGAAGGTCAGGGGTTCGAGCCCCCTTGGCGGCTCAAGATCAAATATGGCTCCGAGCAGTACGTTTCTTCGGAAAAGGCTCGGGCGGACCACTCTGAAGTGGATCTTGGTCCACATATCGGTCCACCGACCCTGCTAGCTTGAATTTCGTGGCGACCACGGGCTCGATCGAAGGCGGGCGGCAGCGCGGCAGCGTTCGCCGCCACCGTGATGCGTTCCAGGTGCGAGTGTCCGCCGGGAAGGACCCCGTGACTGGGGAGCGGATCGTTCTCACGGAATCGGTGTCGATCGAGAGGCCGGGGAACGAGAGGTCCGAGCGTGCCGCCTTGAAGGAAGCCGAGAAAGTCAGGACGCGGCTTCAGCATGAAGCCGACTCCTTGAAGGTCGCCCGAACGAGGTCGACTTTCGGCGCACTCCTCGACCAGTGGCTTCCACAGGCGGAGATTGATCCCACGACCCGCATGAACTACGAGTGGATGATCAGGGATCACATTCGTCCTGTGCTCGGCGACCTTCCGTTGGTTCTGCTCATGCGTGACGCTCCAGAGCGCTTGGAGAAGTTCTACGCGGACTTGCGTCGCTGTCGCCAGCGTTGCGACGGAAAGCCGTTCGTCGAGCACCTAGTCGACGGAAAGCACGAGTGTCGAGTTGTGGTGAGACATCGTCGGCGACCTGGACGACCCACTGTTGAGGAGTTGACGAACCACGACTGCGAGTCGGCAGGTTGTGAAGTGGTCGAGTGCCAACCACATGTATGCAAGCCCTACTCGGCGTCCTCGGTTCGTTCGATCCATGGCGTCATCAGCGGAGCGCTGAGTGCGGCTGTGCGTTGGAAGCGGATTCCATATAACCCGGCGCCGAGTGTTCGCCTGCCCGCCAAGCGGAAGACGCAACCTCGCCCACCGTCGAGCCAAGAGATGGCGCGGATAATTGAAGCTGCACACGAGGTCAGCCCCGAGTGGGGAACCTATGTCTGGCTGTCCGCGGTGACAGGTGCTCGCCGCGGCGAGGTCGCAGCGCTCCAGTGGAAGGACGTCGACCTCGATGCCGCGGTCGTGACTCTGGATGAGAACTACGTCCGTGGGCCGGGCGGAATGATCCTTAAGGACACCAAGACTCACCAGGGAAGACGAGTGTCTCTTGACCCTGAGACCGTGCGGTTGCTCGAACAGCTTAGGGCTGCCACGATTCGGCAGCTGTCGAGTCTGGGGCTCGCACTGAGCGGTGAAACTTGGGTCTTCTCCGCGCAACCTGACTTCAGCAAGCCTCGGGACCCTAGTTCGCTCACCCGCCGGTATGGCCGGCTCGTTCGGAAGCTCGGCGTGAAGACGCAGCTCAAGGAGCTACGTCACTATTCGGCGACACAGCTGCTTACCGCCGGCGTAGACCTTCGGACGGTTGCCGGTCGACTCGGACATGGGGACGGCAGTACCACGCTTCGGCACTACGCGGCGTGGGTCGGAGCTGCCGACAAAGCCGCGGCAGAAACGATCGGTAGCACGATGCCGAAGCTTCGACAGCCCCGGACCGCATCCGAAGACTAGGCTAGGGGCTTACAGAACGACTGCCGCTAACGCCTTGTCGTCGCTGACCTTCGCTCGCGGGAGTGCATGGCCGTTTGGGTCGTTTCGTTTCTCCCAATCCGCGCAGATGTCCAGTACGTTCGCCAGCTCAGCTTCACTTCCGTGTGCCAAGCGTGCCCAGTTCGCGAGTCCTAAGTGGAGCATTGGACTGTAAGCGCCGTCGGTCGCGAGTACCGCCCACGAGATTTCCTTTCGCGGAACGGTCTTCACAACCGCGTGAAAGGCGGCATCCGGGTCTGCCTCGGCTATCCAGTAGCCGCCCGCTCGGTTGCGCCGCTTCCGCTGCTCGCGTTGCAATGCCGCGAGCAATTCGCGGTGCCGGGAGTCGTAGCCGTGGCCCGCTGCCACTCGTTCGCGGTAGGCCTTGTGCTCGGGAATCCCGAGCTTGGACAGTCGAGCGTCGGTCAGCATGTTGACCTCATCGCTGTCCGCGCCGTAGTAGATCGCACTGTCGCCTAAGCAGAGTAGATCGATATGGCTTTCACGGGCGCGGAGCAGGCTGATCGTGCTGGACGGCGAGTTGCCTGGGTGAAGTCCGAGCCTGCTTGCGGTGTCTCGGATCGCGTCGGCGACGACCGTTCGCAGGTCGACGTCGTGCTCCTCCTCAAGGTAGGCCTGGATCGAGGCTGCGAGGTAGTCAACGTAGAGCGCCGTCGACACGTCAACGGGTTCAAAGGCGCTGGCTCCGTCGAGAACAAGCACCATGCGCTCGTTTGCCAGCACCCGGTCCTGACTTTCCGAAGGGGGAGGCGTTTGAGCTGTAGCCGTCCGCATACGCGTCACCACCTGTATGGGCCTGCGACCAGTTCGCTCGACGTAACCGTTGTGTCGCTTGAAAAGCTGCACTTGACGATCATGCTGAACGAGACGTCACCTTGCTTCGTGAACAGATCTCTCACGTTTGTTTGTAGGTAGTGCAGCACGCCGCTGGAGCCGACCGCGGTGATGCCCGCCACGTGGATCACGACGCGATCTTCTTCGCGGTGTCGCGCGAAGTAGCCGAACTCTTCGTCGCGAGGAGGCTCTTCGAGTCGAGGTGAGAAGTAGCGCTCGCCCGAGTCGCGATCGTCGATTCGCCAGCGTTCGTCCTCACGTGTGAAGCCGAGGTGGTTGTCGCGAGCTAGGAGCCGTGATCCGACGGGAGCTGAGCGCGGGCCGCAGATGACGATCGTGTCGCCTGCCGGCGGCGTCTCCAGATCCGGTTCGATATTGAAGGTCTCCGCAGCCAGCGAGAGGCTTGCAAGGATGCCTTCAGCCTGAGCTTGAGCGGTCATGTCCGCAGCGTCGACGTACGTCCGCATCCGGTGGTCGGTGCCGTGCCGGAGCGGAACTCCGACACTCACCGGTCCCACGCCAAAGAACGCGCGCTCCGGAGCAGGCGCACTGCCTCGGATTTGGGTGATCCGACCCTTCGTGATTCCGAGTGCTTTCGCGATCTCGGTGTAGCTCAGGTTCAGGTCGCGGTGCGCTTCTTCGATCGCGGCTTTCCGCAAGCGAGACAACTCGGTGGCCCGTTGCTGGTAGTGCGTCTGTAACGCCGCCGCGCGGCGCGCGCGGCGAATCGGATCGTTGTCCCCGCGCACAGCGTCGAAGTCATCCACATCCGCCATGGCCGTCAGTTTAGAGGGGGTTGACACCTCTCGCGGAAGGGGCCTACTCTACCGTTTATCCCCCCTAAACAACGCGATGCCAACCATGCGGCTCACAGAGTTTAGGGGGAGTAAACACCGGGTGGAGTGGCCGCTCGGTCCAGGGGAAAGGCTCTCACGTGGACAACGCAGTTCAGGCAGGTCGATCGCCGGAAAAGCCGTCGTCACCTGCACACCTTCGAACCGAACCGACCTTCTACAACGTCGCTGAGGCTGCGGGACTGTTCCGCCTCGACCAGTCGACGATGTATCGCCATCTGCGTTCCGGAAGCTTTCCGGGGCTCAAGATCGGCGGGCGCTATGTCGTGCCCCGCGTCGTCGTCGAACGCCTGATCAGCGACGTGCTGGCCGTGGGCCAGTGCGTCGATGTCGCCGAATGGGCGTCGCGTTGGCGCGACCAGGCGGCCGCAGCTGGGGGTGCGGCCTGATGCGCACGTTCGGGGCTCTTCTGACGGCGGTCGTGTTGATCGCGCTGGGCAATTTGTTGAGTGACTGGCATGTGAAGGCCGCGGTGGTGTGGCCGTGGTTCGTGGTCGCGGGTGTCGCGGCCTGCGTGTTCGGCCTGGCGGAGCTGGTGCGCGGGAACGCGGCGCGCCTGGTGACCGTGGCGGCCGGGCTGACCGGGTTGTCGATCTGGTTCGCGGGCTGGGTCCCGGAGGTGACGCCGGGCTACGACGTGTGGCCGTGGGGTCTGCTGCTGGGCGGCCCGGTGCTGGCGGTCGCGGCGTTCCTGGGGCTGCGGGGCCGGAACGGTTCGGCGGGGTTGATCGGGAAGTGGTCGCGTCGTTCGCGCCGCAATGGCGGTGTGGCGTCGCGGTGGCAGATCTGGCGGGTGGCGTCGAAGTCGGCGATGCGGCGCAAGGTGAAGGTGCTGAAGCCGGGGTTGAAGAGGGCGATGTGGTGGACCCGCCGCCAGGTTCCGGTGACCGAGTACGCCACGGCGGTGGCGCGGGTGGGGTTCCAGCGGATCTGGTCGCCGGTGGAGGACGTGACGCTGCGGCTTGGTGGGCCGCGGTCGGGCAAGACGGGGGAGCTGGCGTGCCGGATCCTCGACGCCCCGGGCGCGGTGATCGCCACCTCCACGCGGACGGACCTGATCGAGCTGACCGCGCAGCTGCGCGAGCAGCAGCACGGCCCGGTGTTCGTGTTCAACCCGTCGGGTTTGGGGAAGCTGGACTCGACGATCACGTTCGACCCGTTGGCCGGGTGCGCGAACCCGGTGACCGCGACGCACCGCGCGTCGGATCTGCTGCCCGATGGGGGCAGTGACGAGCGGGAGCACTGGGTGTCGCAGGCCCGCCGCGCGCTGGCCGCGCTGATGCACGCCGCCGCTCTGGGCGAGCTGGACATGGTCGATGTGCAGTCGTGGGTCGCGGACCCGGACGGTGCGGCCGATGAGGTGCTGCGCTTGCTGCGCCGCTCGCCGGAACCGGCGTTCGAGACCACCGCCCGGCAGTTCCTGACCACGAACGACCGCACGAGGTCGTCGATCACGACCACGATCATGCCCGCTCTCGGGTGGCTGACCGACCCGACCGCGCGGGCCGCGGCCACCGGTGGCGCGTTCGACGTCGCCGAGCTGCTCGACACGCGCGGCACCGTCTACATGCTCGGCGCCGAGGAGGGCCACACGGCGCCGCTGGTGGCGGCGCTGACCGCGCACATCGCCCGCGAGGCCCGCCGCATCGCCTCCGAATCCCCGGGCGGCAGGTTGGACCCGGCGTTGACGATGGTGCTGGACGAGGCGGCGCTGATCTGCCCGGTTCCTTTGGACAACTGGACTTCGGACATGGGTGGCCGCAATATCACCATCCACATCGGTGCCCAGTCCCGCGCGCAGCTGCGTAAGCGGTGGGGCGACACCGGGTGCTCGGCGATCCTGACGAACTCCTCGACGCTGCTGGTGCTGGCCAACCAGAAGGACCCGGACGACCTCCAGGCGTATTCGCTGCTGACCTGCGACCGGCAGGAGATGGTCGCCACCGAGGACAACGACGGCCGAGTGACCGGGCGGACGCCGCAGCGGGTGCCGGTGCTGTCGCCGGGACAGATCTCCCAGCTCCCGGAGCTGCACGCGGTGATCATCCGGCGGGGGATGCCCGCCGCGATCGGGAAACTCCAGATGGCGTGGAAGCGCCGCGACGTCAAGGCCATCGAGCGCCGCTGGCGCCACGCCGAGCTGCTGATCCGCTGGGCCGACCGGCGCGAGTTGTGGCTGACCAAGGCCGGGGCGTTCGTCGACATGCTCGCCGACCGCGTCGAGCCGTGGGTCGCCCGCGCCCAGGACTGGGCCGCCGAGCGCCGTGCTGCCCGCGTCGAGGCGGTCGTGCCGCCGCAGGCCGAGCACGAGGCCGGGACGGTCCGGGTCGAGGCCGTGCGCCTCGACGGCGACCCAGGCCCCGTCGCCGGCGACCGCACCGCGGATCCGCTCGCGGCGCTGGACGCCGAACTCGACGCCCACATCGCCGGGACGAGCGAGTTCCCGGGCACCGATGAGCGCGGGGAAGGCCGGACGCGATGAACTCGAACCAGCCCTTCATGCCGGTCGACACGTTCCGGATCACGACCGTCATCGGCCAGCTGACCCGCGAGTTCGTCGAGCACTCCGGAGAACAGACCCGCTTGGTGGCGGTGCTGGTGGAGATCACCGTATGGCGCACCGTGCACGGCCAGACGGCCGGGCAGATCACCCGGTTCCTCGACGCCCACGTCGCACCCGGCGTGCGCGAGGACTTCGTCGCCTGGGTGGTCTCCGAGACCGGCCGTCGCCTCGCACCGGTCCCAGGTGGGGGTGCGCGATGAAGGTGCACATGCCCGCCCTGGTCGACTCGACCCGGCTGCGCGTGGCCGTCGGGTACCGCGCCGACGAGCCGTTCGCGGTGACGCTGACGTTCCCGACCGAACCGGAGGCCCGGTGGGTCCTCGGACGGGAACTGCTGGACCTCGCCCTCAACACCGGTACCGCCGGGCTCGGGGACGCGCGGCTCACCGCCCGCGGTGACCTGCTCGTGCTCGCCCTGTCCACACCGGACGGTGAGGGCACGGCGATCTTCCGCCGCGACGACCTCGCGACCTTCCTGTCCCTGACCTACCGGATGGTTCCGGCCGGGACCGAGGAAATCGACTGGTCGGCCGCCGCCAAGGTGTTCCCGGAGGTGACGTTCTGATGAGCGCCCCCACCGCGCCGCGCGTGTGGCTCGCCGCCGGCGTCGCCGACAAGCCCGCCCCGGCCGACCACCCGGTGGTCCGCGACGAGCTGATGCACCTGTGGTTCCCCGGCGATGACGGCTTGTGGCACACCGCCGACGGCCGCCACCACGCCGCCTGGACCGAACTCCATGCCCGGTTCGACCTCGTGGAGGTCCCCCGATGAGCACGAACGAGAAGAAGGAGCCCGAGTTCGCGACCACGGCCGCGGTCGCGGGTCTGGCCCGTGAGGTTGAGGGCCTGCGGATGACGCTGGAGGCGGTGACGCCGCTGCCGGAGCAGGTGCAGACCTTGCACGAGCTGGTGGAGCCGTTGCCGGAGCAGGTGACGAAGCTGGCGAAGGTCGTCAAGGGCCTGGTGGAGCAGCTCAACGACGAGGAACCGGGGACGAAGACCCGGCCGTTGTCGTGGCTCGATCTGGCCGACGGCGAGGACGCCGACGGCGCCGACGAAGCGCAGACGGTCCTGACGGAGTTGTCGTTGTGGCTGAGCCGGGTGTATCTGCGCTACCACGGCGCCGAGCTCCCGGAGTGCTGGTGGTGGCACCCCGACGTGGTCGAGGAACTCGTCAGCCTGATGCGGTCGTGGCTGGCCGCCTACGTCGACCGGGACGCCACCGTGGCCCGCGCCGCGGACTGGCACGACCGGTACCGGCCGGGTGTGGTGAAGCGGGTCAAGGCGGCGACGGCGAACTGTTCGCTGGAGAACCACCAGGACGGCGGCACCCTGTTCCTGCCCGGACCGCGTGTCCCGTCCGGGACGGCGCTCGCGCCGATCGCCGCATGGTGGGGTACGGCCCGCACCGAGACCGCGCCGGAACCGGACGCTGATGTCGTCGCCGACGCTCGTGCGGCCGAGGCCGCGCGCCGCCGCGCCGGGGGTGGTCGGCGATGACCGAGTGGATGGATCAGCTGACCCAGGCCGCGACCCGGCTGGCGGCGGAACGGCACCGCGATATCGCGTTCCTGCGCTCCACCGCCGCCGCCGGGGCCACCGACCCGGTGGTGCGGGCACGGTTGGAACGTGAAGCCGCCGAGGCCACCGCTCTCGCCGACGGCTACGCCGCCCGGGCCGCCGAGCTGGCCGTCGGCAACGAGCCGTGGGAAGAGGTGGAGATCGAGCAGCAGGTCGAGCAAGCTCGTGTGGCCGCGACGTATGACGTACTCGACGATCCGGGTGAGACCACGGAGCAGTTGCGGCAGCGGGAGATCGCCGACGCGACGATGCTCTCGTACCTGACTTGGCAGCGGGAAGGTGTTCCGCCGCAGGAGATCGCGCACCGGCTGGAGCGGGTCTCGCCGATCGGTGCGAAGGCCGTCAGCGACTACGAGCAGCTTCTCGCCATCGGCTACGAGCCTGACGAGGCGCGGGCGATCGCCGCCGACACCGCCGCCCACGACCCCGTCCCCGCAGACGGCGCCGCCGAGGACGAGGCCGAAGTGGAGCTGTTCGAGCCGGACGTGCCCGACCCCGTCGCCGCCGAGGTCGAGCAGCTGGCGTTCGACCACAACGACCGGGTCGGGCGGGACGCGGTGGCGTTGTTCGAGAAGGCCCGCGGGGACGGGCGCAGCGAGGACGACGCCTCTGAGGAGGTGCTGGGCACCTTCCCCGTCGAGGACGTCCCGGTCGCCGACACCGCGCTCGGTCACTACCTGGAATACCGCCGGGACGGGTTGGAACCGACCACCGCCGCCGAGCTTGCCGCCCTGGTCGCCGCCGACGAGCTGACCCCTTTCGAGTTCGGACGCGAGCCCACGGTGGACGACACCGACACCGACAGCGTCGACGATCCGGAGGTGTTGATCGACCCGGACGAGCTGATGCCCGCCGGGGAGGCGATGCGGAATTACTTCGTCGCCGAGGACGCGGTGGGCCGCTTCGCGCAGCTGCGCTCCGAGGGCTGGGACGACGACGCCGCGCACCGCCGGGCGGTCGAAGCCAGTGACGACGACCCAAGGCTCGCGAACGCGGCCGTCCTGTCCTACCGCAGCCAGCTCGCCGCCGGCCAGGACCACGAGGCGGCTCGCTTCACGGCGGTGAGCGATACGGCCACCGCATTCACCTCACGTATCAGCGCCGAGCAGGCCGAGCAGGTCCGCGCCGCGCTCACCCAGCCCGCTGACGCCACCGAGCACGCGGCGGCCCACGACACCGAAGAAGAGTCCACTGTGGACGACTACGAGCTGACGAACTCGGCCCAGGACGCCGGTTCGCGCGAGGACTACGACGACATTTTCTCCGAAGAGGCGTACGCCGAACGCGACACCGCCGGCGCGGGGTTCTGGGCCGAGGTCGCGCAGCGCCGGGAAGCGCTCATCGCCGACGGCATGGAGATGAACGAGGCCGCGGACCGGGCATGGCTGGACGTGTGTGGTGAACGCGGCATCGATCCGGCCTCGACGGTGTCGACCGCCCAGCCCGACGAGAGCGGCCTCGACCCCGCGATCGGCGAGCGCGACGTCGACGACGCCGGGATCGCGTACATGGACCCGACCTCTCCTCTGCCCGAACGCGCCCCGGAGGCGGGTAGCTGGATCGCCCGCAACCTGACTTACCACGAGCAGGACGAGGCCGACGCGCGCGCCGAAGACCGGGAGGAGATGGAGCGCGCACGGGATGTGGTGCGGAGCCTGCCGGACGGGCCGATCACGGACGACGACCTCGCGCGGGTGGGAGTCACGGCCGAGCAGTACGACCGGCTCATGATCGAGGAGTGGAGCCCCGAGGCCGATCGCGCCCCGGAACCGGGCAGCTGGATTGACCGCAACTTCCCGGCCCAGGCCGCCGAATCTCCCGACGTCCCGATGTATGAACGGGACGCGGGCGACCGGTTGCAGGACTGGATCGAGGAACGCGAAGACGAGCTTGAGGCCGACGAGCGCGACGCCACCGAGCAGGTGCTGGACGAGATCGACGACGTGCTCGCCGAGGAACGCGGCTACGCCCTGATCGACCGGGAACGAGCCAGGCGCGAGAACGCGGCAAGCGATGCCGACACCGCCGAGCCGCCGTTGGCGGACCGGATCGCGGAATGCGAGCGAGCCGTCGAGGCGGTCGCAAACTTCGTTCCGCACCACGAGACCAGTGACGAGGACAGCGAGCGCGCCGAGCGGTGTGCCCGCTGGAACGCCGAGGACGCCGCCGCCGAGCAGGCGGTCGAGAAGACCGAGGGGTGGGGCCAGTGAGCGGGTCGGGAGGCAAGTGGGCGACGGCGGGGTTCTGGCTGCCGGGCCTGGTGGTGGCGATCTGCGCCGCGGTCGCGACCGCGCACGGCCTGTTCGAGGTCGTGGTGGCGTCCGGGGTGCTGGCGAGTATCGCGTGGACCTACCCGGTGATCACCGACGGTCTGGCGATCGTGGCGTACGTGGCGACCTCCCGACTGTCCGGCGCGGGCCGCCGGTACGCGTGGGCCGTGGTGATCCTCGCGGCCGGGTTGTCCGGGTTGGCGCAGGCGATCTACTTCGTCGGTGGCTTCACCGCGCCGGTCCCGCCGGGGCCGAACGGTGAGCCGGGAGCGGAGGGGAATCCGCCGCCGGAGTTGCTGCGGTTCTGGGTGGGGGCGTGGCCGGCGATCGCGGCGGCGATCGTGGCGCACCTGCTGTTCATGCTCAGCGAGCTTCGCGCCACCCGGAAGGCGTCCACCGCATCGGGCATGAGCACCGTTCCGGGCCCCGAGGCTGTCGCCGCGATCTCTCCAGGCGACGCGCAGCCGACGGACGTTCAGGCGCGGCCCGTCCAGTCGGACCGTCCGACGAGCGTCGACGTTCAGTCGCCATCCGTCCAATCCGGGCTTGTCCAGCCGAAGCCGTTGGACGCGCCAGGGTCGCCGGAGCGGTCTGAACGTCCAGTCCCGGAAGCGTCTTCCGTTCAGCCCGAGACGTCCGTCGCGCGCGGTGCGGAGGAGCCGAAGCCGGAGCGTCCAGCCGTGGCGCCGTCGTCGCCGAAGCGGGATCGAGCGTTGCACGAGGCCCGGAAGTACCAGGCGCTCCACGGCAGTCTTCCGACGGTCGACCAGCTCCACGAAGCGGCCGAGGTTTCCCGAGGCACTGCCGGAACCGTCCTCAAGGAACTCCGGGAACAGCCCCACCACCTTCACGTCATCACCAACCTCAGCGCCACCAAGGCCAACTCATGATCAGCACGTCACCCAGCACCACATCACCACTCAGTAAGCCATCAAGTCAGGCCAAGACACCCATCAGCAGCTCACCCAGCACGTACTCACCTACCAAGAAATCAGATGCACACCTATGCATCACGATCTGTCGGGCCGGTGCGCCCTGGCGGGCGCCCGGGAACACCACCGCCGTTGTTGATCTTCAAAGCCCGCGTGTTGATCTTGAAAGGTGGCCGGGATGCTGACGTTGTCGAACGGATACTCGGTCTCCTACCTGACCGAGGAGGTCGCGAAAGGCCGCGAGAACTACTACACCGACGCGGTCGCCGAGGGTGAGCCGCCGGGCCGCTGGTACGGCGGAGGGGCGGAGAAACTCGGCCTGACGGGGCTGGTCGACGAGCAGGACATGCAGGCGGTCTACGAGCAGTTCGTCGACCCGCGCGACGAGGCGTTCAAGGATCCAGCCCGATGGGCGCAGGCGTCCACTCTCGGCCACACCGGGCGGAACTATCCAACGGCGGACGAGTTGTACGCGGCCGCGTTGGACAAGGAACCGGGTGCGACGGGTGAACGCCGCGAGGAATTGCGGCTGGAGGCGAACAAGGCCGCGCGGAAGAACGTGGCCTTTCTGGACGCCACGTTCAGCGTCCAAAAGTCCGTCACCGTGTTGCACACCGCGTTTGAGGCGCAGCAGGTCCGCGCTGAACGGACGGCTGGACGACTGGACGACGCGCTCGCCGCCGCCACGGCGGCGGGCGCGTCCCCGTCCGAACTCGCCGAGCTCGGACGGCAGCGCGACGACGCCCGCACAGCGGCGGACTCGTGGCGGGCGCACCGCGACGCGGTGGAGGACGCGATCTGGGCCGGGAACCGCGCGGCGCTGGACTACCTGTCCGAGCACGCCGGGTACTCCCGGGTGGGGCATCACGGCGGGGCCGCGGGCCGGTTCATCGACGCCCACGATTTCGTGGTCGCGAGCTTTTTTCAGCACGACTCGCGTAACCACGATCCGCAGCTGCACATCCACAACGCGATCCTCAACCGCGTCGAAGGCGCCGATGGGCAGTGGCGCACGCTGGACGGCCGCGCGCTGTACGCGCACCGGGGCGCGGCGGCGGCGGTGGGGGAGCGCACCACCGAGGAACACCTCGCGAAGGCGCTCGGGGTCCGGTTCGCCGCCCGCCCGGACGGGAAGTCTCGCGAGGTCGTCGGGATCGATCAGCAGGTGATGGACCTGTTCAGCTCGCGACGCCGCGCGATCACGAAGAAGACCGCCAGCCTGGTCGAGGCGTTCGAGGCGCGGTTCGGGAGGGAGCCGAACTCGCTGGAGCTGGACCGCTTGCAGCGGCAGGCCACGTTCGCCACCCGGAAGGCGAAGTCGCACGACGGCGAGACCACCGAGGAACGCCTGGAACGCTGGGACCGCGAGCTGCGCGCGGAGGTCGCCGACGGGCTCGCCGGCGTCGCCCGTGACGTCCTCAACCTCGACCACGGCCCGCGCGAAGCCGCCCAGTGGTCGCCGGACGACGTGCTCAAGACCGCGCTGGCGGACGTGCAGTCCACCAAGTCCGGATGGACCGCGCCGGACCTGACGCGCGCGATCTCCGACGCGCTGCCGGATCACCTGGGCGACCTCGACGGCGCCCAGGTCGCGCGGCTGCTGGACACGCTCACCGCCGAGGGCGTGAAGCTGGCGACCCCGCTCGCCACCGACCGCCCCGGCGTCGCCGTCCTGCCGGACGCGCTGAAGCTCGCGAACGGCGAATCCGCCTAC
Source organism: Amycolatopsis sp. PSD-21 (assembly GCF_055561455.1). NCBI lineage: Bacteria > Bacillati > Actinomycetota > Actinomycetes > Pseudonocardiales > Pseudonocardiaceae > Amycolatopsis > Amycolatopsis sp. PSD-21. The sequence continues at coordinate 8,544,203 of NZ_CM145712.1, read as the reverse complement.
GAGGCCCCGGGTCGCCGTCTCTACGCGACCCCGGAGCACGTGCACACCGAACGCGCGCTCGCCGCCGCGACCGCCCGGGGCGGAGCTCCGGCGCTGGACGTGTCCGACGTGGACGCCTTCATGTCCGCTTTGGCGGATCACGGGATGGTGCTCGGGGCGGACCAGGCAGCCGCGGTGCGCGGGGTGCTGACCTCCGGCGCGGCGGTCGAGTCGCTGGTCGGACCGGCCGGGACCGGGAAGTCCTTTGTGGTCGGCGCGCTGGCGAAAGCGTGGCAGGACAACGCTTTGTGGGGCGGGCAGTCCCGCCGCGTGGTCGGGTTGGCGTCCAGCCAGGTCGCCACCGACGTCCTCGCTGGCGAAGGGCTCACGGCGCGGAACATCGCGCGGTGGCTGGGCGTGCAGGAGAAGCTCGCCGAGGGCTCGACTCACCCCGAGCACGTCGAGTGGAAGCTGAACCCCGGCGACATGGTGGTGGTCGACGAGTCGGCGATGGCCAACACCGCCGACCTCGCCCGCATCCACCGCCACGTGGAGGCGGCTGGGGCGAAGCTGCTGCTGACCGGTGACCACCGGCAGCTCGCCGCCGTCGGCGCCGGAGGCGGCATGGACCTCATGGCCACCGCCGGGGCCGCGTATGAGCTGACTGAGGTCCGCCGGTTTCAGGCCGAGTGGGAACGCGGCGCGTCGCTGCGGCTGCGCGACGGCGACGAGACCGTGCTCGGCGAGTACCACAAGCACGGCCGGATCCTCGACGGCGGAACCCGCGAGCAGGCCGAAGCCGCGGCCGGGAAGGCGTGGCTGGCGGACACGCTGGCGGGGAAGCACTCGATCCTGATCGTGGACACCAACGAGCAGGCCGCGCACCTGTCGGCCGAGCTCCGCAACGAACTCGTCCGGCTCGGCAAAGTCCAGGAAGCCGGTGTGCCGCTGGGGATGCAGGGCACCTACGCCGGCGTCGGGGACTTGATCCAGGCCCGCCGCAACGGCTGGCACCTCACCGGGTTCGACGGCAACCCGGAGGCGCCGATCAACCGCAAGCAGTACCGCGTCCTCGACACCCGCGACGACGGCGGACTGATCGTCGCCCGCGTCCTCGGACGCGAGGACGGCGTCGGCGAGGTGCTGGGGGAGCGGATCACGCTGCCCGGCGCCTACGTGTCGGAGCATGTGGCGCTCGGCTACGCCTCGACCGTCCACAGCGCCCAGGGCCTCACCGTCGACACCAGCCACGCCGTCGTCACCGACGCCACCGGACAGGAAGCCCTCTACGTCGGCCTCACCCGAGGCCGCGAGGGCAACACCGCGCACGTCACCACGGCGACCGCCTACGAACTCACGTCCCGGGTCGGCGAGGACGACCGGCCGCACGGCGGGCTGATGGTGCAGGTGGACAACCCGACCGGTGACGTTGTCGACGTCGTGCGGAAGTCGCCGCTCGCGGTGCTCGCCGGCGCGTTCGACGGCGCGAGCCCGCAACGGTCGGCCCTTCAGGAGGCGGCCGAGGCCGCCGCCGACAACGAGGCGATCCGCACCCCCGCCGAGCTGCTGGCCGACGCGACCGAGTTGGCCACCGCTGGCCGGACGCAGCGGTGGCTCGACGAGCTCGTGGAGGAGGGGAAGCTGACGGAGAACCAGCGCGCGAGGATCGCCGCCGAGGACGGCGGCCCCACGCTCGCGCGGCTGCTGCGCCGCGCCGAGCTCGCCGGGCACGACCCGCGCGAAGTCCTCGACCACGCCGTCACCGCCCGGACGCTGTCCGGGTCGCGGCAGCTGACGAACGTGATCCACCACCGGATCACCGACACCGTCACCCTCGACCCCGTCGGCGATTCCTACGCCGACTGGCTGCCCAAGGTCGACGACCCCCAATGGGCAACCTACCTGCGCACGCTGGCCGACACTGCCGATGCTCGCCGTCTGGAGCTGGGGGAGCAGCTGGCGGCGGAGCCGCAGCAGTGGGCGATCGAGGCGTTCGGGCCAGTACCGGAAGATCCCGCCCTGGCGAAGGAATGGAGCAAGCAGGCCGGAACGGTCGCAGCGCACCGCGAGCTGACCGGACACGACGACGAGGAGACCGCGTTGGGCGCGGCCCCGAAGTCCGGCCAGGTCGAGGCCTACGCGTCATGGCGCTCGGCGTGGCGCGTCCTCGGGCGTCCGGAGTCCGGGCGGGACGAGCTGGAGATGTCCGACGGACAGCTGCTGGTCCGGATGCGGGCGTGGGAGCGGGAGAAGGCGTGGGGACCGGAGTTCGTCGGCCAGGAACTCGCCGGAACCCACCAAGCCCTCGACGCCCGCCGCCGGGACGCGGCCATGCGCCGCGCCGAAGCCGACGCCGCGGCCAACGAAGAAGAGCGCGAGCGGATGCTCCAGGAGGCAGCCGAAGCCGACGCGCTCGCCGACACCCTCGCCGCCCGCGCGGCGGAGCTGGAGGGCGCCGACGAGGCACGGGCGCTGTGGTACGCCCACACCGCCGAAACCCGCGCAGCGGCCGACCGCGCCAGCGCCGAGATCTCCGCCCGCAACCTCGACACCACACCCGCGCCGCTGGTCACCGCTGACGAGTGGCTCGACGTCCACCACGAGCACATGGCCGCCGAGGACGTCCACCGCGAGGTCACCGCTGACCACGACCTCACCGACGTCGCCCAGCAGCGCGCCGCCGACGTCGACACCGTCACCACTCCCGATGACGTCGAGGACGTGGTCGCGGAGGTCGAGGTGGCCGATGTGCGCGAGGTCGCGGCCGACGAGGACCCGGTCGTCGAGTCCGACGAGGTCCGGGTGCCGACGGCCGAGGAGACCGCCGGAGCGGTCGAGCAGGCGCAGCGTGCGTTGAAGGAGATCGCCGCCCGCCAGGCCGTCGAGGAACGGCACGCCGAAGAGGAAGCGCAGGCGGCGGAGCTGTACCGCCGCAACACCAGCGACGCCGCCGACGCGGCCGATCTGGCCGACGCCGACGGCGCGGTGTACGGGGGATGAGCAGGTCAGCCCTGGGAGTGGGCGGGGACGTCGAGCGGCGGAACACCGCTGCGGTGCCACGCCCACTCCAGGGTGGCCACGATCGAATCGAGCCAGCCGGGCCGGTTCGCGACATAGCTGGGAACCGGCCGGCGCAGCGCGAGACGCTGAGCGGCCAGGCATTCCGCTTCGATGGTCTCTTCGTGCGCGAGCCCGGTTCGCTCCGTGATCGGGGCGTAGGCGAGGAACGTGCGGCCGGTTTCGAGGCGGACGGTCGCGCAGGCGATCCAGCGGCACACGTCGACCACACCGAGGGCCGCCCAGGTGCGCTCGCGGTCGTACTGGCGTTCAGCGGCGAGCCACAGGCGCGCGAACTCCACCACCGGCACCCGCACGTTGCCGCGGGGGATCCGGTCGAAGTCGCGTCCGGTCAGCTCCATGGAATCCATGGTGACACGCGCCCCCGACAGAAACCGTCCACCGACCGGGGCAATCCGCCGGCGCATGGTCGCCTCCACCGACAACCGCCCTCTGCGGGCGGAACAAGGTCCGCGCAAGCGCGGCCTGTGTTTTTGAGCTTCGCAGCCCGGCTTAGCACGGCCCCAACCTCACGGTAAAGGGGCGCATTCCGAAAAGTTTTCGAGCGCGAAAAGCGTGCGCTCAAAAACTTTTCGGCCTGACCCCTTGACCGCGAGCCTCTGGGGCCGCGCGGTGCGCCGAAAAGGGGCAGCGGCAGAGCCGACGCCCCGCCCTACGGGCAGCGAAGAAAGACCGGACCAGCAAGCAGCACACAGGTTTCAGTACCCGTCCGCCAGAAAGGGAAACCGCAATGGACCTCACTACCGCGATCGACATGGTTCTCGCCCACGCGCGCGAAGAGGACCCCGAACAGGAACTGACCGACCGCGAAATCCTCGCCGAAGTCCGCGCCTTCGACCACGCCGAAATCGACAGCTGGATCGAGGACGAGGTCATGGAGCCCGGCGAACGCGAGGCCGCCTACCGCGCCGTGCTCGACGCCTCCGACGACGAGATCACCGCCAGCCGCACAACGCGCGTCGCCACCCGCACCGACACCGACGAGGACACCGACTGCCTCTGAAACCCCACCCGGATGCGGGGCCACCCCCGGCCCCGCATCCCTCCACCACAGACAGGAGAACGTCATGGCAGCACAGGGAAAGAAGAAGACCAAAGACGAACTCGACGCCGAAGCGCTCGGCATGACCGTGGAGCAACTCCACGAACTCAAAAGCCAGGTCGGAGCCGCGAAGGGACGCGGGAAGCGCCCGGCCGGGACCTCCGGCGCCGACACCAAACTCGCCGCCTGGGGCCAGGTCGACGGACAGGAAGAACTGTTCGCCTGCGACCCGAAGCAGGCCGCGTCATGAGCTGCGCACATTGGTTCTTCTTCACCGTCGCCGGAATCGCGACCTGCCTCGACTGCGGCCACCAGTGGCACATCTGAGAAAGGAACTCAACTCCATGTCGCAGTACCTCGACAAGGCCGCCGACCTCATCGCCAAGGCCGCCGTCAACAACGAACACCACAACGGTCCGTCGGCATCGTGGCCCAAGCCCGCCGCGTATCAGGAAAACGCGATCCAGCTCGCCGACGCCTATACCGCCCTCGCCGCGATCGAGCACGGCGTGCTCCCGGCTGCCCTCGTGCAGCGCGTCCTCGACGCCATCCCCACCGCCGTCAACCAGTCGTGCTGAGGAGAACCCCGTGAGCAATTCCAATGACGACCGGTGGTTCGAGCGCGAGCAGCAGATGCGCCGCGCCCGTGTCTTGGCTGACCTCCTGGTTGCCGCCGAGCAGGCCGAGATCCCGCCGCTGCGCTGGAGCCTCAGCACCGCCGCCGGATCGTGCGTGCACGGCGAGATCGACGACCCGTTCGACACGAACCCTCAGGCGACGTTCGACGCCTGGACGCGGTTCCTCGGACTGCGCGTGAACAAGCACGGCGACCGCGCCAGCGGCACCTGGAACCAGACAGTCATCGGTATCCACAACCCCCACTCTTCGACCACAAAGGACTGAACGCCATGACCGAGCAGCAACCCGCCTACACGCTGCCTCCTGCTTTCTCCGCCTGTTTCGAGGGCTGGACCCCCAACCCCGAGGATCTGGAGCAGTGGCCCAACAGCGTCCGTGTCGAGGTAGTCGAGGGCTATGACCCGACCTTCACCGGAGAGGTCTCCGACGAGGACCTGGAGTACGCCGACTGCGGCGAAGAGCGTCACCTCGTCGAGGTCGACACCAACTACAAGCCCACCCGCGACAGCGATTACCCCGTGCGGCTGACCCGGAGCGACGCTGTCCAGCTCGCCGCCGCGTTGCTCGAAGCCGTCGAGGACACCTTTCACTACTCCCGTTGCGGACGGCTCCGCCCCGCCGAGGCCAAGAACCTCTTGGACGCGATCCGCGGCACCGAGCACCAGCTCGCCGAGCTGCGCGACCACGCCCTGAACGACCTGCTCGCCGGGACCGGCCTGACGGACGACTCGCTCGCCGCCGTCGAGGAGAACCAGCGATGACGAACCCTCCTGCCGAACTCACGTGGACCGATGCGCAAGGGCTCTACCTGACCGAGCACGACGACACCGTCTGGGCGCTGGCGGCCCACAGCGTCCACCGCGGCAAGAGCGGTTGGTCGGGCACGGACGAGTGGCACCTGCACCGGGCCTACCCCGATCTCGAAAACGTGGGCTGGACCGCCGGGACGCTCCCGCTCGACCACGGCCGCTGGATCGCGCACCCCGGCCACCGAAACCTGCCCCGTGCGAAGCGGATCGCGGCGTGGATCATCGCCAACCCCGACGTCGCCGACCGGATGATGCACCAAGAGATCGCACGGGCCGCAGGAGAGGACCGGTGACGTTGTGCACCGGCGAAGCCGGTCCTGGCACGCGAAGTAGAGTGCACGGGGAGTGGCCGTCCGCGTACGACATTCCCCGCCACCTGGGACGGACCTGGAGTTCCGTCGACGAATGCGGAGGAGGGCAGCGCGATGAGTGATGGTTCATCGATCGAGTGGACCGAGGCGACCTGGAACCCGACGACCGGGTGTGATCGAGTGTCGGCCGGTTGCGATCACTGTTACGCGTTGACGTTGGCGAAGCGGCTCAAGGCGATGGGGTCGGCGAAGTACCAGACCGATGGTGATCCGCGTACGAGCGGCCAAGGGTTCGGGGTCGCGACGCACGCCGCGGCGCTGGGGGAGCCGTTCAGGTGGCGGCAGCCCCGGCTGGTGTTCGTGAATTCGATGAGCGATCTATTCCACGCGAAGGTACCGGTGGAGTTCATCCGACGTGTGTTCGCGGTCATGGAGGCGACACCGCAGCACACCTATCAGGTGCTGACGAAGAGGTCTCGCCGGATTCGACGGCTCGCGTCCTCGCTGGACTGGCCGGCGAATCTGTGGCTCGGGGTGTCGGTCGAGGATGAGCGTGTGGCTTATCGGATCGACGACCTGCGCGAGGTACCTGCGGCGGTGCGGTTCCTGTCCTGCGAGCCGCTGCTCGGCCCGCTGTCTCAGCTGAACCTTGCTGGGGTCGAGTGGGTCATTGTGGGCGGCGAATCCGGTCCGAGGGCACGCCCAATGGCGCCCGAGTGGGCCACGGAGATCCGAGACCAGTGCCAGCAGGCCGATGTCGCGTTCTTCTTCAAGCAGTGGGGTGGCCGTACTCCGAAGGCCGGCGGCCGTGAACTTGACGGCCGGACGTGGGATGAGCTTCCGCGGCAGGTCAGGCTGACACCCGGGTTGTCGGCCTGACCGGGATGAGTAGCTGCCGATGGAAGTTGTCTCCAACACCGGTGTTTTGCACGACGTGTTGCCGATGTAGGGACTTCACGGCTGCCCTGACTTGCGGGGCCGCAGCGGCCCCGAAGACGCCGGCGTAGACCTCCTCGAGTCGTTCGCCCAGCACGAAGGCCCCGTGGTGGAGCAGGAGTTTCCGGATGTTCTGCTCAATAATCCGTTCCCAACTGGCCCGGTTCTGCTTCACGTACTCTTCGACGTCGAACGACTCTGGAGCAGGAAGAAGCTGGTCGGCGCTGAAAAGGGCCTGATCGTCGTAAACCTCGGCACGCGCCTTAGCCTGCCGTAGTTCGGCGCCCTGCCAGGCCCCTTCCCACTCCCTGCCGGCCTTGCCGACTGCGTCTGCGAACCACCACAAGCCATCGACGTGCCGCGTGAACAGCACCAAAAGGTACTTGGGCAGCTGGTTCGGCTTGTGCCGGATCGGCATGCTGAGAGACATACACCCGGTGGAAGCTCTAACACCTGCCTGGTACTCGGAAGCAACCTTCAGCGCAGCTTCCGTCGCAGGGGCTTCGTCGGCCTTGCCTCTTACTGGCTCAAAATATCGCTGCCACCACGCTCCGCCGAGGAAGCGGTCAGCATGGTCGACAGTCTTCTGATCTGCCGCGCTGAGAGGCTTACCCTCTACCCTGCGTTTCCGGAGCAGGCCGCCCATTCTGGCCACGGTGCTAATACTGATGTGGAGAAGCACTTCCGTCGGAGCTCTATCGCTGCGCCTGTTCAACAGCTGTCCAACCAGCTGGTTACGGTCCAGCGCGGTGCCGAAGGGGTCCAGGAACGCGAACAGCGCAGCGCCTTGCGCGACGTTCAGGATCTCGGGCAACAAGTCCCGGAGATCGCCGCCGCGCACGATGTCCTGGGCACGTCCACGCTTCGCCATGACTTCGCGCAGGTTGAGGTAGTCGTCTTTGTTGCGTTCGACGTAGATGCCGGTGACGCTCCGAAAGCCCCCGACTCGTTCGGCCTTCTGGGAAAGCAGGACCGGCGAACCGGGCGAGCCATCTTCGTACTCGCCGCGGCCTGCGTAGCCATCGAGGAAGACAACGGGCCGGCCGCGGCCAGCCTTGGAGGCAAAGACCACCGGATATCGAGCCAGGATGGCGTGCTTAAAGACCGCTTGCGCCTTCCGCTCCCGGAAGAAGTCCCGACTCGCGTTCATCGCCTGGCCTCCGAACAGCCGCCGTCGCGCGCACTGCCAGTCGGCCCGTAGGCCCCTTTCACGAGCGTGGCAGATGACACGTGACCAGTAAGTCGGCCACTGGAGTGGACTCGTTACGCTAGGTGGGTCCGTGTTGTCACAGTGAGTTATCGGTGTGGGATTGGTCGTAGGGTTCAGCGCCTGTTCGGCGCAAGACCGACAGCGGTGCGGAGCCGTCAACCGCACGAGGTCGGGCACACCGGGACGGTGTGGGCTGGGGTAGGGGGAGAGATGTCCATCAGTAAATTGACCGACGGCGACGCGGTCCTGCGGGCGATTCGCGAGCACCGCGACCGTGGTGAAGCTGAATTTCTAGCTGATCATGATTTCGGGGCCCCGGGCCAGTACTACGTGAGGTTCGAGGATCGGCTCTACGGGGCGAAGGCCATTGCGGGGGTCGCCTACGGCTACCAGTTCCCGGAACAGGGCACGCTGCCGCATGGCAAGTTCAACGGAGGCAACGCCGCAGCAAACCGGGTGTTACGCCGACTCGGCTTCGAGATCATCGATACCAAGCCTGACACTGTCGAGGGGGAGCGGCAGTGGCGGCTGGCCGTTGGCGCTCACCTGCTAGCGGTCAACAAAGGTGGGCGCGGCCTCGAACCGGGGATCGTCCGTGGTTTCGGCGCCTACGGCGGCGCTCAGGGTGTGTGGGTGGACTCGGTACGAACTCGCCAGCTCGACAGCCGCGGTATCACTGTCGGCGTCCTCAACACGGGCCGGCACTACGCAGACGTTTTCAGCGACAGCGATGTCTTGTATCACTACCCCAACACGGACCGGCCGGCCGGCCGGGATCGAGCCGAGGTCGAGGCGACCAAAGCCGCTGGCGAACACCAGATCCCGGTGTTTGTGATCACTCCCGCGGGATCGAGCGCGTCACGTCGTGATGTCCGGCTCGGCTGGGTCGCCGGCTGGGACGACAAGAGCGAGCTGTTCCTAATAACGTTCAAGCAGGACGCCCCGAAACGACTGCTCAACGACGACTCGTCCGACGAGGACGAGTTCACCCTGTACGGCAACAACCGCCGACGGCAGACCCGCGAAGTAACCGAACGTCCCAGCCAGAACACGTTCAAGCTGCGCGTGTTCCAACGCTACGGGGCACGCTGCCCTCTTTCAGGCGTCGCAGTGCCCGAGATGCTCGATGCGGCACACCTCGTACCTAACGCCTCTGACGGCAGTGACGACCCACGCAACGGGCTACCGCTCAACGCCGCGCTTCACCGCGCCTTCGACGCCCACCTGTTCACCATCGACCCCGATACCTACGAAGCGGTCACCAAGCACAACGGACCAACGCTGGCTGACCTGGGGATCACCACCTCGACACTCAAATACCTGCCGAAGCTCCCGCACCGCGATGCCCTCAAAGCCCGCTACAACGAATGGCTCAAGAAGTAGCCGATAACTACACCGGGCTAGCGAGACCTCGGTGGGCGCGACCGTGGTCGCCTACGTGGTGTTTGCAGCCCAGTAGTTCGTTGTGTTGTCTCTGAGCTCGCCCAGGAAGGTCAGGTAGGTGATCGGTCCGTAAGTCTGTCGCCGCCGCGGCTGCGTCGCCATCGCTAATGGGGTGACCGGGCTCGTGGGAGGCCCACAGAGCTCGATGCGGGTCGTCATGCCGATGTCCACAGTCCCGTGCCGGCTGAGCTGGACTTTTGGGGTGGTCGAGCAGAAAGGTTCAGGGTCTGCGCACCCTCCTCAGAACCGCCACCTGGCGAGCACGGTAGGTTCTAAATTCACCAAATAAGAAGTAGTTGTGGTTTAACCCGTTGTCTGTGTAGTCTACATCTCAACAGTTGGCATAAGTTCTTAACCTCGACGATAAGGAGTAGACATGACGAACACTGCGCCCGAGATGCAGATCGACACGGACCAGATCTCCGGCCCCCGCAGGGAGAGCACCTATATCGCTCAGCGTTCGTTCCAGGGCGGCCGCACCGTATACAGCGTCCGAATCCCGCTCACGAACCTGGACCTGATCCTGACGCTGCCGAACCCGGACGAGCCCGACCCGGACAACCGCAAGGTCGACGGCCGCCACGCCAAAGCGTTCGGTGAGTACATCGGCCAGCAGGAAACCTGGGTGGCGCCCACGCTGCTCGCGCGCGACAACGGCGGCTGCACGTTCAAGGAAGCACCTGGCAGCGAAGGCAGACTCGGATACCTGACCGTCCCGTGGGCCATCGGCGCGCTCTCGCCGTTGTCCACCATCGACGGCCAGCACCGCATCCTCGGCGTGCACCTGGCCATCCGCACCCTCGGAGAGCAGATCAAGAAGATCGACCGGGAGATCACCAAGACGACTAGGGCCGACAAGGTTGAGAGCCTCACTGCGAGCCGGGACAAGCTGAGTGCGCAGCTTAAGCGGCTGGAGAACGAGTCGGTCGGCGTGGACATCTACGTCGAGCCGAACAACGTGCTTGCCCGGCAGATGTTCGTCGACGTCGCCGACAACGCCAAGGGCATCTCCAGCGCCCTGCGTGCTCGCTTCGACAGCAGCAAGGTCGCCAACCGGATCCTCGACCGGGTCGTCAACCACGCTCTGCTTAAGGGCAAGGTCGACCTCGAACAGGACCGCATGACCTCGAAGAACCCCAACCTCATGGGCGCCAAGCATGTCGCCGACCTCACCCGCGGCGTCGCCGTAGGCGTCGCGGGCAGGATCGGGAAACAGCGCGAGCGCGAACTGGCCGACGAAACCCTGGTCGAGCTCGTCCACGGTTACCTCGACTGCCTCTCCGAGGGGTTCAAGGACCTGGCCGCCGTCGCCGAAGGCACTCTCAAGCCCATCGACCTGCGCTCCCACTCCCTGCTGGGCTCCATCGGTATGCTCCGCGTCTTGGCCGGCGTATACCACGAGCTGCTGGAGAACCACGACGCCAACGACGAGGACATCGTCGCGTTCTTCACCAAGCTCGACCCGCACATGAACGCCCCGGTCTCGGACAGCAGTATCTGGCGTAAGACCGACGCCAGCGCCGACTTCGAGGTCAACGCTTCGGCCCCGGTCATGCGAACCCAGAACCTCGTGCACCTGGTCAAGGTCATCGTCGGCTGGTACAAGACCCCGCCGGCCGCGTTCTGACTGAACTTGCGCGGAGCCTCTTGCGGGCACGCACCTTGATGAGGGTCCCGACTGCAAATCGGGACCCTCATCATGTACGTGCAGCCGCGCCACTGATAGACCGCTTCTGTCTCTGCATATCCCAGGCCGGCAATCGGAAATCCGCGCTACCGAACAGCTTGACCGTGTTTGAAGTGCAGGCAGATCTCGGCTCCGACGGGTCTCCGGCTGTGTGTAGCGTGGTCCACGCCCCGGTCCACGAACTGATGTCCACTGGTGCCTGATGAGCTCAGATTTGAGTAACTCGCGCCGCCGGTGACCAGCGGATCCACGTATCGCCACGGTAGCGCTGGAACTTGTAAACAGAAGGTCAGGGGTTCGAGCCCCCTTGGCGGCTCCCCTTCACCGCCGTTCTCAAGGCGCCGCGGTGACCGCCGCTTCCCGTGCGGGGCGGATCCGGCTCAGCTGCACGAGGCTGAAGCCGAACAGCAGGACGCCGAGCGGGACGTGGACCGCCGTCACGTGTGCGATCCCGAGGAACACCTGCGCCAGCGTGAGGCCGAGGAACACGGCCGCGGGCAGGATCGGCTTGGCGGAGCCGCCGCCCGGTCGCCACACGAGGATCGCGATGAGCACATGCAGCGTCGAGACGACGAACAGCGTGTAGGCCGTGGCGCTGTGCAGTGTGTGGCCACTCGGCACGGTCAGCAGGATGCCGGCCGAGATCGGGGTGAGGAAGACGGCCAGGGTCTGCACGGCGATCGCGACGCGCAACGGGGTCGGCATGTGAGCTCCTTCGAATGGTCGTGTCACCACCTGGACGAGTGAGCCGTCGGAAACGTGACCGCTTGACATGCAGCTGAGTGGCTGCCTAATCTGCAAAGGCAGCCAAGAGGCTGCATATCAGGGAGAGCGGCATGGACGAGGTCTTCAAGGCGTTGGCGGACCCAAGCCGTCGCCGATTGCTCGACGACCTGAACGCCCGCAACGGGCAGACCCTGCGTGAGCTGTGCGCGGGGCTGGACATGGCGCGGCAGTCGGTCAGCAAGCATCTGGCCGTGCTGGAAGCGGCGAATCTGGTGACCACGGTGCGTCGTGGCCGCGAGAAGTTGCACTACGTGAACGCGGAGCCGATCAACGCGATCGCCGAGCGCTGGATCGACCGCTACCACCAGGGCCGCGTCGACGCGCTCGCCGACCTCAAGAAGGCATTGGAGCAGGAACCCATGAGCACCGACGAATTCGTGTACACCAGCTACATCAGGACGACGCCGGAGCGGCTGTGGCGGGCGCTCACCGATCCGGCCTTCACCAAGCGGTACTGGGGCTGCGAGTTCACTTCGGACTGGAAGCCCGGGTCGACGATGGCCTGGGAGCAGCTCGGTGTGAAGCTGGAGGACCCCGAACAGGTCGTCCTCGAATCCGATCCGTACCGGCGGCTGTCCTACACGTGGCACACCTTCACGCCGGAATTCGCCAAGTCGGTGGGGCTCGACGACGACGTGTCGGCGAAGCTCCAGGCGGAATCGCGGTCGAAGGTCACCTTCGATCTCGAGCCTGTCGGTGACACGGTGAAACTGACTGTGGTGCACGACGGTTTCGACCCGGGCAGCACCGCGCTGGAGATGGTCAAGGGTGGCTGGCCGTCGATCCTGTCGAGCCTCAAGACGCTGCTCGAGACCGGTGAGCCGCTGCCCGACCCCGCGTAACCCGGTCGACGTCGCCGGGGTGATCGGGCACGATGCGCAGCGTGCCCCTGGAGATCGCCTGCGACGAGTCCGGGTCCGAGGGCGAGAAACTGATCGGCGGGGAGACCGGCGTGTTCGCGCACGCGGGAGTCCGGCTGAGTCTCGACGAGGCCGCCGCCTGCCTGGTCGAACTGCGGCGGAGGATCCGTTCGCCGGCGGTCGAGTACAAGGCGAACCATCTGCTCCGCACGAAGCACCGGCGTGTCCTCGAATGGTTCCTCGGGCCGCTCGGCCCGGTCCACGGGCGAGCCCACGTGTACCTCGTGGACAAGAAACGGCTGCTGGCGAACGAACTCCGCGCCCTCGCCGGCCCGGAGATGCAGCCGGACGACGAACTCCTCGCCGCGTTCAACGACGTGCTGCGGACCAGGAACCGCCGGGATCCGGCGGCGGGGTCGTTCTTCGCGATGGCCGGGGACACCGCGGAATTGAGGGCGAAGGTCGCCGCGGCACGGGACGCCAAGATCCTCGATCCGCTGGTGCCCGCGATCCTCCGCGCCGTCGAGTACTGGAGCGAGGGCGGGGAGCAGGTCTTTCTCGTCCACGACGAACAACCGTCGCTCAAAGGGGACCGGCTCGCCCGGATCGAGTCCACACCGGGATTGGCCGGGGTGAAGTTCGTGGATTCACGGACGGATCCACGGGTGCAGGCCGCCGATTTCCTGGCCGGTGTCGCCCGCCGGATCGCCGAGGACGAATTGAACGGGAACGGCGACGAGGAATTGGCCGGAATGCTCGCGCCCTATGTCGATCCGGTGTCCCTCTGGGACTGATTCACTCCATGGCACACCGAATCGCTCGGCTGGACGGTTGCCCGGCGCGGCGGCGGGCTGGAAACGTCGGAGCGGATCCGACACCGGCCCGGGAGGCAGTCGCAGATGCAGGCTTTCACCTTGCCCGAGTTCTACGTGCCGCATCCGGCCAGGATGAATCCGCACCTCGAAGCGGCGCGAGCGCACAGTATGGCCTGGGCCAGGGAAATGGGGATGCTCGATTCACCGTCGCCGTCCGGTGACGTCGTCTGGACCGAACAGGCACTGGCGAAAATGGACTACGCGCTGCTTTGCGCGCACACCCATCCGGACTGTGACGGGCCGTCCCTCGATCTGGTCACGGACTGGTACGTGTGGGTGTTCTTCTTCGACGACGATTTCCTCGCGCAATTCAAGTACACCCGGGATATCGAGGGTGCGAAGGCTTATCTGGACCGCCTGGAACTGTTCATGACCGGGCCGGGGGAAACGTCGCCGGAGCCGGGGAATCCCGCCGAAGCCGGACTCGAAGACCTTTGGGCGCGCACCATTCCCTCGATGTCGGAGGCGTGGCGCCGTCGTTTCGTCACCAGTACGCACAACCTGATGGTCGAATCGCTCTGGGAACTGGACAACATCGACCGCGGCCGGATCGCGAACCCCATCGAATACGTCCAGATGCGGCGCCGGGTCGGCGGGGCGCCGTGGTCGGCGAACCTCATCGAGTACGCCGTCGCCGCCGAAGTGCCGGACGGGATCGCGGCGACCAGGCCGATGGAGGTCCTGCGCGACACGTTCGCCGACGCCGTCCACCTTCGCAACGATCTCTTTTCCTACCAACGCGAAGTACGTGAAGAGGGAGAGAACTCCAACGCGGTTCTGGTCTTCGAGAAGTTCCTCGATCTTCCGACGCATGAGGCGGCCGATCTCACCAACGACCTGCTGACCTCGCGCCTGCAGCAGTTCGAGAACACCGCGCTCGTCGAGGTCCCCGCGCTGCTGGCCGAACGCGACGTCTCGCTGTCCGAGCAAATCGCGGTCGGCCTTTACGTCAAGGGCCTGCAGGACTGGCAGTCGGGCGGGCACGAATGGCACGTGCGGTCGAGCCGGTACATGAACGAAGGGGCGGCCTCCGGTGGCAATGGGCTTGGCCTCGTTCAGCGGGTGCGGCAGCAGGCGCCGCCGCCGTTCGCGAAGGTCGGGCAGCTGCCCCTGCCGGAATTCCGTATGCCGTACCCCGTGCGCATCAGCCCTCACCTCGCCGCCGCCCGCGAGTACGGGCCGGGCTGGGCGCGCGAGATGGGGATGTTCGACGACGTGGTGTGGGACGAGCGCCGGTATCTCGGCATCGACCTGGCGCACTGCGCCGCGATGATCGACGCGGACGCGGACTTCGAACGGCTGAAGCTGTCGACCGACTGGCTCACCTGGGGTACCTACGGTGACGACTACTTCCCGCTGGTCTTCGGCGCGAAACGGGACGCGATCGCCGCGAAACTGTGCAGTGACCGGCTTTCCTTGTTCATGCCCCTCGACGGCGAGCCGGTGCCGAAACCGTCGAACCCGATCGAGCGAGGCCTCGCGGACCTGTGGGATCGCACCGCCGGGCCGCTGACCCCGCGTGGGCGGGCGGGGTTCCGGCGGGCGGTCGAGAGCATGACCGCGAGCTGGGTGTGGGAGATGGGGAACCAGGCGCAGAACCGGGTCCCCGACCCGGTCGACTACGTGGAGATGCGGCGGCGGACGTTCGGATCCGACCTGACGAAGAGCCTCGCGCTCCTCGAACTCGGCGACGTCCTGCCGCCGGAACTCTTCCAGAACCGGGTGCTGTCCGAACTCGACACCGCCGCGCAGGACTACGCGGCGTTCGCCAACGACCTGTTCTCGTACCAGAAGGAGATCGAGTACGAGGGCGAGGTGCACAACCTCGTGTACGTCGTCGAACGGTTCCTGGAGGTGGACCGGATCGAGGCCCGCGACATCGCCGCCCGGCTGATGAACGCGCGGCTGGAGCAGTTCGAGCAGCTCGTCGGCGAGGGCATGCCGCGGATGTGCGACGACCTCGGGCTCGGCGACGACGTCCGCGCGGCGCTGACCGGCTACGCGGACCACCTCAAGGACTGGATGGCCGGAATCCTGGAATGGCACCGGAAATGCGTGCGGTACACGCCGGTGGAGCTGGAACGTGTCCGCGCCACGGAGCCGCCGTCGTTCTCGCTCGTGCCGAGCGGGATCGGGATGTCGGCCTGGCGGATCGGGAGCGGGGTGCGCTGAGTGGTCGCTGGTGGTGGGGCGTGTCGCGGGCCGCTGGCGGCGGGCGTGTTGCGAAAGCCACTTTCGCAACGTTGAGGGTTGTGAAAGCCACTTTCGCAACATGGGGCCCGGCGTGTGGGCTGCCACGCTGCCACCCCGGACGTGTCGCGAAAGCCACTTTCGCGACGTCAGGTGTCCCGAAAGTGGCTTTCGCGACAGCAACGGCGGAAGCGGACCCAGCCCCCCGCGGTGAAGGGGCCCTTCCCCGCAGCGGGAAAAGCCCCCTTCACCCCAGCGCCTAGAAAGCCGTCAGAATGATCCGCGCGGTCCGCGGATCCCCGTCGTGCACCAGCGACTCGAAGTGCCCGACGTCGTCGAAAGCGAACCCGTACGCCTTCCCGTCGACCATCTGCTCGTGCACGATCCGCGAGTAGTGGTCGGTCACGGCCTGCTTGTAGAACTGGCCCGCGTCGTAGGTCGGCTGCGTGTGCAGGGTGCCGAGGGTCGAGCGGTGCAGCGCCGCGCACAATGTCCGCGCGATCGGGCCGACGACCTGGTCGTTCGGCGCGTGCAGCCGTCCGTCGCAGTTGAAGACGTCACGGGTGCTCGGCTTGCTGAACGACGCCACCGTGGCGCCCGAGGTGTCGGTGAAGCGCAGGACGTCGTCCCCGCCGGTCCGGCCGGTGAACTTCTTGCCGGGTTCGGCCTCGAACGGGACCACGGTCAGCGGTGTCGACTTGTAGGCGTTCCAGGCGCTCGTGACGTAGCCGTCGAGGTAGGTCCCGCTGAACTTGCCGGTGTCGAGCCCCTTGCCGGGAGCGAGCACCCGCAACCGGTTGTACACCAGGTTCGAGAAACCCGACTGTCCTTGGACGGCGTTGAAGATGGCTTCGCGGCCACCCGCCTTGAGCCGTCCGGCCTCCTTGTTCGTCCCCGCCCCGTTGGTGAGCCCGACGGCGTGCGGCACGCTGAACATGTCGACCTGCGAGCTGTTGATGAACAGCCCGCCGTTGTCGTAGGTGAATTCGCTCCAGTCGAACAGGATGTCGCGGTTCGGGTCGCCGTCGGCCCACGGCGCGGGCTGCACCAGCCCGTCCGGGGTCAGGAAGAACTTGATCTTCTGCCCGAACGACATGTAGACGCGGCCCGAGAGCATCCGCGGGATCCGCAGCGTGGTCGAGCCGCCGTTGCCGGGGCCGGCGATCGAGACGTCCGGCGCGGGGCTCGGCGGGTTCGCCCCCGGCGGCCACGGGGTGAAGGCGCCGTCGGCGTTGACGTAGCCGAGTTTGCCGGTGTTGAGGTTCGTGCCGAGCACGTAGAGGTGGACCGCGTCCGAGCGGTTCGAGTTGTTGGTGACGGTCAGTGGCAGCGGATCGGGGCCCGCGGCGACCGCGGTGGGTGCCGAAAGCGCCGAAACTCCGGTGACCAGGGGGAGGGCGACCGCCAACGCGGTCAAGACGCGCCGGATCTTCTTGCGGATGCGCACAGTTCACTCCTCGGCGGAATCCCGCCGCGGAGCGTGGACGCGCCGCGGCGGTGCTTGCGGATGTCGGCCGGGGGCGCGTTCCCGGCCTGGGCGTGACCTTGGCGAGGGGTCTCAGCACGGGAAGTTACGTCGCCGGGCGCGGAGATGTCCAGACCACTGGTGGGAATCTGTCCGGTTTTCCGCCGGGTCGGACAATTCGTCGCGGGCCTTTCGGCGATTGAGGTGGCCGGATTCCTCGACTACCGTTGGCCGGGTTCCGTCCTGGACCCCGGCGGCCGGGTTTTCTCATCCGTGGGGAGCGGGACATGCGTGACGAGTTTCCGATGCGAAGAACCGGCGGCGGTGAGACGTGGATTTCCCCCGCCTGCTGGGACGGCCTCGCCAAGGCCGCGGTGGACGGCGAGCCAGACGGGATGGACGAGCTGATGGCCGCCGTCGCGAGCTGGGCGCGGCAGTACGCCAGGACCCGCCTCGGCGGTCATGAGCTGACCTATCTCGAACCGGCCGACGTGGCGCAGGAGATCTGCCTCGCGGTCTTCGTCGCGGTCCCCGGCTACGGCCGCCGCGGCGGCTCCTTCCTGTTCCTCCTGCGCGCCATCGCGGCGAACAAGGTCGCCGACGTCTTCCGGAAGGCCGCGCGGAGCAAGCAGGTGCTGACCGGCGAGCTCCCCGAACGGCCGGCCGGGGCCGCGGAGGAACCCGAGCAGCGAGCCCTGCGGACCGATCTCGGTCTCCGGCTCGGCAGGCTGATGCGGACGCTGCCGACCTCCCACCGCGAGGTGCTGGGCATGCGGGTGATCGGCGAACTGACGTCGAACGAGACCGCGGCGGCGCTCGGGACGACGTCGTCACGCGTGCGGGTGACCAAACACCGCGCGATCAGCAGGCTGCGCGCCTGCGCTCAGCGCCAGGACGCCTTGAGCTGAATGCGGATCAGCAGCCGGACAAAAGGATTCTCCCGTTTGGCACGGGTTTCGAGAATGCGAACGCACATGGCCCCTCCAGAGCTCGCCGTCGAGTGCCGCCGCCGGGGGCCGGGACGAGCGGTCTCGGGTTCCACCCTATGCGCGGACCGGTGAGCCGGAACCGGCCGAACGGACCATTGGTGCCGGGCGATTCGCCACGGAAAACGTGGGAGGATGGACGTAGTGCGGACAAGCCGTACCTGTTTCGCCCCTGCTCCCGGCGAGCCCGTTCGATTCGGGGCAACGCCGGGAGGCACGCCATGGGGATTCGACAGCATGATCGCGCCGCTTCGATCTGGGCGAAGATGTGTTTTCTCGCTTCGGAAACCGATTCACCGGTCTCGATCGAGCACGCCTGCGTCATTTGCGGACAGGTTCTCGACGCGGTGGGAGTCGGGCTCACGCTCACCGCCGCCGGAGGTCTCACCGAGCCGGTATTCGCCACCGATGAACGCAGTCGCGAATTGGAGGATCTGCAGTCCACCTTGGGTGAAGGTCCGGCGGTGGAAGTGGTGCGCGGCGGTATGCTCGTCGTCGTAACCGATGTGACGAGTTCGGAGGCGTCACTCCGATGGCCGATATTCGCGCCGGAGGCGGTCGACCGGAGCGTGAAATCGATCATCGCGGTGCCGATCCGGGCCGGTGCGGTCAAAGTGGGCGTCGTCGACTGTTATCGCGAATTCGCCGGTGCCCCGTCGAGGGAACGGCGGGCGCAGGCGCTCGTCTGCGCCGAAGCGGTGATCACCCTCGCCATCGCCGAGGCCGACGCCGGCGGGCCGGGGCTGGCCGGATTGATCGACCGCGGATTCACCGGCCATCGCGACCGGGTGCATCAGGCCGCGGGCATGGTGTCGGTCCAGCTCGGCATCGGGCTGGCGGACGCGTTCGCGCGCTTGCGCGCCTTCGCCTACGCCAACGACCGGAAGCTCGACGAGGTGGCCACGGACGTGGTGCTTCGCCGGGTCACGTTCCGGTCCGGACCATGACGATCTGAACGCGAGGAGACAGCGGAGACGATGACCGACCTGACGGCCGGCTTGCGCGAGACCTTCGTCCAGCTGGCGGACACCCTCGTCGAGGACTTCGACCTCGTCGAGTTCCTCGATCTGTTCGCCTGCAGATGTGTCGAGCTGCTCGGGGTCGGTGCGGCCGGGCTGGTGCTCGCCGACGCGCGCGGCACGCTCACCATGGTCGCCGCGTCAGATGAAAAGACCCGCCTGCTCGAACTGTTCCAGCTCCGGAACTCCGAGGGGCCGAGCCTGGACTGCCACCGGCACGCCGAGCCGGTGGACTGCCCGGATCTGGCGAAGACGGGCGAAAGCTGGCCGAAGTTCTCCAAAGAAGCCGAAAAGGCCGGATTCCGTTCCGTATACGCCGTGCCGATGCGGCTTCGTGAGGAAGTGATCGGTGCACTGAGCCTGTTCGGCGCGAGCCCGGCGTCGCTCGACGCCGCCGGATTGTGCTTGGGGCAGGCGCTCGCGGACGTCGCCACGATCGGCATCCTGCACCACCGGATGTTGCAGCGGCAGGAGATCGTCACCGCGCAGCTGCAGACGGCGTTGAACAGCAGGGTGATCATCGAGCAGGCGAAGGGCGTTCTCGCCGAACGCCTTCGGGTTTCGGTGGACGACGCGTTCGGCGTATTGCGCGCCTACGCGCGGAGCAACAATCGCAAGATCCTTTCCGTGGCGGCCGGGATCGTCGACCGCACAGTGGAAATCCCGCATTGAACGATACCGATTCGGCGCTTGTCCGCCCCTCGGCGATACCTAGACTGGCTGGGTGTTTTCCCTGGAGCAGCTGGTGAGTTTCGTCGCGGTGGCCGAGGAACTGCACTACGGCCGGGCGGCGGAGCGGCTCTCGATGACCCAGCCGCCGTTGAGCAGGCGGATCCAGTTGCTGGAGCGGGAACTGGGGGTCGAGCTTTTCGACCGGAGGCATCGCGCCGTCCGGCTGACTCCAGCGGGACGGGTTTTTCTCGCCGAGGCAAGGAAGATCCTTCGTTCGGCGCAGGAGGCGACGCTGTACGCCCGGCGGGCGAAGAAGGGCGAGGCCGGGGTCGTCACGCTCGGTTTCACCGCCACGGCGGCGTATTCCTATCTCGAACGCGTCATCGCCGTGGCGAACGCCGAGGTGCCCGGTGTCGATCTCGTGCTCCGGGAGATGGTGACGGCGGCGCAGGTGGAGGAGCTGCTGGCGGGCGGGATCGACCTCGGCATGATCCGGCCGCCGGTCACGGGGGCCGACGTCGTGACCCTGCCGCTGTGGCGGGAGCCGCTGCTGGCGGCGCTGCCGTCGGCGCACCCGTTGGCGCGGCGCAAGAAGAATCCCGATGTCCGTGACTTCGACGGCGAGCCGTTCATCATGTATTCGCCGTCGGAGGGCCGCTATTTCCACGACCTGCTCGTGGCGGTGTTCCGCGCCGCCCGGGTGGTACCGGAGTACACGCAGTACCCCTGTCAGGTGCATACGGTGCTCGCGCTGGTGAAGGCGGAACTCGGGGTCGCGCTGGTGCCGGCCGCGGCCGCCACGCTGCGCTTCGAGGGGGTGGTGCTCCGCCCGGTGGACGGGGTCGAGAACCGCCCGGTCGAACTCGAACTGATGTGGCGGCGGAGCAACGACAATCCGGCGCTGGGCGCGTTGCTCGCCGCCGTCGGCAATCAGGTGCGGCGGAATCGTCAGTCCACTGTGGACTGATCGGGCCAGGCGTCGCCCCATTCGGCGTCGCGGGCCGCTCGGTAGGCCGCGCCGTGCCGTTTGGTGACGATCGTTTCGGTGAGCCCGGCCCCGGCACAGAGGGAGAGGCCGACCATGCCCTTGCGTTTGGCCGGATGCCGCAGGATGCGGGCTTCGGCGCGTTCCGGCGCCGTGCGCGACGCGACGACGTAGGAGAACTTCTCGTCCTCGAAGCCGAGCGTTCCGGACTTGAGCTGGCGGTGCAGGCCGGTGCGCGGGAGCCGCGCGGCGAAATGGCACCAGTCCTTGCCACGCGGGATCGGGCACGCGCCCTCGTGCGGACAGGGCGCGACCAGGGAGAGCCCGAGTTCGACGAGCTGATCGCGCGCTTCGACGATCCGTTCGTAGCCGGCGGGGGTGCCGGGCTCGATCAGGACGAGCATCCCGGCCTTCGCCGACAGCCAGCGGACGGTGTCGGCCCGGCGGGCTTCGGGCAGCTCGCCGAGTACATAGGAGAGGGTCACCAGGTCGGCCTCCGGCGCGGGCGCGGCCGGGTCGATCAGGCCACGCCGCCAGGTCGAGCCCCGGACGGCCTTGTCCCCGGCGTTCCCCGCGAGCCGCCGCCCCAGCGCGATCGCGCCCGGGACCTGCTCGACGACGGTGCTCTCCTCCAGCGAAGGCCACACGTCAGCCGCCGCCCAGATCGCGGCACCCGTCCCTCCGCCGACGTCCATCTGCGTCCGCGGAGCGAACCCAGGAGCGCGGATGGCGGCTTCGGCGAGAACGGCGTGTACGGCCGCGTACGTGGCCGGCATCCGGTAGCCCGCGTACGCCGCGATGTCGACGTCGGAAGAGAGGATGGGCGCGCTCGCGGGGTTGTTCTCGCGGTAGCGCGTGCTGAGCCGCTCGACGGACCGCGTCAGCCGGTTCTGCGGGTACTTGCCCAGCTCTTCGTCGAGGGCGGAGCGGAGGGTTTCGGGGAGGGACGCCACGGGGGGACATTCTCGCATGAGCGCTTGACCTGCGGTTTTCCGGCTGCTCGAATGACCGCGGAAAAAAGTTCGGGGACCGTGTCGAAACCTGGGGTGCCCGATCGACGCGTAGATGTGGCAGGGACGAGCCCCGCCGGGAACGGAGACTCAGATGCGGTTCATGGTGATTGTCAAGAGCGACGAGAAGACCGACGTGGCCGGTGCGCAGCCGAGCGCCGAAGAGCTGCAGGAGATGGGGAAGTTCAACGAGGAACTGGTGAAGGCCGGCGTCATGCTCGCGGGTGAAGGCCTGCTGCCCAGCGCCGAGGGATTTCGCATCCAGTACTCCGGCACCTCGGAGGCCAGGGTCGTCGACGGGCCGTTCGCGGAGAGCAAGGAACTCATCGCGGGTTTCTGGATCCTGCAGGTGAAGGACCGGGCGGAGGTCGTCGAATGGATGAAGCGCGCGCCGTTCCGCGAGGGCGAGATCGAGATCCGCCGGATCGCCGAGCTGGAGGATTTCGACAACGCGACCCCGGAGATCGTCGAGCACGAGCGCAAGCTGCGGGAGCAGGCCGAGGGGAACTAGGCGCTGTCCGGTGAGTCCGTTCGCGGTCCAGGGGGTCGTGAGTGGCGTTTCGGGTTAGAACCCGAAACGCCACTCACGACCCACCCGGCCCGGACACCGCCAGGGTTGCGGTCGTCGCGCCGACGATGTTGATTGGTCGGCGTGACGGCAACAGCAGACCCCCGTTCGGCGATCGACGCGGTGTGGCGGATCGAATCGGCCCGCCTCATCGCCGGCCTCGCGCGGATGACGCGCGACGTCGGACTCGCGGAGGAACTGGCGCAGGACGCGCTGGTCGCCGCGCTCGAACAGTGGCCTGAGTCGGGCGTCCCGAGGAATCCGGGCGCCTGGCTCATGACCACGGCGAAACGTCGCGCCGTCGACACCTTCCGGCGCAACGAGCGGTACGAGAAGAAGCTCGGCGAGATCGGCCGCGAGCTGGAGTTCGAGGAGGACCCCGACTTCACCGCGGGGCTCGACGACCATATCGAGGACGATCTGCTGCGGCTCGTGTTCACCGCCTGCCACCCCGTGCTGTCGACCGAGGCCAGGGTGGCGCTGACGCTGAAGATGATCGGCGGACTCCAGACGCACGAGATCGCGCGGGCGTTCCTCGCCAAGGAGACCGCCATCGCTCAGCGGATCGTCCGGGCGAAGAAGACCCTCGGCGACGCCAAGGTGCCGTTCGAGGTACCCGAAGGCCAGGACAGGGTCGCGCGCCTGTCCTCGGTGCTCGAGGTCATCTACCTGATCTTCAACGAGGGTTATTCGGCGACGGCGGGCGAGGACTGGATGCGCCCGGCGTTGTGCGAAGAGGCACTGCGGCTCGGCCGGATCCTGGCCGGGCTGATGCCGAAGGAACCCGAGGTGCACGGCCTCGTCGCGCTGATGGAGATCCAGGCGTCGCGGTCCGCCGCGCGCGTCGGGCCGAACGGCGAACCCGTGCTGCTGATGGATCAGGACCGGACGAAGTGGAACCGGCTCCTGATCGGCCGTGGTCTAGCCGCGCTGGAGCTCGCCGAGTCGCTGGCGGACGGCGCTTTCGGCGTCTACGCGGCGCAGGCCGCCATCGCCGCCTGTCACGCGCGGGCGCGGACGGGCGACGAGACCGACTGGGCGCGTATCGCCGTGCTGTACGAAGGGCTCGGGAAGCTGAACCCGTCGCCGGTGATCGAACTGAACCGGGCCGTGGCGCTGTCGATGGCCGTCGGGCCGGAGGCGGGGCTCGAAGTCGTCGACAAGCTGCTGTCGGAGCCCGCGCTGAAGTCGTACCACCTGCTGCCGAGTGTGCGCGGCGACTTCCTGTCGAAGCTCGGCCGCCTCGACGAGGCCCGCGCCGAGTTCGAGCGCGCGGCCGAGATGACCGGGAACGACCGGGAGCGCACCCTGCTGCTGAACCGGGCCGCGGAGTGCACCCCCCGCGTTTAGGCCGTGTCCTGCAAGTCATGTTCGCGGTCTCCGCGCCCAGGCGCTCCCAGACGGCACGGGCGGGCTCGGCCGAGTACGACCCGGTACGAGGCCGACCCGCCCGCACCGTCAGGAACCACCTGGATCACGAAGCCCATCGAACATGACTTGCAGGACACGGCCTAGTCAGGCGGGGGCGGGACGCAGGGCGCTCAGCGCCCGGTGCTGCCCCAGCCGGACGGCCTGGACGGAGCAGCCGAGCGCCAGCGCGGTGTCGGCGGCGGAGAGCCCGACGAGCGACCGCAGCACCATGATCTCGCGCTGCTGGCCCGGCAGTCCCGAAAGCGGGTTCGGCAGTTCGGCGGCGGTCCGGTGGAAGTCGTCCACCAGGCCGCGCATGACGTCGTAGGCGAACGTGAGGAGCGCGGGAGCGCCGGCCGCCCCGGCGATGATCTCGCGGCAGCTGTCCCCGGCGACGGCGTCGGCGATTTCGTAGGTGCCCGAACGGCGGCCGATCCGCGCCCGGCAGTAGCGCACGACCAGGACGCGGACGGTGTCGACGAGTTTCGAGGCTGTCTCCATCCGCCCGCCGGCCTCCTCCGGCCGTCGCGAACCGTGTCCTTCCATCGGCTCCCTCTCCCACCTTTCAGATGAGCACGCCGGAGGGGGAGGGAGGTACGGTCTTTTTGCCGACACGGGCGGCTCAGGCCTCGATGAAGACGATCCGCTCCGGCTCGATCGTCAGGTTCACGGTCTGCCGCTTCACGCTCACCAAGGTCTCGAATTCCGTCGCGTGCCCGTCCGGGACGGTGAACAGCCGGTCGTTGCGGGAATCGAGGAAGTCGGAGAAGCCGCTCAGCGAGACCCCGCCGCTTTCGTCGAGCGCGAGGTAGTCGACGAGCCTGCGGAACAGTTTCGGCAGGATCACCAGTTCGTCGGCCAGTTGCCGCCGCGACGAGAGCTTGAACCCGGAGTTCGTGACGTCACGGGGCCACAGCCCGAGCCCGTTCTCGCGCGCCTTGACCGCCGCCTCGGCCAAGGCGTCACGCAGGTCGGGGTAAAGCAGCGAATAGAAAGTCGGGTAGACGAGCCCGTCCGCGACCTGCCGGTAGTTCGCGGAGTTCTTCAGCGTTTTGACGTCGAGATGGACCTTGGAAAGGTCCGCCGACCGTCCCGGCCGTTGCCCGGGAAAGGCGAACGCGACCGCCCGTCCGTATTTGTCGGCGAATCGCGTCAGTATGTGACCGGCTACCTTGATCGGCGTCGAGGAAGTGACCGTTCCCCGTTCGTCGCGTTCGACGGTCTTGAAACCGAGCGCCTTCAGCAGGTTCGCCGCGGCGGCGTCCGCGAACTCCGCGGGCTGATGCCACATCCCGCCGGTTCCCCTGGCCTGGTAATGCGTTTCGAGCGCGTCGATCGCGTCGAGCCGCAGCTGCATCCCGCCCCGCGAATTGAGCCGGACCTTCAGGCCCGCTTTCTTGGTCGCCTGTGGATCCTCGGGATAGAACCGTACCGAATCGCCGTCCGGTGAGGCTCCGACGAGCTGGAACGTACCTTTGATCAGCGTCATGGGCATGAGGACAACGGTAGTTCTCATTCCGGTGAACGAACCATGCGTTCATCCATCCAGAGCAGTCGCGGGTTAAGAACGGGTGACCATTGTGGACATTCTCGGAGATCTTCGGAGCGGTTGGCACGGAATGATCGTTTCGTGGATGCCGGCGGCCCGGTCCGGTTTTTGGAACGGCATCCGGCGGCACAGCCTCGGCTGGGTCGCAGCCCACGACGGCGCCGCGCACGCCTTCCTGCTCGACACGAAGACCCGCGGGACCCATCAGCACCGGGGCATCGGCACGGCGGGCTGCGAATGGCCGCACGTCGACTACGTGCCGGAACTCGGTCCGTTCTACTTCGTCGCCTGCGGTTTCCGGCCGACGAAGCGGGCCTGATCCGGCTCAACGACCAGGGATCATGAAGTCCAGCACCGTCGCCTGAAGCAGCGAGATCACCCCGACCACGGCGGTCAGGGCGACCGACCACAGGAAGGTCTGCCGCAGCAGCGCGCCCTCCTGCCCGGAGCGCCCGATCGCGGTGGCGCCGATGGACAGGTTCTGCGGCGAGATCATCTTGCCCATCACACCGCCGGAGGTGTTGGTCGCGCCGGCGAGGATCGGGTCGACGTGCAGCTGCTGAGCCGAAATCACCTGCATCGGCCCGAAGAGGCTGTTCGTCGACGCGTCCGATCCGGTGAGGAAGACGCCCAGCCAGCCGATGTAGGCGGAGAACAACGGGAACAGCACGCCGGTGGTCGCCAGCGCGAGGCCGAGGGTCTGTGTCGCACCCGAGTAGTTCATGACGAACGCGATCGCGAGGATCATGAAGATCGTCGCCAGCGCCCAGCGCATCTGGTGCAGGGTCCGGCGATAGGTCGCCAGCAGCAGCCGCGGCTTCGCGCCCATCAGGAATCCTGCCCCGATCGCCGCGATCAGGGCCACGGTTCCCGGCGAGTAAAGGAAATCGACGGTCAGCGTCGCCGCGTACGGGGTGTCCTTCGGCGTGATCGGCGCGTGCTGGACGACCTCCTTGTGCAGTCCCGGCCACGCGAACACCCAATCGGCCTTGTGCAGCAGCTTCGTCAGGTCCAGCCATTCGGGCAGGTCCTTGAAGATCGTGCCGATGCGCGAAAGGAAGATCGCCGCGATCAGGACGATGTACGGCGCCCAGGCGTACAGCGCGCCGCGCCCGGCCTTCGCCGCGCCGAGGCTCGCCCCGGCCCGCACCGGTTCTTCGCCGTCGAAACGCCAGACCGTCGACGGCTGCCAGAACCGCGTCAAGATCCACAGTGACGCCATCGCGGCGAGCGCGGCGACGACGTCGACGAGGCTCGGGCTGATGAAGTTCGAGGTGACGAACTGCATGACCGCGAACGACAGCCCGGCCGTCAGCACGGCGGGCCAGACCTCGATCATCCGTTTCCAGCCCGCGAGGACCACGATCAGGAAACCGGGAACGATCAGCGCCAGCAACGGAAGCTGACGGCCGACCATCGACGAGAACAGTTCCGTCGCCTGTTCCTGTTGCATCCCGAGGATCGGCGCGGTCAGCCTGCCCAGCACGATCAGCGGATTGCCGAGGCCGCCGAACGCGACCGGCGCGGTGTTCGCCAGCAACGCGAGCACGACCGCCTTCACCGGCGGGAAACCGAGCGCGGCCATCATCGCCGCGGTGATCGCGATCGGCGAGCCGCCGCCCGCGATCCCTTCCAAGAGCGCGCCGAAGCCGAACGCGATCAGCAGCGCCTGGAGGCGGCGGTCCTCGCTGAATCCGGCGAGGACCGCCTTGATGTCGTCGAAGCGTCCCGTCGCGACGGTGACGTTGTGGAAGTACACGGCGTGGAACGCGATCCAGGCCACCGACCACACCCCGAACACGAGACCCATGGCCGCGGAATCGAGGGCGAGCCCGGACGGCATGCGGTACAGCAGTACCGCGACCAGCAGCGCGGTGATCAGCGCCAGCGCCGCCGAGAGATGCGCCGACCGGCGCAGGACCCCCAGCGTCACCAGCAGCACGATGATCGGCAGCGCCGCCAGCGCGGCGGACAGCCAGAGCCCGCCCGCCGGCTGGTAGTCCTGGACCCAGCCCACCTCAGCCCCTTTGCGCGCGGACGTAACCCAGCCGGAGCGACAGCGCGGCCGCGGTGCCCGCCACCGTCGCGCCCAGTTCGTCGGTGCGGCGGAGCACCCGGCCGGCGGGGCCCGCGATGCTGATCGCGGCGATCGGCCGTCCGGTGTGGTCGCGGACGGCGGCGGCCACACAGCCAACGTCCGGCTCGTTCTCGACGTCGTCCACGGCCCAGCCACGGCGGCTGGTCCTGGCCAGGTCGTCGAGGAGCCGGGTGGGATCGTTGATCGTCTTGAGCGTGAGACTGTCGAGTTTCATCCGGCGGATGCGTTCGACGCGGTCCTGTTCGGGCAATGCCGCCAGCCACGCCTTGCCCAGCGACGTCGCGTGCTGCGGGCGGCGGGTGCCGAGGCGGCAGGCCAGGGTGACGGCGTTGGCGCTGCGTTCGGTGGCGACGTAGACCATCGTGTCGTTGTCCGGCACTGCGAGATATGTCGTTTCGCCGCTGCGTTCGGCGAGCGACGCGAGATAGCGCGGCGCGCAGCGGTGGAGGTCGGTCGCCGCCATCGCGCGGGCGCCGAGTTCGACCAGCCGGGTACCGAGCCGCACACGGCCGGTGGCGCGATCGGCTTCGAGGTATTCGAGGTTCTTGAGGGTGCCGACGATGCGGTACGCGGCGCTCCGGGAGAGACCTAGTTGCCGGGCGATCGCGTTGGTGGAAATCTCCTGGTTCTGACCGACGTGCTCGAGAACCGCGAGCCCGCGCTCGAGTGTGCCACTGGAATCCAGGCCCCGTGGTGTGCCCACTTCGCCCCTCCGTTGGACCGGGGTGCCGATGACCGGCACCGGTTTCCGCTAAGCGGATTCGGACGTTAACAGCTCGCCCGACCCTTGGGAAGGTTTCTTAACAAACTGACGACCGGACAAGTTTTCCCAGTTCGGAGGCTTCTGGTCAAGATCACCGGTTTGGACCAATCCGTTCGGTGGATCCGAATCGGGGTATGACTTCAAAGGTCAATTCTTTGTTCACGGATATGAACGAACCCCCGCCGGAAAATCGTGGCGGGGGTTCGGCGCGAAGTGCGTTTCTAACGTACGGACAGATTCGCGACCGCTCGGACGACGGCGGTGCAGCGGTCTTCGACGTAGGCCAGCCCGCCTTCTTCGGCGATCCGGCGGGACTCGGCCGAGACGATGCCCTGCTGGAGCCAGAGCGCTTTCGCGCCGATCGCGACCGCCTGTTCGGCGATCGGCGGGGTGGTCTCGGACGGCCGGAAGACGTCGACCAGGTCGACCGGCTCGGGGATTTCGGTGAGTGAGCGGTAGACCTTCTCGCCCAGCAGCTCGTCGGCCGAGGGATGGACGGGGATGATCCGGAACCCGTGTGCCTGCAGCACGGCGGCGACCCCGTGCGAGGCCTTCGCCGGATCGCGGCTCAGCCCCACGACGGCGATCGTCTTCGATCCGGCGAGGATTTCGGTGGCGCGATCGGTCATGCCGGGTTCAACGATGGCGGACGGCCGCGCATTCCTAGAGCTTCCAGAGCCGCAGGCCGCGCACCCGGTACACCGGCCAGACGACGTGCCAGGCGCGGCGCCGCAGGAAGACCGCGGAACAGGTGAGGACGCTGCGCGCGGACGTCGTCGCGACGTCGTGCCGATCGGGCCAGATCTCGCCATGCCGCCCGGCGGCGATGCGGAAGACGTTGACCAGGCCGCGGCCCTGCAGGTCGAATTTCGCGCCGGTGTCACCGGAATCCGGTGTCAGGGAAGCGATCTCCGGGCCGAACGCGGCCGCGGGCGCGGGCCCCGCGTCGGCAGGGAGGTCACCGACGGTCGTCGACACCGCCTTGCCGTAGAGACGGCGGGTGTAGCGCTGGAGCAGCAGCCGCTCCCACAGCGGCAGGACGCGGCGGTGCTTCAGCAGCGCCGAACACTCCGCGTGCCCGATGGCGAAGATGTCGGTCAGCTCGTCGTAGGCGTTGTGCGCGGTGGGCTCGTTGAGGTGCACCCGCACCTCGTAGCGGATGCGCGCGGTGAGCTCGTCGAGCTCTTCGCGGCGGTCGATCCTGGCCTTCGCCCGTGAGAGCGCCCAATCGGACATGGGAGCAGGCTAGGTGATGACCGAGGTCCCGCGAGACCCTTTCGGCCTAATCAGTCGTTCCCGAGACGAGGCCGCCGATCGCGGGGCCCCTGAGGCGCGGTCACCGATCGTCGGCGTGTCGCGAAAGCCACTTTCGGGACATCAGACGTCGCGAAAGTGGCTTTCGCGACACGGCGGCGGCCAAGACTCGGCCTGACCCGTGCGTACCGGCCAGTGGAACGGGCGTCTTGTGCGGGCATCGGTGACGGGGCAGAGTTCGGCTGTCGGAAGGAGCCCATGGACGCCAGCACGCTGCAGGAGGCCGCGGCCGCGCTGCTCAGCGCGTACGAGACCGGCAAACCGATCGCGCCCCTCATCGAGTCCTATCCCGGCGCGACCCTGGAGGACGCGTACCGCATCCAGCAGCGGCTCGTCCGCCACTGGGCCGAACGCGGCGACGAGGTGCGCGGGCACAAGGTCGGGCTCGCGTCCGCCGCCATGCAGCGGCAGATGGGCGTCGACCAGCCCGACTACGGCCACCTGACCGCCTCGATGTTCCACCTCGAACACCAGCCGATCCCGATCGGCGGCTTCCTGCAGCCGCGGATCGAGCCGGAGATCGCGTTCGTGCTCGGCTCGCGGCTGCGCGGCCCCGGTGTCACGGTGGCGGACGCGCTGCGGGCCGTGGACTTCGTCGTCCCGGCGCTGGAGATCGTCGATTCCCGCATCCAGGACTGGAAGATCAGCATCGTCGACACGATCGCGGACAACGCGTCTTCGGGCGGTGTCGTCCTCGGCAGCAGGCCGACCGCGATCGGCGACGTCGACCTGCGGCTGGTGGGCTGCGTCCTGCACCAGAACGGCGAGATCGCGGCGACCGGGGCCGGCGGCGCGGTGCTCGGCTCGCCGGTGAACGCGCTGGTGTGGCTCGCGAACACGGTCGGTCCGCTCGGTGTCGCCCTCGAACCGGGCCACGTCGTGCTGCCGGGTTCGATGACGCGCGCGATCCCGGTGAGCCCCGGCGACACCGTCGTCGCGACGATGGCGGGGCTCGGCAGTGTCACCGCGAAGTTCTCCGGGGAGGAACGGCCGTGAGCCTTGGTGTGCGGGAGGCGGCGGAAGCGCTGCTGTCCGGGGAAGAACGCGAACCACTGACCGACGCGTGGCCCGATTTGGACGTCGATACCGCCTATGCGATCCAGGACGAGGCGCTGCGGCTTCGGCGTGCGCGCGGTGAGACGGTGGTCGGCGTCAAGCTGGGCCTGACGTCACGAGCGATGCAGCGGCGCATGGGGATCGACTCGCCGTTGCTCGCGTGGCTGACCGACGCGATGGTGCTGCCCGCCGGTGTCCCGGTGCCGTCGCTGATCCACCCGCGTGCGGAACCCGAGCTGGCTTTCGTGCTGGGGGAACGACTCGCGGGCCCCGGCGTGACCGCGGCGACCGCGATGGCGGCGGTGAGCCGGGTCCACGGCGGTATCGAGATCGTCGACAGCCGCTACCGCGACTACCGGGGCAAGCTGCCGGACGTCGTGGCGGACAACGGTTTCTCGGCGTACTTCACCCTCGGCCCGGTCGGCGCCGAACCGTCCACAGTGGATCTTTCGCTGGAGGCGGCGCTGCTGGAGGTCGACGGCGCCATCGTCGACACCGCCACCGGCGCGGCCGTGCAGGGGCATCCGGCGGAGGCCCTGGCGCTGGCGGCCAACATCCTCGGCGCTCGCGGACTCGCGCTGGAGCCGGGCTGGATCGTGCTCACCGGAGGGATGACCGACGCCGTCGACGTACGCCCGGGTTCACGGGTGGCGGCGCATTTCTCGCATCTGGGCTCGATCACGCTCGCCGGGTCTTGACGTCGGCGCGGTCGGCCGTCCGGACCAGGCCGCGGGTCAGCCGCGGCCAGATCGCGCGCGGGAGGTCGTGCCCCATTCCGGGGACGATGTCCACTTCGGACTCCCGCAGCGCGCGGGCCGTCGCCCGGCCGCCGGACACGTGGACGAGCGGATCCTTCGAACCGTGTACGACCAGCGCGGGTACTTCGAGTTTCCGCAACGCGCGGAAGCGATCCCGGCTCGAAACGATCGCCGCCAGCTGCCGCGCTGTGCCGCCGGGGTTGACGCCGCGATCGAACGACCGCTCCGCCCGTTCACGCATCCGCGCCTCGTCGAAGGGGTAACCGGGCGAGCCAATGACGCGGAAGGTGCGCACCAGCGAATCGACGTACTCCTCGCGGCCGCGCGGGGGCGCCGTCAGCAGCATCGCCATCGCCTTGGCGCTCGGCCGCCCGACGAACCGGTTGCCGGTGGTCGACATGATCGACGTCAGCGACCGCACGCGCGACGGGTACTCGATGGCCAGCGTCTGCGCGACCATCCCGCCCATCGACGCGCCCACGACGTGCGCGCTCTCGACACCGAGCGCGGTCAGCAGTCCCGCGGCGTCCCTCGCCATGTCCGCCAAGGAGTACGGCGCCGTGCGCAGGGCATACGCGAGCGGCAGGTTCGCCCGGCCGGACATCCGGCTGGACCGGCCGGCGTCCCGGTTGTCGTAGCGGATGACGTGGAACCCCTCGGCCGCGAGGTTCTCGCAGAGTTCGTCGTCCCACCAGATCATCTGCGACGCCAAACCCATGATCATCAGCAGCGGCCTGCCATCCGGCGAGCCGAACGTCTCGTGGCACAGCTGGACGCCGTTCACTTCGGCGATCTTCTCCGGCATCAGGACAGTGTGACCGCCCGAGGCGGAAACGGCTACGCGTCCTCGATGTGGACGGCTTGGCTTTCCGGCCCGGCGGTCCGCTGCGTGCCCTCGTCCTCGGCGATCTCTTCCGGCTCGGTGTCGCCCGGTTCTCCGCCGTCGGGCCTGCTGAGCTGGACGGCCTCTTCGGACGCGTCGGCCGGGCTCGGGCCGTCGGCCGCTTCGCGATCTTCCTGGTCGGACATGGTTCCCTCCGGTGGATCGGGGTCGTTCCCGTCCACCGGTTACCCGCTCATTCGCCGCGATACGCGCGAGCCTGGATTTCGTAAAGCTCGTGGTAGAGGCCTCCTTCCCCGATGAGCTCGGCGTGCGTGCCCTGCTCGATCAACCGTCCCTTGTCCAGCACGAGGATCCGGTCCGCGGAGCGGATGTTGGCCAGCCGATGGGTCACCAGGATCGTCGTGCGCCTGCCCGCCCCGGAAGTGCTCGCGTGCCTCAGCCCCGCGAAGACCCGGGCCTCGGCCTTCGCGTCGAGCGCGGCCGTCGGCTCGTCGGCGACCAGGACGGCGGCGTCACGGTAGATCCCGCGGGCGATGCCCATCCGCTGCCACTGCCCGCCCGAAAGGTCCTGCCCGTCGTCGAATTTCTTGGACAGCACGGTCTTCTCCCTGGCGGGCAAGGAATCGATCACTTCGTCGGCGCCGGAGGAGGTGATCGCGTCGTGCCACGCGGCGCGCTCCGGGTCTTCCCGGCCGAGCCTGCCGACGGTCACGTTGTGCTCCGCGGTCATCGGCCATTCGGCGGGATCCTGGGCGATGACGGCGATGTTGGCGTGCACCGACTCGTGATCGGCGCCCGCGAGATCGACGTCGTCCCAGTACACCTTTCCCTCCGAGGGCGGATAGAGCCCGGTGAGCAGCTTGCCCAGCGTGGTCTTGCCCGAGCCGTTCTCCCCGACGAGGGCGACCACCTCGCCGCGCCGGATGGTCAGCGAAACCTCGCGCAGCGCGGGGTTCTCCTGGCCGGGATAGGTGAAGCCGACGTTCTCCAGCCGGATCTCCGCCGGATCCGGCGGGGCGGCGACCCCGCCCTTCACCGGGCCGCGTTTCCCGGATTCCACCAGCAGCCGGTGGAAGAAGGCGATGTAGAACGACTCCTCGTACAGGGAGTTCACCGCGTGCATCGTGATGGACAGCGAATTCGACGACGTCCGCATGGCGAGCGCGGCCGTCCCGGCGAGGGCGAGCTCCATCTGGCCGGTGTAGAGCAGGAGACCGAGTACGAGATACGCGATCGCGGTGCCGACCCCGGCCGCCGCGCGCCCGGTGAGGCGGACCATGTTGCTGCGATGCGCGAGCCGGACCTCTTCGCGCATCAGGCTGTCGGTGATCCGCCGGTACTCCGCGAGCAACGGCTCTTGGAGCGTCAGGGCGTGCCGCTCGAGCGCGAACTCGCGCCACGTGGCGACCTCCTCGACGATCCCCTTCCGGATGTTGCGGCCGACGGTGTCGAGATAGTGCCGGTAGTTCAGCTTCGCGACCTTCGCCGCCGCCCAGCCGTCGGCCACCGCCGCGAGCAGCAGTACCGGCGCGAGCCACGGGTTGAGCAGGCCCGCCGCCACCAGCGCGGCGACCAGCGAGATCAGCGCCGACGTGAGATCCGCGAGCCAGCGGAGGCTCATCTCGAT
Source organism: Amycolatopsis sp. PSD-21 (assembly GCF_055561455.1). Lineage (NCBI taxonomy): Bacteria > Bacillati > Actinomycetota > Actinomycetes > Pseudonocardiales > Pseudonocardiaceae > Amycolatopsis > Amycolatopsis sp. PSD-21. Next base: position 8,510,234 of record NZ_CM145712.1, on the reverse strand, counting down.
CGACCGGACCCCGTACCGAGCACCCTGCCGCGCCAGCTCCCGGAAATCCGCGTCCTCGAAGGCCAGCAGCCGGACGCGGACCATCGCGGCGGTGACCTCGTCGCCCGCCGACGTCACGACCCGCGGCCGCAGCGCGCCCTCGACCGCGGCCACCGCCGTGTCGAGCAGCGCGCGCAAGGCGTACGTGCCGACGACGATCAGCAGCGCGGGCAGCGATTGCAGCACCCTCTCCGGCGTCGGCCCGTTCTCCAGCAGCGCGATGAACACGTTCGCCGTGGCCAGCAGGCCGAACGCCGTGACACAGCCGGAAAGGAGGTGGACGACGCCGGCGAGCAGGGTCAGCCGCGGGGACGTCCGCCAGGCCAGCCGCAGCACGATGGCCACGGCGGACGGGAGCGTGCGGATGGCCTTGACCATCCCCGCCGAGGCCACGGTCTCGTCGACCGTGGCCCATTCGGGCATCTTGAGGTTCTCGACCCCGATCAGGGGCACGGTCGCTTCGGGCACTCCTCCTTCTCTACGCGCACCCACCGACATTTTTGGTGCGGTGTGCTTCGTGATGCGTCACCGCGCCTCGGTCGCGGAGCGCGTTGCGAAAGCCACTTTCGCAACCTTCAGCGTTGCGAAAGTGGCTTTCGCAACCTGTGCTCGGGGCGACGCCGGGCGCGGGTGGTAGCAAAGGTCCCTTGCTCCCTCGGGTGACTGTGTGGGTTTCGGGACGTCTGACGTCCATAAGTCCTCACTGTCGGTCATGGTGGTTACGCGGGGTAAGGGGTGTGTGGAATTAGGGACGCTCAACGTCTCTATTTCCACACACCCTCTTGTCTTGCCTCGCGGTAGGAAAGGCCCCTTGCTCCCTCGGGTGACTGTGTGGGTTTCGGGTCGTCTGACGGCCACAAGTCCTCACTGTCGGTCATGGTCGTTACGCGGGGTAAGGGGTGTGTGGAATTAGGGACGCTCAATGTCTCTATTTCCACACACCCTCCTGTCTCGCTCCGCGGTAGGAAAGGTCCCCTGCTCACTCGGGTGACTGTGTGGGTTTCAGGTCGTCCAACGCACTGAAATCCACACGGTCGGCCGACGCGAGCAGGACTAAAGGTCCCTTCATCTCTCGCCCACGATGGGCTACGCTCTCGCTAGAGCGATCTATCAAGTCGCAAGGGGGCGAACATGGAAACTCTTCAAGACCGGGGACTCACCGCGTTACGGCTGATCCTCGCCTTCACGCTGCTGTCCACCACACTGCACTACGCGCACAACGTGATCCGGGCCGCGGACTATCCGCAGGTCGAAGGGGTCTCGGTGGGCATGGCCGCCACCTTGGTCGTCGTCGCGTACGTCCTCTTCACCGTCTTCGGCGTGCTCGGCTACCGCGACTACCTGCGCGGACGGTACTGGCGGGCGCTCGCCTTCCTGATGGTCTATTCGCTGTCCGGCCTCGCGAGCCTCGGCCACTTCCTGGTCGCCGTGCCGCAGATCCCGGCCTTCTGGTTCGCCACGATCTACACCGACACGGCGGCCGCGCTCCTGCTGTGGGCGTTCGTGGTCTGGGCGGCGACGAAGCTCAACCGGGTGACCTCGGCTGACCAACTTTCTACACAACATTGACGCTGATCAGTACCGTGTAGACAATCGGAAGGGTGACGCGGACCACACCGGTGACGTTCGAACGTCATCCCAGCGGCTACCGGCACTGGAACCTGTCCACCGACGGCGACATCGCGTGGCTCGAACTCGACGTCGACGCGGACGGCGGGCTCGTACCGGGTTACGAGCTCAAGCTCAACTCGTACGACCTCGGCGTCGACATCGAGTTGTACGACGCGACGCAGCGGCTGCGGTTCGAACATCCCGAGGTCCGTGTGGTCGTCGTGACCAGCGCGAAGGACAACGTCTTCTGTGCCGGCGCGAACATCCGCATGCTGGCCTCGTCGTCGCACGAGTGGAAGGTGAACTTCTGCAAGTTCACCAATGAGACCCGCAACGCCATGGAGGACGCCACCGCGCATTCCGGGCAGATCTACGTCGCGGCGGTCAACGGCACCTGCGCCGGCGGCGGCTACGAGATCGCGCTCGCCTGCGAAAAGATCCTGCTGGTCGACGACAACTCCTCGACCGTCGCGCTGCCGGAGGTGCCGCTCCTCGGGGTCCTCCCCGGCACCGGTGGGCTCACCAGGGTGGTGGACAAACGCGGCGTGCGGCGGGACCTCGCCGACGTCTTCGCCACCCGCCCCGACGGGGTGAAGGGGCGGACCGCGGTCGACTGGCGGCTCGTCGACGAACTCGTGCCGCGGCAGGGTTTCCGCGAAGCGGTGCTGGCCAGGGCGAAGGAGTTCGCGCGGACGAGTGAGCGGCTCGACGGCGAAGGCGTCGAACTGAAGCCACTGACGCATCGCTATGTCGACATCGCCCGCGGCAAGTCCGAGGCGACGATCACCGTCAAGGGGCCGGAGGACGACGACGGCTGGCTGCTGGACGTCACCCGTGAACTGGACGACGCGATCCTCCGCCTGCGCACCAACGAACCCGAGCTCGGCACGTGGGTGCTCCGCACCGAAGGCGATCCGGCGAAGGTCGTCGAACACGAACGCGCCGTGTTCGACGCGAAAGACTGTCTGAGCAACGAAATCGTCCACTATTTCAAGCGGACGCTGAAGCGGCTGGACGTCACCAGCCGCAGCCTGATCGCGCTCATCGAGCCTGGCAGCTGCTATGCCGGGCTCCTGCTGGAACTCGCGCTCGCCGCGGACCGGCAGTACATCTTGGACGGTCCGCCGATCGACGACGAAGACAGTGAAGAACGTGCGTCGATCACGTTGTCCGAGGCCAACTTCGGCCGCTTCCCGATGGGCAACGGCTTGACGCGCCTCGAATCCCGCTTCTTCGGCGACCCGGACCAGGTCACGGGGCTCGCGGAGGTCCGCGGCAAACCGCTGAGCCCCGCCGAGGCGAACGGACTCGGCCTGGTCACCGACGCTCCGGACGACCTCGACTGGGAGGACGAGATCCGGATCGCGCTGGAAGGACGGGCTTCGCTCAGCCCGGACGCCTTGACCGGAATGGAGGCGAACCACCGGTTCGTCGGTCCCGAGACACTGGAAAGCAAGATCTTCGGCAGGCTCGCCGCCTGGCAGAACTGGATCTTCACTCGTCCGAACGCATCGGGCCCCGAGGGGGCGCTGCGTCGCTACGGTACCGGTCAGAAGGCCGTCTTCGACAGGAAGCGGGTTTGAACAGCTCATGCCCACCAAGATCGATTACGACGCCAAGATCCCCAACAACGTCGACCTCTCCGGCGATCGGCGCCTCCAGCGGGCGCTGGAGGGCTGGCAGCCGAAATTCCTGGACTGGTGGGGCGAAATGGGCCCCGCGCTGCGGACGCAAGGGGTCTACCTGCGCACCGCGGTCAGCGTCGGCCGGGACGGCTGGGCGCATTTCGACCACGTCGACGTGCCCGACTACCGGTGGGGGATCTTCCTCGCCGAGCCGGATCCGGACCGGGTGATCGGCTTCGGCGAGCACAAGGGCGAGCCCGCCTGGCAGCAGGTGCCCGGCGAATACCGCGCCGACCTGCAACGGCTCATCGTGATCCAGGGCGACACCGAACCCGCGTCCGTCGAGCAGCAGAAACTGCTCGGCCTCACCGCGCCGAGCCTCTACGACCTGCGGAACCTCTTCCAGGTCAACGTCGAAGAAGGCCGCCATCTGTGGGCGATGGTGTATCTGCTGCACGCCTACTTCGGCCGCGAAGGCCGGGACGAAGCGGAAGGACTGCTGCTCCGGAACTCCGGAAGCCCGGACGCGCCCCGGATCCTCGGCGCCTTCAACGAGGAGACCGCGGATTGGCTCGCGTTCTACATGTTCACCTATTTCACCGATCGCGATGGCAAATACCAGCTCGGCACCCTCAAGGAAAGCGGCTTCGACCCGCTTTCCCGCACTTGTGAATTCATGCTCAAGGAAGAGGCGCACCACATGTTCGTCGGCACCACGGGGGTCGACCGGGTGGTCACCCGCAGTGCCGAACTGATCCGCGAGCACGACACCTTCGACATCGCCGGGCACGGCGGGATCCCGCTGGACGTCATCCAGCGTTACCTCAACTTCCACTACACCGTCTCGCTCGACCTGTTCGGCGGCGAGACGTCGACCAACGCGGCGAACTACTACACCGCCGGGCTGAAGGGCCGCTGGCAGGAGGCCCGCCGCAAGGACGACCACAAGCTCACCGACGCCGCCGGATCGCTGTCCCGGCCCAGGGCCGACGGCACCTGGGAGACCGAGGAACTCGCGGCCATCCTGCTGCTGAACCTCGACCTGCGCGAGGAGTACCGCGCCGACTGCCAGACCGGCGTCAACCGCTGGAACAAGATCCTGGAGGAGGCGGGCGTCGACTTCCGATTCGTCCTCCCGCACCCTGGATTCAATCGCGAAGTCGGCATAAACTCCGGCCACCATGTGACGCCCGACGGCACCGTTGTCGACGAGCGGACCTGGCTGGCCGGCAAACGCAAGTGGCTGCCCACTCCCGAAGACCTGTCCTTCGTCCGATCGCTGATGCACCCGGTGTACGAGCGAGGAAAGATCGCGAGCTGGGTGGCGCCGCCACGCCAGGGCATCAATGGGAAACCGTTCGACTACGAATACGTTTACCTGAGCTGAGCGATAGAGGTGCGCCCGTGACCGCTGCTGCTACCGGGTTCAACGCGGCGAGCTACCTGCTCGACCGGCATCTGGCGGAAGGGCACGGGGCGAAGGACGCCGTCGTTTCCCCGCGGCGGAGCCTCACGTACGCGGAGCTGACGGCCGAAAGCCGCCGGGTCGCGGCGGGGCTGAAGGCGATCGGCGTCCGCCCGGAGGAACGGGTCCTGTTCTGCATGGTCGACGACGTCGAGCTGCTCACCGGGATCCTCGGCGCGATGCTGGCCGGAGCGGTCGCGGTGCCGGTGTCCACCATGGTCACCGGGCTGGACCTCGGCAAGCTGCTCGCCGATTCGCGGGCGAGGGTGCTGTGTGTTTCGGGCGAGTTCGCCGCGCAGGCGACGGTCGCGCTGGGGCTGGCGCCGGAGGTCACCGACGTCGTGCTGGACAGGGCCAAGGTGGCGGAACTGCCGCCCGGGGTCCGCGCGCACGAGTGGAGCGATCTGTCCACAGTGGACGAAGCCGGTTTCCGGCCGGCGCAGACCTGGGAGGATTCGCCCGCGCTCTGGCTGTACACGTCGGGAACGACGGGCAAGCCGAAGGGCGCGATGCACCGGCACGCGAGCATCCGCGCGGTCTGTGAAACGTATGCGCGCGGCGTGCTGGACATCGGGCCGAACGACCGGTTCCTGTCCGTCCCGAAGCTGTTCTTCGCTTACGGCTTGGGGAATTCGGCGTTCTTCCCGCTCGCGGCGGGCGGGACGACCCTGCTCGAACCGGCGCGGCCGACCCCGGGGCTGATCGCCGCCAGGGTCCGCGCGGAGCGGCCGACGTTGTTCTTCGCCGTCCCGACGTTCTACGCCGCGCTGCTCGCCAGCGACATCCCCGACGACACGTTCTCCTCGGTGCGCCAAGCGGTTTCGGCGGGCGAGCCGCTGCCGGCCGTGCTGTACGAACGGTTCCGCGACCGCTTCGGCGTCGAGATCCTGGACGGGATCGGCTCGACCGAGGCGTTGCACATCTTCCTGACCAACCGGCCGCGGCAGGTCCGTCCCGGCAGCACCGGGGTGCCGGTGCCCGGCTACGAGATCGCGCTGCGCGACGAACAGGGCGGGCCGGTGCCGGACGGGCAGCCCGGTGAACTGTTCGTCGCCGGGCCGTCGATCGCGACGGGGTACTGGGCGCGGTACGAGACGACGAAGCACGTCTTCCAGGGTGAATGGCTGCGGACCGGCGACAGCTTCGTGCGCAACGCCGACGGGAGCTACACCTGTCTCGGCCGCTTCAACGACATGCTGAAACCGGGCGGGATCTGGGTGTCGCCCGCCGAGGTCGAGGACAGGCTGCTGCAACATCCGGCGGTCGCCGAGGTCGCGGTGGTGGCCGCCTTCGACGCCGACGGTATCGAGAAACCGGTCGCGTGCGTGGTCGGCGTGCCCGGCGGCAGGCTGGACGCGGACGAGCTGATCGAGTTCTGCCGGGCCGGGCTGGCGTCGTTCAAACGGCCGCGAAGCATCGTCGAGCTGGGCGAACTGCCGAAGACGGCGACCGGGAAGATCCGCCGCAACGTCATCCGGGAACTGGTGCGGGACATGTACGAGGTCCAGACCCCCGCCCCGCCGCATTTGGTCCTTTGAACGCGGTAGGTGTCAAGCGCCGTTGACGGTGCGCAGCGTCCGCATGGCCTCGGCCAGGTCGTGCGCGCCGTCCCCGAGCGGGGTCAGGACGATGCGCCGCAGGATCTCGGCACACGCTTCCCTCGCCTTCTCGGCGACGTCGAGACCGTGGTCGGTGAGCGCCGCGAACGTGACCCGGCGGTCGTCCGGGCTGGGCACGCGGCAGATCAGGTCCGCGGCGACCAGCCGGTCCGCGACCTTGGTGAACCCGCCGCTCGACAGCGCAGCCTCGACGGCCAGCCGCGTCATCGGCATCCGGTGCTCCGGCGACCGCACGAGCCGCAGCAGGATGTCGAACGACGCCGGCGCGAGGCCGAACCGTTCGGCGATCTCGCCCATCAGCTTGTTCTGGGTGGCCAGGTAGCCCTCGATCACCAGGCCCCACCACGTGACCACTTCGTCGTCGTCCGGTTCCTCCGGTTTCGCCACTGTCACGCGAGCGAGGGTACACCAAGAACTCTTCCTGGAATATATCTTGCGCGCGAGAGGTTATCGGGCTAGCTTGAGTTCACCGGCTCCCAGAGGAGGGGCACCATGTCGATCAAGACTTCGGGCCTGCACCACGTCACCGCCATCGGTGGCGACCCCCAGCGCAACGCGGACTTCTACACCCGGGCACTCGGCCTGCGGCTGGTGAAGACCACCGTGAACTTCGACGACCCCGGCACGTACCACCTCTACTACGGCGACGAGTCCGGCAAGCCCGGCTCGCTCATGACGTTCTTCCCGTGGCGGGACGCGCCGAAGGGCCGTCACGGCACCGGCCAGGCGACCACCACGTCGTTCTCCGTGCCGGAGTCCTCCCTCGGCTGGTGGAAGCAGCACCTCGCCGAGAACCGCGTCGAGACCAGCCAGGTCCGCAACGCCGACGGCGAGGAGACGCTCACCTTCCTCGACCCGGACGGCCTCGAACTCGCGCTCGTCGCGCATCCGCAGGGCGACCCGCGTGACCCGTGGGACACGAAACTGGTCCCCGCCGAGCACGCGATCCGCGGGCTGCACTCCGTCACGCTCTCGGTGTCCAAAGAGGACGCGACCGCCGGGATGCTGACCGACGGCCTCGGCCTGACCTTCGTCCACCAGGACGGCAACCGCCTGCGGTTCTCCGCCGGTGAGGGCGGCCCCGGTGCGCTCGTCGACGTCCTCGTCACACCGGACGCCCCGCGCGGGCTGGTGGCGGCGGGCACCGTGCACCACGTCGCCTGGCGCGCGCCGGACGAGGACACCCAGGCCGCCTGGCGCGACGAGCTGATCGACGACGGCGTGAACGTGACGTCCATTTTGGACCGTCAGTACTTCCGCTCGATCTACTTCCGCGAGCCGGGCGGCACGCTGCTCGAGGTCGCCACCGACGAACCCGGTTTCGCGATCGACGAGCCGCTGCTGGAGCTCGGCCGCGCGCTGAAGCTGCCGCCGTGGCTGGAGCCCAAACGCGAGGACATCGAGGCCATGCTGCCGAAGCTGGACCTGCCGAGCGAGAACAACCCGCGATGAGCACCTTGGAGCACAAGTACGTCGAAGGGGCGGACGACGAGCCGGTGCTGCTGCTCCTGCACGGCACCGGCGGCGGCCCGGACGATCTCGTGCCGCTCGCCAGGCAGCTGAGCCCCGCGTCGGCGCTGCTCGCGCCCGCCGGGCCGGTGTCGGAACACGGTGCGGCGCGATGGTTCCGCAGGCTGGCGGAAGGCGTTTTCGACCACGAGGACGTCGTCTTCCGCGCGAACCAGCTGGCCGATTTCGTGCTCGCCTCGCGGGCGGAGTACGGCCTCGGTGACCGGCGGCTGGTCGCCATCGGGTTCTCCAACGGCGCCAACATCGCCGCCGCGGTGTCCCTGCTGCGCCCGGACGCCGTCAAGGAGGCGGCGCTGTTCGCGGCGATGTCTCCTGTGCCCGGCCCGCCGCCGAATGACCTGTCCGGGACCAGGGTCTTCCTGTCGAACGGCGAGCACGATCCGATGGCGCCGCTGGCTTCGGCGGACACGCTCGTCCGTGACCTGCGCGAGCGCGGCGCGGACGTCGTCGCCCACCGGCATCCCGGCGGGCACCAGGTCACCGGCAACGGTTTGGTAGCGGCCGCGGGGTGGCTCAACCCATGGCGGGGAGAGCAAAGCACGCGAACGTAGCATCGGCCGATGACTAACGGGGACCTCGTCCGCGCCCAGGCCCTGCTCGACAGGGTCCTCCTCGCGGACGGGCACAACGATCTGCCATGGGAGCTGCGGGTCACGACCGGGCCGGATCCGGTCGAGGCCGTGGCCGGCACGGATCTCACGATCCGTCAGCCGCACCTGCACACCGACTTCCCGAAGCTCGCCGAAGGCAGGCTCGGGATGCAGTTCTGGTCCGTCTACGTGCCCTGCCAGTTCGAGGGCCACAGCGCGGTGACGGCGGTGCTCGAACAGATCGAGATCGTGCACCAGATGGCCGAACGCTACCCCGATCGCCTGACCCTCGTGGACACGGCCGACGAGGCGGAAAGCGCTTTCCGCAACGGCAGGATCGCGTCGCTGCTCGGCGCCGAGGGCGGCCACAGCATCGCCGAATCCCTTGGCGTGCTGAGGATCCTGCGTCGCCTCGGCGTCCGCTACATGACGCTGACGCACAACTACAACACCACCTGGGCCGACTCCGGCACCGACGAACCCGAGCACGGCGGGCTGACCGAATTCGGCCGCGACGTCGTCCGCGAGATGAACAAGATCGGCATGCTCGTCGACCTCTCGCACGTCGCGCCGAGCACGATGCGGGCCGCGCTGGAGGTCAGCTCCGCGCCGGTGATCTTCAGCCACTCCTCCTGCACCGCGGTCAACGACCATCCCCGCAACATCCCCGACGACGTCCTGGAGACGTTGGCGGCCAAGGACGGCGTCGCGATGGTGACGTTCGTGCCGGGCTTCATCTCGCCGAAGGTCGCCGAGTGGGACGACCGGCTGCGCCAGGACATGGAAGCCGCCGGCAAGGACTACCGCAACATCGACCAGCGCACGAAGTTCACCGCCGAACGAGGCGGCCCCGAGAAGCCGAAGGCGGGCATCGACGACGTCGTCGCGCACATCGAGCACGCGCGCGAAGTGGCCGGAGTCGACCACATCGGACTCGGCGGCGACTACGACGGAGTCGCGACGCTGCCCGAAGGCCTCGAAGACGTCTCCAAGTACCCGGTGCTCTTCGCGGCCCTTCTGGAACGCGGCTGGAGCGAAGAGGACTGCGCGAAGCTGGCAGGGAAGAACACCTTGCGCGTGCTGCGCGCGGCGGACGAGGTCACCCGTTCGGACGCTTGAGAGCGCGATCAAGCCCGCTTCGGCGGACACTGTCCAGCATGACGCAGCCGGAGGAGGGCGCCGCCCAGGTTCCCGTCACGCCGTCCGACACCGCGGGCGGCGCACGCCACAGCGGTAAATTCGAGGCCGGCCCGAAGCTCAAACGGACGCGGGTGAGCGGCACCTGGATCGCCGTCATCGTGGCGTTGATCGTGCTGGTGTTCCTGCTCGTGTTCATCCTGCAGAACCAGGACACGGCCACCGTGCACTTCCTGGGCATGTCCGGAAGCATGCCGCTGGCGGTCGCGATGCTGTTCTCCGTGATCGCCGGTGGCGCGCTGGTCGCGCTCGTCGGCGGGGCCCGGATCCTGCAGTTGCGCAAGCAGGCCAAGAAGTCGCGGCATCAGCTGCGCTGAGGGACCCCGCGCCGGAACTCGCTCGGGTTGACGCCCCGCACGCGTTTGAACGCAGCGCTGAACCCGAACGCGTCGGAATAGCCGACGGTGCGGGCGATGTCGGAGATGGTCGCGGGCTCCGGACCGGCGAGTAGATCCGCCGCGAGGGTCATCCGCCAGCGGGTGAGGTAGGTCAGCGGCGGTTCGCCGACCAGGTCGGCGAACCGTTTGGCCAGCGTCGACCGCGACACCCCGGTCCGCCCGGCCAGCGTGCCGACGGTCCACGGTGCCGCCGGTTCCGCGTGCAGCAAACGCAGGGCGTCGCCGACCACGGGATCCCGCTGCGCCGCCCACCAAGCCGGGGGCTCGCCGCCCGGCCGCTCGAACCACTCGCGCAGGGAGCAGACCAGCAGCCAGTCCAGCAGCCGGTCGAGAACCACCTGCTGCCCCGGCGCGTCGACGGCGACCTCCGCGGCGAGGTGCTCCAGCACGGGGTCGCCAGCGCCCCCGGAGTCCACGCGCAGCACGACGGGCAGCGCGTCCAGCAGCGGGCGGCCGATCTCGCCGCGCACCGGGTACGCGCCGACGATCAGAGTCGTCTCGCCGCCCGGGTCGTCGACCCAGCCCAGCCGGTGCCGGGTCCCGCCCTGCTCGGGCGTCGCGCAGTCCTCGCCGCACGCGATCGGCTCGGCCGGGGTGCCGACCGCGTCGACGAAGGCGAACGTCGCGGGGCCGCGCACGATGACCGACTCGCCCGCGCGAAGCGGCTCGGGCGGGCCGTCCTCCGGGACGATCCAGCCCGCGCCGGTGAGCACCGCGCACAGGGTCAGCGGCGCGCCGTCCACGAAGTGCAGATTCCATGGCGGGGACAGGGTCGAACTGCCGAACAACGAACCGTGGGAGCGCACCCCGCGGATCAGGTCACTGAACACGTCCACCCGGCCGAGGTTAGACGAATACACAGGCGATCCGGTCTTTCACCTATGGGATCGTCCGAATCCACCGTGTTGAATCGAGCTCATGCTGACTTCTGACGACCTCGAATTCCTCCGCAGGCCGCTGCACGGGTTCCTGGCCGTGGCCGACGGCCCGGTCCGGCCGGTGTGGTTCGAGGCCGCCGACGACGGCACGATCCAGCTCTTCACGCCTCGCGAGTCACCCAAAGTGCGGCGGCTGAAGGACGACCCCCGCGCGTCGATCATCGTGGCCGCGCCGGTGGGCGAACGCGAGCGCTGGGTCTCCGTCTCCGGCGGCGCCACGGTCGAGCCCGACGGGGCGCACGAACTGGCCGCACGACTCGGCGCGCGTTACTGGGACCTCGACGACCCCGCCCACGCGGGCGAGCTCGCCGGGATCCAGAGCCTCGATCTCGTGCGGCTCGTCATCCGGCCGGAGAAGGTCAGCCGTTACTCGATGTGATGATCGACGTCATCCCGAGCAGGGCGGCGCAAACGTTTTCGTCACCCTCGGCGGTGACCCGGCCGCGGTCCGCCGGATTCCGGGTGCACAGCCGCCAGAAGGTGTCCGCGTCCGTCGTCACCGAGGCCAGCGGCGCGCGTGACGTCGGCGCGGCCCGGTCGAGTTCCCAGCCGTCGGCGCTCCGCCGCGCCGTCCACTTCCCGCCACCCTGACCGGTGACGGTGTAGGCGACCTGCCTGCCGACCCGGGCGTCGATGTCACGCAGGGTGTGCGGCATCGCCCGCATGAAGGTGTCGACCACCGGGCCGCGGAACTCCGCCTCGTCCAGCATCCGCGCGCCCACGGCCTCGCGGATCTGCTGCTGGTGCACCCAGAACTCGGTGTACTCGCGGGCGACGTCGAGCCAGACCGGCGCGGGTTCGTCCCCGGCCCAGCTCACCGGTTCGCCGAGGGCGTCGAGGTCGGCGCGACCGAACATCTGGGCGATCTGCGAGGTGCTGTCCACCAGCATCGCGAACAGCACCTCGGGGGACAGCCGGCGGCACGCGACGACCCATTCGTCGTTGATCCGGTCGATGAAGTCGCCGAAGCGTTCGCCCTCGCGCGGTGCCGTCGTCCGGTAGTCGTCACGGTCGCGGGACAGCCTGCCGAGTTTGTCGCCGAGGATGTGGGCGGCCAGATCGTGCACCGTCCAGCCCGTGCACACCGTCGGCGCGGCCCACTGATCCGCGTCGAGTCCCGTCAGCACGTCGAGCAGGGCTTGCTCCTCCCGTGCGAACAGCGGGAGGACGTCGATCGGCGGACCCCAGCGCGTGAAGCTCATGGTCACCATCCAAACACCCAGGTCCATCACATTTTCGGCCATTCGGCCTACTCGCAGGTAGCATCAGCGCGAACGCGAGGGGAGTGCCCGTGAGCAACGATCGACCCGCCGGTGAAGACCTGGCCGCTTTCGCCAAACGAGCGGGACAGCTGGCGGGCTGGGCCGCGCGCACGGGCTTCGAGTTCACCCGCAAACTCCCCGGCGTCGAGATCGCCGAACAGATCGTCAAACAGGGCGAGCGGCAGCTGCTTTCGGAGCTGCGCCGCCGCCTCGACGAGGTCGACGACCCGTACCACGCCGCGCTCACCGCCGCGTCCGCGATGAACCGCCCCGACACCAACGGTTCGCGGCCGGTCGAGGCGACCGTCACCCTTGTGCACACCCGCGCTCAGCTCGAACCGCTCCGCGCCGCGATGGCGGAGCTCCTGAACCACTCCATCGGCTTCGGCCGCGAGCGGGCCCGCGAGTACCTCTACGCGATCATCCTGCGGCAGCTCACGCCGGACGAGGCCCGTATCCTCTCCGCGCTCTCCGACGGCTCGCCGTTCCCGGCCGTCGACGTCGCCGAGCGGACCAGCCTCGGTGCGGCCGGGCGGTTCGTGCTCCGCAACGCCTCCACCGTCGGCAAGGCCGCCGGGGTGTCGCTGCCGGACCAGGTGCCCGGCTACCTCACCAGGCTGATCGGGCTCGGCCTGGTCGAGCTGGACGAAGAGGTGCCCGCGCTGGAGACGCAGTACGAGATCCTGTTGACCGACGAGACCGTCCGCGAGGCGGAGAAGTCGGTCAAACGGGCGAAGTTCGTGAAGCGCACGGTCCATATTTCCCGCCTCGGCGCCCAGTTCTGGCAGGCCTGCGACCCGAGCGCCGGCTGACTTCGGCATGGGTGCGTTCCTCGACGGGATCCTCGCCGATTTCGGCGAGCACTGGCCGATCTACGTCTCCATCCCGATCGTCGCCGCCCTGATCGGCTACACCACCAAACTCGTCGCGATCCGGATGATGTTCCAGCCGGTCGAGTTCGTCGGTGTCAAACCCTTCCTCGGCTGGCAGGGCATCGTGCCCAAACGTGCCGCCCGGATGGCGAGCATCGCCTGCGACACGATGACCGAGCAGCTGATCAAACCGGCGGAGGTCGTCGCCCGGCTCGATCCGCAGAGAATCGCCAAGGAGATCGAAAAACCGCTCCAGGCGGCCGTCGAGGACATCGTGCGCGCCGTCGCCGCCCACTACCAGCCGGGGCTTTGGGAATCCCTGCCGGTGGGCATGCAGCGGCTGGTGATCCAGCGTGTCCAGGCCGAGACGCCGCGGATGGTCGCGGCCGTCCTGGAGCTGATCAAGTCCGATGTGGACAGTGTGTTCGACCTCAAGGGCATGGTGGTCACCGCACTGGTCAAGGACAAACGGCTGCTGAACCGGATCTTCCAGGAGGCGGGCGACAAGGAGTTCAAGTTCATCGCCCGCTCCGGCATCTTCTTCGGCGGGCTCATCGGGATCATCCAGATGGTGGCGTGGGTGCTGTTCAAGTTCCCGCTGATCATGCCGCTGTTCGGGCTCTTCACCGGCTGGTTCACCGACTGGCTCGCGCTGCGGATGATCTTCTACCCGATCGAGGAACGCCGGTACTTCGGCGTGCGCTGGCAGGGCCTGTTCCTGAAACGGCGCGGTGAGGTCGCGGAGGCGTACGGCGCGCTGATCGCGCAGGAGATCATCACCCCGCACAACGTGATCGAAGCGGTGCTGCGCGGCCCGCTGTCTGACCGCGTGCTCGGGCTGATCCAGCGCCAGCTCGACGAACAGCTCGGGCGCCGCGTCGGCGTCGGGAAACCGCTCGTGGTGTTCGCGGTCGGCAGCAAGCGATATCAGGACATGAAGCTGAACATCGCCGAGAAGATCATGGACAAACTGCCGGAGACCATGCGGTACATCGAGGACTACGCGACCGACGCGATGGACATCCGGAACGTGCTGGTGACGAAGATGAAGGAGCTGTCGCCGCGCGAGTTCGAGGGTCTGCTGCGGCCGGCTTTCCAGCAGGACGAATGGATCCTGATCGCGACCGGTGCCGTCCTGGGTTTCGCCGTCGGCGAGGCGCAGGTCTTGTTGCTGGAGCACTTCGCCGCCTGACACCCCGCATTCAGAGGACGGAATGCGTGCGGTTACGAGGCCTTCGTGGCGTCGTAGGCCCGGCGCGCTTCGCCCACGATCGCCCGGTGCTTCGACGCCCAGGCGGAAAGCGCGTGCAGCGGCTCGTCGAGTTCGGCGGCGTGAGGCGTGATCGCGTACTCGACGCGCGGCGGGACCTCCGCGTAGACGGTCCGCGTCACGAGGCCGTTGCGTTCCAGGTTCCGCAACGTCAGCGCGAGCATCCGGCGGCTGATCCCCTCGATGCCGTGCTCGAGTTCGCTGAACCGCCGCGGCCCGTCGGTCAGCCGGACCAGGATCTGCATCGTCCACTTGTCACCGACGAGCCCGAGGACCTCGCGCAGCGAACAGGGCTCCCCGTCACCGTCGGCTGCGTCGCCTGGGCAGGCCGCCGACGTTGCGAAAGCCACTTTCCCAACCTTGAACGTTGCGAAAGTGGCTTTCGCAACACTCCACTCGCGAACCGAACCGGGAGTTTCGCCTGACTGCGGGGACGGCACGTGTGATCAGACGAACGACACGCGTGATTGAACGGACGGCACGTGTGCCGTCCCGCTGGACACGCGTGTCGTCCGTCTGATCACGTGTGTCGTCCGTCCAAGCACGCGAAACCGCGCGGCCGCGGGGACCTTGCCCTTCCGGGCGCACCATCGGCGGTACCCGGGGTCCGCCGTCCGGTCTAGAGTGCCCCCTGCACAAAGCCTTGGGGAGGGCGCACATGGCCGACGCGGGGAGCCCGTGGCCGCAGGAGATCCGGCTGGCGATGACCATGGTGGGCGGGGCGAGCCTCGCGGTCTGGATGGGCGGGGTCGCCACCGAGACCTCGCATCTGTTGCAGGCGTCGAGAACGCCGGAATCGAAAAGCCCGTACCGGGCCCTGCTCGATCTGCTCAACGCCACCGCCTCGCTCGACGTGCTCACCGGCACGAGCGCCGGCGGGATCAACGCGGCGTGCCTCGGGCTGGCCGAGGCGTTCCGGTCGAGTCCGCAGGTGCTGCGCGACACGTGGATCAGCACGGGCTCGCTCGACAACCTGATCCGCGACCCCGGCGAGAAGGAGCCGCGTTCGCTGCTCGACGGCGACAAGGTGCTGCTCGGCGATCTCAAGGACGCGCTGCACCGGATCACCGACAACGCGACGGTGAAACCCGACTGTCCCGACATCACCGTGCTGCTCACCGGCACGATGATCGACGGCGAGACGACCAGGTTCGACGACGCGCTCGGAAACCTGGTGCGGGACACCGAACATCGCCTCCTGTTCCGCTTCGACGCTCCTTTGTGGACGGACGACGTGGTCGGCCCGCTCGCGCTCGCGGCGCGGTCCACCGCGTCGTTCCCCGGCGCGTTCGAACTGTCCCGGATGCCGATCGGCGAGAAGACCGGCCCGCTGCATCCGGACATGACCAAATACACCGACGTCACCCGTTCGCATTGGCTCACCGACGGCGGGGTGCTGCTGAACAAGCCGCTGCGACCGGCGTTGCGGGAGATCTTCGAGCGGCAGTCGCATTCGGACGTCCGGCGGCTGCTGCTGTACGTGGTGCCGACGGCGGAACGCGAAGCCGAGCGGGTCGCGGTCGATCCGGAGCGGCCCCCGCTGCTGGGCAGCGCCCTGAGCAAGGTCGTCGGCACCGTGCTGAGCCAGACGATCAGCGCCGAGCTGGAGGACCTGACCAGGCACAACGACGCCGTCGTCCGGACCAGGGGCACCCGCGTTTCCCTTGCCGCGATGGGGGTTCGCGGCGGCCCGGACTCGCTGGTCGACCAGCGGCTGATGAACGACTACCGCGACCGGCGGGTGCAGGAGGACGCCACCGCGCTGGTCCGCGAGGCGACCCGCAGGCTCTCACTGTCCGATGTGGAGGATCAGGGCCGTCAGTGGGCGTCCGGCACGGCGGCGCAACTGCGTGCGGCCGCGGCGGCCGGGCTGCGGGACGGCCTGCCCACCGAGCCGCCGAAGGACAGCTGCGAACTCGCGGACCTGGTCGCCTTCCGCACCACCGCGCTCGACGATTCGGTGGCCACCGGGCTGCAACTGGTGAACGCGGGCTTCCGGCTCGATCCGGCGCCGGAGCAGGCGGTGCAGCTCAACCGCTGCCGCGTGCTGCTGCACGAAGCGCGGCACAAGGCCGCGCGAGGCAAGCGGCTCGCGGGCTGGGTCACCGAACAGGAGCCGCCCGCCTCCGACGTCACGCTGGCGGCCTGGATCGAAGGCCTCGCCAAGGAATGGGCCGCGCTCGGCCGTTCGGACACGCTGAAGGAGGCGTGGCCGCTCGTCGTCGCCGCCCTCCGGCAGGCCACACCGATCCTTTTGCCGCTGGCGCAGGCGAAACCCGACACCGAAGCCGCCGACACGGTCAGCACGCTGCTGGCCTGGACCGGGCTCACTTCGGACGACGAAAGCGCCGGCGATCCCATTGTCACCTCGCGGCTCGTGCGCCTGCACATCGCGACCCGGGGACTGCTCGCGCAGCCGCCCTCGGTCGACCAGCGGGTCGATCTCGTCCAGGTCAGCGCGGATTCGCGGACGCTGCTGGACATGAAGCGGCGCCGTTCGTGGGACAAGCTCACCGGGATGCAGGCCGACTACTTCGGCGCGTTCTACAAGGCGTCCTGGCGCGCGAACGACTGGATGTGGGGCCGCGTCGACGGCGCGGGCTGGCTCGTGCAGTGCCTGCTGGACCCGAACCGGCTGCGCCTGCTGCGCGACGTCGTCGGACGGGAGGCGTTCCGGACGCAGGTGCGAGACACCTTCAAGGAGATCGGCTGGCGACAGCCCGGCACGGAAGACGGGCTGTCGCAAGAGGAAGCGGACGCCCTGCGCGCGCAATTGGCCGGGGAACTGGCTTTCCTCGGCCTCGACGGCGAACTCGCCGACGTGGAAACCGAAGCCGCGCTGCCGATCAGCATGCCGGTGACGGCGATGGTGCTCGCCAGGGTGCGGCAGCTGGAGATCGCGCGCGAGGAGCTGCCGTGTGTCGGCCTCCACTGCGGACACGACGCGAAAACGGCCAAGGGGAACGGAAAACCGTCGGAACGGTTCAGGAGACTCGTCGAGAACGAGCCCGAAACCGACGAGCAGACCCAGCGCGCGTTCCAGGCGTGCCAGGTCTCCGGCGAGCGGTTCGAACACGAACGCGGGACGATGCTCCTGACGAAGACGCTGGTCAAGGCCGGTGCCGCCGGGCTCAACGCGGCCGCCGGGGCGACCAGGGTGCCGAAATCGGTCCAGCCCGCGGCCACCTTCGCCAAGGCCGCCGGGCGCAGCGCGTGGTGGATCACGCGCGGGGCGGCCACCCTGCCGTCGCCGTGGAACGTGCTCGCCGCGCTGATCACCGTGCTGGCCGGGTTCGTCCTCGGTGGACAGGGCGGCCCGGTCCTGCAGTGGGTCGGCGTGCCGGTCGCCGCGGGCGCCGTCGTGTTCCTGGCGGTGAGCCTGATGACGTTGCGCAAGACGTGGCGGATGGTGCTCACGGTGCTCGGTGTGCTGGTGGTGGCGGCCCTGCTGTTCGCCGCGTTCCTGCCACCGGTACGCGACCCGCTGTTCGGCTGGCTCGGCGGCGTCGTCGCGGGCTGGCGACGCGGCGAGGCGCCGGTCTGGTGGCTGGTCGTCTGCCTGTTGCTCGTCCTGCCCGCCATCTGGACGCCGCTCGGTTCGCTCGTGGGTCGCAAGCGGCGTCGTGAATAGCGGAATCGGATGCCGAATGGTGCCCTGAGCCTGCGACGAAGCGGTAACGGTTGGTATCGTCACATGCAGTGAGACCGCAGCGGAGCGGCCTTACCCACAAGTGCTGCGCTTCAAACGTTACCGTTACCTTTGTCACGTGTGTTTCAGGGTTGTTGCAGGTAGCCGCGTTGCCGCCGCCGCGCTGATCTGACCGCGCCCGAATCCTCCGGTACGTTTCTTGGACATGTCCGGAAAGCACTTGATCGAAAATCCGACCAAGGCAGACGGTGCCGCGCTCTGGAGAATCGCCCGCGATTCGAAGAAGCTCGATCTCAACACGCCTTACGCCTATTTGCTGTGGTGCCACGATTTCGCCGACACGTCGGTGGTCGCGAAAGTCGACGGCACGCCGGTCGGCTTCGTGATCGGGTACCGCAAGCAGGACGTCGGCTTCGTCTGGCAGGTCGCGGTCGACGCGTCCCAGCGAGGAAAAGGCCTGGCCGGAGCTCTGCTCGATGAGCTGTTCGGCCGGCTGACCGCCCAGGGCGTCCGGTACCTCGAAACGACGATCACCCCGGACAACGAGGCTTCGATCCGGTTGTTCGCCTCGTTCGCCAAGCGGTGGAACGCCACCGTGGAACGCCAGGATCTGTTCTCCGCGACGGATTTCCCGGCCGAGGAAGGAACGCATGAGCGGGAGGACCTGTACCGAATCGGTCCGCTCAGCAGTCAATAGAACGTAAATCCGGGGATCTCAGGGAGAAAGAAAACGTCATGAGCATTTTCGAGGAACTCGAATCCGAGGTGCGCAGCTACAGCCGCGGCTGGCCCGTCGTGTTCGACAGGGCGCAGGGGAGCTACCTCTACGACGAGGACGGCAAGCCCTATCTCGACTTCTTCGCCGGCGCCGGCGCGCTCAACTACGGGCACAACAACCCGGCGCTCAAGCGGGCACTGATCGACTACATCGCGCGAGACGGCGTGACGCACGCGCTCGACATGTTCACCGTCGCCAAGCGGGACTTCCTCCAGACCCTGCAGGAGAAGATCCTCCGGCCGCGGGATCTGGACTACAAGGTCGTCTTCCCCGGCCCCGGTGGCGCCAACGCGGTCGAGGCCGCGCTGAAGCTCGCCCGCAAGGTGACCGGCAAGGAATCGGTCATCAACTTCACCAACGCCTTCCACGGGATGACGCTGGGCGCCCTCTCGGTGACCGGCAACTCGATGAAGCGCGGTGGCGCGGGTGTCCCGCTGGTGCACGCCACCCCGATGCCGTACGACAACTACTTCGACGGCTCCATCCCGGACTTCCTCTACTTCGAGAAGCTGCTCGAAGACTCCGGCAGCGGCCTGAACGAGCCCGCCGCCGTGATCGTCGAGGGCGTGCAGGGCGAGGGCGGGATCAACGCCGCGCGCGTCGAGTGGCTCAAGGCGCTGGACGACCTGTGCAAGAAGCACGGCATCCTGCTGATCCTCGACGACGTCCAGATGGGCTGCGGCCGCACCGGCCCGTTCTTCAGCTTCGAGGACGCGGGTATCAAACCCGACATCGTCTGCCTCTCGAAGTCCATCGGCGGCTACGGCATCCCGATGGCGCTGACGCTGATCCGCCCGGACCTCGACGTCTGGGAGCCGGGTGAGCACAACGGCACCTTCCGCGGCATCAGCCCGGCGTTCGTCACCGCGACCGAGGCGCTGCGCGTCTACTGGAGCGACGACGAGCTGGAGAAGTCCACCAAGGCCAAGGGCGAGCGCATCGCCGCCGCCTTCCAGGGCATCGTCGAGGCGTACCCGGAGGCGAACCTGTTCGCGAAGGGCCGCGGCCTGGCCCGGGGCATCGAGTTCGCCAACGGCGACCTCGCGGGCAAGGTCTGCGCCGCCGCGTTCGAGCGCGGGCTGCTGATGGAGACCTCCGGGCCCGACGGCGAGGTCATGAAGGTCCTCCCGCCGCTCACCCTGACGGACGACGAGCTCACGAAGGGTCTCGCGATCATCGACGAAGCCGTCGCCACAGTCCTGAACTGACCGCCCTCAACCAGGAACGAGAAGGAGTTTTCCGTTGCTTGTCAGAACACTCGACGAGGTCACCGACACCGACGCCGACATCAAGACCCCGAACTGGCGCAGCAAGCGCATCGTGCTGGCCAAGGAGGGCGTCGGCTTCTCGGTGCACGAGACCACGCTGTACGCCGGGACGGTCAACGACTTCTGGTACGCGAACCACATCGAAGCGGTGTTCATCACCTCTGGTGAGGGCGAGCTCGAAAACACCGCGACCGGCGAGGTCTTCCAGCTGAAGCCGGGCACGTTGTACCTGCTCAACGACCACGACAAGCACCAGGTCCGGCCCAAGACCGAGATCAAGTGCGTCTGCGTGTTCAACCCGCCCATCACCGGCCGTGAGGTCCACGACGAAAACGGCGTGTACCCGCTCGTCACCGAACCCTAGAAATCGCTCGAGGAGGCGACTGCATTGACGCTGACCGACACCCGAGTCGACGACAGTTACCCGACCCGCATCACGGGTAAGCCCGAACACCTGCCCAGGACGCACCCCACCGTCTGGGGCACCGAGGCCGACGGTCCCTTGGACGCGGCCACGCTCGCCAACCACGAAACGCGTGGTTACACCGTCGTCGACCAGTTGCTGTCGCCGGGCGAGGTCCAGACCTACTGGCAGGAACTCGTCAGGATGTCGTCGGGGGACCACAGCGGCGACGAACGCGTGATCACCGAGGCCAAGACCGGTGAGGTCCGCTCGATCTTCGACGTCCACGAGACCAGCGAGCTGATCGCGGAACTCGTCCGCGACCCGCGTGTGCTCGACCGGGCCCGACAGATCCTCGGCTCCGAGGTCTACATCCACCAGAGCCGCGTGAACTACATGCCCGGCTTCAAGGGCACCGGGTTCTACTGGCACTCGGACTTCGAGACCTGGCACGCCGAGGACGGCATGCCGGTGCCGCGCGCGGTCAGCTGCTCCATCGCGCTCACCGACAACTACCCGTTCAACGGCGGGCTGATGGTGATGCCGGGTTCGCAGCGGACCTTCGTCCAGTGTGCCGGGGAAACCCCGGAGGACAACTACAAGAGTTCGCTGAAAGAGCAGCGGGTCGGCGTCCCGAGCGAGGCGGACATCACCGCGCTCGCCGCCGAGTACGGGATCGACCAGTTCACCGGCCAGGCCGGCTCCGCGCTCTGGTTCGATTCGAACGTGATGCACGGTTCCTCGAACAACATCACGCCGTACCCGAGGTCGAACATCTTCCTCGTGTTCAACAGCGTCGAAAACGCGCTGCGGGAGCCGTACGCCGCGATCGAACCGCGTCCGGCGTTCATCGCCGGCCGCGACTCGACCCCGCTGTCGCGCTGACGGAACCGCAGGTAGCGAAGGCCATGATGGGGCGCTTGTAGCCGTCGGTGTGCGCCCTGTTACGTTGTCGCCACGTGAGCGGGCCAGTGGGCTCGCTCACGTAGGTGTTGTCGACGACCGAACGGGTTCTTCGCTCGGGGTGAGCCCACCCGGACGGACGTGGACGCCGATGTCCGATGTGGGTCGCGCCCCCAGGCGGCCCAAGTCGGACATCCCCCGGCTCCGTGCCATCAGATCGGGACTGATGGCACGGAGCCTTTTCTTTTTCGTGAGTGAATGCTGTGTGTTCCTGAAGCGCGTGAAGGCCCCCTTCCCTCGGCTCAGCCGAGGGAAGGGGGCCTTCACGCGCTACCCGCCGTTGGAGTCCACAGTGGACGAAAGGTGCCCGCTTAGGTGCCTTTGTCCGGATCGGTCTGGTCGTGAAGGCCTCCTTCTCTCCCCTGAAAGTAGGGAAGGAGGCCTTCACGGCCTCGAGTGTCCTGGTTGGCGGGCTCTCCGCGCGGTAGGTTGGCTGTTCCGGTAAGGGGAGAGATCGGAGGGAGGGGGGCTTGTCATGGCCGAAAGCGGTTCCCCTGCCCGCTTCCAGCTCCTCGGTCCCGTGCGCCTCCTCGACGGCGATCGGCCGGTCCCCGTCGGCGGTCCCGGCGTCCGCGGCCTGCTCGCGCTGCTGGCGCTGAAGGTCAACAAGGTCGTCGCGCTCGACGAGATCATCGACGCGCTGTGGGGGCACGACCCGCCGGCCACGGCCCGCACGATCGTCCACGGCAACGTCTCGCATCTGCGCCGCGTGCTCCGGGGCATCCAGGGCGACCACCCGGACGGCGCCCGGATCCTGACCGCGCCGCCCGGCTATCAGCTGACCGTGGATCCCGAGCGGATCGACGTCCATCGCGCCCGATCCCTGCTGGAGCGGGCATCGGCGGAAGAGCCGGAGAAGGCTTCCGCGCTGCTCACCGAGGCCCTCGCGCTCTGGCAGGGGCCCGCGCTCGCCGGTGTGCCGGGGTCGGTCCGTGCGCCCGAACTGGAGGATCTGCGGCTCGCCGTCCACGGCGCCAGGGTCGACGCGGACCTCGAACTGGGCAGGCACGCGGAACTCATCGTCGAGCTCAGCCCGCTCGTCCGGGCGAATCCGCTCGCCGAGCGCACGGCCGGTCAGCTGATGCGCGCGCTCTACCACGCCGGCCGCCGCGGAGACGCGCTCGAGCTCTACCGCACGGTGTCCCGGGCGACCCTGCGCACCCTCGGCGTCGAACCCGGCGCGGACCTGCGCTGGCTGCACGAACGCGTCCTCAACGACGACCTGCCGGTCAAGGTCGTCGCGGAACCGAAGGCCGAGGCGGCGCCCGTCCAGCAGCTGCCGCCCGCGGTGCCGAACCTCGCCGGGCGCGAGGCCGACCTGGCCTGGCTCGACGAACTCGCCGAACGCGCCGAAGCGGGCGAGACCGCGGTCGGCGTGGTCACCGGGACGGCCGGGATCGGTAAGAGCAGCCTGGTGGTGTGGTGGGCGCATCGTGCCGGCCGACGCTTCCCCGACGGCATCCTTTTCGCCTCGCTGCGGGGTTTCGACCCGCATCATCCGCCGCTGGAGCCCGCCGACCTGCTCACCCAGTTCCTGCTCGGGCTCGGCGTCCCGGCGGAGGGCGTCCCGGAACAGGTCCACGAACGCGTCGCCCTCTACCGCTCGATGATCGCCGGGCGCCGGATGCTGGTCATCCTCGACAACGCCCGGAGCGCCGAGCAGGTCCGGCCGTTGCTGCCGCCCGGGTCGCGGTCGATGACGCTGGTGACCAGCCGTTCCCGCCTCGACGGGCTCGCCGTGTCCAACGCGGCCAAACTGCGAGTGCTCGGCACCCTCGCGCCCGGCGACGCCGTCCGGCTGATCGAGGAACTCGCCGGGCCCGCCGGTTTCGACCTCAACCACGCGCTCGCCCGGCTCTGCGGTTATCTCCCGCTGGCGCTGCGGATCGCGGGTGCCCGGCTCGCCGCGAGCGCGCAGTGGACCGCGCAGGATCTGGTCGACGAACTCGGCAACGAACGGACGAGGCTCGCCGCGCTCGACGTCGAGGGCCCGGACGACGGTGTCCGCGCGGCGTTCGACGTCTCGTTCCGGGGGTTGCCGCCCGAGGTCGCGGACACGTTCCTGCGGCTCGGCGTGGTCCAGTGCGTTTCGGCCGGTTCGCATCTGACGGCGGCGATCGGCGGGATCACCGTCGCCGAGGCGCGGCGGCATCTGCGGGTGCTCGCCGCGCACAACCTGCTCGCCGAAACCGGCCGCGATTCCTTCGTCCCGCACGATCTCGTCCGCCTGTTCCTCCGCGAGCTGGCGGAGAACGAACTCGACGAAGCCGACCGCGAAGACGTCCTGTCGCGTTCGGTGCGGTTCTATCAGGCCGTCGCCGACCGGGCCCGGCGGAAGATGCTGCGGATCGTCGACCCGCTCGACTTCACCGGGGAGCTGACCGACGCGCAGACGCCGCCGATCGGTTCCTTCGACGAGGCGCAGGACTGGTTCACCGCGGAATGGGAGAACCTGATCGAGGTTCTCGAAGCCGCCCGCGCCGCCGGACGCCACGACGACGTCTGGCGGCTGGCCAGGGTCGCCCACACCTATCGCGCGGTGTACCCGTTGCTGGACGAGTGGACGCGGCTGGTCGAGATCGGGCTGGAGGCCGCCGAGCGATCCGGCGACGTCCTCGGCCGGTGCTGGATGCTGATCTCCCGCTGCGCCATCGCCCTCACCTTCGAGCTGCCGCAGGGCTGCCTCGCCGACGCCGAACGCGCTCTGGAACTCGCGACCGCGATCGGCGACGACCGGCTGACGATCTCCGCGAACATCCACCTCGGCTCCGCGCTCACCTTGCTGGGGCGGCACGACGAGGCGATCAGGACACTGCGGCGCGTGGTCGAGGAGACCGAGCGGACCGGCGATCTCGAATTGCGCGGGCAGGCACTCAACAACTGCGCTGAGGCCGAAAAGCGGGCGGGACGGTTCATCGAGGCGATCGGGCATCAGGTCGCCTCGCTGGAGATCGACCGCACGCTCGGGGACGAGAGCTACGTCGTCGTCTCGCTGAACAACCTGGCCGAATTGAGCCTGCGGATCGGCGAGCTCGCCGCGGCCGAGCGGTACGTGTGGGAAGCGGTGGACCTGACGATCAGCAGACGGTTCGTCCTGCAGGAGGGCGTCCTGCGGCTGACGCTGGGCAGGGTGCTGCGGGCCGGGTCGGATGTGGACGGTGCCCGCGAGCAATTCGCGCTCGCGCTGAAGATCCTCGCGGATGCCAATCCCAAGCTCGCCGCGCTGGTCCGTGCGGAACTCACGGACCTCGGCGAAAGTCCGTGAGTGATCCTTAGCGGATTCTTAGTGGCCTCGCCGCGCACGCGCGTAGGGTCCGGTTCAGTGTCGATCGAGCCCTAGGGGAGGGGCACGCGGTAGTGATCGGCGCTCGGGCGGGCCCTTCGCGGGTCCCGTCCGAAGAGCCGCCAGGAGCGGCTCGTGGCGGTCCGGCCGGTGGAGGTGGGGGCGATACCGGCCGGCCGCCAGGCGGCACCCCCGCAGAGGATCAGCCGGTGCCGGCGGTGCACAGGGCGATGGTCTGGCCCTTGTTCTCCGCCACCTTCTTGCCGTTCACCAGGATCGTGCAGGCGATCTGGTTGCTGACCGTCGAGTTCCGGGTGTCCGCGGTGACGGTGAGCAGGTAGTCGCCCGAGTTGAAGGACGCCGTGCCGCGCCATTCGTCGGTGCTGGCCGGGGTCGTCTCGGTCCGCTGGTCGTTGAGCGAGCCGTACCGGATGGTCGCGCCGCCGGAAGCGCTGACGACGAACTCGACGGTGTTCTTGTCCCCGGCGACCGCCGGGACGTGCAGCCCCGACTCGCCGGTCGCGAAGAAACTGGTGTAGACCAGTAACCCGCCCGCGGCCAGCAGTCCGGTGATCGAAAGCGCGAGCCCCGCGATCCCCATTCCCTTCTTGTCCGCTTCACCCTTCTTGATTTTGGTCAAACCGATCACGGAAAGAATCACTCCGATCACGGCGAGCGGCCAGGCGGCGATCCCGGCGACCGGGACGAAGGCGACCCCGAGCGCCGCCAAGCCGACCAGGAAACCCGCGATGACCACGCCGTTCTTGGGTTTGCGGTGCCGGGTTCCGTGCGCGGCGAACCCAGGGCCGTAGCGGGTGGCAGGCGGGTGCGGGAGAGGTGGATCGGTCGGCATACATGCCCTTTCGGAGGCTTCCGTCCGAAGACGTTAACCCATCGTTCGGGGCAATGGCCGAAATTGTTACCTGCCGGAAAAAGTCATCATTCAACGATGATCAAGCGGTCACCGACATTTTCTGACGAGAATTGTGGCATCGCCGAATGTCGGAAACCCGATCACTGATCGAACAGGCTGACTTCCGGGGTGATCTCCAGCAGTTCGTGCACCGGGCGGCCGCGGCGGCCGTCGATGGTCGTGGTGCGCACGACGCGCAGCCGCGCGGTCACCGGCCGGTCCAGGTTCTCCTTGATCTCGTCGAGCAGATCCGGCGCGACCGCGCCCTGGATCGTGCCGCCCGACTCGCGTTCGAGATAGAAGATCCGGCGCCGCGTGCGGACGCCGTCCAGCCTGCCGCTGACCGTCTCGTAGCCGACCGCTTCCCGCGACTCGCGCAGGCTCCCGGACAGGATCCTCGCCTGCTCGGTGGTCATGCTGCGGGTCAGTTCGTCGCCGGACGTCGGGGTCAGCGCCATGCCGATCCCGGCGTGCTTGCTGACCGCGTTGACGATGTCGCTGACCGCGTTGCGGACGGTGTCACGCTGCAGCAGCACCGCGTCCAGCGCGCCGTCGTCGGAACCGTTGGCGGGCAGGAAGTCGCACAGCTCCTTGACCGCGCGTTCGGACAGCGACTCGATCCCGTCGTGGATGAGCGCGTCGTCGAGCGCCGGTTCCGGGAAGCCGAAGAAGATCGCGTTGCCCGCCTGCCCGCGCTGGATCAGCGGGGCCTTCTCGCGGTCCGCGGGCTGGACGAAGGTCACCTCGCCCGACGGATTCCGGATGATGTGCCCGATCTTCGCCGTCGCGTCCTGCAGCGCGCGGCTGATGTCGGAGAAGGTGTACGCGTCCAGATGCGACTCGCCGAGCACGGAGACGCGAAGCAGCGGCGAACGCGACGTCCGCTCGAACTTGGCGTACGCGGCCATCGCCGACGCGCGGGCGAGGTCGTCTAGCCAGGTGCCGCCGGGGATCTCGTCGGCGATACGCCGGAATTCGTTCCTCACCAGATCACTTCCGGAATTCCCCTGCCACCCGATGCCCACACTTCCTCCCAGATCTCCTCGTCGCCGGGGCGGCAGAGGAAACCGTCGAGCATGCCGCCGACGGGCTGGACCTGGTCCAGGTACATGGCGGGCTGGCCGACGATGACCCCGCGCAAGGTCAGCAGCCCGTACAGCGCCGAGCGGCCCGCGTCGTCGAGCCGTTTGAGCGCGCCCCATTCGTCCGGGATCAGCACCACGTCGAGCCCGCGCGGCGCGTGCGGGGTCCTGGCGGTCAGATCCCCGCCGATCCACGCGCGGCCGGTGGGCATGATCCGCCGGGCGACGCCGAGGTAACTGTTCAGCGCGCTGAACAGGATTTCACGGTCGTTCTGGTGCGGCGCGTCGAAGACCAGCCGCTCGTAGACGTCGGCCAGATCGGCGGGATGGCGGCCAGGAGGCAGCAGGTTGTGCGGCGTCCAATAGGGGAGCGCCAATCGGAGCCTCCTTCGTGTGCCGGAGCTCCCGATCGAAGAAACGTACCCGGCGTCCCGCTCACAGTGCGTAGCCGAATTTACCAGGCGAGTGTCAGCCGCCCTGCCCCGGCCGGTGCCCGGCGGGTGGCCAGTCCTCGTCGCTCGGCCAGACGGGTTCGGGTTCGTGGCCGCCCTCGCCGTTGCGGGCGGCCGCTTCCGGCGCCCCCGGCTGGTAGGCCCGCACCGCTTCCGGCGCCAGCTGGCCCTCGCGGTGGCCTTCGGCCTCCTGGTCGTACGGCTCGTCGTCGTCCTGCACCCGCGCGGGCGGCAGGAACTGCGTCCGTTCGGTGGACAGCAGTTCGGGCACGGGTTCGGGATCCGGGTCGTGCTGGACCGGGACCGCGGCGCGCGCCGGCTCGTGGACCGCCGGTTCCGCGGCGGGACGCTCACGTCGTTCGCCGCGCATCAGCAGCCAGGTGACACCGCAGCCGAGGGCGAACGAGATGAGCAGCCACAGCCAGATCTGCCCGAAGAGCCAGAGCATCAGGCCATCACCTCTGTTCCGCCGTGATGTCGACGCGGCGGCCCTCGCCGCTCGCGCCGTCGGAGTTCCTGCGCTGGGTGGAGTACGCCTGGTCGCGTTTGACCCCGTTGCGCTCCAGCAACCGCTCGACCGTCAGTGCCCGGTTCAGCGCGAGCTTGCGGTCCGAACCGGTCGCGACCGACCCGGTGATCCGGAACCGCAGTTCGCGAGGCGCGTCGGTGAGCAGCTTCGCGACCTCCAGCGCACCGCGTTCGCCGTCCGCGGTGAGGTCGGTGGTGTCCGGTTCGAACGTGATCGGCGTGGCCGCCAGCAGCCGGTCGAGCTCGGCCTGGAAGCCCGCCTTGTCCGTCGGCTTGGCCGGCGTCGGCGCGGGACTCGGCGGCGGGCTGGGCGCGGGCTGGCTCGGCGGCTCGCCGCTGGTCGTCACCGGGCCCGCGGGCGGGGCGGTGTCGCCGGAGATCTCGACCGTCCGGACCCCGTCGATCCGCTGGATGGCGTCCATCGCCTGCGCGGCCTTGTCCGGCGGGAAGCCGGTGAGGTTCGCGTCGCGGCCGGAGAAGCTCACCTGGCCGCCGGAGACGCCGACGTCGGCGAGCGCGTTCTTCGCGCGCGCGGTCAGCTCGGCCTCGATGTCGTCCGAGGCCGACCAGACGGTGATCGCCGTCAAGGCGAGCGTGACCAGCAGCGCTGTAGGCAGCAAGCGGCTCCAGCGTGTACCGGGCATGAAGGGACTGTAAGCCGCGTACGTCCGGTTAGCGAACCGGCTTTCCCCCTGCCCGGCGCTCTCCGCGAAGTGCCGCGTACCTGGTCTGGCCTGCGACGTCGACCGCGGCCCGGACCTCGCCTCGGCCCGGACGGGGTCGGCACATGACCCTTCTGGGTGACATCGATCGATGGCCCTGATGCGCGTGAAGGCCCCCTTCCCTCGGCTCAGCCGAGGGAAGGGGGCCTTCACGCGCGGTTCAGCTCGCGTGGTGGTGGATCTCCCGCAGCTCCTTGGCCGGGAGGGTGACGCCCGTCGTCTCGATCTGCTCCAGCGGGAGCAGCGGCGCGAGCTCGGGGCGCTTCGGGGACAGGCCGTCGCCCATGGACTCGCCCTTGAGCTGACGGCGGATCCACGGCAGCAGATGCGCCTTCGTCCACTCGAGGTCCGAGCGGCGCGACGTGATCCAGGTGCTCGGCTCCTCGGACGCCGGCCACGGCTCGCGCCAGTCGTCGGCGACCGGGACGCCGAGGACCTCGGCCGCGCGCAGCGCGATCCGCCGGTGGGCCTCGGGGGTGAAGTGCAGCCGGTCGTCGCTCCAGGCGCGGCGGTCGTGCAGCGGGGCCATCGCCCACATGTCGACCATCTTGGCGCCGTGCCGGTCGGCGATCGCCCACAGATGCGCGTTGTAGATGCCGACCTTCCCCCGCAGGACGTGCATCACGGACAGGTACTTGGTGTCCGGCCCGTTGAAGATGAGCACCGGGATCCCGGCCTCGCGCAGCTTGGCGACCCCCGCCTCCAGCCGCGCGGCGACGGCGTCCACGTCCGCGCCGGGCACGATGATGTCGTTGCCGCCCGCGCACAGGGTGACCAGGTCGGGCTTCACCGCGAGGGCGATCGGGAGCTGCTCTTCGAGGATCTCGTCGAGCATCTTCCCGCGGAGGGCGAGGTTCGCGTACTGGAAGTCGGGCCTGCCTTCGGCGAGGATCTCCGCCAGCCTGTCCGCCCAGCCCCTGAAGCTGCCGTCGGGCAAGCTGTCGTTGAGTCCTTCGGTGAAGCTGTCACCGATCGCCACGTAGCTGTCGAATCCGTACACGTTGGGTCCCCTTCCGTCCGTGTGCCCCCGGTGGTACTTGTACACCACAACTAACAGCTGAGAGCGCCCCTGCAATCCCACCCGGCCGAAACCCGTGGTTCAGCCCGTTGACACAGTCTCTTATTTTGTCGGACGTCCATGCATCTCCATTACCGGGATGTACACTCCTGGGCTGCGTAGATTCCCCTCAAGTGGACGTAAACCGGACACCTCGTGTGGCGAACGTCTCCCCGCCCGGGTGTTCCGGCTCATAGATCCGGCAGGCTGTAAGGGTGACCTCACGACCCTCGCGCGAGTCGCTCGCCCAGATCCTCGGCGGGCGGCGAGGCGCCATCGACGCGAGTATCCCGCCCGCGGCCTTCGTCCTCGGCTGGCTGATCGCCGGCCGGTCGATCGCCTGGGGCGCCGGGGTGGCCATCGGGGTGGCGGTGCTGCTCGGCGGGTACCGGGTCGCGCGCGGCGACAAGGCCCGCGCGGTCGTGGTGAGCCTCGCCGCGGTGATCGCCGCCGCGCTGATCGCCCTGCACACCGGCCGCGCCGAAGACTTCTTCCTCATCCAGCTGCTGTCCAATGTGGCCAGCGCGCTGCTGTGGGCGGCCAGCATCGTGGTCCGGTGGCCGTTGCTCGGCGTCGTGGTGGGGCTCGTCATCGGGCAGAAGACCCGGTGGCGCCGTGATCCCGCGCTGCTGCGCGCGTATTCGCGGGCGAGCTGGGTGTGGGTCTTCCTCCAGTACACGCTGCGGGTCGCCGTGTACGGCTCGCTGTGGTGGAGCGGGCAGGTGGTCGCGCTCGGCATCGCGCGGACGGTGCTGTCCTGGCCGCTGGTCGCGGTGACGGTCGCCGTGAGCGGCTGGGTGCTGTACCGCACGCTGCCACCGGAACATCCCGGCCTGCGGGTGGTGGAGGAGAACGGGGATCCCTCGGATTCCGCGCCCGATGGGCTGCCAAGGACATAAGGCGGCCCCCGGCGAGGGGGGAGGGTCCGGGGGCCGGGTCCTACGGTACCCGGAGTTCGGCCCCGGAGTCGATGGTTTGGTCTTTTCGGGCTCGGTCCGGGTGTTTTTTCAGGATGACACCGGCCGCGGGGCGCTCTCCCCGTAGGCGTCGACGGCGGCCAGCCAGGCGGCGCCGAGCACCCCGTCGGTGCTGGTCAGGACCTCGATACCGGCGAGCGCGGCACGGACCTTCGCCCCCACCGGCCCCTCCGGCGACAGCACGCCGCCCACGAGGACGACCGGCGTGTCCTCGCCGGGGTCACGGGCGGCCATGACGTTCGTCACCAGCAGGGCGGCCGCGCGGGTGGCGATCTCGTCCGCCGCCGGATCGCCTTCGCGGTAGGCGTCGCTGACGAACGGGGCGAACCTGGCGAGCCGGATCGGGGCTTCGGCGTTGGCGCTCGTGATGAGTGCGCGCCAGAGCGGTGCCCGGTCGCTCGCCGGGTCCACTGCGGACGGTCCGAGCGCTTCGGCGAGCACGGCGCGCGCGAGCGGACCGGGTTCGCCGCCGCGGCCGAGAACATCCAAAGTGGAGCGAACGGCTTCGCGACCGAGCCAGTAGGCTGAACCTTCGTCGCCGAGCAGCCAGCCGTAACCGCCGGCCGTGGACACCATCCGCCTGCCGCGGATCCGCCCCGCGATCGACCCGGTGCCCGCCACGAGCACCGAACCGTCCGGCGCGGAAGTCGCCGACGCGTAGGCGACTTCGGGGTCGGGGACCGTCCGCACCGGACTGATCCCCACGTCCTTCCACGCGGCTTCGAAGATCTCCGCGATCGCCGGATCGCTCAGCTTGCTGACGCCGGCCATGCCGACGACGCACGCCGCCGTCGCGGCCGGATCCAGCCCGCCGAGCGCGCCGGTGATCGCGCTCGCGATCCGCGCGGCGGCTTCCGACGGCGGATGGGAATTGGGATTCGCCCCGCCCGCGCGGCCCGTGCCGAGGACGGCGCCGGAGGCGTCGACGGCGATCGCTCGCGTCGACGTGCCTCCGGCGTCCACACCGATGACGTGGGTCACCGGGTCTTGGTCACCTTGAGCAGCCCGCGCGGGCTGTCCGGGTCACCGCCGCGCGCCAGCGAGAGACCGAGCGCGATCCGCTGGATCGGCAGGATCTCCAGGATCGGGGCGACCTCTTCGGCGGACGGCGCGACACCGATCCGCAACGCCGCGGGGACGTCGGCCGAAGCGGAGCCGACCGCGAGCACGTCCGCGCCGCGTTTGCCGACGGCCTCCAGGACCTCCTGCATCGCGCCCACACCGTGTCCCTGGCTCGTCACGGCGAGCACGGCGGTCTCACCGTCGACCGCGGCGACCGGACCGTGCAACAGGTCCGCGCCGCTGTACGCGCGGGCGGCGAGATAGCTGGTTTCGGCCAGCTTCAAGGAACCTTCCAGCGCCGTGGCGTACGAGTAACCGCGGCCCGTGGTGAGCACCCGGTCGACGAAGCGGTAGCGGTCCACCGCGCGCTGGACGCCTTCTTCGGAGCCGTCGAGGGTCTGCTGTGCGAGCTCGCCCAGTTTCTCCGCGTCCTCGCCCTTGCCACCGCGGACCGCGTCGATCAGAAGGTAAAGCGAAAGCAAGGTGGCCGAGTAGGTCTTGGTGGCGGCCACGGCCTTTTCCAGTCCCGCGCCGATGTCGACACCGAGTTCGGCGGCGGCGCGAAGCGGCGACTCCGGGGTGTTGGTGACCGAAACGGTCAGCGCTCCCTGGCGACGCGCGGTTTCGGTGACCTCGATGAGATCCGGGGAACCACCGCTTTGGCTTACTGTGATGAAGAGAACGTCCCGCAGATCGGGACGGGCGCCGTACAGAGTCGCGGTGGACGGTGAGACGAGACCGCAGGGGAGACCGAGGAGTACTTCGATCAGGTACTTCGCATACAGGGCGGCGTGGTCGCTGGAGCCCCGGGCGGCGAGGAGTGCGAACCTGGGCGGGCGCTTGGAGATGGCTTCGGCCACCTCGGCGATTTCGGCCTGTCGCTCCACGATTCCTGCCAGAATGGCGGGTTGCTGGGAGATCTCCGCGGCCATGTGCTCGCCGGGGCGCTGTTCGGTCATCTCGTTCCCTTCCACCGGGACGTACTTCGTCCCCCGAGTAGGTCTAGACCAATGCTAGCCCGAATGGACGTTTGTGGTGAAGGGTACGTTTCCTAGCGGGGACGGTGCGCGTTTGAGTGGGAAGGCTTAGGGAGTCGGTCATGTTGGAGACAACCACCGCGGGTGAGGCGAGCGCTACGGCAGGGATGCGCGGACAGCGCGAACCGAAGTACTGGGCGCTGAAACAGCATCTGCTCGATCTGCTCGACGCGTTGCCGCCCGGCTCGCCGATTCCGACGGAACGGGCACTGGCGGGGGAATTCACCGTTTCGCGCACCACCGTCCGGCAGGCGCTCGCCGATCTCACCGCCGAGGGCAGGCTCCACCGCGTTCAGGGCAAGGGCACCTTCGCCGCCGAGCCGAAACTCGCGCAGCGCCTGCAGTTGTCGTCCTACACCGAGGACATGCGCAAGCAGGGGCTCAAGCCGTCGTCCAAGCTGCTGGAGATCGACGAACTGCCCGTCGAGGCCGATCTGGCGAAGCTGCTCGGAATCCGCGTCGGCGCGAAGATCCTTCGCCTTCGCCGTCTCAGGCTGGCCGATTCGCAGCCGATGGCACTGGAGACCACGCATCTCCCGCTCGGTCGCTTCCGCGGTTTGCGCAAACACGTTTCCGCAGGTGGTTCGCTGTACGCCGTGCTGAGGGAGCACTACGGCGTCGAGCTGGAAAGGGCCGAGGAAACGATCGAGACCGCCCTCGCCGGACCGCACGAGGCGGAGATGCTCGGCGCCGACGTCGGAATGCCGATGTTGCTCCTTTCGAGGCATTCCTTCGCCACCGATGGAAAACCGGTCGAGTTCGCGCGTGCGATCTACCGGGGTGACCGTTACAAATTCGTCACCACGCTACTTCCCTGACGAGTCAGGTAATTCCGGGAAAGATCGCTTTCCCGGAATTCATCCCTATTTCGCGGTGGCCCGGCCCCGGCCGTCGTGATTCAGTCGTCCCATGACTGACACGGCGGCGGGGATCCGGTGGGGGACGCCGGTGGCGCGGGGCGTGCTCGCCACCACGATCGTGGGCTCGGGCATGGCGATGCTCGACGGGACGATCATCAACGTCGCGCTCCCGAGGATCGGCGACGAGCTCGACGCGTCCGTCGCGGGCCTGCAATGGATCCTCGACGGCTACCTGCTCGCGCTCGCCGCGCTGATCCTCGTCGCCGGATCGCTCGGCGACCGCTACGGCCGCCGCCGCGTGTTCATCGTCGGCGTCGTCTGGTTCGGGGTCGCCTCCGGGCTGTGCGCCGCCGCGACGACCACCGAGCTGCTCGTCGTGACCCGGATCCTCCAGGGGATCGGGGGAGCTTTGCTCACGCCCGGCTCGCTGGCGATCCTCCAGGCGTCGTTCACCCATGAGGACCGGGCCCGCGCGATCGGCGCCTGGTCCGGGCTCGGCGGTATCGCGGCGGCGATCGGCCCGCTGCTCGGCGGCGTCCTCGTGCAGGTGTGGTCATGGCGGCTGGCGTTCCTGATCAACCTGCCGCTCGCCGCGGTCTGCGTCCTGCTCGCCCGGCGCTACGTGCCCGAGTCCCGCGACGAGGAGGCGACCGGGCATCCCGACTTCCTCGCGGCCGCCGTCGGCGCGATCGGGCTGGCCGGGCTGACCGGTGCGCTGGTCGAAGCGCCCGGACGCGGTATCGGTGACGTCGTCGTCCTGATCGCCATCGTGCTCGGCGTCGCGGGGCTGGGGGCGTTCCTGGTGATGCAGCACCGCTCGGCCGACCCGCTGGTACCGCCGAAACTGTTCCGCGACCGGACGTTCAGCCTCGCCAACGCGCTGACCTTCGTCGTCTACGCGGCGCTCGGCGGCGTGATGATGCTGATGGTCATGCAGCTACAGGTGTCGCTGGGCTACTCGCCGACCGCGGCCGGGCTCGCCGGGCTGCCGATCACCGTCATCATGCTGCTGTTCTCCGGCCGGTCCGGCGCGCTCGCGCAGAAGATCGGGCCGCGTACGCAACTCGTCGCCGGCCCGATCCTGGTCGGCGTCGGCATGCTCCTGCTGATGCGGGTCGGGCCGGGGTCCTCGTATCTGGGGTCGGTGCTGCCCGCCGTCGTCGTGTTCGGTGCCGGGCTGGCGACGGTCGTCGCGCCGGTGACGGCGACTGTGCTGGCCGCCGCGCCGGACCGGTACGCCGGCGTCGCCTCCGGGGTCAACAACGCCATCGCCCGGTCGGGTGGCCTGCTCGCGATCGCCGTCCTGCCCGCCGTCGCCGGGCTGTCCGGTGCCGCCTACGCCGATCCGGTGGCACTGACCGCGGGCTGGCGGACGGCGT
This sequence comes from Amycolatopsis sp. PSD-21, assembly GCF_055561455.1. Lineage (NCBI taxonomy): Bacteria > Bacillati > Actinomycetota > Actinomycetes > Pseudonocardiales > Pseudonocardiaceae > Amycolatopsis > Amycolatopsis sp. PSD-21. The sequence continues at coordinate 8,475,405 of NZ_CM145712.1, read as the reverse complement.
TGCTCGTCTGCGCGGCGCTGGCGATCGGCGGCGGGCTGATCGCGCTCGGCATCCACAACGGTGTCCTCGACACACCTTCCGACGACACCGACGACACCGCCGAGTCGCCGCACCCCGGCGAATGCCTCCACTGCGGCGTCGACTCGCCCCCGACGCACGTCCACCCCGGGCGTCACACGCGTGATTGAAGGCGTAACTCACGTGATTGGAGCCGTAACTCACGAGTTACGCCTCCAATCACGCGAGTTACGCCCCTGATCACGCGAGTTACGCCAGTAGGCCGGCCAGGGTCGCCGGGTCCAGGTTCCCGCCCGAAACGACGGAAACGACCTTGCCCGGCGGTAGCGCGTCCCGGTGGGAGAGGAACGCGGCGGTCGCGGTGGCGCCGCTCGGCTCGGCGACCAGACGGGCCCGGTGCGCCAGCGTCCGGACGGCCTCCCGGATCTCCTCCTCCGAAACGGTGATGACGTCGTCGAGCACCGCCTGGAGGTGGGCGAAGGTCAGGTCCGACGGCTGGGCGCGCAGGCCGTCGGCGCTGGTGCGCGCCCGCAGCTCCATCGGCCACTCGATCCGCCTGCCCGCGCGCAGGCCCTCGGCGGTGTCGCCCGCCAGTTCCGGCTCGACGCCGATGACCTTCGCGTCCGGCAGCAGTTCCTTGATCGCCGTGCCGACGCCCGAGGCCAGCCCGCCGCCGCTGAGCGGCACGAGTACGACGCCGGCGTCCGGCAGGTCTTCGGCGATCTCCAGGCCGACGGTGCCCTGCCCGGCGATGACGTCGCGGTGGTCGAACGGCGGGATCATGGTGAGCCCGCGTTCCTCGGCGACGGCGAGTGCGGAGGACTCCTGCGCGTCGATGGGGACCTCGATGACTTCGGCGCCGAGCGCCTTGGTGGCCTCGACCTTGGCGCGCGGGGCGACGTCCGGAATGAGGATCACCGCGGGAATCCCGAATCGCTTCGCCGAGTACGCGACCGCTTGCGCGTGGTTGCCACTGGAAAACGCGACGACGCCGCGAGCGCGCTGATCCTCGGTCAGCGCGGCGATCGCGTTGTAGGCCCCGCGCACCTTGAAAGCACCGATCGGCTGGAGGCTTTCCGGCTTGAGCCACAACGGCGCCCACCCTTGTTCCAGCAGCGGGGTGCGCACCGCGACGCCTTTGACACGGCTCGCCGCGTCGCGGATTTCCTCGATCGAGACCAGGTTCATACGTCCGATTATGTCAAGGAGTTGTGAGCCATGGACAGTCCTTTTTGGACAGAGAGGGTGGCGCTCCTCACGTGCGGACAACGCGGGGAGCATCCCGTGCGCCTTAGTCGTTAGGACCGGTGAGGACCGACTAGCAGCAGAACGGGATCATGACCAAGGAGAGCACGGAGAAAACCGAAAAGACGGAAAAGCAGGGCCGGATCATCCAGGTGACGGCGGCCGCGATGGCCGCGATCACCGCGGCGCTGCTGGGTTCCACCCTCGGCGTGGCCGGCACGGTGGCGGGCGCCGGGCTGGCGAGTGTGATCACGACGCTCGGCGGCGAGCTGTACCTGCGTTCGCTGCAGCGGACGAAGGACGCGGCGCTGAAGGCGCGAGTGGTGCTGACCGTCCCCGGGCGCCGCAAGGTGCTCGACCCGGCGGAGCAGGAGACCGTCCGCATCACCCAGGCGGAGGACGAAGAGCCGTCCGGGCGGAAGTTCAAGCCGCGCTGGGCGGTGATCGCCGGTGTCAGCGTGGTGGCGTTCGCGGTGGCGCTCGTCGCGATCACCGGTTTCGAGGGGGCGACCGGGAAGACCTTCGGCGGTGGAACCGGGACCACCATAGGGAAGATCATCGGCGGCGGTCAGGCGCAGGATCGGCAGGACAAGCACGACACCCCGCCTGCGACGACCCCGACGGAGACTCCGGGCGACCAGCCCGAGAAGACGCCGTCGACCACGCCGACCCCCTCGACGACGCCCACCACCACGACGCAGGCACCCCCGACGACGCAGTCCACGGCGCCGTCGACCTCCCAGGCGCCTTCGACGACCGCCTCGGCTCCGCCTGCCTCGAACACCCCCGTGCCCTGATCCCCTGCCCGCGTTTCGTCCTCTGGATGCGGTAGTTCGCGCTGCCGACTACCGCGTTCAGAGGACGAAACGCATGGGGTCAGGAGAGGGCGGAACGAAGCGTGCGGGCGGCCGCTTCGGGGTCTTCGGCCTCGGTGATCGCGCGGACGACGACGATCCGCGACGCCCCCGCGTCCAGCACCTCGGGCAGCCGCTCGACGTCGATCCCGCCGATCGCGAACCACGGCCGCGCCGTCCCGGACGCGGCCGTCGAGCGCGCCAGGTCGAGCCCCGGGGCGGACCGGCCGGGCTTCGTCGGGGTCGGCCAGCACGGGCCGGTGCAGAAGTAGTCCACGCCGGGTTCTTCGGCGGCGGCCGCGGCCTGTTCGGCCGAATGGGTGGACCGGCCGATCACCACGTCGTCCCCGAGCACCCGGCGCGCCAGCGACACCGGGATGTCGTCCTGGCCGAGGTGCAGCACGTGCGCGCCGACGCCGAGCGCGACGTCCGCGCGGTCGTTCACCGCCAGCAGCTTGTCGTGCTTCTCGCACGCCTCGGCCAGCACTTCCAGGGCGGCGATCTCGTGTTTCGCCTCGATCGGCGCACCGCCGGTCTTGTCCCTCAGCTGGATGATGTCGACGCCGCCCGCCAACGCGGCGTCGGCGAATTCGGCGAGATCGCCGCGGCCGGACCGGGCGTCGGTGCAGAGGTACAGGCGGGCGTCCGCGAGCCGGGCGCGGATCAGCGAACCAGACAGGGTGGGCATGGCGGCGACGGTACTCGCGCGCTACGGTGGGGTGGTCCGCACGGGAGCCCGAGGACGGGCTGAGAGGGAGCCGGGACCGCTCCGACCGTGGAACCTGATCCGGGTCATGCCGGCGCAGGGAGCGTGATTCCATGAAGGAACTTTCGGTTGTCGGCGGCGGGGTCATCGGCCTCTCGGTCGCTTGGCGCGCGTCCGCGCGCGGTCATCGCGTCACCGTGTATGACCCCGATCCGGGGCGCGGCGCGTCGTGGCTCGCGGGCGGCATGCTCGCGCCGGTCACCGAGGCCTGGCCGGGCGAGGAGGACGTCCTCGCGCTCGGCGAAGCGTCCCTGCGGCGCTGGCCGGATTTCGCCCGTGAGCTGGCGGAAGAGGGCGTCGACCCGGGACTTTCACCGCACGGCACGCTCGTCGTCGCGCTGGACAGCGCCGACGCGGGCAACCTCGAAATGCTGGCCGCGTACCTCGCCGAGCTCGGCCGCGAGGTCGAGCGGCTGACCGGCCGTGAGGCCCGCCGCGCCGAACCCGGCCTCGCCGGATCCGTCCGAAGTGGACTCCTGGTGCCCGGGGATCTGGCCGTGGACAACAGAAGGCTGTTGCGCGCGCTCGAACACGCCTGTCGAGTGCGCGGCGTCGAGTTCCGCCACGAGACGGTCACCGAGCTCAACGGATTGGGTGACGTCGTCCTCGCCGCCGGCGCCTGGACCGGACGGCTGCATCCCGCGCTCGACGGCGCCGTCCGCCCGCTCAAGGGCGAGATCCTCCGCCTCCGGCCGCGACGGGGTTGCCTGCCGCCCCCGAAACGCACCGTCCGCGCGATGGTCGAAGGACGCCCGATCTACCTCGTCCCTCGTGACGACGGTCAGCTCGTACTCGGCGCGACCCAGTACGAGGCCGGTTTCGACGAGACCGTCACCGTCCGAGGCGTTCGTGAGTTGCTCGAAGGCGCGGAGCGCGTCTTCCCGGGCCTCACCGAGTACGAACTCGTCGAGACCGCCGCCGGGCTTCGCGCGGCGAGTGTCGACACGATGCCCTTCATCGGTGAGCTGGGCGAAGGCGTCTTCGCCGCGACAGGTCACCATCGCAACGGCCTCCTGATGGCCCCGGTCACCGCGGACGCCGCGGTCGCCTGGCTGGACGGAGTGCCGTTGCCGGACGAGGTCGCGGCGGCAACGCCGTCGCGGCGAAGCGAGGAGCGGGTGTGATGGAGATCCAGGTCAACGGCCAGTGGCGCGAATTCCCCGACGGCACCACCGTCGAGGGCGTGCTGGAGGCGCTGGGTACGGCGACACAGGGCGTCGCGGTCGCGGTGGACGGCGTGGTCGTCCGGCGCGGCGAATGGCCGGAAGCGGTGGTGCGCAAGGGCGCCAGCGTCGACATCCTCACCGCTGTGCAAGGAGGCTGAAATGGACGGCGACCACCTCGTCATCGGCGAGCACAAGCTCTCGTCGCGGTTGATCATCGGCACCGGCGGCGCGGGCAACCTCGCCGTGCTGGAACGCGCGCTGGTCGCGTCCGGGACGGAACTGACCACCGTCGCGATGCGCAAGGCCGACGCCGAAGGCGGCTCCGGCGTCCTCGAACTGCTTCGCCGCCTCGGCATCCGCCTGCTGCCCAACACCGCCGGTTGCCGGACGGCCGCCGAAGCGGTCCTCACCGCGCAGCTCGCCCGCGAAGCGCTCGAGACCGACCTCGTCAAGCTGGAGGTCCACGCCGACGACCGCACCCTGCTGCCGGATCCGTTCGAGACCCTCGAAGCGGCCGAACGGCTCGCCGCGGACGGCTTCACCGTGCTCGTGTACACCAACGACGATCCGGTGCTGGCGCTGCGGCTGGAGGAGGCGGGCTGCGCGGCGGTGATGCCGCTCGGCGCGCCCATCGGCACCGGTCTCGGCATCCGGAACCCGCACAACATCGAGCTGATCGTGTCCCGCGCGGGGGTGCCGGTGATCCTCGACGCCGGGATCGGCACGGCTTCCGACGCGACACTGGCGATGGAGCTCGGCTGCGACGCGGTCCTGCTTTCCACCGCCGTGACCAGGGCCGCGGACCCCGAACGGATGGCGTCGGCGATGCGGGCCGCCGTCACCGCGGGGCGGCTGGCGGCCGGCGCGGGGCGGATCCCGCAGCGGTTCTGGGCGCACGCGTCGAGCCCGCCCCGGTAACCCTTTTGTACGGTTCACGGCCTTGACGGCGAGTTCGCACCCGGAGCCCGTATGGTTGACGGCACCTTTCCGGAGGCGCACCCGCCGCCGTGTACCCAGAGGAGCCAGTGGTGACCACGTCAGCGGTCCAGGACGTTTCGGGCAGGTTGTTCCTGGCGGTGGGCAGGCTGTCCCGGTCGCTGCGCCAGGCCGGTGTGCCCGGGCCGGGCCACGGCGCGATCTCGGCGCTCGCCACGCTCGTGCACTACGGCCAGCTCCGCCTGGGTGATCTCGCGGCGAAGGAAGGCGTCGCCGCGGCCACCATGTCGAGGATCGTCGCTTCGCTGGTCGAAGCGGGCTACGTCAGCCGTGAATCGGACCCGATCGACAGGCGTGCCTGGCTCGCGGAGGCCACCGAAGAGGGGGCGAGGCTGGTTTCCGGCGTCCGGTCGACCCGGGTGAACGAGCTGAGCAAACGCCTCGAACGGCTGACGCCGGAGCATCAGGCGGCGCTGGCGGCGGCTCTTCCCGCCCTCGAAGCGCTCATTGCCGACGAAGAGCGCTGACTTCCTCGCGAAGAGCGCGAAGCTCGTCGAGGATCTCCTTGTTCGCCAGAGCCTGCGTTTCGGCCTGCTTCGCCTCTTCCTCGCGGATGTCCTGGCGAAGCTCGTCCTCCATCCCGCTGACCACCACGGCGATGAAGAGGTTCAGCACCGCGAAGCTGGACACGAGGATGTAGACCACGAAGAACACCCAGGCCATGGGCGCTTCCCGCATGACCTCCTTGGCGATGTCCGGCCAGGCCTCGCCGGTCATCACCTGGAACAGCGTGAACAGCGAAGTGCCGAGGTCGCCGAAGTTCTCCGGCGAGATCGCGCCGAACAGCTTCGTCGCCATCACCCCCGCGACGAAGATGATCAGCGCGAGGAGCGCGGCGATCGAAGCCATCCCGGGGATCGCCGCGAGCAGGCCGGTGACGACCTTCCGCATCGACGGCACGACCGAGATCAGCCGCAGCACCCGCAGGACCCGCAACGCCCGCAGCACCGCGAACGGGCCGGTCGTGGGGATCACCGCGATCCCGACGACTACCAGATCGAAGATGTTCCACGGGTCACGGAAGAACTTTCCGCGATAGGCGTAGAGCTTCGCGCCGAGTTCGAGGACGAAGATCCCGAGCGCGATGTAGTCGACCGTGTGCAGCAGCGTCCCGTGCTCCGCGACCATCCTGGTCGAGGTCTCCAGGCCGAGTGTGACGGCGTTGAAGACGATCACCGCGATGATGAAGTTCTGGAAGCGGCGGTCTTCGACGACCCTGGCCACCGTCTCGCGTCCCGTCACGGCGCAGATCGTAACCGGACGGGTGCTCAGTGCTCGGGCGCAAGCCGCCAGAACGCCGAAACCGGACCGACCTTCGCGCCCATCGGGTAGGCGTTTTCGACCGCGTGTGAAACGAACCACTTGCCGTAGCGCGCGGCCTCCACGACGGACATGCCCTTAGCGAGCCCCGCCGTCAGCGCCGACGCCATCGTGTCCCCGGCGCCGTGCGTGTGCTGCGTGGCGAACCGCTCGCCCGGCAGCTCGACGAACGTGGAGCCGTCGAAGAGCACGTCGACGCATTCCGGGTCGGAGACGAGGTGGCCGCTCTTGACGAGCACGTACTTCGGCCCGAGCCGGTGCAGCACGACGGCCGCCTGGTGCATCTGCTCGCGGGTGGTCACGGTCATCCCGGTGAGCAGGCGGACCTCGTCGAGGTTCGGCGTGAGGACGGTCGCGCGCGGCAGGAGCTCGTCGCGCAGCGCCACCAGCCCGGCCTCGTCGAACAGCGGATGCCCGTGCATCGACGCCGCGACCGGGTCGACCACGAACGGCACCTTGCTGTCGCGGCCGATCTCGGCCTTGTCGCACGCGGCGGCGACGGCGTGGATGATCTCGGCCGAAGCGAGCATGCCGGTCTTCGCCGCGTTGACGCCCATGTCGGCCGCGACCGCCTCGATCTGCCCGGCGACGATGCTCGCCGGGATGTCGGTGCGGTCGTGCACGCCGAGCGTGTTCTGGACGGTCACGGCGGTGACCGCGACCAGGCCGTGCACGCCACAGGTGAGGAACGTGCGCAGATCCGCCTGAAGGCCGGCGGCGCCGCCGGAGTCGGACCCCGCGATGGTCAGCGCCGACGGCGGGCTCGGGTTCTCGCTCATGGGTTCATTTTCCACGCGCGTTCTCAGAGGGTCAGGACGAGCTTCCCGGTCACCCTGCCGCCTTCGCCGACTTCGTGTGCCTTCGCGACGTCTTCCAGGGGGAAGGTCTGGTCGACGTGGACGCGCAGTTCACCCTTCTCGATCAGGCCGGTCAACGCCAGGAGACCGATCTCGTCGGGTTCGGCGAGCATTCCCGACGTCCGCACGCCGAGCTTCTCCGCCTTCGCCACGACAGCTTCGCTCGGGCCTCCGGGGACCGCGATCAGCAGGCCGCCCGGTTTCACCGCGTCCAGCCAGCGCAGGTCGCTCTGCTCGCCGACCAGCCCGAACACGACGTCCACCCCGGACGCGGTCGCGGCCTGGTCGCGGTAGTCGATCGGCTCGTCGACACCGAGTTCGCGGAGGAAGTCGTGCTTCCCGGCGCTCGCCGTGCCGAGGACGTACGCGCCGCGCGCCTTCGCCACCTGCACGGCGAGGTGCCCGACGCCGCCCGCGGCCGCGTCGATCAGCACACGCTGGCCAGGCTGGACGCCGGCGATGTCCACGAGGCCCTGCCAGGCGGTGAGCCCGGCGAGCGGCAGCCCGGCGGCCTCCTCGTGGGTGAGGCTCGCGGGTTTGCGCACGAACTGGCGGGCGGGCGCCGTCACGTACTCGCCGTAGCCGCCTGCCTGCCGGGGAAACCACGGGAAGCCGAGGACCTCGTCGCCGACGGCGAACCGCGTGGTGCCGACACCGAGCTCCTCCACCACCCCGGAGACGTCCCAGCCGAGGACGAACGGCGGCTCGCCCATGAAGACGCCGTAGGCCCGGGTCTTCCAGTCGACCGGGTTGATCCCGGCCGCGCGCACGCGCACGAGCACCTCCGTCGGTGCGGGGGACGGCCGATCGGTTTCGGTCACCTCCAGCACTTCCGGGCCACCAAGCCGCTGCTGGGTCACGACGCGCATCGAAAGCTCCTTCGTTGTTGGTGCTGTCCATGCTCGGCCGCTTGGTCTCTTTTCGCTAGAAGGCACTTATAGGTAAACTAGGTACCTGATGGAAACCACCTGTGAAGTGCCGGAATCCCCGTGGGACATCTACCTGCGGAACTGCCCGTGCCGAGACGTCCTCGATCTGCTCGCCAACAAGTGGACCGCGCTCGTGCTCGGCGCGCTGTCGCGGCGGCCGCACCGGTTCGGTGAGCTGCGCCGCGCCGTCGGCGGGATCAGCCAGAAGATGCTGACGCAGAACCTGCGCGCCTTCGAACGCGACGGCCTGGTCACGCGCACGGTCTTCCCGACCACGCCGCCGACCGTCGAGTACGCGCTGACCGAACGCGGGGCGAGCGCGGGCACGCTGCTGATGGCGGTCAGCGAATGGTCGGTCGCGAATTTCGACGGGATCCTCGAATCGCGGAAGGAGTACGACTCGCGGGTGATGGAGCCCGTCGGCTGAAGTCCCCCGGGGCGGCACGCGGACTTCATCGGGAAGTCAGTTCGGCGCACTAACTTGACGAACAATTGGTTCGAACAAGTTACCTGGAGGCTTTCGTGCGCAGAACGCTTTCCCTCCTGTCGGTCTTGGTGGCCGTCGCCGGACTGACGTCCGGTGTCGCCGTCGCCGCGGCCAAGACACCAAAAGTGCTGGTCATCGGCCTGGACGGCGCCCGCTTCGACAAGCTGATGGCCGCCGACACCCCCAACGTCCACGCGCTGGCGGAGCGTGGCTACGCGTCGCGCAGTTCCTTGTACGGCAGCGGGATGGCGCCGACGGTGAGCGGTCCCGGATGGTCCACGATCCTCACCGGCGTCTGGCCGGACAAGCACAAGGTGAAGGACAACTCCTTCTCTGGCAACGATCTCGCTTCGCATCCGAGCTGGCTCGCCCGCGCCGAAACCGCGAACCCTGCGCTCGACACCTACGCGGCGGTCGACTGGACACCGATCAGCGACCGGATCCTGCGCACCGGCCAGGACCGCAAGTTCGTCCTGAACGGTGACAGCGCCGGCTACGAGAAGACCGACGAGCAGGTCGCCGTCGACGCGGAGAAACACCTCAAGCAGGACAAGGCCGACGCCTCGTTCGTCTACTTCGGACAGACGGATATCGCGGGCCACGACCACGGCGCGGATTCCCCGGAGTACGAAGCCAGCCTGCGCACCGACGACGCGTTGATCGGCCGCCTGCTCGCCGCCGTCGACGCGCGCGCGAACCGCGCGAACGAAGACTGGCTGATCATGATCTCCTCGGACCACGGCCACACGCCGTCGGGCGGGCACGGTGGTGACACGCCCGAGGAACGGATGACGTTCGTGATCGCCGCCGGTGGGACGGTTCCTGCCGGAACTCCCGCCGTGGCACCGAAGATCGTGGATATCGCGCCGACGGTGCTGCGGCACCTCGGCATCGCGGCTCCGGCTGTCTACGACGGCTACGCGCTCGGCGCCGCGCCTTCGGACGTCTTCGACACGGCCGTCTTGAAGGCGCGGCAGGACGAAACCGGTGTCCCGGCGGGCGTCCTCGGCTGGACGCACGACGCGCCCGGAGGCTGGAGCGTGCGCAACGCGTCCGGTATGCCCGCCGGTGTGACGGAGTGGCAAGGCTGGTCCTTCACCACCGACGACTTCTGGACTCGCACCGCCCCTGGTCAGCAGCGCGAGGCGAACGCCCGCGCGCGTGGCGTCTTCGCGGTCGCGGACCCGGATGAATGGGACGACAAGGGCTCGCCCTCTTCGCGCGGCACCTTCGACTCTTCCCTGGCTTCGCCTTCGCTCGACGTCACCGGAAGGTCCACTGTGGACGTCTCGTTCGTCTCGCACTACCGGCAGGACGGCACGCAGCGGGGCGCGCTGACCGCGTCGTTCGACGGCGGCCCCGAGCAGAACGTGCTGGCCTACGGGCCGGAATCGGGTACGGCGAACAAGGGCGGTGACGTGCTTTCGGTGCCGACGGCGGCTTCGGTCAAGGTGCCCGCCGGGGCCCGATCGGTGAAGCTGACCTGGCGGCTCTACGCGGCGGGGAACAACTGGTATTGGGCGGTGGACGCTCCTCGCCTCAGCGCCCGCTAACGGATGTCACCGGACCCGGCCGACGTTGCGAAAGCCACTTTCACAACGTTGAAGGTTGCGAAGGTGGCTTTCGCAACCTCCCGGTAGGGCGCTTCGCCCAGCAGGACCCCGCAGAACATGAAGGCCCCCTCCCTTGCGCCTAGGTACAGGAAGGGGGCCTTCATGTACTTGGCAAGGGGCTTCACGGACCTCCGGCACTGGCCGGATGGTTACCGCAGCCGCCAGAACGGCGACACGGGCCCCACCCCGGCCCCCAGCGGATACGACTCCGCGACGCATCGCTCGATGAACCGCTTCCCCTCAGCGACGGCCGTCGGCACGTCCGCCCCCTTCGCCAGCGAAGACGTGATCGCCGAAGCCATCGTGTCCCCGCCGCCGTGGGTATTCCTGGTGTCGAAGCGCGGGCCGCTCAGCTCGACCCAGGATTCGCCGTCCGACAACAGGTCCACGCAGTCCTGAGCGGCGTCGAGGTGCCCGCCCTTCACCAGCACCCACTCGGAACCGAACTCCAGCAACGCTTCCGCCGCTTCCCGCTGGGTTCCGGGCCCGGTGACCTCCACGCCGGTCAGCAGCCGGACCTCGTCCAGGTTCGGCGTGATCAGCGTGGCGCGCGGGAAAAGCTCGGTGCGGATCGCTTCCAGTGCCTCTTCTCGCAGCAACGCGTGCCCGGTCATCGAAGCGGCGACCGGGTCGACGACGAACGGCGTGTCCGATGAGCGTCCGATGTGGACCTCGTCGAGCGTCTTCGCGACGGCGTTGATGATCTCGGCCGTCGCGAGCATCCCGGTCTTCGCCGCGTCGACGCCCATGTCCGTGGCGACGGCCTTGATCTGCCCGGTGACGACGTCGACCGGGATCTCGCTGAACCCCTGCACGCCCAGCGAGTTCTGCACGGTGACCGCGGTGAGCGCGACCATCCCGTGCACCCCGTTGGCGAAGAAGGTGCGCAGGTCGGCCTGGATGCCCGCACCACCACCGGAATCCGATCCGGCGATGGTGAGGGCCGTCCTGGGTGCTGTGTTCACGGCGCCTCCGCGGGAGGGAGTACGTCGGCGCGTGTCACTGATTGACCACCGGCAGGTACACCTTGTTGCCCTGCTCGGCGAACTCGTTCGACTTCTCCTCCATGCCTGCCTCGATGGCCTCCACAGTGGACAGTCCATGTTCCTCGGCGTACTTGCGGACGTCCTGCGTGATGCGCATCGAGCAGAACTTCGGGCCGCACATCGAGCAGAAGTGCGCCGTCTTCGCCGGCTCCGCGGGCAGCGTCTCGTCGTGGTACGCGCGGGCGGTGTCGGGGTCCAGCGACAGGTTGAACTGGTCGTTCCAGCGGAATTCGAAGCGGGCCTTGGAAAGCTCGTCGTCCCACTCCTGCGCGTACTGGTGCCCCTTGGCGAGGTCGGCGGCATGCGCGGCGATCTTGTACGTGATCACGCCGGTCTTCACGTCGTCGCGGTTCGGCAGGCCGAGGTGCTCCTTCGGCGTGACGTAGCAGAGCATCGCCGTGCCGTACCAGCCGATCTGTGCCGCGCCGATGGCCGAAGTGATGTGGTCGTACGCAGGCGCGATGTCGGTCGCGAGCGGGCCGAGGGTGTAGAACGGCGCCTCGCCGGTCAGCTTCTCCTCGAGTTCGACGTTCTCCTTGATCTTGTGCATCGGCACGTGGCCGGGACCCTCGATCATCACCTGGACGTCGTGCTCGCGGGCGATATGCGTGAGCTCGCCCAGCGTCTCCAGTTCGGCGAACTGCGCGCGGTCGTTGGCGTCGGCGATCGAGCCGGGCCGCAGGCCGTCACCGAGCGAGAACGTGACGTCGTACTCGCGCAGGATCTCGCAGAGCTCGGCGAAATTGGTGTACAGGAACGATTCCTTGTGGTGCGCGAGGCACCACGCCGCCATGATCGAGCCGCCGCGCGAGACGATGCCGGTGACGCGGCGCGCGGTCAGCGGGATGTAGCGCAGCAGCACCCCGGCGTGCACGGTGACGTAGTCGACGCCCTGCTCGCACTGCTCGACGATGGTGTCGCGGTAGACCTCCCACGACAGCTTTTCGGGCTCCCCGTTGACCTTCTCGAGCGCCTGGTAGATCGGCACGGTGCCGACCGGCACCGGCGAGTTGCGGATGATCCACTCGCGCGTCTCGTGGATCCGCTTGCCGGTGGAGAGATCCATGATCGTGTCGGCGCCCCAGCGGGTGGCCCACACCATCTTGTCGACCTCCTCCTCCACGGAGGACCAGACGGCCGAGTTGCCCATGTTGGCGTTGATCTTCACCAGGAATTTCTTGCCGATGATCATCGGCTCGGTCTCCGGGTGCTTGCGATTGGCGGGGATCACCGCACGACCGCGCGCGACCTCGTCCCGCACGAATTCCGGCGAGCAGCGCTCGCGTGCCGCGACGTACTCCATCTCGCGGGTGATGACGCCCTGTTTCGCCCAGCCGAGCTGGGTGTTGTGCTCACGACCGTCGGCCCAGCCGGCGCGCAGCCGATGCAGTCCACTGTGGACATCGATCTGCGCGTCGTCGTCGGTGTACGGGCCGGAGGTGTCGTAAACGTCGAAATGCTCGCCGTTCGAAAGATCGATCCGCCGCGCGGGGACCCGGAGACCGGATTCCGTCTGGTGATAGACCTTGCGGGAACCGGTGATCGGCCCGGTGGTCACGGTCGGCGTGATGCCCTGGGCATTCTCAAGCGTCGTCAACGACGTTCACTCCCTACGCCGGCATTACCCGGTCAGGTTCATGCGGTCGGCGGCGCCGGGTCCCTGGAAAGACACCAGCCGCCCTCTCAGCCCGCCATGGCGCGAGCTCCCGCGGTTGTTTGGTTGTGCCCCGACCATGCCACGCCGGGGCTCGGACAATCAACCCTCCAAGGCGACGGTCACTCCGAAGCCGACCAGGACGCCGCCGGACGTGCGCTCCAACCACAGCTTGACGCGATCGCGGCGCAACCACTCACCCAGGCGTGTGACCAGCAAGGCGAGCGACGAATACCAGACGATGTCGACGGCGATCCACACCGCGACGCACAGCAGCAGCGACCACGGCCCGCCGTCGGCGGGAACGAACTGGGGAAGGAACGAGATCGCGAACACGCCCGCCTTCGGGTTGCTCACGTTGATCAGGAAGCCGGAGCGGAAGCCGCGCCCGGCGGGTTCGGCGACCTCGCCGTCGCGCTTGCGGAAGAAGAGCGCCTTGACGCCGAGGTAGATCAGGAAGACCGCGCCCGCGATGCGCAAGACGTCGTAGGCGACCTGCGAGGCGATGAGGAGCGCGGTGAGACCGAACACCGCGGCGAGCCCCCAGAACGCGACACCCGCCTCGATCCCCGCGACGGTGGCGAACGCGTTCCGGCGCGAGCCCTTCGCCGACTGCTTGATCAGCATCACCGTCGCCGGGCCGGGGACCATCGCCATGAGGAACGCGGCGGGGATGAACGCCAGCAGGTTCGGCATTCCCCGATCGTCGGGGACGGGGGCCGCCGTGAGCAACGCGATTTCCGGGCCGACATGTCGACAGCGTTAGCGGTTCACCGGTTTGGAGCATGTGCTCGCTGGGGATTCACGACAGAATCCCGGAGGTTCTGCACCGTTACAGAAGTCTGGGGTGGATATGCGAAAACTCGTGCTCCCGGCACTGGCAGGCGTGCTGATCGCGGGGCTGGTCCCGGCGGTCGCCGCGGCACAGGGCGGTGAGGCGCCCGGTGCGCCCGGCGCCCATCCGAGCTGGCTCCCGGCGGACAAGACCGGCTTCGGCACCGCCCGCGAACGGGCGAGCAACGTCTGGTTCACCCTCCAGGGCGGCCGGATGTCCGAGGTCTACTACCCGGACCTGTCCACGCCGAGCGTCCGCGCGCTCGACCTCGTCGTCACCGACGGGACGAGCTTCGCCACCGTCGATTCCTCGGCGAAGGCACAGCAGGTGCGCCGCACCGGCGGCCTCACCTACGAACAGACGATCACCGACGACCGGCGCCGCTGGAAGCTCCGCAAGACCTACGTCACCGACCCGGCGCGCGCGAGCGTGCTGATCGACGTCGACTTCGTTTCGCTGACCGGCCGCCCCTACCAGGTGTACGCGGTCGCGGATCCCGATCTCACGAACGAGGGCTCCGACGACTCCGCACGCACCGAGGGGGTGAACGCGGTCGCGTCCGACGCGAAGACCTCGGCCGCGCTGGCGGCGGAACCGGCGTTCTCGCGTAGTTCCGTGGGTTACGCGGGTGCCTCCGACGGCATCACGCAGCTGACGAAGTCCTTCACTCTCAAGGATTACGCGACCGCGGCCAAGGGCAACGTGCTGATCACCGGGCAGACGTCCGCAGACGGTGTCCGCTCGCGGGACTTCACGCTTTCGCTGGGCATGGGCGCGAAGGACTCCGACGCGCTCGCCAACGCGAAAGCCTCACTGCGGCGCGGTTTCGCCGATGCCGCCCGCGCGTACGACCGGGGCTGGAAGCACTACCTCCGCCGGCTGAAGGACGCGCCGTCGTCGCTCAAGACCGAGCGGGAACGGGACCTCTACCAGGCGTCCGTGCTCATGCTCGCGGCGAGCGAGGACAAGATCCACCAGGGCGCGCTCATCGCGTCGCCGAGCATGCCGTGGCGGTTCGGGAACAACGACCCGGAATGGTCGCCGTCGGGCACCTATCACCTGGTCTGGCCGCGGGACCTCTACCAGATCGCGACCGGCCTGCTCGCCGCCGGCGACCGCGACGCCGCGAACCGGTCGATCGACTACATGTTCGGGACGCAGCAGCTGCCGGACGGGCATCTGCCGCAGAACAGCCACGTCGACGGCACGCCGTACTGGACGTCCATCCAGCTCGACGAGACCGCGCTGCCGATCGTGCTCGCCCAGCAGCTCGGCCGCACCGACGCCAAGACCTGGACGGGTGTGCGCAAGGCGGCGGAATTCCTCTTGTCCTACAAGGCGGACAACGGGCACGCGTCGCCGTACAGCCAGCAGGAACGCTGGGAGGAACAGGACGGCTACTCGCCCTCGACGATCGCCGCGGTGATCGCCGGGCTGGTCTGCGCGGCCGACATCGCCAAGGCGAACGGCGCCGCCGCGGACGCGAAGCGCTACCTGGACACCGCCGACGCGTTCAAGGCGAAACTCGCCCAGTGGACGGTGACCACGAACGGTCCGCTGTCGAAGGATCCGTACTTCGTCCGGCTGACCAAGGACGGCAACGCGAACAACGGCACGAAGTACAACCTTGGCAACTCCAGCGTGACCATGGACCAGCGTGCCGTGACCGACGCGGGATTCCTCGAACTGGTGAGGCTGGGCATCTACCGCGCCGACGATCCGGTGATCCGCAACAGCGTCGAGGTCACCGACGCCGACATCGCCTTCACCACCCCGACGGGTCAGTTCTGGCACCGATACACGAAGGACGGCTACGGCGAGAAGGCCGACGGCTCGCCATGGGACTACACGTTCCCGGCGGAAAGCCGGACCACTTTCGGGCGACTGTGGCCGCTGCTGGCGGGTGAACGAGGCGAGTACGACCTCGCCAATGGCGACCGGCGTACGGCCGCGAAGCGCCTTCGCGACCTCGGGCGCGTCAGTAGTTCGGGGGACACGATGCCGGAGCAGGTTTGGGACGAGAACGCGCCTTCGGGGCAGCCGGGCTTCCCGGCCGGCACTCCGACCGCGTCCGCCACTCCGCTGGCCTGGACGCACGCCCAGTACCTCCGGCTCGCGTGGTCGGTGGAGGCGGGGAAGGTGATCGAGCAGCCGCGGGTCGTGCGGTGCCACTTCCTGGGCTGCTGACCCTCACGTCTCGTGAGTGGTAAGGACGGTTCTAACCGTCCTTACCACTCACGAGGTCAGTCGTCGGAGGGCCGCGCCTCCGGCAGCCACGAATTGCCCGGAACGCCCCATTTGTTCGCCTTGAGCATCTTCTTCGCCGCGCGGGCGTGCCGCCCGACCAGCCGGTCGAGGTAGATGAAGCCGTCCAGGTGATCGGTCTCGTGCTGCAGGCAGCGCGCGAAGTAACCGGTTCCTTCGACCTCGATCGGATTACCGTCGACGTCGAAACCGGTCACCTTCGCCCACGAAGCGCGTCCGGTCGGGTACGACTCGCCGGGCGCCGAGAGACAGCCTTCCCAGTCGTCGTCCGGATCCGGCATCGTCTCCGGGATCTCCGACGTCTCGAGCTTCGGGTTGACCACGACGCCCTTGTGGCGCGTGCCCTCGTCGTCGGGGCAGTCGTAGACGAACACGCGCAGGTCGAGGCCGATCTGGTTGGCCGCGAGGCCCACCCCTTCGGCGGCGTACATGGTCTCGAACATGTCGTCGATGAGCGTGCGCAGCTTGTCGTCGAACTCGGTGATCTCCCGAGTCGGGTTGTGCAGCACGGGCTCGCCGGCGATCACGATGGGATGGACGGTCACGCGCGCAGTTTAGTCGGACCCTTCTGGTACACCCTTACCCATGACGCGCCGACGTCGTTACCGAGGCCGGGCGCCGCATCCGTGGTCTAATGGCGCCGCGGAATGACAAGCCTGTGGTTTCACGCCCGCCGAGCACTGACCTGATTGCGAGGAGTCGGATGGACGCCGCGGAGTCGATGGCCGAGCCCGACCAGCCGTCCCCGTCGGAGACCGTGAACGGCCTCAGCGAGCGCGAGCTCGACATGCTCGCGTTCGAACGTCAGTGGTGGAAGTACGCCGGCGCGAAGGAACAGGCCATCCGCGAACGCTTCTCTATGTCGTCGACGCGCTACTACCAGTTGCTGAACCGGCTGCTCGAGAAGACCGAAGCCATGCAGGCCGATCCGATGCTGGTGAAGCGCCTGCGAAAGACGCGAGCGGCCCGGCAGCGCAATCGCGCGGCCCGGCGACTGGGGATCGATCTCTCATGAGTCTGTTTTCGGGTCTGTCCCGGCCGATGAAGGCCGCCGGACTGGCCTTGGTCGGTGTCGCCGTGATCGCCGCCGTGATCGGCGGTATCACCCTGACCAGTGGCGGCGGTGACTCGGACACCGCGACTCCGCCCGGCAGCACGCCCACCACGGCGCCGTCTTCGGACGGCGCGACGCAGCCCTCGTCTCCCGCACCGGGTTCGCCGTCGGCAAGCACGCCGCCCGCGTCGTCGGCGCCGCCGTCGAGCGCGCCCGCGAGTTCCGCGCCGCCGGCGAGCCAGCCTGGGCAGACGGGGCAGCCCGGCCAGCCCGGTCCGGGTCAGCCAGGCGGTGATCAGCAGGCGTCGCACAAGTGGGTGACGGTGCGCGTCTACAACAACAGCACGATCCAGGGCCTCGCCGAGCAGGCCGCGAAGGACTTCCGCGCCTCGGGCTGGAACGTCTCCGAGGTCAAGGGCTATCCGGGCAGGCTGCCCGAGACGGTGGCCTACTACCGGCCGGGCACCGACGAGGAAGCGGCGGCGAAGGCGCTGGCGCTGGAGTTCGGTTTCCGTGCCGAGCCGAGGTTCGAGGAGATCAAGAACATCGGTCCCGGCGTGATCGTCATCCTCACCAAGGACTACAA
Organism: Amycolatopsis sp. PSD-21; assembly: GCF_055561455.1. Classification (NCBI taxonomy): domain Bacteria; kingdom Bacillati; phylum Actinomycetota; class Actinomycetes; order Pseudonocardiales; family Pseudonocardiaceae; genus Amycolatopsis; species Amycolatopsis sp. PSD-21. The sequence continues at coordinate 8,457,714 of NZ_CM145712.1, read as the reverse complement.
GACCAACGACAAGGACGGCTCCTAGCCCGTACGCGAAAAGGCCCGCTTCCTCACGAGGAAGCGGGCCTTTTCACATTCTCAGACCTGGGTCTGCGCGTAGGCCTCCAGCGCCGCGAGCTGGGCCGGGTCGAGCGACGGGCGCACGGCCTGCGCCGCCTTCGTCAGATGCTCGGCGGTGACCTCCTTGGCCTCCAGCGACTCGCGCATCGCGGTCAGCGCGGCCTCCCGGATCAGCGCCGCACAGTCCGCCGCCGAGTAACCGTCCAAAGTGGCCGCATACGCCGCGAGGTCCACATCGGACGCGAGCGGCGTGTTCTTGGCGCTGGCGGCCAGGATCGCCTCGCGGGCGTGCGCGTCCGGCGGCGGGACGTAGACGCGGCGCTCCAGCCGTCCCGGCCGCAGCAGGGCCGGGTCGACCAGTTCCGGCCGGTTCGTCGCACCGAGGACGACGACCTCGCGCATCGGCTCGACACCGTCCAATTCGGTCAGCAGGGCCGCGACCACGCGGTCCGACACGCCGGAGTCCGAAGACTGGCCGCGGCGTGGGGCGAGCGCGTCGATCTCGTCGAGGAAGATCAGCGACGGCGCGGCTTCGGCGGCGCGGCGGAAGAGTTCCCGCACGGCACGCTCGGACTCGCCGACCCATTTGTCCATCAGTTCGGCGCCCTTGACCGCGAAGACGTTCAGCGCGCCGGTGCCCGCGAGCGCGCGGACCAGGAACGTCTTGCCGCCGCCGGGCGGCCCGTACAGGAGCACGCCGCGCGGCGGGTCGACGCCGAGGCGGGCGAACGAGTCCGGGTAGCGCAGCGGCCACAGCACCGCCTCGGTGAGCGACTGCTTGACGTCGGTCATGTTGCCGACGTCGTCCAGCGTCAGCCCGCCGGTGGCCAGATTGTCCGAAGTGGACATCGAAATGGGACGGACGGTGGTCAGCGCGTCGAGCAGATCCTGCTGGGAGATCCGGGGTTCGTCGGCCTCGCGTTGCCGCAGCGCGGCGCGGAGGGCGGCGTCGCGGCGGAGCGCGATGAGGTCCGCGGCCACGAAACCGGGGGTGCGCTCGGCGATCGGGCCGACGTCGACGCCGGACTCCAGCGGGGCTTCGCGCAGGAGCACGCGCAGCAGTTCCGTGCGGGTCTTCGAGTCCGGGAGCGGCAGGCCGAGTTCGCGGTCGAGCAGGTCGGCGGCGCGCAGCCGCGGATCGGTGGACTCGGCCCGCCCGGTGGTGGCGACGACGGCGAATCCCTTGTGGCGCAAGGCTTTTCGCAGGTCATCGAGGACCACCGTTGCGAGTGGCGGCGGCTGCGACGCGGGCAGCAGGGCGTCGATGTCGGTGATCAGCAGGACAGCGGGGTCTTCGTCACGGGTGGCCTGCTCGATCGCCTCCCGCAGGCGCGCCGCGGCGACGCTCGGTTCGAGGACGGCGATGTTCGGCGCCGCGAGCGACACCACCCGCACCTTCTCGGCCTGGGCCACGGCGCGGACCAGGGTCGCCTTCCCGACGCCTTCGGGCCCGGACAGCAAGACGCCGAGATGCGCCGACGTCCCGAGTTTCGCCAGCAGCTCCGGGCGATGGAAGGCCAGGTCGAACCATTCGGCGAGCTTGCGCGCGGCCGCTTCGGAACCGGCGAGGTCCGACAACGGCGGCACGGTCTCCTCGGCGGCCTCGTCGATCCGCTCGTCTTCGACGATCTCGGCGTCGATGAAGTCCTCGTGTGGCGTGGAGGGCGTGCTGCGCACCAGCGTCGTCCCGGCGCGGGCCGGGGCGGCGGCGGGCGCGGCCTCGCCGGTGCGGGCGCCATCCCGCCAGCTGACCACAGTGGACGGTCCGACGGCGACCGGCCCCGACGGCTCGGTGGCCGTGACGGTGAGCAGCTCGTTGGTCCACGTCATCCCGATGGCGCGGGAGAGCTGGCCGCGGACCGCGGAGACGTCCGAGCCCGGTGCGGGCGCGAGATCCTGGGGCAGCAGGGAAACGGCGTCGCCGACGGTCAGGACCTTGCCGATCAGGGCGAGCCGCAGGGTGTGCGGGGAGAGCGACACGCTCGCGATACGCGAACCCGCCACGGTGACCGTCTTCGCGGCCGACACCTCCGCCGGCGCGACGACGACCTCCGACCCCTCGGTCACGCCGAGGTTCGACATGGTGACGTCGTCGAGGAGGATCACCCCCGGGATCCCCTCCGCGTCGGACGGGGCGGCCAGCGCCGAGCTGACGCGCGCGCCGGTGACGCGGACGGCGTCCCAGGCCATCAGGCCGAGCGCGTCGAGGACTTCGGGGTGCAGCCGGACGACGCCGCGGCGGGAGTCCAGTGCGGACGGGGTGTGCCGGACGGTCAGCGTGATCTGGGGTGCGCTCACCCCGCCACCCTATCTACGCGGACCGGGCCCAGCGGTCGAAGGACAGGATCTCCCCGGCGGGTCGCCGGGCGGCGGGGGAGAAGCCGCGCCCAGGTCGGCCGGGGGGTGTCGCGAAAGCCACTTTCGGGACACGAGACGTCTCGAAAGTGGCTTTCGCGACACCCTGCGTTCCCGGCGATCCCCAAGTTGTCCACAGCTTCACCCACTTGTGGACAACCCGGACATCTGATCCCGTTTCCAGTTCGGGTCGTGACCGAGGCGCGCCTGCCTCGAGGTTCTGGCAGGCTCAGCGTTTCCGGAGGCCGATCCGGCGCCACGAGCGGCGTCGCGGGCCCCGGCCGTTGTCCCGGTCCTTGTCGGTGCTGATGGTGCGCGGAGTCCGCGCGACGTGCTGTTCGCCCCGCTGGAGCCGGACCCGCTGAGCGGCGCCGGCCACCACCCGCCGCAGCGGCGGCCGCAGGCCGAGACGGCGGCGGCTCGAACGCCGCCGGATCGCGCGCCGTTCCCGCGGCGGCGCCATCCACGCCTCCGGGTGGTTCGCCAGCCACCGTTGCCGGTACACCGAGTACGGGATGTGCGCCAGGTACAGGATCAACGCGATCGCCAGCGCCACCAGCGGGAACTGGATGATCGCGGCGGCCAGCAGGCCCACCCCGACCAACAGTGGCGCGATCGCCTTGGGCGGCGCCTTCACCGTCTTCAGTGACAGCGTCGGGATCCGGCTGATCAGCAACGCGGCCACGGCGATCGTCCACACCCACACCACGTACTGGTGCGACCACCAGCCCTGCCCGAACTGCAGCTCCAGGATCAGCGGCAGCATCGCCAGCAGACCACCGGCGGGCGCGGGCACACCGACGAAGAACTCGCCCGCGTACGGCGGCTGCTCGGTGTCCTCGATCAGCGTGTTGAACCGCGCCAGCCGCAGGATCATGCAGACCGCGAAGATCAGCGACGCCACCCAGCCGATCCGCTCGCCCTCCGCGTGCCAGACGTACAGCACCAGCGCGGGCGCGACACCGAACGAGATCCCGTCCGACAGCGAGTCGAGCTCCTGCCCCATCTTCGACGTCGCGTCCAGCAGCCGCGCGATCCGGCCGTCGAGACTGTCGAGCACCGCGGCGATCCCGATCGACGCGATCGCCATCGGGTAATTGCCGATCAGCGCGAACTGCACCGACGACAGACCGGCGCACAGGGCGAGCACCGTGATGGCGTTCGGCAGCAGCCGCACGCCGGGAGTGGTCACGCGGACCATGGATCAGCCTTCCGGGTGCGGCGCCGTGGGCAGCTCGGCGATCGGCGTCTCGCCGCCGATCGTGCGCTGGCCCTTCGAGACGAGGACCTTGCTGCCCGGCGGCAGGTACAGGTCGACTCGCGAGCCGAAGCGGATGATGCCGTACGTCGCGCCGACGCCGACCTTGTCACCCTCGCGGATCTCACAGAGGATGCGCCGGGCCACCAGGCCCGCGATCTGCACCACGACGAGCTCGTGACCGTCGTCGGTGCGCATGAGCACGGAGTTGCGCTCGTTGTCCTCGCTCGCCTTGTCCAGGTCCGCGGACAGGAACTTCCCTGGCCGGTACGCGACCCGCTCGATCACGCCCGACGCCGGAACCCGCTGGACGTGCACGTCGAACACCGACAGGAACACGCTCACCCGCATCCGCGGTTCGGCGGGCAGCCCCAGCTCGGGCGGCGGCACGGCCTCCTCGATCAACGAGACCAGACCGTCCGCCGACGCGACCGCGAGGCCGGACTGGGCGGGCGGGACGCGCTTCGGCTCACGGAAGAACGCGGCCGTGGCGGCCGTCGCGAGCGCGCCGACGACGCCGAGGCGCTTGGAGAACCTCCGCAGCACCAGCGTCGCGGCGAGACCGCCGAACACGAACGGCCTGCCGGCCGGGTGCATCGGCGGGACGGTCTCGCGGGCGAGTTTCACGGCGTGCGCGAGGGGGTTACCAGTGGCTTCCGGCCGGTTGCCGCTCATTGGTCGGGTTCACCGCAGTTCGTGTCGGGGGGTCGGGACAGGAAGAGCCACCACGCTACCGCCCTGTCCGGAGCCGGGCCGTGGCCTCCCCCGGAAGGGTTTCCCCGGGCCGGGTGGGCGGGGCCACATCCCGGTAACGGTAGGTGGAAATCAGCGATAACTCTAGGTAGTTGATGCCGATCACCGACCTGGAGGACCCTCGAATGCCCGCCAGTCCGGACCCCGCAGGCGAGCGACTCGCCGAGCTGTTCCGCGCCTGGAAGAGGGACATTTCGGCGGCGCCGATGCCTCCGCTCGTCGATCCCGTCCGCGCCGTCTCGGTCATCGCCGAAGCACGCGCGTCCGGGCGCATATGCCCCCCGACGGCACATGCGACCGGACGCGGCCGCTGGAACTGAGCGAAACTCCCACTGTAGTTCGCCGGACGCTCTTGATCACCGATCGCGAGAAAACCGTTACCAACGGTCATCGGCGATAAGAGTCGCTCCGCCCCGAGCCACGCACCAATCGCAGCAGGGCGAGCAGCACGATCGAACCGAGGATGGCGACGCCGAAGCTGGGGAAGTCGAACTCGAAGGTCCTCTCGGTGCCGGTGGCGAGCCGGTAGATGAAGCCGCCGAGCGCCGCGCCCAGCACGCCGATCAGGATGCTGAACAGGCAGCCACCCCGCCGGTCCGGGCCGCCGACCACGACGTTGGCCAGCCAGCCGGCGATGGCGCCGAACACGATCCACGAGAAGAAACCCATGCCATCGAGGTTACGTGGGCTGCCCGGGCCTGCCCCGGTGGCGCCGTCGCCCGGGGTGGTCGTGAGCGGCGATTCGGCTTAGAACCCGAATCGCCACTCACGACCACCCCGACCCACGCCTTTCCCGCAGTTGCACAAGCAGACTTGTACAAGAAGTCTTGTGCAACTACTGTTGTGCGTCATGGCCGACCGTGAAGTCCACGAAGTCCACGATTCGAAGGTTCTCGCCGCGATGTCGCATCCGCTGCGGCGCCGCCTGCTCGACGTCCTCCGCCTCGACGGCCCGTGCACCGCGTCCGTGCTCGCCGAGCGGACCGGGCAGGCGGTCGGGAACGTCAGCCACCACCTGAAGGTGCTGGCCGCCAGCGACCTGGTCGAGGAAGCGCCGGAGCTCGCCCGCGACCGCCGGGAACGCTGGTGGCGCCGCGTCGGCTACGCGGTTTCCTGGTCACCGTCGGACTTCCCCGACGACCCGGTCGCGGCCGCCGCCGAATCCCTCGCCCTCGAACGCCAGGTTTCCATGGCGCGCCAATGGTTCGCCGAACGCGAGACCTATCCGGCGGAGTGGCATCGCGCCGCCTTCGCCACCGACAGCTGGGCGAAGATGTCGGTCGCCGAACTGGCCGAACTCGAACAAAAGGTCCACGAGCTGATCAAGTCCTACAGCGGCCGTGAGATCCCGGACGACGGCCAGGAACGCCGCCCCGTCTTCATCGCCACCCGCGCCGTCCCGGCCCGCCCGTGACCACCCGCGAACGCGGCGGATTGCTGCGCTCGAGGGATTTCCGGCTGCTGTGGACGGGCGAGACGACCAGCGTGCTCGGCAGTTCCATCGCCGTCGTCGCGTTGCCGCTCGTCGCGGTGGTCACCCTGCAGGCCAGCACGTTCGCCGTCGGGCTGCTGACCGCGGCCGCCTGGCTGCCGTGGCTGCTGATCGGCCTGCCCGCCGGCGCCTGGGTCGACCGACGGCCGAAACGCCCGATCATGCTGGTGTGCAACGGCATTTCCATGCTGGTGTTCCTGAGCGTTCCGGTCGCGGCCTGGTTCGGCCTGCTCACGATGACCCAGCTCATCGTCGTCGCCCTGGCCGGCGGCGTCGCGAAGGTGTTCTTCAACGTCGCGTACCGCGCGTATTTGCCTTCGCTGGTCGAGAAGGACCAACTCCAGGAAGCCAATGAAAAGCTGCAGGGCAGCGAATCCGCCGCGCAGATCGGCGGACCGGGGCTCGCCGGCCTGCTCGCGCACTGGTTCGGTGCCGTCTCCGGAGTGCTCGCCGACGCGATCAGCTTCGGGATCTCCGTGCTGTGCCTGCGATCCATCCGCCACCGCGAGCCCGAGCGCCCGGCGAAGACGCGTTCGCGGCTGCGGGACGAGATCCGCGACGGGCTCGATTTCGTCGTCCGCGACCCGTATCTGCGTGTCCTGGCGGTCTTCGGCGCGATCTCGAACGTCGCGCTGATGGGCTACCAGTCGATCGAGGTCGTCTTCCTCGTCCGTGACCTCGGCGTCGGGGAGGGCACCGCCGGGCTCGTGCTCGCGCTCGCCGGCGCGGGCGGCGTCTTCGGTGCCGCGCTGTCGGGAAGACTCGCCGCGCGGATCGGCACGGCGCGTGCCTTCGTGCTGTGCGAAGCCTTCGGCGCGTTGATGATGCTGCTCGGCCCGCTCGCGAACGGCGGCTGGGGACTCGCGTTCTTCGCCGCCGCCGGGTTCTCGCTCAGCGCCGGCGTCGTCGGTTCGAACGTCCTCAACGCCACCTTCAAACAGCGGTACGTCCCGGCGGCGATGTTCGGCAGGGTCACCGCGAGCATGTCCGTGCTCAGCTTCGGCGCGATCGCGCTCGGCGGCCTGCTCGGCGGGCTCCTCGGGGAGATCGCCGGTGTGCGGCAGACGCTGGGCCTGATGGCCGGGCTGGAGGTGATCGCCGTCTTCGCCCTGCTGTTCACGCCGATCGGCCGGTGCCGCGACTTCCCGCCGGATCGCGTTTAGCCCGCTAAACGCAGGTCAGAGCAGGAGGACGGACACCTCGTCGCCCTGCTCGACCGAGTCCACGTCCTCCGGCAGCACGATCAGGCAGTTCGCCTGCGTGAACGACGCCAGCAGATGCGAACCCGGCCCGCCGCGCGGACCGACGATCCCGGTGACCTCGCCCTCGGAATGCGTGTAGAAGCCCCGCCGGAACTGACGCCGCCCGGCGGGCGAGGTCATCGCCTCGGTCAGCCGGGCCCGCACCTGCTGCCGGTCGACCCCCGTGTGCCCCATCGCCGAGAGCAGCGCTGGCCGCAGGAACGCTTCGAAGGAGACGAGCACGCTCACCGGATTGCCCGGCAGCGTCACCACCGGCACTCCGTCCCAGCGTCCGCAACCCTGCGGCCCGCCCGGCTGCATCGCGACCTTCCGGAACTCCACGCCCTGCCCGGTCAGCGCGTCCTTCACCACTTCGTACGCGCCCGCGCTGACCCCGCCCGAGGTCACCAGCAGATCCGCGTCCGCCAGCCGCGGCTCGATCACCGAACGGAACTCGTCCACGTCGTCGACCACACTGCGCACGACCTCGGCCTCGCAGCCGAGCGCGCGGATCGCCGACGCCAGCATGATGCTGTTCGACTCGTAGATCTGCCCGTGCCGCAACGGTTCCGGCGCGTCGACGAGTTCGGTGCCGGTGGACACGACGAGCACCTTCAGCGGCCGGTACACGGGAACCTCGGCGAGCCCGACGGCCGCCGCGAGGCCCAGTTGCGCCGGGCCGAGCACGGTCCCGGCCGAAAGCGCCACGGTGCCCTCGACGACGTCTTCGCCCCGGCGCCGGATATGCGTGCCCGGGACGACTGTCCGGAGAATCCGGACATCCGTCACACCACCGTCCGTGTGCTCCACCATCACCACCGCGTCGGCGCCGGGCGGCAACGGGGCACCGGTCATGATGCGGTGCGCGGTGCCCGGCTCCAGCTTCGTGATGTCGACCCGGCCCGCGGGGATGTCTTCGGCGACCGGCAGCGTCACCGGTGCCTCGGCGACATCTTCGGCGCGGACGGCGTAACCGTCCATCGCCGAGTTGTCGAACGGCGGCAGCGAAACCCCCGCGCGCACGTCCTCGGCCAGGACGAGCCCGGCGGCGGAGGCGAGCGGAAGGCGGATGACAGGGGCGTTTCCGAGCAGGCCGGTGACGGTCTCCCGGTGGGCGTCGACGGAGATCACCGGACCATCCTCCTCGGTCGGGGGTCGCATGCAAGACTCTGCGCGTCACAACCACCACCGGGGAGAAGAAGACATGCAGGTTCAGATCCGTCACCAGCCCTCGTTCGCGGTGGCGAGGCTCATGCTCGCCCCGGGTGAGCCGGCGCAGGTCGAGTCGGGCGCGATGATGGCGACGAGCTACGGCGTGCAGGTCCAGTCCCAGGCGCAGGGCGGGATCATGAAGGGGCTCGGCCGTGCCTTCCTGTCCGGCGAGTCGTTCTTCATCTCCACCTACACCGCCCCGCAGAACGGCGGCTGGGTCGACGTCGCCGCGAACCTGCCGGGCGACATGCAGATCATCAACCTCGACGGCCGCACCGGCTGGTGCGTCACCCGCGGCTCGTGGCTCGCGTCGTCGCACGGCGTGCAGACCGAGACCAAATGGGGCGGGCTCAAGAACCTCGTCGGCGGCGAGGGCGGCTTCCTGACCCACGCGACGGGACAGGGCCCGCTGGTCGTGGCCTGCTACGGCGCGCTGGAGACGGTGACCCTGCAGCAGGGCGAGGTGATCACCATCGACACCGGGCACGTCGTCGCGTTCGCCGACACCCTGCAGTACCAGATCCGCAAGGTCGCCACCGGCGTCATCCAGTCGATGAAGAGCGGTGAAGGCCTCGTCTTCGACTTCGCCGGTCCCGGCCAGCTGCTCACCCAGACCCGCAACCCGTCGGCGCTGTCCGCCTGGGTGATCGCCCAGGTCCCCTCCCGCTGAGCGCATGCGGGTCCAGACGAGGCACACCCCGAACTTCGGGGTCGCACGAGTGCTGTTGTCCCCCGGCGAGGCCGTCCAGGCCGCCGGGGACACCATGCTGGCCAGCAGTTTCGGCATCACCGAAACCGCTCCCTCCCGCGGCGGTTCGCGGGCGGGCAAGGGCGCGCCGTCGGTGTTCAACGCGCCCGAGGGCGGCGGTTGGATCGACTTCGCGCCGCTGACGGCCGGCGACGTCTATCCGCTGGAATTCACCGGCGGGGAGGGCTGGTGCGTGAACCGGGAGGCGATCCTCGCCCGGCCGGCGACCGTCCGGCACGACGCCGGCTGGGCGCCGCTGCGGACGCTCTTCGGGGCCGACTCCGGCTTCCTGGAGCACTACAGCGGAACCGGGCCGCTCGTACTGGCCGCGCAGGGCCCGGTCGACGCCTTCGAACTCACCGCGGGCGAGCTCGTCACCGTCCGGCCGGACTTCCTGCTGGCCTACCCGGACACCGTGCAGTGCCGTCTCCGCGCGGTCGACCCGTCCGGCCCGCAGTCGGTCCGCACCGGCGAAGGGCTCGCGCTGGACTTCGCGGGACCAGGACGCGTCCTTGTGCAAGCGCGCAATAGGCGGCTTTCCCGCGGATGACCTTCGGACGAATTGAGCATTGCCGACGCCGGTAATTCGGGTAGCGTGAACTGCACTCGAAACCGCCGGCCGGGGCAGAGAAGGCCGTCGGATCCTGTGCTGAGGGAGTGCGCCGTGGCAGTCGGCACCGTCAAGTGGTTCAACTCGGAAAAGGGCTACGGATTCATCGAATCCACCGAAGGGCCCGATGTCTTCGTCCACTACTCGGCCATTCAGGCCGACGGATTCCGGACGCTCGACGAGGGTGATCGCGTGGAATTCGAAGTCCAGTCCGGCCGTGATGGGCGGAGTCAGGCGGCGGACGTCCGCAAGGTCTCTTAAGAGGACTTCGGCCGACCCCCGGCGGCCTCCGGAACTGGCGCGTTAGGCTGCGCTGCGTGACAGGCGATGAGTCGGGGGACCTGACCGGTCGCCGGCTGGGCAACTACCGCATCGACGGAGTGCTCGGCAAGGGCGGCATGAGCGTGACCTACAAGGCCACGGACGTGCGGCTCGGACGCAAGGTGGCACTGAAGGTCATCGGTGATCACCTGGGCGCCGACGCCGAGTTCCGCGAGCGCTTCGTCGACGAGGCGCGGAACACGTCCGCGATCGACCATGCCAACGTCGTGCCCTTGTACGACTTCGGCGAGCTCGAAGGCATGCTCTACATCGCCATGCGGATGGTCGACGGCGGCGACCTCGCCGGCCTGATCTCCGGCGGCCCGATCGCGCCCGCCCGCGCGCTCAACATGCTCGACCAGGTCGCCGACGCGCTCGACACCCTGCACAACCGGGGTCTCGTGCACCTCGACGTCAAACCGGCGAATGTCCTGGTCACCAGCAAGGAGACCTCGCGCGAGCACGTCTACGTCGCCGACTTCGGCCTGACGCGCCGCGGCGCCACCGGACACCGGACCCGCGGCGGCGACTTCCTCGGTTCGCCGACGTACGCGGCCCCCGAGCACCTGCGCGGCGAGCCGCTCGACGGCCGCACCGACCAGTACGCGCTCACCTGCGTCCTCTACGCCTGCCTGACCGGCAGCCCGCCCTTCAAGGGCGACGTGCAGACGGTCATCAAGGGGCACCTGAACGGCGAGCCCCCGGCCATCTCGCGGATCGTCGGCCTGCCGGGCGGGATCGACGAGGTCGTCCGGAAGGGAATGGCGAAGAATCCCGCCGAGCGCTACCCCAACTGTGTTGAGATGATCGCGGCCGCCAGGCGCGCGCTCGGTCCGCTCGCGACTTCGAACGAGCCTCCCGGCCCGCCAGGGGCCGCGGCGCCGGTCCAGCAGACCGCGCCCCAGCAGGCGCCAAGGCAGAACACGCCGCCACAGGGAGAGGGGGGCCCCGTGCACCCGTACGGAGGACAGCAGCCCGGCTACGGCCAGCAGGGACCGGGACCGCAGGGTCCCCCGCCCCAGCAGGGCCCGCCGCCCGGGTACGGCCCGCCCCCGCAGCAGGGTGGCTACCAGCAGGGCGGTTTCCAGCAGGGGCCGCCTCCGGGTTACGGCCCGCCGCCGCAGCAAGGCGGTTTCCAGCAGGGTGGCTTCCAGCAGGGGCCGCCGCCCGGCTACGGCCCGCCGCAGCAGCAGAGCGGTTTCCAGCAGCAGCCCAAGAAGGGCGGCGGCGCCAAGTGGATCTGGATCATCGTCGGTGCCCTCGTGGTCGCGGGCGCGATCGTCGCCGCGATCTTCGTCTTCGGTGACTCGAGCGGCGGCAACGGCCCGCAGACCACCGCGCCGAACATCCCGGTCGGCCCCGGCGGCTCGCAGTCGCAGGCCCCCGGCTCGTCCCTGAAGCCGCCACCGTCGTCGATCTCGATCAAGCCGAGCAACTGAATACCACCGCGCTGACCTGCGGTTCTTGCACTCTCCCCTGGAGAGTGCTAAACACGACATTGGCACTCGACGCCGTCGAGTGCCAGGCAGAGCGGTCACCGATCGCTCGCCTGAAGGTCGGGACGGTGAGGCCGCACCCTTGATCGGGTGGGTCGTCCGTCGCGGGCACCGAGCCTGGCCGAGGAAGAGTCCTGCCGCCGCGCTGTAGTAGGCGTGCGGCGGCGCCCAATACCGGAGGACCACACCGCAATGGCCAAACTGATCGCGTTCGACGAGGACGCCCGCCGCGGTCTTGAGCGCGGCTTGAACACCCTCGCCGAAGCCGTCAAGGTGACCCTCGGCCCGCGGGGCCGGAACGTCGTGCTCGAAAAGAAGTGGGGCGCGCCGACGATCACCAACGACGGTGTCTCCATCGCCAAGGAGATCGAGCTCGAGGACCCGTGGGAGAAGATCGGGGCCGAGCTCGTCAAGGAAGTTGCCAAGAAGACCGACGACGTCGCGGGTGACGGCACCACCACCGCCACCGTGCTCGCCCAGGCTCTCGTCCGCGAGGGTCTGCGCAACGTCGCCGCCGGGGCCGACCCCATCAGCCTGAAGCGCGGCATCGAGGCGGCCGTCGAGGCCATCACCGAGCAGCTGCACAAGGCCGCCGTCCAGATCGAGACCAAGGAGCAGATCGCCGCCACCGCGTCGATCTCCGCCGCGGACCGCACCATCGGTGAGCTCATCGCCGAGGCGCTGGACAAGGTCGGCAAGGAAGGCGTCGTCACCGTCGAGGAGAGCAACACCTTCGGGCTCGAGCTCGAGCTCACCGAGGGTATGCGCTTCGACAAGGGCTACATCTCCGGTTACTTCGTGACCGACCCGGAGCGTCAGGAAGCCGAGCTCGAGGACCCGTACGTCCTCCTCTTCGGTTCCAAGATCTCCACCGTCAAGGACGTCCTGCCGCTGCTGGAGAAGGTCATCCAGTCCGGCAAGCCGCTGCTGATCATCGCCGAGGACGTCGAGGGCGAGGCCCTGGCCACCCTCATCGTCAACAAGATGCGTGGCACCTTCAAGTCCGTCGCCGTCAAGGCCCCGGGCTTCGGTGACCGCCGCAAGGCGATCCTGCAGGACATCGCGATCCTGACCGGTGGCCAGGTCATCTCCGAGGACGTCGGCCTCAAGCTGGAGAACGCGGACCTTTCCCTGCTGGGCAAGGCGCGCAAGGCCGTCATCACCAAGGACGAGACCACCATCGTCGAGGGTGCGGGCGACGCCGACCAGATCCAGGGTCGCGTCAACCAGATCCGCGCCGAGATCGACAACTCGGACTCGGACTACGACCGCGAGAAGCTGCAGGAGCGGCTGGCGAAGCTGGCCGGCGGCGTGGCCGTCATCAAGGCCGGTGCCGCCACCGAGGTCGAGCTGAAGGAGCGCAAGCACCGCATCGAGGACGCGGTGCGCAACGCCAAGGCCGCCGTCGAAGAGGGCATCGTCGCCGGTGGTGGCGTCGCTCTCATCCAGGCCGCCGAGGCCGCCTTCGCCGGTCTGAAGCTCGAGGGCGACGAGGCCACTGGTGCCAACATCGTCAAGGTCGCCGTCGAGGCGCCGCTCAAGCAGATCGCGATCAACGCCGGCCTCGAAGGCGGCGTCGTGGCGGAGAAGGTCAAGTCCCTCCCGCAGGGCCACGGCCTCAACGCCGCCACCGGTGTCTACGAGGACCTGCTCGCCGCCGGCGTGCCGGACCCCACGAAGGTCACCCGCTCCGCGCTCCAGAACGCCGCTTCCATCGCGGCGCTGTTCCTGACCACCGAAGCCGTCGTGGCGGACAAGCCGGAGAAGGCCTCGGCCGCTCCCGCCGACCCGTCCGGTGGCATGGGCGGCATGGACTTCTGAGTTCGAGCCTGTAGCACCACCGGAAAGCCCGGACGCGCCTCGCGCGTCCGGGCTTTTCCTTTGCCTCGTTCCCGTAACTCGCGTGTTTGGGGCCGTAACTCGCGTGATTGGAGCCGTAACTCGCCAACCGGGCGTGATACGGCTCCGATCACGCGAGTTACGCCTCTGGACACGCGAGTTACGGCCTCAGTCACGCGAGTTACGGCGAAAGGAAAGGCCCGGGCATCCCCATGCCCGGGCCTTTCCTCTGTCCCCCTGCCCCTTCGGACGCCGCGCCCCCTGCGCGCGGCGTCCGCCCCGTCAGGATTCGCCGGGCTGTTCCGGGGTCAAGAGCCAAGCGGCGGCGTAGAGCGGGATCGCGAAGCCGGCGGTGAAGAAGACGCCCGCCACGAGCGCGATGCGCAGGATCGCGGCGTCGACGCCGAGGTAGGCGGCCCAGCCGCCGGCGACGCCCGCGACCATCTTGTCGGTGCGGCTGCGGTAGAGCTTCTTGGTGGCCTGGGGGGTGTACACGCTGTTGGTCATGGCTCCATGCTCGTTCCGGAACGGCCCCCGGCGCATCGGGGAACGGCCCCGAGCCGACCCTGGAATCCGACCCTGAGGGGCCGAAAACCGGATGCCCCGGGAAAGCTCGCGCTGGTACGACTTCTCCGGTGAAACACGACAGCCCCGAATTCGCCGCCATCGCCGAGCAGGGCACCATCCTGCGGTGCCAGGTCGGTTCCGGTCTGCACGGCACCGCCGTGCTCGGCCAGGACGACCGCGACGAACTCGGCATCTGCGTCGAGCCGCCGGACCACGTCATCGGCCTGAAGCGGTTCGAGCAGTACATCTTCCGCACGCAGCCCGAAGGCGTCCGGTCCGGTCCCGGCGATCTCGACCTGATCGTCTACTCGTTGCGCAAATGGCTGCGGCTCGTGCTCAACGGGAACCCGACCGTGCTGCTGCCGCTGTTCGCGCCCGAGGCCGAGATCGTGGCGATCGACGAGCTCGGTGCCGAACTGCGCGAGAACGCGCACCGGATCGTCTCGCGCCGTGCGGGCCTGCGGTTCCTCGGCTACTCCCGTGCGCAGCGCGAGCGGATGCTGGGGCTGCGTGGCAAGGCCGGGCGGCCGGAGCTGATCGAGAAGTACGGCTTCGACACGAAGTTCGCCATGCACATGGTGCGCCTCGGCGTCCAGGGCGTGGAGCTGCTGGAGACCGGGCGGATCACGTTGCCGGTCCCCGAACCGTGGCTCGGCTGGCTCCGCGATCTGAGGCAGGGCGAGAAAACCCGCGAGGAAGCCTTGGAAGCGGCCGAGTCCCTCGAGAGCCGTCTCGGCGAACTCGTGCGCGGGGCGTCGCCGCTGCCGGAGGAGCCCGACACCGCCTGGGTCGACGCTTGGCTCGTGCAGGCCTACCTCCGGGCGTGGAAAATGCCTTGATGACGATCAAAGCGAAAGTGCTCACGTTCGGGGTCGCGGTGCTGACCGTGCTGGGAATCGGCACGGCCGGCGCCGCGCCCGAAGGTCATGGCGCGCAGAACAGGCTCGACCTCGTCCAGGCTCGCGGCGAGATCCGCGTGTGTTCGACGGGCGACTATCGCCCGTTCACCCATCGCGACGCGGCGGGCGCGTGGAGCGGGATCGACATCGACCTCGCGGGCGACCTCGCGAAGCGGCTCGGCGTCCGGCTCCAGCTGGTCCAGACCACCTGGAAGGCGATCGCCGACGACGTCGGGCGGAAATGCGATCTGGCGATGGGCGGGGTGTCGGTGACGCTGGACCGCGCGAAGAAGGGGTTCTACACCGTTCCCTATCTCCGGGATGGCAAGACGCCGATCACCTTGTGCGAGAACGAAAAACGGTTCCAGACGCTGGAGCAGATCGACCAGCCGGGCGTCCGGGCGATCGTGAATCCGGGTGGTACCAACGAACAGTTCGCCGACGCCAATCTCAAGCGCGCGACCATCGTGCGGCATCCGGACAACAACACGATCTTCGCCGAGATCCTGGCGGGCCGGGCCGATCTGATGATCACCGACGCGACCGAAACCCGTTGGCAGGCAAAGCAGAACCCGCGGCTGTGCGCGGTGCATCCCGACGAGCCGTTCACCTTTTCGGAGAAGGCGTACCTGATGCCGCGCGACATCGTGTTCAAGGAGTGGGCCGACCAGTGGCTGCATCTCGCGCTCAACGACGGCACCTACGCGCGGATCGCGAAACCCTGGCTCGGCTGAAATCGGTTTGAACCACTTCCGTTACCCGGCCGTATCCCTGGATGTGGGTGAGGAGGAACCAGACCGGAGGAAGCACCGATGATGAACAGTGCCGGGAAACACCGCAAGCGTGCGACGATCGGCATCGCGTCCGTTCTCGGCGTGGCCGCCATCGCCGCGGCGATGTTCGCGATCAGCACTCCGGACGGGCAGGCCGCGGAAAGCTGCCAGGGACTGGACACCGCCCTGCGGAACAACCTGAACTTCATCGCGGGCCAGCAGGCGGATCCGGACGCGCAGTCCGCGGCGCGGATCGCGAACCGGCAGGCCGTCGTCGACCTCATCCAGCAGCGTCGCGAAGCCGCGGGGTGCACCGAGGACGTACAGGCCGACGCCGTGAAGCAGGAGCAGGACGACGCCATGGCGGGTGAGGCCGTCGAGCAGGCGGCAGGGGAAGTCGTCTGTCAGGGCTCCACGGTGACGCTGTCCGGCGAGGGCGGTGCGCCCGCGGCGTCCAGCAGCGAATTCCCGGCGGGCACCAAGCTGAAGGTGACGAACCTGGACAACGACAAGTCCACGACCGTCGAGGTCACCGGTGTTTCCGGCAGTTGCGCGCTGCTGAACAACGCGGCCTTCGAACAGGTCCGCGAACCCGGGAAGTTCCTGATCCGCCGGGCCACCATCGAGCGGGTCGGCTGAGACACCCGCGCCGGGGCGGGGAAGACGCGGACGGTCCCGGTGCGGAGGCGGCACGAGTCCTCCTGGTCCCCTCGGCCAGGAGGGCTCGTGGTCGTTTGTATCTCGCTTGTACGGCCTTTCGGGACGCTTCTCGCGAAACGCCGAGAAAGGACAACCGATGAGATTCAGACGAGTGGTCACGGCGGCCGCCACCGCCTTGCTGGGCATGGCCGGGCTGGCGATCACCGCGACGTCGGCCGAGGCCGCCGTCGGACCGCGTCCCAACTTCCAGCTCCCGTTCCCCTGCAACCAGGTGTGGAACGGCGACAACGACAACAGCAGCGCGCACCGGGCGTACGAGATCGACTTCAACCGCGGCAGCTCCGCGGGTGCGGACCTCGGTGACACCGTGGTCGCCGCGGCGGCGGGCAAGGTCGTCATCTCGGCGCACCAGGGTTCGGACAACGGGTTCGGCAACCTGGTGAAGATCGACCACGGTGGGGGGTGGTCGACCTACTACGCGCACCTGAAGGTCCGCTCGGTCGCGCTCAACGCGCAGGTCGCGCAGGGGCAGAAGATCGGTGAGGTCGGCAACACCTCCAAGCCGGGCAACAACATCAGCCCGCACCTGCACTACGAGGTCCGCACCAACGACTCGTCGTGGCCGAGCAACATCCAGCCCGCGTACTTCAACGGCGTGCGGTTCGGCTACCCCAACGCGAACGTGACCTCGAAGAACACCTGCAGCGGCAACGGGAATCCCAACCCGTACGACGCCGTCGAGGTCTGCGGCGACGGCTACAAGGTGATCGACTCGCAGGCGCTCGGCAGCGCCGCGACCGCTTACCTGCTGTACAACTCCGCGAACCAGAACAACTGCGTCACCACCATCAAGGCCACCTCGGTCGGGACGGGCAGCGCGGTTTCCGCCTTCCTCGAAGTCCAAGGCTCGGCGAGGAAGACCGATTCCGGCAGCTTCGAGTACTACGCGGGCCCGGTGAGCGCGGCCGCCGGCGCGAAGTGCGTCCGGTGGGGCGGCTCGGCGGGTTCCAACACCTACGAATCGCCTTTCGAGCACTGCAGCTGAACCCGATGAACGCGTCGTTCCTCGCGAAAGTCGCGAGGAACGACGCGTTCATGGCGTCGGGAGGTGGGTGCGGACGCGGGTGAGCCGGGCCTCCCAGGCTGCCCGGACGTCCGGGCCGGCGGCGTGTGCGGCGAACAGGTCGGGTGCGGGAGCCTGAAGCGGCACCGGCAGTCGTCCGTCCACAGGGGACAGTGATTCGCCACAGACGTCCCCCGTCAGCAAGGACATCGTGCCCAGGCCACAAGCGAAGTCCAATGTGGGCAGTGCGCCCGCGAGGGCCAGCCCGGCGGCGAGGCCGACGCTCGTCTCGACGGCGGACGACACCACGCACGGCAGCCCGCACGCCTCGGCGACCTCCAGCGCGCGCCGGACCCCGCCCAGCGGCGCGACCTTCAGCACGGCGACGTCGGCCGCCCCCGCCACGGCCACCTTGAGCGGATCCTCGGCCCGGCGGATGGATTCGTCCGCGGCGATCCGCACGCCGACCCGGCGCCGGACGTCGGCGAGTTCCTCGATCGACGGGCACGGCTGCTCGACGTATTCCAGCCCGCCCGCCGCGCGGTCCAGTTCACCGATGGCCTTGACCGCGGTGTCCACGTCCCAGGCCATGTTCGCGTCGACGCGGACCGCGCCCCGCGGGCCCAGCGCCGACCGCACCGCCTCCACCCGGGCGCAGTCCTCGGCGAGGCTCACCCGTGGGTCGGCGACCTTCACCTTCGCCGTGCGGCAGCCCGACGCGGACACGAGGTCGTACGCCTTGTCCGGGGACACCACCGGGACGGTCGCGTTCACCTCGACGCTCTCCCGTACCGGCGACGGCCAGCCGCGCTCGCTCGCCTCCAGCGCGGACGCCAGCCACGGCGCGCTCTCGGCGTCGGAGTAGTCGGAGAACGGGCAGAATTCGCCCCAGCCCGCTTCGCCGCGGATCAGCAGTCCTTCACGGACGGTGATGCCGCGGAACCGCGTGCGCAGGGGGATCGCGTAGACGTCCATCGGCACCGATCATGCCACCGCGGGAATCACGTGCCGTTTGTCCGGGTTCCCGACAGAATGAGCGACGTGGCACTCGACTTTCGCGTGCTGGGGCCCACGGAGGTCACGGCGGACGGGCTGCCGGTGCCCTTGGGCGGCAGCAGGCCGCTCATCGTGCTGGCAGGCCTGTTGCTGCGCGCGAACACGGTGGTGCCGGTCGAGGAACTGGGCCGCTGGCTGTGGCCGGACGACCAGCGGCGGTCGAAGGGAGCACTGCAGACCTACGTCCTGCGGGTCCGGCGCGCCCTCGGCGACGAGGTCGCCATCCGCACCGAACGCGGCGGCTACCTGCTCGAACTCGACGAGAAGCTGCTCGACCTCGCCCGGTTCCGGTCACTCGCCGCGGCCGGGACGGAGGCCGCGCGGGACGGTGACCTGCGTGTGGCCGCGGACCGGTTCGCCGCCGCGCTGGCCGAGTGGCGTGGCCCGGCGTTGCAGAACGTCCACTCCGAAGCGCTGCTTCGGGACGAAGCCGACCAGCTGGGCGAAGAGCGGTTACGCGTGCGCGAGCAGTGGGCCGACGCGCTCATCGCCCTCGGCGAGCACGCCACCGTCGTTCCCGAGCTGACCAGGTTGTGCCGCGAACACCCGCTGCGGGAGCGGCTGCACGAACAGCTGATGATCGCGCTCTACCGCTCCGGCAGGCAGGCCGAGGCGCTGGACGTCTACCGCCGGATCGGCGCGGTCCTGGCCGAAGAACTCGGCCTCGACCCCGGCGCGTCGCTGCGGCGGGCGCACCAGGCCATCCTCACCGGTGAAGAGTCCGTCGAGACCACATTGGACTCGGGGCTGACGCGGTACCGGCTCGGCGCCGAACCCTTGATCCCCCGTCAGCTCCCCGCCGATCTGCGGGTGTTCTCCGGCCGCCAACGCGACCTCAAGGCGTTGCACGGCCTCGTCCCGGAGGCGCTGGACACCGAGCGCTCGACGCCCATCGCGTCGATCGAGGGGATGGGCGGTATCGGCAAGACGACCCTCGCCGTCCACTTCGCGCACGAGGTCGGGGACCGCTTCCCCGGCGGACAGGTGTATCTCAACCTGCGCGGCTACGGCCCCGGTGAACCGGTCGAAGCCGCCGCCGCGCTCGAAACCATGCTCGTTTCCCTCGGCGTCCCCGCCGACCGGATCCCCGCCGACGTCGACGGGCGCGCGGCCACGTGGCGCTCCTACAGCGCCGGCCGCCGGATGCTGATCCTGCTCGACAACGCGGGGAGCACCGAGCAGATCAGACCGTTGCTGCCCGGCCCCGGCTGCCTGGTGCTGGTGACCAGCCGATGGCAGCTGCGGGCACTCGTCGCGACCCACGGCGCTCGGCGCGTCGCGCTGGAGGAACTGCCGGACGAGGACGCGATCGCGCTCCTCGCGTCGACGATCGGGCTGGACCGGGTCGCCGAAGATCCCGATGCCACCGAACGATTCGTCCGGTACTGCGGCGGGCTGCCGCTGGCCATCCGGATCCTCGCGGTGCGGGCGGCGCAGTTCCCGGACCTCGGATTGCGGGAGTTCGTCCGGCTGCTGGAAGCCGAACAGGACCGGCTGGGCTCGTTCGACCTCGCCGACGGCGACGAGACGAACATCCGGGCCGTCTTCTCGTACTCGTACCGGGCGCTCGACGAACGCGCCGCACGCCTGCTGCGGCTGCTCGGCCTGCCCACCGGCGGTGACTTCAGCCTGCCCGCGGCCGCGGCGGTGGCCGGGGTGGACATCGCCGAAGCGCAAGAAGATCTGGCGAAACTCGCGTCCGCGCACCTGATCGCGCGGTCCAAGCCCGGCCGCTACCAGTTCCACGACCTGATCCGCGCGTACGCGGCCGAGCTGTCGGCGAAGATCGACGGGTCCGAAGCGCGGACGGCCGTACTCGACAGACTGCTCCACGCCTCCCTGGCCTCGGCGTTGAACGCGTCGAGGCTCCTGCGCCCGGAACGGCACTACCGGCTCGTCGAACCCGAGCGGTTCGACGGCGACGGCCTCAGGTTCGGGCATTACGAGCAGGCGCTCGACTGGTTCGACGAGGAGGCGGGAAACCTCATCGCCGCGGTGAACGTCGCGTACCGGGAGCGGCGGTACCGGGAGTGCTGGCAGCTGGCGTGGCTGCTGCAGTCGTACTTCATCGTGCGGGCACGGCTGGAGGACTGGCGTTCGGTGTTCGGGGTGGCGCTCCGCGCCGCTCGCGACCTGGGGGATCGCTCCGGCGAGGCCGCCATCCTCAGCGGGCTCGGCGTGGCCTGCGGGGTCGCCCGTCAGTACGACGACAGCATCGCCTACCTGAAGCAGGTCGTCGAACTGCAACGCCAGGTCGGCGACCGGCAGGGCGAGGCGCGGGCCCTCTACAACCTCACGCTGGCCAGCCAGGATCCCGAAACCGGGTGGGAATACGGGACACGGGCGTTGCGGCTGATCCGGGAGAGCAACGTCGGCGCCGGCATGGAGGCCAGCGCGTTGCAGGCCCTCGGCGACATCTGCACTCAGGCGGGCCGCTTCCAGCAGGCACTCGACTTCGCCGACCAGGCCCTGGCGCTGGAGGCGCACGGGCTCCCCGACGAAGCCCGCTTCACCCTGCACACCAAGGGGACCGCGCTGGTCGGGCTCGGCCGCGGCGACGAGGGCATCGCCAGTATGCGGCGCGCCGTCGAGATGTTCTTCGCCCACGGCGAGCTCTACGAGGCGGCCGACGTGTTGGCCCAGCTCGGCGGAATCCATCTGCGGCTCGGTGATCCCTCGTCGGCGCGGGAATGCTGGCTGCGTTCGGTCCGGGTGCTGACCGAGCTTTCGCATCCCGACGCCGAAGACGTCCGGACCAAGCTGGCCTCACTCGTCGGCGAAGCGGCCAAGGCGGAGTGAGGCACGGGCGCCCGGCGTGCCGACCCCCAGCCGCAGCACGCGAGTACGCCCGTGCCCGCACACGTCACCTAACAGGACACCGCTCACTGAGCGCTGACTGTGCAGCGTGCGCGGGTCAAGCCAGCAGTTTCGCGAGGGTGATCGCGTTCTTCGGCGCCTCGACCTTGACGTCGTTGTCGAAATAGACGTACGCGTCGCGGCCCCAGCCTTCGATCTTCCGGGCCCACTTCTTCAAGGCCTTGTCGCTGTACCCGCTGACGTACAGTTCCTCGGCGCCGTGCAAGCGGACGTATGCGAACTCGTCGCTCGTCATCTCGTCGATGAACGGGAACTTGCCCGCGGTGTCGGCGACCACGAGGGCGATGCCGTGCTTCCGGAACAGTTCGAGGCTCTCGGGCTCGGCGAAGCTCGGATGCCGTACTTCGACGGCGTGCCGGAGCTTCCGGCGAGGCTTCGGATCGGTGTGCGGCTCGGCCTTCAGCTTGTCGTCGTGCTTGCCCGCGAGCTTGGCGGCGGCGTCACTGGTGCGCGGCAGCAGCTTGAAGAAGGACTCGACGCGCTCGGCGTCGAACGCCAGCCGCGGCGGCAGCTGCCAGAGGAACGGCCCCAGTTTCCGGCCGAGCGCCAGCACGCCGGACGCGAAGAAGTTCGCCAGCGGCGCCTCGACGTCACGCAGCTGCTTCATATGCGTGATGAAGCGGCCGCCCTTGACGGCGAAGACGAAGTCGTCCGGTGTCTCCTCGGCCCACGCCCGGTACCGCTCGGGACGCTGCAGCGAGTAGAACGAGCCGTTGATCTCGGCGGAGTTCATTCGGGACGACAGGTACTCCAGCTCGCGCCGCTGCACCAGGCCGCGAGGGTAGAAGTCCCCGCGCCACGGTGGGTAGCGCCAGCCCGAAGTGCCGATCCTCAGCTCCGCGACGTCGATCACCGCCTTCCCGTGTCGCCCTGATTCCCCCTCTCCGGCCGGTGCAAACGCCCGCTCACGCCCACGAGAACCGCCACCTCCGGGTCTGGACCAGGCCGGCGGCGAACTCGCGGAGATTGCCCGGCTGACCGGCGAACGAGGGCAGGCAGAACGCCCGGTGCTCGGCGGCGACGGTGAGCGCGCGGCCCTGGGTGCGCGGTGGCGCGGCCACCGACAGCTCCATCGAGTCGAAGCCCAGCACCGTGAGCGTCGCGCCGAAACGGTCTTCCCAGCTGCGCAGGACGGCGGACAGCTCGTGGACCTGGTCGGTCGCCTTGATCATGCCCGTCCAGCCGAGGATCGCCGGGATGTCGGCGGGCCGCTCCGTCTGCACCAGCGCCAGCCGATGCGGCCCGCGCGCGGCCAGGATCGAGCCGGTGTTGCCGGCCTCGGCCAGCGGATCCGCCCGGCGCGACGGACGGCGGGCGAGCCCGGGGAACTTCGCGCCGAACGGGCGAAGGCAGGCGCCGTCGCAGCACGACGTGTCCCACCAGCGGGCCAGCACCTCGGCCGGATCCACCGAGGCGATCCGGTGGTCGGCGGGGGCGAGCCTGCCGCGGTCGTCGATCCAGTCCTCGCCGTTGGCAGCGAAGCGCTGGTCGTGCGGGATCAGCACCGGCCACAGACCGGAGCGGTCGAACTCGGCGACACAGCCGGTGTAGCGCTCCGGCCTGGCCAGCGGCAGATCCGAAACCCAGATCCGGCCGTGCCACCGGCCGGGCGGCAGGGTCTGGACGGGCGGCGTACCCGGACGGAACGGTGCGATCGTCATCGGCTTCCCCTCGAACTGGTGTTCGGTCGACTCTACCCGAACACTAGTTCGAAGCACCGACAGTTTTCGATACCCCGTTTGCGGGATCTCGCTACCGGTGCCTCACGCGCCCCTGGTGTCACAGTGGCCACAGGATCTGTCCACAGTGGACATGCCGGGGTGGTGAAGGTGCTGTTGCGAAAGCCACTTTCGCAACGTTGAAGGTTGCGAAAGTGGCTTTCGCAACGCGTCGGCGCAGGATCGCCGTGCCGTGAAGGGCTCCTGCCTACCCTCAAGGTAGTGAAGGAGGCCTTCGCTACCCCGTCGCCAGCAGCCGGACGTACATGAAGGCCCCCTTCCTTGCGCCTAGCGCAAGGAAGGGGGCCTTCATGTACTTACATCGGGCGCAGCAGGTCGTCCGCGTCCACGATCGGCAAGGTGTGAAGGTCGAGTTTCCTCGGCTGAGCCGAGGGAAGGGGTCCTTCACGCGCGGCCGCTGCGGCTGCTGTGGTTGCTGGTGTACCTGGGACGAGAGCGGCACGGCCTTCAAGAGAAAAGCGCGGCGGCGGCACCCGGGCCGAGGACTGCAAGACCTACATCGGGCGCAGCAGGTCGTCCGCGTCCACGATCCGGTACGCGTACCCCTGTTCCGCCAGGAACCGCTGCCGGTGCGCCGCGTACTCCGTGTCGACGGTGTCCCGCGAGACGACCGAGTAGAAATGCGCCTGCCGTCCGTCGCCCTTGGGCCGCAGCAGCCGCCCGAGCCGCTGCGCCTCTTCCTGCCGCGAGCCGAACGTGCCGGAGATCTGGATCGCGACCGACGCCTCCGGCAGGTCGATCGAGAAGTTCGCGACCTTCGAAACGACCAGCGTCCTGATCTCCCCGCGCCGGAACGCGTCGAACAGTTCCTCGCGTTCCTTGTTCCGTGTCGCGCCCTGGATCACCGGGGCGTCGAGTTCGTCGCCGATCATCTCCAGCTGGTCGAGATAGGCCCCGATGACCAGCGTCGGCTCGCCGGGATGCCGGTCGACCAGCGATTTGATCACCTTGGTCTTGGTGTCCGCGGTCGCCGCCAGCTTGTATCGCTCCTCGGCCTCTGCGGTCGCGTACGCGAGCCTCTCGGCGTCGGTCAGCGTCACCCGGACCTCGGTGCATTCCGCCGGCGCGATCCAGCCCTGCGCCTCGATGTCGCGCCACGGGACGTCGTATCGCTTCGGGCCGATCAGCGAGAACACGTCGCCCTCGCGCCCGTCCTCGCGCACCAGGGTCGCGGTCAGCCCGAGCCGCCGCCGCGACTGCAGGTCCGCGGTCATCCGGAACACCGGCGCGGGCAGCAGGTGGACCTCGTCGTAGACGACCAGGCCCCAGTCCCGCGAATCGAACAGGTCCAGATGCTTGTACTCGCCCTTGGTCTTGCGCGTGACCACCTGGTACGTGGCGATGGTGACCGGCCGGATCTCCTTCTTCTCCCCGGAGTACTCGCCGATCTCCTCCTCGGTGAGCGACGTCCGCGCGACCAGCTCCCGCTTCCACTGCCGTCCGGCGACGGTGTTGGTCACCAGGATCAGCGTGGTCGCCTTCGCGTGCGCCATGGCCGCGGCGCCGACCAGCGTCTTGCCCGCGCCGCACGGCAGCACGACGACGCCGGACCCGCCCGCCCAGAACGCCTCGGCGGCCTTGCGCTGGTAGTCGCGCAGCTCCCAGTCGACCTCGGCGAGGTCGATCGGGTGCGCCTCGCCGTCGACGTAACCGGCGAGGTCCTCCGCGGGCCAGCCGACCTTCAGCAGCGCTTGCTTGAGCCGCCCGCGTTCGGACGGGTGCACGATGACGGTGTCCTCGTCGATGCGCGCGCCCAGCATCGGGCTGATCTTCTTGTGCCGGAGGATCTCCTCCAGCACCGCGCGGTCGATGGTCGACATCACCAGGCCGTGCGCCGGGTGGTTCGCGATCTGCAGCCGCCCGAACCGGCCCATCGTGTCCACGATGTCGATGAGCAGCGGCTGGGGGACGGGGAAGCGCGAGTACGTCGTCAGCGCGTCGACGACCTGTTCGGCGTCGTGGCCCGCCGCGCGGGCGTTCCACAACGCCAGTGGCGTGATCCGGTAGGTGTGGACGTGCTCGGGCGCGCGTTCCAGTTCGGCGAACGGCGCGATGGCGATCCGCGCGTCGTCGGCCTGGCTGTTGTCGACCTCGAGGAGCACGGTCTTGTCGGATTGGACGATCAGCGGGCCATCGGTCACATCCTCCTTTATACGTTCCGGCCACACCGGCTCCCGCCGCGGCACCGCTGGTGGAAGGATGTGCGGAAGGTGACTGGAGGGGACCTTGACGACTACACCGACCGGCGGGATGCCCGAGTACGACCCGTATAACGCGCCCGCGCCGCTGCCGTCGATGCCGGAGGCGGTACCGCCGACACCGTTCCCCAAGCCGCCGCCGCTGAGCGTGCTGGCCAAGGCCTCGATCGTGCTGGGCGTCGTCGCCGCGCTGGGCCTGGGGAGCCTGTTCGCCTTCGGGATCTCGCAGTCGAGCCGGTTCACCAAGGTCGAGGCGGGCAAATGCCTGTATCTGACCGACGAGGCGGGCGGCAACCAGAGCTACACGACGGCCAGCTGCTCGTCGGATCGCGCGACCTTCCGGGTCGACGAGGTGCGGACGGGCTCGTCGGACTGCCGTAGCGCCGACTACATCCAGTTCGAGCTGTACGGGGGTTCGTCGAGCAAGAGGGCGGAAAAGACGCTCTGTCTCGCGTTGAACGTCGAAAGCGGGGACTGCCTGCGCGACGTCGTGCACGAGACGCGGATCGCGAAGGTCCGCTGCAGTGACATCAGTGCGGAGGCGCGCGCGACGGTGATGCGGGGCTCGACGGAGTACACCTGTTCGTCGGACGACACCGCCCTGCACTACACCGGACCGCCCGAGCGCACCGTGTGCCTGAGGCCGACCGGGGAGAACATCTAGGGCCGCGCCACCATCGACTGCACGTCGAGCCGCGCGCCGAGCATGCCGGAGTTGTGCATCAGGTCGGCCACGCGTTGCAGCCGGATGCCGTTGAGGGACACCGGGTACGTCCCGAGCGAGATCAGTGAGGCCGTCGTCCGGTCGATGTCGGAGAACGACGGCAGCGCGTCGCGGACGACGGCGGGATCGGCCGCCCGCACCTGCGCTTCGCCGAGCACCTTGCGGAAGACCGCGAGTGTGCGGGCGTTGGCCTGCCCGAAGGCTCCCGTCGAAACGTAGGACGACATGGGGAAGTCCAGCGTCGCGCCGCGGGCGCCGTCGGCGAGGATGCTCGCCCCGAGCTCCTTCTCGGCCCTGGTGATGTACGGCTCGACCATCCACGCGGCGTCGGCCTCGCCCGCCTGCAACGCCTGGGGCATCCGGTCGAACGGGTGCTGTTTGAACTGGATGCGGGTCGCGTCGACGCCCGCGGTCGCCAGTACCGATCGCGCCGCCAGCACGCCGACGTCGTCGAGCATGTTCACCGCGATCTTCGGTGACTTCTTGAGGGTGGGCTCGGTGTAGTCGGAGCCGGGAAGTGTGACGAGCGCCATGGTGTTGCGGCCGGCGGTGTACGCCTCGCCCTGCAACTGGAGCGCCGTCCCGGCCGCGGCGGCGCGGAAGATCGACACGTCGCTGGCGAACGCCAGGTCGACCTCGCCGGCGGAGAGCTTGCCGATCGCCTGGTCGGCGGGAACTTCGACGAGGGTCACGGACAGGCCGGCCGCGGTGAACTTCCCCTCGGCGACGGCGACCCGCAACGGCGCGGTGTCGATGGGGCTCCCGACGCCGATGCGCAGTTCCGTCCGTTCGAGTGGCGCGTCGGTGCTTGCGTCACCACCGGAAAACACTCCGCAACCGGCGGTCGCCAGCAGCGCCGCTACCAGCGGAATCGCCAAGACGCGCATCTTCGTCACCGCTCACCTACCGAGAGAATGTGCTCCTCCTGCTGGATCGTATGGTCCGCGCCCCATACGATCGCCTGCGGGAGGCGCCCGACGGCGCGGCTTTCGATCGTTCTCGAACCTTGTTACTCTACAGTAGGTTCGGGCTCTCGTCCCCGATGTCAGCCATGGGAAAGGGTCCCGTGGTGGGAAAAGGAAACCAGGTGGCCCGTCGCGACAAGCGTCCCCGTGGGGGCGACGCGGCGGAACGGCATCCTCGTGTCGGCGGACGCTGGCGGCTGCGGAACTGGCACCTGCGTACCAAACTCTTCGTGGTACTCCTGATTCCCGCGCTCGCGGTGGTCGCCCTCGTCGGGCTCCGGGTCAACTCCGATCTTCGGGACGCGCGGCAGCTGGCCGAGTTCGCCACCCGCGGCCGCGTCGACAGCACCGTCGCCGAAGCCGTGCACCAGCTCCAGCGCGAACGGGACCTCACCGTCCGGTTCGTCGCCGGCGACCGCAAGGGCGACCTTTCCGAACTGACCGAGCAGCGCAAGCGCGTCGACGAGGCCATCGGCACCTTCGACCGCACGCTCGGCGAGAGCAAGAGCAGGCTCGGCGGCAACACCGCGACCAGCCTGCAGCAGACCAGCGACCGGCTGCGCGTGCTGACCGGGCTCCGGTTTTCCGCGGAACACTCCGCTTTTCCCGCCGACGCGGTGCTGCGTTCCTACAGCGACCTGATCTCCGGCCTGCTCGACATCAGCGATTCCACCGCCGCCGACGTCTCCGACCCGGATCTGGGGAAGCTCCGCCTCGCGGGCAACGCGCTCGCGCGGGTCAAGGACCAGATGTCGGTCAAACGCGCGATCATGGCGGCCGCGCTCGCGGAGGGCGGTCTCAGCCGGGACCGGACCCGCGCGCTGCTCGGCGCGGAGGCCGAACTCGCCGCCGCCCGCAACGACTACCGCACGTTCGCGACCCCCGAGCAGCAGCGGATGTACGACGACACGGTCATCGGCCTGATCGTCGACATCGGCAACGACATGGTCGAATCGGCGCTCATCCGCGCGGAGAACGATCAGGGACTCGGCGGGCTGGACCCGAACCAGTGGGACACCTCGGCCACGTACACGGTGAACCTGGCCCACCAGGTGCAGCAGGCGCTGCTCGTCCAGCTTCAGGAACGCACCGACGCCCTCGCGGCACGGGCGAGGACGTCCGCGATCTGGGACGGCGGGATCGTGCTCGGCGTGCTGGTCGTCGCCGGGGTGCTCTCGGTGATCATCGCGCGTTCGCTGTTGCGGCCGCTGAGGATCCTGCGCCGCAGCGCGCTCCACGTCGCCGAACACCAGCTGCCGGCGGCCGTCGAAGGACTGCTGAGCGATCCCGAGCCGCAGCCCGAAAACCTGCGTCGGCGCTTGGCCGTCGCCCCGGTCCCGGTGTTCAGCCGTGAGGAACTCGGCCAGGTGGCGCGCGCGTTCGACGCGGTGCACGGCGAGGCCGTCCGGCTCGCCGGGGAACAGGCGATGCTGCGGGAGAACATCAACGCGATGTTCGTGAACCTGTCGCAGCGGAGCCAGGATCTGGTCGAACGGCAGCTGTCCGTGCTGGACCGCATGGAGGCCGACGAACAGGATCCCGACACGCTCGCCGGGCTCTTCGAACTCGACCATCTCGCGACCCGGATGCGCCGCAACAGCGAGAACCTGCTGGTGCTGTCCGGAACCGACGTCGTCCGTGAGGACGGCGGCGCCGTCGTCGCCGACGAGATCATCGGCGCCGCGCTCTCGGAGGTCGAGCACTACCAGCGGATCGAGCTCGGCCCGGCGCCGCGGATCGCGGTGCGCGGGGAGGCCGTCAACGACCTCGTGCACGTGGTCTCGGAGCTGCTGGAGAACGCCACCCGCTATTCGGACCAGAGCACGATGGTGCAGGTCGAGGGGCACGAGACCGGCCGCGGGGAATGGCAGATCGAGATCACCGACCACGGCGCCGGGATGCCGCAGGCCGAGATCGACCGGACCAACGCGCGGCTGGCGAACCCGCCGGACGTCGACGTCGAGGTCTCCCGACGGATGGGGCTGTTCGTGGTCGCGACGCTGGCGATCCGGCACCACATCGACGTCCGGCTCCGGTCCGCCGACGGCGGCGGGATCACCGCGGAGGTCGTCGTCCCCGCCGAGCTCATCGTCGAAGCGCCCCGGCCCGCGCCGCTACCGGAACCCGTGCCCGTCACCGTCGTCGCCCCGGAGCCGGAACCCGAGCCGCCGCTGGAGGTCCCGCCGCTGCCCGAGCCGGAAGAGAGCGCCGAGGAGTCGCGGTTCGCGCCGGTGCTGGATCCCGGCCCGCTGCGGCGTGCCCCGGTCGTCGAGCGCGAGACCCAGCCGGAATGGCCGTCTTCGGACGACGACGCCGTCGACCATCTGGAGCTGGACGCGCCGACCGAGCGGATGCCCAAGTACCAGAGCGTGCTTTCGCAGTGGTTCGACCACGGAGGCCCGCGCGAAGGGCCTTCGCCCGCGGAGCCCGGCCCGCCTTCCTTGCCTTCGTTCGAGCCGGTCAAGAACACCGTGCCCGAGGAACCCGAGCCGGATCCGGACGAGCCGACCGAGCCGACGCTGAAGCCGGTGGAACCGAAGGAAAAGGAACCGGAACCGGCGTGGCCGACGCCCGCCGAACTGGAACAGGAGGACGGGGCGGAGGAGACCTGGCCGGTGCTGCCCGCCGTCGTTCCCGAGGCCCGATCGCAGGACGACAGGCCGGAGAAGCCGCGAGGGGAGAGGCCGATACTCTCACTTTCCCCCGAAGCGGTCCGCGAACGGATGACCAGCCTGCAAGGCGGATTCCGGCGCGGTCGCCACGCCAGGGGTGACGACAACCCCTCGGCATAAGCGAATTGGAAGGTCCATGAGTTCGAAAACCGGCCTGCTGGAAGTGATCGCGCTGACCGCGGTGGACGCGGAGCGCGCGCAGGAGGGCGGGGCCGATCGCCTCGAACTGGTCAGCGACATGGCCAGCGACGGTCTCACTCCGTCGGTCGAGACGCTGCGCGACGTGCTCGGCGCCACCGATCTCCCGGTGCGGGTCATGCTGCGCGACAACATGTCCTTCGCCGCCGGCGACCTCGACGGGCTGCGTGCGGACACGGTGCGCCTGATCGACGCGGGCGCGCGGGAGTTCGTCTTCGGTTTCCTGGACCTGGAAAGCGAAATCGACGTCGAGGCCTGCGAGACACTGGTCAAGGAGCTCGACGGGCTGCCGTGGACGTTCCACCGCGCCATCGACCGCGCGCGGGACCCGTTGCGCGCCTACGACCAGTTGGTCGCCCTGGGCTGCGACACGGTGCTCGCGGCCGGGCATCCGCACGGCGTCGCGCACGGGCTTTCGGTGCTGCAGCGGCTCGCCCGGCGTGAGGACGGGCCCCGGCTGCTGGTCGGCGGCGGCCTCCGGGCGCAGCAGGTGCACCTGTTGCGAGCGGGCGGGGTCGGCGCTTTCCACGTCGGCAGCGCGGTCCGGCCGGGCGGCTGGGAGTCCGGCATGGACACTGTGGACGTCGCCGCCGTTCGCGAGTGGGCGGCGCTGGTCAAGGAGTAGGCCGCGCGTGCAAGTACCGCATTCAGAGGACGAAATGCGGGGCGTGGGCGTACGCGGGGGGTCAGGTCCAGACCACACACGGTGATACGAGGTTGCATCTTCAACTATCCGGTGCGGACGAGATAGCGTGTGGCCATGGCTACCCGCACCGTACGTGACGCGACCAGGGAACTGCTGCGCGATCTGGGCCTGACCACCGTTTTCGGCAATCCCGGCACGACCGAGATCGCCTTCCTGACGGAATGGCCAGACGACTTCACCTACGTGCTCGCGCTCCACGAGGCGTCCGTCGTCGCGATGGCCGACGGGTACGCGCGCGCGAGCAGGCGCGCGGCGCTGGTGAACCTGCACTCCGCCGGCGGGGTCGGCCACGCGCTCGGGCATATCTTCACCGCGTACCGCAACAACGCCCCGCTGATCATCCTGGCCGGTCAGCAGACCAGGTCGCTGCTGCCGGACGATCCGTTCCTCGGGGCCGTCGAGGCGGCGAACTTCCCCAAGCCGTACGTGAAGTGGAGCTGCGAGCCCGCCAGGGCCGAGGACGTCCCGGCGGCGCTGGCGCGGGCGTACCACATCGCGACGCAGGCACCCATGGGTCCGGTGTTCGTCTCGGTGCCGGTGGACGACTGGGACGTCGAGACCACGAAGCCGATCATCTCGCGGCCGCAGATCCGGGGTTTCGCGCCCGATCCGTCCGCTTTGGACGAACTGGTGTCCGCCTTGGACGCCGCCGAACGCCCGGCGATCGTGGTCGGCCCCGGGATCGACGGCGAGGGCGCCGTGCCCGACGTCGTCGAGCTGGCCGAGAAGGTCGGCGCCGGGGTCTGGGCGCCGCCGATGGGGGCGCGCTGCTCCTTCCCCGAGGACCACCCGCAGTTCTTCGGATTCCTGCAGCCGGAACGGAAAGCGCTCGCGAGCGCGCTGACCGAGCACGATCTCGTGGTCGTCATCGGCGCACCGGCGTTCACCTACCACGTGTACCGGGGCGAGTCGGAAACCGCGCTGCCGCCGCTGTTCCTGGTCAGCGACGACGAACAGATCCTCGCCAGGGCCGCGGAAGGCACCGGTATCCGCGCGACGCCGAAGCTCGCGATCCGCGCGCTGCTGGACCGCGCCGCGCCGCGTGAGGCGCCGAAACCCCGCACCAGGCTGGAAAAGCCCGCCGCGGTCACGCCGATCACCCCGGCCTTCGCCTACTCCGTGATCTCGGAGGTGCTGCCGGACGACGCGATCGTCGTCGAAGAGACGCCGAGCCACCGCAACGAACTGCACGACCACCTGCCGATCAAGTCGACCGACACCGGCTTCCTCACCGTCGCCAGCGGCACGCTGGGCTACGGCCTCCCGGCCGCCGTCGGTGCCGCGCTGGCCCGGCCGGACCGCAAGGTCGTCGCGATCCTCGGCGACGGGTCGAGCATGTACTGCGTCCAGGCACTGTGGACGGCGGCGCAGCACAACCTGCCGGTGACGTTCGTGATCTTCGACAATTCGCAGTACGCCGCCGTGCGCATCCTCGGCGAGGCGGCGGGCGGCGAGAAGGTGCCGGGCGTCGACCTCGGCGGCATCGATTTCCCCGCGCTGGCGACGAGCCTGGGGCTGCGGACGTCGGTCGTCGAGAAGGCCGAGGAGCTCAAGCCGACGCTGGAGGCCGCGCTGCCGGACGAGCGGCCGCATCTGGTGCACGTCCGCATCGACGCGAACCCGCGCACGCTGTACTGAGAGAGGCCGCCGGGGCCACTCCAAGAAGTACGTGAAGGCCCCCTTCACTGCGCCTAGCGCAATGAAGGGGGCCTTCACGTACTTTCAGCTCTTGGCGCGCACCTCGGACTCGGCGGCCTCGGCGTCGGCAGCGGCCTCCTGCTGCGCCAGCTCGTACTCGGCCGCGTCCGAAGCGGCGGTGACGGCCTCCGGAGCACCGCCGTGCAGCAGCCGCGCCACCTCGCCGCGCAGCGTCACGAACTCCGCCGACTCGCGCGTGGTGATCTGGTCCCGCTCCGCGGGCAGCCCGACCGGCAGGTCCGCG
The DNA here is from genome assembly GCF_055561455.1 of Amycolatopsis sp. PSD-21. Lineage (NCBI taxonomy): Bacteria > Bacillati > Actinomycetota > Actinomycetes > Pseudonocardiales > Pseudonocardiaceae > Amycolatopsis > Amycolatopsis sp. PSD-21. The sequence continues at coordinate 8,425,290 of NZ_CM145712.1, read as the reverse complement.
ACGATCTTCGCGGGCGACTTCGACAGCACCAGCACCCGGTCCGACAGGTAGACGCTCTCGTCGATGTCGTGCGTGACGACGAGGACCGTGCTGCCGTTCTCACGCTGCACGCGCCGCGTCAGGTCTTCGAGCTCGAACCGCGTCTGCGCGTCGACCGACGCGAACGGCTCGTCCATCAGCAGCAGGGCCGGACGGCTGGCCAGCGCCCGCGCGATCGACACGCGCTGCTGCATACCGCCCGAGAGCTGCCACGGGAACTTCGAACCGACCCCGGACAGGCCGACCGACTCCAGCGCCTCCTGAGCCCGCGTGCGGCGCTCCGAGCGGCTCAAGTTGCGCCACCGCAAGGGGAACTCGACGTTCTTCTCGACCGAGAGCCAGGGGAACAGCGAGCGGCTGTAGTCCTGGAACACCACGGCGAGATCCTCCGGCACGCCGGAGACGTCGTCACCGTGCAGGCTGACGCGGCCGGACGTCGGCTTGATCAGCCCGGCGATGCAGCGCAGGAGCGTGGACTTGCCGCAGCCCGACGGGCCGACGATGCTCGCGAGCTGTCCCGCTTCGACGGTGAACGACAGGTCGTTGACCGCGACGTGCGCCTTTTCTCCCGCGCCGTACCGGTGGTTCAGCCCGGAGACTTCGAGCATGGTTGACATCTTGCTGACCCTTCGAAAACTAGAGACGGCCGTTGCGGGTGGGCTGCCAGCGAAGCACTCTCTGCTCCACCGCGAGGAACGCCGCGTTGAACCCGAAGCCGAGGAGCCCGAGCAGGACCAGCCACGACCACATGAGCGGGAAGTCGAACGCCTGCTGGGCGTCCATCAGGGACCGGCCGATGCCGTTGTAGGAGCCGACCAGCTCCGAGATCACCATCAGCAGCAAGGAGATGGAGAGGCTCAGCCGCAGGCCAGCGAAGATCTTCGGCCCGGCGGCGGGCAGCACGATCGAGCGGACCCAGTACGACCTGGGCGTCCGGAACGATTTCGCGGTGTCGATCTTCACCTGGTCCACCGAGCGGACGCCGTCCACGGTGTTGAGCAGCACCGGCCAGATCGCGCCGAAGATGATCGAGCCGGTCTGCATCCCCGGCCCGAGTCCGAAAAGGACGATGAACACCGGGATCAGCGCGGGCGGCGGCACCGAGCGGAAGAACGCGAAAAGCGGTCCGACGTAGTCCATCCCGGTCTTGGACCGTCCCAAGAGGACACCCAGCGCGACACCGAGGGCGCCGGCCAGCAGCCAGCCGCCGAGCGTCCGGCCGAGGCTCGGCAGGACGTTGTCGAACACGGTGTCGGTCAGGAACAGCTGTGAGGCCGGGCCGGTGAACCAGAGTTTCACCGACGCGGACAGGATCTCGGTCGGCGGCGGGAAGAACGGGCTTTCCGCGAGCCGGGTCGCGAGCTCCCAGATCCCCAGTAGCGCGAAGAAGAGCAGCCAGTTGCGGACCAGGATGCCGATACCCCGGCCCACGCGCCTGCCGACGCGGCTGGTCAGCGTGAGGGTCGTCACGAGACCGCCTCCCGGTCGACCGTGCTCCAGCGGAACGCCCGCCTGCCGATCATCTCGAGCCCGCCGTTGATGAGGAAGCCGAGCGCGCCGACCACCACGGTGCCGGCGAGCACGAGGTCGAACCTGGTGGAGCCGGTGCTGGCCTGCATGATGAAGTTGCCGATGCCGAGTTTGGCGCCGGCGAGGAATTCGGTACTGACCACCGCGATCAGCGCGATGTTGGCCGACAGCCGCACCCCGGTGAACACGAACGGCGCGGTATGCGGCAGCGCCACCGACGTCAACGTCCGGAACTTGCTGGTACCGCAGGCTTTCGCGGTCTCCTGCAGCACGGGGTCGATCTCGCCGAGCGCGTAGATCGTGTTGAACATGATGGGCCACAACGACGCGTACACGGCCAGCGTGATCTTCGCTTCGGGGCCACCGCCGATCAGCAGGAGCACCAGCGGGATCAGCGCGACGGCGGGGATCGGCCGCAGGAACTCGATGACGACCGCGGTCGCGGTGCGCAGGCCGGGGATGCTGCCCAGCAGCAGGCCGGCGGGCACGGCGATGGCGACCGCGATCAGCAGGGCGATCGCCCACGCGAGGAACGTGGCGATCAGGTCCCGGACGAACTGGGTCTCGCCGAACTGTTCGAAGATCGTCACGAGGACGACGGACGGCGGGGGGAGGAACTCTTTACGGACCAGGCCGGCCTGGACGATCACTTCCCAGACGAGGAAGAAACCGGCCAGACCGGCCAGGGCACGGAGAAGTCGTGGCACCTTGACCTTTATCCAGCTTGAGGGGCGAGCATCGGAGCGGCGTCGAGCTTGGCCGTGATCACTCCGGTCTGCAGCAGCAGATCCGGCACTCGCTGCAGGCGACGGGCGTCCAGTGTGGACCCGAACGTCGGCAGCGTGAGCAGTGAGGCGGTTTCCGCGTCGACCTTGGCGTACTTGACGATCAGGGGTTCGATCTTGGAGCGGTCGGCCGAGTCGCGCACGGCCTTGCCCAGTGCACGCTGGAACGCGGCCAGCGTCTTGGGGTTCTTGTCCACGAAGGAGCCGAGCGCGCCGAAGCCCGCCAGGGGGAAGTCCTGGGTGGCACCGGTCGAGATGTCGACGACCGGGGTCGCGCCGACGACCTTCGAGGCCTGGGTCAGGAACGGCTCGGGCAGGTAGCCCGCGTCGACCTGGCCCGACGAGAGCGCCGCGGCGATGTTCGGCAGGGCCATGGGCACCCACTGGACCTTGCTGGTGTCCACGCCGTGGTCCTTCATCACCGAGACGGTGAGCAGGTGGGAGGCGGTGTTCTTGTCGGTGATCGCGATCTTCTTGCCCGCGAGGTCGTTGATCGTCTTGACCGAGGAGGTCGGCACGGTGACGACCGCGTTGCTCTTGGGGCTGGCCGAAACCGAGTCGGCGACGAGCCGGATGTCGGCCGCGCCCTTGCTCTTCGCGACGAAGAACGGCATGTAGGTGGAGAACGCGATGTCGACCTCGCCACCGATCATCTTGGTCATCGCCTGCTGGCCACTCGGGGCGTCGACCGCTTCGACCTCGAGACCTTCGGCCTTGAAGTACCCGCCTTCCTGCGCCAGCCGCAGCGGCGCGAGGTCGACGACGGGCAGCAGGGCCACCTTGATCTTCGGCTTCTCCAGTCCGCCTTCGCCGCCCGACGCCTTCGACGTGTCCTCGCCGCCGAGTGCGCCACAGGCGCCCAACGTGGCCAGCATGAGCGCGCTCAGGGCGACGCCGACGGCACCCCGTCCTCTACGTGCACCGCTCCTGCTCATGGCGTTTCGAAACAAAGCCAGCTCCTCGGAAACAATGAATCACCGTTGGGGTTTTTTCATCCGTGTCGTGGCTTCATTTCGCCAGGCACGCGGTCACCTTAGAGATTTGCCCACCTGCTCACAATGGGTGTCGTGAGCGGGTGATCATTTTAGGCCATTCGCCCGATCACCTGATCACCCGCTTGGACAACATTACTTTCAGTGATCGAATTCCGCGTGGATGGGCAATTCGAGGTGACCGCGAGTCATCAACTCGTGGCCTGGGCCGCGATCATCGGGCCGACGTCGATCTTGCTCTGGATCGCGCCCATCTGCAGGAGCAGGTCCGGAACGCGCTGGATACGGCGCGGGTCCAGGGTGGACTGGAACGTCAGCAGCGTGGTCAGCGCGGCGGTGTCCTGGTCGATCTTGGCGTACTTGACCAGCAGCGGCTCGATCTTGGAGCGGTCCGCCGCGTCCCGGGTGGCCTTCTGCATGGCGCGCTGGAAGGCGGCAACGGTCTTCGGGTTCTCCGAGACGAACTTGCCGAGCGAGCCGTAGCCCGCGGTGGGGAAGTCCTGGGTGGCGCCGGTGGCGGTGTCCACGACCGGGACGGTGCCCGCCTGCTTCGCGGTCTGGGTGATGAAGGGTTCGGTCAGGAAGCCGGCGTCGATGTCGCCGTTCTTGAGCGCGGTCCCGACGTTCGGCAGCGGGATCGGCACCCACTGGACCTTGCTGGCGTCGACGCCGTGGTCCTTCATGACCGATTTGGACAGCGTGTCCGACACGGTGTTCGGCGCGGTGATGCCGATCTTCTTGCCCGCCAGGTCGCTGACGCTCTTCACCGTGGACGTCGGCAGCGTGACCAGCATCGTGCTCTTCGGGCCCGCGGAGGAGGCGTCCGCGACCAGCTTGATGTCGGCGGTGTTCTTGCTCATCGCGATGAAGAAGGGCGTGTAGCTCGCGTACGCGATGTCGACCTCGCCGCCGATCAGCTTGGTCAGCGAGACCTGACCGGTCGCGGCTTCGATGGCCTCGACTTCGAGGCCTTCGTTCTTGAAGTAGCCGCCGTCCTGCGCGAGGCGGAGCGGGGCAAGGTCGATGGTCGACATCACGGCGACCTTGATCTTCGACTTCTCGAGGTTCCCCGAGCCGCCGGAGGAGGACGAATCCTCGCCGCCGAGGAGCCCGCAGCCGCTGACCGATACCGAAACCGCGGCCGCCATCGCGAATGCGAGGGCTCCACGACGGCCCAGGCTGGCGCTCAAGGCCTTCTTCGAGCTTGCAGAGCCAAGCAAAGTGGTGCTCCTGATCAAGGGGAGGGACACGTGATGACGTGGCCTGATGTGGAATTCGGAAGTGACTCTTTGTCTCAAGTCAGGGCCCACTGTAGAGAACACACACTGTGCTCACAATGGGTGGTCATCCCATGATCCCAAGTGGTAACGATCACCCGAACAGGTTGTTTGTCAGAAGTGAACACAACTGGGCGTGTTCGCGCCGGGGACTTGTTGACAACTGAGCGCCGACGGGTCAAGAGCCGTCCGGGGCTTACTCGTAGGTCTTGACCGAAGGGTTACATCTGGGCCGCCCGTTCGCTACCCTCATGCACCGGTAGTGAGGTGTGGACCACTGATGTAGTGAAAGAGAGTGCCTTGGATGGCCGAACGCTCTGGACCTTTCCCGAGGTGCAAGGCACTCTGTGTCAAACACGGTGAACACGTCCGTGCTTCACTGGTGCGCGCCCGCGCACTGGCGGGTTAGGCCGAACAGACCAATGGTACCGAGCAGGGTTTCGGTCAAGTGCACTTGAGAGATCGCGTCGAAGACGACTTCCTCATTCGGATGAGTGGATACTCACGCCGTGCGCGTCCCTCCCGGATGACGGGAGCGTGCGGATAGTGGTCTCCGACAACCGACCCAGACAGCAGCAGTACGGCCAGCTCGAGAACGGCATGTCCAAAATGGGCTTTCCCGGCCCGGATGAAGATGATGGTGGTGCGGCGGTGCCGAACGAAGACACCGCGGGGGTGGGAGGGGCCCCTGCGCGGGATACCGGAGACGGTCCTGGCGGGAAGGCCGGGTCGTTCCTGGGCCTGCGTAACTGGCGTCTGCGATCGAAGCTCGCGGCCATCCTGATCATTCCGACGCTGACGGCGCTCGCGCTCGGCACGCTGCGTGTGATCGACGACAGCAACGAGGCGGCGCGGTTCCAGGACACCGCCGACCAGGTCGCGTTCGCCGACAAGATCACGCTCGTGGTGCACGAGCTGCAGAGCGAACGCGCGCTCGCCGTCGCCAAGATCGCCTCCGGCGACCCGTCGCGCCAGAACGGTCTCGACGCGCAGATCGCCAAGGTCGACCGCGCCGTCGACGACCTGCGCGCTTCGGCGAACCAGATCAACCCGGACGACCAGGACACGAGGGACCGCTACTCGCGTGGTCTGCAGCGGCTCGACGCCCTGCGCCCGCTGCGCGGCGCGATGAACACCTCGCTGCTGGGCGACACCCCGGTCCTCATCGCCTACTCCGGCATCCTCGACTCGCTGGTCCAGCTCGGCCGCGAGGTGACCACCGCGGTGGCCAACCGCGACGTCCTCCGGCTCGGCGTCACCGTGCAGGCCATCAGTGAGAGCAAGGAGTTCATCGCCCGCGGTGACGCGGCGCTGCTGATCGCCTCCTTCCGCTCCGGCTTCCCCGGCGACCTGTTCGACCAGGCCCGCTCGGCGGTCGCGAGCGGCGACGCCTCGACGGCGGCCTTCGTCGCCAACGCCAGCCCCGAACAGCGGCAGCTTTACTCGGACACCTTCTCCGGTCCCGAGGTCGACGACCGCCGCCGGATCACCACGATGGCGTTCTCGCTGCACCAGCAGAACGAGCCGCCGGCGATCGACAACGTCGCCCTCGGCAACGACAGCCGCGTCGCGCTGGACAAGCTGCGCGCGGTCGAGACCAATCTGCTCGGCCAGCTTCGGGCGCAGGCCGACGGCCTGGCCACCGACGCGATCAACTCGGCCTGGATCGGCGGCGCGATCGTGCTGCTGGCCCTGCTCGCGGCGCTGTTCCTGATGCTCGTCATCGCCCGCCTGATGCTGCGCCCGCTGCGGGTGCTGCGGAAGACGGCGCTCGACGTCGCCTACACACGGCTGCCGGAAACCGTGCAAGCGATCCTGGACGACCCGGACCCGGTCAACGCCTCGAAGCGGTCGGTCGAGCCGGTGCCCGTCACTTCGCGTGACGAGATCGGTGAGGTGGCGCGGTCGTTCGACGTCGTCCACGAACAGGCCGTCAAGATGGCCGCCGAACAGGCCCTCCTGCGCGAGAACGTCAACGGCATCTTCGTGAACCTGTCCCGCCGGTCGCAGCGGCTGGTGGAACGCCAGCTCGGCGTCATCGACCGGCTCGAGGCCGACGAGCAGGACCCGGACCACTTGGCCAGCCTGTTCGAGCTCGACCACCTCGCCACCCGGCTGCGCCGCAACGGTGAAAGCCTCCTGGTGCTCTCGGGCGCCGGTCTCGCGAAGTCGGTGCCCAAGCCGGTGCCCGCCGCCGACGTCATCGGCGCCGCGGTCTCGGAGATCGAGCAGTACGCCCGGATCGAGATCGGGATCGTCCCCGAGGTCGCCGTCCAGGGTCTGACGATCCACGACCTCGTGCACGTGCTCGCGGAACTGCTCGACAACGCCACCTACTTCTCCGAGCCGGAGACGAAGGTGACCGTCCGCGCGGTGATCACCCGCAAGAAGGCGCTCGCCATCCAGGTCACCGACCACGGTGTCGGCATGACCGAGGAGCGGCTCGCCGAGGTCAACCAGCGGCTCGCCGACCCGCCGGACCTGGACGTCTCGGTGACCCGGCGGATGGGCCTGTACGTGGTCGCGCGCCTGGCACGCCGCCACGGCATCGAGGTCCGGCTGCGGGAGAACGAGGACATCGAGGGCGGCGTGATCGCGCGGGTCGTCGTGCCCGCCGAGCTGCTCACGCAGATGCGGCCCGGCGGCGTGCGCAACACCCCGCCGCCGGCGAACCGTTCGGAGACGTCGATCCCCTCGATGCCGTCGGTGTCCGAGATGTCGACCTCGCTGCCGAACATCCCCGCCTCCGACCGCGGCCTGGAGATGACACCGCCGCCGCCGTCGAAGCCCCCGGCTTCGCAACCGGTCGCGCAGCAGGGCGGGCTCGTCCCGCTCGACCAGCCGATCAGCCTCGACGACCTGGTCGCGGGCAAGAACGCGGCCGGGCCGTTCCTCAGCCCGGCGACGCCCGCCGAGGAGGCCCCGGCGTGGCCCACGGCCGAAGACATCTCGCCCACCAACGGTGACGGCGCCTCCAGTGGCACCGAGACGCAGTTCGCGTCGCTGGTGCTGCCGAAGCGGGAGCCGAAGTACACCCCGGTCGAGCCGCGGAACAAGCCCGAGGAGACCGCCGAGTCTTCGGAAGCGGGCAAGTCGGCGCTCGACGACGACGTGCCCACCCGGCGGCTGCCGATCTACCAGTCGGTGCTCTCGCGCTGGTTCAGCGAAGGCGACGAGGCCGGGGGCGACAGCCCGACCACCTACACCGAGCCGGTCGAGTCCGAGCTGCCCGCGCGGACTCCGGACAGTGGCGCCGAAGCGGCGGAATCCGCTTCCGAAGAGGCATTGCCCACTCGGACACCGCGGAGTGTTCCGCCGGAGACGGTGCTCCAGGACAATGGCTGGCGCAGCGCGTCGGACGACGGCTGGCAGGCGGCGCAGGTCCTGTACGAAGACCGGAACGACGAGATCACCCCGGCGGGCCTGCCCAAACGGGTGCCGAACCAGTACCTCGTCCCCGGCTCGATCGGCGGGAACGAGCCGAAGAAGGAAGACTCGTTCGCCGACAAGACCTCCGGAATGCCGGGAACGGGCGCGATCGCCCGCTCGGCGACGGCGGCGCGGAGTCGGATGGCAAGCTTCCAGAAGGGCTACACGTCGGGACGGCACGCGTTGAAGGAACGCCCGCTCGATGCGCTGGATGACAACGGCGTTCCGGTGACCGGCAGGGATACCTCTGCCGATGACAGCAGTAAGGAGTGACAGTGACACGGGCGGGTGCGATGCAGCCGGGTGGTCCGGCGCAGCCTGGCGGCCAGGCGCAGGGTAAAGGACACACGAGCAGCTTTGCCTGGCTGATCACGGATTTCGTGCACCGGGTCCCGGGCGCGGCGCATGCCGTGGTGGTGTCGGCGGACGGTTTGCTGCTGGCCTCCTCGAAGGGACTTCCCAAGGACAGGGCCGATCAGCTGGCCGCCGTCGCGTCGGGGCTCACGAGCCTCGCCCGCGGTGCGGCGAAGGTGTTCGAAGGCGGCACGGTCGCGCAGACGGTGGTCGAGATGGCCAACGGCTTCCTCTTCTTGATGTCGGTGTCCGACGGGTCCTGCCTGGCGGTCCTCGGCTCGCCGGAGAGCGACATCGGCCTGGTCGTCTACGAGATGACCCTGCTGGTGGAACGGGTGGGGCAACAGCTGACACCGGAGATGCGCGCGCAGCTGCAGGGCGCGTCGGTCCGCCGCTGAGCGACCGGGAACCGAGGAGAATGCCGTGGACGACGGGCGCTTGAGGGGCGATGGCCGGCTCGGTGACGACTTCTCCGGCGGGTGGTCGGAACGTGACGACGGCCGGGAGGACTGGACGTCCTTCCGGGACCGGGTCGACCGCGAATGGCGATCGCGGCGGGCACAGGGGTCGGACAACGACCCCGTGTCCCCGGACGAGGCCTCCCGCTGGCTGACCGATTCGAACGCGGGTCAGGGACCCGCCGATTTCAGCGTTTCGGACTACCGGGAACGCCTCCTCGGCGGCCCCGGGGCGGAACTGTTCGGTGGTGGCAGCGGTCCGCTCTACGACTCTGGCGAGTTCGCCAAGTTCTCCTTCGACAAGGAGGAGGAGCGCCGGGCGGCGGCCGCCGCCGACCCGCTCGCCGCGGCACTGCCGCAGCAGGCGCAGAACGAGTACGTCGACGAGCAGTACACCACCGACGTCGAATCCTCCGGCCTGGTCCGGCCGTACTTCCGCACGCGGGGACGGACCAAGCCGACGTACGACCTTGCCATCGAGGCGTTGATCTCGACCAGCGAACAGGGACGTGTGCTCGACCGGGTGCGCGTCCCCGAACACCGGTCGATCTGCGACCTTTGCCTGGACACCCGGTCCGTCGCCGAAGTCGCGGCGCTGCTGCGCCTGCCGCTCGGCGTGGTCCGGGTGCTGATCGGAGACGTGGCCGGCCTCGGTCTGGTCCTGGTGCACAGCGCCAGCCAGAACGTGGGTGACCGGCCGAGTATCGAGTTCATGGAGAGGGTGCTCAGTGGGCTTCGGAGAATTTGACTCCGACGCGAATGCGCCGCAGGTGACCGGACCGACTTCGTCGGCCAAGATCGTGGTCGCTGGCGGATTCGGCTCGGGGAAGACCACGCTGGTCGGAGCGGTTTCGGAGATCGATCCGCTGACCACCGAGGCCATGATGACCGAGGCCAGTACCGGCGTCGACGACAATTCGGCCACCCCGAACAAGTCGACGACGACCGTGGCCATGGACTTCGGCCGGATTTCGCTGGACTCGGACCTGGTGCTGTACGTGTTCGGTACGCCGGGGCAGCACCGGTTCTGGTTCATGTGGGACGACCTCGCGGTCGGCGCCATCGGTGCCGTCGTGCTGGTCGACACGCGGCGGCTCGCCGACGCGTTCCCCTCGATCGACTTCTTCGAGAACCGGAAGCTGCCGTACGTCGTGGCGATCAACTGCTTCGACCGGCTGCTGCACCACCAGATCGAGGACGTCCGGCACGCGCTGACGATCTCGCCGTCCGTGCCGATCATGGCCTGTGACGCCCGGGAGCGTGAGTCCGCCAAGCAGGTGTTGATCTCGGTCGTGCAGCACGCCATCGCACACGATTCGGCGTTGCGCGCGGGATAACGCGACACAAGAGGGTGCGCGGGGGTAGAAAGCGGTACGAAAGCCCGGAGCGGATGCGGCCGTTGGAGTGAACTCGGCAGGCTTCACCCGCTTCGGGGAGTGGCGTCACCGGCCGGACTGAACGCGGGGCGATCCCTTTCACGCGATCCGGCACCGGCCTCGCCCGATCGGGTGGCCAGGACGCCGATGACCTGCGCGGACACCGATTCACGCCTGGTCGCACCCGGCCACCACGGGGTGACCCACGAATGCGTGGTTCGCGATGGGTCGACGCGGTGAGCGGCTGGACGTTCACGTTCGGTTAGCGACGGCGGCCGGGTGGCGGGCTCGACACGATCGACGGGACGAATACGCTGGGTGGAGGCGTCTTCCGGCTCGGCGGCACCGAGATCGGTGCAGGTCGGCGTAAGACGCCCGGACCACGCCGCCCAGGTGGTCTTGACGCAGCGAGGAGGGACTTGTGACGGCATCCGGGCAGCAAAGCTCGTTCGGCTGGCTCATCACGGATTTCGCGCGCCGGGTTCCCGGCGCGGCGCACGCCGTGCTGGTCTCCGCGGACGGGCTTCTCCTCGCGCCGTCGGACGGATTGCCGCAGGAACGGGCCGAACAGCTGTCCGCGGTCGCCTCCGGGCTGATCAGCCTCACCGCCGGCGCGGCGCGCTGCTTCGACGCGGGCGGGGTCAACCAGACCGTCGTCGAGATGGAACGCGGGTACCTCTTCCTGATGTCGGTCGCCGACGGCTCGTCACTCGCCGTGCTGGCCGCGCCGACCTGCGACATCGGCACCGTGGCCTACGAGATGACCCTGCTCGTCGAGCGGGTCGGCCAGCAGATCACCCCCGAGCTGCGGGCGCAGCTGCAGGGCGGCGTCCGTGGGTGACCGATGAAGATCACCGGATTCACCGAACCGGAACCGTCCGGCTGGGACTCCCTCTACCAGGGCACCGAACGCGAGGCCTTCGACTCACCGAGCCGCTTCGAGCTGAGCTCGATCAGCACGGTCATGCCGCGGCGCCCGGCCGCGCCGCCGGAGCCGCCTCCCGCGCCTCCGTCGATGCCGTCTTCGATGCCTTCGCCGATCCGCCAGTCGCCGCCGCGTCCCGCGCCCGCCGACGTCGCCCCCGCCTCGGTCTACCTGCCGCCGGCTTCGGGCTCCCGGGTCCGGCCCTACACCCGCACCGGCGGGCGCACCCGCACCGCGCACGACCTGGCGCTGGAGGCGCTGGTTTCGACCAGTGAGGACGGCCGCCGGTACCGCGGCGTGCGGACTCCCGAGCACCGCCAGATCTGCGACCTCTGCCTGGACACCCGGTCGATCGCGGAGATCGCCGCGCATCTGCGGCTGCCGCTGGGCGTGGTGAAGGTGCTCGTGGGCGACATGGCGGACGCCGGGCTGGTGCTGATCCACCAGACCGAGCTGATCCTCGGCGACTCTTCCTCGCGCGCTTTCATGGAACGGGTGCTTCAGGGCCTTCGCGCCCTCTGACCCCCTCCTGCGTTCAGCCCTCTGAATGCGCTCGCGCAAGGCGCCTTCAAGCTGGCTACTTTGCGGTGATGTGTCAGCGCTTTCGGTAGCGGACCGTGCCGCTTCTCGATAGAACCACGGTCGTCCGTGAACGGGATCTCAGCGTGACGCCGGTCTTCTTGATCTGCGTTAACCTGGTCGAGGAGTAGCCGGTGGGGTACTGGAGAAAGCATCCTAGGAAGGATCTGGAAGCTGTTCTGGAGCACTTTCATCGGGCAGGATGGAGGGTCTTGGATCCGCCGACCTACTACACCGTCCGATGTCCTTGTGGGCGGCATCAGCGTTGGATCCACCTGACGCCGAGCGGTGCCAACTACGGAAAGAACGCGGTGTCCTGGCTGCTTCGTCAACCTTGCTACCAGATCGAAGGGGGTAACTGATGGGTGTGACGGTTCACGCGCATTGGGTGTTCATCGCCGACGGCGATGGTGATCTCTTCGGTTACTGCGACAAGGTGATGCGAGCGCTGCTCGAACAGGAACGCTGTCTCGACGGATTCGTGGACAGCGCGGTCTCCGCGGACGGCGGTCAAGCGGTCATGGAGATCGAGGCCGACGTTTCCGGCGAAGACCTCTCGCACGCGATCGCGAAGGCTCATGCCGCCGTCCGGTCCGCTCTGCATTCGGTCGGGATCGGGACACCGGATTGGCCGACACACGGCGAGGCCATGTCGATGGTGTTGAAGGACCTTCGCACGGAGCAGCTCGCGTAGCTGCCGCCGCGCATTCAGAGGACTGAATGCGGGAGGGGTCAGTCCTCCACCAGGGCCGCCGACGTGATCCGGTGCAGCGGGTAGCGCTCGTTGTCGGTCCCTTCGAGGACCCCGCCGCCGACCCGCAGCGGCCGCACCACCCGCTGGCTCGCCGTCCCGCGTGAGTCGACGAACCCGATCCACACCTCGCGCCGCTCGATGGTCGCCTGCGACAGCAGCGCCAGCGTCGCGGACGTGTCCCCGGCGCCGCCACCCTGCGGCGCGCGCACCGTCTCGCCCCGGCGGCGCGCCGAAGCGGCGTCACCGGCCCGGACGTGCGCGACGATCTTGCCGACCTGCTCGTCGGTCAGCCCGGCGGGCTCGCCAGGCGCGCGACGCGCGGCACGCGCCTTCGCGGGAAGGCGGCGTCCAGACGGCCTGATGTCCATGACGCGTCCGTCGGGCCCTTCGGCGGCCGGGGCGAACCCGGCGGCGCGGAGGGCGTCGAGGACTTCGGCGAGCGGGTACGCGCTGATGAGCACCGTCGGCGCGATCATCCGCAAGCCGTACTCGGTCGCGACGGGGCTCCCCATGACCTCGGCGAGCAGCGACGCGTCGTCGCAGCGCAGGAACGACTCGGCGGCCCCGCCGCGCAGCCGCCCGTGCCGCCGGGCGACGTCGTCGATCAGGTAACTCAGCGACTGGGGCACCGGCGTCGCCGACTTCGTCGAGAACAGCTGCTGCAGTTCGCCCGCGGTCCGCCCGGTGTCGAGCGCGCGTCGCACGGACGTCTCGGTGATCCGGTAGACGGTCGCGTGCCCGGAGGATTCGATGTCGGCGACGGCGGTCATCTCGGCCGCGAGTTCGGCCTCCAGTGGCCCGGGCGCGACCACGGTGAGGTCGGCCTGGACGAGGACGTGGTCCACCGGACGCGGCAGCGCGTCGATCATCGCCTCGACCGCCCCGGGCCGGTCCTCGGCCAGCAGCGCCCGCGTCGCCGTGGTGAGCCCGCCGAGCCCGATCAGGCCGAGCGCCGCCGCCTCGGCCATCGTCCAGCGCACGGTCTCGTCGCGCAGCCGCCCGCCCCGCCGCGGCGCGCGCCAGGCGAGCGCGGCGACCAGCTCGTCGGTGCTCTTCACCCCCGCGCCTTCGGGAAGCGCGGCCAGAGCGAGGAGGATCCGCCGCCGCGACGTGGGCGCCAGCGGACGGCGCAGGTCTTCCGAAAGCGGCGCGATCGGCTTGTCCTTCGCGTCCCGCCCGCCGGCGAGACCGGGCAGCCGGGGCAGTTCGAGCCAGGCCTGGGCGATCGTCATCCAGCGCTGCGCGGTCGGCGACGCGAGCCACGAATCCGTGAGCGTCGTCGGCACCCATTCCGGCGTGGTCGCTTCGCTGTCGGCCACCAGCCCGGCGCCGACCGCGATCTCCGCGAGCAGGGTCACCCGTGTCTCGTCGACGTCGAGATCCTTGGCGAGCTTCTTGAGCTCGCGGACCCCGAGCCCGCCGGACTTCAGCACCGGCGGCGGCGTCTCCGACCACGCGCGAAGCATGCTTTCGGTCTGGCGCAAGAACTCCATCGCCTCGCCTGCCGCCGTCGTGTCCACTGTGGACGCTTGATGCGGATGCGTGGGGAGCTCCGGTTCGCGCAGCGACGCCGGATCGAACACCGACCCGCCGCGCAACGCGATCCCGATCTCCCGCGGCAGCTCGACGGTCTGGTCGTCCCTGCGCAGCAGCAGCCCGCGCGCGAGCAGGCGCTGGACCGGGTTCTGCGCCCGCTCCAGCGTGACGTCGGCCGCCGCGTCACGGGTCCGGCCGATCGGCGGCCCGGCCGCCAGCGTCGTCAAGACGGCGCGCTCGTCCTCGCCGACCTCCGCGAGCGCGGCCTCGATATCCGTTCCGGCGAGCGAGGGTGACGACGACCCGAGCCCGGCCGGGAAGGGGCCGAGCGCGTCGCGGGCTGACGGCGGGACGCGCAGCGCGGCGTCCTCGCCCCAGACCAGTGCCCGTTTGCGCAACAGCGCCAGCGGCTCGCCGATCTCCTTGCCCACGAGCCGCGCGACCTCGGCCGCGGCGACGGGCTCGGTGTCCGCCCCGGCCAGCAGCAGGGCGTCGAGGACGGCGAGGGTGAAGGTGTCGAGGTCTTCGCAGGCACGCGCGACGGAGCCCGGCGTGCCGGCCCGGGTGGCGAGCACGATGGTGTCGGACGGGGGCGGCGTGGACAGGTCGCGACGCGTGCGCAGCAGTGCGGCGAGGGCGTCGTCGGACTCCTGGCGCAGCCAGTCCGCCAGGGATGGCGCGGGCATAGACGACCAGGATACCGGGCGGGTGATGGCCCGCCAGCCGCGTTCGGGCAGACTGTCCCGTGAGAACGCTTGACCATGCTCTGGAGGACGTTGTGGCGAAGGGCGATAACAAGAAGCGCGCGGGCATCGACCCCACGTGGCCCGGTGAAGACGGGGAGCACCCCGTCACCGAGCTCGCGTCCGACCGGCAGGGCGCGCTGTCCCCGTTCGGCGACGTGACCTTCCCGCTCGAGAGCGTGCCTTACGTGCACCCCGAGACCGAGATCAACCGGTAGGCGGCCCGCCGAACTCGGCACGCGTGTCGCGAAAGCCACTTTCGCGACGCCTGATGTCCCGAAAGTGGCTTTCGCGACACGGCCGCGCGGTCCGGCGCTCCACTTTCGACGGCCCGCGAGGTTACCGGTCAGTCACCCCTGCGAGGGTTCGTGGCGGTCGTCACGGGAGTAGGTTTTCGATCGACCTATTCGAGCGTTCCTCAGCGGGGGTAGTGCCATGCCGGTTCCCGGTCCCGGATATTCGATCACCGTCCGGGTGGAGGCCCCCGCGTCGTCCACCGCGGCGGGTGACCTGACGACGGCCGTCGGCCGGGTCGGCGGCGTGCTGACCGCGTTCGACGTCGTCGAGTCGCACCCCGACTCGATCGTCGTCGACATCAGCGCCAACGCCCTGTCGGAGAACCACGCGCAGGACATCACGCAGACCCTGGACTCGCTGCCCGGCGTCCGCGTGCGCAAGGTCTCCGACCGGACGTTCCTGATCCACCTCGGCGGCAAGATCGAGGTCAGCCCCAAGGTCGCGCTCCGCAACCGTGACGACCTCTCCCGCGCGTACACGCCGGGTGTCGCCCGCGTCTGCCAGGCGATCGCGGCGAACCCCGAGGACGCGCGCCGCCTGACCATCAAGCGCAACACCGTCGCGGTGCTCACCGACGGCTCCGCGGTGCTGGGGCTCGGCAACATCGGCCCGGCCGCCGCGCTGCCGGTGATGGAGGGCAAGGCGGCGCTGTTCAAGAAGTTCGCCGACGTCGACGCGTGGCCGGTCTGCCTGGACACCCAGGACACCGAAGAGATCATCATGATCGCGAAGGCGCTCGCGCCGGTCTACGCGGGCATCAACCTCGAAGACATCGCCGCGCCGCGCTGCTTCGAGATCGAGAAGCGCCTGCGTGAGCAGCTCGACATCCCGGTGTTCCACGACGACCAGCACGGCACCGCGATCGTCGTGGTCGCCGCGCTGCGCAACGCCCTGCGCGTGGTCGGGAAGAACATCGAAGACTGCAAGATCGTCGTCAGCGGCGTCGGCGCGGCGGGCTCGGCCATCATCCGCCTGCTGCTGCGCAAGAACCCGGGCGACATCGTGGCCGCCGACATCGACGGCATCGTGCACTCCGCGCGCGGCAACCTCGACGACAACCTGACCTGGATCGCCGGGCACACGAACAAGGAGCAGCAGGCGGGCACGCTGCACGAGGCGCTCGTCGGTGCCGACGTGTTCATCGGTGTCTCCGCGCCGAACCTGTTCGGGGCCGAGCAGGTCGCGACCATGAAGTCCGACGCCGTCGTGTTCGCGCTGGCCAACCCGGACCCGGAGATCGACCCGCTGGAGGCGCAGAAGCACGCCGCCGTGGTCGCCACCGGCCGCAGCGACTTCCCGAACCAGATCAACAACGTGCTCGCGTTCCCCGGCGTCTTCCGCGGGCTGCTCGACGCGCAGGCACACCACATCGACGACTCGATGCTGCTCGCGGCCGCCGACGCCATCGCGGACGTCGTGGACAACGGCAAGCTGAACGCTTCGTTCATCGTGCCGAGCGTGTTCGACAACGCCGTCGCCCCCGCGGTGGCGGACGCCGTGAAGAAGGCGGCGAAGGCCGCCAAGGTCGCTGCTCACGAGTAGGACGCGGTAGCAAAGGTCCCTTGCTCCATTCGGTGGGAGCGTCATCACTGAGGCCGATCCGGTGGCCGACTTCAGGGTGACGACTCCGCCGACGCCCCGCTCATAGGCTCGACTCCGACCAGGAAGTCGATCATGACGGGGGTTGGGGAATGAATCGCTCTGTCCTGAGCAGGATCGGGACACTCACGGCCGCGGCGGTCACCATGGCGGTACTCGTACCGGCCACGGCGTCCGCCGCGGTTCCGTCTGTCAGCTGGGGGCCGTGTCCGGAGGACGTGGCCGCGCCCGGCGTGCAGTGCGCCACCTTGAAGGTCCCGCTCGACTACCGGGACCCGGGTGGGAAGACGATCGACATCGCCGTTTCGAAGCTCGCCAGCACCAAGCCGGCGAAGCGGCGCGGGATCATGCTGACCAACCCGGGCGGCCCCGGCGGGCCAGGGCTGACCATGCCGGCCGGGCTGCGGTCGGCGGGTATGCCGTCGAGTGTGCTCGACGCGTACGACATCATCGGCTTCGATCCGCGCGGGATCGGGCACAGCACGCCGGTCACCTGCGATCTCAAGCCCGAGCAGCAGGTGAGCAACGTCCCGCCGTACGCGCGTGACGCCGCGGCGGTGGCTGAGCGCGCGAAGTACGTCGAGGGCATCGCCAAGCAGTGCGGGGCATCGGCGACCGCCGCGAACCTGCCGTACATCACCACGGCCAACACCGCCCGCGACATGGACCGCATCCGGGAAGCCCTCGGCGAGGAGAAGCTGTCGTACTACGGCGTTTCGTACGGCAGCTACCTGGGCGCCGTGTATTCGACGCTGTTCCCGCGGCAGACCGATCGCGTGGTGATCGACAGCGTGACCGGCCCCGGCGGGCTCGATCCGGTCACCTCGCGCCGCCTCGCGGAGGGGTTCGAGGACCGCTTCCCGGACTTCGCGAAGTGGGCGGCGGCGCGGCACGCGAGCTACGGGCTGGGCCGCACTCCGCAGCAGGTGACGGCGAAGTTCCACGAGCTCGTCGCCAAGCTCGACGGCGGCGCGGTCCCGGGGGTCGACGGCGCGGCGTTCCGCATGGGCACCTTCGGCGCGCTGTACGCGACCAGTTCCTTCCCGACGCTGGCGCAGCAGTGGCAGGCGCTCGACACCGAGGGCACCGTCGAGCAGACCGCCCAGGCCGCGCAGATCGACGTGGCGCAGCTGCTGTCCGGCCAGTTGCACGTGGTCTGCAACGACGCGAACTGGCCCGAGGACGTCGCGACCTACCAGCGCAACGTCGCGAAGGACCGGGTGAAGTACCCGATGTTCGGCGCCGCCGGAGCGAACATCTGGGCCTGCGCGTACTGGCCGTCCGAACCGATCGAGCCGCCGGTGCGGATCGGCGACCGGGGGCCGTCGAACATCCTGATGGTGCAGAACCTGCGTGACCCGGCGACGCCGCTGAGCGGGGCCAAGGAGATGCGCCGCGCGCTCGGTGACCGGGCGCGGATCGTGACCGTGGACGAGGGCGGGCACGGGGTCTGGTTGAGCGACGAGAACGCTTGCGGCAACAACGCCGTCAACCGGTTCTTCGTGGAAGGCAAGCGCCCCGCGCGCGACACGGCCTGCGCGGCGGACAAGGGCGGGCTCTTCGCTTCGATGACGCCGGAGCAGCGGCGGGAGCGGGAGAAGGCGCTCGACGAGGTTCGCTCGAAGCAGCGGATGTTCTGAGGACTAGCCTGCTGGGCGTGAGTGAACTCAGCCACGTCGACCATACGGGCGCCGCCCGTATGGTCGACGTTTCCGGCAAGACGCCCACCGCCCGCACCGCGCTGGCGGGCGGCACCGTGCACACCACGGCCGAGGTGCTCGGCCTGCTGGCGACGGAGGGGCTACCCAAGGGCGACGCCCTCGCGACCGCCCGGATCGCGGGCATCATGGGCGCGAAGAAGGTGCCGGAGCTGATCCCGCTCTGCCACCAGATCGCGTTGTCCGGCGTGAAGGTCGAGTTCGTCCTCGACGAGACCGCCGTGCACATCACCGCGACCGCGAAGACGAACGACCGGACCGGCGTCGAGATGGAGGCGCTGACCGCCGTCGCCGTCGCCGGGCTGACCCTGCACGACATGATCAAGGCCGTCGATCCCGCGGCGACCCTCGACGACGTCCGCCTGATCCGCAAGGACGGCGGCAAGACCGGGACCTGGGAGCGGCCGTGAAGCGGGTCGCGAGGGTGATCGTGGCGTCGAACCGCGCCGCGAAGGGTGTCTACGAGGACACCACGGGCCCGGTCATCACGGACTGGCTGGCCGCACGGGGCTGGGACGTTCCGGCGCCCGTGGTCGTCGAAGACGGGGAGCCGGTCGGCGAAGCCCTGCGAGACGCCGTCGCGGCCGGGGTCCAGGTGATCGTGACGACCGGCGGCACCGGCATCTCGCCGACGGACCGCACCCCGGACGTCACGCGCGCCGTCCTCGACTACGAGCTCCCCGGCGTCGCGGACGCGATCCGCGCCGCCGGGCTGCCCAAGGTGCCCACGGCCGTGCTCTCGCGCGGGGTCGCCGGCGTCGCGGGCCGGACCCTCGTGGTGAACCTGCCGGGCTCACGCGGCGGGGTGAAGGACGGCCTCGGCGTCCTGGACGGGATCCTCGACCACGCCGTCGACCAGCTGGCGGGCGGCGACCACCCACGGGAGGTACAGCAGTGAGCGTTCGGGTCGCACGGATCGCGGTGGTCGACGAGCCGCTTTCGGTCGAAGAACACGCCCGCCTGGTGGACGACGTGGCCGCGGGCGCCGTCGTCACCTTCGGCGGGGTCGTGCGGGACCACGATGGCGGTCGGTCGGTGGACCGGCTCGCCTACGAAGGACACCCCAGCGCCGCCGACGTGCTCGCGGAGGTCGTCGCGGACCTCTCGGGCAAGTGGGAGGGCGTGCGGGCGGTCGCCGTGAGCCACCGGCTGGGCGCGCTGGCCATCGGTGACGTCGCGCTGGCTTGCGCCGTGGCGGCCGAGCACCGGGGGCAGGCGTTCGCCGCCTGCTCGGAGCTGGTCGACGAGGTCAAGGCGCGGCTGCCGGTGTGGAAGCACCAGCACTTCAGCGACGGCAGCGACGAATGGGTCAACTCGCCGTAGGGCGCTTCGGCCCGGGCACGACAAAGCCCCACCGCCGGGGGAATGGCGCGGTGGGGCTTTGTCAGTCGTGACGTGGCCGCGCGGGGAATCCCGCGGGCATCACGACTTACCGGTGCTCAAGAGCTCACTTGGTGGCGAGCTTCTGGCCGACGACGATGAAGTCGGCGTTGGGCACGTATTCCTTGTTCAGCTCCTGCAGCTTCTGGAAGCCGCCCTGGACGTTGAACTTGGAGGCGATCTTGGACAGCGTGTCGCCGGCCACGACGGTGTAGTCACCCGCCGGGTTGGAGTTCGCGACATTCGCGACGGCCGGGGCCGGGGCCTGCTGCTTCTGGACCGGCGCGGTCGACTTCTTCGGGGTCACCTTCTTGGTGGCCTTCGGGGCGCTCGACTTGGCCTTGGCGGGGCTGGCGGAGCCGCCCTTCTTGCCACAGTGCGGCCACGCGCCGATGCCCTGGCCCTGGAGGACCCGCTCGGCGACGGCGATCTGCTGCTCACGCGACGCGGTGTGCGCGCTGCCGGTGCCACCGTAGGCGCGCCAGGTGCTCGGCGAGAACTGCAGACCACCGTAGTAACCGTTGCCGGTGTTGGTGCTCCAGTTGCCGCTGCTCTCGCACTGCGCGATGGCGTCCCAGTTGGTCGCCGACGCGGGGGTCGCGGCGATTGCGAGGGGAGCGCCGACCGCGACACCCGCAATGGCGACGCGGGCGATGTGACGGGTGGCGGCGGACATCTTGCGGTGCTTGCCTCGGTAAGACATGTGAATGAATCTCGCTCCCTGCGCCTACGAGCCTGTGCTGAGGGAAAGACCCGTGGGTCCTGGCCGGCCGTCTCAGGCCGGCTGACTTCGCCTGACGCACGACGCGTCGGCTCGGTCCCCTCGTCCCTGTCCGGAAATGCTTTCGCTCGGGGTTGGGTCCGGGAATCCGTTGGACAGGGCTCGGCGCTACGGGTTCCCGGTGTTGCGTGGTCGGTCGGGGCCAACCGAAAAGCGACGGTACGTAACGAACGGCCTGATCGGAAATTATTCGAGCTGTGACCTACATCACAGTAACAGCACGCAACCCATAACGATTCGGCTGTTTATGCAGGTCAGCGGGCCGTTATCTGGCCGTTTCCTGACCGAGATAATTCACGGATCGTGAGGCTTGCATCACGTGGATTAAGGGGTGACTGGCCCATTCGTGCGCCTTCGCGCGCGAATGGGCCGCGCACTTTAGCGAGACCTCAAGAAGTTCGCCAGCCCTGGCAGGTCATCCGTATTCAGGTGGTCGACCCCGGCGGTGACCAGCTCTTTCCACAACGCGTCACGTCCTGGCCCGGCGGTGTCCGGCGTGGCCCAGAAGCGCACGCGCTGACCCGCCGCGTGGGCCCGCTTGACCAGATCGTGCAGTTTCGCCCGCTCGTCGGCGGGGAAGGGGCCCTCACCGGTCCAGGTGAAAAGGCTGCTCCAGGAGTCCGAGACCAGCGGGGTGACCCGGGGGTCCGAGCCGATGCCGAGGTCGTTCTGGTCCCTGATCCGGCCGTCGTAGAAGGCGAGCCGGAACTTCTGCCCGAGCATCACGTCCTTGGGGCGCCCGCCGGAGATCACCGCGGTGACGGCCCGCTTCTTGACGTGTCCGAACGCGTACAGAGAGAAAAGGAAGGAGTAGCGCGGGTCGTACAGACGCTTCTCGAGAGCCGCGTAGGTGCTGTTCGCGTCACCCTTGACGTCGATCAGCAGCTGGAACTCCGCCCGCTGCCGGTAGACGCCGACCCCGTGGTTGGCCAGGACACGCCGGCGCAGCGGCTCCAGGTAGAGCGACTCGAGGGTGCGGTCCGGGCGGGTGTCCGCGAGGTCGTGGGCGACCAGGAGCTGCCCGTCCACCAGGAAGATGTCGGCTTCGACACTGGTGAAGCCCTGATCGAGCGCGTCGTGCAGCGGACGCGTGTGCTCGTAGTCGTTGTGGCTGTGCGCCTGCGGCAGCGGCCGGACGCCGCGTTCGTGGGCGGACGCCGGAGCGGTCGCGAGGCTCGTGGCGGCGACCGCGGCGAGCAGTGCGGCGAGGATACGGCGGGGAGTGATCACTGGCGCATCCTCGGCTGCTTCGGCGACCGGACGGTGAACTCGAGTGGGCGAGCAAGGGACCTTTGCTACCACTTTCGCCGTTCGCGCAGGTCAGCGGCGGTCGGCGGGCGGCCAGTGTGTCGCGAAAGCCACTTTCGAGACGTCAGGTGTCCCGAAAGTGGCTTTCGCGACACGCCCTGGCGGCGAGACGGCAGGTCAGCCGCCGGCGAACGGGGGCAGGACGTCCAGTTCGGCGCCCTCGGTCAGCGGCCGCGTGAGATCCCGCACCGCGACGCCGTCCAGCAGGTACGAGACCGCGTCGAGCAGCTTCGCCAGCTTCTCCGGGTGGAGTTCGCGCAGGCGGGCGACGGCGTCGGCGACGCGGGCGCCGTCCGGCAGGGTCACCTTCTCCTCGTCGAGGCCGGTGGCCGCGCGGGCCGAGGCGAAGTACCGCACCACGATGGTCACCATGTCAGCCGCCGATCGCGCTCATCGGCCGGATCGGCTGCGCGAACCCGGCCTCGTTGATCTCGTGCCCGGCGAGTTTGCCCCACATGGTCGCCCGCCAGGCGTCCGCCACCTCTTCTTCGCGCGCGCCCGCGCGCACGAGGGCGCGCAGGTCGGTCTCGTCGTTGCTGAACAGGCACGAGCGCACCGCGCCGTCCGCGGTCAGCCGGGTCCGCTCGCAGGCGCCGCAGAAGGGACGGGTCACCGACGCGATCACGCCGACGTCGCCCGGCCCGCCGTCGACCAGCCAGCGTTCGGCGGGCGCCCCGCCACGCGCGGCGGGGAACGGCGACAGCGTGAACTCCTCGCCGAGCATGCCGAGGATCTCCTCGGCGGTGATCATGTCGGCGCGGTTCCAGCCGTGCTGCGCGTCCAGCGGCATCTGCTCGATGAAGCGCAGGTGGTAGCCCTCGGCGAGGCAGAACCGCAGCAGCGGCACGGCCTGGTCCTCGTTCAGCCCGCGCATCAGCACCGCGTTGACCTTCACCGGGTCCAGCCCGGCCTCCCGCGCCGCGGCCATGCCGGCGAGCACGTGCGAAAGCCGATCGCGACGCGTGATCTTCTCGAACAGCGCGCGGTCGACGGTGTCCAGTGAGACGTTGATCCGGTCCAGCCCGGCGTCGGCGAGCGACTTCGCGCGCTTCGCGAGCCCGATCCCGTTGGTGGTCATGGAAAGCCGCGGCCGCGGTTCGAGCGCGGCGACCCGCTCGACGATCTTCTCCAGCCCTTGGCGCAGCAGCGGTTCGCCGCCGGTGAGCCGGATGTCGGTGATTCCGAGCCGTTCGACGGCGATCCGCAGCAGGAGCACGAGCTCGTCGTCGGTCAGCACGTCCGCGCTCGGCATCCACTCGAGCCCTTCGGCGGGCATGCAGTAGGTGCAGCGCAGATTGCACTTGTCGGTGAGCGACACCCGCAGGTCGGTCGCCACGCGGCCGAAGGTGTCGATCAGAGCGGGGTTGTCCGGCCTGGGCACGCTGGGGCGACCGCGTGTACCGGGGACACGGGGAAACCCGAGATCGACTGCTGTCATTGACACCAGACTAACCCCGAAGCGGGCGAAAACCGACTGTCTAGAATTCCACGGGCACCGAATCTGAAGGGTTTCCGGATGGCGAAATACCCGCTCCCGGCGGAGGAATTGGCCCGGTTCGCCCATCTCGGCAGGGAAAGCAGCACCCTGACCGTTCTCCGGCACGCGCGTATCGCCGAGCGGATGGGCCTGTCGGCCACCGATCACAAGGTGCTCGAACTGGCGGGCCAGGCGCCGGGACCGTTGACAGCGGGCAGGATCGCCGAGCTGACCGGACTGTCGACGGGCGCTGTGACCGGCGTCATGGACAGGCTCGAGAAGGCCGGTCTCGCCCGCCGCGTCCGCGACACCGCCGACCGCCGGAAGGTCCTGATCGAGGTCGTCCCCGGCGCCATGGAACGGCACGCGCCGCTCTTCGAATCCGCGTACACGAACCTGAAGACGGTGCTCGAACAGTTCTCTCCCGAAGAACGGAAAGTGCTGGAGCGGTTCCAGAGCGCGGTGCTCGACGGGCTCCGCGACGAACTCACCGGTGACGCGTAGCTTTTCCGCATCTGCGGAAGTAATCTTCCGGGCATGCCGCAATTCCGGTTGTCCGAGGCCGCTCGTCTGCTCGGTGTCAGTGACGACACCGTCCGCCGCTGGGTGCGCGCCGGCCAGTTGACCGCGTTCGACGACTCGGCGGGCCGCAAGGTCGTCGACGGCGCCGAGCTCGCCGCGTTCGCCAAGGCGCAGGCCGAACAGCCGGAGGACCCGTCGGGCGTCGGCCGCTCCGCGCGGAACCGGTTCGTCGGGCTCGTCACCGAGGTGATCACGGACAAGGTGATGGCACAGGTCGAGCTGCAGTGCGGCCCGCATCGCGTGGTCTCCCTGATGAGCGCCGAGGCCGTCCGCGAACTCGGGCTGCGGCCCGGGGTGCTCGCGGTCGCCGTCGTCAAGGCGACCACCGTCGTGATCGAAACCCCGGAAGGAAGCCGATGAGGAAGCTCGTGCCCGTCCTGGCCGCGCTGGCGCTGGCCGCGACGGCCTGCGGATCCGGGGAGACGGCCGCGGAGGCCAAGACGCTCACCGTGTTCGCGGCCGCGTCGCTGACCGAGTCGTTCGGGGCGCTGGGCAAGCGGTTCGAGGCGCAGAACTCCGGGGTGTCCGTGAAGTTCAGCTTCGAGGGCTCGTCGGCGCTGGTCCAGAAGCTGACCCAAGGCGCGAAAGCGGACGTCTTCGCTTCCGCCGACAAGACCAATATGGACAAGGCCGCCAAGGCGGAGCTGCTCGGCGGGCAGCCGTCGGTCTTCGCCACCAACCGGCTCGCCATCGCGGTCGGCAAGGGCAACCCCAAGGGCATCAAGGGGCTGGCCGATCTCGCGAAGGACGGGCTGACCGTCGTCGTCTGCGCGCCGCAGGTGCCGTGCGGGTCCGCGGCGAAGAAGGTCCAGCAGTCGGCCGGGGTCACGCTCAAGCCGGCGAGCGAGGAGCAGGACGTCAAGTCGGTGCTCGCGAAGGTGCGTTCGGGTGACGCCGACGCCGGGCTCGTCTACGTCACCGATGCCACCTCGGCGTCCGCCGACGTGGACAAAGTGGACTTCCCGGAGGCCGCGGGCGCGATCAACGACTACCCGATCGCGGTGCTGAAGGACGCTCCGCAGGCTCAGCTCGCCGGCCTGTTCAGGGACTTCGTCCTCGGCCCGGAGGGTAAGGCCGAACTCGCGAAGGCCGGTTTTGGCACGCCCTGACCCCGCGTTTCGTCCTCTGGATGCGGTGGATGCGCGCGCAAGAGGACGAAACGCGGGAGCCGGGGTGCCGTGGGTGCTGTGGCCGCCGGCGATCTGCGCGCTGGCGCTGGTGGTGCTGCCGGTCGTCGGGCTGCTGGTGCGTTCGGACCTGACCCGCTTCCCGAGCCTCATCGCCTCGCCGTCGTCGCTGAACGCGCTCAAGCTCTCGCTGCTCACCGCCGGACTGTCCACTGTGGCCTGTGTGCTGCTCGGTGTCCCGCTCGCCGTGGTGCTCGCGCGGTCGAGGGCGCGCGGGGTCCGGGTGCTGCGCGCGGTGGTGCTGCTGCCGCTCGTCCTGCCGCCGGTGGTCGGCGGCCTGGCGTTGCTGTACTTGTTGGGCCGCAAGGGTTTCCTCGGCATCCTGGTGACCACCCTGACCGGCGAGCAGGTGCCGTTCACGACGGCGGCCGTAGTCATCGCGCAGACGTTCGTCGCGATGCCGTTCCTGGTGGTCAGCCTCGAAGGAGCCCTCCGGGGGGCCGGTGACCGGTACGAACGGGTCGCCGCGACGCTGGGCGCCAAGCCGTGGACGGTGTTCCGCCGGGTCACGTTGCCGCTGCTGCTGCCCGCGCTCGGCTCGGGCATCGTGCTCAGCTTCGCGCGGGCGCTGGGCGAGTTCGGCGCGACGATCACCTTCGCCGGAAGCCTCGAAGGGGTGACCAGGACCCTGCCGCTGGAGGTCTACACCCAGGCCGAGGTCGACGTCGACAGCGCGGTGGCGCTCGCGTTGCTGCTCATCCTGGTCGCCGTCGCGGTCATCGCGCTCGCCCGGCCACGCGCGCTCGAAGGAGTCCGGTCGTGACCCTTTCGGCCGAGCTCGCCCTCCGGCGCGGCGAGTTCACCTTGGACGTCGGCTTCGAGGTTCCCGACGGCGGTGTGCTCGCGCTGCTCGGCCCGAACGGGTCGGGGAAGTCCAGTGTGCTCGGCTGTCTCGCCGGTCTTCTCCGGCCCGGCCGGGCACGGATCACGCTCGGCGGGCGCGACCTGGCCTGCCTGCCGCCGCACGCACGCGGTATCGGCCTGCTCTCCCAGGACGCCTTGCTCTTCCCGCATCTGTCCGCTTTGGACAACGTCGCCTTCGCTCCGCGCTCGACCGGCGCCGGCCGCGCCGAGGCGAAGAAGCGCGCGCGGGAGTGGCTGGCCGAAGTGGACGCCCTCGAACTGGCCGGGCGACGGCCCGCGCAGCTCTCCGGCGGGCAGGCGCAGCGCGTCGCGGTCGCGCGGGCGCTGGCCGCCGAGCCGGGGCTCCTGCTGCTCGACGAGCCCTTCGCCGCGCTGGACGTCGATGCGGCGCCCGCCATCCGGGGGCTGCTCCGGCGGATCCTGCGGGCCGGGCCGCCGACCGTGCTGGTCACTCACGACCCGCTCGACGCGCTGGCGCTGGCCGACCACGTCGCCGTCCTCGACGGTGGCCGGATCGTCGAACGCGGCGAGACCCGCAAGGTCCTCTCCGCCCCGCGCACGGCGTTCACCGCGCGGATCGCCGGGCTGAACCTGGTGCCGGGCGTCGCCGCCGAAGGTGGTTTGCGCACGTCAGGCGGGCAGTTGGCCGGAATTCCGGCCGAGGACGTCGTCGAGGGCGAAGCGGCCGTCGCCGTCTTCGCGCCCAGCGCCGTCGCGGTGTACCTGCGGGACGGCGAGCACCGGGGCAGCCCCCGCAACACCGTCGAGGGAATCGTCGACGCGCTCGAACCACACGGTCCGGTGATCCGCGTCCGGGCCCGCGGCGACGGTTGGGCGGCGGGCCTCGCCGCCGACCTCACCCCGGCCGCGGTCGCCGAGCTGGCGCTCGAACCCGGCACACCGGTCAATCTTTCGGTCAAGGCGGCGTCCGTGGCTGTTCACGCCGTCTCGGATCATTAGGGTGGGCGGTATGAACGAGCGCCGTTGGACATACCTCAGCGACATGGATGGCGTGCTGGTCCAGGAGGAGCACCTCGTACCCGGCGCGGACGAGTTCCTCAAGGAGCTGCGCGCCAACGACATCGGCTTCCTGGTGCTGACCAACAACTCGATCTACACCCCGCGCGACCTGCGGGCGAGGCTCGAGCGGACCGGTCTCGACATCCCCGAGGAGGCCATCTGGACCTCCGCGCTGGCGACCGCGAAGTTCCTCGCGTCGCAGCGGCCGAACGGCTCGGCGTTCGTGATCGGCGAGGCCGGGCTCACCACGGCGCTGCACGAGGTCGGCTACGTGCTGACGGAACGCGACCCGGACTACGTGGTCCTCGGCGAGACCCGCACGTACAGCTTCAGCGCGATAACCCGCGCGATCAGGCTCATCGAGGGCGGCGCCA
This sequence comes from Amycolatopsis sp. PSD-21, assembly GCF_055561455.1. NCBI lineage: Bacteria > Bacillati > Actinomycetota > Actinomycetes > Pseudonocardiales > Pseudonocardiaceae > Amycolatopsis > Amycolatopsis sp. PSD-21. The sequence goes on along the minus strand of NZ_CM145712.1, from coordinate 8,397,926 downwards.
AGTTCATCGCCACCAACCCCGACGCCACCGGCCCGAGCATGGAGGGCTCGATGCCCGCCACCGGTTCGGTCGCGGCGCTGATCGAGAAGGCGACCGGCCGCTCGCCGTACTACGTCGGCAAGCCGAACCCGCTGATGATGCGCTCGGCGCTGCGGCGGCTCGGCGCGCATTCGGAGTCGACGCTGATGATCGGCGACCGGATGGACACCGACGTCCACTCGGGAATCGAGGCCGGTTTGCAGACGATCCTGGTGCTCACCGGCATCTCCACGCGGGAAAGCGCCGAGCACTACCCGTACCGGCCGACCAAGATCATCGACTCGATCGCCGATCTGGTCGGGCGCACCGGCGACCCGTTCGGCGAAGGCTGAGCGGCACGGTCGCATGGGGAGGGCTTATCGTCAGACGATGCACGACGATCAGCCCGCGTCCCCGACCTATGTGGTCGGTGACGTGCACGGACACCGGGACGAGCTGGCCGAAGCGCTCCGGGAGAAGGGGCTGATCGACTCCGACGACGACTGGTCGGGCGGGGAAGCGACGCTCTGGTTCCTCGGCGACTTCGTCGACCGGGGGCCCGACGGCGTCGGCGTCATCGACCTGGTGATGCGGCTGGAACGGCAGGCCGCCACCGCGGGCGGGCGCTGCGGGACGCTGCTGGGCAACCACGAGATCCTGCTGCTCGGGATGTACCACTTCGGCGACACCGAGGTGCCGTCCGATTTCGGGCCACGCAGCTTCGCCCGCAGCTGGGAGATCAACGGCGGCCTGCTCGAAGACCAGGACAGGCTCACTCCGCAGCATATCGAGTGGTTGAGCTCCCGCCCGATGCTGACGCTGGCCGCGGACCACCTGCTGATGCATTCGGACACGCTCGAGTACCTCGGCTGGGGCGAGGACATCGACGAGATCAACACTCGTGGCCGCGAGATCCTCGAAGGCAGCGACATCCAGGCCTGGTGGGACGTGTGGCGGCGGATGACCACGCGGTACGCCTTCCGCGGCCCGGACGGCGCCGACGTCGCGCGGCAGCTCATGGACCGGCTCGGCGGCGAACGCATCGTGCACGGGCACAGCGTCATCGCCGACCAGCTCGGGATCCATCCCGCGCAGATCGAGGGGCCGTACCTCTACGCGGGCGGCAAGGCGCTCGGGATCGACGGCGGGTTGTTCGTCGGCGGCCCGTGCCTCATCGTGCCGCTGCCCTGGGAACCCGAGGACTGACGCGCCGGGCGCGTTGTTGACCCAAGTACGTGAAGGCCCCCTTCACTGCGCTAGACGCAATGAAGGGGGCCTTCACGTACTGCAGGGACGAGACCGGCGCCCCCTCACGGGAGCTCCACGATCTCCTTGCCCAGCGGCATCAGCGAGACCGGGATCATCTTGAAGTTCGCCACGCCCAGCGGGATCCCGATGATCGTGACGCACAGCGCGACCCCGGTCAGCACGTGGCCGATCGAGAGCCAGAGCCCGGCGAAGACGAACCAGATGACGTTGCCGATCGTCGACGCCGCCCCGGCGTCGCGCCGGTCCACCACCGTGCGGCCGAACGGCCAGAGCGCGTACGCCGCGATCCGGAACGACGCCAGCCCGAACGGGATGGTGACGATCAGGATGCAGCAGATGACGCCGGCGACGACGTAGCCGAGTGCCATCCACAGGCCGCACAGCACGAGCCAGATGACGTTCAGGATCAGGCGCATCAGACGTGCAACTCCCCGCTGGCCACGGTGACCGCCTGCCCCGAGAGCAGGATCCGGTCGCCTTCGAGGTTCATCCGCACGATGCCGCCGCGGGCCGAGGCCTGCTCGCCGACGAGCTCGTCCCGGCCGAGGCGGGCGGCCCAGTACGGCGCGAGGACGCAGTGCGCGGAGCCGGTGACCGGGTCTTCGTCGATGCCGACGCCCGGCGCGAAGAACCGGGTGACGAAGTCGATCCCGGCCACGTCACCCGGCGCGGTGACCATCAGCCGTCCGTTCCAGTGCGCGCGCAACGCGGCGAGGTCCGGGGCGAGGGAGCGCACCACGGACGCGTCGTCGACCACCGCGAACAGGTTGTGCTTGCTGCGCCCGACGTACTCGAACTCCAGGCCCGGCAGGATCGACGACAGATCGTCGTCCGACTCGCGGGGCGGATCCGACGGGAAGTCCATCGACACCCAGCCGTCTTCGGCGCGGCAGCGCAACTCGCCGCTCTTCGTCGTGAAGGTCTGTTCGCCGCCGAGGACGTGCGTGGTCGCCAGCGTCGCGTGCCCGCACAGGTCGACTTCGGTCTCCGGCGTGAACCAGCGAAGCGACTTCGGGCCTTCACTGTCGACACTGTCGACCTCGACGAAGGCCGTCTCGGCGTGCTTCAGCTCGGCGGCGACGGACTGCATCCAGCCCGCGTCGCCCGGCGCGTCCAGCAGCACCACGCCGGCGGAGTTACCGGCGAAGGCCTCGGAGGTGAAAGCGTCGACGATGTAGAGGCGCATGCCTCCGACGATATCGGCCGCCGCAGGACCCGGCCTCCGGGTTTCCCCTGAGGTGGTCTCCACTTGCAGGTGGCCGCCGTCACGTCGCGTTCCTAGACTCGACGCGTCGATGCCGCCGAACGCAGGAGTCTCCATGCCCGACGCCCCCGCAGTACCGAGCTACGCATCGGGAATCTCGGACACCCCGCTGCTGGGGGACACCATCGGTGACAACTTCGACCGCACCGTCGCCGCCTTCGGCGACCGGGACGCGCTCGTCGACCGCGCGGCCGGGAAACGCTGGACCTACACCGAACTCGCCGCCGAGGTGGACGCGCTCGCGCTGGGCCTGCTCGACCTCGGGATCGCCAAGGGCGACCGCGTCGGCATCTGGTCGCCGAACCGCTGGGAGTGGACCTGCGTCCAGTACGCGACTGCGAAGATCGGCGCGATCCTGGTCAACATCAACCCGGCGTACCGCTCGCACGAGCTCGAATACGTGCTGAACCAGGCCGGGATCAAGCTCGTCGTGGCGGCGAACTCGTTCAAGACCTCGGATTACGCGGGCATGATCGCCGAAGCGGGCCCGAAATGCCCGGCGCTGGAACACGTCGTGCTGCTGGACGGCCCCGAGTGGCCGTCGATGCTGGAGATCGGCCACAAGGCCGACCGCGCGCCGCTGGTGAAGCGGCAGGCCGAACTCTCCGCCGACGACCCGATCAACATCCAGTACACGTCCGGCACCACGGGTTTCCCCAAGGGTGCCACGCTGAGCCACCACAACATCCTCAACAACGGCTACTTCGTCGGCGAACTCTGCAACTACACCGAAGCCGACAAGATCTGCATCCCCGTGCCCTTCTACCACTGCTTCGGCATGGTTATGGGCAATCTCGCGGCGACGACGCACGGCGCGTGCATGGTCATCCCGGCGCCCGGGTTCGAGCCGAAGGCCACGCTCGAAGCCGTCGCGGCCGAGAAGTGCACGTCCCTGTACGGCGTTCCGACCATGTTCATCGCCGAACTGGCCGACCCGGATTTCGCTTCGCACGACCTGTCCTCGCTGCGCACCGGGATCATGGCGGGCTCGCCGTGCCCGGTCGAGGTGATGAAGCAGGTCATCGACCGGATGGGCATGGCGGAGGTGTCGATCTGCTACGGCATGACCGAGACGTCGCCGGTGTCCACGCAGACCCGCGCGGACGATTCGGTGGAACGGAGGGTGTCGACGGTCGGCCGGGTCGGGCCGCATCTGGAGGTCAAGGTCGTCGATCCGGAGACCGGGCTGACCGTGCCGCGCGGCGAACCGGGCGAGCTCTGCACCCGCGGCTACTCGGTGATGCTCGGCTACTGGGAACAGGCCGACAAGACGGCCGAGGCGATCGACGCGGCGCGGTGGATGCACACCGGCGACCTCGCGATCATGGACGCCGACGGGTACGTCAACATCACCGGCCGGATCAAGGACATGGTCATCCGCGGCGGTGAGAACCTGTACCCGCGCGAGATCGAGGAGTTCCTCTACACCCATCCGGACATCCTCGACGCGCAGGTCATCGGCGTCCCGGACGAGAAGTACGGCGAGGAACTGATGGCGTGGGTCCGCATGCGCGAGGGCGCGGAGCCGCTGACGGCCGAAGCCGTGCGGGAGTTCTGCGAGGGAAAGCTGGCGCGCTACAAGATCCCGCGGTACGTCCACGTCGTCGAGGAGTTCCCGATGACGGTGACCGGCAAGGTGCGCAAGGTCGAGATGCGGGCGGAGTCGATCAGCATCCTCGGGCTCGAAAAGGCGGCGGCAACCAAACACGCCTGATCGCGCGTGAAGGCCCCCTTCCCTCGGCTCAGCCGAGGGAAGGGGGCCTTCACGCGAGTGTCAGGCCGCGGTGTTGGCGGCGGCCGCGGCGATCGCCTTCGCGTCTTCTTCGCCGAAGGTCTCTTCGAGGTTCTCCGGCGAGTAGTCGAGGTCGATCTGCTCCACCGGCATCCCGCGCGCGGATTCGATCGCGCCGAGTCGCCGCTGCGCCCGGTCGGCCGCGTACTGGATGATCTCCTCGGGATCGTTGTCGAACGGGATCTCCTCGAACTGGTCCTGCACCCACTGGATCATCCCCAGCGCGTGGGGGAGCAGTTCGCCCATCCGCTGCTGCACCGCGTCCCACAGCGAATCGTCCGCGGCGACGTGACGACGGCAGGTGAAGGTGCCCCAGGCCATGTGACGGCGTTCGTCGTCGCCGATGCGGCGCACCAGTTCCTGCATTCCCGGCAGGATGTCGTGCTGCGTGCAGATCAGCTGCCAGGAGTAGTACCCGGTGAGCGCGAGACTGCCTTCGATGACGTGGTTGTAGGTGACGCTCGCGCGGATCTGGTTGAGCGGGCTGGGATCGTCCTCCAGTGCGCGCAAGGACTGCGGCAGCTCTTCGTAGAAAAGCTTGCGGTAGTGGGGATTTTCCGCGACGTACGGATGCAGGTCCTCGGTCAGCCCGACGGCGTCCATCCAGCGGCGGAACACCTCGGTGTGCTTGGCCTCTTCGAAACAGAACTGGGTCAGGTACATCTCGTCGCCGAAGCGGCCCGTCGCGGACATCGCCCGCATGAACGGCTGGATGTCCTCGGTGACCGCCTCTTCGCCCGCGATGAACTGCGCCACGAGATAGGTCGTCGACCGTTGCTGTTCCGGGTTGAGGGAGTCCCAGCCCTCGCGTTCACGGGAGAAGTCGATGTCGGCGGGGTTCCAGAACTTCTGGTTGCCCTTGACGAACAGCCGCAGGGGGAACGAGTCCCAGTTCAGCCCGCCCTTGCGCAGTGAGGAAAAACCGGTCCGCAGTTCGGAGAGCGTATCGGTCATGACGTACCCTTCGTGTCACTCCATTGTGGACGAATCGGTGGTCAGCGCCCGGATCGCGGGCGCCAGCACGGCGACTACCGAAGCCGCCGCCTCGCCGGCCGGATGCGTCGGCATGACGAGATGGGACAGGGAAAGCCGCACGACGGTCTCCGCCAGCAGCGTGGCGGATTCCGGGGAGAGCGACGGCTCGAACTCCCGGTACTGCCCGGCCGCGACCTCGGTCGCCGCGGTCAGGATGGGCTCGCCCTTGGTGGTCAGCAGGGGCAGGAGGTCTTCGCCCGCTTCGGTGCCCAGCGTGGTGGCGACGAGCCGGTTCTCCCGGGCGTGCTCGATCGTGTAGACGACCGCCTCGCGGATCCCGTCGCGCAGGTCCTTCGCGTCCTGCACGCGCAACCGGATGCCTTCCAGGAACTCCGACGTCGTCCGGAGGACCACGGCCTGGGCGAGTGTGGCCTTGTTGCCGAACTCGTTGTAGACGGTCTGCCTGCTCACCCCGGCGCGCGCGGCGACGTCCGCCATCCGCAGGGCGGTGTAACCGTGTTCGGTGAGCAGCTCGGTGGCCGCGTCGAGCAGCGCCTCCCGCAGGGAGGCCTTGGTCCGATCGGAGAAGCTGGTGATCTCGCCCACAGTCCCAGCTTGACACAGATCACGTCCATGTCAAAGAAGTTGACGGGCGCCCATCCGATGTAAATCCGTCGGTGGTGGCGGCTACCGTGGCCTGGTGGGCATCACCGTGGGGTTCGACCTCGACATGACACTGATCGATCCGCGGCCGGGCATGGTCGCGGTGATGAACGCGCTCGGCGTGGAGTCCGGCCTGCCGCTGGACGGCGAGTACTTCGCGGCCAACCTCGGCCCGCCCCTCGACGCCAGCCTGCGGGGCTTCGGGGCGCCGGAGGAGCGGATCCCGGAGCTGGTGGCGCGGTTCCGCGCGATGTACCCGGACACGGTCGTGCCCGTGACGGTCGCGCTGCCCGGCGCGGCCGAAGCACTGCACGCGGTCCGCGAGGCCGGCGGGCGCACCGTCGTCGTCACGGGCAAGTACGGGCCCAACGCGAAACTCCACCTGGACGCCCTCGGGCTCGAGGTCGACGTCCTGGTCGGGGAGTTGTGGTCGACGGAGAAGGCCGCCGCGCTCACCGAGCACGGCGCCCGTGTCTACGTCGGCGACCACCTCGGCGACATCCGCGGCGCGCTGGCGGCGGGCGCGGTCCCCGTCGGGGTCACCACCGGCCCGTGCACCAAGGAGGTGCTGCTCGCGGAGGGGGCCGAGGTGGTGTTCGACTCGCTGACCGAGTTCCCCGGCTGGTTCAGCTCTTTCGGCGAGCCTCGCGGATCAGGGCGATCAGACCGAGGGCGAGCCCCAGCGGAGTGATCACGCCCGCCGCGGCGGACAGCCACACCGGCAGGTTCTCCAGCCCGGCGGCGAACAGCACGAACACCGCCGTGACGGCGAGCATGCCGAGCGCGAACAGGCCGATGCCGACGCGCATGAGGATCGGTTTGCCCGGCTTTTCGGGGACGGCCACAGCGGCCTCCTTTACTGCGGTCTCCATGGAGCAGAGGGTATCCGCCGGTATCCGCTTCTCCACAGGGCGTGTGGCGAGATACGCTTATGGGACGCGCGCCCTGGGTACGCCCCCGGGCGCGTTCGTTGTGAGCAGGACAGCAAAGGACTGGTGAGGGAAGTGCCGACCGGCAAGGTCAAGTGGTACGACGCGGAGAAGGGTTTCGGTTTCGTCACCCAGGATGGGGGCGCCGACGTCTACATCCGTAAAGCCGCGCTGCCGCAGGGCGTCGAAGGGCTCAAGGCTGGCCAGCGCCTCGAGTTCGGTGTCGCCGACGGCCGCCGCGGCCCGCAAGCGCTCTCCGTCCGGCTGCTGGACCCGCCGCCGTCGGTCGCCGAGGCGCGCCGCCGTCCCGCCGAGGAGCTGCACGGGCTCATCGAGGACATGATCAAGCTGCTCGAGCTCAAGGTGCAGCCGGATCTGCGGCGCAACCGCTACCCGGACCGCAAGAACACGAAGCAGATCGCCGAGATCATGCGCGCCGTCGCCCGGGACCTCGATCCCTGATCGGCGCCCCCGCGGCCAAAGCGCGTGAAGGCCCCCTTCCCTCGACTCAGCCGAGGGAAGGGGGCCTTCACGCGATCCAGCTCAGGGGAGATCCGCGAGTGGTAGCAAAGGTCCCTTGCTCCCCTCAGGCGGCAGGCGGCTCGACCTGCAGCGACCAGATCGCCGTGGTGACCGCCTCGGCGTCCTCCGGACGTCCGGTCTGGCTGATCACCGAAGCCTGCGCGACCTCGACGACGAGGATCTGGTCGTCGGGCCGGGGCGTCGTCACGGTGTAGGCGAACCGGTCCAGCGACGTGATGATGTCCTGCTTGAGCTCCTGCGGCTCGCCCTTGCCGTTCACGTACTGCACCGTGACCTTCCACGGCGTCTCCGCGATCGCGGTCGGCACGGAGATCTGCACCGGCTTACCCGGCCGGATGCGCAGCTTGCCCGCGGCGTCGGGCCTGGTGGTGCACTGCGCGGTCTTGATGTCGCAGGACGCCAGCGGGGTGACGTTCACCGTGTTGCCGTCGGCGAAGAAGGTCACCTCTTCGGGGCCAGGGGCCGAGCAACCGGCCACCACGAAACCACCCGCCGCGAGTAGGGCTGCAATACGAAGTCGCCGCATACGGTGAAGATTACGAGCCCGGCCGCCACCGGGAGTCACCGGGCTGCGAGGGGATCGGCGATTCGCTGGTCGGCTCCGGGCGCAGCGGCCGGTCGCCGCCGAGTCCCGGGATCAGCGAAGTGCCGCGCCGCACCATGAACGTCTGCGTGAACCCGACGGCCAGCAGGATCGAAAGCACCAGGAAGCCGATCCAGTACGTCGGCGGCAGCAGCAGGCCGACGGCACCGCCGAAGCACCAGGACATCTGCAGCACGGTCTCCGACCGCCCGAACGCCGACGCGCGCGACTCTTCCGGCAGGTCTTCCTGGATGACGGCGTCGAGGCTGATCTTCGCCAGCGCGCTCGCGGTCGCGCCGACGAGCGCCACGATCGCCGCCGTCGCCAGTCCCGCCGCGACGGTGGCGATGATCGCGATGCCGAGACAGGCTCCGACACAGGCCAGGATCACCTGATCCGGTTTGCCGAAGTGCAGCCGCGAGCCCAGCGCGTTGCCGAGGAAGCCACCGGCACCCGCCGCGGCGCCGATGATGCCGAGCAGCAGCAGCTGTTCGAACGGGCTCTGCCCGCTGCCCTCGGCCTGCGCCTTCACCGCGAACGCGGAGAACATCATCAGGAACCCGGTCAGCACCCGGACGGTGCCGTTGCCCCACAGCGAGAGGACGATCTGGCGCCCCATCGGCTGCCGCTGCTTCTTGACCCGCCGCTCGGGATGCGCGGACAGCGACGCCGGCACCTCGCCCTCGGTCTTCTCGACCCAGGACGGGATGCGCATCGACTGCACCGCGGCGGCGACACAGATCAGCATGGTGAACCACAGCGCGCCCTGAGAGCCCCAGATCGCGTTGACCCCGCTCGCCAGCGCACCGAACGCACCGGCGGCGACCAGGCCGAACACGGTCAGCCGCGCGTTCGTCTTCGACAGCGTGATCTCGGGCGGCAGCACGCGTGGGGTCACGGCGGCCTTGAGCACGGTGAACGACTTCGAGAGCACCATCATGCCCAGCGCCGCCGGGTACAGGAGCCAGTCGTCGAAGTGCAGCGCCATCACGATGGCCATCAGCGCCTGGCCTGCCGAGGACACGCACATCGCGAGCCTGCGGCCGCGCTGGATCTTGTCCAGTGCCGGGCCGATCACCGGCGCGACCAGCGCGAACGGGGCGATCGTGATGAGCAGGTAGAGCGCGACCTTGCCCTTGCTCTCCCCGCTGGTGGCGGCGAAGAACAGGGTGTTGGCCAGCGCGATCGCCATGGCGGCGTCGCTGGCGTAGTTCAGCATCACCGCGTACGTCAGCGAAGTCAGGCCCGATTTGTCGGCGCCGTCCGCCTTCGTCGCGCGCTGGAAGGCGCCGACGGCCTGCCCGGTGAGCTGACGGCTGCGCATCGCCGCGACCCGGGTGACCGTGATCTTCTTCGGCATCTTCGGCAGGGAGCCCGCGCGCGGCGGGACCGCGGTCGTCGGGTGCTCGTGCGGCTGCTCCTGGGCGACCCGCGGCTCACCCGCGTAACCGCCGGTGTCGTAGTGCTCGTACTCGCCGCTGCCCGGCGGGTGTTCGTCGTAGAACCCGCCCGGACGACGCCGGACGGGTTCGGTCTGCCGCTGCGAAGGATCCGGATACGGTCGCGCGCCGCGGGGAGGTGTCCTCGGCGGTGGAGGCGGCGGCGGTGGCTGGTGGTGTCCCATCGGGATCGCGCTGGTGCGCGCCTCGTCGGCGGTCGGCCCGGCCGGATGCGGCTGGTACTGGGGCTGCGGACGGGACGCGCGCGGCGGCGGTGGCGGCACCGGCTGCTGATCGACGCGGGTCGGCGGCGGAGCGGACCAGCTGCGCGCCTGGGCGGCCCCCGGCTCCGGCGTCCACTTCCGCTTGCTCTTGCGGCCACGCTCCTTGCCCGGCCTGCCGGAAGGCGTGCCGTCGCGTCCAGAGTTCGAGCCGAAGATTCCCACGCTTCAATCCTGCCTTACGCGGGTCTCGCTTCGCGCGTTCACCACTGCTTTCTAGGCGGCGGGGACGAATTTCACGCGGAACATCCTCGGCCAGAGCTTGCCGGTGAGCAGGAACTCGTCGGTCCCCGGCACCGCCGCGATGCCGTTGAGGACGTCGGCGGACCCCCGTTCCTCGGGAGCGAGCAGCCCGGAAGCGTCGATCTCGCCGGTCACCCGCCCGGTCGCGGCGTCGATCCGCAGGATCCGGTCGGTCTGCCAGACGTTCGCGTACACGGAGGCCCCGACGCACTCCAGCTCGTTCAGCTGGTCACGGCCCACCTCGACGCTGCCCGTCGGCGCGAAGGTCACGGGGTCCCGGAAGGTCAGCTTCGACGAGCCGTCGCTCATCACCAGCTGCCCGTCGCGGTGACAGAGCCCCCAGCCTTCGCCGGTGTACGTCACGCGCCGCAGCTCGGCCAGCGTCTTGGCGTCGCGTTCGATCGCGACGCCGTCCTGCCAGGTGATCTGCCAGGCCGTCGCCCCCAGCACCGTGATGCCCTCGCCGAACAGGCCGGGCAGTTCCCGCCGGACCGACGGCGCCGCGCCCGGGGGCCCGGCCCGCATCGACGACTTCCCGACCAGGCCGGTCCCCTCGTACAGCGTCTCGCCGGAGAACTCGAGGCCCTGCGTGAAGGCGGCCGGGTCGTGGGGCAGCGTCGAGACCACCCGCACCTTCAGTTTCTCGGGCGCGGGCGGGGCGGCGTCGCTCACCGGCGCGGCGGCGCAGCCACCGAGGACGGCGGCCAGCAGGAGCGACATGGTCATCAGCGTGCGCACGCGGACAGCCTGACACGGACCGCGATATCGCGTGCGGCAGAATGGGGGCATGACCCTGCTGTTGACCCTGGACGACGGCTCCATCCAGCGCAAACTCGCCGAGGCGGTCGATCTCGCCCGTGCGGCGGTGCTGGAGGACGCCGGTGCCGAACAGGTCGGCGCGCACGTCGGCGTTGACCGGGAGGACGCGGTTTCCGCGAGCCACCTGTTCGAGGCGACCGTGTCGGGTTATCGAGGCTGGCGCTGGTCGGTCACGGTCGCGCTCGCCGGCGAGGAAGAGCCGATCACGGTCAGCGAGGTCGTGCTGATCCCCGGTCCGGAAGCGCGTGTCGCCCCGGCGTGGGTCCCGTGGGACCGCCGCGTCCAGGCGGGCGACCTCGGCGTCGGCGACATCTTCCCGGTGGAGAAGGACGACCCGCGGCTCGTCCCGGCGTACCTGGAGTCCGACGACCCCGCGGTCGAAGCGGTCGCCAAGGAGACCGGTCTCGGCCGGGTCCACGTGCTGTCCCGGTACGGCAGGCTCGACGCCGCCGCCCGCTGGCACGGTGGCGAGTTCGGCCCGCGGTCGGATATGGCGCGCAGCGCGCCGGACGTCTGCGGCAGTTGCGGGTTCTTCGTGCCGCTCGCCGGGTCGCTCAGCGCGGCCTTCGGCGCGTGCACCAACGACATCTCCCCGGCGGACGGCCACGTCGTCGACGTCGAGTACGGCTGCGGCGCGCACTCCGAGATCGAGGTCGAGGTGACCTCGTCGGTGCCGGTGGCGGAGCTGGTCTACGACGACTCGCTGATCGACTTCGAGCCCGCGCCGGAGACCCCGGCCGAGCCCGAGCCCGAGCCGGCCGAGGCCACCGTCGTCGACGAGTCCGAGGCCCCCGTCGCCGAGGCGCCGGAGACCGCCGAGGTCCAGCCGGAGGTCGAGCCCGAGGCCGCCGCTGCGCAGTCTTCGGAGACCGCCGACGAAGCGCAGGTCGAGGCCGAAAGCGCCAGTGAGCACTGACCCGTTCGACACCGAGCGGCTCCGCGCCGCCGTCCTGCGGGCGTGGGCGGATTCGCCGACGAGGTTCACCGAGGACACGAACACCGAAAACGACCTGCGGGTCGGCGGCTACCGTGACCGGTTGTTCGTCGAGCTGGCGCAGAACGCCGCCGACGCGGCCCTCGCCGCCGGTGAACGCGGCACGCTCCGGATGTCCGTTGTGGACGGTGAGCTGAGGTTCGCCAACACGGGCGCTCCCTTGGACGCGCGCGGTGTCGAATCCCTCGCGTCTCTTCGCGCTTCCGGCAAGGGCGAGGAGACCGTCGGCCGGTTCGGCGTCGGGTTCGCCGCCGTGCTCACGGTTTCCGCCGAGCCGAGGATCGTTTCGGTGACCGGTGGCGTCGCCTTCTCCGCGGAACGCACGCGGGCCGAAGCCGGCCGCACCGGCGACGTTCCCGTGCTCCGGCTTCCGTGGCCGGTCGCCGACGCCGAACCTCCCGTGCCCGAAGGCTTCACCACCGAGGTCCGGCTTCCGCTGCGTGAGGGCGTCGACGGCAAGGCTCTGCTGGAGGACCTGAAGAACGACGTCGGCGATCTCCTGCTTACCCTCTCCTGGCTCGAAAGCATCGAGGTCGATGGTGGCGTCTGGCGCCGATCCGAGCTGGGCGACGGTGTCGTCGAACTCGCGTCGCCGGAAGGCTCCGAGCACTGGCAGGTCCATCGCGGCGACGTCGTCTGGGCCGTTCCGCTGGACGGATCCGGTTCGCCGCGGCCGCTCGGTGACGACGTCCTGCACGCGCCGACTCCGACCGACGACGAGCTTTCCCTGCCCGCCAGGCTGATCGCGACGTTGCCGATCGAGCCGTCCCGCCGCCGCGCGCTGCCGGGCCCGGAGCTGACGGCGGCGCTGAAGAACGCCGCGCGGGAGTACGTCGAACTCGTCCGTTCTTTGCCAGGCAAGGAACGCCTGGCGCTCGTGCCCGGGGCGGACTTCCCGCGTTCCACTGTGGACGGAACGCTGCGGGAGGCCATTCTCGAAAATCTCGCCGACTCGCCCTGGCTTCCGGCGCAAGCGGGTGACGACTTACCGGGGCGTCAGGCGCGTGTCCTGTCGGTGGACGTTCCGGGGCTGGCGCCGCTGCTGGCGGACCTGGTGCCCGGGCTGACTTCACTGTCCGGTGTGGACCTTCGCGCCGTCGGCGCGCAGTCGCTTTCGCCCGCCGAGGCCATCGAGCTGCTGACCGGGGCGCAGCGTGAGCCCTCGTGGTGGCGTTCGCTCTACGACGTGCTGCTCCCGGCGCTCGAAGCGCACGACCTCACCAAGGACGACCTCGGCGCGTTGCCGGTGCCAATGTCGGACGGCCGTACCTTGCCCGGCGTCCGCGACGCGTTGCTCGTCGGCGGCTCGGCGGAACTGCTCGAACTGCTGTCCGATGTGGACATCATCGGTCTGCGGCTGGTGCATCCGGCCGCCGCGCATCCGTTGCTGGAACGCTTGGGAGCCAAGCACGCCGAGGCGGGGGACCTGCTCGAAGCCGACGCGCTGAGCGCCGCCGTCGAACGCAGCGTCGAGGACGTCCGGTCCGGTTTGGACGGAACGGCCCTCGCGGGTGCGGTGCTCCGCCTGATCGCCGAGGTCGGCGACGAAGCCCCCGAATGGGCGGGTGCGCTGGCCCTGCCGAGTGAGGACGGCTGGCGGCGCGCGGACGAACTCGTCCTGCCCACGTCGCCGCTGGGCGACATCTTCGATCCCGAGGTGTTCGAAGAAGACGGAGCCTTGTCCGTGCTGGACGAGGAATTCGCCGAGGACTGGCCGGCGGCCACGCTCGTCGCGGTCGGCGTGCTCGATTCGTTCGCGATCATCACCGACGACGAACCGCTGGAACCCGAGCACGGCCTGCCCGACGAGCACGACTGGTGGGATTCGCTGGAGCGTCCGCCGTCACGGGTACTGGCCGTGCGGGATCTCGATCTCGTCGCAGACGATGCCTGGCCGGAGGCGCTGCGGTTGCTGGCGTCTCGTCCCGAAACCTGGCGTGCACTTACCGAACCCGGCGGGCACACCGGCTGGTGGCTCGCGCGGTACGCGCTCCTGGACGGGCACGCGCCGCTCGAATGGCGGATGCCGGAGGCGTCCGCGCTGGCGGGACTCTACGACGTCGTCCCGGATTCGGGGCTGAGCAAGGAGATCCTGCTCGCCGTCGGTGTCCGGACGGAGCTGGGGGCAGACGCCGAAGACGTCGAGGATCTCTTGGAGCGGCTTGGGGATCCCGAGCGCAAGGTGAGCCCCGGGCTCGCTTCCCGGGCGCACGCGGCCCTCGCCGAGTACACAGTGGACGTTCCCGCGCCGGATCGTGTCCGTGCCGCGGACGGCTGGGCCGTCGACGCCCGCGACGCCGTCGTGCTCGACGTGCCGTGGTTCGCGGCCGTGCTGGCACCGGAGCGGATGGTCGTGTCGGCGAGCGGCGCCGCCGCGCTGGCGGAATTGCTGGACCTGCCGGTGGCGAGCGGTCTCGACGCCAAGGTCACCGAAGACGGCGAGTTCGTGCCGTGGACGGAGCTCCCCGCGCTGCGGCTGGCCGCCGATCAGCTGGGCGTCGAGCTGCCCGACGGCGGGGTGCTGCTGCACGAGGCGCTGACGGTGACCTTCGAGGACGCGGAGCACGACGTCGCCTGGTGGTCCGACGGCAGGCTGCACGCCGCCGACACCCCCGAAGGCCTCGGCCGGGCGTTCGCCTGGGCCACCGGCCGCTGGGCCGACCGCCACGTCCTGACGGCCCTGCTCGAAGACCCCTCGCCTTCCGCGCTGCTCAACTGACGCATCCAGAGGACGAAATGCGGGGTTAGAAACGCTGTGCGCCCTTCGAGCCCCGCCGGGCGGCGGCGCGCTGCCAGGCGATGATCGCGAGACCGATGAAGCCGAGCACGAGGCCGGAGAACGCCGTCTGCACCCAGATGCCGTCGGTCACAAAGAACAGGACCACGGTCGCGACCGCCCAGAGCGAGGTACCTACGATCACCACCGGCGTCAGGTCGGTCAGCCGCTTCGGCAGCTCCGGCGTTGGCCGCAATGAACCGTTTACTTCCCCGGAATTGATCGATTCGCCCACGTGGGGAAGGGTACCCGGCAACGGGCGAAGGGTGGTACGCGATGGCGGAGCAGCGCACCCGGTCCACACTGGACCGGTTCTTCAAGATCAGCGAGCGCGGCTCGACACCGGGGCGGGAGATCCGCGGCGGGGTCGTCACCTTCTTCACGATGGCCTACATCGTGGTCCTGAACCCGCTGATCCTCGGCAGCTTCTCCGCCGACGACGCGGGCGCGCACAAGGACGTCCTCGGCAACATCCTCCCCGTGCCGCAGGTCGCCGCGGTGACCGCGCTGGTCGCCGGGGTGCTGACGATCATCATGGGCCTGGTCGCGAACTATCCGTTCGCCATCGCCACCGGTCTCGGCATCAACAGCCTGATCGCGGTCACCTTCGCCTCCCAGATGACCTGGCCGGAGGCGATGGGCCTGGTGGTGATCGAAGGTCTGGTCATCGTCCTGCTCGTGTTCGCCGGTATCCGCACGGCGGTGTTCAACGCCGTGCCGCCACCGCTGAAATCCGCGATCGCGGTCGGCATCGGCCTGTTCATCTGCCTGATCGGCCTGGTCGACGCCGGCTTCGTCCGCCGCGTCCCCGACGAGGCTAAGACCACCGTGCCGGTCGGGCTCGGCATCAACGGCTCGATCGCGTCGTGGCCGACGCTGGTGTTCGTCGTCGGCCTGCTGATCACCGGAATCCTGGTGGCGAAGCGGGTCAAGGGCGCGATCCTGATCGGTGTCCTCGCCTCGACCGTGCTGGCGATCGTCATCGAGGCGATCACCAACGTCGGCCCGTCGAAAGGCGTGAACCCGCAGGGCTGGAACCTCGGCTACCCGGCGCTGCCCGATCAGGTCCTCGGCGTGCCGGATCTCTCGCTGGTCGGCGAGATCTCCTTCGGCGCCTGGACGCGGCTGCCGATCATCACCGTCGTGCTGCTGGTGTTCACCCTGGTGCTGGCGGACTTCTTCGACACCATGGGCTCGATGACCGGCCTGGCGAAGGAAGGCGGCCTGCTCCCGCCGGACGGCAAACTCCCGAACGTCGGCAAGGCGCTGTTCGTGGACGGCACCGCCGCGGTGGCAGGCGGGTTCGCGTCTTCGAGTTCGAACACCGTCTTCGTCGAGTCCGCGTCCGGTATCGCCGAGGGCGCGAGGACCGGGCTCGCGAACGTCGTCACCGGCGTGCTGTTCATCGCGGCCATGTTCCTGACCCCGCTCTATCAGGTCGTCCCGGTCGAGGCCGCCGCTCCGGCGCTGGTCGTCGTCGGCGCGCTGATGATGAGCCAGGTCAAGGAGATCGACTTCGCCGACTTCACCGTCGCGCTGCCGGCGTTCCTGACCATCGTGGTCATGCCGTTCACCTACTCGATCGCCAACGGCATCGGCGCCGGCTTCGTCAGCTACGTCGTCATCCGCGCGGTCACCGGCAAGGCCAAGGGCGTGCACCCGCTCATGTGGGCCATCGCGGCGATGTTCGTGGCCTACTTCGCGGTCGGCCCCATCCAGGCCGCGTTCAGCTGACCAGCGGTTATGTCAGCCGTGGGCGATCTCACGGGCCGATGATCCGATCGTGAGGTATGCTAACTATATGTCCGGAGACACGCACGAGCGCTCACTGGCGAGCCGCCTGCGTCTCGCGGTGGTGCGGCTGAATCGGCGGCTGCGGGCCCAGCGGGCCGGTGACGGCATCTCGCTGACCCAGGTGTCCGCGTTGTCGACGCTGCACAAATGCGGTGCGCTGACCCCTGGTCAGCTCGCCGCGAAGGAAGGCGTCCAGCCGCCCTCGATGACGAGGGTGATCGCCGCGCTCGAGGAGATGGGTTACGTCGAGCGCAGGCCGCATCCGACGGACGGCCGCCAGGCCATCGTCGAACTGTCCGACCGCGGCCGGGCCTACGTGATCGAGCAGATCACCGCGCGGGAGATCTGGCTGGACAAGCAATTGGCGGAGTTGAGCGCCGAAGAACGCGAAGTGCTCTCTCGCGCCTCCGAGATCATCGACAGGATGGCGGGGAACTAACAGCGGTGACGACCACGGGTAGCGAAACACAGTGTCCTTCCAAGACCGCCGCTACCCGGGAACCTTCTCCACCGCCATCTCCCGTTCGCGAGAAACCGCGCGGGAGCATGTTCTCCTCGCTGAAGGTCCGTAACTACCGGCTCTTCTTCACCGGCCAGGTCATCTCGAACATCGGCACCTGGATGCAGCGCATCGCGCAGGACTGGCTGGTGTTCACCCTCAGCGGCAACGACCCGATCGCGCTCGGCATCGCGGTCGCCTTGCAGTTCCTGCCGACGCTGTTCCTCTCGCTGTGGGCCGGCGTGCTGGCCGACCGCGTCGACAAGCGACGGCTGCTGATCGGCATCCAGATCGCCGTGCTGGCGCAGGCGGTCGTCCTCGGCGCGCTCGATCTGAGCGGGATCGCGGCGCTCTGGCACGTCTATCTGCTCTGCTTCACCCTCGGCGTGACGGCGTCGCTGGAAGTGCCCGCGCGGCAGTCGTTCGTCGCCGAGATGGTCGGCAGGGACAAGGTCACCAACGCCGTCGCGCTCAACTCCTCGATCTTCAACATGGCCCGGATCGTCGGCCCGGCGATCGCGGGTTTCGCGATCACCTGGGTCGGCACCGGCTGGCTGTTCATGGCGAACGCGGTGAGCACGGGCGCCGTCATCGCCGCGCTGGTGATGATGAACCCGGACAAGCTCTTCCGCGGCCCGGCCATCCCGCGCGAGAAGGGGCAGCTCGTAGAGGGGCTGCGCTACGTGCGGCGGCGCAGCGACCTGATGACCGTGATGGTGCTGGTGTTCTTCGTGAGCACGTTCGGCATCACGTACTTCACGTCGCTCCCCATCGTCGCCGCGAACGTCTTCCACACCGACGCCGACGGCTACGGCCTGCTGTCGACACTGGTCGCAGTCGGTACCTTCACCGGCGCGCTGATGTCGGCCCGCCGCAACACCCGCGGTGGTCCCCGCGTGCGGCTGCTGCTGATCTCGGCGTTCCTGCTCGGCGCGTTCGAGGTGGTCACCGCGTTCATGCCGACGTACCTGAGCTTCGGCCTGGCGCTGATCCCGCTCGGCTTCGCCACGATCACCTTCCTGAACACGGCGAACGCGCTGGTGCAGACCGCGGTCAGCCCGGAGATGCGCGGCCGCGTGATGGGCCTGTACGTGCTGGTGCTGATCGGCGGCAACCCCATCGGCGGCCCGATGACCGGCTGGATGGCCGACGCCTTCGGCGGCCGCTCGCCGTTCTACATCGGTGGCGCGGTCTCGGCGCTCGCCGCGATAGCCTGTGCCGTCGTGCTGATCCGGCGTGGCGGGGTGAGCCTGCCGGTGCGGCGGTTCGGGAACGGGCTGCGGGTGCTGAAGCGGGAGCGGGTGTGAACAGACTCGGCGTCGAACCTTCGGTGACCCGGTGGACCGACGGCGAGGCCCGGTTCCTCGATTGGACGATCGACGGTGTCGCGCTGCGCACGCTGGTTTCTGAGATGCCGGAGCAGCAGACACCGCTGTTCCTGGACGACGATGTGTGGCGCGAGGCCGCTGTCGAGACGCTTCGCCGTCTGCTGGGCGAACTGCCGGGTGATTTCGACGACGGCCGGGTCGCGCTGCTGGTATGCCCGGCGTGCGGTGATCTCGGCTGTGGCGCCTACAGCGTCGAGGTCGTGTTCGGCGACGACGTGGTCGAATGGCGGACCCTCGGCTGGCAAACCGACTACGAGCCGTTCGACGGCCTGGCCGAGGACGGGTTCACCGGGGCGAGGTTCGACCGGAAGGCGTACGAGACGCTGCTCGGCGACCTCCTGTCGAAATACCGGGCCTAGCCGCCGAGCAGCGGCGGCACCATCTTCTCGGCGAGTGCCACGAGATCGCCGGGGCCCTTGAACTTGAGCGTCTGCCCGGCCGGATCGCCGGTGAGCTGCACGAAGACGCCTCGTCCGTCGACCTGGGCGGGCCGCCCGGCGATCGTCGTGGTCGGGGCGACGGCGGTGGACAGCTCGCTGTAGTCCGCGGTCACGCCGTTCAGCTCGCAGGCGGCGAAGAAGTTCGGCTTCGCGTTGTCCGGCGGCACACCGAGCGCGCGGCCGAGTTCTCCGCACAGCAGCCACGAGATCACCGGGAGCGGCTTGTCCTTGATCGGGCCGGGTTCGGTCTTCTCCAGGGCGATCTCGCCGTCCTTGCCGGTTTTCGGCAACTTCGGCCCCGGCGGCATCGCGCCGGCGATCAGTGCTTCGGCGAGCGCCCTCGCCTTCTTCTCGGTTTCGGGGCTCTCGACGATCCTGCCGCGGAGCGAAACGTGCAGGACCGGCGAGGCGCCGATGTGCGGCGCGACCTCGACGAGTTCGACGCCCAGGGTGGTGCCGTCCTTGTCCGTGGCGATGACCGCGAGCTTGCCGGCGACCGTGGTCTTCGTGGGCAGGCCGCGGCTCGTGTCTTCCGGCAGCGCCGGGACCATCTGCGTGCTGACGTCGAGCTCCGCGGTGACCGCGTGACAGGACTGGCCGGCCTCGCGAAGCGTGCGACCGCCGAGGATCTCCTCCCAGCGCTGCTCCGGGATCGCCTGGCACAGCACCTGCGCGGCGGTTTCGTCCGTCAGCGCGGCCACCATCTCGCCCGTCGGCATCAGGACCGGACGGAGCTCCTGCCCGGACTTGGACGGCCAGACTTCGGGGAGCTTCGCCTCGGTACCGGTGTCGTCCCGGTTCAGCAGGGTGATCGCGACGAAGATGCCCACCCCGAACAGCAGCAGGGCACTGACGAGCGCGCAGCCCGCCCAGATCCACATCGGACGGTCGGTCCTGCGCGCGATGGCTCGGTAATCGTTCGGGGTGGCCACGGGGTGAAGCTAGCCCGTCGGGCGCCGCCTGTCCGGCGAAACGCCAACCCGATGGGCGGATCCGCGGAGGTGGGCCTTCGGGGAGGGTTGCGGTAGACTTCGATCAGCGCTGGTTAGTAAACCGGCGAAGTGGACCCGGCAGCCTTCCGGACGGTGGGTGGGCCGGGTTTCGCGTATCCGGACCTCATACGGTTCTGATCTCTTCCGCCATTTCCCTCACCCGGGTCTTCCAGTGGCCGCCACGCTGCCAGCACCAGGCGAGGGCGTCCGGTACGGCCAGCAGTGGTTCCTCGAAGGCACGTAGATGCCGGTACTCGAGAGTGTCGTGGCATCCGTGCCGCCGGACGGAGCGATACAACGTCTTCCTGTCCAGTTCCACTATCGATTCGTCGCTCTCCAGGACCAGCATTCGGGTCCCGGCGCTCGCGAGGTCCTCGACGAGCGCGTCGAGGCAGGCTTCGCGCTGACGACGTCGATGATGCGCTGAAGCGTCGTAGATCGTCACCGTCGGCCCGAGTCCGGCGATGGTGTCCAGGATCCGTTTCCGGCGGCCGTCGTTCTCGTGGGTGAAGTGCAGACGCCGTTGCCCGGGAAGCACCAGGCCGCGTATAGCGCGCCTGGCGGACGTGAGGTCGCCTGAAAGCAGCGCGGCGGCTGTCACCAAGTAACCGCGCTCTTTGCTTTCGTCGACGAACACGTGGCTGGTCATCCCGTGCATTGTTCCGGTGAGGGCCGACAAGACGATCATCGGCTGAGAGTGATGCCCTTGCGCGCGGGCAAAAGCTCCCCTCTCGCGGGGACGACGAAGCAACGCCGGAGGGAACCGATCCGGTGCCGCTCAGAAGGCTCATGGGGACAAGTGTGTCCTCACCCGGACGGGTGAGATCGGCATCTCTCGGCCGAACCCCTTGTCGGGGAAGATGAGGTTAGGCTAACCTCATACATGTCCGCTTCGTGGTGGGAGCGGCAGTCAGTTCGGGAACGGACGAAGCCCCGCGACCGGGTCACCCCCGGAGGCGGGGCTTCGTTCATTCCGGAGGGTTCATGGTCGATGACCGCGCCGATCAGGTCAAGGCACCCGGTCGAGTGCGATCCCGAACTCCTTCCGATAGACGTCCAGGATCTCCTGATCACCCGAAAGCCTGGTCTCCTCGCGGACGCCGTGGGTGGTGACGATCAGCTTGTCACCCGCCAGCGTGACCCGGCCGTGCTTGGCAGGCAGCGAGCAGGTCGGTCCCCGCGTGAAATGCGAGTCCGGCGACGTCGACTGCCAGAAAGCGGTCGGGACGAACTCGTCCAGCGCCCGCGGCCGCCGCTCGATCCGGTACTGGGGAGCGCCGTCGAGCAGGACGTCGATGTCGCCGTGGGGCGCGTCGAGGACCAGGAACTCCCCTTCCGGGTCGGCCTGCGCCTCGGTGGCGGCCAGCCGCAGCGGGAACCGGCTGAACCGCCCGAAGCCGACGTCGGCCAGCCACGGTTCGTCCAGTTCGACGTGGACGACGGCGTGGTCGAACGGCGGTCCGAGGGTGCCGTCCGGCCGGAACACCTTCGCCGACCTCAACCCGGCGTCGAACCCCAGCTCCCGCAGCAAGGCGGCGAAGAGCCCGTTCAGCTCGTAACAGAAGCCGCCACGGCGCCGGAGCACGATCTTGCCGAACAACGCCTCGGTCTCCAGGACGATCGGTTCGCCGAGGTGGATGCTCAGGTTCTCGAACGGCACCACCGCGAGGTGGCGTTCCTGCAGCGTCCGCAGCGCGGCGACGTCCGCGGTGGCGGGAGGGTCGAGCCCGAGTCGGTCGAGGTATGCGGCGACGTCCATGCGTCCACCTTGACACCTCGACTTCGCTGGAGGTCAAGAAACGAAAACGGGGCCCTCCGTGAAGGAGAGCCCCGCTTCGTGACGAGAAGTGTCAGCCGAGCAGCAGGCCGTTGCCACCGGCGACGGCGTTGTCGAACCGCTTGGAGATCTCGGCCCAGTTGAAGATGTTCCAGAGCGCCTTGACGTAGTCCGGCTTCACGTTCTTGTAGTCCAGGTAGAACGCGTGCTCCCACACGTCGACCAGCAGGATCGGCGTGGTCGGCAGGACCAGGTTGTTGTGGTGGTCACGCAGCTGCTGGGTGATCAGCGTCTTGCCGATCGGGTCCCAGGAGAGCGCGGCCCAGCCGTTGCCCTGGATGGTGGTGGCGACCGCGGTGAACTGCGCCTTGAACTTGTCGAAGGAGCCGAACGCCTCGTCGATCGCGGAGGCCAGCTCGCCGGTCGGCTTGTCGCCGCCTTCCGGGGAGAGGATCTTCCACCACACGACGTGGTTGGCGTGCCCGGCGAGGTGGAACGCCAGCGTGGTCTGCAGGCCCACGATGTCGCCGAAGTTGCCGGCCTCACGGGCCTCGGCGATCTTGTCGAGCGTGTCGTTCGCGCCCTTGACGTAGGTCGCGTGGTGCTTGCTGTGGTGCAGCTCGTTGATCTCGCCGGAGATGTGCGGCGCCAGGGCGCCGTAGTCGTAGTCGAGTTCCGGGAGCACGTAGCGGGCCATCGGCCCTCCTTCTGTCTTCGACACAAGTTTCCAAGGACGAACTTAGTCGTCTTCACCCGTTTGCGGCGACCGGGGGCGCCGCGTTTCTCCCCAGGTGGAACGACCCGTTCGTAGCGGCTGTACCCGGTGGGGCCACCGCCTGAAACCCACCCTGCTAGCTCCAGTTAGCTGGAGGTCAAGGCGATGTGACGGCGGTCATCAAGCCAGGTAGGGCAGCCCGACCAGGTGATAGGTGGCGAGCACTCCGAGGAAGGCCACCAGTGCCACGGAAACCACCGTGTAGGTGATCCTGGCGGGGGTGGTCCACCAGCGGCGGAGCCACGCGAGCGCCGTGCAGACGACGGCCGCGCCGGTCAGGAGCAGGACGACGTTCGGCAGGAGCAGGGTGACGCTCAGCAAGGGGGAGTGCCCGGAGGTGAGCGCGACGGCGGCGGCGCTGAGATCGCTCATGAGGAGGGCGAAACCGCCCGTGAACAGCAGGACCGCGAGGGCGGCGGACCAGGCGGCGACCGTCGCGAACCGGGCGCCTTTCGGATTCCGCTCGCGGCCACGCCGGACGAACGCGCGGATCGGCCACCACAGCAGCGCGCCCAGCAGGAGCAGCAGCGCGATACCGAGGATCAGCAGGTGCGTGGACGGCGATCCGAGCCACGACGTGCGTTCGTAGGAGGAGTTCGGGTCGTCGCCCGCGAACAGCAGCATCTCCCCGCCGGATTCGCGGAACGCGAGCCGCTCACCGGCCGCGTCGGTGAACAGCCCGGGCTCCGTCTGCGTCCATCGCCGGGTTCCTTCGCCGAGGCCGGACGTCGTCAGCACGCCGTCGCCGTCGGCGGTCACCGTGACGCCGCCCGCGAGCGCACGCACCTTCGTGAAGCTGTCGTAGTCCAGCCGGGTGTTGGTGTAGCTGCCTTCGAACCGGGATACATCACCCGGGAGGGTCACGGGCGCGGGAACGGGAGCGGCGGGCTGGAGCCGCTCGACGAAGGCCTTGAGCACCTCGGCGGTCACCGCGGCGGCGTCACCGGAGAACGCGCCGCCGTTGAACGCCAGGTACACGCCGGTGTTCTTCTCGGGGATCAGCTCCAGCACGCTGAAGAACCCCGGTGAGTCGCCGGTCTTCTCCACCATGCGCAGGCCGTTCAGATACCGCTCGGAGAAGCCGAACCCCATCGCGGGCAGCCGCGGGTCGTTGCGGAACCGCGCGCCGTGCAGCTGGTCGAGCAAGGAGCGGCTGAACACGCCGGGCACGAGGTTCGCGGACAGATAGCGGCCCATGTCGGCCGGAGTGGCGACGTTCCCGTCACCGGCGGGCGGTTCGGGGCCGAAGTTGGCGGGCGGGACGACCTGTGCGGCACCGTCCCAGCGGTACCCGCTCGCCAGCGGGACGTCCGGGGCAGGCTGTGCGACGCTGCTGTCCTTCATGCCCGCCGGTTCGAAGATGTGCTGCCGCACGTAGTCCGAATAGGACTGTCCGGACGCGAGTTCCACGAGATGCCCGGCCAGCGCGAAGCCGTAGTTCGAGTAGATCGCGACCTCGCCGGGCGGGCGGACGCGGGTGGGCATCTCGTTCGCGAGGTGCTCGGCGAGCGAGGGGAGTTTCTCGTCCCGCGGCGTGAACATCCGGTACACGCGGTCCTCGAAACCGGCGGTGTGGGTCAGCAGGGAGAACAGGGTGACCGGACGGCCGGGGAAGGTTTCGGGGATCTTGAACGATTTCAGGTACGTGTTGACGTCGGCGTCCAGCGCGAGCTTGCCCTGTTCGACCAGCTGCATCGCGGCCGTCGCGGCGATCGACTTGCCGACGGAGTTGATCAGGAATCCGGTGCGCTCGGGGTCCACCTTGGCCTGGGTGTCCACTGAGGACACTCCGTAACCCTTCGAGAAAACCGTCTTGCCGCCTTCGACGACCACCACGGCGGCACCGGGGATGTGATGCTCGGCAAGACTTCGCGGGAGGATCTCGTCGAAGACACCGGCGGGTGTCGCGGCTTGGGCGGCGGGGGCACTCAGGACCGTCGCGAAGGTCAGCAGGGCGGCGGTGGCCGCGATCCGGAACATACCCTGAAAGTTAGGGATTTCCCCGGGGAGAAGGGATCCGGCGGGCCGCCGAGCACGGGGTGGGGCCTGCCCTACCTGGTGACCGGCCCGCGTCAAGCTGCTCGTGAGTAGTAAGGACGGTTCTAACCGTCCTTACCACTCACGAGGTCAGGCGGCCCGGTACGCGTCCAGCTCGCTCGCCAGCTCGTCGAACACCGCGATGTTGCATTCGAAGGCCACGATGGCCTCGTCGATCAGCCGCGCGCGCTCGTCCTCGGTCCACGGCGCCGAGTTCAGCTGCTCGCGGTAGTTGTCCCGAAACTTGGGCGCGCTGCCCAGCTGGTCGAAGTGGTAGAACAGCGAACCCGCCTCGGTGAGCTCGTACTTGCGCTCCAGCAGCCGCCGGATGACCTGGCCGCCGGCGATGTCGCCGAGGTAGCGCGTGTAGTGGTGGGCGACGAACCCGCCGGACCAGTCCGACGCCTCGGCCACGCGCCGCGCGTACCGCTCCGTCGAGGGCAGCGGCCGGATGGTCTCGCGCCAGTCCGGGCCGACGAGGTGTTCGAGGTCGCGTTCGAGGCTCGGCAGCCGCCGCAGCTCCTCGAAGACGAACTTGCCCGCCACCGGGTCCTTCGCCAGCTTGTCGGCGGCCTGCTCGATGGCCTGGTAGATGAAGTAGTACTGGATCGCCAGCCGGGTGTACCCGTCGCGCGTGAGCTCGCCGCCGAGCAGCGCGTTCATGTACTCGGAGTGGTTGGCCCGTTCGTGGGCGGGGAGGGTGGAGGCGCGCAGGGCCGCGGAGAACGGCCCGGATTCGACGTCGGTGGTCACCGGCATGGACAGAGCCTCCAAGCATCGATCTGACATGCTGTCAGAAAGAGCGTAAGGCACAACCACGGGTTAGGCTACCCTTATTTACGGGTTTTCCGTCATCCCGACCGCTCTGAGCACGAAGCGGACGGCTCCCTCGATCGCGTCGTCCAGCCGTTCGGGTGGCACGTCGACGACCTGACGGCTGCCCAGCGCGGCGGTGATCATCGGGATCAGCACGTCGGGGTCCTCGTCCGGCACTCCCTCGGCGAGGATCTCGCGCAGCTGGCCGGTGATGGGGTCGGCGTGTGCGCTGATCCGCCGGTACGCGGCGGGTGCCAGCGCCGACGCGAGCGCCGTCCCCGGCGGCAGGTGGTACTCGGCCAGCACCCGCAGCTGGAGCCGGACGAAGGTCGCGAGCTTCTCGACCGGGGTGTCCGCGGTCGCGACGGCCGCCTTCAGTCGTTCGACGTACCGCGTCGCCTCGTCCTCGACGAAGGCGACCAGCAGGCTTTCCTTGTCGGGGAAGTGGTTGTACATCGCCGTGCGGCCGAGGCCCGCTTCGGCGGCGACACCCGCGAGCGTGATCGCGTCGAATCCGCGCTCGTACAGCTGCCCGCGCAGGACGTCGAACACCCTGCTGCGGACCTCGCGCCGGTGCTCCTCCAGCGACCGGCCGATGATCTTGGGCACGAGCCACCTCCCTGGAGGAAGACTCTAAGCCTCCAGGGACCAGGTGTGCACCGGCGTCTCGGTGGCCGACAGCTCCAGGTACCGGCCCAGCATCCGGTTCAGCGCGGTCTCCCGCTCCGCGCCGCGCTCCTCCGCGCGCAGGACGTACTCCCGCTGCCAGGCCGCGCCGGTCCGCCGGGTGAGACACCGCTGCTCGATGATGCCCAGATAGCGCTCTCTCGCCTCGTCCGAGACGTCCGACCGGCGTAGTCCTTCGTGCGCCAGCGGCAGCAGGACCCGCAGCACCAGCTCGTCCGGCGGGATCCAGCCGATACCCGGCCAGTACAGCTGCGCGTCGAAACCGCGGCGCGCCCCCGCGTACATGTTCTCCTCGGCCGCCTGGAACGACATCTGTGTCCACACTGGACGGTCGGCCTCGGCGAGCGCCCGCTGCGCGCCGTAGAAGAAGGCGGCGTTCGCGACCATGTCGACGACGGTCGGGCCCGCGGGCAGCACACGGTTCTCCACCCGCAGATGCGGCAGGCCGTCGACGACGTCGTAGACCGGCCGGTTCCACCGCCAGACGGTGCCGTTGTGCATCCGCAGCTCGGTGAGTTTCGGGGCCTGCCCGGAGTCGAGCGCCTCGATCGGGTCCTCCCGGTCGGTCTCGGGAAGCAGGCCGGGGAAGTACCGGACGTTCTCCTCGAACAGGTCGAAGATCGAGGTGATCCACCGCTCGCCGAACCACACTCTCGGCCGCACGCCCTGGTTCTTCAGTTCCTCGGGCCGGGTGTCTGTGGCCTGCAGGAACAGCGGGATCCGGGTCTCGTGCCACAGTGCCTTGCCGAGCAGGAAAGGCGAATTCGCGCCGACCGCGATCTGGACCCCGGCCAGCGCCTGAGCGGCGTTCCAGTGCGCCGCGAATTCCTCCGGCGCGACCTGCAGATGCAGCTGGACGGAGGTGCAGGCGGCTTCGGGCAGGATGGATTCGGAGTAGCTGCGCAGCCGCTCGGGCTGGCGGTCGGGGAGCGGCGCGCCCTCCATGGAGAGCACGGTGCGCTCCCCGCGCGCGGCGAAGATCCGGTCGTTGAGCAGCGAATACCGGGCGTTGTTGGTCAGCCATTTCTGGTCGAAGTGCTCGTGCCGCAACGTCGGGAGGATGCCGATCATCGCCAGGGAGGCACCGGATTCCTCGGCCTTGCGCGAAGCGGCGCTCAGATACGCGTGGAGGTCGTCCTCCAGTTGCAGCGCGGACTCGCCTGCCAGCGGCCGCGGCGGCACGTTGAGCTCCAGGTTGTGCTGGCCGAGCTCGGTGGTGAACGACGGATCGTTCAGCGCTTCGAGCACCGTCGTGTTCGTCATCGACGGGCGCAGTTCCGCGTCGACGAGGTTGAGTTCGACCTCGAGGCCGATGTTCTTGCGCGGGAAGGAAAAACTTCCGTCGGTGAGCATCCGGGCCAAGGTGTCGAGGCAGCGCTGTACCTTCCGGCGATAGCGGCCGCGATCCTGCGGCTCGGAGGGGTCCGCCGAAAGATTCTTACCCATGTTCGTCGAGCTCCTCATTGGCCACGCTCCGCGGGGTCCAGGCGGGACTGCCAGGCGGCCCAACGGTTTCACGCCTCGCAGCCGCCCGGCTAGCGGCCAAACTGGTGCTCTCTGTCACTAGGGGTTAACTGACAGCAAAATACCTCCATTCGTACTACTTACCCGTGGACGATCGGACGCAAACGGCGCGCAGCGGGCGGATGACACACTCTCCTGGTGGCAGAACTGATCACCATCGACGACCGTGACGACCCGCGGCTCGACGATTTCCGCGACTTGTCCACAGCCGATCGGCGTCCCGATAGGCCGGGTGGGCGTGGCTTTGTGATCGCCGAGGGCACCGTCGTGGTCGAGCGCCTGCTCAAGTCCCGCTATCCGGTCCGTTCCCTGCTCGGGGTGGAACGGCGATTCCACGAACTGGGCGGCGACCTGGACCGTGTCGACGTCCCCGGATACGTGACTTCGGCCGAAACGATGGCCGAGGTGGTCGGATTCCACCTGAATCGCGGCATCCTGGCCGTCGCGGACCGGCCGTCTCCGCCGCCGGCGGTGGAAGAGGTCATCGACGGCGCGCGGGTGCTCGCGGTACTCGAAGGCGTCGGTGACCACGAGAATCTCGGTTCGCTGTTCCGCAACGCGGCCGCGCTCGGCGTCGACGGGGTCCTGCTCGGCGCCGGCTGCTCGGACCCGCTGTACCGGCGCAGCGTCCGCGTCTCGATGGGGCACGTCCTGCGCGTGCCGTTCGCGACCTTCGGATCCTGGCCAGGCGACCTCGAACTGCTGCGGGAACGCGGTTTCCGCATCGCTGCCCTCACTCCTCGTGCGGATTCCGTTTCGCTGCGCCAGTTACGGGACGAGACGCCGGAGAAGGTCGCGCTGATGCTGGGCGCAGAAGGGCCGGGCCTGACCGAGGAGGCCATCGCCGCCGCCGACGTCGCGGTGCGGATCCCGATGCCGGAAGGCGTCGATTCGCTGAATGTCGCCACGGCGGGCGCGATCGCGTTCTACGAGACGCGTCCACCGCTATCGTGAGCACCCGGGCGATCACGAGGAGAACCATGGAATTGCGGATCCGTGAGGGACGCGCGGTGCTGGCCGGTCCTGGCGGCGAAAGCGCGCGCGAGGTGGACCCGCATTCACTCGCGATCGGTTCGGATCTCGCGCAGGCGTTGCACGAATGGGCCCGGGTCGCCTCCGCCGTCGGCGGCTCCGGCACCGAGGCGGCTTCCGTGGTCTCGCAGCGAGGCCGCCAGCTCGCGCAGCGGGTCGCCGCCACGATGGGCACGTCGGTGCGGTTCGTCGATCCGGTCTCCGGCGACCGCGTCATCATCGACCCGCCCGCACCCACACCCCGCAACGAACTCGCGCGGCGGCTCTTCGGCACGCCGGACCCGGCCGGGGAGCCGACACCGTGGCTGACCGGGCTGACCGTCTCCGCGTTCGCCGCGGCCTTGGTCGTCGTGGCGATGCTGGCACTGGCGAACACCCTCGCGCGGGAGACCAACGGCTGGCTCGCGCTGCTCGCGTCGGCCGTCGTGACCGCCGGGATCACGCCGTCGCTGTGGCTCGCGCGTCGGGTGCCGATCGTGCGCTGGGCCGCCTTCGGCGCGGCCGCGGGGATCGTGATCGCGTGGATCGGCGTGCTGGTCGTCGTCTTCTAGAGATCGAAAACGGTGTTCGAGGTAGCCGCGGCTTTGGGCGATACCGCGGAGAGCGCCGGGATCGATCCGCCATTCCATCGGTGAGACATGCGCGTACGGCGTTCCGGTGAAACCTGGAAACGCAAACGGACAGCGCGTGCGTACCAATCCTGCATGAATCCCCCTCGGCGGCGAGGATGCCGGGACGATACTGAGCCCCATGACCGGTGACCCGCTGGATTCACTCAGAAGGCTGTGTCTCGCGCTGCCGGAAGTCTCCGAGCGGCTCAGTCACGGCGAGCCGACATGGTTCGTGCGCGGGAAGAAGACGTTCGTCATGTACGCCGACCGTCATCACGACGACAAGGTCGCCTTCTGGTGCCCGGCGCCGCCCGGGGCGCAGGAGGAACTCGTGGGCGCCGAGCCGGAACGGTTCTTCCGGCCGCCGTACGTCGGGCATCGGGGGTGGCTCGGGGTGCGGCTGGACACCGACGTCGACTGGGCCGAGATCGGACAGATCGTCACCGACGCGTATTGCCTCGTGGCGCCGAAATCCCTGATCGCGCAGGTCCCCGGACGCACGTAATGGCCCCTCCACCGGAAGGGGCCACTACGTGCGGATTCAACCTCGTTGTGATCGGACGCCCAGAAGGACGTCTTCCCAGGATGGAACGATGGGGTGGTTCTTCTTCCCCTTCGCCCGTGGAGCGGGTTCGGCCACTTCCGCCGGCTCGTCAGCCGGAAGTGGTGGCTCGGCATCTTCTTCGGGCTCGGCTATCGGCGCGTCGATCACCTTCGCGACCGGCTCGTCCGGAACCGAATCGAGGGTGGGCTGGACGACCGCGTCCCTGCCGGGTTCCAATGCCCGGACCGTGCGCGGGGCACGGTAGGCGTTGGGGTTGAGCAGGACTTCGGCGTTCTCGTCGAGGGCTTGCACGGTGCCGCCGTGCGCGCCGGGCGCGAACGACCAGTGCGCGCGGTTGTCCGAGCGGCCGGCCTTCCAGCTCAGCACGACGACCCATTTGCCGTCGTCGCCTCGCCAGGAGTCCCAGGTCGCCTGGCTGTAGTCATGGCCGCGCTGCCCGAAGGAGTGCGCCACGACCTCGCCGAGCGTTTGGACGTCGGGGCCGTCTTCGCGGACCGGATGCGCCCGCTGGGCCAGTTCGGCGGTGCGGGATCGTTCGAGCAGGACGGGGTACGCGAACCGCTCGACGCGCTGCACGGTGACGCCGGCGCTGCTCGCGACCTGCTCCACGGACTCACCGGCCCGGATTCGTGCCTGGATCTCGCGTGGCCGCATTTGGCTCTCCAACTCGATTTCGATCTGGCCGAGGCGGGTGATGTCACCCCTCGCCGCCGCTCGCAGCCTCTCATCCGCGGGGAGCAGGAAGCGCGTGCGGCTCGCCGGGTCTTCGCACACGATGGACTTACCGTCCTCGTGCAGCCCGACCACCCGTAGCGCTCGCATTCTCGCCTCCCCGATTCTTCACCATTGTGGGTGTCCACGTTAAAACGGCGCGTCGCCTTGACGTGTGAGGCGCGCCGATGTCATGTGTCCTGCTCACTATTTTGTTCATGACGGCAAGGGGAATTCTGCGGGAGCGACGCGCCGTCCGCCGCGTGACGCGCCGGACACGCACAGTCACGATCGGGGGAATCTACGGCAGCCGCACCCGGACGACCAGTCCGCCGCCGCGGCCGCCGGGTTCCGCGCCCGCGGTCCCGCCGTGCGCCTTCGCGATGGACCGGACGATCGACAGGCCCAGCCCGGCGTTGCGGGAGTCGCCGGTGCGGTCGCCCGAGAGCCGCCGGAACGGTTCGAACAGCGCGGGCACGGCGTCCAGCGGCACCCGCGGGCCGGTGTTGCGTACCACCAGCGCCGGATCGGCGCCGATGTCGACGTGGACCCAGCCGCCCTGGTGGTTGTAGGTGATGGCGTTGTGCACCAGGTTCGTGACCAGCCGCTCCAGCAGCACGGGATCGCCGGACACCGTCCGCGGCCGCAGCCGCGACTCCATCGTGACGCCCGCTTCCTCGGCCATGGCCGACGCCGAGCGGATCACCGTCGCCGCGACCTCGTCCAGCCGGACGGGGCCGCGCGCGGCCAGGCCGCGGTCGCTGCGGGCGAGGACGAGCAGGCCCTCGATCATCCGTTCGCTGCGTTCGTTGGTGTAGATCAGGTGTTCGCCGAGTTTCCGGACCTCGGGGCTCGCGTCGGGATCGGCCATCGCCACCTCGACCAGCGTGCGCTGCACCGCGAGCGGGGTCCGCAGTTCGTGGGAGGCGTTGGCGACGAAGCGTTTCTGGCTGTCGAACGACACGGCGAGCCGGTCGAGCATGCCGTCGAAGGTGTCGGCCAGCTCCTTGAGTTCGTCGTCGGGACCGTCGAGGTCGATGCGCCGGTCCAGGTTTTCGACCTCGAGTTTCCGCGCGGTGGAGGTGATCGCGTGCAGCGGCCGCAACACGCGGCTCGCCATCAGCCAGCCGAGCAGTACCGCCAGCGCGCCGGCGATCGCCAGTGCGACCAGCGATTGCCACAGCAGGGTCGACAGGACGTCCGACCGGTATTCGGTGATCGAGGTCGCGACCAGCTGGGTGGCTTGAGCGCGCTCCACGGGAAGGATGGTCGTGGTGTCCAGGGGATACGCGCGCTGGACCGCGAGGCCCGCGGCGTCGCTCGCGAAGGCTGTCGTGTCCGGAAGGGTCGAGCTCACCAGCAGGTAGTTGACGATCAGCAGGGCGAGCCCGACGATCAGGAACGCGCCGCCGTAGAGCGCCGTCAGCTTGGTGCGGACGGAGAGCCGGAGCGGTTTCACGACCCGAACCGGTAACCGGCTCCGGGCACGGTCTCGATCAGCGGCGGTTCACCGAGTTTGCGCCGCAACGTCATCATCGCCACCCGGACGGCGTTCGTGAACGGGTCGGCGTGTTCGTCCCACGCCTTCTCCAGCAGGTCTTCCGCGCTGACGACGGTCCCTTCGGCGCGCATGAGCACCTCCAGTACCGCGAACTCCTTGGGGGACAAGGGAAGGAACCGGCCGTCGCGGGACGCCTGGTGCCGGGGCAGGTCTAGGACGACGCCGCCGCGTTCCAATACCGGTGGCAGCGCCGGCCGGGCGCGCCGCGAGAGCGCCTGCACCCGCGCGACGAGTTCGGCGAACGCGAACGGTTTCGTCAGGTAGTCGTCGGCGCCGAGGCCGAGCCCGGCGACGCGGTCGTTGACGTCGGCCGCGGCCGTCAGCATGAGGACCCGCGCCTCGCCGCCGGTGCCGATCACCGCGGCGCAGACCTCGTCGCCGTGCACGACGGGAAGGTCCCGGTCGAGCACGACGACGTCGTAGCCGTGCACCCCCACCCGGTCCAGGGCCTGCGCGCCGTCGTAGCAGACGTCGACGGCCATGGAGAACCGTCGCAGGCCCTCGGCGATCGTGTCCGCCAGGAGCCGCTCGTCTTCCACCACCAGCACTCTCACCTGGCCAGTCTGCCCCGGATGGGGGTAAGCGGGGGATAAGCGCGGCTCAGCCGACCGGGTGGCGGCCCGGGGTTGCGAAAGCCACTTTCGCAACCTTGAACGTTGCGAAAGTGGCTTTCGCAACGTCGCTTCGCGCTGCGGGGCCCAGGTGAAGGGAGCCTTCCCCGCATCGGACGAGGAAAGTCCCCTTCGCGACACCCGGGCCTTGCTCGGTGCTCGTCTCTGCGTGGATCCACCGACCGGGTGGCGAAAGTCCCTTTCATGTCAAGGCGCGCCGGTCCGTGGTGCCGCGAAAGCCACTTTGGAGACGTCAGATGTCCCGAAAGTGGCTTTCGCGACACCACCGGCTCCGGCGAGTGTGTGGATCCGCCGACGGGGCGGCGGTCGAAGGCGTACCTCGCGTGCGTGGAGCCGTAACTCACGTGATTGAAGCCGTAACTGCGTGATCCGGCTCCAAACACGCGAGTTACGGCTTCAAGCACGCGTTATCCGGCCGGGTGCAGCTGCCGTGCCGGGATCACCTGCTGTGGTGTGTTCGGGCTGGACCACAGCAGCTTCATCGACGCCTCGCCGCCGCGCTCGGTGTGTTCCAGCCGGATCGCGTACGACCGGCCGGCGATCAGGTCGAGAGTCGCTTTGTCGACGCTCGGGCCGTGCGGGACGGTGTTGTCGATCAGGAGTTTCCCGTCGACCCACAGCCGCACGGTGTCGTCCGAAACCGTGGTGAACGTGTACTTCCCGGTGTCCCGCGCGGTGACCTGCCCGGTCCAGCGCGAGGAGAAGGTCTCCGCCGGGATCTTCGCGTCCGGCGAGCCGGTGAACTTCCAGTTGTGGTTCACCCCCGGCTCGATCCGGCGCACCGACGGTATCCCGGTGAAGTCCGCGTTCGGCCAGTACTCCGCGGTCAGCCCCGTCCCCCGGCCGGCCGGCGCCTGCGGCAACGGATCGACGCTCAGTTCGATGACGGTCGCGATGTCGTTCGTCCGGTTGCCCGACGGCGTGAGCTTCACGCTCCCGGATGTCTGCTCGACCCGCACGCGCTGATGGCTGCCGAGCACCCGCGCCTCGCGAACCCGGAACGGCGCCAGCGCGTCGAGCGTCAGCGAGCCGCCCGCGGCAGGCCAGTCGAACACCGACGCGTAAAGCTTGTCACCGCGACGGCTGACGACGCCCCAACCCGGTTCGGCGACCAGCCCCGGCGCGCCCGCCCCGTAGACGGCGGCGGAGTGACCGTTCGTGCGCAGCCACTGGCCCATCTGCTTCAGCCTGTCGATGGATTCCCGCGGCACGCGGCCGTTGCGATCGGGGCCGACGTTGAGCAGGAAGTTCCCGCTCCGGCCGGCGATCGAAAGCAGCTTCCTGGTCAGATCCGCCGACGACTTCCAGTTGTGGTCCCAGTCCGTGTAACCCCAGCTGCCGTTGAGGGTCATGCACGACTCCCACAGCTGCCCGTCGACCGGCTTGTCCGGGATCTCCTGTTCGGGCGTTCCGGTGTCGCCGTCGACCACTCGCCGTTTGCCGACGCGGTTGTTGACCACAATGGACGGATCGAGGCTGCGGACATAGGCCTCCAGCTCCTCGCCGTCCCTTTCCGTCCACGGGTTGTTCGGCCGGTCGGTGCTCCATTCGCCGTCGAACCACAGCACCGCCGGGCGGTAGTTGTCGACGAGTTCCTTGAGCTGGGCGTACATCCGTTCCTTGTATTTCGGGAACGTCGCGGGATCGGGGAAGTCCGGATCGTGCCAATCCCAGATCGAGTAGTAGAAGCCGAGTTTGACGTCGCGCGCGGCGGTCGCGCGTTTCAGTTCGGCGAGGATGTCGCGTTTCTTGTCGAACGAAGAGTGGTCGCGGAGGTTGAACTTGTTGACCTTCGTCGGCCACATCGCGTAGCCCTCGTGGTGCTTCGACGTGATCACCACGTACTTCTGCCCGGCCTCCTTCGCCGACTGCGCGATGGCGTTCGCGTCGAAACCGGCCGGGTTGAACTTCGCGGCGATCTGCTCGTATTCGGCGCGCGGGATCTGGCAGTTCCGCTGGATCCACTCGGCGTCCTGGCAAACGCTTCCGTCGGGGCGGGTGTACTTCCCCTGCAGCTGGGAGTACGCGCCGAAGTGGATGAACTGGCCGAACCGGTCGTCGCGCCACCAGCGCGTCCGCTCGGCGGTGAACGGGTCGTCGTAGGCGTGGTCGGACGGGAGCGGCGCGGCTTCCGCGGCGGGCGCGACGCCCAGTGCGGTGGTCGCGATGACGAGGGCCGCCAGGGCCCGGAGTGGCTTGCGGCGATTCATGCACTCCTCCTCGCTGAGGTGTGGACGCCGGGGACTCTAAGAGGTCAAAGGTCGGATGTGAACCTCCAAAAGGCTGCCTGTGTGCTTAGTTCACCCGGAAAGACGGCGGATAGATCAGATCTCTGTTCCGCTGATCGGGACGGTAAGCGCGGCATAAGCAACATCGCTTACCGCCCCGGAATCGCTCGCTCCGTAGAAATCGGGACGCCAAGACGACCGAAGGAGCAGCGATGCGGAAACGACCCATGGCGGTGCTGATCGCCGGAGCGGTCTTCGCGCTGGTGGCCGGTTGCGGTGGTGGCGGGGACGACGGCGACAAGGTCGCCTCGATCTCTTCCCCGCCCGCCGCCGGAGCGGGTGACGGGAAGCAGGCGGACAACGTGTCCGACGAGGACAAGATGCGCAACTTCGCGAAGTGCATGCGGGAGCACGGCGTCGACATGCCGGATCCCCAGACCAACGGGGATGGGCAGGGCTCGATCTCCATCGAGGCGGGCGAGGTCGGGCGCGACGAGAACAAGATGAAGGCCGCGAGCGACGCGTGCCGGAAGCTGCTGCCGAACGGCGGCGAGATCAAGCCGCCCACGCCCGAAGAGCTCGACAAGTTGCGCAAGGAAGCCAAGTGCATGCGCGAGCACGGCATCGACTTCCCGGATCCCGATCCCAGTGGAAAGGGCGCCGCCATGACGCTGGACGCGGGCGGCGACCCCAAGAAGTTCGAAGAAGCGGCGAAGGCCTGCGGTCTGGGCATGACCATGAGGGCGGCTCCGGCGAAATGAGCGAACACGAAGGACCCGGCGGTGCACGGCGGTCGCGCCGGGCACGCTGGTTCATCATCGCGGCGGTCCTCGTCGTCGTGGCCGGGACGATGTCCGTGGTCGTGCTGACCAGGGTCACGTCGGAGGCCCAGCAGGTCGGGCAGGCACCCCCGCCGGTGGAGACCGCGCAAATCGAGAAGACCGACCTGCAGGAGGAGGAAGAGGCGAACGGAACCTTGGGCTACGGCGAGGAAAACGCTCTCGCCGGCCGTAAACAGGGCACCGTCACCTCCCTGCCGGACACCGGTGCGGTGTACACCCGGGGGAAGACCGTGTACGGCGTCGACGCCAAGCCGGTGCCGTTGTTCTACGGCACGCTGCCGTTCTTCCGCGACCTCGCGGACGGGGCCGCGGACGGCCCGGACGTCAAGCAGCTGGAAGAGAACCTGAAGGCGCTCGGTTTCGGCGGTTTCGGCACCCCGGACAAGAAGTTCACCTCCGCCACCGCCGCCGCGCTCAAGAAATGGCAGAAGTCGCTGGGCCTGGAGCAGACCGGCGCGTTCGGGCAGGGCGACGTCGTCCTCGCGCCCGGCGAGATCCGGGTTTCGCAGGTCGCCGCGCAGCTCGGCGGCCCCGGCGGCGGCGAACTCCTGAAGTACACCGGCACCGAGCGCCTCGTCGAGGTCAAGCTCGACGCCGCCAAACAGGCGATCGCGAAGGAAGGGGACAAGGTCGGGGTCGACATCACCGGCGGCAAGACCACGACCGGCGTGATCACCGAGGTCGGCAAGGTCGCGGAAACCGGCAAGGACGGCGCCGGGCAGGACGACGGCAAGCCGAAGATCAAGGTGAAGATCAAGCTGGACGATCCGGCCGCGGCGGGGTCCCTCGATTCGACGCCCGTCTCGGTGCGCTTCACCAAGGAAGTCCACAGTGGAGTGCTGGCGGTCCCGGTCGGGGCGTTGCTCGCGCTCGCCGAAGGCGGATACGCCGTCGAGGTCGACGAAAACGGCCAACGCCGTCTCGTCGCGGTGAAGACCGGCCTGTTCTCCGGCGGTCGCGTCGAAGTCAGCGGTACCGGCCTCGCCGCCGGGATGCGGGTGGTGACGACGTCATGACCCCGGTGCTGGCCGTGCGCAACGCCTCGCGCACCTATCCCGGCGGCGTGCGCGCCCTGCACGAAGTGACTTTGTCCATCGAGGACAGGGAGATGGTCGCCATCCTGGGGCCGTCCGGTTCCGGCAAGTCGACGCTGCTGCAGCTGATGGGCACGCTCGACCGGCCGACCAGCGGCGTCATCGAACTGCGCGGGCACGACGTGGCGAAACTGCCCGATCGCAAGCTTTCGGCGTTGCGGTCGCGGTGGATCGGGTTCGTGTTCCAGCAGTTCTTCCTCAGCGAGGGGGTGAGCGCGGTCGACAACGTCGCGACGGGGCTGCTGTACGCGGGGGTGCCGCGGCGGAAGCGGCGTGAGCGGGCGCTGGCCGCGCTCGACCGGGTGGGTCTCGCGCATCGCGCGGCCCATTTCCCGAACGAGCTCTCCGGCGGGGAACGGCAGCGGGTGGCGATCGCGCGGGCGGTCGTCAACTCGCCGTCGATCCTGCTGGCCGACGAGCCGACCGGGAACCTCGACACGGGCAACGGCGCGGCGATCCTGAACCTGCTGGCCACGCTGAGTTCGCAGGGGACGACGGTCGTGATCATCACGCACGACCGGGAGATCGCGGCGGGCATCCCGCGGCGGATCGAGCTGCGGGACGGCCGGATCCGGCTCGACACCGGGACGGGGGTGCTGGTGTGAGCGCCCCCGTCCTCGGCAAGACGCCGGATCCGGCCCGGCTCGGCCCGCGTGACGTGCTGAGCCTCGGCGCGCACGGGATGCGGACACGGCCGATGCGGGCGGTGCTGTCCGCGCTCGGCATCGGGATCGGGATCGCCGCGATGGTGGCTGTGCTCGCGATCCCGGCGTCGGGCGCGAAGGCGTTGCAAGACCAGCTGGCCGCGCTGGGCACCAACCTGCTCACCGCGGGGCCGGGCAAGACGTTGTTCGGCGGCGACGCCACCCTGCCGGACAGCGCGGTGCCGATGGCGAAGCGGATCGCGCCGGTGACTGCGGCGTCCGCGACCGGCACCACCGGCGCGACCGTGCGGCGCACGGACAAGATCGACAAGGACGAGACGTCCGGCCTCGGCGTCTACGCGGCGACGCCGGAGCTCCTCGACGTCATCGGCGGCGCCGTCCGCGAAGGGCAGTTCCTGCGGGACGCCACGCGCGACTACCCGGTCGTCGTGCTGGGTTCGGTCGCGGCCGCGCGGCTCGGGATCGACCGCATCGACCCGGCCAAGCCACCGCAGGTGTTCATCGACGGGAAGTGGTTCACCGTGGGCGGCATCCTCGGGCCGACGCCGCTGGCGCCCGAGATCGAGCGTTCGGTGCTGGTCGGCTGGGACGCGGCCAAGCGGCTCCTCGGCTTCAAGGGGCATCCGACGACGGTGTACGTGCGGGCGAAGGACTCGCAGGTCGAGAACGTGCGGTCGGTGCTCGCGCAGACGATGAACCCGGAGGCGCCGAACGAGGTCGAGGTCCGTCGTCCGTCGGAGGCGCTGGAGGCGCAGAAGCTGACGGAGAACACCTACAGCGCGCTGTTCCTCGGACTCGGCGGGGTGGCGCTGCTGGTCGGCGGCGTCGGGGTGGCCAACACGATGGTGATCTCGGTGCTGGAGCGGCGCCGGGAGATCGGCCTCCGTCGCGCGCTCGGCGCGACGAAACGGCAGGTGAGAGGCCAGTTCCTGGCCGAGTCGGTGCTGTTGTCCGGGCTCGGCGGGATCGCCGGGGTGCTGGTCGGGGTGCTGGTGACGTCGGGGTACGCGTTGAGCCAAGGGTGGCCGGCGGTGCTTCCCGTCGGCGCCCTGCTCGGCGGGGTCGGGATCTCGGCGCTGGTCGGTGCCGTCGCCGGCGCCTATCCGGCGATGCGCGCGGCGCGGCTCCCGCCCACCCAGGCCCTCGCCTAGCTCGCGTTTCGTCCTCTGGATGCGGTGGTTCACCGCATCCAGAGGACTGGACGCGGAGTAGCGGTGGGTAATCTCGCCGGGTGCTGGTGGGATTGTCGGGGCGGAAACTCGCGGGGGCGTTGATCGCGCTCGAAGTGGTCGTGGTCGGCGTGCTCTTCACCCTCAAGGTGTTCGACGGCCAGGACCTCGAGGTCTACATCGGCGGCGCGCGGTTGCTCCTCGACTCGGGCGACCCGTACGGCGCGTGGGTGCAGACGCACGGGGGCTGGCTGCCCTTCACCTACACACCGTTCGCGGCCGCGGTGTTCCTGCCCGGCACGCTCCTGTCCGCCGCGCTGGCCACGAGACTGGTCGGGCTCGCGTCGATCATCGCGGGCGGCATCGTCGTCTACCTCTTCGTCGCGACGCTCAACGGCTCGCTCACCGACCGTGCGAACGTCCGCGGCCGCGCCATCGCCGTCCTGGCGGCGATCGGGGCACAGGCCGTCGGCGGGATCATGGAGCCGGTCCGCTCGACGCTCGGCTTCGGCCAGATCAACACCCTGCTGATGCTGCTGGTCGTCCTCGACGCGCTGCTCCCGGGCCGTGCCCGCACGAAGGGGCTGCTGATCGGCGTCGCCGCGGCGATCAAGCTGACCCCGGCGTTCTTCATCCTGTTCTTCTTGTTCCGCAAGGACTTCCGCTCCGCGGCCCGGGTCGTGGCCGGATTCCTCGGCGCGGGCGCGCTGATGTTCCTGGCCGCGCCGTCCGCGTCCGCGAGGTTCTGGACGAACATCCTTTTCGACACCGGCCGGATCGGCGATCGCGGCTATGTCGGGAACCAGTCGCTGCGCGGGATGCTCGCGCGGTTCGGGCTCGGCTCGGCGGAGGACGTCGTCTGGGTGCTGGCCTCGGTCGCCGTGGTCGCGCTGACCGCGTTCGTGATCGTGCGCGTCGCGGAGCCGGTGTTCGCGCTGACCGCCTGCGCGATCGGCGGGCTGCTGGTGTCGCCGGTGTCCTGGACGCACCACTGGATCTGGTGCGTGCCGATCCTCGCGCTGCTGATCTGGACACGCTCGGTCGTTTCATACGCGCTCGCGGCCGTGACGGTCGCGCTGTTCGTGGTCGCGCCGATGTGGCTCGCTCCGCGGCCCGCGGGGAGCTTCGGCTGGTGGCTGGCGACGGAATCCTTCGTGCTGTACGGCCTTGTGCTGCTGCTCTTTTTCGCCCTGGTAGCGCGTGAAGGCCCCCTTCCCTCGGCTCAGCCGAGGGAAGGGGGCCTTCACGCGCGAAAGGAGACTTAGCCCAGGCGCTCGACGACGTACTCGATGCTCTGGGTCAGCTTCGTGATGTCGTCCGGGTCGATGGCCGGGAACAGGCCGACGCGCAGCTGGTTGCGGCCGAGCTTCCGGTACGGCTCGGTGTCGACAATCCCGTTGGCGCGCAGCACCTTCGCCACCGCGGCGGCGTCCACCTCGTCGGCGAAGTCGATGGTGCCGACGACCTGCGAGCGCAGCGACGGGTCGCTGACGAACGGCGTCGTGTAGCTGGTCTTCTCGGCCCATTCGTACAGCCGGGTCGACGAGTCGCGGGTGCGCGAGGTCGTCCACTCCAGGCCACCGTTCGAGTTCATCCACTCGATCTGGTCGGCCAGCAGGAACAGCGTCGACACCGCCGGGGTGTTGTAAGTCTGGTCCTTGCGGGAGTTGTCGAGCGCCGTGGTCAGCGACAGGAACTCGGGGATCCAGCGGTCGCTCGCGCCGATCTCGCCGATGCGCTCGACCGCGGCCGGCGAGGCCAGCGCGATCCAGAGGCCACCGTCGGAGGCGAAGGACTTCTGGGGCGCGAAGTAGTAGACGTCGAAGTCCTCGGCCTTGACCGGCAGGCCGCCCGCGCCGGAGGTGGCGTCGATGGCGACGAGGGCGCCTTCACTGCCTTCGGGGCGGCGCACGGGCACCGCGACACCGGTCGACGTCTCGTTGTGCGCCCAGCCGACCAGGTCGGCACCGGCCTCGTAGGCGATCTCGGGAGCGCTGCCCGGGTCGGCCTTGACGACGATCGGGTCGGCGAGGAACGGGGCGCCCTTGGTCACCGTGGCGAACTTCGAGGAGAACTCGCCGTAGGTGAAGTGCTGCGCACGTTCCCGCACGAGCCCGAACGCGGCGGCGTCCCAGAATGCGGTCGTCCCGCCGTTGCCGAGGACCACTTCGTAGCCGTCGGGAAGGGAGAACAATTCGGACAGACCCGCACGCACGCGGCCGACGAGGGACTTCACCGGCTTCTGACGGTGCGAGGTGCCGAGGTAGGTGGCACCGGATTTCGCCAGGTTGGCGAGCTGCTCGTCACGGACCTTGGACGGTCCGCAGCCGAAGCGGCCATCGGCAGGCTTCAGGTCCGCGGGGAGGGTCAACTCAGGTGCGTCGGTCATGTGCCCAGTCTCTCAGGTCGGGATGCCCCTGCTGACAATCGGTGCCGCGAGTCCGGAATGTGGGATCGGCGGACCGGCTCCCGCCGTCGCCGACCGCCGGGTAGCTTCTCGCCTCATGGCGACAGTGCACGAACGATTCCCCGTGCCCCCCGAAGCGTTGTGGCAGGCCCTCCCGAACGGGGTCGACGCGGTCAAGGGGCAGGTCCCCTACTACGACGCCGCGGCCGGGTACGTCACCTTCTCGACCAAGCTCGGCTTCTTCAGCTACGGGCAGACGGTCACCGTGAAGGTGGAGCGGACGACGGAGGGCTCCGGCCTGGCGATCCAGACGAGCTTGAAGTTCGGCTTCGTCGACTGGGGCGAGGGCAAGCGCATCGCGCGCAAGTTCATCGCGGCCGTCGGCGCGGCGGTCGGGCACACCCCGGCGGCCTGATGTCCGATCCGTGGAGACCCAGATGGGGTTTCCTGCTCCTGTACTTCCTCGGGCTCGGCGGGCACTGGATCTTCCGCGACTGGGACGACACCGCCACCATCGGCGCGATCGTCGGTTTCGTGGGCGCGCTCGTGCTCGTGTTCGTCCCCGGCCTGCCGTCCTGGATGCACGGAGACCTCCCCGGGGAGAGGTCCTCGCCGAGGATCCGCCAGTGGTGGGCGGCGCTGCGGTACACGATCCGCCGTCGTGAACATGTCCTCGACGTCGTGCTCGGACCCTGGGCGCTGTCCACCGCCACGCTGGACCCGGATACCGGAACCGCGCGCGGATGGGCCGTCCTCGACGGCGACCCGGCGAAGTTCGTCATCGACGACTGCCCGGACGAACTCGCCGAGTCGCTGCGCGGACCGCGCCGGATGTGGGTCGTCGGCGATGCCCGCTACGGCGATGTCCTGGTGTGCGCCGACGGCGGCCGCGAGTTCACGACCGCCGCCATCCGCTTTCGTTAGCGCCAGCCCTCGGGGTCGACGCCGCCCGGGATGGGCGCGGCCGGGTCG
The DNA here is from genome assembly GCF_055561455.1 of Amycolatopsis sp. PSD-21. NCBI lineage: Bacteria > Bacillati > Actinomycetota > Actinomycetes > Pseudonocardiales > Pseudonocardiaceae > Amycolatopsis > Amycolatopsis sp. PSD-21. The sequence continues at coordinate 8,356,120 of NZ_CM145712.1, read as the reverse complement.
AACGGGGTCCGCGAGAAGATGAACGTCGCGAGGTCGAGATGGTTCGGCTTCCCCGCCGAGTCCCGCCCGACCCGCAGCGTTTCGCCCGCGTAGTAGGCGTCGAGCCCGACCCAGGTGTCTTCGCCCACCGGCGCGAACCGCGACGCGCGGCCGGGGCCGTCGGTCGGCGCGAGAGAGAACAGGCCGCCCGGGAGCAACCGCAGGTGGTACGGCGTCGGCCCCCAGTGCCACAGGCCGGTCAGCTCCAGGAGCTTCGGGTCCACTGTGGACGGTTGCCATTCCGCGGGCATGGCGGGCTCGTGCTGTTCGGTCAGCTTCATCAGGTCGAGGCACAGCTGAGTGATGCCGACGCCCGCCGTCGAGTTCGTCAGCACCAGCGCGCCGATGCCGGCGTTCGCGTCGACCAGCGAGCAGGCGAGGAACCCCGGCATCGACCCGGTGTGCCCGGCCAGCCGCCTGCCCTCCGTGCGGACCAGCATGACGCCGAGGCCGAACCCGGTGGTCCAGGCGTCGCCGTCGTCCACGGTGACCATCTCGCGCATCTCCGCGACGGTCTGCTCGCTCAGCACGCCGCCGGTGTGCCCGCCGAGGAACGCCGTCCAGCGGGCGAGGTCGGTGGCCGTCGACCACAGCTGCCCGGCGGGCGCCATCGCGCCCGCGTCCGGAGACGGCTCCGGCATGAGGAGATCGGCGAAGGGGTGCACCGCGAATCCGCTCGCGTGCGCGCCTTCGGGATGCGGCGACGTCCTGGTCATCCCGAGCGGGCCGAGGATTTCGGCGCGGACGACGTCGAGCCACGACTGCCCGCGGAGCCGGGCGACCAGCTCGCCGAGCACGCCGTAGCCGACGTTGCTGTAGTGGAATTTGCTGCCCGGCCGCAGCCGCGTCGCACCGTCCTTGAGGCTCTCGACCAGCGCGTTCCAGTCGGCGCCGACCGTGCGCTCCCACCAGGAGCCGGGCGATTCCGCGGTCAGGCCCGAGGTGTGCGAAAGCAGCTGCGCGATGGTGGCCGAGCCGAACGCGGTACCCGGCAGGTGCCGCTCCAGCGGGTCGTTGAGGTCGAGCTTGCCTTCGTCGCGCAGCCGCATGACGGCCGTCGCGACGAGTGTCTTGGTGATCGAGCCGAGCCGGTACTGCGTGTCGGCGCCGGGTGTCTCGCCGTCGACGCGTCCGCGCCCTCCTGACCAGGCGAGTTCCCCGTCGCGGACGACGGCGGCGACGATGGACGGGGCGCGGCACGAGGATTGCTCGTGCGCGAGGCGACGGAGCAGCGCCAATTCGGTCGAGGCAAGCATGGGACGCATTCTGCCTACCCGAGCAGGCCCAGTCGCATAGCGGTGGTCACCGCGGCCGTGCGGTCCGAAACGTCCAGTTTGCCGAACACGCGCAGCAGGTGGGTCTTGACCGTCGCCTCGCTGATGTGGAGCGCCCGGCCGATCTCGGCGTTCGTGCTTCCCCGCGCCACCAGCCGGAGCACTTCGATCTCGCGTGCCGACAACGGTGATGTCGTGGGGTTGCGCACGCGGTTCACCAGCTTCCCGGCGACCGAAGGCGCCAAGACCGTCTCGCCGCGCGACGCGGCACGAATCGCACCGGCCAGCTCCGCGCGCGAAGCGTCCTTCAGCAGGTAGCCCGAGGCGCCGGCTTCGACCGCGCGCAGGATGTCCGCGTCCGTCTCGTAGGTGGTGAGCACGACGACCCGCTGGCCCGGCCGGTCGGCGAGGATCTTCCGCGTCGCGCCGACGCCGTCGAGACCGGGCATCCGCAGATCCATCAGGATCACGTCGGGCTGCTTGATCCGGCTCAGCGCGACGGCCTCGTCGCCGGAACCCGCTTCCCCGACGACGCTCAGATCCGGCTCGGCCTCCAGCATTCCGCGCAGACCTTCCCGGACCACGGGGTGATCGTCGACCAGCATGATCGTGATCACGCGGGTACCTCCAGTTCCAGCGTCGTCCCCGCACCGGGTTCGCTCTTCAGGGTCACGATGCCACCGACCTGATCGGTGCGCGCCCGCATCCCCGCCAGGCCGAAGCCGCCGGTGGGCGCCGCGGGGTCGAATCCGCTGCCGTCGTCGGCCACGGCGAGCCGGACTCGTCCGTCCATAGTGGACAGCCGGAGTGCGGCGGAGGTGGCGCGGGAGTGCTTGCGGATGTTGCTCAAGGCCTCCTGCGCGCCTCGCAACAGGACGACCTCGGTGGCCATCGGGAGCGCGGGCAGCGGGCCGCCGACCTCGATCGACGTCTCGATCCCGGTCTCCTCGGTCAGCCGTTCCACCTGACGGCGCAACGCTTCCTCCAGTGAAGTGGCGGCGAGCGCCGACGGTCCCTGAGCCGCGACGATCGCCCGCGCCTCCGCCAGGTTCTCCCGCGCCGTCCGGGCCGCGAGCTCCAGATGACGGCGCGCGGCTTTCGGGTCGGTGTCCATTTCGGACTCTATCGCCTGGGTGAGGGTGACGATGCTGGTGAAACCCTGCGCGAGCGTGTCGTGGATCTCGCGGGCCATGCGCTCGCGTTCGGCGGCCGTCCCCGCCTCCCGCGAGAGCCGGGAAACCTCCGCCTGGCTGGCTTTCAGCTGGTCGATCAGCGCCGCCCTGCTCTTGCTCTGCTCGATGATCTGGGTGGTGTAGCGGCCGGCGAGAAGGCTGAAGATGATCAGGATCGCCGTCATCGGCAGCAGGACCGGCTGCTCGTCGAGCCCGCCCCGCACGAGCAGGGAAGCCGGGCTCGACAGCACCGCCGCCGTGGTGAGGATCGAAGCGGCCTTCGTCGGCATCGTCATGTACAGCACGGGGCAGACCAGGAAGAGGATAAAGCTCGAGTTGCCGGAGGCGAAGACGGCGCCCAGCGTGAAGAGCATCATCGTCCCGGCGAACAACCATGGCGTGTGGTCGTAGTCCGGGCCTTTGATGAGGCGGCGTCCCCGGACCAGGTAGGTCACGCCGAGCCCTGCCAGGCACAGGAGCGCGACCGTTCTGTTCGTCGCCGCCCCGTCGTCGAGAACCACCAAGGCGGTCGTCGCGACGAAGGTGACCCCGAACAGGACTTCCCAGAGCCAGTAGAACCGCTCCCAGGCGTTCACCTGCCCTCGTTCGACCAGCGGAACGTCAGCTTCGCCAGCAGCAGCCCCGCGACGCACCACGCCGTCAGCACCAGTGCCACCATCGGAAGTTCCCATGTTCCCGCCATCTCCTGTGTCGCGGCCTCGGCCGGCAGGAACACCGAGCGGAAGCCCTGGCAGATCCACTTCACCGGGAAGAACGAAGCGATGTCGACCATAACCTTCGGCAGAGTGGTGATCGGCGTGACGAACACCCCGGAGACGAACTGCAGCGCGATGTAGATCAGGTTGGTCACCGCGACCGCGCCGCTGACCGTCCGGGTGACCGAGCCGATCGCGATACCCAGCAACGTGCAGCTGGTGATGCCCAGGAGGAAGACCCACAGCGCGGTCAGCAGTTTCGCCGGATCGGTGGGCGGTTCCAGATCGAACAGCAGGCTGCCCACGATCGACATCAGCACCACCTGCGCGATGCTGGTGAAGCCGACCAGGATGATCTTGCCGACGAAGTAGGACGCCGCGGGCATCGGCGTGCCGCGCAGCCGTTTCAGCGCCCCGAGCTCGCGATCGGACGCGAGGTTGATCCCGATGCTGGTGAAGGACGTCGAGACGATGCCGGAGCCGATCATGCCCGCGGCCAGCACCTGACCGGTGGTGATCGCCATACCGGGCATCGAGGAGTTCAGCATCGAGCCGAGCAGGATCATCAGCAGTGACGGGAAGGCGAAGGTGAAGATCACCTGCTCCCGGATGCGGAAGAACTGCTTGATCTCCGCGGCGCCCCGGACCAGACCGAGCGAGAGGGTGCCCGGGAGGGTCAGCGTGCTCATCGGGCTTCTCCGATCAGGTCGAGGTAGGTGTCTTCGAGCGTGGGGCGGTGGACGGTCAGCTCCGACGGCTCGCGGCCGTCGGCGGAGAGCTCGCGGATCAGCTTGGCCGGGAAGTGGGTGCGCTCCTGGTGTCCGCCACGCTCGTCGGTCCAGCGGACGGTGGCCTCCGCGGTCGCCCGGCCGCCGAGCGTCTGCGGCGTCCCTTCGGCGACGATCTCCCCGCGCGTGATGACCGCGACGCGGTCGGCCAGCGCCTCGGCCTCGTCGAGATAGTGGGTGGTGAGCAGGATCGTGGTGCCCTCGCGGGCGAGACTCCTGATCAGCTCCCAGAACTGGCGCCGGGCGGCCGGATCGAAGCCGGTCGTGGGCTCGTCGAGGAACACGAGTTCAGGCCGGCCGATGATGCCGAGCGCGACGTCCACACGACGTCGTTGGCCGCCGGAAAGGCTTTTGACGCGGGCGCCCGCCTTCTCGGTCAGGCCGACCTGCTCGATCACCTCTTCGGTGTCGCGGGGATCCGGGTAATAGCGGGCGAAATGCCGGACCGTCTCGGCGACGGTGAGCTCGGCGGCGTCGTTGGCCGTCTGCAACACGATCCCGAGCTTCGCCCGCCAGGCACGCCCGGCGGTGCCGGGATCCTCGCCGAGCACGTCGACCTCGCCTTCGGTCCGTTCGCGGTGGCCCTCCAGGATCTCGACCGTCGTCGTCTTGCCCGCCCCGTTGGGGCCGAGCAGCGCGAACACCTCGCCCGGCTCGATGTCGAGGTCGATGCCCCCGACGGCGGTGTGGCCGGGGTACTCCTTGCGCAGGCCGCGCACTCTCACTGCCGTTTTCATACCTCGATCGTGCTGCGCTGGGCGGGTCCACGGGACGTCCGCTGGACTGAACCCGGCTGTCAACCGATCGATGGACACCCGTGTCGCCCCCTCCCGCATTTAGTCCTCTGGATGCGGTCCTTGCGCACGCAACTACCGCATCCAGAGGACTAAATGCGGGGAGTCAGGAGCGTGCGTACGGAGGTTTCGAGGGAAGGGAGGAGGGCGGCCGGGTCGGTGGCGGTGAGCATCCGGTTCGCGAAGCCGTCGGTCAGGGCGAGGACGGCGTCGGCCAGGTCGCTCGCCGCGAGGTCGTCTCGCACATGGCCCGCTGCCTGCGCTTTCGAGAGGTACTGGGCCGTGATCTCCACGAGCTCGTCGTAGCCCGTGCGGATGAACTCGGCCCACGACGGCCGGACGGCGGCGCGGGCGGTGAAGGCGTTGATGACGATCACCTCCGCGCGGCGCTGCTCGTCGAGCGGCATCGCCTCGACCAGCAAACGCAGCAGGAGGTCGAGCAGGTCGCCGGACTGGTCGAGGGTGTTCCAGCGCTGCTCCAGGAACTCGCTGGTCATGTCGAGGGCGAAGCGGAACAGGTCTTCCTTGGTGGAGAAGTACTTCTGCACCGCGCCCGCGGACACTCCGGCTTCGACGGCGACCGAGCGCACGCTGACGGCCTCGACGCCTTCGCGCGCGACGATGCGCAGGAGGGCGCCGGCGATCTCGCGGCGGCGTTCGGTGCGGTCCACGATCTTCGGCACGGACGCATCCTCCCTCGCCGTTGGCTGATTTGCCCTTCGTGGCCCGAGCTGGGCGTTGCGAAAGCCACTTTCACAACCTTCAACGTTGCGCAAGTGGCTTTCGCGACATCGTCCGCAAGTTGCTCACCCGGCACTCTGTAGAATACAGTCGTATCCGAAAAGGGGGTACTGGGGTGGACGAAGTAGCGCAGAAACGAAGGGCGGGGGAGAACCAGCTCGCCGCCGCGCTGACCAAGGGTCCGGCGGAGGTTCTCGATTTCCTCCTGCCGCTGTGGGTGGGGAGCCAGCTCGGCGCGTCGGCCGCCGAGGTCGGCGCGCTGACGGCGCTGGAGACGCTGGTGTCGTTCGTGGCCAGGCCGATCGCGGGTTCCCTCGCGGACCGGTTCGATCGCGGCCGGATCGCGGCCGTCGGCGCGGTCCTCTATGGACTGTCCTTTGTGGTCTACGCGGTGGCGCCGGGGATCGGGGTCGCCTATCTGGCCGCGGTTCTCGGCGGCGCGGGCGGCGCGCTGTTCTGGGTCGCCTTGCGGGCCCGCGTGGGCGAGGGGCTCGCGAGGGACGACGGGGCGTTCAGCAAGCTGTTCGCGGCCGAGGGCGGCGGAACGTGGATCGCGTTCGTGGTCGCGCTGACCGCCATCGCCTGGATCGACTACCGGGGCGTGTTCTGGCTCGGCGCGGCGGCCTGCGCGGTGGCCGCGGTGGTCCTGCTGAACGCGAAGTCCGCACCCGTGCGCGAAGAAGGCGCGCCGCGGCTGCTGCAACTGGGCAAGAGGATGCGCCCGATGCTCGCGCTCGTCGCGTTGACCGCGATGGCGGAGGCCGGGGTCGCCCTGTTGCTCCTGATGCACCTGCAACGCGGGCACCAGCTGCAACTCGGCGAGATCGCGGCGGTGTTCATCCCCGGCTTCATCGTGTACAGCCTGCTGCCGGATTACCTGCACGGCTTCGTCCGCAAGGTCGGCCGGACGCGGGTGCTCGCACTGGCGATGGTGGCGAGCGCGATCTTCGCCGCCGGGCTGGCCTTCGCGCCGAGTCCGCCGGTGCTCGCGGTCATGTGGGTGCTGTCCGCGGCGGCGTTCGCGGCGGCCATCCCGGTGGAGCAGGCGGTGGTCGCCGAGGCGGCCGGGCTCAGTCTCGGCCGCGCGATGGGGATCTACGAGAGCGCGACGCTACTCGGAGCGACGATCGGCACCTTCGTGGCGGGGCAGCTCTACGGTTCGGACGCCGGGTGGCGCGCCGCCTGCTTCGGCGCGGCGGCGCTCCTGCTCTTCGGATCGTTCGTGGTTCGTGGCGCCGTACGGCGTGTCGGAGTTGCGGAGTTTCCCGTGGAACCACGAAAAACGGTGTCACAAAAGGAAAAGCCGGTAACCCGCACGGTCGGGGAGAGTCCGCAAGCGGCCGAATCGGTGACGAAGGAGCCGAACAAGCGCGCGAATCCGCTCCGCAACTGGATGGTCCATGTCGTGGTGTACGTCGTCGCGCAGGCGGCGCTGGCGTTCGCCGGCTACAGCTGGCCCGTCGAAGCGTTGTTCGGAGACCCTCATCCTGCCGAGTGGTACTGGAACTCCAGTGGTCACTGGCTGTTGAACATCGGCCGGATCTGGACCTTCGTCCTGGTGATCGACACCTTGTGGACTCTCGGCCGCGCGGTACTGAAAAGGCGCCCTTATTGACAAGTTGTCTAACATGACATCATGTCTCACAAGTGGGTGACGGCCAGCGACGGTGTCCGCCTCTCGGTCCGGGTGACCGGCGTCGACGACGCGCCCACGGTGGTGCTCGTCCACGGCTACCCGGACAACGGCTCCATGTGGGACGGCATCGCGGCCGTGCTGGAACGCCGCTACCGGGTCGTCGTCTACGACGTCCGCGGTGCGGGCCGCTCGGACAAGCCGTCGGGACGCGCGTCCTACAAACTGGACCAGCTGTCCGACGACCTGGCCGCGGTCGTCGACGAGGTCCAGCCCGAGGGCACGGTCCACCTGCTCGCGCACGACTGGGGCTCCATTCAGACCTGGCATTCGGTCACCGGCGAAAAGCTGCGCGGACGGCTCGCGTCGTTCACGTCGATCTCCGGGCCGAGCCTCGACCACGCCGGCGCGTGGTTCCGCGCGCAGGTGCGCCCGAGCCCGAAAAGGCTCAAGAACGCGCTCGTCCAAGGGGCGCATTCGACCTACATCCTCGGCTTCCAGGTCCCGCTGATCCCGCAGCTGCTCTGGCGCACCGGCGCGATGGGCGCGCTGATCGGCCGGATGGACCCGGCGGCCGGAGCTCCGTTCACTTCGGACGGTCTGTATGGACTCAACCTCTATCGCGCCAACATGTTCACGCGTCTTTCCCGGCCGAGGCCGCGGCCGGCCGAAATCCCGGTGCAGGTGCTCGCGCCCACCGGCGACAAATTCGTCACCACGCCGCTGCAGACCGAGATCGAGCGCTGGGTGCCGGACCTCAGGATCCGCCGGATCGTCGGCACGCACTGGGTCGTCCGGGAGAAGCCCCAGGTGATCGCCGACGCCACCGCCGAGCTGATCGACCACGTCGAAGGCGGCGAGGAGAGCCGTGCGCTCAAGCGGGCCCGATCCGGCGGGTTCGCGCACAAGCTCGTCGTGGTGACCGGTGCCGGCAGCGGCATCGGCCGCGCGACGGCGCTCGCGTTCGCGGACAAGGGTGCCGACCTGGTCATCACCGACATCAACGGCTCGGCCGCCGCGGAAACGGCGAAACTCCTGCGGGACAAGGGCGTCACTGCCGGCGAATACACAGTGGACTCCTCCGACGCCGAGGCGGTCGAGAAGTTCGCCCAGCAGGTCAAGGAGGAGTTCGGGGTTCCGGACATCGTCGTCAACAACGCGGGGATCGGCCTGTCCGGCCCGTTCCTCGACACGACGGTCGAGGACTGGGAACGCCTCATCGACGTGAACCTGTGGGGCGTCATCCACGGCTGCCGCGTCTTCGCCGAGCAGATGCGTGAGCGGGCCGAAGGCGGCCAGATCGTCAACGTCGCTTCGGCCGCCGCTTATCTGCCGTCGAAGATCCTTTCCGCCTACGCCACCACGAAATCCGCCGTACTGACCCTGAGCATCTGCCTGCGGGCCGAGCTCGCCGCCGAGAACATCGGCGTCACCGCGATCTGTCCCGGCATCGTGAACACGAACATCACCAGCACCACCCGTTTCGTCGGCGTCGACGAGATCGAGCAGAAGCGGCGCCAGAAGTCGAGCAGCAAGCTGTACGCGAAACGCGGTTTCGGCCCGGAGAAGGTCGCTCGCGACATCCTTCGCGCGGTCGAGAAGGACAAGGCGATCCAGCCGTCGACCCCGGAGGCCAAGGCCGCGCTCGTCCTCTCCCGGCTCACCCCCGGGCTGCTGCGGGCCGCGGCGAAACTGGACGTCACCCCGTGACCAGACGTCCACGCCGGATGTCGCCGGAAGCGCGCCGCGAGGACCTGATCCGCGCCGCGCTGGACCTGTTCGGCTCGCGCGCGCCCGAACTCGTCGCGGTCGACGACATCATCGCCCGCGCCGAGGTCTCGCGGCCGCTGTTCTACCGGTATTTCTCGAGTCTGCGGGAACTGCAGGTCGAGGCGCTGAAAACGGTCACCGAAGGCCTTATCGACGGCCTGGCCGGGCTGGAGGAAGGGCCGCCCGAAACCCGCCTGCGGGCCGCCGTCCGCGGGCTGATCGACGTCGCCGACCACTACCGGGCGGGTTATGTCGCGCTGCTGCGCAGCGGCTCGGTGATCGCGACTTCGGAGACCGACGCGGCGATCGACGAGGTCCGCAACCGCGCCGTCGAGCTCATCCTCGACGCGCTGGGAGTGTCGGAGCCCTCGCCCATGCTCCTGCTGACGTTGCGCTGCTGGACCGCGGTGGTGGAGGGCTCGCTGCTGAGCTGGCTGCAGGAGCGCGCCGTGCCGCGCGAAGCCCTCGACGGGTGGCTGGTCGATCAGCTCACGGCCATGCTTTCGGCGACCTCGGCCCACGATTCTTCGGTCCCGCAGATGTCATGAAAGGGTCGTTCAGGACAAAAAACGTCAGGAACGACCCTTTCATGACACACGACGGTCAGGACTGCTTGACGACCAGGTCCCAGCCTTCGACGTCCTCGGGCTTACGCGGCTCCGGCCCGACGTACTTGGCCGACGGCCGCACCAGGCGCCCGGTCTTCTTCTGCTCCAGGATGTGCGCGGCCCAGCCGGCGGTGCGCGCCGAGCTGAACATCGCGGGCATCATGTGCGGCGGTACCTCGGCGAAGTCCAGGATCACGGCCGCCCAGAACTCGACGTTGGTCTCGATCGGGTGGTCCGGACGCCGCTCGCGCAGCTCCTTCAGCGCCACCTGCTCCAGCTCGGCGGCCGCCTCGTAGCGCGACGCGCCGAGCTCCTGGCACGTGCGGCGCAGCACGCGTGCCCGCGGGTCCTCCGCGCGGTACACGCGGTGGCCGAAGCCCATCATCCGTTCCTTGCGGTCCAGGATGCCCTTGACCAGGCCGACGGCGTCACCGGTCTTCTCGACCTCTTCGATCATCGGCAGCACCCGCGCCGGCGCCCCGCCGTGCAGCGGGCCGGACATGGCGCCGATCGCGCCGGACAGCGCCGCGGCGACGTCGGCGCCGGTCGAGGCGATGACCCGGGCGGTGAAGGTGGAGGCGTTGAGGCCGTGTTCGGCGGCCGAGACCCAGTAGGCGTCGATGGCCTTGACGTGGGCCGGGTCGGGCTCGCCGCGCCAGCGGACCATGAAGCGTTCGGTGATCGACTTCGCCTCGTCGACCCGGGTCTGCGGGACGGCGGGCTGCCCGATACCGCGCGCGGACTGGGCGACGTACGAAAGCGCCATCACCGAGGCGCGGGCCAGCTGGTCGCGCGCTTCGTCGTCGGTGATGTCGAGCAGCGGCCGGTAACCCCAGATGGGGGCGAGCATGGCGAGCGCGGCCTGGACGTCGACGCGGACGTCACCGGTGTGCACCGGCAGCGGGAACGGCTCGGCGGGCGGTAGCCCGTGGCCGAAGCGACTGTCGACGAGAAGGCCCCAGACGTCACCGAAGGTCACCTTGCCGGCGAGATCCTCGATGTCGACACCTCGATAGCGCAGTGCGCCACCGTCACGGTCGGGCTCGGCGATTTCGGTCTTGAAGGCGACCACACCTTCGAGACCCGGTCGGAAACCGTCGTCGACCTGGTCGGACGGCTTGGTGCTGATCGTGGAGGTACTCACTGTGGTGAAACCTTTCGATGCGCATTCCCCGGCTTTGTGTTTCATGCGTGGACGGGATGCACGCAGCGAAGGCGCGCCTCATCGCACGGATGGACAAACTTTGCTCCACGTCGCGGCGCGGGGCAATCGAAAGATGTGGTGCTTTCGGTCACGATTACGAGAACGATTCAGTGAAATCGGGCTTCGTACGCGAAGAGTTACGGTGCCGTTCACTTTCCGTGTACCGGTCGCCGAGGTAAATCCTGTGTTTCGAGATCGGGCGGCCGGCGGTTTCCGGTGATAGACCTTTCCCATGCACCTGAGCCCCCAGGAGCGGGACAAACTGCTCATCCACGTCGCGGCGGACGTGGCTCGCAAACGCCTGGAACGCGGGGTCCGGCTGAATTACCCCGAGGCGGTCGCGCTGATCACCGACCACGTCCTCGAAGGTGCCCGTGACGGCCGGACGGTGAGCGAACTCGTCGCGAGCGGCCGCACGGTGCTCTCCCGGGCACAGGTGCTGGACGGGGTGCCGGAGATGGTCGATTCCGTGCAGGTCGAAGCCACTTTCCCGGACGGCACGAAGCTCGTCACCGTGCACGACCCGATCGTCTAGGGAGGGGCCGCGAGTGCGACCAGGGGAGATCATCACCGGCGACGCGCCGGTCGAGCTGAACCCGGGCAGGCCGCGGGTCCGGCTGCTCGTGCGGAACCTCGGCGACCGGCCCGTCCAGGTCGGCTCGCACTACCATTTCGCGGCGGTGAATCCGGGCCTCGAATTCGATCGCGAAGCCGCGCGAGGGCGTCGGCTCGACGTGCCCGCGGGGACTTCGGTGCGGTTCGAGCCGGGTGTCGAACGCGAAGTCGATCTCGTCCCGCTGGCCGGGAACCGCGTGGTGCCCGGATTGCGGCTGGAGTCCTGATGCCGTCGATCGATCGAGAGCGGTACGCCGAACTGTTCGGCCCGACGACCGGCGACCGGATCCGCCTCGCGGACACCGATCTGCTCGTCGAGGTCACCGAAGACCGCAGTATGGGTCCGTCCGGCAGCGGCGACGAAGTGCTGTTCGGCGGCGGCAAGGTCATCCGCGAATCCATGGGCCAGGGAATGGCGACCAGGGCCGAAGGCGCGCCGGATCTGATCATCACCGGCGCCGTGATCCTGGACCACTGGGGGATCGTCAAGGCCGACGTCGGCGTCCGCGACGGCCGGATCGTCGGCATCGGCAAGGCGGGCAACCCGGACACGATGGACGGCGTCGACCCGGCGCTGGTCGTCGGTCCGTCGACGGAGGTGTTGTCCGGCAACGGGAAGATCCTCACCGCGGGCGGGATCGACTGCCACGTCCACTTCATCTGCCCGCAGCTGACCGAGACCGCGCTGGCGTCCGGGCTCACCACCCTCGTCGGCGGCGGGACCGGCCCGGCCGAAGGCAGCAAGGCCACCACCGTCACGCCCGGCGCGTGGAACCTCGGCCGGATGCTGCAGGCGATGGACGGCCAGCCGGTCAACGTCCTGTTGCTGGGCAAGGGGAACACCGTCCGGCACGAGGCGCTGCGCGAACAGCTGGCCGCGGGCGCCGGCGGGTTCAAACTGCACGAGGACTGGGGCAGCACCCCGGCCGCGATCGACGCCTGCCTCACGGTGGCCGACGAATCCGGTGTCCAGGTGGCGATCCACACCGACACACTGAACGAGGCGGGTTTCCTGGAGTCCACTGTGGACGCCATCCGGGGCCGCTCGATCAACGCGTACCACACCGAAGGCGCGGGCGGCGGGCACGCGCCGGACATCATCCAGGTCGCCGGGCTGCCCAACATCCTGCCGTCGTCGACGAACCCGACCCGCCCGCACACCGCGAACACCCTCGACGAACACCTCGACATGCTCGTCGTCTGCCATCACCTGAACCCGTCGGTGCCCGAGGACCTGGCGTTCGCCGAAAGCCGGATCCGGCCGACGACCATCGCGGCCGAAGACGTCCTGCACGATCTCGGCGCGATCTCCATGATGAGCTCGGATTCGCAGGCGATGGGCCGGATCGGCGAGGTGATCATCCGGACCTGGCAGACCGCGCACGTGATGAAGCGTCGGCGCGGCACCCTGCCCGGCGACGGCGCGGCAGACAACCTGCGGGCTCGTCGCTATGTCGCCAAATACACGATCAACCCCGCGATCGCGCACGGGATGGACCACGAGATCGGCTCGGTGGAGGTCGGGAAACTCGCGGATCTCGTGCTGTGGGAGCCGAAGTTCTTCGGAGTCCGGCCGCATGTGGTGCTCAAGGGCGGTTTCCCGGCCTGGGCGGCGATGGGCGACGCGAACGCGTCCATCCCGACGCCGCAGCCCGTGCTCGCGCGGCCGATGTTCGGCGCGGCCCCCGTGGTCGCCGCCGCGAGCAGCTTCCATTTCGTGGCGCCGGAAGCGCTCGAAAGCAGGGTAGCGGAGCGCTTCGGCATCACGCGGAAGCTCGTGCCGATCGCGAACACGCGCTCTCGGGGCAAGGCCGACATGGTGCTGAACGACGCGACGCCGGACATCCGGGTGGATCCGGACAGTTTCGCCGTGCACGTCGACGGCGATCTGATCGAGCCGCGGCCGGTGACCGAATTGCCGATGGCGCAAAGGTACTTCCTGTTCTGATGGACCTCGCCGCGCTCATCCTCGCCGACTCCCGCTTCCCCGGGGGTGGGCACGTCCATTCCGGCGGGCTCGAAGAGGCCGTCACCCGGAAGCTGGTCACGCATGAGCGCGATCTGCCGGGTTTCCTCTCCGGGCGGCTGCGAACAGCCGGTTCATTGGCCGCGGTGTTCGCGGCCGCATCGGCGCATGCCGCCGCACGGGGCGTCCATAGTGGACACTGGCGGCGACTCGACCTCGAACTCGACGCCAGGACGCCGTCGCTCGCGCAGCGGGAGGCGTCTCGCGCGCAGGGTCGCGGAACTGCTCGCGCGGGAAAGGCGGCGTGGCCGTCGCCGGTGCTTGCGCAGCTGCTGAAGGAAACTCCGCGACCGCATCATCCGGTGATCGTCGGTGCGCTGGTTCGCGTGCCCTTCGACGCGGCGATGGCGGTGGCATACCTCGCGATCAGCGGGCCCGCGAGCGCGGCCGTGCGATTGCTCGGGCTCGATCCGTTCGCCGTCAACGCGGTCGTCGCCCGTCTCTCGAAGGAGGTACGGGAGGTTTCCCTGCGCGCGGCCGAGGTCGCGGGCGACGATCCGGCCGATCTCCCGGCGCCGGGTTCACCGGCGCTCGATCTGTTCGCCGAGGCACACGCCCGGCATCACCAGGAAGAGGTGCGTCTCTTTGCCAGCTGAGCATGGTCACGGTCACGGGCATGTGCATCCGGTCAACTTCGACCCGACCGCCGCGGAACCCGACCACTACGAGCAGGCGCCGACCGCGGGGCGCGCGTACCGGATCGGGATCGGCGGGCCGGTGGGGAGCGGGAAGACCGCGCTCACCGCGGCGCTGTGCCGGGCGCTCGGCGACGAGGTGAACCTCGCCGTCGTCACGAACGACATCTACACCACCGAGGACGCCGACTTCCTGCGCAAGGCCGGGGTGCTCGACCCGGAACGGATCGAGGCCGTGCAGACCGGTGCGTGCCCGCACACCGCGATCCGCGACGACATCACCGCGAACCTCGACGCCGTCGAACGGCTGGAGGAACGCTTCCCGGGGCTGGACCTGGTGATCATCGAAAGCGGCGGGGACAACCTCACCGCGGTGTTCAGCCGGGGGCTCGCCGACAGTCAGGTCTTCGTGGTCGACGTCGCCGGTGGCGACAAGGTGCCGCGCAAGGGCGGGCCGGGCGTCACGACGGCGGACCTGCTGGTGATCAACAAGATCGACATCGCGCATCTGGTCGGCGCGGACATGGACGTGATGACGTCGGACGCGCACCGGATGCGGGGCGAGCTGCCGGTGATCACGCAGTCCCTTGTGGACACTCCGAACGCGCCGGCGGTCGCGGACTGGGTCCGCTCGCTGCTTCCGGTCCGCGCGGGGTGAAGGCGCACGCGCGGCTGACCGCCTGCTTCGAGGGCGGCCGGACCGTACTGCGTGAGCTGCGCTCGATGGCGCCGCTCACGCTCCTTCCCAAGCGGGGTGCCGGTGCGACGGCGGTGGTGCATCTGGTCAATTCGGCGACCTCGCCGTTGGGCGGCGACGAGCTGAAGCTGACCATCCGCGTCGGCGCCGGGGCTTCGCTGCGGCTTTCCGGGGTCGCGGCGACGATCGCGCTTCCCGGCCCGCACGGGGAGGGGAGTTCGTCCCTTGTGGACGTTGTGGTGGCGGACGGTGGGTCGCTGGAGTATCTGCCGGAGCCGACCGTGGTGACGGCTCGCGCTCGGCACACTGCCGAGTTCCGGGCCGCTGTGGCGGATGATGCGTACCTGCATACGCGGGAGGTGCTGGTTCTCGGGCGGTCCGGTGAGCGGCCGGGGTCTTTGGTGACCACGCAACATGTCGTGCGGGGAGCCGTTCCGGTGTTGCGGCAGACGCTGGAGATCGGTGACTCCACTTTGGACTCCAGTCTCGCGCATCTGGCGGGGCGGCGGGTGCTGGCGACCGATCTGGTCGTGGGCGGCCCTTCGCTGCCTGCCGCCTCGGGTGAGTGGTGGTCGCGTACGCCTTTGGCCGCCGGTGGGACGCTCACGACTTCTTTGGCGCCGGACGCGGTGACCGCGCTTCGGGTGTTCGACACTGTCTGATGCCGGTCGTGTTTGGACGACACGCGTGATCAAACGGACGACACACGTGACTGGACGGACGACACGTGTGACTGGGCGGACGGCACGTGGGTGAGACCCGGCCTCGGTCGTGTCGTCCCTTCAATCACGCGTGTCGTCCCTCTGATCACGTGTGGCGTCCGTTCGATCACGGGCGACGTCCGTTCAAGCACGTGCCTCGACCACGGGCGCTAGCGTCGCTAGAAAACCTAGCGGCACTAAAGGTCCCTTGCTCCCCTCAGGAGGGGCTGGTGGGGCTCGTGTGACGGTGCCGAGCGTTGCGAAAGCCACTTTCGCAACCTTCAAGGTTGCGAAAGTGGCTTTCGCGTCATCCCCCCGGGGCTCGTCAGAACTTGGTGCCCAGCCAGGTCATCGCGACGGGACCGCCCGCCGAGACGCCGCCGATGTGCTCCAGCAGCGGGAACTCCTGCCAGGTGACGTCGGCGCCGAGGGCGCGGTAGCGGTCCCGCAGGCCCCGGCCGACCGAAAGCGGGATCAGTTCGTCCAGAGATGCGTGGTACAGGAAGACCGGCGCGCCGGGTTTGGTCTTGCCCGCCAGGTTCTCGCCGAGCCGGGCCTGCCAGCGCGGGTCCGACGAAACATCGGGCACGGTCGTGAAATCGTTGAGCCGCGCGAAAGGCGCCGCAGCGCCGAGCTCGACGGTGCACGCTTCCTTGACCTTCGCGACGGCCCGCTCGCCCTTAGCGTTGAGCACCTCGGTGAACGGCAGTTCCGGGTAAGCGGTCGCGAAGCCGACAGCGGCACCGAGTACGAGGCCGAACGCCGGACCGCCGTCGTTGAACTTCAGGACCGCGTTCAGATCCGCCGGGACCCCACCTTCCGCGACGCCGACCAGGTTGACGTCCGGCGCGTAGGACGGCTGCAGTTCGCCGGCGAAAGCCGCGGCTTGACCTCCTTGCGAGTAACCGAAAACGCCGACCGGCCCGGTCTTGGACAGGCCCGCTTCGGGGACCCGGGAAGCGGCCCGGGCGGCGTCCAGGACGGCCCGGCCTTCGGACTGACCGACGGCGTAGGTGTGCGTTCCCGGGGTGCCGAGGCCCTCGTAGTCGGTCACGACGACCGCCCAGCCGCGCGAAAGCGCTTGGCTCATCAGGAGGACTTCGTTCTCGGACCCGTTCGTCAGCCGGGTCGACGGCGCGCAGCGGTCGCCGAGGCCGTGCGTGCCGACGGCGTAGCTGACCAGCGGGCGGGCGCCCTTCGTCCACGGCGTGTGCGGGACCAGCAGGATGCCCGAAACCGTGTTCGGCCGTCCCGTCGCCGAGGTGGAGCGGTAGTGGAGTTTCCAGGCCTTCGCCGGGGCGGTGGCGACGACCGATTTGTAGTCGACCAGATCCCCTGGGGCGCTCGGCGCGGCTTGCGCGGCCGGCGCGCCGATGAGGGCGGCTGTGAGAGCTGCGACCAGAACTGTCCGAAGCACCGTTGCCTCCAGTTTGGTAATCGAGATTTTCGCAATGTAGGCGCTGTTGCTAGCATCTGGCAATCCCTGTTACCGAATCGGGGGAGGTCGAGTGGCCCGCACCTACGGCGGGGTCGCGCCCGAGCAACGGCGCGCCGAACGGCGTGAACGCCTGCTCCTGGCGGCCCTGGACCTGTTCACGTCGACGGGCTACCGGCAGGCGAAGATCACCGAGTTGTGCACCCGCGCGGGCGTCTCGACGCGGAACTTCTACGAGGAGTTCGAGAGCAAGGAGAAGGTGCTGCTCACCCTGCACGAGCGCATCAACGCGCTCGCGCTGGAGCACGTCACCGGCACCCTGGAGACGCTGGAAGACGCCGACGCGGTCACCCGGATCGGGACACTGCTGGACGTCTTCGTCAGCACGGTCACCTCGGATCCCCGGATGCCGCGGCTGAACTACGTCGAGGCCGTCGGCGTCAGCGCCGCTTTGGAGGCGCAGCACCAGGAATGGGTCGATCGGTGGGCCGCGTTCATCGAAAGCGAGGCCCGGCACGCCGCCGCGCACGGGGTCGCACCGGATCGCGACTACCGCCTGACGGCGATCGCGCTCGTCGGCGCGGCGACCGGTCTGCTGCGCGAGTGGCAGGCGCACACCCCGCCGCTCCCGGTCGCCGAGGTGGCCGCCGAACTCCGGGCCCTGATGCTGGCCGCGATCACCCGGCCCGCTTGAACGTCAGTTCTGGGCGCCTTCCTTGTCCGGGTCGAGGTCGATCCGGTCCCGCCGTTCACCCTCGGGCTTCTTGCCTGGCTCTTCCTTGGCCCAATCGCCGAGCGTGCCGATCGACGACTGGAGCCGCTCCTTCTGCTCGGCGTCGGTCTGCGCGTACTTCTCGGCGGCTTCCTTGATGCGGTCGCCCGCGGCCAGGTAGCGCGCGGTCGTCTTCTGGAAGAAGGACTCGACGTCGTTCCGTAGCTGCTTCAGGGCGGTGTCGGCCTCGGTGGGGACGACACCGCGACCGACGAGCTGGCCGTCGGCGTAAGAGGTTTTCGCGAGTTCCCCGAGCAAGCCCGAGTAGATCTCGGCCGCTCCGTAGCAGGCCTCGGCGAGCTGCAGCACGACCGTGATGTCCACGGCGAAGCGCTGGGTGCCATCCGATCCTGGTTTGGGGCCGCCTTTCGCCGGAGGTTGCGTCATGTCGTAGAGCTCGAGATCGATGCGGTCGACCCCGGCGATCTCGCTCTCGATGGCCTTGATGGCGTCGTGGTAGTCCTTCTCGGCCTTGTCCAGGTCGCTGTGGAGTTCACGGACGCCGGTGTCCACATGCGCGAAGAACGCGTCCAGCTGAGGGAACCGCAGGTCCGAGTTGAACGGCCGTGCGGTGATGTTCATCGCGAACTCGAGCAGGATCAGCGCGTTGCCGACGCCGGCCGGAGCCGTGCGGCCCAAGGCGCCGATGACGGTTTTGGCGTACTCCCACTTGTCGCTGACGGCGCTCAGTACCAGCTTCTCCTTGGGGGGTTCCGCCGGAGCGGGGGCGGCTTCGTTGAGCGCGGTGGTGGCCTCGGCGATGAGGTTCAGGATGTTGTTCCTGGCGGCGTGGATGATCGTGGCCCGGCACGAGTAGCTGTTGCCGAGCCACTGCACGAGGAGGTCCTGATGCGTGAGGGTGGGGAGGACCGTCGCGAGGAAACCGTCCCGGAGGCTGTTCGCCGCGAGCCCCATCCAGCCGGTCATCCAAGCCCGGGTGCCCGAGTCGTCGTTGCTGCCCGCGAGCAGCGCGATCATGTTGTCCAGGTCGTGGTCGCCCATCGCGTTGCCGACCCGCATCTTCTTCTCGACGGAGGAGAAGGCGCTGTATGCCTCTTCGAGCGACGACAGTTCCGGACCGCCCGCGAGATCCGGGATGCCGGTCGCCAGCTGTTCCCGTTTCCGCCACGCCCAATCCGCGACCTGGGTGAACACGTCGAACGCCCGGCACTCGACGTACTTCGCGTCCCGCACGCTCCAGCCGTCACAGGCCTCCGCCTGCGGCCGGTTCGCCGCGGCGCCGTCATTGACCGCCCACCCGACGATCGGACAGGTCGTCAGATGGCCCCACGAGTCGGTCGGGGGCTGCCAACGAGCGGGCTCCGGTGCCCCGGGGAACTGGCTCGAACCGCCCCTCAGCAACTGGCCGGCGTCGTGCAGCCAGCGCTTCTCCAGCGTCTGCCAATAGCCGTTGAGCGCGGCCGTGAGCGTCGCCGAATACTCGCTTCCGCTCATGTAGTCGCCGGACATCGCATCCACCCCGTTTCGCATTCCCGCGGCCGGATGGGCGGGAATGCGATCGAGGATAACAGGATCGTGTGACGTTCAGGGGCTAATTGTCACTTCTTCCGCCCGGCCGCCCCACCGGCCCGCAGTACATGAAGGCCCCCTTCCTGTACCTAGGCGCAAGGAAGGGGGCCTTCATGTACTTCACCAGAGCCGGCCGACGACCTTCTGACCCAGTCCTGCTCCAGCTTCACGACCTGCCCGTTCGCCGTCACTGTCGGCGTGCCGAAACCGGGGCCGTTGCCGAAGTTACGACGCGGCCGACGCCCGCCGGAAGGTGTTGTGCAGCACGGCCAGCAGCGCGTCGCGCACCGAAAGGCGTTGCCGGGCATCGAAGGTGATCAGCGGGACGTCCTCGCCGACGGCGAGGGCCCAGCGCACGTCTTCGAGGTCGTGCTTCAGCGAACCGTCGAAGACGTTCACCCCGACCACGAACGGCAACCCGGCCTTCTCGAAGTAGTCGACGGCCGGATAGCAGTCGTCGAGCCGCCGGGTGTCCACGATGACGAGCGCGCCGAGCGCGCCCAGCACGAGGTCGTGCCACATGAACCCGAACCGGTCCTGTCCCGGCGTGCCGAAGAGGTACAGCTTCACCTCTTCGTCGATGGTGATGCAGCCGAAGTCCAGCGCCACCGTGGTGGTGGTCTTCGACGGCACCTCCCCGCCGGAGCCGTCCACGGCCGCGCCCGCCGAGGTCATGGCGGCCTCGGTGGTCAGCGGTTTGATCTCGGAGATCGCGCCGACGGTGGTCGTCTTGCCGACCCCGAACCCGCCCGCGATGACGATCTTGACCGGTGTCGGCGGCTTGGCGGGCGCCGGTTCAGCGAATTGCTTCGAGTCCACGAATGACCCTTTCGATCATGCCGAGGTCCTGGGTGAAGGCACCGGCCGGGCGACGGAGCACGACGTAGCCGAGTGCGGCGAGATCCGCCACGAGAACCCTGGCCACGCCGATGTGCAGGCCGAGCATCGCCGCCACTTCGGCGACGGATTTCGTTTCCCGGCAAAGGGAGACGATCTCCCGCCGTTCGAACGTCAGCCTCGCGTGCGACGCCGCGCCCAGCCTGCTCGTGAGCACTTGAGCCTCGATTTCGAGCGTGCCGTCCACCGGCTGCGCGCGGCCGGCGGTGAGCAGATACGGGCGTAGCGGCGAGATGCCCTGTTCGGCGCCCCGCGGCTGAGGTACCTGGTCGTCGCTCATTCCCTTGTCCCCTCGTCAGTTCAGCTGCCGACGCTCTTCTTGAGTTCCTCGATCAGCGCGGGGGTGAGCACCTCGGTCGCACGGTTGGCGAACATCGCCATCTCGTAGGCGATGGTGCCGAGGCTGGCCTGTTTGGTGGCGAGCACGCCGAGCGAGCATCCGATGCTGATCGTGCAGACCAGCAGGTAGCCCTGCTCCAGCTCGATGATGATCTTGTCGGGTGAACCGAGCGGGTGGCTCTCGGAGACGCCGTGCGCGAGGCCGAGCATCGCCGAGCAGATCGCGGCCAGCCGGTCGGCGTTCGCCCGCTCCAGCTCGGACGACATCGCGATCAGCAGGCCGTCGGCCGAGACGGCGATCGCGCCCATCGCGCTCGCCGTGTTCTGCGCGAAGCGCGTCACCAACCAGTTGAAGTTCCGGGCTTCGACGCTGACTCCGGTCGTCATCTCTTGCTCTTCTCTCTCTGTTGCATCTCCGGGTTGACGGCTTTCTCCAACCCGTCACTGAAGGCGTCGAACGCGGCACGCTCGGCCTCGGGGTCACGCATGCCCTTGGGCTTGGTGGTGTTCAACGCCGCCCGCGCGGTCTGGTGCCGCGCGGCCGGACCTTTCGCGAGCCCCGGCGCCAGCTGCGCGCCGGGGACCCTCCTGGTGAGACCGCCGCGCGAGGCGGCGGGCACTGGCGTCGGGGTGGGCATCGGCGCCGGGACGGCCGCCGGCGGCGCGGTGGCCTTCGCCAGCCCGGCCTCGAAGCCGTCGAAGGCCGCCTTGGCCGCTTCTGGATCATGCCTGGACTTCTGCCGCGAAGGCGCTTCGGGGGCGCCGGGAAGCTGCGCGCCCTTGACCCGGCGTCGCAGCCCGCCGCGGGTCTCGCCAGGATCGGCGGCGGTGAGCGTCGGCGCGGGTGCTTGGTACACGGGCGCCGGTTCGGGCACCGGCGGCGGCAGCGGCACCGGAGCCGGTTCCGCGATCTCCCCGTCGGTCTTGCGGAACCACCGGAAGTCCCCGGCCCGCTGACCGCCGCGCGGGATCATCCCGGCGATCGCCAACGTCGGCGGCTCGTGCACGGCAGGCTCCGGCCGCGACGGCGGTTCGGGCTCTTCGCTCGGTTCCGCCGTCGGCCACACCGGCGGCGCGGGGACGGACTTCGGCGTGGGCGGCCGGTACGTCAGCAGGGTCGGCGGGATGGTGATCCGCGCGGTGACCCCGGCTCCCGGCTCGGTCTCGGCCAGTTCGACCTTGAGCCCGTGCCGCCGCGCGAGCCGCCCGACCACGAACAGCCCGAGCACACTGGTCGGCGCCAGTTCGAGCCGCTCGCGTTCGACGAGCCGCCGGTTCTCCTCGGCGAGCCGCTCCGCGGTCATGCCGATGCCCTGGTCCACGATCACGATCAGGCAGGAGCCGTCGGGCAGGATCTTCGTCCCGACGTCCACAAAGGACTCCGGCGGCGAGAACGACGTCGCGTTCTCCAGCAGTTCGGCGAAGATCAGCACCAGATCGGAGCCGAACGGCGACGACAGCAGCACGTCGCCCATCGAACCGAGCCGCACCCGCTGGTAGTCCTCGATCTCCGCGAGCGCCGAACGCAGCGCCGTCGACAGCTCGATCGGGCCGGAAATCCTTGCCTCGTCGCGGTTCCCCGACACGACGAGCAGGTTGTCCGCGTTCCGGCGAAGGCGGGTGGAGAGGTGGTCGAGCCGGTAGAGACTGGCCAGCAGTGCGACGTCCTGCTCGTTGCGCTCCAGTTCGTCGACCAGCGCCAGCTGCCTGCCCACCAGGTTCTGCGTGCGCTTCGCGACGTTGGCGAACATGAGGCCGACGTTGCGCCGCGTGACGGCCTGCCGTTCCACCAGTTCGGCCGCGGTGGCCTGCACCCGGTTGAACGCCTCGGCCAGCTTGCCGAGTTCGTCCTGTGAGGACACGTCGATGGTGGCGAGCCGCGGCGCGAGTTCTTCGGCCTGCTCGGTGTCGGTGACGCGGACCAGTTCGGTGCTCGCGAGGTCGGCGACCGAGGTCGCCGCCGTGGTCAGCTTCCGCAGCGGATCCGCGATCGACCGGCTGACCGCGATCGCGAGCCCACCGACCAGCAGGAACAGCACACCGGCGCCGATACCGATCGTCCACGCCAGATTCTGCGCCGCGTCGGCTCGCGCGGTCGCGGCGTCGGTGATGCCGGTGGTGACCGCGTCCTGCGCGAGGCGCCGCTGGTTCGACTGGGCGTCGACGGCGCCGAGGATGTCCGGCAGCAGGCTCTGCACGGCCTGCGGGCCACGGGCCTCCGCGAGCCTGGCCTCCAGCGCGTCGACCCGGCGGCCGGACTCGCCCTGCTCCACCGCGACGACCTGCGTGGCCTGGGTGACGTCGGCCTGCTGCACGAACCGTTCGAGGAACAGCGACGACTGCTGTTTCGCGTCGGCCAGCACCGGCGCGCCCGATTCGGGGGTGACCAGCACGATGATCAATGCCATCCCGCGCAACGAGTTCTCCTCGTTCGCGCGCAGCAGCGCGTCGAGCGCGGTCAGCTGCTGGGTGCCCGCCGCGTCACTGGTCTGCTGCGGGACCAGGCGGAGCGAGTTGATGACCGCGTCGATCACCGCGTGATACGTCCGCGCCACGCTGTCGAGTGAGGCGCCGCGCCGGAGCGCGTTCTCCCGGATCTCGTTCAGCGATCCGATGCGCACCAGCGCCGCCGCGAGTTCTTCCGGCGCGTCGGCGCTCAGCTGCGAACTCACCTGGTTCACCGTGTCCGCGACGACGGCCTGCTGTTTCAGCATCGCCGCACTGCTCGCCGACGACGACGCGATGTAGTGCGCCGTCAGCAGCCGTTCCCGCTGCAGTTCCCAGGCGAGCGTGCCGAGCGCGCGGGCCTGCGACGCGACGTCGGCGGTGGTGCGCGCGGACCGGGCGTCGTCGATCTCCCCGGCGACGTAAGGCACCGACACCAGGACCACGGCGGTCAGCGGCAGCATCAGGAGCAGGTTGAGCTTGCCCCGGATACCGAGTCTGCCGAGCAATCCGGACCGCGGCCCGCGTTCGGGCCGGGTCTTCCCGTGCCTCATGGTCACCTTTCTCCCCGGCTCCGCCCGAGGTGTCCGCGGTGCTGTTCCCGGACGAGGTCTTCGATGGACGCGCGCAGCGCGACGAACTCCGGCGCGCGTTTGACATCGAGGTCGCGCTCCGCGGGCAGGCCGACCTCGATGTCGGCGGCCACCCGGCCCGGATCCGAGGCCAGCACCACGACGCGACGGCCGAGGAACACGGCCTCTTCGACGTCGTGGGTCACCATCAGCACGGTGGTGTGCGTGTCGGTCCAGATCCGGCGGATCAGGACCTGCATGTCCTCTTTGGTCTGGACGTCCAGCGCCCCGAAGGGCTCGTCCAGCAGCAGCACGTCGGGCTCGCACGCCAGCGCCCGTGCGATCGCGACCCGCTGTTTCTGCCCGCCGGAAAGCTGTTTGGGCAACGACTTCCGCAGGTGACCGAGGCCCGTCTCGTCGAGATACCAGTCGACCCGGCGGGCTCGTTCGGCCTTGTCGATGTCCAGCAGTTCGAGTCCGAACGCGACATTGCTCTCCACCGTGCGCCACGGGTACAGCGCGCCGTGCTGGAACACCAGCCCGCGATCCGGGCCCGGCCCGGTCACGGCGTCACCGTCGAGGGTGATCAGGCCTTCGGTCGGTTCGGTCAGCCCCGCGATCAGCGACAGCAGGGTCGATTTGCCGGACCCGCTCGCGCCGACCACGCAGACGAAGTCGCCGCGCGTGATGTCGAGATCGATCCCGTCGAGCGCGCGGGTGGTCTTGCCTCGGACCGTGTAGTCCTTGGCGACCGCCTTCAACTGCAGCGTCATGCCGCCCACTTCCCGACTCTGGCCCGCAGGAGCCGCAAGGCGATGTCGATGACCAGCCCGAGCAGGCCGATCACGATCAGCAGCGCGAAGATCCGGTCGGTCTGGGTGAACCGCTGCGCGCGCATGATCCGCAGGCCGAGCCCGGCGGTGGCGTTGATCAGTTCGGCGACCACCACGAAGTTCCACGCGGCCGCCGCGTTGACGCGGGTCGCGTCGATCATGCCGGGCAGCGCGTGCGGGACGATCACCTTGCGCAGGACCTCGCCGCGCCGCGCGCCGAGCGTGTACGACACGTCGAGCAGCGAACGCGGCACCCCGCGGACGGCGTCGGCGATCATCAGCGTGTTGAAGAAGACCGTGCCGAGGAACAGGACCGCGACCTTCGACGGTTCGCCGAGGCCGAGCCAGATCATCAGCAGCGGGATGAACGCGCTCGCCGGCAGATAGCGCAGCATCGCGATGACCGGCTCGAACAGCGCCAGCCCCGCGTCGAACGTCCCCATCACGATGCCGAGCGGCACCGAGACGAGGATCGCGAGCCCGAAGCCGAGCAGCACGCGCTGCGTGGTGGCCCAGAGGTCGCTGAACAGTTCGCCCGACTCGATCATCTTCACCAGCGCGTCGAACACCGCGACCGGCGTCGGGAGGAACATCGGCTTGATCGTGCCCAGCGCGTTCAGCGTCACCCAGATCAGCAGCGGGATCACGAACGAGGCCACCGCCAGCGCCCACCGCCAGCGCGCGGGGATCGGCGTCCGGAGCGAGAACAGCGGTGAGGCGTTCGGCTTCAGGCCCGCCCGGCGGGGCAGCGGCGACCAGTCCGGTCGCGTGCCGCGCCGCTCCTCCTGCGCCTCGGCGAGCCGCTGCTCGTCTTCGAGTCGGCGCGCTTCGGCCTCGTCGTCGGCGTCCGTCCGCTGAGCGGCCCGCCCCGACGCGTCCGTGGCGCTCACTTCACCGCCTTGACGAACTGGTCGTCGAACAGCCCGTCGAAGTTCGGCCTGCTCTGGGCGAGGCCGTTGGAGACGATGAAGTCGGCGATCTTGCCCGCCTGGAAGTTGAGGTGGGCGGGGGTGACGCCAGGGGTGAACGCGTCGAGGTTCTGCTGCTTGGTGAAGATCGTGGTGCCCGCGTCGTAGGTCTTGTACTCCTCGATCGACACCGCGCCGCGTTTGGCCATGATCTTCACGGCCTCTTCGCGGTTCTGCTTGATCCACTCGATGGTCTCGAACCAGGTGTTCACCAGCGCCTGGACCTCCTTCTTGCGCTGCTTCGACATCTGCTCGGAGACGACCAGGTGGTCGGGGATGGCGCCAGGGAACTCGGCGGACGTCGCGATCGCGCGGCTGCCCGGGCGCTCGAGCGCCTTCGTGGTGAAGGGCGCGAAGGCGGCGACGGCGTCGACCTGCTCGCCGACGAACGCGGCCGCGGCGGCGTCGGTCAGCAGCGGGACCAGCTCGATGTCCTTCTCGGTCAGCTTCGCCTCCTGCAGCGCCAGCAGCAGCAGGTAGTGGTCGACGGTGCCCTGCTCGACGGCGACCTTCTTGCCCTTGAGCTCGGCGACGCTGCCGATCCCCTGGCGGGCGATGACCTTGTCGTTGCCGGTCGAGTTGTCGTTGACCAGCACGACCGACAGCTTCGCGCCACCGCTGACCGACGCGAGCGTGTCGTTCAGGGTCTGGCTGTTCGCGTCGATCGCGCCGGAGGAGAGGGCGTTGATGCTCTCGGTGTAGCTGTCGAACCACTTAAGGTCGACGTTCACGCCGTTCTTCTCGAAGAGGCCCTTCTCCTGGGC
This sequence comes from Amycolatopsis sp. PSD-21, assembly GCF_055561455.1. NCBI lineage: Bacteria > Bacillati > Actinomycetota > Actinomycetes > Pseudonocardiales > Pseudonocardiaceae > Amycolatopsis > Amycolatopsis sp. PSD-21. The sequence continues at coordinate 8,330,152 of NZ_CM145712.1, read as the reverse complement.
CACCGCCCACGGGAACCAGCCCGGCCAGGCGCTGTAACCGATCGTGACCTTGGTGCCGGAGGCGGCCGTGCTGTCGGAACAAGCCGAAAGGGCGGTCACGCCTGCCAGCGAAAGGACGCACAACAACGCCGTCACGAGACGGCGGGAACGGGAAATCACAACGCACTCCTGGGGAAGGGGAGTAACTCGGGCGTGGAAAGTTCCGGCTGTTCGAGCGCAGGACTGATCGACCGGTGTCGAACTCCCTCACGGAAGCCCGGCCGGTAATGGCGATGGCGCGGCCGCACACCCGGCCGTCCCATCAAAACCTCTGAACACTCTGGATAGAGGTGATCACCCCGTTGCTCTCGGCGGCGATCCTATCGAGTGGCGCAAGGTCTACCTAGTGTGATCGTCGGCTCTTGCACGATTCGCTGTCACATTCTGCTAAACCCGGCCGTTCGCCCCAAAGGGCGGACTCTCACCTGGTGGGCAACCCGGTGCCCGGCGGCGTACGTCCATCGGGTGGCGGGTGAAAAATTCCGGAGGGAGCAGAGGATGAAATTTCGTGCGGCCGCGGCATGCGTCGCGGGGGCGGCGATCTTGTCCACCTTGGCCGGTGCGGGGCAGGCGAACGCGACCAGACCGTCGAGCCTCGTCCTGAGCCCGAACACCGTCGTCGCAGGTGGGACGGTCACCGCGGATATCTATTGCCTGCGCCCGTCGGGGGCGGGCGAGCTCGCGACGACCCTCGTCGCGGACGGTCTCGCCGCGCCGATCCCCTTGCGGGTGGTGGGGGACGGCGGTACCGGCGGCATCGGTGTCGCGTTGCGCGGCGACGGTCCGGCCGGGACGGTCCCGGGGCGGTACACGGCGTCGTACGACTGCTGGGGCTGGATCGTCCGGGCGGAGTTCACCGTCACGAACTGACAACCCCGGAGAAGGCCGGTTTCGGGAGGCGAATTGCCGTCCCGGAGCCGTCCTTCGCCGGCACATCTGACGGAGATGTTCCGGGCGGTAATTTCTGTCAATCGACAGAATTGGCCGGGGCGGGCGCGGGCGCCGCTGTGAAAACCGGAAGAATTGTTCGCGGAGTTCCGAAATATCGACGAAACAAAAGCGGAAAGGATGGCCGTGAATTCCTTGCCGACCCGGTCTGTCCAGGCGCTTTCCGTATTTTATGAAGCCGGGCGCGATTCCGCGGGCGACCGGAAAGAGCCGGAACAAAGCGCCGGGCGGACCGACCTTCGACCTTGATCGATCAGGTCCCGCCAGGTGACCAGCAGGTGACGGCTTGCGGTCCAGCGGCTACACACAGATGATCGGGCAGGGGTGGCGGGTGTCACCGTTCAGTGGGTTTCGCCGCCGCCGTCTAGGCAATACCGTCGGCGGCAAAGCCGAAGTCATGGGCCCCGATCGGGTACGGAGGTTTGGCGGATGATGCCGGAGATCAAAGAGGGCGCTGCCGAGAACGGCGACGCCGTCGTTCGCCTGCCTGGAATGAGGGTGGCCTACGAAGGGGCCGCCTTCGACGAGTCCGCGCTCGCGGAGACGTGGACCGCCCAGCTGCAGGACTGGCTGAACCAGGCCGTCTCCGCCGGGATCCCCGAGCCGAACGCGATGGTGCTCGCCACCGCCGACCCGGAGGGCAGGCCGTCCTCCCGGACCGTGCTGTGCAAGGGCCTGGACGAGCGCGGTGTCGTCTTCTACACGAACTACACCTCGACCAAGAGCCACGACCTCACCGCGACGCGCTACGCGTCGATCACCTTCCCGTGGTACGCCCTGCAGCGTCAGGTCCACGTGCGCGGCGAGGTGGAGAAGGTCAACGTCGCCGAGACCGCCGAGTACTGGGCGTCCCGCCCGCGGGGTTCGCAGCTCGGGGCCTGGGCGTCGCCGCAGTCCCGCGTCGTCGACGGCCGCCGCGCCCTCGAGAACGCGCTCCACGGCATCGAGCGCCGGTTCGCCGACGTCGAGAACATCCCGTTCCCGCCGCACTGGGGCGGGTGGCGCATCCGGCCCGACGTCGTCGAGTTCTGGCAGGGCCGCGAGGACCGCATGCACGACCGGCTCCGCTACGTCCGCACGGACGACGGCTGGCAGATCGAGCGCGTCGCGCCCTGATCCCACGCGCGTGAAGGCCCCCTTCCCTCGGCTCAGCCGAGGGAAGGGGGCCTTCACGCGCGGCCGGTGACATAAATCGCGCGCGGTTGGTTAGTTAGCGCGGCTAAGCTGTCTGGTTGTGAGTGACGACGTGGGGGTTGACCAGCGCAAAGGTGTCCGCAAACTGTTCGGCTCGATCGTCGTCGACACCCGGCCGCTCAAGATCCCCGCGTTCCGCCGTCTCTGGCTGTCCACCGCCGTCACCGCCGTCGGCAGCCAGCTCACCGCCGTCGCGGTCCCCAAACAGGTCTTCGACCTCACCGGCTCGTCGGCGTACGTCGGCCTGACCGGCCTGGTCGCGCTGGTCCCGTTGCTCGTCTTCGGTCTGTGGGGCGGCGCCATCGCGGACGCCGTCGACCGCCGCAAGCTCCTGCTCGTCACCAACGTCGGGGTCACCGTCACCTCGGCGGTCCTGTGGCTCCAGGCGTACTTGAACATCGGCTCGGTCTGGCTCGTACTGGGCCTGCTCGCGGTCAACCAGGCGTTCTTCGCGATCAACATGCCGACCCGCGGCGCCGTCGTCGCCCGGCTGGTCCCGGACAACCTGATCGCGCCCGCGACCGCGCTGAGCAGCACGATGTCCACCTTCGGCGCGGTCTTCGGCCCGCTGCTCGCCGGTTCGCTGATCCCGATCCTCGGCCTCTCGACGCTCTATCTGATCGACGTCGTCGCCCTGACCCTGACCCTCATCGCGGTCTACAAGCTCCCTCCGATCCCGCCACTCGGCGAGATCGCGCGGCGCGCCGGCCTCCGCGACATCATCGACGGCTTCAGATACCTGGCGACACAGAAGATCCTGCTGGCGTCGTTCCTCGTCGACATCATCGCGATGGTCGCGGGCATGCCGCGCGCGCTGATCCCGGAGATGGCCGAGCGCACCTTCGGCGACCCGCCCGGCGGCGGCCCGGCGCTGGGCTGGCTGTACGCCGCGCTCCCCGCCGGCGCGATGCTGATCGGCCTCTTCTCCGGCTGGCTGACCAGGATCCGCAAACAAGGTGTCGGCGTGATCGTCTCGATCTGTGTCTGGGGCGCCGCCGTCGCCGGTTTCGGCCTCGCGAACTCGTTGTGGCTCGCGGTGTTCTTCATGGCGCTCGCCGGGGCAGCCGACATGGTCAGCGCGATCTACCGCATGTCGATCCTGCAGCTCGCCACCACCGACGAGATGCGCGGACGGCTGCAGGGCGTGTTCACCGTCGTCGTCGCGGGCGGCCCGCGGATCGCCGACCTCACCCACGGCTGGGCCGCCGCCGGCGTCGGCACGGCCGCCGCGGCCTCCGGCGGCGGAGTGCTGGTCATCGTGCTGGTCATCGGCGCGGCGCTGCTCATCCCGTCGTTCTGGCGGTACCGGGCCCCGGCAGGCTAGGCCGTTCGGTCTATCGTCGGGCCCATGCGTATTTCACGGGCGATCATCCTGTTCGCCGCTGTCATCGCGACCCTTTCCGCCTGTTCGTCCGGGGACGAGAAGACGGACAACGCGGCCAAGCCGTCGAGCCAGGCCCCCGCTCCTTCCGCCGCGCCGAGTTCCTCGGCCGCGCCCGCCGGTGGCACCGGTTCGAAGGAGCCGTGCGCGCTGCTGCCCGCCGAGGCCGTGGGCAAGGCGGTCTCGATCCAGGGCGTGACGTCGGCGCCGGGTCCGGTGCAGGACAACGCCGCCAACGGAGGCAAAGCGAAGAGCTGCGTCTACTCGGCCGCCGGCAAGCAGATCGGCGCGCTCGCGGTGACCCGCTTCGAGGGCAAGAAACTCAAGCCAGCCGAGATGGTCGCCTCGCTGAAGAAGGCCAAGGCGAACGCGAAGGACGTCACCGGTGTCGGCGAAGGCGCCATCTACTACAACACCGACGAGAACAAGACCGCGACGCTGGCGGCGGCCGAACTCGTGGACGGCGTGCCGGTCCTGGTCAACTACACCGGGCCGGTCAAGATGACGCAGGACATGATGCTCCCGCTGGTGAAGACCGCGGTCGACGCCAACTGAGCGGATTACCCAAAGGCGGGCTTCGTCAACCCGTGACGAAGAACTGACCAAACCGGACTGTCGGCCCCAGACGTGATACGGCACACTCTTGCCGCATGGCGGACACGACGACAACAGAACAGACCGGTCCGGCCGGTCAACCGAGCCTCAAGCGGGTGATGGGTTCCAAACTCCTGCTGTTCTTCGTGGTGGGGGACATCATCGGGACGGGCGTCTACGCGCTCACCGGGCAGGTGGCGGGCCGGGTGGGCGGCGCGCTGTGGCTTCCGTTCCTGATCGCTTTCGTGGTCGCGTTCATGACCGCGTTCAGCTACCTGGAACTGGTCGGGAAGTACCCGCAGGCGGCGGGGGCCGCGCTCTACACGCACAAGGCGTTCAAGATCCGCTTCCTCACCTTCATGGTGGCGTTCGCGGTGATGTGCTCGGGGATCACGTCGGCCTCGTCGGCGGCGAAGGCCTTCGGCGAGACCTATCTCAAGGAGTTCATCACCGCGCCGATGCCGCTGGTGGCGATCCTGTTCGTGATCGGCCTCGCGCTGATCAACTTCCGCGGGGTCTCCGAATCGGTGAAGACCAACGTGGTGCTGACCTGTATCGAGATCGGCGGTCTGCTGATCATCATCGGGGTCGGCGTGTGGGCGGTGCTCAACGGCAACGGGGACGCCTCGCGGCTGGTCGAGTTCGACACCGAGAACCAGACGATGCTGGTGGCGATCACGTCGGCGACTTCGCTGGCGTTCTTCGCGATGGTCGGTTTCGAGGACTCGGTGAACATGGCCGAGGAGTGCAAGGACCCGATCCGGATCTTCCCGAAGGCGATGCTGTGGGGCATGGTCATCGCCGCGACCATCTACATCCTGGTCTCCGTGACCTCTTCGCTGCTGGTGCCCGCGGACGAGCTGGAGGCGGCCAAGAGCAGCGCGCTGCTGAAGGTCCTCGACGTCGGCGCGCCCGGTTTCCCGCGGGAGGTCTTCTCCGCGATCGGTCTCTTCGCGGTCATCAACTCGGCGCTGATCAACATGCTGATGGCCAGCCGCCTGCTGTACGGCATGGCGAACCAGCGGATCATCCCGAAGCAGCTGGGCACCGTGCACCCGTTCCGCCGCAGCCCGTGGGTGGCGATCGTGTTCACCAGCCTGATCGCGATCGGCCTCGTGTCCTTTGTGGACATCGGGGTGCTCGGTGGCACGACGGCGTTGCTGCTGCTGGCGGTGTTCGCCATCGTCAACGTCGCGGTCCTGGTGCTGCGCAAGGAGAAGGCGGCGCACAAGCATTTCCGGGCGCCGACGATCATCCCGGTGCTGGCCGCGATCTTCTGCGTCTACCTGGTGACGCCGCTGTCCGGGCGGCCCGCGCGCGACTACAAGGTCGCCGCGATCCTGCTCGGCGTCGGCATCGTGCTGTGGGGGATCAACTGGCTCATCATGCGGGCCACGCACAAGGAAGAGGACCGGCAGCCCCTCGAGCCGCCGGTCGGCTGACCCGCATCGGCGGGTTTCGAGTGTCGTGAAGGGGACTTTCGCCGCATCGGATGCGGGGAAAGTCCCCTTCGCGCTTGGCGCCGCCGCCTCACCGGGCTAGAGCGCCGGTGTCGCGAAAGCCACTTTCGGGACGTCAGGCGTCGCGAAAGTGGCTTTCGCGACACGTCACCGAGCTCGATCAACCGCGGCTGAGCGCCTGGTACTCCACCGGGCTGTGGGCCGAGAACACGGTGACCTCGTCGGCGTGTTCCCGGCTCAGCTCCCGCAGCCGCTCGACGTTCTCCAGCCGCGGTTTGCGCAGGGTCTGCACCATGTTCTGGAAAGCGGTCATCCCCGGCGGGCAGTGCGGCTTGACCGGGTCCATCTGGCCGTGGAAGAAGTACGCGTCGCCGGCGTGCAGCAGCCAGCCGTCGCCGGTGTCGACGGCCACCCCGGTATGCCCCTTGGTGTGCCCCGCGAGCGGCACCAGCAGGATCTCCGGCGGCAGGCCCTTCAGCTCGCGGACGGCCTGGAAACCGAACCAGTCGTCCCCCGCCTCGTCGTACATGCTCCACAGTGGACGGTGGGCGAACTGGTTGGCGCGGAACCGCAGCTTTTCGCTCTGGTTGGCCGGTGACGTCGCCGCGTCGTGCTCCGCGGTGCGGACGTGCACGACGGCGTTCGGGAAGTCGGCGAGCCCGCCCGCGTGGTCGACGTCGAGGTGGGTGCAGATGATGTGCCGGACGTCTTCGAGCTGGTGGCCCAGCGCCTCGACGTGGTGCGCCGCGGTCTCCGTCTCGACCGGCTTGGCGCCGACCATGAGCGTGAACGGCGTGCCGAGCCAGGCGCCGGGATTCTCGACGCCCTTGCGGCCGAAACCGGTGTCCACCAGCACGAGCCCGTCGCCGGTCTCGATGAGCAGGCAGTGCGCCACCAGCTCCGAGCGGCGCAGCAGGCCGGGCTGGCCGTCGAGCAGCTTCCCGCCCGGTGCGCGCATCGTGCCGCAGTTCAGGTGGTGCACCTTCATAGCCTGCTCCTCTGGCTGAGCCGTTCGAATGCGGTGGCGTCGTGCGCGGCGAAGACCGTCACCTCGGCACCGTTGTTACTGACAAGTTCGCGCAGCCGGCGCTGGTTGTCCAGTCGTGCGGTCTTCTCCGTCTGCATATACGACTCGAAGAAGCCCAAGGCCAGAGGGATATGCGGCTTTCGCTCCAGCTCGCCGCCGTGGAAGACGGCGTCACCGGCGTTGAGGAGCCAGCCGTCGCCGGTGTCGACCGCGACGCCCGCGTGCCCGCGGGTGTGCCCGGCGAGCGGGATGATCAGGACGTCCGGGACCCCTTCGAGCTCGCGGACGGCGTCGAAACCGAACCACGGCTCGCCGTCGGCGCGGTACGACCTCCACAGTGGACCATGGCTGAACTGGACCTTCCGGTAGCGGCTCGCCTCCTTGCGGTCGATCGGCTTCTCCAGCGCCTGGAGTTCGCGATCGTGGACGTGGACCCGCGCCTGGGGGAAGTCGACGAGCCCGCCCGCGTGGTCGAGGTCGAGGTGGGTGAGCACGATGTCGCGCACGTCGGCCGGGTCGAAGCCGAGCTTGCGGATCTGGGTGGTGGCGCTCAGGTCGTCGTCGCTGTCGGGGTGCACCAGCCGGACGAAACCGGCGCCGAGCCATTCGGTCGGGCGGGTGACCGTCGGCGTTCCGACACCGGTCTCGACGAGCACGAGCCCGTTGTCGGTCTCCAGCAGAAGGCAGTGGCAGATCAGCTCGGCGCGGCGGAACAGACCGGGCCTGCCGTCGACGAGTTTGCCGCCGACCGGCCGCATGGTTCCGCAGTTCAGGTGATGGACGCGCATCAGGACAGCTCCCGTTCGAGGGTGGCACGGAGGTGAGGGGCGATCGCGCGCAGCGGCGCGGTGTCGTGCAACGTCTTGGCCAGTAGCAGACCACCCTCGATGGCGGCGAGGACGACCGTGGCCAGTTGGTCCGCCTTGTCGGTGTCCAGCGCGTCGGCGATGACGGTGTGCCAGGAGGTGTAGCCGTCGGCGCAGGCCTGGCGGATCACCTCGCTGTCGCCCGACGCGTCGAGCGCGACCGTCGCGAGTGGGCAGCCGCGCTGGAAATCCGACTCCTCCAGCGAGGTCGCCAGCGCTTCGACCACGTTCTCGATACCGGTGACGATGTCGGGCGCGTTCGCGGCGATCGTGCGCAACTGGTCGCAGAGCCGGTCCGCGGACTGGCGGATGGCCTCGGCGGCCAGCTGCTCCTTGCCGCCGGGGAAGTGGAAGTAGAGCGAGCCCTTGGGCGCGCCGACGGCGGTGACGAGCTGGTTGAGCCCGGTGGCGTGATAACCCTGCTGGTGGAAGAGCTCGGCGGCGGAATCGAGCATGCGCTGCCGGGTGTCGGTGCGACGGACCATGCGGCCGACTGTAGCTCAAACTATGACGACCGGTCTAGTAAGACTCGGGTGCGCCAACTCGGATCTCGCGTGATTGGAGGCGTAACTCGCGTGATCAGACGCGGCACTCATGAGTTCGCCGTCCGAACACGCGAGTTACGCCTCCAATCACGTGAGTTACGTGCCTGATCACGCGAGTCGCGCCTTGGGCTCACGAGGCCGGGTAACGTCCGGCCCGTGTACACGCCCTACGCCGAACTCGACCAGGTCCTCACCGACCTGGTCGCGTCAGCCCGCGAGATCCTCGGCGACACGTACGTCGGCGCGTACGTCCAGGGCTCCTTCGCGCTCGGCGCCGGCGACCTCCACAGCGACTGCGACTTCATCATCGCGACCACCGAACCGCCCAGCGGCACGATCGAAGCGGATCTCCGCGCGTTCCACGACGAGCTTCCCACCCGAGAAGGCTTCTGGTGCAAGGAAATCGAGGGCTCGTACGCGGACACAGCGTCGCTGAAAACCAGCCAGGGCCTCGGCACGCCGTGGCTGTACTGCGACCACGGCCATCGCGTCCTGATCTGGGACACCCACTGCAACAGCCTCCACACGCGCTGGATCCTGCGTCACAAAGGCATCGTGCTCGACGGCCCGCCGATCGCGACCCTCGTCGACGAACCGCCGCCGGACGCGATGCGTGCGGCGATGCGCGAAGAGTTGCACGGCCTGGTCGACGGCGTCCGCGCGTGGGCGCCCTTCGACATCGCGTGGACCCAGCGCTACATCGTGTCGACTTGTTGCCGCGTGCTCTACACGCTGCGCACGGCCGAGGTCGAGTCGAAGCGCGGCGCGCTCCTTTGGGCGCGTGAGAACCTCGATCCGCGCTGGCGGCCGTTGCTCACGCAGGTGCTGCGAGACCGCGAACTCGGCTGGGATCCGGAGGATCCGCCACGGCCGGGCAGCCTCGAAGCGGCCTGCGAGTTCGCCGCGTACGCCGAAAGCCTAGACACCGATCGCGGACGCTGACCCGCCGAACTGTTGCCGCAGCTCGCGTTTGAGCAGTTTCCCGGACGCGTTCTTCGGCAGTTCGCCGACGAAATGCACCGACTTCGGCACCTTGTGCGCCGCCAAGGACTTCTTGGCGAACTCGATCAGTTCCGCTTCCTCGACGGGTTCCTTCGCCACGACCACCGCGGCGATCGCTTCGATCCAGCGTTCGTGCGGCAGGCCGACGACGGCGACCTCGGCGACGGCGGGATGCGCGTACAGCGCGTCCTCCACCTCGCGTGAAGCGACCAGGACGCCACCGGTGTTGACGACGTCCTTGATCCGGTCGACGACGAACAGGTAACCCTCTTCGTCCTGCCGCACCAGGTCGCCGGAGTGGAACCAGCCGCCCGCGAAAGCCTCCACCGACTCCTCGGGCTTGCCCCAGTAACCGGTGCACAGCTGAGGAGAGCGATAGACGACCTCGCCGAGTTCACCCGGCGGGAGGTCGTTCATCTCGGCGTCCACCACCCGCGTCTCGACGAAGAGGACCGGCCGCCCGACGGAATCCGGCCGCGCGTCGTGCTCTTCCGGCCGCAGCACCGTCGCGAGTGGACCGATCTCCGACTGGCCGAAGCAGTTGTAGAAACCGACTCCTTCGAGTCGTGCGCGCAGCGCTTTCAGCACCGGCACGGGCATGATCGACGCGCCGTAGTAGGCCTTGGTGAGGCAGCTCAGATCCGCGTCCGCGAGACCGGGATGGTTCGCGAGCCCGACCCAGACGGTCGGCGGGAAGAACAGCGAAGTAATGCCCTGACGCGGAATCCGCGCGAGGATGTCGCCGAGGTCGGGCGCCTCGACGAGGTGGTTCGTCGCGCCGACGGCCAGCCCGGGCATGAGGAACACGTGCATCTGCGCCGAGTGGTACAGCGGCAGCGCGTGCAGCGGCACGTCACGGTCGCTCAGGTCGAGCGCCGCGATGCAGGACGAGTACTCGTGCACCAGCGCGCGGTGGGTGAGCATCGCGCCCTTCGGCCGCGAGGTCGTGCCGGACGTGTAGAGCAGCTGGACGAGGTCGTCGTCGGCGACCCCGGACTCCTCGTGCGGGGCGGCGGTCTCGTCCAGCGCCCACTCCAGAACGTCCAGTGTGGACACATGATCGACATCGACGTACCCGGCCAGTGAGGGGTCGACGAAGGCGACGGCCGGTTCGGACTGCGTGAGCAGGTACTCGAGTTCTTCACCGCGCGCGTTGAAGTTCACCGGCACGTGCACCAGCCCGGCGCGGGCGCAACCGAGGTACAGCAACAGGTACGCGTCGGAGTTCTTGCCGAAGGCCGCGACGCGGTCACCGTGGGCGAGCCCGCGGCCGAGCAGTTTCGCCGCGACCCGCCCCGCCGCGCGGTCGAGTTCCGCGTACGTCCACACGCGATCGGCGAACGTGAGGGCGACCCGGTCCGGGACGCGGCGCGCGCTGCGTTCCAGGACGCGGCCGACGGTGCTGGGGTAGCCGGGAACGGTCATCGCGGCGGTCTCCTTCGTCCGGGCGTGGCGCTCCCACACTACTTCGGACAAGGCCGCCGGTAACCTCGTCGGCATGGCCAATCCCACCGGAGAGCAGTTCGAGATCACCCGCGGCAACGCGCGCGCCGTCGTCACCGAGATCGGTGCCGGGCTGCGCGCGTTCGAGGTCGGCGGAGTGCCCTACGTCGAGGCGTTCGCCGAGGACGAGAAGCCGCCGAAGGGCGCCGGGCAGGTGCTGCTGCCCTGGCCGAACCGCACCAAGGCCGGCCAGTGGGTGTACCAGGGTGAGAAGCAGCAGCTCCCGATCACCGAGGAGGCGCGCGGCAACGCGATCCACGGCCTGACCCGGCACGAGGAGTGGGAGCTCCTGGAGCACGCGGAGTCGTCGATCACGATGGCCATCGACGTCCCGGCGCAGGAGGGCTGGCCGGTGCCGCTGCGCGCGACCATCACCTACGAGATCTCGCCGCGCGAGCTGGTCGTGACGCACGAGATCCGCAACGAGGGCGAGAGCCCGATCGGCGTCGGGCTCGGCACGCACCCCTACTTCCGCATCGGCGACGTGCCCACCGATGAGCTGACGCTGACGCTGCCCGCGAGCCGGGTCCGCCCGTATCTCGGCGACGAGCAGATGCCGTACGCCGACGAGCAGGACGTCGAGGGGACCGAGTACGACTTCCGGTCCGGCAAGGTGCTCGAAGGCGTCGACCTCGACACGGCGTTCGGCGGGCTGAGCGTCGCCGAGGACGGCAACCACCACCACGTCCTCTCGCACGGGGAGCAGGAGCTGCTGGTCTGGGCCGGGCCGGACTTCCGCTGGGCGCAGGTGTTCACGCCGGGCGACCTGGTCGGCCGCGGGCGGGCGGTGGCGATCGAGCCGATGACCTGCCCCGCCGACGCGCTCAACACCGGCACCGACCTGATCGACCTGGAGCCCGCGTCGTCGTGGACCGGGAGCTGGGGAATCCGGGTGCGCTGATGGAGGCACCTCTCCGGCTGGGCCCCGCCGACGCGGGTGAGGTGCTCACGCTGCAGCGCGCGGCGTACGTCCCGGAGGCAAGGGAGCACGAGAACCTCGACCTCCCGCCGCTGCTGGAGACCTTCGAGCAGGCCAAGGAGGCACTGGGCGATCCCGCGTGTTTCGCCTGGGGCATCAGGGAATCCGGACGGCTGGTGGCGAGCGTCCGGATCGTCGTGGACGGCGAGGCCGGTCTCGTCGGCAGGCTCATCGTGGCCCCGGACAGGCAGGGACACGGCCTCGGCAGCTCGTTGCTGCTCGCCGCCGAGGCGGCCGCGCCGCCCTCGGTGAGCGTGTTCCGCCTGTTCACCGGGGAGCGGAGCGCGGGCCCGCTCCGGATGTACCGGAAGCTCGGCTACGTCGAAACGCACCGCACGCCCGAGGCGCACTACGAACTGGTCCATTTCGAAAAGCCCCGCGTGCGGACCGGTGGCCCAGTTCGTTAGCGTGTCAAAGTATGTCTGACAAAGCACAGGTCAAGGCCATCGTCGGTGGTTACGTCGTCCCGGTCGACGGTGATCCCATCGACGGCGGCACGGTCCTCATCGAGAACGGGAAGATCGCCGCGGTCGGCACGGACGCCGACGTCGATGTCCCCGACGACGCCGAACTGATCGACGCCGCGGGCAGCTGGGTGCTGCCCGGGTTCATCGACGCGCACGCCCACCTCGGCGTTCACGAGGACGGCGAAGGCTCGCCTTCCTGACTTCGTGCACACTGTACCTGACCGGCCCGGAGGGGGCCCGGTACCAGGAGGTCAGGGCATGGCGAGAGTGCTTGGACGTATCCGGCTCAGCCGGGTCACGGATGAATCCACGTCTGTCGAGAGGCAGACGGAGGCTATTGAAGCGTGGGCGAAAGCCAACGGTCACGAGATCGTGGATTGGGCTATAGATCTCGACTTCTCCCGATCGGTGAAGCCATTCGACGCACCCAACTTCGGGCCGTGGCTAAACGACCCGGAGAAGGTGGCCCAGTGGGACATTGTCGTTGCGTATCGAGTCGACCGCTTTGGGGCCGGTTTGAAGCTGACCCCACTCTATTCATGGTGCATGGAAAACGATAAGGATCTGATCTCCACAACTCAGCCGTTCAACCTTCGCTCAGTTGAGGGCCGGATCATTGCCACGGTCCTAGCGGAAATCGCTCAAGGCGAATGGGAAGCCACTCAGGAGCGCATCCTCAATACCCGCATCTTCCTTCGTGGTGAGGGCCGGTGGCCTGGCGGAACCCCGAAGTACGGCTTCTGGCCCGTAAGGCGTGGCGCGGGATACAAGCTCATTCACGACGATGAGACGGCCCCAGTCGTCCGGCGAATCGTCGGCGAATACCTGGACGGCCTGCCGCTGGAAACCATCGCGCACAGGCTGAACGAAGACGGCATCCTGTCTCCGATGGACCACTACCGGACCCGGAAGATGCGTGTAGCGGAGGCGGCCGGAGAGGAGTACACGGGGACGCTCCCGGCGGGAACCAAGTGGGGGCCAACGACTGTAAGCAAGATCGTGCGGTCCAAGTCGCTCATGGGCGAAGTGGTGCACTACGGCAAGACGGAGCGGGACGAGAACGGAGACCCGGTCACCTACAGCGCGGAACCGCTGATCGATCCGGCCGAATACCAACGACTTCAGGCGGAAGTTGCCCGCCGGGCCGAAGGGAAGACGCCCAGGGAGCGCAACACCGGTCAGCTTCTCGACGTGGCGAAGTGCCTGGAGTGCAACGGAAACCTCCACCACCGAACCCAGCGTAAGAAGCCCACGAAGAACGGGAAGCCGGGCCAGATCTACCGGTACTACTACTGCCAGAACAAGCACGGGCAGCACATCCGCGCGGAGGAGCTGGAGGACTACGTGGGCAACATGTTCTTGCTCCTCCTGGGAGACCGGCCACGGATGCGTCGGGTCTACATCCCTGCGGAGGACCACACAGCCGACCTAGAAGCCGCTGAGAGGGCCGCAGAGGAGCTGAGCGCGGCTCTAGCGGAGGCAAGGTCAGACAGGACCCGCGAACGCATCAGGGGACAACTCAGGGCCCAAGACGCACGCATCGTTGAGCTAGAGGTACTGCCTCAGCGACCGGCCCGGACAGAGCTTCGCGCGGACGGGGTCACGTATCAGGAAGAGTGGGAGCGCTTGGACGAAGTCGGCCGCCGGAACCTCCTCCGGGAGTCCGGCATCACGGTGCCTGCCATGTTCAGCGGCAGAGAATCCAGGGGCCGCAAGGTGATCAGCGAAGGTGAGCTAGGGCTGAAAGTGGAGATCCCCCGGGACATTCAGGACCGGCTCAAGCTGCCGGACAGTGCGCATACCGGCCTGATGTACTTCCGGGGGCTCCGGAAGATGATGCAGGAGAAGGGACACACCGGAAACGTGGTCCTGAAGTAGCCCAGAGACGACGAAAGGCCCCCGCCATCGAGCGGGGGCTTCGTCATGTCAGATGGGCATCACGGTGATGTTGCGGACGTCGAACGTGGCGGCACTGCCTGCCGTCTGGGCCCGGTACTTCAGCGTGAAGGTATTCAGACCCGGCTGGAGGCCGTGGCGTGCGTCTACAAGCCACGTCTGAGAGGCGGTTACAAAGAAGTCGCCTTCCCACTGAATAGCGCCCGCAGCCCAGAACGGCGTGCTGCCGCCTACAGGAACGATCGTGCTAGCCCCGGTAACCGCAAGGGTGAACCAACCCCCCGAGTAAATCCCAGGCGCGTCCGGAGGCGTTGAGACGCCAACATTCGCGAGTACCACCACACGACGCGACGAACCGATATACGTAGACACCGAAGGGCCCGGGGTGCCAGCGAGATCACCAAAGCTAGTCGAGGTCGTGCTACCCGCCGAAGGAACATAAGTTGACTGGATACCGGAACCGGCGGCACCACCAGGAGCGGCAACCTTACCCATGATGAAGTACTGACGCTGCTTGCGCATCACGACAACTACGTCACCCGGGAAGTACGCAATCCCAATACCACCCTGGAGAGCACGAAGGTTCGAGATCTCAACACTGTTGATGACAACCACGTTTGTGCCGGACTGGATATCCCAGGATCGAATGACACCGGTATGGAACGCTACGTCTTCGGGGCCGGTAGGCCCCTGCATCCCCTGTGTGATCAGGTCCGCAATCTCTGCGGCATTAGCCATATTGGCCTCCTACATGGAAAAGCCCCCAGGACCCGAAGGTCCCAGGGGCTGAAGTTGTTGGTAGATCAGGCTCCTAGCGCTCCGGCCAGGTTCTGGAGGTACGCAAGGCGCTTCGCCTCTGCCTCAGCCTGACGGGCCGCTTCGGCGGCCTCAGCGTTGGTTACCAGCTTCGGCTTTCCGTTCTGTGGATCAGAAATGAGCTTCCAAGTCTTGGAATCGTTGGCAACGCGCAGGACAGCCGCCGCACGCTCAGTCACCGGCCGGTTGATGAACTTCAAGCCTGCCTTGGCAATCAGGACAGCGCCTACGGGCGAGAAGAGCGAGTGAGGGTCATCCTCAACCACGATGCCGGTCATGGACTTGACGTTCTGGCGTAGCGGCTGAATCAGCTCGTAAGCGTCGCGGAAGTCGCCGGTGAAGTCGGTCCACTCGGCAAGCAACTTGATGGCCTGGAACCACTTTGCGGAACGGCTCTGGAGTTCCTGAGGCGTCTTCACGGAGCCGAAACGCTGGGCCGTCTTGACCGACTCGTCCAGCTCCTTCATCGCGGTGTGCAGGCGAACCGCCGCCGTGGCCTGCTCAGCCTGAGCGTCCAGCGAAGCGCGGATGTCGTTGGCCAGAGCCAAAGGCACAGCCGGGGCAGCCTCGTTCACGGCGTCGAACTGAGCCGCCTTGCCGAACAGGTAGTCATCGGCGAAGCCGACGCGTACCGCGTTCCACTCAGCGTCCACCCGGTCATTAACCGCCTTGCGGAGGCTCATTCCAACCAGCGCGTTCTTGCGGACTTCGATATCTGCCAGGCGGGCCAGGAGTTCCGGCGCTTCCTTGGCGGTTGCGTTGGTGATCAGCTTCTGTCGGATCTCGGCGGCCTCACGGCCGTTCTCCTGTGCGTCGAGCGCGGCGGAGGTGGCCAGTGCATCGGCCAAAGCCTTGCCAGGCTTGAATCCCAGCTCCTGGGCTGCCTCAATCTGAATGGTTGTCGTGTAAGCCATGTTCTTGTCTCCCTTGGTATGTCAGTCGTTCCAGAGCGGGTCGTTCCAGGCTCCGGAGTCGCCAGATGCAACGACGTTCATTTCAAGCATTCGCTTCACGTCGTCCATCGGGTCAGCGGAGCAACCGTCACTAGTGGGCGTAGTGCGGTCAGTGGTTGGCGCGGCAGGCTCTTCCTGAGCCGTAGCAACGGTCTTCGGTGCTTCGTTGGCCTCAATGGCCTGTTCGATGTATGCGGCCAGAGGCTCCGGCTCAGCGGTGGCCTGCTGGCCGTTCTGAAGCCACGTCGCCAGGGACGCAAAGTCTTCATAGTTCGTCATTGGCTGCCTCCTGTGCAGCGCGCCAGTCGTCGCTATGCTCAGCGATCCAGCGGTCAAGGTCGGCCGGTACATCGGTCAGAAGTGGCTCAACGGCAGGAATCTCCGGCTCTTCCGGACCCTGTGGTACCGGCGGCTCCTCACGGGAGCCGGTGGCACGACCGATGAATTCGGCAAGGCGGGCAACGTCTTCACTCATCGGCGGGCTCCATCTCTACGGGCTCACCCGTGGTCTCCAGAACCCAGCCGGAGACTTCGCCATCGGAGTCATAGACCGGGAGCATCAGTTCAGGGCGGGTCGGTCGCGGACGCGGTGTCGGCTCAGTCATGGTCGGGCTCGATTCGTCCATCGGGGTACGACACCAGCGGCTCACCGCCGGGGCCGGGGATCAACACGGGATGCGGCCCACGAAGTGCAGCGGCACGCCCAAGGTGGAGCTGGGCGTGCACGTCAGCCACGTTGCGGGTCCAGTTGTCGGCGGCCTCTGCCGCGCGTTCCTGGTAGAGCTGGGCAGCCTCTTCGTTGTTGCGGGCAAGAGCTTCACGGTTCGGGTGAACAGACACGGCGAACCTCCTTACAGGTCAGGGATTGCGGGCTATCAGAGCCCTGGGAGTGGGCATAGGGCTTTGGGAGGGTGTGCGTCGGCTGAACACCACGCCTTGGGCCAGAGGGACGGGGGGAGGGCTTGCCCCCCAGGGGTCACAGAGTTGGCCATTGCTGGCCCTGAGATGGCTCAGGACGGGCGAATGCCTTCGGAAGGGTGTGGCTCTGCCGGACGCGTGCCCTTGGCCTTCCAGCGCGCGTATCCGGCCTGCTGCTCTGCCCGGGTCTTCGGCTCGTGGCACGTGGCACACAGAGTCTGAAGGTTGTGAGGATCGTGGGTTCCGTTCTGGCTCAACGGAATGATGTGGTCCACGATGTTGCCCGGGTTGCCGCACATCTGACAGGTCTTGTTGTCCCGCTTGAGGATCTGCCCACGGAGTGGGGCAGGAACAGCCGGGCCACGCTTGGAACTCCAGTTCGCCATGAGGCTCCCATCTGCATGATTGGTCTACCTCGTGCCGACACAGGCGTCAGGGAATCCGCAGGTAGAGAAGGGGTAGCAACCAGCCGGCTGGGGGCCGGAGGTGTGTGAATGGTCTAGGTGGCCAGAGGGAGCGCAGGCGGATCAGGAAAGGGGGGACACCCGCGCTCAACCTCTGACCTTCACCCCGCGTTCTGAGGAGGAGAGAACGGGGTGAGCTGAGACCAGACCGGCCGATGCCGCAGCGGCTGAAGTGGGCCTCACATCAGCCGGTCTGGAGAAGTGGAGGACTGGCAACCCGAGGGAGGAGCAGGCTGCCAGTCCATACCCAAGCCAACGCCACCCGCCGGGTAACCGGCTCAGGTAGTAGTTGGTTGTGAGGGGCGGTCTTCCCGTCCCTCATCTATCTGTCCAGAAACGTTAAGACGCCTTCGCCTCCAGCTTGGCGCGCATCTTCCGCTTGGCGTTGGACCAGTGCACGCGGGCCGAACCCGGTGTGATCTCAAGGGTTTCGGCTACGTCGGTCAGGTAGCCACGTCCTCGGTCGCGTCCGTCCAACACGTGGAAGGCAACGGCCTTCTCCAGTGGCGTCAGGGGAAAGCGGGCTAGGAGGTCTTCTAGGCCATCCGTGCCGTACTCCGTGATCTCGTCATCGGTGCGGAGCCGGAGACCGGCCCGCGTGAAGCGGACCGCTCCGGGTTCAACGCCCAGGTGCTGTAGGAGGTCCGTACTCCAGACCCGTAGTCGTTCACGGCCTGCACGGTCAGGTTCTACTTCTACCGGCGGGACTTCGCCGTCCACGTTGGCAAGGATCATGTCGGCGGCCTGCTGAAGTGCAGCGCGGTCAACGGAGCCGGACGGAACGATGGCGGAGTTGTAGTCAATCATCAGTTTGCCTTTCAGGGGTTGGAAGTACTCCCGGGCTGACGTCGGCCCGACCGAAGGGAGGCCGACTCAGATCCGGACTGTCTAAGGGAAACTACATATGGGGGTCAGACAGTCCGGTTCCAGCCGTCGCCGCTTCGCGCTCCGGTCTGGCCCGGGAAGGGTTAAAGACTCTGAACCTTCAGATCTTCACCTCGCCACCGCGAGGGCTGAAAGCCCGTAAGAGTCTTAGAGAAGTGTGTAGGTGGCCTTCACAGTTGGGGCCCTTTTTGGGGGTTTCAGGCCCCGTTCTGGTACCTCAAGTGTGAAGGTGGCCCCGCCACTTGGTGTGAAGGTGGCCTACACAGTTGAGGGCTTCTCTTCTCCGAACTTCGGGCGCTTGTCCCGACCCTGGAAGTACTCCCACCCACGTGGGAACTGAAGTTGTAGCACTGGCCGCTTGTTCTGAGTCTTGCCGGTTTCGTACCACCAGCCAAGCGACCACAGGAGCCGGATGTACTCGGCTTCCGTCTTGTGGCTCCGGCCGGTGTGCTCCGCCATCTTCCGGCTAGACATGGCTACCGTGTGCGCGCTTGTCCATGCGTACTCAGCAAGCACCATCGCGGTAACGATGGCCGCGTTGTCTAGGCGGCTGTCCTTGCGGACGGCGTCGGCCCAGTCGCGCAGCCACTTACGGGAACCGTTGGGGTCTGGATCAGTCTTCGGTGTGCGCATCGTTGTTGCCCTTCTCGCGGGTCGGCTCGTAAGCCGCCCGGGTGGTTTCGTAGTCGGTGATGATCGAACGAAGCTCAGTGATCACGATGGCGTTCGGGAGGGTCCGGCCACTGAGGAACCGCATTACCCACGGCCGTCCAACGTTCAGCCGCCGGGCAAGCTCTGCCGGGCCTCCGAGGTACTGAGCCGCCTTGCTGGCAAGCTTCGCGGTCTCGAACGTGTTCATTCCTTGTGTCCCTTCAGCTTCACGCCCTCAGGGAGGGCCTTACGTGTCACAGCGAAGACCTGGTGTCGGCTCCGGTCACACGCGCCGCAGCAAACCCAGTTGAGGACCTTTTCGGCCTCCTGCTTGGAATCCACCAGGACGGCCGACGCGTAGCGGCACCAGTGGACAACCATCAGACGGCCCTTCCGGCCGTCTACGCGGCACACAGACGGGATAGCGCAGCCAACCCAGGCGGCTGGGCTCCGGTGCTTCTTCGGGCAGCGACAGGGCAACTGAGCCACCGTGTCCGGTGCGCTCACCCACTTGTGCGGGTCGTACTCGTTCATCAGTAGCCCACCAGTTCCGAGATCTCGACGTTCAGGACGCGGGCTACGCGGGGGATCTTGTCCAGCGTCGGCACGTTGCGTCCGGCCCGCCAGTTGGACAGGGTCCGGATCGATACGCCCAGCCGGGCCGCGTACTGCTCCAGAGTTTCGGCACCCTGACCGTTGCGGATAGCCGTAGCGAACTTGGACATGGTTCATCTCCACTTCTTGGCAATTGCTTGCCGGTAGTTGGGCAAAAGAAAGAACCGCCCGGAAGGCGGCTCAAACAGAGAGGCAAGGAGTTGCCCTCACCTATAGCACTGAATCGTGAATTTTCCCTGGTCGGCGGTCTTCCCGCCGCTAGAGCCCAGAATAGGTGTGGGTGTCGGACCCTGCACGGGACCTAGGCTCAGGAGGTGGCAACCCATTGCCCCTCGTATAAAGCACCGAACCCTGAATTTTCCCAGGTCAGCCGATTGTGTATCAGGGTCTGTATCAGGCTGGACGGGTTCGGCAACTACTTGCCTCTACCTATAGCACCGGATCATGTCATTTCTCAGGAACGGGGCTTTTCTCTCAGCTTTCTTAACTGAGTGCAGCCGAATCGTTCCGGAGAGAATCAAGGCGGTGGTGAGCCTGCCGGAGCCGGAGAGGCAGCGTCGGCGAATACGCGGGCAGCAACCGCCGGGCCTCTGCCACGGCTGAACCGGCGGCTGTATCGCCCAAGGCGCTCAGGGCGAACGCGCGGTGAGCCACGTAGTACCCGGGGGTACGCCAGGAACCCGGAGGCACCGTGGCCGCCAAGGTGTCAGCCGTCCGGAGAGCGCCTAGCGCGTCTGAGCGTTGTCCGTCCTGGGCAAGGAATTCAGCGCGTTGGTAGTGCAGATACGCGCGTAGGCCAACGGAAACCCGGGTGTCCCGTGCCGCTGCTGCTGTCTGATCAGCCGCCGTCGCCAGGTCTCCGCGCCGCTGGGATCGGTACGCCTGAAAGGAAAGCGCTGTAGCGAGCCGCTGAGGGTGGTCCCCTTCGAGCGCGAACACGCAAGCCTGGTCAAGGTGTGCACGTGCCTGGGCTCCGTTGCCGACGTTGAGCGTCAGCCAGCCTAGGTAGGTCTCCACATTGGCCATGAGGTCCAGTCCGGCCCTCCGGGTCTCACCGCGTGCCGCACTCGTCAGCCGGGCCGCAAGGGCACGCTGAGCCTGGACTGTCGGGAGCACGTCAGCCGGTCCGGCGGAGGCTTCGAGCCGACGCACGGAGGTCAGCACACCCGCTATCGCTTTGAGGGAGCCATAATCGGGCCTCAGAGGCTCTGAGACGGCCGTAGAAGCCTTGGCGGGCAAGAACCCTAGCTCTTCCTCCGTGCGTCCGAGTATGGCGCTGAGAGCGGCACGGATGGCCTGTCCCGGTTTGCGGACTGCTCCGCGTTCGATCCGGCCCAGGTGTCGAGCGTCGAACGCTGAGAGCCGGTGTTCCCGTTTGGAGATGAGATCCCGGACCAGACGGGCAAGCTCCTCACGGCTCATCGCGGTACCGGGGTGGGTACGCGATGGCGTGGCTTCACGGGCCTGCCGGAGTCGGTCATTGGGCACAGGCACATGGTACGACTCTTCCCCGGACTTCCCCCGCCGATGGACTGCCTTCCCCGGGGTGCTCCTGCCGACGCTCAGAGCATGGCGCAGAGGATCAAGACCCGACCGAACTTCCCGGAGGACCGGGACGGGGCCCTTGCCGGGCAGAGGGTGACGCTGGTCCGCGACGGCCGTCAGGAAGACGGCACGGTGATGACGTACCAACACTATGTGCCGTCGTACACGGTGCCTGTTCGGCTCGATAGCGGGGTGTGGACGGCCGCCACCGCCGAAGAGGTGGAGCCGCACGCACAGACGGCCTGAGACACGACGAAGGCCCCCGCCCGGTTGGACAGGGGCCTTCAGTGCGCCTAGGGCTACTCGGTGGCCGGTGCGGTCGACTGGGCCGTGGACGTTGCCGACGCCGGGGGAACCGTCGTGGACGTCGTTGGCTCATCCGTTCGGGTGATTGTCACCGGAGGCAGGGTCACAACCCGGGTGACTTCGATCCGCTGAGCGGGGAGCACCTGGGCCGGAGCCCCCGCCGTCCGAACCACGGTCACCGGGACGGACAGGGTGGAGACGGCCGTAGTGGTCGTCTGGGGCAGACGAGAGATGGCGGTACCGGTGTCGTCCGTCAGGACAGCCGCCGGAGAAGCCGGAGCCGGGGCGGTGTGGTTCCCGGAAAGGAAGATCAGGCCACCGGCGAAAGCGACGGAAGCACCGGCCAGGATGAACGCGTTACGGTTCCGCATTTCAGTTCTCCACTCCGGCCCGAAGGCCATTCGCTATCAACATCGCGTCGTACGCCAATTCGCCGTCAAGGCTCAAGAACACGGGCTCTCCGGTCTCTACCTCTTCAACCACGTAAAGGGCAGAAGCCCAGGAGGTGAGTCGGTACGCGCCGATCACTTGGCCCACCCCCGGAGCTGTCTGGCCTGCTGAAGCTCTGCCGGGGTGCAGCCGTAGCCACGCTTCGTGAGGTACGGGGAGTAGTCCTCCCAGCCAGTCAGAACGGCTCCGCAATCGGCAATGATTTCGTCTTCCGGGGTGTATTCGTCGTCACCCGCGCGGAATTGCCAGACGTGCGTCAGTTCGTGAGCAACCGTGGACTTCACGTAGCGGCATTCCATGAGGGTGGAAAACGCCACGGTCTCCGGTTCCGCCACGCCATAGTTGGACGCGTCGCCGGATAGCTCCTCCATTTCGGACGGGCCCACCAGGCGGAGCCACGCACGGTGTTCACCCAGCTCCTGAGCGGCTTGGGCCACCAGGGCGGCACGGTCACAGTCGGCCGACGCTGTACCGGTCACAGCCTTGGCCTGGGGGATGGTGCAAGAGATGATCAACAGGGCCCCGACCAGGGCACCTATCCATCGGGTCATCGCTCCTCCGTTTGGTTACGGAAGGCCACCCGGTGAGGGCTGGTCCGGGAACGACACCAACGAGATGACCGACCCCAACGGCGCGCGGTTCCGCGCGATCGACGGGATCGACCCGTACGAGCCCGGCTTCGACGACGCGCTCGCGGGCGGCGTCACCAGCGTCGTCATCAAACCCGGCTCCGGGAACCCCATCGGCGGGCAGACGATCGGCGTCAAGACCTGGGGCCGGACCGTGCTCGACATGATCTTCGCCGAGGGCGTCAGCGTGAAGAGCGCGCTCGGCGAAAACCCGAAGCGGGTCTATGGCGAGAAGAAGCAAACTCCGTCGACCAGGCTCGGCGTCGCGTCGACCATCCGCGACGCGTTCACCGCCGCGCGCAACTACGCCGCCCAGCGCGAGCACGCCGCCGGTGAGGGCAAGCCGTTCGACGTCGACCTGACCAAGGAGACGCTAGCCAAGGTCCTCGACGGCGAGCTGTACTGGGACCAGCACGTCCACCGCGCCGACGACATGGTGACCGCGATCCGGCTGGCCGACGAGTTCGGCTACAAGCTGGTGATCAACCACGGCACCGAAGGGCACCTGATCGCGGACCTGCTCGCCGAGCGGGACGTGCCGGTGATCCTCGGCCCGCTGTTCACCACCAAGTCCAAAGTGGAGCTGCGCAACCGCACCCTGCGCGCGCCCGGCATCCTCGCCAGGGCGGGCGTGCGGATCGCGATCACCACGGACCACCCCGTCGTGCCGATCAACTTCCTGGTGTACCAGGCCGCGCTGTCGGTGAAGGACGGTCTCGACCCGGAGACGGCGCTGAAGGCGCTGACCGTCAACCCCGCCGCGATGCTGGACCTCGACGACCAGGTCGGCTCGCTGAAGCCCGGCCTCGACGCCGACGTGGTCATCTGGTCGGGTGACCCGCTGGACGTGATGAACCGCGCCATGCGCGTGTTCGTGCGCGGGCGCGAGGTCTACCACTTCGACGAGGCGACCGGCGTCGGCGTCACCGAGGAGCGGCGCTACCGCGAAGGCTGACCCCGGCCTTGTCAGGGTGAGCGGCCTGTGCTCTCATGTGTTACACACTGGGGAGGATGTGTAACACATGAAGCGCTGGGTCTTCGTTCTCGTCGTCGGTCTCGGTTTCCTGGTCGTCACCTTGCTGTTCGCCCGCGAGGATCCGGACGTCATCAAATGCGGTGGCCGGATCATGGGCCCCGGTGACGTCTGCGAAAGCACCAAGGGTGGCCGCACCGTCGACGAGGACACCTACGACGAGATGAAGGCCGCCGCCGAGTCCAGGGCCGAGACGTTCCGCGACCACGGGCTCTGGATGGCAGGGGTCGGGGTGGCCCTGACCGGCTTGGGGGCGACGATGCTGATCCGCGGGAAACGGCGCAAGGCCCGGCAGGGCGGGCAGTGGGCGGCGCGGCCGGGCTTGCCGCAGCAGCAGGGTTTTCCGCAGCAGCAGGGTTTTCCGCAATCGCAGGGGTTCCCGCAATCGCCGGGATTTCCGCGGCAGGGCCATCCGCAGACTCACGGCGCTCAGTTCCCGCAGCCCCAGTGGCAGCCCGTGCCGGGGCAGCAGCCTCATCCGCCGCAGGGCGGATGGCCGCAGCAGGCGCCGCCCGGTCCGCCGCCACAGCAGTTCGGCCCGCCGGGGCACGGAGGCTCGTGAGGTACCTACTGGCTCCGGGGCGCTGTTGATCCCGGGGCCGGTCGGGAAGACCGGGGAGTGTCGCGAAAGCCACTTTCGAGACGTCTGATGTCCCGAAAGTGGCTTTCGCGACATGCTCGCCAGGACGGTGCCGCGCCCGGCCACGACCGACGTTGCGAAAGCCACTTTCGCAACGTTGAAGGTTGCGAAAGTGGCTTTCGCAACCCCTGCCAAGCCCGGCACCCAGCAGCACAGGCGAGCTCCGGAAACGCAACCCGTCCCCGCGGTAGGTGCACAAGACACCCTTCGCCCTAACCGTCCTTGCCACTCACGAGAGCAGCCTGCCGAGATCCAGCTTCACCGGAAACGGCTCGTCGGCACGGAATTCACCGGTCATGGCAGCGTCCCACGATCACTACTGGTGATCGTGTTAGCGCGGAGTGTCAGCCTTTCCGCAGTTCCCGCGCGATCACCATGCGCTGGATCTGGTTCGTGCCCTCGAAGATCTGCGGCACCTTCGCCTCCCGCATGTACCGCTCCACCGGGAAGTCCTTCGTGTACCCGGCGCCGCCGAGCACCTGCACGGCGTCGGTGGTCACCTTCATCGCGCCGTCGGTCGCGACGAGCTTCGCGATCGACGCCTGCCGCTGGAACGGCAGCCCGCGGTCGCGGCGGCGGGCGGCGTCGAGGTACATCGCGCGCGAGGTCTCGACCGTCGCGGCCATGTCGGCCAGCAGGAATTCCAGGCCCTGGAACTCGATGATCGGCCGCCCGAACTGCGTGCGGCCCTTCGCGTACTCGAGTGCCTCGTCCAGCGCGGCCTGCGCGAGCCCGACGGCGCAGGCGGCGATGCCCAGCCGTCCGGAGCTGAGCGACGACAGCGCGATCTTCAGCCCCTGGCCCTCTTCGCCGATCCGCCGGTCGGCGTCGACGGCGGCGTCCTCGAACATCAGCTGTGCCGTGGTCGACCCGGTGAGGCCCATCTTCCGCTCGGGCGGCGCGGCCGACAGGCCCGGCGTCGCCGCGTCGACGAGCAGGCAGGAGATGCCCTGTCCGCCGTCGTCGCTGGTGCGCACCATGGTCGTGTAGAAGTCGGCCTCACCCGCGTGGGTGATCCACGCCTTCGTACCGTTCACGACGTACTGGTCGCCGTCGAGCCGCGCGCGAGTGGACAACGCGGCCGCGTCGGAGCCGGCGTGGGTCTCCGAGAGCGCGTACGCGCCCAGCAGGCCGCCTTCCAGCATCGCGGGCAGCCAGCGGTCACGCTGCTCGTCGGTGCCGTGGTGTGCCAGCGCGAAGCAGGACATCGTGTGCACGGAGAGCCCGACGCCGACCGACATCCACGCGGCCGCGATCTCCTCCAGGACCTGCAGGTAGACCTCGTACGGCAGCTCGCCGCCGCCCCAGCGTTCCGAGTACGGCAGGCCGAGCAGGCCTGCCTGCCCGAGCAGCCGGAACTGCTCGCGCGGGAAGTGCGCGGTCTCCTCGTACTTGCTGGCGATCGGGGCGAGTTCCTCGCGCGCGATCTCCTTGGCCAGGTCGATCAGATCCTGGGCCTCGGTGCTGGGCAGCAGACGGTCCGCCGGCATGGCTCCTCCGAGCTGTACTAAAAACAGTACTGTGGGCTGATTGAGCGTACAGTAGACGGCGCTGGGGGTACATCGTTCGCGTAGGGGATAGTGATCCGATGACCTCGCGCCGCCAGCCCACCGCGCGTCAGAGAGCACTGCTCTCGGAGCTTGAAGCACTCTTTCTCGCCGAAGGGTTTTCCCAGTTCACGCTGGACGACCTGGCCGCCAGGCTCCGCTGCTCGAAGTCGACCCTCTACGCGCTCGCGCCCAGCAAGGAGCAGCTCGCGGTCAAGGTCGTGACCCACTTTTTCAAGGGCGCCGCCGAGTTGCTGGAGGAGCGGATCGCCGGGATCGACGACGCCCGCAAGATCCTCGGGGAGTACCTCGCCGGGATCTCCGAGTACCTGAATCGCGCTTCGGCCGCGTTCATGACCGACATCGCCGAATTCGCGCCGGCGCGGGACGCGTATCAGCTCAACAGCCGTGCCGCGGCCGGGCGGATCCGGTCGTTCATCGATCGCGGCGTCACCGACGGTGTTTTCCGCGAGGTGCACGCGCGGCTGATCGCGGAAATGGCGGGACTGATCATCGAGGGAATCCAGACCGGCGTGATCGGTCAGCGCACCGGCGTGACCGACGCCGAAGCGTTCACCGCGCTTTCGGAACTCCTCCTTGGGGGGATAGCGACAAAAAATGTCCTGAACTGACAATTCTGGTGATCCGGCCACCGCCTCGGCTAGCATCGCGCCCGTGATCGTCGTAGGTGGAGAGGCGCTGGTCGACCTCGTTCCCGGTGCACCATTGGATTCCACTGTGGACGGTGGGTTGCGCGCGCTCCTGCCCCGGATGGGTGGTGGTCCCTACAACGTCGCGCTCGCCGCCGGGCGGCTCGGCGTCCCGACGGGCTTCCTCTCACGCGTCTCCGAAGACCGCTTCGGCGTCGCGCTGGTGGACCGGCTGCACGCCTCCGGCGTCGACACCGCCTTGCTGCAGCGGGGAAACGAGCCGACGACACTCGCCGTCGTCGCGCTCGACGAGAAGGGTTCCGCGCGGTACACGTTCTACACCGAGGGCACCGCGGACAGGCTGGTCTCCGACCCCGGCCCGCTGCCGGAGGATGTGACGGCGCTCTCGCTCGGCACCCTCGGCATGGTCCTGGAGCCGGGCGCGAGCACGTACGAAACCGTGTTGCGCCGCGAATCCGCCCGCGGCGTCCTGACCGTGCTCGATCCGAACATCCGTGCGGCGCTGATCGCCGATCCGGCGGCGTACCGCGCGCGGTTCCAGTCCTGGCTGCCGCATGTCCGCCTGCTCAAGATCTCCGACGACGACACGGAATGGCTCGCCGAGGGCGCCGACCCGGTCGACGCGGCAAAGGTCTGGACCTCTTGCGGAGTCGATGCCGTCGTGCTCACCCGGGGCGCCCGGGGACTGTCCGTCATCACACGAGCGGGCGAAATCGCCCAGGTCCCGTCACGCCGGGTCGACGTCGTCGACACCATCGGCGCCGGCGACACCGTGCAGGGCGCCCTGCTGGCGTGGCTGTACTCGAACGGCGTGCGTGACTTGTCCACTCTCGACGCCGGCGGCTGGCGGACGGCGCTCGAATTCGCGGCGAAAGCGGCGTCGATCACCGTCTCGCGGAGCGGGGCGGAACCGCCGACGGCGGACGATATGGCATCCGCCGTGTGAACCTGGTCCCAAAGGGGCTGTTGTGAGCAACTCACCCGCTGCGCGTTGACCCCATTCTCGACTAGCGTAGAGGGGAATTCATACCCCAGCGGGGCGGTGTGCAGCGAGGCCGTGGGTCACGCGCGTGAAAGAGGGCGTACCTGTGGAACCTACAGGCGCCGCCGGCCCGTGCTGAACGTGAGAGGGACTTACATGTCCGACGCGACGACGGCTGCGGGGCAGTCCGGCGAGACCGCGACGCTGCGCCTGCCCAACGGCGAGCACGAGTTCAAGGTGATCCACCCGGTCGAGGGCGCGCCTGGGATCGAGCTGGGGAAGCTGCTGGCGACGACCGGGTACATCACCCACGACCCGGGGTTCGTGAACACCGGTGCCGCGTCGTCGGCCATCACCTACATCGACGGTGACGCCGGCATCCTGCGCTACCGCGGGTACCCGATCGAGCAGCTGGCCGAGAAGTCGACCTTCATCGAGGTCTCGTACCTGCTCATCTACGGCGAGCTGCCGACCCAGGCGCAGCTGGAGGAGTTCACCGGGAAGATCCAGCGGCACACCCTGCTGCACGAGGACCTCAAGGCCTTCTTCAGCGGCTTCCCGCGCGACGCGCACCCGATGCCGGTGCTCTCCAGCGCCGTATCCGCGCTGTCGACCTTCTACCAGGACTCGCTCAACCCGTTCGACGAAGCGAACGTGGAGCTGTCCACCATCCGCCTGCTGGCCAAGGTCCCGACCCTGGCCGCGTACGCGTACAAGAAGTCCGTCGGCCAGCCGCTGCTGTACCCGGACAACTCGCTCGGCCTGGTCGAGAACTTCCTGCGGATGACCTTCGGCTTCCCGGCCGAGCCCTACGAGGTCGACCCGGACGTCGCCAAGGCGCTCGACCTGCTGTTCATCCTGCACGCCGACCACGAGCAGAACTGCTCGACCTCGACCGTGCGTCTCGTCGGCTCCTCCGAGGCGAACCTGTTCGCCTCGATCTCGGCCGGGATCAACGCCCTGTTCGGCCCGCTGCACGGTGGCGCCAACAGCGCGGTCCTGGACATGCTCGAGGGCATCCAGGCCGAGGGCGGCGACGTCGCGAACTTCGTCACCCGCGTGAAGAACAAGGAAAAGGGTGTCCGCCTGATGGGCTTCGGACACCGGGTCTACAAGAACTATGACCCGCGCGCGAAGATCATCAAGAACACCGCGGACGAGATCCTCTCCAAGCTCAAGGGCGGCGACCAGCTGCTCGACATCGCGAAGAAGCTGGAAGAGACCGCGCTCTCGGACGACTACTTCATCGAGCGGAAGCTGTACCCGAACGTCGACTTCTACACCGGTCTGATCTACCGGGCGCTCGGCTTCCCGACGAAGTACTTCACCGTGCTGTTCGCGCTCGGCCGCCTGCCGGGCTGGATCGCGCACTGGCGCGAGATGATCCAGGACCCGGCCACCAAGATCGGCCGCCCGCGGCAGGTCTACACCGGCTACGCGTCGCGGGACTACGCGCCCATCTCGGAGCGCTGATCCCCCTCCCGCAAACGCCATAAAAGGTCCTTTCCTCGCGAAATCCGCGAGGAAAGGACCTTTGGCGTGCGGGGCCGGGGAAGCGCGCTTAGGGTTTCCCGAGTGACCAGAGAAGCCCCGGTAGTGCTGTGGTTCCGCCGCGACCTCCGCCTCGGCGACCACGCCGCCCTGCTGGAGGCTTCGAAGCACAGCAAGCACGTCCTCGCGCTGTACGTCCTCGACGACGCGCTCCTCAAGCCTTCCGGTGCCCCGCGCGTCGCGTTCCTGCACGGCTGCCTGAAGGCGCTGGATGATCAGCTCGGCGGACGGCTGATGCTCGTCAAGGGTGACCCGGCCACGGAGGTCGTCAAGGCCGCTCGCGAGGTCGGCGCCGCGACCGTGCACGTCAGCGCCGACACCGGCCCGTACGGCCGCCGCCGCGACGACGAGGTCAAGAAGGCGTTGGCGGAGCACGACATCGCCTGGGTCGAGACAGGCTCCTCGTACGCGATCACCCCCGGCCGCATCACCAAGCCGGACGGCGACCCCTATCGCGTCTTCACCCCGTTCTACCGTGCGTGGGTGCGCCACGGCTGGCCGCGCCCCGCCGACACCGGGAAGTCCATTGTGGACTGGGTGGAGCCACCGCGATCGGTCAAGCTCCCGAAATCCCCTTCGCTCAAAGGGATGGAGCTGCCCGAGCCCGGCGAGAAGGCGGCGTTGGAGCGCTGGCACGAGTTCCTGGACGACGGCCTGGAAACCTACGACGAGGATCGTGACCGGCCGGATCGTCCCGGCACGACAAGGCTTTCGCCGTATCTGCGCTGGGGTTGCGTCCACCCGCGCACCCTGCTGGCCGACCTCGCCGGCAACGAGGGATCCGGCGCCAAGGCGCTGCGCGGCGAGTTCGCCTGGCGCGAGTTCCACGCCGACGTCCTATGGCACCGGCCCGAAACCGCGCGGAAGAACTACGATTCCCGGTTCGACGCCATGGAATACGAGAGCGACGACGACGCTTTCCGGCGGTGGTGCGAGGGACGTACCGGGTTCCCGATCGTCGACGCCGGCATGCGGCAGCTGCTCGCCGAGGGCTGGATGCACAACCGCGTCCGGATGATCGTGGCGAGTTTCCTGGTCAAGGATCTGCATCTGCCGTGGTGGCTCGGCGCACGGCATTTCATGAGACATCTGGTCGACGGCGATCTCGCGTCGAACCAGCTGAACTGGCAGTGGGTCGCGGGCAGCGGCACCGACGCCGCGCCGTACTTCCGGATCTTCAACCCGACCACGCAGGGGGAGAAGTTCGATCCTTCCGGCGACTACGTCCGCCGTTACGTCCCCGAACTCCGCTCCGTGCGAGGCAAAGCCGTGCACAAGCCCGTCGACGTGCCCGGCTACCCCGCGCCCATGGTCGACCACGCCCACGAACGTCAGGTCGCCCTCGAGCGCTACGGCGCGATCAAAGGAACCTGAACGCGCGTGAAGGCCCCCTTCCCTCGGCTCAGCCGAGGGAAGGGGGCCTTCACGCGCGAACGGGTCAGCCCTTCAGGGCTTCCGAAAGCTTGATCCTGCTGCCGACCCGCAGCACGCTGTTCTGGTAGATCCGCGCGCCCAGCCAGGTGAACAGGGCGATGGCGCCCACGCTCAGGCCCAGCGACAGCACGATCTCCCACGTCTCGACGGTCCCGGCGGCGATCCGCGCGGGCATCAGCACCGGGGAAAGCAGCGGCACCAGGGAGAGCACCTTCGTGCCCGTGCCCTCCGGTGACTGGGCCAGCAGGTTGAACCCGACGACGAAGCCGAGGATCAGCACGATGTTGACCGGGCCGATCACGGACTGGGTGTCCTCCTGCCGGGAGACCAGTGAACCCATCGCGCCGTAGACGGTGGCGTACAACAGGAATCCGAGCAGGTACCACACGACACCCCACAGCAGGGCGCCCGTCGCGACCCCGGACAGCGTCAGCACGTTGGTCGCCGAAGCGACTATCAACCCGGCGCCGCCGATGATCACCAGCTGCGTCAGCCCGACCAGGCCGAGCCCGATCACCTTGCCCAGCAACAGATGCCACGGCCGGACCGTGGACAGCAGGATCTCCACCACCCGGCTGGACTTCTCTTCGACCACGCCCTGCGCGACCAGCGTCCCGTAGGTCACGATGCTCATGTACAGCAGCACCGCCACGATCAGCCCGATCACCGTCCGCTGTGCCTTCTCGGGGTCCGGCGGTTTGATCGAGTCGACCTCGACCTGGGTCTGGTGAACCGTGCGCATCACCTCGTCCGGCGACTTCTGGGCCTCGGACAGGATGCCGTTCAGCACTTCCTGCTGGGACACGCCGTTCAACAGGGAACGCAGCTTCGTGTCCAATTCGGACTTGACGAGCACCTTCAGCTCGGTGGCGTTGCCGGACAGCAGCGCGTCCAGGTCGCCGTTCTCGACCTGCGCCCGGCCCTGCGCCGGATCGGCGACCGTGACGGTCTCGATCTTTTCGCCGATGGCCTCGCCCGCGGTCTTCAGCTGCTGCGCGATCCCGGCGGTCTGGCCGGTGAGCCCGACCTTGCTCTTGTCCTCGTTGCTGATCAGCGTGGACTGCAGCAGGACGTACCCCATCAGCATGACCAGCAGCACGGCGGTGCCGATCACGAAGGACCTGGTGCGCAGCCGGGTGTTCAGCTCGCGTTTGGCGATCAGCCAGACCGCGCGCCACGAAGATACGGTGTTCATGCGGAAACTCCCTGTGCCGCCGGCTTCTCGGCGACCGCGTCGCGGAAGAGCTCGGTCAGCGAACGCCTGCGTTTGGTGAACTCCGTGACCGGGCCGGTGGCCAGCGCCGCGGCGAGCACGGCCTGGTCGTCGGCTCCGGCCTCGAGTTCGAGGATCGTCGTCGGTCCGTTCTGCTCGACCGCCCGGACACCGGGAACGGACGAAGCCCAGCCGGGCGAGGCGGCGGGCGCGGTGACGACGAGACCGTTGCCCGCGCCGGCGGTCAGCTCCGCGACGGTACCGGAGGCGACCATCCGTCCACTTCGGATGATGCCGACGCGGTCGCACAGCCGCTCGACCAGATCCAGCTGGTGACTGGAGAACACCACCGGCACCCCGGTCGCGGCCTTCTCGCGCAGCACTCCGCTCATCACGTCCACGGCCAGCGGGTCGAGGCCGGAGAACGGCTCGTCGAGCACCAGCACCTTGGGGTCGTGCACCAGCGCCGCGGCGAGCTGCACACGCTGCTGGTTGCCGAGGCTCAGCTTCTGGACCTCGTCCTTGCGCCGTTCGGTCAGCCCGAGGCGGGCGATCCAGTTCTCGGCGCTGCGGTGGGCGTCGTTGGCCGACATCCCGTGCAGTTCGGCGAGGTAGACCAGCTGCTCCAGCACCTTCATCTTCGGGTACAGCCCGCGTTCCTCCGGCATGTACCCGATGTGCGTGCGGGTCTCGTGGGTGATCGGGGCGCCGTCGTAGCGCACCTGGCCGGAGTCGGCCGCGAGCACTCCGAGCACGATCCGCATCGTGGTGGTCTTGCCCGCGCCGTTGCTGCCGACGAACCCGAACAGCTCACCGGGCTGGACCTCGAAGCTCACCTCGTCCAGCGCGACCTTCGCGCCGTACCGCTTGGAGATCCGATCGATCTCCAGCTTCCCCTCGCTCATTTCCACTTCCCCTCTTCGAAATACCGCACCAGCGCCGTGAATCCCCGATGGACGCCGGAAACCGTGCGGTTGCGCTGGATCAGCCCGTCCAGCTTGACGTTGCTCACCACCGAAGTGGCCCGGTACACCAGGGCCGCCCGGCCCGCGCCGGCGAGGACCCCACCCGCCACCAGCACGACGGCGACCACGCCGATGGACAACCTGTACCGTTTCTTGTCCCCGGTCATACCGGAGGCACCCCCTCGAAGTCGGTGTAGTCCTCGGGGTCGTCGTCCGGCAACGACCAGCCGAGCATGACGACGGGCACCGTGGTGCCGGCGACCAGCAGCGCACAGGCCATCATCGCGCCACCGCCCTTGGGGCCGGGGACCAGGAGGCCGTACACCACCGCGAACAGCATCATCGCCACCAGGATCTGGTAGCTGACGTAGGTGACGCGGTGACGCATCTCCCGCTCGCGCTCGTCGAGCCGCATCGAGAAACCGCCGCTCATCTTGCCGGTGAGGATGCGAAGCAGGTACTGCGCGCCGCCCGCCACGACGCCTCCGCCGAGCCAGCCTACGAGGAAGGCTCCCGTCTGACCTGTCTGGTAGAAGACGGCGCCGCCGATCAGCATCAGATCGCCCGCCAGCACCAGCACGGTCAACGTCCGCCGCCGCTTCCTCGTGCGCCAGGCCGGAAGCCTCAGCGCTCGCTTGCGTTCCAGTTCGTCCAGCCGTTCCTGCTGGCGCTCCCAGTACGCCACGAGCCGGCCTCGCCCTTCACTCATGCTCCCCCCTCCCGGTAGACCTGAGTGGACAGTGGCGTGAACGGTTCGCGGCTGAACACGGCCTCGACCGGGAGGTCGAACACCGCGCAGATGCGGAACGCCAGGTCCAGGCTCGGATAGTGGTCCCCCCGTTCGAGCGCGCCGATGGTCTGCGGGTTGACCTCGACGGCCGCCGCGAGGGCGGCCCTGCTCAGTCCGCGCTCGGCCCGGAGCACGGGAAGCCGGTTGTAGATCGGCAGCTCTTTGCCGCGCCTTACCGGGCTCATAGAACATACTGTTGCAAAAACCCAACGACGCGTCAAGCTGAGGGCATGACTCACCGCATTCAGCGGACTAAATGCGGAAGGTCAGGCGAGGCCGGCGAGCGATTTGTCGACAAGTTCCTGGACGCGGCCGCGGGCGGCCTCGGCGTCCGCGGCGACCAGGCCGAGCCGGGTGCGGCGCTCCAAGACGTCCTCGACGTCGAGGGCGCCCTCGTGCCGCACGGCCCAGACGACTTCCGCCGCGCTGATCTCGGCGCCGTCGAACAGGGGCAGGCCCAGTTCCGGATCGACCTCGCCGAGGGCGGCGACTCGCGGCGCTTCGGTGCCGTACTTCGAGACCAGCCGCGGCGACGCGTCCACAGTGGACAAACGGTGGCGTGGTGTCGCGCCGAGCAGCGGGAGCCGGGACGTGGTCGACGGCCCGGCGAGGAGCCCGGACCGTTTCAGCGCCGCGTCGACGGCGTCCTCGGCCATCTTGCGGTACGTCGTCAGCTTGCCGCCCACGACGGTGAGCACACCGTCGGCGCCGGTCACCACCGCGTGTTTGCGCGAGAGATCCGCGCTGCGTCCGCCGCCCTCGACCAGCGGCCGCAGCCCGGCGAACGATCCCGCGACGTCGTCCCGCGTCAGCGGGCGGGTGAACGCCGTCGACGCCACTTCGAGCAGGAAGTCCACATCGGACTCCGGTACGGACGGCACGCGCGGGACCGGGCCGTCGGTCGGCTCGTCGGTGACGCCGACGAACACCCGGCCGTCCGGTTGCGGCAGCAGGAAGACGAAGCGGTTGTTCTCGCCGGGCACGGGCACGTTGACCGACGTCGCGCCGATCGGCGCCGCCCCGGCGGCCAGAATGAGATGCGAACCGCGGGAAGGCCGCAGCCGCACCGATTCCGCCAGTTCGCCCGCCCAGACGCCGGTCGCGTTGATCACCTGGCGGGCGTGGATCTCGACCTCCTGCCCGGTGAGCCTGTCCCTGGCCAGCACCGATTCCGCGTCGAGCCGGAGCGCTTCGACCTTCGTCAGGATCTTCGCGCCGCGCGCCGCCGCCGTGCGTGCCAGGTTCACGACCAGGCGCGCGTCGTCGGTCAGTGCGCCGTCGTAGGCCAGCAGCGCTCCGCGCAGGCCTTGCGGGGACAGGCCGGGTGCGAGCGCCAGCGCCTCCGCGGCCGGGATCGACCTCGGCCGCGGCAGCACCGACGCCGGTGTGCCCGCCGCGCGGCGGAGGCCGTCGCCGGCGAGGAGGCCGGTCATGATGAACGCCTGCTGGCCACGGGAGGTCTCGCGGTACAAGGGGAACAGCTGCGGGAGCGCCCTGGTGAGATGCGGGGCCGTGCGGGTCATCAGGATGCCGCGTTCGACGGCGCTTTCGTGCGCCAGTGCCAGATCGCCCTTGGCCAGGTACCGGAGGCCGCCGTGGACGAGCTTGCTGGACCAGCGTGACGTCCCGTACGCCAGGTCGTACGCCTCGATCAGGGCCACCGAGAGCCCGCGCGCGGCCGCGTCCAGCGCGATCCCGGCGCCGGTGACACCGCCGCCGACCACCACCAGATCGACCCGCTCACCGCCGGCCAGCGCCGTGAGTTCCCGGTCGCGCCGCAGGGCGTTGAGCGAGCCCGGCGTCACGGCCGCAA
Organism: Amycolatopsis sp. PSD-21; assembly: GCF_055561455.1. Lineage (NCBI taxonomy): Bacteria > Bacillati > Actinomycetota > Actinomycetes > Pseudonocardiales > Pseudonocardiaceae > Amycolatopsis > Amycolatopsis sp. PSD-21. The sequence goes on along the minus strand of NZ_CM145712.1, from coordinate 8,295,380 downwards.
CGCCGCGTCGAGTACGTGGGCGAATTCCGCCATCAGCTCCTTCTCGTTCACGTCCGCGGTGGCGGGGCGGTAGGAGAACGCGAAGGACTGGATGAGCAGCAGCAGGGTGCGCGCCTGCGAAGGCAGGTCGCCCTCGCGGATCGAGCCGTCTTCGTGGCCGGACTTCAGCAGGTGCAGGATCACGCCTTCGGCGAACCGCTGTGTCTTTCCGAACCGCTCGACGATGTAGGGCAGGACGAGTTCGGAGTCGAGGTCCAGCAGGGTGCGGAACAACGGGTCGCCCGAAAGCGCGGCGACGGCGGCGGACGAACTCTGGACGAGCTTCTCGCGGAAGTTGGCGGGCTCGACCTCCGGCTCGGCGGCGCTCTGCAGCAGGCCGCCGAATTCACGGGTCATGAGGGTCGCGAGCACGCTGCGCACATCCGGGAACCGGCGGTAGACGGTCATCCGGCTGACCTTCGCGGTGCGGGCGATCTCGGCGAGGGTGGTCCGCCTCACGCCGACCGCGAGCACGCACTTCTTCGCGGCGTCGAGCAGAACGTCGTCGGACACGCGCGTCGAGGCCTGGCGGGATCGGGTGTCCGCCAGCGCCGAAACGCCTGTTTCCGCAGGTGAGTGACGTTTTACGTCCATGTGTAACACTGTAGTCGTGACGGAGCTTATTGACCACCGGTTAAGACGATCCTGGACGCCCGAAGGCGGTGACGCGGCCCACCTTCCGGCGAAGGCCTTGAGGTGGCTCGTCCAGCGTATCGGTCCGCTGGGCTCCGCGGCGCCCCTCGCGCCCGATTCGGCCCTGTCCGTTCCCGATTCGGCGCTGAGCGAACAGCCGAAACGAGACCTCGAAGAACTCGTCGGCGCCGAGCATGTCCTGCTGTCGCCGGGGGAGCGGCTCGCCAGGGCGGGCGGTCTGTCCTATCTGGACCTGGTACGGCGGCGCGGGTTCGGTGATTTTCCGGTACCGGACGCCGTCGTCCTGCCGGAGAATCCCGCCGAAGTCCAGTCGTTGTTGGAGATCTGTGCCCGGCACGACGTCGGTGTCGTCCCGTTCGGCGGCGGGACGTCGGTGGTCGGCGGGGTCGCGGCGCTGCGCGGGGACAAGAGCGCGGTGATCGCGCTCGACCTCACCCGGCTCGGTGACCTCGTCTCCGTCGACCCGGTGTCCCGGATCGCGGTCCTGCAGGCGGGCCTCACCGGGCCGGAGGCGGACCGGCTGCTCGCCGGGCACGGCTTCACCCTCGGTCACGTGCCCCAGTCCTACGAACGGGCCACCATCGGCGGTTTCGCCGCGACCCGGTCCGCCGGTCAGGCGTCGTCGGGCTACGGACGCTTCGAGGACATGGTCAAGGGTGTCCGGCTAGCGACCCCGCACGGGGAATGGAAACTCGGCGTCGCGCCGGCGTCCGCCGCGGGACCCGACCTGAGGCAGCTGGCCATCGGCAGCGAAGGCGCGCTCGGGGTGATCACCGAGGTCGCCCTCCGTGTCCGCCCGGTGCCGGAAGTGCGCCGTTACGAGGGTTATGTCCTGGATGGCTGGGAGAAGGGCACCGACGCGGTCCGCGAACTCGCCCAGCGGCACGTGCTCGCGGACGTCACGCGACTGTCCGATGTGGACGAAAGCGAGGTTTCGCTCGCGCTCAACGACAGTTTGAAGACGAAGGCGTTGCGCCGGTATCTCAAGGCGCGCGGTGTCCACGCGCCGTGCCTGCTGATCGTCGGCTGGGAAGGCGCGTCGAAGCGCGAGGTCGACCGGCGCCGCCGAGAGACCACCGGCGTATTGAAGGAGTTCGGTGCCGTCCGCATCGGGGCCGCGCTCGGCGAATCCTGGCGCCGCGGCCGGTTCTCCGGCCCTCGGCAGCGGGATGCCCTGATGGACAACGGTGTCTGCGTCGAAACCCTGGAAACCGCCACGTACTGGGCGGAACTGAGCGACCTGCGCGACGCGGTCCGTGCCGCGCTCACCGCGACGCTCGGCAACGCCATCATCATGTGTCACGTCTCGCACGCGTACGAAACGGGCGCGTCGCTGTACTTCACCGTGCTCACCGCGCGCGACGAGGCCGACCCGGTCGGCCAATGGCAGCGGGCGAAGGCGGCGGCCTCGGAGGCGATCACCGGGATCGGCACGATCTCGCATCACCACGCCGTCGGCGTCGACCACGCGCGCTATCTGGCGGCGGAGATCGGCGAGATCGGCGTCGAGGTGTTGCGAGCGGCGAAGAAGGCCATCGACCCTGCCGGGATCCTCAATCCCGGGAAGCTTCTCTGACCAGGGTGCCGGCTTCGACCAGCGTGCAGTCCAGACCGTGCGTTTCGGCGGGGATCCCTTCCAGTGCCGCGGCCCGGCGCTGTTCGAGGTCGGCGACGCGGATATGCCTGCCGTCCACCAGGATCGGCAGGCGGATGTCCGCGGCGCCGACGTACGCCACGACGTCGTCTAGCACGGTGCCGTCGTCGAGGGTGATGGCCGGGGCGGTCAGCCGCACCAGGTTGTAACGCTGTCCTTTGCCTTCGCAGCGATCGAGGACGGCGAGCTGCTCCGGCGTCGCGAACCAGACGGAGTGCTCTTCGACGACACCGGGCGCGGCGGCGAGCGTGGCGGGCCGTTGCCCGTCCCGGAACCGCAGACCGGACGCCCAGACCGCGGCCAGGTCGGCGCAGCGCGCGTGACAGACGACGACCGGGCCGGTCAGCCCCATGTGCTCCCGCAGCCAGGTGATCTTGGACGGGCACGCGTTCGAGCCGTAGGCCAGCACGGCCTGGCGTTCGCGCCAGCCCTCCGGCGCGGTGTCGAGGCTGTGCCCGGCGCCGTCGAAGTGGACGAACGAATGCCCCGGCCGCGCTCCCGGATACGGATCGGCGGGGAAATCGGCGTCGGTGAAGAGTTTCACCAGGTCACCACGCTGCGGAGCACGTCGCCGTGGTGCATGCGCTCGAAGGCCTGCTCGACGCCGTCGAGGGCGATCCGCTCGGTGACGAACTTGTCGAGCGGGAGCCTGCCCTGGAGATAGAGGTCGATCAGCATCGGGAAATCGCGCGAGGGCAGGCAATCGCCGTACCACGACGACTTGAGCGAGCCGCCGCGCGAGAAGAAGTCGATCAGCGGCAGATCAAGCCGCATGTCCGGGGTCGGGACGCCGACCAGCACGACCGTGCCCGCCAGATCCCGGCCGTAGAACGCCTGCCGCCACGTCTCGGGCCTGCCCACCGCGTCGATCACGACGTCCGCGCCGAACGAATCGGTGAACTCCCGGATCGCCTCGACGACCTGGTCTTCGCTCAAACCCTTGCTGTTCAGCGTGTGCGTGGCGCCGAAGTCCCTGGCCCAGGTGAGCTTCCGGTCGTCGGTGTCGACGGCGACGATGGTCTTCGCGCCGGCCAGGTTCGCCCCGGCGATCGCGGCGTCGCCGACACCACCGCAGCCGATGACCGCCACGGAATCGCCGCGGCTCACGGCGCCGGTGTTCAGCGCCGCGCCGAGGCCGGCCATCACCCCGCAGCCGAGCAGCCCGGCGACGGCCGGTTCGGCGGCGGGGTCGACCTTCGTGCATTGTCCACTGTGGACGAGCGTCTTCTCGAGGAACGCCCCGACGCCCAGCGCCGGTGACAGGGCGGTGCCGTCGGCCAGCGTCATCGGCCGCGCGGCGTTGAACGTCGAGAAGCAGTACCAGGGCTTGCCCCGGCGGCAGGTCCGGCAGGTGCCGCAGACCGCGCGCCAGTTCAGGATCACGTAGTCGCCCGGTTCGAGGCCGGTGACGCCGTCGCCGACGGCCTCCACGAACCCCGCGGCCTCGTGGCCGAGCAGGAACGGGAATTCGTCGTTGATCCCGCCCTCGCGGTAGTGCAGGTCGGTATGGCAGACGCCGCACGCCTTGACCGAGACGACGGCCTCGCCGGGCCCGGGGTCGGGCACCGTCACGGGCTCCAGCGAGACCGGTTCACCCTTGGCGCGGGAAACGACGCCCTGGACCTCGTACGGCATGCGCACCTCCGAGTCGACGAACTCCGAGCTTGCCACGGGGGCGGCCCGGATCGCGACATCCGCTCGGGTGCGGTACCGATTCAGTGCCCAGGCGTGATGATGTACGCGATTCCGCCGGGACCACTGGAAACGCCGCCATTCGTGTTGTACCGCTTGGTGCGCTGCCAGATCGTTTCGAACTGGTGTCGTTTGTAGACGTTCCGGACCCGGTCGTTGCTGTTGGCGGCCGGGTCGTTGGCGATCACGTCACCGTCCTTCGTGAAGCCGACGACGACCATGATGTGCCCGGCGGTGCCGTAGCCCGCGCCGTCGAGTTCCTCGGCCTTGAACGACTGCGACGTGATCACCGGGATACCGCGCGCGATGTAGTTCTCGAGTTCGTTCAAGGAGTGCAAACGGGTGATGTGCCCACGCAGTCCGAGTGAAGCGGCGTACGCGGTGTTGAACGGCCAGTTGCCTGTCCCGTCGTAGGCGTAGTCGAACGTGTGGCGGGCGGCGTACGCGACGGTCGGGTCGACGTAACCCTCCGGGATCCACTTCATGTCCTCGGCCTTGGGCCGTTTGCCCCAGTACTCGACGACCATTTCGGTGGAGGTGGGGCTGCACCAGTTCTCGCCGCCCCCGCCGTACTCCGGGAACTGTCCTTTGTGGAGGTTCTGCGCGTAGGCGGGCACCTTGAGCTCGATGCCGGTGGCGCGGCCCGGTTTCGTCGCCTTGACCTCGAAGCGGTCCGGGACCAGCGACGTCATCGCGCCGACCGACGTCACCGACGGCGTGGCGCCGGAGCCGGCCTCGCGGTACAGGCTGACGCGCAGCCGGTACGAGCGCAGCGCGACTCCGGCCTTCATGACCAGCGTGTCGACGTCGACCGCGGCGTTGGCGTCGCTCTGGCCGTCGACGCTGGTGCGCTTGATGTCGGCGTCCCCGCTCGCCCACCGGCCCATGACGTACCAGGACGTCTCCGTGCCCGTGGCGGTGCGGCCCTTCGCCTCGACCTTGATCCACGTCTTGGCCGGCGTCTTGGCGTTCCACGAGGCGACCAGCTGGGAGGCGTCGAAGCCCTGCGTGTGGCTCCCGGACGTCCACTGGCCGTATTCGTAGGTCTTCGTGGTGCCGAGTGCGGGTTCGGTGTGCTCGACCGTGCCGATCGGGCGGTCGATGCGCAGCGCGCCGTGGTCGAGGCCGAGCCCTTCGAGCCTGCCGTCACGGAAACCGTGGTGACCGGACCAGTCGTGGAAGTCGATCGACTCGTCGTCCGGGCGGCCGGGACCGGCCTCCGCCGTCTGTGCCGTCACCGCGGTCATCGTCGCGATCGTCAGCAGCGTGACCAGCCCTCGTATCCGCATCCGGCGCTCCATCCCTCGAGTCCACCCAGTAGGGAAGGGATTTTCGCCGGTCGCGCGAGGTATGTAAACAGTTCGCCGTTCAATCACGCGAGTTACGCGCCCAATCACGCGAGTTACGCCCCCCGATCACGCGAGTTACGCCTCTGGTCCCTGAGCCGACGGCCGGCTCGTGTGATCAGACGGCGAACTCGCGTGTGTGAAGGCGTAACTCGCGTGTTTGAAGGCGTAACTCAGGCGAGCGGGTTCGGCAGCAGGAGTTCCGTGTTCTGGTCCTGGGCGGTGCCGACGGCGGAGAGCGAGGCGTGGATGTCGTTGTAGGAGAACTCCCGGTAAAGCGACGCAAGCGCTTGCGTGGACGTGTCCGTGTACGACGCCTCGTACGGGGCTTCCGCCTCGATCAGGGTCGTGAACAGCGACAACGTGCCGTCGGCGTTGTCGGCGACCTCGATGATCCGCGCGTGCTGCGGGAAGTCGATATGCGAGGCGGTGTTGATCTCCCAGAAGCTCTGCTTCGCGGTCTTGCCGGCGTGCGGGGTGATCTTGTTGTGGTGCGTGTGCCCGTTCACCCACGCCAGCACGTTCGGGAACCGGTGCAGCAGCGAGACGAAAGTGTCGCCGTTGAGCCGGATCTCCAGCGGGTGGCGCGCGTCCGGCAGCACGTTGCCCATGGTGTCGCTGGTGTGGTGGCTGAACAGGATGAACAGCTCGTCCGTCACGTTCTGCGTGACCTTGCGCCCGAAGAAGTCGTAGTACGTCGAGCTGTTGCGCTTGAGCGTATTCTCCACCCAGGTGAACTGCCCGAGCCCGATCGATCCGTCGGCCAGCCCGGCCATCGTCGTGGTGTCGAGGCTGATGCCGGTGATCCCCGGCGCGATGCGGAAGGTGTAGTACACGTTCCGTCCGTCGGCGTTGTTCTCGCTGAACCCGTGGCCGACCGGGCCGGGCCCGGTGTTGGCGGAGTCGAGGTGGTGGCGCACGAATTCCGCGGTGCTGAACGGCCGTCGTCGCTCGTCCGGGGTGATCTCGCGGATCGTGCCCGAACCGCCGAACAGCTCCGTGACCGGGACGCCGGCGCCGGACCCGATCGCCTTGGCGAGCTTCCGCGACGTCGTCTCGTCCTTGCCGATCACCTTGAACCTGCCGGTGTACCAGCCGTCCATCCCCGGGAAGTCCGGCACGGTGCCGACGATGCTGTCGTCGTGGTTGCCGAAGGTGCAGAACCACGGGACGTCGAGGCCGGGCGAGGTGAAGGTGTTCGAGGCCGCGTCGAGCAGGCCGGGCAGCTGCGGGAAGCCCTTCTTCGTGTACGCGTCGTCCAGCGTCTTGCCGGGGTTCCAGTAGTGCGAGGACCCGGACGTCTGGACGCCTTCGTGCACGTCCGGGTCGCCCGAAGTCGGATTCACCGTGCCGCCGTTGAGCACCTTGAGGAACCATTCGAGCTCGATGAGCTCGTGGTTGTCGGTGTTGTCGCCGGTGGTGACCATGAAGTCGATCGGCCGTCCGGTGAACGGGCCTGCCTTCAGGCTGTTCACCCGCTCCACCAGTGCCGTCGTCGCGACGGGGCCGAGGGTTTCCTGCGGCCGGTGCGCCGAACCGACGAACGGGTGCAGGTACTCGAACCGCGCCGGGCTTTCGGCGTCGGTGAAGTGCAGGTCGGTGAACTGCGCGAAGGAGGCCATCGCGCGGCGCCGGTCGTCGCGGCCGGACTTCGGCGCGGCCAGATCGCCGCGGACCACGAGCGGCCAGCCGGGCCCCGCGGTCAGCCGCGTGTAGCCGGGGCCGCTGGTCCGCGGGGCAGCCGCGGCTTCGAGCGTGGTCCCCGCGGTGCGCACCGCCCGGGTCGTGGTGCGCGCCAGTGCCCGGTCGAGCGCGTTGGCAGTCGGCGTGCACAGCAGCAGGCCGACGCCGGCGGCGCCTGCCGCGGTGAAGGTGCGCCTCGAGATGACGGACATGGCGGTGCCCCCAGTCGTCGCGGATGGATGTCGCGGAAGGACGATGCCGCAAGACGTTAGCCGTGAGGTGAACGCCAGAAAAGGGTAATGCGAAAATTTGTCACGTTTGGCGGAATACCAAAGAAGCCAAGCGCGCTGGTTACGCTGGCCGCTTGGCGAGCGTGGGAGGTGGCCAGGTGGGTGCTTCGGCTTGGTCGGTCCGCGGCCGGTTCGACGGCGATCCGGAAGCGGCGCTGGACGCGATGAAGGCGCGTGTCTTCGAGGAGGGCGACTACCTCTGGGAGGAGGACGAACTCGGCCGCCCGGACTCGATCGACGATCTGTACGAGGTGGAGAGCGTCCAGGAGTCCGGGACGCATTCCGTGCTCGACGTCCACGAGTTCATCAGCGCCACGGGCGAGGACGACTTCGGCACGATCCGGCCCCTGACCGACGCCGAGCTCGTGGCCGCCTTCGGCACCGAGGAGCCGTCCGTCGCCGACTTCGACGAACTCGACAAGGCGGGGCGGCTGCCGTACGAGCGCCGCCCGCGCTGGAGCGCGAACTGTGCGCTGCTGTACGAGAACGACGTCGCCGTCGAGCTGGCGATCTGGGGTGTCTCGGGGGACTAGGCCGCCGGGTCACCCGGCGTGCTTGCGAGCGCTGTCGTGACCGGCCGGGTCACGCGGAAAGGCGCCCCAGTTCGGCCTTGACGGCCTCGACGGCGGCCTTGGTCTCGGCGGCCGGATCGGCCCCGTCGCGGGCGATCCGGCCCAGTGCGTCGACGAGCGCCGTGTTCGCCGTCGACGTCCACAGTGGACCGGCGGCGCGGCCGTTCTCCTTGACCAGCTTCGCGGCGTCGGCCGCCGCGGCGACCTTGCCGAGCACGCTCAGCCGCGCGGGCAGGTGGAACCCGAACCTGGTGGCGAACTCCTGCTGGAAGTCGACGCGCTCCAGCCACAGCCATTTGACGAAGTCCTTGGCGGCGTTGGGGTTCAGGCTCTTGGCGTGCACCATCGCGCTCAGCCCGCTGACCGGGACGGACGGTGTGCCCGCCGCGTCGAGCCGGGGGAACGGCAGGATGCCGAAGTCGTCCTTCACCGTGTCCTGGATCTTCGGCAGGTTCCACAGCCAGGTCCACTGCATGGCGGTGAGCCCGTCGATGAACGGGAGCGGATCCGCCAAGTCCGTCGAAGCGCCGAGCAGCAGCGAACCGTTGAGCTCGTGGAGTTTCGCGAACGCCGTGGCGGCACGCGGATCGTCGAAGCCCGCGGATTTGCCGTCCTTGACGTAGTCGAGGCCGGCCGACCACAGCAGCGGCCCGGCGAGCGCCGCCGCGCCCGCGTCGTCGCCGGCGAACAGTCCTTTGACGCCGTCCTTGGACAGTTTCTTCGCCGCGTCGACGAGTTCGTCCAGCGTCTGCGGCGGCTGGACACCGGCCTCCTGGAGAAAACTCTTGCGGTAGAAGAGGACCTGGGTGTCGAGTGCCTGCGGGATCCCGTAGATCTTGCCGTCGACCGTCTGCGCCGCCAGTACCGAGGGGTTGAAATCCCCGCGTACGGGCCCGACGACGTCGTCCAGCGGGACGAGAAGGTTCTGCCGGACGCGGTCGACGGTGACCTGGCCTTCGAAGACGTCCGGGACCGGGCCCGCCTGCAGTGCGGCGTTCAGTTTCGTCTCGTAGTCGTCCGGATTCCACTGCACCGCGACCTTGGACTTCTGGTACGCCGCCGCATAGCGCGTGACGGCTTCTTGGACGCCCGCTTCGGGATAGGGGTGGTACCACTGCGCGAGGTCGACCGGTTTCGGTTTCGGCCTGGTCACCCCGGCGGAGTAGGCCGTCGACGGGGGCGGGTTTCCCGTTTGGACGGTGTTGGACCCGCAGGCGGAGAGCAGGGTCGTCCCCGCCAGCGCCAGGAACGTCCGCCTGTTTGTCTTACGCACCAACAAAACCCTTCGCCGAACGCAGTGAAGGCCATCTTCAGGGACCAGCGTCCCTCAAGATGGCCTTCACGGAAGGGCAGGCGCGCGGGAGATTAACCCGTTAGAGCTGACTGATGTCGAGTTTGCCTTCGGAGTGGAACGCGCGCAGCCGCTTCTTGTCGAACTTGCCGACACTGGTCTTCGGGACTTCGTCCACAAAGGTCCAATTCTCCGGCAGCTGCCACTTCGCGACCTTGTCCGACAAGAACTCGCGCAGTTCCTCGGCCGTGGCGCTCTGGCCCTCCTTGAGCACGACGGCGACCAGTGGGCGCTCGTCCCACTTCTCGTCGGGGATGCCGACCACGGCCGCCTCGGCCACCGCGGGATGCGCCATCACCTGGTTCTCCAGATCCACCGACGAGATCCACTCGCCGCCGGACTTGATGACGTCCTTCGCGCGGTCGGTCAGCGTGAGATAGCCGTCCGGGCTGATCTTCCCGACGTCGCCGGTGCGCAGCCAGCCGTCGTGGAACTTCTCCGGGTCGGGCTCCTCACCGGTCGTGCCGCTGTAGTACGACGCCGCGATCCACGGGCCCTGCACCTCGAGCTCGCCGACGCTTTCGTTGTCCCACGGCAGTTCCTCGCCGTTGTCGCCGATCAGCCTGGCGCTGACGGACGCCGGGAACCGGCCCTGGGTGTAGCGGTACTCCCACGCCTTCTCGCCGGTCGCGGCGGCGGGCGGACGCGCGACACTGCCCAGCGGCGAGGTCTCGGTCATGCCCCAGGCGTGCAGGATCGGCACGTCGTAGCGGTCCTCGAAGGCGTGCATCAGCGAAGGCGGCGCCGCCGATCCGCCGACGACGACCTCGCGCAGATGCGAGATGTCCTGCGGGTTCGCGTCGAGGTGGGAGAGCAGGCCCTGCCAGATCGTCGGGACGGCGCCGGCGAAGGTCGGCTTCTCGGCCGCGAGCATCTGGGCGATGGGCGCGGGCTGGAGGAAGCGGTCCGGCATGAGCAGCGAAGCGCCGACCATCATCGCCGCGTACGGCATGCCCCACGCCATCGCGTGGAACATCGGGACGATCGCGAGGGCCTTGTCGTGCTGGGCCAGCCGCATGCTGTCGGACATCGTGACCTGCATGGAGTGCAGCCAGATCGACCGGTGGGAGTACGCGACGCCCTTCGGATCACCCGTGGTGCCCGAGGTGTAACACATCGCGGCCGCCGAGCGCTCGTCCACCTCTGGCCAGTCGAAGGTGTCCGGCTGGCCGGACAGCAGCTCGGCGTAGGAGTGCACCTGGACGCCGTCCGGGGCGGGAAGGGAGGAGGCGTCGCCGTTGGCCACGATGACGTGCCGCACGGTCTTCAGCTCGGGCAGCTGCTTGGCCAGCAGCGGGACCAGCGTGCCGTCGACGATGACGACCTGGTCCTCGGCGTGGTTGGCGACGAAGACCAGCTGCTCCGGGAACAGCCGGATGTTCAGCGTGTGCAGTACCGCGCCCATGGCCGGGATGGCCAGGTACGCGGCCATGTGCTCGGCGTTGTTCCACATGAAGGTGCCGACGCGCTGATCGCCGGTGATACCGAGGCTCCGGAGGGCGTTGGCCAGGCGAGCGGCGTGCTTGCCGAGTTCGCCGAAGGTCTCGCGGCGGGCTTCTGAACCGGTCCAGGTGATGACTTCGCTCTCGGAGTGCACCTTGGTGCCGTGGCGGAGGAGCCTGCCCAGTGACAGCTGCCCGTCCTGCATCGTGCTCAACATCGCGTACTCCCGTGGTGCTCGTTCTCCGGTGAACTGGGGTTGCGCCGACTCTAATCCGGGAGGGGTGAACCGGTCAGTAACATCGCAGGCAACCGTTCGGTCACAGTGTCGCGCTAACGGGTGGCCGCCGGTTCGCGGCAAGATCATCAATAATTCGTATTTTCCGCGCCATGAAACGAAAAATGGCTGACTGTGCGAAGTGATGACATCGCTCATAAGGGTGATGAACTTCGGCAAAACGCGCCCCGGACGAGGTGTTTCCGCAGGCTGGGGCGGGTTGCCCGCGGCGTGGTCGAGGGGTAATAAGTGCGTGTCGGTTTCACGGCCGAGGAACGGGTGGCGTTTACTGGAGCCGTGGTACAGAGACGGCTGGCCAGCGCTTGCTCTTGCAAGCATGGTTTAAAGGCCGTCGGCCGCGAAAGCGGAGACCTGAGATGAAAGGACTACTACGTTGGCTCTGCCCACGTTGACTCCGGAGCAGCGCGCCGATGCCCTCGCCAAGGCGGCTGAGGCTCGCAAAGCGCGCTCCGAGCTGCTTGCGTCGATCAAGTCCGGCAAGGAGAGCATCGACAAGGTGCTCAAGCAGGCCAAGGAGAACAAGACCATCGGCAAGACGAAGGTCACGCAGCTGCTGAAGGCCGTCCCCGGCCTGGGCGCGGTCAAGGTCGCCGCCCTGCTGGAGCAGGCCGGGATCGACCCGGACCGGCGTGCCGCCGGCCTGGGCGAGCGGCAGCGCGAGGCCCTTCTCGAGGCGCTGAAGTAACGCTTCCGCCCAGGTCACGGGCTGTCCGGGGGAAGGTGTTGCCTGAGAGGCTGTTGCCCGGGCAACACTTTCCCCTGGTCTCAGCCGGAGCCTGGGACGCTGGTGGGGTGACGACCAGTACCGCACCGGCGACCCCGGCAGACCTGGCCGCCCGCTACGAGCGGGGCGACTTCCTCCTGGCCACGGCACGGCACGCGCTCCTCGCGAGCGGCGTCGTGGCCACCGCGACCGACACCGAGCCGTCGCGGCTGTCCGGGATGCTCCCCGGGCTGTTCACCGACTCGGGTGCTTCGATCGCGGTCGGTGTGCTGCCCTTCGACACCAGCGGCACCACGTCGACCCCCGGGCACCTGGTGCTCCCGCGCGCGGTCCACCGCGCGTCGTCCGACCACGCGGCCGTCCCGCCGCGCACCGCGCTCCCGCAGCCGGTCAAGGTCACCCCCGTGCCCGAACCCGAGGCGCATCTGGCCGCCGTCCGCGCTGCCGTCTCCGCGCTGAGCGACCGTGACCTGCGCAAGGTCGTCCTGGCCCGCGCGCTCGATCTCGACTTCGGCGAGGCCGTCCCGGCCGCCGCGGTGGTCCGGAACCTGGCGAACGGCAACCCCCGGCACACCACGTACGCCGCGCAGCTGCCCGGCGGGCGCACGCTCGTCGGCGCCACTCCCGAACTCCTGCTCTCCCGCACCGGCGGCGCCGTCGTGTCCCGGCCGCATGCCGGGTCGATGCCCCGGTCGGCGGACCCGGCGATCGACAAGGCGAACGGTGAGGCGCTGCTGGCGTCCGAAAAGGACCACGTCGAGCACGCCGTCGTGGTCGAGTCTGTCGTCGAGATCCTGCGGCCGTTCTGCCGCACGCTCGACGTCCGCGGCCCGGAACTCGTCTCGACGCCGGCGATCTGGCATCTCTCGACCACCGTCACGGGTGAGCTGATCGACGAGGACGTCACCGCGCTGGACCTCGCCGCCGCCCTGCATCCCACGCCGGCGATCTGCGGTACGCCGACCGACGCCGCGCGGTCGCTGGTCCAGGAGCTGGAGCCGTTCGATCGCGAGTACTACGCGGGCGCCGTCGGCTGGGTCGACGCGGCCGGGGACGGCGAATGGGCCGTCGGGATCCGGTGCGCGGAGATCGCCGACACCTCCATGCGGCTGTACGCCGGCGGCGGCATCGTGCCCGCCTCCGACCCCCGGACCGAACTCGACGAGACCTCGGCGAAGTTCCGCACCCTGCTGGCCGCCATGGGCCTGGAGATCTAGAGGCTCGCGAAGGTTTCGGTGACCGAGATGTCGTCCGAGGTGATCAGCGCGACGGCGGCCCGATAGCCCTCGGCCGCCTTCAAGTCCGCGAGGCGGGTCCGGGCCGGGTCGAGGGCGTCGTGGGTCGACCGCACCAGCCGCGCCTGCTCGTCGTAACCGGAGAACGTGATGCTCTGCAGCGGGATCTTGAGGCCCTTCCCGGTGGCCTTCATGACCGCTTCCTTGCGCGTCCAGTAGGTGAAGAACGCCGTCGTGCGCTCGTCGTCGGACAGCCCGGCTATCGCGGCCAGCTCGGCGGGGGTCAGCGCGTACTCCATGAGCGAGTCCTCGGCCCGCCTGGTGGCCGTCTCGACGTCGAGGCCGACCGGCGTCCCCGCGGTGGCCGCGACACCGATGAGGTCGCCGGAATGCGAGATCGACAGCATCAGCGGCGCGCCGGGGACCCTTGGCCGCCCGTGCGGTTTGCCGCAGTCGTCACAGGTCGCGTCGAAGCCCACGTCCTCGACGGCCATGCCGAGCCGCTCGGCGGCGACCGTCTTCGCCAGGACGCGGCCGGTCAGGAACCGGCGTTTGTCGATGTCCTGGCGGTAGTTTCCGTACCGGCCCTGCTCCAGCTCATCGAGCAGGGCCAGGAACCGGGGTTCGGCGGGCAGGGGCTCAGACCAGCGGACCGCGCATTCGATCACGTCTCCTTTCTACCCGATCCCGCACTGGCATCACTCGCGTTTTCGTCGAGGAGCGTCGCCTCGTCGAACGGCGATCGGCCGTCCAGCGTCCGGTCCAGCTGCTCGCGGTCGATCTCGTTGGTCCAGGTGCCGATCAGCACGGTCGCGACGGCGTTGCCCGCGAAGTTCGTCAGCGCCCGGGCCTCGGACATGAACCGGTCGATGCCGACGATGAACCCGACGCCGTCCACCAGCTCCGGCCGGTGCGAGGACAGCCCGCCCGCCAGCGTCGCCAGCCCCGCGCCGGTGACCCCGGCCGCGCCCTTCGACGCGATGATCATGAACACCAGCAAGGAGATCTGCTCGCCGATGCTCAGCGGTTTGTCGAGCGCGTCGGCGATGAAGATGGACGCCATCGTCAGGTAGATCGCCGTGCCGTCGAGGTTGAACGAGTACCCCGTCGGCACGGTGATGCCGACGACCGGTTTCGAGACGCCCGCGTGCTCCATCTTCGCGATCAGCCGCGGCAGCGCCGACTCCGAGGACGACGTCGACAGGATCAGCAGGAACTCGCGGCCGAGGTAGCGCAGCAGCTTGAAGATGTTGACCCTGGCGAGCAGGCCGAGGATCAGCCCGAGCACCACGAACACGAACAACGCGCAGGTGATGTAGAAGCCGAGCATGATCACCGCGAGACTCTGCAGCGCCTTCCAGCCGGTCTCGCCGACGACGGCGGCGATCGCGCCGAACGCGCCGACCGGGGCCGCCCACATGATCATCGCCAGGATCCGGAACACGAGCCGCTGGATGTGCTCGATACCGCGGCGGATCGGCTCGCCCTTCGTGCCCAGTTTCTGCAGCGCGAACCCGGCGAGCAGCGCGACCAGCAGCGTCTGGAGCACCTCGCCTTCGGTGAACGCCGAGACCAGCGTCTCCGGGATGATCCCGAGGAGGAAGTCGACGGTGCCCTCGCTCTTGGCGATCTGGTCCTGTCCCTTTTCGGCGATCTCGGGCGTCAGGTGCAGCCCGGTGCCGGGCTGGAGGATGTTGCCGACGACCAGGCCGATGACCAGCGCGACCGTCGACATGATCAGGAAGTAGCCGAGCGCGAGCCCGCCGACGCGGCCGACCTTCGCCGCCTTCGCCACCGAGCCGACGCCGAGCGCGATCGTGCAGAAGATGATCGGCGAGATCATCATCTTGATCAGGTTCACGAATCCGGTCCCGAGCGGCTTCAGTTCCTTGCCGAGGGCGGGGAACAGGATGCCGACCGCGATGCCGAGCGCCACCGCCACGATGACGGCGATGTACAGGTAATGGGTGCGATCCCGCTTCGTCGCGGGTGCTTCCGTGCTCATGGGTGCCCTTCGACGGGATGGGGACAGGTTGCGAAAACTTATGACAACTCCTCGGCGAACGACAACCGAAGCGGTACCCTGGACTAAGCGAGCGCTTAGTCAGCGCTAGGTCACTGTCGAACAGGAGCGGGCTGACCATGGATTTCTCTCTGAGCGTCGAGGAACGCGAGGTGCGCGACTGGGTCCGCACGTTCGTCCAGCGCGACCTCATGCCGCGTGAGCAGGAGGTGCTGCGCCGCGAACGCGCCGGTCAGCCCGGCCTGACCGCCGACGAGCTGCGCGAACTGCAGCTGAAGGCCAAGGAATCCGGCTTCTGGGGGGTGCAGACGCCCGAGGAGTACGGCGGCATGGGCCTGTCCGCGGTGATGACCGCGCTGCTGGAGGCCGAGCTCGGCCGCACGTTCGTGCCGTTCCGCTTCGGCGGCAGCGCGGACAACATCCTGTACTACGCCAACGACGAGCAGAAGGAGCGCTACCTGCTCCCGACGATCTCCGGCGAACGCAAGTCGTGCTTCGCGATCACCGAACCCGGCGCGGGTTCGGACGCGAAGGCCATCCGGACCTCCGCCCGCAAGGACGGCACCGACTGGGTCATCAACGGCGAGAAGACCTTCATCACCGGCGGCAACGAAGCCGACTTCGTGATGGTCTTCGCGATCACCGACCCGGAGAAGGGCGCGAACGGCGGCGTCACCTGTTTCCTCGTCGACCGCGACGCCGGCTGGAAGTCCGAATACATCGACACCATGGGCGAATGGGGCCCGGCGTCGCTGGTCTTCGAGGACGTCCGCGTGCCGGAGACGCAGATCCTCGGCGAGCTCGGCCACGGTTTCGACCTGGCCATGCAGTGGATCGGCGCCGGCCGCTACCTGCTGCCCGCCCGCGCGATCGGCTCCTGCGAGCGGCTGATCTCCATGGCCATCGAGCACGCGAACACGCGGGAGACGTTCGGGCAGAAGATCGCCGAGCGCCAGGCCATCCAGTGGATGATCGCGGATTCCGGCACCGAGCTGGAGGCCCTGCGCTGGCTGGTGCTGCACGCCGCCTGGCAGGTCGACCAGAAGCTGGACTCACGGCACGCGCAGTCGATGGCGAAGCTGTACGGCGGCGTGAAGGCGAACGAGATCGTCGACCGGGTCCTGCAGATCCACGGCGGGATGGGCTACACGCGGGAACTGCCGGTCGAGCGGTGGTACCGCGAACTGCGGCTGCTGCGGATCTACGAGGGCACCGACGAGATCCAGCGCCGGACCATCGCGCGCAACCTGCTCAAGGGGCACGTCAAGGTCGGCGGCACCTTGGGCTGAGCTTGCCGGACATGCCGTGAAGGCCTCCTTCCCTACGCTCAAGGCAGGGAAGGAGGCCTTCACGGACTTCTCTAGTCTTCCTTCTGGTTCCGCATCGCGATCGGGACCCCGGCCAGGTCCTCCTCGTTGCAGAGAAGTTTCACGTCGTAGTACGGCGAACCCTTGCGGTCGTCGTAGTCGAGATGGACGGCCAGCACGTCGACCGGTTCCCCGAGCCACTCCTGAGCCTGGCGTAGCCATGTCGCGCACCGTTCGAGGGCCGTCGGCAGGTCGTCGTCCCGGAATCCCACCGGGCGGTAGGGGACGTCCTGCACCTGATCACGGGGGTTCGAAGGTACCGGCAACGCCGGCGAGAGACCCGAGTCGTCCAGTTCGAGTTGGATCGTTTGCTCCTCAGTCACCCTTTGAGCGTCCCCCAGAGAAGCCGTCTGAGCAAGGCGTACCGGGTATGAGTCGCCGCTAAACGGGCACTCGCCACACTCCCGAGACCACTTCACGGCAGTTTTGCAGCGCGGCGACGTCCAGTCTGCCTTCACAGGCGAGCGCCCGCAGCGCCAGTTCCGCGTAATGCGCGGCCAGCTGGTCCAGGGTGAGCGGCCCCGCGGGCGAATACCAGCGCGCGACGCCGCTGCACATCTCCACCAGTGCCAGCCGGGTGACCGAAGGCTGATCGGTGTGGAAGACGCCCGCCTTGACACCGTCCCCGATGGCGTCCGCCCACAGCCTTTCGTAGGCGTCGCGCAGCCCCACCACCTCGGCCCGGGCGCCGGGGGTGAGCGCGTGGACCTCGTTGTCCACCACGCGGGTGTCATCCGGTTGGATGGCGTGCGCGAGTACGTGCAGCGCCACCAGGGAGCCGAGCCGTGACACGGGATCGGCGAGCCCGGCGGTCGCCCGCTCGGCCGCGTCGAGCAGGCGCCGCAGCGACTCGTTCATGATGGCGACCAGCAGATCCTCTTTGGTGCCCATGTAGTGGTACAGGCTGGCGGACGACAGTTCCGCCTCCTGCGCCAGATCCCGGATGCCGGTGCCGTGGAACCCCTTGGCGGCGAACAGTTTCACCGCCGCCTGGCGGACCCGCTCGCGGGTGTTCACGACCCGAGGTTCTTTTTCCCGCCGAGGGTCCATGTTCAGAGCCATTCCTCGGTGGTCCTGTCCCAGGAACCGGCGCGGAGGTCGCCCGCCTTCTTGAGCTCACCCTTCGCGACCCGTTCCGACGGTGTCATCGGCAGTTCCGTCACGATGGCCCAGAACCGGGGAACCTTGAAGTAGGCCAGTTTCGTCGAGCAGAACTCCGCCAGTTCGGCGGGCTCGCACCGGTGTCCCTCGTTCTCGTCGAGGACGATGTACGCCTTGACCTCCTCGCCGCGGATGTCGTCCGGCACCGCGATGACAGCGGCGAGCTTCACCGCCGGATGCAGTTGCAGCGCCCGTTCGACCTCGTCCGCGGAGATGTTCTCGCCGCTGCGGCGGATCATGTCCTTCGTGCGGCCCACGTAGTACACGCGGCCTTCGCCGTCCATTGTGGCCAGGTCGCCGGTGTGGAACCAGCCGCCGTCGAACGCGCGCCTGGTCGCTTCGGGATCGTCGTGGTAGCCGTGCATCAGGCCGACGCCGCGGATCAGCAGCTCACCGGTTTCCCCGCGCGGCAGGGGTTTCCCGTCCTCGCCGGCGATCATCACCTCGCGGACGGGCGTCGGCCTGCCGAGGCAGCCGGTGCCGACGGTCTCCTCGTGATCCGCCGGGTGCATCCGGATGTCGCCGCCGGTCTCGGTCATGCCGAAGGCCTCGTACCACGGCGTGCCCCAGCGTGCTTCGAGCGCGGCGTGCAGGTCGCGCGGGATGGCCGAAGCGCAGATCGCGCGGACCTGATGTGCCTTGTCCAGCTCGCTTTCCGGCTGGCGCAGCAGGAGGGTGGGCATCAGGCCGAGGCAGTAGAACCAGGTGACGCCGTGTTCGCGGATCTTCTCCCAGAACGTCGACGGGTGGAAGCGGTCGAGTACCACCAGGGTCGCGCCGCCGGCGAGCCCCAGCGCCACGTTCCACTGTGGATCGATGTAGTGGAACGGTTGCGCGGTCAGGATGACGTCGTCCGCGCCGACCGAGGGGTAGTCCGTGGCGAGGCTGATCGCGAGGGTCGTCCAATACCGGTTCGGCAGTACGCAACCCTTGGGCGCGCCCGTCGTTCCCGAGGTGTACTGGATGTTGACCGGGCGCTCGGCTTCGGACCAGAAGGTCATCCAGGCGCCGTCCTTGGGCGCCACGAGTTCGCCGGGCGTGAGCACGTGTTCCAGCGAGGTCTCCGGCGCGATCTTGTTCAGCAGCTCCAGGAATTCCTCGGCGGCCACGGCGAACCTGGCACCGGAATGCC
This sequence comes from Amycolatopsis sp. PSD-21, assembly GCF_055561455.1. Lineage (NCBI taxonomy): Bacteria > Bacillati > Actinomycetota > Actinomycetes > Pseudonocardiales > Pseudonocardiaceae > Amycolatopsis > Amycolatopsis sp. PSD-21. The sequence goes on along the minus strand of NZ_CM145712.1, from coordinate 8,276,719 downwards.
GCAGCACATGGGCGCCGTCGAATTCGCGGTACCCGGTGTTGACCGGGACGAGGACCCCGCCGATCTTGGCCAAGGCCAGCCACAGCAACGGGAACTCGGGCTGGTTGCGCAGCATCACCGCGACCCGGTCACCCGGTTCCACGCCGAGTTCCAGCAGCGCGCGGGCGAACTCGGTGCTGCGCGCGTCGACGTCGGCGAACGTGAAGCTCTCCCCGGTGGAGTCGAAGATCCACGCCGTCCTGTCCGGCCAGAGCGCGGCGGCCCTGGCGGTCAGGCCGAGGAGGGTGTCGATTCCGGCGAGCGAGGTCATGACCGGCTCCGGAAGGCCTCGGCCGAGGCGGCGACCTCGGCGGAGTGCTCGGTGATCAGCGCGTGGCTGACTTCGAGTTCGAGCGCGGCGTCGAGGGAGCTGTCGATACCGGAATCGAGGGCGCGTTTGGCCATCGTGGCCGCGGCCGCCGGATGCGCGGCGATCTTGGCCGCCCAGTCGAGGGCGGTGTCCATCAGGTCGTCGACGGGCAGGGCGGCGTTGACCAGGCCGAGCCGGGCCGCCTCGGTGCCACTCACGCGTTCGCCCAGCAGCAGGAGCTCCTTGGCCTTCAGCGGGCCGACCAGCAGCGGCAGCAACCGCGACGCCGCGCCCGTGACGCTCAGGCCGAGGGAGACCTCGGGGAAGGCGAACACCGCGTCTTCGGCGGCGAGGATCAGGTCGCAGCCCATCGCGAACTCGGCGCCCGCGCCGATCGCGTAGCCGTGGACCGCGGCGATGACGGGCTGGCGCAGCCCGCGAAGACGGCGCGTCACGTCCTGTAGCCGGTCGAGCCGCGGGCGTGAATCCCCCGGCGGGGTGGGTTCCTTGAGGTCGTGACCGGCACAGAACGCCCGCCCCCGGCCGGCCAGCACGACGGCGCGCGCGTCCGACTTGGCGGCCGCGTCGAGCGCCTCCAGCAGGTCGTCCACCAGTTCGGCGACCACCGCGTTGAGCCGTTCGGGGCGGTTCAGCCAGATGACCGCGATTCCGTCGTCGAGTGCGTAGTCCACGGTGCTCATGACGCCGAGCCTAGACGACCGATCGATCGATCGATAGGGTCGGATCCATGCGGGTCGACACGGTCTACGAGAACGCCCGGTTCCTCACTGGAACGGAGGAATCCGTAGCTATAGCGACACTCAACGGTCGAATTGTCGCTTTGGGCGACGACGCGGCCGGACTTTCCGCAAAACGGCGAGTGGATCTCGGCGGGTCCGTGGTGGTGCCCGGATTCCACGACGCGCACAACCACATGGCCTGGTTCGGCATGGCGCTCGACGACGTCGCCCTGTCCGATTGCCGCAGCGTCGACGAGGTGTACGACGCCGTCGCGCGGCGCGCGGCCGAAACACCTCCGGGCGGTTGGATCATCGGCAGCGGCTACGACCAGAACAAGCTGGACGGCGGCCATCCGACGCGGCAGGGGCTCGATCGCGCCGCTCCGGGGCACCTCGTGCGGCTCAAGCACACTTCCGGCCATATGACCGTGGTCAACTCCGCGGTCCTGGAGCGGCTGGATCTGGCGAACGTGCCGGTCGGCGGCGACGTCGTCCGCGACGAGGACGGTTCGCCGACCGGGCTGCTGCGCGAACAGGCCCAGCTCCTGCTGCGGCCGCTGACCTACCCGACGCCGGTGGAGCGGGTCGTCCGCGGGCTGGACAGGGCGAGCGAGCGGTACCTGGCCGAGGGCATCACGAGTGTCCAGGAGGCCGGGATCGGCGGGGGCCTCGTGGGGGAGACCCCCGCCGAACTCGCCGCGTACCAGCTGGCGCGCGAACGCGGGGTGCTGCGCGTGCGGAGCACGGTGATGGTCGCGGCGAGCGTGCTGCACGAGCTGGACGCGGGCGCCGGCTTCGGGCTCGACCTGGGGATGCGCACCGGGTTCGGCGACGAATGGCTGCGGATCGGCGCGATGAAGCTGTTCGCCGACGGCTCGCTGATCGGCCGGACCTGCGCGATGCACGAGCCGTTCGCGGGCGAACCGGACAACGTCGGCTACTTCCAGGTGCCCGAGGACGAGATCGCGCGGACCATCGCCGCCGCGCACAAGGCCGGATGGCAGATCGCGACGCACGCCATCGGCGACCGCGCGATCACCGTCGTCCTCGACGCCTACGAGGCCGCGCTCAAGGCCGACCCGAGGCCCGACCACCGGCACCGCATCGAGCACTGCGCGGTGCTGCGGCCCGAGGAGCTGCGACGGCTGGCGTCGCTGGGGCTCATCGCCTCGCCGCAGGGCCGGTTCGTCAACGAGATCGGCGACGGCATGCGGGCCGCGCTGGGCCCCGAGCGCGAGCCGTGGTGCTACCGGCTCAAGAGCCTGCTCGACGCGGGATGCGTGCTGCCGGCCAGCTCGGACCGCCCGGTCGTCGAGGGCGCGCCGCTGCTCGCGCTGGCCGACATGGTGCGGCGGAAGACCGCGTCCGGAGTCGTGCTGGGTCCCGACGAGCGGCTCACGCCCGCCGAAGCGCTGCGCGCGTACACGTACGGATCCGCGTACGCCGCTTTCGCCGAGAAGGACCTGGGCACGCTGGAGATCGGCAAGCTCGCCGACTTCGCCGTCCTCTCGGCCGACCCGGCCGACGAGTCCACTTTGGATTCGATCCACGTCGTCGCCACCGCCGTCGGCGGCGACATCGTCTACGAACGGAGCTGAGACCCATGCCGGTGCGGGACGCGGTCGCGGACGACATCGAGGAGATCTGCGCGCTCATCGAGGAGCACGCGGTCTACGAGGACAAACACGATCTGAAGCTCGACAGGCAGGAGATGGCCGGGTTCCTCTTCGGACCCGACCCGAAGGCCTGGGTGCTGCTGGCCACCCCTCCGGGTGAACCGGGCAAGGTCGCGGGGTTCGCCTTCTGCAGCTGGAACTTCTCCACCTGGGAGGCCCGGCCGGGGATCTGGCTCGACGACCTCTTCGTGCGCCCGGAGCACCGCCGCTTCGGCCTCGGGCGGGAGCTGCTCGACGAACTGGCCGCGCGGTCGCCCGGCCGGGTCGAATGGGACATGCAGGAGGGCAACGAGAAGGGCGAGGCGTTCTACGCCCAGCTCGGCGCCGACCCCGTCCCAGGCTGGATCCGGTACCGCTGGCGACCCCACGCTGGGTGAGTCGCGGCCGGGCGGCAAGCCGTAAACTCGCACGCATGGGTGAAGGGGCAAGCCGCAGGTCGTCGTCCGTGGAGGACTACGTCCGGGTGATCTACGGGCTGGTGGAACGCGGTGAGGCCGTCACCAACACGTCGCTGGCCGGACGGCTGGAGGTCAGCCCGTCGTCGGCGTCCGGCATGGTCACCAAGCTGTCCCAGCTCGGGCTGGTCGCGCACGTCCCGTACCGGGGGATCGAGCTGACCACCGACGGCAGGCTGCTCGCCCGCTCCGTGCTCCGCCGCCACCGGCTGATCGAGACCTACCTGGTGTCCGAGCTCGGCTACACCTGGGACGAGGTCCACTCCGAGGCCGACGCGCTCGAACACGCCGTGTCGGACAGGCTCGTCGAACGGATCGCCGCGAAGCTCGGCAATCCGGTCCGCGACCCGCACGGCGACCCCATCCCCGCGCCCGACGGCAGCGTCGAGGAGATGCCGATGCGCATCCTCGACGACCTCCCGCCCGGCGCGGTCGGCGAGATCGTCCGCGTCTGGGACACCGATCCGGAGCTCCTGCGCTATCTCACCGAGCACTCCATCGGCCTCGGCGAGCGGATCGAGGTGGTCGAGCGCCAGCCGTTCGGCGGCCCGATGGTGGTCAAGGTCGGCTCGCCGCCGGACGCGGCGACCCACGCGATCGGCAAGGAGATCGCGCAGGCGCTGTCGGTCGCGCTGCGCTGAGCCCGTGTCGCCTGTGTCCACTGTGTCCACTGTGGACGAGTATCGGCCGGGGTGGGAATTTTCCCTACGTCTCTGCATAATTACGTCACCCGCCTGCCACGCCGATAGGTGATCGAAGACCCTTCCGATCATGTGATCGCGCGCCTAGGCTGCGCTATTCCGGGTGGCTAGCGAGCGTGCGAAGGCGATGAAGATGACCGGTCAGCGGACACACACCATCGACCGGGGGGTGGCGGAAGGACGTGAACTCAGGCGGCTGCTGGAGACGGGGCCGTTCGCGGACGCCCTCAGGGCGGCGATCAGGGCGCGGGGCCTCGGTCTCGATCGGATCCGGTACCGGCTCAGGGGGCGGGGGTGCTCGGTCAGTCTCGCGACGCTGAGCCACTGGCAGTCCGGCCGGTGCCGTCCGGAACGGCCGGAATCCCTGCTGGTGCTGAAGAATCTCGAGGAGGTGCTCGGGGTTCCGCCGGAGTCCCTGTCACGGCTTCTGGGACCGCCGCGAGGGCGGGCGGCCCGGTGTACGGTGCCCGGCGAGGGCATCGTGATGCCGAGAGGCCGGGACACGTAGGGAGCAAGAGTGCGGGCGGTCGTCTTCGAGGAGTTCGGGGTGCTGCCCGAGGTACGCGAGGTGCCGGACCCGGTCGCGCCGCCGGGCGGGGTGGTGATCGCCGTCGAGGCGACCGGGGTGTGCCGCAGCGACTGGCACTCCTGGCAGGGGCACGACACGTCGGTGAAGCTGCCGCACGTCGCTGGGCACGAACTCGCCGGCCGGATCGCGTCGCTCGGCGAGGGCGTGCGCGGCTGGTCGGCGGGCGACCGGGTGACGGTCCCGTTCGTCTGCGCCTGCGGCACCTGTGCCCAGTGCGCGGCCGGCGACCAGCAGATCTGCGACCGCGAGTTCCAGCCGGGCGCGACCCACTGGGGCTCGTTCGCCGAGTACGTCGCGATCGAGAACGCCGAGGTCAACCTCGTGGCACTGCCGGACTCGCTGTCGGCTGCCGAAGCGGCGGCTCTGGGCTGCCGGTTCGGGACGGCGTTCCGGGCCGTGCTGCGCCAGGGCGGGGTCCGGCCGGGGCAGCAGGTCGCGGTGTACGGCTGTGGTGGTGTCGGTGTCTCGGCGATCCTGCTGGCCGTCGCGGCCGGCGCGTCGGTCGTCGCCGTCGACCCGTCCCCGCAGGCCAGGGCGCTGGCCGTGCGGATGGGGGCTTCGTCGGCCATCGACCCGTCCGCGTTCGAAGGCCATGAAGCCGTCGCGGCGCACGTCCGCGAGCAGACCGGCGGCGGCGCGCACGTGTCGCTCGACTGCCTCGGCTCGCCGACCACCTGCGCCGCCTCGATCGGCAGCCTCCGGAAGCGGGGACGGCACGTCCAAGCCGGGCTGATGCCGCCCGCGCAGGGCGTCGCGCCGATCCCGATGCACCGGGTGATCGGCGGGGAGCTGGAGATCGTCGGCATCCACGGGCTGCAAGCGCACGAGTACCCCGAGATGCTGCGGGTGGTGGAGACGGCCGGGATCGACCTCGAAGGCATGATCGGCGACCGCGTCGGCCTCGACGACGTCCCCGCCGTCCTCGCGGCGATGAACGACCCGGTGCCCGCGAGGGCCGGGGTGACGGTGGTCGAATTCGCACGGTGACCGGGTGAACGCACTGCGGTCAACCGGCCGATCGGAGTAGTCCGAAAGGTGGCTTCTTCCGGCGGTTTGTGGCAGCTTGCTTGACCGTGACAGTCATGGATGCTCCGTCCCTGCCCCGGTTCGGCCGGTCCGTGCTGCTCTGGTTCGCCGCGGCGGGTGTCCTGGTACGGGGTCACCGGATCATCGGCGCGCGTCCTGGCACACTCGACGCGTGGACGCGCTGATCCCTCGCCCGCGGACCGAAATCGCGCCCGGTGCGGTGCATGTTCCCGACTGGCTCGACCTCGACGAACAACGCCGTCTGGTCGAAGCGTGCCGAGGTTGGCGTGGCTACCGGCAGACGCGGTTGCCCAACGGTGGCGTCATGTCGGTGCGGACGGTCTGCCTCGGCTGGCACTGGCATCCGTACCGGTACTCGAAGGTGACCGCGGACGGCTCCCCGGTCCTGCCGTTCCCTTCGTGGCTGGGCGATCTCGGGCGCCGTGCCGTCGCCGCCGCCTACGGTCCGTCGACGTACGAGCCGGACATCGCGCTGGTGAACTTCTACGACTCCGCCGCGAAAATGGGGCTGCATCAGGACAAGGACGAGGCCTCGCTGGAGCCTGTCGTGTCGCTGAGCCTGGGGGACGCTTGCGTCTTCCGGTTCGGGAACACGGTCGATCGTGGGCGGCCGTATACGGATGTGGATCTTCGGTCGGGGGATCTGTTCGTGTTCGGCGGGGAGTCGCGGCTGGCCTTCCATGGGGTGCCTCGGATCTTGCCCGGGACGGCCGATCCGGAGCTGGGGCTGGCGGGGCGGTTGAACATCACTCTGCGGGTTTCGGGACTTTAGAGTGATTAAGCGGTCTTCGCGCGCTTAAGGGCGCTTCGCTGCTTTAAGACTCCTTCGCGGTTGCCATTTTTCGGCAATTCTCTCCGTTGGGCCGTTTGGGCTAGCGCAGGTGTTCGATTCGGGGTAGCTTTGGGGTCGTGGCCAGCAACGATGCACCCCAGGGGACGTCCACCGAGTGGTGGCGCGTCGACACCGCGACGCTGCATGCCCGCAAACAAGAACTGGAAGTCCTGAAGCGCCAAGCGGATGCCGAACAGAACGCGATCCTGGCGGAAATCAATTCCCGTGGGGTGCGTGGGTGTAGCGGGCATTCGACGTTGGCCGCGTTGATTTTCGAGGACTTCCTGGTGACCGACAAGGAAGCCAGCGCCCGCGCCGACCGCGTCCTGGCCCTGCATCCCGGCCCGTCCATCGGCGGTGAGCCTGAGCCTCCCCTGGCACCCTTGACCGCCCAGGCCGCCGCGGAGGGCGCGATCGGCGGCAGCCAGATCGACGCGATCATCCGCACCCTGGCCCGCATCCCCTCCACCGTGCCCGAGGACGACGTGCGGGCCGGGGAGGCGATCCTGGTCGAACTGGCGCGCCGGGCGGGGCCACGGCAGATCGCCCGCGCCGGACGCCGCCTGCTCGACGAACTCGACCCCGACGGCAAAGAACCCCGTAACGAGGACCCGAAGGACACCCGGCCGGAGCTACGGTTCGTCAAGCACCGCGACGGCACCCTCGGCCTCAAGGCTCGGCTCGATCTCGAAACCTACGCCCGGTTGAAATCCGACCTGGACCCGATGGCCAAACCCCACAAGGCCATCGACGGGGTGCGGGACTCCCGCACCCAGGACGAACGCTACGGCGACGCCTTCACCGACTATGTGCGGCTGAAAACCACCAGCCGCAACCTTCCGGGCCAAGCGGGCGAGGCGACCCACATTTTGGTCACCATGTCCTACGACGACTTGATCCGGGACATCGGCGAGGCGCATTTGGATTTGGTCGGCCCGATCAGCGCCACCGACGCGAGGATCCTCGCTTGCGACGCCCGTGTCCGACCCGGCGTCCTCGGCACCGCCGGAGAACCCCTCGACATCGGCCGCTCCAAACGCACCGTCTCCCTTGCCCAGAAATACGCCTTGACGATCCGCGACGGCGGCTGCGCCTTCCCCGGCTGCGACATGCCCGTACCCCGCTGCACCGCACACCACATCGTCTTCTGGCGCCACCACGGCGAAACCAAAATCGACAACCTCGTCCTGCTCTGCACCAAACACCACCGGCTCATCCACCACAGCGAATGGAAAGTCCAGATCGCCCAAGACGGACTCCCCGAATTCACCCCACCCACCTACCTCGACCCCACCGGCACACCAAGGCGCAACACCATGCACCTCAGGACGTAGGCCGACCACGTGGACACGTATTCAGCTGGCTAAATGCGAGACGGGCGGCCGGTCTCTCAGGCGAGCCGGAACCGCACCCGCTGCCCCGGCCGCACCTGCGCGGCCAGGCCCAGTTCGCCCCACCCGCCGGGACGCCGAGGCGGAACGCCATGCATCTCAGGGCATAAGCCGGCCCCGTGGACACGCATTTAGCTGACTAATTGCGAGCCAGGCGGCCGGTCCCTTAAGCGAGCCGGAACCGCACCCGCTGCCCCGGCCGCACCTGCGCGGCTAGATCCAGATCCGCCTCCTCCATCACCGCGATCACCGGATAGCCCCCGGTCACCGGGTGGTCGGCCAGGAACAGGATCGGCTGCCCCGAAGGAGGAACCTGCAACGCGCCCGGCACGGCGGCCTCGGGAGGAAGCTCGCCACCCCGCGCCCGAGACAGCACGGGGCCCTCGAGCCGCACACCCACCCGATCGACATCGGCCGTGGCGACGTAACCGGAAGAGACCAAAGTGGACAGTGCGCCGGGAACGAACCACGAAACCCGAGGCCCTGGAGTGACCCGCAGAACCGGTTCCTCGGGCAAAGAAGCAAGAGGAGCGAGATCCACGCCGGGGTGGTCCAGTGCCTCCTGCCCCACCGGCAAGGTCATCCCCGCCGAAAGCGCGGGCGGGCCGAGTTTGCCCAGGGTGTCGGTCGCCCGCGCGCCCAGCACCGGAGGGACGTCGACGCCGCCACGCACGGCGACATAGCAACGCAAACCGCGAGAAGCCATCCCGAGGGCGAGTTCTTCGCCCGCCCGCACGAAAATCGGCGAGCCGGGGCCGAAAGCCCGTCCGCCGGCGGTGATCGAGCAGGGCGCGCCGGTGACGGCGACGGTCGCCGGAGCGGAGAACCGCAGGGCGAGTCCGCCGAGAACGCATTCCAGGGCCGCGTGGCTCTCGGGGTTCCCGACCAGCCGGTTCGCCAGCCGCAGCGAACCGCGGTCGGCGGCGCCGGACCGGCCGACGCCGATCGCGGCCAGCCCCGGCCGGCCGAGATCCTGCACGGTGGCGAAGACCCCGGGCCGGACCACTTCGATCTTCGCGGTCATGAAGTGAACCGGATCCGGGTACCGGGCGCCAGCAGGTTCGGCGGCTCCCGCTCGACGTCCCACACCGGCAGCGAGGTCCGCCCGATGAGCTGCCAGCCGCCGGGGGAGGCGTTCGGGTACACCGCCGTGTACTCGCCCGCGATCGCGACCGACCCGGCGGGCACCCGCGTGCGCGGGCTCGTCCGGCGCGGCAGGTGCAGCGCCGGGTCGAGTCCGGTCAGGTAGGCGAAACCGGGAGCGAAACCGCAGAACGCCGAGACGTAGGTGCCGTCCTCGTGCCGCCGGACGACGGCTTCCGCCGACATGCCGGCGGCGGCCGCGACGTCGGCGAGGTCCGGGCCGTCGTAGTGCACCGGCACGACGATCTCGGCGGTCTCGCGCGGTTCGATGTCCACTCCTGCCCGATGGAGCACGTCTTCGGCGAGCCGGTCGTGGTGGGTCCGGTCGGGGTCGAACCGGATGAGCAGGGTCCGCGCGGCGGGGACCAGTTCGACGACGCCGTCCGGCGGGTCCTGCTCCAGTGACGCGTGCAGCCCGAGCACCTCCGACGGATCGTCGAAGTCGACCATGGCCGCACGCGCCCCATAGGGCAGCACTCGCATCATGCGGCCTCGATGAAGGGTCCGATGTGGACACCGGAGGCGTCGAGTCCCGCGCGGATCCGTCGCGCCAGCTCGACGGCGCCGGGCGTGTCGCCGTGCACGCACAGCGAATGCGGCTGGAGGGCCAGCTCGGTCCCGTCGGCGGCGACGACCTTGCCGGTGGTCGCCATCGTCACCGCCCGCGCGGCCACCTCGTCGGCGTTGTGGAGCACGGCGCCGGGCAGTCTTCGCGAGACCAGAAGGCCTTCGGACGTGTACGCGCGGTCCGCGAACGCCTCGGCGTACGCGGGGAGCCCGGCCTTTTCGGCCTGCTGGGCCATTTCCGAACCCGGCGGGCAGAGCAGCGCGAGCCCTGGGTGGAACCGCCGGATCCCTTCGACCACCGCGGCCGCCTGATCCGGATCCACCGCGGCCGTGTTGTACAACGCCCCGTGCGGTTTGACATACCGCACCCGTGAGCCCGCCGCGCGGGCGAACGCCTCCAGCGCGCCGATCTGGTAGAGCACGTCGTCGGTGAGGTCGGCGGGGGCGACGTCCATCGCCCGCCGCCCGAATCCGGCGAGATCGCGGTAGGCGACGTGTGCGCCGATGACGACACCTCGCTCCGCCGCGCGCTCGCAGACGCGCCGCATCACCGACGGGTCGCCGGCGTGGAAGCCGCAGGCGACGTTCGCGCTGGTGACGATGTCGAGCATGGCGTCGTCGTCGCCCATCTTCCAGGCGCCGAAACCCTCGCCCAAATCGCTGTTGAGATCCATCAGGCCACCCTGAACTCACTGTCGAGCTTGTCGGTCACGAACATGTAGCCCGGCGCGTGCGTGATCGCGAACGGCGGCCGCGAGGCCATCAGCGCCGCCTGCGGGGTCACGCCGCACGCCCAGAACACCGGCACGTCACCGGGTTCCGCGTCGACCGGGTCGCCGAAATCAGGCTTGCCGAGATCGGTGATGCCGAGCGCGGCCGGATCGCCGATGTGCACCGGCGCACCGTGCACGGCGGGCATCCCCCGGGTGATGCGCACGGCGTCGTCCACGCGGTCTTCGGGGATCTGCCGCATCGAGACCACCATCGGCCCGTGCAGCCGCCCGGCCGGGACGCACTCGCGGTTCGTCACGTACATCGCCACGTTGCGGCCCTGGTCGACGTGCCGCAGCGGGATTCCCTCCGCGGCCAGCGCCGATTCGAAGGTGAAACTGCACCCGATCGAGAACGCGACCATGTCGCTGCGCCACAGCCCGCTCGCGTCCGTGAGCTCGCCGGAGAGCGCGCCGTTCTGCCAGACGCGGTACCGCGGCAGGTCGGTGCGCAGATCCGCGCCGGGTGCCAGCCGGGTCGACGGGTCGCCGGGGTCGCTGACGTCGAGTACCGGGCAGGGCTGCGGGTTCCGCTGGCAGAACAGCAGGACGTCGTAGGCCCAGTCCTCGGGGACGGCGATCAGGTTGGTCTGGGTGAACCCGTTCGCCCAGCCGGTGGTCGGGCGGGCCGTGCCCGCGCGGAACAGGGCGCGGGCCTCGCCGGGGGACAACGTCGCCGGTTCGTCGAAGGTGGTCATCGCGGTGCCTCCTCTTCCGATTGTGGTCACAGAAGTTCGCGGCCGCGAGTCTCGGGCAGGCCGAGCAGCGCCAGCACGGCGATGCCGTAGCCGACCGCGCCGAACACCATCGCGCCGCCGGCGCCGAGGAAACCGACCACGGCGGGGAACGTGGCGCCGATGGCCCGGCCGAGGTTGTAGGTGAAACCCTGCCCGGTCCCGCGCAGCGCCGACGGGTACAGCTCGGCGAGGAAGGCGCCGAACCCGCTGAAGATCGCGGACATCGAGAACCCGAGCGGGAACCCGAGGAACAGCACGAGCGTGTTCGCACCCGCCGGGATCTGCGTGTACGCGACGATGAGACCCGCCGACAGCACCGAGAACAGCAGGAACGTCTTCTTGCGGCCCAGGAGGTCCGTCAGATAGCCGCCGGTGACGTAGCCGATGAAGGCGCCGGAGATCAGGAACGCGAGATAGCCGCCGGTCCCGATGACGGTGAGGCCGCGGGTGGTCTTCAGGTAGCTGGGCAGCCAGGTCGCGAGCGTGTAGTAGCCGCCCTGGACACCGGTGGCCAGCAGCGCGGCGAAGAACGTCGTGCGCAGCAGGTCCGGTTTGAAGATGCCCGCCAGCGAACCGCGTTCCTTCTTCGTGGCGCGGGCCGCTTCGGCGACCGGCGCGTCCTGGACGTTGCGGCGGACCCACAGCACCAGCAGCGCAGGGATGACGCCGGTCCAGAACATGACCCGCCAGGCGATGTCCGGGCTCCAGATACTGAAGACGACGGTGTAGACGACGACCGAGAGTGCCCAGCCGACAGCCCACGCGCTCTGCACGAAGGCGACCGTGCGGCCGCGATACTTCGCCTGCGAGTACTCGGCCACCAGTGCGGCGCCGGCGGCCCATTCGCCACCGAAGCCCAGGCCCTGCAGGGCGCGGAAGACCAGGAGCGTCTCGAAGTTCGGCGCGAATCCGCAGAGCACGGTGAAGATCGTGTACATCGCGATGGTGAGCTGGAGGGTGCGGACCCGGCCGATGCGGTCGGCCAGGATGCCGGCGCCGATCCCGCCGATCGCCGAAACCACCAGCGTGGTGGTGCCGAGCAGGCCCGCCTCGCCGCCGGAGAGGCCGTAGTAGGCGGTGATCGCGGCCAGGCCCAGCGGCAGGGTCTGGTAGTCGAACGAATCGAGCCCGTATCCGCCGAACGCGCCGACGAAGGCCCGGCGGCCTCGCGAACCGAGCGTGCGGAACCAGGCGAAGGGGCGTGTGTCTTCGGTAGTGGCTGTCGCGTTCATCGGCACCTCCAGAGGGTGAATCTCAGGGTGGCACGGGTCACATGGATAGCCACTGTAGGTATTGTTCAACAATTCCACAAGAGGATCCTTGGCTGAGCCTCTTGTGCCTAGGTAGGATCGGTCACGTGACGATCGCGGAGGGTGGTCCTGCCTCGGTAGAAGGACTCGAGGCGGATCGCGGCATGATCAGCCGGACCAGCACGGCCGAAAGAGTCGCGGGCGTCCTCCGCACGCGTATCGCGGAAGGTTTCTTCCTGCCCGGCGTCCGGCTGTCGGAGCAGGACATCGGCTCGGCGCTCGGCGTCTCCCGCAACACGCTGCGCGAGGCGTTCCGCCTGCTCACGCACGAACGCCTGCTGACCCACGAGCTCAACCGCGGTGTGTTCGTGCGGGTGCTGCCGGTCGAGGACGTCGTCGACCTCTACAAGGTGCGCAAGGTCGTCGAGTGCTCCGCGGTGCGGGCGGTGACGGAAAAACCCCCGACGTTCGGGAAGCTCGCGCGACTGGTCGAGGACGGCAGGATCGCCGAGCGGGGTGAGCGCTGGCAGGACCTCGGCACCGCGAACATCCGGTTCCATTCGGCGATCGCAGAGCTGAGCGGCAGCGAGCGGATCGACGAGCTGATGCGCGGCATCCTCGCCGAGCTGCGGCTGGTGTTCCACATGATGGCCGACCCACGGCGCTTCCACGAGCCGTACCTCAAGCGCAACGCGGAGATCCTCGAACGTATCGAGGCCGGCGACGGTCTCGGCGCCGAAAAGCTCCTCGCGCAGTACCTCACCGACGCCGAAAACCAGCTGGTCGAGGCCTACGCCGAGCGAACCCCCTGACGAAATGCGGGGGGTGGGCGAACGCCGCGTGGGTCGTGAGTGGCGATTCGGGTTCTAACCCGAATCGCCACTCACGACCCACGCGCGAAACGCCTGAAACGAGCGCGGTTGCCCGAGGAGTGTCCCTTGTGGACAGTGCTTCGGGCGTGGGGCTCGTCAGGGAGTGGTCCACTTTTGGTTCGCGCCACCGCCACAGGTCCAGATCTGGAGTCTCGTTCCATTCGCGGAGCTGTTCCCCGTGGCGTCCAGGCATTTGTTCGCCTGCGGGTTCACGATGTCGCGCGCGCCGCTGATCGCCCATTTCTGCGCGCCGGATCCGTTGCAGTCCCACAGTTGCACGGCCGTGCCGTCCGCGGTCCCGCCGCCGGAGACGTCCATGCACTTGCCGAGCGCGCGGATCGTCCCGTCGCCGCCGATGGTCCAGTTCTGCGCGGCGTTTCCGTTGCAGTCGGTGATCTGGATCGGGGTGCCGTTGGCGGTGTTCGCCCCGGCGACGTCGACGCATTTCCCGCCGATACCGGTGATCCGCCCGGTGCGCCCGGCGGTGTCACTGGAATTGACACGCACGTAGTCGACGACGAGACGCTGCGGGAAGACCGTGCTGGAGTTCGGGTCACCGGGCCAGTAGCCGCCGACGGCGAGGTTCAGGATCAGGTAGAAGGGGTGGTCGAAGACCCAGCGGTTGCCGTTGAGGTCGGCGGGCGTGCGGGTCTGGTAGAGGTTCCCGTCCACGTACCACTTGATCTGGTTCGGCGCCCAGTCGACGGCGTAGGTGTGGAAGTCGTCGGAGAAGTTGGGGCCGTTGTAGGCCGCGCCGATGCCGCCCGCGCCCGAGTAACCGGGGCCGTGGAGGGTGCCGTGCACCGTGTTCGGCTCGAAGCCGACGTTCTCCATGATGTCGATCTCGCCGCTGTTGGGCCAGCCGACGTTGCCGATGTCGGCGCCGAGCATCCAGAACGCGGGCCACATCCCCTGCCCGCGCGGGAGTTTCATCCGCGCTTCGAACCGGCCGTAGGTCTGGGTGAACTGGCCCTGCGTGGACAGCCGCGCCGAGGTGTACTCGCAGCGCCCGTACCAGCAGTTGTAGTTGCCGGGGTTCTCCTTCTTCGCGGTGATGACCAGATTGCCCTGGCCGTCGAGCGCCGCGTTGTTCGTCCCGGAGGTGTACCACTGCCGCTCGTGGTTGTTGACGTTGTCGCCGGTCTCGAAATGCCACTTCGAGGTGTCGATACCCGCCCCGGCGGGGCCGTTGAAGTCGTCGGTGAAGGTCGCGGCCGTGACCGCGGCCTCGGAAGCCGGAGCCTGGGCGGTGGCGGGGAGTGAGCCGAGCAGGACGCCGGCGGCGAGGAGCGCCGCCCAGCGAAAACGGGAGGAGATGGACATCGTTGTCGCCTCTCTTCGCAGGCAGAGAACTACTTTGTTGTGCCTGACAACAAAGTATGCATGGTCTCTACCACTGCGACAAGACGTATTTTTCGACCTCGAATTAAGGTCAGGCGGCCGTGCCCCGCTTCGATCCGGCCGTGCGCGGGTCCGCGCCCTGTTCCAGCAGCGCGGCGACCGGGAGGGTGGCGGCTCCTATGGCGACGGCGTCCGGGCCGAGCTGTCCGAGCTCGATCTCGGTTTGGTCGAACACGTGCGCCAGGGCGTGCTCGCCTGCCACGCGCCGGATCTCGGGCAGGTACTTCTCGCCGAGCGCCAGCCCTGCCCAGCCGCCCAGCACGATCCGCTCCGGGTCGAACAGGTTGATCAGATTCCCGATGCCCGCGCCGAGATAGCCCGCGGTCTCTTCCAGCACCTTGGCCGCGGCCTTGGACTTGCCCGCCGACTCCAGCAGGGCGGCGAACTGGGTCTGCTCGTCCTCGTCCGAGGTCTTTCCGCCGCGCGCCTTGCGATAGCGGGCGAGGACGCCTTCCGCGCCGACGTAGGACTCCAGGCAGCCGCGCGATCCGCAGCGGCATTCCTGCCCGCCGTAGACGATCGTCGTGTGGCCCCATTCGCCCGCGCTGCTGGTCGAGCCCCGGTAGGTGGTGCCGTCGGCGACCACGGCCGCGCCGACGCCGGATCCGATCAGCGCGATCACCGCGTGCCGGGCGCCGCGGCCGGCCCCGAACCACATTTCGCCCTGCCCCTGGGTTTTCGCGCCGTTGTCGACGAACAGGGGCAGCTCGACGCTTTCCGCGCGCAGGAGGTCCGTGAGCGGGACCTCCTTCCAGCCGATGGTGGGCGCGTGCACGCGCAGCGCTTCACCCTGCTGGACGGTGCCGGGGACGCCGACGCCGACCCCGAGCACGGTCGCCTCGTCGATACCCGATTCCGTGATCACCTTCCGGAGCCCGGAGGCCACCTGGGTGACCGCCGCGGCCGCGTCCGGCCGGGGCGAGGCGAGGGGATGCTCGACGGTGGCGAGCCGGTTCATGGTGAGGTCGAACAGCTCGACCTTCACCCCGGTCTCGCCGATGTCGACGCCCGCGACATGCCCGTACGCCGGGTCGACGCGGAGCAGGACGCGCGGCCTGCCGCCGTCGGACTCGACCAGCCCGGCCTCGGTGATGAGGCGTTCTTCGCCGAGTTCGGCGGTCACGTTGCTGACGGTCGCGGCGCTCAACCCGGTCAGACCGCTCAATTCGTGGCGGCTGAGCGGGCCGTCGAAGTAGAGTTTCGACAACAGGAGGGAACGGTTGTGCCGCCGCAGGTCACGGACGGTGGTGCGCTTGGCAGGCATGCGGATACCCATCTTGTGGCGGCGGACCCTTCCAGGATGCCCCACGACCTTATCCTCCGCCATGTATCAACTGGTGAAATAAGGCGGGAAGAGGGGCCATGACGGGGGACGACGAGCTCATCGGCACCTTGCCGCCGGACTTCCGGTGGGGTGTCGGCAGTTCGGCGTACCAGGTCGAAGGCGCGGTCGCCGAAGACGGAAGAACACCGTCCATTTGGGACACCTGGGCCCGGTCCCCGTGGTCGGTCGACAACGGGGACACCGGTGAGATCGCCTGCGATCATTACCACCGCATGCCCGCCGACGTCGCGCTGCTCAAGGAACTCGGCGTCGACACCTACCGCTTCTCCGTTTCCTGGCCGCGCGTGCAGCCGCGTGGGCGCGGCGGCGTCAACCCGGCGGGCATCGCATTCTACGACCGGCTGGTCGACGAACTGCTCAACAACGGCATCGATCCCTGGCTGACGCTGTACCACTGGGATCTGCCGCAGCATCTCGAAGACGCCGGCGGCTGGCCCGCGCGCGACACCGCCGTCCGGTTCGCCGACTACGCGATGCTCGTGTTCGAGCGCCTGAGCGACCGTGTCCGCCACTGGACCACGCTGAGCGAACCGTGGTGCACGGCCATGCACGGGTACGTCCACGGGGTGATGGCGCCCGGCCGCCGGGACGCGAAGGCGGGCATGGCCGCGGCGCATCACCTGCTGCTCGGCCACGGTCTCGCCGTGCGGCGGATGCGGGAGCTCGCGCCGCCGGGGACCGAGTTCGGCATCACGCTCAACCTGAGCACCGCCGACCCGGCCACCCCGAGCGAGGCCGACCGGGCCGCCGCGCGTTTCGAGGACGGGCTCGGGACGAGGTTCTACCTCGACGCGCTCGTCCACGGCCGATACCCGGAGGACGTGCTGGAGACCCTCGCCCGGCAGGGCATCCGCCTGCCGTCGGAGCCGTGGGATCCGTCGATCATCGCGGCCCCGCTCGATTTCCTCGGCGTCGACTACTACTTCGGGACGCGGTATTCCGGGGTGGAGGAGAACGGGGACGCCGTGGAGCATTTCGGGATGCCCGCGTTCCGCAAGGTCCCGTTCGGGGCACCGTCGACGGAGCTGGGCTGGGAGATCCTGCCGCACAAGCTCACCGAACTGCTCGTCCGGATCAGCCGCGACTATCCGGGGGTGCCGCTTTACGTCACCGAGAACGGCGCCGCGTTCGCCGACGTCCCCGACGAGACCGGTTTCGTCCGCGACGACGACCGTGCCGGATACCTGTCCGCGCATATCGCCGCCACGGCCGCCGCGCGGCGGGCGGGCGCGGACGTCCGCGGCTATTTCGCCTGGTCCTTTTTGGACAGTTTCGAATGGGCGTACGGCTACGCGAAGCGGCTCGGCCTGGTGCGGGTCGACCGCGAGACGCAGGCGCGGACGATCAAACAGAGCGGGCTGGTGTACCGCGACATCGTCGAGCGGGTGCGCGGCGGACGGCGGTAGGGCCTGCTCCACCATCGAACCGGCGGTTCGCTCCATTCTTCCCGGTGGTCCCGCGTCCTAGGTTCGGCAGCGGAAAGTCGTTTGCCGCTACCGGAATACGTGGGGGACAGTGATGACCGTCAGGCTTGAACAACGCGACCAGCGGGAGGCGCCACGGACAGCGTGGTGGCGAAGGCCGTGGGTGGGGCCGTTGGCCGTCGTCGTCGTGGTCTTCCTGGCCTTCTCGATGCCGCCGTATCTGTCGTTGGACCCGGCGCAGTCGCGGGTTCCGCAGCCGCCGGGGTTCACCTCGCACTACTGGTTCCTCGCGGCGCACGTGCTGTTCGGCTCGATCGCGATGGTCGGCGCGCTGCTTCAGATCTGGCCGTGGTTCCGGGCGAAGTACCCGGCGGTGCACCGGAAAATCGGCCGGGTGTACGTCTTCGCCGGGGTGCTCCCGGCAGGCCTGCTTGCGCTGACCGTCGGCGCGACGAGCCCGTTCGGTCCCGCGACGCGGGTGGCCAACGTCGTGGCCGGGGTGCTGTGGCTGGCGTGCACGTTCGCCGGCTGGCGCGCGGCGAGGCAACGCCGGTTCGGCGACCACCGGCGCTGGATGATCCGCAGTTTCGCGCTGACCATGTCGATCATCGTCAGCCGGGTGGTCGGGCCGATCACGGTGATCACGCTGCGGCCGCAGCTGGAGACCACGTTCGGCGGCAGCGAACTCGCCTTGACCCAGTCGGTCGCCGCGATCACGGCCTGGCTGAGCCCGACGCTGGTCGTCATCGCCACGCAGTGGTACCTGGATCGCCGTCCGGCTAGGAAGAAGTCAGCGATCGCGCGATGATCGTCCGCTGCACTTCGGAGGCGCCTTCGTAGATCCGCGGCGCGCGGACCTCGCGGTAGAGGTGTTCGAGCAGATGACCTCGCCGCAGTGCCCGCGCGCCGTGGATCTGCACGGCGGAGTCGACGACGTACTGCGCGGTCTCGGTGGCGAACAGTTTCGCCATAGCGGCGCGGCCCGCGAGGTTCCGTTCGCCCGCGTCGTACGCGGCCGCGGCGGCGTAGACGAGCAGGCGCGAAGCTTCGGTGCGGGTCGCCATTTCGGCGAGGGTGTGCGCCACGGTCTGCTGCTTCAGGAGCGGGCCGCCGAACGCCACACGGGTCCGGGCGTGGGCGACGGCGGCGTCGAGCGCGGCCTGCGCCATCCCGACGGCGAACGCGCCGACACTCGGCCGGAACAGGTCCAGGGTCCGCATCGCGACACCGAAACCGCGGTCCTGTTCGCCGAGGAGTTCGTCCCGTTCCACGCGGACGCCGTCGAAGACCAGGGTGCCGATGGGATGCGGGCTGACGAGGTCGAGATGCTCACCCGACAGCCCGGCGCGGTCGGCGGGGACGACGAACGCGGAGACCCCGCGTGAACCCGCTTCCGGGGTGGTGCGGGCGAAAACGCTGTAGAAATCGGCCTCGGGGGCGTTGGAGATCCACATCTTCTCGCCGGTGAGCCGCCAGCCGTCGCCGTCGGGTTCGGCGGCGAGTTCCAGCGCGGCCGCGTCCGAGCCCGCGTTCGGTTCGGTGAGCGCGAACGCGGCGACGGCGTCGCCCGCGGCCACGGCGGGGACCCATTTCGCGACCTGTGAGTCCTGCCCGGACTGCAATACCGGATACGTGCCCAGACCTTGGAGCGCCAGCGCCGTCTCGGCTTCGGTGCTCTGGCTGGCCAGGGATTCCCGCAGGATGCAGAGATCCGTCGCGGCGGCCTCGCGGCTCGGGCTGCCGCCCTCGACGCCGGGGAACAGCCGGGAGAGCAGGCCGAGCGCACCCATTTCCTTGAGCAGGGGCCGGTTCACCGCCCCTTCGGTACCGGATTCGGCCAGCGGGCGGAGCTTTTCGGCGCCCAGCCGCCGGACCTCGTCGGCGAAGGCCTGCTGTTCGGGGCTCAATGCGAAGGCGGTCATCGGTCGCTCCCAGGTCGCCAGCGGGCATGCGCGGTGCCGGGTTCTCCCGAGCGAAGGAGTTCCAGCCGTGGTTTCGGCCCGTCGGTGCGGCCGCCCTGCGGTTTCCGGCTGCCCGCCGCGAACTGTTTCGGCCACGGCATCGGATAGCCCTGTTCGGCGGCGGCGTGCAGTGTCCACTGTGGATCGTAAAGGTGGGTCCTGCCGAGCGCGCACAGATCCGCGCGACCCGCCAGGATCAGCGAGTTGACGTCGTCGTAGGAGGAGATCGCGCCGACGGCGATCACCGCGATCCCGTACTCGCGCCCGATCTCGTTGCGGATCCGGTCCGCGTACGGCGTCTGGTAGCTGCGGCCGTACTCGGGTTTCTCCTCGCTGACGACCTGACCGGTCGACACGTCGATACCGTCGGCCCCGTGCTCGGCGAACGCGCGGGCGATCTCGACGGCGTCGTCGACGTCGATCCCGCCGTCGTACCAGTCGGTCGCGGAGATGCGGACCGTCATCGGCCGCTCGGCGGGCCAGGCCGCGCGGACGGCGTCGAAGACTTCGAGCGGGAAACGCAGCCTGTTCTCCAGCGAACCGCCGTACTCGTCCGTCCGCCGGTTGGTCAGCGGCGACAGGAACGAAGACAGGAGATAGCCGTGCGCGCAGTGGAGTTCGAGGAGGTCGAACCCGGCCCGCGCGGCGGCTCGGGCGGACGTCGCGAACTGGTCTCGGATCTCTTGTAGCTCAGTGACCGTGAGCTCGCGCGGGGTCTGGTTCGCTTCGCTGTACGGGATCGCCGACGGCGCGCAGATCTCCCAGTTGCCTTCGGGGAGCGGCTGGTCGATGCCGTCCCACATCAGTTTCGTGGAACCCTTGCGTCCCGAATGTCCCAGTTGGACACCGATGCGCGCGGGGGTGTGGCCGTGGACGAAGTCGGTGACCCGCCTCCACGCCTGTTCTTGTTCCTCGGTGTACAGGCCGCCACAGCCCGGGGTGATGCGGCCGGTTTCGGAGACGCAGACCATTTCCGTCATGACCAGCCCGGCGCCGCCGAGTGCCTTGCTTCCTAGGTGTACCAGGTGGAAATCGGTCGGGACGCCGTCTTCGGAGGAGTACATGTCCATCGGCGAGACGACGACACGGTTCGGCAGGTCGAGGCTCCCGATGCGGAACGGCTGGAACATCGGGGGCCGGACGTCGGAGTCCAAAGTGGACGCGAACCAGGTGTCCAGTTCGGCGGCGAACTCGGGATCGCGCAGCCGGAGGTTGTCGTAGGTGACGCGGCGGCTGCGGGTGAGGATGTTGAACGCGAACTGCGCCGGCTCCTGGTGGGTGTACTGGCCCAGGTTCTCGAACCACTCCAGGCTCGCCTGCGCGGCACGCTGGGTGGAGTTGACGACCGGGCGGCGCTCGGTTTCGTAGGCTTCCAGTGCACTGTCCATATCGGACTGTTCGTGTAGACAGGCGGCGAGCGCGAGTGCGTCCTCCATGGCGAGTTTCGTGCCGGAGCCGATGGAGAAATGCGCCGTGTGCGCGGCATCGCCGAGCAGGACGACGTTCTCGTGCCGCCAGCTCGCGCAGCGTACGGTGGCGAACGCGGTCCACTTCGAGTTGTTGGCGAACACCTGATGGCCGCCGAGTACGTCCGCGCACAGCTCGCGGATGACCTCGATCGATTTCTCGTCGCTCTCGCCCGGTGCCAGCGAGGTCGTGGCGATCTCGCCGAACGCGCGCTCCCAGACGTCCTCGTGCAGTTCGAGGATGAACGTGCTCGCGGTGTCGCTGTACGGATAGCCGTGGATCTGCATGATCCCGTGCGGGGTTTCGAGGACGTAGAACTTGAAGGCGTCGAACACGAGATCCGTGCCGAGCCAGATGTACTTGCAGCGCCGGGTCTGGAGGCTCGGCCGGAAGCTCTCGGCGAGCGCGTTCCGGGTCGGGGAGTTGACGCCGTCCGCCGCGACGACGAGGTCGTACTCGGCGCTCGCTTCGGCCGCGCTCGGCGCCTCGGTGCGGAAACGCACGTCCACGCCGAGCTCCGCGCAGCGTTCCTGGAGGATGCCGAGCAGCCGTTTTCGGCTCATCGCGGCGAACCCGTGCCCGCCCGAGGTGTGCACCGTGCCGCGGAAGTGGACGTCTATGTCGTCCCAGCGCGCGAACTCGCGGCGCATGGCGGAGTGGATCACCGGATCGGCGTGTTCGATCCCGCCGAGCGTCTCGTCGGAGAACACCACCCCGAAGCCGAAGGTGTCGTCGGGCGCGTTGCGCTCCCAGACGGTGATCTCGTGATCGGGATGGAGCTGTTTCGCCAGCGTGGCGAAGTAGAGCCCCGCCGGGCCGCCGCCTAACACCGCGATACGCACGTCGCTCAGGGTATGTCGCGGTATGTACGACCGTCAACGATACGGGATATGGTGACCCGTATGGAGCGCATCAACCCGCCCGGGCTCGGCCGTCCCTCCGGCTTCTCGCACGCGGTCGCCGCGACCGGGAGATTCGTCTTCCTCGCCGGTCAGACGGCGTTGGACGAGGAGAACCGCATCGTCGGCGACGGCGTGGTCGAGCAGTTCGAACGCGCGCTGTCCAATCTGCTCACCGCGTTGCGCGCGGCGGGCGGGAAACCGTCGGACCTGTGCAGCGTGACCATCTACATCGTCGACATGGACGACTACCGTGCCCACGCGCGCGAGATCGGCGCGGTGTGGAAACGGCTGGCCGGGAGCGAGTACCCCGCGATGGCGGGGATCGGCGTCAGCCGGCTGTGGGACGCGGAGGCGCTGGTGGAGGTGCAGGGCTTCGCGGTGGTCTAGGGCAGCGTGCGCGAGACGTGGGCGGCCGCGGCCTCGCCCAGCCGCGCGTGCAGCGTGAAGAACAGGTCCGCCGCCCGGATCCCCGCCCAGCCCGGCGGCAGCAGTTCGGCGGGCAGGCCGGGGTCGAGGTAGGGCAGCCGCCGCCAGTCGGTCAGCACGCGGACGTAGTCGGCGAACGCTTCGGCCTCGTCCGTGGTCTTGCGCCGCTGCCAGCGCCGGAGCGCGGCGGCGTGTTCGTCGAGGAAGGCGGTGTACAGCGACTCGAGCTGGTCGAGGTCCCACCAGTCACGGATCTTCTCCCGCACGTCGCCGAACGCGAGGTGCTCGGCGTGGAAGAGATCGGCGTACCCCTCGAGTTCGAGCCGTCGCAGCATGTCGGAGGTCGCGTCCCGCAGATGCGCGGGCGCGATCCAGACCCCGGACGACGCCGTCCCGAAGCCGAGCCGGGCGAGCTGCGTGCGAAGAACGTGCCTTTTGTGCCGTTCGGCTTCCGGGACGGAGAACACCGCGAGCAGCCAGCCGTCGCCGGGGGTGGCGCGTTCGCGGCGGAAGATCCGCTCGTCGCCCTCGCGCAGGATCGCCAGCGCGGTTTCGGAAAGTTCGTAGCCCGCGGCCCCGTTCCGGCGTACCGCGGAAAGGATGCCGCGTCGTTTCAGCCGGGAGATCGACGACCGGACCGCCGGTTCCTCGACGTCCACACCGGCCAGCAGGTCGATCAGGGAACGGACGGAGAGCCAGCCGCCCTCGCCTCGTGAGTAGAGGCCGTACACGGTCACGATGAGCTGGCGCGGTTGCGCCGTCCGCCCCGCGCCGTCGACTTCGGTTGCCTCCGACACGGCCGTCACCCGGTCACCATAACAACGACGATGAGCTCACGTTTCGGCCGTGACCGAAGCGTTCCGCACTTAGCGTCACGGTATGGACGATCCACTGATCGAAGCCCCTGTCCCGCCGGTGCCCCAGGACGTCGAACCCGGAGGAGTCCGGTGGTTGCGGGCGAACGTCGCCCGGTTCAGCCGCCCGGAGGACCACCCGCGGCGGCGGGCGCTGGTGCTCGCCGAGCTCGCGCCGATGGGATCCCTGCGGGACAAGGCTTTCGCGCTCGCGAGCGAGATGCGGGACGGCCCGGTCGAACGCACCTTGTGGACGGTTCCGGTGGCCGTGCTGGCCGCCGAACTCGGCCTGCCGGACGTTTCCCGCGACGTCGCGACGGTTTCCGGCGCCTACCATCCGCACACGGAGATCGGGGCCGACGCCGAGGAGGCCGTGCGGCGGCTGATCGAAGCCTGCGGCGAAGTCGACGAGCGGACGGCCGCGCGGATCGGGCTCCTCGTGCAGGCCTGTGACGCCACGGCCAAGCTGCTCGGCAAGGCGCTGGCCGCCCACCTGCCCGGTGAGGACGTCGAGGATCTGCTCGACCGGGTCCTGCGTGACGATCCACCGGTCCGGGTCACCCGGCGGTGGTCCGGCGGCGAAGTGGTCGAGGTGGACCTGGCGGAACGTCCGTTCGGAGCAGGGCCCAAGCGGTGCCCCGGGGAAACGCAGGCGCGGCAAGTGGCCGCGGGAATTCTCGACGCCCTCCTGTGCTAAGACTTACCCCGGTCATCTGGAACTGGGGAGTCTTTCGATGCTGTATTTCAATGGTTTCTTCGGCGTTCTCACGCTCGGTCTGTGGATCTTCTGCATCGTCGACGTGATCACCACGGACGAGGGATCGTGCCGCAACATGCCCAAGGGGATGTGGCTGCTGCTGGTGCTGCTCGTCCCGCTGATCGGCTCGATCGTCTGGCTGGTCGCCGGGCGCCCGCAGCATGCCGCCCGCGCCCCGCGCGGCCGCTTCGAACGGGAGACGCCGTCGTTCCCGGAGTACGACCGGCCGGGCCGCTTCGCCGCGACGAGCGCCGCGGACGACGAAGAATTCCTGCGCAAGTGCCGGGAGCGCGCCGAAGAACAGCGCCGCAAGGCCCGTGAAGGCTGAGTAGCCTCGGTAACGAGAAGATCGACACTGGAGGAAGAGTTGTCCGAAGCGCTCGACTGGAACAAGAACATCATCAAGGAGTTCCGCGAGAACGAGGGGAAGGTGGGCGGCCCGTTCGAGGGCGGCTCGCTGCTGCTCCTCACCACCATCGGGGCGAAGAGCGGCGAGCCTCGCACGTCGCCGCTCGCGTACGCGGAGGAGGACGGCAAGTACGTCGTCGCCGCGTCGTACGCCGGGGCGGACAAGAACCCGGCCTGGTACCACAACATCCTGGCGAACCCGAAGGTCACCATCGAGGTCGGCACGGAGAAGTTCGACGCGACCGCGACCGTCGTGCTCGAAGACCGCGCCGAGCGTGACCGGCTGTACGCGAAGATGGTCAGCCTGATGCCGGGCTTCGCCGACTACGAGAAGAAGACCGACCGGGTGATCCCGATCGTCACCATCTCGCGCTGACCCACCCCGCATCCAGTCCTCTGGATGCGGTACTTGCACGCGCGACTACCGCATCCAGAGGACGAAACGCGGAAGGTCAGCGGGCTCCGGCTTCGACGGCTTCCGGGCGCTTGAGTTCGGCCTCGGCCGCACGCAGCGCCTTGCGCTCCTGCCGGCGCGCGATCAGCTTCTTGCCGACGAGGATCATGGGCTGCTCGACCCAGCGGTGGATCAGGTCCGCGATCGCGAGCCCGACCGCGAACACGGTCAGCGCGCTGATCATCCGGTGCTGGCCCAGCGGCGGGATCGCCTCGACCACCACGAAGTGCACCGGGCCCTGCAGCAGGTAGAGCGAGTACGAGCGCTCACCGACGAACCGCATCACCTTCGTGGCCAGCAGCCACCGCAGCGGCCCCGGGGACACGAGCACGACCAGCAGCAGCGCGGAGAGGAGGCCGTAGGCGATCAGCAGCCCGAGGTTGCTGCCGCTCTCCCGCCACAGGCTTTCCATGTTGACGTGCAGCACGGCGAACGCGCCGAACACCGGGATCGCCGCGAGCGGATGGGTCAGCGGTTTGACCACCGCGTAGGACCGGCGGTAGTGCATCGCGACCGCCAGCACGCAGCCGATCAGCAGGATCGCGTAGTGCACGGTCGACTCGTAGATCGGCACGTTCGGCCCGGGGACCCAGCCGCCGGTGACCCCCACCAGCCCGGCCATCACGGCGAACGCGGCGAAGGCCAGCGCGAGCTTGCGCCAGGCCGCGGCCAGCCCGACCGCGCCTGCGACCACCAGCAGGAACGGCCAGACGAGGTAGAACTTCTCCTCGATGCCGAGCGTCCACGAGCCGCTGAAGAAGTTGTCCGCGCCGTTCGGCTTGCTGCCGGGCAGGAACTCGTTGAAGAAGGTCAGGTAGTACTTCAGCGCGTGCGGGAACTCGCGGGTGAAGAACTCGCCGCGCAGCCAGACGAACACGATGATCCCGCCGAGGATCACCAGGTACGGCGGCAGGATGCGGAACACGCGCCGCAGGTAGAAGGCCGAAAGCGAGATCCGGCCGGTCCGGTCCTGTTCACGCAGCAGCAGCGTCGTGATCAGGAAACCGGACAGCACGAAGAAGATGTAGACACCGACCCAGCCGGACAGCCAGCTCCACTTCGGACCGGCGAAGTGGAAGAGGATCACGATCGTGGCCGCGATCGCGCGCAGGCCGTCGAGCGCGGGGAACCGGCGCATGGCGAGGAACTCGTCATGGTCCAAAGTGCGCACAGTGCCCCCTAATGGCGGTATCGGCCCGGAAGTATACGGGTGCCGTTCACTGCGCCTTCGCCCCGTGTCGAGGCCTGCTACCTGCGATTTTCGGAGATCACCCAGCGTCACGCGCCGGTTCGACGTTATGCGTCAGCCGGAACCGGTTCGCCGGATCGACGGCCGCCTTGACCTCGGCGAGCCGCCGCAGATCGGCCGGGGAGTACACCTTGGACGCTTCCTCGCCCGCCCCGCTCTCGCCGTAGACGAAGGTCAGCAGTTTGCCGGTCGACCAGGGCTTCAGCGCGTCGAACAGCTTCGCGTGCGCGCTCCGGATCTCGGCGATCGAAGCGTCGTCCACCACGGACAGCGCCCGGACGGTGAAGCTCGCGTCACGGTCCCAGCCGACGCCAGGGTGCTCGGGTGCGTCGGACAGCGCGCCGCCGAGCAGGTCCAGCAGGAGGACGGTCGGCACCGGGGCGTCCGGGCCGGCGTGTTCGAGGATCGCGTCGAGCATCGTGTCGTTGAGCTCGGACACGGTGGCGTTGTCGGCGCGGTAGCCGTGCGGGAAGGGCGGCTCGTTCGCGATCTTGCCCGATTCGGTGAACGGGATCTCGGCGAGCGTGTCACCCAGCAGCGGGGCGGCGGCACGCAGCGGGGCGACGAGGCGCTCGCCCTCCGCGGCGTCACCGAGATAGGCGACCCGGATCTGCGCGACGTGCTGCCCGCGCAGCGGCTCGGGCACCATCGGCAGATCCGGCATCGGAACCATGCCCAGCGACGACGTCATCCCGCGCGGCATCTCGGCCGCCCAGTCCCGCCAGGCGCGGAGCACCGCGGCCAGCGATTCGGTGCCGAACTGCAGGCTGCCGCCGTACAGCCGGGTGACCGGGACGAGGCGGAACTCCAGCGCGGTGACGATCCCGAAGTTGTCACGCCCGCCGCGCAGCGCCCAGAACAGGTCGCTTTCGGTGTCCGGGGTGGCGCGGCGGAGTTCGCCGTCGGCGGTGACGACCTCGATCGCGGTCACCTGGTCGGCGGCCAGACCGTACTTGCGGCCGATCAGGCTGAACCCGCCGCCGAGGGTGTAGCCGACGACGCCGACGCCGGGGAAGGAGCCGCTCAGCGGCGCGAGCCCGTGCTTCGCGGCCGCCTCGATGACCGCACCCCAGCGCACGCCCGCGTCGACCCGTGCGACACCGTCTTCGATCCGGATCCCGGTCATCCGGTGAGTGGTGACGAGGACGCCACCCTCGAAGGGGACGCCCACGCCGTGCCCCGTCGAGTGGACGGCGATCGGGAGGTCGTGCTCGACGGCGTGACGGACGGCCTCGACGACGTCGGCGGCCGACGCGGCGGGCACGATGACGTCGGGACGGCGGGGCACTGCGGTCTGGAAACCGGCGAGTTCGTTGTCGTAATCCGGGTCGCCGGAGCGGAGCATCGTGGTCATGCCACCAGCGTGAGCCCGATTCGGGCAGAAGTCCAAGATCTGGTTTGTCTGGTAACTAGAATCATCGGTTATGGAACTGCGTCAGCTCGAATACTTCGTCGCGGTGGCCGAGGAAGCGAACTTCACCCGCGCCGCCGAGCGGCTGCACGTGGCGCAGCCCGGGGTCAGCGCCCAGATCCGCCGTCTCGAACGCGAACTCGGGCAGCCGTTGCTCGACCGGTCGGCCAGAGCGGTCCGGCTCACCGAGGTCGGCGCCGCCGCGCTCCCGCACGCGCGGGCCGCGCTCGCCGCCGTCGCCGGGGTGCGGCAGGCGGTCGACGATCTCACCGGCCTGGTCCGCGGCCAGGTCGCGATGGGCATGGTGTCCTCGCGGGGCCCGGTCAACCTGCCGGATCTGCTCGCGCGCTTCCACGAGCGTCACCCGGCGGTCGACATCACGCTCGCCGAGGCGACCTCCGACGTCCTGCTCGCGGGGGTCGCCGACGGCCGGTTCGACGTCGCGCTGATCGGGGTCTCCGGCGAGCCGCCGCCGGGGATCGGCCTGGAGGTCGTCCTCGACGAGCCGCTCGTCGCCGTCTCCGGACCGGAGGATCCGCTCACCGGGCAGGCCACGATCACGCTGTCGGAGCTGGAAAGCCGTTCCCTGGTGAGTCTGCCGAAGGGCACCGGCATGCGCGCGATCGTCGACGCGGCGTTCCTCGCCGACGGCGCCCAGCCGCGGGTGACGCTGGAGGCGGGCGACCCGAACGTCGTCGCCGAACTGGTCGGACGCGGGCTCGGCGTCGCCGTGGTGCCGATGTCGCTGGCGACGCACTACACGGAACTGCACGCCATGGAGATCACGCGGCCCGCCGGCCTGCGGGCGAAACTGGCGCTGGCCTGGCGGACGGAGGGGCCGGTCAGCCCCGCCGCCCGCGTGTTCATCAGTCAGGCACGGGCGTTGCTCGGGCTGTGAGCCGCCACAGCGAGGTGATCTCCTTCGGGTCGGCGCGCGGATGCCTCGGCCGGATTTCCTCCCTGCCGACGACTTCGAGGCCGGACCGCTCGAACGCGGTGAGGAGTTCTCCGCGCGTGCGCAGGTCCAGCAGTTCGGCGAGGTCGGACAGGATCAGCCACGCCTCCCCGCCGGGTTCGAGATGCCGGGGCAGCCGGTCGAGGAACGCCTTGAGCATCCGGCTTCCCGGGTCGTAGACGGCGCGTTCGAGCGGGGTGTGCGCCCTGGCGGGCAGCCACGGCGGATTGCAGACGACCAGCGGCGCGCGTCCGGGCGGGAACACGTCCGTTTCGAGGGTTTCGATTCCGGTGAAACCCAGGCGCTCGAAGTTCTCCCGCGCGCAGGCGAGCGCGCGCGGCTCGTTGTCCGTCGCCACCACGTGTTCGACTCCCCGGTGCGCGAGGACCGCGGCGAGCACGCCGGTGCCGGTGCCGATGTCGAACGCCAGTTCCTTGGCGGGCAAGGGAGTTCGCGCCACCAGGTCGACGTACTCGCCGCGGACGGGGGAGAAGACCCCGTGATGCGGATGGATTTTCGCGCCGAGTGCCGGGATTTCGACGCCCTTCAGCCGCCATTCGTGCGCGCCGATGACGCCCAGCAGCTCACGCAAGGAAACCAGCGACGGGGTTTCGGAAGGTCCGAAGACCTCGGCGCAGGCCTCGCGCACGTCCGGCCCGCGGCGCAACGGCAGGACGTGGCCGGGGTCCAGCGGGACCAGCAGCCTGCCGAGGATCCGCGCCCGGCGCGCCCGATGGTTCCGCTGGTCCCGGAAGGGTTTCCCGGCCGCGATACCGCAGCGCCGGGACATCGCGGCGAGAAGGTTCCGCGCGCCGGGGAAGTCGCCGTGCCAGGCGAGCCCGGTGCCTGCCGCGGCGAGCCGGAACGCCTCGTCGGCGGTGACGCGATCGTCGATCGTCACGACGGTGCGGGGCATGTTCGTGCCGACGGTGGTCAGCCAGCGCCGACCACCGTCCATTATGGACTGGGGGTTCATGTTTCCGTTCCTGTTTTCGCCCGCGGCGAAGAGACCCCGCGGGCTTCGTGGGGGTGTTGTCAGGAACGGCGGTTAGTGGACCACCGCGGCATGAACCGGTGTCGACACGAAGCCGAGTCTAGCGGAACGACGCGGCGTGCTCGGCCGCCCAGACCTCGAAGTCCAGCCCCGGCCTGCCGGTGACGTCCTGGACGGTGGAGGTGACCTCGCCCGGTTTCGTCACCAGCCCACGGAAGCCGCCCAGCATCGTGTCGACGATGAAGTTCGGCATCTTGGTGAGCAACTCGGCGCGTGCCTCGTCGAGCGGGATCTCCTCCCAGCGCGCCGGACGGCCCGCGGCGTCGCCGATGATCCGGACCTGCTCGGCCTGCGTCATCGGGCGGGTGCCGGTGAGCACGTACTTCGCCCCCGCGTGGCCGTCGCCGGTCAGCGCTTCGACGGCCACCGCGGCGATGTCCTTCTCGTGGATCAGCGGCATCGACGCCTCGCCGTACGCGCCGCGGACGACGCCGTCCGCGCGGATCGACGGCGCCCAGCCGAGGGTATTGGCCGCGAATCCGTGCGGCCGCAGGAAAGTCCAGTCCAGCCCCGCGGCCTCGATCGCCTCCTCGACCGTGCGATGCCAAGCACCGATGGCGTTGTCCTGCTCCGTCAGGGAATCGTCGACGGCGCCCGAGGACAGGAACACCACGCGCTTCACCCGTTCCCCGAGCAGCGACACCGTGGGCACCAGCGCCTCGGCGGAACCGTTGAGCATCAGGAACACCGTGTCGACGCCGTCGAGCGCCGGTGCGATCGTTTCCGGTTTCGCCAGGTCACCGCGGACGCCATCGGCCGGCGGGTTCCGGCTCAGCGGCCGGACCGGGACGTCTCGCGCCCGCAATTGGCCGACTACTTGCGAGCCGACGTTGCCCGTCGCGCCGGCGACCAGGATCGGCTTCATGCCGCCACCGCCGAGAAGACCGGGCGGTACCGCTTGACCGACCCGCCCGACATCCCCGGGTAGGTCTGCACCTTCTTCCACACATCCGTCGTCCCGATCCCGTCGGCGCCGGGGGCCGCGAGCGCGGCGCGGTGTGCGTCCGCGCTGGCCCATTCGGCGTAGTTCAGCACCCTCCTCCCGTCGGTGCTCACGTGGAAGAACCCCGAGATCCCGCCTTCGGGACGCGCGGGTTCGGACGCCAGTGCTTCGAAGACGAGGTCGATCCAGTCGCGTTGCCGCCGCTCGTCGGGCCCTTCGAACTCGACCGAGACGATCACGAGGCAGCCAGGCGCGCCCTCGCCGCGCTGTCCGCGGTAGAGGCGGAAGACCGGCGCGCCGTCCAGCCCCTGGATGGCGTCTTCGCTGGTCCACTGCTCGTAGGTGAAGGCGCCGTCGTGATCGATGCCTTCGTACGCGGTGAAGGAAACGAGTCCTTCGTGGCTCTTGAAGGCCGCCCGCGCCGCGTCGGCGTCCGGCCATTCCCGCGCCACCACGACCGTCGCCCCGTCCGGTGTCGGCCAATGTCCCTTGTGGATGGTCATTTCGGAGGTCCCCTGTGCTGTCATGGCTCCAGCATGAAACTTAAACAAGGGTTCAAGTCAAGCTAGGATCGTGACCATGTCCGAACTGCCGTCCGAACTCACCATCGGCGAGCTGTCCCGGCGCAGCGGCGTCGCCACCTCCGCCCTGCGGTTCTACGAACGCCAGGGCCTCATCAGCAGCAGGCGGACCAGCGGGAACCAGCGCCGCTACCCCCGCAGCGCGCTTCGTCTCGTCGCGTTCATCCGCGCGTCGCACCATCTCGGCATCCCGCTGGAGGTGATCGGCGGCGTGCTCGACTTCCTGCCGGAGGGCGCCGCGCCGGACCAGGCGTTCTGGCAGCGGGCTTCCCAGTGCTGGAGCGCCGAGCTGAACAAGCGCATCGAGCAGCTGGAATGCATGCGGGACCGGTTCACCGAATGCATCGGCTGCGGCTGCCTGTCCTTCGAGCAGTGCGTGCTGGTGAACCCCGGTGACGTCCTCGCCGCCAAGGGGCCCGGCCCGGCGCGGCTGATCACGGACTGACCGCGGCCAGTTTCCGTTCCAGCAGCCGCCGTTCGGCGCTGTTCTCCGCTCGCGCGATCGCGGCTTCGTAGGCCCGCGCCGATTCTTCCGGCCGGTCGAGGCGGTGCAGCAGATCCGCGCGGATGGCGTGGTACAGGTGGTATTCCGCCAGTTCGAGGCCGTCGATCACGGCGAGGGCCGCTTCGGGGCCGTCCACTTCGGCGACCGCGACGGCCCGGTTGAGCGCGACGATCGGCGTCGGATTCGCCGCCAGCAGCAGGTCGTACAGCTGGACGATCTGCGACCAGTCCGTGCTCGCCGCGTCGGCGGCGTCGCTGTGGACGGCGTTGATCGCCGCCTGGATCTGGTACGGCCCCGGCTGGTTCCGCCGCAGGCAGGCACGGACCAGCGCCTGCCCTTCGGTGATCAGCTCGCGGTCCCACCGCGACCGGTCCTGCTCCGCCAGCAGCACGACCTCGCCGTCCGCACCGGTGCGGGCCGCGCGGCGCGACTCGGTGAGCAGCATCAGCGCCAGCAGCCCGGTGGCCTCCGGTTCGTCGGGCATGAGGGCGGTCAGCAGCCTGCCGAGCCGGATCGCTTCCGCGCACAGGTCTTCCCGCACCAGCCGATCGCCCGACGTGGCCGTGTACCCCTCGTTGAACACGAGGTAGATCACGGCGAGCACCGAACGCAGCCGGTCCGGCAGGTCGGCGTCGTCCGGGACGCGGTACGGGATCTTCGCGGCGCGGATCTTGCCCTTCGCCCGGACCAGCCGCTGCGCCATCGTCGTTTCGGGGACGAAGAACGCGTGCGCGATCTCGCCGGTGGTCAGCCCGCCCAGCAGTTTCAGCGTCAGCGCGACCTGCGCGGTGATGGCCAGCGCGGGGTGGCAGCAGGTGAAGATCAGCCGTAAGCGGTCGTCACGCACGGGACCCTCCTCCACCGG
This sequence comes from Amycolatopsis sp. PSD-21, assembly GCF_055561455.1. Taxonomy (NCBI): domain Bacteria; kingdom Bacillati; phylum Actinomycetota; class Actinomycetes; order Pseudonocardiales; family Pseudonocardiaceae; genus Amycolatopsis; species Amycolatopsis sp. PSD-21. The sequence goes on along the minus strand of NZ_CM145712.1, from coordinate 8,244,638 downwards.
TTCGTCGCTCGCGCTGATCAGCGCGGCCTGGGCGTGCTTGTCGTCGCGCGCGGCTTCCCGGCGCAACCGGTCGATGGCCTTGTTGCGGGCGGTCGTGATGATCCAGCCCGCGGGGCTGGGCGGTGGACCGCTGGACGGCCAGCGGTCCACCGCCTCGGCGAAGGCGTCCTGGACGGCTTCCTCGGCGATGTCGATGCTGCCGAAGACCCGGACCAGCACGGCCACGGCGCGGCCGTACTCCTCGGTGAAAACGCGTCCGATTTCCTCGGTGGTCACACGCACGAAGGACCTTCGTCGCCCTGGAACGGCCGGACCTCGACCGGAAGGTAGGTGATCTCGGTGACCCGCTTGGCCCATTCGAGCGCGGCGTCCAGATCCGGCGCCTCGAGGATGGTGAAACCGCCGAGATGTTCCTTGCCCTCTACGTACGGGCCGTCGGTCATCGCGATCTCGCCGTTCTCCTTGGCCCGCAGCACGGTCGCCGTGGTCGGCGGGTGGAGACCGCCGGCGAAGACCCAGACACCCGCGGCCTTCATCTCGTCGTCGAGCGCCTGGATCTTGCGCGCGATCGGCTCCAGGAACTCCGGCGGCGGAACGGGACCGTCGGGCTGGTACAGGCTGATCAGGTACTGGGTCATGGCGTCCTCCTGAAGTCGGAGCGGCTTGTCATCACCTACACGAAGAGCGTCCCGCCGATTCGACAGCCGGCGGGAATTATTTTTCGTGGCCACATCGTCGCAGGTCGAGCCGGGATCCCTGGGTGAGACAGGCCGCGATCCGGTGGACCTGCTGGCCGTAGCTGCGGCCCTTCAACGCCTTCACGGTCCCGTTCCGGCCGACCTCGCACGGGTTGCCTTCGGTGCAGCGCTCGCCGTCACGGTTGTGGGTGTTGTTGATGCCCATGACCGTGTTCCCGTCGCGGGACAGCAGCACGGAACCGGAGTAGCCGGGCCCGCTCACGCAGGTGTCGCTCGGGGCGTAGCGAACCGCGTCGTCCTGCTGGTATCCCGCCTCTCGCAGGTGCGGCACCACGGCCTCCACGGTGCAGCTCGGCCTGCTGCTGGAGTAGGCCATGAGGAGCCGGTCTCCGGCGCGCATCGGGGTGGTGGTCAGCCGGAAGACCTTCGCGCCTTCCCTCGCCAGCTGCGCGTAGGTCTTGTCCAGCCGGTAGAGCGCGATGTCGGTGCCGGTCATCGTCGCGTAGACCAGCCGGGTGGCGCGGGCACTGGTCTTCGGATAGCCCTCCCGGTCGGCGATGGTGACCGGACGGGGCAGATCGGCGGGCCGGTCGACCAGGGCCTTCCCCGGTGCGGGCCGCCCGCTCGGCACGCAGTGGCCGTTGGTCAGGGCCAGCGCCGGGTCTTCGGGACGCGCGGTGGCGGCACGCACCACCGCGCCCTTGCACTCGCCCACCGCGGCCGTGCCCTCCACGTTCGGGACCGGGGTGTCCGGGGGAACGTCGGTGCCGGTCACGATGCCGTTGATCCAAGCGGCGTTCTTCGAGACGTCGGTGTACATGTCGGGGAAGTCGGCGCCCCTGATGCCGGGGCCGATGACCGTTCCGGCCAGCGCCCAGCCGTCGCCCGAACGGATCAACGCGGGTCCGCCGGAGTCCGTCGTGCCCGGGCCGACGGGCGGCTCGGCGCGGCCGACGCACAACGGCAGGGTGTGCCCGTCGTCGTCCCAGCACCGGTCGAGCGGCACGATCTCGGTGTCCGCTTCACGCAGCTTGCTCGGAAAACACTTCGGGTCCTTGAAGTCGTCGCAACCGGTCGCGGCCGCGCCCCAGCCGAGGATGCGGACCGGGGTGCCGTCGGCGGGAGTGGCGCCGGCGAGCCGGATGGGCTTGGCGCGCACGGGGTTTCGCAGATGCAGGACCGCGATGTCCTCGCCGGCCGGGTTGTAGGAGTTGTGGCGCCGGTAGAACTTGTCGACCTCGGTGACTTCGCCGCCGGTGGTGGTGTCCAGCGAACCGACGCGGACCTTCCAGCCGCGGGGGACCCCGGCCGTCGAACCGGTCGGGGTGTTGGCGCAATGCCCGGCCGTGACCGCCCATTGGGGCGCGATGAGCACCGCCCCGCACCGGTGTCCGTCCGGGCGGGGCGAGTCGTACTGGAGCGAGACCATGAAGTCGTAGGGCCTGGTGGACTCGGTGCCGCCGATGACGGCCGACGCGGGGGCCGCGGTAGCCGTCATCAAGGCCAGCGCGAGCGCGAGGGATCGGATTCGCATACGGATCACGCTGGCCGGTCGGTGTCCGCGGAACTCGATGAGCGCGTAACAGTTCCGTGCCCGCCTTGATCGGTACTGCTGACTGGTACTGCCGGACCCAGGCTGAACAGACCGTGCCAGCTCCTGGGAAAGCCCGGTTTTCTGGACTCGTCACCTCGTGAACGAGTCCACTTAGGAGAAACGCAAATGACGAACTCGCACGCGAACAGGGTCGCCGTCGTCACCGGAGCGTCCAGCGGGATCGGCGAGGCGGCCGCTCGGCGGCTCGCCGCCTCCGGTGCTTCGGTCGCGCTGATCGCCCGCCGGGCGGACCGGCTGGAAACGCTGGCCAAGGAGATCGAGGCCGACGGCGGTACCGCGCTCGTGCTCGCCGTCGACGTCGCCGACGCCGCGGCGATGCGGGCCGCGGCGGCCGAGGTCGAAGCGAAACTGGGCCGCGCGGACCTCCTGTTCAACAACGCCGGCGTGATGCTGGCCGCGCCGATCGACGAACTCGCCACCGAGGACTGGCAGCGCATGATCGACGTCAACCTGACGGGCCTGATGAACGCGATCGGCGCGTTCGTCCCGCATCTCGTCGCTTCGGCGGACGAGAAGGGCGTCGCGGACCTGGTGAACACCTCGTCCATCGGCGCGCAGGCCGTCTTCCCGTCCTTCGCCGTGTACGTCGCCTCGAAGGCCTACGTGACGCACCTGTCGAAGAACCTTCGCGCCGACCTCGGGCCGAAGGGCGTTCGGGTCGCGGCGATCGAGCCGGGCCTGGTCGAGACCGAACTGCAGGGTCACGTCACCGACGCCGGCGCTCTGCGGTGGCTGGACGGCGTGCGCGAGTCGCTGACCTGGCTGAAGCCCGAGGACATCGCCGAGACCGTGGCGTTCCTGACCTCGCTCCCGGCGCGGGTGAACCTGCAGCAGGTCACCGTGATGCCCACGGCGCAGGTCTGATCAGGGAAAAAGGATCCTGGCGATCGCGCGGGCGGCGGTGTCCGGATCCTCCTGAAGCTCGGCGCGCAGCGCGCCGGTGAGCCACAGGTTCGCGAAGCCGTGCATCAGCGACCACGCGGCGACGCCGGCCATCGCGTCGTCGCTGACCGATGCCGCGCCGCTGGTCAGCAGGGCTCCGGCGCGGTCACGGGCGGCGGTGAGCGCCGTGTCGTCCTCGCGGTGGAGTTCGGGGCGGAACATCACCTCGAAATGCGCGCGATGCTCGATCGCGAAGCGCACGTACGCCACCCCGACCTCGACGAAATCCCGATCGCTCTCGGCCGCGAGCGCGTCCGCGAGCAGGTCGAACCCCTCGGCCGCCAGCGCGGTCAGCACCCCGGCCTTGTCGCCGAAATGGTGCACCGGCCCGGCATGCGAGACCCCCGCGCGCCGGGCGAGGTCGCGGAGGCTGATCCCCGCCGGGCCGTGTTCGGTGATGGCCGCGACGGCGGCGTCGAGCACGGCCCGGCGGAGGTCGCCGTGGTGGTACGGACTCATGCCGATGAATCTAGCCATTGACAAGATGGCCCGCAACAGCGCATCTTGTCAGTGGAAAGATTCACTTGGTCGGAAGGCATGGTCATGGATCCCGGTCTCGCACCCGTACTGATGCTGATCGCCGTCACGGCGACGTTGTTCCTGCTGGGCGTCTTCGGCGTCCAGCGATTCAAGCCCTGGCCCGTCGCGGTGCGCGGCGGCGTTGCGGCACTGTTCGTCACCACCGGCCTCGCGCATTTCATCGGCATGCGCGAGGAACTCGTCGCGATGGTTCCGCCCGCGCTGCCCGCGCCCGGACTGCTGGTGACCGTCACCGGCGTCCTCGAACTCGCGGGCGCCGCGGGCGTTCTGTGGTCGCGGACGGCGCCGTGGGCGTCCGCCGGGCTGACGCTGTTGTTGCTGGGGATGTTCCCGGCGAACGTGTACAAGGCGCTGCACGGGCCGGTGACTTCGACGATGGACGAACTGGTGCCGCGCAGCCTGATGCAGGTGGTCTTCCTCGCCGCGACGGTATCGCTGGTGGTGTATTACGCGCGTACTCCGGACAGACCCTTTGCCCAAAGGAGACCTTAAGTCTTTCCCAAGTTCGGGCCCCGCTCGCGGAAACGGCACTACCCTCTGAGAATGAAGATCTCATTGTGGATCGGATTCTGTGGGCTGTGCATCCTCGCCGGGCACATGCTTCTCGGTGCGGTCGGTGTCGTGCTGCTGATGAGCTGTCTCCCGGCGGGGCGCGAACACGAATCCGGTGACAGAAAAGGGAAAACGTCCGCGCGGCTGGCCTGAACTCAGCCCAGCGCGCTCACGAAGGCGAGCGCGCCGAGAAGCGGAACGGCGATCGCCGTGAACAGCATCGTCCGGCGGCTCGGTTTGGGACTTTCCAGTAATGCCCGGATACCGGCCGGAACCAACGCGACACAAAGTCCGGCGGTGCCGATGATCGACACGAATTCGGTACCTTTCAGAACGCCGAGCGGCAGAAGCCCCATCGTCGCCATCCCGATCGACCCGGCGACGCCCAGCACTTTCGCCCGATAGGCGGCGAAAGCGAGCACGTACCAGCCGAACATGATCGTGAACGACAGAAAACTGAACAGATGCAGGTCCTGATACGACTCGCTGACCACGCTCTCGGCGAACCCGGCGCCGCGGCGTTCGGCGAGTCCCAGTGCCGCCTGGTCGATCCCCGCGTGGAAGGTGCGCTCGAAAAGTCCAAAAAGGACGAACAGGCCGCCCCAGGCGGCCAGCGCGGGTTTCGTACGGCCGATCTTCGTGGCGAGCGCGACGATCGCGGGCCACAGCAGGACATTGCCCGCGAGGAAACACGTGTACGCGGCGGTCATCAGCGTCGGATGCACGCTCATCGCTTTGAGCTGGCTCGGGAAGAAGAAGTCGAAGGGCGACCTGAGCAGCGTTCCGGTGAGCAGCAGGACCGGGCCGAGGACCATCGAGACCGCGGCGACGCGGCGGCCGGGGAAGACGTAGTCGGTTTCCATACCCGGTGAGCCTGCCGCGCTTGGTGGTGGTGCGGATCGGATCAGGGGCCGGTCTTCGGGCTCAGACCGTGGGTGGATTCCCGTGGGGCGGTTTGCGATGGGCTGTGTGGTTCTTGGCTGGTGGATCGCTGTGGCCGCGGGGTATCTGGGGGAATCGCTGTCTGGTGGGCGGGTTGTTGCCGATTTTCGGCGAGGCCGGCGGTTGCGGTTCGGTGGTTGGTGATCGATCTGAGCGTGAGCGGGATGTCGCCGTTTCTTGGCGACGGGGCACAGTGTCTGGAGAGCTTGCCGTGGTGTAGGTGGGTTGTCGCCGGTTTTCGGCGAGGCTGGGGCTGCGGTTCGGTGCTTGGTGAACGGTCGGGTTGTGCACGGCTGTGGCCGGTTTTCGGCTATGTGCCGGGCATGGTGACGCGCGGTGTCTGGAGAACTTGCCGTCGGGTGGGCGGGTTGTTGCCGATTTCCGGCGAGGCTGGGGCTGCAGTGCGGTGCTTGGCGAACGATCAAGGTGTGCACGGCTGTTGCCGGTTTTCGGCTACGTGATGGGTACGGCGACGCGCGGCGTCTGCAGCCCGCCGCCGCGTGGGTGGGCTATCGCCGGTTTTCGGCAAGGCCGGGAGGCTGCGGCTCGGTACCTGGTGGACGATCAGCTCACGAGCGGCCCTCGCCGCTAGCGAATTCGCCCTCATGAAAGGACGTCGCCGTTTTCCGGCACCGCCGCCTAGAACGGCGGCGGTTCATCGGCGCTAGGCACCGGCGGCCGGGGTTGATGGAGCGGGGGTGGTGTACTGGTGTGGGTCTGTCCGGTGGGGGTGGTGATGGTGAGGGTGCCGTCGGCGGCGAGGTGGTAGGTCCAGCCGGGTTCGTCTTTGAGGCGGTGATCTCGTCGGCAGAGGTCGATCAGTTCGTCTGCGTTGGTATGGCCACCGTGTTGCCAGGGCAGCGAATGGTCGATATCGCAGGCCTGGGCAGGACGGTGGCAGCCGGGTCTTCGGCATTCCCGGTCCCGGACCCGCACGAACTCGCCGAGGCCCGCGCTGGGGCGGTAGCGGTCCCGGCCGAGGTCGAGGACCTGCCCGGACAGCGGGTCCGTGATGATGCGGCGCAGCACGGTGTTCGGGCCGGTGGCGATGTGCCGGGCCAGCGCGGCGGGGACAGTGCCGTGTCCAGCGAGCTCCGCGGGATCGTCGTTGAGGCCAAGATAAGTGAACAGATCCATGTACAGGAACACTTCGGTGCGTTCACTGGTGCCGCCTTGTCCGCCGAGCAGAAGGTCGAGCGCGACGTCGGCGCGGAGCTGCTCCAGGGTGCGAGTCTCCTCACCGGTCTTGAGCGCCCGTGCTTCCCGATCGATGCGCCGATAGGCTGCGGTGACTTTTTCGACCGGCCCGTCTTCGACCTCGATCGACGCCACTCCCGTTTCGCCTTGCCGCAAGGTCAGGCGGCGGCCTTCGCGATGCCGTTCGGCCCGTGCTTCGGCGCCCTCGCGGTCGACGGTGATCGCGGCGTGGTTGGCGGCTTTCCGGATCTGATCAGGGTTCCTGCCTGGTAGCCGATCTTCCAGGAGCGCATCGACGGTGCGGGCGTCCTCGTCCGACAGCCACGCGGTGGCCGCGGCGACCTTCATCGCGCCGAAGCCGCTCACTTCTCCTTGGTCCATCAGGGACAGCGTGCGCGGCAGGCGGGTGGTCAGCGCGTCGGCCGCAGCGACCATCGCACCGGCATGATTGTCCACAAGAGACAGCGCGAAGGCGACCTCCTGTGTGACGCTGCGGGCGCCGTCGCGATGTCGGTTCAGCTGCGCCAGCGCCCGGAACCGGACCGCTTCCAGCCGTGCAATACCGGCCGACGCCGCTTGCGCGAGCGCGACGGAATCCTTGTCGTCCAACGAATCGATGACAGCGTTCACCGCTTCCAGCAGCTCGGGGCCGGTGAGGTTTTCGAGTAGCGCCACAGGCGCGGAATGTGTGTCCACCCCACGACCATACGACCGGCCACCGACAGTTTCCGGCCTCACGACGCGGGGCGGGATTACCGATTTTCGGTAATGAGGATTCGGTGGGGAACTGCCGAGAACGTGGTTGACGCCGATCTTATTGATCACCTTATGTCTGAAGTGGCTGACGAGATGATCGTGAAGGTCCGCGATGGCCACGCCGTGCGCGATAAGCCGCCCACATCGCCTTGGGTGCCGATCTGGACGGTGGGGATAGATCTACGCCGAGTTACGCAACCGCGGAATCCTGGACGTGCCGATCGTGTGCTGCGACATGAACACCACTGCCCGGTGCCCGGCCAAGGACCGGACACCGAAACAGCGGCGTTCCCCGCTCAGTTCGTGTCGAGTGCGACAGCGATATCCCCGACAGGCAAAGGAAAGTCGCCGATCTTCGTCGCCGCGCCGGTCAGCAGATCGACCGAATGGAACGTCGACGGCCCGGCGGCCGGGTTGAGTACGGCGAACGCGCTCACCGAGGTCGTCTTGCCGTTGGTCAGGTCGCTGTAGATGTCGAAACCCGCGATCGGCCCGGTGTCGACGCCGAGCGCGCCGGTCGGGCTCAGGAACCCGGCGTTGGCTGGCGCCTGAACGAGCACCTGGTCGGTCACCGTGCCGATGTCGAACAGCGTGGTCGCGGTGTCGGGATTGAGGTCGTTGTTCGTGTAGGCGGCGGCCGTGACGCCTCTGGTCGGCCCGCCCGCCGGCGGAGTGGTGAGAATGGTGTCCTCGACCGTGACGTGGTCGGCGAGGTTGTGCCGCAGGTTCTGGCCGTAGTCGCTGATCACCCGCAGCCGGTCGGCGGCCGGGTTGAAGTCGACGCCGAAGTTCGTGCCGTACAACGGAACGCTCAGTTGCGAGACCTTCGTGACGACGACGTCGGGGGCCGCGGGCGGGAATTTGATCGTGTAGATACAGCCTTTATCGCCAACGCCGTACAGCAATCCGTTCTGTACCCGGAAATCGATCCCGATCAGCCGGGTCTCCCCGCAGGTGAGTCCCTGTACGAGCCGCACCCAGTCGAGGACCTGGGGCTGGGCGGTCCAGTAGGTGGCCATCAGCTTGCCGTCCGACGAGATCGCGAACGCCCGCAGCCCGGCAGGCTGCGCCGAGGCGGCGGTCGCGGTCCCGGCGACCAGCATCGCTGTGACGGCCACCGCGGTCATGACCTTCTTGAGTCGTGCCCTCATCCGTACTCCCCTCAGCGGAAACTGTGCGAGCACAAGCTATTCGGCGGCACTGGACGGGCATTGGACGTCGGTTGGATCCGGCGTCCGGCGGCTTGCGGGCGCGAAGGACCGGCGGAACAGTGGAACGATGAGAGTCAAGAATGTCCTTGCCTGCTCGATGATCCTTTGCTCCGGTTTCACGATCACCGCGCCCGCTGAAGCAACTCCGGAATGCGCTTCCGGCGTCAAGGTCATCAAGCCGGTGGTGCTCGAAGACCCGGGCCGGTGGACCTACACGTTCGACCTTTCGTGGTGCGCGGACGACGGGACGATCCGCTGGGCCGAGCCGGCGGTGACGGCGCGGGTGCACAGTCCGGCCTGTCGCTGGGCCGGCCGGATCGAGGAGTCGCTGACGAAAGCACCGGACAGCGAGGCGTGGAGCGCGTTCGACATGAGCGAGTTCTCCTGCCAGGACGGCGCGGGCAAGGAACACGGCGTCAACCCGTGGGTCGTCGTCCACTTCCACCCGACGGGCGCGTACGACACCAGCAGCGACATCGCGGCTTAAGCCCGCAGGATCGCTTCGATCGCGGCCACCGCTCGTTCCCGCAACGCGCGATAGCCCGCCCGCTCGGCGAGGGCGAGCGCCCGGCGGGCCTGCCCGAGGTCGCCGGTCGCGGTGGCGAGCCCGATGAGCGCGTCGATCTCGGGATACCGATCGCCGCTCTCCCGCAGCAGGGCCAGTGCCTGCCGGTACCGGCGGACGGCGTCCTGCCGATGGCCCACGCGCTGATGCACGCCCGCGAGCGCGACGAGCGCCTCGCCCTCGCCGCGTGGTTCACCGGTCGCCCGCGCGAGCCGCAGCCCTTCGCGAGCGTGGTCGAGCGCGTCGGTGAGACGGCCGAGATCGCAGTACACCGAGGCGAGCCTGCCGAGGGTTTCCGCTTCCCCGGCCCGGTTCCCGGCCTCTCGGTGTAGCGCGAGGGCCTTGGCGAGCAGGCCTGCCGCCTCGCTGACCCGGCCGCGGGCATGCTGCACCTGCCCGAGGTTGGACAGGTTGATCGCCTCCCCGTAGCGCGAGCCGATCCCGCGATACCGGCGCAGCGCGCGGACATAGTGCCCGGCCGCCCTGGCAAGATCGCCCATCTCCCAGTGGACGAGCCCCAGATTGCCCAGCGCGACGGCTTCCCCGGCGTGGCTTCCGGCGCGTCTGCTCAGCTCCAGGCCCCGGGAGAACCGCACCGCGGCGGCCGGAAGCCGCCCCGACTGCCAGTAGACGCAACCGAGGTTTCCGAGCACCGCGGCCTGCGCCTCCACCCACCCGGCCCGACGCGCGAGCACGAGCGCGCCGGTGTGTCGCCGGACGGCCTCCCGGTACCGGCCTTGGCGGAAACCCAGGTCCGCCAGGCTGAATCGGGCGGACACGCGTGCTCGGAGATCGCCGTCCTCCTCAGCGGCGGCCAGTGCGGCCCCGGCGGCAGTTCGCCACTCCACCTGGCGTGATGACAGCCAGAAGTAGCCGCGCAGCGAGTCGGCCAGCAGCCAGGCCACCGGCCCCGGAGCGTCCTCGACGACGGCGACGAGGTTGCCCAGTTCGGTCTCCAGCCATTCCGCCGCGTTCTCCTTGGCCGCGGCGGGAACCGGCCCGTCCGGCACCGAAAGCGGCATGCGGAACATGTGCGGGTAAACGATTTTCGCCGCTTGGTCGGCTCCCCGTAGATACCACTCGTGCAGGCGGCGCCGGGCGGATCCGGTCTCCGCCGGGGATTCGAGCAAACGGTCGGTGGCATAGCGGCGGAGCAGGTCGTGGAAGTGGTAGCGGCCGGGCGCGTGCTGTTCGACGAGATGCGCGCTCGCGAGCGTGTCCAGCATCGGGCCCGCCCGCTCCGCGCCGGTCAGGATCTCGACGGCCTCGACGCCGATGTCGTTGCCCGGCACCAGGCTCAGCAGCCGGAACAACCGGCGCGTTTCCGCGGGCAAGGCCGCGTAGGACAGATCGAAGGCGGTCCGGACGGCGATCTGCTCGTCGCCCGGCACGGTCAGCGCGCCGAGCAGATTACCCTTGCGTAGCTCGATGGCGTAGTCCTCGATGCCTTTTCCGGGATCTTCCGCGAGGTTGGCCGCGGCGATCCTCAGCGCCAGCGGCAGATACGCGCACAGCCCGGCCACTTCGGCGGCCGCTTCGCGCTCGGCCCGGACCCATTCGGGGCCGAGTACCCGGGCGAGAAGGTCCAGCGCCTCACCGGGTTCGAGCATGCCCAGCGTGAGCCGGCGGGCGCCGTGGAGGGCGACCAGCCCGGCCATCCGGTCCCTCGCGGTGACCAGCACCAGGCATCCCGGCCCCGCGGGCAGCAGCGGCCTGACCTGATCGACGTCGACGGCGTTGTCCAGCACCACCAACGCTTTCCGGTCGGTCATCAGCGTCCGGTACAGCGCGGACGCGGTCTCGGTGTCCGCGGGGAGGCGTTCGGCGGGGACGTCCAGCGCGGCCAGGAACCGGGTGAGCACTTCGAGCGCCGTCGCGGGCGCACCGGTGGAATGGCCGCGCAGGTTCGCGTAGAACTGCCCGTCGGGGAACCGGTCCTTCACCCGGTGCCCCCAGTGCACGGCCAGCGCGGTCTTCCCGGCCCCCGCCGGCCCGGTGACGGCCACGAGCGCCACCGCGCCACCGGTGCTTCCGGCGCGTGGCACCAATTGGTCCAAAATGGACAGCTCGGCCGTCCGGCCGGTGAACCCGGACGGTTCGGCGGGCAGTTGCCGCGGGACGCGTGCGGCGGACCGCGGCGCCGGGAGCGGTTCCTCGTCTTCGAGCAGCGCGGCGTGCGCCGCGGCGAGCTCCGGCCCTGGTTCGACGCCGAGTTCCTCGACGAGCCGCTGCCGAACATCTTGGTAGAGCCGGAAAGCCGTCGCCCGCTGGCCCGCGCCGTGGTACGCCCGGATCAATCGGGCCTGCGCGGGCTCGTCGAGCGGTTGATCCGCGGCGGCTTCGGCCAAGTCGCCGAGCACCTCGACGGCGGCGCCGATCGCGAGCATCGTGTCGCCGTAGCGGGCGAGCAGCGCACGACGTTCCGCCTGCAACGCCAAGACCTTCGGATGCGTTGCGAGCGAAGGGATATCGGCCAACGGCCTGCCCCGCCACCAGCGCAGTGCCTCGCCGAACAGCGCCGCGGCACGGCCGGTCTCGCCGTCGCGCAGGGCGTCGTTCGCCTCGGCGACGAGCCCGCGGACGTGGGGCAGGTCGATCTCGACGGCGTCCCAGCGCACCGCGTAACCGCCGCCGACATGCGGCAGGATCTCGCTCCCGGACCGAGCCGGACGACCGGGTTCCAGCAGCCGCCGCAGGTGTTTGACGTGCGTCTGGAGGACGTTCACCGCACTGCGCGGCGGCCGCCCGCCCCACAGCGCGTCGACCAGTTCCTGCTTGGACATCGCCTCGCCGCCGGCGAGCACGAGCAAACCCAGGACGGCACGGCGACCCGGTGGGCCCAGCTCGATTTCCGTCCCGGCCAGCCAGACGCGCAGCGAGCCCAGCACCTGGATCCGCACAGCCACCGGCAGGAACGTAGCGAGCGGTCCCGCGCCGCACAAGGAAGAACGGCGGAAAGAACCCCGCTGCGCCCGGCTTTGGGGCCGCTCAGGCTAATGCCCGGCGGGCAGGAGGTCGTGACCGTTCCAGGTGAACCGGGCCGTGGTGACCGCGTCGTCACCGTCGCCGCCGGTGATGAGCTGGTGGATCCCGACGCCGCCGAGTTCGGCGTAGGTGCACCATTCGTGGTCCGACGTCAGCATCAGGTCGAGGTCGAGTTCGGACAGCAGGCCGAACACCTGCCCCCGGTTGGTCGTGTCGACGCCGACGAACACCTCGTCGAGCAGGATCACCCTCGGCGCCTCGGGCGCGGCCTGGTAGTGCGCGGCGACGGCGGCGAACAGCGGCAGATGCAGCGCGATCGCCTTCTCCCCGCCGGACAGCGCGCCGTGCAGCTTCTTGGTCAGCAGCTGCCAGCCCGCCCCGTTCGCGCGGTCCACCTTGACCACGAACCGGTGCCAGGACGTGTAGTCGAAGACCTGCGCGAGCTGCTGCTCCCAGCTGGTCGCCGTGTCGTCCGCCTTCGCCTGCTCGACGCGCTCACGGAAGAACTTGTGCAGCGACACGCGATCTTCGGCGGTCAGCTGATCCGGATCCTTCAGCAGCAGATCCCGCGCGGTCTTGGTACCCGGCGGCAGATCGGGGGAGACCTGCCAGACCAGCCGGACGGCCACCCTGGACGCGGTCCGCACGCGCTCCAGCCGCGCGTTCATGCCGTCGACGAGGTCGTTGGCCTGCCGGATACGGGCCGCGAGATGGCGGCGGGTGTCACCGGTCAGCGTCTTGTCGAACAGGTCGCTTTCCCGGTCGGTGATCTCGTGCCTGCTCTGTTCCGCTTCCGCGTAAAGGATCTTCAGCAGTTCGGCCGCGCCGACCCGCAGCCCGTCGACGACGGCGGTGAAGATCTGGACGTCCTCGTCGGTCTCCAGATCGAGTTCCGCCCGCGAACTGAGCGTGTTCCGGCAGGTGTGCACGGCTTCGGAGAGCCGGTGCAGTGCCTCGCCGAGGTTGCTCGGCGCGTGCGGCACCGACGGCCACGCCGCGGCGACCAGCCGGGCGGTTTCGAGCGCCGAGCGCACCCCTTCGGAGGCGGACAGGGTGGCCTGGAACTTCGGCAGGTCCTCGATCCCGCCGTCGGCGGGGAAGACGCCGGTCGCGAGCTTCCGGAACCGGAGCGCGGCCGCGTCCTGCTTCTTGGCGGCGTCCTCGCGGGCCCGCGCGTCGGTCGTGCGGCGGACGCCGAGCGCGCCCAGCGACACCGCGAGCTCCTTGGCGTCGGCGTTCGCGGCGCGGAGTTCGCCCGAGAGGTCACGGAGTTTCGTGCGCAGCCCGTCGATTTCCGCGAGCACCTCGCGCTGGCCGCTGCCGGCGGTTCCTTCGATCGCTTCGAGCATCGCCGTGAGCTTGACGCGTTCGGCCTCCGCCTCGGCAGCCTCGTCCTCACGCCGGACCGCGTTCGCCTCCGACCGGTCGGCCTGTTCGGCGCACAGCTCGGCGCGCTGGGTCGCGGTGAGCAGGTTCCCATGCTCGTACAACCAGTTCTCGCCCTGGTCGGAGTAGGTGCGCAGGGCCGTGGCGAGCGCGGCCAGCGGCGCGCGTTCGGTCGGCAGCCCGCTCTCCGAAGCCTGGGCGGTCAGCTCGTGCAGCGCGGTCTTGGCCTCGATCTCCAGCGCGGAGACGGCGGACTCCAGATGCCGGACGGCGGCGTCGGCGGCGGTCAGCTCGGCCTCGGCCGCGGTCAGTTCTCCCGTCGCGGCAAGGAGATCTTCGTGGCTGGGACGGGCGGCGCGTTCGATCTTGATCAGCTCGCGCCTGCCGCGCAGCGCGGCCAGCTCGCCTTCCAGTTCGGCGACGGTCTTCTCGCGAAGAGAGATTTTGTCCCGGAGTTCGGCGATCCGGCGTTCCCGCGCGCGGAGGCGGGCAGAGGCGCCGATGTACGCCGGAGCGTCCTTCGTCCAGCTGCCCGACAGGCCGCCCATCCGCCAGCCGCCGTCCGCGCCGATCGCGGCGGGTCCGGCGGGGAGCGTGTCGTCGAAGGCGATCACTTCCAGGATCCGGCGGATCTTCGCCGGGGAAAGCTCCGCGTCGAGTTCCGGCACGAGGACGTCGGCGAGGGAACGGCCGGTGGCCACCGGCAGCGTCCCGGTCTCGGCGAGCACGTCGTGCCCGTCGACGACGCCGTGGGAGTTCACCCAGGCGTCCAGCAGACCGGCACCTTCGAGCGCGGCCTCGATCCCCGCCTGGGCGCTTTCCGGGACGGAGCCCGCGAAATCGACCAGCCGCCACAGCGGCGCGCCGCTCATTTCGGTGCGGTCCGTCGTGCGGGTGCGCGGCGGCTCGGGCGCGAGGACGTCCTCCGTTTCGAGCACGCCCGCCTCGACGAGCAGTTCATCGTGCTCGGCGCGCGCGGCGGCCAGCGCGGCACCGGTCGCCGCCTCCCGCCGGATGATGTCTTCGAGCACGGTCTCGGCGACGATGCCGAGCCTGCCCAGGAGCGCGACCTCCGCCTCGGCGTCCCGGACGACCGCCTCGACATCGGGGAACCGCAGCTCGCGGCAGCCGATCGCCCATTCGGCGAGCCGGGTGCGCAGATCGCTCAGCGCGAGTTCCCGCGTCGCCGTCGTGAGGTCCACTCGCTCCTGCGCGGCCGAGAAATCCGACCGCGCCCGGTCGAGATCCGCCTCGGCCTGATGACGCCGGCCGACCGCGCGTTCATGCTTGTCCAGCGCCCGGCCGAGCGTCTCGACCTGGTCGCGCTTACCGCGCACGGCGGCCTGCAGCAGCGGACGGAGGCGGGCCGGTTCGTTCAGTCCGGCGACGAGTTCGTCGTGCACCCCGGCCAGGTTCGCGCGGGTCGCGGCGGCGCGGACCTCGGTCTCCAGCGAACGCACGAGGTCGGCCTGTCGTTTCGCGACCTGCTTCGCCGCCCGCGAGCGCTCCTCGTCGGCGTCCGCCTCGGCGCGGAGCCGATCCGCGTCCGCACGCAGTGCTTCAGCCTTCTCGCGCGTGGACAAGGCCCGCTGCCGCAGCTTGTCGAGCTCCTGGCCCTTGCGGTACGACTCGGATTCGGTCAGCCCGGACAGGCGGGCTTCGGTCTCCTCGACGTCCTTTTCGAGCTTCGCCGCCAGTTCCTCGGCGGCTTCCTTCTTCGCGGCGACCTCGTCGTACTCCTCGGCCGAACGGCGGGCGGCCGCGGCGAGTTCGTCGAGTTCGGTGGTCGCGGTGATGAGGTTCGCGGCGCCCGCGCGCAGCACACGCTGGGCGTAGGTCTTCTGCCGTGCGGCGAGCGCGCGGGTCGCGTCGACCTCGGTCTCCAGCGAGCCCAGCCGTTCGCGTTGCGCGTCGAGCCGCTCGAAACCCTCGGCGAGATCCGCGATCTCCTGCTGCCCCAACGGCGGAAGCGCGCGGGACAGCAGGTTGGACAGCAGGCTCGGGTCGAGCCGCTGCGAGAGTTTGGGCATCCGCAGCTGGAGCAGCGCGGTGATCAGCGCGTCGTAGCGCTGTTCGCTCAAGGTGGGGAACAGTTTCGCGCGGATCGCCGCACGGTACTCGGCCGCGCCGTCGTGCACGGTCCCGTGCTCGCCGAGGGCTTCCTCCAGCGCGTTCTTGGTCAGCGGCTGGCCGGCCTCGTTGACCAGCGGCAAGCCGTCGCCCACCCGCAGATCGGTGGTGAAGAAGTCGGCGTGCACCGTGCTGGTGTGCGTGCTGGCCTGCAGCCGAGCGCCGCAGGTGAACCACTTCTCGCCGGCCATGCCGAATTCGAGCCAGACGTACCCGACGCGCGTGGCGCCGGAAGCGCCTTCACCCATCAGGTTCCAGTGCATGCTGCGTTCACTGGTGCCGAAGGTCGACAGCCGGTTCGCGCGCAGGCTCGCGTCGAACAGGAACGGCAGCAGCAGCTCCAGCGCCTTCGACTTCCCGCTCCCGTTGGGGCCGCGCAACAGCAGGCGCCCGTCGTGGAACTCGAAGATCTCGTCGTAGTAGCGCCAGATGTTGAGAATGCCCGCACGGGAGGGGATCCACCTCGTCACGGTCACGGCGCCTCCTCGGTGCGGTCGGTGTACCTCGCGGCGGCCGGGAGCGGCCGGACGAGTTCGGCTTCGGTGCAGACCAGGCCGAAGCCGGTCAACACGGCGAGCGCGTCGACGGTCAGCCGCCGCACCCCGTCCCTGCCCCGGTACGTCTTGGCCCAGCGCGGGAAGCGTTTCAGCAGCTTGGCGGTGGCCTTCTGCAGGTAATCGGTGGTCCGCGGCTCGTCCAGCACGTCGAGCAGCAGGAGCGCGGCGACCTTGGCGTTGCTGCCGTCGTCCGGGAACTTCTCGTCGGTGGCCAGCCCGTCGACGTCGACGAGCAGCACGCCCTCCGCGCGTTCTTCGAGGACGAAACCGCCCTGCTCCGCGGCTCGCCGCAGCAGCTGGCGCCCGGTCGGCGTGCCGAGGTACGCGCGCTCTTCCGCGGTCAGCTCGGCGAAGTACAGCACCGGATCGTCGACGAGACGACGGAAGACCGTGTGCCGCAGCCACAGGTTCCGCTGGACGTCCGACGCGCTCGGCGTGTCCTCGTGGCGGCCCGACGAGAGGCCGTAGCGCTGCTCGTGCGACACCGCCTCCAGCAGTTCCTCGAACCGCAGCGCGACGTCGTCGGCGGGCACGGCCAGCTGGGACGGACCGACCGGCGCGGCGAGCAGCCGCAGCAACAGGGTCGCGTCCACCCGGAAGAGCACCTTCGCCGCCGGATCGTCCACAAAGGACTCCGGGTCGCCGTCGGCGGCTTCGAGGACGCCGTAGGACTCCAGGAGCTTGAGGACGTCCACGAACGCGAGACGCTCCGCCCTGGTGGCGACGTCGAAGGTGGTGACGAGGTCGTCGGCGGCGCTCGCCTGCGCGACGCGGCCGGCGAGCAGGCCGATGGTGGTCACCGGCACGGTCAGCAGTTCGGCGGCCACCACGCACAGCAGGACGTAGCGGCGCCGGTCGAACGCCGCGCGCCCGGACCGCAGCCGCCGCGCCGGGCGCGTGGGATCGGTGGCCGCGCGGACCTTGACCAGCCGCGCGTAGCCGAGCCGTGGCTCGACGGTGAGCGTCCAGCCGCAGTAGTAGTCGAACCACTGCCGGATGGGCTCGCGGCGGCGGCGGATGAGGTCGAAGGTCTCGGGGGAGCCGCGTTCGCCGATCAGCGGGGTGGCAAGCAGGGCCCGGATCCCGCGCGCGACCTCTTCGCGTTCCGCGATGACCAGTTGGTTGGTGAGGCTCACGCACCGCCTCCGGCCGTACTGATCTCGATTTCGAAGTCGGGGCCCCGGAAGACGCCGCTCGTGGTGGTCAGGCGGGCGACCGCGCCGGTCCGCGGCGGTCGCAGGACGATCTCGATCTGGCCGTCCGACGTCGTGCTCCGCCGGGTGCCGTCCGCGCCGACGGCGCTGCCCAGCGCTTGCCCCATGAGGTCGAGCAGCCGCTCGAAAACGCTGTGGTCGAGCTTCTCGAACGCCGAAAGCCGCACAACACCGCCGGTGTCGAGCATGTTCCACGCCGCTTCGAGTTCGGCGCGTTCCTGCAGGGCCTTTTCGGCTCTCGCGGCTCTGATCGCGCTGACGTCGCGAATCCGGCCGGTCCTGGTGAACCGCTCGGTGCGGCCCGCGGAGCGAAGCAGTTCCGACACCTCGACCGGCGGCGCGTCGAGCCACGACGCCGTCGTGCTGACCACTTCCGGGTCCGCGTGGGCGAGGTGCGCGTGCCGCGCGGAACTCAGCCCGAACATCGTGGACCACAGGCGATGCAGGTCCTCCTGCGCCGGGACGACGGTGAACCACCGCGCCAGCTCGCGGAAATCGGCGACCGCGCTGCTCGCGCGCCGCCGCGATTCGGTGATCCGGTCCAGGACCTGGAGAAGCGTGATGATCGCCCGCCGCGCGAGGTTGTGGAGGTCCTCGACCCGCGGCGTCGTCCCGTCTTCTGGCAGGAACCACGCGCGAAGACCGTCCCAGCGCGCCTTGCGGACGTCGATCCAACGCGCATCGGGGTTCGGCAGCGACGCTCCGTTGAGCGCCCGCCGGTGCACCCGCTCGACGCCGTGGTCGTCGATCTCCTTGATCCGGGTGGCGATCGTATGCGTGTGATGTTCCAGGTCGTTCAGGAACTCCTGCAGATACGTGACCGTCGCCGCCTTGACCTCGTGGAACGTCGCGAGGTCGGCTTCGGCGTGCAGGAGGCGCTGGAGGTCGCCGTTGAAGCGCTTGGTGTTGTCGCGGAACGCTTCGAGGTGGCTCTCGACTTCGGTGAGCGTGCTGAACACGCGCCGGTCCGTGCCGTCTTCGAGCTGCTTCACGAGCTCGCCGAGCCGCTCACCCAGCGCCTCGAGCGTCGCCGTCTGCAGCGCCCCGGACGCGTTGAGTACCTCGTTCGCGCGGACAACCCCCGCGTACGCCGCTTCGCCCTGCCGGCTCAGCGAGTACTGGAGATTGCGGCGCTCGTACTCCGACGCCGTCCGGTAGTCGCCCGCGTGGCTCTGAACGGTTTCCAGATGGCCCTGGTCCTTGAGGTGGTCCAGCGTTTTGACGAGGTCATCGTCGTCGAGCGTCTCCAGCCAGCCGACTTCACGCAGCCTCGTGCGGACGTCGTCGATCCCGAGCGCCGTCTCCAGCCGCTCGTTCGCCTCGCCGAAGGCGTGCAGGATCGCCAGGGGGAGCCCGGATCTGCTGCCGTCGGTGAAACGGAACATCTCGGGCGGAACACGGATCGGATCCATGCGTCCTCCGGCGGCTGGTGCGTGGAGCTACACGTTAGGGGGTCACCCAGACGAGTCCGAACGGCCCATCTTTTTCACGCAGAGTGCTCACGTCGTGAAGAGTTCGAGGCGCACCGTGGTCCCCTCGACGGTGACCTTGCGGTAGACGTGACGCCCTTCGACGACCCGGTCGTCGTTCATCACCCCGGGCGCGAAGCCCGACGCTTCGAGCAGCTTGGGCACATCCTCCGCCGGAAGGGTCGCGACGACCACGTATCTCGTGTCGATACCGCGGTCGTGCTGCGTCTCCAGCACCTTGCCGCTGGCAGGCATCGAGATCCCGCCGAACCGGAAGGCTTCTTCCGGTGTCGGGCTGGGCGGGTTCGTCGCGCAGCCGGCCAGGAGGAGGGCGAGGACCGCGAGCAGGGTTTTCACCTACCGTGAGACGCACGGTGGACGTAAGCGTTCCGTCACACTTGGACGGGGATGACAGGGACGGTGCGACACGTTGTACTGGGTGTCAACGACCGAAGGAGATCCACAGTGACGGAAAAGGCTGTTCTCGCGGGCGGCTGCTTCTGGGGTATGCAGGACCTGTTCCGCCGGCACCCCGGGGTCGTGTCCACCAGGGTCGGCTACACCGGCGGCGACGTGCCGAACGCGACCTACCGCAACCACGGCTCGCACGCCGAAGCCATCGAGATCGTCTTCGACCCGGCTCAGCTGTCGTACCGGCAGATCCTGGAGTTCTTCTTCCAGATCCACGACCCGACGACCCGCAACCGCCAGGGCAACGACATCGGCACGAGCTACCGGTCGGCGATCTTCTACACCGACGACAAGCAGAAGCAGGTCGCCGAGCAGACGATCGCGGACGTCGACGCCTCCGGCAAGTGGCCGGGCAAGGTGGTCACCGAGGTGACCCAGGCCGGTGACTTCTGGGAGGCCGAACCGGAGCACCAGGACTACCTGGAGCGCATCCCGAACGGCTACACCTGCCACTACGTGCGGCCGGAATGGCAGCTCGGCGAGCGCTGATCGTCGCGCTGCACGTCTCCGCGGTGCACGCGTACGAGGGCCGTCCCTCCTCGGGGGCACGCCCTGACCCGTCCCCAGTCTCGCGCGACCATGTCGAGGTGCGCGCGGGACTGGGGCTGGTCGGGGACCGGTACTTCAACCATCCCGCACATCGTTCCGCCGCGGTGACGCTCTTCTCTGCTGCTGTCCCCGGTGATCCGCTGCTGGCCCGGCGGAACATCGTGCTCTCGGGCTTCGACGTGGACGCTCTGCCGCGGGGTTCGGTGGTGGCTTTGGACTCGGGCGATGGCCCGGTGCGCTTCGAGGTCCACCGGCCCGCGAATCCCTGCGCTTGGATGGACGTCGTCTACCCGGTTGGTACTTTCCGTGCTTTGCGGAGCCGCGGCGGGAAACGGTGCGTGCCGCTGGACGACGGCGTCTTACGCGTTGGGCCGGTAGAGATCTCCTAGGGTCAGGCGTTGGTTGGCGCCGTCCAGGTCGAAATGCGCGGGATCGAACTGGCCAGGGTCGTCGAGACCGAGCCAGCCGAGTACGTCCTGATGTTCCGGGTGTCCGGGATCCTCGAGGATCTGGATCAGCCGCGCATACCCTCCGGTTCCGCCGACGTCCTCCGGCGGGCACGCCGCTTGGCCCGCGATGCACCGCGGGTAACGCCCATCGGACGTGGCGACCGTGGCTTCCTCGACTAGGATCTCGTGGTCCCAGCTATCGCCGAAGTCGTAGTTGTACACGAGGCGGTCACCGGGTTTCACCAGGTCGTAGAGCCGAACTTCCCGTTCGTCGCGGTATTGCAGCTCAGGCTCGGCTTCGCCGTAATAGGTCTTACCATCGAGGAAGTAGTGCAGGTGGTAGTTCCCCCAGCCCATCGCGGCCTGGATGACGACGTGCAGCCGGTCGAGCGGGATGGCCGCCGGAACCAGTACTCGTCGCCACACCGGGAGACCTTCGATTTCCAGCAGAGTGATCTTCACCTGGTAGATCGGATCACCGGCTTCCGCCTCGCCCAAGATCCGCCGCATACCGGACCGGCCGAGTTCGGTCAGCTCGGCTGAGTCGCCGCGGAGGGTCACTGCTCCCAATCGCTGTAGGACCTCGAGCGTTTCCTTGGTGTCGCGGTCGTTCGTGCTCCGCAACATCTCAGACTGGAATTCGGTGAGGTCGTCCAAGATGTAGGGCGCGCTGACGACATTCCGGACGGTCGTGCACAAGTTCGCGATCGGGACAGCACCGTCCGCGCCGTACAACGACGCCAACGCGGCGCGGCTGCCGTCGGCGAACTCCCGGCGCAGCAGTGACTCGCTGAATCCGCTGTGCAGGAATGCTTGGCCGAGCTGGTCGAACCCGGTGAACAACGCGAACCACAGCTTCTGCGGGTCATCGAGAAGCGCCTGATTCTTCTTCACCGGCACCAGCCGTTGCCCGGTCTTGCGGACCAGCCGCGCCACCTTGGCGCACTCCACGACGAGCATCAGGTTGGGCAGATGCTCGCTCGACCTGGTCCGGTACACGTGGTCGCCGATGGTCTGCTCGAGCGCGTCACCGGTCTTCAACAACGGCACCAGTTCCTTGGCGTCAGCCAGGGTGAGACGCCCGGTCTGGGTGAGCTTACGTCCCGCGCCCACCCATTCGGTGAACGTGCACACCTGCTCGACCAGTTCGGACTTCACCGCGAGATCCATGCCACAGGACACTAGTCATCCAGCTGGCACAGGTCGCTCAAGCCGGCCTTGATCTGTTCAGGCGTCATGCTTCGCCGCTGGTAGACGTATTGTGCCGCCGCCAGTGGCGCGAGCAGCGCGTCGGCCCTGAAATGCGCGTCCGCTTCCGGCTCGATCTCGCTGATCAGCGCGACCAGATGACTGTGGTGCAGCCGGTACGCGCCGGTTACGAACCGCGCCATCGGCGTCTCCGTCTCCGCGACCATGAGCAACTCGCCATGCGTCTCGAGCCGGTCGACGTACGCTTCCAGGAACGCCCTGAGTCGTTCTTTTGGTAGCGCTCCGGGCCCCAACGGCGGCGGCCCGCTGATGAACGCTTCCTGGAACTCGCGCTCGTTCTCGTCGAGCAACGCCTGCGCCAACGCGCCCTTGTCCGGGAAGCGGCGATACACGGTCCCGATACCGACGCCCGCCTCCGCCGCGACCTCGTCCAACGCGAGCCCGTCGATCCCTTTGGCCGCCACGAGCTTGGCCGCCGCGCGGACGATCTTCTGCCGGTTGCGAGCCGCGTCGGCCCGCTCTATCGGCCCGGACCCTGCGATGGGAAGCACTCGGTCAGCCTAACCGGTGGACAAGTGGAACTTTCTCCAGTTAACTAAGTGGAAGAAGTTCCACTTAAGGAGACTTGCATGTCCGTCGAACACTTCACGAGCGACGACGCTTCGACCTGGTTCCAGCGGCTCGACCAGCGGATCTTCCTGGCCGACGTCGTCGCGCAAGACAGCGGCGCGGCCATGTCCGTCGGCTTCGCCCGCTACGGAAAAGGGGAGAAGAACCCGTGGAAGATGACCTACGACGAGGCGCTGGTCATCACTTCCGGCGTTTTCACCGTCGAGGGCCCATCGGGATCGGTGACGGCTCGGGCCGGTGAGGTGATTTACCTGCGTTCCGGCACTGAGGTGGTCTACGTGGCCGATGAGGACACGGAACTGGTCTATGTCACCTATCCGCATTGGCTGGCCGCTACGGAATCTTCAGTCGAAGCCCATCGTCTCGGCGATTTCCACGAGGCCTAGCGGAGATCCTCCAACAAGGCGGGAAGGACGAGTTCCTCTTCGACGCGCACTCCGCGTCGCTCAAGTGCCGGTCGCAGGTCCGGATCCCAGGTCGCGTCCGCCGGCCTTCCAGCCAGCGGACCGCCTGCCATGGTCGTCGTGGAGTACGCCGAGGCATCGAAACGCCAGGGCTCCCAAGGAAACCGGTCACGCAGAGTGTTTCCGATCCGGATACCGCCCCAGTCGAAGTCGCCGTGATACCGGAAAGAGGCACCGTCCGCCGCGAGCAGATCTAAGAGACGCCACACCGCGGCGGACGGCTGGCCGTTCACACAGACGAGAGGAGGGCAGCCAGGGCCCAGCTCATCGGCCGCGGAGGCAAGGACGATCGGGTTTTCGCAAACCGACACCAGCCCGGCTCCGAAGCCGAGCCTCGCGGTGTTCAACTGGCGTAGTGTCAGGACACACGGTTCGCCGGATTCCTTCGCCAGCGCGAGCATGCGGCCGGTCACAGTCTCCACGTCACCGGGCAGACCGAGGCACAGCACGGACGAGGACAGATCGTCACGGTGTACGCCCACCGCCGCCCAGGAAGTTCGCCGTTCGCCCGCTGTTCCATCTCCGGCCGGCGGTCTGCCACGGAGGGCCCTCACCGCCGAGAGGACGAGCGTCGCCAAGGGGCGTCCATCGTCCAAGCTGTGTGCGTCGCCGGTGGTCTCCGCCGCGAGCCTGCCCAAGGCGATGCCCCGCGAGGGTAACTCGGCGAGAACGTTGACCACTGCAGTGATCAACGCCGAAGCATGCTCCGGCTCGGAAGCCAACCTCCGGACCATGCCGGTGGAGTCCAACCACGCGCGCCACGTCGCCAGCGTCGGACGTCGCGCGACCAGTTCGTCCAATGGCCGGAAAGCCGCCGTCCAGGCCGCGGCTTCCGTTGCCCGGTCCGGCACGGGCCCGATCAGCAGTCTCGTCGCGTCGGCAAGCCCGTCGGGGGCCGAACCGCTGCGACGAAGCACCGCGTCGACTTCGTCGAGCGAAACGCTCAGGGAGATACCGGTACCGGCTCGCCTGCCGAGCAAACGTTCGATAGCCCTGCGCTGGTCGTGCGTCGCCGAACTAAGTGTGACGACTCCGCTCAACGGCCTGCCGGCGACCATCCGCCGGCGCAAGCGGTCGAGCAGCCACGCCGTGTCTTCGCCGCCCAGGAGCCTGCGGAGCCGATCCGGATCGGCCATCAGGCGCTCGGTACGTAGGGAAGCGGCCGTTGCCGCTGCACACGCTCGCGGCCGTCCCAGCGCCAAGGGGTCACGAGAACGGCGTCGATTCCGTCGCGCCGGGTGAGTTGTGCGATGGCCAGCCCCGGCACCTGCGGGTAGCAGCCCCATTCGCGTTCGCTGGTCATCACGACGTCGAGGTCGAATGCGGCGAGCAGACCTAGGCACTTGGCCCGTGAATCGTCGTCGACGCCGGCGAACGCTTCGTCGAGCGCGACCAGACGTGGCGTGTGGGGATTGGCCGAGGACGAGTAGAAGGAGGAGGCCGCGGCGAAAAGCGGAACCGACGCGGCGAGCACCCGTTCACCGCCGGACGCCGGTCCGGTCGCCGACCGCCACTGACCGTCCTGGTAGCGCTGAATGGCGAACTCGTGCCAGGTCCGATAGTCCAGCGCGCGAGTCAATTGTTCGACCCAGCCGCCGGCCGCGTCTTCGGCGTGCTCGCGGTTGATCTGCTCCTGCAGGAACCCGCCGACGGCGGTCCGGTCCTCGGCACTCCAGGCGTCCGCGGTCTGCCGCAACAACCGGTCTCGTACTCGATCGAGCCCAGCAGGCGCCGTTCGCGAAGTACGCCACTGCAACCGTAGACGCATTCCGGTCGACGTCGGCCGGGCTTCGAGGTCGGTGTTGATGGACCGGACCTGATCCTCGGCGTTCCCGATCAATTCTTGCAGCGTGCCCGCGACTTCGTTGATGAGGTGGTTCTCGAGGATCTCGCGTTCCTTCGCCGAAAGCAGGCTCGCCCGTTGCTCGTTCTCCATCTCCAAAGCGGTCACCAACGTCGGAATGTCCTGGGCGCGCCCTTGGAACAGCACATCGACGACGATGATCCCGTCTCGTACGGTCATACCGACCGAGTGGCCGTGCCTGGACAGCGCGTCGGTCAGCAATTTGTGCTCAGCCGACACCTTCTGCTGAACCAATTCCCACGGCCGGTCCGCGTCGTCCACGCCGTCCAGCGCGGCGTTGATCGCCCGCGCGAGAGCGACCGCCGGATTGGGAGCCCACTCGTTCCCGGGATCGGGGGACTCCAATTCGGGAATTGCTGTCGTCAACAGCCCTGTCTTCGCGAATGCCCGCAGCTCACTGATGGATTGCTCACGCTCGGCCACGGCGGTCTCGATCGAATCGCCAAGCGTGTCACGCCGTCCGATGGCCGTGCCTCGCTCTTCGTGTAAGACCCGTTCTTCTTCTCGCACCCGTTTCTCGCGGGCGTCCCGCTCGTCCGATTCCCTCGCGACCGCGGCCAGCTTCCGGTAGAGCTCCTCGACTCCCGCGCCCGCGGTCTCCACCAGGACGCGATGACGCTCGGCCGTGGTTTCGGCTTCAGCGCGGGCTTCGGCGGCCGACTCTCGCGCTTCGTCGTGGCGTTCGGCGGCCTCCCGCTTCTCGTGTTCGGCCTTGGCCACATCCGCTTTCGCCCGAGCCAGCGCTCGCGCCGCGGGCCAGAGCCCGGCAAGGGCCACCCGGTAGTCGCCGACCGCCTGGTGGACGCGGGCCAGTGCCTCGGGGTCCGTCGGCAGACCGACATCACCGGCGAATTCGATGGCCTTGCCGCGAGACCGCTCGGCTTCGTCGGCACACTCGGCGGAAACTCCGACGGCTTCGCCGAGACGGCCGTCGATCCGGCGCTTCTCCTTGTGCTCGCCGGTGAGCACGGAGTGGGCCTCGCGGAGATCGGTGTCTTCCGGCCGCGCTTGGTGTTCCGCGGTGAGGGCGGTCCGCTGAGCGGCCAGGCCGTCCGCGGCTTCCGCCAGCTCGGCAAGGCGCCGGGACATCCGGCCGCTCGCCTCCCGCAGCTCCTGGATCCGTTCCCTGCGCGCGGCTTCCCGAGCACCTTCACCCAGGTAAGCCGCGGCGTCCTTGCGCCATGTTCCGGTCAGCACGCCGATGGCGAAACTGCCGTCCACCGCGACCCAGGTGTCCGCGCCAGGACCGAGACCGATCGCACGCAAGACCGCGTTCACCACAGCGTCGGTCAGGGCCGAGGCCTGAGGGTCGGCCCGATCCACCGCCGGCGCGAGGACAGCGGTGAGGCCGCCTGACGGCGCGGCCTCACCGGGTTCGACGATTACGTCGCCGGTCCGCGTGCTGTGCAGTTCACCTTCCGGGGATACCCAAGCGTCCAGAACGCCAGAGGCCTCCAATGCCGCTTCGAGCCCGGCGCGGTGCCGCTCGTCGACGCCGGGGAGGAAGTCCACGACTTTCCATAGTGGAGCACCAGGACGGCCGGTCCGTGCGTCCTCGTCACGCGTGTGGGGCCTTGGCGGACCGTCGTGCCCGCCCGATTCCAGTCGTGCGATCTCGTCGGTGATCGCACGCCGCTCGTTTTCCGCCGCTGTTCGTTCTGCATCGAGGGTCGCTTGCCTCCGGGCAAGCTCGGCGGTCGCCCGCAGCACGGCCTCCTCGACGGCCGATGCCGCCGGATTGACGCCGATGAGTGTCTCGGTCCACGCGTCGAGGGCGTCGAGCACTTCGTCCATATCGGACAGTACGAACTGCTCGGTGTTCGCCAGGTAGGACCGGTAATCGTCGACAAGGGCGGCACCGCGCCCGGCGACACTCTCCTCGGCCGCGGTGATCCGCTCGGCGGCGCTCTGCTGCTCAGCGGTGATCCGGTCGACGCTCGCCCGCGCCGAACGCAATGCCGCCTCGGCCTGCGACGCGGCATCGATCAACCGTCGAAGCCGATCGACCGCCTTGGTCCGCCGTTCGATGATCGCCTGCCCGGCTCGCTCGTCTTCGTCGGCGATGACCGCGGAATGTCCATCGGCCAGGTAGGCGGCATCGGCGGCCTCATACGCGATCTCTTTGGCCTGTTCCAAAATCTCCGCATCGGCGCCGGCCGTCCGCCGAGCCGTCTCGGCTTGCTCCTCACGGAGGCGCAGGGTGCCGGCTGCCGACACCAGGTCGCGCTCCCGCAGTTCCGCGAACTCCCGGAGCTTCGCGGCTTCCTTCCCCACTTGTTTCAGAGTTTCGGCGTCCCGCATTTCGGGGCTGCTCTGCAGCGCGGCTCGGCGCGTGTCCAGCTGGGCTTTCGTGGTCGCCAGTTCCTCGAGCAGACTTTGGGTCTCCTCGAGCGCCAGGGTCGCTTTCTCGTACGCGGCCTCGGCTTCCCCCAACTCACGTCCGAGCTTTTCGTACGCGCTGTGCGTATGGCGAACCGGTGCCGCACGGCGTTTGGCCGCGATCCGGGAGTAGCGCCGGTAATGTGCGAGGAACTGTTCGGCCGCCGTCTTCGCCTCCGCGAGGGCGCGTAAGGTCTCGCGTTCCTCGTCCAGGCCACGGAATGCCTCCGCGACCGTGGCCACCAAGGCCGGGTCGAGCGGCGGGAGTGCTTCGGTTAGTGCCCGGGACAGCAGTTTCTCGTCCGGCTTCTTCGACAGCTGCGGTTGCCGCAGCTGGATCAGCAGATTGACGAGGGCTTCGTAGCGGTGGTTTCCCAACCCGAAGAGCGCTTCGTCCACTGCGCGTCGATAGTCCGACGCGGTGTCGTACACCAGGCCATGCCCGACGACGGCGTCCTTGAGCTTCTCCCTGGTCAAGGCCACCCGGGTCGGGCTGACCAGGGAAAGGTCCTGTCCGACGCGCTGGCCGGTGACGAAGAACCAGTGCTTGGCGATTCCGCGCCCGGCGACGGCCTTGAGACCACAGCCGAGGGTTCGATACTCGGCGCCCCCGCCGGGAAGGGCACGACCGAATTCCAGCCAGGTATAGCCAAGGCGTTCGTTGTGTGGATGTTTCCCGCCGAGCAGCAGGTTCCATTCCATGCGTTTGTTGCGATCCCCGTCGGGCTCCACCCGGTGTGCCGAGAGTTCGCCGTCGAGGAGGAACGGCAGAGTCAGCGCGAGGACCTTGGATTTCCCGGTTCCGTTGTTGCCGCGCAACAGCAGACGGCCGTCGTGGAAGTGGAACTCTTCGAGGTCGTAGTAGAACAGGTCGACAAGGCCTGCCCGGAGCGGTTGCCAGCGGGCTTTGTCCGGGACGGGCAAGGTCATTTCCCGGTCTTCCTCTCGCGGATGGTGGGCGCGTCGAGCCGGTACCGACCGATCGCGGGCAGCGCGCGCACCATCGGAGGATCCCCGACGGAATCCTCGACGAGCCGCAGTGCACGCAGCTTGTGCAACGCGATGGCGAGGAGTTCCTCGTCAGCGCCTTCGTCGGTGACTCCGCGACGCCAATAGGAGGCATGCTCACGGGCGATCTTCCTGACGTACGCCAGCATCCGCTCGATCGGCACCGGGCCGTTCCGCGCCGCGAGGTACTCGGCGACGAGCAAGGTGGCGTGGCCATCGGTGCGCTGCTCCGGCATGCGCACATCGGTCAGGTCGTCGGCGGGATCGACCATCGCGATGCCCTCCGCGCGGACCTCGGCGACCAGCCCGGTGGCGGCCTCGATCCGGTGCGTTATCGCATGCCGCTGGCCGGTCAGGTACGCCCGTTCATCGTCGGCCAGCTCGTCGTAATAGACCACCGGATCATCGAGGAGGCGGCGGGTCAGCCGGTGGCGCAGCGCCCGATTGCGCAGGTCGTCGGTGTCGGCGACCGGCTCGTGGGCGAGTTCTTCGAGCCTGGTTTCGAAATCGGCGGCATGGATCGTCGAAGGGCCACGCGGGCTGGTCAAGAGCGTGGCCAGCACCCGGCGCTGCACGTCGTACAAGACGTCTCCGTTGTCGCTCAAATAAGCGTCTTCCTCACCGGCGACACGTTCGAGGACACCCCACGAGAGCAGCAATCTGACCGCGGCGACGAGATCCGAACGCTCGTCCCGCCGGCTCATCGTGAAGGACACGCCCGCGTCGACGAGTTCGGGTTCGCCCGCGGCGGTGAGTACGCCTTCAGCGAGCCGTCCGAGGGTGATCTGCGCGTCGGCTCGCTCCAGGACAGCCAGCGCCAAGCAGAGCAAGACGTACCTGCGGCGGCCGAAAGGTGGTTTGCCCTTGCCGTCTCTCGCTGGATGAGTCTGGTCGGCCAACGTGGGCGCGGTTTTGAACAGGCGCGCGGATTCCGCACTGACCAGCAGCCGCCAGCCCGTCTCGGTGGCCAGCCAGTCACGCAGCTCCGGCGTGTGACGTCGGACCAGGCGCAGTACTTCGTCGTCCGTTCCGGCTGTCAACAGCGGCTTGGCAAGGAGCGCTCGCAGGGCTTTTCGTTTCTGGGCGACGGCTTCCTCGCCGAGCACGGTCACGCGATCGCCTCCTCCCGGCCGTTCCCGATCAGGTCGATGATCTCGATCAGGTGTTCCGGACCGTGCAGAATCCCGTCTTCGGTGTGGATGCTCACCGTTCCCCCGCCACGTACGAGAGTCAAGCGAACCTCCATCGTGCCGTCGCCCGTGGTGGTCCGGACTTCGTGATCGCCAGGGGCACGCGCCGACAGCGCGTCGCCGAGAAGACCGAGGAAGAGCCGGAACGCCCGCGCATCGAGTTCGCCCAGAGCCGATAGACGCGTCGGCCCTGGTGTCGCCAGCCGCTCACGTGCGGCGGCGACCTGCTCGGCTTCGAGAACCGCCTGCTCGGCCAGGATTCGACGCTGCTCGGCGCGGTCCGCGACCCGGTTGGGCTGGCCGCGCCGCTCGTAGGAGCCCGTCCTGCGCAACTGCGGGCTTATGTGCACTCCGGCCGCTTCCCGCCACGGCGTACTCGGTGCGGGTTGCTCTTCCTCCCACGCGGCAACGGTTTCGTTGTCGACGGTAAGGTGCCGCGCGGAACTGAGCCCGAACGCCGTCCGCCACAAGCGATGCGCCGCGTTGTCGTCCGGTGCCTCCGCGAACCAGCGAGCCAAAGTCCGGAAGTCGGCCGAGCGGTCGGAGCGTCCGGAACGGCGTTCGTTGAGCGCGGCCACCGTGTCGATGAGCTGCGTGATGGCGGTGACCGCGGCTCCGCGCAGCAGCCGCGCCTGTGACTGATGCCGAGAGTCGGCCGAAACGAACCAGTCGTGCAGTCCTCGCCACCGATTTCGCCAGATTTCGTAGCGGCTCTCGACGGCGGTCGCGTTTTCGCGGTCGTCAGGTGCGACATCGGCGGCTTCGCGTTTCGCCGCCACCATGAGGATGTCCCTGACTCCGGCTCGCTCAATCTCGCCCAGCAGGGTGGCGATCTCCGCACCCCGGTTGGCGAGGTCCGCGATGAAGCGGTTGACGTAGTCGATCAGCCGCTGCTTGTAGGCGACGAACGCCTCCACGTCCCCATCGGCGAAATCGATGACACGGCGGAGCGATGCCATGAACGCCTGCGCGTTGTCGGCCAGGCCGGTGAACCGCTCGGCGAGCGCGAGCAACAGGAGGTGCACCTTCGCCGGGTCGAGCTCCCGTGCCCCGGCCAACTCCACAAGCGCTCGCAACTGCGCGGCGATGTCCTCCAACGCCACCGACTGCAGCGATCCGCGGCGGCCAAGAGCCTGGTCGTAAACCGCGAGCGCTTCCTCGGCGGCCTGGCCGGCGGCCGTGAGCTGGTACAGGTACCGCGCACGATGGAAGTCGGCGACACTGGTCACCCGGCTCGTATCCGGATCGGCCCGCAGGTTGCCCCAGTCGACGAGCTTGTCCAGCGCGTCCGCGACCTGCTCGACGTCACCCGGCCTGCCCAGGTCCGCCGCCACGTCCTCCGGCCGCATGTGAACGATGAACCGGTCCCTCGCCCGCGCGAACGTCGACAGGACGTCGCGATAGAGCGCCGCGTTCGGAGCACTGAGGTGCGCGAACGGCTGAGGCTCCTGGTCGGTGGGCACGATCCCATTATGGGGAGGGCACCGACAGTTTCGGTGGGACCCCTCCGGACGCCTGGTCAGCACGCGATCGCCGCCGTCGGCGGGGCGACTTGCCGCTCGGTCATCTCGGCCGCGGAAGTAAGCGTCGCGGCAAGTTCCCGAGCCTCGTCGGACGTCATGTACCAGCCATGGTCGGTTTCACCCTTCCCGCACCAGATACGTGGCTCGATTTCGCGCACACCTTGGACAAGATGCACGGTCGCATACTCGGGTTGGTACGACAGGCCGGTTCCCATCTCGTCGCCGTCTTCCAGGACGAGAGGGACGTTGCCCGTCCACTTCGACATGTGCCGTCGGTCTCCGGCACGATCGTCATCGCTGTGCCATCCGGAGTCACACCACCATGGGCATGGCCGGGTCAGCCAGAAGACGGAATCCGTGCATATGCGCGCGTGCTCATCCGCACAAACGACGAGGTCCGCGCCATCGAGGCTCTGTGGGTTGAGCGGGACACGTCCACAGCGGGCGCAGACACTCCCTTGCTTCTGCGCTTCACTCAGCGTGGCGATCTCTGCCGGTGGGAAATTCGAGTTGCTCATGAAGGCGGCTCCCGCGTAGCTGCTTCGGATGAATACAGGGACCGCATGTCATGCCGCGGAACTACCTGTCTTCAGGTATCCGGCGAGATGCCGGGTGGCGGAATCCAGCTGGCACGACACCTGGTAGCGGCTGATGCCAAGACGGTCAGCTGCCACTGACCGCTCGTCGTGGTCCAGAAGCACATCGGACACCAAATCGGCTTGTGCCGGTGTCACCGCACCCGCGAGCATGGCACCGGCCAGGACAAGATCCGGATGTCCCGTGGCCGAGCTCGTGGTGGCTATGGTGTCGTCGAGCTCAGATCGGGACATCGCGAGCCGAGTCTCGCGGTTACACGCTTCGTACGCGCGTCGGAATGCGGCCCAGTAGAGCTGCCCGTACACCTTCTGAGCTCCATCGTCGGCGAGGTCCAGTGCTTGCAGGAACCCTTCGAGGATCTCGGAATCCAGGTCGTTTCGCTCGCCCGGATAGCGAGACCTGAGCTTGCTGCCGATGTGCTTCAGACCGGGCATCATCATGGCGGCGGCCACGATGATCCACGGGTCAGGCGTCGCATGCGCCCGCCTGACCAAGTCTCGCCAGACGGCGTTCTTGGTAACCCAGCTCGTCTGCCTCTTCAGGAGCAGTACTCGCACCTCGTCGATGGGTTTCACTTCCGCGGGCAGACCGCAGCCGAGCGCGGCGCAGTCAAGCGTCAGCGCCCGTGGGCCGGCGGCCAACGCCAGGAACTGCCGCTCGATCACGTCCAAGTCCGACGGGGAGTACGTCATTGTGGGGAGCCTTTCGGGGTAGGCGGGCAGTCTCACTCCCCAAATCACCTCGGGCGGCACCGTATGCAAAGGATTCACTGCATCGAGTGACATGTCGGTTCTTGCAAAGTGAGAATCTTCAGGTGGGGAGTGATGTGCTGGGCAAGTGCGATCAGCTGTCGGGGGAGGGCCGCACCGAGCAGGTGATCGTCGGCCGCGCGATCGCCCGAGCCAACCCGAGGGGCTGGCGAACCTGGTGGAACAAGCCGTCAAGGACGGGAAAATGGTGGTCATCAACAAAGACGACACCCTGGTATCGTCAACGCATAGCTCCTGGAGAGACCAGCGCCCACGGGCAATCCGGGGCGCGATGACCCCGGCGAACGTCGGCGAATCCGGACCAATGCTGATCATGCGCTTGATGGTGGCCCTGCTCGCTCTGCTCGCTCTCGTGGCGGGCTGCGGCATGAGCCCCCCAAGAGTCGCGGTCGAATTCGACGAAGGCCTCGAAAGAATCATCGGCGAGCTCGTCAGGACAGGTGGATCGCGGCCGCTCAAGGCGCTGGTGCCCGGCGATTGGACCTCGGTACAGGTCCTCACCGGACCCGCTTCAGGCGAGCGAATCGAACGCGAGCTCGGCCGTCCTGTCGCGGTCGAGGGCGATGGTACCCACAACGGGGATTACGTCCAGGACGGCGATCTGCTGGTGTTCGACAGCGACGGCGCGACCACGCGGATGGTCAGCCTCGGCACTCTCGCAGTGCTCGGCGAGGGTAAGTACCGTGCCGATGTGGTGCTGCAAACGCGGGATGGCGCCATCACGATGACGGACCCGGACGGCCGCCCCGCCGGCGGCTGACGTGGTTTTGGGCGAGCTGGACCAACGACGGGAGGCGCCGAGTGCGGCTGTAGGTCGTCCGGCGTCGGCGACCCTTGCCACCTAGGAATCAATACCGAGACGGTGTTGCTCGGCGAGAATGATCCGCTGTCCCATCGGAACCGCGTCATCGTCGAGGACGGCTGGGCGGTGTTCCCTGATGTCGATGGAGCGGCTGTCCGCTTCCTTGGCATCGCTCTTGCGCGCGAATTCGGCGAACAGGAGGCTCTTGCGCTCCTGGATTTCGCGCATCCGTTCGTCGACACTGCCCTTCGCCAGCAGGCGATGGACCTGGACCTTACGGATTTGACCCATCCGGTACGCCCGGGCGATCGCCTGCTCCTCGATGCTGGGTTTCCACTGCGGTTCAGCGATGATCACGATGGATGCCGCCTGAACGTTCAGTCCCACCCCGCCTGCCTCGATCTGGCTGAGCAAGACCGCATGTCCTTCTCGCCGGCTGAAGGTGTCGACCAGCTGCTGGCGTGCGACAGGCGGCACCGAGCCAGTCAGTGGCCCGACGACCGCTTGCCCCAGCCTTTCGTGGATGGCCTTGAGTACATCGAGGAAGTTCGAGAACACTACGACCTTCAGGCCGTCTTCACGCGCCTCGTCCACGATTTCCGCAAGCCGTTCGAGCTTTGCGGAATCCGTCGAACGGAAGGCGCTTTGGCGCATCTGCATGAGATTCTTTTCGCGCACTGTCCTCGCGTATTCGACATTGTCGTCGCGGGTGAACTGCACCCAATCCTCGACTTCGATCTTGTCGGGAAGTTCGGTGAGCACGTCTTCTTGATTGCGCCGCAAGTAGGTCGAAGCCACAGCTCGTCGAAAGCGCTTGGCTCCGGCCAACGCGTCGGTCGCGTCCAAGCTTCGTGCGACGCGAGGCTGCAAGTAGTGGACCAGGTTCCGAAACTCCTCGACTCGGTTCTCCATGGGCGTACCGGTGAGGAAGAGCGCTCGCTGAGCCTTGTCGACGACGTCGGCCACGAACTTGGAGCGCTGAGAAGTGGGCTTCTTGATGTAGTGCGCCTCGTCCACTACGAGCATCGCGATGCCGGCCGCGGCGATGTCGTCGAAACGGCCGAGGAGCGTGAACGTGGTGACGGCGACTCCTCCTGTGCGCAGCCACTTCTGTGCGGCGGCATCTCGGCCGGCGCCGTGCAGGTTGTGTGCGGTGAGCGAGGTGTGCTTGCCGATCTCGTTGATCCAGTTGATCTGCACGCTGGCCGGGCAGACCACGAGGAAACGATTTTGGCCTTTCGCGGCCATGTGCGTCATGGCCGCGAGGGCCTGCACGGTCTTACCGAGCCCCATCTCGTCGCCGAGGATCGAACGCTCCTGGTGAATCGCGTATTGGGCGCCGAAAACCTGGTACTTCCGTAGTGTCGCCTTCAGGAGGCCGGTGTCCAGCGGGACCGCGGTGATCTTCTGCCGGAGCTCTTCCGGGAGGAAGCCCTCTGAAGCCTCGGAGTCGTCGGCTTCACCGTGGCCGCCCAGGGTGGACAGCAGGGCGTTGAAACCCGCAGCCTCGTTGGCGTAGTCCTGCCACAGCTGAGCGGGAGTGTACGAAGCTGGGTCGACGGCTCGCTCTTGCCGCTCCACCGCCTGGTGCAGCTCGATTACGCGAGGGTCGGCGAGGATGGCGTCGAGCGTGGCCAACGCGCTCAGCGCTACGTGTTTCTTCGCCTTGCGACGGAAGAACATGGCGGATCGACTGGTCGTGGGCTCAGCCTGGCGCACGAGTGGATCGGCCTGTTTGGCGAGCTGCCGGAGTGGGCCTTGCAGCGCTGCTCGTGTGCTGTCGGCGTACCGGGCGGCCGCGAGCGTGGCGAGCAGCCGCGTTTGCCCGGGCATCTGGCGGTCAGGGTCGAACCGGACACGGGTGTCTCGGCGTACTTCGCCAGCCAGCCGGTTGGCGGCCACCGAGACCTGTTGCGCAGTTTGGGGACCAATGCCCGGTATCGCCTGTAACTGATCGGGCGTAGCCCTGAGTACGTCGGCGACCGTCCGGTACCCCGCATCGGCCAAGGCGCCCAGCCGGGCACCCTTGCCGGCGAGGGAACGGAGGTCAGCGACAGGCCGGGCTTGCATGACCGCGAAGGCCTCTTGACCAGCGAGTGTGTCAAGCTGTTGGCGGGCACTTTCGCGGAGTGAGTCGGCTGCCTGCAGGAGAGCTGTCGCTCGCCGGGCGAACGCTCGGACATGTTCGAGAGTCGCCTTCGCTGCCGGTCCCACCTTCGCTTTCGCGAGGCTGATCGCCGCGGCATCGGTGATTGCGACAGTGCTACCCCGTGCAGGCTGTGGTGTGCCCACCTGGTCCCCTCTCGCCATGGGTCAGCCCAAACCGGACCTGCGCATTCGTCACGCCACGCTAGCCACAGAGAAATGCGTGGCGATCCTCATGTCGTTTGTCGACCTAAAGATGTTTCCACTCTCGTCGCCGAGAACCTCACCCCGTCACAGCGTGCAGTTCTGAGACGAGGCCATGCAGATGCCGGGCTTCCGCTGCCGGCGGCCGCCAAACCGCACTGAGGCCGACCCGAAAAGCGCCGAAAATCATGGCTTCGTCGCTGGCAGCCATCGGGCGACTTGCGAACGAGCGACACCTTCATCGACGTGCCAAAGCTTGAGTCCCCCGTCCCACCGCGCGTTGACCTCGCGTTTGGCCTCTTGCCGTTCCTCGTACGGTACCTGCAGATACAACCGTCCGTTGACCACGTCGCCAGGGTTGACTTGCCGAGTGGTGGTGGCTTGCTGCTTGGAGCTGTTCCGAAACCGGGGCGGCGCCAGCGGTCGTTCCCTACGTGCAGTCGTCATGATCCGCTGTACACGCTTACACGCGCTAGCGTCGGTGATCCGCATCATGAGGTCTGTCGGTCCGGTGTTGGCCAGGAGGTTGAGCGAACCATGCCACAGCACGGTCTCGTCCACGATCATGACCTTCTCGTGCATACGTTCGCGGAACGACACCTCACAACCGGCGCCTCGCAAGTCTTCCACGAGCTGGACCGCGGCCGTGCCTTCTTCAGGCGGTCGTGTGTGCACAGTGACCTGAATCCCGGCCCCCAGGCGTGGGGTGAGCCGAAGGAGCCATCGGCTGACGGCACGCCGATCAAGGAAAGGTGAGTAGATCTCGAGGCTGCGTTCGGCGTGGTCGATATCCCATTCGATCGCGCGAGGTACCTCATCCGCTGGGAAGAAGGCAGGGCGGGCCAGCTCCTCTTTGGATAGACCGGACAGATCAGCGGCTTCACGCACAGGCACCAGATCGTCGACCGAGATGCGGTGTGCGTGACGCACCAAGTGGTCGAGCATGTGTGCGGCTTCGCTGCCGGGTTGCAGGCGCTTGCCGAGGAACTCCGCATCCGCGACGACGACGAGGTGGTCTTGTGCCCGGCTCAAAGCGACGTTCAGCAGGCGACAGGTTGTCGACGACAATCCGGATTCCGCGTAGAACATGCCGAGCTTGTCACCGGCGCCGGCGACCGTGTCGATGACCACGACAGGGCGTTGGCTCCCCTGAAACCGGTGAACCGTGTCCACCAGGCCTTCATACGCTTCGCCGAACCGGTATCGGAGGCTGGCCTTCAGCGCCCGCACTTGGTCTTTGTATGGCGCGATCACGGCGAGGCGATCGGTGGGGCGTTCGCCGTCCGCAGCGGTGTCGGCCTTCCGGCCCGGCAATACGGTGTCGTACTGCAGTCCGCGGATGTACTCGTGGATCACGGCTTCGTGCACAGGATTGGTCTTGTGCGCGCCGTAGGTGCCGCGAGCGTTGGGGACACGCCGGGCCGATGTGTCGACGAGCACGAGTGCCCCTGTGAGCAAGGGCGACTCCGGCACCCGGCTCATGTCGTTTCGCAGAGTGCGTAGCGGGCTGTCCGGGTACGCCACCGCGTTCACCACCGCGCAGATCTCCGGACGCATCCGGTACTGCGAGTCGAGACAGATCATCCGAGAGTCGGGTTTCGCCGCACCGGAGGCATCGACGAGGCCCGCCGCGGTGAACGTGTCCCGGTCCATCCATCGCTTCGAGTGCTCGCGTTCGGCGGAGGTGGCGGTTCGGCTGGTCGAGCCATGCGTTATCGGAGGAAGCTGCCGGAAGTCTCCGGCAAGTACGACTCGCTTCGCCGCCAACCCGGCCGCGTACCAGGCTGAAGGCAGGTCGACCATCCCCGCCTCGTCGATGATCACGACGTCGATCGCGGGCATCAGCGCAGCCGACTGCACGGCTTTGGAGACGGTCGTGCCCATGACCCGGCAACGGTCACGCACTGCCGCCTCGATGTCTGCTCTTTCCTTTTCGGCGTGGGTCAACACATCCAGCAGGTCGCGTTCCGCCGCGCGGAGGTGGGAGAGGGGGTGAATGCCCGCTAACCTGGGCCACAGGTTCTGCAGCCGCTGAGTCACCGTATCCAGGTCTGCCTTACAGCCTGCAAGTTCATGATCACTGGCTTGGCGCGAAAGGCGGAGCTCGTCGGCCGTTGCCGAGTGGTTGCCTGCCCTGACCCGCAAGGCGCGGATCTTCTCTTCACGTCGTGCCGGGAACAAACCGGTCTGACCTTCCAGCCGGTCTGCTCGTGCTGTGCATTCGGATGCCGCCAGGTCCTCCTGTCTCGATCGGAGTTCGTGTTCGGAGATCACAAGTTCCAGTTGCTGTGCGCGTTTCTCCAGCTCGTGACGCTCGACCGTGGCGGTCTGGATCTGTGTGTGCAGCTCGATGTCGGCACGAACGTCCTTGAGCCGCGCAGTGGTCTCGTCGATGCGGGCGGTCAGCTCTGTCGCCAACCGAGCCGTGATTTCGCTCGATCTGATCGCCGGACCGTAGCGCCGCTCCAGCGATGGGACGGCGATCTCACCATTGCGTTGGACGAGGCCGGACATGAAGTGGTCCTCGCGTTCGAATAACTCGCAGACGCGCTCCAAAGCCTGGTCGACCGCGACATGGGTAGGCGCCAAGAACAGTACTCGCAGGCCCTGCCTGTAGCAGCCTTCGATGATGCGGCTGATGACCTCTGTTTTCCCAGTACCAGGGGGTCCCCAGATGAACGTGATCTCGCTCCCCAGGGCATGGTCGATCGCCAGACGTTGCCTGCTGTTCAGGCCGAGCGTTTCGTAGCCGCGTACGAACCGATCGATCTCGGTGCAACGTCCGATCCTCGGGGAGCCCTCTCCGAGGATCCACGACGCCGTCGTTGTATTGAACGATTTGGGATCTTCACCGATGGCCGCGATTCGGTCGGCAAGCAGCTCGAGTGTCACCGTGTCGTCGGCGCGGATTTGCATGCTGCCCGGGTTCTGACCCAAATCGGTCGTGGAGGTCAGTCTGACCTTTCCATCGGGCATGAGCGAGGCGGTCGCTCGTGACCACTGTTTCGGTGACCGCGACGGCCTTAGCAGGTACCGATTGCGCGGCGCGGGCTGCCACTTCTGGGCCGAGAAGACGTAGTCGTAACCCGCATCCGTGGTGGCCAGCAGGCTTCCATCACGGAGTGAGGTCTTCTCCGAATCTGTGCCGCTCGCGGAAAGTATGGCAGCGATCTCCTGCCGGATCGCCGTGACCAGGTTGTCGATCGGGTAGTTGCGTGTCACCATTTCACCACCGCCACCATGCACGCAGGCGTTCCCGCCAACCGGTTCGGGCCGCCTTCGCCGCAGGCTGTGCCGGCTGTGGCTGGGGCGGCAAGTGAGCAGGTGGAGCCGGTGGTGGGGCAGGAGGCTCTGGTGGTGCCGGCTGCGGTGGAGCGGCGGGAGTCGTCGGGCGAATGAAGCTCGGAGACGAGTAGAGCTGATCGAGGCGACGGGTGAGGTCGTCTTCGGCGCTACTCGGTTTCGGGGGAGCCTTCCATCGGTAAACCCCGGAAGTGGGAGGAGTGTCTTCCTGAACCGGCTCAGGATCGGGCTCGGTCTGCATTGGCGGGGGCGGCAGCGTCGCCGTGGCGGCCTTTGGCGCCGGCGGTGGTGACAAATACGTCTTGGCTTGCGACTCGCTGATAACGCGGAGTGTCTGGAAGCGCTTCAGCTCGATCTGCGGGCACGGAGCATCGCTTCCCTGGGAGTGGAATTGCATGACCATACCGCTCAACATGACCCAAGACCCACGCAAATCTTCGGCCTGCTTTCCGAACTTGGCCTCGATCTCTCTGTTGATCTTTCCCCAAGCGATGATCCGGGAGGCGCCATGGCGCCAGTTGCCGAAGTTGATGAACGTCGTCGTGGTCCGCTGGCCGTGGGCGATACGAGTGTCTGTCACCTGGCCGACGATCGTGACCTGGTCGCCGATGCGAGCTATGAGTGCATCGCGGTCATGCGCGTCGAGTGCGCGAGGACCACTTGGCCGGTGCAGCGTGGTCTGGGTGCTCCGTCCGGTGGTGCGTTCGCCGGCGAGAATGGCGGGCACCGCGGAAAAGCTCGCCTTGCACGCGTCCATGAGCCGCCGGGTCCGGTCGGCCAAGGGAGCGATCTTGAGAAGCTTGCCGAAGACCTCCGACCTCGCGGGGTCGGCGAAGTCTTCGGCTTCGAGGAGGAGATTCTCCCCTGTGTTGTACTCCTTCCAGAGCGAGGGAGTGTGCGTCAAAGCATCCAACGTCAGGTCGATCACAGCGGTTGCGAAGATGTCCAGCCGATCGTCGTAGCTGCGACCACGATCGGGGTGCTGGTAGTTGCGATGTCCGTACTCTGCCGCGCCGAAATCCGCCAAGGCGGGAAGGTACATTCCGTCGTAGTCGACCAACTGGATACGGTCCGACCTGTCGACAAGTATGTTGCCGTGTTGCAGATCGCCATGGGCCGCGCCTGCTGCGCGTAATCGCG
Organism: Amycolatopsis sp. PSD-21; assembly: GCF_055561455.1. Classification (NCBI taxonomy): domain Bacteria; kingdom Bacillati; phylum Actinomycetota; class Actinomycetes; order Pseudonocardiales; family Pseudonocardiaceae; genus Amycolatopsis; species Amycolatopsis sp. PSD-21. The sequence goes on along the minus strand of NZ_CM145712.1, from coordinate 8,205,182 downwards.
CGGCCGCGGTGACCAGCTGCTTGCCGACCCGATCGAGGCGGTGCGGTTCGTGCAGGTGGCCTTCTATCCAGCTGTCCAGTCGTTCCCCGTTGACCCACGGCATTCGGACGATCGGAAAGACGCCGCCGTTCACCCTGATGCCCTCTGGCACATAGGCGACGTCGGTCAGGAAATCGAGATCACCTCGGTGTCGTCGCACGAACTCGGCCACCGCGGTGTACCGCTCGTGCAAGCGCCTGCTCTGTTTATGGAAGCAACGAACCGCGAATCGGCTGCTTCCGGCCCGGACGTCGAAGGTGAGGGCGAACCCACCGCTCGCCACAGAGGCTTGTTTGAAGGGTGTGAGCGCGGGTTGGCCGTTCCGCAATACAGGGTCGGTGAACATCTTCGCCTCAACGGCCTGCTGGTAGTCGATGAGCTGCGGCAGCTTCACGTCCACACCGCGCACACTGTCGAGTCGTCGTTCTCCAAGCCATGTTCCCGGGCATGTGCAACGAACTTGATGAACTGCTCGTCATCCCCGAGATGATCCAGGATGGCGGGCAGCTCTCCTGTTTCGTGGTGCTGCCGCAGCAGGTGCTTCGCCACGGCGTCCGTCGCGAGCAGCAAGACGTCTCCGTCGCGGATCGGGCCGCCTCCCGACCAAATGTGCTCGAACGGTACGGGGCTGTCCGGGGAGGTGTGCACGAGCTCGGGAAAACGGGAGAACTCCCGCCAGTCTGTGAGCGGGGCGACGAGTACCAACTCGCGATCGGAAACGTGAAACAAGCACGAGTCTCCGACCGCCGTCACGGTGTAGCCGTTCATGTCGACCCGCACGCCCAGGAAAGTGGCTGCTGAACCCTGCGCCAGCTTTTCCTTCGCGTACCACGCCAAATCTGGAGCACTTACGCGTTCTCGCCAGCTCCGCCGCAGTGCGGACAACGTGCTGCTTGCGAGCGGGTCAGCGCCACTGACGAAGGCTTCGGTGAGAAGCCGGCTCCAGACTTCGGCGCGAGCAGCAGCCGAAGCGCCATCTGACAGGGCGAATCGGCCTGCGTCGATGTTCTCGGCTGCGCTGTCCTCGTTCTCGCACGGTCCGCTGTCCCGCTTGGCCGTCGTACGTATTGCGACGCGCAATGGACGGACGTCTCGGTGCGCCGGAGTTCGGGTCATGCCGAGGGCAGCTCCGGGAAACCGCCCGGGTTGATCGGCCGGGTGCCGATGTCGAGGAACTCGATCACCGAGGTCGCTTTCGCGTTGTAGAGGAAACCCCGGGTGCCTGGGCGCACCTTGTAACCGAGCCCTGCGGCAGCTTCCGCCATCTGTACGGGTAACTCGCTCGACATCGAGAACAGCATCGCGGCGTAGTCGTCCGGAAGAGTGTCCGCGGCGTTCGGCAGTACGATCTCGTTGACCACGGCGTTCGACAGATGCACGTTGAACATGAGTGCGGGACCGTCGTTGGTTCGGACAGCACGAATCTTGTCCGCCGCTACACGAGGGTCGCCGTCCGTGCTGACGCCATCGGTCAGGTTGATCACGATCGGCGGAAAGCTGCTCTGATGCTCTGCGCACCAAGCCGATAGAACGCCTACGGCGACACGCAGCGCTTCGACCATTGGTGTCGGCCCGTTGGAGACCGGGTCGACCCATACCGGAAAAGACCTCGGAACCTGAATTATGCCGCCGGCTCCGTCGGATTCCTTTTGAAGCACTTCGTCGATGCGCAGCGGGCCGTCGGCGACCACGCTGATCGGCAGCAACGGCCGGTCGAGACCTGTTCCGTGCAGGGCGAACTGGACGTCGGCGCCATAGCCGATGACGCCGACCTCGAAGTAGTCGAGGATCTTGTTGCCGCCCTTGCTGCATTGGATGACCGCGTTACCGAGCAACCGGTTGACGCTGGCCATCAGGGCCTCGGCCTTGGAATGGCCTTCTGTGCCCCAGGGCTCTGACATGGAAAAGGACTGGTCGATGAGCAAAAGCAGGCACGCGGGCCGTCGTCGGTTGATCTCCGCTGTGTACAAAAGGACCCTCCCCGGTCGCATCAGCCGACAATGATAGCGGCGGAGAACGATCTTGTGGTTGATTACCTGAAGGTAACTTGATCCGGAGTTGGGCTGGGTGAGCTGACCAGGCTCGACCGCCCAGTGAATGAGGTTGGTACTCGTAAGACGATCAAGACTTCGCTAGGCTGGCCGCATTCCCTTTTACGGCCGGGGTCGACAGTCGATCGGTGGGGCGATGCGGGCTTGGATGGTGCGGTCGGGTAAGGCCGGCGAGCGCGAGCGGTGGGCTTTGTCCGAGGGTTACAGCGGTGGCGGATTCGGTGACATCGAGGACTTGACCGGTGCGAATACCCGTGAACTGGTCGTCGCGGCGCTCACGCGGGCATTGCCTGCGTCGAAAGACGGAGCCATCAGGACGTTCGCGAACCAGCTTTGGGCGTTACGTGGGGTCATGTCAAAGGGGGATCTTGTCGTGATGCCCTTGAAGTCAGGGCCCGAGCTGGCGATCGGGCGGGTCCTGGGCGAGTATCGGTACCTGGACGCCCCTGATCTCCAACGGCGCCATGTTCGCCCGGTCGAGTGGATTGTCACGGATCTGCCCAGAACGGCTGTGAGACAGGATCTTCTGCATACCCTAGGTGCTTTTTCGACCATTTGCGAGGTGTCGCGCAACGATGGAGCTCGACGGATCGAGGGACTGCTGAAGACCAGGCGGGATCCTGGTGTGAAGGTCGCTCCGGTACCGAAACCGGGGAAGTCGAGGACCGGACGTGCGACTGCTGCTGTCGATGACGATGATCCTGTAGCCGAAATCGAAATCGAGCAGTACGCGCGGGACAAGATACAGGCGCGAGTCGGTGAAGTGTTCACCGGTCATGGTCTGACCACGCTTGTCGCGGCCATCCTTCGCGCGAAAGGATTCACCTGTGATGTAGCGCCGCCAGGGCCGGACGGCGGGATCGACATCCTGGCGGGCACTGGACCGTTGGGTCTGGACGCACCGAGGCTCGTTGTTTCTGTCAAATCCGAAACCACTCAAGTGGGTCGACCGGTCGTGCAGCAGCTGCACGGCGCTGTTTCAGGGCAGAAAGCCGACCAGGGGCTCCTTGTCGCTTGGGGCGGGGTCACCCGACCCGCCCGCGAGGAGTTGAACGCCAACCGGTTCGTGCTCAAGCTTTGGAACGCAGACGACGTGTTGGCCGGTCTCTTTCGACATTATGCGGAAATGTCAGCCAGCATCCAGGCGGAGATTCCGCTGAAGCAGGTCTGGACCCTTGTCGAGGAATCCGGTTGAGGTCCACGACGAAGTCATTGGAGCAGGGGCATGGGTAGTCAGGCGGCGACTTCGGGCAGTGTTTCGGGAATGGTGTCGTGACCGTTCGCGGTCTCCGCGCCCGCGACGACCACCAGGTCGCGGAGTTGCTCAAACCTGTGGCGTGGGTACGCTTACGACAGAAGCCTTGGTGACCGAGATGATCGCGGAGTTGCCGCGGGCGTCGTCGGCTGTGAGCACGCTCGATCGAGCATCTTGCAAAGTACGGTGCTCCGCTTGAGTCGCCGATTTACCACTCCGCGACCATGGTCACGCTCCGGCGGAGACTACGAAGAAGCGCTTTCGCCTGGTTGCCGCCACCTGGGCTCTCGGGCAGCTCGGCACTGGTTGCGACCAACCTGCCGGGGCCCGGCTTTACCGAAGTGTGCCCCCGGCAGGATTCGAACCTGCGACACCCGCTTTAGGAGAGCGGTGCTCTATCCCCTGAGCTACGAGGGCATGTACTGCCAGGCGCAGCTTACCGGGTGACGCGAGCCGCCCGAGCGCGAGGTCGCAAGTCGCACCCGGGCGGACCAAGCGGCCGGCCCGGTGAACACCGCGAAACCCCCGAACGGCGGTTGCCCAAGAGCCCGCCGGCGCGAATGCGGCCGGACAGCGACACTGGCCGCCCAGTGACACCCGACCTGCGGATCCGTCGAGGACCAGCGACACTCTCCAGCAGGAAACCAGGGTCTGAATCGACGCCTAGATCGACACAGATGACCCGCGCGGGTCACTCGTACGTGTCTGGTTTCGAAACCCTGAACAACAGTAGGTAATCTTCGTTAACGGGACGCGAGACGCCGCTCCCCCGGCTGCCGGAGGGCTTCGTTGATCAAGCTCATGTTCGCCGACGACGAGGAACTGGTCCGTTCGGGCCTGCGTGCCATGATGTCGGGCGCTGCCGATATCGAGATCGTGGGCGAGGCGAGCGACGGGAGATCAGCGGTCGAGGTCGCCCGGAGGTACCACCCCGACGTCGCGTTGCTCGACATCAAGATGCGGGCGCCCGACGACGGCATTCGCGCGCTGAGGGCGATCCTGGCCCTGCCGGATCCGCCGACCGTGGCCATGTTGACCACGTTCGACATCGACGACTACGTCAGTCTCGCGCTCAGGCTCGGGGCCAACGGCTTCCTCCTCAAGGACATCGACCCGGCGGCGCTGCTCAGGGCCGTGCGCGACCTGGCCCGCGGCGGCGCGGTCCTGGATCCTGGGGTCGCGGCGCGCATGGTCCAGTCGCATCGGGACGAGCAGCGGGCCGCGCAGCCGGCGCGCAAGCTGCTCGCGTCGCTGTCCGAGCGGGAGCGTGAGGTCGTCGGGCTGATCGGGCAGGGGCTGTCCAACGCGGAGATCGGCGGGCGCCTGCACCTGTCCGAGGCCACGGTCAAGGGGTACGTCTCGGCTGTCCTGTCCAAGATCGGCGCGGCGAACCGGGTGCAGGCCGCGCTGCTGGCCTACCGCGGTGGCCTGCTCGACCAGTAATGATCCTCACCGCGCTCGAGTTCCTCGGCTTGATCGCGTTCGCCGCTTCGGGGGCTCTCGCGGCGGTGCGGGCCAGGTTGGACGTCTTCGGGGTGGTCGTCGTCGGGTTGACGACCGCGCTCGGCGGCGGGGTCATCCGTGACGTCCTGCTCGGGATCACGCCGCCCACGACCCTGCGGACCTGGCCTTATCTCGCCGTTTGCGGCGGGACGGCGCTGGTCGTGTTCGTCTTCCATCCGCAGATCGCGAAGTTGCGGCGCGCGGTGCTGCTCGCCGACGCGCTCGGGCTCGGGGTGTTCGCGACGGCGGGGACCACGATCGCGTTGAACGCGGGCGCCACTCCCTACGCGGCGTGCTTGATCGGCATGACGACGGGTATCGGCGGCGGCGCTGTGCGTGATCTCCTGCTGCGGGAAATCCCGCTCGTGCTGCGGAAGGAGATCTACGCGGTCGCGGCGCTCGCGGGGGCCGTGCTCGTCGTGATCGGTCACGCTCTGCGACTGTCGCCGGGGCCGGTGACGGTGGTAGCAGCCGCCGCCGTCGTGGGGGTCCGGATGCTCGCTTTGTGGCGGAGATGGAACGCACCTGTTGCGAAAGGGCCCGAGACCGGCTGAAACGTCTTCCGGATCGCCGGATTTCCTTTGTTGGTTCTGTGTGTGTTCTTAGGCGAGTCTCAGCACTCTGCGTAAGACTGTCGCCATGCGCATCCTCGTAGTGGACGACGACAGGGCCGTCCGTGAATCACTCAGGCGATCCCTTGAGTTCAACGGCTACCAGGTGGAGCTGGCCGGGGACGGCGCGCAGGCCCTCGAAGCGATCATCGCCAACAGACCCGACGCGATGGTCCTCGACGTGATGATGCCGCGGCTCGACGGCCTGGAGGTCGCTCGGCGGCTGAGAAGCACCGGTGACGACCTGCCCATCCTCGTCCTCACGGCGCGGGACACCGTCTCCGACCGGGTGTCCGGTCTCGACGCGGGCGCCGACGACTACCTGCCGAAGCCCTTCGCGCTCGAAGAGCTTCTCGCGCGCCTTCGCGCGCTTTTGCGCCGGGCGATCCCGGATCCGCAGGCCGGACAGAACGCCGAGGTCCTCTCGTTCGCGGACCTCACCTTGGACCCGGGGACGCGCGAGGTGCGCCGGGCCGGGCGGGAGATCAGTCTCACCAGGACCGAATTCGCCCTGCTGGAGCTGTTCCTCTCCTACCCCAAGCACGTTCTGACCCGCAGCCGGATCCTGGAGGAAGTGTGGGGATACGACTTCCCGACGTCGGGCAACGCGCTGGAGGTCTACGTCGGCTATTTGCGCCGAAAGACCGAGGCTGGGAACGAACCGAGGCTGATCCACACGGTGCGGGGAGTGGGCTACGTCCTGAGGGAAACCCCGCCGTGACCGAACCGGTCCCGGTCGTCGACGTGTCCGAAAAGGATCCGCGCGGCGACCGCTGGGGCACGCGGCGGTTCTCGCTCCGAGGCCGGGTCACGCTGCTCGCGGCCGCTTCGGTGGCCGGCGCGGTGGCGCTGGTGTCGCTCGGCGCGTACCTCGTCGTGCGCGACAACCTCTACCAGCAGGTCGACGACAACCTGCTCGCCCGCGCGCAGGCCGCGGTCGAGTCGCCCCAGGTGCAGACCGAACTGCAGCAGGTGCCCGGCGCCTTCCTCGCCAGCGCGGACCTGCAGATCGGCCAGCTGACGGTCGGGGAGAAGGTCCGGCTGACCTATCCGCAGTCCGGGAGCCGCCCGCCGTACGGCGAGGACGAGATCGCGGTCGCCTCCGGGGACAAGGCGTTCTCCCTGCGCACCGACCCGAGGACCGACAGCCGCGTCGTCGCCCTCCCGCAGGGCGACGGCCAGGCGATGGTGCTCGCGCAGTCGCTCGGGCCGACGAAGCGCACCCTGAACGAGCTTTCGGTGGTCCTGTTCCTGATCGGCGGCGCCGGGATCCTGGTCGCCGCGGCCGCGGGAACGGCTGTCGCGAGAGCTGGCCTGCGGCCGGTCGACAGGCTCACGTCGGCGGCCGAACGCGTCGCCACCACGGGCGACCTGCGGCCGATCCCGGTGAGCGGTGACGACGAACTCGCCCGCCTCACCCAGAGTTTCAACACGATGCTGGGCACGGTCGCCGAATCGCAGGAGCGGCAACGGCAACTCGTCGCCGACGCCGGCCACGAGCTCCGCACCCCGCTGACGTCGCTCCGTACCAACCTGGAGCTGCTCCTGTCCGCGAGCAGGCCGGGCGCGCGGACGCTGTCCGACGAGGACCGCAGCGACATCGAGGCCGACATCCGCGGCCAGCTCGACGAGCTGACCCAGCTGATCGGCGACCTCGTCGAGCTGGCACGCCAGGACGAGCCGCGGATCGAACACGAGCGCGTCGAAATGGTCGACGTCGTCGAGCGCGCGCTGGACAGGGCGCGCCGCCGCGCGGGCGAGATCGAGTTCGACGTCTCGCTTCAGCCGTGGGTGCTCACCGGTGACACGAGCGCGCTGGAACGCGCGGTGCTGAACCTGCTGGACAACGCGGTGAAGTTCTCGCCGGAAGGATCGACGGTCGGGGTCCGGCTGTACCCGGTCGGCGACGGCACCGCGGTGCTCGAAGTCGAGGACTCGGGGCCGGGGATCGCCGACGAGGACCTGCCGAAGGTGTTCGACCGCTTCTATCGCTCTTCGGAGGCGCGGACGCTGCCCGGTTCCGGCCTCGGCCTCGCCATCGTCCAGCACGCGGCACAGCGGCACGGCGGCGACGTCTACGCGGGCCGCGCGTCCACCGGTGGCGCGCTGATGACCTTGCGGCTCCCGGGAGCTCCAGCCTGACGAGTGATTACGCTGACGAGTGATGAGCACCGAGAACGCGCCTGAGATGCCGCCCCGCCGTCTGCTGTGGACACTGCTGGTGGCCGCGGTGCTGCTGGCCGCCGACCAGCTGACCAAATGGTGGGCAGTCGACGCCCTCACCGGCCAGGCCCCGATCCCGGTGATCGGCGACTTCATCCGGTTCCGGCTGCTCTACAACCCGGGCGCGGCGTTCTCGCTGGGCGCGAACTCCACCTGGATCTTCGCGATCCTGGCCGCGGTCGCGGTGGTCGCGCTGCTCTGGATCTCCCGCAAGGTCCGTTCGGCGGGCTGGGCGATCTCGCTCGGGCTGCTGCTCGGCGGCGCGACGACGCATCTGGGCGACCGGCTGTTCCGCGAGCCCGGCTTCGCTCGTGGCCACGTCGTCGACTTCATCGACTACAACGGCTGGTTCGTCGGCAACGTCGCCGACATCGCGCTGTTCTTCGGCGCTGTCTCGCTTTTCGTGCTGAGCTTCCGTGGCGTCCCGATCGAGGGCGTCAAGGAGTAACGAGACAGAACTCGTTCCCTTCCGGATCCGCGAGCACGACCAAGCCGTCTTCGGGACGCGCGAGTACGCGCGCGCCCAGTGCGACGAGCCTTTCGACGCTGTCGCCGGTCAGGTCCAGATGCACCCGGTTCTTGACGGTCTTCGATTCCGGGACCAGATTGAAGAACAGCCGCGGTCCCGAGGCCGCTTCGACCAGCACCGAAGGGTCGTCCTCGGGGCCCGAAAATCCCAGCGAACGAAGGCGGTCGAGCTCTTCTTCGTCATAAGGCGCGATTTCGTAGCCGTCGAGCGCGGCCGCCCAGAAAAGGGCGAGCGAAGCCGGATGACGGCAGTCGAAGACGACGTCGCGAAGCCTGGCCATGGCCTCATGGTGGCAGTCCGCTCGACTCGTCGCGCCATGTTTGATCGTGTAGGATTTTGTGTAGTTGATGGAGGAGGGTTCGTGCTCGCGCGGCAGCGACAGGCGGTGATCCTCGAGGAGGCGCGCCGGACCGGGGCGGTCCGGGTCAGCGACCTCGTGGTGAGGCTCGGCGTCTCCGATATGACGGTGCGCCGTGACCTCGACGTGCTCGCCGGCCGCGGATTGGTCGAGAAGGTCTACGGTGGCGCCACCTCCGTCGTCGGCAAGAGCACCGACGAGCCCGGTTTCGAGGCCAAATCCGTGCGTCAGCGCGCGCAGAAGGAGGCCATCGCCGCGGTCGCCGCCGGGCTGGTCCGGCCGGGCACCGCGATCGGCGTCTCCGCGGGCACCACGACGTGGACGCTGGCGAGGGCGCTCGACGAGATCCCCGGCCTGACGATCGTCACGAACTCCATCCAGGTCGCCGACGTGCTGCGCGGCGCGAACCAGCCGGATCGCACGGTGGTGCTCACCGGCGGCGTCCGCACCCCGTCGGACGCCCTCGTCGGGCCGGTCGCCGTGCAGAGCCTGCGGTCGCTGCACCTGGACGTCGTCTTCCTCGGCGTGCACGGGATGGCCGACGGGCCCGGGTTTACCACGCCGAACCTCACCGAATCCGAGACCGACCGCGCGCTGGTCGAGGCGGGCCGCAAGCTGGTCGTGCTGGCCGATCACACCAAATGGGGCATCGTCGGCATCTCCACGATCGCCGGGCTCGAAGAGGCCGACGTCGTCGTGTCGGACGACGGTCTTTCCATCCGGGCAAGGGAAACGCTCACCGAGCAGGCGGGTGAGCTGATGATCGCCGAAACGGTGGAGGCGGCGGAAGCCGAAGAAGCGTGAAGCCGGCGGCCGTTGGCGCCATACTCATGTGCGATGCACAGCATTGGCTCAGGAACTTCTCAGGACCATCCCGCAAGGTGAAGACATGACCGAGAACGACCCCAGCGGCCAGGACGCCGACAAGGCGCGGCCCGCCGTCGCTCAGCCGGACGCGGAGCAGAGCGCGAACTGGGCTCAGCCCGCGCCGCAGCAGCCCGACGCGACCGGCCTCGGCGGCCATGCCACTCCGCACACCGGAGCGCAGCAGGCCTACTCCCAGGAACAGCAGCAGTACAACCCTTGGTCCCCGCAGGCTCAGCACGCGCCCACGCAGGGGCACCAGATCCCGGGCCAGCAGACGCCGTTCACCCAGCCGGGTCCGTCGGTGTACGCGGTGCCGCAGCAGCGGCAGGCGCAGAAGTCCACATCGGGCAAGCTGCTCGCCGGTGTCGCGGCGATCGCGCTGGTCGTCGGCGGGGTCGCGGGCGGCACGGTCGGTTACCTGACCGGTGACGCGTCCGGCGGCTCGGCGGTGAACGCGCTCGACGCGCCGAAGCCCGCCCAGCAGACGGGCAACCTGCCCGCCGGTTCGGTCGAATCCGTGGCGCAGAAGCTTTCGCCGAGCGTGGTCGAGCTGCAGGTGTCCGGCCGGTCGGGTGCGGGCGAGGGCTCCGGCTTCGTGCTCAGCACCGACGGCTACGTGCTGACCAACAACCACGTCGTCGAGGTCGCCGCCGGCGGCGGGCAGATCCAGGCGGTGTTCCAGGACGGCAAGAAGGGCACGGCGACCATCGTCGGCCGCGACCCCACGACGGATATCGCCGTGGTGAAGGTCAGCGGCGTCAGCGGCCTGACCCCGGTGGAGCTCGGCCGCTCCGACGACCTGCGCGTCGGGCAGCCGGTGGTCGCCATCGGCTCGCCGTTCGAGCTGACCGGCACGGTCACGTCGGGCATCGTCAGCGCGCTGAACCGGCCGGTGAGCGCCGGCGGCAACGGCGACCAGACCACGGTGATGTCCGCGGTGCAGACCGACGCGGCGATCAACCCCGGCAACTCCGGCGGCCCGCTCGCGAACATGGCGGGCCAGGTCATCGGCATCAACTCGGCGATCTACAGCCCGAGGTCCGCGCAGGGCCAGGGCGGCGAGAGCGGCGGCAACGTCGGCATCGGCTTCGCGATCCCGATCGACCAGGCGCGCCGCACGGCCGACGACATCATCAACACCGGCCAGGCGACGCAGACCTTCATCGGCGCGCGAGTGCAGACGGCGCCGACCGGTGGGGCGCAGCTCGGTGAGATCTCGCCGGGCAGCCCCGCGGAGAAGGCCGGCCTCAAATCCGGTGACGTCGTGACGAAGCTGGACGACCGGCCGATCCCCAACGCGGACGCGCTCGTCGCCGAGATCCGCACCAGGGCGCCGAACGACAAGGTGAAGTTCACGCTCAGCGGGGACAAGGTCATCGAGGTGACCCTCGGCGGGCAGCCCGTCACGCCGAACTAGAGACGCTCGGCCGCCGTGCGCGGCCGAGACCAGCTCCGGCTCGAACCCCCAGCGGGCCGGACCCGAAGAGCCACGCGCGACCGGCTGCCAATCCCGGTCGCGTGTGGCTCTTTTTTATTGATGGATAAGGCAATTGCGTGCCGCCCAGGTCAGGGAGGAGTTGCGAAAGCCACTTTCGCAACGGTCGTGCCTTCTGATCGGACCATTCATCGCAGACGGTACAGCCGCATGTCGCGAAAGCCACTTTCGGGACGTCACGTGTCCCGAAAGTGGCTTTCGCGACACGGCGCCGGGCAGACCACCAAGGCCTCTCTAGCGCGCCTTCCGCCGGAGCAGCGCGGCCACGAGGACGCCGAGCCAGACGACCGCCAGGCTGACGAGCAGGCCGGTGACGGTGTCGGCGTCGTGCAGGCCCGGGTTCCGCGCGCCGCCGAAAGGCCGCCACAGCAACGGGATCGCGAGCAGCGTCAACACCCCGCTGAGCACCGCGCCCGTCTTGACCGGCGTCTTCCAGCGCTCCGGGAGGAACCTGCTCAGCGCGAATCCCACGGCGCCGACCAGCGGCGCGATCAGCAGGTCGTGCGCCAGCGGGCCACCGGCGAGCCAGCCCAGCGTCTTGAAGACGTCCGGGCGCAGCGGGAAGGCGTACTCGGAGAACAGCACCGCGCCCCACGCGAGAGCGGCGAGGCCGGGCAGGAACAGCAGCAGCCGCAACGTTTTCACAGCGTCTCCAAACGGGTGACCCATTTCGTCTGCAGGACGCCGGGCCGGTTCGGGGCGATGATCCGGCACGGGAAGCCGTGGTCGGCGTCGAGCACCTCGCCGTTGAGTTCCAGTGCCAGCAGGGTGAGGTCGTCCGCCGTGTGCTCGCCGGGAAGATCGCTGATCCCGTAGGGCCCGGCCTTCTCCAGCGAGAACACGCGGACCGGAGTGCCCGGCGTGCTTCCGGCGTGCCGCAACAACTCCGGCAGTGAGACGCCGCTCCAGCGCGCGGACTCGCTCCATCCTTCGACGCACGCGATCGGCAGCTCGGCCGAAGTTCTCGGCAGCGCGCGGAGTTCTTCCAGCGAATAGGTCTTCGTACCGTCCGGCGTCACCACCGAAAGCCGCCAGCCGGGGTCGTTCGCCGTGTCCAGGACACCCGCCGCCGCGGCGGTCCGGTTCACCGGCAGACCTTGCGGGCCCTTGTCAGTCCGCCACGACAGGCCGGAAATGTTGCGCAGCAACGGAACCGTCGCTCCAGCGGTCGCGACGACGGCGACACCCGCGGCGAGCCAGGTCGTGCGGAGGAAAGCGCGGCGCGAGGGCTCGGGCTTTGTCGTGAGTGAGCGGCGGACGATCGGGAGTTTCACAGCGACGTGCACGAGGATCGAGCCGATCGCCACCCACGCGACCGCGTAGTGCAGCTGCGGGAAGTAGAACGTCCACGGATAGTTCTGCGCGACGTTGAACAGGCCGGTGACGAGTTCGAAGAACGCGGCGGCCGAAAGCACCAGGATCGACAGGCGTTCCAGCGCGTGCGGCAGCGAGCGGATCACCGGGCGCTCGAACAGTTTCGGGTAGACGCTCCAGAGTTTGGCCAGCAGCAAGGGAATCGACGCGATCCCGGAGATCACGTGCGTGCCCTGGGTGACGCGGTACAGCCAGACCGGGCGGCTCGGCCAGCCGAACCACGACGGCGGATGCTGGATGAGATGGCTGATCAGGCCGGTGACGAAGCACAGCGTGAACGTGACGGCGAGCGCGAGCCCGATCCGGGACGTCACCCGCTCCGAAGGGGTGTTCATGCTTTCTCCAGGCAGGCGAACCAGCGGTGACCGTGACTGGTGGACCACGCGACGCGGAACGCGGTGCGCGCGGCGAGATCCGCGATCGCTTCCACGCCGACCCAGGCCCAGGTGAACCAGGCGCCGTTGTCGGGGCGCAGCCGGACGCGGTCCTGCCGGAGGCCGCGGCCGGGCGGGTCGAGTTCGACGAGCACCGTCCCGCCGTCGGTGAGCAGTTCCGCCATCCGGGCCAGGAGGCGATGCGGGTCGCCGCCGATGCCGATGTTCCCGTCGGCGAGCAGGACATGCCGCCAGCGCCCTTCGCCGGGGAGCCGGTCGAACACGTCCCGGTGGAGCGCGGCGGCGCCGCGGGCGTGGGTGAGCCGCACGGCGGTGGCCGAGATGTCGACGCCGAGCGAGGCGACACCACGTTCGGTCAGCGCGGCGGTGAGCCTGCCGGGCCCGCAGCCGACGTCGAGGGTCGGGCCGTCGCAGGCGGCGAGGAGGACGTCGTCGCCGTCGCAGGGGATGGCCGTCCAGCGGTCGACCGGCAGGTCGACGCGTTCGCCGGTCGCCAGTTCCAGCCAGCAGCGGTGGCCGAGCAGGCCGCGGTCGAAGGCGGTCACCGGACCTCCGCCACCGCTCGGGCGAACCGGCCGTGCGGAGCCGCCGCCGCGACCCGGTGCGCGTCCGCGATCGTGTCCACATCGGACAGTGTGGGCAGGGCGCCGGGCCGGAGGCCGATATCGGCCAGGGCGCGCAAGGTCTGACGTCCGGTGTCATCACGCGACATCGGCACCCCGGCGAGAGTCTTGGCGTGCAGCGGATCCTTGAGGCCCAGTGCCCACCAGCCACCGTCTTCCGCGAGTCCGAGGACCGAATCTTCGGGCCGGTTCGCGGCGTCGGCCAGGAGCGACGGGGTGACCTGCGGGGTGTCCATCCCGATCTGCAGCACCGGTTCGCCGGGACGGGGCGCGTCGGCGTGGGCGTTGACCAGTCGCAGGTCGAAACCTTCTCCGCGTTGGGGGATCACCTCCGTTTTGCGGAGCGCTGAAGCGATTTCCGTGCCGCGGACGGCTTCGTCGAGCTTGCCGGTCATGGCGACGACCACGCGTGCCTTCGGGGTCAGGAGGGCGGCTTCGAGAGTGTCGAGCAGGGAGGCGGCCGCGATCCCGGCGGCCTGCTCCGGTGTCGCGGGCGGGCAGAGCCGCGTCTTCGCGAAACCGGGCACGGGAGCTTTGGCGACGATCAACAGGCAGAAGGTCATCGGCTCAGCACCCGACCGAAATCCCTCGCGGCCCGCAGGGTTCCCCGCAGCGAGCCGGAGACCTTCGATTTCGTGCCCTTGGCGCGTTCGCCGTAGGACACGTCGAACTCGGTGACCCGCCAGCCCGCGCGATTCGCCTTGATCAGCAGTTCGAGCGGGTAACCGAAGGCGCGATCGGTGACGTCGAGATCGAGCAGTGCCCGTCGCCGGACGGCTCGCAGCGGCGCGATGTCGCGGACCGGCAATCCCTTGTGTCGCAGGAGAGACGAGATCACGGCGTTGCCGGCTCTCGCGTGCCACGGCCAGACACCAGGGCCGATGGGAATCCGGCGCCCGACCGTCAGCTCGGCGTCGGCGAGGCCGCCGACCAGCGTCGGCAACTCGGCGAGGTCGAGGGAGCCGTCGGCGTCGGCGAAACACACGACGTCCGCCGTGGCCGCTTCCAGCCCCGTGTGCACCGCGGCGCCGTAGCCGCGCCTGGGCTCGTGGACGACCTTGGCCCCGAGCCCGGCCGCGATTTCGGCGGAGCCGTCCGTGGAGCCGTTGTCGACCACGATCGCCCGGTAATGTCCGGGCAGGGCCGCCAGCACCCCCGGAAGGGCACCGGCCTCGTCGAGACAGGGGAGCACGACGTCAACCTGGTCATCGTTCACGCAACGCACGTTAAGTCCGGGGTGGACGGACGAAAACCCTTGCGCTGCTTACCGAATTCTGACGTCCGGGAAGTTCTTACCGAGTTCTGACGGTCCGCGCCGCCGAGCCGCCGGGCGGCGGGAACGCGGTTATGGTGCCGGTGATGTCCACTGTCACCGCCCCTTCCCGTACCGGCCGCCGGGCCGATCTGATCGCCGTGGGGCTGGCGATGCTCGTGGTCGCCGCCGCGATCGCGGTCGGCCTCCACTACAACCGGCCCGGTTCCGGCGTGGTGATCTACGCCTTCGCGCCGCCGCTGTTCGGGTTGTGGCTGCCGCATGTGGGGCCGGGTTCGGTGGCCGCGGTCGTGCTCGCGCTCCTGGTCGTCACCAAAGGTCCCTTGCTCGCCGCCCGGCTGCGGTGGCGTCCGCTGCTCGCGCTCGGCTACGTGACCGCACTGGCGTGGACGTTCTCGCTGGCGATGATCGATGGGTGGACGCGCGGTTTCACCGGCAGGCTCACCACGGAACACGAGTACCTGCACGAGGTCCCGGGGATCACCGACATCCCGAAGATGCTGGCCGGGTTCTCCTCGCGCATCCTGGACTTCCAGCCGGATTCGTGGACGACGCACGTCTCCGGGCATCCGCCGGGCGCGACGCTGGTCTTCGTCTGGCTCGACCGGCTCGGTCTGCAGGGCGGCGCGTGGGCTTCGACGGTCGTCGTGCTGGCCGGCTGCCTCGCGGTGGTCGCGGTGCCGGTGACGCTCTCCGCGCTGGGCAGGCAGGACGCCGCGAGGACTGTCCTGCCCTTCGCCGTCCTGACCCCGGGCGCGATCTGGATCGGTGTCTCCGCCGACGGTCTCTTCGCGGGGGTCACGGCGACCGGGATCGCGCTGCTGGCGCTCGCCACGCGACGGCGGATCCTCGCGCTCCCCGGTGGTCTGCTGCTCGGGTTCGGGCTCTTCCTCTCCTACGGTCTCGTGCTGCTCGGCGTGATCGTGCTGGCCGTCGTCGTGCTGACCCGCGAATGGCGGATCCTGCTCCTCGCCACGGCGGGCGTGACCGTGGTCGTGGTGGCGTTCGCGCTGGCCGGGTTCTGGTGGCTCGACGGCTACCACCTGGTGGTCGAGCGCTACTACCAGGGGATCGCGACGCTGCGCCCGTACTCCTACTGGGTGTGGGCGGATATCGCGGCGGTGCTGATCGCGGTCGGCCCGGCCGTGATCGCCGGGACGCGGCGTGCGGGTGCGGAGTTCCTCGCCGAGCCGAAACGGTCGTTCCGCGAGCCGGTCACCCTCATCGTGGTGGCCGCGGTACTGGCGATCGCTTTCGCCGACCTGTCCGGCCTGTCGAAGGCGGAGGTCGAACGCATCTGGCTACCGTTCGAGGTGTGGCTGCTGCCCGCGGTGGCGCTGCTGCCGCCGAAGGGACGGCGGTGGTGGCTCGCCGCGTCGGCGGCGACGGCGCTGGTGGTGAACCATCTGGTGCTGACGAGCTGGTGAGGTGGACGACATGACAGAGCAGGGCCGCGTGCTCGTGGTCGACGACGACGAGACCGTGCGGGACGTCGTCCGGCGGTACCTGGAGGTCGCGGGCTTCGAAGTCGACGTCGCCGGGGACGGCACCGAGGGGTTGCGGCTGTTCTCCGCGACCGGGCCGGATCTCGTGGTCCTCGATGTCATGATGCCCGGCCTCAACGGGCTGGAGGTGTGCCGTCGCCTGCGGCAGGTGAGCCAGGTGCCGGTCGTGATGCTGACCGCGCTCGGCGAGGAGGAGAACCGGATCGCCGGACTCCAGCTCGGCGCCGACGACTACGTCACGAAACCGTTCAGCCCCAAGGAACTCGCGTTGCGCGTGGCGTCGGTGCTGCGGCGGGCGCGGATGCCGCGGCCCGAACCGGCGGCACGCGTGATCACCGACGGCGACCTCGCGTTGCAGATGTCGGCGCGGCAGGCGGCCCTCGGTGGCGTGGAACTTCCGCTGACGAGCCGGGAATTCGATCTGCTCGCGTTCTTCCTCACCCATCCCGGTGTCGCGTTCTCCCGCGCCGATCTGCTGGAGAAGGTCTGGGGCTGGGACTTCGGCGACCAGTCCACGGTGACCGTCCACGTGAGACGGTTGCGGGAGAAGATCGAGAAGAACCCGGCGAAACCCGTCCGCGTCGCCACCGTGTGGGGCGTCGGCTACCGGTACGACCCGGTGCGGCGATGATCGGCTCCGGTGAGTCGTTCGGCGAGATGCTGGCGCATGCCTGGCACATCCTGCCGTTCGCGCTGATGTTCGCGTTGCCGGTGATGGTGCTCGGCGGTCTGGCGCTGTACCTGCTCCGGCGCGGCTCGCTGGCCAGCACGATGACGATCCTCGTGCTGATCCCGGTGCTCGCGACGCTGATCGCGGTGCTCGGGATCAGCGGGTTCATGTTCACCCCGGCGCTGACCACGATGACGCTGGTCTGTGTGCTGGTCGCGCTGGTGACGGTGCCGGCGGCGCTCGTGCTCGGCCGCGCGATCGCGCGCCGCAGTGTGTGGGAGCGGGAGGCGCGGGAACGGGAGCGCGCGGCCGAGGCGTCGCGGCGCGAACTGGTCGCGTGGATCAGTCACGACCTGCGGAGCCCGCTGGCCGGCATCCAGGCGATGGCCGAGGCCGTCGCGGACGGCGTCGTCGCCGACCCGATCGAGGTCACCGGGTACGCACGGCGGATCAGCGGCGAGACCACGCGGCTGTCCGGCATGGTCGGTGACCTGTTCGAGCTCTCACGGATCACCGCGGGCGCGCTGCAGCTGACGATGGCGGCCGTTCCGCTGCGCGACGTCGTGAGCGACGCCGTCGCCGCGCAAGCACCGCTCGCCGAGCAGAAACGCGTGCGGATGATCGAGTACGCGAACGTGTGGCCGGTCGTCTCCGGCAGCGACCCGGAACTGGCGCGGATCGTGCGCAACCTGGTGTCCAACGCCGTGCGGCACACGCCGCCGGACGGGACGGTCGCGGTCCAGATCGGCATCGAGGGCGGCGAGGCGCTGCTCGCGGTCTCCGACGGCTGCGGCGGGATCCCCGAAGACGAGATCGGGCGGGTCTTCGACGTCGCGTTCCGCGGGACGACGGCGCGCACCCCCGAGCGCGGCGGGCTGGCGAGCGGCGGCGGGCTCGGGCTGGCGATCGCGAAGGGCCTCGTCGAAGCCCATCGCGGCCGCATCGGCGTCCGGAACGACGGGCCCGGCTGCCGGTTCGAGGTCCGGCTCCCGCTCGCCATGCCCTGACCGTGTCAGCGGCGTGTCACCGCGGTGTCAGGGCGGGCCGCGATCGTTGCCGCCATGACGACTTCAGCGAAGCGATTCTTCCGACGGGCCGGGATCACCGCGGTGGCGGCCGCACTGCTGGCCGGGATCACGCCCGGCGTGGCCGCCGCGGACAAGGGACGGGACCGGCCGGACCTGCGGGCGATGGCCGAGCAGATCGTCGCCTCCGGTTTCGCCGGGACACAGCTGCGGGTGCACGACGCGCGCGGCGACTGGACCGGCAGCGCCGGGGTGCGCGAGCTGGGCTCGGCCGCCAAGCCCCCGACGAACGGGCGATTCCGGATCGGCAGCAACACCAAGACCTTCGTGTCCACCGTCGTCCTGCAGCTGGTGGGCGAGGGCAAGGTGGGCCTGGACGCGCCGGTGGCCGGGTACCTGCCCGAGTTCGGCCTTGACCGGCGGATCACGGTGCGGATGCTGCTGCAGCACACCAGCGGCCTGTTCGACTACACCGGCGCGATGCTGCCCGACGGCACGATCGTGCCGGGAATCCCCCTGACCGGTAAGGAGTTCCTGGACAACCGGTTCCACACCTACCGGCCGGAGGAACTGGTGCGGTTCGGCCTGTCCAAGCCGCCGCTGTTCGCGCCGGGCACGGACTGGACCTACACGAACATCAACTACGTCCTCGCCGGTCTGGTGATCGAGAAGGTCGCCGGCCGTCCCTACGGCGACGAGATCCAGCGGCGGATCCTGCGGCCGCTCGGGCTGCGCGACACCGTGGTTCCCGGCACCTGGCCGGGCATCCCCGGGCCGCACGCCCACGGCTACTACCGCTACGAGGAGAAGCCCGGGCAGTGGAAGACCGTCGACATCACGAACCAGAACCCGTCGTGGGCGTCCAGCGCCGGTGAGATGATCTCGACCACGAAGGACCTCCACACGTTCTTCTCCGCGCTGCTGGGCGGAAAACTCCTGCCCGCCCCGCTGCTCGACGAGATGCGCAAGCCGCACCCGAAGGGCGGCTACGGCCTGGGCATCTACATTCAGGAAGCGAGCTGCGGCACCGTCCTCAAGGGCATGGGCGGCTTCCACGGCTTCGGGACGGTGATGGCCAGCACGCCCGACGGCAGCAGGACCTTCGAGCTGTCCATGACCTACGGCGACTCGGCCGCCGATCTGGGACAGGCCTACACCAAGGCCGACCAGCTGCTCACCGACAAGGTGCTCTGCGGCAAGTAGGTCAGAGCCGCAGGAACCCCATGTCCGGGAAGTGGGCCGGCGCGATGATCGCGCCGGTCTCTTCCGCTTCCGCGAGGAACCGCTGCCGGGTGCGGAGCGCGAGTTCGGGGTCGACGTCGCCGAGGAAGCCCACTCGCGTGTCCGTCAGCTGCGCGGGCGTGTGCAGGACGTCGCCGAGCAGCAGCAGGCGCTCGTCGTCCGCGGTGATGTCGAGGACGTAGTGGCCGGGCGTGTGCCCGGGGGCGTGCCGCGCCACGATCCCGGGCGCGATCTCGACGGTGTCGCCGCTGATCGCCTCGGTCAGCCCCGCGCCGCGGGCGGTCTCCATGCCGACACGGCTCCATTCGCTCGTCCCGGCGGGCGCGATCAGGGCGTCCCAGTCGAGTTGGCCGAAGACCACCTGAGCGCCGGGGAAGGTCAGCTCGCCCTCGGGCGCGATCCAGCCGATGTGGTCGTTGTGCAGGTGGGTGAGGAAGACGGTGTCGATCTCGCCGACCGGGCAGCCAGCCTTGTCCAGCGCGGCCGCGAGGTCGCCGCCCGTGCCCATCGGCGGGGTGGGGTCGCCCTTGGCGGGCGTCATCCCCGGCGGGAAGGCGAATTCGCGCGGGCCGAGCCCGGTGTCGACCAGGATCGTGCGGCCGTCGCCGCGGATCAGGTACGCGCCGGTCGGGACGTGCACGGTGCCGTCCTCGTCGAAGATCTCCGGGTGGGCCTCGGGGTCGAGACCCGGGAAGAACGCGAGCGGCAGCCTGATCAGACCGTCCCCGAGCGCTTCGATCTCGATGTCTCCGACGGTGATGCCCACCAAAACCCCCAAAAAGCCGATTCCGTTGCCGGGAACGACAACCGGCGGAGGGCCCGGTCTGTTCCCGGTTTCAGAGACCGGCCGGTTCCCGCAGCTCAGCGGTGGCGAACCCGGCGATGCCCTCGGCGAACCCGGTACGAGCGGTGAAGCCGAGCAGACGCCGGGCGCGGGCGGGGTCCGCGACGACGTGCCGGACGTCGGCGGGCCTGGCACCCCCGGCGATCTTCGGAGACGGCCCGCCACAGGCCTTCGCGAGTTCCTCGGCGAGTTCGCCGACGGTGTGGGGCTGCCCGGAACAGATGTTCAACGGTGTCAGGTCACCTTCGGGTCCGTCGGTGCGCAGCGCCAGGACGTTCGCCCTCGCCACGTCGTGGACGTGCACGAAGTCTCGCTGCTGTTTCCCGTCCTCCAGCACGATCGGCGCCTCGCCGCGCAGGAGCGAGGAACGGAACAGCGACGCGACGCCCGCGTACGGGGTGTTCTGCGGCATCCGTGGCCCGTAGACGTTGTGGTAGCGCAGGGCCCAGACGGTTCCGCCGGTTTGCCGGGCCCACGCCGCCGCCAGATGTTCCTGCGCGAGCTTGGTGGCCGCGTAGGTGCTTCGCGGCCGCAGCGGCGCGTCTTCGGGGACCAGGCGCCAGTCGAGTTCGGCGCCACAGGTGGCGCACGAGGGCTCGAAGCAGCCGGCGTCCACATCGGATCGCTTCCGCGGCGACGGCGGCACGATCCCGTGGATGGGGCATTCGTAGCGGCCTTCGCCGTAGACGACCATCGACGAGGCGAGCACCAGCTTCCGGACCCCGGCCCGGTGCATCGCGGCGAGCAGGACGGCGGTCCCGTAGTCGTTGTTCAGCGCGTACGACGGCGCGTCGGACGGATCGACGCCGTGCCCGACCACGGCCGCCTGATGGCAGACCGCGTCGACGCCGTCCAGCAGCTCGGCCACCAGTTCGGGGTCGGTGACGTCGCCACGCAGGAACCGGTGGCGGCCGGTGTACCCCGGCGGATGCGGCGAACCGTGCGCGGTGCTCAGAAGGTTGTCGAGGACGACGACCTCGTCACCTTGATCGGACAGCAGATCGGCGATGTGGGAGCCGATGAATCCGGCCCCGCCGGTTATCAGTGTTCGCACCGTCCCGACGCTAGGGGCGATCCCGGGCGGCGGCGCCGGATCGCGGGCTCACGTCAGGGAATCGTCACAACTACGCGGCACCGCTGAAGCGAAGATCAGCCGAAACCGGATACGGTGTGACCATGGAACGGAGCGCACAACGGCTGGGCCGCGCACTGGTGGTCATCGTGGACGATCGGGTCGCCCACGGCGAACACGAGGACAACACGGGACCGCTGGTCACGGAGCTGCTCGAAGAGGCCGGGTTCATCGTCGACGGCGTCGTGGTGGTCGAGGCCGAGACGGCCGCGATCCGCAACGCGCTCAACACCGCGGTGATCGGCGGTGCAGACCTGGTGATCACCGTCGGCGGCACCGGGGTCTCGCCGCGCGACCGCACCCCCGACGCGACGGCCGGGGTGCTCGACCGCCCGATCCCGGGCATCGGCGAAGCCCTGCGCGCCTCCGGCCTGGCCGCCGGCGCGGTGGACGCGGGGATCTCCCGCGGGCTCGTCGGCGTCTCCGGCAGCACGCTGGTGGTCAACCTCGCGGGTTCGCGCGCGGCCGTCCGCGACGGCATGGCGACGCTCTCGTCGCTGGTGCCGTACGTGATCGACGAGCTGTCCGGGCTCGAAGAGGCCTAGTTCAAGAGGCTCGGTTTTCAGGGGCCCCGCGTTCAGGAGGCGGGGTCCTTCGGGGCGGGTCCGGGTTCGGTCCCGGGCTCGCCCTTCTTGTCGTGGTGCAGCACTCCTTCCACTTTTTCGGTGACCTGGCCGATCTTGTCCTCGAACCGGCCGCCGGTGACCTTGTTCGCCCCGGCCGACGCCGCCGAGACACCCTTGGCCGCCACGTCGCCCGCCTTCTCGGCCAGCGGCCCGGCCTTCTCGCGGACTTCGCCCGCGACCTCTTCCGCTTTGTGGATGGCCTGCGCGGCCAGCCCCTTCGCTTTTTCGACGATGCTCATGCGCTGATGGTCCCACCGGCGGGCGGCCCCCGCGACCGGTGCGAAAATGGGTGTCATGCCAGGTGAAGACGAGGACAAGCGTTCCTCCGCGGCGGAGAAACGGCGGGTCGACGAGATCTTCGGCGACGTCCTGCCGGACACGACCTCCGACGAGCGAGAGCCGGGGCAGCGCACCCCGGACTCCGACTCGTGGTTCCTGGAGAACCGGCCGCCTCATCACGACCGGTGACCCGGGTCAGTTCGCGCGGTTCTGCTGCGCGCGCAGCAGGTCACGGATCTCGGTGAGCAGTTCGACGTCGGTCGGCTCCGAGGGGCCGGCCTCTTCACCGCGCTTGCGCCGCTCCTGGACGTGCTTGACCGGCAGCACGATCACGAAGTAGACGACCGCGGCCACGATCACGAAGTTGATCGCCGCGTTGATCACGCCGCCGAAGTCCATGAACGTCGAGTCGTTCGCGCTGAGGATGTTGAACCCCAGCCCCTTGGCGGCGTCCGAGCCGCCGATGGCATTGATCAGCGGTTTGATCAGGCCGTTCGTGAAGGCCGTGACGATCGCTGTGAACGCGGCGCCGATGACCACCGCGACCGCGAGGTCGACGACGTTCCCGCGCATCAGGAAGTCCTTGAAGCCCTTGATCAAGACGCTCTCCTCTTTCACCTGGGACGGTTCGCCGACCGTCCCTTCTCCATACCGGGGGGACGCAGGCGCCCGCCGCCACAGGGCAGGCGCGAGCTAGCGGAGGGTAACCGTTATGGACCGTTCCAGCGAGGTGGCCGCGACTCGTGTCGCGATCGCGGAAGGCAGGGAAAGCAGCACCAAAGGTCCCTTGCTCCCGGCACGGGGCGAGGTCGGATCGCGGGTGCTCTGCTCGCCCACCGCGGCCACGACGGCCGCGCTGGCCAGCACGGACGCCTCGCGCCCGGCTTCGGCGGCCGCGACGACGTCGACGCGGCGGCCCGGCCTGAGCAACTCCGCGACACCGGCGTCGGCGAGCCTCACCGGCACGGTCGAACTCTCGGGATCACCCGATCCGGGGATGCCCGCGTCCAGCAGGCGGACGTCCGTCAGCGGTTCACCCGCCCGCGCCGCACCGACGAGCATCCGCCCCTCCACCGAGGAAGGCAGGCCGGTGGCGCCCTGTGGACGGACGTCGTCCGGGAGGTCGACGAGTTTGACGTCCTCGGCGCGCAGCAGCGAGCCTGCCGGGAGGTCGCGGGCGGAGACGACGGTCGCGGTGCCGGGCGCGCCGCGTGCGGACGCGGGCAGGAACAGCGCGATCAGGCCGCCGAGCAGCAGGGAAAGGGCGAGCCAGCGGCGGAGCAGCCGGGCCGGCCTGCCGTGGAGTCTTCGCAGGACGGGCAGTTGATGGAGCACGGGATTCCCCCTCGTCGATCGGTGTTGATCTCGACGTTAGGGGCGGGCGCGCTGCCCTGGAAAGAACGAAAACCCCCGGCTGTGGATAACCGGGGGCCTGTGGACAACTCGGGACGTCAGGAAGCGGCGGCGGCCGTTTTCGTCGTACCCGTGGAGGAGGATGTCGCGCTCTTGGTCTCCGGCTTCGACTCGCTCTTCGACTCCGTCTTGGTCTCGGACTTGGCCGGGGCCGAGGTGGTGCTGGCCTTCGAGTCACGCGAGTCGGTGCGGTAGAAACCGCTGCCCTTGAAGACCACGCCGACCGAGCTGAAGACCTTGCGAAGCGGGCCCGAGCACTGCGGGCACACGGTCAAGCTCGCGTCGGAGAACGACTGCACGGCCTCGAAAGCGTGGTCGCATTCCTTGCAGGCGTACTGGTAGGTGGGCACTGCTGCTCCTTCGTGCATTGGCACTCAGCCGACAAGAGTGCTAACGCCCTACGGTACCGGGGCATTCCGACGCAGGTCAAACAAGGTTTCCCAAGGTCACATGACGACCTGGTCACGCCCTCTGTTCCGTACCTGTTCCTCGCCGGACCGAGATCGGCTCTGGTCCAGGGTACGAGCCGTCATGAGCTGGGCGGTCTCCGAGCGTGCCGCCTGAGGGGCTCGCCTTCCTGCTCAGTGCTCACTCTGGCGGCCTCTCCGGCCACCCCGTGTGCCTGTTGCTCCGCTTCCCTCGCCCCTGCCGTCTCTAGCGCCGGGTCGGTCGCGTCAAGGCATGATGTGGCCGTGTGGCTCCTGGGTCTCCGTCGTCGTTGGTGGCGCGCTGCGGGTGCTGCCCTGCGGCGTTCGCGCCGCGCTCATCGATGCGAACTTGGAGATTCGGCCTCCCGGCTCACGGCTACCCGCAACACCGGCAGGCATGGTCACCGCCATGTACGGCATGAGCTACGGCCAAGCCCACCGGGTTCTGCCGGCTGAGGGTGTTCGACTTCGAGGGTGCGTACCGGTGAACCCGGCCGCTCAGCGCCCGCGGGGTCACGGTCGCGGGCGCTGAGCGTTCCGGCGAGTCGGGGCGGTGCCACGGCTCCGCTTCCGGGGATCGTCAGCCGGGGTGCGAACTGGGGACTCGACCCCCGGTCCGCGGCGGCGCCCTTTCTCGTCCGTCAAAAGTAACCTCCGGCGCCGCCGCCCGGCCTCTTCCCGATTGCGTGGCGCGCCGTCTGTAAAGGGTGTCGTCTCACCTCCGATCGGAAAGGCTCGAATATGGCGGACGCGAAGCGCCGCAGGAAATCGACGTGACCTTCACCGCCGAAGTCGTTCCTGATTCCAATAGCGGCCTGCCCTGGGTGAGAATGCAGGAATCCGCCGAATTCTCCGGTGCTGGAATGGTCGTCAAGGTCGGCGGCACCGTGGGCGGTCACGACCACGAGGCGACCAGGTCACCGTGCGCCTGATCAGGAGGATTTCCTGAGAAGGGCGGGCCGGGCGCGGGCTGGAGTGTCCACAAGGGACGAAAGAAGCTCGCGAACCCGCCGGTCCATGTCGTCCCGTAGCGGCCGGATGCCGACGATCCCTTCGGTTTCCGGGTCGGGGACGACCCATTCGACGTATCTTGTCCCTTCGGCGACCGGATAGGTCTCGCAGCCCATGGTGATCACGATGTCGGCCGCCGCCACGTCTTCGTAGGTGACCCGGCTCGGCACCTCGCCCGAGATGTCGACGTCCCATTCCGCCAGCGCGCCCGCCACCAAGGGATTGATCCGCTCCGCCGGGTCGCACCCCGCGGACCGCACGGTCACCCGGCCGAATCCGTGATGCTTCAGCAACGCGGCCGCCATCTGCGATCGGCTCGCGTTGTGCACGCACACGAAAAGGATATCCGTCATCTTCTCGCCCGCTCTCCTCGGTTTCGTGGCCTGCTCCCGACGTTACCCGTGAAAATCTCATTCGTGGGACATGCGGAAAAGAGGCGCAATCGAGGAGAAGTTCACCGTTCCGTCCCACTCGCAGTCTTGAAGAAGAGGACGGTATAAGGGTGGTGACACACTTCGGCCGGTGTTCGAAATGGACGGCAGGGGTGGTCGATGACCGAGATACGGGTGCACGGCGCCGTCATGGCGCACCCCCGGCGCCGGGCAGAGGCGGAAGCACTCGCGCGACTCGATCCCGCCGGTGCGACGCGGGTCGTCCTGGACCCCGATCCGGACGGGCCGCCGACGGCCGCGCGCACCACGAGACTGGCCTGGAGCGGCGTTCCCGACGACGCGACCCACTTTCTCGTCCTGCAGGACGACGTCCGGCTCGCCGACGGCTTCTTCGAGCACGCGAGGAAGGCGGCCGGGCGGCTGCCCGGCGACGCGATCGCGTTCTACGCCAACTGGAACTCGCGCAACGGCGCGGCCGTGCGGATGGCCGCGGCCGCCGGTGCGGACTGGGCGACGGCGGTCAACGAGTACGCGCCCTGCGTCGCGTTGATGCTGCCGGCCGAGATCGCGCGCGGTTACGCCGGATACGCGGTCCGCGACGGTGACCGGTGGCCGTGCGACGTGCTGATGTTCCGCTATCTCAAGGCAGTGGGGACACCGATCCGCATCGCGGTGCCGAACACCGTCGAACATTCCGGCCTGCCCAGTGTCGCCGGCAACGACGCGCACGGTCTGCGGCGTTCCGCGTGTTTCTCCGCGGTCGCCCCCGCGACGGTCGGTGACGTGCTCGCCGAGCACGAAGTGATCCCCTTCCACAAACACCTGACTTCCGAATGCGCCGTACGCGGCGACGGGTACTGGGAGTACCTCGGAACAGAACGGCTCCTGCGGCGATCGGGGATTTCGCCGCAGGAGTGCAGAACCGGGTTCGAACGCGGCTCGGACCTGTCCGAAGCCGCCTGGCAGACCTGGCTGACCGCGTTCGCCATGGGACTGTCCACTGTGGAACACAGTAGTGCGGTGCTTGACCAGGCGCTGGCGACCATCGGCCCGGGCGGTCTCTGCGATCGGCTCCTGGCGTCCGAGATCGAGGCGATCACACCCTCGCACCACGACGTCGCCGTATGGGGTTTCGCGGCGGGGCGTGATCGAGCGGGCAGGCCCAGGCGGCCACGCCGGGGGACCGGGATCCGGATCGCGATCACCGGCCCTGGCGGCCCGCTCGCCGAGCACCTTTCCGGACTGCTGACCGAACTCGGCCACGACGTCGTCGACAGCGCGAGGGCCGCCGAGGGGACGAGGCGCGTGCACCTCGGCGACGTGGCGGATCCCGGCGACGTCTTCCGCACGATCGTCGACGCCGGATCGCGTGAGCACGTCCTGCGGTTCGCGACGCCGATCGGGCCGCATACCTCGACGGAAACCCTGGTGGCGCACTGGATTGAGCTGGCATGGACCCGGCGGCCGCTGCCGGTCGACCCCGACCGCGTCCACCAGTTCACCGACGTACGCGATATGGCGAGCGCGATCGACGCGGTGCTGACCGGCGGACCGGTCGCGCCGGTGTACGACATCGCGACGGCGACCCTCACCGGGAATGAACTGGCGAAGGTCGTCTGCGCCGCGGTTCGCGCCGTGCCGACCGAAGTCGTCACCGCCCCGTCGGACACGCGCGTGATGAAGCTGGGCCTCGCGGCCGCGGAACTCGGCTGGACGGCCACGATCCCGGCCGAGGAAGCCGTCCGGGCCTTCGGCAAATGGCTCGCCTACGACGTGGACCGGGTCCGATGAGGATCCTCGTCGCGGGCCCCGTCCCCGAAACCAGCGACTACGGCAACGGCGTCACCGCGCGCCGGTGGGCGCGTCTGCTGCGGAACCTCGGCCACGAGGTCCGGGTCGCCCAGGACTACGACGGCGAGCGCTACGACCTGCTCATCGCCTTGCACGCGCGCAAAAGCGAGGCCGCGATCCGCGCCTTCTCCGCCGCTTGCCCGGACACGCCGGTCGTGATCGCGCTGACCGGCACGGATCTCTACCCGGACCTGGTCACCGGGGGCGTCGACCTGGGCTTGCTCGGACGAGCCGCGCGGATCGTCGTCCTTCAGCCGCGAGGACTTCTCCAGGTTCCGTTCGGGCTTCGCGGCCGTACCAGGGTGATCACCCAGTCGATGCCGCCGATTCCGGGCGAGGCACCGGCGGAGGACCGCTTCGAGGTCGCGTTCCTGGCACACGCCCGGCCGGTCAAGGATCCGCTGCGGCTGAGCGAGGCGGTGCGCCTGCTGCCGTCGTCGTCGCGGATCACCGTGACCCATGTCGGCGGCGTGCGCGAGGACGACGTCGGCGAGCGGCTGCGTGCCGAGTCGGCGGAAAACCCGCGCTACACCTGGCTCGGCCCGCTGCCGCGACCCGAAGCGCTCGCCGTCCTCGCCCGCAGCCGCCTGCTGGTGCTGACGTCGCTGCACGAGGGCGGGGCGAACGTGGTCACCGAAGCGCTCGCCGCCGGGGTCCCGATCGTGTCCACCCGCGTCCCGGGTTCCGTCGGGCTGCTCGGTGAGGACTACGCCGGCTACTTCCCCGTCGGTGACACGGTCGCGCTCGCCACCGTGCTCGACGACGCCGAGCACGACCGCGACGGGCTCTACACGCGGATACGGCGGCAGTGCGCCGCCCGCCGCGCTTCGGCGGATCCGGAGCGCGAAACCCAGGCATGGCGACGACTGCTCGCCGAAGCGGTGCCGGCGAACTCCGGATACGAGGGAGTGCGATGAAACTCAGGAAGAGCGTTCCGAAGGTCGGTGGTGGCGGGGTGCACCGGGAATTCACCGCCGAGCAGACCTACGCGCGGATCGAGCCGCATCTGCGGCGCGCCGGGGTCACCCGGGTCGCGGAGATCACCTGGCTCGACCGGGTCGGCATCCCGGTCTACAACGCCATCGCGCCGCGCTCCAACGACATCATCTCCGTCTACAACGGCAAAGGTCTGACGAACATCGACGCCAGGACGTCCGCGGCGATGGAGGCGATCGAGCGGTTCTCCGCCGCGCTCCCGGTGCGGCCGCGGGTCATCGCGTCCTACGAGGAGCTGGTCGCCGAGGGCCGCACGGTGCTGGATCCGCGCGAGAACAACGCGGAGCTTTCCGCGCACTACCGCGACGATCTCCCGATCTCGTGGGTCGAGGCGTACGACCTGATGAACGAAGAGTCCGTCCTCATCCCGCAGGCGTCCGCCGTCTACGGGCTGAAGTTCCATGAACCTCCTTGCTACAAGGTGCTTTCCACCAATGGCCTGGCGTCGGGGAACAGCCTCGAAGAGGCCATCTGCCACGCGCTCACCGAATTGATCGAGCGCGACTCGATGACCAACGCGGAACTCGTGAGCAGCCAGCTGGCGCAGGTGCTGGAAAAGGGCATCTTCGTCGAGCCTCAGCCCGAGCACATCACGTCGTACCTCAGGGAACTCCACCCGCACGTGGACCTGGAAACGCTGCCGCCGGTCGCGAAATCCCTCGTGGACAAGTTCCACGACGCCGGGCTGAAGATGCGGATCGTGCACATCACCTCGGATCTGGAGATCCCGAGTTTCCTCGCCGCCACCTCCGAAGACCTCGGCCCGACGACGTCGCAGGGCCACGGCGGATTCGGCACGCATCCCGACGCGAACGTCGCGCTCATCCGCGCCATCACCGAATGCGCGCAGGGTCGCGCCGTCGACATCCAGGCGATGCGCGAGGACATCCGGCTCCCGACCGAGAACGTGTCCAAGTACCAGAACCACGTCCAGCGGTCGGCGACGATCGACAAGGGCGCGTGGGCCTGGCAGCCGATGCGCAAACAGGTCGCGTTCGACGAGATCCCGTCGTGGACCACCGACGACGTGATGACCGACATCGAGCTGATCCTGGACCGGATCCGCGCCGCCGGTATCGACCGCGCGCTCGCCGTCGACCTCTCGCCGCCGGGGATCCCGGTGAGCGTCGTGCGGGTGATCGTGCCGCGGCTCGAATCGTGGGCCGTCGACCACTGCAAGATCGGCCCGCGTGGCGCCGCGGTCTGGAACGACACGCTGCTGGAACTCTCCGCCCGGATCCGGGCCGCCGAACTTTCCAAGCCCGCCTAGGAGATCGTCATGCGCGCAGTGGTTTTCATCGGCCCGAGCATCGACATCGAATCGGCTTCGGCCGAACTCGACGTCGAGTTCCTGCCGCCGGTCAAACGGGGCGACCTGGCCGGACTGCTGGCCAGGCCGGAGCCGCCGGAGGCCATCGGCATCGTCGACGGCCGCTTCTTGCAGAGCCTGTGCGTCTCGCCGAAGGAGGTGCTCGAAGCGATGGACCGCGGTGTCACGATGTTCGGTTCGTCGAGCATGGGCGCCTTGCGCGCGGCGGAATGCTCGCCGTTCGGCATGGTCGGCGTCGGCAAGATCTACGAGGAGTACTTCTCCGGGCGGATCGATGCCGACGACGAGGTCGCCGTCACCTACGACGAGGAGAACCTCTCGGCGTTGTCGGAGCCGATGGTGAACATGCGGTTCGCCATCGCCGCCGGCATCGAGCAGGGCGCGTTCGCCCCCGGGACGGGCGAGCGGTTCCTCGAGATCGCCAAGGAGCTGTACTTCCCGCAGCGGGTCAACCGGACCGTGCTCATGCTGCTGCGCCGGGAGATCCCGGAGGACGAGCACGCCAGGATCGCCGCCTTCTTCGCCGGCGGGGCCCCCGACACGAAACGCGAGGACGCCCTGCTGCTCCTCGCGGCGATGCGGGACTTCCTCGACCCGGCCGCCGTACCGCAGATCAAATCCGCCGACGTCCGAGGTGCGCTGTGAACATCGACCCGTCTCTCGCCCCGCTGGCCGGGTTAAGCCCCGACCAGCTGGAACGGTTCCTGGAGGCCGTGCGGACGTCGTCCGACGGCGTCCAGGGCACGCTGGAATCCCTGACCATGACGATCATGACCTCGATCGAATGACCGCGGCGCCTTTGGCGGAGGAGGGTGTCACACCGTCGAAGGCGGGCATCTTCTCCAAGGAGTACCGGGCGAGCACGATCGGCTTCGCCTGCGTGATGTTCCTCGAAGGGTTCGCCGCGCTGGCGCTGGTCACCACCCTGCCGGTGGCGGTCGGCCAGCTCGACGGGCTCCACGTGTACGCGCTGGCGCTGGGCGGGTTCGTCACGATGAGCCTGTTCGGCAGCGTGCTGGCGGGCGAGATCGCCGACAAGCGCGGGCCCCGGCTGCTGCTGATACTCGGACTGGGCCTGTTCCTTGCCGGGCTGCTGGTGGCGGGAACCGCGACCACGATGTGGCAGCTGATCGCCGGACGCTGCGTGCAGGGTTTCGCGAGCAGTGTCGTGGTCGTCGGGCTCAACGTCACCATCGCGCAGTCGTATCCGTCGAAGCTGCGGCCGAAGGCGCTCTCGCTGATGAGCACCTGCTGGATCGTGCCGTCGATGATCGGCCCGGCGATCGCCGGGACGGTCACCGAGCTGCTGTCGTGGCGGTGGGTGTTCTTCGGGCTGGCGATCCTGGTCTCGGTCGCTTCCCTGATCCCGCTCGGTTTCCTGCGGCGGCTCAGCCCGGTGGCCGACGACGAACGCGCGACGCCGCCGGGTCTCGTGCGGGCCGCGGCGATCGTCGCGGTGGCGGCGGGGGTCCTGCACTTCGGCGCGTCCGGATTGGACCTGACACATCTCGCGTTCGCCGCCGTCGGCGTCGTCGCGCTGGTGATCAGCGTGCCGCGGCTGCTGCCGGAAGGGACGCTCCGCGCGGCCAGGGGTATCCCCGCCGCGATCCTGCTGCGGGGGCTCAGCGCGGGCATCTACTTCACGCTGGAGTCCTACATCCCGCTGATGCTGATCAACCAGCGGCAGATCTCGGTGACCGTCGCCGGTGTCTCCTTCACCGGGGCGACGCTGCTGTGGGCGGGCGCGGCCTGGCTGCAGGGGCATCCGTGGGCCGAGGTGCCCCGGCACCGGTTGGTGCTGCTCGGTTCGGTGGTGATCGCCGGATCGAGCGTGATCGCGATCTTCGGCGTGTTCGGGTTCGTGCCGCCGCTGACCGCGAGCGCCGCGCTGATCGTCGCCGGATTCGGGATGGGGCTCGTGATGCCGAGCTTGACGGTGCTCGCCTTCGACCACTGCCCGCCGGAGGACCAAGGCCGGTACTCGGCCGCCATGCAGGTGTCGCAGGGCCTCGGGAGCGTGGTGCTGATCGGCGCGGCGGGGGCGCTGTTCAACGTCGGGACGGCCGTCGAGTACCCCGGTGCGCTGGTCTACGGCGTGGTCTTCGGGTTCGTCACCCTCGTGGCCGTTCCCGCCTGCCTGCTGGCACTGCGGAGCCGGGTGACCTGACCGATCGGACGAATGCCGCCCGCCGGGTGCGGACCGATCCCGATCAGCTCCGCACCGGCGGAGATGCCCTGGTGAAGAGCGGTCGCTGACGATGGGGACATGGACATTTCCCTTTCGCCCGCGGCCGGATCGGGCCGCCGGGCGGCGCGAAACGCGCGGGCCGCACGCCTGCCGTCGCTGACCGGGATGCGCTTCATCGCCGCGCTCGCGGTCTTTCTCTCCCATCTCACCCTGGAGAACCTGTTCGCCGACGACGGCGTCCAGAAGTCGATGACGGCGATGTTCATCCAGGGCGGTTTCACCGGCGTCGGATTCTTCTTCGTGCTCAGCGGATTCGTGCTGGCCTGGTCCGCACGGGAGAAGGACACGGCACGGACGTTCTGGCGGCGTCGGTTCTTCAAGATCTACCCGAACCACGTCGTCACCTTCGTCGCGGCGGCGTTGCTGCTGGGCTTCGTCGCGAACGAGACCTTCGACCCCGGGACAGCGGCGCTGAACCTGTCGTTGCTGCAGGCCTGGGCGCCGGTCAACGGCGGCTTCAACATCGTCTCGTGGTCCCTTTCCTGCGAAGTGCTGTTCTACCTGTCGTTCCCCTTGCTGTTCCGGTACATCCGCCGGATCCGGCCGGACCGGCTGTGGTTTTGGGTGGGCGTGGTCGTCGCGCTGATCCTGCTCGTCCCGCTCGCCGCGACCTCCCTGCCGAACGAGCCCTACCTCTGGTACGCGGAGACCTCGGTACCGCGGTTCTGGTTCGTCTACGCGTTCGCCCCCGTACGCCTGCTCGACTTCGTGTTCGGCATCCTGCTGGCGCGGGTCGTGCTGGAAGGGCGCCGCCTGCCGCTGGGATTCGGCTGGGCCGCTGCCCTTTCCCTGGTCGCCTACGCGACGGCGCCGCTGTTCCCGATGACCTACAAGCTGACGGCGGTCACCGTGGTGCCCCTCGGCCTGCTCATCGCGGCGGGCGCGGTGGCCGACCGTGACGGGAAACGGACCTTCCTGGCCGGCCGCCGGATGGTGTGGCTCGGTGAAGTCTCCTTCGCCTTCTACATGGTGCATTGGCTCGTGCTCACCTTCGGGGTGAGGTGGATCGGGGACGAATGGGGGACACCGGCGGCGCTGGGGGTGACCGCCCTGCTCTTCGGTGTGACGCTCGTCTTGTCCTGGCTGCTTTACGCGGGCGTGGAACGACCCGTCATGCGGCGCTTCTCCACCCGGCGCAGACCGCGGTTCGTTGTGTATCGGCAAGATCCGGCTTCCGCGAAAACCGCGGCACCGGCACCCACGGTGAGGATGGAAGACCATGGCTGAAGAACTCGACAGTTTCCCGTTCCCGCAGGGCCCCCGGGGCCGTCCCGTCGAAGACTACGAGCACCGTCTGCGGGAGTGCCCGCTCGGCAACGTACGGCTCCAGAGCGGCGACGTGGCGAGGCTCGCGGTCCGGTACGACGACGTCGTCAAGGTGCTCAGCGACCAGCGATTCAGCCGGAACCTCACGTACGAGGGGGCGCCGAGGCAGGCCGACGGTCTCGATTTCACCGTCGACCCCGACATCATCATGAACATGGACCCGCCCCGCCACACCCGGCTGCGCCGCCTGCTGGCGGGGACCCTGACCCCGCGCAAGGTCGAGGAGTGGCGGCCAAGGGTGCGCACCATGGCGAACAAGATGATCGACGGGCTCGATGGCCCGGTCGTCGACGTGGTGAGCACGGTCGCGTTCCCGTTCGCCGTCGAGGTGATCAGCGAGGTGATGGGGGTACCGGGGATCGACGCCGAGCGGATCCGGCACTGGTCGGATCTCCTGCTCCCGTCCGGCGGCCTCGGGATCGAAGAGCAGACCGCGGCGCTGATGGAGTTCGCGGCGTACTGCGTCGAACTGATCGAACAGGTCCGCCACCTGCCGGGCGACGGCGTGCTCCAGACAATGATCCAAGCGCGGTACGAAGGCGACCGGCTCACCGACGACGAGCTGGTGCGCAACACGATCGGCATGTTCCTCGCCGGGCACGAGACGACCGGATCGGTGCTGTCCCGTGCGTTCCTGCGGCTGCTGGCCCCGCGTGAGCACTACGACCGCCTGGTCGCCGAGCCCGGTCTGATCCCCAGCGCGGTCGAGGAACTGCTGCGCGTCGAGGTACCGGGGGACGGCGCTCCGCTGCGGGTCGCGTTGGAAGACGTCGAGCTGGCGTCCGGGACGATCCGCAAGGGTGAGGCGGTCGTCGCGTCCTTCGTCGGGCCGAATTACGATCCGACGATCTACGACGCCCCGCGGGAGCTGCGCCTCGACCGGGACGAGAAGGCCCATCTGACCTTCGGCCGCGGGGTGCACTTCTGCCTCGGCGCGAACCTGGCGAGGATGGAGATGCAGGAACTGATCGGCGCCTTCGTCGACCGGCATCCGGATCTCTCGCTCGCCGAGGACCCGGACGAGGTCGAGTGGACCGACAGCGCCTTCAAGCGGCCGTCCCGGCTGCTGCTGAACCTGCGCTGAGCAAAGACGAAGGGAGCTTTCCCCGCGTGAGACGCGAGGAAAGCTCCCTTCGTCATGTGGGAGCCGGGAGACCGGCTACCACTGCCACCGGGTGGGCGTCCCGGTGAAGTCCTCGGCCCGCATCCCGAACGCCCAGGCCGGCCGGATCGCGACGACGGCGTTGACGTCCGGGTCGTAGCTGTAGGCCGACGAGTACTTCGCGTTGGCCGTTTCGACGAACGTGGCGATGGCCTCCGGGTCCGTGACGAACTCCGCGACGCCGTCGAGGACGACCGGGTCGAGCGCGTCGTCGATGGTGACGGTGCAGCGCGGGTCGGCGCGCAGGTTGCGCATCTTGCGCGAGGTGTGGGTGCTGCCGAACCAGAGGGCCTCGCCGTCCCAGGCCGCCCATACCGGCATCACGTGCGGCCTGCCGTCGGGCCGGACGGTCGCGACCCAGTAGTTCATCGTGGCCCGGAGTTTGTCGTCGGCCCAGGACCAGGGCAGCAACCCGGCTTCACACTGTTGGGTGCCGTAGCCGGGCATGTGCGGACGGCCTGCCTTCAGCGGTTCTCGGATACCAGTGCTCATTTTCCCTGCTTTCCTTTTCTCAGGCGGCTGACGCGTCGTCGTCGAAGGCGAGGACGTCGTCGATGAGGTCGAACAGTTCGTCTTCCGACGCCGAGTCGAGGTCGTCGTCGCCGGGCAGGGCCGGGCGCGCCTTGAGCGCCATCGCTTCGAGTCTCTCGGCTATCTCGGCATCGATGTCTACAGTGGACAGAGTGGTTTCGAGCTCCTGGAGTTTCGCGAGCACGGCCCGCGTCGCGTCCGCCCTGTCGTCACCAAGGCACTCGTCGAGGTGCGCGGCGAGACCGGCCGGGGTCGGCTGTTCGTAGACGACGGTGGTGGCGAGCCGGAGGCCGGTCTCCGCGTTGAGCCGGTTGCGGAGCTGGATCGCGGCGAGCGAGTCCATCCCGAGGTCGCGGAACGGCTGGTGCACACCGATCGCGTCGTCCTCGTGACCGGAGACCGCGGCGACCGAGCGCACCACGAGGCCGAGCAGGGCGGTCCGGCGTTCTTCGGCCGAGAGCCCGGCGAGCCGGTCCCGCAGGGACGTCTCCGGCGCCGCCGTCGTCGTGTTCGCCCGCCGTCCCTCCACCAGTTCGTCGAACACCCGGCTGGCCCGGGTCGCGGTGTGGACGGGGGCGAACCTGGCCCAGTCGACGTCGCCGACCGTCTGCACGGCCACCGGGCGGGCGAGCGCGCGGTCCAGCGCCGCCAGCGCGGTCTCCGCGCTCATGCCCGACACACCTTCGTGCTGACCCTGTCCGGGGACCGCGGTCCCCATGCCCTCCTCCGCCCACGGTCCCCAAGCCACCGCGGTGGCGGGCAGCCCGAGTGCCGCCCGGTGCTGGGCGATCGCGTCGACGGCGGCGTTCGCCGCGGCGTAGTTGGCCTGACCGGGAGCGCCGAAGGTGCCCGCCATCGAGGAGAACAGGACGAACTGTTCGAGCGGCAGGTCCCTGGTCAGTTCGTGCAGATGCCAGGCGGCGCCGGCCTTCGCCTCGAAGACCGTCTCCAGCCGTCGCGCGGACTGGGCGTCCAGTACGCCGTCGTCGAGGAGTCCGGCCGCGTGCACGACACCGGTCACCGGATGCTCGGCGAGCAGCGCTCGCAGTGCCTCCCGATCGGCGACGTCGCAGGCGGCGATCGTCACGGTGGCACCGAGCGCGGTCAGTTCGGCGCGCAGTTCTTCGGCTCCCGGCGTCTCCGCGCCACGACGGCCGGCGAGGACCAGATGCGGTGTGCCGTGTCCGGCCAGCCATCGGGCGACCCGCTTGCCCAGCGCACCGAGCCCGCCGGTGACCAGGACCGTGCCCGATGGCCGCCAGCCGGCCCCGGTCTCCGGGAATTCGAGCGCCCTCAACCGTCGCACGTGGAGCCCGCTCGCCCGCACCGCGAAGTGGTCTTCGCCGTCGTCACAGGTCAGCGCCTCGCAGAGATGTGCCCAGCCGGCGTCGTCGGGTTCCGGCGGCAGGTCGATGAGCCCTCCCCAGCGGTGCGGGGCTTCGAGCGCGACCACCCGGCCGAGCCCCCAGACGCCCGCCTGCCAGGGGTCCGGCGGCGGGTCGGCGGGGCCGATCGCGACCGCGCCGGTGGTCACCGCCCAGACCGCCGCCTCGATCGAGGTCCGTTCCAGGGCTTGGACGAGCGCGAGCACGTCCGTCGTCGCCGCGACACCCGTCGTGTCCCGGGTGCCCGCCAGCCACAGGATCCCGCCAGGGGCGGTCGCCGCGTGCTCCGCGAGCCGGTCCGTCCAACCGTCGGAGCCGGTGTGCCGGACGATCCGCACCGCGCAGCCGCGTTCGGTCAATGCCCGGTCCGCCTTGGCGACCCGTTCGTCGAGGTCTTCTCCCGGCGGGGCGATCACCAGCCAGGCGCCGGTCGGCAGCGGGTGCACCCCGGCGTTCCTGAGCCGCCACACGGGTTCGCCCGCCAAAGAGTCCGTCGTGGACTGTCGTCGATGGATCCAGTAACGCCTGCGCTGGAACGCGTAGCCGGGCAGATCCACCCGGCGGCCGCCCTCGTACCACGGTGAGAAGTCCACGTCGGCCCCTCGCGTGTACAGCGTCGCGAGCGCGGCGCCCAGCATCTCGGTCTCGTTCCGGCCGCGCCGGAGACAGGACACGAGTTCGATCGGATGGTCGGCGAGAGCCTGCTGTCCCAGCGTGGTGAGGGCGTTGCCGGGGCCGGTCTCGACGACGGTGTGGGCGCCTTCGGCGGCGATCACGCGCAAGGCGTCGCCGAACCGGACGGTTTCCCTGGCGTGCCGTACCCAGTACTCCGGGGTGCTCGCTTCGGACGGTTCGAGCCGTTCCCCGGTCACGCACGAGACGATCGGCACCTCCGCCGGGCGGAAGTCCAGCGTGTCCAGGATCCGCCGGAAGCCGGCCAGCATCGGATCCATGTGCGGCGAGTGGAACGCGTGGCTCACCGCGAGCCGCGTCGCCCGGCCGCCGGCCGCGGTGACGGTCGCCGACAGGGCCAGGACGGCGTCCTCGTCACCGGAGACGACCACGGAGCCGGGACCGTTCACGGCCGCGATCCCGACCCGGCCAGGGTGGTTCGCGAGCAGGTCCTCCAGCTCGTGCTCGGTCGTGCGCAAGGCGGCCATCGCACCGCCCGGCAGGGCCTGCATCAGCCGCCCTCGCGCGGCCACCAGCGCGGCGGCGTCCGGAAGCGAGAACACCCCCGCGGCGTACGCGGCGGCGATCTCGCCGACCGAATGCCCGGCGAGCAGCCCCGGCCGTACCCCGAATCCGGTCAGCACCCGGAACACGGCCACTTCGACGGCGAAGACGGCGGGCTGGGTGAAGTCGGTGCGATCCAGCAGCGCCGCCTCCGGGGTGCCCGGCGCGGCGAACACGATGTCCGCGAGCGGGCGTTCCAGGTGCGGGTCCAGTTCCGCGCAGACCTCGTCGAAAGCCTCCGCGAAGCCGGGCAGGTCCTCGCGCAGCCGGCTCGCCATACCCGGGTACTGACTGCCCTGACCGGGGAAGACCAGCGCGACCGGCCCGTCGGCGACCTCGCCGGTGAACAGGGCGGCCGCCGGTCCGGCACCGGTCAGCGCGGTCACCAGATCGGCGGTTTCACGGCCGAGCACCGCCGCGCGGTAACGGTGCCGGGTCCGCGTCGTGGCCAGGGATCGGGCCAGGTCGAGCGCGTCGCCGCCGGGCGTGACGTGCCGCGCCAGCCGCCGCGCCTGTTCCGTCAGCGCGCCGGGCGAGGCCGCGGAGAGGAGCCAGGGGACCAGCGGCCCCCTTGGCACAGGGGCGGGTTCGGCGGCTTCGGGCTCGGGCTGTTCCAGGATGACGTGCGCGTTGGTGCCGCTGATCCCGAACGCGGACACGGCGGCGCGGCGCGGCCGGTCCGTCTCCGGCCAGGGCGTCGGTTCGGTGATCAGCGCGATTCCGCCGTCGTTCCAGTCGAGGTGGGTGCTGGGCCGGTCGTGGAGCAGCCCGGGCAGGGTGCCGTGGCGCATCGCCTCGATCATCTTGAGGACGCCCGCGATTCCCGCGGCGGCCTGGGCGTGGCCGAGGTTGGCCTTCGCGGAACCGACGAGCAACGGGGAACGCCTGTCCTGCCCGTAGGTGGCTTGCAGCGCTCCCGCCTCGATGGGGTCGCCGAGGGTTGTCCCGGTGCCGTGCGCTTCGACCACGTCTATGTCCTGTGTGGACAGTCCGGCGTCGGCGAGGGCGCCGGTGATGACGCGCTGCTGTGCCCGCCCGCTCGGCGCGGTGAGCCCGTTGGACGCGCCGTCGGAGTTGATCGCGGAGCCCTTGAGGATCGCCAGGACGGGGTGGCCGTTGCGCCGGGCGTCCGACAGCTTCTCCAGGACGACGATCCCGGCGCCCTCGGCCCAGGCGGTGCCGTCGGCGTCGGCGGAGAAAGGCTTGCACCGCCCGTCCGGGGCGAGGCCGCGTTGCTCGGAGAACTCCACGAACAGCTTCGGGGTGGCCATCACCGTGGCGCCACCGGCGAGGGCGAGTTCGCTCTCCCCGTTACGCAGGGACTGGGCGGCCAGGTGCATCGCCACCAGCGAGGACGAACACGCCGTGTCCAGGGTGATCGCCGGCCCTTCGAAGCCGAACACGTACGACACCCGGCCGGAGGCGACACTGCCGGCGTTGGCCACCGACACCTGGCCGACGAGGTCTTCCGGCAGTTCGGCGAGCGGGAGCGCGTAGTCCCCGCCCATGATGCCGGTGAAGACACCGGTCCGGCTGCCGCGCAGCGCGGCCGGATCGATCCCCGCCGATTCCAGCGCGTGCCAGGAGACCTCGAGGAGCAACCGGTGCTGAGGATCCATCACGAGCGCCTCACGCGGTGACAGCCCGAAGAACTCCGCGTCGAATTCCGTTGCCGTGGTGAGGAATCCGCCGTGCCGGACGTAGGACTTGCCCGGTGTCTCGGGATCCGGGTCGTAGATCCCGCCCAGATCCCAGCCCCGGTCGGCGGGGAACTCCGAAATCACGTCGCGGCCCTGGGCGAACACCTCCCACAGGTCCTTCGCGGATTCCACCCCGCCCGGGTACCGGCAGCCCGCGCCGACGATCACGATGGGGTCGTCGTCGACGGCGCGGACCGGCGCGGGAGTGCTCTCGGCGGCTCGCGGTGCGCCCTCGCCCCAGAACCTGCCCGCGAGGTACTCGGCCAGCGCGCCGGGGGTCGGATGGTCGAAGACCAGGGTCGCGGGCAGCCGCAGCCCGACCGCCTCCCCGAGCCTGTTACGCAGTTCGAGACCGGTGAGGGAGTCGAAACCGAGGTCCTGGAACGCCCGGTCGCTCACCACCGAGTCCTTCGTGGTGTGGCCGAGTACCGCCGCGACGGTACGGCGGACGAGTTCGTTCATCGCCTTGTCGTCCCGCTCCGGCGGCAACGAGGGCCCGGCCGCGCCCGTTTCCCGGGTGGCGGCCGCCACGCGCCGAGAGGGCGCGGCAAGTGCGGAGAACAGCGGCGAACGCTGGTCGCGCAGGGCGGTGACGTCGAGGCGCGCGGGGACCAGCAGGGCGGGGCCGCCGGTGAGCGCGGCGTCGAACGCCGCGAGCCCCTGGTCGGTGGACAGCGGAAGCAGGCCGCGGCGGGCCATCCGGGCGACGTCGGTCTCGGACAGATGCCCGGTCATCCCCGTGTCGAGCGCCCACAGCCCCCAGGCGAGCGACGTCGCGGGCAGGCCGAGCGCGCGGCGACGGTGGGCGAGGGCGTCGAGGTAGCTGTTCGCCGCCGCGTAGTTCGCCTGGCCGGCGTTGCCGATGATGCCCGCGATCGAGGAGAACAGCACGAACGCGGCGAGGTCCAGCCCCTCGGTGAGCTCGTGCAGATTCCGCGCGCCGTCGACCTTCGGCCGGAATACGGTGTCCACATTGGACTCGGTGAGCGATTCGACCGTTCCGTCGTCCAGTACGCCGGCGGCGTGGACGATCGCGGTCAGCGGGTGTTCGGCGGGGATGGCGCCGAGCACCCCGGCCAGCCGGTCGCGGTCGGCGACGTCGCAGGCGGTCACCGTCACCCGCGCACCCGACCGGGTCAGCTCGGCGACCAGTTCCGCGGCGCCTTCGGTGTCCAGGCCGCGGCGGCCGGTGAGCAGCAGGTGACGTACCCCGTGTTCGGTGACGAGATGCCGGGCGATCAGCCTGCCGAGGCTGCCGACGCCGCCGGTGACGAGCACCGTCCCGTCGGGATCGAACGGCCTTTCCCGCTGCTCGGTGGGTTCGGTCGCCCTGACGAGCCGGGGCACGAGCACCCGGCCGCCGCGGACCGCCGACTGCGGTTCTCCCGCGGCGAGCGCCTGTTCCGGGGTGCTGTCGTGGTCGAGGTCGGCGATCAGCACGCGATCCGGTGCTTCCGACTGTGCGGCGCGGACCAGTCCCCACACCGGCGAACCGGTGGTTTCCGGCGGGTCGTCCGCGGTGGTGGCGATCGCCCGCCGGGTGAGCACGAGGAGCTTCGCGTCGCTGAAGGCCTCGTCGGTGATCCAGTCCCGCACCAGGTCCAATGCCTCGATCGTGACGGCGCGCGGATCCACCGAGGAGTCTTCGGGTCCACAATGGACACCGACGAGATCGGGCAGTGCCCCGCCGTCGGCGAGTGAAGCGCGCAGCGCGGCCAGATCGTCGAAGACGGCGAACGAGGGGGCCTCCGCCCGTGCCTCCGGAGCCGGGATCCAGTCCACCCGCAGCAGGGTGCGATTCACCCGCGGCCCGGCGAGCTTGGCGAGGTCGACCTGCCGGAGGGTGAGCGATCCGATCGTCGCGACGGGATCGCCCGCCCCGTCGGACAGGGTCAGGGTGACCGCGTCGTCTCCAGCCGGGGTGACGTGCACCCGGAGGAAGGTCGAGCCGGTGGCGTGAAGATCGACCGACGTCCAGGCGAAGGGAAGCCGGACGGTGTCGTCGCCCGTCCGGCCGGCGAGGATCGCGTGCAGGGAAGCGTCGAGCAGCGCGGGGTGGATGCCGAATCCTTCAGTCGATTCGCCCGGCAGCGCGACCTCCGCGTACAGCTCCTCGCCGAGCCGCCACAAGGCGCGAAGTCCCTGGAAAGCGGGACCGTATTCGTAACCGATGTCGGCGAGGCGCGCGTAGGAGCCGTCGAGGTCGACGGGTTCCGCTCCCGGCGGCGGCCACTCTCGCGGATCCCGCGCGGGTGCGGTGGGAGTGGCGAGGGACCCGGTGGCGTGGCGGACCCAGCCCGATTCGCCGTCGGAATCCGCGGGTCGCGAGTGGACGGTGAAGCTTCGTCGTCCTGGCTCGCCCGCGGTGACCGCGAGCTGGATTTCGACGGCGCCGTCGGCCGGGATGATCAGCGGGCTCTCCAAGGCCAGCTCGTCCACCCGGCGGCAGCCGATCCGGTCACCGGCGTGCAAAGCCAGCTCCACGAAGGCCGCTCCGGGCAGGAGAACCGTGCCGTTCACGGCGTGGTCGGCCAGCCAAGGATGGGCCGACAGCGAAAGCCTGCCGGTCCACAGCGATCCGTCGCCGTCCGCGAGGGTGACCATGGCGCCGAGCAGGGGATGGCCCGCGTCCCGCAGACCCAGCGATGCCGACCCGGCGGCCCCTGTGGAGGGCGTGAGCCAGAAACGCTCCGTCTGGAAGGCATAGGCGGGCAACGACACGAGCCTGCCCCCGGGGAAGACGGTGTCCCACTCGACTTCGGCGCCGTGCACCGCCGCTTCGGCGAGCGAGCGCCGGAAGCGGGGGAGGCCGCCTTCGCCCCGCCTCAAGGAACCCAGCGCGACACCCTCCCGCGCGGACTCGTCCAGGATTTCCTGGAGTCCCACGGTGAGCACGGGATGCGGGCTGCATTCGACGAACAGCGCGTGTCCTTCGTCCGCCAGCGCCCGGATCACCCGGTCGAACTCGACCGGGTTCCGGAGGTTCCGGTACCAGTACCCCGCGTCCAGGACGGCGGTGTCGATCAGGCCGCCGGTCAGCGTCGAGTGGAACGGTACGTCGCTCGATCGCGGAGCCAGTTCCGCGAGCAGTTCGAGCAGCGGAGCGTGGAGTTCCTCGACATGGGCGGAATGGGACGCGTAGTCGACCGGAAGCCGCCTGACCCGGACGCCCGCTTCGCCGAGTTCCGCGGCCAATTCGTCCAGCGCGGCCGGATCGCCCGAGAGCACCGTCGCCGACGGCCCGTTCGCCGCCGCGATCGACACCCGGCCGTTCCAGCGC
Source organism: Amycolatopsis sp. PSD-21 (assembly GCF_055561455.1). Classification (NCBI taxonomy): domain Bacteria; kingdom Bacillati; phylum Actinomycetota; class Actinomycetes; order Pseudonocardiales; family Pseudonocardiaceae; genus Amycolatopsis; species Amycolatopsis sp. PSD-21. The sequence goes on along the minus strand of NZ_CM145712.1, from coordinate 8,162,974 downwards.
TCGATCCTCCGCCCGGCCTCCGCCCGCGGCAGTGCCACCGAAAGCATCCCGCCGCGGCCGGAGATCGCCCGGATCGCCTTGCTGCGCAACGCGACCACTCGCGCGCCGTCCTCAAGGGACAATGCGCCCGCCGCGGTCGCCGCCGCGATCTCGCCTTGCGAATGGCCGACGACGGCGGCGGGCCGCACCCCGTGCGACTCCCACAGCGCGGCGATCGAGACCATCACCGCCCACAGCACCGGCTGGACGACGTCGACCCGGTCCAGCGCGGCCTTGTCGGCCAGCGCCTCCGGCAGGAGCCAGTCCACGTGTGGTTCGAGCGCCCGTCCGCAGTCCGCCATGCGTTCGGCGAACACCGGGCTGGTGTCCAGCAGTTCCTTGGCCATCCCGACCCATTGGCTGCCCTGGCCGGGGAACACGAACACCGGCCGCGGATCGGCCTTGTCCGCACCGGTGAGGACCTCCGCCGCCGACTCCCCGGCGGCGAGCGCGGTGAGACCGCGGAGGAGTTCCTCGCGATCGCTTCCCACCACGGCCGCCCGATGAGCGAAACGGGTCCTCGCGCCCGCCAAGGTGAAACCGGCGTCGTAGACGTCGAGCGCGGGGTCGGCTTCGAGGCGGTCGCGAAGCCGTCCCGCTTGGTCCTTCAGCGCTTCTTCGCCGTTCGCCGAAAGCATCAGCGGTACCACCGGAGCGGTCCGCGCGGCCGTTCCGGGCTCGTCCGGGGCCTCTTCGAGTACTACGTGGGCGTTGGTCCCGCTGATCCCGAACGACGACACCGCGGCACGGCGCTTGCGGCCGGTGTCCGGCCACGGCGTGTGCTCCGCGAGCAGTTCGACCCGGCCCGCCGACCAGTCCACGTGCCGGGTCGGCTCGTCCAGGTGCAGCAGTTTCGGCAGTATTCCGTGCCGCATCGCCTGGACCATCTTGATCACGCCGCCGACGCCGGCCGCGGCCTGGGCGTGGCCGAGGTTCGACTTGAGCGAACCGAGCAGCAGCGGACGGCCCGCCGGGCGTGCCTGGCCGTAGGTGGCGAGCAGCGCCTGTGCCTCGATCGGGTCGCCGAGGGTGGTGCCCGTGCCGTGCGCCTCGACGGCGTCCACGTCCGAGGCACGAAGACCCGCGTCGGCGAGCGCGTCCAGGATCACCCGCTCCTGCGCCGGGCCGCTCGGCGCGGAGAGCCCGTTCGAAGCGCCGTCGGAGTTGACCGCCGAGCCCCGCAGCAGGGCGAGTACGCGGTGTCCGTTCCGTCGTGCGTCGGAGAGCCGCTCGACCACGAGCACACCGACGCCTTCCGCCCACGCGGTGCCGTCCGCCGACGTGGAGAAGGACTTGCAGCGGCCGTCCGGGGCGAGGCCCCGCAGGCGGGAGAACTCGACGAACATCTCCGGGGTCGCCATCACGGTGACACCGCCGGCGAGCGCCAGATCGCTGTCGCCCGAGCGTAGTGATCGCGCCGCGAGATGGAGCGCGGTGAGCGACGAGGAGCAGGCCGTGTCCACCGTCACCGAAGGGCCGTGCAGACCGAACACATAGGACAGTCGCCCGGAGACCACGCTGGAGGTGTTCCCGGTGATCAGGTGCCCTTCGAGTCCGTCCGGCACGGTGTGCACGCGCGGTGCGTAGTCGTGATGCATGACACCGGCGAACACCGCGGTACGGCTGCCGCGCAGGCTCGCCGGAACGATGCCGGCGTCCTCGAACGCTTCCCAGGCGGCGGACAGCAGCAGGCGCTGCTGCGGGTCGGTGGTCAGCGCCTCCCGCGGTGAGATGCCGAAGAACCCCGCGTCGAATTCGGCCGCGTCGTAGAGGAAACCGCCGTTGCGGGTGACGGAGTGCCCCTGCCTGCCCGGATCCGGGTCGTAGAGCGAGTCGACGTCCCAGCCGCGGTCGCGGGGGAGTTCACCGATCGCGTCGGTGCCTTCGGCCGCCAGCCGCCAGAGCCCTTCCGGATCGGTCACCCCGCCGGGGAAGGCGCAGGCCATGCCGATGATGGCGATCGGCTCGTGGGCCTCGGCGGGCTCGGACACCGTCGCGGGGGGACGGCGCTCCTGTTCCTCGCCGGACAGCAGCGAACCCAGGTGGCGGATCAGTTCTTCGGGGGTGGGGTGGTCGAAGATCACCGTCTCGGGCACGGTCACGCCCAGCGCCTCGGTGAGCCGCCTGGCCAGTTCCGCGCCCATGATCGAGTCGAAGCCCAGCTCGGTGAACAGACGGCCGGGGGAAGTGCCTTCCCCGTCGTCGAGTCCGAGCACCGCCGCCGCGTGGCCGAGCACGGCCCCGGCGATCGTGTGCTCGATGTCCACTGTGGACGCCGCGTCGGCGGAGGGGAGCGTGTCGAGCCAGTGGCGTTCGCGCTGGAAGGCGTAACCGGGAAGGTCCACGGTCGCCGGTCGTCCGCCGGGGAACAGCGCGGTCCAGTCCACGGAAGCGCCTTCGACGTACGCGGAAGCCACCGCGGCGAGGAAGGCCCTGGCGCCAGGCCCGAGCGGGATTTCCCGCCCGCCCGAGGAAAGGAGCACGACGGGTTCGCCCGCGCGTTCAGGCGCGGTGAGAACCGCTTCGGCCACCTCGTCCGCCGGGATCGTCCGGGTGACATACGCCGCCGCGAACCCGCCGATCCCCTCGCCGGAAACGGATTCCGGCTCGATCCCCGAGGCGGTCAGCAGCCGGTGGGTCGCGACCTGGGAAGCGAAGGTCCGGGCCGCCGGGTCCCCGCTCCGGTCGCCGAAGAGCGCGAGAGCTTCGTCGAACGCCGTGGCGAACGCCGGGAACACGTCGGGTGAATCGCCGAAGTCGACGGGCGCCGAGCCGAACCGCAGCTCCGCGGACCAGCCGGGATCGGCTTCCGGCACCTCGGTGTCCACCTCGTCCAGCGCGGCCAGCAGCTCCGCCCGATCGCCCGCGACGACGGCGGCCCGGTACTCGAAGGCGGTCCGCGTGGTGGCCAGCGACCAGGCGATCTCCGCGAAGTCCTGGTCCGGGCGCGTGAGGAGATGGGCCTTCAGCCTGGCGACCTGCGCGCGCAACGCGGACGGCGTCCGGCCGGAAACCACGCAAGCCGCGGACGGCGGAGCGGTAACGGTGGTGCGCGGTGCCGTCTCCGGAGCCGCGCTGAGCACGACGTGACAGTTCGTGCCGCCCATCCCGAGCGAGGTGACACCGGCGGCACGTTCGCCGTCGTCCCAGGCGGTCGCTTCGGTACAGACGCGCAACTTCAAGTCTTCCAACGGAATCCGCGGATTCGGCTCGCGGAAGTGCAGGCTGGGCGGGATTTCCCCGTGGTGGACGGCGAGGGTGGCCTTGATCAGCCCGAGCACGCCCGCCGCGGCTTCGAGGTGCCCGAGGTTCGTCTTCACCGACCCCACGGGCAACGGCGCCGACCGGTGACGGCCGTATACGGCACCCAGTGCCGCGGCCTCGATCGGGTCGCCGACCTTGGTCCCGGTCCCGTGCAGTTCGACGTAGCCGACGTCGTCCGGGGCGAGACCGGTGCTTTCGAGGGCCTGGGCCAGTACCTGTTCCTGGGCTGCCCGGTCGGGCACGGTGAGGCCGGCGCCGCCGCCGTCGTTGTTGACCGCGCTGCCGGCGATCACCGCGTAGATCCGGTCGCCGTCGGCGATCGCGGCGTCCAGCGGTTTGAGCACGACGATGCCGCCGCCTTCGCCCCGCACGAAGCCGTCCGCGGCCGCGTCGAAGGTGCGGCAGCGGCCGCTCGCGGACAGGCCGCCGAACTTCTCGGCCTCGCGCGCGCTCGCCGGGACCAGGTTCAGGTTCACCCCGCCCGCCAGCGCGATGGTGGATTCGCCGGAGAGCAGGCTCCGCGTGGCCAGGTGCACGGCGACCAGGGACGAGGACTGTCCACTGTCGACGGTGATACTCGGGCCGCGCAGGCCGGCGAAGTAGGACACCCGGTTGGCGATCAGCCCGCGCTGGAGGCCGGTGAAACTGTGCTGGGTGGCCACGTCGAGTTCCTGGGCCAGCCGCGCGTAGTCGTCCCGCATCGCGCCGAGGAACATGCCGCAGTCCTGGCCGCGCAGCGTGGCGGGGACCAGGCGGGCGTCTTCCATCGCCGCCCAGGCGAGTTCGAGCGCGAGCCGCTGCTGCGGGTCGAGCACCGCCGCTTCGCGCGGTGACACCCCGAAGAACGCCGCGTCGAACTCCTCGACGTCCGCCACGAACGAGCCATGCCGCGAAGCGGCGGCACCGCCGGAATCCCAGCGGTCGCCGGGAACCTCGGTGACCATGTCCTTCGCCGCGCGCAGGACGTCCCAGAACTCGGAAACGTCCGCCGCTCCCGCGACCCGGCAGGCCATGCCGACGATCGCGACCGATCCGGACCGCGTGAAAACTTCCCCACCAGAATATGCGGACATGGCTCCGAAACTACGTCCGCCGCCGAAGCGCGAGCCAGTTCTCCGGGCGCATCCGGCACATCGGAAGAACTGAGGTATTACCTGGTCATGAGCCTGGCAGCGGAGCAAAGACGGAGGTGCGCCCCCGGTGGCGCGGCGGGCAGAGTGGCGTCCATCGACTCGACCTCCGGGGGCGCTGAGAATGACCGACGTCGGAACGACTTCGCTCGACGAACGCGAACGGGTGGCGGAACCGGGGAATCCGCTCCACGTACTGCTGGACCCGGCGATGCGGATCGATCCGCATCCGACCCTGGCCAGGCTGCGGGCCGCGAGCCCGCTCGTGACGCCGGACGGCACGGTGGTCGTCGGCGACTACGCGAGTTGTCTCGACGTGATGCGGAATCCCGCGATGGGCAACGACACCTTGGACTCGCCCGGCCTGCGTGGCCTGGTGCCGAACAGTGGCGCGAAACAGGTTCTCGACTCGATCTTCTTCATGGACGGTGGCGACCACGGCAGGCAGCGACGGCTGATCTCGAAGGCCTTCACGCCGAGGATCACCGCGCGCTACCGCCCGTGGATCGAGAACATCGTCGACGAACTGTTTTCGGAAATCGCCGGCGCGACCGAATTCGACGCGGTCGGCGATTTCGCCAATCTGCTGTCCATCAGGATCATCTGCGAACTCCTCGACGTCCCGATGTCCGATGTGGACGTTCTCAAGGAGTGGTCGGACGACCTCGCGCTCGCGACCGAGCTTCCCACGCTGGTCGCCGGGTTCCGGCGGCTGGGCCTGCTTTCGCCGGAGGAACTGGCCGTGGTCGACCGCACGTGCGCGTCGATGCACGCCTATTTCGCCGACCTGATCTTCAAACGCCGCCGCGACCCTGGCGACGACCTCGTGTCCAGTCTCATCCGGACGGAGGACCGCGGGCAGACCCTCGCCCGGCACGAGGTGACGAACGTGCTCGTCACGTTGTTCGCCGCCGCGCACGAGTCGGTCACGAACCTCATCTCGAACGGGATCCTCGCCCTGCACCGCAATCGCGACCAGCTGGCACTGCTGCGGGCCGACCCGGCGCTGGCCGCGCCGATGGCCGACGAGGTGCTCCGCTACGACGCCCCCGTCCAGTTGACCGCCAGGGTCGCGCTGAGCCCGACCACGGTCGCCGGGCTCGACGTCGACGCCGGGACCGTGGTGATCCTTCTGCTCGCCGCCGCCAACCGGGACGAAGCCGAATTCCCCGAGGCGGACCGGTTCCTGATCTCGCGCACCACCAAGCGCATGCAACTGGCCTTCGGCGCGGGCCCGCATTTCTGCATCGGCTCCAGTCTCACCAAGCTCGAAGCCGAACTCTCCTTCCGCGCCGTCGCCGAACGCTTCACCGATTTCGAGGTCGACGAGGGTTCGCTGGAATACCGCCGCCACGTGGTCGTCCGCGGCCTGCGGAAGATGACCGTCCGCGTCTCGCGCTGAGCCCTCCGGCGACAACACCGAAACTGGAGCTTTGATGTCTACAGAGGACAAGACCCGCCAGTACCTGAAGAAGGTCACGGCCGAACTGCGGCGTACCCAGGACAGGCTTCGCGAGGTGGAGGGCCGTGCGCACGAGCCCATCGCCGTCGTGGGGATGGGCTGCCGCCTTCCCGGCGGCATCGACTCCCCGGCCGGGCTGTGGGACCTGGTCCGCGACGGGGGCGACGCGATCACGCCGTTCCCGGACGACCGGCACTGGGATCTCGACGAGCTCTACGACCCGGACCCGGACGCGGGAAGATCCGGTCGTTCCTACGTCCGCGAGGGCGGTTTCCTGCACGACGCCGCGCTTTTCGACGCCGGCTTCTTCGGCATCTCCCCTCGGGAAGCGCTCGTGATGGACCCTCAGCAGCGAGTGCTGCTGGAGGTCGCGTGGGCGACGCTGGAGTCCGCCGGGATCGATCCGGACGAACTGCGCGGCAGCCGGACCGGAGTCTACGTCGGCTCCACCGGGAACGACTACGAGCTGGTGTGGAAGGGCTCGAAGGAGTACTCGCCGCACGGCATCACCGGGAACAGTTCGAGTGTCATCTCGGGGCGGATCTCCTACTGCTTCGGGTTGGAAGGGCCGGCGGTGACCGTCGACACCGCCTGTTCCTCTTCGCTGGTGGCGATCCACGAAGCCATTCGCGCGCTGCGCGAGGGCGCGTGCGGGATGGCACTGGCCGGCGGGATCACCGTGATGGCCACGCCGGACACCTTCACCGAGTTCTGCGGCCAGGGCGTGACCTCGATCGACGCCAGGTGCAAATCCTTCGCCGACGGGGCGGACGGGGCGATCTGGGCCGAGGGCGCCGGTCTCCTCCTGCTCGAACGACTGTCCGACGCGCGTCGCGCCGGGCATCCGGTGCTGGCGCTGCTGCGGGGTTCCGCGGTGAACCAGGACGGGACGAGCAATGGTCTCTCCGCGCCGAGCGGGCCCGCGCAGCAGCGGGTGATCCGGGCCGCGCTCGCCGACGCCGGACTGTCCACACAGGACGTCGACGTGGTGGACGCGCATGGCACCGGCACCACCCTCGGCGATCCGATCGAGGCGAACGCGCTGATCGCGACCTACGGCAAGGACCGGTCGCCGGAGCGTCCGCTGCGGCTCGGTTCGCTGAAGTCGAACATCGGGCACACCCAGGGCGCGGCGGGGGTCGCCGGCGCGATCAAGCTGATCATGGCCATGCGGCACGGTGAACTGCCCAAGACCCTGCACGTCGACGCCCCCTCGTCCAAAGTGGACTGGACGAAGGGTGCGGTCGAACTGCTCACCGAACCGGTGCCGTGGCCGGAAACGACGACACCGCGGCGAGGTGGTGTGTCCTCCTTCGGCATCAGTGGGACCAACGCCCATCTGCTGATCGAGGAGGCGCCTGCCCGGGAAGTCTCCCCGGTGGCGGCGACCGGGTCGCTTCCGGTGCTGCCGTGGGTGATCTCCGCCAAGTCCGGGGCGGCGCTGCGTGGTCAGGCGGCCCGGTTGGCATCCTTCGCCGAGGACCACGCTCCCGCCGACATCGCGGGCGCGCTGACCAGCACGAGGGTCGGCTTCCGGCACCGGGCGGTGGCGTTCGGCAGGACCGCCGAAGACTTCGCCGTCGCGCTGAAGGCCTACGCGGACGGCACCACGAACGGCGCCATCGTCGAAGACGTGACCGGCAACGGTTCACTCGCCTTCTTGTTCACCGGGCAAGGCGCGCAGCGGCCGGGGATGGGACACCGGCTCGCGGCCGAGTACCCCGTGTTCGCCGCCGCGCTCGATGCCGTCTGCGCCGAACTCGACAAGCACCTGCCCCGGCCGCTGCGCGAGATCATGTTCGCCGAAACCGGCTCGGCGGAAGCGGAACTGCTGTACCGCACCGAATTCACCCAGCCCGCGTTGTTCGCCTTCGAAATCGCCCTGTTCCGGCTCGTCGAGTCGTGGGGGGTGCGCCCGGATCAGCTGCTCGGGCATTCGGTCGGCGAGATCGCCGCCGCGCACGTCGCCGGCGTCTGGTCCCTGCCCGATGCCTGCCGGGTGATCGCCGCCAGGGGACGCCTGATGCAGGCGTTGCCCGAGGGCGGGGCGATGGTCTCGGTGGACGCGACCGAAGCGGAGGTACTGCCCGATCTGGCCGGCCTGGAGGACCGGGTCTCGATCGCGGCGATCAACACCGCGGAGTCCGTGGTGCTGTCCGGGGACGAGGACGCGCTGGCCGGCCTCGAACGGCTTTGGGAAGGCCGTGGGCGCCGGACCAAGCGGCTCCGCGTCAGCCACGCCTTCCATTCTCCGCGGATGGAGCCGATGCTCGCCGAATTCGAAGCCCTGCTCGGCGAACTCACCTACCATCCGCCGTCCATCCCGATCGTGTCCGACGTGACCGGGGAACCGGCGACGGCGGAGCTGTTGGCGTCTCCCCGGTACTGGGTCGAGCACGCGAGGGCGGCCGTCCGGTTCCACGACGGCCTGGCCACCCTGCGGGAAGCGAAGATCACCACCCTGCTGGAGCTCGGTCCGGCCGCGGTCCTCTCCGCGATGGTGCCCGCCGTCGGTGAACCCGGAATGGTCGCCGTCCCGGCCGTGCGCACCGACCGTGACGAGGCCGAAGCCGTCCTGCGCGCGGTAGGCGCGCTGCATGCCCGAGGGGTGCCGGTGGATTGGGCGGCGGTCCTCGCTCCCGTCGCGTCCTCGCCCGTCGAACTGCCGACCTACGCCTTCCAGCGCGAGCACTACTGGATCGCGCCGGACGCGGACACCGCCGACGTCCAGGCGGCGGGTCTGCTCCCGTCGGGGCATCCGCTGCTGGGTGCCGCGCTGACCCTCGCCGACGGCGGCGGTGTCGTGCTCACCGGCCGGATCTCGTTGCGGGCACAGCCCTGGCTGGCCGGACACCGCGCCCACGACACCGTGATCCTGCCGGGCACGGCGTTCGTGGAACTCGCGCTGTCCGCCGGCGAACAGGTCGGCTGCGACGTGATCGAAGAGCTCACGATGGAGACCCCGCTGACCCTGCCGGACGAGGGCGGGGTGCGGATCCAGGTGCTGGTCGGTGAACCGCTGGACTCCGGCAGCCGTCCGGTCCGGGTGTTTTCCCGGCCTGACGGCGCCGATGTCGGGGGCTGGCGTTCCCATGCCGCCGGGCTGCTGGGGGCCCGCACCGCGCCCGCCGGCGACGGGCTGACCGAATGGCCTCCCGCGGGTGCGGAGCCGATTCCTTTCGATGGCGGCTATTACGACGACCCGGAGGTCGTGCTGGCGTTCGGGTACGAAGGGGTGTTCCGCGGTCTGCGGAAAGTCTGGCTGCGCGGGGACGCGGAGCTGTTCGCGGAGATCGAACTGCCCGGGGACCGGTCGCTGACCGACGGGTACGGCCTGCATCCGGCCCTGCTCGACGCCGCGCTCCAGGCCGTCGGGCTCGGCCCGTTCCTGGATTCGATCAACCAGGGCTCCGGCAGCATGCCGTTCGCCTGGTCCGGGCTGACCCTGCACGCGGCGGGGGCGTCGATGCTGCGGGTGCGGGTCACCGGCAGCGACGGGCATGTGGCACTGACCCTCGCCGACGGCGCGGGCGCGCCGGTGGCCACGATCGAGAACCTCGCGTGGCGGCCGGTCGCCGAGCGGTCGGCTCTCGGCGCGCCGGATGTGGACGACTCCCTGTACGGGCTGGACTGGGTGCCCGCGAGCGGGCAGGCCGCGGCGGGTGCCGGCGGGCATGTCCTGCTCGATTCGGGATCCGCCGGGCTCGCCGCGCTGATCGCCGCGGGCGGTCCGGTCCCGGAGACCGTGGTCGTCCCGCTGTCCACAAAGGACGGTTTGGTGGTGCCGTCGGCCAGGGAGGCGCTGACGGAGGTGACCGAAGTGCTGCGCGCCTGGCTCGCCGAGGAGCGGTTCGCCGACGCGAAACTGGTGCTCTCCACCCGAGGGGCCGTCGCCGCGGTGGCCGGGGACCGGATCGATCTGACGATCGCCGGGATCTGGGGCGTCGCGCGGTCGGCCCAAGCGGAGCATCCAGGCCGGATCGTGCTGCTGGACACCGACGGACCGGTCGACGACGCGATCACTGTCGCGCTCGCGACCGGCGAAGCGCAGATCGCCGTGCGGGCAGGGACGGCCCTGATCCCGCGGCTGCATCCGGTCGCGGCGGACGGGCTCCTGCCGGTCCCGGCGGAACCGGCCTGGCGCCTCGACAGCACCGGGCACGGCACGCTGGACAACCTGGCGCTCCTGCCTTGTCCGGAGGTGCTCGGACCGCTCGGGCCGCTGGACGTCCGGGTCGGGATCCGGGCCGCGGGGGTCAACTTCCGCGACGTCCTGGTCGCCCTCGGCATGTATCCCGGGAAAGCGGTACCGGGAGCGGAAGCCGCCGGGGTGGTCCTGGAAACAGGCGACGGCGTATCCGATCTCAGCCCCGGCGACCCCGTGTTCGGCGTGTTCACCGGCGCGATGGGGCCGGTGGCGGTCACCGATCACCGGCTGATCGCGCCGATTCCCCAGGACTGGTCGTACGAAGCCGCGGCTTCCGTGCCGATCACGTTCCTCACCGCGTACTACGGCCTCACCGATCTCGCCGGGCTCCGGCGAGGCGAGTCCGTGCTGATCCATTCGGGCGCGGGCGGTGTCGGCATAGCGGCGATCCAGCTCGCGAAGCATCTCGGGGCGGAGGTGTTCGCCACGGCCAGTGAAGGCAAGTGGGACACGCTGCGGGGGCTCGGGCTGGACGACGCGCATATCGCTTCCTCGCGGACGGTCGAGTTCGAAACCCGGTTCCGGGAGACGACCGGCGGCCGGGGCGTCGACGTGGTGCTGAATTCGCTGACCGGTGAGTTCCTGGAGGCGTCGTTGCGCCTGCTCGCTCCGGGAGGACGGTTCCTGGAGATCGGGAAGGCCGACGTCCGCGATCCCGAAGCGGTGGCCGCTGCCCATCCCGGCGTCCGCTACCACTCCTACGACCTGGTCGCCTCCGCGGGCGAAGACCGGGTCCGGGAGATGCTGGACGAGGTCTCCGCGTTGTTCGGCCGCGGCGTGCTCACCCTGCCGCCGCGCCGCGCTTACGACCTCCGGCGCGCGGGAGAGGCGCTCAGGCACGTCAGCCAGGCGAAGCACGTCGGCAAGGTGGTCCTCACCGTGCCGCGCAAACCCGAACCCGACGGCACGATCCTGATCACCGGCGGCACGGGCTGGCTCGGCGGCCTGATCGCCGAGCACCTCGCACGCCGGGGCGCGCGGCACCTGACGCTGCTCAGCCGCCGCGGCGACGGCACACCCGGCGTCGGCGAGTTGATCGCGAAGCTGTCCGGCCTCGGTGCCGAGGTCACGGTGGTCAAGGGTGACGTCGCCGACCGGGGCGACGTCGAAGCCGCGCTGGCCGCCGTGCCGCCGGAACACCCGCTCACCGCGGTCGTGCACGCGGCCGGGGTGCTCGCGGACGGCGTCGTCGCCACGCTGACCGGCGAGCAGCTCGACGCCACCCTCCGGCCGAAACTCGACGGGACCTGGCATCTGCACGAACTCACCAAGGACCTCGACCTCGCCGCTTTCGTCTGCTTCTCCTCCGCGGCCGGCATCTTCGGGGCCGCGGGTCAGGGCGCCTACGCCGCCGCGAACTCCTTCGCCGACGCGCTGATGAACTGGCGGCGGGACACCGGACTCCCCGGCACCTCGCTCGCCTGGGGGCTCTGGGCGCCGGGCGACGATTCCGCCGAACGCGGTGGGATGGCGGGCGGGCTCAGCGCGGCGGACTGGGCCCGGATGGGGCGAACCGGTGTCCGCGGGCTGACCGCGAAGCAGGGCCTCGCGCTCTGGGACGCGGCGCAGGAGTCGGACCGGGCGCTGCTCGCGCCGCTCGGGCTCGACCTCGGCACGATTTCCGGGCTGGGCGACGGCATCCCGCCGTTGCTGCGGGACGTCGTCCGCGGCTCCGCCCGGCGGGTGGCGGCCGGTCGCCGCCAGGACACGCCCACCGAGGCACCCGACGCGCTCATCCGGAGGTTGGGTTCGCTGCCGGAGGCCCAGCGCGAACGGCAGCTGGTGTCCCTCGTGCGAAGTCACCTGGCGGCCGTCCTCGGCTACGCGTCGGGCGACGAGGTGCCCACCGAAACCCCCTTCCGCGAACTGGGTTTCGACTCCCTGACCTCGGTCGAGCTCCGCAACCGGCTCACCGCGGCCACGGGCCTCAGATTGCCGCCGACGCTCGTTTTCGACCATCCGACGGCGAACGCCCTGGCCGGATACCTCGGCACGGAAATCGCCGACTCCGGCGCTCCCGCCGCTCCGGCGCCTTCGCCCGCTCTTGCTCAGCTGACCGCTTTGGAACGAACTGTCGCCGAGCTGGACGAGGACGCCGAAGTGCGCCCGACGCTGAGCGCGCGTGTGCGAGCCCTGCTGACGCAGCTGGAAGGCGAGAGTTCCGGCGACGCGGAGGACACGCTGCGGTCCGCCTCCGTCGACGAATTGTTCGACTTCGTCGACCGGGAGTTCGGCCGTGCCAGTGACGACGACGAAACCGTGGGGGCCTAGCCATGTCCGATGACCCGAAGCTCGTCGAGTACTTCAAGCGGGTGACGGCGGAGCTGTACGAGACCAAGAAGCGGTTGAACCGCCTTGAAAACGCCGAGGCCGACCCGGTGGTGATCGTGGGCGCCGGCTGCCGGTTCCCGGGCGGGGTCGAATCGGTCGAACAGCTGTGGGAGGTGTTCGCCGAGGGACGGGACCTGATCTCGGAGTTCCCCGCCGATCGAGGCTGGAACCTGGCGGAGATCTACGATCCCGACCCCGAGGCGCCGGGGAAGTCGTATGTCCGCCACGGTGGGTTCATCGAATCGGCGACGGAGTTCGACGCGGGATTCTTCGGCGTCTCGCCGCGGGAAGCGCTGGTGATGGACCCACAGCACCGGCTGTTGCTGGAGGTCTCCTGGCACGCGCTCGAGTCCGCCGGGGTCGATCCGGCGCGGCTTCGCGGCAGCCGGACCGGGGTGTTCACCGGGCTGGTCGGGGGCGATTACGCCTCCCGGGTGGAGGAGGTGCCGGTCGATCTGGTCGGGCAGGTCTCGATCGCCAACGCGGCCAGTGTCGCCTCCGGGCGGGTGTCGTATCTCTTCGGTTTCGAGGGCCCGGCGATCACCCTGGACACGGCGTGTTCGTCCTCGCTCGTGGCGATGCACCTGGCCGCCCGGTCGCTGCGGAACGGCGAATGCGACCTCGCGCTCGCCGGTGGCGCGACCCTCATCCCGAGCCCGATCCGGTTCATCGAGTTCTCCCAGCAGCGCGGCCTCGCACCCGATGGCCGGTGCAAACCGTTCGCCGCCGCCGCGGACGGCACCGCCTGGGCGGAAGGTGCCGGGATCGTCGTCCTGGAGAAGCTCTCCGACGCGCGGCGCAACGGGCACCGGGTGCTCGCCGTGCTCAAGGGGTCGGCGGTCAACCAGGACGGGGCCTCCAACGGTCTCACCGCGCCGAGCGGGCGGGCGCAGCAACGGGTGATCACCGACGCGCTCGCCGACGCCGGACTGTCCACACAGGACGTCGACGTGCTCGAAGCCCACGGCACGGGCACGAAACTGGGCGATCCGATCGAGGCACAGGCGCTGCAGGCCACCTACGGGAAGGGTCGTGCCGAGCCGGTGCTCGTCGGTTCGGCCAAGGCCAACGTCGGGCACACCCAGGCCGCCGCCGGGATCGCCGGCGTGCTCAAGATGCTCATGGCGATGCGTCACGGTCTCGTGCCCCCGTTGCCGCATCTCGACCGGCCAACGCCGCACGTCGACTGGGAAGGCGGTGGGATCGGCCTGACCACCGAAACCGTTCCCTGGCCGGAGACCGGCCGTCCCCGCCGCGCCGCGGTCTCGTCGTTCGGGATGAGCGGAACGAACGCGCATCTCATTCTCGAACAGGGCGAGTCACCGGAGGAGGCCGGAGCCGGCGCTCCTCCGCCGTTGCTGCCGTGGGCGGTTTCCGCGGCCACGGCGGCCGGGGTCGCGGTCCAGGCGAAGAAGCTGCTCGACGAACTCGGTGACGCGGACCCGGCCGACGTCGCGTATTCGCTCGCCACGACGCGAACCCATCACCGGCACCGCGCGGTAGTGCTGGGCGCCGATCGTGAGGAACTCGTCTCCGGCCTTTCGGCGCTCGCCTCTGGGGAACCGTCGCCGTTCGTGGTCGAAGGCACCGCGATCCCGGACGCCGGTGTGGTGTTCGTCTGCCCGGGCCAGGGCGCGCAATGGCAAGGCATGGCGGTGGGCCTGCTCGACGCTTCACCGGTGTTCGCCGAGCAGATCGTCGAGTGCGAGAAGGCGTTGACGCCGTTCGTCGACTGGTCCCTGGTCGACGTCCTGCGCCAGGCCGAGGGCGCGCCGTCACTCGATCGCGTCGACGTCGTCCAGCCCGTGCTGGCGGCCGTGATGATCTCGCTCGCCCGGCTCTGGCGGCAGCACGGTGTGGAGCCGTCCGCCGTCGCCGGTCACTCGCAGGGCGAGATCCCGGCGGCCTGGATCGCCGGTGGCCTGAGTCTTTCCGACGCCATGCGCGTGGCCGCGCTGCGCAGCCGTGCGCTGACGGCGCTGTCGGGAACCGGCGGGATGGTCTCGGTCGCTCTCGGCGCCGAAGCGACGGCCGAACTGATCGACGGCGAAGCGGGCGGGCTCACCGTCGCCGCGGTGAACGGCGCACTGTCCACAGTGGTCTCCGGTACCCCGGGCGCGCTGACGGAGCTGCTCGAAAAGTGCGGGGAGCGAGGCGTGCGAGCGCGTCGCGTCCCGGTTGACTACGCGTCGCATTCGGCTCACGTCGAACGGATCCGGGACACCGTCCTGCGCGAACTGGCGCCGCTGGTGCCCGCCGACCCGGTGCTGCCGTTCGTCTCCGGCCGGACGGGCCGGTGGCTCGACGGCGAACCGCTGGACGCCGGGTACTGGTACCGAGGCCTGCGGGAAACGGTCCGGTTCGACGAGGTGACCACCGCGCTGCTGCGCGACGGTCACCGGGTGCTGCTGGAGGTGAGCCCGCATCCGGTGCTCGCCGGCGCGATGCGCGAGACCCTGGACGCGAGCGGCGCGACCGCCTCCGTGCTCGGGACGCTGCAACGTGGCGAAGGCGGTCCGGACCGGTTCCTGCGCGCCCTCGCCGAAGCCCACGTCGCCGGGGTCGAGGTGGACTGGCGGGTCGTTTTCGAGGGCAGCGGCGCGAGCCGGGTGGATCTGCCGCCCTACCGGTTCCAGCGCGACCGGTACTGGCTCGATCCGGTCCTGCCCGAGTTCGGGGACGGCACGGCCGGGGAGGAGCACGCCGAACCGGACACCGACCTGGCCGCGCTGTCGCCGGAGGAGCGGCGGGAACGGCTGGTCCGGCTGGTCCGCGGACATGTCGCCGCGGTGCTGAAGTACCCGCGGGGGCGCGAGGTCCCGCTCGACGACACCTTCCGCGACCTCGGTTTCGAATCGCTCACCGCCGTGGAGTTGCGCAACCGGCTCGCGGCCGCGACCGGCGTCGACCTCCAGCTGACCGACGTGCTCAACTATCCGACGGTCGAGGAGCTGGCGGAGTTCCTGTCGGACGAGGTGCCCGAGAGCGGATCCGCTGTGTCCACATCCGACGAATCCGATTCGGACAGTCTGGTTTCGCTTTACCTGCGAGGGGTCGGGCAGGGACGACCGCACGACGCGATGGGCCTGGCCAGGATGGCCGGACTGCTGCGGGCTTCGTTCGACGAAGAGACGGACACGGCGGCCCTGGTGGGGATCTCGCGGCTGGCCGTCGGTTCGGGCGGTCCCGCGCTGGTCTGCGCGGTGCCGCCGGTCTCGCCGATCACCGACGCCGCGTACTCGTTCATCGCTCCCGCCATGCAGCGGCCCCGGGACATGTGGACGATGTGGCCGCCGGGGTTCACCGACGGCCAGCCGCTGCCGCCCGACCTGCCCAGCCTGTTCGAAGCCCAGCGCCGCGCGCTCGACGAACATGTCGGCACCGGGCCGCTGGTGCTGGTCGGTTACTCGGCGGGCGGCTGGGTCGCGCGGGCCTTCGCGGAGTATCTGGAGGCGGAGGGCCGCCCCGCCGACGCCGTCGTGCTCGTGGACATCTACCTGCCCGCTTCGGACCGCAACGAGGTACGCGGGCGGTTCATGCAGGAACAGGCCGGGCGGCAGGAACTCTTCGGTGGCGGGAAAACCGGTTCGATGGCGAGCCAGCTCGGCGCGATGGGCCGGTACGTCACGCTGTTCGACACCTGGGAGCCGGTCCCGATCCGCACGCCGACCCTGCATCTGCGGGCCGCGGAATCCCTGCCGGGGCTGCCGGCCTTCACCGCGGACGACCAGTTCCCGGACGCGCTCGGCGCGCGGACCGTCGATCTGCCCGGCAACCACTACACGCTGCTCACCGAGCACGCGGACGCGGCGGCGGCCGCGCTGCACGACTGGCTGACGGAGCTCTTCGGGGATCGCTGACGAACGGCCGAAAGGGCCCTTCACCGCATGGGATGCGGTGAAGGGCCCTTTCGTGGCGTGAGACGCGGGGAAGTCCCCTTCGGCTCAGGCGGCGTCGCGCAGCCGGCCCCGGTCCACCTTCCCGGAAGGCGTTTCGGGAAGGGCGTCGACGAACCGGATGTCGCGCGGGTACTTGTACGGCGCCAGCCGTTCCCGCACGTACCGCTGCAATTCGGCCGCTTCGACAGGGTCGGATACGACCACGTACGCGCGGCTTCGGGTGAGCCCGCCGTCCTCGTAGCCGACGACGGCGCACGCTTCGACCGCCGGATGCGTCGCGAGACAGTTCTCGATCTCGACCGGGGCCACCCACACCCCGCCGACCTTGAGCAGGTCGTCGGCCCGTCCCCGGTAGTGGAAGTACCCGTCCTCGTCGCGGGTGAACAGGTCACCCGACCGGACGGTGTGCTCGGCGGGGAAGGTGGCCGCCGACTTCTCCGGCGACCGGTAATAGCCGAGCGCCACCGGCTCGCCGGACACCTCCAGCACGCCGACCTCGCCGTCGGGCAGGGCCTTCCCGCCGTCGTCGACGACCCGCGCCCGGTAGCCGGGCACGACCTTGCCGAGAGTGCCGACCCGGGATTCGCCCGGCCGGTTGGTGATGTAGCCGTGATAGGCCTCCGAAGAGCCGATGCCGTCGATGACCTCGACCCCGAAGGTGTCCAGCCACCGCCGGTGCAGATCGGGCGGCAGATGCTCGCCCGCCGAGGTGACGAACCGCAGGCTGCTCAGATCCTTGCCGCCGGCGCCGGGATGCTCGAGCATCGCCTTCATCATGGTGGGCACGTTGACCAGGATCGTCGGGCGGTACCGCTCGACGAGGTCGAAGATCGTGTCCGCGGTGGACCGTTCCGGGAACAGGATCCCGGTCCCGCCGACCCCGAGCGGGAAGAGCGCCACGAGATCCCTCGCGTAACCGAAGAACAGCTTCGGCACCGGCAGCACGACGTCGTCCTCGCGGATGCCGAGCGCCATGCGCGCGTACCACTGGAAGCTCAGCCACGGGCTGCGGGCGGTGAGCCGGCAGGCCTTCGGTTTCCCCGTGCTCCCACTGGTGAGTTTCCAGATCGCCTCGTCGTCGCCGTCGACGTGCACGGCGTCCAGCACCGGGGGCAGCTTCGCCACGAGCGTCTCGAAATGGTGTTCCCCCGGCGCGAGTTCGCCCGGCTCCGCGCCGACGACGACGATCTCCCGCGCCCCGGCCTCCCGCAGCTTCGGTGCCGTGCCGACGTCGGCGACCACCACCTTCGGCTTCAGGTAGTCCAGGTAGTAGCGGTAATCGCCGGTGCCGAGGAAGTTGTACACCTCGACGGTGACGGCGCCGATCCGCTGCGCCGCGAACCAGGTCGCCACGTACTCCACCCCGTCGCGCAAGGCGATCAGGACCCGGTCGCCCCGGCCCGCCCCGAGCGCGCGCAGGGCGTTGCCCGCCCGGTTCACCTGTGCCCGGAGTTCGTCGTAGCTCGTCGGGCCGTCCTGGGTGAGCAGAGCCGTCCGCCGCCCGTCCTGCCCGTCGAGGAAGCGTTCGGCGACGTTGAAGCTCTGGTCGGAGCCGGTCAGGGACATCGTTTCTCTACTCCCTCGGTCGGATCAGCGGGTACCCATCGATGCGAATAGAACTCGAAGTCGATCGCCTGCCCGTCGAGCGCTGCGTGTACCTCGGCGACGGCCGCCCTCGCCGCCGCCCGCACCGAGGGGACGGCGCAGCCGATGGCGAGTTCGTGCAGGGTCAGGTACGTGTCGATCAGCGCATGCCGGTGTTCGGCGCTGAGTTCACCGGTCGCGTTCGTCATGGAATCTCGCCGCCTTCGCCTCGAATCGGGGGAGCTCGCCCGGTGCGGCGAGCCGGACTTCCGGTTGCAGTCCGATCAGTCGTTTGACCGCGTCGCGGACTCCGGCGGCGAGGGCCGCCTGGTCGGCGCCGGGGCGGGGCTCGATCCGCAGCACCATCTTGTCGAGGCCGCCGTCCGTGCGGAGCACCGTCTGGAACTCCGCCACCGCGTCGAAACCGCGCACGACGTCCTCGACGAGGACCGGGGTCACCGAGATCCCGCGGATCTTGCGCATGTCGTCGCTGCGGCCGAGGATCCCGCCGTCGTAGAAGTCCCAGGTGCGACCGCACGGGCAGTCGTGCCAAGGGCGTTTCACCACGACGTCGTCCGTCCAGTAGCGGAAGACCTGGATCCCTTCCCGGCCGAGACCGGTCATCACGCGCACGCCGCGTTCCCCGTAACCGGCGGGGCGGCCGGTCCCGGGATCGAGCACCTCTTCGACGACACCGGGTTCGATGATGTGGCAGGCGCCGGGCCGGGACGGGCATTCGAACATGAAGACCGTGCCGAGTTCGGTCATCCCGGCGAAATCGAACACCCGCGCGCCGAACCCCTCGGTCAGCGTGCGGGTCGTGGCCGCGGAGCGCGGTTCCGCGCCGGTCACGATGATCCGGAGCTTGCTATCGGTCGCCAGATCGATGCCCAGCTCGGCGGCGGTTTCCAGCAGCCGCATCGCGTAGGTGGGGGTGGAGCCGAGCACCTCGATCCCCTGGTCGACGATCAACCGGACGCGGGTGACGGAATCCATCGAGCCGGTGGGCACGATGGTGCAGCCCATCCTGGACAGCGCGTCCTGCATTCCCCAGAACCCCATGAACAGGCCGTATCCGAAGGCCACACAGCCTTTCTGGCCGGGGCGGACGCCCGCGGCGTGCAAGGCGGCGCACCACATGTCGACGCCCCACGCCCAGTCCCGCGCGGTGTCGAAGGTGCGCAGTGGTGTGTGGCCGCTGGTGCCGCTGGTCTGATGGAACCGGACGCCCGCCACGGGATCGGTGGACGGCAGGATGCCGAACGGCGGGTCGACGGCTTCCGCCGCGACGAGATCCTTCTTGTACAGCAGGGGAACCCGCTCTTGGAAGTCGGCGAGCGATTCGAGGCCGTCCGGGATCCGCGTCGCCCAGAACTTCGAGTTGGTCCTGGCGTGTGCCAAGGCCTTCCGCAGCTTCACCCACTGCCACGCGGCCAGCCGGTCCCGCGACATGGTCTCGGTGGCGGGTTGCCAGAACGTGGTCTCCGGGGTGCTCATTCCGTCTCCTCCGTGTTCAGGACGACCAGGTCGGCGCGGGCGGAAGCGACCGTCGTGTCGGCCTCGTCGACCGTCGTCAGCCCGTCGTCGGCGATCACCACGACGCCGGCGGTGTTGCGGATCAGGTCGGAGACCTGGACGACCCGCCCGGCGGACAGCGGATCCGCCTCCGCGGCCGAGAGCAGCAGACCGTCCACTCCGGACTCCTTGAGCGAAGCGGCCAGCGCGATCGCCGCCTCCAGCCCGTCCCCGGTGTAGGTCTCCTCGTCCAGGCCGAACGCGGCCACGACCGGGAGCGTGGCACTCGCTTCGCGAAGCTCGGCGGCGGGCGGCACGGTCGCGGTGAGCCGGTCCCCGAGGTCGAGCACCAGCAGCCGGTAGCCCAGTTCGGCCGCGGTCGCGGACAGCCCGGCGTCCGCGGCGGCGAGCCGGACCGCCGCCGGGACGGGACCCACCGGTGCGGGCGGGATCCCCGCTGTCCCGTCGACGAGGATCAGCCCCGCGCCGGGTTCACCGGTGGTCGTCACGATCCGGTTCGCGAGTTCGAGCGGCCCCAGGCTCAGCGGCGTGAACGCGGGCGACGGCGACGGCCGCACTCGTTCCCCGGTCGCCCGCGTGTGGAACCACTCGTTGAACTCGGCCGCGAACGGCGGGTCCAGCCGGGCGATGTCGTCGTGGGAGATCCGCCACGACCTGGCGAGCAGCTGATAGGCGAACTGGACCGGCTCGAAGCCGAGATAGCGGTGCGCGTGGTCGAAATGGCGTTCCGAGCGGAGGGACGCCTTCTGGAACTGCTCGACCCTGGGCCGCCGGGTCTTCTCGTACATCGCGAGCGCTTCGGAGATCCGGCCGGGCTGCTCCTTGAGCTCACCGGCGAGCGCGATGGCGTCTTCCAGCGCCAGCCGGGTGCCGGAGCCGATGGACCAGTGCGCGGTGTGCGCCGCGTCCCCGATCAGCACGACGTCGTCGGTGTGCCAGTTCTCGCATTCGAGGAGCCGGAACCGTGACCATTCCGAGTCACGCGGCAGGATCGGCTTGCCGTCGAGGTGCTCCGCGAACACGGTCTCGCAGAACCGGAGGGATTCCGCCAAGTCCATTTCGGACAGTCCGGACCGCTGCCAGATGTCGTCCGAGACGTAGAGGATCAGCGAGCACCAGCCCTGGCCCGAGGGATAGAAGTAGCCCTGGAAGAGGCCCCATTCCGTCTCGGCGAAGGCGTAGGTGAAATAGGGCAGCGGAAGTTCGACACCGAACCAGCCGAAATGGAACTTCGACGGGGTGAACGCGGGCCGGAAGGTTTCGGCGAGTTCGGACCGGATCACGGAGCCGACGCCGTCCGCGCCGACCACGAGATCGGCCTCGCCGTGCTCGGCGATGGACCGGGTCCGGTGTCCGAAGTGGAGCTTCACGCCGAGACGGCGGGCGTCGCGGCGCAGCACGGTCTGCACCTGATTGCGGGGGATGCCGTGGAAACGGTTGCCTTCCACCCGGCGGACCGTGCCGCGGTACCGGATCTCGACGGGGGTCCAGGTGGTCCCGGCCGAGACGATCTCCTCGTGGATGTCCGGCGCGATCGCGCCGAGTTCGGCCAGCGCGCCGTCGGGGAACACCAGCCCCCAGCCCGCCGAGGCGTCCTCGGCGTTGCGTTCGAAGACGTTCACCTCGTCGGCGATCCCTTGCCGCTTCAGCAGAGTGGAGAGGAAGAGACCGCCAGGCCCCGCCCCGATGATGTCGACTCGCATCACGCCCTCGATTCGGTGCTCGTCCGGACGGTCGCCGCCTTCCAGCGCGTGACCGCGTCGCGTACTCGGTCGAGCGGCGCGCCGCCCGTGGCGCCGAGCACGCGGTAGAGCTCGCTTCCGATGACCACTCCGGCCGCGTGCCGCGCCACCGCGCGGACGCCGGCCTCGTCACGAAGACCGAATCCGGCGAGGAAAGGCAGGCCCGCGCCACCGGCCGCCGCCTCGGTCAGCCGTCCCGCCTCGGCCGGGGTGAGCGGATCGCCGGTCCGGGCGGCGAGGGAACGGTAGGTCAGCACGTCGGCTTCGGCCTCCAGCCGGGCGGCCCGGGCGGGTTCCGTCGACGAGGTGATCAGGGGAATCGCGCTGAGCCCCCGGTCGAGGACCCGGCCGATGGACGGCGCGTTCGACGGATCGGTCAGCACCAGTCCGTCCAGGCCCGCGGCGGCCGCCTCGGCCAGCAGCGGGGAGACGCCGAGATCGGCGGTCGTGGCCGGGTACACCAGTTGCAGCAGCGGGGTTTCCGGCAGCGCCGCGCGCAGCTTCCCGACCATCTCCCACGAGCGGACGGCCGGGAGGTCGCCCGCCCGCTCGAAGGAGCGCGCCACTTCGGCTCCGCGTGGCCGGGTGCCTTCGGTGGGGATGCCGAGTTCCAGGACGTCGGCGCCCGCTTCGACCACCGCACTGGCGAGTGCCTCGAACGGGACGATCGGATCACCGACGGTCAGGTAGACCACCAGGAGCGCCTCGTCCCGTGACCGGCTTTCGCGGAACCGCTCGCCTACGTGGGGCATCGGACGGTTCCCGCTCGCAGCCGCCTCGCCAGCCCGGCGGGGTCGGGGCTCTGCGCCAGCGCCGTGCCCACCAGTACGGCGTCCGCTCCGGCGGCCACGGCCCGGACGACGTCTTCGGGGGTGTGGAACGCGCTCTCGGAGATGACCCGGACCTCCGGCGGGATGGCCGAAAGCAGTGATTCGGTCCGGCTCACCGTGCCGGTGTCGAGTTCCAGCGCGACGATGTCCCGGTTGTTCACGGCGATGGTCTTCGCGCCGAGTTCCAGCGCCCGCGCCACGTGCTCGGGCTCATGCGCCCCGACGACCACTTCCAGGCCGAGGCGTTCCGATCGGGCGATCATGCGCTCCAGCAGCCCGGGCTCGACGACGGTGTTGACCGAAAGCTGCACCGCGTCGAAACCGGCGTCCGCCGATTCGTCCACCTGCTCGATGGCGTTGAAGAACTCCTTGCGCATCAACGGAAGCGGGCAAAGGGCGCGAATACGCGCGGCCAGTTCGATCCCGCCGCCGAAGTGCACCGGGTCCGTCGGCGTCGACACCGCCTCGACCCCGCCCGCGACCAGTTCGGCGAGGTAGCCCTCCAATTCCTCAGGGCGTAGCAGCAGCCCGTCGCGTGGCGAGACGAACTTGACGTCGGCCATCAACGCGGCCCGGCCGTCCAGGCGCGCGTTGTCGAGAACCTCCTGCAAACTCCGACCGTCCACCTGGTCCCTCCTGATCACGAGCAACTCGGAAATCGTCGCATCGGCCGCGGTACTGGATCTTCTCGTTGATTGCCGGATTCACCGCGGGCCGGCGATGGCGCTGGAAAGCTTCGCCCAGGCGCGCAGTAGGGATTCCGCCGCGCCGGAGTCGATCGCGTGCTCCGCGTCGGCGAGCCGACGCCGGATATCGGTGGCCAGCGACTCGCCGAAACCGTGATGGGCGGCCAAGGCCGCGGCCGCGTTGAGCAGCACGGCGTCCCGGACGGGACCTCGCTTGCCGCCCAAGGTCTCCAGCGCGATCGCCGCGTTCTCCGCGGGACCGCCGCCACGCAACGCGCCGGACGCGGAAAGCGGGATCCCCACCGAAGAGGGATCGAACTCGTGCCGTCGCACCGTTCCCCCGGAGGCGACCCAGACCTGACTCGTGGTCGCCGTGGTGAACTCGTCGAGCCCGTCGTCGCCGCGGACGACCAGGGCGCGTGTCCCGCGCCGGGCGAAGGCCTCGGCGAGTGTCTTCGTCTGCCCGGCGAAGGCGCAGCCGACGAGGGCGGCGTCCGGTCGAGCCGGATTCGACAGCGGGCCCAGCAGGTTGAACGTGGTCGGAACGGCGAGTTCGCGGCGTGCCGGGCCGATGTGCCGGAGGCCCGGATAGAACGACGGCCCGAAGCAGAATCCGATGCCGAGCTCGGCGAGGCACCGTTCCACCCCGTCCGGCGGCAGATCGACCGCGACGCCCAGCGCCTCCAGCACGTCCGCCGAACCGGAGGACGACGACGCGCTCCGGTTGCCGACCTTCGCCACGTCCGCGCCGGTCGCGGCGACGACGATCGCCGCCATGGTGGAGATGTTCACCGAACCGGAACCGTCACCGCCGGTACCGACGATGTCCACCGCCGGACGGCTCAGGCGCACCGGGGGCGCGTGGGACACGGTCCGTTCCGCCAGCGCCGCGACCTCGGCCGCCGTTTCGCCCTTCGCGCGCAGGGCGACCGCGAAACCGGCGAGGCGGACGGGGGTGACGTCGCCGGCCATCACCGCGTCGATCACCCACGCGGCGTCCGAAGTGGACAGATCGGTCCCGTCGAGCAGCCGCTTGGTGAGCTCCGTGAAGTCCCGTCCGGCCGTCGTCATTGCGCCACCCTGGCCTCGATGAGGGAAGAACGGGACGAGCCGGTGACACGAGAGATCTCGAAACCCGCGCCGCCGAGCAGTTCCCGCCAGTGGCTCTCGGTCCGTTCCCGGCCGCCGAGCAGCACGAGCATGTGCAGATCGAGCAGCTTCGCCGGATGGGGTTCGGCGCCGTCGGGGACGACCTGCTCCAGGATCAGCAGCCGCGAGCCGGGTGTCATGGCCTCCGCGACCCGCCGCAGGATCCGGGTCGCGTCGGCGTCGTCCCAGTCGTGCAGGATCTGCGCGAGCACGTACACGTCCCCGCCGGGCGGGACGCGCTCGAAGAAGTCGCCGCCGATCGCCTGGCGGCGGCCGGACGTCGTCGTCGGCCCGACGACGTGCGGCTGGTCGAAGACGGTGCCACGCAGACGCGGATGGCGGGCGAGCAGCCCGTCGACGAGCGTGCCGTTGCCGCCTCCGACGTCGATCACGCTTCCGACGCCGCTCCAGTCCCATTCGTGGAGCGGCAGCATCCGCAAGGTGACCAGGCCCGCCTGTGCCCGGTCGAAGGCCGCCGCCTCGGCCGGGCGCTCGCCGTGCCAGTCGAACATCGGCTTGCCGAACACCTTGTCGAAACCGGCCTCGCCGGTGCGCAGGCTGTGTTCCGCCGCGGACCAGGCCTGGTACGCCTCGTTGTCCATCAGCGTCGCCAGATGTCTCAGCGAGCCGGGGGTTTCCTCACGCAGCAGCGAACCGAGCCCGGTGACGGCGAAGGTGCCTCTCGGCTCCTCGGTGAAGAGACCTTCGGCGACGAGCACCCGGAGGAACCGGGTCAGCGCGTCGCGATCGACCCCGGCCTTGGCCGCGATGACCTCGACCGGGAGCGCGTCGTCGCCGAGGTGCTCGACGACGTCCGCCCGGGTCACCGCGAAGATCGCCTGCGAAACGATGTAACCCATGATCTTCCGCCGCAGCAGGCTGTTCGCTTCGTCGTTGTCAAGCAATGCGGACACCTCCGTCCTGTTCGCCGGTGCCGGGATGGAGTACGGGGAACAGCGGCTGATCGGCCGCGATCCGGAGGTAGTCCGCCCCGCTGGTGCCCCCGGTGCCCGGCACCTGGCCGATGATCTTCAGCGTGATGCCCCAGTGGGTT
The DNA here is from genome assembly GCF_055561455.1 of Amycolatopsis sp. PSD-21. NCBI lineage: Bacteria > Bacillati > Actinomycetota > Actinomycetes > Pseudonocardiales > Pseudonocardiaceae > Amycolatopsis > Amycolatopsis sp. PSD-21. The sequence continues at coordinate 8,138,061 of NZ_CM145712.1, read as the reverse complement.
CTCTTCATGCCGCGCCAGGCGTCGTCGAGGTTTCGCATCGCCGCCGCCAGTGCGGTCGCGGCGGGTCCGTCGGGCATGGCTGTGAAGACCTCTTGCAGGGAAACGCCTTCCAGGGAGAGCGGTGGTGCCTGCGGATTCGGCGGGATCGGCGCCCCGCGTAGTTCGATCTCGCGGTAGGCTCTGGACTGGATCGCGCTGCGGCCACTCGTGTTCGCGCGGATCTCGGCGAAGCTTTCCCGCGGCATGGTCGTCAGCACGCGATAGAGCAGCGTGGTCGCGGCGACCTTGTCCGCCGCTTCGGTGACCTCGCCGATCGCGGCCGCCGGTTCCCCACCATCCACAAAGGACACCGCGCGCTCGAGACCGCGCGCGATCCTGCGATAGAGCAGCTCGAAGACCTGCACACTGCGGATGAACATGACCTCGTCGTGCCTGTTCGTGGTCGGCAGCATGGCGATCCGCACCGCGTGCCGCACCGGCTCCGCGACCCGGGTGAGCACCGCGTCCGCCGCCGCGAGTTCCCGGTCGCCCCACGCGGTACCGCTCGATGGGATGGAGCGGAGCAGATCCTCCGCGAGCGGAGCGATCTCCCCCGCCCTGACGAGCGCGCGGAACGTGGCCTGGGTCCGCGCCCGCTGCTTGGCCGCGTTCGGGTTCGCCCGCAGCCCGGTCGCTTCGAACCGCAGGAGATCGGCCAGCAGCGCGACGATCAAGCCGTCGAGCCCGGCGTCGATCCGGTCCGGCCCGTCCGCGCCGGCGAGTTCCTCCAGGAGCGGGATCGCGGCGTAGGAGTCGTAGTTCCCGTCCTCGTGGTCGAAGGTGCCGGGCAGCCAGTTCGCCAGGATCCGGTCGTGGACCGTGCGCGGCGGGGGGAGCGATCCGGCGAGGACACGGAGTCTCTCGATCAGGTCCGGATCGGCCTGGTTGCGGCCGACCGCCTGGAAATGCCCGAGCACGGCCTCGAAGGGGAATCCCGAGGTTCCCTCCGCCACCGGCCCGGAGGTCCGCGCGGACCAACGGTCGAGGAGTTCGACGGCGAGCCGGGGTGAGCGTCTCCAGGAGCCCGCGCCGACGGCCCGGAGGCTGAGCCTGCCGACCCCGGTCGTCGTGGGCGGAGCGGCTACCGAGCCGGCCGGGGTGTCCTTCTGCGGTGTCATAAGTGCTTTCCCTCATCAGGTCCGGAATCGACGGCAGGGTTTCACCGCGCGTCAAGTGATGTTCCGCACCTCCCACAGCGCGGGGAACAAGGGCGTGAACACGCCACGGCGCAGATAGACCGCGCCGGACGAACCACCGGTTCCGGTCTTGTCGCCGATGATGCGCCGGGCCATCGTCGAATGCCGGTAGCGCCATTCGGTGAAGATCTGGTCGAGGTCGACCATGCGCTCGCACAGCTGCGCCACCACGCCGTCCTCGCGGTACGCCTTCGCGATCGAAGGCGCCGCCGTCTCCGGGGATTCGCCGGGCAGTACCGGAAACCCCTGCGCGGTGAGGTAGCCGGCGAACGAGTCGAACAGGGGCGGCCTGGTCATCGCGGTGATCAGCCGCTCCCGGTCGGACGTGCCCTCCGGGAACTTGTCGAACACGCCGGGGTCACGCCTGCCGAGGACGACCTCGATCTCGCGGAACTGCGCGGAGTAGAACCCGCTGCCGCCGAGGTCGTCCCGGAACCGGACGAACTGCCCCGGTGTGAGCGTGTCGAGCACGTCGATCTGCCGGAGCGTCACCCGCACGATCGCGATGAGCCGCCCGATGGTCCGCAGCGCCGCTCCCGGCTCGCCTTGCCCGAACGCCCGCGCGAGCTCGGCGAACTCGTGCAGCAGCTGCTTGAACCAGAGCTCGTGCACCTGGTGCACGATGACGAAGAGCAACTCGTCGTGTTCGCCGGTGTTGGGCTGTTGAAGCTCCAGCAGTTCGTCGAGGGCGAGATAACCGCGGTAGGCGGTGTGGGCTGCTTCGTCGGCAGCGGTCATGCCGCGCGCCTCCCTGATTTCTCTTCGGTGGCAACGGGTATGGGCGCGGGTACCGGGGCGGGGACCCGGCGGGACTGCCTCAGCACGCGCAGCATCATGGCGGGCTTCATCAGGCTCGTCGCGGGCTCGACCAGCCCGGCGACCCGCATGAAGGTGCCGGTGACCCGGCCGTCCCTGGTCGCGGCGCGCTGCACGCGGCCCATGTAGGCGTTGGCGATCCGGACCTGCGCCGGACGTTTCCCTTCGACACCGGGGAAACTCAGGTCACCCGACGCGGAGATCTGCCACGGGACGTCGATCTCCGCGGAGATGTCCTTGAAGAAGGCCAGTGCTTCCGGGGCCTTCCCTTCGCGCAGGTGGTTCCGCAGGGTCAGCGCCGTGAGCGCGGCGACGGTCATGCCCTGTCCGTAGACCGGGTTGAAACTGCACACGGCGTCGCCGACGACGAGCAGACCGTCCGGGAACCCGGTCAGCCGTTCGTAGTGACGGCGGACGCTCGCCGGGTACCGGAAGGCGACCGCGTCGCCGAGCGGTTCGGCGTCCTTCATGACGTCGTACACGTCGGGGACTTCGAGCGACTTCGCGAACGCCATGAAGCCGGCTTCGTCGGTGGGCGCGCTGTCGCCGAGCACGCCGGTGAGGGAGACCATGAACTTGCCGCCCTCGATCCGCGAGAGGAACGCGCCCCGCGGATGCGACGGAGTGGACACCGGGTTGATCGACAGATCGTCGCCGAGCGGTCCGCCGTCCGGCAGCCGGTACACCCGTGTCGTGTAGGTCAGGTCGATCCTGACCCGGTCCTCTTCCGGTGCGGCGTAACCGAGTTCGGTCAGCCACGCCGGGGTCCGCGACCCGCGCCCGGTCGCGTCGACCACCAGATCGGCCACCAGCCGCTGATCGGTTCCCGAGGCACCGTCCCGGATCTCGACGCCCTCGACCCGCGAGCGGTCCTCGGACAGGATCGGCCCGAGCACCGTGTGGCCATCCAGCAGCCGGACGTTGCCGATCGCCTCGACGCGGTCGCGGACGAGACCTTCCAGCACCGGGCGCGCGGCCGACACGCAGACCAAACCGGTGTGCGCGGGGGAAAGCCGCCTGCCGTTGAAGTACCAGCGAAGTTCCCCGAGGTCGCCGGTGGGGACACCGGCCTCGACAGCGGCTTCGGTGAACCCGTCGAACAGTTCGTCGAGGATCTGCTGCCCTCTCGCGAGCAGCCCGTGCACGTGCCTGCCCTGCGGCACCCCACGGCGTGCCGTCCGCACACCGTGCAGCTCGTCCCGGTCGACGATGACGACGTCCGCGTAGGACTCCGACAGGACCCGGGCGGCCAGCAGACCGGCCATACTGCCACCGAGAACGACCGCGCGCTCTCCTACTTGCTTGCCCACCAGGGCCTCCCTGTGTTCGTCCTGCATTCGGTCGGTCGCCGGGACGGCCGCTCAGTCGTCCGTGCCGAAGAACTCGATCACCGACGGGGCCACGGAGGCGGCGACCAGGTTGTGGTCGGCCTCGGGCAGGGTCACCGCACGCGCCCCGGGGATCCTCGAAACCACCTCGGCGAGGGAATCCTGTTGCCACTGCGGGCTTTTCTCGCCCGTGACGCCCAGCGTCGGCACGGTGATCCGCGAGAGCCGGTCGGGCACGTGGCAGTCGCCGATGATCTCGCCGTCGTAAGGCAGGGTGTGCGCCAGACCGACCAGATGCGGCCACGCCTCGGACTGCTCGATGCGGCCGACCGAGTCCGGTTTGAACCCGACCGCGTTGATCATGAAATGCTTGACGGCGTCGCCGGGCCGGTCGTCGCGGATGTGCTCCGCGAGGTCGGACCGGTACTTCTGGTCGAGGCGCTCACGCGAGCCCTCCAGGATGTACGGCGGCTCGTAGGCGACGAGCTTCGTGATCCCGTCCCCGCGCAACGCGACGTCGAAGGCCAGCACCGCCGCGGTGCAGTGGGCGAAGACGTGGGCCCGGCCGCCGGCCTCGGCGATGACCGCCTCGAGGTCTTCCTGTTCGCGCTCGACCGCGTAGGGGGCGGTGTCGCCACTTTCCCCGCGGCCGCGGCGGCTGACGTTGAACACCTCGAAATTCGGGGCCAGCAGCTCCGCCAGTTCCGCGGTGGCCCAGTGGTCGCAGAGCGCTCCGCCGAGCAGGACCACGGGATGACCGGCGCCGATCCGCTGGACCGTGATCGCGGTGCCGTCGCGCGAAAATACCTTGTCCATGGCTCCCCAAAGGGTCGAGGTCTCCCGGACGCCGTCGCACCGCGACCGCGCCACCGGATTTTTCATCCCGGTGATGGAAATCGTCACATGTTCGCCGGCGCGGAGACTTCTTCCCGACTGCTTGGTGGTTCCCGGTCCGGGCACGCAGCCGAGAAGACGTGCCCGGCCGTGCCGGAGGGTTAGCGTGCTCGCCGGGGGAGCACTGTCGTTTTCGATGATCGGAGTCGTTATGAAGCCCTTCCGCCTCGCAGTGCCGGAGGCCGACCTGGCGGATCTGCGTCGCCGGATCGGGCAGACCCGCTGGCCCGACGAACTTCCCGGCGTCGGCTGGGATCGCGGTGTCCCGCTCGGCTATCTGCGCGAGCTGGCGGAGTACTGGGCGGAGGAGTTCGACTGGCGCGCGGTGGAAGCGAGGATCAACGAGTTCCCGCAGTTCATCACCGAGATCGACGGCGAGGACGTGCACTTCCTGCACGTCCGGTCACCCGAACCGGACGCGACCCCGCTCGTGCTGACGCACGGCTGGCCCGGTTCGTTCGCCGAGTTCCTCGACGTCATCGGGCCGCTGGCCGACCCGCGCGCGCACGGACTGGATCCCTCGATCGCCTACCACGTGGTCGTTCCGTCCATCCCCGGCTACGGGTTCTCCACGCTGCGCGAGCCCGGCTGGGACGTGCCGAGGATCGCGGGCGCCTGGCGGGAACTCATGGCACGCCTCGGATACGACCGCTACGTCGCGCAAGGCGGTGACGCCGGTTCGCCGATTTCCTTGGTACTGGGAATGATCGACCCCGAACACGTGCTCGGCGTGCACGTGAACATGTTGATGACCTTCCCGTCGGGCGACCCCGCGGAACTCGAAGGCATCTCCGAAGCCGACGGCGCGCGACTGGCCGGGCTCGGCCGGTTCGACACCGAACTCTCGGGCTACATGAAGGTGCAGGCGACCCGGCCGCAGACGATCGCCTACGCCCTCACCGACTCGCCCGTCGGCCAGCTGGCCTGGATCGTGGAGAAGTTCCGTGAGTGGACCGATTCGGCGGAGCTCCCCGAGGACGCTGTCGCCAGGGACCACATCCTGACGGGTGTGACGCTGTACTGGCTGACGGCCACCGCCGGCTCGTCCGCCCAGTTCTACTACGAGGGCGCGGACGCCGTCCGCCAGGCCGCGAGCGGCGCGGTGCCGCCCCCGGTACCGGTGCCGGTCGGGGTCGCGGTGTTCCCCCGCGACATCTTCGTGCCGGTGCGCCGCCTCGCGGAACGCGACATCCCCAGCATCACGCACTGGACCGAGCACGACCGGGGCGGGCACTTCGCGGCGCTGGAGCAACCGGATCTGCTCGTGGCCGATCTGCGGGAGTTCACGCGGAAGCTCGTGGCCGGGGCCGGACGGGACGCGCGGGCCGCTTGAACCGGAAGGCCGAAGGGCGCTTTCCCCGCGACTTATGCGGGGGAAGCGCCCTTCGTCTCGTATGCGGCCCCGGCGGGCGGATCGTCCACAGGGGACACAAAGCGGCGATCGAGTGCCGGGTTCATGCCCGTATGAACCGTTGCGCGTGGGATCGTGAGTGGCGTTTCGGGTTCTGGCGGACTCGCGTTCACCTACCTGCCGGGTCCGTCGCGTCGTCTGACACCGGACGTGCACGGCACTGCCTTGATCAGTCCGGCGCAGGTTGCGAAAGCCACTTTCGCAACCTTCAACGTTGCGAAAGTGGCTTTCACGACACGAGCATCCCGACCCAGTGGCCCCAGCGGTCCCGGTGGCATCGAGCGTCGCGAAAGCCACTTTCGGGACACCAGACGTCCCGAAAGTGGCTTTCGCGACACAGCGCAGCGGGTCACCTGAATACCCAGGAAAGTGGCTTTCGCGACACAGCGCAGCGAGTCATCTGAATACCCAGGAAAGTGGCTTTCGCGACACAGCGCAGCGGGTCATCTGAATACCCAGGGCTGCCGGGCCGGCACGATCCCGCACCACCCACGCGCAGGTCAGCGGTGGGTATGTGAATGCCGGTCCGCTCCAACCGTCCTCACCACTCACGACCCCACGACCCCACGCGGAAGCCGCGCAAAGCACCCGAAACAGTGAGAAATCGCGTCCCTTATGGACAGTCGGGGTCGCGATCGACTCCCCCGGGTCAGTCCAGGCCGCGCCGCGAAGGCCCGGAAAACCCGCTCGACACGAGACTTGACCGCACCCTGTTCGACCTGCCCCCGGGCTACCCGGATCGTCAGGGCGGGACACGCTCACCGACCCGGCGCAGCGGGAAGCCGCCCGCGGAGAACGACCCAAGTGACCCACGACCGAGCTCAGGCGTCTTCCGCGCCCATCATCAGCGCGGCGAGGTCCTCCGGCGCGAGGAACGACGGCGGCGGCGGAGTGCCCCAGCTGAAGAAGCTCAGCGCGCCCTCGAACACCTCCGGCTTCCACAGCTCGTCGTCGAGGATGCAGTCCGTGTCGCTGTAGTACTCGCTGAAGTTGCCGGCGGGATCCTTGAGGTACCAGAAGAAGTTGGACCCGACGTGATGCCGCCCGAGGCCCCAGACGTGCCGTTCCGGATGGTCCTCCAGCATCGACGTCGCGCCGCGGCCGACCTCGTCGACGTCGTCGACCTGCCAGCCGGTGTGGTGCAGGTAGGTCACCGGGGAACGCAGGAGCAGCAGATTGTGGTGCTCCGTCGTGCACCTCAGGAACGCGCCCGCGTTCCGGATCAGGTCGCTGACCTTGAAGCCGATGCCTTCGACGAAGAACTTCTGGGAGATCGCGAAATCGGTCGAACCGAGGACCACGTGCCCGAGCCGCTTCGGCCGCACCCGGTCGTCGCGCAGCACGCCGGGCGCTCGCGTTCCCGGTCGTTCGATCCGCCCGTTGGCGTTGTACGGCGTCGGGGCGCCGGCGGTCTGCCGGATCCGCGGCTCGATCTTCAGCGTCACCTCGGTCCCGGTGGCCGGGTCGGTGCCGACCAGCCCGCCTGGCACTCGGCGGTGGGCGGCGCCGATCCGCTCCAGGTTCGCCTCGGCCCGGCCGAGGTCGTCCTCGTCGTCGACGGAGACGGTCATCCCCGCCAGTCGCCGGAACCTGGACGGCACCAGCCGCAGCTGACGTCCACCGTCCACAGTGGAGTACCAGCCGTCCTCTTCCCTGGCAAGGCCGAAGTCGTCGTAGTAGGTGGAGGTCTCCGCGAGATTGGGCACCCCGATGGTGACCGATCCCAGCCTGTGCAATGTCACGCGGCAGCTCCCTTTCGCCTCCGGCACGGACGGTTCCCACTGGTCAGAATACCGGAGTGAATACGCGTTCCGGGTGCTCGTGAAAGGTGTGACAATCCAGGATAAGCGCCCTCTCGTGGCAAACACGGAGTAGGACGAGCTGTCTCCGGCGAGCTAATATCGGATGAAAACACGGGAATGTTCGCCGAGAGTGAGGATGCAGCAGTGACCGCCTCCGAAGTCGTCTCCCGAGAGGAATGGACAGCAGCTCGCGCCGCGTTCCTCGCCAAGGAAAAAGAATTGACCAAGGCGCGTGACGAGATCAACGCGCAGCGTCGCGCGCTGCCCCGGATCCTGGTCGAGAAGGACTACACGTTCCAGGATCCGGAACGGGGCGAGCTCTCGTTCTCCGACCTCTTCGAGGGCAGGCGGCAGCTCATCGTCTACCACTTCATGATGCTGGGGCCCAGTGAGGAGTTCTGCACGAGCTGCTCCTTCTGGATCGACAACATCGGGCACCTCGCGCATCTGCACGCCCGCGACACCACGCTGATCATCGACTGCCCGGCTCCGCTGGAGAAGATCCAGCCGTTCAAGGAACGCATGGGCTGGACGGTGCCCTGGGTCTCGTCGCTCGGCTCGGATTTCTATCAGGACTTCCACGTTTCGCTCGGCAGCGGCGTCCAGCCGCCCGGGATCAGCGCCTTCGTCCGTGAAGGCGAAACGATCCAGTACGCGTATTCGACCCACGGCCGCGGCAGCGACCTGCTGAACACCACCTACAACTACCTCGACCTGACACCGCTCGGCCGTCAGGAAGAGGGACTCGGCTTCACCCAGGAATGGGTCCGCCACCACGACCGTTACGAGAACGCCGACCGGTGCGGGGTGTGCGAACACGCCGCGAGCTGAAAGACCGAAAGGGCCGTACCCGGATGGCTGCCGGGTACGGCCCTTTCGTCGTGGTCGATCAGTACGGCGAGCCGACGCTGGCGATCTCGAACTTCGCCAGGTCACCGCCCTTGATCTCGGTGAACTGCTCCGGCGGGTTGGCGACCGCGCGCCAGGAGTTCAGCACCTCGTCGGATTCCCAGCGCTCGAACAGGTTCACGCGCTCGGGGTCCACCGCGTCCGCCGTGATGGCGAAGTCCAGGCATCCTTCGAACTTCCGGGCCCGTGAGATGACGTCCTCGTGCAGCTTGACGTACTTGTCCCGATCGGCGGCGTCGATCTGGAAGTATCCAGCGACGATGATCATTTTCTGTCCTTTCGTAGAACTTTTCAATCCTTGGCCGAAACGGTCTCGGCTTCGGAGTCTTCCCGGGTGGCGGTGTCTTTCGCGTCCGGTGCGACATCCTGCCCACCGCCGGCGCTCTGGTGCGAAAGCGGCGGAATCTGGCGGAACGACTTGATGCACAGGGTAGCCAAAAGAACGAACAGCACCGCGCCGACGAGCGCGACGATGTTCAGCCCACTGGTGAACGCGCTCCTCGCCGATTCGAGCAGTTGCGAACCCGCGGGTTCACCGAGTCCCGGCGCGACGGCGAGGGCGTTGGTGACGCTTTCCTTCGCCGCGTCCGCACCCGGGGGCACGACGACCTGGCTGGTGTACACCGCGGTCCCGACGGTGCCGAACAGCGCGATACCCGCCGCCACACCGAATTGCCCGCCCATCTCCATGGACGCCGACGCCGCGCCGATCTTCTCCGGTGGCGTGTTGCCCATCATGAGCTCGTAGCCGAGCGCGGTGCCCGGGCCGATGCCCGCCATCGCCAGCGCGAACCCGATCACCGTGAGCGTCAGGCCGTCGACGGACGAAACCTGCGTGAGCAGGCCGTAGCCGATGGCCGCGACCAGCAGGCCGACGCTCATCACGTACGCGGGCCGGACCTGTCGCCCGATCCCGCCGCCGAGCATGATGGCGACCACCATGGCGAAGCCGGTGGGCACCAGCCAGAGACCGGCGGCCAGCGGGGAAAGCCCGACCACGGTCTGCAGGTAGAGGCTCACCATCAGCAGTCCGCCACCCTGGATGGCGCCACCGCCGATGCTCAGGATGAACGACGAGCGGAACACCCGGTGGGAGAACAGCCCGAGGTCGATCATCGGGTCGTCCAGCCTCTTCTGCCGGACGATGAACAACGCCCCGAAGACCAGGCCGACGACCATCGACCCGACCAGCAGCGGCTTCCAGCCCTCACGGGCGACCTCGGTGATGCCGTAGATGAGCGGCAGGATCGTGAGCAGCGAGAGCAGAACGCTGCCGAGGTCGATCTTCCGCCCGCCGGGTGCCTTGAACTCCGGCAGCACCGAACCGCCGGCGACGAGCACCAGCAGGACCACCGGCACGGCGAGGAGGAACACCGAACCCCACCAGAAGCCCGACAGCATCAGACCGCCGACGATGGGACCCAGCACCGAACCGCCCATGAAACAGGCCATCCAGATCCCGATGGCGGCGGATCGCTGCTTCGGGTGCTGGAAGATGTTGCTCAGCAACGCCAGAGACGAGGGTGCGAAGGTGGCGCCCGCGATGCCGAGCAGCGCCCTGGACACGATCAGCATCTCACTGCTGGTCGAGAACGCCGCCAGGAGTGACGCGATCCCGAACGCCGCGGCGCCGATCATCAGGATCTTGCGCCTGCCGATCCGGTCACCCAGCGCGCCCATGGTGGGCAGGAAGCCCGCCAGCAGGAAACCGTAGATGTCCAGGATCCACAGCTGTTCGGTGCTGCTCGGCGCGAGATCCGCCGTGATGTGCGGGGTCGCGAGCACCAAGACGCTCAAGTCCACCGACATCAGCAGGGTCGGCAGTGCGAGCAGGAACAGCCCGAACCATTCCTTCCGCCCTGCCAGGACGGGCGCATTGCCCGTCGTTGTTGTTGCGTCCATCAACCTTCCTTTCTCTGGGGCACGGCCCGGCGACGATCAGTTGATCACCGCTGGAGAAAATCGCCGCTCGTCCTTCTCAGCTCGTCGAAGGAGGAGAGATCCGGAGCGGTCCAGCCGTCCAGGTCGTATTCGGCCAAGCACTCGCGGACGAAGTCCTTGTACCCGTCGACCTGCCCCGAGACGACCTGAGACATCATGAGTTCGATCCGGGTGTTCTCATGGTTTCCCGAGTAGTTGCGCTCGTACAGTTCGTGCCTGCCACCGAATTCCGAGCCGATGGCGTCCCAGAGCAGCTTCATCACCTTGACCCTGGCCACCGAATCGGTTCCGTTCGAACCGCGGACGTACCGGTCGAGATAACCGCGGATCTCCGGATTGCGGAAATCGTCGGCACTGGAATTGAGATAGATCAGGCCGCTGGCGACGTCCTGCATCACGATCTCCTTGATGCGGGAATAGCCCAGCTGCATGAACCAGCGGTACGCCATCCCGTACTGGGGGTTCGGCAGGACCGCGCCGTTCTTCCAGGGCACCGGGTTGCGGGCCGCCGCGTCGGACAAGCCCTGGAACAAGGTCCGCCACGCCAGCACCTCGCCGAGTCTGGTCTGCACGCCGCGGAAGTCCTTGGAGCCGGTCAGTTCCAGCGCTTCGAAGAGCAAGCCCGCCAGGAACTCCAGCTTCACCGCGAGCCGGGTACAGCCCTGGAACATCGCGCGTTCGTTGAACCCGGAATGGCCGGTGAACATCTGCATCTTGCCGATGTTCCCGTAGACGAAGACGTTCTCCCACGGTACGAGCACCTTGTCGAAGACGAGGATGCTGTCGTTCTCGTCCATTCGCGCGGACAAGGGATAGTCGAAGGGACTGCCCATCACCGCCGCGGTCGCGGCGTAGGAGGTGCGGCAGATCAGCTTCACACCGGGCGCGTCCATCGGCACCGTCGCGACGAGCGCGAACCGCTTGTCCTTGACCGGCATGCCCTGGTTCGCGATGAAGTTGTAGTGGGTCATCGCCGAAGCGGTGGCGACGACCTTCGCGCCACTGATCACGACACCCGCGTCGGTCTCTTTCTCCACGTGGACGACCACGTCGCCGATCTCGTCCGGCGGCTTGCTGCGATCGATCGGCGGGTGCACGAAGGCGTGGTTCCAGAACAGCACCTTCTCCTGGGTTTCCCGGTACCAGCGATCGGCGTTCCCGGTGAACGGCGCGTAGAAGTCGGCGTTGGCCCCGAGGGTGCCGAGGAACGACGCCTTGTAGTCCGGTGTCCTGGTCATCCAGCCGTAGCTGATCCGGGCCCAGCCCGCGATCGCGGCCTGGTCCGCGACCAGGTCCTCGGCACTGCGCGGAGTGCGGAAGAACCGGTGGGTGAACCCGTCGCTCCCGGTGTCGGTCGGCGCGGTCAGCGTCGCCTGGCGTTCCGGATCGTGCAGCGCGTCGTAGAGCCGCGCCGTCATCCTCGCCGGGTTGGCGAAGGCCGGATGCCGGGTGACGTCCTTGACCCGGTCGCCGTAGAGGAAGACCTCACGGCCGTCCCGCAGCGATTCGAGGTACTCGTCCCCGGTCAACGGGCGGGTCTTCCGGGGGGCGGGTCCGGTGCTCATCGCGCCTCTTCCACCGAGAGCGGGGTGTCGGCATCGGTGACCACAGTGGACAGAATCGCGCGGAACTCCTCGACCAGGCCGGCGACGGTGTCCTCCCGGAACTCCTGCCGGTCGTACTTCACGATGCCGAAGATCCCGTGCTCCGCGTCGACGTCGAGCGTCCAGAGCATCCCGTTGGGGATGTCGGAGGAGATCGCCTGGCCGAGAACGCGGTGCCGTACCTCGGCGTACTTCGCGGTGGCGCCGAGCTCGCCGTCGGCGCCGAACGGGTGCTGGAACACCTGCAACGCGCTGACGGCGACCCCCGGGGTGGCGAAGGTGCTCGGCAGCTCGGGGGCCTCGCCGACGAGATGGGCGAAGGGAATGTCGTTCACCTGCGCCTCGATGCACGTGGCCCGGGTGCGCTGGAGGACGTCGCGCAGGGTCACGCAGCCTTCGAGATCGGTCCGCAGCGGCAAGAAGTTGAAGAACGGGCCGACGGTCTCCTCGAAGCGTTCGTCGAGCCTGCCGGAGGTGATGGTCGGCACGACGATGTCCGTCGCCGAAGTCCGGCGCGCGACCAGGACGTTGTAGGCGGTCTGCAACACCATGAACGCCGACGCGCGGGAACTCCTGGCGAGGCGCACGGTGGCGTCGGTCAACCCGGGATCCAGCACGAATCGGAAGGTCGAAGTCACCTTGTCCGGGCCGGGAACGACGGCGGCGTCCGCGGGCAGGCCGAGCAGACGCGCGTCACGCAGCTTGTCCCGCCAGTACGCGCGGGCCCGCTCGTGTGCCGGCGAACTGCTCGCTTCCCGTTGCGCGACACCGAACTCCCGGTACTGGCGCACCTCGGGAAGCCGGGCCTCGCGTCCTTCGGCCCGCGCGCCGTAGTACTCGGCGATGTCCCGCATCAGCAGCCGCATCGACCAGCCGTCGGTGCCGATGTGATGCCCGACGAGAACGAAGAGGGATTCCTCGTCGGACAGCCTGCCCAGCACCGCCCGCAGCAACGGCGGATGGACGGCGGAGATCGTCCCCGCTTCCACGACGCCGAGGAACTCTTCGACGCGGTGTTCCGACCCGGTTTCGGGGACGTCGACCACCTCAAGCCCGGGGGGCGAGGGCGGGCGGACCTCCTGATACCGGTCGGTGGAGGGCCGGTTGATCACGGTGCGCAGCGCCTCGTGCCGGGTCACCACGTCGCCGAGCGCCGCACGAAGCAGGTCGATGTCGACCGAGCCGAGCAGCCGCCAGCCGCGGACGTTGTGATACCGCGGGCCGAACGGTCCTTCGTCGGCATCGACGTTGTCGTCGAAACCGCAGAGGAACTCCTGCGTGTGGGAGAGCGGGTAGCGGCGCGATGCCGCTTCGTCCACTTCGGACATTTCGTGAACCTCCTCGAGGTGTGTCACGCGGCGTTCTCGCCGACCGCCCGGTCGGCGGACTCCTGGTCGGCGACGGCCTCGTAGAGCGCTTGGATGTTCCCGCTGCCGAAGGTCTGGGCTCCGAGCCGTTCGATGATCTCGACGAAGAAGGTGTTGCGCGGGTGCACGGATTTGGCGAAGATCTGGAACAGCTGGCCGTCGTGGTCCTCGTCGACGAGGATGGAAAGCCGTCGCAGCTCGTCGACCGTGTGGCCGACCGGGGAGAGCCGGTCGGCCAGCCTGCGGTAGTAGGACTCCGGCGTGCTGAGGAAACCGATCCCGTTGCCGTTGATCGCGTCCACCGCCCGCACGATGTCGGTCGCGGTGAACGCGATGTGCTGGACGCCGGCGCCGCCGTGGTCGCGGAGGAACCGGTCGATCTGCCCCGGCGCCCGGCTGACGTCGGGTTCGATCACGGTGAAGGTGACGGCGCCCGAGAGGCTTTCGACCACCTTCGAGTTCATGGCCTGGGCGCCGACGGAGATCTTCTCGGTGAAGACCGTCCGGAAGTCCAGGACCCGCTCGTAGTAGGCGACGGTCGATTCGAGCTGCCCGGGCGGAACGCAGACCGCGAAATGGTCGACAAGGCCGAGGTCGACGTCGGCCGCGGAGGGGTCCTCGACGGCACGGAACCCCGGCAGCGTCCGGACGTCCACAGTGGAGGGACGCTGGACGAAGGTGTGGGTGAGGTCGCCGAAGCCGCCGATGGTCGCGGTGACGACGCCGTCGGTCTCGGCCACCCCGGCCACCGGGCGCGCGCCCCTGGCGACGGCGTCGTCGAAGGCGGCGGCCGCGTCCGGGACACCGAGCGCGATGTCGCCCACCCCGTCGCCGTGCCGGGCAAGGTAGAACGAGCCGGCCTGGTCTTCGCTGCGGGGCTCGGCGAGGATCAGCCTGATGTCGCTCCGGCCGACCGCGATCAGGCGCGTGCCGTCCGGGCCGCCCGTGTACGACTCCGCGTAGGGCGCGAGTCCGAAACCGCCCGCCAGCCAATCGGCCGTGGCGCCGGCGTCGGAGGTGTAGATCTTCACGTGGTCGACCGTGAGGTCGTCGAAGGTGGCCATGTGGCTGTTCCCCTTGTGGTCGCGGGTCATTTGTCTTCGGCCGTCAGCTCCGCCACGTGTTTGGCGAGCAGCGCGACCGTCGGGAGGTCGAAGAGTTCCGCGACCGTGATGCGGACCCCGAGCTCACCTTCGACCCGCAGGACGAGCCGGGCGGCGTGCAGGGACTGGCCGCCGATGTCGAAGAAGCTGTCGTCGAGGCCGACGCGTTCGGCGCCGAGCACCTTGACGAAAATCCCGCACAGCGTCTCTTCGACAGGATTGCGCGGCGCGCGATAGCCGTTGTCCGCGCCGAACACCGGCTCCGGGAGCGCACCCCGGTCGATCTTCCCGTTCGCCGTCACCGGCAGTTCGCCGAGCGACTGGAAGGACGCGGGGACCATGTAGTCGGGAACCTTTTCGGCGACGTACGCACGTAGTTCGGCCAGGTCGACCTCGGCGGCGCCGGGGACGACGTACGCGGCCAGCCTGCGCTCGCCGTTCTCGAGCGCGCCCACGACGAGAGCGTGTGCCACGTCCGGGTGCTTGCCGAGTACCGCTTCGATTTCCGAGAGCTCGACCCGGAAACCACGGATCTTCACCTGGCTGTCGGTCCGTCCGGAGAACTCCAGCGCGCCGTCCTCGCGGGTACGGACCAAGTCGCCGGTACGGAACATGCGCTCGCCCGCCGCGCCGGAAGGATCGTCCACGAACCGCTCGGCGGTGAGATCGGGACGGCCCGCGTAGCCGCGTGCCACTCCGGCGCCTGCTACGTAAAGCTCGCCAACCTCCCCGTCGGGAACGGGCCGCAGGTCGCCGTCGAGCACGTAGGTCCGGGTGTCGTCCATCGGACGGCCGATCGGGATCGTCTCGGTGACCTCGTCCGGGCCGTCGAAGGTGGCATAGGTGGAGAACAGCGTCGTTTCGGTCTGGCCGTACATGATCCGGACCCTGATACCTGGACAGGCTTCGAGTACCCGGCGGACCGCGGCGGACGAGACGACGTCCCCGCCGGTCATCACCTCCTTGACCGTCGCCAGCGATTCCGGCGCTTCTTCGGCCACCACACGGAAAAGACCGGCGGTCAGGTGGACCGACGTGACCACCTCCGCGGCGAGGATCCGCCGCACCGCCTGGAGGTCGAAGGTCCCCGGCGGGGCGAGCACGACCTCGCCGCCGCGCAGCAGCGGGCCCCAGACCTCGAAGGTGGACACCCCGAACGCGTAGGGCGCGACCATCAGGACCTTTCCGTGGACCGAGGGGTCCCAGCAGGAATCGCCGAGGAGACTCAGCACGGAGCGGTGGGTGACTTCGACGCCCTTCGGCCTGCCCGTCGACCCGGACGTGTAGATGACGTACGCCAGGCGCTCGTCGTCCGGGCCGGGAAGCGGTGCCTCGTAAGGCTGTTCCGCCGCCGGTTCCCGGTCGACCACGACGACGTGGCCGACGGACGGCAGCTCGCCACCGCTCATCGCCGTGTCGGTGAGCAGGACCCCGGCGCCGACGTCGTCGACGATCCACTGCATCCGGTCGAGCGGGTAGGCGCTGTGCAGCGGGAGGTAGGCGCCGCCCGCCTTGAGCACGGCGAGCAGGGCGACGATGAGGTCGGGGGAGCGGTCCATCAGCACCGCGACCGGGGACTCGGCGGTGACGCCGAGATCGCGGAGCCTGCCCGCCAGCCGAGCGGCCCGTGCGTCCAGTTCCGCGTAGGTGACGGCCGAGTCGCCGGACCGCACCGCGACGGCGCCGGGGTGGGTTCGCGCGCGGGCCGAGAAGGCCTCCTGGATGGACGCGACGGTCATCGAAGTCTCCAATCCGTGAATCGGGTGGTGACCGAAAGACCCACCACCTGAGCGTTTCCCAGGCTTTCACCGGGCCACAGGGGAGAACGTCTTCTCGGTTGCGAGCCGCCCGCCCCGGTGGGCCGTGTCGTGGATCGCCCGGACCCGGACATCGGAACGCCTCCTTGGCCTGCTTCACACATCCAACGCACGCGAACGCGTTCAGTGTGCTGCTCCGGGCATGGTCACAGCCAGTGAGCGAGCCACCGCGGACTCGTGAATTTTTCATGTCGCGGGAGGATCCGGCGCTTTCGGAGAAGGGTCGTTCCACAAGTGAGTGACGCTGAGTCGCGCAACCGACGCGAGCACACTCGGCACAGGAGGCCAGGTCGTGACCAATGTGATCACCGGCGAGCAGGCGAGTCCGGCCCCGCCGCCGAGGCCCCGGGCCGGTCCGGGATTGAGTGTCCGGCACACCTTGCTGGCCTATGCCCTGTTCGTCATGCTCGGGGCGCTGTTCGCCGGCCTCGGCGCGGCCCTGCCGCAGCTGCGGGTGATCTACCAGCTCGGCCCGACGTCGGGAAGCGAACTCATCAGTGTGTTCAACGCGGGCTCGCTGCTGTCGACCCTCACCTTCGGGATCGGCGCGCGCAGATTGCCGCCACGGCGGTCGATCAGCGTGCTGGTGTCGATCATCGGCTGCGCCGCGGTGCTGATGGGGTTCGCCGCTTCGTGGCCGATGCTGCTGATCACGGCGCTGGTCGCGGGGACCGGCTTCGGCGGTCTCGTGGTGCTGCTGAACACCGCTTTCGCCAAGGGATTCGGGGAACGCAGCGCGATCAAGCTCAGCATCCTCAACGCCGTCTTCGGGCTCGGCGCCATCGGGGGGCCGCTGCTGATCGGGACGGTCGGGCTGGCGAACCTGCCGTTCGTGTTCACCGCGATCGGCGTGCTGATCCTGTTGTGCTGGCAGGTAAGGGATTGCGCGTCACTGCTCACCGGCTCCGAGCAGGGTGAGGACAGTGGCGTTCCGGCCGGGCGGCTGCGCCGGGGCCTCCCGATCCTGCTGGCCTTCGCCGCCATCGGGCTCGTTTACGCCTCGACCGAGACCGGCGTTTCCGCTTGGCAGAGCACCTATCTCGTCGGTGTGGGGTACTCGGTGTCCGCGGCCGCCCAGCTCGACGCGGGCTTCTGGGCGGGATCGACGCTCGGCAGGCTCGTGATCCCGGCCCTGACCGTCCGGATGGCGCCGCAGCGGGTGGTGCTCATCTGCACCGCCTTCGCCGTGGTGGCCCTGTTCACCGCCACGTCGCCGGCCTTGGCGCCTATCAGCTACAGCCTCGCCGGATTCGCGCTGGGCCCGGTACTCCCGACGGTGCTGGCCTGGATGGCCAAGGTCGCGCCGTCCTCGGCACAGTCGACGACCGCCGCCATCCTCGGCTGCGGGATGCTGGGCAGCGTGCTCTCCCCGATCGTGATCGGCGGGATCACCGGCAGCACGCCGGGACCGCTCATCCCGATCACGATCGGCGTCTTCGCCACGTTGACCCTGCTGGCGCTCTTCAACGCGGCCCGGGTGGCCCGCCGGGCGAAGTCGTCGGAAGCCGAATCGATCGGGACGTAGGGCGAGTGCCGTGTCGGGCCGGTGAGCGGGGGTGACGTCGCGAAAGCCACTTTCGGGACATCAGACGTCCCGAAAGTGGCTTTCGCGACACCCAGTGCGGCTCGGACGTAAACGCTCGGGACACGCTCATCGACCCGGCGCGGGGAAGGCCGTTCGGCAAGTCAGGCGTTGCGGGAGAAGAAATCGGCGAGTACCGGGGCCAGCGCGGCCGCGGAGACGTCGTGGTCCTGCCCGTCCAGTGTGCGTTGTTCGCCGCGTGGCAGGACCTTCGCGGCTTCCTGGGCGCCGTCGAGCATCCAGTCGGGGCTGTTCCCGCCGTAGAGGACGAGTGCGGGCACGTCCACTGTGGACAGAGGTTCGGCGGGAACGGCCGCGCCGAGGTCCGCGTCGGCCATGATGGCCGAATCGTGGGCCAGTGTCGGCGCGACGGCGGTCAGCCCGGGCCACATCGGGGATTCGCGCATCTGGCCGATCATCTCCGGCGGCGAGCCGACCCGGTCCAGGAAGAGCGCGACGGCGTCGCCGGGGCGGTCCGCGGCGATCAGTCGGATGAGTTCGCCGTGGTAGCGGCGAGCTTGTTCCTTCTGGTCGTCGGCGGTGTAGAACGGCGGTTCGTAGGCGACGACGGTGGTCACCGGCAGTCCGGCGGCGACCGCCCGCAGCGCCAGCGCCCCGCCCGACGACATGCCGAACAGCGACACCGGGCCGCCCGCGTCGGCGATCACCGCGGCGAGGTCCTCGAGTTCACGCTCCAGCGCGTCCTCGGCGACTACACCGGCACCGTCGCTGTCCCCGCGGCCGCGGCGGTCGTACGTGGTGACGGTGAACCGCGTGCTCAATTCCTCCGCGACACCGGTCAGCGGTCCGGCCTGGCGGTGGCAGAGCGCACCGTCGACCAGCACGACCGGCGCTCCCTGTCCGATCCGGGTGCGGGCGATGGCGGTTCCGTCCGCCGAAACGACGGTGCTCATGATCGCTCTCCCTTGGTCGACGTCACTGTAACCGTATCGTAAAGTACGAAAAACTGACTATCAACTTCAGTGACGCAACTCGATAGTGTGGTTATAGTGAAAACGTGGTGATCACGCGGGAGTACTTCGACGGATGCGGGACCGCGCACGCGCTCGATCTGGTGGGGTCGCGGTGGGCGTTGCTGATCGTGCGCGAATTGCTGCTGGGGCCCAAACGCTTCACCGATCTCCGGGCCGGGCTGCCGGGTTCGAGCCCGACCATGCTCGCCCAGCGCCTCCGGGAACTGGAGCAGACCGGCATCCTGCGACGCCGCGCCCTGCCGCCACCCGCGGCGTCCACCGTGTACGAACTGACCGAGTGGGGCGCCGAGCTCGAACCCGCCCTGCTGGCCCTCGGCCGCTGGGCCGCCCGGTCGCCGCTCATGCCCGAGCGTGCCCCGCTGTCCCTCGATTCCCTGGTGCTGGCGATGCGGACGATGTTCGACCCGGCCTCGGCCGGCGACCTCGAAATGGCGTTTCAGCTGCGTTTCGGGCAGTTCGAGGTGATCGCCCGGGTCGGCGGAGGCGCCCTCGAGATCGGGTACGGCACGCTGGACCGGCCGGACGCGGTGGTGACCACTTCGGTGGAGGCGTTGCGTGAAGTGATCTTCGAAGGCCGCGGGCTCGCGCAGGCGATCGCCGACGGAGCGGTCCTGGTCGACGGCGACCTGGAGGCGGTCACCGAATTCACCGGCTGCTTCCCGCTACCCGAACCCGCCGCCCTCCCCGTGAACGCTTCCCGGCGGCCCTGACCGGATTCGCACACCGGTGCCGGGCATTCCTCACAGGCGAAGTCTTCCAATGTGCCGAGTGCTCCGTATGGCCGCTGAAAGTCTTCAAACACCAGGGTTTCTTCACTTACGATCCAGGGCAGCGAGGTAGTCCCCGAGGATCTCCTTCCCGCGGAACTGACTCGTCATCCCGGTCGGCCGCCGGAGTCGTCTTCCAGTGCCTATGGAGTCCTTGAGGGAGATTTTCATGGAGAACCGCTGCCCAGTCGCGCTCGATGTCACCGGGGCCGACATCCACGGTGAAGCCGCCGCGCTGCGCAAGCAGGGGCCGGCGACCCAGGTGGAGCTTCCCGGTGGTGTCGTGGTCTGGTCGCTCAACAGCCACTCGGTCATCAAACGCGTCCTGTCCGACCCGCGTGTCACCAAGAGCGCGCGAAACCATTGGCCCGCCTTCATCAACGGGCAGATCCCGCCGGACTGGGAAATGATCAGCTGGATCGCGATGGACAACATGGTCACCGCGTACGGCAAGGATCACGTCCGGTTGCGCAAACTCGTCGGCAGCGCGTTCACCCGCCGCCGCACCGAAGCCATCAAGCCGCGGATCGTCGAGCTCACGCAGGGATTGATCGCCGCGCTGGAGTCGGTGCCCGCCGGCGAGGTCGTCGACCTGCGCGAGCGGTTCGCCTATCCGCTGCCCGCGATGCTGGTCGCCGACCTGATCGGGATGTCGGAGGACGCCAGGGCGAAGACCGCCAAGGTGATCGACATGATGGTCGACACCACGGTCACCCCCGAGCAGGCGCAGGCGGTGCTGGCAGGCTGGCGGGGCGCGATGGCCGAGCTGATCGCGGCCAAACGGCGAGAGCCGGCCGAGGACATCACCAGCGACCTGATCGCCGCGCGGGACGAGGACGGTTCCCGGCTGTCCGAAGAGGAATTGACCGACACGATCTTCGCGATCCTGGGCGCCGGTTCGGAAACGACGATCAACTTCTTCGACAACTCCATCACCGCGCTGCTCACCCATCCCGAACAGCGCGCGCTGGTGACCAGCGGGCAGGTCTCCTGGGACGAGGTCATCGACGAAACCCTGCGGGTCGAGTCGCCGCTCGCGCACCTGCCCCTGCGGTACGCGGTGGAGGACATCGAACTCGACGGGGTGACGATCCCCCGTGGTGACGCGATCCTGGTCAACTACAGCGCCATCGGGCGGGACCCGGAGGTCCACGGGGACACGGCGGGCAGCTTCGACATCACCAGGGAGAACAAGGAGCACCTGTCGTTCGGGCACGGCCCGCACTTCTGCCTCGGCGCGGGGATCGCCCGCGCGGTCGCGACGATCGGTCTGTCCACTTTGTTCGAACGGTTCCCCGGGCTGTCCCTCGCCGTCGAACCCGGTGAACTCCGCCCGCTGCCGACGTTCATCATGAACGGTCACCGGACCCTGCCCGTCCGGCTCGGCTGACGCAGGGGAGGGCCGTTTCCGGGACGGAGCACCGGAAACGGCCCAGGGATGGAAAACCGCCGGATCAGCTCGCCCGCAGATAGCGCCGCGGGGCCGCGGACGGGCGCCGTCCCATCAGGACGGCCAGCGCTTCCAACGATCCGGAGAGTTCCCGGAGGTCTTCGGTCATCAGGGCCTGCGGCCCGTCGCACAAGGCCTCTTCCGGACGTGGGTGCACATCCACGAGGACCCCGTCGGAGCCCACCGCGATCGCGGCGCGGCTCAGCGGCAGCACCAGATCTCGACGGCCGCCGGAATGCGACGGGTCGATCATCACGGGCAGATGGGAAAGGTGCTGTACCACCGGCACCGCCGAGACGTCCAGGGTGTTGCGGGTCGAGGTCTCGAAGGTCCGGATGCCGCGTTCGCACAGCACGATGTCGAGGCAGCCGCGTTGCGCGATGTACTCGGCGGCCATCAGCCATTCTTCGATGGTCGAGTTCATGCCGCGTTTGAGCAGCACCGGCTTGCCCGCCCGTCCGGCCGCCTGCAACAGACCGAAGTTCTGCATGTTGCGGGTGCCGATCTGGAGCATGTCGGCGTATTCGGCGACCATGTCGACGTCGTGCGGCGCGACGACTTCGGTCACCACCGGGAGTCCCGTCTCCGCACGGACGTCCGCGAGGATCCGCAGTCCGAGTTCCCCCAGTCCCTGGAACGCGTAAGGCGAAGTCCTGGGTTTGAACGCGCCGCCGCGCAGCAGCGTCGCCCCGGCGTCCCTGGCCATCACGGCCGCCGCCAAGGTCTGCTCCGGCGACTCCACCGCACACGGCCCGGCGATCAGGGTCATCGTGTCGGGTCCGATCGGGACGCCGCCGACCTCGACGGTCGACCTGCCCTCCGGCCGGTGTTCGCGGCTGACCAGCTTGTACTTGGCCGAAATCCTCGTCACCTTGGCGACTCCGGGCCTGCTGGCGAGGTTCAGCGTCTCGAATCCCTCGACGTCACCGATCAATCCGATGATCGTCCTGCTCACCCCGCGGCTGACGAAGGCCTCGCCGCCGGCGGATTCCACCTGGGCGACGATCGCCTCGATCTCGTCTTCGGTGGCGTCCGGTGTCATCACGATCACCATGGTTGCGGTCTCCTCTGGTCGGGCTCTCCGGAAAACCGTCGCGGCGCGACGCCGTTTCGGCAGGCCCATCCTGGCTCCGCCGCCAGGACGCCGACGTCCTCAAACCTGCCGCAATCAGGGAGACGTCCGCGCCTGACGGCACTGGGATCGTCTGAACAGGTTCACGCGAGGACCGGTGTCCTCCCGCTACCAGCCCACCTCGGTTCCACAGCTAGGAGGAAATGGTGTCGACCACCGAGAACCCGACTCGCGAGCAACTCGTCCAACGGGCCACCGATCTGGTGCCCACGCTCCGGAAGCACGCGGCGTGGACGGAAGAGAACCGTCGCCTGCACGACGAGACGATCGAAGCGATCACCGACGCCGGTCTGTTCCGGCTTCGGGTTCCGAAGCGGTACGGCGGCTACGAGGCCGACACCCGCACCCTCGTCGAGGTGGCGGCGGAGCTGGGCCGCGCCGAGGGTTCCTCGGCGTGGACGACCGGCGTCAGCTGGATCACCAGCTGGATGACCGGCCTGTTCCCGGACGCCGTCCAGGACGAGGTGTTCTCGCGGTCCGACATCCGCGTTTGCGGGACGCTGAGCCCGACCGCGATCGCGGCCCCCGCCGACGGCGGCGTGGTCGTGAACGGCAAATGGGGCTTCATCAGCGGTGCGCGCCACGCGCACTGGCAGGTCGTCATCGCGGTCCTCGTCGAGGACGGCGCCGAGCCGTACCCGGTCATGGGCGTGGTCCCTCTGACGGACTTGCTGATCGTCGACGACTGGCACACGGTCGGCCTGCGCGGTTCCGGCAGTGTCAGCACGGTCGCGAAGGACGTGTTCATCCCGAGCGAGCGGATCATCAGCCTGCCCGCGGTCTTGCAGGGCCAGTACTCGTCGGCGGCCAACGCCGGGCTGGAGATCTTCCGCGCGCCCCTGCTCCCGGTCGCCGCGGCGTCGTCGGTCGGCAGCGTGATCGGACTCGGCCGCGCCGCGAAGGAGTCCTTCCTCAAGCGCCTGCCGAACCGCAAGATCACCTACACCGCTTACGAAAGCCAGCGCGAGGCACCGCTGACGCACCACCAGGTCGCGGACGCGGTGATGAAACTCGACGAGGCCGAGTTCCACGCGACGCGGCTGACGTCGCTCGTCGACGGAAAGGCGTCCGACGGTACCGAGTGGAAGCTCGAAGAGCGGGTGCGGGCGCGGGCCGACATGGGCGCGACGGTGCGGCTGAGCAAGGAGGCCATCGACATCTTCGCCAACGCCAGCGGCGGGTCGTCGATCTTCTCCGACGTCCCGATCCAGCGCATCGCCCGCGACATCCAGGCGGTCAACCTGCACGCCCTCATGCACCCCGACACCAACAACGAGCTGTACGGGCGCGTGCTGTGCGGGCTCGAGCCGAACACCCTCTACATCTGAGACCGGCCACGAAGGGAAAGAGTCCTGATGACGACCACTGAAACCGCCAAGGTCACCGACGCGGACAAGGCGGCCATCGCGGCGCTCACGCAGAAGGTGATCGCCGCCTGGGCCTACCACGACGCCGATGCCTTCGCCGACGTCTTCACCGAGGACGGCACGATGATCCTCGCCGGCAGCTTCGCCAACGGGCGCGAGGAGATCCGGAAGTTCCTCAAGAACGCCTACGACACGAACTACAAGGGCACCCAGGTGACGGGCAAGCCGCTCAGCCTGCGGTTCCTCTCGCCCGATTCCGCGGTGCTGCTGACCCAGGGCGGCGTGCTGTACAAGGGCGAGTCCGAGGTCGCCGACCACAACGCGATCCGCGCCTCGTGGACCGTCGCCCGCCAGGACGGCGAGTGGCGGCTCGCCGCCTACCAGAACACCCCGCGCGACAAGTAGCTTCCCCGTGCGGCCGAGCGTCGCGAAAGCCACTTTCGGGACATCAGACGTCCTGAAAGTGGCTTTCGCGACACCCGAACCCCGGCAGACGTGCGAGCAGTCGAGCCGACCCCCTGTTCCGACCCTGCACCTGGCTTCACGCCTCAAGGCCCCTTCCCGCCTCGGGAAGGGGCCTTCGCTCGCCTCAGCTCGCCTGGCGTTCGCCCAGCAGCCGTTCCGTCGCGAGCCGGGCGGCGATGTCGGCGCGTAACGCCTTCTTGTCGACCTTCCCGACCGCCGTCAGCGGCAGCGAATCGGTGTGGACCAGCCGCTCGGGGAACTTGAAGGTCGCCACCCCCGCGGCTTCCATCGCCGCGTGCAGCCGGCCGGGGTCGAGCCGTTTTCCGGTGCTGTAGAGGCAGATCCGCTCGCCGAGGTCCGGATCCGGCATGGCAACCGCCGCGGCGAGACTCGCCCCGGCCTGGTAGGCGAAGTTCTCGATCTCTTCGGCGGAGATCTTCTCGCCCCCGCGGTTGATGACGTCCTTCTCCCGCCCCTCGACGACGAGGTTCCCGTCGGGAAGCATGCGCACGATGTCGCCGGTGTTGTACCAGCCGTCGCTGAAGGCCGTCGCGTTCCGCTCCTCCGCCCGGTAGTAACCGCGAACGGTGTAAGGCCCCCGGGTGAGCAGGATGCCCGGCTCGCCGTCGGCGACCGGCCGGCCATCGGCGTCGACCAGCCTCAGCTCGTCGTCCGGGCAGATCGGCCTGCCTTGTGTACGGCAGACGACTTCGGCGGGGTCTCCGGGACGGGTGAGGCACATCAGTCCCTCGCCCATTCCGTAGCCGTTCTGGAGCGCGCAGCCGAGCACGGGTTCGAACCGGCCGGCGATCTCGTCCGGGATCCGGGAGCCGGAGACCTGAACCAGTTCCAGGGAACCGAGATCGTGGGCGGAGCCGGCGACGCGGTGCTCGAGCCAGCGCTGCGCGATCGCCGGGACGAGCGAGGTCATCGTGACCCCTTCCGCCTCGATCAACGGGAAATTCCGTTCCGCGGTCGGCGAATCGGTGACGACCACCCGGCCTCCGGCGAACAGCGTGGCGAGCACCCAGGTCATCGGAAAACCGTGTCCGAGCGGAAGAACGGCCAGATAGACGGTGTCGCGCCCGATCCCGCAGATCTCCGCGGCCCGCTTGACGAGGTAGGAGAAGTCGTTGTGGGTACGGGGAATGAGCTTCGGAGCGCCCGTGGTTCCCCCGGACAGCAGGAAAAGCGCGACGTCGGTACCCGAAGGCTCCGCGGGTTCGAAGACTTCGTCGCTCGACGGGCACAGGTACGCCCGGAGGTCGAGGCTTCCTTCTTGGAGTTCGTCCGCGGTCACCAGGACGTGTTCGCAGGTTTCGGATTCGGCGGCGACTTCGTGGGCCAGTGCCTGGTGGTCGAAGCCCTTGACGATCCCGGCGGTGATGACCGCCCGCGCGCCGGCGTGTTCGGTGACGGCCGCGATCTCCTGTTTCCGGTGGCCCTGCAACGCCATCACCGGGACGACGCCGAGTCGAAGGCAAGCCACCGTCGTGACGACGAATTCCCAGTGGTTGGGCAGTTGGAGCACGACCCGGTCGTCCGGGCGCAGCCCGAGTTCACGCATCCGCGCGGCCGCGCCGTCCGCACGGGACAACAGCTGGCGGTAGGTCAACCGCAGGCCGCGGTCGACAAGGCAGACCGCGTCCGGCGTGGCGGCGGCCGCCTTTTCCAAGAATGAGATCAGTGGGCGATTTTCCCAATATCCCTTTGAAATGTATCTCGCGGCGAAGTCCCTGGGCCAGGGAACGGTTCCTTCGGTGTTTTTTCGTGGCATGCCGGACCTCCATATGCGCGACGCGGCTCGACTGCACCGAACGATAAGGCTCTGACCTGGCCGTCCCGTCTCCTCGAATGCGGGGAGTCGGCCCTGGGGCGGCGAATCGGACGCGGTGGCAACGCAGGAGATGCCAGCGCTGACGGCGGCGACAAAAAATGACTCGGTCGGAGTTCCCGGCCATGACGAACAATTCCGTCATCCGCGATGATCGTTTACGCGGCCGGGTCTTGAATGCGAAGAGGAGCAGGGACTTGAGCCAGGACGTGCAATTTTCAGACGCGGTGGCCGTCGTCGGCATGAGCTGCCGGTTCGCCCCTGACCTCGACTCTCCGGGAAAGTTGTGGGAGTTCCTGATCGACGGGCGTGATTCGGTGCGCGAGATGCCGGAGAGACGATGGTCATCTTACGCGGCCGCCAGCCCACAGGCCACGAACATTCTTCGGAAAACCACCCGCAAGGGTGCTTTTCTCGATGACATCGAGGGATTCGACGCGGACTTCTTCGGTATTTCCCCCAGGGAAGCCGATTTCCTCGACCCGCAGCAGCGCATCATCCTGGAGCTGGCCTGGGAGGCGCTGGTCGACGCCGGGCTCCCGCCGCATCTCCTGCGTGGTTCGGAGACGGGCGTGTTCGTCGCGGCGAACTCCAACGACTACGGGCGGCGGCTGCTCGAGGACGTCGGCCGCACCGGCGCCTACGCGGTCAACGGCACCACCTATTACGGCATCGCCAACCGCATCTCCTACTTCCTCGACCTGCGCGGGCCGAGCCTCGCCGTCGACACGGCCTGCGCGGGTTCGCTGACCGCGTTGCACCTCGCCTGCCAGAGCCTGCGGATCGGGGAGACCCCGGTCGCGATCGTCGGCGGGGTCAACATCATGGCCAGCCCGACGCTCAATATCGCGCTCGAAGCCGCGGGAGCGCTGGCACCGGACGGGAAGTCCAAGGCCTTCGACAAGAACGCCGACGGGTACGGACGTGGCGAAGGCGCCGGTGTCGTGGTGCTCAAGCGACTGTCGGACGCGCGCCGTGACGGCGACCAGGTGCTCGCGATCGTGGCGGGCAGCGGGGTTTTCCAGGACGGCAGATCCGACGGCATGATGGCGCCGAACGGAGAGGCGCAGGAACACATGCTGCGTCAGGCGTACCGGCGGGCGGGCGTCGCGCCCGGGTCGGTCGGCTACGTCGAGGCGCACGGCACCGGCACCCCGGTGGGAGACCGCGAGGAGGCCCAGGCGCTGGCGGCGGTGTTCGGCGGTGAGAGCAGGGTGGACGACCCCTGCCTGATCGGTTCGGTGAAGCCGAACATCGGGCACGTCGAGGCCGGTTCCGGGATCGCCGGGGTGATCAAGGTGATTCTCGCGCTGGGCAACGAAGAGATCCCGCCGAGCCTGCACGACGAACCGAACCCCGAGTTCGACTGGGCCGGTTCCGGGCTGCGCCTGGTGGCGGACCGCCAGGAGTGGCCGCGTGGCGAGCGGCCGCGGATCGCCGGAGTTTCCAGCTACGGCGTCGGCGGTTCGATCGCCCACGTCATCCTCAAGGAAGCCCCAGTCGCCGCGCCCGAGGCGCTGAGGGGTGCCAACGCGGAACTGGGCACGTCGGTGTTCCCGCTGTCGGCAGCTTCCGACGGGGGAGTACGGGCCCTCGCCGCGACGACGGCGGAGTGGCTGGCCGCGAATCCCGGTGTCTCGCTCGCTTCCGTCGGGAACACGTTGTCCCGGCGGCGTTCCCACCTCGCGCAGCGCGCGGCGGTCGTGGCGGGTTCGACCGCCGAACTGACCGAACGCCTGCGCGCGCTCGCCGAGGGACGGCCCGCACCCGGCGTCGCCAAGGGACGGGTGCCCTCGGCCGCGGACGGCAAGGTCGTCTGGGTGTTCTCCGGACACGGCGCGCAATGGTCCGGGATGGGTCGCCGTCTGCTCGTCGAGGAACCCGTGTTCGCCGAAGCGATCGATTCCCTCGGTGACGTGTTCCGCGCCGAACTCGGCTGGACCCCGCGTGAGGCCATTGTGGACGGTGGGCCGTGGAGTGCCTCGCACGTCCAGGCGATGACCTTCGCGATGCAGATCGGTCTCGCCGCGGTCTGGCGCCGCCACGGCGCGAAGCCCGCCGCCGTCCTTGGCCACTCGGTCGGCGAGATCGCCGCGGCGGTCGCCGCGGGCGCGCTGGACGTCCTGGAAGCCGCGCGTTTCGCCTGCCGCCGGGCCGCCGCGTTGCAGCCGCTCGCCGGCCGTGGCGGGATGGCCATGGCGGGCCTGGCGTTCGACGAGGTCGAGCGGCGCTTGGCCGGGCACGACGGCGTCGAAGCCGCCATCGCCGCGAGCCCCGGCTCGACCGTCGTCTCCGGCGACCGCGCCGCTGTCGAACGGCTCGCCGCGGAATGGAAGACCGACGGGATCGGGATCTGGACGGTCGACACGGACATCGCCTTCCACAGCGAGCACGTCGACGAGGTCGTCGCGAACGTGGCGGCCGCGGCCGCCGAGCTCACCCCGCGTACCCCGGACGTCCCGCTCTACAGCACGGCGCTGACCGATGTCCGTTCGGCGGCTCCCCGTGACACCGCCTACTGGGTGGCGAACCTCCGGCAGCCCGTCCGGTGCGCGCAGGCCGTGACGGCGGCGATCGAAGACGGATACCGGTTGTTCCTCGAAGTCTCTTCGCATCCCGTGGTCACCCACTCGATCAAGGAGACGCTCGACCACCTCGATGTCGAGGAGGCGAAGGTCGCCTTCACGTTGCGGCGCGACCAGGACGAGGTCGCCACGCTGCTGACGAACTTCGCCGAGTTGCACTGCGAGGGCGCCGACTTCGACTGGGCGGCCGAGCATCCGGACACCCCGCTGCTCGCCCTGCCCGCCGTGGCGTGGCAGCACCGTCCTTATTGGATCTTCGGCGACGACGCCACCGGGTCGAACGGTGTCGGCGGCGGGCACGATCCGGAGAAGCACAGCCTGCTCGGCGGGAAGATGGCCGTCAGCGGCTCTCCCGCGCGGGTGGTGTGGCAGACCTATCTGGACATGGATTGCCGCCCGTACCCGCTCAGCCACGAGGTGGTCGGAGTCGAGATCACCCCGGCGGCGTCGATCATCAACACCTTCGCCGAGGCGGCGGTCCGCGACGGCAAGCAGGCGGCGATCACCGACATCGTCCTGCGCACCCCGCTTTCCGTCGTCCCGCCGCGGGTCGTACAGATCGTGTCCTCGGAGAACACCCTCCGGCTTTCCACCCGGCTCGCCGAAGACGGCAACGCCGGTGAGGAGCACGAGTGGATCACCCACACCACGGCGGCGGTCGAACCCGGGGTGCGGGTCACCGAAGGCACGATCGACACCGCGGATCTCCGCGATCGGCTGCCGGAGTGGTCGTGGGAGAAGGTCGACACGATGTTCCGCCGGATGGGGGTCGGTGGCTACGCGTTTCCGTGGGACCTCGACGAACTGCGCCGCACGGATTCGGAGCAGCTCGCGGTGATGACCATCGAGCCGGGCGCCCCGAACGCGGCCAGCTGGGCGCACGTCATCGACGGCGCGCTGACCATCAGCGCGGTCGTGGTGACCCCCGAGGACGCCCCCGTGCTGTGGATGTCGAGGTCGATCGAGAAGGTCGTCTTCGACGGCGTCCCGCCCGCGAAGATCGTGGTGCACAGCCGCCGATCGCCGCGGTCCCCGCGGGACACCACCGACGTCCTGGTCGCCGACGAGACCGGCAGGATCGTCTGCGAGGTCACCGGACTGCGGTTCGCGGCGGTGGAACACCTCGGCGCCGCGGCGGCGGGCCCGCGCGACCTCGTGCACGAGATCGCCTGGAAGCCGTTGGAGACGGCGGAAACCTGGCGTGAACTGCGCCAGGTCCTGCTCGTCGGAGACCCGACGGTCACCGGTCTCCTCGCGGCCCGGTTCGAAGCGCTCGGCACCCGGGCGGTGCGTGTCTGCGGGCCGGATCCGCACCAGGACGCGGCGCGCGACTGCGACTGTGCCGCCGATTTCGGCGAGTCGATGCTGTCGGAGCCGGGCGCGGTCGTGATCGCGCCCTCGCTCGCCCGGCCGGGCGAAACGCTCGAAGCCGCGACCGAACGGGCGAGCTGGACGGTGATCCGGACCCTTCAGCGGATCAGCGAGATCGCGTCGATCGCCGGCGACGACTTCGCGTCGCAGCAGGTCTGGGCGCTCTCGCGAGGCGTCCGCAAAGCCGTGGACGAGGCGGCGCTCGCGCACGGACCGCTCTGGGGTGTCGCGCGGATCGCCGCCGGTGAACGTCCGGAGCTGTGGGGTGGCGCGATCGACGTCGACGAGGTCGACGAGGACACCGCGGATCGGCTGCTCACGCTGCTCCGGCACGCCGGTGGCAGCGAAGACGTCATCTCGCTGTCCGGCGACGCCACCGAGGTCGCCCGCTTGACCACCATCGAGCGGCCGTCGGACGGCGCGAGCCTCCAGTGCCGGGCCACCGGTACCTACCTGATCACCGGTGGTCTCGGTGGTCTCGGTCTCGAGGTCGCGCAGTGGCTCGCCGACCGCGGCGCCCGGCGGCTCCTGCTCGCGGGACGGCGGGGCCTGCCGCCTCGTTCGGACTGGGACGCCGTCACGGATCCGCAGGTCCGGCACCAGATCGACAGTGTGCTCGCGCTCGAGGCGGCCGGGGTCACGGTGCGCGCGGTGCCGGTGGACATCACCGACGAGGTGGATGTCGCCAGGGCCCTCGACCCGGCGAACCACGGGCTGCCGCCGATCCGTGGCGTCATCCACGCCGCCGGTGTGGTCAACGACGCGCTGATCGACAAGGTGGACCTGGACGGCCTGCGTGACGTGCTCGCTCCCAAGGCGAGCGGTGGGCTGGTGCTGCACCGGCTGTTCCCGCCGGGGACGCTGGACTTCCTCGTCCTGTTCTCGTCCTGTGGCCAGTTCGCCAGGCTCACCGGGCAGACCAACTACGCCGCGGCGAACTCGTTCCTCGACGCGCTGGCCGCGCACCGCAACGCCGGTGGGCACTCCGAGACCACGAGCATCGGCTGGACGTCCTGGCTCGGTGTCGGGATGTCGGAGAGCATCGCCAGCACGATGTTCGAGGCCAACGCCCGCGGCCTCGAAGCGATCACCGCGGCCGAGGCGTTCCGCGCCTGGGCGTTCGCCGAGCGGTACGACGCGCCGTACCAGGCGGTCCTGCGGGTCCTGCCGCTGCCGGCGCGGACCACCCGGGTGCCGATGTTCCGGGATCTGGCCGCCATCGACGCCGACGCGGCCGAGGCCGACGGCGGTACGGACGTCGACTGGGCGAGCCTCTCCGCCGAAGAGGCGCACGAGCTGATCACCCAGGAGGTCCGGGAACAGGTGGGCGCCGAGCTGAACCTGGCCGCCGAGGACGTCGACCTCCGGCGTCCGCTGGTCGAGCTGGGCGTCGACTCGGTGATGACCGTCGGTCTCCGTGTCCGGCTGAGCCGCCGGTTCGGGCTCGATCTGCCGCCGACGATCCTGTGGGCGAAGCCGACCGTCGCCGCGCTCTCCGCACACGTCACGGAGGTCCTGCGGGAGCCCGAAGCGGCCTGATCGCACGAATGGCGAAAGCCCCTGTCACAACCTCGCGGGTTGCGACAGGGGCTTTCCCCGTAGCCGGCCCGGGGCAAGAGAAAGGGCGCCTTCCTCGTGAGGAAGGCGCCCTTCGTTTCGTTCCGGTCAGGGCTTTCTGGCCGTGATCGCCCCGTTGGCACCCGGCGCCTGGAACCGCACGGTCCGGATGTCGTCGAATCCCGCGGCGGTCAGCCATTCGTGGTACTCCGCGGCCGTGTAGTTGCGCCCCCAGGTCCCGACCAGCATGGCCATGCTCATGAGCGCGGCGTCGGCCGGACCGGCCTTGTCGTCGTCGACCAGCAGCTCGGATATCACCAGCAGCCCGCCGCTCGGCAGCGCGCGATGGCATTTGGCCAGCAGCTCGGCGTTCCTGGCCTCGTCCCAATCGTGCAGGATCATGGAAAGCAGGATCGCGTCGTGCCCCGGCGGCAGTTCCGCGTCCTGAAGGAAGTCGCCGGAACGCAGGCTGATCCGGTCGGACAGTTTCGCTTCCTCGACTTTGTCCACTGTGTACTCGCACACGAAGGGCAGGTCGAAGATCGTGGTGTGGAGGTCGGGATGGCGACGGCACAATTCGACGGCGAAAGCGCCGCCCCCGCCCCCGACGTCGAGCAGGGTGGACGTCTCGCCGAAGTCGACCTCCTCCGCCAGGACCCGGGCCGTGCCGGCGGAAAGCGGGTACAGGCCGTCCCAGAAGATCCTCGGCCTGGTTCCTTCCTCGAAGATCTCCTCCTGGTCTCCCGAAAGCAGCCTGCCCGGCCTGTTCGCCCGGACGATCTCGGTGACCCGCATCCAGCCGGGGTTGGCGTACTGGCCGAGCATCCTGATGTAGTCGCCGAAGTAGTCCGGCTTCCCCTTCACCAGATACGCCTCGGCGACCGGCGTGTTGCGGAACCGGCCGCCGTCGGCGTCCAGCAGGTCGAGCGCGGCGCACGCGGTGAGCAGGATCTCCGCCGGCCGTTCCGCGATCCCGGTTCCCGCCGCGACCTCGGCCGGGGTCGCGCTCCCGCCGGAGAGGAAGGTGAACAGGCCGAGGTCTTCGGCGGCGACCAGTGTCTGCGATGCCCACAGGCCGGTGGTCAGCCGGACCAGGCCGTCGAGTGCGGGTTGAGTGTCCACTGGGTTTCCCCTTCTAGCTGGTTTCGAATTTGACCGGGACTTTTTCGAACACGATGTGCCTGCCGTTTTCGAAATGGCGGCCCGGATCTTCGGTGAGGTGGTAGACCGGGTGCCGCGCCAGCTCCTGGAGCACGATCCGCAGCTCCAGCCTCGCCAGGTGCGCGCCCATGCAGTGGTGGATACCGAAGCCGAAGCTCAAGTGCTGGTGCGAATTCCCGCGGTCGAGGGAGAACGTGTCCGGGTCGGGGAACTTGTCCGGATCACGGTTCGCCGCGTCCAGCAGGAAGACCACCCGGGAGCCTTCGGGGATCGCGGTCCCGGCGATCGTCACGTCACGGGTGGTGACCCGGGTGAACCGATCGGTCGGGCACCACCGGCGCAGCGTCTCGTCGGCCGCGACCGGCATGAGGTCCGGTTCGGCCTTGAGCCGTTCCTGGAGAAGGGGATTGCTCCCGAGATACCACAACATCCGGCTGATGGTGTTCATCGTGGTTTCGTGACCGGCGATGCAGTACGAGACGATGATCGACTGGAGGGTCTCCTCGGACAGCGGCTCACCGTTCAGCTCGGCCCCGACCAGCCGCGACAGGTAGGAATCGCCCGGCTCCTCCTTCGCCCGCCGGACCTCTTCCGAGACCAGCTGGCGGAACTCCGGCCAGAAATCGGTCAGGTCGGGGTTCTTCGAAAGCCGCGCCCACAACGTCGTGGTCAGTTCCCGGATCTGGTGCTGCGCCGATTCCGACAACCCGAGGGCGATCGCGAGCACACCGATCGCGAGCGGCTTCGACACCTCCCCGGTGAAATCCCCGTGTCCGCGCTCGACCATCGGCCGGACCATGCGGGAAGTGAGCTCGGCGACCTGGGACTCGAGGCTCCGCACCACATCCTGTTGCAGCGGGGGAGACATCAGCCTGCGACGGGCGCGGTGCTCCGGCGGATCGAAGTCGATCGGCGAGAACTTCGGCGTCCCCGCCGCCCGCGGGAAGAAGACACCGCTCCCCGAGCTGTACGTGGCGTGATCCTTGAAGGCCGCTTTGACCTGCTCGTAGCGCGACAGTATCCACATGCCCCCGTGCGCTTCGGAATAGGTGACACCCTCGTTCTTGCCGATCTCGCGGTTGACGATCTCCGCGACTTCGGGGGTGTATTCGGGATCGTGGTAGTCGAACCGCCGGGTGAGCCGCTCGATGGGATCCTGTCGCGTCGACGTCATTCTTCCGCCCTCAGATGTCAGAACCCGGCGTCGGCCATCACTTCGACGGTCTCGTCCCGGCGGCTCGGGCCCATCGTCACACCGCCACCCGCGCCCGCTCGTCTCGTCGATTGCCGTCCCCGCCGGGTACTCGCGAACGCGAGGTGTGCGGACGCCGAACCTGCTGCGGACATTCCGCGCCGAGGGCCCGGCCCGGTCCCGCGCGCCTTCCTCCCCCGCCCCGAAGGCGTGTCGCGAAAGCCACTTTCGCGACCCTGGACGTCCCGAAAGTGGCTTTCGCGACGCCTCTCCCTCGCCCTTCCCGATTCCCTGGGAAGGGCCTTTGACCTGCTGTGGAGCTGAGGGGAATCGAACCCCCGACCCTCTCGGTGCGAACTGTCGGCATCGACGTTTCCGCAGGTCACCGAGGTCAGGTCCGGGGTCATGGACGCTGCTGACGGTCGCTCATGGTCGCTGGCGTTCCGCACCTGTTCCGTGGACGCCACCAAGCCGCCGGAGACAGTCACAGACCGTGCCAGACGCCGATACTTCGGCAACGCGGTGATTCTGTTGCGAGACAAGGAAATGTGCCCTGAACCTGCCTGGCAGGGGGCCGCGGACTGTAACCGGGTACGGTGCCGGGGCATTCCGACGCAGGTCGAACAAGGTTTCCCCAGGTCCCGTGAGGGCCTGGTCACGTCCGGCGACGATGTCTACGATCATGGCCGTGACGTGGACCGACCGCGTGGACCGGTGGACGCGGGCACACCCGGCCGGTTCGGACCTCCTGCTCGCCCTGGCCGTCGCCGCGCTGCTGGGGCCGGGTTCGCTCGACATCCTCCTGGTCGCCGACTCGCCGGACTGGGCGCTGTGGGTGGCGGGTGTCTGCGCGATCGTGGTGCACTCCACCGTCGCGCTGCGGCGGATCGCCACCAAAACCGCGTTCGCCACCGCCACGCTGGCGATGGCGGTGCTCGTCGTGCTGCCGAACACGGTGGTCCGGGCCGAGCCATTGGGGCTGGCGAGCGCGAGCGACAGCATGGAGATCCCGCTCTTCTTCCTCCCGACGTCGGCGGTCTACCTGGTGCTCCTGTACGCCGTCGCCGCGCATCGGCCGCTGCGCGAGAGCCTGCTCGCCCTCGGGATCAGCGTGCTCGGAGCGGTGCTGTGCACAGCAAGGACGGCGACGGCCTACGGCGCGCTGCCCGCGGGGTGGCTCACGCTGCTGCTGGCCGTGCTCGCTTTGGTCGCGGCGGTGGCGGGCACCTGGGCCGTCGGCCGCTTCCGGTTCGACCGGCGGCGGCGCCTCGCCGACGAGGCCGCGGAAGCCGCCGAGCGTGCCGCGGCAGGCGAACGACAGCGCATCGCCCGCGACATGCACGACATCGTCGCCCATTCGCTGGCGGTCATCGTGCGTCAGGCCGAAGGCGGTTCCGCCATCGCTTCCAAGGCGCCGGACCGCGCGGCACAGGCGCTCACCGTCATCGCCGGCACCGCTCGTGAGGCACTGGCCGACATGCGGGGCACGCTGCGGGTTTTGCGGGACAGCGAAACGCGGCCCTCGCTCGCCGGGATACCGGACTTGGTGGAGCGGGTCCGGGCGACGGGCGTCGACGTCCGGCTGTCCGAGCGCGGGCGGCCCGACGCGCTGACGGCGAGCGCGGCCATGGCGGCGTACCGGCTCGTCCAGGAGGGTTTGACCAACAGTGTCAAGCACGCGGGCCCGCGCACGGGTGTCACCGTCACGATCACGC
This sequence comes from Amycolatopsis sp. PSD-21, assembly GCF_055561455.1. Classification (NCBI taxonomy): domain Bacteria; kingdom Bacillati; phylum Actinomycetota; class Actinomycetes; order Pseudonocardiales; family Pseudonocardiaceae; genus Amycolatopsis; species Amycolatopsis sp. PSD-21. The sequence goes on along the minus strand of NZ_CM145712.1, from coordinate 8,102,661 downwards.
ACACCCCGCAGGCGTCGGAGTTCGTCGTCGAGGACGACGGGGCCGGTGCCGGCGAGCGGCCGCCGCTCCCCGGGACGGGCGCCGGACTGAGCGGCGTCCGGGAACGCGTGCGCGCCGCGGGCGGTACGTTCGAGGCCGGTCCGGCCGGCGGCGGTTTCCGGGTGCGCGCGGAGTTCCGCGTCGGTAAACAGGGAGCTTCGGGATGACGATCGACGTCGCGCTGGTCGACGACCAGGAACTGGTCCGGACCGGGCTGGCCATGGTCGTCGACGCGACCGACGACATCCGCATCGTCGTCCAGGCGGCCGACGGTGTCGAGGCCGTCGCGAAGCTCGCCGGGACACCGGTCGACGTCGTGCTGATGGACGTCCAGATGCCGCGGATGGACGGCGTCGAGGCCACCGGGCTGATCGCCGCCCGCGAGAACGCGCCCAAGGTGATCCTGCTGACGACGTTCGATCTAGACGAATACGCCATCGCCGGACTGCGCGCCGGGGCGAGCGGGTTCCTGCTCAAGGACGCGTCGGCCGACGAGGTGCTGCACGCCATCCGAGCCGTCCACGCCGGCGACGCCGTGATCGCGCGCTCCACGACCCGCCGCATGCTGGACCAGCTCGCGGTCGCCCGCGAGACTTCCCCGCTCCTGAACCGGCTCACCGCGCGCGAACGCGACGTGCTGCTGGAGATCGCGCAGGGCTACTCCAACGCCGAGACCGCGCAGCGGCTCTTCCTCTCCGAAACCACGGTGAAAACGCACGTCGGTCATCTCCTCGCCAAACTCGAGGTCCGTGACCGGGTGCAGGCGGTGATCTTCGCGTACGAGAACGGGCTCGTGCGGCCGAGCTGAGGCGATCTCATCATTTCGGAGGAGGGACCGGGCACCTCAGGCCGAGGATTCCCGTCGCGCCGGCGAGCAGCCTGATGCGCATGCAGACAATCGACAAGCCCTACGAAGCGACCACCCCCCGCGCCCGGTGGCGTGACCCGGCCACCTGGGGCGGGATCCTCGCGCTGGGCGGCGGCCTCTTCCACACCGTCGTCGCCGGCTTCATGCGCCGGGAAGTCTGGGAGCGGATCTTCGACGAAGGATTCTTCAACACGGTCACGCTGGACCCCACGCCCGACCGGCTCCCCATGGCCGAGGCGTTCTGGCTCAGCCCTGGCAGTTTCGGGGTGCCGCTGCTTCTGCTCGGCGGGCTGGTGCTCCGGCACACCCGGCGCGGCGAACGCGTGCCCGCCTGGCTGGGCTCGGGCGTCGTGGCGTGGGCGGTCCTGCTCGGGCTCCTGGGCGGTTTCGACGCCGGAACGATCGCCCTGCTGCTCGTCGGTTCGCTTTTTCTGGCAGGAGCCCGGCGCGGCCGTGGAATCATGAACGAATGACCGAGTTGGGGGATCTGCTGGCCGATGTCGCCGCCCGTGTCACCCGTTACCGCGCAAGCGTCACCGACGCCCCGGTCTTCCCCGAGGACACGACGGGCGTCCGGGAGAAGCTCGGCGACCTGCCGGAGAAACCCGCCGCGCCCGCCGACGTGATCCGGCGGCTGGCGGACGCCGTCGAGCCGGCGCTGGTGGCGAACACCGGCCCGAGGTACTTCGGTTTCGTCACCGGTGGGGCGCTGGACGCCGCGACGGCGGCCGACATGCTCGCGACCGGCTGGGATCAGCCCGCGTTCAACAAGATCACCTCGCCCGCCGCCGCGATCGTCGAGGAGGTGGCGGGCGAATGGCTCAAGGACGTCCTCGGCCTGCCGTCCGGTGCGTCGTTCGGTTTCGTGACCGGCGGGCAGGGCGCGAACACGGTCGGCCTCGCCGCCGCCCGGCATCACGTCCTCGCGCGGGCCGGGTGGGACGTCGAGCGACGCGGGCTGCACGGGGCGCCGCCGCTGCCGGTCGTCGCCAGTGAAGAGCGGCACGCGACGATCGACCGGTCGCTCCGCTTGCTCGGCTTGGGCACCGACGCCGTCCGGCCGGTGCGCGCGGACGGCCAGGGCGCCATCGACATCGCCGATCTCGAACGGAAGCTCGACGGGCCCGCAATCGTTTGCCTTCAGGCGGGGAACGTGAACACCGGCGCGTTCGACGATTTCGCCGCCGCGACGGAGATCGCCCACCGCCACGGTGCGTGGGTGCACGTCGACGGCGCGTTCGGGCTCTGGGCGGCCGCCGCCCCCGCGCTCCAGCGGCTGACCGTGGGGCTGGAGAAGGCCGACTCCTGGGCGGTCGACGGGCACAAGTGGCTCAACGTCCCCTACGACTGCGGTTACGCGTTCTGCGCTCATCCCGAGTCGCACCGGGCCGCGATGGCGCTCACCGCCGCGTACCTGACCGGCCAGGGAGAGGGCGGGGTGAGGGCGCCGAGCGACTTCGTGCCGGAATCCTCCCGCCGGGCGCGGGGCTTCGCGACGTGGGCGGCGCTCAGCGAACTCGGTCGCGAGGGGATCGCCGAGATGATCGAGCGATGCTGTGCGCTGGCCAGGAGGTTCGCCGAAAAGCTCGAAGCGTGCGAAGGCGTCTCCGTCGTGAATGACGTGGTGCTGAACCAGGTCCTTGTCAGCTTCGGCGACGAAACGGACCGGGTCGTCGAAGCCCTTCAACGCTCCGGCGAGTGCTGGATGGGCGCGACCACCTGGCACGGCATGCGCCTGATGCGCGTCTCCGTGTCCAACTGGAGCACCACCGAGGCGGACGTCGACCGCAGTGTCGCCGCGATCGAGGCGATCAGGAATCGAGAAGCGTCGTGAACCGGTCTCACCTAGCGTGACCGTCATGGACATCGCCATTCACGGGAGTTTCCTCCCGCAGACCGACCCCGACGCCGCTCTGGCCTTCTACCGCGACCTCCTCGGCTTCGAGGTGCGCAACGACGTCGGCTACGACGGCATGCGCTGGATCACTGTCGGCCCGCCGGGGCAGCCGGTGTCGATCGTGCTGCACCCGCCCGCCGTCGACCCGGGTATCACCGAAGACGAACGCCGCGTCATCGGCGAGATGATGGCCAAGGGCACCTACGCGGGCATCCTGTTCTCCTCCGACGACCTCGACGGTCTCTTCAAGCACCTGCAGGAGTCGGGCGCCGAGGTCATCCAGGAGCCCACCGACCAGCCGTACGGCCTGCGTGACGGCGCCGTCCGCGACCCGTCGGGGAACCTGATCCGTATCCAGCAGCGCGTCTGAGAGCTACCGGGTGCGGGCGCGGACGTGGACCCGTTCGCCCTGTTCGCCGAAGAGGCTGAGCACCTCGACCCGCCCGCGGCCGGTGGCACCGAACCAGTGCGGCGTCCGGCAGTCGAACTCGGCGGCCTCGCCCGCGCCGAGCACGACGTCCTGGTCGCCGAGTACGAGCCGGAGCCTGCCGCGCAGCACGTACAGCCACTCACGGCCGCCGTGCGTTCGCGGGTGGGGTTCGTCGTCGCTCGCCGGGATCGTCATCTTGTAGGCACGGGGGCCGTCCTCGTGCCGGGTGAGCGGGATAAGGACACGCCCGTCCCGGCCGTCCACAGGGGCGTCGAGCACCCGCGGTGACGAGACGATCTCGTCGACGCGCAGGCCCAGCGCGGCGATGACCGGCAGCAGCAGTTCGAGGCTCGGTTTGCGCTGCCCGGATTCGAGCCGGGACAGGGTGCTGGTGGAGATGCCGGTGGCTCGGCTCAGCTCCACCAGCGTGGTGCCCTTCTTCTCCCTGGCGCGGCGCAGCCGGGGCGCGATCTGTTCGATCGCCGCGGTGACGGTGGGTTGGCTCTCCATGCCGCCAGGACAGCAGGTCGTCCCGGTTCCGGCAAAGTTCTTTGCCGAAACAGCCAAAAGCTCCCGATGCTGGCGGCATGATCGAGACGAAACGCCTTCCCGCCGGGGTCTATCTCCTGTCCTTCAGTCTGTTCGCGATGGGGAGCGCCGAGTTCCTGATGGCCGGCGTCCTGCCCGCGGCCGCCGCCGATCTCGGCGTCTCCCTGTCGTCCGCGGGCGCGCTCATCACCGCGTTCGCCCTCGGTGTCGTCCTCGGCGGCCCGCCGTTCGCCGTGCTGAGCCTGAAGTGGCCGCGGCGGACGGCCTTGATGACGACGCAGGCCGTCTTCGCCGCCGCCATCGCGATCGGCCTGCTCTCCGGCGACTACTGGATCCTCCTGATCACCAGGTTCATCGCCGGTCTCGCCTACGCCGGTTTCTTCGCCGTCGCCGCCGTGACCGCGATCAGCCTGGTGACGCCCGACCGCAACGCCCGCGCCTCGGGTGTCGTCGTCGCCGGGCTCAGCGTCGCCATGGTCGCCGGGGGACCGGCGGGCACCCTGCTGAGCAACCTCACCGACTGGACCGGCGGCTTTTGGGGCGTCGTCGCGCTCACCGTCCTGGGTGTGGCCGCCTGCGCCGTCGGCCTGCCTGCCACGACGTCCACCGCGCCGAGCCTGTCGGGTGAACTGCGCGCCATGCGGACGCTGCGCCTCTGGGGCGTCTACGCGGTCACCATCCTGAGCACGGCCGCGTACATGGTGTCCTTCAACTACCTGGCGGCGATGCTCGCGGACGTCCTGCCCGCGGTCTGGATCCCCGCGGTCCTCGCGCTGTTCGGGATCGGCGCCTTCGCGGGACTGTCGCTCGGCGGCCGGATCTCGGACCGCCGGCCGCACCACGCGCTGCTGGGCGGCGCCGTCGGCATCGCGGGCTTTTCGGTGCTGCTCGCGCTTTTCGCGTCTTCCGCCTTGGTGGTCGTGCCGACGGTGTTCCTGCTGGGTGTCGCGGCCTTCGTGCTCAATCCGGCGCTCTACGGCCGGGTCTTCACGATCGCCGCTGCCGCCCCGACCCTCGCCGGCGCGACCACGGTCTCGGCCTTCCAGCTGGGCATCAGCCTCACCCCGGCCTTCGCCGCCGGGGCGCTGAACCTGGGGGCGTCGCTGACGGCCATCCCGTGGATCGGCGCGGCGCTGGCCCTGGCCACGATCCCGCTGGTGCTCCTCGACCGCTCGCGTGATCGCATGCTTGCTTGCTAGCATGCGAGCATGGCTGAGGTCACCAAGCGGCAATTCAACGTCTACCTGCCGAACGACCTCATCAAGCGGGTGAAGCACGCGTCCGTCGACGCCGACGAGTCGCTCTCGTCGTTCGTCGAACGGGTGCTGGAGGAGTACCTGCTGCGGACCAGTGAGGAACGTGAGCGATGAAGGTCATGCCGATCCGCTACAGCTCGGACGTCGAGGCGATGACGCGGTTCTACGAGGCGCTCGGCCTCGGTACCGGGCCGGTGTCGCGCCCCGGCGGCTGGGTCGAGATGCCCGCCGCGGGCGGGATGCTGGCCATCCACCGGTCCTCCGGCGACGACGTCGGCCGCTGTGAGCTGGCGTTCGAGGCCGAGGAACCGTTGGAGGACGTCGCGGAACGCCTGCGGGCGGCCGGGTTCGAGCCGGGACCGCCGATGGACGAAGGTTTCGGTCACTCGATGCGCGTCCAGGACCCGGACGGGGTGTGGGTGCAGCTCAACCTGTACGACCGCGACCTCTACACGTGACCGAGACCCGGCGCGCGGGCCCGCTGTTCCTCGCGGTGGGCATCGTCGCGCTCGAATTCGCGGCGGCCGTCACCGGTTTCGTCGCTTCCAGCCTGCTGCCGATCGTCGCCGCCGAGCTCGACGCGAGGAACGACCTCGGGCTCCTGATCGCCGGCTCGACACTGGGGCTGTTCGTCGCGCTTCCCTTGGCGAGCCGCGTTCTCGGCAGGCTGGGCCCGCGCGGCACCCTCGCCGTCGGGATGGCCGCCTATCTCGGCGGGCTGCTTCTCGCCGCGACGGCACGGGCGGCGTGGATGTTCGCCCTCGGCCAGTTCTCCGCCGGGCTCGCCAGTGGCCTGCTGGCGATTTTCGGGATCAGCTCGGCGATCCGGCATCTCGACGACCGGCTGCGGATCCGCGTGGTCGCGGCGTCCTCGGCGATGTGGATCGTGCCCGCGCTGGTCGGCCCGGCCGCGACGCTGGGCCTGGAGCATCTCGTCGGCTGGCGGTGGACCCTGCTGCTCCCGGTGCCGTTCGTCCTTTTCGGACGGTTGCTGGTCGTGCGCGCGGCCCGCGGTGAACCGTCCACAGAGGACGGACAGCGACCGCTCGCGAAGACGCTGACGGTACCGCTGGGAGCGGCGCTCGTCGTGTTCAGCGCGGGTTTCTGGCCGCTCGCGCTCGCCGGGGCGGCGATCACCGTCGCCGGGATGATCGCGATCCTGCCGCCGGGCACTGCACGGCTCCGGCCGGGCACCCCCGCCGCGCTCGGCGCGATGGTGCTGTTCGCCATCGGCTATTTCGGCGCGGACAGTCTCATCACCGTGCTCCTGACGAGCGGTTACCAGGTGAGCCTCGGGCAGGCGGCGATCGTGTTGAGCGCCGCCCCGCTCGGCTGGGCGGTGACGAGCCTGGTGGCCGCCAAGTTCACGTCGGCGCGCTTTCCCGTCGTGGGCCTGGGAATGACCGCGCTCGGCACCGCCGTCCTCGCCTTCGGCGGTTCGTTCGCCACGGCTCTCGCCGCCTGGGCCGTCGCCGGGATCGGTGTCGGACTCGCCTACCCGGGTCTGTACATCCGAGCCACGACCGCGGGTACGAGCGGTTTCACCGCCGCGGAACTGGCGACCGCCGTCATCACCGCGGAATGCGTCGGGCAGCTGCTGGGCCGGGCCGTCGGTGGCGCCTTGAGCTCATCCGGCACCGGTTTATTCGCCTCCTACGCGCTTTTCGCGGCCTCACTGGCGGCCGCCGCCTACGCCGCGGCCCGCCGGGAATGAATCAGCCGGCCCGAAGATGGCGCCACGGCTCGACCATCGGCCGCCTGCCCAGCGCGTCCAACACCTGCGGCCCGTCACAGAGCGCATCCCCCGGATGCGGGTGCACGTCCACGAGCACGCCGTCGGCGCCCACCATCGGAACGCGACGGGTCGATCATCACCGGCGGATGCGGAAGATGCTGAACCACCGGCACCGCCGAAACGTCGAGCGTGGTGCGTGTCGAGGTCTCGAAGGTCCGGATCCCGCGCTCGCACAACACGATGTCGAGACAGCCGCGCTGCGCGATGTACTCGGCCGCCACCAGCGATTCCTCGATGGTGGAGTTCATCCCGCGTTGAGCAGCACGGGTTTCCCTGCCCGGCCCGCCGCCTGCGGCAAGCCCGTCAGCCTGCGCTTCCTGTCCGCGGACTCCGCGGTGCCGCTGCCCCGGGGCGGCGTGCTGTACAAGGGCGAGTCCGGGGTCGCCGACCACAACGCGATCCGCGCCTCGTCGACCGCCGCCCGCCAGGACGGCGGCTCGCCGCCTACCAGAACACCCCGCGCGACAAGTGTCATCCGTCCGAAGAGGCCTGTCCTTCCGGGACAGGCCTCTTCGGCGTTTCAGTCGATGAGGACGTTCTTGTAGAACAGATTCGCGTAGCGATTGATGTTGTCCATGCTGCTGCGCGAGCCGAAACCCATGTACAGCCGGGTCTCGCCGGCCAGGCTCCGGTAGATCCCGAGTCCCTCCGGCTCGCGGAACACCAGCGACTGCCCGGCCTTGGTCAGCGCGCGGCTCTTCACCGTGCCGGTGTTCATGTCGATGCAGGTGACGTACGAGTTGATGTCGGCGGGATCGGCGTGTCCTTCACCATCCAATGTGTACAGGTACTGGCCGTAAATGGTGTATCCCTGGAAGGTCACCGGCACGGTGGACAACGCGGGCTGCGCGAAATGCGCCAGCGGCGAGCTGAAGTCACCGGCCGCGGCGGAGGCGAGCGGGTAGACGCTGTAGAACATCTTGCCGCCTTCGTTGCGGCGCACCGCGATCCGCTTGTTGATCGGGTCGGTGGCGCAGGTGATCGTTTTGCTGCCGGTGAGGAACTTCTTCACCGACGGCGTGCCACCGTTGACGAACTTGAACCTGGCCAGCGCCGTGCCACGACCGGTGCCCGTCGGTCCGTCCGAATCGCATTCCATCCAGATGTAGGAGTCGGTGCCCACCGGTTCGACGCCGATCGACACCCCGTGCCCGGCGTTGTTGAGATGCATCGAGCCCTGGATCTCACCGGAGAAGTTGACCTGCGTGACACACAGGTCGTCACCGGTCCCGCCGTTGCGCGCGTTCACGATGAAGATGCGCACGTTCTGGTTGTCGAAGGCGAAACCCTGCATCACGTGATGCGACTCGTGAAGGATCTTGCTGCGAAACTCGTCGTACGACGGCTTGGTGAGGTCGAACCGCTTGGACGCCGGCACCGCGGCCGAAGCCGGCGCGGCGAACACCGCGCCCGTGCCGAGCAGTGCCGTCGTCGCGGCGAGACCACCACCGGCGCGCAGCAGCGAACGTCGGGAGAACGGGGATCGGGGCACCTGCTCGGACATGAGCGCTCGCCTTCGTCGGGTTTCGCGGTTCGATCGAAGGTTGTTCACGCGCGTACAAGATTCGTACAACCCGGCTCACCGATCTACCTCCCCTCGCACAGGGCGGCGTTGGCGACGTCGATACCGCTCGGATCGGTCGGGAACTTGTTCGTGTTGGTCACGACCGAAGCGAACCGGCCGTCGTCGGTGGTCAGCGTGAGCGACGCGTGCCCGGTCGGCAGGGCACCGTCGTGTCCCCAGGCCACGTCGCCGCAGGACAGCTGGATGCTGAACTGCCCGAGCCCGTATCCGGCGGGAGCGCCCGGCGTCCACGGCACGACGGTGCGCATCTCGGCGAGGGCCTTCGGCGAGACGACAGTGCCCGAAACGAGCGCACGCCCGAACTTCGCGAGATCCGTCAAGGTGGATTCCATCGCGGCCGACGAACTCCACTTCGAGAGCTCGAACGAGGTCGTCATATCGACCCAGAAGTAGCCGCCACCGAGCTGGAAACCCTGGTAGCCGGGCAGGTACGGACTGGTGAGCGTCCGCTTTCCCGGCGGCGGGAACGAGGTTCCGGTCAATCCGAGCGGTTCGACGATCCGCTCGGTGATCGCGTCACCGACGTACTTGCCCGTGAACTTCTCGATCAGCAGTCCGAGCACCAGGTAGCCGACGTTGGAGTAGTGGTAGGCGCCCGGCGCGGAAACCGGCTTGTCGTCCATCGCGGCGCGCACCAGCTCGGCCAGGTCGAACGTGCCGTCCGGCTTGGTCTTCGCGCCGGCGGGGTCGTGAGGGAAGCCCGCCGTGTGGTTGAGCAACCGGCGCACGGTGATGACGGTGCCGTCGTAGTTCCCGGTTACGACGCCGGGCAGGTACCTCTCGATGGGAGCGTCGAGTTCGACGAGCCCCTCGTCGAACAACTGGAGCACCACGGCCGCGGTGAAGGTCTTGGTCTGGCTGGCGATCCGGAAATGGTCGCCCGCCGTGATGGGCCGCTGCCCGGGGGAGGTGGCCGAGCCGCTCGACAGGGTCCACGAGCCTTGGGCGTCGCCGGCGTGCACGGCCGCGCCGGGGCCCACCTTCCGCTGGTAGCGATCGAGTACGGCTTGCGTGGCGGCGTGATCGCCGGTCTCGGCCGCCACCGCGGGCGCGACCGGCACGGCGAGTGCGACGGCCAGTGCGACACCGGCGATCCGCTGGATCTTCGTTCCCATTCTCTTCTCCCTCAGTCTTTTCCGGAGTTCGCGGAGGCGTCACCGATAGCGGTGAGGCCTTTCTCGACGACGTCGAGCACACCGGCGACGCCTTCGAGCAATTTCACGAGGTTTTCGCCGCTGGCGAGCAATTCGCCCAGTTTCGCCGCGATCCGGCCGCCGTGTTCGACGGCGATCGCCACGCATTCCGGGATCGCCTCGGCGATACTGGCCCCGAACGTCGCGGGCGCGGCCGCGATGGCCCTGGTCATGATCGGCACGATCTTCCCGACGGCCTCGGTGATCAGGCGGGTGACGATGTCGACGGCCTGCGCCACCACCTCACCGGCGGCGACCATCGCCTTCGCGTTGGCCGCCGCCGACTCCGCGACCGTTTTGATCCCCTCGACCAGTTTCGTCGCCGTCGCGGTGTAGTCCCGCTTGGCGTCCCCGGACCATTCGCTCGTCTCGTTCTCCGTCGTGGAGCCGTAATCCTCGGCGACGGAGTTCGCGCCCTGCGCGCCCTTGTCGTGCTCGGCGGAGGAAGCCGACACCGACCCCGGCTCGCCGCGAAGCTGCCCGAGCGGCTCTTCGAGGAACGAGATCATCGGCGTCAGGAAGTCGCACCCCGCGCTGCTCAGCGCCGAAAGCGGGCTCGCCGTCGAGCCGAGCATGCCGAGCGAGACAGCGGGCTCGCCGCTGAGCTCCGCGGACAACCATTCCTTGCCACCGACCGAATCCCGCGCGATACGCAGGTCGGCGAGGGCGGTGTTGATCTCCGCCGCCGTCGTCATCGTGGGCCTCCGTCGCGGTTCAGGCGGGCGGCGTGGCCTTCGTCCGTGCTCTGATACAGCTCGGCCGCCCTCCGCATGCCGTCGCCGACGTCGTCCAAAACCGACGCCGTGTGGGCGAACGCTTCCCTCGTCCGGTTCATCGCGGCGCCGATGCCCGCGGTGAAGCACTGCACGAACGGCCCGAGCGCAGCCGACGGCATTTCGCCGGGCAGCGCCGCGCCGAGCGACGACAACTGGCCGGCGTGCGCGGCGAGCCGGCCCGCATGCCGGCGTAACTGCTCGGGATCGACGGTGTAGGACCGTTCCGCGGTCATCGCACGACCTCCGGCGAGAGGTGCCGGGTGAGCTGGGTGAGCGCCGGGCCGTCCCCGAGATACCCCGCCATCACGTCGGCCATCCGTTCCCCGGCGAGACGCTGTGCCACGCGTGCGGTGGTCACGATCAGCGCGGCGAGCGAGTCGGCTTCGAGTTTGCGCGCGAAGGGCGTCAACGCGACATCTTCGAGCACGCCCGCCGCGTTGACCGAGACGGTGACCTCGCCCCGGGGTGAACGGGCCGTCGCCCCCGCCTGTTCGAGGCTCTCCCTGGCCTGTCGTGCGCCGTCCGCGGCGCGTTCGAGCCGGCCTCGGTAGTCGGCGAGCCATTGTGCCGGCTCCATGGTGTTCCCCTTCCTTGTTCGATGGAATGCGTCGTCATCCGGCGGCCGATGCCACCGCTTCGCGTAGCACGTGAACGAGTTCGTTGTGCCGCAACGGGTTGACGCTCACCCAACCGCGGTCGTCGTGATCGATCCGCACTCTCCCCGAAGGAGCGTCCAGCCAGGAAAGTTCGAGTGGCCGCTTCTCGGTGCCCGATCCGCGCACGACACCGAGCTGGCCGCGTCCCACCACCGAAGGCAGCACGGCGGCGAGCGCTTCGACGGCCGGGTCGTCGGCGGTGGCTCCCGGCGGCAAGGTGATCGGCAGGGTCGGTGCGGCAGGCACCTCGGGGAGGAGCCCCGCGAGCGTGTCGGCCAGTGCGTCGTACGCGACCCTCATGACGGTCACCGGGCTCGGTGTGCCACCGAGCGGCTGTCCGCACAGGACCGCTCGGTCTTCGTGGATCATGGCCGCGAAACCCGTCAAGATTCCGTCGCGGGCCAGCACCAGATCGACCGAGCTGTGGAACCCGCGCAGCGCGGCGACCAGAGCCGCGGCCAGGCCGGCTGGTCCGTCCGCCGTGGCGAGGCCACGCTCCGCCAGCGAACCGCCCGCGGCGCGGAGCGATGCCTCGCGTTCGCCCGCGATCCGGCCGAACGACGGAATCCGCAACGGGAACGGCAGTGGTACCCCCGCGTGCGTCGCGAGCAGATCCAGCTCCACGAGCTCGAAACGGCCGCCGTGTTCGTCGAGCGGGGTGGCGATGGTCGTCATGACGTCCGCCCCCTGAGGTCGTCGCCGGATCGCTCGTCCTGTTCTTGGTACTTGCGCTTGGCGGACGCGAGCAGCTGCTGGTATTCCCTGACTTCGCGTTCCGCTGCCTTGATCTCGCCCGCGAGCCCGGAGCCGCCCGCGGCCTCCCGTAGCCGGTTCGCCAGATGCGCGGCGGGTGGTGCGGTTCCCAGCAACGGCAGCCGTTCCGCGAGCCTGCTCGCCGTTCCCACCAGATCGGCGGTGAGATCGCCGAGATCGGCCAGCGTCGTGATGCGCGCGTCGAGCAGTTCCAGTTCGACTTCGATTCCCCGGCCCGGGTTCATCGCCACTCCTGCCGGGGAAGACCGATGACCGCCTCACTGGCGGGTTCCGCGAGGGGGAACAGCGCGTGGTCGATCGTCGGCAGCTGGTTCGTGTGGTCGTCCTCGTCGGACCGGCCGTGCGTGCCTGTGCCAGGCGGAACCAACGGGCCCACGGAGGCGGTGCGCGTCGCGGCCGGCTCGGCGGGCGCCCGCGCCACCATCGCGCCGGACCCGGGCGGCAGCGCCGCCGTGCCCACCCGCACCCCGTGCGCGAGGGGGCTCACGAAGGCGCCGGGCCCGGCGGTGGTCCCGGCACCGACGGCCGGGCCTTGTCCCACCGCGCCGGACCCGGTGAGGCGCTGCCACGAAGACCCGCTCGGGGCGGTGCCATCCGGCAGTGAGGCGCTCGCCGTGGTGCCGCCACCGCCCGGCGTGGCCGACGCGGCCGGGATCGTGCCCTGTGCCCGACCGATCAGCCTGCCCGAATTCGTCAGGCTGGACTCGTAGGTCCGCATCGTTTGGACGGCGCGCTGCTTCCGCACGTCGGTCGTGGCGGTGGCGGCGTAGAAGCTGAAACCGGCTCCGCCGAAGGTCCAGTCCAGGAACATGCTCGTCATCGGTGCGACCGGGTCGTCCGCCGGGGCGGGCATCGTGGCCCTGGCCCATGCCAGCGCGTCGGCCGCCTGTTGCGCCGCCCGCTCGCCGGCGTGGGCGAGCTCCGCGATCTTCTCCACCCGGTCGGCGAGCGTGAGCAGTCGCCCGGCCGCCTCCTCCGCGCCGCTGCCCCGCCAGCCGTCCAGCAACGCCGCGTGCTGTTCGCGCAGCACCTCGGCGTGGTTGACCAAGGCCGCCCGGTGTCCGGACCAGTCCGCGGCGATCGTGCTGACGTTCGTGACGTCGGCGTCCTGCCACAGCATCCGGTGCAGCTCTTCGTGGCTGTAGGCCTCCCAGTGCACCTCGCCCTCCGGCGCGGTCTCGGCACTCACCCCGGTTCCCCCTTCCCACGGACCGCTTGTCGACGCGACCCATGCTGGCGGCGGGCGTGCCGGAGCCGGAAGGTCGAGCGGCGGCCATTTACGGCCGGTGGTGCTGAGCTGCGAAAAGGCCCTAGCGTCGGGCGCGGTAGGCCTTGGCGAGGTGTTGCTGCAGCCGGGCGTGCCGGAACTGGTAGACGGCGCCGGACTGGCGCAGGATTCCTCGCCGGTACGCGTCGTCCAGGAACGCGGTGACGGCCCACGGCAGCTTGCGGAGGAGCGGGAGCCGTAAGCGGGCGAAGACCAGCCACTGGCCCCACGCGGTGAAGGTCATCACGTACGCGGAGGCCGTGACGAGTCCCGCGGTGAGCCCGAGCAGAGCACTGACCCTGAACGACTTCACGAGGTGAAAGGACGGCCCCGTGAGGTCCTCCAGCGCGGCAGCGGCCCCGAAGGCGCCGAGGCCGATCGCGATCGCGAACACCGGCGCGAACAACGCGACGACACGCAGCACGGTCGAGCGGTTCGCCGCGAGCAGGTCGGCGGGGCTGGTGGCGGTGGTCAGGTTGGCGGGCACCTCGAGAACGGTGAGGAGCGCCAGCAACCCGCCACAGACGGGTCCGAAGGCGAGCCCGAAAACGGTGATGTCGATGAGGATCAGGCGGAGGAGACGACCGAGATCGTCGATGACGACGAGATCCGGTGACAGTGCCCGCACGAAGACACCGACGAAGGTGATGACGACGGCCGCCAGCACGCCGCCCGCCACCCCCGCCGCGAACCTGACGGCGATCCTCCGCCGGAGGCGGGGACGGCGTGCCCGCCGGTCGAACAGCCGCAACCGCACGCGCGTCGGTTCGAGGTGCCCGGTCTTGCGGACCACCAGGAGCGAATACAGCAGACCGAACGGAACGGCGATCACGGCCCCGCTGGCCAGCCCGTCGACGAGGACGACGGGTAACCGGAACGGCAGCCCGGAAGTGAGCGAATTGAGCGGGCAGAGAACGAACCAGATGACGAGCGCCGTGGTCAGCCAGGTGGAGGCGGTCACCAGGAGAACGCGCGACCGGCGCGTCAGCGAGCCGCCCATCCGCCACCATTCGAGATCGCCGGTGTCCCGCCGGTCGAGGTCGTCGGCGAGGAAGCCCAGCCAGTGCCGGACCTGTTCGAGGTCCCAGCGCTGCTGGACGTCGCCGGCTTCCCAGACGGTGGGGACGAAGGTGTCGAGCAGATGCTCTTCGAGAGCCTGCGCCGTCGGGAAGCGGTCGATGTCCAGCAGGCTCGCCGGATCGCGGTCGCGCGAGTCGCTGTAGACCGTACGGGCGAGCCCGATCATGAGCGGGGTTTTCAGGACCGTGGCCAGGTTCGCGGCAGGCGCTTCGGTGTCCCGCAAGGCGGCCAAGACCGGATCCCACGCCGTGGCCGCGCCGCCGGGAGCGAGTCGCCGTGCCGTTCGGGGCAGGTAGCCGGCGAGGTCGTCGACGGTGAGGTCGGTCAGTTCGACGACGGCGGCCGACGTCAGCGTGTGGACGTTGGTGACCGCACGCTCGTACTCGTCGAAGCGACTGGTCAGGAACAGCGGTCCGGAGAGGGAGCTGAGCGCTTCGAGCGCCGGCCGGTGCAGGCCCTCGGCGATCTCGTCGAAGCCGTCGAGGACGGGAAGGATGTACCCGGTGTCGACCAGCACGGCCGCCAGCGTCGAGCCGCCGGGTGCCTCGGCGGAGAGACCGGGATGGTCCCGCTGAAGCGTTTCGACGAGCCAGGTTCGCAATGGCGTCGTGGCCGGGTCCCACGAACCGATGGTGAAGATCACCGGTACGACGCCGCCGCGGTTCCGGACGGCCAGCGCGTCGAGCGCGAATCGGAGCGTCAGCACGGTCTTGCCCGCTCCAGCGCGGCCGAGCAGCACCAGTTTCCGTGAGGGGATGCCGCGGTAGATGCCCGCGATGTCGCCGATCTCGCCAGAGAGGTCGAGCGGTGCGGCGGTCATACCGTGCGGAACGCGGCAGATGTTGTCCCAGTGGTCGGCGAGATCGGCCGCGGTCCGCCACCGAACGGGCAGGGGGAACGGATCGTGCACGCGGCGCAGTTCCTCCTCGCGCCGGAGCCGGGTGGCGATGATCGTGGCCAGGTGGTCCGCCGCTTCGGACACCTCGTCGGGAACGACGACGAGGGACGGGGCCGGAACCACCGGTGACTCGCCTGCGTCCTCGGGCGGCACTTCGACGGGCTCGTCCGGTGGCCTGCCGTCGGCGGCGGCGAGGAGGTCGGCGCGCTCGCGCGGGGTGATGCCGAGGGCGTCGGCGAGCAACGTCACGGTGCCGACGCGAGGGTCGGTGCCCCCACCGTTTTCGAGACGGCGGATGGTTCGCACCCCGACGCCTGCGCGGGCGGCCAGGCCTTCCTGCGTCAGACCTGCCCGGCGGCGGGCGTCGCGGAGGAGAACGCCGAACCGACCGGCCACAGGCGACGTCCCTCCCAGATCCGCTGTGCGACGGGTGATCATCCTAGTGGCGGACCGGCCACGAACGGCAGCAGGTGGGCCCGGTCAGTGATGCGCTGTTCCGTATTCGTCAATTGCGACATGTGTACTGACGAAATCGGCAAGGAAAGGGTGGTTCTCGAAGTGGAAACCGGCATGGTGTGGAATCGGTCCTAGCTCTGACCTTCTGTGTTCGAGGTACTTCCTACGCTTCAGCAGCGCGATTTCGTCTCCGTCTTGAACGAAAGCAAGGTCATCGAAGGCATTGTCACGACCGGCGATGTCGCGAAGCGCTACGGCGAGTCGGCGACGCCGTTCTTCAGCTGGGTGAGCTGGATCAGGCGCTCCTTCGACGTCGATTCCATTCAGCCGTATTGCGATAGGAAGGTCGACAGCTTCGACCCGGGTCATTCGCGATAAGGTCACGCACTTCCATCCTGACCCGGTGCCAAAGGACGCGGTCGAAAAGCCGCGACGGTTCACCAGGTTGCTACACCAATACCGTGACCTGACCTGGTCGAGTGGCGTGAAACGCAAAGGACCCGCACTCTGCCCGAGTGCGGGTCCTTCGAACTGTGGAGCTGAGGGGAATCGAACCCCTGACCTTCTCGATGCGAACGAGACGCGCTACCAACTGCGCTACAGCCCCTGGTAAAGCTTGCCCCTGCGTTTGAGGCTCCATGAGCTTAGCAGTGGCTCTGGAGCCTCGAACGCAGGGGGGTCACTCTCCGGAGGCCCGTCGGAAAGGCCTGGTCCCGGGCTCGTCAAGCTCGTGGAAGGCCGGGTCCTCGTCGTCGAGGTCGACGACGACGGCCTGGCGGCGGAGGCGGGACATCGGGGACGGCTTGCGCTCCACGACGGCCGGGCGTTCGGTGGCGACGACCTCGATGTCCTCACGGGACTCGTGCGTTTCCTCGTCGTCGACCGCCGGGCGGCGCGGGGCGCGGGTGCTGTTGAAGCGGGCGAGGCGGCGCTGCCGGATCTCGTTCTCGATGCGGACCTGACGGCGCAGGTACACGAGGTAGCCGACCAGGACGGCGTCGACGACACCGTTGGCCCACCAGACCGTCGGGGTCAGGAAGCCGGCGACGGCCGCGGTGGTGACCACCAGCACCAGGAGCGCGATGACGATCCGCTGCCGGAACGCGTACTTGGCGCGCGCGGCGATGTCCGCCGCCTCCGGGTCGAATCCGCCCCGGCCTGGCCGGTAGCCGGTGGCTTGGCGTTCTCTTTCGGGCCGGGCCGTGCGCGAGGGCTGGGGAAGCGGCTCGGCCTCCGGTGCCTCGTCTTCGAGGTCGGCGTCGAGCTCCGCCTCGAGTTCGGCCAGGTCGTCTTCAACCGATGGTTCCGTGTTTTCCGCCATCGCGAACTCCTCCGGTCCCTCGTGGCGTGTGCTCCCGCTCCGCACGACCCGCGCCGCCAAGGCCGAGTCCGTCGTCCGTGCGACCTGCTGGCGCTTGCGGGCGACCATGGGCACGAGAACGACGAGCCATGCCGCTGCGAGCGCGACGATGATCACCGAACTGGGCATCTCCCGTCACCTCCCCCGATCCACTGCTGTAGTCACGCTAGCCACAACAGTCACACACGCCGCGCAGACTCGCCGGTTTCGATCACGGAAAATGCATCACCAAATTAGGTGAATCTCACAGCTTGTGGTAACGCGGTCACCGGAACGACCCGGTGACGGGGTCAAACGCGCTCCGCGAGGCCCTTCGCGACGAGCCGCGAGACCAGTCCGTCACCGGTCTCCTCCTTGGTGACGGCGTAGCAGAAATGGTCCCGCCAGCCGCCCGCGACATCGAGATAACGCTCGAAAAGACCCTCTTGCCGATAGCCCGCTTTGGCGAGAACCCGCAGGCTGGGCGTGTTTTCGGGGCGGACGGTCGCTTCGAGCCGGTGCAGTCCGCCGAAGTCGAAGACGTGGTCGGTGACGAGGGCGACGGCGCCGGTCGCGACGCCGCCGCGGACGATGTCCGACGACACCCAGTAGCCGATCCAGGCCGACCGGAGCGACGCCCGGATGACGTTACCCACAGTGATCTGCCCGGCGAAGCGTCCATCCACCGTGATGGTGAACGGGAGACATTGCCCGCGCCTGGCGAGGCCGCGCAGCGCCAGCCATTGGGACGGCCACGACCAGTACGCGTTGCGCTCCGGCCACGGTCCGACGCCGGTCGGTTCCCACATTTCGAGGTGTTCGCGGTCCCGCAGCCGGACACGGCTCCAGTCGCCGGCGTCCCGCAGCCGGACCGGCCGGACGGCGAGGATCCCGGCGGGCACCCGGAGCGGGCCCAGCTTCGCGGGCCAGCCCGGATGCCTGCTCTCGATCGGATACGCGACGCCGGAAATCGGTGCGCCCATTACGCCCGCTGGGCCAGGAAGGTCACCTTGACCTGCTCGCCCGCGGCGACCTCGGTGAGGTCTTCGTCGATGTTGATCAGGCAGTTCGCCTCGGCCAGTGAGGCGAGCAGATGCGCGCCGGAGGTGCCGAGCGGCTGCACCAGGTATTCGCCGTTGCCCTCGTCGCGCAGCAGCTGGCCGCGCAGGAAACCCTTGCGTCCCTTGGTCGAGGTGATCGGGGAGAGCAGCCGCGCGCCGACGATGCGGCGGTGCGGGTTGCGGGTGCCGCGCGCGGCGCGGATCAGCGGGCGGACCAGGACCTCGAACACGACCAGCGCGCTCATCGGGTTGCCGGGGATGAGGAACGTCGGCACCGAATCGGGCCCGAGCCTGCCGAAGCCCTGCACGGATCCGGGGTGCATGGCGACGCGCGTCATGTCGATGTGGCCGAGGTCCGACAGCGCCGCGTGCACCTCGTCGCCCGCGCTTCCGCCGGCGCCACCCGCGACGACGACGATCTCCGACATCAGCAGGCGCCCTTCGACGACCTCCCGCAGCCGTTTCGGGTCGCCGGGCACGATGCCGACGCGGCTCACCTCGGCGCCCGCGTCCCGCGCGGCCGCGGACAGCGCGTAGGAGTTGACGTCGTAGACCTGTCCGACCGACGGGGTGCGGTCGATGTCGACCAGTTCGTCGCCCACGGAAACGATCGAAACCCGGGGCCGCGGGTAGACCAGGACCTTCGCCCTGCCGACCGCGGCGAGCAGGCCGACCTGGGCCGAGCCGATGGTGTCGCCCTTGCGCACGGCGACGTCGCCGATCTGCACGTCCTCGCCGGTCCGGCGCACGTAGGCCGCCGACGGCACGGACTTGTGCACGGTGACCTTGGCCTGGTGGCCGTCGGTGTAGGCGGTCGGGACGACGGCGTCGGCGAGCGTGGGCAGCGGCGCGCCGGTGTCGACCCGCACGGCCTGGCCGGGCTGCAACCGCCGCGGCTGGCGGGAACCGGCGGCGATCTCGCCGACCACCGGCAGCTGCACGGGCTCCTGGCCCGCGGCGCGGACGTCGACGCTTCGTACCGCGTAGCCGTCGACGGCGGCCTGGTCGAAACCGGGCAGCGCGTGTTCGGCGACGACCTCTTCGGCGCACAGGAGGCCTTGGGCCTCGGAGATGGCGACCCGGACCGGGCGCGGGCGCACCGCGGCGTCCAGGGTCAGCGCGATCTGGTCCTCGACGGAACGGAACTGTCCCGCGTCTTCGGTCTCGGCCGCTTCGGCGATGGGCTCCGTCATGACTGGGGGATCTCGATCCGTTCGTTCGACCAGGCACGCGATGAAGGCCCGTCGGTGAACTGAAGTTCACCACCGTTACCAGGAGTGATGCGGTCCGAAGCCGCGGAAATCGCCCGATCGGGCAAGCTCCTCGTGGTCCGTGCCGCCGGGGTGGTCGCTGCGCCTGTCATAGGCGTGAAGCCTAACCTGACCATGTGGGCGAGCCCGGCAATGAACACCTGAGCAAAGCGGAGTGGCGTTCCCGGATAACCGCCGAACGACGTTCGCAGGTGTCGGAAGTGCGCGCGCGGGAGGCGGTGGCGCTCGCCGCCGCGGCCGCCCGGCTGCCGGGCGAGGTCGTGTGCGCCTACGTCCCCTTCGGCACCGAACCGGGGTCGACGGCGCTGCTTGATCAACTTCTCGACCAGGGGAAACGTGTGCTGCTGCCGATCGTCCCCGGCACGCCGGGGCCGCTGGAGTGGGCCGCGTTCGAGGGCCCGTCGAGTCTCGCGCCCGGCAGGTTGCGGGGGCTGCTCGAACCGACCGGGCGCCGCCTCGGTCCCGACACGCTGGGGACGGCCGATCTGGTGCTGATCCCCGCGCTCGCCGTCGACGACGAAGGGGTCCGGCTCGGCAGGGGTGCCGGGTACTACGACCGGTCGCTCGCCTTCGCCGCGCCGGACGCCGCGCTGATCGCCGTCGTCCGGGACGCCGAACTCGTGCGCGCGTTGCCCGCGGAACCGCATGACGTCCGCATGACCGGGGTACTGACCCCGGAGCAGGGCCTGGCTCCGCGCCCGGTAATAGACTGATAACCCGACGCAGTGGTTCAGAAAGGGCACAATGAGCTCTGACGCGCACCTGTCCGATCAGTTCGCCGAAACGCTGTCGAAAATGCGTTCCGCGGGGGCCCACGCCATGGAGCTGGCGGCCCTGCGGCGGCGCCTCGAGCAGTTGTCCGAACCCGGCGCCGGCCAATTGCCGGGCGACGAACTCGAACCACTCGAGGACATCAGCAAGCTCGTCGACCTGCCTGAGCCGGACGCCGAAGAAGGGCGCCGCGTCCTGGACCGCACCGCGGTTCTGAAGCTCAACGGCGGGCTCGGCACGAGCATGGGGCTCACCGGGCCGAAGTCGCTGCTGGAGATCAAGCCGGGCAAGACGTTCCTCGACGTCATCGCCATGCAGGTGCTCTCCATCCGCGAGAAGTACAACGCGCGGCTTCCGCTGATCCTGATGAATTCGGCGGGCACCCGCGGACCTTCGCTGGAGTTGCTGAAGAAGTACCCCGACCTCGCCGACGACGTCGTCCCGGCCGACTTCCTGCAGGGCCGCGAGCCGAAGATCACCGCCGACGGCAGGCCCGCCGAATGGCCGTCGAACCCGGAACTCGAGTGGTGCCCGCCGGGGCACGGCGACATCTACATCGCGCTCGCGGTGAGCGGGATGCTCGAAACGCTGCTGGCGGAGGGCGTCCGCTGGTGTTTCGTGTCCAACGCCGACAACCTCGGCGCGCTGCCGGACGCGCGGATCGCCGCGTGGATGGCGAAGGAGAGCATC
This sequence comes from Amycolatopsis sp. PSD-21, assembly GCF_055561455.1. Classification (NCBI taxonomy): domain Bacteria; kingdom Bacillati; phylum Actinomycetota; class Actinomycetes; order Pseudonocardiales; family Pseudonocardiaceae; genus Amycolatopsis; species Amycolatopsis sp. PSD-21. Next base: position 8,082,010 of record NZ_CM145712.1, on the reverse strand, counting down.
CCGTTCGCGATGGAGACGGTGCTCGGCACCGCGGCCGACCGCAAGGGCGGGCACCTCGCGCGGCGCGCGGGCCGCATCGTCCTGCGTGAATCCGCGCAGGTCCCCGACGGCGACGACTCGTTCGGCGATGTCGGCAAATGGCGCTTCTACAACACCAACAACATCTGGATCGACCTCGAACGCCTGAAAGCCCTGCAGGACGCCGACCCGGCCGCGCCGCAACTGCCGCTGATCGTGAACCGGAAGACCGTCGATCCGGCCGACGCGGCCAGCACGCCGGTGATCCAGCTCGAAACGGCGATGGGCGCGGCGATCGGCTCCGTCGAGGGCGCGCGGGCCATCGAAATCCCGCGGACCCGGTTCGCGCCGGTCAAGACCACCGACGACCTGCTCGTCGTCCGGTCCGACGCGTACGTTCTCGACGAGAGCGGGGAGATGATCCCGGAGTTCACCACCACCCCGCCGGTCGTTTCGCTGAGCAAGGAGTTCTACAAGCTCCTGCCGGACTTCGACGCGCGTATCCCTTCGGCGCCTTCGCTCAAGGAGTGCACGAGCCTCGCCGTGGACGGTGACGTCACCTTCGGGAAGAACGTCGTCGTCCGCGGCGACGTGAAGATCACCGGGCCGAAGACCGTTCCGGACGGTGAAGTCCTCTAGTCCCGCTGGGCGATGAACACGTACTCGCGTCCTGGACGATCCGGGGCGTCCCGGACGTCCAGGACGCGAAAACCGTGCTCCGCCAGCAAGGCTTCCAGTTCGTCGCGTTCGCGGAACCACAGCGTCGAGTCCGAGGTGACGACCTCGCCGTCGGAGAACCGGTAGCTGTACCGGAACGACACGAACGGGAGGTTCACCTCGGTGACCTCACGCCACTGCTCGACCTCGCCGACACCGGGGACGTCGATGACCTCGTGCGCGGTGTCGGCGGCCCAGTCCTCCCAGGCGCGGCGACCGGGGCGCCGGATCTCGAAGACCAGGTGACCGCCCGGCGCCAGCGCGGTGCGGATACCTTCGAGCGTCCGGCGCCATTCGTCGTCGGTCAGGAAGACCTGGGCCACGTTGCCGGTCATCACCGCGAGATCGGCCCCGACGGCACCCGCCGCTTTCGCGTCGCCGTGGATCCAGGTGATCTTCCCTTCCGGGTCTTTGGCCTTCGCGACCTCCAACGACGCCTTCGCGGGATCGACACCGACGACCTCGATCCCTCGCGCGGCGAGGAGAACGGCCAGGCAGCCGGTGCCGCAGCCGACGTCGAGCACCCTCTTCGCCCCGAGTTCGCCGATGATGCCGAGGTAGTGCTCCAGATCGTCGCGAGCGCCGTCGAAGGCGTCGTAGACCGGTGCGAGCCGGGCGTGGGCGAAGAGCGCGTCAGGCATTCGGCGACGATAGTTCCGGGACGCGTTCGCGGGCCACGGATTTACGGTCGCGCCGCCAGGCCCGTTCGCCCAGCGCCGCCAGGAAGGCGGGCAGCAGCACACCGCGGATCAGAGTGGCGTCGATCAGGACGGCGACGGCCATCCCGACGCCCATCATCTTGTACTCGATCGCGCTCAACGTGATGAAGACGCTGAACACGCCGACCATGATCACCGCCGCCCCGCTGACCACCCCAGCGCTCGTGCCGGTGCCGCGGACGATCGCGGTGACGGCGCCTTCGGCCCGCCGTTCGCGGACCCGGCTGAGGATGAAGATGTGGTAGTCCATGCTCAGCCCGAGCAGCAGGACGAACATGAACATCGGCAGCCAGCCCACCACCCCGCCGTACGGGGTGAAGCCCAGCAGGGAAGCGAAATGGCCGTCCTGGAAGATCCAGGTGAGCACGCCGTAGGCCGCGCCGATCGACAGCAGGTTCAGCACGATCGACACCAGCGCCACCGGCACGGACCGGAAAGCCCGCAGCAGCAACAAGAACGCCGCGAGCAGGACGAAACCGAAGACCAGCGGCATCCGCTCGATCACCCGGTCGGCGAAGTCGCGGGCGTTCGCCGTGCGGCCCGACACCGCGAACTCGACGCCGTCCACCTTGCCGATCGTTTCGGGAAGTACTTCGGTGCGCAGTTTCGCGAGCGCGGCGTCGGCTTCCGCGTCGCGGCCCGCGCCGGACAACGGGACACGGACGACCACGGCCTGGTCGACGTTCGCCACGGCGATGGGCTTGTTCAGCACACCGGAGGATTCGCCGATCCGTCGTTCGAGATCCGTGATCGCCACCCGGAGCGCCGGGCTGTCGACCGGGCCGCCGCGTTCGGCCGTCAGCACCACCGTGGCGGGGTAGGCCACGCCCGGAAAGGCTTCCTGGGTGCGGACGGCGGCGTCGATCGTCACCATCGAGCGCGGCAGGCTCTCCGCCGGGGTCGGATCCTGCAGGCGCATGCCGAGCGCGGGCAGCGTGAGCAGGATGAGCAGCGCGGTCGCGAGGCCGCCCCACAACGCCGGCCGCCGGGTGACCACGCGAGCGGTCGCGGACCAGAACCGCGAGTTCTCCGCGGCGGTGCGCCGCTTGCCCAGCCAGGGAATCCGCCCGCGATCGACCTTGTCACCCAGCAGGGAGAGCAGCGCCGGCAGCACGGTGACCCCGCCGAGCACGGCCAGCCCGACCACGAACGCCGTGCTGATCGCGAGCCCGGTGAAGTTGTCGAGTCCGGTGAACACCAGCCCGCCCACGCACAGGACGACCGTGACGCCGGAAACGACCACGACATGCCCGGAGGTGCGCGCCGCGACGCGGATCGCGTCGTCGACGGAGTGGCCGCGCGCGCGTTCTTCCCGTTGCCGCCTGAGGAAGAACAGCGAATAGTCGACGCCCACCGCCATCCCGATGAGCAGGGTGATCACCGTCGTCGCGCTGTTGATCGGGGTGAAGTCGTCGACGACGGAGAGGAAGCCTAACGTCGCCGCGACGCTCGTTCCCGCCAGCAGCAACGGGACCGACGCGGCGACCAGCGCCCCGAAGACGATCAGCAGGATCACCAGGGTTAGCGGCAGGGAAAGCAGCTCCGAACGTTTGACGTCCTCCCGGATGCCCTTGTCGACCACGGTCGACAGGCTGAGGTCCCCGGACTGGCTCAACCGGACCGAAGGATGCCGGGCGGCGACCTCGGCCACTCGCGCCGTCGCGGTCTCGAAGTTCGGGCGGACGTCCTTCTCTCCGCCGGCGATCGCGAAGCCGACGAGCCCGGACGTGCCGTCGGCCGAGATCCGCTCGCCGTCGGCCGGCGGTGAGCGGACGTCGGTGACGGCGCCGGAACCGGTGAGCGTGGTGACCAGGTCTTCGGTCGCCCGCCGGAGTTCTTCGTTCGCGGCGAACGGAGGCGAGCCGGGCTCCTTCGGCGCTACGAGGACGTTCTCGCGTAAGGGGTCGAAGGTGTCTTGCGCGTTCAGCGCGGTCTGCGCGCGGCCGGACTCGCCGGGATCGGTGCTCCGGCGGCTTTCACCGTCCAGCAGCATTCCCGACAGCAGGGCGACGACCACGAGGGCGACCCAGCCGACGAGGGTGAGCGCGCGATGCCGCAGGGACCACGCGGCGATCTTTTCGGGCAGCATGAACTACAGTCCTTTACGTGAAGGAGTGAGATGCCTCGGGCGAGGTTTTGCTTCTTCTTTCCTGGGCCGTCGAGTTGCCGCTCGGCGGCCCAGGGTCTTTCACCGGCCGGTCAGTCGACCTCCTTGAGGATCCGCTCGACCGTGCCCACGCTCTTCCGCAGATCCGCGAGGCGTCCGTCGAGTTCGGTGAGTTTGCGTTCGGTCTCTTCCTGCGCCTGGACGGCCTTCTCGGCGAGCCTGCGGTATTCCTGCTCGCGCGCGAGCGCGCCCCTGGCCCGGATGGTCGCGCCGAACTGCCACACGACCACCGTGATGACCACGGTGAGGAACACGAAGATGCCGATCAGCCCGGCGACCTCCTGCCATTGATGCCACTTCACGCTCGTTCCCCCTCGTCGTCCGGTGCCGGTGTGCTCAATGTCGGCGCCGCGGCGGCGATGGTGTCCGGGCTCAGCTCGACCAGGAACGGTTCCACCTCGTAGAACTTCATCGCCTTCCCGTCCTCCGACAGCTCCAAGGTGGCCGAAACGAGCCCGGCCGCCTCCAGTTTGCGCAGGTGGAGCTGCAACAGTGCCCGGCTGATGCCGAGCTCTCGCGCCAGCTGGCTGACATACGCGCGTTCCGCGCGCAGTGCCGCGACGATCCGCAACCGGTGCGGATTCGCCAGCGCCCCCAGCAGCCGCAGCAGCTCGTCGCCGGACGGTCCGGTGGCGGTCATGCCGCGCTCCTGCACATGCCATAGAAATCTAGCAGGTGCTGGCTTCGGCTACCAGGTGCTCGAGCCGGACGTTCGGTTCGGTGTAGACGCCGACGTCCAGCGCCGAGGAGGCGAGCACCGGCGCGATCCCGCCCGGCACGGCCGTGAGACCGTCCCGGAGTTCGACGCCGGTCCATGCCTTCCACTGGGCGAAGGTGCCGGTGACCGTCATCGCGAACGGTGCCACCTTGACGAACCGCGCGCCGAGCCGTTCATGCGTGCGCAGCCACGGATCCTCCGGCAGCCCGTCCGCGCGACGGCGGGCGATGTAGTCCTTAAAGGACAGTCCTGGTTCGTTCTCCTTCCCGGCCGGGCGGACCGGCACGACGAGCTTGCGCATACCCGTTTCCGAGGCACGCTTCTTCAACGCTTCCAATGCTTTCGTGGCCAGGCCGCCACGGTGGCCTGGCGCGACCATCACTTCGAGTGCGATCAGGGTGTTCGTCTCACGGGCGCTCATCAGGTCTTCCGCGGCCCAGATCAGGGCGGCGTCCCAGCCGTGGTCCGGCAGCTCCGGGCGTTCGGCCGTCGGGAAGCCGACGGGGACGGCGGCGGTTCTCGCCACGGGCGCGCCGTCTTCCAGCAGCACGAGGAAGTATTCCGGCCAGCGGGCGGCCAGGTGGGACGACTTCGCCAGCAGGCCCGCCAGGCCGTGCTGGAGGAATTCGCCGCCGACACCGCCGAGGGCGAGCGCGGGTTCGCGCAAATCGGGCCGGGTGGCCAGGTCTTCGATCACGATCATGTCCTCAGTAGACCCGAGGACACGCGATTCTCACGAGGTGGTTTTCGCCGCACGGATTCCGCCGTGCGCGGTGGTGCGACCGGGCTAGCGCACGGGCAGCGCGCGGCGCCGTCCGGTGATGCCGGTGGTGTTGAGGTTGGCGCGCTCGCCGGCGGAGTGCCCGTCGAGGTAGCCGCTGCCGGACAGCCGCCTCGGCGGTGCCGAGCGCAGATCTCCGTATTGCTCGTCGTACGCCTGCTTGACCATCGCCGTCCGGTCCTGGATCACGAGCTCGGCCGAGCGGTGACCGGCCGCGGTCGTATGGGTCCGGGCGGCGGTGTCCTCACTGTTGCGGAGCCGTTCGTAGACCGCGCCGGAGAACCCGTGCAGCCAGGTTCGCCGGTAGGCCGCCAGCGACTCGCCCGCGAACACCCGGTTCTCCGGGCGGACCCGGGTCAGCTGGGTGGTCGCCTGCAGCAGCAGGCTCGTGTACAGCAGTTCCGTGCGTTCCAGATCGGAGCGGAAACCGAACACCGTCACCGCGGTGACCGACTGGCCGAGCCGGTGCAGCAGGGCCCGGCAGCGCAGCGGATGCGCGATGTTCGTGAGCAGCCCCGCCTTGTCCCGGCTGTACGGGTTGTCGAGCGGGATCATGATCTGGGTGATCTCGTCCGCGGTCGCCCCGGAGGCGGCCAGGAGTGCCTGATCGATGCCGTACCGGGCGATCAGTTCGGCGGCCTTGGTGTTGTACGACTCGGCTTCGGCCTCGGTGACCGCCGGGTCCTCCGCCTTCGCGAGGAGTTTCCGGACGCGCGCGAGCAGCGTGTCATGGTCGGGCATGGCCCTCCTTCCTGATTGGGGTGGAGCGGATCAATCTAGGAGAGAGGTCCGACAATATTCGGGTGAGCTGTCGCCGATCCCGGCAAGGGGGCACTATGGCGGTCGACGTGTCGGTGGTCGGTTCCGGTCCGAACGGGCTCGCGGCGGCGGTCCTGCTGGTCAGAGCGGGGCGGACGGTCGAAGTGCACGAGGCGGCGGACGAGATCGGCGGCGGGACGCGCACGGCTTCGCTGTTCGAAGACGAGGTCCGTCACGATATCTGCGCCACTGGCCATCCGCTGGCCGCGGCGTCCCCGTTCTTCCGCTGGTTCGATCTCGCCGCGCACGGCGTCGATCTCCTCCGGCCGGAGGTCGCGTACGCCCATCCTCTGGACGGTGGCCGGGCCGGTCTCGCCTACGAAGACCTCGACCGGACCTGTGACGCGCTCGGTGCGGACGGACCCCGGTGGCGCCGTCTGCTGGGCCCGTTGGCCGAGCACAGCCGCGAACTGGCCGGACTCCTGCTCGGGGATCTTCGTCATCCTCCCCGTGATCCCCGCGTCGCCGCCCTTCTCCCGGCCAGGATCGCGATGCTCGCCGCCGGTCTGGAACGCCGCCTGTTCACCGGCCCGGAGGCACCCGCCCTGCTCGCCGGAGTGTCCGCGCACGTGATGGGCCGTCAGCCGTCGCTCGCCGCGGCGGGCGCGACACTTCTGCTCGGCCACCTGGCTCACTCGACCGGCTGGCCGATCGCCCGCGGCGGCAGCCAGACCATCACCGAGGCGCTCGCCGCCGACGTCCGGGCGCATGGCGGGCGGATCCACATCGGCAGCCGGATCACCGATCTGCGGCAACTCGCGAAGTCGCGCACGGTGATCCTCGACGTCGCCCCGCGCGGTTTCCTCGAAATCGCCGGTGATCTGCTGCCGCCGCGATACCGGAGGGCGCTGGAGTCCTATCGCTACGGACCCGGCGTGGCGAAGGTCGATTTCCTGGTTTCCGAACCGGTGCCGTGGGCGGTGCCGGAGGTCGGCAAGGCGGGCACCGTCCATCTCGGAGCCACGCGGGACGAGGTGTTCGCCGCCGAAAACGCCGTGGCGCGCGGGGAGGATCCGGACGACCGGTTCGTGCTCGTTTCGGATCCGATGGCGCTCGACCCGTCCCGCGGGCTGCCGGGGAAACGGCCGGTGTGGGCGTATTGCCATGTGCCACAAGGGGATCCGCGTGACGTCACGGAGCTGATCCGGCGGCGGATCGAACGCTTCGCGCCCGGATTCTCCGACACGGTACTGGCGAGCCGCTGTCTCACCGCGCCGGAACTCGAGGCGTACAACGCGAACTATCCCGGCGGTGACGTCGCCGCCGGGGCGGTGGATCTGCGGCAGGTGCTCGGACGGCCGGTCGCCCGGTGGAACACCCATCGGACCCCGCTCGGCGGCGTCTTCCTGTGTTCGGCGTCGACCGCGCCGGGGCCGGGCGTCCATGGGATGGGCGGTTGGTACGCGGCGAAAGCCGTACTGGGCAAGGACTTCCCGGTTCAGCCGAGATAGGCGTCGAGGGTGACGGCCAACGCCCTTTCCGGTGACGGCGCGAAGCTCGCACCGGCCAGCCCGCCCCACAGCCACAGCTGGGCGAGACCGTGCAGCGACGCCCACAGCGAGGACGCGAGCAGCCGCGGATCGGTCGCGGGATGCCAGCCGCCTTCCTGCAGTTGGGCGACCATTCCGGCGAAGAAGTCGAACACCGCGCTGCTCACCCGCGTGAGTTCGGGATCGTCCGCGTCGATGAGGTCGCGGCGGAACATCAGCTCGAACATCGCCGGATTGGCCAGCGCGAAATCGAGGTAGCCGTGGCAGGCCGCGATGAGCCGTTCGCGCGGTGTCCCGGCCGGCAGGGCGGTGCCGCGATCGAGCAGTTCGGTGTAGCCGCGAGTGGCGACCGCCGAGAGCAGGGCCGCGCGGCCGGGGAAATGCCGCAGCGGCGCACCGTGCGAAACGCCGGCGGCCTTGGCGATACCGCGCAGCGTCACGGCGCCGACGCCTTCCTCGGCCAGCAGGTTCGCAGCGGTGTCGATCAGGCGGGTTCGGGCGCCCACGACCGGGTCTCCTCGTGGACGGGAAGGAGTTCGGGACGCTTCGGCAGGAAACCGTCGCCCGGCTGGCGGCCGATGAGCCGGTTGCGGAAGCGGGTGCCCGCGACCGGGAGGACCTCCCGCGTCAGCCAGCGCAGATCCGCGCGCAGACCGGGGCGTCCCGCCGAGCCGGGCAGCGGGGCGAGCCAGGCCGGGTCGTGGGAGACGCCGAGCTTGCCGAGGACGTGCCCGGCCAGGCGCCGATGGCCCTGCTCGGACAGGTGCAGCCGATCCGGGCCGAAGTAGCGGGAATCGTGCGCGGCCTCGTCCGGCCAGAGGTCGACGAGGGTCGCGCCGTAGCTGACGGACGCCTCGCGGACGGCGTCGTTCAGCGCGGTGAGGCGCGGGCGCATGCGGCGGCCCAGCGGCATGCGGTGGGAGATGTCGCTGAGGGTGAAGGTGACGACCCGAGGCGCGATCTCGGTGCAGGCGCGGACGGCCGTGTCGACGCGGCGGGCGACCGTGCGCGCGTCCCAGCCGCGGCTCATCACGTCGTTGCCGCCGCCGAACAAGGCGATCAGGTCCGGCTGGAGCCTGCTCGCGGCCGGGGTCTGCTCGGCGTGGATCTGGTCGAGCCTGCGGCCGCGGACCGCGAGATTGGCGTAACGGAAACCGGGCTCGTCCTCGGCGAGACGTGCCGCGACGAAGTCGGCCCAGCCCCGGTAGAAGCCACCCGACGGATGCGGATCGGCCAGCCCTTCGGCGCAGCTGTCGCCGAGCGCGACGAAACGTTGGTAGCCCATCCAGATCTCCGTAACCGCTAGTTCACCTTGTAGACACTGTCTATCAAACTGATGTAGACGCTGTCTACTCGGCCCGGGCCTGGCAGTGTCCTGTCCGGCTGAAGATGTCGGTGTCCGGACCTGGTCGGCGGTGGTGGTGATGGCGTCCGGAGGTACTTGTCGGGGGTCGTGAGGCTGTGCGAGCTCCGCCTCAGGAAATGCCGCGTGCCGACGCTTGATCTTGTGTCCGGTGGGGCGTCGCCGTACGCCGACCAGCTGATTCCTCTCACGAGGCATGGTCAGTGCCGATCGAGACGTGCACGCCGGTGCGCGGGTTTCCGCAGCCACCAGGCCCTTGAGTTCAAGTTGCTGTCAGTTATCGGAGATCAGCGGACAAACGGATCAGCCAGCAACACCACTCGGTCAAGCGCCGGATCGAATCCGAGGACCGGGTGGGCCTGGCTTCCACCCTCCGGCGTCATGAGCACCGGCTTGCCCAGTTTCCGCCCGATCTCGCCGAAGAACCTGCAGAGGGTGTCGACGCCGTCTTGCCCCTGCAACTCCCGCAGATCGATGTCGAAGTCGATCTTCTCGGCCGACATGAGACGGAAGATGGCGAGCATCCCCGGAACCGGCCAGACCTTCAGGTCCACCAATTCAGCATCGGGCGGGCGAGCGAGCGCGTCAGTGGACAAGGGCAGCGACGTGTCGCCCTGGACGAATTCCCACTGCCAACCACGCGCCTCGACCAGGTCGAACACAGCCTGCCAGTCCTCCGCCGAGGCGTCCGGGACGAACACGTCAGGAAGCGCCCCCATCAGGTCAGGATCGAAGAAGCACCTGACCTGATCCCAGTGAAGATCCGACACGCGGCCATGGTGCCTGGCCGGCGACGAGTTCGCAGTCCAATTTGCGTCGGCCCACGTCGGCGAGTCACATGCCGCCGGGCACGACGCTGCCGTTGGCATCAGCGAACTTCCGGCGATCCATTCGCCGGCCGGTCGAGGCGGCGTCCAGTCGCGGCCGCAGAACGCGTCCTGTTCGGTGAAAACGGATACTGGAGGAGCCCAGGCCGGGGCCTCGGACCATCGGTTCCGCCAACGTCTCCCGGACGAACCTGGCAGGCTCGGGTCATGATCGATGACGTCGCGAAGGAGCACCTGCACGGCGATCTGCGAGAGCTCCGCGAGGTGCTGCTCCAGAAGATCGAAGGACTGGGTGAGTACGAGATCCGCCGTCCCCTGACCCGGACCGGCACGAACCTGCTCGGTTTGGTCAAGCACCTGGCGCTCTGGGAATCCCGGTACTTCGGCGAGGTCTTCGACCGGCCTTTCCCCGAACCCCTGCCCAGATGGGACGACCTCGGGCAGCGCGGCACCGACCTGTGGGTCACCGAGCACGAGACCCGCGAGGAGGTCGTCGCTCGCTACCGGCGCGCGTGGGCGCACTCCGACGCGACGATCGCGGCTCTGGCCCTCGATTCGCCCGGTCACGTGCCCTGGTGGCCGCGGCCGCGGGTGACCCTGTTCGCCGTCCTGGTCCATATGCTCACCGAGACCGCCCGCCACGCCGGGCACGCCGACATCCTGCGCGAGCAGCTGGACGGCTCGACCGAGGCGGCCAGAGAGGAGCGCGACGAGGCCTTCTGGGAGGCCAGGCGAGACCGGATCGAACGAGCAGCCGTCAAGGCCGCCCGGACAGGACGCGGGCCCGATGCGTGAAGGCGACGGCGCGTCGCGGATCGCCCTCGGGGAGCACCCGGCACAGCGCGTCGACGATCTCCAGGTCGTCGGCCCCGGTCGGGGTCTCCCAGTACGACCACAGCGCCGCGGCGTCCCCGCTGCCGAGGACGACCCGCCGGACCGACGCGGTGACCGATTCGCGTTCTTCGCGCACGGCGGGCGACTCCGATTCGGGCAGTAACGGACCGCGGAACGCGTTCGCGGCCCCGGCGACGTCGCCTCGTTTGAGCGCCGCTCGGACGCGCAGGAAGTCGGCGTCGACCTCGGCGGAAAGCCGGTAAGGCCGCGTCTGCACGATGTCGGACCCGAGCTGCGTCCGCAGCCGGTGGATCTCCGCGCGGACGGTCACCGGGTTGCCGCTCTCGCCGTAGAGCAGCAGGGCCAGCCGCTCCGCCGAGAGGCCGCCCGGATGCAGCGCGAGCAGTGTGAGGATCTCCGCGTGCCGCAACGTGAATGGCACGTCGCGACCGTCCACTGTGGTCGTCGGCGGTCCGTCGGTGAGGAACTCCAGCGCGAGCCGCGGACGCCTCGACGGGGCCCGGTTCCGCAGGCGCAGCAGATAGCCCTCGCTCAACGGCTCCACCGTGCCGAGCCGCCCGTCGGGCAGGGTGACCGCGCCGCCGCCGGGCCGGATGTCCACAGTGGAGGGAAGATCGCCGCACGCTTCGGCCGCCAGCACGCGGCCCTTCGCGGAAAGCAGGGCGCCCGGCGCGCCGCGCAACGCTTCCAGGTGAGTCATGTTCGCGGCCCGCAACAGCTCGTCGCGCATCGCGAGCCGGGCCCGCAACTGGCCTTCGGCGAGCTGCGCGGCCGCCGTCACCAGCGCGAGCATCGCGGGATGGACCGTGCGCAGCGGGCCGCTGACGTCGATCGACCCGAGCAGCGCACCGGACTCGGGGTCGCGCACGGGCGCGGCCGCGCAGGTCCAGCCGTGATAGGTGCGCACCAGGTGCTCGGCCGAGTAGATCTGCACCGGTTCCCCGGTGGCGAGCGTGGTGCCCATCGCGTTCGTCCCGATGACGTCTTCACTCCATCGGGTGCCTTCGGCGAGCATCACGCCGTCCGCGCGCCGCAGCACGCCCGCCGCGCCCTCGCGCCACAGGATGTGCCCGGCCGCGTCGGTCACGATCATCATGTGCTCGGCGTCGTCGGCGATGCTCACCAGCGTCTGCCGCAGGATCGGCAGCACCGGCGCCAGCGGATGCTCCTCCCGCAGGCCGCTCACTTCACCGGAGTCGTAGACCAGCGGCGCGACGCCCTTGTCCGGATCGACGCGCGCGGCGAGCGAGCGATTCCACGAAGCCGACACGATCGACCTGGGGGAACGCGGCGCGGGAACACCGGAGAGGACGGCGTCATGGACATCCTTCAGCAGCCGCGCGTACGCCTGAGGGTCACGCGGCGACGCTTCACCTCCGGGCAGCTCCGCCACGTTTCCGAGGATAGGTGACCGCGCTCACTTCGTTGCAACGTGCGTGCAACCTCCCCCGCCCTAGCTTCGCCGTCATCCGTCACCCCTAGCGATGAGGCAGGAAAGATGGCCAAGTACGCGGCACCGAACACCGAAGGCAGCGTCGTCAGCTACGAGTCGCGCTACGACCACTACATCGGAGGCGAGTACGTACCGCCCGCGAGCGGTCAGTACTTCGAGAACCCGACCCCGGTGACCGGACAGGTGTTCACCGAGGTCGCCCGCGGCACCGCCGCCGACATCGACCGCGCGCTCGACGCGGCCGAAGGCGCGGCCGCGGCCTGGGGCCGGACGTCGGTGGACGAGCGGGCGAACGTGCTGCTCCGGATCGCCGACCGGATGGAACAGAACCTCGAGGCGATCGCCGTCGCCGAATCGTGGGAGAACGGCAAACCGGTCCGCGAGACCCTCGCCGCCGACATCCCCCTAGCGATCGACCACTTCCGCTACTTCGCCGGCGCCCTGCGCGCCCAGGAGGGCGGAATCTCCCAGATCGACGACAACACCGTCGCCTACCACTTCCACGAGCCGCTCGGCGTCGTCGGCCAGATCATCCCGTGGAACTTCCCGCTGCTGATGGCGGTCTGGAAGCTCGCGCCCGCGCTCGCGGCGGGCAACGCGATCGTGCTCAAACCCGCCGAGCAGACCCCGGCGTCGATCCATCTGCTCATGTCGCTCATCGGCGATCTGATCCCGCCGGGCGTGCTGAACATCGTCAACGGTTTCGGCGTCGAGGCCGGCAAGCCGCTCGCGTCGAGCAACCGCGTGCGGAAGGTCGCCTTCACCGGCGAGACCACCACCGGACGGCTGATCCTGCAGTACGCCAGCGAGAACATCATCCCGGTGACCGTCGAACTCGGCGGCAAGAGCCCGAACATCTTCTTCGACGACGTCGCCGCGGCCAACGACGCGTTCTACGACAAGGCTCAGGAAGGCTTCGCGCTCTTCGCGCTGAACCAGGGCGAGGTCTGCACCTGCCCGTCGCGGGCGCTGATCCAGTCCGGGATCTACGACCGGTTCCTCGGCGACGCCGTCGAGCGCGTCAAGAAGATCAAGCAGGGGCACCCGCTCGACACCGAGACGCAGATCGGCGCGCAGGCCTCCAACGACCAGCTGGAGAAGATCCTTTCCTACATCGACATCGGGCAGAAGGAAGGCGCGAAGATCCTCACCGGTGGCGAGCGCAGCGACCTCGGCGGCGAACTGTCCGGCGGCTACTACGTGCAGCCGACGGTCTTCGAGGGCGACAACAAGATGCGGATCTTCCAGGAGGAGATCTTCGGCCCGGTCGTCTCGGTGGCGAGGTTCGACGACTACGCCGACGCGCTGAAGATCGCCAACGACACGCTGTACGGCCTCGGCGCCGGTGTCTGGTCGCGCGACGGCAACACCGCCTATCGCGCCGGCCGCGACATCCAGGCGGGCCGGGTGTGGGTCAACAACTACCACGCGTACCCGGCGCACGCGGCCTTCGGCGGTTACAAGGCGTCCGGGATCGGGCGCGAGAACCACAAGATGATGCTGGACCACTACCAGCAGACCAAGAACATGCTCGTGTCCTATTCGGACAGTGCGCTCGGGTTCTTCTGATGGCCGAGCGGGTCGGCTTGACACCGGCCGCCGCGGAGCTGCTGCGGCGGCTGGTGTCGCGCAGGGGACCGGTGATGTTCCACCAGTCCGGCGGATGCTGCGACGGGAGCGCCCCGATGTGCTACCCGGCGGGCGAATTCCGCACCGGGGCGTCCGACGTCCACCTTGGTGACCTGAGCGTCGAGGGCATCGACGACGTTCCGGTGTGGATGTCGGGTCCCCAGTTCGAGTACTGGAAGCACACGCATCTGACCATCGACGTCGTTCCGGGCCGGGGGAGCGGATTCTCCTTGGAGGCGCCCGAAGGGGTCCGCTTCCTGGTCCGCTCCCGGCTGTTCAGCGATGCCGAGTCGGCCGAGCTGAACGGCCCAGCAACGCGATGAGCCGGTCGCCCGGTCCGGCGCCCGGCGGTGCCTCGACAGCGTGGTCGAAGGCGCCGCCGGGCCCGCGTACCGGCATCACGTCGGGGTAGCGGCTCGCCACTTTCAACGCGGCCTCGGCGAGCTCGTCGTCCCAGTGGTGCTCGCGGCCCAGGGCGGTGTCGAGGTCCCAGTGGTGGGTGAGCGTGTCGACGAACAGTACGGCCAGCGCGTTCTTCCCGGGGAGCTTGCCGAAGCTCCCGAAGTCGAAGGTCTTCTCCGGCGCTTCGCCGTCGAAGGCCGCGAGGAACTCGGCGGAACTCTCTTCGTAGGACCTGGCGAGGTCGTCGTCGGCCGACGGCCGGGGTTTCATCGGGCGGCCGGTCGCCTGCGCGGTGCGGGAATCGTGCCCCTCGATCAGGTGTTTCACGATGTCGCGGACGGTCCACTCGGCGCAGGGGGTCGAGCGGTCCCAGTCGTCCGCGCCGATTCCGGCGATCGTGGTCCCGGCGGCGCGATGGGCTCTTGTCGTGAGTGAGATGAGATCCATGGCGGCAATGTATACGAACGATCGTGCTATCTTCTAGGGTGTGAGCACTCTCGAAGTGAACGAGGTCTTCGTCGGGCGGCCGTCGGTGCTGGGGATCAAGCGCGACGTCCCGGTGTACAGCGCCATCGCGAAGTCGCGGGTGGAAGCGGCGTCTTTGCGCTTGGACGAGATCAATCTGGCCGGTGACGACCAAGCGGACCGAAGTGTCCACGGCGGTGTCGACAAAGCGGTTTACGTCTATCCGGCGACGCACTACCCGGCCTGGGCCGAGCAGGGCTTCCCGGTGGTCGCGGGCGATTTCGGGGAGAACGCGTCGGTGACGGGCGCCGACGAATACGACGTGCGCGTCGGCGACGTCTGGGCGTGGGGAAACGCGCTGGTCCAGGTCTCCCAGCCGCGCACGCCGTGCTTCAAGCTCGCGATGAAGACCGGGCGCAAGGACGTCATCCCGGCGATGATCGATTCCGGACGCAGTGGCTGGTACCTGCGGGTGCTCCGGACGGGCGAGGTCCCCACGTCGGGACGTATGACGCTCGAAGAACGCGATCTCGCGAGCCCGACGATCGCCGAGGTCTACGTCGCGTCGTTCACGAATGTCGCCCAGCTGGACGACGAGCGCCGTGACGCGTACTGGTCGCTGCTGGACCGGGTGCTCGCGGCGCCGGCGCTCACCCGGCAGTACCGTGACGGCCTGGAATCGGCGAAGAAGCGGCGAGAGGAGCGGAATGCCGGTTGACGGCCGGGTGGCCCGCGGTGACGCGACGAGGCGGATCGTGCTCCGGCGCGCCGTCGACATCGCGTCCGTCGAAGGGCTCGACGGGTTGTCCCTCGGCAGGCTCGCCGCCGAACTGGAATTGAGCAAATCCGGGGTTTTCGCGTTGTTCGGTTCCAAGGAGGAACTGCAGCTCGCGGCGGTCGAGACGGCGAGCGCGATCTTCGCGGAGAACGTCGTCGAGCCGACGCTGAAGGTCGAGCAAGGGATCGAGCGGTTGCGGGCGCTGTGCGCGAATTGGCTCGACTACTCGGAGCGTCGGGTGTTCCCAGGCGGCTGTTTCTTCTTCAACACCGGCGCCGAATTCGACGCGCGGACCGGCCGGGTCCACGACGCCGTCGCGAACGCGAGCCGCGCTTTCGCCCAGTTCATCCGGTCCACCGCCGTCGAGGCGCGTAAGGCCGGGCATCTGCGTGAGTCCGTCGACGTGAACCGGCTGGCCTTCGAGCTGAACGCGCTCGGGCGGGCCGCGAACGCCGATTCGGTGATGTTCGGCGGCACGGAACCCTATGCGCTGGCCCGGGCCGCCATCACCGCCCGTCTCGACGCCGCGGCCGTGCGATGAACGGTCCGTTCCTTGCAAATTTCGCAAGGAACGGACCGTTCATGGCGCGCTACTTCCAGTCGACCTGCGTGGACCGATAGAAGTCGATGCCCTGCTGAACCCACCGCGGGCTCTGCTTCGCCAGCCGAAGCCGGTAGGCGTCCCAGGTGCGGGAGTCCTTCGGCGACCAGCCGATCTCGGCGTATCCGGGAAGCCTCGGGAACGCCATGAACTCGATGTGGTCACTGGTGATCAGCGTTTCCGACCACAGCGGAGCCTCGACGCCGATGACGTTCTTCTCCGTCACGCCCTGCAGATAAGTCGCCGGGTCCCAGTCGTAACCGGTCTTGACCTCGATCAGCCCGGCCCAGCTCAGCCCGAGCGGCGTCTGCGGGTGGTACTTCATGTCCAGGTACGCCTTGTTCGCGGGCGACATCAGGATCTTGTTGCCCCGCGCCGCCGCTTCGGCCACGTGGGCGTCCGTCCCTGTCGTGCCCCAGAACTGGGGGACGGCCGAAACCGGCGGTTTCGTCTTGGCGATGTCGTGCCAGCCGGTGATCGTCTTGCCGTACTTCGCGACGATCGGATGCACCTTCGTGGCGAAGGTCTGGTAGTCCTCCGGCGTGGTCGAGTGGGCCTCGTCGCCGCCGATGTTGATGTACTTCCCGGGGGTGATCGCCGACAGTTCGCGGATGACGTCGTCGACGAACTTGTAGGTGATGTCCTTGCCGATGCACAGCGAGCTGTAGCCGACCTCGATGTCCGTGCGCGGCGGTATCGGCTTGCCGTCGCAGTTCAGTTCGGCGTAGGAATACTGGGCCGCGTTGGTGTGCCCCGGCATGTCGATCTCGGGAACGATCGTGATGTGCCGCGAAGCCGCGTAGCGCACCAGGTCCTTGTACTGCTCCTGCGTGTAGTAGCCGCCGGGAGCGCCGCCGACGGCCGTCTGGCCGCCCACGGTCGCCAGTTTCGGCCAGCTCTTGATCTCGATCCGCCAGCCCTGGTCGTCGCTCAGGTGCAGGTGGAGGTTGTTGATCTTGTACTGGGCGATCTGGTCGATGTAGAGCTTGACCTGGTCCGGCGTGAAGAAGTGCCGGGCGACGTCGAGCATCGCGCTGCGGTACCCGAAGCGCGGGTAGTCGAGCACGGTGCCGCCCGAGACCACCCACGAGCGCTTCTGGACGGTCTTCGCCTCGATCGCGGACGGGAGCAACTGGCGCAGCGTCTGCACGCCGAGGAACAGGCCGTCGTCGGTGTTCGCCTTCAAGGACACGCCGGAACGCGACACCTTGAGCTGGTAGCCCTCGGCGCCGACACGGCCGCTCGCGTGGCCGGTCTCGAGCGAGATGGCGGGGCCGCCGCCGCGGTGACCGCTGACGACGGGCAGCCGGTAGCCGGTGGCGGGCCGGAGCAGGCCTGCCAGGTACTCGGCGACCTGCCTGCCTTCGCGGTCGGTGCGGATGACGGTCGCGGGACCGAGCCGGAAGTCGGAGCGGGGATCGGGTTTCGCGTCCACCGGCGCCGGGACGACGTCGGCGACGGTCCGTTCGGCCTTGACGTGCTGCCCCGCGCTCGCCGTCGCGGGCAGGCCGAGCGTCACGAGGCTCAGGACCGCCACGCCGAGCACGGTTCTGGACAGGCGTTTACTCATGGAGCACCTCCGGTCGGATACCTGGAGACTCTCTTCCCTGAGAAGGTATAGACCAATAGGGCAAACGCGACAACACCCGATCGGACCAGTACGCCGTACCGATCACCGGTCACTCGCCGCGCAGAACCGCTTTCAGGGCATCGAGAACGCTCGCGTCCTCGATCGTCGACGGCACCTGTTCGTCACGGCCGTCGGCGATCCCGCGCATGGTCTTGCGCAGGATCTTCCCCGACCGCGTCTTCGGTAGCGCGTCCACAATGGACACGTCACGGAACGCCGCGACCGGGCCGATGTCCCGCCGCACCAGCGCGACCAGCTCGGCCTTGAGCGTTTCCGCGTCGACGTCGGTGCCCGACTTCAGCACCACGAAACCGCGCGGAAGCTGCCCCTTCAGCTGGTCACGGACGCCGATCACCGCGCATTCGGCGACGGCGGGGTGCGACGCCAGCACGGCCTCCATCGAACCGGTCGAAAGCCGGTGACCCGCGACGTTGATGACGTCGTCGGTGCGGCCCATGACGAACAGGTAGCCGTCTTCGTCGACGTATCCGGAGTCACCCGTCAGGTAGTGGCCTTCGTACCGCGAAAGGTACGCCTCGCGATACCGCTCGTCGTCCTGCCACAGCGTCGGCAGCGAACCCGGCGGGAGCGGCAGCTTGATGGCGATGGCGCCCTCCTGGCCGGCGGGGAGCGGGTCGCCCGCCTGGTCCAGGATCCGCACGTCCCAGCCCGGTACCGGTTTCGTCGCGGAACCGGGTTTGACCGGCATCGGTTCCAGTCCGCGCGGATTCGCCGCGATCGGCCAGCCGGTCTCGGTCTGCCACCAGTGGTCGATCACCGGCACCCCGAGCTTCCCGTGCGCCCAATGATAGGTCTCCGGGTCGAGCCGTTCCCCGGCCATGAACAACGTCTTGAATCCGCTGAGCTGGTATTTTTCGATTTCGGCCGCGTCCGGATCGACCTTCTTGATCGCCCGCAACGCCGTCGGCGCGGTGAACAACGCCTTTACCCCGTGGTCGGCGATGACGCGCCAGAACGCTCCCGCGTCCGGGGTATTTACAGGTTTGCCTTCGTACATGACCGTCGTCGCCCCGATCAGGAGCGGCGCGTACACGATGTAGGAATGGCCGACGACCCAGCCGACGTCGGACGCCGTCCACCAGACGTCGTCGGGCTGGATGTCGTAGATCGCGCCCATCGACCAGGCCAGCGCGACCGCGTGCCCGCCGGTGTCGCGCACGACGCCCTTCGGCTTCCCCGTGGTGCCGGAGGTGTACAGGATGTACAGCGGGTTGGTGGCCGCGACCGGCACCGGATCGGCGGGGGAGGCCTTCGCGACGAGTTCGGCCCAGTCGGCGTCGCGTTCGCCAAGTTCGGCGCGGGCACGCTCCCGCTGCAGCATCACGACCTTGTCCGGTTGATGGACCGTGCCCGCGAGCGCCTCGTCGATGATCGGTTTGTACTCGACGACCCGCGTCGGCTCGATCCCGCAGGAAGCGGCCACGATGACCTTGGGTTTCGCGTCTTCGATCCGGGCCGCGAGCTCCTTGGGCGCGAAGCCGCCGAAGACCACCGAGTGCACCGCGCCGAGCCGGGCGCAGGCCAGCATCGAGACCGCGGCCTCGGGGACCATCGGCATGTACACGATGACGCGGTCGCCCTTCCCGACGCCGAGAGAAGCGAGCGCGCCCGCGAAACGCGCGACTTCGTCCAGCAGCTCCGCGTAGGTGAACCGGCGGACCGAATCGGTGACGGGAGAATCCCAGATCAGCGCCGTCCGCTCGCCGCGGCCGTCCCGCACGTGCCGGTCGAGCGCGTTGAACGCGGTGTTCAGTTCGCCGTCCGGGAACCAGCGGTAGAAAGGCGCCTTCGACGCGTCGAGCGCCCGCGTCGGCGGACGGGTCCAGTCGATCGCCTGCGCGGCTTCGAGCCAGAAACCCTCCGGGTCTTCGAGGCTCCGCTGGTACGACTCGGCGTGCATCGAATGCTCCTTCGCGTTCGGGTACCGGACCCCATCATGGACTTCCGGCCGGGCCGATGCCCGGTGGTAACGGCGGAGAGACGGCCGCGACAACCCGGCAACCCTGTGCGGGCATGGAGCGTCCTAAGCTGGACTAGGGGAAAAACCGCCGGAAACGGCCTAACCGAGCGAGGGGAGCAGGGTCCATGGGACTAGCGAGCGCGCTGCTTTCGTTCGCGCACAGCCTGTTCGGACCAGGGATCTGGCCTGGGGACTGGGTGTGGGCGACGAGCACCGCGGGAGCGCTGGTCGCGCTGCTGCCCGCACTGGGAGCGATGGTCGTCGCGATCATCCGCAAAGGCACCGGCAACCGCTACGACGTGGTGACCCTGTCCATCTTCGGCGGGATCGGCGTCGTCGCCGTCTTCCTGCTGCCGTGGCTGCTGGCCACCGGGGTTTCGCAGACGTATCAGGAGGCCGCGTCCAAATCGGGCGGTAAGTCCGGCTTCTCCAGCAGTGATCTGGCGACCTTCAACGCCGATTACAGCCCGCTGATCGGGAAGCAGAGCGAGTACCTCGGCCGCGGCCAGAACGTGTACGAGGTGCTGTTCTACCCGAACGGGATGCAGCTCAGTTACATCTTCTACCTGATCCTGCTGGTCGGGTTGCCGGCGCTGTCGCTGCTGTTCGTGATGCTGCAGGCGCGCACCGCGTTCCGTCGCGGCCCGAAGTGGCCTTCGCGGTTCTTCTGGATCCCGTTCGTGCTGATGGTGCTGGCGAGCGTCGGCATGGGCGCGAACACGGCCGTGCACTTCTGGCTCGGTTTCCTGCCGTTCAGCGTGCTGGGCCTGATCCCGGTCGCGCTCGTGGGCCCGCCGCCGTGGTCGGTGATCAACCGGCCCGACCCGCAGCCCCGGCAGAAGATCGAGCCGTACCGCCCGGAGCCTCCCGCCCCGAAGCCGCAGCCGCAGCTGCCGCCCCCTCCCGCCAAGCAGTACCCGGCGACCGCGCTGGCGCAGGCGCCCGAACCTCCCGCGCTCGCCGCGGTCCCGGGGCCGGTCCCGGCGCCGCCGGGTTCCCGCAACTCCGGCGGCAGCCGCTACAAGCGGGTCCGCCGGCTCGGCCACGGTGGCTTCGGCACCGTGTGGGAAGCGGTCGACACCCAGCTCAACCGCACGGTCGCGCTGAAGATCGCGCACGCGCCGGACCGGGACACCGAAGAGCGCATGCAGCGCGAGGCCAGGGCGCTGGCCGTGGTGAACCACCCCAACTGCGTGAAGGTGTACGACCTCGTCGAGGAACCCGACGGGCTCGCGCTGGTCATGGAGTACCTCGAAGGGCGCTCGCTGGCCGAGATCGTCGACTCGCAGGGCCCGCTCGACGACATCGCCGCCGGACGGCTCTGGTCGACCATGGCCGGCGCGCTCGCCGCGGCGCACGAGAAGGGTGTGCTGCACCGGGACCTCAAGCCGTCGAACATCATCCTCGACCGCAACGGGCTCGCCCACCTCATCGACTTCGGCATCGCCCGCAGCCAGGGCGACTCGAAGATGACCGCGACCGGGATGATGATCGGCACGCCGGACTTCGTCGCTCCCGAGCAGGCGATGGGCTCACCGGCCAGCCCGGCGTCGGACGCCTGGCAACTCGCCGCGACGGTCAGCTACGCGCTCTCGGGCCAGCCTCCGCGCGGCACCCGGGAGACCCCGATGGCCGCGCTGATGGCCGCCGCCCGCGCCGAACCGGTGTCGAAGCTGCCGAACCGCAGCGCGCACGCCCGGATCCTCATCGCGTCGCTCGACCAGGAGCCCCGCCGTCGTCCGACGCTCACCGCCGTGCGGCGTGACGTCGAGGGCTGGCTCGCTCGCGCGGGCAAGTCGCCGGACGGCCCGGTGACGCAGATCGTGCCGCGCCGCCCTCCGCAGTCGCAACCGCAGCCCCACCAGCAGCCGCACAAGCAGGCCCAGCCTCAGCGTCACCCGCGCTGACCTGCGAAAAGAGAGCAAGGGACCTTTGCTACCGTTAGTTAGTGTGCTAACGAACGCTAGCAAAGGTCCCTTGCTCTCCCTCAGTCGATGACCACCCAGGTGCCGCCGCGCCAGGCCATGGTGAACGTCTTGGGCTGCGCGGCCATCATCGCGATCTGCGGGCTGATCGCGCCCGGCGGCACGAGGACCTTGTCCGGCCCCTTGCTCTGCAGTTTCGACCGGTCGACGCGGGTCGACTTCAGCTTTTTGACGTCGTCGGCCGAGAGCATCCCGAACTGCACGGGGGTGAGGCTCCGGCATTCCTTCATCCCGCCGTCGAACGCCGGCGCGGTGATCCGGCAAACGGTGTCGAGGTCCTTCTCGCCCAGAGCGTGGTGATACTCCTCCATCACGCTCGCAGCCCCGTCCGGGGTCTGCGCCACCGAGCCGCCGGTGGCGGGTTTGGTCACGTCGGACGCGACCGCCGAAGGCTTCGAAGTGCTGGGCGGTGCGCTGCTGCTGGCCGGCGCCTCCGAGGTGCTCGGAACGGCCGAAGTCTGCGGCGACGCGGCGCCCGGCGTCTGCTCCTCACATCCCGCGATCAAGAACAACGCCGCGGCCGCACAGGCCGCTCCGAGCGGTCGGATCGTCATGATGCCCCCTGTCGAGCTGCTGTTGACCAGCGAAGAGTAACAACTCGAAGGCAAGTGTCACACTTGAATCGGAGAAATCAGGAGTCGCCCGTGATCAAGGCCAGCATCGACACCGACAAGATGAGCTGAGCGGAGACGCAGGTCCGCGGCATCGCTTCCTTCTTCTTGCCGATGAAGTCGACCTGCACGACCTGTCCGTTGCTCAGCTGGACGCTCAGGGCGCAGGACTCCGCGGTCTGCTCGAACCTGGCCTTCAAGGTGCCGAACTGCCCGTTCCGCACCTCCGCGCCCGCTTTCGGCGGCACGGTTTCCAGGCCGCCCGTGCCGTTCGTGTACATCCCGACGGCCTTCGCGTAGGCGACTTCGTGGGTGCATGTCGGTCCAAGTGGCCCTTCGCCCTTCTGAGCGCCTTCGCGGCCCGCGTTGACTCCGGCGTAATTCGCATGAGTGAACTTGACGACTTCGCAGATGTCGGCGTTCTTCAGCGCTTCGGCGGGAGGCTCCTGAACGGTGCTCGGCGCCGGTTTGCCACCGGCGAGCGGGACGAACTTCTTCAGCACTACTTCGGCGACCTTCTTCGCCAGCTCGCAGTGCTCCGCGCGAGTGCCCCCTTCGTCGTTGTCGACGTCGTAGGCATCGACAGCGATCGAGGCGTAGGCGCGGACGTCCATGTTGACCGAACAGAACGTCGCCGGTTCCGGGTCGAAGGCGTAGGTCCGGCCTTTGATCCCGGCGATCTCCACCGGCTCCATCACCGGGGAGTCCTGCGTGATCCAGCTGTACGGGCTGTAGGCGTGCACCTGCGCGCCCTTGTTGTTCGGGAACACGAACTGGCAACCGCTGAGCACGCCCTTCGTGCTCACGAGACCGAGCGGCTGGAGATCCGGTTTGATCGACTCCAGCCAGTCACAGCCTTCCTCGCCCTGTTTCACGGGCAGGGCCAGCGGCTGGTCGAGCACCTGATCGCTGAACCCCGACCCGTCGGCGGGCGGTGTGTAGCGCGGAAACTTCGTATCGCTCGCGCCCGGTGCCGAGCCTTCGCGGAAAGCTTTTCCGTCGATGGCGCTTGAACACCCGGTGAGCAGCAGGGCAACGGCCACGAGAACCGGCCAACGAGACATGACGACCCCCAGAAATCCTCAATTCGGACGGGAGTCTAAGTCGCTTTCAGGCGCCTCGCTGGGCCTTCGCGCAACCGGTCGTGGTCACCGCCAGGACGGCAGCCACAATTCGGCGTTCCAGTGGTCGTTGGTGATCGCGTTGCCGTTGAGGATCGGCCACAACCAGGCGAAGTTGGCCACGACCAGGCCCACGTAGAGGGCGACGACGAGCATGCCGGTGCCCCGGCGCTCGAACCCGCGTTTCGCGCTGCCGAGGATCTGCCCGAGAACCAGCGTCAACCCCAGTACCAGGAACGGCGCCAGCGGCGTCGCGTAGAAGTAGTACATCTGGCGGTCGAGGTTGGTGAACCACGGCAGGAACCCGGCCAGGTAACCGACGAGCACGGCGGCGTAGCGCCAGTCCGCGCGGAAGACCGACCGCCACACGCTCCAGCCGAGCATCGGCAGGGCCAGCCACCACATGGCGGGCGTGCCGATCAGCATCGTCGCCCGCACACAGGTCGACTCGCCGCAGCCGGTCGCGTCGGTGCCGCCCGCGTACGCGTAGAGCATCGGCCGCAGGCCCATCGGCCAGGTCCACGGCTTCGACTCCCAGGGATGCGGTTTGTCCTTGGGCGTCACCAGGTTCGCGTGGAAGTCGAGGACGTTCATCGTGTAGTCGCCGAGCGACCGCAACGCCGGCGGCATCCAGGCCCAGAACCCGGGATCGATGTCCTTGATCGCCACGTAGTTGCGGTCGGTCGCGGTCTCGCTCGCGAACCAGGCCCAGTAGCAGGCGAGGTACACCAGGACCGGGATGACGACGATCGCCCACAGCGCGGGCAGCACGTCGCGGCGCAGGGTGCCGACCCACGGCCGCCGCACCCCGGCCGCCCGGCGCGCGGCGACGTCGAAGAAAACGGTGAGCAGGCCGAACGCGGCGATGTAGTAGAGCGCCGACCACTTGACGCCGAAGGTCAGCCCGATCATCAGGCCGCCGGCGAACCGCCACCACCGGAAACCCAGCTTCGGGCCGAAGCGGGACTCGTCGATCCAGCCTTCACGGACGGCCACGGCGAGCCGCTGCCGCACCTGGTCGCGGTCGCACAGCACGCAGGCGAACGCGGCGAGGACGAACAACGCGATGAAGATGTCGAGCATCCCCATGCGGGACTGCAGGTGCAGGACGCCGTCGCTGATCACCAGGATTCCCGCGACCGCGCCGAGCAGGGTCGAGCGGGTGAGGCGCCGGGCGATCCGGATGATGAGGAAGACGATCAGCGTGCCCGCCAGCGCGGGCATGATCCGCCAGCCCCAGGCGTTGTAACCGAACAGCCATTCGCCGATCGCGATGAGATGCTTCGCCAGCGGCGGGTGGACGATCAGTTCGTAACCGTAGTTGTCCTCGTAACCGCCGTTGCGCAGCATCTGCCACGCCTGGGGGACGTAGTGCTTCTCGTCGAAGACGGGCGTGCCCTTGTCCGTGGGCGTTCCCAGGTTCTGGATCCGGACGATGCCGCCGATGAGCGTCAGCACCAGCGTGACGATCCAGCCGCGCAGGCGATCGGTCGGCATGCCGCGGCCGAGGAGGGTGGCCTCCCGGTCACTCGGTGGCCTGAGCGCGTCGACCGGATCCGGCCGCACGCTCTCGTTGTCCCGGGTCAGCAGTGCGGTCACGGGGCATGATCCTACGGGCGGAAGAGTGAACTCGGTGTCCGGATCTGCGAACCGGTTAACCTTCGGGAATGACCGAAGGACGCCTCGTGCTGGCAGCCACCCCGCTCGGAGACGTCCGTGACGCTTCGCCGCGCCTGTCCGAAGCCCTCGCGACGGCCGACGTGATCGCCGCCGAAGACACCCGTCGTCTGCGCTCCCTCACCGCGGCTCTCGACGTCTCTCCGGTCGGGCGCGTCGTCAGCTTCTACGAAGACGTCGAGACGGCTCGCCTGCCGAAACTGCTCGAATCGCTCCAAGCGGGCGAAACGGTGGTCTTGGTGACCGACGCCGGCATGCCGAGTGTCTCGGATCCCGGGTTCCGCCTGGTGGCGGCCTGCGTCGAGGCGGACGTGCCGGTGACCTGCCTGCCCGGCCCGTCGGCGGTGACCACGGCACTGGCGCTCTCCGGCCTGCCTTGTGACCGTTTCTGTTTCGAAGGTTTCGCCCCGCGCAAGCCCGGCGAACGCGCGAAATGGCTCGGTTCGCTGAAGGACGAGCCCCGCACGGCCGTGTTCTTCGAATCTCCGCACCGTCTCGCGAGCACTCTCGCCGACGCCGCCGAGGTCCTGGGGCCCGACCGGCGCGCCGCCGTCTGCCGTGAACTGACCAAAACCTACGAAGAGGTCAAACGCGGCAATCTGCCGGATCTGGCGGCCTGGGCCGCCGACGGGGTCAAAGGCGAGATCACCGTCGTCCTCGCCGGCGCGCCGCCGCGTTCGGTGAGCGTCGGGGACCTGGTCTCGGAGGTCGCGTCGCGTGTCTCGGCGGGTGAGCGCCTGAAGTCAGCTGCCGCCGAGGTCGCCGAAGCCGCGGGAGTGTCGAAAAAGGAGCTTTACGACGCTGTTCTCGCGTCCCGGAAGAGCTAGGAGAGCAGGGCCGTCACGGCCGCGTGTGCCTTCACGGCATCGGGCTCCGCGCCGGTGATGACGTCCGTGTAGATGAAGGACTCGCCGATCCGCACCAGCAGGTAGGCCAGGTCCTCGACCGGCAGTGGTGGCGTGAGCCGCCCGGCCGTGACCTCCTCGTCGAGGAATTCGCGCATTTTGGCGATCGCGCGGCTCTGCACCACGCTGGCCTTCGTCGTGAGGATCCGCAGCGCCCGCTCGGGCTCGTTGCGCAGGAACTCCCGGAACGGTTTCGAGCCGTTCACGGTCCGGACGAAGGTGCCGACGAGTTCCGCGATCCCTTCCGCGCCGCGGCCGAGCTTGCCCGAAGCGCGCGCTTCGAAGACCTCGACGGTCATCGACCACAGGATCTCGCCGAGCAGTTGATCCCGGCCGCCGACCCACCGGTGCAGGGTCGCCCGGCTGATCCCCAGTTCACCGGCGAGCTCGCCCATGTCCACCCGGCGCCCGTCCAGGAACCGGGCGCGCGCGATCGTGAACGCGCGCAGGGCGTCCGGGCGCGGTGAGGTCAGCTGGCGTTCGAGTGCGGTTTCGATGAGTGAAACATATCACGGCATGTCTCAAGCATGAGACATATGCAAGAATGTCTCATCTCGACGAGGAGGATGCGGATGCGCGCAGTACAGGTGACCGAATTCGGCGGACCCGAGGTGCTCAACCTCGTCGACCTCCCCGAGCCCGTCCCGGGCCCAGGTCAGCAACTGGTCGAGGTCGACCGGATCGGCGTCAACTACGCCGACACCCACCAGGCCGAGAACTCGTATCTCGCCCCGAGCAAGCTCCCGCTCGTCCCCGGCGGAGAGATCGTCGGCCGCACCGCGGACGGCAAGCGTGTCGTCGCGCTCCTCAACGGTGGCGGCGGCTACGCCGAGCGAGCGGTCGCCGACGAGGTCACCAGCTTCGGCGTGCCGGACGGCGTCGACGACCTGACCGCGCTCTCCTTCATCGTCCAGGGCACCACCGCGTCGCTCCTGCTGCGCAAGAGCGCCCACCTCGAACCCGGCGAATCCGTCGTCGTGCACGCGGCCGCGGGCGGGGTCGGCTCCATCGCCGTGCAGCTGGCGAAGGCCTGGGGAGCGGGCCGGGTCATCGCGACTGCCAGCAGCGACGAGAAGCGCGCGCTCGCCCTCGAACTCGGCGCCGACGTCGCCATCGATTCGCGCGCCGAGAACATGACGGACGCGCTTCGTGAGGCGAACGGCGGCAAACGCGTCGACATCGTGCTCGACATGACCGGCGGCGCGGTCACGGACCAGAGCATCGCGGCCCTCGCGCCGTTCGGCCGCCTCGCGTTCTACGGCATGGCCAGCCGCGAGAACCCGAAGCCGATCGAAGCCCGCAACCTTCTCGGGCACAGCACCACCGTTGCCGGGATGTGGCTGCCGCACGCCTTCAAGCTCCCCGGGAACGTCTTCGGGCGCACGCTCGACGAGCTTTTCGAGCTGGCTCTCGCCGGCCGGGTCCGCGCCATCGCCGGCGGTGAGTACGCGCTGTCCGACGCACGCGCCGCCCATGAGGCTCTGCGCTCGCGCGGCACGATGGGCAAGCTCCTGCTGGATCCTGCCAAGTAGTACCGAGTAGTCAGTCGAGCAGGCGCTCCAGCGGAGCGGACTTGTGCAGGCATTCCTGCCATTCCGCTTCGCTGTCGGAGTCGGCGGTGATCCCGCCGCCGACTCCCAGCGCGATCGTGCCTTCGTGGATTTCGAAGGTTCTGATCGCGACGTTGAGTTCCATTCCGGCGATCGGCGAAACGAGCCCGATCGCGCCGGTGTAGACGCCACGCGCGGCCGGCTCCAGTTCGGCGATCAGATCCAGCGCGCGGATCTTCGGCGCGCCCGTGACCGAGCCCGGCGGGAAGGTGGCCGCCAGCAGTGCCGCGTCGTCGACGCCGTCGGCGAGTGATCCCTCCACAGTGGACTCCAGATGCCAGACCCCCGGCGCGGGCCGGACCGCGAGCAGCTCGGGAACCCGCACGGTGCCGGTGGCGCACACCCGCCCGAGATCGTTGCGGACGAGATCGGTGATCATCACGTTCTCCGCGACGTCCTTGGTGGATTCCCGCAGCCGCTGCGCGAGATGCGCGTCGGAGGCGTTCCGCCGCGGCAGGGTGCCCTTGATCGGCGTCGATCGGACGTGCCGCCCATGCCTGGCAAGGAAAAGCTCGGGGGAGAACGACACGATCGAACCCCAGTCGCCGCTGAGGAACGCCGCCCGGCGTGCTCCCAGGCGACGCGCGCCCTCGGCGAACAACGCGATCGGGTCGCCGGTGAACCGTCCGCTGAAACGAGCGCAGATGTTCGCCTGGAACAGCTCGCCGGCTTCGATCGCGTGCACACAGGCTTTGACCGCGTCGTAGTGCTCCGACGGAAGCGGGCGCGACAACGGGCCGGAACTCCAAGTCGTCGCTTCGGGAACCTCGGCGAGCGCGGATTCCACCGCGGCCACTTCCCCGACCGGATCCGGATCGCCGTCGTGAACCAGGGCTTCGAACCACCACGAGCCGTCGGCGTCCAGCCGGAGAATCCGATCGACCCAGGCCCATGCGGCCGGAGGAAGCGCCCCGGACCGGCCGGAGGGATCGGTCAGGTCATAACCCAGGTAACCGAACCAGCCGCCGCCGACCGCGCCGGGTATCGCGTCGCGAACTTCGGGCAGCCGGGCCGGGATCGCGAACGCTTCCGCAACGTTCCGCACAGGAGTCAGGGAAGCGTTGAGCGCGATGACCGCGCGCGAGGAGAACCACTCTCCGCACAGTGCGGCGGGCGGCGCGAGCCCGAGCTTCTCGGCGCGTGCACCGAGGACCGCCAGTGCCCGTTCGGGCCCGACGTCCGTCCGCAGCCTCCGGCACATCAACCGCACGCGACATTGTCACCGTTCGGACCGCCGGAAACGCAACCCGCGCCGGGCGGAAAGTGAGATCCGCGACCACGCGGTGACGTCGTGCACACTCGTCGTCACGCAATGGGCACTACAGAAGCACATCCGTGAGCTTGAACGGGTAGACCACGGTGTCCTGCGCGATCGGTCCGTCCACACCGGGCAGCCCGGTGCCGAAACCGTGCTGATGCAAGCCCAGCCGCGAGTGGAACCATCCCGGCCTTCCGGGGATCTCGTTGTGCCTGACCAGCCACAACACCACTTCGCTGTCCGCCCACTTGTCCGGGTGCAAGCGGTTCGTCCAGCAGTCGAGCCCTGCGTACACCAGGACGCGCTCGACACGCGCCGCGTTCCTGACGTGCTTGATCCACGCCTTGATGAACCGGTCGTCGACGCTGGGCGCCTCCACCTCGAGCGCGGGCGCGAGCGACCCGGGGGAGAAGGCGCCGAGCACGCTCGCCGTCCGCACGAAATGGTCGGCCTGGTCGTGGACGGCGCCTGGACGCGCGTAGTGCCGTGCGCCGGTGTGGATACCGGCGTGCTGCGCGCCGGTGAGATTGCGTTCCGCCGCGGCGTCCCGCCAGTTGGTGTTTTCGGTGATGGTGACCGAAGCGAACCGGATGTCGGCGCCACGCACCGCCGCCCAGTCCGTCACCGTCTCGCGGTGGGACAGGGTGACGCCGTGCTCACCTTCCGGGTCGATCGAACTCACCTGCCTCGAATTTCGCCCCAGTACGACCGAAAGGTCACCCTACGTCCGCGGAGCGGCCGCAAGGTGACCTTTCGGTACAGCGTGTCTCAGGCGTTTTCGCGTTGGAACGTCCGCGAGCCCCACCAGATGGCCAGAACGGCCATGACCAGCACCACGACACTCCCGGTGAACAGGGCGTCCATCGAGAAGTCACCGCGGAAACTGTTCCGCTCGACGTCCACCACGTGCCGGAACGGATTGATGCGGGAAATCGTGTACAGCCACTCCGGCGCCGAGCCCGCGGTGATCGGGATCAGGATTCCGGAAAGCAGCAGCAAGGGCATGAGAACCGCGTTGAGCAGAGCCGGGAAGGAATCTTCGCTCTTGAGCGTCAACGCCAGCGCGTACGAGCACGACGCCAACGTGATCGCCAAAAGGAAGACGATCGCCAGGCAGAGCACCACACCACCGAACGGCGCGTTCAGGTCGAAGACCAGATACGCCAGCGCGATGATGAGCAGGGCCTGGACGATGGTCTGCAGCGCGTTGGCGAGCACCTTGCCCAGCAACAGCGCAACCCGGCTCACCGGCGTGACCCGCATCCGCTCGACCACGCCCATCCGGTACTCCGCGAGGAGCCCGAACCCGACGAAAGAGCTACCGAACAGCGCGAGCTGCGCGATGATCGCCGGGGTGAAGATCATCCAGCCGTCCACATCGGACAGGCCTTGCGCGTTCAGCGACTTCACCAGAAGCGGCCCGAAGAAGAACAAATAGAGCAGCGGCTGCATCACGCCGATGGCCAGCCACGTCGGGTTGCGCAACGCCGCGAGCATGTCGCGACGGAAGATCAACCAGGTGTCATGCAACATGCGTGGCCTCCTTCTCCGCCGCGGCCTCGGCCGATGCGCCTTCTTCGGCGTCGCGCAGGCTCCTGCCCGTCAGGGTCAGGAAGACGTCGTCGAGCGTCGGCCGGTGCACCTGCATGGACGCCATCGCGATGCCACGCGCGTCCAGCGCCCGAAGCAGTTCGGGCATCGCTGTGTCGCCGCGCGGGACGCGGAACCGCACGGTGCCGTCGGTGACGGTCAGCTCGTGCGCCCCTTCGAGCCGGCCCGCGACCTCCGCGGTCTCGGCCGCCGACTCCGGTGAGACCCCGATGACGACGCTGTCGCCGGAAACCCGCGCCTTCAACGAGTCCGGAGTGCCTTCGGCGACGATCTTCCCGTCGTCGATGACGATCAGCCGGTCCGAGAGCGCGTCGGCCTCGTCGAGGTAGTGCGTGGTCAGGAAGACCGTGACGCCCTGCTCGTCGCGCAGCCGCCGGATGTGGTCCCAAAGGTTCGCCCGGCTCTGCGGGTCGAGCCCCGTCGAGGGTTCGTCGAGGAAGACGAGGCCGGGTGAGTGGATCAGCCCGAGCGCGATGTCGAGACGGCGGCGCTGCCCGCCCGACAGGGTCGAAGTCATCCGCTGGTCGAGCCCGGCCAGGTCCAGTTGCTCGGCGAGGACGGCCCCGCGTGCGAGCGCGTCGGCCTTGCTCATCCGGTACAGCCTGCCCTGGAATTCGATCTCCTCGATGACCTTGCTCGCCGGTGCGGTGCCGCCGCCCTGGGCGACGTAGCCGATTCGCCGACGCACCCCCAGCGGGTCGGCGAGCAGGTCGCAGCCGCCGACCGTCGCCTCACCGGCGGTGGGCTTGAGCAGCGTCGTCAGCATGCGCAGGGTCGTGGTCTTCCCCGCGCCGTTCGGTCCGAGGAAGCCGACCAGTTCCCCGGCCGACACGTCGAGATCGACGCCTTTGACGGCGTGGACCTCGCCCCCATTGCGGCCCTTGCGGCGGAAACGCCGCTCAAGGCCGCGTGCCTTGATCATGTCTACTCCTTTCGGCGCCCATCTAGTCAAGTTTGACTAGTGGCAGGACGCACTGTGCCCTAGGAGTCGTTCCATAGTCAAATTTGATTACTCGGGTGGTGCGCCGAACACGGCTTCGTCGTCGCCTTCGCCCGCCATCACGTACTCGCCGGCTTCGAGACGGCCGATCAAATCCCGCATCCAGGTCACGTTCGCTTCCGCGTGCGCGCTCCACAGGCGGTACAGCTCGCTCACGTGCGGCGGTTTCCCCAGGTCGACGGCGTGTTCACGGGCGTAATGAGTCGATTGGGCGTGCGCCTCCATGTTCGCCAACTGCTGCTTCAGCAGGGCCAGCACCTGCGCGCGGGGGAGAGTCGGCATGAAAGTGACCGCCGCCGACAGCGAGTACCCGGTCGCGTCGTCGCTCGACAACGCCCTGCCGAGTTGCACGAGGAACTCGGTCTCGCCGTCTTCAGTCAGTCTGTAAGCGACACGATCGGGCCCGCCGCCCGGCTCGGCGTCCTCGACCTGTTCCAGAAGGCCTTCGGCGGTCATCTTCTTCAGCGCGTGATAGATCGAACCCGGCTGGACGTTGCCCCACTTGTCCGCCGCCCACGAAAGAAGCTCGCGCCGGACCTGGTAGCCGTGTGCCTTCCCGTACATGCGCACGACACCCAGCACCAGCAGACGCGTGGCGGACACCGAGGCCTCCGATCCTCTCCCGGACAACAATGCCTTGGACGACGTCCGTAGGCTAAACAAGCATGAGCACCCCAGTGTTGACTGCGGTGGCCTGGCCCTACGCCAACGGCCCCCGCCACATCGGCCACGTGTCCGGATTCGGCGTCCCGTCCGACGTCTTCTCCCGCTACCAGCGAATGGCCGGCAACCGGGTGCTCATGGTGTCCGGTACCGACGAACACGGCACCCCGATCACCGTCCAGGCCGACAAAGAAGGCATGACCTCCCAGCAGACGGCGGACAAGTACACCCGTCAGATCGGGCAGGACCTGCAAGGGCTCGGCCTCACCTACGACCTGTTCACCCGCACCACCACGGGCAACCACGCCGAGGTCACGCAGCAGATCTTCCTCGCGCTGCACCGCAACGGCTACGTCGTCCCCAAGACGACCCGGGGCGCGATCAGCCCCTCGACCGGCCGCACGCTGCCCGACCGGTACATCGAGGGCACGTGCCCGATCTGCGGCTACGACGGCGCCCGCGGCGACCAGTGCGACAACTGCGGCAACCAGCTCGACGCCGCCGAACTGATCAACCCGAAGTCCCGGATCAACGGTGAAACGCCGAAGTTCGTCGAGACCGAGCACTACTTCCTCGATTTGACGGCGTTCGTCGACACGCTGGGCAAGTGGCTGTCGAGCAAGACCGACTGGCGGCCGAACGTCCTCAACTTCACGAAGAACCTGATCGACGACATGCGCCCGCGGCCGATCACCCGCGATCTCGACTGGGGCGTGAAGATCCCGCTCGACGGCTGGCGCGACCAGCCGCTCAAGCGCTTCTACGTCTGGTTCGACGCGGTCATCGGGTACTTCTCGGCGAGCGTCGAGTGGGCGCGCCGCACCGGCAACCCGGACGCCTGGCAGGAGTGGTGGAACAACCCGGACGCCCGCTCCTACTACTTCATGGGCAAGGACAACATCACCTTCCACGCCCAGATCTGGCCCGCTCTGCTCTTCGGCCACAACGGCGAGGGCGATCGAGGCGGCGTCGCGGGCAAGTACGGCAAGCTGCACCTGCCCGACGAGATCGTTTCCAGCGAGTTCCTCACGATGAGCGGCTCGAAGTTCTCGACCTCGCGCGGCACGGTCATCTACGTCCACGACTTCCTGCGCGATTTCGGCCCGGACACACTGCGGTACTTCATCTCGGTCGCGGGGCCCGAGACCCAGGACACGGACTTCACCTGGGACGAATTCGTTCGCCGGACCAACTTCGAGTTGGCCAACGAGTGGGGCAACCTCGTCAACCGGTCCATCTCGATGGCCCACAAGAACGTCGGGGCCATTCCTCGTCCCGACGCCCCCACGGCCGCCGACGAGGAGCTCAAGGAGCTCTCCCGTAAGGCGTTCGACACCGCCGGCGCCCACTTGCAGCGGTCACGGTTCAAGGCCGCCGCGAGCGAGGCCATGCGCGTGGTCACCGCCGCGAACCGGTACCTGTCGGACCAGGAGCCCTGGAAGCTCAAGGACGACCCCGCCCGGCGCGACAGCGTTCTCCACACGGCTCTGCAGGTCGTCTCGGACGCCAACACGCTGCTGACCCCCTTCCTGCCCCACTCGGCGCAGAAGGTGCACGAGGCGCTCGGTGGCACCGGCGTCTGGGCGGCCCAGCCCGAGCTTCAGGAAGTCGAGGACCTCGACATCCCTGGCCGGATCAACCCCATCCTCACCGGGGATTACAAGGCCGAGCAGGCGCGCTGGAAGTCTGTGCCGATCGAGGTCGGCAAGCCGCTGGAGAAGCCGACCCCGCTGTTCGCCAAGCTGGACCCGGAACTCGGCGAGACCGGTCCCGAATGGGCCCCGATCTCGAAGTGATCAGCTGATGGGTGCGGAGAAGAAGGAACTGCCGCCGATCCCGGACAGGTTGCCGGTTTCGGTGGTGGACGCGCATACCCACCTCGACGCGTGCGGCGCGGTCACCGCGGCTGATGTGACAGCCATGGTCGACCGCGCCGAACGCGCCGGTGTCTCCCGGGTCATCACCGTCGCGGACGATCTCGCGGCCGCTCGCTGGGCCGCGCAAGCGTCCACTTGGGACCCGCGGGTCTGGGCCGCCGTCGCGATCCATCCCACGCGTACCAAGGATTTCGGCGAGCCCGAGAAATCCGAAGTGGAGCGTCTCGCCAACGAGTCCAGAGTGGTCGCGGTCGGCGAGACCGGCCTCGACTACTACTGGGACTACTCGTCCCACGACGCGCAGCAGGACGCCTTCCGGTGGCATATCGATCTCGCCAAGCGGATCGGCAAACCGCTGATGATCCACGATCGAGACGCCCACGACGACGTCCTCCGGATCCTGGAGGAAGAAGGCGCGCCCGAGCAGGTCGTCTTCCACTGTTTCTCCGGAGACGAGCACATCGCGCGCCGGTGCGTCGACGCGGGATACGTGCTTTCGTTCGCCGGCACGGTCAGCTTCCGTAACGCTCGCGGGCTCCACGAGGCGGCACGGATCGTCCCTGCGGACCAGTACCTCGTCGAAACGGACGCTCCGTTCCTGACCCCGCATCCGTTCCGCGGACGTTCGAACGAGCCCTACTGCGCCGCCTACACGGTTCGGCACCTCGCCTCGCTCAGGGGCGAGGCCGTACACGAGGTGGCCGAATCGGTGCGAACGACCGCAGAGCGGGTCTTCGGATTGCCGTCAGTCACAACCGGTTGAACGGATTGCGACATTAGTGATCAGCAATGGTCCACTCTGATGAGTGACCAACGTCACGACACTCCGGGCGGTGTTTGCGCAACCCGGCGAGGTTCGTTACTGTCCCGTGATCGTGCCGGTCGGGACCCGCTCAAGCGGTTTCCGGCTGTTACGCCCACAGTCACGTCAGTGCACGTCGGGGAAGCGGAACCAGGAGAGGTACGGCCTGGAACCGTGACGATGGCGCTGGCTGCGGGTGTCGGACTTCTAGAGGTGTGCCGAAGCGCGCATCGAGACGAAGGACGTAGTGGAGTGGTTGTCGAGCTCCTCGACGTCTTGGGAAAGGGAACGACCCAGTGACTGGTAGCAGTAGGCAGGATGGCTCGCGCCTCGGCGCAGAGACGAACACCTTCGCTTCCGCCGGTTCGGTTGCCGTGCTCGACCGCGACACGCAGTACGGCGAGCTGGACTACTCCGACGATCCGCGCATCACCCACCAGGACGTCCTGGCCGCGCTCGGCCCCGACGCCGACATGCTGATGGCCGAGATCGACGTCGACGTCGACGAGCTGATCCGCCTCATCAGCGCCGAGACCACCATGCTCCCGCCGATCGTCATCCCGGACGAGCTGGCCGAGGACCGCACCGCGGGCGCGCCGATGAAGGCCGCGACCAAGGACGAGGTCATCGCGAACTCGACCCGGGTCTGGAAGAAGCGTTTCCTCAAGGGAACCGTCATGGCGGTGCTGCTCACCCTCGGTGGTGGCGGCGCGGCCGCGATGGCGATGAACAAGAGCGTCACGCTCGACGTCGACGGCAAGCAGCAGACCGTTCACAGCTTCGGCGACACCGTCGGTGAGGTCCTCGAAGACGCCGGCCTCTCCGTCGGCGCGCACGACTCGCTCTCGCCCTCGCCTCAGGCCGAGGTGGGCGACGGCGGCGTCATCAAGCTGGAGCGCGGTCGCAAGCTGAACCTGATCGTCGACGGCGCGCCTCAGCAGGAATCCTGGGTCCGCGCGACCAACCTCGGCGAAGCGCTGAACCAGCTCGGTCGCGCCGACCTCGCCAAGGCCGGCACCTGGACTTCGCTCCCGCAGAACGGCGAGCTGCCCCTCGAAGGCGCCACCGTCGAGGTCAAGACCCTCAAGAACGTCACGGTCTACGACGGCGCGAACGAACCGCGCAAGGTCCAGACCAACTCCGTCACCACCAAGGAATTCCTCGGTGAGCTCCGGATGACCCTCGGCCCGGACGACGAGGCCGTCGGCGGTCTCGACGTCAAGCTGGTCGACGGCGCCGAGGTCCACATCAGCCGGACCGGCGTCACCATGGTCAAGCAGAACGAGGAAATCGCGCCGCCCGAGCAGAAGGTCGACGACCCGGACCTCGAAAAGGGCAAGACCAAGGTCGAGGACCCGGGCACCCCGGGCCAGAAGACCGTGACCTACAAGGTCACCAAGCGCAACGGCAAAGAGGTCGGCCGCGAGAAGGTCTCGGAAGAGGTCATCACCGAGGCCAAGCCCAAGATCGTCAAGGTCGGTACCAAGAAGCCCGCCGACCCGGTCATCGGGGACGCCGGCGCCTGGGACCGCATCGCGCAGTGCGAGTCGACCGGGAACTGGTCCGCCAACACCGGGAACGGCTACTACGGTGGCCTGCAGTTCAACAAGAGCACCTGGGACGCCTACGGCGGCGACCAGTACGCCGCGTACCCGCACCAGGCCAGCAAGGCCCAGCAGATCGCTGTCGCCGAGAAGGTCCGCGAGGACCGTGGCGGCTACGGCGCTTGGCCGCACTGTGGCAAGAAGGCCTGACGCGAGATCATTCCCCTTTCCTGAAGGTCACCGTGTGGGTTCGCCCGCAATGTGGCCTTCAGGCCGTTAGGGGCTTGGGTGGCTGAGCCGGGTTCCCGGCCCTCGGTCTGGAGAATCTCGCCCACCAGCGCGCGGTCCGTATGTGGGCCACGTTCCTGGCCGGTTGCCGAAGCCCTCCTCCGCCGCGGGGCGGGCTTTGGGGGCCCTGAGGCGGCGTCTGGACGGGCAGGGGACGGCTGGCGGGCTCCGTGGCCGGCTCGGCAGCCTGAGACTGCTCGCTGACCCGTTCCGAGCTCTGCCGGGGCACGGGGATGTCCGGGTCGCTTTCCGCGAGCTCGACGATCTCCGCGAACGCGTCGCCGCGACGCTCTGCCGGCGAACGGTCGTCGGCTTCCTTGTCAGGGGTCGGATAGGCCCGAGGCACCAGGAGCGCGTTCAGGCGGGCGCCCGTCTCGGCATCGAGGTCGCCGCGCATGTCCCAGCGGCCGGTTCGTTTCTGGCGCAACCAGAACTCGCTCCGCCGCCTTTGCGGAGCGGGGTCGTCTTTGGGTTTTCCATCCGGGTCGTGTTCTGCGAGCAGCTCCGTGCCCGCGACCGTGACGTCGCGCGGTCTCGCGACGCCGGCGAGTTCGACCAAGCTCTTCTCGGCCTCGAGCCGTGCGCTCGCCGTGACGTGCTCGGGCAGCTTCTTCATGACCGTGACGATCCGGTCGATACTGGCCTCGGCCAACGCGCCGGTGGTGGCCGCGGTGCCGGTCAGGGGCGCGACGGGGTCGATCGACGTGCCGTCGCGCGCCCGTCTCGAATTGAGCGCCAGCGCTCTGCCGGTCACTCTTTGAGCCTCTGCCCGAGGCACCCGGGCCACATGTTCGTAGAAGACGGCGATCGAGTTGTATCCGTAGAGGTCCCGGACACCACGTGACTCGATCTCGGCCAGGATCTGGCCGACCTCGGCGACAAGACGTCGCCCTTCGCGTAGCCGAGTCCGCAACTCGTCGAGAAGCAGTTCGGCGTCGCCTTCCGGCAGGTTGAGCGGGAAGGCCTTGGGAATGTTTGTGCTGGTCATCCCTCGATTGTCGAGGCAGATTCGAACGAATGCACGGTATCGATCGGGTGGATGATCATCACGCTCCGGCTGTGCCGACCTGCGCCGATCACCCTTGAGTGGGATACGTGTCGCTTGGGAAAAGCCATCCGGATGGTGGGGTCGGATCAGGCCGGCCCCATGCCTGAGCGATGCCTCCGGTCCCACTCCTCGCGGAGCACCCCGTAGACGACGGCGTCATGGACGCCGCCGGACCAGCGCCGGGCGCGCCGGAACCGGCCTTCTTCGACGAACCCGAGCCGCCGCCCGACGGCGATCATCCCCGGGTTCCCCGAGAACGTGGCGAAGTCCAGGCGGAGCGTGTCGGTGCGGGCGAACAAGTAGGTCGTCCACATGCGCAAGGCCTCGGTGCCGAACCCGCCGCCCCAAAACCGTTCGTCGTAGATGACCAGCCCCATCCGCCGCCAGTCGGTCTCCCTGCTTTCCCAATACCAGCTGACCCGGCCGATCAATCTTCCGTCGCTCAGGTCGCATACGGCGAGGCTGGTGCGGGGATCGGGCGGCTCGGCCTTGATCGTGGTGAGTTCGCGCGCCGTGGATTCGACGGCGGCCGTGGTCGGGGTGCCGAAATAGGGTCCGTTCGTTTCGTGCCAGGGCCGCGCGGGATCGAGTAGGTCGAGGAGCGGCCCGAGGTCGGAAGGGCGCCAGTCGCGCAGCCGGACTTTTTCACCATCGAGTACGACGTCGTCCACCGGCCAATCGTGGCTTACCGGGCCTGGTTACGATCGTCGGGTGACTGAACTGCTCGGTCCTGCGGAAATCAGGGCGCTGGCGGCCGAGCTGGACGTACGTCCGACCAAGAAGCTCGGCCAGAACTTCGTGCACGATCCCAACACGGTGCGCCGCATCGTCGACCTCTCGGGGATCGGCGAAGGGGACGTCGTCCTGGAGGTCGGGCCGGGCCTCGGCTCGCTGACACTCGGACTGCTCGCGACCGGCGCCGAGGTCGTCGCGGTCGAAATCGATCCCGTGCTGGCGGGACGGCTGCCGAGCACCGTGGCCGAGCGAGGCGGGGCCGAAAGGCTGACGGTCGTCGGCGCGGACGCGTTGCGGATCACCGCGGACGATCTGCCCGCACGGCCGACGGCGCTCGTCGCGAACCTGCCGTACAACGTCGCCGTTCCCGTCGTGCTCCACCTGCTCGCCGAACTGCCGTCGCTGACCAGTGGTCTCGTAATGGTCCAGACCGAGGTCGCGGACAGGATGGCGGCGGGTCCGGGAAGCCGGACTTACGGCGTGCCCAGCGTCAAGCTCGCCTGGTACGGGAAGACGCGCAAGGTCGCCGCGGTGCCCCGGGCGGTGTTCTGGCCTGTTCCGAACGTCGACTCCGCCTTGGTCGCCTTCGAACGGGGCGACGTGGTGTCGTCCGTGGAACGGGAGCGGCTGTTCGCGGTCGTCGACGCCGCCTTCTCGCAACGGCGGAAGACCTTGCGGGCCGCGTTGGCGTCTTGGGCCGGTTCCGCCGAACGCGCGGGGGAACTGCTCGAAAAGGCGGGTATCGACCCGAAAACCCGCGGGGAGCAGCTGGACGTCCATCAGTTCGCCCGGATCGCCGCGGCTGCCGGCTGACCACCTGGCGCAGGTGTGACCGGGGCCGCGCGACCGCGTGGTTCCTCCTCTCGATCCGGCGCGGGCGAACCTTGTCTTAGCAGGCAGCGCGCCTGCCGCAGGCCGGATACGCCTGTCGGCATCCCATAATATGGGCGGCCAATCCTGTATGATGGACGCGACCAGACGTGTGATCTGCGCCTACGCGCTTGCTTTCATCCAGTGGGATCGGTTTTACTCAGTGAGCCATCCCGAGCGACTGAGAGACCTGGCTCGCCGAAGTCGCAGCAACCACCCTCCACAGGGCAGGTGCTACAGCCAGGACCGATGGAGGCTGTGCCTAATGAACAGGGTCACCCACCCGCTCCTGCTGACCAGGCGACGTGTCGTCGATGAAGGTCGCCGCACGGTAAGTGCGTGTCGACGCTCCACCGTTACTGCCTGAGTTCTTTCCCTTACCTCTGAATCCGTCCGTTTCCCGGACGGTCACTCGGTGACGGTTGGCGCGCTCGAAAGAAGTAGCGCCCCATTTGCATGGAGCCTTTCGTGATCACTGTCGAAAACCTGTCCAAGTCCTTTCCCCTCAACGGAAATCCCGTCGTCGCACTGCGCGATGTGAGCGTGGACATCCAAGCTGGCTCGCTGTTCGGAGTCGTCGGTCCGGCGGGCTCCGGCAAATCGACCCTCGCTCGTTGCATCGGTCTCCAGGAGCGTCCCGACCGCGGCGTCGTCCGTCTCGACGGCCTCAACACCGGGACCCTCGACGGACGCCGTCTCCGCGAAATCCGGCGCCAGGTCGGAGTCGTGAGCACCAAGCCGGAGCTGCTCGCCGAGCGCACCATCGCCGGCAACATCGCTTCGCCGCTCGAACAGCTCGGCCTCGACGGCCCGCAGCGCCGTAACCGGGTCGGCAACCTGCTCGATCTGGTCGGGCTCACCCCCCGTGCTGGGCAGCGACCGGGCGACCTGTCCGAGGGCCAGCTGCGCCGGGTGGCCATCGCCAAGGCGCTGGCCGCCGGACCGTCCGTGCTCCTGGCCGACGACCCGACGGCGGGCGTGCAGCCCGAGGAGTCCGGCGCGGTCCTGACCGTGCTCGACCGTGCGCGCGCCGAGCTCGGCGTCACGGTGCTGCTCACCACGCCCGACGCGGGTGTGGTCCGCCGTGTCTGCGACGACGTCGCGGTGCTGGAGGCCGGCGCGGTCATCGAACGCGGAACCGTGCTCGACCTGATCTCCGACCCGAACAGCCGGACCGCGCAGGCGCTGCTTCCCGCGATCGAAACCGGGCGGGCGCAGGCCTCGAAGTACGACCGCGCGGTGGACGTCGTGCTCGTCGGCTTCGCCTCGGTCGGTGCGCTGCTGCCGGAGGCCGCCGGTCGCTTCGACGTCGAGCTCGCCACCATCGGGGGCGGCCTGACCCGGATCGGAGACACTCCGGTCGGCCGGTTCCGCCTCGGGGTGCGCGGTGAGCGCGCGGACGCCGCGCTCGCCTGGATCGCCGAACGTGGCGGCCACGTGACCCACCCGGTCCGCGGACCGCAGGGTGTCGCCGCCTGAT
Source organism: Amycolatopsis sp. PSD-21 (assembly GCF_055561455.1). Lineage (NCBI taxonomy): Bacteria > Bacillati > Actinomycetota > Actinomycetes > Pseudonocardiales > Pseudonocardiaceae > Amycolatopsis > Amycolatopsis sp. PSD-21. The sequence continues at coordinate 8,041,512 of NZ_CM145712.1, read as the reverse complement.
TTCTCTCCGAACGGGCCGCTCAGGACGAACTGCGTCCGGGGCGGCCCGTTCGCGTCTGCCCCCTCCGTTCTCTTTCTCCTGGTGGCAGCGCAAGTGGAGCGGCCACGTAGGCTTGAGGCGTGCTCGCCGTCGTACCGCCCCCAGTAACCGTCAGGGTTCCCGCCAAGGTCAACCTGCACCTGTCGGTCGGTGACGTACGCCCGGACGGTTACCACGAGCTGGTGACCGTGTTCCAGGCGCTTTCCCTGACCGACGAGGTGACCGTCGCGGTCACCGAAGACCCCGGCGTCGAGGTCTACGGCGAAGGTGAAGGTTCCGTGCCGACAGGAGCCAACAACCTCGCCTGGAAAGCGGCGCAGGCGCTGGCGGCCCATGTCGGCAAGGCGGATGGCGAGTCCAAGGTCAGAGTGGTGCTGCGCAAGGGCATCCCGGTCGCGGGCGGGATGGCCGGTGGCAGCGCCGACGCGGCCGCGACCTTGGTCGGGCTCGCGTCGCTTTGGAAGCTCGACATTTCCCGGGACGAGCTGGCGGGTATCGCCGCGAAGCTCGGCAGCGATGTTCCTTTCGCGCTTTACGGCGGGACAGCGCTGGGCACCGGCCGGGGCGAGCAGCTGGTGCCCGTCTTGTCGAGGCACACCTTCCACTGGGTCTTGGCGTTCGACCAGCGTGGGCTTTCGACTCCGAGGGTGTTCGGCGAGCTGGACAAGTTGCGTGAAGAGGGCAGCCCGCCGCGGATCGGCTCACACACCCCGGTGGTGGAGGCGCTGGCCTCCGGCGACCCGCGGCAGTTGGCGCTGCTTCTCGGCAATGACCTGCAGGCGGCCGCTGTCTCACTGCGTCCGGGGCTGCGCCGCACATTGCGGGCGGGAGTCAACGCGGGTGCGCTCGCCGGCACCGTGTCCGGGTCCGGGCCGACCTGCGCTTTTCTGTGCGCGGACGCCCAGTCGGCCGTCGAGGTCGCCGCGGAACTGTCCGGCGCCGGTGTCTGTCGCACGGTGCGTGTCGCGCACGGGCCGGTCCCCGGAGCCCGGCTGGTCGGCGGGGACGACGCGCCGCGGCCGTCGCCGCCTCGGGTGCACGCATAAGGGTGTCCGAAATGGACATCGACCAATTCGTTGTGGTGCGAGCTTTTTGGAAAGGATCGGCTGAGGCATGGCCAACTTGGTCAACCTGGAGTCGGTGAGCAAGTCCTTCGGGGTGCGCCCGCTGCTCGACGGTGTTTCGCTCGGTGTGGCGGAGGGGCAGCGTATCGGTGTCGTCGGTCTCAACGGGGGCGGGAAGACGACGCTGCTGGAGGTCCTCGCGGGGATCAGCGAGCCGGACACGGGACGTGTCAGTCAGGTCCGGGGTCTGCGGATGGCCGTGGTCACTCAGCGGACCGAACTTCCCGACGGCAGCACGGTCGGAGATGTCGTGCTGGAACGCTACGGCGCGGAGCACGAGTGGGCCGCTGACGCGCGTGTCCGGTCCATTATGGATGGTCTGGGTATCACCGCTCTCGGCGTCGACAAGGAGACGGCGAACCTGTCGGGGGGCGAACGCCGCCGGGTGGCGCTGGCCGCCGCCCTCACCGGTGAACTGGACCTCGTGGTCCTCGACGAGCCGACCAACCATCTCGACGTCGAAGGTGTGCGCTGGCTCGCGGATCACCTGCTCAACCGCAAGATCGCGGTCGTGGTCGTCACGCACGACCGGTGGTTCCTCGACACGGTCGCGAGTCTGACCTGGGAGGTCACGAACGGTCGTGTCGAGCAGTACGAAGGTGGTTACGCGGACTGGATCTTCGCGCGCGCCGAGCGGGCGAGGCTGGCGGCGACGGCAGAAGAGAAGCGGCAGAACCTCGCTCGTAAAGAGCTCGCGTGGCTGCGCCGCGGTCCGCAGGCCAGGACCTCGAAGCCGCGCTACCGCGTCGAGGCGGCGGAGGCGCTGATCTCCGACGTGCCGGAGCCGCGTGATTCGGTCGAGCTGCAGGCGTTCGCTCGCCGTCGGCTGGGTAAGACCGTGCTGGAGATCGAGGACGCCACGTTGACCGTCGGCGACCGCACCCTGCTCGATCACGTCACCTGGCGGATCGGGCCCGGGGATCGGATCGGCCTGGTCGGCGTGAACGGGTCGGGCAAGACGACGCTCCTCAAACTGCTCGGCGGTGACAGGGAGCCTGAGACGGGACGGCGCATCCAGGGCAAGACGGTCAGCCTCGCGCACCTCCGGCAGGAGCTCGACGACCTGCCGGGCGATCTGCGCGTGCTGCAGGCGATCGAAGAGGTCTCCGGACGGGTCGTGTTCGGCAAACAGGAGCTCACCGCTTCCCAACTGGCCGAAAAGCTGGGTTTCCCCGCCGCGAGGCAGTGGACGCCGGTCGAGGACCTTTCCGGTGGCGAACGCCGCCGCCTCCAGCTGTGCCGGCTCCTCATGGCCGAGCCCAACGTGCTGCTGCTCGACGAACCGACCAACGATCTCGACATCGACACCTTGCAGCAGCTCGAAGATCTGCTGGATTCCTGGCCGGGCAGCCTCGTCGTCGTTTCGCACGACCGATACCTGGTGGAACGCGTCTGCGACACGATCGTGGCCTTGTTCGGGGACGGGCAGGTGACCCACCTGCCGGGCGGGATCGAGGAGTACCTGAACCGGCGCGCCAAGAGCCTCGAGAAAGCCGGCGGTGACCGGAAGGCGGGCAACGCGCAGGCCTCCGCGCCCAAGAAGAGCGCCGCGGAACAGCGGGCGGCGCAGAAGGAGCTGTCCCGTCTGGAGCGCAAGCTCGACCAGCTGCACACGAAGGAAGAGAAACTGCACGCGGCGCTGCTCGCCGCGGCGACCGATCCGACGAAGCTCATCGAGCTGAACACCGAACTGAAAGCCGTCGAAACGGAGAAGGAGGAGGTCGAGGCCCAGTGGCTCGAGACCTCCGAAGCGATCGAATGAGTTCACGCGACGGCGAGCGGGCCTTTCAGCGCGGACAGTAGTGTGACGCGCATGAGTCGGTTCGTGGACACGCTCGTCGCCACCGCGGCGGGGCGAGGTCAGCAGCGGGGAATGGTCACCGGGGAGCCCAAGGAGCCGGTTCGGCGTACGTGGGCCGAGATTCACGAGCAGGCCAAACGGGTCGCCGGGGGTCTGGTGGCGGCTGGGCTGGAGCCCGGCAAAGCGGTCGCGGTACTGGCGGCGGCGCCGTCGCTGATCGCGCCGACGGTTCAGGCGGTTTGGCTCGCCGGCGGCAGCGTGACGATGCTGCACCAGCCGACGCAGCGCACCGACCTCGCCGAATGGGCCGAGGACACCGTTCGAGTGCTGCGGATGATCGGGTCCGACTTGGTTCTGCTCGGTGAGCCGTTCGATCAGCTGGCGCCGGTGCTCACGGAGCACGGCATCGCGTTCCAGGTCATCACCGAGCTGCTCGAGGCCGAACCGCTGGCGGAGCCCGTGCCCACGGCCGAATCGGACACGGCGCTTCTCCAGCTGACCAGCGGATCGACGGCCGACCCGAAGGCCGTTCAGATCACCTACGGAAACCTGTACTCGAACGTCAAGGCGATGGTCGACCGGGCCGAGTTCGATTTCGACGTCGACGTGATGGTCTCGTGGCTGCCCACCTTCCACGACATGGGGATGGTCGGCTTCCTGACGGTGCCGATGACGTTCGGCGTCGAACTCGTCAAGATCACGCCGCTCGAGTTCCTGTCGGGACCGTTGATCTGGCCGCAGCTGATCAGCAAGTACAACGGCACGACCACGGCCGCGCCGAACTTCGCGTACGCGATCGTGGGCAGGCGGATGGCCCGTGTCGAGGACGACGACGCGTACGACCTCTCGAAGCTCCGGATCGCGCTCAACGGCGCCGAACCGATCGACGAAACGGCCGTGCGGACGTTCGTCGAGGCTGGAGCACGCTTCAAGATGCCCGCCGAATGCGTCTTCCCGGCGTACGGCATGGCGGAGGCGACTCTCGCGGTTTCATTCGCGCCGTTGTTCACCGGCTTGACGCTGGACGTGGTCGAGGCCGACGCACTCGAGGCGGACAACCGCGCGGTGCCGGTCCCCGAGGGCGACCCGCGGCGCGGGACCGACGAGGTCCGTTCCTTCGCGGTGCTCGGTCCGCCGCTCGACGGGCTCGAAGCCGAGATCGTCGACGACAAGGGCACCGTGCTCGGGGAGCGCGAGGTCGGGGAGATCCGCCTGCGCGGCGAGGCCGTGACCCCGGGGTACCTGACCATGGAGGGGCCGCTCGCGACGCAGGACGAGGACGGCTGGCTGCTCACCGGTGACCTCGGCTACCTGGTCGACGGCATGATCGTGATCTGCGGCCGCCGCAAGGACGTCATCATCATGGGCGGCCGGAACCTGTACCCGACCGACATCGAACGCGCGGCGACTTCGGTCGAGGGGGTCCGGGCGGGGAACGCCGTCGCCGTGCGGCTCGACGCCGGCAGCCGGCGGGAACGGTTCGCCGTCGTGGTCGAATCCAAACTCGCCGGGGACCCCGAAACGGAGAAGGCGCTTGCGAAGGAGGTCGCGGCCAAGGTGCGCGGCGCCGTCGACATGCGGCCCTTCGCGGTCGTGGTGCTCCCGGCGGGAAGCCTCCCCAAGACGCCCTCGGGCAAGGTGAAGCGGGCCGCGACCGCCGTCCAGTTCGCGGACAAGATCGCCAAGAACGCGGCGGCGAGCTGACACGAAAGGGCCGGGTCCGCGAACCTCGCGGACCCGGCCCTTTCGCTGCACCTCCCGGTGGTCAGCGGCGTCGCCAGGGTGGCTTACGGGTATGGGTGTGCTCCAAGGCGGGCGCTATGTAGTAGCCGGCGGATTGCGACAGCCCGGCCAGCGTTCCTTCGACGTCTCGCAGGAACGCGTCGACCGCTGCCTGGTCATAGCCTCGTTTCGACAGCGGCGCCTTGGCGAACGCGACGTTGTGGACGTCCGAAACCGTCAGGTCGTCATCGCCGTCGAGGGTCGCCGCGACCCGTTCCAGGAAGGCGTCGACCGCGGGTTCGTGATAGCCGCGGGCGCCGATCGGCGCCCGGTCGAACTGCCGGGTTCTGGCCTCGAAGGCGGTGACGGGCACTAGCGCTCCCGCAGGAACTCGACGGGACCGCGGTCCGGGACGGCGCGTTCGGCGGTCGCTTCGTCCTCTTCGCGGGCGCCGGGCACGCCGAGCGCGTGCTGGCCGGTCCGGTGGGCGAGCTGCACTTCGACCTTGTCGAGGAAATCGTCGACTTCGCGTTCGTCGTAGCCGCGCTTACCGATCAACGGCCGCGAGAACATGACGTGGTGGACCTCCGCGGCCGTCAGGTCGTCCCGGTCCGAGATCGTGTCGGCGATCCGTTCCAGGAACGCGTCGACCTGGTGTTTGGCGTATCCGCGTCGCCCGATCGGGGCGTTCGGGAAAGTGGCGCCGGTGATGTCTTCGGCCGTAAACGACATGAAACTCTCTCCGGTTTCGGTGGGGAATGCGATCTCCGCATTCCGTCCTAACGGGTTTGAGAGTTCCCCGGAAGAGCCAGCGCTATTCCACGACTCGATCAGGGGCGTGGTGAAACGCCTTCGAGTGACGAGGTGTAACGCACCGCCATGTGAGCGGGTTCACCCAGCGTGGAAGGTGTTCTGGGCCGCGGCGAGCCCGGTGCTGATAAGCGCTTCAACGGCGTCGGCGCAACGATCGATCTCGAAAGCGAGCTCTTTCCGTTCGACCGTCGAGAAGTCTTTCAGCACGAAATCCGCCGGATCCTGCCGTCCCGGAGGGCGGCCGACGCCGAAGCGGACACGGTAGTAGTCCTTCGTGCCCAGCGATTTGGTGATCGAGCGAAGGCCGTTGTGGCCGTTGTCGCCGCCGCCCAGTTTCATCTTGAGCGCGCCGAAGTCGACGTCCAGCTCGTCGTGGATGACCACGACGCCGGCCGGGGGGATCTTGTAGAACCGGGCCGCGCCCACCACGGGGCCGCCCGAGAGGTTCATGTACGAACGCGGCTTGGCCAGGACCACCCGCCTGCCCGCCAGCCTGCCTTCGAGGATTTCGGCGCCGCTCTTGTGGGCCTTGAACTTGCCGCCGACGCGGCCGGCGAGTTCGTCGAGCACCATGAAGCCGACGTTGTGCCTGTTGCCCGCGTACTGGGGGCCGGGATTGCCGAGGCCGGCGAGCAGGATCTGCTCGCCGGCCCCGGGAAGTACTGCTTCGGTCACATCGGTGACTTTATTCGGCGTCCTCGGCGGGGGCCTCCGCAGCCTCGGCCTCTTCGCCCTCGAGCGCGGACTCGGACGGCGCCTCGTTGACGGCGACGACCAGGGCCTCGGGGTCGGTGACCAGGGTGGCGCCCTTCGGCAGGGTGACCTGCGAGGCGAGGATCTGGGTGCCGGCTTCGACGCCTTCGACCGAGAGCTCGACCTGCTCGGGGATGTGCAGCGCCTCGACCTCGATCTGGAGGGTGTCGAGGTCGGTGGTGACCAGGGTGCCCGGGCCCGCGGTGCCGGTGACGACGACGGGGATGTCGACGGTGACCTTCTCGCCGCGGCGGACGACCAGCAGGTCGACGTGCTCGATGTAGTTCTTCAGCGGGTGGACGACGATGGTCTTCGTCAGCGCCAGCTCGCTCTTGCCTTCGAGCTCGAGGGTGATGACGGCGTTGCTGCCGTTCTCACGCACGACGCGGGCGAACTCGAGGGCGGGGAGGGCGTAGTGGCGCGGGTCCGAGCCGTGCCCGTACAGCACCGCGGGGATCTTGCCGGCACGACGCGTGCGACGCGCGGCACCCTTGCCGAATTCGGTGCGGGGCTCGACGGACAGGGTTACCTCGGACACGGTGTAGCACTCCTTCAATTCACCAACATGTTCAGCGAAAGCATGCTGAGGTGGGGATGGTTCGGGGCGGTTCTGGTGTTCGGCGGCGAATTCCACAGGCGTGCTCGACCGCGTGTGGCCACTCAAGCCGCCGCGTCGATCACGTCGGGCACCAGGTGCTCACGGAACCCGCCTCGCCGAGACCGGGAAAGTGTAGACCAAGCGGCCGGGCGGGGGTGCCGCCGGGTGGCTCGTACAGGTGACAAGTCGGTGACAGCTGCTTCGCGAACCCGCGGATGCGGTGGTGCGGGACCCCTTTTCTAAGGTGTGATCTGCTCGCACGCGAGACTAAGGGGACGGAATGCCGGCACGACGGTCGAAGATCGGCGCGATCGCCGCCCTGTGCTGTCTCGTGGCCGGTTGTGACGTCGCGATCGACGGGGCGGCCGGGATCCCGGCCGCCGAGCAGCAGCGGGTGGACCGGCGCGCGGAGCAACGCGGCGCTGTCGAGAGCGCGCTGAAGGCGCTGGAGCAGGCGCCGGCCGTCGTCTACAAGTCGACGATCAAGGACGCGGCCGGTCAGCCCGCGGAACTGCAATTCCGGATCACCCGGAACGGGAGCGCGTACGGCGCGCTGCCGGTCGACGGCCAGACCATCCAGGTCATCGCCGCCGACAAGCAGCTGTACCTCTCGGCGACGCCGGAGTACTGGAAGGCGCACGGGCTCGGCGACAGCGCCCAGTACGGCACCAGCTGGGTCCGTACGGACAGCTCGGATCTGCCGGTGAACGCCGTCGAGGTGCTCAGCCCGCGTAAGGCCGCGTCGACGCTGAGGACCGCGGTGTCCGGGATGGACCCGTTGACCGATCCGGTCCGTTCGAAGTTGCCCGACGGGACCGAGGTCTACGACGTCGGGAGTGGGCTCGGAACACTGCGGGTGACCACCGCGGCGCCGCATCGTGTCGTCAGTTTCGCGCCTTCCCTCGTCGCCGCGGCGGGCGGCAAGACGCTCGGCGCCGAGATGCGGGTCGAGCCGCTCGCCGGCGAAGCGCTCAAGAAGCTCCAGACCGATCTGGACGGCGCGATCGGCGGGCTCGGCCAGCCGTTCGACGCGCTCACCCAGGTCAGGGTCAGTGTCGTCAACGACAAGCTGGACTGCACGGACTTCGTCGGGACCTGCCGGGCGACCATCGATGTCGCCAATTCCGTCATCGGCGGCGTGAGCGGGACGCCCGTGCGCCTGACGCTCACCGTCGACTTCACCGCGCAGTCCCTCGGGGCGCAGAGTTGCACGGCCAACGCCGACGCGGCCCCGGACACCACGACGAGCATGACGTGTGAGGTCAAGTTCAAACTGCCGAATCGGAACGCCAGCTATCAGGTGCAGGCGAAGCCGTCGGCCAAAGGCGAGGTCCGGGCTCCGGTCGACATCGCCGGTGTTCGTGAAAAGCTCAAGTCCGAGTTCGCCACGCTGGGCGGCTGACCTGCACGCTCACCTCGGGGTGCGTTGCATACGTTGAAGTAGCCGATCTCGCGTTCTTAGCATCGGCGTCGTCGCCGATGAAAGGGAGAAACGCGATGGCGAAGTTGGTTGTTTTCGGAGGAACCGGATACGCGGGCGGGAAGATCGCCGCCGAGGCGCGCGGCCGCGGTCACGACGTCTTGGTGGTGTCCAGGACCGCCGAAGGTGAGGGCACCAGGGCGGGCTCGCTCTACGACGAGGCATTCTTGGCCGAGGTCGCCAAGGGTGCCGATGTCCTGGTCATCGCGGTCCACGGGCAGAGTGGCCTGCTCGACGCGGTGCCTTCGATCGCGCAGGTCGCGAAGGACAACGGCGCCCGGATCGGCGTTGTCGGCGGGGCGGGCAGCCTGAACGTGGCCGAGGGTGGGCCGCGGCTGATCGACACCCCCGAGTTCCCGGACGAGTACAAGGGTGAAGCGGGTGCGCACGCCGAGGTGCTCGAAGCGTTCCGGAAGCTTCCCGAGGACGTCGACTGGTTCTACCTCAGCCCGGCCGCCGAGTTCGGTGCGTGGGCCGAGGGCGAGCGGACCGGCGAGTTCCGGCTCGGCGGCGACGTGCTCCTGACCGACGAGAACGGCGGCTCGAAGATCAGCGGCGCCGATTACGCGATCGCGTTCGTCGACGAGATCGACAAGCCGCAGCGCCGCCGTCAGCGTTTCTGCGTGGCCTACTGACCGGACAGTTCCCGCACGACCGGCGCGAACGATTCCAGCATCGGTTCGAACACCGTGATGTAGGAGAAGCCGTATCGTTCGCGACGCTCCTGGAGCTGCCGGACCATCTCTTCGGTGGTTCCGAACAGTAATTGGGGCGTTTCGAGCAGGGCGTCGACGTCGAGGCTGTCCTGGTCCTTGAGCTCCTCACGCCAGGACGCGGCGGCCGCGCGCCGGTCGTCCGTGACGACGACCCGCTGGACGAGCATGTTCAGTTCGGGATCGCGGCCATTCGCGTGCGAGCGGAAGAAGGCGACGCGTTCGTCCATGCGCTCGGCGTCGTCGAGCCGGAACGTGCCCGGCGGTTTCCCCGGTGCTTGACGAAGGCCCGCGAAGCCGGCGATGTCGGCTTCGCGGGCGGCGAGTGAGAGCACACCGTCGCTGTTGCCCGCGAGGAGTAGCGGCGGGGGAGTGATTCCTTCGCCGGCGAAGTGTTCGCGCAGGTGGTCAAGGCTCTTGGCGAGGTACTCGATACGTTCCTTGGCCGGGGTCCACGGCAGGCCGGCCTCGTCGAATTCCGATTTCATGTGGCCGGAGCCGAGCCCGAGGTCGAGCCGGTCGCCCGTCATCTTCACCGTCGTGACGACTTCGCGGGCGAAGAGCGCGGCGTTGTAGAAAGCCATGTTGGAAACGAGAGTGCCGACGCGGGGCCGCTCGGTGACCGCGGCGGCCATGGTCAGCGCCGGGAAAGGCGCGTTCCGTCCCGGGCCGAGATGGTCGGGCACGGAGATGACGTCGTATCCGAGGGCCTCGACGCGGCGGCACTTCGCGACCCAGTCTTCACGGTTCTCGGCGCCCCACAGGTTCACGCCGAATTTGAATTTCCCCATGAACGGCAACCTAGCCATCCGGTGTGGCCGGGCGCGCGCGGTTTCGCGAGGAGCCGAAAACGAAGCAAGGGACCTTTGCTCTCACTCTCCGGAAGAGAGCGGGAGCAAAGGTCCCTTGCTTCGCTGGGATCAGGCGTTGCCGTCGAAGAGGGACGTGACCGACCCGTCCTCGAAGACCTGCTGGATCGCCTGCGCCAGCAGCGGCGCGATGGACAGCACGGTCAGCCCCGGGAACCGCTTCTCCTCCGGGATCGGCAGCGTGTTGGTGACGATGACCTCGCGCGCCTTGCAGTTCGACAGCCGCTCGGTGGCGGGGTCGGACAGGATGCCGTGGGTCGAGGCGATGACGACGTCGGACGCGCCTTCGTCGAGCAGGGCCTCGGTGGCCTTCACGATCGTGCCGCCGGTGTCGATCATGTCGTCGATCAGCACGCACAGCTGACCGCGGACCTTGCCGACGACGCGGTTGGCGACGGCCTGGTTCGGCTTGTCGGGGTCGCGGGTCTTGTGGATGAAGGCGATCGGCCGGTCACCCAGCTGCGCCGCCCACTTCTCGGCCAGCCGCACGCGGCCGGAGTCCGGCGAGACGACGGTGATGTTCTCGTCCCGGTAGGTCTTGTTGATGTGCGCGGCCAGCACGTTCTGCGCGAGCAGGTGGTCGACGGGGCCGTCGAAGAAGCCCTGGATCTGCGCGGTGTGCAGGTCGACCGTCATGATCCGGTCGGCGCCCGCGGTCTTGAACAGGTCCGCGATCAGGCGCGCGGAGATCGGCTCGCGGCCCTTGTGCTTCTTGTCCTGCCGCGCGTACGGGTAGAACGGCATGATCACGGTGATCCGCTTGGCGCTCGCCCGCTTGAGGGCGTCCACCATGATCAGCTGCTCCATCACCCACTCGTTGATGGGCGCGGGGTGGCTCTGGATCACGAACGCGTCGGTCCCGCGCACCGATTCGTTGAACCGGACGAAGATCTCCCCGTTGGCGAAATTGTGCGCGGTCTGCGGTACGACCGACACGTTGAGGTGCTTGGCCACCTCTTCCGCGAGTTCCGGGTGGGCGCGCCCGGAGAAGAGCATCAGGTTCTTCTTCGGTGTTCCGGACTTCGAGCTCATGCTGGCGACTCCCCGTCGTTTCCCTTGTTCGAATCGGACACGGCGGTGGTGTCCTGCTTCGCGGCGGAAGCTGCTTCCGCCGCGGGTGTGCCCGGCCTGCGCCGGGCCACCCAGTCTTCGATGTTGCGCTGCGGCCCGGTGGACACGGCGAGCGCGCCCGGGGGCACGTCTTGCCTGATCACGGTGCCTGCCCCACTGTAGGCGCCGTCGCCGATGGTCACCGGGGCGACGAACGTGTTGTCCGCGCCGAGCCGCACATGGGAGCCGATCGTGGTGTGGTGCTTGTTCACGCCGTCGTAGTTCACGAAGACGCTGGAGCAGCCGATGTTGCTGTTCTCGCCGATGGTCGCGTCGCCGACGTAGGTCAGGTGCGGGACCTTCGTGCCGGCGCCGATGTCGGCGTTCTTCGTCTCGACGAAAGCGCCGAGTTTGCCCTTGGTCCCCAGCTTCGAGCCGGGACGCAGGTAGGTGAACGGGCCGACCTTCACGCCGTCGCCCAGTTCCGAATCGGAACCGTGGGTCCGCACCACCGACGCGCCCGCGCCGACGGAGACGTTCTCCAAGGTGCTGTCCGGGCCGATCTGCGCGCCCTCGCCGACCGACGTCGAACCCTTCAGCTGCACGCCGGGCTCGATGACGACGTCGCGCGACAGGGTCACGCCCGCGTCGATCCAGGTGCTCGCGGGGTCGACGACGGTGACGCCGGCCCGCTGCCAGCTGCGGACGATCCGGCGGTTCAGCTCGGCGCCGAGGACCGACAGCTGAACGCGGTCGTTGACGCCTTCGGTCACCCACGGGTCGTCGATGACCAGCGCGCCGACGCCCTTGCCGTCGCCGCGGGCGATGCCGAGGACGTCGGTGAGGTAGAGCTCGCCCTGCGCGTTGTCGGTCGAAAGCTTCGAAAGCCCGTCGACCAGGACCGACGCGTCGAAGGCGTAGACGCCGGAATTGATTTCGGCGATTTCGTGCTGTTCGGGAGTGGCGTCCTTCTGCTCGACGATCGAGGTGACGACGCCGTTTTCGTCGCGGATGATCCGGCCGTATCCGGTCGGGTTCTCGACGACGGCGGTCAGCACGGTGACCGCGTTACCGGTGGAGGTGTGCTCGGCGACCAGGGAAGCGAGCGTTTCGGTGTCGAGCAGCGGGACGTCGCCGTAGCTGACGACGACGGTGCCGGTCAGCCCGCCGGGCAGCGCGGAGAGCGCGCACGAGACGGCGTGCCCGGTGCCCTTCTGTTCTTCCTGGACGGCCGTGACGACCTGGCGGCCGAGTGCCTCGCCGACCTTTTCCAGCCGGGTGCCGACCGAGTCGCGACCGTGGCCGACGACCACGACCAGATGCTCCGGGTTCAGTCCCGCGGCGGCCCGCACCGCGTGCTCGACCAACGGGCGGCCGGCGATCGGGTGCAGCACCTTCGGGGTGGACGAACGCATGCGGGTGCCCTCACCCGCGGCGAGGATCAACGTGCTCAGCGGGCCGGTCACGGCTCTCCCAACATTTCACCAACGGTGGTTGTCGGGCATTGATCCTACGTGGGCTGCTCGGCGTCCCACGCGGGGTCGGTCGGAGCATCCTCGCCGGGCCATCCGGTCGCCGGGTCGATGGCCATCGAGTTCACCGACGAAACCTGGTTCCCGCCGCCGCGTTTCGCCTGGTACATGGCCGCGTCGGCGCGGGCGAGGACCTGCTCGGCCCGCTCCTGCGGGCGGAGCGAGACGAGGCCGACGGAGAGGGTGACGCCGTGCGAAAGATGGTGCGGCAGAGATGCGACGGCATTCACAGAACGACCAAGCGCCTGCTTCGCCGCGGACGCCGGAGCCCCAGGTAGAAGCACGATGAACTCGTCTCCGCCGTATCGGGCGACCACGTCGTCGCCGCGCAGGGCGTCGCGCAGCGTGCTCGCGATGACACGGAGAACGTTGTCGCCCTCGGCGTGCGACTGCTTGTCGTTGACGTCCTTGAAACCGTCGAGGTCGACCAGCGCCACCGCGAGGGGCTGGGCGTCGGCGGAGGACGCCAGCGAACGCAGCTTTTCGTCGAGCGCGCGCCGGTTCGGCAGCCCGGTCAGCGGGTCCTGGAGGGCCTGCTGGGTGATCGCGCCGTGCTCGGCGGACAGGCGTTCGTGTTCCCGGCGCGCGTTGAGCGTGGCGATCTGCGATTCCCGCAGCGACCACATCTCCGTTTCCAGGATGGTCGCGTAGTCGATCAGCGACTGGCTCGCCCCGGACGCGTAGTCCGGGGTGGTGTCGAGCCTGGCGAGCTCGCGGGCGAGGTTCAGCCGCATCGACGGCAGCGAACCGTCCTCGTTGTCCTCGCGGACCTCTTTGAGCACCTGCAGGGCGTCCTCGCGGCGGCCGTCGTTGTCCAGGCAGCGGGCCAGCGCGATGGCGATGATCTCGCGTTCGTGCGGGAACACCAGTTCCGGATGCAGCAGGGAGTTCAGCCGCTCGATATGCGACGAATCGGGCGACGCCAGCGCGGCGGCCGCGGCGAGCACGCCGACCTGGTCGATCGCGGGCACCCCCGCCTTGCGCGGGAAGAGCGACTCGGTGAACGGACCTTCGGCGGCCTGGGCCATCGACGCCGCGGTGCGGAACTTGTCCGCGCCCTCGTCGTAGCGCTCGATGCGCTCGAGCCGGAGACCCCAGCCCAGCAGCATCTTGACCCGGTTGATCAGCTGGAGCGCGATCTCGTGCGGGCTCGCGCTGTCGCGGATCGCCTGCGCGGCGCGGGCGATGGCCTCCTCGGCCGCCTCGTAGACGCCCAGCTGGTTCAGCACCAGCCAGCAGTCGACCAGGGTCGTGGACAGCATCCGGTCCCAGTTGCGCCTGCCGACCTGGCGGTCCGGGACCGCGGAATCGTCGAGGATGGCCAGCGCCCTGGCGATCTCGGTGAGGGCGGCGTCCTCCTGTTTGGCGATCACCAGCCGACGGCCGCGCATGGCGTGCGCGTCGGCCCGCATCAGCGCGAGACCGTGCCGCCTGGTGTGCGCGAGCATCTCGTCGAGCCGGGGCTCGGCTTCGGCGGCGAGGCCGCGGGTGACCAGCCTGGCCATCGCCGAGTAGCGCAGCAGCTGGGCGACCAGCAAGGGTTCGCCGCGGCGCTGCGTCTCGTCGAGGAGTTCGTCGAGGCTGGTGACGATGTCCAGCTGCTCGGCGAAGCTGACCCGCTGGATGGCCGCCCCGAGTTCGCGCGCGCGACCGTAAAGCCAGGCGTCGGACATCTCCGCAAGCGCCGGCCGCCTGCCACTGGTCGTCGCGTCCTCGGTCAGCCGCACACACCCCCACCGTTGAAAACGCCGCTGGTCATCTGTTCGTCTGCTCCGCCGCCAGGATTCGAACCTGAACTGTCAGAACCAAAATCTGAAGTGCTGCCGATTACACTACGGCGGATCGATCCTGGTCAGGATAGCCATGCCGGGGACCTCCGCGTGCGCCCGGGGGTTGCCTCACCTTCGCGGGCACTCCACAGCGGGCGAAACCTCCTGTACCGTAACTTACGGCATCGTAGGTAAGGTCACCCTTAGGGATACCCTCAAGGGCTGCTCGTAGAAAAGAAGTGACTGCATGACGGCTACCCTGGACCAGTCCCAGAAGCCCGCGAAGGGCCCCAAACCGGTCACCGAAGGACAGCGGTCGAGCGCTGTGCAGCTTTCGGTCTACCTGGGGGTCATCTTCCCGCTCGCCGCGTTGCTCGCGGCCGTCCCGTTCGCCTGGGGCTGGGGACTGACCTGGGTCGACGTCGGCCTGTTCGTGGTCTTCTACGCGATCAGCGGGCTCGGTATCACCGTTTCGTACCACCGCTACTTCACGCACGGCTCGTTCAAGGCCAAGCCGTGGCTGCGCGTCGCGATGGCGATCGCCGGCAGCATGGCAGTCCAGGGCCCCGTGATCACCTGGGTCGCCGATCACCGGCGCCACCACGCCTTCTCCGACCGCGACGGCGACCCGCATTCGCCGTGGCTGTTCGGCACTTCGCCGCTCGCCATCGCCAAGGGTTTCTGGCACGCGCACATGGGCTGGCTGTTCGACCGCGACCAGACCAACGCGGAGCGGTTCGCGCCGGACCTGGTGAAGGACCCGGCCATCAAGAAGGTCGACGACCTGTTCTGGCTGTGGAGCCTGCTCACCCTGGTGCTGCCCGCGATCCTCGGCGGACTCATCACCTGGTCGTTCTGGGGCGCGGTGACCGCGTTCTTCTGGGCCGGGCTGGTGCGCGTCTGCGTGCTGCACCACGTCACCTGGTCGGTCAACTCGGTCTGCCACATGATCGGCGAGCGCCCGTTCGCGGCCCGCGACAAATCGGCCAACTTCTGGCCGCTGGCGATCTTCTCCTTCGGCGAGTCGTGGCACAACCTGCACCACGCCGACCCCACGTCGGCGCGGCACGGTGTGCAGCGCGGTCAGATCGACATTTCCGCGCGGCTGATCTGGATCTTCGAGAAGTTCGGCTGGGCCCACGACGTGCGCTGGCCGACCCCGCAGCGTCTCGCGCGCATCGCCACTGAAAGCAAATAGCGAGGTCGCGTTAGTCTTCTGCGATGGCGGGGAGAAGGCGGACCAAACGTGAAGCGGTCACCGGGGCGCGTCCTGCCGCCCCGGTGGCCCGGGTGCGGATGACAGGGACCGAGCGCAGGCAGCAGCTGCTCAACGTCGCCAGAGCCCTGTTCGCGGAGAAGGGTTTCGAAGGCACGTCCATCGAGGAGATCGCGCATCGCGCGAACGTCTCCAAACCGGTGGTGTACGAGCATTTCGGCGGCAAGGAAGGCATCTACGCCGTCGTCGTCGACCGCGAGACCCAGCTGCTGCTGGACCGGATGGTCTCCACCCTCCACGGTGGACACCCGAGGGTGATGCTGGAGCAGGCGGCGATCGCGTTGCTCTCGTACGTCGAAGACTCGCACGACGGCTTCCGCATCCTGGTGCGGGATTCGCCGGTCGCGAGTTCGACGGGCACGTTCTCGACGGTGCTGAACGACATCGCCAGCCAGGTCGAGCACATCCTCGCGCAGCAGTTCGCCGCGCGCGGCTACGACGAGAAGCTGGCCGCGCTGTACGCGCAGGCGCTCGTCGGGATGGTCGCGCTCACCGGGCAGTGGTGGCTCGACGCCCGGAAGCCGAAGCGCGACGAGGTCGCCGCGCATCTGGTCAATCTGGCTTGGAACGGTCTGTCCAATTTGGAGCACAAGCCCAAGTTGCGGCTGTACTGAGTTCAGCGCAGGAGGCCGGTTTCCCGAAGGTGGTCGAAAATGATCTTGTCGACCGCGGACACCCGGTCCCTGTCCTCGTAGCCGAGCCACGCGACCTCGTCGATCTCGCTGCTGGCCGTGAGTGTTCCGCCGAATTCGGCCGTGTAGCAGGTCATCCGGACCAGGAGACCTGTCGCGTGGCCGTCGGCTTGCGCTTCGAAGACCCCGGCGGGCTCGATGCTCGCCGGATCGATCTCGACGGTCAGTTCCTCACGGATTTCGCGGATCAAGGTCTCCGTGTCGGTTTCGCCGGATTCGCGTTTGCCGCCGGGCAGATAGAACACGGACTTCCCGCGTGAGCGAGTGCTCAGGATCCGGCCGTCCCGCAGGTGCAGCCAAGCGATCTTGTCGATCATGGTTCAGCCCAGCGCCGCGGCGGTCTCGGCGGTCGTGAGCACTTCGCCCAGCCGCGGGAACACCTTCGTGACCGCCGATTCGTGGGAGATCGCCGCGATCCCCGCCATCGCGTCCGAAACGGCGATGGTCTCGTAGTCGTGGTCGATCGCGGCCCGCAGCGTCGATTCGACGCCGTATTCCGTGGCGATCCCGGCGAGCACCAGTGTCTTCACGCCGAGTCCGCGCAGGAGTTCGTCGAGTCCGGTGCGGTAGAAGGCGCCGATCGTGTTCTTGGTGATCAGGTGCTCGCCGTCGCGAGGCGTCAGTTCGGCGACCAGTTCGCTGCCGGGCGGCTGCTCCTCGACGCCCGGCCGGTGCGCGCGCACGTGGACGATCGGTGAGCCGGCCGCGCTGAAGGCCTCGCGCAGCAAGACCGCGTTCGCCACGACCTCGGTTCCTTCGATCGGAACGGTCTCCATCGCGACGATGCGGGTCTGGAGGTCGATCAGGACGAGCGCCGTCGTCGCCGGGTCGATCTTCGTCATGCGGGGAAGCCTAGTGTCCCTATCCTGGAGGTATGGGGAAGAACAGGGAAGTAGTGGTCACCGGCGGCGGAACCGGGATCGGGTACGCGGTCGCGGCGGCGTTCGCCGCGCGGGGTGACCGGGTGACGATCACCGGCCGTCGCGAACAGGTCCTCACCGAGGCCGCGGCGCTGCTCGGCGCGAACCCGGTCCCGTTCGACGCGGCCGATCCGGACGCGGTGGAACGGGCGCTGGCCGACTTGCCGGAGCGGGTCGACGTCCTGGTCAACAACGCGGGCGGGAACACCGATTTCCGGAACGGGCAGGCGGAAGACCTGAAATCCTTCGCGGCGAACTGGCAGGCCAACCTCGACGCGAACGTGTTCAGCGCCGTGCTGGTCACCCGTGCCTTGCGGGAAAGGTTCGCCGACGGCGCGCGGATCGTCACCATCGGCTCCATCGCCGCGCGGACGGGAGCGGGTTCCTACGGTGCGGCCAAGGCCGCGCTGGAGGCGTGGAACGTCGACGTGGCAAGGGAATTCGGGCCGCGCGGGATCACCGCGAACATCGTCGCGCCCGGACTGGTCGGGGACACCGAGTTCTTCCAGGGCAAGCTTTCCGACGAACGCCGGGAGTGGCTGATCGGCAACACGCTGACCAAACGCGCCGGCGAGCCCGCGGACGTCGCCGAAGTGGTGGCCTTCCTGGCGAGCCCGGAGGCCCGGCACGTCACCGGCCAGATCGTCCACGTCAACGGCGGCGCGCACCTCGGCCATTAGACGCCGGGGGTGACCTTCAGCAGCTTGTCGTCCTCACCTTCCGAAGTCGTGATGTAGAGCGAGCCGTCGGGCGCGCTTCGGACGGCGCGCAGCCTGCCGAACTTGTCGTCGAACTCGGGCGGCAGGGTCACTTCGGTGACCTTGCCCGCGTCGTCGAGGCGGAACAGCAGGAGCTTCTGGCCTTTCAGCGCGGTCACGGCCAGCGAGCCTTCGAGCGCGCCCCACTGCGTCCCGGTGAGGAACTCCGCGCCGCAGATGGCCTCGGTGATCTCACCGGTCGTCCACAAAGGACTGACGGCGTCCGGGAAGCGCTGCTTGTCGGTCATCGGGACGCTTTCGTCGTAGCTGGTCTCGGTGCCGCCCTTGGACGGGTCCCAGCCGTAGTTCTTGCCCGCGGTCTCCAGGTTGACCTCGTCGTCGATCGTCGGCCCGTGCTCGGCGGTGAACACCTGCCCCGTGCCAGGGCGGACCGTGACGCCCTGGACGTTGCGGTGCCCGTAGGTGAACACGCGCTGTTCGTTCGGATTCGCCGACGAGATGAACGGGTTGTCCGGCAACGCGTTCCCGGTCTTCGCGTCGACGCGCAGCACCTTGCCGCCGAGACTCGTCCGGTCCTGCGGATGCTGCGGGCGGGCGGTGTCGCCGGTGCCGACGAGCAGCGCGCCGTCCGCGCCGAACGTGGGACGGCAGCCGGAGTGCCTGCCGCTGGGGTTCACCGGCAGCCCGGTGAGGAGGTCCTTGACCTTCGTGGCGCTCGCGCCGTCGTCCGACAGCCGCCAGGTGACCAGCCGGATGTCGACGGCGGTGTCACCCTCCTTGTGGGTCTGACAGGTGATGAACTCGCGCGACGTCGCGAAGTCCTTGCTGATCACCATCCCCATCAGGCCGCCTTCGCCGCGGACGTGGACGTCGGAGAAGTCGGCGGCGACGTCGCGTTTCGCGCCGCCCTCGATCAGGGCCAGCTTCCCGGGACGCTGGGTGACGAGGATCTTCCCGTCCGGGAGGAAACCGACGTCCCAGCCGTGTTCGAGCCCGGCCGTCACCTGCTCGACCTTCAACGCCGCCGCGGCCGGCTTCGAAGTGACCGGTGGCGCGCTCTGCACCGACTCGCTCGAAGCCCCGGAACAGGCCGTGACCAGCAAGGACAACGAGGCGAACGCGACGACGGCGGAAGTGCGCATGTCTTCAGCATGCCACCGTGCTCAACCACCAGCGCGAACCAAACCGCTTTCGTAGGCGAACACGACCGCATGCACCCGGTCGCGAAGTGAGAGCTTCGCGAGAATCCGGCCGACATGGGTTTTCACCGTCGTTTCGCCGATGTAGAGCTTCGCGGCGATCTCGCTGTTCGCCAGGCCGCGCGCGATGAGCGCGAGGACGTCCTTCTCGCGTTCGGTCAGCTTCTCCAGCCGCTTGCTTTCGCCGCCGTCACGGGCGTCGTCCAGGTAGCGGTCCAGCAGGCGTTTGGTGACCGAAGGCGAGACCATCGAATCCCCGCGAAGCACTCCTCTGATCGCGACGAGGATTTCTTCGGCAGGGGCGTCCTTGACCAGGAATCCGCTGGCGCCGGCGCGTAACGCCGCGTACGCGTATTCGTCGAGATCGAAGGTGGTGATCATCAGGACACGTGTCCCGGGCAGCTCCGCGCAGATCCGCTCCGTCGCCGCGACGCCGTCGAGCACCGGCATCCGGACGTCCATCAGGACCAGATCCGGCCGCAGCCGCAGCGCTGTTTCGACCGCTTCGGCGCCGTTGGCGGCTTCGCCCGCGACGGTCAGGTCCTCCTGGCTCGTGACGATCATGCCCATCCCGACGCGGACCAGTTCCTGGTCGTCGCAGATCAGCACCTTCACCGGGGGCGTCATCCGGCCTCCACCACCAGACTCGCGGCCACCCGGTAACCACCGTCGCGGGTCGGCCCGGTGTCGAGTGTGCCGTGGAACATCTCGACCCGCTGCGCCATCCCCGCCAGGCCCCGCCCCGAAGACGGCAGCCGCGGCGCGGGCGGACCGGAACCGCCGGTGTTCGTCACCTCGATCCGGACGTCGCGGCGCGGGCCGTCCTCGCTGAAGTCGATTTCGACGGTTCCGCTCGCGTCGCCGGGCGCGTGTTTGATCATGTTCGTGAGTGCTTCCTGGACGATCCGGTAGGCCTGGAGCGCGGCGCTGGGCGGCAGCCCGTCGGCGTCACCGGTGACCCGGAGCCCGACTTCGCGGCCCGTCGCGCTCACTTGCTCGACCAAATCGCGAAGTTCGGCGACGGCGGGCTGAGGACTTCGAGCGGTTTCGCCCGCGTGGAGGACCTCCAGGAGACGGCGTAATTCGGCCAGCGCGTCGCGACCCGCCTTGCCGATCGTGTCGAGTGTGCGGTCGACGGCTTCGGGGTCCTTGTCACGCATGAGCTTCGCGCCCTCGGCGTTGATCACGATGACACTGACGCTGTGTGCGAGGACGTCGTGCAGTTCCCGGGCGATGCGAGTGCGCTCTTCGGCGACCGCGGCCCGCGCGCGGGCGTCCTGTTCGGAGGCGGCCAGTTCCGCCTTCACCGTTTCCTCGTCCGAGAGACGTTGGCGAGCGCGGAAGAACTCGCCGAGCGCCCAGGCCGCGACGTGCAGCGGGATCGTCGCGACGATCGCGATCTCCGGTCCCTGTTCGGTGGTGGCTCCCCAGGTGAGACCCCAGGCGACGTCGAGGGTGACGATGACGACGGCGATCAGCGCGGCGAAGCGGCGGTTCCCCGCGCGGACCAGCGTGTAGAGCGCGACGGCCATCGCCAGTTCGCCGCGGCCGCGGTCGTAGGCCCAGATCTCCACCAGGTACTGCGCGGTCACGCCCGCGACGACCAGCACCGCGACGATCTCGGGATGACGCCGCCGCCAGAGCAGCGGCACGAGGAAGAGGTACGGCACGAGCAGGATCGCCTTGGGGACCGGCGACGACCCCGTCGGCGCGAGGAAGACGAACCACGCGAAAAGCGGCAGGTCGGTCACCCACGGGTGGGCGCGGATCCGTTCGGACAACCTGAACACGTCCCGAACGTAACCGCGGCGGACGGCCGAGCGCGTCGTCCTGGGGTACCCCCGGCGTCCTCCCGCGGGTGGACGGGGCCGGACGTCGCGGCCGACGCGGGGCCACGGAACCCGTTCCTAGCGTCGGGATCATGTCGATCACCAGGGAATTCCTCCGCCATCCGATGCTCACCGGGGCCGTCGCGGCCAGCTCTCCGAAACTCGCCGAAGCCATGACGACGGGCCTCGGGCTGGAAAACGCCCGGCTCGTCGTCGAGCTGGGGCCCGGCACGGGAGTCTTCACCGGGGCCGTCCTCAGCCGGTTGCCGCCGGGCGCCCGGCTGGTCGCCGTCGAGATCAATCCCCGGCTCACCGGGATCCTGCGGGAGCGGTATCCGGAAGTCGAAATCGTCCAGGGATCCGCCGAGAACCTGGACGATCACGTGCGCGAAGCCGCCGACGTCGTGGTTTCCGGTCTGCCGTGGACGGTCATGACGACGGACCGCCAGGAACGGATCCTCGACCGGGTGACCGAAATCCTGGTCCCGAACGGCCGGTTCACGACCTTCGCCTACGTGCACGCGGCGTGGGCACCGCCGGGCAGGCGATTCGCCGCCGCGCTGCGTGATCGGTTCGCGGTGACCGGGCGCTCGCCGGTCGTCTGGCCGAACCTGCCGCCCGCGTTCGTGCACCGGGCGGCACTGCCGGTCAGCGCGTCAGGATCGCGGCCGTCTCGGCGTCGGCGGGAAGGAAGGTCTCCAGTTTCAATTCCGACACCGTGACGTCGGCCGCGGTCGCGAACGTCGTGATGGCCGTGATCAGCCGCAGCTCGCCCGCCGAGGTGGACAGGCGCATCGGCACGGCGAACCCGAGATGATCGGGGCCGGGCGGCCCCGGCTCCGGAACGTAACCTTCGAGTTCGGCCAGCAACGCGGTGAGCTTCTCGTCGGGCGCGTGCGCGATCTCCTGCGTCAGCCGCTCCAGGATGTGTCGCGCCCAATCCGCGAGGTTCCGCACCCGAGGCGCCATCCCCTTCGGATGCAGCGCGAGCCGCAGGGTGTTGACCGGTTCCTCCAGCAGTTCGGGCGCCACGTCCTCGAAGAGCAGGTCCAGCGCGTCGTTGCGGGCGACGAGCACGCCGTAACGGTCGACGACGATGGCCGGATACGGCCGGTGTCCGTCGAGCAGCCGCCGCATGCCGTCGAGGACCGGCTTCAACCCGGGATCGTCGAGTTTCGTTTCGGGGAAACCGGGGGCGTATCCGGCGGCGAGCAGCAGGCCGTTGCGCTCGCGGAGCGGGAGTTCGAGCGATTCGGCGACGCGCAGCA
The DNA here is from genome assembly GCF_055561455.1 of Amycolatopsis sp. PSD-21. NCBI lineage: Bacteria > Bacillati > Actinomycetota > Actinomycetes > Pseudonocardiales > Pseudonocardiaceae > Amycolatopsis > Amycolatopsis sp. PSD-21. Next base: position 8,019,346 of record NZ_CM145712.1, on the reverse strand, counting down.
CCAGGCCGCGGCCGGGGATCGACCGGCCGCCTTCCAGGAAACTCACATGCCGTTGGGTGGTCCCGGCCCGGAGTGCCAGTTCCAGCTGGGACAGCCGCCGACGCTCGCGCCAGCCCTTCAGCGCGGGGCCGAATCCGGAAACCATGGTCGTCATCTTGGCCGAGCCGCCGTCGGCGCCGCCATTCCCTCGAAGGAATTGAGACGATTCCCGGCCGAGGCGATGCTCCCGGCATGAAATTCGGTCTGGTCGTCCCTACTTATCGGTCCATCCTCGACGCCGGGCGCACCGCGCCGGAAATGGTCGCGATCGCGGTCGAAGCCGAACGTCTCGGCTTCGATTCGGTCTGGGTCGGCGACACGCTCGCGAAGGCGCCCATCGATTCGTTGACGTTGCTCGGCGCGTTCGCCGCCAGAACCGAGCGGGTCACGATCGGCACGGCCGCGCTGCTTCCGGCGTTGCGGGATCCGCTGCTTTCCGCGAACGCGATCCTCTCGCTCGACCTGCTCAGCCAGGGCCGGATCACGCTCGGCGTCGGCGCGGGGTTCGCCGGCCGCAGCGAACCCGAGTTCGCCTTCACCCGCGTTCCGTGGGAACGCCGCCGCGCCCGGCTCGACGACATCGTCGCGTTGTGGCGGCACGTCTGGAGCGGGAAGAGTGGTTCGTTCCACGGCGAGGTGCTGCACTACGACACCCTTCCGGAGTACTCGGAACCGCACCGTCCGGGTGGTCCGCCGGTGTGGCTGGCCTCGTTCACCCCGGGCGCGCTCGAACGAGTCGGGCGGCTTTACGACGGCTGGCTGCCGTATCCGCCCGACGTCGCGGACTACGCCGACGGGCTCGCGAAGATCCGCGAAGCAGCCGTACGCCCCGTGACGCCCGCGTTGTTCGCGACAGTGCTCATCGAGAAGGACCCGGTGCGCGCCCGCGAGCGGCTGGAGGACTACGCACAGCGGAATTACGGCGTTCCGCTGGACTTCGTCGAGAAGATCCAGATGCAGATCGCGGGCAGCCCGGAGCAGGTCGCCGATCGGTTGCGCGAATACCAGGACGCGGGCGCCGAACACGTGCTGATCCGGATCGCGACGCAGGAACCGGCCGAGTTCGACGAACAGCTTCCAGTGGTCGCCGGCGCCCTGCCCCGGTAATCGCGCGGCGGACTGTCGGTGCCCCCACGTAGGCTGGGACGGTGACAAACGCTCCATTGTCCGGACTCCTTCATTCCATCCTTCCCGATCCGGCCCTGCGCGGGGTCGTCGAGCGGGCCGGTGCCCCGGTGCTCGAGCTCCAGGGCGCGATCGCCACCCGCCAGCTGGTCGTGGGCGCCCTCGCCGCGGACGAGGGCGCCGGCCGTCCCGTGCTCGCGGTGACCGCGACCGGCCGCGAGGCCGACGAATTGACCGCTTCGCTGAAGTCCTTCCTCGGCGACGGCGCCGTCGCCGACTTCCCGTCGTGGGAGACGCTGCCGCACGAGCGGCTGTCGCCCCGGGCGGACACCGTCGGGCGGCGGCTGGAGGTGCTCCACCGGCTCGAGACGGGGGCCGACGACCTGCGCGTCGTCGTCGCGACCGTCCGCAGCCTCATCCAGCCGATGGCGCCCGGGCTCGGTTCGCTCGCGCCGATCGACCTGGTGGTCGGCGAGGAACAGAGTTTCGAAGGCCTGCTGGAGCGGCTGGTCGAACTCGCGTACACGCGGGTGGACATGGTCGAGAAACGCGGCGAGTTCGCCGTGCGCGGCGGCATCCTCGACCTGTTCGGGCCGACGGCGCAACATCCGGTGCGGGTCGAGTTCTGGGGCGACGAGGTCAGCGAGATCCGCGCGTTCGCGGTGTCGGACCAGCGGTCGCTGCCGGGGGAGATCCGGCATGTCAGCGCGCCGCCGTGCCGTGAGCTGCTGCTCACCGAGCCGGTGCGCGCGAAGGCCGCCGAGCTGGCGACGACGTACGAGGCGGACGCCCAGCTCACCGAAATGCTCACCAAGCTCTCCGGCGGTGTCCCCGTCGAGGGCATGGAGGCGCTCATCCCAGTGCTGTGCGAGGGCGAGCTGGAGCTGCTGACCGACGCGATGCCCCAGGGCACGCACGTGCTGCTGGCCGATCCGGAGAAGATCCGTGCCCGCGCGGCCGACCTGGTCCGCACTGGGCAGGAGTTCCTCGAAGCGTCCTGGACCACCGCCGCCGCGGGTGGTCAGGCGCCGATCGACCTCGGCGCGTCCGCGTACCGGGACCTCGCGGGGATCGCGAAGCACGCTCAGGAGACGAAGCGCCCTTGGTGGACGCTGACGCAGCTGGCCAGTGACGACCCCGACGTCTACCGCGTCTCGATCGAGGCCGCGCCGAACTACCGCGGCGAGGTCGAGCGCGCGACGACGGATCTGCGCGCGCACACGGCCGCGGGCGGGACGGCGGTGCTCGTCGTCGCCGGGCACGGCACGGCGGCCCGCGCCGTCGAGCAGCTGTCGGCGGGGGACGTGCCCGCGTCGCTCGCGGAAGGCATCACCGGTCCGCTCACGCCGGGCGTCGTGACGGTGACGTGCGGCGGTCTTTCGGACGGCTTCGTCTCGCCGGAACGCGCGCTGGTGGTGCTGTCCGAATCGGATCTCACCGGCCGGGGCTCCGGCGCGGGGACGTCCACAAAGGACTTCAGTACGAAGATGCCGTCGCGGCGCCGCAACGCCGTCGATCCGCTCGCCCTCAAGGCGGGCGACTACGTCGTCCACGACCAGCACGGCATCGGCCGGTTCGTCGAGATGGTGCAGCGCACCGTCGCCGGCGCGACCCGCGAGTACCTGCTGTTGGAGTACGCCTCGTCCAAACGCGGGCACCCGGGGGACCGGCTGTTCGTCCCGACCGACCAGCTCGACGAGGTCTCCCGCTACGTCGGTGGCGAGCTGCCGACGCTGAACAAACTCGGCGGATCGGACTGGAAGAACACCAAGGCCAAGGCGAAGAAGGCGGTCAAGGAGATCGCCGCCGAGCTCGTGCAGCTCTACGCGGCGCGGCAGGCCGCCCCCGGGCACGCGTTCGCGCAGGACACCCCGTGGCAGGGCGAACTCGAGGACGCCTTCCCGTTCACCGAGACCAACGACCAGCTCGCCGCGATCGACGAGGTCAAGGCCGATATGGAACGCGGCGTCCCGATGGACCGCGTCATCTGCGGTGACGTCGGCTACGGCAAGACCGAGATCGCGGTGCGCGCGGCGTTCAAGGCGGTGCAGGACGGCAAGCAGGTCGCGGTGCTGGTGCCCACGACGCTGCTCGCGCAGCAGCACCTCAACACCTTCACCGAACGGATGAGTTCGTTCCCGGTGAAGATCAAGGGGCTTTCGCGGTTCACCTCGAAGCCTGAGTCGGACGCGATCCTGGAACAGCTCGCTTCCGGCGATGTCGACATCGTGATCGGCACCCACCGCCTGCTGCAGACCGGGATCCGGTACAAGGACCTCGGCCTGGTGATCGTCGACGAGGAACAGCGGTTCGGCGTCGAGCACAAGGAGCACATCAAGGCGCTGCGGACGCACGTCGACGTGCTGACCATGTCGGCGACGCCGATCCCGCGGACGCTGGAGATGTCGCTCGCCGGGATCCGTGAGATGTCCACGATCCTGACCCCGCCCGAGGACAGGCACCCGATCCTGACCTACGTCGGCGCCTACGACGACAAGCAGGTCGGCGCCGCGATCCGGCGTGAACTGCTGCGCGACGGCCAGGTCTTCTACGTGCACAACAGGGTTTCCTCGATCGAGAAGGCCGCGAAGCGCATTCGCGAACTGGTGCCGGAGGCGCGCGTCGTCACCGCGCACGGGCAGATGAACGAGGACAAACTCGAAAAGATCATCCAGGGTTTCTGGGAGAACGAGTACGACGTGCTCGTCTGCACCACGATCGTCGAAACCGGGCTGGACATCTCGAACGCCAACACCCTGCTGGTGGAACGAGGTGACCTGCTGGGCCTCGCGCAGCTGCACCAGCTGCGCGGCCGGGTCGGGCGCGGGCGTGAGCGCGGGTACGCGTACTTCCTGTACCCGCCGGAGGCCCCGCTCACCGAGACGGCGCACGACCGGCTGGCGACCATCGCGCAGAACACCGAACTCGGCGCGGGCATGGCCGTCGCGATGAAGGACCTGGAGATCCGCGGCGCGGGCAACATCCTCGGCGCGGAGCAGTCCGGGCACATCGCGGGCGTCGGTTTCGATCTGTACGTGCGGCTCGTCGGCGAAGCGGTCGACGCGTTCCGCCGTCACGCGGGCGCGGACATGCCGGAGGAAGAAGAACTCGCCGACGTCCGCGTCGATCTTCCGGTGGACGCGCATATCCCGCACGACTACGTGCCGGGCGAGCGGCTGCGGCTGGAGGCGTACCGCAAGATCGCCGCCGCTCCCGACCAGGCCGGGCTCGACGCCGTCCGCGAGGAACTGGTCGACCGCTACGGCCAGCCGCCCGCCCCGGTGCGGAGGCTGCTCGCGGTCGCCACGTTCCGGCACACCTGCCGCGCGGCCGGGGTCACCGAGGTCTCCGCACAGGGCACGTCGATCCGGTTCGCGCCGCTGCCGCTGGCGGATTCGCAGATGGTGCGGCTGAAGCGCTTGTACCCCAAAGCTCTCTACAAGGCGGTGACGAACACGGTCTCCGTGCCGAAGCCGACGGAGGGCCCGGCGGGCGGGCGGATGGGCGCCCCCGCGTTGCGAGATGAGGAACTGCTGGACTGGTGCGCGAAGCTGCTGACGAATCTGATGAAGTCGCCGGCACCCGTCGCGTGATCGGAGCCGTGACTCGCGTGCGGGAAGGCGGAACTCGCGTGATCGGAGACGTAACTCGCGTGCGGGAAGGCGGAACTCGCGTGCGGGGCCGAGCCCGAATCGCGACTTACGACCTGGTTCTCTCGCCGGGGCCGGTATGAGAGGGTAGGCCCTGTGATGCGGATCATGGGGCGCCGTCGCGCGCTGGTCGGGGTTCTTGCCGGTTCTCTCCTTCTCGCCGGATGCAACGCCGGACCCGGGCAGGTCGGTGCGGCGGTGATCGTCGACGGCAGGACCGTTTCGGTGGATCGCGTGCAGCAGCTGATCGACAAGGCGGTTCGTGAGCACCCGTACGGGCAGCAGCTCGCCAAGGAGCACAAGCTCGACCTCGTCGGCCGCGAGATCGTCCGCCAGGAGATCCTGCACGACCTCACCAAGCGTGCCGCCCAGCGGGAAGGCATCGGGGTCGACGAATCCCTCGTGGTGAACGCGTTGCAGAACGATCCGCTGGCGAAGCCGATGGAGGCCAACCCGCAGGACGACCCCGAGCTCAGCGTCGAGCAGCTCGTGGCGCGGGTGCGGGACCACCGTGAGGCACTGGTCGACGCGGCGCTGCAGACCCAGCTCGCGATGAAGTACCTGGACAAGCTCACCGTCACGTTCGATTTCAGCTCGGTCTCCTCGACCGACGCCACCGGCGCCGACTCGGACCGGCTGCGCGAGCAGGCGATCGAGAAGGCCCGCCGCTTCGCCGCCTCGCCGAACGCGGCCGCCGAGCTGATCGCGCAGGACCAGCAGACGTCCGACACACAGGCGGGCACCGGCCAGAAGCTGCCCGCCATGCAGTCGCCCGCGACCGCGGCCACCGTCCTGTTCGGTCTCGAACCCAACACCGTCGCCGCCTTCCAGCCGACACCGCAGCAGCCGCTCTGGGTCGTCGTCGTGATGCGTGAGCGGACCGCGGACAAGCCCGTCGCGTCGGATCAGGCCGCCCGGCCCACCCCTCAGCAGCTGGCCAAGGTCGGTGTCCGGCTCCTCCAGTCGTACCTCGGCCAGGTCGACCTCAAGGTGAACCCGCGCTACGGCGTGTGGGATGTTGTCGAGATGGACCTCGCGCCCAACGAAGCTTCGAAGAAGGGCATCGTGCTGCTTGTGCACGGTGCCGCCCCGCAAAACCCGTGACCGCTGCCGTCGTCGTGATCGCCCGCGGTGCGACACTGCCCGCCGCGGCACTCACGATCCTGCGGAGCAGCGGTGCCGTGTACGCGGCTTCCGATGTCGATCCCGAGGTGTTCGGGGTGCCCGCGCTCGGCGAGACACAGGCGCGAGACCTCGTGCTCATCGCCGGTTCGCGAAGGGAACCGAAGGCCGCGGCGCTGATCAGGGCCGGAGCGCGGGTGATCGAAGCGCCCGTGCCGCCGCTGGTCGAGGCCGCCGAGGTGATGGACCGGCTCCGCTCGCCGGGTGGCTGCCCGTGGGACGCCGTCCAGACGCACGAGTCGCTGCGTCAATACCTGGTCGAGGAGACCTACGAGCTGCTCGACGCGATCGAAGAGGGCGACCGTGTCGCCTTGCGCGAGGAACTCGGTGACGTCCTGCTCCAGGTGCTGTTCCACGCGCGCGTCGCGGCCGAGGACGCGGACGATCCGTTCGGGATCGACGAGGTCGCTTCCGAACTGGTCGCGAAACTCGTCGGACGTCATCCGCACGTCTTCGCCGACGCTCCCCGGGTCGAGACCGTCAGCGACCAGAACCTCAAATGGGAAGAACTGAAGCAGGCCGAGAAGAGCCGTCAGTCCATTGTGGACGGTGTCGCGCTCGGCCAGCCCGCCGTGGCCCTCGCCGGGAAGCTCGGCCAGCGCAGCGGCCGGGCCGGGATCCCGCTCGATCTGTTCCCCGGCGGTTCCGAAGCGGCCGCCCAGCTGTTCCGGGTGGCCGCGACCGCGCGCCGTGCGGGGATCGATCCCGAAGGCGAGCTCCGTGCCGTCGCGAAGCGGTTCGCCCGCGACATCCGGGACGCCGAGCAGGCCGCGCGCGATGCCGGCCTGGAACCGACGACGCTCGAGGCCGACGGCTGGCGCAAGTTCTGGCCGGCTCCCTGAGGAGTACGGGCCGTCGCTCACATCCGGCCGAGTGTGTCGCGAAAGCCACTTTCGCGACGTCTGACGTCCCGAAAGTGGCTTTCGCGACATGGTCGGCGCCGGACCGAGCCGCCACGGAGGCGCTGTGACACAGGACACAATCGGGTGAGAACCGTTTCGGCGATCTCGGCGTCTTGCCGGATGTGAAAGGAACGGAACCGGACGAAGAGCAGCTCGTCCGCCGCACGGCCAAAGGTGACCGCGCGGCGTTCGAGGAGCTCTACCGCCGCACGTCGCCGTGGCTGGCCGTGCGCCTGCGCCGTCGCTGCGCCGACGAACAGATCGTCGCCGAGGTGATGCAGGAGACCTACCTCGCGGTATGGCGCGCGGCGGGCGCGTTCGCCGGTTCCGCCGTCGGCGGGAGCGCCGTGGGCTGGCTGTGGACGATCGCCGCGCGCCGGCTGGTCGACGCCTTCCGCCGCCGCGCGCGGCACGCGCAGCCGCTGCCGGTCGCGGAAACCACCGTCGCGCCCGCCGCCGAGGACGAGGCGCTGGCAGGCGCGGTCGGCGACCACGTCGGCGACGCGTTGCGCCGTCTCGCTCCCGAACTCCGGCAGGTCCTGCAGGCGATGGTGCTCGACGGGCTGACCGTCCGGGAGACCGCGGTCCTGCTCGGCCTGCCGGAAGGAACCGTCAAAACCCGCGCCAGGCGGGCTCGGATCGCGATGCGGGAGGCGCTGTCGTGAACAAGGAACACGTGTCCGAACAGCTCCTCGCCGGTTACGTCCGCGGGGACGATGGCTTGGCCGGTGACGAGGTCTGGGCGGTCGAAGCCCATCTCGAAAAGTGCGCGGTATGCCGGGGGAGACTGTCCGCGCTCAGCCTTCCGACGGTGTCCGCGCTGGTGGACGACGTCTGGGCGGGGCTGGGGCCGAAGCTCGCCGAAGCGGGCCCGAGCCCGATGCGGAGGCGGTGGGCCGGACGGCTGCACACCTGGGTGACGCCGGTGATGCTGCCGTGGCTGGTGATGATCGTCCTGATCCCGGCACTGGGCTTCCTGCTGGACTCTCTCGGGTTCACCGAGTCGAAGGGCTACTCGTTCGTCCAGCTCTTCTCGCCGGTGCTGCCGGTGCTCGGGGTCGCGGTGTCGTGGGCGAAGGGGCTCGATCCCGCATACGAACTGGTCACTTCGACGCCGAGGGCCGGGCTCTACCTGCTGCTGCGCCGGACGACGGCGGTCCTCGCGGTCGTCTTGCCGATCCAGGGTCTTTCGAGCTGGCTCGCCGGCGGCGGATTCGGGCTCGGTCTCCTGCCGAGCCTGGCCTTCACCACCGGGACGCTCGCGCTCGGCGGTGTGATCGGAGTGACGCGGGCGGCCTACGTCCTCACCGGGGTCTGGATGGCGGTGATCCTGGCGCCCGCGGTGGCTTCGCAAGGGCGCGCCACCGCGCTCGAACCCCGGTTGCTCCCGGTGTGGGGCGCGATCTTCGCGCTGACCGCGGTCGTGGTGGTGCTCCGGCGGAGCGTCTTCGGCCTGCTCACCGGATCCGAACGATGAACGAAGGGGAGAACATGATGCGTGCTGTCGGGGCCGCGGAGGTCGCACCGACGACCTACGCGTGGCAGATCAAGGCGGAGGGGCTGAAGGTCCGGGTCGGCAAACGCAAGTTCGCCGTGAACGGGCTCGACCTGGAACTGGGCACGGGGGTGCACGGTCTGCTCGGCCCCAACGGGGCGGGGAAGACCACGCTGATCCGGGCACTGGCGACGGTGCTCCGGCCGGCGGAGGGAGGGCTGGCGCTGCTCGGTGAATCCGTCGGGGGGTTCACCGATCAGCGCCGCCTGCGCCGCCGGATCGGTTATCTGCCGCAGAACTTCGGTTTCTACAAGCGGTTCACCGTCCGCGAGTTCGTCGAGTACATCGCGTGGCTGAAGGAGATGTCCAAAGAGGACATCCCGGCCGCGGTGCAGCGGTCGATCGAACGGGTCGGCCTCGCCGATCGCGCGGACGACCGGATGAAGACGCTGTCCGGCGGCATGGTGCGGCGGGTCGGGATCGCGCAGGCGATCGTGAACGATCCGGACGTCCTCCTGCTGGATGAGCCGACCGCCGGGCTCGACCCGGCACAACGCGTGCGATTCCGGGACCTCCTCCAGGAGATCGGGCGCGACGCCTGCGTCGTCGTCTCGACGCACCTCGTCGAAGACGTCGCGACCGCCTGCACCGACGTCGTCCTGTTCGAAAACGGGAAACTCGTCTTCCAGGGCACGCCGGACGAGCTGGCCGCGGCCGGGAGCGAGGAGTACGTCGGCGACAGCCCGATCGAGCGCGGCTACTCGGCGCTGCTGGGGCACGAGCCGGGGAAGGGGAACTGGTGAACACGCGCGTCCTGCGGACCGAACTCCGCCGTTCCATCGCCCCTTGGGCCACGCTCGCGATCCTCGTCGTCGCGTTCGGCTTCCTGTATTCGTTCAGCGGTCCGTGGTCGAAGGCGCCGCTCGCCTGGGACGAGAACTGGGTGCCCGCCGCGAGGTGGAGCCGGTTCCTGCTGGTCTTCCTGGTGCCGATCGCGATCGGTGCCGGGGTCATCCAGGGCATGCGGGACAGCCGGTCCGGGATGGCCGAGCTCCTCACCACGATGCCGCGGCCCGGCTGGCACCGCGCCGCGAAGCTCGCCGGCGCGCTGGGCGGCCTGCTGGTGCTGGGCTATCTGCTGATCTTCGCCGTCGGCGCCGTGCAAGTGATCTTCAGCGGTGCGTTCTTCACCTTCGGCTGGCTGCCGATCGTCGTGGTCGGCGGGCTCGCGATGCTCGCGGGAGCCTGGATCGGATTGGGGATCGGCCGGTTGCTGCCGCATCCGCTGACCGCGCCCGCGGTGGCCGTCGCCACTTTCGTGATCATCCTCGTGATGCAGATCGGCGGGTCGCAGGGCAGCGTGCTCGTGGGAGCTGTTCCGGCATGGGCCTCTTCGCTCTCTCCCGCGATGGACGTCACCAACGATCCGTTCATCACCACCGCGAGCCGGGTGGATCTCGGCCAGGGGGTCTGGCTCGCCGGGCTGGCCGCGACCGGATTCCTCTTGCTGGCGGCCCGCTCCAAGCGCTCGAAGGCGCTCTCCGTCGTTCCCGCGGTGGTGGCGGTCGCGGTCGCGCTGCCCATCCTGCCCTCGACCTACGCCGAGGCCGAGACCGTCGACCCTCGCGCGACGGCGATGATCTGCGACGGCCCGGTCTGCGTTCCTCGCATGCTCGAACGCGACCTCGCCCGTATCGCCGGACCTGGCAAAGAAGCGTTGCGGCTCTTGGGAACACTGCCGGACGCGCCGGTCAGGGTCGCGGCTTTGAACCGGTGGCTGGACTACGACGAGATGCCGCCGCGCGCCGCCGACACCGTCTACGTGGACCTGGTGGATTGGTCCGTCCGTTCGGTCCTGAATTCGGACGACATGACGCGGACGCTGGTCGCCGGCGCCGGGACACCGTCCTGTTACACCCTCCACGGTGGCGACAGGTCGTTCATGGACGAACTCACCGCGAGGTCGATCACGTCGAGCTGGTTCCTCGGTGAATGGCAAATGCTCAGCGGCTCGTGGCTGAGCGAAGAGACGAAGAACGAGGTCCTCCGCGATTGGGAGACCTTCCGTGCCCTTCCGCCCGATGTGCAGCGAGAGCGGATCATCGCGCAGCGGAAGGCGGGGCTGACCTGCCAGGGCAACCAGCTCGGCATCCTCCTCGGTGGCGCCCGATGAGGTGGGCGGTGCTGTACGCGCGTTCGCGCGCCATGCCCGCGTCGTTCGCGGCGCTGGCGGCGAGCATGGTGCTGATCTGGTTCCTGGCGCGGGACCGCTGGTCGGAGATCCCGGTTTCCCTGGCGCTCCTGGTGGCGATCGCGGTGACCGCCATCGGCCTCAGCGGGCAGGACATCGATCTCGACCGGACCGCCGCGATCCGCTGGGCGCCTCGCCGCCTCATGCATCTTCTGCTGATCGGAGGACTCGGCGCCGGTGCCGTGCTGCTGCCGCGGCTGTGGGAGGCGGACCGGGTCCCGGTGGAGATCATCGTGCGGAACGCGAGCGGGCTGCTCGGGCTCGCGGGGCTCGCCGCGGTGCTGTTCGGCGGGGCCTTCGGGTGGACGCTGCCGCTGGCCGGGTTCGCGGTCGCGTTCGTGGTCTGGGCCACCACGTCGAGCACGGAGAGCGCGCAGCTGGTGATCACTTGGCCCTTCCAGCCCGCCGGGGTCGCCGAAGCCACGTGGACCGCCGTGGTGCTCGCCGTGGCCGGTTCGGGGGCCTACGCGGTCTACGGTGCCCGTCGCTGACCGCACCGGGGTTTCCTCAATCACCGACCACGGTGGCCGGATAGGAACTCCTCATCGCGCCGAAGTAGACCTCTGGCGCTCCGTCGATGTGCTCAGGCAGTTCGTCCATGAAGGCGCGCAGCAGCGGGGTCGCGTTGTGCCGGTCGAGGTCCTCCTGCGAACGCCAAACCTCGTAGAGAAAGAACCGGCCGTCTTCCTGTTCGTGGAGGTGGTACTGAAGGTTGCCCTCGTGCCCTCGAGACGGCTCGACGAGGTCCATCAGAAGCTTCCGGAACTCGTCGGCGTGTCCGGGCTTGGGGGTCAGGAAACCGTAGAGCGAAAGGGGTGCGGTCGAAGTCGTCGTCATGCGATCAACGGTAGAATCTGACATCAGTGTCAGGTTCAAGCCGCTGCCCTATGAGGTGGGTCACATGAAGATCGGGGAGCTGTCCCGCGAAACAGGCGTGGCCGTCCGCCTCCTCCGCTACTACGAGGCCCAGGGGCTGCTCGCCTCCCGTCGCAGCGAAGGCTGTCACCGCCATTACGACTCCGCGGCCCCCGTCGCCGTCGCCCGCATCCGCACCCTGCTCGCCGCTGGTCTTCCCACCAAGGTCATCCGCGAACTCATGCCCTGTTTCGTCGGTGACGGCACAGAACTCCAAGCCTGCGTTGTCGACCATCTCAGAACCCAGTACGCCGAGCTGGACTCCCGCATAGCCGACCTCACCCAGGCTCGCGCCGCTCTGGGCGACATCCTCGAAGCCTCCAGCCGAGCGCTCACCCACGCCTAGCTCGGTGGTCAAGGCGCAGAACAGAAGTACGTGATGGCCCCCTTCCTTGCGCCTGACGCGAGCAAGGGGCCATCACGTACTTGAAGGGGCCCACGACCCCGGCTCTGACCTCCGTCAGACGTTTCGGTTGTGCGGAACGAGATCGAGCGGGTCGTGGTCCGGGTCGTCGACACCGAGGCTGATGATCCGCGACGGGTGGATCCGGATCACCGCGCCGTCGAGATGGCCGTCGGGGGTGCGGGCGCCGGTCAGCGCCTCGGCCCGGCCGCGGATCTCGAGGCAGCGGATCCTCGGCGGATCCTGTGAAGGCATGTCGTCCACCACGAACGCGGCCTGCCCGTTCGCGGCCACGTTCCGGAACTTCTTGCTCTTCGCCAGTTCGTAGCCGGTGATGTCGATCGTCTTGGTCTCGGTGTTGTAGGCGTAACCGACGGGGCTGACCTGCAGCGTGCCGTCCGGCTGCGCCGTGGCGAGCCGTCCGAGTCCCTGGGTGGCGAGGTAGTCGAGTTCCGCTTCACTGAACATGGAAAGCAGTGTCATACCTCCACTTATCTGGAGGTCAAGGGGCACCGGTCGCCGATCCGTTCTACCGTCGGTCCGCTTCGTAAGCCGATTGGGGCATCGCCCGGAAGTGTGGCGAAGTAACCTGACCGGGTGGCCGAAACCGCCCAGAGCACCGAAGCCCCGGAGCATGCCGCCCGCCCTCTGCCGCCGTACGTGCCCAGGCTCGCTTTCGCGGGTGGGCTCGTGCTCACGGGCGTGGTGCTGATCATGACCGTCGGGGTGAACCGGCCAGGAGGCGAGGAGCCGCCTCCGCCGGCTCAGCCCCAGCCCGCGCTCACGGTTCCCGACCAGAAGCCCCAGCCGGGGGCGGCGACACCGCGTGCGGGGCTCGCCGCGCCGCCCGACCGGCCCACCGTTTCCGACGCGGCCGAACTGGAGACCTGGGCGAACCGGGTGGCGGCGAAGACGCGGCTTTCCGTCGCCGACCTGTCCGCCTACGGCCGGGCCGAGATGTGGCTCCGCCGGCAGAAGCCGGGCTGCCACCTCTCGTGGGCGACCCTCGCCGGGATCTCCCACGTCGAAACGGCGCAGGGCAGGCCCGGCCCGATCACGCTCCCGGCCGACGTCTGGGCCAAGCACTCAGCCCGCGCCAGGAGCGACGGCAAGCAACCGGATCCGAAGGACCTCGACGACGCCGCCTTCGTCACCGCCCGCTACCTGTGCGCCGCCGGTGACGACGTCGCCACCCCGGACGGCTGGTGGAAGGCGATGCGGGTGTTCAACCCGGCGGTGCCCTACGTCCAGGAGGTCTTCAGCGCGGCCGACACTTACGCGGACGCCAGCGTCGCTCCCTGATCTTCGAGCACCAGGTCGAAGTTGAGCGCCGACGCCATCCGGTAGGCGTCGCCCGCCGCGACGACCAGCTGCGCCATCGGATCGACGACGTTCCCCGCCGCCCAGACGCCGTCCACGTTCGTGCGGCCCTGCGCGTCCACCGCGATCGAGCCGCTTTCGGTGCGCGCGCAGCCGATCTGGGCGAGCAGCCGGTCGTGCGGGACGAACCTCGGGCCGACGAACACGACATCGCGTTCGACGAATTCCCCGTCGACGAGCCGGACGCCGGTCAGCCGGTCGTCTTCGACGGCGAGCTCGGACACCTTCCCGTCGACGATCCGGATGCCCAGCCCGGTCAGCTTCGCCCGGTCTTCGGCCGAGAGCTGCTGCGTATGCGTGAAGAAGGTCAGGTCCTTGCTCCACTGCCAGACGATCAGCGCCTGGTGGACCGACTTCTCCGAGGTGGCGAGCACGCCGAAACGCTGATCGCGCACCTCCCAGCCGTGGCAGTACGGGCAGTGCAGCACGTCGGCGCCGAACCGCTCCGCGACGCCGGGGACGTCCGGCAGTTCGTCGGCCAGCCCGGTGGTCACCACGATCCGGCGACCGCGGATGACCCGGCCGCTCGCCAGCTCCACCGCCTTGTCGTGGCGTAGCCGGTGGACGACGTCGTCGACGATCTCGACGCCGTAGGCACGGACCTCGTCACGGCCTATCTCCAGTAGTTCCTTGGGTGGAATGCCGTCCCTGGTCAGGAAGCCGTGCGCGTGCGCGGCGGGCGCGTTGCGCGGGGTGCCGCCGTCGATCACGACGACCCGGCGCCGTGCCCTGCCCAGTACCAAGGCCGCGCTGAGACCCGCGACGCCACCACCGATGATCACCACGTCGAATTCGTTGTTCATGGTGCCGAGCATCCGGATCTTCGCGCGGATGGGCAAAGTTCATTGCCGATTTGGCAAACTGGAAGCATGCAGGACATCGAACGGCGGCTCGCCGAGGTCGGCCCGAAGCTCAAGCAGCTCCGCAAGGAACGCGGCACCACCCTCTCCGCGCTCTCGGAGGCGACGGGGATCTCCGCCAGTACGCTCTCGCGGCTCGAATCGGGCACCCGGAAGGCCACGCTGGAGCTGTTGCTCACCTTGTCGGCGGCCCATCAGGTGCCGCTCGACGAACTGGTCGGCGAACCCGAACCCGCCGACCCGCGGGTCCGGATGAAACCGCAGAAATTCGGCAGGTTCACCGCCTGGGCGCTGACCGCGCAACCCGGTCAGCCGCAGGCGTTCAAACTGCTGATCCCGGTCGAGGACATCGAGCCCGTGCAGCGCACACACGAGGGCTACGAGTGGATGTACGTCCTCAGTGGACGGCTGCGGGCGCTGCTCGGCGACCGCGACTTCACGATGGGGCCCGGCGAGGCCGCGGAGTTCGACACGCGGGTGCCGCATTGGTTCGGCAGCGCGGGGCCGGGGCCGGTGGAGCTGCTGGTGCTGTTCGGCAAGCAGGGGGAGCGGGCCCACCTGCGGGCCAGGTCGAAGTGAGAGCAAAGGTCCCTTGCTCCCGCCGCCGGGTCAGTCGCGCAACGCGATCCGCGCGCTGACCTCGCTGATCGCTTCCAGATACTCCGGGATCGGGTGCATCGCCGACGCTATCCGCATCTGCGCGAGCGCCTCGGTCAACCGGCCGAGGCGCTGGAGGGTCCGCCCGAGCACGAACCGCGCGTAATGATCGGTGGGGTCCAGCTCCAGCACCCGGGTGAAGGCGCGTTCGGCCCGCCGCAACTGTGCGGAGTGGAAGTAGGCGCGACCCGCCAGCAACTGAACACTCGGTTTGTCGGTTTCGTCCTCCAGCAAGGGCTCGAGGGCCTTGAGGGCGTCGAGCGGCCTGCGGCTTTCGACCAGCGCTTCCGCCTGCCGGAAGGCGCGGAACCGGGACTCTCCGGACGAGTCCTCACCGGGTTCTGGGGCGGGTTCGGCATCCATCATGGTCCGCTCCACGATACCCCTGGGCAGGGTCGTTCACGAGGAGCTGAAACGGTCATGGTGGACTGTCCTGCCATGAGCAGTGCCGAAGAATGCGAGCCCGGCTACCTCGGTCTGGCGCCGTACCTCTACTACGTCGATGCCACCGAGGCGGTCGCGTGGCTGGTCAGAGTGTTCGGGTTCACCGAGGAAGTGCGCTTCGCCGACGCCTCCGGAGAGGTGTTCCAGGCCACTCTGTGCGCCGGCCCGGCCAAGATCCAGCTGGCCGGGGTCGGCCCCGAGTACTGGCAGGCGAAAGGCGTCGACGGCCCGGTCGGGCAGCTGAACATCGTGTACGTCCCCGACGTCGACGCGCAGTACGAGCGCGTCCGCGCCGCGCTCGGCGACGACGCCGACATCGACGCGCCCCAGGATCAGCCCTACGGCGCCCGCGTGTTCACCGTCTCCGACATCGGCGGCAACAGCTGGACCTTCTGGCAGCAGTTCTCCGACACCGTCGAGCTTCCGTCGGGCTGGAAGGAAGTCCGGGCGGACGAACCGGTCACGGAGTAGGTACTGCGGAGCGAAGCTCCTCCGTCGAGGGTGGCGGTGGGGAGGAAGGTCGGAAAGCCCGGTCGGCGGCTGCTGTGGCGCGTGCCTCCAACGGGTGAACTGCGGTGACGGCTAGGCTGGGCCCGGTCACCGCAGGCACAACCCACATGAGGAGCATGGCGTGGCGCTCATCGAGCAGGTAGGCGCTCGCGAGATTCTGGACTCGCGAGGCAACCCGACGGTCGAAGTGGAGGTGGCTCTCGACGACGGCACGCTGGCGCGGGCCGCGGTCCCCTCGGGTGCGTCCACCGGCGAACACGAAGCCGTCGAGCTGCGTGACGGCGACACCGGCCGGTACAACGGCAAGGGTGTCGAGCGCGCGGTCGCGGCCGTCCTGGACGAGATCGGCCCGGACCTGGTCGGCACCGACGCCGTCGACCAGCGCATCGTCGACCAGAAGCTGGTCGACCTCGACGGCACGCCGGCGAAGTCCCGCCTCGGCGCGAACGCCATCCTCGGTGTTTCGCTCGCCGTCGCGAAGGCCGCCGCGGAGTCGGCCGAGCTGGAGCTGTTCCGCTACCTCGGCGGGCCGAACGCGCACGTGCTGCCGGTGCCGATGCTGAACATCCTCAACGGTGGCGCGCACGCCGACACCGATGTCGACATCCAGGAATTCATGATCGCGCCGATCGGCGCCGAGTCGTTCCGCGAGGCCCTGCGCTGGGGCACCGAGGTCTACCACTCGCTGAAGTCGGTCCTGAAGGGCCGCGGCCTGGCCACCGGCCTCGGCGACGAAGGCGGCTTCGCGCCCAGCCTGAAGAACAACCGCGAGGCGCTCGACCTGATCCTTCAGGCGATCGAGAAGGCCGGATACGCCCCGGGCCGCGACGTCGCGCTCGCGCTCGACGTCGCCGCGACGGAGTTCTTCTCCGACGGCGCGTACACCTTCGAAGGCGCGAAGAAGAGCGCCGAGCAGATGTCGGCCTACTACGGCGAGCTCGTCCGCGACTACCCGCTCGTGTCCATCGAGGACCCGCTGAGCGAGGACGACTGGGACGGCTGGGTCCAGCTGACCACCGAGCTCGGCGAGAAGGTCCAGCTGGTCGGCGACGACCTGTTCGTCACCAACCCGGACCGCCTCGAAGAGGGCATCACCCGCCGCGCCGCCAACGCGCTGCTGGTGAAGGTCAACCAGATCGGCACCCTGTCGGAGACCCTCGACGCGATCTCGCTGGCCACCTCGTACGGCTACAAGTCGATGATGAGCCACCGGTCCGGCGAGACCGAGGACACCTTCATCGCCGACCTCGCCGTCGCGACCGGTGTCGGCCAGATCAAGACCGGCGCCCCGGCGCGCGGCGAGCGGATCGCCAAGTACAACCAGCTGCTCCGCATCGAGGAGACTCTCGCCGACGCGGCGCGCTACGCCGGCGACCTCGCGTTCCCGCGGTTCAGCACCGAGGGATAACGAACCATGGCGGACCGGGGGAGGGCGCGGACCCGTCGTAACGGGCGCGCGGACGGCGGCGGCTCCAGCAGGGGCCGCCGACCTGAGAGCGCCCGTCGCACGACGACGACGGAGGTCCGCGCCCGAACCCGGCTGCGCCGCAGCCTGGCGGCGAAACGGGCATCGGGCGCCGCGAAGGTGCTCGGCATGTCCACCACCCGCCGGGCCGCGGTGGTGGCGATCGTGGTGTGCGCGCTCGCGTTCACCATCGCCGTCCCGCTGCGCACGTACCTCAGCCAGAAGTCCGAGGTCACCGAGCAGCAGCAGCTGCAGTCCGAACTGCAGCGGAGCGTCACCCAGCTGGAAGGCCGCAAGGCCGAGCTGAGCGATCCGGCGCAGATCGAGGCGGAGGCGCGTAAGCGGTTCGGTTTCGTGAAGCCCGGCGAGACGCCGTACATCGTGCAGCTCCCCGAAGACAAGGCGCCCGAGCAGGGGCAGCCGCAAGGTCAGCAGCCGGTGCCCGCGGGCTCCTGGTACGAGAAGCTGTGGGATCAGGTCGCGGGCGGCTGAAGTGCGCCCTTTAGCCTTATGGGTGTGAACAGCACGGAAAAGTCTTCATACGAGCCTGTGACCGACGCCGACCGCGAGATCATCGCGGAACAGCTCGGCCGGGCCCCCCGTGCGCTGCGCGCCGTCGCCGCGCGCTGCCCGAGCGGCCACCCGTCGGTCGTGCAGACGAGCCCCCGTCTCGACGACGGCACGCCGTTCCCCACGCTCTACTACTTGACCTGCCCGAAGCTGACTTCCATGGTCGGCACGCTCGAGGCGTCCGGGCTGATGAAGGAGATGACCGACCGGCTCGCGGAGGACCCCGAGCTGGCGGCCGCCTACCAGCGGACCCACGAGAGCTACCTCGCCGAACGCGACGCCATCGACTCGCTCGGCCACGAGGTCAGCGCGGGCGGGATGCCCGGCCGCGTCAAATGCCTGCACGTCCACCTGGCGCACACGCTGGCCGTCGGCCCCGGCGTGAACCCGTTCGGGGACGAAACGCTCGCTTTGCTCAAAGAGAACGGCTGGCCGTCCGGCGACTGCCAGGGGTAACACCGGCCCGCGGTGTACAGATAGTTCCTCCAGGTGGGTTAATTCACCGGATGTCGACCAACTGGTCTTCCCCTATGGGGTGAAACCGGTCACCGCATGCGGCAGGCTGGGCACCAGGTGTGGGGGTGTCGGGGTGAGTGAGTACCGGGTCGCCGAGTCGTGATCCGCCGGGAGGGTTCTGAGTTATGCGCGTGAGGCACGTGCCAGGCGCGGTGACAGGTCATGTCAGGAGACTCTGTCTCCGGCACCGCACGATCGCCGCGGTGGCCGGAGGTGTCCTCGCCATCGTCCCGGCCTGTGCCGCGGTCGTCGGTACCGGCAGCTGGGCCGCGACGGCGAGCACGGTCCAGTCCGGCACCGTCGCCCTCGTCGGCGGCTACGACCCGAAGAACCCGCTCGTCCAGCAGATCGGCGTCGACGGCAGCCTGCCGAACGCGCCGACCCCGCTCCCGCTCCCCGCGGACGAACTCCCCGAGGGACCGCTCGGTATCCCGGTCACCGCGCTCGCCGCGTACCGCAACGCCGCCGACATCCTCATCGCCGAACAGCCCGGCTGCCACATCGACTGGGCTTTGATCGCGAGTATCGGCCGCATCGAGTCCAATCACGCACGCGGCGGTTACGTCGACGCGAAGGGCAACACCCTCGAACCGATCCTCGGCCCGCAGCTCAACGGCGCCGGGCCGTTCGCCGCCATCCCGGACACCGACGGCGGCAAATTCGACGGCGACACGGTGTGGGACCGCGCCGTCGGCCCGACGCAGTTCATCCCGTCGACGTGGAAGGGCTACGCCTCCGACGGCAACGGCGACGGCGAGTCCAACCCGAACAACATCTTCGACGCCGCGCTGGGCACGGGCCGGTACCTGTGCTCCGGCGGGCTCGACCTGTCCAAACCGGACCAGCTGCGCGCGGCCGTGTTCCGCTACAACAACTCGGACACCTACGTGAACACCGTGCTGATCTGGGCCGAGGCGTACCGCACCGGTGTGCTGCCGACGCCGGACAGCAAGGTGCCCATCGGCGCCCCGAACGCCGGTGCCGCTCCGCCGCCCGCGTCCGTACCGTCGCCTCCGGTGCCGTCGACGCCGCCCGGTTCGGTGACGCCGCCGCCGTCGTCGAGTTCGCTGTCGCCGAGCAATTCGGGCTCGTCCTCGTCGCCGACGACGAGCACGAAGCTGCCGGCCTGCCCGACGGTCACGGTGACGGAGACGCACCCGACTTCGAGCACGAGTCCGACCACCACGACCCCGGCTCCACCTTCGACCTGCTCGTCGCCGACGACGACCACGACGACCACGACGGTGACGTCATCGGACGCCAGCGGTACCAAGACGCCCTGATCGCATTGTCTAAGCTCGGGGCATGCCTCGTGTTGCCGCGATCGACTGTGGGACCAACTCCATCCGCCTGCTCGTCGCCGAGCTGACGCCCCGCCACGACGGGACGGTCGACCTGCGCGACCTGCACCGCGAGATGCGGATCGTCCGCCTCGGCCAGGGCGTGGACGCCACCGGCAAGCTGGCCCCCGAGGCGCTCGAGCGCACCCGCAAGGCGCTGGCCGACTACACGATCGCCGCGCGCCGCAAGGGCGTCGAAAAGGTCCGCATGGTCGCGACGTCCGCGACCCGCGACGCGAGCAACCGCGACGAGTTCTTCGCGATGACGCGCGAGGTGCTCGGCACCGAGGCCGAAGTCATCAGCGGGGACGAAGAGGCGCGCCTGTCCTTCACCGGCGCGGTCGGCGAGCAGGACCCCGACGACGGCCCCTTCGTGGTGGTCGACGTCGGCGGCGGCTCGACCGAGCTCGTGGTCGGCACCTGGGACGGCCGCCAGGCCGAGGTCATCGCGGCAAAGTCGGTCGACATCGGCTGCGTGCGCATCACCGAACGCGCGCTGAAGTCCGACCCGCCGACCGCGGCCGAAATCGCCGAAGCCCGTGAGCTGGCCGCCAAGGTCCTCACCGAGGCCTTCGACGTGGTGGACGTGTCCACCGCCAAGACGTGGATCGGCGTCGCCGGGACGGTCACGACCCTGACCGCCGTGGCGCAGGGCCTGTCGGAGTACGACTCCGAGCGCACCCACCTTTCGAAGCTCTCCCACGCCGACATCGACCGCGTCGCGCAGTCGCTCCTCACGGCCGACCACGCGACCCGCGCCGCGAACCCGGTGATCCACCCCGGCCGGGTCGACGTGATCGGTGGCGGCTCGGTGATCGTGCAGGTGCTGGCCGAGCAGTTCGCCACGCGCGGTGGTCCCGACGAACTGGTGATCTCCGAGCACGACATCCTCGACGGGATCGCGCTGTCGCTGGCCTGACAGTCGGGTTTTCTCTTACAGGAAGCCATTTCTTTAGGTGATCAAGCGGTGACCTCCAGTCCGGATTGGGCCGTTCGGCGCAGCGTGGTTCCTACCAACGTTGTGCTCTAACCGGGTGGTCCGGGAGACCGTCACACATTTGCAACACCAACGCACTGTGATCGGCTTCACCTGTCCCATAGCGTCGTCTCACCTTCTGGACGGTGGGGCGCGACCAGCGCTCGCCGGACTATCCGACGACGAGAGTTGGAGTGGACATGCGGGCTTCACGCGGGTTCTGGGGAGCGACGGCGGTGGTGGCCACGGCGGCCATGCTGCTGACGGCCTGTGGAGGTGGTGGCTCCAGCGAGAACAAGGGGTCCGGCGCCGTCGACGCCAACGCGTCGGTTTCGGTCTACGGCACCGAGCCGGAGAACTCGCTGATTCCCGCCAACACCAACGAGCTCGGTGGGTCCAAGGCCCTCAAGCCGGTCTTCTCGGCGCTCGTCGGCTACAAGTCCGACACCGCCGAGCCGTACAACCTGATGGCCGAATCGATCACCACGACCGATTCCAAGGTCTTCGACATCAAGATCAAGAAGGGCTGGAAGTTCCACGACGGGACCGAGGTCAAGGCCAAGAACTTCGTCGACGCCTGGAACTACAGCGCGAACGGCAAGAACGGCATGCAGAACGCGTCGTTCTTCGAGCAGATCCAGGGCTACGACGAGATCAGCGCCAAGGAACCGGCCGTCCAGACGATGTCCGGGCTCAAGGTCGTGAACGACTACGAGTTCCAGGCCACCCTCAAGGGGCCGTTCTCCGTGTTCGCCACCAAGATCGGCTACCTCGCCTTCGCGCCGCTGCCGGACAAGTTCTTCGCCGATCCGGAGGCGTTCGCCAAGGCCCCCATCGGGAACGGACCGCTGAAGTTCGTTTCGCGCACGCCGAACCAGAACATGAAGCTCACGCGGTTCGACGAATACCAGGGTGAGGACAAGGTCAAGTTCAAGGACCTGGAAGTCCGCATCTACACCAGCCAGGAGACCGCGTACCAGGACCTGCTGAGCAACCGCCTCGACTTCATGGAGGCGCTCCCGCCCGCGGCGAAGGCCGGTGGCAAGTACAAGACCGACCTCGGTGAGCGTCTGGTCGAAGGGAAGCTGCTCGGCATCAGCGCGCTGGCCCTCCCGTACTACGTCCCGGGTTACAACAACCTCGACCTGCGCAAGGCGATCTCGCTGGCCATCGACCGCGAGCAGATCGTCAAGACCGTCATGAACGACACCTACGCGCCCGCCGACGGCTACGTGTCGCGCGGTATCGAGGGCTACCGGCCCGGTGTCTGCGGCGAGTTCTGCAAGTTCGATCCGGTGAAGGCCAAGGAGTACTTCGCGAAGTCCGGTTTCACCGGCAAGCTGACCATCGCGTCGAACGCCGACGGTGGCCGCAAGGAGCCGCTGGTCGCGGCGTGCAACAGCATCAAGAACGCGCTCGGCGTCGAATGCGACTTCGTGCCGGCGACCGACTTCGGGCAGTGGCGCAGCATCGTCAACAACCGCCAGCTGACCGGCATGGGCCGCTCCGACTGGTCCGCCGACTACCCGTCGATCGAGAACTACCTGAACCCGCGCTACAAGAGCACCGGTTCGTCGAACGACTCCACGTACAACAACCCGGCCGTCGACGCGCTGCTGACCCAGGCGGACCAGACCGCCGACAAGGCGGCCGCGATCAAGCTGTACCAGCAGGCCGAGGACCTGATCGCGAAGGATCTGCCCCAGATCCCCGTGTGGGAAGAGAAGGGTGTCGGCGGCAAGTCGAACCGGCTCAAGGTCGCGAAGCTCGACTTCGGTCGTCTCGCGGACTACTCGTCCATCGAGGTCGCGGCGAAGTAACGCACTTCGCAGGCTCCGTGCGGTCGTGAGTGGCGTTTCGGGTTAGAACCCGAAACGCCACTCACGACCCGCTGGACCGAAGGCTCCCACCACGCGATCTTCAGGACGGCACGCCCATGCCCCAGTACATCCTCCGACGACTACTTCAACTCATCCCGGTCTTCTTCGGCACGACGTTCCTCATCTACGCCCTCGTGTGGGCGGTGCCCGGCGACCCGTTCGCCGGCAAATGCGGTCAGGTCGCCTGCCCGCCCGCCTACATCGAGATGATGACCGCGAAGTTCAATCTCGACGATTCGATCTTCGTCCAGTACTTCAAATACCTCGGCAACCTGTTCACCGGCGACTGGGGCGAGACCTTCAACGGCGTCTCGGTCGGCGAACTGATCGGGAACGCCTATCCGGTGACGGTCCGGCTCGCCCTCATCGCGGTGGCCATCGAAGCGATCATCGGCCTGTCCGCGGGCATCCTGACCGGCCTGCGCGGCAAGGGTTTCCTCGACAACCTCGTGCTGATGTCCACCACGTTCCTGATCTCGATCCCGGTGTTCGTCACCGCGATCGTGCTCCAGATCGTGCTCGGTTCGGAACTGGGCATCATCGACGCGAGCGTGTCCGAGGACGCCACGATCGGCGAGCTGATCGTGCCGGGCATCGCGCTCGGCAGCCTCTCCATGGCCTACATAGCCCGGCTGACCAGAACGAGCATCGCCGAGAACCGGCACGCCGACTACGTCCGCACCGCCGTCGCGAAGGGGCAGCCGCGCAGCCGCGTCGTCGGCGTGCACCTGCTGCGGAACTCGGTGATCCCGGTGCTGACCTTCATCGGTACCGACATCGGCGCGCTCATGGGCGGGGCCATCGTCACCGAAGGCGTGTTCAACATCAACGGCATCGGCGGGCTCATCTTCCGCGGTATCCAGAACCGGGAGGGCGCCACCGTCACCGGCGTCGTCGTCCTGCTGGTGGTGGTCTACCTGCTGGTGAGTCTCATCGTCGACCTGCTCTACGCCGTTCTCGACCCGAGGATCCGTTATGACTGACCCCAACGTGGCCGGCGGAGTGTCCTCTGTGGACGTCGCCGGCGCCGGTGTCGCCGACGATTCCGCGGAGGCGCACAAACCGCGCAGCCTCGGCGGCGACGCCTGGCGGATGTTGCGCAAACGGCCGTCGTTCATCATCTCCGCCGTCATCATCACGCTCGTCGTGCTCATCGCGATCGCGCCCGACCTGTTCAGCTCCCGGCCCGCCGGGTTCAGCGATCTGCTCCACGCCAACGAAGGACCGTCCGCGGACGCCTGGTTCGGTTACGACAACCAGGGTTACGACGTCTACGCGCGGACGATCCACGGCGCGCGGGCGTCACTGCTGGTCGGTGTCTTCGCGACGGTGCTGACGATCCTGATCGGCTCGGTGGTGGGGATCATCGCCGGGTACTACGGCCGTCTCGTCGACAGCCTGTTCTCGCGGGTGGGCGACATCTTCGCGGCGCTGCCGTTCGTGCTCGGCGCGATCGTCATCCTGACCACGTTCAACGCGCCCGGCTCGAACCCCGGGGTGGTCACGATCATCGTGCAGGTGGTCGTGTCGATCGCCGCGCTGAGCTGGCCGGTGGCGATGCGCATCATGCGGTCGGCGACGCTGGTGGCCAAACAGCTCGACTACGTCAAGGCCGCGCGCGGTCTCGGCGCGAGCACGCCGCGCATCGTGTTCCGGCATCTGCTGCCGAACACGGTCGCGCCGGTGCTGGTCTACGGGACCATCGCGCTCGGCGCGTTCATCGGCGCGGAAGCGACGCTGGCGTATCTCGGGGTCGGCGTGCGGCCGCCGGTCGTCTCCTGGGGCGTGATGATCAGCGACGCGCGGGACTACTTCCGGGTGAATCCGCACATGTTGTTGTTCCCCGCGGGGTTCGTGACCATCACCGTGCTCGCGTTCGTCATGCTCGGTGACGGCATCCGCGACGCGCTCGACCCGAAGGCCCGGTGATCGTCCGTGACCGACGAACTGCTGCTGGAGGTGGAAGACCTCCATGTCGAATTCCGCACGTCCGACGGCGTCGCGACCGTGCTCAACGGCGTCGACTACTCCGTGCACGCGGGGGAAACCCTTGCCGTGCTGGGAGAATCAGGCTCCGGTAAGAGCGTGACCGCGCAGACGGTGATGGGCATCCTCGACAGCCCGCCCGCCGTCGTCACCGGCGGCGCGGTCCGTTACCGCGGCGAGGATCTGCTCACCGCCACCGAAGAGCGGCGGCGTGAGGTGCGGGGCGGGGAGATCGCGATGATCTTCCAGGACGCGCTCTCGGCGCTGAATCCCGTGTTCACCGTGGGATTCCAGATCGAGGAACAGCTGCGGGTCCGGCTCGGCATGTCCAAAAAGGACGCGAGGAAACGGGCGATCGAACTGCTCGACACCGTGCGCATCCCCGCCGCCGCCCGCCGGGTCCGCGAGTACCCGCACCAGTTCTCCGGCGGGATGCGGCAGCGCGCGATGATCGCCATGTCGCTCGCGCTCGACCCGGATCTGCTGATCGCGGACGAGCCGACGACCGCGCTCGACGTCACCGTGCAGGCCCAGATCATGGACCTGCTGGCGGAGATCCAGGCCGAACGGCGGATGGGGCTGATCCTGATCACCCACGACCTGGCGGTGGTCGCCGAGGTCGCCGACCGGATCGCCGTGATGTACGCGGGCCGGATCGTCGAACAGGCCGACGTCACCGAGCTGTTCCGTTCGCCGGGGCATCCCTACACCGAGGCGCTGATGGCCTCCTTGCCGCGGCTCGACCTCAAAGGACAGACGCTGGAGACCATCAAGGGCCTGCCGCCGAGCCTGCTGAACATCCCGCCCGGCTGCCCGTTCCATCCGCGCTGCCCGCGGGCGGAAAGCCGCTGCGAGACCGAACGGCCCGCCCTGCACAACCTCGGCTTCGGCCGGGTCAGCGCCTGCCACTTCGCCGACGAGGTGGTGAGCGACCGTGTCTGAGCCCATTCTGCGCGTCGAAAACCTGGTGAAGTACTTCCCGGTGCGGGCCGGGATCCTCTTCAAGCGCACCATCGGGCAGGTGAAGGCCGTCGACGGTGTCTCCTTCGATCTCATGCCGGGCGAAACGCTCGGTGTGGTGGGGGAATCCGGGTGCGGAAAGTCCACTTTGGCCCAGGTGCTGATGCGGCTGGAAGAACCCACCGGCGGGCTCGCGACCTTCGAGGGTCGCGACATCTTCGCGTTGCGGGGAGCCGAACTGAGGAAGCTGCGGCGCGAGATCCAGATCGTGCTGCAGGATCCGTACACCTCGTTGAACCCGAGGATGACGGTCGGCGACATCATCGGCGAACCCTTCGAGATTCACACCGAGGTGGCGCCGAAGGGATCGCGGGCGGCGAAGGTGCGGGAGCTGCTCGACGTCGTCGGGCTGAATCCCGAGCACATCAACCGCTATCCGCACCAGTTCTCCGGCGGGCAGCGTCAGCGCATCGGGATCGCGCGGGCGCTGGCGTTGCGGCCGAAGGTGATCATCTGCGACGAGCCGGTTTCCGCGCTCGACGTTTCGATCCAGGCGCAGGTGATGAACCTGCTCGGTGATCTGCAGAAGGAATTCGGCCTTTCCTATGTGTTCATCGCACACGATCTGTCGGTTGTCCGTCACCTTTCCACGCGGGTAGCGGTGATGTATCTCGGCAAGATCGTGGAAATGGGGACCGAAGAAGAGATCTACGAACATCCGTCGCATCCCTATACGCAGGCGCTGCTGTCCGCGGTGCCGGTCGCGGATCCGGCGTTGCGCGGGCAGCGGCAGGTGATCCGCCTGGAAGGCGACGTGCCGAGCCCGCTGGATCCGCCGTCCGGCTGCCGGTTCCGCACGCGGTGCTGGAAGGCGCAGGACATTTGCGCGGAGCAGGAACCCGAATTGATCACCCGGTCCGGCGGGCATTTGTCCGCCTGTCATTTCGCGGAGGAGAAAACCGTCGTCCCCTGACTTTCGTAGGGACTTCGTTGCTACGCAGGGATCGCTGACGTAGTTTGCCCGAATAGTTTTCCTTCAGGAGGCAGGAAGTGAAGAAGTCCAGATCTCTCGTGATCGCGCTCGCGGTACCGCTGTTCGGCGCGATCGTGGCCGCGCCGACGGCTTCCGCGCAGCCGCAGCTCTCCGGGGCGGCGACCGAGTTCTCGGTGCTGGCTCGGGACGGCCAGAGCGTCGCTTCGGTGGAAAGGGCGGTCCGCGCCGCCGGGGGCACCGTCGTGACGAGCAACGCCGCGGTCGGCCTGGTCACCGCGACCGCGCCCGCCAACGGTTTCGCCGAGCGCGTCTCCGCGGACCGGGCGGTCTTCGGTGCCGCCAAAGCGAAGGCGATCGGCACCGCGCCGAAGCAGGGCAAGGCGAAGGACAAGCAGGGAGGTGTCGAGAAGGAGGGCCGCGGCGCCGCTTCGGCCAAGAAACCGGTGCAGGCGAACGCCGTCGGCATGGACCCGCTCGACGATCAGCTCTGGGGCCTCAAGTCCGTCCGGTCGGACCTTTCGCGTACCAAGCAGCCGGGTGACAAGCGGGTGAAGGTCGGCGTCATCGACACCGGTGTCGACGGCAGCCACCCGGACATCGCGCCGAACTTCGACCGCGCGGCGTCGCGGAACTTCACCAAGGACATCGTCACCGACGTGAACGGCGCCGTCGTCGACGGGCCGTGTGAGTTCCGTGGCTGTGTCGACCCTGCGGACCACGACGACAACGGGCACGGCACGCACGTCGCCGGCACCATCGGCGCGGCCGCGAACGGTTTCGGTGTCTCGGGGGTCGCCCCGAACGTGACGCTGGTGAACCTCCGCGCCGGGCAGGACTCGGGCTCGTTCTTCCTGCAGCCGACCGTGGACGCGATCACCTACGCCGGCGACGCCGGTGTGGACGTCGTGAACATGAGCTTCTTCACGGATCCCTGGCTGTACAACTGCACCGCGAACCCCGCGGACTCGGCCGAGCAGCAGGCCGAGCAGCGCACCATCATCGAGGCGACGACCCGTGCGCTGAACTACGCGCACCGCAAGGGCGTCACCCAGGTCGTCTCGCTGGGCAACCAGCACAGCGACCTCGGCGCCCCGCAGCCCGACGCGTCGAGCCCCAACTACCCTTCGAACAGCACGCACCCGCGGCAGATCGACAACGCGAGCTGCCTCTCGCTGCCCGTCGAGGGCCCGCACACGATCGGTGTCTCGTCCTTCGGGCCGTCGCAGGCGAAGGCGGACTACTCGAACTACGGCGTCGAGCAGATCTCGGTGTCCGCGCCCGGCGGATACTTCCGTGATTACTTCGGCACCCCGTGGCACCGCACGAACGAGAACATGATCCTTTCGACGTACCCGCGCAACGTCGGTGTCGCGGAGGGCATGATCGACGCGGACGGGAACCTCACGCCCGACGGTGTCGCCGCCGGTATCCAGAAGGCGACCGCCGCCGACGGCCGCGTCGGCTACTACCAGTGGCTGCAGGGCACGTCGATGGCGTCGCCGCACGCTTCGGGTGTCGCCGCGCTGATCGTTTCGCAGTACGGCAAGGGTTCGCGCGACTTCGGGATGAACCCGGACGCGGTGCAGCGGGTGCTCGAAGGCACGGCTTCCGACATCGCCTGCCCGGTGCCGCGGACCGTCGACTACCTGGACGAAGGCCGGGACGCGTCGTTCACCGCGACCTGCACCGGTGACGCTTCGTTCAACGGCTTCTACGGCCACGGTGGCGTCGACGCCTGGTCGGCCGTCACTCGCGGGGCGCAGTACCTGCGAGGCTGATCTTTGTGGCTCGTGAGTGGTAAGGACGGTTCTAACCGTCCTTACCACTCACGAGTCTCCGGCTACTTCCCGGAAGCGGTCTTGATGAACTTCGCCAGGTCCTTCGCCTGCCGCACCCGCGACTCCTCGTGCACGTACATCATGTGCCCGGCCGGGTAGTACGCCGTGTCGATGTTCTCCCGCAGCTCCTCGGGAATCTGCAGGCGTGCCAGCACATGCTCCGAAGCGAAGTACGGCGTCGCGCCGTCGTAGTGGCCGAAGGCGACGTGCACCCGAAGGTGCGGGTTCGCCCGCATGGCCGACGCGAGCGAGTCCACAGAGGACACCGAGCGGCCCTCGAAGTCCGAGTACGACCAGGCCTTGAAGACGTCGGTCGACAGGACCTCGTACGGCAGGTCGTTCTCGTAGCCGAGTTCGGCCCGCACGTAGTGGTTGAGCCCGCCCGTGTAGGCGCCGATGATCCGCGAGATCGACGGGTCGTCGCTCATGTGCTCGCGTCCGCCGTCGGGTTCCCAGGTGGTGAACCGGCCGTCCATCCGGCCGACGACGAGACCCTTGTCCCGCAACAGCTCGGTAAAGTACCGCACGTGCTCGATCCGCAGGTTGACCCTGTCCACATAGGACTCGCTCAGGCCGGTCAGGGAAGCGAGCGTCGCCACCGCTTCGGCACGGTCCTGTGTGGACAGACGCGCGCCGCGCGCCAGAGCCCAGGGGAGTTCCTTGGCCGCGAAGTCCTCGGCGTCGGCGAGGACGTCGTCGAGCGGGCGGTCGCCGTGAAGGCCGTGGTAGTGCGCGATCGCCGCGTACGTCGGCACGTAGAGCGAGTACGGCAGGTCGTTGCCCTCGGTGAACCGCAGCGTGCCCAGGTCCAGCACGGACGAGATCAACAGCAGCCCGTTCAGGTACATGCCGTGGCGTTCCTGGAGATGCGACGCCAGCCCGGCCGCGCGGAGCGTGCCGTACGACTCGCCTGCGAGGAACTTCGGCGACAGCCAGCGCTGTTTGCGCGAGACCCACAGCCGGATGACCTCGCCGATGGACTCGATGTCGGCGGTGTACCCGTGGTACTCCTTGGCTGCCTCGCCGTCCACGGCGCGTGAATAGCCGGTCGACACCGGGTCGATGAACACCAGGTCGCTGTGCGCCAGCAGGGTTTCCTGGTTGTCGGTCAGCCCGTAGGGCGGCGCGACCGGGTCGTCGACATCGCCCGAAAGCACCCGGCGCGGGCCGAGCAGCCCCATGTGCAGCCAGACGCTCGCCGAGCCGGGCCCGCCGTTGAACGCGAACGTGACCGGGCGCGAGCCGGGCTCCGCGTCGTCGAGCGTGTAGGAGGTCACGAACACCTCGGCCTTGGCCTTGTAGCCCTCGGACTTGCCGTCGGTGATGACCTCCTTCCGCAGCACGATCCGCCCGGTCTGGGCGGTGTAGGCGAGCTTCTTGCGCTTGAGGGTCAGCGTGTGCTTCGTGGTGACCAGGTCGTCGGTCGGCTCGACCTTGGTTTCCACCGACGGGGTGTCCTTCTCGTCGGCGGCCTTCTCATCGGGATTGGTGTCCGGCATGCCTCCAACTTACTGGCAGTCTGTAGGTGTGGACATCGTCACGGCGCATGATCGCCCGAGCACGCCCCAGGAGGCGATCGGGATCCAGGAAACCCTGCGTGGCCTGGTCGAACTCGAAGATCGCTGTCCACAAGAGATCGTCACGGTCACCGGGCTGGACGTCGCCTACGACGAGGAAAGCGGCCTCATCGCGGCCGCCGCGGTCACCCTCGAAGCCGACGGATTCCGCGTCGTGGAAAAGCGGTCCGTCGTTTCCCGTATCTCGTTCCCGTACGAACCGGGCCTTTTCGCGTTCCGCGAGCTGCCGCCGCTGCTCGACGCCCTCCGCGCGCTCGACCACGTCCCCGATCTGCTGGTCTGTGACGGCCATGGCCTGGCGCATCCGCGCCGGTTCGGGCTCGCTTGCCACGTCGGCGTCGTGACCGGTCTGCCGTCCGTCGGCGTCGGCAAGACCCGGTTCGTCGGCGAACACGACGAGCCGGGCCTCGAACGCGGCTCGCGGGCGCCCCTGCTGGACGACGGCGAGGTCGTCGGCGCGGTCCTGCGCACCCAAGACGGGGTGAAGCCCGTTTACGTCTCCGTCGGCCACAAGATCTCGCTGGACAACGCGTGCCGCCAGGTGCTGCGGCTGTGTCCCGCGTTCCGTCAGCCGGAGACCACCCGGCAAGCCGACCGTCTCGCCCGCGACGCGCTGAAAGAGGCGTTATGAGGTTCCGCTCGCTCGCCGAACTCGACGCCGAGGTCGTCGGCTGCCGCGCCTGCCCGCGGCTGGTCGCGTGGCGCGAGGAGATCGCCGTGGTCAAACGCGCGGCCTTCGCCGGCGAGACCTACTGGGCCCGGCCGGTGCCCGGCTTCGGCCCGCCGGACGCGTCGCTGGCGATCGTGGGTCTGGCCCCTTCGGCACATGGCGCGAACCGGACCGGCCGTCTGTTCACCGGTGACCCGTCCGGTGACGTCCTCTTCAAGGCGCTTCATCGGGTCGGAGTCGCGTCGCAGCCGACGTCGACCCATATCGGTGACGGCCTCGAGCTCCGCGGGACCCGGATGGTCTCCCCGGTGAGATGCGCGCCACCCGCCAACAAGCCCACACCTGAGGAACGGGAAACCTGCCGATCGTGGCTCGCGGCGGAGCTCGAGTTGCTGAAACCGACGCTGAAGGCCGTCGTGGTGCTCGGCGCGTTCGGCTGGCAGGCGCTGCTGCCGGTGCTCGCGGAGGCGGGCTGGCCGGTGCCCGCGCCACGCCCGAAGTTCGGCCACGGAGCCGAACTGGAACTCGGCGACCTGCGCCTTTTCGGCTGTTATCACGTGTCGCAGCGCAATGTCCAGACCGGCCGCCTGACCCTTGACATGGTGTGCGACGTCCTCGCCTCCGCGACCTCGGCGGCCGGCCTGAACTGAATCGTTGCGGAAGGCGTGGCGACGCTGGTCACAGCCGGATGGGGTCTCCGAGCGATCTCAGCAGATGGGTGCGACTATAGAAATATGGCTGGTGTTAAGTCGGAACCGACACGGATCCTCGTCCTTGGTGGTGGGTACGTCGGGCTCTACACGGCGTACGGGCTCCAGAAGATGCTCCGGGCCAACGAAGCGTCCGTGACGGTCGTTGATCCGCAGCCGCACATGACCTATGCCCCCTTCCTGCCCGAGGCGGCGGCCGGTGCGATCGAACCGCGGCACGTGGTCGTGCCGCTGAGGCGCGTGCTCAAGCGCTGCCACGTGCTCACCGCGCGCGTGACGAAGATCGAGCACGAGCGCAAGGCCGTGACGGTCGAGGCCGCCGACGGGCACGTCGAGCAGTTGAACTACGACGTCCTCGTGGTCGCTCTCGGTGCCGTCGCGCGCATCCTGCCGATCCCGGGCCTGGTCGAGGAGGGCATCGCCTTCAAGACCATCGGCGAGGCGATCTACCTGCGCAACCACGTCATGACGAAGCTGGACGAGGCCGCCAGTACGCTCGATCCCGAGCAGCGCAAGCGCCTGCTGACGTTCACCGTCGTCGGCGGCGGGTTCGCCGGTATCGAGGCGCTCGCCGAACTCGAGGACATGACCCGGTTCGCGGTGGAGAACTACTACCCGAACCTCAAGGTCGAGGACATCCGCTGGGTGCTCGTCGAGGCGGCGGGCCGGATCCTTCCCGAGGTGCGCGAGACGCTCGGTGTGTACACCGTCGAGCAGCTCGAAAAGCGCGGCATTGAAGTCTATTTGTCGACAGCGGCGAAGTCGTTCGAGAACGGTCACGTCGTGCTTTCGGACGGCACCGAATTCGACACCGACACGATCATCTGGACCGCCGGGGTGAAGGCGAACCCGGTGCTCGCCAGCTCGGACCTGCCGCTCGACAAGCGCGGCCGCGTCGAGGCCACCGCCGCGATGCAGGTCGTCGGGCACCCCGACGTCTGGACCGCCGGTGACAACGCCGCCGTGCCGGACCTCTCGCGCACCGAGCAGGACCCGACCGCGACCTGCCCGCCGAACGCGCAGCACGCCGTCCGTCAGGCGCGTCTGCTGGCGAAGAACATCATCAAGGTGATCCGCGGCGGCAAGCCGAAGGACTACTACCACAAGAACCTGGGTGCGGTGGCCAGCCTCGGCCTGCACAAGGGTGTCGCCGACGCGCTGAACCTGAAGATCAAGGGCTTCCCGGCCTGGCTCTTCCACCGCGCGTACCACCTCAAGGCGATGCCGACGTGGAACCGCAAGATCCGCATCCTGTTCGACTGGATGCTCGGTGGCCTGTTCCGGCGCGAGGTCATCTCGCTCGGCCAGATCAACAACCCGCGCGAGGAATTCGACCGGCTGTCGAAGTCCTGAGTTCGTGATGCCGTGAAGGCCTCCTTCCCTGCCTTGAGCGTTGGGAAGGAGGCCTTCACCGCGTTAAGCCGTCGGCTCGAATATCGGCGTACTGAAGCCGCGCGCCAAAGGGCATCGCCTAGGCTGTCGGTGCCCCGGTAGCCCAACTGGCAGAGGCAGTCGACTTAAAATCGACACAGTGCGGGTTCGATCCCCGTCCGGGGCACAACCGGTTCCGCTCTGTGGACGTCCTGGTCCGCGCGGACCGACGCTGCCGACAATGATCCGCATGACCGGAATCGGCCTGACCGACGAAGCCACCTACGACCGCACTCGACTCACCCAGTGGTGTGAAGGAAATGGGGTTTCCAGGCGCGGTCTGCTTCGGCTCGCGGCGGGCGGCTCACTCGCGCTGACGGCTTTCGGTGCGCTTCCCGCTGGAACGGCGTCGGCGGCGTCGCCGATCGTGAAGCCCTTGCCGCCCGAGATCTTCGAGGTCTACGGCACCAACGCGGAGACGCGCTGGGAGGCACTGCGCGGCCAGGGCGAGTTGACCCCGGTCGAACGGTTCTTCGTGCGAAACCACACCGCCACACCGTCGATCGACGTCGGCACTTGGCGGCTGAAGCTGTTCGGGACCGGACTACGTGGAGGGCCGGTCGAGTTCAGCTACCGAGACCTGCTCGAATTGCCCGCGGAGACGATCACTTCCGCCATCGAATGCGCGGGCAACGGGCGGAGTTTCTTCACCAGCCAGCAAGGGCAGGCGGTGTCCGGCACGCCGTGGAAGCTCGGCGCGATCGGCGTCGCGCGCTGGCGTGGCGTCCGGCTTTCCACCGTGCTGGCCAAAGCGGGCCTGACGCGGCACGCGGTGGACGTCCTGCCGGAGGGGCTGGACGCCGACTACGTCACCGGCGGGGTGAACCTGGGGAAGGTGCGCCGCCCGCTCCCGGTCGCGAAGGCGTTGCAGGACGTTTTGCTGGCCTACGAGATGAACGGGCGTCCGCTCCCGCCGGATCACGGTCATCCGGTGCGGCTCGTCGTGCCGTCGTGGGCCGGGATCTCGTCGATCAAATGGCTGGGGCGTATCGAAGTCTCGGACACGCCACTGGTGTCGCCGTGGAACACGCAGTACTACCGGCTGCTCGGGCCGGACTATCCGGCGGAGGGTGCGCTCGTGACCCGGCAGGTGGTCAAGAGCGCGTTCGAACTGCCATGGAACGCCGAATTCGCGGCAGGCGGCAGGTATGTGCTGCGCGGCCGGTCGTGGTCGGGAAACGGGCGGATCCGGCGCGTCGAAGTCGACACCGGTGCCGGCTGGCGGAAGGCGAAGTTCGTGGGCGCGGCGGCCGATCGAGGCTGGCAACGCTGGGAGTTCCCTTGGCGCTCCGGCAATCCCGAGACCTACACCCTGCGGGCGCGGGCCACGGACATCACCGGTGCCACCCAGCCGGAGGTCACTCCGCACAACTCCCAGGGCTACCTGTTCGACG
Organism: Amycolatopsis sp. PSD-21; assembly: GCF_055561455.1. Taxonomy (NCBI): domain Bacteria; kingdom Bacillati; phylum Actinomycetota; class Actinomycetes; order Pseudonocardiales; family Pseudonocardiaceae; genus Amycolatopsis; species Amycolatopsis sp. PSD-21. Next base: position 7,985,226 of record NZ_CM145712.1, on the reverse strand, counting down.
CCGTCGTCCGGCATCCGGTCCGGGTGGTGTGAGATGACGCGGTCGGTGGCGGTGAGAGGGGAACCCGCCGTCGAATTGACCTTGGAGTTACGGGTGAACACCGACCCGGAACAAGCCGCCGCGATCGCCGCGCGTCTGCTCGAGTCCTTTGAGGACACTGTCGGGGTGACCCTGACGACCAAGACCGTCCAAGCAGGCCAGGTCGTCGAATTCGCGCCACCGCTACGCATCGAACCCGGCTCGCGACGAGTGCTGATGCACGGCGAGGTACTGGAGTTCACCAGGCTCGAGTTCGACCTCCTGCTGTTCCTCGGCCGGAATCCGGACCGCGTCTTCGACCGGGTCACGCTGATGGAACAGGTCTGGGGCCTGACCGGCGGCAACGGGCGGACCGTGGACGTCCATGTCCGCAAGATCCGCGGGAAGCTGGAACCCGTGCTGACGCCGATCACGACGGTGCGCGGGGTCGGCTACCGGTTCGACGGGGCGGGCCAGGTGCTCATCGCGGACTGAGCCGTCATCCGGGCAAACCCGGGATGACAGGATACGAACCGTGACTCCGACTTACGTTTTCGTGCACGGTTCCAGCAGCGCCTCCTTCACCTGGGGCCCGCTGCAACGCGAGCTCGCGCTGCTCGGCCATCGCACCCTGGCCGTCGACCTTCCCGGACACGGCTTCGCCGCCGGTTTCCACGCCGCTTACCAGGCGCCGCAAGACCTCGAAGCGCTGGCCACGGCGCCGTCGAACCAGGCGGGCGTCACGCTGGCCGAGGCCGTCGAGCAGGTGGTGGCCGTCGTGCGCAAGGTCGCCGAGCACGGACCGGTCATCCTGGTCGGGCACAGCCGCGGCGGGCTCACGCTCACGGGGGTCGCGAACGCGGTCCCCGAACTGATCGACCGGATCGTCTACATCTCGGCATGGTGCTGCGTCGACGCGACGGTCGGCGAATACATGCAGGGACCCGAGTACGCGAGCAGTGCGCTCAACGACGTCGGCGGGGTCGTCGTCGCGAATCCCGCCGAGCTCGGCGCGCTCCGGATGAACTGGCGCACGGCCGATCCCGAGCTGCTGGCCGCGTTGAAGAACGCGATGCTCGAAGACGGCACCGAACAGGAGTTCTTCGCGTACCTCAACACCCTTGAGCCGGACGAGAGCCTCGACGCCGGAACCGAACTCGCCGTCGCCGCCGCCTGGGGCCGGATCCCGCGCACCTACATCAGGCTCACCGAGGACCGGTCGATGCCGCTCGCGCTGCAGGACCGGTTCATCAAGGAGGCGGACGCGCTCACCCCGGACAACCCGACCGACGTGCGGTCGCTCGCGAGCAGCCACGTCCGGTTCCTCATCCACCCGCAGGAGGCCGCCGCCGTCCTCGCCGGGCTCGCGTAGTTCGTCAAAGGGACCGTCAGGGAGCGACGAGCCCGGCTTCGTAGGCGAAGATCGTCAGCTGGACCCGGTTGGTCGCGTCGAGTTTCGCGAAGATCCGGGTGATGTGGGTCTTCACCGTCGCCTCGCTCAGGTGCAGGGCCGCGCCGATTTCGGCGTTGGTCCCGCCCCGCGCGACGGCGGTGACGATCTCCCGCTCGCGTTCGGTCAGGGTGCTCAGCCCGGTTCGCGCCCGATGACGGCGAGGGCTCGTCCTGGTCGCGACGAAGTGCCCGATGAGTTTCCGCGTCGTCCGCGGCGAGAGCATCGCCTCGCCCGCCGCGACCACCCGGACCGCATCGATGATCTCCTGCGGCGAACCTTCTTTCAGCAGGAATCCGCTGGCGCCGGCGCCGAGTGCGTCGAAAACGTATTCGTCGAGGTCGTAGGTGGTCAGCACGAGGACCTTCGGCGGATTGGGCAGCGCGGTGACGGCGGCCGTCGCGGTGAGGCCGTTCATCCGCCGCATCCGGATGTCCATCAGCACGACGTCGGGCGCGTGCATGGTCACCTTCGGCACGGCTTCGTCCCCGTCGCCCGCCTCCGCGACGACCTGGATGTCGCCCGTGCTGGACAGGATCATCGACAAACCGGTTCGTACGAGCGGGTCGTCGTCGACGAGCAGCACTCGCAGTGGGCGCTGGTTCACCCGGACAGGTTAGTGGTGTCCCCACGGTAGCCAAGCCCGGACGGCGAATGTGCCCTCGTCGGTGGGGCCGGCGCTGGCGTTCCCGCCGATCAGCGTGACCCGCTCGCCGATCCCGGTCAGCCCCGTGCCGGCACCGGGCGGCTTGCCCGCCGCGGCGGCCGCGGGCAGCGGATTGACGACCTCGACGGTGAGCCCGTTCCCGGGGCCTCCGCGCACCGAAACCTCGGCCGGCGCGCCCGGCGCGTGCTTCAGGATGTTGGTCAGCGACTCCTGGACGATCCGGTAGGCGGTCGTGCCGAGCAGCGCCGGCGCGCCGCCCGCGTCGTCGAGCAGGATCGTCACGTTGACGCCCAAGCCTGCCCGTCGCGCGTTGGCGACCAGCTCGGGAATGTCCGCCAGCGTCGGCTGCGGCGGCTCCGGATGGGATCCGTGCTCGCCGTTCTCACCGAAACCCTGGCCATCGCGCAGGACACCGATGACCTGCCGCAGATCTTCGAGCGATTGGCGGGCCGTCGTGCGGACGGTCTTCGCGGCTTCCGTCGTCGCGGGCCCCTTGCTGACCTCGAGCGCGCCGGCCTGCAGCGACAGCAGGGAAAGCCGGTGCCCGAGGACGTCGTGCATCTCGCGCGCGATGCGGGTGCGTTCCGCGCGGCGGGTCATTTCGGCGCGGAGCTCCGCTTCCTTGGCCTCGCGGATCGCGATCGTGCCCTGCATCCCGCGGACGACGCCGACGGTGAGCGGTACGGCCGTCATCACGACGGCGACCGTCAGCGTCCCCATCACCTGCACCGCGGACAGCTGTTTGCCGACGATCTGCCCGGCGATGGTCACATCGGGATGGCGGTTGGCGTCGCCGAACAACGCCCACGCCGTCGCGATGTAGACCAGCACGGATCCGGTCCACAGGAGACGGTCGCGGCGATGCGCGGCCAAAGCGGCGAGGGCGACCAACGCTGCCAGCGCGTCGGAGCGGAAGCAAAGCGGCGGAACCAAGGCGATGCCGAGGACGAGTTCCGGCCATTTGTGCCGCCAGCAGAGCATGACCGCCGCCGCGATCCCGGTGAAGAAACCGAGCGTGGACCACCACGTCGGGTCGAACTCTTTCGTCGCCGGAAGATAACCCTGGGCGCTGAAGACGAAAATGCTGCTGATCACGCACGCCGCGACCGCCACCACGGTGAGCACCACACCGAGCACACGCCTTGCCATGCGCTGAGCGTACGCAAGCAGGCCAGGCCGGCCACATCAGCGGAACCGATCCTTCGCAGCGCGCGAATTACGACTTTCGTCGTAACGGGTTCACGCGCCGAGGACGACGCGGCCGCGTCGCGATCACTGGTTGTATGCCGCCTCGTTCATCCCGTTGGAAAGGAAATCCCCCGTGACCCAGCAAACCCCCTACACGCCGGCCCCGCAAGCCCCCGCCAGCCCGATGCCGCCCCGCAACGGCATCGGTGTCACGGGCTTCGTCCTCGGCCTGGTGGGGCTGGTCTTCTCCCCGATCCCGTTCATCGGCGTCATCGCGTGGCCGCTGGTGATCCTCGGCCTGATCTTCTCGATCATCGGGCTGATCCGCGTCAAGAACGGCAAGGCCTCCAACAAGGGCCTCTCCATCACCGGTATCGCCCTGTCCGCGCTCGGGCTCGTGGTCTGCGTGGTGTGGATCTTCGTGTTCAACGCGGCTGTCGACGAGGTCAACAACGAAATCAACCGCACCGCGAAGGTCTCCTACGAAGTCACCGGTGACGCCACGAACGTCGAGGTCATCTACGGCGAGGTCCTGAACCCCACCACCGAGACCGTTCCGGCGCTGCCGTGGAACAAGGAAGTCGAGAACAAGGGCGTCTACAAGGGCGGGACGCTCACGGTGACCACCGGCGAGACCGGCGGATCCGTCACCTGCAAGATCACCGTCGACGGCGTGGTCGTTTCGACCAAGACCGCTTCGGGCGAATTCGCCATGGCCGCCTGCACCGGAGTGTGACGGCCGGACCGTGAAAGGCCTCCTTCGCCATTCTCGGGGTGGCGAGGAGGCCTTCGCGATTCCGGCATGATGCGGTCATGACCGAGCCCGTCCATCCGTTCGACCCGCCCGCCCACGAACGACACTGGATCGAAACCGTCACCGAACTGGCGAGGGACTTCGCCGCGAGTGCCGCCGAATTCGACGACACGGCCGAGCTGCCCATCGCCAACCTTCGTGCCTTGCACGCGACCGGCCTCGACAGGGCGACGTTGCCCGCGGAGCTCGGCGGCGAGGACCTCAGTTATCGGAGCTACGGCGAAATCGTCCGTATTCTCAGCGCCGCCTGTTCCTCCACCGCGTGTATCTGGGTGATGCACATCGGTGCCGCGGTCGGGTTGGCCCAGTTGTCCGCTCCCGACGTGGGCCGCTTCTACGCCGAAGAACTCATCACCGGCAAGCGGTTCGCCAACGCGCTTTCGGAACCGAGTAGCGGCAACATGTTCCTGATGCCGCAACAGACCGCGGAGCCTGCCGAAGGCGGATACCGGCTCACCGGCGCAAAACGGTTCGTTTCCGGCTGCGAGGCCGCCGACCACTTCCTGGTCAACGCGCTCGTCGACGGCGTGCCCACCTTCTTCGGCGTCTCGCCGGACGACACGATGACCTTCGTGCCCATCTGGGACACGATGGGCCTGCGCGCCAGCCGAAGCCAGCTCGTCTCCTTCGAAGGGACCCTGCTGCGGGAGGACCGCAGGTGCCCGCCTTCGGCCGAGCCGCGCCCGAATCACATCGCGGCCGGCCTCGCGTTCCTGTCGCTGGGGATCGCCGACGCGGCGGAGGAAGCTCTGATCGCGCACGCCCGGAGCCGCATCATCCCCGTGACCGGGCAGCCGCTCGCCGAAATGCAATGGCTGCAATTCGAAGCAGCGGACGTCCATGCCCGTCTCGAAGCCGCACGCGTGTACTCCCGGAACATGGCCTGGCTGGCGGATCGGAATTCGCCGGAGTTCATGCCCGCGACCATGACGGCGAAGGTGCTCGCGAACGACATCGCCCGCGATGTCGCCCAGCTGGCGCTGAAGGCGGGCGGCGGTTCGGGTTTCCTGCGCACGTCGCCGATCCAGCGGTTGTTCCGGGACGCGCAGGCCGGTGGCCTGATGGCCTATTCGGCCGAAGTCTGCAAAGACCGGATCGGGAGGACCGTGCTCCTGCCGCAGGACTGACCTCGGATGGCCGGCCGGGTGACGTCAAGCCCGGCCGGTCCCGCCGAAGCGGGTCAGCAGCAGCCGCTGCCGCAGCAGTCGCAATCGCACCAGTCGTCGTTCCGCATGATCATCCACCTCCTCCCTGGGGGGCACAGCCGGGCGGGCACCAGGCACCGGGAACCGGATCGGCGCAGTTCTCGCCGGACATCCCGGACAGCATGGAATTGAGTTCGGCGCGCAGTTCGCCGAGTCGCGCCATCTCCGCGTCGATTTCGGCGAGATGGCGTTCCAGCATGGTTTCGGCGGGTTCGCACGGGCATACGCCGGTGTCGCGCACGCTCAGCAGGTCACCGATCTCCGTCAGCGTCAGCCCGAGCCGCTGGGTGCCGCGGATGAACCGCAGCCGGTCGATGACGCCCTCGTCGTAGCGCCGGTGGGCACCGGTCGTCCGCGCGGGCGTGGGCAGCAGGCCGATGCGCTCGTAGTAGCGCACGGTGTCCGGCCGCACTCCGGCGCGGGAGGTCACCTCGGACATGGTCAACGCCGTCAGCGCCTTCGTCGCTTCGGTTCGCATGATGCGAGGGTAGAACTTGGACCCGGCTCCAGAATCAAGTCCGAAATCCGACGGGGCTCACGAAGAGAAGACGACGGCCGCGCGCGTCCGCATCATTCGAGAGGGTGGAAACGGCGAGAGGACGGCACGGTGACTGACTTCCGGAACGTGATCAGGGACCTCACCACGGAGGGTGAACAGGTCGACGCCCTGGTGGCCGGCCTCGACGACGCGGGATGGGATCTTCCGACGCCCGCGACGGGCTGGTCGGTCAAACACCAGATCGCGCATCTCGCGTTCATCTTCAAGATCGCCGGATTGTCCGCGGCCGAGCCGCGGGCCTTCGCCGAACTCGCGAAGTCGTCGATGGCGCGCGGGTTCGACGCCGCCGTCAACGCGGCCCTCGACGACTACCTCGGCGACCCCAACGAGGTCCTGCTGAGCCGCTGGCGTGCCGAACGCGACGCCGGTATCAAGGCGCTCGCCGCGGTCCCGGCGGACCAGGTCGTCCCGTGGCTCGTCAACCCGCTGCCGCCGGCCATCCTCGCCTGCGCCGGGATGATGGAACTGTTCGCGCACGGCCAGGACGTCGCGGACGCGCTGGGAGTGCGGCCGGAGCGGACGGACCGGCTCGCGTACCTCGTCGGCTTCGCCGTCCGGGTGCGGGACTTCGGCTACGAGGCGCGCGGCCTGACCCCGCCGGAGCAGGAGTTCCGGTTCGAGATCACCTCGCCGTCCGGGCAGCTGTGGACGTTCGGCCCCGAGGACTCGCCGGAGCGGATCACCGGGAGCGCCGAGGACTTCTGTCTCCTGGTCACGCGGCGCCGTCACCGCGACGACCTCGACGTCCGCGCCGAGGGCGCGCTGGCGGATCAGTGGCTGGACATCGCGCAGGCGTACCGAGGCCCGGCGGGCGAGGGGCGTTCGCCGGGACAGTTCGGCCGTTGAGAGTCCCGCCGCTTCCGCGGTGGATAGGGCATCTTGGAAGTCGCGATCAAGTCCGCTCGGTGCGATCGTCGACGCACAGGGGGTCTAGGAGGCGATCGTGACACGAGTGTGGCTGATCAGGCATGGGGAAAGCGAGTCCAACGCGGGACTTCCCGGCGGGGAGCCGGGGACTTCGGCGCTGACCGAACTCGGCAGGCGGCAAGCCCTCGAAATCGCGGAATCGCTGGCCGAACCGCCTCGGTTGATCGTGACGTCGCCGTTCCTGCGGGCGCGGCAGACCGCCGAGCCGACGATCGAGCGGTTCCCCGGCGCGGAGCGTGAGGAGTGGCCTGTCCAGGAGTTCACCTTCCTCGGCGAACTCCATGGACAGGTCACCACCACAGCCACCCGTAAGCCGTACACGGAGGCCTACTGGTCCCGTGCGGATCCGCACCACGCGGTGAACGGCGCGGAATCCTTCGCGGCGCTCTTCACCCGGACCCAGGAATTCCTGGCGCGACTGGGAGAACGCGAACCCGGGCCGATCGCGGTCTTCACGCACGGGCTCTTCATCCGCGCGGTCATGTGGTCCTTACTGACCGGGATCACCACGCCGGACAGCGAGGCCATGCGCGGATTCCGCACGTTCGCCGACACCTACCTCGTGCCGAACGGCAACATCACCGAACTGCGGTACACACCCGGGAAGCGAGCGCCACGAGTGGTGGTCCCGCTCGCCTCCCGGTACGCGGACCGTTAGGGCTTCAGCAACAGCTGGAGCTTGTTCACCCCGGTCATGTTCGGGCTCGGGATGAACGACGGCGGAGCGGCCGGATCGGTGCGCAGATCCGGGAAGCGGTCCAGCAGGATGTTGAGCGCCGTCTTGCCTTCCAGCCTGGCGAGCGGGGCGCCGATGCAGAAATGGATCCCGCGGCCGAAGGCCAGGTGCGGGTTGTGCGCCCTCGCCGGATCGAAGGTGCCGGGATCGGTGAACGTCCGCGGATCCCGGTTCGCCGCCGCGACCCAGATAGCGACCATGCTGTCCGGCGGGATCGTCTGGCCGCCCAGTTCGACCTCGGTCGTCGTGGCGCGGGCGACGAGTGCGAACGGGCTGAGGAAACGCAGCGATTCCTCGATGGCGGCGGGCAGCAGCGCCCGGTCCTCGCGGACGCGCCGGTACTCGTCCGGATGGGAATCCAGGCACAGCACCGTGTTCCCGAGCAGCATCGTGGTGGTGATGTGCCCGGCGAGCAGCAGCACGTTCGCGAAGTTGACGACTTCGTTCTGCGTGAGTTTCGCGCCGTCGACCTCGGCTTCGACGAGTTTGGTCAGCAGGTCCTCGCGCGGGTTCCGCCGCCGGTCGTCGACATGCCCGGAAAGGTAGTTCACCAGGTTCTTCACCTGTGCGGCCGTTTCCTCGGCCGCCTTCTTGTCCTCCTCGGTCTGCTTGATCAGGGACCGCTGCTGGCTGTTCCGCAGCAACGTGTCGACCCATTCCTTGAACAGGTCGCGGTCGCTCGCCGGGATGCCGAGCAGTTCGGCGATGACGATCACCGGCAGCGGGTAGGCCAGATGGGTCACCAGTTCCATCGAGTCCGCGCCGTCGACGGCGTCGAGGAGTTCGTTCGTCAGCGCGGCGATCCGCGGTTCGAGATCCGCCACCACCTTCGGGGTGAAGGCGTGGCTCACGAGCGTGCGCAACTTCTTGTGATCCGGCGGGTCCATCTGGAGCAGGTTGCCCTCGACGAACAGGTCCTTGTCCGGTGAGAGCTCCTCGGGGATCAGCCGGGTGGTGTCGGAGGAGAACACCTTGGGGTCACTCAGGGTCTTCAGCGCCTCGGCGTGGCCGTAGACGTTCCACATACCCGTCTCGGGGTCGAAACGGACCGGGTCGGCCGGGAATTCACCCCGAAGCCAGAACTGGCCTTCGTGGACGCCCCAGCTTTCGGCGATCGTGGTCATGACTTGCCCCCTTCTTCGGTGGTGGAGAGCCCGGATCAAGCGGGCTCTTCGGGGCCGTCCTTCCGGTAGATCCAGGCGCGATAGGACGAGATCAGCTCCTGGAACGCCTGGCTCACTTCGGCCGCGGTGGCGGCCACGTTCGCCGTGGACGGCGGCTCCGGCGGCTCGAGCGCCGTCCGGATGATGTGCGCGAGAGCGTCGGCCTTTTCTTCGGGTTCGAGGCCGGCGCCGTCGGTGGTGAAGCTGTCCATCAGGTAGAACCCCAGCGCCGAGGCGCGCAGGGAAAAGAGCAGGTGCGGGATGTCGTCGCGCAGCAGGCCCCGGTCCGTCATCGTCTTCAGGTACCGCTCGGTCACGACCGTGTCCTGATCCTGCAGAGGATGTTTCTTCAACCGGCCCAGCAGTTCGGTGTTGCCGGTGATGAGCGCGCCGAGCAACGGGTTCTGCTGGGTGTAGAGGAAGACAGCCCGATGGAACCGATGCGGGATGACTTCCGCCGGGTCTTCGTCCAGCCGGGCGAGGAGGTTCTCGGCGGCCCGGAGGGATTCACGCAGGAGCAACGCGTGGAAGAGGGTTTCCTTGGTGGGCCAGTGCAGGTAGATCGTGCCCTTCCCGATGCCCGCCTGGCTCGCGATGTCCTCGATGGTCACCTTGCGATAGCCCAGCCGCGACAGCAGGACGCCGGCCGCGTCGAGGATGCGATCGGCGCGGCCGGCGGTGCGGTCCGGACGTTCTGCCACGTGCGCTCCCAGCTCTCTCTGACTTTGTGACCAGATTTGCTCATCTGGTCATCCGGTCAGTTCGACGGTAGCGCCGGGTGTGCCGGTCCGGCAAGGGAATCGACGAGTTCTTAACGCAGACGGTGGGCGAGCAAGAACTTCCAGATGACCGGAGTCGCGTCGATGACGGTCGGAGTGGCGGAGTCGTTGTTCGGCGCGGTGCTCGGCCAGACGTGCCCGGCGCCTTCGATCCGGTAGTGCTGCAGCGAGCAACCGAGCCAGCGCTGAACGGTGACGTCGGTTTGCGGCGAATACCGGATCGGGTGCGGGAAGCAGCCGTTCCGGTCCGCCCACGCGGCGAGCCAGTCCGGCAGCGCCGGCAGACCCTTGGCGGGATTCCCGGTGTAAGGGATCGTCGCGTCGGCCGTTCCGTGGAAATCGAGAATCGGCGCGGGACGCGACGGATGGCATTCGCCGCCTTGCGGGTAGAACGCGCCGGCGACGGGTGCGAACGCGGCTATCCGGCCCGGCATCCGGCAGGCGAGGACGCCGACGAACCCGCCGCCGTTCGACTTGCCCGTCGCGTAGATCCGGCGGGGGTCGACGCACAGTTCGCGCTGGAGCGTGTTCAGCAGATCACTGGTGAAGAGCACGTCGTCGGCGGCCGCCGAATACGGCGCGCCGGTCCATGCCGATTCACCGTCCGTCCCGGGAAGTCCTTGCGGATAGACGGAAATCGCGTCATAAGCCGAGAATCCGGATAGTTCCTCCTGATATTTCGACGTGCGTTTGTGGCCATGGAACGACAACACCAGCGGGTACGACCGCGACGGCCGGTACCGAGCCGGAACGTGCACCGTGTACTCGCGGACCAAGCCGCCGGACGTCAGCGTCCGCAGCGTCGTCGTCCCGGCGGGAACCGGGGATGGACGCTGGCAGCCGGTCGTCCGCACCGGATGATCGATCGCCGATGGCACTGCTGGCACCGCTGACGCCGCCGGGACGGCGAACAGGCTCAGTCCGGCAGCGGCGGCGGCCGCCAGCGCGAGACGACGCAGGTATTTCGTGGGACCAGGCACGCGATCCTCCTTGATCGGGCGGCAGGGCGGTGATCAGGGTCACTCCTGCCGTCGGCCTGGTCAGCATTGTGTTCATTGAGTTTTCGGACCGCTTCGCACGTCACCCTGGGATCGGCTCGCCGAGGACCCGCGGGTGTCCGGCCGGTCAGCCGCAGGCGCGTTTCGCCGCGAGCACTCGCGTCAAGGCCTCGTCGACCCGGGCGGCCGGCAGGTCGCCGGACGCGAGCGCTTGCTCCAGGGTGGCCAGCACCGTCCCGACGTTGCCGCCGGAGGACCACAGCGCTTGATCCGCTCCCGCCTGCAGGGCCTTGAGCACGGCTGTCTGGAGCGGGTACTGCGCTGTGATCGCCTTCATCGCCCCGAGATCATCCGTGATCACCGGGCCGTTGAACGCGTAGTCCTTCCGCAGCAGCCGGTACGCCGGTGCCGACAGGGTCGACGGCGTGCCGGCGGTCAGGTCGGGGACGTCCAGGTGCCCGACCATGACACCGATCTCACCGTACTCGCCGATGTCGCGGTACGGCACCAGGTCGACCTTGCGCAGCGAGGCCAGCGGCGGCGTTCGTACCAGCCCCTTGTGGGAATCGCCGGTGGCATGCCCGTGTCCGGGGAAGTGCTTCAGCACCGGCTGCACCCCGGCGTCCCGCAGGCCCTGCGCGAACGCCAGGACGTACTTGCGCGCGACCTCCGGGTTCGCGCTGAACGATCGGTCGCCGACGATGTCGCGGTCCGGCTGGTCGGTGATGTCGGCGTCGGGCGCGTAGTCGACGGTGACGCCGCGGGCTCGCATCTGCCGTCCTCGCTCGGCCGCCTTCGCCCGTACCTGCGCCGGAGTCAGTGTCGAGGCCATCTTCCGGGCGCTCGGCATTTCGCCGTCGAGGGCGTCGATCCGCTGGACGCGGCCGCCTTCCTCGTCGATCGCGACCGACACCGGGACCTTCGCGGCGCGCTGCACCTCGTCCAGCGCGTGGTTCCGCAGCAGGGCCGTCTCGTTGCCGCCGAGGAAGATCCCGCCGACCTGCTGATCCCGCACCAGCTTCACCGCCGCCTGAGGGTCACCGGCGTTCACGCCGACCACCACCAGCTGGGCCAGCCGCTGCCGAGGGCTCATCCCGGCGATGACGGCTTCACAGCCTGGAACGGGTGCCTGCTCCGCCCTCGGTGACGGCGAGGGCGCGGGCCTGCTGGAGGCGGGTTGGCTTGAAGCGGCGCTGCCGCGAGGCGGAGGTACGGTGCCCGCCGGTTGCGCGGATCCGGCCTCGTCGTTCGCCGTACCGCATTGCACGCTGGTGGCCAGGACAGCGGCGGCTCCCAGGATGACGGCCGCCCATCGCTTCGTCGTCTTCGGTCGCCCGGAGTTCATCGGCTCGTTTCGTTCGTCGTCCATGCCGGTGCCGACGGTAACCCCAGTTGCCCTTTCGTACGCGCTCGCGTGCCCCTTTGGTGCGTGGCCGCGCCGGGCCGAACTTTTGGCCACACCTCCTTTCCGATCGTGTTCCCTCTGGTCAAACCGATGTTCGTGCTTGACAACTCGATCTGCTCCGCCGTAGATTACCACATGGTTATGGAACCGCAAGGTTATCGATCGTGAGAACTGGAACTCGTGAGAAACGGCTCGGATGATGGAACGGAAAGGCGGGCGACCGTGACACAGGATCTGCTCGATGTCACCTTCGCGGCACTCGCCGACCCCACCCGCCGCGCGATCCTCGCGCGGCTCGCGCGCGGCGAGGCCACGGTGACGGAGCTGGCCGAACCCTTCGCGATGAGCCAGCCCGCCATCTCCAAGCACCTGAAGGTGCTGGAGCGGGCGGGGCTGGTGGCAAGGGGGCGTGACGCCCAGCGCCGCCCCTGCCGGCTGGTGGCCCAGCCGCTGAAGAACGCGAACGAATGGCTCGGCGGCTACCGCCGCCACTGGGACGCGGCCTTCACGGAGCTGGATCTCGTCCTCGACGAGGAGATGCGGCACCCGGAACGCCGGCACGAGACCGATTGACCACCGCACGAGCGGAAAGGAACAGCACGATGGGACGAACTCTCAGCGTGACGAAATCCGGCGATCTCGAGATCGTCATGACGAGGTCCTTCGACGCGCCGAGGGCATTGGTGTTCGACGCGTGGACCAAACCGGAGCTGGTGCGCCGCTGGTTCGGCCCGCGCGGCTGCGAGGTCGTCGAATGCGAGATCGACCTGCGGGTCGGTGGCAGATGGCGGTATCGGCTGCGCCACGGCGGTGGAATGGAGATGCTGCTGCAGGGCGTCTACCAGGAGATCGACCGCCCGGAACGGCTCGTCTCCCTCGAGACGAACGAGGATTGTGAGGCGTCGGAAGGCCAGGCCTTGTCGACGCTGACCTTGGTCGAACATGAAGGGGTCACCGCACTGACCCAGGTGGTGCGGTACGGCTCGAAGCGGATCCGGGACGCCGTGCTCGAATCCGGGATGGAGCGGGGCGTCGGCGAGGGCTTCGACAAGCTGGCCGAGTTCCTGACAGCTCCGGTGGGGGCGTGAACACGATGACCGCCATCGCGGACCGATATCGCGTCCGGGCCGACGCTTTCGAGAGCAAGGTCGCCGCCGTCCGGGCCGGGCAGTGGGAGAGCGGATCTCCGTGTGAAGAGTGGAACGCCAGGGATGTCGTCGGGCACATCGTCGACATGCACGGCGCGATGCTGCGCCCCTTCGGGCGTGACCTCGGGCCGGCGCCGTCGCTCCTGGACGACCCGCTGGGCGCCTTCCGCGCCGCGCGGGCCGATGTCGAAGCCGTCCTCGCCGATCCCGTGCTCGCGGCCACGGAACACGAGACACCGATGGGGAAGATGACCGCGGAGCAGCACATCGACCAGGTCGTCAGTGCCGACATGGTGATCCACGGCTGGGACCTGGCCCGGGCCACCGGGCAGGACGACACGATCGATCCGGAGGAGGTCGCCCGGATGTGGCCTGCGGCGCAGGCGATCCCCGATCAGATGAGGATCCCCGGAGCGTTCGGGCCCGGCATCGTCGTCTTCGGTCCCGAAGTGAAAGTGCCCGAAGACGCGCCCCTGCAGGACAGGCTGCTCGGGCTGATGGGCCGGGACCCGAACGCCTGACATCGGTCAGACGTGGATCCCGCGGTGTCGCCGGACGGGCCGGGAAGGAACCGGGACCTCGGCGGTATCGGTTCCCTTGGCCGCTGCCAGGACACGTTCCAGAACCGACAGAGAGGTGGTGAGCAAAGAGATCTGGTTCTGGATCCGAGTCTTGGCGATCTCCAGTTCGCCGGCCATCTCCGGCGAGGGCACCAAATGCGTGTGGTCCCCGGAAACACTGGGAAGGAGTTCCGCGATTTTGCCGCTGCACAGCCCGGCCGAATAGAAGAGCTGGATCTGCAGGACCCGCGCGATGTCGTCTTCGGTGAAGGTCCGGTAGCCGTTGCCGCAGCGAGCGGGAGTCAGCAGGCCTTCCGTTTCGTAGTACCGCAACGAGCGGACACTCACCCCGGTTCGCTTCGCCAGTTCACCGATCCGCATGGGTCCACAGTAGCCGCGGGAACCGAGGTTGACCGTGACGTCGGTGTCAGGGTTTAGCTTCGCGTTCATGAGGTTGCTCGAAGCATTCAGCGGTACCGCGCTCCAGTTGCCGAACCGGATGGCGATGGCCCCGATGACCAGGGGACGCGCGGACGATGTCACCGGCGTGCCGCATCCACGGACGGCCGAGTATTACGCGCAACGCGCGAGCGCCGGTTTGATCGTGAGTGAAGGCGTCTGGGTGAACCGGACCGGCAAAAGCGGCCCGGGTATTCCAGGGTTGGCGACGGAGCAGCAGGCCGAGGCATGGCGCGCGGTGACGGCGGCCGTGCATGAGGAAGGCGGTCGCATCTTCGCGCAGCTCTGGCACGCGGGCCGGGTCTCCCATCCCGGTGTGATGGGCCGGACGCCGGTGGCGCCGTCGGCGGTCCGGCAGGCCGGTCGGATCTTCTCGGCCGCAGGCTGGACGGATACGGTCGAGCCTCGTGCGCTCGGCGAGAACGAGATCGGCGAGGTCGTCCAGGACTTCGCCGCGGCGGCCCGGCGGGCCATCGCGGCGGGGTTCGACGGTGTGGAGCTCCACGGTGCAAACGGCTATCTCATCCAGGAGTTCCTCGCCCGCAACACCAACCGGAGAGAGGACCGATACGGCGGTTCGGTCGCCGCCCGGCTCCGCTTCCCGCTCGAGGTGGTGGCGGCCGTGGTCCGGCAGATCGGTGCCGCCAGGGTCGGCTTGCGGATCTCGCCCGGAAACCCGGAGAACGACATCTCGGAAGACGATTGGAAGGAGGTGTACCCACAACTGATCGCGGAACTACGCCGGTACGAGCTCGCATACCTGCACGTCATCGACACTCCCGACGCCGAGGTGCTGTCGTACCTGCGGCCGTTGTGGCCGGGGACGCTCATCGCGAACCTGCGGTCCGAGGAGCCGACCACCCAGGACGAGGGTGAGTCCTTGATCGAGTCCGGGCTGGCCGACGTGGTCGCCTTCGGCAGGTTGTTCATCGCGAACCCGGATCTGCCCGCCCGTTTCGCTCTCGGTGCCCCGCTGGCTCGGGCGCACCGTGACGTCTACTACGGCGCCAGGCTCGACGGCTACACCGACTTCCCGGCGTTCGAAGCAGACCCGGCGAAGTTCGCCTGTTCGGCGCGCAGCTGATCTTCGCCGCCCGCTCTACAGTGCTGGGATGGTCAAGACGGCAGTGGAGATCGCGGCGGCTGTGCGTGCCAAGGAACTCGATCCGGTGCAGGTGACGCGTGAGGCACTGGCCAGGATCGCGGCGGCGGACGGGGTGGTCGGCGCGTTCCGCCGGGTGAGGACCGAGGAGGCGCTCGCCGAGGCGGCCGCCGTCGCCGAACGTCCGGACCTGGCGGACCTGCCCTTGGCCGGGGTGCCGGTCGCGGTCAAGGACGTCGCGCCGGTCCAGGGTGAGTACGCCTCGTGGGGGTCGCGTGCGGGTTCGTCGACTCTGTCCACAGAGGACGGTGAGATAGCCCGGCGGTTGCGCGCGGCCGGAGCGGTGATCGTCGGTCTGACCCGGGTGCCGGAGTTGTGCATCTGGCCGTCGAGTGACGATCCGGACGGGACAGCGCGCAACCCGCGAAATCCGTCCTATGCCGCCGGCGGTTCGTCGGGCGGGAGCGCCGCCGCGGTCGCGGCCGGGCTGGTGCCCATCGCGCACGGCACGGACGGGCTGGGGTCGATCCGGCTGCCGTCCGCGATGTGCGGGATCGTCGGTCTCAAACCGGGTAAGGGCGTGGTCCGGGTACCGGGGGAGGACGGCTGGTTCGGCCTGTCCACGCACGGTCCGATGACGACCACCGTGGCCGACGCCGCCGCGCTGATGTCGGTCCTCGCCGAGGAGCCAGGGCTGGCGGATCTCGCCGTCCCAAAGCCGTCCCGCATCGCCCTGTCGACTCAGGTCCCGTTGACGAGGGCACCGCTGCCGCGCGCGTTCAGCCGGGCCGTCACGCGAGCCGGAGAGCTGTTCCGCGCGGCTGGGCACACCGTCGCGCCGGGTACGCCCCGATACAGCGCCGGAGCGATCGGCGGGCTCCTGGCGCGCTGGGTCGCGGGCCCGGCCGAGCAGGCGGCCGAGTTCGATCTCGCCGCGCTCCAGCCCCGGACACGGACCCACGTGCGGCTTGGGCGACTGATGGCCGAACGCGTCCGGGAGAGCACCCGGGAGCGCTGGCTGGAGCGTGCCGAAGAGTTCTTCGCCGACCACGATGTCCTGGTCACGCCCATGATCGCGACACTCCCGCTCAAGGCCCGCATTTGGCATGAAAGCCGTTGGATCGCCAACGTGCTGCCGTCCGTGCGAGTGGCGGGTTTCGCGGGACTGTGGAACCTCGCGGGCTATCCGGCGATGTCCGTGCCGGTCGGCGTGCATCCTTCGGGCATTCCGGCCTGCGTCCAGCTCGTCGCCGCGCCCGGTGGGGAAGCCCTCCTCCTGGGGCTCGCCGCTCAGCTCGAAGCGGCCAACCCATGGCCGCGCACCACCGCCTCCTGACAGCTCCCGGAAGAGAGCAAGGGACCTTTGCTGTCACTCTCCAAAAGAGAGCGATAGCAAAGGTCCCTTGCTACTTCGCGCTGGTCAGGAGCCGGTTTTTGCCGGTGAAGGCTTCTGGCCGTTCGCCTTCGGGCCGTTCTGCTCGCCCTGTCCGTTCTTCGGCGCAGCGGCGGCAGGCGCCGGAGAAGCGGGCTTGGCGGGAGAAGGTTTGGCGGCGGCCGGAGCGGCGGCCTTCGAGGCGGGCGGCTCGGCGGGCTTGCCCGCGGGCTTCTTCTCCTCGGCCTTGCTGTCGCCGCCGACGAGCTTCGAAGCGTGCGGGATCACCGACTCCTCGGGCAGCGCCGCGAGCATCGCCTCGCTGCCCTTCAGGACCTCGTCGGCCTGCATGAGGCTCTTGCGGGCCTGCTCGCGGATCTCCGCCAGGCGCTCGACCTTCCGTTGGGCGGCGGTCGTGCGCTGGGCGGCGGTCGTCGTGGCCTCGTCGAGCCGGCGCTTGGCTTCGGCCGTCGCCTCGTCGATGCGGCGCTTCGCCTCGGCGGTGGCCTCGGCGATCCGGCGCTCGGCCTGGTTCTTGCTGGCCGTCTGCTGGTCGGCGATGTGCTTCTCGTGCGCGGCGCGCTGAGCCGCGATCGTCTGATCGAATTCGCGCTCGATCTTCCGGCGCTTGCGCTCGGCCTCGTTGTCCAGCAGTTCCCGGCGCTGGGCGGCCTCGACGGTCAGCCGCTGGACCTCGGCCCGCGTCTCGGCGAGCGCGGACTCGTGCTCCGAGTGCAGCGCGTCCGCCTGCTTGTCCAGCTCGGCGACGAGCCGCGTGTAGCGCTCACGGAGCTTCTTCGAGGCCTCGCTCGACGACGCCCAATGCTTCTCGGCGGCGACCTCGGCACGTTTCGTGATCTCTTCCGCACGCGCCTGCGCGAGCGTGACGGTGCGCTGCATCCGCTCGTCGAGGTCTTCGAGCCGCTCCGGCGGTTTCTTCAGCTCCTCGATCCTGGCGTTCAGCTTCGCCACCTCGTGGCGGACGGTTTCGAGTTCGCGCGTGGCCGAGGTCGCCTGCGCGATCGCGGCGTCGCGGTCGGTGATCACGCGATGCAGCTGGGCTTCGAGATGATCCAGATACTGGCGCACTTCGTTCCGGTCGAAGCCGTGCCAGGCCTGGGTGTACTCGCGCCGCAGGGGCAACAGGCCGTTGTCTCGCTCGGGAACCATGGCCACGACGGTACCTGCGTACCCGGTGTCGCCGTTGTCAGGCTTCGTGATTCACCGACGTGTGTCGGCTCTCAGCTGCGATCCCTCACCTGAACGGCCGCCACCCGTGTGCGCAGTGTCACCAATGGAAGCCGCGGCTGAGCCGGGCGAGCGCCATCGCCGCCCGGGACAGATGCTGCTCGCCCTTCCCGATCTTGAGCCCGCCTTCGCCGCCCGCGGCCGCGGAATCCGGGAACACCCGGAATCCTTGGTAGGCCACGGCATCCGTGAGTCCCGGCGTCAGCGTGTACGCGAGCCCGATCGCCTGCCCGGCGGGCGTGCCGATGTGCTTCGGGCGCTCCCGCAGCGCCTTCATCACCATGTCCGCGGCCTGATCCGGGGATTTGGTCGGAAACGCGTCGTAGATCTTCGTCGGCCGGATCATCGGCGTGCGCACGAGTGGCATGTGGATGGTCGTGAAGGTGATTCCGTCGCCGTGGGTCTCGGTCGCCGCGATCCGGGAGAAATAGTCCAAAGCGGCCTTGGACGCCGCGTATGCCGAAAAGCGCGGCGCGATTCCCTGAACGCCGATCGACGAGACGTTGACGATATGCCCGAACTTCCGCTCGGACATATGCGGCAGCACCGCGAGGATCAGCCGCACCGCGCCGAAGTAGTTGATCGCCATCGCGCGTTCGTAGTCGTGGAACCGGTCGTACGACAGTTTGATCGACCGCCGGATCGACCGGCCGGCGTTGTTCACGAGCATGTCGATCCGGCCGTGCTCGGCGAGCATCGCGTCGACGGCCTTGTGCACCGATTCCTCGTCGGTCAGGTCGGCCGGGTACACCGACGCCGTGCCGCCCGCGGCGATGATCTCGTCCCGCACCTCTTCGAGCTCGTGCTGCCGCCGCGCCACGAGCAGCGGCACCCCGCCCGCGGCCGCGACCTTGATCGCGGTCGCGCGGCCGATACCCGAGGACGCGCCGGTGATGATTACGCGGCGGCCGTCCAGTTCGCCGCGAGGCCCGTGCTTGCGGGCGCGGAACGGGTCCAGGTGCTCCCGCCAGTAGCGCCACAGGGTGGGCGCGTAGTCCTCGATCCGGGGCACCTCGACGCCCGAACCGATGAGTGCCTTGCGCGTCGACGCCGACGAGAAGACCGACGGGAAAGCCATGGTCTCCAGCAGCACCGGCGGGATCCCGAGCCGCTCCAGCACGGCGTCGCGCGCGATCGTGAAGCCGGGGATGTGCTCGCTCAGTTTCACCAGGTTGACGATGCCCTTGGACAAGCGGTCGTTGAGCTGCACGGAGATCGTCGGCGCGCCCGCCGCCTTCGCGAAGGCGTTGTAGACCGAGACGACCGGCTGCGGTTCTGGATTGACCAGGTGGAACGCGCGCCCGTCGAGCCCCTTCGTGGTGATCAGGGCGTTCAGCGACTCGGCGACGTAGTCGACCGGGACGACGTTGGTGTCGCCGAGGTCGGGGCCGACGATCGGCACGTCGGGCAGTCCGGCGAGCCTGCTGATCGCGGGGAACAGGTAGTACGGGCCGTCGATCTTGTCCATTTCGCCGGTCTCGGAGTTCCCGACGACGACCGAAGGCCGGTACACGCGCCACGGCACGTCCTGCTGTTCGCGCACGAGGCGCTCCGCTTCGAACTTCGTGCGGTGGTACGGCGTGATGAGCCGCTGGCCGACGTCGAACATCTCCTCGGTGAACATGCCCTCGTGGTCACCGGCGACGGCGACCGAGGACACATGGTGCAGGCAGCCCGCGTTCAGCTCGGCGGCGAGCGCGATCACCTGCGCGGTGCCTTCGACGTTGGCCTTGATGCTGGCTTCGTCGTCGGCGGTGAGGTCGTACAGGGCGGCGAGGTGTACGACGTGGTCGACGCCGCGAAGCCGCTCTCGGTCTTCCTGGCCGACGCCGAGCAGCGGCTCGCCGAGGTCACCGGTGACGAGGGTGACGCGTTCCGGATGCGGCCAGGCGTTCACGAGTTTCGCGAGTTTGTCCCGGGAGGACGCCCGGACGACGAGCGCGACCTTGTCGACGTCGTCCCGGGTGAGCAGCAGCCGGGTGAACTGGCGTCCGATCAGTCCGGTCGCCCCGGTCACCAGAAAAGTCGCCATCAGTCTCACCCTTCACCGTGCTCGCCCGCGTCCCCCGGCATTCTGCTGCATGAGGACGGCGAGGACCACCACGGCGCCGGTGAAGTTACTCACGGGTAACTAGGCGGGGTCGGCGATGACGACCCGGTTCTCGGCGTATCCGGTCTCCCCGCCGACCCACCGGCCGCCGCAGGTGACCAGGACTACCCGATGTGGACCGGACTGGCCGAACAGCTCGTCCGCGCGCTGTGGCAGTTCGTTCTTCTTCAGCGTGATCAGCTGGGAGACCTTGTACTGCCAGGACTTCCCGGCCTTGTCGACCACGGTGACGGTGCCGCCGATCCGCTCGGTCCACAGCTCCGCGAACGGACCCGTCGCGCCCTTCCAGTTCACGTGGCCGGCGAACACGCTGGCGCCGGTCGCCGCGCTCAGTTCGGCGCCCCACCAGGTCACCTCACCGAGGTTCTCCGGCACGGGAAGCTCCGCCCCCGGCCCGAGTTCCTTGCGCACGAGTTTCGCCGCACCGCCCGCGGGCAGCCGGATCGTCCCCGGGCCCTGTGGTTTCGGTGCTTCGGGCGCTTTCGACGACGACGGCGGCGGTGGGGCGGCCGTCGGAGTCGTGGGGACGATGTCCGGCGGGGGCGGGGTCTCCTGCTGCGCGGGAGCGGCGGGCGCGCCGCCCGCGACCGAGACGGAGACGGCCTGAGCCGTCCCCGTCACCACTGTCGTCGGCGGCCAGATGAGCAGGGCCGCGACGAGGTCCGCGCACAGGACCGTGACGGCTCCCAGCGCGAACCCGCGTCGTACTGACATTCCAGAACCTCTTAGCGTCGCGAAGACCGCCGCGCGGCCACGCCCACCATCAGCGAACCGAGCAGCGCGAGCGCGCCGACGCCGAGAATGCCGGCGGTCGACGCCGAGTTCTCGACGGTGCCCTGCATCATCGCCACCGGCCGGTCGCCGGCGGGGATGGTGCGCGGTACCTCGTTGGGCGTGTTGGCGACCTTGAGCGCCAGCGTCTCACCCGGCTTGATCTCGCCGCAGGCGGACGGCGGATTCTTCGGGTCGAACGCGTTGGTGTAGCCCGGCGGCGCGCTGACCTCGACCACACAGATCTCCTGCGGGGCACGCAGGTTCTCCACGGTGACGGTGCCGTTCTCGCCTTCGGTGGTGACGACGGCGGGTTTGCCGTCGGCGCCGTTGAGGGGTTTGCCGTCGTGGCCGACCGCGGCCGTCGTCTTGTCCTTCGCGGTGATCCGCAGCGCGGCGCCCGCGACGCCCTTGTCGGTCTTCGCGTCGACCTTGGTCACCTGGACCTTGCCCGGCTTCGAAACGACCGCGACACCCTGGGCCTTCAGTTCCTTCTCGCCACCGGTCGAGACGACCTTCTGCACACCGGTGTCGACCGGGAACTGCACGTACGGCCGATCCGCCGGGGCGGAGAGCGAACTGGACAACTTCGGCTGGTCACCGGTCGGTGTGACCTTGACCGTGACGGTGCCGTCCTCGCCGGTCTTCACCGTGGTGGCCTTCTCGGCCTTGGTGTTCGAGGTCGACGCGGGCTTGGTGCTCTCACCGCTGTCGACGGTCGCGTTCGACGGCGTGAGCTGCACGGGAACGCCCGAGATGCCCTTGCCCTTGGCGTTCTTGACGCTGATCGTCCACTCGCCCGCGGTGCCGATGTGCTGGTCTTCCTTCGGCGGGGTGATCGAGGTGGTCCACGGGCCGCGGTTGGCTTCGGCGTCCTTGGTCAGCTTCTCGACGGCCGCGGCGGCGTCGGGTTTCTTCTCCTTCAGCTTGTCGAGGTGGAACCCGATGTTGTAGCCGAGCGCCTCCGGGTCGAGCTCCGGCTTGAGGTCGGCTTCGGAACGCGGCTTCGAGGTCCACGAGTGCAGCAGGTGCGCGAGCGCGGCGGCCTCGGCGTTGTCCTTGGTGCCGCCGTAGCGGAGCAGCAGGTAGGAGATGTTGGCCGCGATGTCGTCGGGGAGCTTCTCGCCCCACTTGTCGCGGAGTTCGTCGCCAGGTTTGTATTCCTCGTCCGTGCCCGGCGCTTTGAGCTGGAACGAGACGCAGAACACGTGCTTGCCGTTGACGACATAGGAACCGAGCCAGTCTCTGCCGGTCGCGGCTTTGTGAGGCTGGCCAGGTGTGACTTCGTAGCCGACACCTTCTTGCTTCGGCGCGGCCGAAGCCGGTGTCACCGCGACGGTGGCGGACAAGGCGCCGAGCAGGCACGTCGCGATCAGGCTGGTCAAGGCGCGCGAACGCACGCTCGGGCGTGTGGTCCACCCCATGGTGTGTTGACTCCTTTGGCCGTGCTCTGCCCCGGCGCATTTACGTCGGCGCAGGTCACACGATCGATAGGTTCCCCGACACGCCTTCGGTGATTATCCGAACACGCAACGTGGAGAGTGGCGGGTGATCAGCGGTTTTGGCAATACGGCATCAGGTGGGGTATCGGTGAACGGTCGGTGATCTGCGCCGCATACGGTGTGGGGGATGGGCGTCGCGCCGATTGTGAGTAAAGTCGTCTTTACTTCGACGGGAACCGGGCGGCCCACGCGGTCGTTGAACCCGATGCAGGTGCCAGTAGATCCAGGAGGATCAGGTGCGATCCAGTAGCAACCCGGCGTTCCGGAACCTGCCGCGTGGCGCGGCGCAGTACGGACCCAACGTAGGCTTCAACCAACCCCAGGGCGGCGTGCCCGGCTACGGCCCCCCGCAGACCTCCGCCGGCGCCGACGACCGTCCGATGACCGTCGACGACGTCGTCATCAAGACGGCGCTGAGCCTCGGCACCGCGCTGGTGACCGGTGTGCTCACCGCGATCTGGGCGATCAGCCAGCTGCCCGTGGACGCCGCGGGCCGGATCACCGGTATCAGCGGCGGCGTGATCGGCGCGCTCGTCGGCGGCATGATCGTCGGCCTCGTCATCTCGCTGGTGATCATCTTCAAGCAGAAGCCGAGCGGCCCGCTCACGCTGGCGTACTCGGCCGCCGAGGGTGTCTTCCTCGGTGCGATCAGCGGTCTTTTCGAAGCGCTGTACCCCGGTATCGCGCTGCAGGCGATCATCGGCACCGCGGGTGTCTTCGTCGCGATGCTGGTCGTCTACAAGACCGGCGCGGTCAAGGTCACGCCGAAGCTGACCAAGTGGATCATCGGCGCCGTCGTCGGTGTCGCGATCCTGATGCTGGTCAACCTCATCACCAGCTTCTTCGGCTTCAACCCGCTGCGTGACGGCGGGCCGATCGCGATCATCTTCAGCCTCGTGGTGATCGGTGTCGCGGCGTTCAGCTTCCTGCTCGACTTCGACCAGGCCGACCGGATGATCCGCGAAGGCATGCCGTCGAAGTGGGCGTGGTTCGCCGCCTTCGGCCTCATGACCACCCTGGTCTGGCTGTACCTCGAGATCCTGCGGCTGCTGTCGTACTTCCAAAACGACTGACCCGGGCTTTCGCGAAAGGGCGCTCCGAGCGATCGGGGCGCCCTTTTCCGTTGCCGCGAATACGCTGACCCCATGACCGAGCACAGTGCCGAACCCGCCAGGCCGAAGCGTTCCAAGTGGTTCTGGGTCGGCCTCTTGGTACCGGTCGCGATCGTGGTGCTGAGCGCGTCGTCGTGGATCGTCGGCTACCTCTCGAACACCGACGACGTCCGGGTGGGGGACTGCTACGCGGTCACCACTTTCGGTGACGTCGGCGACGATCCGGTCAAGGCGGACTGCGGCTCGGCCGAGGCCAACGCGAAGGCCGGCGCGAAGACCGACGCGGGCGGCGCCTGCCCCACGGGTGAGTACGACCAGCTCACCGTCGACAAGACCTTCGCCTCGTACAAGCTCTGCATGATGATCAACGCCAAGCAAGGCGACTGTCTCGAGAACTTCCTGGCCGACAGCGTGGCGTATCAGAAGGTCCCCTGCTCGGATCCCGCGCGGGACGCGGAGGTCCTGAAGGTGGTCGACAGCGTCGCGACCTGCGACGACACGGACGCGACCCACCTCAAGAGCTACTCGACACCGCCGTCGACGGTCTGCGTGAAGAGCACCAGGTAGCAAGGGACCTTTGCTACCGCCGCCATCCGGCCGTGCGCGCGCCGCCGTTCGTCGCACAGTGTGGGACAGGCTGCGTCCGGGCGGTCACCGGTCATAACGTTGCTCGTCCCCCACCCCGCCGATCGACCTGGAGTCCTGGTGGCGACGACCGAAACCCAAGCCGGTGAGAAGAAACTCCTCGACTTCCCGACCTCCTGCGCCGCCCCGGTCCCGCAACCGGAAGAGCCGGTCAAGGTGGTGCCGCTGGCGGTCGCGGGCGCCCTCGCGGTCGGACTGACCTGGTACGTCTGGGCCGCGCACGGGGCGAAGTTCGGTGTCCTGCTCATCCTCGGCCTGCTGCTCGGCGTCGCGCTCTTCCACTCCCGCTTCGGGTTCACTTCGGCCTGGCGCCAGCTGATCGCGGTCGGGAACGGCCAAGGGCTTCGGGCGCACACGCTGCTGCTCGGAACGGCCGCGACGTTGATCGCGCTGATCGTGGGCACCGGATCCGGGCTCTTCGGCAGCACGCCGAATCCGACCGCGGGCGGGCTGGGGCTCGCGCTGTTCGTCGGCGCGACGATCTTCGCGATCGGCATGCAGCTGGGGGGCGCTTGCGCTTCGGGGACGCTGTTCGCGGTCGGCTCCGGGCAGTCGACGATCGTGCTGACCCTCGGCGGCTTCATCACCGGTTCGGTCCTCTACACGTGGGCGTATCCGCTGCTGTCGGGCTGGCCCGAGTTCAAGGGAATCCTGCTCGCCGACCATGTCGGCTGGTTCGGTTCGTGGGCGATCACCATCGCCGTCCTCGCCGCGATCGTGCTGGGGACCCGGTTCGTGCAGAAGCGCCGCAACCCGCCGCCGGTCGACGTCGTGCCGACCGCGCGCGGTTTCGCCCGGATCTACCGTGGCTCGTGGCCGATCCTCGTCGGCGCCGTCGTGCTCGGGGTGCTGGCGGGCGCGGTCTTCCTGGTCTCCGGCGGGATCTGGGGCGTGACGAGCGCGTTCAGCCTCTGGGGCGCCAAGATCCTGCAGGTCTTCGGCCTGCACCCCGAAACCTGGGAGTTCTGGCGGATCAAGGCGAACGCGGCGTCGCTGGCGGGGCCGATCTGGAAGGACAAGAACAGCCTCACCGACATCGGCATCATGATCGGCGCGGGGGTCGCGGCCGCGGCGGCGGGCGCGTGGAAGATCCACAGCTCGATCCCGTGGCGGACCGCCGTCGCCGCGGTGCTCGGCGGGATCCTGATGGGTGTCGGCGCGCGGATGGCGGGCGGCTGCAACATCGGCGCCTACCTCGGCGGCATCTCGGTCGGCAGCCTGCACGGCTGGCTGTGGGGCGTGTTCGCGCTCGGCGGCACCTGGATCGGGCTCAAGCTGCGACCGCTGTTCGGGCTCGGCAACCCGGCGCCGACCGACAGCGTCTGCTGACACTCCGTACACAGGTCTGCCCATTAGGTCCGTCTACGGGGAAAAAGTTGGCAGGTAAAACCTGTGTTCGGCTACCCTCGGCTACGTACTGAGCTTGCGCATTAATGCACAAGCTCGTTTGGGGAGGCCCGGCGCGAGGCCGGGCGTCGATTCCGTAGTCGCGACCACGGGGGTTGTCGCGTCCCGGGGGACACTGAGCATCAGGGACGGATTTTTCATGTCAACGCAAAGCCCGGCCGCACCGGGCGGCGACAAACTCGACGCGGGCGTGCTCAAGATCGCTGGCGTCGTCATCCTCGGCGCGATCATGGCGATCCTCGACACGACGGTCGTCAACGTCGCGCTCCAGAAACTGACCATCGAGTTCCAGACCTCGTTCGACACCATCCAGTGGATCGCGACCGGCTACATGCTCGCGCTGGCGACGGTCATCCCGATCACCGGCTGGGCTTCGGACCGGTTCGGCACCAAACGGCTCTACATGACCGCGATCGGGCTGTTCCTGATCGGGTCGATGCTCGCCGGCATGGCCTGGGACGTCGAATCGCTGATCGTCTTCCGGGTCCTGCAGGGCTTCGGCGGCGGCATGCTGATGCCCGCCGGCATGACGATCCTGACCAGGGCCGCCGGGCCGCACCGGATCGGGCGCGTGATGGGCGTGCTCGGGGTGCCGATGCTGCTCGGGCCGATCGGCGGCCCGATCCTCGGCGGCTGGCTGGTCGACGCGGTGAGCTGGCGCTGGATCTTCTACATCAACGTGCCGATCGGCCTGATCACCATGGCCATGGCCTGGCGCCTGCTGCCGAAGGACCGGCCGGAGCCCAGCGAGCGGTTCGACTTCCTCGGCATGCTGATGGTCTCGCCCGGGCTGGCGGCGCTGATCTTCGGCGTTTCGAACATCCCGGCGGCGGGCGGTGTCGGCGCGGTGGACGTCTGGCTGCCCGCACTGGCCGGGATCGCGTTGCTGGTGGCATTCGTGTTCCGGGCGAACCGGGTCACGAACCCGCTGCTCGACCTGAAACTGTTCAAGAACCGGTCGTTCTCCGTCGCCATGGTGACGATGACCTTCTTCTGCGTCGCGTTCTTCGGCGCGATGCTGCTCCTGCCGACGTATTTCGTGCTGGCGCGCGGCGAATCGGCGATGAACGCCGGTCTGCTGCTCGCCCCGCAGGGTGTCGGCGCGATGCTGACCATGCCGATCGCGGGCCGCTTCGCGGACAAGATCGGCGCGCGGAAGATCGTCCTGCCGGGTCTCGTACTGATGCTCGCCGGCCTGATCGCCTTCACCCAGATCACCGCGGCGACGCCGTACTGGCTGCTGCTTTCGGCGCTGTTCGTGATGGGGCTCGGCATGGGCGCGACGATGATGCCGATCACCTCGGCCGCCTTGCAGACGCTCAAGTCGGAGGACATGGCGAAGGCGTCGACGGCGACGAACATCCTGCAGCAGACCGCCGGGGCGATCGGTTCAGCGGTGCTGTCGATCATCCTGGCGGCGCTGCTCGCCGGGAAGTTCGGCGTGCCGACGGCGCAGGGACAGCTGGCCGCGACGGCCGCGGTGATGAACCCGGCGACACGCGAAGCAGCTTCGGGGCTGACGGCGGACGCGTTCTCGACGACGTTCCTGTGGTCGATGATCCTGCTCGCGCTGTGCCTGATCCCGGCGGCGTTCCTGCCGAAGACCAAGCCCGCGCTGCCCGAGGGCGCGGACGGTGAGGTCGCCCCGGCCCCGCCGATCATGACCCACTAGGCGCCGGAAGAGAGCAAGGGACCTTTGCTATCACTCGCTTAGCCAGGCTAAGTAAGCGGTAGCAAAGGTCCCTTGCTCTCTTTTCGCAGGTCAGCGGGTCAGGAGAGGCGCTCCAGCACCATCGCCATGCCCTGGCCCCCGCCGACGCACATCGTCTCGAGGCCGAACTGCTTGTCGTGGTGCTG
Organism: Amycolatopsis sp. PSD-21; assembly: GCF_055561455.1. NCBI lineage: Bacteria > Bacillati > Actinomycetota > Actinomycetes > Pseudonocardiales > Pseudonocardiaceae > Amycolatopsis > Amycolatopsis sp. PSD-21. The sequence goes on along the minus strand of NZ_CM145712.1, from coordinate 7,958,024 downwards.
AAGCGAGTTGATCAGCGTCGAGGTGATCCGCGCGCCGGTCATGCCGAACGGGTGGCCGACGGCGATCGCGCCGCCGTTGACGTTCAGCTTGTCGAGGTCGATCCCGAGGTCCTTGTACGACGGGATGACCTGCGCGGCGAACGCCTCGTTGATCTCGACGAGGTCGATGTCGCCGATCGACATCCCGGCGCGGGCGAGCGCCTGCTTCGACGCTTCGACCGGGCCGTAGCCCATGATCTCCGGCGACAGCCCGGAAACACCGGTGGAGACGACGCGGGCGAGCGGCGTCAGCCCCAGTTCGCGAGCCTTGGTGTCGGACATGACGATCACCGCGGCCGCGCCGTCGTTGAGCGGGCAGCAGTTGCCCGCAGTGATCCGGCCGTCGGGGCGGAAGACCGGCTTGAGACCGGAGACGCCTTCGAGGGTGACGCCGGCGCGCGGGCCGTCGTCCTTCGAGACCACGGTGCCGTCCGGCAGGGTGACCGGCGTGATGTCCTTCGCCCAGAAGCCGTCCGCGATGGCCTTCTCGGCGAGGTTCTGCGAGCGGACGCCGAACTCGTCCATCTCCTCCCGCGACACGTTCTTCAGCCGCGCCAGGTTCTCGGCGGTCTGGCCCATCGCGATGTAGACGTCCGGCAGGGCGCCGTTCTCGCGCGGGTCGGTCCAGCTGTCGGCGCCTTCGGCCGCCACCTGCGCCGTGCGGGCCTCGGCGTCGGCGAACAGCGGGTTGTGCGTGTTCGGCCACGAGTCCGAGCTTCCGTTGGCGAAACGCGACACCGTCTCGACACCGGCGGAGATGAACACGTCGCCTTCGCCCGCCTTGATCGCGTGCAGCGCCATGCGGGTGGTCTGGAGGCTGGAGGAGCAGTACCGCGTGATCGTGCAGCCGGGCAGGTGGTCGTAGCCGAGTTCGACGGCGACCGCGCGGCCCATGTTGAAGCCCTGCTCGCCGCCGGGGAGACCGCAGCCCAGCATGAGGTCTTCGATCTGCGTCGGGTCCAGTTCGGGGACCTTGTCGAGCGCGGCGCGGACCATCTGCGCGGCGAGGTCGTCCGGGCGGATGCTCACCAGCGATCCCTTGCCGGCGCGGCCGATCGGGGATCGGGCGGTGGAGACGATGACGGCTTCGGGCATGGAACGACACTCCCTTGTTCTCGATCCAGACACGCGCTAAGCGGTTGCTCACCTCGCATCCTCCACCGGAGTGAGGTGCGGGTCAAAGGCGAACGCGATCCACGCCACTCTTTTCCGGGGACACATCGTCGTGCGGAGTTGAGTGGGCACATCGCGACCTGCGGCGTTTAGGCTGTGGGAGTGGAATACGTCGAGCACATCGTGGACCTCGTGGGCAACACCCCTCTGGTCAAGCTGAACGCACTGGCCGAGGGGCTCCAGCCGCTCATCCTGGCCAAGGTCGAGTACGTCAACCCCGGCGGCAGCGTCAAGGACCGCATCGCGCTGCGGATGATCGAAGCCGCGGAGCGTTCCGGCGAGCTGAAGCCCGGCGGCACCATCGTCGAGCCGACCTCCGGCAACACCGGCGTCGGGCTGGCCATGGTGGCGCAGCGCAAGGGGTACAAGTGCGTGTTCGTCTGCCCGGACAAGGTCAGTGAGGACAAGCGCAACGTGCTCAAGGCCTACGGCGCCCGCGTCGTGGTCTGCCCGACCGCGGTGGCGCCGGAGCACCCGGACTCCTACTACAACGTCTCCGACCGCCTCGTGCGCGAGATCGAGGGCGCCTGGAAGCCGAACCAGTACGCCAACCCGGAGAACCCCGCCAGCCACTACCACTCGACCGGCCCGGAACTCTGGCGCCAGACCGAAGGCAAGATCACGCACTTCGTCGCGGGCGTCGGCACCGGCGGGACGATCTCGGGCACCGGCAAGTACCTCAAGGAGGTCAGCGACGGCCGTGTCCAGGTCATCGGCGCGGACCCCGAAGGCTCGGTGTACTCCGGCGGGACCGGGCGGCCGTACCTCGTCGAGGGCGTCGGCGAGGACTTCTGGCCGGACACCTACGACCGGGACATCGCCGACCGGATCATCGCGGTGTCGGACGCGGACTCGTTCGACATCACCCGCCGCCTCGCGCTCGAAGAGGGGCTGCTCGTCGGCGGTTCGTGCGGCATGGCCGTCGCCGCGGCGCTCAAGCTCGCCGAGGGCCTCGGCCCGGACGACGTCGTCGTCGTGCTCCTGCCCGACGGCGGCCGCGGCTACCTCACCAAGGTGTTCAACGACAGCTGGATGTCCTCCTACGGCTTCCTGCCGCCGGATTCCAGCGGCAGGACCGTCGGCGACGTCCTGACGAAGAAGAGCGGCTCGCTGCCCAGCCTGGTGCACAGTCACCCGAACGAGACCGTCGCCGAAGCGGTGGCGATCCTGTCCGAGTTCGGCGTCAGCCAGATGCCCGTGGTCAGCGCGGAACCGCCGGTCATGGCGGCCGAAGTCGTCGGCGCGGTCAACGAACGCGACCTCCTCGAGGCGCTCTTCACCGGCAAGGCCCAGCTGGCCGACCGGCTCGAGCAGCACATGTCGCCGCCGCTGCCGACCATCGGCGCCGGTGAACAGGTGAGTGTGGCGATGAACGCGCTCTCGGGCGCGGACGGCGCGCTGGTCCTGGTCGACGGCAAGCCGGCGGGTGTCGTCACCCGGCACGACCTGCTCGCGTTTCTCGCGGGACGGTAAAGAGGCATTTCATCGGATGGTCGGGCCGGGGCGTTACGAGCGGCCCGACCGGCTATCCGATAGCGTGTCGGGTGAGTTGAACTTTTATGTCCTCGTCAAGGGGGTTCAAGACCCAAATGAGTGCTCCGCAGCCACCGAATCAGCCTTGGGGTGGCGCCCAGCCACCGCAGGGACCCCCGAGTGGCCCCCAGCCGCAGCAAGACAACCCGTTCGGTTCCCCGGAACCGACCCAGGTGGTGCAGCCCGGCCAGCCGGCTCAGCCCGACTACGGGCAACCGCAGTACGGGCAGCAGCCCTCCTATGAGCAGCAGCCCCAGGGAGGCGGGTTCGGCGACACGCCGGAGCCCACGCAGGTCGTGCAGCCGGTCCAGCAGGGTTCCGGTGACGCGAACGCGACCCAGGTCGTGCAGCCGGTGAGCGGCGGCGGGGAAAGCCCCACCGCCGAGTCCACCCAGCTCGTGCCGCCGGGTTCGCAGCCGCCCGCCATCCCGTACGCCCCGCCGCCGAGCGCGGCCGACAACCCGGCCGCCGGTGCCTACGGCGCCCAGGGTGGCGGCTTCGGTCAGCAGCAGGGCTTCGGCCAGCCCCAGCAGGGCGGCTTCGACCCGTCGCAGGGTCAGCAGCAGCCTGGTTTCGGCCAGCCGCAGCAGGGCTTCGGCGGGCCGCCCCAGGGCGGCTTCGGCCAGCAGCCCGGTTTCGGCGGACCGCCGCAGGGCTACAGCCCCGCCGCCTCGGGCGGTGGCGGCGGGAACCCGATGTTCGGGTTCATCGCCGGTGGCGTCGTGGCGTTGCTCGGCCTGATCGCCTTGATCGTGTCGTTCGTCTACTTCGGTGACGCCAGCGACTATTCGAAGGTCTTCGACGGCGCTCCGAACCAGGAGCAGATCGAAAAGTTCCTGGACGAGGCCGGTGTGGTCGGTCCGGGGGCGACCTGGTTCTACGTGATCATGCTTCTGGTCGGGTCGCTCGTCTCCCTCGCCGGTGGCGTGGGGCTGGCCCTCGCGGGCAAGCTCCCCGGCACGGTGAAGAAGATCGCGCCGATCGTCGTCGCCGCCGGTGGTGCGCTGCTGGTGCTGTTCGGCGTCCTCCTGCTCAGCGGTTCGACCCCGTCGTCGGACTTCCTGGACAAGCTGCCGCCGTCCGCCAGGGAAGGCGCCGGTATCGGCGGTGGCCTGCTGCACCTGCTCCTCGGCATCGTGATCCTGATCGTGGGTGTGCTGGGCCTGATCCCGGCGACCGCGCAGTTCGTGGGTCTCGGTGGCGGCGGTTCGGTGCTGGGCGCCCCGCAGAGCGGCCAGCCCGGTGGTTTCGGCGGCCCGCCGCAGGGTGGCTTCGGCCAGCCGGGCCAGCCCGGTCAGTACGGCGGCCAGCCGCAGGGTGGCTTCGGTCAGCCCGGTCAGCCGTCTTCGGGTGGTTTCCCGCAGCAGGGACAGCAGCCCGGTGGATTCGGGCAGCAGCCCGGCCAGCAGGGTCCGCCCAGCGGTGGCTTCGCCCAGCCGGGCCAGCAGCAGGGTGGCTTCGGCCAGGCTCCGCAGCAGCCCGGTGGTTTCGGGCAGCAGCCGGGTCAGCAGGGTCCGCCCAGCGGCGGTTTCGGCCAGCCGGGCCAGCAGCCCGGTCAGCCCCCGCAGCAGTGGTGATTCGCCGCCACTGAACGGTTTCACTCGGAGCACCCCCGGCCCGCGGCCGGGGGTGTTTCGTTTTCGCCGGGGTATCCCCGATTCGCCTGCCACGGCAAGGTTCCGGCGGCTAGGGTGAGCGCCGTCAACCCACACCTGGCCGACGGGAGCGACGTGACCGGTCCGTACGGATATCCCGCACAGCAGCCCGGACCGGCTTACGGGTATCCCGCGCCGCAGGCCCGGCCATCCGGGGCGACGGCGATCATCGCCGCGGTGCTCGGCCTCGTCGGTGCCCTCGCGTCGGGCTTCATCCCGATCCGCTACTTCATCGAGCTCCCGTCGGGGTTCAGCCTTTCGAATCTGCCGGGCTTCGCGCTCGTCGAGCTGGTGCTGTACCTGCTCGCCGCGTTGTTCCTGCTGATGGGCGCGTTGACGACGTTCTTCCGCTCGTTGGTCGGCGCCATCCTGCTGATCCTCGGTTCGCTGCTCGCCATCGTGGCCGTCGTGCTGGAACCGATCGCCTTCCGCGTGCCGTACCGGATCCACCTCGACATCCTGCTCCGGTTCGCGACCTTCGACGGCGTCCTCCGCCTGGCAATGGTCGTGTTCGGACTGCTCGCGCTGCTGCTGGCGGTCCTCCCGCCGACTTTCCGGTATCTGCGCTGGCGGCCCGCGCCGGTGCAGCCGTACCGGCCGCAGAACCAGTCCCCCCAGCAGGGCGGATGGTGAGATCCGGAGTACTTCTCGGGCAAGGAATTCGACAGGGGGAGACATGACCTACCAGCAATACCCGCCGCAGGGATACCCGGCACCGGGTGCCTATCCGCCGGGGCCGATGCGGCAGCCGAGCGGCGCGACCGCGATCATCGCCGGGATCCTCGCGATCCTCGGCGGGCTCTGGTTCCTCGCCGGGCTGGCGTCCCACATCATCGAGCTGTCCCACTACTTCATTTCGTTCCTGCTGATCGGGGCGGTGCTGGACCTCGTCAGCGCCGCCTTGCTCTTGGGCGGCGGGATCATGTTGCTTCTGCGCAAGCGGGCCGGACGGGTGCTCACCGTGATCGGAGCCGCGTCCGCGATCGGGTTCGTGGCGCTGACCTTCCTGCTCCGGGCGTTCGACGCGCATTTCCACTTCTCGTACGGCGGGGTGACCCTGTTCTTCGGCTTCGGCTGGCTCCTCTTCGTGGTCCTCATCCCGGCGATCGCGACCCTCGTGCTGGCGCTGGTCCCGCCGACGGCGCGCTGGCTGGCGGCCAAGCCGCAGGCCGGCTCCGCGCAGCCGCCGAACTTCGGATATCCGCCGCCACAGCCCGGATACCCGCCGGCCCCCGGTGCCCAGCAGCAGGGACAGCCGCCCGGGCAGTGGTGAGTTCGATCCCAGACGATGGGATCGCGCAGGGGTGGTCGTACCCTTGACGGTATGGCCGACGATTACTCTCTGCTGGGCTTCGAGACGCGCGCGATCCACGCCGGGCAGACCCCTGATCCCCGGACCGGCGCGGTCATCGTGCCGATCTACCAGACCTCGACTTACGCGCAGGACGGCGTCGGCGGCACGCGCGAAGGCGACTACGAGTACTCCCGCACCGCGAACCCCACGCGCACCGCGCTGGAGGTCGCGCTGGCGGCGCTCGAAGGCGCTCGGCACGGTCTGGCGTACGCGTCGGGGATGGCGGCCAGTGACGTCCTGCTGCGGGCGACCCTGCGGCCCGGAGACCACCTCGTGCTCGGCAACGACGCGTACGGCGGCACGTTCCGCCTGATCGACAAGGTGCTGAGCCTGTGGGGCGTCGAGCACACGGTCGCCGACCTGGGGAACATCGACGAGGTCCGCGCGGCGATCCGGCCGGAGACGAAGTTGATCTGGTGCGAGTCGCCGACGAACCCCATGCTGGGAATCGCCGACATCGCCGCACTCGCCGAGGTCGCGCACGGCGCCGGCGCCCGCCTGGTCGTCGACAACACCTTCGCCACCCCGTACCTGCAGAACCCGCTTTCGCTGGGTGCCGACGTCGTCCTGCACTCGACGACCAAGTACCTCGGCGGGCACTCCGACGTCGTCGGCGGCGCGATCCTGACGAACGAGGACGAGCTGCGCGAGCAGCTGTTCTACCTGCGTAACGCGGCGGGCGCGGTGCCCGGCCCGTTCGACGCGTGGCTGACCCTGCGCGGGATCAAGACGCTCGCGCTGCGGATGGAGCGGCACAGCGACAACGCCGAACTGATCGCCCGGATGCTGCTGAAGCACCCGAAGGTCGAGCGCGTCTACTACCCGGGCCTGCCGGAGCACCCCGGCCACGAGGTCGCCTCGAAGCAGATGCGGCGCTTCGGCGGGATGATCTCGTTCACGCATATCGACGGAGAGCAGGCCGCGCTCGACGTCGCGTCGAAGACGAAGCTCTTCATCCTCGCCGAGTCGCTGGGCGGGATCGAATCGCTCATCGAGCACCCCGGCAAGATGACCCACGCGAGCACCGCCGGGTCCACCCTGGAGGTGCCGGACAACCTGCTGCGCCTGTCCGTCGGCATCGAGGACGGCAGCGACCTGGTCGACGATCTGGCCAAGGCCCTGGGCTGACCGCCGCCGAGCCCAGGGAGTGAGCAAGGGACCTTTGCTACCACTCGCTTAGCCGAGCTAAGTAAGTGGGAGCAAAGGTCCCTTGCTCTTTTCGCGCTGGTCAGCGCGGTGTGGTGGGAGGAAGCGCCCGGTTAGGGGCGGTAGTTGCTGGGCGTGACGCCGCTCTTCGCGTCCGCTTCGTGCGAAGTCCCCTTCGGCACGGCTGGCAGCTCGGAGCCGTCGACGCAGCCGCCGACGAGTTCGATGTGGTTGTCGTGCCGGATGTACTGGCCCGGATCCACGCAACCGGCGCGGTCGACCGTGTAGACGGCGGCGCCGGTCAGCAGCGCGGCCGAGGTGAGTGCCAGCACGACCGGGAGCATCCCGGCGGAACGGGTCGCCCGGACCCTGCCGATGTTCCCCCGTGCCATGTGCGCTCCCTGCTCGCCTTCGTCGCTGCCGTCAAGAGTACCCGGACCGTGAACTTGTCACGTGACGTATCCGTCAGGTGGCATCATCCGGCCGCGAAATCTCCCGGTCCTAAGTGGACGGTTGACCGGTGATCGCGGCGACCGCGAGTTCGCGTTCGGGCTCTCCGACGTCGGGCAGGGTGAACCGCAGCGCCCTGATGTGGCCGAGCAGTTCGGGGTCGGGCGCCACGTCGTGCTCGCGCAGGTAATAGGCGACCGCACCCGGCCAGTACCACCGGCCGTCCGTGCGGAAGTTCAACGGCACCAGCGGTTCCCTGTCGGGATCGAAGGCGTCGGCGTCGTAGCTCCGCGACGCAAGCACGACCGGCGCGGCGTCGAGATACGCCAGCACGCGTTCCCGCTCGGCCGGGGAAAGCGGCTCACGGTTCACCATCGGGCGCCCGGACTCGTCGAGACCGTCGTAGACCCGCGGCGACTTCAAGGATTCCGGCGTTTCCGCGGGCGGGGTGGCCACCGGCGCCGGCTCGGCCACCGCGGGCTCGGCCACCGGTGCGGCGTCGAGCCCGGCCCGCTGGCGCAGCCACGGCGGGATGTTCTGTTCGGCGCGAGGGAAGAACCGCAGTTCGTCCTGGAAGCCGATCGGCGGTGGCGCCTGCCGCCACGGCGGCTCCACGTCCGCGAGGAAGTCCGTGCTGAGCACGGTCGCCGAACCGTAGACCAGGATCGCGCTCAGCCAGGTCCCGCGGCCGGGCTGGTACATGCCCGCCCGCAGGTTCCCGAGCAGCTGGACGGCTTCCGGGCTCGGCTGCACCGGCCGCGGCAGACCGTCCTGACCGGTGACGAGCAGGTCGACCTCGACGTGCCTGCCCGCCGCCCGGTACTCGACGCGCATCTGCTGCCAGCCGGGCGGCAGCGGCATCGCGAGGGCATGGCCGATCTGCCAGACGAGCTGCTGTTGCTGCTGCTGGTTCAACGGCACCGGTTGCTGGGTCATCTTCCCTCTTTCAGGCTTCCGGTCGCTGGTCAGGAGCCGTCGCCGGATTCGCCGGCCCGCAGCCGCAGCCAGTCCGGGATGTTCTCGGCCGCGCGCGGGAAGCGTCGAAGTTCGTCCGAGAAGGCCTCGGGGGGCGGCGGGTTCCGGAACTCCGGCTCCGCCGTGCCGTTGAAGTTGACCCTGAACGAACCCGGATGCCGCATTTCGAACACGGCGCCAAGCCAGGTGCCCCCGACGGGGTTCGCGGCTCTTTCCCGCAGCTCGGCGAACAGGTCCGAGATCACCTCCGGCGGGGTCCACGGGGTGAGGGTTTCCGCCACCGATTGCACGATGGCGGCCGTCTCCCGGTGTTCGCCGATGGCGTTGTACTTGATCTGGACGTAGTCCCAGCCCGGAGGGAGCAGGAACTTCAGCTGATCGGCGATCTCGGTCAGGATCCGTTCCTGGTCGGCGTCACCGAACTTGGCCGGAATCGTCACGCCTGCTCAGCTCCTTCCTGCTGCTCTTCGAGCCGTGCCCGGTACCAGGCCGGAATGTTCTCCTCGTCGCGCGGGAACGCCTCGAGGTCGCGTTGGTAGACCACCGCCGGGACAGGAGGATCCCACAGCGGATCGAAGGTGAAGTTGTAATGGACGGCGAAGGAGCCGGGAGGGTCGAGAATGAGCCGCATGGCCAGCCAGGTGCCCTTCCCCGGTTCGTATAGGGCCTGACGCGATTCCTGGAGGGCCGCCCGGATGTCGGGCGGCTGCATCTGTGCGCTGCTGCCGTCCTCCATGATCACGGTGATCGCCAGCTCCTCGACCATCGTGGCCATGGTGGCTTTGAGGTCGATCCGCCGCCACCCCGCCGGCGCCTCCCGCAGCACGGCCGCGCCGATCTGCTGGACCAGCTGATCGGCCCGCTCCTGGTCAGACATTTGCCGGGGGCTCTGGCCGGAGGGGGGTGTGGGGGGCGACGGGGGCGGGGTTGGGGACATTCACGAAGCTCCTGAAGTTGTAGGTGCGGGTTCCGTCCGGTGCGATTCTCTCGGACATGGTGTGCCACCGGTCCGGGGTCTCCCCGACGGACGGTTCTTCGAGCCAGGTCCGCACCCTGCCGTGGTCACCACCGCGGGCTTCGGCCGTCCGGCGGTCGGTTTCCGAGTACGCCCAGTTGTGCTCGTCGCTCCCGCTGGTGTGGTTGTTCTGCGTATGCGCCTGGGGAGCGCCGGCCAGACGGCCGCCACCCGCGCCGGAGGCGTGGTCCCCGGTGTGGCCGCCTCGTGCGGGCAGGCCCGTGTCCGCGACGCCGATCGCGCCGATCCGGGTCATGACGCTCGTGTTCCCGCGTGGTCCCGCCTTGGTGGAGTAGTCGGGCTCGAACGAGACGGGGCTGTTGCCGTACTGGTCGGCGTGGTAGTTGAAATCGCCGATCTTGTACTTGACGCCCTTGAGCGGAAGGCCGTCGGGCCTGCCTGCCTGCGCGTCGTGCATCGTCTGCTTGTCGCCGGTCTCGGGGTTGATCCAGCGATTCTTGGGATCGTCCGGCCGGGTCTCGATATGGGTGAAGCGCGGCGGCACTTCGTTGTTGGTGTAGAAGGTCCCGTGCAGCACCTTGTTGCCGTTGGCGTCCGTCGAGAACACCTTGTACGCGGTGTTGGGATCGAGTTCCGACCGGGGCTTGTTGCTGAACGGGCCGTCGCCGTTCGCACTCGGATCCCAGCCCAGCACGGTTTCCGGCCTGGCGTTGGCGGGGGGATCGAAGTCATCCAGGTCCAGCATCGGTTTGCCGTTGCCGTCGGTACTGAACTCGAACCGGCCCTCGCCGGTGTGCACCCGGTAGTCGACGTCGGGGAGCAGGTGGTCCGTGTCCGGGTTCGCCAGCGAGTTGGTCGGATCGGACCCGATCCTGGTGTTCGGGACGTCGGCGTCGACATGCGTGATCTTGGGCGGCACGGAGTCGTCGGTGTAGATGGTCGACCGCCGGCCGGAGCTGTCGGTGACCTCGTACTTCGTGTTCGGGTCCAGCGGCCTCGGATTGCTGGGATCGTAGAACCGCTCGCCCGGCTGCAGGGTGACGTCCCGGCGAGGCGGGGTGTAGTCCGGCTCCTTCCAGCCGCCTTCGATCTCGTGCTGTGACGGGAAGTCCCGGCCGCGATCGCGGGCGCTGTCGGCGTCCACGTCCTGCTTGTCCGCGTGCGACGTGTCCGGGGTGAAGCCGTCGTCGCTCGCCCGGCGGGCGGTGCCGTCGGGGCTGTGGACGTCCCATTCGCCGTTCGGCGGGATCTTGGGCCGGGGGCGGCCGTCGGGGCCGATCTCGTAGTCGGACGAGAAGACGCGCCCGTTCGAGTCGGTCCACGCCGGCTTGCTCGGCGCCATCACCTCGGTGTCGAGCTCCCGCGACAGACGGCGCGCGAAATCGTTCGAGCCGGCGTCGCAGCCGATCAGGCGGATCGGGCGGCCGTCGTAATCCCCGTTGCGCCGCAGGATGTCCGCGAACTCTTCCGGGGTGTAGGTGCGGTTGCCGATCCGGGCGTGCCCGTCCGGCGTCACGTGCACGTCGACGGTGTAGCGGCCGTCCGGATCCGGCTGGACGCGGTGCGGCAGGTCGCCCATGTCCGAGTCGCCGCGGTGGTACGAGCTGCCCGCGGGGGTGCTCTCGGAATGCCGCTGGTTGACCTCGTCCGGTGTCAGCGGGCGATCCGGCTCGCCGTCGGGGCCGCGGTCGTGCGGCGTGCCGTCGGGGTTCCCGTTCGGGTCTTGGCGCGGTCCGTGCCCGTCGGGGCCGTGACCGTCCGGCGAACGCGGCGGCCCGGAGTGACCATCGGGGCCGCGGCCGCCCGGGCCGGTGTTGCCGGGGCCCGTGCCGCCGGGCCGGTTGCCCGGGCCGTGCGTGCCCGGTGAGCCGGTGTGCGGCTGGGCGCCGGGACCGAACTCGTTGCCCCGGGCGACCGGCTGCGGCTGATGCGGCTGGTTCGGCCGTCCGCCGGGGCCGGTCTGGCCGGGGCCGCGGCTGGGGCCGGTGTGGGTGTCCGGGGTGCGCGGGGCGTTCGTGTCCGGGGTGCGCGGCGAACCGGGCGTCCCCGTCCAGCCGCCGCCCTGCGGCCTGCCGCCGGGCGAACCGGGGGTGCCGCCGGGCGTGCCACCCGGAGCGCCTTGCGGCGGCATACCGCCGGCGATCGGCTGGCCCTGCGGCGGGACACCGTGCGAAGCGTCGCCACCGGGTCCGCTGCGCTGCGAAGGCATGTGTGACGGGCCGGCGTCGCCGAGGCGCGGTGCCGTGGGGGCGGTGCCGCTGGTCGTCGTTCCGCTGTCGGTCGGCCGGGTGGGGCTGCCGCCGTCGTTGCCGCCGTGGTGGCCGGGTGACGGGTCGGACCGAGGGGTGGGCGAGCCGCCGCCGTCGCCGCCGTGCGGCCGGGGCGAACCGCCGCCGTCGCCGGTGTGGCTCGGGGAGCCACCCGTGTCGGCGCGGGTGTGCGGAGCCGGGGAGCCGCTGTCGGGGGTGTGGCTGGGTGAGCCGCCGGTGTCGGCGCGCGTGTGCGGTGCGGGAGACCCGCTGTCCGGGGTGTGGCTCGGGGAGCCGCCGGTGTCCGCTCGTGTGTGCGGTGCGGGAGAGCCACTGTCGGGGGTGTGGCTCGGGGAGCTGCCGCTGTCGGCGCGGGTGTGTGGTGTGGGGGAGCCGGTGTCGGGGGTGTGGCTCGGGGAGCTGCCGGTGTCGGCGCGGGTGTGCGGCGTGGGAGACCCGCTGTCCGGGGTGTGGCTAGGGGAGCCGCCGGTGTCCGCTCGTGTGTGCGGCGTGGGGGAGCCGCCGGTGTCCGCGCGGTTCGGGCTGGGCGAGCCGCCATCGGACGTGCGGTTCGGGGTGGCGGAATCGCCGGGGGAACCACCGTCGGAACGGGCGGTGCTGGGGGAACCATCGCCGCCGGCGGAGTTTCCGTCCGAAGTGGACGGTCCGTCGCCGGCGCGGTTGGGGGAGCCGCCGTCGGAACGGGTGGACGAGCCGCCACCGTCACCACCGCGGGTGGTGTTGGACGGGGTGTCTCCGCTGGAACCGCCGTTCGAGCCGGAATCGGCCGAACCGCCGGTGTCGCCGGAGTTGCCGCCGGAGCCGTCGTTCGGGCCGCTGTTGGTGTCGCCGGAGTTGCCGCCGGAACCGTCGTTCGGACCGCTGTTGGTGTCGCCCGAGTTGCCCCCGGAGTTGTCACCGTTGGAGCCGCTGCCCGAACCCGAACCGTCGCCGGAGCCACTGCCGGAACCGTCGCCGGAGCCGCTACCGGAACCCGAACCGTCGCCGTCCGGCCCGTCGCCGGAGCCTGAGCCCGAGCCGCCGCCGGTCCCACCGGATCCGCCGCCGCTGCCGCCGCGCTGGATGAACCCGCCCGTTTTGATGTTCTTGGTGTTGATCACGTCCAGGCCGGTGACCTTGCCCGCGATCTTGCCGAAGATCTTGATGATCTTCTCGAAGACGTCGACCAGCTTGCCCAGCAGCGGCGAGACCCGCCGCATCGCGTCGCAGAGTTCCTTGAGCTTGTCGGCGATCTTCGCGGCCCACTTGGCGATCGCGGTGACGGCCTGCGCGACCACCACGGGCGTGCCGAAGCCGAGGGAGAACACCGTCTCCATGACCCACGCGATGAGCTTGCCGACCGCGTCCGCGATGAGCTGGCGGATGAACTCGCGGACGAACGCGACGATCTCGCCGAAGATCATCACGACGGTGCTGATCCCGCCGGCGACCGTCGCCGCCCCGCTGATCGCCTCCGCCTGCTCCGCGGCCTGCTTGCGGTACTGGTCGGCCGCGTCGCCCGTCCAGCCGGACGTGCCGTTCTTGACCGCGTTCGAGAATTCGACCTGGGTGTCTTCCAGTTTCTTGGCGACGTTGCCCCAGGTCTCGGAGTACGACTGGATGACCGGCGGATCACCGGCGACCGCGTCCAGCATGTCCTTCAGCGGCTGCATGTGTTCCATCAGGAACGACGCCACCGACGACATCAGGTAGCCGAACGGGTCGATCGCGGCGCTGGCCATCTCGCCGGCGAGGCTCAGGACGCCGAGCCCACCGCCGATCCAGTCGCCGTTCGAGATGCCGTTGAAGGCGTCCATGGCCGACTCGGCGACACCGATGCCCGCCGCGTAGCCGTACTCGCTGTTCCCGGCCGTCAGCGGTCCGGGGCCGTCGCCATCGGTCGGTGCGTTCGCGACGAGCGGGTTCCCCTCGGGCATCAGTCAGGCACCTGCACGTTCTTGAACTCGGCGGCGAAGTTCTCGTCCTGCGTCTGGTAGGCGTTCGACGCGGACCGCACGTTGTTCGCCACCGTCGTCGCGGCCTCGACGGCCTTGTTCAGCGCGTTGATGCCGAACTCCTCCACCGGGTCCAGCATCATCCGGAACGGCTGGCAGATGATGCCGTACGCGTCGGTCGGCATGCTCACCTGTTGCGCGGCGTCGACCGCCGTGCGCAGGCCGTCGGCGATGCCGTCGATCTGCTTGGCGTGCGCGTCGAGGTCGGCGCCGAGCTCATAACCCTTGCCTGCCATGGTTTCTCCCCTCTACCAGGCCGGATGGACGTCTACGAAAGGATGCTGCCGCCGAATTCGTCGTCATCGTCGTCCTGCGTGCGGCGGCGGCGCGGGATCGGCTTCGGCTGAGGTGGGTTCTGGGGTGGGTTCGCCTGCGTGGACGGCGGCGGGGGCTCTTCCTCTTCCGGGCCGAAGCGGTGGTGCCGCTCGGGTTCCGGGGGTGCGGGGTTCTCCTCCGGCGGGGCCTCCGGGAAGGTGCTCTGCGCCTCCGCGATCACCCGGTTCGCCGTCTCGTCGGTGGTCCCGACCGTCTCGGCCATCGCCGTCTGCAGCAGCTCCGGGATCCGGGACTGCGCGAGCTGGACGAGGCGCATGACCTGCGACGAGACCTCCGCCATCCGCTTGCCGCTCGCGGCTTCGGAGATGACGAGGTTCTTGAGCAGGCCCTTCGAGTCGATCGTGACCTCGATGGTGTTGTCCTTCGACCGCTCGGTGACGGTCTGGCCCTGCATGCGTGCGGCCATCGCCTGATAGCGCTCGGCGGTCTCCTGGATCTGCTTCGTCCAGTTGTCCACCATGCGTTCGCTGGCGTCGACGTTGTCCGGCATCGGGACCCTTCCAAAAGCTGCATGCTGACGTCTTCACACTGACGGTCCGAAGGAGCCTTCGGTTCCGGAGTGGTCGAAGTTTAGTTCCCGTCCGGTGTACCACCCCGCGCCGACAAAGTCGGCCCCGTCACGCAGCGAAAGGGCCCCTCACCGCACGAAGTGCGATGAAGAGCCCTTTCACGCCCTGCGAACTGCCGGGGTCAGAGGTTGCCTCGGCGCTCCTGCTCACGCTCGATGGCCTCGAACAGGGCCTTGAAGTTGCCCTTGCCGAAACCGAGCGAACCGTGCCGCTCGATGAGCTCGTAGAACACCGTCGGGCGGTCGCCGATCGGCTTGGTGAAGATCTGCAGCAGGTAGCCGTCCTCGTCGCGGTCGACCAGGATGCGGTGCTCCTTGAGCTTCTCGATCGGCACCCGGACCTCGCCGATCCGCGCACGCAGCTCCGGGTCGTCGTAGTAGGAGTCCGGGGTGTCGAGGAACTCGACGCCCGCGGCGCGCATCGCCTTCACCGTCGCGACGATGTCGTTGGTGGCCAGCGCGATGTGCTGGCAGCCCGCGCCGCCGTAGAACTCGAGGTACTCGTCGATCTGCGACTTCTTCTTCGCGATCGCCGGCTCGTTGAGCGGGAACTTGACGCGGTGGTTGCCGTTGGAGACCACCTTGCTCATCAGCGCCGAGTACTCGGTCGCGATGTCGTCGCCGACGAACTCCGCCATGTTCACGAAGCCCATGACGCGGTGGTACCAGTCGACCCAGTAGTCCATCTTGCCGAGTTCGACGTTGCCGACGCAGTGGTCGACGGCCTGGAACAGCCGCTTCGGCGCGCCTTCCGGACGGACGACGCTGCTCTCGCGCGGCTCGTAACCGGGCAGGTAGACGCCGGTGTACTTCGACCGGTCGATCAGCGTGTGGCGGGTTTCGCCGTAGGTCGCGATCGCGGCGATGCGCACGGTGCCGTGCTCGTCGGAGACGTCGTGCGGCTCCTCGAGGACGGTGGCGCCCTGCGAACGGGCGTGCTCGATGCACCGGTCGACATCGGCGACCTCGAGCGCGAGGTCGATCACGCCGTCGCCGTGACGGCGGTGGTGGTCGAGCAGCGGGGAGTCGGGCTTGACGCCGCCGGTGATCACGAAGCGGGCCGAGCCCGACTTCAGCACGAACGACTTGCGCTCGAAGTTCCCGGTCTCGGGGCCGGAGTACGCGACGAGCCGCATGCCGAAAGCGACCTGGTAGAACCACGCGGTCTGCGTGGCGTTGCCCGCGATGAACACCACCGCGTCCATCGACTTCACCGGGAAGGGGTCGGTCGAAGAGTCGTGATCGACGAGGCCGACGAGCTGACGCAGCTGGTCGTAGCTCACGTCGTCAAGAGCACCCTGGGGTTCCACTGTGTGCGTCATGCCCTGAAGCATCCGAGCGCGTGACAAAATGCGCAACGGTCAAAGATTTCACTGCGCACTATGTCCAGTCGAGGGCCGGGTGACGCAGTCAAAGTGGACAACCTGTGTAGGAGGTAGGCCCGATGTCGGAAGCGCTCGACGCGCTGGACGCGCGGCTGCTGTTGTTGCTCACCGACTCGCCCCGGCTCGGTGTGCTCGAATGCGCCCGCCGTCTCGGCGTCGCGCGGGGCACCGTGCAGGCCAGGCTGGACCGGCTGACCGAACGCGGGATCCTCGGCGGGTTCCCGCCCGAACTCGACCTCGCGGCGATGGGATACGGCCTCACCGCGTTCGCCGTCCTGGAGATCGCGCAGGGCCGCCGGGCCGAGGTGGCGGAGGCGCTGGCCGCGATCGACGAGGTGTGCGAGGTCTACGCGACGACCGGTCAGGGCGACCTCTTCGTGCGCATGGTCGCGCGCAACAACGACGACCTGCAGCGGGTGGTGGACGAGGTGGTCGGCGCGCCGTACGTGCGGCGGACGTCGACGTCGATCGCGTTGTCGACGCCGGTTCCGCCGCGCGTACGGCCGCTGCTGGAACGGCTGGCGCGGAGCTAGCCGACGGGGCGCAGGCGGCTGACGTCGCGAAAGCCACTTTCGCGACGTCAGATGTCCCGAAAGTGGCTTTCGCGACACCGACGGAGTCGGTCGTGAGCGCCCCGGCCGGCGCGGAGCTAGCCCACCTGGCTCAGGTACCGCTTCGCCGACCGCTGGACCGCCTCGTGCCCGTCGGTCCGGATGATCGCGTCCCACCAGGCGCCGTAGATCGCCTCGAACTCGTACGGGTCGAGCATCTCGGCGGCGCGGCGGACGACCTCGGGACGTTCCGGGATCAGGTTCGGGTAGCTGTACATCATGCCGACGAAGCGGCGGTCGGGGATGACCTGCAGGATGTCGCCCGAGAGCACCGCGCCGCGGCCGTTCTCCCCGCCCGGCCAGTGCAGCACGGTCCCGCCGGCGAAATGCACGCCGAGGTTGATCAGCCGCAGGCCGGGGGCGACGTCGAGGGTCGAGCCGCTCCACAGCTTGATCGCCGGATCCGGCCTGCCGATCCACTGCCGGTCGCCCTCGTGCAGGTAGATGGGCGCGTCGAAGGCGTGGGCCCACTCGACCATGGTGGTGTAGTAGTGCGGGTGGCTGATCGCGATACCGGTGATCCCGCCGAGTTCGCGGACCTTCGCGACCAGATCGTCGTCGATGAAGCCCGCGCAGTCCCACAGGAAGTTGCCGGATTCGGCCTTGACCAGCAGCGCCCGCTCGCCGATGGCGAAGTTGGGCGTGGATCCGACCCCGATGAGGCCGGGTCCCTGCTCCTCGATACGAGCCGTGTACGTCCCGCTCGCGCGGACGGTGTTCAGATCGGTCCATCGTTGCCCGGCCTGCGGGACGTACTGACGTTCGTCCTCGCAGATCGGGCAATCGGACCTGGGTTCCGCGTACTGCATGCCGCAGGCGACGCAGATCGGTAGCTCGCTCATCGTTCCCTCCAGAATTCTCCGGAGGTCACGCTAACGGCTCGTATGCGCGCCCGGCCATATCGGGGCCGGGCGCGCGGAGTGGCTCACTTGCCGGTGTACGGCACGGCCTTGACGAGGGTCACCTTCTGGATGCTGCCGTTGGGCAGCTCGTACTCGCGGGTCTCGCCCTCTTTGGCGCCGAGCAGCGCCTTGCCGAGGGGGGACTCCGGCGAGTAGACGTCGAGGTCGCCCTCGGTGCCCTCTTCGCGGGTCGCCAGGAGGAAGTTCTCGTCCTCGTCGTCACCGTCGTAACGCACGGTGAGGACCTTGCCCGGTCCGGCGCTGCCGTCGTTGGCGGGCGGCTCGCCCACCTTGGCCGAGCGGAGGAGCTCCTGGAGGTGGCGGATGCGGGCCTCGTGCTGGCCCTGCTCCTCGCGGGCGGCGTGGTAGCCGCCGTTCTCCTTGAGGTCGCCCTCTTCCCGGCTGTCGTTGATCTTCGCAGCGATGACCGGGCGGAGCTCGATGTAATGGTCGAGTTCCTGCTTGAGCCTGTCGTAGGCATCCTGGGTCAGCCAGGTCACCTTTGTGTCGCTCACGGTCACCATCTCCTAGTAGGGCCTGCCAGGCTTGGGTGTACAAGCCGGCCACCGGACCGGCATGGCGCGCCGGCCTGGCTGAGATAAAGGAAAAACACGGCCCGTCTTGGGCCGTGCCGGTAGATCAGAGTAACACGGCGCGAGGCATCGCCGCCGGTGGAATTCGGTCGCGCCTCGGCGTTGGGCGCCCGTTTCACCCCGTTGGCCGCTATGGCCTTGACAGGTACCGTGGTACGTCGTATGAGCACCCGAAGATATCAGCCGTGACCGGCCTTCCGATGCTCTTGATGGTGGTCGTCACCCTGCTGTTCTTCGAACCAGGCTGAATCAGGACCTCTTTACGGCCGCTTTCGGCCCCCGCCTTGTCCCGGACCCGGACGACGCAGACGCCGGGGCGGTTCACATCGTCCCTGGTCACGTTGATCGTGATCTCCATCGCGTCGCCCGGCTTCTCGTCGAACGAGACGCGTTCGCCCTCGATGGGCGCACTGCCGAAATTCGTGTACGCGACATAGGCGATCCCGCCGCTGACCAGCAGCGCCACCACGGCGAACACCAGGCGCCGCCAGCGGGCGGGCTTCGCGGCGCGGGTCTTGCCGTAGCGGTCCTCGGGCACGTCCGTCCGGGTGCTTTCCGCGCTGGGAGCGTCCTGTCCCGTGCTCAACCCGGGCCTCCCGGTGGGTCTCGTCGTACTCGCAGGGACAATGGGGGTCGTATGCGAGTGGTTCCCCTCGAGTATCCGCGCCCGGCCGGGCGGGCCGTCAGGCAGGGTCGCAGGGGAATAGGGAACGAGAAGGGGACGTTCGGAGCATGGTGCCAGCCAATGAACCGCCGAAGTCACGCCTCCGCCTGATGGCGGTGCACGCGCACCCCGACGACGAGTCGAGCAAGGGTGCGGCCACGATGGCCAGGTACGCCGCCGAAGGGCACGAGGTCATGGTCGTGACCTGCACCGGCGGCGAAGCGGGCAGTGTGCTGAACCCGGCCATGGACCGTCCCGAGGTCGTGGCCAACATGACCGAGATCCGCCGGGAGGAGATGGCCCGCGCGGCCAAGATCCTCGGCGTGAGCCACACCTGGCTCGGGTTCATCGACTCGGGGCTGCCCGAGGGCGATCCGCTGCCCCCGGTCCCGGAGGGCTCGTTCGCGGTCATCCCGCTGGAGGAGTCCACCGGTGCGCTGGTGAAGGTCATCCGCGAGTTCCGCCCGCACGTGATCGTCACCTACGACGAGAACGGCGGGTACCCGCACCCCGACCATATCCGCACGCACGAGATCTCGGTCGCGGCCTTCGACGCCGCTGGCGAGGCGGAGCGCTACCCGGACGCGGGCGAGCCGTGGCAGCCGATGAAGCTGTACTACGTGCACGGGTTCTCGCGCGCCAGGATGACCGTGTTCCACGAGGCCCTGCTCGAACGCGGCCTGGAGTCGCCGTACGAGGAGTGGCTCAAGTCGTGGGATCCGGAGAAGGCCGACGTCATGGAGCGGGTGACCACCCGCGTCGAATGCGGCGACTACTTCGAGCAGCGTGACGAGGCGCTCAAGGCGCACGCCACCCAGATCGACCCGAACAGCCGCTGGTTCGCCGTCCCGCGCGACCTGCAGCGCGAGGTCTGGCCGACCGAGGAGTACGAGCTGGTCCGCTCACTGGTGGACAGCACCCTGCCGGAGGATGATCTGTTCGCCGGCTTGAAGGAGGGCTAATGAGTTTCGTGGTGCCGGCGTTCGCCGTCATTCCGGTGACGGAGGCGTCGCAGTTCCTGGCGCAGCAGCCCGGCAACGGCGACAACGGCGGCCAAGGTGAGGACTTCGGCAAGTCGTCGCCGGTGGGTTTCCTGATCCTGATCCTGTTCCTGATCGCCGTCGCGCTGCTGGTGCGGTCGATGACCAAGCACCTGAAGCGAGTGCCGGAGAGCTTCGACGAGCCCGCCGCCGCTCCGGAGGCCGCTGAAGAGAAGGCGGACGCCGAGGAGCCGGTCGCGAAGACGGAGAAACCGAGCGCCAAGTCCGACTGACGCTCGTGAGTGGTAAGGACGGTTAGAACCGTCTTTGCCACTCACGAGCCGAAGCGCGTCAGAGGCGCGGGTCGACCGGATCCGACTCCAGCGCCAGCACGGCGAACACGCACTCGTGCACCCGCCACAGCGGCTCCCCGCGCGCCAGCCGCTCCAGCGCCTCCAGCCCCAGCGCGTATTCGCGCAGCGCCAGCGCCCGCTTCCGGTTGAGACCCCGCTTGCGAAGGCGCGAGAGGTTCTCCGGCAGCGTGTAGTCCGGTCCGTAGATGATCCGCAGGTACTCGCGCCCGCGCACCTTCACCCCCGGCTGCACCAGCCCGCGCGCGCCGCGCGTCAGGTTCGCCGCCGGTTTGACGACCATGCCCTCGCCGCCCGCGCCGGTCAGGTCCAGCCACCAGTCGACGCCGCGCGCCACCGACGCGGGATCCGTCGTGTCGACGGCCAGCGTCCGCGTGCGTGTGAACAGGTCACCGGTGAGCCGGTCCAGCAGCGAAAGATGCCACTCGTGCGGCCGGTCGTGGTACGCGTGTCCCTCCGACGCCAGGATCTGGAACGGCGCCAGCCGGACACCGTCGAGGCCGTCGGTCGGCCAGCAGTAACGCCGGTACGCCTGCCGGTACGCGTCCACAGTGGACTCACGAGTCCGGGTGCGGGCCAAGAGCTCCGACACGTCGACCCCGCGAGCCGCGGCCGCGTCCAGCGCGCCGGCGGCGGCGGGCAGCACGGCTTGGGCCGCCGCGCCGACGGCCGCGTACTGCCCGGAGATCAGCGACCCCGCCTTCGCGCTCCACGGCAGCAACTCCGTGTCCAGCAGCAGCCAGCCGGTGTCCAGTTCCCCGAACAGATCCGACGCCGCTTCCCGCACCCCGGCGATCAGCCGTGCGTTCTGCTCCGGAGTGAAGAACGGCCGCCCGGTGCGGGTGTACACCGCGCCCGGCCCCTGGATCCCGAACCGGGCGGGAGCGACGTCGTCGTCACGGCACACGAGCACGACGGCGCGCGAGCCCATGTGCTTCTCTTCGCACAGGACGTGGTCGACACCCGCGGCGCGGAACTCGGCGAAAGCCTCCTCGGGGTGTTCGAGGTAGCCGTCCGCCTCGGACGTCGAACACGGCGCCATCGTCGGCGGCAGGTACGGCAGCCAGCGCGGATCGACGGCGAAGCGGCTCATCACCTCGAGCGCCGCCGCCGACTGTTCGGCGGAGACACCGACCCGGCCGTGATGCCGCGTCTCGACGATCCGCTTCCCGGTGACGTCGCCCAGCTCCAGCACCGCCGGCTCGCGCCCGCCCAGCGGCCGCGCCGGTTCGAGCGGGCGTGACGGCTCGTACCAGACCTTCTTCGCCTTCACCGAGACGACTTCCCGCTCCGGGTAACGCAACGCGGTCAGCTTGCCGCCGAAGACACAGCCCGTGTCGAGGCACATGGTCCCGTTGATCCACTCCGGTTCCAGTGTCGGCGTGTGTCCATAAAGGACCATCGCCTTGCCGCGGTAGTCGCGTGCCCACGGCAGCCGCACCGGCAGGCTGTATTCGTCGGTCTCGCCGGTGGTGTCGCCGTACAGCGCGGTGCTGCGCACCCGGCCGGACGCGCGCCCGTGGAACTTCTCGGGCAGGCCGGCGTGCGCCACGACGAGCTTGCCGCCGTCGAGGACGTAGTGCGCGATGAGTCCTTCGCAGAAGGCGTGCGCCTTCGCGCGGAAGCCCTCGTCCTGCGCGGAAAGCTGCTCCAGCGACTCCGCGAGGCCGTGCGCCACCTTGACCTTGCGCCCGTTCAGCGCGCGGACCAGTTTCTGCTCGTGGTTCCCGCAGACGACCAGCGCGCTGCCCGCCTCGGCCATCGCCATCACCCGGCGCAGCACGCCCGGTGTGTCGGGGCCGCGGTCGACGAGGTCGCCGACGAACACCGCGGTCCGGCCCTCCGGGTGCACACCGTCGACGTAACCCAGTTCGGTGAGCAGTTCGTCCAGTTCCTCGCGGCAGCCGTGGACGTCGCCGATCACGTCGAACGGCCCGGTCAGCTCGCGGCGGTCGTTGCGCAGCGGCTCGACGACGATCTCCGCTTCGGCGACCTCGACCTCACTCCGCAGCACATGTACACGGCGGAAACCCTCGCGCTCCAACGACTTCAGCGAGCGGTGCAGCTCGCCGCGCTGACGCCGGACGACGTGTTCGCCGAAGTCGCGGTCGGGCCTGGCCTCGTTGCGTTCGTGGCAGACCTTCACGGGCAGATCGAGCACGATCGCCGTCGGAAGGACGTCGTACTCCTTCGCGAGCTTCAACAGGCTCGCCCGCGACGCGCGCTGCACGTTCGTCGCGTCGATCACCGTGATCCGGCCCGCTTCGAGCCGCTTCGCCGCGACGTAGTGGAGCACGTCGAACGCCGCGGCCGACGCGCTCTGGTCGTTCTCGTCGTCGGCCACCAGGCCGCGGAAGTAGTCGCTGGACAGTACTTGGGTCGGCGCGAAATGTGTCCGCGCGAAGGTCGACTTGCCGGAGCCGGAGGCTCCGACGAGCACGACGAGGGACATGTCGGGAATGGTCAGTTTCATGCCACGGCCTCCTTCCGAGACGTGAAGACCGCCATTTGGGTCGGCGGTCCTGATTCCTGGGACTCCGGTCCCACCGGCAGGTGCCGGACGTCGTAGCCCTGTCGTGCCGCGACGCCGTCGGCCCACGAGCGGAACTGCTCGCGGGTCCACTCGAAACGGTGGTCCGCGTGCCGGAACCGGCCTTCTTCGAGGAACTCGAAGTGCCGGTTGTACTCGGCGTTCGGCGTCGTGACGAGCACGGTCCGCGGCGCGGCGACACCGAAGACGGCGTGCTCCAGCGCGGGCAGGCGCTCCTCGTCGACGTGCTCGATCACCTCCATCAGCACGGCCGCGTCGTAACCGGCCAGCGACGGATCCGCGTAGGTCAGCGCGGACTGCTTCAGGGTGATCCGCGACTTGTCCTTGAGTCGCTTCTCGGCGATGTCGAGCGCGCTCGCGGACACGTCGACACCGACGATCTCGGTGAACGACGGCTCCTTCTCGAGCACGCGCAGCAGCGCGCCACCGCCACAGCCGAGGTCGAGCACGCGTCGCGCGCCCGCCGCCCGGAGCGCCGCGAGCACACTGCCCTGACGCTGGACGGCCAGCGGTTCGGGCCGGTCCGGCAGCTCGGTGACACGCGCTTCGGCCTCGGCGGGCACGTCGTCCGCCTCGGCAAGCCGGGCGAGCGCGTACGAGACGATCGGGCGGCGTCGTTCGAGATACCGGTTGGTGATCAGGTCCCGTTCCGGATGCTCCGCGAGCCAGCCCTCGCCGGCGCGCAGCAATTTGTCGGCCTCGTCCTGGCCGATCCAGTAGTGCTTGTCGCCGTCGAGGGCGGGCAGCAGGACGTACAGGTGCCGCAACGCGTCGACGACCCGCTGGGTCCCGGTCAGCCGGAGATCGACGTAGCGGGAATCACCCCACTGCGGGAACTCGGGGTCGAGCGGGATCGCCTTCGCTTCGACGTGCCAGCCGAGCGGCTCGAACAGCTTGTGGACGACCTCCGCGCCACCGCGCGCGGTCAACGACGGGACGCGGATCTCCAACGGGAACCGTTCGTCGACCAGCTCCGGCCGGTTCGCGCACCGGCCCGCGAGCGCCGTGGTGAACACCGCCCGCAGCGCCACCGCCAGATACGAGCCGCCCGCGTACGGCCGGTCGTTGACGTACTGGGTCAGCGACGTGCCACCGCCGCGCACGAGCTCGACCGGGTCGAGCTCGACCAGCAGCGCGACGGCGCAGCGCTCGCCGGACGCCTCGGGGTAGAAGACGTGCGCCGTCCCGGCCGAGAGCGTGAAGGACTGCGCCTTCTCCGGATGCTTGTGCAGGAGAAAGCCGAGGTCGGTGGCCGGGTTCCGGGTGGTCGTCATGGTCAGGAGCACCGGAGGAGTGTCGCGCAGACGGCCGTTCTGCGCGCCCGCTTTTCCGCGTGCGACCCTGGTGACATGTCGAACCGCCTGAAGGCCGCGACCAGTCCGTACCTGCTGCAGCACGCCGACAACCCGGTGGACTGGTGGCCGTGGGGTGAGGAAGCGCTGGCCGAGGCGAAACGGCGGAACGTGCCGATCCTCCTTTCGGTCGGCTACGCGGCCTGCCACTGGTGTCACGTCATGGCGCACGAGTCCTTCGAGGACGAGGCCACCGCCACGCTGATGAACGCGAATTTCGTCAGCATCAAGGTGGACCGCGAGGAGCGCCCGGACATCGACTCGGTGTACATGGCGGCCACCCAGGCGATGACGGGTCAGGGCGGCTGGCCGATGACGTGTTTCCTGACCCCGGACGGTGAACCGTTCCATTGCGGTACTTACTATCCGCCGTCACCGCGACCGGGGATGCCGTCGTTCTCCCAGCTGCTCGTCGCCGTCGCCGAAGCCTGGGGTGAGCGGCCGGACGAGTTGCGCTCCGGTGCGCGGCAGATCATCGCCCACCTCACCGAGAAGAGCGGACCGCTGCCGGAGTCCGTTGTGGACGGTGCCGCGCTGGAGTCCGCGGTCGCCACGCTGCGCAAGGAGTACGACACCGGCAACGGCGGCTTCGGGGGAGCGCCGAAGTTCCCGCCCACGATGGCGTTGAACTTCCTGCTGCGCCATCACGAGCGCACCGGCTCCGGCCTCGACCTGGTCGAGCACACGGCCGCGGCCATGGCGCTGGGCGGCCTGAACGATCAGCTCGCGGGTGGCTTCGCGCGCTACTCGGTCGACGCGCGCTGGGAAGTGCCACACTTCGAGAAGATGTTGTACGACAACGGTTTGCTGTTGCGGTTCTACGCGCAGTTCCACGGTGTGACCGGTTACGAGTACGCGCGGCGGACGGTCGAGGAGACCGCGGAGTTCCTGCTCCGCGACCTCGGCACGGCCGAAGGCGGTTTCGCCGCGTCGCTCGACGCGGACACCGAGGGCGTCGAGGGGCTGACCTACGTTTGGACTCCCGCGCAGCTGGCCGAAGTGCTCGGCGAGGAGGACGGCGCCTGGGCGGCCGGGCTGTTCCAGGTGACCAAACGGGGGAACTTCGAGCACGGCGCGTCGACCCTGCGGCTGCGTGAGCCGCATCCAGAGGACGAACCGCGTTACGAGCGCGTCCGTCGTGCGCTGCTGACGGCGCGAAACGAACGTCCGCAGCCCGCCCGTGACGACAAGGTCATCGCCGCGTGGAACGGGCTCGCCATCGGCGCGCTCGCCAAAGCGGGCGCGCGACTCGACCGTCCACAGTGGATCGAAGCGGCGGCCCGCGCGGCGGCTTTCCTGATGGACACCCATTTCGTCGGCGGACGGTTGCGCCGGACTTCACGCGGCGGCGTCGTCGGCACGACGGCCGGGGTGCTGGAGGACTACGCGTGCCTCGCCGAGGGTCTGCTCGAACTCCACCAGGCGACCGGCGAACCGCGCTGGCTCGCCGACGCGCTCACCTTGCTGGACCTCGCCTTGGCCCACTTCGGCATCCCGGAAGCGACGGGGGCCTACTACGACACCGCCGACGACGCGGAAGTCCTGGTGCAGCGGCCTTCCGACCCGACCGACAACGCGAGCCCTTCGGGGGCTTCGGCGCTGGCGAACGCGTTGCTGACGGCGTCCGTGCTGGCCGGGCACGACCGGGTCGGCCGCTATCGCGAGGCGGCCGAGCAGGCCCTGGCGCGGGCGGGACGGCTCGCCGCCCACGCGCCGCGGTTCGCCGGGCACTGGCTCACCGTCGCCGAGGCGGCCGCCGCCGGTCCGGTGCAGGTTGCGGTCGTCGGCCCGGACGCCGCTTCGCGCGCGGAGCTGCTGGCCGCCGCCCTCAGGTCGCTGCCGGACGGCGCCGTCGTCGTCAGCGGCATGCCGGACGCGGACGGAGTGCCGCTGCTGGCCGATCGGCCGCTGGTCGACGGTGCCGCCGCGGCGTACGTGTGCCGTGGGTACGTGTGCGAGCGGCCCGTCACCAGCGCGGAGGAACTGCGCGCTCAGCTCACCAGTCCCACGCCATAGGGGCGTGACCACCGCCGGTCTGCGGAGCTCCGACCGGCTTCACCGCGACCTGCGGCGCCTTCGGCTTCGGTTTGGTCGTGGTGGTCGTAGTGGTCTTGGTCGGCTTCGGCGGTTTCGTGGATGTCGGCGGCGTTCCGATGATGGTGAAGGCGCGTGAGGTCTTCGTGCCGTCCAAGCAGGTGAACGTCGCCGTGTACTTGCCCGGCGTCTTGCCTGCCTTGCCGTAGCCGGCGGACTTCCCCCAGTTGCCGCCGATCGTCCACTGGAGCGGCGCCGCGAACCCCGGCGACGTCACCGGGGTCGCCGGTCCGCAGCCGCCCATCGCGGCCTTCGTCTCGGCGTAGATCTGCCCGCCGGGTTCGACTTCGGTCGGACTCAAGAACCAGGACACGTCCTTGGCTTCCGCCGCCGCCGGCGCGACCACCGCCAGCTGGGCCGCTCCGAGCACGAGAGCGCCGATCATGGCCTTCTTCAGCATGAGGTTCCCCTTCCTCGTCGACTGCTGGTGGGAACACGTCCGCGCAGGTCATCAGGTTGCCCTGGGTTTCGCCGGGGGAGAACAAGCGTGATAAGCGGTTATTGCAGGCGTAGCGTCGGTAGCGTTGTAATCATGTAATCGCGGAGGCGAGCATGCACACCTACTTCAGGGCGGCGAGGCGGATGGGACGCGGAGGCTGGAAGGGCCGGGGCGGCTGGCAGCAGGCGGACATCCCGCCGGCGGACGACGCGGCCGCGTGGTTCGGCGGACGGCTCCCGGAGGGCTGGTTCACGGGAGATCCCGAGGTCACGGTGGATCGCGAGGAGATAGTCGTCGTCGGCGAGCTCCCGCCGCTCACCGGTGAGTACGCCGACGACGCCGCCCGTGCGGCGGCCGAGGACGGCCGGATCAGCCGGTTCCGCGAGGAGACCCGCGACGAGCGGATCGAGATCGCGCGCCAGGCGGAGCACCGGTATCAGCGCAAGGTCGCCTGGGGCGCGAGCCTCGGTGGCACGAGGCAGCTGTTCACCACGCATTCGGCGCCGGTGATGACCAGGCTGCGGCAACCCGAACGCCTGGTCCTCGACACTCTCGTCGACGCGGGCGTCGCGCGGTCGCGGTCGGAGGCGCTCGCCTGGGCGGTCCGGCTGGTCGGGGAGCACGCGGACGCCTGGCTCGCCGAGCTGCGGGAGGCGATGACGAAGGTCGACGATCTCCGCTCACAGGGACCGGACCTTTCCTGAGCCCGGGGTCCGCCCTTAGAGTCGGGATTCCGCCGTCTTCACCGAAGTCCTCTTGCGAAAGATGGCGTCATGGACGGCAGAATCTCCCGGCGTTGGCTGATCAAGGGCGGTCTCGTGGTGGCCGCGAGCCCGCTGCTCGCGCCCACCGCCTCGGCGGCCCCCGCTCTCCCCTGGCCCGCGGCCAACGGCATCGTCGCGCGGACGAAACGGCCGGTCTTCCCGGACCGGACGTTCTCGGTCCTCGGGTTCGGTGCCAAGGGTGATGGCAAGACCGACAACACCGCCGCGATCAAGAAGGCGATCGAGACGGCCAACGCGCGCGGCGGCGGGCACGTCGTCGTGCCGGAAGGCACCTTCGTCACCGGCGCCGTGTATCTCAAGAGCAACGTGGACCTGCACCTCGCGGCGGGTGCCGTGCTCGCCTTCGGTTCCGACGCCTCGAAGTTCCCGAACGTGCTCACCCGCTACGAGGGCATCGAGTGCGTCAACCGGTCGCCGATGATCTACGCGTACAAGGAATCCAACATCGCGGTGACCGGGAAGGGCACGCTCGACGCGGCGGGCACGGCGTCCTGGAACAAGGGCAAGGACCGTGAGTACCTGGAATCGCTGGTGGCGGCCGGCGTCCCGCCGGAGAAGCGGATCGTTCCCGGCTCCGGGCACGCGATGCGGTCCACGTTCGTCGAGCCGTACTCGTGCGACACCGTGCTCATCGAGGGCGTCACGCTGAAGAACCCGATGTTCTGGCAGCTGCATCCCACGCTTTGCCGGAACGTCACGATCGACGGCGTCCGCACGGACGCGAGCACCGCGCGCTCCAACACCGACGCCTGCGATCCGGAGTCCTGCGACCACGTGGTGATCGTGAACTCCCACCTCGGGGCGCACGACGACAACGTCGCGCTCAAAGCGGGCCGGGACGACGACGGGCGCCGCGTCGGCGTGCCGTGCCGGAACATCGTCGTCGCGAACTGCGTGATGGACGGCAACTGGGGCGCGATCACCTGCGGCAGCGAGCAGACCGGCGGCATCCGCGACGTCTACGCGTACGACCTCACCGTCACCGGCGAAACGAAATACGGGCTGTACGTCAAGTCGAACACCCTGCGCGGCGGGTTCACCGAGAACGTCAACCTCCACGGTGTCTCCGGCACGTTCGCCCGCTCGGTCGCGTACGTCCTGCCGGATTACAACGGACAGACCGGCGCGCACGTCCCGCGGTTCGGGCCGTTCACCATCAGCGACTCCGCGAGCACGAGCTGCGGGCAAGCGGCGTTCAACGTCCGAGGGTTGCCCAACTCACACGTTCGGGGGCTGCGGGTGAGCGATTGCCGCTTCGACGGCGTCGCGAACACGGCAAACGTCCTGAAACACGTCGATGACCTGCGGTTCGAGAACACGACGATCAACGGGCGGCCGGTCTGATTCGGGCTGCGCCCCCCGATGCGGTGCGGCAGGCTGAACGCAGACCGCACCGCATCGGAGGAATCGTGGACACACCAGGACTTCCCGCGAAGATCGACCCGGACGCGCTGACCACCGTCCTCGATGGACGGTGGGCCGAACTCCGCCGCGCGGTGCGCGCGCAGATGGCGGCGGAGGATTTCAAGGATCCCGTCGACCTCGACGTCGAAGCGCACCGTGTCCAGGTGCTCGAATGGCTGCGGCTGCTCGCCCGCACCGATCGGCCGGGGCTCGGCTTCGACCCGGCGTACGGCGGTGGCGGTGACGTCGGCGGCTCGGTGATGTCGTTCGAGATGCTGGGCTTCGGCGATCTTTCGCTGATGGTGAAGGCCGGCGTCCAATGGGGCCTGTTCGGCGGCGCGGTGCAGTTGCTCGGCACGGAACGCCACCACGAGCGCTACCTGCGCAAGATCAAGGATCTGGAACTGCTGGGCTGTTTCGCGATGACCGAGCACGGCCATGGCTCGGACGTCCAGCACCTCCGCACCACCGCGACCTACGACCCGGCGACGCGCGAGTTCGTCGTGCACACGCCGGACCGGGGCGCGATGAAGGAGTACATCGGCAACGCCGCCCGCGACGGCGAACTCGCGGTGGTGTTCGCGCAGCTGATCACCGGTGGTGAGTCGCGCGGCGTGCACGCGTTCCTGGTGCCGATCCGCGGCGACGGCGCGAGCGGCGTCGAGATCGAGGACTGCGGCCGCAAGGCGGGCCTCAACGGCGTCGACAACGGGCGGCTCACTTTCACTCAGGTGAGGGTTCCGCGGGAGGCACTGCTCAACCGGTTCGGTGACGTCGCCGAGGACGGCACGTACACGAGCCCGATCGAGAGCGACGGCCGCCGGTTCTTCACGATGCTCGGCACGCTCATCCGGGGCCGGGTCAGTGTCGCGGGCAGCGCCGGCAGCGCGACGAAACGCGCGCTCGCCCTGGCCGTCCGGTACGGCGAGCAGCGGCGGCAGTTCGCGCGGCCCGACGGCGAGGAGGTCGTGATCCTCGACTACCGCGCCCACCAGCGGAAACTGCTGCCCGCGCTGGCGACGTCGTACGCGCTGCACTTCGCGCAGGAAGCGCTCGTCTCGAAGCTGAACGACATCGCCGAGGACGCGCCGGAAGAGGAGCAGCGCGAGCTGGAATCACGCGCCGCGGGCATCAAGGCCGTCTCGACCTGGCACGCGACCGCGACCATCCAGGCCGCCCGCGAGGCGTGCGGCGGCTCCGGCTATCTCTCGGAGAACCTGCTCGCCGGGCTGAAAGCCGACACGGACGTCTTCACCACCTTCGAGGGTGACAACACCGTGCTGCTGCAACTGGTCGCGAAGGGCCTGCTGACCAGCTACAAGGATCATTTCGAGGACCTCAGCCCGCTCGCGACCGCACGGTTCGTGGCGGAGCAGTTCGTCGAGGCCGTGATCGAACGGACGTCCGCGCGCAAGGTCGTCGAGCGGCTCACCGAAGCCGACGACGGCGATGTCCTCTACTCGCGCGAATGGCACCTGAAGCTGTTCGAAGACCGCGAAGAGCACGTACTCGGCGGTGTCGCGCAGCGTCTGCGTAAGGCGGCCTCGAACCCCTTCGGCGTCTTCAACGACGCGCAGGACCACGTGCTGCGCGCCGGACGCGTACACGTCGACCGCGTCGTGCTCGAAGCGTTCATCGACGCCATCGAACGCTGCGCCGACGGCGAAGCCCGCGAGCTGCTGGAGCGGGTCTGCGACCTCTACGCGCTCGCGAACATCGAGGCGGACCGGGGCTGGTTCCTCGAACACGGGCGCCTGACCTCGGGGCGTTCGAAGGCCGTCACCGCCGCGGTGAACGCGTTGTGCGCCGACCTGCGCCCGCACGCGCGGACCCTCGTGGACGCGTTCGCCATCCCCGAGCAGTACCTGGCGGCTCCGATGCTGCGGGACTGACCGCGTCAAGCGATGTCGAGGGCCGTTCCATAGAGTCTGTCGGCTTTGAGGGTGATGTAGAGCCTTCGCTCCGCGGCGATGGTCTCCAGGAACTCGGCCTCGTCTTCCGGCTTCTGCCGCTGTGCGGCGAGATACTCGAGGCCCGCCGCGTCGCCCGGTGTTCGCGTGACTTCGGAAAGTTCGGCCTTCCCTTCCACGACGGCGAATTTCCAGTGGTCGGCGCTGGAGACGTAGAGCGATGCGGTCGGGTTGTTGCGGATCTGCTTGACCTTGAGCCGGTCTTCGGTCGTGCTCACCCGGACCTCGCGGCTCTCGGGATCCCAGGTGTAGACGACGGTGGAGAGATGCGGGCGGCCGTCGCGCTTGAGGGTCGCGAGGGCGCCGAAGGTGTGCTGCGCGAGGAAGTCGCTGAGGGCCGCGTCGTCGAGGCGGCGGGGCGGTGCGTTCTTGGCCATGGAGCGATCATGGCGCTCCGGTCGAGGCGCCGGAAGAAGGCACTTTCTTGTGCCAGAGGGAACACGCGTGTGTCCGTCCTGGTCACGCTGGTGCCGCACTCGTGATCAGAGACGTAACTCGCGTGATTGAAGACGTAACTCGCGTGTTCAGGCGCGCCACACGTGAGTTACGCATCCAATCACGCGAGTTACGCGCCTGATCACGCGAGTTACGCGTACATCGCCAGCCAGATCGCGATGTAGTGCGAGACCGCGGCGAGAACCGTGCAGGCGTGGAAGTACTCGTGGTACCCGAAGGTGTCCGGGAAGTGGTTCGGCCACTTCACCGCGTAGAACACCGCGCCCAGCGTGTAGAACAGGCCACCGACGCAGAGCAGGACGAGCGCCGCGACGCCGGCGTGCGTGGCCAGCTCCGGCAGGACGAAGACGGCGACCCAGCCCAGCGCGATGTAGATCGGCACGCCGAGCCAGCGTGGCGCGTTCGGCCACAGCATCTTCAGGGTGACGCCGCCGATCGCGCCGCCCCACACGATCGCGAGCACGATGTACCCGGTCGGCTGGGACATGGCCAGAAGGGTGAACGGCGTGTAGGTGCCGGCGATGAACAGGAAGATCATCGAATGGTCGGCGCGCTTCATCCATTCGTATGCTCGTGGGCTCCACAAGCGACGGTGGTACAGCGCGCTGACGCCGAAGACGCCGAGGACGGTCAATCCGTAGACCGAAGTGGACAAAGCGGCGATACCGGACACTGTGGACGCCGCGAGGCTGATGAGGGTCGCCGCTCCGGCGACAGCGCCGAAGAAGGACCAGAAGTGGATGTGCCCACGCAACCGAGGACGCGTGTCCACCACGGGCGTGGGGCCGGACGGCTGGGGTTCGGTCACTACGCTCACTCACCCAGGTTACGGCACCGTAGGTTTTTCGCCAGTGTCCGTGGCGCGTCCCACTGAGGCTCGCGAGGTGACTAGTCTCCACTGGCGTGAGTCTTCGGTCCTTCTTGTCAGACGTCGTGTACAGCGCCTACGGCAGGCGCCTGATCCAGCAGGCCAAGGGGCGCCATCCACGCCATATCGCCATCATGCTGGACGGCAACCGCCGCTGGGCGCGCGAAGCGGGCTTCACCGACGTCGCCGACGGGCACCGCGCGGGCGCCAAGAAGATCGCCGACTTCCTGAGCTGGTGCAACGAGGCCGACGTCGAGGTCGTCACCATGTGGCTGCTTTCGACGGACAACCTCGGCCGCGCGGCCGAGGAACTGAGCCCGCTGCTCAAGATCATCACCGACGTCACCGACGAGCTCGCGGCCCCGCACACGCCGTGGCGGCTCCGCATCGTGGGAGCGCTCGACCTGCTGCCCCCGGAGGTCGCGAAGGCGCTCAGCGCGGCCGCGGAGCGCACCGAGGGGCGCACCGGGATGGAGGTCAACGTCGCGGTCGGTTACGGAGGGCGTCAGGAGATCGCCGACGCGGTCCGCAAACTCCTGCTCCAGCACGCCGACGAAGGCACCTCGATCCGCGAGCTCGCGAAGATATTGGACGTCGACCACATATCCGAACACATGTACACCTCGGGCCAGCCGGATCCGGATCTGATTATCCGCACCTCGGGTGAGCAGCGGCTTTCCGGATTTCTGCTCTGGCAATCGGCGCATTCGGAATTCTGGTTCACCGAAGCTTATTGGCCCGCGTTCCGCCGAGTCGATTTCCTGCGGGCGATGCGCGATTACGCGTGGCGGCACCGGCGCTTCGGTTCCTGACCCCGGACATGACGAAGGCCCCGGCGTGCACTCCGGGGCCTTCGACGTCTCACACCGGGATCAGTGGTGGTGGTGCTCCAGCGAGTGGGCCAGCAGGGCCGGGGTCAGGACGACGCCCGTGTAGGCGCCGGCGACCAGGGAAGCGGCGCCGTAGCCCAGCGCGCCGCCGCCCTCGATGAACGTGTTGTAGGCGTCGCCGAACGTGGGGTCCGGGGTGCCCGAGGTCTCACCGGTGGCGGCGAACGCGGTCCCGCCGACCATCATGATGCCCGCGGCGACGGCGGAAACGAAACCAGCCTTCTTCAGCACTTCGCACTCCTAAGTAGAGATGTTCAGGGATCGGGGGCACCGAATCCGGTGGGGGTGTCCCGCAGTGAGAAAATTACTCGCTATTCAGGATTTGTGACCGTCTCGTAAGCCCATTGTGTGAGCCGGAAAAGGCGCGTTTCACTCGGTCCGGTTCTCTGTCTCGGGCACAAAATGCGTCCTGCGACGATGCGTGGTAGAACCCGCCGTCTCATCAGGTGAACGCCCTGCGTCGCGTTAATCCATCCGGGTCACGTCGTCGAGCGTCCCTGAATGGAGATCATCACTACACACCGTGATGGTGACCAGGCGTTGATGTCATGCGACCGACAGTGAGATGACGGTTTGGCGAATCACCGTGGTGGCTGCCTGCGCGATCGGCCGGACGCAGGTACCTTCCGGAAGTGAGGGTTCGCGTCCCATGCGGACTCTCGCGGGAGGCCCTGGTCGTGGCGGTTGTCGACAGGGCGGCACAGCCGCCCAGTGGATGCACGAGGGGGCCGGCACCCGGCCCTCGCGGCCGTGCCGACTGACGTCGCAAGACGTCGGAAGGAACGGTCAGCCAGGGAGGTGCCCGGCCCAGCGAGTGCGGGCGTGGTGCCACGCCCACGAGGGAGATGCCGTCGTGACTGCGCAGCGTTCACCCCGCAAGGCCTCTGGCCGTTCTTCGACCGGTGCCTCTGGCCCGGAGAAAGCCTCGATCTCGCCCGAATCCCAGCGGTCCACTTACGTGCTCGACACGTCGGTCCTGCTCTCTGACCCCTGGTCGGTGACTCGTTTCGCCGAACACGCGGTCGTGCTCCCGCTGGTCGTCATCAGTGAACTGGAGGCGAAACGTCACCATCCCGAACTGGGGTGGTTCGCGCGCGAAGCGCTCCGCATGCTCGACGACCTGCGTCGTCAGCACGGCAGGCTCGACGCGCCGATCCCGATCGGTGAGCACGGCGGCACCCTGCAGGTGGAGTTGAACCACTCCGACCCCACGGTGCTCCCGGTCGGCTTCCGCACCGACTCCAACGACCACCGCATCCTCGCCTGCGCGCTCAACCTGGCGGCGGAACGCGCGTCGGTCACGCTGGTGACCAAGGACATCCCCCTGCGCGTCAAGGCGGGCGCCGTCGGCCTCGAAGCCGACGAGTACCGCGCGCAGGAGGTGACGCCCTCGGGCTGGACGGGTATGGCGGACGTGGACGTCCCGCAGACCCTGGTCGACGCGCTGTTCAGCGGGTCTTCCGTGGATCCGGCGGAATTCGGGATGCCGGAGGTCGGGGAACTGCCCTGTCACACCGGTTTGCGGCTGCTCGCGGGCAGTTCGAGCGCACTGGGGCGGGTCACCGCGGACAAGCGGATCCGGCTCGTCCGGGGTGACAAGGAGGCGTTCGGGTTGCACGGCCGGTCGGCCGAGCAGCGGGTGGCGCTGGATCTCCTGCTGGACTCCGACGTCGGCATCGTCTCGCTGGGCGGACGAGCGGGCACGGGCAAGTCGGCGCTCGCGCTCTGCGCGGGGCTGGAGTCGGTGATGGAACGCCGCCAGCACCGCAAGGTCGTCGTGTTCCGGCCGGTGTACGCGGTCGGCGGCCAGGATCTGGGTTACCTGCCCGGTTCCGAGAGCGAGAAGATGCAGCCGTGGGCGCAGGCGGTGTTCGACACCCTCGGCGGGCTGGTCAGCCAGGACGTCCTCGACGAGGTCTTCGACCGTGGCATGCTCGAAGTGCTTCCGCTGACCCATATCCGCGGCCGCTCGCTGCACGACACGTTCGTCATCGTCGACGAGGCGCAGTCCTTGGAGCGCAACGTGCTCCTGACCGTGCTCTCACGGCTCGGCACGGCTTCGCGGGTCGTGCTCACGCATGACGTCGCGCAGCGCGACAACCTGCGGGTCGGGCGGCACGACGGCGTTTCGGCGGTGATCGAGAAACTCAAGGGTCACCCGCTGTTCGCGCATGTCACGCTGACCCGCTCCGAGCGCTCGCCGATCGCGGCGCTCGTCACGGAAATGCTGGAGGATCACGGATAACCGGGGCTGGGGAGTCCTCTTGGGACAGTCCCAAGAGGACTCCCTCCGGGTCTCACCAGCCCGAGGGCAGCGGACGTCCTTCCGCGAAACCGGCGGCGGACTGGATGCCGAGCAGCGCGCGCTCGTGGAACTCCTCCAGCGTGCGCGCGCCCGCGTACGTGCAGGCGGAGCGGACACCGGAGCCGATGGAGTCGAGCAGGTCTTCGACGCCGGGGCGAGCCGGGTCCAGCGCCATCCGCGACGCCGAGATGCCCTCTTCGAACAGGCCCTTCTTGGCGCGCTCGAAGACATTGTCCGTACGCGTGCGGGCGCCGACGGCGCGCTTCGACGCCATGCCGAACGACTCCTTGTACGGCTTGCCCTGCTCGTCGTAGCGCAGGTCGCCGGGGGATTCGTGGGTGCCGGCGAACCAGGAGCCGACCATCGCCGCCGACGCGCCCGCGGCAAGCGCGAGCGCGACGTCGCGCGGATGCCGCACGCCGCCGTCCGCCCACACGTGTTTGCCCAGCTCACGCGCCGCGGCCGCGCATTCGGCGACGGCGGAGAACTGCGGGCGCCCGACGCCGGTCATCATCCGGGTCGTGCACATGGCGCCGGGGCCGACGCCGACCTTGACGACGTCCGCGCCCGCGTGGATCAGGTCGCGCGTGCCCTCGGCGGTGACCACGTTCCCGGCGACGACCGGGACCCGCGGGTTCACCGACCGGACGGCCTTCAGCGCGGAGATCATCTTCTCCTGGTGGCCGTGCGCGGTGTCGACGACCAGCACGTCGACGCCCGCCGCGAGGACGGCCTCG
This sequence comes from Amycolatopsis sp. PSD-21, assembly GCF_055561455.1. Classification (NCBI taxonomy): domain Bacteria; kingdom Bacillati; phylum Actinomycetota; class Actinomycetes; order Pseudonocardiales; family Pseudonocardiaceae; genus Amycolatopsis; species Amycolatopsis sp. PSD-21. The sequence continues at coordinate 7,922,198 of NZ_CM145712.1, read as the reverse complement.
GCCTTCGCCGCGACGTCGCCGTTCACGCCGATCGCCGCGGCGACGCGCAGGTTGCCGCCGTCGTCGACGGCCGGGGTGTAGATCTCCGCGCGCAGCGCCGCGATCTCGGTCAGGACGCCGGCGAGCCTGCCGTTTTCGTCGATGCCGAGCGCGAGACGGCCGCCGTGGTCGTGCAGGCGCTCGAACACCTCGCGCGGCGGCGTGTCCAGGGGAACCGTGACGACCGCGGGCTCCGCGACGTCGGCGAGGCGCGCGAAGCGGTCTACGCCGGCGCAAGCCGCTTCGTCGACGACGCCGACGGGCTTGCCGTCCTCGTCCACGACGACGACGGCGCCGTGGGCACGTTTGCCGACCAGGTTCAGCGCGTCGGCCACCGCGTCTCCGCCGGTCAGCACGAGCGGGGTGTCCCAGACGGTGTGACGGCTCTTGACCCAGGTGACGATGTCGGCGACCGCGGCCACGTCGACATCCTGGGGGAGGACGACGAGCCCACCGCGCCGGGCGACCGTTTCGGCCATCCGGCGGCCCGCGACGGCGGTCATGTTGGCCACCACGATCGGGATCGTCGCGCCGGTACCGTCCACAGTGGACAGGTCGACGTCGAAACGGGACTCCACGTCCGACCGGTTCGGCAGGAGGAACACGTCGTCGTAGGTCAGGTCGTGAGCGGGTCGGTGCCCGTCGAGAAAGCGCACGAGAGCCCAGGATACCCGCGTGGGACAATGACGGCATGACCGACCGGGACCGTGACGAAGCCGGACGAGCCCGTAACGCGCGCCCGCGGGACGGTCTCGGCAGGCCGCTCCCGTACGGCGCCGACGGTGTCGAACGGCAGCCCGAGGGCATCGAACGCAGCCCCGAGGACACCGTTTCCGAGGCGCAGCGCCTGCTCGACGCGGGCCGTCCGTTCCACGCGCACGAGGTGTTCGAGGACGCGTGGAAATCCACCGACGGCCCGGAGCGGGAGCTGTGGCGCGGGCTCGCGCAGCTCGCCGTGGGCCTGACCCACGCGGCCAGGGGGAACGGGAACGGAGCGGCGTCGCTGCTGGAGCGCGGCGCCGAGAACATCGAGCCGTTCCGCGAAGCCCGGCCGCATGGGATCGACATCCCGGGCTTGCAGGCCTGGGCGCGGAAGATGGCCGAAGAGGCGAAGGCGCGCGTGCGGGTGGAGCCGGTCGCGCCGCGCTTACTCGGCCAGTAGCGCCGAACCCGAGCGGTACAGCTCGATCAGCAGCGGCCGCAGTTCCAGGCCGGCCGGGGTGAGTCGATAGCTGGTCCGGCTCGGGAAGCCCGGCAGCTCCTCGCGGACGGCGAGGCGTCGCGCGGTCAGGTCACCGAGGCGTTCTGTCAGCACCTTCGCGGACAGGGCGGGTAATGCCGCGCGTAGGTCGCTGAAGGATCGAGGACCGCCCATCAGCTCCCGAAGGACCAGTGTCGTCCAGCGGCCCGAGATCGCGGCGAGCGCGACCTCGACGGGACAGTCCGGCTCCGGCCGCCGCGTGCGGCCGCGCGCGTCGGGGACGAGTTCGCGGTCGAAGGTTTCCGTTTGGTGACCTGCTTCGCGGTCGGTTTCGCTGTCCGCATGACGCATTCGTCCAGTGTGCCGCTGACCGCCGACGCCGCCGAACATCCCTTCGTCTTCCAAGCCGCCTTCAACACCGGATCCGCCGAAATCCTCGACACGGTCTACGAGCCCGACGCCGTGTTCGTCCGCCGGGACGGCGTGCGGGTGAGCGGCGCGGAACGCCGGGCCGCGAACGGCGGGATCCTCGCGCTCGGGCAGCCCATCAAGGTCACTCCGCGTCAGGTGCACGTGGCCGGTGACCTGGCGTTACTGATCGTCGACTGGGTCATCGAGGGCCACCTCGCCGCGACGGCCACCGACGTCGCGAGGCGTGGTGAGGACGGGCTTTGGCGCTACGTGATCGACAACCCCTTCGGTGCCGGCGCGCCTTGAGTACTCGACATACCGCGAGTATGTTACTTCGAGTAGGGATACTGCCCAGTAGGTAACGGTGGGAGGACGCGCGGATGAGCGAGCCCAAGGAACTGCTGGCCGAACCGCTGAAACTGCGGTGCGGCGCGATCCTGCCGAACCGGCTGGCCAAGGCCGCGCTCAGCGAGCAGCTCGGCGATCGCCGCAACCGGCCGACCGCCGAGCTGGCCGAGCTGTACCGGACGTGGTCGCGAGGCGGTGCCGGGACGCTGATCACCGGCAACGTCATGGTCGATCCGACCGCGCTGGGTGAACCGCGCAACGTCGCGGTGCCCCGGGAGCCGGACGCGACCGCGTTCGAGCCGTGGGCGCGGTCGGCGGACGGGACCGAGAGCCGGTTGTGGGTCCAGCTCAACCATCCCGGCAGGCAGAGCCCGCGTTTCCTGTCCCGTCAGCCGGTCGCGCCGTCGGCGGTGCCCTTCGGCGATCGCGGCATCCGCTCGGTGTTCGCGACGCCGCGGGCGCTGACCGCCGACGAGATCGAAGCGATCATCGACCGGTTCGGCGTGGCCGCGCGGACCGTCGTCGACGCCGGGTTCGCCGGGGTCCAGATCCACGGGGCGCACGGTTATCTCGTCTCGCAGTTCCTGTCGCCGCTGACCAACCGGCGTACCGACGGCTGGGGCGGTGACGCGCTCCGCCGGCGCCGGTTTCTGCTCGAAGTCGTCGCCCGCGTGCGTGCGGAGGTCGGCGACTCGGTGCCGATCACGGTCAAGCTCAACAGCGCGGACTTCCAGCGCGGCGGCTTCAGCGAGGAGGAATCGCTCGAAGTCGTCCGAGAACTGGGTGAAGCGGGGATCGACCTGCTGGAAGTCTCCGGCGGCACCTACGAGAAGGCCGCCATGATGGGGTCGGCCAAGGCGAGCACTCTCAGCCGTGAGGCCTATTTCCTCGATTACGCCGCGAAGGCGCGGCAGGTCTCCGACGTCGCGCTGATGGTCACCGGCGGCTTCACCAGCGCGCAAGGCATGGCGGAGGCGCTGCGTTCCGGCGCGCTGGACGTCATCGGCCTCGGCAGGCCGCTGATCGTCGACCCGGCACTGCCCGGGCGGCTCCTGGACGGCGAGGACGTCCACGCGCGGCGCACGGCGCCGAAGACCGGCCTCCGGCTGGCCGACAGCCTGCTCGAGATCCAGTGGCACACCCAGCAGATGCACCGGGTGGCCGCCGGCAAACCGGTGGACCCGCGGCTCGGCGCGGTGCGGACGCTAGTACGTGCCGGCGTCGCGGATCCGCTCAACGCTTTCCGGCGGGTCCGGGGCTAAGTAGTCGTCGGTGTCATCGCGGCGGCTGAAGGTGCGGTCGAAGCCGACCGCGGCCGCCGCGAGACCGATGAACAGCACCCCGATCAGCACGCAGTTGAACGCGACACCGCCGTAGCTGTTGATGCCCGGATCGACGAACGGGTACGGGTAGAACCCGATGATCGCGCCGCGCACCAGCGTGACCGCGAGCCAGACCAGCGGATACAGCAGCGACCACCACAGGACCCGCCACGACAGCTGGCCGCGCGGCCCGAACAGCAGCCAGCCCGCGACGCACATCAACGGCGACACCTTGTGCAACATCGTGTCGGCGAACACCGCCCAGCCGTGCAGTTCGTAGAGATCGGCGAGCGCGACCTGGAAGACGACACCCGTCACGGTGATGCCGACGAGACCGGTGAGCCGCAGCACGCCGAACAGCGTCGACCGGCCCGCGACACCGAGCGCGAGCAGCAGGCTGCCGGCGCCGACCAGGATGTTCGAGTCGATGGTGAAGAAGGCCAGCAGGTTGGCCACCCGCCCGGCCGGGGTGTGGAAGACGCCGCCGGTCGTGCCCGCGGAGACCGGGATCTGCGCGGCGAGCCCGGCGATCACCACCAGCGCGGTCAGGCCGAACCAGGCGCGCGCGATCTTGGAAGCCTGCATTCGCCCACTTTATGGGTGATCGGGCGGGGACGTCCCGTCACCACCGTGCGCCGCCACTCGATCGGGGGCGGGATGCCGCCGGGTCTTCCCGCCCATCGGGTCATATCGTGGGAAACGATGGACGTCGAGCGGACGCCCGGACGCCGCGGACGGGTCGCGCGGGGTCCGGCGGAGGACAGCGGACCCGTCGCCGAGTTCGCGCGGCGGCTGTGGGAGCTGAAACGGGCCGCCGGTGACCCTTCCTACGACCGCATGCGCGACGAGTACGGCGCGCTCGCGTCGAAATCCGCGCTTTCGGCCGCCGCCCGCGGTGAGCGGCTGCCCAGCTGGGAGACGACCTGGGAGTTCGTCCGCGTGCTGGCCGCCGGGGTGCTCGGGGGTGACGAGGACGAGGTCCGCCACGAATGGCGCGGTGAATGGGAACGCGCACGGGACGCGGTGACCGCCGGACCGGGACCGGTCGCCGTGAAGCCGCGCCGGACGGCGTTCCTCCTCGCCGGAGCCGTGGCGATCGTCCTGGTCGCGGCGCTGGTGTTCGTCTTCGCCGCGCCGTTCGGTGCCGAGCCCGCCGCCCCGGCCGGCGACGCGTCGGAATTCGTCGCCGACGTGACCGTGCCCGACGGCAGCGAGGTCGCGGCGGGCTCGACCTTCGTGAAGACGTGGGAATTCCGCAACGCGGGAACGGTCGGATGGATCGGCCGCTATCTGGTCCGCGCCGGATCGTTCGGGAATCCCGGCGAATGCGGCACGCCCGATCGCGTGCCCGTGCCGCAGACCGCGCCCGGCGAGCGGGTGCGCGTCTCCGTCGAGGTGCGTGCGCCCGACGCGCCCGGGCATTGCCAGGTGTACTGGAAGATGGCAGACGAACAGGGGCGAATCCTGCTGCCGAACACCCGCGCGGTGTTCTTCTCGGTCCGCGTCATTTGACCATCCGGGCCGATGGCCAAAGCGCTGACCTGCGTGGACGGTGATTCCTCGGCCATGGCCATTTCGCGGCCGTGAATCGCTTCCGGCGTCGGTCCGACGGCCTTTAACGTCTTCGGCGTCCGGGAATTCCGGATGGGGATTTTCCGAAACACTCTCACATTATTTGCGGAAAGGGAATCCATGCGTCCGTACGTCAAGGTCGCCGCATTGGCCGGGGCCGCGCTCACCGTGGCGCTCCTGCCGGCCACCGCCGCACAGGCGGCTCCGGCGCCCGCTTCGGGCAGTGATCCGATCATTACTTGCGAATCCGGTTACCACGGCTGGATGCGCCGGGCCGGGAAGGACGCGATCTGCCTCAAACCGGGCACGCGCACCTGGGACGTCAAGGTGTTCGAATGCGCCGGGGATCTGACGGTGCATTTCAAGAACGGCCAGAAGGCCTATTGCGGGGGGAACATGAAGATCGGCCTCGATCTGGCCGTCCAGTCCAATGTCGTCAAGACCGTTGTGGGGAACCGATGAAGAAGAAGCTGTTCGCCGTCGTCCCGGTCGCGCTGGCCGGCACCCTGCTGATGGCACCGTCCGCTTCGGCGGCGTCGAAGGTCTGTGAGGGCGGGCCGCTGATGGGCGGGAAGACGAAGGTCGTCGAGGTGAGCGCGGGGCAGAGCATCGACATCACCGTGCACAACCACGACTACCGGGGAATGCTCGTCCAGATCATCGACGACGTCTTCGACAAGGGCCTCTGGAGCGGGGCGATCGCGCCGGGCAAGGAGCGCACGGTCAAGCACGGCGTGCTCGGGGAGCCGCCGGTGTATCACAAGATCCGGTTCGAGGTGACGTCCAACCTGTCGAACAACTACACGTACCGGATCTCTTCGGACCGCTGCTACTGATGCGTTTCGTCCTCTGGATGCGGTAGTTGCACGCGCAAGGAGCGCATCCAGAGGACTGATTGCGGGGATTCAGGGCTTGAGGAGGCCGCGGACGGTGTCGATGGTGTCGGCGTCGGCGGCCTCCTTGTCCGGCCGGTACCGCACGACCCGCGCGAAGCGCAGCGCCAGCCCGCCCGGATACCGCGTGCTCACCTGGGCCCCGTCGAGTTCGATCTCGACGACGAGCTCCGGCCGCACGTGGACCACCCAGTCGGTGCGGTGGGTCTCGATCTCCTGGAACGTCTTCGTCTGCCAGGCCAGCAGCTCGTCGGTCATCCCCTTGAACGTCTTGCCGACCATGATCGGCGGCCCGCCGTCGGGGTCGCGGGCGCCGAGATGCAGGTTCGACAGGGTGCCGGTGCGCCTGCCGTGACCCCATTCCGCGGCGAGGACGACCAGGTCGATCGTGTGCACCGGTTTCACCTTGAGCCACGCGCGCCCGCGCCTGCCCGCCGCGTACGGCGACGCGAGGTCCTTGACCATCACGCCTTCGTGCCCGGCGGCCATCGCCGCTTCCAGCACCGCCTCGGCCGAGGCGGGCGCGATCTCGCCCGGGATGACGTGCTCGCCCGCGACCTTCCGCAGGGCGACGTTGCGCTCGGACAGGGGAGCGTCCAGCAGGTCGACGCCGTCGAGGTGCAGGCAGTCGAAGAAGTACGGCCGCAGCAACAGCGCCTTGACCTGTTCATCTCGGGTGCTGCCGAACCGGCTCATCGTCTCCTGGAACGGCCTCGGCCTGCCCTCGTCGGTCAGCGCCAGTGTCTCCCCGTCGAGCACCACCGACGTGCAGGGCAGGGAGCGCACCAGATCCACCAGCTCGCCGACGCTGCCGGTGATCTCCCGCAGCGTCCGCGTGTAGACGTGCACCTCGTCGCCTTCGCGGTGGACCTGGATCCGCGCACCGTCCATTTTGTACTCGACGAGCGCGTCGGCGTGCTCGGTGATCGCCTCGTCCAGCGACTCCGCCGGGGAGGCCAGCATCGGCCGGATCGGCCTGCCCAAGGCCAGTTTGAACTCCGCCAGCCGCTCCTGGCCGCCGGTCATCGCGGCCAGGCCCGTCACCGGGAGCTGCCCGGACAGCATGAACGCCCGCCGCACGTGCTCGGCCGGGATCCCGGACGCCGCCGCGATGGCGTCCACCATGATCCCTTCGAGCGCGCCCTGCCGCAGCTCGCCGGTGAGCAGCCGGATCAGGAAGTCCTGCTCGTCCTTGGTCATCTTGCCGAACAACGCCCGCAACGTCTCCGCGCGCAGCTTCACCGAACCCGAACCCGACGCCGCCCCCACCGTGCCGAGGGCCGTGTCGACCTCGGCCACGGTCAACGACGGCTCGGCGGCGGGGGCCGTCTTCAGCTCGGCCAGCGTCCGCCAGCCGGCGCCGATACGGCCCTGCGTCGGCTGGCCGGTGAGGAACGCGATGACCGCGGGCAGCTCCAGCTCGCCCGCGGCGCGCAGGACCGCGGCCAGGGTGGCGATCTTCGCCTTCCTGGACCTCGTGGCGGCCAGGTCGGCCGACGCGGTCACCACCTCGGTGAGCAACATGGATCCATCATGGACCCGGACACCGACAGTTTCGCGTCGACGACGTAGTGAGGGCCTCCCTTCCTACCCTCAAGGTAGGGAAGGAGGCCTTCCCGGACTCGGGCTCAGGCGTGCGCGGGATCGGCGACCCAGCTGGCGAGCAGGCGGAGCGCGCGTTCGCTGTCGGAGCCGGGCTCGGCGGTGTAGATCACCAGGGCCTGGTCCGGATCGGCGGGCAACCGCAGCGTCTCGTAGCGCAGCCGGAGTTCACCCACGATCGGGTTGACCATCACCTTCCACGCGTGCGCCTTCTCGCGCACGGTGTGCTTCGCCCACAGCTTCCGGAACTCCTCGCTGCCGAGGGAGAGCTCGCCGACCAGCTGGGCGAGGTACGGGTCGTCCGGATACCGCCCGCTCTCGGAGCGCAGGTTCGCCACGATCTCCTTCGCGACCGTTTCCCACTCTGGGTGCAGCCCGCGAGCCTCCTCGTCGAGGAAGAACATCTTCGGGACGTTGCGCTCACCCGCCGGCCGCGCGGCGAAGTCGAAGGAGAGCGAGCCGCCCAGGGAATTCCAGGCGAGTACGTCTCCGTACCGGCCGAGGACGAGCGCCGGGGACTGGATGGCGTTCAGCATCAGCTGGAGTTCGGGGCGGATCCGCTGCGCCTTCGGCCGTGCGACGCGCCTGCGTTTCGGGGCGGCGAGATTGCGCAGGTAGGCCTCCTCGTCGCGATGCAGCCGCAACGCGCGGCTCAGCGAGTCGAGGACGGAGTCGGACACGTTGCGCGCCCGGCCCTGCTCCAGCCGCGTGTAGTAGTCGACGCTGATCCCGGCCAGCTGCGCCAGCTCCTCGCGGCGCAGCCCGGCGACCCGCCGCTGGTTGAACCCCGTCGGCAGGCCGAGGTCCGCCGGGTCCAGCGCGGCCCTGCGTGCCTTGAGGAAGTCGCCCAGTCCGGCCGTCTCGGTCATGGTCCCGAGTATCCCGGATCGCCGGCGGTGCGTGCCTGGTCCTGACAGACCCAGGCTGGCCGCGAGACTCGGCCGGCGGTGGCCGAGGCGTGTCGCGAAAGCCACTTTCGCGACGTCTGATGTCCCGAAAGTGGCTTTCGCGACGAGGCCGCGGCGGCTGAGCGGGGCGGGGTCGTTGTGAGGGGTGAATCGAACGTGGCGCCGACTTCGCGATGAGACGGCCACCCTCCCCGGCGCACAGTGTCCACAAGGGACAACGCCCGTCGATCGCACGTCCGGTTGGCGGCATTATGTCCGGTTCTCGCTGGGTCGTGAGTAGCAAAGAGGGTTAGAACGATCATTGCCACTCACGACCCTCGCGCGAGAACGCCCAGATTGGACACGGTTGGTGAGCTTGACGTCCTTTATGGACAGTGGCGGGGCATTTCAGGCCTCACAGGGCGGCTTGCCGCGCTGCGGAACACGGCACTTATGGCCCTGTCCTTAAAGTGCGATTTGGCTCTTCGCTATGGACCAAAAGGCGGCCATCGTGAGGGGCATGGACAACGAACGAAGAGGCGTGACGGTCGGCGTACTGGGGGTGCTGATCGTCGGCGCGTCCGTGCCGGTGACGGGAATGCTCGACGCCTATCCGGTGATTACCGGGCAGGCGCTGCGGTACGCGCTGGCCGGGGTGCTCCTGCTGGCGTGGGCGCGGCTGAGCGGACGCCCGTTGCCGTTGCCGGGCGCGCGCGACCTCCCGTCGCTGATCGCCCTCGCGGCGACCGGGATGATCGGCTTCCAGGCGTGCCTGCTGTTCGCGCAGCGTTACGCCGAGCCGGGCCTGGTCGCCGCGTTCCTCGGCGGAACGCCGCTCGTGCTCGCGCTCGCGGGCCCGCTGGCCAAGGGGAAGAGGCCTTCACTGGCGCCGGTGACCGGGGCGGTGCTCGCCGGCCTCGGGATCGCCGTGCTCTCGGGCGGCGGTGCGGCGCGCTGGCAAGGTCTGGTGCTCGCGGCGCTGGCGATGGTGTGCGAAGCGCTCTTCACGCTGCTCGCCGTCGGCGTGCTCGAGAGGCTCGGGCCGTTGGCGACCGCGACCTGGGGTTGTTTCGCCGCGGGCGCGGGCGGCGCGGTCGTCGGGACGGTCCTCGACCCGTCCGGCGCCTGGAGGTGGCCGGACGGGCGTGAGCTGATCGCGCTCGGCTACCTGACGGTCGTCGTCACCGCGATCGCGTTCCTTCTTTGGTATTCGGCGGTTTCGGCGCTGGGCGCGGACCGGGCCGGGGTGCTGGTCGGGCTGATGCCGGTCTCCGGCCTCGCCGTCTCGCTCCTGCTCGGCATGCAGGATTTCCGCTTCTCCCAGGTGATCGGAGTCGCGCTGGTGTCTTCAGGCGTCGCGATCGGCCTGCGCCGTCGCGAGCTCGGCGAGCCTGGCGCACTTGACGTCGAAGTGCTTGACGACGTCGCCGCCGATGATCGCGACCATGACCGAGCGCAGCGGCCCGCCCATGGTGACCTTCTGGACGAATTCCGTCCCGCCGTCGACCTCGGTCAGGGTCAGCACGAGATCCATGGCGCCCAAGGGAATCGGCTGGCGAAGGGCGATCTCGCGATCCTCGGCGAAGGACGTGATCGTGAACGGCTCGGCGACCCGTGAGTGCACGCGGCCGCGGAATCCGTTCGGTACGAGGAAACCGGTCGAGCCCACTGCGGCAGGGCCGTGCAGTTCGACGCCGACGAGGTCGGGATCCCAGTCGGGCCACCGGGTGAAGTCGGCCAGCGGCGCCCAGAGCGCGGACGGAGGGCAGGGGAGGATCTCGCGGGACGTTCTGGTCCAGGTCATACCCGGACGATATACGGAACTGTCAGTCTCGTAAACTGGGGTCATGGCGAGAGGCAGGCCGAGGGAAGAAGGAATCGACGACGCGGTCCGCGAGGCCGTGCGGGCGTTGCTGACCGAAACCGGTTACCAGCGCTGCACGATCGACGCGGTCGCGGCGCGGGCCGGGGTCGGCAAAGCCGCGGTGTACCGGCGGTGGCGGTCGAAGGCGGAGCTCGTGTTCGCCGCGGTGATCCACCCCGTCGAGCTCGAACCACCGTCGGACACCGGCTCGCTGCGGGGTGACGTGGCCGCGGTCCTCACGGTGATCCAGTCCTCTTTGGACGGTGCAGGACTCCGGCAGGCGCTGCCCTCGCTGCTCGCCGACGTCCGGGCGGACCCGGCGCTGGAAACGCGGTTCGGCGAGGTGTTCCTCGGCCGTGAACGCGGCTATCTGGTCCAGATGCTGGATCGGGCCGTCGCGAGAGGGGAACTCTCGCGACGGCCCGATCCGGCTCTCGTGCACGCGCTTCTGCTCGGCCCGGTGCTGACGTGGCTGCACCTGTTCACCGAGACACCGCCTTCGGGTGGGCTGGCGGCTTCGCTCGCCTCACCGCTTCATGCGGCTGTGGTCGCCCTCGGCGCTTAGCGGCCTCCGCGCGCCATGCGGAGTACGTCGAGAGCCTCGTCCAACTGGGCTTCGGTGAGCTTCCCGTTCGCGACGTGACCGCGTTCGATCACGACCTCGCGGATCGTCTTCAGCTCCTTGAGTGCCTGCTTCGCGATCGCGGCGGCTTCTTCGTAGCCGATGTAGGAGTTCAGCGGCGTCACGATCGACGGCGAACCCTCGGCGTACTCGCGCGCGCGGTCGGCGTTCACCGTCACGCCCGCGAACACCTTGTCCGCCAGCAGCCGCGAGACGGCCGCGATCAGCCGCGCCGATTCGAGCACGTTGCGCGCGATCACCGGCAGGTTCACGTTGAGCTGGAAGTTGCCAGCCGCGCCGGCGAAGGCCACCGCCGCGTCGTTGCCGATCACCTGGGCGACCACCTGCAGCGTCGCCTCCGGGATCACCGGGTTCACCTTGCCCGGCATGATCGACGAACCCGGCTGGAGATCCGGCAGCGCCAGTTCGGCGAGGCCGGTGCGCGGGCCGGAACCCAGCCAGCGCAGGTCGTTCGCGATCTTGTTCAGCGACACCGCGACCGTGCGCAGATGCCCGGACGTCTCGACGACGCTGTCCTGCGTCGCCTGCGCCTCGAAGTGGTCACGCGCCTCGGTCAGCGGGAGACCGGTCACCGAAGCCAGTTCCTGCGAGACCGCCGCGCCGAAACCCTCGGGCGCGTTCAGCCCGGAACCGACCGCGGTCCCGCCGATCGGCAGTTCACCGAGCCGCGGCAGGCCCGACTTCAGCCGCTCGACCCCGAACCGGACCTGCGACGCCCACGCGCCCGCCTCCTGGCCGAAGGTGATCGGCACGGCGTCCATCAGGTGCGTGCGGCCGGACTTCACGATGTCCGCCCATTCGCCCGCCCGCGTCTCGATCGCGGCGGCCAGGTACTCCAGCGCCGGGATCACGTCGGACAGGACGGCTTCCGTCGCGGCGACGTGGATCGTCGTCGGGAAGGTGTCGTTCGAGGACTGCGAGGCGTTGACGTGGTCGTTCGGGTGCACGTCGCGGCCCAGCGCCTTCGACGCGAGCGTGGCGATGACCTCGTTGGCGTTCATGTTCGACGAGGTCCCGGAACCGGTCTGGAACACGTCGATCGGGAAATGCGCGTCGTGCTTGCCCTCGGCGACCTCGTCGGCGGCCTTCGCGATGGCCTCGGCGACCTCGGCGTCCAGCACGCCGAGCCGCGCGTTGACCCGCGCCGCGGCGGCCTTCAGCAGGCCGAGCGCGCGGATCTGGGCGCGCTCCAGGCCCCGGCCGGAGATCGGGAAGTTCTCGACGGCGCGCTGTGTCTGCGCGCGGTAGAGGGCGTCGACGGGGACGCGCACCTCGCCCATGGTGTCGTGTTCGATCCGGTATTCCTGTTCAGCCATACCCCAAGTCTCGCGCAGCGCCTCGCGGCGCGCTCCGTGTCTTTCGGCACGCGAGGGCTAGGATCGAATGTGTTCTCGATCACGCCGCCCACCACCGGCCGGGAGAGTGCCGAATGAGCGAGTCCGCTGGGGAAACGTCGTACGACCTCGTCATCATCGGGGCCGGTCCGACGGGTCTGTTCGCCGCCTACTACGCGGGATTCCGCGGCCTTTCGATGGCCGTCGTGGATTCACTGCCGGAAGCCGGCGGCCAGGTCACCGCGATGTACCCCGAAAAGATGATCTACGACGTCGGCGGGTTCGCCGAGGTCCGTGGCCGCGATCTGGTGCGGGGCCTGCTCGATCAGGCCGCGCCGTTCGAACCGGCGTATCTGCTCGGGCGCAAGGCCGAGAAACTCGAAAGCGTCGAAGGCGGCATCACCGTCACCCTCGACGGCGGGCAGGTCCTGCGCGCCGGCGCGGTGCTGATCACCGCCGGGATCGGCGAATTCACCCCGCGGCCGCTGCCCGCCGGCGACGGCTGGCTCGGGCGCGGCATGGTCCATTTCGTGCCCTCGCTGAAAGTGCACGAAGGGCAGCACGTGGTCGTCGTCGGCGGCGGGGACTCGGCGTTCGACTGGGTGCTCGCGCTCCACCCGGTCGCCGCGAGCGTCACCCTCGTGCACCGGCGCGCGAAGTTCCGCGCGGCCGAGTCGATCGTGCGGCAGGCGCGGGAACTGGGCGTCCGGATCGTCACCGACGCCGAGGTCACCCGGTTCCTCGACCGCGACGGCACGCTGGCGGAGGTCGAGATCCAGGTCAAGGGCGCCGAACCCGAGATCCTGCGCGCCGACACGGTCGTCGCCGCGCTCGGTTTCACCGCGGATCTCGGGCCGATCGAAAGCTGGGGACTCCAGATCGACCACCGCGCGATCGCCGTCGACTCGACCATGGCGACGCCGCGGGAGCGGGTGTACGCGGCGGGCGACGTCGCGGCGTATCCGGGGAAGGTGAAGCTGATCGCCACCGGATTCGGGGAAGCGGCGACGGCGGTGAACAACATCGCGGTCATGCTGGACCCGGACGCGCATCTGTTCCCCGGCCACTCGAGCAACGCCGAGTAGCGTCACGCCGCGGGCGGCGTGATCTTCTCCGCGATCCACTGCGCGTACGCCACCACCGAAGTCGCGATCGACGGCGAAGTCGCGCACACCGGGTCCGCGTTACCCGGACGGCTGATGGTGCCCAGCAGCACCCACTTCTCGTCGACCTTGGCGATCTCCGGCCCGCCGGAATCGCCGTAGCACGAACCCGTGTTCCCGCCGGGGTTGTCGGTGCACAACTCGACGGCACCGTCGAACTTCGCGGTGCACCGCACGCCTTCGACGATCTTCGTGTCGAGCTGCCGCAGCTTCGCCGGACCCTTGCCGCAGCCCGAAGTCGGGCACGTCTGGCCCCAGCCGAGCAGCCGCGTCGGCGTCCCGGGCGCGACGACGGCCCCGATCGTTATCGGCGCCGCCTTCACCGGTGCGGCCAGCCGCACCAGCGCGAGATCACCGCCCGCGTGCTCGGGCTCGGGGTTGTAGGACGGGTTCACGACGATCTCGGCGAGCTTCGCGATCTCACCGCCCTGGGTGTTGTCGGTGCTGCCGATCCGGGCGCTCAGGTTCGCCGGGTTCTTGCCCTCGACACAGTGCCCGGCCGTCACCAGCCAGTCCGCCGCGATCAGCGTCCCGGCGCAGAAAGCCTTGCCGGAGGCCGAATGCAGGGACGCGATGAACGGATACGGCTCATCGGCCTCTCTGCCGCCGACGAGGTCGCCCGCGCCCGTGGCCTGCCCGGCCGGCGTGAGGAGCATCGCCGCGAGCAGGACCACGAGCACGCGCTTGAGCACGGTTTCTCCTTAGGGGAGCGGGGGAACTACGTCGTCTTCCAGCGAATCGTCGAGGTGTCCGTCGAAGTTGACGGACGAGTACGAGCGGAGCTTGGTCAGCCGGTGGTAGCCGTCGATCATCCGGACCGTGCCGGACTTCGAGCGCATCACGATCGACTGGGTCGTCGCGCCGCCCGCGCGGTAGTGCACGCCGCGCAGCAGGTCGCCGTCGGTGACGCCGGTGGCGCAGAAGAACACGTTGTCACCGCGGACGAGGTCGTCGTTGCCGAGCACGCGGTCGAGGTCGTGGCCCGCGGCCAGCGCCTTCTCGCGCTCCGCGTCGTCCTTCGGCCACAGACGGCCCTGCAGTTCGCCGCCGAGGCACTTCATCGCGCAGGCCGCGATGATGCCTTCGGGGGTGCCGCCGATGCCGAGCAGCATGTCGACGCCGGTGCTCGGCCGGGCCGCGGCGATCGCGCCCGCGACGTCGCCGTCGGAGATGAAGCGGATCCGGGCGCCCGCCTCGCGGACCTCCTTGATCAGCTTTTCGTGCCGCGGCCGGTCGAGGATGCACACGGTGACGTCGGAGACGCTGGAGTTCTTGGCCTTCGCGACCCGGCGGATGTTCTCCGCGATCGGCGCGGCCAGGTCGACCTTGCCCGCGGCGTCCGGTCCGACGGCGAGCTTCTCCATGTAGAACACCGCGGACGGGTCGAACATCGCGCCGCGTTCGGCGACCGCGAGCACGGCGAGCGCGTTCGGCATGCCCTTGGCCATCAGGGTCGTGCCGTCGACCGGGTCGACCGCGACGTCGCAGTCCGGCCCGTCGCCGTTGCCGACCTCTTCCCCGTTGAACAGCATCGGGGCTTCGTCCTTCTCGCCCTCGCCGATGACGACGACACCGCGCATCGACACGGTCGAGACCAGCTGGCGCATCGCGTCCACCGCGGCACCGTCCCCGCCGATCTTGTCCCCGCGCCCGACCCAGCGGCCCGCGGCCATCGCGGCGGCTTCGGTCACGCGGACCAATTCCATCGCGAGGTTGCGGTCGGGGGCTTCGGGGCGTCGAGAAGAGCTGGCGGACGAGGTGGGGGTGGGCATGCGGCCTCCCGGGTCAGGAACTCGGCGGGGTCCCAGTCTCTCAGATACCCACGGCGGTTCGGTGGCACAGGAGCATGGTGAACGTCACTGACCGTCGCCGGTCTCGTCCTCAACGGACGAAAGCGCCGCCTCGATCCGCTCGCGCGCGCCCTCGAGGTGGTGCTCGCAGACCTTCGCCAGCTGCTCGCCCTTCTCCCAGAGGGCGAGCGACTGTTCCAGGGACAGCCCGCCCGCTTCGAGCTCGCGGACGACCTCGACGAGCCTGTCGCGGGCCTGTTCGTAGCCGAGTTCGGCGGTCTCGCTCACGCTGTGCTTCCTTCTACCGGACGTCGGTGCTTGCCGATACCCGCGCACACTACCGCGCCGGCCATGGCGTTGTCGTAACCCACGAAGGCGAGGGCGAACTCCTGGCCGTCACCCTCCGCGATCGCCGCGACCAGGTTCTCCTGGGCCCGCGCCACCCGTTTGCGGTGCACCGTGCCGTCCGCGAACCACCATCGGGTGCCGACGTGTTCGGCCGTCGCTTCGGAGAGCTTGCGCAGCTGGGCGTCGAGGCCGCGCTTGATGGCGAAGTCGCATCCGGCCAGCAGCACCGTCCAGCACTCGCCGGCCGCGCGGTCGGTCAGCAGCGCGTTGCGCAGCACCTCGGGCGCGTCGGCACGTCTCGCGGCGTCGATGGTCAAAGGCAGGAAACTCGCCGTCAACGCTCCTCCTCCGGCGTACCCGACACGACGGCGCCGAGCGCGCCGTCGACCACGCGGACGCGCAGTTTCGCGCCGTCCGCGACTTCGGAGACGGACCGGAGTACCTGGAGGTTGCCTTCCGCGTCGGTGTACTGCACCACGGCGTAGCCGCGTTCGAGGGTCGCCGCCGGGCCGAGCGCGGTCAGCCGCGCGCGGGCGCTGGCGATCTCGGCCTGGTCCTTCGCGAGCAGCGTGAGCATCGCGCGCCGCCCGCGTTCGCGGTGGATCTCGACGTCGTCCGAGCGCCGCTGGATCGGGCCGAGCGGGTCGGCGAGCACGGGACGGCTGCGCATCTGGTTCAGCAGCCTGACCTGGGTGTCCACCCAGCCGTGCAGCGCCCGGCGGCCGCGATCACGCATCTGGCGGACGCGCTGGGTCTCCTCGCGCACGTCGGGCACGATCCGCTTGCTGGCGTCGGTCGGCGTCGAGCAGCGGAGATCGGCGACGTGGTCGAGCAGCGGGGTGTCGGGCTCGTGCCCGATGGCGCTGACCACCGGCGTCCCGGCCGCGGACACGGCGCGGCACAGCGCCTCGTCGGAGAACGGCAGCAGGTCTTCCACACTGCCGCCACCGCGCGCGATCACGATGACGTCGATATCCGGATCACGGTCCAGTTTGGACAGTGCCTGGAGGATCTGCGGGACGGCGAGCGAACCCTGCACGGCGGTGTTGATCACCTTGAACGCGACATGCGGCCAGCGGGCCTGCGCGTTCACCAGCACGTCGCGTTCGGCGGCCGACGCGCGGCCGGTGATCAGCCCGATTCCCTTGGGCAGGAAGGGAATCTTGCGTTTGCGTTCGGGCGCGAACAGGCCCTCGGCGGCCAGCAGCCGCCGCAGCCGCTCGATCCGCGCCAGCAGCTCGCCGATGCCGACCGCGCGGATCTCGTTGGCGCGCAGGCTCAGCGACCCGCGGTTCATGAAGAACGTCGGCTTCGCGTGCACCACGACGCTCGCGCCCTCGCGCAGCGGCGGTTCGATCGTGCGCAGCAAACCCATCGGGCAGGTCACCGACATCGAGACGTCCGCGGACGGGTCGCGCAGCGTCAGGAACGCGGTGTTGGTGCCCTGGCGGGCCGAGATCTGCGTGACCTGGCCTTCGACCCAGACCGCGCCGAGCCGGTTGATCCACTCGCCGACCTTGCGGGCGACCGTGCGGACCGGCCACGGGTTTTCGGCGGTGGTGGACGGACCCGCCGTCGCGGAGGTGGGTTCGGCGCTCACTGGCCTTCCGCGCTGTCGCCGTCGCCGTCGGCCTTCTTCACGTTGCCGATGCGCCGCGCGAGCATGCCGACGAACGAAGCCCTGTCGGCGTTCGCCTTTTCGTAGGTCAGCAGCTCTTCCAGCTGCGCGAGGTCGAACCGGCGCAGGCGGGCGCGCAGCTGCGGCAGGGTGAGCGTGTCGTAGTCGTCCAGCCCGGCGGGGCCGGAGGTGACGGGCGCGCTCGCGTTGCCGGCCGCACTGTCGAACTCGCCGTCGGCGTGGTCCTCGGCGAGCGCGCGCTCCTCCTCGGCCCACGGGTCTTCGGTGAGGGCTTCGAGGTCGTGCAGGCGCCCGTTCGTCTCGGCGCGCGGCTCGGGGACCTCGGCGTCCTCTCGCAGCGGGATGACGCACGAGTCACGCTCGTACCGGCGTTCGCCGAGGTCCGGCGGGAGATCTTCGTCGAAGGTGGCCCAGCTGGGCGTGTCCTCGACCGGGCGGAGGCCCGACAGGACGTCGTCGCCCTTGATCGCGAGTTCGGTGACGTGCTGCTGGACGCGCATGGAGAACTGGAGCACCTGGCTGACCACCGTGACGGGGAGCCCGGTGAGCTGCTTGGGAAGTTCGCGAACCCGCTCGGCGGTGGTGACGGCGAGGCCCGCGGCGACCCGGAGGGGGAGCGGGAGAGGCTTCATGCGTCTAGCCTGCCGTATCCGGGCCATCCTGCCCAACCGAACGGGTGTGTCGGCTCACCGGACGTGACTCCACGCACATCCTTTGGAGGGGTTCCCTGGTCACCTGAACGTGAGTGCGAGGAGCCCCCGGGGCAGCCCGTACCCTGGGGGCATGAGTTCTGCGAGTCCCGGAATCACGCCCGCCGGCAGTCCGACGATCACCGAGTCCGGTGTGCCGGCAGGTGGCAAACGTGTCCTGCTCGCCAAGCCACGCGGCTACTGCGCCGGTGTCGACCGCGCGGTCATCGCCGTCGAGAAGGCACTCGAGCTCTACGGCGCACCGGTGTACGTGCGCAAGGAGATCGTGCACAACCGGCACGTCGTGGACACCCTGCGCGAACGCGGCGTCATCTTCGTCGACGAGACCTCCGAGGTGCCGGAAGGCGCGCTGGTGGTGTTCTCCGCGCACGGCGTCTCGCCCGCGGTCCACGCCGAGGCCGCCGAGCGCAACCTGCGGACCATCGACGCGACCTGCCCGCTCGTGACGAAGGTGCACAAGGAAGTCAACCGGTTCGCGAAGGACGACTACGACATCCTGCTGATCGGTCACGAAGGCCACGAAGAGGTCGAAGGCACGGCCGGCGAGGCCCCCGACAAGGTGCAGCTCGTCGACACCGCCGAAGACGTCGACAAGGTCGAGATCCGCGACCCGTCGAAGGTCATCTGGCTGTCGCAGACCACCCTTTCGGTCGACGAGACCATGGAACGCGTCGATCAGCTGCGGGACAGGTTCCCCGGCTTGGCCGACCCGCCCAGTGACGACATCTGCTACGCCACCACGAACCGCCAGGTCGCGGTCAAGGCCATGGCCGCCGAGTGCGACCTGGTGCTGGTGGTCGGTTCGCAGAACTCGTCCAACTCGAAGCGGCTGGTCGAGGTCGCGCTGAAGGCGGGGGCGCGCGCGTCGCACCTCGTCGACTTCGCGCACGAAGTCGACGAAGCGTGGCTTGAAGGTGTCGAGACCGTCGGTGTCACCAGCGGTGCTTCGGTGCCGGAGGTGCTGGTCATGGACCTGCTGGCGTGGCTGGCCGAGCGCGGCTGGGACAGCGTCGACGAGGTCACCACGGCCAACGAGAAGATCGCGTTCGCGCTGCCGCACGAGCTGCGCAAGGCCGCTAAGGCCTGACCTTCCTTACGAGAAAGGGCCGTCCGAGGAGCTCCTCGGGCGGCCCCTTCTTTTGATCGGGCTCAAGCGCTGGTCAGCGGCTCACGTGGTAGCAAAGGTCCCTTGCTTCAGCGCTCGTCTTCCCACGGCCGGCGGCGAGGCGGCTGCCCTCCGCGGCGCGGATCGTCCGCGCGCGGCGGACGGCGGCGCGGGGCACCGGGGGCGCTTTCGCCGCGGGGGTCGCGACGGCGCGGTTCGCCGTCTTCCGGCGGACGCGGCCGCCGGGGCTGACGTCCCGGTGGCGGCGGCTTGCGGGCGCCGGGCTCGGCGTCACGCCGGGGACGTCGCTCGTCGTCGACCGGCGGGCGGCGGCGGGGCGGCGCACCGTCACGCGGCGCGCTGTCTCGCGGAGCGCCGCGGCGGGACGGCGGGGGCGGGGTCTGGCCGGTGCGGGACGCGGGACGACCACGGCCCGGCGCGGCGGCCGCGGGGGGCCGGGCGGCGGGTTTGCCCTCGTCGCGACGTTCCGGTT
This sequence comes from Amycolatopsis sp. PSD-21, assembly GCF_055561455.1. NCBI lineage: Bacteria > Bacillati > Actinomycetota > Actinomycetes > Pseudonocardiales > Pseudonocardiaceae > Amycolatopsis > Amycolatopsis sp. PSD-21. The sequence goes on along the minus strand of NZ_CM145712.1, from coordinate 7,902,834 downwards.
TGGTACCCGGCTTCACCTTGACCGGAGCGTCGGGATCGCGCTCGCGGTAGATCCGGAAGACACCGATCGCCAAGGTGACGCCGGTGGTGATGGCCATCGTCGGGAAGCCGTTGATCAGCGGCGTGCCGACGTCGAAGGCTCTCGACAGCAGATCCGTGCCCTTGCTGCCGTCCGAGGTCAGGAGGATGACCCCCGGGACGGTCACGGCGAGGACCAGGGGCGGCTGCACCATCGGGCCGAACAGCCCGCGGCGCTGGACGGCCACCACGGCGGCCACCGCGCCGAGCGCGTAGCAGGCCTTGAACAGCAGGCCCAGGTCCTTCTGCATCATCATGTCGACGAAGGCGCCAAGGATGGCGAGCCCGAAACCCACCAGGACGGCCGCCCACCAGGGCAACCCGCGCCTGGCGCCGACGAGCGGACGCTCGTCCCAGGCAACGGGGACGTCGTCGGCATCAGGATCGCTCTGGCGATCGCGAATCGCGGTCACAGGTCCCACCGTATATCCAAGCTGCGGGCATACCGCCAACAGGCGGTGTGTCTATCGCCTGGTAGTGGTCATTCCGGACCACCCGGACGGACTGTCCGGATGCTTACCGGAAGTACTACGCGTGAGGGGCGGACAAGGTTGTCGGGCCCGGCGAAATGGAGCCTCCGATTCCGGAAGTCGCAGGTAGAGAGGTGCGGTCCGCATCCGGCTCGTGAGTGGTCAGGACGGTTAGAACCGTCCTGACCACTCACGAGCCTTGACCGCTCGATGCCATTCATGTACTCGGCCAGGTGTTTGGGGCCTCCATGAGCCGCCGCATCAACCGCCGCCCACGTAGGTAGCTAAGACACCGTTGGCCCTAGCCGTTCTAACCACTCACGAGGCCGGGCCGCTGCGGGACCGCACCTTTGCCCCGGCTGGCTACTCGACGTGCTTGCGGGCGCTCGAGTGTTACCGCGGGTGAGGGGTGTGTGGAATTAGGGACGTTGAACGTCCCTAATTCCACACACCCCTCTCGGACCACTCGCGGCGGGACTGTGTGGATTTCTGGTCATCCAACGCCCCAAAATCCACACAGTGGGCGTCGCATGGCCGCTGACCTGCCCTGGCGGCTCCCCGCGACGGTGTCGCGAAAGCCACTTTCGGGACACCAGACGTCGCGAAAGTGGCTTTCGCGACACGTCTTGGCCATGGGCACCCGGCGGCGCCGAACCGTCCTGGCCACTCACGAGGCCGGGAGTTCGTCCGCCTTCCTGATCAGCGGGACCGGCGCCGGGCTGCCCGCGGCGTCGGTCAGCGGCGAGACCGTGCTCCGGAAGCTTTCGAGTGCCTCCAGCTCCCGCCGCCGGGCCGAGATGAAGCGCTGCAGGTGGGTGCTCGACAGGTTCAGCGCGTCGACCGCGTTGCCCGCGGCCCGGTGCGCGGCCGCGGCACCCGCCCGGACCTGCTCGACGTCCTCGACCAGCGCCCGTTCGGTCGCGGCGAACAGCGCGGCCGAGGCCAGCACGGCGAACCCGGTCGGCCCGCAGAGGAAGACCCGCCGGTCCAGCATCCAGCGCAGCAGTTCCGGGTCGGTGTCCAGCGCGGCCACCACGGCCGCGTCGGAGGGGACGAACATGATCGTCCCGTAGATCGCGTCGGCCCAGCGCTGGTAGCCCTTGCCCGCCAGCTCGGCCGCCCGCGACCGGAGCTGCCGGACGTGGACCCGCAGCGCGTCCAGCCGTTCTTCGGGGTCGTCGGTCTCGACGGCCTCGGCCCAGCACGCCATGCTCGCCTTCGCGTCCACCGGCACGGTCCGGCCGCCGCCGACCCGCAGCACCATGTCCGGTTTCGCGGCGCCGCCGCCAGCCAGGTCCGTTTGCAGCGTGAAGTGCAGCTCCTCGCGGAGCCCGAGCGCGCGTGCGGTCTCCAAGAGCACCTGCTCGCCTAGCTCGCCCCGGCCGCTGATCGAGGCGAACGCGACCTCGTACCGGCGCAACGCGAGCTGCTGCTGATCCGCCTTCGCCCGCTCGGCCGCGACCTGTTTCGCCGCCGCGTCCGCCCGCCGCATGCCGTCGTTGTACAGCCGCCACAACAGCGCGACGGCCGCGAGCAGCAGCAACGCGAGCACGACGGCCGCGGTGGTGATCACCGTCGCCACCGGTACCTCCCCTCCGGATCCGAGTCGGGGACATCATGGCGGAACCCACCGACAAAAACGGAGCGGCGTGGTCGCGCTCCGTATCTGACCTGCGCCGTCCCCGGCGTGTCGGAAAGCGCAGTGCCATCAAGGGCGCGCCTCCCCTCTCCGGCCGGTGTGCGGCCCTACCTTGGGCTGCGTGAAGCTCCTGCACACGTCCGACTGGCATATCGGCCGTACCTTCCACGGCGCCGATCTGCTCGCCGAGCAGGAAACCGTGCTCGGCCACCTCGCCGACCTCGTGGCGGCCGAATCGGTCGACGTCGTGCTCGTGTCCGGGGACATCTACGACCGCGCGGTGCCCTCGGCGGAGGCCGTCCGCGTGGCCACGACCGCGCTGGGCAGGATCCGCCAGGCCGGGGCGGAACTGGTGATGACCCCGGGCAACCACGACTCCGCGCCGCGGCTGGGCGCGTTCGCCGAGTTCGCCGCGGCGGGCGGGCTGCACCTGCGCGCCACGATCGACGGGCTCGCCGAGCCGGTGCTGCTGTCCGACGAGCACGGCGAGGTCGCCCTCTACGGGATCCCGTACCTCGAACCGGAGCCCGCGCGACACGCCCTCGGCGTGCCCGAGTCCCGCGGTCACACCGGCGTGCTCACCGAAGCGATGCGGCGGATCCGTGAGGATCTCGCCGGACGGCCCTCCGGAATGCGGTCGGTGGTGCTCGCGCACGCCTTCGTCACCGGCGGCGAGCCGACCGACTCCGAGCGGACCATCGCGGTCGGCGGCGTCGAGCAGGTGCCGGGTTCGGTGTTCGACGGCGTCGACTACGTCGCGCTCGGCCACCTGCACGGCCCGCAGACCCTCGCCGAGCACCTGCGCTATTCGGGCAGTCCGCTGGCGTACTCGTTTTCCGAGACGCGCCAACGGAAATCGGTCTGGCTGGTGGAGCTCGGCGCCGACGGGCTCGCCGAGGTCCGGCGGCATGAACTGCCGGTGCCGCGCCACCTCGCGATGCTGCGCGGCGAGCTGGCGGATCTCCTTTCGGATCCGGAGCACGACGGCCTCACCGAACACTTCCTTTCCTTCACGGTCACCGACCGGGTCCGCCCGATCGACGCCATGCGCAAACTGCGTGAACGGTTTCCGTACGCGGTGCACATGGACTGGCAGCCGGAAGGCGGGCACGACGGTGCCGTGCTGAAGTACGCCGAAGCCGTCCGCGGGCGATCCGACGTCGAGATCACCCGGAGTTTCCTGGAGGACTGCCGCGGGTCCGCGCCGTCGGAGAGCGAGGAGCGGCTGGTGCTGGCGGCGCTGGGCGCGGCGGGCAGGGAGCGCGAGGTATGAGGCTGCACCGGTTGGAGGTCGCCGCTTTCGGTCCGTACGCGGGCCGAGAGGTGGTGGACTTCGACGCGCTCGGTGCCGACGGGCTGTTCCTTCTGCACGGTGACACCGGCGCGGGGAAGACGACCCTGCTCGACGCGATCGCGTTCGCGTTGTTCGGCACCGTTCCGGGCGCGCGCGGCGAGGTCAAACGGCTGCGCTGCGACCTCGCCGAGCCCGACCAGGTCACCGAGGTCGTCCTCGAACTGACCGTGCAGGGCCAGCGGATGCGGATCGCGCGCAACCCCGAGTACCAGCGGCCGAAGCGCCGTGGCGAGGGGATGACCCTTCAGCAGGCGAAGGCGGTGCTGAGCTGGGTCGGCACGGTCCCCGCCGGACACGTGGCCGAGGGCATCACACGGATCGACGAGGTCGCGCGCACGGTCGAGCGGCTCATCGGCATGACGCACGAGCAGTTCTTCCAGGTGGTCCTGCTGCCGCAGGGCGAATTCGCGCGGTTCCTGCGCGCGAGCACGGCCGAACGCGAGGAATTGCTGGAGCGGCTGTTCGGCACCGAGCGCTTCTCCGACGTCGAGAACTGGTTCGCGAATCTGCGTGCCGAGCGCGGCCGCGAGTTGCACGCGCGGCAGCAGACGTTGCGGGAGTGGGTCGCCCGGTTCGCGCAGGTCGCGGGGCAGGAACCGCCCGAGGAAGGGCAGGCGGAGTGGGCCGGAGAGGTGCTCGCCGAGTCGGCACGGCGCGTCGCCGAAGCACAGGAGCGCGACACGAAGGCACGTACGGCGGCCAAGAAGGCCGAAGCGGTCTGGCAGGAGAACCGGTCCATCGCCGAACGGATCCGCCGGGTGCGCACCGCCTACACGCGGCTGTCGGTGATCGCCGAGCAGGCGGGCCAGCGTGCGGAGTGGGCGGAAGAGGTCGAGGCGGCGCATCGCGCGGCGGGTGTCGTCGCGGAGGCGGACCTCCTTGAACGCAGGCTCGATCAGCTCGCGGAAGCCGAAGCCGTTGAGGCGCTCCGGGCTCAGGAAGTACCGGACGCGGCGGAGAGTCCGGCCGCCGAGCTTCGCGCTCGCGCCGGCGGGTTGCGGGAAGAAGCGGGTGCGCTCGCCGAACTCGTGGCGGAAAGTGAGCAGCAGCAACAGGACCTGATCCGCCGCGAGCAGCTGAACGCCATCGCCGAGAAGGCGAAGAAGCAGGCCGAGGACTTCGCCGCCGAGCTGGGCGCGGCGCCGGAGCAGGTCGCGGCTTTGCGGGCCGAAACGGCCGCTGCCGCCGAAGCGGAAGCGAAGCTCGACAGCGCCCGCGCTCGCGTCGACGAGCTGACCGCGCTGGCTCGCGACGCCGAAGAGATGCCCAAGACACGTCAGGCCGTCGAGCGCGCACGCGCGGCGGTCAGCGAGGCCGTGGACGGCCATCAGCAGGCCCGTCAGCACCGGCTGGACCTGCGGGAACGGCGTCTCGAAGGAATGGCGGCCGAACTCGCCGCCGGTCTTCACGACGGCGAGAACTGCCCGGTCTGCGGGTCGGCGGAGCATCCGTCGCCGGCGACGCACACCGGCGGCTTGGTCGATCCGGCGGACGAACGCCGCGCCGAAGCCGCGGAACAGCAGGCGCACGCGCGGCGCGAGAAGACGAAAGCCGCGTTGCAGGAGGCCGAAAACCGCCTGGCCGTTTTGATCGAGCGGTTGGGCGAGCACACCGCCGAGACACTGCGGTCCGGGCTCGCCGAAGCGCGCGACCTGGTCGCCACGCTGTCGGAAACGGCTCGTCGAAAGCCCGCTCTCGAGACGCGGCTCCTCGAACTGGAACGGAAGATCGAGCAGCTGACCGAACGGCGCGGGGCGGCCGAACGCCGCGCGGTCGAGGTCGCGACCGAGGTGCGCGGGCTGACCGAGCGGCTGGCCGAACGCGAGCGCCGGTTGGAGGCCGCACGCGGCGAGTTCGCCGACGTCGCCGCACGACGGCGTCATCTGCTCGGCTTCGCGACCCGCCTCGACGCCCTCGCCGAAGCGCGACTGGCTGTCGCGGGTGCCCGCGAGCGGCGCGACGAGCAAGCGAAACTGGTCAAGGAAGCGTTGCGGGCCAAGGGTTTCGCGGACCTCGACGAGATGCGCGCCGCGGCGCGGCCGGACGAGCAGATCACGAAACTGGAAGCCAGTCTCGCCGACGCCAAGGTGATGGAGCGGGCCGCCAAGGAGGAACTCGCGCAACCCGAGTTGTTCGGCATCTCGCCGGAGGACGAGATCGACGTCGGCGCTTCGGCGGACGCGGCGCAGGAGACCCGGGCCGAGGCCGAGCAGGCTTTCGCGGCGCTGCGGACGGCGAAGACGCGGCACACGGATCTGACCGCGCTGGCCGAGCGGATGACGTCCTTGATGACGGAGCTGGCGCCGGTCGAAGAGGGGTATCTCGAACTGAAGGCGCTGGCCGAGGTGGTCAACGGACGCGGGCAGAACGCGCGCAAGATGTCGCTGCGCTCGTACGTCCTCGCGGCGCGGCTTGAAGAGGTCGCGGTCGCGGCGACGGCTCGCCTGCGGACGATGAGCCAGGGCCGCTACTCCTTCGTGCATTCCGACGCGGCCGGGGCGCGGGGCACCCGCGGCGGGCTCGGCCTCGACGTGCTCGACGACTACTCCGGCACCATCCGGCCCGCGAAGACGCTTTCGGGTGGTGAGTCCTTCCTCGCGTCACTCTCGCTGGCCCTGGGGCTCGCGGACGTCGTCGCCGCCGAAACCGGCGGAGCATTGCTGGACACGCTGTTCATCGACGAGGGCTTCGGCACGCTGGACGCCGAAACGCTCGACATCGTCATGAACATCCTCGACGAGCTTCGCGCCGGCGGCCGCGTCGTCGGGCTGGTGTCGCATGTGGAGGAGCTGCGGCAGCGGATCCCGACGCGGCTGCGGATCCGGAAGTCGCGTACGGGCTCTTCGGTGGAGATCCACGCCGCCTGACCGGTTGCCTCGTGAGTGGTAAGGACGGTTCTAACCGTCCTTACCACTCACGAGGCGGTTCAGGCGGCTTCGTGCGTCAACAGCCACTGCTTCGCCGGGACACCCCACCGGAAGTTCCCCACGCCGCCGCCGGTCCGCACCACCCGGTGGCACGGCACGAACAACGCCGCCGCGTTCTTCGCGCACGCGGACGCGGCCGCCCGCACCGCCGCCGGATTCCCCGCCAGCGCCGCGTACTCCGCGTAGCTCACCGGCTCGCCCGCCGGCACCTTCCGCAGGATTTCCCAAGCGTGCTCCCGGAAAGCGCCGGACCGCTGCCGCACCTCGACGTCGGCGACCGCGTCCAGGTCGCCGTCGTGGTAGCGGCGGATCGCGGTGCTCACGGGGCCGAGGTCTCGTCGCTGCTTCACTTCGCCAGGGGCCAGCGACGGCGAGATCAGCGGCGTCAGCTCGCCGACGTCGCCGGTCCAGCCCGAGGCGAGCACGGCACCGTCACCCGCCACGACGGCGGTGAACGGGCCGATCCTGGTGTCCATCGTGGACCAATACGCGATGCTCATCATTCTCCCTTTTCGGCGCGCCACAGGTACATGCCGGCGTACGAGGACCAGGGCTGCCAGGCCCGTCCGCGTTCGGCCAGCGTCGTTTCGTCGTCCGCGATGCCCAGCGCGGCCGCTCCCCGGCGCAGCGCCGGATCACCGGTCAGCAGGACGTCCGGCGCGCCCAGCACGCGCATCAGGACGTAGTCCGCGGTCCCTGGCCCGATTCCAGGGAGGTCCAGCAGCTCCGCCCGCAGCTCCAGGGGATCGCGGCCCACGTGGACCGCCACCCCTTCCGCCAGCGCGCGGGCCACCGCGGCCACCCGTTCCGGGCCGTGTTCGGCGACCTGGGCGGCCGTCGGGAACAGCGTGGTCAGCCCGTCGAGCGCCTCGTCGCAGCTGGGCAGGCGCTCGCCGAGGCTCTCGGCTAGCTCGGCCGCCTCGGCGGGGGAGAGCATCGCGCGCAGCACGAGCTCGTCGCCGTCGACAGTGCCGGGCACCCGGATCCCGGGGATCGTCTCGACCAGCGGCGCGAGGGCGGGGTCGGCCCCGAGGACCCGCGCGACCGCCTCCGGGTCGGCGTCGAGGTCGAGCAGCCGCCGCACCCTGGCCACCGCGCTGCTCAGGTCGCGCAGGTCGGCGAGCCGCAGGTCGCAGCGGACGTGGTCGTCCTTCGCGGTCAGCCACACGACACCGGTGCCGTGCGCGAGCCGCAGCGTGCGCCCGTATCCGGTCACTCCGGAATCGTCGCGCGTCACATGCTCGACGCCGGGTACGGCCTGCTCGGCCAGGAAGTCCAGCACGCCGGCCGCGTCGAACGGCTTGCGGAACGGCAATCGCAGGCTCAACCGGGTCCCGGTCGGCAACTCCTCGGCCTTGCGACGGCGAAGGCTCGCGGCGCGAAGCTGCGAAGGCGTCGTCGCGAAGACCTCTCGGATCGTCTCGTTGAACTGGCGGACGCTGGAGAAACCCGCGGCGAACGCGACGTCGGTCAGCGGGAGCCCGGACATCTCGATCAGCAGCCGCGCCGAGTGCGCCCGATGGGCCCTGGCCAGCGCCAGCGGTCCGGCGCCGAGTTCGGCGGTGAGGACGCGGCCGAGCTGCCGTTCGGAATAGCCGAGCCGCCGCGCGAGCCCCGGGACGCCGTCGCGTTCGACGGTCCCGTCCGAGATGAGCCGCATCGCCCGCGCGGCGAGGTCGGCCCGGATATCCCAATCGGGTGAGCCGGGGACGGCGTCGGGCAGGCAGCGGCGGCAGGCGCGGAAGCCGTTCGCCTGTGCGGCCGCCGACGTCGGGTAGAAGCGGACGTTCTGCTGCTTCGGCGTCGACGCGGGGCAGGACGGACGGCAGTAGATCCCGGTGGTGGAGACGGCCATGATGAACTGGCCGTCGAACCGGGAATCACGGGCGGCGACGGCGCGGTAACACCGTTCGGTGTCGCGCCACACGGCCCGTTCGGCCAAGGTCTGCTCGGTCATGACATCGATCGTGCCACCAGGTCGGGGGCGCGGCTGGCGGAAATCCGACACGGCGATCAAGGCCTCGGCGGATGGGGCGGCGGGCGGCACGTAGACTTCTGGCCCGTGAGTCTCACCCTCGGCATCGTCGGCCTGCCCAACGTCGGCAAGTCCACCCTGTTCAACGCGCTGACCCGCAACGACGTGCTCGCGGCGAACTACCCGTTCGCGACGATCGAGCCCAACGTCGGTGTCGTTCCGCTGCCGGATCCGCGGCTGGACAAGCTCGCCGGGATCTTCGGCTCCGAGCGGATCGTGCCCGCCGTCGTGTCCTTTGTGGACATCGCGGGCATCGTGAAGGGCGCTTCCGAGGGGGCGGGTCTCGGCAACAAGTTCCTCGCGAACATCCGCGAGGCCAACGCGATCTGCCAGGTCATCCGCGTGTTCGACGACCCGGACGTGATCCACGTCGACGGCCGGATCGACCCGGGCAGCGACATCGAGACGATCAACACCGAGCTGATCCTCGCCGACCTGCAGACCCTGGAGAAGGCGCTGCCGCGGCTGGAGAAGGAAGCGCGGACGAAGAAGGAGAACAAGCCCGCGCTCGACAACGCGGTCAAGGCCAAGGAGATCCTCGACGCCGGGCGGACCCTCTTCCAGGCGCAGAAGGAGGTCGACTTCGAGGCGCTGCGCGAGCTGAGCCTGCTCACCACGAAGCCGTTCCTCTACGTCTTCAACGCCGACGAAGGCATCCTCACCGACGAGTCGCGCCGCGAGGAGCTGGCCAAGCTGGTCGCCCCGGCCGACGCGGTCTTCCTCGACGCCAAGGTCGAAGCCGAACTGCTCGAACTGGACGACGAGGAGTCCGTGCGCGAGCTGCTGGAGTCCGTCGGCCAGCACGAGCCCGGCCTGTACTCGCTGGCGCGCGCCGGCTTCCACACCCTCGGCCTCCAGACGTACCTGACCGCGGGCCCCAAGGAGTCGCGCGCCTGGACGATCCCGCAGGGCGCGACCGCCCCGCAGGCCGCGGGTGTCATCCACACCGACTTCGAGCGCGGCTTCATCAAGGCCGAGGTCGTCTCGTTCGACGACCTGGTCGAGAACGGCTCCATGGCCGCCGCCCGGTCCGCGGGCAAGGTGCGCATGGAGGGCAAGGACTACGTCATGGCCGATGGCGACGTGGTGGAGTTCCGCTTCAACGTCTAGTCACACCAAGAAGGTGTAACCGTGCAGGAAGCCCGCGAGGCTTCCTGCACGATGCCAAGCGTATTGAACAGGCCACCTCGATCTCCGAGCCAGACATTCAAATTGATACGGCCGATCCTGAACTCCAGGAGGTATTGGCTCTACTTCCGGCTCCGTACACCCGGTCTCGGTCAACGATCTCGACGCGGTTCGCGGTGCTGTTGCCGACGGCATCAGTGCCGACCTCGAACGCGCGCTCCAAGCTGTGATCAGCCAAACGTCCCGTGTGTTGCCGTGCTGGCCGCCGTCGTGGGTCCGCACACCTCCATGAAGGAGCCACCGAAGAACCGGCGATGACGATCGAATTCCCAGTGTTCTTCGAGGCGGCCGTACACCGCCTGCCTCTGTTCCAGAGTCAACGCTAACTTCCGCTGGGCCGAGGCGTACCCCGCGTGTGCGCCTCGGCCGACAGGTGACACCCAGTCTTCAGCGTGAGCATGGTGCTGGTGCCGGTCGTGGTGCCGGTTGAGGTTGAAAGCGTCAGATCCGCTCCGAAGTCATCAAGCAGGTGGAACTCGCGGAACTGGGGTTGGTTCACCTCGAAGCCCTTCTTCGTGAAGCCATGCCTGCCTGCGGCTTCGGTGAGTGCCTGCGTCGTCTTCGCCCAGCTGGCTTCAGGAATGACGTCCGGCAGGCCCCACGTGGTGTAGGCGGTGTACACATCGTGGACATCGACCGCGCGGAAAGCGTTGCAGCCGGGCGATATCTCGGCCACGGTGCCCTGTTGCCACGCGGAGAAGCCAGTGGCTTCCGTGAGCTTGGCGCGCAGGTCGGTGAGCGCTTGGTCGTACTTCGCCTGGGCCTGCTTGGCGTCCGGCCGCTTGAGAAGTTCGGTGAACTGCTGCTGGGCCGACATGCCGTCCTTGCTGTGGTCGTTGTCGAGGTAGTCCGGGCTGCTGTCGCACGCCGTGCTGGTGAGCAGGACAGCGACCGCCGTCCCGGCAATCCAGCTGATGGTTCGAGCAGCGCGCTTCATGAGTTTCACCTGAGCTTACTTCGAGATGACTGGACTTACTTCGAGATGGTCAGATCGGGGCGGCCGGCAACGATCGCCGCCATGTTGTACTTGCTGGTGCTGTCGGTGCCATCAGGCGTGGTCAGCGTGTACTCGCTGTGCCCTGAAGAAGCCGCCAGCGGCCGGCCGTCGAGTAGCGATGTCGCTCCGTGAGTCGCCAGTTGCTTCATGCCCTCCATGCTGCCGGGGTCTTCGCCGAACCGCCCGTGCGTGATGTTGCCGACGTCGGCCACTGGGTCACCGTCCGCCTCGAGCGTGTAGGCGTGGCCTTCGGGAACGTGCAGCCGGTCGATCGAGCGACCGCCGATGCCGTCTCCATAGGGCTGGTCGGAGATGCCGGGCGAGCCGAAGAACACGGCGTCGTCGACGCCGGTGTCGCTCTGCAGGGCAATGCCGGTGGTCAGCGAGCCGTAGGAGTGGCCAAGCGCAGTGAGGTGCGGGTCATCCGGTCGGGACATGTTGATCCCTTGGTCGAAGCGGGCCAGCTTTTCGGCGCCGTCTTGTGCCGCGCCACCGCTGATGACGTCGGCGTAGTCGCCGAGTTTGTCGGTCGCGGGCGGTTCGTAGCCGAGCCAGGTCACCGTCGCGACCGACTTGCCGCTGAGGTCGCCCACCATGCGGTTGGCGCTCTCGCGCACGCTCTGCATGTCATTCACGTAGCCATCGAGGTTCGTCTCAACCGCGGAGTTCATACCCGGCGTGAAGACAGCGACGTGCTTCGCCGTGTCGACATCCCCGTTGGCCACCGCGGCCTTCACCTTGTCGCCGGTCACGTCGAGCGACATGAGCTGCCGGTTCGGCAGCGGCTTACCGTCCGGCCCCACCATGATGCCTTCGACCTTGTTCAGAGCCGCAAGCCGTTCGTCGAGCTTGGTGAGCTGTTCCTGATACTTGTGCACACTCGGGACATCCCGGCTCAAGTCTGCGGGCGCGTGGCGCATGAGCTCGGTGCGCTCGTCGAGCAGCTTCTGCTTCTCGTCTGCCAGGAGCGCGATGTTCGCCTTGCTCCTGGCCCACGCCGCCACACCGTCCCGGTTGCCGACCAACCCCGGGTGATCCTTGATCAGGCGCTCTTGCTGCTGCTTTGAGAGGGAGTCCCACCAGGCGGCGTTGGCCGCCGGGCCCGCGTCGACGGCGGGCGGGGCAGGGATGGATAAGGAGCCGAGTGCCTCGCCGGCGTTTCCGGCCGCGGCCAAGCTGGTGCCCTCGCCACTGGCGTCGATGGTGTGCCCGTTGATCGCCGGGTCGAGCACGGCGCAGAAGTCGTTGTCGACGTCCTCGGCCGAGAGCAGCGTCTGCTTCACACGTTCGCCTAGTTCCGAGGCCACGGCCTTGCGCTCGCGCTCGACGTCTTCGCGTTGCTCTTCTGGAATGTCCGGCGGCAGGCCATGGTCGGTGATGGCGCCGTCGTCCCCAATCGAGAAGTTGTGCGCCTTGGCCAGGCCCTCGGCTTCCTTGAAGCCGGCCAGAACACCGGTGGCCGCATCCGCCACGTCGCCACTGGCTCGGCGGATCGCCGCGATCTCGGCCGCCCACTCCTTGCCTTCTTCGATTAAGCGCTTCGATGCTCCGGCCGCCGCGATGGCCGCGGTACCTGACCAGCCGCTCGGCATCGCGGCGTCCTCGAAGTCTTCGGAGCACGCAAGCAGCTGCAGGTACTTGCCGTTAAGCGCGGCCGACATGTCGGAAAGGACGCTCGGATTCCAGCGTCGAAGGTCTCCCCAGGACACCATCAGCTGGCCTTCGGCCCGCCGTGAGCCACCGTGGCATGCAGATCTTGCTGAGCGGCCGCCTCGTTGGCGCGGTAGTTCGCCGCGGCCTTGCCCAAGTCGCCGGAGTATGCCTCCCAGGCTCCGGCCCAGCGCCGGCCCTTGCCCGACCAGGCGGACTTCAACGCGGCCAGTTTGCCTGCCGAACGAGTGCCCGGAAGTCCGGCGTCGCCTTCCGGAACGACGCCGGCGGTGTCGAGCCCGCGGGCGTCATCGACCAACCTTCCGGCGGCCTTGCTCGCTTCGTCGATCTCTCCAAGTACAGCTTCATACCCAGCCATCTGCCACACCCTCCCAAGGTGACGCGTGTGCTGTCCCCGTGACCCTACGACAACAGTCGGTTACCTGTGAACCACATCCGCCCAGGTCGGGGAGGGCTACTCAAGGTCAGGTAAGTAGCTCTACTTATGCGCGGGCCCTGGGGCACTCGGTGAGCTGCTGCCTGGCCGCGACGCTGCGGCAAGGCTCCGCGTGCGCCTTGAATCGATCAGCCGTCGCCGTTGGCCTAACTCTTGGTGATCAGTCATCTGCGGGAGCTGCATGTTGCACAGTGTGGTGACGTGGTGGAGTTCCGCTTCAACGTCTGATGTCGACCTGCAGGAATTCCCGGAACTCCGCGGTTTCGGCCTGACCGTTCAGCGCGGCGTTCCACCGCGCGATGTCGGCTTCCGAGACGTCGGCGTCGAGCGGCAGGAAGGCCCGCACCGCGTTCGGCCACTGCTCGAAGAACCCGGCGGCGACCGAGGCCGTCAACGCCTGTGAGATCGAGTCCCACACCGTCCTCCGGAACTCGCGAAGGTCCGAATCGGTGCAGCGTCGTTTCACCCGTTCCGCCTCGGCGCGGACCGGCTCCAGCGGGTCGTCGATCCCCTCGGCGCCGCGGATGTCCATGTCCCATTCGCCGAGGTGCCATCTCGCGTCGATGGCGAACTCCGGGTCCTCGGCGATCATCTCGTCGAGGTGCCGCCGCGAGTGGGCGAAGGCGACGATCGACGTGGCGTCGGCGTCGGTCGCGATGCCGACGCCTGCCACGTCGTCCGGCGGCAGCTGTCCTGCGACCGTCGCGATGGCCTGCTCGAGCGCCGATCTGAGTCGATCGGACCAATCGCGTGCCCACGCGCGGAGTTCAAGATCCATGGCGCCATTGTCGCCGTTCGCTCCTCGGTGGTGCGGAGGCCGACATAGGATCGGCCTCCCCGCTGGGAGGGCCGCGGCGGAGCTGGATTCCCCACGGAGGCAAGGGCATGGGTGCTGATCGCGACGTCTGGTTCATCGATCGTTGGGGTGTCCAGATCGAAGACGACATCTCCGTCGAGGCCTTCGCCGCCCTGCTGGACGCGCTCAACGACGACGACGATGCCGAGCACGTCGTCGTCGACATCAACGACAGCGACGATTGGTTCGTCGAGTTCACCCGCCGCTCCGTCTGTTTCCAGCAGGCAGAACGCGGCGGAGAAGTCGTTGGCAGTCTTGACTATGCCGACCGCGACGAGGCGCTCGCGATCGCCAAGGAGTTCATCGACGGCGACTTCGAGGCTCTTCGCGCACGCTCCTGGAAGCCCGACGCCTGAGTGGACTTGATCATGATACCGAAGTGGTATCATGAGCTCATGGCGATGACGTTGAGGCTGAACGAAGAGCAGGAGCGCGCTTTGGCCTTGCTCGCCGAGGCCAACGGGGTGAGCAAGCACGAAGCGATCGTGCGCGCGATCACCGACGCCGCGGCCCGGTCCGTCCGTGACGATCGAGTGCGTGCCCTGTCGCGTGACGGGCGGGCGCGTTACGCGTCGTTGCTCGATCGCCTGGCGCAGTGAAGATCGAGTACCTGTCCCTGGACGACCTGCTCACACTCGCGGCCGACCTGGGTGTTTCCCGAATTCGGGATCTGGGCTTGCTCGACGCGGCGGCGCATCGGCCGCAGTCGTCGCTGATGGGACAGGACGCTTATCCGAGCCTGCATGAGAAAGCGGCGGTCCTGCTGGAGTCGATCGTCCGCAACCACCCGCTCATCGACGGCAACAAGCGGCTGGGCTGGATGGCGGTCTTCGTTTTTTACGGCCTCAACGGTGCTGACCTGGAAGCGCCGGAGGACGACGCGTACGAGCTCGTGATCGCGACGGCGACCGGGGCTGTCGCCTACGAGGAAGGGGCCCAGCGCCTCGCGGCGTGGGCTCGCCCCGAAGTCGTCTGATCACACGCCGTAGCGATCCTGGAACATCCTCGCCGGTGCCTTGCCGTGCCGCGCCGTGTAGGCCGCCACGATCTCGTCCGTCGTGTCCTCCCCGGACTGGAGACGGACCAGATACGGCACCACCCAGTGCAGATCCGCCTCGTCGAACTGCTCCGCCCAGTACGGATCGAATCCGGTCCGGGACTCGTCGAGCACCGCGGAGAGCGCGACCTGCCCACCCGCGTTCACCGGATGCGGTCCCACCGAGATCGAGACGCGGGAAGCGGCGCCGGCCGGGTGCACGGCCACCTCCATCGGGTGTGGGGGACGCCCGGGTGCCGTGCGGGCGATCACGAGGAACCGCAGTGGCCCGCGTTTCGTCTTCTTCATGCGGCCATTCGAGCACGCCGCCACGGACCGAGGATGAACCGCATGACGAGCCCCGCCCTCTCACCGCTCGCCCGTGTCCTGGCGCGCACGGACTTCGCGGCGGACTGGTACCGCTGGTGCGACGCCAAGCGAGACTGGGCGGCCGAGGCGACGGGTACCTACGACGAAGACTCCCTGCTCTCCACGAGCGGTGGTTTCGCCGCACTCCCCGCGAGCGAGTTCATGCGGGCGTATCGCGCGGCCGGAGCCCGTTTCGAACCCGAGGTCGCCGGAGGCCTCGGTCCCGGTATCGACTACGACCCGCGGCGCGGGTCCGAACCACTCGTCGGCCCGCTGCACTACGAGTTCGCCGGCTGGCTCGGCGACGACATCGTCACGACTAGCGGGTACTGGATCGTCACCGGCAGGCTCGCCGACGCGCTCAGGGAATCGCCGCTCACCGGCTACGAGCTCGGCGAGGTGGTGGTGACCACCGAAGAACAGTTCGACATGTTCTACAGCCACCTCGGCCTTCCCCGTGACTGGGAGCGGCTCATCCCCACCGGCACGGAGGAGGGCGGTGAGGATTTCGTGCTCGAAACGGTCGTCGACCTCCTCGTCAGCGACGCCGCCCTCGAACTGTTGCGGCGGTTCCACATCGACGACGCCGACATCTCGCCGGCGGACGAGGAACCGGAGGTCTCCGAAGTCATGCGGAAGTTCCTCGACCTGCAGCGAGCGAAGGGGGAACAGTGACGGACGACACCACCGTCGATCTCATCGGATCGTTGGTCGAAGCCGCGGACCTGCCGGGATCGGTGGACGGCTGGGAATCGCTGGCGATCATCCTGGAGTTCGGCGAAGGGTTTCGCAGTGTGTACGGGTACGCGTACTCGCCCGGCGGCGTCATCACGCCCGTGTCCTGCCAGTGGTCGGGCATCGAAGCGGCGGTGAACGCGTACCTGGGTGAGAGGCTGCCGGTGAAGATCCTCGTGCAGTACGACCGGACGGCAGGGAAGCACGAGGTCACCTTCGAGGACACCGACGAGGATCGTTGGGCCGTGAAGCCGAAGAACTTCCGGCAGATGCGCGAACAACTGCGCCCGAAGTTCGACTGAGGAGAAGCACGATGGCACGGAAGCGGAAGACCCTTCCCAAGGACTTCGAGGAGATGCTGACCTCGGCCTCGGTGGAGGAACTCAAAGCCGTCTTCGGCAAATGCGAGCTCGACGCGCGGGGCGGCTATTCCAAGGGCACCGCCATCGGCTTCCCGGCGTGCCCGGACGAGCTCATCGTCTGGCTGACCGGGCAGGGGCTCGCCGTCGACACCCCGGACAGCTACGGCAGGACACCGCTTCACGCGCGGGCTTCCCGCGGTGCTCCGAAGCAGATTCCCTTGCTGCTCTCGCTCGGCGCGGACGTCGATGCGGCCGACATCTACGGGCAAACACCGCTTGGGGCCGCCGTGGGCAGGCTGAGGGTCGAGGCGGCACGAGTACTGATCGAGCACGGGGCCTCGACCGAGGTGCTCGACAGGCGCGGCAACACCTTGCTGATGTGCTGCCTGATCAGTACGGAGAACGCCTATCTCCGGGAGTCCGCCGAGATCGCGAAGCTGCTGCTCGAACGCGGGGCGAGCATCACGCCCGAGATGCGCCGGAAGGTCGAGCGGATCGGCAGTGGGTTCGAGTTCCACCGCGAGACCTTCAACCGCGACCTTCTCGAAGAGACCGACGCCGCGCTCAGCGAGCTGTACCGGATCTTCGAGGTCGAGCCCGTAGCCCGGCGGTCGAAGCACGATGGGGTGTCACCGATCGTCGTTCCCGGCGGAACCTGGCAGGAGCGGCACAAGGCGCTTTGGGAGTTCCTCGTGCCGTCGAGAGGTGCGGGCGAGACAGTGCAGTGCGAGGTCGTCCGCGTCACCGGCCGGATCTCCGACGAGATGTTCCGGAACGGCGGGGCGAACTGGGACCGCGATTATCGTGCGATGGCCGACGCCTTCCCGGGTTTCCTGGCACAGGGCGAGCCTCTCGGGGAGGAAGAACTCCAAGAGGCCAAGGAGATCGCCAAGCAGGTCAGGTCCGGCCGCGGTGGGGACGGACAGCTCGATCGCTTGAGCGAACTCGCCGTCGCCTGGGTCGCGAGGAATCCGGCCCCGATCGCCTTGGAAGCGGTGGACTACTCACGCTGAGGACCGCCGGGTGTCCTCGATGAGCATCGAGGACACCCGGCGAGGCTCACTTCCGCAGCAGGCTGTACGCCGCCGAACCGATCAGCTCCAGCGAAACCTGAAGCCGCTCGAGGGAGACGTTGTCCTTGATGGTGTCTTCCGGCGTGTGATACGTCGGCTCCAGCAGCGCCGGACCGGTTTCGCCGCGCCAGCTGAAGTTGCCCGACGCGATCCCGCGCTCGAAGAACGGCACGTGGTCGCTCGAACCGCGGGCCACCGGGCCCTTGACCTGAGGGTCGTAGCCGAGCCGCTTGGCGGCGGCGTTGACGGCCGCGGTCGTGGCGTTGTCGGCGCCGTCGACCGAAAGCAGCCAGTAGGTCACCGCCGGGTCCCAGCTGGTGGCGACCATGTCGTTCTGGAAGCAGCCCGCGATCCGCTTCGCTTCCGGGTCGGACAGGTTCTTGACGTAGTGCCGCGAACCGATCAGCCCGTACTCCTCCGAGCCCCACAGCGCGAACCGCAGCGTCTTGTTCGTCGGCAGGTGGCGCAGGACGCGCGCCAGTTCCAGGCACAGCACGGTGCCGCTGCCGTCGTCGTTGGCGCCGGGGGAGCCGGGGACGCTGTCGTAGTGCGCGGTCACCATGACCACGCCGTCGTCCTTGCCGGGGAACGTGGCGGGCCGCTCGGCGATGACGTTGTACGACGTCAGGTTCTTGTGGTGGGTGGCCGTCGCCTTCACCGTGACCGAGCCCTTGGCGAGCCGTTCGCGCAGGCGCTCCACCTGCACCTGGGCCAGGCCGAGCACCGGGATGGTGACCGGGGTGGCCAGCGTCGGGGAGAACGCCGACAGCTTGCGGGCCGGGTCCGCGCCGATCCGGCCGAGCAGCACGGCGTCCGCTCCGCGCTGCGCGGCCGTCAGGTACGCGTCGGCCTTGTTGGTCACGGCGGCGATCAGCACGATCTTGCCGGTCAGGTCGTCGGGAAGCGTGCTGCCGTCACCGGCGTCGACGACGACGGCCTCGCGCGTGACGTCCTGCAGGCCCTGCGGCGACGAGCCGGTCTGCCAGCTGTCGCGCCCGATCGACAGGCCGCCCAGGAACTTGTCGGCGATCGGGAACGGCTGCAGCGTGACCTGGTAGCGAAGGTCCCGAAGCACCTTCGCGATGTAGTCCCTGGCTCGCAGTTCGCCTTCGGTGCCGGCGATCCGGGGGCCGATCTTGTCGCTGAGCACCCGCAGGTGCTCCAGTGCCCGCCGCGACCGCACTCGCGCGACCACCGGGTAGTCGCCGAATTCCAGCGACGGCGGGAACTGCGCGCCCGGACGTTGCTGCGTGGCCGCGGCGGCGGTGCCGGGGTTCAGCCCGATCGTCGCCGCGCCCGCCAGTGCCACCGCGCCCGCGAGCACCTCACGTCTGCGCAGACCTGCCATGGAACACCCCTCACTTCTCGAAGAAAACTCGTTCGAGTAGCTAAGAGTCACGAGGCCCGGAGAGCAACCTCCGATCGTCCCCTTTTTCCTTTCCGTGACGTTTCCTCTGTCTTAGGCGCCGAAGGCCTTCAGGAAGGTGCCGACGGCGGCCTCGGCGATGGCGCGAAGTTCGGCGTCGGGAGTGCGGCGGGTGCCGAGCCTCGCCCGCTTGTCGGCCGGACCGGACAGCAGCGCGAAGAACTGATCCGCGGCCAAGAGCGGGTCCGCGGTTCGAAGGTGCCCGGAGACGGTCAGGCGGGCGAGCCGGTCGGCCAGTGCTTCGGCCACGCGGTCCGCCGCGCGCGTGTGGATGACGTCGAGCAGGTCGGGGAACTGGCCCGTCTCGGCCGCGAGCAGCCGTCGCAGCACCCATGAGCTCGGTCCGCCGACGCGGAGACCGCCTCGCGAAAACAGGCTCTCCTTGTCGCCGTAATGGCTGTACACGGTGGCTTTGGCCGAGGTCGCTCGCCGGTTGCCGGCCGACGAACGACGGCGGAAGGGGCCGCACGGGTAACTTCGGACGGGTGAAGCCGTTGAGTCCCGACATGTTCGCGCCCGGTTGCCCGTCGAACCTGACCCCGTTCCGGATCGGCGACAAATGGGCGGGTCTGGTCGTGCAGTGCCTGGAAGAAGGGCCGCGCCGGTTCTCCGAACTGCGGGTGCCCTTGCGGGGAGTCACGCCGAAGGTCCTCACGGAGACCCTGAGGGCTCTGGAGCGCGACGGCATGATCACGCGGACGGCGTACGACGAGAAGCCGCCGCGGGTGGAGTACGAGCTCACCTCGCTCGGCCGGACGTTGTTCGAGCCGATGGAGGCATGCCGTGAATGGGCGGCGAAGCACCTTCCGGAGCTGGTCGCCGCCCGCGAAGCCTACTCGGGCTGAAGGATTAGCCGAGCAGGCCGAGCACGACGATCGTCAGCAGCGTGATGGCGGCGGCGAACGTGGTCACCCAGGCGCGCTGGGCGGCGGTGATGGAGGCGTTGTTCACGGCGGTTCCCCGGGGGAGAGAAGCGACAGGTCCGCCGGGAACAGCGCGTTGATCAGGCTCCGCGTTACCTGCCGGACGCCGGTGTGATCAACGTCACTGATCGTGCTGGTGATGCCGATCGCGCGCCGTGTACCAGAGCACTCCGGCAGCGGCCGCCACCATCGCGCCGAACGCCGAGAACCCCACCACGATCGCTTGCGTCATCACTCGTCCTTTCTCGTTGTGTCCCTACTGGGGAAGACGTCCGAGAAGCGGAGTCGTGGCGCGATCGTCGCGGACGTCACATGCCGTCGAGTACCCCGTCGATCTGCGACGCGAGGGAGAAGTCCTTCTCCGTCAGCCCTCCGGCGGAGTGCGTGCTGAGCCGGAACGTCACCGTCCGCCAGCGGATGTCGATGTCGGGATGGTGGTCGGCCGCCTCCGCCAGTTCGGCCACCTTGTCCACCGCCTCGATGGCTTTCGGGAAACTCGGCAGCTTCGCCGTCCGCTCGATCGTCACGCCGTCACGGGTCCACCCGGAGAGCTTGGTCACGGCTTCGTCGGCCTGCTGGTCGTTCAAGATTTCCGCCATGACTCCATGGTGGTACGCCGTCGGCTACGCTGCACGTTTGCCACGGGTCCCCCCTTGAAGAACGCAGGAGGCTAGATGAAACGCGCCCTCCGCACGGTCGTTGCGGCTGGCACGGTGGCCGCCCTCGTCGCGGGCTGCTCGCTCTCCGGGAACACGGGGAACGACCCGCAGGCGCCGGCGACGGTCACGCTCGTGACACACGACTCGTGGCTCGCCCCGCAGGAGGTCCTCGACGCGTTCGAGCGGCAGTCCGGGATCAAGATCTCCGTGCTCAAGCAGGGGGACGCGGGCGCGCTGACCAACAAACTGGTGCTGACCAAGGCGAACCCGATCGGGGACGTCGCGTACGGCATCGACTCGACGTTCGCCTCGCGCGCGCTCACCGAGGGCGTTTTCGAGCAGTACACCAGCCCGGAGGCCGATCGCGGCCCGCAGCGCTACTCCATCGACCCCGAGCACCGGCTCTCCGCGGTCGACCTCGGCGACGTCTGCGTCAACATCGACACCCGGTACTTCGCGGACAAGGGGATCCCGGAGCCGAAGTCGTTCGCGGACCTGGCCGACGCCAAGTACAAGGACCTGATGGTCGCCGAGAGCGCCGCGACGTCCTCGCCCGGTCTGGCGTTCCTGCTCGGCACCGTCGCCCAGTTCGGCGAGCAGGGCTGGCAGGGGTACTGGACCCAGCTGAAGGCCAACGGTCTCAAGGTGGTCAGCGGCTGGGAAGAGGCCTACTCCAAGGAATTCTCCGGTTCCTCGGGCAAGGGCCCGCGCCCGATCGTCGTCTCCTACGCCTCTTCGCCCGCCGCCGAGATCGGCGACGACGGCAAGCCGCGCACGAAGGCGCTGCTGGACACCTGCTACCGCCAGGTCGAGTACGCGGGGGTGCTGAAGGGCGGCAAGCAGGTCGAGAAGGCCCGCAAGGTCGTGGACTTCCTGCTGTCCCAGCAGTTCCAGGTGACGGTGGCGAGCAACATGTACGTGTACCCGGCCCGTCAGGGAGTCGAGCTCCCGCAGGGCTGGGCGCAGGCCGCGCCGCAGCCGCAGCAGCCGAAGACGCTCGAACCGGCCAAGATCCAGGCCGGGCGCGAGCAGTGGATCGCCCAGTGGCGCACGCTACTCGAAGGCTGAGTTCGACCAGGCCGACTTTCCGCGGAGCCGGGCTGGCGGCGCTCGCCGTGCTGCCGCTCGGTTTCCTCGTGGTGTTCTTCGCCTGGCCGGTCGCGGCGATCGTCGCGCGCGGTTTCGGCTCCGGCGGGGTCGGCGCGGCCATCGGTGACCCGCTGACCTGGGAACTCGCCGGGTTCACCGTCGCCAGTGCCGGGGTCTCGACGATCGTGGCGGTGCTGGCGGGCCTGCCGGTCGCGTTCCTGCTCGCGCGGGTGCGGCTGCCGGGGGTTTCGCTGGTCCGGACGCTCGTGCTGGTGCCGTTCGTGCTGCCGACGGTCGTGGTCGGCCTGGCGTTCCGCGCGCTCTGGCCCGACGGCGGGCTGCTGCCCCTGGTGCTGGCCAACGCCTTCTTCAACGTGGCCGTCGTCGCGCGCACGGTTTCCGGGTTGTGGAGCCATCTCGATCCGCGCACCGTGGACGCGGCGCGGGCACTCGGCGCGTCGCCGTGGCGTGCCTTCCGCTCGGTGACGCTGCCCGCGCTCGCCCCGGCCGTCGCGTCGTCGGCCGCGGTGGTGTTCCTGTTCTGCGCCACCAGTTTCGGGGTCGTGCTCATCCTCGGCGGGGCGAAGTACCGCACCCTGGAGACCGAGATCTACCTGCGCACGGTCGAACTGCTCGACCTCTCCGGCGCGGCCGCGTTGTCGCTGGTGCAGTTCGCCGCCGTCGTCGCCGCGCTGGTCGTCGGCGCGCTGGCCAGGCGGCGCCGGGAGAACGCGGTCCGCCTGCGTTCGCGGAGCGAGACGGCCCGGCGGCCGAGGGGTGGCGAGTGGTGGGCGGTGTCCGCCGGGCTCGCGGTGGTCGCGCTTCTGATGACGCCGATCGTGGCGTTGCTTGTCGAGTCCGTGTCCACTTCGGACGGTTGGAGCCTCGCGGGGTACGCCGGTCTCGCCGGGCAGGGAACCAGCGGCGCGCTCCAGGTCTCGGGCTGGGACGCGGCGTCGATGTCGCTGCGGACGGCGTTCGACGCCACGACGCTCGCGATGATCGTCGGTGTCCTGGCCTCGGTCGTGCTGGTGGCGCTACGCCGCACGCCGGGCAGGCTGGCCCGTGGCATGGGCGAGACGATGGACGCCGCGCTCATGCTTCCGCTGGGCGTGTCCGCGGTGACCGTCGGTTTCGGTTATCTCGTCACGCTCGACGCGCTGCCGGGCGACCTGCGGACGTCGCCGCTGCTGGTGCCGCTCGCGCAGGCGCTGGTGATCATCCCGCTGATCGTGCGGATGGTGCTGCCGGTGCTGCGCTCGGTCGACGTCCGGCTGCGGCAGGCCGCGTCGACGCTAGGAGCGAGCCCCGGCCGGGTGTGGCGCGAGATCGATCTCCCGCTGGCGGCGCGTTCGCTGGTCGCGGCGGCCGGCTTCGGTTACGTGGTCGCGCTCGGCGAGTTCGGCGCGACGAGCTTCCTGGCCAGGCCGGACGCGCCGACGCTGCCGGTCGCCGTGGCGACGCTGATCTCGCGGCCGGGGGAGCTGAACAACCAGATGGCCTACGCGGCCTGCGCGCTGCTCATGATCGTGACCGTGGTGGCGGTGGTGCTGATCGACCGGTTCGGCGCGGTCCGCGGGCAGAATTCGGTAGGGGAGTTCTAGTGTCGCTGTCGGTACGTGAGCTGACCGTCCACTATGGAACCTTCGCGGCGGTGAAGGACGCCCGGCTGGACATCGCCGACGGCGAGGTGCTGGCCCTGCTGGGCCCGTCCGGATCGGGGAAGTCGACGCTGCTGCGGGCGATCACCGGGCTGGAGCCGCTGACGTCGGGCACCGTGCGGTGGGACGGCGAGGACCTCTCCGGTGTCCCGGTGCACCGGCGGGAGTTCGGGCTGGTGTTCCAGGACGGGCAGCTGTTCCCGCACAAGGACGTCGCCGCCAACATCGCCTTCGGGCTGCGGATGCACGACGTCCCCCGCGCCGAGCACGCCGAACGGATCCGGGCGCTGCTCGATCTCGTCGGGCTGGCCGGTTACGAGCGGCGGAGGGTGACCGAGCTGTCCGGCGGGCAGGCACAGCGGGTGGCGCTGGCCCGCGCGCTGGCGCCGGAACCGCGGTTGCTGCTACTCGACGAGCCGCTGTCCGGTTTGGACGCCGGGCTGCGGGAACAGCTGGCGATCGACCTCGCGGCCCTGCTGCGGCGCAGCAAGATCACCGCGCTGCTGGTCACTCACGATCAGGAGGAGGCGTTCACACTCGCCGACCGGGTCGCCGTGCTCGACGACGGGGAGATCCGGCAGGAGGGCGCGGTGCGCCGCGTCTGGCGGCAGCCGGTGGACGAGGACGTCGCACGGTTCCTCGGCGTGACCACCTTCGTCGACGGCGAGGCGTCGGGCGGGACGGTGCGGACCGTGCTCGGCAACGTCACGCTGCCCGACGTCGAGGACGGCGCGGTGCGGCTGGGGCTGAGGCCGCACGGCCTGCGAGTGGCCCCGGAGGGTGCCGAGGGCGAGGTCGTCGCCGTGGTGCACCGGCGGGAGCACGTGCGGCTCGTGGTCGCCCCCGGCGGCGATCTGTCCACAGTGGACGCCGTCGCGCCGGTGACGGCCGATCTGCGCCCCGGTGACACCGTGCGGCTCGCCCTGGACCCGGACGGCGTCGCCCAACTCCGCGGTTAGTCCTCTGAACGCGGTCCTTGCGTGTGCAAGTACCGCATCCAGAGGACGAAACGCGGGAGGTCAGCCGTCCCGGGTGGTCAAACGCGCGTAGGCGATCGAGAGCCCGATGGCGATGTAGCAGGCGGCGCGCAACGCGCCTTCGCCGAGCATCGCGGTGTCCACCGGGTCCATCAGCACCGAGGCGGGTGCCTGCGTCCAGTTCTCGTTGAGCAGGAACGGATGCAGCCACGAGACCGCGTCCAGGAAACCGAGGATGGTGAACACGATCGTCCCGGCCAGCACCGAGGCGACGACCAGCATCGGATGCTCGGTGAACGCCGAGATCGCCAGCGCGACCGCGCCGACCGCCCACAGCTGCAGCACCACCCACGCGGCCACGAGCAGGACGCGGCCCAGCGCGTCCCAGACGCTCAGCGTCGAGCCGGTGAGGGTGAACATCGAGTCGGCGCCGCTGATGATCAGGCCGGTGACGAAACCGGTGAACGTCATGGCCAGTACGGCGACCGTCGAAACCGTCGCGACGCCGAACGCCTTGATCGCGAGCAGCCTGCCCCGGCCGACCGGCGCGATCAGCCAGCCGCGCAGCGTCCCGTGGGCCGCCTCGCCGGCGATCGCGTCCGCCCCCGCCATCGCCGAGGCGAGGGGGAGCAGCAGTCCGAGCGTCATGGTCAGGGCCGCGACCGGCAGGATGAAGCCGTTGCTGACCGCGGACGCGAGCAGCGCGCCGTCCCCGTTGCCGCCACCGCCGCCGCTCGTCTCCGTCGGGTCGACGAGCGTCAGCGCGACCCCGATGATCACCGGGATCAGCGCGAGCAGGCCCAGTACGGCGAGCGTGCGGGGCCGCCGGAAGATCCAGCGCAGTTCCGCCCGGTACAACCGGAGCAGCCCGACACTGTCCTGCCCGGTCCGTGCCGCGGGTGCCGCGGCTAGAGCGTGGGTCACGACTCCCCCTCACCGTCTACAGTGGACTCCGGCTGGGTCAGCCGGGCGAACAGGTCTTCGAGTCCGGTGCGCGCCCGCGCCGCCTCGTGCACGGCCACCCCGGCCGTCACCAGATGACGCAGCACGTCGGGGGCTTCGGCGGCGGTCAGGTCGACGCGGACGCCGTCCGGCGTGAGCCTGCTGCCGATCCTGTTCTCCCGCAACGTCTCCACCGCGAGTTCGGCGTCCGGCGTGCGCACCAGCAGCGCCGCGTTCCCCGACTCCAGCAGTTCCGAGAGCTCGCCCTGGGCGATCACGTTCCCGGACTGGAGCACCGCGACGTGCGTGCAGGTCGCCTCGACCTCGGCCAGCAGATGCGACGA
The DNA here is from genome assembly GCF_055561455.1 of Amycolatopsis sp. PSD-21. Taxonomy (NCBI): domain Bacteria; kingdom Bacillati; phylum Actinomycetota; class Actinomycetes; order Pseudonocardiales; family Pseudonocardiaceae; genus Amycolatopsis; species Amycolatopsis sp. PSD-21. The sequence continues at coordinate 7,877,588 of NZ_CM145712.1, read as the reverse complement.
CACCAGCACGGTGACGCCGTCGGCGTGCAGTTCGGCGATGATCCGGCGGATCTCCCTGGTACCCGCCGGGTCGAGGCCGTTCGTCGGCTCGTCGAGCACGACCATCCGCCTCGGCACGAGCAGCGCGCTCGCCAGGCCCATCCGTTGCTTCATCCCCAGCGAATACCCCTTGTAGCGCCGGGTGGCGGCGCCGGTCAGGCCGACCCGTTCAAGGGCCGCGTCGACCGCGCCGGGGATCCCCGCCGAGGCCAGCCGCGGTTCGGCCGCGGCCACGCGCAGCAGGTTCTCCCGCCCGGAAAGAAAAGGGTGGAAACCCGGCCCTTCGACGAGCGCGCCGACGTCGGGCAGCGCGTGCGCCGCTTCGTCGGGCATCCGTTTGCCGAAGAGTTCGACCTCACCCTCGGTGGGCCGCACGAGCCCGAGCAGCATCCGGATGGTCGTCGTCTTGCCCGAACCGTTGGGGCCGAGCATCCCCAGCACGGCGCCTTCGGGAACGTCGAGATCGACGTGGTCCACGGCCACCGTGCGGCCGTAGACCTTGCGCAGGCCCCTGGTGCGGGCCGCCATGGGTACCGCCGGAGCGGACGCCTCCTGGGAAGCGTCCGCCCCGGCTTCGAACGTGGTGGTCACTTCGCGGCCAAGGCCTCGAAGAGGACCTGCTCCGGCACCGCGCCGGCGGCGTAGCGGCCGTCGTCGGTCAGCACGCCGCTGCCGACCTTGGTGGTCACCAGCCAGCCGCTGCCCCAGGCACCGCTGACCGGCTTGGCGAACCGCGAAAGCAGCGCCTTCGGGTCGACCTGGCGGCCCTGCTCGTCCTTGGCCTCGCCGGCCTTCGCCAGCGCGTCGGCCGGGATCTTGCCGGTGATGGCGGTGTCCCAGCCGTCGCCGACGACCTTGATCTCGGACTTCGCCCGCTCGGCCAGCTCACGGTCCTTCGGCTCGACCTCGGCGGTCTTCTCGGTCACCTTCGCGCCCTTGGGCGGGGTGAACTCGAAGTTCGACGCGGGCTGCGCCGCGAAGTTGATCTCGCTGAACGAAGCCTCGAACGCCGGGGCGGACGTGCCGTTGGCCAGCACCGTGACCCGCAGCGGCATCCGGGTCTGGTCGTCGATCGCGACACGGATCTCGCGCAGGACGGTCCGCTCGGTCGGCTTCGGGGTCAGCACCAGTTCGTACGCGGCGCGATTCGCGACCGCGGCCGTACCGTCGACGGCGATCGTGCTGCTCTCGCGCACCTTGCCGAGCAGTTCCGACGCCACCGTCGCCGGGTCGACGTCCTTGCTCTTGTCCTGGTGCTCCTTGGCCAGCCCGTCCGGGACGGTGATCTTGGTGGCCGAGTTGTCCTTGGAGTTGTACTCCCAGACGGTCTGGCCGGTGCGGACGATGGTCTGCTGGCTGGAGCCCTCGGTGAGCGAGATCTTGCTCTTGCCCGCGCCGTCGGTCGACACCTGCGCCGAGTCGACGTCGAGCGCCGAGACACCGGGCAGGGCGCCGCCGACCTGCGGCAGGCCGAGGTCGTTGCTGACCTTGACCTTCCCGTCGAACGCCGTCGGCTTCGCGTTGAGCGTCGACTGCACCAGCTCTTCGGCGCTGATCTGCGGCAAGACGGGCGCGTCGCCCGCGGTGGCCGGCATCGCGACGACGACGAGCCCGCCGACGCCGAGAGCCGTCCCCACCACCGCCGCGGTGATGGCCTTCCTCTTCGGATCCATGCTGTCTCTCCCTGTTTCCCCGAACCCCAGTGTGCTCGGGTCTTGGCGACAACGCTTCCCCGGAAACGCTGAGACACCACTCAGACTCCGCCGCCGGAGCTGAGATGGCGCTGAGAGGTCGCGCGTGAGCTGGTCGAAGCGTGAATGATGAGGGACGTGAAACCTCGAGTACTGGTGGTCGACGACGAGCCCGGCGTGCGCAAGGCGTTGCAGCGGGGGCTGCGCGCCGAGGACATGGACGTGGTCACGGCGGCCGACGGGCCCAGCGGCCTGCGGCTCGCGCAGACGGGCTCCTTCGACGTCGTCCTGCTCGACATCATGCTCCCGGGGCTTTCCGGTTACCGCGTGCTCGAACGCCTGCGCGCGCTCGGCGTCACCACACCGGTGCTGATGATCTCCGCGAAGGACGGCGAGGTCGACCAGGCGGACGGCCTCGACCTCGGCGCCGACGGCTACCTCGTCAAACCGTTCTCGTTCGTCGTCCTGGTCGCGCAGGTGCGCGCGGTATTGCGGCGCGCCTCGCCGGACGCCATCCGCGGGCCGCTGCGCATCGGCGCGCTCGAAGTCGACCGGAGCCTGCGGCAGGTCCGCTACGACGGCGTCGAAGTGGCGTTCAGTCCCCGCGAGTTCGCGCTGCTGGAGGTGCTGGCCGGCCGGGCGGGAACGGTCGTCACCAAGGACGAGCTGCTGCGCGCCGTCTGGGGTGACGAACAGGCCGCGACCCGGAACGTCGTCGAGGTCTACGTCGGTTACGTGCGCCGCAAACTCGACGCGGTCGGCGCGGGCGCCCTGGTCCGGACCGTGCGCGGACACGGTTACCTGGCCTCGGATCCGCAGCTCGACGAAGTGATCGCCCCGGCGGGACAGGGGTGATCGGCTCGCCGTCTTGGTGGCGCCGCCGATCGCTGGAGGTCCGGATCACCCTGCTCACGGCCACGGTCACGCTTGGTTTCCTGCTCGGGCTGGCGGCGGTCGCGGGGGACAACCTCCAGCCGCTTCTCATCGGCTCGGTCGACGATGAGCTGAGTGCTCGGCTGGAGACCGCGAAGTCCGACGTCGCCGCGGGACGGGTGCCGTCGGGATCGGCGGTCACCGTCCGCGTCCTCGACACCGCCGGCGGCCCGGTGGACGGCCTCCCGCCCGCGAACCTCGGCCCCGCGGACGTCCGCGCGCTGAAGGCCGGCGAATCGGTCACGACCGGTGGCGAGCACAGCTGGCGTTGGGCTGGCACCGTGGTCACCGCCCCCGACGGACAGCAACGGCTCGTCGTGACGGGTGCGGGCCTGGTCGGCTTCGCGACCGCCGTGCACTCCGGCGGACTGTGGCTGTTCGTGGTCGCGTCCGTCGGCGCGGTGGGCGCCGGGATCGCGACGTGGCTGCTGGTGCGGTTCGCCCTGCGGCCGGTGGCGCGGATGCGCGGTTCGGTGCGGGCGCTCCCGCGGGGCGCGCGGCTGCCGCTTCCGGATTCGCACGACGAGCTCCGCGCGCTGGCCGAGGAGTTCAACGCGTTGCTGGCCAGGCAGGAGGAAGGCGCCGAACGGCTTCGCCGGTTCACCGGGGACGCCGCGCACGAACTCCGGTCGCCGGTCGCGTCGATCCGCGTGCAGGCCGAGGTCGCGGTCGCCAATCCCGATCCCGAACTTTCGCAGGAGACCCTTTCGGACATCCTGGAGGAGGCGGAACGGCTCTCCGCGCTGCTCGACGGGCTGCTGGCGCTGGCGAGGTCGGACGCGGGGGAGGTGCCGCCCGCGGAACCCGTCGAGCTGGTGAGCGAGGTGCGGGCCGCGGTCGCGCGGATGCCCGCCGGCGCGCCGGAGATCCGGGTGAGCGGCACGGTCGGGGCGGCGTGGGCGCTCGCCACGCACGCCGAGGTCGAGCTGGTGCTGAGCAATCTGCTGCGCAACGCCTGCCGGTACGCGCGCGGCCAGATCGTGGTGTCGGTGCTCGCGGCGCGGTCCACCGTGCGGGTGGTGGTCGACGACGACGGGCCGGGGATCGCGCCCGAGCACCGGGAGCGGGTGTTCGACCGGTTCTACCGCGTGTCCGATTCGCGGGCGAGGTCCTCCGGCGGCACCGGGCTGGGGCTGGCGATGGTCGCGGAGGCCGTCCGGCGCCGAGGGGGCCGGGTTCGCGTCGGTGAGTCACCCGATGGCGGGGCGCGATTCCAGGTCGTGTGGCAGGCGGCGCGGCCTCAGTAGGTGCTGCTGTTCGCGCCACGCGTGACGTGCCGTCCGTCTGATCACGCGAAACCACCGTCCGCGATCTGCATGCGCGGTCGTAGGGTGAGCGCGTGGTGATCGTGGGCGCCGCCATCGTGCGGAACGGACAGCTGCTGGCGCAGCAGCGGGCTTGGCCCGCCGACCACGCCGGGCAATGGGAACTGCCGGGTGGACGGGTCGAAGACGGCGAAAGCGACGAAGCCGCCTTGGCGCGGGAATGCCTGGAGGAGCTGGACGTAACGGTGACGGTCGCGGGCCGGGTCGGCGAGGACGTGCCGCTGCCGAAGGGCAAGGTGCTGCGGATCTACGCCGCGACGCTGGTCAGCGCGGGGGACGAGCCGCGAGCTGTGGAGCACAAGGACGTCCGGTGGATCGCGCCGCACGAACTCGACGACCTCGACTGGCTGCCCGCCGACCGGATCCTCCTACCCGCCCTGCACACCCTGATCGCAAGTCCGTGAAGGCCTCCTTCCCTACCCTCAAAGTAGGGAAGGAGGCCTTCACGGACCTCTTCAGCCGGCGCCGATGAGCCGCAGCGCGGACTGGAGCCGGTGCTCACCCCGTTCCGCCGCCCGGACGGCACCCGCCTTGCGCACCCGCTCCAGCTCACCGGGATCGCTCAGCAGCGCCAAGGCGCCTTCCCGGACCGGCCGCAGCTCCTCGATCAGCGCCTCGGCGACGGCCTCCTTGACCTGGCCGTAGGAGTCGAACCGGTCCGCGAGGACCTCGGGCTTCTCCCCGGTGCACGCCGCGAGGATGTCCAGCAGGTTCGCCATCCCCGGCCTGCTCTCCGGCGCGTAGGCCGGTTTCGACCCGCCGTCGGTCTTCGCGCGCTTGACCTTCCGCCGGACCTGGTCGGGCTCGTCGAGGACGAAGACCACGCCGGCCTCCTCCTTCGTCGACTTCGACATCTTCCGCGTCGGCTCGGCGAGGTCCATGACCCGCGCGCCGGCGGGCGGCAGCACCGCCTTCGGCATGGTGAACACGTCGCCGTAGGTGGAGTTGAACCGCTTCGCCAGCGTCCGCGCCAGCTCGACGTGCTGCCGCTGGTCCTCGCCGACCGGGACCTCGTCCGCGCCCTGCAGCAGGATGTCCGCCGCCATCAGCACCGGATAGGTCAGCAGGGACAGCCGCACCCCGGCCCGGCCCTTCGACTTCTCCTTGAACTGGATCATCCTGGCGGCCTCGCCGTAGTTGCAGGTGCACTCCAGGACCCAGTTGAGGGCGCCCAGCTCGCGGGCGATGTCGGATTGCACGAACACGCGGTCCGGCTCGATCCCGGCCGCGATCAGCACGGCCAGCTGCTCCGACGCCATCGAACGCAGCTTCGCCGGATTGTGCGAGTTCGTCATGGCGTGCAGGTCGGAGACGAAGTACAGGTCGTCCGGCCCGCCCTCGTCCGCCCAGCGGGAAATGGCCCCCAGGTGATTCCCGACGTGGACGTGGCCGGACGGGGTGATCCCGGACAACCTGATCATCTGCCTTCTTCCTTCCGGATTCGGGCCGCCCCAGGGTCCGGGCACGAAAAAGGCCGCCCGGTGGGGCGGCCTGGTGGTGCGCTCGTCTGGTTCAGCGCAGGACTTCGGGGCCGCCGGAGGGCGGCCACCACTGGGCGTTCTGCGCGCGCATGCGGCTCATCCTACAGAGCGACCCGCGTTCAGTCCTCTGGATGCGGTGGTTCGACGTCGAACCACCGCATCCAGAGGACGAAACACGGGTGGTTTCACTCATTACGGGCACGTAGCGTCAACACTTCATATCAGCCGGGGCAGTACACCCGTCATATTGGCGATGCGGGTCTACCTTCATCTCATGTTTGTCGTCCTGCTGACCTACACAGCGCCCATCGAAGAAATCGACTACGTGCTCCCGGACCACGCGGACTGGCTGACCAAACAGTACGAGCACGGCAACTTCCTCGCCTCCGGCAGGCGTAACCCGCGGATCGGCGGCGTGATCATCACCAAGCCCATGGCCAGGGGAAAGCTGGACGCGATCCTCGCGACCGACCCCTTCTCGGTCAAGCACATGGCCGCCTACGAGGTGATCGAGTTCTCGCCGACCCGGACCGCGCCGGAACTGCGGGCGATCAACGAGGCGGTGGTGCATTGACGATCTTCTAAGCGGCCTTCGCGATCTTCGTCTTCGCCTTTTTCAGGGCGAGGACGGGGCATTTGCCGCACCTCGACTTCGACCGGCAGCATTTCTTCTTGACCTTGCCGGACTTCATCCATTTGCGCACGAGTTTGTGCGGGTCGTCGGGTAGTTTCTTGCCCACTCGCGCTCCTTGTCCGACTGCGTCGGCGACCTCTACACGTTAGGTGAGCCTAACCGATCCGGGGGCGTGGGGCTGCTCACATCCGGGCTACAGGTATCCTGGTGTGGTCCGCGTATGGCCAAAGTCGGCCAGGCGTGTCTCGAACGCGCGAGCGCGGGCACCACACCCGAACTTGAAACCTTTGGAGCCTTCGCGTGCCCGCAGCCAGCGCCACCGCAGTCGATGCCGGCCGCTCGTCCGGCAAGACCCGGCCCGACCTGCGCAACGTCGCCATCGTCGCACACGTCGACCACGGCAAGACGACCCTCGTCGACGCGATGCTCCGGCAGTCCGGCGCCTTCGAGGAACGCGCCGAACTCGTCGATCGCGTGATGGACTCCGGTGAGCTCGAGCGGGAAAAGGGCATCACCATCCTCGCGAAGAACACCTCCATCCGGCGCAAGACCGACGAGGGCATGGTGACGATCAACGTCATCGACACCCCCGGTCACGCCGACTTCGGTGGCGAGGTCGAACGCGGCCTGTCCATGGTGGACGGGGTCGTGCTGCTGGTCGACGCCAGTGAGGGCCCGCTCCCGCAGACCCGGTTCGTGCTGCGCAAGACCCTCGAAGCCGGCCTGCCGGTGATCCTGGTCGTCAACAAGACCGACCGGCCCGACGCCCGGATCTCCGAGGTCGTCGAAGAGACCCACGACCTCCTGCTCGACCTGGCCGGTGACATCGAGGACGCCGACCTCGACGCGATCCTCGACCTGCCGGTCGTCTTCGCCTCCGCCCGTGCGGGCAAGGCGAGCCTCGAGCAGCCCGCCGACGGCGCGGTGCCCGAGAGCGAGAACCTCGACCCGCTGTTCGAGACCCTGATGCGCCACGTGCCGCCGCCCTTCGCCGACCGCGAAGGCCCGCTGCGCGCGCTGGTCACCAACCTCGACGCCTCCAACTTCCTCGGCCGGATCGCGCTGATCCGCATCCACTCCGGCAGCCTGCGCAAGGGCCAGACGGTCGCCTGGATGCGCGAGGACGGCAGCGTCCAGAACGTCCGCATCTCCGAACTGCTGGTCACCGAGGCGCTCACCCGCGTCCCCGCGACCGAGGCGAGCGCGGGCGAGCTGGTCGCCATCGCCGGTATCCCCGAGATCACCATCGGCGACACCCTCGCCGACGTCGAGAACCCGGAGGCGCTGCCCCGGATCGCCGTCGACGAGCCCGCCATCTCGATGACCATCGGTGTCAACACCTCGCCGCTGGCCGGCCGCAGCGGTGGCGACAAGGTCACCGCCCGCCTGGTGAAGGCGCGCCTGGACCAGGAGCTCATCGGTAACGTCAGCATCAAGGTCCTGCCGACCGAACGCCCCGACACCTGGGAGGTCCAGGGCCGTGGCGAGCTGGCGCTGGCCATCCTGGTCGAGCAGATGCGCCGCGAGGGCTTCGAGCTGACCGTCGGCAAGCCGCAGGTGGTCACCAAGATGATCGACGGCAAGCTGCACGAGCCATTCGAGCGGCTGTCGATCGACTCCCCCGAGGAGCACCTCGGCGGCATCACCCAGCTGCTGGCCGCCCGCAAGGGCCGCATGGAGCACATGGGCGGGCACGGCACCGGCCGTATCAAGCTCGACTACGTCCTCCCGGCGCGCGGCCTGATCGGCTTCCGCACCGACTTCCTCACCGAGACCCGCGGCACCGGTATCGCGAACCACGTGTTCGAGGGGTACTTCCCGTGGGCGGGCGAGATCCGCACCCGCCACTCCGGTTCGCTGGTCGCCGACCGCTCCGGCCCGATCACCGCGTACGCGATGATCCAGCTGGCCGACCGCGGCACCTTCTTCGTCGAGCCGGGCGCCGAGGTGTACGAGGGCATGGTCGTCGGGGAGAACCCGCGCGCCGAAGACCTCGACATCAACATCACCAAGGAGAAGAAGCTGACCAACATGCGTCAGTCCTCCGCCGACGTGATGGAGACGCTGGCCCGCCCGCGCAAGATGGGCCTGGAAGAGGCGCTGGAGTTCTGCTCCGTCGACGAGTGCGTCGAGGTCGCCCCCGACGTCGTCCGGATCCGCAAGGTCACGCTGGACGTCAACCAGCGCGCCAAGGAGCGCAACCGCAACAAGAACCGCGGCTGACCCGCCAAGCGAACGCCGGAGGGCGCCTGCTCACTCACCGTGAGTAGGCGCCCTCCGGCGTTTTCGCCTCCCCAGGTGGTCACGCACCGTATTCGCGCGGGCGTTCTTCGTTAAAGAAAGGTCCTTTCCCGACAATTCCGAGGGGAAAGCCGAACTCCTTTTCGGACGGTGTTCACAACACCGGAACACCCCGGACCGAACGGCGCCGGAGCGGCCGCGCGCGCCGGGCGGAGAACGCGGATCAGGGTGGGCGCGAAACAAAAGACCCTAAATGCGTCCGGATAGGACTCGCGGTCGAGATCGTTTCGGTCATGAATCGTGCGGTGGCGAACATTCCGGCGGCCGTTCCGGAATGTTCCGGGTTCGCGGAACCGATTGCCGGGAGCGGCTCCGAAAAGCCCCGGCCCGGCAGGAACCCCGGGGCCCTCCCGGACGTCCACCGGAGGAGGACGGCATCCGGTCGGGCGACGGCCGGGCCGATATGGGAATCTCGCTGCCGAGGCCATGGTGCGCGTGATAGCTCTATGGCGACGAGGCGAGGGACAAACCAGGAGGATCCAGGCGTGCGGTCACCGACCACAGCGGCGTCCATGCTGGCGTGCGCGGCCGTGCTCCTCGCCGCCTGCAGCAATACCCCGCCCCCGCCCGTGGTCAGCTCTTCGGCCTCCCCGGTGAGCACGTCGACCACCAAGACGCCTTCGCAGGTGGTCGTGGGTGTCGACGACGTCCTCGGCGGCTACAACCCGCACAACCTCGCCGACGCCTCCCAGGTCACGTCGGCGCTTTCGCAGCTGCTGCTCCCGTCGGTGTTCCGCCCCAAGGACGACGGCAGCTTCGAGCTGGACAAGAACCTGATGAAGTCCGCCGAGGTCGTGTCGCAGCAGCCGTTCACGGTCGCATACACGATCCGCCCGGACGCCTCCTGGTCCGACAGCGCGCCGATCGCCGCCGAGGACTTCGCCTATCTCCGCGAGGCCATGCGCGACCAGCCGGGCGTCATCGGCGCCGCCGGCTACCGGCTGATCTCGGACATCCAGTCGCGTGAAGGCGGCAAGCGGGTCGAGGTCACCTTCGCCAAGCCGTATCCGGGCTGGCAGACGCTCTTCGGCAACCTCCTGCCCGCGCATCTGCTCAAGGACGCCCCGAACGGGTGGCAGGGCGCGCTGGCGACGACGTTCCCGGCGGTCGGCGGCCCGTACTCGATCAAGGGGCTCGACACCGCGCGCGGAGAGATCACCCTGGAGCGCAACGAGCGCTATTGGGAGAAACCCTCCGCACTCGACCGGATCGTGCTCCGTGCGGCCGATCAGGACGGCACACTGGCCGCCCTGCGCAGCGGCAACGACCAGTTCGCGATGACCAGGACCGACGGCACCGGCCTGAAACGGCTCGGGGAGCTCGGCTCCGCCGTCCAGCTGCACACGGTCGCGCGGCCGACGGTCGCGCAGATCCTCCTGCGGCCGGTGAGCTCGACGCTGTCGGATCCCAAGGTGCGCGAAGGCGTCACCGCGCTGATCGACCGCGGCAAGCTGATCACCGAGGCGACCGACGGCGGCCCGTCCGACAAGCTCCGCGCCGACGCGCAGGTCCGCGTCCCGTCGGCGCCCGGTTTCCAGCCGACGATCCCGGCCCCCGGCCCGCCGTCGGCGGCCGATCCCGTCAAGGGCGAGGAACTGCTCAAATCCGCCGGATACACCAAGGAAGCGGGCACCTGGCGGAAGAACGGGAAGAACCTTTCGCTGGTCGTGGCCTCGCCCGCCAAACAGGAGCCGTACGCGACGATCGCCAAGGAGCTGACGGCGCAACTGGTGGCCGCGGGGATCGAGGTCAACGCGATCGCCCCGCAGCCGAGGGAGCTCTTCTCGACGATGCTGGCCATGCCGGTACTCGACGGGATCCAGCAGACGACGCCGGAGGGCGCGGGCAACGTCGGCATCGACATCGCGGTGATCGGCCAGGTCACCGGTGGTGCGGACGTCGCTTCGGTACTGGCGTCCACCTTCGGCTGCCGTCCCGATCAGCTCACCGACAAGACCAAGGCCGTCGTCCCGGGGAACCCGCTGGGCTTCTGCGATCCGGCCCTGCAGGCCTCGATCGACTCCGCGCTGACCGGCGCCACCCCGGTGGCCGACACGCTTTCGGCCCTGGAACCGGAATTGTGGCGTCGGAATGTTGCCATTCCGTTGTTCCAGCTGGCCGATACCCTCGCCATCGGCTCTGGTATTTCCGGAGTAACCGCTGGTCCTCCTATGGTGGGCCCTTTCGGGTCCGCGGTGAACTGGACGCGGGGCCCGAAGTAGCCGTTTCGAGTCCGGAACGGACCCTGGCGGGTGACCTTTCCCGGCACGTTCGAGTGGCGGACTGATTCCTCAAGGTAACCACTGTATTTCCTGATGTCAGCCGCAAGTTACCCTTTGGTCACGATCGCCCCGGAACTGGTGACTGTTCGTGCATTTCCTTTCTAGCGTGCACCGGCAGTGCGCCAAATGAGTGTTGCTTGGCGTGTCATAGGCTCCGGGCCATCTCACCGGAGCGGTGTGGGGTCCTGTTCCGATCTCAGGAACCCAGTGCTAGGAGGGCACACTTCATGAGGAAGTCCAAGGCAGTCTCCGCCTGGTCGCTGGTCGCGGCCTCCGCGCTTGTGCTGAGCGCATGCAGCGGTGGCGACAGCGGCAGTACCGACCCCAACGGGTCGTCGACCGATATCAAGAGCATGGCGACCGGCAAGGCGCAGAACGGCGAAAACTTCAAGCTCGCGGACACCCCGGGGTACGAAGGCACCGTCACCGTGGGTATCGACGACGGGTACTCGGGCTACAACAACGACACGCCCGACACCAACACGTCGTACAACACCTACATCCTGACCGCCGTGCTCGCGGGCGCCGACGTGCTCGACGGCAACAACAAGGTGCTGCTGAACAACGACGTGTTCGACTCCTGGGAGGTCACCTCCAAGTCGCCGCAGACCGTCGTCTACAAGATCAAGCCGAACGTCAAGTGGTCGGACAACGAGGCGTTCGACTGCGACGACATGTACCTGTCGTGGCTGGCGCACTCCGGCAAGGCGAAGACCTCCGACGGCAAGCAGGCCTTCCTCGCCGCTTCGACGACCGGCTACCAGCTGATCGACCAGGCGACCTGTAAGGACGACCTGACCTTCGAGACCAAGTACACCGAGCCGTACCTGGACTACAAGGGTCTGTTCAACTCGACCGCGATCATGCCCGCGCACATCGTCGAGAAGAACTCGGGCGTCGCCGACATCACCAAGCTGACCCCGACCAGCGACGCGGCCCAGCTGGCGAAGGCCGGTGACTTCTGGACCAACGGCTTCAAGGGCTTCAAGGCCGAGAACATGCCGGCTTCGGGTCCGTACAAGATCACCGCGTTCGACGCCAACCAGAAGGCCGTCACGCTCGAGAAGAACCCGAACTGGATCGGTGGCAAGGGTGGCCCCTCCAAGATCGTCGTGAAGGCGATGGAGGACACCAAGGCCATGGCGACCGCGCTGCAGAACGGTGAGATCGACATCGCCGCTTCGACCCAGCCCGACGCCACCGCGGCGAACACCATGAAGGGCCTCGCCGCCCAGGGCATCACCTACGGTTCGGCCTCGCAGCTGACCTTCGAGCACATCGACCTCAACTACAAGCGCATGTTCAAGGACAAGGACCTGCGCAAGGCATTCTTCGAGGTCGTCAACCGCCAGGAGATCACCGACAAGCTGCTGAAGGAGGTCCAGGCCGACGCGACCCCGCTGAACAGCATCGTGTTCATGCCGGGCGAGCAGGGCTTCAAGGACCTGTACAGCAGCAAGGCCGGTCTGGGCGCCGAGGCCGCGGCCAAGACGCTGACCGACGCCGGCTGGGTCAAGGGTGGCGACGGCATCTTCGCCAAGAACGGCCAGCGCGCGTCGTTCAAGATCTCGCACAACCAGAACACCCGCCGTCAGCAGACCGTCGAGATCATCATCTCGCAGGCCAAGGCCGCCGGTATCGAGATCACGGACGACCAGGACGCCAACTTCCTGAAGGGTGGCCGTCTCGCGGCCAGCGACTACGACGCCGCGCTCTTCGGCTGGTCCGCCGCTCCGTTCAAGGCCGAGCAGAAGTCGATCTACATCACCCGTGTCGACGACAGCAGCCAGAACTACCAGGGCCTGTCGAACCCGACGATCGACTCGTCCTTCGAGGCGGCCGTGAAGGCCACCGACGAGGCCGTGCAGCTGGAGAACTACCAGAAGGCCGACCAGGCGATCGCGGACGAGTACGCGACGCTGCCGCTGTTCCAGACCCCGTCCATGTGGGCGTTCAAGGGCATCGACCGCACTTACATGCAGTCGTACAACGGTGTCCTGTGGAACGTCGGTGAGTGGGAGCAGAAGAAGTAGGGCCTCCGCCCCGCTTTTTCACCACTCGCTTACGCGATCCTGGTGGTACGGGGTCCGGCCAAAAGCCGGGCCCCGTACCCGCCGGAAGTAGCTGTTGACCGTAGGGTTACCGCCACTACGGTGGACAACCGGGCAGCGGTCCAGCACTTCGGCGGCCAGGCCCGGATGAGGAGCAGTTCGTTGAACCTGGTGATCTACATTCTTCGCCGTCTGGCGATATCGATTCCCGTCCTGCTGGTCGGGACCTTCCTGTGTTTCGTCATGGTCGCCGGCACCGGTGACCCGCTCGCCGAGATGAAGAGCAACCCGGCCATGAGCAAGGAAGCCATCGCGCAGATGGCCTCGCAGCTCGGCCTCGACCAGAGCATCGTGCCCCGGTACTTCACTTGGCTCGGCAACTTCGTCACCGGCGACTGGGGCGTTTCCATCGCACAGGGCAACGCGCAGGCCCCGGTGTTCCCGAAGGTCATGGACGCGTTCGAGGTCACCTTGAAGCTCGTCGTCGGCGCCGAGATCCTCGCGCTCGTCCTCGGCGTCCTCGTCGGTGTGGTCGCGGCGGTCAAGCAGTACTCGATCCTCGACTACATCGCCACCACGCTGGCCTTCCTGCTGTTTTCGATGCCGATCTTCTGTGTCGCCATCGTGCTCAAGCGGTACGCCATCGAGTTCAACGGCTGGGTCCGGGACCTGGGACTGTCCGATGTGCTCGGTAACCCGTGGATCCGTACCACGAGCCCGGAATCACTGAATTTCGACGGCCCGGGCGGTTTCCTCGCCAGTTATGTCGGCGCGTACCTGCTGCCGACGCTGTCCATCATGGCGATCAGCTTCGCCGCCTACAGCCGGTTCCAGCGCGCTTCGATGCTGGAGACGCTGAACGCGGACTACGTGCGGACCGCGCGTGCCAAGGGACTCGCCAACGGCCGGGTCATCTTCCGCCACGCCTTCCGGAACGCGCTCATCCCGGTGACCACGCTGTTCTCCGTCAACTTCGGTGCCGTGCTCTCGGGCGCGATCATCACCGAGACGGTGTTCAACTGGAATGGCATGGGCAAGCTGCTCGTCGAAGCCGTGACCAAGAGCGACACACAGGTGATGATGGGGTGGCTGGTGCTCATCGCCAGCAGCATCATCGTCGCCAACCTGATCGCCGACCTGATGTACGGCATCCTGGACCCGAGGATTCGCGTTGGCTGACTTGAACTCCCTTATCGCGGCGGAAGGTTCCAAGCCCGCCGACGGCGCGCTCCCGGCGGAGGCGCTGCCCGAGCCGCAGAGCCAGGGCAAGCTGGTCCTGCGCAAGTTCCTGCGGCACAAGCTGGCGATGATCTGCACGGCGGTCCTGCTGCTGCTCGTGCTGACCGTGCTGATCATGCCGATCTTCTGGCCGTACAGCTACGAGGACAGCTCCTTCCCGTCCTTCGCCAAGCCCAGCGCGGAGTACCCGCTCGGCACGACGCAGGTCGGCAAGGAGATGGTGTCGCAGATCCTGCGCGGCACCCAGTACTCGCTGCTGATCGCGCTCATCGTGTCGCTCGTCGCCACCACCATCGGCACCGTTTTCGGTGCCATGGCCGGGTATCTCCGCGGCTTCACCGACTCGGCGATCTCCCGCGTGACGGACCTGTTCCTGATCGTCCCGCAGATCGCCGCGGCCGCCATCCTGGCCAAGGTGTTCGGCGGCGGTACCTGGTACATCGTCGCGATGGTGCTGGCGGCCTTCGGCTGGATGCCGATCGCCCGTATCGCCAGGGCCGAGTCGATGTCGCTGTCCCAGCGCGAGTTCGTGGACGCCGCCCGCGCGTCCGGCGCCGGGACGTTCCACATCGTGTTCAAGCACCTGGTGCCGAACATGGTCGGCCTCATCACGGTCAACGCGACCCTCGCGATCGCGCAGGCCGTGCTGATCGAGGCGGCACTGTCGTTCATCGGGCTCGGGGTGCAGCTGCCGGACACTTCGCTCGGCCGCGTCATCCTCGAGAACTACGCGCAGCTGCAGGCGCGGCCGGCGCTGTTCTTCGGCCCGTTCGTGGTGCTGGTGCTGATCTCGCTGACGATCAACTTCATCGGTGACGGACTGCGGGACGCTTTCGACCCGCGTCAGCGCCGTCAGAAGGCGTAAGGCCCTCTCTAGCGCGTGAAGGCCCCCTTCCCTCGGCTCAGCCGAGGGAAGGGGGCCTTCACGCGCTTCAGGGCACTGCGGGGTGTCGCGAAAGCCACGTTGCCAGGCACCTCTAGTGAGTCCAATGCCGTGAAGGCCTCCTTCCCTACTTTGAGGGTAGGGAAGGAGGCCTTCACGGATCGGGAGCCGTATCTCGCGTGCTTGGAGGCGTAACTCGCACATACGTCTCCAGACACGCGAGTTACGCCTTCAATCACGCGAGATACGCCTCCAGACACGCGAGTGTCGTCCAGATACACAAAGGCCCCCTTCACCGCGTCCAGCGCGGCGAAGGGGGCCTTCGCGTACCTCTGAGGGTCAGTCGGCCACCGGGGCCAGCTTGCCCGCCTCCCAGGCCGCACGCCGCTCGGCCTGCAGCACCGGGTCCGCGACCGGGGCGGCCGACAGCAGACGACGGGTGTAGTCCTCGCGCGGCGAGTGCAGCACCTGGTCACGCGTGCCGACCTCGACCAGCTTGCCGTGCTGCATCACCGCGACGCGGTCGGCCAGCAGGTCGACGACGGCGAGGTCGTGGCTGATGAACAGGCAGGCGAACTGCAGCGAGCGCTGCAGGTCCAGGAACAGGTCCAGCACCCGCGCCTGCACCGACACGTCCAGCGCCGACGTCGGCTCGTCCGCGATCAGCAGCGCCGGGTCGAGCGAGAGCGCCCGCGCGATGGCGACGCGCTGGCGCTGGCCGCCGGACAGCTCGTGCGGGTACCGGTTGCGGTAGTGGCCGCCGAGCTCGACCTTGTCCAAAAGGGACGCCACGCGCTCGTTCAGGGCCTTGCCCTGCAGGAACTTGTGCAGCACCATCGGCTCGGCGATCGATTCGCCGATGGTCATCTTCGGGTCCAGTGTGGACGCCGGGTCCTGGAACACGATCGAGAAGTACCGGCGCAGCGGGCGCAGGTCCTTGTTCGACATGTTCGTGATGTCCTTGCCCGCGATCGACACGGTGCCCGCGGTCGGGGTCAGCAGGCGGATCGCGCAGCGGCCGACGGTCGACTTGCCGGAGCCGGACTCGCCGACCAGGCCGACGATCTCGCCCTTGGCGATGCTCAGCGAGACGTCGTCCACCGCGCGGTTCTTCGCCTGGCCGCGACGGCCGGGGTACTCCAGCACGAGGTTCTTGATCTCGAGCGCGGGCGCGTTCTCCTCGATCACCGCGGCGAGCTCGGAGTCCTCGAGGCGGATCTCCTCGGCGATCTTCGTGGCCTCGTCGCTGTCGGCGGAGATGCCCTCTTCGAGCAGGCGGCGGCCTTCCGGACGCTGGCCCAGCACGGGGACGGCGGCGAGCAGCTTGCGGGTGTACTCCTGCGACGGCGACGCGAACAGGTCGCGCACCGGCGCCTCTTCGACGATGTTGCCCTGGTACATCACGACCACGCGGTCGGCGAGGTCGGCGACGACGCCCATGTCGTGCGTGATCAGTACGATCGCGGTGTTGAGCGTGTCGCGCAGCTTGCGCAGCAGGCCGAGGATCTCCGCCTGCACGGTGACGTCGAGCGCCGTGGTCGGCTCGTCGGCGATGATGACCTTCGGGTCGCACGAGATCGCCATCGCGATGACGACGCGCTGCCGCAGACCACCGGAGAGCTGGTGCGGGTACTGCTTGAAGCGCAGCGGCGGGTTCGGGATGCCGACCATCTCCAGCAGCTCGATGGCGCGCTTGTCGGCGGCTTCCTTCGAGATGTCCTGGTGCGAGCGGAGCGCCTCGCGCAGCTGCCAGCCGACGGTGTAGACCGGGTTCAGCGCGGTCATCGGCTCCTGGAAGATCATCGCGACCTGGTTGCCGCGGATCTTCTGGAGGTCCTTCTCCTTGAGGTCGGCGAGGTTGCGGTCGCCGAGACGGAGCTCACCCGCGATCCGGCTCGTCTTCGGGAGCAGCCCGAGCACCGACATCGAGGTCACCGACTTGCCGGAACCGGACTCGCCGACCACCGCGACGATCTCACCCGGTTTGACGTCGAAACCGATGCCCTTGACGGCGTCGACCACGCCTTCGTCGGTCGGGAACGAGACGCTCAGGTCGGAGATGGACAGAACCGAACCCGACACGCCGCCGAGGTCCGACGATGCTGCTTCAGTGCTCACCAAGATGCCCTTCGTGGGGGTACATATGGTCACGGCGCAATGGCCGTGACTCGCGCGAGGATAACCGAGAGCCGCCCGACTAAGGTCGGTGCTCGGGGTTTCCGTTCCCGACACCCTATAAAGGAAAGCGCGCCATGTTCGAATTAGTCTTCAAGCCGTGATCTCCGATCTGCCCAAATTGCTCCTCGTGCACGCCCATCCGGACGACGAGAGCATCACCACCGGTGGCACCATCGCGCGTTACGCCGCCGAAGGCGCCGAAGTGACCGTTGTCACGTGCACTCTCGGTGAGGAAGGCGAGATCATCCCGCCGTCCCTCGACGGCCTCGGCTCGTGGGCTTCGGACCAGCTGGGCGGCTACCGCGCGGGCGAGCTGGCGTCGGCCTGCGCGGCGCTGGGTGTCACGCGGCACCGGTACCTCGGCGGCATCGGCCGCTGGCGTGACTCGGGTATGGCCGGGACGCCGTCCGCGGCCCATCCGCGCGCGTTCTCCGGCGGCGACCTCGGCGAGCAGGCGGCTCAGCTCGCCGAGATCCTCGACGAGGTCCGGCCCCAGGTCGTCGTCACGTATGACGCCTTCGGGGGTTACGGGCACCCCGACCACATCCGCGCGCACGAGGTCACGATGGCCGCGGCCCCGAAGGCCGCGTCTGTCGAGCGGGTCTTCCACACCGTCTCTTCCCGCGACGCCGTCGCGGCCGGCCTCGCCGCGCTGCGCGGGCGCTCACCGTTCCGGGTCCCGGAAGACGGCGAACTCCCGGTGACGCCGGACGAGGCCATCACGACCGTCCTCGACGTCGGCGCGTACATCCCGGCGAAGGCGGCCGCGCTGCGGGCGCACGAGACCCAGGTCAGCGTGCCCGCTCCACCGCATCTCGCGGACCACTTCGCGCTGAGCAACGACATCGCGCAGCCGATCACCCCGAACGAGTACTTCGTGCTCGCGCACGGACCGGCCGAAGGCGCCGCGGCCGATCTGTTCGGGGGCCTCGCGAGGTGAACCCGCCGCTCACCTCGACGCAGCGTCTGCTGCTGGCCCTGCTGGCCTTCGACGCGTTCCTGCTCGGCCTGCTCGAACTGTTCTTCCTGCCGCTCCGGCTCGACGGGATCGTCCTGCCGAAGGTCGGGGACGCGCCTCTGCCGGTGACCGTGGTGCTCGCGGTGATCACCACCCCGCTGCTGGTGCGGACGACCGCGAAAGTGGTGCGGCCCTCCTTTTCGGTGATTCCGCTGCTCGTCTGGGTACTAGTCGTACTGGGAATGGGCGCGACCGGACCCGGTGGTGATCTGGTGCTGATACAGGACTGGCGGGCCTTGCTGCTGATCGGCGGCGGGGCGCTGCCGGGCGCACTGGCGCTGGGTGGCGGTCTTGGCGGGGCAGCGAAGGGAGTCAGCGGTGGGTGAAGCGATTTCGGACCGCCAGGTCGTGGCGGTGCTGCGGCCGTTCGTCCGCGGCTGCGGGCCGATGGTCGACGCGCTGCGTGACGCGGACCCGTTCGGCCTGCAGGCACGAGGACGCCGCCACGAGGATCTCGACGGCGTCGAGCCCGGGCTGAAGGACAAGCTGCTCAACGGGATCACCTCGGTCAAGGTGCCCGGCACCGCGGCGTGGGCCGAGATGTCGAACTACCAGCGGACCGACTGGTGGGTGAACCGGGTCGGCCGGTTCACCGCGCTGATCACCGCGATCCCCGGTCTCGGCGGCGCGCTGGCCGACCGGCTGCCCGTGCAGGACGCGCTCGGTTCGGCGGCGCAAGGCGTGTTGCTGTGCGCGATCGCGGGGGAGTACGGCGTGACCGACGTCGGCTCCCGTGTCCGGCTGATCGCGTGGGTCCTTTTCGAACGCGACATCGATCCGGTACTCGCGGCGGGCAAACATGCCGATCACGACAAAGCCGCCGAAGACGACGAAGCGGCGAAGCTCACCGAAGAACTCGACGACGCGAAGAAGAAGCACGGCAAGATCACCCTGAAGGCCGCCGCCGGCACGCTGTGGCGCTTGGGCAGGGGTCTGCTGGGCATCGTCGACGAACTGGAGAAGCGGCCCCGGGGCCGTCTTTTCCACCGCGCGCTCGGGAAGCTGCCGGTCGTCGGCATGGCGGGCGACTACCTCGGCGAGCGGTCCGGCCTCAAACGCGTCTGGAAGCGGGCGCACGAGTGGTTCACCGAGCACCCCGAGGGCGAGCTCACTTCCAGAACATGAACGCGTCCTGGCCGTACATGGCGGCCAGCTTGAAGCCGCCGACGGCGTCGAAGATCGCGAAGGACCCTTGCCACAGCAAGCGGCTCGCACCGTCCACGAGGAACAGCACGGCGAAGAGCACGATCGGTGCCCACGGCCGGGCCTTCGCGCCGAACTCGCGCGCGCCGGGCGAAAGGTACGGCTCGATCGCGCCCCAGCCGTCGAGGCCGGGGATCGGCAGGATGTTCAGGATGAACGTGACGATCTGAAGCAGCGCCAGGAACGAAAGACCGATCACGAGACCGGACGCCATCGGCACCAGCGCGACGACGAGGGTCAGCAGGACGCCGACGGCGAGGTTGCTCAGCGGTCCGGCGAGCGAAACCCACGACTGGACCCCGCGCGAGCGCAGGCGTCCGTGTTCGATCCAGACCGCGCCACCCGGCAGCGGGATGCCGCCGATGATGAGGAATACCAACGGCAGGATGATGGACAGTGCGGGATCCGTGTATTTCCGGACGTCCATGGACAGGTAACCCTTGTGGGCGACGCTGTGGTCGCCGCCTCGGAACGCGACGACCGCGTGCCCGAATTCGTGGAGCGTCAGTGACGCGACCCAGCCGCCCGCGACGAGCAGGACCACGCCGGCGATGATCAGCGGGTCGTACTGCTGGCTGGAAATCGTGGTCGCATCACCGAAAGCCGCCAGTACACCGCCCAGGACGGTGACCGCGAGGATGCCGAGGAAGATCGGGCTGGGCCGCACTGCTGATCTCTGCACCCCTCCAGTCTTCCGTATGCCCGATGTGAAGTTCTCGGCGTGTCCCCTTGCGCTTCCGCGCGCGGGTATCCCCCGAACTCGCTACTCCGCTTGACCTGACCGCACTACACGGGTGTAATCACAGTGATGTCATTCGTCGCTGGAAGGGGGCGGCGGATGGTGTTTCAACACCGCCAGCCTGGGGAGTGCGTGGACAGCGAGGAGGCGGACGTGCGGTTGGAAGCAGATGGAAGGGAATGGGGGCAAGTCGTGGGTTGGGGTGAGGTCCCGGAGCAGCAACTGGGCGATCTCACCGAGCTTTTCGACGACGCCTCCGCGGAAGAGCAGGACTGGCAGGAACGGGCCCTCTGCGCGCAGACGGACCCGGAGGCGTTCTTCCCCGAGAAGGGCGGCTCCACCCGCGAAGCCAAGCGGATCTGCCTCGGTTGCGAGGTCAAGGACGAGTGCCTCGAGTACGCCCTCGCGCATGACGAGCGGTTCGGTATTTGGGGCGGGCTCTCCGAACGCGAGCGTAGGAAACTGAAAAAGCGAGCCGTGTGACGGCGATCTCCGGCGGCCTGTGCGCGCCGGAGATCGCTTACGCCCGCTTCCACATAGTGGGGCCACCAACGGGTGACAGGGTCGCGTCGTAGGGTGGCGGCACTCGACTTCGCCGCCACATCTGGAGTGCCCGTTGTCACGCACCGCCGCGTCACCTGTGTTGCGCACGGTCCCCGTTCTGGCCATTGTGGTCTGTCACGACGGCGAGAACTGGTTGCCACTGGCGCTTTCCGCGCTGCGGCGCAGCGGAGTCCGGCCGCGGCACGTCCTCGCGGTCGACACCGGATCCACCGACGGGACGGCGAAGATCCTCGCCGACGCGGCGTCCGTCGGCGAAGCACCGGTCCTGGACGGAATTCTCACACTTTCCCGTGACGTCGGCTTCGGTGCCGCCGTCGGCGCGGCCGTCGAGCACGCCGTCGAACGCTGGGGTGATCCCGGAGGCTGGCTCTGGCTGCTGCACGACGACTGCGCGCCGGAACCCGACTGTCTCGAAAACCTGTTGGCAGCGGCGGAAAACGAGCCCGAGGCGACGGTGCTCGGCCCGCTCGCGGTCGACTGGAGCGACCCGCGGCTCATCGTCGAAGCCGGGTTGTCGACCGACGCCATCGGCCACCGGCAGCAGATCTCACCGGACGAGGACGACACCGCCGTGCTCGCCGTGCCGAGCGCGGGATCGCTGGTGCGGCGGGAAGTCTGGCACGAACTCGGCGGCTACGACCCGCGATTTCCGTTGCTGCGCGAGGATCTCGACTTCGGCTGGCGCGCCAACGCGGCGGGCGGCCGCGTGCTCTCGGTGCCGTCGGCCCGGCTCCGGCACGCTCGCGCGCTCAGCACCGGACAGCGCGAACCGGACGCCCTCGGCCTTCCCCTCGCGACGGCGAACCGCGCGCACGGGCTGCGGGTGTTCCTCGTCAACTGCTCCCCACTGTCCTTTTGGTTCGGCCTTTTTCGAATTCCGGTGTTCGCGGTGCTGCGGGCGCTCGCGTTCCTGGTGCTGCGGCGTACCGGCGAGGCTGGCGCGGAACTCGCGGCCGCCTGGTACCTGCTGCGCGGCCGTGGAGGACTGCGCGCGGCCCGCGCCGAACGCCGGAAGACCGGCAGGCCGGGACGGGTAGGCGGGCTGTTCACCGGCCGGATGACGCGGGTGCGCAACGCGGTGCGCGCCGGTGTCGTCGGTCTCGTCCGGCGTGGCGTGGAACGGGATTTCGCCCTCGGGACGGTGCCGGAGAGCGTCGATCAGGAAGGCGCCTGGATCCCGCCGGAGGCGGTGAAGGCCGGACAGGATCGTCCGGTCGGTCCCGGCGCGCTGCCGGCGGGGGCGATGCGCGGTGTCGGCTCGCGGGGGACGGGCCTGCGGCGGCCCAGCGGGGTTGTCGCGGTCGCGGTGCCCGAGAAGCCCGCGGAGGCTGGGCCGAAACCGTCTCCGGTGCCACGGGATGGCGGACAGCGGCCGGAACCGGAGCTCGTGTTCGTCGAGGTGGACCGGAAGCGCGTGCTTGGCGCGACCGTGTTCGCCCCGCCGGTGATCATGCTCGTCGTGTTGACGGCCCTCGCGTTCGTGATCAACGGATCCCGGCTGGGGCTGGACCTCTTCGGCGGGAAGCTGCTGCCGGTCGGCGGGCTCGGCGAGATCTGGTCGTCGTATCTCGCGCCGTGGCACGCGATCGCGGGCGGGACGGCGAGCCCCGCGCCCGCGACGCTGCCGGTGCTGGGCACGCTCGGCGCGCTCTTCGCCCCGATCGGCGGACCCGCTGCGCTGGTCGCGATCCTGCTGATCGGTGACATCCCGCTCGCCGCGCTGAGCGCGTACGCCGCCACTCGGCACCTTCGCGTGCGCCGCTGGGTGCGGGCCGTCGCCGCGGCGGCGTACGGCGTGCTCCCCGCGGCCACGGCTTCGGTCGCGCAGGGACGGCTCGACGTCGTCGTCGTGCATCTGCTGCTGCCACTGGTGATCGCGGGCCTCGTCGGGCTGCTGGTCCGCGCGGATTCGCGCTGGCTGCACGTATCCGCGCTGAGCGCGATCGGGCTGGCGCTGATCGGCGCCTTCTCACCGCTGGCGTACGCGCTGGCGCTGGTCGGGTTGCTGATCGGGTTCGTGGTGCTGCCGTCGCCGACGGGGCTCGCGCGTCGGATCGCGTCGGTCGGCATCGTCGTGTTCCTGCCGCTGGCGTTGCTGCTGCCGTGGCCGAGTGTGCTGCTGCGGCATCCGGAACTGTTGCTGCACGGGCTCGGCGGCGGCGCCACGGCCGCGTCCGGTGCCGACCTCGCCGGGCTGGACCCTGGCGGTCCCGGCGCGTGGCCGATCGGGGTGGCGCTGGTCGCGGCCGCGATCGTCGCGCTGGTGGTCCGGCCGTCGAAGGGCGCCGCCGGCGGTGTCGCGGTCGTCGTGCTGGGCGTGCTCGGGCTGGTGGCGGTGCGGTTCGTGGCCGTGACGCCGATGTCGGGCGGCGCGCACGCGACCGGATACGCCGGGGTGCCGCTGCTGGTGATCAGCGCCGGACTGCTGTGGACGGTGCTGGCGACCTGGCAGCGGGGCGGGTCCGGGGTCGACCCCGCGCCGTGGCTGGCGAAGGTCACGGCCGTGGCCGGGGTGCTCGTGCTGCTGGCGCTGGCGACCGGTGCGGTCGTCGCCGGGCGGGAAGGGCCTTTGCGCGCGGGTGCGCGTCCCTCGCTGGCTCCGGAGATTTCGGCGGAACTGGCTTCGAGTGGCCGCTCCGTGCTGGTGATCGGTGACGTCGCGCGGCAGACCGGTGGGCGATTGCCGAGTTTCGGCGACGACGAGTTGGCGCCGACGCCGGGCAGCGCCGATCGGCTCGCCTCGTGGCGCCGGGATCTGCTGCAAGGCTCGCCGGACGCGGTCAAACAGGCCTTCGCGGCCGCTTTGGCCTCGGGCGTGTCGTATGTCGTGCTGCCGAGCGGCGCCGACGGTGGCGCCTTCGTCGAACTCGCGCGTGAACTGGTCGTTTTGGCGGAGCCGACCTCGGACGGGCGTCCGGTGCTGCGGCTGCTGCCCGCCGGTGGTCAGGTGGCGCTGATCTCGCCGGAACTGGCGCAGGCCGCCGTGACCGGGAAGGGCGCGCCGGGGGCGTCGCCCGGGGTGGCGCCGGTGCAGGCCGGGCTGCCGGACGTGCGGGTGCGTGTCTCGGAAGGACCGACCGGGCGGCTGCTCGTGCTGGCCGCGGAGTTCGAGGCGGGCTGGCAGGCGAGCGTGGACGGCAAGGCGGTGCCGATCGTGCGGGCGTGGGGGCATCAGGTGGCGGTCTCCGTTCCGGCCACGCCTTCGGAGGTCGTGGTGGAGCATCAGGGCACGACGCGGAATCTGCTGCTGCTGGCGCAGGTGGCGGCGGTTTTGTTCACGCTGCTGACTGCTGTTCCTACGCGGAGGCGCTCTGCGGCTTCTTGAGCGGCTGGGCTGTCCTGAAGGGCACCTGCGAGACGTTGAACGTCCCGAAGGGGCCCTTCAGGACGTTCGGCAGCGGTGGTCGGGGTTCCCGATGTCGCATTCGTGTCGCTCAGCGTCTCGAATGCGACATCGGAAACCTTGCCCAAGACCCCGCGGTCCCGAGTTGTCCACAGCCCCTTCCCCTTGTGGACAACTCCGCGCTCCGGCGGCGTTTTCGCAGGTCCCATCGGTGCCCCGCGATACACTGGGCTGGGGACGCCCCCCGGGGAAGGGCGGGGGCTGGGGTGCGGAGGTGAGGGTTATTCGCCTTCGATGACGTCGGGTTCGACGCCCAGGTAGCCGGCGACCTGTTCGACGAGGACGTCGTGCACGAGTTCCGCGAGTTCGCCGGGGTCCTTCGCGCGCGCTTCGAGGGGGCGGCGGTAGAGGACGATGCGGGCCCGCGTCGGGAGGCCGGCGCGGTCGACGCCGGCCGGCACCAGCCGCGAGAGCGGGACGGCGCCGTCGTGCAGTACGCCATCGACTCCGGCCGGTGCGCCATCCGAGCGAACTTCGGGGACGTCGTCGACGGCGACGTCGAGCTTCGTCAGCTCGTGTCGCCACCGCGCTTCGATCGGTTCGAGCGCGTCCAGAACCAGCGCGTCGAACCTTTCCGCCCTGCTAGCGGCGGCGGGAAGGGTCGACGGATACAGCGCTCCGCGCAGGCCCCGGCCGTGCCGGTCCCGTCGCATCCGCCGTCGCTGTCGGGAATCACGAGCCGTCGCCACGAACCGAAGGGTACGCGCTCGGCGAATCAAAGCGCGTGTCGCCGGTACGCCCGGCTCGCGACGCGCTATCGTTCTCGATCGTGCGGAGCGTACGAAAGTGTTCGCGAACGGGTTGTCTCGAACCCGCTGTCGCCACGCTCACGTATGCCTACAGCGATTCGACCGCCGTCGTGGGCCCCTTGGCCACCGCGAGCGAGCCGCACTCCTATGACCTCTGCGAGGCGCACGCCCTCCGGCTGACCGTGCCCAAGGGCTGGGAAGTCGTCCGGCACGAAGGGGCCTTCGCCGCCCCGGACCCGTCCGCCGACGAGCTGACCGCGCTGGCCGAGGCCGTGCGCGAGGCGGGCCGGTCCGACAAGCCCGCGCCCGAGCCCGAACCCGAGGGCCCCTCGGGCAGGCGCGGCCACCTGCGCGTCCTGCCCGGCCGCGCCTGACGCGAAGGCTCGCCGGTAGGCTTTCGAGCGCGCCAGAGGGCGTTGTAACGAGACTATTGGCGGGGAGCAGGCGTGCCAGACCTTTCGGGCATCGTGAAGGCCTACGACATTCGCGGCGTGGTCGGTGAGCAGCTGGACGCGGCACTCGTCCGCGACCTCGGATCGGCGTTCGCCCTGTTGATCAAGCCGGAGTCCGACTCCGTGGTGATCGGCCACGACATGCGCGACTCCTCGCCCGAGCTGGCCGCCGCGTTCGCCGACGGCGTGACCTCGCAGGGCCTCGACGTCGTGTCGATCGGCCTCGCCAGCACCGACCAGCTGTACTTCGCGTCCGGGTCGCTCAACCTGCCGGGCGCCATGTTCACCGCCAGCCACAACCCGGCGAAGTACAACGGCATCAAGCTGTGCCGCTCGGGCGCCGCCCCGGTCGGCCAGGACTCCGGTCTCGCGGAGATCCGCGACACCGTCGAGCAGGGTGTGCCCGCCTTCGAGGGCCAGCGCGGTTCGGTGACCGAGAAGGACGTCCTCGCGGACTACGCGGCGTACCTGCGCAAGCTCGTCGACCTGTCGGGCAGCCGTCCGCTGAAGGTCGTCGTCGACGCGGGCAACGGCATGGGCGGCTACACCGTTCCGACGGTGTTCGCCGGCCTGCCCATCGAGGTCGTCCCGATGTACTTCGAACTCGACGGCAACTTCCCGAACCACGAGGCCAACCCGCTCGACCCGAAGAACATCGTCGACCTCCAGGCGAAGGTGCGCGAGGAAGGCGCCGACGCGGGCCTCGCCTTCGACGGCGACGCGGACCGCTGCTTCGTCGTCGACGAGCGCGGCGAGCCGGTCTCGCCGAGCGCCATCACCGCGCTGGTCGCCATCCGCGAGCTGGAGAAGGAGCCGGGCGGCACCATCATCCACAACCTGATCACGTCGAAGGGTGTCCCGGAGATCGTCGCCGAGCACGGCGGCAAGCCGGTGCGCACCCGGGTCGGGCACTCGTTCATCAAGGCCGAGATGGCCAAGACCGGCGCGATCTTCGGCGGGGAGCACTCCGCCCACTACTACTTCCGCGACTTCTGGCGGGCCGACACCGGCATGCTGGCCGCGCTGCACGTCCTCGCCGCCCTCGGCGAGCAGGCGGGCCCGCTGTCCGAGCTGACGGCGGAGTACTCGCGCTACTCGGCCTCCGGTGAGATCAACTCCACCGTCGACGACCAGGTCGCGCGCATGATGGCGGTCAAGGACGCGTTCGGCGCCCGCGACGGCGTCGAAATCGACGAACTGGACGGGCTCACCGTGCAGCTCCCCGGCGGTGGCTGGTTCAACCTGCGCCCGTCCAACACCGAGCCGCTGCTCCGCCTGAACGTCGAGGCCGCCGACGCCGAGGCCGTCCGGGCGCTGACCGAAGACGTATTGGCGATCGTCCGTGGGTAACGAATGTGTCGTGAAGACGCACATAGAGTCGTCCCACAGGTAGGGAGTAACCATGGCCGTCACGTTCGACGCACAGTTGCTGGAGATCCTGGCCTGCCCGTCCCCCGATCACGCGCCGCTGCGGCCGGGGACGGCGGCCGATCCCGAGGCCGACGCGCTGACCTGCACGGAATGCGGTCGCGAGTATCCGGTCCGTGATGGAATCCCGGTACTGTTGCTGGACGAAGCCACCGAGCCGACGACCCCGGATGGCGCCCATGCCGACGGTCCCTGACGATTCCCTGCTCGACGATCCCGCGAGGCTGGCCGAGGCCGACACCGCGGGGCTTCTCCGTGCCGCCGCGATGGCGGGCGCCCAGGTCCGGGCGACCGCCGAAACCGCGGCCGAACTCGAGCTGAGCGATCGCCTGGACGTCGGGCGCCCGCGCTCGCTCGTGCTGATCGACCGGCCGGGGGTCAGCCGGACGCTGACCCGGCTGGTCGCCGCGCTCCTGACCCCGTCGTGCCCGGTGCCGGTGGTCGTCGCCGAGGTGGTGCCGAGCTGGATCGGCGCGCTCGACGTGGTCTTCGCGCACACCGACGACGCCGGTGACCGCGAGCTGGCCGCTTCCTTGGAACGCGCCGCCCGGTTCGGGGCGAGGGTCGTGTTGTCCGCCCCCGACGAAGGCCCCGTCGCGGCCTCCATCGCGGGCAAGGGGCTGCTGCTCGCACCGCGGATCCCGGTCCCGCCGGAGATGGCGTTCCCGCGCGGGCTCGCCGCCGCGCTGCTCACCGCGAACGCGCTCGGCCTGCTGGTGGCCGATCTGGAGCAGCTCGCGGACCACCTCGACGCGGAGGCCGAGAAGGACTACCTGGCCAGGGATTCGTTCGCGAACCCGGCCAAGGCGATGGCGCTGAAGCTGGCCGAACGCCAGCCGCTGCTGTGGGGGCTGGACCCGGTCGCGGTCGCCGTCGGCGAGCACGCGGCCCACGCGTTCGCCGCGCACGCCGCCCTCGTCTGTGATGTCGAGGACTATCGCCAGGCGCTGGCCAGGCCCGCTTTGCGGCGGGCGGCGTTGTCCGGGGGCGTGGATCGCGATATCTTCGCGGACCCGGAAGAGGGGGCCGGCGCGACGCCGAGGGTGTTGCTCCTCTCCGTTCGCACGGGGCCCGCCGCCGAGGCGGCCCGCTATCAGGCGGAAGACCTGCTGCCCGGCGGCGACGTGATCGCCCCGGCCGAAGAGATCGAAACGGACGAGATCGTGCGTGCGGCCGTTCTCGCGCTCCGTTTCGAGCTGGCCGCGGTCTATCTGGGGCTGGCCGTCGGCAGCATCGGCGGCGCCGGGAGGTACACGCCCGCAACGGCGTGAGTCCCGAGCGCGACGTAAGCAATGAGGGCCGGCACCACCCGTGCCCGGCGAGGAGTTGAGGTGACAGTGGAGCTGCTGCGCAATGCCGTGCGGCCCTACGCGTGGGGATCCAGGACGACGATCCCCGAGCTGCTGGGGCGCCCGGTGCCGGCGCCGCATCCGGAGGCGGAACTGTGGATGGGCGCCCACCCCGGCGACCCGTCCCACGTCATCGGCCCGGACGGCACCGAGCGGAGCCTGCTGGAGCTCGTCGAAGCCGATCCGGTCGGCCAGCTCGGCACGATGTGCGCCGACCGCTGGGGTGGCAGGCTGCCGTTCCTGCTGAAGATCCTCGCCGCCGAAGAGCCGCTTTCGATGCAGGCGCACCCGTCGGCCGCGCAGGCGGCGGAGGGTTACGCACGCGAGGAGTCGGCGGGGATCCCGCGCGACGCCTCGAACCGCAACTACCCGGATCCGACGGCGAAACCGGAACTCGTCTGCGCGCTGACGGAGTTCCACGCGCTGGCGGGCTTCCGCGATCCGGAGCGCACGATCTCGCTGCTCAAGGCGATCGAGACGCCCGGGCTGGCGAAGTACGCGGTGCTGCTGGAGGCCCAGCCGGATCCGGCCGGGTTGCGCGCCCTGTTCACCACCTGGATCACCCTGCCGCAGGCGGCGCTCGACGAACTGCTGCCCGAGGTCCTCGATTCGTGTGTGAAGCACGTCCAGGAACGCGGCGAGTTCGACGTCGAATGCCGCACCATCCTGGAGCTCGGCGAGTCGCATCCCCGGGATGCGGGGGTGCTCGCGGCGCTGCTGCTCAACCGGCTCACCCTCAGCGCGGGCGAGGCGATCTACCTGCCCGCCGGGAACCTGCACCTGTACCTGCACGGCACCGCCGTCGAGATCCTGGCGAACTCGGACAACATCCTGCGCTGCGGGCTGACCCCGAAGCACGTCGACGTGCCGGAGCTGCTGCGCGTCGTCGACTTCGCGTGCGGCGAGATGCCGGTCCAGAGTGGCGAACGCGAGGACCGCATGTCGGTGTACCGCACCGACGCGCCCGAGTTCGAGCTGTCGCGGATCGAATGGGAGGCCGGGGACGGCGGCGAGGTCGCCGTCCACGACGTCGGCCCGCAGATCCTGCTGTGCACCGCGGGGAGCCTGCTGGTGACCGCCGACGACGGCGAGCAGGTCGAACTCAGCCGCGGCCAGTCGGTGTGGCTCCCGGCCGCCGACCCCGCCGTCCGGGTGCGGCCGCTTTCCGGCGAGCGCACCCAGGTGTTCCGCGCCACCGCCGGCACCTGCTGACCCCTTCCGCATTCAGTCCTCTGGATGCGGTACTTGCGCGTGCAAGGACCGCATCCAGAGGACTGAACGGGTGCGGGCTTGGCCGAAGTGTGTGCGTTCCGTGTGGTGGCTTCCGCAACTATCGCCCGAAGGGGTGACCCGGCGCTTGGCGTCGGCTCGTCCCGGATGTCGATAGCCAAGGAGCAGCAGTAGTGACTTCCCATCCCGACACGGCGAGCGGACGCGCTTTCCGGGTGCCGGTCTCCGCGCGCCCCACCGCCTTGCTCGCCGCGCTCGGAGCCGCCGTGGTGACCGTGCTCGTCCCGGTCGTCGACCTGGTGCTCCCGCTGCCGAGCGGCCAGGACCTGGTCGGCTCCGCGCAGGCGCTGGCCAGGTTGGCGGGTGAGACGATCGAGTCCGTCAAGGCCGCGGGATCCGGCCTGCACGGCCTCGCCGCCGACGCGGAGAGCAGGCTGAACCTTCCGCTGGTCGTGCTCGTCTCGCTCGGCGCGCAGGTGCTGCTCACAGCCGCGCTGGTGGTGTCGGGTACCCAGCCAGTGCGCGTGATGCTGACCGTCGCCGGGCTGATCAACGTGTTCGCGGTATCGCGCCTCGGGCCCGCCGCGCCGCCGGTGTGGGACGCGGCGGCCAACGGCGTGCTGGTGATCGTGCTGGCCTGGTTCTCCGCCGGACGCCGCGAACCACGGTTCGGGTGATCCGCACCCGATGGTGACTTCCGGGTGGTGCCCGTCTGAGGGGTCGGGCACCCCCCGGTCAGGCCGGGGCGGGTTCGGTGAGCGACAACAGCAACCGGACGAGGGTCGAAGCGTTGGCGTCGTGGGGGACTTCCAATCGCTTCGCCTCTTCGCCCGCCGCCTCGGCCGCCTTCGTTTCCCCGACGGCCTCGTACGCCCTGCGCAACACGTGCAGGGTGAGGGCCGTCGCGGGTTTCCCGCCCATGGCGCGGAATTCGTCAAGGCATTGGCGCAGCACGGGAATCGCGCGATCGGCCTGCCCGTCGCCGATCCAGCTCGCGGCTATCGCGCGCGTGCAGGAAAGCTCCCTCGGCCGTTCTTCGAGCGCTCCCGCCAGCCGCCGCGCGTGTTCGTACGCCTGCACCGCGCCGTCCCGCCGTCCGGCACCCGCGAGGATCGCGCCCTGGGTGCGCAACGACTTCGCCAGCGCCGATTTCGCCGTCGTCCGGCGCAGCACGCGGACCGACTCCTCGATCGTCTCCAGCGCCTCTTCCGGGCGGCCGCCGAGCATCAGCGACCACGAAAGCCCTTGCAGGGCAACACCGAGCTGACGTTCGTCGCCGCGTTCGCGCGCGTCGGCGAGGCTGCTCCTGTCGATCTCCAGTGCCTCGGAGATCTTGCCGAGCCGATGCAGCGCCGCGGATTCCGCCTGCCGTGCGTACGTACCGCTTTCCTCCACAGTGGACAGTTCGCGGGCCTGGGTCGCGGCGTGCAGGGATTCACCGGCCCTGCCGAGCCCGACGAGGCAGCGCGCCAGATTCGTCTCGACCCACGCCTGCGCGGAGATGTCGCCCAGCTCCGCCAATTCCTTCGAACATTCGCGGTAGCCCTCGGCGGCGAGCTCGTACTCGCCGCGAACGTGCAGCAGCACCGCCAAGTTGGCCTCGGCGATGACCACGATGTGCCGGTCGCCCGCCTCACGGGCGGCGTCGCGCAAGGTCTCGTACGCCGTCCGCATGTCGGTGTAATGACTCTGCAGGTACAGGTACGCGCTCAGCCTTTCCAGTATCCGCAGCGCTTTCCGCCGCCAGCCCACGGCGCACAGCGAGGAGACGGCGGCGACCAGGTTGGCCCGCTCCACGGAGAACCAGGTGCCGGGGTCGCGCAGCAGCCGCTCGACCAGCTCGCCGGCCAACGGCTGGGCGGGCACGTCGTGATCCGACAACGGCATCGGCACCGTCCTCGGCAGGCGGCGGGCCGCCGTGTCGGCCAGGCACAGCGCCGCGTCCGACACCTTCGCGACCGTTGCCACCCGCTCGGCGCGGGTCTCCAGCGCCCGGCCGAGTTCCGTGGCGAACACGCGCACGAGATCGTGGACGCGGAACCGCTGCTCGCCCGTCGGATCGAGACCGGTGGCTTCCAGCAAGCTGGCCTCGACGAGCTCGTCGATGGCCTCTTCGGCGCCTTCGTCGTCGATCAGCGTCGACACCGCCCAAGCGGGCAGGTCGAGGGTGCGGCAGCGGCCGATCAGCCGGAACGCGCGCCGCGCCGCCGGGCTCAGCGCCTCATAACTCAACGCGATACTGCCGCGGACCTGGAGATCGCTGACCTGGAGCTCGTCCAGGCGCGAGACCTCGTCCTCCAGTTTCCCGGCGAGCTTCCCGAGCGGCAGACCGGGCCGCATCGCGAGCCTGCTGCCGGCGATCCGCAACGCGAGCGGGAGATTGCCGCAGGCCTTGGCGATGCGTTCCGCGTCCGCGCGTTCGGCGCCCACCCGGCCCGGCCCGGCCAGCCGCGCCAGCAGGGCCATCGCCTCGGTGCCGGACAGCGGCGCGAGATGCAGCCGATCCGCCCCCGCGAGCCCGGAAAGCCGACGCCTGCTGGTGATCAGCACCGCACTGCCCGGCGTTCCCGGCAGCAGCGCGCGAACCTGCTCGGGGCTCGCGGCGTCGTCGAGCACCACGAGGACCCGCCGATCGGCGAGGCGGCCGCGATAGACCGCCGCCCTGGCCTCGACGTCGTCCGGGATGGCCGGACCGGTGACGCCGAGCGCGCGCAGCAGGTCGCCGAGGACGTCGGAAAGGTCGCGAGGGTCGGAGGCGCCCGCCAGCGGGACGAACAGCTGACCGTCCGGAAAGGACCGGCGGAGCCTGTGCGCGGTGCTGACCGCGAGCGTCGACTTGCCAGCCCCCGGTTCGCCGGTGATCACCGCGACCGGGACGCCGGCGGATTCGCCGAGCAGTGCGGAGAGCCGCGCGATCTCGCTCTCGCGGCCCGCGAGATCCGCGATGTCCGGCGGCAGCTGGCAGATCGGGAAGACCGGCGCCGCCTTGGCCGCGGGCACCGGATCCTCGCCGCGCAACACCGCGGCGTGCACCCGGCGGACCTCGGCACCGGGCTCCACACCGAGCTCCTCGACGAGCGTGGCGCGCAGATCGCGGTGGACGGCCAGCGAATCGGCCTGCCGTCCGGCGCGGTGCAGCGCGATCATCAGCTGCGCGGCGAGCCGCTCGCGCAGCGGATGCTCGGTGATCATCGCCTGGAGCTCGCCGGTGAGCTCGCCGTGCCTGCCGTCGGACAGTTCGGCGTCCACACAGTCTTCGAAGGCGGCCAGGCGTTCCGACTCCAGGCGGGCGATGTCCGCGTCGAGGCGGGGGATGTGCAGTCCGGAAAGGACCGGGCCGCGCCATTCCGCCAGCGCGCGGCGGTAGTGCCCGGCAGCGGCCGCCGGATCGCCCGCCCGCGCCGCCGCCTTCCCCGCCGCGGCGGCTTCGCGGAAGGAAAGCAGATCGAGGTCGGCAGGCTCGACCACCAGCCGGTAACCGTGCGGCTCCCGCTCGATCTCCAGGCCCTCGAACCGGGCCCGCAGGCGCGAGACGTACGTGTGCAGATTCGAGGAGTACGACTTCGGTGGCGTGTCCGGCCAGAGGGTCTCGACCAGCGCGTCGACCGGGACGGACGAGTTCGCGTTCAACAGCAGGACGGCCAGCAGGGCGCGCTGGTGCTCGCCGCGCGGCGTCGTGCGCCGCCCGGGCGGGCTCTCGATCGTCAACGGTCCGAGCACGCCGAATCGCGGCACGGGCACCTCCCCAGGTCATGAGAGGGGCGAGACTAACGAGGGGCCCCGACAATTCTGTGACCTGTCCCGCCCGCCGTGTACGGGCACATCCGCACTGCTAGCCTTCGAACCCGGCATATCGGGACACCATTGGGGAGTTGCACGTGTCTGCAGGTGGCGGAACCAAGGCGATCATCGCCGCGCTCGTGGCGAACGCCGGAATCGCGGCCGCGAAGTTCACCGGCTTCCTCATCACGGGGTCGTCCTCGATGCTGGCGGAGTCCGTGCACTCGCTCGCGGACACCTCGAACCAGGGGCTCCTGCTGCTCGGCCAGAAGACGTCGCAGCGCAAGGCGACCCGCACGCACCCGTTCGGTTTCGGGCGGGACCGGTACTTCTACTCGTTCATCGTCGCGCTGATGCTGTTCAGCCTCGGCTCGGTGTTCGCGCTGTACGAGGGCATCCACAAGATCTCGCATCCCGAAGAGCTGACCTCGCCGCTGGTGGCGGTCGGCATCCTCGTGGTCGCGATCGGGCTGGAGTGCTACAGCTTCTACACCGCGATCCAGGAGTCGAAGAAGATCAAGGGCGATGCGGGTTGGTGGGCTTTCATCCGCCAGGCCAAGACGCCCGAGCTGCCGGTGGTCCTGTTGGAGGACGCGGGCGCGCTGTTCGGACTGGTGTTCGCGCTCGGCGGGGTCGGGCTGTCGGTCGTCACCGGGAACCCGGTGTGGGACGGCATCGGCACCGTGACGATCGGTGTGCTGCTCGGCATCATCGCGATCATCCTGATCATCGAGATGAAGAGCCTGCTGATCGGCGAAGGCGCCTCCGAGACCGATCTCGACGTGATCGTCGACGAACTCGCCGCGGGCAAGGTCGAGCGGGTCATCCACATCCGGACGCTGTACATCGGCCCGGACGAGATGCTGGTGGCCGCGAAGCTCGCCCTGGTGCCGGGGCTGGAGACCGCGGACATCGCGCAGGCCATCGACGACGCCGAAGCGCGTGTGCGGGCGAAGGTGCCCACGGCGAAGCTGATCTATTTGGAGCCGGATCTGGACCGCGCGCTGGCCTGAGCGGCCGCCATCCGGGGCAACTCTCCGTACCGCGCCGATTACCGCCACGACCTCCGGGTACTTCGTTGCTCTCCCACCGCGCTGCCGTCACGACCGGGCGATAGGGTCCGTTGAACCGCAGTCAGGTGTAGGAGGTCAAGGGTGCCCGGAAACGGTCTGTGGCGTACGAAATCCATCGAGCAGTCCATCGCGGACACCGACGAGCCGGGGACGAAGCTCAGGCGGAACCTGAGCGCGTGGGATCTGACCGTCTTCGGTGTCGCCGTCGTCATCGGTGCCGGTATCTTCACCCTCACCGCGCGCACGGCCGGTGACTTCGCGGGGCCGTCGGTCTCGCTCGCCTTCGTGTTCGCGGCCATCGCGTGTGCGCTGGCCGCCCTCTGTTACGCGGAATTCGCGTCGACCGTCCCGGTGGCCGGGAGCGCGTACACGTTCTCCTACGCCACGTTCGGCGAGTTCATGGCGTGGATCATCGGCTGGGACCTCATCCTGGAGCTCGCGGTCGGCGCGGCCGCGGTGTCGAAGGGCTGGTCCGCCTACCTCGAAACCGTGCTCTCCTACATCTTCGGCAAGGGCACGAAGACGACGTTCGAGCTCGGCCCGATCCCGGTCGACTGGGGCGCCCTGCTCGTGGTGCTCGTGCTCGCGACGCTGCTCGCCGTCGGCACGAAGCTGTCTTCGCGGTTCTCCATGGTGATCACCGGGATCAAGGTCGCGGTGGTGCTGTTCGTGATCGTGCTGGGCATCTTCTACATCAAGGGGTCGAACTACACGCCGTTCATCCCGGACGCCCAGCCCGCCGGGGAATCGGCGTCGACCGGTGTCGACCAGTCGCTGTT
This sequence comes from Amycolatopsis sp. PSD-21, assembly GCF_055561455.1. Taxonomy (NCBI): domain Bacteria; kingdom Bacillati; phylum Actinomycetota; class Actinomycetes; order Pseudonocardiales; family Pseudonocardiaceae; genus Amycolatopsis; species Amycolatopsis sp. PSD-21. Next base: position 7,842,784 of record NZ_CM145712.1, on the reverse strand, counting down.
CTCGCTGATCGCCGGTGGCGGCAGCAGCGCGTTCGGCGTCTTCGGCCTGCTGGCCGCCGCGTCGCTGGTGTTCTTCGCGTTCATCGGGTTCGACATCGTCGCGACCACCGCCGAGGAGACCCGCAACCCGCAGAAGGCCGTGCCCCGCGGCATCTTCGGCTCGCTCGCCATCGTCACGGTGCTTTACGTCGCCGTGTCGCTCGTGGTCGTCGGCATGGTGAACTACAAGGATCTCGCCACCACGGCGGGTGACGGCGGCAAGAAGACGCTCGCTTCCGCGTTCGCGGCCAACGGCGTCGACTGGGCGGCCAACATCATCTCCGTCGGTGCCCTCGCCGGTCTGACCACCGTCGTCATGGTGCTGATGCTCGGCCAGATCCGGATCATCTTCGCGATGTCGCGTGACGGCCTGATGCCGCGCGGCCTGGCGAAGACCGGCCCGACCGGGACCCCGATGCGCGCGACCATCGTCGTCGGCGGACTGGTCGCGGTCGCGGCGACGTTCTTCCCGGCGGACAAACTCGAGGAAATGGTCAACGTCGGGACACTGTTCGCCTTCGTTCTGGTCTCGGCGGGCGTGCTGGTGCTGCGGAAGACGCGGCCCGATCTGCCCCGCGCCTTCCGCGTGCCGTGGGTCCCGGTGATCCCGATCCTGGCGATCGTCGCCTGCCTGTGGCTGATGCTGAACCTGACGGTGCTCACGTGGCTGCGCTTCCTGGCGTGGATGGCGCTGGGCGTCGTCATCTACTTCGCCTACAGCCGCCGCCGTTCCCTGCTCGGCAAGCAGAACAAGGGCGAGGTGCCGACGTCCGTTTCGGACTGATCATTCTCGTTTCGGCGGCCCACCATTCCTTTGTGGATGGTGGGCCGCTTCGTCGGGGGCCCCGATTCACGGTGTGAAATCGGTGTGCGCTAACGTCCGGGCTCTTGCCTCACCCCGTCGGGTGAACGGGACTCGTGTAGAAGCACCGCGAGTTGACCTTCGTCCCTCAGAAGAGGCAACCGCGCTTTCTCTCGTTTGTCCCCCGATCGGTACAGGAGAGCTCTGAATGCAGATCATTTCCGGACGGCGTGTCCGCTCCGCTGTCACCGTCGTCGCGCTGGCGACCGCCGCCCTGCTCGGCGTCACGGGCACCGCGCTCGCGTGCCACACCGACGACCCCCGCGCCATCCCGACGCCGAAGAACGTCAGCACCTGTGAGAAGGCGAAGCTGCCGGGCACCGAGATCTCGACGAAGGACCTGACCTTCACCGGTGGGGACAACGAGAAGTACCTCAACATCACCGCGGTCGGTGAAGGCGTCACCGTCACCGCGATCGTGGTCAAGGGCGGCGACGGCTACAACATCTACGAGCCCGGCCAGCGCGGTCTCGCCAAGACCCCGCCGTGGGAGAAGCTGCGCTCGCCGATGAACGGCGGCGGCAAGCAGGCCGACATCAGCCACTGGTTCGCCTGCGGCGAGAAGAAGACCAAGCCGACCGAGCCGACGAAGCCGAGCGAGCCGACGAAGACGACGACGGCCAAGCCGCCGACGACCGCGCCGACCACCACCACGGAGAAGCCGTCGGAGACCTCCGCTCCGTCGAGCACCGCGGTTCCCGCCCCGAACGTCGGCGGTAACGGCGGCAACGGTGGCGGCCTCGCGGACACCGGTTTCGACAACGCCTGGCTGCTGTGGGCCGGTGGCCTGCTGGTCCTGGCCGGTGCCGGCGTCCTGGTCCTGCTGCGCGTGCGCCGCAAGGCCAACTGAAGCTAGCTGGTTGCGCGTGAAGGCCCCCTTCCCTCGGCTCAGCCGAGGGAAGGGGGCCTTCACGCGCATCAGCGCATCTGGGGGAAGTCCCCGAACAGCGATCCCTGCTCGCCCCAAGGGTTCTTCGGGCGCGGACGGCCGAGGCCGGCGGCCATCGCGACGGCGTTGTCCCATTCGGCGTCGACGACGTAGTCCGTGTGCTTGAGGACCCCGGGCGCCCAGCGGTGCCGTCCGGTCGGTCCGCGCATCGGGTCGGGCAGCCAGTGATCGCCGCCGAGCACCAAAACGCCCTGATCGTCGGCCTCGGCGGCCAGCGGCCCGGTCCCGCCGCCGGGCAGGTAGCCGTCGCCCAGCAGTTTCCCGGCCACCACGCGATGCCGCCACGTCGTGACGCCGCCGCCGAAGATGTCCGTGCCGCGGCACAGCGCGCGCCAGCGGCCGTCGAGATCCCGGTACAGCCCGGCGAGTTGCTCCTGCGGCAGCATCGCGGGGAAGGCGCGCTGGTAACCCCATTGCAGTGGTGATCCCGCGGTGAGCAGGCCGACCCGGTCGCGGTCCTCCGGCGGGAGATCGGCGACCACCCGCGCCGCGGCGAGCACGGTCAGCAGGCTGCCGAGGTTGTAGCCGGACAGCACGACCCGCGTGCCCGGATCGGCCAGATGTTCCTTGACCCGGTCGGCGAGTTCCGGGACGACCTTGAGCGCGTAACTCGGCGGGACGGTCGGATGGGCGGCACGCGGCCAGAAGCACACGAGATCCGCCAGCGCGCCGAGGTGACGGCTGCGTTTGGGGGTCGTCGCGGCGGCGAACACCACCCGCAGCAGCCCGGCCGCCATCGCGCCCAGCGCGAACACGCCGATCGCGGAGAGGGGCTTGAACCAGCCCGGCAACGGGCCGAAACCGAAGCGCAGCACCAGGAGCGCTCCGCCGCCCGCCGCCATCGCCAGCGCCACCGTGAGCGCGAGATGGTGCAGATGCTTGCGCTCCCACGACGCGCGCGCCCAAGCGCTCGCGGCTTCCTCTTCCTGGGCCTTGTCGATCTCCATCAGCGCGACGATCTCCGGGATGCCGCGGCGCAGCCGTCGCAGCGGGACGGCGACCGCGAAGCCCAGCACACCGAGCACGACGGCGAGCGCGAGACCGGCACCCCACAGCACGGTCACCAGGGAGTACGTGTCGGGCAGCCGGAGTTCGCTCGCGCCGACCAGCTGCCGCAGCGCGACCGCGAGTCCCGCGCCGAAGCCGCCGCCGAGCAGACCGGCCAGCGCGACGACCGGCGCCGCCGCCCAGCCGCCGAGCCAGGGCCGCAGCCGGTGCGGCAGGTGTTTCCACGCCGGCCGTCCGAGCAGGGCCGCCGGGACGAGGATCAGCGCGAACAGCACGGTCACCGCGACCATCGCCGCCCCCAGCGCCTCGACCGTCCCGTCCGCTCCGCCGAGCCCGCCGCCCGGGAGCCCGGCGGGCAGCGGCGTCCGGCGCACGACGGCGATCCCGACCAGGACGACGGCGAGCCCGATCAGCCCGCCCCGGATCACCGGGCCGGCCGAGAAACCGACCGTCGAGGCCACCAGCGTGGCGAGGACGAGCGCCAGCGCGCAGATCCAGACGACCAGGTCGAACGTCGCCGGCGGCAGCCGGAACGGCCCGCCGAGCAACGGGAGCGCGACACAGGTCAGCGCGGCGACGGTGTGCAGCGTGCGCAGGCCGGGCGTCCGCGGCAGGTCCTGCGGTTGCAGCGGGCTCGAACTGTGCGCGCGGTGCAGCCTGTTCCGCGATCGCCAGTCCGACGACGGGATCCGGTCGAGCACGAAGATCAGGATCAGCAGCGGCAGCACGCCGATCGCGGTCCGCAGCGGCGCGAAGTCCCTCAGGAACGACGGCGCTCCTTCGAGACAGGTCGAACCCGGCGCGAGGCATTGCGCGGCGAAGAGGTCGAGCGAGACCACAGCGAGCTGGCCGATCAGCAACATCGTCAGCAGCAGCGACGCCACCCGCAGCAGGCCACGGCACACCGAGCCGAGCAGCGCCGCGAACCGTTTGCCCTCCGGGACCGGCGGCAGCATCCAATGCGCGACGTTCGCCAGCGAGAACGGGAACAGCAGCGCCCAGGTCGCCTTCGCGGCGCCCCCGGAGGTCATCCCGCTCCACAGGTAGCCTTCGAGGATGCGCGGGATCGAACGGCCGAGCGCGGGCAGCACCGGACCGGGAGCGGGACGGCGCAGCCGGTCCGACGGCCGGATCAGCCTGCCGATCCCATCGCCCGCGACGTCGACCACCGACGTCGAATCCAGCAGGCTTTCACCGCTCGTGCCCACTAGCCCGGGTACGCGTATTTCGACGACGCGGGTATCGGGACCCGGCATGACCACGGTGAAGGCCTCCAAACCGTTCCGGTGGGCTTTGAGCCGACAACGGTACTGTTCCGATGTCATCCAACCTTGGAGGAAGCGCGCATATGACCCCCGAAAGCGTTGCCAAGCGGCACGACACCCGCAACGGCATCGAGTTCGCCGTCGCCGATCTCGAGGCCGCCGAGTTCGGCCGCAAGGAGATCCGCCTCGCCGAGCACGAGATGCCTGGCCTGATGGCGCTGCGCCGCGAGTACGCCGAGGTCTTCCCCCTGCGGGGAGCCCGGGTTTCGGGCTCACTGCACATGACCGTACAGACCGCGGTGCTGATCGAGACCCTGGTCGCGCTCGGCGCGGAGGTGCGCTGGGCCTCCTGCAACATCTTCTCCACCCAGGACCACGCCGCCGCGGCGGTCGTCGTCGGCCCGCACGGCACCCCCGAGGAGCCCAAGGGCGTCCCGGTGTTCGCCTGGAAGGGCGAGTCGCTGGAGGAGTACTGGTGGTGCACCGAGCGGATGCTCACCTGGGACGGCGAGGGCCCGAACATGATCCTCGACGACGGCGGCGACGCCACCATGCTGGTGCACAAGGGAACCGAGTTCGAGAAGGCCGGCGTCGTCCCGGCCCCGGACGAGGACACCTCGGACGAGTTCCGCGTGTTCCTGCAGTTGCTGAGCGCCTCCGTCGCGGCAGACAGCGGCAAGTGGACCAAGATCGGCCAAGGCGTCCGCGGCGTCACCGAGGAGACCACCACCGGCGTGCTGCGGCTCTACCAGCTCGCCGCGGCCGGTGAGCTGCTGTTCCCGGCGATCAACGTGAACGACGCGGTGACCAAGTCGAAGTTCGACAACCGCTACGGGATCCGGCACTCGCTGATCGACGGCATCAACCGCGGCACCGACGTGCTCATCGGCGGCAAGGTCGCGGTCGTCTGCGGTTACGGCGACGTCGGCAAGGGCGCCGCGGAGTCGCTGCGCGGCCAGGGCGCGCGGGTGATCGTCACCGAGATCGACCCGATCTGCGCGCTGCAGGCGGCGATGGACGGCTACCAGGTCAAGAAGCTGGAGAACGTCCTCGGCGAGGCCGACATCATCATCACGACGACCGGCAACAAGGACGTCGTGCTCGTCGAGCACATGGCGAAGATGAAGCACCAGGCGATCCTGGGCAACATCGGCCACTTCGACAACGAGCTCGACATGGCTGGCCTGCAGCGTTACCCGGGCATCCGGCGCATCAACATCAAGCCGCAGGTCGACGAGTGGGTGTTCCCCGACGGCAAGAGCATCATCGTGCTTTCCGAGGGCCGCCTGCTGAACCTCGGCAACGCGACCGGTCACCCGTCGTTCGTGATGTCGAACAGCTTCTCCAACCAGGTGATCGCGCAGATCGAGCTGTTCACCAAGCACGAGGAGTACGACAAGGAGGTCTTCCGCCTCCCGAAGAAGCTCGACGAGAAGGTCGCGAAGATCCACCTCGACGCGCTCGGCGGTGAGCTCACGAAGCTGACCAAGGAGCAGGCGGAGTACATCGACGTGGACGTCGAAGGTCCGTTCAAGACCGACCACTACCGGTACTGACCGCTGGGGCTCGTGAGTGGTGAGGACGGTTCTAACCGTCCTTACCACTCACGAGACGCGCCCTGCCACGCCACCGCCGCCCTTGGTCGCCCCCTGAAGTACATGAAGGCCCCCTTCCTGTACCTAGGCGCAAGGAAGGGGGCCTTCATGTACTCGGCAAGGTGTGAAGGTCGAGTTTCCCCAGGTACCTAAGACCCTCTCGACCCCGACCATCCTTACCACTCACGAGCCCCTGCCGGCCGTCACGCGCCGCTGTGGCTGCTGGTGCTTGTTCATTGCACGCGCTAGCGCCACTCGACCTCGATGCCGGCTAGCCCCGGCCCGGCGTCGCTGAAGAAACCGCTGGTCACGCCGCCCATGTCGAGGGGCAGCTCCTCGGACTCGACGGGCACGGCGTCGTCGCGCGTCCGGAACTGCCGCGTGCAGCGCGCGGGCAGCGCGCCGAGCGCGAACTTCAGCTGCACCAGGTAGCTGGAGCACTGGTCCCGCAGCATCCGGAAGTACCCGGGCGACGCGGTGCCGGAGTCGTCGCGGACCTCGAAGCAGAACACGTGGATCTCGCCCTCGGCGAGCTTCCGGTCGAAGAGCAGTTCGGTGGCCATCGTCTCGGCACCGGCGTTGCGCCGGATCCGGCCGACCCGGCAGCCCTCGGCGGTGATCAGCTCGACGTCGGCGATGTTGCAGCCGGGGTCGCCGTTGTAGACGGTGACGTACCGGTCCGGGCCGTGCCGCCGGGCCCGGCACACCAGCCGGGTCTGCAGGCCGACCTGCCGGTGCGCGGCGTCGAAGGTGATCGTGTCGTGCACCGAGAGCATCTCGAGGTCGGCGTTGTAGCGGTTGGACGACGGGTACGCGCCCAGTTCGGCCAGCAGCTGGTCGACGATCGAGCCCATGTCGCCGGACCGGATGTCGTGGAACGACGCGGCCATCTGGTGCCCGCGCGCCCGTGCGGTCCGCGGCCCGATCAGCACGACGAGCGCGTCCGCGGGCAGTTGCAGCACCGATTCCAGCGCGCGCACCGCGGGGAGCGCCTTGGGCACTTCCGGCTGGCGCAATCCGCGCTGCCAGTAGCTCAACGTCGACTGTCCGATTTGGACGCCGCGGAGCCCGAGGTGGGCGCGGAGCCGGGCGAGGGACAGGCCCCGGTAGGCGATCGCCTGCCGGAGGGCGTGGTGGAATTCGCCGCTGCGGAGGGCCTCGACGAGTTCCTTGGGCAAGGCTTCGAGCGGTTGACGGCGCGTGCCGTCGATGATCGTCGGGGTGTCATCGTTCGAGGCGAGCTTCCCCGCCGAGAACGTATCGGCACCGTCTCGTGTCACCGCTCGTCCCTTCACCAGACCAGTGTGTGCGCTGAGCGTGAACACCGCGGAACGTTCACGTTAGCAGCGCACTGTGAACACTACGTCCCCCGTTCGGGGTGGTTGACCCCGGAAGAGTGACCGTTCCGGGGTGTGGAAACGCCCCGGAACGGTCCGTTCCGCCGAGTGCCCATCTTGCTCTGTGTGAGCCTGCTGTTCACCGTTGTGACCACATTGGTTCGCCATGGTGACCAGGAGGCCCGTCGTGCCTGTGTTCTCGAGGAGGTTTTGCGCCGCCGGCGCCGCGAGTCTCGTGGCGTGGCTGGCGATCCAGACCCCGGCGAGCGCGCTGCCCTCGGCACCCGCCCGCCAGAACCCCATCGCCATGCAGGCGCAGGAGAAGTCCCAGTGGTGCTGGGTGGCTTCCGGCAACACCATCGCGGCACACCACGGCGTGACCGTCACTCAGAACGAATTCTGCCGGATCGCCCACGACGAGCGACGCCGGGAGTGCGCCGACGAGCCGGGAACGCTGGGCGACGTCCGGCGCGCCTTCGGCAAACTCGGCTTCTCGGCCCCGGGGAAGTACCTCAAGGGCCGCATCCCCTACGCCGCCGTCCAGGCCCAGACCGGCGACGGCAAGCCCGTCCAGACGCGGGTCGGCTGGGCCTCGGGCGGCGGCCACATGCACGTCCTCTACGGCCACGACGCCGGGCGGAAGTGGATCTCGTGGGGGGATCCACTGCCCACCGGCAACCGCTACAACTGGTCGACCTACGACTTCTATTCGGCCAACAAGTCCTTCACCTGGACCCACACGCTCACCGGGATCCGGCGATGAGCGCGCGGAAGTTGCTCGGGCTGGCCGGGCTGGTCGCGGTCGCGCTGCTGGTCTCGGCGCCCGGAGCGCGCGCGGATCACCTGTCCGGTGAAGATCTCGCGGCCGCGAAGGCGGCCGCCGACGACCCCACGTTGCGTGCCGAAATCGGTCGCTTCTTCACGCAGACGGGTGGTTCGGGAACCACGCCGTCGGTGAGTGTCGTCGATGAATCCTTCCCGGTTTACGAGCTTTCGAGGGATTTCGTCGCCGGTGACGGCGCGGTCGCCGGGCGGCTCGCCTACGTCGCGGTGCCCGTGACGGCGTCCGACGGGCGGACCGCGACCGTCTGGTCGGTCCGCGGCGACGACGGTGTCTGGCGCGTCGGCAACATCGCGTCGGGCGACCGGGAAAGCGAACTGGCCAAGAGGCTGCCCGCCGGCGCGACGCTGCTCCACGAACCCCAGGTCGACGCCTGGTACGCGCTGCGCGACGGCCGGGTGACCCTGCTCGACTCGGGCGCCAGCGGCCACGCGGCCGGGGCCTCGGCCACCCTCGCGGAGTACCAGAAGACCGTCTCCGGCCGGTACGGCGCCATGCTCGCGAACTCGCCGTACGCCCAGGAGGGCAAGGCCGGCGGCTACAACGCCCAGGTGATGCCCCGCGGCGACGGCGGCCCCGCGCCCGACGCGCAGGACACCGGCTTCGTGCCGCTGCTGATCTTCGGCGGCCTGCTCCTCATCGGTGTCGCCGGCTTCTTCCTGCACTCGAAGAGGCGCGTCCCCTAGCGGACCGGTGGGCCGGGCGTGAGCTGACCCGTCTGGCCCGCCGGTCGACCACCGCGTCTTAAGGTATGCCCGTGGGACGACTCGTGGTGATCGAAGGTCTGGACGGCGCGGGCAAGCGCACCCTCGCCGACGCGCTGACCGGCGCGCTGAACGCGGCCGGGGCGAGCGTCACGTCCATCGCGTTCCCGCGCTACGGCGAAAGCGTGCACGCCGACCTCGTGAAGGAAGCGCTGCACCGCGGCCACGGCGACCTCGCCGACTCCGTCTACGGCATGGCGATGCTCTACGCGCTCGACCGGCGGGGCGCGGCGGACGAGATCCGCGCCCGGCTCGGCGACCACGACGTCGTGCTGCTCGACCGGTACGTCGCGTCGAACGCGGCGTACGGCGCCGCCCGGCTCCACCAGGGCGCGGACGGCGAGTTCGTGCGCTGGCTCAAGGAGCTGGAGATCGACCGGTTCGGGCTGCCGGTGCCCGTCGCGCATCTGCTGCTCCGGGTCACCGCCGACGTCGCCGCCGACCGCGCGCAGCGCCGCGCGGAGAGCGACGCCGACCGCGCGCGGGATTCCTTCGAGACCGACGACGCGCTCCAGAAGCGGTGCTCGGTGGTCTACGACGAGCTCGCCGCGACGGGCTGGCTCGCGCCCTGGCACGTCCTCGACGGCGTCGCCGGTGTCGACCCCTCGGCTCTCGCGGCCTCCCTCCTCCGCACTTAGTCCTCTGAATGCTGGTGCCTACCGCGTTTCGTCCTCTAAATGCGTGAGTAGCCAGGTGTGGAACTCGCCGATGTGGTGCTCGGACGGCATCAGCACCCCACCGCCGCGGTAGGCGCGGGACGCCATCGCCGGCTGGCAGCGTTCGCAGGCGTCGAAGTCCTGCTCGTTGACGCGGTGGAACAACTCGACCGACCGTGACACGTCCCGCCCCGACGCCACGACGTCTTCGGAATAGAGCCAGTCGCATTCGACGACCGTCCGGTCCGGCGCGAGCGGGTACATCCGGTGGAAGATCACGTGGTCGGGCACCAGGTTCACGAACACCTGCGGCCGGATGGTGATCGCGTAGTACCGCCTGTCCTGTTCGTTCGCGACGCCGTCGAGCCGGTCGAAGCCCGTCGTGCCGTCGATGGTGAAACCCTCCACGGCTTCGCCGAATTCGGCGCCGTGCCCGACGTAGTACTGCGCCGCGTACCCGTCGGCGAATTCCGGCAGCACCTCGGTCAGCTCGGGGTGGATGGTCGCGCAGTGGTAGCACTCCATGAAGTTCTCGACGATCAGTTTCCAGTTCGCCTTGACGTCGTAGGTGATCCGGCGCCCGACCGAGAGCCGGTCGAGGCCGTAGCGCCCGATCGATTCCAGGTCGCCCAGCCGTTCCCGCACCGCGCCTTCGACGCCGTCCTCGAACGACGGCGGATCCGCGGCGAGGCAGACCCACGCGTAACCCAGCCATTCCCGCAGGTGCACGGTGTGCAGCCCGTACTCGGAGCGGTCGATGTCGGGCAGGTTCGCCAGGTTCGGCGCCGCGATCAGCTTGCCGTCGAGCCCGTACGTCCACGCGTGGTACGGACACTGGAACGCGCGTTTCACCGTGCCCGACTCCTCGGTGCACAGCCGCGCGCCGCGATGGCGGCAGACGTTGAGGAACGCCCGCAGCCCGCCGTCCCGGCCCCGGCTGACCAGCACGCTCTCCCGTCCCACCTGGACGGTCCGGAAGTCGCCCGCCGACGGCAGATCCGCCGACCGGACCGCGCAGAACCACTGGCGTTCGAAGATCTTTTCCTGCTCCGCCGCGAAGATCGCGGGGTCGGTGTAGTAGCCGCCGCCCAGTGTCGGGATGAGGCTCGTCATCTCGGCACTCCGGCGAACCGGGCGGGATCGAACAGGGCGATCGGATGACTCGTCGTGCCGTCCACGACCAGGTCGGCGAGGATCTCACCGACCACCGGGACGAATTTGAACCCGTGCCCGGAGAACCCGCACGCGACCACCACGCGTTCGTGCGCGGGGTGGCGGGAGATGACGAAGTGCTCGTCGGGAGTGTTCGTGTACATGCAGGTCGCCCCGCGCAGGAACGTGCCGGGCAGCGCCGGCATCTTCCGCCCGACGAACTCCGAGATCTCGCCGACCTCCTCAGGGTGCACCGTCCGGTCGATGGTCTCCGGCGTACAGGTCCGGCCGCCGCGGAAGAACGCGACCTTCACACTCTCCGTGTCGTCATGCGAAGGGAATCCGTAGAACTGGCGGCCGTTCTCACCTTCCCAGACGTAGATCGGATGCCGCCCGGCGCGGAACGGCTCCGCCCCGCCCGACGGCGCGAACCAGTACTGGACCTGGCGTTCGACGGTGAAGTCGATACCGAGCTCGGCGAGCAGTCCCGGCGCCCACGCGCCGGGGCAGACCACGAGCTGGTCCGCCGTGTAGAAGTTCTGCGACGTCCCCACCCGGACACCGGTGGAAGTCTCCCGCCACGAAAGCACCTTCTCTTCGTGGTGCAGCTCCGCCCCGGCCCGCGCGGCGAGCTGGAGATGCGCGGCCACACTGCTTTCCGGCACCACGAAGCCGGCGTTCTCCTCGTACAGCGCGATCTCGTGGGCGTCCGGGTTCATCGTCGGGAACCGGCGCCGGATCTCCGCCGCGTCCAGCAGCTCGTGCGGCAGCTCCCATTTCCGGGCGCTGGCCAGGCTTCCCGACACGGTCCGGGACTCGGGGCCGCCGAGCATGATCCCGCCGCAGCGGGTGAAGATCTTCCGGCCGGAGTCGTGTTCGATCCCGTCCCACAGTTCGTGCGCCCGCAGCAGGAGCGGGACGTAGGCGGGGTCCTCGAAGTACGCCTGCCGGGTGATCCGCGAGCCGCCGTGGCTGGACCCGAGGTTGTGCACCGGCGCGAAACGGTCGATGCCCAGCACGCGCTGACCTCGCTGCGCGAGCCGGTACGCCGCGGCGCTGCCCATACCGCCGAGGCCGATGACGATGACGTCGTAATGGCTCATGCGGCGCTCCTGATCCGGTCCATCCCGGGGTCGAACAGCGGTTCACGCGCGACGACGGCGGGGATCCGCTCGCCGAAGTATTCGATCTCCAGCGGCCTGCCCGGCTGGGTGAACTCGACCGGGAGCCAGGCGTACGCGATGTTCTTGCCGATGGTGTAGCCGTACGCGGCGCTCGTGACGTATCCGGCGGGACGGCCGTCGGCGAACACCGGCTCCTTGCCGAGCACGACCGGGTACGGGTCGTCGACGGTGAGACAGGTCAGTTTCCTGGTCACCGTTTCCGCCGAGCGCCCGGCCAGCGCGTCCCGGCCGATGAAGTAGCCCTTGTCCATCCGCACGGCGAAACCGAGCCCGGCCTCGTACGGATCGTGCTCGGCGGTGACGTCCGCTCCCCACAGCCGGTAGCCCTTCTCCAGCCGCATGCTCGCGAAGGCGTCCCGGCCGGCGGCGATGATCCCGTGCGCCTGCCCGGCTTCCCAGAGCGTGTCCCACAGCCGCTCGCCGAGGTCCGCGCTCGTGTACAGCTCCCAGCCGAGTTCGCCCACATAGGACAGTCGCATCGCGGTCACCGGCACCAGGCCGATGTACGCCTGCTTCGTCTTGAAGTACCCCATCGCCTTGTGTGAGAAGTCCGTTGTGGACAGTGGCTGCAGCACTGCCCTGGCGAGCGGCCCCCAGAGCCCGATGCAGCAGGTTCCCGGAGTCGTCTCGTGGATCTGGGCGGCGCCGTCGCCGGGGAGATGCCGCCGCAGCCAGTCGATGTCGATGGCGCTGTTGACGCCGACCTGGAACCTTTCGGCGCCGAGCCGGGCGACCGTCAAGTCGCTGCGCACCCCGCCGTCCTCGTCGAGCAAGAGCGTGTAGGTGACCGAACCGGGCTTCTTGTCGAGCTGGTTCGTGGTCATCGTCTGCAGGAACGGCAAGGCGCCGGGGCCGGTGACCTCCACCCGTTTCAGCGACGTCATGTCGAACATCGCGACCCGTTGCCGCGCGACCAGCGCTTCGGCACCGCCGATCGGCGACCAGTACCGCGCTGCCCAGTCGTTGCGCTCCGGGACGAGGCCGACCTCCGGGAGGTCCGCGTTCGCCTCGTACCAGTGCGGACGTTCCCAGCCGCTCGCTTCGAGGAAGAACGCGCCGAGCTCCTGCTGCCTTTCGTAGAAGGGACTCGTGCGCAGTGGCCGCGGTTCTTCCATGGGCTGCAAGGGATGGACGACGTCGTAGACCTCGGCGAAGCTCTGGCAGCTGCGTGCCATGACGTACTCCGGGGAGAGCTGCACCCGCTCGAAGCGGGCGAGGTCGCAGCCGTGCAGATCCACGCCGGGCTGCCCGTCGACGAGCCATCGCGCCATGGCTCGCGCGACCCCGGCCGAATGCGTGATCCACACGGCTTCGGCGACCCAGAATCCGTCGAGCTCCGGGTGTTCGCCCAGCAACGGCATGCCGTCCGGGGTGAAGGAGAACAGGCCGTTGATGCCTTCCTCGACCTTGGTGTCGCCCAGTGACGGCAGCAGGTCGACGGCGGCGGCCCAGGACGGCTCGAAATCCGCGGGGGTGAACGCGAGTTCCGACGGCATCCCCTCGCCGGTGCCGATCTCGTGGGGAGGCAACGGCATCGGCCGGTGCCCGTACGCGCCGATGCCGATCCGGTCGACGTGCTCGCGGAAGTAGAGGTCGGCGTCCTGGTGCCGCAGGATCGGCCGGGTGGCCTCCTCGGTGACGCCGGCGAGAGACGGCAGCGGGCTGGTGCGCGCGTACTGGTGCGCCATCGGGACCAGCGGGATCGCGAGGTCCACCAGTTCGCCGAGCAGCGGTCCCCACATCCCGGCGCACGAGAGCACGATGTCCGCGCGGAAACTCCCCGTCTCGGTGGTGACGCCGGTGACGCGGCCACCCGACCGGTCGATGCCGACGACCTTCTGGCGCGCGAGGAACTTCGCGCCGCGACCGATCGCGCGGCGGGCCTGCGCCTCGGCGGCGCGCAGGGGTTTGGCCAGGCCGTCGGAGGGGATGTGGAATCCGCCGAGCACCTTGGCCGGATCGAGCAGCGGATGCAGCGCGGCGCATTCGTCCGGCTCGACGAGCCTGCTCTCGACGCCGGACGCGGTGGCCCAGCCGTGCCGCCGGTTGAGATCGGCGAGGCGCTCCGGCGTCGTGGCCACCTCCAGCCCGCCGACGGGCCGGAAACACGGGTTCCCGTCGAGGTCGAGCGCGCCGTACTTCGCGACGGTGTACCGGGCGAACTCGGTCATCGTGCGGCAGGAGTTGGTCTGGAAGACCAGACCGGGGGCGTGCGAACTCGACCCGCCGGTGGTGAACAGGTCGCCCTGGTCCAGCACGGTGAGGTCGGTCCAGCCTCGTTCGGTGAGTTCGTCGGCGAGCGCGCAGCCGACGATGCCGGCGCCGATCACGACGACGCGGGGTCCTGGGGGCATGGTTCGGGGTACCTCCTGCCTGCCCTGGAGAGTCCACAAAGGACACCCGGGCATCGGGGTGACAGGCGCTGTTGCGGATGAGGCACGTTGTTCCGTCTTCAGCAACAAAGTGCGGCACGTGCGGGCGCGCTGTCAAGAGCCCGAAAAGGTCGGCCTCTTCACTCGGTGAAGTACCCCAGCTGTGCCGAAAGATCAGCCGACGCCTCGGTCAGCGGCCGCACGATCTGCCGCACCCGCTGCTTCGAAAGCCGGTACGACGGGCCGGAAGCGCTCATCGCCGCGACGACGTCGCCGCCGGGGCCGTGCACCGGCACCGCGACCGCGTGCATCCCCAGCTCCAGCTCCTCGAAGCAGGCCGCGTACCCGTCCTCGGCGACCCGCTCCAGCTCGGCGGCCAGCTCGTCGGGATCGACCGTGGTCCGCGGGGTGAACCGTTCGAGCTTCCGCCGGAGCAAACGTTTGCGCTCGACGTCGCCCATGTACGCGAGCAGCACCTTCCCGCTGGACGTCGCGTGCAGGGGAGTGCGCTGACCGGTCCAGTTCTGCGTGGTGATCGCGGCCGAGCCGCGGGCCTGGCTGACGTTGATCGCGACGCCGTCGTCGGCGATCGCGATGTTGACCGTCTCGCCGAGCGTCTCCGCCAGGCCCTGACAGGTCCGCCTGCCCAGTTTCGCCAGGTCCATCCGGCCGGTGGCGGCGCCGGCGAGCCGGACGACGCCGAAGCCGATCGCGTATTTCCCGCGTTCGCCGAGCTGCTCGACGAGGCCGCGGTTCTCCAGGACACTCAGCAGGCGTGACGCCGTCGACTTGTGCACGCCGAGCTCGCCCGCGATCTCGGTGATACCGGTTTCCCCGTTGCGCGCCAGCAGTTCCAGCACGCTGATCGCACGGTCGACGGACTGCACCTGACTGGGCGTTGCGTTCCCCGCGTCCTGGTTCCGCATGACGCAACAGTAGCCGTTTCGCCCGGATCCGCTCGGCTGAGTGGGCGAATCCCTTGACGTACCGGCCCCTCCGGGGTGATTGTTGCGCAGAGCACGTCCCGTCTCGTAATACGCAACATCAACAAACCGTCGGTCCTTTCCCCGGAGGCCCCGATGATCCGTGCCTGCTCCGTCTCCGAACTGCCCGAAGGCGAAGCCCTCCGCCTGCCGGGCCCCGTTCCGGTCTCGGTCTTCCATTCCGAGGGCGCCTATTACGCCCTCGACGACACGTGCAGCCATCAGGACGCGTCACTCGCGGACGGCTGGATCGAGGGCTGCTACGTCGAATGCCCGTTGCACGCCGCGCGATTCGACCTGCGGACCGGCGCCCCGGACTGCCTGCCCGCCAAGAACCCCGTGCGCACGTACCCGGTCGTGATCGCGGACGGCGTGATCTATGTGGACACCGAGGCGCGCCGGGAAGTGGCTTGAGATCGGTCGCCGTCGTCGGCACCTCTCTGGCGGGACTTCGCGCGGCGCAGGAGTTGCGCGGGCGGGGTTTCGACGGGCGTCTGGTGATGATCGGCGCCGAACCGCCGTACGACCGGCCGCCGTTGTCGAAGGATTTCTTGCTGGGCAAGGTTTCCGCCGAAGACGTCGCGCTCGCCGGGCGGGACGATCTCGACGCGCTGGACGCGGAATGGCACCTCGGTGTCCGCGCCGAAAAGTTCGGCCGCGAGGGCGTGACGCTCGGCGACGGCACCACGATCGCCGCCGACGGTTACGTCCTCGCGACCGGTGCGGTGGCCAGAACCCTCGATGCGGCAACGAATCTGTCCGGCGTTCACACTCTGCGGACGCTCGACGACGCGGTCGCGCTGAAACGCGCTCTCGCCGCCGGGCCTTCCTCGGTCGTCGTCATCGGCGCGGGATTCATCGGCGCGGAGGTCGCGTCCGCGTGCCGCCTGCTCGGGCACGAGGTCACCGTGGTCGAGGCGATGCCCGTGCCGCTCGCCGGCGTCATCGGCGCGCGGATGGGCGCGGTGTGCGGGGAACTGCACACCGAGAACGACGTCCGCCTGATCGCGGGCGTCCCCGTCGCCGGGTTCGCCGGTGGCGGCCGGGTCACCGGTGTGCGGCTCGCCGACGGCCGCGAACTCCCCGCCGATCTCGTCGTCGCCGGAGTGGGGGCGCGGCCGGCCACCGAATGGCTGACCGGCTCCGGGCTCGCCGTCGACGACGGGGTGCTGGTCGATTCCGGCTGTGTCACAGCGAATCCCCGAGTGGTCGCGGTGGGTGACGTCGCGCGGTACCGCTGCCCCCTGCGCGGCAGGAGGGTCCGCGCCGAGCATTGGACGGCGGCCACGGAACAGCCGGGCGTCGCGGTCGCGAATCTGCTCGCCGGCTCGACCGTCACGCGTTTCGCACGACACGGTTACTTTTGGTCCGATCAGTACGGTCGGCGGCTCCAATTCGCCGGAGTGGCCACGGAAGACGTGCGGATCGCCGAAGGTGACGTGGCTGCGAAGCGGTTCGTGGCGACCTATCACCGCGGCGACGTCCTGACCGGGGTGTTCGCGATCGACTCCCCGAGGCCGTTCACCAGGCTCCGGCGTGCCCTCTAGCGTCTGATGGTGAACCCGCGTCCGCGATCGACGTCGGCAGGACGCCGCCTGGCCTGCCGGCACGCGTCGGTCGGTTTCCGAGTACATCCCCAGCTCCGCCAACAGGCTCCAGGGCCCGAAGACCCTACTCGGATGGAGCAATTTGCCCGATTCGATGATCTTTCTGGTGGTCACATCGCCGGGTCGCGCGCTCGCGCGGGGAAACTAGTGCGAACATAGGTTTATGAAGGCACGTGTTCTGGTCGTCGACGACGACCCTGCTCTCGCGGAGATGCTCACCATCGTGCTGCGTGGGGAGGGGTTCGACACAGCCGTCGTGGCCGACGGCTCACGGGCGCTGCCCGCGCTTCGTGAGCTGAAACCGGATCTGGTCCTCCTCGACCTCATGCTGCCCGGGATGAACGGCATCGACGTCTGCAAGGCGATCCGGGCCGAGTCCGGCGTGCCGATCGTGATGCTCACCGCCAAGAGCGACACCGTGGACATCGTCCTCGGGCTCGAGTCGGGGGCCGACGACTACGTGGTCAAGCCCTTCAAACCGAAGGAGCTCGTGGCCCGCGTCCGCGCCAGGATGCGCCGCACCGAGGCCGAGCCCGCCGAGTCGCTGACGATCGGCGACCTCGCGATCGACGTCCCCGGCCACGAGGTGACGCGCGAGGGGAAGGCCATACCGCTGACCCCGCTCGAGTTCGACCTGCTGGTCGCGCTCGCCCGCAAACCGCGTCAGGTGTTCACCCGCGAGGTGCTCCTCGAGCAGGTGTGGGGATACCGCCACGCCGCCGACACCCGGCTGGTGAACGTGCACGTCCAGCGGCTGCGGTCGAAGGTGGAGAAGGACCCGGAACACCCCGAGGTGGTGTTGACCGTTCGCGGTGTCGGGTACAAGGCCGGCCCGCCGTGATCACCCCATGAACGGACGCTTGCGAAGGCTCGCCCAGACCACGATGCGCCACTTCCGGCGCATCGTGGTTTTCGTGCGCCGCAAGGTCGTCTCGTTCAACGAACTGTGGCGGCATTCGCTGCAGTTCCGGGTCACGGTGTCCACACTGGCGCTGTCGTCGGCCGTGGTGTTCGTGCTGGGCATGGTGCTGCAGAACCAGATCACCGAACGGCTGCTGGAGACCAAGCAGAACGCGGCCATCGCGCAGACGAGGGCGGTCGTCGAGACCGCGGCCGGTGAACTGATCGGCGTCGGCACCGAAAGCCCCGAAGCGCTGACCGCGCGGATGAAGAACGCGCTGAAGAAGATCACCAGCACGACGACTTCGCAGGACAGCGCCGGATCGGCCGCGGGCACCTTCGAGCCGGTGCTGGCCGCGGGTGGCCGTGACCAGTCGAACAAGCCGGTGTTCGCCGGGCCCTATGACAAGGTGCCGGAGCGGCTGCGCCAGTTCGTGGAGACCGAGCAGGTCAGCTTCCTGATCCACACGGTCACCGAAGCCGACGGCGGCAAGACGACGTACCTGATCGTCGGCGCGCCGGTGAGCACGATGATCAACCCGCTCCAGCTCTACCTGCTGTACCCGCTCACCAGCGAGCAGAACACCGTCTCGACCGTGCAGAACACGCTGCTCGTCGGCGGTCTCGTCCTGTTGCTCCTGCTGGCCGGGATCACGAACCTGGTCACCAGACAGGTCGTCCGGCCGGTCCGGCAGGCCGCCGCGGCGGCCGAGCAGTTCGCGGGCGGAGACCTCGACCAGCGCCTCGCCGTGCTCGGCGAGGACGACCTGGCCAAACTCGCCGTGTCCTACAACGAGATGGCCGCGAGCATCCAGCGGCAGATCCGCCAGCTGGAGGAGTTCGGTGGCCTGCAACGCCGCTTCACCTCCGACGTCTCACACGAGCTGCGCACCCCGCTGACCACCGTCCGGATGGCCGCCGACGTGCTGCACGCGTCGCGCGAGCAGTTCCCGGCCGGGCTCGCGCGCTCCACCGAACTGCTGGTCGACGAGCTCGACCGGTTCGAGGCCCTGCTCGGCGACCTGCTGGAGATCAGCAGGCTCGACGCGGGCGTCGAGGAACTCTCCGCCGAGCTGATCGACGTCCGGCCGATCGCGACCAGGGCCGTCGAGCAGGTGCGGGTGATCGCGGGCAACGCGGGCAGCTCGGTCGAACTGGTCCTGCCGGAGGAAGAGGCGCACGCCGAGGTCGACGCGCGCCGCGTCGAGCGGATCCTGCGCAACCTGCTGGCCAACGCGGTGGACCACAGTGAGGGGAACCCGGTGGTGCTGACCCTCGCGGTCAACGAGACCGCCGTCGCCATCACCGTCCGGGACCACGGTGTCGGGCTGCGGCCGGGCGAAGCGGAACTGGTGTTCAACCGGTTCTGGCGCGCCGACCCGTCCCGTAACCGACGGACCGGCGGCACCGGGCTCGGCCTCGCGATCAGCCAGGAGGACGCCCGGTTGCACGGCGGCGTGCTCGACGCGTGGGGCGAGACCGGCCACGGCGCCTGTTTCCGGCTCGTGCTGCCGCGGCGGCAGGACACGCCGATGGGGGAGAGCCCGCTGATCCTGCCACCGCCCGATCACACGTCCACCGAACCACACGGCTCGTCCGGACTGCTCGAAGTCCGCCCCGCACCCGACGCGATCCTCGCCGAGCCAGAGGAGGTCGGCCGGTGAAACGGCTCCTGCCCCTGCTCGCGGCGTTGCTGCTGCTCGCGGGCTGCGCGAACATCCCGCTCGAATCCCAGCCCGCCGTCGTCTCCGGGGACAAACCCGGGCAGGTGCCCGCGGACGTCGCCGAGCCGGTGGCCGGGCTCGACCCGCTGACCGTCACCCGTCAGTTCATCCGCAACTCCGCGACACCGGGCACGGCGAACGCCAACGCGAGGGTGTACCTCGACGAGGAGGCCCGGCGCAACTGGAAGCCCTCGCAAGGGCTGACGATCATCGACGACACCTTCGGCACCGTTTACGACACTTCGTCGTCTTCTCCGAACCCGGACGAGCAGGTGGTGAACGTCCGCGGGTTCAAACTCGGCAACCTGAGCCCCGACAGCGCGTTCATCCCGGTGAAGGCCGAGTACTCGCAGCAGTTCAAGCTGCGGAAGCAGCCGAACGGCCAGTGGCGCATCGTCGACCCGCCGCAGGAACTCGCCGTCACCGACGAGGATTTCGCACTCAACTACTTCCGCGTGCCGATCAGCTTCTACTCGCCCGACTCCGGGGCCTTCGTCCCCGACCTCCGCTACGTCGCGGCGAAACCGCAGGCCGGATTGCCCGGCCGGGTGATGGACCTGGTGCTGCAGGGACCGTCGGAAGGGCTGAAGGGCGCGGTCAAGGACCTGCTCGGCGACCAGGTCACCACCGAAAGCAACGTCCGCAGCACGGACGACGGGACGCTGGACATCAACCTGACCGGTGTCGGCGGGGCCAGCCTCGCGGACCGGAACCTGATCGCCGCGCAGATCGTCCTCTCGCTGCAGACGGTGACGCTGAGCCGGATCCGGCTGCTGGCCGACGGCACCGCGCTGGTGCCGGACCACGAATACTGGCGTTCCAGCGAACTGCCCAACTACAACGTGGACATCGCGCCCAACTCGGAACTGCGGGGCCTGATGACCGTGAACGGCCGGGTCCGGTCGCTCGAAGACGGGCAGCCGGTCGGCGGGCCCGCGGGCAACGGCGGCTACAAGGTCGTCAGCGCCGCGCAGTCCGTCGACGGGAAACGGCTCGCGGTGGTCGAAGAACGCGACGGCAGGCAGTGGCTCCGGGTCGGCGACCTCGGGCACGACCTCGCCTCGGTGGACCTGTTCGGCGGCAGCCTGAGCCGTCCCACCTGGCGGCCGGTCGCCCGGGGCGGCGGGGTATCCGGCGAGGTCTGGACGGTCGTCGACCACAACACCGTCGCCAGGGTCACCCTGGCCGCGGACGGCCGCTGGGTGAAGGCCGGCGTCGACGCGACCATGCTCACCAGCCTCGGCCAGATCACCGAAATGCGCCTCTCGCGTGACGGGTCGCGGCTGGCCGCGGTGGTCAACGGGCAGCTGGTGGTCGCCTCGATCGTGCGGACGGCGGACTCGGTGGCCCTGCGGGCGCCGCGGAAACTGCAGGAACGCGACCTCAAGGACGTCGTCGACGTCGACTGGGCGACCCAGGACCACCTGATCGCCGCGACGTCGTCGACCTCGCTGCCGGTGGTGAAGGTGCCGCTGGACGGGCAGCGGATGGACGCGTTCAACAGCTCGAACCTGACCCCGCCGGTGCACGGCGTCACCGCGGCGCCGAGCAGGCAGAACCTGGTCGCGGACGCGGGCGGGCTGTGGGTCGCCTCCGAGCTGGGGGAGGTCTGGCGGCCGCAGGCGCACACCGTCACCGACGCGGACCCGTTCTACCCGGGCTGAAGTACATGAAGGACCCCTTCCTTGCGCCTCACGCAAGGAAGGGGTCCTTCATGTACTTGGCAGGGGAGGAACGTCTCTTCGCGGTATTCCAGGGGCCCGCGCGTCGCGAAAGCCACTTTCGCGACCTCTGATGTCCCGAAAGTGGCTTTCGCGACGCGCAACGCTCCTCGGCGGGAGCAAGGGACCTTTAGTACCGCTAGCTTTCCTAGCGGCGCTAGCAAGCGGTTCGGGCACTGGATGTCCGTGAAGGCCTCCTTCGCTACCTTGAGGGTAGGCAAGAAGGCCTTCACGGACCGAGCTCCGCGCGCCAAAGCGACGCGAAGCCGCGAAGCGCCCTTCTCCTCGATTGGCTTTTTCAACGACTCCCGGTCATGACCGGTCCCCTTAGGACGAAAAGGGTCCAAACCGGACCTCTCACGACACGACGCGACCCGGAACTGTCGGAGCCCCCGCCGACACTCGCCGCATGTCCCCACTCCTGGATCTCCTCATCCCCGCCCGCTGCGCGTCCTGCGGAGTGCCGGGCGCGCCCTGCTGCGCCACCTGTCAGACCGCTTGGGGTTCGCTCAGCGAGATCATCCGCGGCCCGACGGCCGGTCTCGTGCCCGTGTACGCCCTGGCCCCCTACGCCGACGACGCCCGTCGCCTGATCCTCGCCTACAAGGAACGCGGCCGTCGCGACCTCGCCCCTTCCTTCGGGCGGGCGGTCGCCGAAGCCCTCGCTCAGCTACCCGATCCAGAGCCGGAACCTTGCCTCGTCCCCGTCCCTTCGCGACGGTCCGCCTCGCGTGTCCGAGGCGGACCGCACGTCCGGCGCGTCGCCGAAGAATGCGTGAAAGCACTGAGAGGCAAGGGAAAAGCCGCGACAGTGGCGCCGGTCCTCAGGCTGAGGTCCGGTGTTCGTGACGCCGTGGGGCTCACCCGGGCCCAGCGGTCGGCGAACCTCGACGGCCGGATCCGCCTGGCTCCGGGAGCCTGCCGGGAGAAGGTCGTTCTCCTTGACGACGTCATCACAACCGGAGCGACCGCCGCCGCTTGTACGCGATTTTTGGACATAAGCGGAATTCATGTTTCGGCGGTGGTGGCGCTGGCCGCCGCCGGGTGATCGGGCTGTCACCTACAAGAGTGATGAATGATCGGGAACGGGAATGGGTACAAGGGCGTTGACGGGATATGAGGGACCTTCTGGGGAACACTCCGACGGCCCGCCACTCCACCGGGGTGGCGGCGGATTCCCCCGGGCTCGGCACCCTAGGCACCCTCCGCATTTTCCTGTCCGAAGGCTTGCGCCGTCCGCGTGAAAAGAAATCACGGGGGCGACGCCCGACAGGCCGGATTGTCCCGCTGGCCGCACGGTCTTCGTCGCGTGCGGTGACGAGGTCTCACGTCCTGATATCCCCCGGCTCGGGGGCTGTTGCTCGCGGCGTGATGCAGCTAACGTGCAGCGCTATCAGCAATCCCGGCAGGCAGGGAGGTGACCAGCCCATGTCCCTGGCGCCGGAGCCGCGCTGAGTCCGCGCTCGGACATCCGACACGAGACGTCGTGGCCGTATGCCGAGTTCCCTCACCGCCCGCGATCCGGGCTTCGTCCCCGCATTACCGGCGCCCTAGTGAACACATCTACAGCTCGCAGTCATTTCAGCGAGGGAGGTCGTGTATGGACATCGTCGTTAAGGGCCGCAACGTGGAGGTGCCCGACCACTATCGGGCACTCGTCAGCGAAAAGCTGGCCCGGCTAGAGCGCTACGACAAGAAGGTCATCCGTTACGACGTGGAGCTCTTCCACGAGCCCAATCGCCGGCAGTCGAAGAACTGCCAGCGCGTCGAAATCACCGGTAAGGGCCGCGGCCCCGCCGTACGCGCCGAAGCGTGTGCCGGCGACTTCTACGCAGCGCTGGATTCCGCACTGAACAAGCTCGAAAACAGGTTGCGGAAGACACACGACCGCCGGCGCGTGCACTACGGCCGCAGCCGCCCGGAATCCGTCGCCGAGGCGACTTCGATGGCGGCCGCCGGTGGAACGACCACCGACACCCGACATCTGGCGGGTACCGCTGTGCTCGAAGCGCCTGAGGCCGAACCCATGGCCAACGGTTTCGCTGTCGAGAGCGGTGACTTCGAGATGCCCCAGCAGCGCTGGGATGACGGGGTGACCGAACACCAGCCCGGTCGCGTCGTCCGCGAGAAGAAACACGACGCGGAGCCCATGACGGTCGACCAGGCTCTCTACGAGATGGAACTGGTCGGTCACGACTTCTACCTGTTCAACGACTCCGACGCCGGATGCCCGAGCGTCGTCTACCGGAGGCGAGGCTTCGACTACGGCGTCATCCGGCTGAGCTAGCCGGCCCTGCGTCCAGACGGCGGCCCGCACGCGTCCCGTGCGGGCCGCCGTCATGTCCGGAACAGGCGGGACGCGGCCTCGTCCCGGCAGGTACCGACCGACGGTGCGTGCGCGAACACCGAGGTGTTCCCTACGATGGGGGCGGACGGTGGTGCGTTACCCGGCACCGCCGCGTACGAGATTGCCCGGGACCGGCTCGGGTGCGATCACAATCAGCTAGTGAGGTCGACCGGATGGTGCTGAACCGCCTGCTCCGCGCGGGCGAGGGCAAAATGGTGAAGCGGCTGCGACACATCGCCGATCACATCAACACCCTCGAAGACGACGTCAAGGAACTTTCGGACTCCGCGCTGCGGGCCAAGACCGACGAGTTCCGTAAACGGCACGCGGACGGCGAGTCCCTCGACGACCTCCTGCCGGAGGCCTTCGCGGTGGCGAGGGAGGCCGCCTGGCGCGTGCTCGGCCAGCGGCCCTACGACGTCCAGCTCATGGGCGGCGCCGCGCTGCACCTCGGCCAGGTCTCCGAGATGAAGACCGGTGAGGGCAAGACCCTGACCCAGGTCCTCCCCGCGTACCTGAACGCCGTTTCCGGCAAGGGTGTGCACGTCATCACGGTGAACGACTACCTCGCCAAACGTGACGCCGAGTGGATGGGCCGCATCCACCGCTTCCTCGGCCTCGAGGTCGGGGTCATCCTGGCCGACCAGACGCCCGAGGTCCGCCGCCAGCAGTACGCCGCCGACATCACGCACGGCACGAACAACGAGTTCGGCTTCGACTACCTCCGCGACAACATGGCGTGGAGCCTCGAAGACTGCGTGCAGCGCGGCCACAACTTCGCGATCGTCGACGAGGTGGACTCCATCCTCATCGACGAGGCCAGGACGCCGCTGATCATCTCCGGCCCGGCCGACCAGTCCTCGCGCTGGTACATCGAGTTCGCGCGGATGACGCCGCTGATGAAGCCGGACATCCACTACGAGGTGGACATCCGCAAGCGCACCGTCGGTGTCACCGAGAAGGGTGTCGCGTTCGTCGAGGACCAGCTCGGCATCGACAACCTCTACGAGGCCGCGAACACGCCGCTGGTCGGCTACCTGAACAACGCGCTGAAGGTCAAGGAGCTCTACAAGCGCGACAAGGACTACATCGTCCGTGACGGCGAAGTCCTCATCGTCGACGAGTTCACCGGCCGCATCCTGCACGGCCGCCGCTACAACGAGGGCATGCACCAGGCGATCGAGGCCAAGGAAGGCGTCGAGATCAAGGCCGAGAACCAGACGCTCGCCACGATCACGCTGCAGAACTACTTCCGGCTCTACGACAAGCTGTCGGGCATGACCGGTACCGCCGAGACCGAGGCGGCCGAGTTCCACCAGACCTACAAGCTGGGTGTGGTGCCGATCCCGACCAACAAGCCGATGGTCCGCGCCGACCAGGCCGACCTGATCTACAAGACCGAGCAGGCCAAGTTCGAGGCCGTCGCCGAGGACATCGCCGAGCGGCACGAGAAGGGCCAGCCGGTGCTGGTCGGCACCACGAGTGTCGAGAAGTCCGAGCACCTGTCGAAGCTGCTGCTCAAGCTGGGTGTCCCGCACGAGGTCCTCAACGCCAAGCACCACGACCGGGAGGCCCTGATCGTCGCCCGCGCCGGGCGCAAGGGCGCGGTCACGGTCGCCACCAACATGGCGGGCCGCGGTACGGACATCGTGCTCGGCGGCAACCCGGACATCATCGCCGACGAGGTGCTGCGCGACCGCGGTCTCGACCCGGTGGAGCACTCCGAGGAGTACGAGGCCGCCTGGCCGAAGGTGCTCGAGGAAATCCAGGCGGAGACCAAGGCCGAGGCCGAGGAGGTCCGCGAGGCGGGCGGGCTGTACGTGCTCGGCACGGAGCGGCACGAGTCGCGCCGCATCGACAACCAGCTCCGCGGTCGTTCCGGCCGTCAGGGCGACCCCGGCGAGTCCCGGTTCTACCTGTCGCTCGGTGACGAGCTCATGCGCCGCTTCAACGCCACGATGGTCGAGCGGGTCATGACCACCATGCGGCTGCCGGACGACGTGCCGATCGAGCACAAGATGGTCTCCAAGGCGATCAAGAGCGCTCAGACGCAGGTCGAGCAGCAGAACATGGAGATCCGCAAGAACGTCCTCAAGTACGACGAGGTCATGAACGAGCAGCGCAAGGTGATCTACGCCGAGCGCCTGCGCGTCCTCGAAGGCGAGGATCTGCGCGAGCAGATCGAGCACATGCTGGTCGACGTCATCAACGCGTACGTCACCGAAGAGACCGCCACGGGCTACGCCGAGGACTGGGACCACGAGAAGCTGTGGACGGCGCTGAAGCAGCTGTACCCGGTCAAGGTCACCTGGGAAGAGCTCACCGAGGACGACGACCTCGACGCCGACAAGCTGCGTGAGGCGCTGCTCGAAGACGCTCACCGCGCGTACGACGAGCGCGAGGCCGAGATCGACGCGAAGGTCGGCGAAGGCGCGATGCGCAGCCTGGAGCGCCAGGTGATGCTCACCGTGCTCGACCGCAAGTGGCGTGAGCACCTCTACGAGATGGACTATCTCAAGGAGGGCATCGGCATGCGCGCCCTGGCACAGCGCGACCCGGTCATCGAGTACCAGCGCGAGGGCTACGACATGTTCCGCGCGATGCTGGAGTCGCTGAAGGAGGAGGCCGTCGGCTTCCTGTTCAACCTCCAGGTCGAGCAGGCCGAGCCCACGACGCCGTCGCCGGAGTCGGCGTCCGCGCTGCCCGCCGGTGTCGGCTCCGGGAACGGCCAGGCCGCCGGCGGCGACGGCAGGCACGCCCGTCCGACGCCTCCGCAGGGCCCGGCGACCGACACCCAGTCCGTGCCGTCCGCCTTGCGGGGCAAGGGACTCGGTGGTGGTTCGCAGTCCGGGCTGACCATGTCGGGCCCGTCCGAGGACGGCGGCGTCGAGTCGCATTCGGACAGTGCCGGCAGCGCCGGTGGTGACCAGGGCGGGACCCGCCGGGAGCGTCGCGCCGCGCAGCGCGCCTCCCAGAAGAAGGGCAAGAAGGGCCCGCGCCGCTAAAGGCCCCAAGCACGTGAAGGCCCCTTCCCTCGGCTCAGCCGAAGGAAGGGGCCTTCACGCGCTTCAGGCCGCGTCGTGCGCTTCACGGGCGTCAGTCGGGCCCGATCGGCGGCGCGGGGTGTTGCGAAAGCCACTTTCACAACCTTCAACGTTGCGAAAGTGGCTTTCGCAACACCTGCGAGCCGCCCGGCCGTCTGCCGCCCGCCCGCGCAGCGGCCTTCACGCGTATCAGGCCGCGAGCGCGGAGACCCGTCGCGGCGGCTTCAGCAGGTGGAAGCGGGTGCACACCCAGCCCGACGGTGTCCGCTCGAAGCGGGCGGCCAGCGCGAGGGAGCGCCCGTTCTGTTCGACGGTCGCGCAGGCTTCGACGACGCCGTCCGCCGGATGTCCCAGGTGGACCGACTTCGGCCGGTAGCCGCCAGAGGGACGGCGCCGGCCGCTGTCGAGCAGCGCGCTGTGCAGCGCCGGGTCGAGGATCGGCCGCACCTGGACCGCGGGACGGCGCCCGTCGCAGGCTTCGAGGATGGTGGTCAGCAGCCTGCCGACCTGCTGTCCGTCGGGAGTGTCGGGCCGCGGCTGTGGTTCCTCCACGATCTTTTCGCCGGACAGCGGCAGGTCCAGCACGAGCTGGTTGTCCGGCACCGCCGCCCGGTGCACCAGGTTCTCCGGCCTGCCGGCGACCCGGTACGGCGGTTCGAACGGTTCGAGCCGTCTCAGTACGTACGACTTCATCAGGTTGTCCCCCTCCGCGGCCCCTCCGGCCGCGCCCAGCAACTAAGGGGCGGGCGACGGACGAAGCCGCGACAAGGACCGCCCGAGAGGATGAACCCGGCGGTGATCGCTTGTGTACGGTGGGCCGGTGCTGAAAGGGCTGGTCGTCGACTACGTCGGGGTGCTCACGGACGCCGGCGCGGACGAGCTGTACGCCTACCTGCGGGCGGCCAGGGCGCGCGGCATCAAAACGGCCTTGCTCTCGAACGCTCCCGGCGCGTCGGACGAGGCCAAACGGTCGCTCGGCCCGTTCTTCGACGCGCTCGTCTTCTCCGGCGAGGTCGGCGTGGCCAAACCCGAACGCGAGGTCTACCTGCTGACCGCGGGGCTGCTCGACCTGCCCGCCGACCGGTGCGTGTTCGTCGACGACGCCGCGCACAACGTCCGCGCCGCGGTGGCGGCCGGGATGGCGGGGGTGCACCACACGTCGGTCGAGGAGACGCTGACCGAGCTCAGCGCGTTGTTCCCGAAGCCTTAGCCCGGCGCACCAGCTCGAAGGACAGCACCGCGGCGGCGGCCGAGACGTTCAGCGACTCGACCTCGCCCGGCATCGGGATCGAAACCCACTCCGTCACCAGTTCGCCCACCTCGGCGCCGACGCCGTTCGTCTCCCCGCCCAGTACGAAGGCCGCGCGCTGCGGAAGCTCGACGTCGAACACCGAACTGCGGGCGGAAGCGCCCAGCGCGAAGATCCCGTAGCCGGCTTCGGTGAGCATTTCGGCCGCCTCGCGCGCGCTGCCGCATCGCAGTACCGGCGCGCGGAACGCGACCCCGGCCGAAGCCTTGACCACCATCGGATCGAGGGCGGCGACTCCGCGCCGCGGCACCACGACCCCGTCCAGCCCGGCGGCGGTCGCCGTGCGCAGGATCATCCCGACGTTGGCCGGGGTGGTGATGCCGTCGAGCAGCAGCACCCGCGACGGCGGCCTGCCGTCGGACAGGGCCGCGTGCAGGGAGCGCATCCGCGGGGCGACGACGTCGGCCAGCACCCCTTGGTCCTGTTTGCCGTTGCCCGCCAGCACTTTGACGCGGTGCGCGCTCGCGCGCTGCACCGGCACTCCGGCGGCCTTGGCGGCACGCTGGATCTCGGCGGCGTTCGGCCCGCGCACGGTGTCGGCGAGGATCACCTTGTCCACCTCGAGCGCCGCGTCGTCCAAGGCCTCGAGCACCGGTTTGCGCCCGTACACCGTCAGGAACCGGTCCTTCGGCGAGATCACCGACTCATCACCCACACCGGCGAGTGTCCCACTATGTAAGGATCGGCCCATGCCCGACCGCCTCTCCGCGCTGGACGCCTCGTTCCTGTACGTGGAAGACCACTCGACCCCGATGCACGTCGGCGGCGTGGCGATCTTCGAGCGCCCGCGCGAGGGCTTCACCTACGAGCGGCTGCTGGACCTGATCGGGCAGCGCCTCGCCTTCCTGCCGCGGTACCGGCAGCGGGTGCTGGAGGTGCCCGGTCACCTCGCCCGGCCGGTGTGGGTCGACGACGTCGACTTCGACCTGAACTACCACGTCCGCCGGTCGGCGCTGCCGCAGCCGGGCTCCGACGGCCAGCTGTTCGATCTCGTGGCTCGGCTGATGTCGAGGCGGCTCGACCCGGGAAGGCCGCTCTGGGAGGCGTACTTCGTCGAGGGGCTCGCGGGCGACCGGGTCGCGCTGGTGACCAAGACGCATCAGTCCGTCGTGGACGGGATAGGCACCATCGAGATCGGGCAGCTGATCCTCGATGCCACCCCGCAGGAGCCGGAACCGTTCGACGACACCTGGCATCCCCGCCGGGAACCGAGCCGTACCCAGCTGATCCTCGACGCGGTCGCCGAGACCGTGCAGCGGCCGACGGAGCTGGTGGAGAACGTCCGGTCCATCGCCCACGACGCCACCGCGATGGCGGGCAAGGTCACCGAAACGGTCGGTGACGTCGCGTCGGCGTTGAAGACCATGGTGAGCCCGGCGCCGTCCGGGCCGCTCAACGTCCGCACCTCCGGTGGCCGCATGTTCGCCGTGGTCCGGACGCGGCTCGACGATTTCCGCGAGGTCCGCGCCGCGCACGGCGGCACGGTCAACGACGTCGTGCTCGCCGCGATCACCGGCGCGCTGCGGGAATGGCTGCTCTCCCGCGGTTCGAACCTGACCGCGACGACCACCGTGCGCGCGCTGGTGCCGATGGCCGTCCGTGACGCCGAGACGGCCGAATACTCGACGCCGGCACTGGTCGGGAACCAGGTCGACGCCTATCTGGTCGATCTCCCGGTCGGGGAGCCGAACGCGGTCCTGCGGTTGCAGCACATCGGCCACGCGATGGCCGACCACCTCGACTCTGGCCGTTCGGTCGCCGCGCGGGGACTGCTGACGGTCGGCGGGTTCGCCCCGGCGACGCTGCATTCGCTGGGCGCGCGGGCGGCCGGGTCGATGTCGGGCCGCATCTTCAACGTGCTGATCACGAACTCACCGGGCCCGCAGGTGCCGCTCTACGCGGGACAGGCGAAGATGGTGGAGATGTTCCCGGTCATGCCGCTGGTGCGCAATCAGGCGCTGGCGATCGGGGTCACCTCGTATCACGGCGGTGTCTACTTCGGACTGAACGGCGATCGCAAGGCCGTGTCCGATGTGGACCTGCTCGCCGGGATGATCGAGGAATCGTTGGAAGAGCTGAAGGGTGCGCACTGGTGAGGGTCTATCTACCGGCGACGATCGCGATGCTCCGTGACCTCGAAACCTCCGGTGAGTTCCGGGCGCGGAGCGGCACGGGATTCGCGCTGACCCCGGCGCTGCGGGAGTCCTACGCCAGCGGATCCGACGAAGAACTGGAGTACGCCGCGCTGCTCGACGCCGCGAGGGCGTCGCTCCGGCTGATCGCGGCCGAGGAGAAGCCCGAGCCGCGGCGCGTGGTGATCTCGGCCGACGTCGAGGAGGTCACGCTGCGCCCGGATCTCGACGCCGCC
The DNA here is from genome assembly GCF_055561455.1 of Amycolatopsis sp. PSD-21. NCBI lineage: Bacteria > Bacillati > Actinomycetota > Actinomycetes > Pseudonocardiales > Pseudonocardiaceae > Amycolatopsis > Amycolatopsis sp. PSD-21. The sequence continues at coordinate 7,812,757 of NZ_CM145712.1, read as the reverse complement.
GTCGTCCGGCTGTCCGGGCCGGTGAAGATCGCCGACGTCGCCGCGATCCACGTCGACGCGGCCGAAGCGGCCGAGTCCGTCCAGGCCGCCGCCGCGGTGATCGACCAGGCCGACCTCGGCGATCCGGACGCGGAGTTCACCCTCGGCGACGCCGAAGACCACGAACTCGCCTGGTACGCGCCCCAGGAGCTCCCGTTCCTGCTGGAACTCCTCTAGCCGCTCCGAAACGCGTCAGAACCAGGACGGCCCGGGCACCGGGCGCTCGGGGCGCCAGCCGGTCGCCTCGGTGAGCCTGGTCGAGACCACGCGCTGCGAACGCGCCAGCACCGACATCAGGCCCAGCCGGCTCGCCAGCCACTTCGGCAGCGCGCGCGGACGGCGGACACCGGCCGCCGCGGCCATCGCCTCGCCGAGTTCCTGCTTCCGCACCGGATCCGCGGCCAGGTTGTAGACGCCGCTCGGTGCCCGCAGCGCCGCGATCGCGCCCGCCGCCGCGTCGTCCGGATGGATCGCCGCGGTCCAGTCGGTCCGGCGGCCGATGATCAGCGGCGAACCGCGCCGCGCGGCCGCCAGCATCGTCGTGGTCATCGGATCGCCGGCGACCAGGAGCCCGATCCGCAGCCGGATCGCGGTGCGGCCCTCGTCCGCCAGTTCCGCGATGTTCGCGTGCGCCACCGTCGAAGACGCGATATTGCCGCGCAGCTCGAGGGGCGAGTCCTCGTCCAGTTCCTGGTCGCCGCCGTCGGCGTAGACGAACGAGATCCCTTCCTGCACCACGATTCCCACCTCGCCGGCCCGTCGCACGGCGTCCGCCAGGGTCCGGCTGCCGGTGATCCGCACGCGGTCGTTCTCGGCCCAGCCGGAGAGCGTCATCGCCCGGCGCGCGTCCGGGATGCGGGTGGCGACGTTGACCACGGCGTCGTGCCCGTTCAGCGCGCCCGCCAGGGAATCGACGTCGAACAGCGAACCCGGCACCGGTTTCGCGCCGGTCGCGCGCACCGCCGCGACCCGGTCCGCCCCGCGGGCCAGCCCGCTCACCTCGTGGCCTTCGGCCAGCAGCCGCCGCACCAGCGGGCGCCCCAGCACCCCGGTCGCCCCGATCACCATCACGCGCATGTCCGTTCCTCCTGTCTCGCTACCCGAGGGACGAGACGCGCGCGGGGAACGTGACAGGTCAGCCCGCCGGGATTTCCCCGATGTCCTCCGGCGGTGGCGCCTGGATGTCGGCCTGCGTGCCCCATTCGCTGTAGCGGGTGACGATGCGGGCCATAGAGCTGTCCGGGACACCCGAAGCGGCGAGGACGGGCGCGAGGTCGAGCACGATCCGCAACGGCCGGTGGGCGTCGTCGAGCCAGATCTCCATGGGGATCTTCCCGAGCTTCCCCTGCAGCTCCCCGAGGGCCTCGGCCGACAACCCGGCGGGCAGATCACCGCCCAGCGCGGCCATGTCGACGTCCAGCCGGTAGCGCTCGGCGGGCACCCCGTCGAGTTCGGTGTGCCCGGATTCGACGAGCGTGCCGGCCTTCCGCACCTGGCCGAACGCGCGGGCGGGGTCGTTCTGCTTCGCCAGCTGATCGATGCTGCCGCCGGCGACCTGCGAAAACGGGTCCGCGCCGTCGGGGGAGACCTTCACCCAGGGCTTCCCGCCGGGGACGTCCTCGCGGGCGGCCTCCGGGACCTTGGCGAAGACGATCTTGTCTACGAGCCGGAGTTCGAGGGGCTCGCCGAGGAAGTCCGTGGTCATGGCCAGCGCGGTGCCCGCCCCCACGACCTTCGCCTCTCCCTGGCTCTTCGACCGCATCGTGCCCGCGGTGACCTCGGTGACGAACTTCGCGGCCTTGCCGTCGATCGCGGACGTGGCCCCGTCGGCGAGCGCGCGGGCATCGGCGAACGCCACGGCTCCGCCGTCGCACGCGCCGAGCAGCGCGCCGAATACGAGCACAACGGTGGCGAGGGCCGTTCTCCGCATGAGGGACCTGCTTTCAAAGGCGGCCGCCCAAGCGAAACACAGCCGCGGTCCGCACCCCGATCGGGGGAAGGCTCAGCGGCTGTCGCCGACCGCCTCGGGCGGCGGCGCGATGATCACCACGTCGGAGGCCCAGCTTTCGTACTTCACCGTCGCCTTGCCGATGCTGACCTGCACCGGACGTTGCTCGGCGTCCAGCCACACCTCGGCGGGGGCGCCGCCGAGATCGAGGACGTAATGCGTGGCGGCCGTGCCGTTCACATCGGCCTGCCCGGACTTCGTGACCTTGCCCGTTTTGGCGATCCGGTCGATCGTGCGGGTCGGGTCCATCGTCTCGACGACGTTCGTCATCAGCGCGCCGTTGGCCGCGGAGAGCGCGTCCTTGCCGTCGGCGGTGATCTTGACCCATTCCTTGCCGGTCTTGAGTTCCTGGACCTGAGCGTCCGACAGGTGGTAGTAGAGGACGCCGTCGGCGAAGATCAGGTCCCGTTTCTCCCCGGCGATCTCGGCGACCATGGAGAACTTGCTGTTCGGTCCCTCGTAGAGCCCGGAACTGGTGACCACGACCTTGCGGCCGTCGTCGGCTGTGGTCTCGAGCGCGATCTTGGACGAGCGGGCCTTCTGCGTGCTCGCGGCGGCGGCCGAGGCCAGTTGCGCCGCGTCGTTCACCGGCGGTTTCTCTTCGCCGGAACAGCCGCCCAGCAGCAGGAGAGCGGTACAGACGACGGCGAATCCGGTGGCACGCATGGGACTCCCTCGGGTGAATGGTCTGTACCACTACCGTAGCGCCTATCGCGTGAATTTCCACCGTCCGAACGGTCCGGAAGCGCGTGAAGGCCCCCTTCCCTCGGCTCAGCCGAGGGAAGGGGGCCTTCACGCGCAAAGGTCTAGCGGCCCGCCCGCCTCATCATTTCGGCGTAGTCGCCCACCTCGGCGGCGGGCGGCGGAGTGACCTCCACCGGCGTGCCCCAGTCGCTGTAGGTATACGTCGACTTGGCCTCGCCGGTCTGGGAGCCTCCCGCCGACTTCATGAACGAGGTCATGTCCATGGTCATCTTCAGCGGAAGCTGCTCGGCATTGAGCCACAGTTCGGCCGGAACCCGCAGATCCTTGCCTTCGAACCGCTTCTCGACCTCCGCCCGCTGATCGGCGGGGAGGTCGTCACCGAGGAACAGGTCGATCTGCTTCCTGACGTCGAATTCGACGAAGTAGTGGTTCACCGGGACGCCGTCCAGCCGGATCTGTTCCGACCTGATGACGCGGCCGGTCTTTTCGACCATCTCCAGCTGTTTCGCCGGGTCACCCATCTCGAGGGACCTCAGCATGGCCTTCCCCGCGGCCTTCTCTCCGGGATCCTCACTGTTCAGCGGGACCTTCCCCCACGCCTTGTCCGTCTTGAGCCGGGCCTTCTCCTCGGCGGGCAGCTTGACGAACAGGGTCTGGTCGACCAGGCGCAGCCCGGCCGTTTGGCCGTCGGAGGTTATGTTCGCCTCGATTTTCGAGGCGGGGCCGTCGTAGAGGCCCACCACGGTTCCGGTGACCTTGGAAGTCCCCATCATGCCGTCGATGGTCGTCTTGGAGGATTTCGCCTTTTGCGTTCCCTGCTTCGCGGCCTCGACGAGGCCGAGCGCGTCGGTGAACGGGGTGGCCAGCGCGAGTTCGCCGGCGCCGTTGGTGTTCTCGGCGGTCACGCCGGGCCGGGTGCCGCAGCCCGTGATCACGAGGGTCAGGGCAGCGGTCACCGCGGTCAGCTTGAAAGTGCGACGCATCTTACTGGCCGCCGGCCTTCTTCATGATCTCCGTCAGGTCGCCGACCTGGTCGGCGGGCGGTGCGGTGACGTTCACCGGGCTGCCCCAGTCGGTGTACTTGACCGTGGTCTTGGCGACGCTGTCACCGGGGGCACCCATGGCCTTCGCGAACGCGCTGGCGTCGGAGACGACCTGCACCGGCAACTGATCGGCGTTGAGCCACAGCTCGGTGGGGATGGTGACGTTCTTGCCCTTGAGCTTCTCGTCGATCTTCTGCTGGACATCCGCCGGGAACGGGACGCCCACCTCGCCCACGATGAGGGCGAGGACCTTCTCGACCTCGATCTCGATCAGGTAGTGGTTGGTCCGCTCGCCGTTCAGCTCGACCTGGTCCGACTTCGTGATCTTGCCGGCCTTGGAGATCTGCTCGAGGGTGCGCGACGGGTCGCTTTCCTTGACGGCCTTCGACAGCATCTTGCCGAGCAACTGCGAGATGGGGTCCTGGCCGTCGGCCGAGATCTTCACGTACGCCTTGTCGGTCTTCAGCTCGGTCTTGTCGTCGGCGCCGAGCTTGAAGAAGAACGTGTTGTCGACGAAAAGGACTTCCACCTTCTTGCTGACGTCGTCCATGACCATGGAGAACTTGGTGTTGTCCCCCTCGTACACGCCCTGCCCGGTCACCGTGTTCTTCTCGGTGCCGGCGACGGTCTCCATCGTCATCTTGAACGACTTGGCCTTCTTGGTGCTCTCGCGGGTCAGGGCCACGAGCTGGATCGGGTCGCCGAGCGGCGCCGAAAGCAGGCTCTTCTGCTCCGAAGGAGCGGGGGCAGCCGCGCCGGGCTGCTTCTCGCCACCGCAGGCGGACAGCGCCAGGACGGCGGCCGTGGCGACGGCGGCGAGTGTGGTTACGCGCTTCAAGGGGACCCCTCAGGAAAGTTGATCTAATCCGAACGGGTTATCGCGCGCAGCCGGAATTAGTTACCGCTCGTCGTCGTGCCCGGCACGGGAGCCCAAAAGCCGCCGCAACGACGTCAGCCGCTCCGCGCTCGCGTGACCTTCGGTGACCACGTCGTCGAGCGCGCAGTCCGGGTCCGAAGGCGGCCCGAGGTGCCCGCAGCCGGAGGGGCACTCTTCGGCCGCCTCGGCGAATTCCTCGAAAGCCAGGACGATGTCGTCGGCGGTCACGTGCGCCAGCCCGAACGAGCGGACGCCGGGGGTGTCGACCACCCAGCCGCCGCCGGGGAGGGGGAGCGCGACCGCCGCGACGGACGTGTGCCTGCCCTTGCCGACCGCGCTGACCACACCGGTCGCCAGCCCGGCGTCCGGCACCAGCCGGTTGACCAAAGTGGACTTGCCGACCCCGGAATGCCCGACCAGCGCGGTGAGCCTGCCCTTGAGCCGTCCGGTCAGCTCTTCCGGATGTTCGTCGTGCCGGGTGACCACGGCCGGGATGTCGAGGCCCGCGTAGCCGGCGAGGAGTTCGTCCGGGCTCGCGAGGTCGGCCTTCGTCAGGCACAGGACCGGCTCCAGGCCGCCCGCGTAGCAGGCGACGAGACAGCGGTCGATGAATCCGGTGCGCGGCGGGGGATCGGCCAGCGCGGTGACGATCAGCAACTGCTCGGCGTTGGCGACGACCACCCGTTCGAAGGGGTCGGTGTCGTCCGCGGTCCGGCGCAGCACGCTGGAGCGTTCGTCCACCCGGATGATGCGGGCGAGGGTGTCGGGTTTGCCGCTCACGTCGCCGACGATGCCGACGGTGTCGCCGACGACGACCGGGACCCGGCCGAGCTCACGGGCCCGCATCGCGGTGACGACCCGGTCCGGATCGGAGTCGATCGCGCAGGTCCAGCGGCCGCGGTCCTTGCCGATGACCATCGCGGTGGAGGCGTCCGCGTGCTCGGGGCGGCGTTTGCTGCGCGGCCTGGTGCCCTTGCCGGGACGGATCCGCACGTCGGATTCGTCCAGCCTGCGCCAGTCCTTGCCAGCCAAACCGCCTCCTGCTCTTCGCATCCCGCGGGACAATGATCCCATGCTGCTCGCCAACGCCTCGTCAGCGTGTAACGATGGCTGTCGATCAGGGAGGTTTACGCATGTGCGGGCGTTATGCCGCGACCAAGGACCCGGCGGCGCTGATCGACGAGTTCGCCGCGGTGGACCTGACCGAGGGCCGGGTCCGGACCGACCACAACGTGGCGCCGACCAAGGTCGTGCCCACCGTCGTGCAGCGGCATCCGCGTGACGCGGACGGCGCGGTGCTCGAAGACGAGCCCGCCGTGCGGTCGCTGCGGATGATGCGCTGGGGGCTGGTCCCGTTCTGGGCGAAGGACCCGGGGGTCGGCTCGAAGATGATCAACACGCGCGCCGAGACCGCGAAGGAGAAGCCGTCGTTCAAGAAGGCGGTTTCCGCGCGGCGGTGCCTCGTCCCAGCCGACGGCTGGTTCGAGTGGCGGCGCGACGGCAAGGAGAAGCAGCCCTTCTTCATGACCGGACCGGGTGACGAGTCGCTCGCGTTCGCCGGGATCTGGGAGACCTGGCGGCCGAAGGACGACAAGGACGCCGACCCGCTGATCACCTTCTCCGTGATCACCACGGACTCGGTCGGCAGGCTCACCGACATCCACCACCGCATGCCGCTGCTGATGCCGCGCGAAAAGTGGGACACCTGGCTCGACCCGGACCTCGCCGACGTCACCGACCTGCTCGTCCCGCCTCCGGCGGACCTGGTCGACACGATCGAGCTGCGGCCGGTGTCCAGCCTGGTCAACAACGTCCGCAACAACGGCCCGGAGCTGGTGGACCGCGTCGAACCCGCCACCGAAAGCCCGCTCTTCGAGCTGCCGAACTCATGACGAAGCTGGAGATCGACACCGCCTACGGCCCCGCGCGGGCCGAGCTGCACTGTGCCGAGGAAGGCGTCGCGGTGCTGATGCTCGGCCACGGCGCGGGCGGGGGGATCGGCGCGAAGGACCTGGTCGCGGTCACCCGTGCGGCGCAGGCAGCCGGTGTCCACGTCGCGCTCGTGGAGCAGCCGTACCGGGTGGCCGGCCGCCGGGCGCCCGCTCCCGCCACCCAGCTCGACACCGCCTGGCTCACCGTCGCCGACGAGATCTCCGCGCGCTTCGACGATCTGCCGCTCGTGTTCGGCGGCCGGTCGTCCGGTGCCCGCGTCGCCTGCCGGACCGCCGCGACGGGGCAGGCGGTGGCGGTGCTCTGCCTGGCCTTCCCCGAGCATCCGCCGGGGAAGCCGGAGAAATCCCGGCAGGGTGAGCTCGACGCCGTCGAGGTCCCGACCCTGGTGGTGCAGGGCGACCGTGACCCGTTCGGGCTGCCCAAGGCGGGGCCGCATCACGAGATCGTGGTGCTCAAGGGCGACCACAACCTCAGCGCCGACCTCGAAGGCGTGTCACGCGCGGCCGCCGAGTGGCTGGAGCGTGTGCTGCGGCCGCTCACCTGAGAGCCGCCGCCGGGCGTAGTGCACGGTGACCGCCGCCAGCAGCGGGCCCCAGAGCAGGAGCGGCGCGTAACAGGCCGCCATGACGACGCCGTAGACCGGCGAGTCTTCCCAGCTCCCCGGACCCATCGAGGAACCGGCCTCCGCCCAGCCGAACAGTCCCTGGACACCCAGCCCGGTCAGCGCGAGCGCGCCCGCGGCGGCCGGGAGGATCGCCGCGAGCGGCGGGATCCGGCGGCCGCGCAGCCCCGGGAACCAGCGCGGCCACACCTCGCCCCACGGCCGGACGAGCCCGAGGGTGAGGAACGCGAGCGCTTCGGCGAGCAGGCTCAGCCCGAAGACGTAGGCCGTGCCCCAGCCGGGGATCCCGAACTCCACCAGCCCTTGCGCGGTGAACCCGACCGGGATGCCGAGGCCCATCGCGATCCGCCACAGCCCGGAGGGCAAGGTCACCAGCAGCGTCGCGTGGGCGGCGAGGTTCGCCCATCTCGGCACGTCGGGCACGGTCTCGGTCATTTCGTCGCTCCCAGGAGTCGTCTTTCGCCTGCCGACGACGATTCCCGGGTGCGGCCGCGTGATCTTCCCGCTGCGGACCGATCCCTCTCCCTCGCGAGGGTGAGGTCAGCCCGCGATCGGGGCGACCACGGCGCCGGTGAGCCTCACCAGGTCGCCGGGCGCGAGCTCGACCTCCAGCCCGCGCCGCCCGGCCGAGCAGTGCACGGTCTCGAACTTCTCCGCCGACGAGTCGATCACCACCGGCAGCCTGCTCCGGTGCCCGAGCGGCGAGATCCCGCCGAGCACGTAGCCCGTCGCGCGCTGCGCGGCGGCGGGGTCGGCCATCTTCGCCTTCTTCCCGCCCACGGCGGCCGCCAGCGCCTTCAGATCCAGCTGGCCGGTGACCGGGACCACGCCGACGGTCAGTTTCCCGTCGACCTCGGCGACCAGTGTCTTGAACACGCGCGCGGGGTCGAGCCCCAGCGCTTCGACGGCTTCGAGGCCGTACGACTCGGCCCGCGGATCGTGGTCGTAGGCGTGCAGAACATGCGCCACTTTCTGCTTCGCCAGCAGCGCCGTCGCCGGGGTTCCCTTGCCTGCCATGGGCGAAGTCTACGAGCGTGCCGGGAATGCCCGGCCGGGCCGCACTGTTGAAAGGCACGTGTCCACCACACTGGAAGCTCCCCGAATCCTGATCCCGCGCACGCCGGGCGGCCAGGTGATCCGCCCCCGCGTAAACTCGACGACGTCTCATGCGCACAAGCGCATCGACGCCGATCGGGAAGGGAACGGTTTGCCGAGCACGCAGAATCCCGCGCCGGACACGGGCACGGACGCCGAAGAGGCGGCCGCGCGGGCCGAGCGCTTCGAGCGGGACGCGATGCCCCTGCTCGACCAGCTGTACTCGGCCGCCATGCGGATGACCCGGAATCCCGCCGACGCCGAGGACCTCGTCCAGGAGACGTACCTGAAGGCGTACGCGGCCTTCGCGTCCTTCAAGGCGGGCACGAACCTCAAGGCGTGGATGTACCGCATCCTCACGAACACCTACATCAACGGCTATCGCAAGCGTCAGCGCCAGCCGGTGCAGCAGCCCACCGAGGAGATCACCGACTGGCAGATCGCCAAGGCGGAGAGTCACACCTCCAGCGGGCTGCGCTCGGCCGAGGTCGAGGCGATGGACAACCTGCCCGACGCCGACGTCAAGGAAGCGCTGCAGAAGCTGCCCGAGGAGTTCCGCCTCGCGGTCTACCTCGCCGATGTCGAAGGTTTCGCGTACAAGGAGATCGCCGAGATCATGGACACGCCCATCGGCACCGTGATGTCCCGGCTGCACCGCGGCCGCGCCCAGCTCCGTGACCTGCTCGCCGACGTCGCCCGCGAGCGGGGCTTCATCCGCTCGGGCAAACAGCAGGAGGTGGCGGGGCGATGACCGAGGACTACTGCGCCGGCGCGGACGACAAGGTCAGGTGCGAGGAAGCCCTCGCCGACATCTACCTGCTGCTGGACAAGGAGTGCAGCGCCGAGCGCGACGCCGCCCTGCGCAAGCACATCGAGGACTGCCCGCCGTGCCTCGAGGAATACGGCATCGACGAGCACATCAAGCAGCTCCTCGCCCGCAAGTGCGGCGGTGACCACGCGCCGGACGACCTCAAGTCCCGGCTGCGGGCCTCGATCCGGCAGACCGTGCAGACCAAGGGCTCGCTGACCATCGAGCGCACCGAGGTCAAGATCGAGCAGACCTTCGAATAAGCGGCTCAGGACACACGAAGGCCCCCGTACCGATCGGTGCGGGGGCCTTCGCCGTCTGATCGAATGATCAGGAGTTGGGCTTCTTGCCGTGGTTCGCGCCGTTCTTCTTACGGTCGCGACGCTTGCGGGCGCGCTTCGACATGTTTCACTCCTCGTCCGAGTGGCCCTCGCGGGGTGATACGACACCGCTGGGCCAGGGTCAACCTCTCCAGTGTGTCATGCGGCCCTCACCCTGCTTGGATGGGGACGTGTCCACCCTTTCCGATCTGCTCGCGGAGAACACCGGCCTGTCCGGTGAAGCCGCGGACCATCTCCAGACCGTGGTCGCCGAATGGCAGCTGCTGGCCGACCTGTCCTTCGCCGACTTCCTGCTGTGGGTCGCCGTCTCGGAGGAACTGCAACCCGACGGCGGCGACTACGTGTGCGTCGCCCACGCGCGCCCGACGACGGCGCCGACGGCCCATCCGGAGGACGTCGTCGGCTCCCGGTTCACCGTGGACGAGCATCCGCAGCTGGCCAAGGCGAGCCGCGAGGTGCGGATCTGCCGCGAGGAGGACCCGCACTGGTACCGCGACCTGCCGATGCGCCGCGAGGCCATCCCGGTGGTGTTCGGCGGCACGGTGATCGCCGTCCTCAGCCGCGAGACCAACCTGGCGGCCTCGCGGGTGCCCAGCCCGCTCGAGATCGCGTATCTCGGCAGCGCGGGCGACCTGTGCCAGATGATCGTCGACGGCACCTTCCCCAGTCCGGGGAACCAAACGGACACGCACACCAGCCCGCGGGTCGGCGACGGCCTGATCCGCCTCGATCCGACCGGCACGGTGGTCTTCGCCAGCCCGAACGGCCTCTCGGCGTATCACCGGATGGGGCACGAGTCCGATCTGGTCGGGCAGCGCCTGGCGCCGCTGACCAGGTCGCTCATCCGTGACCCGTTCGACGCGACCGAGGTGTCGCATCGGATCATCGAGGCGCTCGACGGCAAGCCCAGCAGCCGGACGGAGGCGGATTCCCGGCGCGGTGCCGTCGTGCTGTTCCGCGCGCTGCCGCTGCGTCCCGCCGGGCAGGCCGCAGGTGCGCTGGTGCTGGTGCGCGACGTCACCGAGGTGAAGCGCCGTGACCGCGCTCTCCTGTCGAAGGACGCGACCATCCGCGAGATCCACCACCGCGTGAAGAACAACCTGCAGACCGTCGCCGCGCTGCTGCGGCTCCAGTCGCGCCGGACCTCCAGCGAGGAGGCGCGGCTCGCGCTCGGCGAGTCCGTGCGCCGGGTCTCGTCGATCGCGATGGTGCACGAGGCGCTGTCCATCTCGGTGGACGAGCGGGTCGACCTCGACAAGCTGCTCGACAACGTCCTCCCGATGGTCGGTGAGGTCGCGACGGCGGAATCGCAGGTCGGCCTCTCGCGTACCGGCTCGTTCGGTGTCGTCGTCGCCGAGATCGCGACGCCGTTGGTGATGGTGCTGGCCGAACTCGTCCAGAACGCCATCGAGCACGCGTTCCCCGACGGGCGGCCGGGCAAGGTCGAACTGGTGGTGGAACGCTCCGCCCGCTGGCTCGACGTCGTCATCCGCGACAACGGGCGCGGGCTTCCCTCGGGTTTCTCACTGGAGCGCAGCGACGGCCTCGGGCTCCAGATCGTGCGGACACTGGTGGAGTCGGAGCTGCGCGGATCGCTGTCGATCCGGGGCCTGCGCGGGGAATCCGACGAGACCGGCGGACGACGGCTGGGAACCGAAGCGGCGCTGAGGATTCCGCTGTCCCGGCGTCTCTAGTGGACTGTCGCGTTTGATCGTCCACAAGGGACAGTCTTATCCGGACACGTTTTAGGGCCGGCGCCCGAAGAGAAGTGGCGCCGGCCCTGTAACGGTTCCGCGGGAGGACTTGGGAAAAGTCCGCTGAAGCCATACCCCCGTGAGGGCGTGTCGGCCTCGCTTGTTAAGCTCAAGTCGGGTACGTGTCACCTCACGGCGCACGGCCATACAGCCATCGCGCCGCAGGATATTCCCGAAGCTTGGGGTCTTGCTCAGTTGTGAGTGATGCGATGAAGCGTGCTGAGTCCGAAAGACTCAGGCGGAGGTACGCGTGCCGATGTGCGTACGACGGCGCTTCAGGGCCCGTCGCTCGTCCTCGCTCATCCCGCCCCAAACGCCTGCGTCCTGCCCGCTGGCCAATGCCCAGGCCAAGCAGTCGGAAGCGACGGTGCAGCGGTGGCACACGGCCTTCGCCTGCGCTACCTGCGACAGAGCAGGACCGCTGGTTCCCACGGGGAAGAACAGCTCGGGGTCCTCGTCTCGGCAGGCCGCGTCGTGGCGCCAGTCCATGTTTCTGAGCTCCTTCATAACGGCGCGGTACTCCGCGCCATAGTCGTCATGGCGGTCGTTTTTTTGGGTGCTTGTGAATGCTTTCACGAAGCACCCGTTTCGACAAGGGTTTTCTGAAGATCGGTGAGTCAGCTCACCCGGCCGAGCGACGCTTCTGACCTGCGGTTTCGTTCCGAAACAGCCTTCCGAAGGGAAGGCCGATGCGGTGAGCGGAGGTTCTGCGTCGATGAGCGGCAGTTCGTACTTTGCCGCAGGCGATCAGCGGTCCGGTCGTCAGACGATTACCGTCAGTGCTTCCGGGACGCTGAAGAACTCCACCCTCTTCCGCTGGCCGACGAGGTCGCCGTCCACCTGGAAGTTTACCGGTTCAGCAGCGTCTATGCGGATCATCGGCAGGTCATCGTGACGAAGGAGACGTCGCCCGCGTTGATCGCTCTTAGTGAGCAATGCCTGCCGTACATGCTTGAACACGGTGGGCAACCCCAGACCGCTCAACGCGAAAAGGCCCAATCCGGTGTCGAACGAGCTGTCCGGGTTCAGGTGGACGGGACGGTTGCCCAGGTAGCTCCACGGATCGGTGTTCGACACGAAAGCGGTCAGCACTTCGGTGGGCTCTTCACCCGGGATCCGGACCGTCAGGGGCGGACGGCCCAGCGGGGGCCGCAGATGCGACGCCACCGCGGCCCTCAGGTAGAGCCCTGCGGTGGTCTGCTTGCCTCGTCGCTTGGCCACGCGGCCGACGACGTCGGCGTCCCAGCCCAGGCCGGCGTTGAAGGTGAACCAGTGGCCGTCGGCGATCCCGAGGCCGACCTTGCGGCTCCGATCGTTCTCGATGGCGTTGAGGAGCTGATGGGTCGCTTCCACGGGATCGTGCGCGATCCCCAGCGCCCGGGCGAAGACGTTCGCCGAGCCGCCCGGCACGACACCGAGCATGGGGGCACCGCCGACCTTCGCCGGATCGCCGTCGGAGTCCGCGAGCAGCCCGTTGACCACTTCGTTGACCGTGCCGTCGCCGCCGTGGGCGACCACCAGGTCGATCCCGTCGCGGGCGGCGGACCGGGCGACGGCCATCGCGTGGCCGCGGTAGTCGGTCTCCACCACGTCGAGTTTCACCTGGCTGGCCAGTGCGTGCGCCAGCACGTCACGGCCACCGGCGGTGGTCGAGGTGGCCTGGGGGTTCACGACGAGGATGGCACGCACATACCGCAGGGTAAGTGACTCCGGCCCGAAGGTGTGAGCTTCACGTGACGCGAAGCTCAGCCGTGCGGAGCCTCCTCGAGGCAGCACCGTATGGCCCTGTGGCGGGCGTCCCTCCTCACTGTCGGCTGGTGACAGCGCGTCGTGACAAGTGCACCCGGGCCGACCGCCCGCTCATCGACGACACTGCCAATTCTTCCCATGCGGCGGCGAGGGGAAACCGGCCGACCGGGTGGCATACGATCGAAAGTGCTCACGTACGGTGACCCGCCCTGGTGGAGCGCCGTGTCCGGAAGCCTGGAAGGCTGTTTCGCCGTGTCCATCGCCGACAAGCTCTCGCCCGCGCCCCGTGAAGTCCGCCTCGCCGGGGCCGTCACCGCGCTGCCGGGGCTCGCCCTGATCGTGTTCGCGATCCTGCTCCTGGTCAACGGCCAAGCGGGACCGGAGAACCTCCTGGCCGAAGTCGCCTATTACCTCGTCCTCGCCGCCGGAACGCTGGCCTGCGCGGCCGGCCTGATGATGGGGAAGACCTGGGCGAGGTCGCCCGGCGTCGTCGTCGCGCTGATCCTGGTCGGCGTCGGCTGGTACGGCGCGGGCCCGTCCGGGCAGCCGGTGTGGGGAGTGCCGCTCGCGCTGATCGGCGTCGCCGTCATCGTGCTGCTGTTCCGCCGCCCGTCGCGCGCGTGGGCGCTGGGGATGCAGGAGGGCGAGAGCGAGGAGGAAGCCGCCGAGCGGGACGGCGCCGCGGGTCGCGCGGCGCGTCGCGAGCGCGAGGAACGCGACTCCTGAACTCGGCACTCGCGTGCTTGAAGGCGTAACTCGCGTGATCGAGGCCGTATCTTCGAGTGTCGCCTCCAGACACGCGAGTTACGCCGCTGATCACGCGAGTTAAGCCTTCGCGCACGCTAGACCTGGGCGGCGAGTGCCTTCAGCGGTTCGTCGGTGAGGCGGTCGACGGTCCATTCGTCCATCGGCACCGCGCCGAGCGACTTGTAGAACCCCTGCGCCGGGTTCCAGTTGAGCACCGACCACTCCAGACGGGCGTAGCCGCGCTCGACGCAGACCGCCGCGAGAGTGGCCAGCAGCGCCTTGCCGAGGCCGGAGCCGCGCTGCTCGGGGCGGACGTAGAGGTCCTCCAGGTAGATGCCGTGCACGCCGCGCCAGGTGGAGAAGTTGAGGAACCAGAGCGCGTAGCCGACGATCTCGCCGTCCACCTCGGCGACGTGCCCGAACAGGGCAGGGGCCTCGCCGAACAGTGCCGTGCGCAGCTGCCCGGGCGTGAGGTGGCACTCGTCCGGGGCGCGTTCGAACTCGGCGAGGTCGTAGACGAGCTGGACGACGGCGTCCACGTCTTCTTCGCGGATACGCCGGATGCGGTCGTCGGCCACTAGTCCTCCGTCGTGGGGAGCAGGTTGAGATGTTCGATCTGCGGCTCGCCGCGTTCGTCGCCGAGCACCGCGACGCCGGCCGGGTCCAGTCCGAAGTGGACGCCCGCGGTCGACGGCAGGCCGATCCAGCGCGCGACCAGGACGCGGCTGAAATGCCCGTGACCGACGAGGATCACGTCACCCTCGCCGAGCGGTTCGCGGACGCGTTCGATCAGCTTGTCCGCGCGGGCGTTGACGTCCTCCGCGCTTTCGCCGCCGGGGATCGGATGCGACCAGACCGTCCATCCGGGAACGGTCTCGCGGATCGTCGGGGTGGTGATGCCCTCGTAGTCGCCGTAGTCCCATTCGGCCAGTTCTTCGGTGACCTCGTCGACGCGCAGACCTGCCAGCTCGGCCGTCCGCAGGGCGCGGGTGCGGGGGCTGGAGAGGACGAGCGCCGGGTTGCCGCCGAGCACCGCGCGCAAGGTGCCACCCGCGGCGCGGGCCTGCCCTTCGCCCGCGGTCGTGAGCGGTATGTCGGTGCGTCCGGTGTGCCGTCCGTTGACGGACCACTCGGTCTGGCCGTGCCGGAGGAGGAAGAGCCGATGTGCCACGTTGCGAATATAGCCTGCGGTCCGGTTATGCTACTGGTGAGTAACATGATGAGGAGACCGTGATGGCGCAGAATCCGACCTACGCGATGTGGAACCGGCTGGCGGGCAAGCCGGTCGGCAAACAGCTGTTCTCGGCGGCGATGTGCCTGCGTGTGCCGTACTTCCGGACGGTGCTCCCGTCGGTGCGCGAACTGCGTCCCGGCCGGTGCGAGGTGACGTCCCCGAAGTGGTGGGGTGTTTACAACCACATCAAGACTTTTCACGCGATCGCGGCATGCAACCTCGCCGAGATCGCCATGGGCATGCTCGCCGAGGCGACCGTCCCGACGACGCATCGCTGGCTGCCCAAGGGGATGACGGTCGAGTACGTGGCGAAGGCCGAGACGAGCCTGCGCGCGGTCGCGGAACTGCCGGAGTTGCCGGAATTCGGCGACGAGGGCTTCGAGCTTCCCGTGCCGGTGACGATCACGGACACGAACGGGAAGCCCGTCGTGACCGCGACCATCACGATCTGGGTGACCAAGAAGAAGTAGGCGCCCTTCGCTCCCGGCCTCCGCGGATACCCTTCGCGTGATCCGGCGGACGACACGCGGCGGACCTCGGCCAGGCGGGAGTCGTCCGCCGGATAACGAGAGCCGGCCATCCAATCACGTGTGTCGTCCGTCCGCGCACCGGCGGTGGGCACCCAAGGCGCGCTTCTCTCTCGCGTTTAGTCCTCTGGATGCGGTCCTTGCGCGTGCAACTACCGCATCCAGAGGACTGAACGCGGGTGCTCAGAGGGGCTTGAACTGCACGTAGGTCGACATCTTGAAGGTGTTCCGCCCGGTCGTGGAGGGGAGGCCGAGCAATTCGTCGGCTAATCGCGCCAGCGGGCCGCAACCGGTCGTGCGCGGCAGGGCGAGCTGGGTGTCGACGACGCCGAACTTCACCGTCATGGGGTCCCGCGAGATCACCTCGAACGGCACCGCGGGATCGTCCTTGACCACCGAATGCAGCGGCGCGTCGAGGGTGCCGATCGTGCATTCCTTGGGCAGCAAGGGATGCCGCAGGACGGCGTAGAGATCCAGCTCGCCGCGGCGTTCGTCGTTGGACAGGAAGTCCGAATAGCCGCCGTACTTCAGCTGCAGGCTCGCGCCGAAAGTGCCGCGGACCCGGGCCGGAGCGTGCCGTAGTTCACCGAACACCTGCGCGTACTTTCCGTCCACTTCGCCTTCGGAGAACGTCAGGCGCATCTCCCCGAGCTGGACCTCGCGGTCGCCGATGGTCAGGACTCCTTGGGAGACAAAGGCTTCGCAGCGCCAGGTGCCCGGGTCGGCGTTGGCGGGCGGAGCGGGGCAGGCGGAGAAGTCGAAGTCGGGGAGTGACGACGGTGCCGCGGAGGCATGGCCGGGGAAGGCGAAGAGCGCGGCCGCGGACAGTACTGCCGCGGTCGCGGCGAGAAGACGTCTCATGACTCGAAAGAGTGGTCTGTCCCGGTTTGAGTCACATCGGGGAAACCACCCAAGGGACCCCTGAATCACCACGTTCGAGTGAAAATAAACGGTGTTTACCCAGCTGACGCGAATCCGCTTCGGATTCGCCCTTGAAGGCGGCTCGAACAGCGGGCGATCATCGGCTCATGTCCCCACTGTCGCGCCGCGGGTTCCTCGGGTTCACCGCGCTCAACTCCGCCGCCGCCCTCGGGCTCACCACGATTTCCACCGCGGAGGCGGAGGAATCGGGCTTCTCGACGGCCGTGGTCGTCGGCACCGGGTACGGCGCCGCGGTGACCGCGCTGCGGCTCGGGGAAGCCGGGATCCCGACGGTCATGCTCGAAATGGGCAAACTGTGGGCCGACCCCGGCCCGGACGGAAAGATCTTCTGCGACATGCTCCGGCCGGACCGGCGCGCCGCGTGGTTCAAGAACCGCACGCAGGCCCCGCTCGCGTCGTTCCTCTGGATGGACCTGGCGAACCGGGACATCAAGCGGTATCCCGGCGTGCTCGACAGGGTGGACCACGGCGACATGTCCGTCTACGTCGGACGCGGCGTCGGCGGCGGTTCGCTGGTCAACGGCGCGATGGCCGTGACGCCGAAGCGGTCGTACTTCGAGGAGATCCTGCCCGGCGTCGACGCGGACGAGATGTACGGGAAGTACTTCCCCCTGGCCAACCGGGCCCTCGGCGTGAACCACATCGACCCGCGCTGGTTCGAAACCTGCCGTTCCTATCGCTACGCGCGGGTTTCCCGGAAGGCCGCGACGCGGGCCGGGCTCAAGACGGTGTTCGTGCCCAGCGTCTACGACTTCGAGTACATGAAGCGGGAAGAAGCCGGCACGGTGCCGAGGTCGGCACTGGCGTCCGAGGTCATCTACGGCAACAACCACGGCAAACGATCGCTCGACAAGACCTACCTCGCGGCCGCGCTGGGCACCGGGAACGTGACCATCAAGACGCTGCACCAGGTTCGCGGGATCACCCGCCAGACCGACGGCACGTACGTCCTCACCGTGCACGAAACCGCCGAAGACGGCTCGGTCGTCGCGCGGAAGCAACTCGGCGCGAAGTACCTGTTCCTCGGCGCCGGCAGCCTCGGTTCGACGGAACTGCTCGTGCGGGCAAGGGAAACCGGGACACTGCCCGGTCTGAACGACGAGGTCGGCCGCGGCTGGGGCACCAACGGCAACGTGATGCTGGGCCGCGCGAACCACGCCTGGGACATCGGCGGATCACTGCAATCGGGCATGCCCGCGCTCGGCATCGACGCGTGGGACGACCCGGTGAACCCGGTCTTCGCCGAGGTCGCGCCGGTGCCCGCCGGGGTCGAGACCTGGCTGAGCCTCTACCTCGCGATCACGAAGAACCCCGAACGCGGCCACTTCACCTATGACGCCACCACCGACTCCGTGCGGCTGCGCTGGAACGCCGCACAGGGGAAGCCGTCGATCGACGCGGCGAA
Source organism: Amycolatopsis sp. PSD-21 (assembly GCF_055561455.1). Taxonomy (NCBI): domain Bacteria; kingdom Bacillati; phylum Actinomycetota; class Actinomycetes; order Pseudonocardiales; family Pseudonocardiaceae; genus Amycolatopsis; species Amycolatopsis sp. PSD-21. The sequence goes on along the minus strand of NZ_CM145712.1, from coordinate 7,794,908 downwards.
GTCGTTGTTCGACAAGGTCAACCGGGCGAACCGCACGATCTATCGCAGTGACCTGTTCGGGGATACGCGGTCGTTCGAGAACCGGTTCACCTATCACCCGCTGGGCGGACTGGTGCTGGGTGAGGCCACTGACCTGTACGGCCGGGTGAAGGGCTACCGGAACCTCTACGTCACCGACGGGTCGCTGATCCCGGGCAGTACCGGTGTGAACCCCTTCGTGACGATCACCGCGCTGGCGGAACGGAACGTGGAACGGGTGCTGCGCGAGGACGTGGCGCGCTGACTCAGTCCGCGGCCCGCAGCTTCTCGTAGTAGGCCACGCAGTCGTCGTACTGGGGCAGCAACCCCTGCTCCAGTGCCTCTTTCAGGTAGGGCGCCGTGGTGTCCTTTTCGGACACCACGGGTTCGATGTCCTGCGGCCACGGCAGCGCGAGATCGGCGTCCATCGGGTTGACGCCGTGTTCGCCCGTCGGGTTGTACGGCTCCGAGCAGAGGTACGCCATGATGGTTCCGTCTTCGAGCGCCATGAAGGCGTGGCCGAGGCCTTCGGCGATGTAGACCGCCTTGTACTCGGAGCTGTCGAGCAGCACGGACGTCCATTCGCCGAAGGTGGGCGAGCCGACGCGGAGGTCCACGATGACGTCCAGCATCGAACCGCTCGGGCAGTAGACGTATTTCGCCTGGCCGGGCGGGGTGTCCGCGAAGTGCACGCCACGGATGGACCCGCGCCGCGAAACGCTGGTGTTGGTCTGCCCGAGGCGAAGCCGGTGCCCGACCGCGTCGACGAACGCTTCTTCCTGGTACGGCGCCACGAACAGGCCGCGGTGATCGGGGAAAACCCGCGGGGTGAATTCGAAACAGTCGGGGATGCTGAGGCGCCTGGCATGCATGACCTCAATGCTAACGAGCCCTTCCCAAACCGGATGGACGTCTTGCGAAAGGTCTCTTGAGCTGCGGAAAGCCGGGCCCGTTTGTGACATGAACCGCACCAGAGGGGCACACTGGTCCGCACGCCTGTCACAATGATCCGACCGCTGCGTCCGCGGCCGTCGCCACACCCACGGCACCGATGGCCGATTGGACGCTTCGCCGACAGGCCGGCGCTACCGCGCTGGGCTGCCGTGTCGGAGGACGAGTTACCCCAGGTGGCCGGGCCATGCCCAGTTTTGGCCTGCTCACCGGCCAGTTCCCCCGCTCGCAGTCCCAGGAGAAGAAATCCCATGACCTTCGCTCGAATCGAGACTCCGCCGTCCTTAGACACGGCGGAAGCAATGACGGGAACCACGATGACCACGCCAGTGACGGACACCGAGATCTTCGAGGGCCACGAGGGCGGCAAGCTCTCCGTGGCCGCGACGCGCCCGATCTCCTCGCCCCGTGACCTTTCGGTCGCGTACACGCCTGGCGTGGCGAAGGTGAGCCGTGCGATCGCCGAGGACGCGGCCAAGGCGAAGCGGTACACGTGGGCGGACAGGCTGGTCGTGGTGGTCAGTGACGGTACGGCGGTGCTCGGCCTCGGTGACATCGGCGCGAGCGCCTCGCTGCCGGTCATGGAGGGCAAGTCGGTCCTGTTCAAGACCTTCGGCGGGCTCGACTCGATCCCGCTGGTGCTCGACACCACCGACGTCGACGAGATCATCGAGACCCTGGTCCGGCTGCGCCCGTCGTTCGGCGCGGTGAACCTGGAGGACATCTCGGCGCCGCGCTGCTTCGAGCTGGAGGACCGCCTCAAGGAGGCCCTCGACTGCCCGGTCATGCACGACGACCAGCACGGCACGGCGATCGTCACGCTGGCCGCGTTGCGCGGGGCGAACCAGGTCCTCGGCAAGGACATCTCCGGCCAGCGCGTGGTCGTCTCGGGAGCGGGCGCGGCGGGGGTGGCCTGCGCCAGGATCCTGCAGAACGCCGGCGTCGCGGACGTCACCGTGCTCGACTCGCGCGGCATCATCCACTCCGGCCGCGAGGGCTTGAACCCGATCAAGCAGAAGCTCGCCGAGACCACGAACGCGGCCGGTCTGCGCGGCGGCCTCGGCGAGGCGCTGCGGGGTGCCGACGTCTTCCTCGGCCTGTCCGGGGCGACCATCGACGAGACGCTGCTGGCCGGGATGGCCGACGACGCGATCGTGTTCGCGCTGTCCAACCCCGACCCGGAGGTTCACCCGGTCGCGGCGTCGCGGTACGCCAAGATCGTGGCGACCGGGCGCAGCGACTTCCCGAACCAGATCAACAACGTGCTGGCGTTCCCCGGCGTCTTCCGCGGCGCGCTGGACTCCGGTGCGCGGGCGATCACGGAGAACATGAAGCTGGCCGCGGCCGACGCGATCTTCGCCGTCGCGCAGGACGACCTCGGCCCGGACCGGATCGTCCCGAGCCCGCTGGACCCGCGCGTCGCGCCGGAGGTGGCGGCGGCCGTCGCGAAGGCCGCCGAGGCCGACGGCGTGGTGTGACGGTCCCTCTCACGCTCGCTCAAGCGCTGTGAAAGGCCCCTTCAGTGCGAAATTCGCACTGAAGGGGCCTTTCACAGCGTGTGGGGGTCACGCACGTCAGCCGGTGGGGATGGACAGATCGGCGCCGGGGACGAGGACGGAACCGGTCAGCTGCGAGTCGGGCGAGTAGATCGTGCAGAAGACGGTGCGCACGCCGTTTTCCCAGCTCTCGCGTCCGGGCCCCATGTAGCTCAGCTCGGCGTGGACGCCGGACGCCTCGAGCCGCGGACGGTCCACGTTCTTTTCCATGATCCGGCGGCACTCGCCCACGGCCTCCGCTCGCAGCTTTTCGGCACCGGGCCAGGAGGTGTCCGCCGGAGTGAAGGCCCCGATAGCTTCGGCTGCGTGCGCACTCCCGCACGAGGTGAGTTCGACGGTGGCGAACGTACCCTTGACAGTGGGTTGTTCGAAGCATTCGCCCGGCTTCAAGGTGCAGGCGTCGGCGTGTCCGGCCGGCGGGGTCGCGCAACTCGCGCTCGGGGGGCTCGCGGTGTGGCGGTCCAGGTCGCCCATGGTGTTCTTGGCCAGCGCGATCCAGCCGATGGTCCAGAACGCGGCGGCCGCGAGGCCGCCGATCGCCAGGCCCCGGCCCTGCTGTTTCCCGGGACCGGTCTGACTGAGCGCCATGATGCCCAGGATGAACGCGGGGAGCAACGGCAGCAGCAGGCAACCGGCCAGGCCCAGTACGAGCGCGGCGATCGCGAGGCCACTGGTCTTGGGGCGTTGAGGCGGAGGCCCCGGCGGGTAGGCGTACCCGTACGGCTGCGCTATCGGCGTTCCGGGGCCTTGAGGTTCGTACATGGGACTGAACCTAGGAAGGCCGCATGAAGTTCCGATGACACGTTCAGCCGAGTAGTTCCGCCAGCCGGTGCCGCGGCAGGTCGATCAGCCGCGCGTCCGTCAGGTCCGGTGGTACGTCCAGCGAGACGTTCGCCAGCCGCGCGTGCGCCCGGGTCAGCAGTTCTTCCTGGTGGGCGACGGCGTCCGCGACGACGATGGCGTGCCGGTTGTCCGGGGTGCTCCGCAACAACCGCAGCTTGTACTTCGCGCCGATCAGCCGGTTCAGCGCGGCCTGCGCATCGGCGTTCGTGAGGTCGGGATGCGAATTCGGGACCAGCAGCGCCAGCCGTCGCGCGTTGGTGCCCAGCAGGGTCCGCAGCAGCCACGGCCCGGGGTCGGCCGAAAGGTCCATCGCGACCGCGTCGCCCTCGGGGCCGGAGACGGACCAGTCGACCGGACGCGATTCGAGCGCCAGCCCGCCTTCGGTGGCGATCTCGTGCAGCTTGTCCAGCAGCGACGGCTTGGCCGCGCCGGCGGATTCCACCGACTGCGGGCCGTGCGTGTAGATCGCGGCCTTCCCCTTGCCGCCGCGGTTCTTCTTCGATTTCGCGGTCGGCTGGCAGACGTAGAGGTCGGCCGCGCTCCCGATCGCCTGCGCGCCGAAGTACCGGTTGAAGTCCGGCAGGATCGCCTCGAAGGTCAGCCCGAGCGTCGCGAGTGCCCGCTGCACCTGCGCGCCCAGAGCGGGATGGCGCGGGCTGTAGCCGTAGGCGAGCAGCAACCGCCCGTCCGAGGGTTCTATGAGCGCCTGGACCCCGCGCGCCGCGAACAGGCCCATTCCCTCGGGGGTGTAAGGCGGATCACTGAACACGAGGTCCATCCGCCCGGTCACCGATGGCGGGAGGCCGACGCGCAGATCCGTGTGCAGGGTGCGGATGGAGCGCTCGCTGAGCTCGTCGATGTAGGCCAGCACACGATCGTCGAGGTCGACGACGGTGAGGTCGGCGTCGGGCCGCAACGCGCGCACGGCCAGGGAAGTGAGGTCGTGATCGCCGAGGAACAGCAGCTTCGCCGTGCCGAGGTCGTACCGCTCGTCCAGCCACAACGCCCGGTTCAGCACCGTTTCCGGGGTCGCCTGGACGTGGTCGAGCGCGGCCAGCGGCGCGGGCACGTTCTCGACGTAGCTGGTGATGATCTTCAGCAGGTCGGGGTCGGATTTCCGGTCCCGCGCCCCGAAGCGCCCATACTTCTCGCGCGCGGCGGGGGCAAGCCGGAAGCGGGACTCGTTCCGCTCGAGGTCGTCGCCGAGCGCGTTCAGGACGTCTTCGACGCTCCGGCGCGGCGCGGTGCTGATCCGGACCAGCTCGCCGAGGTCACGCCAATCCGTCCGGAGCAGGGAAATCACCTGATGGAGCGGTCGCACGTGGACACCGTGCGCCGCGAGGACGTCTTCGACGGAAGGACTCACGGGCAGCAGCCTAGTAACCCGGTCCCTGGGACACCGTGCCAACAGGCAGGATCTGGGCTACGGTTTTTCGACCAGACATGGGGAGAGACACGTGACTATCGAGTTCCGTGGCGTGACCAAGCGGTATCCGGACGGGACGGTCGCGGTCGACGACCTGAACCTCACCGTGGAGGACGGCACGATCACCGTCTTCGTCGGGCCGTCCGGCTGCGGCAAGACCACGTCGCTGCGGATGATCAACCGGATGGTCGAGCCGACCTCGGGCACGGTGCTGCTCGACGGCAAGGACGTCAGCGACGGCGACCCGGCGTTGCTGCGCCGCGGCATCGGCTACGTCATCCAGCACGCCGGCCTCTTTCCACACAGGACGGTGCTGGACAACGTCGCCACCGTGCCGCTGCTGTCCGGCTGGGACAAGGGCAAGGCGCGCAAACGCGCGGCCGAGCTGCTCGAAACCGTCGGCCTGCCCGCGGAACTCGGCAAGCGGTACCCCGCCCAGCTTTCCGGCGGCCAGCAGCAGCGCGTCGGCGTCGCCAGGGCGCTCGCGGCGGATTCGCCGGTGCTACTGATGGACGAGCCGTTCTCCGCCGTCGACCCGATCGTCCGCGAGGAGCTGCAGGACGAGTTGTTGCGTTTGCAGTCGCAGCTGGGGAAGACGATCGTGTTCGTCACCCACGACATCGACGAGGCCGTGCGGCTCGGCGACAAGATCGCGGTGCTTCGCGTCGGCGGGGTGCTCGCCCAGTACGGCACGCCCTCGGACGTGTTGCGTCATCCCGTCGACGACTTCGTCGCGTCCTTCGTGGGCAAGGATCGCGGCTATCGCGGGTTGTCCTTCCTTTCGGCGGACGGGATCGTCGTCGAAGAGGTCAAACGGGTCGAGGTCGGCAAGCCCGCCCCCGGGCCGTCCGAAGACTGGCAGGTCGCGGTCAACGCGGCGGGACAGCCGCGCGGCTGGCTGCGCCCAGGGTCCACTGTGGACGGTGAGCTGACGGAGACCGATCTCGTCGCGGGCGGATCACTGTACGTCCAGGGTTCGCCGATCCGCGGCGCGCTCGACGCGGCGCTTTCGTCGCCTGCGAGCCTCGGTGTCGTGGTCGACGCCGAGCAGAAGGTCCTCGGCGTGGTCAGAGCCAAGCAAGTCCTCGAAGTGATCGAAGCGCCGTCGCTGAGTTCCTGATGGGGGACTTCTTCGCGGAGCTCGGCCGCTACCTGGGCAGCGCCAACAACAGGTCGCAGTTCTTCGGCGACCTGCTCGACCACGTCTATCTCTCGCTGGTCCCGCTGGCGCTCGGCCTGCTGATCGCGGTGCTGGCGGGCTGGCTCGGCCACCGGTTCGCGGCGGTGCGTTCCGTGCTGCTCGTGGTGTCGAATCTGCTGTACACGATCCCGTCGCTCGCCCTGTTCGTGGTGATCCCGGGCATCATCGGTTCCAAGATCCTCGACAGCGTCAACGTCATCGTCGCGCTCACCGTCTACACCGCGGCCCTGCTCGTGCGACCGGTGCTGGACGCGCTCGACGCCGTCCCGCCGCACGTCGTCGCCGCGGCCACGGCGATCGGCTACAAACCCGCGCGCCGCTTCCTCGCCGTCGAGCTGCCGCTTTCGGTGCCGGTGCTCGCGGCAGGCGTCCGGGTGGCCTCGGTCAGCAACATCAGCCTGGTCAGCGTCGGCGCCCTGATCGGCACTGGCGGGCTCGGCGTGCTGTTCACCGACGGCTTCCAGCGCGAGTACTTCTCGCCGATCGTCGTCGGGATCGTCGCGACCCTGCTGCTCGCGCTGATCGTGGACCTGGTGCTGGTCCAGCTGCGCAATGTCCTCACACCCTGGGACCGGGTGGCGACCACGGCGGGGGCGAAATGATCGGCGACGTCCTGAACTGGTTCGGCGACCCGGCGCACTGGCAGGGCCCCGACGGTGTCCCGGCCCGGCTGCTGCAGCATCTCGGCTACACGGCGCTGGCGCTGGTTTTCGCGCTGCTCGTCGCGATCCCGCTCGGGCTCTACGTCGGGCACACCGGCCGCGGCGCGGTGCTGCTGGTGAGCGGCGGCAACGCGATCCGCGCGCTGCCGACGCTGGGGCTGGTGACCTTCCTGTTCCTGCTCTTCACCGAGAGCGAGCTCTCGACGATCATCGGGCTCGTGGTGCTCGCCATCCCGCCGATCCTCGCCGGGACGTACGCGGGCCTGCAGGCGACCGATCACGGCGTGGTCGACGCGGCGCAGGGCATCGGAATGACCGGCTGGCAACGGTTGTGGAAGGTCGAGGTGCCCATCTCGCTGCCGCTGGTGCTCGGTGGGGTGCGGAACTCGGTGCTGCAGCTGGTGGCGACGGCCGCGGTGGCCGCCTACGTCGGGCTCGGCGGGCTCGGCCGGTTCCTGCTCGACGGACTGGCCATTTTGGACTATCCGCAGGTGGTCGCGGGCGCGGTGCTGACGACGTTGCTCGCCGTGGTGCTGGATCTCGCGCTGGCGGGTGTCCAGCGGGTGCTGGTGCCCAAGGGAGTACGGCTGGCGCAGGCGGCGAGCGGGAAGAAGGCGAAGGTATGAGGCGGACGGTGGCGGCGTTGTTCGCCGGGATCGCCCTGCTGGCGACGGGATGCGGCAATCCGCTCGCCGGAGGTGCCGAGGGCGGGACGACCGGCGACATCATCATCGGCGCGTCCGACGTCGGGGAAAGCCTTCTGCTGGCCCAGATCTACGCGGGCGCGCTGCGCAACGCGGGCGCCGAGAACGTGACGGTGCGCCCGCCGGTCGGCAGCCGCGAGGTCGTCGTCAAGGCCCTGCAGGACAAATCGCTTTCGGTGGTGCCGGACTACAGCGGGAACCTGTTGCGCTACTTCGACAAGGACACGCAGGCGACCACGCCGCAGGACGTCTACGCGCAGCTGAAACAGAAGGTGCCGTCCGGGTTCGAGGTCCTCGAACAGGCGCCCGCGGAGGACAAGGACCTGCTGGTGGTGCGGAAGGAACTCGCCGATTCCGGGATCCGGACCTTCTCCGATCTCGGCAAGCGGTGCGGGGAATTCGTCTTCGGTGGTCCCGGTCAGTGGAGCAGCCGCTGGAAGGAAAAGATCAAGACGCTCTACGGCTGCGAGTTCGCCGAGATCCGCACGACCGACACGGGCGGCCCGGTCACGGTCGCCGCGCTGAAATCCGGCGACATCCAGGTCGCCGACCTGTTCAGCACGTCGTCGACGATCGCCGCGAACGGGTTCGTCCCGCTGGTGGACGACAAGAACATGTTCCCCGCGCAGAACATCGTCCCGCTCGTCGCGAAGGGGACGTTGTCGCCGAAGGAGGCCGACGCGTTGAACCGGGTTTCGGCGGTGCTCACGACCGAGGAGCTCACCGAGCTGAACGTCCAGTTCAGCGAGGAGAAGCGCAACCCGCTCGACGTCGCCGAGGAGTTCCTGCGCCGGCACAACCTCCTCGCGCTCGCCTGACCACCCCATGCATTTAGTCCTCTGGATGCGGTACATCCAGAGGACGAAATGCGGGAGGGGCTAGAGGCGGTCGAAAGCGGGCGAGTAGCGGAACTCGCCTTGGAGAGCGGGCGTGTATGCGCGAAGGGTGCGGACCTGGAAGTGCGGCGCCCATTCCGCGACCGGCGGCGTGATCCCGTGCTGTGCGGCGAGCACGAAACCGAAGCGGGAGTAGTAGTTCGGGTCGCCCAGCAGGACCACGGCGCCGTAACCGAGCGCGTCCGCCGCGCCGAGCACGGCGTGCACGAGCGCGGAGCCGGCGCCCGAACCGTGGTACTGGGGCAGGACCCCGAGCGGGCCGAGACCGACCGTCGACTTCTCGTCGGAGCCGAGCTTGGCCGGGCTGCAGCACACGTGTCCGACGACCTTCCCGTCGCGTTCGGCCACGATGGACAGTGCGCCGATCAGGTCACCGTCCTCCCGCAGTTCGTCGACGAGTTTCGCCTCGACCACCGGGACACTGAGTTTTTCGAACGCGGCCAGATGGACGGCGTGGATCGCCTCGCGGTCGGCTTGGGTTTCCTGTCGGAGCAGCATGCGGCCGAGTGTGCTCCATCCGAAGGTAGGATGGAAATCGATTTCCGCGGCCGCAGGTCGCGACTTTAGTAGGCGGCCATCCGTGTGTACTTCCACGGCGTTGAAACGGCCGGGGGGACGGAAAACGACCACCAGATGTGCGGATCCCCAATTCTTCGTGGGCCGTACGGCGGTAAAACGCGACTAAAGGCGGGGGCTGAACGGTGCCCGAACCGCGTCGACGCGGCGTCCATTACTACCGGGATGTCCGTAATGCAAGGTCTTCCTTGGGGTGAATCCGCCACTTAGTCTCAGCCTGCGCTCCTAAGTGGAACGCGCTTCACCTCTGAGTCACCCCAACGATCCGGCGGGCTTCTTCATGTCCGTGGGTCGACCCTGCCTGGGAGGAATATCTTGAACAATTCCCTGGGAACCTTGAAGAGACGACTGCCCGCCTTCGGCGTGGCCGCGGCCGTCGCCGTGCTGACGGCGCTTGGCGGCACCACCGTCGCGTCGGCGGCCGAAGGTTCGATCGTCAACGCGGGTAGCGACAAGGCGATCAAGGACAGCTACATCGTCGTGCTGAAGGACGGCTCGTCGGTCGAAGCCACCGCGAAGAGCGTGACCCAGCGCCACGGCGGCACGGTCGAGAAGACCTTCGCGTCTTCGGTCCGTGGTTTCTCCGGCGCGCTGACCGAAAAGCAGGCGAAGCGCGTCGCCGCCGACCCCGCCGTCGCCTACGTGGAGCAGAACCAGACCGTCTCGATCTCGGCGGACCAGCTGAACCCGCCGTCGTGGGGCCTGGACCGGGTCGACCAGCAGAGCCTTCCGCTCGACCAGAAGTACAGCTACAGCACCACCGCGTCGAACGTCACCGCGTACGTCGTCGACACCGGCATCCTCACCACGCACCCTGACTTCGGCGGGCGCGCGACCCACGGCCGTGACACCGTCGACAACGACAACGACGCCACGGACTGCCAGGGTCACGGCACCCACGTCGCCGGCACCATCGGCGGTACCGCGCACGGTCTGGCCAAGGGCGTCAAGCTCGTCGCCGTCCGCGTGCTGAACTGCTCCGGTTCCGGGACGACCGCCGGCGTCATCGCCGGTGTCGACTGGGTGACCGCGAACGCCGTCAAGCCCGCCGTCGCGAACATGAGCCTCGGTGGCGGCGCCTCGACGACGCTCGACCAGGCCGTCCAGCGGTCGATCGCGGCAGGCATCACCTACGGTGTCGCGGCCGGTAACGACACCGGCGCCAACGCGTGCAACGTCTCGCCCGCCCGCACGCCGGAAGCGATCACCGTCGGCTCGACGACGAACACGGACGCGCGGTCGAGCTTCTCCAACATCGGCACCTGCCTCGACATCTTCGCGCCGGGCAGCGGCATCACGTCGACGTGGCTGAACAACGGCACCAACACCATCAGCGGTACCTCGATGGCGACCCCGCACGTCGTGGGCGCGGCGGCCCTGTACGCCTCCGCCAACCCGTCGGCCACGCCGAAGCAGGTCCGTGACGCGCTGGTCGCCAACGGCACCAAGGACAAGGTGACCAACCCGGGCACCGGTTCGCCGAACGTGCTGCTCTACACGGGCACCGGCGGTGGCCCCGGCCCCGAGCCCACCCCCTGCGGCACGCAGACCAACAGCGGCGTCGTCGCCATCCCCGACGCCGGTGCCGCGGTGACCAGCACGATCACCGTCGCGAACTGCGCCCGCAACGCCTCGGCCACCACCAAGGTCGCGGTGAACATCACGCACACCTACGTCGGTGACCTCGTCATCGACCTGGTCGCGCCGGACGGCAGCTCGTACCGCCTGAAGAACTCGAGCAACGACTCGTCCGACAACATCAACACCACCTACACCGCCAACGTCTCGTCCGAGGCCGCGAACGGTGCCTGGAAGCTGAAGGTCCAGGACGTCTACCGGGTCGACACCGGCTCCCTCAACAGCTGGTCGCTGACCGTCTGATCCACCCCCGGAGTACGTGAAGGCCCCCTTCCTCCTGCTGGGAAGGGGGCCTTCCCCTATCCGGAGAGTGATTCGGCGCCCAGTTGCGGCGTTCGTCCACTAAGGACCTTCGCGAGGCTTTACCCTCTCCGCATGCAGCCCGGACCGCCCTATCAGCAGGGACCTCAACAGCCGTATCCGCCGCAGGGATATCCGGGATACCCGCCGCCCGGATACGGCCCGCCGCCCAAGAAGTCGAACACCGGGCTCGTCGTCGGCCTCGTCATCGGCGCGGTGGTGCTGCTCGGCGGTGGCGGGGTCGCGGCCTTCCTGCTGCTGTCCGACTCCGGTTCGTCGCCGACCGCGGCGCCGACGTCGTCCAAGAAGACCGGCCCGCCGGACAAGTACACCTCCATGCCCGCCTGCGAGCGGATCGGGAGCAAGATCCGGAACCTGCCGCCGCTCGAAACGCCGAAGGGCGAGGAGCCGGCGAGCACGTCGAACGACGACATCACCTACACCCGTTCGTCCTGCAGCTGGCGTGAGCCCAACGCGCCTTCGGCGACCGTCTCGATGTACCTGTCGAAGTCGAAGGAGCCGGGCTCGGGCGCCGGGGAGGAGTGGGCGAAGGCGAGTGTCGAGAACGCCGTGACCGACGGCGGCGTGCTCATCCCCAGCATGGCGAAGGCGACCAAGGCCGTGCACACCAAGCTCGACTCGTCGAGCCAGTGCCAGATCAAGTTCTACCAGGGCAACGTCGAGGGCGAGATCATCGTGACCGGCCCCGACCCGTCCGGCACGGTCAACCAGACGGTGTGCAAGGAGAACGCCCTGAAGATGGCCAAGGCGACCTCCGAGGCGATCGGCTAGCCGATTCCGGTGACCTGGACCTGCCCGGTCGGCCCGTCGCCGAACGGGTTCTCCCAGCCGTGCCACTCGGCGGCGAGGACGTAGAGCGAACGCCCGTCCTCGCCGCCGATCGTGCAGGAGAAGCAGCCTCGGTCGGATTCGACCTTCTGCAGTACTTCGCCTCCTTCGCGGACGCGGACGCAGTGCTTGGCCGCCACGTCCGCGTACCAGACCGCACCGTCGGCATCGAGACAGATGCCGTCCGGGTGGTCACCGCCGAGGTCCGCCCACACCCGCCTGCCGGAAAGCGAGCCGTCTTCGGCGATGTCGAACGCGGTGAGCCTGCAGCCGTACGACTCGGCGACGATCAGCGTTCCGCCGTCGGGGGTGACGGCCATGCCGTTGCCGAACAGGATGCCGTCGGCGACCTGGCGCACCTCGCCGTCCGGGGTGACGACGGCGATGACGCCGGGCGCCTGGAAGTCGTTCATTCCGTTGACGAAGGCGTTGCCGCGGCCGTCGACCACGACCTCGTTCCAGAGGGAGGCGACCGGGCTCAGGTCCGCGTAGGTGCTCAGGTCCGCGTTGAGCAGGCGGGCGTTCGGGCCGTCGACGATGAGCAGGCGGCCGTCGGGGAGCCAGTCGAAGGTGAGCGGCATCGCGGCCGGCACGTTCGCGATCAGTTCGCTCTCGCCGCCGGGCGTGACGGCGAGGATCTGACCGCCGCCCCAGTTCGCCAGCCAGAGGCGGCCGTCGTGCCAGCGGGCGGATTCGGGGAGCTTGAGGCCGTCGAGCAGGGTGTTCATGGTGTCTCCTTCGGTCGTTTGCCCACTACACGAACGGGACTCGCCGGTTTCGACACCCCGAGTACATGAAGGCCCCCTTCCTTGCGCCTGGCGCAAGGAAGGGGGCCTTCATGTACTTCTAGGCGATCAGTCGAAGGCCCGCGCGATCAGCGCCTTCTGCTCGACCTCGTGCACCTTGGACGAACCGGCCGAGGGCGCCGCCATCGGACGACGCGACACGACGTCCAGGCTGGAGAACACCTCCGGGAGCTTCCGCGGCAGGTTCAGGCCGAAGAACGGCCACGCACCCTGGTTCTCCGGCTCCTCCTGGACCCAGACCGCGGGAGCGCCGTTGTAGCGCTCGAGCGCCGCCAGCAGCTTCTTCTTCGGCAGCGGGTAGTACTGCTCGACCCGCACGATCGCGATGTCGTTCGCCTCGCGCTTGGTGCGCTCGGCCACCAGCTCCCAGTACAGCTTGCCCGAGGTCAGCAGGACCTTGCGCACCTTCGACGGGTCGACATCGGCGTCGTCGATGACCGACATGAACTTCGACTGGCCGGTGAAGTCCTCGACCGCCGAGGTCGCCGCCTTGTTGCGCAGCATCGACTTGGGGGTGAAGACCACGAGCGGCCGGTTGACTCCGTCGAGCGCGTGACGGCGGAGCAGGTGGAAGTAGTTCGCCGGGGTCGACGGGACCGCGACGGTCATCGAGCCCTCCGCGCACAGCGAGAGGAAACGCTCGATGCGGCCGGAGGTGTGGTCCGGGCCCTGGCCTTCGTGGCCGTGCGGCAGCAGCAGCACGACGTCGGAGAGCTGGCCCCACTTGGCCTCGCCGGAGGAGATGTACTCGTCGATGACGGTCTGCGCGCCGTTGACGAAGTCACCGAACTGCGCTTCCCACATGACCAGCGCTTCGGAGTTGGCCACGGAGTAGCCGTATTCGAAGCCGACCGCCGCGTACTCCGACAGCGCCGAGTCGTAGATCATCACGCGGCCCTGGCCCTCGGCCAGGTTCTGCAGCGGCGAGTACTCCTGGCCGGTCTTGCGGTCGATCAGCACCGAGTGGCGCTGGGTGAACGTGCCGCGGCGGGAGTCCTGGCCGGACAGCCGCACCAGGCGGCCTTCCATGGCCAGCGAACCGAAGGCGAGCAGCTCACCGAACGCCCAGTCGATGCCGCCTTCGCGGGACATCTTGTGGCGGCGCTCCATGACTGGCTTGACCCGCGGGTGCGGGGTGAAGCCCTCGGGCACGTTGAGGAAGGCGTCGCCGATGTGCTCGATGACCTCGGTGGTGGTCGCCGTGGGCACCTTCGCCGGGACCTGCTGCTCCTCCTCGACCGAGGGGCTGGCCTTCGCCGGGTGCTTCTCCAGCTCGCGGACCTCGTTGAACACGTGCTCCAGCTGGCTGGAGAAGTCGCGCAACGCGGCTTCGGCCTCTTCGACGGAGATGTCGCCGCGGCCGATCAGCGATTCGGTGTAGGTCTTCCGGACCGAACGCTTCGTGTCGATGATGTCGTACATCGCCGGCTGCGTCATCGAGGGGTCGTCGCCCTCGTTGTGGCCGCGGCGGCGGTAGCAGATCAGGTCGATCACGACGTCCTTGTGGAACGCCTGGCGGTAGTCGACGGCCAGCTTGGCCACCCAGTGCGCGGCCTCGGGGTCGTCGCCGTTCACGTGGAAGATCGGGGAGCCGATCATCTTCGCGACGTCGGTGGCGTACTGGCTCGACCGCGAGTGCTCGGGCGCGGTGGTGAAGCCGACCTGGTTGTTGACGATGACGTGCACGGTGCCGCCGGTGCGGTAGCCGCGCAACAGCGCCAGGTTCAGGGTCTCGGCCACGACACCCTGGCCCGCGAAGGCCGCGTCGCCGTGCATCAGGACGGGGAGGACGGTGAAGCCTTCTCCACCCTTGTCGAGGATGTCCTGCTTGGCGCGGACGATGCCCTCGAGGACCGGGTCGACGGTCTCCAGGTGCGACGGGTTCGCGGTCAGCGACACCTTGGTCTCGCCGTCGCCGAACATGCGGAAGTACTTGCCCTCGGCGCCGAGGTGGTACTTCACGTCACCGGAACCGTGCGCCTGGCCCGGGTCGAGGTTGCCCTCGAACTCCTGGAAGATCTGCGCGATCGGCTTGCCGACGATGTTCGCGAGCACGTTCAGGCGGCCGCGGTGCGGCATGCCGATGACGACCTCGTCGAGCTCGTGCTCGGCGGCCTTGTCCAGCAGGGTGTCGAGCAGCGGGATCGCCGTCTCGCCGCCTTCGAGGGAGAACCGCTTCTGGCCGACGTACTTGGTCTGCAGGAAGGTCTCGAACGCCTCGGCGGCGTTGAGCTTCGAGAGCACGTACTTCTGGACGGCGGGGTCCGGCTTCTCGTGCGGGATCTCGACGCGGTCCTGGATCCAGCGGCGCTCCTCGGGGTCGAGGATGTGCGTGTACTCGATGCCGACGGTGCGGCAGTACGAGTTGCGCAGGACGCCGAGGATGTCGCGCAGCTTCATCCGCTCTTGGCCGGCGAAGCCGCCGACCGGGAACTCGCGGTCCAGGTCCCACAGGGTCAGGCCGTGGGAGAGGACGTCGAGGTCGGCGTGGCTGCGCTGCCGGTAGTTCAGCGGGTCGGTGTCGGCCATCAGGTGACCACGCATGCGGAAGGCGTCGATCAGCTCGATGACGCGCGCGGTCTTGTCGACCGGGCCGTCCGGGATGTCGGCGACCCAGCGGATCGGCTCGTAGGGCAGGCGCAGGCTGGTGAAGACGTCGTCGTAGAAGCCGTCCTCGCCGAGCAGCAGCTCGTGGATGCGCTTGAGGAACTCGCCCGACTCCGCGCCCTGGATGATGCGGTGGTCGTAGGTCGAGGTCAGCGTCATGATCTTGGAGACGCCGAGGTCGACCAGGGCCTTCTCGCTGGTGCCCTCGAAGTGCGCCGGGTACTGCATGGCGCCGACGCCGATGATCGCGCCCTGGCCCGCCTGCAGGCGCGGCACCGAGTGGTTGGTGCCGATGCCGCCGGGGTTGGTCAGCGAGATCGTGGTGCCGGCGAAGTCGTCGGCGGTCAGCTTGCCGTTGCGGGCCTTCTTGACGATCTCCTCGTAGGCCTGCCAGAACTGCATGAAGGTCATGTTCTCGGTGGCCTTGATGGAGGCCACGACGAGCGTGCGGGCGCCTTCCTTGCCCTTCATGTCGATCGCGAGACCGAAGTTCACGTGCTCCGGCGTGACCGCGAACGGCTTCCCGTCGATCAGCTGGTAGTGCCGGTTCATGTTCGGGAAGTTCTTCAGCGCGCGGACCATCGCGTACCCGATGAGGTGCGTGAAGGAGATCTTGCCGCCGCGCGTGCGCTTGAGGTGGTTGTTGATGACGATGCGGTTGTCGGCCATCAGCTTCGCCGGGACGGCGCGCACGCTCGTGGCCGTCGGCACGGACAGCGAGGCGTCCATGTTCTTCGCGATCGCCGCCGCGGCGCCGCGGAGCTGCTTCGACTCCGGCTCGGCGTCCTTCTCGGCGGGCTTGGCGGGGGCCTTCTCAGCCGGCTTGGGGTCGGCCTTGGGCGCGGCCTTGGGTGCCGCCGCCTTCGCCTCGGTCTTCGGGGCGGCCTTCGCGGGGGCGTTCTTCGGAGCGGTCTGCTTCGCGGTGGACTCGGCGTTGCGGACTGTCTGAGGCGACGGCTGGGCGGCGGCCTGGCCGTTGGCGCCGGGGCCCTCGTTGCCGGGCTCTCCGGAGTTCTGACGTGCGTCGTCAGCCTTCGCCTGCGCGTCCTGCGTTGGCTTGAAGTCCGCGAAGAAGTCGTGCCAGGCGGCATCGACTGAGCTGGGGTCGGCAAGGAACTGGTCGTACATTTCCTCGACGACCCACTCGTTGGGGCCGAATTGTGACGCAGGGCTGCTGCTGGACACGGCTTGGACTCGCCTCTATCCGTCTCGAGATCTTGAACACCGCTGATGCGCCTACCAGGCTAACCCCCTCGGTCGCAGCCGTGTGATGGAACTGGCCTGTGTGAGGCGTGGCGCACTAGGTGATGGGTCACTGTCTCGATCAAGAGACCGAAATCCGGCCGGGCGGGCTTCCGGCGGGGGAGCAAGGGACCTTTGCTGTCACTTTCACCGTCCGTGCAGGTCAGGTCACTGTCCCGTCGGTAAAGGTTGGCTGGGTCGTCGTGCCCGGACAGCCTGGAGTTCACGTCGGGGGGTTTCGCTGGGTGGAGGATGCGGCCGGTGTCGTGCCGGCCGCCGATCGCCCGCGAGGTGGTGGCAGCCGATGTGGCTCGACGAGTGCCCGTCGTTCTGGGACGAGGGGCGCGTGCGCCCGCTGGTCACCGAGTCCGGCAAGGTCGTGCTGATGTGCGACTCGTGCTCGGCGGTCTGGCCGACGCTCGACGACTTCAAGGAGATGGAGCACGTCGAGCCCGACGAGCCGGACTGGACGGTGACGGCCGGGGTGCACGTCCGGCCGGGGACCGTCCGCTGGGCTTCGCCCCAGGACCTGGAGGTCGCCGGGATGAGCGGCCTCGAGTGGCGGCCTTAGCCGGGGTACGGACGCTCCGCGGGTAGCAGCGCTTCGGCGTCTTCGATGCGGTTCGCCGCGACCAGGGCGCCGACCTCGCGCATGAGCGGGGTGACGTCAGTGACCGCCGTGATCCATTTGTCGACATAGCGATCGACGGCTTCGCCGCTCAGGCCCATCTGGAGCGAACGGTGCTTCAGCGCGCCGAGCCGGATGCCGCGTTCCGGATCCCACTGGATGCGGACCGGGCTGGTCTTGACCTCGTCCTGCCACGTCTTCCGGTCGGGGTGGACGTCGGGGTCGTAGTGGCTGAGCGCCGCGTGTTCGAGCGCCCAGGCGAAACCCTCGCGAGTGATGTCGAGGGCGAGCACGCGCTCCTGGCCGGGCTTCGCCGCCCAGCCGCAGCGGTACGCCATCCAGAGGAAGGACGGCTTGATCCACGTCATGCGTTCGCGTTTGAACGGCGGCACGAAGGTGCCCGCCTTCAGTGCGGCGTCGGCGATGGCCGTCGAGTACGCCTGATAGACGCGGATCGTGGTTTCGGTGTGTACGGCGCGGATCTGCCGCGCCGGGATCTCTTCTTTCATTTCCCGTACAGCGTGACAGGTGCTTGGGGCGCGGGCGACCGAAATTCCCTTGCCCCTCGGTTCATGCTGGCTTCATGGCATTGCTGCGCAAGGGATCGCGACGGATCGTCGTCGACGACACCGCTTATCGATGGATCGTCCGGCGGAAGCCCACCTACGCACAGGACGGCGGGTGTTTTCTTTCGTACGGGGTGGAATTGGAGGACGCGCGGGGTGCCGTGCTGGTGGTCCAGACGGATCACGCGCATCCGTTGAACTACATGGGGGTGCCGTCGAAGGCCGTGCTGCCTTCGGATGTCGAACGGGCCATCCGGCTGGCGCTGGCTCGTGGGTGGGAGCCGTCGGCTCCGGGGGCGCAATTCCAGCTGGATCTTGCCGCTGCGTGAGGCCCGCATTTGGAGGACGCCGTTGCGGCCGGCGCGGTTGAGCGGGAATTCGGGGTTGCGAAAGCCACTTTCGCAACGTTGAAGGTTGCGAAAGTGGCTTTCGCAACACCCTCCGCCGGAGCCGCGTCGTGGGGTGAGCGGCGGGGGAGGCGCGACCGACTCGGTACCGGTGTTCTTTGCCCTTCCCCGGTACATGAAGGGGGCCTTCATGTACCGGGGAAGGTGTGAGGGTCGAGTTTCCTCGGCTGAGCCGAGGGAAGGGGGCCTTCACGGGCCCGGGCCTGGCAACCAACCCACGGCCGGAATCCATGTGGGTAGCTAAGACACCCTTGGCGCTAGCCGTCCGTACCGCTCACGAGACCCGCTCAGCCGAGAGACCAAAGGCGCGCGTAGTGGCCGTTCGCGGCGACCAGGTCCGCGTGCGTGCCCTGTTCGATGATCCGGCCGTGGTCCAGCACCACGATCCGGTCCGCCTTGGCGGCGGTGGCGAGGCGGTGCGCGACCACGAAGGTCGTGCGGCGGCGCGCGAGTTGTTCCGTCGCGCGCAGGACGGCGGCTTCGGTCGACGGGTCCAGTGCCGCGGTCGCCTCGTCGAGCAGGAGGACGTCCGGGTCCACGAGTTCGGCGCGGGCGAGGGCGACGAGTTGCCGTTGCCCGGCCGAAAGAGACCGTCCGCGTTCACCGACGGGCTGGTGGAAACCGGCCGGGAGCGCGGCGACACCGTCGAGCGCGCCGACGGACCGCACCGCTTCCTCGACCTCCGCGTCCGTCGCGGAAGGCCTGCCGTAGCGCACATTGTCCGCGACGGTCCCCGAGAACAGATGCGCTTCCTGAGGTACCACGCCCATTCGCGTGCGCAGGGCGCCCAGGTCGTACTCGCGGATGTCGGTGCCGTCGATCCGGACCACGCCGGCCGTCGCGTCGTAGAAACGCGCGACGAGCTTCACCGCCGTCGACTTCCCGGCGCCCGTCGCACCGACCAGGGCGACGGTCTCCCCGGGCGCGACCTCCAGCGTCAGCTGCTTGAGCGCGGGATCATCCGTTGCGGTGTAAGCGAAATCGACGTCCTTGAAGGAGACCTCGCCACGCAGCCGCTCCGGGACCGGCACCGGGTTCTCCGCCGCCGGAACGGAAGTCGGCGTGCGCAGCAGATCGCCGATGCGCGTCAGGCCGACCCGCGCCTGCTGGTAGCCGTCGAACACCGAGGACAGCTGTTGGATCGGCGAGAAGAACTGGCCGAGGTAGAGCAGGAACGCCACCAGCACACCGGCCGACAGCGTGCCCGCCGCGACCCGGTTCGCGCCGACGATCAGCACGACC
Organism: Amycolatopsis sp. PSD-21; assembly: GCF_055561455.1. Taxonomy (NCBI): domain Bacteria; kingdom Bacillati; phylum Actinomycetota; class Actinomycetes; order Pseudonocardiales; family Pseudonocardiaceae; genus Amycolatopsis; species Amycolatopsis sp. PSD-21. The sequence goes on along the minus strand of NZ_CM145712.1, from coordinate 7,775,790 downwards.
ACTTCGGCCAAGCCGGAAAGCATTGCCGCGAAAGGGAAGTACGTCGCGACATAGCGCTGGGCACGCAGCCGCGATCGCCGGTACTCGTCGCTGCGTGAGGCGAACTTCTCCGCTGTCCGCTCCTCGCGCGTGTACGCCTGCGCGACCCGCAGCCCGTTCACGTTCTCCTGCATGTCCGCGTTGACGACGCTGACCCGCTCCCGGGCCTCGGTGTACGCCTTGGACGACGCCCGGCGGAAGATCACCGTCGCCACGATGAGGATCGGCAGCACCGCGAGCGCGTACGCCGCCAGCCCGATGTCGGTGATCATCAGCGCCGCCGCGATCCCGACCAGGGTCAGCGCGCTCACCACGGCCTGCGCGACACCGGTCTGCAGGAACGTCGAAAGCGCGTCGACGTCGGTGGTCATCCGGGTCATGATCTTCCCGGACAGTTCGCGTTCGTAGAAGTCGAGCCCGAGCCGTTGCAGATGGGCGTAACTGCGGACGCGCAGCGAGTACAGCACCGTCTCACCGACCCGCGCGGTCATCCTGGTCTGGAGGTAGACCACCAGCCAGTCCGTGAGGATCACCAGCGCGCCGATACCGGCGGCCAGCCAGATCACCGCCTCCGCCCCGGCGCGCACCCCGCTGTCGATGCCGTACTGGTACAGCGCGGGCATCGCGATGGTGGCCAGCGCGTCCGCCGCGACCAGCCCGATCACCACGGCGAGCGGGCCGCGCACCGGTTTCAGCAGGCGGCCTAGGCGGAACTTCGGTTCGGGCGCGGTGACGTCGGTGCCCGGCAGACGGGGGACGTCCGTGGCGGGCGGCAGTTTCCGCACGCCATCGATGAGCTCCTGGCTCGGCGGCAGGTCGACGTCCCATTCGCCGCCCGAGCCCTTCCGCTCGCCCGCCAGCTCGTCGGCCTTGTCCTGCTCCGGCCACAACGCGGGGGTGATCCCGGCGGGACCGCAGTCGAGACCCTCGCAGCGATGGGGTTCCTCGACGTCGTCCCCCGGACCCGCGACGAGTTCGCGGAACAGCGGGCAGCGCGCGAGCAGCTCCTCCTCGGTGCCGACGTCGACGACGCGGCCCTTGTCGAGCACGGCGATCCGGTCGGCGAGGGCGAGGGTTGAGCGGCGGTGCGCGATCAGCAGCGTCGTCCGGCTCGCGGTGACCGAACGCAGCGTGTCGTGGATCGCCGCCTCGGTGACCGTGTCGATGGCGGACGTCGCGTCGTCGAGGACCAGCACGCGCGGATCGGTCATCAGCGCCCTGGCGAGGCCGAGCCGCTGCCGCTGCCCGCCCGAGAGCGTGAGACCGCGCTCGCCGACGAGCGTGTCGTAGCCGTCGGGGAGGCGCTGGATGAACTCGTCCGCCTCCGCCGCCCGCGCGGCCGCGCGGATCTCCTCGTCGCTCGCGTCCGGCCTGCCGTAGGCGATGTTGTCGCGTACCGAGGAGGAGAAGAGGAACGCCTCCTCGAAGACCACGCCGATGACGCTGCGGAGGTCTCGCTGCCGGACGTCGCGGACGTCGAGGTCGCCGACCTGGACCGAGCCGCTGTGCACGTCGTAGAACCGGGGGAGCAGCAGGGAGATCGTCGACTTGCCGGACCCGGCCGTGCCGACCAGCGCGAGCGTCTCGCCCGGCCGGGCCTCCAGGGTGAGGCCGTCGAGCACGGGATCCGACCGCGTGTAGCCGAAGGAGACGTCCTCCAGCCGGACGCCGAGCGGGCCTTCGGGCAGCGGCCGCGCGTCCGGGCTGTCGACGACGTCCGGCTGCGCGTCGATCAGTTCGTTGACCCGTTCCGCGCCCGCCCTGGTCAGCTGGGCCTGGACGACGAGGCTGGAGATCATCCTGGCCGGGCCGATCAGGATGGACAGATAGGTCGCGAACGCCAGGAAGGTGCCGAGGCTGACTTCGCCCTTCAGCGCGAGGACACCACCGACTGCCAGCACCGCGACCTGACCGGCCGCCGGCAGCGCGGCCGTGGTGGCCGTCGGCAAAGACGAGAGCCGGGCCGCGCGCATGCGTTCCGCGAAGAGCTTCTTCGCCGTCTTCTCCAGCTTCGCGACTTCGCGCGCTTCCTGGCCGAAGCCCTTCACGACGCGTACGCCGGTGACGGTCTCCTCGACCTGCTGCGCGACGTCGGCCGCGCGCTGCTGGGCCGCCCACGTCGCCGGGAAGAGCCGCTTCCGGCTCACCGCCATGATGATCGCGATCGCCGGGGCGACCACCATCGCGATCAACGTCAGCGTCGGCGACATCCACAGCATCGCGCCGAGCGACAGCAGCGCGAAGATCACCGAACCGGCCGAAAGCGGCACCTGCATCAGGACCGACGTGACCAGCTGCAGATCCGAGATCGCGCGCGAGGCGACCTGGCCGGTGCGCAGCGCGTCCTGCTTGCCGCCGTCGAGCCGGGAAACCGCGTTGAACACCTGACGGCGCAGATCGTGCTGGACGTCGAGGGCCAGCCGCCCGCCGACGTACCGGCGGGCGAAGGCGTTGCCGAAGGTCAGCACCTGCAGCACCGCCATCACCGCGGCGAGCAGGCCGAGCCGGGAGGTGTCGCCCGCGACGGCGTCGTCCAGCGCCTCGCGGATCAGCAGCGGACCGGCGGCCTGGAGCCCGACGCCGATGATGGCCGCGCCCAGCGAGAGCACGACCAGCCAAGGATGTTTCCAGCACGAAGCGGCCAGGCGGCGGATCCAGCCTCCGGTGGGCGCGGGGGCGGTCTCACGAGCCGGACTGGCTTGACGCGGACGAGGTGGAGCAGTAGTCACCCCGCAAGCCTATTCGTCCGCACCGACAGGACCGGGCGGTTCGCGCAGGGCCGAACGCGATGAAAGGCCCCTTCATCGCGGATTTCGCGGTGAAGGGGCCTTTCAGATCACGTGCGGGTGTGACTTACGTGATGTCCTTCTTCTGGTTCACGGCCCAGCCGGCGAGGAAGAAGATCATCGTCCAGCCGAAGAAGATGAGCGCCGAGGCCCACCACGAGAACGCGCCGGGCGCACCGGCGGCGTACTGCAGCGCCCACGCCGTCTCGTCCTGCAGGCCGGGCACCTTCACCCCGGCGGCGCCGAACGCCTCGGCGCCGATGGCTCCCACGATGCCGTTGACCGTGCCGTTCGGCAGGACGCCGCCCAGCCAGGTGATGTCGGCGGCGCCGAACATGACGAACACCAGCACGTTCTCGACCACCAGCATCCAGATGGTCAGCGTGATGATGCTGCCGACCACGCTGCGCCACACCGCGCCGACCCCGATGCCGAACAGGGTCGCCAGGATCGTCGCGAGGACACCCGCGCCGAGCACGCCCAGCCACTGGCCCGCCGTCGGCAGGCGCTGGCTGTCGACCGTGATCACGGTGCCGAGGCTCGCCGCGCCCACGATGATCACGCCGTAGATCGCGCCCCAGGCGATGTAGGTGATCATCTTCGCGCTCAACGCCGAAACCCGGTTCGGGGCGGTGAGGAACGTCGTGGTGATCGTCTTCTTCGTGTACTCGCCGGCGAGGGCGAAGACACCGAAGATGATCGGGATCATCGTGCCGATGTTGATGCCGTGCCCGAGGGCGAGCAGCCCGACGGGCAGTTCGCCGGTCGAGATGCCGAGCGCCTCGGTCAGCTCACGGGTGTCGGAGCGGCCGAGGAAGTCGCTGAAGTCGTTGGTGACCATGCCCCAGAACAGGGCGAACGCGAAGGCGAAGACCACCGCGGGGATCATCAGCGCCCACCACGCCTTGAGCGTGAGCGTCTTGCGGAACTCCGCCTTGATCAGGTTGCCCATCAGCCCTGGCCTCCCCAGCCCTCGTTCTGGCCCTGCTGCTGCGCCTGCTGCTGAGGCGGGGCCTGCTGATACTGCGGTTGCTGCTGCTGGAACTGCTGCTGCGGCGGCGCGAAACCGGGCGGCGGCGTGTTCTGCGGCGCGTAGCCGGGAGGCGGCCCCTGATATCCGGGCGGCGGGCCCTGGTAACCCGGAGGCGGACCCTGGTAGCCCGGCGGCGGGCCCTGCTGGAACCCGGGCGGCGGCGCGGCGTACTGGCCCTGCGTCAGCTGGAAGAACATCCGCTCCAGATCCGCGGTCTCCTCCTGCATGCCGTAGACCGCGATGCTCGCCTTGGCGGAGATGTCGCCGATCTGCTGCACCGTCGCGCCCGACACCGCGACCCGGCCGTCCGGCATCGGCGAGACCTGCGTGATCCCCGCCTCCTGCAACGCGGAGACGAGGCCGTTCGCGTCGGCCGACTGCACCAGCACGCGGGACTGGTTGCTCTTGCGCAACTGGTCCAGCGAGCCGTTGTAGCGCGTCATGCCCTGGCTGATGATCACGACCTGGTCGATCGTCTGCTCCACCTCGTTCAGCAGGTGGCTCGAGACCAGCACCGTGCGCCCCTCACGCGCGTACGCGCGCAGGAAGTTCCGAAGCCACAGGATGCCCTCGGGGTCGAGACCGTTCGTCGGCTCGTCCAGCACCAGCACCTGCGGGTTCCCCAGCAACGCCGTCGCCAGCGCCAGCCGCTGCCGCATACCGAGCGAGAACCCGCCCGCCTTGCGGTCCGCCGCCGACGAAAGGCCGACCAGCCCCAGTACCTCGTCCACCCGCTGATCCGGCATCCCGATCGCCGCCGAGTACACGCGCAGGTGATTCCGCGCCGTGCGTCCCGGGTGGAAGCCCTCGTTCTCCAGCACCGAACCGACGACCCGCGCCGGATTCCCCAGCTGGTCGTGCGGGCGCCCGTTGATGGTCGCCGTGCCGTTCGTGGGCGTCACCAGCCCGAGCAGCATCCGGAGCGTCGTGGTCTTCCCGGCCCCGTTGGGCCCCAGGAAGCCGGTCACCGACCCGGGCTCCACCGTGAAGCTCAGATTCTGGACCGCGTTGACCGCACCGAACTGCTTGCTCAGGTTCTGCACCGCGATGCGGCCACTGCCGTCGTGCATACCGTCCCCTTTTGTTGACGAAGGCCGATCACGCGACATCCTGCCTCACGGGGTGAGCCCGCACCCGAGGAAGGGGTCAATCCGCCGAAAGCGACCTTCGTCACGTCCGGAACGGTGACGACTCCGTCCTCCAACGCACCCGGCGCTGCGCCGAATAGCCGCTGACTACCGGATATGCGCCGCCGAGCATGGAAAATCACCGACCAGGAAGGAGGCCGGTGAACAAATAATTCGGAAGACATGGCGACCTCATGCAGCGCGACGGCGACTTATTACCTACGATGGAGGAGGCGGCCCGCTCCCAGTGACCCCCAGGCTGGTTGAGCGGGCCGCCCTCAGCCCCTTTGCCCCACCTCGGTCGGTGCTTGCGCACCTTCCCCGAGGTGGGGCTTCGTCGTATCACCCGGGGGGCCGAGCCCCCCGGACCCCCGCGGTGCGGCCGGCGCCGGTTGGCGAGGTGGTCGGCCTAGGGCGCGGAGCGCCCTGGCCTGGTGAGATGGATGACCAGCGGTGTGAAGCTCGCTCCATAAAAGGAGCGAGGGACCTTTGCGCACCGGGGTGGCATAGGTCCCTCGCGTGGGAGTGTGGCTCGGGGGTCAGGCCAGGACGTCGGCCAGGTCGGTGGCCGGAAGGCCGTGCGCGGCGGCGACGGGGGCGTTCGTGAGGGCGCCCGCGTGCGTGTTGAGGCCCTTCGCCAGCGAAGCGTCGGCCTGCAGCGCCTTCAGCCAGCCGTGCTCCGCCAGCTGCACCGCGTACGGCAGCGTCACGTTGGTCAGCCCGTAGGTAGACGTCCGGGGCACCGCGCCCGGCATGTTCGCGACGCAGTAGAACACCGACTCGTGGACCTTGTAGGTCGGCTCGTCGTGCGTGGTCGGCCGCGAGTCGGCGAAGCAACCGCCCTGGTCGATCGCGATGTCCACCAGCACGCTGCCCGGGCGCATCCGCGAAACGAGCTCGTTCGAGACCAGCTTCGGCGCCTTCGCGCCGGGCACGAGCACCGCGCCGATGACCATGTCGGCCTCCAGCACGGACTGCTCCACCGACAGCGCGTTCGAGGTCACCGTGCGGATGCGGCCGCCGAAGTCGTTGTCGATCTGGCGGAGCCGGTCGACGTTCGTGTCCAGGATCTCGACGTCCGAGCCGAGGCCGAGCGCGACCCGCGCCGCGTTGAGGCCCGCGACACCGCCGCCGATGACGACCACGCGCGCCGGGTGCACACCGGGGATGCCGCCGGGCAGCACACCGCGGCCACCGCTCGGCTTCATCAGCGAGAACGCGCCCACCTGCGGGGCCAGCCGTCCGGCGACCTCGGACATCGGCGCGAGCAGCGGCAGCGCGCGGTTCGGGGTCTGCACCGTCTCGTAGGCGATCGCGGTGGTGCCCGCGGCCAGCAGCGCGTCGGTCAGCGGGCGGTCCGCGGCGATGTGCAGGTAGGTGAACAGCACCTGGTCGGCGCGCAGCCGCGGGTACTCCTCGGCGATCGGCTCCTTGACCTTCAGCACGAGCTCGCCTTCGGCCCAGGTCTCCTCCGCGGTCGCGAGGATCTTCGCGCCCGCGGTGACGTACTCCTCGTCGGTGATCGACGAGCCGAGGCCGGCGCCGGTCTCGACGAAGACGTCGTGGCCGCGCCCGGTCAGTTCGTGCACGCCCGCCGGGGTGAGCGCCACCCGGTATTCGTGCTTCTTGATCTCACGGGGGACGGCGATACGCACGGAAGGCCTCCTGGCGGCGGGTCTGCGAACAAAGGTGCTGCCACTCACGGTGAGCCACCCGGACGGCGGTGTCATCGTTTGCCCGCGACAGTGTTGGGAACCGATCATGGTTTCGCGGGCACAATCGCTTGACCTCCAGTCAAGTGGAGCTTGCACCTTGGGTCACATGAGAGCCGTGTGGTTGAAAGAGTTCGGCGGGCCCGAAGTGCTCGTCGCGGGCGATGCCCCGGATCCGGTGCCCGCAGCGGGCCAGGTCCTGATCGAGGTGGCGTTCGCCAACATCACGTTCGTCGAGACACAGTTCCGCGCCGGCGGGGGCGGGCCGTTCCGCGCCGAGCTGCCGATGATCCCCGGCAACGGCGTCGGCGGCGTGATCAGCGCGGCCGGGGAGGGGGTCGACCCCGGCCTGGTCGGCAAACGCGTCGTCACCTCGACGGGCGGTTCCGGCGCGTACGCGGAACGGGTCGCGGTCGCCGCCGACGGTGTCTTCGAGGTGCCGGACGGCCTGGCCCTCGACGCCGCGGTCGCCATCCTCGCCGACGGCCGCACGGCCACCGCGCTGGTGACCGCCGCGCGTATCCGCCCCGGCGAGCGCGTCCTGGTGGAAGCCGCGGCGGGCGGCGTCGGCGGGCTGGTCGTCCAGCTCGCCAAGGCGGCCGGCGCCGAGGTCGTCGGCGCGGCGGGTGGCGCGGCGAAGACCGAGCACGTCCGGGAACACGGTGCGGATGTGGCGCTCGACTACCGCGAGCCGGACTGGGCGGCGAAGGCGGGCGAGGTCGACGTCGTGTTCGACGGCGTCGGCGGCGAGATCGGGGCGACGTCGTTCGGGTTGCTGAGGCCGGGCGGCCGGATGCTGATCTACGGGCTGTCGAGCGGCTCGTGGACGGAGGTGTCCGAAGAGGACGCCGCCGCGCGCGGGGTCACGGTGATCCGTGGGCTCGGCGGGCCGGCCGAGATGCGGGCGTTCACCGAGTCGGCGCTCGCCGAAGCCGCCGCCGGACGGCTGGAACCCGTGATCGGCCAACGGTTCCCGCTCGACCGGGCGGCCGACGCGCACGCGGTCATGCAGTCGCGTGGCGCGATCGGCAAGACCTTGCTCGAGGTCTGATGTTCGACGTCGACGAATTCCTCGCCGGTCCGCTCACCGCCAGGGTCGCCGCGGTGGGGCCGACCGTGCGGCCGGTCTGGTACCTCTGGGAGAAACAGGCCTTCTGGATCCTCACCGGACCGTGGGCGCGGCTGGCCGGTCTCGTCCGCGAGTCGCCGTCGATCGCGGTGACCGTCGACGTGTGCGACGTCGGCACCGGCCTCGTGCGGCAGGTGCTCGCGCGAGGTGAAGCGGAGGTACTGCCGTTCGACGTCCCTCGTGGACGGCGGCTGCTGAGCCGGTATCTCGGCCGGGACGAACGCAAATGGGATCCGCGTTTTCGTTCCTACCTGCACGATGATCCGGAGGTGAAAGGGACCGTCTGGGTCCGGATGGTGCCGAAGCGATTCGTCGCCGACGACCTCGGGTATCGGGTATGACGAACGGCCGTGCAACCTGCGAAACGGTAAATGCAGCACGATCGAGTCAAGATGTTGATCTTACTGGCCGGTAAGCTGCCATTCTGTTCCGCATGACAAATCAGGACTGGCGGCGGGAGCGGCGTGTCCGCACCGTCGACACCGAAGGCAATCCGGCAGATGTCATCGTGGGCCTGGTCGAAACCCCGGGAAACGGTTACGAAGCCGCGCTGCGGGTCGACGGCGGCCCCGGTGTTCTTTTGCCGCTTTACCCCGGTGCCGATCTGCTCGCCGCGGTGCGGCAGACCATTGAGGACGGTTATCGCGCCAGCGCGCACTGAACCGTCGGATGTCAGGAAAGGGTCTTTCAAGATTTTTCTCGTCCTGAAAGACCCTTTCCTGACGTCTGGGCGCGGTTTTGTAGAACTACAAAGTGTTCGTTGTCGCACAGTTTGTCGTTGAATCAGCTCCACCGCAGGGAAACGAGTTGCGTGATCAGCGCCAGCCGGACGTCGGGGTCGTCGAGGTCCAGCGGGACGAGATCGAGCAGCCGCCGCATCCGGTACCGGAGCGTGTTGGGATGGATCCGGAGTTCCTTCGCGGCCGCGCGCGGGTCTCCGGGATGACGCAGCCACTGGTAGAGCGTGTCGACGTAGCCGCTCTCGTGGGTTTCGTCGTGCGCGCGCAGCAAGCCGAGCGGGCCGAGCTCGGCGACCCTCGCGGTACTGGCCGCCGTCGCCCCGCGATGCAGCGAAAGGGCGGTCCACGCCTCGTCGAAGACCACGACGCGACCCGGCACCAGCTTCGCGCGAAGCAGCCCCAACGCCTCGTCGGCCTGAAGCCGCGACGTCGCGAGTTCGCCGATTTCGCAGGCCGAACCCGCGGCCGCCCGCGGTGTCCCGCCCTTCCTCGACGAAGGCAGGGCTTCGAGCGCGGCCCGGAGTTCGTCCCAGCCGTCGCCGTCCGGGACGACCGCGTAGAGCACGCCCCCGAGTTCGGTGGCCACCGGCCGCCTGCCGACACCCTGCGAGATCCGTTCGAGGAGGGCGAGTCGCAGGCCCTCGTCGTCGCGTCCGTCGCCACCGGCGACCTCGATGACGACGACGCGGTGCGGCTCCTCGGACAGGTCGAGTTCCGCGATCGCTTTGCGCGGGCTGGCCTTCCCTTCCAGCACGGCACGCAGGAGTTCGGCCGAGACCCGGCGTTGCGAATCGGTGTGCGCGCGGCGGCGCAGCAGGTGCAGCGCGACGACGGGCGCCGCGTCGGCGAACGCGGCCGCGCGTTCGTCGGAGACCGGGCCCGCGACGACCGCCCACATCGACCCCAGCAGCTCGCCGCCCATCCGGATCGGCACGATGAGCCGGGGCAGGGTGCCGTCGCGCTGCGCGGGCACGAAGATCGTCTGCCGCCCGCGGGAAAGCTCGCGGAACACCCCTCGTGACCGGAACCGCGCGAGCACGTCGTCGGGGATGCGGCGGCCCATGATCGTGGACACGCGCGCCGAGTCGGTCAGGTCCTGCCGCGCGGAGTAGGCGAGCACCCGCGAGTTGGTGTCCTCGATGGTCACGGGCGCGTCGACCACCGAAGCGACGGCGTCCGCGAGCCGGAACAGGTCGCCGGAACCGGGTCCGCCGCCGTCCTCCAGCGCGTCCGACTCGTCGGCCAGCGCGTCGAGGACCGTCCTGAGCAGCCAGACGAGCTGGGCCCACGAGGTCGCCGAGCGCACCTCGATCAACGCGATGTCCGCCGATTTCGCCGCCCGTTTCACCGAGGGTTTCGCCGCGAGCGGCGGTTTCAGCAGAACGGCGGCGGCGCCTTTGGCCGCGCTGAGCCGGACGAGTTCCGCGGCGTCCGGCGTTTCGGTGATCGCGACGCCGAGGACGAGGTCGCCCGCGGCGAGGGTGTTGCCGGGTTCGGCGATGACGACGTCGCCGACGGCCGGGGACTCCTCGGGGACCTGGAGGGCGTGCAACAGCGTCGGCCCCACCCGGTCGACGACACTGCGCACGGAAACCATGGGGCGATTGTCCAGCAGGTGGGACCGCCGCACACGTCAGACCTCGCGTGGCGTCCGCGCGTCGATGTCCTCCGGCGTGAACCGCTCCCGTTTGGTCGTCAGCGCCCATCGGTGGCCGTCCGGGTCGATGATCCGGCCGTAGCGCTCGCCGAAGAACATCTCCTCGACCGGCGCCTCCACCCTGGCGCCCACGAACACGGCGCGCCGCACGAGGTCGTCGGGGTCCTCGGTCTCCAGGACCAGCAGCATCGGGGTGCCGCCGAGGGTGGCGGGCGCGAGCGCGTCCAGCTGCGGGATCTCCTGGCTCACCAGCAGCCGTGCGTCGCCGACCGCGACTTCCACGAACAACACGACCCCGTTCGGCAGCACGTTGCGGAACAGCTCCACCGCGCCGAACGCCTTGGTGTAGAAGGAAAGCGACGCGTCGACGTCCTTCACGAACAGATGCGGCGTCAAACCGAGCGGCCTGCTCACGCCGACTCCGCCCGCTTCAGCAGCCCGGCCTGCCCGGCCACGGCGACGAGCCTGCTCAGGAACTCCGCTTCGCGGGCGGCGACCTCCCGGCCGGCGCGGGTCAGCCGGTAGTAGCGGCGGCGCGAGTCGTGCGGCTGGTCCTCGCTCGCGTCCGGGGCCTCTTCGACCAGGCCGTCGGCGACGAGCCGGGCGAGCGTCCGGTACAGCGTGCCGGGACCGAGCTGGGCGGCACCGCCGCTCACCTCGTCGACGAAACCCATGATCGCGTAGCCGTGCGCGCGCCCTTTCGCGAGCGCCAGCAGGGTCTGGAACGCCGCGGGGGTGAGCTGCGGGTTGCCGTCGGCCATCCGGGAAGCATACACTCCGATTTCGTTATATCCATGATGGATACAAGGAGCCGGCATGGCGATTCAAGGTGTGCACAAGATCGTCGTCGGGGTGCGGGACCAGGAGCGGGCGAAGAAGTTCTGGTCCGAGGTCGTCGGATTCGAGATCACCACCGACGTGCCGTACGACGACAAGGGGAACCGGTGGGTCGAGGTCACGTCCGCCGATGGCGCGACGTCGCTCGTCCTGAGTACCGCGCCGGAGGACCTCAAGCGGTTCGAAGTGCGTGACGAAGTGCCGACGGGCAATTTCTTCTTCTACGCCGACGACATCGAAAAGACGTACGAGGAGCTTTCGGCGAAGGGCGTCGAATTCCCCGCCCGGCCGGAGAAGCAGCCGTGGGGCTGGTGGGCGATGTTCACCGACTCGGAAGGCAACAGGTTCGCCCTTCAAGAAAAGAATCCCACCTCCTGAGAGTAGTTGGGTGCTCCGTCCGGCGGAGCTAGCTTCGGTGACAACAGCCGAAACCCTTGAGCCGCTAGGAGAATCGCGATGAGCGCGGACGGATGGTCGTTCGAGACCAAGCAGATCCACGCGGGTGCGGCGCCGGACACCGCCACCGGCGCGCGGGCGACCCCGATCTACCAGACGACCTCGTACGTGTTCCGCGACAGCCAGCACGGCGCCGACCTCTTCAGCCTCGCCGAGCCCGGCAACATCTACACGCGGATCAACAATCCCACGCAGGACGTGCTGGAGCAGCGGCTCGCCGCGCTCGAAGGCGGCGTCGCGGCGCTGGCGTTCGCCTCCGGAAGCGCGGCGACGACGGCGGCCATCCTCAACCTGGCGAACGCGGGCGACCACTTCGTCTCCAGCCCGTCCCTCTACGGCGGCACCTACAACCTCTTCCACTACACGCTTCCCAAGCTTGGCATCGAGGTCTCGTTCGTCGAGGACCAGGACGACATCGAGCAGTGGAAGGCCGCCGTCCGGCCCAACACCAAGCTGTTCTTCGCCGAGACGCTGGCCAACCCGGGCAGCAACGTGCTCGACATCCGCGCTGTCGCCGATGCCGCGCACGAGTCCGGAGTCCCGCTGGTCGTGGACAACACCGTGCCGACGCCGTACCTCGTACGCCCGATCGAACACGGCGCCGACATCGTGATCCACTCGGCGACCAAGTACCTCGGCGGGCACGGCACCACGGTCGCCGGGGTGCTGGTCGACGGCGGCACCTTCGACTTCGGCAAGGACCCGGCGCGGTTCCCCGGGTTCAACGAGGCCGACCCGAGCTATCACGGCCTCAAGTACTGGGAGGCCCTCGGCCCGGGCGCGTTCGCCGCCAAGGCTCGGGTCCAGATCCTGCGCGACACCGGCGCCGCGATCGCACCGTTGAACAGTTTCCTTATCCTGCAGGGGATCGAGACGCTTTCGCTGCGTCTGGAGCGGCACGTGTCCAACGCTCAGGCCCTGGCCGAATGGCTGGAGCGACGCGACGAGGTCGAGAAGGTGTACTACGCCGGTCTGCCGTCGAGCCCGTACCACGAGGCCGCGAAGAAGTACCTGCCGAAGGGGGCCGGCGCGGTGCTGTCGTTCGACCTGCGCGGCGGCGTCGAAGCCGGACGGGCCTTTGTGGACGGTACCGAGCTGCACAGCCAGCTGGTCAACATCGGTGACGTGCGCAGCCTGATCGTGCACCCGGCCTCGACGACGCACAGCCAGCTCACGCCGGAGGAGCAGGCTTCCAGCGGCGTCACGCCGGGGCTCGTGCGGCTCGCCGTCGGACTGGAAGGCATCGAGGACCTCAAGGCCGATCTCGAGGCCGGATTCCGGGCGGCCAAGGCCGCTCTGTGACCGGTGCGTGGCGGGAGGGAGAGCCGCCTGGACGTCGCCGCTTCGTGACCGGCGTCCAGGCGCTCGAAGTCGGTGGCACGCTGCCTTTCACGCTCGCCTACGAGACCTGGGGGACGCTGGATCCCAGTGCCTCCAACGCGATCCTCGTCGAGCACGCGCTGACCGGGGACAGCCACGCCGCCGGTCCCGCGGAAGAAGGCCACGTCAGCCCCGGTTGGTGGGACGGCCTGATCGGGCCGGGCAAGGCGATCGACACCGACACGTTCTTCGTGGTGGTCCCGAACGTGCTCGGCGGCTGCCAGGGCTCGACCGGTCCGTCTTCACGGCATCCGGACGGAAAGCCTTGGGGCAGCAGGTTTCCCGCCGTGACCGTGCGGGATCAGGTGGGCGCAGAGGCCGTCCTCGCCGACGCGCTGGGCATCGGCCGGTGGGCGGCGGTGATCGGCGGTTCCATGGGCGGGATGCGCGCGCTGGAATGGGCGGTGAGCGCACCGGACCGGGTCTCGGCACTGCTCGTGCTCGCGTCGACGGCGCAGGCGTCGGCTGACCAGATCGCCTGGTCCGCGCCGCAACTGCACGCCATCCGCGCCGATCCGGGCTGGCACGGCGGCGACTATCACGACGTCCCCGGCGGCGGCCCGGACGCAGGCCTCGGCATCGCACGGCGAATCGCGCACGCGACCTACCGCAGCGAAGCCGAACTGGCGCAACGCTTCGGGCGTCGTCATCAGGACGGCGAAGACCCCTTGCGCGGCGGGCGGTTCGCCGTCGAGTCCTATTTGGACCATCACGCCGGGAAGCTGTCGCGCCGGTTCGACGCCGGCAGCTACGTGGTGCTCACCGAATCGATGAACACGCACGACGTCGGGCGTGGGCGGGGTGGTGTCGCGAACGCTCTAGGCCGGATCACCGCGCGGACGGTCGCGGCCGGGGTGGACAGTGACCGGCTCTACCCGCTGTACCAGTCGCGGGCCATCGCGGACGGTATCGGCGGGGCGGAGTTCGCGGTCATCGGCTCGCCGTACGGGCACGACTCGTTCCTGATCGAGACCGAGCAGATCGAGCGGCTGGTGAAGCCGCTGCTGGGTTAGGCGACACGGGTGATGTCCGGCTGATCACGCGTGTCGTCCATCCGGACACGCGAGTCGTCCGTTGCGGGGTGGCTAGGCCGTGCCCGCAAGTGATTTCGCGGTCCCCGTGCGGTGACCGTGTGGATTTCGGGTCATCCGACGCACCAAAATCCACACAGTCAGCGATGGACGTGGGTGTGTGGATATAGGGACACACAACGTCCCGCGATACCAAAGGTCCCCCGCTCTCTTTCCGCAGGTCAGCAGGCGATACTCGCAGGACACGGCCTGGTTGCGAAAGCCACTTTCGCAACGTTGAAGGTTGCGAAAGTGGCTTTCGCAACGCGTTCCCGCCGGCTCGCGCGCCCAGCCGATGTCCCTCAGCGTCCCCGATGTCGCCTTGGGAACACTGAGCGTCTCGAAGTCGCCCAAGCCGTCGGCAAGCGTGTCGCGAAAGCCACTTTCGGGACATCAGGCGTCGCGAAAGTGGCTTTCGCGACGCCTGGCGGAGCTACCCGCCCTAGTCCGCGACGGCGTCCGAGATCCAGGGCGCCACCGGCAGGTCCCGGTCCAGGCATTCCGCCGACAGCCGGATCGTCCAGCGCAGCGCCTGCAGCACCAGGCTGTCGACCTCGTCCGGCGCGGCGTTGGCGAGCGCGATCTCGACCTGTTCCTGTGCGGCCTCGCTGTTGCCGTGCACCTCGGCCAGCAGCGTGCGCACGGCCGTCCGCACGGGCGGGTCCGCCTGGTCGATCGAGACCTCTTCACCGTCCTCGTCGAACACCTGGACCTTCACCGGCGCGCTGCCGCCGTCACCGAGGGTCGACACCATCGCGCTGCATTCACCGAAGAGCATCATCACGAGCTCTTTGGTCTCTTCGGAGCGGGCTCGGGGCTCGACGGCGGTCGGCGTGAGCTCGTCGAGCGCCTCGGCGTCCTCCCCGAGGCTGATCGCCACGAGCGCACGCTGCGCCTTTTCGACGAGCCTCCGCTCGTACTCGCTCCTGTCCGGCTCCACGTGCCTATCAAACACCAGCGGACGGAAAAGTGGGGATAGGTCGAAACCCGGTCGTGGTCACTTGGCGGAGTGCAGTGCACCCAGCGCGAGACGGCAGAGCATTTCGGCCAGTTCGCTGTCACCGAGATGGCGGTTGTACGGCGTCGAGTTGATCAACCCGAAGACCGCGTGCGCCGCCGAGCGCGCCTGCCGTTCGCCGATGCCGGGGACGGCGTCGCTGATCGCGCGCACCCACACCTCGACGTACTGGCGCTGCAGGGCACGGACCTGTTTACGGTCACTGTCGGTGAGATTCGCGAGGTTGCGTTCCTGGACGGTGATCAGCGCGGGATGCGTGAGCGCGAAGTCGACGTGAAAATCCACCAGTGCTTCGAGAACCTCGCCCGGCTCGTCCCGCTGGCTCGCCCTCGCCGTCCCGCCGTCGAGTAGATAGCGGCTGATCGAGTTCAGCATCTCGCCGAGGATGGCGTCCTTGCTGCGGAAATGCCGGTACAGCGCCGGTCCCGAGATGCCGACGGCCGCGCCGATGTCGTCGATGCCGACGCCGTGGAAACCGTGGTGGGCGAAGAGCTCGGCGGCGGCGGCCATGATCTGTTCGCGCCTGTTCGCCTTCTCGCCGTTCACGAGTGGGGTGGGGTTCGCCGGCATCTGGCCATATTAAGGCCGCGTGTTAGCGAGCGCTAACACGCGGCCGTACTTCCAGCCTGAGCCAAGTGGGCTACCTGGGGAAATGACCCTTTTGCGTGGGGTTACCACCTGGTAATGCTGTCTCTCGTCAACTTGTCACGAAGGAGTGACCATGGCCGTCCCTGCTCGGATCAAAGCTCTTTCCTTCACTCGTTTAGGTGCGGCCCTGGGGGTCGCTGTCCTTGCCACCTTCGGTCTCGCGGGCACCGCCCAAGCGGCGACCAACTACGTGGCGCTCGGTGACTCGTACTCGTCCGGCGTCGGTGCCGGCAGCTACGGGAACTCGGGTGACTGCATGCGCAGTGCCAACGCCTATCCCCAGCTGTGGGCGAACGCCCACGCCGGGACGACCTTCAAGTTCGTCGCGTGCTCGGGGGCGCGCACCGGCGACGTCCTCAACCAGATCGCGAACGTCACCTCCAGCACCACGCTGGTGACGGTCTCGGTCGGCGGCAACGACGCCGGGTTCGCCGACGTCATGACCACCTGCACCACCGGCAGCGACCAGACCTGTATCAACCGGGTCAACACCGCGAAGAACTACGTGAACAACACGCTTCCCGGGCTGCTGAACAACGTCTACAGCAAGATCAAGTCGAAGGCACCCAGCGCGAAGCTGGTCGTCCTGGGGTACCCGCGCTTCTACACGGTGCCGGGTTCGTGCTCGGTCGGGCTGAGCGACACGAAGCGCTCGGCGATCAACTCGGGTTCCGACACGCTGGCGTCGGTGATCTCGGCCCGTGCCGCCGCGCACGGCGCGAAGTTCGTCGACGTGCGGGGTGCCTTCACCGGGCACAACATCTGCTCGTCGGCCGACGACTACCTGCACAGCCTCACCTGGCCGATCGTGAACTCGTACCACCCGACCGTCGCCGGTCAGCGCGGCGGCTACTACAACCCGCTGGTCGCCGCCATCGGCTGACCGTTTCGCGCGTGAAGGCCCCCTTCCCTCGGCTCAGCCGAGGGAAGGGGGCCTTCACGCGCTTCCGGGGGCGCGGTGGACAAGCGACGTTAGTGGGCGTTAACCTGTGCACGCGAGTTAACGACGGCTAACTTGGCGACGAGGAGCCATGGACACACCCGTACTGAGCACTTCGGCCGATCCGGGCAGCGACGAGTACGCCCGCAGCGTCACCTCCCATGCCGAGCTGGTCGAAGACCTGCGCAAGCGGCTCGCCGCCGCCCGGCTCGGGGGCCCGGAGAAATCCCGCACCCGCCACGTCGAGCGGGGCAAACTCCTGCCACGCGACCGGGTCGACACCCTCCTCGACCCGGGTTCGCCGTTCCTGGAGCTGTCCCCGCTGGCCGCCACCGGACTGTACGACGACGAGGCGCCCTCGGCCGGGATCATCACCGGGATCGGGCGGGTCTCGGGCCGCGAATGCGTGATCGTCGCCAACGACGCGACGGTCAAGGGCGGCACGTACTACCCGATGACGGTCAAGAAGCACCTGCGCGCGCAAGAGGTCGCGCTGCACAACAACCTGCCGTGCGTCTACCTGGTGGACTCCGGCGGCGCGTTCCTGCCGAGGCAGGACGAGGTCTTCCCGGATCGTGAGCACTTCGGCCGGATCTTCTTCAACCAGGCGACGATGTCCGCGCGCGGCATCCCGCAGATCGCCGCGGTGCTCGGGTCCTGCACGGCGGGCGGCGCGTACGTCCCGGCGATGAGCGACGAAGCGGTCATCGTGCGGAACCAGGGCACCATCTTCCTCGGCGGCCCGCCGCTGGTGAAGGCCGCGACGGGCGAGGTCGTCACGGCGGAGGAGCTCGGCGGCGGCGACGTCCACTCGCGCCAGTCCGGCGTCACCGACCACCTGGCCGAGGACGACGCCGACGCGTTGCGCATCGTTCGCTCGATCGTGTCGACTTTGGGCCCGCGCAGCCCGCGCCCCTGGGACGTCCTCCCGACGGAGGCCCCGGTCGCCGACCCGAACGAGTTGTACGGCGTCGTCCCGACCGATCCGCGCGTGCCCTACGACGTCCGCGAGGTCATCGCCCGGATCGTCGACGGCAGCCGGTTCGGCGAGTTCAAGAAGGAGTACGGCTCGACGCTGGTCACCGGGTTCGCCCGGATCCACGGCCACCCCGTCGGCATCGTCGCGAACAACGGCGTCCTGTTCGCCGAGTCCGCGATGAAGGGCGCGCACTTCATCGAGCTGTGCGACAAACGCTCGATCCCGCTGCTGTTCCTGCAGAACATCACCGGTTTCATGGTCGGCAAGGCGTACGAGGCGGGCGGTATCGCCAAGCACGGCGCGAAGATGGTCACCGCGGTGGCCTGCGCGCGCGTGCCGAAGCTGACCGTCGTCATCGGCGGCTCGTTCGGCGCGGGCAACTATTCGATGTGCGGCCGCGCGTACTCGCCGCGGTTCCTGTGGATGTGGCCGAACGCGCGCATCTCGGTGATGGGCGGCGAGCAGGCGGCGTCGGTGCTTTCGACGGTTCGCCGCGACGCCATCGAGGCCCGCGGCGGCGAATGGTCCACCGAGGACGAAGAGGCCTTCAAGGAGCCGATCCGCGACCAATACGAGGCGCAGGGCAGCCCGTACTACTCGACGGCGCGGCTGTGGGACGACGGGGTGATCGACCCGGCGGACACCCGCACGGTGCTCGGCCTCGCGTTGTCCGCGACGGCCAACGCGCCCTTGTCCGATGTCAACTACGGCGTCTTCAGGATGTGAGCGCGACGATGCGGAGGATCGCCCGACTCGGCCGAAGCCGGCGCGTATGCCGTCCGGAGGACTCGCGAACGTGGAGGCGGGCCGCCCTGGACACACGACTTGAGTTCCACTCACCAACGAGCGGCCTGGCTACGCGTTCGCGATCGCGCGCCGCCGGAAAACACAGGATGTGAGCATGTTCGACACGGTTCTGGTCGCCAACCGCGGGGAGATCGCGGTCCGCGTGATCCGCTCGCTGCGGGGGCTCGGCATCCGTTCGGTCGCGGTGTACAGCGACGCGGACGCCGACGCCCGCCACGTCCGGGAGGCGCACACCGCCGTCCGCATCGGCCCGGCCGAAGCGGCGAAGAGCTATCTGTCCATCCCGGCGATCGTCCAGGCGGCGCTCGACACGGGTGCGCAGGCGGTCCACCCCGGCTACGGCTTCCTCGCGGAGAACGCGGAATTCGCGCGTGCCTGCGCCGACGCCGGCCTGGTCTTCATCGGCCCGCCGGTCGAGGCCATCGACGCCATGGGCGACAAGATCCGCGCCAAGGCGACGGTGTCCAAGGCCGGGGTCCCGGTCGTGCCTGGTGCGTCCGATGTGGACATTCCCGAAGGCGGTTTCGCCGCCGCCGCGGAGAAGGTCGGGTTCCCGCTGCTGCTCAAGCCGTCCGCCGGTGGTGGCGGAAAGGGTATGCGGCTGGTCAACGAACTGTCCGAACTGGACGCGGCCGTCGAGTCCGCGCGCCGCGAGGCCAAGAGCTCGTTCGGCGACGACACGCTGCTCATGGAGCGGTTCGTCACCACGCCGCGCCATATCGAGATCCAGGTGCTCGCCGACACACACGGCAACGTGATCCACCTCGGCGAGCGTGAGTGCAGTCTTCAGCGGCGGCACCAGAAGATCATCGAAGAGGCGCCGTCCGTGCTCCTCGACGAAGCGACGCGTGCGAAGATGGGCGCGTCCGCGGTCGAGGCCGCGCGCTCGGTGGGTTACGTCGGCGCGGGGACGGTCGAGTTCATCGTGTCGGCCACCGCGCCCGACGAGTTCTTCTTCATGGAGATGAACACCCGGCTGCAGGTCGAGCATCCGGTGACCGAGCTGGTCACCGGGCTGGATCTCGTGGAGTGGCAGGTCAAAATCGCCGCGGGTGACGTGCTCTCCGTGGCGCAGGACGACGTCCGGCTGGACGGTCACGCCGTCGAAGCCCGCGTCTACGCCGAAGATCCCGCTCGTGGTTTCATCCCGACGGGTGGCACCGTGCTCGCGGTCCACGAGCCGTTGGGTGAAGGCGTGCGCGTCGACTCGTGGATGAGCGAGGGCGCGGTCATCGGCTCGAACTACGACCCGATGCTGGCCAAGGTCATCGCCTGGGGCCCGGACCGCGCGGCCGCCCTGCACCGGCTCGATCTGGCGCTCGCGGACACCGCGCTGCTCGGCGTCGGCACCAATGTCGCCTTCCTGCGCGGGCTCCTCGCCGACGGCGACGTCCGCGACGGCAAGCTCGACACCGGCCTCGTCGACCGGCGACTGTCCACTTTGGTCTCCGAGGAGGTGCCGCCGGAGTTCTTCGTGGCGGCAGCGCTCGACAGGCTGCTTTCCCTGCAGCCACAGGGATCCGTCATCGATCCGTGGGACGTGCCGGACGGCTGGCGGCTCGGCGGGTCCGGCGGGATCGACTTCGCGTTGAAGTCGGGAAGCTCCGAAGCCGTCGTGCGGGTGCAGGGCACGCCGGCAAACGCTCTCGTGAGTGTCGACGGCGCCGAGCCGGTCCGGGTTTCCGCCCGGCGCGACGGAGATCTGCTGGAAGTCCGACATCCCACCGGTTTCCACCGCTACCGGCATGCCGCCGGGGCCGGGCGGACGGTGTGGCTCGCGCGGGACGGCCACAGCTTCGCGATCGGCGAGCGCGAGCGGCTGCGCTCGGCCGCCGGTGCCGCGGGCGGCGCCGGACCGGTCACCAGCCCGATGCCCGGGACCGTGCTGGTGGTCAAGGCCGCCGCCGGTGACGTGGTGAGCGCCGGAACGCCGCTCGTGGTCGTCGAGGCGATGAAGATGGAGCACACGATCACCGCGCCGATCGACGGTGTGGTCAGCGAACTCCCCGTCCGAGCGGGCCAACAGGTCGCGCTGGACGAGACGGTAGCCGTCGTGACACCCCAAAAGGATGAGCAATGATCGACTTTCGGCTGGATGACGAGTACGAGGCGCTGCGCAAGACGGTCGAGGAATTCGCGCGTTCCGAGGTCGCCCCGGTCATCGGCGACCTCTACGAGCGGGAGGAATTCCCGTACGAGATCGTCGCGAAGATGGCCGAGATGGGCCTGTTCGGCCTGCCCTTCCCCGAGCAGTACGGCGGCATGGGCGGCGACTACTTCGCGCTCTGCCTGACGCTGGAGGAGTTGGCGCGCGTCGATTCTTCGGTCGCGATCACCGTCGAGGCCGGTGTTTCCCTCGGCGCCATGCCGATCTATCGGTTCGGCACCGAGGAGCAGAAGGAGAAGTGGCTCCCGGAGCTGTGCGCCGGCACCGCGCTCGGCGCGTTCGGCCTCACCGAACCCGGCGGTGGTTCGGACGCGGGCGCCACCCGAACCCGCGCGAAACTCGACGGCGACACCTGGCTGATCAACGGCAGCAAATCGTTCATCACCAACTCCGGCACCGACATCACGAAACTGGTCACGGTCACCGCCGTCACCGACGTGAAAGAGAACGGGCGCAAGGAGATCTCGGCGATCATCGTCCCGTCCGGCACCCCGGGTTTCGCCGTCGCGCCGAAGTACTCCAAGGTCGGCTGGAACTGCTCGGACACGCACGAGCTCTCGTTCGACGACGTCCGTGTCCCGGCCGAGAACCTGGTCGGCGAACGCGGCCGGGGGTACGCCCAGTTCCTGTCCATTTTGGACGAAGGCCGGGTGGCGATCGCCGCGCTGAGCGTCGGGCTCGCGCAGGGTTGCGTCGACGAATGCCTGCGGTACGTCAAGGAACGTGAGGCGTTCGGGCACAAGATCGGCGAGTACCAGGCGATCCAGTTCAAGATCGCCGACATGGAGGTGCGCACGCACACCGCGCGGTTGGCGTACTACGCGGCGGCGTCGAAGATGCTGCGCGGCGAGCCGTTCAAGAAGGAGGCGTCGATCGCGAAGCTCGTCGCGTCGAACGCGGCCATGGACAACTCGCGCGACGCGACGCAGATCTTCGGCGGGTACGGCTTCATGAACGAGTTCCCGGTGAGCCGGTTCTACCGGGACGCGAAGATCCTGGAGATCGGGGAAGGGACCTCGGAGGTGCAGCGGATGCTGATCGCGCGGCACCTCGGCGTCGCCTGACCCGTAACTCGCGTGATCGGAGCCGTAACTCGCGTGCTTGAAGCCGGTCCGGCTCTGATCACGCGAGTTACGGCTTCAAGCACGTGAGTTACGCCTTGACGCACGCAATAACTATACCGGTATAGTTATTGGCATGGTCGAGCTGAAATCCGTCGCCGAGCTGGACGTCATGCGCGAGTCCGGTCGTGTCGTGGCGCAGACGTTGCGAGCGGTGAAAGAGGCGTCCGCGATCGGCGTGAGCCTGAAAGAGCTGGACGACGTCGCCGCGCAGGTGATCAGGGACGCCGGTGCGAAACCGTCGTTCCTCCACTATCAGCCGCATTCCGCTCCGACGCCGTTTCCCGCCGTGATCTGCGCGAGCGTCAACGACGCCGTCGTCCACGGCATCCCGTCCGACTATCGCCTGCGTGACGGCGACCTGGTCAGCATCGACGCCGGCGCCTACATCGACGGCTGGCATGGCGACGCGGCGATCAGTTATGTCGTCGGCGAGGCCGACCCCGCCGACCTCGAACTCATCGCGACCACCGAACGCGCGCTGGCCGCGGGGGTCGCCGCCGCCCAGGCGGGAAGCACGATGGGCGACATCTCCCATGCTGTCGGCACGGTCGGACGCGAAGCGGGCTACGGCCTTCTCTTGCACCACGGCGGTCACGGGATCGGCCGCAGCATGCACGAGGACCCGCATCTGCCGAACGAGGGCAAGCCTGGGCGCGGCATGCGGCTCAGACAGGGGCTGGTGCTGGCGATCGAGCCGATGTTCATCGCCGACGGCCGCGACGGCTACCGCATCGACGACGACGGCTGGACGCTGCGCACCGTACGCGGCGCCAGGGCCGCGCACGTCGAGCACACCGTCGCGATCACCACAGAAGGTCCGCGCGTCCTCACGATGTTGTAGAACGGAAGAATGAGCGATTTCATCATCCGTCAGGGTGGTTCTGGGGACTTCCAAACGTTGCTGGACATGTTCGACGAGGTCGTCGCGTGGCTGGCCTCGCGTGGCAGCGAGGGGCAGTGGGGGAGCGAGCCGTGGTCCACGATCCCGAAACGCGTCGAGCGGGTCCGCGGGATGGCCGACGGGCCGGGGCTGTACATCGCCGAGATCGACGGCCAGGCGGCCGGGGCGATCATCCTCGGTGACCGCTTCCCGCATGTCTCGCCGGTCGACGAGCCGGAGATCTACATCGGCCTGCTGCTGACCTCGCGCCGGTTCACCGGCCACCGCGTCGGCTCGCGGCTCATCGAGTTCGCGCTGGCCGAGGCGCGGGAACGCGGTATCGGCCTGGTGCGGGTCGATTGCTGGGCCGGTGGCGACGGCGACCTGCAGCGCTACTACGAGAGCCAGGGCTTCAAGCCGACGGAACGCTTCGACGTCAAGGGCTGGATCGGGCAGGTGTTCGAGCAGCGGCCGTAGGACTGGCGTCCTCCCGGCTTCCGGTGCACCATAGTTGACACAACGCCAACAGTGCCCCGGACAGTGCAGTCGCAGAGGAGACCGGCATGGCCAAGCGTGAACGTTCCCTGGCAGGCAAGGTCGTCGTGATCACCGGAGCGGCGCAGGGCATCGGGGCCAGCACCGCGACGGCGCTGTCCCGGCTCGGCGCCAAGGTGGTCATCGGCGACCTGGACCAGGTCCTCGCCGAGAAGACCGCCGCCGAACTGGGCGCGGAGGCGCTGCCGCTCGATGTCACCGACACCAAGGGCTTCACCGAGTTCCTCGACGAGGTCGAGCGGCGCGTCGGCCCGATCGACGTGCTGATCAACAACGCGGGCATCATGCCGCTCGCGCCGCTCGACGAAGAGGACGACGCGGCGACCCGCAGGCTGCTCGAGATCAACCTGCACGCCGTCATCCACGGCACCAGGGAGGCCGTGAAACGGATGCGCCCGCGTGGCACCGGCCACATCGTCAACATCGCCTCGATGGCGGGAAAGGCCGGTTTCCCCGGCGCCGCCACCTACTGCGCCACGAAACACGCCGTCGTCGGCCTGTCGGAATCGGTGCACCTGGAATTACACGGGACGGGCGTGCTGGTGTCCTGTGTGATGCCCGCGGTGGTGCGCACGGAACTGGCCAGCGGCCTGGGCGAGGCGAAGTTCTTCAAATCGGTGCAGCCGGAAGATGTGGCGCAGGCCATTGTCGATGCGTTGCGCCGTCCCAAGTTCGACGTCTTCGTTCCCGCATCGCTGGACGCCATGGGCAGGATCACACGGCTGCTTCCGCGCCGCCTCGGCGAGGGACTGCTCCGCGCGCTCGGCGGCGACAAGATTCTGTCCTCCGCAACGCATTCCAGTGCTCGCGCGGAGTACGAATCGCGTGCCGCGCGGAGTGCTCCGGCGGCGGAAAAGGGTGCCGATTCTTAACTCGTACGGCCTAGCCACTGTCCGAAATGGACCAGCTGTGACGGCCGGGGTGTTGAGTCGTGCGCTCCCAGGCGGCAAGATTACGTCTTACCGCGTTGATTCCCCAGGAGGCACCCCATGGCCACACCCCCGGCACGGCTCGCCGCCGCCGCGTCGAACGTCGTCGGGAAGGTGCTGCACGGTGGTGTCGCCGATCTTCGCCCGGTGCCGCGCGTCCTGATCGACCAGGGCCCGAATCGCTCGCTCTACCGGCTGACCAACGGCAAGGAGCCCCAGACCGGTCCGCCGGTGCTGCTGGTGCCGCCGCTGGCCGCGCCCGCGCTGTGCTTCGACCTGCGCCGCGGCTGCAGCCTCGCCGAGCACCTGGTCGAGGGCGGCCGCAACACCTACCTCGTCGACTACGGGAACGTCGCGTTCTCGGACCGGCGCCTCGGTATCGAGCACTGGATCGAGGAGGTGCTCCCGCGCGCCATCCGCAAGGTCAGCGAGGATTCCGGCGGCCAGGGCGTGCACGTCGTCGCCTGGTGCCTCGGCGGGATCTTCTCGTTGCTGACCACCGCCGACCAGCCCGATCTGCCGATCGAATCGATCGCGACCATCGCGTCGCCGTTCGATTTCACCGCGATCCCGCTGATCGCCCCGTTCCGCCCGCTGGTGGACCTCACCGGCGGCCACCTGCTGACCCCGTTCTACCGGGCGCTCGGCGGCGCACCGTCCTATTTGGTCAGCCGGGTCTTCCGGGCGACCGGGATCAGCAAGGAGATCACCAAACCCCTTGCCATCCTGAAGAATCTCGACGACCGGGACTACCTGGCGCAGATCGAGGCCGTCGACCACTTCATGGACAACATGATCGCCTACCCCGGGCGGACGTTCGGCCAGATCTACCACCGGTTCTTCCGCGCCAACGATCTCGCCGAGGGCACGGTCGACCTCAACGGCCGCATCATCGCGCTGTCCGGGGTCAAGGTGCCGACGCTGGTCATCGCCGGGCAGAACGACACGATCGCCCCGCGCGCGGCCGTCGAACGGCTCACCGACCTGCTGGACAACTCGCCGTCGGTGACCTTCGAGACCGCGCCAGGCGGTCACCTGGGCGTCCTCACCGGCCGGAAGGCGCGCGGGACCACGTGGCGCTACCTCGACCGTTTCCTGGACGAACAGACCTCGTGAGTGGCTAGGACGGTTAGAACCGTCCTAGCCACTCACGAGGCCCACGGCTTACTTGAGCTCCGCGCTCGTCTTACCCAAAATCCGGCGCGCCACGATCAGCTGCTGGATCTGTTGCGTGCCTTCGAAGATGTCCAGGATCTTCGCGTCCCGGCTCCACTTCTCCAGCAGCGATTCCTCGGTGTAGCCCAGGGTTCCGGCCAGCTCGACGCATTTCAGCGTGATCTCGACGACCGACCGGCCGGCCTTCGCCTTGGCCATCGAGGCCTGCAGCGAGTTCGGCTTGCGGTTGTCGGCCATCCACGCCGATTCCATGGTCAGCAGGTATGCCGCTTCGTAGTCGGCCTCCAGCTGCAGGAATGTCGCCGCCGCGGCGTGCTGGCTGTGGACGGGCTTGTCGTAGTCGATCGTCACCCCGGCGTCGGTGAGGATCTTCCGGGTCTCTTCCAGCGCCGCGCGGGCGACACCGATGGCCATGGCGGCGACGAGCGGACGGGTGTTGTCGAAGGTCTGCATGACCCCGGCGAACCCCTTGGCGGTGTCGATCTCCGGCGTGCCGAGGAGATTTTCCTTGGGCACACGCACGTTCTCGAACCGCAGCACGGCGGTGTCGGAGGCGCGGATGCCGAGCTTGTGCTCGACTCGCACCACCTCGAAGCCGGGCGTCCCCTTCTCGACGACGAACGACTTGATCGCCGCGCGGCCCTTCGTCTTGTCCAGGGTGGCCCAGACGACGACGGCGTCCGCGCGCTCGCCCGCGGTCACGAAGATCTTCTCGCCGTTGATCACGTACTCGTCGCCGTCCAGCCGCGCGGTCGCGGTGATCGCGGCGGAGTCCGAGCCGCAGTCCGGCTCGGTGATCGCCATCGCGGCCCACAGCCCGGAGAACTTCTTGAGCTGTTCGTCCGTGGCGACCGAGCCGATGGCGGCGTTGCCGAGCCCCTGACGCGGCATGGACAGCAGCAGACCGACGTCACCCCAGCACATCTCGATCGTGCCGAGCACGATGTTGAGGTTGGAACCGTTGCGGTTGCCCGGTTTCTCGTTCTTCTCCGACCGGCGCACACCCGCCGCGCCCGCACCGCCCTCGCCGGAGGAGTTCAGCCCGTCCAGCAGCGCGGCGAACATGTCGAGCTCGGCCGGATAGGTGTGCTCGGCGCGGTCGTACTTGCGCGAGATCGGCCGGAACACCTCGGCCGCGGCCTGGTACGCCTGGTTGATCAGCGTGCCGGCCTTCTTCGGAACCTCAAGGTTGATCATGATTGCCTTTCGAAAGTCCTAGAGAAGGACGGCGCCTTCCATGACGCCGATCGCGCGGAGGTCGCGGTACCAGCGTTCGACCGGGTGCTCCTTGACGAATCCGTGTCCGCCGAGCAGCTGCACGCCGGCGCTGCCGATCTGCATTCCCTTGTCGGCGGCCAGTTTCCGGGCCAGCGCGACCTCGCGGGCGTACGGCTTGCCCTGTTCGGCGCGGGAAGCGGCGCGGAGCGTGACCAGCCGCAGCCCTTCCAGCTCGATCGCGATGTCGGCCACCGAGAACGCGACGGCCTGCCGGTGGCTCACCGGTTCGCCGAACGCCTTGCGCTCGTTGACATACGGCACCACGTAGTCGAGGACGGCCTTCGCGGTACCGGCGGCCAGCGCCGCCCAGCCGAGCCGCGAGAGCCGGACGACCTCGGTGAAGACCTCGGCCTTGCCGCCGCCGAGCAGCGCCCCGGCGGGCAGCGCGACCTTCTCCAGGTGCAGCTTCCCGGTCGCCGCGCCGCGCAGGCCCATCGCCGGTTCGGACTCGATGGTGACGCCCGAGTTGGACGACTCCACGAGGAACAGTGCGGGACCCCGGCCTTCGAGATCGGCCGAGACGATGAACAGCTCGGCGTCCGCGGCCCGCGGGACCAGCGACTTCACGCCGTCGAGCTGGTAGCCCTTCGGGGTGCGCCGGGCCTTGGTCGCGGGCTTGAACGGGTCGAACAGCGCGGTGCGCTCCTGCAGCGCGAGCGCCGCGGCCGGGACGTTCTCGCCGACGAACGCGGGCAGGTAGTCCGCCTGCTGCTGCTCGTCGCCGTAGGACACCAGCGCGGTGCTGACCGCGGACGGCGCGAGCACCGCGACCGCCAGGCCGAGGTCGCCGTGCGCGAGAGCCTCGGCGACCAGCGCGTTGGTGACCACCGACCGCTCGGTGCCGACCCCGCCCAGCTCCTCGGGGATGCCGACGAGCGTGATGCCGAGTTCGGCGGCGCGGCTCAGCAGGCCCTCGGGCGCGTGGAGCTTCGCGTCGGCGTCGGCCGCGGCGGGCCGCAGCTGTTCGGCCGCGAACTCCGTCACGGTCTCGACGATGAGCTGCTGGTCCTCACTCGGGGTGAGGTCGAACAGTCCGGTGTCCTCCGCAGGCGCGAGCCGCGCGGGTTTGCCGAGCTTCTGTGCGGATTTGAAGGTCCGTCCCGCCGCGCCCGCGACCCGGAAGCCGTTGCGCGTCCCGGCACTGACCAGGTTCTGCACGGGCTTCCGAAGTCCGGCCCGTTCAATGACCTTGCTCCCGGCCAGCCGGGTGAGCGCGGACAGGCCAAGGCCCATCGCGTCTCGTTTCCTAGGCGCACCCACGGTGAGTCTCCCTGCCTCGCTTACCTACTCGTGAGTAGGTTAACTCCCCTCGGGCGGATGCGCTACCACGGGGGAGGCGAACGTCACGCCGGTGAGTGATTCCGGGGATCGGCGAGCCCAGGATTACTCAAGATCTTGCGCCTCTCGAAGACGACGAGACCCACCGTCGCCAGCGCCACCACTCCGACCAGCACGATCGCCGGCACCAGCTCCAGTAGCGGCGTCGCCGCCAGCAGGACCACCGCGAGCACCAGCCGTTGGACGTTCCACGAGCCCAGGTTCCGCCGCCGCAGCCCGCTCAACGCGGTCAGGTACAGCGCGAGCCCGCCGGTGAGCGCCCAGATCGGGGTCCCGTGAAGGCCGTCGGCGAGGCTGTGGTGCGCGGTGTCGGACACGTACAGCAGCGACTTCTTCAGCCCGAGCGCCACGAGCACGATCCCGGCGATGAGTGGCAGGTGCAGGAACGTGTACGTGTCCGTCCCGATCCGCACCCGCTCGACACCGTCCGCGCGCTTCAGGTTGTGTTCGGAGACGTGCGCGACGACGGCGAAGTACATCCACCACATCGCCGAAGCGAGCGTGAGCCCGAAGACGGCGGCCAGCGTGATCGGCCAGGACATCGGGTACGAGCTGATCCCGATGCCGATCGCCACGATCGATTCGCCGAGCGCGATGATCACGATCAGCCCGAATCGCTCGGCGAAGTGGCCGGGCTGGTGCAGCCGCCAGTCCGACGACCGGGTCCGGAAGACGTTGACGTAGTCGGCGAGCAGCGCGACGGCCCAGATGCCGAGCTGCACCCAGCCGGAGAAGAACGCGGCGACGGTCAGCAGCGCGACGCTCGGCAGCAGCCCGACGAACATCTTCATGACGGTCTTGCGCAGCTTGGGGTCGGTCCGTGCGGCACCGAAGTACGCGGTCAGGTGCAGCAGCCGGACGAGGAAGTAGCAGCCGACGAACATCAGCGGCGCGTACAGGCCGCCGGGCAGGTCGGTGAACGCCTCCGGGATGGTCAGCGAGACCAGGAACATCGTCCCCATCGCGGCGAACATCGCCAGCTGGGCGATACCGCGGTCGACGTGCAGGGTGTTGGCCAGCCAGGCGTAGGCGCACCAGCACCACCACAGCACGGCGATCATCGCGACGCCCTGCCCGATGCCGAGCGGGGTGAGGTGATCGGCCATCAGCTGTGTGGTCTGGGTGATGGCGTAGACGAAGACCAGGTCGAAGAAGAGTTCCAGCGTGGTGACCTTGTGGTCTTCTTCCCTGGTCACCAGATGCAGGCCGCGTTTCTTGGGCACGCGCATATCGTGCCCGTCACGCCTTCGCGGGACACGGGAGTTTGCTAAGAGCTGACTTTCAGGACTGCGTGCGTCAGCGTGGTCAGCTCGGCCTCGAAGTTCGGGCGGCCGTTGACGCGCCGGGTGCGCGCGAGGTCGTTCGCGATGGTCAGCGCCGCGTGCACGGTGATCTTCACTTCGCGCAGGCTCAGTTCCGGATGGACTTCCGACGTCAGCGCGATCCAGCGCGCGACGTAGTCCCGCTGGACCCGGATCAGGTCCGCCTTGTCGCGTTCCGGCAGCTCCATGGGGCTGCCGGAGAACGACACCAGCAGTTCGGGCGTGTGCAGCAAGGTATGCACATAGGACGCCGCGAGCCTGCGGAGCGCGTCGCGTTCGTCGCCGGTCCGCAACGCGCGTTCCGCGGCGAGCGCCAGGCGGTCGGCCGCTCGATGCCCGATCGCCACCATCAGCGCGGCCTTGCTGGGGAAGTGCCGGTACACGCTCGGCCCGGCGATCCCGGCGGCCGCGCCGATCTCCTCCATGCTCACCGAACGGAAGCCGCGTTGCCCGAACAGTTCCGTCGCGGCGGCGAGGATCTGCTCGCGGCGGGACGGTTCACCGAGCGCGAGCGACGGCGTCTCCTCCGGCGGCTCCGAGGGCTCGGGGAGTGTGACATGCAGCACCGACTCTGCCAGCTGCACCAGGATCTGCGCGAAGCGTTTCTTCGCCACGGACGTGTGATGCACGGAGACGCTGCCGAACACGCTCAGCCCCGCCCAGCACAGCAGCTCGGCGTCGCCGGGGGCCAGTTCGGGACGCAACGCGAGCAGCGCCTTCGACCACGCTTCGAGCACCGCGCCCGACCGGCGGCGGATCTCGCGCCGTTCCTCCCGGGGCAGATGCCTGCCCTCCCAGCGCCACAGCGCGGCGACCTCACGCCGCTCCACCGCCTGCGCGGCGAGGGTGCCCAAAAGGGCGTTGACCTGGGCGGGGACGGGGAGGCCGTCGGCGAGCGTCTCGGTGGTGGCCGCCTCCATGTCGTCGATGCCGGAGAGCACGACGTAGGACAGCACGGCCTGCTTGTCCGCGAAATGCCGGTACAGCGCCGGCCCGGTGATCCCGGCCGCGGCGGCGATGTCGTTGATGCCGACACCGTGGAACCCGCGGGCGCGAAACAGCTCCGCGGCGAGGCCTGCCAGCTGGGCCTTGCGGTCGCGCGGTCGGGTCGAGCGCTCGGTCGGGTGATCCATAGGTGAACACACGATAGCGCCGGTTGCGTGCATCGCAACCCATTGACACCATGGGGTTATCGCGGTTTATGTTAATCGGCATTAGCATGGCTACCGGCCGGTACGTTTCACCCCTGATACAGCGCCGTACGCGGAGGAGTTTTCTGTGAGTAGCGAGGCCTACATCTACGAGGCGATCCGTACGCCTCGCGGCAAGAACAAGGGCGGTGCCCTCCACGGCACCAAGCCGGTCGATCTCGTGGTCGGCCTCATCGAGGAACTGAAGGTCCGGCACCCGAACCTCGACCCCGCCGTGATCGACGACATCGTCCTCGGCGTGGTGTCCCCGGTCGGCGAGCAGGGCGCCGTGATCGCGCGCACCGCCGCGCTGAACGCGGGCCTGCCGCAGTCGGTCGCCGGCGTCCAGCTGAACCGCTTCTGCGCCTCCGGCCTCGAAGCCACCAACACCGCCGCCCAGAAGGTGCGTTCCGGCTGGGACCAGCTGATCATCGCCGGCGGTGTCGAGTCGATGTCGCGCGTGCCGATGGGCTCCGACGGCGGCGCGCTGTTCATGGACCCGGCCACCGCGTACGACAACTACATCGTCCCGCAGGGCACCGGCGCCGACCTGATCGCGACCATCGAGGGCTTCTCCCGCGAGGACGTCGACGCGTGGGCCGTGCGCTCGCAGGAGAAGGCCGAAGCGGCCTGGTCCGGCGGCTACTTCGCGAAGTCCGTCGTCCCGGTGAAGGACATCAACGGCGTCACGATCCTCGACCACGACGAGCACCGTCGCCCCGGTAGCACCATCGAGGGCCTCGGCAAGCTCAAGCCCGCCTTCGCCGGCATCGGTGAGCTGGGCGGCTTCGACGCCGTCGCGCTGCAGAAGTACCACTCGGTCGAGAAGATCGACCACGTCCACACCGGCGGCAACTCGTCCGGCATCGTCGACGGCGCCGCGCTGGTCCTGGTCGGCAACGAGCAGATCGGCAAGGACTTCGGCCTGACCCCGCGCGCCCGCATCGTGGCGACCGCGACCGTCGGCTCCGAGCCCACGATCATGCTCACCGGCCCGACCCCGGCCACCGAGAAGGTCCTCAAGATCGCCGGCCTCACCCCGGACGACATCGACCTGTGGGAGCTGAACGAGGCCTTCGCCTCGGTCGTCCTCAAGTGGATCAAGGACCTGCACCTCGACGAGGAGAAGGTCAACGTCAACGGCGGCGCCATCGCGATGGGGCACCCGCTGGGCGCCACCGGCGCGATGCTGGTCGGCACCGTCGTCGACGAGCTGGAGCGCCGTCAGGCGCGCCGCGCCCTGGTCACCCTGTGCATCGGCGGCGGCATGGGCGTCGCGACCATCATCGAGCGGGTCTGAGGAAGAGACAATGACTGAAGCGAAGACCATCCGCTGGGAGCAGGACGCCGACGGCATCGTCGTGCTCACCCTGGACGACCCGAAGCAGTCCGCCAACACGATGAACGCCGACTTCCGCGAGTCGCTCGGCGTCGTCGTCGACCGCCTGGAGGCGGAGAAGGACAGCATCACCGGTGTCGTCCTGACCTCGGCCAAGAAGACCTTCTTCGCCGGCGGCGACCTGAACGACCTGATCCAGGCCAAGCCGGAGAACGCGGCCGAGATCACCGAGAGCAGCGGCCTGATGAAGGGCCAGATGCGCCGGCTCGAGCAGCTGGGCAAGCCGGTCGTGGCCGCCATCAACGGCGCCGCGCTCGGCGGCGGCCTCGAACTCGCGCTCGCGACGCACCACCGCATCGCCGCCGACGTCAAGGGCAGCCAGATCGGCCTCCCCGAGGTCACCCTCGGCCTGCTCCCCGGCGGCGGTGGCATCGTCCGCACCGTGCGCCTGCTGGGCATCCAGAGCGCGCTGCTGAACGTGCTGCTGCAGGGCCAGCGCCACCGCCCGGCCAAGGCCAAGGAGCTCGGCCTCGTGCACGAGCTGGTCGGCACCGTCGAGGAGCTGGTCCCGGCCGCGAAGGCGTGGATCAAGGCCAACCCCGAGGGCGGCGTGCAGCCGTGGGACGTCAAGGGCTACAAGATCCCGGGCGGCACCCCGTCGAACCCGAGCTTCGCGGCGAACCTGCCCGCGTTCCCGGCGAACCTGCGCAAGCAGATCAAGGGCGCCAACATGCCCGCCCCGCGCGCGATCCTCGCCGCGGCCATCGAGGGTTCGCAGGTCGACTTCGACTCCGCGATCACCGTCGAGACCCGCTACTTCGTCAGCCTCGCCACCGGCCAGGTCTCGAAGAACATGACGAAGGCGTTCTTCTTCGACCTGCAGAGCATCAACTCCGGCGGCTCGCGGCCGGAGGGCTTCGAGAAGTACACCGCCAAGAAGGTCGGCGTCGTCGGCGCGGGCATGATGGGCGCCGCGATCGCGTACGTCTCGGCGAAGGCCGGCATCGACGTCGTGCTCAAGGACGTCACCCTCGAAGGCGCGGAAAAGGGCAAGGGCTACGCGGTCAAGCTGGAGGAGAAGGCACTCTCCCGCGGCAAGACCACGCAGGAGAAGTCCGACGCGCTGCTCGCCAAGATCAAGCCGACCGACAAGGCGGAGGACTTCGCCGGCGTCGACTTCGTGATCGAGGCCGTCTTCGAGAGCGTCGAGCTGAAGCACAAGGTGTTCCAGGAGATCGAGGGCATCGTCAACCCCGACGCCGTGCTCGGTTCCAACACCTCCACGCTGCCGATCACCGCGCTCGCCGAGGGTGTCCAGCGGAGCGAGGACTTCATCGGGATCCACTTCTTCTCGCCGGTGGACAAGATGCCGCTGGTCGAGATCATCTGCGGTGAGAAGACCTCGCCCGCCACGCTGGCGAAGGTCTTCGACTACACCCTGCAGATCAAGAAGACCCCGATCGTCGTCAACGACAGCCGCGGCTTCTTCACCTCGCGCGTCATCGGCACGTTCCTCAACGAGGCCGTCGCCGCGCTGGGCGAGGGGGTCGAGCCAGCCTCGATCGAGCAGGCCGGTTCGCAGGCCGGGTACCCGGCCCCGCCGCTGCAGCTGATGGACGAGCTGACCCTGACGCTGCCGCGCAAGATCCGCAAGGAGACCCGCGAAGCGATCGAGGCCGCCGGCGGCACCTGGAACGCGCACGCGTCCGAGGGTGTCATCGACCGGATGGTGGAGGAGTTCGACCGCAAGGGCCGCTCCACCGGCTCGGGCTTCTACGACTACGACGAGTCGGGCAAGCGGACCGGTCTCTGGCCGGGTCTGCGCGACGCGTTCAAGTCGGGCAGCGCCGAGGTTCCCTTCGAGGACCTCAAGGAGCGCATGCTGTTCGCCGAGGCGCTCGAGACCGTGAAGTGCTTCGACGAAGGTGTGCTCACCACCGTCGCGGATGCCAACATCGGCTCGATCTTCGGCATCGGTTTCCCGGCGTGGACCGGTGGTGTCATCCAGTACATCAACCAGTACGAGGGTGGCCTGCAGGGCTTCGTCGACCGGGCTCGTGAGCTGGCGGAGCGCTACGGCGACCACTTCACCCCGCCCGCTTCGCTGGTCGAGAAGGCCGCGAAGGGCGAGATCTACGAGTAAGCCGCTTCACCCGCTTTAGCGTGTTAGGAACGGTCCTTTCCTTGCGAATTTCGCGAGGAAAGGACCGTTCCTTGTATCAGCGGGCCGACGGTTCCAGCGCCACGTGCGGCAGCCGCCGGTCCAGCCACCGCGGCAGCCACCAGGCGCGTTCCCCGAGTAACCGCATCACCGCGGGCACCACGAGACAGCGGATCACGAACGCGTCCACCAGCACCGCGACCGCCAGCCCGAGACCGAACTGCGCCAGCATCCGGTCGGGGTTGAGCAGGAACGCCCCGAACACCACGATCATGATCGCCGCCGCGGCCGTGATCACCCCGCCGGTGGAGGCGAGTCCCTCACGGACCGCGTGGCGCGCGTCGCCGGTGCGCCGCCATTCTTCGTGCATCCGGGAAACGAGGAACACCTCGTAGTCCATGGAAAGCCCGAACACGATCGCGAAGATCAGCACCGGCACGAACGCTTCGATCGGCCCAGGCTGCGCTCCGAACAGGCCGTCGCCGAACACCGCCGTCATCACCCCCAGCGCGGCGCCGATGCTCAGCAGGTTCAGCAAGGCCGCTTTGAGCGGGATCAGGATCGAGCGGAACACGACCATCAGCAGCAACGCCGACAGCCCGACGACCACCAGCACGAACAGCGGCAACCGGTCACCGACGGCGTCCGCGAAGTCCACCGCCGCCGCGACACTCCCGCCGACCAGGTACTTGCCCGGCAGGCCCGGCAACACCTCCGTCCGCAACCGTTCCACCAGCTCGGCGGTCGCCGCGTCCTGCGGCGACGACGTGGGGAAGGCGAGAACCGTCGTGACGCCCTGCCCCATTGGCGGTGTCACCTCAGCGATTCCTGGTGTGGCTTCGAGTTTCCGTTGTAGGGCGGCACCATCGCCGTTCTCGGTGACCACGATCAACGGCTCGCTGAACCCGGGACCGAAACCCTCCGCCATCAGGTCGTAGGCCTGCCGCGTGGTCGAGGTCTCCGGATCCGTGCCAGAGTCGGCGAATCCGAGGCGCATGCCGAGCGCCGGCAAGGAAAGACCGATCAGGACGAGCAGCCCGATCGCGAGCGGCACCATCGGCCGTCGTTGGACCGCGTCCCCGAGCTTGCCCCAGGCCCTGCCGTGTTCCCGTTTCGAGGCGTGCTTCCGGATGCCCTTTTCCAAGCGGCGGCCGAAAAGGGACAGCAGCGCGGGTAGCAGGGTGATCGAGGCGAGCATCGTCACGAGCACGGTCAGCGCCACGGCGAGGGCGACCCCGCGCAGCGAACCGAGACCCAGTGCGAGCAGACCGAGCAGCGCGATGATCACCGTGCCGCCGGCGAACAGCACCGATCGTCCCGCGGTGTCCAGCGCCCGCCGCGCCGCCTGCTCGCGGTCGAGGCCGGCCAGGATTTCGCCGCGATAGCGGGAAAAGATGAGCAGCGCGTAGTCCACGCCGACGCCGAACCCGACCAGCATCATCAGCGGTGCCGTGTAGCTCGCGATGTCGACGAACCTGCTCACGAGCACGATCACGCCGAGGGTGCTGCCGACGGCGAAGATCGCCGTGATCACCGGAAGCCCGGCGGCGAGGATCGAGCGGAACAGGAAGACGAGGATCACGAGCGCGGCCAGCAACCCGACGCCTTCCGACGGGCCGCCGCCCCCGCCGGTCCGCTTGATCGGGTCGCCGCCCAGTTCGACCTGGAGCCCGGCGGACTCCGCCTTCTTCGCGGTGTCGACGACACGCACGATGTCGTCGTACGGCAGATCCTTCGACTCGAGGTCGAAGGCGACCGCCGCGTAACCGATCGTGCCCTCGCGCGAGATTGCCGTCGGGCTGTCGAAAGGGCTCGTCACCGCCTTCACGTGCGGCTGGTTCCGGACTTCGGCGAGCATCCGGTCGATCGGGCCGCGTGCGGTCGCGAGGCCGCCCTCGGTCTTGAAGACGATCTCGGCCGTCGCGCCGGTCCGCGCCGGAGCCTGTGCCTTGAACAGGTCCATGATCTGCTGGGATTCGGTGCCCGGCAAGGAATGGTCGTCGTGGTACGCGCTGCCCGCCGCCTGTGAGCCCAGCGTGACACCGACGAGGGTGAGCAGCCAAAGCGAAACGGCGAGCCAGCGATGACGCTGCGACCAGCCCGCCAGCTTCGAGAGCGCGCCCCCAGGCGGCTGTCTCGGGGAAAGAGTGATGGTGTCCATGGCGGAAAGCATCGGCTTTCCCGGCCCGCATATCGTCGGGCTCCGGCGGGCACTCCGGACGCAACTTCTGGGTACCCCTAAGGCACCTCCCGTACTACCGGGGTTGTGGTCACGGGGTCAACCAGCGAGGGGTGACCATGCCCGATTCGTAGGCGAGCACGACGAGCTGGGCGCGATCACGGACGTCCACCTTGGTCATGATCCGGCTGACGTGCGTCTTCGCCGTCGCCGGGCTGAGCACGAGTTCCTTCGCGATCTCGTCGTTGGACAGGCCGGCCGCGACCAGGCTCATCACCTCGCGTTCCCGTTCGGTGAGCCGGTTCAGGGTGGGCGAGGGGGCGGGCCGGTCCACCCGGCAGGCGAATTCGGCGATCAGGCGGCGGGTGATCGACGGCGCGAGCAACGCGTCGCCCCTGGCGACCACGCGGACGCCGTGGATCAGCTCCTCCGGTTCGGTGTCCTTGACCAGGAACCCGCTGGCGCCCGCGCGCAACGCGCCGTAGACGTCCTCGTCCAGGTCGAAGGTGGTCAGGATGACGACCTTGATCCCGGTCAGCGCCGGGTCTTCGAGCAGGTGCCGGGTCGCGGTGAGCCCGTCCATCCCGGGCATCCTGATGTCCATCAGGACTACGTCGGGCCGGTGTTCGTGCGCGGCTTGGAGGGATTCGCGGCCGTCGGCCGCTTCGGCGACCACGGTGATGTCCGCTTCACCGTCCAATATGGACTTGAATCCGGCGCGCACCAGCCGCTGGTCGTCGACGAGCAGGACGCGGATCATTTCTTCACCCGCAGGGGAAGCCGGGCGCGCACCCGGAAACCGCCGTCTTCGCGCGCGGCCGCGACGAGCTCGCCGCCGAGTGCCTCGGCCCGTTCGGTCATGCCGCGGATGCCGTTGCCCGGTTCCGCGGGGCCGCCCCGGCCGTCGTCGTCGATCTGCACGGACACATCATGGGGCGTGTAGCCGATCCGCACCACGACGGTGTTCGCGGCGGCGTGGCGCGTGACGTTGGTCAGCGCCTCCTGGACGACCCGGAAGGCGGCGTGCTCGACGTCGGGCGGCAGTTCCGTGGCCGTGCCGTCGATCTCGGTCCGGACGGTCAGCCCGTGCGCGCCCGCCGACTCGGCGAGCTCGGCGACCCTGGCCAGGCTGGGGGTGTCCGCCTGCCGCAGCATGCCCAGGGTGGCGCGGAGTTCGCGCAACGCTTCCTTGCTGGTCTGTTTGATCGTGGTCAGCGCCTCCTCGGATTTCGCCGGATCCCCGCCGTGCAGGGCCGCCCCCGCCTGGACGTTGATGAGCGCCAGGTTGTGGCCGAGGACGTCGTGCAGTTCGCGCGCGATCCGGAGCCGCTCGTCCGTGGCCCTTCGCCGCGCCTCGGCCTCCTTCGTGCGTTCGGCTTCGCGGCGGTAGTACGTCACCGCGCCGACCGCGACCAGTGCGATGAACCAGCCCGCCATCAGCAGGAACGCGAAGTCGTCCACCTGCCGCGCGGCGCCGGCCCGCGCCTCGCCGATCGCGACGCCGCCCATCGAGGCCGCCGCGACGACCGCCGCGCTGCGGATCCGCCCGGTCGAGGCGGTGTTGTACAGCGCGAAGGCGAACGCGAGCAGCACGAATCCGTCGGGGTCGGTCTGCGGGTAGTAGATCGCGCAGCAGACCGCGGTGAAGATCGCGACGGGAAGCGGATACCGGCGGCGCAGGAACAGCGCCGCGCAGGCGAGGATCACGCAGACCCAGCCGACGACCGCGTTGCGCGGTGCTTCCGCGCCGTCCCCGAGCGAGGCCACGACGGAACCCGCGATCACCGCCGCGGTGACCGCGATGTCCGCCGCGTACCGCCGCAGGATCGCCACACGACGAGAGTAGCGCGATCCGGCTCGATTGACAAAATAGATTTTTACGTTCAAACTGATTTTTGTGATCAAGGGTGTGGCGCCGTGAGGGACGTGGAGTACCTGGAGCGGCTGGAACAGGCGGAGGCGTTGCTGAAACCGCAGCGGGTGGACGTGCTGCGGCAGCTGGCCGAGCCGCGGTCCTGCACCGAGGTGGCGGCGGCGCTGGATCAGACGCCGCAGCGGGTCTATTACCACGTGAAGCGACTGGTGGAAGCCGGTCTCGTGAAGCAGGTGTCGGAGCGGAAGGTGCGCGCCGTCAGTGAGGGTGTGTACCAGGCGACCGCCCGGTCGTACTGGTTGTCGCCGGGGCTGGTGGGACGGCTCGGCCCGCGGGCGGCGCGGGACGAGCTGAGCCTGGGCTATCTGGTGGACCTCATGGAAGAGGTCCAGGCGGACGTCGCCGCGCTCGACCGGGCCGCGCCGGAACTGCCGTCGATCGGTGTCGCCGGCGAGATCCGGGTCGAGCCGGAGCGGCGTCAGGAGTTCCTCGACGAACTGAAGACCACTTTGCAGGATCTGTTCACCCGCTACGGCGGAGCGGAAGGCGACGCCTTCAAGCTCGCCTTGGCCTGTTACCCGAAGGGAAACTCCCGTGACTGAACCGATGAGGTTCGAGGTGCGCCTGCGCGCGCCGATCGAGAAGGTCTGGCACGCGCTGACCGATCCCGGGGCCATGCGCGCGTGGCTTTCCGAACACGCGGAGGTCGACTTGCCGTCCCGGTACGAGTTCTGGGGCCGCT
Source organism: Amycolatopsis sp. PSD-21 (assembly GCF_055561455.1). Taxonomy (NCBI): domain Bacteria; kingdom Bacillati; phylum Actinomycetota; class Actinomycetes; order Pseudonocardiales; family Pseudonocardiaceae; genus Amycolatopsis; species Amycolatopsis sp. PSD-21. Next base: position 7,737,179 of record NZ_CM145712.1, on the reverse strand, counting down.
ACACGCCGGAAGGCGATCGCCCGCGCCAGCGGCTGCTGTCGGCCGAGGACAACGTCCTGCGGTTCGCCTGGACCCTCGGCGGGAAGGAGACCGTCGTCGAGATCGCGCTGACGGAGGACGGGGACGAGACGTCCTTGTCGTTCAGTCAGAGCGGTCTGCCGGATTACGCCACGATGCTCGCCGACCCGTATTCGTCGCTCAGCCTGATGCACACGTTCTGGGCGCTTTCGGTCGCGAACCTCGTCGACCACGTCGAAGGACGGCCGCCCATCGCGCGCTGCGATCTCACTTCCCCGCTGATGAGCGAAGAAGTGCGGATCGACGCGCCCCGAGGGGAGGTCTACTCCTCGATCGCCGACCCCGGCGTGTTCACCCGCTGGTTCGGCGCCCGGATCGAGGCGGAGACCCATGTCGGCGGCCGCTGGGCGATGGGGTCGCTGGACAAGGACCCGGATCCGGCGAAGATCGTCGATCTGGTGCCCGGCTCCAAGATGTCGCTCGCCTACCAGGACGGTGTCGTCGCCTCCTGGGAACTCGAGGACTCAGATGGCGGTACGAAGCTGACCTTCGTCCAAAGTGGATTCGCGGACGAGAAGCCGCCATACGGCATGTGGATGGGCTGGCTCAGCGGTTTGGCGGAACTGCGCAGGTTCCACGAGCTCGACTCGTGGCGCTCGTCGTGGGTCGACGTCCACCTGGAGGGAACACCCGACGGGCTCATCACCCTGGATGGCAAGTAGGAGGAAGCGATGTTGCTCGAAGGCAGGAACGCGATCATCTACGGGGCAGCCGGCGGAATCGGCGGCGCGGTGGCCCGCGGGTTCGCCAGGGAGGGTGCGACAGTGCATCTCACCGGTCGCACCTTGAGGAAACTCGACGCGCTGGCCGACGAAATCCGGGCCGCGGGCGGGAAGGCCGAAACAGCCGAATTCGACGCGCTCGACGAAACCGCCATCGACGAGCATGCCGCTTCGGTGGCTTCCTCGGCGGGCAGCGTCGACATCTCGATGAACGTGATCACGCACAACGACGTCCAGGGCATCCCGCTGGTCGAGATGTCGTTGGAGGACCTCGAAAGCCCGGTCCGGACGGCGGTGCGGACGAACTTCCTCACCGCGCGGGCCGCTGCCCGGCACATGATCGGGCAGCGGGCCGGAGTGATCCTGATGTTCGGCGGCGACGGTGATCCGCTGCCCGGGTACCACCTCGGCGGGTTGCAGGTCGCGTTCAGCGCGATGGAGGCGTTGCGGCGCGGGCTGGCGTGCGAACTCGGGCCGCAGGGCATCCGGGTCGTGACCCTTCGCACCGGCGGGATCCCGGAGACGATTCCGGCGGGCGCCGGCCTCGACGACGCCATTCGTGACATGGTCGACGCGACGATGCTCAGGCGGACGGCGTCGCTCGAAGACGTCGCCCGGGTGGCCGCCTTCGCCGCGTCGGACCATGCGCGCAGCATGACGGCGACGGCGTTGAACATCAGTTGCGGCGCGATGGTCGACTAGGCGCCGGTCTCGCCGTAACAACGGCGGACGATCTCCCGACTACGCGGCACTACCGGTGCTGGGGAGGTCGTTATGCCGAAGAGGACGACGAAGCTGGGCATGGCACTGGCGATCGGGCTTCTGGTCGCCGGAGGCTGCGGTGTGGAGACCGTGCCCACCGGGCGGGTCACACCGCAAAGCAGCCCGGCGCCAACGGTGTCGACAGTGCCGGCGTCGTCCAGCACTGGGGCGCCGCCTACGAACACGGCCACTCCTACTCTGGCACCTCAGCGGTTCGTGCCGACGACCACGGCCGCGGTCGAGGTGCCGAAGCAGGTCGAGCCCAAACCGGCGAAAACACCTCCGAAGACCACACAGACCGCGAAGGCGCCGAACCCGGCGGAGTGTGGAAGCGACTACTACCGCAACACCGACGGTGTCTGTGTCCACCGGCCGTCGGCCGGAGCCGGCGCGGCCGACGGAGCGACCGCCCTCTGCGAGGACGGTTCCTATAGCTACAGCCAGAATCGCCGCGGTACCTGTTCCGGCCATGGTGGGGTTCGCACCTGGCTGTGATCCCGTCGGTCAACCGTTCACTGGGAAGGGTGGTGCTGTGTAAGGTCGGATCATGGGATGCGCATGGTGAAACCGGTCGGACGGGCACCTTCGCCCCGGATCTTCGTCGTCGTGCTCGCCACCTGCGGTCTGGTGGCCTCGTTCATGCAGACGCTCGTCGTGCCGCTCATCCCGGCGTTTCCCAGGCTGCTCGACGCGACCCCGTCGGACGCGTCGTGGGTGGTGACGGCGACCCTGATCGCCGGAGCCGTGGTGATGCCGGTGAGCGGCAGGCTCGGCGACCTCTACGGCAAACGCCGGTTGCTGCTGATCAGCCTCGGCTTCCTGGTCGCCGGTTCGGTGGTGTCCGCGCTGACCAGTTCGCTCGCGCTGATGGTCCTCGGGCGAGGGCTGCAAGGTTGCGCGATGGGCGCGATCCCGCTGGGCATCAGCATCATGCGCGACGAACTCGCGCCGGAACGGGTCGGCGCCGCGATCTCGGTGATGAGTTCGACGCTCGGCGTCGGTGGCGCCATCGGGCTCCCGGTGTCCGCGCTGGTCGCGCAGAACGCCGACTGGCACGTCCTGTTCTGGGCTTCGGCGGGGCTCGGGCTCGTCTGCGGCCTGCTGATCCTCTTCGTGGTGCCGGAGTCGCCGGTGAAGACGCCGGCACCGTTCGACTACCTCGGCGCGCTGGGGCTGACGGCCGGGCTGGTTTGCCTGCTGTTGCCGATCGTCAAGGGCGGCGAATGGGGCTGGGGAAGCGGCCGCACCCTCGTCTTCGCGGGGAGCGCGGTGGTGATCCTGCTGGTCTGGGGCGCCTACCAGCTGCGGCGGCGTGATCCGCTCGTGGACCTGCGGGTCTCCGCACGGCGGCCGGTGCTGTTCACCAACCTCGCGTCGATCATGATCGGGTTCGCGCTGTACTCGATGGCGTTGTCGTTCCCGCAGTTGCTGCAGGCACCCGCGTCGACCGGCTACGGCCTCGGCCTGACCATGGTGCAGGCCGGGCTCTGCCTCGCGCCGAACGGCCTGGTCATGTTCATGCTGTCGCCGGTTTCGGCTCGGCTCATCGAGCGCTACGGACCGCGTACGACGCTGATGGTCGGCGCGACCACCATCGCGGCCGGATACGCCTTCGCGACCGTGTTGATGGACAACGCCTTCGAGCTGATCACGGCGTCGATCATCATCGGTGGCGGTGTCGGCATCGCCTATGCGGCCATGCCGGCGCTGATCATGGGTTCGGTCCCGGTCACCGAAACCGCGTCCGCGAACGGGTTGAACTCGCTGATGCGCTCCGTCGGCACGTCGACGTCCAGTGCGGTGATGGCGTCCATGCTCGCGTCGCTGGCGATCACCGTCGGCGGGGTTTCCGTCCCGTCCGCGACGGGGTTCCGGCTGAGCTTCCTGGTCGCCGCCGGTGCGGCGCTCCTGGGACTCGTCCTGACCGTTTTCGTGCCGAAACAACGCCAGCCCGAATCAGTGGTCGCCTCGGTCCGCTAGCGCCCCGCGTGCGATGAAGGGACTCATCGCACGCAGGGACGCTCCGCTCAGAAGAGCGTCGGGACGATCGCGTCGATCAGGTGCGGGCCCGGTTCGGCGAGCGCGCGCTGGAACTGCTCGGCCAGCTCTTCCGCGGTCGTGGCCCGGGACGCCGGGACGCCCATGCCTTCGGCGATCTTGACGAAGTCCATGTCGGGCCGGGAAAGGTCGAGCAGCTCGTTCGCCTTCGGGCCGTTGGCGTCCGCGCCGACCCGCTGCAACTCCAGCCGCAGGATCGCGTACGCGCGGTTGTTCAGCAGGACGGTGGTGACGTTGAGGTTCTCCCGCGCCTGCGTCCACAGCGCCGAAATCGTGTACAGCGCGCTGCCGTCGGACTGCAGGTTGATCACCGGCCGGTCCGGCGCGGCGACGGCGGCCCCGGTCGCGACGGGCATGCCGTAGCCGATCGCACCGCCGGTCAAGGTCAGCACGTCGTGCCGCGGCGCGCCCGCGGTCGCGGCGGGCAGCAGCAGACCGGAGGTGTTCGCCTCGTCCGCGATGATCGCGCGCTCCGGCAGCAGCGCGCCGATCACGTCGACCCAGTTCTGCGGAGTCAACGGCCCGGAGGGCAGCGCGGGCCGGGAGGCCTCCTGCAACACCGGCTCCGTCTCGGCGGCGACCAGCTCGGCGACGTCGTTCAGCGCTCGCGGCACGTCTTGCGCGACTTCGGCCAGCACATGGACCTGTGCGCCTTCGGGGACCAGGTTGCTCGCCTTGCCGGGGTAGGCGAAGAACGAAACGGGCGCCTTCGTGCCGGCGACGATCACGTGCTTGATCCCGTCGAGCTGGTACGCGACCTGCTCGGCGAGGTAGCCCAGCCGTTCGATCGTCGGCAGGCCTTCGCCGCGTTCGAGCCGGGCGGGGAAGGTCTCGACGAACGCCTTCACGCCGGTCGCGGCCGCGATCCGGCTGGTCGCGCGCAACCCGGCCTCACGGCAGCCGCTGCCGCCGACAAGCAATGCGACCGGTTCACCGGAGGACAGCACCTCGGCGATGTTCTTCACCGTCGTCGCGTCGACGACCTGCGGGATCCGCGGCGGGATGGGCGCGCAGGTCTCGCCGCCCTCACCCCAGGACGCGTCGGCGGGGAGGATCAGCGTCGCCACCTGGCCGGGGGCGTCCTGGGAGGCCGCGACCGCCGCGGCGGCGTCGGCACCGACGTCCTTCGTGTGCTCGGACCGGCGGACCCAGCCTTCGAGCGAACCGGCGACGGCCTCGATATCCGATTCGAGCGGGGCGTCGTACTGCTTGTGGTAGGTCGCGTGGTCGCCGATCACGTTGACGATCGGGGTATGCGCGCGGCGCGCGTTGTGCAGGTTCGCCAGCCCGTTGCCGAGACCGGGGCCGAGGTGCAGCAGCGTGGCCGCCGGCTTGTCGGCGATCCGCGCGTAGCCGTCCGCGGCACCGGTGACGACGCCTTCGAAGAGGCCGAGCACACCGCGCATCTCGGGCACGGAGTCGAGGGCGGCCACGAAGTGCATCTCCGAGGTGCCCGGATTCGAAAAGCACACGTCGACACCGCTGTCGACGAGCGTGCGGATCAGGGACTGCGCGCCGTTCATCTCACTCACTTTTCAAGCCCTCTCAGCGAACAGAACGCCGGGGTTGAGGATCCCGGCCGGGTCGAAGCTCTCCTTGATCCGGCGCATCAGCGCGATCTTCGCCGGGTCCTCCAGTTCGAGGAAGTAGCCGGATTTGGCCCGGCCGAGGCCGTGCTCGCCGGAGATCGCGCCGCCGAGTTCCATGCCGAGCGCGAAGATGTCGGTCAGCAACTGCTTCCGCTTCTCCGGGTCCTTGCAGAAGATGGCCAGGTGGACGTTGCCGTCGCCGGCGTGCCCGCAGCCGAGCGCGCCCGACTCGCGCGACAACGCCATTTCCCTGGCCTTGCGCAGGAACTCGGGCATGGCGGACCGCGGGACGACCACGTCGATGACGTCGTCCGCGCCGGCCGCCTTGGCCGTCCAGAAGGCCTTCTCGCGTGCCTCGATCAGCTTGCGCGCCGACGGGCCTTCGAGCACGTACACGTCCATCGCACCGACGTCACCCAGCAGGCCGCCGAGTTCTTCGACGTCGGCGTGCAGCCGGTCGCTGTCGCGATTTTCCAGTGCCACCACCAGATACGCCTGCGCCTTGTCGCGGATCGCGTCGGGGACGCCGAGGCTGAGCTTCTCGTTGTAGCTGATCGCGGCGAGCGTCAGATTGTCGATGTACTCGAGGATATGCGGCGCGAGCCCGCTGGCGACGATCTTCGGGACGACCGTCATCACCTCGTCGAAGGTCTCGAATGGGGCGAACACCGTGGCGCCGTGCGGGAGGCGCGGGTACAGCTTCACGATGACCTCGGTCGCGAGCGCGAGGGTGCCTTCGGAGCCGATGATCAGCTGGGTCAGGTCGTACCCGGTCGACACCTTCGACGTCTTGCCGCCGGTACGGATGATCTCGCCGGTCGGCAGCACGGCCTGCAGGCCCACGACGTTGTGCCGCGTGACGCCGTACTTGACCGCGCGCATACCGCCCGCGTTCGTCCCGACGTTGCCGCCGACGCTCGCGCTCAGCTCGCCGGGGTAGACGGTGTAGCCGAGTCCGGCTTCCGTGGTCTTTTCGTCCAATTCGGACAGTGTGACGCCGGGCTGGACGACGGCCACATGGTTCTCGGTGTCGATCTCCAGTACCGCGTTCATTCGCTCGAAAGAGATCACCAGGCCGTCCTCGCGTGGCCTCGCGCCACCCGAAAGCCCCGTGCCCGACCCTCTCGCGGTGACCGGTACGCCGTGTTCGCTCGCGGCCTTGAGCAGCTCCGCGACCTCTTCGGCGCTTCCCGGTTTCGCCAGGTGGGCGGGCCGCTGCGCGGTGGTGGTCAAAGCCTCGTCGTGCGCGTAGTCCTCGGGGATCGCCTCGCCCGAGAGCAAGTTCGTGTCCCCGACGATCTCGGCGAACCGTGCCGCAACATCGCCCATCGACTGCCCTTCCTCACGCCTCTTCGCCTGGTTACCGAAGCGTAGTACGTCGTGGGCGACGATGGCCATGAATCCTTTTCATGTTTGGTTGCCACAACCTCGTGACAACCTCGCTCGGTTACCCATGTCGCAGCGGGCCGGGCGGCCCGCCGGAAGGGGTGGACGCTCGATGGGATCCAGGATGAGACGGATCGCGGCGCTGGGGGCGGCGCTGGCGATCACGTTCGGGCTCGCCGTACCGGCGGCCGAAGGCGGGCAAGCGGCCTGCACGGCGCCCGTGGCGAACGTCAGCGGAGTCAGCCAGGCCGAGGGGACGAGCGCCGGGTACACCACCCTTGTCTTCACCGTTTCACTCACCGACGGCGGCTGCGCGCCACAGGGCACGGTCGAATACCGGACGATCGAAGGCAACGGCTCGCCGGTCGATCCGGCGTTCGTCGCGAAGGAGAGCATCGACTACTTGCCGCGTGCGGGCACACTGACCTGGTCCGGAAGGACGGACGCGCAGACGGTCGCGGTCAAGGTCCGCGCCGATTCCCTGGTGGAGAACGACGAAATGTTCTCCCTGCAGCTGTACGGCGGGAAAGGGGTGCGGATCGGGCACAGCGTCGGTGTCGCCTGGGTGGCCGACGACGACAAGGTCAAGACCGCGCCACTGGCCACCACCCAGGAAGGCGAGATCTGCTGGTCGATCCCACCGAACTTCGCGCTGGGCGCCACCACCTGCAGGGTACCGCTCGTGCTTTCCCGGCCGTGGCTCTCCGGGCCGCTCACGATCCGCTACCGCACCGAGGGCTCCGCCCACGAGCCGGTGAAGGACGGTGTCGTCACCTTCCAACGCGGTGAGACCAGGGGATACGCCGAAATCACGATCGTGCCCGGGCAAACGGGGAAGGCGCGGGTCGAGTTCTTCGAGCCGTCGCAGGGCAGGCTCGTGTACGCGACCTCGACCGTGGTGATCAGCCCCGCCGGGTGACGAGGTCGGCGTCGGCCGTCGCGTTCGCCCGCCGGTACAGCTCGATCGCTCGAGCCCAGTGGGCGGCCGCGGCGGCCGTGTCACCGCACCGCGCTTCCAGATCGCCGAGGTCGCGATGCAGGTGAGCCTCCTCGTACGGATCCGGGACACCCGCCCGGACCGCGACGCCGCGTTCGAGGTTCTCCCGCGCCGCGGCCAGATCGCCGAGCCCCAGGTGGGCGCGGCCGAGCCGGTCGAGCGCGGCCGCCTCGCTGTGCCGGTTCCCTACGTCGCGGCTGATCAGCAGCGCCTGGTCGAAATCGGCCCGCGCGGCCCGGAAGTCCCGGCGGGCGAGGTGGACCTGGCCGGCGTGCAGCAGTGACTCCCACTCCTGCCACCGGTCCCCGATCGCCCTGGACGCGGCCAGCGCCTTGCCGAGATGGTCCAGCGCGACGTCGTGATCGCCGAGCTCCTCGTAGGCCTCGCCGAGCGTGTCCAGAGTGGCCGCTTCCAGCCGGGCGTTGCCGAGTTCGCGGAACGTCTCCAGCGCTGCCGTCAGCGGGCTGAGGCCGTCCATCGGCTGGCCGCGGCGGATGTAGGCGTGGCCGAGGTTGCGCTGGGACAGGGCACGGCCGAGCCGGTTGCCCGCCGAGGTGCACCGCTCCACCGCGAGCCGGTACGCGGTGATCGCCTCGTCGAACCGGCGCAGCGCGGCGTAGGCGTTCGCGGTGTTGTTGTAGATGTGCCCTTCGCCTTCCAGGTCGCCCGCCGCGCGGGCGGCCTTCAACGCGCGGGCGTTGGTTTCGAGCGCGTCCGTCAGCCTGCGGGTCATGAAGTAGGCCGCGCCCAGCGCACGCAGCATTTCCGCCTCCGCCAGCGGATCCTCGAGTTCGGCGGCCGCCGCGGCCCCCTCGCGGCAAAGTCCGATCCGCTCGTTCCAGCCGCCCATGGTGTCGTAGAAACTGGTGAGCAGGTAGGTGAGCTGCCAGGCGGCGGTGTTGCGGCCGTGTTCGCGCGCGAACCGCACCACCGGAAGCAGATTCGCGCGCTCGGCACCGAGGAACGCCAGCGCCGCACGCCTTTCCGCCGGGAACGGCCGCTCGGGTGCCGGGTGGCGCAACGCCGGGGTGACCAGATCGCGGTTCGGGTCGATGATCCGGTTCGCTTCGGCGGCGACGTGCAGGTACCAGTCGATCAGCCGCCCCGCTGCCTCCGCGCGGCCCGGCGTCGTTTCGTCGGCGTGGGCGCACGCGACGGCGAATTCCCGGATCAGATCGTGGAGGCGATAACGGTCCGGGCCCGCCGGGGTGATCAGGTGCGCCGCGGCCAGCTCGGCGGCCGCGGCCCGGCCGGCTTCGGCGGGCACCCCGCACAGCGCGCTGCCGAGGGACGAACTGAACGACGTCCCCGGGATCAGCCCGGAAAGCCGGAACAGCCGGGCCGGAGCCTGGTCCAGCGGCAGGTAGGCGCTCGCGAGGACTGTTTTGACCGTTCGTGAATCTCCTTGTACCGCAAGCGTTTCCAGCCGCCCGGCCCCGGTGAGCTCCTCGGTGAGCTCCGCGATCGGACGGCCCGGCTCACCGGTCAGGCGGGCGGCGGCGATCCGCAGCGCCAGAGGCATCCCGTCGCACAGCCTGGCCAGGCGCGCGGCGTGGTCGGCTTCGCGCGAGACCCGGTCGGCGCCCAGGACCCGGGTGAGCAGCGTCATCGATTCCGGGTCGGCCAGCGCGTCGAGGGCGAACACGCGGACGGCGTGCCTGCTGCCGAGCGCGGCGAGGGTCTGTCTGCTGGTGACGATCAGCATCGTCTCGGTCGTGCCGGGGACGAGCGGAAGGATCTGGTCGACCCCGCCCGCGTTGTCGGCGACGATCACGCAACGCTTCCCGTGCAGCAAGGAGCGGTAGAGCGCCGCGCGTTCGGCCGTCGCGTCGGGCAGCCGATCGTCGGGAAGACCGAGCCCGCGCGCAAGATGGGCGAGGGCCTCGCCCGGCGAGACCGCTTCCGCCGGATCGTGCCCGGCGAGGTCGAGGAAGAGCTGCCCGTCGGGGAAGCGTTCCGCGATGCGATGCGCCCACTGCACGGCCAGCGCCGATTTACCCATCCCCGCCGCCCCGGAGATGACCACGACCGGCGGCTCGGCTTCGTCGAGGAGACCGTCGAGCGAAGCGAGCTCCTGCTGCCGCCCGGTGAAGTGCCCGACGCGGGCGGGGAGTTGCGCGGGTGCGGTGCCCCGTGCGGGTGCGTCGAGTTCGGGCGCCCGTCGCAGGATCGACGCGTGCAGTTCGACCAGTTCCGGGCCGGGATCGACGCCGAACTCGTCGGCCAGACACCGGCGCACGGCCTGAAAGGTCTCCAGTGCCTCGGTATGCCTCCCGCAGCGGTGCAGGGCGAGCATGTGCAGCGCGGCGAGCCGTTCGCGGTAGGGCTGCTCGGCCCGGAGCCGCGGAAGCTCCCGGAGGACCTCCTCGTGATCGCCGAGCCTGAGCTCCGCGTCCCAAAGTTCTTCCCAGGCGGACAGCCGTAGTTCCTGGAGCCGTTCGACCTCGCGCAGCCCCCAACCGTCGAGTTCGGCGTCCGCGAAGGCTCCGCCGCGCCAGAGCCGTAACGCCTCGCGCAACGCCTCCACCGCCTGGGCCGGATTACTCCGCTTGGCGGCACGAAGTTCCTCTTCGAACCGGAGGGCGTCGACAGAGGACGGTGCCACCGTCAGGACGTACCCGGGCTTGCGGGTGAGCAGGACCGGCGCGAAACCGCAGTCCTCCAAGGCCTGCCGGATCCGGGCGACATGACTGTGCAGGGTCTTCACCGCGGTGCGCGGCGGATCTTCACCCCAGAGCACGTCGACCAGACGGGGGATCGGGACGACCGAGCCCGCGTGCAGGGCGAGAACGCCGAGCACGGCTCGCTGGCGGGCGCCGTGCAGCTCCGCCCGCCCGGTGGGGCCGATCGCTTCGACCGGGCCCAGCACCCGTAGTTCCCCTGGCCCGGGCACCCCGCTCCCTCCGGCATGTGACCTCGGTGAGCGTATCCGGGCGAAGACCCACCCAAATCGGCCGATTAGGGCACACGATCTCGACAACCCCGCCACAACCGGCCTGGCCGACGGTCGACGGGTCGAATGTTTCGCGCAAGGAGGGGAACATGATCAGCAGGAATCCTCGGCGCCGCCGGACGCTGCTCGCGTCGGCCGTCTTGGCCGCCGCGACGCTGTTCGCTGGTATCGCACCCGCGGTACAGGCCGCGCCGGAAGCCCGGGCCGACGTCTTCATCCGGGACAACACGTCCGACGTCGGGTTCGAACCCTCGGCCGGTTCGCTCTACTCCAGTCCGGACATCCGGGTGTGCTTCACGCCAGGGACACTGTGCGCCAGCGACGACCCGGTCGTGCAGGGGACCACCGCCTACATCCACGTCACCCTGAACAATCCCGGCCCGTACGGCGACGCGCTCGAGAAGGGCACGTTGCAGGTCTACTACACCAAACAAGGCACCGTGGCCCAGTGGTCGAGCCAGTGGACCTACATCGGTTCGGCCACCAACGTGAGCGTGCCCTACGGGACCAAGCGGGTCGTCATCCCGTGGAAGGTGCCGCTCGGTTCGCACTTCTGCCTGCTGGCGCGGTGGCTTTCGCCGACCGACCTGCCGACCGAAGGCCTGAGCACGTCGGCGAACGCCCGGAACAACAACAACATCGCCTGGCACAACGTGAACGCCGTACCGTTCAAGATCAAGATCCCGGAGTTCCGGCCGATCGTGTTCGGCTGGGACGGTCCGGACCCCACGGCGGTCGGCGACATCGTCTTCACCCAGCCGGGCAGGCCGTTCACCGGTCCGGGACGGATCACCATCGACCTCGGCCCCGACCTGGCCGCGCGCTGGCGGGCGTCCGGCGCGAAGGGGGAGGGCGTCGAACGGGTCGGTGAGACCGAGTTGGCCATCGTGAACCCGCAGCGAGCCCGGATCAGCGGCCTGACCTTCAAATCGGGCGAACAGGTGGGCGCCAAGCTGAGCTTCACCGCCGGCGCCGAAGCGGCGGGTGGGCAGTACACCGTCCACGTGACCCAGGTCGACCAGCGCGGTGAAGAGGTCGGCGGCGTCGAATACCGGCTCGCCGAAGCGCGACAGTAAGCCAGGGTGGGGTGCCTGCCCGTGGGCGGTGAGGGTGGAAACCCGCACCGCCCACGGGTTTTCACGCGCGTGCGAACGAAAGCGTCTCGCCCTCGACACCTCGCAGCCAGAGATCCTGGGCGGCTTCGGCCATTTCCGCCAGTCCCTCTTCGATCGTCGCGAACACGTTGCCGGGCACCCAGCCCGCGTCGCCGTTGATCAGCAGGTTGTTGCGGCCGTAGAAGATCGCGAGGTCCGTCGCGCCCTGGTCGCTGTGCGCCTCACTGCCTTCGTCGTAGCCGTACGCCGGGTTGCCGATCTCCCATGCCTCGAACCCGAAGTACACGACATCCCCCGGAATCGGGGTCACCGTGGGGTTTTCGCGGCCCGGCTTCGGTTCGGCGAAGGGCGGCACGAGCGTGTAGACCTCGTTGCGCGCGTACTTCGCGTGGTAGGCCGAACCGCTCTGCGGCAACGCGTCCCAGACAGCGCGGCAGGTCCGCGGGGCTTCGGCGTCGAGCAGCCGGGCCCGGCAGGACACCCCGCGCTTGTCGAGCGTGATCGTGATGTAGCGGGCCATCACTCGACCCCCGCCACCACGTCGCCCCAGATGCGCAGCGCCTCGTCGACCTGCGCGGAGTCGACGATCAGCGGTGGCACCATCCGGACGACGTTCATGTACGCCCCGCAGGTCAGCAGCAGCAATCCGTTGGAGGACGCGGCTTTCTGGGCCGCCTGGGCCTTCGCGGTGTCCGGTTCGCCGTCCGGGGTGGTGAACTCGGAACCGACCAGCAGCCCCAGCCCGCGGACGTCGCCGATCGACGGTGATTTGTCCGCGATCACCCGCACGCCCTCCAGGAGCTGGCGTCCTCGTTCGGCGGCGTTCTCGACCAGGCCCTCCTGCTGGATCACCTCGAGCGTGGCGATCGCCGCCGCACAGGCCACCGCGTTGCCGCCGTAGGTCCCGCCCTGGGAACCGGGGAGAGCCTTCGCCATCAGCTCCTCCGACGCGGCGATACCCGAGATCGGGAACCCGCTCGCGAGCCCCTTCGCGATGAGCACGATGTCCGGGCGCACGCCGAAGTGCTCGTGTCCCCAGAACCGGCCCGTCCGGCCGAAGCCGGTCTGGATCTCGTCCATCACCAGCAGGATGCCGTGCTTGTCGGCGCGTTCCCGCAGCCCGGCCAGGAACTCGGTGTTCGCCGGGACGTACCCGCCCTCGCCGAGCACCGGCTCGATGAAGAACGCGGCCGTCTCGTTGGGCGCGCAGACCGTCGCGAAGAGGTAGTCGAGCTCGCGCAGCGCGAACTTCGTCGCCGTCTCCTCGTCCCAGCCGTAGTGGAACGCGTAGGGGAATGGCGCGACGTGCACGCCGGACATGAGCGGCGAGATCCCGGCGCTGAACCGGGTGCCCGACGTCGTCATCGTCGCCGCCGCGACGGTCCGGCCGTGGAACCCGCCCTGGAAGACGATGACGTTGGGCCGCTTCGTGGCCTGCCGTGACAACCGGAGCGCCGCCTCGACCGCCTCGCTGCCCGAGTTCGCGTAGAAGAGGGAATCGAGGCCTTCCGGGAGAACGCCGCCCAGCTTCTCGGTCAGCTCCAGCATCGGCATGTGCATGACCGTCGTGTACTGCCCGTGGACGAGTTTGCCGATCTGCTCCCGGGCCGCGCTCACCACGTGCGGGTGACAGTGACCGGTGCTGGTCACGCCGATACCGGCGGTGAAATCCAGGTGACGTTTGCCATCGGTGCCGTAGAGGTAAACCCCTTCACCGTGGTCGACCACGACCGGCGTTGCCTGCTTGAGCAGCGGTGATAGCTGGGCCATGGGCTGCGCTCCTAGGTCGGCTGAGCTGTTGTCGATTGTTGACAATATCCATAGCATGGCGTTCGGGACAACATGGAGGAGCGTTGGGATGAGCTCGATCAGTGAGGCCGGCGTGGTCACGTCGGTCGGCAAGGAACTGTTCATCGGCGGCAAGTGGGTACCCGCCACGGACGGGAAGACCTTCCCCGTTCTCGACCCCTCGACAGGTGAAGCCCTGTGCGAGGTGGCCGACGCGTCACCGGCGGACGGTGTCAGCGCACTCGACGCGGCCGTCGCCGCACAGGCCGACTGGGCGAACGTCGCCCCGCGCGAACGCGGCGAGATCCTGCGCCGCGCCTACGAGCTGCTGATCAAGCGCGCCGACGAACTCGCGCTGCTGATGACCCTCGAGATGGGCAAGCCACTCGCGGAGTCGAAGGGCGAGATCACCTACGCGGCCGAGTTCTTCCGCTGGTTCGCGGAGGAGGCCGTCCGGATCGACGGTGGTTACGCCGTGGCCCCCAACGGGTCGGGCCGGTTCCTCGTGACGAAGCAGCCCGTCGGCCCGTGTCTGCTGATCACGCCGTGGAACTTCCCCATGGCGATGGGCACCCGCAAGATCGGGCCCGCGGTCGCGGCAGGCTGCACGATGGTGATCAAACCCGCCGCTCAAACCCCCCTTTCGATGTTGGCCCTCGCGGCTATCCTCGCCGAAGCGGGACTCCCGGAAGGTGTGCTGAACGTGCTCACGACGTCGGACTCCGGCGGCGTGATGGAGCCGTTGATCCGCGACGGCCGCGCGCGGAAGCTGTCCTTCACCGGCTCGACCGGCGTCGGGCGGAAGCTGCTGGAACAGTGCGCGGACAAGGTGCTCCGGACCTCGATGGAACTCGGCGGCAACGCCCCCTTCCTCGTCTTCGAAGACGCCGACCTCGACGCGGCGATCGAGGGCGCGATGACCGCGAAGATGCGCAACATCGGCGAGGCCTGCACGGCCGCGAACCGCTTCTATGTCCAGCGAGGCATCGTCGACGAGTTCTCCCGGCGCCTCACCGAGCGTATGGAGGCCTTGCCGATGGGGCGCGGCACCGAGGAGGGTGTCGTCGTCGGCCCCCTCATCGACGAAGCCGCCGTCGAGAAGGTCAGCGGGCTGGTCGCCGACGCCACCGGGCGAGGGGCGCGCGTCCTCACTGGTGGATCCACAGTGGACGGTCCGGGAAACTTCTACCAGGCCACGGTCCTCACCGACGTGCCCAAGGATGCCAGGCTCGCTTCGGAAGAGATCTTCGGGCCGGTCGCCCCGATCACTCCGTTCGACAGCGAGGACGAGGCCATCGCGGCGGCCAATGACACCGAGTTCGGGCTCGTGTCCTATGTGTACACCTCCGATCTCACACGGGCACTGCGGGTCTCGGAACGGCTGGAAGCCGGCATGATCGGCCTCAACCAGGGACTGGTTTCGAACCCGGCGGCACCGTTCGGCGGGATCAAGCAGTCCGGGCTCGGCCGTGAGGGCGGCAGCGTCGGCATCGACGAGTTCCTGGAGACCAAGTACATCGCGGTGGCCCTGTGATTTCTCGAGCAGGGACCTCCTATCGGATCGCGAGCATTCCCGGCGACGGGATCGGCGTGGACGTGACGGCCGAGGCCCGCAAGGTCCTCGACCGCGCGGCGGCATCGCATGGTTTCTCCTTGTCCTGGACGGAGTTCGACTGGAGCTGTGAGCGGTACACCAAGACCGGGGCGATGATGCCCGCCGACGGGATCGAGCGGCTTTCCGCTTTCGACGGGATCTTTCTCGGCGCCGTCGGCTTTCCCGGCGTCCCGGACCATGTGTCGTTGTGGGGTCTCCTCATTCCGGTCCGGCGTGCGTTCAGCCAGTACGTCAACCTCCGGCCGGTCCGGCTGCTGCCGGGGACGACGTCGGCGCTGGCCGGCCGCGCCGCCGACGAACTGGAGATGGTGATCGTCCGCGAGAACTCCGAGGGCGAGTACTCGGAGCTCGGCGGCAGGCACAATCGTGGGCTGGGGAACGAGTTCGTCTTACAGGAATCCGTGTTCACGAGGGTCGGGGTCGAGCGGATCATCCGCTACGCCTTCGAACTGGCGAAGACGCGCACGGGACGGGTCTGTTCGGCGACCAAATCCAACGGGCTCATCCACTCGATGCCGTTCTGGGACGAGATCTTCGCGGAGATCTCCGCGGAGTACCCGGACGTGCACGCCGAGCAGTGCCATGTCGACGCGCTCGCCGCGCGGATGGTGCAGGCGCCGGACCGGCTCGACGTCGTGGTGGCTTCCAATCTGTTCGGCGACATCCTGAGCGACCTGGCGGCGGCCGTGACGGGCGGGCTCGGAATGGCACCTTCGGGCAACATCAACCCGACCGGTGAGCTTCCTTCCATGTTCGAGGCGGTGCACGGCAGCGCTCCCGACATCGCCGGACAGGGCATCGCGAATCCGGTGGCGCAGATCCTGGCTGGGGCGATGCTGCTCGACCATCTCGGGGAAACCGTTGCGGCACAAGCCGTACGTGCGGCGGTGGAAAAGGTTCTCGAGGAGGGGGCCGTGCAAACCCCCGACCTCGGCGGGAAGTCCACCACCGCCGAACTCGGGTCCGCGGTGGTCGCCGCTCTATCTTGAACCATCCGCATAGTGGCGTGTCAAGTCCCGGAAGTCATGAACGGTCCATTCATGACTGTTGAGTACAGGAAGGCCCCTTCTTTGCGTTAAGCGCAGGGAAGGGGCCTTCGCGTACTCAAGTTCGGGCGGAGCCGCCATTCGCTGACTGGAGCGGCAAGGCTCGACGG
Organism: Amycolatopsis sp. PSD-21; assembly: GCF_055561455.1. Lineage (NCBI taxonomy): Bacteria > Bacillati > Actinomycetota > Actinomycetes > Pseudonocardiales > Pseudonocardiaceae > Amycolatopsis > Amycolatopsis sp. PSD-21. The sequence continues at coordinate 7,720,960 of NZ_CM145712.1, read as the reverse complement.
CCGTGTCGCGAAAGCCACTTTCGGGACATCAGGTGTCCTGAAAGTGGCTTTCGCGACACTGGACAGGTCCAGGAAGTGCCAGATTCACCTTGCGACGTTAGGCAGTGGCGTTTGGGTGTCGATCCCGTGGATCCATCGCGCAACCTGCGTCTTGACCTTCGAAATTTCTCAACCAAGGTGAAAATGTTGCCCTGAAAGGGAATCTCGGCGCGAAATCGAGCACGAAAGCCCGTTCGCCGACTGCGCGTCACCCCGGGTCGCGAGTTTTTGTCGGTGCCCCGGTGCACAGTGCCGGTCATCGGATTCGACGACTTGAGGAGCGCTGATGTGCTGGCATTGCGACAACCCCGGGAAGACCCGCGCCGACTACCTCGTCGAGGAGGTGCGGCCGCTGATCCGGAAGTACGGCTGGATGGTGCAGACGGTCGAGCGCGGCACGGTCCAACCGGGCTTCGCGTACACGGTCGGGCTCACCGACGCCGGGCTGCCGGAACTGGTCGTCACCGGCCTGAGGGAGCGAAGATCCGGCCAGCTGCTGAATTATTTCGCCCAGCAGGTGGTCCGGTCGGGGCCGCCGGAGGCGGGTGAGGTGCTGCCCGCCGCGGTGGGATGGCCGTCGTTCGAGGTCGTTTCGCTCAGTTCGCCGTCGGCCCACCTGCTCACCGCGGTTCTCCTGTACGGCGAAGAATTCCGTGCGCTGCAACTGGTCTACGAGGACGAGCACGGCAATTGGCCGTGGGACAGGGATTTCCGCGGCGGGACGGGTGGTCAGCCGGTGCTGGGGGTGCGAGGCCGTGGCTGAAGGCTCAAGGCACCGCGGGCGCTTCGCCTTCCCGCAGGCTGGTTCCCGGGGCCAGCCGCTGGACGGCGTCCTCCATATGGGCTTCCAGCAGCGACAGCGCGGTCTCCTCGTCGCCGGCGCGCAGGGCTTCGATGATCCTGGTGTGCTCGGTGACCCGTTCTTCGACCCGCTGATAGGTGCCCTGCAGCGCGGTGAGGCACATACGGGTCTCGATCAGCAGGGTCCTGGCCATGCGCACGAGCCGCTTGCTGCCGGAGGCGGCGATCAGCGCCTCGTGGAAACGGAGGTCCGCCCAGGAGAGCGCGGTCGGGTCGTCGTCGTCCGCGGCGGTGGCCATGGCACGCACGGCCTCTTCGAGTTCGGCGGCGACCCGCTCCCTGTCCCCGCGCAGCGCGCGCAGCATCGCGGCACGCTCGATGGCCGAGCGCGCCGAGTAGATGTCGTAGACGTCGCCGGGTTCGAGGTCGATCACGAACAGGCCGCGGTGGCGTTCGCTGCGCAGGAGGCCTTCGGAGACGAGGTGCTGCATCGCCTCGCGCAGCGGCCCCCGCGAAACCTGGAACCGGGAGGCCAGATCCGTTTCACCGAGCTGGGTGCCGGGAGGAAGAGCGCCGGTCATGATCGCGTCCCGCAACTGGCGCGCGATGATCCCGGCGGTCGACTCCCTGCTGACCGGCTCGATATCCGGCAAGGACATGGTTCAGTCGCCCCTTCTCCCGAACAACGCGCCCAGTGTGCGGACGAGCGGCGACTTCCCGGTGAGCCGCAACCCTTCCCAGACGGTGACCTGGTTGGCGGTCAGCACGGGCTTGCCGAGCCTGGTTTCGAGCGTGTTGATCTCGCCGAGCGTCCGCATGGCGGTGTCGGGGACGAGCAGCGCGTCGGCGTCCGGGTGGTCCCGGCTCACCGCGAGCTCGACGACCGCTTCCGGGCTGAGTTCGCCGACCTCGGCCGCGGTGTCGATGTCCGCGCTGCCCATCGAGACCACTTCGACCCCGCCCGCGCCGAGGAACTCGACGAACAGCCGGGCGACGTCGTCCGGGTAGCTGGCGGCGACCGCGACCCGCCGGACGCCGAGTGCCCGTGCGGCGTTGACAAAGGCGAAGGACGTGCTCGACGCCGGGACACCTGCGACCGCGGAGAGCCGGTCGGCCTGGTCGCGGGCGCCTTCCCAGCCGTAGACGAAGCTGCCGCTGGTGCACGCCCACACCACCGCGTCGGGTTCGTGTTTGGCCAGGAGCGCGGCGCCGTCGGCGAGCCGGCTTTCGCTGCCGAGGTCCAAGAGCTCGGGAACGGCGTGCAGATCGGTTCCGTAGATGTGCTCGACCGGCAGCTTGATCCCGGCCATGTCCCCGCCGAGGAGCTGTTCCGCGAGCGGGTAGTCGTCTTCGGCCGCGTGATCGGGGTAGATGAACCCGATGGTGGTCGTCTCGGACGGCGGCTCGGGTGGGGCGAACGGCGTGATGGGCACGGAACCTCCGGAGGGCAGATTGTCGACAATCGTAGGCGAAGAGGTCAGTCGACCTCCCGGAGCCACTTGCCGGGCCCGACGATCGGCAGGTTCATCCGCCGGAGGCAGGCCCACATGGTGAGCTGATTCGCGGTGAGGACCGGTTTGCCGAGCGCGCTTTCGAGTGGCTCGATCAGATCGTAGGTGGGGAGGTTGGTGCAGCTGACGAAGATGGCTTCGGCGTCGGCGTGGTCGGCCGCGAGGATGCGTTCGGCGATGGTCCGGTAGCTGACCTTCCAGATGCCGCCACCCAGGCCGAGATGGTCGCTCGAGACGGTGTCGACGCCGAGCTCGGCCAGGAAGTCGTGCAGCTTCCCGGTCAGGTCGCCGTCGTAGGGGGTGAGCACCGAGACCCGGTGGAGGTCGAGCTGATGCAGGACCTCCGCCAGCGCTCCGGACGTGGTGACGGCGTCCGTCGCGCCCGCGTCGCAGATCGCCTTGGTCAGCGAGCGTTCGTAGTCCACACCGTTGACGAAACTTCCGGAGGTGCACAGATAAGCGACGACTTCGGGCTCCACGTGGAGCACGTCCCGCGTGGCGGCGGCGAGATGCCTGCTGTCGCTGACGAGCTGGGCCATCTCCATGCTGACGGGCACGGGCTCGTACGGTGTCCGCGCCAGGTGGAGGGAGACCTCCATGGGCACCCAGCGCCACAGCTCGCGTTCCAGGGCCAGGTCGAAGGGGGCGATCACGCCGATACCGCGCTGCGCCAACGGGCCTTCGAACTCCAGTAAGTCGAAATCCAAGTCTCAGCCTCCGGAAACTTCTGCTGTCACAGTCCGGTGCTCCGGGGGTCGTTCCTCGGATTGTTGACAATCATACGAGCCACTTTTACGGTGTCAACGTGATCGCCTCGGAGACCCCTGTGCTGGCGGTGCTCTGCGGAGACACGCGCCCACCGGACATGCGCGCTATCGAAGACCGAGCGGTGGTTCGTTACACCGGTGAGGCCGGGTTGGCTGACGCGTTGTCCGGAGCCGACGCGTTCTTCGTCTACGACTTCCTTTCGACCGCCGTCCCGGGCGCCTGGCACGCGGCCGACAAGCTGCGCTGGCTGCACATCGCCAGTGCGGGCGTCGACCCCGTCCTCTTCCCGGGGCTGCAGGAGAGCGATGTCGTGCTCACCAACTCCCGAGGGGTCTTCGACGGGGCGATCGCCGAGTACGTCCTCGGAGTCGTCCTCGCGTTCGCCAAGGACTTCGTTCGTTCGTGGGATCTGCAGCGGCGAAAGCAGTGGAAGCACCGCGAGAGCGAGCGGATCTCCGGCCGCCGGGTCCTCGTGGTCGGCACCGGGCCGATCGGCCGGTCGATCGCGCGGCTGCTTCGGGCGGCCGGGATGTCGGTGGCGGGCGTCGGACGGCGTCCTCGTGAGGACGATCCCGACTTCGGCGATGTGTACGCGTCTTCGGACCTCGCGCGTCATCTTCCCGGGGCGGACTACGTCGTCGCGGTCGCGCCGTTGACCGAGCAGACGAAGGGCATGTTCGACGCCGAGGCCTTCGCCGCGATGAAACCCGGCGCGCGGTTCGTCAACGTCGGCCGCGGCGAACTGGTCGTCACCTCGGACCTGATCGGCGCATTGCGGGACGGGCCGCTCGGCGGCGCGGCGCTCGACGTCTTCGACACCGAGCCGCTGCCCTCCGAGAGTCCTTTGTGGACTATGGAGAACGTGCTGATCTCGCCGCATATGTCGGGCGACTTCGTCGGCTGGCGTAATACTCTGGTAGAGGTGTTCGCGGACAACTTCCGTCGCTGGCGCGCGGGGGAGCCGCTGCGCAACGTCGTGGACAAGCAGCTCGGGTACGTGCCGTCGGAGACGCTTCGCCAAGGTTAGGGGCCGGATGAACGACACCAAGTTGACCGCGAGCGAGCTCGTCGCCGCGTATGCCACCGGAGAGCTGTCGCCGGTCGAGGCCACCCAGAACGCCTTGCGCGCCATCGAAGAACGCGACGGCGAGACCAACGCCTTTTGCCTTGTCGACGCCGACGGCGCGCTCGAACAGGCGAAAGCGTCCGAGATCCGCTGGCGGGACGGCAATCCGATCGGCTGGCTCGACGGCGTTCCGGCCTCGATCAAGGACATGTTCCTGACCCAGGGCTGGCCGACGTTGCGCGGTTCGCGATGCATCGACCCGGACCAGCCATGGGACGTCGACAGCCCGGTCACCGCGCGGCTGCGTGAGAACGGCTTGGTGCTGCTGGGAAAGACCACGACACCGGAGCTGGCGTGGAAGGGCGTCACCGACAACACGCTGACCGGGATCACCCGCAACCCGATCGACCCGTCGACGACGGCGGGCGGTTCGAGCGGGGGCAGCGCCGCGGCCGTCGCGGCGGGGATGGGTGAACTCTCCGTCGGCACCGATGGCGGCGGCTCGATCCGGATCCCGGCTTCGTTCTGCGGAATCGTCGGGCTCAAACCGACACACGGCCGGATCCCGCTGTTCCCGGCGAGCCCGTTCGGCCCGCTCTCGCACGCCGGCCCGATGGCGCGTTCGGTCGATGACACCGCGCTGCTCCTCGACGTCCTCGCCCTGCCGGACCACCGTGACCCGGCCGCGCTCGCCCCGCCGGTCTCGACCTATCGCGAGGCCGTCCGGCGGGACGTGCGCGGGCTGATCGCCGCCTACTCGCCGACGCTCGGCTACGTCGACGTCGACCCGGAGGTCGCGGAGATCGTCAAGTCGGCGGTCCGGTCGCTGGGCGACGCGGGCCTGCACATCGAAGAGACCGATCCCGGTTTCACCGACCCGAAAGCGGCCTTCGACATCCTGTGGTCGACGGGGGCGGCCAAGTGGCTGGACACCTTCCCCGCCGGTTCGGAGACGAAGGTCGACCCCGGGCTGCGGAAGGTGTGGGAACTCGGCAAGACCTTCTCCGCGAGCGACTACCTCGGCGCCAACGCCGAGCGGGCTGCGCTGGGCATCCTGATGGGCGAGTTCCACACGCGCTACGACGTGCTGATCACGCCGACCCTCCCGATCACCGCCTTCGAGGCCGGGCACGAGGTGCCGCCGGGCAGCGGGCTGAGCGGCTGGCCGGACTGGACGCCGTTCACCTACCCGTTCAACATGACCCAGCAGCCCGCCATCAGCGTGCCGGCCGGCCGCACCTCGCGGGGCCTCCCGGTCGGCCTGCAGATCGTCGGACCGCGGCACTCCGACGACCTGGTCCTCGCGGTCGCGAAGCTCCTCGAGGAGGTCCGTCCCTGGCCGTGACCTGCGGAAAGGAAGCAAGGGACCTTTGCTACCACTTCGCGGGGCGCCGGGTCAGGGCTGCGCGGCGTGGGACTTCCGGACCAGGCCGCGCACCTGGCCGCTGCACAGCGCGAGACCGGTGGCGGCCACGACCAGCGCGGCGCACGCGAGCAAAGTCGTGCTGACCCCGAAGTGCTGCGCGGCGGGCCCGGCCGCCATCTGCCCGAGGGGCAGGGCGATGAAGGAACCGAGCATGTCGTAGGAGTAGACGCGCGCGAGTTTGTCCTCGGGCACGTTCTCCTGCAGCGAGACGTCCCACGCGACCACGAACTGCTCGATCGCCAGACCGGAGACGAACATGGCCGCCAGCAGCAGCGGCAGCAAGGGGGCCTGGCCGAGGAGGATCAGCGGCGGCGCCTCGAAGAGGATCACCGCGACGCCGACGAACAGCGCGCGCCGCGGCTGCCATCGGGCCACGAGGATGCCGCCGACGAGCGAGCCGATCGTCTGCGCGGCGAGGGCGAATCCCCAGCCGGAGCGCCCGAAAGTGCTGTCGGCGACGACGGGGCCGAGCACCGCGATCCCGCCGGCGATGACGGCGTTCACCACCATGAACTGCACGACCACGACCCAGACCCAGGTGCGCGACCGGAACTCGTGCCAGCCTTCAACGAGTTCCGCGAGCGGGCGGCTGCCGGGGATCCGTTCCCGGCGGCTGAGGCGGATGCACCGGTAGGACAGGGCGGAGCCCAGGAACAGCAGCGCGTTCCCGCCGAGTGCCCAGCCGGGGCCGACCGCGGTGACCAGGATGCCGCCGAGCCCGGCGCCGGCGATCCGGCCGGAGTTCGACAACAGCCTGGCCAGCGCGTTGGCCTGTGCGAGCAGGGTGGCGGGCACCGTCAGCGGGGTGAGTGACGCCGACGCCGGTGCGGAGATCGCGGCCACCGCGCCGTTGACCACGCTCAGGCCGACCAGCAGCGGGATCGACGCGAATCCACAAAGGACGCTCGCCGCGATGACCGCCTGGGTCAGCGTGGCGGCGAGTTCGGTGCCCTGGAGGATCACCGACCGCGGCAGCCGGTCCGCCAGTACCCCGCCGAACAGCAGCAGGACCACGCTCGCCACGGACCGCGCGCCGACGACGATGCCGATGTCGACGGCCGAACCGGTCAGGTCGATCACCGCGAACGCGAGCGCGAGCGGGGCGACAGCGTTGCCGAACTCCCCGAACGTGCGGCCGCCGATCAGCCAGCGGAAGTTGTGATGGCGCAGTGGTTCGCGCAGAGACGTCATCGTCGCCTCATTTCGAACAGCGCGACCGTCGCGCTGACCGGGATCGTGCCCCGGGTGCGGGGCGGCTTCGCGGCGGAGTGCAGAAGGTCGCTCAGCTCGCGGGCGTGTTCGAGCGCCTTCCCCCAGGTCTCGCGGTCGACCCACATCTCCGCGTCGCTCGTCGACCCCGGTTTGCCGGGAACGCGGAATTCGCTGCGCCGCTTGAGTTCTTCGGCCATAGTCGCGATGAGGAGCTGTTCCTCCCGCGGATTCGCCGACGTGAACCGCGATCCGGACTCCGGATCGTGCCGGTAGCGTTTCGCCAGGCCGCCCCGGATCCGGACCTCCTCGGCGACGTCCAGCAGGCCGGCCTCGTGCAACCGCCGCAGGTGATAGCTGACATTCGCTTGTGTCTCACCGAGTTCGCGCGCGGCTTCGGCCGCGCTCATCGCGACACCGGTCAAAAGGGACAGAATGCGCAGCCGGACGGGATGGGCGAGGACGCGCAGCTCGTCAAGGCCGGGGGACTCGGGCATGGGACGAGTATCGACTGCCGGGACGCGAACCGTCAAACAGTTATTTGGGGGTGTCATTGGCCGGGAGATCCGGTGCGGTGATCGGATGTCTGTGCTCTGCTGGAGACATGCGTACGACGACATTGGGCAGGAGCGGTCTCGAGGTGTCGAGGATCGCTTTCGGCACTTGGCAGCTCGGCGGGGACTGGGGTTCGTTCGACGAGGACGCGGCCATCGCGGCGATCCACCACGCCCGCGAACTCGGGGTGAACTTCTTCGACACCGCACAGGCCTATGGTTTCGGGAAGTCCGAAGCGATGCTGGGGAAGGCGCTGCGCGAGGAACTCAAGCGCGACCGAGACAACCTCGTCATCGCCACGAAGGGCGGTATCAAGCCTCGTTCCGAACGGCCGCGCGACTCGCGGCGCGAGTGGCTGACGCAGGGCATCGAGGACAGCCTCCGCTTCCTCGACGTCGACCACATCGACCTCTACCAGATCCACTGGCCGGACCCGGGCACTCCGGCCGAAGAGACGGCGGGGATCCTGCAGGAGTTCGTCGACGCCGGGAAGATCAGGCACGTCGGTGTCTCGAACTACGACGCCGCGGCGCTCGCCGCCTTCGACAAGACCCGGCCCGTGGAAACCCTGCAGCCGCCGTATCACCTTTTCCGCCGCGACATCGAAACCGATCCTCTCCCGTACGCGCGTGAGAACGACATCGGCGTGCTCGTGTACAGCCCACTCGGCAGCGGACTGTTGACCGGATCCTTCACGCCGGAGACGACGTTCGAGAAGACCGACTGGCGGTCACGGTCGTCGGCGTTCACCGGCGAGACCTTCCGGCGCAATCTCGCCGTCGTCGGCCGGCTCGAGGAATTCGCGGCGGACAAAGGAATCTCCGTCAGTCAGCTCGCGATCGCGTGGACGCTCGCCCAGCCGGGTGTGCACGTCGCGATCGTGGGCGCGCGCAAGGCGGCCAACATCGAGGCCAGCCTCGCCGCCGGCGGCATCGACCTGACCGCGGACGATCTCGCGGAGATCGACCGGCTCACGGCCGACGCCGTTCCCGTGTCGGGCGCGAGCCCCGAAGGTGTCGCTTAGAGCTTGAATTCGGTACCGTCCAAGGGAAGCGAGGCGCCGCCGTCCAGCACGGCGGCGTGCTCGGGCGACGCCGGATCGACCACCGGGTTCGTGTTGTTCAGATGTGTGTACACCCATCGAGGGCCAGGCCGGAGCTTCGCGAGGCTGCCGGTGATCGGCAGATGGCCCATCGCCGGTTGAGCGCCGGCCTCGGCCGCGGTGGCGCCCGACATCTCGTCCGGTGCGTAGAAGGTCCCGTCCAGCAGTACCAGTCCGGCGTCGCGGGTGAAGTCGTCGAATCCGTCCGGCCAGCTCTTCAGGCAGGGCGCGTATACGAAGACGCCGCCGGTCTCGACGTCTTCGATCCGGTACGCCACCACCCAAGGGCCGTCCTCAGTGGACGAACGTGCGTACTTCGGCCGCTTGTCACTCACGGGAAGCACACTCACCCGGAGACCGTCGATAGAGACTTCCGACGACGGCAGCCAGTCCCAGCCGCCGTAACCGTCGATGATCGACCGCGCGGGGAACTGCTCGGAGAGGGCGCCCAGCACGGCGTCCGGTGCCCACACGGGAAGGCCGCCCGCTTCCCGCAGGAGAAGCAGCCCGAGTGAATGGTCGAGTTCGGCGTCGGTCAGCAACACCCCGCGCAGCGGGATTTCCCGAGGCCCCGGCCCGGCGCGCAGCGGTGGCGTGGCGAGGATCTGCGCACGGATGTCCGGCGACACGTTGAGCAGGTACCAGCCCTCGCCGTCCGCGCTCACCGCCACACAGTCCTGCGTGCGCGGCGGCGCGCCCGAAACGCACAACGCGCAGGCACAGTTCCACTGCGGGAAACCGCCGCCGGCCGCGGTACCGAGCAGGATCACCCTCATCGTGGCGTCCGCATCACGAGTTCGTCCGTCTTCGCCTGCGTGGCGAGGATGAGGTCGACCACGCCGCGTTGCGGGGAACGCGAGCACACCGGATCCGTCGCCGAGGCGTCACCGGTGAGCTGGAACGCCTGGCACCGGCAGCCGCCGAAGTCGATCCCGCGCCGATCGCAAGTGCCACAGGTGTCCGGCATCCAGTCCTCGCCGCGGAAGGCGTTGAAGGAGCCGGATTCGTACCAGATCCACGCCAGCGGCTTGTCGCGCACGTTGTCGAATTCCAGTGTCTCGATCGCCGTCGACGCGGGGCACGGCAGCACGTTCCCGTCGGGCGCCACGGTCAATTGCCGTGCGCCCCAGCCGTACATGCACGGCTTCGGGTACTTCTCGTAGTAGTCGGCGACGACGTAGATGATCTCCATGCGGCCACGCAGCCGTTCGGTGGCCGCGCGCACGATCGGCTCGGCCTCGTCGAGCTGACGCCGGGTCGGCATCAGGGCGTCGCGGTTGCGCAGGGCCCAGCCGTAGTACTGCGTGTTGGCCAGTTCGAGCCGGTCCGCGCCCATTTCCTCGGCGAGGTCGATGATCCCGGCGAGCTGATCGTGATTCTGCCGGTGCAGGACGACGTTCACCGACAGCGGCAGCCCGGCCTTCTTGATCAGTCCGGCGGCGACCAGTTTCCGGTCGTGCGCCCGCGCCCCGGCCAGCCGGTCCGCGCGGTCGGCGGTCGCACCCTGGACGGACAGCTGGATATGCGCGATACCGCGTTCGACGAGATCGTCCAATCTGGACTCGGTCAGGCCGAGCCCGGAGGTCACCAGGTTGACGTAGCATCCCAGTTTCGTGGCGTGTTCGGCCAGGATGGGCAGGTCCGGTCTGGCGAGTGGTTCGCCGCCGGACATGTGGACCTGGAGCACGCCGAGTTCCCGGGCCTGGGTGAGCACCGAAAGCCATTCCTCTGTGGACAGTTCGCTGTCGCGCGTGATCAGTTCGACCGGATTCGAGCAATACGGGCAATGCAGCGGGCAGCGGTGGGTCAGCTCGGCGAGCATGCCCAGTGGCGCCGCGGTGTTCAGGTCCATTCGACGATCCGCCGTTCTCCCAGCCGGGACAGGACGTCCAGGATCTCTTCCTCGCGCACCCCGGTGTAGCGCTCGCGCAGGGCCGAAGCGATTCCCGCGACGTCTTCGACGCCGTCGCAGAGGGAAAGCACGGCCGCGGCGGTCGGATTCGGGACGAGTACGCCTTCGGGGAACAAAAGAACGTGCGTTTCCCTGGTCTGGTCGTAGCTCAGCCGGACCCCGCGCCGCAGCCGCGGCACCGAGCCCGGTTCGAGGGTGGTCATGGCTACTCCTTGGCCGCGCGCTCGATGGCGTCGAGCATCGACCAGAGCACGTCGGTCTTGAACGACAGCGCGGCGATCGCCTTGTCCTGCTGCTCGCGGGTGACGGCATGCCGCACGACGATGTCGAGCGTGCCCTTGCCCTCGCCGGAGACCTTGTCGATGCGATTGGTGAAATAGGCGAGGTCGTCGGGCGCGATCCACGAATAGTTCGCCAGCATGTCGGCGACCCGCCGCTGCATGAGATGGCCGGCGAACATTTCGGTCAGCCCCGAGGCGACCGCTTCGAGCCAAGGTTTCGCGCGGGCGAAATTCACGTAGGCGTCGACGGCGAACCGCACACCGGGAACGACGTGCCGCTGATCGAGAACCTCTTCGCGGTCGAGCCCGACCGCGGTGCACAACCGGAGCCATCGCTCGATTCCGCCGTCACCGGCCTTCGTCCCGTCGTGGTAGACGATGCGGTCGAGCCATTCCCGGCGGATCTCCGGCAACGGGCAGTTGCTGATGATCGCCGCGTCCTTCTGCGGGAGAACGCATTGGTAGTACCAGCGGTTCGCGGCCCAGATCTTCAGTTCGCGCGCCGACAGGTGGCCTTCGTGCATCCGCACGTGGAACGGGTGGGTGCCCCAATAGCGGTCCGAAAGCCCGCGCAACGCCGCGATGAACTCCGACGACGACATGAGGGACACCGTGCTGCCTCCGGGTGTTCGCTGATCGGGACGGCGGCGGTGGTGGGGGACGGCCCCCACCACCGGATGCGGATTCAGTCCTCCATACGGGCCGCGTAAGCGGTGACCTCCATGGGGGTTTCGTATTCGACGAAGTCCGGGGTGGTCCATTCCTCGATCATTTCCGCTCCTAACGTCCACATGGGATCGAACAGGGCCGAGCCACCGTCACCCTAGAAGCGCGTCGCCGATTCTGACCAGACGTAAGGACCGACTTCCGGCGGTATTTTGTAAAGTTTCCTACCTATGGCCGAGCGAGCGGGGCGGGTCGTCACGCTCGGCGCACACAACGGTTAACGGCCGGTGGATCCGATAGCCCGTCCAGTGGTGTCCGATTCGTTCCGTTGTGTGTTTCTATCCAACTCGACGGGTGCGCCCCGACCACCCGCCTACCGCCGCCATCCGAGCTCCAGGGGTGTAGCTGAAGGAGGCGTCCCCATGTCCCTACGTCGTACTCTCGCCGCCACGTTCGCCGCGGCGACGGCCGTGTCGATCGCGGCCGTCCCGGCGGCCGCCGAAGCGCCGCCGTCGACACAGGCGATCAGACAGCTCGCGAGCGGCCTCAACCAGGCCTGGTCGATCGACTTCCTGCCCGACGGCACCGGCGTCTTCACGCAGAAGGACGCCAGGACGATCAGCAAGATCGACAAGGCGGGCAAGGTCACCACGGTCCAGACCATCCCCGGGGTGAGCGTCACCGCGGAGGCCGGCCTGCTCGGCATCGCCGTCTCGCCGAACTACGCCACCGACCAGACGGTCTTCATCTACTACACGACCAGCTCCGACAACCGGATCGCCAAGCTGAAGCTGGGCCAGACACCGACGCCGATCGTCACCGGCATCCCACGTGGTTCGCAGTACCACCACGGCGGGCGGATCCGGTTCGGCCCGGACGGCTACCTCTACGCGGGTACCGGCGACGGCCAGAACGGCGCCAACGCGCAGAACAAGAACTCCCTCGGCGGCAAGGTCCTGCGGGTCACCACCGACGGCGCGGCCGCGCCCGGCAACCCGTTCAACAGCCGCGTCTACTCCTACGGTCACCGCAATGTCCAGGGCCTGACCTGGGCGAACGGCCAGCTGTACATCTCCGACATCGGCGCGAACAAGCTCGACGAGCTGAACAAGATCGAGCCCGGCAAGAACTACGGCTGGCCGACCTGCGAGGGCCCGTGCAACACGGCCGGGATGACCAACCCGGTCAAGTCCTGGCCGACGTCCTCGGCGACGCCGAGCGGACTCGCGGCCTACAAGGGCTCGCTGTACATGGCGTCCCTCAAGGGCGGCACGTACAAGCTCGACCTGAACGGCAACGGCGGCAAGCTCTGGACCAACCTCGGCCGCACGCGTGACGCGACCGCCGGCCCGGACGGCCAGCTGTACACGATCACCCCGGGTGCCCTCTACGTCTCCGACGGCAGCTAACTCTCAAGGGTCTCCCGCGCCCGGCGGAGACTTCACCGGCGCAGCCTCTTTCGGGCCGGAGGCCCACGAAACGTTTTGCGGGGCGCCATGTACATGTGGCCAGGCGCCCCGCGGAACGTTTTCGTCAGCTGCGCCCGATGGACACCGAGTGTTCGAGTTCGGCGAGCGCGGTGTCCAGGTGGGTCAGGATGCGCTGCAGATGCGGCACGCTCCGGCGGCAGCCGGTGATGCCGAAGTCCAGGTTGTCCCCGTTGCTGGTCAGCGTGATGTTCAGCGCCTGCCCGTCCAGCAGCACCGATGCCGGGTAGATGCCGTCGAGCGCCGCGCCGTTCCAGTACATCTGCTTGCGCGGCCCAGGGACGTTGGAGATCACCAGGTTGAACGGCGGTTTCGTGTTGTTCACGAAACCGGGGATCGGGGACACGCCGAGCTGGGCGACGTTGATCCCCGACAGCAGCAGCGTCTGCAGCGGGGTCAGCTCCGAGAAGAGCTTCTTACCGTTCCGCATGGACGCGTTGATCGTCGCCAGCCGGGCGGCCGGATCGGTCAGATGGGTGGCGAGGTTGCACAGCAGCGCGCCGATGTTGTTCCCCGCCGCGTCCCCACTGTCCTTGCGCCGCAAGGAAACCGGGACCATCGCGGTCAGCGGCACGTCGGGGAGCGCGTTCTGTTCCATCAGGTAGTCGCGCAGCGCGCCCGAGCACATCGCGAGGACGACGTCGTTGCGCGACACCCCGGCGGCGGTCGCCACCTTGCGCACCCGGTCCAGCGACCAGGACTGCGCGGCGAACCGCCGGGCTCCGCCGATCGGCACGTTCAGCATGGTCTTCGGCGCCTGCGCCGGCAGCGTGAGCGTGTGCTCCTGGAACGCCTCACGCGCCACCTTCATCGCGGCGGGCGCGATACCGGCGAGCTGGTTGACCGTCTTGCCGAAGGTGCGGAACACCGAGGGCGACACCTTGCCGTTGCGGCCGGCGTCCGGTTTGGCGCGCCGCCCCCACGGCGGCGGGCAATCGAGGTCGGCCGGGTCGTCCGACAGCGTGCCCTGCAGATGACGCAGCGCCGAGACGCCGTCCATCAGCGCGTGGTGGATCTTGCTGTAGATCGCGAACCGGCCGTCCTGCAGGCCCTCGACCAGGTGGATCTCCCACAGCGGGCGGTGCCGGTCGAGCAGGGTGCTGTGCCAGCGGCCGGTGAGCTCCAGCAGTTCGCGGATCCGGCCGGGCTGGGGCAGCGCGGAATGCCGGAAGTGGTAGTCGAGTTCGAGATCGTTGTCGGTCGCCCACGCGACGTGGCCCGCGGTGTTGACCGGCCGGGCGGGACGGCGCCGGAACACCGAGCGCATGTTGTCGGAATCGAGCAGGCTCTTGCGGACGTCACGCAGATAGTCGTCCCCGGCGCCCTCGGGTTTCCTGAACAGTTGCAGTCCGCCGACGTGCATCGGATGTTCGCGCGTCTCCACGAGAAGGAACATCGAGTCGGTCACGGGCATGAACGGCATCGTCGGACCACCTTCCGCGCGGCGGCGTGCGGACACGCCGGGTGCCAGAGTCTACGCACACCGAAACCACCTTCTCACGCTTTAGGGTGGCTCACATGACGATCCCGACCGATCCGCAGACGGGTGAGTTCCGTCGGTCCGCCAACCATTTCGACGCGCGTGTCACCGCCGACGGCCGCGACGGCTGGCCGGTGGAGGCGGGGAGATACCGGCTGGTGGTCAGCCGGGCCTGTCCCTGGGCCAGCCGCGGCCTGGTCGTCCGGCGGTTGCTCGGCCTCGAGTCCGCGCTGAGCGTGGCCGTCGCCGACCCGATCCAGGACGAGAAGAGCTGGCGGTTCACCCTCGATCCCGGTGACCGGGATCCGGTGCTCGGCATCAAGTACCTGGCCGAGGCCTATCACGCCGCGGATCCGCACTACATGGGCGGGATCAGCGTTCCGGCCATTGTGGACATTCCGAGCAAACGGCTGGTGAGTAACGACTATCCTCAGATCACCCTCGATCTGTCCACCGAATGGACCAGCCTTCACCGGCCCGGCGCGCCCGACCTTTACCCAGAGCGACTTCGCGGCGAGATCGACGACGTCAACGCGGGGGTCTACGCCGACGTCAACGCCGCCGTGTACCAAGCCGGATTCGCGACCAAGCAGGCCGCGTACGAGGACGCCTACACCCGCCTCTTCACCATGCTGGACGTGCTTTCCGAACGGCTCGAAAAGCAGCGCTACCTCGTCGGTGACACGATCACCGAGGCGGACATCCGGTTGTTCACCACGCTCGTCCGCTTCGACGCCGTCTATCACGGGCACTTCAAATGCAACCGGAACAAGCTGACCGAGATGCCGGTGCTCTGGGCCTACGCTCGCGACCTCTTCCAAACGCCCGGTTTCGGTGACACCGTCGACTTCGACCACATCAAGCGGCACTACCACGCGGTGCACGAGCAGGTGAACCCGACGCGGATCGTCCCTTTGGGACCGGACCTGTCCGGCTGGACGACGCCGCACCACCGGGAGCAGCTGGGCGGGCGCCCGTTCGGCGACGGCACGCCGCCGGGACCGCCGCCCGAGGACGAACGGATCGGGGACACGGATGGAGCCACTGCCTGAACGCACCGACGTCGTCGTGATCGGCGGCGGCATCATCGGGGTCGCCTGCGCGTACCGGCTCGCCGCCGCCGGCGTCCCGGTCCTGCTGCTCGAACGCGACATCCTGGGCGCGGGCTCGACGGCGAAGGCGGCGGGCGGGATCCGGTCGTCGTTCACCACCCGGGTCAACATCGAGATCGGGCTGCGCGGGCTCGCCGAGTACGCCTCCTTCGCCGAGACGTACGGGACCGAGATCGATTTCCGTCGCGACGGCTACCTGTACCTGGTCACCGACCCCGCGGACCTGCCCGAATTCGAACGCTGTGCCGAACTGCAGAACTCCTACGGCGTCCGCAGCCGTCTCGTCGAGCCCGCCGAAGCGCGGCGGTTCTCCCCGCTGATCGACACCGAGGGCGTCGTCGCGGCGCTGTGGTCGCCGGACGACGCGAAGGCGACTCCGGACTCCGCGGTCCAGGGCTACGCGCGGGCCGCTCGCGCGCACGGCGCGGTGCTCAGGACCGGCGTCGAGGTCATCGGGATCGAACGCGACGGTGACGTGATCACCGGTGTCCGGACCTCGGCCGGTTTCGTGCGGACGGACGCCGTGGTCTGCGCGGCGGGCGCGTGGTCGGGCCGGATCGGCGAACTCGCCGATGTCGACCTCCCGGTGCGGCCGTTCCGGCGCCAGGTCGTGTTCACCGGACCGGTCGCGGACCTGCCGGGGCCGGTGCCGCTGACCATCGAGATGCCGTCCGCCTTCTACTTCCACCGCGAGGGCGCCGGCCTGGCGATGTCCTTCTGCGACGGTGACGGCGACCCCGGCTTCGACACCCGCTATCAGCCGGGCGAGTGGCTGCCGAAACTCGCCGAGATCGCCGCGCGCCGGGTGCCCGCGGTGCTCGACGCGGGGATCCGCGGCGGCTGGGCCGGGCTGTACGAGATGACCCCGGACCGCAACCAGATCGTGGGGGAAAGCGTCCACCTGTCGCGGTTCTTCTACGCCACCGGCTTCTCGGGACACGGATTCCAGATGGGCCCGGCGGTGGGTGAGCTCGTGCGGGACCTCTACCTGGGGCGGGTCCCGGAGATCGACATCAGCGGGCTCGACGTCCGCCGGTTCGCCGGCGACCGGGCCGTGACGAGGGAGCACAACATTGTCTGAGTTCGTCGAAGTCACCACCGAGGCCGAGCTGCGCGAGATCCTGCCGCCGCCGCTGGAACGAACCGCGAACAAGGCGCGCCCGAAGCTGCACGAGATGGACCGCCAGTGGCTCGCGGAGTCCCCGTTCGTGCTGATCGCGACGTCGGCGGCGGACGGGACCTGCGACGTCTCGCCGAAGGGCGACCCGGCCGGGTTCACGCTGGTACTGGACGACACGCGGATCGCCATCCCGGAGCGTCCCGGCAACCGGCGCGCCGACGGGTTCCGCAACGTGCTGTCGAATCCGCACGTCGGGCTGCTCTACCTGATCCCCGGCCGCGGCGACACGCTGCGGATCAACGGCCGCGCGCGGCTCGTGCGGGAGGCGCCGTTCTTCGACGACATGATCGTGAACGGCAACCGGCCGAAGCTCGCGCTGGTCGTCGACATCGACGAGATCTTCCACCACTGCCAGAAGGCGTTCATGCGCTCGAAGCTCTGGTCGCCGGAGAGCTGGACGCCGGACGCGCTGCCGTCGCGGGCGGTCATCTCCAAGACCTTCGAGCGGCCGGAGGACAGCCTCGCCGACCTGGAGGCGTATTACGCTCCTGCGGCTTACTCGGCCGGGTTGTACTGAAGCTGGCTGCGCGTGAAGGCCCCCTTCCCTCGGCTCAGCCGAGGGAAGGGGGCCTTCACGCGCAGTGGCCGGTTGCTGGATCGTTGAACGATCTGGCACTATCGGCGGGGTGCCTGCACCCACCGGAGCCCAGCATCTCGCCGACGCGCTGACCGCTCTGGGGACCGAAGTCGTCTTCGGTCTCCCCGGGGTGCACAACCTGCCGTTATGGGAGGCGCTGGCCGATACGGACATCCGGCTTGTCGGGGTCCGGCACGAGCAGACGGCGGGGTACGCCGCCGACGGGTACGCCCGCGCGACGGGCAAGCTCGGCGTCGCGCTGGTGACCACGGGGCCCGGTGCGGCGAACACGCTCGCCGCCGTCGGCGAGGCCATGGCGTCGGCCGCGCCGGTGCTGATCATCGCGACCGACATCCCGTCCACGCTGCGGCGGCCGGGCGTGGTCCGCGGCGTGCTGCACGAGACGTCGGACCAGCAGGCGATGTTCGCGCCGGTCACCAAGGCGGGGTTCACCGTCACCAGCGCCGATCAGGTCGCCGCCACCCTCCACCGCGCGGCCCGGCTCGCGCTCCAGCCGCAGAGCGGGCCGGTCTACCTCGGCATCCCGGCCGACTTCCTGTCCGAGCGGACGCCCGCGCGCCGTCCGCCGCGGTCGCACGCCCGGCCCGCCGAGATCCCGGATCTCACCGAGGCCGAGGCCCTCCTCGCGGCCGCCGACCGACCGCTGATCTGGGCGGGCGGCGGCGCGCTGCGCGCCGAGGCGGGTGAGGCGATCGGGAAACTCGCCGAACGGCTGGCCGCGCCGGTGCTCACCACGTTCGGCGCCCGCGGGCTGCTGCCGGTCGATCATCCCTGTCTCGCCCCGAATCCGGTGCACGCGCCCGAGGTCGGCGCGCTGTGGGACGAGGCCGACGTCGTCCTCGCGATCGGCACCGACTTCGACGGGCTGATGACGCAGAACTGGCTGATGCCGAAGCCGAGGAAACTCATCGCGATCAACGTCGACCCGGACGACGCGGCCAAGAACTACCAGCCGGACATCACGCTGGTCGGTGACGCCAGAGTGCTCGTCGAGGCGCTGAAGGTCGAGGAACGGCCGGGTATCGCGGCACTCGTCGGCAGGCTCGCCAAGGTCTCCGCCCGGGTACGGCGGCGGATCAAGGAGGAGGAACCACAGGCCGCGGACCTTCTGTCCACTTTGGACGAAGTATTGCCACAGGACGCGGTCGTGGTCGCGGACATGTGTGTGGCCGGGTACTGGATCGGCGGGTTCCATCGCGTCCGCGCGCCGCGCAAGCTCGCGTACCCGATGGGCTGGGGCACCCTCGGCTACGGCTTCCCCGCCGCGCTCGGCGCGAGTGCCGCGGGCGCCGGCCGCGCGATCTGCGTCAGCGGTGACGGCGGTTTCCTGTTCGGCTGCGGCGATCTGCACACGCTGGCGCAGGAACAGTTGCCGGTCACGGTGATCCTCGTCGACGACGGCGGCTACGGGATGCTCCGGTACGACCAGGATCGCGCGGGATTGCCGCGTCGAGGGGTCGACTGGGACAGCCCCGATTTCGTCGGCCTGGCGAGGGCCTTCGGCGTGCACGCGGACCGGGTTTCCGGGTTCGGGCGGGCGTTCCGGCGGCTGCTCGGTGAATTCGTCGAGTCCGACGAGCCCAACGTGCTGGTCGTGCGCGCGAAGATGGCACCGCCGCTCAACACCTCGCCGCGCTGGTACCGCAAGGAATCCCCGTGACCGGGCTCCGCGTCGGCGTGGACATCGGCGGCACGTTCACCGATCTCTGCGTGCTTGACGGGACCGGGATCGTGGCCGTTGGCAAGGTGCTGACGACCCACGACGAACCGGCCCGCGCGGTCGAGGAAGGTCTCAAGAGGACACTCGCCGACGCCGGGCTGGACGCGGGCGACGTCGAGCAGTTCGTGCACGGCACCACGCTGGTCACGAACGCGCTGATCGAACGCAAGGGGTCGCGCACGGCACTGCTCGCGACCGCCGGTTTCCGCGACGTGCTGGAGATGCGGCGCGAGCACCGGTACGAACTGTACGACCTGCTCATCGAATTGCCCGCCCCGCTGGTGCCACGGCACCTGCGGTTCGACGTCCCCGAGCGGATCCTCGCCGACGGTACCGTCCACACAGGACTGGACGAGGAGTACGTCGCGCGGCTCGGCCGGGAGCTCGACGCCAGGGGCATCGACGCGGTGGCGATCTGTTTCCTGCACGCCTTCACGAATCCCGCGCACGAAAGACGCGCCGCCGAGGTGCTGCGGGAGGTCGCGCCCCGGCTGCGGGTCGCGCTCTCCAGCGAGGTCGTCCCCGAGATCCGCGAATTCGAGCGAATGTCGACCACCGTCGGATGCGTCTACGTCCAGGATCTCACCGAACGTTATCTGCGTGATCTGGAAAGGCGCCTGCACGAGGCCGGGGTGCGGCCGTCTCCGCACATCATGCTGTCCAACGGGGGAATCGCGACGGTGGACACCGCCGCGCGGTACCCGATCCGCATCCTCGAATCCGGTCCGGCGGGCGGGGCGCTGGCCGCGTCCGCGATCGGTGCCGCGGCCGGTGTCGAGGATCTGCTGGCCTTCGACATGGGTGGCACGACGGCGAAACTGTGCCTGATCTCCGATGGCGCGCCGCTGGTGACGCACGAGTTCGAAGTGGACCGGAAGTACCGGCTGCTGCCGGGTTCCGGGCTGCCGGTCAAGGTTCCGGTCACGGACATGATCGAGATCGGGGTCGGTGGCGGCTCGATCGCGCGGATCGACGCGCTCGGCCTGCTCACCGTCGGCCCGGATTCGGCGGGATCCGAGCCCGGGCCGGTCTGTTACGGACGAGGCGGTGCCGAGCCGACCGTGACGGACGCCGACCTCGTGCTCGGTTATCTGGACCCGGGGTATTTCCTCGGTGGCGGAATGACTTTGGATCTCGAAGGCGCGCGCGAGGCCATCCGCTCGAAGATCGCCGGACCGCTCGGTGTCAGCGTCGAAGAGGCGGCCTGGGGTATCCACACCAGCGTCAACGAGGACATGGCGAACGCGGCCCGCGTCCACGCAGTCGAGCGCGGCAAGGATCCGGCGAAGCTCCCGATGTTCACTTTCGGTGGCGCCGGCCCGGTGCACGGCGTCGGTGTGGCGAGGGCGCTCGGCGCGCCCGAGGTGGTCGCGCCGCCCGCCGCCGGAGTGCTCAGCGCGGCGGGATTCCTCACCGCGCCACTGGCTTTCGACTTCGTGCGTTCGGCGCGCTCCGCGGTACTGGACCTTTCCTGGGAACAGGTCGACGCGCGGTTCGCCGAGATGGAGGCAGAGGGCGCGGCGCTCCTGGAGAAGTCCGGTGTGGACGGTTCCGACCTGACGCACCGCCGGATCGCCGAGATGCGGTATTCCGGGCAGGGTTACGAGATCCGCGTGCCGGTCGGACGGGGGAGCTGGCCGGAGTCGCTCATCGACGCGTTCACCGAGACCTATCGGACGCTGTACCGGCGGACCGGGCCGGACGTCGCGATCGAGGTGCTGAACTGGCGCGTCGTCTCCAGTGGTCCCACGCCCGAGGTCACGCTGAAACTCGCGGGCGCCGAGGCCGAGGGCGACGCGCGCAAGGGGAGCCGCCCCGCGTACTTCCCCGGCGAAGGTGGATTTGTCGACACGGCGGTGTTCGACAGGTACCGGCTCAAGCCGGGTGATCGCGTCGAGGGGCCTGCCATCGTGGAGGAACGCGAGTCCACTGTGGTCGTTCCGCCGGGTGCGCGCTGTGTCGTCGGCGCGGACGCCAGTCTGGTGGTGACGGTATGAGCGTCGACCCGATCCTGGTGGGGGTCCTGGGAAACCGGCTGCACTCCATCCTGGCCGAACAGCAGAACGCGCTCGTGGACACGGCCTTCTCGTCCGTGGTGCGGGAATCGCTCGACCTCGCCTGCGCGGTGTTCGACTCCCGCGGCGAGATGATCGGCCAGTCCGTCGGCGGGACACCGGGCCATATCAACGCGATGGCGACCGGCATGCGGCATTTCGTCGCCGCGTACCCGCCGGAGACGCTGGAGCCCGGCGACGTCCTGCTCACCAACGACCCGTGGCAGACGGCCGGGCAGATCAACGACATCACCGTCGCGACGCCGGTGTTCCTGCGGGGACGGCTGGTCGCTTGGTTCGCTTCCTGTTGCCACGCCCCGGACATCGGCGGGCGGCTGGTCTCCGCCGAAGCCAACGAGGTCTTCGAAGAGGGACTGCGCCTGCCGATCATGAAATTCCTCCGCGCGGGCGTGGTCAACGCGGATCTCGAACTGCTGATCCGCGCCAACGTGCGCACTCCCGAGGAGACCATCGGCGATCTGTACGCCCAGGTCACCGGCAACGAGGTCGGCGCGGCGGGCCTGGTGCGGCTGCTGGAGGAGTTCGGGCTCGATTCCCTGGACGACGTCGCCGCGGAGATCATGAACCGCTCCGAGCGGGCGCTGCGGGACGCGCTGGCGAAACTGCCGGACGGCACCTACACCAGCGAGCTGGTGACCGACGGATTCGACGACGAAGAGATCGTCCTCAAGGTCGCCGTGACCATCGACGGCGAGGACATCCACCTCGATTTCGCGGGGTCGTCGCCGCAGAGCCGCCGCGGGATCAACGTCGTCCTGAACTACACCCGGGCGTACGCGTCGTTCGCGATCAAGGCGGCGATCTCGCCGGAGGTGCCGCACAACGCGGGCTCGTTCCGGCCGGTGCACGTCACCGCGCCGGAGGGCTCGGTGCTCAACTGCACGCCGCCCGCGCCGGTCGCGTCCCGGCACCTGATCGGGCACTTCCTGCCTTCGCTGCTGATCACGGCCCTGCCGGGGAACGCCATGGCGCACAGCGCGGACGCTTTGTGGATGACGATCTGGCGTGGCGCCGACGCCGAGGGTCGCGAGTTCATGCTCAACGTCTTCCAGACCGGCGGGATCGGCGCGCGATCCACAAAGGACGGTCTCAGTACCACCGGATTCCCGAGCGGGCTGCGGTCGACGCCGACGGAGGTCATCGAGACGATGGCCCCGCTGATCCAGCGCGAACGCGTGCTGCGCACGGACTCCGGCGGCGCCGGGAAATGGCGCGGCGGCCTCGGCCAGTGCACCACCATGGCCGCCCGCGGCGCGATCTCCTGGAGTGTCAACGGGAACATCGACCGGGTGCGCCGGTCGGCGACCGGTGTGGACTCGGGACACGACGGCGCGGTGGGCCGGTTCGAGCTCGCCCGCGGGACCCTGCCGTCGAAGAGCCGGGTGAACCTGCGGCCCGACGACGTGGTGAACGTGATCCTGCCGGGCGGCGGCGGGCACGGTGATCCCCGCGAGCGCGATCCGGAGGCCGTGCTCGCCGACGTCGTCGACGGGTACGTCTCGGTGGAAGCGGCGCGTGAACTTTACGGCGTCGAAGTCACCTATCACGGGGATCCCGAGGCGCTGGTGCGCCTTCCGGAGGACTACACAGCGGTTTCGCTGAGAGGGAGGAAATGAGCATGGGCCGGCTGGCAGGCAAGGTCGCGGTGGTCTTCGGGGGCGCGAGGGGTATCGGCCTCGCCACCGTGAAGGAGTTCGTCGCCGAGGGCGCGACCGTGTTCTCCAGTGACATCCGCGAACCCGCGGAATCCGTCGAAGGCGCCCGTCACTCCCTTGTGGACGCCACCGACGAAGGACAGGTCGACGAGTTCGTGCGCGGTGTGGCCGCCGAAACCGGGCGGATCGACGTTCTGTTCAACAACGTCGGCATCCACCTCGGGAAACCGCTGGTGGACACCACGCTGGCGGAGTTCGACAATATCTTCGCGCTGAACGTGCGCGCGGCCTTCCTGGGCACTCGAGCGGTGCTGCCGCACATGATCGCGAACAAGGCGGGCAGCATCATCACGACGTCGTCGAACGGCGGGGTGATGGGCCGCCCCGGCGACCCGGTGTACAACGCCACCAAGCACGCGCTGGTCGGCCTGACGAAGTCGATCGCCGTCGCGCACGCGCACCAGGGGATCCGCGCGAACACGGTCAACCCGGGCGCGATCGACACGGACATGCTGCGCGGCACCCTCGCGTCGCCGGAGGACTTCGAAGCCAAGCAACACCAGTTGACCGCGAGCACGCCGGCGGCGCGGGTCGGCGAGGCGTGGGAGGTCGCGAAAGCCGTCGTCTTCCTGGCCAGCGACGAGTCGCGCTTCGTCAATGGGGTCGCGCTTCCCATCGACGGCGCCAAGGCCGCCGGTGCCATGCCGGGCGACCGGTACAGCCTCGACTTCGAACTCGGTGTCAGGTAGCGCCATGTCCACATCCGCCGCCGAGGAGACGCTGGCCCGCGACAGACCCCTGCTCGAACGGAGCGGGACGGCGGAACGGGTCGCCGAGATCCTGCGCCAGCGCATCACCGAAGGCGTGTTCCCGCCCGGGTCGAGGCTTTCGGAACCGTCGATCAGCGCCGCGCTGGGCGTCTCGCGCAACACCCTGCGCGAATCCTTCCAGCTGCTGGCGCACGAACGGCTCGCGGTGCACGAACTCAACCGCGGCGTGTTCGTCCGCGAACTGACCGCGCAGGACATCTCGGATCTCTACGTGATGCGGCGGGTCACCGAATGCGGTGCGCTGCGGCGCGCGGCCGAGCGGTCCACTGTGGACCTTTCGGCGGTCGCGGCGGCGGTCCGGGAGGGCCGTGCCGCGGCCGGTGAAGGCGACTGGCAGGCCGTCGGGACCGCGAGTATCGCGTTCCACCAGGCGTTGGGGGATCTGGCGGGCAGCGAGCGGGTCAGCACGACGATGCGCCAGGTGCTGGCGGAGACGCGGCTCTTCTTCGTGCTGGCGGAGAACACGCGTGCGTTCTTCGAGCCGTTCCTGGAACGGCACGAGCGGATCCTGCGGGATCTGGAGCGGGGGCGGTTCGGGCCCGCTGAGACGGCGCTGGAGAAGTACCTGCGGGATGCGGAGAAGCAGCTTCTGGCGGCTTACGACCGACGGGAGTCGTGAGGGCGCTTTTTCGCGCGTTGCGAAAGCCACTTTCGCAACGTTGAAGGTTGCGAAAGTGGCTTTCGCAACGTCGGCGGCCTGCCCAGGTGGTTCGGGCGCGTGTCGCGAAAGCCACTTTCGAGACGTGGGATGTCCCGAAAGTGGCTTTCGCGACACGGACGCCGACCGGGCCGACAAGCCGGACAAGTCCGCGCCGCGAACTGTGCACGATGGAGTGTTCGCGTTCCGGCCGGATCCGGGTGAGGATGGGGGCACGAGCACGAGGAGGAAGATCATGGTTTCGTCGGCGTCCGCGCGCAATCCGCTGTGGCACCCCTTCGCGGACATGGGAGCGGTCGACGGCGACCGGCTCGTCATCACCCGCGGTGAGGGTTCCTACGTCTGGGACGACGAAGGCGAGCGGTACTTCGACGCGACGGCGTCGCTCTGGTACGCGAACTTCGGGCACGGGCGCGAGGAGATCGCGCTCGCCGTCGCCGACCAGTTGCGGACGCTCGACTCGTACAACCTGTTCGGCTACAACGCCAACAAGCCCGCGCTGAAGCTCGCCGAACGCGTCTCCGCGCTGGCACCCGAACCGGGCTCGAAGGTGTTCTTCGGGTCGGGCGGCGGCGACGTCATCGACACCGCGGTCAAGCTCGCCCGTTCGTACTTCGCCCACACCGGGCGCCCGGAGAAGGTGCACGTCATCGGCCGGGTGCAGGGTTACCACGGCACGCACGGCTTCGGCACGGCCGTCGGCGGCATCGCGGCCAACGCGGCGGGCTTCGGGCCGCTGCCGGGCGACATCTCGCACGTCCCCTACGACAGCGCCGAAGCGCTCGAAGCCGAGATCCTGCGGGTCGGGCCGGAGCGGGTCGCGGCGTTCTTCTGCGAACCGGTGATCGGCGCGGGCGGCGTCCTCCTTCCCCCGGACGGGTACATCGAGACGGTCGCCGGGATCTGCCGCAAGCACGACGTGCTGTTCGTCGCGGACTGCGTGATCGCCGCGTTCGGGCGGCTGGGTACCTGGTTCGGGATCGACCGGTGGGCGGTGAAACCGGACATGATCACGACCGCGAAGGGCATCACCGGCGGCACGATCCCGCTGGGCGCGCTGATCGTCGCGCCGAGGGTGGCCGAGCCGTTCTTCACCGGCTCGCCCGGTGCGCCGGTGCTGCGGCACGGCGCGACCTACGCCGGGCATCCGGTCGCCTGCGCCGCGGGGAACGCGACACTGGACATCTACGAGCGCGACGGGCTGATCCCGCGCGGGCGGGAACTGGAGAAACCGCTGGCGGACGCGCTTTCCGGGCTCGCTTCGCATCCGTTGGTGGCGGAGGTCCGGGCCGGCCTCGGCTTCCTCGGCGCGGTCGAGCTGAAGGCCGAAGTCATCGAGGCGAACCCCGGCGCGGCGAACCGGTTGCAGCGGCTGGCGCGGGACGAAGGCGTCCTCGTGCGGAACCTCGCCAAGGGGATCGCGGTGTCGCCGCCGCTGATCGCGGGCGAGGCCGAGCTCGACCTGCTCACGACGGCGTTGCCGCGTGCGCTGGACAAGCTCGCCTAGGCCAGGTGTCCTGCGAGTCCGCTGGTGCCGGGTCGTGAGTGGCGTTTCGGGTTAGAACCCGAAACGCCACTCACGACCGCGGCGACCGAGGCGTGGCAGGACTTCCTGGACACCGTCTGGCGGCTGTCATCCCGCGGCGGCGGTCACCGGTGGCTGCCGCGGGAACGCGTTCCGGTAGGCGCCGGGCGAGACGCCGACCTGTTTCAGGAAGTGGTGGCGCAGGTTGTTCGCGGTGCCGAGACCGCTGAGCTCCGCGATCCGCTCCACCGGCAGGGCGGTCGATTCCAGCAGGCTCTGCGCCCGGGAAAGCCGCTGGGTCAGCAGCCATTGGAGCGGTGTCGTGCCGGTCGCCTGCTGGAGGCGCCGGTAGAAGGTCCGGCGGCTCATCATGGCGCGCCGGGCGAGATCTTCGATCGTCAACGGCCGGTCGAGATGGGCCCTCGCCCAGTCGAGCACCGGTGCCAGCCCCTGGTCGTCGGTGGCGGGAACGGAAAGATCGATGAACTGGGCCTGTCCGCCCGGCCGGTGCGCGGGCACGACCATCCGGCGGGCCAGCTGGTTGGCCACGTGCGCCCCGAGGTCGCGCCGGACCAGATGCAGGCACAGGTCGAGGCCGGCGGTCATCCCGGCGCTGGTGAGCACGTCGCCGTCGTCCACGTAGAGCACGGAGTCGTCGACTTCGACCTCGGGGAACCGCTCGGCCAGCGCCGTGGTGTGCATCCAGTGCGAGGTCGCCCGACGTCCGTCGAGCAGCCCGGCCTCGGCGAGCGCGAAGGCGCCGGAGCACAGCGAGACCATCCGCGCGCCCGCGTCGTGGGCGCGCCGTAACGCGCTGATCAGCTCGGGGGAGACCGGCGCGCCGTCGCTGAGGACCTCGTCCGGTACCGATGACACGATGACGGTGTCGGCGCCGACGATGTCGTCGAGCCGGTACGGGGTGCGCAGCGCGAACCCGGGAGCCACCGCCTCGGACCGGTCGCCGGTTCCGCACAGCCGCAGGTCGTACCAGGGATCGGCGAGATCGGGCTGGGGCATCCCGAAAACGGTGGCGGGGATGCTCACCTCGTACAGGTCCCAGAAGGCGATCCCGATCTCGTCGGGGACGACCAGGGCGACCGAACCAGCGCTCATGGGCACAGCCTATGGCACGAATTTGGTGCTTCCGGTCATCAGTGTCACTGGCAGCGGGAAGTGCCGGCCACGAGGCTGGTCACATGAGTACGACACCTGACCGAGTCGCCGTGATCGGCCTCGGCAACCTGGGCCACGCGCTGGCCGAAACCTTCTTGCGCCAAGGGATTCCCACGACCGTTTGGAATCGCGACGCCGCCAAGGCGGACGCGCTCGTCGCCGCCGGGGCGACGGCGGCGGCCACGGCCGCGGAGGCGATCGCGTCGAGCGACCTCGTGCTCGTCGCGCTGCTCGATGCCACCGTCGCCCGGCAGGTCCTGACGACGGCGGGCGATGCCGTCGCCGGGCGCGCGCTGGTCAACGTCACCTCCGGCGGGCCGGAGGACGCGCGTGAGCTGGCCACCTGGGCCGCCGAGCACGGCGCGCGGTACCTGCACGGAGCCGTCTACGCGGTGCCGCAGACGATCGGCACCGCAGGATCGTCGATCAGCTACAGCGGCGCCCAGGAGGTTCACCAGCGCTGGCAGCCGACGCTGGATCTGTTGGGTAAAGGCACTTTCCTCGGCGCCGACGCCGGTCTCGCGTCGGGCTACGACGTCGCCATCTTGGCCGGGATGTACGGCATGATCGGCGGTTTCCTGCACGCCACGGCGATGGCGTCGGCGGCCGGGGTGCGCGCCACCGAGCTGACGCCGATGCTGCTGTCCTGGCTGGCGGATTCGTTCCCGGCGCTGACCACCTTCGCCGAGGAGATCGACCGCGGCGGTTACACCGGTGGCGAGTCCAGCCTGGCGATGAACCAGGCGGGGCTGAGCACGATCATCCGCGCCAGCCGGGCGCTGGACGTCCCGCCGGACACCCTGCTCCCGATCAAGGACCTGATCGACCGGCAGATCGCGGCCGGACACGGCGCGGCCAGCCTGTCGCGCGCCGTCGAATCCTTCAGGAGCGCCGCATGAGCACGACGACCCGGGACTTCGGTGAGCTGGAAGCGGAGTTCGACAGCTACGTGGGAGCCATCAACTACGCCACGATGGTGACCGTCGACGCCCAGAACCGCCCGCGAATCCGCGTGCTCATCCCGGTGTGGGAAAAGGTCGACGGCCGTCCGCTCGGCTGGCTGGCCACCTTTCGGACCCCGGTGAAGGCGGCCCATCTCGAAGGCAACCCGCATACCAATTTCTCTTACTGGGCACCGGGGAACAACTCGGTGGCGATCGACGCGGTGGCCGTCTGGGACAACGAGCCCTCGGTCAAGGAGCATGTGTGGGACCTGTACCGCAAGACCAGCCCGCGCGGCGCCGGCTACCCGCTCGGCAATTTCTGGCAGGCACCGTCCGACCCGCGGCTGCATGTGCTTCGCCTGACGCCGTGGCGAGTCCAGGTGATCCGCGGCGCCGACCTGCGCAGCCGGATCTGGCGCGCGGACCGGTAGCCGGATCGTCGTGGGTGTTCCCGGGCCGCCGGAACGACCGGGGAACACCCACGACTGTCACGCCTCACGCGAGGCGCGACGCGCACGAGGGCCGCGCGCTCGGTCATGAAGGGCACAGCCGACGGGACCAGGTCCCTTCATGACACCCCCAGTGGCGGGCCCTCGCAGGCCCGCCTCAGGAGAGGCAGAGTTCGTTGCCCTCCGGGTCCGCGATCGTGATCCACTCGGCGGGCCCTTGCTTGCCGCGGTGCAGGAACGTCGCGCCGCGCGCGGTCAGCCGCTCGAGCTCGGCCTCGATCCTGCCCGCCCCCATCCGGATGTCGAGGTGCAGCCGGTTCTTGACCGTCTTCCCCTCGGGCACCAGCTGGAAGAGGAACCGCTGCCCGGTCTCCGGATGGACGATCGCCGCGCCGTCCTTCCACACCAGGACACCGTTGTGCGTGGTCGTCGCTTCTTCGGCGGCGTAACCCGCGGAGACCATCTCGCGGATGAACTCCTCGTTGCTCTCCTCGACCCGCCACCCGAGCATCTCGGCCCACCAGTCCGCGAGGGCGTGCGGACGGGCGGAGTCCACCGTCACCTGGAAGTCATACGCCATACCGGCACATTAACGACCCGCCCCGACAATTCCGGGCGGTCGTGCCCGCTGACCACGGTGAACCGCCATTTGTCGACCCCGCCGCCGATGATCTCGGCGTAGCGCCGGGCGCCGTCCGCGTTGGCGAAGCGCACCTG
This sequence comes from Amycolatopsis sp. PSD-21, assembly GCF_055561455.1. NCBI lineage: Bacteria > Bacillati > Actinomycetota > Actinomycetes > Pseudonocardiales > Pseudonocardiaceae > Amycolatopsis > Amycolatopsis sp. PSD-21. The sequence continues at coordinate 7,692,021 of NZ_CM145712.1, read as the reverse complement.
CTGCCCATTGGTGAGATGGGTGATCTTGACGGCCATCCGTGCCTCCCTGAAGTCCGGTGCCGGCCCGCGGAGCTTCCCCCTCCGGGGCCGGCGCCGACAGTAGAACACATGTTCGATGCCCGTCGCCAATCCGACCCCCCGGGCGGGTCATCTCCGCATGGTCACCCGCGGCCACGCGTCCAGGCCGCGGGCGATTTCGTGGTCCCGGACGGCTCGGAGGCCGTCTGTGAGGCTCTCCTCGTCGAGCGTCACGAAGCCGAGCCGGGCGTAGTACGGCGCGTTCCACGGCACCTCGGTGTACGTCGTCAGCGTCAGCCCGGCGAGCCCTTCGCGCGAAGCCCACTCCGCGGCGTGCTCGATCAGCCGCCGCCCGAGGCCCCGGCGCGCGTGATCCGGATGGACGGACACCTGCTCGATATGGCCGTGGCCGTCGACGATCTCGGCGAGCAGGTACGCCACCGGTCCGTCGCCCGCGTCCCACACCCAGGCCCGGTCCGCGCACTGGAAGGCCGTGAGGTCCGCGATCGACGGCGGGTCGTCGTCGGCGATCGCGGCCATGCCGAGCGCGCGGAACGGTTCGCCGGCGGCGCGTTCGATCTCCTGGAGCGCGGGCAGGTCGTCGGGGGTGGCGAGTCGGATCACGGTTCGAGTTCTACCCCGCCGCGGCGCGTGGGGCGCGTGAATTAGCGGCGAGGTTCCCGTGACCGGATGGACGACACGCGTGATCAGGCGGACGACACGCGTGATCAGAGGGCGAACGACGAAACGGCGCGGTGGATCCGGCTCGCGTACGACTGGAGCGCGACGATGGCGGCCCGCTTCGCGTCGTCACCGATCCGGGTGGCGGGGGCGGCCAGCGTCAGCACCGCGGGCCGGTGCCCGGTGCTCGGGATCGGCACGGAACACGACCAGACGCCGTCGTCCAGCTCGCCCCAGCTGACCGCGAACCGGTTCGTCCCGGCGCGTTTGACCTCTTCCCGCACGCTCGGGCCGCGGCGCTGGACGATCGACGAAAGGCGTCTTTCTCGTTCGCCCTCCGGCAGCATCGCGAGCAGCATCTTGCCCGACGCGCCGGTGCCGAGTGGGACGGAATGCCCCGGCTGGAAGGTGAAACGCATCGCGCGTTCGCATTCGACCCGGTCCGCGCAGACCGCGGATTCGCCGAAATGCTGGAACAGCAGCACCGTCTCGCCGAGGTCGCGGGCCGCCTCCTCCATCGCCGGACGGGCCAGCCGGGCGAGGTCGTTGGCCAGCTGCGCGGCCCGCGCGAGCGGCATCACCTGGCTCGTCACGTGATAGCGCCCCGTCCTGCCCTCCTCCAGGAGCTGGAGTTCCTTCAGCAGCGCGACATAGCGATAGGTCGTGGCGACCGGGGTGCCGATCCTCGCCGCGAGTTCGGCGACGCTCGCGTCCCAGCGGCGTTCGGAAAAGGAGAGCAGCAGCTGCAGTACTTTGCGCGAGCTGCTGGCGCCGGGGGTGCGTTTCGGCGGGGCGGTGGGGTTCACGGATCGTGCGGCAGGCGTCATCTCGACCTCTCGCCGGAGAATCACGAAGAGTCAAGAAACTAGCACATTGTGTGAATTGCGGACCAGGGTCTTTGGTCAACGAACAAGCGGACTTCTTGCTAGGTTCGGCCCATGGGAAAGCCATTGACCGGCAAGATCGCGTTGGTCGCCGGGGCGACTCGCGGGGCAGGGCGGGGAATAGCGGTCCAGCTGGGCGCCGCGGGCGCGACCGTTTACGTGACCGGTCGCAGTACCGGTTCCCGGCGATCGGAAATGAACCGCCCGGAGACGATCGAGGAGACGGCGGCGCTCGTCGACGAGGCGGGCGGACGCGGGATCGCGATCGCCGTGGACCATTTGGCGGCGGACGAGGTCCGCGAACTGGTGGAACGGATCGACGCCGAACAGGGTGCGTTGCACGTGCTGGTCAACGACATCTACGGGGCGCCCATCGAATGGGGAAAGTCGGTCTGGGAGTCCACTTTGGACGTCGGACTGCGGACCCTGCGGCTCGCGATCGACACCCACGCCATCACCAGCCATTTCGCGCTTCCGCTCATGATCAGGAATCCGGGCGCGCTGGTCGTCGAGGTCAACGACGGCACCGCCGCGTACAACTCGGAGAACTACCGGGTTTCGTTCTTCTACGATCTCGCCAAGACCGCGGTGAACCGGATGGCGTTCGCGCTCGGGCACGAATTGGCGCCGCATGGCGGTACCGCGGTCGCCGTCACGCCGGGCTGGTTGCGTTCCGAAGCGATGCTCGACGCTTATCGGGTGACCGAAGAGAATTGGCGGGACGCGACGAAGGTGCAGCCGCATTTCGCCATTTCTGAAAGCCCGGCGTTCGTCGGCAGGGCGGTCGCGGCACTGGCCGGTGACGCGGAAGTCGCCCGCTGGAACGGGAAATCGGTGTCCAGTGGCGAATTGGCGAAGGAATACGGATTCACCGACCTCGACGGCAGCCGTCCCGATTGCTGGCGCTATCTCGTCGAGGTCCAGGATCCCGGCCTTCCCGCGGACGTCACCGGCTACCGCTGAACCTCCCGGCGCAGGAACGGCGTGAGGAGACCTGGCGCCGCCTGCTCCGCCATCGCCAGCCCGGCCGATTCGCCGACGTCGACCACCCGGTAGCCGCCCTTGCCCGCCGCGATCGGGGCCGTCACGGTGATCAATCCGGCGCGGCGCTGGAAGAACGAGCGGCTGACGACGACGCCGGTGAGGCCCTCGCGCCGGATCGCCACCGTCGCCCGTGCCAGTGAACCCGACCGGCTGACCAGGTACCGCCCGACGATCGCGTGGCCGAGGTTGCGGTAGCGGTCCCAGCCCACCAGCGCGGCGAGCGGGACCAGGCCGAGCGCGACCTGCCACATCCAGGACGGCAGGAAATCGATCCACGCCAGGCCGAAGAGGGCGGCCGCCAGGATCAGCACGCCGCCGACCGCGCGAGTGAGCCGTCTGGTCAGCGCCCGCCGGGGATGCCGGTCGAGCGGGACGGTGGCCGGGTCGAAGTTCTCCCGCAGCACTTCGGCCGCGACCTCGTGGACCCGGCCCACGGGCGCGGGCGGCAGGAGCAGCCCACCTCCCTTGTCCCCGCCCTTGCCCTCACGCAACCCGCCCACGATCGCGGTGAGCCGCGCCCCGCCCGCGATCCGCAGCGGCAGCGGCTCCTTCACCTCGACGCCGCGAAGCCGTTCTTCTTCGATGGACACCGACCGCGTGGTGATCAGCCCGCGCCGGACGTGCAGCGTGCCTTCCGTCTCCCGGGTGAGCTTGAAGTTCCAGAACGACAGCACGTAGCCGCCGACGGAAAGCAGGGAGACGACCACGAGCAGGGCGACCGCCGCGACGACCACGATCAGCCACACCGCCGTGTTCGCCAGATCGTCCAGGAGATCCCGCAGCGGGCCGACGTTCTCCGGGGCGATGTTCAGCTGGTGCGCGAAATGCCAGACCGCGGCGAAGATCGCGCCCACCACGGCTAGGCCGGACAGGGTGAACGGCGCGTACCGCACCCACCTGCGGTCGACCTCCGCCACGACCTGCTCGGGCGGCGGCGCCTCGGCTTCGGTGGTGATCTCCTTGCGGTGCAAGAGAACCGTGCGCAGCCGGTCGGCCTCGGTCCGGCTGACGGCGTCGAGCACCAGCTGGTCGCCGTTCGCGCCCTGGGCGGGTGAATGCCGTCCGGTGCCGATGCGCACGGCGCTGAGGGAGAACAGGCGGTGCTTGGGTTCCGAGGTGACGTCGACCGTGCGCACCCGGTCCAGCGGGATCGCGCGATGTTTGCGCAGCAACAGGCCGGTGGTCCATTCCACCTGACCGTCGGCGATGCGGTACCGCGAGGTGAGCACGTGCGAGACCCCCACGAACACGGTCAGCGCGGTCACGCCGAGCCCGAACCATTCCCAGCCGTTGCCCCGGCCGAGGATCACCGTCCCGATCAGCACCGGCAGCGATTTCACGACGTCGAGCACGGGGCGGATCAGCAGCATGCGGCGGTCGAGCCGGTGCCACTGGCCGCCGGCGTCCGGGAGCGCCTCGGTGCTCACGTCGCGTCACCGGGAGTGGCCTGAGTGGTCTTCGTGAGCTCCGCGGCCAGCTTCAGCGCTTCGGTGTGGTCGAGACCGGCGATCTTGACCGGGCCCGCGGCCGAGGCCGTCGTCACGGTGATCTTCGCCAGCCGGAACAGCTGCTCGACCGGGTCGCGTTCGATGTCGACGGTCTGGATCCGCGAGATCGGCGCGATCCGCCAGTCCTGGCTGAGCCAGCCTTCCTGGGTGTACACGGCCTCGCCGGTGACCTCCCAGCGGTGGATCCGGTAGCGCCACTGCGGCATGACCAGCAGATGCAGCGGCGCGATCACGCAGGAGATCGTCAAGGTCACCGTGAGCCACGTCGGCGCGTCGTCGCTCGTGAGCACGAACACCGTCTGCGCCGCGATGAGGATCACCCAGCCGACCGCGGCCCACACCGTCCAGTAGCCGATGGCGCGCCTGCTCACCCGATTGGCGGGCGGGCGCAGGCCGAGCGTCTCTTCTGTCACCCCTCCACCCTGCACCACGTCCGTGCGGACCGCCCACGACGGCTGTCACGGACCGATAGGATCCAAGCCACCGTCGGCGGAATGGATACCCCCTATCGGGGCGTTGGCATCGGTGGACGGTCGTACCCACGAAACCTGGAGGATCTGGTGGCGCTGGACCCGGAAGACCTGTACGAGGTGGACTCGGACGTCCCTGACCTCGGCGGGGCCGTGCTCCTGCACTACTTCGACGGCTTCATGGACGCGGGTTCGGCGGGCAAGCTCGTCGCCGAGCAGCTCCTGAACTCCTCCGAGCACCGGGTGATCGCGCGGTTCGACGTCGATCGCCTCATCGACTACCGCTCGCGCCGCCCGGCGATGACCTACTCCATCGACCACTGGGAGGCCTACGACGCCCCCGAACTGGTCGTCCACCTGCTGCACGACGCCGCCGGGGTGCCGTTCCTGCTGCTCACCGGGCCGGAACCGGATCACGACTGGGAGCGGTTCTGCGCGGCCGTGCGCGGGCTGGTCGAACGCTGGGACGTCCGGCTCACCACCGGTTTCCACGGCATCCCGATGGGCGCGCCGCACACCCGCCCGCTGGGCGTGACCGCGCACGCGACGCGGAACGAACTCGTCGGCGAGCACCGTCCGCTGCCCAACCGGATGCAGGTGCCGGGCAGTATCGCCGGGCTGCTGGAGTTCCGCCTCGGCGAGTGGGGGCACGACGCGTCCGGATTCGCGGCGCACGTGCCGCACTACCTGGCGGACTCGACGTACCCGAGCGCCGCGCTGAACCTGCTCGGCGCCGTCGCCGCGGCGACCGGGCTGAACCTGCCGGACGGCGACCTGCGTGAGGCCTCGCACGAGGCGGAGGCCGAGATCGCCCGCCAGGTCGCCGGATCGGAGAAGGTCGCCGACGTCGTGCGCGCGCTGGAGCAGCAGTACGACACGTTCATGGAGGCGTCCGGCAAGGAGAGCCTGCTCGCGGAATCGGTCGAGCACATGCCGACCGCCGAGGAGCTGGGCAAAGAGTTCGAGCGGTTCCTGGCCGAGCAGAACGGCGGCGACGCGCCGGAGCGCTAGGCCCACGTTGGCCTGCAAGTACATGAAGGCCCCCTTCACTGCGCTAGACGCAATGAAGGGGGCCTTCATGTACTTGGGGTGCCGGCGACCGTGGCGCGAAAGTACTTGGGGTGCCGGCGATCGTGTCGCGAAAGCCACTTTCGAGACGCCTGGTGTCCCGAAAGTGGCTTTCGCGACATCATCTCCGAACAGTCCAGGCCACCGTCAGTGGTCGATCGCGACCATGACCCGGGAATGTTTCGGCCGCTCGATCTCGTCGACCAGCGCGACCGCGAGATCCGCGTAGGAGAACGGCCCCGCGTCCGCCGCGCGCGGCAGCACCCGGTGGTCCCCGCTGCGGTACTCGCCCGTGCGCCCGGCGTGCTCGTCGAGCATCACCGGCGGCGGCGCGACGACCACCCAGTCGAGTCCTTCGCCGGACGCACGGAAGACCTCCAGTTCCGCCGTGTGCCCGAGCGAGAACTCGCGGTGTTCGGGTGGCCAGCCCGGCTGGTCGTGGAAAGCGACGCCCGGGGCGATCTCCAGCGCCGACCCGACGCCGACGACCACCAGTCTCGCGACACCGGCCCGGCCGAGGCCGTCGATCAGCGCGTGCGCGGCGGCCGGGTAATACTCGCGTGACGGGAGATCCGCGCGGTAGATGGAACTGATCGCGGCGTCGTGCCCGGCGGCGGCCTTCGCGACGTCGTCCGCGACGGTGACGTCGGCGGCGGTCAAGGTGACGTTGTCCCCGGCGAGATCCTTGTGGCGGCCGGGATCCCGCACCGCGGCGGTGACCCGGTGCCCGCGGCTCACGGCTTCGGCGACGGCCCGGCGCCCGCCGCGTCCGCCCGCCCCGAAGATGACGATCCTGCTCATCGTGCTCCCTTTTCCCGTGCCGGCAACCGAATGCCGGCGGTGATCCCGATGCTAGGAGCGGACCCCTCGGTTACCGCAACGAAACCGACCCCGCACGTTCCGGTCCCGTTCACCCGGATGGCCCTGGTGTATCGTCCCGGGATGCGTCACCTGGTACCCCATTCAGCCCTGAAAACCTTGGGCCGGTCGGCCCGTGGCACGCTCGGCCGGGGCCTGCACCGGCTCGCCCGCCGATTCCATGATCCTTATACGGAGGAATTGGAACGGGTCGTCGCGGAACTGCGCGAAGAGATCGTCCGGCAGGGGGATCGCTGTTTCGATCGGATCGTCGAGTTCGAAATCCGGAGCCGTCGCGACATCATCTACGCTGGCGACCAGGACGCGGCAAAGGACAGCAATCGTTTCGCCCGTGAGCAGCTGACCGGGACCAAGCATTTCGCGAGTCCGGAAGAGACGCTCGCGTACGCGCTTTCCCTTGCCCCGTCCGGAGGAATGGCCCTCGAATTCGGCGTCGCGACCGGGAACACACTGGGCGCGATCGCCAGGGCCCGTGGTGGTGTCGAGACCTACGGATTCGACTGGTTCCAAGGATTACCGGAGAACTGGCTCAACGGGATGCCAGCCGGTTCGTTCGCGCGCGACGACCTGCCGGACGTCCCCGGCGCCGAACTCGTCGTCGGCCTTTTCGCGGACACGCTTCCCGGTTTTCTCGAGCGGCACGAAGGCGTCGTCGATTTCCTTCACGTGGACGGCGATCTGTACAGCTCCGCGAAAACCGTGCTCGATCTGGTCGGCCCGCGGCTGCGGTCGGGCAGCATCGTGCATTTCGACGAGTTCTTCAACTATCCTGGCTGGCAGCGGCACGAGTACAAGGCGTGGCTGGAATACGTCGAACGCACCGGCGTCGAATTCGAATACGTGGCCTACACCTACACCGACAACCAGGTCACCGTCCGGATCACCTAGAGCAGTTCGCGGACCTCGATCGTGCCGATCGCGGCCCACGGGTGGCTCTTCGCCGCCTCGACGGCCTGTTCACGGCTGTCGCGTTCGAGGATGTCGATCCCGCCGATCTGTTCCTTCGTCTCGGCGAACGGACCGTCCGTGAGCAGTGCCTCGCCGCCGCGGACGCGGACGGTCGTCGCCGAGGCGGGCGGATGCAGTCCCATCCCGTCGACACGCAGGCCGCACCGCTCCTCCTAGTCGGTCAGTCCGTCTTCGTAGGCGCGCAGGGTATCGATGAACAGGCGCCGTTCGGCCGGGGTCAACGGCGTGAGCGCCTTCTGCCAGGCGCGGGCGCCCTGCGCGAGCCAGCCGTCGATCGCGGGCCGCATCCGCTCGGCGATCGCGACGATCCGCCGCCGCCGGTCCGCTTCGTCCTCGCGCCGGTCGAGCACGTCCTTCTTGGTCAGCTCGCCGACCATCAGGCTCACCGTGGTCGGGGCGACCTCGAGCCGTTCGGCCAGTTCGTTCACCGTCATGGGCCCGTCGAAGAGCAGGTACGACAACAGGGACAGGTGACGCGGAGCCAGTGACAGCGACTGGAGCTCTTCGGGGATCTTGATCCGCTTCGCGCGCCCGACCATCCGCGGCATGAGCAGCAGCAAAGCCCGCACGGCGTCGTCGACTTCCATGTCCTCGGTTGACACCGGCCACCCTCCTGGATACCTTTGCAAGCAAAGAGGCTTTGCTTGCAAAGCAAAATAGCTTTCACGATGATGCTACCTGGGGAGTACCGGTGCTGATGACCACCGCGGACGCCGGAACGGGGCGTCCCCGCACCACTCGTGTCGACTGCCGCCCGTCCGGAAGCCGGTACCTGGTGTTCGCGCCCGACGGCGATTCACCTTGGTATCGCGACCTTCTGGTCAGTCCACAAGCGACACTGGAAATCGACGGCGTGCCGCATGCCGCGCGTGCCGTGCCGCTCGAAGGCGGGGAACCGGGTTTCGCGCTGCATCTCTTGGAGGTCGACGCCGCCCGCGGCCGGGCGATCGCCGATCAGCTGCTCGTCCACCACGGGGAGCTCCGCAAGACGCTGGCGGCGGCGCGGGCCGAACTCGACGGCGCGCCCGCCGCGCGCCGGACAGAGCTGCGGGGCGAACTGCTCGGCCATTGCGTGACCTTCTGCAACGACCTGCGCATGCACCATCTCCGCGAGGACGGCGCGTTCACCGCGATCGAGAAGGCCCATCCCGGGCTCGCGCCGGCGCTGAAGCGGCTGCGTCAGGAGCACGAGACCGTGTCCCGAGCACTGCGCGATCTCGATCGGCTGCTGCAAGGCAAGGGGGAGATCGAACGCGCCGCGCTACGCGAGGAGTTCGAGCGCGTCGTGAAGGGACTCGAAGAGCACTTCGCCTATGAGGAGGCGAACCTGATTCCCGCGCTTCGCGGCGAAGGCGCGAGCTAGCCGGCGTTGGTCACAGCTTGGGAACGAGCGTGGTGATCGAACTGCTGACCGAAGACGGGTGCTGCGCACCTGGAACACGCGGGCGGGTTGCTCCGAGCGGGTGAGAGCGGCGTGCCATCCGGCGGGAAACACCGGTAACGAACGCCTGCCACCCGGCGACTGATCGTTGTCCGCACCGACGTCCGGGATTGTGAGAACCGATGAAGCTTCGAAGAGCCACACTTCTGTCGCTCGTGGTCGCGGCCGCCACCATCACGCTCGTGTCTCCGGCGCCCGCCTCCGCCGAGACTCCCACCAGTTCGGTGGTGGTAAGCCCGACCACTGTCCAGCGTGGACAGACGTTCACCGTCGAGCACTCGCTGTACAACGCGCTCACGGACGCGGCCATCGAGGGCGGGGCGGCGACGCTCTACACCGCCGAGACCCCGCTCACGGGGATCGCCGATGTCGTCTCGTGCCCGGGCGCGCTCAGTTGCAGCTCGCACGTCGTGAGCATCCGCGGCGGGGTCGGGGACGTGGCTCCCGGAGACAGCCGCAAGGTGACTTTCACCCTGCGGATCAAGGACGACGCCCCGCTCGGCCCGGTGACCCTGCGGCACCAGTTCCTGGGTGAGAACTACAGTTTCGAGACTTTCGACGGCCCCGTCCTGACCGTCACCGGTGGCACGACCGCCGCCGATCTCGGGGTCACACTGACCGCGTCCCCGCGCGGGCTCCTGACGTCGTCGATCGAGTACACGGTCAAGGTGACGAACGCCGGCCCGGCCGCGGCGTCCGGGATCCGGGTGGCGTCGGCCCTCGGCAACGGGCTGCGCTTCACCGGCTCGCCGTCCTGCTCGAACCCGGGCGGCACGAAGGTCGTCAACTGTGACTTCCCGTCGCTCGCCTCCGGAGCCAGTGCCACCGCCAAGTTCTCGGTGGCGACCGGGCTGCTGACCGTCGGGCCGGTCAAGACGACCGCGAAGATCACGCAGAGTTCCGTCGCCGATCCGAACGCGGCCAACGACACCGCGTCGTCGACCTGCACGGCGATCACCGGGCTCCTGGTCAGCTGCTGACACTCCTGCTGGGTCGTGAGTGGTGTCTTCACCACTCACGACCCGCGCAGGCGTTCCGCCCGCGCGTGGAGATACCGCTGCTGCGGCAGGCTCGTGGCCAGCCGCGCGGCGTCCACATAGGACTCGGCGGCTTCGGCGGTGTCCCCGGCCATCTCCAGCAGATGCGCACGGGCGGCGTGGAACCGGTGGTCGCCGGAGATCCGGTCGCCCAGCTTTTCCAACGCCGCCAAGCCTTCCCTCGGCCCTTGGGCCATCCCGACGGCGACGGCGTGGTTCAGCGCCACCACCGGATTGTCGGAGAGCCGCAGCAAAAGCGCGTACAGTGCTTCGATCTGCGGCCAGTCGGTCTTCTCGGCGCTCGGCGCCTCGTCGTGCAGCGCGGCGATGGCCGCCTGGATCTGGTACTGCCCGGTCGGCCCGTGCGGCAGCGCTTCGGACAGCAGCGCGATGCCCTCGGCGACGTACTCGGTGTTCCACCGACTCCGGTCCTGTTCGGACATCGGGATCGGCGCGCCGTCCGGCCCCGTCCTCGCCGGACGGCGCGCATCCGTGAGCAGCATCAGCGCGAGCAACCCGGTGACCTCGCTGTCGTCCGGCAGCAGCCGGTGGACGATCCTGGTCAGCCGGATGGCTTCGGCGGAAAGATCGCTCCGCACCAGATCAGGGCCGGACGTGGTGGCGTACCCCTCGGTGAAGATCAGGTACAGCACGTGGAGCACCACGTCGAGCCGTCCCGCCTCCGGCGGCATGCCGAACGGGACACCACCGGCCTTGATCCCGGCCTTCGCGCGGCTGATCCGCCGGGTCATCGTCGCTTCGGGCACCAGGAACGCGCGGGCGATCTCCGCGGTGGTGAGGCCGCCGACCGCGCGCAGGGTCAGCGCGATCTGCGACGCGGGCGACAGGGACGGGTGACAGCACAGGAAGAGCAGGACGAGCGTGTCGTCTGAGTCGGCGGCACTCCGGTCCGCGGCGGGGGCGAGATACTCCTCCGGCAACGTCCGCTGGACGACGGTGTCCTCGCGACGGCGTCGCGCCTGCTCGGCACGGAGGAGGTCGGTCAGCCGCCGCGAGGCGACCGTGATGAGCCACGCGCGCGGGTTTTCGGGCCGTCCTTCGGCGGGCCACTGCGTCGCGGCCGCGAGCAGCGCCTCCTGCGTCGCGTCCTCCGCCAGGTCGAAGTGACCGTAGCGGCGGACGACGGCGCCGAGGACCTGCGGAGACAGCTCGCGCAGCAGGTCTTCGACGCCGCTGTCCGGCACCTAGAGCTCCAGTTCTTCGAAGCTGTCGGCGCACGGCCGGATGTCGACGTACCAGTCGCGGCCGAGGTCGCTGCCTTCCGGATGCGGGGTGTTCGCCAGCTGGGCCGCGATCTCGATGGCGCGGTCGTAGCTCGCGCAGTCGACGGTCGTGTAGCCGACCAGGACCTCCTGGGTCTCGGCATACGGCCCGTCCGTCACCACAAGGGAGCCGTCACGCAGGGAGACGCGGCGGGCGTGCGCCGGCTGGGAGAGGCCCTGCGCGTCGACGAACTCGCCCGATTCGACCAGGTCGTTGTTCCACTTGCCCATGAACTCGTGCAGGGCCGTGACCTCGTCGCTGCTCCAGGCGCCGGCGATGTCGGTGAGGTCCTTCTGCGACCCGAACATCATGATCATGTACTTCATGGTTCTCTCCTCTCGGCGGGCACCGCTCCGGTGCCTTCTGCCGGGGACGTCGGAGCCGCCGGACCGGACCGGACATCGTCCGCCGAGGATTCTTCCTCAGCCGCGGCCGGCCGCGGTGTTCATCGCGTCGGCGGGTTCCAGTGTCCGCCCGCCGGTGATCTTGGCGTAGAGGTGCGCACCGCCGAGGACCGGCGGATACTTCGGCGGATTGCCGGCGGAATGGCAGGTCGGGAGGCATTCGAACCGCGCGTCGTGGTCGCCGTCGAAGAAGAACGCCACGCTCCGCCGCCGTGACGGCCCCGGCCCGGACGGCGGCACGACCCGGTGCAGGGTGGAGCGCCAGCGGTCGTTGGTCCACTGCGCGGTGAGGTCGCCGAGGTTCACCACCAGCGCGTCCTCGGCGGGGACGACGTCGTGCCAGGCGCCGTCGGGGCCGTGGATCTGGAGGCCGGGGACCGGGTCGGCGTAGAGGACGGTGACGATGCCGTAGTCGGTGTGCGCGCCGAGCCGCATCTGGCCCGGCAAGGGCTCGGGCGCTCCGGCGCGGCGCTCGAAGTGATTCACTCGCAAGGTGCGTGTCGGATGCCGGGTGTACGCGCCGAGGTAGCCGTCCGGCAGCCCGAGCGCCTGCTCGAAGATCTCCAGCAGCACTCGCGCGACCCGGTGCGCTTCGTCGGCGTACGCGGTGAGCGCGGGACGCAGGTTCTCCGGCGCCTCGGGCCAGATGTTGGGGACGAAGAAGCCGTACGGGTCTTCGCCGTCGATGTGCTCCGCGCCGATGACGAACGATTCCGACAGGTCGGGCGGTGTCTTCTCGCCGAGGCTGTACGCCAGCCCTTCGGTGCCTTCGGCCGCGTACCCGCGATCCGAGGCGCGGTCGGCCGGCGCGGATCGGAGCTTCTCCTCGACGGGGAGCGCGAAGAAGGCAGCGGTCGCTTCGCACATGTCGTCGATCGTCGCCCGGGGGATGCCGTGCCCGACGACCTGCAGGAACCCGACGCGCCTCAACGCCTCGTCGACCGTGTGCGCGAGCTGAGTGCGGTCGCCCTCGTGCCAGGTGCTCAGGTCGACCGTCGGTACGAGAGTCATACAGCGACGGTAGCCAGGTCCGCGCCGGTGCTCACCGGGTCGCGGTCATCCGATCGGGCGATCTGCGCTGCCCGATCGGCCCCCGCAGGTTCACCGAGCACACGAGGCCGAGGATCAGCGCGCCGACGGGAAGCAGGAAAGCGGCCTTGACCGCGTCCGTGAGCGCGGCACCGGTGACCTGCGCGGCCAGCTCCCGGGCCTGGGCCGCGATCTCGGACGGCAGCTCCGCGGGGACGTCGGGAGCGCCGCCGAACTCGCTGGCGACGGCCGCCGCCCCGGCTTCCCCGGTGAAACCGTCGACGAACCGCTGCCGGAATTCGGCGGGCAACGCCGCCGCCGCTTCGGGAGCCCGCGCCGTCATCGAGGCACCGGCCCGCGCCTCCACCAGCACACCGACGGCCGCGCCACCGAGCACTCCGCCGACCTGGCGCGCGGTGTTGAAGATGCCCGACGCGCTGCCGACCAGCGAACGCTCGACGGAGTTGAGGGTCACGTTGTTCATCGGGGAGAAGGTGAACCCGACCCCGAGGCCGCAGAGCAGCAGCCCGGGGAGCAGGGCCTGCGGTGAACTCGCGGGGATGATCACCAGCGAGACGAGGCACAGGCCGCTGCTCAGGGAGAGCATCCCGAACGCCAGCAGGTACTTGGGATTCACCCGGTCCGAGAGCCTGCCCGCGAACGGTGCGACGCCGCCGGACACCAAGGCGAGCGGTGCGATGAGCAGCCCGGCGTCGGCCGGGGACAGCCCCAGCACCGATTGGACGTAGACGACGAACAGCAGCAGCATGCTGGTCATCGTGAAACCGACCGTCACCGCGGACGCGGCACCCAATGAGAAGTCGCGGTGGTGGAAGATCCGTAACGGCAGCAGCGGTTCGCGGCGGTTGGCCCGTTGCCACAGGACGAAACCACCGAGCAGCAGCACCCCGGCCCCGATGATCTCGAAGGCCGTGCCCCAGCCGTATGTCTGTCCATTTTGGATACCGAAGACCACGCAGACGAGACCGGTGCCGAAGAGCAGGATGCCGGGAACGTCGAAGCGGTGCGAATTCCCCGGCCGCCAGTCGGGGACGAGGACGGCGGTGAGCGCCAGCGCGATCAGCCCGACGGGGACGTTGGCGAAGAAGATCCATTCCCAGCCGAGCCGGTCGACGAGCACCCCGCCCAGTACCGGACCGGCGATCATGGCGAGGCCCGCGACGCTGCCCCAGGCGCCCATCGCCGGGCCGCGTTCGTCCGGCGGGAACAGATGCGTGATGAAGGCCGTGGTCTGCGGTGTCATCAGCGCGGCACCGAAACCCTGCACCGCGCGGGCGGCGATCAGCGTCTCGACGTCGCCGGCGAGCCCGCACCAGAGCGACGCCGCGGTGAACACCAGCAGCCCGGCGACGAAGACGCGTTTCGGCCCGAACCGGTCGCCCAGCCTGCTGGCGGGCAGGATCGGGACGGCGTAGGCGAGCAGGTACACGCTGGTCACCCAGATCACCGCGGTCAGCTCGGTGCCGAGTTCGCGCACCATCGACGGCACCGCGATGTTCACGATGCTGATGTCGAGCATGACCATGAAGAAACCCAGGCACAGTGCGAAAAGCGCGGGCCAGGGCCGGGTTCGCTTCGGCATCGGTCCTCCTCTTCCGGCGCCGGAAGGGACGGACGACGGGCGGGATCGCCCGCCGTCCACCCCCGTGGTCATCCTGCTTGCGTGACCATTTCGGCGACGGGCGCCACGGGGGCCCAGACGCTGTCCGGACGGCCGATGCCCTGGTAGGCGAGCCCGGACCGCGCCACGGTGTGCGGGTCGAGCAGGTTCCGGGTGTCGATGACGGACCGGCCGTGGAGCCGGTCGGCGATCCGTCCCCAGTCGAGGGCGCGGAACTCCGGCCATTCGGTCAGCAGCACCACCGCCGCCGCCCCGTTCGCCGCGTGATAGGCGGTCCCGGCGATCCGCACGGCGTCCGTCACGCCCGCCACCGGCGCGTGGACGCTGGGGTCGTAGCCGGTCAGTACCGCGCCTTCGGCGGCCAGCAGCGCCGCGATCGCCAGCGACGGGGAGTCCCGCAGATCGTCCGTCCCGGCCTTGAACGTCAAGCCGAGCAGGCCGATCCGGACGCCGGCGAGGTCGCCGCCGACGGCCTTGCGCACCTTGCCGACCACGAGCTCCTGCTGCTTCACGTTGGTTTCGATCGCCGCCCGCAGCAAGGCGAAATCGCTGCCCGCCGACTCCGCGGTGCGCAGCAGCGCGAAAGTGTCCTTCGGCAGGCAGGAGCCGCCCCAGCCGGGGCCCGGCCGCAGGAACGACTTGCCGATCCGCTCGTCGTACCCCATCCCGGTCGTCACGTCGTCGATACTCGCGTCGAGGTATTCGCACAGCTCCGCGACGGTGTTCACAAAGGACAGACGCGTCGCGAGGTAGCAGTTGGACGCGTACTTGATCAACTCGGCGCTCGCGGAATCGGTCACCAGCACGGAGGTGTCGAGCTTGTCGTACAGCTCGGCGACCCGGCGGGCGGGGACCGGGTCGCGATCGGCCGAACCGACCACGACCCGGTCGGGGTTCAGGAAGTCGTGGACCGCGAACCCCTCGCGCAGGAATTCGGGATTGGACACGACCGCGACGTCGGGGCGATCGATCAGGCCGGCGACGCGGGCCGCCGTGCCGACGGGGACCGTCGACTTGTTCACCACGACGCAGCCGGGCGGCAGGAGATCCCGCACCTCGGCCACGACGGATTCCAAGGCGGTCAGATCCGCCGCGCCGCTCGCGCCCATCGGTGTCGGCACGCAGAGGATCACGATGTCCGCCGCCGCGGCCGCCGCGCTCGCGCCGAGGACGAACCGCAGCCGTCCGGACGCCAGCCCGTCCACGACGAGTTCGCAGATCCCCGGTTCCCTGATGGTCGCTTCTCCGCGCTGCAGCGCGTCGAGCTTTTCCTGGTCGACGTCCGCGCACACGACGCGGTGCCCCAAGGACGAAAGGCACGCGGCCGTGGTCAGCCCGACGTAGCCCGCGCCGATGACGGCGACCTCTGCCCCCATAGTTGCATCCATTCCCTTACCCTCCAGTTGTTCGACGTCGCCGGGCAGCACGGAACCGCACTGCCCGGCGACGTCGCGAGATACGGATCTTCAGCCGGACGAACGTCGTGTCACTTGGCGTGCGGGATCGCCCTGATCCCCTCGTACGGGGTCTCCCGGCCGAGGTAGTCCACCGTTTCGAACAGGCCGATGGCGTCCATCGGGTAACGCGCGCCCGCCTCCGCCGCGAAGACGCACGGCAGGATCTGCTTCCGCTCGGAGGCGGCGGCCTGACCGCCCTTGCGGATGTGCTTGTGGGTGTGGATCAGGATCGGCATGTAGCCGCCGCCGAGGAACGAACCCGACTGCAGCACCGCCCCGCCGACGCAGTCGATCACGCAGCCCTTGCCGAGGATCGCGTCGCGGCCCTGGTAGTAGTACGAAGGTGTGGCGAGCGTGCCGTGCTCCACATGGAACACCCCCGCCGAAAGGCCGATGATCGAGCGGCCGCAGGTCCGCAGCACCGACCGGTAGAAGTCGACCAGGATCGGCCGCACGGTCGTGTCCGGAAGCGAGAACTCGCCGCACATCAAGGTGATGCGCACCAGTTCCGCGAGCGTGAGGCCGGAGCCGTGCTCCCCGGGGAACTCCTGGTCCCACGGCACGAGGTAGTCCGACGGCGCGACCATGGTCGTCCCGACGTCTTCGAGGATCAGCCGCTCCGGTTCGCCGACCGGTTCCTCCGGCAGGACACCGTTCGCGAGGATGCGGACGGCGAGCATGTGCCTGCTCTCCAGCGTTTTCGCCCGGCTTGCCGCGATCAGGAGGTTGAGCCTGCCGGTCACCGTTTCGGGGATGTCGAAGAGGTGGTCGATACCGTCGGTGGGGACGGCGATCTTCGCCTGCAGCCCGCGGGCGGGCAGCGGTTCGTAGGCGTCGACGACCTCCTGGAGGGCACCGGCGTACTCGCCCGTCCCGGCCTGTACGAGCCGTTCCGCGGCCAGAGCCCGGTAGTCGTAGGGGATCGAGGTCGACGTCGACAGCACGACGTCGGCGAGCAGGGCGCGATACCGGTCGTCGTCCAGCGACGACGCGGCCAGTTCCAGTGACAGGTAAGGGGATTCGTCACCGGGGCCGTGGATCCAGCTCGCGGTGAACGGTGCCTCGAACCGGCACGCCTTCGAGAACAGCGCCCGGGCGGCGTCGTCGTTCTTGATCTGGCCGGTGACCTCGGCCAGCGCCACGTCGCGGTCCGAGACCTCGGGCAGCATGTCCTTGGCCGGCCGCAACAGTGTCGAAAGATCCTCGATGCTTCGCGTCATGCTTCGCTCCCAATCCGTGCGAACTTCTCGTTTTCCGTTGTCTGCGGGAAGATTCCGGTGAACAACGCCGAACCAAGGGCGGCGAGGAACCGGTGCTCGGCGGGGCGGACCACCGTGGTGCCCTCGTCGAGATGCTGCAAAAGGTCCAGCTGGGTCAGAAGTGCCTCCTTGAAATGGTTGACGGCGATGCGGAAATGGCGCGCCGGAGCGGCGGTGTCCCTGATGTGGACGGTGTGGACGTTCTTGTGGTCGGGATCCGCGCCGAAGAACGGTTCGAAGACCAAGGTGACGTGCTTGCCGGAGCGGAGCTCGACGTCCGCGAACCGGTACCGGAACTCGGACCCGTACGGGATCACCGCCGGGGCGATGAAATCCCTCGAAACCCTTTCCGGGAAAGCGAATCCGGCCAGCTCGGGGAAGGCGATGGCGCCGGTCGACGACGTGTAGAGCTCGACCTCCGGGATACCGGGAGCCGTGGTCCGCACCCGCATCTCCGGCGTCACCGAAGACGGCACCGTGCGCAGATAGGTCCGGTACGCCGCGGACGGGAGGATCGCGCGCAGGATGCTCAGCATGTGGAAGCCCTCGTAGCCTGCTTCGCCGTACTGGGTGTCGACGAATCTGCCGTTCGCGACGTCGAGTTCGCGGTTCTTGGTGAATTCGACGGTGATCTTCCTGATCGGATCGGACACGGCGGATTCCCGCACCGACGCCGCGAAGCGCTGCACGGCTTCGCTGTGCGAGTACACGTCGTTGACGATGATCCGGGCACGGGGATGGCGCCGGACCGTGTGGCCGAGATCGGCGAGGTCGTCCGGGTAGCAGGCCGGTTTCTCCAGCAGGACACGGGCATCGGGCCGCCGCCGCAGTATCTCGTCGACGATCGCGAGATGGGACGCCGTCGGGGTGGCGACCACCCAGGCGTCGACCGCCGCGGGATCCGGCACCTGCGCCACCCGCTCCCAGTCGGCGCCGTCGCCGATGTCCACGGTGCGGATCCGGTGGCCCGCCTGCCCGTAGCACGTGGCGTACAGCGAGCCGATCTTGCCGAGCCCGACGATCACGATCGTCTTCTCAGCCAGCACTGGTGCCGACACGGGCTTCCCCTCCCCGTGACCGGATGGCGTGACGGGCGGCGGACGTTCCCGCCGCCCGCCCCAGCACGGCGCCCGCCATCATGCCGGTGCCGCCCGGATAGCCCTGGTCGTAAAGGCCGCCCACGATCACGCCCGCCGCGTACAGGCCGCTGATCGGCTCGCCACCACCGCGTACCTCGGCGTCCGGGGTCACGGACAGCCCGCCGTAGGTGAAGGTCAGCCCGCAGACCACCGGGACGAACAGGAACGGAGGCGTGTCGAGTCGCTTCTCCGCCTGGCCGTCGTGCAGCCGCTGGACTTCGGCGGCCAGGTTCGCGGCGTCGATGCCGAGCCGCCGGGCGCCTTCTTCGAGCGAAAAGACCGACACCGACGCCGGATCGCCGACGTAGCCCTTCGGGAGCGCGCCCGCCGAGACGACCTTGTCGTCGAAGATCTGGAAGGCGATCTTTCCGGGCTGTTCCTGGATCTTCTGACCCAGCGTGACGTAGGTGAGGTTGCTGTAGCCGCCGGATTCGTCGAAGAACCGGCGCCCCTCCCGGTTGACCACGACGCCGAGCGGATAGGCGTAGCGGGCGAGGCCATGGGATTTGTGCATCTGCCCCGGCAGCATGTGGTCGGGCAGGTTGATGCCCTGCGGCGTGGTGTGGCATTTTTCCCAGTTGCCCGCGGTGTCGGCGCCGAGGTCGACGGCCGCCGCCAGCGGGGCCCCTTCGTTGAACGGAACGCCGCGCAGCTTCACGTCCCGCCACTCCTCCCCGAGGTGGCGTTCGCGCAGCCGGTCGTTCGCCTCGAAACCGGCAGAGGCCAGCACCAGCGCGTCGGCGAGCATCGGGAACGCGGGGCCGGAACCGTGGAGCAGATACCGGTCGCCGGCGGTCTTCTCGAATCCGGTGACCGCGCTGTCGTAGAAGACCGTTCCGCCGAGCTGTTCGAACCGGGCGAAGTTCCGGTCCTGCAGGCTCTGGCCGCCCCCGTCGAGGACGATCGGCACGTCACCGGGCAGCGGGGTCGGTCTCGGGGCCCAGCGCTGACCGAAGTCGCGCATCCAGGTGATCGTGTCCGTCGACCGGCGGATGATCGATTCGATGAGGGCGACGTCCACCTGATCACCGGACACCGCCAGCCAATCGCCGAGGTACTGCTCGTCGGTGTATCCCCGCCTGCCCGCCAGGATCTCGTCGACGCGGCCTTTGTCCGCCTCCCGTAACAGGGAAGCGATGAATGGGCTTCCTTGCCAGGAGAAACGCATCGTCCTGGTCAGGGAACTGTTTCCGCCGCGTAAATTCTTCGGTGCGGCTTCGAGGACGCTGACCGCCGTCGCGCCCGCTTGTAGTGCGGCTATCCCCGCGCAGAGGCCCGCATTACCGGCGCCGACGACGACTACCTGCCTTTCGGCGACGGCATTTTGACCGTTATCCATCAACAACGCTCCACAAATCCGATGTTCGCCATTCAGGGACGACCGAGTTCGAGCGAGACCGAGCCATACCGCCGGAAGGCACGAAGAAGGGTTATGCCCTCGAACGGGGGCCGAACCGGCGGTACACTGCGGAAATCGCAGCGTTCACTCCTCGCGTGTGCTCAGATGTGCGGCGCACGAGGGTTCTTCTTCGGAATCAGCGCATCGGCCGCCCCATACGGGCGATGCCGGCGTCATCCGGTCTTCAGTGCAGAGATTTCAGTGGACGCCTTCCGAGATGAACCGGGAGTTTCCGCCGGGTTCACCGTCGCCCTTGACGATGATCGTGCGGATGCTTCCGGTTTGCTCATTTTTCTCCGGCCCGGCTTTCCCGGGCCTCCCCAGGTTCGGTCGGTGTCGAAACCGACTGGGGCCAGCCTGACTTCCTGACCAGCGCAGGGGCAACCTTCGGCCAGTTCGGCCTTGTTCGAAATCGTTCGAGTGGTCCGAACAGCGGTTTCCGGCGCCGCTGAATGGCGGTATCGCGGCTGAGATCGGCTCAGTCAATCTAGAGCGATGATCGTTGATGAGGGGGGCGACGACGGGGAGTCGCCGGCGACGGTTCACCCGCCGGACTCGACGGCTTCACCGGCTGAGTTCACAGCAGCACTGCGTGTATTGAGAACGTGGTCCGGATTGACTTATCGGCAGTTGGCCGGGCGGGCGAAAGAACTCGGGGGAACACTTCCGGCGAGTACGGTCGCGACCACTCTCGGCCGCACCACACTGCCCCGTGAATCGTTCGTCGAGACGTTCACGCGCGCGTGCGGGTTGAACGACGAAGAGGTACGGCGGTGGCTCGACTCCCGGACCCGGATCGCGATGGGGACTCCGCCGCGACCCACCGACGAGACGAAGGGCGAAACCGGCCCGCCGCCGGAGCCCGAGCCGGAGCCAGAGCCGCGACCCCGTCGGCGCTGGCGCGCGCCGCTGATCGTGGCCGCGCTCGTCAGCGTCGTCCTCGTCGGGACCCTGGGATATCTGACGCGGTCGTTCGGCGCGAGCTCGAAGGCCAAGGAGACCGCGGCCGTCGTGCCGGGGCTGGACGTGCGGGAAGTGGGCAGCTGGGCGCAGATCCGCCCGGCCCGGTCGCCCCAGTTCTGTCTCGCCGAAGGGCAGGACCGGACCCGGCTGTATTCCGGTGCCGTCGTCGCACAGCAGCCCTGCGGTGAGGCGGCGCCGCGCCTGTTCATCGATCCGGTGGGGGAAGAGAACGCCGTGCAGTTCCAGTGGCACCATCCGGAGACCGGGGTCGGCTGCCTCACGGTGGTGAACGAAGGGCTGGGACACGATCTGATCGAGTCCCGCGACGACTGCGACGACGATGGTATGGACCAGTTGTTCACCATCGGCTCGGCGGGCCCGGACGAGCCGGGGCGGTTCGTCATCCGGCCCGTCGGCACCAGCCAATGCCTCGGCTTGCGCGACCTGGACACCGTCGCGGGGACGGAGGTCGTGCGGGAGCGTTGTTCCGGAGCGCCCGACCAGACGTTCCTCATCGATCTGATCCCGCCGCCGTGAGCGCCGGGCCGGGGTGGTCGTTCCGGTAGGCGGGTGCACCAGCTGCCACAGCTGCCACAGCGGCCGCGCGTGAAGGACCCCTTCCCTCGGCTCAGCCGAGGAAACTCGACCTTCACACCTTCCCGAGTACATGAAGGCCCCCTTCCTTGCGCCAGGCGCAAGGAAGGGGGCCTTCATGTACTTCGGGCGGGCTCGGGCGCCCGTGACTGCCCCGAACGCCCAATCTCGTGATCACTCCACGAGAAAGGTGACGGAGCCGGGAACCGAAGACGACCTTTCGACGACTTGTGGGGCTGAATCGTGCGGCCCGGCGAGCGGAGAGAGATGCACTGGTACGAGGACGACGACCTGTGGGTCGGCTTCGCGGACGTCATGTTCCCGCCCAGCCGCGCCGAAGAGGCCGAACGCCTGACGGCCACGTCGCCGCTGCTCGCGGTCACACCGGAGACGAAGGTGCTGGACCTGGCCTGCGGCCCGGCGATCCACGTCGTGCCGCTGGCGAAGCGGGGCGCCGACGTGACCGGCGTCGACCTCAGCCCGGCGATGCTCGAACGCGCGCGTGAAGCGTGTGAGAACGCGGGAGTCGCCGCGAAGCTGATCCAGGCCGACATGCTCGAATACAGCGAACCCGCCGCATACGACCTGATCATCAACATGTACACGTCGTTCGGCTACTTCACCGAGCCCGGCGACAACCTCGCGGTGCTGCGAAACGCCTACGCCAGCCTCGCGCCCGGCGGCAGGCTGCTGATCGACGTACTCGGCAAGGAGGTGCTGGCAGGCTGGGTCGGGCGCCCGAAGGCGGTCGACGTCGACGGCGGGACGGTGTTCATGCGCGACACCATCCTCGACGACTGGACCCGGCTCAGGACCGAGTGGACCCTGGTCCGCGACGGCGAGGCGAAGCAGGCGTCGATCCTGTCCTTCCTCTACAGCGCCGCGGAACTGAAGGCGCTGTTCGAGACGGCGGGCTTCACCGGTGTCGAGTGCTTCGGTGACTTCGACGGTTCGCCGTACGACAACCACGCGCGCCGCCTGATCGTGCGTGGTGAACGTGCCGGCTGAATCGCTCCGCCTCTTCGCGGAACCGGATGACGAGACGGCGCGTCCGCTGCGGCTCACCGGACCGGTGATCCTGCTGTCGGTCGCGCTCCTGATCTCGCTGATCGCGGGCATCGCGCTCGGACCGTCCACCGTCGCGCTCCCGGATGTCCTGCGCTACCTGGGAAAGGCGATCACCGGGGGCACCATCACCGGCGACGAGGTCACCGGCTACTCGATCGTCTGGCAGGTCCGCGCCCCGCGGGTGCTGCTGGCGGCCGTGGTCGGCGCGGGGCTCGCGGTGGTCGGCGTCGCGGTGCAGGCACTGGTCCGCAACGCCCTCGCCGATCCGTTCGTGCTCGGGATCTCGTCGGGCGCCTCGGTCGGCGCCGCCGCCGTCGTGGTGTTCGGCCTCTTCGCCGGGCTCGGCGTGCTGGCGTTGTCGACGGCGGCCTTCCTCGGCGCGCTCGGCGCGACGGCGATCGTCTATCTCGCCGCCCGCAGCAAATTCGGCCTGACGCCGTTGCGTCTCGTGCTCACCGGGGTCGCGCTCACGTATGCCTTCCAGGCGGTGATGAGCGTGCTCGTCTACCTGTCGCCGAACGGCCAGGCCGCGCAGACCGTGCTGTTCTGGTTGCTCGGCAGCCTCGGCGCGGCGACCTGGGCGTCACTGCCGCTGGCCGCGCTCGGGGTGGCCGTCGCGGTCGTGGTCCTGCTGCGGTACGGCACCGCGCTCGACGTCCTGTCCATGGGCGACGAGACCGCGATGAGCCTCGGTACCGACGCGGCCGCGTTGCGCCGCTGGCTCTTCCTGCTCACCGCGGTCGTCACCGGCCTGCTGGTGGCGGTCAGCGGCTCGATCGGGTTCGTCGGGCTGGTCCTGCCGCATGTGGTGCGGATGATCGCCGGTTCGGGGCATCGCCGGGTGCTGGCGCTCGCGCCGCTGGTGGGCGCGGTCTTCCTGGTGTGGGTCGATCTGCTGGCCCGCACGCTCGTCGCGCCCGAGGAACTGCCGCTCGGCGTGATCACCGCGCTCATCGGCGTTCCGGTGTTCCTCGTCGTGATGCGGCGGCGCGGCTACGCGTTCGGAGGCCGCTGATGCTGTCACTGCGGGAACTTTCCGTCGAGGTGGCCGGATCGGCGCTGATCCGCGAGCTGTGCTTGGACGTCGGCGCGGGCGAGGTCGTCGGCCTGCTCGGCCCCAACGGCAGCGGCAAGTCGACGGCGTTGCGCTGTGTCTACCGGGCGCTGTCACCGTCCGGCGGCGCGGTCCTGCTCGACGGGACCGACCTCGCCGGGCAGGGGTTGCGCGACACCGCCCGCCGGATCGCCGCGCTCACCCAGGACAGCCGGGCCGATCTGGACTTCACGGTCGAGGAGGTCGTCGCGCTCGGGCGGTCGCCGCATCAGCGTGGCAATCTCCGGCTGTCGGCCCGCGAACGCGCGCTGTGCCGGGAAGCGTTGCGGCGGATGGACATCACCCATCTCGCCCAGCGCAGCGTGCTGACGCTTTCGGGTGGCGAACGGCAGCGGGTGCTGGTGGCGAGGGCGCTCGTCCAGGAGCCGGAGGTGCTGGTCCTCGACGAGCCGACGAACCATCTCGACGTCCGCCACCAGGTGGAACTGCTGAAGTTCCTGCGCGACTGCGGGCTCACCGTGCTCGTCGCGCTGCACGACCTCAACCTCGCCGCCGCCGTCTGTCACCGGATCGCGTTGCTGCGCGCCGGATCGCTCGCCGCCTGCGGCACCCCGGCCGAAGTGCTCACGCCGGAAACGGTCCGCGCCGTGTTCGGCGTCGAGGTCACCCAGGTGACCCATCCCGTGACCGGGGCGATCCAACTGCTCTACGACCTTCCCGCCGATGAAACCGAGGGGATCACACGATGAAGCCGTTTAGGGTGACCGCGCTCTTCGCCGCGGCACTGCTCCTCAACGCCTGCGGTGCCCAGGTCGAGGCCGGGCCGACCGCGCCGGCACAGGCCACGGTGACCAATTGCGGCGCCCAGGTCACCTTCCCCGCGCCGCAACGTCCCGTCGCCTACGACGTTTCGGGTGCCGAGAAGATGTTCGCGCTCGGGCTCGCCGGCCGGATGCGCGGCTACGTGATGAATTCGCTCGGTGACCCCTCGATCGCCGGTTCACCGTGGAAGGACGACTACGCCAAGGTCGAACGGCTCGGCACCTCGCGGGTCACCCGCGAGATCTTGGTCAACGCCAAGGCGGACTGGGTGATCGCGGGCTGGAACTCCGGGTTCAGCGAGGAACGGGGGATCACGCCGAAACTGCTGGAGCAGGTCGGTATCCGGAGCTACCTGCACACCGAAACCTGCTGGGAGTATCCCACCGCGAAGCAGGAAGTGACGCCGCTCGAAGCGCTCTACACCGACCTGCGCAATCTCGGTGACATCTTCGGTGTCCGCCAGCGGGCCGACGAGCTGGTCACGGAACTCAAGGGACGCTTCGACAAGGTCCGCGCCGGAGCGCCGAAGACACCGCCCGCCAAGGTGTTCGTCTACGACTCCGGGACCGACCAGCCGTTCACGTCCGGGAAACACGCCGCCCCCAACGACATCATCGACGCCGCCGGCGGGACGAACGTGTTCCGCGATCTGCGGGACGGCTGGGGCAGCGTCGGCTGGGAAGCGGTGGTGAAGGCCGAACCCGAGGTGATCGTCGTGGTGGACTACGCCGATCAGCCCGCCAAGGACAAGATCGCCTTCGTCAAATCCGCGCCACAGCTGAAGAACACGCCCGCCGTGCGCGACAACCGGTTCCATGTCATCTCCTACGGCGACCTCGTGAGCGGCCCGCGCAACGCGGCGGGCGCCGAGTCGCTGGCCGCGTATCTGCGCTCGATCGGCCGGTGACCGCGATGTCCGCGCTGGTCCACGACCACGTCACCGACGCGATCAAGACGCCGGCGTTGATCCGGCTCGAACCGAACATCGTGCTGATCCGCTTCGAGACCCTGAAGGTCTACGCGGCGCTCGGCGCGGTGCGGTCGCTGCTCGCCGACGGAACCGTCCGAAAAGGACAGACGCTGATCGACAGCTCCAGCGGGATCTACGCGCTCGCGCTGGCGATGGCCTGCCACCGCTACGGCCTACGCTGCCACATCGTCGCGTCCACCACCGTCGACCTCACCATGCGTTCGCAGCTGGAGATCCTGGGCGCGACGGTGGACCAGATGCCGCCGTCGGACGATCTCCGCCTCGACCAGCGGCGCCGGGTCGCCCGCGTGCACGAACTGCTGGAACGTCATCCGGACATGCACTGGATGCGCCAGTACCACGACCCCGTGCACTACGTGGGCTACGCCGAGGTCGCCGATCTCGTGGCCCGCGCGCTGCCGTCCGGGCCGCTCACCGTCGTCGGCAGTGTGGGCACCGGCGCGTCGACCGGCGGGATCGCCCGCTCGCTGCGTGAACGCGATCCCGACGTCCGCCTGACCGGGGTCCAGCCGTTCGGCAGCGTCACCTTCGGCAGCGAACGGTTCACCGATCCGGACGCGATCATCGCGGGGATCGGCTCCGCCATCCCGTTCGGCAACGTGGATCACGCGCTGTACGACCGGATCCACTGGCTGGACTTCGTGCACGCCATGGCCGCGACCGTCGGTCTGATGCGTGACCACGCCGTGTTCGCCGGGCTTTCCACCGGCGCGGCGTACCTCGTCGCGGGCTGGGAGGCGGCGCGGAATCCGGATCGGACCCACGTCGTGATCGGCGCGGACACCGGACACCGTTACACGGCAAGGGTTTTCGCCCGGCACCGGGAAGCGGTCGATCCGGCGGGGCTCGCGCCGCGCGAGATCGCCTCACTCGACGAACTCGCCCTGCCGTGGGCGGCGATGGACTGGCGGCGCCGCCGGTTCGGGATACCCGTGCAGCCGTCGTACCGGAAGGAGCGGGTGTCGTGACCGTCGTCCTGCTGGAAGCGCTCACCTTCGGCCTGGGCAGGATCGCCGACGCGGCGGCGGAGGCCGGGCGGAAGCTGGTGCTGTTCACCGGAAACCGCGACATCTACCGCTACGAACTCGGCACGCTCGGCCCGGACCGGGTCGAAGTCGTCGGCATCGACACCACCGACATCGCGGCCTGCGAAACCGCGTTGCGCGCCATCCCGGACCTCGCCGGGATCATCAACTCGACCGACACGTGGGCGCTGCCCGGCGCGGAACTCACCGCCCGGCTCGGCCTGCCGGGGCCGGACGCGGCCGCCGTGCGGGTGCTGCGGGACAAGGGCGCGGTGCGCGACCGGCTGTACGAACACGGGCTCACCCGCGGCAGGCCGGTGCCGGTCATGGTCGCCGAAGAACTCGGGTTTCCCTTGGTGGTCAAGGATTCTTCGGGAACGTCGTCGCGGGGCGTGTGGCTCGTCCGCGATCAGGCCGAACTCGAGCGAGCCAGGCTGGAGGCGAAGACGACGCCGCTGAAGGGGCATCTGATCGCCGAACCGTATTTCGCCGGCCCGCTCTACAGCGCGGAAACCGTGACCTGGCAAGGAAGGACCCGGTTGCTCGGGATCCTCTCCCGCCAGTTGTCGCCCGAGCCGGTGCGGCGCGAGGAAGCCGCCGCGTTCCCGGTGGCCTTCCCCGCGGCCGAGTACGCGGGTTTGGCGGACTGGATCGGCCGGGTGCTCAAGGCCGCCGGACACGAGCAGGGCTTCGCGCACACCGAATTCGTGCTCACCGCCGACGGCCCCGAGGTCGTCGAGATCAACATCCGGATCGGCGGGGCGATGCTCGGCGAGGCGTTGTGCCGGTCGTTGCGCACCAACGTCTATTCCGCGATGGTCGCCATGGCGCTCGGCGAGGAGCCCGCCTTGCTCACCCAGGAGGTCGGTGGGGGACCGGGCGTCGCGTTCGTCCTGGCTTACCCGGCCGCGGAAGGCGTGCTGAAGGGCTGGTCGGGGCTCGACAGGCTGCCCGGCCTGCCCGGCTCGCCGGAGTGGTACCCGACGGCGAGCCCCGGCGACGAGATCCGGCATCTCGCGGACCAGCGGTCGTGTACGGGCATCGTCCTGGCCGAAGGGCCGACGGCGGAGCTGGCGCTGCATCGCGCGCTGGCCGCGGCGGGCGGGATCACGCCGGAGATCGATTCTTGAGAGTTCCCTCAGATGGATAGCCCTACTGTCTGCTTTGGGAAGCAGAGTTATCCATCTGGAGGGAAATCGTGGGCGGAACAGTGGGCAGGCGCGCGGTGCTCGGCGGCGCGGTGGCGGCCGGTGTCACGATGGTGGCGGCGAACCCGGCCACGGCCGGGGAAGACCGGCGACGGTTCGCGGGCAAGGTCGTGCTCGTCACGGGGGCGACGTCGGGGATCGGCCGCGCGGCGGCCATCGCCTTCGCCGCGGCCGGCGCGAAGGTCGGATTCTGTGGCAGGCGGGAAGAACTCGGGCGCGAGGTCGAGCGGGAGATCCGCCGCGCGGGCGGGGAAGCGACCTATCTCCGGGCGGACGTCCGGGTGCCCGAACAGGTTCAGTCCTTTGTGGATGGTGTCGTCCGCCGGTACGGCAGGCTCGACATCGCGTTCAACAATGCCGGGATCCACCTCGGCAAGCCCTTGCACGAGATCTCCCTCGACGAATGGGAGGACGTGCAGCGCACCAACGCGCGCGGCGTGTTCCTCTCGATCAAGTACGAGGTGCCGCATCTGCTGAAGGCGGGCGGCGGGGTGATCGTCTGCACCGCGTCGGCGCAGGCCGACCAGACCAGGCCCGGGCACGCCGCCTACACCTCGAGCAAACGCGCCGTGCAAGGTCTGGTGCGCGCGGCCGCGCTGGATTACGGCGCGAAGGGGATCCGGGTGTTTTCGATCGATCCGGGGACGATCGATACCAAGCTGGTGCGCCCGCCGGGTATCCCGGACGACCTGTGGGCGCGCTTCAAGGCGGCTTGGGGGCCGCTGAACGTCCACGGCCTGCCGAGGATGGGGGAAGCCGCGGAGATCGCTTCGGCCGTGCTCGCCCTGGCGTCACCGGATTTCGCTTACCTGTCCGGGACTTCCGTTCTCGTCGACGGCGGTTTGAACACCGGGAGGCCGATGGTCATGCCGCCCGGTTTCACGCCGCCGGCCTGAGCCCTGGTCCGTGTCCTCTCGGGCCTTGTGCGCACGTCGCGAAAGCCACTTTCGGGACATCAGAGGTCGCGAAAGTGGCTTTCGCGACCTCTCCCGGCATCACCGGACCCGCGTCGCGATCTACTCCTGCGGGCGTGTTGCGAAAGTGGCTTTCGCGACACGCCGCCTCACCGCGCACGAGTCAAGCGGGCACGCACTTCTTGGCCGCCGCAGCGGCGGCCATCAGCTCGGGCGTTTCGATTTTGAGCGAGGGCAGGAGATCGGGAGTCCCCGTGATCGGCTTCTGCGTGGCTTCCATCGCCTTGATGGCCGCGTCCATGGCGGCTTGGTTCCCGGACTTCTCCAACCGCTGCCTGCCCGCGGTCGCCGCGTCCCTCGCGGCGGTGTACTGGTCCACAAGGGACTTTCGCACCGTGTCGCCGCCGGGAATCGGCGACGGGGGCAGCGCGGCCAGGTCGTCGACGGCCTTGCCCGCGAATCCCGCGCGGACCCCGAGTTCCTCCTTCAGCGCGCCGCGGGTCACCTCGGTTCCCGATCGCTGCTTGCTCGTGTAGTCGTTGGAAGCCTTCAGGTAGCCGTACACCGCGCCGCACACTCCGTCGAGCCAGGCGACGGTTTTGGCGTCCGGCTCGGCAGGCGTCGAGGACGACGGGGTGACGGTGACCGTCGCGGGGGCCGCGGGCGGCTCCCCGGAACAGGCCGTCGTCGCGAACAGTGTCAGAGCGATGAGCAGAAGTTTCGTCTTCATGGGATCCCCTCCGGGGTGGACACGCACCGGAGGGGCCGAGGGTTGCCCTCAGCCGCAGCCGCCCATGATCCGGGCCAGTTCCCCGGGCAGCAGCGGGGGCTCCGGCAACGGCTTCGCGGCGGGCGCCCGCATCCCGTCGAACAGCAGCGCGAGATGGCGGCGCCACGCCTCCGGCCGGACGGCCGCGGTCGCCTCCACGGTGCGCGCGATCCCCCAGGTCACGAAGGCCATGTCCTCGAGGGTGAAATCCGCGCGCAGGGCGCCGCTCTCCTTGGCGCGGTCGACGATCCGGGTCATGAGTTCGTAGCCGCGTTCGAGGTCTTCGGCCTGCGGCGGACGGGTCGAGGCGAGTTCGTTGTAACCGCGGTCGGCGGCCTGCAATTCGCAGACCCGTTCGACGAAGGAGGTCAAGCCGGTCCACGCGTCGTCGAGGGAGAGCGCGTGCTCGGCGAGCTTCGCGACGGTCTCGGTCCGGTCGGCGAACACGGCGTTCACCAGATCCGCGCGCTGGGGGAAGTGGTTGTACAGCGTGCCGATGCTGACGCCCGCGGTCTTGGCGATCTCTTCGAGCGCGACGTCGAGGCCGCGTTCCGCATAGAGCCCCCTGGCGGCCTCGACCAGCAGGTCGCGGTTGCGCTGGGCGTCCTTCCGCAGGGGTTTGGTCATGACCGCATCGTAGTCAAGTTGAAGGAGGCCTCAAGTTATGGGTATAAGTTGAGGAAGACCTCAACTTAACTCTGGAGGACAAATGACCAAGACACTCGCGATCTTCGGCGCCGGACCGGTGCTGGGACTTTCGCTCGCGCGCCGCTTCGGCCGCGAGGGCTTCCGGATCGCCCTCGTCGCGCGCACCACCGAGAACCTCGACGCGCTCGTCGCCGAACTCGGCCGCGACGGCATCGAAGCGAACGGTTTCGTCGCCGACGTCTACGAGCCGGCGCAGATCGCGTCCGCCGTCAGCGCGATCGGCCGGATCGACGCGGTCGCGTTCAACCCCGGCGGCGGGACCATGGGTGAGGGCATCGTGCCGGTGCTCGACGTGGATCCGGAGAACCTCCGGCTCATCCTCGACCGTTTCCTGGTCTCCGCGGTGGCAGTCGTGCGCGCCGTCCTGCCGGCCATGACCGAGCGCGGCGACGGCGCGATCCTGTTCACCGCCGGGCAATCCGGCCTGTACCCGGCGCCCTTCCTCGGCAACGTCGGCATGGCGCAGGCCGCGCTTCGGAACTACTTCCACAACCTGAACGCCGTGCTCGCGGAGAAGGGGGTGTACACCGGAGCCGTCAACGTCGGCGCGCTGATCGAGGGCAGCGTGCCGCATCAGGCGCTCACCGCGAGCCCCATGGACTTCGAGCCCGAGGTGATCCATCCGGACGTCTTCGCCGACGCCTTCTGGAAGCTCTACGAGACGCGCGAAGCTCCCGAAGCACTCGTCGGCTCTTTCGGGAGGTAGCCGTCATCCCCACGGAGTACGGGCGGATGTACCACTGTGGACGGATGTGACCGCGCGGCCCCGTGCCCACAATCAGGGAAACGGACAAGGGAGGCCCCGGTGGGGAAGACGATCGTCGACATCAGCCCGTCGCTGGACGGGTACGTGGCGGGAGAAGGCGTCGGTGTGGACGCGCCGTTCGGGACCGCGGGACAGCGGCTCACCGCGTGGAGCATGGAGGACCCGGACGACGTCGACAAGGCGGCGGCCAGGGTGATGTTCGAGGACACCGGGGCGTTCGTCATCGGCAGGACGCTGTTCGACGTGGGGATCGGGCTGTGGGGCGAGGACGGGACCTGGGGGATGCCGGTGTACGTGCTCACTCATCGCTCAGAACCCGATCTGGTGAAGGGACCGACCCGGTTCTCCTTCGTCACCGGTGTCGAGGAGGCGCTCCGGCGGGCGAAGGAGACGGCGGCCGGGCGTGACGTCGTGATCGCGGGAGGGGCTTCGGTCGTCCGGCAGGCGCTCGCCGGTGGCTGGGTCGACGAACTGCGGCTGCATGTCGTGCCGGAGATGGTCGGCGGCGGCACCCGCCTGTTCGAGGGCGCGGATTCCGCGTCGCTCACCCAGGTGAGTGCGGCCGCCGGAAGGAACGCGGTCCATGTGACCTACCGCGTCGAGGGGCGCGGCTGGTTCACCGGCCGGGCTCGGGTGGGCTGACCAGGCCGTGCCGATAGGCCATGGCGACCAGCTGAGCCCGGTCGCGGGCGCCGAGTTTGCTCAGCGCGCGGCTGACGTGGGTCTTGGTCGTCGCCACGCTGATGAACAACCGGGCGGTGATCTCCGCGTTGCTCAGCCCCTCGGCGACGAGCGCGACGACTTCCCGTTCCCGGACGGTGAGTTCGGCGAACACCGTGTCGTTCACCGTCGGTGGCGCGGGGGTGACGAGCCGCGCGATCAGCCTTCGGGTCAGCCCGGGGGCCAGCAGCTCCTCGCCGCCCGCCACCACCCGGATGCCGTGCAGGAGCTGGGCGGGTGCGGTGTTCTTGAGCAGGAAACCGCTCGCGCCCGCGGTGATGCCCGCGACCGCGTACTCCTCGGCGTCGAAAGTGGTGAGGATGAGGACGCGCACCGCCGAAAGCTCCGGATTCGCGGTGATGCGCCGGATGCCTTCGATCCCGTCGGTGCCGGGCATCTGCACGTCCATCAGGACCACGTCGGGGCGGAGGCGTTCGGCGAGGGCGGCCGCGGTGGCGCCGTCTCCGGCCTCGCCGACGACCTCCATGTCGTCCTCGGACTCCACCAGCACCCGGAAGCCCGCCCGGACCAGGGACTGGTCGTCGGCGATGAGCACCCGGATCGGCATCAGTGGTCCACCGGCAGCGTGGCGGTGACCTCGAAGGTCTCACCGGTCCGCGCCGCGTGCAGGGTCCCGCCCAAGGCGGTGGCCCGCGAACGCAGTCCGGAGATCCCGTTGCCACCGGTGGGAGACGGGGCGCTCTCGCCCGCTCCGTCGTTGCGAACCCCGATCTCCAGCACGTCGTCACCATAGAGCAGGCGGACCCGGATCGACGCCGGCCGCGCGTGCCGCCGAGCGTTGGTCAGTGCTTCCTGGACGATCCGGAACGCGGCCAGGTCCACCCGCGGCGGTAAGGGACGGCGTTCGCCCTCCACCGCGAGTTCCACCGGGACACCGGTCGCCCGCGTCACGTCCAGCAGGGTCTCCAGCCGGGAGAGGCCGCCACGGTCGGCCGCGGTTCCGTCGACGCGAAGCATGCCGAGCAACGCTTGGACTTCGGCCAGCCCTTCGTCGCTGACCGTCTTGATGGTGCGCAGCGCGGCCGCGCCCTGTTCCGGGTTCCGTTCCAGCACATGGGTCGCGACGCCCGCCTGCACGCTGATCGTGACCATGGTGTGGCCCACCACGTCGTGCAGTTCGCGGGCGATCTCCAGCCGTTGTTCGGTTTCCCGCAACCGGTCTCGCAGTGCCCGTTCCCGTGCGCCCGCGGCGTACGCGCGGTGGTAGTGGACGGCGGAACCGAGCGCCACCGCGGCCAGCTCCAGCGAAAGCGCGTTCACCGCCCGGTCGTCGAACCACGTCACACCGAGGGTTCCGTGCACCACGACGGTGGACACCGCGGCGGTGACCGCCCAGGCCGCCGCGCCGAGCCGCCAGCCGCGTTCGGCGGCGACGGTGTAGCAGGCGATCAGTGCCGCCACGGTGATGAGCCTGCCGGGGAAGTCGAGGACGAACCACGCCGCGACGACCGCGTTGACCGCCACCAGCACGCCGAACGGGAACATCCGGCGCGCGGTGAGCAGCGCGGCCAGCAGTGCGAGCAGGACGGCACCGAGCGGGCCGAGCGTTCCTTCCGGTCCGCTCGGCCCGATCCGCGTCACCGCCGAGACGGCCACGAGGGCCGCGACGCCGATCCCGGCCGCGGTCTCGGCCGCCGTGGGTCGTCTCACGCTCATCAGGACCTCTGTGATGTCAGGCAATGCGCACCAGGGCACGCGCGCCGCGCAGCGCCAGCGGTTCCCCGGTGCGCAGGTCGCGCACCCAGGTGACCAGCGCGTACTCGCCGGGAGGGAGCGCCGTGGTGAGTATCGCCGAGCGCCACGGTGACAGCGGGACGACCCCCGTCGGGCGGCCGGTGAACGGGCTCGGCCCGGTGCGGGCGAAGAAGGCGTCGAGATCGGTGAGCCTGGTCCCCGGCCGCACCGGAAGCAGCATGGCTTCGGTGAACTGCCCGGACGCGTTGAGCACGAACACCGGTGCGCCGGACTTGAGCGAAGGCGGCGCGAGGAATCCGCTGTCGGTCGCGACGATCGCCGCCGTCGCCTTGGCCGCGTTCGGCGTCGTCCCGGCGCCGATCCGCAGCGGCCGGATCCGCGAGAGGAAATCCGGCTCGGCGACGTCGCGGAAATCCACCAGGTGGTAGTCCCCGGGGGACACGGCGATATCGGCCGCCGCCGGGACGGCGGCCACGGCGACCCCGCCGAACATCTCCGCGTCGGCGGTGACGGCCCTGCCGCCCGCCATCACGTCCGCGGGATCGTCGGACATCGCCTGTTTCAGGTGCCGCGTATAGGTTTCGAGCGCGACTCCCGGGCGCAGCCGCACCAGGCCCACCCACGCGCCCGCCGGGTCTTCCGACCGCACCTTCAGGGTGAGGACGCCCGCACGGGTGGTGGACGGCGCGGTGAAGCCCGACGGGGTCACTGTGAGGTCGAGTCCGCCCGGCTCGGCGAGCGCGGGCGAACCGGTCAGGAAGGCGGCGACGGCGATCGCCGCCGTGACGAGTTTTCTCATGGTGGCGACTCTGGCCGAGCCCGTCCCGCGGCGCGTCCGTCCGTGACGGGCAATGGCCTACCGCACCGGGATGACGTACCGCGCCGGTCGGATTTCCCGGACTACCGTTCCCGGCCGACGCGCCGGGCACCCCGCCGCCGCGACCATCACGCCATGGACCGACGTTCCTTCTTGAAACTCGGCGCGCTCGTGGCCGCCGGTGTCGCGGGCTGTTCGGCGGGAACGGCTCATCCGCCGGGAGCGTTCGCCAACCGCCTGCGGGTGCCGCCGCTGCTGTCGCCGGACCCGGACGCCTCCGGTATCCGCCGGTTCGAGCTCACCCTCCGCACGGGAAGCACCGAACTGATCCCGGGCAAGCGGGCGGACACCTGGGGGATCAACGCCGACCACCTCGGTCCGACGCTGCGGATGCGCCGCGGTGACCGGGTGGCGATGGCCGTCACCAACCGGATCGGCGAGCCGACCACGCTGCACTGGCACGGGATGCGCCTGCCGGCGCGGATGGACGGCGGTCCACACCAGACGATCGCTCCGGAGTCGACCTGGCGTCCGGAGTGGACGGTCGACCAGCCCGCCGCCACCGGCTGGTACCACCCGCATCCCCATGAACAGACCGCCCGGCACGTCTACCGCGGCCTGGCGGGGATGATCCAGATCGTCGACGCCGAGCCGGCCGCAACCGGGCTGCCGTCGGAATACGGGGTGGACGACATCCCTCTGATCCTCCAGGACAAGCGGCTCGACTCCGACGGGCGGCTCGTGGAGGACTTCGGCGGCACGTTCGGGTTGATCGGCGACACGATCCTGGTCAACGGCACGTTCGATCCGTTCGTCGAGGTGCCCGCCGGCCGGACCCGGTTCCGGGTGCTGAACGCGTCGAACGCCCGGATCTACTTCCTCGAATTCGCCGATGGGCGCGAATTCCACGTGATCGCCACCGACGGCGGGCTCCTGCCCGGACCGGTCGCCGTCCGGCGGGCGGTCCTCAGCCCCGGCGAACGGCTGGAGATCGTCGCCTCCTTCGCTCCCGGCGAGCAGGTGGTCCTCCGGACCGTCGGCGAGCGGACCGAGGCGGCGACGGACATCGAGGAGGGCGACTTCGACCTGCTCAAGATCATCGCGACGGGACCGCGACGCGACCCGTCACCGTTGTCGGAGCGGCTTTCCGCGGCCGTCTTGCCCGAGGCGCCGCCGGGAGCCCGCGTCCGGCGCATGACGTTGACCGGTTCGGAGATCAACGGCAGGGACATGGACATGACGCGGATCGACGAGGTCGTCCCGGCGGGCGCGCGCGAGATCTGGGAGATCCACAACACGACCTACACGCACAACTTCCACATCCACGAGGTCGCGTTCCGCGTTCTCGAGATCGACGGTGCGCCGCCGCCCGCCTATCTCGCCGGTCCCAAGGACACCGTCTACGTGCCGAAGCAGGCCACCGTGAAACTCGCCGTCGAATTCGGGCGCCACGCGGATCCGGCGGCGCCCTACATGTACCACTGCCACATCCTGCGCCACGAGGACAAGGGGATGATGGGGCAGTTCGTCATCGTCGCCCCCGGCACCGAAGACCGCGTGCCGCGGCTGCTTCCGATGCCGGGCCACGACCACGGCGGTTGAGCTACTTCTCGATGGCGTAGGCCTCGATCTCGACCTTCATCTTCGGGTCGAGCAACGCCGACACCTCGACCATGGTGGCCGCGGGCAGCACGTCACCGAAGGCTTCCCGGTGTGCCCGTGCCACCAGGTCGGCGTCCTTGATGTCGGTGACGTAGGTGACCGTGCGGACCACCGCGACCAGGCTCGAGCCGGCGTCCCGCAGCGCGGCCTCGATGATCGAAAGCACGGCCACGGCCTGCTCGTACGCGTCACCCGAGCGGGCGGGTTCCCGCGCCGTGGTCCCGGAGACGTGGATGTGCTCGCCGACGCGTACCGCCCGGCTGTAGCCGAAGACCGTCTCGTAGTCGCCGCCGGAGGAGATGTTCACCCGTTCAGTCATGACCCGAACGAAAGCACAGGCGGCCCTGTCCCGGAACACCGGTACAGGGCCGCCTGCCCCTTACTGCTCTTCCTTCTCCTCCGGCGGTGTCTCTTTCACGGCGGGCGGGATGGCCTTCGTCAACTCGACGATGGTCTTCCCCGCCATGCCCGACGCGCCGTAGGTCGGGTCGCTGAGGATTTTGAGCCCCTTCTCGAGCTTGTCGAGCGCGTCCGCCGCCTTCGGGAACCTCGTTTTCAGGTCACCGATCGGGAAGCTGTTCCAGTAGTCGTACCGCTCCAAGATCTTCTTGGCGTCGGGATGCCCCTCCAACTCCTTCGCCAGCTTCTCGCGCACCACCCTCGGGGGTATGTCGCTGAGCTTCTCCGGTTTGGGCTTCGGAGCGTCGGGCGTCGCGTCCGGAGTGCCGTCGCCCGGCTTCGGGGGCGGGCCTTCGATCGGCTTCTTGCCACCGGGCATCGGTGTTCCACCAGCGGGTTTCGGCTTGGGCAGGGTGATCTTGCCGCCGCCGAGGGTCAGCTTGACGACGTCGTCGGCCGCGCCGCGGGTCTTCGCCAGGATCTTGAGCATCTCGGCGAGCTTCTTGGCGACGTCGGCGATCTGCTTGGCGATCTTGGCGATCGCCACGGCGACCGTGCTCATGATGGAGGTGATCGCCGCGATGATCGAACCGCCGAAGGTGACCGGCGCCAGTGCCACCGCCACGATCGCCGCCTTGAGGATGCCCGCCAGCGTCATGGCGATGATGTCGCGGACGATGCCGCGGACGGCGCCGATGACCGCGCCGGCGATCCCCATCTGCTTGCCCGCGAACTCGATGTACCCGGCGAGCGCCTCGATCTGGGCGGCGACGCCCTCCATGTCGGCCCGGAAGGTGTCGGCGGACTCGCCCGTCCACTTCTCCATGAACTTCTTGGTGGCGGCGTCGTGGTCCTTCGCCCACTCCCGCACCTCCGCGCCCTCTTTGTAGATCGCGGTCTTGGCCGCCTCGATGCCCTTCGGGTCTCCCAGCAGGAAGTCCAACGGCCAGCGGAAGATGACGATGTGCTCGATCAGCCAGCCGATCCCGGCGGTGAGCAGCGATCCGATCGGATCGGCGACCATGCCGAGGATCTCGATCGCCATCCCCGCCGAGGCCAGTCCGATGCTGAGGCTGTCCCCTTCGTCGACGGCTTTCTTCAGCGAGAACGCGGAATCGAAGAAGCCCGCGCCCGTGGTGTCGCCGCTGCCCGCGAGGAAGCTGTTCTTCTCGTCCTTGAAGTCGCTGGCCTTCGTGCCGGTGTTGTTCCCGAAATCGTTGCGGTGGTACTCGTCGCTCACTTGACCTTCACCTCGTCGATCCCCTTGCCGGCGTCGGTGATCAGCTTCTCGGTCTCCTGCTCGTTGGCGTTGTACTTCTTCGCGGCTTCGCGAAGCCTGTCCGAGAACTCCTGCACGTTCTCCGAGTACTTGTTGAGGTGGTCCCGCGCCTTCCCGCAGTGCATGCTCGCGCCGGCGCCGTAGATCTGGCCGCCGAAAATGCCGAAGATGCCGGGATCCGCCACGCAACTGCCCACCATGTCCGCGCTCTTCCGCAGCGCGTCCTCGAGTCTGCCGAGGTGACCGGCGAACTCGTTCATGGTTTCCGTGTCGACACCGAATCCGGTCACCAGGGGCTCATCTCATCGTCGTCGGGGGAGGCCGGTCGCCGGGGTCGCGGCGCCGGGGGGTTCGGCGGCCGCACGGGACGGCCGGGCTGCGGCGGCATCGGGGGACCGGCCTGCGGTGGCGGCGGCCGGTATCCCGCCTGCGGACGCGGCGGCTCGTTGTGCGCCTCCGGCGCCCACTTGTCCTGTTCCGGGTCGCCCGGCGCGGTCTCCTCGTCCTCCACCTTCGGCAGGAAGGTGCGGACCAGTTGCGCGGCCTCGTCTTCACCGTTGATCTCGGTGTAGGACTCGGTGACCTTCTCGACGGTCCTGCGCTGGGCCGTGCGCACCGTCTGCATGACCAGAGAAGAGAGCCGGGCCGGTCCCAGCGAGGTGGCCCGGTTGCCGAACTCGATGGCGCTCAACGAGCCGTTGGCCTCGACCGTCACCGTCACCGAGCCGTCGGGAGAGGTCACCGTGGACGCCGAGGCGGTGAACGCGGCCGTCAGGGCTTGGGCTTTTTCCTCGAGTTTCTTGGCCTCTCGCTCCAAAAGGAGCGCGAAGTCCTCACCTGCGTCGAAATTGGGTTGCATGCGTCGCCTTGGCCTGGTTGGGATGGGAACACGATCGGCGGAAATACGAGGTCGACGAGGCGGAACACCCTCGGCTTCCCAGCACGGAGGGTGGACCGGCCGTCCCGGCCCGCCCGTATCGTTACCACCGGGCGCGTACCGGGACAACCCCGGTGATCAAGGACTGCCCGAAAGGTCCGCGGGGGGGTGGCGGTTCGGGGCAGCCGCCCGCTGTCCTCATCGGACAGTCACCCGCCGGCGCCGTAGCGGAGGTTCCGGGCGAACGGCCCGTCGAGCCAGCGATCGACCTGGCGCTGACCACGCAGCCGGACGACGACGAGGTCCGGATACCGGTTCTCGACGATGACCTTGCGCACGCGTGCCCGGATCATCGGGTGGTAGCGCCAGGCGAGCTTGACGATGTGATCGCGATCGGTGAAGAACGTGCGCAGCGGGCCCTCGACGTTGCCGCCGGCGATCTTCGAACCGCGCCCCACGCGGCGCTTCAGTGTCCGCACGATCGTGCGCGCCACGGTCATGGCGCGCGGATGATCGAGCCAGACCAGGACGTCCAGCCGCTCGGTCATCCGTTCCCGGACCTCTTCGCCCTGCCATTCGATGGCCCATTCGTCACCGGCCACGAATTCCAGGACGTCGGCCTGCCAGGTCTCCCGCACCGTCCAGCCCGGCGCGTGGAAGAAGGACTCGAATTCGACGAACGGGATCCCCATGCGTTCACACAGGGTTCGCGCCAGCGTCGATTTGCCGGATCCCGCGGGGCCCGCCACCGCGACCCGCCGGACCCGGTGTCCGGGAAGCGCGTCGGCGGGCCCGATGATCTCCATGCGAGGAGCTTATTGGTTCCGGCTTTCGGCGGCCTTCTTCAGGTCCTTCAGCCAGATTTCGAGGCCCTGCCCGAGCATCGCGGTGGAGCCGGGCACGTCCTTGTCGACCTGCGGGCCGGTGTGGCTCTCCTCGGTGCGCACGATGACGCCGCCGGCGACCTTGACGAAGTTCCAGACGTGGACGCCGTCGATGTGCATGCCGCCGGGGCCGTCGAGGGGCCCGGTCCAGCGGATGCATTTGCCGGGCTGGAGTTGCCGGACGGTGGAAACGATGGTCACGTCACCGGGCGGGTAGGGCATACCGGGCGGGACGGGAATGGTCCGCTGGAAGCGGGAATGCTTACGCAACGGGCCGTCGTCCAGGCGTTTCATGGTGACGGGGATGGCGGGGTTCTGCCAGGACGGCCAGGCCTCCACGTCGGTCTGCAGGTTCCAGATGGTGCGTATCGGTGCCTTGACGAAGATCTCGGTCCGGTAGTGCACCTTGGCGGATCGGTCGATGCCTTTGCCTTGGCAGGTGAGCGAAGCCGGCTTGGTGTGGTGGTCGGGAGCCGCCTGGGCGGGCGCCGTGGCGCCGAGGACGCCGGCGAGGGCCAGCGGGAGTGTGAGCAGGGCGGCGCGGCTGGTGATCCGGCGGCGTGCGGTGCGGAACATGACACTTCCCCTTCGATGCGTTAGCGCTTGTCGCTATAGTTAGAACCTATAGCGATCGCGCCGTGGGCGTCAAGGTGAAGGTGAAGCGAGTCGGTGCGGCTGGTCGTGAGTGGCGTTTCGGGTTCTAACCCGAAACGCCACTCACGACCACCTGGACCGAAGGCTCGCCATCGCCACGCGCGAAACGCCGGGCTCAGGCCGAGCGGCCGAGGAAGGCCAGAAACCGCTCCTGCGGGCCGGCGTCCGCGGGCGGTTTCACCCGCGGTCCGAAGGTCCCCGGCGTGCGGCTGATGATCAGCCGGGCCAGCGAGAACGACGGCGCGACGATGTCCGGATCCATGCGCACGTCCTGCCCGAGCGCGGAACCGATGTCCCAGGTGTGCACCAGCGTGTCGAACGTCAGCAGCGCCAGGTAGTCCGTGACCGTCGCATCAGGACGGTTGGCGACGTACCACGCGGGAGCGGGTCGGACGAGCAGCTCGCCGGTGACGGCGGCATCGGCCGCTTCCCTGGCCGTGCGCCACGCGGCCAGCGGGTCTTCACCGGCCAGCTCGCCGGGCTTCGCCGAACCCGCGGGCCCGTTCTCCACCGTGAACTCCCGGCCCGACGCGTGATGGCGCAGCACCTCCAGTCCCCAGATGACGTGCCCGGTCACGTCGCGCACCGTCCAGTGTTCGCACGCCGAGGCCGCGTCCCACTGGTCCGGCCGCACGGTGGCGAGCACGGCGTCGAAGGCGTCCTGGGTCCGCCGGTAACGATCCGAGGTTTCCATGGGTCCTCCTACCGCAGTACCGCGTCGACGGCGGCCGTCAGTTCCGCCGCCCCGGGCACCAGGGCCTTGTCGAGGGCGAGGGCGTACGGGATCACGGTGCCGTCCGGGCGGCAGACCCGCCTCGGGGGTGCCACCAG
This sequence comes from Amycolatopsis sp. PSD-21, assembly GCF_055561455.1. Lineage (NCBI taxonomy): Bacteria > Bacillati > Actinomycetota > Actinomycetes > Pseudonocardiales > Pseudonocardiaceae > Amycolatopsis > Amycolatopsis sp. PSD-21. The sequence goes on along the minus strand of NZ_CM145712.1, from coordinate 7,651,688 downwards.
ATCGAACTCCTCGGCCGCCGTCGCGACGATCTCCGCGCCCAGCCCGCACATGCGGTTCGAGTCGTCGATCACGATCAGCCGCCCGGTCTTGTCGACCGACTTGCGCAGGCACTCCCAGTCGAACGGGTACACCGTGCGCGGGTCGACGATCTCGATGTCGACCCGGTCCGCGAGGCTCTCGGCGACCTCGATCGCCGTACCGACGTGCTGGCCCACCGCCACGACCGTCAGGTCGCCGCCTTCCCGGACGACGTTCGCCTGCCCCAGCGGCACGATGTCCTCTTCGCCCGCGTACGAGACGTCCGTCGCGCCCAGCAGCGGAGAGGGAGCGAACACGGCCACCGGATCCGGATCCTGGATCGCCGCCCGCAGCAGCCCGTACGCGTCGGCGGCCAGACCCGGGACGACGGTCTTGATCCCCGCGTGCGCGAGCAGGCTGTACGGGTTGTCCGAATGCTGGCCCGCCCAGCCGAACCGCGAACCCGATCCGGACACGAGATAGGTGACCGGGATCCGGACCTGTCCACCGGTCATCAGGGAGAACTTGTGGGCCTGGTTCACGATCTGTTCGAAGACCAGGTAGATCAGCGAGGAGATCTGGAACTCGATCACCGGTTTCCTGCCCGCCATCGCCGCACCGGTCCCGAAACTGGTGAAGGCCTGTTCGGACAGCGGGGTGTCCAGCACCCGCTCCGGGCCGAACCGGGGCAGCAGCCCCGAAGTGACCCCGCTCGCCCCGACGCCGACGTCCTCGCCGAGCAGGAAGACGTCCTCGTCGGCAGCCATCTCGGCGTGCAGGGCGCGGTTCATCGCGTGCATGTAGCCGAAGTTCTCCGGTGAAGGCAGCCCGCTCACAGGATCACCCCCGGCCGGACGGCGGTGGCTCCCGCGTACAGATACATGAGTGCGTCCTTCGGGTCGGGCGACGGGGCGTTCTTCGCGAACTCGACCGCCTCGTCGATGGTTTCCTTGACAGCCGCGTCGATCCCGGCGACGACGTCTTCGCCGAGCTGATCGCCCAGTAGCGGGATCGGGTCCTTCGTGCGCCAAAGGGCGACCTCGTCGGGGTCGCGGAACTCGACCCCGAGGAGTTCGAGCACGGAATGGTGCCCGAAGAACCGGTACGTCCGGCATTCCAGGAACGCCGGGCCCCGCCCCGCGCGAACCCCTTCGAGCAGTTCGGCCGCGGCGCTCTCCACCGCTTCGACGTCCATGCCGTCGACGCTGCGTGAAACCAGCCCGAAGCCTTCGGCGCGCCGGACCGCGCCCCCCGCCAGCCCCGCTTCGAGTTTGAGGCTCGTCGCGTACTGGTTGTTCTCGCAGACGAACAGCACCGGCAGCGACCAGATCGCGGCCAGGTTGAAGGCTTCCAGCAGGACACCCTGGCTCATCGCCCCGTCGCCGAAGAAGCTGACGACGACGTCGGAATCGCCGCGGGCTTTGGCCGCCCACGCGGCGCCGGAGGCGATCGCGCCGCCCGCGCCCACGATTCCGTTGGCGCCCAGGATGCCCAGCTTCATGTCCGCCGCGTGCATCGATCCGCCGCGGCCCTTGTTGAACCCTTCGAGGGTGCCGAGGAGTTCGGCGAGCAGGCGGCGCGGTTCCGCGCCCTTCGCCAGCACGTGACCGTGGCCCCGATGGGTGCTGGTGATGCCGTCGCGTTCGGTCAGGTTCGCGCAGATGCCCACCGCGACGGCCTCCTGCCCGATGTACGGGTGGATCCCGCCGTCGATCTCCCCGGCGATGGCCATCGCCAGGCAGCGCTCTTCGAACTCGCGGATCAGTTTCATGGACCGGTACAGGGCCGGCCGGTTCTCACGGGTCATTTTCGCGACAGCCCTTCAGCAGTGGTCCGGACGAGCATTCGGTCGACGTAACGGAGCAGCGCGCCGTCGTCGGGGCTCGGCACGACGACGGGCTCGAATTCGCTGCTCGGGCGGCCGCTCGACGAAGTGGAGCCGAAGAGCAGCTTGAGGATGGCGTGTTCCTCGGGGGAATGGGCTTCGAGAGCGGAGAGCCAATCCGCCACGGGCAGGGTGCCGATGTCGGTACCGGCGTTGCGCAGGAGCTCGACCAGGTACGTCAGCCGCATCGGCCGTTCGCCCGCCAGCACGAACCGGCCGCCGTCCGGCCGCCGGTCCAGGCCGAGCCGGGCGAGCGCGCCCGCCGTCTCGTCGACCGCGATCCACGGTTCCTCGATCTCGGTGTCGGGCGCGGCGCCGAGTTCGAGGATGTTCCGCAGCACCCGCAGCATGATGTCCCGCGTGTTCCCCTGCCCGGTCCTCGAATCCCCGACGATCCGGGGCAGACGGCAGATCTCCGCCGGTATCCCGCGCTCGTACGCGGTGATGACCAGCTGCTCCGCGTGCGCCTTGGTCTCCGCGTATCCGCTGCGGGAGCCGTTCTCCTCACCGGCGGAAATGGTCGACACGAACTGCAGCCGCTTGAGCCGGGTGGTGGCCGCCAGCCGGATCAGCTCGCGGGTGCCGCCCACGTTGGCGCCTTCGAGTTGTTCGTAGCTGGAGAGCGCGTCGACCCAGGCGCCGTTGTGGCAGATCAGGTCGATTTCGCCCGCGAGCCGCGCGAACACCGTGTCGGTCAGCCCGAGTCCGGGTGCCGCGAGATCGCCGGGGATCACGCTGATCCGGTTCTCGTCGACGTCGTCCCGCAGGCCGTAGCGGTCCAGGTTTTCGCGCAGCCGCCGCCATCCAGACCGTTCGTCGGCGGCACGGACGAGGCAGTGCACCCGCACGTTCTCGCGCGCCAGCAGCTCGCGGACCAGGTACGCCCCGACGAATCCGGTGGCACCGGTGAGCAGTATTTCCGACACGGCACCGGATCCCCGCGGTGGCAACGACTCCGGGAGGACACCGCGCAACAGTGCCGGCGGATCGAACGAACGCACGGTGGTCCGCCGGTCGCCGTTGATCTCTTCGGCCAGCTTCGCGATCGTGGGCCGCTCGAACAGCGTCCGCAGTGGCAGGTCGATCCGCAGGGTCTCCCCGATCCGGACCGCGAGTTGCGCGGCCTTCAGGGAATGCCCGCCGACGTCGAAGAAGCTCTCGTCCCTGCCGACGGTTTCACGGCCGAGGACCTGCGCCCAGATCGCCGCCAGCTTCTCCTCGGTCGGGTTTCGCGGCGGGGCGGCCTCGTCCGCACGGGTGCCGTCTCCGGGTTCCGGCAGCGCCCGGACGTCCAGTTTCCCGTTGATGGTCAACGGGAGTTCGGGAAGCGACACGAACGCAGAGGGCACCAGGTACTCCGGCAGCTCCCGGCGCAGCTCCGCACGCAGAGCGGTGCCGTCGACGTTGCCCTTGAGATAGGCGACGAGCCGCTTCTGACCCGAGCCGTCCTCAAGGGCGACGACGGCGGCCTGGGTGATCTCCGGCCGGGCCAGCAGCGCGGCTTCGATCTCGCGGGGTTCGACGCGGAAGCCGCGGATCTTGACCTGGTCGTCGACGCGGCCGAGATACTCGAGATCGCCGTCGGCGTTGTACCGCACGACGTCCCCGGTCCGGTAGAGCCGCTCACCGGTCGGCTCGTGGTGGGGGACGAACTGTTCCTCGGTGAGTTCCGGCTGTCCCCGATAGCCCCGGGCGACACCGGGGCCCGCCACGTGGAGTTCGCCCGGCACCCCGGTCGGCGTGAGCCCGCCACGCTCGTCGAGGACGTAGACCCGCGTGTTCCCGAGCGGACGGCCGATCGGGATTCCCTTGGCGTTCTCGGGAACAGGGGCGGTGATCGGGTGACACGTGGCGAACGTCGTGCACTCGGTGGGGCCGTATCCGTTGAAGAACTTCGTGCCGGGCAGCGCGGCGACGGCACGGCGGACATGGGTGACGGACAGCGCTTCACCGCCGACGAGCAGATTCCGGAGCCCGGTCAGCGCCGCGGTGTCCTCGTCGACGATGTGGTTGAACAACGACGAGGTCAGCCACGCCGTGCTGATCCGGTGCCGGGTGATCGCGTCCGCGAGCGGCCGGGCGGTGAGCACTCGTTCGGTGGAGACGACGCAGGTCGCTCCGGTGAGCAGAGCGCCCCAGATCTCGAAGGTGGCCGCGTCGAAGGAGATCGCCGACGCGTGCAGCACCACCTCGTCCGGGCCGAGGATGCCGTCCGGCAGCCCGGTGACCAGCCGGATGATCGACCGGTGCTCGATCTCGACGCCTTTGGGACGGCCGGTCGAGCCGGAGGTGTAGATGACATAGGCCAGGTCGCGCGGGCCTACCTCGGTCTCGAGGGCGGCCGATGGTTCCTGGTCGAGCGTGGGATCGGCGATCAGATCGGTCGTGATCACCAACCGCGCCCGGCCGTCGGCGAGCAGGAGCCGTTGGCGCTCCTCGGGATACTCCGGGTCGATCGGCAGATAGGCGGCGCCGGTCTTGAGGATCGCGAGCAACGCGGTGATCAGGCCGGGGGAGCGCGGCAGGCAGACCCCGATGACGGTCCCCGGTCCGGCGCCCAGCGTGCGCAGCCGGTGCGCGAGCCGGTTGGACCGGACGTCGAGTTCCTCGTACGTCACGGAATCGTCGCCGCAGACCAGCGCTGTCGCTTGTGGACGGTCGCGCACCTGTGCGGCGAACACCGCGGGCACCGTCGCCGGGGAGGGCAGCTGGGTGGTCGTGGCGTTCCAGTCCTCGGTCAGCAGGCGGACCTCGGAATCGCCCATCATCGGCCAAGCGGAAAGCGGCCGTTCGGGCTCGGCCACGGCGGACGCGAGCAGCCGCCGGAAGTGCCGGACGAAGCGTTCGATCGTGACCTGGTCGAACACTTCGGCGTTGTAGTCGATCCGCGCCTCCAGCACCCCGGCCCGGTCCGACACGAGGCATTCGAGATCGAACGGTTCCGAGCGGCTCCCGGCCGGTGCGACGGCCGACAACGGCTCGTCCACCACCCGGAGCACGACCTGGGCTAGAGGATTGCGGCTGAAGTCCTGTCGCGGCGCGAATTCCTCGACGAGACGCTCGAAGGGGACGTCCTGGTTCGCGTACGCGCCGAGCGTGGTCTCCCGCACGCGGCCGAGCAGCTCCGCGAAAGTGGGATCGCCGGAAAGGTCGGTGCGCAGCACCAGCATCTTCGCCTCGGGCGCGGGAACACCGACCGTGACGTCGGTGGTGCGGGCGTAGCGGGACAGTACGACGTCGAAGGCCGCCAGCAGGGTCATGAACAGGGTGGCGTCATGACGGCGGCCCGCTTCACGGACATGCGGATCCACGGTGAAGGAGAGCGAGCCGGCGCGATAGGACGCCACCGGCGGGCGTGCGCGGTCCGTCGGCAGCTCCAGCGCCGCGGGCAGGCCGTCGAGTTTTTTGCGCCAGTAGTCGAGCTGCCCGCGCAATGCCTCGAAAAGCGGCTCGTCGGGGTGTTCCAGCATGTGTTCGACCAGCCGGACGAGCCTGCCGACGAGCCGGGTGGCGGTGGAGCGGTCGAAAAGGCTGGTGCGGAACACCAGAGAGCCGTGCAACTTCCCGTCCTGCACATGGGTGACCAGTTCCAGATCGAACCGGGTCGCCACCCCGGCCCATGGCACGCTGGAGATCTCGTCTTCGCCGTCGGCGGGGATCTCGCCGTTGTGCACGACCACGACGTCGAAGATCGCGTTGCGCCCGGCGTCCCGTTCCGGCCGGACTTCCGCGACCACCTGGTCGAACGGTGCCTGCTGATGGGCGTAGGCGTCGACCATCTTGGTGCGCGTCACCTTCAGCAGCTCGCGGAACGACATCGACGGCGTGATGCGGGCGCGCAGCACCACGGTGTTCACGAAGAAGCCGAGGACGTCGGCGAACCTGCGGTCGTCCCGACCGGCCAGTACCGTGCCGATCGTGATGTCCTCCTGTCCTGAATGGAGGGACAGCAGGGCCTGGAACACCGCGGCCACGGCACTGGACAGCGCGCAACGGTTCCGCAGCGCGAAGGAACTGAAGGCTTTCGTCAGGTCGGCGGGCAATTCGAAATCGACGTGGTCGCCCGCGAAGCCGGGGTTGCCCGAACGCGGCCGGTCCGCCGGCAGCCGAAGCGGCTCGAATCCGTCGAGCTCACGCCGCCAGTAGTCGATGTGCTCCGCCACCGAATCGGCGGCCGCGCGCTGCGACGCGACGTACTCCTCGTAAGTCACCTCCAGCGGCGCTGGAGTCTCCGAACGGTACAGCTTGACGACGTCCTCGGTCACGATCTGGATGGACCGCCCGTCGGTGATGATGTGGTGGTTCACCACGCACAACACCGCCGAGCCGTCGGCGCATTCGACGACCATCGCGCGGATGGGCGGCGCCGCCGCGAGGTCGAACGGCTCGCTGACCAGATCGGCCGTGTGCTTCCGCCAGTCGTCGTCGGCCGCGGTGCGCCGGGCCACCGGGATGCGGAAACCCGGGGTCGGCACGGCGGCGGGCGTCCCGGACTCGTCCACGACGAACCGCCAGCGCAGCACCGGATGCCGTTCGACGAGCGCGCCGAGCGCCCGGTCGAGCACGGCGAAGTCGACACCGTGGTGGAACCGGAAGACGATCGGGATGTTGTACGCGGCGCTGGTCCGGTCGAGTTGCTGCACCAGCCACAGCCGCTCCTGCCCGAGCGACAACCTCATCGATTTCTCCTTCATCGGGCGTTCGCGATCAGGGCCTGTTCGTCGACTTTCCCGTTGCGGGTCAGCGGGATCTCGTCGACCACCACCCAGAGGGCGGGTAACGCGTAGCTCGGGAGCAGCCGCGACAGGAACGCCCGCAAGGTGCGGGGTCCGGTGTCCTTGCCGGGCCGCACGACGATGGCCGCCACGAGCTGAGGACTTTGGTTCTCCTGCCGGGAAACGACGATCACGGCGTCGCGGATACCGGGGTGACCGGCGAGGACGGTGGCGATCTCCTCGGTTTCGATGCGATGCCCGTCGAGTTTGACCTGCTTGTCCGCGCGGCCGAGGAAGACCACGTTCCCGTCCGGGGCGAGCCGGACCAGATCTCCCGTGCGGTACAGGCGTTCGTCCACATCGGGGGAGAAGTGGCCGAAGCGCCGCTTCGTCTCGGTCTCGTCGTCCAGGTACCCGTCGGCCAGGCCCGCTCCGGCCGCGTACAGCTCGCCGACGCCGCCGGGCGGGACGAGCCGGGCGTTCCGGTCGAGCACGAAGACCTTCGTGCCGGCGATCGGCCTCCCGATGGGCAGGGGGCCGTCGATCTCCGCGCTGCCGCGCACGGTGTGCGTGGTCGTGAACGTGGTGTTCTCGGTGGGCCCGTAGCCGTTCGTGAGCACCAGCCCCGGGTAGGACCCGAGCACCCGCGCCGCCGCGTCGTGCGGTACGACCTCGCCTCCGCTCAGCAGCCAGCGGAGTCCGGCGAGCGCCTGCGGCCGGGAGTTCGCGACCAGCCGGAACAGGCTGGCGGTCAGCCAGGCGACGGAGACCTTCCGCTCGACGAAGAACTTCTCGAGCGCCCTGACCGTCGGAAGCCGTCCGGGAAAGGCCTCCAGTGTCGCGCCGTTGAGCAAGGTCACCCAGATCTCGTACGTCGACGCGTCGAAGGCCAGCGGCGCCATCCGCAGGACACGGTCACCCGGGCGCGGCTGGAGCTCCGTCGTCCGCGCGAGCCGCGTGACCGCGCGATGCGGGACGACGACGCCCTTCGGTTCACCGGTGGACCCCGAGGTGAACGCGACGTACGCGGTCCTTTGTGGATTGTCGTGGGCGGGAGCCGGTTCGGGATCCGCGCCGGCTTCCTCGCCGGCGATCCAGGTATCGACCAGGGTGAGCCCGCGCAGAACGGGATGGTCCGCCGTGGTGGCGTCGACCACCGCGGCGGCGGGCGCCAGCTTGCCGATGATCCGCGCCAACCGGGCTTCCGGCGCGTCGTCGTCGAACCCCGCGTACGCGGCTCCGGCACGGACGATCGCGAGCAACGCGACGATCTCCCCGACCGACCTCTTGGTCGCGACGAGCACCGTGTCACCGGGCCGGACCCCGGCGCGACGCAGGACGCCCGCGTACCGGTCGGCCGCCCGCGCGAGCCGCCCGTAGGTCAGCTCGGCGCTCGCGTCACGGACCGCGACCTGCTCCGGGTGAAGCCGCACCTGCTCCAGGAACAGGGTTTCGATGTCCGCCGGTGGAAGGTCGGCGCCGGCCAGCGCGTCGAGGATCCGGCGGCGTTCCGGCGCGATGCAGCGCACGTCCTCCAGCGAACCGTCGAGAAAGGCCAGCTCGCCCACCGCGGTGGCGACGTCGGCGAGGAAACCGTGCTCGGCGTCGGGCACCTCGGTGACGAAGCGGGCCTCCCCGGACCGCAGATCCGCGTGCAGGGAGGCGAGCACGACATCCACCGGCCCGTCCTCGGCGACGCCGACCGGGTGGATCGAGCCCAGGAAGTCCTCGACGCGCGCCTTGTCGTCGACCTGGACCCGGATCACCCGCCCGGCGACCGAGATCGCGACCTCGCTCGCCGCCGTCCACCGGCTCAAGGTGACCGCGAACGCGGCGAGCACCACCTTCGCGCGCTGGTACTCGGAGGGTTCGGCAGCGAGTTCGGCCGTCAGATCGTAGGGAACGGTGAGCGCGTCAGGCATCGCGTTCGCGCTCCAGCCGGACATGGAGGTGATCGGGCCGCCGGAAGATGTGGCCGCGTTCCCGCAGCCGCCAGAACCCCGGCCGGACGCCGTCGAGCGAGCCGCTGAGCCGGACGCCGCCGAACCGGTGCGACAACCGCTCGAACAGCGTGTCGAACTCCGCCAGCGCCAGCTGGATGCCCAGGCAGGTGTGCGGGCCCGACGAGAACGCCAGCAGCCGCTGGTCGGTCCGCTCGGGGCGCCAGGAGTCCGGGTCCTCGAACGCGTTCTCGTCGCGGCTGGCGCTGCCCAGCGACAGCAGGAGCGCGGACCGGCGCGGGACGTCCACCCCGTGCAGGTTCAGGTCCCTTGACGCGTATCGGAGGATGGTGTGGCTCGGCGGTTCCCACCGCAGTGTCTCGCGCACCACCTGGGTCCGGTACTCCTGATCGGCCAGGGCCGACAGGTCGACATTGTGCGCGAGCACCGCGTACATGATCTTGCCGATGGTCGCGACGCTCGTCTCGGTGCCGGCGAGCAGGAAGAGCGTGGCGGTGCCCAGCATGGATTCGTCGAGCGGTTCACCCGGCGGGAACACGAGATCGAGGAACGGCATCCGGTCGCCCTCGCGGCGGTCGGCGAGTTTGCCCTTCAGGTAGTCGATCAGCTCCGCCTTGGCCGCGAGCGCCGAATCCAGCGAGGTCGCGGGGAACTCGATCGCACCCGCCAGCGGCAGCACCCGGGGACGCAGCCAGGCCGCGTCCTCCGGCGGCAACCCGAACAACCGGGTGACCATCGCGTAGGGCACCCCGACCGCGACCCGCTCCATGAACTCGACGTCGACTTCGTCCCTGGCACCCATTTCGGCCTCGATCGAGTCGAGGACCTGGTCCACCGCGGGGATGAGGATCTCCGTGCGCAGCCGTTTCACCGACGCGCCCGCGAACAGCGGCATGAACAGCTTCCGCAGATCGCGGTGGCGGGGTCCGTCGGTGTCCAGCAACGTCCGGCCGAACAGGCGGCGGCTGCTGCGCATCGGGAACCCGCTGCCGACTTCGCGGTCGGCCAGCAGGGCCTGGACGTCTTCGAACCTGGTGACCAGGAAGGCGTTGAACGCCGCCGACCAGTGCACCGGATCCGACCGCCGGAGCTCCTTGTAGATGGGCCAAGGGTCGGCCAGGAACTCGTCGGAACTGAAGTCCAGTTTCACCGGCGCGGTGCTCATTTGTCACCTCCGTTGCCGACCAGCTCGGTCCGGGATTTCAGTTGGCGGGCGGCCTCTTCCGACGTGAGCCGGAGCGATTCGGTCGTGCCGTCGTAGCCGCCGACGAGGGCGGGCACGACCTCGTGCGCGAGCGCGGTCAGCTGGTCGAGGGTCGCGCGGTGCGAAATCCACCTGGGCACGAAGAAGTTCAGCGACACCGGGTCGCCGATCCGGTCCACCAGATCGCGGATCCTGGCGGCGCAGGTCGCGGCGTCGCCGACGATGAACCCGCCCGTGTCGACGAGGTTCTGCAACGTCTTGCGGTGCGCGACCGGCGAATCCGGGATGGGCATGCCCAGCGTGCCCCGGTACAGGCCGCGGCGGAGCGCGGAAAAGCCTTCAAGCAGTTCTTCGACACCTTCGGCGGGAGAGTCCGCGATGTGGACGAAGACGTTGCACCGGATCCGTGTCCCTCCCGCGGATTTGTTCCGGTACGCGTCGATGCGCTCGATCAGCGCGCCGACCGGGTCCGGGTCCATGCCGGGCCGGATGGCGCCCCACGGCGGTGCCACGTGGACGGTCGGGGTCGTCGCCGTGTCGGTCAGGAGCTCGATTCCGGCCGGGCTCAGCGAGGACGCGACGACGGTCTCGATGGTGCCGGGACCCCTCAGCGGCTGAAGCTGGAGCACGGCTTTCTTCACCGTGAACCACGGCGTCGTGGTGTTGACCGTCTCGCCGTTGAGAAGAGCTTGCACGGTCCCCAACGCCGCACGGAAATGGTCGCGAACCGACGCCGGGTCCACCCCGATCATTTCCATGTCGTGGACGTAGGTTCCCGTGCCGACACCCAGGATCGCCCGGCCGGCGGTGAGGTGATCGAGCAGCGTGATCCGTTCCGCGACATGCAAAGGGTGGTGGTAGGGCAGCGGGATCACTCCCGTGGCGAACCGGATCCGGCGCGTTTCGCGGGCCAGCGCCGCCATCAGCATTTCGGGCGAGCTGAGCGTGCTCCAGCCGCTGGAATGGTGCTCACCGAGCCAGATCTCGTCGAAACCCAGGTCGTCGACGAGGCCGCACAGTTCGATGTCGCGCTTCAACGACGCGTGCGGACTGACCGAAGGGTCGTGAAAGGGAGGCAGGAAGCAGCCGAATGCCTTTGCGTTCATCTCAATCCTTTGTCCGGAGGTGGAAGATCGTGCTGCTTCAGGCGGACGGCACCTGTTCGAGCAGGTAGTCGCAGAACTTGTCCACAGTGGTCAGATCCTCGTTCTCTTCGAGGTCGATGAACACGTCGAGCTTCGTCTCGATCTTCTCGATGAGCGCCAGGTACTCGATGGAGCTCATCCCCGTCTCGGGGAACTCCGTGTCCGCTTCGATGGTCTGGTTCTCCAGAACACCGCCCGCGACCTCGGTCAGCAGCGAGAAAATCTGCTGACGCAATTCCGCCCGCGCGTCTTCCGCGTTCATGTGTCCCCTTTGCTGAATCCGCGCACGAGCGCGCGGCCGGATGAATGCTTGATGGCGATTTCACCGCATGCGAAAGCGGCGTTCCATTCGATGATCACGACAGCGGAAAACACCCCAGTGTGCTCGCCGTCGCGCCTCCCAGTGCGCCCGGATCTGGCGTCCGGACTGGCGATTCGACACCATTGTCGCCCGAATCCTCCGCGATCCGCAACAGTCCGGGACGCGGGTCTTCGTCGATTATTTCGCGGTTATGTGAGGAAAGATCACCGTGGAACGCCGCGAAGGGGGCTTTCCGCGCGTCGCGTGCGCGGAAAGCCCCCTCCGTCGTCAGGTCAGCGCTTGCGCTTCTTCAGCAGTTCCGCGAACTGCCGCCAATCCTCCGCGCGCGCCCTGGCGAGTTCGGAGATCAATTCCAGCCGGTGTTCGGGGATGTTCCTGGCGACCTGGTCCCATTCGTCCCGGTCGTTCAGATGTCCGTCCAGCAAGCGAACCAGGGTGCGGCCGGACTCGGTGTACCGGATCGTGGGGTCCGAGCGGAGCCGTTCCACGGCCGCCTGGGTGTCCGTTCCCGTCTGCTCGCCGCCTTCGGCCGGGCGGGTGCGCGGCCTGGGGGCGACGCGTCCCGGACTCTTCTCACCCTGCAGGTGCCGATGCCGTACGTCGTGCGCGGTCGCGAGGGAAACCCCCGCGCCTCGCGCGATTTCACGGATCGAAGCGGAGGGGTTGCTCGTGAGCAGCTCGTGGGCACGACGGCGGCCCTGCGCCGGATCGAGCGCGCGGACGCGGCCGTCGCGGCCGACGTGGGCGTTCGACTGGGGAACTTCCCCACTCGAACGCCGGCGCAACTTGCCGACCGTCTTGTGTGAAAGGCCGGTGACCGCCGCGATCGACCGGTCGGACCAGTGGGGGCGGGTGCCGAGGATCCGGCAGGCGGCGGCCTTGCGGTCGGCGAGGGAAAGCGGCAGGCCGTGCGCGATGTTCGTCTTCACGGCGAGGATGAAGGCCGCCTGCTCGTCCCCGTCGAAGAACTGGACGTCGATCGCGGTGGCGTTCTTCAGCTTCGCCGCCTCGAGCCGATGCGTTCCGTCGATCACCCGCATCGTGGAACGATGGACGAGAATCGGCGGCAGCGGGGCATCCGTTTCCGCGAGCACCCGTGCGTACGCGGGGTCGACCCCCGCCGCTCGCGGTGTGTCAGTGTCGTGCACGGACAACGCGTCGAGCGGGACCTCGACGACCTCGCCGAGCGGCGGGTCGGAGCCGACCGCGACCCACTCGTCTTCCCTTCTGGCGACGGGGATCTGCGTGCCGTCCGCAGTTTTCTCCTTATGCCAGTTTAACATCTTCCAGCCCCCAGGACACTTGGTGAATATCAAACCTTTTCAATATTCGAGCTGGTGCGAGTGGTTGTCAAGGTCCGCGAGTCGCGATCGTGGCGTCGCCAGGGTGTTCGACGGCGCCTCGTGTTCTCGGCTACTGTCCGTCGTCATGCGGCCGAACGGAAGCAAATCGCTTGACGGGAGCGCGGAAGCCACGCAACCTGGACTTGACCTGTCGACGGAGGGAAGCCCATAAACCGCTCGGTGAAATACGTCCACGTGAATTCCGGCGACGGCTCGGCGAATACTTCGCGATTATTCTTTCCCGGTCGTCGGATGATTTCCGCCACCCGCCGTATGCGGCGATACTGATCGCTGTGGACGAGGTTCAGGTGGTCGTCGCCCACCATGATTGCGCGACCGTGCGCGCCGGTGACGTGTTCCTGAAGATCGACGCGGATCAAACGCGCACCGACGTGGAAGTGGCGGCGATGGCCATGGCGCCGATCCCGACCCCGGAGGTCCTGTGGCGAAAGCCGCCCGTGCTCGCGCTGGCCGCCCTGCCAGGTGAAGCGCTCGGCCGCCTCGGCCGTCCGTCGACCGCGTCACCGGAGGCATGGGCCGCGGCGGGCGCCGCCCTGCGGACGCTGCACGACGCGCCGCTGCCGCCATGGCCGGGCCGAAGCCCCGACGAGGTCGCGGCGCACCTCGACGACGAATGCGAATGGCTCATCACGCAGAAAGTCCTGCCCTCGAAACTGGTCGAGCGCAACCGCCAGATCGCCGAAACCGCGCTTCGGCCGTGGACGCCGGTGTTCACGCACGGCGATCTGCAGATCGCCCACGTCTTCGCCGACGGTGACGAGATCACCGGCGTGATCGACTGGTCCGAGGCGGCGCGGGGCGATGCCCTCTTCGACCTCGCGACCTTGACCCTCGGACACGAGGACCGGCTCGGAGACGTCCTGTCGGGCTACGGCACCGACGTGGACCTCGACGTCATCCACGCGTGGTGGTCGTTGCGAAGCCTGCGAGCGGTCCGCTGGCTGATCGAGCACGGCTTCGATCCGGCCGCGCCGGGCTGTGAGATCGATGTACTGAAGGCGCGGATGTGAAGGAGGCCGGTGATCCGCTCCGTCGTCTGATGCCGTCGATCCCCGCGTTTTAAGAAACTGTCGCGTCCGTCAGTTGCTCAGGGTTGCGCACGTTACCTCGCGGAGGCGCCGTCGTGTGCGATCCGGACAACGCGTCGGCAACCTCACCGTCCATACCTCGCGCACTTACGGTCCTCGTCCACGATACCGGCCCGTGGGGGATAGGCTTGGAAGCTCTTTCGCGCACGTTGGAATAGTGTTCGATGTGGTTCGAGACGCTTTCGTCAAAGCTGATCCGACGTACGTCGATGCTCTGTCGGACGGACCTGGACTTGATAAGGGGATCAGCCTTGATGAATGACTTGAGCCCTGCTCATCAGGCAGTCGAGATGGGTGATCTTCCGCTGCTTCGTGAACTCCTCGATGACGGCGCTGACATCAATGAAGAGCATGGTGGGCTTACGTTGTTGCACCATGCCATCGACGTCGAGATCGACAGTCACACGCAGACGGGGGAGCCACTACACGTGGATGTCACGGCTTACCTGCTCACGCGAGGAGCGGACCCGAAGCGTCCGTCGGATGGGGGTTGTGGCGTTACAGCGGAGCATATGGCCTTTGAAAGCCGTCACTGGCTGGCTTCGGCTCTCTTCGAGGGATGGGGCACCCGTCATCACGAAAAAGGCGCCTAGCGGCTCTCGCCCGGCAACGATGGAACAAACGTGCAGCTGAACCGTATGGTCGATCTGTGTGCCCTCGGCAGGATTCGAACCTGCGACACCTGCCTCCGGAGGGCAGTGCTCTATCCCCTGAGCTACGAGGGCGTTGCCGCCTGGGCGACGTTGGAAGCTTAGCGCATGTCCCCGCAGGGTCTCACGAGTGGTGGTCGTTAAGGGGTGTGGTGCTCGACCACATGGGCCGGCGGGCTGGTCGATTGCTCCCGTTCGGCGCGGTCCAGCGGCGCGAGGAACGGGTCCTGTGTGTCTTTGACCAGGCCTTCCAGCCGGCCGATGCCGGTGCGGCGGATCGAGGAGCCTGCTGATCCTGGTTCGGAGCCGGACGACGGCGGTGCGCATCGGAAATGCGTAGCGTCGGTGTCATCGACGAACTGGGAGGCCCGATGATCGAGCCGTTCGAAGTGCGGATCGCCGAATCCGCCATCGCCGACCTGCGCACCCGGCTGCGCGCCACGCGCTGGCCCGAGCCGGCCACCGTGGACGGCTGGGAGCAGGGGGTTCCGCTGGAGTTCGCGCGGGAGCTCTGCCGGTACTGGGCGGAGGACTACGACTTCGGTTTGGCCGAGCGTGTCAACGCTTTCCCGGGTTTCAAGACCACTGTGGACGGTCTCGGGATCCACTTCCTGCACGTTCGTTCGCCGGAGCCGGATGCGACGCCGCTCGTGCTCACGCACGGCTGGCCGGGATCGGTCGTGGAGTTCCTCGACGTGCTCGGGCCGCTGACCGATCCCGCCGTGCACGGAGGCGATCCGGCGGACGCCTTCCACGTCGTGGCGCCGTCGCTGCCGGGGTTCGGCTGGAGTGACAAGCCGTCGTCGACGGGATGGAACGTCGAGCGCATCGCCCGGGCCTGGGACGAGCTGATGGGGCGGCTCGGCTACGAGCGCTACGCGGCTCAGGGCGGTGACTGGGGCGCCGGGGTGACGAACATGCTCGCCAAGATCGCGCCGGAGCGGCTGATCGGTGTCCACGTGAACATGGCGGGTGTCCCGTACGACGAGGCCGTCCTCGGTGAACCGACGGCCGAGGAGAAGGCGGCGCTCAGCGACCTGGCGCGGTTCCGCGAGGTCGGGTCGGCGTACGCGCAGCAGCAGGCCACGCGGCCGCAGACGCTCGGTTACGGCCTCACCGACTCGCCCGCCGCGCAGGCGGCGTGGATCGCGGAGAAGTTCTGGGAGTGGACCGACAACGACGGCTCGCCGGAGACCGCGCTGTCGTGGCGGCAGATGCTCGACGCGATCTCCGTCTACTGGTTCACCGCGACGGCGGCCTCGTCGGCGCGGATCTACTGGGAGGGCAAGGCGCGGGACGTCTCGGTCGTTGAAGTTCCTTCGGGTATCTCGATCTTCCCGCGCGAGATCATCCGGCCCTCGCGGCGCTGGGCGGAGCTGCGCTACACCGATCTTCGCTGGTACGAGGTGCTGCCCGCGGGCGGCCACTTCGCCGCCTTCGAGCGGCCGGACGTCTTCGTCGGCCAGTTGCGGGGGTTCTTCCGCTCGCTTCGGTAGCGGTGCGTGGCGATTCCAGGTTTCGGGAAGGCCCTCCTGGGGGATGGCTTCCTTGTGTGGCTTAGGACATGGTGAACTTAGGCTCACCTGTATTGCACATATGCGCATGTGACAATATATTCGGCCTGTCGACTTCACGAGAGGCGGAGCAATGGGTCACGGGCACGGGCATGGAACGGCCTCGCCGTCGAGCGCGTCAGGCCGCTACCTCAAGAGCCTGACGATCGCGCTGGTCATCGGCGCCGGCTTCATGGTCATGGAGTTCGTCGTCGGGTTCGCCACCGGCTCGCTCGCGCTGATCTCCGACGCCGCGCACATGTTCACCGACGTCCTCGGTGTCGGCATGGCGCTGGCGGCGATCCTGCTCGCCCGGCGGAGCGGCCCGACGCTGACCCGCACGTTCGGGTTCTACCGGGCCGAAGTGCTCGCGGCACTGGCCAACGCCATCCTGCTGTTCGGCGTCGCGGGTTACGTCCTGGTCGAGGCCATCGGCCGGATCAGCGACCCGCCCGCCGTGCCCGGCCTGCCCGTCCTGCTGGCCGCGGCCGCCGGTCTCGTCGCGAACATCGTCTCGTTCCTGATCCTGCGCAAGGGCGCCGAGGAGAGCATCAACGTCCGCGGCGCGTACCTCGAAGTCCTCGCCGACCTCATCGGTTCCGTGGGTGTGCTGCTGAGCGGCGCGATCACGCTGCTGACCGGCTGGCGCTACGCCGACCCGATCATCGGTGTCGCGATCGGCCTCTTCGTCCTGCCCCGCACGTACGCCCTCGCTCGCCGCGCCCTGCGGATCCTGTTCCAGCACGCGCCGAAGGGCGTCGACGTCGCCGGGATCCAGGCCGAACTCGGCGGGCTGAAGGGCGTCGAGGACGTCCACGACCTGCACGTCTGGACGCTGACCTCGGGGATGGAGGTCGCTTCGGCGCACCTCACCATCGCGCCGACCGTGGAGCAGGCCGAGGTGCTGACCGAGGCGCAGAACCTCCTGGCGAACCGCTACTCCATCGAGCACGCGACCCTGCAGATAGAAGTGCCCCAATGCGCTCAACGCTGCCGGGAACTCTCCTGGTAGCCCCCTGACGCATTTCGTCCTCTGGACGCGGTAGTTGGCAACGCGAACTACCGCATCCAGAGGACGAAATGCATAGTGTCAGGCGGGAAGGGGCGCCGCACCGCGTTCCTGAAGGAGCCCCTTCATCAGCGTGACCTCGGCGCCCTGCGAGACCAGCATGCTCTGCGTCAGCGACTTCACGTCCGCGATCGACGTGTGGTCGTGGCCGTACTGGGCCATCGCCGTCCCGCCCTGGTGGTGCCGCAGCATCAGCTGGAGGAAGAAGACGTCCATCTCCTTGCCGGTCAGCGACCGCAGTTTGGCCAGTTCGGCCGACGTCGCCATCCCCGGCATCGGAGCGCCGTTCGACGCTTTCATGTCGGCGCCGCCGTGCCCGCCGTGGCCGGACGGCTCGGTCATCCAGGTCATGTAGGCGCCGGTCGTCTGCTCGGGCTGGCCCCACAGGCCCAGCCAGCCCTTCATCCGGCCGACCTGGCCGGTCTGCGTGCGCTCGATGTCGAACGCGAGGGTCTTGATCGCCGGATCGGTCGTGTGGTCCCGCGCCCAGCCCGCCATGGTGACGGCCTGGAGGTGGTGCACCGACATGTCCTGCGCGAAGCCGACCTCGACCGAGCCCGCGCCCGGCGTCTTCTGCTCCGGCTCGGAGTCGATCAGCCTGGTCGTCAGCGCGCCGAGGCCGAAGCCGACGATCAGCATGACGACCAGGGCGGCCCCGATCACCAGCCATCGGCTCTTGGTCGACCGCGAGGTGTCGTCCGGTTCGTCGACGTACTGGAGATCGGGGTCCACTTGGCTCACTAGTTGCTCGCGGGCGCCGAGGGCTGGGTGGCGGGCACGGAAGGCACGCCGCTCTGTCCGGCGCCGGGCTGGTCCTGCTGCGTACCCGCGGTGCCCTTGTAGTCCATCGGCTTCGCGTCCGGACCCGGCGGCGTCGGGTCGAAGTCGCCCGGCTCGATCTGCGCGTCGCAGGTGGCGTCACGCTCGGGGTACGCGCCGAACGGGTTGGTGCGCAGCGCGGCGACGAACTGGTCGATCCGCTCGTCGGAGGCGGAGTCCAGCTTCAGCTGGTGACCCCAGGACTGCACGGAGATCGGCTTGTCCAGGTTCGGGTACGGCGACATCACCATGTACGGCTTGCCCTCGACGCGCACCTTCAGCAGGTCCAGCGCCTCGCCGGTGATCTGCGCCGGGTTGTAGGCGATCCAGAC
This sequence comes from Amycolatopsis sp. PSD-21, assembly GCF_055561455.1. Classification (NCBI taxonomy): domain Bacteria; kingdom Bacillati; phylum Actinomycetota; class Actinomycetes; order Pseudonocardiales; family Pseudonocardiaceae; genus Amycolatopsis; species Amycolatopsis sp. PSD-21. Next base: position 7,633,562 of record NZ_CM145712.1, on the reverse strand, counting down.
CGCGCCGTGCTCGAGGCCGTGGACCATGTTCTCGTTGCGGACGGCCTTTTCGTAGACGACGCCGTTGCACGCGGCCCAGGCCTGGTCGTGCGGACCACCGAAGGGCGGGGTCTTGTCGTAGGCGACCCGCTCGGCGGCCGTGACGTGCACGGAGCCCTCGTAGGTGGCCGTGGTCACGCCGGGGATGCGCTTGGACGGGTCCGGGTCCTGCTGCGAGGGGGCGAAGGCGGCCGCGGCCTCTTCGCGGGTCTTCTGATCGCGCTTCGGCGCGGAAGCGATCATGTAATAGGTGACCACCGAGGCCGCCAGGGCGACGATCGCCACGACGGCGATGATCGTGCCCCAGGGCGTGCCCTTCTTGGACACGACGGAACTACGGGCGGCCTTCATGGCGTTCTTCGACGACGCGCCCTTTTTTCTGGTTGTCCCGTTAGCCATGGCTCCTGCGTTCTCCAAAGGGGGTGGTCCCTGCGCGGGCCAGTGTAGAGACCGCGCGTCTGATCACCGTGAACAGCCGGAAGATCACCGGCTTGGCTCACACCTTCCGGCGGTCGCTGCGAAGCCCGGACCAGGTCACACCTAGAATTCCGCGAGTGACTCCCGCAGCTCTCGCCGACCTGGTCCGTAACTCCGCCGTGCAGGTTCTCACCGCGCGCGGCCTCGACGATTCCGTGCTGCCGGAGAAGGTGACGATCGAACGTCCCCGCAACCCCGAGCACGGCGATTACGCGACCAACCTGGCGCTGCAGGTGGCCAAGAAGGCCGGGATGAAGCCCCGTGACTTCGCCGACGCGCTGGCCGAGGCGCTCTCGGCCACCGACGGCATCGACTCGGCCGAGGTCGCCGGGCCGGGCTTCCTCAACCTGCGGCTCGCCGCCGACGCGCAGGGCCAGATCGTCCAGCAGGTGCTCGACGCCGGCGAGAAGTACGGCCTCGGCGACGCGCTGGCGGGCGTCAAGATCAACCTCGAGTTCGTCTCGGCGAACCCGACCGGCCCGATCCACCTCGGCGGCACCCGCTGGGCCGCGGTCGGCGACGCGCTGGGCCGCGTGCTGTCCGCGCAGGGCGGCCAGGTCACCCGCGAGTACTACTTCAACGACCACGGCGCGCAGATCGACCGCTTCGTCCGGTCCCTGATCGCCGCCGCCAAGGGCGAGCCCGCCCCCGAGGACGGCTACGCGGGCGGCTACATCAACGACATCGCCGCCGAGGTCATCCGCCAGGAGCCGAGCGTGCTGTCGCTGCCCGACGACGAGCGGGCCGAGACCTTCCGCCGGGTCGGCATCGAGCTGATGTTCACCGAGATCAAGCAGAGCCTGCACGATTTCGGCACCGATTTCGACGTCTACTTCCACGAGAACTCGCTGCACGAGTCCGGCGCGGTGTCGTCCTCGGTCCAGCAGCTGAAGGACTCCGGGAACCTGTACTTCGAAGACGGCGCCTGGTGGCTCAAGTCCAAGGAGCACGGCGACGACAAGGACCGCGTCGTCATCAAGAAGGACGGCAACCCGGCCTACATCGCCGGTGACCTCGCCTACTTCCAGGACAAGCGCAAACGCGGCTTCGACCTCTGCATCTACATGCTCGGCGCGGACCACCACGGCTACATCGCCCGCCTCAAGGCCGCCGCGGCCGCCTTCGGTGACGACCCGGCCGTCGTGGAGGTGCTGATCGGCCAGATGGTCAACCTGGTCTCCGAGGGCAAACCGGTCCGGATGAGCAAGCGCGCCGGCACCGTGATCACCATGGAGGACCTGGTCGGCACCGTCGGCGTCGACGCGGCCCGCTACGAGCTGATCCGCTACTCGGTCGATTCCACTTTGGACATCGACCTCGACCTGCTTCGCAAGCACTCCAACGACAACCCGGTCTACTACGTCCAGTACGCCCACGCGCGGCTGGCCTCGTTGCAGCGCAACGCTTCCGACCTGGGCCTGAAATCCGATGGCGAAGTGGACTTCGGCCTGCTTACGCTGCCCGCCGAGGGCGATCTGATCCGCACGATCGGCGAATTCCCGACCGTCCTCCGCCGGGCCGCACAGCTGCGCGAACCGCACCGCGTCGCCCGGTACCTCGAAGAACTCGCCGGCGCGTACCACAAGTTCTACACCGTGGGCCGTGTTCTTCCCCAGGGCGACGAGGAGGCCACCCCCCTCACGTTCGCCCGGCTCGCGCTGTGCCAGGCCGCCCGCCAGGTGCTGGCGAACGGCCTCAACGTGCTCGGTGTCTCTGCTCCGGAACGGATGTAACGAAGAATGGCTCACCCCGCGGGCCCCCGCCACGCCGACGTCTACCCCCACGCCGACGCCTCCGGTTTCCCGCCGTCGAGTCCCGAAGAACTCGACAGGCTGTACCCGAAAGTCTGGCCCCGCAACACTTTCCGCGGCGGTGACGGTGTCGTCCGCATCGCCGGGGTCGACGTCCGCGAACTCGCCGAGAAGTACGGCACGCCGCTGTTCGTCGTCGACGAGGCCGACTTCAAGTCCCGCTGCGCCGACTACGCCGAGGCGTTCGACGACCCGGCGCTCGTGCACTACGCGTCCAAGGCGTTCCTCTCCATCGAGATCGCCCGCTGGGTGGCCGAGCAGGGGCTGAGCCTGGACGTCTGCAGCGGCGGCGAGCTCGCCGTGGCGCAGCGCGCGAACTTCCCGGCGGAGCGGATCACCTTCCACGGCAACAACAAGTCGCTGCCCGAGCTGGAAGCCGCCGTCGAAGCGGGCGTCGGCACGGTCGTGGTCGACTCCTACTACGAGATCGCGCGGCTGGCCGACGTCGCCGCCCGGCACGACGTCGTGCAGAACGTCCTCATCCGGGTGACCGTCGGCGTCGAGGCGCATACGCACGAATTCATCGCGACCGCGCACGAGGACCAGAAGTTCGGTTTCTCGCTGGCTTCCGGTGACGCGGCCGAGGCCGTGCGCCGCGTGCTCAACGCGCCGTCGCTGAAGCTGATCGGCCTGCACAGCCACATCGGCTCGCAGATCTTCGACGCCGACGGGTTCGAGGTCGCCGCCCGCCGCGTGGTCGGCCTGCTGGCCGAACTCGCCAAGGAGCACGGCACCGAGCTGCTCGACCAGCTGTCGATCGTCGACCTCGGCGGTGGTTTCGGTATCGCCTACACCGACAAGGACAACCCGCCGCCGCCCGCGCAGATGATCACGCAGATCCGCGAGATCGTCCGCAAGGAATGCGAGTACGCGGGCCTTCCGGTGCCGAAGATCGCAGGCGAGCCGGGCCGCGCCATCGCCGGCCCCGGCACGATCACGCTGTACGAGGTCGGCACCATCAAGGACGTCTCGCTCGGCGACAAGGCCGCCCGCCGCTACGTCAGCGTCGACGGCGGTATGAGCGACAACATCCGCACCGCGCTCTACGACGCGGTGTACGACTGCCGTCTCGTATCCCGGTCCGCGGACGACGACGGGGACGGCCAGGCCGCCGCCGCGCTGTCCCGGGTCGTGGGAAAACACTGTGAGTCCGGCGACATCGTCGTCCGCGACTGCTGGCTCCCGGACACCCTTGCTCCCGGCGACCTGCTCGCCGTGGCGGCCACCGGGGCGTACTGCTACTCGATGGCCAGCGGGTACAACCGGCAGCCGCGGCCCGCGGTGGTGGCCGTGCGCAACGGCAGCGCCCGCGTGCTGCTGCGGCGGGAGACGACGGACGACATGCTGCGCCTGGAGGTCTAGCAAGTGTCTACTGTGGACGAACGCGTGATCAGGGTCGCCCTGCTGGGCTGCGGGACGGTCGGCGGCGAGGTCGTCCGGCTGCTCACCGAGCAGGCGGAGGAACTCGCGGCCAGGGCGGGCGCCAGGGTGGAGCTGGCCGGGATCGCGGTGCGGCGCCCCGACAAGCACCCCGAGCTGCCGCCGGAACTGGTCACCTCCGACGTGACGAAGCTCGTCACCTCCCCGGACGTCGACGTCGTCGTCGAGCTGGTCGGCGGTATCGAGCCGGTGCGGGAGTGGCTGCTCGACGCGCTCAAGGCCGGGAAATCCGTTGTCACGGCGAACAAAGCGCTGCTCGCCGAGCATTCCGCGGAGCTGTTCGAGGCCGCCGACGCGGCGGGCGCCGACCTGTACTTCGAGGCGGCCGTGGCCGGGGCGATCCCGTTGCTGCGCCCGCTGCGCGAATCGCTGGCCGGTGACCGCATCACCCGCGTGATGGGCATCGTCAACGGCACCACCAACTACATCCTCTCCGCGATGGACTCCACCGGCGCCGGTTACGCGGAAACGCTGGAAGAGGCCAGCAGGCTCGGCTACGCGGAGGCGGACCCGACCGCCGACGTCGACGGGTACGACGCGGCGTCCAAGGCCGCGATCCTCGCCTCGCTCGCGTTCCACACCCGGGTGACCGCGTCCGACGTGCACCGCGAGGGCATCGCCGACGTCACCGCGTCGGACCTCGCCGCGGCGAACGTGCTGGGCCGCACGGTGAAACTGCTCGCCATCTGCGAACGCGTCACCGCCGACGACGGCACCGAATCCGTTTCGGCGCGCGTGCATCCGGTGATGATCCCGCGCAACCACCAGCTCGCCGGGGTCGGCGGCGCGTACAACGCCGTCTACGTCGAGGCCGACGCGGCCGGTGAGCTCATGTTCTACGGTCAGGGCGCCGGTGGCGCGCCGACCGCGAGTGCCGTGCTCGGCGACCTCGTCGCGGTGGCTCGGAACCGGGTCGTCGGCGGACGTGGCCCGCGCGAATCCGCGCACGCCGCGCTCCCGGTCAGGCCGATGGGCCAGACGCCGACGCGGTACCACGTCAGTCTCGACGTGGCCGATCGAGCGGGCGTCCTCGCCCAGGTGGCCCAGGCGTTCGCCGGGCACGGCGTCAGCATCGCCGCGGTGCGGCAGCGCGACGCGAACGACACGGCCAGCCTGGTCGTGGTCACCCACCTGGCGCCGGACGCGGCATTGCGGTCCACTGTGGACGACATTGCCCAGCTCGATGTGGTGAACCAGGTCGTCAGTGTGATGCGGGTGGAAGGCGAAGACCAGTGATTTCCCAACCGTGGCCGGGGATCATCCAGGCTTATCCGGACCGGATCCCGGTCCCCTCCGGCGCGAAGGTGATCACGCTCGGCGAAGGCAACACGCCGCTGCTGCCCGCCCCGCACCTTTCCGAACTCACCGGGTGCGAGGTCTACCTCAAGGTCGAGGGCGTGAACCCGACCGGGTCGTTCAAGGACCGCGGGATGACCGTGGCCATCACGCACGCGCTCGCCAGCGGGCTCCAGGCGGTCATCTGCGCCTCCACCGGGAACACCTCGGCGTCGGCCGCGGCGTACGCGGCCCGCGCCGGGCTCACCTGCGCGGTCCTCGTCCCGCAGGGCAAGATCGCGATGGGCAAACTGGCGCAGGCCGTGCAGCACGGCGCGCGGATCCTGCAGGTGGACGGCAACTTCGACGACTGCCTCGAACTCGCGCAGAAGACCGCGATCGACTACCCGGTGACCCTGGTCAACTCGGTGAACCCGGTGCGCATCGCCGGCCAGAAGTCGGCCGCGTTCGAGATCTGCGACGTGCTCGGCCGGGCTCCGGACATCCACTGCCTGCCGGTCGGCAACGCGGGCAACATCACCGCCTACTGGGCCGGGTATTCCGAGTACGCGGGCGACGGTGTGGTGAAGAACACCCCGCGGATGTTCGGCTTCCAGGCGGCCGGTGCCGCGCCGCTGGTGCACGGCGAGCCGGTGGCCGATCCCGACACCATCGCGACCGCGATCCGCATCGGCAGCCCCGCGTCCTGGGACGGCGCGATGAAGGCGAAGAACGCGTCCGCCGGCCTGTTCGAGGCGATCACCGACGAGAAGATCCTCGAGGCGTACCGGCTGCTCGCCCGCAAGGAAGGCGTGTTCGTCGAGCCCGCTTCGGCGACCAGCGTGGCGGGCCTGCTCGCCACGGCCGCCGACGGGCGCCTACCGAAGGGCTCGACCGTCGTGTGCACCGTCACCGGACACGGCCTGAAGGACCCGGCCACGGCGCTGGAGGGCAACGTCGAGGTCGAGCCGCTCGCCGTCGACCCGACCGCCGTCGCCGCCGCGCTGGACCTGCGATGACGCTGATCGAGGTCAAGGTCCCGGCGTCGTCGGCCAACCTCGGCCCTGGCTTCGACTCGCTGGGCCTGGCGCTGGCGTTGTACGACCGGGTCGAACTCCGGATCACCGACGCCGGCCTCAAGATCGAGGTGATCGACGTCGGCGCGGGCGGGGTGGAGGACGTCCCGACCGACGAGTCGCACCTGGTCGTCCGTGCCTTCCGGCGGGCGTGCGAGCACCTCGGCGTCCGGCCGCCGGGCCTGCATCTGCGCTGTTTCAACGCCATCCCGCACGCTCGCGGCCTCGGGTCGTCCGCGTCCGCCGTCGTGACCGGTGTCGCGGCGGCGTACGCGCTGGCTGAGAAGGCCCTGGACGACGACGCGCTGCAGCTGGCCGCCGGGTTCGAGGGGCACGCCGACAACGCCGCGGCGAGCCTGCTGGGCGGCTTCGTGGTGGCCTGGACCGAGGGCGAGCGGTTCCGCGCCGAACGGCTCCAGCCGCACCACGACATCCGGCCCGTGGTCGCCGTCCCGGCGCTGCGGTCCTCGACCGACGCCACGCGCGGGTTGCTTCCCGCCCAGGTCCCGCACGCCGACGCGGCGTTCACGGCGGGCCGCGCGGCGCTCGCGGTCCACGCGCTCACCTCGCGCCCGGACCTGTTGCTCTCCGCGACCGAAGATCGGCTCCATCAGCACTACCGGGCGCCCGCGTACCCGGCGAGCAGCGAATTGGTGCGCGCGCTGAGGGCCGAAGGAGTGGCCGCGGCCATCTCCGGAGCCGGTCCCACCGTGCTCGCGCTGACCACCGGCGGAATACTCCCGGCTGGCGTCGACGTTACGTCTTTCGACGTCACCGAGCTGCCGATCGATCCGGGCGGCGTTCAGGTTGCGGCTCAGTAAAGCCTCGGTCACATGCGAGAGCCTCGCCCCGCCACGCGGGGGGTGGTTGTTGCACCCGGCCGTGGCGCGGTCTACCCTCGGGGGCGTTCGATCACCGTGCGTTTCCGCACCCGGTGCCGGTCCAGGTGACCAGTGTCATCCTTGGCCCGCATCCTTCGTTGATCCGCCAGTTCCGTGCACCGCCTGGCAAGCGGGGAGTAGCGGATGGACGCAGGCGGGTTCCCGGTTCCGGCGGTGCCGAATTCCGCTTCCTCCGTTTGGAGGACGCAAATCCCTGTGCTGGAGGCCTTCTAGCTGTGTTCAACACGGCCGAGGAGCTGATCGCCCGTATCGGGGGCCAATTACGCCGTTTCGCAATCGGACGCGAGCGGCGGTCCGCTGATCCACCTGGAGGCGTGGATCGGTCAGGAAGGACATTTGTGAGCAACACCGATCTTTTGAGCGACGTCGAAGGTGGCGCCGCCGAGTCGAACGGCGCCGTGGCTCCCAAGCGCACGGTCGGCGGATTGACCGGCAAGACCGTCGCCGAGCTGCGCTCGATCGCTGGGGACCTTGGCATCGGCGAGACCACGGGTATGCGCAAGGGCGATCTGATCGCGGCCATCCGCGAGCGCCAGGGCAAGACCAAGCGCAAGACCCCCGCCGCGGCGAGCGAAACGCTTCCGCTCGAGGGGATCGATGCACCGCGTAAGGCCCCCAAGGCCGAAGCGCCCAAGCAGGAGGCCCCGAAGCAGGAGGCCCCGAAGGCCGAAACGGCTCCGGCCGAGGCTCCTCGCGCCGAGAAGGCCGAGAAGACCGAGAAGGTCTCGGAGAACGGCTCCGCGCCCGCCGCCGAGCGGCCCGCGCAGCAGGAGAACGGGGCCCAGCAGGACGGCCAGCCGCAGCAGGAAGAGGGCGGCCGCAACCGTCGTCGCCGCGGCTCCAACCGTGCCGCGGGTTCGCCCGAGCAGGGCGGTCAGCAGCGTGAGCGCGGTGAACAGCGCGAGCGCGGCGAGCGTGGTGACCAGCGTGAGCGTGGTGACCGCGGCGAAGGCGGCAACCGTCAGGGCAACCGCGACGGCCGTGGCCAGGACAACCGCCAGCGCAACCAGCAGGGCGGCGGCCAGGACAACAGCCAGCGCCAGGGCCAGGGCCCGCAGGGCGACGACGACGAGGAAGGCGGCCGTCGCGGCCGTCGCTTCCGCGACCGTCGCCGCCGTGGTTCCGGCGGTGGCCGTGAACAGGGCGGTTCGCCCGACACCGAGATCCGCGAGGACGACGTCCTGCTGCCCGTCGCGGGCATCCTGGACGTGCTCGACAACTACGCGTTCGTGCGTACCTCGGGCTACCTCGCCGGGCCGAACGACGTGTACGTCTCGCTTTCGCTGGTCCGCAAGTACGGCCTGCGCCGCGGTGACGCCATCACCGGTGTCGTGCGCCAGCCGCGTGACGGCGAGCAGCAGCGGCAGAAGTTCAACCCGCTGGTGCGCGTCGACTCGATCAACGGCCTGGACCCGGACGAGTCCAAGCGTCGTCCCGAGTTCACCAAGCTGACGCCGCTGTACCCGAACGAGCGGCTGCGCCTCGAGACCGAGCCGCACAAGCTCACCACCCGCGTCATCGACCTGGTGATGCCGGTGGGCAAGGGGCAGCGCGCCCTGATCGTGTCGCCGCCGAAGGCCGGCAAGACGACGATCATGCAGGACATCGCGAACGCGATCTCGACGAACAACCCCGAGTGCCACCTGATGGTCGTGCTCGTGGACGAGCGTCCGGAAGAGGTCACCGACATGCAGCGGTCGGTGAAGGGTGAGGTCATCGCCTCGACCTTCGACCGCCCGCCGTCCGACCACACCTCGGTCGCGGAGCTGGCCATCGAGCGGGCGAAGCGCCTGGTCGAGATGGGCCACGACGTCGTCGTCCTGCTCGACTCGATCACCCGTCTGGGCCGCGCGTACAACCTCGCGGCCCCGGCGTCCGGCCGGATCCTCTCCGGTGGTGTCGACTCGACGGCGCTGTTCCCGCCGAAGCGGTTCCTCGGCGCGGCGCGCAACATCGAGAACGGCGGTTCGCTGACGATCTTCGCCACGACGATGGTCGAAACCGGGTCCACCGGTGACACGGTCATCTTCGAAGAGTTCAAGGGCACCGCGAACGCGGACCTCAAGCTCGACCGGAAGATCGCCGAGCGGCGCGTGTTCCCCGCGGTGGACATCAACCCGTCCGGTACCCGCAAGGAAGACCTGCTGCTTTCGCCGGACGAGCTCGCGGTCACCCACAAGCTGCACCGGGTGCTGCACGCGCTGGACTCGCAGCAGGCCATCGACCTGCTGATCTCGCGTCTGCGCAAGACGAAGACCAACATCGAGTTCCTCATGCAGGTCTCGAAGACGGCCCTCGGCTCGAACGACGACGACTGAGTTTCGTTTCGTAAGTACGTGAAGGCCCCCTTCCTTGCGCCTAGCGCAGTGAAGGGGGCCTTCATGTACTTCAGGCGGGCCTGGTGAGTGCCCCGCGTGTTGCGAAAGCCACTTTCGCAACGCTGTAGGTTGCGAAAGTGGCTTTCGCAACACCGGTGCCGGGCCGGGTCGTCGTGTACGGGGTCACCGGTCGCGGACCCGGCGGTGCGGGTGGTGCGGCTTGCACAGCTGGGTAGCGCGTGAAGGCCCCCTTCCCTCGGCTCAGCGAAGGGAAGGGGGCCTTCACGCGCTACCCGAGGGCTCAGCGGTGCGGAACCGCCGCAGGAGTCCAGCCGCGGTAGTTGTTGAAGTAGTGCACGCTCGACGCGTGGCCGATCTTGCCGCCGATGCTGGTGGCGTAGATCCCGCCGGAGCCGTCGGCGATGCCGACGTGACCCCACTGGCTGATGTTCCAGTACACGAAGGAGCCCTTCGGCGGCGTCCCGGTCGTGTGCTTCGGGCTCGCGCCGTTCCAGTGCGCGTTGGCCGAGGCCCAGACGCCGGTGGTCCCGTACGCGTTCTCGACGGCCTTCTCGCAGAGGCCCTGGTACGCGGTGGAGCCCATGCGGTTCTTGAACCACTGGACGGCGCCGGCGGGCGTGCCGTCACCGGCGCCCTGGATGGCCAGGTCGCCGTCGGACAGGGTGGTGAACGTCCCCGCGGCCGGGTTGATGTCGGCGGCGGTGATGGTGGCGCCCGCTTCAGGGGCCGCCCCGGCGGCCGGGGCCATGGCGAGGGCCGCGATGGCCAGCGCGGCGACGGAGGCCGGCTTCGCCACCTTGGCGAGGATGCTGCGCATGATCAGTACCTCCTGTTGAGGAATCACCAACAAGAGAAGTTTCGCGTGATCAAGTACAAATTTCGTACAACCGGGTGTCGATAGTTGATAACTCAACGTAATGGAATACGCCGGGGGAGGGGTGCGTTGACGCCACTGCCAGCACATCTGGCAAAATCATCCGCTGAAGTCCGGCACCGGTTCACCCCGCACGGGGACCCGGGGCCAACGAGAGAGGACACCATGAAGAGCGGTATTCACCCCGAGTACGTCGTCACGCACGTGAACTGTGACTGTGGCAACGAATTCACCACGCGCAGCACCAAGACCTCCGGCAACCTCCACGTCGAGATCTGCTCGAACTGCCACCCGTTCTACACCGGCAAGCAGAAGCTCATGGACACCGGCGGCCGCGTCGCGCGCTTCGAGGCTCGCTACGGCAAGCGCAAGAAGGCCGAAGACGCCAAGTAGCTTGAACGACGGCGCCTACCCGCATGTCCGGGTAGGCGCCGTTTTTCATGGTTCTATCAGGGTCCGTTGAGAGGTGGAGTGGTGGATTCGAGTTCGCTGAAGGGTCTGCTCGAAGAGCACGCCCAGCTGGAAGAGCAGCTGGCCGACCCGTCCGTGCACGCCGACCAGGCGCGCGCTCGCAAGCTCGGCCGCCGGTACGCGGAGCTGAGCCCCGTCGTCAAGACGGTCCGCGAGCTCGACACCGCCCGTGACGACCTCGAAACGGCGAAGGAACTGGCGGCGGAAGACTCGGCCTTCGCGGCCGAAGCCGAAGAGATCTCCGCCAAGATCCCGGTGCTCGAAGCCAAGCTCACCGAACTGCTCCTGCCGCGCGACCCGTACGACGGTTCCGACGTGGTCATGGAGATCAAGTCGGGTGAAGGCGGCGAGGAGTCGGCGCTGTTCGCCGGCGACCTGCTGCGCATGTACCTGCGCTACGCCGAGCGTCACGGCTGGAAGGCCGAGGTGCTCGACTCGGTCGACTCGGACCTCGGCGGCTTCAAGGACGTCACCGTGTCCATCAAGAGCCGGTCCGCCGAGGCCGACGGCGTCTGGGCGCGGCTGAAGTTCGAGGGCGGGGTGCACCGCGTGCAGCGCGTGCCCGCCACCGAATCGCAGGGCCGTATCCACACCTCCGCGTCCGGCGTGCTCATCTACCCCGAACCCGAGGACGTCGAGGTCGAGATCGACCCGAACGACCTGCGGATCGACGTCTACCGCTCGTCCGGCCCCGGCGGCCAGAGCGTCAATACGACCGATTCGGCGGTGCGGATCACGCATATCCCGACCGGCGTGGTCGTCTCGTGCCAGAACGAGAAGTCGCAGATCCAGAACCGGGCCCGCGCCCTGCAGGTGCTGCAGGCCCGCCTCCAGGCGATCGCCGAGGAAGAGGCCGCCGCGAAGGCGTCGGACGCGCGCCGTTCGCAGGTCCGCACCGTGGACCGCTCCGAGCGGGTCCGCACCTACAACTTCGCCGAGAACCGCATCGCCGACCACCGGGTGAACTACAAGGCGTACAACCTGGACCAGGTCCTCGACGGTGATCTCGACGGCGTGCTGGACGCGCTCATCACCGCGGACCGCGAAGAGCGGCTGGCCGCCCACGCGGGCTGATCCTCGCGACCGCGCCACGCTCCGGCGACCATGTCGCGAAAGCCACTTTCGGGACATCAGGTGTCGCGAAAGTGGCTTTCGCGACGCTTTCCCGTGGGGGGGGGAACGTCAGCCCGGCTCGGTGTGGAACGGGTCGTCCTCCAGTCCGGTGTGGACGGCCCGGACGGACATGTTCACCTGGGACAGCTGGGCGTTCACCTCGTTCGTGACCCGGCTGAGTGCCTCTTCCCCGGTTTCCCCGGCTATGGCGGGGAAGGCCGACAGCAGCACCGCCTCGCACGGTCCCGCGGCCGTGGTGATCCGGACCAGCGAGGCCGTGAGGTCGTTCGCGGGCCCGCCGCACAGGCGCACGGCGGCCCGCAGATCGCCGGTGGGGACGTACAGGTGTACCCGGGTGATGACATCGGTCGCCGCGCGCGGGGTGAAGTCGTACCGGGGAACGTAGGTCGGTTCACGCGGATCGGTTCCGCCGACCGCCGTCATGAGCGAATAGATGGTGCGACCGTCGACTCGGGCGTCGTCGGCGTCGTAGCTTCCGTAGAGACCCGTCCGCGGCGTTCCGTGTATTTCGAAGAATTCCGCATTCAGGCCGAAATGGAACAGCGCGGGTAACGCGGCACGCTGCAGAGTTTCGGCGGGTTCCTCGCCGTCCGCGGGCGGAGTGCGATAGCCGACCGAGAGTGTGTACCCGGTCCTGCCGCCCTCGGGGATCGCCCGGCAGATCTCCAGCTCGGTGGCCTCGAACTCGTCGATGAAGCGTTCGCCGAGGGCCGTGGCCGCGGCGAAATCGTCCGTTTCGACATGTACGGAGATGGTCGTGACGACCGCTGTCTCCGGGAGATCCATGACCATTTGTTCTCGGGCCCTTCGGCGGTGGCAGGTCCGTGCAGCTTAACCGGCGGTGCGAAAACGGATTCACCATCCGCGTGATCGGTGCTTGGTAACCGAGTACGGTTGTCGGGTACTGAATCGGCTGAATCGCGCCGAACCCCGGACGACACCTTGCCGGACAATTCTTTGGGGGCTACTTTGCTGTGCGAGATCATCGAGGGCGGGGCGGCGACGCCTCCTGTCGCCGAACGAAGACGCTGGCCGCGGGCGATCATGATCGTCGGCGGAATCCTCCTGTTGAGCGCCGCCGTCGTCGCCAGGATCGGCCGGTTCGGCTTCAACCCGAGTGACCAGGGCTTCATCCTGGCGCAGACCTGGCGGGTCCTCCACGGTGAAATCCCCCAGGTGGACGTCCTGGCGCCGCGTCCCTTCGGGTCGGCGTACCTGCACTTGATCGACTATCTCGTCCCGGCGCCGCTGATGATCGGTTCGAGCTGGGTGATGATGGTCCAGCTGACCGTCGCCACCTTCGCGCTCGTGGCCTTCCTGACCGGGACATCGCCGCTGACCTGGGGGCCGCTCCGGCTCGGTCTCGTCTTCGCCGCCGCGCTGATCAGCTTGAACACCTACCCGACGATGGCGTGGCATACCGTCGACGGTGTCTTCCTGGTCGCCGTCGGCCTTTGGCTCCTCGACGCGGGACTTCGCGCCGGTTCGAGGTGGCAGCGCCGGCTCGGGCTGTTCTGCCTGGGTTTCGCGGTCATCGTCAAGCAGAGCTTCATGTTCGCCGTGCCGATCGGGCTGCTGATCCTGTTCTTCCACCCGGCCGGACGGTCCGGTGGCACTCGCCGGTGGCGCCCGATGGTCGTCGACGTCCTCGTGCTCGGTGCGGCGCCGCTGCTGTACTTCGGCATGATCACCCTCGCCGGCGGGCTTCCCTCGGCGATCGCGCAGCTGACCGGAAGCACCGGGGCCTGGGGGGAAGGACTTTTCCGGTTCTGGGCGTCGGATCCCGGCCGGCTGCGCGCCGACCCGCGAACGTACGTGCTACCGGTCCTGCTGGGCATGGTGGTGCTCGCGGTCGCCTGGACGTCGAGGGCCCGGTGGGGCGTCGCGGGACGGGGGCTGCGCGTCGTGACGGCGGCCTGTGTGGTGGCCGTGGTCGTCTTCGTGCTGGTCGACGGCGCGTTCGCCCATGCCGGGGCTTGGCAGCTCAAACTGCTCTGGATCTTCGTCGCCGCCGCCGTGCTGGACGCGGTGATCCGCCGACGGCTGCCGTGGCAGTACCTGCTCGTCGCACTGCTGGGATGGATGGCCAGCCTGTCCTGGGGCTATCCGCTGCCGGGGTTGATCACCGGTGTTCTCGTACTCGGCACGCTGGAAGTGGTGGCGCTGGCGGTACGCGGCGATCTGCCGGAGATCCGCGGAGTCGCCGCCGGCGCGATCGGTGCGGTCGTGTTCGTCCTCGTCGCGGCGCAGGTCGTCGCCGCCCATGACAAGGCGCCGTACGCGGACCGGCCGCAAGGAGAGCTGACCCGCGCTCTCGGCGACATCGTGCCGACGATGCGCGGGGTCCGGACGAACCCCAGTGCCTACACCTACGTCGCGCAGATCCGCGACTGCATCGACCGCTATCCGGCCACCCGGGTGGCCGTCCTGCCCGACAACGCGTTCGTCGCGCCCGTGTTCGGGGGGCGGAACCCCTTGCCGATGGACTGGCCCGTCCCGATGGAGATGACCGGCGACGCTCCACAAAGGATGGTCCAGGCGGCGGAACGCCTCAATGGGGAAGGCGACTACCTCATCCTCTTCCAAACCGTCCTGACGGCCTCGCTGATCGATGCCGGCCCGGTTCCCGCCGCCGTGGCCCCCGACGCGCACACCTTCGACTACACCCCCGTCGTGGAGCGAGTGCGGCAGACGCTGAACGGGGCCAGGGTCGGCTGCGGGAGTTTCGTCGGTTCCTGGGCGCCCCGCCGCTGAACTCCGCGGTGGTTCAGGCCGGCGGACGGGGCTGAACCACCGCGGCGGGCTCGGTGGCCCCGTGCCGGAAGACGACCTTCTTGTACAGGACGTAGTTCCACACCATGCCGACCGCGATCGCGCCCAGTTTCGGGATGAGCACATTGATCCCGGGGAAGAGCTTGGTGACCGCGAAGATCACCGCAGCGTGCACGACCCACAGGCCGAAGGCCGTCACGGCGAAGAAGAGAACGGCCTGACGCCGGATGTCGCCGTCCTTCGCGCGGAAGGTGAAGTTCCGGTTGAGCGTGAAGCTCAGCAGCATGCCCGCCGTGGTCGAGATGAAGTTCGCGACGAACATCGGGACGCCGAGCGTCGCCAGCAGGGCATAGCCGAGCGCGTCGACCGCGGTGTTGAGCACCCCGACGACGCCGAAACGCACCTGGGTGGCGCTGATCGGCTTCACCGGGCGACTTGCCCGGCGTCGACGGGTGAACCGGAGCGGACCGACGCGATGCCGTAGAGCGGGCGGTTCTGCACCTGTGAATAGGTCCGGCCGATGTAGCTGCCGAGTACGCCGAGCATGATGATCTGGATACCGCCGAGGAAGAACATCGCGGCGGTGATGAAGGCCCAGCCCGGAACGGCGGTCGTCGGCGCGAAGAGCTTGACCCCGAGCACGTACAGGATGCCGAGGAAGCTGAGCAGCGAGATCAGGTAACCGAGCCGGGTGATCATCCGCAGCGGCGCGACGGAGAAACCGAGGATGCCGTCCGCGGCGAAGCGGAGCATCTTGCGCAGGGGATAACCGGTCACTCCCGCGTGCCGCTTGTCCCGGTCGAACAGGACGGCCGTCTGCTTGAAACCGATATAGCTGATAAGCCCGCGCAGGAACCGGTCCTGTTCGCGGTACTTGCGCAGTTCGTCGACGACCTTGCGGTCGATCAGCCGGAAGTCGCCGGTGTTGCGGGGAATCTCGACGGACGCCATCTTCCGGAGGAACCAGTAGAAGGCGCCGGCGGTGAGCTTCTTGAACATCGAATCCTGGCGCGAACGGCGCTGCGCATAGACGACGTCGAAGCCTTCTTCCCATTTTTCGATCAATTCCAGCGCCACCCTCGGCGGGTCCTGCATGTCGCTGTCCATGATGATCGCGGCGTCCGCGTCCACCAGGTCGAGCCCGGCGGTGACCGCCATCTGGTGGCCGAAGTTGCGGGAAAGTTCGATCACGGTGACCCGGGCGTCGCGCCGGCTCAGCGCCGTGAGCAGGTCCATCGACCGGTCGCGGCTGCCGTCGTCGACGTAGATGAAGCTGAAGTCGTACTTGCCGGCGAGCGGCGCCATCGTCTCGTCCACCGTGCGGTGGAGGAGTTCGATGTTCTCTTCCTCGTTGTAAATGGGAAAGATGAACGCGATCCGGCGTCTGTCGTGGTCCGCGGGCATTGGAAACCCCCGTTGCGATTTCTGGAGAGGGCGGTGAATGGGTTCACGGCCGAGGTGGGTTGATTCTAGGAGGTCGGGCGGAGGTGACTCTTCCGGGTGGTCAGCCGGACCAATGACCGGCGGCGAAACGGAGGAAGATCGCGCCGCAGATCAGCGAGTTGAGGTACATCGTCGCGTACACCACGCCGCGCAGGTTCGGGCGCCGTTCGGCCAGCAGCACCAGCGCGAGGTACATGACCAGGCACGGGAGCAGGTACCGGTGCACCGAGACGACGTTGCTGTTGAGCGTCAGCATCACGAAGGAGGCGATCCCGAACAGCGCGAGCGGCAGGCCCTTCGACCGCAGCGCGACGAAGAAGTAGACCGAAGCCGCCAGGAGCAGGAGCAGGCCGAGCATGGGCAGCGCGT
This sequence comes from Amycolatopsis sp. PSD-21, assembly GCF_055561455.1. NCBI lineage: Bacteria > Bacillati > Actinomycetota > Actinomycetes > Pseudonocardiales > Pseudonocardiaceae > Amycolatopsis > Amycolatopsis sp. PSD-21. The sequence goes on along the minus strand of NZ_CM145712.1, from coordinate 7,617,140 downwards.
GACTCAGCAGCGTCCACGCGTCCATCGGCTTCACGCCGATCAGCGCGCGGAAGGTGATCTTGAGTTCCGTGAACGTCGTCTCCACGATGTTCGGGTTGAACTTGTGGTACGACCAGGTGCTCGCGCTCTTGAGCGCGGTGAAGCTCGACATCGCGCTGCCGGTCTCGATCTTCATGTAGAGCATGTGCGCGGCGAGGCCGAGGTACGCGGCGGGGAACCAGAGGATGGGCCAGGACAGCAGGCCGCGCGGCTTCCAGTCCGCGGATCGCCAGAACTCCAGGAAGCACAGGCCGACGAACACCGCGGCGGTGATCCGCGACGCGGTGAGCGGGATCAGGCAAAGGCCCATCCACAGCCATTGCCGTCGTAACGCGAACAGATACGCCCAGAAGCCGAGCGCGCAGAACACCGCCTCGCTGTAGAACGAGTGCAGGAAGAAGGCGGCGGGCGCGGTCAGGAACGCGGCGACGACCAGCCAGTGCGAGCGAGGGGAGTTGAGGAAGAACCGGGCGATCTTCAGCAGGGCCACGCCCGCCAGCCAGGTCGCGACCAGGTTGACGATGAACCCGGCCGTGAGCAGGCCGAGGGTGCCGAAACTGAGGGTCTTGACCAGCCACACGCAGATCGGGAAGACCGGATAAAACGCTCGTACCGGCACATAACTGCCCGTGTAGGCGTGTTCGGCGATCTCGCCGTAGTTGCCGGCGTCCCAACGGTAGGTGTGGGAGAGCAGGCTCCATGTCGAACCGATGCCGGTCTTGGGGATGCCTTCGCTCGACGGAGTGGACGGGCCGAACAACCACGCCACCGCGGTCAGCGCCACGTTCCAGGCCAGGACGACCAGGAGCACCTTGCCGTAGTCGCCGGCGAGCCAGCCGAGGATCCGCTCGCGACCGGTTCTTCGCTCGCTCGACGCCGCGGGCACCCTGGTGGGGCCCGCCGTGATCATGTCGGTCATGACTGAATTACTACAGGGACGGCCCGACCAGGCCTGACCGGGGTGCCGATGCCGGTGAGCGGGACACGACCGGCTACCCGCCCGCGATTGTCCGGATAACGCCGATTCAGGAAGCCGCGGTCGCCGGTTCCTTGGTTTCGGACTGCTTTTCGGGGTCCGATTCGTCGTTTCGACGCGGAAGGAACGAAAGCGCGGCGAAGGCGCCGGCGAGGAGGGTCGGGAAGATCGTCAGCTGCTGGTGCTTGATGTTCTCGATCCCTTCCGCGAGGCCGGCGACCAGGAACTGGCCCATCGCGAACAACAGGAACGTGAGCACCACCAGACCCACGTCGCGCCGCCCGACGCGCTTGCGGAAGGCGCGGAGCCCCGCCCAGCCGATGAGCAGCCAGATCGGCAGCAAGGCGAACAGTCCCAGCGGCGCGATCCAGCCGGTGATCCCGGACAGGACGGGGACCCGGTACTCCTTGGCCAGCGGCGGCTGGCCGGCGTGCTCGCCGAAGCTGCCGAGGTTCGGCACGCGGGCCGTCAGCGTCTCCTGCGCGGAGCGGTGCAGCATCTGGACCACGCGGACCGGGTGCTCGAGGTAGTACTGGGCGATGTTGCGGCGGCTGATCTTGTCCCGGTACTTCGGGTAGTCGGGGGACGACCACGCCCCGTTGGCGCTCCACCAGCCCGTGCCGACGTACGCCGCGAACTCCGGCGGGAGCCCCAGCGCGGCGAGGTCGCCGGCGGTGTCGTGTTTCCCGTCCACGATCCCGTTGAACACGACGTGGTAGGTGTTGATCTCGCGGTATTCCGCGTTCGCCGGGTCGCCCGTGCTCTGCATCAGCGCGGTGCCCGTGCCGACGACGGCCAGCACGGCCAGCGGCAGGGCCCACCGGGCGAGGCCGCGGCTGCCCTCCGGCCGGACGAACAGCATCGCGAGCGCGAACAGCGGGATCAGCAGCAGCGTCTGCGACTTCGCGTTGATCCCGATCATCGCGCCGAGCACGGTGACGGCGGCGCCGGCGTAGCGCCACGGCCCGGTGCGGTGCATGAGCAGGAGCCCGCCGGCGAGCAGGAGCATCCCGAGGAAGGCGGCGCCCTCGCTCAGCACCGAGGCGAAGTAACCGAAGAAGGCCGAGTCCGCCACGACCAGCAGCAGCGCGACCGTGGCGATGACGCTGTTCCGGACCGAGAGGCGCAGGCCGGTCACGACCGCGGCGATCCCGCCCGCGACCAGCAGGCAGCCCAGTACGCCCAGTACCAGCAGGTTCAGTATCGCCGACGAGCCGAGCCACTGCCCGATCTCACTGGCGAGCTTGTCGATCCAGGTCTGGCTGGAGATGTACGCGCTGTCGCAGGCCGGGGCGGGGCCGTACGAGAAGCGGACGAAGTATTCGGAGGGCCGGTCGAGCTCGCGGGCGCCGAGCCGGCACAGGATGCGCCAGCCGTCGCCGTTGTCCGCCATGCCGATGGGGCGCGGAACAAGGAAACGGACGAGCAGCACGCCCAGCGCGGCTGAAAACACGCCGAAGGGCAGCCCGATCTCCCGATACCTCATCCGGGCCACCATAGAATATCGGCCGAAGTGATCGACTCGGCACCCTCTGTGTGCTAGGGCGACGCCTGGTGGACCTCTAGATCCTCACGGCGAGGAACTTCTGGATCACACCGAGCCATTCGTCGCGGGCCTCGGCGCTGATACCGTGCCCGGCCTCGATCTCGACCAGTTCGGCGCCGGGGATCCCGGCCGCGAGTTCGCGGGAGTGGACGGGCGGGGCGAGGCCGTCCAGTGTCGTGGCGACGACGAGGGTGGGGACCGAGATCCCGGCCAGTTCGGCGCGGGTGTCGACGTTCGCGACGAGGCCCACGTGTTCGGGGCTGCCCTCCGGGATGAATCCGGCGAGCCCGTCGATGGCGGCTTCGAGCTCCGAGGGCGTCAGCGCGTTCAGGTGCTTCTCGCCGGTGGCGGCGAAAGTGAGGAACTTCGCCAGCAGCTTCCGGTCGCCGCCCAGCAGTTCGCGCCAGATGTCGACGGCCAGCAGCAGCCGGTTGTCCGGTTTCGTGAACCCGGCGGTCAGGATGAGTCCGGTGACCCGCCCGGGGTGCCGGGTCGCGGCGCGGACGGCGACTCCGGTGCCGAGCGAGTAGCCCAGGATCGCGAAGCGTTCGAGGCCCGCGTCGACGGCGATGGAGACCAGTTCGTCGGCGACGGCGTCGAGGTCCAATGGCTCGGTGCTGCGCGGCGTGGCCCCGGAGCCGGGGTAGTCGGGGCCGACGACGGTGTGGGTGCGGGCGAGGTCGTCGAGGATGCTCCCGAAGTTGCCCTCGACGCTGCCGCCACCGCCGTGGGCGAGCAGCAGGCCGGGACCGGAACCGCGGACGACGTGCGCGAAATGATTCGTCATGCCGGCGACGTTAGGTACTGACATCGATGTGAAGGTCAAACTCGGATGACGGGGGTCACATGCTGATCGGTGAGCTGTCCCGGCGGACCGGCGTGAGCCAGCGGTTGCTTCGCTATTACGAGGAGCAGGGGCTGCTGGTCTCGCGGCGCGACTCCAACTGCTACCGCAGCTTCGGCGAGGACGCGGTCACCACGGTGCGGCAGATCCGCGCCCTCCTGGCGGCCGGGCTGAGCACGCAGGTCATCGCCAAAATGCTTCCGTGTGCCACGGGTGAACTGCCCGAGCTGGACATGTGCCCGACCGTGGTGGCGGAGATCCGGCGCGAACTGGCCGAAATGGACGACCGCATCGACACCCTCCGGCAGCGGCGCGGGACACTGGCCGGATATCTCACCGCCGACGCGTAGGAGAATTGTGGAAGCCCTGGCCAGATTCGGGTTCGAACTGGGTGTGCTCAAGCGGATCCGGCGGGCCGGGTGGTGGCAGGCGGGGGTCCGCGATCCCGAATCGGTCGCCGAGCACACCATGCGGGTGGCGCAGCTGGCCGGTCTGCTCGCGGCCGAGGGCGGCGCCGATCCGGCGAAGGCGGCGTATCTCGCGCTCTGGCACGACACGCAGGAGACGCGGACCGGCGACCTTCCGCACACGATCAAGGGTTTCGTCGAGAAACCGGATCCGCGCGCGATCACCGCCGCGCAGACGTCGTCGCTTCCCGATGCGGCGCGTGACTCGGTGCGCGACGCCGTCGACGAGTACGAGTCCGCCGAAAGCCCGGAGGCGCTCTACGCGCGCGACGCGGACAAGCTCGAGATGTTGCTTCAGGCCGTCGAGTACCGCGATGTCGGTGTACGGAACGTGGACGAGTGGATCGCTTCGGCGACGAAGAGCCTTCAGACCGACCTTGCGCGGCGTGTGGCCGAAGCGGCGCTGACGTTGTCGTCGCTCTCGTGGCGGGTGAGGTGAAAGGAATCGATACCCTGGGCCCGCGTGTATCGACCCCGGCACGCGTGCCTCGTGTGTCAGGCTTGACTCTGTGAAGGAACACCAGTGAACCGGCAGCCGTTGCGCCTCGCCATCATGGAAGCGACCCGCATCCTCACCGAGGCCGGTGTGGCGTCACCGCGTTCGGACGCGGAACTGATCGCCTCCCATGTCCTCGGCGTCGAACGCGGCCGCCTGCCGATGGTGCCGCTGGTGGACCCGCCCGTCATCGACGCGATCGGCCAGCTCGTGAACCAGCGGGCCAAGCGGATCCCGCTGCAATACCTCACCGGCTGGGCCGCGCTCGGCGACATCACGGTCAACGTCGGCGCCGGGGTGTTCGTCCCGCGGCCGGAGACCGAACTGCTCCTGGAATGGGGCCTCAAACTGCTGCACGGGCGCGAGTACCCGGTCGTGGTCGACCTGTGCACGGGATCGGGCGCGCTCGCGCTGGCCGTGCAGCACGCGCGGCCGGACGCCGTCGTCTACGCGGTCGACATCGACGCGCAGGCGCTCGCGTGGGCCCGGCACAACGCGGACGTGCACGCCGACGCGGGGGACACCCCCATCCGCCTGTACTCCGGCGATGTCGCGGACAGCACGATGTTCGCCGAACTCGACGGGCTCGTCGATCTCGTCCTGTGCAACCCGCCGTACGTCCCCGAAGGCACGCCGGTGCCGACGGAGGTCGCCGAGCACGACCCGCCGCGGGCGGTGTTCGCGGAGGAGAGCGGGCTGGCGGTGATCCGGCACGCGATCGCCGCGGCCGCGCGCCTGCTGCGGCCCACCGGCGGCATGGCGATCGAGCACGACGACACGCACGGTTCCGCCGTCCCGGCGCTCGTGCGGGCGCGACGGGTGCTGACCGACGTCCAGGGACACCTCGACCTCGCCGGACGGCCACGTTTCGTCACCGCCCTGCGCGTTTCCTGACTCCTTCCATCCGAAACGCCGGGATAGTTAGCGAGACTCACGACTTCCGGCGGTGCCCAGGACGAAGCCCGCCTCCTAACGTCGATCACGGCCGCCTCTTCGGCGGTCCGACTGGGAGGTGTACCCCGATGCGATCGTCTCTCCGACGAACCCCGCTCAGAACACTCGCCGTCCTCGCCACCGTCGCGCTGCTGCCGGGTCTGGTCGCCCAGCCCGCGTCCGCCGCGGTGCCGGTGCACGGCTGGCCCGCCCCGATCGACGGGTCGACCTGGGAGAACCAGGACCACATGACGTGGGACGACTACCGCAAACCGCCCGGCACGAACTGGGCCGACCCCGCGCTGAAGCCGACGAAACGGACGTTCAAGGGCGCCGTGGTGCTCGCGGACTATCCGGATCAGGAGTTCGCGGTCACGCAACCGGCGCATTCGACGGTGTTCGGCAACCCCGGTCCCGCCGCGAGCGACATCCCGCGAGCGAACGTCGCGAAGTTCTACCAGGACTTCCTGAACAAGCCGCAGGCGATCAACCGCGGCCACACCATCAACGAGTACTGGATGGAGGACTCCGGCGGCCGGATGGGCGTCGACCTGACCGCGTTCGGGCCGTACCGCCTGCCCGGCAAGTCCTTCGAATACGGCATGGAGTTCCAGCCCGACGCCTGCCCGCCGGACGCGAACTGCAAACGCGACCTGCGTGCCGACGCGGGCGCGGCCTGGCGGGCGGACGTGGGTGACGTCGCCAAGCAGTTCGACTTCGTCTTCTATCTTTCCGCTGGTCAGGACGAGAGCGCGACCTGGCAGGAATTCGGCGTGATGAAATTCGGCGAACCGGGGAACGTGCCCGACGAATTCGGCCCCGGTGTCGCCGGAATGCCGAACGCCGCGTCCACCCGGTACGTTCCATGGACGTCGTGGAAATCGGCGGCGAGTATCTGGCCGAACGCGGTCCCCGGTTCCTCGACCCAGGCCGAAAGCTCGGGTCAGGCGGTTTACGCGCACGAATTGAGCCATATCCTCGGCATCGGTGACAATTACAACAACCCGTTCGGCACTCCGCCGTCCAGGACCTACACCGGTCCGTGGGAGATGATGTCGCGCGGCAGCTTCAACGGTCCCGGCGGACCGCACACGCGCTGGCAGATCCCGGCGATCCAGGGTGGCTCGATGGGGTCGCACCACATGCTGCGCACCAAGATGAAGCTCGACATCATCGACCAGGAAGACGTTCTCAAACTCGACCGGAACTCGCTCGCCACGACCGGCCCGGTCTCGGCGAGGATCACGGCGCGTTCGGTCCTTCCCGGACAGGGCGCCTACAGCGGCATGAACATCGCGCTGACCGGCGGGGACCTTTCGCCGAAATGCGACCGGTCCAAGGATCCGTTCTGCGACGGCGGCGGATACCACAATTACACAGTCGAGGTCGTCGACCGGATGGGCAGCGATTCCTTCGCTCCCGATTCCGGCGTCATCATCGCGAAGACGAAGAACCAGGACAACGCGCCGTTCGAATGGATCGTCGACGCGAATCCGGCCGACATCGGCATGACCGACTACAAGAAGCCGGACGGCACCCCGGTGCCGATCACGATCGGCGACTACCGCCAGCTCAACGACGCGGCGTTCAAGGCGGGCACCGGTTCCGCGAGCAAGTACGAGTACACCGACGAGGCGAACAGGCTGAAGTTCCTCGTCTCGGACGTCGAGCGCGACCGCAAGGGCGTGCTGTCCTACGTCGTCACGGTGGCTTCGCTCGACGGCGCGGGCTCGCGGGCCAGGGGCGTTTCGCTGTGGCCGTCGGCCCCGGCGTTCGCCAAGCAGGGCCTCGCGAGCTGCTCGTTCCCGGTGCTCAACACCGGTGACGGTAAGGGCGCCGTGGCGCCGTACGACACCGACACCTACCGCCTGAGCGCGTCCACCAACGCGAAGGGCTGGGAGGTGCGGCTGCCGAACGAGCTGTCCACCGTCCCGTTCGGCAAGCGGTCTTCGGCGACGGCGCACGCCAAACGGGCCGCGGGCGGTGACCACGTCGCGCATATCAAGCTGACCGCGACGTCGATCGCGGATCCGGCGAAGACGGCGACGTCGTTCTGTACCGCGTTCGCGTTCTGATCCAGCCCACCTCGTGAGTGGCAAGGACGGTTAGAACCGTCCTTGCCACTCACGAGGAAAGGGACAGGGCTACCCTCAGGGGCCATGAGCGCGGTGTACGACTGCAGCAAGCATGAATCCCGGGCCGACGGGCTCGCCGCGGCGGCGAGCGCCGTGCGTTCGAGCCGTCTCGTCGTCCTCCCGACCGACACGGTCTACGGCATCGGCGCGGACGCCTTCGACAGCGGCGCCGTCCAGTCCCTGCTCCGCGCGAAGAACCGCGGCCCGGACATGCCGGTCGGCGTCCTGGTCGGCTCCTGGTCCACAGTGGACGGACTCGTGCTCGGCACGCCGCCGCAGGCCCGCGCGCTCATGGAGGCGTTCTGGCCTGGCGACCTTTCCATCGTCCTGCCGCACGCGCCGAGCCTGCAGTGGGATCTGGGGCAGTCACGCGGAACGGTGATGCTGCGGATGCCGCTGCACCCGGTCGCGCTGGAACTGCTGCGGGACGTCGGCCCGATGGCGGTCTCCAGCGCCAACGTCTCCGGGCAGCCGCCGGCTTCCACCGCGCAGGAGGCCGTCGACCAGCTCGGCGACAGCGTCGCGGTGTACCTCGACGGCGGATCCACCGGGGAACCCGTCCCGTCCACGATGGTCGACCTCACCGGCGACGACCCGGTCATCCTGCGGGAGGGCGCGGTCAGCCGGGCCGCCGTCGCGGAGGTGCTGGGCGTGCCCGCGGAGTCGCTCGCCTAGCCGTCACGCGTGATCGGACGGACGTCACGTGTGATCAGGCGGACGACACACGTGATCGGACGGACGGCTCGCGTGATCGGACGGACGACACGCGAAGCGGGGCCTGGTGACAGCAGGACCGTTGGCCGCCGTATCCCCCTGACGCGGTAGCGTGTTCGAGTGACTTGGACCTCGGTGGCGTAACGCATCATGCCTCCTACGCAAGGCCTCCCGATCCGGGAATACCTCCTCGTCGCCCTCACCGCGGCGGCCGTGACCTTCCTGCTCACCGGCGTCGTGCGCCGGGTCGCGATCCGGATCGGCGCGATCGCCAACCCGCGGGCCCGCGACGTCCACGTCACCCCGATCCCGCGGATGGGCGGAATCGGCATCTTCCTCGGTGTCGCCGCCGCGATGGGGCTCGCGCACCAGCTGCCCGCGCTGAGCCGCGGTTTCGACTTCTCCTTCGACTCGCTGGGCGTCCTGCTCGCCGCGGGCGTGATCTCCCTGATCGGCGCCCTCGACGACCGGTTCGAGCTGGACGCCTGGACGAAACTGGCGGGCCAGGTCATGTGCGCCGGGATCCTGGTGATCTTCGGTGTGCAGTGGGTGTCGTTCTGGGTGCCGTGGGGCGGCGGTGGCGAATCCTTCGGCCAGGTCCTGGTGCTGGACAAGAACCAGGGCGCGCTGCTGACCGTCGTGCTGGTGGTCGTCATGGTCAACGCGATGAACTTCGTCGACGGCCTCGACGGGCTCGCCGGCGGTCTGGGTTTCATCGCCGCCGCGGCGACGTGCTCCTTCTCCCTCGGCCTGCTCGACTCCTCCGGTGGCGACGTCGGCGCGTACCCGCCCGCCCTCATCGCCGCCACGCTCGCCGGGGCCTGTCTGGGCTTCCTGCCGTACAACTTCCAGCCCGCGAAGATCTTCATGGGCGACTCGGGTTCGATGATGATCGGCCTCATGCTGGCGGGCGCGACGACGTCCGCATCGGGCCGCGTGCCGTACCCGCAGTTCAGCGGCAAGGACGCGCTCGCGCTGCTTTCGCCGCTCGTCGTCGTCGCCGCGGTGCTGTTCGTGCCGATGCTCGACCTGATCATGGCGGTCATCCGCCGCACCCGCCGCGGTGAGAGCCCGTTCGCCGCGGACAAGATGCACCTGCACCACCGCCTGCTGGAGATCGGTCATTCCCAGCGCCGCGCGGTACTGCTCATCTACTTGTGGGCGGGCCTGCTCGCGTTCGGCGCCGTTTCGGTCACGCTGTTCGACAGCGCCGCGGTCTTCTGGATCGTCGGATTCGGCTTCGTGCTGGCGACCCTGGTGTCGATCGTGCCGCGGCTGCGGTCCCGGAACCGGACCGCCTGAACCGCCCGCGACGGCGCGGGCCTACACTGGCGGGCTGAGACGACCAGGGAGTTTTCTGTGAGCGAGACCGAGAAGACCGTCGAGGCGGAGGAGAACCCCCACGCCAAGGTGGTCCTGCAGGCGGCCAACGCGATGACAAAGGCTTCCCTGAAGCTGGTGCCGCCCGCGGTGCTGGTCTGCATCGTGGTCTTCACCATCCTCAATGGACTCCCGGGCCTGCTCGGCTCGGTCATCGGTGGTGTGCTCGCCATCGTGTCCGCTCTCGCGACGCTGGGCCTGATGCGCTTCAGCGCGGGTATGGACCCGATGTTCGTGATGGTGATCGCTCTCGGTGGTTACGTGCTCAAGGTCGTCGTCCTGTTCGGCGCGCTGAGCCTCCTGCGAGGGGTGACCTCGATCCACCCGATGGCCTTGGGCGTCACCATGATCGTCGCGATCCTCGTGGCCGCCGCGGTGGAGTTCGCGGCCTTCCGCAAGACCAAGATCCCGACGATCATCCCCGCTTCCCGCTGATTCCGGGACCGAGGTCCTGACCTGGGGCGGGACCTAGGTCCTCGGCCGATCGGGGGCAATGTAGTACGCCTGTACGGCCTGTCGGAACCTGCTGATATGGTCCGCGTATGGGCGGCGGCCTCGGCTGCCGGCTCCTGATGACGAACCCCGAACAGCAGTGTGGCGGCGGCGTTGAATCGTCCCTCATTACCCGCTGGTAGGCGTCTGTCTCCCGGGAGCGCTGCATCGAGAATCCTCGTGTGCGGAACGTGAAACCGTGTTCAGCACATCGTGGGGTGGCCGCCTCCGACGGCCCGATACGTGTCGGGTACGTTAAGTCCAGATCGTGACGATTCCCCCGGCGGAGTGAACGCCGGCCGGGAGAACCGGAAGGAGCCCAGTGGGCGCGCTGGTACTAGCCGAGGGTGCGGAGTTCGCGCCGCCTGGTGTCAAAGACTTCAACCTGCCGCCGTTGTTCGGTTCCGGCTATTGGTTGAGCTTCACCAAGCCGATGCTGCTGGTGATCATCTCCCTGATCATCATCATCACCTACTTCATGGTGACGTCGCGCCGGCTGAAGGTCGTCCCCGGCAAGGGACAGTTCATCGCCGAGTCGATTTACAACTTCGGCCGCAACAACATCGCGCGTGAGCAGATCGGTTCGGCCGACTTCAAGCCGTTCATTCCGCTGATCCTGGGGTTGTTCAGCTTCATCCTGGTCAACAACCTCTTCGGGATCATCCCGTTCTTCCAGTTCCCGACGATGGCCCGGTTCGGCTTCCCCGTCGCTCTCGCGTTCCTCGTTGTTTACCCGGTGTACCACTACGTCGGCATCAAGCGCCACGGCTTCGGTCACTACATGAAGAAGGAACTGGCGCCGCCCGGCATCCCCGGATTCGTTCTGCCGCTGTACTCCACCATCGAGTTCGCGCAGAAGTTCTTCATCGCGCCGGCCACGCTGGCCATCCGGGTCTTCGCGGCGATGTTCGCCGGGCACCTCATCATCATGGTCTTCACGCTCGGCGGGAGCTTCCTGCTGACCGAAGGTGAAGGCATCGTGAAGGTCGCGTCGCCGGTGGCGTTCCTGTTCGCCATCGCGATGACGTTCCTGGAGGCATTCATCCAGGTCCTGCAGGCATACATTTTCGCACTGCTGTCCGCAGGGTACATCGGCGCCGCGCTGGCGTCGGAGCACTGAGAAACACCAAAAGCCCCCGATCCGCGTGAGTCGCGCGGACCGAGTTTGAAGGGAAACGCACGTGAGCAACATCGTTCTTGCGCAGGCTGCCGAGGCCGCTTCCAACATCAACCCGGGTCTCGCCGCCATCGGCTACGGCCTCGGCGCGATCGGCCCCGGTATCGGTGTGGGTCTGATCTTCGCCGCGGTCATCAACGGCACCGCCCGTCAGCCGGAGGCGCAGGGCAAGCTGCAGAGCATCGCCTTCTCGACCTTCGTTCTGACCGAGGTGCTGGCGCTGATCGGTATCGTTATTTACTTCCTCGCCTCCGTCGGCTGAGTTTTTCCAGGCTCATCTCGCTTAAGGAGACGTTGTGCTGAAGACCGAATTGGTGTTGGCCGCCGGAGACGCGCCCAACCCGATCGTGCCGCACGTTCCCGAGCTCATCCTCGGGTTCATCGCCTTCCTTCTGCTGCTGTTCGTTCTGAAGAAGTACGTCGTTCCGCGTTTCGAGGCGACCTACGAAGAGCGGACCAAGCTGATCGAGGGTGGCATCGAGCGGGCCGAGAAGGCTCAGGCCGAAGCCGAAGAAAACCTTGCGCAGTACAAGGCGCAGCTGGCGGAAGCCCGTTCCGAGGCCGCGAAGATCCGCGACGACGCCCGGCTCGAAGCCGAGCAGATCAAGGCGGAACTGCGGGCCGAGGCGGAGTCCGAGTCCCAGCGCATCGTCGCCCAGGGCCAGGCTCAGCTGCAGGCCCAGAAGGCGCAGATCATCGCCGAACTGCGCGCCGAACTCGGCCGTAACTCCGTCGAGCTGGCCAGCCGCATCGTCGGCGAGTCGCTCGCGGACGACGCGCGCCGTCACGGCACCGTGGACCGGTTCCTGGCCGAATTGGAGACCGCCGGTACCAACGGTGCCGGTCTCGGAGCGGGGAAGTAGACCAGAATGACGCTGCATGCTGCGAGCCGTGAAGCGCTCGACCTCGCCGAGAATCGTCTCGGCGAGGTTCTGGCCGAAGCGGGTACCGACCCGGCGACGGTCGGCGACGAGCTGCTTTCGGTCGTCGCCCTGCTGGACCGGGAGATCGGCCTGCGCCGGGCCGTCGCCGACGGTTCGGCCACGCCCGAAGCCCGGATCGGCCTCGCCCGCGGGATCCTCGCGGGCAAGGTTTCCGAGCCGGCCCTGCAGGTGCTCGACTCCGTGGCCGGCAGCCGCTGGTCGAGCCCGCGCGAACTGACCGACGGGCTCGAGGCCCTCGGCCGCTCGGCGCTGCTCACCAGTGCGGAGAAGTCCGGGAACATCGACGCTGTCGAAGACCAGCTGTTCCGGGTCACTCGTATCGTTGCGGGTGCGCCGGAGCTCGAACAGGCCTTGTCCGACCTGACCGCTCCCGCCGAGGCGAAGCGGACCCTCGTCCGCACCCTGTTCGCCGACAAGGTGGACGTGGTCACCAAGACCCTCGTCGAGCAGGTCGTCCTGCGCGCCAAGGGCCGCGGGGTCGCCAACGCCCTCGAGCGGCTGGTCCAGCTGGCCGCGGAACGCCGTCAGCGCTCGGTCGCCCAGGTGACCAGCGCCAGCGCGCTGTCCGAAGAGCAGCACGCTCGGCTGAGCGAGAAGCTCAACGCCCTGTACGGGCGGCAGCTCGCGCTGCACGTCGAGGTCGACCCGTCACTCGGCGGCGGACTGGTGGTCCGCGTCGGCGACGAGGTCATCGACGGCAGCACCGCGGGGCGCATCGACGCCCTGCGTCGCCGGCTGGCCGGCTGACCCACAACAACGACTTTGCACACTGGCACGAACGAAGCGAGAGCGGGATTGAAATGGCGGAGCTGACGATCTCCTCGGATGAGATCCGTAGCGCGATCGAGAACTACGTCTCGAGTTACGCCCCGGACGTGAGCCGGGAAGAAGTTGGCGTCGTCATCGACGCCGGTGACGGTATCGCCCACGTCGAGGGCCTTCCCTCGGCGATGGCCAACGAACTGCTCGAGTTCCCCGGCGGGGTCCTCGGCGTGGCGCTGAACCTGGACGCGCGCTCCATCGGTGCCGCGATCCTCGGTGACTTCGAGACCGTCGTCGAAGGCCAGGAAGTCAAGCGGACCGGGCAGGTCCTTTCGGTTCCGGTCGGCGAGGGCTACCTCGGCCGCGTTGTGAACCCGCTGGGCGCCCCGATCGACGGCCTCGGCGAGATCGAGACCACCGACCGCCGCCCGCTGGAGGTCAAGGCCGCTTCGGTGGTCGAGCGCCAGCCGGTGTCGGAGCCGCTGCAGACCGGTATCACCGCGATCGACGCGATGACCCCGATCGGCCGTGGCCAGCGTCAGCTGATCATCGGTGACCGCAAGACCGGTAAGACGGCCGTCGCGGTGGACACGATCATCAACCAGAAGGCCAACTGGGAGTCCGGCGACCCGAAGAAGCAGGTTCGCTGCATCTACGTCGCGGTCGGCCAGAAGGGCTCCACGATCGCCGCGGTGAAGAAGTCCCTCGAGGACGCCGGCGCGATGGAGTACACCACCATCGTCGCGGCCCCCGCGTCGGACTCCGCCGGCTTCAAGTGGATCGCGCCGTACACCGGTTCGGCCATCGGCCAGCACTGGATGTACGAGGGCAAGCACGTCCTCATCGTGTTCGACGACCTGACCAAGCAGGCCGACGCCTACCGCGCGATCTCCCTGCTGCTGCGTCGCCCGCCGGGCCGTGAGGCCTTCCCCGGCGACGTCTTCTACTTGCACTCCCGTCTCCTCGAGCGTTGCGCGAAGCTCTCGGACGAGCTGGGCGCGGGCTCGCTGACCGGTCTCCCGATCATCGAGACCAAGGCGAACGACGTGTCGGCGTACATCCCGACCAACGTCATCTCGATCACCGACGGCCAGTGCTTCTTCCAGTCGGACCTGTTCAACGCCGGTCAGCGCCCGGCCATCGACGTGGGTATCTCGGTCTCCCGCGTGGGTGGTGCCGCGCAGGTCAAGGCGATGAAGTCGGTTTCGGGTTCGCTCCGTATCGACCTGTCGCAGTACCGCGAGCTGGAGGCCTTCGCGGCCTTCGCCTCGGACCTCGACGACGCGTCGAAGGCGCAGCTCGAGCGCGGTGCCCGCCTGTACGAGGTGCTCAAGCAGCCCCAGTACTCCCCGATCCCGGTCGAGGAGCAGGTCGTCACCGTGTACCTGGGCACCAACGGGCACTACGACTCGGTCCCGACCGAGGACGTGCGCCGCTTCAACCACGAGTTCATCGAGTCCGCGCGCCGCAAGCACGGCGAGCTCCTCAAGGACATCCGCGAGTCGGGCAAGTTCTCCGACGAGACCGCTGCCGGGCTGGTCGACGCGGTGAACGAGTTCAAGAAGGAGTTCACCACCGCCGAGGGCAAGAGCCTCGTCGAGGTCTCCGACGCGATGGACGCCGAGAAGGTCGGGCAGGAGACCGTCAAGGTCAACAAGCCCGCCCCGAAGAAGTGAGCTGATAGCTCATGGCCGCACAACTCCGAGAACTCCGGTCGCGTATCAAGGCGACCAAGTCCATCGGCAAGATCACCAAGGCGATGGAGCTCATCGCCACCGCGCGCATCACCAAGGCGCGGGCGAAGGTCGCGGCGTCCCGGCCCTACTCGGACGAGATCACGAACGTGCTCTCGGCCCTGGCCGGCGCCTCGGCCAACCTCGACCACCCGCTTCTGGTCGAGCGCCCCAACCCGAAGCGCGCGGCGGTCCTCGTGATCACCAGCGACAAGGGCCAGTGCGGTGGGTACAACTCCAACGTGCTGAAGGCGACCGAGGAGCTCCTCACGCTGCTGCGTGAGCAGGGCAAGGAGCCGGTGCTGTACGTAACCGGCAACAAGGGCCTGAGCTACTACCGGTTCCGCGGCCGCGAGGTGACCGAAAGCTGGACGGGCTTCTCCGACCAGCCCGGTTACGTCAACGCCGCCGAGGCCGGTGAGCTCATCGTCGAGTCGTTCCTGAACGGCGCCGACGACGAGGCGGGCAACGCCGACGGCATCCTGGGTGTCGACGAGATCCACGTCGTCTACACCGAGTTCGTCTCGATGCTCACCCAGCGTCCGACCGCCAAGCGCGTCGCGCCGCTCGAGGTCGAGTACGTCGAGGGCGAAGAAGAGAAGCCCGAAAGCCTGCTCCCGAGCTACGAGTTCGAGCCCAGCGCCGAGAAGCTGCTCGCCGCGCTGCTGCCGAAGTACATCAACACGCGGATCTTCGCGGCGATGCTCGAGTCGGCCGCGTCCGAACTCGCGGCCCGCCGCACCGCGATGAAGGCGGCGTCGGACAACGCGAACGAACTGGTGAACACGCTGACGCGGGAGGCGAACCAGGCCCGCCAGGCGCAGATCACCCAGGAGATCTCCGAAATCGTCGGTGGGGCGAACGCTCTCACCGCAGCAGGAAGTGATGACTGATGACCAGTACTGAAGCCCGTGCCAAGGGGCGCATCGTCTCGGTGACCGGCCCGGTCGTCGACGTCGAATTCCCGCGCGGTTCCGTCCCCGACCAGTTCAACGCGCTCAAGGTCGAAATCGAGTTCGAGCAGCTGCGCAAGACGGTGACGCTCGAGGTCGCCAGCCACCTCGGTGACAACCTCGTCCGCACCATTTCGCTCCAGCCGCAGGACGGCCTCGTCCGTGGCGCCGAGGTCACCGACACCGGCGGCCCCATCACGGTGCCGGTCGGCGACAAGGTCAAGGGCCACGTCTACAACGCGCTCGGCGAGTGCCTCGACGAGCCCGGCTACGGCGACGACCTCGAGCGCTGGGGCATCCACCGCAACCCGCCGTCCTTCGACCAGCTCGAGGGCAAGACGGAGATGCTGGAGACCGGCCTCAAGGTCGTCGACCTGCTGACCCCGTACGTGCAGGGTGGCAAGATCGGCCTGTTCGGCGGTGCCGGCGTCGGCAAGACGGTGCTCATCAAGGAGATGATCACCCGTGTCGCCCGGAACTTCGGTGGTACCTCGGTGTTCGCCGGTGTCGGTGAGCGCACCCGTGAGGGCAACGACCTCTTCCTGGAGATGTCCGAGGACGGCGTCATCAACGACACCGCCCTCGTCTTCGGTCAGATGGACGAGCCGCCGGGCACCCGTATGCGGGTCGCGCTGTCCGCGCTGACCATGGCGGAGTACTTCCGCGATGTGCAGAACCAGGACGTGCTGCTCTTCATCGACAACATCTTCCGGTTCACCCAGGCCGGTTCCGAGGTGTCGACCCTGCTGGGCCGCATGCCTTCGGCCGTGGGTTACCAGCCGACGCTGGCCGACGAGATGGGTCAGCTCCAGGAGCGGATCACCTCGACCCGTGGTCGGTCGATCACCTCGATGCAGGCGATCTACGTCCCCGCGGACGACTACACCGACCCGGCCCCGGCGACGACGTTCGCCCACCTGGACGCCACCACCGAGCTTTCGCGGTCGGTGTTCCAGAAGGGCATCTTCCCGGCGGTGGACCCGCTGGCGTCGACGTCGACCATTCTCGACCCGGCCATCGTCGGTGAGGACCACTACCGCGTGGCCTCCGAGGTCATCCGGATCCTGCAGAAGTACAAGGAGCTGCAGGACATCATCGCGATCCTCGGTATGGACGAGCTGTCGGAAGAGGACAAGCTGACCGTTCAGCGCGCGCGCCGCATCGAGCGGTTCCTGTCGCAGAACATGCTGGTCGCCGAGGCGTTCACGCAGATCCCGGGCTCGACCGTGCCGCTGTCGGAGACCATCGAGTCCTTCGACCGCATCACCAAGGGCGACTTCGACCACTACCCGGAGCAGGCGTTCCTGGGTATCGGTGGCCTCGAAGACCTCGAGAAGAAGTACAAGGAAATCACCAAGAAGTGATGTTCCGATGAGCGGCGGGATCAGTGTCTACTGTGGACGCTGGTCCCGTCGTTCGCATACCGGGAACTTCGACTATTACACTCGGTGCCAGCACCTGAGGTGAAGGGAAGCTACGTGGCTGAGATTTCTGTCGAGCTGGTAGCCGTCGAGCGCCGTCTCTGGTCGGGTACCGCCACGTTCGTGGTGGCGCAGACCACCGAGGGCGAGATCGGCATCATGGCCGGTCACGAGCCGGTTCTCGGCCAGCTCGTCGAGGGTGGCGTCGTGAAGGTGACGACCACGGACGGCGAGACCGTGACCGCCGCGGTGCACGGCGGGTTCCTGTCGGTCACCGCGACCGGCGTGAGCATCCTCGCCGAGAGCGCGGAGCTTTCGGACGAGATCGACGTCGACGCGGCCAAGAAGGCGCTGAGCGGCGAAGACGAGCAAGAGCGGGCTCGGGCGACCGCCCAGCTTCGCGCGGCCGGTCAGTCGGTCTGACCGGGCGACGGGCAGGGGCCGGGCCGTGGAAATCGCCGTGGGTGTTCTCGGGGCCCTGACCGTCCTGGCCGTCGTCGTGGCCTGGTATTCGTTGCGGTGGGTCCGGATGCGCCGCGGTGGTGGCGTGAGTGTCGCCCTGCGGTGGCGTCCGGACGAGGCGCGGTCCAGCTGGCATCTGGGGCTGGGCCGCTACGAGGGCGACGAGTTCGTCTGGTTCCGGGTGTGGAGCCTGCGGACCGGCCCGGACCGGGTCTTCCAGCGGGCGAGTATGGAGATCGCGGACCGGCGCGATCCCTCCGGCACGGAGGCGTACGCCGTCCCCGAAGGCTCGATCGTCCTGCGGTGTGAGTCCGCCACGCAGGAGGCGATCGAGATCGCGATGGGCCCCGGCGCCCTCACCGGCTTCCTCTCCTGGCTCGAATCGGCCCCGCCCGGGCGCCGCCTCCCGCGCGCTTCCTGAGTTACGCCTTCGATCACGCGAGTTACGCCTCTGATCACGCGAGTTCCGCGTTCGAGCACGCCGTATGCTCACGCCGTGACCACCGTCGACATCCCCGGTTCGAAGTCGATCACCGCCCGAGGCCTGTTCCTCGCGGCCGCTGCCCACGGGACGACCGTACTGGGCAGGCCGCTGCGTTCGGACGACTCCGAGGGCTTCGCCGAAGGCCTCCTCAAGCTCGGCTATCAGGTCTCCCGTGCTTCCGGCGAGTGGACGATCGAGGGCAGGCCCGAGGGCCCCGCCGTCGACAGCGCCGACGTCTTCTGCCGCGACGGCGCCACCACCGCCCGCTTCCTGCCCGCACTGGCCGCCGCCGGGCATGGCACCTTCCGTTTCGACGCCTCCGAGCAGATGCGTGCCCGCCCGCTGGGGCCGCTCACCGACGCGCTGCTGGAACTGGGCGTCGACCTCACCTTCGAAGGCGAGCCGGGGCACCATCCGCTGGTGGTGCGGGCCGACGGGATCAAGGGCGGGGAGCTGACGCTGGACGCGGGGCTCTCCTCGCAGTTCCTGACCGCGTTGCTGCTGGTCGGCCCGCTGACGGCCGAGGGGCTGCGGATCACCGTGACCGACCTCGTCTCGGTGCCCTACGTAGAGATCACCATCGCGATGATGCGGCGCTTCGGCGTCGAGGTCGTCCGGGAGGGTGACACGTTCGTCGTGCCGCCGACGCCGTACCGGGCTTGCCGCTACGAGATCGAGCCCGATGCCTCGACGTCCAGCTACTTCTTCGCGGCCGCCGCCCTGACCGGCAACTCGGTGACCGTGCCGGGCCTGGGCGAGGGCGCGCTGCAGGGCGACCTGGCCTTCGTAGACGTCCTGCGGCAGATGGGCGCGGACGTCGAGGTCGGCCCCGACGCGGTGACGGTGACCGGGACGGGCGGGCTGCGCGGCGTCACGGTGAACATGCGTGACATCTCCGACACCGTGCCGACACTCGCGGCCATCGCGCCGTTCGCGGACGGGCCGGTGCGGATCGAGGACGTCTACAACACGCGGATCAAGGAATGCGACCGGCTCGCGGCGTGCGAGGAGAACCTGCGCGCGATGGGGATCTCGGTCGAGACCGGGCGGGACTGGATCGAGATCCGGCCGGGTGTGCCGACGGGGGCACTGGTGAAGTGCCGGCGGGACCACCGGATCGCGATGGCGTTCAGTGTCACGGGGCTGCGGACGCCTGGGATCACGCTGGACGACCCGGGTTGCGTGAAGAAGACGTTCCCCGGCTTCCACGACGCGCTCGCCTCGCTCCGGGCTTCCTGGGGCGTTTAGTCCTCTGAATGCGCCGGCGGAAACATGGGATCATCACGAAGCGGCATTTCTACCGGCTTTCCGACGTGATGCACGTCTATTCTCGGTCTATGACTCAGAGCGAGGACACGAACCGCTGGAGCCACCTTCCCGAAGCCGTGTCCCTGGAGGACACGATCACGATGAAGGCGATCGACCCGGGCAAGGACGGCACGCCCGAAGTCGACCTCGAGCGCTATTGGGCAGCACAGGAGCAGGGCCGATTGTGAGCTGAAGGACGTTTTCCCCGCATCCGATGCGGGGGAAGCGTCCTTCAGTCCGCCCCGCCGGGCTGCCACAGGATGTCGCCGTCCGGATTCGCCAGCCGCGACAGGATGAACAGCAGATCCGAAAGCCGGTTCAGATATTTGATCGCCAGCTGGTTCGTCGTGGCCTGTTCGGCCTCGAACAGCGCCCAGCCGGACCGCTCCGCCCGCCGCGCGACCGTGCGGGCCTGGTGCAGGAAAGCCGCCCCCGGAGTGCCACCGGGGAGGATGAACGACGTCAGCTTCGGCACGCGCTCGTTGAACTCGTCGCACCAGCCTTCCAGCCGTTCGATGTACCGCTCGGTGATCCGCAGCGGTTCGTACGGCGGGTTCTCCACGATCGGCGCGCACAGATCCGCGCCGACGTCGAAGA
Source organism: Amycolatopsis sp. PSD-21 (assembly GCF_055561455.1). Taxonomy (NCBI): domain Bacteria; kingdom Bacillati; phylum Actinomycetota; class Actinomycetes; order Pseudonocardiales; family Pseudonocardiaceae; genus Amycolatopsis; species Amycolatopsis sp. PSD-21. The sequence goes on along the minus strand of NZ_CM145712.1, from coordinate 7,597,277 downwards.
GATCGTTCTGCACCGCGCGCAGGACCCGCGTGATCTCTTCGGACAGGCCACCCATCGCGAGCGCGAGCCCGATGACGGAGTTGGCTTCGTCGACGTCGGCGTACGCGCCCAGCCGCGGCGAGGTCTTCGGCACGCGGGAGCCGTCGCCGAGCGCCGTGGTGCCGTTGTCGCCGACCTTCGTGTACACGCGGTTGATGCGAACGACCATGAAGCCGACTCTACCGGCCCGGCGTAAGGCAAATCCGGGCGAGAGGGCATGATTGGCGCCCATGAGCGAGCACTTCGACGTGCACGGCGGAGCTCGGCTGGTCGGCGAGGTCGACGTGGTCGGGGCCAAGAACAGCGTCCTGAAACTGATGGCCGCGGCCCTGCTGGCCGAGGGTACGACGACCATCACGAACTGCCCCCAGATCCTGGACGTCCCGCTGATGGGCGACGTCCTGCGCAGTGTCGGCTGCGACGTCGTCATCGACGGCGACACCGCCAAGATCACCACGCCGGCCGAGCTGTCGCACCGGGCCGATTCGGCCGCGATGGGCAAGCTGCGCGCGTCGGTGTGCGTGCTGGGCCCGCTGGTCGGACGGCTCAAGCAGGCCGTCGTGGCGCTGCCGGGCGGTGACGCCATCGGGTCCCGTCCGCTGGACATGCACCAGAACGGCCTGCGGAAGCTGGGCGCCACCAGCACCATCGAGCACGGCTGCGTCGTGGCGAAGGCCGACGGGTTGCGCGGCGCGCAGATCTGGCTGGACTTCCCGAGCGTCGGCGCCACCGAGAACATCCTGATGGCCGCCGTGCTCGCCGAGGGCACCACGGTCATCGACAACGCCGCGCGCGAGCCCGAGATCGTCGACATCTGCACGATGCTGACCGAGATGGGCGCGAAGGTCGAAGGCGCGGGCACCTCGACCCTCACCGTCGAGGGCGTCGAGAAGCTCCACCCGACCGAGCACCGCGTGATCGGCGACCGGATCGTCGGCGCGACCTGGGCGTTCGCCGCCGCGATGACCAGGGGCGACCTGACCGTCCGCGGCGTCAACCCGCATTACCTCGACCTGGTCCTCGACAAGCTCCGCCTGGCGGGCGCCGAGGTCGAGACGTTCGACGGCGAGGGTTTCCGCATCGTCCAGAACGAGCGCCCGAAGGCCGTCGACTGGGTGACGCTGCCGTACCCCGGTTTCGCGACCGACCTGCAGCCGTTCGCGGTGGCACTGTCGGCGGTCTCCGAAGGCACGTCGATGATCACGGAGAACATCTACGAGGCCCGGTTCCGCTTCATCGAGGAGATGATGCGGCTTTCCGGCGACGCGCGCACCGACGGCCACCACGCCGTCGTGCGGGGCGTGGAGAGGCTTTCGAGCGCTCCGGTGTGGGCCGCGGACATCCGCGCCGGTGCCGGGCTGGTCCTGGCCGGGCTCTGCGCGGACGGCGTCACCGAGGTCTGGGACGTCTTCCACATCGACCGCGGTTACCCGCATTTCGTCGAGAACCTGAACCGGCTCGGTGCCAGGATCGAACGCGTGGCGGGCGAGCCGGACCGGGCTTGAGCGATCGCGCGTGAAGGCCCCCTTCCCTCGGCTCAGCCGAGGGAAGGGGGCCTTCACGCGCGATCAGGGCAGGGCTACGAACGGCGCGAGGAAGTCACGCGACGTCGGCGAGTCCAGCCGGTAGGTGACGTTGGTGGCGTAGCAGGGCCCGTCGCCGGTGATGGTCGTCGACACCAGGACGCGCTTGCCGCCGATGGTGGCGAAGTTCGGCCCGCCGGAGTCGCCGTAGCAGGCGCCGCCGTTGCCCTGGGGCGCCGTCATCGCCAGCCGCACCCACGTGTTGTTCAGCGCGTTGAAGGTGACCGGCGCCTTCATCCGGACTCCGCCGCCCGGATGGGTGTGCCCGCCCGGCCCGTTCACGGCTTCCTGCGTGCCGTAGCCGGCGACCACGAACGGCGTCGAGTTCAGCCCCTGCGGCCCGAGCGCGTCGAGCTGGCCGGCGCTCGGCAACGTTGCTGGGGTGAAGCTCCAGCGCGCGGCGATCTGCTTCGCGGGCACCTGGACGACGGCGATGTCGTGCGAGTCGGCCGAGTTGCCGGGGTAGCCGGGCTCCGTTGTGCGCGACCCCTTCGACGGCGACGGCCTTGGCGACCGCCACCGGGTCGCCGGGGTATTTCTTCGCCGCGGCGTCGAGACCCGCTTGCACGTCCTGGTCGAGCGAGACGAAGAACCGCACGTTCGCGGGCCAGTCGCTGGTGCAGTGCGCGGCGGTGAGGAAGGTGTCGGCGTCCACCATCGTGCCGGAGCACACCCAGTCGACCCGGTCGGGCGTGGCGGGGTCTCCGTCGTTGTCCCAGGTCGCGACGAGGGCGCCGACCTCGGTGCGCTCCGGTGCCGGGGTGGCGTTGTAGGAGTTGATCGCGGGCGCGGTGGTAGCGCCGCCCAGCAGCAGGGCGGCGGCCAGCGCCGCGACGGTGGCGGCGGGGGTGAACCTCACGAACGGCCTCCTCGTCTCGTGCTTCTGGAGACGGGATTCAACGTGGTGGGCGCCCGAAAGTCATCCGCCGAAAGTAGTCACGCGTCTCTCCGCCGCCGGGTCCCGGCGTACAGCATGGCGCCCGCGGCCAGCGAACCCAGGCCGGTCAGCAGCACGGGTTCGAGCTCGAAACCGGTCTTGGCCAGCGAAGGCGGGCTCGCGGCGGCGCTGACCGCGCTGTCGGCGCGAGGCGCGACGGCCGGGGCCTGGACCGCTGCCGGCACGACCGCGGGACGGACGACCTCGCCGTGCGATCCCCCGGGCGGGGGAGTCTCGGCCGGTGGGTTCGTGGCGGGCGGTGTCCGGTCCGGCACGCAGGCGGTGTGCGCGGGATTGCCGCGACCGACGCCGTGGTTGCGGTCGCATTCGTAACCCGCGTTGGCGTCCGAGCCGCCGGGCAGCTGTCCGGGCGGGTTCTTGTTGTCGGCCTTGCCGACGCAACCGGCGCAGGGTTTACCGGCGGCCTCACCACCGCCGTTGCCGTTGGCCGACGGCGAACCGTCGCGGGTGGAGTCGTAGGGCCCGTGCTTGTTGGCACCGTGCCCGGAGAAGTCCGCTTTGGAGGGCGGCTGCGGTTTGGTGGTGTCCTTGGCGTGGCCGGGAGGAGCGCCGCCGTTGCCGCGCTCTCCGGCGTCGGCCGGGCCCGCACCGAGGAGAAGGAGGGAGAAGGCGGCTCCGGCGATAACGCCGTAGGTCTTCTTGTTCATCGAAGCCTCCCTGGGTCGCGCCCTTGCGACATCTGGAGTATCGCGTGAACGACCGAAGGGGTTACTCGAGTACGAGAGCGGCGCCGAAACCGACCAGCGCGGTGCCGGTGACGCCGTCGAGCGCGCGGCGCACCTTGCGGCGTTCCAGCCAGGCCCGCACGCGGTGCACGAAGAACAGCAGCAGGAGCTGGGCGACGGTGCCCGCCGCCGCGATCGTGTAGGCCAGCAGCAGGGCGTCGCCGGTGCCGGTGACGCCCGGGGTCAGGAACTGCGGCAGCACCGACAGGTACAGCACGAGGACCTTCGGATTGGTGAAGTTGGAGAGGAAACCCTCCCGCCAGCGGCGAAATCCGCTCCGCGTGGCGGCGGTTTCGGCGAGACGGCCGTAGTCGCCGCGGAAGGCACCGATCAGGGCCCGCACGCCGAGGTAGCAGAGGTAGGCCGCGCCCGCCCATTTCACGGCCTCGAACACCGGCCGCGAGTTCATGATGACCGCTCCGAGGCCGAGCGCCGCCGCGGTCGCCTGCGCGAGGTTCGCGACGCCGATGCCGAAACAGGCCCAGCCGCCACCGCGGACACCGCCGGACAGCGCGTTCTTCAGCACCACCATGTTGTCCGGCCCCGGGACGAGCGCCAGCGCCAGCATCATCAGCGCGAAACCGCCGTACACGCCCCAGGTCATGATTCGAGCACCAACGCCGCGCCGAAACCGACCAGCGCGGTGCCGGTGACGCCGTCGAGCGCGCGGCGGACCTTGCGGCGTTCCAGCCAGGCCCGCACGCGGTGCACGAAGAACAGCAGCGTCAGCAGCCAGACCGCGCCCAGCACCGCGACGGTGTACGCGAGCAGCAGCGCGTGCCACGCCGACGTCGTCGCCGGATCGAGGAACTGCGGCAGCACCGACAGGTAGAGCACGAGCACCTTCGGGTTGGTGATGTTGGAAAGGAAGCCCTCACGGAAACGGCGGAAGCCGCTCGACCGTTGCTGCTTCGCCGCCGTGACACCGGAGTAGTCGCCGCGCCATGCACCGCGCAGCGCCTGGAAACCGAGGAAGACCAGGTACGCGGCACCGACCCATTTGAGCGTCACGAACACCGGCTGCGACTGCGCGATGACGACGCCGAGGCCGAGCGCGGCGGCGGTGCCCTGGACGGCGTTGGCCACGAAGATCCCGGCCGTGGTGAGGAAGCCGCCGCGGGTGCCGCCCGACAGCGAGTTCTTGAGCATCACCATCGTGTCCGGCCCGGGCGCGAGGACGATCAGGACGACGATGACCAGATAGCTGCTGTACGAACTCCACGTCACGGTCACCCACGCTAGACGCCGGGCGCGGGGTGAGTCTCGCGGATTTCGGTCACAGTCCCGAGCACGGCCGCGGTGGGCGCTGGGCCGGGTGGGTCGTGAGTGGCGATTCGGGTTCTAACCCGAATCGCCACTCACGACCCACCGCACCGACCACTCGATAGGTCCGTTCGGCCCGGAATTTCACCGACGAACGGACACTCCTCGCCCATCCCCGGACGGGTAGTGTGCCGTGGCATGCATGAGGGGCAGATCGACCTCCTTCCAGGCGAACGGGTCATCTGGGCCGGGCAGCCGGTGCGCAGGCCCCTCTTCAACCCCGGCGACCGGTTCAACGTCCCCGTCGGCCTGCTCTGGCTGGGCGGTGTCACGCTGTTCTTCGCCGCCAACCACGACACGGCGTTCCACCTGGCCGCGTGGGTCGTGCTCACCGCCGCGGGCGTCTTCCACCTCGCCGGCAGGCCGCTGATCCGCTACCTCAGGCTCGCCTCGACGACGTACGCCGTGACGGACGGCCGGGTCATCGCGACCAGTTCGCTCGTCCGGCGCAAGGAGGAGTCCGCGGCGCTGGCCGCGCTGGCCGACCCCGTCGTCACCCCCGGGCCGGGCAAGACCGGGACGATCACCTTCGGCAGGCTCGGTGTGCTGGCGTGGGCGTCGGCGAACTTCGGCGCGGGTACCGGGAAGGACCGCGAGCCGCCGATCATCCTGGTGGGGGTCAGCGATGTGGCCAAAGTGCGCGAGAAGCTCGCGAAAGCCGTCGACGAGGCACGACAGCGTCAGGGATCGATGGCCGGAGAATGACCCGGCTGTGTTCGATTCAGCCACCGAGAAGGACTCGACTGTGTGCAATACAACCGCGCGGCCGATGTTACCGGCGGGTACACTCAGGCGGTCGTCCAGCTGTGCCCGACTCGGAGGTGCACCGTGCCCTATCCCACGGACCGTGAACGGGACCGCCCCTGGGTGATGCGGACCTACGCGGGCCACTCGTCCGCGGCCGCGTCCAACGAGCTGTACCGCCGCAACCTCGCGAAGGGGCAGACCGGCCTCTCGGTCGCCTTCGATCTGCCGACGCAGACCGGCTACGACCCCGATCACCAGCTGTCCAAGGGCGAGGTCGGCAAGGTCGGCGTCCCGGTTTCGCATATCGGCGACATGCGGCGCCTCTTCGACGGCATCCCGCTCGCCGAGGCCAACACGTCGATGACGATCAACGCGCCCGCCATGTGGCTGCTGGCGCTCTACGTCTCCGTGGCCCGTGAACAGGCCGAAGCCGAGGGCCGCGACGTGGACGAGGTGCTGGCGAAGCTCACCGGCACCACGCAGAACGACATCATCAAGGAATACCTCTCCCGCGGCACCTACATCTTCCCGCCGGGCCCGAGTCTCCGCCTGATCACCGACATGATCGCGTGGACCGTGCACCACGTGCCGAAGTGGAACCCGATCAACATCTGCAGTTATCACCTGCAGGAAGCCGGCGCGACGCCGACGCAAGAGGTCGCGTACGCGTTGTGCACCGCCATCGCCGTCCTCGACGCGGTCCGCGATTCCGGCCAGGTCGAGCAGGCCGACATGGCCAAGGTCGTCGCGCGGATCTCGTTCTTCGTCAACGCCGGTGTGCGGTTCGTCGAAGAGATGTCGAAGATGCGCGCGTTCACCGCGCTCTGGGACGAGATCACCCGGGATCGTTACGGCGTAACGGATGCCAAGGCGCGGCGGCTGCGTTACGGCGTGCAGGTCAACTCGCTGGGCCTGACCGAGGCGCAGCCCGAGAACAACGTCCAGCGCATCGTGCTGGAGATGCTCGCGGTCTCGCTTTCCCGCGGCGCCAGGGCCCGCGCGATCCAGCTGCCCGCGTGGAACGAAGCGCTCGGCCTGCCCCGGCCGTGGGATCAGCAGTGGGCGCTGCGGATGCAGCAGGTGCTCGCGTTCGAGACCGACCTGCTGGAGTACGAGGACATCTTCGACGGCTCGCACGTCATCCAGGCCAAGGTCGACGAGATCATGGCAGGCGCGCGCGAGGAGATCGCGCGCGTCCAGGATCTCGGCGGCGCCGTGGCGGCCGTCGAGAGCGGCTACATGAAGTCGCAGCTCGTCGCCTCGCTCGCCGAGTACCGGCGCGGTATGGAGAACGGTGAGCGGATCCTGGTCGGGGTCAACAAGTTCGAGACCACCGAGCCTTCGCCGTTGCAGGCCGAAGGGGCCAAGGCGATCGAAACGATCGACCCCGCCGTCGAAAAGCAGGCCGTCACCGCGATCGAGGAATGGCGGACGCGGCGCGACAACGCGGCCGCCGAGTCGGCGCTGGAGAAGCTGAAGACCATCGCGAAGACGTCGGAGAACCTGTTCGAGGCCACGATCGAGTGCGCCCGCGCGGGCGTCACCACCGGTGAATGGTCGGGCGCGCTGCGCGAGGTGTTCGGCGAATACCGCGCTCCCACCGGGGTTTCGGCGTCGGCGGCCGCGGGCGAGGGCAACGAGGAGATCCGCCGGGTCCGCGAGCGGGTCAAGGCGACGAACACCGAGATCGGCGAGCGGCTGCGGATCCTGGTCGGCAAACCCGGTCTCGACGGGCACTCGAACGGCGCCGAGCAGGTGGCCGTGCGGGCCCGCGACGTCGGTTTCGAGGTGGTGTACCAGGGCATCCGGCTCACGCCGGAGCAGATCGTCGCGGCCGCCGTCCAGGAGGGCGTGCACGTCGTCGGGCTCTCGGTGCTCTCGGGTTCGCATCTCGAGGTCGTGCCGCAGGTCGTGGACGGCCTGCGGGCCGCGGGCGCGGGCGACATCCCGGTCATCGTCGGCGGCATCATCCCGCCCGACGACGAGAAGCTCCTGTTGGAGCGGGGGATCGCGAAGGTGTTCACGCCGAAGGACTACGAACTCACCGACATCATGGACGGAATTGTCGGATTGGTGCGCGAGCGCCACGGCCTGAGCACATAAAGTCACCGTAAATCTCGGTACCGTAACAGCGGATGGTTCGTCACCCGCTCACACTGCCCGCGCCAAGGTACCCACCTACGTTTCGATTAAAACCGATTAATCGAAAAGAGGTGCCGCGATGGTGCACGGCGAGTGGTCGAGGCGGGAGTTCTTTCGGCGGTCCGCGGTTCTCGGTGCGGTGACGATCGGCGGTCCGGTGCTGCTGTCCGCGTGCACGACGACGACTTCCGGGGACGCGTTGGAGGCGGCGAAAAGCTCCAAGAAGATCAAGATCGGTATCGCGAACGAGGCGCCGTACGGCTTCACCGACCAGAGCGGCAAGGTCACCGGTGAGGCGCCCGAGGTCGCCCGCGCCGTCTTCAAGGCCATGGGCATCGACAACGTCGAAGCCGAAGCGGTCTCCTTCGACCAGTTGATCCCCGCGCTCAACGCCAGGAAGTACGACGTCGTCGCGGCCGGGATGAACATCAAGAAGGAACGGTGCGACGCGGCGGCCTTCTCGATCCCCGACTACTCGGCGCTGACGGCTTTGCTGGTACCCAAGGGGAATCCGCAGCAGGTGCTGAAGTTCGAGGACATCGCGGCCAAGAAGGTCAAGGTCGCCGTGCTCTCGGCGGCCGTGGAGAAGGGGTACGCGACCGACTCCGGCGTCGCCGAGGACCAGATCGTCACGCTCGATTCGCAGGACAACATGCTCCGCGCGGTCACCGACGGCCGGGTCTACTGCGCCGCGCTCACCGACATCTCCCTCAAGGACGTGCTGAGCAAGAGCCCCGGCGCGGCCGCCGAGGTCACGCCCGGCTTCGACCCGATCAAGGACGGAAAACCGGTCGTGTCCGCCGGCGCCTTCGTCTTCCGCAAGGACGACAACCCGTTGCGCGAGGCGTTCAACGTCGAACTCAAGAAGCTGCAGGACAGCGGCGAATGGACCAGGATCGTGACACCGTTCGGGTTCTCGGCGGACAACCTGCCGAAGCCCGATGTCACCACCGAGAAACTCTGCGCGGTGTGACGAGGCGGACCACATGTCGTCGTCGGTATCGCATATCATCACGTCCGTCCTCAGTGGACTGACCGCGACCGTCACCGCGGCGCTCGGCGGGATCGCGCTCACCGTGGTGCTCTCGCTGGCCGCCGGGCTGGCGCTGAGGTCCCGGTCCCGGGCGGTGCGCGGGATTTCCCGGGTCTACGTCGAGATCTTCCGCGGCACCTCGGAAGTCGTCCAGTTGTTCTGGCTCTATTTCGTGCTTCCGGTGCTGGTCGGCCTCCAGCTGGTCCCGATGTTCGCCGGAATCCTGGTGCTGGGGCTCAACCACGGGGCCTACGGCGCGGAGATCGTCCGCGGCGCGGTGAACTCGGTCCCGCGCGCGCAGTTCGAGGGCGCCGTCGCGCTCAACCTCAGCCCGGCCCAGCGGATGCGGCGGGTGATCCTGCCGCAGGCGTTCGCGGAAATGCTGCCACCGTTCAACAATCTCTTCATCCAGTTGCTGAAGAGCACCGCGCTGCTGTCGTTCATCGGGGTACCGGAGATGGCCCGCCAGGGTGAACTGCTGCGGCCGGTGTTCAGTGCCGAGATCGGCTGGATCTACGGCACCGAACTCGTGCTCTACCTCGTTCTCGCGCTGCTGATCACGAGCGGGATGCGGCTGCTGGAACGGCTCGCCGCGCGGCGCCTCGGCCGGGCCCCGGCCAAGATGACGGCAACCGCGGGAGGTGTGTGATGGACTGGAGCTGGGAATCCGCCGCGAATTCGGTTCCCCTTCTGCTGGAAGGGCTTCTCGTCACCGTCGAGATCACCCTGCTCGCCTCGGCGGTCGGCTACGTGCTCGGCCTGGTGTTCGCGTTGATCCACCGCACCGGGATACCCGTGCTGTCACAGGCGGTCCGGCTGTTCATCGAGTTCGTGCGCAGCACGCCGCTGCTGATCCAGGTGTTCGTTCTCTACTACGTGATCCAGCCGGTGGGCGGCCTGACGTTGTCCCCGTTCGTCACCGGCGTCATCGCGCTCGGCGTGCATTACGCGACTTACGCGGCCGAGGTCTACCGTGCCGGGATCGAAGCCGTCCCGAAAGGACAGTGGGAGGCCGCGACCGCGCTGAACCTCCCGAGGTCGCGGGTGTGGACCGCGGTCGTCCTGCCGCAGGCGGTGCCGCGGGTGCTGCCCGCGCTCGGCAATTACACGATCTCGATGTTCAAGGAAACGCCGCTGCTGCTGGCGATCGGCGTCGTCGACGTCCTGGCGAGGGCGAAGGAGGTCGGCGCCGACACGTTCCGCGTCGTCGAGCCGTACACCCTGGCCGGGGTGCTGTTCCTGCTGGTGAGCCTGCCGGCTTCGATTCTGGTGAGAAGGTTGGAGCGACGTGCCGCCCACAGTTGATTCCCCGATGATCCGGTTCTCGCAGGTGGTCAAGTCCTACGGGGATCACGTCGTGCTGCGGGACCTCGATTTCACCGTCGCGCCGGGGGAGTTCGTCTCGCTGATCGGGCCGAGCGGGTCCGGGAAGACGACGATCCTGCGGCTGCTGATGACACTGGAGAAGGTCGACGGCGGGACCATCGAGGTCTGCGGCGACTACCTGAGTCATATGGAACGCGGCGGGAAACTGGTACCCGCGGACGAGAGGTACCTGCGCGAGGCGCGCAAACGGATCGGCATGGTGTTCCAGCAGTTCAACCTGTTCCCCAACATGAACGTGCTGCGCAACATCACCGAGGCGCCGATCCATTCGCTCGGCGTCCCCAGGGACGAGGCCGAGGCGCGGGCCGTCGAACTGCTGGAAATGGTGGGGCTCACGGAAAAGAAGGACGAGCACCCCACCAGGCTTTCCGGCGGCCAGCAGCAGCGCGTCGCGATCGCCCGCGCGCTCGCGATGCGGCCGGACGTGCTGCTGCTGGACGAGGTGACCTCGGCGCTCGACCCGGAACTGGTCGCCGACGTCCTGCGCGTGCTGCGGGAGATCGCGACGTCCACCGACATCACGATCCTGTGTGTCACGCATGAGATGCAGTTCGCGCGCGACGTCTCTGATCGGGTGATGATGTTCGACCAGGGGCAGGTGCTGGAGGACGCCACGCCGGACAAGCTGTTCAACGATCCGGAGCACGACCGGACGCGGCGGTTCCTCAAGGCGGTCATCGACCGGGCTTGAGGCTCGCGCCGCCCCTCGGTGGAGCATGTCGCGAAAGCCACTTTCGGGACGTCAGACGTCGCGAAAGTGGCTTTCGCGACACCGCCGGCTGCCCGGGGGCTTGAGAGGCAAGGCGAAGGTGCGCGTTGCGAAAGCCACTTTCGCAACCTCGGTGGGCGAGCCCATCCGCGCCTCAAAGGCCCGCCAGGATCTCCTTCGTCGAGGTGACCGTGGCGAACCCGCCGCCGTGCAGGTTCGTCGCGGTCGCCCGGTACAGCTCGTCCGCGGTCAGGACGCCGCCGTCCGGCCCGGCGAGGTCGAAGGTGAAGGTGGCGTCGAGCGCGAAAGTCACGTCGTAGCCGAGGTTCCCGCCGACGCGCGCGGTGGTCTCGCAGCAGAAGTTCGTCTGGATTCCCGCGAGCACGAACGACGTGATGCCGCGGGTCTTCAGCCAGCCGTCGAGATCGACGTCGCCATGGAACGCCGAGTTGACCTTCTTGCCGAACACCAGGTCCGCGCGCACGCCGTCGAGTTCGGGCTTGAAGTGGTTGCCCTCCTGTCCCGGCCGCAGCGACGAGCCGGGTTTCACGGAGTCGTGGTGCACCAGCACGATCGGCAGCCCGCGCTCCTGGAACGCGTCGACGAGCGCCTTGATGTTGGCCTCCGCGCCGGGGTTGTTGCGCGGGCCCCAGACGGGCTTGTCGAAGCCGCGCTGGGCGTCGATCACGAGCAGGGCCTTGTTTTCAGTGGTCATGAGTTCGAGTTTCACGCGTTCCGCTGCCGGAGGGGAGTGGCAGAAGAAGCGCGATGCGGTACTTTCCTGCCATGCGAACCGTGGGTGTGCTCCTCCTGCCGGGCAGCCGGTCCTTCGACCTCGGCGTGATCGGTGAGGTCTGGGGCGTGGACCGGACCGACAGCGGCATCGGGCCCTTCGAGGTCCGGCTCTGCGCGGCCGGCCGCGGCTCGATCGCCGTCCACCCGTTCGGCCGGATCGAGGCCACGCATGGGCTGAGCGGGCTGGCGGGCTGCGACCTCGTCCTCGTGCCCGGCCGGGTGGATCCGCACGCCGAGGTGCCCGCGGCGGCGGTCGCCGCGCTGCGCAAGGCGCACCGGGCAGGTGTCACCGTGGCGTCGCTGTGTTCCGGCGCCTTCACCCTCGCCGCGGCCGGGCTGCTCGACGGCCGCTCCGTCACCACGCACTGGCGCCTGCTGGACGACCTCGAAGCCGCCGCTCGTGACGCCGTCGTCCAGCGGGACGTGCTGTTCACCGACGAGGGTGACGTCCTGACCTCCGCCGGGGTGGTCGGCGGCCTGGACCTCTGCCTCCATCTGGTGCGCCGCGATCACGGTGCCGAGGTCGCCGCCGCCCTCGCCCGGCGGCTGGTGATGCCGCCCGCGAGGGAGGGTGGCCAGCGGCAGTACGTCGACAACCCGTTGCCGCCCAAGCCGTCCCGGCCGAGCGTGTCGTCCACAATGGACTGGGCGCTGGAGCGGATCGCCGACGACATCGGCGTCGACGACCTCGTCGGGCACGCCGGGCTGAGCGAGCGGACCTTCCACCGCGAGTTCGCGGCAGCCACCGGCGTGACACCGGGGCGGTGGCTGCGCGCGCAGCGGGTGCGCCTCGCGCGGCGGCTGCTGGAGACCACCGAGCTCCCGGTCGAGCGGGTCGCGCAGCGCTCCGGCCTCGGTACCGCCGCCAACCTGCGGCGACGGCTCCGCGCCGACGTCGGTGTCGGGCCCGATTCGTATCGCCGGACGTTCCGGTCGGTTACCGTCGAAGCATGGCCGAGTACGAGCACATCCTCGTGAAACGGGACGGGGACACCGTCACCATCACCATGAACCGCGCCGCGCGGCGGAACTCGCTGTCGGCGGACCACCTCGCCGAGCTCCTCGCGGCGTTCCGCGAGGCCGGGGAGACCGACGCCACCGGGATCGTCCTGGCGGGCGCCGGGCCGGTGTTCTCGGCGGGGCACGACTTCGGCGACGTCGCCGCGCGCGACCTGATGGGCGTGCGCGAGCTGCTGCGGCTGTGCACGGACCTGATGGGCACGATGCAGTCCGTCCCGCAGGTCGTCGTCGCGCGGGTGCACGGGCTCGCGACCGCGGCGGGCTGCCAGCTGGTGGCCTCGTGCGACCTCGCCGTCGCCGCGGAGTCCGCCGGGTTCGCCCTTCCCGGTGGCAAGGGCGGCTGGTTCTGCCACACGCCCGCGGTACCGGTGGCGCGCGCGATCGGGCGGAAACGCCTGATGGAACTGGCGCTCACCGGTGACGTCGTCGACGCCGCCACCGCGCTCGACTGGGGCCTGGTGAACCGCGTCGTTCCGGACGACTCGCTGGACGAAGCCGTCGCTTCGCTGCTCGGCCGTGCGACGCGCGGGAGCCGGGCCAGCAAGGCGATGGGCAAGCAGACCCTCTACGCGCAGCTGGACCGGCCCGAGGCCGACGCCTACGCGCTGGCGCTCGAGGTGATGGCTTCGGCTTCGCAGCTGCCCGGGGCGCGGGAGGGGATGGCCGCCTTCCTGGAGAAGCGTTCGCCGGTCTGGCCCGACTGAGTTCAGAGAACGCGCTCGCGCATGAGCAGAAGCGTGTAGGCGGCCAGCGTCTGGGAGTCGGTGATGTCTCCCGAAGCGATCATCTTCTCGAACTCGCCGCGCTCGAACCACGCCGTGCGCATGTCCTGCTCCTCGACCTCGCGCTGGGCTTCGGCCTGCGTGAGCTCGGTGGCGAGGAACACGCGCCCGAGCTGGCTGGAGAACCCGGGCGCGACGTCGGTCCTGCCGAGGTCGGTCATCGAGCCCGCGATGAGCCCGGTCTCCTCCCGCAGTTCGCGGGCGGCGAGTTCGAGCGGCGGGACGTCGGCCAGCTCGGGCGCGGTGCCCATGGGGAACTCCCAACGCCGCATCCCGACCGGATAGCGGAACTGCTCGACCAGGTGAAACCCGGCGCCGTCGAACGGGATCACCACGGCGCAGACCGGTTTGTCGACGACGGCGTAGATCCCCTCGGAACCATCGAGCCGCCGGACGGCGTCCTCGCGCAGGGTCATCCAGTTGTTCCGGTACACCTCGCGGGAGCTGACACGCTGAACGGGGTCCATGCGCACAGTATCGCCGCGCTTGTCCTACCCTCGCGGGGTGCGCCTAGTGATCGCTCGCTGCCAGGTCGACTACGCCGGCCGTCTGACCGCCCATCTGCCGATGGCCACCCGGCTGCTGCTCGTGAAGGCCGACGGTTCGGTGTCCGTGCACTCGGACGACCGTGCCTACAAGCCGCTGAACTGGATGAGCCCGCCGTGCTGGCTGATCGAGGACGGCAAGCTGTGGATCGTCGAGAACAAGCAGGGGGAGAAGCTCGTCATCACGATCGACGAGATCTTCCACGACCACGCCCAGGAACTCGGCGCGGAACCGGGGCTGCAGAAGGACGGCGTCGAGGCGCACCTGCAGGAACTGCTCGCCGAGCACATCAAGACCCTCGGCGAGGGCTACACCCTGGTGCGGCGGGAGTTCCCGACCGCGATCGGGCCGGTGGACATCATGGCCCGCGACGCCGACGGCGCCAGTGTCGCCGTCGAGATCAAACGGCGCGGCGAGATCGACGGCGTCGAGCAGCTGACGCGGTACCTCGAACTGCTCAACCGCGACCCGCTGCTGGCGCCGGTGCAAGGTGTCTTCGCCGCGCAGGTCATCAAGCCGCAGGCGCGAGTGCTGGCCGAGGACCGGGGGATCCGGTGCCTCACGCTGGACTACGACGCGCTGCGCGGCATCGAGTCGGACGAGTTCCGCCTCTTCTGAGCCGGAGGTACATGAAGGCTCCCTTCCTTGCGCTAGACGCAAGGAAGGGAGCCTTCATGTACTAGGGGTCGCCGTCTGATCTCAGCGATCACCAGCAGGTGTGCCCGCCAGGGTGCGTTTCGGAATAGCGCTTGATCGCTGTGCAGTTGCCCAAGTAGGAGCTGTAGTCGTCGAGACCGCCGAGAACTCCATCCGGTGAAGGCCCGGCGTAGACGCCGGGGGCAAGCATCACCATCTTGTCGGCCTTGGATTTCGGCACGGACTTCGGATACTCGCTCGGCGCACTCGTGCTTGTCCTGGTCGTCGGGGTCGCTGCCATGGAGGTTGTCGTCGATGACGGCTGCGAGCTTGTCGCCACCGTCGAGGCTGGGGCCCTCCGTGCATCCCGCCGCGTGTTACCTGACTTGCTGCCGCTGAACAGCCGATATCGAATCGAGTCCTCGGATTCGTATCTGCATTCTTTCTCGCGCCACGGAATGCCCTAAAGGGCGAGAGAAATTAACGAACTCGCGTTCTCCTGCAAAAGAACCAGCTGTTTCCGTGTCATTCGGGTGAACGCCGGATTGGCCGGTCTCGCGCTGTGTCACACTCGATTTCCGCGAGGGGTACCGCCGACATACGGCGGTCGCGGGCGCAGGGGTGATGGGCCATGGCTGATTCTCGGAAGAACGTCGATCTCGTGCTGGAAGGCGGCGGCGTCAAAGGCATCGGGCTGCTCGGCGCGGTACTGGAGTTGCACGACGCCGGTTATTCGTTTCCCCGGATCGCCGGGACGAGCGCGGGCGCGATCGTCGCGGCACTGGTCGCCGCCTATCAGAAGGCGGGGAAGGATCTCGGCGGCCTGGAAGCGGTGATGAACGACCTGGACTGCCGCCGGTTCCAGGATCAGTCCCTGCTCGACAGGGTCACCGGCCCGATCGGGGACGGCGTCGATCTGCTCCTGCACGACGGGATGCACTCCGGTGACTATCTCGTCGAATGGCTCACGCCGTTGCTGGAAGAGGTCGGCGTGCGCACCTTCGCCGATCTCGCCATCGAGGATCCCGAAGGTACTTTGCTTCCGTACCAACGGTATTCGCTCGTCGTCCATGTCAGCGACCTGACCAGGCGCGTACTCGTCCGGCTGCCTTGGGATTATTCCCAGTACGGCCGCGACCCCGGCGCGGAGAAGATCGTCGACGCCGTCCGCGCGTCGATGTCGATCCCGCTGTATTTCCGGCCGGTGCAGTTCGACGTCCGCCCCGAGGGCACCGTCACGTGGGTCGACGGCGGCCTGCTGTCGAATTTCCCGATCACCGTTTTCGACCGGACCGACGCGAAGAAGCCGCGGTGGCCGACCTGGGGCGTGAAGCTGTCCGGCGAACCCGCGGGTGGCAAGGACAAACCGGTGAAGAGCGCGTTGCGGATCGCCATCGGTTCGCTCGAAACCCTGCTGTCGGACTGGAATCGTTACCGGTTGCACGAGGAAGGTGTGAACCGGAGGACGGTGTACGTCGACACGACCGGGGTTTCCGCCGTCGACTTCGGGCTCGGCGAAGAGGAGAAGAAGCGCCTCTTCGAAAGCGGGCGTGAGGCCGCGCGGCGGTTTTTGGAAAAGATCGTGCCGCAGTGAACTCGCCGGCGGTGTTTCCGGTGGGATGAGGGATAGGAGGATCCCATGCGTTATCGCCCGATCGGCAGTGATCCGGCGGACGGCCGCCTCGGCCGGTTCGTCCCGGACGACTGGCGCCACGTCGAGCGCTATCCGCTGACCGCGCTGGCCACCGAGGACCGGCCCACCCGGTCACCGGTCGTCATCGGTGTCAACTGGTACAAGGAATTCGACGTACCGGAGAAGGACGAGAAGTCCGGCGAGTTCTTCGTCGCGAAAGGCGGCGCGAAATCGCTCACCAGGATCCGCGGCGGGCACTGCGTCTGCCTCGAACCCGGTGAATCGACCGACGGTGAGACCCAGTACGCCTTCTACGACCAGGGCAAGGAAGGCGCCTGCGTCGGCTTCGGCTGGTCGCGCTGCATGACGATGTTCAACGGCGACCTGTACGCCGCGCGGTGGCTGTGGGACCAGTCGAAGCTCCGTGACGAATGGGGCGAGACCAACCCCGGCGACAACAACGGCACGTCCGTCCGCGCGGCGGCCGAGGTCCTGCTCGAACTGGGCCACGTCCCGTGGTCGGAGACCTACGCGGACGACGACCACGTCGCGCGGGCCGCCTACACGCCCGACGCCAAGAACGGCCTCCAGGCCTATCGCTGGGCGAAGACGGTCGACGAGGTGCACGAGGTCCTCGGCAACCCGCGGGCCGACGAGCTCGGCGCCGTGCCGTTCCTCAACTCGTGGGGTTCGGGCTACCCGCACCGCACGTACATGCCGGACGACGTCCTCGCCCGGTTGATCGAGGAGGACGGCGAAGTGGGCCTGCCCACGGACCGGTAAACCCCCACCGGTCACGGGAGAGGGTCGTTCCGGCGACGGGGCGGCCCTTTTCCGCGATCATGGCGGAGTGCGAGGAGAACCGCTGTCGAGAACATGGCCGCTCGCGCCGTCAGGCGCCACCGACTGGTTGCGTGAGATGTGCGGTGACGGCCTGACGGGGTTCATGCCGCCGCCGATGCCGGACGCGGTCTGGGTGCTCAACGCGATGTACGAGCACGAGCAGGGGCCGTCCGGAACGTCGTACCACGAGCATCGCCGGGCTCTGGTGGCCGAAGGGAGCGTCGAGCCGCACATCATCGGCGGCCTCGATCTCGAAGCCGTGGGGGTGACCACCGGCGGGGGAATCGGCCGCGCCCGGCATCCCGGTCCCGGATGGCGGCGCCTGCGCTGGGCGGAGCTCGCCCGGCGCACCGGCGATCCGGTCGTCCCGCCGGGGATGATGCCGTGCTTCCGATGCTTCCCTTCGGTCAGGAAGGACGGCAGCTGGCCGCTCGGGATCATCCCGCCGCCCGAAGGGAGCCTGGACCGCGAGACCTGGACGCGGCTGATCGGCGTGCTCACCGAATTCGGTCCGGCGGGCCCGGATACTCCCTGCTTCGCCTACTACAACCCGCTGATCATGGGTGCCGAAGACTTCGAAAACCCGCACGTGCGGGCCGGGCGCCTCGGCGACGCCGAGCTCCTGTACGACCATTCCGAGGCGGATTTCAGCCCGTCCAATCTCTGGGCCGGAGATCGATCCTGGTGCCTGTGCACCGATTACGACCTGTGGGGCACCAAGGTCGCCGGTCCGCCCGCCCTGATCGAAGCCTTGCTGGACGACGCCGAAATCGAAGCGGTCTCGACCGCCCGGTGACCGGACAAGAATTGTCAGGAACTGTCCCGAAACAGACACATCGGGGCGGTCCGCGCCCACCCGCACTGCCGTTCCTGAATCCATGCAGTATGGTCCGCGATTGACGTGATCCAGGCGTTTCTCGTGGACATTTTCACTGTGGAGGTGAGTCGGTTGCACGTGCTGGCCGATGCGAACCTGCGGCTCGACGCAAGTCCGATCGACTACGTCCTGCTCGCCTTCTATTTCGCGCTGGTGCTCGGCATCGGGTACATGGCGCGAAGGTCGGTCTCGAGCAGCCTCGACTTCTTCCTCTCCGGCCGCTCGCTGCCCGCCTGGGTCACCGGTCTCGCCTTCATCTCGGCGAACCTCGGCGCGGTCGAGATCATGGGCATGTCGGCCAACGGCGTGCTCTACGGCCTGCCGACCGTCCATTACTTCTGGATCGGCGCGATCCCGGCGATGCTGTTCCTCGGCATCGTGATGATGCCGTTCTACTACGGCTCGAAGGTCCGCAGTGTCCCGGAGTTCATGCTCCGCCGGTTCGGCAAACCCGCGCACCTGGTCAACGGCATCAGCTTCGCGAGCGCGCAGATCCTCATCGCGGGCGCGAACCTGTTCCTGCTCGCCAGCGTGGTGAAC
Source organism: Amycolatopsis sp. PSD-21 (assembly GCF_055561455.1). NCBI lineage: Bacteria > Bacillati > Actinomycetota > Actinomycetes > Pseudonocardiales > Pseudonocardiaceae > Amycolatopsis > Amycolatopsis sp. PSD-21. The sequence goes on along the minus strand of NZ_CM145712.1, from coordinate 7,578,960 downwards.
CTCCTGCTCGGCTGGCCGCTGTGGGTGTCGATCATCGTCGCGGCCGCGGTCGTGCTCTCCTACACCGCGCTCGGCGGTCTCTCCGCCGCGATCTACAACGAGGTCCTGCAGTTCTTCGTGATCGTCGCGGCGCTGCTGCCGCTGACCATCGTCGGCCTGGTGAAGGTCGGCGGCTGGCAGGGCCTGGTCGACAAGGTCACCGCGAGCCCCGGCGGCGAAGCGCAGCTGCACTCGTGGCCGGGTGACAACCTCACCGGCTTCGGCAACAGCTTCCTGTCGGTGCTCGGTCTCGTCTTCGGTCTCGGTTTCGTGCTGTCCTTCGGTTACTGGACCACGAACTTCGTCGAGGTCCAGCGCGCGATGGCGTCGAAGAGCATGTCGGCCGCGCGGCGGACGCCGATCATCGGCGCCTTCCCGAAGATGCTGGTCCCGTTCATCGTGATCATCCCCGGCATGATCGCCGCGGTCACCGTCTCCGAGTACGTCCAGGACAAGCAGATCCTGCTCGATGGCGGCGAAGCGCCCAGCGGCGTGACCGCGAACAACGCGATCCTGCTGCTGATGCGCGACCTGCTGCCCAACGGCATGCTCGGCGTCGCGCTCGCCGGTCTGCTCGCCTCGTTCATGGCGGGCATGGCCGCGAACCTGAGCTCGTTCAACACCGTGTTCACCTACGACATCTGGCAGTCGTACGTGAAGAAGAACGAGTCGGACGGCTACTACCTGCGGCTCGGCCGCCTGGTCACCGCGATCGGCACCGTGCTCGCGATCGGCACCGCGTTCATCGCGTCGAACTCCGGCAACATCCTGACCTACCTGCAGGACCTGTTCTCCTTCTTCAACGCGCCGCTGTTCGCCACCTTCATCCTCGGCATGTTCTGGAAGCGGATGACGCCGACGGCGGGCTGGGTCGGCCTGGTGTCCGGTACCGCCTCCGCGATCACCGTGTGGCTGCTGTCGCAGGCCGGGGTCCTCGGGCTCACCGGCCAGGGCATCAGCTTCGTGGCCGCCGGTACCGCGTTCGTCGTCGACATCGCGGTCAGCGTCGGGGTCTCGCTCGCCACCGCGCCGAAGCCGGAGGCCCAGCTGGTCGGCCTCGTGTACTCCCTCACCCCGAAGGAGTCGCTGAAGCACGACGAGACCGGCGACGACGCGGGCTGGTACCGCAAGCCGGGACTGCTCGCGGGCATCGTGCTGATCCTGACCATCGTGCTCAACATCATCTTCTAGGAGGCCGGAGATGGCTGCGTCGCAAGCTCCCAAGAAGGCCGGCGTCTTCGACATCCGGCTGATCATCGCGCTGCTCATCGGCGGCTACGGGCTGGTGCTCACGATCATGGGCCTGTGGTTCACCACCGACGAGGAGCTGACCAAGGCCGCCGACGTCAACATCAACCTGTGGGCGGGTGTCGGCATGCTGGTGTTCGCGGCGCTGTTCGTGCTGTGGGCGAAGCTGCGTCCCATCGTGGTGCCGCCGAGCACCGAGGGCGAGGCGGGCGAATAGCCGGGTTGTCCGGACACCGGCGAGGAGGTCCGGCTACCGTGCACTTCGTGCTGTTCAACGCTCGACGTCGCCGGATCGCGTCCGTGCTGGCCCTGGTGGCCGCGCTCGGCGCGGTGTCGGCCTGCGGTCAGAACCTCGCCAAGTCCAACTTCGCCCGGACCACCGTCGCCGCCGAAGGTGGCTCCGGCGGGGCGCCCGACGGGGACATCAACGATCCCGCGGTCACCCCGGCGGTGCTGCGCACGATCGACCCGTGCGGGCTGGTGAGCAAGGAGGTCATGAGCGGCCTCGGCACTCCGGAGGAGCCGACGGCGAACCTCAGCTCGTTCGGCACCTGCCGGGCGAAGGCCGTGGACGCCGGAGGCAAGGAACTCACGGTCAGGGTCGAAATCGGCGCGTCGACCTACTCGTCGAGCAACGGCGTCACCGTTTCGGCGGTCGAGGGATTGCCGCAGATCGAGCGGAAGGACAAGGACGGGAAGAGCTGCGACGTCGGCATCATGACGTTGCGCAAGCCCGAGCGCGGGATCAGCTTCTCGGTCACCTACGACGGCGGCGACGCGTGCGCGACAGGCCGTGCGGTGGCCGCGAAGGCCGTGAAGAGCCTGCACGCGTCACCGGCGAAGTACCCGGCCGTCGCGGGCACGCTCACCGCGGTCGACCCGTGCACCGCCGCCGACACCGCCGTCCTCAACGAGGTGGTGCCGCATGGCGCGAGCTCGCTGACCACCTTCCACTCCTGCGATTGGACGCCGGGCTCCAACCCGAGGATCTCGATCAACTTCCGCCGCGGCCTTCCGCCGGCGGAACGCGACGGGAACAAGAAGGTCGACATCGACGGCGTCTCCGTGTACCAGAAGATCGGCAGCGGCAGCGACGCCGAGTGCAAGCTCGAGTGGCAGCACAGGCCGTGGGCCGACGACGAGGTCGAGATCGCCAGCGTGACCTACAAGAACTACGACGAGAAGAAGGACGAAGCGGCGTCGTGCGGCAAGGCGTCGAAGATCGCCAAATCGGTGATCTCCAAGCTCCCGAAGCCCTGACGCTGGCGGCATCCGGCCGCGCGAGGTAGGAAGGGGACACCCCACCCGCCGACGTGCCGGAGGCCACCCTTGAAGAAGATCATCAACGACCCGAAGACGGTGGTCGCGGAATCCCTGCGCGGGCTCGCCGCGGCGCACGCGGACGTCCTGCGCGTGGAGGACGACCCGGCGCTCGTGGTGCGCGTGGACGCGCCCGTGGCGGGCAAGGTCGCGGTGATCTCCGGCGGCGGCTCCGGGCACGAACCGCTGCACGGCGGCTTCGTCGGGCAGGGCATGCTCGCGGCCGCCGTCCCTGGCGCGGTGTTCACCTCGCCGACGCCGGACGCCGTGGAGGCCGCGGTCAAGGCCACCACCGGCGACGCGGGCGCGTTGCTGATCGTGAAGAACTACACCGGCGACGTCCTCAACTTCGAGACCGCCGCGGAACTCGCCGCCGCCGAAGGGCTGGACGTGCGCAGCGTGGTGATCGACGACGACGTCGCGGTCAAGGACTCCACCTACACCGCCGGCCGTCGCGGGGTCGGCGGCACGGTGCTCCTGGAGAAGATCACCGGTGCCGCGGCCGAACGAGGCGACACGCTCGACGCGGTGGAGGCCTTGGCGCGCAAGGTGATCGGCCAGGTCCGGTCGATCGGCGTCGCGCTCACCGCGCCGACCGTGCCGCACGCGGGCGAGCCGAGTTTCGACCTCGCCGACGACGAGATCGAGTTCGGCATCGGCATCCACGGCGAACCCGGTATCGAGCGGACCGCGGTGGTGACGGCCGACGAGCTCGTCGCGCGCATGGTGGACGCGGTGGTCACGGACCTGCCCTTCGCCGAGGGCGACAAGGTCCTGCTGTTCACGAACTCGATGGGCGGGACCCCGCTGGTCGAGCTGTACCTGGCACACGGGATCGCCGAGCGGCTGCTGGCCGAGCGTGGCATCGTGGTCGAACGGCGGCTGGTGGGGCCGTACATCACCAGCCTCGAGATGCAGGGGATGAGCCTGACGTTGCTGAAACTGGACGACGAGCTGACCGAGTTGTGGGACGCGCCGGTGAACACCCCGGCCCTGAGGTGGGGAGTCTGATGGCCTGCACCGCCGAGACGTTCGCCGCCGCCTTGCGGGCGGCGGCCGCCGTGATCGCCGAGCACCGAGCCGAGCTGGTCGACCTCGACCGCGCGATCGGCGACGCCGACCACGGCGAGAACATGGACCGGGGGTTCGGCGCCATCGTGTCCGCTTTGGACACCGCTACGCCCGAAACCCCCGCCGCGGTCGCGAAGCTCGCCGCCACGACGCTGATCTCGAAGGTCGGCGGCGCGGCGGGCCCGTTGTACGGCACGGCGTTCCTGCGCGCGTCGGTCAAGCTGGGCGACGCGGCCGAAGTGGACGGTCCGCTGCTCGTCGAGGCCCTGCGCGCGGCACTCGAAGGAGTGCAGGCCCGCGGAAAGGCCGTCGGGGGAGACGCGACCATGGTCGACGCCCTGATCCCCGCCGTCTCCGCCGCCGAGGAGGCCTCCGGCTCCGGCATCGCGGAGATCCTGACCGCGGTGGCGGACGCCGCGGACAAGGGCGCCGAGTCCACTGTGGAGCTCGTCCCACGCAAGGGCCGGGCCTCGTACCTCGGCGAGCGGGCCAAGGGACATATGGATCCCGGTGCCCGTTCGACGGCATTGCTGCTTCGCGCCTTCGCGGAGGCCGCCAAGTGAGCGTCGGAATCGTGCTCGTCTCCCACAGTGCCAAACTCGCCGAAGGGCTCGCGGAACTCGCCGCGCAGATGGCGCCGGACGTCACCATCGCGGCGGCGGGCGGCCTGCCCGACGGCGGGATCGGCACGGACTACGACGAGGTCGTCGCCGCGACCCAGCGCGCCGATTCGGGTGCGGGCGTCGTGCTGCTCTACGACCTCGGCAGCGCGCAGATGACCGCGGAACTGGCCGTCGAATCGCTCGCCGACCCGTCGGCCGCGGTCGTCGTGGACGCGCCGCTGGTCGAAGGCGCGATCGCCGCCGCCGTCGCGGCTCAGGGCGGGGCGGACCGGAAGGCCGTCGCCGAAGCGGCCGCGTCGGCGGGCGCGCCGCCGGACCTGACGTTCGACGACGGCGTGCAGGACGGCGAGAGCAGTGTCGAACTCACGCTGCGGAACGACGTCGGGCTGCACGCTCGGCCCGCCGCGGTACTGGTCCGGAGCATCGCGGGGCTGGACGCGCAGGTCACCGTGCGGCTCGGTGACGAGACCGCGGACGCGAACAGCGTGCTCGCGCTGATGGCGCTCGGTGCCCGTCAGGGCGACCGGATCGAGGTCCGCGCGAAGGGTGCGCAGGCCGAGGAAGCACTCACCAAGGTCAAGGACCTCGTCGACCAGAACTTCGGCGAGTGAGCTGAGGCTTTTAGCGCGTGAAGGCCCCCTTCCCTCGGCTCAGCCGAGGGAAGGGGGCCTTCACGCGCTTGATGGAAAAGCGTCCGCCGGTCCTCGTCCGCGAGTGACACTTACTCGATTCGGAGGGTGACAGCCGCTGCTTTCCGCGCCCCGGCATGGCACGATCGGAGAAACTACCAGCGAGTAACCTCCGGAGGCCGGTTGTGGCGCGGGAAATCTCGAGTGTGGGAGTCATCGGTCTCGGCACCATGGGTGCCGGGATCGCCGAGGTGCTCGCGCGGAGCGGCGTGTCCGTGGTCGCGGTGGAGATCGACGACGACGGCGTCCAGCGCGGCCGCGGTCATCTGGAGCATTCGACCGAACGGGCGGTGACCGGCGGCAAACTCGACGCCGGCGGCCGGAGCGCGCTGCTGCACCGGATCCGGTACACCACGTCGCTGGCCGAACTGTCCGATGTGGACCTGGTGATCGAGGCGATCCCGGAGAACCTCGAAGCGAAATCCGACGTGTTCGCGCAGCTGGACAAGATCACCGGCCCGGACACGATCTTCGTCTCGAACACCTCCTCGCTGTCGATCACCGAGATCGGCGTGCACACCGCGCGGCCGGGCAAGGTCGTCGGGATGCACTTCTTCAACCCGGCGCCGATCCTCAAGCTGGTCGAGATCGTCCGCACCGTCGTCACCGAACCCGAGGTGGTCACCGACGTCGTCGCGTTCGCCGAACGCCTCGGCAAGACCCCGGTGGTGATCGGCGACCGCGCCGGGTTCATCGCCAACGCCCTGCTCTTCGGGTACCTCAACCACGCCGTGCGGATGTACGAGCAGCGCTACGCCACGCGCGAGGATCTCGACGCGGCGATGCGGTTCGGCTGCGGATATCCCATGGGGCCCTTGGCTTTGCTCGACCTCATCGGGCTGGACACCGCGTACGAGATCCTCGACACGATGTACCACCAGTCGCGCAACCGGCTGCACGCGCCGGCGCCGCTGCTGAAGCAGATGATCACCGCCGGGCTGCTCGGCCGGAAGACGGGCCGGGGTTTCTACACCTACGACGAGCCCGATTCGCCGACGGTGACCGACGCGGTGACGAAGTCCACTGTGGACACTGCCCCGCCTCGCGAGGTGCGCAAGGTCGGCGTCGTGGGGACCGGGACCATGGCGACGGGCATCGTCGAGGTGTTCGCGAAACGCGGTTACGAGGTCATCCTCCGGGCGCGGAGCGCCGAGAAGGCCGCGGCGTCCGTCGCGCGGGTGAAGAAGTCGCTGGACAAGGCCGTCGTCAAGGGCAAGCTGTCCGAGGAGGACGCCGCCGCGGCGCTCGGCCGGATCTCGCCGGCGGTGGAGTTCGAGGAACTGGCCGACGTCGACCTCGTCGTCGAGGCGGTGGCCGAAGACCTGGCCGTCAAGCAGGCGGTCTTCGCCGCGCTCGACGACGTCGTGAAGCCGGGCGCGGTGCTGGCGACGACGACGTCGTCCCTGCCGGTCATCGAATGCGCTGCCGCCACCTCGCGGCCATCGGACGTGGTCGGCGTGCACTTCTTCAATCCGGCGCCGGTGATGAAACTCGTCGAGGTCGTCTCGACCATCGCCACCGCGCCCGACGTGATCGCGACCGTCGACGCCGTCTGCGCGGCGGTGGGCAAGCACCCGGTGCACTGCGGCGACCGGGCGGGCTTCATCGTCAACGCGCTGCTGTTCCCGTACCTGAACGACGCGGTGAAGATGCTCGAAGCGCACTACGCGGAGGCCGACGACATCGACACCGCGATGAAGGTGGGCTGCGGGCTGCCGATGGGCCCGTTCGAACTGCTCGACGTCGTCGGGCTGGACGTCTCGCTGGCGATCCAGCGGACCCTGTTCAACGAGTTCCGCGAAGAGGGCTTCGCGCCCGCGCCGCTGCTGGAACACCTCGTGACCGCCGGACGGCTCGGCCGGAAGACCGGAAAGGGCTTCAGGGACTACTCGGCCCGGTAACTTGGGGGTCATGCCGGTTTCCTCGGGGGTCAGGAAGCGGATCAAAGAGCTTCTCGATCCGGACGACGAGATCCACTACGTGTTCCCTGCCGACATCCTCGGCAGTACCAATCCCAGCGTGTTCTTCGCGGTGACCCGTAAGACGATCACGATCCTCACGACCGGGTACCTGAGCCGGAAGACCCCGAAACGGGTCGTCTCGACGACACTGCGGAACCACCGGATCGGACCGGTCGACACCTCGACCGTCCCGTGGTTCAAGTTCGAGGGCATCGACTACGAGATCGACGACGAGTACATCGCGGTCGTGCACGCCGCCGATGCCGAGATCATGCGGGCAAAACCTGAAGATCCGTTGCCGGACCTCTAAGCTCCCGGGAGTGCGTCAGCTCACCTACGACGGGGTGCCCATCCCCGGCCTGAACGACCTGGTCCGGACGGCCATCCGGCTGCATCCCGCGCCAGGGGTGCCCGGTCCGGACGAAAGCCACTTCGGCGGTCCGCTGCTCTGGCCGTCGGACGAGCCGTGGCCGGAGTGCCCGGTGACCTGGCCGCCCGATCCGGACGCGTCCGACGACGGGTGGCGGGCCGGGCATCGGCTCGACGGCCCGGTGCCGGCGATGGCGGGCGCGGCGCAGTTCTTCCGCGACGACTTCCCGGAGCTGCCCTTCCCCGAGGGCACCGACGTCCTGCAGATCCTCTTCTGCCCGATGGAGCACGACAGCCCGCATCACCAGGGGCCCGCGGTCCGGCTGGTCTGGCGTGATTCGGGCGAGGTGCGGGACATCACGGACACGCCTCCTATCCCTGAGAACGCCGTAGTCGGCTACCTGCCGGATCCCTGCGTTTTCGAACCGTGCTCGATCGACGAGCTGCCCCGGCTCTGCGACTTCCCGGCGGAGACCCGCGCCGCGCTCGGCATCCCCGAGGGCGCGGGTGACGACCCGGACGGCTGGCCGGAGCTGGACCAGTACTCGAAGATCGGCGGCTGGACCGCCTGGGACGCGACCGATCGGCGCGACCTGGGCTGCCAGGAGTGCGGTGCCGAGCTGCGTCAGACGATCGCGTTGGCCTCGGAGGAGCACGAAGTCGGCTGCGGATGCGAGGTCGCCGAGGGGGAGGCGGCGGGCTGGTCCTTCGGCCACCAGGGCGTGCTGAACGTCTTCACGTGCCCCACCGACGTCACCCATCCCTTCAAGGTCCGGATCGATTAGCCGGGCGGTAGCAAAGGTCCCCCGCTCCAGTGCTGGAAGACCAGGTTCGTATGCACCCGGGCGACCTCGTCGCGGGCGGTCAGCTCGTCGAGGACCAGCCGCTGCAGCTCCGTCGCCGACGCGGTGGCGACGTGCGCGAGGAAGTCGTCCGGGCCGGTCAGGTGGTAGACGGCGCGGACCTCGGGCAGGGCCAGCAGGTGCTCGACGAACGAGTCGACCAGCGCCCGCCGGTGCGGGCGGACCTGGACGAACAGGAGCGCTTCGAGCGGGCGGCCGAGTTTGGCGGCGTCCACCTCGGCGCGCTGGCCGGTGATCACCCCGAGCTCGCGCAGCCGGTTGACGCGGTCGAGACAGGTCGAGGGCGCGACGCCGACCTCGGCCGCGAGATCCTTGTTCGAGATCCGGGCGTCGTTCTGCAACAGCCGTAGAATACGAAGATCAACCGTGCTCAGTTCGACGGAATCCGACATCGGCGAATGATATCCGAGGATATTGCGTTCGATTCGGAGAAAATCGCACCATCTGGGGCATGACCGCAACGCTGCGCACCCGAGCCGTCCACGCCGGCCGTGACGATCTCACGGACCTCGGCGTCCACGCCGCTCCGCTCGACCTGTCCACGACCTACCCGTCGCGGGACAGCCTCGAAGAGGCGGGCCGCATCGACGAATTCGCCGCATCGGGCTCGCTGTCCGGGCTCCCGGTCTACGGGCGGCTGAGCAACCCGACCGTCGAACGCTTCGAGAAGGCACTGGCCGAACTCGAAGGATTCGAAGACGCCGTCGCGTTCGCCACCGGCATGGCCGCGGTGTCCGCCTCGCTGCTCGCCGCCGTCGCGCAGGGCAAACGGCATGTCGTCGCCGTCCGGCCGGTCTACGGCTGCACCGACCACATGCTCACGTCCGGTCTGCTCGGCACCGAGGTGACCTGGGCCGATCCGGACGGCGTCGCGTCGGCGCTCCGGCCCGACACCGGGCTGGTGCTGCTCGAAACGCCCGCGAACCCGACCCTGCGCGAGGTCGACATCGCCGAGATCGTGCGCGCCGCGGGTGACGTCCCGGTGCTGGTCGACAACACCTTCGCGACTCCTGTGCTCCAGCGTCCGGGGCGGCACGGCGCCCGGTTCGTCCTGCACAGCGCGACCAAGTTCCTCGGCGGCCACGGCGACGTCATGGGCGGTGTCGTCGCTTGCAACGCCGAAGACGCGGGGATGTTGCGGCAGATCCGCTTCGCCACCGGAGGCGTGCTGCACCCGCTCGCCGGATACATGCTGCTTCGCGGCCTTTCGACGCTTCCGCTGCGCGTCAACGCCGCGTCCGCGACGGCCGCCGAACTCGTCGAGCGGCTTCGTGGTCACGCGAACGTGAGCGCGGTGCATTACCCGGCCGTCGGCGGCCCGCTGATCGCGTTCGAGGTCGAGGGTGATCCGCACGCGCTCATCGGCGCGGTCCGGCTGATCACGCCGGCCGTCAGCCTCGGCAGTGTGGACTCGCTCATCCAGCACCCCGCCTCGATCAGCCACCGGATCGTCGCCGAGGACGACCGGCGCGGCGCGGGCGTCACCGACCGGCTCATCCGCATGTCGGTGGGGCTGGAGGACGTCGAGGACCTGTGGCACGACCTGGATCAGGCTCTCAAGGCTTGCTGACTTCTGCGATGGTCGTCACCGGGATGTCGACAAATCGTCCGGCCTGGCTAACCTGGTCGGGTGAAAGATCTGGTCTCGTCCTGGGTGGAATCTTCGGCTCGTAGCACGCTTTCCCGGCTGCACCAGCAGATCGGTGTGGCCGGGCTGGCCGCCGCCGCGGCCGTGCCCGGGCTGTCGGCCGTCTTCGATCAGCACTCCGCCGCGGTGCGGGACATCCTCGCGGCGGGGGTCGAAGGTTCGGCGGCGGTCGCCGGGGTCGTCCTTCTCGCCGGCTACACGCGCGGGCTGCTCGACGAGGCGAAGACCAAGGGGTGGACGTTCCGCATCCCGGCCGATCTGTCCGCCTGGACCACCAGCGACTGGATGACCGCGCGGCTGGTCGGCGTGTGTTCGCTGGCCGCCTCGATGGACGACCGGCGGACCCAGCCGACCGGGAACGGGTAGGGCGGCCGGACGCCCCACCCGCTCCCGTGGAAGGTCAGCGGTACTCCGGCGGAGGGGGCATGTTTCCACCGGGCGGCCGCTGGCCGGGATCCTGATGCTGGGGCACCTGACCCTGGCTGGGCGGGAACTGCTGGTGCTGCGCCGGCGCGTTCGGGTTCGCGGCGTGGTGCCCGGCGGACACCGGCTGGTGGACGGTCGTCCGTTCGGCGGGCACCCCGCCCGAGCGTCCGGCGTCCTCACGTCCGCGCTGGTAGGCCTCGGCCTGCGCCTTCGCGGCGGGGATCTCCGCCTCGGCCCGGCCGAGCCAGGTCTCCCAGCGCTGCTGCATCGGCTTGATGAGGCCACCGCCGACACCCACGACGGCGATACCGCCGATGGTGGCGAGCACGGTGATCAGCACCGGCAGCGTGACCGCGGTGGCGACACCGATCTGGTTCAGCGCGGCGATCGCGCCGAGGCCCCAGATGAACACCGAGGCGATGGTGGCGAGCACCTTGCCGTAGGAGACACCACCGAGGGCGTTGGCGACCAGGTCCTTGACCGCCTTGGCGATCGCGCCGGCGATCACCACGATGACGATCGCGACGATGGCGCGCGGCAGCCACGCGACTATGTCGTTGAGCAGAGCGCTCACCGGGTTCGGGCCGAACACGCCGAACGCGAACTGCAGGGCGATCAGCAGGATCGCGTAGTAGACGATCTTGCTGATGATGTTCGACGCGTCGAACTGGCTGCGCGCGAGCATCTGTTTGAAGCCCCCGCGTTCGAGGAGCCGGTTGAACCCGACCTTCTCGAGCACCATGCTCACGGCCTTCGAGAGCGCCTTGGCGATCAGCCAGCCGATGAACAGGATGACCAGGAACGCGAGCAGTTTCGGGACGAAGGTGGCGACCGAACTCCAGGCGCTCGACACGCCCTGACCGAAGTCGACGGCCGCCAGTGCTGATGTGGCCACTGGACTTTCTCCCTTCCCACCACTGGAGCTTCCAGACTGGTGGGAAGGGGATACCCGCCATTCGGGCGATCACACGTTGCGCCACCCGAACGGGTGGGTCAACCGCAGCAGCCGCCTCCGCAGCAGCCGCCTCCACCTGCGGGAACGGGGGCGGGGCCGGAAGCCGACCCGGTCAGCGCGACGGTCGTCAGCAGTTTGACGGTGTCCTGGTGGCCCTCCGGGCACGGGGCGGGCGCACCGGACTCGCTCATCGGCCGCAGCAGTTCGAAGGTTCCGGCGCATTCGCGGCAGCGGTAGGCGTAAGTCGGCATACCGGCATTATCCCATCTCCTTCCGGCCTCCGGGATGGCAAGCTGGCCGGGTGGAACTGCCTGTCGCGGCGCATGTGCCGCACCTCGGCCAAGTCGTCCCGTCCGTGCTCTCCGCCCTCGGCGCCGACGGGTTCGCGAACTCGTTGAGCCTGGCGGAGGCGTCCAGTGCCTGCGTCCTGCTCATCGACGGCCTCGGCTGGGAACTGCTGGCCGAGCACGCCGCCGACGCTCCCGTGCTCACCCAGCTGGCGAAGTCGCCGCTGCGGGTCGGTTTCCCGGCGACGACGGCGGCCGGACTCGGCGCGATCGGCACCGGGCTGGCGTCGGGGGAGCACGGCCTGGTCGGCTACAGCTTCGAGGTGCCGGGCACCGGCGTCCTGAACGCGCTGCGCTGGAGCAGCCATGTGGACGGCGGCGATCTTCGCGGCGCGCTGCCGCCGCGGGAGGTGCAGCCGCTGCCGACGACGTTCGAACGCGCGGCGGCCGCCGGGATCACGACGAGCGTGGTGTCCTCGGCGAAGTTCGCCGACACCGCGCTCACCCGCGCGACGCAGTCCGGTGCGCGTTACGTGGGGGTCCATGCGCTCGGCGATCTGGCCGCCTGTGTCCTGCACTGTCTCGACACTCGGCCCGCGTTCTGCTGGGGCTATCACAGCGAACTCGACATGCTGGGCCACATCTACGGGCCCGGTTCGGCGCCGTGGCGGATGCAGCTGCGTCAGGTCGACAGGCTGGTCGAGTCCATTGTGGACGGGCTGACGCCCGGCGCGCTCCTCGCGGTCGTGGCCGACCACGGCATGGTGACGGTCGAGGGCGCGCTCGACATCGACGAAACCCCCGCGCTGCTCGGCGGTGTCCGGGCGATCGGGGGCGAGGTGCGGGCGCGGCACGTCTACAGCGAACCGGGCGCGGAGGCCGACGTCCTGGCCGCGTGGCGCGAAGTCGTCGGTGAGCGGGCGTGGATCCTCCCGCGCGACGAGGCCATCGAGGCCGGCTGGTTCGGCCCGGTTTCCGACCGAGTGCGCCCACGCATCGGCGACGTCGTCGTGGCGTCGAAGGGACGGTTCGGGCTCGTGCGGGAGCTGGCGGAGGCCGTCGAGTCCTCCCTGGTCGGCCAGCACGGCTCGCTGACCCCGGCCGAACAACTGGTCCCGTTGGTCCTCGCGCGCGGCTAGTGCGTCAGGCGGGCTTCCTGGCCGAGAATTTCACGCTGCGTTTCGGGACGTGGTCGACCTTGATGTCGCCGAATCCGGTGTCGGTGAGCCGGGGCCAGAGGGAAACCGGGTCGAGCGCGTTCATCGTGTCTCCGATGTGGAGCAGCCGGAACGGCAGGCTCTCCAGGCTGTCGATCGCGCGGAGGACGCCGCCGGGGCGGAGCACGCGGAACGCCTCGGCGAAGATCGCGTCCTGCAACGCCGTCGTCGGTACATGGTGCAGCATCGTGAAACAGACGACCGCCGAGAACTCGCCGTCCTCGAAGGGCAACGCCGCTCCGTCGCCCTGGACGATCCGCACCCGGCCGTCGAACTCCCGTTTCAGGAGGTCCGCCGACGCTTCGTCGATCTCGACGGCGGTGAGCCGGGGCACGAGGCTTTCGAGGGCGCGCGTGGTCGCGCCGAAGCCAGGGCCGATCTCCAGCACGGAGTCGCCGAGGTCGAAGCCGGCGACGTTGCCCGGCATCTCGTGGGCGACGGCCTTCGCCCACAGCGCGGAACTGCAGAGTTTGCGGTGCACCAGGTTCATCGGCATGAATCCGAAGCTAACGGTGACCGGTAGGCGATAGGCTGCCAACTGATGTCGAATATCGGACTCCTGCCGCCGATGTCGACGGCGATGGTGCTCGGCGAGATGGATCTGCCCGCGGGCACCTGGCTCCCGTGGCACGAGCACGACGGCCACCAGCTCGCCTGGGCGGCCCGGGGGATCTTGAGCGTGAACGTCGGCGAGCGGTACTGGGTGCTGCCGCCGACGCGGGCGCTCTGGATCCCGGCCGGTGTCGTCCACCGGACCGGCGCCACCGCGCAGACCGTGTTGCGGGGGATCTACGCCGCCCGTGACCGGTGTCCCGTGAACTGGCCCGAACCGACGCTCGTCGCCGTCCGCCCCCTGCTGCGCGAACTGCTGGAGCACCTCGGCGCCGCCGACCTCGGCGACGACGCGCGCCGCCGGGCCGAGGCTGTCGCCTTCGACCTGCTCGAACCGGTGGACGTCGTGCCGATCACCGTGCCGATGCCGTCGGACGGACGCGCGCTCGCCGTCGCGCGAGCGGTGATCGCCGATCCGGCGGACCGCCGCGTTCTCGCGGACTTCGCCCGCGAGGCGGGCGCGAGCGAACGCACCCTCGCGCGCCTGTTCCTGACGGAATGCCGCACGACGTTCGGCGCGTGGCGGGTGCAGGCCCGGCTGCGCGCGTCCTTGCCGCTGCTGGCCGAGGGCATGCCGCTGACCGCGGTCTCCCGCCGGATCGGTTACTCATCACCGAGCGCGTTCGTCGCCGCCTTCCGCCGGGCGGTCGGTGTGACGCCCGGCGCCTACTTCGGCGGCTAGCCGCGAGTTACGCCTTCCATCACGCGAGTTACGCCTCCAATCACGTGAGTTGCGCCTGCGATCACGCGAGTTCCGTCTTCCGTCGCGCGAGTTCGGTGTTCCGTCACGCGTGATCCGGCGGCCGACACGTGATCGGATGGCCGACACGCGTGATTGGGTGGCTGACACATATCCGCGGCCCGGTTCCACCACGTGCCGCCCCTCCGGTCACGTGATGGCCACCCGATCACACGTGATGGCCGCCGGATCACGCGTGATCTCAGGCGGAACTCGCGTGATCGCAGGCGTAACTCGCGTGACGGGAGGCGTAACTCGCGTGATCGGAGGCGTAACTCGCGAGTTCGAAAGGCGGGACGAACACCGAGCGAGCGGGATCACACGGCATCCGGCCGTATACCGTTTCGGGCGTGCCACGACGTAACCGGCCCGAACGCGGTGGACGCCCCGACCTCGGCGCGTCGACCGGCTGGGCGCGTTCCGAATCCGCCGCCGACGGCGACTGGCTGGTGCGCACCGTGCCCGGCGCGCAGGCCACCAAGGACTACCGCTGCCCCGGTTGCGATCACGAGATCCGGCAGGGGACCCCGCATGTGGTCGCCTGGCCCGCCGACGACACCGGCGGGGTCGCCGACCGCCGCCATTGGCACAAGGCGTGCTGGGGCGCGCGGTCCAGGCGCCGTCCCGGACGCTGGTGACTCAGCGCCGCATGTGCAGTGAGGGCGCTCCCTCGAACTCCTCCTCCGTGTGGATCTTGAAACCGAGCCGCTCGGCGACCCGGATCGACGGTTCGTTGGCCACCATGATGTTGGCGATCACCGGGACGTCGGGGATCTCCCGTTCGGCCCATTCGACGACGGCGGCCGCCATCTCCGTCGCGTAGCCCTTGCCCCAGGCGAACGGCCAGAAGCGGTACGCGAGGTTCAGCACGCGCTCGCCGTTCCATTCGTGATACCGGACGCCGCCGAACCCGACGATCACCTCGGGATCGTCCAAAGCGGACACCGCGAGATAGCCGAATCCGTGCTCGGCCCAATGCTTCATCCAGGCGTCGTACAGCTCCCGCGCGCCCTCGACGGTATGCGGCACGCCGTTGAACTTGTTCGTCTCCGGATCGGCCTGCAGCGCGACGATGTTCTCGCGGTCCGCCTCGCGCAGCCTCCGCAGCAGCAGCCTCTCCGTCTTGATCTCTGTCAGCACGGATCTGACGATAGCCCCAGGGTGCGACAGAATCATCGGCATGAAGGATCTCCCGCTGGTACTGCTGCACGCCTTCCCCGTCGACGCCCGCATGTGGGACGCGGTCCGCGCGCCGCTCTCGGAACGCCTGCGGCTGATCACGCCCGACCAGCGCGGCCTCGGCCGCAGCCCGCTGCCGGAAACCGACTGGGAGCCGGATCTGGACGACGCCGCCCGCGACGTCGTGGCGCTGCTCGACCGGCTCGGCCTCGACAAGGTCGTCCTCGGTGGCTGCTCGATGGGCGGCTACCTGACGATGGCGGTGCTGCGCCTGGCACCGGAGCGGGTGGGCGGCCTCGTGTTCATCGACACGAAGGCGACGGCCGACACCCCCGAGGCCGCGCAGGCCCGGCACGACGTCGCGGCCAGGGTGGAAGCGGAAGGCACCGCCTGGATGCCCGAAGCCGTCACGCCCGGATTGCTCGCCGAAAAGGCCAGTCCGGAAGTGGCCGAACGGCTTCGTGAACTGATCACGACGCAGCCGCCGTCCGGCGTGGCGTGGGCGGCACGTGCGATGGCGGCGCGGCCCGATTCACTCGAAACGCTGCGTTCGGCGGACGTGCCGGCACTGGTCGTGGTCGGCGAAGAGGACGGCCTGACTCCGCTGGCGGAGGCGAACACCCTGGTGGAAACGCTGCCGGACGCGACCTTGGTCGTGTTGCCGGAGGCCGGGCACCTGACACCGCTGGAGGATCCGGCCGGAGTCGTCGAAGCGATCTTGGGCTGGTATCCCGCGTAAAAACGTTTCCCCTGCCCCTTCCAAGGTATAGCGGACCCCGGGGCTTGCGGCAAGCCCCCATTCCCGGTCCACAATTCGTGCCTTCACTTTTTTGCCGAAGGGGGATTCCCATGCGTGTACTCCTGTCCACTATCGGGACGAGGGGTGAGGTGCAGCCACTGGTGGCCTTGGCGGTGCGATTGCGGGAACTCGGCCAGGATGTCCGGCTTTGCGCGCCGCCCGATTTCCGCGGCTGGGCCGAAGGCCTCGGGATTCCTTTCGCGCCGCTGGGTCCGGAACTCCGGCCGACCGCGAAGCCGGATTCCGCCATGACCAAGGCGATGGCCACACCTGAGGGGCGGCGGGCGATGGCCGAGGCCATGGTCGTCGGGCAATTCGAGACGATGCCGGAGGTGGCCGAAGGCTGCGACGCCGTCGTCGCGGGAATGGCCTTGAACATCGCCGCGCATTCGGTGGCCGAGCGAAAAGGGATCCCTTATTTCTTCACCGCCTATTGCCCGATAACGCTGCCTTCACTGCACCATCGTCCGCCCGTTTTCCCGGGCTGGGCACCGAAGAATCCCGATGCCGCCATCCCGGCCCTGTGGGCGGACGACGCGGAACGGTGGAACGCGCAATGGGGCGGCGTGCTGAACGCGCGGCGGGAAAAGCTCGGTCTCTCACCGGTCGACGACGTCCGCGGGCATATCTTCACCGAATCCCCGTGGCTGGCCGCAGATCCGGTGCTGGCGCCGTGGCGGGGGCCATCGGCGCTCGACGTGCACCAGACCGGCGCCTGGCTCCTGCCGGACCACAGTCCGCTGTCCCCGGAGCTGGAGGCCTTCCTCGACGACGGGGAACCCCCGGTCTACTTCGGATTCGGGAGCATCCGCGCCCCGGAGGAGATCGCGAAGGCGATGATCGAGTCGGCGCGGGCGCACGGGCGGCGGGCGATCGTGTTCCGCGGCTGGACGGAGCTGGCGCTGATCGACGACGAACCCGATTGCCTCGCCATCGGGGACGTCAACCAGCAGGCGCTCTTCCCGCGGGTCGCCGCGGTGGTGCACCACGGCGGCGCCGGCACGACGACGGCGGCGACGCGGGCCGGGGTGCCGCAGGTGCTCGTCCCGCAGATGTTCGATCAGCCGTACTTCGCGCAGCGGGTCGGGGAACTCGGGGTGGGGACGTCGATCACCGGTGAGCCCTCCGCCGAAGCGCTGACGCTCGCTCTGGACGAGGTGCTGCGTCCCGGTGTCGCCGAGCGGGCGCGTCAGGTCGGGGGTGAGGTGCGGACGGACGGCGTCGACGTGGCGGCCGAGCTCCTGATCTCCAGCGTTTAGTCCTCTCGATGCGGTAGTTGCGCGTGCAAGGACCGCATTCAGAGGACTAAATGCGGGAGAAGTAGCGCGTGAGGGCGGCTTCGGCCTCAGGGAGCCGCTCCGGGAAACGCCGCGCGATCACGAATCGCCAGGGGATCTCGAACAACCGCCGCAACGCGATGAACGGCTCCAGCGACGCGGGCGTCACATCGGCCGGGTACGCGGCCAAAGTCTCGTGCCCGGCCTCCGCGAACAGCACGCCGAGGTCCCACCCGAGCGGCCCGCGCCAGGTGTCCTCGAAGTCCAGCCAGCACGGTCCGGCCGCCGTCGCGACGACGTTCCCCCGATGGGCGTCACCGTGCAGCGGCCGCGGCTCGGTGTCCGGCAGAGCGGCCGCCACCCGCTCGAGTTCCTCGTACAACCGGGGTGCCGCGTCGCCAAGGAGAGCCCCGTTCCGGTCGAGCAGCGTCCGGAGTTCGCGGACCGGAACGAGTTCGGGCAGTTCACCGGGGTAGTCCGCGAGCGCGTCGTGCACCCGGGCGAGCGAAAGAGCCACCTCGCGCGGCGACAGCGTGTGCCCCGGCTCGTGCGGCGTGTAGTGCCAGAGAGTGACCGGGAGACCGTCGGCGAAATGCGGTCCTGCCGGGGGATCCGTGGTCGGTGAGACGACGAGCACACCACGTTCCGTGAGGTACCGCGACAGCTCGACGTCGCGCCTGAGCCAGTCTTCGGGCGAGGGCCGCGCGAAGCGCGTCGTGCCGGGCACCCGCGCCACCACCGGACCCAGTCTCACCAGCACGTTCGACTTGAAATGCAGGACATCGGGGGAGCCGGTCGGCAGCCCGTACCGGGCACCGACGGCGACCGCCGCGGCCACTCCCGCACGGGTGTGTTCGTCGGTCACGGCGCGATCTTGCCAGCCGGTGCGCGCGACTGTCGGTAGTGAGGGCTACGATCCCCACTAGCCGCCGGAGTGGGTCCCGAATCCGCCCGGCGACCGCAAATTGACCACCACAAGGTTTGAGTGTTGGAGGCAGGAGTGACGGCCGTAGCCCCCAAGCCGATCGCCACGCGCCCGTATCCCGCGCGCGAGTCGGTTAAGGGTTCGTACCTGCTGCGGTTGTTCCGCACGACGGACCACAAGCAAATCGGCATCATGTACCTGGTCACGTCGTTCGCCTTCTTCATGGTGGGCGGCGCGATGGCGATGCTGATCCGCTCCGAGCTGGCGCGTCCCGGGCAGCAGTTCCTTTCGCAGGAGCAGTACAACCAGCTGTTCACCATGCACGGCACGATCATGCTGCTGCTGTACGCGACGCCGATCCTCTTCGGTTTCGCGAACTTCATCCTGCCGCTGCAGATCGGTTCGCCCGACGTCGCCTTCCCGCGGCTGAACGCGTTCTCGTACTGGCTGTACCTCTTCGGCGGCCTGATCGTGATGTCCGGCTTCCTGACCCCGGGTGGCGCCGCCGACTTCGGCTGGTTCGCCTACACCCCGCTGTCGGACGCCATCCACTCGCCGGGCGTCGGCGCCGACCTGTGGATCTCCGGTCTGGTCGTCTCCGGTCTCGGCACCATCCTCGGTGGCGTCAACATGATCACCACGGTGGTCTGCCTGCGCGCCCCCGGTATGACGATGTACCGGATGCCGATCTTCACCTGGAACATCCTGGTCACCAGCATCCTGATCCTGCTGGCGTTCCCGATCCTGACCGCGGCCCTGATGGGCCTGCTGGCGGACCGGCATCTCGGGGCGCACGTGTTCGACCCCGCGAACGGCGGCGTGATCCTCTGGCAGCACCTGTTCTGGTTCTTCGGCCATCCAGAGGTCTACATCGTCGCCCTGCCGTTCTTCGGGATCGTGTCGGAGATCTTCCCGGTCTTCAGCCGCAAGCCGATCTTCGGTTACAAGGGCCTGGTCTGGGCGACGCTGGCGATCGCCGCGCTGTCGGTGGCCGTGTGGGCGCACCACATGTACGCGACCGGCGCCGTGCTGCTGCCGTTCTTCTCCTTCATGACCTTCCTGATCGCGGTCCCGACCGGCGTGAAGTTCTTCAACTGGATCGGCACGATGTGGAAGGGCCAGCTGTCCTTCGAGACGCCGATGATCTTCTCGATGGGCTTCATCGTCACGTTCCTCTTCGGCGGTCTGACCGGCATCATGCTGGCCGCGCCGGCGATCGACTTCCACGTGTCCGACAGCTACTTCGTCGTCGCGCACTTCCACTACGTGCTCTACGGCACGATCGTGTTCGCCACGTTCGCCGGGATCTACTTCTGGTTCCCGAAGATCACCGGCCGCATGATGGACGAGAAGCTCGGCAAGTGGCACTTCTGGACCACGTTCATCGGCTTCCACGCCACGTTCCTGGTGCAGCACTGGCTCGGCGCCGAAGGCATGCCGCGCCGGTACGCGGACTACCTGCAGTCCGACGGGTTCACCACGCTGAACACGATCTCCACGATCGGCGCGTACATCCTCGGTGCCTCGACGCTGCCGTTCATCTGGAACGTCTTCAAGAGCTACCGGTACGGCGAGATCGTCACGGTGGACGACCCGTGGGGCTACGGCAACTCGCTCGAATGGGCGACGTCCTGCCCGCCGCCGCGGCACAACTTCACCGAGCTGCCGCGGATCCGGTCCGAGCGTCCGGCGTTCGAGCTGCACTACCCGCATATGGTCGAGCGCATCCACAAGGAGGGTGAGATCGGCTTCTTCGGGAAGCAGAAGGTCAACACCCACCGCGCGCCGTCCCAGGTGCTCACCGAGGCGGCCATGCCGGGTGACCACTCCAAGGACAACTCCAGCGAGAAGTGACCCGATAAGCGGAATCGGCGCGTGCCTTGCCTCACACAGGGGCAAGGCACGCGCCTTTTTCGTGGCCGGCTGAGGGAGACTGACCCCCGTGACGCAGACACCAGTTCTCATCACCACCACCGGTCCCGACAAGCCGGGTGTGTCCTCGGTGCTGTTCGCCGTGCTGTCGCGCCACGACGTCGACGTCCTCGACGTCGAGCAGGTCGTCATCCGCGGCCAGCTGGTGCTCGGCGTGCTCGCCGGCGTGTACCGCGACCCCGAGGGCCTGCAGGAATACGTAGAGCAGGCGATGGCGTCGGTCGGGATGGAGGTCGAGGTGAAGATCGGCTCGGCCATCGGCGCCGACCCGTTCGCCATCGGCCAGAAGGACTCGACGCATGTCCTGCTGATGCTCGGCCGCCCGGTGACGGCGCGGGCGTTCTCCGACGTCGCGCGCCGCCTCGCCGCGCTTGACGTCAACATCGACTCGATCCGCAGTGTCGCCGACTACCCGGTGACCGGGCTGGAGCTGTACGCCTCGCTCGCCCAGGACACCCCGGAGGCCGACGCCGCGCTGCGCACCGCGCTGGCGGACGCCGCCGTCGAGGCCGGGATCGACATCTCGGTCGAGCGGGCCGGGCTGGCCCGCCGTGCCAAGCGCCTGGTCGTCTTCGACGTCGACTCCACGCTCATCCAGGGCGAGGTCATCGAGATGCTCGGCGCGCACGCCGGCGTCGAACCGCAGGTCCGCGAGATCACCGAGGCCGCGATGCGCGGCGAGCTGAACTTCGGCGAGTCGCTGGAGCGCCGGGTCGCGCTGCTGGAGGGGCTCCCGGAGACGGTGCTGGACGAGGTCGCCGCGTCCATCGAGCTCACCCCGGGCGCGCGCACGACCATCCGCACGCTGAAGCGCATGGGCTTCCGTTGCGGCGTCGTTTCGGGTGGTTTCACCAAGATCATCCAGTCCCTCGTGGACGATCTCGGTCTCGACTTCGCCGCCGCGAACGAACTCGAAGTGGTCGACGGCAAGCTCACCGGCCGGGTGGTCGGGGACATCGTCGACCGCGCGGGCAAGGCGGTGGCGCTGCGCCGGTTCGCCGAGGAGTACGAGATCTCGCTGGAGCAGTGCGTCGCCGTCGGTGACGGCGCGAACGACATCGACATGCTGTCGGTCGCAGGGATGGGTGTCGCCTTCAACGCGAAGCCCGCGCTGCGCGAGGTCGCCGACACCGCGCTCTCCCACCCGTACCTCGACGCCGTGCTGTTCCTGCTCGGGGTCACCAGGGGCGAGATCGAGGCGGCCGACGCGGCCGACGGTCTCGAACTTTCCCGGCCATGAGCGTCCTGGAACCGCTGGCCGCGCGCTACGCGTACTGGCTGGGACTGCCCGCCGAAGACACGGAAGACACCTCGGACGAGGATCCCGCCGAGGTCCGGGCGATGCCGGTGATCCTGCGGATGGAACGGGCCGAACCGCCGTCCCGCACCGCGTTGCTGGAGGCCGCGGCGGCCGCCGCGGTCGCGGTCTGCCTCGACGAACGCGCCTTGCCCGAAGGCGAATGGCACGAGCCGCTCAAGGCGTGGGTCGACGGCCGGATCCGCAAGGTCGCCCGGCGGGCGCGCGGCGCGCACTGGCGCGCGGTCCAGGAACTGCCGGGGATCACGATCGAGGTCGACGGCGCCGAGGCGCGGGCCTTGCTTCCCTGCCGCGTCGTCGAGACGCCGAAGGAGGTCTCGCGCTTGCAGATCTCCGGGAGCGAACTCCCGGCCGACGAGCCGGGTCCCACGCCGGACGGTGTCCCGCGGCTGCTGCTGAACCCCGAGGTCTCGATGACCGTCGGCAAGGGGGCGGCCCAGGTCGGGCACGCGACGATGATCCTCGCCGCACTGCTGGACGAGGCCGAACGGGCGGCCTGGGCCGGGACCGGGTTCCGGTGCTCGGTGCGGACGCCGCCGGTCGCGATCTGGAAGGCGCTTTGCCCGGTCGAGGATCCCGAAGGCTCGTGGCGCCGTGACGGTGTCGTCGCGGTCCGGGACGCCGGTTTCACCGAAGTCGATCCCGGAACAGTCACGGTCATAGCCCAAAGGGCTTAGCCTCCTATACTCCCCGCATGGGTGACCGGCTGATCGCCGGGCGCTATCGCTTGGAGGAGCGGATCGGCGCCGGGGGCATGGGTGTGGTCTGGCGTGCCACCGATCTGGACCTGGGCCGGGTCGTCGCCCTCAAACGCTCGCAGGCCGGGGACAGCGGCCAGATCCGGCGCGAGGCGCGGATCGGCGCGGGCCTGCATCACCCGAACGTGGTCACCGTCTTCGACGCCGTGAACGACGGCGACGACCGCTGGCTCGTCATGGAGTACCTGCCTTCGCGCAGCCTCGCCGACGTCATCGACTCCGACGGGCCGCTGCCGCCCGGCAAGGTGGCCAAGATCGGGGTCCAGCTCGCCGCGGCGCTCGCGGCGATGCACGAGAAGGGCATGGTCCACCGTGACCTCAAACCGGGCAACGTCCTGGTGGCCGACGACGGTACGGCCAAACTCACCGACCTCGGCATCGCGCAGTGGGCGGAGGTGACCCGGACCGGCGGCGGCCTCGACGTCGGGACTCCCGGCTACGTCGCCCCGGAGATGGCCGAGGGGCGCCAGGCGGGTGCCGCGGCGGACGTGTTCTCGCTCGGCGCGACACTGTTCGCCGCCGTCGAGGGCACGTCGGTGTGGGGAGACGCGAGCGTCGGGCCGTTCGTCCAGCTCCGGCGGGCGACGTCGTACACGCTGGAGCCGATCCGCCGGGCCGGACCGCTGGCGCCCGCGCTGATGGAGCTGCTGCGGCGCAAACCCGCCGGGCGGCCGGACGCCGTCCGCGCCGCCGAGCTGCTTTCCGAGGTCGCGGACGTCGTCGTTCCCGCGCGGGTACGACGTATCCGGGTGACCAGGCGCGCCATCGCGATGGCGGTCGTCGCGGCGGTACTGGTGCTGACCGCGGGCTTGGTCTACGCCACGAGGGAACCGGCGTCGATCGCGGCGGGTCCACCGTCCGAGCTGATCGGTGACCGGCGGTCGGCGGATCCTTGCGCGCTGGTTGAGCCGTCCGTGCTGAACCACCTCGGATCCCCCGAACTGGACAGTGCCGGTGGCAACTTCAACTCCTGTGGTGTCCGGCTGCGCCTGAGCCCCGACGAGGACGACATCGTCGACGTCCGCCTCGAACTGACGACGCCGACGTCGCCGCTGCTGGAGAAGCCGGTGCCGGGGAAGCTGATCGTGCGCGAGATCCCGAGCGACTCCGAGGACAAATGCGCGCGCGGCATCCCGCTGCCGGACGGCAACCAGGTGTGGGTGCACGCCCGGCACATCCGGAACTGGCACGCGCATCTGTGCGATTACGTCGATCCGGTGGCCACGCACGCGGTGAGCGTGCTCAACCGGCAGCCGGTCGAGCGGCGTCCCGCGCCCTTCCCCGCCGGTTCGCTCGGCACTCTGGACGCCTGTGCGCTGGGTGCGGACCTGCCGGAGGCGATCGTCGGCGGCCCGTCCGCTCCGGATCCGGTCTTCGGCAACTGGGAGTGCTACTGGAACCATCGCGAGACCGAGGTGACGATCCGGTTCGAACGGGAGCGGGCACCGTTCGGGGACGGCGGCAGACGGGTCGCTCTCGGATCGCGGGAAGCCTTCGTGGAGGTCGCGCCGGAGTGGAAGGCTTGCCAGGCCGAGATCCCGCACCGGACCTTCACCGGCGACGGTCGTGCCATGATCGAGACGGTGGAGATCTACGTGGCGGACAAGGTCAAGCAGCCGCCCGAGATGTGCCCGGCCGCGGAACGGCTCGCCGGCGAGATCGCCCCCAGGCTGCCGCCACTCTGAAAGGGAGAACCGTGTCTTTGGAAGTCCAGCGCGACGGTGAACACCGCTTCATCGGCCGCAACGAACGCGGTGCCGAGGTCGTGATCGGCCGCAAGGGCGCCGAGGGCGCCTTCTCCCCCGCGGAACTGCTGCAGATCGCGGCGGCGGGCTGTTCGGCCGTCACCGCCGAGAACCTCATCACGCGCCGGATCGGGGAGGACTCGAAGTTCCGGGTCGGCGTGACCGCGGACCGGCGCGAAGGCGCTTCGGAGCTCGACGCCGTCCACGTGGCTTTCGACGTCGACGTGTCCTCGCTGCCCGCCGCGGATCGAGAGGCGCTCGCCGCGGCGGTCGATCGCGCGATCGAACGGTTGTGCACGGTGAGCCGGACGTTGAAGAAGGGCATCCCGGTCACGGAGAGCTTCCCGGCCGAGTAGGCCCCTTCAGCGCACCTGGGCTCAGTGTTTGGCGGGGTGGCCTTCGGCGCTCCAGACCACGTACGCCTCGTCGGCGTCGGTGGTCATGGCCTCGATGAACTTCTCGTTGTCGAAGCCGGGCAGCGTCTGCAACCGCTCGATCAGCGCGTCGGCGGCCGGGTCGCCGCTGGGGATCGCGGTGCCCTTCCCGTCGGCGCCGGCGAGCATGAAGAAGACGTCTTCCTTCCACGGGCCTTCAGGGATCACTCTGACCACCACCGCGGACAGCTCGGACCACGTGACGGCTTCTTCGCTGCCGTCCGCGAGCTGGCGCCGCACTCCGGTGTCATCGACGCTGACGGTCCGGGATTGTGCGTTGGGCGACTCGTGGGACAACCGGTTCTCCCTGTCTTCGGCGTTCCGTTAACGGTACTCGGCCGTGTTCCAGGCCACTCAGGCCGGGGCGGCGGCGTCGAGTCGGCGTAGCGCGTCGCGGGCGACCTTCGGGTCCATGGTCGGCCAGAACGGCGGCAGCGAGGCGCGCAGGAATCCGCCGTAGCGGGCGGTGGCCAGCCGCGAGTCCAGGATCGCCACGACGCCGCGATCGCTGACCGAGCGGTGCAGCCGTCCGGTGCCCTGCGCGAGCAGCAGCGCCGCGTGCGTGGCCGCGACGGTCAGGAAACCGTTGCCGCCCCTGGCTTCCACGGCTCGTTGCCGGGCCGAGGAGACCGGGTCGTCCGGGCGGGGGAACGGGATCCTGTCGACCACCACGAGCTGGAGCGACGGACCGGGCACGTCGACGCCCTGCCACAGCGAAAGCGTGCCGAACAGGCAGGTGCGCGCGTCCTCGGAGAACTTCTGCACCAGCAGGCCGGTGGCGTCGTCACCCTGGCAGAGGATCGGCAGGTCGAGCCGCTCCCGCATCTCCTCGGTGGCCTGCTTCGCCGCGCGCATCGAGGAGAACAGGCCGAGCGTGCGCCCGCCCGCGGCCTCGATCAGCTCGGCGAGCTCGTCCATGGTCGAGGGCTGCAACCCGTCCCGGCCCGGCGGCGGCAGATGTTTGGCCAGGTACAGGATGCCGTTGCGTTTGTGGTCGAACGGCGAGCCGACGTCGAGGCCGGTCCACTTCGGGCCGTCCGCGTCGTCACTGTCGGCGGGGGCGGCCTTGTCCGTCGCCGCGCCGGGTGCCTTCTCGACGCGCATCCCGCCGGGCGGGAGACCCCACTGGCGGGCCATCGTGTCGAACGTGCCGCCCAGGGTCAGCGTCGCCGAGGTGAGGACGGTCGTGTGCTGGTTGAAGACCCGCTCGCGCAGCAGACCGGCGACACCCAGCGGAGCGACCTTCAGCGCGGGCGGGCGCGGGTTCGTGGAGAAGCGGTCCCCGGTCAGCCAGACGACGTCGCGCTGATGCGCCTTGTCGTCGTCGAAGGCCTCCAGGAGCCGGACCGCGGTGTCGTGGACCTCTTCGAGCAGCGACCGCGCCAGTTTGCGGGCGGTGGCCTCGTCGACGTCCTCCTTGCGGTCCTTGCCGAGTGCGGTGAGGCAGCGATGCGCGGCGTCACGGACCGCGGGGATCGCGCCGGTGAGGGCCTGCGGCAGCGAATCCATCCGGCCCGACGGCAGGTCGTCGAGGATCAGGGCCAGCCCGTCGCTCGCTTCCAGCAGCTGGTCGGCCACCTCGTCGTCGACCAGCTTCCCGCAGCGCCGCGCGGCGGCGGAGACCATGCCGCTGGTCAGCTCGCCGGTCGCCACGGAGGTCACGCGGTCCACCAGGTCGTGCGCCTCGTCGATGATCACCAGGTCGTGCTCGGGGAGCACCTGGTAGCCCTGCAGCGCGTCGATCGCCAGCAGCGCGTGGTTGGTGACCACGACGTCGGCCTTGCCCGCCTCGGCGCGGGACCGCTCGGCGAAACAGTCCGTGCCGATGGGGCAGCGTGACGCGCCAAGGCATTCCTTGGCCGTGACCGACACCTGGCGCCACGCCTGGTCCGAAACGCCGGGGACGAGCTCGTCGCGGTCGCCGGTTTCGGTGTCGGACGACCATTCCCGCAGCCGGGTGACCTCCTTGCCCAGCCTGGAGACGGCGAACGGGTCGAACAGCTGCTGATCCTCCGGCTCGTCCGGGGCGCCGGAATCGAGCCGGTGGAGGCAGAGGTAGTTACGACGGCCCTTGAGGATCGCGAAGGTGGGCTCGCGGCCGAGGGGCTTCTTCAGCGCCTTCGCCAGCCGGGGGAGGTCTCTGTCCACGAGCTGGCGCTGCAGCGCGATGGTGGCCGTGGAGACCACGACCGTGGCCTCCTTCTCGACCGCGTGGCGGATCGCGGGTACGAGATAGGCCAACGACTTCCCGGTGCCCGTGCCTGCCTGGACGGCCAGGTGCTCGCCGGTGCGGATGGCCCGGCCGACGGCGTCCGCCATCTTGACCTGGCCCTCGCGCTCGGCACCGCCCACGGACTCGACCGCGTGGGTCAGGAGTTCGAGGACACCGGGGAAATCAGCACGGGAGGGCACGGGACAAGACGATAGCCGGGGGCACCGTCAAGATCGTCCGCCCCGTGCGATGAAAGGGCCCTTGCTCGCGAAATTTGCGAGCAAGGGACCTTTCATCGCGGCTTGTGGGGTGGTGAAAGGGCCGGTCACGACTCCTTGCGGAAGCGGGAAACCAGCGCCCAGGTGCCCGGAAGCAGCGCCGCCGCGACGGCGATCTTCAGCGCGTCGCCGATGAGGAACGGCACGACACCCTTCTCCAGGGCGGTCGACAGGCCGAAGCCGGTCGACGCCATCAGCCACGGCACGCCGACCGAATAGATGGCGAGGTTGCCCAGCACCATCGTCCCCGCCGTGCGCAACGGCGTGCGGTCACCGCCGCGGCCGGCGAGCGCGCCGACCAGCGCGCCCGCGAGCACGAAGCCGACGATGTAGCCGGCGCTGGCGCCGAACAGGCCGGAAGAACCGTTCTGGAACCAGCCGAACCCGGCGGCGCCGACGGCGAGGTACAGCGCCATCGACAGCGCGCCGCGCTTCCAGCCGAGCGCGGCGCCGACCAGCAGGGCGGCGAACGTCTGGCCGGTCATCGGCACCGGGGAGCCGGGCACCGGGATCAGGATCTGCGCGGCCGCACCGGTCAGGGCGGCCCCACCGGCGACCAGGACCGCGTCACGGGCCAGTGCGCCGGGAACGAGGTCGGCGAGGACCGGACGGCGACCGGCCACAGACAGCGAAGACACTCAGACCTCCTATGAGTACACGAATGTGAACCGAGGTTAACGCCAGACGACGGGCCGCGGACCGAATGTCGGCCACCTCACGGTCATCGAGCGTCCACTCGTCCGGGTGGCATGACCCTGCACGGGACAGGCGGTTGGTGGAGGCTGCCGGACATGAGGAAACCCGTTTCGATGCTGTTGTCGGTGACGATGCTGACCGGGGCGCTGGTGGCGGGAGGTCCGGCGGTCGCGTCGGCCGGTCCCGCGCCCGCGACGGCGGCCGCGTCGGTCGGTTCGGTCGACGTGGAGATCGGCGACGAACACGTGGTCACGGGCGAGCTGGCGCCGTGCGACGTCGATGGTCCCTTGAGCGCGAAGACCCAGGGCGGGTCCGTCGGTGACTTCGCCCGGTTCAGCGGAGGTGAGTCGCGCTGCGGCCGGAACGGCGCGGTGGCCGTCGGGGAGGCGGCCGGGCGGCGGTTCGAGACGACGTTGCTCAAACGCTTCGGCGGCCCGGTGATCAAGGTCCGCTCGTTCATGGCGAAGTGCAGCACCACCGAGGACGGCAGCCTCGGCTACATCGAGTTCGGCGACGTCACCGGGTTCACGCTGCCGGAGAACATCCCGCAGAACTACCGGCTGACCATCCCGGGCGGCAAGGCAGGGACGCCGCTGGCGTCGCTCACGGTCAACGAGACCGTCACGCCGACGCCGCCCGACGGGAGCCTCGTGACGCACATGCTGCACATCAAGCTGTTCCCGCAGGGCGGCGGTCCGGCGAAGGGCGACATCTACCTCGGGACCGCGAGCTGCGACCCGTACGGCAAGAAGAAGCCCTGACCAGACGCATTGAGAGGACTAAACGCGTCAGGTGCGCGAGACGTACTTCGCGGCCGCGGCGACGAACTCACTCGCCCGGGACGCCAGGTCGGTCAGCGACCCTTTCGAGGTGAGCGCGTCACCGACGAGCGGCGTGGCGGCCGCGACGGCGATCGAGCCCGACTCGAGGTAATTCGCGACGTCGGCCAGGTGCACGCCGCCCGTCGGGACGAGCGGGATGTCCGGCATCGGCGCCCGGATCGCCCGCAGGTAGGCGATCCCGCCGACGGCCGCGATCGGGAAGACCTTCACCGCCGCCGCGCCGAGACGCCACGCCTGGTCGATCTCGGTCGGCGTCAGCGCGCCGCAGATCACCGGCAGCCCGCGTTCGTGCGCGCGCTCCATGACCAGCGGATTCACCGTCGGCGTGACCAGGAAGGTCGCGCCCGCGTCCGCCGAGATGTCCACATCGGACACCTCGCGCACGCTCCCGGCGCCGATATGCGCGTCGTCGCCGAGCTTCTTGCGGATGGTCGCGATGGCGTCCGTGGCGCCCGGCGTGGTCAACGCCGCTTCGAGCACCCGCACGCCCGCCGCGTGCAGCACCGTGGCGGCGTCGGCGAACCGGCTCGCGTCCGCGGCCCGCAGGATCGCGACGAGCCGGTTTTCGATCAGGGTGTCCTGGAGGTCGTGCTGGATCATGCGGCCGGGACCGGCGCCTTCCCGGTGTAGGTCACGCCCGCCTCGTCGAAGTCCTTGAGCGCGGCGTCGACGGTCGGCTGCGAGCCGCCGACCGTGAGGTCCAGCAGCACCCGGACCTTGAAACCGGCCTTCGCCGCGTCGAGCGCCGTGGCGCGGACGCAGAAGTCGGTCGCGATGCCGACGACGTCGACCTCGGTGACGTCGTGCTCCTTCAGCCACGCGTCGAGCGTCTTGCCGTCACGCGCGTTGCCCTCGAAGCCGGAGTACGCGGCGGTGTACTCGCCCTTGGAGAACACCTCGCGGATCGGGACCACGTCGAGCGCGGGGTGGAACGACGCGCCGGAAGTGCCCGCGACGCAGTGACGCGGCCAGCTGTCCTTGAAGTCCGGCGTCTCGCTGAAGTGATCGCCCGGGTCGATGTGGTAGTCGCGGGTGGCGACGACGTGCGCGTAGCCGCCTTCCGCGGCCTGCTTGGAGATCGCTTCGGCGGCGGCGGCGCCACCGGGCAGGCCGAGCGACCCGCCTTCGCAGAAGTCGTTCTGCACATCGACCACGATCAAGGCGGTCCCCATGTGTTGCTCCTGAGTTCTCTTTAGACGAATACGGTCGGGATGGCTGGCTCCCCGTGCGAGAGCTTGAGGCCTTCCCACGGAAGGCTCACCAGTGCCCGCCGAAGCCGCTGGCGCGCGTCGTCCAGCGTGGGCAAATCATCCACCGTCCGGCCGTCCCGGACCAGCGGAATCTGCAATTCGTGGTCGTTCGGTCCCCGTTCCGGGACCGGCGAGGCGGCCGTCCAGATCACCTCTTCGACGGCGGTACCGGTCTCCCGGTGCCGCCGGAGCGCGGATTTCCGGCCGCCGCGGGATTCCTTGTGCGCGCTGCGCTTGGCGACCGGCCTGCCGTCGACCTCGACGAGCTTGTAGACCATGCCCGCGGTCGGCGCGCCGGAACCGGTGACGACCGAGGTCCCGACGCCGTACGCGTCGACCGGTTCCGCCCGCAGCGCCGCGATCGCGTGCTCGTCGAGGTCGCCCGACACCACGATGCGGGTGTCCTTGGCGCCGAGGGCGTCCAGCTGCTCGCGGGCCTTGCGCGCCAGGGGGCCCACGTCGCCGGAGTCGATGCGGATCGCCCCGAGCTCGGTCCCGGCGACCCGGACGGCCGTTTCGATGCCCTTGGTGATGTCGTAGGTGTCCACCAGGAGGGTGGTGTCGGCGCCCATCTGGTCCACCTGCGCGCGGAACGCGGCCTCCTCGCTGTCGTGCAGCAGCATGAACGCGTGCGCGACGGTGCCCCGCGTCGGGATGCCGTAGCGGCGGCCGGCTTCGAGGTTGGAGGTCGTGGCGAACCCGGCGAGGTACGCGGCCCGCGCGGCGGCGACGGCGGCGTACTCGTGCGTGCGGCGGCCGCCCATCTCGATGATCGGCCTGCCGTGCGCGGCGCCCGACATCCGCGCGGCGGCGGACGCGATCGCGCTGTCGTGGTTGAGGATCGAGAGGATCAGCGTCTCCAGCACGACGGCCTCGCCGAAGGAGCCGGTGACGGTCAGGATCGGGGAGCCGGGGAAGTAGAGCTCGCCCTCGGGGTAACCGTCGATGTTCCCCGAGAAGGAGTAGTCCGCGAGCCACGAAAGGGTGGCGTCGTCGACGACGGCCGTCGCTTCCAGCTGGCTCAGCTCGGCGTCGGTGAACCGGAAGTCGGCGATCGCGTCGAGAACCCGCCCGGTGCCCGCGACGACGCCGTATCGGCGGCCGTCGGGCAGACGACGTGCGAAGACCTCGAAGACGCACGGCCGGTCCGCCGTCCCGTCGGACAGCGCGCTGGCCAGCATGGTCAGCTCGTAGTGGTCGGTGAGCAGCGCGGTGCTGGCGCCAGTGGCCGCCTCGGGGAAACCCATGGCACCAGCCTATTCACCCACATGGCCGGACCTGCCAGCCCATACCGGAACCGGCCCGTGACACCATGGAGTGCATGTCCACGCCTGTCGCATCCGAGCAGACGCAGGTTGATCCACAGGGAGTAGAGGTCGTCTCTGAGGACAAACCCTGGCGGACGGTCGTCTGGAACGATCCGGTGAACCTCATGTCCTATGTGACGTACGTGTTCCAGAAGCTGTTCGGTTACAGCCGGGACCACGCGACGAAGCTGATGCTCGACGTGCACCAGAAGGGCAAGGCGATCGTGTCGTCCGGTTCCAAGGAGAAGGTGGAGACTGACGTCGCGAAGCTCCACGCGGCCGGCCTCTGGGCCACCATGGAGCAGCCTTCATGAACGGATGGCGCCGCAAGGGCGACACCATCGTCGCGGGTTTCGAGCAGCAGGAGGCCGCGGTGCTGCGCGGCCTGGTCAGCCAGCTGGAGGACATGCTCACCGCGCGCGCCGAGGAGGCGCCCCAGGACGAGCTGGCGGAGCTGACCGGGATCCGGATGGGCCCGACCGAATCGCCGGACGACCCGGTGCTTTCCCGGCTGCTGCCGGACTTCCACAAGCTGGACCCGGACAACCCGACCCGCGAGGACATCGACTCGGCCGCCGCGATGCGGTCGATCCACGAGCCCGAGCTGCTGGACAAGAAGGTCGGCGTCGCCAAGATCGTGCTGGACACCCTGCCGCGTGACGGCGGGAACGTGCGGCTGACCTTCGAGCAGGCCGACGCGTGGCTGGGCGCGCTCAACGACGTCCGGCTGGCGCTGGGCACCGCGCTCGACGTCACCGAGGACATGCCCGACGAACTGCCCGAGGACGATCCCCGCGCGCCGCATCTCGGCGTCTACCACTGGCTGACCTGGGTGCAGGAGACCCTCATCCAGTCGCTGACGTCATGATCACCGACGTCCCGGGGGTGCTGGTCGGGCACCACGAGCGGGTCGGGGACGGCTGGGCGACCGGGACGACGGTCGTGCTGGTCCCCGGTGGCGCGGTCGGGGCCGTCGACCAGCGCGGTGGCGCGCCCGGAACGCGCGAGACCAACCTGCTGGAGCCGGAGAACCTGGTCCAGCACGTCAACGCGATCTGCCTGTCCGGCGGGAGCGCGTACGGCCTGGCCGCCGCGGACGGCGTCATGCGCTGGCTCGCCGAGCGGAACCTGGGCATCCCCGTGGGCACTCGGCCGCACGAGGTGGTGCCGATCGTGCCCGCCGCGGTGTTGTTCGACCTGCCGCGTAGCGAGTGGGGGAACCGTCCGGACGCCTCCTTCGGTTACGCGGCCTGCGAAGCGGCTGCCGGAGGCCGGGTCGCGCTCGGGACCGTCGGCGCGGGCGCCGGGGCGAAGGCGGGATCACTCAAAGGCGGGATCGGGACGGCCTCGGAGAAGGTCGGGGAGTTCACCGTCGGCGTCGTCGCCGCCGTGAACGCCGCCGGCGAGGCCGTGGATCTCTCGACGGGCCGCGCGTACGCGGCGGATCACGAGGTCGACGGCGAGTTCGGCGTCCGCTGGCCCGACCGGCCGGGCGACGTCGAGGCGAAGGCCGCCGGCCTCAACACGACCATCGGCGTGGTCGTGGTCGACGCGGCGCTGTCCAAGGCGGAGGCGCGGCGGCTCGCGGTGGCCGCGCAAGACGGTCTCGCCAGGGCCGTGCGGCCGGCGCACACGATGTTCGACGGCGACACGGTGTTCGCGCTGGCGACCGGCGACCGGGAACTGCCCGGCGGCGCGGGCCCCGTCGCGGCGGCGCGGCGCGCGATGGTGCTGGACACGCTGTGCTCGGCGGCCGCGAGGGTCTTCGGGCGCGCGATGGTGCACGGTGTGCTTTCGGCCACTTCGGCGGGGGACATGCGCGCGTACCGGGACGTCTGGCCCGAAGCCTTCTCCTGACCCCGCGTTTAGTCCGCTGGATGCGGGTGGGAGTGGCGGCGATCTCAGAGTGTGGACCCACCCTTTCCAGCACCTAAGATGGGCGACGTGCTCCGGATCCGCCGTGAACTCGTCGACGAGATCGTCGCCCATGCCCGTCGTGACCATCCCGATGAGGCGTGCGGGGTGATCGCCGGTCCCGAGGGGTCGGACAGCCCCGAGCGGTACATCCCCATGCTGAACGCGGCGCGCTCGCCGACGTTCTACGAGTTCGACTCGGGCGATCTGCTCAAGCTCTACCGCGAGATGGACGCCAACGGCGAGGTGCCGGTGGTCATCTACCACTCGCACACCGCGACCGACGCCTACCCGTCCCGCACCGATGTCTCGTACGCCTCGGAACCCGACGCGCACTACGTGCTCGTTTCCACCAAGGACCCCGATTCGCACCAGTTCCGGTCGTACCGGATCGTGGACGGGGAGATCACCGAGGAGCCCGTCGAGATCATCGGCTGAACCCTGGCCCGGGAATATCCCGGACCGGCCCGAACGTCTGCGTAGCAGAGAACCCACCGGAGGTAGAAAACCATGGCCGTGACCGTGTCCATCCCGACCATCCTGCGTACGCACACCGGCGGCGAGAAGTCCGTCGAGGCGACCGGCAAGACCGTGCTCGAGGTGATCGACGACATCGAGTCCCGCCACGGCGGCCTCAAGGCCCGCCTGGTCAAGGAAGAGAAGCTGCACCGCTTCGTCAACGTCTACGTCAACGACGAGGACGTCCGTTTCTCCGGCGGTCTCGAGGCCGAGGTCAAGGACGGCGACACCCTGACCATCCTGCCCGCCGTGGCCGGTGGCTGATCGATGGCTCGCTTCGAGTCGCTGCTCGCCGCGCTCGGCGGCACCCCGCTGGTCGGCCTTCCCCGGCTTTCGCCCACCCACGACGTGCGGTTGTGGGCGAAGCTGGAGGACCGCAACCCGACCGGTTCGATCAAGGATCGCCCCGCGCTGGCGATGATCGAGGCCGCCGAGCGCGAAGGCACGCTCCGGCGCGGCTCCACGATCCTGGAGCCGACGTCGGGCAACACCGGGATCGCGCTCGCCATGGCCGCGAAGCTCAAGGGCTACGGCCTCGTGTGCGTGATGCCGGAGAACACCTCGACCGAGCGCAAGCAGCTACTGCAGGCGTACGGCGCGCGGATCGTCTTCTCCCCGGCCGCCGGCGGCTCCAACGAGGCCGTGCGCCGGGCGAAGGAACTGGCCGAGGCCAACCCGGACTGGGTGATGCTCTACCAGTACGGCAACCCGGCGAACGCCGACGCGCACTACCGCGGCACCGGGCCCGAACTGCTCAAGGACCTGCCGACCCTGACGCATTTCGTCGGCGGCCTCGGCACCACCGGCACCCTGGTCGGTGTCGGGCGCTACCTGCACGAGGCGAAGCCGGACGTGCAGATCATCGCGGCCGAACCACGCTACGGCGAGCTGGTGTACGGCCTGCGGAACCTCGACGAGGGCTTCGTCCCGGAGCTCTACGACGCGAGCGTGCTCAACGGCCGGTACTCCGTCGGCGCGTACGACGCGCTTCGCCGGACACGCGAGCTGCTGGAGCACGAAGGCATCTTCGCGGGGATCTCGACGGGGGCCGTGCTGCACGCGGCGCTCGCCGTCGCCGAGAAGGCCGCCGCTTCGGGGAAGCCCGCCGATGTGGCCTTCGTGGTCGCTGACGCGGGGTGGAAGTACCTCTCGACGGGCGCGTACTCCGGCTCGCTCGACGAAGCGGCCGAAAGGCTCGACGGGCAGCTCTGGGCCTGATCCCTCGTGAGTGGTAAGGACGGTTCTAACCGTCCTTACCACTCACGAGCCCCGGCGTCCGCGCGACGCTGGCACGATGGCGGCATGAAGACCATCGGCCTGCTGGGCGGGATGAGCTGGGAATCGTCGGCCGAGTACTACCGCCTGGTCAACGAACGCGTCCGCGAGCTGTGCGGCGGGTATCACTCCGCGCGCGCCGTGCTGTACTCCGTGGACTTCGCCGAGATCGAAGCGATGCAGGCCGAAGGGCGCTGGGACGACGCCGGGCGGGAACTGAACCGCGCCGCCCTCGCTCTCGAAGCCGCCGGAGCGGACTTCGTCGTCCTCTGCACCAACACGATGCACAAGGTCGCCGACCAGCTCACCGATGGCCTGGGCGTGCCGCTCCTGCACCTCGCCGACACCACGGCGGCCGCGATCAAGGCCCGCGAAATCACCAGGGTCGGGCTCCTGGGCACCGGGTTCACCATGGCCCAGCCGTTCTACCGCGAACGCCTCGCCGCGCACGGCCTCGACGTGCTCGTGCCCGGGGAAGAGGACCGCGAGACGGTGCACCGGGTCATCTACGACGAGCTCGTCCACGGCGTCGTCACCGAGGACTCCCGTGAGCGGTATCGCGAGGTCATCGCGAGGCTCGTCGAGGCGGGCGCCGAGGGCGTCATCTACGGGTGTACGGAGATCGAACTGCTCGTCGGCCCCGAAGACAGCCGAGTGCCCACCTTTCCCACCACCAGGCTGCACGCCGAAGCGGCCGTGGACTACGCGCTGGGCAAGGCCTCACTCCCTCCCACGGTGTGACGTTCGTGCTGGGCGACGGCCTGCCGCCACAGCCTGTCCTGTTCTTCACCGGTGAAACCATTGCGAGCCACGCCGAAGACGTCCTCGAGCGCCGTCCACCACTCGGCCGGTGATTCCAGCACGGTCTTGCCGCCCGGCAGGCCGCTCAAGGTCAGCGCGCGCAGCGAATCCACTCCCTCCGCGTCGCGCCGCTGCACCACCAGCGTGCGGACGAAGCCGGAATCCTCGGACGTGGACAGCTCGACGTGCTTTTCGGCGAAATCGGCCATCACGGCCGCCTCCGGCGCGAAATCCATCCCGACGAAACTGCCCTGCGGATCGTGGTCGAGCCGCCAGCCGCCGGGGGTGACCTCCGAAGGCCGGATGCGGAACACCAGCGGGCCCTGTTTGTACTCGCCCTCACGCAACGGGAGCGGCTCGTGGATGCCGTCCCCGAGCCCGACGTCGACCAGCCAGCCGGCGCCGGGCTCGTCCGGCAGCCCGGTCACCGTCAGGGCCAGGTGGTTGAGGTGGATCCCGGCCTGCGCGTCCGGCATCTGTGCCCCGCTCGGATGCCGGGTGACCTGGTAGCCGAGTGCCCTCAGCAGCGCCGAGAACGCGCCGTTGAGGTGATAGCAGTAGCCGCCGCGGCCGGCGGCGATCCGGCCGAACGACACCGCCGGGTCCAGCGAGGTCACCCGGCCCAGCTGTACTTCGAAATCCTCGTACGGCACCCGCTCCACATGGGCCTTGTGCAGCCGGAAGAGCGCGTCGAGGCTCGGCGGCTCGTGCTCGAGGCCGAGACGCGCGAGATAGGCGAGCACGTCGATGTTTTCGGAGTGCTCGGAAGAAGGGAACCCCATGCGATCGACCGTAGCGGCACCCACCGACAATTCAGGGTTCTCACGGAGGCGATCTCGCCGTTCGCCGCCGTAGCCTGTGGAGGTGACCACTTTGCCTTCCCAGCCGGTCCCGGCGAGCGAGCCCGGTAGCGATCCGGCCAAACGCGTCCTGCCGCCGAACCCGAGGGCCGCCGCGATCGTCGCGCTGGCCTTCACCGCGCTGCTCTACCTGGTCGAGCTGGTCGACGTCGTCCTGCCCGCCGACCTCGATCAGAGCGGTGGCATCGTCGCCCGCGAGCTCTCCGACCTCGACGGCGTGCTCTGGGCGCCGCTGCTGCACGCGGGCTGGGGGCATCTGTTCTCCAACACCGTCCCGGTGCTGGTGTTCGCCTTCCTCGCGATGTCCGCGGGGATCGGCCGGTGGGTGCTGGTCACCGCGATCATCTGGGTGCTCTCCGGCGTCGGTGTCTGGCTGATCGCGCCGGGCGGCACGGTGACCGTCGGCGCGTCCGGCGTCGCCTTCGGCTGGCTCGCGTTCCTGCTGGTCCGGGGCATCTTCAACCGCGCTGTCGGGCAGATCCTGGTGGCCGTGGTGCTGCTGGGCATCTGGAGCGGGATGCTCTGGGGGCTGCTTCCGGGCGACCCGGGCGTCTCCTGGCAGGGTCACCTGTTCGGCGCGCTGTCCGGGGTGTTCGCCGCCTGGTTGATGGCGCGCGTGGACAGGTCCCAAGCCAGGAAAGCGACCGGTCCCGGTAGCCTCGCCGTGTGACCAAGCCGAGCGCCGACGCCCCCATCGGCGTCTTCGATTCCGGAGTGGGCGGGCTCACCGTCGCCAGGGCGATCCTGGAACAGCTGCCCGGTGAGCAGTTGCGCTACGTCGGCGACACCGCCCGCAATCCGTACGGTCCGCTTCCCATCGCCACCGCGCGCCAGTACGCGCTGGAAGCGCTGGACGACATCGTCGAAGGCGGGGTGAAGGCGCTGGTCATCGCCTGCAACACCGCCTCGGCCGCCTGCCTTCGCGACGCGAGGGAGCGCTACGACGTCCCCGTGATCGAGGTCGTCCTCCCGGCCGCGCGCCGGGCCGTGTCCGCGACGCGCTCCGGGCGTATCGGTGTCATCGGCACCGAGGGCACCGTGCGGTCGCGCGCCTACGACGACGCCTTCAACGCCGCGCAGGACGTGCGGATCACCAGCGTCGCGTGCCCGCGGTTCGTCGACTTCGTCGAACGCGGGATCACCACCGGGCGCCAGGTGCTCGGGCTCGCGCAGGGCTATCTCGAACCACTGCTGGACGCCCAGGTCGACACGCTGGTCATGGGCTGCACGCACTACCCCTTGCTGTCCGGGGTGCTGCAGATCGTCATGGGCCAGGACGTCACGCTGGTGTCCAGCGCCGAGGAGACCGCGCGTGACCTCGTGCGCGTCCTCACCGAGGCCGACCTCCTCGCCGAGCGCGACACCCCGCCGCGGCACGAGTTCGTCGCCACCGGATCCGCCGAGCCGTTCACGAGGCTCGCTCAGCGGTTCATGGGCTTCGCTCCGGGTGTGCTGGCTCCCACCAGCGCCTAAAATCGCCGATTCCGTGCTTAAGGTGTCACAGTGCGTCTCACGATCCTCGGCTGCTCCGGCAGCATCCCCGGGCCCAACGCCGCCGCGTCCGGCTACCTGATCGAGGCGGACGGGTTCGTCCTGGGGCTCGAGCTCGGCAACGGGACGCTCGCCAGACTGCAGTCGCTGCGCGACCCGTTCGACCTGGACGCGCTGATCCTTTCGCATCTGCACCCCGACCACTGCGCCGACGTCAGCGCGCTCACCGTGCTGCGGCGCTACCACCCCGCGCTGCCGTACCCGGCGAGGCCGCGGCGGCTGCCGGTGTACGGGCCGTCGGACGTGCGCGAGCGGCTCACCTACGCGTACGCGGCGAACGAGGACGAGCGGGCGACCACCGATCTCACGGACGTCTTCGCCTTCGAAACGCTGCGGTGCGAGCCTATGAAGATCGGGCCGTTCGAGGTCACCGCGGTCCCGGTCGACCATCCGACCCCGGCGTTCGGCCTGCGGTTCGCGTACGGCGGCAAGACCCTCGCCTACACCGGGGACACCGGCGTCTGCGACAACCTGACCGATCTCGCGGGCGGTGCCGACGTCCTGCTGTCCGAAGCGTCGTGGACCGACTCGCCCGACCGGCCCGCCGGCGTCCACCTGTCCGGCAAGGAGGCGGGGGAGCTGGGACGCAAGGCCGGGGTCGGGCGGCTGCTGCTCACCCATGTCGCGCCCTGGACCGACCGCGACGCGGTCCTCGCCGAGGCGGCCGTCGCGTTCCCCGCGGCCGAGCTGGTCGAGCAGGGCGCCGTCTACGACCTCTGACGCGGGGTTCTAGAGTGGCGGCCGTGGCGAGAAAAGACGGCAGGAACGACGACCAGCTTCGCGACATCAAGATCACCCGCGGTTTCCAGCGGTGGCCCGCGGGCTCGGTGTTGATCGAATTCGGCGACACCCGGGTGCTGTGCGCGGCGAGCGTCACCGAAGGCGTTCCCCGCTGGCGGGCCGGTTCCGGCCTCGGCTGGGTCACCGCCGAGTACGCGATGCTGCCGTCGGCGACCAACACCCGCAGCGACCGCGAATCCATCAAGGGCCGCGTCGGCGGCCGCACCCACGAGATCTCCCGGCTGATCGGCCGGTCCCTGCGCGCCTGCATCGACCTGGCGGCGCTGGGGGAGAACACGATCGTCATCGACTGCGACGTCATCCAGGCCGACGGCGGCACCCGCACGGCCGCGGTGACCGGCGGTTACGTCGCGCTCGCCGACGCCGTCACCTGGCTCGGCGCCGCGGGCCGCCTCGCCGACCCGCAGCCGCTTTCGTCTTCGGTGGCCGCGGTGAGCGTCGGCGTCGTCGACGGCCGGGTGCGCCTCGACCTGCCCTACGAGGAGGACTCGCGCGCGGAGGTCGACATGAACGTCGTCGCCACCGACGCGGGCACCCTGATCGAGGTGCAGGGCACCGGCGAGGGCGCCACCTTCGCCCGCTCCACTTTGGACACCATGCTGGACATGGCGCTCGCGGGCTGCGAGGAACTGACCCGTTTGCAGACCGAGGCGCTCGCGTTGCCGTATCCCGGCGAACTGCCCGAGCCGCGTCCGGACAAGAAGAAGGGCGCGAAGTGACCAAGCTGCTCCTCGCCACCCGCAACGCGAAGAAGCTCGGCGAGCTCCGGCGCATCCTGGTCGCCGAAGGGATCGAGGGTGTCGAGGTCATTGGCCTTGCCGACGTCCCCGAGTTCCCCGAAGCGCCCGAGACCGCTCCGGACTTCGAAGGCAACGCGCTCGCGAAGGCCCAGGACGCGGCCGCCGCGACCGGTCTCCCGGCCATCGCCGACGACTCCGGCATCGCCGTCGACGCGCTCAACGGCATGCCGGGCGTGCTTTCGGCGCGCTGGTCGGGAAAGCACGGCGACGACGAGGCGAACCTGGATCTCGTGCTGGCGCAGCTGTCCGACACCCCCGACGAGCGCATGGGCGCGGCTTTCGTCTGCGCGGCCGCGCTGGTGGTCCCCGGTGGCGAGGAAACCGTGGTGCGCGGGGAATGGCGCGGCTCGCTGATCCGGGAACGCCGTGGTACCAACGGATTCGGGTACGACCCGATCTTCGTGCCCGAAGGGGAGACGCGGACCTCGGCGGAGCTGGAACCGTCCGAAAAGGACGAAGCTTCGCACCGGGGGAAGGCGTTGCGGGCGCTGGTGGGGGAGCTGCGGAAGCTGGCCGGCTGAGCTGGTCGTGAGTGGCGTTTCGGGTTCTAACCCGAAACGCCACTCACGAGGCTCACGCCAGGGAGAGGTCCCGCAGCAGCTTCGCGACGTGGCCGGTGGCGCGCACGTTGTACTGCGCCACGGCGATCTTGCCCTCGGGGTCGACGACGAACGTCGAGCGGATGACGCCTTCGTAGACCTTGCCGTAGTTCTTCTTCTCGCCGAAGGCGCTGTACGCCTTGAGGACGGTCTTCTCGGTGTCGGACAGCAGCGGGAAGGTCAGCCCCTCCGCCTCGACGAACTTCGCGAGCTTCGCGGGCTTGTCGGGCGAGATGCCGAGCACCTGGTAGCCGGCGTCGTTGAGCTGCGCGAGGCTGTCCCGGAAGTCGCAGGCCTGCTTCGTGCAGCCCGGCGTGCCGGCGTTCGGGTAGAAGTACACGACGACCGACTTGCCGCGGAAGTCGCTGAGCTTGACGTCGTTGCCCTCACTGTCGGGGAGGGTGAAGTCGGGCGCTTTGTCGCCGGGGGAAAGTCGCTGCTCGGTCATGACGCACACGGTAGCGAATCGGCGGCGTCAGACCTTTCCGCAGTACTTCGCGGCGACCGGCTCCGCAGGGCTCGGCCGCACCTGAAGGCGCAGGTTCACCGGCCTGTCCGGAACGGCGAAGGCGAGGTTCAGCTGGACCGACCGGCCGGGCGCCACGTCCTTGCCCGCGTCCGCGATGCCGTTGTAGCCCTGCACCGGGTCGACGACCTGTTTGACCGCTGAAGCCTCTCCGTCGACCTCGCCCGTCACGGACAGGCCGGAGAGCCGGTAGGTGCCGTCGCCCGCGTTCGTCACCTCGATGGCGAAGGCCACCGCGCGCGGGCTCTGCGGGTACGCCGACGTGCTGGGCCGGAACGATTTCGGCGCCGACACGGAGATCGTGACCCCGGTCTTGAACCGGTGCGGGGCACCGAAGGCGAGGTCGCCTTCCGCGTGCGTCGCGGCCAGGCCCTGCGCCGGAGCGTCCGCGCCGAGCACGGCGGCCCCTTTTTCCGGTGCCGGAACCCCGCACGCGGTCGCCAGCAGCAACGAGCAGGCGGCGATCAAGAGCTTCGGGGTGCGCGGGGGCGCCATGTGGGGTTACTCCAGTCGGCGGTGCGGGTGGGCCGTTCGAGGTAGGTATTAGTGCCGAAGAGTCCAGACTGACGGTCTTCCGCAGCCGAGAGGAGCGGCGAGGCCGGGTTGAGGCGCACCTGGTGTACAGCCGTGGCCGATCCGTGATCGGAAGGACACGACTAGTGACAGTCGTCACCTCGGTGGCACAGCGCCAGGGGTCAGACGGCGAAGGCGAAGAACAGGATGAAGATCGCCAGACCGGACACCCAGGCCACGATCAGCCAGCCGAAATCGCGCATCGGATCGACCGCCCGGCTTTCCTCGCCGGGAACGTAGACGCCGCGCTCTTCGAACCAGTCGGCCCACCGGGTCAGCCAACGAAGGGGGCTTCGAGACGCCATGTCGTCACAGTACGGGTATGCGTGAGCCGCGTCAGCCATGGAGGGGCGCCCCGAAAGGGCGAATCGGACGTGTCGGCTATCGGACGCTAAGGCCTTTTGCCCCACTCGTTCACCCGTCAGGCTGTAACCTGCAGCCGCTACCCGGTATCTACCTGAGCAACTCACTCGCCAAGATGCTGCGTCCCGACCGGTTCGGCGTCCGGGACCTCGTCATCTGGATCGCGCGCTACGGCGCCGAACCGGACGCCGCGGCGGGCCACTACGACGTGCACCAGTACTCGGACGCCGGGCGCATCCCCGGTATCCACGCGAGTGGTGTCGACCTGAACGAGTGCTACACGAACGCCCACTTGACCAGCGGCGCCGCTCCGACACGGAAGGCGGCGACGGAACTCACGGAACGCAGGACCATTCCGGCCAGCCCGTCCGTGCGCTCGAACGTGGACTTCGAGATCGACATCGTCGGTTGAGGCTGGAACCGTGGAGAGGTGAGCGGGGCGTGTTGCGAAAGCCACTTTCGCAACGTTGAAGGTTGGGAAAGTGGCTTTCGCAACACGGACGCCGACGGGTCACGAGCGGACCCCCGCCCCACCGGGCACGTTTGCCTTCCCCTCGATAGAGCGATCAGCACCCTTCGCGGAAATGCGCAAATCGCCCGAAACGGTGCCCATGGTTCGAAAAGTGTCTCTTGTGGACAGTCGTGCGCGGTGTCGCCAAGGAGATGCGAAGGCACATCGCCCCCGAACCCTGATCAAGCGAAGGTGACGACCTGCCGCACCGCGGCGCCCCGCCGAAGCCGGTCGAATCCCGTGTTGATCTCCTCCAACCCGATCCGGTGCGTCAGCAGCGCCTCGACGGGCAGCAGCCCGGCCCGGTACAGGGCGATGAACCGGGGGATGTCGCGCCGGGGGACGCACGAGCCGAGGTAGCTCCCGCGCAGCGTCTTCTCCTCGGCCACCAGGCTTTGCGCTGGCAGCGCGAGCTCGGCGGAGGGGTGGGGGAGGCCGACGGTGACCGTGGTGCCGCCCGGTCGGGTGGCCCGGTACGCCTGATGCAGGGCGGCGACCACGCCGGTCGTGTCGACGGCGTGGTCGACACCGCCGTCGGTGAGTTCCTTGATCACCTCGACGTCGCCCTCGAGTGCGTGGGTGGCGCCGAGGGACAGTGCCAGTTCGCGCTTTTCGGCCACGAGGTCCACGGCCACCAGTGTCGCCGCGCCGGCGGCCTTAGCGGCGAGGAGCGCGGCGAGGCCGACTCCACCGAGACCGAACACGGCGACGCTGTCTCCCGGCCGTACGTCGGTCGCGTTGAAGACGGCGCCGGCGCCGGTGAGCACCGCGCAGCCGAAGAGGGCCGCGACGTCGAACGGCAGTGTGTCGTCGACAGCGACCACCGAACGCGCCGAGACGACGATGTGCTCGGCGAACGCGGAGACGCCGAGGTGATGCCCCGGCCGGTCGTCGGGGGAAGACCAGCGGGTACCGCCGCCGAGCAGGGTGCCGTTGCGGTTCGACTCGGCCGCCGGACCGCACAGGGCGGGCCGTCCGGTGAGACAGGGGCGGCAATCGCCGCAGGAGGGCACGAACGACAACACGACATGCTGCCCCGCCGTGAAGCCGGTGCCCTTCCCGGCCTCGACCACCTCGCCCGCGGCCTCGTGTCCGAGGACCATCGGCAGCGGCCGGGGCCGCGAGCCGTCGATCACCGACAGATCCGAGTGGCACAGACCGGCGGCCCGCACCCGGACGAGCAGCTCACCGGGCCCGGGCGGCTCCAGCGTCATCGTCTCGATCTTCAGCGGGCGGCCGACTTCACGGAGGACCGCGCCCCGGACCCGCATCACCGTTCGCTCCCGGCGGGGACACAGGTGGTGACCTGGCGTTCGGACAGCAGCGGCACGACCTCGCCGAGCACGATCCGCCGGAAGTGCTCCGACTCGCAGTGTGCGGTGAAGTCCTGTTCGGACTCGTACTCCTCGACGATCACCACCACTCCGTCCTCGGTTCCGGAGTGGACGGTGTAACTGAGACATCCGGGCTCACGCCGTGAGGCGGCGGCCATCGGCTCCAGTAGTTCGAGGACGCGGCCCCGGTGCGCGGTCACGTACCGGGCCACCACGACGAAACTCATTTTTCTCCTGCGCTCAGCTGGGACCGGGTCAACGACCACAGCCCCGAATCGGACGACGCGGCGCCCAGTGCGCCCATCGCGAGGGAATGCGCCACCCCGGACCGGTCGGTGACGAAGCCGGCCGCTACGAAGGGGGACATGACTTCGCGGGCTTGCGCCGACATCCAGGGGATGATCGGCGCGGGCATGAGCTCCACCAGGTCGGGGCGGCTGCGTTTCACCGCTTCCAGGCTGCGGTTCAGATTCGACCGGTCGGTGACGAACACCTTGTGCATCGTGAGCATCGACAACGTGCGCGCCCGTTCGATC
The DNA here is from genome assembly GCF_055561455.1 of Amycolatopsis sp. PSD-21. Taxonomy (NCBI): domain Bacteria; kingdom Bacillati; phylum Actinomycetota; class Actinomycetes; order Pseudonocardiales; family Pseudonocardiaceae; genus Amycolatopsis; species Amycolatopsis sp. PSD-21. The sequence goes on along the minus strand of NZ_CM145712.1, from coordinate 7,534,978 downwards.
GGGGCGACCCGGGTGCTGACCACCCCGGTCGCCCCGATCTCCTGAAGGAAGTCCACGCCGCCGCGATCGGTGGCGAGACCGGGACAGGAATCGATGTTGACGAAGAGGACCTTCTCGAGTCCTGTCAGCACGGGCACGATCTTGGCCAGCTGCCCGACCGGGACCGCCGCGAGGATGCCGACGCGGGACGCCGAGTTCGCGAAGTCGCCCACCTTGGCGGTGCCGACCACCGACGCGCATACCGGGACGTCCGCGAACGCCGCCGTGATCCTCTCGTTCATACGGTCCACAGTGGTCGATCAGCTCGTGGAGTCAAGGGGGTTCGGCCCGAAGTCACTGGGCAGCCCGAGTTTGCCCGGGTTGAGCAGGCCCTGCGGATCGAGGGTCCGCTTCACGGCGACGAAGGTGTCGAAGCCCGTGCCGAGCGTGTCCGCGAGATACGGCCCGCGAAGCAGACCGGAACCGTGGTGGTGGCTCAGCGCGGCCCCGTGGCGCACGAGCACGGCATTGGCCGCGTCCCACGCCGAGCGGTACCAGTGCCGCCGCTTCTCCGGCTCCACGTCGCCGCGCAGCGAGAAGTACAGGCAGGCGCCGTCGGTGTAGGCGTGGGACTGGTGCGCGGACGCGGCCAAGGTGCCGGGAACGGCCTTGATCGCGGCCACGACCTCGTCGTAGATCGCGGGCAGCGCCGACCACGGGCCGGCCATCTCGAGGGTGTCGGCGACGAAACCCGGGCCGGGGGTGAACCCGTCGGCCGACTTGCCGACCAGCATCCGCTCGTCCAGCCAGCGCTCGAAGAGGGCCTCACCGTCCAGTTCGGACCCGGTCGCCGCGCAGACCTCAGAACTCACCTGGAGCATCGCGTCGACCAGCACCGGGTCGCCTTCGTCGGCGATCAGCAGCAGATTGGTGTCCGGCAGGCCGAAATGCGTTCCGCTCTCCAGCTTGTCGTAGAGCCGCATCGCGGCCGGGGTCGCGCCACGCTGCATGATCAGACGGCACGCCTCCAGGCCCTCGGCGAAGGTTTCGAAACCGTAGGCGACGGCCTTGGCGTAGCCGGGCAGCGGATGGGTGCGCAGCCGCACGGAGGTGATCACGCCGAGCGTGCCCTCCGAACCGACGAACAACTGGCGCAGGTCGGGGCCGGTGGCGGCGCGCGGGTAGTCACCGAACCGGGCGAGCGTGCCGTCGGCCAGCACGACGTCGAGGCCGACCACCATGTCCTCGATCTTCCCGTAACGGGTGGAGAGCTGGCCCGCGCCGCGGCAGGCCACCCAACCGCCCACAGTGGACAGTGCGAAGGCGGAAGGCCAGTGGCCCGTGGTGGCACCGTGCGTCTTCTGCAGCTCGGTTTCGAACAGGTCGCCGAACATCCCGGCCTGCACGTCGACGATCTGGGAGTCCGCGTCGAAGGACAGGATCCGGTTCAGCCCGCAGACGTCCAGCACCACCCCGCCGAAGACCGGGAGCGCCGCGCCGGTGACGTTGCTGCGCCCGGCGGACACGGTCAGCGGCACCCCGTGCTCACCGCACAGCCGGACCACGGCCTGGACCTGCTCGACCGTGCTCACTTCGGCGATCACCGCGTCCGGGGTCGCGGGGTTTCCCGCGGTCTCGCCGATCATCGAGCCTGCCCACCAGTCACGGGTGCGCAGCACGACCTCGTCGTGGTCGGTGTGCACCGCGTCCGCGACACCCCGCAGCGACTCGGTCAGCGCGGCGGGTACGGCGACGGTGGTCGTCTGCAACGAGGCCGCGCCTTGGCCGGGCGGGGTACGGTCGCCCCAGCGCGGCGGCGTCGGCGCGCCGACCACGTACTTGCCCCGGTTGAACGGGTGGTCGATGGCCTGGCTGCTGATCATGCGTTGTCTCCCAACAGAATCGACTTCTCCCGGGCGACGTCCGCCCGATAGTCCTCCACTTGCGCGGCCACGGTTTCCTGCGACAGCCCGAGTTCGGCGCCGAGTAGTTCGCCCACGAGCGGAGCGGCCTCGGCGGAGGCGTCCCTGGCGAACAACCGCAGCCGGGTGCGCCGGGACAGCACGTCGTCCACCGAACGCGCCATTTCCGACCTTGCCGCGAACACGACCTCGGCCTTGAGATGCGGCTGGCCGGGGACGAGCGACTCGCCGAGCGCCGGGTCCTCGTCGACGAGCTCGCTCACGAAACGGGCTTCGGTGCCGTAGCGGCCGCCGAGATGCGCGGCGATCCCGCCGGTCGCCGCGGTGGCCTCGGCGTCGTATCCGGCGCCGCCGAGCAGAGGCAGGTTCTTGGTGCGGCAGCGGGCTTTCCGGCCCAGCAGGCCGAGCGCCTTGTCGACTACGAGCTCACCCATATGCCTGCTCGTGGTGAGCTTGCCGCCGGTCACGGTGACCATGCCCGAGGCGACGGTGATGTGATGATCGCGCCGCATGTCGAGCGTGGTGCCCTCGGAACCGCCGACGAGCGGCCGCAGACCCGCGTAACTGCCCAGCACGTCTTCGGGGCCGAGCTTGGTGTCGAAGGCGATCGTGGCGCCTTCGAGCAGGAACTCCATCTCGTCGCGGGTGCAGTGCACGTCGTCGGTCGGGCCGTCGTAGTCCGTGTCGGTGGTGCCGACGACGACCACATCACCCCAGCGGGTGCACGTCGCCCGCCTCGCCCGGCCCGGGATCGGGACGGTCACCGTGCAGTCGTTGCGGATCTTCGACCACGGCAGCACGATGTGGACCCCCTTCGCCGGGCGCACCTGAGGCCGGTGTCCCGCGGACGCCATGCCGTCGACGCTGTCCGCCCACACCCCGGTCGCGTTGACGACCACGCGGGCCCGGACGTCGATCCGCTCGCCGTCGGCTTCGACCGTCGCACCGGTCACCCGTCCGCCGGCGGTGCGGAGACCGGTCACCCCGGCGCCGTTGACGACGACCGCGCCGAGCCTGGCCGCGCTGCGCACGATCGCGAGGGTCAGCCGGGCGTCGTCGGCGCGGCTGTCGTAGTACATCAGCCCGCCGCGCAGATGGTCCGCGCGCAGGGTGGGGGCGTGCGCCAGCACCTCGTCGACCGTGAGCCGCTGATGCAGCTTGCCGATCCGCCAGCCGCCCGCGAGGTCGTATGTCCACAAGAGACTCTCGAAGGCACGGGCGATCCTGGCGTCGAAAACGCCGTCCTTCGCCAGGATGGGGAACAGGAAGGGCAGGCGCTGCACCAGATGCGGGGCGTTGCGGCGGAACCGCTGGCGCTCCAGCAGGGAATGCCGGACCAGATCGAGGTTGCCCTGCTCGATGTAGCGCAGCCCGCCGTGCACCATCTTGGACGATTTGGACGACGTCCCCGAGGCGAAGTCGTCCCGTTCGACCAGCGCGACCGACAGGCCGCGGGAGACGGCGTCCAGCGCGGTGTAGGCGCCGGTGATCCCGCCGCCGATCACGAGCAGGTCGAACTCTCCGGTGTCGAGTCCGGTCAGCGCGGTGCGACGGTCCAGCCGCAGTGGCGCCGAGGGGGTCGCTCCCGCGACGACGGCGTTGGGCCGCCGGGACGGCAGTGTGAACATCGAGAAGCCTTTCCGATCAGAACAAGGGGTAGTCACGACAGCGAAACGGCGAGCACGTCTTGCCAGCGCGCCCGCAGCTTCAGCCGGTCGGTTTCGGCGAGGCCGGGTTCGAAGATCCGCTCCGGGGGCCGGTGGGCCACGGCGTCGGCCAGCGACGGCCACAGCCCGAGCCGCGTGCCGGCGAGATAGGCGGCGCCGCGCAGGCTGGCGGTCGCCGAATCCGCCACCCGCTCGATGGCGAGCCCGGTGAAATCGGCCTGGCTCTGGAGCAGCGCGTCGCTCGCCGCCAGACCGCCGCCCACCCGCAGATGCGTCATCGGACGGTCCATAGTCGTCCGCAACGCGTCGACGGTGTCACTCACCGCGTGGGCGATCCCGTCGATCACCGCGCGTGCCAGGACTTCCCGGGTGGTCGCCAGGCTCAGCCCGGCCAGCACACCGCGCGCTTCGGGCCGCAGCACCGGCGTGCGCAGCCCGGCGAGCGTCGGCACGAACCAGGTCGCCTCGCCACTCGGCTGGGTCGCGGCCAGCGCGCTGATCTCGGCCGCCGAGGTGAACAGGCCGAGATCCTCGGTGAGCCAGCGCAGGGCGGAGCCGGTGGTCGAGGTGTAGGCCTCCAGGCTGAACCGGCTGTGGCCGCGGCTACGCCAGGCGACCAGGCACAGCACGCCGTCGAGTCCGCCCACCGCCTCGGGCGGTTCGTCACCGGCCAGCGCGCCGACGAACGTGCCGGTGCCGTGGACGCAGGTGCCCTGGCCCGGCGACAGCGCGCCGAGCGCGATCAGCGAGGCGTGCTGATCGCCCATGACCGCCGCGATCGGCACACGGATGCCGAGCAGTTCCGGGTCCGTGTAGCCGTAATCGCCGTCGTCGTCCTGGGGCGGCGGTGCCAGCTCGGCGGGAAAACCGAGTGCTGCCAACCATTCCTGGTCCCACGCGTGCTCACGCAACCGATATCCGCCGAACGCGACGGCGTTGGTCGCCGAGATCGTGAACCGCTCGCGACCGCTGAGATGCCACACCAGCCACGTGTCGACGGAACCGAACAGCACCCGCTCCGCAGGGACGTCGAGCCGCTCGAGTTGCCGCGCCGCCCACAGGAACGGTGCGCGAGTCCCCACCGGACGCCCGGTCGCCGGCCACAGGTACCGGTCCCACTCCGGAGCGAGCTGCGCCAGCTCCGCGGCGTAACGACTGTCCTGCCACACCACGGCGGGGGCCAGCGGACGACCGGTCTCCCGGTCCCACAGGACGGCCGTCGCCCGCTGGGTGCAGATCGACATGCCCTCGATCTCGACGCCGTTCCCGGCCGCCCACGCCACCGCTTGACGGGCGACGTCGAGGGTCCGGTCCAGCAGCTGCATGGCGTCCTGTTCGACCTGCGCCGGTTCGGGGTGGCTCACGTCGATGGAGGTGTAGAAGGAAGGCCCGCACCGGCCGTCCTCGCCGACGACGGCCGCCCTCGTGCCGGTGGAACCCTCGTCGACGGCCAGGATCCCGCGCCGCATCAGGCGCTCCCGAGCTTGAGGTCGATCGTCTCGTCGTCGGGGTCAATCCCGCTGCGGGTGGGGTCCCAGCGGACGATCAGGCACGAGACCAGGCCGAGGAACGGCACCACCGCGAGCAGGGCGATCGTCGGCCCGAGGCCCATCGCCTCCTTGATCTGCGGGAACACGTACAACCCGATGACACTGCCGAAGCTGCCGAGCATCCCGGTCACCCCGGTGCCGAGCGTGCGGATGTCGCTGCGGTAGGACAGCGCCGCGATCGACTTGCCGTTCGCGCCCGGGCCCGCCGAGTGGAAGAAGATGAACAGGAACGGGAGCAGGAAGCCGACGGCGATGGGCAGCTTCCCGAAGCCCAGCCCCATCACCAGCAGGATGGCGAACGCGAAGGCGTAACCGATGGCGGAACTCGTCCGGAGCCCGATCTTCCTGCCGACGTACGCCGACAGCGCGCCGCCGATGATCCCGGCGATGTTGAAGATCATCGAACCGAGGGTCGCGGTCTGGAACGCCTGCCCGAAGATCGCCAGGCTGATCACCGGCAGGTACCACCCGACGGCGAAGTACTGCATCGACTGCGTCAGCGAGATCGCCGTGGACAGGAAGGTCCGCGGCAGATACGGCTTGCGGAACAGCACGCCCGCGTGCCGGAACCCGATCTTCTGTTCCGTGGCGGGATCCGGCCCGCTGCTCGCTCCGGGGGTCACCTGGAAACCGTAGATCCGGCGGAGGCTGACCGCGGCCTCGGCGAGCCTGCCCTTGGCCGCGAGCCACGACGGGCTCTCGACGAGGAACGTCACCTGCAGGACCAGCAGCACGATCGCGAAGACACCGGCCGAGCCGACCGACCACCGCCAGATCCCCACCCCGGCGTCGAGGTGGAAGAACACCAGAGTCAGCCCCAGGTTCACAGTGGTGGCGACGTACCAGACGGACTGCCAGAGGTTGAGCCGTCCGCGCAGTTTCGCGGGGGTGTACTCGGCGAGCATGGCCATCGCGACCGCGAAGTCGATGCCGTAGGCGACACCGACCAGGCCGCGGCCGAACCACACCTCGCCGAAGCCGCCCGCCGTCGCCGTCAGCACGGCGCCGATCGCCGCGATCGCCTTGGCGGCGATGAGCGGTTTGACGCGCCCGACGCGGGCGGCCAGCCAGCCGCCGATCGGGTTGAACAGGATGGCGACCGCGGGCGCGGTCGCGGTCAGCACGCCGACCTGGGTGGAGCTGAGGCCGAGTTCCTTGATCATCGGCGACAGGCCGGCGCCGAGCGCGGCGTTGGAGTAGGCGTCCAGGAACAGGCCGCCCAGCACGAGGTACCACAGCAGATTGGCCTTGCGCGGCAACCTCGAAAGGCTGTTGATCAGCGCGGCTACCTGGGAAACGTTCGAGATCGAGCCTGTCGGGCTGAGCGTCGATGAACTCATGGACCGCCAACTTTCTGCGCTGGCTGTCAGCGATCCGACACAAAAAAACAGACACGACGAAGACCGCTGACAGTGGCTCTTCGTCTGTGCCTGTCTGAAGGGAGAAGAGTAGATCCCGATCCGTGGCCCGTCAAGACGGTGCTTTGTCCGGCCACAAAGGACAGTCGCCGACCGCGCTCATCGCCTCCCGGTCCGACACCGGGAGCCACTGCCGCTCCGCATCGAACGGCCGGTACGCGGAGCGGACGTGCTCGATCAGCAGTCGCAGCGTCGGATGCCGGTTCTCCAGCCGCCACAGCAGGGAGAACGGATACACCGGCGTCGGGTCGACGAGCGGGATCTGGACGACGTCCGGATGCCACGGCACGTGCATCTTCGCGCCGACGAAACCCAGCCGGTCCGTCGACTCGCTCAGCACGTCGATGTGGTGTTCGAGCCCGAAGTTCGGGCCGTCGGTATCGACCAGGATGCCGAACTCCGGGCACAGTTCCTGCCAGAATTCCGCCCATTCGCTGGCCCGCGCGTTGTAGGGCATCCACGCCGTCAGGCCGTCGAGTTCCGCCATCGCGACCCGGCGCCGCCGTGCGAGCGGATGCCGCCGTCCGACCAGCAGGTTCGCCGGCTCCAGATAGGCGGGCGTGCGGCCGATCCCCGGGGACGGCACGGTGCTGACGCGGGCGAAGGCGGCATCGACGGAATCCGGCAGCAGGGACCGGCGCACCGCGCCCAGCCCGGGCGTGACGATCTCCAGTTCGTCGTCGTGTTCGGCGTGGAAGGCCCGGACGACCTCCATGGTCGCCAGCCGCGTGCCGAGGACGTCGACGCGCAGCGCCCGCCGCCTGCCGTGGAGGCGTTCGACGGCCTGGTCCGCGAGGCTGATCAGCGCACGGGCGTGAGTGAGGAACTCCTCGCCGTCTTCGGTCGGCTCGGCCCCGCCGCGGGTCCGTGACAGCAGCCGCACGCCGAGATCCGACTCCAGCTTCGCGACGCGTTTGGAGATCGCCTGCTGGCTGATCTCCAGCCGGATCGCCGCCTCGCTGAAGTACCGGTCGTCGGCCACCGCGACGAACGCGCGCACCGCGCCCAGATCCAGCTCCACTGTGTCTCCCTACAACTTCTGGTTGTCGACGGTCGCGTGTCGCTTGTTGGACAACAGCGGCACGGCAACGGTCCAATCGCCGCGTCGGACCGGAATCGTACAACCGTGGGGAGTGGCCGGTGGACTCCTTCGTGCACCTGCACGTTCATACCGAGTACTCGATGCTCGACGGCGCGGCCAAGATCGCGCCCCTGTTCGCGGAGGCCCAGCGGCTCGGCATGCCCGCGGTGGGCATGACCGACCACGGGAACATGTACGGCGCGGACGAGTTCTACCGGCAGTCCGTCCAAGCGGGGCTCAAACCGGTGATCGGCATCGAGGCCTACCTCGCACCGGAGTCCCGTTTCCACAAGAAGCCGGTGACCTGGGGACGGCGCGGTGACGGCGGCGACGTCTCCGGTGGTGGCGCCTACACGCATATGACCATGCTGGCGGAGAACGCCACCGGGTTGCGGAACCTGTTCAAGCTGTCTTCGCTGGCCAGCCTGGAGGGTTACTACCGCAAACCCCGAATGGACCGTGAACTTCTCGCCCGGCACCACGAAGGCGTCATCGCCACCACCGGATGCCCGTCGGGCGAGGTGCAGACCAGGCTCCGGCTCGGGCAGCCCGGCGAGGCGATCCAGGCGGCGTCGGACTACCGCGACATCTTCGGCGCGGACGACTTCTTCCTCGAACTGATGGACCACGGGCTCCCGATCGAACGGTCCGTGCGGGACGGGTTGCTGGACATCGGCCGCAGACTCGGGCTGAAACCCTTGGCCACCAACGATTCGCATTACGTCACGCGGGACAAGGCCGCCGCGCATTCGGCGCTGCTGTGCGTCCAGTCCGGCAAGACCCTCGACGATCCCGGCCGGTTCAAGTTCGACGGGGACGGCTACTACCTCAAGTCCGCGGAGGAGATGCGGGAGTACTGGGACACGGAGGTCCCTGGCGCGGCGGACTCCACGCTGCTCATCGCCGAACGGATCGAGCCGTACGACGACGTCTACCGGCACGTCGATCGCATGCCGGTCTTCGAGGTCCCCGACGGACACGACGAGGAGTCCTGGCTGCGCGAGGAGGTCGCGGCCGGGCTCCGCCGCCGACTGCCGGACGGTGTTCCCGAGGCGTACCTCGCCCGCGCCGACTTCGAGATCGGCGTGATCGCCGAAAAGGGTTTCCCGGCGTACTTCCTGATCACCGCCGACCTGATGAACCACGCCCGCCGCGTCGGCATCCGAGTCGGGCCGGGCCGCGGCTCGGCGGCGGGCTCGCTCGTGGCGTACGCGCTCGGCATCACCAATCTTGACCCGATCGACCTCGGGCTGCTCTTCGAACGGTTCCTCAATCCGGAGCGGGTCTCCATGCCGGACATCGACATGGACTTCGACGACCGGCGCCGCGGCGAGATGATCCGTTACGCCACCGAAAAGTACGGCACCGAGCACGTCGCCCAGGTGATCACCTTCGGCACCATCAAGACGAAGGCGGCCATCAAGGACGCCGCACGCGTCCACTATGGACAGAGCGGGTACGCGATCGCGGAACGGATCTCGAAAGCGCTCCCGCCGCCGGTCGCGGCGAAGGACATCCCGCTCGCCGGGATCGTCGAGCCGGACCACGAGCGGTACGCCGAAGCGGCGGAAGTCCGCGCGCTGCTGGAAGGCGACGGCGAGGCGGCCAAGATCTTCGAGACCGCGCGCGGGCTCGAAGGCCTGATCCGTAACGCGGGGGTGCACGCCTGCGCCGTCATCATGTCGAGTGAACCGCTGCTCGACGCGATCCCGTTGTGGCGCCGGGACGACGGCGCGGTCATCACCGGGTGGGACTACCCGTCGTGCGAGGCCATCGGCCTGCTGAAGATGGACTTCCTAGGCCTGCGGAACCTCACCGTCATCGGTGACGCGCTCGACAACATCAAGGCCAACCGCGGCGAGGAGATCGATCTCGACACCCTCGGCGTCGAGGACCCGGCGACCTACGAACTGCTCGCCCGCGGCGACAGCCTCGGTGTCTTCCAGCTCGACGGCGGCGCGATGCGGGATCTGCTGCGCAGGCTGAGGCCGACCGGATTCGGCGACATCATCGCGGTGAACGCGTTGTACCGGCCGGGCCCTATCGCGATGAACACGCACAACAACTACGCGGACCGCAAGAACGGCAGGCAGCCGATCGAGTCGATCCATCCCGAGCTCGCCGTGCCGCTGCGCGAGATCCTGGCCGAGACGCACGGCCTGATCGTGTACCAGGAACAGATCATGCGGATCGCGCGGGACGTCGCGGGCTACTCCATGGGGCGCGCCGACGTGCTGCGCAAGGCGATGGGCAAGAAGAAGAAAGAGGTACTGGAGAAGGAGTTCGAGGGTTTCCGCGACGGCATGGTCGCCAACGGCTTCTCGCGCGAGGCCGTGCAGGCCCTGTGGGACGCGATCCTGCCGTTCGCCGGCTACGCGTTCAACAAGTCCCACGCCGCCGGCTACGGCCTGGTCGGCTACTGGACCGCGTATCTGAAGGCGAATTACCCGGCCGAGTACATGGCGGGCCTGCTGACTTCGGTGGGGGACAACAAGGACAAGTCGGCGGTCTACCTCTCGGAATGCCGTCGGCTGGGGATCAAGGTGCTGCCGCCGGACGTCAACGAATCCGGGCTCCGGTTCTCCGCGGTGGGGGACGCGATCCGGTTCGGGCTGGGCGCGGTGCGCAACGTCGGCGCGAACGTCGTCGACGCGATCATCAAGACCCGGCAGGAGAAGGGGAAGTACGCGTCGTTCACCGACTTCCTCGGCAAGTCGGAACTGGTGGCCTGCAACAAACGTGTCATCGAATCCCTGGCGAAGGCGGGGGCGTTCGATTCGCTCGGGCATACGCGGCTTTCGATCCAGCGAGTGCACGAGGACGCGGTGGACGCCGTGGTGCCGCTGAAGCGCAAGCAGGCGATGGGCCAGTTCGACCTCTTCGGGCCGGGTGAGGAGAGCGACGACGGCACCTCGCCGCTCGCGCACCTCAAGCTCGGTGTCGAGGAGTGGCCCCGCAAGGAACTGCTCGCGCACGAACGGGAAATGCTCGGGCTGTATGTGTCCGCGCATCCGCTCGACGGCGCCGAACACGTCCTGCGGGCGCACGCGCCCCGGCCGATCGCGGCGATCCTCGACAACCCGCCGCGCGAGGGTGAACTGGTCGTCGCCGGGATCGTCACGTCACTGGAGCGGCGGGTGAACAAGAAGGGCGAGCCGTGGGCGATCTGCACCATCGAGGATCTGGACGCCGCGGTCGAAGTGCTGTTCTTTCCCAAGGCGTACGCGCTGTTCGCGGCGGATCTCGCCGAGGACGGCGCCGTCCGCGTCAGCGGCCGGGTGAACTGGCGGGAGGACAAGATGTCGGTGTTCGGCGGCGGTCTCGTGCCACTCGATCTCTCCGCGGCGGGCGACGGGGAGCCGCCGCTGACGCTGCACGCGACCGCCGAGCGGCTGACCGAGGACGCGGTCCTCGAACTGAAGCGGGCTTTGCTGGCGCACAAGGGAAAAACCCCGGTCCGCGTCGAACTCGGCGGGACGTTGTACGCGCTCGACGACTATCCGGTCGCCGTCAGTTCGATGCTTCTCGGCGAGCTGAAGTCCATCCCCGGCGTCACACCGAGCTGCGCCGCAGCAACCTGAGCTGCCCGATCTCGGCCACGTTCTTCATCAGTTCGGAGTTCACCCAGGCGACGGTGTGGGCGAGGGTCAGCCCGGCGTCCTCGCCCCATGGATAGGCGGAAGGCGCGTCCAGGTCGGTGTCGGTCGACCGATCCAGCACCGCCAGCCATTCCTCGCGAAGACCGCGCAGCCACTCGATGGTGGAATCTTCGCCGGGCCAGGTGATCTCCTCGCGCTCGCGCGGAGCACGTCCGTTCGCGTGATCCAGCGCGACACTCCACCACCAGCCGATATGCCAGGTGAGCCAGGCGATCGTGGGGACCGGGATCGGGTCGGGTTCGGTGTCGGCCCAGTCGGGGGTGCCGTCCGGCCGGATCGTCCAGCACAGGGCCGAGGGCTCCCAGCGGAAGTCCGCCGGTTCGAGATCGGCGAGGTGGTAATCGAACAACGACCAGGTCAGATCGAACTGCCAGCGCGACAGCTCGGTACGCGATGCGGACACCCGCGGGATCCTGCCGCCGGGACACGGCGCCCGCAACCGGATTACGGTGCGGGCATGAGTCCTCATGTCGCGCAGCTGAACGGCCGGACGGCGACCGCCGAAGAGCTGGCGCCGCTCGCCTTCGCCGGTTTCGCGCATTTCACGGCCATGCAGGTGCGGGACGGCCAGGTGCGCGGTCTCGACCTGCACCTGGACCGGCTCCGCACCGCCTCGCTGGAGCTGTTCGGCGACGCCCTGCCCGACGACCGGATCCGTTCGTATATGCGCGAGGCACTGAAATCCGGTCCGGCGGACGTCTCCCTGACCGTGACGGTCCACCTGCCGGGTGACCTCGAAGTCCTGGTGCGCACCCGGCCGCCGGCGTCCGGTCCGGCGGGGCCGCTGGCGCTGACGGCCGTGGAACACGAGCGCGCCCTTCCCGCCTTCAAGCACACCGGCGAGATGGCGAAGACGTACTACCGGCGGCGGGCTATCAGCGAAGGTTTCGACGACGCGGCGTTCGTCGACCGCCGGGGCAGGCTGAGCGAGGCGACGATCTGGAACCTCGCCTTCTGGGACGGCGATACGGTGGTGTGGCCGGACGCCGACCTGCTGGCGGGGACCACGATGGGCGTCGTCCAGCGGCGGCTGGGGGCGCTCGGTGTGCCGCAACGGGTCCAGGAGGTCACGCTCGCCGAATCGCCGGGGCTCGCGGGCGCGGTGGTCATGAACTCGTGGACGCCGGGGATCGCGGTCCGCCGGATCGGCGCGACGCGGGTGCCGGAAGCGCCGTCGTTCGTCGCGGCGCTGCACCGGGCTTACGAAACCGAACCACTCACGCGACCTTGAAGGGAAAGACGCCGATGAAGATCCTCGTGATCGGTGCCACCGGGACGATCGGAGCCGCCGTCTCGTCGGCACTCACCGCGCGCGGGCACGCCGTGCTCCCCGCGTCCCGCTCCGGTGAGGTCAAAGTGGACGTCGAGCAGCCAGCCACGTTCGACGCGCTCTTCGCCGCCGAGCCGGGGATCGAGCACGTCGTATGCTGTGCGGGGAGCGGCTCGCTGGTGCCGGTCGACGGCGGTACCGACGAAGAGTTCACCCAAGGGCTGCAAGGGAAACTGCTCGGTCAGGTGTTCCTGCTGCGGCGCGCGATCCCGCATCTGCCGGACGGCGGCTCGGTCACCTTGACCGCCGGCCGGATCCCGGAGACGTTGCGCGGCAGCGCTTTCGGCGTCCTGACCAATGCCGGTCTCGAAGCGTTCGTCGCCGCGGCCGCGCGCGAACTGCCGCGCGGCATCCGGGTCAACGCCGTCAGCCCCGGCTGGGTGAGCGAAACCCTCGCCGCGCTCGGCGAGCCGGAAGGCGGCACTCCGGCGGCCGACGTCGCGCGGAGCTACGTCGAAGCCGTGGAGAACCCGGGTCTCACCGGGCGGACGCTGACCCCATGAGTGACACTGACAGACAGGAATTCCTCCGGCTGGCCGGGCTCGCGACGCCGATGGCGCTGCGGGTCGCGGTGACCTTGGGGCTGCCGGACAGGTTGTCCGGGCCCGGCTCGGCCGTCGACGATCTGGCGGCGGAGCTGGGCCAATCCCCGCTCGCCCTCGGCTTGCTGCTCGGGCATCTCGCGACCCTCGGCGTCGTCGAGGCGACTCCGGACGGCTACCGCACCACCGAGTACGGGGCGAAACTCCGCGTCGACGCCGGAAACGGGCTCGCCGGGCTCCTGGACATGAACGCCGCCGGCGGGCGGGGCGAACTGGCGTTCATCGAACTCGCGCACAGCATCGCCACCGGCGAGGCGGGCTACATCCGCCGCTACGGCAAGGACTTCTGGACCGATCTCGCCGAGAACCCCCGGCTGCGGGAGACGTTCGACCGCCAGATGACCCAGCGGTTCCTGACGCAGGTGCCACGATTCGTCGCCGGATTCGACTGGTCCCGGTTCGGCACGCTCGTCGACGTCGGCGGGGGTCATGGCAGCCTGCTCGCCGCGATCCTGAAGGCCAATCCCTCGATGCGCGGCCATCTCGTCGATCTCGCGCCGACCGCGGCCGCCGCGGAACAGGAACTGCGCGCGCAGGGCCTCGAAGACCGCGTCGAGGTCACGGCGGGCAGCTTCTTCGATCCGCTCCCGGCAGGCGCGGACGCCTATCTGCTCTCCGACATCCTGCACGACTGGGACGACGAGCACGCCCATCGCATCCTGGCGCGCTGCGCCGACGCGGCCGGCCCGGGCGGCCGGATCCTCGTCATCGAGGCGGTCGGCGGGCTCGGGGCCCAGACCGAATGGGACCTGGTCATGCTCGTGCTCTACGGCGGCCGCGAGCGGCGCCTCGACGAACTTCGCGACCTCGCCGCCTCACACAGGCTGGTCCTCGACTCCGTCACCACGCTGACCGAGGAGCGAAGCCTCCTGGAGTTCCATCCTGAAGATATTCCTTGACAGGAATATTCTGATGAGTGAATACTTCTCGGCATGGAGCAGATCGCAGCGGCACTGGGAGACGGAGCGAGGCGGCGCATCGTCGAGCTTCTCGCCGAGCGGCCGAGATCCGTCGGTGAACTCGCCGAGCTGACCGGCCTGCGGCAGCCGCAGACCACCAAGCACCTGCAGACCCTCGCCCGCGCGGGGCTCGTGACGGTTTTCCCGCTGGGGCAGCGTCGGGTCTACGCCGTCGAAGCGGCCCCGCTGAAGGACTTCGAAGCGCGGCTGCGGGCGCTGATCGCGACCATCGAGGCGAACGAGGGCGAGCGAGATGTCCTCGCGCGCTATCAGGCCGCGATCTCCGCGGACATCGCGTCCGCGAACCAGGATCGGTGGGCCGACGGCCGGGCGTTCACGTTCGACCGCCTGCTCTCCGCCTCGCCGGACGTCGTCTGGCGGCATTGGACCGAGCCCGCGCTGCTCGCGTCCTGGTGGGCGCCGCCTTCGATGACCGTCACCGACTGCGTCATCGAGCCGCGGGCCGGGGGGCGGGCCGTACTCGACTACCGCGACGCGGAGGGGCGATACCGCTCCGCGGGCGAGGTCCGCGCCGCGACCGAACCCGAACACCTCGAATTCGACCTCTCGGTGCTGGACGCCAAGGGGAACACCTTCTTCACCGGTCACTACGACCTGAAGTTCACCGAGGCGCCGGGCGGGACCCGGCTCCGGCTCGACCTGCGCATCACCGAAACGACCGTCGAGGCGGTCCCCTTCATCGCCGGTATCGAAACCGGCTGGGGCCAGGTGCTCGACAACCTCGCAGCTCAGCTCACCCAGGAAAAGGACTGAACGACATGACGAACCCGACCGGCCGCCGCGTCACCGCGAACATCAGCCTCACCCTCGACGGCCACTACAGCGGCCCCGGCGGCCCGGGCGACCTGGGCGCGATCGTCTCGTACGCCACCACCGACGTCGCCCGCGCTCACCTCGCCCGTATCCACGAGACGGCGACCACCGCGGTGCTCGGCAGGCTGAACGCCGAAGGCTTCCTGGGCTTCTGGCCCACCATCGCCGCCGACGAGAACGCCGACCCGCGCGACCGCGCCTACGCGAAGTGGCTGGTGGACGCCGAAAAGGTGGTCTTCTCGAAGACGTTGACCGAAGCGCCCTGGGACCGCGCCCGCGTGGTGAACGCCCCCGTCGCCGACGTCATCACCGACCTGAAGGCGAACGGGGAAGGCGACATCCTGGTCAACAGCAGCGCCAGCGTCATCAAGGCCCTGCTCGCCGACGACCTGCTCGACCGGCTGTACCTGATGATCTGCCCCGAGATCACCGGCGGCGGGCGGCGGCTGTTCGCCGACGGCCTGCCCGCGTCGAAATGGGCGCTGGCTTATCAGGAGGTCGGGGAACTGGGGGAGATGGCGCTGGTCTACGACCGGGCGCGCTGAGCCGTGTGGGTTTCGTGAGTGGTTAGGACGGTTGGAACCGTCCTTGCCACTCACGAGGATGCAGGGTGGGTGGGCCCGGAGAGACTCGAACTCTCACTGGCACGGACCTAAACCGTGTGCCTCTGCCAATTGGGCTACGGGCCCCCAGTACTGCCCCGAAATCGTAGCGTGCGACACGATCCGCGTTTCTCGGCGTGGCCGGTGCCACGGTACGGGGTGGCGTCCTCTAACGTGGGCTTCCAGCAAGTCCGTCGCGGCGAGGAGGACACGTGGCTCGCGATCCCGAGACCATCGAGCGTGAGATCGAGCAGGCCAGGAACGCGCTGGTCGCCACGCTCGACCAGCTGGGCACGAAGGCGAACCCCGCGAAGCTGGTGGATTCCGCGAAGACCGGTCTGCGCGCGAAGCTGGACGAGCCCAAGGTGAAGTACCCGCTCATCGGCGGGGCCGTGCTGATCGGCGTGCTGCTGATCCGCAAACTCCTGAAGTAGGTCTCAGGAGGTCTGGGCCGCCTTGGCGGGTGTCTTGGCGGACTCGGGCTTCTCCTTGGACTTCGCCTCGTCGACGGCCTTCGGGAGCTCCTTGCCCTGAGGCACCGGCGGCTTGGCGGCCTTCTCCTTGGCTTTGCCGTTCGCCGGCGGAGGAACCTCGAGCGGCTCGATCTCCGGAAGCGTGAGCCTCGCCGTCATGTAGGCGGCGGTGAACTCGAGCGCACTGCCGTTGAGCAGGTGCACCACCGTCGAATGTTCCGGCGGGGACAGCTTCTCGACCAGCTGGTCGGCCCGGTCCCGTGCCGCGATGATGCCCGGCGCGCGACCGGTCAGTTCCTTACCGGAGCCGCTGACCGTTATCTTCCAGTCGCCGTCCTCCTGGACGTACGACGCGGTGATCGGTTCGGTCATCCGCCTCACCCCTCTCCTCGCGAGCAAGCGTCACTCAATGGACTTCGTCACGCCGCCGTCATGACGCCACTTTCGGGTGGTGGCGCCCCCTCCTGACGGAGGCCGCGACTGTCCATCAGACTTTCTACAGTGTCATCGATACAGTAGGACAACTCTGTGTCACAAGACACTGGCGGCAATGTGCTCTGAGTGACGACCGAATGGCCTAATGCACGAGCATCTTCACAGTCGTTTCAGCGGGCCCGCGCGGACAGGCCTGACCAGAGCACATCCATGGCGTATCCGGTGGCCGTTTCGGGGCTGACGTCCTCGTGCCGTTCGCACCAGATCGCGAGCCGCTCGCACGCCCCGACGACGAACTCCGCGGACGCCTCGGCGCGGAGGTCGTCCCCCGCGTCGAAGTAGTCACCCATCAGTGCGGCGATCAGGTCGGTCTGCTGGCGCCGGGTCTGCTCGATCTCGTCGGCGGCGCCGGTCCCGACCAGGGCCATCTCGTGGCGGAGCAGCGACCAGGCCTGCCGTCGTTCCCGGATGAAGACGAAGAAGGCGAGCAGTCCGCGCCGCAGCGCGTCCTCGGCGGACGTCGCGCCGACGGTCGCCCGTTCGGTGACCTCGCGCAGCGCCGCCCGCGACTGCTGGATGCAGGCCAGCAGCAGTCCCTCTTTCGAGTTGAAGTACTCGTAGAGCATCGGCTTGGAGACCCCGACGCGTTCCGCGATGTCGTCCATCGACGCCGCGCTGTAGCCGCGTTCGGCGAAGACCTCTTCAGCGATCTCGATCATCTGCCGCATCCGCTCTGCCCGTGGCATGCGTTTGCGCTTCGCCGTCGTCACCACAACACTCTACCGAAGGTAACCTACTTCGAGTAAGGTGGACTTCCGGTAACAGGTAAAACGAACGAGAGGTCGGGTCATGGGCAACCGCACCGAGACCGGTGTCGTCATCGTCGGAACCGGCTTCTCCGGGCTGGGCATGGCCATCCAGCTGCGCAAAGAGGGCCGCGAGGACTTCGTCATCCTGGAGAAGGCCGACGACGTGGGCGGCACCTGGCGGGACAACACCTATCCCGGCTGCGCCTGCGACATCCCCTCGCACATGTACTCGTTCTCGTTCGAGCAGAACCCCGGCTGGTCCCGCGCGTACTCGCCGCAGCCGGAGATCTGGCAGTACATGCGCGACGTCGCCGCGAAGTACGACCTGCACCGCTTCATCCGCTTCGGCCAGGAGATGACCGGTGCCCGCTGGGACGCGGACGAGAACCGCTGGCACGTCGCCTCGAAGTCGGGCGACGAGTTCGTCGCGCCCGCGCTGGTCGCCGGGGTCGGCGCGCTGCACCTGCCGCAGATCCCGAAGCTGCCCGGCATCGAGCGCTTCAAGGGCCGCGCCTTCCACTCCGCGCGGTGGGAACACGACTACGACCTCACCGGCAAGCGCGTCGCCGTGGTCGGCACCGGCGCGAGCGCGATCCAGTTCGTGCCTCGGATCGCGAAGGACGTCGCCGAACTGACGCTCTTCCAGCGGACGCCGCCGTGGATCATGCCGAAGCCGGACCGCGAGATGCCCGAAGCGCTCCGGAAGACGTTCGGCTCGGTGCCGCTGCTGCAGCGTGCCTTCCGCAACGTCCTCTACTGGGGTCTCGAAGCCCGCGCGATCGGCTTCAACGGACAGCCGTGGGTGATGAAGATCGGCCAGCGCATCGCGAAGCGCAACATCCACAAGAGCGTCAAGGACCCGGAGCTGCGCCGGAAATTGACGCCGGACTACACCATGGGCTGTAAGCGGGTCCTGGTCTCCAACGACTACTACCCGGCGCTCGCGCGGGACAACGTCGACGTCGTCACCGACGGCGTGAAAGAGGTCCGCGAGCACAGCGTCGTCGACGGCGCCGGCGTCGAGCACGAGGTCGACGCGATCATCTACGGCACCGGATTCCACGTCACCGACGCCTTCGACGATCTGGAGATCATCGGCCGCGACGGGCGCAACCTCGGCAAGGAGTGGGCGACCGAGGGTATGCGGACGTATCGGGGCATCACCGTGTCCGGGTTCCCGAACCTGTTCTTCCTGCTCGGCCCGAACACCGGGCTGGGGCACAACTCCGTGGTGTTCATGATCGAAGCGCAGATCTCCTACGTCGCGCAGGCGCTGCGGCTCGCCCGCGGCAGGGCGCTCGACCCGCGGCCGGAGGCGCAGGAGCGCTTCAACACCGAAATCCAGCGCAAACTCGCGAAGGGCATCTGGACCCAGGGCGGGTGCAAGAGCTGGTATCTCGACGCGAAGGGCGTCAACCGCACGATCTGGCCGGGCTTCACCTGGCGCTACTGGCTCGACACCCGCAAGGTGCGCCGCGAGGACTACGAACTCCTCGGCTGAGCCGGGAACGCGCGTGAAGGCCCCCTTCCCTCGGCTCAGCCGAGGGAAGGGGGCCTTCACGCGAAGAGGGGGAGGTCCGTGAAAGCCAAGATGGGGGGCATGGCCTTCACGGACCGGGGAACGCCGCGCTCATGAGGGGTTGAGCCGGCGAAGCCTTCCGATGAGATCGACGGTGGGGATGCCGCAGAGTTCGGCCATCCGTTCCAGCGCCGCGAGATCCAGATGGACTTCGGCGGAGCCGTTGTCACCCGACCGTTTGAGCCGGTCGTCGGCCCACCGCCGCAGGGGGAGCAGTTCCTCCTGCTCGTCCTTGATCACCTGGCGCAGGTCGATCCGGACGCGGCCCGGTTCGTCCACGAACACCCGGCGATGCACCTTGGCCAGCAGATCCTGTGGTAGCTCGTCCATCGCGACGCACAGTTCGACCAGTCGCACCACGGAACAGTGCCGGGTGCCCAGCTCGTAGGTCGCCAGCGTCTGGAGCGAGATCTCGCTCTGCAGATGCTGGTTCAGTTCCTTGCGTGTCCAGCCACGTTTACGGCGGAGCTTGCGGAGCTCGTCTCCGAGTATCCGCTGATAGCTCTCAGCGTCGATCAGCACTCCCCATCCCCTGCCTTGCCAACCTTCTCCACCGCCCGCCCCGTGTGACAAAACCGGGGACGAGCGCGCTCACGTGTATGAAAGTCGGCAGGGTCGCCGCTCTTACGCGGTTTCGGGGGTGCTTTTCCTATCGATTTTGGCTCGCTGGGCCGAATGGGTGAAGGAAAGGGTGTGCGGAGGGGGTGTTTGGGTGGTCGTCAGGCCTCATCCGGGCCGCGCGGCGCCTGGGAGGCCGTGTCGCGAAAGCCACTTTCGGGACATCTGGCGTCCCGAAAGTGGCTTTCGCGACACGTGCCGGAGGGTGGCGCCGCGCCTGAGTGGCGGCGCAGGCCGTTGCGAAAGCCACTTTCGCAACGTTGAAGGTTGCGAAAGTGGCTTTCGCAACACCCTGAGCCCGCCTGCCCGGAGGAGCGGCGCGGCGTCAGTTGACGCAGGGCACGCCTTCGGCCGTGATCGGCTTCTCGTCGGACTGCTCGGGCGGGGGCGCGGCGGCCGACGAACCGGCGGCGTTCTGCGAGGAGCCGGAGCCTTCGGCACCGCTCGGCGCCTTGAAGTCCGAGCCGAGGAAGACCGTCACGTGCCCGGCCTGGACGCTCTTGTCCTCCTGGACGGTCGGGTTGCCGCCGAGCGCGTCGGCGACCGCCTGACCCTTCGCCTTCTCGCCCTTGGCGACCCAGACCACCGTCTTCTTGCGCGCGGTCGCGGTGGCCGTGTCGCCCGCGGTGAAGCCCTTGTCGACGAGCTGCTTCAGCACCGACGAGGCCAGCCCGTCCCGGGGGGTCGAGTTGCGGACGTCGACCGTGGTCGCCTTGTTGGGCGACTCGGCGGGCGGCGCCTGCTGCTGTTCGCCCGGCTGCGGGCCCGCGAGCCCCTGCACGAAGTTCTTGACCTGCTTCGGGTCGACCTGGATGGCGACGCCGTCGTTCGGGGTCTTGTACTCGATGTTGACGATCGGGATCGTCCGGAACTCGAGCTGGCCGCCGGTCAGGCTCTTCATCTGCTGCGCGAAGCCGAAGACGTCCCAGTTCTGGTTGAGCACGACCGACTTCTTGATGGCCGTGATCAGGTCGTTGAGCTTGCCAGGGTTCGCGAGCGTGCCCGCCGACAGCACCTTCCGCGCCATCCCGGCCATGAAGACCTGCTGCCGGACGACGCGGTCGAGGTCGCCGCGCGGCAGCCCGTGCCGCTGCCGGACGAAGCCGAGCGCCTCGACACCGGAGATGGTGTGCGGGCCCTTGGTGAACTTCGCGCCGGAGAACTGGTCGTTGACGTCGTTGTTGAGGCAGACGTCGACACCGCCGATGGCCTGCGTGATCTCGCTGAAGCCCAGCAGGTTGATGGCGGCGTAGTTGTCGATGGTCGAGCCGGTCAGCTGCTCGACCGTCTTGATCAGGGTCTTCGCCCCGGCCTCGTTGGCCTTCTGGTCGAGTTCCTTCGGGTCGGAGACGCCGTTCTCCTGCTGCTTCTTGCGCTCGTCGAGCATCGCGCGGGCGTACGCCGAGTTGATCTTGTGCTTCCCGTAGCCGCCGGGGATGTCGACGTAGGAGTCACGCGGCAGCGAGATCGCGACGGCCTTGGAGCCGTCGTTCGGGATGTGCACGAAGATCAGCGAGTCGGTGTTCAGCTCGCCGTCCGCCTGCCCGGCGCGCAGCTGGGCGAGGAGCTCCTTGGACAGCGGGTTGCCCTGCGCGTCCGTGCGGCTGTCGAGGCCGACGAGCAGGATGTCGCGGGCGCCGTCGGCGGGCTTGTCGCCTTCGTCGGCGCCGATGCCGACGTTCGCGAAGGTGAGGCCGTCCATCGCGGCCCACGCGTACCCGGTCAGGCCCATCACCAGCAGCGAGACCAGGCCGAGAGCGATCTTGGGACCGCGGAACGACCGCCGGGGGGAACGCCTCGGGGCCGGGCGCCGGGGCGGCGGGCCCGCGTCCGGGCGGGCGTTCCGTGGCGGGGCCGGGCGGGAAGGAACGCGTCCGGGCGCGTCCTGCCTAGGCCGGGCGGGACGTCGATCCCCATGCCCATTCCGAGGCGGGTACTCCACGCGGTCTGCTCCTTCTGGTCGTTACCGGTTCGACGGTCTCTTCAAGGGACGCATGGTGCCCGTTGTGGGTTGTCGCAGGATTACACATCCCCCCGGAGATGTGGCACGCACCACCGGTTTCCTCTTGATGGTACGGAAAACGCCTGGTCAGTGCCGTGCGGATCAGGGCAGGACACGCCGGGCGGCGCGGGCCGGGACCAGGGTGGCAGCCGCCGCGAGCATCGCGACGACGATCGTCGCGACCGGCAGCGCGACGGAGGCGGCGCTCACCTGCTTCCCGTCGAGGGCGGTCATCAAGGGCGGCGCGCACGCGACCGCGCACACCAGCCAGGTGCCGGTCATCCGGCTGGTGCCGTTCCGCACGGTGTGCAGCAGGTACACCCCGAGCAGCAGGTTGACCAGGCTCTGGACCGGCCCGAACCGGATCCCCAGGAGGTCGGCGTCGGCGGACGCGCCGCCGAAGCGGGTCAGGGCGAACCCGAACACGCCGAGCATCGCGTACGCCATGCCGACCGTCGCCGCCGCGCGGCAGAAGACCATGGCCCGCAGGCCCGGTTCGTCGGCCGTCCGCTGCTGGGGGCCCGAATGCCGTTCGAACCACCAGAACACGAGTACCGCGGGTACGGCCAGCAGGGCCATCGCGAGCAGGACCCTCGGGCGGGCCAGCCAGCTGAGCCCGTCCACGAACGGCCCCGGGAGATAGACGACCGCCACGAGCAGCAGCATCGCGGACAGGAAGCCGAGGTAGAGGCTCATCGGGGCGCGCAGGACGAGGCGGGCGGTGGTGGCGACCGCGGGACGGTCGCCGAGCCGGGCCAGCGGCCGCGCGAGCAGGCCGAGCAGCGCGAGCTGCACCAGTCCGATCAGGAGCACGCCCCACGGCGGGCCCGACAGCGCCGCCGGGGCGCCGGGCCCGCCGAGCAGCATCGGTCCTTCGCCGCGGGCGGCGACCGCGAGACCCAGCCCGGCGGCGCCGGTGAACGCCGTCGCCACGAGGGCGCCGCGTGACAACCGGACGCCGCCGGCGTGGGCGAACGCCAGTTGCTGGACGAACAGGGCGAGGAACAACGTCTCGGCGTAACGCGGGACGGCCGAGCCGGACCACTGCGCGGCGGCCTCGCTCGCCAGCGTCAAGGCCAGCAGTCCGGCGACGGAGGCGGTCCGCGTCCGGCGATACAGCGTCAGCAGCGCCGGCGCGAGCACGACGGTCAGCAGGAAGACGCCGAGCAGCCAGAGCGGATGCAACGCGATCCGCATGACGGTGGCGTTCGTGCCGGTCGGGATCCCCAGCACCTCCAGCGCGAGGGGGACGACCAGCGCGACGACGGCGAAGATCAGCGCCGGGCGCAGCAGCGGGCTCGCACGATCGGCGAGGTACTGCGGATAGCGGCCGCCGGCCGCGCGGATCGACCGCCAGCCCGCCTCGTTGATCCGGCCGACCGCGAAGAAGATGAGCGGGCACAGCTGGGCGAGCCAGGTGAACGGCCACAACGACCGCTCCGGCGCCCCCGCCCAGTGCGCGAGCGCGACGGCGGATTCGCCGAGCAGCATGAGGACGACGCCGGCGACCCCGAGCAACGCCCACCGGCCGACCGGGGCGACCGGCCGCGACTCGGCCGGGAGCGTGACGGCGGTCCGGCGGTTGCGGGCCCAGCCGCGCAGCCGGAACACCAGCAGCGCGCCGATCACCAGGACGCCGGCGATCATCGGGCCGAGCGGATCGCCGACCGGCGGACCCCAGCGCTGGTGCCAGGAGTTGAGCACGAGACCGGCGGTGTAGAGGGAGGCGACGACGTCGCAGGTGCCGCGCGAGTCCATCGGGTTGAGGACGCAGGCGTTGTGCATGTCGGCCGCGAGCCGGTCGTCGAGCGAGGCCCTGGCCTCCTGGCCGAGCGGGTGCCCCTTGCGTTCGGCGTAGCGGAGGATGTCGTAGCCGAGGTCGTGCGCCTTGCAGGGGACCGCGTAGTCCCATTTGGTGTTGTCGTCGCCCCAGGGCGCCGAGCATCCACCGTCGGAGTGGACGGCGCGCACCGTGCCGTCCCGTGCCGTCATCACGCCGGGCGTGATCCCGCTGACCGCGGTGAAGTCGGCGGGCAGTTCGGCGATCGCGTTCTCGACCGGGCCCGGCCGCACCAGCGCGTCGACCGCGTTCTGCGCGGCGAGGATGTCACCCGTCGGTGGCCCCTGGTCCGGCGGCGAGGCCGGCCGTGACGCGATCAGCCCGAAGCCGAACACCAGCACGGTGACCAGCAGCAACCAGCCCGAAGTCGACCACGGCCGCCGGATCCGGGCAGGACGAGCGGCGGCTTCGGCTGTCGCTGGCATGGCGTCCAGGGTGCCATCCGCCGATCAAGGCCGACATCCGGATAACCCCCGGGTTTCCTTGGAGGTCCCCTGATGGCGTGACGCGCGTTCAGGCCGTGTCCTGCAAGTCATGTTCGCGGTCTCCGCGCCCAGGCGCTCCCTGACGGCACGGGCGGGCTCGGCCGAGTACGACCCGGTACGAGGCCGACCCGCCCGCACCGTCAGGAACCACCTGCATCACGAAGCCCATCGAACAGACTTACAGGACACGGCCTAGTCCTCCGGATGCGAGTCGCCGGCGGACGGGGGAGCCGGCCGGTCCACGTCCTGGGCGAAGCGCACCTGGTTCCGGCCGTTCTCCTTGGCCACGTAGACGGCGGCGTCGGAGGCGTGCAGGAGTTCCTCCAGGGATTCACCGTGACGAGGGAACAGTGCCGCCCCGATCGAGGTGGTGCGGCCGGAGATGGTCACCCGGCTGCCCCTTTTGTCGGTAGTCACTATATGCAGTTCCGCGATGGCGCTGCGCACTCGCTCGGCGGCGAGTTTGGCCGCCGTTTCGTCGATATCCGGCAGGAGCACGAGGAATTCCTCGCCGCCGAACCGGCCGATGACGTCGGCGGGCCGGGTGACCTCGTCCAATTTCCGGGCAACGTCCCGGAGCACGTCGTCGCCCGCCGGATGTCCATATGTGTCGTTAATCCACTTGAAGTGGTCGAGATCAATCATCAGAAGAGCAAGGCTGTCGTCCGATCGGGCGGTCCTTCCGAGTGCCCGATCGGCCGACTCCGACCATCCGCGCATGTTCAGAACACCGGTTTTCGGGTCCGTCCGCGCGTCGTTTTGCAGTTGGTCGATCTCGGCGAGGCGATTGAACACCACCGTCACCACGGCCATCACGATCACCATCGGTGGCATGATCAACAGCAGCACCGCGGTGACCGCGCCGAGGCCGATCGTGATGGCCTCCAGCAGGTTGTCCGCCGCATTGCCGAGCACGGTGGAGATCGACGGCCGCTTCGGCGAGCCGAGCGCGAGGATGCCGCCGATGTAGACGATCTGCACCGCCTCGAAGACCATTCCCGTGACGATCAGGACGCCGAACTCGCCGAGGGTGTCCCAGCCGGAGATCCGTCCCCATTCATGCGGCCCGAAAGCGGCGAAGGTGAGCGACGCCAGTGTCACCGAAACGCCGTGGGTGACCGATGAGAACACGAAGTTGTGCGCGGGGCGGCGGGCGATGAACCAATGCTGGATGCGCACGATCGCGATGATGGAAAGCGTGAGCGAAAGCGGCAGGATCACGGCGGCCGGAAATGTCCAGACCGCGGTGAGGTCGATGAGGACGGTACGGCTTCGATCGCGCCGCCTTTCCTCTTGCCGCTGGGTGAGCTGAATATGCGCCGTGGCGCCGACCGCGAGAATCGCGAAACGAACCCAGTCTATTCTCCCCGGATTCGTGGAATTCATCGTGGCGAGGACCATGATCGCGATTCCGGCCGCCTCCATCGCGAAAAGGAACGCGATGAATCGCTTCGGCCGCTGCCACAGCGCCCACGCCCTGGGATCGTAGGGATGACGTTCCCGCGGGGCCCGGTCACCTTCCGGACTCGCCTGCCCGCGTTCGGTCACCGGTGCACCGCTCTGGGCGGCGGGCGTCGCCGTCGCGTCGTCAAGGTCGCCGGTGCCGTCACCGTGCTGGCGGCGGTCACCGGTCTCGGCTGGCAATTGCTACCTCTTTTCCGCGCGGACGGCACGGCTGAGTAATCTCACCGGTACCGACTGATACACCGTTCGTATTCCACGGCCGGTATCATCCCATCGCATCGGTTGTCCGACACCGGCAAGGGTGCCCGCGAACACGGACCGGAGGTGCCAATCGTGTCCCGTGATTTCTGATCTTGGCGACCGAATGTTTTTCGAGACGTGACGCGGAAGGGGTGACGGATAGTGTCCAGTCGTGACTTCTGAGCCCGGGCAAGGTAATAGTTCGCAGCAACGAGGTGGCCGGGAGGTGGATGACCGTGTCGAGCCGTGACTTCTGATCCGAAGCCGTTTCTTTTCACTGAGGTGCCGAAGCAGTGTCGTGTCGAGATTTCCGAGTACGAACCCGCCGGGCGGCCGTGCCGCCCCAGGGGTCGTCCAGTGTGGATTCGTCATGACAGCAGCGGTTCCGGGCCGGATCCGTTGACGTGTCCCCAGCTGAGTGCGACCAGTACGGCCAGCAGCAGGCCGACCACGCCCGCCAGGGCGATGGCCGAGGTCGCCGCACCGAGCCGATCGGCGGCGAGCCCGCCGAGTCCCGCCCCTACTCCTTGAGCCACCCGCAACCCCGTGCGGTACACCCCACCCGCACCGCCCCTGAGCTCGTTCGGGACCCAGGTGATGAACGTGGCGCTCACCGTGATCAGGTACGCCCCCGCGGCACCCGCCGCCGCCAGCAGGAGCAACGCCGGGATGAGCCCGGGTTGGAGCGCGAAGGCGATCAGGGCGACCATCGGTAGTGCCGCCAGCACGCCGAGCAGCTTCCGCCGTTGTTCCGCCGAGACGAACCGGGACAGCAGGAACGCCCCGATGACGAAGCCCAGCGGATCGGCGGCCAGCAGCCAGCCGACGGCCTGTTTCCCCACGCCCATCTCCGCGGCGAGCGGCGCGGCGAGCCCCTCGGGGACGACGGCAAGGCCGACCAGCCACGAGAACCAGACCAGCACCCGCAGGTGACGGTTGCCGAAAACCTGCTTCACCGCGCCGAACCAGCTGCCGGTGCCGTCGGACGCCGCCGCCCGCCGGGAAACCGAGAAGCGGACCACGGCCGCGCTCAGCAGGAACGTCGCGGCGTCCAGCGCCAGAGCCCAGCTCACCCCGACCTGCGACACCAGCAGGCCGCCACCCGCCAGGCCGAGCAGCATGGCGGTGTTGGTGGAGATACCCCTGATGTCCTGGCTCTTGAGATAGAGGTCGTCGTCGGTGAACACCTCGCGGGTGAGCGCGTTCTGCGCCGCGTTGCCGGGAGCGTTCACGAGCCGTGCCAGGACCACCAGCCCGCACAGCAGGGCGAGCGGGGTGCCGGGGATCGCCATGATCGCGATCAGCACGCCTTGGATCAGGGACGAGACGACGAGGACGGTGCGCCTCGGGTAGCGGTCGGCCAGCTGCGAGAGGCCGAGACCGCCGGCCAGCGCGGGCAGGAAGGTCAGGGAGTAGACCACCGCGGACAGCAGCGCGGAACCCGTCCGGTCGTAGACGAGGATCGCCAGCGCGACGATGGTGAGCTGGTCCCCGATGAGGGACTGCACCTCGGCGAGCCAGAGTGCGCGGAACTCGCGGTTCGCCAGGGCGGCGGTCATCCGCGGCGCCGCGTTCGTCTTCACTGCGTGACCACCTCCCCCCGATCGGGTGAACTTCCGTCCCTCGCATTCTTGCCTGCCGTGGTACGCGGTCGACGAGGGAGTCACAGTTGTCGTCCCGCCGGACAACGTTCAGTATGCCTCCGGCTACAGGGAGACGAAGAGAAGACGGCCGAATCCTCCGCCTGTTGAGCTGATCGGGCTACGCCGTCCGGCCGGTGGGTGACGACGGCCTGACTCGCCCGCGGGTATCTGCGCGCCGATCGCCCCGTCCTCGCTCGGCGCAGCCGGGCCGCCGTTCGCCGCCGACGGCGGTCCGGTTGGGCCGAATGGGCCAACACTGAGTAGAGACCGGTCTGGAGGTGGAGGCCGGCTGGGTCAAAGGGGTGAAGGCGATGAACGGTTTGCTCGACGACAAGGCCGTCGTCGTGACCGGGGCGGGACGGGGCCTCGGCGAGGCGTTCGCGGTGCACGTCGCGAGGGCGGGCGGGGCCGTCGTGGTCAACGACATCGACGCCGGGCTGGCCGAACGGACGACGGAGAACATCCGCCGGTTCGGGGGCAGGGCGGTCGCCAGCGGGCACAGCGTCGCTGATCCGAAGCAGGCACAGGAGATCGTCGACCTGTGCCTCGCCGAGTTCGGCGCGATCGACGGGCTGGTCAACAACGCGGGCCTGAACTACGAGGCGCTGCCGTGGGAGGACGACGTCGAGCAGGCCCGCGAGCTGGTCGAGGTGAACGTCCTCGGCGTCATGTACACCGGGCTCGCCGCGATCAAGGCGATGGTGGCGCGGGGCGAACCGGGGTCGATCGTCAACATCTCGTCGGGGGCGTCGCTCGGGCAGCGCAAGCTCGGCGTGTACGCCGCCAGCAAAGGCGCCGTCGCCTCGCTGACCTACTCGTGGGCGCTCGACCTGGAGGAGAGCGGGATCCGGGTGAACGCGGTCTGCCCGCTCGCGCACACCCGGATGGTGTGGAAGTCCGAACGGTCGCTGCGGGCCTGCCCGCCGGACCGGACGCCGTCGAGGATCGCGCCGGTCGTGCTGTTCCTGCTCGGCCCCGGATCGGACGGCATCACCGGGCAGATGATCCGCTGCAACGGGCCGCAGCTGCACGTCATGGGGCAGCCGTACCTCAAGCAGCCGATCCTCGAGCGGCCGGTGTGGGACACCGAGACCGTGCAGCGCGCCTTCGACGAGGTCTTCAGCGCGCACCTGGAGAACTACGGCCTCGAAAAGCGTGTGCCGCCGCGGCTGCGCAAGTGGACGGAGTCGACCCGGACCGCGTGACTCGCGTGATCAGATGGACGCACGCGTGATCAGGCGGACGACACGCGTGATCAGCCCACTACGAACGGAAGTTTCGCGGCCAGGTCGCCGAGTTCGGCCCTCTCGGCGTCCGTCGGCTGACGGCGTCCGGTGCCGACCAGCAGGGCGTCGGTGTCGGAGAACGACGCCGGGAACGTCTCGCCGGTGCGCTGCTCCAGGATCTGCCGGGTCCTGGCGAGGCTGTCGGCGGCGGGGCCGTCGAGGTGCGGGAGATACGCGACCAGGTCGAGGTGGTGCAGCGTCCACTCCAGGACGTACGCGGCGAGGAAGTCGCCCGCGGTCAGGACGATGTCGCGGGTGGCGACCCGCGTCGCCGGGTCGGCGAGGCCGGCGGCCCGGCCCGCGGCGGAACCGACGTCGTCGAGGTGGAACTTGAGCAGCCGCGGCTCCTGGTAGGCGGCGGCGAGCCGCACGATCAGCGCGTCGAGGTCGTCCTCGCCGGTGGGCGGTTTCTCGGCGATCTCCCAGTAGGTGACCGCGTCGCGCGTGGGTTCCGTCTCGGCGGGAGTGGCGAGGGTGATCAGGACGTCCTGGGCGTCGATCACCAGGTGACACACCAGGTCCCGCACCAGCCAGCCGGCGCAGCCGGACGGCTTGGCGAAGTCTTCGTCGGGGGTTTCGGCGACGGCAGCGAGCAACGCCGCCCAAGATCGGGAGAAGAGATCCACGGCGGCAAGTTAGCAGCGGCCCCTCGCCGGTCGCGACTCCTTTCGTCCCGTGCTTGAAGGCGTAACTCACGTGATTGGAGGCGTAACTCACGTGATTGGAGGCGTAACTCGCGTGTTACGCCTCCAGACACGCGAGTTACGCCCCCAATCACGCGTGTTACGGGTCAGGAACCGGCGGCGGGGGCGGGTTCGGGTGTGGCCGCGTACAGGTCCGCGATGGTCGGCGCGTACCGGTCGTTGATGATCCGCCGCTTCAGCTTCAGCGTCGGGGTGACCTCGCCGCTTTCCGGCGTCCACGCCTTGGGGATCACGTGGTACCGCTTGATCTGCTCGATCCTGGCCAGCCGCGCGTTCGCCGCCTCGACGGCCTTTTCGATCTCGGCGCGGACCTCCGCGTTGTCGGCGAGCGATTCGCCTTCCGCGAGCTGGATGCCGTTCGCGGCCGCCCAGCCCGGCGCGATCTCGTCGTCGACGACGATCAGCGCCGTGACGTACGGCCGTTTCTCGCCGATCGCGACGGCCTGCCCGATCAGCGGGTGTTCCTTGAGGAGGCCTTCGATCTTCGTCGGGGCGATGTTCTTGCCGCTCGAAGTGATGATCAGTTCCTTCTTGCGGTCGGTGATCGTGACGAAGCCGCGTTCGTCGATCGTCCCGATGTCGCCGGTGGCCAGCCAGCCGTCGGCGTCGACGTCCGGTTTGATCGTGCCGTCGGCCTGCAGGTAGCCGAGGAACACGATCGCGCCGCGGACGAGGAGCTCGCCGTCCTCGGCGACCTTCACCTCGATGCCTTCCAGCGGGCGGCCGACCGAACCGGCCTTGAACGCCGACGGCGTGTTCGAGGTGACCGCGCCGGTGGTCTCGGACAGTCCCCAGACCTCCTGGATCTCGACGCCGAGCCCGGAGATGAAGTACAGGATCTCCACCGGCAGCGCGGCGGCACCGCTGGAGGCGACCTCGATCTGGTCGAGGCCCAGCATCGCCCGCACCGGCGCGAGCGCGGCCGCGTCGGTCTGCGCGATCTTCTCCGCGAGCTCCGGCGGCACCTCTTTGCCGTCGCTGCGCAGTTTGTAGCCCTGTTGCAGCAGTTCGTTCGCGGCGATCAGGCCGTTCCGCTTCTCCTCCGGCAGCGAGCCGAGCAGGTTCTTGAGGCCGGCCACCATCTTTTCCCACACGCGCGGGACGCCGAAGAAGCTCTTCGGGTGCACCTGGCCGAGCGCGCCGACGACACCGGTCGGGTCGGCGACGGTGTGCACGTGCCCGGCCCACACGATCGGCATGTAGATCGACAGTTCGCGTTCGGCGATATGCGCGAGCGGCAGGTACGCGATGTTCGTGGCGTGCATCGGGGAGTCGTGCAGCTTCTGGACGGCGACGGCCTGGTAGATCGCGTTGCGGTGCGACAGCACGACACCCTTGGGGTCGCCGGTGGTGCCGGACGTGTAGATCATCGACAGCGGGTCGTCCGGGGTGATCGCGGACCACGCCGTCTCGAACGCCCGCGGGTCGGCCGCGTGCGCCTCGGCGCCCGCCGCGCGCAGGTCGGCGAACGACAGGAACCGCTTGTCGTCCTTGGGGACCACCGAGGCGTCCAGCATGACGACGTGC
Source organism: Amycolatopsis sp. PSD-21 (assembly GCF_055561455.1). Taxonomy (NCBI): domain Bacteria; kingdom Bacillati; phylum Actinomycetota; class Actinomycetes; order Pseudonocardiales; family Pseudonocardiaceae; genus Amycolatopsis; species Amycolatopsis sp. PSD-21. Next base: position 7,504,270 of record NZ_CM145712.1, on the reverse strand, counting down.
CGCAGGGCGGGCAGATCGTCGAGGACCTGCGACCAGCGGGAGAGTTCTTCGGCACCGGCGAGGACGACGACGCCGGCGGCGCTGTGCCGGGCGACGAACCCGATCTGCTCCGGGCTGAGCGTCGCGTACGCGGTGCAGGGGATCGCGCCGAGATGGGCCGCGGCGAGATCGGCGATCAGGTGGTCCGGACTGCTCGGTGCCATAATCAGCATCCGGTCACGGACGCCGAGGCCCAGCCCGGCGAGTCCCCGGGAAACCTCCGCGATGGCGGTGCGGAATTCGGCCCAGTTCAGGGTCGGTTTGCCTTCGATGTCGAGTGATGTGACCGCCGGCAGGTCACCGAACTCCTGGGCGTTGCGGTGAAGCAGGGCGGGGATGGTCTGGCCTTCGATCTGCTCGGCGACGGTCGGCTGGGTGGTCAACGCTGGCCTCCTCGATGCTGCCTGATCAGGCACACTGTAAGGGCTGTCGGCAGTGCTGGATAGAGAATCGCGGCCACGGTCGTGAGTCGCGAAATGTCCACCTTTTCCGTTTCCACCGCGTCAGTCCCGCACCAGGAGGAGCCCCGACGATGACCCGTTCGGCACGCGAGCTGATCGACGCGGTCCAGGCGGAACTCGCGCCCCGCGACGACGAGAACAGGCTCGTCCCGCTGGTCGAGGCGGGCGAGGCGCCGCGCGAGGTCTTCGCCGCGATCGCCGCGGAGGAGTACCGGATCGTCCGCAGCGACTGGCGCAGTTTCCTCCACCTCGCGGCGCGTTCCCAGGAGCAGCGGGCGCGGGAGTTCTTCGCGGCCTTGGCTTCGGGGGAGGGGCTGGCGCTCGGCAAACTGGCGGCGCTCGCCGAGGAGCAGCCCGGCTTCGAGCCGCGCGCGGGATGCCAGGCGTACCCGGCGTTCGTCGCCTGGCTCGCGCTCAACGGCGAGCCGGCGGACGTCATCGTGGCGATCGTCGCCAACTTCGCCGCCTTCGGCCGGTACTGCGCCGCGATCGCCACCGCGATGCGCGAGCGATACGGCTTCGACGACGAGGCCTGCGCCTTCTTCGACTTCTTCGGCACGCCGTCGCCGGAGCTCGAGGAGCTCGCCGTCCAAGCCGTGCAGGCCGCGCTCGACGCCGGTGATCTGTCCGAAAAGGACGCTCGGACCCACGCGCGGCTGTTCCAGGCGTACGAGCTGGACTTCTGGAACACTCTCGCCGACGATGGTCGCCGTGACTGACCTCGTAGCGGAGGCCGCGGCGCTGGACGCGGCCGATCCCTTGGCGCACAAGCGAAACGAATTCGACCTCGACGCGGGCGTCGCCTATTTCGACGGCAACTCGCTGGGCGCGCCGCCGAAGCACGTGGCCGAACGCGTCGCCGCGGTCGTCCGCGAGCAGTGGGGCGGGCGGCTGATCCGGTCCTGGTCGGAGGGCTGGTGGGAGGCTCCGGTGCGGGTCGGCGAGCGGATCGCGCCGCTGGTGGGAGCCGCGCCGGGGCAGGTCGTCGTGGCGGATTCGACCAGCGTGAACCTGTTCAAGGCGCTGGTCGCCGCGACCCGTCTCCAGCCAGGCCGCGACGAGATCCTCGTCGACGCGGACACCTTCCCGACCGACGGCTACATCGCCGACGAGGCCGCCCGGCTGACCGGGCGCACGGTGCGCCGGGTCGTCGCCGAGGACATGCCCGCCCAGGTGAGCGAGCGGACGGCCGTCGCGCTGATCAACCACGTCGACTACATCACCGGGCGCGCCCACGACATGGCCGGGCTGACCGCGGCACTGCGTCGCGCCGGGGCGTTGGTGCTCTGGGACCTCTGCCACAGCGTCGGCGCCCTGCCCGTCGAACTCGACGCGGCGGGCGTGGACCTCGCCGTCGGCTGCACCTACAAATTCCTCAACGGTGGCCCCGGCGCGCCCGCTTTCCTTTACGTGGCAACGAAGTGGCTGGACAGGTTCGACCAGCCGCTGGCGGGCTGGGCCGGCGACCGCGACCCGTTCGCGATGCGCGGCGCGTACGAGGCGGACGCGGGTATCGCACGGGGCCGCGCGGGCACGCCCGACATCCTGTCGCTCCTGGCGCTGGACGCGGCCCTCGATGTCTGGGACGACGTGGACCGCGGAGCGCTCAGGAAGAAGGGCCTCGCGCTCGGCGACTTCTTCTTCCGGTGCGCGGACGAGCTCCTCGACGGCGCGAGGATCCGGACCCCGCGCGGTGAGGACCGAGGCCACCAGATCTCCGTCGTCGACGACGACGCGGCCAAGACGATGGCGGCCCTGATCGACCGCGGCGTGATCGGCGACTACCGCCCGCCCAATGTCCTGCGATTCGGGCTCGCGCCGCTCTACACCACCTACGGCGAGGTGCTTCGCGCCGTGACGACGCTGCGGGAAGTTCGATGATTTTCGAAGGCCGTCTGACGCGGAGAAAAGGGTGAAACTCATTCGGAAATCCGTGGCAAAGAGGTGATCACCTCGCCCCGGCGGGGGAGGACGCGCGATCTTTCGCGAATCCGCTGTTAATCTCGACCTTCGCTCGCCGCGTGTGTGACGTAGATCCTTCCCCTGTGGCGTAAGGAAAATCCGCGTCGCCCGTCTTACCGGTGAGGCGCGGACCAGGGCGCCGGGAGTGGGAGGGGATCATGTCGTTCACCTATGTCGCCATCGCCGTTTCCGGTGCCGCCTCCGGATTTCTGCTCAACGAATTCGGTGCCCGGTATCCGGTGGAGACCGCTCTCGTCGTGATCCTGATCTGCGGGGTGGCGACCTTGTGCTGGGCGGGCACCCGCCTCCTTCGCGACGCGTCCGGGAGGGTCGACGCGCTCCTCGACGACGAACTCGGCGGGGCCGACGAAGATCATTTCGCCGAATCGACGGCAATTGGCGGCGGGAATTCTCGTTTTCGTGGGGCGAGGGGCGTTACGACGGCGTTGCTCCGCGGTGATGTCGTTCGCAAACCGAACGGTATGTGGAGCTCTGGTCCGAAAGCGTGAGCGACGTCACGGCGAGTAGTTTTCGTCGGCTTTTCGGCTGGCTTGCGGAGCCCGCGAGATGCGACTTGATCGAATCCGAAGAGTGACGATCAAGCCGCTGCCTGCGGTAAACCGCCAGGTGATCTACTGGTGAGTCACTTGGCCGGGGGCCCTGTCCCACGTGGTGGACTTTCCTGGTCCGGCCGCCTCTTGTCAGCAGGTCACGGCCATACGTGACTACCCTTCGCGTCTGGACTTGACTCACCCGTTTGGGTCTCCTAGCGTCTTCGCGGGCGGAGCGGACCACGCTGTGTTGATCCGGCTATCGGATCCCGCGGGTATGAGATCCCCGGCGACCCGACACCAAAAACTGCCGGAAGGAAAACGGACCACGGTGAAGCAGATTTCCCTTCGACGAGGCCGCGGCTCTTCGATTCGTTCGCGCGTTCTGACGATCGCGCTCATTCCGAGCATCGCGCTGATGCTGGTCGGGCTGGCGATCGGCGGGTACCTCATCTTCGACGCGGTCGACGGACGTGACTACGCGCAGCGGATCCGTGACTCGGAAGCCCCCTCCCTTCCCTTCTTCGTCCAGGTGCAGGAAGAGCGGCGCCTGACCCTGCGCGAGCTCGCCGGCGACCGGGCGCAGCACGCCACGCTCGTCGAGCAGCGCGCCAAGACCGACGCCGCCGCACAGGGTGTCGCCGCGCATCTGCAGAAGTTCGTCGGCGACTCGCCGGACAGCGTGCAGCGCAACATCGCCACGCTGAACGGGCTTCTCCAGAAGGCGCCGCAGATCCGGCAGTCGGCCGACTCCGGCCAGCTTCCGCTGCTGGACGCCTTCACTTACTACAACCAGATCCTCGACCAGTTCGTCGAGGGCCTCACCGGGCTGGCCCAGGACGCGCCGAACGCCGAGAACGCCTACCAGCGGATCACCGCGGTCCCGCTGTTCACCGCCATCGACCAGATGCAGCGCGCGAACGCCCTCGCCGCCGCGGCCGTCGCGGGCGGCGGCTTCACCGACGAGACCTACCGCGCCTACGTGACCGAGGTCGGTTCCTACCGTTCGCAGCTGGAGTCGTCGGTCTCGCGGATGATCCCGGACGTCAAGGCGAAGTTCGACCAGCTCGTCGCGAGCGATCCGTGGAAGGCCGTCACCACGGTCGAGAACACCTTCCTGCAGAACAGCAAGGCCACGCTCCCCATCCCCGAGCAGACGTGGCTCCAGGCCGCGCGCGGCGTCAGCGACGCGATGATGCGCGGCTTCGTCGAGCAGAGTGGTACGGCCACGACGCAGGCGGTCGACGAGGCCGACCGGACGCTGATCACGTCGGCCATCGCCGCGGCCATCGCACTGCTGGTGGCGATCGCCGTGTTCGTCATCGCCCTGCGGCTGTCCAACCGGCTCATCGGACGGCTGGCGCGGCTGCGCGAGGACACCCTCGACGTCGCCGAGATCCGGCTGCCCGAACTGGTGGACCGCGTGCGGGCGGGCGAACCCGTCGACCTCGACGACAAGGGTCACTTCCTCGACCACGGCGACGACGAGATCGGCCAGGTCGCCGAGGCCTTCAACAAGGCGCAGCAGACCGCCATCGCGGCCGCCGTCGAAGAGGCCAGGACCCGTGAAGGCACCAAGACGGTGTTCCTCAACATCGCGCACCGCAGCCAGGTCATCGTGCACCGCCAGCTCAAGGTGCTCGACCAGGCCGAGCGCAAGCAGGAGGACCCGGAGCAGCTGGAGACGCTCTTCCAGCTGGACCACCTCTCCACCCGTGCCCGCCGCAACGCGGAGAACCTGATCATCCTCGGTGGCGGGCAGCCCGGCCGTCAGTGGCGCAAGCCGGTGACGCTGGCCGAGCTGACCCGCGGCGCCTCGGCCGAGACCGAGGACTTCGCCAGGGTGAAGACGGCGAAGATGCCCGCGATGGCGGTGCAGGGCCCGGTCGTCGGCGACCTCGTGCACCTGCTCGCCGAGCTGATCGACAACGCGACCTCCTTCTCGCCGCCGCAGTCGCGCGTCGAGCTGCGGGGCAACGTGGTCGGCAAGGGCGTCGTGATCGAGGTCGAGGACCAGGGGCTCGGTATCGAGCCCGAGCAGGCCGCCGAGCTGAACGCGATGTTGGCCGATCCGCCGGACTTCGGCATCATGGCCCTGTCAGCCGAGCCACGGCTGGGCCTGTTCGTGGTCGCGCGCCTCGCCGCACGGCACGGGATCTCCGTGCACCTGCGCGAATCCGCGTACGGCGGCACCAGGGCCATCGTGCTCGTCCGCACCGACCTGCTCGCGCCGGTCCCGTCTGATCAGCCGGAGGACGAGGTGGACCCCGAGAGCACCGAGGTGCCGGAAGCCGCGCCGCTGCTCCCGGGCCGTCGTGCCCGCCACCGCACCGAGCTCCTCGCGGAACGGCCTGAGCTGCCCGTGCCGATGCCCGTCGCGCCGCAGCCCCCGCAGCCCCAGCCGCAGGCGCAGCAGGGTCCGGAGCAGCCCGGTGGCGCGTTGCCGCCGCTGCCCCCGCGCCCGCCGCGGGTACCCCGGCCGGAGACGCCGCGTCCCGAGCCGATCCGCCCCGAGCCCGTGCGTGCCGAGGGACGTCCGCAGCCGGTGCAGCCGCCGGCGTGGCCGCCCGCCGACACCCGGCCGCAGGACGGCCGCCCGCCGCAGACCCGGCGGCCCGGCCCCGAGGCGCCCGGCAGGCCACCGCTGCCGCAGCGCCGCCGCCAGGCGAACCTGGTCCCCCAGCTGATGGAGGACCGGCCCGCCGCCCAGCGCGAGGAGGTCCGCGAGGACACCCCCGAGCTGGCGAGGAACCGGCTCGCCGCGTTCCAGCAGGGCACGCGCCGAGCGCGGGACACCGAACCGACCGACGATTACACCGACCTCGACATGTACGGAGATCGTGACTAGATGGCCAACGCGGGAGTCAGTGAACTCGACTGGTTGCTGGACGACCTGGTCAAGCGTGTCGCCGGTGCCGACAGGGCGGTAGTCCTGTCCTCCGACGGCCTGCTCATCGGACGGTCCGGGAACCTGTCGGAGCAGGACGGCGAGCACCTGTCCGCGGTCGCGTCGGCGTTCCAGAGCCTCGCGCGGGGCACGGGACGGCACTTCGGCGGCGGCAACGTCCGCCAGACCATGGTCGAGATGGACCACGCCTTCCTGTTCGTCACCGCGGCGGGCCGCGGTGCGTGCCTCGCGCTGCTGGCGAAGGAGGACGCGGACATGGGCCTCGTGGCCTACGAGATGAACCTGATGGTCAAGCGGGTCGGCGCGGTGCTCACTTCGGCGCCCCGCGCCGCGACTCCCACGTCGCCATGAGCGGGCGGCACGAGTCGTGGTTCGAGGAGGAGGCCGGGCCGCTGGTCCGGTCGTACGCCGTCACGGGCGGGCGCACCCGCTCGGACACGATCGGCCTCGACCTGATCACCCTGGTGGTCGCCATGCGCTCCTCGCAGGAGGTGGCGGGCTTCGAGCCGGAGTACGGGCGCATCCTCAACCTGTGCCAGAGACCGACCTCCGTCGCGGAGGTCGCCGCGCGCATAGACCTGCCGCTGCCGGTGGTGAAGGTGCTGCTGAGCGACCTCATCGAACAGAACCTCGTGCTGTTCCGCACCGCGACCCCGGTGACCGACACCCCCAACAAACACGTACTCCAGGCGGTTCTTGATGGCATCCGGAAACTCTGAGCCCCGGCGATCCTTGACCGCGAACGCGGTCAAGGTCCTCATCGCCGGCGGGTTCGGGGTCGGTAAGACCACGATGGTCGGTTCGGTCAGCGAGGTTCCCCCGCTGCGCACCGAGGAGGTCATCACCGCGGCGTCCGAGGGCGTCGACGACCTCACCGGTGTGGAGAAGAAGACGACCACCACGGTGGCGCTGGACTTCGGCCGGATCACCATCAACCCCGAGCTGATCCTGTACCTGTTCGGCACGCCGGGACAGGACCGGTTCTGGTTCATGTGGGACGAACTGGCCGAAGGCGCGCTGGGCGCCGTCGTCCTGGCCGACACCCGGCGGCTCGACAGCTGCTTCGCGGCCGTGGACTTCTTCGAGCGCCGCGGGCTGCCGTTCGTCGTCGCCGTCAACTGCTTCGACAACGCCTACCGGTACGGCACCGAGGAGGTCCGGCAGGCGCTCGACGTCGGCATGGACGTTCCGCTGCTGCTGTGCGACGCGCGGGAACGCGAGTCGACGAAGCAGGTGCTGACCGTACTGATGGAGCACGTGCTGGCGCTGTCGGATCTGGCCGCCGGCTTGCCGCAGGGCCGCTGACGTTTCGCGCGTGAAGGCCCCCTTCCCTCGGCTCAGCCGAGGGAAGGGGGCCTTCACGCGCTTCAGGACTTGCGGCGCCGCAGCAGGGTGTCGAGCGCGTAGGTGCCCGGGCCCACCACCGCGAACAGCAGGAAGATCCAGGAGTACAGGGCGGCCGTCTCGCCCTTGTTCTGCAACGGAAGCAGCGCGTCGGGCTGGTGCACGACGAAGTACGCGTACGCCATCGTGCCCGAGAGCAGCACCGCGACCGGGCGGGTGAACAGGCCCACCAGGATCAGCAGCGAGCCGACCGTTTCGATCACCCCGGCGTACCAGCCCGGCCAGGTGCCGAACGGCACGGCGGGCTTGTCGAAGAGGCCCATCTTCTGCAAACCGTGGCAGAGGAAGAGGAACGCGACCACGACGCGGACGGCGGAGAGGGCGAGTCCCTGCCACTTGGGGGCGGTCGGGCCGACCTCGGTGGTCGTGGCGGCGGCTGTCTGGGTCATGACGCATCCTTCCGGCTCAAGGTGGTCTAAACCATTGATGTGATAGAGGATGCCGGATACCCCCATCGGCGGGGAACTTTCTTTCGGGGGGTAATTCCATGGTATGTCCGAATTTAACGACGACGAAACGCGATTAAGGCCCCTTTCCTGGAATGGATCCAGGAAAGGGGCCTTAATCGCGTTTCGGTCAGCGGCGGCGGCGCAGGGTGTCGATGGCGAAAGTGCCAGGGCCGATCGCGGCGATCAGCAGGAAGATCCAGCAGTAGAGGGTCGACAGCTCGCCCATGTTCTGCAGCGGCAGCAGGCCTTCCGGGGCGTGCACGGTGAAGTAGGCGTACGCCATCACGCCGGACAGGAGTACCGCGACCGGGCGGGTGAACAGGCCGACCAGCACGAACGCGGCGCCGACGAGCTCGATCACGCTGCCGTACCAGCCGGGCCAGGAGCCGAGCTCGACCGAGCCGCCCGCGCCGTCGACGCCACCGAAGAATCCGAATCCCTGCAAACCGTGGCAGAGGAAGAGGAACGAGACGACGATCCGGACGGCGGACTGGATCGCGCCCTGCGCCTTGGCGGCACGCGGGGTGGCGGCGGTCGTGGTGGCGGTGGTCTTGGCGGGGGCGGTGGTCTGCGTCATGGTTCCGGTCCTTCCGGGAGTGTCTGTCGGGCGGCTTCTGACAACGCGTCGGACGGGCACGACGCGATTCGACAGCCGGGCGGAAACTTTTTTCGCGGGCCGGTCACATCACCCGGTCGGAGTAAGGCCAGACTGGACGGCATGGCGGGTAAGACGAGTGCCGGGATCCTGCTCTTCCGCAGGTCGGGCGAGGTGACCGAGGTGCTGCTCGGGCATATGGGCGGGCCGTTCTGGGCGAAGAAGGACGCGGGCGGCTGGTCGGTGCCCAAGGGTGAGTACGAGCCGGACGAGGCGCCGGAGGCCGCGGCGCGGCGCGAGTTCCAGGAGGAACTGGGGTTACCGGCGCCGGAGGGGGAGTACCTCCCGCTCGGCGTCGTGAAGCAGTCCGGCGGCAAGGTCGTGACGGTCTGGGCGGTGGAGGGCGACCTCGACCCGGCTCAGGTGGTACCGGGTACCTTCGAGATGGAGTGGCCGCCGCGCTCGGGCCGGACACAGGAGTTCCCGGAGGTCGACCGGGTCGCCTGGTTCGGGCTGGCCGAAGCGGAGGAGAAGCTACTCAAAGGGCAGCGCCCGTTCCTCGTCCGGCTGGGTGAACTGCTCAACGGCTGAGTAACTCGCCGAGTGGTTTGTCGGCCAGCGAGCCGAGTACGAGGTCGGCGTGGTCGAAGTTCAGCACCGCGGTGATCGCGTTCGGCACGGCGACGCATTCGAGCCCGGCGGCCTTCGCCGCGGTGACGCCGTGCGGTGAGTCCTCGAACGCGATCGCCTCGGACGCGGGCAGGTCAAGCGCGGCGAGCGCGGCCAGGTAGAGGTCCGGGCTCGGCTTCGCCTCGTGGAGGTCTCCGGTGAGGACGGCCTCGAACGCGTCCGCGAGGCCCAGCCGCCGCAGATGCGTGGTGACCCAGTCGCCGGTCGAACTGGACGCGATGGCCAGCCGCAGGCCGCGCTCCTTGGCGTCTTCGAGGTACTCCTCGACGCCGGGCCGCGGCCCCACCGATTCCAGCAGCTCGGTGACCCTGGCGCGGACGCCGGTGCGGACGGCGACCCGGTCCAGGTTCTCGTCGTTCTCCTCCAGGAGCTCGAACATCGCGGCGGCCGTGTTCTGCGTGCCGATCACGGTGTGCCAGACGTCGAGGGGGAGTTCGCCGCCGCGAGCGCGGAAGGTCTCCTGCCAGGCCACGAGGACGGCCGCCTCGGTGTCGACCAGCGTCCCGTCGAAATCGAAGATCAATGCGCCGGTCATGGGACGAGTCTACGTCTTGACTCACTGAGTGGTACGGATTACCGTACGCATTCGTTAGGAAACTTACCAAACGAACACGTGTACTCGAAGTGAACGCCGCGCACCCGTCCCTCTCAGCCCGCCGCCACGGATTCCCGGGGAGATCGATGTGAAGGCCCGAACCCGACTACTGCCACTAGGCGCGGCCGCCATCCTGTTGCCGACGCTGCTCAGCGGAAACGCCCAAGCCGCTGATGTCCTTCTGTCCCAAGGTAAAGCCGTCCTGGTCTCCTCGGTGGAGTCCTCCTCCTACGGCGGCCCGCTCGCCGTGGACGGCAAGAGCACCACCCGCTGGGCGAGCACGGAAGGCGTCGACCCGCAGTTCATCCGCATCGACCTCGGCGGCCCCTCGGCCATCAACCGGGTCAAGCTGAACTGGGAAGCGGCCTACGCCACCGCGTACCGGCTGGAAGTCTCCAACGACGGCTCGGCGTGGACCCCGATCAAGTCCGTCACCAACGGCAACGGCGGGACCGACGACCTCACCGGGCTGGCCGCGCGCGGCCGGTACCTGCGCCTCGTCGGCACCAAACGTGCCACCAGCTACGGCTACTCCCTTTGGGAGATGCAGGTTTACGGGACGTCGGACTCCTCCGGCGACACGCAGGCGCCCACCGCGCCGTCGAACCTCAAGGCGGGTTCGGTCACTTCGTCCACTGTGGACCTGACGTGGACCGGCTCGACGGACAACGTCGGCGTCAGCGGCTACGAGGTGCTGCGCAACGGCCAGGTCGTCGGCACTTCGGAAAGCGCTTCCTACACCGACAGCGGGCTGAGCGCGTCGACCGCGTACACCTACACCGTCCGTGCGAAGGACGCCGCCGGCAACACCTCGGCGGCCAGCAACCAGATCCAGGCGACCACGCAGGCGGGCGGTTCTTCGTTCGTCCTCGCCGCCTCAGGTGACATCGCCGAACAGTGCACCGCTTCGTCGTCTTCGTGCATCCACCCGAAGACGGCCGCGCTGGTCGGCCAGATGACCCCGGCCGCGGTCATCACCATGGGCGACAACCAGTACGACGACGCCCATATCGAGGACTTCACGAAGTACTTCGACAAGACCTGGGGCAAGTACAAGAACATCATGCACCCGGTCCCCGGCAACCACGAGACCTACGACCACACCCCGCTGGGCGCCTACAAGCAGTACTTCGGCAAGATCGCGACGCCGAACGGGAAGACCTACTACAGCTGGGAAATGGGCAACTGGCACTTCGTCGCCATCGACAGCACGGAGTTCTCGCCCGGCCTCGCCGCGAACGCGATCAGCGACGAGCAGCTGAACTGGATCAAGCAGGACCTGAAGAACAACACCAAGCCCTGCGTCGCCGCGTACTACCACCACCCGCGCTACACCTCGGGTGACCACGGCGACAACAGCAAGATGGCCACGCTCTGGGAGACCCTGGTCCAGAACAAGGTCGACCTGGTGCTCAACGGGCACGACCACCACTACGAGCGGTTCCACCCGCAGAACGCCGACGGCGACAAGGACCCGGCGGGTCCGGTGCAGATCATCGGCGGCGGTGGCGGGGCGAGCCTGTACCCGGTCAAGACCGAGCACCCGGCCACGGCGAAGGCGATCTCGACCTACGGCGTGCTCAAGCTGAACATGTCGGACAACGCCTTCTCGACCCAGCTGATCGGGCTCGACGGCAAGACGATCGACTCCTCTCCCACCTACACCTGCCACTGATCCCCGTGAGGAGGTGCCGTGGCCCGGCACCTCCTCACGGCGTTGGAGGTTTCCCATGTACATCGCCACCAGTAGGGGAGCGGACGCCGCGGCGGACGTCCCGAAGAGCGGCGTGAAACGGGCCGTCACCGGGAACGTCGTCGCGCTCGGCCTGGTCAGCCTGGTCACCGACATCTCGTCGGAGATGGTGACCGCGGTACTCCCGCTCTACCTCGTCCTCGGTCTCGGCCTGAGCCCGCTGCAGTTCGGCGTGCTCGACGGCCTCTACTCCGGTGTCACCGCCGTCGTCCGGCTGGTCGGCGGGCATCTCGCGGACCGGTGGCAGCGGCTCAAGGCGGTCGCCTGCTTCGGTTACGGGCTCTCGGCGCTGGGCAAGATCGGCCTGATGATGGCGGGGTCGTCCACCGTCGCGATCGGCGCCGTGCTCGCGGCCGACCGCACCGGCAAAGGCGTCCGGACCGCGCCGCGGGACGCGCTGATCACCTTGAGCAGCGAGCCGGAACACCTCGGCCGCGCGTTCGGTGTGCACCGTGCGATGGACACCTTCGGCGCGTTCCTCGGCCCGCTGGTCGCGATGGCCGTGCTGTGGCTCAGCCTCGGCAGCTACGACTCGGTGTTCTTCACCAGCTTCTGCATCGCCGCGATCGGCGTGATCATCCTGGTGGTGCTGGTCAAGGACCACCAGCCCAAGCCGCGGGCCGAACGGCCGAAGGTCTCCTTGCGGGAGACCGCGGGCCTGATCCGGCAGGCGTCGTTCCGCCGGATCTGCGTGTGGGCCGCACTGCTGGGCCTGGTCACCCTCAGCGACTCGTTCCTCTATCTCGTGCTGCAGCGCCGCTGGGAACTCGGCGCGGTCTTCTTTCCCTTGCTGCCGCTGGGAACCGCCGGCGTGTACCTGCTGCTGGCCGTCCCCTTCGGCAGGCTTTCGGACCGGATCGGCCGCTGGAAGGTGTTCCTCGGCGGGCACGTCGCACTGGTCGTGGCGCTGCTGGCGCTGCTCGGGCCGGTGGACGGCGGCATCCTCGCGGTGCTGGCGCTCGTGCTGCACGGTGTCTTCTACGCGGCCACCGACGGTGTCCTGATGGCCGCCGCCGGGCCGTTGCTGCCCGAGCACCAGCGGGCGAGCGGACTGGCGCTCGTGCAGACCGGGCAGGCGACCACGCGGATGCTCGCGTCCGTCCTTTTCGGACTCGCCTGGACCACGTGGGACCTGCACGCCGCGGTGCTGGTCGCCGCGGGCGCGCTGGCCGTGGTGGTCGTCGCCGCGGCCGTCCTCCGTCCTTTGCGGACCTACGCATGAAGACGCGGATCATCGGAGTGGTGGTGGCGGTCGTCGTCCTGATCGCGGCGGCCGTCGGCTACGGTGTCGTCTCGCGGGACCGCGGGCCGGACGTCAACTCCGTCGCCGTCGTGTCCGGCCAGCCGGTTTCGGTGCAGGCCAAGGGACAACTGCTGTTCCGCAACACCGCCGAAGGCCCCGACTTCGGCCATCTCGCGACCGTCCCGGTCGACCGTCCCGGCGAGCCCCGGAAGGTGTCCGGCCTCAGCTGCGACCGGTTCGCCGCCTCGGCGGGGACCGCGCTGTGCCTGGCCGTCCAGCCCGGGGTGCTGCCGCCGATGACCGACGTCATCGTGCTGGACAAGGACCTCAACGAGATCCGCCGGATCGAACTGCCCGGCACGCCCAGCCGCGGCCGGGTCTCCCCGGACGGGAAACGCGCCTACTGGACGTTGTTCGTCAACGGGGATTCCTACGCGGAGACCGGGTTTTCGACCCGAGCCGGGATCTTCGACCTGACGACCGGGAAGCTGATGAAGAGCATCGAGGAGATGGGGCTCCTGCTCGACGGCAAGCCGTACTACTCGTCCGACGTGAACTACTGGGGGATCACCTTCACCCCCGACGGCAAACGGTTCTACGCGACCGTGGGGACGAAGGGGAAGACGTACCTGGTCGAGGCGGACTACGAAAAGCTTGTCGCGAGGATGATCCGGGAGAACGTCGAATGCCCGTCGCTCTCGCCGGACGGGAAGCGGATCGCCTTCAAGAAGAAGGTTTCCGCCGATCTCGCGGCGCCGTGGCGGCTCGCCGTCCTCGATCTGGCCTCCGGGAAGGAGACCATGCTGGCCGAGACGCGCAGCGTGGACGACCAGGCGACCTGGCTCGACGACCGGACCGTGGCGTACGGCGTGGATTCGGCGATCTGGTCGGTTCCGGCGGACGGGAGCGGGGCGGCCAGGCTGGTGGTCGAGCAGGGCAGTTCGCCGGCGGGTGTGTAGTCGGTCCGGTGGGTCGTGAGTGGCGATTCGGGTTAGAACCCGAATCGCCACTCACGACCCACCCAGGCCCATCGCGTCCGCCTGCTCGCGGAATACGTCGTACGCCGCCTTGCCGAACAGCACGAACCGCACCAGTTCCACGGAGCAAGACCCGGCCGAGAGGGTGTCCATCACGGTTTCGAGGGCGATCTCCGCCGCGGATTCGACCGGCCACCGGTAGATCCCGGTCGAGATCGCGGGGAACGCCACGGTGTGCGCGCCGAGATCGGCGGCGACGTGCAGCGAGTTGCGGTGGCAGGAGGCCAGCAGCGCGGACCGGTCTTCGGAATCGGACCACACCGGCCCGACGGTGTGCACCACCCAGCGCGCCGGGAGGCGGCCCGCCGTGGTGGCGACCGCCTCTCCGGTCTTCAGTCCCTTGCCGTAGTGCCCCGCGCGCAGGGCCCGGCATTCGGCGAGGATCTCCGGCCCGCCGCGCCGGTGGATCGCGCCGTCCACCCCACCGCCACCGAGCAGTGACGAGTTCGCGGCGTTGACCACGACGTCGACCCGCTGTTCGGTGATGTCGCCTTCGACCAGTTCGATCATCGTGATCGCTCCGTCAGTCGGTGAAGTACTCGATCAGGACCGGGGCAACGGCCTTCGGCTTGAGCATATGTGTCTGGCCTTCGATCGTGCGGTGCTCGGCACCGGGGACCGCCTTCGCCAGCGCGGCGACACCGTTGCGGAGCCACGCGGGGCTCTTGCCGCCGTCCATGACCAGCGTCGGCACGGAGACGTCCGCCCAGCGGCCCTCGGGCAGCGGGGTGCCGTCGTGCAGGCCGTCGAACAGGGCGGCGTCGTAGCGCAGGGTCGGCGCGACCTTCTTCAGCTTCGGCCACGCGGGCATGAGCTGCATCATGAAGACGACCGGGGCCGGGACGCGGACGCCTTCCCGCATGAAGGTCTTGATCGCGGTGCCGGGCTTGCCGGTGGCGATGGCCTTCTCCAGCCGTTCGGCGTAGTCGGCCGGGACCGGCGGGCGGGTGTCGTCGACGACCAGCGGGAACTCGTAGACGGCCAGTTTCGTGATCGGGAGCCCCGCTTTCGCGGCTTCGAGGGCGAGCGCGGCGCCGGACGAGATCCCGTAGACGTGGGCGGTGCCGCCCGCTTCCCTGATCAGCGCGGCGATGTCCTCGACCTCGCGGGCGACGGAGAACGGCGCGGTGTCGCCGCTCTCGCCGCGGCCGCGGCGGTCGTAGGTGTAGACGGTGAAGTGCGCGGCCAGTTCGGCGGCCAGCGGCTTGGCCGGGCCGAACTCGCGGTGGCACATCGCGCCGTCGACCAGGATGACGGCGGGGCCGGAGCCGGTGCGGGTGTAGGCGATGGTGGTGCCGTCTTGCGAGGTCACGGTGCTCATGGCGGGAATTCTCCTCGAATGGTCTAGCGAGCGGAACGGAGGATGACGGCGGTGACCCAGCCCCAGGCCAGCATCACGGTGGCCCAGAAGGCGAGCATCACGACGGCGTTCGCGTTGCCGGAGCTGATCCCGGCGAACGAGGCGAAGAACGCGATGCCGGTTGCGCGGGAGTAGACGGCCCAGCCGCGGTGGCCCTCACGGGAAAAGCGGCTCGCGAACACGAAGGTCGCGGCGATCAGCGACAGGAAACCGATCGAGCCGGCGGCCATGTGCAGGACGCCCGCGGTGCTGATCGTGGCCTGGCCGGCGCCGACCGGGAAGTCGTTGCCGGGATCGGCCTTGAAGACCGCGGCGAACAGCAGGCTGACGCCGAAGACTCCCAGCAGCCGTGGCCCCCATGTGCTGCCTCTTCCCGGTTCGAGCGTCCGGCTCAGCCCGATCGCTCCGGCGATCATCAGGACGCCGGTGACCAGGAAGTTCGTCACCTGGATCCAGCCCGCGTCGCCGTTGCTCAGCATGCTCGCCGGGTGCTTCGTCACGTCGAAGCCGTCGCGGACGGCGGCCTGGGTGAGCGTGGTCAGAAAGTACAGCGGGCCCGAGACGGCGCCGCAGGCGAGCAGGGCGCGAGCCGGTAGTGCGACGTGGGTACGGGTGGCGGTGATGGTCATCGTTTCGGCCTTTCGGGGCGGCGAGTGCGTTGGCACAACTCTCGCTCCGAAAGTCTCGGTTGTCAAGACAAAAAAAATTGTCGGTAGCGCCGCTGGGTCACCGTGAGGTGTCGCGACGGGGTGGCTACTTGCCGTTTCGCAAGGTCAGGAGGGTGATCTCGCTCGGCGCGAAGACGCGCAGCGGCGGCCCCCAGAAGCCGGTGCCGCGGCTCGTGTACAGCTGCGTGCGCTCGCCGTGGCGCGAAAGACCGGCCAGGACGGGCTGGTCGAGCCGGACCAGGAGATGGAACGGCCAGATCTGGCCGCCGTGGGTGTGCCCGGAGATCTGGAGATCGATGCTGGCCTCGGCGGCCTGCTTGACCTGCTTCGGCTGGTGGGCGAGCAGGACGACCGGGGTGCTCGCGGGGACGCCGTCGAGCGCGGCGGGAAGGTCGGGGCCGTGGCCGGGCAGGCCGGACGCGGCGCCGGTCGGGTCGTCGATGCCGGCGAAGACGAGCGTGTCCCCGCCGCGGCTGACGGGCAGGTGCCGGTTGTGCAGCGTCTCCCAGCCGAGGTCGCGCATGTGGTCGAGCCAGGCCTGCGCCTCGCCGAAGTACTCGTGGTTGCCGGTGATGTAGAACTTGCCGAGCTTCGCCCGCACCTTTCCGAGCGGCGCCACCTGGTGCGCGCGTTTGGCGACCGAACCGTCGGCGAGGTCACCGGCGTGGGCCACGACGTCGGCGTCGAGCTCGTTCACCGCTTCGACGACCTTCTCCGACCACGCCGTCCGGTTCAGCGGGCCGAAGTGGGTGTCGGTGATGATCGCGAAGCGGAGACCGTCGAGCCCCGCGCCGAGGCGGGGGAGCACGACGTCGAGTTCCTTGAGCCTCGGCACGCGTCGCGCCTCGAACATCCCGTACGCCGCCAGCGCCGCGAAGGCGACCAAGACGACGCCGGACACGATTCCCGCCGCACTGTCCACTCCGGACACCGCGAGAACGAGCCGCAGCACGTTTCCGAGTACCGACAAGGAGAACAGCAGCCAGATCAGCCCGAGGGAGAGGTCGCCGACCTTCGCCGCGAGATCACGCTGCCATGGGCCGTGGCCGAGGACCATGCACGCGGGCACGGCGAGGGCGGCGGCGGCGAACACGATCGTGCCGAGGACTTCGAGCGCGGCCGGGAGTTCGGGGGAGCCGACGATCGTCCACCACGGCACACCGAAGAGGAGGGCGAGAACGGCGATCAGCGCGGCGACGCGGACAAGGATGCGGGGCATGATGACGGCCAGAGTAACAGCCCATTGGTCTCTACCGCCGTCTTCGCTGAGGACGTCTCAGGTACGTAGGCGGGCGTACGCGCGGTGTCGCTTCACGGCCGACGCTTTTCGTCCAGCCGCGGAAGACACTCTTCGGCATGAAGTCACGGACGATCGAACGCGTCGCCTGCGCGACCGGGGCGCTCCTGTTCCTCAGCGGTCTCGTGCACGCGGTCGTGCTGATCGCGTCCGGCGGTTCGTGGACCGGGCCGGTGTCGATGCGGAAGGCGGTCACGTTCGGCCTGTCTTTCGGACTGACGCTGATCACCGTCGCCTGGGCGACGTCGTACGTCGCGGTGCGGCCGCGCGTGCGGAACGTGCTGCTCGGCGTCTTGACCGGGGCGAGTGTCGTCGAGACGGTGCTCGTGAGCTTGCAGGCCTGGCGCGGGGTGCCGTCGCATTTCAACTTCGAGACCGGCTTCGACAACGCCGTCTCGACGACGCTCGCCGCAGGTGGCGGCGTCATCATCCTGACGGCGGTCTCGTTCACGGCCGCGGCTCTGCGCGGCGACGGGGAGACGTCGGCGAGCATGCGGCTCGCGGTGCGGTTCGGGCTCGTCGCGCTGCTGGTGGCGCTGGGCGCGGGCGCGGCGATGATCGCGAGCGGCGTCGCCGAGGCGCGGGGCGGGAACCCGCAGGCCGCGTACACCACCGCCGGCGCGCTGAAGCCGCTGCACGCGGTGGCGATGCACGCGATCCTCATCGTGCCGGGGCTGGCCTGGCTGCTGCGGTTCGCGGAGTGGACGGAACGGCGGCGCGTGCGGCTGGTGTGGGTGGCGATCGGTGCCTATTCGGTGCTGACCGCGGTGGTGGGGCTGGAATCGGTCGCGGGGGTTTCGCCGCTGGCAGCCTCGCCGGTGGAGATGGTGACGTCGGGAGTCGCTTTGGGGGTACTGGGTCTTATCGGTGCGGTGGCCGTTCGTGAAGCGGTTCGGCGCCGGTCCCGGGTGTCGTGAGCATCTCCTCCGGCGTTGCGAAAGCCACTTTCGCAACCTTCAACGTTGCGAAAGTGGCTTTCGCAACACGCCACTCAGATCACCTACGACAGCACGCGCTACTGGCCCACGTAAGTGCGAAGGTGCCGTGCCGTGAGCGTGTCACCGGAGGCGACCAGATCCGCCGGAGTCCCCGTGAACACCACCTGGCCGCCTTCCGAGCCGGCGCCCGGCCCGAGATCCACGATCCAGTCCGCGTGCGCCATCACCGCCTGGTGATGTTCGATCACCACCACCGTGTTCCCGTCGTCGACGAGCCGGTCCAGCAGGCCGAGCAGCTGGTCGACGTCGGCGAGGTGCAGGCCGGTGGTCGGTTCGTCGAGGACGTAGGTCGCGGACTTCTCCGCCATCCGGATGGCCAGTTTGATCCGCTGCCGTTCCCCGCCGGACAGCGTCGTGAGCGGCTGCCCGAGCCCGAGGTAGCCGAGGCCGACGTCGGCGAGCCGGTCCAGGATCGTCCGTGCCTGCCCGGACGGGAAGAACTCGCGCGCCTCGGCGACCGGCATCGCGAGTACCTCGCTGATGTCCTTGCCCCGCAGCTTGTACGTCAGCACTTCGGCGGTGAACCGCTTGCCTTCGCATTCCTCGCAGACGGTCGCCACACCGGCCATCATCGCCAGGTCGGTGTAGATCAGCCCGATGCCCTTGCACTTCGGGCAAGCGCCTTCGGAGTTCGCGCTGAACAGGGCCGCCTTGACGCCGTTGGCCTTGGCGAAGGCGGTGCGGATCGGGTCGAGCAGGCCGGTGTAGGTCGCCGGGTTGCTGCGCCGAGAACCGCGGATGGCCGATTGGTCGAGCACCACCACGTCGTCCCTTGTGGACAGTGAACCGTGGATGAGCGAGCTCTTGCCGGAGCCGGCGACGCCGGTGACCACGGTCAGCACGCCCAGCGGGATGTCGACGTCCACCCCGCGCAGGTTGTGCCGGGTCGCGTTCCGGATCGGGATCTGCCCGGTGGCCACGCGGACGTCGGTGCGCAACCGCGCCCGGTGGTCGAGGTGCCGCCCGGTCAGCGTGCCGGACGCGCGCAGTCCGGCGACGTCGCCGGTGTAGCAGATCCGCCCGCCGTTCGGCCCGGCGCCGGGGCCGAGGTCGACGACGTGGTCGGCGATCTCGATCGTCTCCGGTTTGTGCTCGACGACGAGCACGGTGTTCCCCTTGTCCTTCAAGAGAAGCAGGAGACCGTTCATCCGCTGGATGTCGTGCGGGTGCAGCCCGACGGTCGGCTCGTCGAAGACGTAGGTGACGTCGGTGAGGCTGGAACCCAGGTGCCGCACCATCTTCACGCGCTGCGCCTCGCCGCCGGACAGCGTGCCGGACTCACGGTCGAGGCTCAGGTAGCCGAGGCCGATCTCCACGAGCGAGTCGAGGGTTTCGCGCAGGGTCTGCATCAGCGGCCCGACCGACGGATCGTCGATCTTGCGGAGGAAGTCGGCCAGGTCGCTGATCTGCATCGACGAGCAGTCGGCGATGTTCAGTCCCTCGATCTTCGAGGACAGCGCCGCCTGGTTGAGCCGCGCGCCTTCACACGACGGGCACTGCCGGAAGGTGATCGCCCGGTCCACGAAGGCCCGGATGTGCGGCTGCGTCGCTTCCTTGTCCTTCGACAGGAACAGCCGCTGCACCTTCACGAGAAGGCCTTCGTAGGTGGTGTTCATCCCGCCGAGCTTCATCTTGGTGGCGGGTTTGTGCATGAAGTCTTCCCACTGCTGCGGGGTGTAGTCCTTCAGCTTGACCGCGGGATCGACGAAACCGGATTCCGCCAGCCCCTTCCAGTACCAGCTGCCGGGCGTGAAGTTCGGGACGGTGATCGCCCCTTCGTCGAGTGAAAGCTCTTTGTCGACTAGCTGGTCGACGTCGATGCTGGAGACCTTGCCCAGCCCCTCGCATTCGGGGCACATCCCCTCGGGCAGGTTGAAGCTGAACGCGCCCGACGTCCCCACGTGCGGTGTTCCCAGCCTGCTGAAGACGATCCGCAGCATCGTGTGCGCGTCGGTCGCGGTGCCGACCGTGGACCGG
Source organism: Amycolatopsis sp. PSD-21 (assembly GCF_055561455.1). NCBI lineage: Bacteria > Bacillati > Actinomycetota > Actinomycetes > Pseudonocardiales > Pseudonocardiaceae > Amycolatopsis > Amycolatopsis sp. PSD-21. The sequence continues at coordinate 7,484,283 of NZ_CM145712.1, read as the reverse complement.
GAATTGGCGCCCATCCGCTCCTGGTCGACGACGATCGCGGCGCTCAGGTTCCGCAGCGCGTCCACGTCCGGCCGTCCGACCGGGGCCATGAAGGACTGGATGAACGCGGTGTAGGTCTCGTTGATCAGCCGCTGCGACTCCGCGGCGATGGTGCCGAACACCAAGGACGACTTCCCCGAGCCCGAAACACCGGTGAAGACGGTGAGGCGGCGTTTGGGGATGTCGACCGAGACGTCGGCGAGGTTGTTCTCTCTGGCTCCGCGCACCTGGATCATGTCGTGGCTGTCGGCGGCCGAAGGCATGGCTCTCCCCTGGTTGGAACTCTTTAGCCTGTAAAGTGAGGGTAGCAGAGGTTAGTTTATGCTGTAAGGAGTTGGCAAGTGGTCGTCTACGCGGCGCAGGGGGACCCCCGGCGGTCGATGGCACTGCTGTGGCGGACCGAGTCGCCGGACGCCGAGCGGCCCGGCCCCAAACCGGGGCTTTCGGTGGAGCTGATCGTCGAAACCGCCATCGCCATCGCGGACGCCGAAGGCATGACGGGGCTTTCGATGCGGGCCGTCGGCGACCGGCTCGGCCGGACGGCCATGGCGCTCTACACCTACGTCCCGAGCAAGAGCGAACTGGTCGACCTCATGTACGACACGGCGCTCGCCGAGCTTCCGGCCGCCTACGACGGCGACGGCTGGCGGGCCGACGCCGCGCGCTGGGCCGAGGATCTCTGGGACTTCTATCTCCGGCACCCCTGGGTCCTGCAGGTCTCGCAGGCGCGGCCGGTGCTCGGACCGAACGAGTACGTCGTCCTCGAGGCGCTGGTGAAGATCCTGCGCCGGACCGGATTGCGCCCGACGGCGCTGCGGCGGCTGGTCAGCGCCCTGTACTCGTGTGTGCGCGAGCCGGCCAGGACGGCCTCGGAGGCGCGGCTGGCGGAGAAGGCGACGGGGCAGTCCGACGACGAGTGGTGGTACGCGCGCTCCGCGCATCTGAAGGAGGTCTCGCCGGACTTCGCCGAGCGTTTCCCGACGCTGACCTGGATGGAGAGCGAGCACGCGTTCCGGATGGAGGACGAGACAGTGTCCTATCTGGAGCAGGAGGCGAGGGAGGCCTTCGAGTTCTCGCTGAGGGTCATCCTGGACGGAATCGAAGTCGCGACGAAAGCGGAGTAGCCTTCTCCGCATGCCCTCCGATTTCGCCTTGAAGACCATGAACGCCGTCCACCGCGTCATCCAGAAGGTCAGCGGCGGCCGCGCCGGCTGGCAGGTCGCCGGGATGACCGTCCTGGAACTGACCACCATCGGCCGCAAATCCGGCCAGCCGCGCACCGTCCTGCTGACTTCGCCGCTGCGCGAGGGCGACGCGTACGTCATCGTCGCCTCCCGCGGCGGCGACGACCAGCACCCGGCGTGGTTTCTCAACCTCCGCGACAACCCCGACGTCCAGGTCACCCTGAAGGGCGAGAGCGCGAAGCCGATGGTCGCGACCGTGGCCGACGCCGAGCAGCGCGCCCGCCTGTGGCCCAAGATCACCGCGGACTACAAGAACTACGCGCAGTACCAGACCAAGACCGACCGGGAGATCCCCGTGGTGCTGCTGAGCCCGAAGGCGTAGGTGGGTGTTCGGTCCAGGTGGTCGTGAGTGGCGATTCGGGTTCTAACCCGAATCGCCACTCACGACCGCCGCCTCCCCCGCACGGGCCGGGTCCATCGGCCCTACCGGCGAGTCGATAAGCCGGGGACCGTGGATCTCTACGAACCACACGACGAGAACGCGGGGATGCCGATGTCCGACTCCTTGGGTCTCGAGACGCTCGGCCGCGAGCAGTGCCTGGCGCTGCTCGCGGGCGCCGGGCTCGGCCGGGTGGTGTTCACTTCGCGCGCCATGCCGGCGATCCAGCCCGCGCGGTTCGCGCTCCACCACGGCGCCATCGTGGTGCGGACCCCGGCGCAGAGCGCGTTGTTCGCCGGGATACTCGACAGCGTGGTGGCGTTCGCCGTCGACGAGTTCGCCAAGGACCTGGGGACGGGCTGGTTCGTCACCGTCGTCGGCCGCGCCTCCGAGGTGCGTGATCCGATCGTGATCGCCGAGCTCGAGACGCTGCCGCTGGGCTGCTGGACTGGTCAGGCCGACTCCCGCTACCTCCGGATCCCGATCGAGTCGGTGACCGGACGGAGGATCCTCGGCGCTCGCGGTAACGAAGCACTGTCCGTGATCGACGCACCAGATGAGCGATCCGGGCGCGTCTGTCATTCCTGACCCCACTGCCCGGGGAGTTACTCCGGGACGGTGACGCCAGTGCGGCGGGTGAGTGCGGCGAGCGACGCCAAAGCGCCCAGGATTCTGGACGCCGTGGCCGGGATCGCCCACGATCTCAGCCTCTCCGACGTCCTGCGGCGCCTGGTCGAATCGGCCTGCGAGCTGACCGGTGCGCCATTCGGCGCGCTGAGCGTGCTCGATTCGGACGAGTTCATCCGCTTCGGCGACGCCTGGGAGCGGCCGCCGTCCGAGGACGAGGCCCGGGTGGTGCCGATCCGCATGCGCGGCCGCATCTTCGGGCTGCTGTACCTCGCCCGTAAACCGGACGGCGAGGACTTCACCGAAACCGAGGACGACCTGCTCGTCGCGCTCACCGCGGCGGCCGGTGTGGTGATCGAGAACGCCGCCCTGTTCGACCAGGTGCAGCGGCGCGAGCGCTGGCTCGAAGCCTCCTACCACGTCACCGGCGCGCTCCTGGCCGACCAGGATCTGACCGCGACCCTCCGCCTCATCGCCGAACGCGCCCGCGTCGTCGCCGGCGGTTCGGCGGGCGCGGTCGCCCGTCCGCGCGGTGACGGCATGCTGGTCTTCGAGATCGTCGAGCCGCCGGGGCCGGACGCCGACCGGATCGCCGGGGTCACCGTGCCGACCGAGGGCACCGCGACCGGGCTGGCGTACACGAGCGGCAAACCCGTCGTGGTCCGGGAGTACGGCGACAAGGTGATCGAGCACCAGGGTGGCCGCGGCGTCACGATGCCCGCGATGATCAAGGATCTCGATTCCACGGTCGCCGTCCCGTTGATCGTCGGCGAGGAGAAGCTCGGCGTCCTGCTGGTGGCGAAGTTCCGCGACAAGACCCCGTTCTCCGCCTACGACGTCCAGCTCGCCGAGACCTTCGCCGCGCACGCCGCGCTCGCGGTCGAGTTCGCCCGCGCGCAGCAGGACAGGCAGCGGCTCGCCGTCTTCGAAGACCGCGACCGGATCGCCCGCGACCTGCACGACCTGGTGATCCAGCGGCTGTTCGCGATCGGGCTCGGCCTGGAGGGGCTCGGCAGGCTCGCGGGCGAACCCGCCGTCGCCGACCGCGTGACCGGCTTCGCGCACGAGATCGACCGCACGATCCGCGAGATCCGCAACAGCATCTTCTCGCTGCAGGAGCCGGCGGAGGCGCAGGGCAGCCTCAGATCGGAGCTGCTGCGCGTCGCGCTGGACGCGGGCTGCGCGTCCGAACCCCGGGTCGGCTTCGACGGGCCGCTCGACTCGGCGGTGCCGGACACGGTCCGCTCCGACCTCATCGCGACCCTGCGCGAAGCACTGTCCAATGTGGTCAGACACGCCGAAGCGACGGCGGTCGCGGTCGACGTCTCCGTCGACCGCGACGGCCGGTGGCTGAAACTCTCGGTGGTGGACGACGGCGTCGGCATGCCCGCCGAACCCGGCCACCGCAGCGGTGTGGCGAACCTGGCCGAACGCGCGGCCCGCTGGAACGGCTCGTTCGCCGTCGAAGCGGCGCCGGAAGGCGGGACGAAGCTCGACTGGTCGGTGGAGCTGCCGGCCCGACAGGGGAGTGTGCGATGACGATTTCGGTGTTCCTGCTGGACGATCACGAACTCGTCCGTACCGGATTGAAGACGGTCTTCGAGGCCGAAGACGATCTCACCGTGGTCGGCGAAGCGTCCACGGCCGCCGAGGCGTACGTGCGGATCCCTGCGGTCAAACCGCAGGTCGCGGTGCTCGACGTCCGGCTCCCGGACGGCGAGGGGGTCAGTGTCTGCCGGGAGATCCGGGCATCGATCGACCCGCCGCCCGCCTGCCTGATGCTGACGTCCTATTCGGACGACGACGCGTTGTTCGGCGCGATCATGGCCGGCGCGGCCGGGTACATGCTCAAGCAGGTTTCCGGTGCCGCGCTCGTCAAGGCGGTCCGCACGGTCGCCGCGGGCGGATCGCTCCTCGACAGCACGCTGACGGCCTCGGTGATGAACCGGCTGCGCGGGGAGAGCGACCTCCCGGACCCGCGGTACGAACAGCTGAGCCCGCAGGAGCGGCGGGTGCTCGATCACATCGCCGACGGGCTGACCAACCGCCAGATCGCGGAAAAGCTGTACCTGGCGGAGAAGACGGTCAAGAACTACGTGTCGTCCCTGCTGCACAAGCTCGGTTTCGAACGCCGCACGGCCGCCGCCGTCTACGCCACGCAACGCCGTAAGCCCACTTCCTAGAAGAACGTGAACCCGCCGGCGAAATCGGGGTTCTCGCGCAGTACCCGGCGCAGTTCGTTGAGGGCCCGGTGCTGGGTGACGCGGACCGCGCCCGCGCTCGCCATACCCAGCGCGCCGGCCGTCTCTTCGGCGCTGTACCCGTGGATCACGCGCAACACCAGCACGTCGCGTTGTTTCGCCGAAAGGACCTCGAACAGCCGCGACAACCGGCGGCGGCGATCGGCCTTCTCGACCTCCTCGAACGTCGGATTCCACGGTCCGTCCTGTTCGGGCTCGGGATCGGGCACCGGCGCGGACGGGTCGCGGGCCAAGTTGCGGCGGACGTCGGCGACCTTGTGCGAAGCGATCCCGAAGACGTACGGCAGGAAGCTGTTGTCCTGGTAACTGTAGCGCGGCAGGGCGACGAGGACGGCCATCAGGACTTCCTGGGCGCAGTCTTCGGCGTTGGAGACGCCGCGTATCGTCCCGCCCAGCCTGCCCGCGCAGTAGCGGAACACGATCGGCCGCAGGAGCGCCAGCAGCCTGCCGACGGCCCGCCGGTCGCCGCTGATCGCCGCACGGATCAGCTCGCCGTCCGGTTCTCCCGGGCGGGGCTGATATGTCGGGCGCACGGCTTCTGACACGGCGGTCACGCCGATTCTGCCGTTCTCGGTCCCATCGTCCCCACCTCCCGGAAGCCCCCAGCCCTGTTTGGCCCTTCCGACGTTACGGAGCGCGCCCCCGCGTCACACCGGTCCAGCAGCCCGGAGTAGTCGGGTCTTTGGACCCTGGTGCCGCCGGGGGTATGGACTTTCTCCGGATTGGTCTAGACAATTAGCCCAGTGCGGCGGCAGGCCGCCCTTTCACGGAGGAATCGCGATGAGGCGTTCCAGATCCTTGGCATTTCTGGCCGTTTTGGTGCTCGTCTTCACCGGCCTGGTCACCGGCGGCGGCACCGCGAGCGCGGCCAACCTGCTCCTCAATCCCGGGTTCGAGGCGGGTTCGACGTCCGGCTGGACCTGCGCGGCGGGCGCGACCGTGACCACGCCGGTCCGTTCGGGCGGTTACGCCGTTTCGGTCACGCCCGGCTCGACGATCGGGAAATGCGCACAGACGGTATCCGTCCAGCCGAACACGACCTACGCGGTCTCCGCCTGGGTGAACGGGAACCCCGTGTACCTCGGCGTCACGGGCGGGCCCTCGACCTGGACTGCGGCGACCTCGTACACGCAGTTGTCGCTTTCGTTCACGACGTCGGCCACGCAGACGACGGCGGAGGTGTACGTCCACGGCTGGTACGGGTCGGGCACCTACTACGCGGACGACATCAGCCTCGACGGACCCGGCGGTGGCACCCCCGGCGCGCCGCCCGCACCGGGGAATCCGGCCGTGGGCACGGTGACGAGCTCGTCGATCGCGCTCTCGTGGGGCGCCTCGGCGGGGACGGTGACCGGCTACCGCGTGTACGAGGCGGGCAAGGTGGTCGCGACGGTGACCGGGACCTCGGCGACGATCTCGGGGCTGACCGCCTGTTCGTCGCACAGCTATTCGGTGGCCGCGTACAACAGCGCGGGCGAATCGCCCAAGACCTCGGAGGCGGGCGCCACGACCTCGGGCTGCGTCGACTCCGGCCTGCCGAAGCACGCGCTGATCGGCTACCTGCACGCGAGTTTCGCCAACGGTTCCGGCTACACGCGGATGGCCGACGTCCCGGCGGCGTGGGACATCGTCAACCTGGCCTTCGGTGAACCGACCTCGGTGACCTCCGGCGACATCCGCTTCACGCGGTGCCCGGTCGCGGAATGCCCGACGGTGGAAAGCGACGCGGACTTCATCGCCGCGATCCGCGCGAAGCAGGCGCAGGGCAAGAAGGTGCTGATCTCCATCGGCGGCCAGAACGGCCAGGTGCAGCTGACCACGACCGCGGCGCGGGACGCGTTCGTCAGCTCGGTGTCCGCGATCATCGACCGGTACGGGTTGAACGGGCTCGATATCGACTTCGAGGGGCACTCGCTGTACCTCAACCCGGGCGACAACGACTTCCGCAATCCGACGACGCCGGTGATCGTCAATCTCATTTCGGCGCTGAAGACGTTGAAAGCCCGCTATGGTGCGGGATTCGTGCTGACGATGGCGCCGGAGACGTTCTTCGTGCAGACCGGATACCAGTACTACGGCGGCCTCGGCGGCGCCGACAACCGGACGGGCTCGTACCTCCCGGTGATCCACGCGATGCGGGACGCGCTGACCGTACTGCACGTCCAGGACTACAACTCCGGGCCGGTGATGGGGCTGGACAACCAGTACCACTTCATGGGCGGCGCGGACTTCCACATCGCGATGACCGACATGATCAAGGCGGGTTTCACGGTGTCCTCGACCGGATTCCGGTTCCCGGGGCTGCGTGAGGACCAGATCGCGTTCGGCCTGCCCGCCGCGGTGAGCGCGGGCAACGGGCACACCGCTCCGGCGGCCGTGCATTCGGCGCTGAACTGCCTGGTGAAGAACTCCGGCTGCGGGTCGTATTCCCTGCGTGGCGGTGCTTCGCCGGCGTTGCGCGGGCTGATGACGTGGTCGATCAACTGGGACCGGTACTACGGGTGGGAGTTCCAGAACGCCCACGAGCCGTTCCTGAACGCTCTGCCCTGACCGCATTCAGAGGACTGAATGCGGCGGTTGTAAGTACGTGAAGGCCCCCTTCATTGCGCTAGACGCAGTGAAGGGGGCCTTCACGTATTTCAGGGCTTGCGGGCCTCGGGACCGGCTCGGTCCGTGCGCCCCGGCAGCCGTGTCGCCCACATCGACAACGCGCTGCGGGACAGCGCACCGGCCGAGCCGACGGTGCTGGACACCGACCGGCGAATCGAGAACCTACTCCGCGTTCCTCGGCAACCCCCGAGTCCCCACGGGGGAGAAGACCCGGCTTCGGCGCGAGCACGACCGTGTCCAACGAGTGCTCGACAGCATCGACGAGGCCACCAGCACCGCTGGGAGGACACCCGCATGTCCTCCGGTTCCGACTGGCGAGCCCGACATATGCAGAAGTCAGGACTTACTGCGTGCGAAAAGAATCGCTTGCTGAGCTTTCGCATCCGGGTCGAGCAGCATCTGAGCCTCGACCACGAATCCGGCATCGCGCAGCCAGGATGCCACCTGGTCAGGCTGACGGCGGTGGACATGGACCTTCATCGGGTGACCGCCATAGCCCTCCGTCTTCAACCGCGACTCGTCGCCGACGTGAAACAGGAGCTGCAGCGGTCCGCCGAGACGCAATGCTCGGTGGAAGTGCCCGAACACAGTCGGCACATCGTCGTCAGGGATGTGGATCAACGACTGCCAGGCGAGCAGGCCGGCCACCGAAGCGACGGGGAGGTCCAGGTCCGTCATCGAGCCCACCTCGAACCGCAGGCCGGGGTGGTCGCGCCGGGCCACGTCGATCATCCCAGGGGAGAGGTCGACACCGAAGGCGTCGACACCGAGCTCATGCAGGTGGGCGGTGACTTCACCGGGGCCGCAGCCCACGTCCGCGACCGGCCCGCCGCCAGCGATCCGCACGCTGTCGGCGAACAACGCCAGAGCCGCGCGCAGGTACTGGTGTCCGGCGAGGGCGCCGCGCACTTGGGCGGCATAGCTGACCGCGACCGTGTCATAAGAGGTTCGGGTGTCGGCCAACCAGTCATCCGTGGTCACGACCGGCACGATATTCCATGATCACGACCTCGTGGACGGCCGACGCAGAGAGACCGATCATCGGCCGCCAACTGGCCCAGAACTCTGCCACGTTTCCGCAGACCGCAATGCAGGAGAGCACACCATGCCGCTGACCACCGAACAGCGCCGCCGCAACGCGACACGCTCACAACGGGACACGGCCACTGCCGCGACAACCGACGAGGACCGCATCCAGAGGACGAAACGCGGGCGAAAGGAGCGGGCCCGCACCGTGCAGCATCGGTGCGGGCCCGCGGTTCGAAGGGGACGTCAGAAAGCCGCGGTGATCCGCGTGAAGTCCCAGTCGTTCTGTGCGATACCACTGCAGTTCTCGGCGACCCCGCCGTTCGGGCAGCCGCGGTCGCGGTTGGCCGACCAGAACGCCAGCCTTGCGATCTTGTTGGTCTTGGACCAGTCGGTGATCCGCGTCCAGGTGTCGAGACTCGTCAGTTCGCGCTGGTCCGAGAGACCGTTCATGCCGCTGATGCCGAGGTGGCCGTACGCCGTGGCGTCGTTCCACCCGAAGGTCGACTTCAGCTTGTCGCGCAAGCCGTTCGCCGCCCGGATCGTGTTGCCGTACATGTCCGCGCCACCACCGAAATCGAACGGCATGATCGTGTAGACGTCGATCCCGGCGTTCAGTGCCTTCGACTGGTCGATGAGCCGGTTGCCCCAGGAGTTCGGGCCGCTGGTCGTCGTGCCGAAGGTGAGGATGGTCTGGATACCGGGGTTGTTCGCCTTCACGATCTTCAGCGCGTTCAGCACGCGGTCCTGCACGACCGCGTTTTCGAACTCGTCGGTGTTCTCGATGTCGATGTCGATCGCCTTGAGACCGTAGGCGTCGATCACCTTCTGGTAGGCCCCGGCGAGCGCTTCCGGCGTCGAGCAGTTCGGGCCGAGCTTGTTGCCGCTCCACCCGCCGAAGGACGGCACGATCTGCCCGCCCGCGGCCTTGATCTGCGCGATCGCGTTCGCGTCGACGCCGCCCTGCAGCGGACGGCTGCCGTCCCAGGCGGGGTTGCAGCCACCGGAGGAAAGGATGAACGCCATCGTGAACCATTTGATCCCGGTCGCGTTCATGACCGTCTGCGGGTTCGGCGGGCTGCCCCAGCCCATGTAGAGATACGGTGCGCCACGGCCGCCGGGCAGCGGCGGGTTGCTCGTGGTCGTCGTCGGAGAGGTGGTGGTGGGCGTGGTCGGCGTCGTGGTCGGACCGCCGCCGCCCGGATCGCACGAACCACCGTTGATCTTGCAGTTCGCCGGGGCGACGTAGCCCCCGGAGTATTTGACGTTGAAGCCGAAGCTGGTGGAACCGCCGTTGGACAGGTTGCCGTTCCAGGTGTTCTTCACCGTCACGTGCTGGCCGGAGACTGAGTAGCTGCCGTCCCACAGCGAAGCGATCGAGTGCCCCGCGGGGAGGTCGAATTCGACCGTCCACGTGGGAAGGCTCGATCCCGAGTTGTTGCTGATCGTGTACTTGCCTTCCCAGCCGGAGCCCCAATCGGAACCCTTGCTGAAGGCGGCGCCGACGCCGCCGGCCGCGGAGGCCGGCGCGATCACGAGGACCGCGCCGGCCGTTGCGGCAGCGGCGGACAGGCCGATGGCCTGGATCCAAGTCCGCTTGCCCACTGTCAGACTCCTCAGTTCAGGCCGTTGCGCATGGCCGTGACGAGCTCGCCGTTGGACGTGTCACCACTGAGCTCCCAGAAGAACGCGCCGCCGAGACCCTGGTTCTTGGTCCAGCCCATCTTTCCGTTGATGGTCGCGGGAGTGTCGTAGCTCCACCAGTTGTTGCCGCACTTCGCGTACGCGGTGCCCGCGATCGTGCCGGTCGACGGGCAGCTGTTCTTGAGGATCTTGTAGTCCTCGATACCCGCCTCGTAGGTGCCCGGTGCCGCGCCGGTCGCGGTGCCGCCCGGGGCGTCCTGGGTGACGCCGGTCCAGCCTCGGCCGTAGAAACCGATACCCAGCAACAGTTTGCTCGCCGGGACACCCTTGGCCTTGAGCTTCTGGATGGCCTCGTCGGAGTTGAAGCCCTGCTGCGGGATGCCGGGGTACGACGTCAGCGGCGAGTGCGGGGCCGTCGGTCCCTGCGCCGCCCAGGCGCCGAAGAAGTCGTACGTCATGACGTTGTACCAGTCGAAGTACGCCGACGCGGGGCCGTAGTCGGCGGCGTCGATCTTGCCGCCGCTGCTGGCGTCCGCGGTGATCGCGGCGGTGACCAGGAACGAGGAGCCGAACTTGGTGCGCAGCGCCTGTGCCACGTTCTTGATCGCGGCGGGACCGCTGGTGTCACAGGTGAGACCGCAGGCGTTCGGGTACTCCCAGTCGATGTCGATACCGTCGAAGACGTCGGCCCAGCGCGGGTCCTTGATCAGCTTGTAGCAGGATTCCGCGAACGCGGCCGGGTTCTTCGAAGCCTGACCGAAGCCGCCGGACCAGGTCCAGCCGCCGAACGACCACAGCACCTTCAGGCCGGGGTACATCTTCTTCAGCTTGCGCAGCTGGTTGAAGTTACCGCGCAGCGAACCGGCGTCCCACGAGTCCGCGACACCGTCCACACTGGACGCCGCGTCGTAGAACTTGTCGTAGTCGGCGTAGGTGTCGTCGTTCGCGGTGCAGGAACCGTTGGTGACGTTGCCGAACGCGTAGTTGATATGCGTCAGCTTCGCCGCGGAACCGGAAGTGTGGATGTTCTTCACGTGGTAGTTGCGGCCGTAGACGCCCCACTGCACGAAGTAGCCGAGGTTCTTCTTCGCGCCCGGGTTCGGGTTCGAAGTCGTGGTGGTCGGCGGGTTGCTCGTGCTGGTCGACGTCGGGGGATTGGACGTCGTGGTGGTCGGGGTGGTCGGCGTCGTGGTCGGGTTACCGCCGCCCGGATCGCAGGAGCCGCCGTTGATCTTGCAGTTGGCGGGCGCGGTGTAGGCGCCGGAGTACTTGACGTTGAAGCCGAAGCTGGTGGAACCGCCGTTGGAAAGGTTGCCGTTCCAGGTGTTCTTGACGGTCACGTGCTGGCCGGAGACGGTGTAGCTGCCGTCCCACAGCGAAGCGATCGAGTGTCCCGCCGCGAGATCGAACTCGACCGTCCAGGTGGACAGGCTCGATCCCGAGTTGTTCGTGATCGTGTACTTGCCTTCCCAGCCGGAGCCCCAGTCCGACCCCTTGGTCAGGGTGGCTCCGACCCCGCCCGCCGCGTTCGCCGGCACGGTCACCAGACCGACCGCCAGCGCCGCCACGGCCGTGAACAGGCCGACCAGATGCCATCTTTTTCTCGACATTTCACTCCTTACAACCCGGTGCAGGGAAATGATCTTGGAGATGATTTCGTCAAAGGGAAATCGGCGACATCGCGTTGCCGCGGCCGGAGCCGGGCAGGCGGGGATGCGTCTTCATCGACCACCTCCATGCGGAACGCTTTGTTGCGGGAGACGGTACGTGGTCTGGACCAATATGGGAAGCATCACTACGTAGAGTGGTGATTTTCCTGCGAACGGCCTAATACGTTCGACAGCGTTAACCGTTCACTGGTTCGGTGCCGGTCAACGGCGGAATTCGTCCATCTCGCCGAGCCGGGCGATATTCGCCGATTCGTCGGGGTCGGGGAGGACACCGGAAAGGAAGACGTCGGTGATTTCCACGGCCACGTCGGGGGCCAGCCGTTTCAGGCTCAGCGCCAGCACATTGGCGTCGTTCCATTTGCGCGCGCCCGCCGCGATCCAGGTGTCCCAGGCCAGTGCGGCGCGGACCCCGGGGACCTTGTTGGCCGCGATGGCCGTGCCCGTCCCGGTCCAGCACATCACCACGCCGAAATCGGCCTCGCCGTCCGCGACCGCCCTGCCCACCGCCGCGCCGAGCTCCGGCCAGACGTCCGACGTCGCGGGGCGGAAGACCTCATGGCCCGCCTCGGTGAGATACGCCTGGACGGCGTCCGTGGTGGCGTTCCGGTCGTCGGCGGCGAAGGCGATCCTCATGTCCGGATCGTAACGCCGCGTCGACAGGTGACGAACCGGAAGTCATGGGAGGATCGCGCCGTGGACTCGTCTGCGGAGGAGCACCAGGTCGAGCGTGACCAGGAGATCGCACGGACCCGGATTCTCGACACCGCCGCCCGCCTGATCGGCGAGGCCGGTTTCGCCCGGCTCAAGATCGGCATGATCTGCGCCAGGACCGGTTATCCCAGCGGCGTCGTCTACCAGTTGTTCGGCTCGAAGGAGACGCTGGTGCAGCGGCTCGTCGAGTTCGCCGCGGAGAAGTTCGCCGACGTCTTCAGCGCCGCCGTCGCCACCCGGACCGGCGGGCTGACGCCGAGCCCGATGGACATGCTGCGCGCCCTGCTGGACATCTTCTTCGAGCTGCTCACCGACATGCCGCCGCTGAACCGGGCGTTCGTGGTGCTCTGGACGGACGCGACCGTCGGCGATCCCGCGGTGCGGTCGGCGATGACCGAGGCCGATCGCCGGTACCGGTTCGCCATCGCGCAGACCGTCGCCGCCGGGATCGCGGACGGCTCCATCACCGGCGTCCGCGACCCCGACGCGTACGCGGCGGCGCTGGTGGGGCAGCTGCGCGGGATCGCCGTGGCCTCGATCATCGATCCCGGCGGGATCGATCTGCGTGCCGTCCGCGCGGAGATGGAGTACGCCGTGGACCGCCTCGCCTAACCCGGACCCCGCCCCGCCGCCACCCTCAACGGACAGGCTTCGCCTGGCTGTCAGACCTTGGTAAGCGCGGCCGCGCCGAAGGAGACGCTGAACCGTTCGCACCAGATGGTCACGCTCGAATAGCGGGCCAGATCGGTGCCGGCGGGCAGCGTGTAGTTCTGGCTTCCCTTGTTGCCCTTGAGTTTCCCGGCGCTCACGTACGCGCCGTCGTCGAACACGAACCAGCCGCCCTTGCCGGGGATGACCGGCGCGTCGGTGAGCCAGACCCGCAGATCCGGTCCGTTGCTCGTGTCGAGATTCTCCAGGCGCAGCACCAGCGATCCATCGGCCGCGCGCAGGATCCGGACGTCGCCACTGGTCGTGTGCTCGTGGCTGATCAAGGTGCCGGTGGCCACGACCGAGGGCTCTTTCGGGACGGGCGTGGCACTTTCGGAGAGCTGAGCCGTGGGCTGGGCGACCACGGGCGCGGCCTCCTGGACCGTTTCGTTCACCCAGAGCTTCCACGGCTGGAACCAGTAGAGGCCCGCGGCCACCGCCACCACCAGTCCGACCGCCACCACGGCGAGCACCCGCTTGCGTTTCATGGGGACATTCAACCGTGCGAACCGTCCGGATCGCCCGGTTCGGGCGGTTACCGAACTCTTACGAGGCCGATCGGGCGGGGTCACGGCTGGGTGTCGGTGCCTTGACCCCGGTCACGCCGCTTGACACGATTGCCGATCTGAAAAGGGCATATCGGACGGAGGCCCCTCGATGGGTTCGGCGATGTTTTCCATCCTCCTGCCGGTAGCGCTGGCACTGGTCATGTTCGGGCTTGGCCTGACCCTGACCGTCGGCGACTTCACGCGGGTGCTGAAGTACCCGAAGGCCGCCGTCATCGCGCTGGTGTGCCAGATGATCGTGCTGCCCGTGGTCTGCGTCGGCCTCATCGTCCTCTTCGGTCTCGAAGGCGTGCTCGCGGTCGGCATGATGCTGCTCGTCGCCTCGCCGGGCGGGACGTCGGCGAACCTGTTCAGCCACCTCGCCGGTGGCGACGTCGCCCTCAACGTCACGCTCACGGCGATCAACTCGGTACTCGCCGTGTTCACCCTGCCGCTGGTGGTCGGCCTGTCGATGGCCCAGTTCCTCGACGGCGGCGCCTCGGTCGGGCTCCAGCCCGCGAAGTTCGTGCAGGTGTTCGCGATCGTGCTGATCCCGGTCGTGATCGGGATGGCGGTGCGGGCGCGGTTCACCGGCTGGGCCGAGCGGATGCGCAAACCGGTCAAGATCGGCTCGGCCGTGGTGCTCGTCCTGGTGATCGCGGCGGCGATCGCGCAGGAATTCCGGACCCTGGCGGACAACATCTGGACGCTCGGGCCGGTGGCGCTGGCGCTTTCCGTGCTCAGCCTCGCGATCGGGTACTACGTGCCCCGGTTGTTCCGGGTGGACCGCGGGCAGTCGATCGCGTCCGCCATGGAGATCGGCGTCCACAACGCCACGCTCGCGATCGCGGTGGCGTATTCCGTGCTCGGCGACAAGGCGATGGCCGTACCCGCCGGGGTCTACGGCGTGCTCATGTTCTTCCCCGCCGGGATCGCGGCGTTCCTGTTGTCCCGCAGCAGGGAGAGCGCGCAGGTCTGAGTTAGTTTGGGGATGTGCCTCGCCTCCCCATCGGTGACCTCCTCGACGTGAACGGTGTCGCCGTCCACGTCCGGCAGGACGGTTCCGGGCCGCCGGTGTTGTTGCTGCACGGGTATTGCGGGTCGGTCCACTGGTTCGACCGGCTCACGCTCGGCCTGGCCGCGACCCATCACGTGATCCGGGTGGATCTGCTGGGACACGGGTGCACCGGTGGTTCCGCGGGTTTGGACGCGGCGTCGCAGGCGCGCATGGTGGCCGGTGTCCTCGATGCGCTGGGCGTCGAGGACGTCCTGGTCGCCGGTCACTCCTTCGGTGCGGACGTCGCCTTGGCGCTGGCCGCGGTCTCCCCGCGAATCGGTTCCCTGGTCCTGATCGGACAGGCGCCGGACTACAGCTACGCGTCTTTTCCGCCGGGCAGTTCGGTGTTGTTGCCGATGGTCAGCGCGCTCGTGCGGCTCGTGGCTCATCGGCCGTGGGTGCGGTTCGCTTCCCGGTTCCGCCGAGGCGGCTGGTTCGGCGATCCCTTGCAGGACTTGGCCGATCACGCCGTCACCGCGCCCGCGATGGCCCGGGTGGTCCTCGTGGAACGGGCGCGGCTGCTCGCGTTTCGTCCTCTCGATGCGCAACTGGCGGCCTTGGGGTTGCCGTGCCTGGTGATTCTCGGGCGACGGGACCGGTTTTACGACTGTGACAAGACTTTCGCGCGGTACTCGGCGGCAGGCGCCCGCGTGGAGGTCGTGGAGGACGCCGGGCACTCGCCGTTCCTGGAGCGGCCGGGCGAGGTCGCTCGGTTGCTTCGTGAGTTCAGTGGGTCGTGAGTGGCGTTTCGGGTTAGAACCCGAAACGCCACTCACGACCAGCGCGCCCCACGACCGACTTGCCTCTACGTGCTTGCTTCCCCGATGGCCTGATCCAGCACGCCCAGCCCTTCCGCCAGTTCGTCCTCGGTCGCGGTCAGCGGGGGAGCGATCCGGAAGACCCCGCCCATCCCCGGCAACTGCACGATGTTCATGTGCAGCCCCAGTTCGAGGCACCGCCGCGTGACCAGCGCGCCCAGTTCGTCGGAGCTGCGTTTCGTGGCCCTGTCGACGACGAGTTCCACGCCGACCAGCAGGCCCCGCCCGCGGATGTCGCCGACGACGGGATGACGCGCGGCGAGGTCGTCGAGGCCCCGGCGGAGGAAGGCACCCAGTTCGGTGGCGCGTTCGTCGAGCCGGTCGCGGGTGAGGACGTCGAGCACGGTGTTCCCGACGGCCGCCACCAGCGGGTCCGCGACGTGCGTGGTGAAGAACAGGTAGCCGCGGTCGTGCGCTTCCTGCTCGATCTCGGCGCTCGTGATCACCGCCGCGAGCGGGAGGCCGGCACCCAGCGTCTTGGACAGCGTGAGGATGTCGGGGACGACGCCGTCGCGTTCGAAGGCGTACCAGTTCCCCGTGCGGCACAAGCCGGTCTGCGCCTCGTCGAGGATCAGCAGCATCCCGCGTTCGCGGCACTTCTCCTGGAGGGCGGCGAAGTAACCCACCGGCGGCTCGATGATCCCGCCCGAGCTGAGGACCGGTTCGACGATGCACGCCGCGAGGCTGCCGACGGACTGGGCGTCGATCATCTCGAACCCGAAGTCCAGCTGCCGTTTCCAGTCCAGTTCTCCTTCCGGAGTAAGGAAATCCGGCCGGTAGGAGTTCGGCGCGGGAATGGCGAAGTTGCCGGGCGCGGTCGGTCCGTAGCCCTTCCGGCCCGCGCTGTAGGTCGCGTTCGCGGCCGCTTGCGTCATCCCGTGCCACGACCGGGCGAACGACACGATCTCGTGTTTCCCGGTGACGAGTTTCGCCATCCGGATCGCGGCCTCGTTCGACTCCGCCCCGGTGGTCAGCAGCAGCGCCTTTTCCAGCGGTGACGGCAAGGTCTCGGCCAGCCGACGCGCGAGGTCGACGACGGGGCGGCTCAGCATCCCGCTGAACAGATGGTCGAGCGAGCCGATCTGCCGTCGGACGGTCTCGACGATCTCGGGATGCGAGTGCCCGAGGATCGCGCTCATCTGTCCCGAAGTGAAGTCGAGGATCCGCCGCCCGGATTCGGTGAACAGGTAGCTCCCGGCGGCGTGGTCGATGATCTCGCGGGTGAAATCGCCGGCCCCGGCGTAGCGCACGAGGTGCCGGTCGGCGTCGGCCCAGAAACGGTCGGCGGTGGACAGGTCGGTGATCGGAGCAGCCATGTCCCGACGGTAAGTCGCCTTCGAGCGACACGTCCAGCTCACGATTCCGGCTGTGCTGTTCGGCCGATCCGTACAACAATGGCCCCATGCTCAACCCCTGGAGGCTCAGCCTGCTGAGCAGGCTGGACACGCTCGGCACCGTCCGCGCGGTCGCGAAAGCGGCCAACCTGAGCGCGTCGAGCGTGTCCCAGCAGCTCGCGGTCCTCGAGGCCGAGACGCGCACGCGGCTGCTGGAGCGCACCGGCCGCCGCGTCCGGCTGACCCCGGCCGGGCGGATGCTGGCCCGCCGCGCGAGGGAGATCCTCGACCACATGGACACCGTCGAGGCCGAGTTGCGCGGCCTCGGTGAGGGCCCGGCTGGCCTCGTCCGTCTCGGCGCCTTCCAGAGCGCGATCCACACCATCGCCGTCCCGGCGGTGAACCGGCTGGCGCGCACGCATCCGCGCCTGCAGATCGAACTCCTCGAACTCGAACCGCATGTGAGCATGCCCGCGCTCCGCGTCGGCGACGCCGACGTCATCGTCACCACCACGGACTTCGTCGAGCAGCCGCTGGGGTCCGACATCGACCTGGTGCCGCTCGCGACCGACCCGATCGTGCTGGTCGTCCCGCCCGGACATCCGGCAGCGGGCCGCGGGCCCGCCGACCTCGCCGCCTACGCGAGCGAGCCCTGGGCGTTCGACGTCCCCCAGTCGTACATGGCCAATCTCGCCACCCGGCTCTGCCGTGAAGCCGGTTTCGAGCCGCGCGTGATCGCCCGGTTCAGCAACTACATGATGACCTTGCAGCACGTCGAGGCCGGGCTTTCGATCGCGCTCCTGCCCGGCCTCGCCGTCGACCGGCGCTACCGCGTCGCCACCCGTGAGCTCGCGACGCCGGTCGACCGGTCCATCACCGCGGCGATCAGGCGCGGGTCCGCGCCTCGCGCCGCGGTCGACCTGGTTCTCGAGGCGATCCGGAGTCATCCGGAACTGCCGCTGTGAACCCGTGCCGCCGCGCCGCCAGCACCACGGCCAGCGTCGGCACGAGCAGCACCAGGACACTCCAGGGGAACGACTCCGCGCCGAAGCCGTCGAGGAGGACGCCGCCGGCGATCCCGCCGCCCGCCATCGCCGCGTTCCACAGGGTGACCAGCATGGCCTGCGCGATATCCGCCGCGCCGCCCTTGTCGCCGGCCTGTGCGGCGGCGGTCTGCAGCAGCGTCGGGATCCCGCCCCAGCCGAGCCCCCACAGGGTCACGGCGACGTAGACCAGTGCCGGATTTTCGCCCAGCAGCGCCAAAATCGTCGCTCCGAGCGCTACGAGAAGGGTCCCGGCGACGGTCAGCGGACGCAGCCGCCGGTCGATGAAGAGACCCACGAGCCAGATGCTGACCATCGACGCCAGGCCGAACACCAGCAGGATCCGATCCACCGAGCCGCCCATCGACACGTGTTCGAGGAAGGTGGCGATGTAGGTGTAGAGGATGTTGTGCGCCAGCACGAACGTCAGCGTCACGAACAGGACCGCGGCGACGCCGGGCACGGCGAGCGTCCCGCGCACCGGGAG
This sequence comes from Amycolatopsis sp. PSD-21, assembly GCF_055561455.1. Lineage (NCBI taxonomy): Bacteria > Bacillati > Actinomycetota > Actinomycetes > Pseudonocardiales > Pseudonocardiaceae > Amycolatopsis > Amycolatopsis sp. PSD-21. Next base: position 7,466,080 of record NZ_CM145712.1, on the reverse strand, counting down.
CCTGCCGCCCTTGTCCTGCCCGGGGAAGTCGGGGACGGCCAGCGCGATCCAGCCGAGCAGGCCGAGCGCGAGCGCCGACATGAGCGAGAACGTCACCTGCCAGCCGAAGAGGCCGCCGAGGAAGGTGCCTGCCGGGATGCCGAGCGAGAGCGCGAGCGGGATACCGGTCATCACGACGGCGATCGCCTTGCCCCGCACCGGTTCCGGCGCCAGCCGCCGGGCGTACCCGGCCAGCAGCGCCCAGACCACGCCCGCCGCGATCCCGGCGACGAACCGCGCGCCGAGGGTCAGGGGATAGTTCGTGGACAGCGCCGTGACCGTGTTGGCGACGGCGAACCCGGCGACTCCGGTCAGGAGCAGGCGTTTGCGGCGCCAGCCCGCGGTCGCCGCGGACAGGGGAATCGCGGTCAGCGCGGTGCCGATCGCGTACACCGTCACCAGTTGCCCGGTCGCCGCTTCGCTGACGCCGAGCCCGGCGCTCATCGCGGGCAGCACCCCCGCGGGCAGGGCTTCGGTGAGGACGGTGACGAACGCCGCCGTGGTCAGCGCGAGCAGCGCGCCGAGTGGGAGTTTCGCAGTCATGCTCCGTATGCTCGAACCATCACATAGATGTGAAGGTCAAGTCGGCCGGGGTGAGGTGGCGCACATGCGGATCGGGGAGTTGTCGGAGCGGACGGGCACGTCGCGCCGGCTGCTGCGGTACTACGAGGAGCAGGGTCTCATCGTCTCGGAGCGGCTGCCCAACGGCTACCGCGACTACGCCGAATCGTCGGTCGACCGGGTGATCCAGGTCCGCGGCCTGCTCGACGCCGGGCTGCCGACCAGGATCATCAAGCAGATCCTGCCGTGCCTGGACAAACCCCGGCAGATCTACTTCCCGGACGCGACCCCGGAGATGCTCGAAACCCTGGAGGCCGAACGCGACCGGATGACCCGGCGCGCCGAATGCCTGCTCCGCAACCGGGACGCCATCACCGAGTACCTCGACGCGGTCCGCGCCTACGACCCGGCTTCCTGAGCCGGAGGGACTTTCCTCGCAACGGCCTTGACAGGGTGAGAAAGCGCTTTCAGGATGTGGGCAGGAAAGCGCTTTCAAAGGAGAACGGATGACCACGCGGAAACTCGGCGTCGTGATGAACGGCGTCACCGGGCGGATGGGCTATCGGCAGCACCTGGTGCGCTCGGTCCTGGCGATCAGGGAGGCCGGCGGGGTCGAGCTGGCCGACGGTTCGCGGGTCCAGCTGGAGCCGGTCCTGGTGGGGCGCAACGCGGACAAGCTCGAAGAGATCGCCACCCGGCACGGCCTGACCCGCTGGACCACCGACCTCGACGCCGCGCTCGGCGACGACGACCTCCCGCTCTACTTCGACGCGCAGCTGACCGCGGTCCGCGAGAAGTCGATTGTCCGTGCCATCGACGCCGGAAAGCACATCTACACCGAGAAGCCGGTGGCGGAGTCGGTCGAAGGCGCGCTCGCGCTGGCACGGCACGCCGAAGCGGCCGGGGTCAAGAACGGCGTCGTCCACGACAAGCTGTACCTGCCCGGCCTGCTCAAGCTGAAGCGCCTGATGGACAGCGGCTTCTTCGGCCAGGTGCTGTCGGTGCGCGGCGAATTCGGCTACTGGGTCTTCGAGGGCGACTGGCAGGCGGCGCAGCGTCCCAGCTGGAACTACCGCGCCGAAGACGGTGGCGGCATCGTCGTCGACATGTTCTGCCACTGGAACTACGTGCTGGAGAACCTCTTCGGCGCCGTCAACGCCGTGACCGCGAAGGCCGTCACGCATATCCCGGAGCGCGTCGACGAGAAGGGCGACCGGTACGCCGCGACGGCCGACGACTCCGCGTACGCGATCTTCGAGCTCGAAGGCGGGATCATCGCCCAGCTCAACTCGTCCTGGTGCGTGCGGGTCCACCGCGACGAACTGGTCGAGTTCCAGGTCGACGGCACCAAGGGCAGCGCCGTCGCGGGCCTGCACAAATGCGTCATCCAGCCGAGGGAGGCCACGCCGAAGCCGGTGTGGAACCCGGACCTCGCCGAGACACGGTCGTACCGTTCGCAGTGGCAGGAAGTGCCGGACAACGAGGACTTCGGCAACGGTTTCCGCGCCCAGTGGGAGCAGTTCGTCCGCCACGTCGTGGAGGACGCGCCGCATCCCTACGACTTCATGGCTGGCGTGCGCGGCATCCGGCTCGCGGAAGCCGGCCTGGAGTCCTCGCGCGAGAACCGCCGGGTTTCGCTGTCCTAACGGCCGAAAACCGCTCCCGGGTCTTCCGCGATCAGCACCGAGATCTCCCGGATCTTGCGGTTCGTGTGCTGTGACGCCTCGGTGAGCCAGCGGAAGGCTTCCTCGGCGTTCAGCTCCAGACGCGCCATCACGATCCCCTTCGCGGTGGCGATGGCGTCCCTGGTCTCCAGCGCGGCGACCAGGGTCTCCGCCTGTCGTTCGGCGGCGGCCCAGCGGGACGCGGTCAGGATGATCGCCGAGATCGCCGAGGTGAACATCGCGACCAGGGCCGCCTCGACCGGGTCGAAGGCGTTTTCCGTGAAGCTCCAGACATTGAGCGCGCCGGTCAGCGGCTCGGTCTCCCGCCGCTTGAAGTGAGACTCGTCGGGGACGAACAACGGGCAGGCCAGCGCGGTCCGCACGCCGAGCAGCTCGGCGGTGGTCGTGAAGTCCGGCCAGCGCGCGGCCGCGTCGGCGTCCAGCAGCGTCCGGACGATCGTCCCGCTCTCGGCGGCCTTGAGGCAGGGCCCCTCGTCGGCGCTGTACTGCGCCTTGTCCAGGGGGAGCACGGACTCGTCGGTGGCGGCGACGGTGCTCGGTTCGCCGTCGGAGTACAGCGTCACCGTGGCCGCGTCCGCGCCCGGCAGCAGGCCGATCACCTTCTTCGCCACCCGTTCCAGCAACTCGTCGCGGGGCTCGTCGAGCCGCATCGACTCGGTGAGCTCCCGCAACGCCGAAGCGGTGTCGCGAAACTGATCCATCGTGGCCCTTTCCCTCGGACGGCGGATTTCGCCGACCACCAAGAACGTACTCGTTCCGGCTAGCCGGGCATTGACCGATTCGGGCTAACCCGTGGCCGGTGACCCGCCGGTTCGGTGCTCATCAGGCCCTCGCCGCGGGTGAGCCCGGGCAACCGCTGTTCGAACCGGGCGACCTCGCCCGTGGGTAGCACACCCGTCAGCTCGGCCCGGTCGCCCTGTGTCACCGAGCCGGTGACGGTGCCGCCGTGTTCGACGAGCCGGGAGAGCGTCGCGGTCACCGTGTCGGCGGGCAGTTCCACCTCGATCCGGCTGACCGGTTCGAGTACCTCCGTTCCCGCCTCCCGGAGGGCCTCTGCCAGCACGAACGGGGTGATCTTGCGAAAGTCACCCGCCGCGCTGACCGGGCTGAAGTAGCCGGTGTGGGTGACGGTCACCACACAGTCGACGACCTCCCGGCCGGACGGGCCGCTCCGCAGTGTCGCGTCGACGGTCTCCTCGATGGCCTTGTGGAAGGCGAGCGGGAGGGAGCCGAGTTCGACCTCGAGGCCGAAGGTCAGGCCGGAACCGGGTGCGCCGGGGCCGACTCGAAGCCCGAGCGTCGCGAAGTACGGGTTCCGTTTCTCCGTGATGAACCACACCGAATGCCCGGTGCCGACCGGCCGCTCGACGCGGACCGGCCGGGTGAGGCTGAACGTGACGTCGAGGCCGTGCTGAGCGGCGAGCGTCTCCGCGATGATCTCCTTCTGCACCTCGCCGTAGAGCCGCACCGAGATCCGGCGGGTCTCGTCGTCCTGCCGGACGGTGATCAGCGGATCCTGTTCCGCCAGCTCCTGCAAGGCCGCGAACACCGCGGGCGTGGCTGGACCGACCACGGTTTCCAAGGCGGGCGGCGGAAACCGTGCGGCGCCGTCCTCGCCGTCGGGAACACCGACGAGGTCGCCGATCCGGATCTCCTTGAGCCCGGTGACCTTGGCGATCCGACCGGCCCGCGCCCGGCCCTCGACGGTCTCGTCGCCGAGTTCGAAGACGTGCACCGCGCTGACCTTCGCCTCCTTCGTGACCGTCCCGCCAGGTCCCCGCCGATGGAATCGGACGTGGTCCCGCGCGCCGATCTCGCCGGAGAACACCCGGACGTAGGCGATCTTCTCGTGCGCGCGGCCGCGTTCGATCTTGAACACGGTGGCACGCAACCGGTCGTCCGGCACCGGTTTCATCGCTCCGGCAAGGAATTCGCGGATACCGGAGGTCAGTTCGGCGATGCCCGCGCCACCGCGCGCGGAGCCGAAGAAGACGGGGGAGACGAGACCGAGCCGGGTCTGCCGGACGAGTTCGGCCCGACAGTCCTCGGCCGTCACCGTGTCTTCGAGATACGCGGCGAGGAAGGCATCGCTGTGCTCGGCCAGCCGTTCGGCCGTCGCCGCCGGCAGGGAGGACGGCCGGACTTTCGCGTTACCCGTGCCGATGCCGTCGACTTCGGACATCGGCACGCAGGCGACACCGAGACGTTCGGCGAGGTCGGTGAGGAGTCCCTCGTGGCGGGCGCCCGCCCGGTCGACCTTGTTGACGAAGATCAGCACGGGGATCCGCAGGCGGGAGAGCGCGCGCATGAGCACGCGGGTCTGCGCCTGCACTCCCTCGACGGCGGAAACGACCAGAACGACACCGTCGAGCACTCGCAGCGCGCGTTCGACCTCGGCGATGAAGTCCGGGTGGCCGGGCGTGTCGATCAGGTTGACGCGCAGGTCACCGACGCGGAAGGCCACGACGGCCGAGCGGATCGTGATCCCGCGGCGGCGTTCCAGTTCCATCGTGTCGGTGTGGGTGTTCCCGGCGTCGACGCGGCCGAGGGTGCGGATGGCACCGGTGTGATGGAGCAGGCGCTCCGTCAGGCTCGTCTTACCGGCGTCGACATGGGCGAGGATTCCCAGGTTCAGGTACTCCATGGATGAACGGCTCCAGGGCTGTCGAAAGGTCCATACGGCTCGGGGACTCGACAGCTCGGCGCACGCCGTTCTCCTTCTTTCCGGGGAAGCACCTGGTCGGGCCGGACGTTAGCAGCGGGTTTCCGGCCGGTCACCCGATTTATGGCCGGGCGTTGACTTGCGGCGCTCGGTGGGCTGTAATTCTTGGACATTTCAGCGCAAAAACATGACAAGAGTCAGGAAGATTCCGCTCAGTCCCCTCCCGGAACAGAGGAATGTCATGAGAACGAAGCGCCCACTGACGTGCGCGGTGGTGTTCGCCGCCCTGTCCCTTCTCCTCACTCCACCCGCCAGCGCGGCGAACGACGCCCCGGCATCAGCCGCCGCCGAAGCCGCCGACGCGACCTACACCGCCAGCAGCCAGCTGGCCGGCTACGCCGTTTCGAACGTCGGGGACGGCAACCAGGCCACCTACTGGGAAAGCACGAACAACCAGTTCCCACAGTGGATCCAGGCCGACCTCGGCGCGGCCACGAACATCGCCCGGCTCGTGCTCAAACTGCCCTCGGGCTGGGAAGCCCGCACCCAGACCTTCTCGGTGCAGGGGAGCGCGAACGGCACGAGCTTCAGCGACCTCGTGCCGTCGGCGGGCCATCGGTTCGACCCGGCGACCGGCAACACGGTCACCCTCGACGTCACGGGGAACACCAGGTTCGTGCGGCTGAACATCACCGCCAACACCGGCTGGCCCGCGGCCCAGCTCTCGGAGTTCGAGGTGCGCGGTCCCGCGGGCGGGGACACGCAGCCACCGTCCGCGCCGGGGAACCTCGCCTACACCGAGCCGTCGAGCGGCAAGATCCGGCTCACGTGGTCGGCGTCGGCCGACAACACCGGAGTCACGGGCTACGACGTGTACGCCAACGGGCAGCTTCGCGGTAGCGTCGCCGGGGACGTCCTGACCTACACCGACGACCAGCCCGACAGCGCGACGGTCGCCTATTCCGTGCGCGCCCGCGACGCGGCGGGCAACCAGTCGCCGAGCAGCGGCACGGTGACGAGGACCGGTACGCGCGCCGGGACGAACCTCGCCCTGGGCAAGCCGATCATGGCGTCTTCGGTGCAGCACTCCTACGTCGCGGCCAACGCCAACGACGACTCCGTGACCACCTATTGGGAGGGCGCGGCGTACCCGAACCTGCTCACCGTCGCGCTCGGGTCGAACGCCGATCTCGACCGGATCGTCGTCAAGCTCAACCCGGATCCCGCGTGGGCACAGCGCACGCAGACGATCGCCGTCGAAGGGCGTGACCAGGGCGCGGCCGCGTTCACCACGCTGGTGCCCGCGCAGACGTACACGTTCACCCCGTCGAGTGGCAACACCGTCACCATCCCGGCCGGTGGCCGCGCCGCCGACGTCCGACTGAGGATCACCGCCAACTCCGGTGCCCCCGGTGGACAGGCCGCGGAGTTCCAGGTCTTCGGTGTTCCCGCGCCGAACCCCGACCTGACGGTCTCGGGGGTTTCGTGGTCGCCGCGGAACCCGGTGGAGACCGACGCGATCACCGTGTCTGCCACTGTCCGCAACGCCGGAACGGCGGCTTCGGGAGCGACGAACGTGAATCTCTACCTGGGCACCGCGAAGGTCGGCACGGCACCTGTCGGCGCGCTCGCGGCCGGAGCGTCTGCGACGGTGTCGGCGGACATCGGCACCAGGGAGACGGGCAGCCACCAGCTCACCGCGAAGGTCGACGAGGCCAACGCCGTCGTCGAACAGGACGAGGGCAACAACTTCTACACCGGTGCGACGGCACTCGTCGTCAGCCCGGTGGCCAGCTCCGACCTCGTCGCGGCCACCGCCTGGTCGCCGAACAACCCGACGGCGGGTGACACCGTGACGTTCTCCGCCACGGTGCGCAACCAGGGAACGGTCGCTTCGGCCGGCGGCGCGCACGGCGTCACGGTGACGATCACCGACCAGAACGGCGCCGTCGTCAAGACCCTCACCGGCTCGTACACCGGCGCGATCGCGGCCGGGGCCACGGCACCGCCGGTGAACGTCGGCACCTGGACGGCCGGGAACGGCCGGTACACGGTCAAGACCGTCGTCGCGAACGACGCCAACGAGTTGCCCGCGAAACAGGGCAACAACACGAGCACGCAGGCGTTGTTCGTCGGCCGCGGCGCGAACATGCCCTACGACATGTACGAGGCCGAAGACGGTGTGGTCGCCGGCGGGGCGTCCGTGATCGGCCCGAACCGGAAGATCGGCGATCTCGCGGGCGAGGCGTCGGGCCGCAAGGCCGTGACACTGAATTCGACCGGCTCCTCGGTCGAATTCACCACGCGCGCGGCCACGAACACCCTGGTGACCCGGTTCTCGATGCCGGACGCCGCGGGTGGCGGCGGGCAGAACTCGACGCTGAACGTCTACGTCGACGGCACGTTCCTGAAAGCCATCGACCTGACTTCGCGCCACGCGTGGCTTTACGGCCCCGAAGCGTCCCCGCAGAACTCCCCGGGAGCCGGGCCCCCTCGCCACATCTACGACGAGGCCAGCATGCTGCTCGGCACGACCGTGCCCGCCGGGCACAAGATCAAGCTGCAGAAGGACGCCGGGAACGGCTTGAACTACGCGATCGACTTCGTGAACTTCGAGCTGGCCACCGCGGCCGCGAACCCCGACCCGGCGCGCTACGCCGTCCCGGCCGGGTTCACCCAGCAGGATGTGCAGGCCGCGCTGGACAAGGTCCGCCAGGACCCGAACCTCACCGGTGTCTTCCTGCCGCCGGGGCAGTATCCGATGACGAGCAAGGTCACCGTCTACGGCAAACCGGTCACGGTGCTCGGCGCCGGGCCGTGGTTCACGAGGTTCACCGCGCCGAGCGGGCAGGAGAACACCGACATCGGGTTCGACGCGCAGGCGAGCGCGAGCGGTTCGACGTTCGGCGGGTTCGCCGTGTTCGGGAACTACACGTCCCGGATCGACGGCCCCGGCAAGGTCTTCAACTTCACGAACGTCACGAACATGACGATCGACGACATCTGGGTGGAGCACCAGATGTGCCTGCTGTGGGCGACCAATGTGGACAACACGACGGTGAAGAACTCGCGGATCCGCGACATGTTCGCCGACGGGCTCAACTTCACCAACGGCAGCACGGGGAACCGGGTCACCAACAACGAGGCCCGCTCCACCGGCGACGACAGTTTCGCGCTGTTCGCCGCCACGGACCTCAACGCGGGCAACCAGTACGACAACGTGTTCGAGAACCTGACCGTGCTGCTTCCGTGGCGCGCGGCCGGGCTGGCGGTCTACGGCGGGTACAGCAACACCTTCCGGAACCTCTACATCGCGGACACGCTGACGTACTCCGGGATCACGATCAGCTCGCTCGACTTCGGCTACCCGTTCCTCGGGTTCGGCCCGCAGCCGACGACCGTCCAGAACGTGTCACTGGTCCGCACCGGTGGCCATTTCTGGGGGCAGCAGACGTTCCCGGCGATCTGGATGTTCTCCGCCTCCAAGGAGTTCCGCGGTATCCGGGTGTCCGATGTGGACATCCAGAGCCCGACATACAGCGGCATCATGTTCCAGACCAAGTACACCGGGAACCGTCCGGAGAACCCGGTCGAGGACACGGTGCTGACGAACGTGTCGATCACCGGGGCGCACCGCAGCGGTGACGAGTTCGACGCGAAGTCGGGGATCGGGATCTGGGTCAACGAGCTGCCGGAACCGGGTCAGGGCCCGGCCGTCGGCTCGGCGACGTTCACCGGGCTGACCCTGAGCGACAACGCCGAGGACATCCGGAACACGACGAGCACGTTCACCATCAACCGCAACTGAGTGCGTGGCGCCCGCCGGGAGCAGGTTTCCCGGCGGGCGGCCCGGGTATGCGGGTGCTGACCCGACTCCCGGACAGAGAGGCCATGCCGTGCGCGATGCCGGGTATGACGCGGTGATCATCGGTGCCGGACCAGCCGGGTTGACCACCGCGCTGGTGCTCGGCCGGTCCCGGCGCAGCGCGCTGGTGATCGACGGCGGCGCGGGCCGGAATTCGACCGCCGCGGGCGTACACGGGCTCCTGGCCTGCGACGGGATGAATCCGGACGCGCTGCGGGCCGCCGGTCGCGAGCAGCTGGCGGAGTACCCGGAGGTCCGCCTGCGCGAGGGCAGGGTCCGGTCCGTCGACGGCGATCGCGGCGAGTTCGTCGTCTCGTTCGAGGACGGGCGTTCGGTGAAGGCGCGCCGGATCGTGCTGGCCACCGGCGTGATCGAGGACCTGCCAGGGATCGCGGGGCTGGCCGAGCGCTGGGGGAAGAGCGTGCTCGGCTGCCCCTACTGCCATGCCTGGGAATTCCGGGACCGGCCCTTGGCCGTCCTGGCCACCGAGGGGCGGCAGGACGCGATGTTCGCCGCCCAGCTGACCCGATGGAGCCAGGATGTCACCTTGTGCGCCAACGGTTTCCCGTTGTCCGCCGAAGATGAGGCATTGCTGGGCGAACGTGCGGTCCACGTGCGCCGCGAGCCGGTGCGAAGTGTGGAGGGACCCGAGGACGAAGTCGAACGGATCACCTTCCGCGAAGGCGACCCGGTGGAATGCGCGGCGGTGTTCCTGCACGTCACCACGCGGCAGGCCGACCCGCTGGCCGGGGAACTGGGCTGCGTTCTCCAGGACGACGGCACCGTGAGGATCGACGACGTCGGATTCACCGGCGTGCCGGGTGTCTTCGCCGCGGGTGACCTGGCGCGGCGGGAGTCGTGCCCGCCGGGCATGACGTTCGTGGTGACCGCGGCCGCCATGGGTTTCGTGACGGCCACCGCGGTGGATCACGAACTGTTCCAGGAAGAGCTGGACTGAAGAGCGGAATCCGTGCTTCACTCCTTGCCATGCCGTACCGCCGGACCCCGAAGACGCAGGCAAGACTGGACTCGCAGCGAGGCGAGATCCTGGCCGCGGCCGTCGCGCTGCTGGCCGAGACCGGGTACGCGGGCTGCTCCATGGCCGCGGTCGCCGCGCGGGCGGGCGTGGGCACCGGCAGCGTGTACCGGCAGTTCCCGTCCAAGGCCGACCTGGTCGTCGAGGTCTTCCGCGAGGTGGTCTCCCGGGAGGTGGACGCCGTCGAGGCCGCCGCGTCCCAAGGCGACGTCCGCGAACGCGTGGTCGCCGTGATCGAGACCTTCGCCGGGCGGGCGCTGAAGGCACCGAGACTCGCGTACGCGTTGCTGGCCGAACCGGTCGACGCCGTCGTGGAGGCCGAACGCCTGGTGTTCCGCCGCGCGTTCCGCGAAGTCATCGCCAGGAACATCGCCGACGGCGTGACGAGAGGACTGCTGCCCCCGCAGGACGCGGAAGCGACCGCCGCGGCGCTGGTCGGCGCGGGCGCGGAAATGCTGGTCGGCCCCTTGGCGGGCGAAAGCGGACCGGACACGATCCCGCAGCTGGTCACGTTCACCCTTCGCGCGCTGGGAGGTGCCGATGGCGTTTGAGACGCTCACGTACCGCGTCGAAGACCGGAAGGCGTACCTGACCTTGAACCGCCCCGAGCGGCTCAACGCGATCAACGACGTCATGCCGCGCGAGATCCGGCAGGCCGTGGAGCTGGCGAACGAGGACGACGCGGTCCGGGTGATCGTGGTGCGCGGCGAAGGCCGGTCTTTCTGCGCCGGATACGACCTCAAACAGTTCGCCGAGGACGACGCCGAAGGCCGCTGGAATCAGGGCCCGGTCTGGGATCCGGTCAAGGACTACCGGGTGATGAAGCGCAACACCGACGACTTCTTCAGCCTGTGGCGATCGCTGAAACCCACCGTCTGCCAGGTGCAGGGCCACGCGATCGCGGGCGGCAGCGACATCGCGCTGTCCTGCGACGTGCTGATCATGGCGAACGACGCGCGCATCGGCTATCCGCCCGCACGGGTGTGGGGCTGCCCGACGACCGCGATGTGGGTCTATCGCGTCGGCGCCCAGCGCGCGAAGCGGATGCTGCTCACCGGCGACACCATCGACGGCGCCACCGCGGCGGAATGGGGACTCGCGCTCGATGCGGTGGAACCCGGACGGCTCGAAGCGGCTGTCGAGGAACTGGCCGACCGGATGGCGGGCGTGCCGACGAACCAGCTGGTGATGCAGAAACTGATGATCAACCAGGCCTACGACAACATGGGCCTTTCCGGCACCCAGACCCTCGCGACGCTCTTCGACGGCATCACCCGGCACACCCCCGAAGGCCGCTGGTTCCGCGAATTCGCCGAACGCGATGGTTTCCACGAGGCGGTGGCCTACCGCGATTCCGGGCAGGTCATCCCGGACGGCGGCGGACCGCTGCCCGAACACGAGGATTCGAGGAGGTCGTCATGACCGCGAACACCGAGAGCGAACGCGTCGCCGAGCGCCTGCAGCGCTCCGCCGCGCGGCTGTCCTACGACCCGGACGTCGACGTCGACTGGCTGGCACCGCTGGTCGACGGCGCGTACGGCAAGGCACCGGAACGATGTTCCTTGTACGGCACGGAACTTTGGGAACGTCTCGACGAAGGCCAGCGCGCCGAGCTGAGCCGCCAAGAGGCGGCGGCCGCGGCGGCGTCGGGTATCTGGTTCGAGCTGATCCTCATGCAAGGCCTCGTGCGCCACGTCTACAACAGCGACCCGACGACGCACAACGCCCAGTACGCGCTCACCGAGATCGCCGACGAATGCCGTCACAGCACCATGTTCGCCCGCTCGATCGAGAAGAGCGGCGGCGTCGTCCGGCGCCCGAGCCGCTCGGCGCACCGCGCGGGCAAGCTGTTCGGCGCGATCTGCGGCCCGGCGCTGCTGTTCGCCGGCGCCATCTACGTCGAAGAACTCGCCGACGGCATGCAACGCGAGATGATGCGCGACGACAGCCTGCAGCCGATGATCCGGATGATCTCACGCATCCACGTCATCGAAGAGGCACGGCACATCAGCTTCGCCAAGGACGAACTGAGCCGGGCCTGGGCGCGCCACGGCCGCGTCGGCCGCGAACTGATCCGCTGGGCGATCGCCGGGATGGCCTACGTCGCGACGTCGGAATTGTTGCACCCCAAGGCATACACCTCTGTCGGCCTGGACCCGCGCGAAGCCCGCCAGGTCGCCACCGCGAACCCGCACTGGCGCCGGACCAAGGCGGCGTGGGCTGCCAAGGCCGTCGAACACTTCACCGAGATCGGTCTCATCGGCGGCCCGAGCCGCCGGCTCTGGCGCCGCGCCGGCGTCCTCGACTGAACAAGGAAGGCACTCCATGTCCAAGCTCCTCGGCCTCGGTATCGCCGCGACCGGACTCGCCCACTTCGCCGCCCCGGCGGCCTTCGAACCCGTGACGAAGATGGCCTTCGCCGACGACGTCCGCAACTGGACCTACCGCAACGGCGCCACCGAACTCGCCATCGGCCTGGCGATCGCGGCGGGCCCCACGCGGAAGGCCGGGTTCGCGGGACTGGCCGTCTACGCGGGCTGGCTGGGCAAGCGCGTCCTCGCCCGGCGTTAGGTGTCTCAGTCTCGGAGTGATCGCGCAGGTCAGATCCTGAAACGGCGTCCCAGCACCGATGGTTGACGAAGAGGCTCGGACTGGCGGCGGCGACCGTGGCGCCCTCCTGCCCGGATTTACCGGCTCGACACCGGTGGGGGACGTTCCGCACGAGCTGCGCCTGGCCTGCCTCCGGGGAGGCGCACAAGCGCACCCGTCCGGTCGATCAAGCCCGGTGAGGGGATTCGCCCCTGCAACCCCGGGTCTCCGAAACGGAAACGAGGTCGAAGATGCGCCATCAGGAGCTCGAAGCCGAGCCCGTCGGGTGACGTCGGGTAATACCTTCTGGCTGCTCGCAGGGTGCTCGCAGTGTCATGGTGTGTCGTCTGATGGCGGACTGATTCGGGCCTGTCGGGCTCGTGTATCAGGGATTCCGTCGATTGGTCCAGTCGCCCCGAAGAGCCGGCGTCGTCGGCCCGGGATGACACAGGTGGGGCGGGCCGCGCCGTGGTTTTCCGCTGCGCGAGAATGACACGCTCCGACACTTGCGCGTTGTCGGCGTCTTGGTCGTTGTCCTCTTTATGGCCAGTTGACTGGCCACTTGTCCCGGTAATCTCCATTATTTGTCGATTTTCGCCCGGTGCCCGCCGCATATCATCGTTGGCGTGTCCGAGTACGAGTACGATCTGTTCATCAGCTACAGTCGTCACGGCAGCGTGCAGAAATGGCTGCTCAATCACTTCTACGGCAAACTGCGTGAAAGTCTCGCCGACGAGTACGGCAGTGTGAACGTGTACATGGACCGACAGATGCCCAGTGCCGTGCATTGGCCGTCCAATCTGCGGGACGCATTACAGCACAGCAAGATCATGGTTCAGTTGCTCACTCCGCCTTACTTCGAGTCACCATGGTGCATGGCAGAGATGCGCAGCATGCAGGCCAGGGAGAAGATGCTCGGACTCGCGGGACACGGCGTTTCTTCTCAGGGGTTGATCTACCCGATCCTGTACGGGGACTCGGAGAATTTTCCCGAAGAGGGAAGAGTGCGAGCCTGGCGGGATTTCAAGGACGTCGCCTACCCGGATCCGTGCTACCAGCAGAGCATCGAATACAACAAGTTCCACCACAAGGTCAAGGAGCTGGCGCGGGACCTGGCGCAGTTGGTGGCCCAGGCGCCACCGTGGCAGCCGGACTGGCCGCTCGTGGAAGTACCGGAACCGGTGCTGCTGCCGACCCCTCCGCTGCCGAGGTTCGAATGACGACCGGCACCGTGCTCACCTTCTATTCGTACAAGGGCGGGGTGGGCCGCAGTTTCACGCTGGCGAACGTGGCCGTGCTGCTGGCGCGCTGGGGTTACCGGGTGCTCACGGTGGACTGGGATCTCGAAGCACCCGGGCTGCACCACTACTTCGGGCCGAAACTGGTCGAGCAGCCGGAACGCGGGGTCGTCGACCTCGCGCACGACTTCCTGCGCGGTGCCGGATCACCGGTGGCCCCGCGGGATCTGGAGTCCTACGCCGTCCGGGTCGGCGTCGAAGGTGGCAGGCTCGACCTGCTGGCCGCCGGACGCATGGTTTCCGGCAAGCTGGACGACTCCTATTCGAAACGCATGCAGGAGCTGAACTGGGAGGAGCTGTACCAGCGCGGTTTCGCCGCCTACCTGGAGGCGTGCCGGGCGGTCTGGACCGAGGACTACGACTTCGTACTGCTCGACAGCCGGACCGGTGTGTCCGACATCGCCGGCATCTGCACAGCGCATCTGCCGGACCGGTTGGTCGTGGTGTTCACCGCCAACGACCAGAACCTGGACGACGTGGTGGACGTCGCCCAGCGGGCCGACCGCGCCCGTGACCGCCTGCCCTACGACCGCCCCCGGCACTCGGTGCTCCCCATTCTGTCCAGATTGGACAATCGAGTCGAGTACGAGCGCGCCGAGCAGTGGCAGCGCAAGTGCGCCGAGACCGTGGCGCCGCTGTTCGGAAACTGGCTGGCGCAAACCGTCTCTGTGGGCCTGATGATGCGTCACCTCACGGTGCCCTACGTCTCCTACTGGAGCTTCGGCGAGCAGTTGCCGGTCCTGGATGAGGAGGTGCCCAAGGCGGACCAGATCTCCTACGCGCTGGAAACGGTCGCGTCGGTCATCGCGCAGGACTTCGACCGCACCGACGTGCTGGCCGACAACCGCGACGCCTATGTGGCCGCGGCGCGGGACCGGTGCCGTGAGTTCGACTTGGATGTGCTGGTGTCGAGTGCACGGCAGTCCAAGGTCGCCGCCGAACTGATCCAAGAACTGCGCCTGCTCGGAGTGCGCGCCGACCGATCGTTGTCCGGTGACCCAGGGTTCCTGGCCGAGGCCACCGATTCGGCCCAGCACCTGTGCCTGGTGGTGGAGGGACCGCTGAACCGGTGGCAGATCACCGAGTCCGAACGGTTCCTGCGGCACACGCTCGGGCCGGATGGCAGGCAACGGCAACTGTTCTGCCTGCTCGCCCGCGGCATCGACCGCGACGAACTGCCAGGTTTCGTGCGTAATCTGCACCACCTTGAATTCACTCCGGACGTGCGGCCCGTCCGGGTGGCCCGACAGCTGCACCACCTGCTCACCGCCACCGGGGCAGGGCCGGACCAGGAGGCGCTACAGGTCGCGGCGGACGCCCTCCGCGCGCTGCCGGACACCCTGCCCTACGCCGAACGTTTCGTGCTGATCGAGGACACCGTGCGCGGAATGGCCACCGCGCTGGACGAGGGTGACCTGGCCCGGCTGCTCGACCGGTCGGCGGACCTGGACTTCCTCGGCAGAGCCCACGGAGACGGCGCCGGGGTGCCCGCTCCCCGCGCGCTCCTCGACGCGACGAGGGAACTGCTGAGCCGGATCGATCGACGGATCAACGCGTTCACCGAATGAAAGGCGGCGATATGCCGGAGCAGTACTCCACGAATGCCAGAGCCGCACTGCTGGCGCTGGTGCTGGCCAACCGGGACATGCTCAACACGGAGCTGGTCAAGGATCACAAGGTCCGGCTCGGTCCAGCCGAACGCGACCGGTTGAACGCCGCCGGACTGCTGGAGAGTTCGACGAACGTCCGGCCGTTCGTGCACCGGATCACCGACGCGGGGATCGACTGGTGCATGACAGACCTGGTTCGCTCGGAATTGCCGCCCCGCTCGGGGCCGCAGGCCAGGCAGCAGCTCGACCTGCTGCGCCGGCTGGTGCCCTTCCTGCGTCAGCGCGGTCTGCTGGCCGAAGCGCTGCGGTCCGGTGACCTGGAGTCGCTCATCCGCGGCGTCTACGCCGAGCTGTCGGTGGGCGTGCAGGACTGGATCCGCCTGGCCCGGCTGCGGCCGAAGCTCAACGGCGCGGACAAGGACGAGGTGGACGCGGTGCTGGTCAAAATGGCGAAGACGGGCACGGTCCACTTGGCCCCCGACTCCAACCGCAAGGTGCTCACCGATGCCGACCACGCCGCCGCCGTCCGGGTCGGTGGCGAGGACAAGCATCTCATCGTGATCGAGGAATCATGACCGACGACTTACGCGAGGTCTTGGCCGTCCTGCGGTTCAACTCCGCCGAGACCCCGGACGATGTTTGGCACACCTCGCCCTCGCATATCGACGGCCTGCACGCCAGGGTTGAGCACAACATCATGGCGGGCATCGAGGACGCCAGGGCCAGCACCGGCCCGAGTCCGGTGGGCGTGGCCGTGCAGGGGGAGAAGGGGGTGGGCAAGACCCATCTGCTCGGCACGGTGCGCCGCATGGTGCAGAGCAAGGGCGGCTACTTCTTCCTGGTCGAGCTCACCACCGGGGCCGCGTTCTGGGATGACATCGCCGAGGCGATGCGCAGCGAACTGCACCGGGCCAACGACGAGGGCGAGCGTCAGCTCACCGTGCTGCTGCGGCAGTTGTGCGCCGGTGCCGCGGTGTCCGAAGAGGTCAGCCGAGCCATCGTGGGCGAAGCGGAACTGCGGCCCGACCACCTGCGTGCACTGCTCAACGGCCTAAGGCGGGCTGACGGCCGCATCGCCGTGGAATGCGGTGACACCATCCGCGCTTTGGTGCTCTACGGATCCGACGCCGCGGACATCGGCCTGGAGTACCTCCAAGGCCACGAAGGCAGCAACGACGACCGCCGGTTCTGGGGCATGCAGCACCGCGCCAAGTCGCCGCGCGTGCTCGTGCGCGACATTTCCCGCGTTCTCGCCCTGACAGGACCATGTGTCGTGGGGGTCGACCAGCTGGACACCTTGGTCAACAAGGGGCAGGACGTACTCGACACCCAGGAGACCGACGCCGAGGTGACCCGGGAGATCGCGCTGATCTCCGACGGCCTGATGGCGCTGCGTGAATCCACCCAGCGGACGCTGACCATCGTGGCGTGCCTGCCCAACACCTGGATGCGGTTGAAGAACGTGGCCAGCGACACGGTGGGCGACCGGTTCACCCAGACCTCGTTCCTCGGCGCGATCCAGGATCCGGCACTGGGCAAGCGGCTGGTCGAGAAGTGGCTTCGGGTGATCTACGAAAAGCACGGGGTCACGGCGCCGCACTCGACCTGGCCCGTGGCCGCCAGTGCGTTCGGTGAGAACTGGACGAGTTACACGCCGCGGCAGTTGCTCAAACGGATCCACGCCCACGCCGAAGCCTGCCTGCACGGTGAGATCCGGGAACTGGGTTCATTCGACGAAAAGGTGGTCGAGCCCGCACCCGTGACCATCCTGCCGGATCAGTCCCTCAACGAACTCGACGAGGAGTTCGCCCGGTTGCGGAGTGAGGTCGACCTCAGCAAGCTGAACATCAGCAGGGACAACGAAAATGAGGTCACTCCGCCTTTGCTGCTAGCCGGGTTGAAGGCGTGGATCACCGAGGTCGGCAACGACGACCTGAAGTGGCAGGCGGAGTCGCTGTCGGACGACAAAAGGCTGCACGCCGGGCTGCGCCGGCTCCTCGACGACGCACTGGACATCCAGGAGCAGTGGACCTTCCGGGTCATTTCCGGGGCCCACGGCACGACGGTGCTGCACCGGTTGCGCAACGCCCGCGACGCGGCGGGTATCCGGGCCGGGGCCAAGGATCGGCACCTCGTGCTCATCCGCTGGGGCAACCGCGGCTGGACCGGGCCGACCACCCGCAAGGAGTTCACCGCGCTGGAGCGGCTGGGGGTGCGGCGCCTCGACATGTCGGACGAGGATCTACGGACCTTCAGCGCGCTCCGGGAAATGCTGGCCACGCCGACCCACCGGCTACTCACCTGGCTGGTGGCGCGTAAGCCCGCCAGCGGCCGGACGCTGCTGCGCCACATCCTGCCTCCGCCCACCCAGACCAGGAGCGGCCACCAGGAAACACGGCCTCCGCCGGAACTCGCCCCGGCGAGACTCGCCACCCCATCCCCCGTCGAGCCGAAGCCCACCCCGCCGACGATGCCGGTCGCACCAGCAGGCGAGGAACTCGTGCTCGGGCTCGACGGGGAAATCCGTATCGAACTGGAGTCGCTGCGCAAGCACGTCATCGTGTTCGCGGGGTCCGGCAGCGGGAAAACCGTGCTGCTGCGCCGGATCGTCGAGGAGTGCGCTCTGCGCGGGGTGTCGGCGATCGTGCTGGACCCCAACAACGACTTGGCGCGCCTTGGTGACGCCTGGCCCGAACCGCCTGGCGATTGGCTACCCGGGGACGTTGCCAAGTCGGCGGAATACCTGACCAACACCGAGGTCGTGGTTTGGACACCGGGCCGTGCCGGCGGACGTCCGCTCAGCTTCCACCCGTTGCCCGACTTCGCCGACGTCCGCGAGGACGCCGACGAGTTCGCGGCCTCGGTCGAAGCCGCCGTGGCCCGGCTGGTGCCGCACGCCAGGGTCGCCAACGGTACCAAGGGGGCCGTTCGCGGCCGGGCGGTACTGCGCGAGGCGCTGACGCACTACGCCCGTTCCGGGAAGCGGGACCTCAACCGGTTCATCGAACTGCTCGCCGAACTGCCGGAGGGGGTGAGCAAGCTCAGCACCGGCACCGCGATGGCGGCCGATCTGGCGGAAACCCTGCGGGCGGCCGTGGTCAACGACCCGCTCCTCGGCGGGCCGGGGGAAGCGACCGATCCGGGGGTCCTGCTCACACCTTCGACGGGCAAGCGGGCGCGGATCTCGGTGATCAGCTTCATCGGATTGCCTTCGGAGGAGCAGCGGCAGGGTTTCGTCAGCCAGCTCCAGTGGGAGGTGTTCGCCTGGATCAAACGCCATCCGGCCGTGGACCGGCCGCTCGGCGGGCTGTTCGTGATGGACGAAGCACAGACCATCGCACCGTCTACGGCGTTGACGGCCAGCACGCAGAGCACCATCCTGCTCGCGTCCCAGGCACGCAAGTACGGGCTCGGCCTGGTGCTGGCCACCCAGGCACCGAAGGGCGTGCACAACCAGGTGGTCGGCAATGCCACGACGCAGTTCTTCGGCAGGCTGAACAGCCCGGCGCAGGTGGCCGCCGCGACCGAGATGGCCAAGGCGAAGAGTAGTTCGGTGGGCAACATCTCACGGCTGGAACGAGGGCAGTTCTATGCCACCGGCGAGAACTTCGCCTTCCGCCGGATGCGGGTGCCGCTGTGCCTGAGCCACCACCCACCGAGTCCGCTGCGACTGGAAGAAGTGCTGGACCGGGCCCGCGGGCACCGGTGACCGACGGCGAAAAGCGCCCCCCACCCGTTCCGGGTGAGGGGCGCTTTTCCGTGGGTCAGCGAACCACGGCCGCGACCTCGGTGTTGATGCGCTGCCACAATGCTGCGAACAGGTCTTCCCGGCGGTAGACGCGGGGCTCGCCGGTGCTGCGGCCGAGCACCGAGAAGTTGTGCAGTTCGAGTACGGCGGCATCGTTTTCGGTGCTGTACACCGGGCGGGCCCAGCCGTTGCTGCACACGCCGCCGGTGTCGGTCTGGTGCCTTCCGACCACGAAGTTCACCGTCTCGTCCCCGCCGATGCCCCCGCGCTGGATGTCCAGCGCGTACACCGTGTCACCGGCCTGCTCGACCCGGACGCTGATCCGCGCATCACCGCGGTGCACCGTGCCGACGAACCCACTGCGCTCCAGGCCCGGCATCGCCGCGGTGAGCTGGTCACCCAGGTATCGGAGGGTGGCTTCCTGTTCGGCGTACCGGCTGAACGTGGCGGGCACGGTCGGCGTGCAGGTGAGCCGCCGGGCGCCGGTCACCACTTCGGCGACCGGTGCCTGTTCGGCCCCCGCCGACTCGGCGGCCTCGACCCGGGCGGCCAGCGTCTCGGTGAGCAGGTCGGGCCGCGCGGTGTCGAACCGCAGGTAGCTCACGTGCGGGTGTCGCAGCTCGGCGGGCACGGTGAGCTCACCGACGAGCACCGGCAGCACGTGCTCGTCTCCGTTCTTGACCGCGCGCAGCATCGCGGCACCGAAATCGTCCACAGTGGAGAGGAAGGGCAGGAAGAAGCGCACCGGTGCGGCCGGCAGGTCCCCCCGGTCCTTGTGTCCCCACCACTCGTGGGTCTGGTCGGGCTCGTGCAGGACCGTCAGTCCGCGCTGCCGGATCGTCTCGACCACCTCGCCGACCGCGGACCGCGACTGCTCGGTGAACGAAACGGCGACGTCGTAGGCCGCATTTTCCTTCATAACCCACCCTTCCTGATCGTCACCGGTACCACACCGGTGAGTACCGGGGCAGACTCCACCGCCGCTGTCGACCAGAAGTGGACGAGGTGTGGATGCCCGCCCGTTTCCCGTTGACCGCAGCGGGGGAAACGGTCACCTCCTTGTTGGCCGTCCGGGATCTGATGAATCCTCGATATGGGCACCGGAACAGATCCGGAAAAGCCCGAAATCAATTCGCCAATTCCTCAGGAGGATTCGTCATGTCCAAATTCATGCCCACTTTCGCCGCCGTCGTCGCCTCGGGCACCGCCATGTTGTGCCTGGCCGTGGCCGGTTCCGCCAGCGGTTTCGCCCTGCCCTCGGACGAGCCGCCCGCCACGCCGCCGACCACCACCTCCGCGCCGAATCCGGACGGAAACCCCTGGCACGACTGAGTTACCGCCGAACGCGTCCCCCGGTCGCCCGCGAGCATTTCGCGGGCGACCGGGTGATTGCGCGGGTCCGGGGCAGGTGCTGTACTCGAAGTCAGTCGGAGCGGGAGGCTTTGGTGACCGGAACATTTGGGGAATTACTGCGTGAATACCGCATCGCCGCCGGCCTGTCGATGGGCCAGCTGGCCAAGCGCATTCACTACAGCAAGGGTTATCTCAGCAAGATCGAAAACGGGGTGAAAACGCCCCACGATTCGATGGCCCGGGTCTGCGACGGGGCGCTCGGCGCGGGCGGCGCGTTGCTGGCGGCGTCGCGGGCGGCGAAAGAGAGCGCGGTGACCCTCGACCGCCGCCAGGTTCTGGTGGCCGGCACCGTGCTCGGCGTGACGCTCACGGGCGGGCCGCGGCCGGTGCCGGACGAACGGGTGGTCGTCGGGATCCGGACCACCTTCGAGCACCTGCGACGCCTCGGTATGCAGACAAGTCCCGTGGTGGTGCTGGAATCGCTGACGGCGCAGGTGCAGATGCTCGGCGCGCTGGCGGGGGAGAATCCGGAGCCGACCAGGTCGCACCTGTTGCTGCTGGCCGCACGGATCGCCGAGTACACCGGATGGATGCAGCAGGAAGCGGGGGACGACCGGCGCGCGCTGTTCTGGACGAGGAAGGCTGCGGAACTGGCCGTCGCGGGCGGGGACGAAGAGATCGTCAGCTACGCCTTCGTGCGGGAAGCCGGGCTCGCGCTCTACCGGCACGATCCGATCGCCACGATCGAATTGGCGCGCCGGGCCCAGCAGGCGGGACCAGCCGGTCCGCGCACCCTCGCTCTGGCCGCACGGCGGGAGGCACAGGGCCACGCCCTGGCCGGTGATCGCGGCGAGTACGAACGCGCGCTGGACAAGGCCCTGTTCCACCTCGACGCGGCTGGCACGGACCCATCGGCGTATCCGGTGCTCGGCTCCACGGCTCCCGACCCGATCGAGCTGGCCCGGGGCTGGTCGTTGTGCGACCTCGGCCGGCCCGGGCAAGCGGCCGAACTCCTTGACCGGGAACTGACCCGGCTGCCCACGGACTCGCGGCGCACGCGGGCGCGGTTCGGCGTCCGCAGATCGCTGGCCTACGCCCTGGCGGGCGAGGTCGACCAGAGCTGCCGAACCCTGCGCGAAACACTGGAGGACGCGGCCCACGTCGATTCGGCGACGATCCGGCTCGACCTGCGGGAACTGGCCAGGAACATCGGCCGGTGGCACAACCACGCCTCGGTCCGCGAGGTCTACCCGGAACTGCGGCAAGCGCTGCACCAGCGAGTCTGAGGCTCAGCCCACTCCGTCGCGGCAGGCGCAGGTCAGTTCCGCCCGTTCGGCCCGCACCTGGTCGGCCTCGGGCAGTTTCAGCGCGGTGAACTCCTTTTCGGCCGCCTCCCAGTTCGCGACGGCGTCCCCGTGCCGGCCCAGCCGGTGCAGGGTCTGGGCGACACCCCGATCGGCGTGAGCGCGATGCCCCCGGTTACCTGACGTGGCCGCTAGCTCCAGTGCGGCCTCGTAGAGGCGCAACGCCTCGACGTCGTCACCCTTGGCCTGCGCGGTCGCAGCACGGTCACGGAAGAGCCGGGTGCGGAGGTCCGCGTCGAAGACCCCGGCCGCGATGGCGGCGGCTTTTTCCTGGTAGCGCTCGGCTTCGCGGATCCGGCCCGCCGACCGGTGCACGTTGCCGATGTTGGACAGCGCGTAGGCCATGACGCACTCGTCACCCGCTTCGGCGGCGAGGTGGTGCGCCTCCTGGTGGTCGACCAGCGCCTCGCTCGGGAAACCGAGGCGCTGCCGGACCGAACCGAGGTTGTTCAACACGTGCGCCAGCCCCTGCGTGTGCCGGATTTCGCGCAGGATCGGCACCGCGGCGCGATGCTGGCGCAACGCGACGTCCAGTTCGCCGTGCAACTCGTTGAGGTAGCCCAGATTGCTCAGCGCGTGTGCCTGCCCGCGCAGATCACCGACTTCCTCGTACTTCTCCAACGCCGCCTCGAAGTGAGTGATCGCTTCGGCGTGCCTGCCGAGTTCCATGGTCGGGATGGCGATGGCGCACAACGTGGTGGCCTCGCCCCTCGCGTCGCCCAGCCGCGCCCAGCAGGGCAGTGCCCGCCGCGCCAGCTCCAAGGCCTCGGACAGTTCGCCGCGGCGGTTGTGCACGGTGGCCAGCCTGAGCAGCACGTGTGCCTGGCCGACCGTGTTGTCCTCGTTCGCGGTCACCAGTCGCCGGGCCAGTTCCATCGTCTCGGCCCAGTCGTCGAACTGGCTCGTCGTGTGGAAGTAGCGCCAGATGAGCACCGCCAGCCGCCAGGCGTGCTCGGGCATGCCGTGCGTGGCCGCGTAGCGGATGGCGGCCACCAGGTTGTCCCGCTCGGCGGTGATCCATGCTGTCGCGGCCTCGGGGGTCTCGAAGGTCCGGGCCACCGGCGATGTCCGGGTCACCGTGGGCAGGCGGGCGCGCTCGAACGGATAGGCCGTCCCCGCCGCGTCCGCCAGGGTGACCAGGTAGAAGTCGAGCAGCCGGAGCACAGCACCGGTGTGCTCGCCGGCCTCGGCCGCGGCGAACTCCTTGAGCGGGTCCAGCATCTGGTACCGCTCCGGCGTGAGCTCCTCGACCAGGCACACCTCGTGCAGTTCGTCGAGCACCAGCCGGGCGTGGATGAGGGCGTTGTCCATCAGCGCCGCGGCACCCGCCACGGTGACGTGTGGTCCCGGTGTGTGCCCCAGCAGGCGGAACATCTCCTGCTGGTGCTCGCCCAGCTGCTGGTAGGAAACCCGGACGGCCGCGGCGCCGGCGTCGTTACCGGTGTCCGCGTGCCAGGGGCCGCTTTCGGCCAGCAACCGGAGCAGGTGCTCCAGAGGCCACCGGTCGTGCCGGCGGAACAATGCGGCGGAGACGCGGATCGGCATCGGCAGATGACCGCACCGTTTGACCACCTCGGCCACCTCGCGGGCCCGGCCGGTGACCCGCAGCGGGCCGGTCAGCGTGCAGAACAACGCGGCGGCGTCGTCCGGTGGCAGCGGAGCCAGCCGTACCTGCTGCCCGGTGTCAGGCTCGCCCACCCGCCTGCTCGTCACGATCGCGAAGCAGTCCGGGGCGTCCGGGAGCAGGGCGCGGACCTGCTCGGCGGATTTGGCGTTGTCCAGCAGGATCAAGGTCCGGGTCCCGTACAACTCGTTCTGGTACATCGTGATCTTGCGCCCCGGTGCCGCGGGGATCTGCTCGGCGGGTACCCCGAGCTCGAGCAGGAGCTGGGTGAGCGCGTCGCCCATGGTCATCGCGGCGACGTTCGGGGTGAAGCCGTTCAGTCGTAACAGCAACTGGCCGTCTGGGAAGCGGTCCCGCAGCCGGTGTGCGGCTTCCACTGCCAGGCCGGTTTTGCCCACCCCCGGCGCGCCGCTGACCCACACGGCGTTCTCTCCGGTGCTCGCCGCCGTGGCGATCAGGTCGAGTTCGTCTTCGCGGCCGGTGAAACCACCGGGCCGGGACGGCAGGGAGCTGGCGGGCTCACCGCGTTCGGCCCGGGCGGCGATGTTGCGCAGCTTCGGGCTCGGCTCGAGATCGAGTTCGGCCAGCGCGGCGCGGGTGCTGTGGAAAACCCGGATCGCCTCCACTCGATCACCGTTGGCGAGCAGTGCGCGCATCAGCAACTCTGCGTGGCGCTGACGGTCCGGTTCCTTGCCGACGATGCGGCGCAACCGGTCGCGCGCCGATCGATGGTCACCGGTTTCCAGTTCCAGTTCGGCGAGATCGCCGACAGTGTCGAGATAGCTGTCGGCAGGCGAGATCACATCCGTGCCGCCCACCCGGTCGATGTCGATGTCCTCGAGGAAGCGCCCGCGCCACAGGTCGACCGCGGCGCGGAGCAGTTCGATCTGACGGCGTGGCTCGTGCTCCTGACGGGCCTGCTCACGCCACTGATCGAAGCGATGGAGGTCGAGTTGTTCCGGGGAAACCCGCAGCAGGTAGCCGGTCGCGGTGGTCTCGATCGCGACGTCGTCGGCCGGGCCGAAGGCCTTGCGTAACTTGTTGATGTAGCCGCGGACCAGGGTCCGGCGCTCGGGGTTGGCCCCCCAGATGATCTCGGTGAGGCGGTCGGCGGAAAGCGGTTTGTTGGCGTGCAACAAAAGCACGACGAGCACGAAGCGCTGCTGCTGGTCGCCCAGGGGTACCGGAGCGCAGTCATGCCATGCCTCCACCGGGCCCAGCATCCGAAAATCCACTCCGCCTCCCTGTCTGCGAGCTTGATGTCCATCACTATGTCGTGCAAGCGCCCGTTCGTGTGTCACCGAAAACGACGTAATTTCGGCTCGCATCTCATCGGGCGCGCACAACCGCCGTACGGGCTGATCCACGACGTGTCCACTTCTGGTCCACTCGCCAGTCGCAAGCTGCCGGTCGTCGAAGCTCGACGGGGAGGCTTGCTGATGAACACCCATGAAGAACTGGTGCGGGAACTCAAGTCGTTGCGCAAGGGCCGCGGGGTGCACGCGGGGAGGATCGGGGAGCGGATCGGCCCGACGCTGCGTGTGCTGTGCGGTGTGGCGGAGGACGACGGTCCGGTCGCCATCCGGGAGAAGCTTGTGGCGCGGTTGACCGGATTGGCCGAGCAACTGCCGGAGGACATGCGGCTGGTCACCGTGGCCGCCTTCGGGCTCACCCCCGAGGTGCGTATGCCGCTGTACCGGGATCGCGTCGGCTGGGCCGCACTCCGGATCGATCGCGACGCGCGTACCGTGCGCCGCCGGGTCGACGAGGCCATCGATCAGCTCGCGGAACTGGTGGCGACCGTCCCACCGTTCCCGGAAGGTGCCTGGCACATCGCGGAGCTGCAGGTGGTGGTGACGCTGGACCTGCCGCAACACGAGGTGCTGGAGCAGTACCGCATCGTCGCCGACCACGACGGGCTGCACGAACTCGACTTCACCTCGCCGACGCTCGAACTGCTGGGCCCGCTCGAGGTGGACGTGCTCTACGGGGGCACCCTGCGCTCCGGTGGTACGGCGCGAGGCCGTCTGTCCCTCACCGCGCCCGAACCACTCGCGAAAGGCGAGACGCACGCCTTCGCCATGAGGTACCGCGTTCCCCGGCCTCAGGTGCTGCGGTCGTACGTTGTGCGTGAACTGGAACAACCCTGTGATCTGTTCGATCTGCGTGTGCGTTTCGCCGGACATCGCATTCCGCGCCAGGTGTGGACATTGCGCGATGCCACCGGTCCGCACGCTGGTCACCGACAACCGGTGGACCGCGCGGGAGAAATACACCAGCGATTCCGGCGACTTTTGCCGGGCCGGTCCTATGGGGCGCGCTGGGACGGTGAGGAAGCGGGGAACGAATTTCACGGGCACCACTGTTCGTGTGCGGACCGGAGCACCGGCTTCGCCGACGAGCGGGTTGGAACGTGAGCTGACCGGGCGGCGTGAGTGCTCCACATCTGATCCACATTCGATACGCGTGGCGAGTTCATGCTTCCCGAAAGCGCCGTCACGGTGCTGAAAGGAAGGCAGCGCGATGGACCTCGATAAATCCCTTATGGACTCCGAAGTGCCCCGACTGGACGGTCTGGCCGAGTTGACACCGACCTTCTCGGTGTCCCTGCTGCACTGCCATCCGGACGCGGACCCGGAAGCCGCGTTCCGCTCGCTCGTCAGTTTCCTCCGGACCGCACTGGAGTCGCGGGGCCGGGCGCAATCGGTTCGGTGCCTCGGTGAGGCCGTGCTCGCCGAGTCCGATCGGATCGAAGGAATCGGATCCCTGGTGGAGCTGGGCGTCGATGGCCTGTATGCGTCGGCTCGTGAGCGTCGCACGATGCCGAGCTGGTCCGGAGAACACCAACAGGTATTCGACGTCGGCAATCAGTTGACGGTCGCGGTGCGCTGTGGAGCCTTCGTGGTGGTACACACACCGGTGAGCGACGAAGCGTTGCGCAAGTGGTTGCAGAGGTTCAACAAGCTCTATCGATATCTGCCGAGCGCGATCCTGCGGGGGACGTTCCAGGGCGACGGGAAGACCGTGTGGCTACGCGGGGTTCATCGCCGCCGCGCGACCAAGGCCGACAGCAAGACCTTGGGTGGGCTGCGGATCCAGGAGGTGCTCGACGATGAGGACGGCAGCTTCGCGTTGAGCGCGGCCGCGATCGACTATGTGCCCCTGGACGAATGCGCCGTAGTGCGCGGCAGGCTGACGGTCAGCCCGGCGAAGTCGCACCTCTACTGGAAGTTCCGGGTCGATCTGCCGACGTTCCTCGCCGCCGCCACCGAAACCGTCGCCCTGATCGAGAAGTCTCTCGCGGTCGAACCGCCGGAGGAGCAGTTCTGGCAACTGGCGGTGCCGGAGACCGAACTGGCCAACGTGTTCGGCGCGTACGACGTCACCATCGCCGAACCGGACGAACTCCCCGATACGGCGGACCCGGACGCGGAACTGACGGAACGCGCGGAGCTGCTGCGCAACTCGTTCCTCGAGGTGCGCGGGCACCCCCAGTCCCCGGCGTTCACCGCGGTCGTCGGTCGCGAGGGGGCCGAGGCCGGCTCACTGTCGATCAAACCGGTCGCCCGGGGAGACGGCTTCGAGCTGGACGTTCGCTTCACCGGAACACCGTCGAACGAGGCGATGGCACGGCAGATCCGGGACGCCATCGGTAACGGTGAACTGTTGAGGATCTACTACGAGTCAGGGCACACGTTCGACGAGTACCAGATCAACCTCCAGAACCAGTCCGCACCGCCGTTCGCCAACCTGGAGTTCACCGATTTCGGTGCTCACCAGGTGAACCAGGAAAAGCCACCGGTGCGCGGCGACCAGGCCATCCACGACGCGATCGGACTGACCAACGACTACTCGTTGTTCGCCTGGGTCAAATCGACCTACACCAACGGCTGGCTCGTCTGTGACGACGGCGCGGGCGAGGTCGCCGACTTCCTGCACCTCGCCGACGGCACGCTGACCGCCATCCACGTCAAGGGCGCACTGAACACCTCGCCGACCCGAAACGTCGCGGTGACGGCGTATCAGGAGGTTGTGGCGCAAGCGGTGAAGAACCTGCGCTTGCTGGACAATGGGGCGCTCGTCGAACGCTTCACCACCCCGAGGATCGCCTGCCCGGCGGCCTGGCTCGACGGGACCCGGAACACGGAATTGTCTGGGTTCGTGACCGCACTGCGGGCGCGGACCACTCTGGACAAGACCCAGGTGGTGATCGTGCAACCACACCTGCTGCGCCCCGTGCACGACGCGGCACGAAAAGCGGCCGAAGCGGGCAAGCCGACCCGCGACTCTCGCAGCCTGACACTGCTGGACGTGCTGCTCCGAAGCGCGCGGAGAACCGTCATCTCGTACTGGGACGACTTGACCGTCATCGGCAGCGAGTAATCGCGGCCCGCGACACAGCTCGGACGGCCGATTGGTGGATCGAACGCGGGCGAGCCCGCCGACGGATACGGGTGCGCCGTTCACCTGCGGTGACGTGCCCTCGGCGGGCCGCACAAGAAAGGGAACGGGGTCGAGAAGGGTTCTTCACGGAGCGCTCGCGATTAAAGGCATGACAGGTACGACCTCATTCGGCCCACCCAAGATCAAAGCCCACCGGCAAGATCCTCTTGTGGAGAATCCCGCAGGTGGGCTTCGATTCACTACTGTGCGCCATCAGGGACTCGAACCCCGAACCCGCTGGTTAAGAGTGAGCTGCTTTCAATGTCGGATGATGTCGAATGATGCCGGACAAGACCTTTTCGTCTGGTCGCGGCACATCCTGGGTGTCGGGGTATGTCGCCTGGTGTCGGACTGTTTCGGACCTCTCGGGCTCGTCTCGGGCTCGCGGATGCCGGGTTCTGTCGCTTGGTCCAGCCATGTTGGAGGGCGGCGTTGCCAGGGGGTGTGGACGGTGACGGTGGGGGACCGTCGCGATCCAGTTGTGTCGGCTGTGACCACGATGGTGGGGGCCGTGGTCGGGCTGACGTTCCTCTTCGGGTTCGGCAATGTGTTCGCGCTCGCACTCCGGCTTGGTGTCCCGGTGTGGGTCGCGCCGTTGGTCGCCCCCGCGGTAGACCTGACGGTCGTGGCGTTGCTGGTGGCGATCCGTCGCCTGTCGGCGCATGGTGCAGCTCCTGAGGTGCAGCGCTCGGCAAGACGACTCCTTGTTCTCGCTAGCGCGGTGACGCTGGCGCTGAACGTGGCCGAGCCTCTGATCGCCGGAGAGATCGGCAAGGCGCTCTTCGACGCAGTAGGGCCGGTGTTGCTGATCGGCTGGTCCGAGGTGGGGCCGGGTTTGCTTCAGGCGCTCGCGGACCTTCGGCACGGCACGCAGTCTCCTAACGTCGCTATCCCGGTAGACGTGGTTCGGGAAGCCTCATCGGAGGCATCGAGCGTGGCCCCAGTCGGACTTGACGGCGGCTTGGTTGAGCGGGCGAAGCAGATGGATGCCCGGCATCGGGAGCTGCACCAACGGCCCATCTCTGCTGAAGGGCTTCGCAAAGCTTTAGGCGTTGGCGCGGAGCGCTCTCGTGTCTTGACGCGTGTGGTCCGCGCAGAATGGCGGGGGCCGTCGCAGTTGGCTGGAGACTCTATTGCCTAGCGTGCACTGCCATCTGTTTCCTGAAGTTCCTTCACGTTCTTGAGGATGGCAACGGTTGCGTCCTTTGGGTCGCGAACGTCCTGCGATAGCGCGTGGAGCACTGCGTCTTGGTCACCGCCGAGTTGACCAGCGATGTCGTAAGCCAACTCGGCCTCGATCCACTCAGGATAGGGCTGGCAGCCGCGTCCAGTCAGGATCGACGAACGGTCGAAGATGAGCCACTTGAGGCCGGCGTCGTGCTGCTCGTGGGGTTGTAGCCGAGCGGCGCTTGCAGGCTCAAGTGGAACGTCCTTCATCGTGTGCTGCATCTTCAGCCGGACGCGCAGTGTCGTTGCCAGATGGCCGGGGAGCTGCAACAGAAGAGCTTTCATGTAAGCATCGTTTTTCGTCAGATGCTTTGCATGAGCTGCTTCGAGGTGAAGTTCGAGCAGCCTGGCTAGCATCTGCGCCCGGTCACGGGCCGCGGCTTCGTGCTTGTCCTGTTCGGCTCGATCGTCGACTCGCCGCCATCCCATGGTGGCGATCCACAGGGCGACGATCGATGCGAGAAGTGAGCCAATGAGACTGAAGTAGTTAGTCATTGCAGGACTCTAAACCTAGCCACCCACAATTACGCTTGATGTGAAGTCTCCCCGTCTTCTGATGGCTTCTCGGCAGAGGTTGGCATGTCTCTGTTTCTCATTCGCTCGACCGGATGGGGTTCTTCAAGAAGCGGTGATGTTCCGTTCGGAAGTAGGTCGTCAGCTCGCATCTCTTGCCTGATGACGTCTTGTAATTCATCCGCGATGGCGCCGATCCTGACTCTCATGGCGATCCGGTCGCCGTCGTCTGGTTGCCTCCCCAGCGGCTTTCCCCAGAAAGCCTCAGCCGGAATGCGGTTAAATAGGCCGTTCACCGTCCGGCTCCCGTACATCGTGGCGCGGACGCCCAGGCGGGCACGTTCCAAAGGAGGGAGGCGGAGATCTGGGAAATGGCTTCCGAATCGCTTGCGGGTTTCCTCGTCTACCATGTCCTGTTCGATCCACTGCTGCTCGGCATAGGTTTCCGTCAAGAGATCCACATAGAGCTGTGCGCGCTGCTCCCTCAACCAGCGACTGTGGTCTTGGCGCAGCGCGAGCCTGAACGACACCAAGGGCACGACGACGGCGATGATCGCTGCTATTAGTGACGGCACGAGCACGAGGGCTGACGGTGTGGTCATGGGCACGAGCCTTGCATAGCCATGCGTTCGCCAGTTGCCCCGAGGCGTGACGAGCAGGGCCGAGACCCGGTCGATACGGCTTGAGGTGTCGGTTCAGCCGGTTGGTTCGGCTGGCTGCTGCTGCCAAGGGTGCTCGTCGAGCCAGCGGCGCTCGATGGTGTGGCCGCGTGGTACGACCTCGTAGTCGAACAGCCACTCGGGTGCGCTCGCCGGGCTATCTTCGCGCCAAGGCGCGGGCAGTCGTGGGCCCTCGAGCCGTAGGTGCGGGAGGGGGTCGTGCTCGGGGTGACAGAAGATCTGGCTGTCGGCGGCCTCGAAGATGATCGAGTTCAGTGCCACGCCCAGCCCGCCAGGCAGGATGGCAAGGTGGTCGCGCTGTTTGGCTCGCTCGCTCCGTCGCGCGTACCGGCCGGGCAGTATCAGGAATCGGTGTGGGTCGAGCGCCAGAACGACGTCCCAGTAGGCGGCGGCGAAGAGTTGGTCGGGCTCGTCATGTCCGTTGATCACCACGACCGGGCTGTCGCTGGTCAGCAGGCACAGCGCGCTGTAGCCCAGCCCCCACGGCCGGTTCAAAACGATCAGTGCCAGTTTTGCCAGATGGTCGGCGATGAACTTGACGTGCCGGTCCCGGCCGGCTTGCGAGCGCAGCGCGCGTGGCAACGCCAAATTCCTCTGCTCGTCCCCGGCGAGGTGCGCGAGCCGGTGGCGCTGCCTGGTGGTGCGGACGATCTGCGCGGCGATCCAGAACGCGAGGGCTGCACGATCTTCGCCGTCGACCGGCCAGTACCTTGGCAACGCTCCTTCCGGGGCGTCGAGCAACGCCCGAAAGACCGGAGTCGCTTTGCTCTCAATGTTACATAGGAACTTCTCGACTCGTTCGCCGTAAAAGTCGGTGACCGCAGTGACCTTGCGGATATTCGGCGGGAAGTGGCGCTCGAGGTCATCGACGCACCGGGCGCGGACGAACCACTCGTCGCGGCGCCGCTCGGCGAAACGCCGCAGGTACATCCTGGGCACAGTGTGATCGTTGCTCATGCTGTGCCTCCCTGATCGTCGATGTCGGAATTCTCCCGATGATGACAGGTGGCACCGACAAGATCGGCAAGTCCGGGTGACGTGCTCCGGGCCTCCCGCAACGGCAGTGGATGCTTCGAGATGCCGAGCCGATGGTCTCGGCGGAGAACACCACGAACTTAAGGCGAGTGTCGATGGGGTGGCGACGACGGCGACGAGCAGGCGCCACTGTGGCTCCAGAACTGTCATACCCGAGTCTTACTATCCGCGCATGAATAACCTCGTAGCGTCATGGGCTCACGGGTCCCTGATCGCATTCGACCTGGAGACCACTGATGTCGATCCGCACCGCGATCGGATCGTCACCGCGGCCGTCATCGCCATCGTGCCCACTGGACCAGGTCAGAAACCCCAGGTCGACGTGAGGACCTGGCTCGCCGATCCCGGGGTCGAGATCCCCGCTGACGCGACTGCTAAGCACGGAGTGACGACCGAGCATGCGCGCGCTCATGGGCGTCCGGCCGCCGAGGTGATCGCGGATATCAGCTCCCATCTGGCCAGGATCTGGACCGCCACCGTTCCGCTCGTGGCGTTCAACGCCCCGTTCGACTTGACCATGGTCGATGCTGAGCTACGTCGCCACCACGGTCGGGGGCTGGACCTGTCGGGCCCGGTCATTGATCCGATCTGTATCGACCGCCACTTGCACCCCGCGGAGCGTGAAGAGAAGCGTTCGCTGACCAACCTCTGCAAGGTCTATGGTGTCCGGCTCGGTCAGGCGCACAACAGCACTGACGACGCAATCGCTGCTGCCCGGCTCGCGTGGCAGCTCGCTAAGGAACAGCCCGAACGGGTCGGGCGGCTCGCCCCGCACGTGCTCCACAGCCGGCAAGCGCAGTGGTTTCGTGAGCAGCAGGACGCGCGCGTCGAGATGCTTGAGCGCAGGCTGTGGGGGGTTCCCCGCGGTAACACGGCTCGTATCGAGCGGCTTCAGCGGCAGATCTCCGATACCCGAGCCTCCGGCAAATCTTGGCCGCTGCTGCCAGAGACCGTTGCCGCATCGGCCCGGCGGGTTCTGCCGCCCAGGCCCGGCGGGCCCGCGCGTTCCCATGCTTCGTGGACGTCTGAGCTTGAAGCCGCGCTGCGCGAGCAGTGGCTCGCCGCCGACCCCACCATGGCGCCGACGGCGCTGCACGACCAGCTTGCCGAGCAGTACGGGCGCACGGCAGGG
Organism: Amycolatopsis sp. PSD-21; assembly: GCF_055561455.1. Classification (NCBI taxonomy): domain Bacteria; kingdom Bacillati; phylum Actinomycetota; class Actinomycetes; order Pseudonocardiales; family Pseudonocardiaceae; genus Amycolatopsis; species Amycolatopsis sp. PSD-21. Next base: position 7,433,616 of record NZ_CM145712.1, on the reverse strand, counting down.
GCGATCCGTTCCCGCTTGATCAAGCTGCATTGCGATATCGACGCGCCGGGCCAAACTTGCACTCCTGACCGTTCCGCCGCGCTCAAAGCCCGGCTCGACGCCGAATATGCGGCCGCCCGCAGCTAAGACTCGGGCCTCGGCGCGGCGGCCGTTCCGATGATGACTCGCCCCGGTGGCGTGTCGTTGCCGACAAATACGGACAGTCGATGTCGACAATGGACAGGTGGTGTCGATGACGGAGGACGGTGGATCGTTGCCGGAGCTGCCCGATGAGGTGGCGTCGACGATCATGCGCGAGTTGCCCACACAGGGCGCGAGGATCTTGGCGTGCCTGCGGACGGCGTCGGTGTTGATCGTTTACTCGCTGGACGACGAGGCAGATCTTCGGCTTGCTGAGAGCGCGGCTTACAACGTGCGCGAGGCGGTCGATGCGGTCGTCAAAGAGAGCAGCCCGGTGCCCGGTGGGGGTCTTTCCGTCGTGCGTGAGGCTTGGCAGCGGTACGAGTCGGAGATAGCGCGGCCGGATAATGACGGCGATGCATCGCTGGCCGCGCTCACGGAGGTTCTGCGGCGCGTCACCGAGAAGCGGGATCGGGACTCATATCACGCCGCTCGTCTGTTGCAGTATCTCCGGTCGAAGGCCGGTATCGATCCTCTGGGCGGCGAGCTCGACCCGGTCAAGGAGTACACCCGGCTTTACAGCGAGACAAACCAGGCTCTGCACGCACAGACGACTCCCCAAACCGCAGTCACGCTCTACACCCGTGCCGTGGCATGGTTCGTCCGGATGTTCACGCCATCCGATGAGATCGTCCGCGCACTACGGGCCTTGGCAGCCGAGCCGTGGAGCGGCCACGACCAGGTCGAGCGTTTGCGGAATCTGGCGCTGAACGAACATCATCTCCGGCTATTTCTTGAGCTGCTGACCGACCCTGGCTGGCTTATTCCTCTCTACGACGCGGACGTGATCGCTCTACCTGCGCCGAGCGGAACCTGGCCGGGGGCGGCGCTGCTGGAGGGCCTCGGGCGCACGGCGCCAGCAGAGGTTGCCGTCGTTTTGGCGCGCCTGGTGAAGGACGTGAAGCAGCGCACGCTCGAAGAGGACAGGGCGAACGTGGCGTTCACTCTGTTGCTGTTCGCATCCCAACTGGGATCTGCCGGACATAGCGCGGTCGGTGACATCGTCTCGGCCTATTCGAGCAACCGGTCGGTTCGTGTGATCGGCGCCGACGTGATCAAAAAGGCTGATCCTACGATCCCGCTGGTGGAGACCGTGGCCAGGACGATCCTGGATGGCGCTCCTCTCGACACCGACCGCTACTACTACAAGCTGGTGCTCGAACGACTCGAAGCAGGGCTCAACCGCGACAACGCCACGAGCCGTATTCGCATGCTCGCGGCCAAGACACGGGAAGCGTCCCAACATCCTCAGGCCGGCTGGATCACTCGAGACAGTGCGCGCCTCACAGCCGACCTCGGCGAACACGATCGCCACTACCTCGTGATCCTCGCCCACGGCCTCGCGCGCCTACTGCAGCAAGCACCGAACCTCGGCATCTCCACCGCGAACCTTCTTAACTGGACAAAGGACATCAGCGGCGATCTCGGGGAAAGGATCACCAGCCGCGTCCTCGTACTCGCCGACGACGTCTCGATCCACGACAAGATCGATCACATCACGCGCCGCCTCGCGTCGTTCGCTCCTACCGGCGACGACAAAGACCTCATCGACGCCGTGCTCCTTACAGACCCTGAGCCTGGCCTTCTCGCGCCATGGGCCGAAGCGCTCGGCCTACCGGGAGACGATCCGTTCGGTGAGGACGAGTCCATCCCGGCCGCACTGCGTCGCGCTTGGCACTGGTCGACGGTGCTGCCCGACTCTGCACTGGAGAGCTGGCAGAGCCGGATCGCGGAACTGGAGGAGCGCCACGGCTCCCTCCCTCAGGAGCTCTTCGAGCACAGGACTGATCATGTCACCATGATGTCGGGGCAATCCGCATACAGCGTAAAAGAACTGTCCTCCCTGCCCGTCGCCGACGCCATCGACACGGTTGCGCGGTGGCGGCCCGACGGTGACAGCCGCGGTCGCATGATTCTTGCTCGTGAACTTGCCCGGACCCTCGAAAGTGTCGTCGAAGCAGAACCGCAGGCGTGGGCGGCCGATCCCGTGTCGGTCGTGACCGGTCTGCGGGAGCCTGTGTACGTCCTGCACTATTTCGACGCGGTCGCCAAGAAGGCAGCCGATGTCATCGAGAGTGCACCGGACATCGTTGCGGCGGCCCAGCTCGTGCGGACCGAACGCTGGACCCCGATCGTTCTCGGGGAGGACGATTTCGACTTCGAGCCGGACTGGAGTCGCGTCGAGCAGGTGACAGTCGACCTCGTCCGTGCGCTGGCGAATCACAACACCCGACTTGCCGACCACCTCGACACCGTCTGGGGCTGGGCGCTGGAACTAATTGACCGTGCACCTGAGAGCGGAGACGCTGCTCACGATGACCACGACGCGCTGTTCCGCGCGATCAATAGCCGCCGCGGACGAGGGCTGCAGGCAATTCTTTCGCTGGCAGGGTGGGAGTATCGCAACGGAGGCGTGATCCGCCCTCAGTTCGTCGAACTACTCGACGAACTCGTCCAGATACCTGGTCCAGTCAGCATGGAGTACCGGGCCGTCCTCGCCGATAACCGCAGATTCCTTGAAATAATCGCGAAGGACTGGCTTGCTCGATGCGTCGACACTCTGTTCCGGGACACCGGATTTGGCGTCGAGACGTTCGAGCTGACCTTGAAGTACGCACAACCCACCCCCTGGCTCTACGCCAACCTGCGAGATGAGTTGATCGCCGCGGCACAACGAAATGCGGACCACGCGGTCGACACCCTCCTCGTCGGAATGCTCCGCGGCGAGACAGGGTACGAGATTCCCGCCATCCTCCGGGCCCTCCGCGGCTGTCCTGAGGCGCTTGCCGCAGCATCCTCAGGGGTCGCTGTCTTGGTTCAAGGCAGCACCGACGGTGAACCAGAACTCGACGTCGCCGCCGAGTTCTGGCAAGCCTTGCTCGATGCCAACCGTGCGGCAGTGCCCGCAGACGCGCTCCGTGCCGCGGGCCGGTGGGCGTTCGTCACCGGCCTCACCGAAGCAACGTGGGCACAGCTCACAGTCCGAACACTCGCCATCACCGGCGGCTTGGACCACTACGCCATCGAAGTCGCGGACCGCTGCCGAACAGCACCGGTCCCGGACGACAGCACCAAGATTCTGCTCATGCTCCTAGGCAAGGGCGCGCCGTGGGAGCAGGACTACGTCGCACGAGCCTCGATCGACGCACTACGAACCATCAGCACCACACGGTTCGATCCCAACTTCGATGAACTCCGCACCAAGGTCATCGACCGCGGCTACACCGAAGCAACCGACATCGATCCGTATGCCGACCCAAACGACACCTGAACAGCAGCTATAGACACAACTCGTGCTGTCCAGGCGCTTAGTGTCCGACGAGGCGATCGACCGCGCTGCCGTCGACGGAGATGGTGTCCCGGTTCGGTCGATTGCTGGTCTTCCAGTTGCCGAGTGCCGGAGCGATAGCGAGTTCTTGTCCAGCGGTGAGCGGAACGGGGCAGACGCAGGCGGTGTGGTTGTGGTTGTTGGCTGTCTGGATGCCACCCTCGGTGAACTCCAGCAGGCTGTTGTTGTCCTGCGCCAGCGCGGGCGTGGCGGAGATGAGGGCGGCGCCGGCAGCGGCGAAGACAGAGGATGCGATACGTGATGGTTTGAACACGCAAGGCAACCTAGCAGGAGTCGGGTTGCCTCACCCGTCGACCTCCCGGCGGCGCTTGGCGTGCTCATACCCCCATGTCTTGCACGGTGAGGTCGGGTCGCACCCGGTGCACCCTCGGTCGAAGGCGGTTCGTGAATGTCGCGACGGAGGCCTCGACCCGGACTTCCACCACCACGTCCGGTTTCACCGGCCGGAACTGTGTCTGGCCGCGGCCGAACACTCCCGACGACACCTTCTGCGGCGGCTCCCCGGTCACCCTCACCTGACCTGCGACCTCGGAGGCGATCTCCGGGGTGATCGGCTGGGATAGCCCGATCTTGCGGAGCTGCCCGGTGCTGTCGGGGCGGGCCAGGACGAGTTCGTCGGGCCGGTCCGCGGTACCGGTCACTCCCACCACGACCGCGTCGACGACGACCATCTGCCGGATCTTCACCCACGATCCGGACCTCCCGGCTCGATAAGGCGAACCGAGTTGCTTGCCAACACATCCCTCGATTCCCACCTGGCTGACGCCGGGATCCATCCAGGTCAGGGCGACGGACTGGTCGGTGGTGCTGGGAGCGAGCTGCAAGGGCGGCGTGACTCCGGTGAAGAGCTTCTCCAGCCGCTTCCGGCGATCGCGGTAGGGCTTTGGCCGGAGGTCGGTACGGCCGTCGGCGAGCAGGTCGAAGGCGACGAAGTAGATCGTGATGCCCGCTTCCGCACGACCGCGCGGTGTGGAGGTCAGCGCGCCGAAGTCCAGCCGTCCGTCCTTGAGCGCCACGAGCTCGCCGTCCAGCACGACGTCGCCGAGCGCTGCCGCGGCCGCCGGGATCTCCGGGAAGCGTGCCGTCAGGTCGGTCTCCCGGCGGGACTGCAAGTACCCGTCCACTGTGAACAGCAGGCAGCGCCAGCCATCGAATTTCGGCTCATAGGCCCAACGTCCCGTCCGGGACGTCGGAATCTCCGGAACCGGCTTGGCCTCCACCACCGCCACCGGCGGGCGCAGCGCGGCCATCATCGACCTGCCGAACGCCGACGGTCCGACGCGTGACAACGCCGCGACGGGCGGGGTGCGGGCAGGGAGGCCATGGGCCAGTCACCTCCGTTGCGTCGGCGTTGTCGCGCTCTCTTCGCACGGTAACCCTTTCGGCCTAGCGGCGCGGTGTTTGCGCTGGTCGGGGCCCCAGGTGGGTGATGTTGCGGGCGTTTTCGAGAGCGGTACGGAGGTGTTCGTTGTCGATGCTGAGCCGCTGGATGGTGGCGATGGCGAGCTCGAGGTGCTCGGTGTGCTCCTGGTTGGCCCGGCGGAGCCGGGCGTTGTCCTTGCACAGGTCGGTGAAGGCGTCCGCTGCTGGTGCGGTGCTGGCTGTTGCTGCTGTGGCGGCGGGCGCCGTGCTGAGCCGGCTCGACTGGAAGTCCCCGGGAAGTTTGCACCCGCCGTGCGGAACGCGATGGCCATCCCGGGCCGGATCGGGTCGGATGAGCTCTAGTACTGCAACGGCAGTTAAGGAAGTGGGTAGCCGCGGCGTTTGTAGTGGCTGAGGCGGGCTTGGTGTTGTCGTCGGCGGCGGAAGCGTGACCAGGACCAGATGTGTTCGGCGGCGTCGGCGACACGCAGGACCAGCTTGGTGAGCAGGCGCCGGATCTCCGGTAGTGTAAAGCTGATCATGTCTGGTTCGGCGATACCGATTCCCCTTTTATGGCAAGGGATTTGGCGACGGCGAGCCAGGCGTGGGCGAGCATCGACAGGGTGATGTGGGCGTACCACGCCCGCCAGGACCGGACCTGGTAGTGATCCAGTCCGGCTTCGTTCTTGGCCTGCTGGAAACACTCTTCGATCCGCCAGCGCGCCCCGGCGATCCAGGCCAGGTTCAGCAGGGTGGACCGGCGGGGCCCGTAGCAGATGTAGTAGGCGATCTCGGTCGGATCAGAGATCGAACGCCGGGCGAGCAGCCAGTGCCCGCGCCCGGCCTGCCAGCCAATCCGGACCGGCACCCGTGCCCAGTCGTACTCGCGCGGCCCGTGCGCGCCGGCACCGACCGACAACCGCCGCCACGCCCGGGCGGGCAGGTCCGCGATCAGCTCATCGGCCCGCTGTTCGGTGCCCTCGGCGGTGATCAGGGTGTCGTTGACCTTGGTGGCCAGCACGTACGCGGCGTCGTGTTCCTCCAGCCAGGCTCGCAGGTACTTGACCTGCCCGTAGGCCTCATCGGCGGTGACCCACGCGAACGGCACACCCGCCTCGAACGCCCGCGCCAGCATGCCCATCGCCTGCCGCGGCTTCGTGGCGAACTCGACCTCATCCGGAATCCCCGCCCGTTGGCACCGGTCCCGGTCGGCGATCCACGGCTCCGGCAGATACAGCGCCCGATCGATCAGCGCATGCCCATGATCACCGGCATAGGCGAGAAAGGTCCCGATCTGACAGTTCTCGATCCGCCCCGCCGTCCCGGAATACTGCCGCTGCACCCCGGCCGAGCGCACACCTTTCTTCAGGAACCCGGTGTCGTCCACGATCAGCACGCCGCCCGGCTCGCCGAGATGCTCGACCACGTAGTCCCGCACGTCGTCACGCACCCCGTCGATGTCCCAGTCCGCCCAGCGCAACAACCGCTGCATCCCATCCGGAGACACCTCACCGGACTGCTCCGCCAGTGTCCAGCCGTTCTTCCGCTCCAACCCCGCGACCAGCCCGGACACATACTCCCGAGCCCGGCCCCGCGGCTCCGACCGCCTGAACCGTCCCGCGATCCGATCATGAACCCGATCCAGCTGCCCCATCACCACATCGACCACCACAACGATGATCTACCACACGACGACCAACTGCCGTTGCAGTACTAGTTCGGCACTTCGGTCCAGGTCGGCATGTCGCGCAGCGTGGAGGCGGCGACGAGGGCGGGGCGAGGAGTGCCGTCGAAGGGCTGGTAGTAGGTGGTGTCGTCGGGCAGGACGTACCAGCGGCCGCCGCCGAGGGAGGGCTTGTCGGCGGCTTCGTACACGGTCGCGCCGGTCAGGGCGGGTTCGTCCACCGTGCCTCCCAGGTCACTCTTACGGCCTAGCGTGTTACCAAGTCGAGTCAACCATGCCAGTCGCCGCGCATGGTTCACTGGTCGGGGTGGTGTCGGGTTCGCTACCTGGTGTTATGTCAGCCACTAGGCTTGACGGAAGCGTGTTCGACGGTCAGGATCGTCGACAGAGTTCGTGCGTATGTTCGAGTGTTTGTCGCTGGCTTCCCCCCACGGCAGAGCGTGTGGTGTGGAGCTGGTGTGGCGTTCAACAATCCTGCTGTCCCGTGGCGTGAGATCCAGCGGGTCGCGTCCGGTCGTCCTCGTGTGGAGGGTGACGGGAACGATTCGCCGGCGTGGTCGCGTAAGCGAGAGGGTTACGCGGGGCCGCCGGTGGATCTGCGGGTCCGTGAGGGGGACGACGACGGTGGCGCGGTGCCGCGGGTTCCGTATGCGGAGTTGCACGCGCATTCGAACTTCAGCTTCCTCGACGGCGCCAGCCACCCCGAGGAGCTGGTCGAGGAGGCCGCCCGGCAGGGCCTGGATGCGATCTTCCTGACCGATCACGACGGCATGTACGGGGCGGTGCGGTTCAACGAGGCCGCCCGCGAGCTCGGGGTCCGGGTCGGTTTCGGTGCGGAGCTGTCGCTGGATCTGCCCGCACCGCAAAACGGCGTCGCGGACCCGAGCGGCGCGCACCTGCTGGTGCTGGCCCGCGGCATCGAGGGCTACCGCCGGTTGTGCCGGGTGATCTCCCGCGCGCAGCTCGCGGGCGGGGAGAAGGGCCGCCCGGTCTACGACGAGACCGCGCTGGTCGATGATCTGGCGGGGCATGTGCTGGTGCTGACCGGCTGCCGCAAGGGCCGGATCCGCCGCGCCCTCGCCGCGGACGACAAGGTCGCGGCGATGTCGGAGCTGGTGTCCCTGGCGGACAAGTTCGGACGCCACAACGTGGCGGTGGAACTGATCGATCACAGCCTGCCGCTCGACTCGACCTACAACGACACCCTGGCGTCGATGGCGGAGGCGGCGGGGGTGGTGACGGTAGCGACGAACAACGTCCACTACGCCCACCCCGGCCGGGGCCCGCTCGGAGACGCCGTCGCTGCGGTCCGCGCCCGCCGGTCGCTGGACGACATGGAAGGCTGGCTCTCGGCGGCGCACATGGCGTTCGTACGCTCCGGCGCCGAACAGGCCGAGTACTTCGCCCGGTATCCCGGCGCGGTCACCCGCGCCGCCCTGCTCGGCGTCGAATGCGCCTTCGACCTGAACCTGGTCGCACCCGACTTGCCGCCGTTCCCCGTCCCGGCGGGGCATGACGAGATGTCGTATCTGCGGGAGCTGACGTGGGCGGGGGCGGCGAAACGCTACGGGCACCGCGAGGATTATCCGAAGGCTTACGCCCAGCTCGAGCGGGAGTTGGACGTGATCGAGGAGCTGGGGTTCCCGGGGTATTTCCTGGTGGTGTGGGACATCGTCCGGTTCTGCCGCGACGCCAACATCTTGTGCCAGGGCCGGGGATCGGCGGCGAACAGTGCGGTTTGCTACGCGCTGGAGATCTGCCATGCCGACCCGGTGAAGTGGGGGCTGTTGTTCGAGCGGTTCCTGGCGCCGGAGCGGGACGGGCCGCCGGACATCGACATCGACATCGAGTCCGACCGCCGCGAAGAGGCGATCCAGTACGTCTACGACAAACACGGCCGTTTCCATGCGGCGCAGGTGGCGAACGTGATCACCTACCGGGCGCCGTCGGCGATCCGGGACGCCGCCAAAGCCTTAGGTTTCAGCCCCGGCCAGCAGGACGCCTACAGCAAGATCGTCAACCGCTGGGCCGGCGTGAGGAAAACCAGCGAGGAAGCCGCGGGGGAGATCCCGGGCGAGATCCTGGAACTGGCCGACGCTCTTGAAGACTTCCCTCGCCATTTGGGGATCCACTCCGGTGGGATGGTGATCTCCAAGGAGCCGGTGTCGGAGGTGGTGCCGGTCGAGTGGGCCCGCATGCCCGGACGCAGCGTTCTGCAGTGGGACAAGGACGACTGCGCCGCCGTCGGCTTGGTGAAGTTCGACCTGCTCGGCCTCGGCATGCTCTCAGCGCTGCACTACATGATCGACCTCATCGCCGAACACCACGGCGAGACGATCGACATCGGCAAGCTCGACCTCGCCGACCCGAAGGTTTACGACATGCTGTGCGCGGCGGACGCGATCGGTGTGTTCCAGGTCGAGTCCCGGGCGCAGCTGGCGACGCTGCCGCGGTTGCGGCCGCGGAAGTTCTACGACCTCGTCGTCGAAGTCGCGCTCATCCGGCCGGGCCCGATTCAGGGTGGCTCCGTCCACCCCTACATCGCCCGCCGCCGCGGCGAGGAAACCTGGAAACACAAACATCCGCTCTTGGCGCGGAGTCTCGATAGGACACTCGGGGTGCCGTTGTTTCAGGAGCAGGTCATGCAGATGGCCGTCGACGTCGCCTCCTTCACCCCGGCCGAGGCGGATCTGTTGCGGCGGGCGATGGGCGCGAAACGCTCCAGCGCCAAAATGCGGAAACTCGCCAAGAGATTCTTCGACGGCGCCGCGACCAACGGCGTCGACCGCGACACCGCGGTCAGCGTGTTCGAGCAGATCCACGCCTTCTCCGGCTACGGCTTCCCCGAAGCCCACTCCATGTCCTTCGCCCTGCTCGTGTACGCCTCCGCGCACCTCAAGTACTACTGGCCGGCGGCGTTCTGCGCCGGCCTGCTGCGGGCGCAGCCGATGGGGTTCTACTCCCCGCAATCGCTGGTCGCCGACGCCCGCCGCCACGGCGTCATCGTGCGCGAGCCGGACATCAACGCCAGCCTCACCCACGCCACCCTCGAACCCGAGCCCGAAAGCACCGGCGGCCACGCCATCCGGCTCGGCCTCGCCGCGATCAGGAACGTCGGCGACAACGCCGCCCAGGAGATCATCACCGAACGCCAGACCAACGGCCCGTACACCAGCATCGGAGAGCTGACCGAACGAGTCCGGCTCAAGAAACCCGCGATCGAGGCCCTGGCCACCGCCGGAGCGTTCACCAGCCTCGGCCCGGAACGACGCCAGGCCCTCTGGGCCGCGGGCGCCGCGGCCACCACCCGGCCGGAACACCTCCCCGGACTCGCGCCCGGCCTGGACGCCCCGGCGCTACCGGGGATGACGCGGTTCGAGGTCACCGCCGCAGACCTGTGGGCCACCGGCATCTCACCCGGCACCCACCCCGTCGAATACCTCCGGACCTGGCTCACCGAGCGCGGCGCCATCAGCGCCGCCCAGCTCAGCCAGGCCGAAGACGGGGCACGGGTGTGGATCGGGGGAGCGGTCACCCACCGGCAACGCCCCGCGACCGCGGGCGGGATCACCTTCTTCAACCTCGAGGACGAGACCGGCATGGCCAATATTCTCGTCTCCCCGGGCTTGTGGGCTCGGCACAAAGTCATCGCCCGATCCAGCGCCGCGCTGCTGATCCGTGGACAGGTCCAGGCCGCCGAGGGCGTGGTCACCCTCGTCGCGGACAAACTCGAACGCCTCGACTTGTCCATGACCACCGGCCCGTCCCGGGACTTCCGGTGACCGGTGCGAACCGGCACTGGCGCACCCTGGAGATCCCGATCCGCCCCGGCACCGGGACACCGGCACGATGCCCGTGGGGCCACGACCTCACGATCGCCGGAGTCCGGCAGGGCTGGTCCCAGGACTACCGAGCACCGGAATGGCTCTGCGAAGCCTGCTACGCCCTCCCCCGCCGAGCAGGCACCTGGGCGATGATCGACCCCGCGCCCGCGCGACACGTCACCGAAGAGCAGGCCGACGAATACGGCCTGCGCCTGGTGCTGCTGCGACCGGCCACGGCCGCCGGAATCGGCGCCATCCAACTACGCCTGGGGCACACCGTCTTCGGCGAGATCCGCTTCTCCTTGTGCGGCATCGATCGCCGCGCGGTCCTCGTCCACGTCGAGGTCGAGGAGAAGCACCGGCGCCGCGGCGCAGGCCGGGTACTAGTCGCCGCCGCGGCCGCCCGGGCGCCACGCTACGACTGGACGACGCTCCCCATCGGACAGGACCCGATTTCGGTCGCGTTCTGGGCACGCGTCGGAGCCATCGGGCCACCCAGCCCGTACCCCTGCACACATCAGACCGAACAAGGAGTCATCCCCGCCGAATCACGATGGACAAAATGGTGGTAGTCCCCGGCTCGGCCTGTCCGACGCCGATCCTGCATTGGCGAGTGTGAACGTGGCTTCGGCGAGCTGTGAAGGCGTGCGGGCCACTGGTAACGCACACCGAACGTGCGACGACCTAGGTAGTGGCCCGGCAGCCCCTCCCCCCTCGCTGCCGGGCCATTCCCGTGACTTGGTCGCGCAGACCTCGGGCCGCCCACAAAGCTGCGGAACCTGTGGGCGAAGCAGAGCGCTGGCGTTGGCCCGGTGACTCCGTAGCTCCTATATGGAGGAGTGCTCCGCGTTGGCTTCGATGACCTTGAGTACGCGGTAGGTCTGCGAGGACGCGGTCGTCGGCGAGCAGAGCGTCCCATCTGCCACGGTGATGCGGTCTAAGGGCGTCGCGGAAGTAGTGCTCGGCAGCTTCGTCGTCCGTCACGTCGTACGGGAGCGGGTTCTGCATGGGGATCTCTCACAAGATGGGCGGTTCAGGGTGGCATTCGACGCAGAGTTGCGCGTCCGGTGGTACTGGTGCGTCGACGAGGCCGATGCGTGCGCATCGGGTCAGGGCCGCGGTGTACTCGCCGGCTCGAATCGGCAGAGGCTTGTCGTCGACCTGATGCACGTCATACGGGGCGGTGAGACCGACACAGCGTTGGCCCGGAGCGGCTGCCGCTAGGAACTGTCCGGCGCCTGACTCGCGCGGCGGGTCCAGGTCAAAGGGGGGCCAGAACATCGCGTCAACGCCGAGCGGCGGTTCAGGACGCCGGACGTCCGGGCGCAGCGGGCGCACGGTCGCCCGCACCGCCGATCCAGCACGAGCGGGATCACGATCGGCCGCGGCGGATGATGTGCGGACTTTGCGGCCCGGACGGCGGATCTGCACTCCGTCCGCGACCAGGAAGGCGCGCACAGCCGGAACGGGCAATCGGTAGAGGCCGGCGAGCTCTCGCAGGGTGGCACCAGCCTGGTAACGGACGCTCAGCCCCAGCGGTGGACGTAGGTTCCGGCGGTGGCGTGTCGAAACGGGGTGCGCGGTCTGGTTACCCATGACTGTCCCGGGTGCATGTGACGGTGACTGACTGGTGGTGTGCTGGTTGAGTCGTTCATCGGCGTGAGGTGCCTTCGGGCGTGGGGGTGCCGCCCCCTGCGTACGAGGAGGCGGCACCGCCGAGGTCGGTTGCTACGTGGCGTTGCCGGTGCGAGCGACGTGGTAGATCCAGTCGCGGAGGTCCGGGGAGCTGGTGAAGACGTCGGGCTCGGTTCCGCAGAACCTCGGGTCGGCCGAGCGACTAGCAGTCCCGACGAGCTGGGTCACTCCGTCGACAGCAGCCAAGGCGGGAGTCCCGGAATCTCCGTAGCAGCTGCCGTCGGTGCCGCTGGGATTGTCACTGCAGAATTCGCCTGCGGACAGGAACGCTGCCGCGCAGCGCGACGGCGCAGTGACATGAGTGTCGAGCTGCTGCAAGCGCCTCGGCAGACCGTTCTTCGTGCTGTCGGGTTCAGTGACGCCCCAGCCGTACAAGGAGACCTTGTCACCACGTCGGGCTACCTCGCGGGCGAGTTGCACGGTCGGCTGCTGCAGCAGGTGGTCGAGTTTGAGCATTGCGATGTCGAAGACCCTCTTCTTCGGCCCTCCCTGACCCCACTGCCAGCCTGGGTGCACCACGATCTTGCTCACGGTCGCAGTCTCGCCACCAGCGAGCCGGTCGAGGCTGCCGGAACGGACGTGGAATTCCTTGTCAGCGGTCGGGATCGGCGCCGAGTCGGAGTTGAATCGCTGCTTCAATTCCGACCGGGCCGCCGCATTCGCTGGTGGATCGGTGACACAGTGCGCGGCGGTGACCACCCATCCGCGGAACACCAGAGCCGCGCCGCAGGTGTGGTAGTCGAGGTACTGTTTACCGTGTTCGGGCGCATCGTACTGCAGCGAGGTGATTCCCGGCGGCGCGCTAGCGGCCGGATGCCCACCGATCAGCATCGGCTCGACCAGTGGCGGCGGCGGGTCGGCAACGGCCGAAACCTTAGGAGCGACAAGCGCGGTCGTGATGCTTGCTGCCGCGGCGGCAAGCATCAAAGCTTTTCTGTTCAACAAGAAGTTTCCCTGTCTCAAAAGTGTAGGTACGCAACGTCCACAATGGATCTATAGTTGATCGCGACGGCGGTCCGCGTGCTCGCTGATCATCACTTGAAATCATGGAACGAAACCCCTTCGGCTTGGATGTCCTGGGTAGTGACGAGGCGGTGACGCCTGGTCGGTGCCATGACTAGGCGTTGGCCTTCTCTGTAGCTGAGGCGGGCATGGATACGGCTTGCTCGCGGCGGCGATCTTCCACGAGAGCTTTGAGGAAGTCGTCAGGCTCAGGAAGTGCTACCCGCTCGTCCGGCGGGTTCTTCCACGTCACCGAATCAGCCTGGGCAGTCAGCGTCGGAGGTAACGGTACCCAACTCGCCCCCGCCCTCCACCGACATCCTTCTGGTAGCTCGTCGTGCGAGCGGGGATTCGTGCCAGAGGTCAGAATGATGCTGCGTCTATGGGGAAGTGCGACGATGGGATATGACCGCATAAGCTCCGGGTTGGTGACGGTGATGCGGTCAAGCGTGCTGGCCGGAAGTTCGAGCGCGTCGAGTCCGTAGCCGCAGACCACCAGGACCCCGAAGGGCAAGGTTGCCCAGCATGAATCAACCTCGGCGGCTGTCCACAATGGCTTCGTCCACCAGCTGGGCGAAATCGGCCGAAGGCACACGGCTCCGGGGAATCCGGACCACTGGCCAGCGACACCGTCCGGGGAAACAGGGGTGCTCAGATCGAGGAAGGTAGCGGGTGTGACTGGCCAACCGCGCCTGACGGCGAGCCGTGCGGCCTTCCACATCAGCGAGCTGTTGTTCTTATTTCGCATTCGAATTCCTAGCTCAGTATCAGGCAGGTGACGGTGATGATGAGGACCACGACGAGGACTGCAGAGACGGCCCGAATCGCCGTCCTGCGCTGAGCCCGTCGAACAACGGCGTTTCCGTACCCGGAACCGCGGGCAGCCACGACACAGGGTGGACACAAGCGCTGGTGCCGGAAGGTTTCGAGATGACGTTCGTGGCACACGAATCCGCACAACGCCTTCGACATGCCGGCGAGTTCGTCTCGGTGCCACGCGTGCCCGTACGCCGTCGGCGCATACGAGGGGACTAGCCATCGAAGTACCACGAGACTTCCTTATTGGAGTTCGACTTCGTCTGGAGGTGGCGGCCCGGCAAGGCGTGAAAGGAAGGCCGGGACGCCACCGAGGCGGGCTTGGGGATGGCAAGCCCGCCAGTCATCGGGCTGTGCTCACGTGGCGATGCCAGAGGCCATCGTGCTGAGAATGGCTTCAAGCTCAATGACGGGGATGCCACACAGCTCCGCGAGGCTACCGACTGCCTGTTCTTCCAGGTGGAACGTCGTAGCAGGCTTCTTTTGGTTGAGCAGGGCCATAGCCCAGCGGCGTAACGACTCCAGCTCCGGACGCTCGTCGTCGGCAACCTTTTGCAGATCCAGGTGAAACTCTGAGGGTGCGTCCACGAAAACCTGGCGCTGGACTCTCGCGATGAGACTGGCTGGACGCTCGTCCATCGCAAGGCACAACTCGAAAACCCTCGTGACGGAGGCCTTCCGTGTCCCCAGCTCGTACGTCGCGAGTGTCTGCAACGACACGTCGGACTCCAGCCGCTCTAGGAGATCACTGCGTGTCAACTTTCGACTCTTTCTCAGGGCTTGTAGCTCGCGGCCGAGAATCTTCTGGACGCAGAGGTCGTCGCCCGCGGTTGTGCGCGGAGAGACAAGCGACGCCTCGTCGTAGTGGTCGACGCTGTCGGTCTGCCGAAGAAGGCCGTGGAATGCCAATGCTGCTGTGACCGCGACCGGCCGGTGCCCCAGAATTTCCGCGACCTGCTCCACTGTCTTCCGACCGTGGCAGAACAGGTCCCGAAGTTGTCTTTTCCCATTGCTGCTTAGCAAAGGACGCTTCGGCAAGCCGTAGACGAACACGTGCCGATATAGGCTCGTGCTGCCCATCCCAAATCTCGCCTTGATCTCTTCAACTGTGGTGTTCAAGTCGAACCACGCCTTGGTGAACGCGCTCTTGAAGCTGTCCAAGTCCTGGGCAGCGGCGGACAGCTCGTGAAGTTCCGTCTGTGCTGTCACTGGCCGCCTCGGTCTCCGGCCTGGCCATCCGGCACTTTGCCTACGTCGGCGAAGCTGGCGTCGGTTTCGCGCGCGATCTCCGTCGTTGACTTGCTCTGCAATCGCTGATTTGCCCGCGTCAAGTGGCAACTGTCCCGAGTGGACGGGCGTCGGTTATTCCTAGATGAACTCACGATAATCCCACTGTTGGCCAGGTCTGATGTCGCTGGACCCGGAAAGATAAAGGGGCGTTCCTTGGCACTCTTCATTCGTAGCGCTTCCACGTCCGGCGAACCGTCCGGGTCCTCGCTTGGCCACTGTTGTTCGGCGATCCATCTGTGCAGCCGCCGCGCCCGCAGTGGAGGAAACAGGTAGCTCTCGTCGGGCTCCCGCGAGCTCCCGACCGGCCAGAAGAGCACGGTCCGCTCCGCAGGTGGACAGAACCAGTCCATCGATCTCAGCTCCCAGTGCCATGGATCTAGACCGGCTCCAGCTCGTTCCTGGTCACTGCGGCTTCCAACTGCCGGGAGACGCTGACTCCGCAGCCTCCGAACACCAGGCAGTACGCCAACTCAATCGGCATCTGAGTCATCGCCCGCTTCTCAAGCTAATCAAGGACGAGGCCCAGCGATTGAATTTGGCGAAACTTGAACTTGAACGAAACGGCAAGGTGCTCCCGGCAGCCGCCGAGCACGCCGCAGGTAATCATCCTTGCCCGAAATCCCCCAGGTGTGCGCATGAAGCGGCATTCAAGTCGTGCGACAAGCGCCGCGCCCACAGTGATCAACTCTTGGCGCTCCAAAGCCCCATTCAAGCTAGCTGGAAACTCGAATTCCTGGACGTTGTCGTAACGTGAGTCGTTTAATCGCCAACCCCGGCGGGTCATGTAGTCACCGTTGATCTCGCGAAATGCGTTCCATGGCAGAGTCATTGCATCTCCTGCACGGCCTCCATGTTCGCTACGGAGGCCCTGGTCTCCAGTGTCGTGCGAGACATGAGTCGCTCCTTCCCTCGCGATGTACAGAAATGCATCAAGGCTAACCCTCCGGTACTGGTGGCCAGAGTGTGCTTCACGGTAAATCCTTTTCGATGAAGCCCAGCTAAACTCTGGTAGACCTCGTCTATATGCAGATGCTCCAGGTGGGCAATCTGGCGGCAACTCAAGCCGAACTTCGCTCGTGCTAGTGCTAGTAAAACTGTTCGTTCGGTGCCGCAGAGAGCTACCCGTCGCGCCATTACTCGATTTATCCAATTCAGATTGTTCTGCGATGCCGCGCAGAGCGATCCGTAGTCGTGCCATATCACGATAAATCCTGGATCGCGGCGCGGAGTACTTCTCGGAAATGCTCCGCACCGACATTTTTGCGACCATGTATTCTTTCCGCAATTGTGAATCGGTGTAAGGGCGCGGCCTGCGCCGCCTGCCTTCCGGGCGGATCTCAACGTCGGATTCCCTGATTACCTTCTTAATCCAGCAGGGAGAGCAGTTGTAAGTCTTGGCTAGTGTCGCCGTTCCAAGGTGCTGGTCATGCTCATACTCCCGCGCGATGCGCTCTCGCAATTGCGGGCCAAAAATGTGGTGCGCGCGAACCTCGCTCGGCGGCAGGTTCACTATGGCCCAGTCAAGGTCGAATTTTTGCACGGCGGTCGGCATGAGACGCTCTCCAGTGAGTTATGGAAGCCCCGCCCGTCAATCAAGGTGGATCCAATGGGCAACGGGCGGGGCACTGTCTCGACCGCTCGGGGGGCGTGGCGGTCGAGTCAGGTCACATTTCTTTCGTTAACCAGGTCCACGCTCAGGTGGCAAGTCTTGCTGATATGAGGCGGCATCCCCGCCGCCCGTCCCGGCTAGCTGGTTCGATAAGGAAAGAAGGTGCTCTACCATCTGCCGGTACATTCCCGCCATATGCGCAGGGGGAGCCGCTACGTCCTTTTCCTCGATCAGGCTCAGCCAATGTGACAGCCAGCGGTCCGCTTCGTGGAGAAGGCGGCCTACCGCCGACCTTCGCCGGGTCATCTGAATTGCCTCGCGAACGGATGTTCGGATCGCGATCAGCTGACGATGTTCTTCGTCAGAGCTAGACCGGTACGGGCGCGGAAGGTTCGCCAGGGAGGCTCGGGCGAACCCGAGCGCCAACCTCCGCCGCGCTTGTCGACGTCGCTGAAATCGCATTACGGAGTCCACAACCGCGGAGCAGCCGCTAGAACGAGCCTCGGCGCAAGCGGGTCACTCGGAGAGGGAAGCTCCAGCAGTTCACCAAGTACATACGCCAGAGAACCCTCTCGCTCCCACAGCAAGCCGTTGGTGTGGTCGCAACGCAATGCCCCCGCATCGTCCGGTCCCTTGATCCGGATCGCATCGACGGCACCTTCGACCACCCAGGTGTAGGCCCCCAGGACGCGGTCAAGTCCGCCTTCGTCATCAAAAGACGGCGAGAACATCCAGCCGCGAGACACAAGGGCAGCAAGGTGTTCGAAATCGGGTGAATCCCAGATAGGGGCGAGGGGAGATACCGGCGCGGCCGTCATCGCCGATCACGTCCCAGGCCATGCTGAGCAGCTCGACGTGCGACCAGCGCGATCCGCTTCGGAGTCCTGGAGCCCATCGCCGCTGCCCCACCGCCGGCGCTGTCCTGCGGCGAAGCATGCCTGACGGTCGGAATGCGAGAACTGCTGTTGGGTGCCCGAAGCTGGATGCGACGCCCAATCCAGCTAGACGCAACACAGATCAGTGGCACGGCCACCACGGCGGCCATAACCATGAGCACAAAGGTTGGTGTTTGAAGATCAATCACCAAACCAACCTAAGAATCTCCAGGTTGGTCAAGGTAGGACACCGTGTCCTACTACACGGATGGGGGTAGGACACCGTGTCCTACCCCCATCCGTGGAAATATCTAGCCGCGTTGGACTTCTCGGCCTACGCCGATTCGCATCGCGAGGTCGCGAAGCTTATTTGACTTTCGAGTTTCCCTGACCTGCAATTCTCGGGTCACTTGCTTGGCAAGACTTTGGTGTCGCATCCAGTCGGGCGCCATCCCCTCAGTGGCCAGCAAAATTTGAAGCGCTTTGTTGTCATGCCCCATTCGCGTGTGAGCAAGCGCGCGGTCGGTCATGTGCCTAGCCTGGGCAGCAAGGGGCAGTCCGGGATTATGGGGCATTTTCTTAGCCGCCCGCAGTGCGGCACCGTAGTCCTCAGTGACGACGTGAACGTCCACGGTTTGCATTGCAACTTGCGAAGGACCGAACGCCGTTTGATAGTCGTCTCTATCATGGCCGATTCGTTGAGCAATTCCGTCGGCTTCAATAAGGAGGTCGGCGGCGGTAGCAGCTTTCCCTCCGCGTGCTGCGGCAGTAGCGGCAGTCGTGATCAAGGAGCCATAGGTTGACAAGTGCGGAGCCGTCACTTTTCCAATAGGCTCGATAGATTCTGCCGTCTTCGTTGCGAGCTTTACAGCCTCCTTGTACCTTCCTGAAACAAGAAGTTGCCATGAAATCGACCCACGTAGCGTCGCGGTTAATAGCTCATCACCAGCACTGCCGGAAAATTCGATCGAACGGCGGCCAGCGATAAACGCGGCGTCTGGCTGATGCAGATGAGCCAGCGTGCACGCGGCTACCCAGAATGTGCGAGCAAGAGCGTCAGCTACTTTCGGACGGCCCTTTTCATCGGCGTCGCGCAAAGTGGCCTGCAAATCCGTCAGCGCAACCGGGATAAGACTCGTGAGCACGTCGTATTTCCCGGACCAGTACGACCCCCACAGATACTTCGCAGTCCGCTCGGCATCGCTGACCGGAACGGGCTCGCCTTCGAATGTCCCAAGCAGGTCGCTAATATCCGTTACCGCCCTGCGCAGAGCTAGGACCCCCGCGTCCTCTCCCGCCTCGGGAAACGCTTCGCGGCCGAGAAGATCCGCCACCTCTCGGTCAAGAGCGCGGGCGATGCGGTGAAGGTTGCCGATCTGGGCGGCGTGGCGCTGTCCCTGCTCCAGCTTGCGGATCAGGTCGACGCTTACTCCCGCCGCTGCCGCCAGTTCCTGTTGAGACATCCACCCGTCACGCAGGTTGCGGATGCGCTCCCCGATTGTGCTACCCAGCGTTTCCATATCTGCTCACTCTCAGTGTTCGAGTCGCAGGTCCATATTTCAACGGTACAGCGCGATGCTCCAGCGTCGACGGCTGAGCAGCCCTGAGTGTCCGCGTCGAGCCGCCCGTGAACCGCGAAGTCCTGGTCGACCTGCGGATTTCGTATCGGTCGCACCCTGTTAACACATGGTGATCACGTGGCTACTTTGGATCAGGTTCGAGGTTCCTTCCCGAGTTCGCATTGGAGGTACGAGATGCCTGCAAACGTTGGTGTCCCGGTGACGGAGGTAGTCGAGCCGGTCGCGGAGCTGGCGGTGGGTGAGCTGGCGGCGCTGGTGGCCGAGCCGGTGCCGGACCGGTGTGGTCTGGATCGGATGACGCCTCGGCGTCTGGAGGAGTTCCTGACGACGGTCGCGTTAACCGCGCACCTGTAAGGCTGCTGGGCCGCGAGCTGGGAGGAGTTGTTCTGATGACGACGAATTGGGGCCGTGTCAACATGCAGTTCACTGCTGGCTCGCGGTCCCTCAAAACGCCGGATGAGCTGTCGCTGGCGGACATGCTGCTGGCAAACGCGATGCCGCCGAGCCTGTTCCAAGCCTATGTGGCCGATGATCTGGGTGCGCTTCACGCCGTGCCGATAACGACGGTGCTGGCCGAGGTGCCGGCGGATCGCGAGATCGTTCTTCGGTGTATCCGGAATACCGATATCACTACGCTCCGGGCGCCGAAGGTCGATCTCGTCGCCCGTGACGAATGGCCGGTGGCGGCCGTTCCGGACCTCGACGTGGGGGCTTACGACCCGGTCGCGCGGGCTCACCTGGTCGACGAGCACACGTTGCGCGAGATGGTGGCCGCCCGGATCGGGCACTTCCTGAACCAGTACGAGGTCGGGGGCACGGTCCTGGCGGGGATCTCCGGTGGCGGGGACAGCAACACCCTGGTCAGAGGGCTTAAGAAGGCCGGTTGCGACGTCGTCTGCTTCACGCTGGCGATGGAGCCTTTGTGGCCGGAGTCCGCGGTCGATCGCGCCCGCGAGCTGTGCGAGGACGCCGGGTTCGAGCACGTCGTTCTTTACGCCCAGGACATGGCCGATCTGCTCGGCATGGCGAAGGGGCCGGAGGCGCTGTGGGAACGGTTCCGCCGGGACTTCGGCCCGGACACGGTGCATTTCTTCGGCACGTTCTTCGTGAACCTGGTCGGCCGCCGGATGTGCGAAGACCGGGAGATTCGTAACCTCGCGGTCGGCTACAACCGCGAAGACCTGGCGGCCGAGCTGCTGTTCTGCCTGCTCAACGGCAGGTCCCCGCTCCCATACCCGATCAGGCGGATGGGCATGGTGGACTGCCTGTTCCCGCTGTGGGAGATCCCGAAGCACCTGCTCGACGCCTGCTATCCGCACTACAGCGCGAGCAACTACGAGGAGCGGGTGGACTCCACGACCCCGCAGCGCTCGGCGATCTACGTCCTCGCGCACGCCATGGACGCGCTCCAGCCGCAGCTGTCGTTGTCCCTGCTCAAGGGCGTCTCCAAGCTCATGAACAAGGTCGATGACTGGGAGGTGATGACTCCGATCGAGGGCACGCCGCTGATGCGGACCGGCATGAGCGACCTGGACACCGAGAACCAGGTCTTGGGCCTGCTGCGCGAGTACTTCATTGACTGGGACGAGACTGCCTGACCAGGCGCGGGAAACCGGCCCCCAGGACACGGACGCGCGCCCCTTGCGTGCCCGCCCCCCGGGGGCCGGTCCCGTCACCGGGTCGGGTGTTCGGCCAGAATGGCCACCCAACCAACCAAAAGCACGAGGGACGGTTCATGGCGAAGGTCGAGCCACCATCAGGAACCCGTGATTTCGTCGGCGACGAGGTTCGCCGACGCAAGGCCGCGTTCGACACGGTGAGCACGATCTTCGAACATCACGGTTTCGAGCCGCTGACGACACCGGTGTTTGAGCGGCTGGAGGTGTTTGCCGGGAAGCTCGGCGAAGAAGCCTCCTCGTTGATCTTCAAGATCTTGAAGCGGGGCGCGAAAGCCGCGACCGGCGAGGCGGACTTCGCGCTGCGCTATGACCACACCGTCCCGGCCGTCCGGGCGGTCGTCACCCACGGAAGCCGTCTGCCGATGCCGTTCAAGCGGTACGTCATCGACAACGTCTGGCGAGCGGACCGGGCAGCCCGCGGCCGGTTCCGCGAGTTCGTCCAATGCGACATCGACATCTTCGGCTCGGCGTCCCCGCTGGCCGATGCCGAGATCGTCTGGGCGATCAACGCCGGGCTGGAAGCACTCGGCGTCGAGTCGTTCACATTTCAGCTCAATTCCAGGCTGGCACTGGCGGGGCTACTGGAGGCCTACGGCATCCCGGACGAGTACGGCACCCGCGTGCTCGGCTCACTGGACAAGCTGGACAAGGTCGCCCCGGACGTGGTTGCCGCCGAGCTGGTCGACCGGGGCCTGTCCGCGACCGTCGCCGAGGGGCTGGTGGCCGACGTGACCGCCCCCGACGGCGATCAGGTCCGGGCACGGCTGGCCACGACCGAACGCGGCCGCGCCGGTCTGGCTGACGTGGACCGCCTGCTCGCCCTCACCACCGACCTCCCCGAAGGACGTGTCCGGTTCACCCCGCGCATGGTGCGCGGACTGGACTACTACACCGGCCCCATCTGGGAAGTCTCCGCCGAAGGATTCCCGGGCTCGATCGCCTCCGGCGGCCGCTATGACCAGCTGGTCGCCAAGCTCGGCGGCCCGGACATGCCCGCCTGCGGCGGCTCGATCGGACTGGAACGCATCCTCGCGATCCAGGAAGCCGAAGCGCCGGCCGAACGAGGACTCGACGTCGCGCTGACCGTGCTCGGCGCCGAAGACGAGATCGTGCGCCTCGCCGGGCAACTCCGCGCCCGCGGGCTACGGACCGGTGTCTACCTGGGCTCGTCGGGCAAGCTCGCGAAGCAGATGAAATGGGCCAACGACCAGCAGGCGCGCTGGGTCCTGCTCTACGGGCCGGACGAACAGAGCAGCGGAGCCGTGACCGTCCGGGACATGGTGTCCGGCGAACAGAGCCAAATCCTCCTCGCCGATGTTCCCGCGGTTTTATCACAACGATCATCTGCGGAACCGTAAGTGGCCCGCGGATGAGGGGACCCCGGCGTCGCACCCCGACGCCGGGGTCCCCTCATGTTGGGCCCGCGGTCTACGTTGACGATGTACTAAGTCGACTTCGGCGGGCGGAGCTTTCCACTGGCCACGCCTTCTGCGAACGCATCCCATTCTCCGTGATCAAAGACCAGCACGAAGCCGTTCGGATTGCGGCTGTCCCGAAGTCCGACGGCGTCGTCAGTGAAGGAGACTTCGACGCACTGGTTGTCCGGCGGATTGCTCAGCGGGGATTTCTCCCAGGTTGTGAAGGCGGTGTTGAGGTGATCCTTATGCGTGTTCTGGATCTTCATCTACTCGCTCGTGCCCCTTCTGTTCTCGACGTGCAGCTCGGCTACAACGACGAGGCGAGGTCGAGCAAGGTTCGGCGGGTCTGCTCGGGCCCGCTGGCTACTGCCTTCTGGTAGTCCCACAGCTCGAGGTACTGCGCCGTCCGCTTGCCGTTCTCGATGTACTCGCCGCCGTCATGGTGTTCGAGGTAGATGATGTCAACGGGCGGTGTCGTGTCATAGCCGAAAACCGTGTAGTCGTGTCCCTGCCCCATGTAGTAGCCGGCGTCGAACGGCACGATCTGCAGCTCGATGTTAGGGCGATCGATGACCTCGATGAGCTTGTTGATCTGCGCCTTCATGACCGAGCCACCTTCGGTTCGGCGGAGCGCGGCCTCGTCGACAATGAACCAGAAATGCTGATTGGTGTTGTCCAGCACATCCTGCCTAGCAAGACGGTTCGCGGCATAGTTGTCGATCTCATCTGAGGTCAGGGAGGGGCGCCAGGCGCGAGCGTTGGTGCGCATGTAGTCCTCGGTCTGCAGGAGACCCGGAACGACGAGTGCCTGATAGGAGGAGTACCTGGTGCAGCTCGGCTCCATGTCGATCAAAAGCCGAAGGTACTGGCGGAACCTGGTGCTGAACGCGCTGCGCTTGGTTCGGCGGGCGCTTTCGGCCTGGAGGTCCCGCGCGTAAGCGCGGTCAGATTCGATCGCGCCGTAGCGGTCGAGCAATGCGTTCAGCTCGATCAGCTTGATCCCGCTGCCGTTCTCGATGTGAGCGATCTTCTGCTGCGAGCATCCGAGCACTGTCGCCGCGTCGTCTTGCGTCACATCGGCGACTTCGCGCAACCGAGCCAACTGGTTGCCAAGGACGATCTTCATGACGGTAGGTGGCAACGCCAGGTGCTGCGTCACTGAGTCCTTCACCTCCACGGGGTGTCCTGCTACAGCAGGTAGCCCCAATTCACCCATTTGGGCCCTTAGTTAACTTGAGTACACAAGTTAACGTTGCAAGTGTTCGCGCAAGCTTCCCAACTCCTTGAAGGAAGGAGTTGTCTTGAGTACACAAGTTACCACTCCCGTCAGTTCGGCGACGAGCGTTCCAGGTGTTGCGAGTCAACTCCCTGAGTTGCCATGAACTGGTCGGGATGGCTGGAGCGGAACTTCCGTGCGTCGCGGTGCGCTCTCGTCTTCCGTGGGGCTTAAGGGTCGTCGCCCGATTCGGTGTCTCGCAGGCTGCGGGAAGTCGAAGGGGTGAAATTTGTCGATGGCTAACTAGTAAGGGTCGGCTGGATGGTGGCGAGTTCGCTTGCCGTGGCTGCTCGAATTTCTTAGTTAGCGAGAAGGCTAAAGAATTGGAGTTCACCCGTGGTGGCCAATCTTGCCTCCGGTTGTAGTGGATGGGACGAGCGGCGCAGGCATAACCGCCGTTCTTGCGTCGTTTGCTCGAATAGGTCGGGCGATGAGAAAGTGCAATCAGCTAAGCGGTATCCGGCCAGCGTGACCGCGCGGCGTCGACTGAGCTGTCCGACTAGGCGTGCAGCGGCAGTGCGGAACGCCGGGACGTCGAGTCCGCCTGGTCAGGCGATGGTCTCGTCGGCATGCAGAGATGACCGGAGTGTGGATCTTCAGCTAGCTGAAGAGGTTCGCGACGGGAATCTGCGAGCGTATGGCTCACTATATGAACGCCACGTCGTATCGGCCCGGAATCTCGCGCGTCAACTCGCACGCTCCGAAATTGAGGCTGACGACCTGACATCAGAGGCGTTCAGCAGGGTCCTGGATGTACTGCGCGCAGGTCGAGGTCCAGGTTCGAGATTTCGTGCATATCTCTTAACTGTCCTCCGGCATCTCGCTTACGATAGGTCATGTCAAGAGCGGAAGCTTAAAGTTGTCGAGGATATCTCCACGGCGGTCGCTCCAGCTCTCGTCACCGTGCCGTTCAGTGACACGATCCTGGACAGCCTGGAACGGGTCTGCGCAGCGAAGGCATTCGCTCGACTGCCGGAGCGTTGGCAAGCCGTGCTCTGGAAGACCGAGGTAGAGGGACGAACGCCCGCGGACATCGCATCTGAGTTTGGTCTCACAGCCAACGGCGTGTCGGCCCTGGCGCACAGAGCGCGAGAAGGACTGCGGCAGGCATACCTCGGTGCACATCTGCGAGAAACCGACGCCATGCGATGCGCCCCCACAATCGACCGCCTCGGCGCGTGGACTCGGGGCGGCTTGCCAAAACGTAAGGCGGACCAGGTCGCACACCATCTCGCAGAGTGCGAGTCCTGCAGTGCCTTGTCGGTGGAGCTCGCCGCAGCCAATCCTATCGCTGGCACTCGGTAGTTCGGGGAGACTCAGAGCGCTCCTGCCCGAATTTCTGAGCCTGAACACGGTAGGTGATGACGTACCTGCGATCGGGTGAAACTTCGCTGATGGTATCCAGACGACAACTCTCCGGGCATACCGTGGCTGGTCCAGACGTGTGACGTCTTCAACGGCGAACTGGATCACAACCGCGCGTGGTGGGGAGGCCAAATGCGGCGTGTGGGAGGGGCAGGCCTGATCGACTCGTTGAGAGTCGGCGAGTTTCGTGCGCTCTGGTCGGCAGAAGCGACGTCGATCCTCGGTGATCAGCTCGCGAGGGTCGCGCTCGCCGTTCTCGTCTTCGACAGGACGTCTTCGGCTGTACTGACCGCGCTGACTTACGCGCTGACGTTCGTTCCTGCCGTCCTCGGCGGCTTCCTTTTGTCTGGCCTGGCCGACCGGTTTCCGCGCAGGCGGGTCCTTGTCGTGACCGACCTGCTTCGTGGCGCGCTGGCGGCGTCGATGGCCGTCCCCGGCATGCCACTCTGGGCATTGTGGACCTTGATCGGTCTGCTGACCATGGCGGCGGCACCGTTCAAGGCGGCGCAACTCGCTCTGCTGCCGGACGCGCTGGGCGATGACCGGTACCAAGCTGGCCTGGCGCTTCGCCAGATGACGGTTCAGATCGCCCAGGTGGCAGGGTTCGGCTTCGGCGGCATCCTCGTCGGCGCGCTCAGCCCGTCAGGAGCGCTGATCGTTGACGCCGTCACCTTCGGGCTGAGTGCACTGATCATCTCCGTGGGCGTCCGGCCCGTCGAGGCGACGAAGAGGACTGCGGTCGCTGAGGCCAGCGCGGGCAGTCGACGGCGCGGTATCGACCTGAGGCTGGCCGTGCCGTTCATCCTCGGAGCGTTGATCGGGCTCTTCGTAGTCCCCGAAGGTCTTGCTGCCCCGTACGCGGGGGCTCTCGGAGCGGGCGCGATCGCCGTCGGCCTGCTGATGGCAGCCGATCCCGTCGGCAGTGTCATCGGCGCATGGTGGGCGGCCAAGACCAGCTCGTCGGCCACGCCGACTCAGCGAGCTGTCGTGGTCCCGGCGGCCCTAGCGGGTGTGCCGCTCGTCGCATGCGCGTTCGCGCCGGGAATCGCCTGGTCGATCGCGCTGTGGGCGCTCTCCGGCGTCTTTTCGACGATCTACCTGATCCGCTTGCAACCAATGATCGTCGCGCTTGTCCCGGACTCCCGCCGCGGGGCAGTGATGGGGCGATTCAGCACGACCGTCTATGCCGGGCAAGGCGTGGCGATCCTGGGCGGCGGTGTCGTCGCTGAACTGATCGGGCCCGGCTACACCATCGCGATAGGTGGCGTGCTGGCCACAGTCCTGGTCGTCGCCGTGGGCGCGGCCTGGAAGATGGCTCGTCCCCGACGCGTCAGGATCACCGAGGACGAGCCAGCACAAGCTGATCAGGCGGGACGAAGACGCTCAGACTTCCTTGTTACGCATCGCGGCCTCCTCCCGGGACGTCCGGCTGAAGGAGGAGGTCCCGCCGGCCAGGAAGCGGCGACTTCGGAGACCGGCCCCTCCTCCGAAGGGAACGGAAGTGCGGTCAGTATGCAGGGGAAGTCACAGAGCGCGCATGGGGGTAGCCCAATTGGACGCGTAGGTTGGTCCGTCTGGTCTCACTCTGTGTATGCGCGTGCGTTTGTCGTGTTCATCGAAATGGCCGCACTCGCGGCTGTTGGCGTCAGCGCGACCCTTGATCCGCCCTCATGGGCAGACGTTCGTGTCTGCTTGTTCGTGCTGGCTTTCGGCCTGATCGCGGCTGAGCTGGCGCGCAGCGTGGAACGGCGTCGGAGGCGCTTCGCGGACACTCCACACGTCAACTTCTCGTCAGTATGGACGCTCGCGGGCGCTCTCATCCTCTCCCCATCGCTCGCCGCCGGCCTCACTGTCGTTCTGTATGTCCACCTCTGGCTGCGTTGTTCGCGGGGCGTGGCGGGGACCTTTGCCTCACGGTTCGGGTTCAACGCGGCCAACGTGATCCTGTCCTGTCAGGTAGCCGGGTGGCTCGCCAAGCAGATGCAGCTCGTGCCGATGACGCACGAGTTCGACGGCTCGGACGCGCTGGCGTGCGCCGCGGTCGTCGCCGTGTACTTCACCGTCAACTCCCTGATCGCCGCGATTCTTATCGCGATCGTGCGTCCCGACCGGACGGCGACGCGGTTGCTCGGGCCCTTCAGCGAGAACGCGCTCGAACTCGCCACTTTGTGCATGGGCGTCGTGACCGCCCTCCTGCTCAGCATGCATCCCACGCTCGTCGTACTGATCTTCGTGCCGCTGTACGCGCTGCACCGGTCGGTGCTGATCAGGCAGTTCGAGCACGCGGCCACCACCGACGCGAAGACCGGCCTGCTGAACTCGACCGCCTGGCACGCCCTCGCCGAAGCGGAGTTCGCGCGAGCTGAACGCACCGGTACTCGGGTCGGTGTCCTCATGATCGACCTCGATCACTTCCGCAGGATCAACAACTCCTTCGGTCACCAAGCCGGAGATCGAGCCCTTCGCGCCGTCGGTCAGGTCCTCCAGAACATCGGCGGCGAGGACTACAGCGGCCGGTTCGGTGGCGAAGAGTTCGTGGTGATTCTGCCCGGCGTCACGCAGGAAGAGCTCCGCGCTATCGCTGACCGGACATGCGCGGCCGTCTTCAGCTTGCGCGTCGAAGGCATTCACGACCAGGCGGCAGGCGGGCAGCATCCGCTCAGCGCATCGATCGGAGCCGCGCTGTACCCGGACACGGGGAAGAGTCTCGAGGACGTGCTCCTGGCAGCCGACCTGGCCCTGTTCGCCGCGAAGGACGGCGGGCGGAACCAAGTTCGCGTGATGACTACCTGATCAAGCCTCGTCGGTCGTTACGGCGGTGTCTTTTGCCAGGCTGTCGCGATTCTGCTGCGCCCAGGTTGCCAACGGCCGGAGGGCCCTCAGCAGCTCCTTGCCGCTGGGGGTAAGTCGGTACCAGACACTGCCGCCGATCTGGCTTCCCTCGGCACGGCGCACGACCAGCCCGTTGTCCCGGGCTCGTTGCAGCGTGTCGGTCAGCACCTTGTCCGTGACCGGCTTCGGGTGCGACACCCAGCCGACGCGTTCTTCGACGCCGTTCACGTCCGCCATCAGGTCCTTGTAGCGCCGCTCGCCGAGCGCGAGCGTGGCGAGCACTGCCACCGTCCATTGACCGGAAAGGAGAGCCAGTGCCTCATGCAAGCTTTGGCGGTACGGGACGTCCCAGTCGTTGGCCACGCTTCTGCCTATCACGAGCGGCCTTGCGCCGGTGCGGATCCGCGGTCCCGTGTCCACTGTTCGAGTGAAGATCGCCGTACTGAGCCGAGACTCAGTACGTACTTACCTTGCAGATAGTCGGGGCTGACCAGCTAGAACCGAGAAGGCCCGGACGTTTCGCTCCGGGGACGGAAGTAGGTGACCGGCTCGGCCCGCTGCCGGCGAGCATGCCGGGACCAAGCCGGTCACCATCACCGATCAGGAGGGCGAGGCCATGACGATTCACTCAGGTCTGCGCGCTTCGCCGGGGAGCGTCGCCAGTGCCGATCGTGGAGTACACAGTTGGAGTCGGGAGCTTCGTAGCAGGACCGGCTTTGCTCGCCGTCGCAGAGCGCACGACGAACACGAAGATGGTGACCGGGGGTCGGCTACGGTTCGCGGTCACTGCCGCGGTGTCGGCCGCGACAGCAGTAGCGAGCTGGATCGGCTGGCTTCGGTTGGGTTCGGCGCCGACCTGGTTGGCGTGGTGCTGGGTTTGCGCACTCGGATACGGCCTCGCGCTCACGGATGTGAGGTGTCGGCGCCTTCCATTTCTGATGGTTACGACGTTAGCGGCTGGTTGTGTCGTGATTTTCCTCGGCACGGCGATCGTGGACGGGGGCTGGCCGAGGTTCGGTTTTGCCTGCGTAGCTGCCGTGGTCGCGTACGGTCTGGCGTCAGTGACCCAGCTCTGCGCTCCGGACCACACGGGGGGAGGCGATACGGCACTGTACGCCGCACTCGCGTTGTTCCTCGGTTGGTTCGGATGGGACGGCCTTCTGCGGGGCTTTCTCGTAGCCACCGGACTTACTGCAGTGGTCGCCCTCGTGATCGCGGTGTCGTCCAAGAGCGTGAATTCCACGTTCGCTGCTGGGCCGTCGCTGATCGGCGGAGCGTTAGTGAGCGTCCTCGTGGCTTAGTTAAGGCAGTGACCGTGCCCAGAGGGCCTGTTCGTACATCGATAGTGGTCAGCAATGGGGAGGAAGTCGTGAACAACGTCGGTACTTGTCGTGTGGCTTTGCTGGTTGCCCTGCTCGGATCGGCGGCGGTGCTGCTCGTGGGCTGTAGCGGCGGCACCGGCCAGGTAACGCCCTCGTCGCCGAATCTTTCCGCTCCGCAGCAAGCCGCGAGTTCTTCGGACCAGGACGAGCGGGCAGCGGTCGAGGCGGCTTACTCCGCGTTCTGGTCTCGGACTCTCCAGACCGACGACGAGCCGGAAGATACTTGGCAGGCCGCGATGGCAGCGGTAGCGGTGGATCCCCAGCTCACCACGACGCTGAACGCGATGCGTGCTCAGAGGCAAGCTGGGATCAAGGTCTATGGCGACGTCACTGCGCGGATTCAATCGGTTCAGGTTAACGGCGCATCTGCCGTAGTGAGGGATTGCCAGGACGCGTCACGTACGGGGCAGGCGGATGCGGCGACCGGTGATCCGAAAACCGTCGGGGTGCCGAGGAACCCGGTAAGCGCCGACCTGAAGCGGGACAGCTCGGACGGCCGGTGGCGAGTCGCCAAGGTCGTGTTCCCCGGTGGGACATGCTGATGACCCGGCCACGGAGCACGCGCGCGACTTCGATGGGCCTGGCTTGCCTGGTCGGAGGAACGGTTGTCCTTGTCATGCCCCAAGCCCATGCCGCGGTGCCACCGACCGCCGATGACGGTCAGGTCATCGTGGTGCCGGGCGACTCGTCGGGGCTTGTCGCTCCTCCGACGGTCGACATGGAGGCGCTGCGGCAGCGGGGGCAGGCTCCTGTCCGGCCAGGCGGACCAGGGAGAAAACCACTAGGTCAGGACCGGCGGGCGGCAGCGGGCAACGGAGCGCCGGAGCCGTCGGACGGGCTTCCTGCGGGCTGTTCGCTTGGTGGTTTCGGTGTTGGTGGCTCGCCTGGTGTCGGTCGTGCAGGTGGCAGTGCGTTCGGGATCCGCTGTCTTCCTTCGCTTCCTGTCGACGAACTCGCTGCTTCAGGTAGACCGGTGGCGCCGCCTTTGCCGACTCCGGCGGAACTCGCTGCGCGCGCATTCGAGCAGTTGCGGTTGCCGTTGCCGGTACCTCGTCATTCGCCGGATGTGCGGTTGCCCGATGGGCGGGCGGCCACGATTGTTGGGGAGAACACCTGGATCTGGACTGATCGAAGCGTGTGGAAACCGGCGGTCGAGCGGGTGCAGGCTGGCCCGGTGTGGGCCGAGGTGACCGCGACGCCGGTGGGAATGACGTTCAGCTCGGGTTCTGGCGGGTCGTTGGTCTGTTCGGGACCAGGGACGCCGTATGACCGGTCCCGTGGGTTGCATGCTGCCAGTCCTGATTGCGGTTTCGTGTACACCCGTAGTTCGGTCGGGCAGCCCAACGATCAGACCACCGCGGAGTGGGCGATCCAGTGGTCGGTGAGCTGGATCGGCTCGGACGGGACCGGTTCCGTCGGCGGCGACTTCCCGCTGATGCAGTCCCGGGCGAGAGCGACGTTCGCTGTCGCCGAGGTTCAGGCTCTGCGCGGGAATTAGAACCGCATTCCGCGCAACCGTTTCAATGACGTTCTGAGCACGTCGAACGTAATTCTTGGATTGTGAAGGAATACCGCTATGGGTACCGCTTTGTCTTTTTCGCGCCGACCGCAGGAGCACGGCAGTGACTCGGCGTTCGCCGAACAGCTCGGAGGTGACGAGCCGCCGCGGGTGCCGAGGCGACGGCGCTGGTGGCTGTTGGGGGTCGCGGTGGTGCTGGCCGCGGTCGTCGCGTTCGGCAACTATGCCCTGATCGCGGGGCAGGACGACCGTGTCGATGTCCTCGTGCTGACCCGTGAGGTGGGCTGGGGGCAGACGATCGAAGAGGGCGATCTCGGTGTGGTCAAGGCGGTTCCGGATCAGCCGCTGGCCGTTATCCCGGTCGGTGACAAAGCCAGGGTCATGGGGCAGGTCGCGCGGTCGATCTTGCCCGCCGGGACGGTGCTGGCGCCTGGGCAGTTGTCCGGGCAGCCGATTCCGGGGCCGGGCGAGCGGCTGGTGGGGCTTCCTGTGCGGCCGGGCCATTTACCAGCCCGCGGTTTATCGGCTGGGGATCTGGTGCAGGTCACTCCGATCGCGGTCAGCAACGGGCCGGACGTGGGGCAGTCCCCGGCGAGCACGTCCGGTCCGTTTCGTGCGCGGGTGCTCGGCGTCGGCCCGCCGGATTCCACTGGCGCGGTGACGGTCGATGTCGTCGTCGGCGCTGACGCCGCGCATGCCGCGACCAGTGCCTCCGCGGGGCAGGTCGTCATGGTCCAGCTCGGACCGGGCGCGTGAAAGAGACCGGCTGTCGAAAGGGATTGGTGAGAAGAGATGGCGATGATCGCGATCGTGTCGGGGAAGGGTTCGCCCGGCGGGACCACGTCGCTGGCCGCGTTGGCGGCGGCGTGGCCAGCGCCGGTGCTGCTGGCCGACTGTGACCCTGCCGGGGGCGATCTGGCGCTGGGCTGGCTGGGGCATTGGGTGGTGAATGGGCTTCTCCGTACTGATGTCGGTGTGTTGTCGCATTTCATCGAGACCCGGCACGCGACGTCCGGGGACCCGGGCTCGCTGATCGAGCACGTGCAGGCGGTGCCTCCGGCGCGGCATGTCGGCCTGCTGGCCGGGCTGAGTACGCCGGGCCAGCACACCGCGGTCGGCACGGCCGGATGGACCCGCCTGACCGTGGCGTTGGCCGCGTTCAAGACCGAGGCCGGGCATCCGGCTGACGCGCTGGTCGACCTGGGCCGTTTCAGCTCGGCGACGCCGTGGCCTGTGCTGCTCGCGGCGGATCTTGTGCTGGTCGCGGTGCGCCCGACGCAGCGGCATGTGCTCGCCGCGCGTCCCGTCCTGGCCGAGCTCGCCGAGCGGATTCTGCCGCAACGGCTGGGGCTGGCCGTCTGCGCGACAACGCCTGCGGGCACCCGCGAAGTCCGGGTGGCGCTGGGGCGGGAGGCCGCGGTGGAAGTCCCGATGGCCGCGCGGACGGCGGCGGTATTCTCCGACGGCATTGACGGAGGAACGCCTCCGCACCGGTCGCCGCTGCTGCGCACAGCGCGCCGTGCCGCGCGGCGCCTGCACGGTACCTACCACGCCTACACGCCGAGTGAACCGCGCATTCCGGCCACTGCCGCACCCTTCCGTCTGCTTTCCGGAGGTGCACGATGACGTTGCCGCGCAACGGGTTCCGCCCTCCAGATGATCGAGCGCCGCTGCCGTCTCCCGTGACGTTGCCGCCATCGCGCAGCGACTCGGCGGGACCCGCAACAGGGATACCGCGGACACCGCCGCAGGACAGTGTGCTGACTGGACGGATCGACCCCGAGGTTGTTCGGGAGATCCGGGAAGCGGTCGCTGCCCGGCTTGAGCGCGTCGCGGCGGGTGAGTCCTATGTGGACACACCACTAACGGGCGAGGAACAGCAGGCGCGGATGCGTGCCTATGTGGCCGACGAGGTTGCCAGCTGGGTGCAACGCCGCGCGACCGCCGGACACGCGCCGCTGCCCGTTGCCGAAGAACGCAGGCTGACCCGGGCGGTCGTCGCGGCGCTGTCCGGGCTGGGTGCCTTGGAGGAGCTGTTGGAACGCGACGATGTCGAGAACATTCACGTGCACGGCTGTGACCGGGTCCTGCTGGAGCTGGCGGACGGCACGGTCGAGCAGTGGCCGCACCCGGTTGCCGACACCGACACCGATCTGGTGGAGATGTTGGCGGCGATGTTCGCCCGCCAGGGCCAGACTTCCCGGGAGTTCAACGCCGGGCGTCCGCTGGGGAATCTGCGGATCGGCGCGGGTGGCCCGTTGGGGGCGCGGGTGGCCGCGGTGATGGAGGTGTCCGACCGGCCGCGAGTGGCGATTCGCCGCCACCGCCTGGTTGACGTCGGCCTGAACGATCTCGTGGCCAATGGCACGCTCGATCCTCTACTCGGCGCTTTCCTGCGTTCGGCGGTGCGGGCGGGCTGCAACGTGATCGTGTCCGGTGGCCCGGCCGCGGGCAAGACGACGTTGCTGCGCGCGTTGTGTGCGGAGATCCCGGACTACGAGCACGTTGTCACGGTCGAGGAGGAGTACGAGCTCGGTCTGCACATCGGCGCACGTCCCTTGGTCACACCGCTGGAGGCCCGTCCGGCGAACTCGGAGGGGATCGGGGAGATCTCCTTGGACGATCTGCTGAAGCAGACGCTGCGGCACTCGCCGAGCCGGGTGATCGTCGGGGAAGTCCGGGCCGGGGAAGTGACCGCGATGCTGCGCGCGCTCGGGAACGGCGCCACGGGCGGCATGTGCACCTTGCATGCCACGAGCGCTTCGGCGGTGTTCGACCGGATCGGCGCGCTCGGGCAGCTCGCTCATCCGCCGCTGGCGATCGAGGCGGCTCACCAGTGGACTGCTTCGGCGATCGACCTTGTCGTGCATGTCGCCCGCGCTGACCACGCCGCGGCTGGTGGGCGGCGCAGGCAGCGGTTCGTCACCGAGATCATCGAGGTCGGCCCGGTCGGGGATTCCGGCCGGCCGGACACCACCAGGATCTTCGCCCCACGTCCGGAAGACGGCCGCGCTGTCCCGGCCTACCCACCGAGCCGTGATCTGCTGGAGCGCTTGACGAGGCACGGGTTCGACCGCCACATGTTCGACACCGCCGGAGCCGACACCTGGCAGACCACCGAGCTGCCGGGCGGAGGAAGGCGATGACGGGCGTCTGGGCGGGCCTGCTCGGCGTCGCCGCGGCGGCGGCGATCGCCTGCGCTGTTGCGGCCTTCCGCCCACCTGACGCGCGGTCGACGACACCGCGCACGGCGCGCAGCGGGGGCTGGAAGACGTTCGCGGCACGGGTACCGCGGCGGCGGGTCGTCGTCGCGGTCGCCGCGGGCGGGGTCGTGTGGTGGGGCACCGGCTGGCCGGTCGCCATCATCCTGGCCGTCGCCGCGGCGCTGACGGTGCCGATTCTCGCCCGCGGCCACGACGCCCGCCGCGTGATCGCGAGGTTGGACGCCCTTGCCAGCTGGGTCCGGCGTCTCGCCGATGTCCTGGCCTCCGGCGCCGGCGGACTGGAGCAAGCGATCGCCACCTCCGCCCGCACCGCCCCCGAAGCACTGTGCAGCGAGATCGAAACCCTGGCGGTTCGTTTGCGGACGCGTGGCCTGGAGGCCGCGCTCCGCGCCTTCGCCGAGGACGTGGGAGATGAAGCCGCCGACGAAGTCGTGCTCGCGCTGATCCTGCGCGCCCGCGCGGGCGGACGCGGGCTGGTCGACATTCTCGACAGCAAGGCGACCGCCCTGGATCGCGAGGTCGTCGCCCGCCGCGACATCGAAGCCGACCGAGCGAAACCGCGCACCGATGTCCGCGCCATCCTGGGCATCACCGCGCTCCTGCTCACCGGCCTGGTGGTCTTCGCGCACGAGTTCCTTACCCCGTTCAATGACCTGCTCGGCCAGCTCGTGATGGCCGGGATCGGCGGTCTGCTGGGCGCTGCCGGGTGGTGGATGCACCTGTTGACCCGGACGCGCCGTCCCGCTCGCATGCTTGGCGCCGCCTCGAGGATCCCTCCCGGGGCACCGAAACCGAGGCGCACCCCGATCGCTGCCACCGATGTCGACGTGGAGGTGCCGCGATGAATCCCGGGATCACCGCTGCGCTGCTGGGCGCGCTGGGCGGGTTGGCTCTGGTCTGCGTGCTCCTGGCGCTGCTGCGCCCGGCTCCGGTCAACGTGGCCGCCGCGGTCGCCGAACTGGACGACCGTGCCGCCCGCCGTGCTGACGGAGCGCCGCCACGCAGCCGCTGGTCGACCCGGATCGAACGTCTGGCCGGAGTCTCCGGACGGTCGTCGAACCGCTGGTGGGGCATCCCTGCCACCGACCTCGACGTCCTCGATCAGACCGCCGACCGCTACCTTGCCCGCCGCCTGACCTGGGCTGCTGCCGCTGCCGGAACCGTGTTCGTGATGGCCGGGCTTAGCTGGTTCGGCGGCATCGACCTTTCCGCCCCGGTGGTGGTGCTGGCCGTGATCGCCGGCGCGGCGGCCGGATCGGCGGTGCCGGTCCTGGCCGTGCAGGAGGACGCCGCTCGGGCGCGGGAGGAATTCCGTCGCGCCACCGCCGCCTATCTCGACCTCGTCGCGCAGGAACGCGCCACCGGCCGCGCCCCCAGCCAGGCACTGGGGGAGGCCGCCGCCGTCGGAGACTCGTGGGTGTTCGCCCGGATCAGCCGCACCCTCGGCCGCGCGACCCAGGCCGGTCATACCCCGTGGGAAGCCTTGTCCCGGCTGGGGAAACGCATGGGCGTCGTCGAACTCAGCGACCTGGCCGACATCCTCGCCACCGCGGCCGACGGCGCCGCCATCTACACCACCCTGATCGCCAAATCGAGCTCCCTGCGCGCCGCCGCGCTGGCCACCGACAAAACCGACGCCAACGCCCGCTCCCAACGCCTCGCGCTCCCCGTCGCACTGCTGCTGGTCGCGTTCCTGCTCCTGGTCATGTACCCCGCCATGATCCGGTTGGCCGCAGGAGGGGGCTAGCCAAAATGCGCGACGCCTCCCGTCGCCACCTCCACTTCCCTTTCCAGAGGAAGAAATCGGCCCCGGCTGAAGGAGAAGTCTTGATGCACAACCATCAATCGCCTGCAACGGTGCCGCCGGTACTCGACTGCATGCTCCCCGACGGCTACGCCACAGTGCTGCTCAATCCTGCGATGACCTCCCGGCAGTGGCGGCGCAGGCAAGCCCTCAGTCTCGTTCGCCCCACGACCATCCTCAAAGGACTCTTCGCTGCAGGGCTGGTCATTCAGATGTCCCGCGGCGGTCACGGATTCGGCGAGAAGTTCGGCATCGGCCTGGTGACCTTGATCGTGGTGCTGGGTGTCTTTCGCCTCCTTGGCCACTCAGCCAGTGAGACCTCCTTCGAGTACGAAGGCGTACCGCGGCTTCGGCTTCGGTGGGGAGAGTTCTACCGGCGTCGCGATTTCGATGACCTGGGTGCAGATTCCCGTGAACTGGTCGCCGAGTTGCTGACGGGGATGCAGGTTCTGCACCGGAGTCCGGCGCTCGCCTGGCTCGATCCCGCATTGCCGGGTGAGATCCACACAGTGGTGTGGCGGGCTTTGTGCTGCCTCGACCGCAGCCGCGAGGCCCGCGCTCTTGCTCAGGAGGTCGCTGCCGAGCTCGACACGACCGATGACCTGGTCACCGCGACGCGGCGAGCGGTCGACGACATCGATTCGAGCCTGCGGGAGGTAGCGCGGCATGTGCGAGGGTGCGTGGTGCTCTGTCGTGCATGGGAACAGAAACTCCGGCGACACGATCTCGCTGCCCGCGTCGGTCACACCCTGACCACCATTCCGGGGCAAGAACACCTCGCCAGGTTGTCGCAGGACTCGGACGCGTTGCCGCGAAACGTGTTCGCTCACGTCACCGCGGCACGAGATATCACGCATTCCGGGGCATTCCCGTGGGAACAACCTCCGTCCGAGTGGCCCGGAGCAGGTCGCCTCCCGGTCGGGCGAATCAGCAACACGCCTAACCATGAAGAGGCAGCCGCGAACGCGAAGTCAACCGGCAAACCTTATAGGCCAACGACTTCATTGGGAAAGGAGAACGAGACTCATGCTTAACCAACTCAAACGCTGCGCTACCACAGCCCGGCGACGCGGCGCCCGGCTCGGGCTGTTCCTCACCGCCTGGGTGCTCAGCTACGTCGTGACTGCAGAAGACCACTGGTCGCGGGCCCGTGCATCGGGAGACCGCGGATCCGAGTCCGTGGAAAAGGCGGTCCTTGTCGCGATCGGCCTCGCCGTGGCGATCGGGCTTGGCTTCGCCATCCGTGCCGCCGTCCAGACCTACCAAGGCCAGATCAAGTGAACCTGTACGTACCTGGAAGCCCTTGACCGCAAAGGAGACCACACGATGCTGACCGCTGAGGAGATCGAACGACGTGTCGAAGTAGCAGACGCTGCTCGGAGTGAGAGGAGGTCCGCCGCGGCGCGGCGCGTCGGTGACTTGGCAGAACGCCACGCCGAGCTGGCCGAGCAACTCGGCGGCGTCGAACGCGAACTGGGTGAGGTGCTGGCCGAATCCGGCGACGTGATCGAGATCGACGAGCTGGCCGCCTTTACCGACGTCCCCGCAACCGAGCTTGCCCGCTGGCTCAACAACGCCAAACCCGGACGCGCCAAGCGGAAGAAGCCCGCTGGAACGAATCCTGCGAAGACCACCCAGGCCCGGAAGCCGACCACTTCACACCAGTCAGCGCACACCAATGTCGCCGCCGCGCAGGACATTCCACCCGTACGCGGCGGCACCGTTCCTCTCCCGGCGGTAGCGTCGTGACAACATCAACTTTCTCGCTCCGCCAGGCCGACCGGCCACTATGGACACGGTGCCGAGTATTCGTCCGGGCGCGGCTTCACGACGACAGGGGAGCGGAGTCCGTCGGCTTGGCCGTGCTGTTTCCGTTGGTGTTGCTGCTGATTCTCGCTGTGGTGCAAGGCGGCCTGTGGTGGCACGCGCATTCCGTGGCCGCTCAGGCGGCACAGGCCGGTGTGGACGCCGGACGTCCTGTCGGCGCCACGCAACCCGTCGCGGTCGCCGCCGCACGGTCGTTCGCCGACCGCGCAGGCCGCGGTGTCCTGACCGCACCCGAGGTTCGTGCCACCATGACCGCTGACACTGTCCAGGTCGCGGTGTCCGGCACGACGGTCCGGCTGCTGCCGATCCCCGGGCTTGATATCGGGGTCGAAGTGACCGCGCGAGCGGTCAAGGAGCGCTTCACCACGTCGTTGACCGGGGGCGGCTCGTGACTCGCCGCGCACGTGCGCTTCGTTTCGGTCGGTTGTGGACAGATACGGGTTCCGTCAGCGTCGAAGCCGCAGTGCTCGTGCCCGCCGTGATCCTCGTGGGGCTGCTGATCATCGCGGGTGCTCGCATCAGTTCCGCGGAGCAAGCCGTCGACAACGCCGCCACCGCGGCTGCCCGCGCCGCGTCGATCGCCCGCAGCCCTCACTCGGCGCAGCAGGCCGGAGCGGCTGTGGCTCGTGATCGTCTCGGACGTGAGGGCATCACCTGCCAGGAAACCAGTGTGTCGGTCGACGCCAGCCAGATCGCCGTCGGTCGCGCCGGCTTGGTGAGGGCCAGCGTGACGTGCCGTGTCGCGCTCAGCGACCTCGCCCTCCCCGTCCCCGGCGGTACTCGCCTGATCACCAGTTCGTTCACCAGCCCCACTGATCCGTACCGGGGACGGCCATGATTACCGTGGCACGGCCACGGGATGCCGGGTCGCTCAGCGTGATGATCGCGGTCCTGGTGCCCGCGTTGCTGTTCGTGCTCGCCTTGGTCGTCGACGGCTCCGCCCGGCTGCGGACCATCGCCCGCGCTGACGCCCTGGCCGCCGAAGCCGCCCGCGCCGCGAACACGGCCGTGGACACCCGCAGCCTGCAGGTCGGCATCGACACCGCCACAGCCGCCCGGGCCGCGGGCGACTACCTCGCCCGTACCGGGAACCCCGGCCAGGTCAGCATTACCGGTACCCGCACAGTCCGGGTGACGGTCACGGTCACCGAGCCCGCGCCTATCGGACTGCTCGGCCGTAGTGTCCAGGCCACCGGTACCGCGGTGGCCGAACTCGGCGTCGGGACCCGCGACGGCGGACTCCCATGACGTCCCCGGCGGCACAGCGCGTCCGCGGCACGCTCGCCGCGCTGGCTCTGCTCGCGTTCGTCACCGGCATCCCAAGCGGGCTCCTGGCCCTTGGCGCCGATCCCGCCCGCCTGATTCCCGAGCGCTGGCCAGACCCGGTACAGATCACCCAGTGGCCCGAGCAGATCTGGGCCATGCTGCGCTGGGCGTGGATCACCGGCGACCTGGTGATCTGGCTGATCGTCGCCGTGGCATGGACGGGCTGGCTGGCCCTCACCGTGTCCGTGATCGTCGAAGTGATCCGCCAGACCGGCCGAGCCGCCCGCGGCCCGCTGCGGCGAATCCCGACCGGCCGGTGGATCGCCGGGCTCGTCGCCGCCGTCCTGATCGCCACATCCGCAGGCACCGCGGCAGCGTCCGGACTCCCCGCCACACCGACCGCGGCCACCGCGCCACCACGGCCTCATCCGAACCCGGCCGGCGCGCCCCGCGATTCCGCCGCGGCCACGGCGACGACAACCACGCACGGCGCGATCCCGTACATGGTTGTGCACGGCGACACCCTGTGGGACCTCGCCGAACGCCATCTCGGCGACGGCAGGCGCTACCACGAGATCGTGCGGCTCAACCCCGGCCTGCTCGCCGGCAACCCGGATGACCTCGAACCCGCCTGGACCTTGCTGCTTCCGCTAGACGCCGCCGGTCTTCCCCCGCGCCATGCCATCACCTCGGAGACCGGACGGACCGTGACGGTGCAGTCTGCGGACACACTCTCCGGCATCGCCGAGCGCCACTTCGGCGACCCGGACGCCTGGCGCGTGCTCTTTGACCTCAACGCCGGGCGGCCCCAGCCCGATGGCCGTGCCCTGCGCCACCCCGACCAGCTCCTACCCGGCTGGACGCTCGCCCTGCCCGCCACCGCGCCAACCACCCCACCGGCAGAACCCCAGGAACCACCGCCGAGCATGTCCGCACCCGCACCCCTGGACGATCCACCCGCAGCCGGCCAAACACCGCCGCACACACCCGGGGACGAACTGCAGAAACCCGCGGCGTCCGGAGACGGCGGCGTGTCGCTGCCGGGCGGGGCGTTCGTCGGCCTCGGACTGGCCGCTCTCATCACCCTGGCGACGGTCACGGTCCGAATGCGACGTCGCCGCTGGTACCGGCCTGGTATCCGAACCGACGACGATCCCACGGGATTGCCGGTCGTGCGCGCGCTGCGCATCGCCCACGACGTCGCCACGCAACCTCCGGCCGACCAGGAGACTCCGGCGACCGAACCGGCGAACTCCCGGCACACCCGGCAGGTCGAGCTGGACACCCGCGACCGAGCTAAAGCCGTCGTCCGCGCCGCACACCCGACGACACCCGGGACCGCAGTCGGCATCCGGGACGGACACACCATCGCGCTCGACCTCGCCCGGACACAAGGCCTCGGGCTCGTCGGTCCCGGCGCCCGCTCCGCCGCGCGAGCCCTCATCGTCACCCTGCTCGCGCAAGCCGCCAGCGACGGCCTCGACGCCACGATCGTCATCCCGCACCCTGTCGCCCGCTCGTTGTTCGGGCACACCCTCCCAGACCGTGTACCGGAACGGCTGAGAATCGTCGACGACCTGCCCGCTGCTCTCAATGTGCTGGAAGCCGAACTGCTCGCCCGCACGCACGGCCAGAGCCTCCCCGGGAACGACCCGGATACCCAGACACCGCACCCGTCGAGCCGCCCCGGTCCCTTTCTCATCGTGGCCGCGCCCAGCGCGGACGCCGACCGGCGCCTGCACACCATCCTCGAGACCGGAGCCCACCTCGGCCTCACCGGATTGCTCCTTGGCCCATGGCGTCCCGGCGGTACCGTGCGCGTGACTGGTGACGGCATCGTCGACACGGCTTCCCCGGCACTCACCGGCAACCTCGCCGGCGCGCGGCTCTTCTCCCTTCCGGGCGCCGACGCCCTCGACCTACTCACGCTGCTCCACGCCGCCGAGCCCGACCGCACCGAACCGTCACACCGCTCCACCTGCGTCGATAGCGTGGCCACGACCACATCCGAATACGAATTCAGTAAAGCTGGTCCCGAACACGGCCCTGAAGCGCCTCAGGCGACTACGCAACGGGACGTCGGGACGGCAGAGACCAGCACCGCGGACCGATCCCCGGATCGGTCGCTGCGGCTGCAGGTAGTCGGCCGTCTTCGCCTGAATCGCACCGGCCCAGAACCGTATGACCTCGTTGAAGCGCTCGCGCCGCGACAACGGGAGATCCTTGTCTACCTGGCATTGCACCGCGAAGGCTGCCGCCGCGAAACCCTTAGCGCTGCGCTCTGGCCCGATGCACCGGCTGATCGCCCCTACAACACCTTCCACGCAACCCTGTCTCAGCTCCGCCGAAGCCTCCGCCGCGCCACCGAGAACGACGCCCTCGACATCATCACCACCCAGGACGGCCACTACGCCCTCAACGAACAGCTCGTAGCCGTCGATCTCTGGCAGCTGCACGACGCGCTCACCGCCAGCCGAACCAGCACACCGGCCGACGCCACCCAGGCGCTGAACACCGCCATCGCGCTCTACCGCGGAGACCTCGCCGAAGGCATCACCGCAGACTGGATCGACGGACCCCGCGAAGCGCTCCGCCGCGAGGTCCTCGATGCGTTCAGTACCCTGATCCGCGCAACCCGTCGCGACGCGCCCGAACACTCTCTCACCCTGCTGGAACAAGCCCGACGGCTCGACCCCTACAACGAAGCGATCTACCGCGACCTCATGCGCACCCAAGCCCGCCTCGGCCAGTACGACAGCATCCCGCGCACGCTGCGGCTGCTAATTACGGTGCTATCCGAACTCGGAGAACACCCTGCCCGCGACACCATCACCCTTGCCGCCGCACTTCAGCAACCGAGGAATGGCGTGCCGGACAGGCAAGCTAGCTGACCTGACAGAGCAGCGCTTCATCGAGGCGGCAAGAGCTTGTCCGCCTACTTCTCCAGCTTCCTTTCCGCCTTCCTCTCCGGGGGCCTGCTAGAGCGGAAGGGGCAGCGAACGGGCTTTTCGCAGCACAGGTACGTCGGCACCCCTTCCTCTGTGCCCTCCAACTTCGGTGCCAGCAGGCATCTGAACAGTCTGTCGGGTGGGTGGCCGGCTTCCGTCTGTTTGGATTCGGCGGTCACGTTGGGTGCGACGGCTGCGTTCGCGTGCGAGGGGCTTCCCCGACATCCGAAGTATCCTTCCGCCCGCCAGTCGCTGGCCGCGGGGCCGGCCTGCTGGCAGCCGTGTTGTCATGCCCTCATGACTGTCCACTATGGACCATAATGCCGTCCCTTGAGATAGGGGACGACGCTTAGCGGCCGCTAAGCGCACGTGTGGTCGGCTAAGCACGACTAAGGCGCCCCTGGGGCTCGGCTAGGCACTAACGGGACTCTGCTTAGCTCACGGGTACAGGGCCTGACGTGGGCCGTACCTAAACGACCCAGTTTGGTTCTGGGGCACTGATCGAAGCGCGACGCCTTAACTGTGTGTCACCCGGCAGTGCCTCCGGTCGCACCGGCTCCTGACGCCCGGGCCAAACATCTCGCGCTGCCCCAATCGAGTGACGTTGACTTCCTAGATCTCGCGCTTGACCTGCGCTTTTAGGCCAAAGTGCAAGAAAGAAGGTGCGGGGAAACTTGCAGATCCCCGTACGGGGTGCTTGTATAGATGACGTACCGCCGAAAGCGAGGCAGGAGAGGTTCTCCGGCTGACGCAAGAGCAGTACTTCGCACCACTGTTGATCTTTCAAAACCGCATGCACTGCGAGCCGCTCCCTGGGCTTAGATCACCGTTCTCTCGAACGGAAACCGCTTGCTGGTCAAGATGGGGAATGAAGTCCTGCCGTGTCACGCAACGCGCTTAAGTCGCGTGACGTGGGACCCAATTCCAGCTAACCGCAAGGGAAGGGGCGTCATCATGGCGCATTCCGGCCGGACCATTGTCCGGTGAGGAATGAAAACCCGCTCTGATGTCTCGCTGTGCAGCACCTAAGCGCGCTTAATGCGGTTTAGATGCTTGACACATACATAGTGAGCTTAGCTTTCAAGGGCCCGTATCCGCTGCTGTATGTCGGATGCGCAAACGTTTAGCGGTTCGCCTCCGCGCCGGATTAGCTCGTCGACTTGTCCGACCTATATCCAAATGCGGCCATTGAAAGCGCAGTGCCCCGGCCCTGGTGAATGGCCTATGTGTTGAGCGGTGACAGTGCTCAACGTGCATGTCGTAGAGATTAGCGGATCGTAAGCGCGGCTACGTCGCAAAGTCACTACTACGTGCAGCGTAAGCAGCAAGTCGGGTTTTCGCGCGGCACTTTAATACCGGAGTTTCCGGGGGCCTTCTGGCTAGGAAGCCTTCAGTTTCAACGGCTGTAGACCGGTTCAATTCCGGCAGAAGGTGCAAATTTGTGACCCAGAAACGAAAATTTTAGGAGCTGATGAAAGATGCTTATCAAGCACTCAAAGCGCACGATACGAAGCGGCTGCAAGAAATGCGGCGACAAATCGCTATATTGGGCCCATGATACGGCGCAGTCAGGTGGTGATCACTGTGACAAATGTCAAACTTCCGGGAAATGGGTCCTCATCGACGCTGCGGGGGAGCCGCACAAATGCGGCAGTGATGTTTCCCCGGTGGCGGAAAAGATGGATGCAGGAAATGTCAGTGTCGAGGTCAAAGCGACGAATGTGCACGAGGGAGACTCTGTGTCTGATTCAACTGATCACGCAGCTCCTTTGACTGGTGGAGGGGATGCTTTTGCTGCGTTCCAATCGCTGGTTGCTAGCCTTGCGCCTAAGGTTGATCGGGACGAAGTTTCCGCGATGATCAAGCGTGAGCTGGACAACGTCCTCGTGCCGACCCGAACCGTTGTCGAGCAGGTACTGGTAAGAGCACTATTGCGGAGCAAGCAGCCGAGAGTATCGGTATACCGTACTATTCGATCAGTCTTTCTCCGATGACTTCCGCCTCGCAAATACTTGGATACATGCAGGCTGAGGGCGAGTATGTCAGGTCTCTCTTTCGGGAAGCATTCGAGCACGGCGGTGTGTTTCACTTCGATGAGTTCGACAACGGACACCCGAGCGTCCTGGCTGTGATCAATGCAAGTTTGGCGAACGGTCAGATGGCATTCCCTGACCAGATGGTTAAGCGAAACCCGGACTTCCGCTGTGTTGCGTCAGCCAACACTTATGGGCGTGGGGCTGATCGGGCCTACGTGGGTCGGCAGCAAATCGACGCGGCTACGCTCGATCGCTTCTCGGTTGAAACAATCGGTGTGGACGAGGCGCTGGAAACGTCACTATGTCTCGCAACGGGACTCGACAAAGTCATGATTGACAAGGTTCTCAAATTCGTGCGAACCCTGCGCGAGAACGCGGAAGAGCGCGCTATGTCGGTCGTCATCTCCCCGCGTGCAAGCGTGGGCATGTGCCGATTGCTTGCCGCTGGTAAGTCGTGGGACTCGGCTGTTGAGTCTCGCATCCATCGTGGAATGAGCGAAAAGGACTGGAATAAGCTCAGTTCCAATAGGTGACGTTCGGTGACATGGTTGTCCGACTCCGGTTGTGATTCCTTGGTAGATTCCGTCGAAGGAGTTTGAGTAATGAGAGCCAGTGAAAGCGCTAGGGAGATCGTGCACGTTTACGAGTCGGTAGGCGAACTGGCGGCGGTAGGGATTGGCAACTTGGATCTCTTTTTGCGTAGTCGGGAACTGTGTGAGGAATGGCATGGTGTAGGCACCCTTGACGATTTACGTGCGCTGGTTTCTGACGGATGGCTAAGTGAATCTAGTGTGGCAATGGACGTCGCATCCGATGCGGTCGAACTGGTTGAGCAAGAGCACGACCTAACAAGCTTTCGGCCAATGTGGGACGTCTCTGGTTGTGA
Source organism: Amycolatopsis sp. PSD-21 (assembly GCF_055561455.1). Taxonomy (NCBI): domain Bacteria; kingdom Bacillati; phylum Actinomycetota; class Actinomycetes; order Pseudonocardiales; family Pseudonocardiaceae; genus Amycolatopsis; species Amycolatopsis sp. PSD-21. Next base: position 7,388,888 of record NZ_CM145712.1, on the reverse strand, counting down.
GGTCGACGTAGGTCGGTATCTCGCAGGGGAGCCGGACAACATGATTGACTATGAAATCACGCAAACTGCGCGATCCGGCCGTGTAATCGTACTGTGTGCCTCGGCATCCTACAGCGGTGCAGTATCGGGTGACACTATCAAGAAGCGCGGCCATGGCATCGCAGCTCTGGCTTTCGCTCTCTCCAAACTGGGTTTTGCAACTGAACTGTGGGTTGACGTGAGCAGTCAAGGTCCGGATGGGAAAACTGCGGGACGGTTCCGGGCTAAGGTTAAGGGTCCCAATGATGCCCTGGACCCGGCGTTGATCATGTTTGCCTACTCTCATCCGGCCGTGCTTCGTACTCTTTTTATGCCAGCGATGCATGAGGTTCCTGAACGGTTCCAAGAGGCGCTAGCCGTTGGTGCTTCCTATGGAACTCCTCTAGATCCTAAGCGGGACTTGGAGGAAGGGGCGATTTATCTGCCTGCCGTCAGTTCAAATGATGATGTTCCCGAAGCCAGGGAAGCCCTGCTGGTGCACTTGCGCGAACTCGGCATATTGGACAGCTGAAAATTCTTTTGACAAGTGACTGTGTTGTCTCGGTGCCGCGCGGTTGATGTCTCCGCGTGGTCGCCGTGACCACACAATCAGTGCCGATTTCACTGCTAACCGGGAAGGGAGGTTGGCGTGGTCAGCCTGAATAAAATTGCTATGGCTGTAGCCTTGGAACTAGGAGAAGAATGGAGTGTCGAACCAGGTCAAAGATTCGACGGCAGAGATGTCTACCTGCGTGGTGTAGGCGACATTCGCCTACGTGTTGCTACGGAACACCACCGAAAGTACGGAAGCAACAGACTCTTCATCTCGGAAGCAGTCGGCGGCGAATTGCGTAGGTTTGTTCAATATGACGTGGTGATCAGCGTATCGAAAGACAGGGCCGCCAAGGAAGTCGCGGGAGAGATTCGGCGACGCTTGCTCCCGGGGGCAGAGGAGGCAATCGCTAAGGCGCGTGTTGATAAGGCTGCGAGTGACGCGCGCGACGCTGAACATCAAGCAATGTGTGAAGCCATGGCCAGCGCGCTTGACGGCGCGACCTACAGTCATGATCCGAATAAAGTCCACTTTGGTTCTAGCAGTGATGGTGTCAGCGGGTCTGTCGAAGTTCGAAAATTCGGCGACAATGTCAAATTTGAGATAGCTGTCCCAAAACCTCTCGCGTCGGCAATGGCCGAAAGCGTTTCCCTGCTGCGTCGGGTGGAAGTGTCGAAAGGATGTGATCCCCAAGTGGTTTCCGAAACTGTTCCCAAGCAAGAAACGCCTACGCAAGGTCGATCTGACGAGACGAACGGTCGGAGCGGAAGGCGCAGGCAGCTCACACCCGAAGAACGTAAGGAGCGACACGACGCCCTGAACGGAAAACTTGCCGATGGCATCGCTGAACTGGCAGAAGACGAGGACCGGTGGGCGGAGTTCCTCACGGCGGCGCAGGGCTTAGCCGCAGCGTGGAGCTTCAACAACATCATGTTGATCCTGCTGCAAGCAGCAGAGCGAGGCTTCACACCGTCGATGGTGAAAACGTCCAGGGCATGGAACAAACTCGGACGCAAGATCAAGACAGGTGAGAAGGCCCTCTACATCTTCGAACCGATGAAATACCGCCTCTCACTGGAGGAGGCGCAGAAACAAGGCAAGAATGGCTTCGACAGTGACGGCAAGCCGCGGATGACGATTCGCGGCGTGCGACCTTCACCTCGCTTCGACGTCACTCAAACCGAAGGAGAGCCGATCCCCGAGGACCGGACCACCCGTGCCCCCGTCACCGAAGACGAGATCGCGGAAGTCTGGGAGACGGTCGCCACCGAGATCCGGGCAACCGGCTTTGAGGTGACAGGCGGCCCGCCCGGCGACGTCGACAGCTACACCGACCCAACCGCCCGCGAAGTATGGGTCTGCGACACCCTGGACGACGAAGCGGCTATCACAGCGGCACTCCGAGAGCTGGCACACATCCGGCTCAATCACCTGGCCGACGCAGACGAGTACCGCCAGCACCACGAACGGATGGACCGCGAGGCGACAACGGTGGCGATCATCGCAGCGGGGGCCCTCGGCCTCAACACCTCGTCGCATGACCAACCTGCCCTCACCGGCTGGCTAGAAGGCAACGCCGAGTTGCTCGCCGAGACCGCCGAACGAGTAACGGCTACAGCTCAGGAGATCATCCGCGCCTTCCAGGAACCCGCCATACCCGAGTAGTCACGCGTGCCAGCCGAAGGCCGTGCCGTAACGGTCGCGCGCATCTCGGATGCGCGCGTGCCGTGGCCACACGGAACACGGAGGAGACCGATGGACGACACGACACATGAGCACCACCAGCTTACGAAACGCCGAGACCGGCAGGACCCGGTCGCGTTCCGGCTCGCCACGCCGGCGACCGTAGGCGGATACACGGTCATCGAGGCCGCGTTCTTCACTCCTCAAGGTCCCGGATGCCACGCCTCAGCGTTGGCCGTGACCCGCCGGGGCACGAACTACAGCACGCACGTCTTGCTGTACGACGAGAGCCAGGATGCCTGGTCGCTCGAGGTCGGGCACTACGACTTCGCCACGTTGCCGCTGGCCCAGGAAGACCTCGCCGCACGGGCGAACATCACCCTCGGAGGTGCCGTCCCGCCGATCGAGGTCAAGGAAATGCAGGACGTAACCCACCTGCCGTCGACGGGGACACGCGAGCAGATCGTGGAGTGGGTCCGAGAGCATCAGGGGAAGACCCCGGCAGAGATCGCCGCAGGACTTGGGCTCGGACGAGACCAGGTCCGGCAAGCATGCCGAAGGATGGTGCGCGATGGCCAGCTGCGAAGCACGCCCGGAGGCACCTACTACCCCTGACCGGCTACGGTGTCACTCGACGCACGCTGAACAGGCGGAACGGCGGATTGGTCCGGCCTCAGCGATCGGACTGCCGCGAACGCGCGGTGACACGGAAGTGCAGGTGATGACGCAGGTGGAGCCGCTGGAGCTAACGCCGGAGGTTCAGACGGTCATCGATGCCTGCCGAGAGTTCATCACCGGAGGCGGGGGCTCCTCGATAGAGGCGCTCTACGGCGGCAGCGATCTGCCAGAGCTACAGTCCGCGGTCCGTGAGCAGGTCGACCTCCTGGTGAGGCTCGCGCGGGCTGGCCAGCTCGTCGGTGTGGAGCTCGAACCGCCCATGGGTGGCGAAGACTCGGACGACGATGCCGTCGCGCGCTGCTCGCGTGCCGTCGCCCGATGGAGGGTCAGCCGGGACCTGCACAAGAACCTCCGGGCCCGGACGACGCAGGCGAAAAACGACGAGCGCGAGAAGCAGCAAGCCCGAGACAAGGCCGTGCTGGACCTGGCGGCCGCGCGACCGGACTGGGGCACCCAACGAATGGGTAAGGCAGTCGGCCTCCCGGAAAAGACCTTGCGCGACATCCTCACGAAAGCCGCCAATCCGCGCTAACAGCCCAGCCAGCTTGCCCGCGAGAGCAAGCTCTTCAAGATGTTAAGGGCGCACCCGTCGATTCAGGCGATTAAGCCGATATCTGAACCGCGCCCAGCCTGAACAGCTGAAGTACGAGCGCGGCCGTGCATGCGTGCCCTCACTGCCGTAGAGCCGTCCATCTATCACGCCTTGCGGGTTTCAATAGCTCGCATGTCCACGCGACTTCCCCGAGGTTGATGTAGCAACCGGGGCATAACGCCAGAATTCGTTTGTGCATCGAGGACGTGCGCAGGCCACTGTGGAAGATTTGTAATCCCTCGCCTGTTGGATGCTCTTCAAATTTCTCCACATAGGGACAGTTATTTAATCGATCGGCCAAAATGAGTATCTCATTTGAGGAGTAGTCATGGTTACGTCGGCTAATTTGAACGCGGCAAGCAACGAGGTCTATGTCGCCTTGCTGGTGCCAGACGCGCCATCCTTCCCTGCAATTGTCGATGATGAGAGGTGGAACACCTTTGCGGTGCCGAGGTTTCGGCGCGCGACTGCTGAAGCGGTCGCGTCGTGGCTCAATGCCATGCACGAGGAAGACCCGCGAACCTGGCCGGGTGGAGCCGCTTTTGGTCCGGACGGCGTCCTGACCGTGCTGGAAGGAGAAGAACGCGCGACCGTGCGGGTTCTTCCGGACGCGGAAGGCAGGTACGCGATCGGCTTTCAAGGTTGGGCGTGGGTACTTAGCGCTCCGACCATTGACACGCATCGCAATGCTGAATTGCTCGACGATCGGGCGCGGCTAACGGCGGAGAGTCGCGAAATCCTTGTCACCATCAACATCGATGGCACGGACCCCGTGTTTCCCGCGCTGCCCTCGGCGGAGCACGGCTGGTCCCGGTCGGGGTGTCCGCGGTTCCGGCGCGAGGTCGCCGAGGTGGTCGTTGCCTGGATCAATGACGTCGCCCGCAGCAGCCCAGAGGGCGCAGACCGCGCGTACTGGGACGCCGACACGATCGTGCTGCTCGACAACCAGGCAATCGCCGACGACGGCTACCTGCCAACCCGAATCGACGCCGATTCCGACGGGCGGTACGCGATCGGAACAACATTCGAATGGGAGCTTGTCGATCAAGAACTATGAATTCGTAAGCCATTCGAGGAGGAAACATGGAAGAACGAGACGACATGGTCGTGACACTGGATATGCCCGGAACCATCGCGGAGTTCTTGCAAGATCTGGATATGGAGGACGACGAGATCGAGGCATACGACGGTGCGCGATTCATCAATCGGTCTCGCGGATACACGCTCCGCGTCACGGCGACACTGGCTGTGCATAGAGCGTTTCTCGGCCGTTGCTGGACATTTGAAGGTGGCGACGGCATCGAGTCGAGCTCAACCGAACGATCGGCTTACCGCGCGTACGCGCAGCGGATAGAACGCGCAGAGCATGACCCTAGTAGGTAATCGATACCGCATGCAAGCACGCCAGAAGGAGTGGGAAGATGGTCAATAATCACGAACCAAAATACCCGTTTCGGATTCTGCGGACTGCTAAGAACGTCCGCCGAGTCTCGATTCCCTATGACACACGCGAAGCGCGGGATGCAGCGGGCAGCCGTTATGCGGAGCAAGACGCCGCGCGGGTCCTGCTGGAGTTCTGGAGCGAAACTCACCCGCAGGACCCGCTGAACGAAGGGTGGGCTTGTGACGGACATGTCGATCCACCCGGAGCGGCCCCGGCAGGCCCGTTGGACGATGCCTCCGCACTGCTGACCCGTATCCGCGATGCGCTGATGCAGATCGACGACGCCGCCCACATGGCCGAGGACGCCGACCGGGCAGGGACGTCTGGTGACGAAGACACGGCACATGAACGGCGCGAAGCCCTTCTCGATGACCTCGTCGGGTCGGTGGACGTCCTGGACAAGCTGCTCTCCGAGGGCGGTGCCCTCCCCGGAGCGTGGTCGCGGCGCAGCACCAAACAGGCAGTGACCTACGCCGCGGTCACCCCCGATGTGTCGGACGTCTGCCTGACCCAGGCCGGAGCGAAACTCGGCCCCATGGTCGTCCAGGGCGTCGAGGACGCCACGAATGCCGGTGTCTATCACTGCCGCTGGTGCAGCAACGCCTTCAACCGGCAGCAGCAGGCAGTGCTTGCGCGGCATCCGAACGAGGACGAGCTCCACGGCTTCCACGAAGCCTGTGTCGGGGACTTCGCCCTCAACTACCTCCCCATCGTGGTGACCGTCCGGCCGGACCGCTCAGCCCAGGTCACCGGCCCGCCGAACACCAGCGTCACCGTGCTCATCGAGGACTAGCAACTAGGAGGAAGGCCATGCAGCAGAGGACAAGAACGATCTACGTCGCCGTCCACCGAGTCACTGGGCAGGAGCTGGAAGCAGGCTCGCCGGTGAAGGTCGCAGGCCCGCACGGGCGTGGCGCTGTGTTCCTCCACGTCGTACGGCCTGATCGCCGCGAGCCGCACCGGGAGCTGGCCGAGGTTCACGTCCGCTGGGACGCGAACGGCCGCACCAGCGACTGTTGGGCGCGAGACGTCGGGATCCGGGTCGAGCCACGCGAAGTACCCATCACAGGCACGACGCCGCTCGTACCGGTAACGGCGCGCCAGCAGGACGCCATACGCCACGCCGTTCCCACGGCCCAGCTGGACGGTTGGCATTTCGGCACAGGGAGCATCGTCGTGCCGCACCCTCCGCTAGAGGCACTCGCGGTAGTCCAACGGGCCTTCGACTGGGCGGCGGAGAAGTACGGCGCAAACAAGTTCCCTGCGGCTTCACTTCGCTCTGTGCTGAAGAGCCTCAAGGAGAGGACGAGCTAAGACCCGAGGGACTTCGGTACGTGCAGGTCGGCGCGGGTACGCCGATAAGTGCCCGCGCCGACCTCAAGTCCTAGCAGACCCATCGGCGGCACGTCGTCCCACCGCTAGCGCCTTCCAATGACAGCGCGAGGGCAAGCGGACAGGACGTGCCCCCTCGAATCGCAACCGGCTTGGAGAAGAGACCATGACTGCGCGCCCCAACAGCCCCGACCCGTCCGCCTTCCCTCTGGAGGCGACATGCCCTGCCTGTCACGTTGAAATCGGACAAGCTCATGAACATCGCTGCGAGGTCGCCCGCTGCTTGGCCACCGGCCGACAACGCAACGGCCACATGTACTGCCGTTGTCCCGAGGACGTATGGACGGGCCTGATGTCCGGGATGGCCGAATGTATCGAGTTCGGCTGGATGCAAGAAGGAGACCCCAGCCTCCCCGACCTCAACCGCCTCTACACCGCCGCGACCTGGGACCCTCGCAGCCGCCGCTGGAACCGGCCCTGATCGGCTGACCCCGCATAACCACAATCGAATGATCCGGTCATCCGGGAATGTGAGAAGCACCTCCGTCACCTCGACCGCACGGCGCCGTCGATTATGGACTCTGCCGCCGCAGGTCATCGAGCTCAGCTCCTTTGTCAGACCCTCATGTCATGATCCAGGACAGGTCCTGACAGGGGGAGTCAACGTGAGCGACATCGAAACGATCGTTGCGACGTTGGAGACAGCCATGGCAGCGATCGACCAGGCAGAGCGGGCAGGCATGCATGCGGCCAGCGGGTTCGAAGAGTCCTCCCAGCACCTTGGCCAGGCCGTCTCCGGCACCAGCGACGCCGAGGTAGCAGCCTTGCCGGGGCTGCTGAACCAGGCCCGCGAGGCAACGGAGCAGGAATCCGGCCGCCTACACGCTGCGAAGGCGAAGATATCGGCTTACCTAACCAAGCTCGGAGGCTCGAGCGGGCCGGCGGAGCACGACGCTACCGAGCCAAGCCCGCGGGCTGATGCTCGTCGGCGGGAGCCGGATGCCGAGACAGCAGCCCAGTCCAAACCTGATCCGGTTTCACAGGACAGCGTCGACGAACTACGGCGCAGCCTCCCACCGCCCGTCCAGCCGAGCGAGCGGCAGAAGACTCACGGGGAGTGGGTCGCCGGTACGGGCGGCGACGAGGTCGGTGGACGCATTGTCAGCGGGCGGGATGACATGGAAGCCGCAGCCGTCCAGTTCTTCAAGGACCAGGGGGCGCGGCGGATGCCTTCCACCGTTGCCGACGTCGAGGTCAAGCTCGCTGTTCACATGCAGAACCAGGGCATCACCAGCGCAACGGTGGCTGTCAACAACGAAGTCTGCAAAGGCCCGTACGGCTGTGACACGCTTTTACCTAAGATCCTGCCTCAAGGAAGCGCGCTCACCGTCTACGGGACCATGCCTGACGGCGAACCGACCGGGGCAACCTACCTGGGACAGAGAAGGAAGCCATGATCGAAGCTTGGTACGACAGCAACGCATCGGGGGCGACTACGGTCACCACCGCGGAAGACCTCGACAGAGTCCTGGACGCCGTAGCGGCCATGGAAGGACCGACGCTCGCCGAGCTGTACACCGACGGTGACCCCGATAAGTCATCGCTCGAAATCGGCCTGGACGGCGAACGTGCCAGCTTGCGATACCTGGGCGACGACGCCCCGAACGGGGCCTACTCGAAGGGCGGGATGTTCGTACCCCCGCCCGGCGGTGAAGTGCTGTACTACTACATGAGAAATCCCCGTGAGTACCCGGCTGACGCGGAGATCCCTGTAGACGTAGCGAGGAAGGCTGCACATGAGTTCCTTGTGTCCGGCGGACAGCGTCCGACCGGCTTGGCTTGGACCAAACAGGAAGGACCGCTATAGGTTCAGGTCAGTTTCCGAGCGGAGTGGGATTTTTGCGGCCCTCTTATCGTGTCGCCCATCGGAACGGCGCGATAAGAGGGCTGTCACGAGTCAATCGACCTTGTCTTCTACGGCCCAAACTTCCCAAATATCATGAGTTTCATTGGAAAAATAAGGCCGCTGGAACTCGATATTAACCTCTTGGCCAGCTTGCAGCGGGTATCGTCCGGACTCTCCGAGGTCGGGATCATGCACCCGTCCAATGATCTGGTCTCCGTCGGTGAGCCGGAACCGTGCCCACAGATCTGAAGAGTGCTCGGTAGTGGCAGCAGAAGTTAGCGCGACGGCAGATAGCGCGAATTCGATCGTCCCGACACACCGACCGCAGCAGCACGACACATCTTCATACCGGACTCCGACACCTTCAGCTATGTGGCGCGCGACGGTGAAGGGAATGGCTTGAAAGTACTCACGGCCGCTCGTGCGCCACCCTAGTTTCTCCAGCCGCCGAACTAGGAGATCCTCAGCCCGAACTGCGTCATTTGCGGGTCCGGACCAGAAGTTCACCACTTCCAGTCCAAACCGGGCTCCGTCGCGCGTATGATCCGCACGGCGGACATCCACCTTGGATGTTCGCCCCACTTTGATTACGCCGTTGTCAAACTGGATGAGGTACAGGCTTCCTGGGACAGGACGTGCGCCGTGCCTCTTAGGGGGCCGTGTTGCCGCTCGTGTAGTTGAGACAGTCACGTCGGCAACTCTAGCCGGAAGGTATGACAACCAGAGCATTGCACCGAATTCCGATCGCATCGTCCTCTGATGCTCCCCCTGGCACGTGAAGCGAACCTTGGCAGCTCGCCGGCTGGGCCGGTTCGTGGGGGGCCCTCGACGGTGGCCCCGCAGGGGTCCATCGGGGTCTACCGTGGCTTGCCAGATTGATGTTCATGGCAGTGTGGGTTCAAAGGCGTGCATGATCGTCATTGTTCAGAGCATGCCGGTGAACCAGATCAGGCTCCTATTTCTGTCGTGCTGATACCTAAGCCAGGAGTGCGCATGGTCGTCAGCCATTGGCGAATGGCACTGTGGTCGGCAACATCGATCCCGTAACCACGTGCGTCGATCGTTTTGGCCGCACCAACGGACAACGTCGACGTTGTGGCAACCAGGCCGCGCATTGACGAGTTAGCTACGACATCTGCCCACAGCGCCTTGACGATCACCTTCTCGACCTTTGTCTGCTGCCTTTTGCATTGAACGATCACAAGAGGCGGTTCGCCCGCCTGTGGCTCTGCTGGCCACATCCGGATGTCGACGCCATCGTCAGAACCGCCGGGCCCCAATTGCACGAAGTAGCCCTGTCTGTGCAGATACTCGGCAACAAGTCTCTCGAACTGACGCCAGTGAATATGCGATACGGCATCAAGGTTTGCGCATAGGTGGTCAATAAAACGTTGATCAATAAAAGTCCCTTTCGGGCATGGGGCAGCGCTCTTTTTGTATAGACTAGACAAGTCGAGGAGATCTATTGCTGTTTCGCGATGAATTCTCCACCACGGGTCTAGGTGCTGTTCGCATCGGTACGTGTGGAGAATGGCTGCGCAGTCGTCACGTACTTCTCTGCCGTATCTCGTCAGGGCCATACCCAGGAAGTGGTTGTCATCGAGGGCTGTCAGACTCGCTTCTGAGATGTACCGGTCATCCACACTTGCCGCAGCGTAAATATCCGGGTCGTATCCAAGCTTGGCAATAGTCTTACTCGTGAGCCGATCCGGCACAATCAGTCGACAGTGGGGGCCTTCCGTGTGCGTGAACCGGCCGCTTCCCAAGTCCTGTTGGTGAATTTCCTGGTGCAGTAGGTCTGCCGCTTTAATGTAGCGTTGCTCGCCTATTCTGAATATCAGATTCAGTCGCGGTTGGTAACCCATGGACGTCCACGTGTCCCCCGCGGAGTGGAGAACGCTGAATGTGAGCCTTTTGAAGTCGGAAGCTCGCATTCTAATGCCGACCGCCTCGGGTGGTAAATCCGAAAAAACTTCCTTGATGTGCGGGTTCAGGTCTGACTCGGACCACGCCAGCCCGGTTCGAACACCGACTATATTACTCAGCTCGTCACGGAGCCTTTCAAAAGATATTGGAAACGATCCCATGTCAACCCTAAGCGGTCTGTGTCGAGCGAGCACCCGAACTCAAATTGATGAGTGCGACTATACAGTCTATCGGTCGGGGAACGGGGATGTCTGGCCCTGTGGGGCGTCGGGCTGACCAGCCATGGGAACGCGATCCGCGGCTCGGGTCACGCCTCGGAGATCCCCGACTTCCGTGGGGCATCCACTGTAACACAGGCAACGGACATGCCCCTTCGGCTGCATGGCGCCCGGAAGACGTGCACTGTCGCTCGATCACCGAAAGAACTTTCCGCGGCATCTGGTCACGAGATCATGCATATATCATCTAGGTGTGGAACACGTCATGTTCCTCCGGAACTAAAAATAGTTCCTATTTCGATGGCCTGGTGGCACCCGCGTAGTCGTCTCCTGGATGGCGATGGTTGTCGATCTGCACGGGTTGGCCAAAGGTAGGGGCGTTGATCATTTTGCCTTGTCCGATGTAGAGGCCGACGTGATGGATCCTGGCAGGTGTGCCGTAGAAGACGAGGTCGCCAGGTAAGAGCGGCTGCCCGTCGGGCACTCGGGGTCCGGCGTGAAATTGAGTGTGTGCGGTGCGGGGTAGTGCGATCCCTGCTGCGCTGTAGGCGGCCTTGGTCAGTCCGGAGCAGTCGAAACCGTCATGTCCGTTGTCCGGGCCGTTTCCGCCCCAGACGTAAGGTAGTCCACGCTGACGGCAGGCGTAGGTGATCGCGGCTGTCGCGGCGGGAGTGGGCGCCTGGATCGCATTGCAGTCGCCGGATCCGCTGGTTGTACAAGTCGCGCCATGGACTGCGGCAACGATCTGGCGAGCGGCTGGTTCGAACTGGGCGTAACGGCCGGGGAAGCCTGATCGCTGCACGGTTTGGGCGGCTTCGGCGACGGGCATGGTCTGCCAGTTCGGCAGCGCCATGAGATGCCGGTAGAACTGCTCGCTGCTGTAGTTCGGGTTCATGATCTGGGCGACGGAGCCCCAGCCTTGCGAGGGGCGCTGCTGGAAGAGGCCGATGCTGTCGCGGTCGCCGTAGCTGAGGTTGCGCAGTCGCGACTCGGTGATCGCGGTCGTGATCGCGATGACCCAGCCCTTTGCGGGAACCCTCATCTGCTTGCCGACGGCGACGATCGTCGTCGCGTGACCCATTTCTTCGGGTCCGTATCCGGCTGTCGGTGCGCCGGTTGCGCCCGCGGGGATGCAACTCGTGCTTTGAGCGGAGCTGCCGACCACTGCTTGGACGACGGCGATCGCACCTCCGCCGATGAGAAGAAGCAGCACGACGAAGAACGCGACGCCGGCTAAAGCGAGCTTAGCCATCGCTTAAGGAACCCCCTTAGCTGTTAAGGCGTGAGGAAACGGCTGGCGGCATCGGCGTGGGCGGCTCCAGCCCCGGTCGCGTGGCGCGCGTGGCATCGAGGTTGCGCCCACCGCTCGACGGCGGGGATGCGGGTAGATGCGGCCAAAGCTTCGGAAGCTCGGCCAGGGCTACCCGTCCCAGAGCTCCGGAGTCATCGACCCGGAGCCACCGGGATGCGGTCATGTCGAGTGGATCAGCGGAGGACTCGCCGCTCGTCGTCGCCACTGGCACTCGCACGGGGCTGTCGAGACCTCGCAGGACTTCGGCCAGTACGCGGCGCGCGTTGGCTTCTCTGGCGGCGGTGGGAAACCAGGCCAGAACGGGTGTGGCGATACCCGTGGCGTCGGCGAGGCGCTCGTAGCGGACCAACTTGTTCGCCAGGCGGGGCAGTGTCTCTGTGCCGAAGTCGAACTCGACGAACCATTCGATCTCCCGTCCGGCTTCACGCCACCTGCCGTAGCCATCCGGGGTGACGATGTCGCCCCAATGTCGTCCGCACCGGGCCGCCGACCACCAGGTGGTGAGCTTTGCGGTGGCCTCGGGTTGGCGGGACGCGCGAATCAGGGTGGTGAAGAGCGCGTTGCAGCCCACGGTATGGGCGAGTTGGAGGGAAAAAGCGCGGCCCACTTCGCGTTCGCGGCTGTAGTCGAGGTCTTTGAGCTCAAGGCCGTCTTCATAGGCGATCGCCGCGGCTCCTGCGGTATCGAGGACGTAGTGCATCGGGTGCGAGCCGAGGGACCGGTGCGGTTGGAATCGGTGCACGACGCCCCACCGGTAGAGGTTGTGCAGGCGCAGGTTCGCGGCGCGGCGTCCGGGGAAGGCGATGTCGACGATCTGAGTGCTGGTGAGGACGTGGTGCTCGAACAGCATCCGGCACAACCAGCGGTCGCGGTCGGTGAGATGCCGGGCGAGCCAGGCGTGGTGCTCGGCGCTGTTCAGTACGCGTGGTGCGGGACGTTCCGGCCGGTGTGCTCGCAGCTGTCGTTGCGGGGTGGGGTTGCTGATCTTCATGTGGTGCACCTCCAAGTGCGCCAATGCGCGGCGGTGGGTTCAAACGACGAATGGGGAGTGCCGGGTCAGGCGGCACGCCGGGGATCGAATGCTGCGGGTCGTGCGTGTGCGGCAGTGTGCGGTGTGCTCGGAGCCTTTGCGTTGGTCCGTGCGAGCTGGCGGATCTCCTTAGCGCGTCCGGGTATGGCGGGCGGGAGTTTCTCTGTGACAGCGGTAAACGGGGGTGCTTCCTCGCTGTTGAGCATTAGCCGTGCGGCGATGTGGTAGCGGCCCAGGTTGGCGAGGTCGTGTTCGGAGAGCTGGGGCTCGGTGTGCCGCGCGAGGTCGCGCGCGTCTTCGGGCGATGCGGAGAAGATGATCTTTGATCGGGCGTTGGCGCTGATGCCTTCTTCCAGCTCGCGGGGGAGTTGGCGGAGGTATTGGTGGGCCAGGGTCATCGACATCCGGTAGCCGCGGGCTTCGGCGAGCATGTCTTCCAAGGGGTAGGCGAGGGACAGGAAGTTGTGGCATTCGTCGATGTAGAGCGAGCTGTCGAGCCTTTCCCGCTGGGGGATTCGGACGCGTCGGGTGGCGGCTTGCCAGGTTCGGGCGACCACGATCGAACCGACCAGCCGGGCGGTGTCGATCCCGAGCGAGTTCTTGCTCAGCCGGACGAGGCAGATGCCGCCGTTGAGGACCGCGTCCATGTCGACGGTGGATTCGCCGCCAGCGAGGGAGGCCCGGATGAAGGGGCGCAACAGTAGGCCGCGGAGCTTGTTCATTAGCGGGGCGACGACCTGGGCCTTGCTGGCGTCGGATAGGTCGTCGTACCAGGCCCAGAAGCCGCGCAGGACGTCGTCGGAGACCTGTGCGAGTGCGCGTTCCCGGAAGCTTGGCACCGTGAGCAGTTTCGGCAGGTGGGTCAGGGTCGGGGTGCCGGGGAGTTCGCGCAGGGTCAGCAGCCCGGATCGGAGGATGTCTTCGGTGCGTGGGCCCCAGCTGGAGGAGTACACGTGGGAGAAGATCGACACCAGGTCATCGACGGTGCGAGCGGTGTCGGCACCTTCGAGCGGGTTAAGCACTGGCGGTCGGGACCGGCTGTCGGCGTCGAAGAGCACGACCTTGTCTCCGAGCCGTGACGGAAGCCGCATCAGGACGTCGGTGATCAGGTCGCCTTTCGGGTCGATGACCACCAGGCCGCGGCCGGCGTCGGCATCGTCGAGAATCATCCGCGCCATCAGTTCGCTCTTGCCGCTGCCGGTGGCCCCGAGGATGTGCAGGTGGTGACGGGCGTCAGAGACACGCAGCCCGACCGGACGGGTATGGCCGGAGTCGCTAACCCCGATCGGCTTCACTCCGGCTCCGCCGGTGGCGATGCCCGGTGGCGGTGGGACAGCCTTTGCCCCGGCGCGCTGCAGGCCGGGTATGGCGTCGTCGGTCGGGAGGTGCGCGAGCGCGGCCAGTTCGGTGATGGAGAGCAGGTCGCCGTCGGCGAGGCGGCGTTCGGTGACGGCCTGGATTGGGCGGGTAAGCCGGACGCGTCGGTAGTAGTTGTGCTCGCTGTAAGCCGCGAACGCACTGGCGATGGCGTGGCCGCGTCCGGTCAGGTGCTCGTGCACCGGCGAACGTTTCGCGTCGGTCAGGTCCTTGTCGACGAGGGTGGCGACGGCGTAGCGGACGCGGGTTTCGTACTGGGGGCCGCGCTGCTTGGCCACGATGACCCGATCTTGGGACGAGGTCTCTAAGACTGTCTGGCGATCGGCGACCGGCTTAGTCGCGTTGGCTCGGGATCTGCGTCTCTTCGTGTGCGGGGTGATCAGGTCCAGGAAGCGTCCCGCCACTTTCGCGGAGCTTCCGGTGCGGACGTGGCGGGCGGCTCGGCGGGCCTTGCGGACACGCGCACCGGTGACCGGTCGCGCGAGGATCTGCACGACGGCGCGTTCGCGGGAGCCGAGCCCTGCCGGTGCGCCGAGAAGTGCGCGGACCGGGTCGGCCGGGAAGTCGGAGCGGATCGGCAGCGCTTCGCTGCGAGCGAGCCGCATTTCCCCGCCGACGGCCTCGACGGCTTTTCCCACGGGCGTGGATTCCGGGATCGGTGGTTTGGCCGGGGTGGTGCGGGTGTGGGCGCCGGGCCAGGCCGCTTCGATCGCGCGTTCGGCCATGCCGGGCGGGACGATCCCGGGCAGCCATACTCGGATGGCGACTCCGGCGTGGGAGAACACGTATTCCCATACGATGTGCGGCTGGCCGTGGATCCGGCGTTTCCAGCCGGGACGTAGGAGTCCGACCAGGTTGGAGAAGAGCGCCTCGGCGCCATCCGGGTCCACGGTGGGCGGGGCGAGCACCGTGACCAGCCTGGCTCCGGCCGCCATCCGGTCGTGGCGGCGTCGCATCCACCACCGGCGCCCGAGAGTAGCGCCGGTCCAGGCCAGCGCGAGCGCGGGACCGGTGACCGGTCCCCACGAAACGGCGACGTCTCGCACTGCGGCGAGCAGGGCGTGCACTGCGCCTCCGGGGTCGCGGAGGTAGTCCTGCAACGGAGAGGTAAACGCCTCCGCGTAAGCGGCCACGGATGGGGCAGAAGACATGAGCACTCCGTTCTGTACTGAGAAGTCAGGCGGTCAAGCTGCGCGACGATCGGAGTCCGCCAGGCGCGGAAGGTTCGACGGCACCGCCGGGCTCGTGCCGGGTACGAGCCGGAGGTGTCGGCGTCGTTTGCGGGCACGGTCGGCGTCGATTTCGGCCTGCCATTCCGACAGTCGCCGCCCGTCCATCCGTTTGAGGAAGTGCGGGATGTTGTTCGCGGGTACCCCGACTAGCCGCGGGCCGAGTACGGCCAGCAGGTCGGAGGCTTCTTGCGAGGACCATCCGGCCGCGGTGATGGCGTCAGTGTCGGGGAAGACGTCGGCGACCCGATCGCGGCTGGGGTCGATGTGGGCGTCTTCTTTGCCGCCGTAGCTGTAGACCCACAGGAAATTGCTGGGCGGATCCGGCTCGATCAACCGCTTGAATCGAAGGACTTCCTTGGTATAGGCATAGAAAGTCACGTCCGGGCAGGCGCGCATGACGCGGCACCATGCGAGCGTGTAGGGGTCGTCGAAGAAGTCTCCGGCGTCGTGGACGCGGATGAATTTGCCGGTGAACCGTGACGCTGAGAGTTCGCGGATCATCGCCGTTTCCCAGCCGGGCAGGTCGTCGAGGACGAAGGCGAGATTGGCTTGGTGGCGGGCTTTCACGGCAGGGAAGCGGTAGGTTCCGTTGCGGGCGTAGCAGATCTGCGCGCAGGCCGAGGCCGCGGGACACGTCACCTGTGTGCGCCCGTCGGGCAGCCGGGCCGCCAGCGCGGGCAGTGTCCAGTTCCAGACGCCGA
The DNA here is from genome assembly GCF_055561455.1 of Amycolatopsis sp. PSD-21. Lineage (NCBI taxonomy): Bacteria > Bacillati > Actinomycetota > Actinomycetes > Pseudonocardiales > Pseudonocardiaceae > Amycolatopsis > Amycolatopsis sp. PSD-21. The sequence continues at coordinate 7,372,886 of NZ_CM145712.1, read as the reverse complement.
TGGCGCGCATCGCCCGGTTCTGCGTCAGCAACCGTACGGGCCGGCTGACGTTAGCCAATTTCGTGCCGGGTAGAGACATAAAGCACCTCACACAAGCAGGCAGGAGCAAGGAAAGGGAGCGGCTAAGCGGGCTTAGCGTCAGGCGGCGGGATCGACGTCGATGTGACGTTCGGTGTCGTCGTCGAACGTCGCCTCGTTGTCGATGCCGTCAAGGTCGACGAACGCGCTGTCGTCGGCCTCGACGCCGGGTTCGGCATACGCGGCGAGCTCGGCCGGATCGGTGGTGATGAGCGCGTTCTCTTGGGGTGAGGCCAGGGCTTGGAACGCGACTCGTTGTGTCCCGGTGCTGAGCAGGCCTTGTCCTTTGTCCGCGGAGACGAGGAACTGTTTCTCCCCGTCGGACAGGTTGAACGTCGTCACGATCTCGTCGATCGCTTGGGTGGCTTGGCGGAGCAGAATCTGTGTGGCGGCGTTGGCGATGATCGCCTTGCCCAGCTCGGTGCCGAGGACGTCGCCGACATCCTGAGTCGCGATGGTCAGGCCAGCCCAGTGTTTCCGGGCGGCTTTGGCCATGCGGTGCAGGAACCGCGCCCCGGCGGGGTCCTGCATGAGGAGCCACGCTTCCTCGACGGTGATTAGCCGGGGCCGCCGGACGGCGGGGTTGGAGACCCGCCGCCAGATCGTGTCCAAGGTGAGCAGGGTCCCGATCGCGCGCAGCTCGTCTGGCAGGTCGCGGAGGCTGAACACGGTCAGGTGGCCCTCGGGCCTCGTAGTGGTGGGCCCGGAAAACATCGCTGAGGATGCGCCGTCGACGAACGGATGCAGCCGGGACGCGAGGTCGGCCGCGACCGGATCACCGGTTCCGGTCAGGGTCGCGGACAGGTCGGCCAGCAGCGGGGTCTGACGGCCCCAGGTCCGGGGATCGCTGGTGATCCCGGCATTCTTGTAGGTGGCGAGGATCGCGCGGTCGAGCACGGCCCGCTGGTGCGCGGACAGTTCCATGCCGAGCAGGACGCCGATCACGGTGTGCAGGAACAGAACACGTCGTGTCAGCGCGTCCTTCGGCGCGGTGCGGCGCCCGTCCGGGCGCGTCGCGATCGGCAGGTCGAAGGGATTGATGCGGACCGCGGGATCGCCGAGGCGGATGTAGGTGCCGCCGATCGCCTCGCACAGCCGGCGGTATTCGTCTTCCGGGTCGATGATCGCGACTTCGACGCCCCGGTAGAGCGATCGGAGCGCTTCGAGTTTGACCAGGTAGCTTTTCCCGGCGCCGGACCGGCCGAGGACGACGCTGTTGTAGTTGTCCGCGGCGAACCTGTTCCAGTGCACCAGGCCCTGGCTGCCGATGTTGAACCCGTACAGCACCCCGTCCGGCGCGGCGACGCTGGTCGGGTCGGCGGGCGGAAGATCGGGTGAGGTGAACGGGAACGCGGCGGCCAGCGCGCTGGTGTCGAAGGTGCGGCGCATGCCGATGAGGTCCAGCGCGAGCGGCAGGGTCGAGACCCAGCCTTGCAGCGACCGGTAGGTGGTGGGCTGAGCGTTCATCAGCAGCGACGCCGCGAGGGAGCGGACCGCGGCGACGTGCTCGGCGAGATCAGGTTCGCTGGTGGCGTGCACGGTCAGATACAGGCCGAACCGGTAGAGCTTTCCCTCGCCGCGGGCAACGCGGGCGGACAGGTCGTAGGCGTCCTCGGTGGCGGCCTCGACCATCGGGTCCAGCAGCCGCCCCTTCTCGTTGCTGTGCCGTCGCCCGGATTCCAGTTTGGACAGCTGGCGCTTGAGCCGGTTGGCGGCGGTGACCGGGTCGATCGGCTCGATGTGCAGCGAGACATCGACCCGTCCGGGATAGGACAGCAGCGGCTGAAGCCATCCCGCGTGCACTTCGCGCGGGTAGCCGGTGATCGCGAACGATGCGACCCACTCGCCGCCGATCTCCAGATGTCGCGGCGAGACCGAGAGCGAGTCCGGAGTGAACGCGCTCGCCCCGCCCACCGGTGTCGCCGCCGTTCGCCGGGCGCGTCCTCGAGTGTGGCTGGTTTTCCTGCTCATAGGTCGTCGCCCTCCCAGTCGTCGAGTGCTGTTGCCTCCGGTGCCGCGCGGCGGGTGGGCTCCCCGCGGGGCCTCGGGGTTCGGAGGGGTGGTTCGTCCTCGGGTTCGGCGGCGGTGGTGATCACCTCATCTGCGCCTGCGAGCCCGGCCGACGGCGGGATGAGGGTGTCGGGATTGCAGGCGGTGGCGAGGACGGCGGTGGCCTGCCCGGCGTCCAGCGGGGTGATCGTGATCCCGGTGGGGGAGAGCAGCTCGATGGCTTCGCCCAGGCGGCGCACGAGCCGGGTTTCCGCCGACCGCAGCGCGCTTTCGGTGACCGTGTCGTTCCGGTTGGCGTGGCGGCGTGCGCGCAGGACAGCCAGCGGTGACGCGCCGCCGAGCCCGTCGGTCGGACCGGCCGCGCGCACCGGTTCGCGCAGGACGATCAGCACCTGGCGGCGCAGCAGATCGGTCGAGCGGCGCAGCTGGTCGAGGTAGGTCGCGTGCTCGCGCGCGGCCGTTTCGAGCATCGGATGCGGCAGGCCGGGAGCGGCCTCGCGCAAGTCGTTGATCTGGTGGCTCAGGTCGAGCCGCTCGGCGCGGACGAGGATCTGCACGGGGGCGGAGATCGAGTGCAGGTACCGGCCGAACGATGCGACCAGCGCTTCCTGTTCGCCGGGGGTGCGGAGCGCGAAGTTCACGGTGCTGGCGACCGCGACCATGGCTACGCCGTCGGACCCGAGGTCGATGACACCGGCTTCGGTGACCCCTTCCGCGGGCAGTCGCAGCGCGGCCGGTGACACCTGCGAACCGTCCGCCGCGCCAGTGTCGTCGTTCGCCGCGACCTGACTGGTCAGCCAGTCGGGCGCGGGACGGACACCTTCGGGCGCGGCTACCCGATGCCTTGGCTGCATGCGCTGCCGGATGGCCGCGAGCACGAGCCGGTCAAGGCTCACGCCGTCGCGCTGCCCCAGGGCCAGCACCGCGGCCACGACCCCGATCGGGACGGCGATGATCAGGTACACCAGCAGCGGCACCGTGCCGCGGACCAGCGTCCACCCGCCGTAGAGGACGATTCCGGTCACCGCGAGGATCGCCAGCTGCCGTGCGGTGAGATTGACGAGGACACGGTCCTCCCGATCCACATCGGACGGTATGCGCACGGGCTGGGTCATGACGTCTTACCTCCACGGGACGAGGGCTTCGGCGCGGCTGCTGGGGGCGCCGGTGGCGGAGTCGGCGCACGGAACGCGACCGGGGGAGCAGCCGCAGTGCGCGGTCTGGCGTCCGCGGGACGCGGCTCGGGACGCGGGGTCCGGAACACCGGAGCAGACGGCGTCGCCGTCGCGGGCTTGACTGGCCGGGACACATGGCCCGGTTCCGGCGCAGCGGGTTGGAACCGCAAGTGCGGCGGGACCGCCGCGACACCGACCGGCCGCGCGGGCGCCTGCCCGTTCCCCTGGCGGTGTGACGGATTCGCCGTCTGGAATCGCGGGTTCGTCACGCGCCGCCGACCACCTCCAGGCGGTGGGAGCGGAACGGCGGGCCGGGGCGCCGAACTGAACTTCGGCTTGGGGGGCGGTCCCGATGGAGCCGGGCTGACGGCGGGGTCGTGCGTCGTGGTTTGCGGACTCGGTTGCAGGAACTTCGGTTCTTGCGAGGGGACGCGCGGCTGCTGGACGGCCCGCAGCCGCTCGGCGTCGTACTGCTGTTGCATGCGCTTGTTCACCGCTTCCGGAGTCGGGGCCAGCCGCGGTTGCGGCGGCCAGGGCGGGTCGGCGACACGGGCACGCCCATTCCCGCCGCGGCCGCGGGGTGTCGTGGCGATGCCGGCTGCGCGGGACGCGCCTAACCCGCCGGAGCTACCGGCGATGGCGCCGAAGGTCTTCGCAGCGATCACGGCTTTGACCAAGCCGCCGAGAAACGAGCGGCCGCCCCCGCCGAGCTTCGTGGCGGAGAGAAACCAGGACGGGATCTTGATCAGGATGTAGAGCAGTCCGAGGACGGCGAAGAGCATCATCAGACCGCCGCCGACGGAGCTGAACAGCTTCGTGCTGCCGTTGAGGAAGGTGTTGACCGCGACGATCAGCGTGAGCGATTGGACTACCTGGATACCGAGCGTCGCTCCGGTCGCCCGCCAGCCCCAGCGGGCGATGCCGTCGGTATGGGGAAGGGCGTGGCAGGCGACCCAAAGCGGGGCGGACACGGTCAGGAGCAATGTGATGATCACCCGCACCACGTAGACCAGCAGCAGCGCGATGACCGCGATGACCAGAACGACTTGCAGCAGGATGACGAACAGCCCACCAGAGGCCATCGCGGAGTAGGTGCCGTTGATCGACTGGGTGAGGTTGTCGCCGAGCTTGGGCGGATCCGCCCCGCCGGACAACACAGCGGTCGACAGCGCGTTCGCGAGCCGGATCGCCTTGTCGATGACGAACAGCGACAGCATCGAGGCGATGAAGGAGATGACGAGACGGGGCGCGATCTCCTTGATCGAATAGCGGCTCTGGACCGACTCGTGCGACATCACGATGATCCCGCCGATCATGATCAGCCCGCTGTAGCAGGCCAGCACGATCAGCCAGGAGTTGTTCCACAGGTTCGTCACTCCGGGCAGCGAATCCAGCGTCGGCGTGCTGAACGCGGTGTCGCCCAGCAGTTTCAGCAGAGGGTCAAGCGCGGACTTGACCAGCTCGCGGAACACCGCGTTGATGGCCTTGTTGATGCAACCTTCGATGTTGGTGATCCCGCAGTCCGGATCGTCACCGTCGGCGCCCGGCCCGCTCGGCCCCGGAGGCGTGGACGGCGCGGGGGAGCTGGGTTGCGGGATGCACCCTTCACCGACGCAGGGACTGCCGGGGCTGGTGGTCGGAGCCGTGTCCGGTTCACCGGGTGCGCAGCCGACCTGGCCGGGGAAACAGCTCTCCGACGGCGGCAGTTCGGTGATGGGCGGCAGCGGGGTCGCAGGGACCGACGGCCGTGGCGACCCAGTTGGGAAGTTGCAGATCGGGTCCGGCGATCCCGGCGGACACGTCTCACCCGGTGCGACCGTCGGGAGAGGCAGGGGAAGCTCGGGCTGCGGTTGCGCCGCCGCAGCCTGCGACACGGTGGACGGCGGCGAAGACTCCGGCGCCGCCCACGCTCCCACCGCGAGAAGACAGCCGAGGACCACGACCAGGCCGAGCGGAAGCAACCGCAGCAGGCGACGCCGTGGACCACCGGTCCCGCCCGAGGCGGACGGGCTGAGCAGGATGCGCCCGCGAACCGTCACACGCGTGTCGGTCTCGCTGCGACCGGATGTGAGCGCGGGGTCGGGACGGGACGTGGCCATGACCTCAGGCCCCGACAATCCCGCGCAAGATCTCCACGGCGAGCGGCGCCAGCGCCGCCAACCCGTAACCCCACGCAGCGTTGCGGAAAGCCGACTTCGCCTTCTCCGTTTCACCCGGGTCGCCACCGGCCAGCAGATACCGAACACCGCCGACGGTCAGGAACACCGTCGCCAGACCCGCCAAGATCCCGACCAGCCAGTTGCGGATGTTGGTGAAGACCTGATCGACGGTGGTCGCGAGCGCGACAACATGCGTTGAGGCCTGCGCCGAATCCGCCGTGTGCGTGGTCAGAAGGAGCGCGGTGACGATCGCCGAGCTGACCAGTCGGGAGCAAATGGCGCGCGCGGTCCGGGAACTAGTGCTCGGATGACTGGTCTTCGAGTTGCCGCGCGCTTCGTTCGGCGGAGCAGGCCGCGCGTGCTCGGTAGTGCTTGCCGCGTCTGGCGGCGGCGAGACGGTGGGCTGGGTCGAGGGATGGGGTGTCAGGCGCATCGGCGCACCTCCGAAGTCGGCTCGTTCTCGGCGGTCCGCGGAGAGTTGGTCGGGCTCTCCCCGCACCCCAAGAGGCCGGATTTCGGGTTGTTTTTCGACACCGAGCGTGACGCTTTCTTTCGGTTCGCCGGTCGCCCGTTGCGGAGACGCCCGCTCACCGTGCGTGACTTGTGGGTGTCGTCGTCGGTGGCGGCGGCAGGAGTGGCCGCCCTGAGCGCGCTCAGGGCGGCGTCGGCGACCGGGTCTTCGTCGCCGGTGCCGTCGGTCTGCTGCCGCAGCCAGGACACCAGTCGGTCTTCGGCCCGGTTGCGCGCCTTGTATGCCGTCGCGAGGGCCGTGTCGTGGCGTTGTGCCCATGCGGTCATCGACGTCTCGCCGAGACGCGTGGCGGAGATCAACTCCGCTTCGGCAGGGGTCAAGATCTGTTCACCGACTGCCGTCGCGAGCACCAAGTCGGGGTGTCCGTACGGTGGCTTCGGAACGGTCGACCGAAAGGCCATCCCGACGGGACGAGGTGCGTCGAGGGACTCCTCCAGTGCCGCCTGGCCGGCGCGGCGGGCCGCGAAATGGAGCCGGAGGAAGATGCCGGGATCGGTCAGGTCTACGGTCGCCAACGCCTCGATGAACCCGGCAAGAACAGCCGCGTGTGCGTCGACTCGGTCGCCGCGGTACCGCGCCGCCAACCACCCTGCGCTCGATGCCAGCGAGGGCAGCGCCATGCCGACGCAGGCCACTGTCCACGCGCCACCTTGAGCGCGCGAGCTCAACACAAGATGTGCCCAGACGGCATCGCGAGTTCGCGATGGGCACTGCTTGCTCAGCAACCGGTCCCGGAGCTCGTCCAGCGGCACCGGCCGCCGCGGCAGCCCGGCGAACTTGGAGCCGTGCACGGCCATCGGATCCGGGCCGGTGACCAGCCAGCTGAATGCATCGCGGGCGGTATCCAGAGGCAACCATTCATGCTCGTCCTGGCCATTCCGAGATGAGGTGGAGAAGGTGTCGTCGACCGTCATGATCTGCTCCTGTTCTGCTGATTTGGAAATCCGTGAGAACAGGACGCCAGGGCTCCGGCAAGAAAAGAACAAGAAAAGAACAAGGCCAATTCGAGATTGGAACTAAAGAACTACTAAATAGGCCGAAGGTGATCGATTCAGTAAGTGGGTTTCGAGGTGTCGAGACCGCGCGTCGACCCGTGGCAAAGGTGCGCAAATATGCGTCTCTACCTGGTCTTTAAGTAGTTGTTAGTCGGGTCTCGCGGGTTGTGCGCGTCGAGGCCCTTGGCTGTCAGTCTGGCAGTTCGGTCATGCTCATAATCGGGGTGAATGGTGTCGCAGGCGGCGGTTTGCAGACTGCGTCCGCTTGACCGTCTCGCAAGCATGGGCGGGCGCAGTCCTTGGGTTGCTGCAATAAGATTTTTCGGCTGCCCCGGCAGAGTTGAGGGAATTCGGCGTGCGGTGTCGAAAATCGGGCTCAAAAGCGGCCTCTTGGGGTGACTTGGCAGACCACGCCGAGGACTGTCCGCGAGGAAGGGCTACCGATGACCTCGACACCGCACCGTGATCACAACGGCCGCCCCCGCCGCACACCACGGCATCACCCGACCCACGACGGTCACGACAACCACGCCAGGCGCCGGACGGCGTCCCTGGGCTCCGCCCGGCGGCGCATCCGCGGCCCCCGGCCGACGACATTCTGGGCATTCGCGGACGCCGAGCAACTGCCCGGCACCGCACAGCTCGCCGGTTGGCTGGGGCGTACCGTCGTCACCCTCGTCACGACCTACACGAGCCCGGGTGACCGCGTCCTTCTTCTCACGCCGCCCGCGCCGAACCAGGTTCCGCCGCGCGCCACCGGCAGGGTCCACGACTCCGTCCACTACGGCGGACTCGCTGAAGCGGTCTGGACCGTCAGCCGCCTCGGCCGCGGCGTCGACACCGCGGCCGCCGTGCCGGTCCGGGACCAGTGCAGCGATCGCGCCGACTCGCGCCCGGTCACTCGAAACGAGTCGGTGACGCGACCCCGCCCGAGTCGGCTCGGCCTTCGGTCGGTCGCCGAACCGTCCCCCGACTCCACGCGTTGCGCGCGGGCCGACGGAGACCGCTCCCGCGGCACATTCGACCTGATCATCACCGCTGTCGACCCGGGTGCCACCGACTGGATCGGACACACCGACTGGAACACGCAGATCACTCCGGAAGGCATCGTCGCCCTCATCACCCACAGTGAACGACGAGCCGGGCGCCTCGTCGAACCCATCGCCGAACTGTCCGCCACGCTCGGTAACTACCAGCTGCGTTGTCTCGACCACATCGCCGTGCAGTCCGCCCATGCCTCTGACTTCTCGGTCGCCCATCAGGACGCGCATACGAGGGAGGGCCGTGTCACTAAGCCTTCCGCGAGCCTCGACAGGCCGGTGCACTTCCGGCAGGTCCACCACGACCTCGTCCTGTTCGCGCGGCCATTGGTCACAGAGGACGAAGCCGACGTTGCCAGGGGAGGAGAAACCTCAGATGTCTGAGCGCACGAGCCGACCGCTGTCCGCTGGAGAACTCGACCAGGAAGACCGTCTCGTGCCGACTTCGGTGTGGCCGACGGGGACGCTTTCTTTCCGAACTCAGCTCGAGGACGGTGGTTACCACGAGGCCACGGGCACCGACTCCGCGCTCATGGCTCCGGCGATCGCCCGATACGCGATCTCGGCCTTCACGAAACCCGGAGATGTGGTCCTCGATCCGGACTGCGGAGCAGGCACAACGGTCATCGAAGCGCTGCGCTGCGGAAGGCACGCGATCGGGCTGACCGATCAGCGCCGGTGGTGGCGGCTCGCCCGGGCGAACGTGACCACCACCAAGGCCGGTGGCGTGTTCGTCGACGGCATGGTCCTGGTCCTCGACCGGCGCCCCGGCACGGCCGTCGCCGCTGCGACAGCGGGCCTGACCGGACGCGTGGATCTCCTGCTGACCGCGCTGCGTCCCGGCCGGAACAGCGACATGGAAGGCGACGTGGACCGGTTGGGAACCTTGCTGGCGCAGTACCGGCCGCTGGTTCGTCCCGGCGGCCATATCGTCGTCACCTGCTCCCCGTGCCGCCACCCGACTCGGCACGAGCTGATCGACGTTCCCGGCCGGATCGAGGCGATCGGGAACGCAGCCGGACTGGTCCCGGTGGCCCGATGCGTCGCCCTGACCGCGGCGGTGCAACGAGGCAGGACCCACACCCGCACGACGTTCGCCCAGCGCCGCGCCGTTCGGCGAGCAGAAGACGCCTTCGGGTACCCGATCGCGCTCCCGGCGCACCACACGGTGCTGGTCTTCCAAGCCGATCCGGACGCCATCGACCAGGCCGCGGCCGAACCGGCGTGGCCGTCTCCCACACGCGTGGACGTGCACCGACGACGACGCAGGAGCCGTCGACGTCCGGAGGCAGCGACTTCCGGCTTCGACACACGAACAAACGCGGATCAGGAGGCGGCGTGAACACGCAACCGAGGAGCACCGTCCACTACCGCGACGAGTCGGTCACGCTGCTGACCGGCGACGCCGCGTCGACCCTGACCGGAATGCCGGATCGGTCGGTGGATTGTGTTGTCACCAGTCCGCCCTACTGGGGTTTGCGTGACTACGGAACCGGGAGCTGGGTCGATGGCGACGCCGACTGTGCGCACCTGGCCGCGGCCGGGCGCGGCGGCAACGTTCGCCAGTCCATACAGCGTCAATCCGCTTACCCTGCCTCGGCCGCGCATCGTGGCGGTGCACCCGCGCGTTGTCGCCGGTGCGGCGCGCGGCGGGAGGACGACCAGCACGGTCTGGAGCCGACGCCGCAGGACTACGTCGACCGTCTCCGCGAGGTCTTCGGCCAGCTGCACAGGGTGCTGGCCGATACCGGCACGGTCTGGCTGAACCTGGGGGACTGCTACGCCACCGAGCCTCCCGGTCGCGCCGGCGACGCGATGCGGGCGAGCACGTTGACCGGTCGGAGCTCGGCGGCGCAGCTGCGGGATTCCGTCCGCCGCGCGGGAGCAGCGCGCGCCCACGACCTTCCCCGGAAGAACCTGATGGGCATGCCGTGGCGGGTCGCGTTCGCGCTCCAGGAAGACGGGTGGATCCTGCGCAACGCGATTGTGTGGCACAAGCCCAACGCCATGCCCGAATCCGTGCGAGACCGACTGTCCAACCGGTACGAGATGTTGTTCCTGCTGACGAAACAGCAGAAGTACTTCTTCGACCTCGACCCGATCCGCGAACCACTCGCCCGTCCTGAAGCGGTCGGGGAGGGCATCGTGATCGGCGGCGCGAACAAGGGCCGCTACGGCGGTATCGACGCGACCGCACGCCGCCGTGGCAACAGCGTGTACGGCAAATACCGGGACACCGAACCGTTCGCCGGAAAACCCCACGGCGACGCGATGCGCCCGACCGGCGCCCAACACACCGCGGCGCATGCACGGGGCAAAAACCCCGGGGACGTCTGGTCGATCACCACCCGACCGTTGCGGGAGGCGCACTTCGCCGCGTTCCCGGTCGACATCCCGCTGCGCTGCATCGCCGCCGGCTGCCCGGACGGCGGTGTGGTGCTCGATCCGTTCAGTGGCGCAGCCACCACCGGCCTGGCCGCGAGGAAACTCGGACGGAACTACATCGGTATCGACCTCAATCCCGACTTTCACGACATCGGGCTGCGGCGCCTCGGCCTGGCAACCAGAGGTGGAGATGAGGTGGCGGCATGACGGACTCGCACATGGCCAGCCACAGCCGACACGGCCTGGTCCCCTCCTCTAACGGGGATCGCGTACGGCTGTGCCTCGGGGACGCACGCGAAGTCCTCGCCGCCATGCCGTCGGCGTCGGTGGATTGCGTGGTGACGTCTCCGCCGTACTGGGGCTTACGCGACTACCGGGTCAACGGCCAGCACGGGGCGGAGCCCACGATCGAACAGTACGTCGACCGGCTTGCCGATGTCTTCGACGAAGTCGGGCGCGTGCTAACACCGACCGGCACGGCGTGGCTGAATCTCGGCGACAGCTTCGGCGGCTCGTGGGGGAACTACGTCGCCCGCGGATCCGTCGCCCGGACCGCGTCAGCCCGCTCGGCGCAGGCCTACGGGGTGCACCGCCCGCCCCAGTCGAGGTATCGCGCGAAGGATCTGATCGGGGTTCCGTGGCGTGTCGCGTTCGCCTTGCAGGACCGGGGCTGGTTGCTGCGGAACGCGGTGGTGTGGGCAAAGACCAACGGGCGTCCGGAAAGCGTCCGCGACCGGCTTTCGCAGCGCTACGAGTCGGTCTTCCTCTTCGCCCGCAACGGTGAGCACTGGTTCCGCGGAGACGGTGCCGTAGGAGTGGATTCGGATGTCTGGACGGTCGCGGCGGACCGCGGCCGGACCGGGCATCGCGCCGCCGGAACCGTCGAGATCGCCCACCGTTGTGTGCGGCTCGGATGCCCGGACGGCGGCGTCGTGCTCGATCCCTTCTCCGGCAGCGGAACGACCGGCCTTGCCGCGTTCGCGCAGGGCCGCTCGTTCATCGGGATCGACCTGGATCCCGAATGCCATGCCCTGGCCCGACGCCGGCTCGGAAGCTTCCTGGAAGAGCCGTGAACCCGGACGCCGAGCGGTTCACGACGTTGACCCTGGACGAGGTCGCGGCGCTGCCCGCCGTTGTCGATTTGATGACCGCCGCGCGTGCGTTGGGGATCGGCCGGACCACGGCCTACGGCCTGGCCCGCAACGGCGACTTCCCCTGCCCGCTGCTACGTGTCGGTGGCGAGTACCGCGTACCCACCTCCGGGCTTCTGCGCGCGCTGGGGATTGATCCATCCATCAGGTGAATTCGTCACCTCTCGGGCTTCCCCGAGAGGTGTGGTCAGCGCGAGCATCGTGCGGACCCGCTGATTCAACCGAACAGAAAGGAGGACGACTGGTGGCACAGATACCGCTGGGGTCGGTCTTCAAGCGTTGTTCCTGCCGGGACAACAACAATCGCGAACTGGGCAGCAACTGTCCGAAGCTGACTCAGCATCGCCATGGCCAGTGGTGCTGGCGGATCGAGCTACCCGCCGACACCAGGGGCACTCGGCGTCCCCGTCGCCGAAGTGGCTTCGAGTCGGCGACGAAAGCCCAAGAGGAACTGGACCATGTCCGGGATCTGCTCGCGATCGCCGAAGACGACGACGAGGACACGCGACGAAAAATCGGTGACGTGATCGCCACAGCGGTCGCGAAGAAACAGAAGCTACCGGAAGCAGACGACGTCCGGCGCCTCGTGCGCGCGGGCGCCAGTGTGCTGGAACATCCGTATATGCACGAGGTCTTCACGGCCTTCCTTGCCTTGAAGAAGAAAAATCGGAGCCGCAACACCTACCGGTCGTATGAGTCGCATGTCCGGCTCTACCTGCGCCCGCACCTCGGTCACATTCGCCGAGACAAACTCGGTGTGCCGCACCTGGAGAGCATGTTCGACGCGATCGTGGAGCACAACGACCGCATCGCCGAGTACCGGAACAGCGGGGACCCGCAGAAGATCGCGGCGGTGAAGTGGCAGCGTCCGGTCGGGCCGACGTCGATCCGACGAATCCGGGAAACGCTGCGTGCGGTGCTCAGCCCCGCGGTGAAACAAGGCCTGCTGACGGTGAACGTGGCATCGCTGGTCGAGTTACCACCGGCAAAGCGGCCAACGCCGAAGGTGTGGACGGCCGAGCGCGTTATGCGCTGGAAGCTCACGGGAGAGATCCCGTCGCCGGTGATGGTGTGGACACCGGAGCAGACCGGCCAGTTCCTCGACGCCGCGGTGAACGACCCGCTGTATCCGCTCTACCACCTGATCGCTCATGTCGGCCTCCGGAGAGGGGAGGCCTGCGGACAACGCCGGGCAGATACCTATCTGGACGCAGCGACGTTGGAAGTGGCAAACCAGATCGTGCAGTACGGGTGGGAGACCGGCCAGTCAGCGCCGAAGACCAACTCGTCGGAAGGCCTCGTCGCACTCGACGCGAACACCGTCCTCGTCCTGCGTCAGCACATCGCCTGCCAGGACGCGGACGAGGTCCGGCTCGGCAGCGATTGGGTCGACAGCGGGCTGCTGTTCACCCAGCCGGACGGGAGCCCTCTGCATCCGGCCGATGTCACTGAGCGGTTTTACGAGATCGTCCGCCAAGCCGGGCTGCCGCCCATCCGCCTGCACGACCTCCGGCACGGCGCCGCCACGCTCGCCCTCGCCGCCGGTGCCGATATGAAGGTCGTTCAGGCCATGCTCCGGCACTCGTCGATCACCGTGACCATGGACACCTACACCACGGTTCTGCCGGAAATCGCACTCGCAGCGGCCGAGGCCACGGCCAAACTCATCCCCAGGAACCCCGCCCGACAGCTCGGGCTCGTCTCGGGCGCGGATCAGACCACAATGGACAGTAAGGAAGTGGAAGAAATGCATCCACATAACACAAAGCCCCACGTCATCGAAACCGAAAACGTGGGGCTTGGGTGTGCGCCATCAGGGACTCGAACCCCGAACCCGCTGGTTAAGAGCCAGCTGCTCTGCCAATTGAGCTAATGGCGCCTGCTTGTTCCGCCGCTTTGGTGTTCCCCTCGGCGACGTGGAAAACATTAACACAGGGTTGCTGGGGCCCGTTTCAGGGGGGTCCCCTAACGACGGGCCGGGACGTATTCGGCCATCCGGCCGCGAGCGTTGCGGCCGGTCAGGCAGACTATAGCCAGACGTTGGGGTTGGTACCACGCGAAACGGGCGGTGTGCATGAGGGTCTGGGGAGCGACGGGGCGGTCGCGGGTGGCTGTGGTGGCGTTGGTGGCTGGGTTCACACTGGCCGCGTGCAGCAGTACACCGTCGGGTGAATCGCCGTCGCAGGGTGGTGCTCCTGGGGGTTCGCAGCCGAGTGCCGCGCCCGCGCCGGAGCCGAAGCCGGCCGTGGTGACGCTGACCCCGGCGCAGGGTGCGGCGAACGTGGCGCCCGGCGAGCCGGTCACGGTGGCCGTGGCCGACGGCAAGGTGGGCGAGGTCAAGCTGACCGGCGCCGACGGCAAGGTCGTCGCGGGCAAGCCGAAGGAAGACGGTTCGGGCTGGGAGTCGGCGGAGCCGCTCGGCTACGGCAAGACCTACACCGTCACCGCGGCCGCGACCGGCACCGACGGCAAGCCGGTCACCTCGACCTCGACGTTCTCCACGGCCAAGCCCGGCCGTCAGATCGGCGTCTCGATCAACCTGGTCGAAGGGGAGACGGTCGGCGTCGGCCTGCCGTTGATCTTCACCTTCACCGGCAACGTGCCGGACAAGGCGGCGACCGAGAAGATGCTGAAGATCGTCACCGAGCCGCAGGCCGAGGGCGCGTTCCACTGGTTCGGCGAGAAGACCGTGATGTGGCGGCCCAAGGAGTACTTCAAGCCGGGCACGAAGATCTCGGTCAACGCGGCGATCTACGGCAAGAACCTCGGCAACAACACCTTCGGCCGCGAGGACAAGCCCGCCAAGGTGGTCGTCGGCGACAAGCTGGTCGCGACCGCGGACGGCGGCACGCACCAGATGAAGGTCGTGGTGAACGACCAAGAGGTCAAGCAGATGCCGATCTCGATGGGCAAGCCGTCGAGCAGCACCCCGGCCGGGACCTACACGGTGATGAGCGAGCACACCGGGTACACGATGGACTCCAGCACGTACGGCGTCCCGACGGACAGCAAGGCCGGCTACCGCACGTTCGTGAAGTACGCGGTGCGGATGTCCAACAGCGGCATCTTCTACCACTCGGCGCCGTGGTCGGTCGGCTCCCAGGGCAAGCGGAACGTGAGCCACGGCTGCATCAACCTGTCGACCGAGAACGCGAAGTGGCTGATGGACACTTCGAAGAAGGGCGACATCATCACGGTCACCAACTCGGGCCCGCAGGTGCTGGAGCCCACCGACGGCTGGTCGGTGTGGCAGATGTCGTGGGACGACTGGAAGACCGGCGGAGACCGGAACTGACCTATGGCCATGAGGGGTCCCGTTAGGACGTCCTAACGGGACCCCTCATGGCGTTTCCAGGGGGCCCGTAGTGGTGCTCCCACTGCATTTCGCCGCTGGTCTTGTAGCGGCACTTCTGGGTGCCGGTGTCCCAGATCTTCGCTGGATCGCGTAGACACCGCTGGTACTCGAGTTCGGCGAGGTACTTCTGCGACTGGGCCTTCGTGCAGTTCGGGTACCCCGGTTCGCATCGCCACGGTGACTTCTTGGCCGAAGTGCGAAGGCTTGGGTGGGCTCACCGTCACGGTCACCGGCGGCGGTACCGAAGTGGACGGCGTCGCGGTCACGGTCGTGACCGGTGTCGACGTCATCGCCGGCACCGGTGTCGGGTTCGGCGGGTGGGCCGTGCAGGCCGAAATCAGCGCGAAGAGTCCCGAGATCACCAACATCGGCCAGCGTCTCATGGCATCCTCCGCGCGAGTTACTTCCTGAACTCGCGCGAGCGCCACGCCGCGTTACCGATACCCGGAAAAAGCGAAACCCCAGCCTGCCGGAAGAACCGGCCGAACTGGGGTTGATGGGGTGAGCGACGGGTTTCGAACCCGCGACCTCCTGGACCACAACCAGGTGCTCTACCAGCTGAGCTACGCCCACCATCGCCGGGCTCGGGGAACTCCCCATCACCTCGGCCGCACTATATTAGCGTGCCCGTTTCGGGGGCTCGCAACGGGTTACCCTTGGTGGCGTTCCTGCACTTCAGCGGCCGCGGCCTTGGCCTGTTCGGTGGTCGGGCCGGGCTGCGGGACGAAGGCGGCGCGACGGTAGTAGTCGAGCTCCCCGATGGATTCCTTGATGTCGGCGAGCGCGCGGTGCGCGAGGCCCTTCTCGGGCTTGGCGTAGTAGATCCGCGGGTACCAGCGCCGGACGAGTTCCTTCACCGACGAGACGTCGACCATGCGGTAGTGCAGGTGCGCGTCGAGCAGCGGCATGTCGCGGGTGATGAAGCCGCGGTCGGTGGCGATGGAGTTGCCGGCGAGCGGGGCGACGTTGGCCTCGGGCACGTGCGCGCGAACGTACTCGAGCACGCGCTGCTCGGCCTCTTCCATGGTCACGGTGGAGCGCCGGACCTCTTCGGTGAGGCCGGAGCGGGCGTGCATTTCGCGGACGACCTCCGGCATGCCGTCGAGGGCTTCGTCGTCGGCGTGGATGACGATGTCGACGCCTTCGCCGAGGACGTTGAGCTCGGCGTCGGTCACCAGCGCGGCTATTTCGATCAACGCGTCCTTGCCGAGGTCGAGCCCCGTCATCTCGCAGTCGATCCAGACTAGGCGGTCGTTCACCCCGAAACCCTAACCCGACCCGGGGATTCGTGGCGCGCGACGTGCGGGTTCGGCGCGTTGCTGGCACCGTGTGCATCCTCAGGTGAGTCATGTCACAGATCGGGGAGCGACAGTGGCCGAACAGGGTCCAGCCCAGGAGATCGCGCAGGGATACGTGAGCGAGGGGGCGGCGGTCGAGCTCGGCGCCGTCGTGATCGACGGCAAGGCCGACGCCGGCGCGGCGGTCCGCCTGCCGCTCGCGACGCTGAACCGACACGGGCTGGTCGCGGGCGCGACCGGTACCGGCAAGACGAAGACCCTGCAGCTGATCGCCGAACAGCTGTCGGCCGCGGGGGTGCCCGTGGTGCTGGCGGATGTGAAGGGCGACCTGTCCGGGCTCGCCGCGCAGGGCGAGAGCAACGACAAGATCGCCAAACGCGCGGAAGAACTGGGTGACTCCTGGGAGCCCGCCGCGTTCCCCGTGCAGTTCCTGTCGCTGGGCACGGGCGGCAAGGGGTCGCCGATCCGCGCGACGATCACCAGTTTCGGCCCGATCCTGCTGTCGAAGGTGCTGGGGCTCAACGAAACCCAGGAGTCGACGCTCGGCCTGATCTTCCACTGGGCCGATCAGCGCGGGCTGGCGCTGCTGGACACGAAGGACCTCCGCTCGGTCATCACGCACCTGACGAGTGACGAAGGCAAGGAGGACCTCAAGGGCATCGGCGGCGTCTCGGCCGCGACGGCAGGCGTGATCCTCCGCGCGTTGTCCAATCTGGAGGCTCAGGGCGGCGAGGACTTCTTCGGCGAACCCGAGCTGGACGTCCACGATCTGATGCGCGAGGTCGACGGCAAGGCGATGGTGACCTTGCTGGAGCTGGACAACCTCCAGTCGAAGCCGGCGCTGTTCTCGACCTTCCTCATGTGGCTCCTGGCCGAGTTGTTCGAGGAGCTGCCCGAAGAGGGAGACCTCGACAAGCCGAAGCTGGTGTTCTTCTTCGACGAGGCGCACTTGCTGTTCAACGACGCGTCGAAGGCGTTCCTGGAGCGCATCGAACAGACCGTGAAGCTGATCCGGTCGAAGGGTGTCGGCGTCTTCTTCTGCACACAGCTCCCGACGGACATCCCGAACAACGTCCTGTCCCAGCTGGGTGCGCGGGTGCAGCACGCGTTGCGCGCGTTCACGCCCGAGGATCAGGCGGCGCTGACGAAGACGGTGAAGACGTATCCGAAGACGAAGCACTACGAGCTGGACTCGGCGCTGACGTCGCTCGGTATCGGCGAAGCGATCGTCACCGTCCTTTCCGAGCGGGGCGCGCCGACACCGGTCGCGTGGACGCGCCTTCGCGCGCCGCGTTCGAAGATGGGTTCCATCGGCGCCGAAGCCATTTCCGCGGCGACGACGTCTTCGGACCTGCACGCGAAGTACTCCGAGACGATCGACCGTGAGTCGGCTTACGAGAAGCTCGCCGCGAAGGTGGCGGCGGCGCCGCCGGCCGGTGAGGCGCCGCCGCCCGAGGCTCCCGCTCCGAAGCCGGAGAAGGAAGGCCCCGGCATGGTCGAGCAGGCGATGAAGAACCCGGCGGTCAAGTCGTTCCTCCGCTCGGCGGCGAGCGCGCTGGGGAGGGAAATCACCCGCGGCCTGTTCGGGAACCGGAGGCGGTGAGGAATACCTGACGCGATCTGTCAGGTATGTCGGGCAGGCTCGGCGCATGACCAACACCGCGACAGCGTCGTTCACCGTGGACGGCTGGGATCCGCAAGCCACCGAGAAGGCCGAAGGCACCGAGTTCTCCCGGGTGCTGCTGACCAAGACGTTCACCGGCGACGTCGAGGGGACCAGCGCCGTGGAGATGCTGACGGCGGTGAACGAGACGTCGTCGGCGTACGTCGCCTTCGAGCGGCTGGCCGTCACCGTCGACGGGCGCAAGGGTGGCTTCGTCCTGCATCACTCGGCGGGGGAGAACGGGCATCACCTGATCGTCTTGCCGGGCTCCGGTCACGGTGAGCTGGCGGGTATCACCGGAACGGCGGAGATCGTCAAGGACGACGAAGGCAACCACACCTTCACGCTCACCTACGAACTCTGAAAGTCCGTGAAGGCCTCCTGTCGAAGGAGGCCTTCACGGACAGTGCCTGCTGGGCCGCCCCCTGACAGCGGTCCAGACGGCCGGATCAGCCGACGATCTGCTCGGCGATCTTCTTCGCGTCGTTGATGGGGATCGCGAAACCGATGCCGATGCTGCCGGTCGAGGCCGGGTTGTACAGCGCGGAGTTGATGCCGATGACGTTCCCCTGCGCGTCCACCAGCGCCCCGCCCGAGTTGCCCTGGTTGATCGGGGCGTCGGTCTGGATCGCGGTGTAGCTCGGACCGGCTTCGTTCGTGGTCCTGCTGTAGGGCGAGCGCCGCTCCTGACCACTGCTCAGCTCGTCGAGCTTGCGGTTCAGCGCGCTCACGATCCCGGTGGTCACGGTGTTCTGCAGCCCGCCGGGCGAGCCGATCGCGACGACCTGCTGGCCGACGGCGAGCTTGCTGGAGTCGCCGAGCGAAGCCGGCGTCAGGCCGCTCGCGTCCTTCGCCTGGAGCACGGCGATGTCGGCCTTCGTGTCGGCGCCGACCACGCTGGCCTTGTACTGCTTGCCGTCCGACAACGTGACGGTCACGTCGCCCTCGGCGTCGGCGACCACGTGGGCGTTGGTGAGGATGCGCCCGTCCGCCGTCAGGATGACGCCGGAGCCGACCGCCTCACCCTGCGCGGTGGTCACGTTCACCTGGACGACACTCGGCGTCACCTTCGCGGCGACCCCGCTGACGTCACCCGAAGTGTTGTTCCCGACCAGTTGCCCGTTGGCGACCGCGGACGAACCCGTGCCCGACGCCGACGACGTGGAGCCGAGCCCTGAGATCGCCGCTCCGCCGACACCACCGACGAGCGCGGCGGCGAGCGCCGTCGCGCTGACGAGGACGGCGACCCGGCCGCCCTTCTTGCGTGGTGGCGGGGCGACGAGCGGATTCGGCGCGGCCTGCCAAGTGGGGTAACCGGGGTACTGCTGCTGATGCGGCGGCTGGTGCCCACCGGTTGAGGCGGGGCCTGGCCGACTCTCGTTCTCGGTCATGGAACAAGATTCGCGCCCGTACTTGTGAACCGCCTGTGGAATCCCCCTGTGCTTTCCTGAGAAGAATCAGCTGAGAACGCTCAGTCGAAGAACGCCGGTACGTCCAGCGCTCCGCCCGACGCCTCGAACTCTTCGTGCACCGCGGCGCGGAGTTTCGCGTCGGCCAGGTAGTCGACGGCGGTCAGCGCCAGTCCCAGCGCGCCGTCGACGACCGCGCGATCGCCGTCCGGCGAACCGGCCGCGGCCGCGAACTCCTTGGTGTGCAAGGCGGTCGTCGGTCCGGCGATGGCGATCATCGGGTGGATCGCGGGCATCCGGTAGGAGAGATTGCCGAGATCCGTCGAACCGGTGAGGAATTCGGGCACGATCCCCGGCGGCAGCGGTTTGCGGCCGGCGTCGACCTGGTGCACGGACCAACGCCCGGCGAGGGTGGTGTTGAACCGGATCGGGAGATACGCGGGCTGGGCGTCCCATTTCAGTTCGACTCCGCAGCCGGTCATTTCCGCCGCACCACGCGCGATCGCCGAAACCCGCTCGGCGAGGTCGCGCAGCGTGTCCGGCTGCGCGGAGCGGAGGTAGAACAGCAGGGCCGCGCGTTCGGGGACGACGTTCGGCCGCGCGCCGCCGTCGGTGAAGACCCCGTGGACGCGGTCGCCCGACGGCAGATGCTGCCGGAGCGCCGCGACTCCCTGGTACGCGGCGACGGCGGCGTCGAGCGCGTTGCGTCCCATGAACGGCTGAGCCGAGGCGTGCGCGCCGACCCCGTGGAACACCATTTCCAGCTGCCGCCTGCCGAGGAACGGGTGCATGGCGATGTCGTGGCTGAACGGATGCAGCATGACCACCGCGTCGACGTCGTCGAAAACGCCGACGCGGGCCATGGTCTCCTTGCCGCCACCGCCTTCCTCCGCCGGTGTGCCGATCAGCGAGACCCGGCCGCCGAGGCGTTCGGCGACCGCCGCCGCGCCGAGGAAGCCGCCCGCGCCCGCGGTGCAGATGACGTTGTGCCCGCAGCCGTGGCCGAGCCCGGGAAGCGCGTCGTATTCGGAGAGGACCGCGATATGCGGGCCGCTGCCGGGGGTGGTCGCGACCAAGGCGGTGTCGAGCCCGCCCGCGCCGATCGTCACCTCGTGGCCGTGCCGCTCGAGCAGGTCACCGAGCGCGCGGACCGAGCGGTGCTCGGCGAAACCCTCTTCCGGATGAGCGTGCAGGTCCTGGCTCAGCCCCACCAATTCCGCTTCCAGCGCGCGGATCTCGGTGCTGACGGCGTCTCGCGTGGCGGCGTCCGCGCCGTCGTGGGGCGAACCGAGGGGTTCGGCCGCGGCGACGGCGTCCGCGGTCGCGTCGACCAGCGAGCGGAGATAGCTGTCGTCGGGCGGGATCGGCGAAGCGTGCTCAGAGCGGATCATTTCCGGATGTTAACTCCTAGCTCGCCGGTGACGATCTGCGTGACACCGGAGTACCGCTCGCCGACGTGGTCGAAGCCCCGCCGGAACAGCTTCGCCGCGATCTCGCCGCGGTCGAACATCCGCTGCCCGCTCAGCCTGCCGAGGACGGTGTCCGCCAGCCGCATCGGCTGCTCGCCGTGCCGGGCGCTGGTCAGCACCACCAGCGAGCCGCCGGGTTTCAGCACCCGGGCGAACGAATCCAGTGCCGCGTCCGGATCGGCGAACATGTGCAGCGCGGCGAAGCAGCAGACGCCGTCCACAGTGGAATCGTCGAGCGGCAGGTCGACGGCGTCGGCGCGCAGATAGGTCACCGAAGGGGGATTGGGCGCGGCGAGGGCCTTCTCCAGCATGGAGACCGAACCGTCGAGCCCGATGGACAACCCGTCCGGACCGACCGCTTCGCCGAAAGCGCGGGTGAACCTGCCGGTGCCGCAGGCGACGTCCAGCGCGACCTTGCCGGGCCGGAGGCCGAGCGCTTCGAGCGCGATCCGGACCTCGCCTGCCATGCTCGGGCCGTTCAGTCCTTTCGCGACCCTGCCCAATGCCGGCCGCCAGTACCGCTCGTAGATCATCGGCACGGCGGAGGTGCGCATCAGCCGCTGAGCGAGTCCGGTCGGTGGCCCCGCTTGCGGGATTTCCCCCAGCAGGTCAAGGAAATCCTTGCGGTCGGCGGCGGGTGTGGTGCCCGGCCGCAGGAGGCTCCTCAGACGTTCGCGATGGTCCGGCATGGCTGCTCCCTTCACGGTCCTCACCGGAGAATCTGCCATGACCGGCCCGTTCGCGACATTCCCGCCGCCACGACCCGAAACTGTCGGTGGCCCTCTCTAACGTCGGAGGGAGTCGCCGTTCCCCAGCCGAAGGAGCCCGAAATGACCGGCTCGATCCTGCAGCACACCGCCTCGACCACGCTTCGCATCCCGGTGCGCGGCCCGTTCGACCTCGACAAGTCCATCCGTTTCCTGACCGATTTCCCGCCCGCGTGCCGCGCGGACGCCGCCGCCGAACCCGGCACCCTGCGCTTCGCCTTCCCCGCCGAGGCGGGCTGGGAGCACGTCGGTGCGGCCGTCAGACAGAGATCGCCCGGTTCGATCGAGGTGGAGGTCTTCGCTGAAGAAGGCCTCGCCGTCGAAGTCGGCGCCCAGGTCCGGCGGATCCTGTCGGTGGACGTCGACGGCGTCGGCTTCGCCAAGGTCGGCACGGCGGATCCCGTGGTGCGCCGCCTCCAGCAGGCGCACCCCGGGCTGAGGCCGGTGCTGTTCCATTCGCCCTATGAAGCGGCCTGCTGGGCGATCCTGAGCCACCGGGCGGGGATGTCCCAGGCGGCCACGGTGAAACGACGGCTCGCCGAGGAGTTCGGCAGGCCCGTGGACGTCGGCGGGAAGGTCCTCAGGTCGTTCCCCGCGCCGGACGTCCTGGCCGGGCCGGAGGCCGGGCGGGCGCTGCCGGAGGTGAAGGCCGAGCGGTTGCGCGCGGTGGCCAACGCCGCCAAGGACGGTCTGCTCGACGCCGCGTACCTGCGTGCGATGCCGGTGCCGGACGCGTTGCGCTGGTTGCAGCGCTTGCCGGGGATCGGCCCGTTCTCGGCGCAGCTGATCCTGATCCGGGGCGCCGGGCACCCGGACGTCTTCCCCAGTGGCGAACCCCGGTTGCAGGAGGCCATGCGGGCCGCGTACGACCTGCCTGAGGCACCACCCGAAGAGCTGGAGGAGCTGTCCGCCGTGTGGCGGCCCTTCCGCAGTTGGGTGGCTTTCGCCCTGCGCAACGACGGGGAGTTTCGCACGCGCGGGATCGGAGGTTCGATGACCGCCTGACACGGGACATATCCGGCTTGTGGTGAGCTGAAGAGGTGAGCTCGTCTCCCGCCGAAACGGTTTCCGACATCGCCCAGTCCACCCCTCCCGGCACGATCACCCTGGTCACCGGTGGTCTCGCGCTGCTCGTGGTGCTCTCGGGCAGGCCTTGGCGGATCGCCCGCAACCTGATCACGCTCGTCCACGAGGCGGGTCACGCGCTGGCGGCGGTGCTGGTCGGCCGCCGGCTGCAGGGCATCAAGCTGCACTCGGACACCTCCGGCGTCACGGTCTCCCGTGGCAAACCGGAGGGCCCGGGGATGGCGTTCACCGCGCTCGCCGGGTACCCGGCGGCCGCCGTGCTCGGGCTGGTGTTCGCGGGGCTGCTCTCGTCGGACCTGATCACCGTCGTGCTGATCATGATGGCGTTGATGCTGCTGGGTGTGCTGGTGATGGTGCGCAACACCTACGGCGTGTTCACCGTGGTCGCCAGCTCGGTGGTGCTCGGGCTGGTCGCGCTGGTGGCGCCCTCGTGGTTCCAGGCGATCTTCGTCTACCTGCTGACCTGGTTCCTGCTGTTCGGTGGTGTCCGGCCGGTGGTCGAGCTGCAGATCAAGCGGCGCCGGGGAGCGGCCCGGGATTCCGACGCCGATCAGCTCGGCAGGCTCACCGGGATGCCCGCGGTGCTGTGGGTGCTGGTGATGGCCGTGCTGACGGTGAGCTGTCTCTTCGCGGGCGGGTTGTGGCTGCTGGAGCCGACCGTCGCCTGACCGGGGCGGTACGGCAGACTGATGGCTCGTTCCGCGCGGAAGGAGTCAGCAGATGGATGAGGTCGCCAAGGCCGTCGAGGAATGCGCTCGATCGGCGAAACGGGCCGCGCCGTCACTGGCCGCCGCGACCGCGGAGGCGATCGACGCCGCGCTGAACGCCATGGCGGACAAGCTGGTCGAGCACGCCGACGTCGTGCTCGAAGCGAACCAGGCCGACATCGCCAAGGCACGCGAGGACGGCATGAGCGCGGGCCTGCTCGACAGGCTCACCATCACGCCCGAGCGGCTGACCGGGATGGCCGAACAGCTCCGTCTCCTGGCGGGTGCGCCGCATCAGGAGCGGTTCGTCGACGTGTCCACTTTGGACGGAGGCCTGCGGCTGGTGGAACGCCGCCGCCCGGTCGGCGTGATCGGCGCGAACTACGAGGCGCGCCCGAACGTCACGGTGGACGTCGCCTCCCAGCTGGTGAAGTCGCGCAACGGTGGCGTGCTCCGCACGGGTTCCGCCGCGCTCGGCTCGGCGCAGCGCCTGCGCGAGACGGTCATCGCGCCCGCGCTCTCCGAAGCGGGTATCGACCCGGACGTCATCCAGCTGGTGCCGCGCGCCGAGCGCGAAGCGGCTTCCGCGCTGGTCCGGTTCCCCGCGCTCGTGCCGCTGGTCATCCTGCGCGGCAGCGGTGACAGCACCCGGGCGCTGGCCACCGAGGCGGCCGTCCACGGCGTCCGCACGCTGGCGCACGCCGATGGCGGCGGTGTGCTGTACGTCGACGAGGCTGCCGACACCGACAAGGTGCGGGACCTGGTCTTCAACAGCCTCGACCGGCTCGGCGTCTGCAACCGGCTGAACCTGCTGCTGATCCACGAGAGCGCGCACGACCGCGTCTGGCCCGGCATCTCCGGCGCGCTGGCCGAGCGGGGCGTCACCCCGTCGCTCGCGCCGCACGAGCACGCCATCGGCTACGAATGGGCGCTCGACTCCGACCGCGAAGCGACCGTCACCGTCGCGAAGGTCTCCGGCCTGCCCGAAGCGGCGGAGATCGCCAACGAACGGACCTCGGGCCTGGCCGCCGGCATCGCGACCGAAAGCAGCGAAGCGGCCGACGCGTTCTTCGACGCGTACACCGGCACCGGTGTCTTCTGGAACGCCCCGACCCGGCTGCTCGACGGTTTCAAGCTCCTCGCCGTCCCCGAGACCGGCATCAACCTGGACAAGGTCCCCGGCCCGCGCGGCCCGGTCACCTACACCGATCTCTACGTGCGGCAGTACGCCGTGCTGCCCGCCTGACCTCACGTTGGTCGTGAGTGGCGATTCGGGTTAGAACACGAAACGCCACTCACGACCGGGCTCGCTCGCGGAAGTGGTAGCAAAGGTCCCTTGCTCTCCCCGGCAGGGGATCAGCGCCGCCGCCGCTTCGAGCGAGGCCGAGGCGGCAACGAGTCCGCGGTGGCGTCCTCGACTTCCTCCGGAGCGGGCGCGGGGGGAGGAGTGGCGTCGGCCAGCCCCAGCATCTCCGCGGCGAGCTGCTGCGAAGACGCGAACATGCCCGAAGGCCGGTCCCGCGCGCGGCGGAGGGACGAAGGCCGCAGCCGGTTGTAGCCCCGCACCGAAACGGGCCGCCGCGACCGGACCTCGTACTGCGGGAAGCCCGAAAGCTCGGCGGCGAGTTCCTTGTCGACCAGGATGGTGCCCGGCCGCGCGGTCGAGGTGAGGCGGGCGGCGAGGTTCACGACCGAGCCGTAGACGTCGCCGAACCGGCTGAGGATCCGGCCCGAAGCCAGCCCGGCGCGCACGGAGGGCAGGGTCTCGTCGGCGTCGGCGCGTTCGGACAGGGCGAGGGCGATCTCGGCACCGTCGACGGCGGAATCGGCCACGAACAGGACCTCGTCGCCGATCATCTTCACGATCCGCCCGTGGTGATCGGCGACGACCTCGGTGGCGACGGATTCGAACCGGTCGAGGATGTCGGTCAGCTCTTCTTCGCCGACCTGCCTGGTCAGCCGGGTGTAGCCGACCATGTCGACGAAGCCGACCACTTCGGTCCGAGCTTGGAGGTCTTCCTCCGGCATGGCCAGCGCCCGGCCGGCGTAGGCGGCCAGGTGGCGGCGCCAGACGAATTCCTGCACTTTCTCGAGCTCGGGCAGCAGCCGCTCGACGAGCCTCCCGATCTGACGTTCGCTGGTGCCGATCTCCTTGTTCTCGGTGATCATCGTCCACAGCATGTGGACTTGCCATTCCGCGAGCCGCGAAAGGTGCTGGCCCAGCGCGCGCGTCACGGCCAGTTCGATGCTCGGGTCGATCAGCCCCGAGTTCATCAGTTGATCGGCCGTGCGGATGGCTTCGATGTCGGCGTCGGTGAAGACGACCTCGTCGTCCTCGACCGTCGCGAAGCCCAGCGCACGCCAAAGCCGCCGAGAGCGTTCCTCGGGAACGCCTGCCTTCTCGGCGACTTCGAGCCGGGTGTACTTGCGCCTTCCACCGAGCAGGATCCGTTCGAGGCGCTGTTGCAGCGCGTCGGGCGAGATCTCGCCGGGTTCGGGCATCAGGTGGTGTGGACGATGAGCACGTCCACCCCGGACTTCCGCGCGACCTCGGACGGCACGGAGCCCAGGATGCGGCCCGCGAGCGTGTTCAGCCCGCGGTTGCCGACCACCAGCAGGTCCGCGGAGCGCTCGGCGACGACCTTGCGCAGCGAGTCGACCGGGTCGCCCACGACCGCGGCGGTCTCGATGGTCTTCGCGCCGGCCTTCGCCGCCCGGTCGCGGGCGGACAGGAGGGTGTCCTCGGCGGGCGCCGAGCCGACAACCTGGTACGCCTCGTCACCGAGGACGTCCTGCGCCTTCTCCACGTCGCCCTTGTTGGCGGGGTAGTAGGCGCACACGATGACCAGGGTCGCTCCGGAGTCCCCGGCGACACCCGCCGCCCGGTCGACCGCGGCGAACGAGGAATCCGATCCGTCCGTGCCCACGACCACGGTCCGATATGCAGCCATCCGCAACCTCCACCGATCTGACAGCCCGCACCTGCGCGCGAGCAGCGACGATAACCGCTCGTCGGCGGCCTCGCAGGCCGCCGTGAGCACGGTCGGGTGAAAAGGTTACTCGCCAGTCGGTTTCTGCGCTGCCGCAGGTCGCGGTGAAGGCTTCGCGCCGGATGTGGCCTTCGGCACATCGGCCGTCCGGAGCTGCACGGTGGCTTCCGAGTCGGGCGACGGCTTCGCCTTCAGGTCCGCCGGGACATGCGGCTCGTCGCCGAGCACGTGCGTCGCCTCGGCGAGCGCGGTCCGCGCGGAGCGGACCTGCTCGGCCAGGCTGGAGCGCACCTTGCGGAGCGCTTCGACCCGTTCGGTGGCCTGCGTGATCCGCCGGTTGGACTCTTCGGTGGCCTGCCGGACGCGGCGGCGTGCCTCGTCGGCCGCCTCGGCGAGCCGGGCGTTGGCCTCGGTGATCGAGTCCTGCTTGCGCTTGTTGGCGTCGGCGACGGACTCGCGCTGACGGCGTTCGATGTCGGCCTTGGCCGCCGTCTCCTCTTCGAGCACCTTCGCGCGGATGGCGGCGGCGTCCTCGGTGGCCTCGCGGACGCGGCGGGCGGCCTCGGCCTTGCTCGCGGCCTCCTGCTCGGCCAGCGCGTGCATGGCCTCGGTACGCCGCGACGCCATCGCGATCTCGAAGTCCTCTTCGACCTGCGTGCGGCGCTGCTGCGACTCGGCGTCGAGCTTGTCGCGCTCGGCCTTCGCCTTGTCGATGATGTCCTTCGCCTCGGCGCGGGCCTTCTCGAGCACGCCGCGGTGCTCGGCCTCCATCTCCTTGCGACGGAGGTCGAGCTCGTTGAGCAGCTGCTCGTAGCGGGCCCGCATGGCGCTCGCGTCGGTCTCCGCCTTCGCGCGGATGTGCCCGGCTTCGGCCTCCGCGCGCGCCTTGGTGTCGGCGGCTTCGTCCTGCGCGAGCCGCAACATGCGCTGCAGGCGCTCGGAAAGGCCTTCGACGCTGGTCGGCGGCTGGGCGAGCCGGTCGACCTGCCCGCGCAGGTCCGCGATCTCGCCGCGTGCGATCTCCAGCTGCCGTGCCAGGTCGCCCGCCTGTCCGATGGCGGCATCGCGATCGGCGGTGAGCATCTTCAGATCGGCGTCCAGCCGTTCGAGATGTTCGTCGACCTGCGCACGGCTGTAACCGCGCTTCGCCACGTCGAAGCCGGCTCCCAGCGGCACTAGCTCCCGTTCCTCGCCAAGGCTCATTCTTCTACCGTAGTCGAGCTGGAGTCACGGAAGGGTGAGCACCCACGCAACGCGCGGCGAAAGCACGTTCCGGCGCGCTAAACGTTCCGGAAGGCGTTGATCCCGTCGATGTGCTTTTCGCGCAGCTCGTGGTTCCGGACACCCAGACCTTCTTCCGGCGCAAGGGCGAGCACGCCGACCTTGCCCTGATGTGCGTTGCGGTGGACGTCCAGCGCGGCCTGCCCGGTCTCTTCGAGCGAGTAGGTCTTCGACAGCGTCGGGTGGATCAGACCTTTCGCGATGAGCCGGTTCGCTTCCCACGATTCGCGGTAGTTGGCGAAGTGGCTGCCGATGATCCGCTTCAGGTTCATCCACAGGTAACGGTTGTCGTACTGGTGCATGTAGCCGGAAGTCGACGCGCACGTGACGATCGTGCCGCCCTTGCGCGCGGCGTAGACGGACGCGCCGAAGGTTTCCCGGCCCGGGTGCTCGAAGACGATGTCCGGGTCTTCGCCACCGGTCAGCTCGCGGATCTTCTTACCGAACCGCTGCCACTCCTTCGGGTCCTGGTTGTTCTCGTCCTTCCAGAACTTGTAGCCCTCACCAGTGGCGCTGCTGCGGTCGATGATCAGCTCCGCGCCCAGCTTCCGGCAGATCTCCGCCTTTTCGGGGCTGGAGACCACGCACACCGGGATCGCGCCGCCGTTGAGCGCGTACTGCGTCGCGTAGGAGCCGAGGCCGCCCGAAGCGCCCCAGATCAGCACGACGTCGCCCTGCTTCATGTCGGCGCCGTTGCGCGAGACGAGCTGGCGGTAGGCCGTGGAGTTCACCAGACCGGGGGAGGCGGCCTCCTCCCAGGTGAGGTGTCCCGGCTTCGGCATCAGCTGGTTCGCCTTCACCAGCGCGATCTCCGCGAGCCCACCGAAGTTCGTCTCGAAACCCCAGATCCGCTGCTCGGTGTCGAGCATCGTGTCGTTGTGCCCGTCCGGGCCCTCGAGTTCGACGTTGAGGCAGTGCGCGACGACCTCGTCGCCCGGCTTCCAGTTGTGCACGCCGGGCCCGGTGCGCAGCACGACGCCGGACAGGTCCGAGCCGACGACGTGATAGGGCAGGTCGTGGCGCTTCGACAGCGGCGAAAGCCGCCCGTAGCGCTCCAGGAACTTGAACGTCGAGACCGGTTCGAAGATCGAGGTCCAGACGGTGTTGTAGTTGATCGCGCTCGCCATGACCGCGACCAGCGCCTCGCCCGGGCCGAGTTCCGGCGTCGGGACCTCGTCGACGTGCAGCGACTTGCGCGGGTCCTTGTCCCGGCTTTCGAGGCCTTCGAACATGCCGGCCTCGTCCTTGTGCACGGTCACCCCGCGATAGGACTCCGGCACGTCGAGCGACGCCACGGCGCCGAGGTCATCGTTCAGAATGGCCTGCTGGATCTCGCCGAGCTGCGACATCGGAACCTCCGCGAATGGGGGACGGCGTGTGGCGCCCTAAATTACTCATGGGTAACCAGGTCCACAACTGTACGAGACGTGGAGCACGTACACATCCCGAAGCGTTATCGACCGGTCTTGACCGGCCGGCCAACCAAGCGCACCATGGGCGGTGGAGATCTCTCCGACCTGCAGGTTCAGCCGATATTCGGAGGTGAGCACGCATGAACGAACCCACGACGCGCCCTTGGACCCGTCCCCATGACTGGGCGGAGGTGGTCATCGGTGTCGTGGTCGCTCTTTCACCCCTCTGGATGACCACGGACAACACCGCCATGTGGACGCTCGTCATCCTCGGCGCGCTGGTCGCCCTCGACGGTCTCGCGTCGCTCGCGATGCCTGGCATGGTCTATGGCGAAGGCATTCAGATCGTCCTGGGCGCGCTGCTGTTCATTTCGCCATGGGTGATGGGATACGCCGACTTCATGGGCGCGTCCTGGACCGCTTGGATCGGTGGCGTCCTGACCGTGGTGGCCGGGGCGGCGGCGATGCCGATCGCCCAGGCGACGCACCGGACGGCGGGACAGCACTGACCCAGGAGGAAACGGCGTGAAAGAGGATTCGGCGAAACAGCGCATCCTGCGGGCCGCGGAGGCGCTCTTCGCCGAATCCGGTTTCGACGCCACGCCCACTTCGCGGATCGCGGAGCGGGCGGGCGTGCCGAAAGGCCTGGTGCACTACTACTTCCGGCGTAAGTCGGATCTGCTGGCCGCGCTGGTCGCCGAACTGCCCGACGCCCGGATCGAACCGGCCGTCGTGGTCGTCCCCGGCGATCTCGCGGGCAGTCTTCGCGGCCTCGTCGTCGAACTCGACAGGCGGTTCAACCGGTCCTTGGCGCTGTCACACCTGTTGTGGCGCGAGGCCGACACGCACCGCGCGGTCCGCGACGCGCTGGCCGAACGCTTCCAGCAACTGGTCCGGCAGGTGAAGGCCGTGATCGTCGCCGCGACGGGCGGCAAGGTCGCGATCGCCGACGTCGATTCGGCGTCGGGACTACTCGCGCGGGCGGTCAGCCATCGTCACGCGACGGCACGGCACAGCGAAGACGGGGACCCCGCCGAGATCGACCGCGAGGTCCTCTTCATCGCTTCAGCGTTGACGCGGGGTCAGTGACCGTCCTTCGCGGGCTCCACCAGTTCGACGAGCACGCCGCCGGCGTCCTTGGGGTGCACGAAGTTCACCCGGCTGTTGGACGTACCGCGCTTCGCCTCGTCGTAGAGCAGCCGCAGTCCCTGCGCGCGCAGCGCCGCGGCGGCCGCGTCCACATCGGACACTCGGTACGCCAGCTGCTGCAGCCCGGGGCCGCTCTTCGCGAGGAACTTGCCGATCGCGGAGTCGTCACGCAGCGGCGCGAGGAGCTGGATCGCGGTCTCGGTCCCCGCGGTGCCCGGCGCGCGCAGCATCGCCTCGCGGACGCCCTGCTCCTCGTTGACCTCCTCGTGCGCGACCTCCAGGCCGAAATGCTCGGCGTGGAAGGCGATCGCGGCGTCGAGGTCGGGTACCGCGATGCCGACGTGGTCGATGGCGGTCACGAACGGTTTCAGCGCCTGGTTCATGCAGAGCAGGATAGGTGCGCGGACCGGCGGACCGGCGTGCGCCGCCTCACACTGGCTCCATCAAGAGACCCGCGACCCGGGTATGGTCGCGAAGACCCCCTTTGCCCTTGCGCCGATGCTTGGAGGACGCCGTGTCCGGTTCCGTGATCCTGGGTGCCGCCCGTACACCGATCGGGCGATTGCTCGGTTCCCTGAAGGACTTCTCGGGCGCGCAACTCGGCGGATTCGCCATCAAGGCGGCGCTGGAACAGGCCGGTGTCTCGCCGGACGCGGTCCAGTACACGATCATGGGACAGGTGCTCACCGCCGGCGCGGGCCAGATCCCGGCCCGGCAGGCCGCGGTCGCCGCCGGTATCCCGATGAGCGTCCCGGCGCTGACCATCAACAAGGTCTGCCTCTCCGGTCTCGACGCCATCGCGCTGGCCGACCAGCTCATCCGCGCGGGTGAGTTCGACCTGATCGTGGCGGGCGGCCAGGAGTCGATGACCCAGTCGCCGCATCTGCTGCCGAAGTCCCGCGCGGGCTTCAAGTACGGCGACACCACGCTCGTCGACCACATGGCCTACGACGGTCTGTTCTGCGCCTTCGACCAGGTCGCCATGGGTTCGTCGACGGAGAAGTACAACAGCCGCTACGGGATCACCCGTGAGCAGCAGGACGAGTTCTCCGCGCGGTCGCACCAGCGTGCCGCCGCCGCGATCGCCGAGGGCCGCTTCGACGCCGAGATCGCGCCGGTGTCGATCCCGCAGCGCAAGGGCGACCCGGTCGTCTTCTCGCAGGACGAAGGCGTCCGCGCCGACACCACCGCCGAAGGCCTCGCGAAGCTGCGTCCCGCCTTCGCCTCCGACGGCACCATCACCGCCGGCTCGGCTTCGCAGATCTCCGACGGCGCGGCCGCGGTCATCGTCGCGAGCAAGGCCAAGGCCGAGGAACTGGGCCTGACCCCGCTCGCCGAGATCGGCGCGCACGGCGTGGTCGCCGGTCCGGACGCCAGCCTGCACGAGCAGCCGTCGAACGCGATCCTGGCCGCGCTGGCCAAGGCGAACCTGACCGCGGACGCGCTCGACCTCGTCGAGATCAACGAGGCGTTCGCCGCCGTCGGCCTGGTTTCGGCCGACAAGCTCGGGCTCGACCCGGAGAAGGTCAACGTCGACGGTGGCGCCATCGCGCTCGGTCACCCGATCGGCGCGTCCGGCGCGCGGCTCGCCGTGCACCTGGTCCACGAACTCCGCCGTCGCGGCGGCGGCCTCGGCGCGGCCGCCCTCTGTGGTGGTGGCGGCCAGGGCGACGCGCTGCTGATCCGCGTTCCGTAAAGCCCTTGCCGGTACAGCTGGACATCGACGAACTGGTCGGTCGCGCGCGGGACGGCGTCCCCCGCGCGATCGCCCGGTTGCTGTCGCTGGTCGAGGACGCTCATCCACGGTTGCCCGAGGTCGCGGCCAAGCTGACGCCGCATACCGGCAACGCGCGGGTCGTCGGCCTGACCGGTCCGCCGGGTGTCGGTAAGTCGACATCGACGTCCGCGCTGCTCACGGCCCTGCGGGCGCGGGGCCTGCGGGTCGGGGTGCTGGCGATCGACCCGTCGTCGCCGTTTTCCGGCGGCGCGCTGCTCGGCGACCGGATCCGGATGACCGAACACGCCACCGATCCGGGTGTCTTCATCCGGTCGATGGCCACGCGCGGTCATCTCGGTGGGCTGTCGTGGGCGACGCCGCAGGCGGTCCGGGTGCTCGACGCGGCCGGGTTCGACGTCGTGCTGATCGAGACCGTCGGTGTCGGTCAGTCCGAAGTGGACGTCGTGAAACTGGCCGACACCACGGTGGTCCTGCTCGCGCCGGGAATGGGCGACGGGATCCAGGCGGCCAAGGCGGGCGTGCTGGAGATCGCGGACGTGTTCGTGGTCAACAAGGCCGACCGCGAGGGCGCGGACGCGACCGTGCACGACCTCAAGCAGATGATCTCCTTGGTGCGCCGGGAGATCCGCGGTCCGAGCTGGCGTCAGCCGATCGTGCGAACGGTGGCTTCGCGGGGCGAAGGTGTCGAGGACGTCGTCCGGGCGTTGGACGAACACCACGATTGGCTGGTCCGGCGCGACGAACTGCCTCGCCGTCGTGCGGCGCGGGCCCGGGACGAGGTCGAGGCGATCGCCGTGCAGCGGTTGCGCGCGGAAATCGTCGACCTGCGCTCCGGTGACCGGCTCACCGAATTGGCCGAACGCGTGGTCGCGCGGAAACTCGACCCGTTCGCGGCGGCCGAAGAACTCATCGCGGACCTTCGCGGCTCGTGAGCTTGCCCGCTTGAGGTACATGAAGGACCCCTTCCTTGCGCCAGGCGCAAGGAAGGGGTCCTTCATGTACTGGGGAAGGGGTGGAGGTCGAGTTTCCTCGGCTGAGCCGAGGGAAGGGGGCCTTCACGGACCGGCCCGGCACCAACCGCGGCCGGAACCACGGAGGTACCTAAGACACCCTTGGCCCTAACTGTCCTTACCACTCACGAGGCTTGGTCAGAATTCGACGTACATCTTGATGTCGCCGAAATCGCTGTCGAGATTGTCCAGATGGGCGATCGCGTCCTCTTTCCAGACTTCGAGCTGGTTCGTCTCGCCGTAGGTGAGCTGCTCGCCGTCCGCCACCTTGTGGGCGTAGTTCGTGATGGTGACGGTCTGGCCCCGGCAGAACTCCACGCGTTCCAGGAACCGGTCGGCCATGTCGGGATCGAAGACGCGGCCCATCCGGACGTAACCGTTGTTGATGTGCTCCTCGCAGTAGAAGTGCGCCGCGGCCGAGGCGATCCACTCGGTCAGCGACGCGTCGCGAGGCGGCCACTTCTCCCGTACGTGCGACTTGATCTCCCTGGCGAGGCGGATGACGCGGCGCCGTTCGAGATCGCTCAGCCCGTCCTCCTTGCGGAAGTCGAGGATCATGTCGTCGACGACCTTGGCGAGCCTGAGCATGCGCGGCTTGTCGAGTTCGGCCGGTTTCTCCGGCGGCAGCCCGGCCATGACCCGCTCGTGCACGAGGACGTACTGCGTGTACGCGTACAGGAAGGTCAGGGCGTTCAGCTGCCATTGGTGTCGTTCGGCGA
The DNA here is from genome assembly GCF_055561455.1 of Amycolatopsis sp. PSD-21. Taxonomy (NCBI): domain Bacteria; kingdom Bacillati; phylum Actinomycetota; class Actinomycetes; order Pseudonocardiales; family Pseudonocardiaceae; genus Amycolatopsis; species Amycolatopsis sp. PSD-21. The sequence continues at coordinate 7,339,308 of NZ_CM145712.1, read as the reverse complement.
TCTCCACGGCTCCGACCCTAACCGCGGACCTACTTCCGGACCTGTGTGAGCGCCGGGGATTCACCCTATGCTCTGCTCTTCGTCCACGGCTGGGAGGCAGGAACCGTGCAGAGGATCGCGAAGGTCTTTGTGGCAGTGCTGGGAGCCGGGCTGATGCTCGCGGCCGGCACCGGAACGGCGTCGGCGGAGGGTGCGCCGCCGAAGGTGACGAAGGGGCCGTGCCAGTACACGGAGACGCCGGACGAGCCGGCCGCGCGGCCGGTCCCGCTGCCGCCGGACCCGCGGCACACGCCCGACCGGGGCAAGGTCCCGGTGCAGCTGAAGACCAACCAGGGCAAGATCGACCTGACCCTCGATCGGGCGAAGGCGCCGTGCACGGTGCAGAGTTTCCTGCACCTGGCGAAGCACCGCTTCTACGACCGCACGACGTGTCACCGGCTGACCGCGTACCCGACCTTGAAGGTGCTGCAGTGCGGTGACCCGAGCGGTACCGGCGAGGGCGGCCCCGGCTACAAGTACAAGGACGAGCTGCCCGTGGGCCTGCCGCCCGCGCCGACCGACCCGACCGGCGAGCGCAAGGTGTACGCGCGTGGCGTCCTCGCGATGGCCAACGCGGGCCCGGCGACGAACGGAAGCCAGTTCTTCGTCGTGTACGGCGACTCCGCGTTGCGCCCGAACTACACGGTCTTCGGCACCGTCGGTCACGAAGGCCTCGAAACCCTCGACGACGTCGCCGCCGGCGGCATCAAGCCGACCCCGGAGAACCCCGCCCCGGTCGACGGCGCCCCCGCCCTGAAGACCGACATCCTCCGGGCGCGCCCCTGGTTCTGCTAGGTGACCTCGAAGATGGCCTCGCGCAGGGCTTGGGTGGCGCCGCCGAAAGCGTGCTTCGCGGCGGCGCCGTACCCGATGATGAGCCCTTCGCGTTGCGGTTCGCCGATCCAGTAGCCGCTGAGGCCTTCGAGCCCGATGGCGCGACGGCGGCAGGCGGCCAGTACCTCCATCTCCCGGGGGAGGTCGCCGGGGAACTGGAGCACCAAGTGCAGCCCGGCGGAGATCCCTTGTGGCAGCACGGAATCCGGCAGGGTCGCGAGCAGTTTGTCGCGCCGGGACCGGTATTCGACGCGGCAGCGGCGGATGTGCCGGTCGTAGGCGCCCGATTCGATCAGCTCGGCCAACGCCAGCTGGTCCAGCAACGCCGGTCGCGCCCCGCTCTCGGCCAGCGCCGCGCGCACCGGTTCGACCAGGAACCGCGGCAGCACCATCCAGCCCAGGCGCAGCGACGGCGCGAGCGTCTTGCTCGTCGTGCCCACGTAGACGACCCGTTCGGGTGCCAGCGCCTGCAACGCGCCGACCTGCTGATGGTCGAACCGGAACTCGCCGTCGTAATCGTCCTCGATGACGACTGCGCCGGTCTCCTCCGCCCAGCGGGTGAGTTCGGCCCGCCGCCCGGGCGCGAGGGTGACGCCGAGCGGATACTGGTGCGCCGGGGTGACCACAACCGCCGGACTGTCCAAAGAGGACACTGTGATCCCGTGATCGTCGACGGGGACGCCGACCACGCGGGGACCGTTGGCGGCGGCGATGTTCCGGTAGATGTGCAGCGACGGGTTCTCGAACGCGATCTCGTCCGCGCCGCGCGCGTGCAGGACCCGCGCCAGTACCGCGATCGCGTGCGAGAACCCGGAACACACCAGGATGCGGGCGGGGTCGGCGAGCACGCCGCGGCTGCGGGCCAGGTACGCGGCGAGCGTTTCCCTCAGTTCCGCCGCGCCGGACTCGGCCGTGTAGTCGAACGCCGACATCGGCGCCTGGTGCAGCGCCCGCCGGGTCGCGGCGAGCCAGGCCGCGCGAGGGAACGCGGACAGGTTCGGCCTGCCGGGGCGCAGGTCCCAGCGTGGCGCCGGATTGCGGGGGACGGGCCGCGGCGGCGACGCGGGCAGCGCCCCCGCCGTCGCGACCCGGGTCGGCGCGCCCTGCGTGGTCCGCAGGTAGCCCTCGGCGGCGAGGTCGGCGTAGACCCGCGTGACCGTTCCCCTGGCCACGCCGAGGTCCTGTGCCAGCGCCCTGGTCGAGGGCACCGCGGCGCCCGCCTGCCAGCGTCCCTCGCGGATGGCCGCGCGGATCGCAGTCGCGAGCCCGCTCCGGCCGCTTTCGGGACGCCAGTCCAGGTGGACGTCTATTCCCGAACTGGACCACGAATCTGCCATGACACTGGACCATACTCGTGGGCCAGTCGTCGCTAGATTCGACGGCATGACCGAGCGAATCCATGTGGGCAAGCGAGTGCCCGAGATCTACCAGGCCATGGCCAAACTGCAGGCCGAAGTCGAGAAGGCCGCCGCCAACGCCGGGGTCGACCAGAAGATCCTCGAACTGGTGAAGATGCGGTCGTCGCAGATCAACCACTGCGCGTTCTGCCTCGACATGCACTCCCACGACGCGCTGCAGATGGGCGAGTCGCCGCGGCGGCTGTTCGTGCTGCAGGGGTGGCGCGAGACCGAACTGTTCACCGAGCAGGAGCGCGCCGCCCTCGCGCTCACCGAGGCGATCACGAACGTGGCGACCCTGCACGACGTCCCGGACGACGTCTACGAAGAGGCCACCCGCGTCTTCACCGAGGAGCAGTACCGCGCGATCGTCTGGGAGGCCATCGCGATCAACAGCTGGAACCGGATGTGCGTGACCAGCCACGCGCCGCTGCCCGAGCGCGCCGAATGACGGCGGCCCGGCTGCGGGAACTGCACGTCGCGGGTAGCCCGCTGCTCCTGCCGAACGCGTGGGACGCCGACAGCGCGCGTCTCGTGGAAGCCGCCGGCTTCCCGGTCGTGGCGACGAGTTCCTTCGCCGTGGCCAAGGTCCTCGGGTACGACGACGGGGAGGACGCGCCGGCCGCCGAGATGTTCGCGGCGGCGGCGCGGATCGCGCGGGCGGTCTCGGTTCCGGTGACCGTCGACGTGGAAGGCGGGTACGGCCTCGAAGCGGGAGAGCTCGCGGCGAGGCTGGCCAAAGCGGGTGCCGTCGGCTGCAACTACGAGGACACCGATCACGCTTCAGGTGGAGTACGCCCGCTCGAGGCGCAGGCGAAACGGGTCGCGGAGTTGCGCGAGGCCGCCGGGGACGCGCTGGTGATCAACGCCCGCGTCGACGTCTTCCTCGGCGCGTCCGACGAACGAGCGGTACTGGACGACGCGATCTTGCGGGCCAAGGCGTACTTCGAGGCCGGGGCGGACTGTGTCTATCCGATCATGGTGAAGTCGCCGGAGGTGCTCGGCGAGTTCGTGAAGGCGGTGGCGCCGGGAGCGGTCAACGCCGCCCCGATGCCCGGAGGCCCCGATCTCTCCGCGCTCACGGCACTGGGGGTGGCGCGGATCTCGCTGGGTACCGGGCTGTGGAAGTCCGTCCGCGCCGATCTCCGCGCGAAGCTGGCGGAACTGACTGCGGGGAAGCTGCCTTACTAGGGGAAATGGGAACCGGGGCGGTGCGGCCGGGGGCGTTGGTGCCGGCCGCACCGTCCCGGCGACTAGTGGGCGACGGCCTTTTCGGCGCCCGCCCCGGTGAGGGACCGGACCTCCATCTCGGCGTACTTCTTCTGGTTGTGCTCCTTGGACAGCACGGTCCCGAGCCAGCCGAGGAAGAACGCCACGGGGATCGAGACGAGACCCGGGTTGTCCAGCGGGAACCAGTGGAAGTCGACGCCCTGGATCATCGAGGCGCTCTTCCCGGTCTTCGGGTCCACGGGCTTACCCGAGACCGCAGGCGAGAACACGATCAGCACGATGCAGACCGCGAGACCGCCGTAGATGCTCCACAGCGCGCCCTGGGTGTTGAACCGCTTCCAGAACAGCGAGTAGAGGATCGTCGGCAGGTTCGCCGACGCCGCCACCGCGAAGGCCAGCGCCACCAGGAACGCGATGTTCTGCCCGTTGGCGAGGATGCCGCCGAGGATCGCGACCGCGCCGATCACCAGCGCGGTGATCCGGGCGACCTTCACCTCCGAAGCCGGGGACGCCTTGCCCTTCTTGATCACGTTGGCGTAGACGTCGTGCGCGAACGACGCCGACGCGGTGATCGTGAGCCCCGCGACCACGGCGAGGATCGTCGCGAACGCGATCGCCGCGATCAGGCCGAGCAGGATCGGGCCGCCGAGTTCGAGCGCCAGCAGCGGGGCCGCCGAGTTCACGCCACCGGGTGCCGCCTTGATCTTGTCCGCGCCGACGAGCGCGCCGGCGCCGTAGCCGAGCACCAGCGTGAACAAATAGAAGACACCGATCAGGCCGATCGCCCACACCACGGAACGACGGGCTTCCTTGGCGGTCGGCACCGTGTAGAAGCGCATCAGGACGTGCGGCAGGCCCGCGGTGCCGAGCACCAGCGCGATGCCCAGCGACAGGAAGTCGAGTTTCGTCGTGCCGCTCTTGCCGTACTGGTTGCCCGGCCCGAGCAGCGCCTCACCGGCCCGGCCCGCCTTGTCCACGGCGCCCTGCAGCAGCGCGGAAAGGTTGAAGCCGTACATGCCCAGCACCCACAGCGTCATCGCCAGCGCGCCGGCGATGAGCAGCGCCGCCTTGATGATCTGGACCCACGTGGTGCCCTTCATCCCGCCGATGAGCACGTAGGCGATCATGATGATGCCGACGATCACGATGATCGCGGCCTGCCCGGCCTTGCTCTCGATCCCGAGCAGCAGCGCGACGAGGCCACCGGCACCCGCCATCTGCGCCAGCAGGTAGAAGAACGACACCGCCAGCGTGGACGTCGCCGCCGCGGCCCGCACCGGGCGCTGCTTCATCCGGAACGCCAGCACGTCGCCCATGGTGAACTTGCCGGTGTTGCGCAGCAGTTCCGCGACCAGCAGCAACGCGACCAGCCACGCGACCAGGAAGCCGATGGAGTAGAGGAAACCGTCGTAGCCGTAGATGGCGATCGCGCCGGCGATCCCGAGGAACGACGCGGCGGACAGGTAGTCACCCGCGATGGCGACGCCGTTCTGCGGGCCGGTGAAGGCGCGGCCGGCGGCGTAGTAGTCCGAAGCAGTCTTCGTGTTGCGGCTCGCCCGGAACACGACGAACAGCGTGACCACCACGAACAGGCCGAAGATGGTGATGTTGAGTACGGGGCTGCTGCCCTCGACTCCGGCGGCGAGGTTCATTTGGCCTCACTCTCGATGTCCGTGCGGATCTTCTCCGCGATGGGGTCGAGTTTCTTGTTCGCGTAGCGGACGTAGAGCCCGGTGATCACGAAGGTCGAAACGAACTGCAGCAGGCCGAAGACGAGGCCGACGTTGATGTTGCCGACCAGCTTCGTGCTCATGAAGCCGTGCGCGTAGTCGGCGAGCAGCACGTACAGCAGGTACCAGAGGAGGAACAGCGCCGAGACGGGGAAGACGAACCGGCGCAACCGAGCCCGCAGTTCCTTGAACTCCGCGCTGTCATGGGCTTTGTCCCAGTCCGTTTCCGGTGGACTGGGAGCGTTCGTTTCGGTACTCATCGTGCTCTCCTCGCACCGCGAATGTGTTCCGCGACACGTTAAGGAGAGGTCAAGGAGACCGGAACCTTCAGCGGTTCAAACGTCTGCCGAGACGACGAACGGTCGACGAACGGTGGTCGGACCACGACGAAGGGGTCTCGGCTGTGCGATCGTCCAAGTGCAGCCGCAGCATGGCGGCCGTCGACCAGGCGGGAGGCCTGCCCCGCAAGGAAACCACGATCATTACTCCGAATGCCAGCGGAACCGACCACGGCGCGGGCTGCGACACGAGGATCGCGGGCAGGCCGCTCAGGCTGGGGACGAACAGGGCCACGAGGATCGAGCCCGAAGACGCGACGAGCCCAGCGAGGACACCGCTGATCGCGCCCGCGGCGGTCAGCCGGTTCCACCAGATGCCGAGCACCAGCAACGGGCAGAACGTGGACGCGGCCACGGTGAAGCCCCAGGTGACGAGCACGCCCGCGTCCAATCTGGCCGACGGCAGCGCGAGCAGGACCATCACCGCCGCCGCCCCGAGCACCGACCAGCGCAGTCTCCGGAGGCCGCCGGGCGCCAGGTCGTGCGCGACCGCGCCGGAGATCACCAGCAGCAGCCCGAGCGACGTCGCCAGGAACGCGGCGAACGCGCCCGCCGTCAGCAACCCGGTGAACAACGAGCCCGCCCAGCCGTCGTCGATCTGTGCAGGCAGCGCGACGACGACCGTGTCGGTCGCGCCGGAGACGTACAGCTCGGGCACCAGCACGCGGCCGAAAACGCCGTAAACCCCTGGGAACAGGTAGAAGACGCCGAGCAGGGCGACCGTGATCGCCGCGGTCCGGCGGGCGGCGCGGCCGTCCGGGCTGGTGTGGAAGCGCATCAGGACGTGCGGCAGGCCCATGGTGCCGAGCATGGTGGCGATCAGGATCGCCCACGTGCCGAGCAGCGGATAACCCTGATCGCCGAGGTCGAGCAGCGGCCGCTGCCAGTCCGGCCCGCCCAGCGGGGCACCACCCCGGACGGCCGGAACCGGGGTGCCCTCGGCGAATACCAGCGTCTCGCCGCTCCTGGCGACCAGCTCACCCGGTGGCACGACGCGTTTTTCCGGGGCGAGCAAGGTGGTCGGCTCGCGCAGGGTCAGCGTCACGTCGATCTCGAAGGACAGCCGGGTGTCGCGGGCGAAGTGGGTGAATTCCACCGGATGCACCGAAGCCGATCGCTGCTCCGGGGAGACCTGGGAGACCAGCCAGATCGCGGGAACGATGAACAGCAGCAGTTTCAGCACGAACTGGAAGGCCTGGACGTAGGTCGCCGCGCGCATCCCGCCGAGCGCCAGCGTCGCGCTGACGGCGGTGCCCGCGATGACCACGCCGACCCAGTACGGCGTGCCGCCGACGGCGGTCAGCACCAGCCCCGCGGTGCGGAATTGCGGGACCAGGTAAAGGGTTCCGATCACCAGGACGACGACGGCGGCCAGACGGCGCAGGGCGGGGGAGGCGAGCCGCGCCTCGGCGAAGTCCGGCACGGTGAGCGCGCCGGAGCGCCGCATCGGCGCCGCCACGAGCACCAGCATCGCGATGTACCCGGCGGTGAAGCCGACCGGATACCAAAGCGCGCCGATACCGTCCTTCACCACCAGCCCCGCCACACCGAGGAACGACGCCGCGGACAGGTATTCGCCGGAGACCGCGGCGGAGTTGACCAGCGGCGAGATCCGGCGCGAGGCGACGAGGAAATCCGACGTCGTGCGCATGGCCGCGACCCCGCGCAACCCGATCAGCAGGGTGACCAGCACGACGGGGGCCACCGAGAGCGCCGCGACCACTACTCGTCCTCGATCTTTTCCGCCCGGCGCAGCTGCCACCACGACAGCAGCGCCATCGCCGGGTACGGGAGGATCGCGATCATCAGCCAGGACAGCGGGATCCCCAGCAGCCGCACCGAATCCAGCCCGGGGAACACCCCGAACACCAGCGGGAGCCCGAACACCAGCCCGAACATCCCGGCCAGCGCGGGAATCCCGCGGCGGCGCTGGGCCCGGTAGAGGGCGTCCGCGCGTTCCGCGTCGCCCGCGGCGAGACGGGGAACCCGCCACCGTCCGCGTGAACGGCGCCGCGAATGCGCGAGCCGGGTCTGCGGGCTGGTGACGGCCACCCGTTTGACGCGGCTCACGGACGGCTTCCCCGGCCCAGTTCACCGCGTTGCGCGGCGGCGAGCAGCCGGTCGCGCAGGTCGCGCGCGTGACGGCGGCTCACCGGCACGTCACCCGCTTCGGTATGCGCCAGCAGCCCGCCGGTGGTGTCGCTGCGCAGTTCGAGCACGGCGTCCACGGAAAGCAGGAAACCCCGGTGCACGCGGGTGAATCCTGTTCCTTCCCAGTACTCTTCGAGCCGGGAGATGGGCATCCGCGTGACGTGGACGCCGGATTTCGTGTGCAGCCGGACGTAGTCGCCGTGCGCCTCGACGAACTGGACGTCGTCGCGGCGGACGTACCGGGTGCGCCCGCCGGATTCCACCGGCAGCGCGGACATCGCGTCCGGCGCGGGCTTCGGCTCGTCGGGCTGGTTGCCCGCCATCCGGACCACTTTGGACAGTGCGGCGGACAGCCGTTCCGCGCGGACCGGCTTGAGCAGGTAGTCGACCGCGCCGATCCCGTACGCGGCCACGGCGTGCCCGTCGTGCGCGGTGACGAACACGATCACCGGCGGTTCGCTGAGCCGGGCCAGCAGCGAGGCGAGCTCGAGCCCGTCGAGGCCGGGCATGGAGATGTCGAGGAAGACGGCGTCGAAATGACTGCCCTGCAACAGCTTGAGCGCGTTCAGTGCGTCACCGGCGGCGACCACCTCGGCGACTTCCGGTGCCTCGCGCAGCAGGCTGCACAGCTCGTCGAGGGCGGGCGGGACGTCGTCGACCGCCAGCACCCGCAGCCCGTTCGTCACGGCAGCACCCCCGGCTGGAATCGGGGCACGCGCACCACGACCCTGGTGCCCGCGCCGGTCTCGGTCTCGACCGTCAGGCCGTACCACGGCCCGTAGACGCTGCGCAGCCTTCTGTCCACATTGGCCAGTCCGACGCCGCCGTCGTCGCCGTGCCCGGCCAGGATCGCCGCCGCGCGTGCGGGGTCCATGCCGACACCGTCGTCCTCGACGCTGATCACGCAGTCGTTCCCTTCCGCCATTCCCTGAACCTGGATGAACCCCGCCTCGGCGCGTGGCTCGATCCCGTGCCGGATCGCGTTCTCCACCAGCGGTTCCAGCACGAGGTACGGCACCGCGACGGCCAGCACCTCCGGCGCGACGCGCACCTGCACCCGCAGCCGCTCGCCGAGCACCGCGCGCTGCAAGGCCAGATAAGTCTCGATGGCGCGGAACTCCTCGGCGACCATCGTGTACTCGCCGTGCCGGGCGAGGCTGTAGCGGGTGTACTCGGCGAAGTCGAGCATCAGGTCGCGGGCGCGATCCGGGTCGGAGCGGACCAGCGAGGAGATCACGGTGAGCGCGTTGTAGACGAAATGCGGCGAGATCTCGGCCCGCAGCGCGCGCAGCTCGGCTTCCGCGGCCTGCTCGGCGGAGGCCTCCAGCCTGCCGCGTTCGAGCGCGTGGACGACGAGTTCGGCGGCCTGGCGGGCGACGGCGTTCTTGCCGTCGGTGACCAGGAGGACCCCGGCCAGCTCGTCGTGGACGTGGAGCGGCAGCGCCCACAGCCCGGGTTCGGACACCGGCGTCTCGGAGTGGAGGACCTCGTCGAGCGCGGAGGCGACGACGTCGTCCGCCGCCGGACGGCCGGACCAGACGAGCGAGCCGGACAGGTCGGCGAGACCGAGCCCGGCGACCCCGAACAGCCGCCGGAGGCCGTGCGCCGCCTGGCGGGCGCGGGGTCCCGCCAGGCCGTCCATGAGATCGTCCGAGACGCGCTGGGCGGCGACGAGCACCGGTACCGGATCGACGCTCGCGGCGGGACGCCAGGGCAGACGGGTGCTCATCCGGCCTCCTCCACGACGTCGGGGCCTAGATCCTAACGTCGCTGAGTGGTTTCGCCGGTTACGCTCCGGGCATGGTCACTGGGGATGCCGTGGTGCTCCGGCTGGACGTCGTGATGCGCCGGGTCGCGTGGGCTGGGTTCGTGGTGTTCGGCGGGGGCGGCCTGGTGGCCGTCGTGCTGTCGTCGTTCTCCGGCTCGGTTTCCGGGGTGGTGTTCAGCCTGCTCAGCGTGGCCTTCGCGGGGCTGATCCTGCTCGCGCTCCGGAAGTCGGCGGGCTCGCTGGTGATCTCCGCCGCGGGGTTCGCGGTGCCGGGGGTGTTCGAGGTCCGGTGGACCGAGGTCACGCGGTTGCGGGTGTACCGGGAGAAGCGGCGCGTGGGGCGGTGGATGCACTGGTGGCACTACCGGCTCGACTGGACCGGTTCGGGGCCCGAAGTGCTGCTCGAGGACGGTGAGTACAGGTACGCGCTGGGTCACCTGGGCGGTGGCGCCCGGCTGTACGGAGCGTTGGAGCGGTTCGCGCCCGCTGGGGTGGTCGAGTTGCGGGAGTGAGTGGGTCCCGTGGGTCGTGAGTGGCGATTCGGGTTCTAACCCGAATCGCCACTCACGACACGAGGTGAGTCAGCAGCTCTGCTTGTAGAAGTACTGCGCGTTCGCGTCCATGTTCGCCTTGGTGATCGAGTGCAGCGAAGCGGTCAGGTTCCGGGTCACCGGCTTGCCCTCCAGCGCCGCGATGGCCTGCTGGACACCCTGCTGCCCGATGGCGGCCGGGTCCTGCGCGATGAGGCCCTGGTACTCGCCCTTCTTCAGCCCCTCGATCTCCGACGGCGAAGCGTCGAAACCGATCAGGTTGACCGCGCCGATCTTGCCCGCGTTCCGCAGGCCGGTCGCGGCGCCCTCACCGGTGTTGAGGTTGGTCGCGAAGATGCCGATCAGGTCCGGGGTCGACGCCAGCGCGGCGGTCACCTTGGACGCGGCCTGGTCGGGCTCGTTCTGGGTGAACTGCACGCCCGCCGACTTCAGGTTCGGGTAGTTCTTCAGCTCGTCCTCGAAGCCCTTCGCGCGGGTGTTCGTGGTCGAGGTGCCCGCGATGGTGTCGAGCACCAGCACCGAGCCGGTCTTGCCCGCGGCCAGCTCCGCCATGGTCTTGGCGGCGAGCTTGCCGCCCTCGGCGTTGTCCGAGGAGATCGACGACTCGGCCACGCTGGTGTCCTTCAGCGCGGTGTCGACCTCGATGATCTTCGAGCCGCGGTTCTTGACCTGCTGGATCGGCGCGAGCATCGCCTGCGCGTCGGTCGGCGCGATGAGCAGCGCGGCGGGCGGGTTGGAGCCCAGCGCGTTGACGAGCTGGGTCTGCATGGCCGCGTCGAACTTCTGCGGCGCCTGCGTGGTGAGCTCGTAGCCCGCCTTCTTGGCCTCGGCCTCGGCGCCGCACTGCATCGAGATGTAGAACGGCTCGGCCTGCACGCCCGGGATGAGCGACAGCTTCTTGTTGTTGGTCTTGGCGCCGGAGTCGCCCGACGGCGCCTGGCCGACGGTGCCACCGCCGCACGCGGTGAGCAGGAGGGCCGCGGAAACGGCGGCACCGGCGGCGAGCAGGGTCTTCTTCATGGGGATAGCACCTCTTTGTGCGTAGGGATCAGCGAGAGTTGCGGCGACGACGGCGCCGCTGGTCGAACCAGACCGCGGCGATCAGCACCGCGCCGACCGCGATCATCTGCCAGAAGTCCTGGACCTGCGTGATGTTGAAGCCCTTCTTCAGCACGGCCGGGATGAACACGCCGATCACCGTGCCCAGCACCGAACCGACCCCGCCGAAGAGACTCGTGCCGCCCATCACCGTGGCGGCGATGGCGTTGAGGTTGTCGGTGGTGTGCGCCGAAATGGTGGTCGACGCGTAGTACGCCAGTGAGAGGAAACCGGCGACACCGGCGAGGAAACCGGTGAGCGTGTACACCTTCAGCAGATGCGCGGTCACCCCGATGCCCGCCCGGCGCGCGCCCTCGGCGTTGGAGCCGACGGCGTAGGTGTAGCGGCCGAATTTGGTGGTGTGCAACAGCCACGCGCCGATCAGCGTGATCACCACGGCCACCAGCACCAGGTTCGGCACGCCGCCGAACGACGTCCCGTAGCCGAGCGTCTTGTTGAGCTCGGTCGGCACGCTGCGCACGTCGGACCCGTTGTTCAGCAGGTACGCGGCGCCGAGCGCGGCACCCATCGTGCCGAGCGTGACGATCAGCGGCGGGATGTTCGCCACCGCGATCAGGAAACCGTTGATCAGCCCCCAGATCGTGCCCGCGACGACCGCCGCCACGAGCCCGGCGGTGATGACGCCCCACCCTGCCTTCGTCGCGTCGCCGTCCGGGCTCAGCGCCTCCATCGTCTTGCCGGCCACCATGCCCGCGAAGATCAGCACGGAACCGACCGAGAGGTCGATCCCGGAGGTGATGATCACGAACGTCATGCCGACCGAGAGCACCAGCAGCACCGAAGTCTCGATGAGCAGGGTCTGGAAGGTGAACAGCGTCGCGAACTCGGCGGGCGCGATCGCGGTGAACACGATGATCAGCGCCAGCAGCACCAGCGCGATCCAGAACGTGTTCGCCCCGATCATCCGCTGCCCGATCGACCGCTTGCCGAAGCCACCGTCCACTGTGGTCTGGATCTCGGGGCCGTTCTTCGTCGGAGTGGACACGGTCACGCCGCCTCCTCTTGTACGAGGGCGCCCGTCATCGCGGCGACCAGGTCTTCCAGTTTCGTGTCCGCGCCGGTGAACCGGGCGACGCGTTTGCCGAGCCGCAACACCTCGACGCGGTCGGCCACCGACAGCACCTCGGGCATGTTGTGGCTGATCAGCACGACGGCGATGCCCTTGTCCCGCACCTTCTTGATCACGTCGAGCACGCGTTCGCGCTGCACGACGCCGAGCGCGGCCGTCGGCTCGTCCATGAACACGACCTTCGACGCCCAGACGACCGACCGCGCGACGGCGACGCTCTGCCGCTGCCCGCCCGAAAGCGAGCCGATCGGGACGTCGGTGCTCTGCAGGGTCACGCCGAGCCGCTGGAACTCCTCCACGGCCTGGCGTTTCATCTCCTTCTTGTCCAGCATCCCGAGTTTGCCGAGGATCCCCTTGCGGTGGATCTCCCTGCCCAGGAACAGGTTCGCGGCCGGGTCGAGTTCCGGTGCGACCGCGAGATCCTGGTACACCGTCTCGATCCCCATGCGCCGTGCGGTGGTGGGGGAGTCCAGCACCACCTCGGAGCCGTCGAGCAGGATCTTCCCCGACGTCGGCTGCTCCGCGCCGGAGAGGCATTTGACCAAAGTGGACTTCCCGGCGCCGTTGTCACCGATCAGCGCGGTGACCTCACCGGCCCGCGCCTGGAAGGACGCGCCTCGCAGCGCCTCCACTGAGCCGTAGCGCTTGACCAGGTTCTGTGCGTCGAGCAGGAGTTCGCTCACGATCGCTCCCTCTTCTCGGGTGCGGGCGGCCGGCAGCGGATGACGGTGACGTCGCCATCCAAAGTGGACTGACCGGCGTCGTGCGGGACCACGTACGTCTCGCCCTTGCGCAGCGCGTACTCGCCGCCGTGTTCGGTGCGGAGTGTCCCCGAACCGTCCATGACGACCAGCACCGCGAACGACGGATCGAGTGACAACGTTGTCGACCTACCGGAAAGGCCGGGGCGCAGCTGATCGGCACGGAAGAACGCGTCGCTGCCGTCCGCGAGAAGGTCCACAGTGGACGCTTCGTCGCCCGCGGTGCGCTTGACGATCGAGCCGAGCCGTTCTTCGTCCCAGCCGGTGGTGTCCAGGGTTTCGATGGCCGTCTCGAAGCCGATGCCGAGGTGCGCCTTCTCCGGGTTCGCCAGGAAGTCCCGCCATTCCAGGGTCAGCGAGAAGTCCGTCGGCTGCTGGAGCTCGACGACGAAGACGCCTTCGCCGATCGCGTGCGGCAGGCCCGCCGGGATGTAGACCGTGTCGCCGGGGGTGACCGCGACGCTGTTCAGCGCTCCGAGCATGGCGGGAGCGTCCTGCGTGCGGGCCCATTCGTTGACCGTCGCTTTGTCGACGGTCTCCTTGAAGCCCGGGTAGACGCGCGGGTCGTCGCCATAGGTGCCGACCACGATCCACGCTTCGGTCTTGCCGAAGTGCGAGTCGAAGTGCCGCTTCGCGAACGAGTCCGACGGGTGGAAGTGCACCGGCAGGCGCTGGCCCGCGTCGAGCAGCTTCACCAGCAGGCCGGTCGAATCGCCGAGCGCCTCGACGTGTTTGGCGCCGAGCCAGGCGGACGGGTTCTCGCGGACGGCGTCGCGCAGCCAGACCCCGCTGGGCAGCTTGGTCAGGCCGTTGGTCTCCTGGCCGAACATCGTGGTGGCCGAGCCGACCCAGTCCTCCGGGCCGTACTTGGACTCGGAGGAAGCGCCCCGCAACGCGGCGATGGCGTCGCCGCCGCGGTAGAACTGCGGCGGCTGGTTCGCCGGCAGGCGGATCGGTTCGAGGTGGCCGCTCATGAAGGGGCGACCTCCCCGGAACCGCGGGCTACGAGATGCACGGGCAGAACTACCTTTCTCGGTGCGGATTGATCTCCCTGGACCCGGGCGAACAGCAGTTCCGCGGCCGCCCGGCCCAGTGCGCTCACGTCGTGCGCGATCACGGAGACCGGCGGATCCAGCAGATCCGCCAGCTCGAAGTCGTCGAAACTGATCATCGCGGGACGCCGCTCCGCGTGCGCCAGCGCGCGCAGCAGGTGGACGGCGACCCGGTTGTTGCCCGCGATCACGGCGGTGGCCGGATTCGGCCCGGTGAGCAGCCGCTTCACCGCGTCGCCGACGCTCTCGGCGGTCGGCGTCCGCATCACGACGAGGTGCTCGTCGTAGGGGATCCCGTTGCGGACACAGCCTTCGCGGAAGCCGCGCAGCCGTTCGCCCGCGGTGAAAATGTCCGGGCTGTCGGCGAGGAACGCGATCCGGCGGTGGCCGTGTTTCGCCAGCTGGGCGACCGCTTCGACGGTGCCGCCGATGTTGTCGACCAGCACCGTGTCGGCCACGATGTCGCCGGCGGGGCGGTCGAGGAACACCACGGGCGTGCCCGCACGCATCTCGGGGACCAGGTAGCCGTGCTGCATCCCGGCCGGGACGACGAGGATGCCGTCGACACGGCGGGAGCAGAACTCCAGGACCAGTTCGCGTTCGCGGTCGGAGTTCTCCTCCGACGAACCGGTCAGCACCTGGCGGCCGAACGAGGTCGCGATGCGTTCGACGGCCCGGTTGAGCTCAGAGTAGAAGGGGTTTCCGACGTCCTCGACGATCAGGCCGATCGTCCCGGTCGTCGAGCCGCGCCGCAGGTTCCGCGCGCCGAGGTTGCGCCGGAACCCGAGCTGCTCGATCGCCGCCATGACGCGCTCCGCGGTGTCCGGATGGACGGCGGGCTCGTCGTTCACCACTCGCGAGACGGTCTTGATGCTCACGCCCGCGAGCCGGGCCACGTCACTCATCGTGGCCCGTCGGCCGGTGGTGCGGTGGCCGTTGTCCGGTCCGCTGGAAGACAACGTTGTCATAGTGGCCGGAATTGAACGCCAGCGGCGCGGCGATGTCAATGCCCGGTTCGTCCTTGGCGCGTTTTCCGAGTTCGAACCGTTACGGCCCTCCGGGTCGCTGTCCCGAATCGGACAGGGTTCGACGAACCTCTTGACCAGGTGGTCCGTTCTTGTCGAAGGTGGGCGGGCAGCGACAACGTTGTCAGGAGGCGGCCTTTCCCATGCCTGCACGCACCTCGATCCGCGTCGCCGGGTTGCTCACCGCGCTCGTCGTCCCCGCCGGGCTGGTCACGCCCGTCGCGGCGGCGGCGCCCGGTGGCGACCCCGTGGACGCGGTCAACACCTTCATCGGCACCAAGGACGACGGCAACACCTTCCCCGGCGCCTCGGCGCCGTTCGGGATGACGCAGGTCAGCCCGATTTCCTCGCATTACGCCGGCTATCGCTACGACGACACCGCGATCCGCGGCTTCGGGCATTTCTTCCTGTCCGGCGCGGGCTGCTGGGAGCAGGGCGGCCTCGTGTCGTCCCTGCCCACCACCGGCGCGGTCGGGCCCGGCGCGGCGTTCGACACCACGAAACCCGAGACGTTCGACCACAAGAAGTACGCCTCGCCGTACACGCACGAGGGCGAGGTCGGCAAGCCCGGCTACTACAAGGTCCGGCTCACCGGTTACGGCGGCGTCGACGCGGAGACCACCGCGACCACGCGGACCGGCGTCGAGCGGTACACCTTCGCGAAATCGGGCGACGCAAACGTTTTCGTCAACGTCGGCCAAGCCAACGACAAGGAACCGGTGACGGCGAGCCAGGTCCGCGTCGTCGGCGACCGGACGGTCGAAGGGATGGTGGAGTCGCAGGCGTTCTGCGGTGGGAAGCCGTACAAGACCTGGTTCACCACGACGTTCGACAAGCCGTTCAAATCCTTCGGCACCTGGTCGCCCACCGGCGGCACGCCGGGTTCGAAGGAGTCGGCGGGCGGTGAAGGCCTGCGTGGCGCCTGGCTGACCTTCGGCGGCGGGCAGGTCACCGCGACGACGGCGATCTCCCATGTGGACGCTTTCGGTGCCCGGCTGAACCTGGCGGCGGAGAAGGGGCGCTCGTTCGACGCGGTCCGCGACGGTGCCCAGCGCGCCTGGCGCAAGGAACTGTCCTCAGTGGACATCAAGAGCGGGACGAAGGACGACCGCACGGTCTTCTACACCTCGCTGTACCACGCGCTGCTGCAGCCGCTGACCGGCAACGACGCCGACGGCCGCTACCGCGGGTTCGACGACAAGATCCACCGCGCGCTGGGCTGGACCTACTACGAGTTCTTCTCGTTGTGGGACACCTACCGCACGCAGAACCAGTTGCTCGCGCTCTTGCGGCCGGCTCGCGCGAAGGACGTCGCGAAGTCCGTGCTCGCCATCCACGACCAGGGTGGCTGGCTGCCGCGCTGGGCGTACGCGAACCAGGAGACGAACACGATGACCGGCGATCCGGTCACCCCGTTCCTGGTCGACCTGTGGCGGTTCGGCGCGCTGTCGGGTCAGGAGTTCAAGGCGTACCAGGCACTCTTGCAGAACTCGCGCGAGATCCCGCCCGCGTCCTCGCCGTTCCAGGGCCGCTCGGGGAACGCGAGCTACCAGAAGGACGGGTTCGTCCAGTACGACAAGGACTTCCCGAAGAAGGGGCAGGACACCGACCCGAACCACGGCGCTTCGGCCACGCTGGAATACGCGCTCGCGGACTGCTCGTTGTCCATCATGGCCGCCGGGCTCGGCAAGGAGGTCGACGCGAAGGCCTTGGCGGAGAAGGGACGCAGCTACCGCACGCTGTGGGACTCGTCGGTGACCGACCGCGGCTTCACCGGGTTCTACCGGCCCAAGGTCGAAGGCGGGGAATGGTTCAGCCCGGCGGGCAAGCCGTACACCCCGCAGAGCCAGGACGGATTCCACGAGGGCACGTCGTGGCAGTACCAGTGGCTGACCCAGCAGGACGTCCCCGGGCTCGTCGAGCGGATGGGCGGTGAGGAGAACGTCGGCAAGCGGCTCGACGACTTCTTCGCCTACGGGGATCTGGTCAAAGACCCGGCGAAGACCGTGCGCGAGGAATGGGTCGTCGGCCCGTACAACTACTACAACCAGTTCCGCTACAACCCGAACAACGAGCCGGATCTGCACTCGCCCTGGATGTACACGCTGACCGGGCAGCCGTGGAAGACCTCGGCCGTGGTGCGCGCCGCGCACACGTTGTTCACCAACGCGCCGAACGGTGTCACCGGGAACGACGACCTCGGGACCATGTCCGCGTGGTACGTCTTCAGCGCGCTGGGGCTGTACCCGGCGGTGCCGGGCACCGGCCAGTTCGTGCTCAACGCGCCGCGGTTCGAGAAGTCCGTGGTGCATCTGGAGAACGGCCGTGACATCACGATCAAGGCCGACGGCGCCGACGGGTCGAAGCTCCAGTACGTCCAAGGGCTGGGAACCGGCTCGCAGCGGGCGTATGTCGGGTTGGAACAGTTGACGCGGGGGACCACTTTGGACTTCAGGCTCACGGACGACCCGTCGAAGGCGACGTGGGCGACCGGTCCCGAAGGGGCGCCGAAATCGCCCTGCGCCGGGTGATCCGAGTGGTTTAGACCGGTTCGTACCGGGGGTCGTGAGGAGCATCACGGCCCCCGGTGTTCCGGTGAGCGTCGTCACGCCTCACACTGGTATTACCACGTCCGACAGCGCTGTTGACGTTCTTGGCGAGTCCGCCTTGGACAGTGCTCGTCGGACGTAGTCATGTGTGTACGCATAGTGGTGAGACCCCACAGGAGGAGAAAGTGTCCAGCAAGGCCGCTCTAGTATTCCGCGTGGCCGCGGTAGCCGAAGCCCTCTCGTGGGCCGGGCTGCTGGTCGGGATGTTCCTCAAGTACGCCGTCAAGCTCGGCGAGGGCGGCGTTCCCGTCCTCGGCATGGTGCACGGCGTCGTCTTCGTCCTCTACGTGCTGGTCTCCCTGTCCGTGGCGAAGCCGCTCGGCTGGCGCCCGAAGACCCTGATCCTCGCGCTGCTCTCCAGCATCCCGCCGCTGTTCACGTGGCTGTTCGAGTCCTGGGCCCTGCGCAACGGCAAGCTGGACGGCCCGCAGCGGCTGTCGCACGGTGGGGTCGGCCTGTTCGCCACCAAGTCCGCGGAGCCCGCCGCCGTCTGATTCTTTAGCGCGTGAAGGCCCCCTTCCCTCGGCTCAGCCGAGGGAAGGGGGCCTTCACGCGCTATTCGGCGAAGTCGCCGGTGGCCTTGCGGACCTTGGTGAGCAGCTCGGTGAGCTGCTCGGTCTGCTTGCCGGTGAGCCCGGTCAGCCCGAAGTCGATCTCGGTGACCGCCTTCGTGGCCTCTTCGCGGCGTACGCGGCCTTCGTCGGTGATCTCGACCAGCGTGGTCCGGCGATCGGTCGGATGCGGCACGCGTTTGACCAGGCCGTCCTTCTCCAGCCGGTCGACGATGTTGGTGACGCTCGTCGGGTGCAGCTGCAGCCGCTCGCCCATCACGCGCATCGGCAGATGGGACGCGCGGGCGAAGGTCAGCAGCACCAGCGCCTCGTACCGGGCGAAGGTCAGCCCGTGCGGTTTGAGCGCACCGTCCACCGCGGACTGGATGATCTGTTGCACGCGCATGATCCCGGTCACCGCGGCCATGGTTTCGGAGGGCCCGATACGGGCCTCCCACAGCTGCGCCGCGCGGGCGATCGGGTCGAACGGCAACGGACGGCTCATGGCGCTCGAAGTTACCAGCGGGTACCCGTGCCATGCCGCACCACCGGGTGTTATGCGTGGGAAAAGCGTCTGAACGAGGAGCAGAAGATGATCGTGGCCTTCAGTGTCAGCCCGTCCGCGGCCGAGGAGGACGGCGGTGTCAGCGAGGCGGTCGCCCGCGCGGTGAAAGTGGTCCGTGAGTCGGGCCTGCCGAACTCGACCAACGCCATGTTCACGAACATCGAGGGTTCGTGGGACGAAGTGATGGACGTCGTGAAGCGGGCCGTCGAGGCCGCGGGCGAGGGCTCGTCGCGGGTCGGGCTGGTGCTCAAGGCCGACATCCGGCCGGGTTTCGAGGGGCAGCTGACCGCGAAGGTGGAGCGCGTCGAGAAGCACCTGAGCGAATGAGTCAGGGGAGCGGCGGGGTGAACGAGACCAGCCACAGCTTGTCCTTGACCGCGATGGCCACCGGGTAGCCGAAGGAACTGCCGTCGCCCAGTTTCCCGCTGACGGTCGCCGACGTCGGCGCGAGCTCGTCCGGGGCGAACTTCACCGTGACGTCGTGGGCGCCGCGTTCGGTCAGCGCGTCGATATAGGACTTCGCGAAGTCGCCTGCCGACGCGGGCGGGTAGTCGATGAGTTCGGAGAGGGCCTCGACGTCGTGTTCGTTGAGCGCGGCGGTGAGGCCCTCCCGGAGTTGCCCGGGAGTGGCGACACCGGGATCGGGTTGATGGGCGATCAGGACCGTGATGACGCTCACCCACGTGACGGCGATGGCGATCGCGACGGCCACGGTGGCCGTCCTGCGTGTCGGAATGTCGATCACCCCCTCGTGGCGAGCCTGCCGGAACACCGACGTCCTGCCAAGCGGGCAGCCGGGGGCATGCGGTGAAACGCTCGGGGATGCGTGCCAGGATGGAACCGTGACACACCCACGCGGATCAGCATCGAAGACGGCGGCCCTCTCCGCCGCGCTTTCCGGCGCGGTCGACCTTTCCGCGCTCAAGGCGCGTGCCGAGGCGCCCCAGAAACAGCCTCCTGCCCCACCTCGTCCGGCGGACGGTGCCGCTCCCGCCACGGCCGGCGCCGTGATCGACGTCACCGAGGCGACGTTCCAGGCCGAGGTCGTCGAGCGCTCGCTGCAGCAGCTGGTGGTCGTCGACCTGTGGGCCGAATGGTGCGGCCCGTGCAAACAGCTCAGCCCGGTGCTGGAGCGCCTCGCCGCCGAGTCCGGTGGCGCCTGGGTGCTCGCGAAGGTGGACGTCGACGCCAACCCGCGCATCGCGCAGCTGTTCGGCGCGCAGTCGATCCCGACGGTCATCGCCATCGGCGGCGGCCAGCCGGTCGACGCGTTCTCCGGCGCGCTGCCCGAACCCGAGATCCGCAAGTGGCTCGGTTCGCTGCTCGACGCGCTGCGCGACCGGCTGCCCGGTATCAAGGCCGCCGAGCAGAACGGCGGCGGTGTCGAGGTGCCGGAGGACCCGCGGTTCACCGAGGCCGAGGAGGCCTTCGAGCGCGGCGACTTCGCGGCGGCGCAGGCGGCCTACGAGCGCATCCTCGACGTCGAACCCGCGAACGAGGAGGCCAAGACCGCGCTGGCGCAGGTCAAGTTCACCGCTCGCGCCGAGGCCGCCGGCCCGGACGCGATCGCGAAGGCCGACGCGAACCCGGCCGACCTCGACGCCCAGCTCGCCGCCGCGGACCTCGAAGTCGCGGGGCAGCAGCCCGAAGCGGGCTTCGCGCGGCTGATCGCCGTCGTGCGGCGTACCGCGGGCGACGAGCGCAACCGCGTGCGGGAGCACCTGGTGGCGCTGTTCGACCTGTTCGACTCGGCGGACGAGCGCGTCATGAAGGCGCGGCGGGATCTGGCTAGCGCTCTGTACTGAGGTTTCTCGCGGTACATGAAGGCCCCCTTCCTTGCGCCTAGCGCAAGGAAGGGGGCCTTCATGTACCTGGGCGGGACCGATCAGCCGTACTGGGTCGAGCAGACCGCCGAGCTCTCCAGGTAGCCCTTCCGCAGCGCCTCGATCCGCTCGAAACCGTTGTCCACGCGCTTGCCGTTGACGTCGGCCGAGACCAGGCTCTCCGGGCTCAGCAGGTCCGAGATGGCCTCGTCGAGGTCACCGGAAGAGAGCCGCAACGTCGCGCCGGGCACGGTGCTGGCCTTCGCCCAGGCGCCGACCAGGCAGGCGGTGCGCAGACCCGCGTTCGCGTTGTCGATCGACGCGCCGACACCCTTCTGGATGCCCATCGCGTACCGGGACGCGATTTCCGAGAACGCGGCGAAGTCGCCCTTGCCCTCGCTGTGCCCGCTTTCCCATTCCTCCTGCTGGTCGACCGGCTGGGCGAGCTCGCGCAGCTTGGCCAAGTCGATGCTGACGGTGTTGTTCGACGGGCAGTACGACGCGGGCGGGGTGCTCGGGCCGCCGGGGCAGCTGCCGTTGCCGTCCTCGGTGATCTCCGGGCCAGGGACGCCGGCGCCCACGAAGGCCTTGTCCAGGCTCTCCTTCAGGATCCCGATGATCTTCATGTCGAGCTTCGCGTCGCCCTTGCCCTTGTCACCCTTGTCGAACGGGCGCTCGGTGATCCGCGCCTTGATGTTGTCCTCGTTCATCGCCGCGCATTCCTTCGGGCCCTTCTCGAACCCGACCTGGAACGCGTACGTGCGGTCGAACGCCGTGCCGTGCGCGCCCTGTTTGGTCGCGCTGGTGCCCGCCTGGTCGCGGATCAGGAACAGCGACGCCATGACCTGGTTGAGGCCCTCGGACGTGGAGACGCGGTAGAACTTGCTCTTGTCCTCGGCGACCCAGCGGAAGTAGCCGCCGGCGAAGCAGTCGGCCTGCTGCTCCTTGACGATCGACGGGGTGTTCTTCTTGATGCTGGCCTTCTCGCCGAGCCGGTACTGCACGGCGTGCCCGAGTTCGTGGGCGAGGACGACGGCGCCCGCCATCTTCCCGAACCGCTCGCGCAGCATCGGCAGCAGCACGCCGCGGTCCCACGCCACCAGGTCACCCGGCGGGCAGTAGAACGCGTTGACGAGCTTCTTGACGCTGCCGCATTCGGTCTCTTCGTCGTCGGTCTTCGCGCTGTAGGACAGCAGCGACTTCAGCGGCTCGTACGGCTGCCCGAAGTCGCGCGGCATGACCTCGGTCCAGTAGGCCTGCGCGTCGGCGATGGCGGCGATGGCGAGCTGGTCGTCTTCGGAGCCGTCCTCGTTGCGGACCTGCAGATCCGGCTTGGGCGCGTTCGGCTTGAGCCCGCTCTCGAAATGCGTGACCGGCAGACCGGCGATGTCACCGGCGCCCGGCTGGCTGCCCTGCTGGCCGGTCGAGCTTCCCTTGTCGCTGCAAGCGCTCAGCCCGAGGGCCAGCACCGTCACGACCGCGATCAGAGCCGGGCGCTTGAAACCCCGCGCTCCCCCTTGGATCATGTTCACTCGCTTGTCGTCAGGGCCCCGACCGGGCCGCGTACTCCGGCAAGCAGGGACCCTACCCAGCGCTTATGGCCCGCGTGCAGGTAATCCCCGAAGTGGGTCTTGAGCGGGGCGGGGGCCGTGCCGATATGGTCGCTCTTCATGAGAGCAGTCCGCCGGTTCACCGTCCGCGCGAGCCTGCCGGAGTCGCTCTCCGGCCTCGGTGACCTCGCCACGAATCTGCGCTGGACCTGGCACCCGCCCACGCGCGACCTGTTCGCGTCGATGGACGCGGAGCTGTTCAACCGCGTCCGCGACCCGCTGCGGATGCTCACCGCCCTGCCACCGGCTCGGCTCGACGAACTCGCCGTCGACGACGCCTTCCTCGCCCACGCGCGCGAGGCGGTCGCCGATCTGGAGCGCTATCTCGC
This sequence comes from Amycolatopsis sp. PSD-21, assembly GCF_055561455.1. NCBI lineage: Bacteria > Bacillati > Actinomycetota > Actinomycetes > Pseudonocardiales > Pseudonocardiaceae > Amycolatopsis > Amycolatopsis sp. PSD-21. The sequence continues at coordinate 7,316,757 of NZ_CM145712.1, read as the reverse complement.
CGAGCCGCGCTGGTACCAGAAGCAGGACGACGCCGACCTCCCGCCCGCCGTCGCGTACTTCTCGATGGAGTTCGGGGTCACCGAGGCGCTGCCGAACTACTCGGGCGGCCTCGGTGTGCTCGCCGGGGATCACCTCAAGGCGGCGTCGGACCTCGGCGTGCCGATGGTCGGTGTCGGGCTGCTGTACCGCGCCGGGTACTTCCGGCAGGCGCTCTCGCTCGACGGCTGGCAGGTCGAGCACTACCCGGTGATCGACCCGAACGCCTTCCCGCTGGAACTCGTGACCGACGGCGGCAAGCCGGTGCTGGTCGACGTCGCGATGCCCGCCGGGCGCACGCTGCACGCCCAGATCTGGAAGGCCCGCGTCGGCCGGATCCCGCTGCTGCTCCTGGACACCGACACCGAGGCCAACGACGAAGACCTGCGCGCGGTCACCGACCGGCTGTACGGCGGCGACGCCGACCATCGCATCCGGCAGGAGATCCTGGCCGGGATCGGCGGCTTCCGCGCGGTGCGGCGCTACTGCGAGCTGACCGGGCACCCGCAGCCGAAGGTGTTCCACACCAACGAAGGCCACGCCGGATTCCTCGGGCTGGAACGCGCCCGCGAGATCATCCAGGCCGACGGGCTGGCGTTCGACGAGGCGCTGCCCGCCGTCCGCGCCGGCACCGTGTTCACCACGCACACCCCGGTCAGCGCCGGGATCGACCGGTTCCCCGTGGACCTCGTCCAGCGGTACTTCACCGACGGCAGGCTGGTCCCGGACGTCGACCCGCGCCGCGTGCTCGCGCTCGGCGCGGAGGACAACCCCGGCCTGTTCAACATGGCGCATATGGGACTGCGGCTCGCCCAGCGCGCGAACGGCGTCTCCGCGCTGCACGGCCGCGTGTCGCGGCGGATGTTCTCGCGGCTGTGGCCGGGATTCGACTTCGACGAGGTGCCCGTCTCGTCGGTCACCAACGGCGTCCACGGGCCGACCTGGGTGGCGCGCGAGCTGAGCGCGCTGCTCGGGCGCAATCACGAGGAGCTGGGTCTCGACGGCGCGCGGGGCAAGCCGCTGCGGGACGGCGTCAGCGACGAGCAGTTGTGGGCGCTGCGACGGGAACTGCGCGAGAAGCTGGTCGCTGAGGTGCGGCGCCGGGTGCGGGCCGCGTGGATGCAGCGCGGCGCGTCCGCGCTCGAACTCGGGTGGACCGACACGGTCTTCGACCCGGACGTGCTGACCGTCGGCTTCGCGCGCCGCGTGCCGACGTACAAGCGGCTCACGCTGATGCTGCGCGACCCGGAGCGCCTGCGCGCGCTGCTGCTGGACGAGCGGCGTCCGATCCAGCTCGTCGTCGCGGGCAAATCGCATCCGGCCGACGAGGGCGGCAAGCAGCTGATCCAGCAGATCGTCCGGTTCGTCGACGATCCCGAGGTCCGGCGCCGGATCGTCTTCCTGCCGGACTACGACATGTCCATGGCGCGCTACCTCTACCGCGGCTGCGACGTCTGGCTGAACACGCCGGTGCGGCAGCTGGAGGCGTGCGGCACCTCGGGGATGAAGTCCGCGCTCAACGGCGGCCTCAACCTGTCCATCCGCGACGGCTGGTGGGACGAGTGCTACGACGGCAGCAACGGCTGGGCGATCCCGACCGCGGACGGCGTCACCGACCCGCTGCGCCGTGACGAACTGGAGGCCGCGGCGCTCTACGACCTGCTGGGTCACCAGATCGCGCCGTTGTTCTACGACCGCGGCGCCGACGGCGTTCCCGGCGGCTGGATGTCGATGGTGTGGCACACGCTGGAGACCCTCGGGCCGCGCGTGCAGGCCGCGCGGATGGTGCGGGAGTACGTCGAATCGGGTTATCTGCCCGCCTCGCGCATGGTTGCCGAAGCCACGGGTGACGGATACCGCGGCGCGCTGTCGCTGGCCGACTACCGGACCAAATTGGACGTCGCCTGGCCGCGGGTGCGGATCTTCGACACCGAACTGCTCGTCGAGGGTTCCGCGCCGATGGTCACCGGGACCGAGGTGACCATCCGGGCGCGGATCGACCTCGCCGGTCTCGAACCGTCCGAAGTGGACGTTCAGGCCGTCGTCGGGAAGGTGGGCGACGGGGACGAACTGAGCGACCCCGTCACCGTCCCCATGTCGGGCGACGGGATCGGCGCGTTCGCGGCGCGGCTGAAACTGCCGCATCCGGGCTCCATCGGTTACACCGTCCGCGTGCTGCCGAAACACCGTCTGCTGGCGACACCGGCGGAATTGGCGCGGGTCGTCCACGCCTGAATCACCTCAAGAACGGCGCACCGGTCCCATGCGGGTACCGGTGCGCCGAGACGTATCCGGCGTACCGCGCGTATTCCCATGCCTGGGCGAACTGAACGAGTTCCGCCCGGCGGCGCTGATGCCACCGTGCCGAAACGAGCCAGCCGGCCGCGGCCCCGAGCAGCATCGCCAGCCCGACGATCACGACGAGTTCCATTCCGTACTCCTGATTCCTGGCCGCTCGATCAGCGGCGGTCGCTCCGACGCTAAGCGGATTGATCGTCTTCGCGCACCCTCTGCCGGGCCTTGGCCAGTAAGTGGTCATGAGACGTACGTACGGTTTTCATATGCCACGGATTGGTCACCGGCGTTCGTTGTCAATTCGGTGGCGAACAAAAGGGGGTTCGAGCCCTGATGGTGTCCAAAAAATGGCAAAAGTGCAGGTGAAAGGCGCTTTATCGGGCGCGTGGGGGCGATTCGTGCGGCATATTGTGATCGCCTAGGCTCTTCGTCCTTGAGGTCGCGCAGGGGAGGAATAGTGACTTCGACGAGGAAAAGAAAAAAGCCCGAGGACAGCGTGCTCGGCATCCACAAGCGCAATGGCATCTGGCAGGACGGGCTCGCCAGGGTGATGGGCCCGGAGCTGCTCGAACGCTGGGGGATCGCGGAAGACGCCGAGGCGTCGCGCGTGCGGGAGATCGCGCTCCTGCGGTTGAGCCGTGTCCTGAGGCAGTTCCCGAAAACCGAAATGCATCTGATCGTCTGGACCGCGTACAACCTCGGCGCGGCTTCGCCCGGGGAGGAAAGCGGAGTCGTCCAGCGGCTCCAACGATTGGTCGACGAGGGCGGCGTCGAATGCAGCGTCCGGACCTGCACCCGCCGGTTCAACGACACTTTCCTGCCCGCTGTCGTGGACAGCCTGAGCGCGGAACAATGCGCGATCACCGACGAGGACCTCACCCGGGCTTCGCGCTGGCTGGCCGGGAACATCCGGCCCGAGCCTCCGGAACCCGCCGTGGTCGCCGACGGACTGTCCGCCGCGATCCGAGGGTTGCGGACCCCCATGGACCCGGTGCTGAAGATGTTCCTCGACGGCCCTGTCCACGGCCCCGCGGACCGCGACGGTGTGCCGCTCGCGGCGAAGCTCGATACCCGGGGCGAGTGGCTGTGCGTCTTCACCGGAGAGCGCCTGCTGGCCGCCTATCGCGAGTCCACCGGTGCGGGCTGGGCCCGGATCGGCCGGTGGACGGGGCGTGACGTCGTGCGGACGGCGGCGGGCCGCATCTTCCCGACCGGGATCCTGATCGATCCGAGTCCGGTGCTGGGCGCGGGAGCCGACGCCACGCTCCCCCTCCCGCCGGCGGAGATCGACCGGCTCGCCCGTGAGTGCTGACCCGAGACGAGGACACCGGACATGTTCGATTTCGAGGCCGTTCCCGGCGAGCTCGGCCGGGCGGGCGACCGGCTCCACGACATCACCGAGATGATCACCAGGCAACCGGCGCTGAAGTTCAAGGCCACGGCGAGCGAAGCGGGGGACCCCGTGCTCGTCGCGGCGCTGGAGAGCTTCCAGGAGGCTTCCGCGCACAGCGTCGCCGTGCTCGCCGAGGATGTGCGGCGCCTCGGGGACCGGCTGGGCGAGGCCGCGCGCGCCTACCGGAACGGCGAAGAAGCGGCGATCGAGAAGGTCACTGCGATCGGGGCCGCCGAAAGCCTTGCCCGGCGGACCGGCGACTCGGACGACGGCACCATCCGGGCCGTTCTCGGCTGAGCGAACAGGACGGACGATGAAGCCGGAAGACCCGGACGGGGCGAGCGCGCCCTGGACGGCCGGGACGGTCAGCGTGCTCCGAAGCGAGGCGGAGCGCTTGCGGGCGGTTTCCCGGACGTTGGAAGACCAAGCCGTCGAGGTGCGCCAGGTAGATCCTCATGGCTGGTCCGGCACTGGACACGACGCGTATTCGGGCCGCCGGACCGAGTTGGCCGCCCGGTGCCGGATGGTCGCGGAGGAGCACGCCCGCGCCGCGCGGGCGCTGGACGATTACGTGGCGGTCCTGGAGCAGTTGACCCGGACCGCGCGGGACACCGCGGATCCCACGCTCATCCGAGGGTTGATCGCCCAGCGGACCGAGGCGGCGGCACGGGCCGCGGCCACGCTCACCGAAGTGGGCAGGGACCTCGCCGCGTTGAAGACGGTGCTCGGTGAGGTCGACCGGCGCGTGGTCCAGGAATCCCGGCCCGCGCCTACCGCTGGGCCGATTTCACCGACGCCCGACACCGGCCCGGACCAGACTGAACTGGTGCCCGCTCTCCTGCTGGCCGATCCGGTCGAATTCGACCGGCGGGCGCAGGGACTGAGTGACGCCATGTGGCGATTCTGGTCCATTTCCCCGTTTGTCAAGCCGGTGGCGAACAGAGGAAACCTCTGATCTTCGATTTCCGCCGGACAATGCGGAACGGCCTGGTGAAATACACTTTGCCGGGCCCTTCCCGAATGGCGGAGGAATGGTGGCTTCGGCTAAGGAAACGAAAACCTCGCGCAGAGCCAAGGACCGGCTGCACCATGTCCACGCCCGCGCCGGGATCCGGCAGGACGGGCTGCGCCACGCGCTGGGGCCGGAATTGCGGGGCATCTGGGGGATCGCCGAGGACGCCGATGCCGGCCGGACGCGGGAAATCGTCCTTCTGCGGCTGAACCGCGTTCTCGATCGGTTCGCCGACCCGCTCATGCCCGAGATCGTCTGGACCGCCTACAACCTCGGCGTGGATCCGGTGCACGGCGGGGCGGGCATGGTCGGCCGGATCAGGACCATGGTCGGCCGCGGCCGGGTGCCGGTCTCCGAGCGCACCTGCACCCGGCGGTTCTACGACTTCCTCGGCAGCGTCAAGAACAGCCTCGACGGTTTTCAGGAGGACCTCACCGGCGAAGACTTCAGGCTCGCTTCGCGGTGGATCGCCGAGAACGTCCGCCCCGAGCGGGAACGAAGCCCGCGCGAGCCCGTCCCCTCGGTCATGCGGATGTTCCTCGACGGCACGGTGTGGGGCCCGGCGGACGAGGCGGGCGCCCCGGTCCCGGCCAGGCTCGGCGCGCACGGAGACTGGCTCTGCGTCTTCACCGACGAGCGATTGCTGGCCGAGTACCGCGCGGTCACCGGCGCGGGCTGGGGCCGGATCCGGCACCGGACCGGCCGCGAGGTCGTGCTCGCGGCCGCCGGCCGCGCCGCGGCGACGGGCGTGCTGGTCAACCCCAGGCCGACGCGGGGCACCGGGATCCACGCCGCGCTCCCGCTCTCCCCGGAATCGGTCGCCAGGCTCGCGGTCCGGCGGTAGCGGATCAGGGAACGGCGGGGGTGCCGCCTTCCCGGACCGGGAGCCCCGCCGAACGCCAGGCCCGGAACCCGCCTTCGAGGTCGGTGGCACCCGGCAGGCCGAGCCGCTGCAGGTCGGCGGCGGCGAGGCTCGACGAGTACCCCTCGTTGCACACGACGATCACCGTCGAGTCCGGTTTCACCTCCGGCAGCCGCCATTCGCTGTCCGGCGCGAGCCGCCATTCGAGATGGATCCGCTCGACGACCACCGAGCCGGGGATCTCGCCCTCTTCGGCCCGGTTGACGTGCGGGCGGATGTCCACGATCAGGGCGCCGTCCCGTTGCAGCCGCAGTGCCCGCTCGGGCTCCGCCCGGTCCAGTCCGGCCCGGGCGGTGGCCAGCAGGCTGTCGATCGCGCTCATCGGCCCAGTATCGGGGCCAGCGAGGGGATCTCGGCGGGAACGTCGGCGAGCGTGGCGTATTCGCGGGTCGCGACCAGCGGCGGCGAGTAGGCGTGGACGCTGGCGGCGGGCTCGGTGCCGATGCCGGTCACCTGGTGCGCGCGCCCCGCGCCGAAGCCGATGCCCTCGCCCGCGACGTGGGTGCGGCGCCGCACCGGGCCGCCGGGGTAGCGGTACTCCTCGCCGATCTCCCCCTGCAGCACGGTGAACGAGCCGGACGCGCCGCCGTGGTCGTGCGGTTTGGTCTGCTGGCCGGGCAGCCACGACAGCAGCCACAGCTCGACGCCGTCGGTCAGCGCGAGCCGCGCCCACCAGCGGTGGTCCGGGTCGAAGCGCAGCAGGCCGCGCAGGCCCGAGGTCAGCTCGGTGGTGACCGTGGAGGTCAGCTCGGCCAGTTCGCGGGGAGTCCAGAGCAGACGGTCGGGGTGCAGCAGATCGGGGAGCAGCGGATCGGCCAGCTGCGGGTGGATCTCGAAATCCTGGCGGGGCGTGATGGACGTGGTCACGGAAAGGCTCCTCGTGAAGGTTCGCGGGCGCGGAAGGCAAGGCGCGGCGCGACACGGGGAGTGCCGTCGGAAAGAGGAACTCAGCCGTGTCGCGCGGTGGTACACCCGCACGAGGCGACGAGGAGCAGATCGATGGCCCGGCGGCGCCAGAAAGAGCCCCCGATGACGGGGAAGGCGGCGGACACGGACCTGATCACGTCGCCGATGGTGCCACAGCCACCGCGCGCGGGTCGCTTCGTCCCACTTCCTGGACCAGCCGCTTTCCCCCGACCGGCGGCCCGGTGCACACACGCGCGCGAGTGCGGACACAATGGGCGCGTGAGCGAGCCGATCCAGCCCAGCGAACTTGACGACCTCGTGATGAGGATGACCGGTGTCGGGGTCCGCCGAACAGGCAACGACCTCCTCGCCGACCTCGATTGGACCGTGGAACTGGACGAGCGCTGGGTGGTGCTCGGCCCGAACGGCGCGGGCAAGACCACCCTGCTCCGGCTGGCCGCGGCCGAGCTCCACCCGACCACCGGAACGGTCGACCTGCTCGGCGACCGGATCGGCAAGGTCAACATCTTCGAGCTGCGCCCGCGGATCGGGTTCACCTCGGCCGCGATCGCCCAGCGTGTGCCGGGCGAGGAGCGCGTCGTCGACGTCGTGGTGAGCGCCGGTTACGCCGTCGTCGGCCGCTGGCGTGAGGAATACGACAGCCTCGACACCGACCGCGCCATGGAGCTCCTCGGTGCCCTCGGCATCGCGCACCTGGCCGACCGCACCTTCGGGACGCTGTCGGAGGGCGAGCGCAAGCGGACGCTGATCGCGCGTTCGCTGATGACCGACCCGGAGATGCTGCTGCTCGACGAGCCCGCCGCCGGGCTCGACCTCGGCGGCCGCGAGGACCTCGTCGCCCGCCTGTCCGAGCTGGCCCTCGACCCGGAGGCCCCGGCCATGGTGCTCGTCACCCATCACGTGGAAGAAATCCCGCCGGGGTTCACCCACGCGCTGTTGCTGCGCGACGGCCGCGCGGTCGCCTCCGGTCTCGTGGACGACGTCGTGACCAGCGACAACCTGTCCAAGACGTTCGACCAGGACCTCCTGCTCGAACGATCCGGTGATCGCTTCTTCGCCCGTCGCCGCTGACGGGTCGTACTGACCGGTAGCCTGCACTCTGTCTTGGACGGTTAAGGAGGACGGCGTGGGAGAGTTCGTAAGTCTCGAGGTCGAAGGCGGGGTCGGCACGATCCGGCTGGACCGCCCGCCGGTCAACGCGCTGAACAACCAGGTGCAGGCCGAGCTGGCCGAAGCGGCCCGTGAGGCCTCCGAGCGCGACGACGTGCGCGCCGTGATCCTCTACGGCGGCGAGAAGACCTTCGCGGGTGGCGCGGACATCAAGGAGATGGCCGAGCGCACCTACCCGGAGATCGCGAAGTTCGGCGCGGCGCTGACGGCGTCGCTGGCCACCATCGCGAACATCCCGAAGCCGGTCGTCGCGGCCATCACCGGCTACGCGCTGGGCGGCGGCCTCGAACTCGCGCTGACCGCCGACCGCCGGATCGCCGGTGACAACGTCAAGGTCGGCCAGCCGGAGATCCAGCTCGGCGTCATCCCCGGCGCCGGCGGCACGCAGCGCCTGGCGCGGCTCATCGGCCCGAGCAAGACCAAGGACCTCGTGTTCACCGGCCGTTTCGTGAAGGCCGAAGAGGCCCTCGCGCTCGGCATCCTCGACGAGGTCGTGGCGCCGGACGACGTCTACGCCGCCGCGCACAAGTGGGCCTCGCAGTTCGCGAACGGCCCGGCCGTGGCGCTGCGCGCCGCGAAGGCCGCCATCGACGGCGGTCTCGACACCGACCTCGCGAGCGGTCTCAAGCTCGAATCCCACCTCTTCGCCGCGCTCTGGGCGACCGAGGACCAGCGCAACGGCATGAAGTCGTTCATCGAAAACGGCCCTGGCAAGGCCACCTTCGAGGGGAAGTAAGCCCGATGACGCAGGTGAACGATCCGGCGCCGAATCCGCACGCCACCGCCGACGAGGTCAAGGCCGCCTTCGACGACCCCAAGCTCGCCAACGTGCTCTACCACGACTGGGAAGCCGGGACCTACGACCAGAAGTGGTCCATTTCCTACGACGAGCGCTGCATCTCCTACGCGACGGACGTGTTCAACGCCGTCGCCGGTGAGGACGGCCAGCCGTACCCGACCGCGATGGAACTGGGCAGCGGCACCGGTTTCTTCCTGCTGAACCTGATGCAGGGCGGGGTGATCAAGAAGGGTTCGGTCACCGACCTCTCACCGGGCATGGTGCAGGTCGCGCTGCGCAACGCCGAGAACCTCGGCCTCGACGTCGACGGGCGGGTCGCCGACGCGGAGCGGATCCCGTACGAGGACAACAGTTTCGACCTCGTCGTCGGGCACGCCGTGCTGCACCACATCCCGGACGTGCGCGCGGCGTTCGCGGAGGTGCTGCGGGTGCTGAAGCCGGGCGGCCGGTTCGTCTTCGCGGGCGAGCCGACGAAGGTCGGCGACTTCTACGCCCGCAAACTCGGCCAGATCACGTGGTACCTCACCACGAACCTGACCAAGCTCCCGGTGCTGAACGGCTGGCGCCGCCCGCAGGAGGAACTCGACGAGTCCTCCCGCGCGGCCGCGCTGGAGGCCGTGGTCGACATCCACACCTTCGACCCGTCCGAACTCGAGTCGATGGCCCGCGGCGCGGGCGCGCAGGACGTCCGCGCGGTCACCGAGGAGTTCGCCGCCGCGCTCGCGGGCTGGCCGATCCGGACCTTCGAAGCCGCCGTGCCGCAGGAGAAACTGACCCTGCGCTGGCGTCTGTTCGCGTACCGGCTCTGGCTGCGACTGTCCGCTTTGGACAAGAAGCTGCTCGCCAAGGTGCTGCCGCGCGAGCTGTTCTACAACGTGATGATCACCGGTACCAAGCGATCGTAGGTTGCCGTACCAGTTCACCCTCGACGACGTCGCCTTCCTGCGCTCCGGCGCGGGAAGCGCGGCGCTCGCCGAATGCTCTTCCCTGCCGCTGACCGACAAGACCCGCATCGCCGACGTCGCCGCCGTGCGCCGGATCGCCCCGGACCACGCGGCCGCGGTGCTGGAAACGGTGGTGCTGCGGCGGAAGTCGTCGTACAAACTGGACGCCGCGGGCTCGTGGCTGTTCACCGGCGACGCCCTCCAGCAGGCCAGCGCCACGCTGGTCGCCCGGCACCGGGCTTCGCGGCTGGCCGGTCGTGACGTCCACGACGTGACGTGTTCCGTCGGTGCCGACCTGATCGAGATCGCCCGCGTCGCCGCCAAGGCGCTGGGCTCGGATCTGGACGACGTCCGGCTGGCGATGGCGCGGCACAACGCCGCCGAGGCCGGGGTTTCGCCGGCGTTGCTCAGGGCCGACGCGTTGCGGCCGGTCAGCCGGGCCGCGGTCGTCGTCGCCGACCCCGCCCGCCGTGACTCCGCCGGGCGCCGGGCGTGGAAACCCGCCGACTTCCTGCCACCGCTGGACGGCCTGGTCGACGCCTATCCCGGACGCGAGCTTTCGGTCAAATGCGCGCCTGGCCTCGATTTCTCCATCGCGCCCTGGGCGGACGAGGTCGAACTGGTCTCTTTGGACGGTCAGGTCCGCGAGGCGTGCCTGTGGCGCGGTGTGGGCTCGACGGTGTCGCGCCGGGCGACGGTGTTGCGTTCGGACGGTACACAATGGACGGTCACCGACGCCGATCCCGACGAGATCCCCGCGCGTGAGCCGGGTGAATGGATCGTCGACCCCGACGGCGCCGTCGTCCGGGCCGGCCTCGTACGGCACTACGCGGCGCGGCACGGGTTGTGGCAGCTCGACGAGCGCATCGCGTACCTGACCGGGGACACCCCGCCACCCGGGATCCGGGCGTTCCGGGTGTTCGAGCACGGACCGTACAGCGAGAAGAACCTTCGCGTCCTGCTGAAGAAGCACGACATCGGCCGATTGGAAATCCTCGTCCGCGGGCTCGACATCGACCCGGACGCGTTGCGGCGCAAACTGAAGCCTCGCGGTGGCGAGGAAGCGACTCTGGTGCTGACCAGGATCGGTCGTTCCGGAGTGGCGTTCCTCTGCCGCGCGCAGCTACCCGCCTGAGGGAATATCCGTGCGGCCGGCGTCGCTGTGCCCGGTATCGGAAACCCTCGAGGGAGCTGATCCATGTCTGACAAGAAGGTACTGAAGCCCAGCGCCGAGCACCCGATCACGGTGGAGCCGAACAAGGCGCGGGTGGTCGTCACGGTGGGTGGGAAGGTCGTCGCGGACAGCGCGAACGCGCTCACGCTGCGGGAGGCGAACTACCCGCCCGCGCAGTACATCCCGCGCGCCGACGTCGACTTCGGCCTGCTGGAGCGGACGGACCACTCGACGTACTGCCCGTTCAAGGGCGACGCGTCGTACTACAGCATCCGCACCGGTGACGGCGTCGCCGAGAACGCCGTCTGGACCTACGAGGCGCCGCACGACGCGGTCGCCGAGATCAAGGACCACGTGGCGTTCTACCCGACGAAGGTGGACGCGATCGAAGAGCGCTGACCCGTCACGGGAGCTGGTTGATCCGGTCCCCGTCGGCCGCGAGCGAGGTGTCGGACTCGATCGGCCAGACCTCCAGCCCCGGTGCCTTGACCAGGGCGTCGATGAGGGCCTGCTCGCCCGCGACCAGGGTCGAATCGAAGTCGACTTCGGTGGCGACGCACCACGCGCGGTCGTCCGGCCAGAACAGGTTGGGCGACTGCGCCTCGAACCAGTTCGGCCGGGGCCGCCAGCCGAGTTCCGTGGCGGACGTCAGCGGGCCTTGGAAGAGCAGGTAGTCCCGGCCGGGGTGGCGCAGGCGTGGCGCGTCGAGGTGCTCGCGGGACAACGTCGCCTCGTCGGCCCAGCCGTAGCCGTCCCAGAGGCCGAACCAGGCTTCCGAAACGGACGTGTGCTCGCCGAGGACGGCCAGCAGCGCGGTGAGGCTGTGCGACGGCAGCGTGCCGCGTCCCGGCGGCGAGCCCCGCCAGAGCGAGCCGGTGAGATTCACCGGATCCGGGGAGCCGACCAGCGCGTGCCACTGCATGGCGCCATGGGCGCGCCGTCCCGTCTCGGCCGCGGCTTCGCTCCAGCTCGCCCAGCCGCCGCGGTCGCGCTCGGCGGGGTGGCACAGGCGCGCGTAGGCGGCGTAACCACGCGGAACCGTGCGACCGGCCGCGCCGAACGTCCCGCCGAGCCTGGGAAAGATCCACTCGGCGGGGGACGGGTCGAACACCGGTCGCAGCACGGCGGCAAGTCTTCAGCAAGATCAGGTGGAGCGCATCTTGTCGGTGGGCGGGGGCATACTGCCGGACGTGGGTGTTCCGCTGCGTCGCCGTTCGGGCCGTTCGGTGTACCGCGAAAGCACGCCGGGCGCGGCCGTGGCCGGCGTCGTCGAGAGCGCCTGGACGGGGCTGGTGGGCTGCCGTCGGCCGCTGAGGGTGTTCCCGGACGGCTGTGTGGACCTCGTCTGGGACGGCTCGGTGCTCGCCGCGGTCACCACGGTGCGCGGGGTGCTGCGGCACGAGCTGCCGTCGGCGGAGTGGACCGCCGGGTTGCGCCTGAAGTGCGGCGTCGGTGGTGCGGTGCTGGGCCTGCCGATGACGGAGCTGAGCGCGGGCGCGACGCCGTTGCGCGACCTGTGGGCCGCCGGCGCACGCCGCGCGGAGTCCGAGCTGGCCGGGTGCGGGACGCCCGGCGAGGCGCGCTCGGTGCTGGAAACGCTGATCGCCGAAAGGCTCCGGGACGTCGAGGTGGACGGGCTGTCCCTCGCGGCCGCTCGCGCGCTGCGTGCGCCCGGTGCACGGACCGACCGGGTGGCCGCGGAGCTGGGCGTGAGCGAGCGTGGCCTTCGGCGGCACATGCGGCGTGACGTCGGCGTCGGTCCCAAGGAGCTGCAGCGGGTGCTGCGGTTCCGCCGGTTCCTCGAGCGTGTCGGGGCCGTGGGCCGGGGCCAGACGTCGCTCGCCGACGTCGCCGCCGATGTGGGCTACGCGGATCAGTCCCATCTCGGGCGCGAATGCCGCCGGCTGTCGGGGACTTCGCCCGGCGCGCTCGTGCGGTCGTGGACTGGCCGAAACGTTCCAGACTGAGCGGTCCGCCGGGGCGAAGATCGGAAGGTGCCCGAACCTTTCCGCGTCACCATCGACATCCGCACGGACGATCTCGACATCAACGGTCACGTCCGCGGCCCCGCCTACCTCGCGTACGCCGATCACGCGCGCTGGGAGTGCGTGTGGGCGGCCGGCGTGGACCCGTTGGCGCTCAAGGCCGGGAACCTCGGCCCGGTCAACCTCGAAACGACGATCCGGTTCCGCCGGGAACTACGTGCCCGCGCGCGGATCGACGTCCTGACCAGGTTCGCCTGGGAGCCGGGCAAGGTGTCACGGGTCGTCCAGGAATTCGTGGCACCGGACGGCGCCGTCGTGGCCGAGGTCGAGAGCCTTTCCGGGCTGCTGGATCTCGAAAGCCGCCGCCTCGTCCCGGATCCGGGGCGGCACTGGCGGCAGTACGCCTCACGGCCGGAAATCCTCGGCCTGCCGTGAGCCGGTTGGCCTTTCGTAGAGGCTGGTGGGCCATTTCGCCTCGGGCGGATCGGCCACGTGCTCGAAACCCATGCGCTCGTAGAACCCGCGCAAGGCGGCGTTGTCCCTCGTGGTCGCCACCCGGACGAAGGCCTTGTGGTGAGTCGTGGCCTTCTCGCCGACCCAGTCGATGATCCTGTCCCCGAGCCCGGCCCCGGCCGCCTCCCGCGCCACCGCGAGGCGGCCCAGGTAGTAGGCCGGTTCTCGCGTTTCACCCCAGAGCCCGGGATCCGCCTCGGTCACCACACAGGTCGCGATCGGCTCGCCGTGCCCGACGACCAGCAACGCCTCACCCGCCTGGATCTGATCGCGCACCGGCTCCCGGGGAAAGCGTTGCGGCCATTGGTGGATCCCGCGCCCGGTGAGCCAAGCGGCGGCTTCGGCGAGGAGGTCGAGTACGGCGTCTTCCTCACCCGGCAGGGCCGGGCGGATGGTGCGCTCGGGGGTGAGTGGCTCGGGGCCGGTGAGGATCGGCATGGCCCGATGATGCCCGCGCGGTGGTTGGATGTCCGTCGTGGTCGACGAGAACCTGGTGCGGAAGCTGATCGCGGCGCGGTTCCCCCGGTGGGCGGGGCGGACGGTCGAACGGTGGCCGTCGGGCGGCACGGTCAACGCCATGTTCAGGTTGGGCGACGACATGGTCGTCCGGTTGCCCCTGACCGAAGGCGGCGCGAAAGACGTGGCGCTGGAGCAGAAGTGGCTGCCGCGCATCGCGCCACGGCTGCCGACACCGATCCCCGAGGTGCTCGGCGCGGGGGCACCGGCCGACGGCTACCCGTGGCCATGGTCGGTGTATCGCTGGCTGCCGGGCGAGAACCCGCGGCCGGACGCGCTCCGCCTGCCCGTACCGCTGGCCGAAGACCTGGCCGAGTTCGTGCTTGCGATGCGGCGAATCCCCATGGCGCAAGCGCCGAAAGCGCACCGCGGCGGACCGCTCACGACGCTGGACGCGGAGACGCGGTCGGCGATCGAAAGCCTGCGCGCGATCCCCGAGGAGAACGTCGACTGCGACGCCGTCCTCGCCCTTTGGGAGGAGGCATTACGGGTTCCGGCGTGGGAGGAAGCACCGGTGTGGCTGCACGCCGACCTGATGCCGGGCAACCTGCTGGTGGACGGCGACCGGCTTTCCGCGGTGATCGACTTCGGTTGCCTGGGCGCGGGCGACCCGGCCTGCGACCTGTTCCCGGCGTGGAACCTCCTACCCGCCGACGCGAGGGACGTCTTCCGCGAGGCGCTCGGAGTGGACGAGGCGACCTGGAGCCGCGGCCGCGCGCGGACGCTTTCGCAGGCACTGATCGCGCTGCCGTACTACCGCGGGACCAACGAGGCGATGGCGGGGAACGCGAGGCACGTGATCCGGGCGGTGCTGGACGAAGCGTAAATCGCTTGATCCTCCGAATTACGGTTCCAGCATGACGAAGACACTCCGGCTGGCCGAGGTCACCGCCGCCAACTTCGAGGCCGCGATCGAGCTGAAGGTCCACCCGGCGCAAGCCCATTTGGTCGCGCCGGTCGTGAAGTCCCTCGCCGAGGCCTACGTGCACCCCGGCGTCGCTTGGCCCCGCCTCATCTTCGACGGTGACCGGCTGGTCGGTTTCCTCATGGCCTTCCTGGACATCGACTTCGCCGGCGACGGCACGGGTACGGACATCCGCTCGGGCCTCTGGCGGCTCAACATCGCGGCAGGCGAGCAGGGCCGAGGCTACGGCCGGTTCGCGGTCGACGCCGTGGCCGCCGAGATCCGCCGCCGGGGCGGCGACCGGCTCACCGCGTGCTGGCACCCAGGCGACGACGGGCCCGAGCGCTTCTACCTGAGGCTCGGGTTCCGCTTGACCGGGGAGACGAGCGGGGACCAGGTGGTCGGGGAGTTGGCGCTGGATTAGGGATTACGCCTGGCGCCGTGGGTTGGGTCGGGCAGGTGAGGTGAAGGGGACTTTCCTCGCGTCGGATGTGGGGAGGGGCCTTTCGTGCCGTGGTTTCTGATGGGTGGCGGGGTGGGCGGGCCGCAGGGTGGCCGGGGCGGGGTGGCCGGTCGTGTTGTGACGGCGGTGAGTGGGTGGCGTGGCGGGGTGAGGGGTGAGTGGGGCGCGGCGGCGGGGTGAGCGGTGAGCGGGCGGGCGCGGTGGGGCGAGGGGTGAGTGGGTGGCGCGGAGGCGGAGCGAACGTTGAGCGGGCGGGCGCGGTGGGGCGAGGGGTGAGTGGGTGGCGCGGCGGCGGGGTGAGGGGTGAGGGGGCGGCGCGGCACGGCGACGGGTGAGCGGGCGGCGGGGCAGCGGGGCGAACGGTCGCGTTGTGAAGAAGTTCGCGCAACGTAGCAGGGGCGTTCGGCCTGAGGTGGGGCTCTTAAGGGTGGAAAGGCAATGACTGAGCTCCCGCCGAACGAGCTTTCTTCACTTGCCTCAAGTGAAGCAGTCTCCGCGGCGTGGTTCTGGACTGGTCTACGGGCCGCTCGTGCATTCCCTGGCCACTCTTGTCGCTGGACGCCCGATTGGCGTCATTGGGCACGCTTCGCTCACGACACTTGCGAAGTGCCGGATCGGGTACCGCGACTCCTGTCTCATGTGGACAGTCGCGCTCCCTGGCAAGCCTTTCGGCTTCCGGTTCGGCCTATGTTCTGAGGTGCATGGTGTTGCGTCTGGGTGTTCCGGTGGGGTCGAGGTAGGTGGGTGGGGTGAATTCGGGGAGTCCGTCTTGGGCGATTTGGACTTTCCATTCGCTGTGGTGGATCAGGCGGTGGTGTTTGGTGCAGAGCAGGACGAGGTTGTCGATTTTGGTTTCGCCGTGGTGGCGCCAGAAGACGATGTGGTGGGCGGTGCAGCGGGGTACGGGCATGTCGCAGCCGGGGAAGGCGCAGCCGCCGTCGCGGATCGTCAACGCGTACTTCTGAGCGAGGGAGACGGTGCGTTTGGAGCGTCCGATGTCGAGGGGTTCTCCGGCGGTGCCGAGGACGCCGGGGCGGACGCGGGCGTCGCAGGCGAGGATGCGGGCGTCGGTGGCGCTGATCGGGCCCACGAGGTCGAGGTGTGCTTCGCCGAGGTCGTTGATCAGGTCCTCGTAGGACATGGTGACGAGAATGTGGGTGGCTTCGCCGGCTTGGCCGGGGAGGTTGCGGCTGGTGGTTTTCAGTCGGACGTAGTCGGTGAAGGCGTCTCCGTAGCGTTCGTCTTGGGTGCGGGAGTCG
Source organism: Amycolatopsis sp. PSD-21 (assembly GCF_055561455.1). Lineage (NCBI taxonomy): Bacteria > Bacillati > Actinomycetota > Actinomycetes > Pseudonocardiales > Pseudonocardiaceae > Amycolatopsis > Amycolatopsis sp. PSD-21. Next base: position 7,300,444 of record NZ_CM145712.1, on the reverse strand, counting down.
CGGACTCCGTCGATGGCTTTGTGGGGTTTGGCCATGGGGTCGAGGTCGGATTTCAACCGGGCGTAGGTTTCCAGGTCGAGCCGAGCCTTGAGGCCGAGGGTGCCGTCGCGGTGCTGGACGAACCGCAGCTCCGGCCGGGTGTCTTTCGGATCCTCGTTGCGGGGCTCTTTGCCGTCGGGGTCGAGTTCGTCCAGCAGGCGGCGTCCGGCGCGGGCGATCTGCCGTGGCCCCGCCCGGCGCGCCAGCTCGACCAGGATCGCCTCCCCGGCCCGCACGTCGTCCTCGGGCACGGTGGAGGGGATGCGGGCGAGGGTGCGGATGATCGCGTCGATCTGACCACCGCCGATCGCGCCCTCCGCGGCGGCCTGGGCGGTCAAGGGCGCCAGTGGTGGTTCGGGGTCTCCGCCGATGGCCGGGCCGGGGTGCAGGGCCAGGACCCGGTCTGCTCGGGCGCTGGCTTCCTTGTCCGTCACGAGGAAGTCCTCGAAAATCAACGCGGCCAACGTCGAATGCCCGCTACACCCACGCACCCCACGGGAATTGATTTCCGCCAGGATCGCGTTCTGTTCCGCATCCGCCCGGCGCTTCAGGACTTCGAGTTCCTGTTTGCGGGCATGCAGCGTGGCGGTGTCGACGCGCCACCACTCGGTGGACGTCTCCTGGGGTGCATCGTTGCTGGCCACGACCTCAAATCTACTCGAAATCGAACACCTGAGCTAGCCCAAACGGCCCAACGGAGAGAATTGCCGAAAAATGGCGACCGCGAAGGAGTCTTAAAGCAGCGAAGCGCCTTAACTTGCCTTCGGTTAAGCGAAAGCGTGGTGCGCAGAGGCCCAGGCTCGTGCTAACGTCGTCCTCGAGCCCCGTATGGGCCTACGCATGGAGGTAGCGGCTACTCGGCCACCAGAGATCGGCACACACCGTCTCTCGTATTCAGTCATCCCCTCGTCGTGGGACGACGCCTCCATGTGGTGCGCCCGAAAACCGGGTGCGTCCAGGTTCGTGTGCGCTCTTCCGGTGGCGGTTCCGCGCCCTCCTGTCGACACATCGACGGGAAAGGACCGCATTGACCGGCTTCAACGACCAGGTGATAGAGGAATTCAGGCGGAGCAAGGGAAAGCTCGGCGGCATGTTCGAAGGATGGCGGCTGATCCTGCTCACCACCACCGGCGCCAATACCGGTGCGCGACGGACGAACCTGTTGGGCTACCTGGAAATCGACGGCAAGACCGTCGTCGTCGCTTCGAACATGGGGGCGCCGGCTCATCCGGGCTGGTATCACAACATCCGGCGTGACCACCGGGTCACGATCGAGACCGGGAGTGAGACCTACGAGGCCATCGCGGCCGTTCCGCCCGCGGCGGAACGTGACGCGTTGTTCGCGAAGATCGTCGCCGCGGAGCCGGGTTTCGCCGAGTACCAGGCGAAAACGACACGCGTGCTGCCGGTCGTGATCCTGCACCGGATCGACGACCGGGTGCGGGGGCTGGGGGACTTCCTGGTGGAGGTCCACGACTGGCTGCGGGAGGAGCTCAAGACGCTGCGCGCCGGGGTGGACGACATCGTGGCCGGGCGTGCGGACACGCTTCTGATGGAGAAATCCCTGCGGGCACACTGTATTTCGTTCTGCGAGGCGTTGACCAAACATCACACCGGCGAGGACATGGGCGCGTTTCCCATGCTGGCGCAACGGTTCCCGGCGCTCGGGCCGGTGCTGACCCGACTCGGGGAGGACCATGCTGTCGTCGCGGGCCTGCAGAAGCGGATCCGGGAGCTCGTCGAGGGGTACGTCCACGGCGAGAGCGACCCCGTTCGCTTGCGCGACGAGTTCGACGCGCTCGCGGGGGTGCTCGAAGCGCATTTCGCCCATGAAGAGCGGACGGTCGTGGCGGCGCTCAACGTGACGGCGCCCGGCTGATCGATGCGGACGCCCTGGGGTTTCGGCCCCGGGGCGTGTATCGTGGGAGATGGCGGCGCCTTCGCGGCGCGACGCCGTTCCGGCACGAGGCGGGTGGAATTCGCCCCCGGCCTCGCCGAAGACCGCGAACCCAGCGGTCCCTCCGAAAGGTTTCACAGTCAAAACTCACAGCACCGACAGTGCGCTGTTCAGCCACCCGCTCGACACCCAGGTCGAGCGCCACGACCCCGCGACCCCGCAAGGGGAGCGATACATGGATCTTTTTCGCGAACCTTCTTACCCCACACCGGAACCTTCGGCCGGCGCCGTTCGTTGACCGGATAGACCAACGTTTTGGGTGTCGTGTTGTCCAAGCACGCTCGCGCAGAATTCGTCGCGGGCGTCGCCTTTCGTGCGTCGCGCCGTGACATCGGCTGACACAGCCGATACCAGGCTGGCAAGAGGCACAGCTTGGCCATCGACAAAGAAGTGACGATATGACTTCAGTTCTAAACAACCCGGACAGCGCAGAGCGGCAGGCGCCACAGCCCCTGTTGTCCGGGGAGCAGACCAACACCGAAAACTTTCTCGTCAAGCTGTTCGCGGTGGTGCCGCTGCTGGCGCTCGCCGCCTCCGTCCCCTTCGCGTGGGGCTGGGGCCTCGGCTGGGTGGACCTGGGCCTGGCCGCCGGGTTCTACTTCCTCACCGGCCTCGGCGTGACCATCGGTTTCCACCGCTACTTCACCCACGGCGCCTTCAAGGCCAACCGCGGCCTGCGGATCGCCCTCGCGGTCGCCGGCAGCATGGCCATGCAGGGCCCGGTCATCGGCTGGGTCGCGGACCATCGGCGCCATCACGCCTTCGCCGACCGCGAGGGCGACCCGCATTCCCCGTGGCGGTTCGGCACCACCCCGGCGGCGCTGGCCCGCGGCTTCTGGCACGCCCATATGGGCTGGCTGTTCGACCGCGAGAAGACCAACGCCCAGCGGTTCGCCCCCGATCTGCTCGACGACCGTGACATCGCCCGGATCGATCGCCTGTTCCCGCTGCTCACCGTCGTCACGCTGCTCGCGCCCGCCGTCCTCGGCGGTGTGATCACGATGTCGTGGTGGGGCGCGGTCACCGCGTTCTTCTGGGCCAGCCTGGTCCGGGTGGCGCTGTTGCACCACGTCACCTGGTCGGTGAACTCGCTCTGTCACATGATCGGCGACCGCCCGTTCGCCGCCCGCGACAAATCCGCGAACTTCTGGCCGCTCGCCATCGCCTCGATGGGTGAGTCCTGGCACAACTCCCACCACGCCGATCCCACCGGCGCCCGGCACGGTGTCCGCCGTGGCCAGCTCGACATGTCGGCGCGGCTGATCTGGCTGTTCGAGAAGGCGGGCTGGGCGACGGACGTCCGCTGGCCCAAGGCCGATCGCCTCCGCCGGAAGCTCAACCCCGGCCACGCGCTGTCACTGGGCCGGAGCGCGAACCGGGCCTGAGCCCGTCAGCGAACCGCGCCCGTGATGGCGCCGATCAGTTCCGGTCCGTCGGACAACGCCGGATCGTTGTGATCGGCGCCGGGGACCTCGATCGCCTCGGCACCGGCGGCCCGCGCCACGGCGCGGCTCTGCTCGGCCGGGACGATCGAGTCCGCGGCGCCGTACACGACGGTCACCGGTGCCTTCACCCGGGCGACGTTGTCCCTCGTCGGGAACTCGTCCCGCAGCAGCCAGCGGACCGGCAGGAACGGATAGTGCCGCTGCCCGACCGACGCGAGGTCGACGAACGGCGAACGCAACACGAGCGCTGCCGGCGGCCGCTCGGCGGCCAGTTCGGTGACGACCGCGGAGCCGAGGCTCTCGCCGAAGTAGATCAGCGGCGTCCCGGCCTCGCGGACCAGGAAGTCCTGTGCGGCGCGGGCGTCCAGCGCGAGCCCGTCCTCGGACGGCTCACCGGGGTTGCCGCCATACCCGCGATAGTCCAGAAGCAGCACCGAGAGCCCGCGCGCGGTCAGCGCGCGGGCCATCGGCACGCGGTACGACCGGTTCCCGGCGTTGCCCGGCGCGACCAGCACGGCCGCTTTCGCGCCGGCGACCGGGAAGTACCAGCTCGACAGGTTCAGCCCGTCCGAGGTGGTGAGCGTGACGTCCCGGCCGCCGGGCAGTACGGCGGCGGCACCGGTGAGCGGACCTGCCTCGGGGAGGTAGATCAGCTTGCGCTGGAAGGCGAACGCGCCACCGAAGACCACGCCGATGATGGTGACGGTCACCGCCAGCGCGATCAACACCCACTTGCGCATGCTCAGGCCTTCGCCGGGGGAAGGCCGAACCGCGCGAACAGGTCCGCGTCGAGGAACGAGGTGATCTCGCGGATCCGGTCTTCGCGCAGGGAAAGCACGTTGATGGACCAGGCGCGATGGACGGCGTCGGCCGATTCGCCCAGGTAGCAGGCGACGGCGGGCTGCCCGTTGGCGGTGAGGACCTCTGTGCGCCAGCTCGGGCACCGGCCCAGCGGGACGGCGACCGCGAAGCCGGTCACCGCGTCGATGCCGCTGTACCAGTGCGCGAGCGGTGGCATGGACCAGGTGACGTCCTTGGTCAGCAACGCCACGAGCGCGTCGGTGTCGCCGCGCTCCAGCGCGGAGGCGAAGCCCGCGGCGATCTCGCGTGCCTTGGTGTCTTGGAGCTTCTCGGGCGGTGGGACCTTCTCGGCCACGATCGCCCGCGCGCGTTGCAGCGCGCTGTTCACCGCCGCGACCGAAGTGTCCATTGTGGACGCGATTTCGGCGGCGGTGAAGCCGAGGACGTCGAAGAGCACCAGCGCGGCCCGCTGGTTGCCCGGCAGGTGCTGCAAAGCGGCGACGAAGGCCAGCTCGATGGCTTCGCGCCGCTCGTACCGGGCGTCCGGCGCGTCCGGGTACGGGCCGAGCCACGCCACCTCGGTCACCGGGGTGTCTTCGAGCACGACTCGCTCGCTCGACGGACCCAAGTCCATCGGCAACGCCCGCTTGCCGCGAGCGGCCACGACGTCCAGGCAGGTGCGGGTGACGATGGTGTAGAGCCAGGTACGCATCGAGCCGCGGCCCTCGAACCGGTCCATCCCCCGCCAGGCCCGCAGGAGCGCGTCCTGCAGCGCGTCGTCGGCGTCGTGGACCGAGCCGAGCAGCCGATAGCAGTGGGCGTGCAGTTCGCGGCGCAGCGGCTCGACCAGGCGGTCGAACTCCGCGTCGTCGGTGGGCACGACGGCTACTTGGCGCGAAGCGCGGTGACGGCCGGAGTGAACATCGTCGTCTTGATCGCGGACAGCGTGCCGCGATCCTTGCCCGCCAGCGGGCGGACGAGATCGGCCGCGTACTCCAGCAACGCGGGCTTCTCGGCGACCGCGTCGACGAGCCCCAGGTCCCGCGCGTCCGTCCCGCCGAACCGGCGGCCCGTGGTCATCGACGCGATCGCGGCGGCGGGGGTGAGCTTGCCCTGGATCAGCGCCGCCATCCCCGGCGTGAACGGGATGTTGATATCCGCTTCGGGGAAACAGAAGTACCCACGGTCGGCGCGCATCACCCGGAAGTCGTGCGCCATCGCCAGCATGGCCCCGGCGCCGAACGCGTGCCCGTTGATCGCGGCGACCGTGTGCACGCCGAGGGTGAGCACGCGGGCAAGCAGTTCGTGGACGTCGGCGACGTACTGCGCGGCCTGGGCGGGGTTGCTGGTGAGCCAATCGAGGTCGAGGCCGTTCGAGTAGAACTTCCCGGAGCCGACCGTGACCAGCACGGCCGGATCCGGATAGGCGACGACGGTGTCCAGCTGGGAATGGACGGTTTCCAGCCAGGAAGGCGAAAAGCGGTTCTCGTCGTCTCCGAGGTCCAGCAGGAACACCGGGGCGTCGTGGCGCAGCGTGGGCATGTCAGTCCTTTCGTGGGGGCGGGAGCAGGAGTATGGCGCGCACCGCGGCGGCGAGCCGGGTGCGGGAGTCTTCGGAGATCGGCTCGCCCGCGGTGAACGCGCGGCGGAACAGGGCCGTCGGCAGATCGACGACGCAGGTGGTGAGCACCTCGACGGCCTGCGCGTCCTGCCGGTCCCAGAGCCGTCCGGCGAGCCGGACCAGGAGCGCGATCAGGCGTTTGTCGAGCGCCAGGAGGTCGCCGGCGAGATCGTCGGGGACCTGCGGGCCGAGCAGGTGCTCCTTCTTGACCGTGATGAGCAGGCGGGCGGCCTCGGGCCTTCGGTCGGCGAACAGGGCCGGCGCGCTCGCGGCGGCGACGACCGCCGCGGCGGGGTCTTCCGCTTGATCGGCCAGCTCGGTCTGGAGGTCGAGGAACTCGCCCGCCGCGCGCAGCCAGACGCGGGCCAGCAAGGCGCCGAGCGAGCCGAAGGCGTGATAGATCGTGCCGTTGGACACCCCGGCGGCGGTCGCGAGCGACCGGACGGTGACGCCCTGGGCACCGGCCTCGACGACCAGGCGCTCGGCCGCGTCGAGCAGCCGGTCGAGGTCGTGCACGCGGGGGCGGGGCATGGGGCGACGGTAACAGAGCGCTTGCTCCAAAACAATAAGAGAGCAGTCGCTCTAAAACGTGCGCCAGGAGAGGAGGCGGCCGCCGCCGACCAGGACGACGGCGGGCCCGGAGCCCGCCCGTTCACCGGCGATCGGGGTGCCGTCGCGGGATGTGACGTGGGTCATGTCCACCTCCGCCGCCAGGTTGTCACATCCGGCGTGCGGCCGGGGTCAACCCGCTGAACCACCGAGAACCCGAGGAGAAACCGAAATGACCACCGCCTATGTCATCGTCACCGTCGTCGGAGCGTTCATGGCCGCGTTCTCGGCCGCCTCGATCTTCTTCCGTGCCAAGTGGGTGGTGCAGCCGCTGGCCGACTACGGCGTCCCCCGCGGCTGGTGGACGCCGCTCGGCGTCGCCAAGGCGGCGGGCGCGCTCGGCCTGATCGCCGGCCTGTGGGTGCCCGCGCTCGGCGTCGCGGCCGGGATCGGCCTGGTGCTCTACTTCACCGGCGCCGTGATCACCGTGCTCCGCGCGCACTGGCCGTCGCACGTCGCGTTCCCGCTGATGTACATGGCACCCGTCGCCGCCTCGTTGGTGCTCGGCTTCGCCGCTTGAGGTCTGGAATCCGGGGTCCACACCGCGAGTTCGGCGCCGCCGGGCTCGCGGAAGTGGAACCGGCGCCCGCCGGGGAACGAGAACGGCTCGGCCGTGACGACCCCGCCGGCGGCCTCGACGGAAGCCTTCGCCCGTTCGAGGTCGTCGGTGCGGATCGTCACCAGCGGCGCGGTCGTCTGCTGCGCGGTGTCCTCCTGGAAGCCGAACGAGACCACGCTGCCGCCCTGGACGTCGGTGTACGCCGGGCCGTACGCCGCCGCCGTCCACCCGAAGGCCTTTTCGAAGAACCTGCCCGAGCCCGCCGCCGAACTCGACGGGAACTCGACGAAGTCGATTTCGTACATGGGCGCCGAAGCTACCCCGGACCACCGACAGAAAAGTGTCAGACGCTGCGCAGGACCGACACCACGACGCCGAGCACGCTCGCGCGGTCGCCGTCGATGACGTCGTAGGCGGGGTTGCGCGGTTCGAGGTACACGTGGCCGTCGCGGCGGCGGTACACCTTGACCGTGGCCTCCTCGTCGATCATCGCGGCGACGATCTGGCCGGAGTGCGCCTCCTGCTGCTGCTTCACCACGACGATGTCGCCGTCGCAGATCGCCGCGTCGATCATCGAATCACCGCGCACCCGCAGCCCGAAGACGTTGCCGCGCCCGGTGAGTTCACGCGGAAGGGTCATCACGTCGTCGACGTGCTCGACGGCCGAGATGGGCGTTCCCGCGGCGATGTCACCGACGACGGGGACCGGCACGGAGTCCTCTGTGGACGCCTTCGACAAGGTGCCGTGCAGGAAGGCGCGGACGTCGATGGGGCGGGAGATCGAGCTGCTGCGGCGGAGGAAACCCTTCTCCTCCAAGGCCGCGAGGTGCTTCGACACCGAGGACGTCGAACGCAGCCCGACCGCTTCGCCGATCTCGCGCGTGCTCGGCGAGTATCCGTACTCCATCACCCATTCGCGGATGGTCAGCAGGATCTTCTGTTGCCGTTCCGGCAGGGAAGCGGCTTCCTCGAACAGCTCGGGATCTTGGTAGGCGGTCATCATCGGAATGTTAGTTCGTACAGGCCGCCGCGATCGCCGCGGTGTCCCAGTAGAACGGCCGCACCTCGGTGATGCGCCCGTCCTCGACGGTGATCGTCTGCAGGATCGGGAAATCGAGCTCGTCGCCGGTGGCCCTGGCGCGGGCGTGCACGTGGGTCAGCACGACCAGGGGGGCTGGTCTCGCTCAGGAAGCTCTGCTCCACCATGTCGAAGACGTCCCAGGTGTCGCTCATCGCGGTGAAGAACCGCTCAATGCCGTCGTGGCCGCGCCAGATTCCGCCGTAGGGCAGGGAATCCGCCTGGTGCAGCACCACGCCTGGGGAGAAGAACGGGGCGAGCGGCGCGAAGGTGGCGCCGCCCGCGGCGAGGTACTCGGCTTCCGCCGCGTACATGCCCTTGAGCACGGACAGGGCGTCTGGTGTCGTCGTCACGACGACCACTGTGACGCGCGGCGCCGCCGATCGCTGGCGGTTATCCGTCGTCGAGATCGGCCGGATGGCGGCCAGGGCGGGCCGAAAGTCCGATCCCGCCGAGGTTTCCGCGAGGTTGACTCGATCGTATGAACACGAAGATCACCGCGGCGGTCCTCGCCGCCGCGACGGCCACGGTCGCCCTGTCCGGATGCGGTCTCAAGGAAGGGCTGACCGAAAAGGCGAACGGACACGTCAAGACGGTCGGCTACGCGACCGGCGCGGAGGGAAAGCGGGACGCGGACGCCCGTCTGCCGGAGTGGGTGCCGGACGGGGCGACGTCGATCACGGAGGTCATCCGGACCACGGGTTCGGAGCGGCTCCTGAAATTCACCGGCGGGACGCTGCCCAGCGTCTGCGTGCCGGGGGCGGCCGCGACCCAGGCGGCCACCCTCGCCGCCCAGTGGTGGCCTGCCGGGCAGGAGAGCCGGACCGACAAGGTCTGCGGTGAATGGCACGTGCTGGTCCAGGGCGCCGACGTGTACGCGTTCAAGCCGGAGACGTTGGTGAGCAAGCGGTCCTGAGTCACTCTTCGGGGGTGAGCGCGTCGGCGCAGGCGGCGAGGTCGTGCAGCAGCCGGTCTCGCTGGTCCGCCGAAAACGGCGTGAGCATCCGATCCTGGACCGCTCGCACGGCGCCGCTTGCGGCGCGGAGCCGTTCGCGTCCCTCGGGGGTGAGCGTGCTGGGCAGGGCGCGGCCCTGAGGCGCCGTCGCCGGGCGGGTGATGAGCCCTCGGTCCTGCAGTCCGCGCAGGACCAGGTTCATCGACTGCCGGGTGACGAACACGGCCCTGGCCAGTTCCGCGTTGGACAGCCCCGGACGCTGCGAGAGCACTTCGAGACAGGAGTACTGCGGCACGGTCAGATCGAGGGGGCGCAACGCGGTGTCCATCGCCGTCCGGAGCGCCGTCGCCGCTCGTTTCAGCATGTATCCCACCGCCTGGTCCAGCGGCCCGACCTGCTCGCCTTGACTCATGTCAGCATCATGACATACGTTGCTTATGTCAACACACTGACATGGAGGACGACATGACCGTGACCGGACCCGATTTCTTCTCGCTGCAGGTACGCGACCTCGACCGCGCCGCCGCGTTCTACGAAACCCACCTCGGGCTGAGCAGACTGCCCGTCGCACCGCCGCACGCGGTGGTGTTCGGCACGAAGACGATCCCGTTCGCGGTGCGGGAACCCGTGCCGGGCACGGATCTCGACGCCATCTCCCCGCGGCCGGGATCAGGGGTGGCGATGTGGCTGCACGCCGACGACGCGCAGGGGCTGCACGACCGGCTGGCCGGCGCCGGCGTCACCATCCTCACGGAGCCGTTCGACGGGCCTTTCGGCCGCACGTTCGCCTTCGCGGACCCGGACGGCTACGCGATCACCGTGCACGACAAGGCCTGAGCCCGCTTGCCGCAGCAGCGCGAGTGCTTGCGCGTCGGACGAGCCGGCGGGGGTCGTGCACACGATCAGCAGCTGATCCGGTGAACGGGCGATCGACAGGGTCTGCTGGGTCACCGTGACCGAACCGACGACCGGATGCCGCAGTTCGTAGCTTTCGGCGTCACAGGGCCGCACGCGATGGTCGCTCCAGAGCGAGACGAACTCGGGGCTCTTCATCGTCAGCTCGCCGATCAGCTCCGCGAGCAGCGGGTCTTCGGGATACTTGCCGACGGCGATCCGCAGGTTGCCGACCACCGCGCGGATCTTCCGCTTCCAGTCGGCGTACAGATCCCGGCAGTGCGGGTCCAGGAACAGCAGCCGGCTCATGTTCGGCCGTCGCGCCGGGTCGTCCGGCGCGTGGAAGTCCAGATGCCCGCCCAGCAGGGCGTGGCCGAGGGCGTTCCACGCCAGGACGTCCGAGCGGCGGCCGAGCACCAGGGCGGGAGCGTCTACGGTGCCCAGGAGATCCCGTGTCTCGTCGTGGAGTTTCTCGGGCCGGGGACGGCGTGCCCGCGGGGTTCGGCGGGCGGCGGTGGCGAGCCTTTCGAGGTGTTCGCGTTCGTGGCCGTCGAGCCGGAGCGCGCGGGCGATGGCGTCGAGCACCTCGGCCGAGGCGCCGCGTGACATGCCCTGCTCCAGCCGCGCGTAGTAGGAGACGCTGACTCCCGCGAGCTGGGCCAGTTCCTCACGCCGCAGCCCCGCCACCCGGCGGCGTGCCCCGAAGTCGCGCAGGCCGACGTCTTCCGGGCGCAGCTGAGCCCGTCTCGCCTGCAGGAAGTCGCCGAGCGGGCCAGGTCCGTCCATGAACCCGAGTATCCGTGGCGTGGCCACCGTCAGCCACACCCTCCCAGTGGGAGGAAAAGCGGGGCGTGGTCCGGGCGCCGACCGGCCTCCAGGCTCGGTGACATGGACGAGATCACCATCGGAGACGTCACGGTCACCCGCGTCAAGGAGTTCTACGGTTCGCTCGGCATGACGCCTGCCGAGTTCCTGCCGGACAGCCCCGGCGGGGCGTGGGACGAGCACCGCGACTGGCTGGCGCCCGACTTCTGGAACCCCGAGACGAACGAGTGCCGCACGGCGCTGCAGTCCTGGCTGATCCGCAGCGAAGGACGCACGATCCTCGTCGACACCGGGGTCGGCAACCACAAGGACCGGCCCTACGCGGCGGTGTGGAACCGCCTCGACACCGCCTACCTCGACAACCTCGCGGCCGCCGGGGTGCGGCCCGAGGACGTCGACGTCGTGGTCAACACCCATCTGCACATCGACCACGTCGGCTGGAACACGCGGCTCGACGGCCGCACCTGGGTGCCGACCTTCCCGAACGCCGAGTATCTGATGCCGCGGCCCGACTTCGACTTCTGGAATCCGGCCGAAGCGCACGATTCCGTGCTGGGGCGGGGAAATCAGAACGTCTTCGAGGACAGTGTCGCGCCGGTGCACGAGGCTGGGCTGGCCCGCCTGTGGGACGGCACGCACCGCATCGACCGGAATCTGCGGCTGGACCTCGCGCCCGGCCACACCCCCGGCTCGTCCGTGCTGACCCTGGAATCGGGTGGGGAGCGGGCGTTGTTCGTGGGCGACCTTGTGCACACCGCGCTGCAGATCGTGGAGCCGGACACCAATTCGCCCTATTGCGAAGACCCGGCGGGATCCCGTGCCACCCGGCACAAACTGCTCGGCCGGGCCGCCGACGACAACGCTCTCGTCTTCCCCGCGCATTTCGGTGCTCAGGGCGCTCTGCGGGTCGAGCGCCGGGGATCGAAGTTCGCGATCGCGCGGTGGGCCGGGTTCTCCGCCCTCTCCTGAGGAGTTTTCGTGTACGTACGAGCAGAAACCCCGTCCGGTGTCGTGCGCGGCCGCCGCGACTCCTTCGGTGAGCTCTACCAGGCCGTCCCGTACGCGGCGGCGCCGACCGGACCTGGCCGCTTCCTCCCGCCGTCGCCGCATCCGGGCTGGCCCGGCGTCCGCGACGGCACGCGGCCCGGGCCGACGGCTCCCCAGCCGGTGCGCGACTTCGGCGGGCTCGACATGACCCCGTATTTCGGACCCGGCTGGGTGCGCGGCGACGAGTACCTCACCGTCGACGTCCGGACGCCCGCGGCGGACGGCGGCCGCCGCCCGGTCACGGTGTTCGTGCACGGCGGCGGCTTCGTCACCGGTTCGGCCCGCGCGGCGCTGTACGACGGAGGAGCGTTCTCCCGTGACGGCGTCGTCCTGGTGAAGGTGAACTATCGCCTCGGCGTCCCCGGATTCCTCGACCTGGAGGGCGCTCCGCGCAACCGGGGGCTGCTCGACGTGCTCGCCGCGCTCGGCTGGGTGCGGGACACGATCGCGGTGTTCGGGGGCGATCCGGGCAACGTCACCGTCTTCGGGCAATCCGCGGGGGCCACGCTCACCGGCGCGCTGCTCGCGACGCCGGAGGCCAAGGGAACGTTCCGCCGGGCGATCGTCCAGAGCGGCAGCGGAACCGGCGCCTTCACCCCGGAGCAGGCCGCCCGGGTCACCGCGGCGGCCGCTTCGGCGCTGGGAACCGAGCCCACCGCGCGAGCGTTCGGAGAGATCCCGGACGAACGGTTCGTGGAGATCCTGCCCGCACTGGCCGGTCTCGATCTGCGGACCGGAACCGCCGAGGATCCGCTGGCCGGGCTGAGCCCGTTCAGTCTCGTCGCGCCGGTCCAGCCCGCCGACGGTCCTCTCCACGGCGACGTCGCCCTGCTCATCGGCACCAACACCGAGGAAGGAAACCTTTACGGCCGGCCGGATCTCGGGCACACGCTGTTCGGCGCCGGTACCGAGCGGCTGGCGACGGCGCACGCGCGGATCTCGGGCGGCCGCACCCACCGGTACTCGTTCGGTCATCGCTCGACGGCGTTGAACGGACGGCTCGGCGCCGCCCACACCGTCGAGCTGCCGTTCGTCTTCGACGTCGCGGGCGAGCCGTGGCTGCACGGGGAGGCGGGCCTGCTCGGGCCCGATCCCGCCCCGGAAGGTCTCGCGGGCAGGATGCACGGCGCGTGGGTCGCCTTCGCGAGGACCGGCGACCCCGGCTGGTCTGCGGACACCGTCGAATTCTTCGGCTGACAGCGCCTGCCAGACCGGTGCCAGCGTCGTGTGCGCCGCCTGCCAGCGGCCGGGAGCACGCTCTGGAATGTCATTCCAGAAGCGATCCGAGGGGTCATCATGTACACACCTGTCACGATCATCGGCGCCGGTCTCGGCGGGCTCACCCTGGCGAGGGTCCTGCACGTCCACGGCATCCCGGCCGAGGTCTTCGAAGCGGAGGCGTCTCCGACTTCGCGCCTGCAGGGCGGGATGCTCGACATCCACGACTACAACGGGCAGCTCGCCCTCGAAGCCGCCGGGCTCATGGACGAGTTCCGCGGCATCGTCCTGGAAGGTCGCCAGGCGCTGCGGGTCCTGGAGTCGGACGGGACCGTCCTGTTCGAACGGGGCGACGACGGCACGGGCGGGCGCCCCGAGGCGCAACGCGGGGACCTGCGGCGGATGCTGCTCGATTCGCTCCCGGCGGGCACCGTCCGGTGGGGGCGCAAGGCCGTCGGCGCCCGGACGCTCGGCGACGGCCGCCACGAGGTCGCCTTCGACGACGGCACCACCGTCGTCACGGGTCTCCTGGTCGGCGCGGACGGGGCCTGGTCGCGGATCCGGCCGCTGCTCACCGGCGCCGTACCCGAATACTCCGGCAGCTCCTACATCGAGACCTACCTGTACGACTCCGAAACCCGGCATGTCGCCGTGGCGAAGACGGTCGGGGGCGGATCGATGTTCGGGACCGGGGCCACGGAGGGCGCGAGTATCAACGCCCACCGGGAAAGCGGTGACACGCTGCACGCCTATGTGGAGCTGAGCAAGCCGTTGGAGTGGTTCGACGCCATCGACTTCACCGACGCCGAAGCCGCCAAGGCGCGGATCGCGGCGGAGTTCGACGGCTGGTCGCCCGAGCTCACCGCGCTGATCACCGAAAGCGACGTCGCGCCGATCCATCGCCCCGCCTTCGCCTTGCCGTCCGGGCTGCGGTGGGAACGCGTTCCCGGAGTGACGTTGCTCGGCGACGCCGCGCATCTCGCGCTGGCGAACGGGGAAGGCGCCAACCTGGCGATGCTCGACGGCGCCGAACTCGCCAAAGCCCTCGCGGCGCGTCCCGGCGACGTCGAGACGGCTCTCGCCGAGTACGAGCAGGCCATGTTCGTCCGCTGTGAAACGCCCATGGAGGAGGACTTCCTGCTCGAAAGCATCTTCGGGGACGACATCCCCGAGCGGCTGCTGAACCTGTTCGGAGTCGAGGAACGGAAGGCCTGAATCAGGCCTTGCCGCCGGCGAGGGCCTCCAGGCCGCGGACGATCTTTTCCGCGCCGGGGGCCCGATCCGGGTCGACGAGGTGCTGCATCATCACGCCCACGATGAGGGCGAGCTGGACGGCTCCCGCCGCGTCGGCATCGGTGGGAGACAGCCGCTCGCCGAGAACCTTCCGGGCTTCGTCCTGGGCATCGGCGAGCCGTTCGCGGAGGTCCGGGAAACGGATGGCCTGCGTCGCGCTCTCCAGGACCGCGGTCCACAGGTCGCGCTGCTCGGCGAACGAGCCGACAAGGTTCTGCCAGGTGGCGAGGGGTGAAGCGCCCTCCGGTTCCCGCAGCCTCTCCACCGCTTCGGTGGACAGCTCGATCATGGCCTCGTTCATGAGGGCCTCTTTGGAGCCGAAGTGGTACCCGATGGAGCCGAGGTTCGCGCCGGACGCGGCGGTGATGTCCCGCGCGGTGGTGTGCGCGTAGCCGCGTTCGACCAGGCAGCGCTTGGCCCCGTCGAGGAGGTCCTCTCGTTGTCCCATGCCGTGATCCTAGCGGTGCGCTGTGACAAGCGTCTTATACAAATGTATTATACAAGCGTTCAAGACATCTCACCGCCAAAGGAACGACGATGAATCGCTACGTCCTGGGCAACTTCGCCCCGGTCACCGAAGAGATCACCGCCTTCGACCTGCCCGTCAGCGGGAAGATCCCGGACGACCTCGACGGCCGCTACCTGCGCATCGGCCCGAACCCGCTGGGCCTGGAAGACGCGTCGGCGCATATCTGGACCCTCGGGGAGGGCATGGTCCACGGCGTGCGCCTGCGCGACGGCCGCGCCGAGTGGTACCGCAACCGCTGGGTCCGGTCGGCCTCCGTGGCCGACCGGCTCGGGGAACCGCGACGCGGGCAGGTCACCGACGAGCGCCTGGACTTCGCACCGAACGTCCAGGTCGCGGGCCACGGAGGTCGCCTGTACGCGCTCATCGAAGGAGGCCTTGCCCCGTACGAACTGACCGACGAACTCGACACCGTCGGACCGGCTTCCCTCGGTGTCACGGAACAGGGTTTCGCGGCCAACGCGCACAGCAAGTACGACCACGCCACCGGCGAGCTGCACTCGCTCGCCTTCCGCTACGGCGCGGACTTCGTGCAGCACATCGTGATCGGTCCCGACGGGCGCAACCGGAGCGTCACCGACATCAAGGCGCCGACCCTGCCGTATATGCACGACTTCGCGCTCACTGAGCATTACGTGGTGTTCTACGAGTCCCCGATGGTCTTCGCGCCCGAGCGCCTCGCGACCGGGGTGCCGTTCCACTGGAACCGGGACCTGCCGTCACGGCTGGGCCTGCTGCCGAGAGCGGGCGGGACGGTGCGGTGGTTCGAGACCGCGCCGGTCATGGTCGGCCACACCCTGAACGCCTTCGAGGACGACGGAAACGTGGTGGTCGACGTGGTCGTGCACCCCCGCCCGGTGGACTTCGGCGACGTCGGCGCCTCGAAGCCGGTGCTCGAACGCTGGACCGCGGACCTCGCGGCAGGCCGGGCCACGCGCACGCTGCTGCACGACCGCCCGCAGGACTTCCCGCGCCTGAACGGCCGGTTCGGCGGAAAGCCTTACCGCTACGGCTATTCGGCGGTGGCCGAGCTGTACGCCACGCCGAGCGTCACCGAACCGGACCGGCCGGACGAGGGTTTCAGCAGTGCTCTGCTCAAACACGACCTCATGGCCGGCGTCACCGAGACCCACGAGTTCGGTCGTGACGCGAGCGCGGGGGAGACCGTGTTCGTCCCGTCCTCCCGCGCGGCCGTGGAGGACGACGGCTACAACCTCGTCTACGTCCACGACCGCGACCGGGGTGCGGCGGACCTGGTGATCCTGGCTTCGCAGGACTTCACCGGGGAGCCCCTGGCGAGGGTCCACCTGCCCGTCCGTGTCCCGCTGGGACTGCACGGCAGCTGGATCCCCGCCGCCTGAAACCGGCGCGATGGCTAATCTGGGGCAATGCCGACCGGTGCGCGCGACGTCGAGGTGTTCGAGGCGGCCCGTGGCCGGCTGGAGGCGATCGCGTATCGCCTGCTGGGGTCGGCGACCGACGCCGAGGACGCGGTCCAGGACACGTTCCTGCGCTGGCAGTCCGCCGATCGCGAATACGTCGAGACGCCCGAGGCGTGGCTGACGAAGGTGCTCACCAACATCTGCCTCAACCGGCTCACCTCGGCGCGGGCCCGGCGGGAAACCTATGTGGGCCAATGGCTCCCCGAGCCGGTCTTCGCGGGGGACCGGATGCTCGGCCCGTCCGACACCGCCGAGCAGCGTGAATCGGTCTCCATCGCGATGCTCACCCTGATGGAACGGCTCTCGGCCAGGGAACGCGTCGTGTACGTGCTGCGCGAGGCGTTCGGGTACTCCCACGCCGAGATCGCCGAGGTCCTCGACGTCACCGAGGTGAACTGCCAGCAGATCCACCGGCGCGCCAGGCGGCATCTGGCGGCCGACCGGCGCCGTGTGGAGGTCGACACGGCCGCGGCCCGCAAGATCGTCGAGGAGTTCCTCGCCGCGGCGCTCAGTGGCCGGACCGACGCGCTGGTGCGGATGCTGGCCGACGACGCGATCAGCGTGGGTGACGGCGGCGGCGTGCTCTTCTCGCTGCCGCGGCCGGTCACCGGCGCGGTCCGGGTGGCGAGGTTCCTGCGCGGCCTCTTCAAGCCGAGCGCGGCCAAGTGGTCGTTGATCGGCGGCAAGCCCGAGCTGTTCTCCACCGTCGCCAACGGCATGCCCGCGCTGGTGCTGACGGTGGAGGACAGGCTCGTCGGCGTCGTCTCCCTGGAGGTCACCGCCGACGGCGTCGCCGCGGTCTACGCCCAGGTGAACCCCGCGAAACTCGACCGCGCGGCGGGGCAGTGGGGCATCTCCGAGCACGGGGAACCGCTCACCGTCACCTGGTGACCCGGATCACAGCCCGCCGCTGTCAGGTTTCGTGTCGCTGCCCGGTTCAGGAAGCGAACACCGACCGGACAGGAGTGAGACCATGAAGCACCGAATCGTCGTTCTCGGAGCCGGATACGCCGGAGCCAACGCCGCCCGGCGGCTCGCCAAGCGGCTGCACCCCGCCGACACCGAGATCACCCTCGTCAACGCCGACCCCGAGTTCGTCGAGCGGGTTCGCATGCACCAGCTCGCGACCGGCCAGGACCTGAAACCCCGTCTGCTGACCGACGTTTTCGCGGGCACGGGGGTGGGGGTGCGGACGGCGTGGGTCACCGCGGTGGACGCCGAGCGCAAGACCGTCGCCCTCGACGAGGGTGAGATCGCCTACGACACGCTCGTCTACGCCCTCGGCAGCGCCGCCGCCGACAGCGGCGTTCCCGGTGTCACCGAACACGCCCACCACATCGACGGCAAGGGTTCCGCGCTGCGGCTGCGGGAACGTCTCGCCGGCCTCACCGCGGGCGGGACCGTGCTCGTCGTCGGCGGTGGGCTCACCGGCATCGAAGCCGTCACGGAAATCGCGGAAGCCAGGCCGGATCTCGACGTCGCGCTCGCGGCCCGCGGCGGTCTCGGCGATTGGATGAGCGAGAAGGCCCGGCGCCACCTTCGCGGGGCCTTCGAGCGGCGAGGCATCACCTTGTACGAAGACACCGACATCACGAGTGTCGGTCCGGACGGAGCGACGACCGCCGACGGTCGCGGGATTCCCGCCCAGGTGACCGTCTGGACGGCCGGTTTCGCCGTCCATCCCATCGCCGCCGCCACGACCCTGGACGTCTCCGCGACGGGGCAGATCGTCGTCGACGACACGATGCGGTCGGTCTCGCATCCGGATGTCTACGCCGTCGGCGACGCCGCGTTCGCGACGGGCGCGAACGGGACGCCACTGCGGATGTCCTGTGCCTCGGGGGTTCCCACGGCCTACCGCGCGGCCGACGCCATCGTCGCCGGTCTGACCGGCGGCACACTCCCCGAGAACAAGATCGGCTACACCGGCCAGTGCGTCAGCCTCGGCCGCCGCGACGCCGTCGTGCAGTGGGTGACCCCGGACGACCGGCCCAAGGACTCGGCGCTCACCGGCAAGACGGCCGCCCGGCTCAAGGAGATCATCTGCAACGCCGCGGCCTGGAGCGTCTCGCACCCGACGTCGATGCTCCCCGTGCGTCGCCGCCGGATCGTCGAGGCCGCGCAGCCCGTCAACGTGTGACCATCCGCCCCGCCGAACGAAGGAACGATCATGATCCTGCTCACCGGAGCGAACGGCGTCGTGGGACGTCAGGTGAAGAATGTCCTGGTGCGCCGAGGTGTCGACGTCACCGCGGTCACCCGCGGCGACGGGGACCTGTTCAGTCCTGCCTGGATCGAACCGGCGCTGGAAGGTGTCGAAGCGATCCAGATCAGCCCGCGGGCGACCGGCCCCGGCCTCGAAGAACTGCTGAAGCTGGCGGCCGGACGAGGGGTGCGGCGGGTGGTGCTGTTGTCGGCCACCACCGTCGAGTACCCGGCCGGGGAGGCGCGGTTCGCCGACCAGTTCAAGAAAGCCGAAGAGCTCGTCACGAGCTCCGGTCTGGAGTGGACGGTCCTGCGCCTCGCGGATTTCGCCGCCAACGCGCTGGCCTGGGTGCCGCAGATCCAGGCGGGCGACGTGGTGCGCGGCGCGTACGGACGCGCCGCCACCTCCCCGATCCACGAAACCGACATCGCCGCGGTGGCCGTGCGAGGCCTTCTCGGCGAGCTCCCGGCGGGGTCGGTGTACACGCTGACCGGTCCGGGATCGGTGGACCAGCACGAGAAGGTGCGGCTCATCGGCGCGGCCATCGGCCGGGCACTGTCCTTTCAGGAGCTCCCGCCCGAGCGGGTCCGGCAGGGGATGCTCGCGCAGGGACTGCCCGAGGAGGTCCCCGCCCGCCTGCTCGGTTCCCTGGCCGACTACAGCGAGCGTCCGGGCCCCATGACCACCACGGTGGAAGAGCTCCTCGGACGGCCCGCGCTCACGTTCGCGGACTGGGCGCGCGACAACGCGCCGTCTTTTCAGGCCCAGCCGATCCGCTCGTAGAACGGCGTGATCCACGCCCGGAACCGATCGCCGTGGGCTTCCTGGGCGGCGGCCACGACGGCGTCCGGATCCTCGGACGGCGTCAGGCCCCGCCCTCGGAGCCACTCGACGAACAGCTCGTGCGAGCCGCTGTGGTCGTCGTCTTCCGCGCGGTAGTAGTAGGCCGAATCGTGGTCGACCATGATCTCGGCGTCGAAACCCAGCAGCCGCAGGAAATCCGTGAAGTCGCGGGCGATGACGTGCTCGCCGCCCTCGTCGCCGAAGACCACGATCGGCTCTGTCGCGTCGTCGGCCCGCCAGATCGCGTATGTCGAGCCGCTCCCGTTCGCCTGGGCGAACGGGATCAAGCGCGAGAGGAACTCGGGGTCGTCCAGCTCCTGGGGGAAGCGGCTTTTGTCGTCGTAGTCGGACAGCTCGAAACCGTCGGCCAGGTAGTCGCCGGTCGAGTCGTGGAGGTCCTTCAGCTCGTTCAGGACCGGAATCGGGGAGTACACGCGATCACCTTATGCCGCCACGGGCTTCGGCGGCGTCGAGTGCGGGAACGAGGGGGGCGAGCGCGGTGCGGAGCAGGTCGGGCAGGGAGCCGGAAGGTACGACGAGCCCGCCGGTTGTGAGCGGCTGTAGCCACTGCTGGAGTGCGATGCGCACCGCGGCGGTCACGCTCGCCGCGAGCACATGGGCGACGTGTGGCGGGATGTCGACGAGGCGTTCGGTGATCGCGTCGGCGAGGGGGAGTTCGATCGCGCTGGTGGTGTCGGTGAAGGCGGCGCGCAACGCCGGACGGGTGGTGATCAGCAGCAGCGCGTCGCGATGGTGCTCGCCCGGGTCGGTGTAGAGCTCGACGATCGCTTCGATCACGGCGTCGGCGAGGCCGGCTTCAGCGGGCCGGGCCGCCACCGCCGCCGCGATGCGTGCTTCCCGTTCGGCGGTGACGGCGGCGACGATGGCCTGCTCGCGGCTGGAGAAGTAGTTGTTGTAGGTCCGGGGCGAGACTCCGGCGGCCTCGGCGATGTCGTCGACGCGCACGTTTTCGGGGCCACGCTCCAGGGCCAGCCGCAGTGCCGCCTCGCGCAAGGTCTTTCTGGTCGCCTGCTTCTTCTGGTCGCGCAATCCGGTCACCGGCCGAGTGTCCCACCAAAATTGCGCGGACGCAAATTTGCGTGCACGCAAATTTCCGCCTAGTCTCGGGCACCACATTCCGACACGAGAGGACCGAACCCATGCGTGCCAAAGGCATCGCCTACGACACCGGCTTCGTCAGGGGCGGCGAGAACTCCCGCGAGAACTTCGATCTCGACCTGGTGAAACGGGAGCTGGCCATCATCCGCGACGACCTGCACTGCAACGCCGTGCATCTCGTCGGCGGCGACCCGGAACGGCTGGAACAGGCCGCCCACCTCGCCGCCGAACTCGGGCTGGAGGTCTGGTTCTCGCCCTACCCACTGGAGCTGACGCCCGAGGAGATGCTGGCGTTGTTCGCCGACTGCGCGCGGCGGGCGGAGCGGGTCCGGCGGTCGGGAGCCGAAGTCGTGTTCGTCACCGGCGTCGAGCTGAGCCTCATGGACCACGGATTCCTGCCCGGTGACGACATCGCCGAGCGACTCGAACGGCTCTTCGGCAGGCCGGAGAGCCTGGGTGAGCGGGTCGCCGAGGCGAGCGCGCGGCTCAACGATTTCCTCGAGGAGGCCGTGGCGACGGTCCGTGAGCGCTTTCTCGGGAAGGTCACCTACGCCTGCATCCCGTTCGAGCGGGTCGACTGGACCCTCTTCGACATCATGGCGGTCGAACTCATCCGGTCCGCGGAGGTGGCCGACCGGTTCCAGGAAGGGGTGCGCGCCCTTGTGGCGCAAGGAAAGCCGCTCGCGATCACCGGCTTCGGCACGGCCACCTGGCGCGGCGCGGGCGAGCTGGCCCCGCGCAGTATGGAGATCGTCGAACACGACGAGATCGGCCGCCCGGTCCGGCTGAACGGGGAGTACGACCGCGACGAGGCCGGGCAGGCCGAGTACCTGCGCGAGCTGCTGGAGATCTTCGACGCCGAAGGTGTCGACGCCGCCTTCGTCTACCTTTTCGCGCTCTCCAACTACCCGCACCGTCCCGACGACCCTCGCCGTGACCTGGACCTGGCCAGCCTCGGCATCGTCAAAGTCCTGGAAAACGGCGACGGCGAAACCTATCCGGGCATGCCGTGGGAACCCAAGGCCGCGTTCGCGGCGCTCGCCGAGTACTACCGCGGCTGAACACGGCCCCTCGGGCTAAGCCGTCGGGCGGCCCGCTCCGGCGTAATCGTCGCCCTGCTTCCGGTAGGTGTGCACCTGCACCGCCTGCCCGGTCTGCGGGGCGTCGATCATCTGCTGGTTCCCGATGTACAGCCCGACGTGGTGGATCTTCGTGTTCGGCTCGCCGTAGAAGATCAAGTCGCCCAGCTGGGGATCGGTCACCTTGTTCACGCTGTGGTACTGCGTGTGGGCGGTGCGCATGAGCTTCACCCCGGCGCTCGCGTACGCGGCCGTCGTCAGGCCGGAGCAGTCGAAACCGGGGTCGCCGCCGCCGGTGCCGTTGCCGCCCCAGACGTAGGGCAGCCCGATCTTGTCGATGGCGAAGTTGACCGCGCTCAGGGCCGCCGCGTTCGGCGGCTGCGGGCTCTGGCCGACCGTGCCGTAGACGTTCACCGTCGCGAGCGTGCGGTGCATCAGCAGCGGCGCGGGCTGCAGGGTGCTCACCGCGTTCCACCACGTCTGGCCCTGGCCGAGGTCACGGCCGCCCGCGCACAGGGCCCGGCCGGCGGTGAGCGTGGCGTCGTCGATGTTCTGCGGATCCGGCTTCCCACCGGTGGCCGAGGCCTGGAACTGGTTCCATACCGACGGCGTCAGCTGCAGCGGGCCGCTGGCGTTCGCGGACGAGACGACCTTGTTGTAGAAGTCGCGGACCTCGACCGCGCCGAGCGGTTTGGTCAGCACGCCGTCGGCGTTCAGGCCCGAACCGGCGGCGCGGCCGTGGTCGGAGGCGATCTTGCCGAGCGCGGCCAGCGTCACCCAGGAAAGGCGGCAGCCCGGCGTTTCCTTGCTCAGCGTGACGGTGGTCTTCGCGTAGCCGGTCATCGCGCGCAGCGGGATGTCGAGCCAGCCGCTGGTCTTCGACACCCAGGCGTCGAACTCCAGCCCCATCTGCTGCGGGACCTTCGGCTGTTCCTTCGGCATCTCCGCCGGGGCGGAAGACGACGGCGGCGGCTCTGGCGGAGCCGAGGACTGGACGGCGGCGGCTTCGGTCTTCGGCTCGTCCTTCGGCGCGAAGGTGATGGCGGCGACCAGGGCCGCGGCCGCGACGACCACGGCCGCGCCGATCACCGGAAGTCTGCGGCGGCGCGAGGTTTCCTGCTCCATCACCGGCCCCCGGTGATCCGGCCGAGGACGAAGTCGCGGAAGGCGTCGACGTCGGTGGTCAGCGCGACGTCGATGGTGCGGCCGGGCACGGCTTGCGGGTCGGTGCTTCGCAGCCTTCGCCGGTCTACCAGCGTCGCGCCGCGGGCGGGGCCGAAGCCGCACTCGACGTCCACGGGGTACGCGTCGACGTCGAGGATGCCCGGCCGGATCGCTTCGGCCACCGCGACCGCGTCGTGCATGACCATCCCCGGCATGCCGAGGATCGGGGTGTAGTGCTTCACGTACGTCGGGGTCAAAGCTTCGAGCGCCGCACCGAGCGGGCCGGAGGCGGCGAGTTTGCCGAGCCAGTCCGTGTCGACCGAACACTGGTGCGTGATGTCCAGCGGCACCAGCACCGTCGGGATGTCCTCGTCGACCAGCACCCGGCGCGCGGCCTCGGGGTCGCTCCAGATGTTGAACTCGGCCGCCGTGGTGGAGTTCCCCTTGGTCACGCCTCCGCCCATGATGACGATCCGCCCGATCTTCTCGCGGACGTCCGGATGGGCCGCCAGCAGCAGCGCGATATTCGTCAGCGGGCCGATCGGGGCGATGGTCACCGGCTCGTCGGCGGCCTCCAGCAGATCCACCAGCAGGCGGACGGCGCCGCGTTCGTCGAGCGGGCGCTTCGCCTCCGGCAGCGTCCCGGCGTGGCCGGACAGGCCGTCCTGGCCGTGGACGAACCCGGCGGGTTTGGCGTTGTCGTACACCAGCGGCCGCGCGGCGCCGGCGGCGACCGGCACGTCGTCGCGGCCGAAGAGCTCCAGCAGGCGGCGGGCGTTGGAGGTGGTGTGGCTCAGCGGGACGTTGCCGAACACCGTGGTCACGCCGAGGAGTTCGACGTCCTCGGACTGCGCGGCCAGCGCCAGCGCGAAGGCGTCGTCGACCCCCGGGTCGGTGTCGATGATCAGCTTGGTGCCCATGCGCGTGATCCCCTTTGCGGTCGGCGGCCTGAACACAGGTTACGGTCACCGGTATGACGTCCATGTGGGGTGCGCCCGCGCTGTCGCGGCTCCGCGCTTGGGGCCAGGCCCGTCGTGATCCGCGTCAGGCGAAGTTCCTGACCAGGGACTCGCTGCGCTGGGTGCTGCGAAACCGCGCGTACACGCCTTGGTACCTGGTCCGCTACTGGCGGCTGCTGAAGTTCCGGATCGCGAACCCGCACATCATCCTGCGGGGGATGGTGTTCCTCGGCAAGGACGTGGAGATCCACTGCCGCCCCGGCTACGGGCGGCTGGAGATCGGCCGCTGGGTGCACATCGGCGACGGCAACGCGATCCGCTGCCACGAGGGTTCGCTGCGTATCGGCGACAAGGCGGTGTTCGGGCGGCAGAACGTCCTCAACGGTTACCTCGACATCGAGCTCGGCGCGGCCACGCTCGTCGCGGACTGGGTGTACATCTGCGACTTCGACCACGTCACCACCGACATCACCGTCCCGATCAAGGACCAGGGCATCGTGAAGTCGCCGGTGCGGATCGGGCCGGACACCTGGATCGGCACCAAGGTCTCCGTGCTCAAGGGCACCCGGGTCGGCCGCGGCTGCGTCCTCGGCGCGCACGCCGTGGTTCGGGGCGAGATCCCGGACTACTCGATCGCCGTCGGTTCGCCGGCGCGCGTCGTCCGGAACCGGCAGGACGACTACGCCGCCGACGCCGCCCGCCGCGAGGCCGTCGCGGATATGGCGCGCAAGGCGAACAAGGCACTGCAGAAGACCCTGGGCGTCGACTCGTAACTCGCGTGATCGAAGGCGTAACTCGCGTGATCAGAGCCGTAACTCATGAGTTACGCCTCTGATCACGCGAGTTACGTTCCTGATCACGCGAGTTACGCGAAAGCTAGCCGCGCAGCTGCTCCCGGACCTCCATGAGCGCGAAGCCCAGGAGGTTCTGGCCGCGCCAGTAGTCGGGGCGGGTGGCGTTCTTGTCCTCGCGGGCGAGGCCGCTGCCCCAGACCAGGTCCATCCTGGACGCCTCGACGATCACCTTGTCGCCCGTGCTCAGCAGGAACTCGCGCTCCTCGGCGTGCTGGCGGAACTTCTCGAGGTTGCCGTCGATGACGATGTCGAAGCGGTGCCGCTCCCAGACCTCGGCGTCGAATCCGGTGACCTCGCGGCCGAGGATCTTGGCGGTCTTGGGGTCCGGCGCCTGACGGATGTTGGCCGCGGCCTCGTGATCGCCGAACAGCTCCGCCTTGCTCGCCATCATGTAGTGCTCGGCGGTCGGGTACCGCTCGCCGCCCGCGACGAACGGCGCGTGCCACCACTGGCTCAGGCAGGCCGCGTTGATCCGGCCGCTCTTGAGCGGGGTGTGGCCGTAGAAGAGCTGGTACTCGGGCTCCGCGCCGCTGTGGACCAGCTCGCGCAACGCATCGAGACTCCGGACTCCGTCGACCTTGCTCACCATGGCGACCAGTGGACCACAGGCCACCGACAAGTCCCTCAGTGGCCCACCGCGGCGGTTCAGACCAGGAAGTGGAACAGCGGGCTTCCCGGTTCCACCCGCTCCACCTGCAGCGGGCTCGCCTCCAGCCGGTGCAGCAGGCCTTCCAGGTCACCGGGCCGCGCGAGTTCGACGCCGATCAGCGCCGGACCGGTCTCCCGGCTGTTGCGCTTCACGTACTCGAACCGCGTGATGTCGTCGTCCGGCCCGAGGACCTCGTCGAGGAACCGCCGCAGCGCGCCGGGCTCCTGCGGGAAACCCACCAGGAAGTAGTGCTTCAGTCCTTCGTGGATCAGGGACCGTTCGAGCACTTCGCCGTAGCGGCTGACGTCGTTGTTGCCGCCGGAGACGACGCACACCACGATCTGCCCGGGGTCGATCTTCACCGCCGTGCCCAGCGCGGCCGTCGCGAGCGCGCCCGCGGGTTCGGCGATCACGCCGTCGGACTGGTACATCGCGAGCATTTCCGTGCAGATCGCGCCCTCGGCGACGTCGGTGAGCTCGACACCGCCGTCGCGGACCAGCGGATAGGTCACCGATCCGGCCTGCGCCACCGCCGCGCCGTCGACGAAGGTGTCGACGTTTTCGAGCCGCACCGGCTCACCGGCCGCCAGCGCGGCCGCCATACAGGTCGCGCCCGCCGGTTCGACGCCGACGATCCGCATCTCCGGGGCCCGTTCCGCGGCCCACGCGGCGATCCCCGCGAGCAGCCCGCCACCGCCGACCGGCACCACCATCACGTCCGGGACGAACCCGAGCTGCGCGACGACCTCCATCGCGACCGTGCCCTGACCGGCGACCGTCTCCGGCGCGTCGAACGCGGGGACCAGCGTCGCGCCGGTCGTCTCCGCGTCGTGCTTCGCGGCGCTGAAGGCGTCTTCGTAGGTCTCACCGACGACGATGACTTCGATATGCGAGCCGCCCAGCGTCGCGATCCGCTCGCGCTTCTGCCGGGGAGTCGTGCCGGGAACGTAGACGCGGCCGTTCGCGCCGAGCCGTCGGCACGCGTACGCGACGCCCTGCGCGTGGTTGCCCGCGCTCGCGCAGACGACGCCGCGCTCCCGGTGCTCCGCGTCGAGCTGGACGATGAAGTTGTACGCGCCGCGGATCTTGTACGAGCGCACGGTCTGCAGGTCTTCGCGTTTGAGCCAGACCCGGGCGTCGACCCGCGCCGAGAGCCGCTCGTTCGGTTCGAGCGGCGTGCGGGTCACCACCCCGGCCAATCGCTTGGCGGCCTCTTCGACCGTTCGGGCGCTCACCGTTTCGATCCCTTGCACGAATGCTGAATGTACTGACCGGCCCCGGCCACGACGGAGAGACGTCCGCTTTCCGCCGGGCACGGTGCAACCGAACCGGGCACGGAGACCGTCTCCCGGTCATGACTCGGTGCTTCGTGCTCGGCCTGGTCGTGCTGCTCACGGCCTGCGGAGCGGAACCTGCCCGCGAAGAACCACCGGCGCCGCTGCCCGTCACCCAGCAGGTGGACTCCGGCACGGCCGCGGCGGTCACCGCTGCCGGCGCCTTCGGGCTCGACCTGCTCACCGCGCCGGCGTTGGCGAGCGAGAAGAACCTGGTGCTGTCACCGGCGAGTGTCTCCACGGCGCTGCAGATGGTCGGCGCGGGCGCGATGGGCGACACCGCCGCGCAGATCCGGAAGGTGCTGCGTCTTCCCGGAGACGGACCTCTCGTCCCGCCGGTCGCCGGCCACGAGGACCTGAAGGTGTCGAACACCGCCTGGATCCAGCGGGGCCTCCGGATCAAGCCCGGGTACCGGGACGCGTTGCGTGATCGGTTCGGTGCGGCGACGAGCGACGAGGACTTCGTCACCGACCCCGGCGGCGCCCGCGAGCGGATCAACCGGACGGTGGCGGACCAGACCCAGGGGAGGATCGAAGACCTGTTCCCGGAGAAGTCGATCACCGAGGACACCCGGCTGGTCCTCGCCAACGCGCTGTACCTGAAAGTGCCATGGGCGCGGGAGTTCCCCCGTGACCTCACCGTGGACGCGCCCTTCACCCGGGCCGACGGGTCGGCGGTGACCGTCCCGATGATGCGCACGGCCCCGGAGATCCAACTGGGTTACGCCGAAGGGCCGGGGTATCAGGCGGTCACGTTGCCTTACCGCGGCGGGCGGCTGGCCTTCACCGTGATCGTCCCGGCCGCGATCGACGCCTTGCGCGGCAAGGGAATCGCCGGGCTGCTCGGCGAGATCCGGCCCGCCACCGTGGAACTGGCCATGCCCAGGTTCACCGTCAGGTCCGCGCTGGACCTGTCGGCGCCGCTCAAGGAAGCGGGCATGCCGGCGGCGTTCGGGCCCGCCGCCGACTTCAGCGGCATCACCGACGAAGCCCGGCTACAGATCGCTTCGGTGCAGCACAAGACCTTCGTCCAGGTCGACGAGGAGGGCACCGAGGCCGCGGCGGCCACGGGGGTCGACGCCCGCGCTGTGTCGGCCGAGCTGCCGCGCACCGTGACCGCCGACCGTCCGTTCCTCTTCGTCATCACCGACACGGCCACCGGGTCGCCGCTGTTCCTCGGGCGGATCGGCGACCCGGTCGCCGGCTAGCGGAACGCGGCCAGATGCGTCCGCGCCCAGGTCGCGAACGGCCGCGGCGCCCGGCCGGTGAGGTCCTGGACGGCGCCCGTGACCGCCGAGTCGTCGAACTCGCCCTCGGCGAAGAAGCGGAAGAAGGCGTCGACGTACTTCTCCGGCATCTCCGCGCTCATCGTCACGCGGGCCTCCGCGTCCGAAAGCGGTTCCAGCCGTAGCTCCCGCCCGAGCAGTTCACTCAGGACACGCAGCCGGTCGGCGGGCCGGAGCGAACCAGGGCCGGTGATGGCGTATGCGAGCCCTTCGTGTCCCGGCGTGGTCAGCGACTCCGCGGCGACGGCGGCGATGTCGTATGGGTCGATCGTCGCCACCGGGACGTTCGCGAACGGCTCGCGGACGACGTCCCCGGCGCGAAGCTGCGGGATCCACTGCAGCGAATTCGACATGAACCCGCTCGGCCGCAGGAAGGTCCACGCCAGCTTCGATGCGCGCACCGCCGCCTCGGCCGCCATGTGCATCCCCGCGACGGCGTTGTCCGCGTGCCCGCCGACGACCGAACGGGACGACAGCAGCGTGACCTGCTCGACGCCCGCGTCGCGCATCACCGCGAGCGCGCCCGGCATGTCCTCGTAGCCGCCGAGCAGGAAGACCGCCCGGACACCCTCCAGCGCGGGCTTCAGGCTCGTCGGCTCGTTGAGATCTCCTGTCACTCCCTCGACGCCGTCCGGCAGCGGCCGCGGCGTGCGGACCAGCGCCCGGACGGGATGCCCGCCGCGCGCCAGGATTCCGGTCAGTTCCGAGCCGACGTTGCCGCCTGCCCCGGTCACCAAGATCATGCGTTTCTCCCCAGTGCGGTGGCCGCCGTCACAGGCCGCGGCCGTCGCCGGTCACCCTGCCAGGGAGATCAGGGCGGCTCAAGGCGACTTGGGCACCGCCGGGTAGGGGACGAAGGTGCTGGTGTTCTCGTCGACGGTCAGCTGCTTGCCGATCGTCGGGAACGCGCGCTGCGAACAGGCCGGGCGTTCGCAGACTTTGCAACCCATGCCGATCGGGGTGGCCGCGGCGCGGTCGTCGAGGTCGAGCCCGGTCGAGTAGATGAGCCGTTTCGCGTGCCGCAGTTCGCAGCCGAGGCCGACGGTGAACGTCTTTCCGGGGCTGCCGTAGCCGCCGATGTTGCGGGACACCGTCCGCGCGACCCAGAAGTAGCTCTTGCCGTCGGGCAGGGTCGCGATCTGGGTGAGGATCTTGCCGGGCTGGGCGAACGCCTCGTAGATGTTCCACAGAGGACAGGCGCCGCCGACGCGGGAGAAGTGGAAACCCGCGGCGGACTGGCGCTTCGACATGTTCCCCGCCCGGTCGACCCGCACGAACGAGAACGGCACGCCGCGGTTCTTGGGACGCTGCAACGTCGAGAGCCGGTGACAGACCGTCTCGAAGCCGACGCCGAAGTGGTCGCAGAGCCGCTCGATGTCGTAGCGGAAGCGTTCGGCGCTCGCCAGGAACGGTCCATAGGGGAGGATCAGCGCGCCCGCGAAGTAGTTCGCGAGCCCGACCCGGGCCAGCGAACGCGCGGCGGGTCCGGAGAACGCCCACGAGTCGGCGAGTTCGGTGATCAGGTCGTCGTATTCCAGCAGCGCGATCTGTGAGGCCATCCGGAACGCCTGCTGCCCGACGCGCAGGCTCGGCGCCAGCCGCAGCACCCGCGGCCCCGGTTCGTAGCGGTGCTGTTCGCCGTTGGTCTCGTCGATGCCCTCGCTCGTGACGTCGACGCCGTAGCGCTGGATCAGCGTCTCCTTCAGCGCCGCGAGCACCTGACCGCGTTGCAGCGGGATGTCGTGCGCCATCCGTTCGGCGCGTTCGTCCAGCTCGGCGACGTAGTTCTCCCGCTCGTAGAAGAAGTCGCGGACCTCTTCGTGCGGCAGCGAGCCCGCCGCGCTGCCGTGCATGCCCAGCCCGTTTTCCGTGGTCAGCGCGGCGGTGTTCTCGACGGCGTTGCGGTAGCTGCGGTGCAGTTTGACCAGGGCCTGGGCGATCGTCGGCAGATTCGTGGCGAGGTCGTTGAGCTCGCTGTTCGTGACGTCCACGCCGAGGACCTCGTCGAGCAGCGCCTCCTTCACATCGGCCACCAGCCGGGCGGTGTCGTTGTTCGCGAAGAACTCGGTGTCCACTCCGAACGCCTGCGTGATGCGAAGGAGCACCGGAACGGTCAGCGGACGCGAGTTGTGCTCGATCTGATTGAGGTAACTGGGTGAGATCTCCAGCACACGAGCGAGATCCGCCTGGCTCATCGACCGGCTTTCGCGCAGATGCCGCAGCTTCGCTCCGGCGAAGGTTTTGTCCACTGAGGCCTCTCTGTCCGCAAGGTTTCCGGGCCTGAACGATTCAGTGAACGGTCAAGCCCGTGGATTTTGCCTCTGGTTGCGAATCAGCGATTCGCAACCTTTGCAAGATGCTACGGAAGCTTCGCAGAAATTGGCAAATTGGAGGCCTGGATCGGATTTCCCCTGTCATGTCAGGGTCTTGGCAGGAAAGGCGATCACTCGCAAACTTCGCAACACCGGGAGAATCCGATGACTCAGCACGCGCAGCAGCTGGAGCAGGCGGCCGCCGAACTGGCCAAGCAGTGGGAGACCGACCCCCGCTGGGCGGGCGTGAAGCGTTCGTACTCCGCGGCTGACGTGGTCAAGCTGCGCGGCAGCGTGGTCGAGGAGCACACGCTCGCTCGCCGCGGCGCCGAGAAGCTGTGGGACCTCCTGCACACCGAGGACTACGTCCACTCGCTGGGCGCACTGACCGGTAACCAGGCCGTGCAGCAGGTGCGCGCCGGCCTCAAGGCCATCTACCTGTCGGGTTGGCAGGTCGCCGCCGACGCCAACCTCTCCGGCCAGACCTACCCGGACCAGAGCCTCTACCCGGCCAACTCGGTGCCGGCCGTCGTCCGCCGCATCAACAACGCGCTGGGCCGCGCCGACCAGATCAACTGGGCGGAGGGCAACACCGACATCGACTGGTACGCCCCGATCGTCGCCGACGCCGAGGCCGGTTTCGGTGGCCCGCTCAACGCCTTCGAGCTGATGAAGGGCATGATCGCCGCCGGTGCCGCGGGTGTGCACTGGGAGGACCAGCTCGCTTCCGAGAAGAAGTGTGGTCACCTCGGCGGCAAGGTGCTGATCCCGACCAAGCAGCACGAGCGCACGCTGAACGCCGCCCGTCTCGCCGCGGACGTGCTGAACGTGCCGTCGCTGATCGTCGCCCGCACCGACGCGCAGGCCGCCACGCTGATCACCAGCGACGTCGACGAGCGTGACCGCAAGTACGTCACCGGCGAGCGCACCGCCGAGGGCTTCTACAACGTCACCAACGGCATCGAGCCCTGCATCGACCGCGGTCTGGCCTACGCCGAGTACGCCGACCTGCTGTGGATGGAGACCTCCAAGCCGGACCTCGAGGTCGCCCGCCAGTTCGCCGAGGCGATCAAGGCCAAGTACCCGGACCAGATGCTGGCCTACAACTGCTCGCCGTCGTTCAACTGGAAGAAGCACCTGGACGACGCGACGATCGCGAAGTTCCAGCGCGAGCTCGGCCACATGGGCTACAAGTTCCAGTTCATCACCCTGGCAGGCTTCCACGCCCTGAACTACTCGATGTTCGACCTGGCGCACGGTTACGCCCGCGAGGGCATGACCGCCTACGTCGACCTGCAGGAGCGCGAGTTCGCTTCGGAGGACCGCGGTTACACCGCCACGAAGCACCAGCGCGAGGTCGGCACCGGCTGGTTCGACAACGTCGCGACCGCGCTGAACCCGGAGAGCTCGACCACCGCGCTCGCCGGTTCCACCGAGGCCGAGCAGTTCTGATCACTCGCAATTAGGTGACGGGTGGCGGTCTTTCGACCCCCGGGAGACCGCCACCTCCCTTCCCTTCTATCTCTCGCGAAGCCCAGCGGAGGCACACCATGGTTGAGAAGCTGAACTACCGGATCGACGTCTGCGGACCTGCCGGTGACCGGTTCGACGAGATCCTCACCCCGGCCGCGCTGGACTTCGTGGCCAAACTGGACAACGCGTTCGCCGGCCGCCGCCGCGAGCTGCTCGACGCGCGCCGTCTGCGCCGCGAGAAGCTGCAGTCCGGGGAGGAGCCGCTGGGCTTCCTGCCCGAGACGCGCTCCATCCGCGACGACAGCAGCTGGTCGGTCGCCCCGGCCGCGCCCGGTCTCGAAGACCGCCGCGTCGAGATCACCGGCCCGACCGACCGCAAGATGACGGTCAACGCGCTGAACTCCGGCGCGAAG
Source organism: Amycolatopsis sp. PSD-21 (assembly GCF_055561455.1). Taxonomy (NCBI): domain Bacteria; kingdom Bacillati; phylum Actinomycetota; class Actinomycetes; order Pseudonocardiales; family Pseudonocardiaceae; genus Amycolatopsis; species Amycolatopsis sp. PSD-21. The sequence continues at coordinate 7,268,444 of NZ_CM145712.1, read as the reverse complement.
GTCTGGCTCGCCGACTTCGAGGACGCGACCTCGCCGACCTGGCACAACGTCATCGACGGCCAGCTCAACCTGTACGACGCGATCCGCCGCAACATCGACTTCACCACCGAGGCCGGCAAGCGCTACACGATCGGCGACGAGCCCGCGACGATCGTCGCCCGCCCCCGCGGCTGGCACCTGGTGGAGAAGCACATCCGCATCGACGGCCGCCCGGTCTCGGCGAGCCTGGTCGACTTCGGCCTCTACTTCTTCCACAACGCGCGCCAGCTGCTGGCCCGCGGCAGCGGCCCGTACTTCTACCTGCCGAAGCTCGAGAACCACCTCGAAGCGCGGCTGTGGAACGACGTCTTCCTGCTGGCGCAACGGGAACTCGGCATCCCGCGCGGCACCGTCCGGGCCACCGTGCTGATCGAGACGATCACCGCCGCGTTCGAGATGGAGGAGATCCTCTACGAACTGCGCGAGCACGTCGCCGGGCTGAACGCCGGCCGCTGGGACTACATCTTCAGCGTCATCAAGAACTTCTCGTCGCACGGCGCGGACTTCGTGCTCCCGGACCGCGCGCAGGTGACGATGACCGTCCCGTTCATGCGCGCCTACACCGAACTGCTGGTGCGGACCTGCCACAAGCGCGGGGCGCACGCCATCGGCGGCATGGCCGCGTTCATCCCGAGCAAGGACCCGGAGATCAACGCGACCGCGCTGGAGAAGGTCCGCCAGGACAAGGAACGCGAGGCGAACGACGGTTTCGACGGCTCGTGGGTCGCGCACCCCGGCCTCGTCCCGGTCTGCCGCGAGGTGTTCGACGAGGTGCTCGGCGGCTGGCCCAACCAGCTCGGCAAGCTCCGTGAGGACGTCGTCGTCACCGCCGAGGATCTGCTCGACGTCGCCAGCGCGGGCGGCGAGGTCACCGAAGCGGGTGTCCGCGCCAACATCAACGTCGCGCTGCGCTACATCGACGCGTGGCTGCGCGGCACCGGCGCGGCGGCGATCCACAACCTGATGGAGGACGCCGCCACCGCCGAGATCGCCCGCTGCCAGGTGTGGCAGTGGATCCGCAACGGCACGAAGCTCGAAGACGGCACCGCGCTCACCCGTGAGCTGGCCGTGTCCTATTTGGACGAAGAGCTGACCTCGGTGCGGGCGGAACTGGGCGAGGGCAACCGGCTCGGCGACGCCTACGAGATCTTCACCGAGACCGCGCTGGGCGAGAAGCTGCCGAGCTTCCTCACCACCGGCGCGTACGCGCGATACCTGACCACTCACTGATCCAGGCTCCGGCCGCCTCTACCTGACGCGGGGCGGCCGGGTTCCACACCGGTTTGGGACGGTGTGGCCCAACGGGTCCGGTGGCGGCGGCTCCCCGCCACCGGACCCGCTTCACGCGCGCGCCCCTCCGGTAGCGCCTGTCGGGCGTGCGCCCGTCGCGGAGGCCCCGTCCTCACCACACCACCGTGGACGGGGCCTTCGCGGCTTTTTCATGCCGAACATGCGTGATCGAAGGCGTAACTCGCGTGCTTGGAGGCGTAACACGATGATCCGGCTCCAAGCACGCGAGTTACGGCTCTGATCACACTCACGGGACCGGACGAAACGGTCACGGACCGCGATTAGGTAGGGGTACGTAGTGATACCCCCGTTGTTTCGGCGGCGGGTCGCGCGGATGCTCTGCGCCGGGTGGGGATTCCGCCCGTTTCCCGAGGAGCCACCATGAAGAAGCAGTTGAGAACCCTCTTGGCCGCGACCTTCGCCGTCCTCGCCGTCGCCCTCGCCGCCCCGGCGGTGTCCGCTTCGGCCGGGGTCTCGGCGCAGCCGGACTGTGTCCGGCCGTGCCACTTCTGACCGGCGTCACCTAGAGCAGCCCCGGGGGTCGCGCCCCTCGCGACCCGCGACGCTCGTGGAGGGGGATCCGGGTCCCCCGACGTCCCGGATTCCCCTCCGCCCCCGCCTTCCCGCGGCGGCGCGCATGTCGCGAAAGCCACTTTCGGGACATCAGACGTCCCGAAAGTGGCTTTCGCGACATGCCTTGACACGGCCGACCGCGCACCCCGCCAACGTTGCGAAAGCCACTTTCGCAACGTTGAAGGTTGCGAAAGTGGCTTTCGCACCACGAAACACCAGGCGGGATCAGGGCTCGAAGGCGTTCCCGGTCGCGATCTTCGGCCGCCCCAGTTCCACCGGCTCCCCGACGCGAGCCCGCCGGTAGACCGCGACGGTCGCCTCGGCGATCCGCCCCCAGTCGAAGTCCGCCGCCAGGCGCGACTGAGCGGTCAGCGCCCGCCGGGCGGCGGCGACCTCGTCGTCCAGCACCGCCTCGACGGCGTCCCCGAGGGCGTCGACGTCGCCGGGGCTGAACGCCAGGCCGGTCTCGCCGTCGACGACGACCTCGCCGAGCCCGCCCGCGGTCGAAGCGACCAGCGGCGCCTTCGCGGCCGCCGCCTCCAGCGCGACGATCCCGAACGGCTCGTACCGGCTGGGCAGCACGACGGCGTCGGCCGCGGCCAGCACGGCGCGCAGTTCGCGGTCGGACAGATGCCCGACGAAGTCCACCGCGCGGCGCACGCGCAGCTTGCGGGCCTGGTCGACCAGTTCCTCCAGATGCCGTCCCTTGCCGGCGACGACCAGCCGCGTCCCCGGTTTGGCGCGGCGGATCCGGGGGAGCGCGGCGAGCAGGTCCTGCACGCCCTTCTCCCACTCCAGTCGTCCGAAGTAGAGCAGCAACGGCGCGCCGGAGGGGCTGTAGACCTCGCGCGCGTGCGCGACCTCCTCCGCGGGCACCTGCCAGGTGCGTTCCTCGATGCCGTTGTGGATCACGGTGACCGCGTCGCCGTCGACCTCGAACAGGTGCGCCACCTCGCGGCGCATGGCCTGCGAACAGGTGATCAGCGCGTCCGAGCGGTTCGCGAGCCACCATTCGACGGAGTGAACCTGCTGGTTCAGCGGATGCGAGAGCCAGCCGGAGTGCCGCCCGGCCTCGGTGGCGTGGATCGTGCCGACCAGCGGCACCCGCGCGGCCTCCGCGATCGCGATCGCGGGATGGGTGACCAGCCAGTCGTGGGCGTGCACCACGTCCGGCTGCCAGGTGCGCAGCAGGTCGGTGGCGGCGCGGACCATCGCGTGCCCCATGGCCAGCGTCCACGCGACGAGGTCCCGTTCGAAGGTCACGTGCATCGGATCCTCGGCGACCCGGATGATCCGGACGCCTTCGACCACGCGATCGGTCCTCGGGTGGGTCTCGGCGTCGGTGCCCGCCGTGTGACGGCACAGGACGACCACGTCGTGCCCCTGCCGGGCGAGATGCCTGGCCAGGGCGTGGACGTGCCGTGCGAGTCCGCCGACGACCACGGGTGGGTACTCCCACGACAACATCAGCACGCGCATGGGTGGAGGTTACTCGTGAGTCGGTCGTCACCGGGACGGGGCGATCACCCCTCCCGGTGAACCCGATCGAGGGCGACAGGAGCGACGATCTTTGCCACCATCGGGTCGATGACGTCTTCGGTGAACGCGGCCGGACCGGCCTTCAAGTCCGTCGAACCGGTGCTCTCGACGCCGTGGTCCGCACACGTCGGGCCCGGCGGCGCGCTGCCGGAGTACCCGCGTCCGCGGCTGGTCCGCGAACGCTGGCTGAACCTCAACGGCGTCTGGGAGTACGCGGGCAGCGGCGCACCCGGCCGGAACGGATACGGCGAGCGGATCCTGGTGCCGTTCCCGCCGGAGTCGGCGCTCTCCGGTATCGGACGGCGGGACGAAACCCTCTGGTATCGCAGGGTTTTCGAGGTCCCGTCCGGTTGGGACGGTCAGCGCGTGCTGCTCCACTTCGGCGCCGTCGACCAGTCCGCCGAGGTCTGGGTCAACAACCAGAAGGTGGCCGTCCACGAAGGCGGATACACGGCCTTCAGCGCGGACATCACCGGCGTGTTGCGCCCGTCGGGATCGCAGGAACTGACCGTCCGCGCGACGGACCGCACCGACGCCTCGACCCACCCCGTCGGCAAGCAGCGGAACGCCCCGGAAGGGATCTTCTATACCGCCGCGTCGGGTATCTGGCAGACCGTCTGGCTGGAGCCCGTGCCGTCCGCGCACGTCCGGGATCTCCAGACGACGCCGGATCTCGAAGGTGTGACGGTTGTGCCGAAGGTCACAGGCGGCGCCCGGGTGGAGCTGATCGTGAGCGAGCCCGACGGCCCGGAAGTGGCACGCGTCGAGGGAGAGGCAGGACAGCAGTTGCGCGCGGAGGTCCCTTCGCCGCGCCTCTGGACACCCGACGATCCGTATCTCTACGACCTCCAGGTCCGCCTACTCGACGAAAGCGGCAACCCGCTGGACGTCGTCGAGTCCTACACCGGGCTCCGCACGATCGGGACGGTCACCGACGTCCAGGGCAGGCCGCGGATCGCGCTCAACGGCCGGATCACCTTCCTCCACGGCCCGCTCGACCAGGGCTATTGGCCGGACGGGATCCACACCGCCCCCACCGACGAGGCGTTGCGGTTCGACCTGGAGAAGACCAAGGAACTCGGCTTCAACTTCGTCCGCAAACACGTCAAGGTCGAGCCGGAGCGCTGGTATCACTGGGCGGATCGGCTGGGCCTGCTCGTCTGGCAGGACATGCCGTCGCTCACCGTCTCCTTCGACGGCCCGCCAGGGACGGCGCCCGATCCGGTGCCGGAGGCGAAGGCGCGGTTCGAGGCGGAACTGATCGAGATGATCGAGCAGTTGCGTGGGGTGACCTCGATCGTCGGCTGGGTGCCGTTCAACGAGGGCTGGGGCGAATTCGACACCGCGCGGATCGCGAAGCTGGTGAGGGACCTGGACCCGACCAGGCTCGTCGTCGCGAACAGCGGGGTGAACTGCTGCTTCTCGCGGCCGGACACCGGCGCGGGCGACGTCTACGACGACCACACCTACGTCGGGCCGGGAAAGCCCGCGGTGAAGGACGGCAGGGTGATCGTCGACGGTGAGTACGGCGGCCTCGGCCTGGTCCTCGACGAGCACCGCTGGCCGGGGGAGCCGCAGGCCTACGAGATGACGCCGACCTCGGCACAGCTGACGAAGCGCTATGCCGAGGTCAGCGAACAACTCGAACGGATCATCGCCGGAACCGGCCTTTCCGGCGCGATCTACACCCAGACCACCGACGTCGAGAACGAGGTCAACGGCCTGCTCACCTACGACCGGCGGGTGGTGAAGGCGGACGCGGCGACCGTCGCGGCCCGCAATCGCGCGGTCATCGAAGCGGGTCAGTCCGGCTGAGTCTCCACCGGCCCACCCGAATCCCGGACCCGGACGGGCACCCCGAGCAGCTGAGAAGGCAGCTGCCCGGGGTCGTGACCGGGGTTCATCCACACGTCGACCGTGGGTGCCCCCTCGGCCTCGCCCTGCCCGACGCCGACCACTCCCGGGACGTCGTCGAGCCACCGGGACGCCGCCACCAGCGCGGCGTCGATGTCGGAGACTTCGTCGGCCACTACGGATGCACCCGGATCCCGAGCGACGCTTCGACCAGCGAGATCCGGTTGATCACGGTGACCACCGGCGAGCCGGCGAACAGCAGGCCGACGGCGTTCTCGCTCAGGTCCGCCACGAGGCTGCCCGAGTCGCCACCGGCCGACATGTCGGTGGTCAGCAGCTGCTGCGCGAACCGGGCCACCCGGCCGCCGCCGTAGTTCACGTCGACGGTGGCGTTGATGTTCGTGATCCGCCCGGTCGTCCAGTTCGTGGTCCGGCCGGTCTTCTGCACGAGCGTGCCGACCGCGGGCGCCACGTTGGTGCCCTTGAGTTCGCCGACCCAGAAGATCCGCCGGTCGAGGTCGTGGAACTGGCCTTCGGCGATCGCGGCGTCGACGAAGTTCAACGGCACCGGCTGCCCCGGCTGGATGAACTTGATCGGCACGAACCGGCTCAGCCTGGCGATGACGTCGGTGGGGACAACGCCGCCGTCGAACGGGCCGGGCTGCAGGATCGGGTCGCCGATGGCGGCCGCGTTGGAGTTCGCCAGCACGTGGTTGTTGCTCAGGATGTAGTACCGCGGCGGTTTGCCGGGCAGCGCCGTCGCGTCGTAGACCGCGGTGCCGTAGGTGCCGGCGGTGATCTTGAAGTGCCCGACGCTGAGCCCGCCGAACGCCGGGCGGAACTTCTTGGCGAGGGTGAACGGACCGACCTGCTCACGGGCGAGTTCGTCGGGGCGGCTCAGGGCCGGCGCCGGGACGTCGTCGAGCACGGTGGATGAGCCGTTCGCCTTCGGTGGCGCGATACTGCGGCCCGCCTGCAGCACGCCGACCTCCTGGACGTCGGTGGGCACGCCCGCCAGCGTCGCGGGGACGAGGTCGTCGTCACGCAGCATCTCGTGCGGCATCTTCGTGTCGACGAGGACGGTGATCGCCTTCTCACCGGTGTCCCTGCCCCCGGACCATTTGGTACCGAGCGCGACACCCACCACGTTCTGCCGGTTCAGCAACGAGTCCTCTTCGGCCGCCTGCACGCTCGCGAGGGAGAGGAAATCGTCCGGGATCATATTGTTCTCGATCATTTCGGCCACACTTTTCTGGTTGTCGGCGTTGACGAAGTGCGGGACTCCCGACGAAAGAGTGTTCCCCTGTCCGCGGGGCGGCGCCATAGTGCAATCGGGTACGGCGCTTCACCGACGAATGTCAGTATTTCCCTTGTGTGGCAAGGGTTTGTGATCGAGCAACCGGCCATCGCGCGAGTGCCGGGGGTGTTCGAGGACTTTGGTCACCGGATCGCCGGAAAAGGAAACAGGCCGGCTCCGGAGAGCCGGCCTGTTCGGTGGAAAGCGCGGGTCAGCCGATCGTGGCGTCGATCGCCTTGGTGATCACTTCGTCCTCGGGTTCGGTGCGCGGGCGGAATCGTCCCACCACTTCACCGGACGGGGCGACGAGGAACTTCTCGAAATTCCACTGCACGTCCCCGGCGGCGCCTTCCGCGTCGGCCGCCTTGGTCAGCTCGGCGTAGAGCGGGTGCCGGGTTTCGCCGTTCACGTCCAGCTTTTCGAACAGCGGGAACGAAACGCCGTACGTCGTCGAGCAGAAGGTCTGGATCTCCTCGGCGGTGCCCGGCTCCTGGCCGGCGAACTGGTTGCACGGGAACCCGACGACGGAGAAACCCTTGTCCGCGTAGCGTTCCTGCAGCTTCTCCAGCCCGGTGTACTGCGGCGTCAGCCCGCATTTCGACGCCACGTTCACCACCAGCAGCGTCTTGCCCTCGAGCGCGCCGAGCGTCGTGTCCTCGCCCGCGAGCGTCTTCAGCGGAATGTCGTGGATCCCCATGCTCTCCCTTTCGTCATTTCCTCAGCAGATCACGCGCGTCGACGTGGCCGAACGGTCCGTCGTCGCGCCGGAACGCGGCCGCGGTCTCCCGCGCGCGGTCGAGCGCACCGTCGCGGAGCAGCCCGGCGAGCGTGTCGAACCGTTCGGTGTGCACCTTCGCCCGCCGCCGCGCGTAGTCGGCGGCGGAATCCTTGGTGACCATGAACGCCCAGTCGCTCGACAGCGCCAGCATCGCCTCGGCGACGGCCTGGTCGCGGACGGCGTCGCGGGTCGTCGTGTCCATCCCGGTGACCAGGTCCAGCATCCGGTGCTGCAGCGCGGCGTTGTCCCGCACCATGTCGGCGACCTGCTCGCCGTCCCAGACCCGCCAGTCCTTGCCCGAGCCCCACGACGACGCCGGGAGATCGACCTTCCCGCCGAGGTGACCCGCTTCGAGCGCGCCCTTGAGCGTGGTGACGCGGACGCCCGCCTCGGGCAGCGCGCGCAGGACACCTTCGAGCCAGGCCGGGCCCTCGTGCCACCAGTGTCCGAAGAGTTCGGTGTCGTACGCGGCGACGACGAGCGATTCGCGGCCGTGCTCGGCCTTGAGCGAACGCAGGCGGGCGACGACGGTGTCGACGAAGTCCTGGACGTGGCCGCCGAGGGTGGCCGTCGCCATCGCCGGGTCGTACGGCGCCTTGTCCGGTGGCTCGACGGTCTTGCCGGTCACCCTGGACGGTTTGAGGCCGACTTCGTGCGCCCAGGTGTGGAAGTCGCGGTACGCGGCATGGCCGGGGTAGCCGGCCTTCGGCGACCAGACGCGGTACGTGACTTCGAGGTCGCGGCCGAAGCAGACGACGTCGGAATCACCGACGGTCCGCGCCGCCGAGGTGTCGCCGTGCAGGGACGGCCCGTCGACCATGAACCGCCGGACGCCCGCGGCGGCGTATCCGGCTTCCATTCCGGGCGCGTAACCGCATTCAGGTGCCCAAATGCCCTCGGGACGCCGTCCGATCCGCAGCGCGGTGTCGGCCAGCCCGCCGCGCAGCATGAAGTCGCGGACCGCCGGATCGAGCAGCGGCTGGAACGGATGCGCCAGGGGGCCGCCGAGCAGTTCGATCGTCCCGTTGTCCACAAAGGACCGAAGGATCGGCGAGAAACCGTGCCGCCAGTGGGTTTCGAGTTCTTCCGATGCCTTGAGCGCCGTCCGGTATTCGCTCGCCGCGAGCTCGCGCAGCAGCGGGTCGCCGCGCCACAGCGTGGACGCGTGCCAGGAGCGCAGCTGCCAATGCCCGAGCCAGTCGTGGAAGGCGTCGATGCAGTACGGGTCGTCAAGCTGGGCGGCGAGGATCGGCGTCATCCCGAGGGTGAGGACGTCCTCGCGGCCCTCGTCGGCGAAGCGGCGCAGGAGGTCGACCATCGGCAGATAGGAGTGCGCCCACGCCTGGTAAAGCCATTCTTCGCCGACCGGCCAGGACCCGTGGTGCGGCAGCCACGGCAGGTGGCTGTGCACGACGAGGCAGAACGTGCCTTCGTACTCGCTCATCCGCGCACCGCCACGGCCACGAGATCGAGGCTGGCGTCGAGGTCTTCGCCGTGGATCGCGAAGTCCGTGGCCTGGATGGCTTCGACGTCGGCGAGCAGTTCGGCAGGCCAGGTCGCCTGCCCGGGCAGCTGCCCCATGACGACGTCGAGCTGCGCGTCGATGATCGAGCCGCCGTACTTGGCGTCCAGCTTCGCGACACCCTCGCCGTGGTGGAGGCCGTGCAGCGTCTCGACCTCGAAACCGGCGCCGCGCAGCAGTCCGTCCAATTCGGACGGTGCGAGTTCCCTGGTGTGGAACGGGTTGAGCGGGGTGTCGCTGTCCGGGGTGAAGGTCAGCCGGTTGGGCGTGGTGACGATCAGCCGTCCGCCGGGGGAGAGCACGCGGCGGCATTCGGCGAGGAAGGCGCCCTGGTCCCAGAGGTGCTCGATCACCTGGAAGTTGGCGACGACGTCGACCGAGGCGTCGCGCAGCGGCAGGAACACCAGGTTCGCCCTGGCCACGCCGATGCCGGGGTAGCGGCGGGCGACGTGCTCGGTGGTGGGGACGTCGTAGTCGAGGGCGAGCACCCGCTCGGCGACCGTGGCGATGAGCCCGGCGCCGTAACCCTCGCCGCACCCGGCCTCCAGGACGGTCTTGCCTTCGCACAGCGACAGGAGCTTTTGATACGCGGCCTCGTGGCGCCGGAACCAGTAATTCTCCTCGGCGATGCCCGGCACGGTGCGTTCACCGGTGAGGTGCAGCGCTTCGGCCCTGGTGGCTGGGGTGGTCACGCCGCGACCCTACCGGCCGGTCACTCGGCCCGTGTGTCACGTTTCGCGGCGCTGTCCAGTCCAGGAGGTATGCAACGGACATTCACCCGCGTACTGCTCGTCGTCTTCGGTCTCATCGAACTGCCCGTCGGGCTGTGGCCGCTGATCAGCCCGGAGGGCTTCTACCGGGACTTCCCGGGGTTCCGCACCGGCTGGGTGGCGATGGACGGCCCCTTCAACGAACACCTGATCCAGGACTTCGGCGGCCTCAACCTGGCGCTTTCCGCGATCCTGATCGGCGCCGCCGTGATCGGGACGACCGCCGTGGCCAGGCTCGCCGCGCTCGCCACCTTCTGTTTCGGGCTCCCGCACTTCCTCTACCACCTGGGGCACGTCTCGCATTTCGAGCCGGTGGACCAGGTGCTGATCGTCGTGACGACGGCGCTGGGCGCGGTGCTCCCGATCGTGCTGGCGCTGATCCCGTCGAAGCGGGTCACACCGGCGAAACCGTGATGCCGATGGCGCCGGGGCCGAGGTGGGCGCCGAGGATCATGCTGGCGTCCACCAGGGTGCTGTCGACCATATGCGGCAGCCGCGCCCGCAGCCGTCCGCCGATCTCGAGATCGCGTTCGTCCGGGCCGAACCGGGTGATGGCGACCTCCACGTCCTGATCGCCCGCGCACTCCACCGCGAGGTCGACGAGTTTGTTGAGCGCCCGCCGCTGGCCCGGCACCCGGGTCAGCGGGGCGACCTCGCCGTTCTTCACCGTCAGCAGGGGTTTGATCGAGAACGCCGAGCCGAGGAAGGCCTGCGCGGCGCCGATGCGGCCGCCGCGGCGCAGGAACTCCAGCGTGTCGACGTAGAGGATCTCCCGGCTGCCGCGGAACCGGCGTTCGGCCGCGTCGATCACCCGGGTGGCCTGCCCGCCGGCGGCGGCGACCTTGGCCGCCGAGGTCGCCGCGAAACCGAGGCTCATGCCGGTGGTCCCGCTGTCGAGGACGTGCACCGGGACGTTCACCTGCTGGGCGGCCTCGCGGGCGGCGTTCACCGTCTCCGACATGCGGCCCGAGATGTGGATGCTGACGATCGCGGAGGCGCCCTTGCTCGCGGCGTCCTGGAACGCCCAGAAGAACGCGGCGACCTCGGGCGGCGCCGTCTTCACCGGGGTCCCGGCGCGCAGATGGCCGATGATCTCCTCGCGGTCGTAGCGGTTCTCTTCGTCGAACTGCTCTCCGACCTGCAGTTGCACCTGAACGACGCCGATTCCCCAGCGTTCGGCGACCGGGGCGGGAAGGCAGGCGGTGGAGTCCGTGATCACGGCGACGGGGCCGGGCATGGAACGCATGGTCGGGCAGGCTATCGCCTCACCCTCGGCGCGAGTACCCCGGAATACGGCCGTTCGGGTTAGTCGGCCGGTAACACTCACTTACGGGTGAATTACCTGGACGATGGTCCCAGTAAAACGTGCATCCAGGTGAATGAGGTCACCTCGGGGGGCCGCGACGCTGAAATGGCCCTAATCTACCGGCCAGTAGAGCTGTTGCCCCGTGGCCGACGCCGGCCACCAACGGGAGGTCGAAGTAGACCCATGACGAACATCGTTGTCCTGGTCAAGCAGGTACCGGACACCTACTCGGAGCGGAAGCTCTCCGGTGCCGACAACACTCTTGACCGCGAATCCGCCGACGCCGTGCTCGACGAGATCAACGAGAAGGCCGTCGAAGAAGCCCTGAAGATCAAGGAAGCCGGCGAGGGCGAGGTCACCGTCGTCTCGGTGGGTCCCGACCGCGCGACCGACGCGATCCGCAAGGCGCTGTCCATGGGTGCCGACAAGGCCATCCACGTCTCCGACGAGGCCCTGCACGGCTCCGACGCGATCGCCACCGCCAAGGTGCTCGCCGCCGCGATCTCGAAGGTCGAAGGCTTCGACCTGGTCATCACCGGTAACGAGGCCTCCGACGGCCGCGGTGGCGCCGTGCCGGCGATCATCGCCGAGCTGCTCGGCCTGCCGCAGCTGACCCACGTGAACGAGCTGACCGTCGAGGGCACCTCGATCAAGGCCGACCGCTACACCGAGGACGGCGTCACGCACCTCGAGGCGAACCTGCCCGCGGTGGTGAGCGTCGGCGAGAAGATCAACGAGCCGCGCTACCCCTCCTTCAAGGGCATCATGGCCGCGAAGAAGAAGCCGGTCGAGACGCTGACCGTCGCGGACCTCGGCGTCGACGCCGGCGAGGTCGGCCTCGGCAACGCCTGGTCGTCCGTGCTCGAAGCCTCCCCGAAGCCGCCGCGCACCGCCGGCGAGCGCGTCGAGGACGAGGGTGACGGCGGCAGCAAGGTGGCCGCCTACCTGGTCGCGCAGAAGCTCATCTGAGACAGGTTTCGAGGAGGAATAGGGAAATGGCTGAAGTACTCGTCCTCGTCGACCACGTCGACGGTGAAGTCAAGAAGGTCACGCTCGAGCTGCTGACCGCCGCTCGTGAACTGGGTGAGCCGTCCGCGGTCGTCGTCGGCCCGACCGGCACCGCCGCCAAGGCGAAGGAAGCCCTCGCCGCGCACGGCGCCGCCAAGGTGTACGTCGCCGAGGGCGACAACGCCACCGGCTTCCTGGTCACCCCGAAGGTGGACGTCCTCGCCGCGCTCGCGGAGCGGACCTCCCCGGCCGCCGTGCTCGTCGCGGCCAGCGCCGAGGGCAAGGAGGTGTCCGCCCGGGTCGCGGTCCGCCTCGGCTCCGGTCTGCTGTACGACGCCGTCGGCGTGAACGGCGACGGCAGCGTCGACCAGTCCATCTTCGGTGGCGCGTTCTCGGTGAAGTCCAAGTCCACCAAGGGCATCCCGGTCATCTCGGTCCGCCCGGGCGCGGTCGAGGCGGCCCCGGCCGAGGGTGCCGCCGCCGAGGAGACCGTCGAGGTCCCCGCGGGTGACCCGGCGAAGTCCGCCAGGATCACCGGCGTCGAGCCGATCGTCGGCGGCGACCGGCCGGAGCTGACCGAGGCCTCGGTCGTCGTCTCCGGTGGGCGCGGTGTCGGCTCGGCCGACAAGTTCGACGTCGTCGAGGCGCTCGCCGACTCGCTCGGTGCCGCCGTCGGTGCTTCCCGCGCCGCCGTCGACTCGGGCTACTACCCGGCGCAGTTCCAGGTCGGCCAGACCGGTAAGACGGTCTCGCCGCAGCTGTACATCGCGCTCGGCATCTCCGGCGCGATCCAGCACCGCGCGGGTATGCAGACCTCGAAGACCATCATCGCGGTCAACAAGGACGCCGAGGCGCCGATCTTCGAGATCGCCGACTTCGGTGTGGTGGGCGACCTGTTCAACGTCGCGCCGCAGCTGACCGAAGAGGTCCAGAAGCGCAAGGGCTGAGTCCTTCGTTAGGAGCGGACCGTCCGGGATTTATTTCCCGGGCGGTCCCTTTTCTGTGATCCGAAAGTGATCTTCCAGCCTGAGAGAACCCTGAGAACCCGCAATTAACTGAACGTGCACTATTCGGCCATCGGGCGCATTGTCGTTGGTACCCCCTGAGGGGTAGACCTGGGTCATGACGACGTCACAGCTCCTCGTCAGTACTGACCAGGCAGGTGTCGAACTCCCGGCCGATGCGCCGCGTTACTCCCTTCTCGTGGCGAACGGGAACGAAGAAGTCGTTGCCGCGCAACGCCTTCGCCATCAGGTGTTCGCCGAGGAAATGGGGGCGACGCTCAATTCCCTCGAACCCGGGCTCGACGTCGACTACTTCGACGAGTTCTGCGACCACCTCGTGGTGCGGGACGACAACACCGGCGAGATCGTGGGCACGTACCGGATGCTGCCGCCCGATCGGGCCGCGCGGGCGGGAAAGCTTTACTCCGACAGCGAATTCGATCTCACCGCGCTCGATTCGCTGCGGCCTTCGCTGGTCGAGACGGGGCGTTCGTGCGTGCATCCCGATCACCGCAGCGGCGCCGTGGTGAGCCTCGTCTGGGCGGGGATCGGGCGCTACATGCTGCTGGCGGGCCACCGGTATCTCGCGGGCTGCGCCTCCGTGCCGCTGACCGACGGCGGAGCCTACGCGGCGGGCGTCTGGGATGTCCTGCGCGCCAAGCACTACGCGGATGAATCCCTTCGGGTGACGCCGCTCAACCCGTGGCGGACCGAGGGTGTCGAGCGGCCCGCCCGCGCGATCCTCCCGCCGCTCATCAAGGGCTACACCCGCCTGGGTGCGAAGATCTACGGCCCGCCCGCGCTCGACGCGGATTTCGGTGTCGCGGACTTCTTCGTCCTGCTGGATCTGCACAACGTCGACGAGCGATACCTCAAGTACTTCCTGGGAGTGCAGGGATGACCCACGCCTGGATGCCGAAGTCGCCGTGCGGCGACGGCTGCCTGAGCGAAGGGGCGCCGACGGTGGCGTTCGGCCGGCGCGTCCTGCGGTTCACCGCGGCGATCGGCGTCATCTTCGGCGCCTTCCTGTCGGCGCCGCTGGTGCTCGTGCTGCGCGGTATGCCCCGGGAACGGCTGGTGCGCCTGCTCTTCGTCGGGATCTTGAAATCCTTCGGGGTGAAGCTGCGCGTGCTCGGCGACGAGCGGTTCCGTGCCGTGCCCGGCCGTGGCGCGCTCGTGGTGAACAACCACATCTCGTGGCTGGACATCATCGCGGTCAACGCCGTCCAGCCGATGCGGGCGCTCGCCAAGAAGGAGGTCGGCGCCTGGCCGGTGCTCGGCCTGCTGGTGCGCCGCGGCGGCAGCATCTTCCTCGACCGGGAGAACCTGCGGAGCCTGCCCGCGACGATGGACGAACTCGCCGACGCGATGCGCGGCGGATCACTCGTGAGCGTGACGCCGGAAGGCACCACCTGGTGCGGTCTCGGCTCGGGCCGGTTCCGCCCGGCGACCTTCCAGGCCGCGATCGACGGCGGGGTCCCGGTGCGGCCGCTCGCGCTGCGGTTCCGGCTCGCCGACGGGCGGGAGACGACCCAGCCGGCGTTCATCGGGCCGGAGTCGCTCATCGCCTCGCTGCGGCGGGTCGCGGCACTGCGCGGTCTGGTGCTGGAGGTGCACGTGTGCCCGGAGATCGCGCCGGGCCGCGCCGCGGACCGGCGGGAACTGGCCCTGCTGGCGGAATCCGCGGTGCAGGCGGCGCTCGGGCGGGTGCAGATCCCGGTGCAGCGGCGGCGGCGCGCGGCAGCGGTTCCGGCGGCAGTGGAGGTCACGAAGGTGTCTGGTCTCGTGAGTGGTAAGGACGGTTAGAACCGTCCTTACCACTCACGAGGTTCAGGACAGGGCCAGCGTGATCTTCCCGCCCGCGTGACCGGTCGCGCTCTCGCGGTGCGCTTCGGCGGCATCGGCGAGCGCGTAACTCGACCCCAGCTTCAGCTTCAGCTCCCGCGCGACCAGATCCTCCAGCACGGCCTGGGTTTGCGAGCCGCTCGCCGAGAACTTCAGCCCCTGTGCGTAAGCCGCCGGGTCCGCGATGGTGATCAGCCGGTCGGGTGAGCCGAGCAGGTCGACGGACTCGGCCAGGACACCGAAGCCCGCCGCGTCGAACACCGCGTCGACGCCGTCCGGCGCGACCGAACGGACCCGCGGCACCCAGCCGTCGCCGTACCGCACCGGCACCCCGCCGAGCTCCTTCACCTCGTCGAGTGACGAAGCCCCGGCGAGCCCGACGACCGTGGCGCCCAGCGCGACCGCGGCCTGCGTCGCGATCCGGCCGACCTGACCGCTCGCGCCGTGGATCACCACCGTCTCGCCCGGCTTGACCTCGAGTTCGCCCAGCACCCGCAACGCCGTCTCACCGACGATGGGCAGCGAGGCGGCCTCCGCCCACGAAAGGCCCGCGGGCTTGCGGATGACGGTGGTCGCCAGCGCGTACTCCGCGTAAGCGCCGGTGTCGGACCAGCCGAAGACCTCGTCACCGACGGCGAAATCGGCGCCTTCGCCCACCGCGTCCACGACGCCAGCCAGTTCCAGGCCGAGGATGTGCGGGAAGTCGACCGGGCGGACCTCCGCCATCGCGCCGGACCTGATCTTCCAGTCGATCGGGTTGACGCCCGCGGCCTTGACCGCGACCCGCACCTGACCCTGGCCGGGCTCCGGCAGCGGAACCTCGGCCGCCTGCAGGACATCCGCTTCGCCGTACTGGGTGATGGTGATCGCTCGCATGTTCACTCCTCATCGGATTTCTTCGCTGCGATCAGTCAACCGGCGCCCGGGCCTCGCCCGAACCAGCCGGACGAGCAGTGTTCACTAGCCGGGAGAGCAGCGTCCCCGCGCCGGAACGCGCTTACTGTGGGGTCATGGACCCGCTGCACGTGCTGAGCCAGGTCGAGTACATGCTCGCCGCTCCGCGCCCCGAACTCCTGCCGCGCTTCTCCGCGACGGCCGCGGCCGTGCTGCCGCACCGCGCCGCCGCGATGGAGACCGGTGACTGCTCCCGCCTGCCGATCAAGGTCCACGGCGATCCGGCGATCACCGGCGCGGTCACGAGCGCCGAACTTCAGCGGCTCGCCGCGCTCGGCGTCCCGGGCAAGGCGGTGGTGGCCGAAGGGACACTCGGCGGGAAACGCCGGAAACTCGTCGTCCTGACCTCGGCGCCGGTGATCGGCAAGGGCGCGATGATCGCGCTCGTCCCCACCGAGGACGAGCCGTCGGGCAGCGCGCTCGACTTCGTCGCGAAGCTGTGGGACATCGTCAGCGTGAACGCCGCCCAGCGCGCCACCGACCCCGAGCCCGCCGTCCTGGAGAGCAACATCGCGGCGGCCACCGCGCGGGCGCGGGCGATCACCGATCTGGGGCAGACGCACGCGACCACGCTGACGTCGCTGCTCGCGGTGCTGCGGTCCCGCAAGCTCGGCGACGCCGCCGCCCGGCAGACCGCGACCGATCTCGCCGCGACCGCGCTGGTCGAACTGCGCTCGATCGCCGACCGCGATCAGGAACTCTCGGCTGAGCCGGCGTCGGAGGCGTTCGGCACCCTCGTCACGCAGCTGGCTCCGTTGGTGCGCCACGACGACGTGACCGTCGACCTCGCCGGGCCGGACGACGAACGGCCGCTCCCGCAGGACATCGCGCACACCGCGCGCACGGTCTCGCGCGGCCTCGTGCTCGCCGCGCTGGAGCGGGGCGCCGGCCGGGTCCGGGCGTCCTGGCGGATCGACGGGCAGCACCTCCGGGTCACCGTGCGCGACGACGGCCCGGACGTCGCCCGCGCCGTGCCCGCCACCGGTCTCACCGAGCGGATCACCCCGCTCGGCGGCCGTTGGGAAGTCGACGCCGTACCCGATTGGGGGGCCACGATCACCGCGGTCCTGCCGCTGGGCGTCCAGGAGACGCCGGAACTGCGCCCGCTCGACCGGCTCAACCCGCGCGAACTCGAAGTCCTCGCCGGGATCGCGCGCGGGAAACGCAACCGGCAGATCGCCGAAGAGCTGGCGCTGACCGAGCACACGGTGAAGTTCCACGTGCGGAAGATCTTGGGGAAGCTGGAGGTCACGTCGCGCGGCGAGGCCGCGGTGCTGGCGCGTGAGCTGCGTCTGGAGTCGGTGTCTTGAGCTTGACCTCCACCGGGCTGGAGGTTGCAGGCTCGTCGTATGACGATCACTGGGGACGAGGCCAAGCCGAAGGGTGTGCTCTGGACACCTGAACACCGCGTGACCACCATCGGACTGCTGCTCATGGTCACGCTCATCGCGTTCGAGAGCATGGGCGTCGCCACCGCGATGCCGACGATGGTGGCCGATCTCGACGGCCTCGCGCTGTACGCCTGGCCGTTCACCACGTTCCTGGTCGCCAGCGTGGTCGCGACCGTCCTTTCCGGACGCCTCGGCGACCGCAAGGGCCCGGCGCCCGCGCTGCTCGCCGGTACCGCGTTGTTCGCCGCCGGGCTGCTCGTCGCGGGACTCGCGCACGACATGCCGCTGCTCCTGCTCGGCAGGGGATTGCAGGGCTTCGGTTCCGGCCTCCTGCTGGTCTCGGTGTCGCTGCTGATCGCGCTCACCTTCAGCGACCGCGAACGCCCGGTGATCTACGCCGCCAACGCCGCCGCGTGGGTGCTGCCGGCGGTGATCGGTCCTTCGATCGCGGGCGTGGTGACCGTGAGCGCCGGCTGGCGCTGGGTGTTCCTCGGGCTGATCCCGCTCACCGGGATCGGGCTCGCGCTGCTGGTCGTCGTCACGCGCAAGCTGCCGTCCCACGTACCCGGCGAATCCGCCAGGCGGGCGGGCGTCGTGCCCGCGGTGATCGCCGCCCTCGGTGTCGCCGCGCTCACCTGGGCGGCGCAGCATCCGTCCCTCGCGGCGCTGGCCTACGGCGGCGCCGGCCTGGCCGCGCTCGCGTACGCGCTCCGCAAACTCCTGCCCGCCGGGACGCTGACGTCGCGCCCGGGGTTGCCGACAGTGATCGCTTCGCGCGCGCTGATCGCGGGCGCGTACGCCGGGATGGAGGCCTATCTGCCGCTCACGATGACCGAGGTCCACGGCTACAGCCCCGCGCTGGCCGGGCTGCCGCTGACGGTGACCGCGCTGGGCTGGTCGGCGGGGTCGATGCTCCAGGGCCGCATGCTCGACTGGTCGCGCGAAGCGTCGCTGCGGACCGGGTTCGCGCTGGTCGCGGCCGGTCTGGCGATCTTCGTCTTCGTCCCGCTGCCCTCGTTCCCCGGCTGGATGGCGTTCGTGGCGTCGGCCGTCGGCGGCTCCGGGATGGGGATCGCGATGCCCGCGATCTCGGTACTGCTGCTCCGCTACTCGCCGGAGGCCGAGCGCGGGTTCAACACGTCGGCGCTGCAGCTCGGCGACTGGGTCGGATCGGCTCTGACCATCGGTTTGGGCGGTGTCCTGCTCGCTTCGCTGGCGTCGGCGAAGGAGCCTTCGGTGGCGATCCTGGTGCTTTCGGTGGTGCTGACCGGCATCGCGTTGCTGGGGGTGCGGCTGACCGGCCGGTGGCCGTCGGATATGAGCGCCGCCACCCGCTGACCAGGGTGGGCTTGGTCACGCCCCGGAGCGGGCTACCCTGGTGTAGCGATGACCTATCTCGACCACGCGGCGACCACCCCGATGTTGCCCGAAGCCGTAGCGGCGATGTCCGAGGCGCTGTCCACAGTGGGCAACGCCTCCGCGCTGCATTCGTCGGGACGCCGGGCGCGCCGCCGGGTCGAAGAAGCCCGCGAGGTGATCGCGGAGGCGCTGGGCGCCCGGCCGTCCGAGGTGATCTTCACCGCCGGTGGCACGGAGAGCGACAACCTCGCGGTCAAGGGCATCTTCTGGGCCCGCAACGGCGAGGACCCGAAGCGGAACAGGGTGCTGTGCAGCACCGTCGAGCACCACGCCGTCCTCGAGTCCGTCGAATGGCTGGAGCAGCACGCGGGCGCCGAGATCACCTGGGTCGAGGTCGACCAGGCGGGCCGGGTCACCCCCGAGTCGCTGCGCACCGCGATCGGCGACAGCCCCGAGACGGTCGCGCTGGCCACCGTGATGTGGGCGAACAACGAGGTCGGCACGATCAACCCGGTCGCCGAGCTCGCCGCCGTCTGCGCCGGGCACGAGATCCCACTGCACACCGACGCCGTCCAGGCCGTCGGCGCGGTACCGGTCGACTTCACCGAAAGCGGCGCCGCGGCGCTGACCCTCACCGCGCACAAGCTGGGCGGCCCGTACGGCGTCGGCGCGCTGCTGCTCGGCCGCGACACCGCGTGCGTGCCGGTCCTGCACGGCGGCGGCCAGGAGCGCGCCGTGCGTTCGGGCACGCTCGACGTCCCCGCGGTGATCGCGTTCGCGACGGCGGTGAAGGTCGCGGTCGACGGCCGCGAGGAGTACGCCAAACGCGTCGCCGAGCTGCGGGACGACCTGATCGAGGCCGTCCGGCGCGAGGTGCCGGACGTGGTGCTCAACGGCGGCGAGGGCGATCGGCTGCCCACGCACGCCCACTTCACCTTCCCCGGTTGCGCGGGTGACAGCCTGTTGATGCTCCTGGACGCCAAGGGCATCGAATGTTCCACCGGTTCGGCGTGCACGGCGGGTGTCGCGCAGCCGAGCCACGTGCTGCTGGCCATGGGTGCCGAACCCGCGGCCGCGCGCGGGTCGCTGCGGTTCTCGTTCGGGCATACCTCGGCACCGGAAGACGTTGAAGCGGTTTCGAGGGAGATCGCGGGCGTCGTCGACAGGGCGAGGCAGGCGGGGCTCGCCGGAATGCGCAAGCAGACGCAGAAGCAAGAGGTGTGAGGAAGATGCGCGTACTGGCCGCGATGAGCGGGGGAGTGGACTCGGCGGTGGCCGCCGCGCGCGCCGTGGACGCCGGGCACGAGGTCGTCGGCGTGCACCTGGCGCTGTCGGCGAAGCCCGGCACGCTGCGCACCGGATCCCGCGGCTGCTGCACGATCGAGGACTCCGGTGACGCGCGGCGCGCGGCCGACATCCTCGGCATCCCCTTCTACATCTGGGACTTCGCCGAGCGGTTCACCGAAGAGGTCATCGAGACCTTCGTCGGTGAGTACGCCGCGGGCCGGACGCCGAACCCGTGCGTCACCTGCAACGAGAAGATCAAGTTCGAGGCGCTGCTGGACAAGGCGATGGCGCTCGGCTTCGACGCCGTCGCCACCGGGCACTACGCCCGTCTGTCCCTTGTGGACGGTGTGCCGGAGCTGCGGCGCAGCGTCGACACGGGCAAGGACCAGTCGTACGTGCTGGCTTCGCTCACCCCGGAGCAGCTGCGGCATTCGCTGTTCCCGCTGGGCGACTCGTGGAAGACCGACGTGCGCGCCGAGGCCGCGAGCCGTGGCCTGTCGGTGGCGAAGAAGCCGGACAGCCACGACATCTGCTTCATCCCGGACGGGGACACGAAGAGCTTCCTGGAGAAGCGGCTCGGCCAGCGTCCCGGGCAGCTCGTCGACGCCGAGACCGGCGCCGTGCTCGGCGAGCACACCGGCGTGCACGGCTTCACCGTCGGCCAGCGCAAGGGGCTCGGCATCGAGGCACCGGCGCCCGACGGTCGGCCGCGCTACGTGCTCTCGCTGGAGCCGGTTTCGGGCACGGTGAAGGTCGGTTCCGCGCGGGATCTCGGCGTGAACGTGATCGAGGCGGACCGCCCGATCTGGCCGAGCGAGCGGCCGCTGGACGGCCCGACCGAATGCGTCGTCCAGGTGCGCGCGCACGGCGGGATCGTCGAGGCCGTCGCGGAGGCTTCCGGTGACTCGGTGACCATCCAGCTGCGCGAGCCGCTGCGCGGCGTCGCTCCGGGACAGGTCGTCGTGCTGTACCGCACCGATGCCGCCGAAGGCGACCTCGTGCTCGGCAGCGCGAAGATCTCCGGGACTCGCTAGCCCCGTCCCGCATTTCGTCCTCTGGATGCGTTCCTTGCGCGTGCAACTACCGCATCCAGAGGACGAAATGCTGTGGGCGCGTGCTCACGGCCCCTCGATATCCCGCTCGAAGGCGTGTCGCGAAAGCCACTTTCGCGACGTCTGATGTCCCGAAAGTGGCTTTCGCGACACGGTGGGGTGCCATACCGCCGGCCGCCGCATCGAGAGGACCAAATGCGGCGGGGGACTAGAACTTCAGCTTGAAGCCGGTGTGCGTGGCCTCGAAACCGAGGCGTTCGTAGAACCGGTGCGCGTCTTCGCGTTTCACATCCGACGTCAGCTGGACGAGGGCGCAGCCCTGCCGCCGTGATTCGTCGATCGCCCACCGCATCAGCTCGCCCCCGAGGCCGGAGCCGCGGTGGCTCGCCCGCACCCGCACGGCCTCGATCTGCCCGCGCAGCGCGCCTTTCCTCGCCAGGCCGGGGATGATCGACAACTGGAGCGTGCCGACGGCCTCCCCGTCGTCGTCGGCGACGATCAGCAGGTGTGCCGGATCGGCGTCGATCTGCTCGAAGGCCGCCAGGTACGGCGCCAGGTCTTCGGCGGAGTCCCGGGTGCTGCCGATCTGGTCGTCGGCGAGCATCCCGACGATCGCCGCGACGTCTTCCCGTCGCGCTTCACGGATGATCATGAGGCGTAGTGTCGCACCCCGTCGGTCTCGGCCGCGGTGAGTTTCCCTTGGGCCACCAGCAGATCCAGATGCGAGCCGGTCTCGAGCACGGCGAGCATCTGGTTGAACGGGTCCATGTCGGGAAGCTTGCGCTGCCTTCGCGTCCAGCCCAGCCGCAGCGCGACCTCGTACGCGGTCGTGACGTCCGCGGTGATCTCGGCGCCCATGACTTCGAGCCGGTCCCGGTGGTGCTCCAGCAGTTCGTCGACGCGGGCGTGGACGCTGCCGGTGACCGGCCCGTGCGCGGGGAGCATGCGCCGGTCCGGCATCTCGCGAACCAGGCGCAGGGAGTCGAGGTAGTCGCTCAGCGGCAGCTCCGTGGGCACCGGCTGGAAGCCGATGGACGGCGTGATGTGCGGCAGCACGTGGTCGCCGGAGAACACCAGCCCGGCCTCTTCGTCGACGAAGACGACATGCCCGTCCGTGTGGCCGGGCGTGTGCACGATGTCGAATTCGCGGCCGGGCACGATCGGGCGTTTGCCGGGGACGAGCCACTCGTCGGGCTGTTCCCACAGATGCGCCTCGGTGTGCCGGACACCGCCGAAGGCATTGGCGAGTTCCTCCACGACCGGCCCCGCGCCGCAGCGTTCGAGCAGGCTGACCTGCGCCTCCATCGGGAAGCGGTCCGGATCGCCGGAGCGGACCAGCGACGGCTCCTCCCGTTTCCCGAGCCCGAGCGTGCCGCCGAATTCGCGGCGCAGTTCGACGGCGAGGGTGTAGTGATCGCGGTGCACGTGGGTGATCAGGAATTCGTCGATGTCGCCGAGATCGGCGCCGAGCGCCTTCAACCCGCGCGCGAGCCGCTCGCGGGCCGGCTCCAGCGCCCACCCCGAATCCACGAGGACCAGGCGGGTCCCGTCGGTGACGACGTAGACGTTGACCGCGCGCAACGCGTCGTGCGGCAGGGGAAGCGGGATCCGGTGGACCCCGGGCGTGACCGTGTAGACGCCTGGCTCGGCCCAGTCCCGTTCGCCGTCTTCGGGCAACGGCTCCATGGTGACCCTCCGTCCCGGACGCACTCCAGCGTGCCGCCTCAGTCACTCCACTTTGTGCCGCCGGAAGGCGGGTGTCCACTTCAGGAGTGTGAGACCCCGGTCACTCGCGGGAGACAGCTCAGCCCTTGTCGTCCTGCTTCAGCGCGGTGTCGATGGTCAGCGCCGAGGCCACCACCATCGAAGCCAGCGGATCCCGCAGCGGCCGGTGGATCTCGACGACGTAGTTGTCGGCGGTGGTGAACGCGGCCTTCACGAAACCGCCCCAGGTCTTCGTGATCCGCGCGATCTCGACGTCCGCCTCGTCCTTGATCGCGAAGTTCCACGCCCGCCAGTTCTCCGCGAAGATCCCGCCGACCTTCCGCCCGTCGACCACGAACCCCAGCCGGATCTTGCCGAAGACGTTCTCCTGCACGATCTCGCCGATCGGGGAGTCGTCGGCCTTCGTCACCAGGAACCGGGATTTGAACACCTTCGCCGGCCGCGTCACCTTCAGCACGGTGCTGTGGTTCGCGTCGCGGATCTCGAAGCGGTGGGTCAGGAACTGGTCGTAGTTCGTGAGCAGCCGGATGGCCTTCTTCAGCGTGCTCTGCCCGACCTGGACGACGCCGCCGAGGCGGTTGCCGTTCTGGTCGAACACCCCGAACTCGTTGGCCATCTCGATGAGTTTCGCGCGCTGGTTGACCACCAGCACGGGTTCGGAGAACAGCGTCCCGCCGCCGACGGCACCGCCGCCGCGGCCTTGGGTGCCCCTCGCCGCCTGCGCCCGGATCTTGGCGGGATCGTGCGCGCCTTCGACGTCCAGCTCGATCATCTCGGCGTCGTGCGACGGCCGCGTGTTCGCGGTCCAGGCCTGCCCGTCCCACCACCGGTACACCCGGGGGTTCTGCTGGTCGGGATACCAGCCGGCGGGCTGTGGAGAGCTCGTCATGGCAGGTCAGCGTAATGCGCTCAGTGCCGTCTCGGGCTCGTCGACGGCAATTGCGTCGAATGTCCGTGTCCTCCCGTGCCCCGCCTCCCCGCACACTCGGACCAAGGGGAGAATCCGGGTGTGAACGAACGACCTTGGCCCCCTGGCGCGGCCACCGCGATCGGTTCCCTTCCCGGCACCGATCCGGTCGAGGCCGCTTCGATCGTGTTCGGCGAACTGCCCGAATTCCCCTGTATGCCCGAACTTCCCGCCCGTGGCGTCGGTGCCGACATGATCGGCCGGACGGCGGCGCTGCTGGTCGACCTCGCCGTCGAGGTGGTGCCGAGCGGTTACCGGGTCGCCGCCCGACCGGGGCACGACCACCGCCGCGCCGTCGACCTGATGAACTGGGACCTCGACGCCGTCCAGGAGGCGCGGGAGAAGGCGGGCGCCGCGCCGCCCGCCTTCAAGATCCAGGTCGCCGGGCCGTGGACGCTCGCCGCGAACGTCGAGCTCCCGCGCGGGCACCGGATCCTCACCGACAAGGGCGCGCTGCGCGATTTCGCCGCCTCGCTGCTCGACGGACTGGCGGAGCACGTCGCGGAACTGAAGTCGCGGATCGGCGCGCCGGTGGTGATCCAGTTCGACGAACCGTCGCTGCCCGCGGTCCTCGCCGGCGATCTCCCGACGGCGTCCGGCTACGGCACCGTTCCCGCCGTGCCCGCACCGGAGGCGCGCGAGCTGCTGTCGACGGTGATCTCCGGGGCGGAACGCGTCACCGGCCAGCCGGTCGCGGTCCACTGTTGCGCCGAAAAGCCGCCGATCCCGTTGCTGCGCGCGGCGGGGGCGCAGGCGATCGCCTTCGATTTCACCCTGCTGAAGGGCGCTTCGCCCGCGCAGCTGGACGAGATCGGCGAGGCGCTGGATTCCGGCACGACGCTGATGCTCGGCCTCGTCCCCACGACCGACCCCGGTGTCCCGGTGGAGCTGCGCGACGTGGTCACGCCCGTGTTCAAACTCGTCGACCGGCTGGGCTTCCGCCGCGAGATCCTCGCCGAACGGGTCGTGCCGACCCCGGCGTGCGGTCTGGCGGGCGCCACCCCCGACTGGATGCGCCGCGCGCTCACCCTCAGCCGGGAGGCCGGCAAGGCTTTCACCGAACCGCCTGAAGGCTGGTGAGCGGCGCGGTAGCGTGCCCGTCATGCGTTTGTTCCGCCGCTCCCGCAAGACCGAGGACGTTCCCGACCCCCGCACCGCCTGGCCGGAGCAGCCGGTCCCCGAGGACGCGGCCGCCGCGGCGGAGAAGTTCTGGGAGGCCTGGTTCGCGCTCCTGCCCGAGGTCAGTGCCGCGCTCGGCGATCGTGAACCGCATCGGGTGGAACACGACCTCTGCACCATCGTCGAGGCGCTGCACCCCCGGCTGCACTTTTCCCTCGATCGTGGGCACCGGGCGATCTACTCGCTGGTGCTGACCGGCCAGGAGGATCCGGAACTGCGCCCGTACACCGACGCGTGGAAGGCCGCGGCGCCGCCGGAGGACGCCATCTGGGAGTACCACGACTCGGTGCCGCCGGTCCCCGATCCGAGTGAGGTCACCGTCAACCTCGGCGAGACCCGGATCGCGCTCGCCGACGTGCGGGTGACCGCGAAGGTGGACGAATCGGCCGGTCGGGTGGACGTGACCGTGTTCCATCCGCTGATCGACGAGCTCGCGCCGGAGACCCGGACGACCATGACCTTCCTGCCGCTGGACGCCACGCTGGGTGAGCGGGTCGCGGCCGAACGCCTCGGGAAGGTCGAGCTGGTGACCGAGGCCCAGCACGGGCAGCTGACCCTGCTGGAACTACGCGAAATCGTCGGCGGGCTGTCCGGAAATGTCGGTACCCCCGACTAGGGTTACCCCCGTGAGCAGCGAACTTCCCGAAAACCCCGAGCCCGCACAGGACGTCACGGACGTGCCCGCCGACGTCCGTGAAAGGCATGCCGAACTGGCGGAGGAGATCCGCGGTCACCAGTTCCGGTACTACGTGCTGGATTCACCGATCGTGTCCGACGGCCAGTTCGACGAGCTGCTCAACGAGCTCCAGGCCATCGAGGACGAGCACCCGGGGCTGGTGACGCCGGAGTCGCCGACGCAGAACGTCGGCGGCACGTTCTCCACCGAGTTCGTCGCGCACGACCATCTCGAGCGCATGCTCAGCCTGGACAACGTCTTCGACACCGGCGAGTTCGAGGCCTGGGTCGAGCGCGTCCAGAAGGAGATCGGCGCGACGAAGTACCTCGCCGAGCTGAAGATCGACGGGCTCGCGATCAACCTGCTGTACGAGAACGGCCGCCTCACCCGCGCGCTGACCAGGGGCGACGGCCGCACCGGCGAGGACGTCACGCTCAACGTCCGCACGCTGGAGCAGGTGCCCGAGCGGCTGACCGGGACGGACGAGTTCCCGGTGCCCGCGCTGGTCGAGGTCCGCGGTGAGGTGTTCTTCCGCGTCGAGGATTTCCTGGCGCTGAACGCGAAGATGGTCGAGGCGGGCAAGGATCCGTACGCGAACCCGCGCAACACCGCGGCCGGGTCGTTGCGGCAGAAGGACCCCAAGATCACGAAGTCGCGCAACCTGCGGCTGATCTGCCACGGCCTCGGCAAACGCGAGGGCTTCGAACCGAAGCGGCAGTCCGAGGCGTACGACGCGCTCGCCGCGTGGGGCCTGCCGGTCTCGCCGCACAGCAAGGTGCTCGGTTCGGGCAAGGAACTGCTGGACCACATCGAATACTGGGGCGAGCACCGCCACGACGCCGAGCACGAGATCGACGGCGTCGTCATCAAGGTCGACGAGGTCGCGCTGCAACGCCGTCTCGGCACGACATCGCGGGCTCCGCGCTGGGCGATCGCGTACAAATACCCGCCGGAAGAGGCGATCACGACCCTGCTGGACATCCAGGTCAACGTCGGCCGCACCGGGCGGGTCACCCCGTTCGCGGTGATGGAGCCGGTGAAGGTGGCCGGGTCCACGGTGGCGATGGCGACGCTGCACAACCAGGAAGAGGTCAAACGCAAGGGCGTGCTGATCGGGGACAAGGTCGTCATCCGCAAGGCGGGCGACGTCATCCCCGAGGTGCTCGGCCCGGTCGCCGACGCGCGCACCGGTGAGGAGCGCGAGTTCGTGATGCCGTTGCGCTGCCCCAACTGCGACACCGAGCTGGCGTACCAGAAGGAGGGCGACATCGACATCCGTTGCCCGAATTCGCGGTCCTGCCCGGCGCAGCTGCGTGAGCGGCTGTTCCATCTCGGCGGCCGGGGCGCGTTCGACATCGAGGTGCTCGGTTACGAGGCCGCGGTCGCCATCCTGGACGCCGGTGTCGTGCACGACGAGGGAGACATCTTCGATCTGGACGAGGAAAAACTGCTCCAGGTCGAGCTGTTCCGCACCAAGGCTGGGGAGCTGTCGGCCAACGGGCGCAAGCTGCTGGACAACCTGGAGACGGTGAAGGACCGTCCACTGTGGAAGGTCATCGTCGGGCTGTCGATCCGGCATGTCGGCCCGACGGCGGCGCAGGCGCTCGCACGGGAATTCGGTTCGCTGGAACGGATCGAGAACGCCTCGGAGGAGGAGCTCTCCAGCGTCGACGGCGTCGGCCCGACCATCGCCCGCGCGGCGAAGGAGTGGTTCGAGGTCGACTGGCATCGCGAGATCGTCGAGAAGTGGCGCGCGGCGGGCGTCCGGATGGAGGAGGAGCGCGACGAGTCCATCCCGCGCAACCTCGAAGGCCTGTCCATCGTCGTCACCGGTTCGCTGAACGACTACTCCCGCGACGAGGCCAAGGAATACATCATGGCCCGCGGCGGGAAGGCGGCCGGTTCGGTGTCGAAGAAGACGGCGTTCGTCGTCGTCGGGGACGCTCCGGGCACGAAGTACGACAAGGCCGTCCAGCTGAAGGTGCCGGTGCTCGACGAGAACGGCTTCCGCGTGCTGCTCGAAAGCGGCCCCGAGGCCGCGGCCGAGCTCGCGCTGCCGACCGAGGAGGGCGCCGGTGAGTGACCTGGAGATCCGGCCCGCCCGCCCCGAGGAGCTCACGGCGGTCGGGGAGCTCACGCTGGCCGCGTACTCCGCGGAGCGAAGCCTGGTCGACGGCGTCGGCTACGCCGCGGAGCTCGTCGACGCCGCCAAGCGGGCGGAGCTGGCCGAACTCCTGGTCGCGGTGGACTCGGACGGCACGCTCGTCGGCACGGTCACCATCGCCCTGCCGGGCACCGAGTTCGCCGAGCTGTCCCACGAGGGCGAACTGGAGTTCCGGATGCTGGGCGTGCTGCCCTCGGCGACCGGACGCGGCATCGGCGAGGCGCTGACCAGGGCGGTCATCGCGCGGGCGCGGGAACTCGGCGTGGCGAGGGTGGTGCTGTGCAGCCTGGTCACGATGGAGCGGGCGCACCGGCTCTACGAGCGGCTCGGCTTCGTGCGGCTGCCCGAGCGGGACTGGGAGCCGCATCCCGGGATCACCCTGATCGCCTACGGTCTGAAGCTTTGATGAATTCGGCGACGGCGATCACCACCGCCGACATCCTCGCGCTGGAAGGGGCGGGCTGGGAAGCGGACCTGGGCGAGATGCGCGATGATCCCCCGGACCGCAAGTGGCTCGAGTCCCGCGAGTAACGCTGACTGAGCGAAGCTGTCCCGCGCTTGCGCCGAGGCGATCTTCGACTCGTGAGCTGACCCCTTCGCGGATGTCATGAAAGGGCCGTTGAGGACGAAAAATGTCCTGAACGGCCCTTTCATGACATCCAGTGAGCGAAACTCGAAGGTCAGCTGTCCAGCACGACGGCGACGATCCCCGCGAAGTGCGCCAAACGCGCCACCTCCGCGGCCCGGAAGTTCGGCCCGCCCGGACGGGCGACCAGCAGCGCCTTCCCGGGCTTCCCCAGCGGCGTCGCCGCGAGTTCGGTCCCCAGTTCCTTCCACGTCTCCGGCACCCAGGCCTCCTCGGCGTCGAGGATGGTGGCGCGTTCCAGCGGCAGCCACGGCAGGTCGGTGATCGGCGTCTCGGGCGCGGCGTTGGACGACGCGAGCCGGACAGCGCCGGCCTCGGCGTGTTCGACGACGACGGCCCAGCCCGCCCGGATGATCCGTGGCACGCCTTCGGCGAGGATCTCCAGCCCCGTAGCGGGCGTCGCGGCGATCTCCTCGACCAGTTCGAGCTCGCGATGGGTGTCCAGCACCCCGGCGTACGGGCGGACGGCGTCGACCTCGACCCCGTCGACGCTTTCGGCGGCGGTGATGAGCGCGTCCGGCAGCCTGCCGGACGGGATTTCGACGACGAGGTCGTCGACGGCGACACCGCCGCCGCGTTCGACCACGTCCACGCTCAGGATGTCGGCGCCGACGGTGCCGAGCGCGGTGGCGACCGCGCCGAGGGTCCCCGGGGTGTCCGGTAATTGGACCCGGATCAGGAACGACACACGCGCCCCTCTCGCCTCAGGCGTCCCAGCCTCGCCGTGGAACGCGCTACGCCGGGCGCCGATTGTGACAGACCGGACGAGGTAATGGGGACCGACGTCCGGGGCGCGGGATAACGAACCAGGCACTCCTTACCCGACATGGGAGCGCAGGCCGCGGCATAACCCAGTCGAGTCCGCCGACGCCGCCACCATAGACTTGCAGCTTCCGACAGAACCCGCACAGCACACCCCGGGAGTCACCCGCGTGCCCAACATTTCCCGCGACGAGGTCGCGCACCTCGCCAAGCTGGCCAGGCTTGCCGTCACCGAAGAGGAGCTGGACGTCTTCGCAGGCCAGCTCGACCAGATCCTGGACTCGGTGGCCAAGGTGAGCGAGGTCGCAGGCGAGGACGTCCCGCCCACGTCGCACGCCGTGCCGCTGACCAACGTGTTCCGTGAGGACACGGTCCGACCGGGGCTGACCCAGCAGCAGGCGCTGGCCGGTGCGCCGGCCAGCGAAGAGGGTCGTTTCCGGGTGCCGCGGATTCTGGGAGAAGAACAGTGACGGAGGCGAACATGCGCGACAATCGCGAAGCGGCGGATGATCGCCGACCGGGTGCGGGTGTCCCGCATGCCACGGCACTCATCAAGCTGACCGCCGCCGAGCTGGCGGAGAAGATCCAGTCCCGTGAGGTCTCGGCCGTCGAGGTCACGCAGGCCCACCTGGACCGGATCGCCGAGGTCGACGACCACATCCACGCGTTCCTGCACGTCGACACCGAAGGCGCGCTCGACGCGGCCCGCGCGGTGGACGCCGACGTCGCCGCGGGCAACGCGCCGAAGTCCGCGCTCGCCGGTGTCCCGCTGGCGCTCAAGGACGTGCTGACCACCAAGGGCATCCCGACCACGGTCGGTTCGAAGACCCTCGAGAACTGGCTCCCGCCGTACGACGCCACCGTGACGCGCAAGCTGCGCGAGGCCGGTGTCGTGGTGCTCGGCAAGACCAACATGGACGAGTTCGCGATGGGCTCCTCCACGGAGAACTCCGCGTTCGGCCCGACGCACAACCCGTGGGACCACGCCCGTATCCCCGGCGGTTCCGGCGGTGGCTCCTCGGCGTCCATCGCGGCGTTCGAGGCCGCGATCGCGATCGGCACCGACACCGGTGGCTCGATCCGCCAGCCCGGCGCGGTCACCGGCACCGTCGGCGTGAAGCCGACGTACGGCGGTGTCTCCCGCTACGGTCTCGTCGCCTTCTCGTCGTCGCTCGACCAGGCCGGTCCCTGCGCGCGGACGGTGCTCGACGCCGCGCTGCTGCACGAGGTCATCGCCGGGTACGACCCGATGGACTCGACCTCGATCGACGCGCCGGTCCCGCCGGTGGTCGCCGCGGCCCGCCAGGGCCTGACCGGCGACCTCAAGGGCGTCCGCGTCGGCGTGGTCAAGGAATTCGCCGGCGACGGCTACCAGCCGGGCGTGCTGCGGTCCTTCGAGGCCGCCGTCGAGCAGCTGCGCGCGCTCGGCGCCGAGGTCGTCGAGGTCTCGTGCCCGAACTTCACCTACGCGCTGCCCGCGTACTACTTGATCGCGCCGAGCGAGTGCTCGTCGAACCTCGCCCGGTTCGACGCCATGCGCTACGGCCTGCGCGTGTCCGACGACGGCGAGCACAGCGCCGAAGAGGTCATGTCGCTGACCCGCGAGAAGGGTTTCGGCCCCGAGGTCAAGCGCCGCATCATGCTCGGCACGTACGCGCTTTCCTCGGGTTACTACGACGCCTACTACGGCTCGGCGCAGAAGGTGCGCACGCTCATCACGCGCGACTTCGAAGCCGCATACGAAAAGGTGGACGTGCTGGTCTCGCCGACCACGCCGACCACCGCGTTCAAGATCGGCGAGCGCGTCGACGACCCGATGGCGATGTACCTGGCGGACCTCTGCACCATCCCGTCGAACCTCGCGGGCAACGCCGCGATGAGTGTCCCGAGTGGACTGTCGCACGAGGACGGCCTGCCGGTCGGCCTCCAGATCATGGCCCCCGCGATGGCCGACGACCGGCTGTACCGCGTCGGCGCCGCCTACGAGGTCGCACGCGACGCCGCCAACGGTGGCTCGCTGGTGCACGAAGTTCCGGAGCTGGGAGGCAAGAAGTGACCGCCGTGGTTGAGTTGATGGACTACGCCGACGTCATCGAGCGGTTCGACCCGGTGCTGGGCCTCGAGGTGCACGTCGAGCTGAACACGAACACCAAGATGTTCTGCGGCTGCGCCAACGAGTTCGGCGGCGAGCCGAACACCAAGGTGTGCCCGACCTGCCTCGGCCTGCCCGGTTCGCTGCCGGTCGTGAACGGCAAGGCGGTCGAGGGCGCGATCCGCATCGGTCTCGCGCTCAACTGCGAGATCGCGGAATGGTGCCGGTTCGCCCGGAAGAACTACTTCTACCCGGACATGCCGAAGAACTTCCAGACCTCGCAGTACGACGAGCCGATCGCCTTCAACGGCTACCTCGACGTGACGCTGGACGACGGCGAGGTCGTACGCGTGGAGATCGAGCGCGCGCACATGGAGGAGGACACCGGCAAGTCGCTGCACGTCGGCGGCGCCACCGGTCGCATCCACGGCGCCGAGCACTCGCTGCTCGACTACAACCGCGCCGGCGTGCCGCTGATCGAGATCGTCACCAAGCCGATCGAGCACACCGGCGGCCGCGCCCCCGAGGTCGCCCGCGCGTACGTGAGCGCCCTGCGGGATCTGCTGCGCGCGCTGGACGTCTCCGACGTCCGCATGGACCAGGGTTCCCTGCGCTGCGACGCGAACGTCTCGCTGATGGCCAAGGACGCGACCGAATTCGGCACGCGCACCGAGACCAAGAACGTCAACTCGCTGCGCAGCGTCGAGCGCGCCGTGCGCTACGAGATGACCCGCCAGGCGGCGATCCTCGCCGAGGGCGGTTCGATCAAGCAGGAGACGCGGCACTTCCAGGAGGCCGACGGCACCACGTCGCCGGGCCGCACCAAGGAGACCGCCGAGGACTACCGGTACTTCCCGGAGCCCGACCTGGTCCCGATCGCGCCGTCGCGCGAATGGGTCGAGGAGCTGCGCAAGACGCTGCCGGAGATGCCGTCGGAGCGCCGCAAGCGCATCCAGCGCGAGTGGAACCTGACCGACGAGGCGCTGCGCGACCTGCTCAACGTCGGCGCGGTCGATCTGGTCGCCGCCACCGTCGAGGCGGGCGCGACGCCGGACGAGGCCCGCAGCTGGTGGGTCAACACGCTGGCGCAGGAGGCCAACTCCCGCGAGATCGAGCTGGCCGAGCTGGCGATCACCCCGGCGCAGCTGGCGGAGGTCATCGCGCTGGTCAATGCCGGCGAGCTGACCAACAAGCTGGCCAAGGAGGTCGTGCAGGGCGTGCTCGCCGGCGAGGGTTCGCCGTCCGAGGTCGTCGAGAAGCGCGGCCTGAAGGTCGTCTCCGACGACTCCGCGCTCATCGCGGCGGTCGACGAGGCGCTGGCCGCGCAGCCCGACGTCGCCGAGAAGATCCGCGGCGGCAAGGTGGCCGCGGCCGGGGCGATCGTCGGCGCGGTCATGAAGGCCACGAAGGGCCAGGCCGACGCCAAACGCGTGCGCGAACTGATCGTCGAGCGAGTCGGTGCCTGATCTCGCTCTGAAGAAGGTCACCTGGCGTGAGTGGCTCGGCCTGGCGGCCGGGCTGCTCGCGCTGGTGGCCTTGTTCCTTCCGTGGACGACGCTGACCGCCTCGCGCCCGGAGATCGAAGACGCGCTGACGACGTTGCCCGCCGACGACGTCACGCGCGACGCGTGGCACTCGGGTTTCCTCGCCTGGGCGCCGCTCTTCCTCCTGTTCCTGCCCGGCTTGGCCGTCGTGCTGTTCGGCCGCGTCGACGCCGTCCGCCGCGCGGGCCTGCCGCATCTGTGGCTGATGGCGGCCGTCGGCGCGCTGCTGCTGATGGTGCTCGGCTGGACCACCCTCGACTGGCAGTTCGACGCAGATCAGCGCGGGATCTTCTCCGCCGCCGGTATCGAGATCCAGACCGGGCTCGGTCGCTACCTCGGCCTGGTGGCGGCGGTCGTCTCCGTCGTCGTCGCGTTCCTCGACGTCCGGTTCCTGCGCGCGGAAACCCGCACCCGGCGTCCCTGAGCCCCCGTCTTCCCGTTTAGTCCTCTCAATGCGCGGGGTTGTGTAAGAAAGCGCTTTCTGTTTATAAGTCGTACTGGGTTCGTCCGGTCGTATGGTGATCGCCGACGGCGCCTGGGATCGCGACCGCGTCGGGCACGACCTGGAAACGCACGACATCCGAGGAGCTCACCGTGTTCCCCTTGCCCGGCGGTATCGGCCTGTCTCATCTGTGCGCCTACGAATGGGAGGCTGCCGACGGCGTGTGCGGCGGCAGTCCACATCTGCATCTCGCCTGCACCGAGGCCTACGTCGTCACGGGCGGACGCGGCGCGGTGCAGACGCTCGACGTCGGCGGCTACCGGGAGACCGAACTCGAAGCCGGGGTCGTCGCGTGGTTCGCGCCCGGCACGGTCCACCGGATGGTGCAGCGCGACGGGTTGCGGATCACCGTGCTCATGCAGAACAGCGGGCTCCCCGAAGCGGGTGACGCCGTCTTCACCTTCCCGCCGCCGCTCCTCGCCGACCCGGACGCGTACGCGGAGGCCGCCGCGATGCCCGAGGACGCCGACGCGGCCCGCCGCCGCGATCTCGCGGTCGAGGGCTATCTGCCGATCCGGGACGCGCTCGTCGCGGGAGATCCCGGTCCGCTGAGGGATTTCCATCGCGCGGCCGTCGCACTGGTCGCGCCGAAGGTCGGCGCGTGGACGTCGCGCTGGCGGACGGGCGCGCTGGCCGCCGCCGAGCTGACCGGTGAGCAGTTGAAGGCGCTCGCGAACGGGGACGCGAGTCATCTCGAACGGTCGGGCGTCCGCGTCATGAGCCCGTCCAAAGAGGACGGTTATGGGATGTGCGGGCGGAGGGCCGAGTACCACCCTTGACATGTGACCATTTGGTCACCTATTTTTGCCGTATGACTTCACCACGCAGGACCCTCGTCACCGTGCTCGTCGCATTCCTCCTCGGCGCGCTGTTCACCGCCACGCCGGCGTCCGCCGAAGAGGGCTGGCGCACCCACGAAGGCACGATCAATGGTGCCGACTACCTGGTCAAAGTCCCGAAACGCTGGAACGGCACGCTGGTCCTCTACAGCCACGGGCTCTATGTGGAGAAGTGGGGGAAGCCGGAGCGGATCTGGCTGGCCACCAGACCCGAGACCGAGACCTGGCTGCTCGAGCACGGTTACGCGCTGGCCGCGTCGAACTACAAGGGTGTCTTCGGGCACGCGATCGAAGAAGCCTTGACCGATCAGATCGCGCTGCTGGACTGGTTCCAGGCGACCGTGGGCAGACCACGGCGGACGCTCACCAGCGGGATGTCCATGGGCGCGGTGATCTCGGTGAAGCTGGCCGAGAACAATCCGGGCCGGTTCGACGGTGTCCTGGCGCAGTGCGGCGAGTACGACACGAAGGGCACTTGGAACAGCGCGCTCGACATGCTCTTCGCGCTCAAGACCTTGTTGGCGCCTGGCGCGGACATCGACCTGGTCCGGCCTCGTGATCCGGAGGCCGCGCAGGCGGCGCTGGAAGCAGTGGTGGCCGAAGCTCAGAAGACCGCAGCGGGCCGGGCGCGGATCGCGTTGGCCGGCGCGCTGGGCACCATCCCCGGCTGGGCGCTCGCGCACGAACCCGAGCCGGCGGCGCCCGCCGACCGCCTCGCCCAGCAGGCGCTGTGGGTCACCGGGGCCTACCTGTACGGCTACGGGCCGGACGCGCGTCCCGAAATCGAGGGCCGGGCGGGCGGGAACCCGTCGTCGAACACCGGGATCGACTATCGGCGTCAGCTCGCCCGGTCCACCGGGCTCGACCTGGTCCGGCACGCGTACCGGGCGGGCGGCGTGGATCTGGGGGCCGACCTGGACCGGCTCGCCGCGGCCCCGCGGATTTCGGCGGATCCGCAGGCGGAGGCCTACCTGGACCGCTACGCCGTGGCGCGCGGCACCACGCCCTCACCCGTGCTGACCGCGCACACCACCGGCGACGGCGGCGCGGTCGCGGGACAGGCCCGGTGGTACGGCGACCAGGTCCGGCGCAACGGCGATCCCGGCCTGCTGCGGCAGACCTACGTCAGCCGGGGCGGCCACTGTTCGTTCAACGCGGCCGAGGAGATCGTCCTGCTGCGCACCCTGTCGTCCCGGGCCGACACCGGCCACTGGCCGTCGACCGAGCCGCGACGGCTCACCGCCGCCGCGACCGATCTCGGACCCGCCTATCGGCTCGTGCCGGAACTGTTCGACCCGCTGGCCAAGGAAAAGGCGATGCCGCCGTTGTTCACCCGGTTCACCCCGCCTGCCCAGCCGAGGCCGTCCAGGTAAGGATCGCGCCGCGCCCCGGGAGGCACTCAGTCCTTGCCGCCCCCGCCGGAGGCGGCCGACGGGGTGATGATGACGACGCGGTCGTCGCTCGAAACCGGGGTGCCACCGTCCTTGTTGACCGTCCCGGCGAGCGCGATCTGCGGATTGACCATGCTCATCGCGGACAGCCTGCCGAAGGTCTTCGGCGGCTTGCCGACCTTGCCGTCCATGAAGACGTTCGGCTTGCCGGTCACCGCGCCGTCCGGGGTGACCGGCAGGTTCTGCAGGTTGCCCGCGATCGACGTCGTGACCGTCAGATAGCCGGTGGCGCCGACGAAATCCGCGCAGCCCGCCACACCGGGCCGGTCGGTCCAGCTCCAGGCCGGGGTGGTCAGCGGCTGGCCGCCGCGAAGCCGGTACAGGACGTCCTTGTCGGCCAGCCGGTCGGTCAGCCATACGCGGGAGCCGGTCTGGTCGCGGCAGATCCCGCCGGGGGAGTGCACACCGGTCGAGAAGACCGCCGAACCCGGCGTGGGGTTGCCCGCCGCGGGTTTGCCCGAGGTGTCGATGCGCAGCACCTTCCCGGCCAGCGACGCCGGATCGGCCGCGAGCCCGGGGTTGCCCGCGTCGCCGGTGGCGACCAGGAGCGCGCCCTTGGCGTCGGTGCCGATCGCGCCGCGGTTGCCGGTGGCGCCCTTGGGGATGCCGGTCAGCACCGGTTTCGGCGCCTGGCCCTTCGCCAGCCGGACGACCCGGTTGTCGGTCGGGGTGGTGATGTAGGCGAAGACGAGCTGGTCTTCGGCGAAGCCCGGGGAGAGGGCGAGCGAGGTGAGGCCGCCGTCGCCCGAGCCGTCCACGGGGACGGTCGCCCAGGCGGCCGGGTCCTTCTCAGCGATGGCGAGCACGATCCGGCCGCTCTTGCGTTCGCCCGCGAGCGCGCTGGGCGCGGTGCCGTCGCCGGGGATCGCGGCCACGGCGGCGACGGTGTCCAGGCAGGTCGCGATGACGGCCTTGTCGAAGTCCTTGCACCCCTGCGGCGGCGGGACCGGCGACGGCGTCTGGTTCGGCCCGTTGCCACGGCCGGGGCCGGGGTCGCCTGCCGCACCGCCGGGCCCGACCTGCGGCGGGACCTCGGGGGACGGCGGGTTGACCGGGGTGAACTTCTGCCCGGCGGCGGTGTTGTCGAATTCGGCGCAACCGGAGAGCATCAGCGCGCCGCAGGCCAGCATGGCCAGCGGCGCGGTCCATTTCCGCCGGTACCGGGTACGCACGGGGCAAGCCTAGGTGGGCGTACGTGAGCCGCGGGTAAGAGCCTCTGGATACCGTGGTGATCATGACAGTGACCGTTCTCGTGCCCGACGAAGTGGGAGTGGCCGCGCTTTCGGAGATCGACGGCGTGCGTCCGGTGGTGTACCGCCACGGTGAGCCGGTGCCGCCCGAAGCCGCCGAGGCCGAGGTCCTCGTGACCGGTGACGGGCCCAGCGACGGGCTCTGGCGCGAACTGCCGAACGTCAAACTCGTGCAGCTGCTGGCGGCGGGTGCCGAGGACTGGATCGGCAAGGTGCCCGACGGTGTCCTGCTTTCGACCTGCCGCGGCGCGCACGGCGGAAGCTCGGCCGAATGGGTCGTCGCGGTACTCCTGGCGATCTACCGCGGTCTCGACGGCTTCGCCGAGGGCCTGCGCCGGAAGCACTGGGAACGCCGGACCACCGACACCCTGCAAGGCAAGCGGGTCCTCATCATCGGCGCGGGCGACCTCGGCAGGCATCTGCGCCGGCGGCTGGAGACCTTCGACGTGCGCTGCACGATGGTGGGCGCGAGCGCTCGCGAAGGTGTCCACGGTACCGACGAACTCCCTGCCCTGCTGCCCGATCACGACGTCACCGTGCTCATGGTGCCGCTCACGCAGCACACGCGGGGCATGGTCGACGCGGAGTTCCTGGCCGCGATGCCGGACGACGCGATCCTCGTGAACGTCGCGCGGGGCCCCGTCGTGGTCACCGACGCGCTCGTCGCGGAACTCACGTCGGGTCGGCTGCGCGCCGCGCTCGACGTGACCGACCCGGAGCCGCTGCCCGACGGACACCCGCTGTGGGACTGCCCGGGACTGCTGCTGACACCGCACGTCGCGGGCTCGGTGAGCGGGCGGCGGCAGCGCGCGTACGCGGTGGTGGCCCGGGAATTGAGCCGCTATCTGGGTGGGGAGCTGCCGAAGAACCTGGTCCACGGCGAATACTGAGCATCGTGGCGAATCTTCATGTCGGCTGCGCGATGTGGACGCACAAGGCGTGGGCCGGGCGCTTCGTCCCGCGGTCGCTGCCGTCGGGGGAGCGCCTGCGGGCGTACGCCGGCTGGTGCAACGCGGTCGAGGGCAACACCACCTTCTACGCGACGCCCGCCAGGGACACCGTCGAGGCGTGGGCGCGGCAGACCGGTCCCGGCTTCCGGTTCGTGGTCAAGCTGCCCAAGGTCGTCACGCACGAGAAGCGCCTCGCCGGTGTCGAGACCGAGATGCGGGCGTTCCTGGACGCGATCGAACCCCTCGGCGACCGGGCGGTCCTGTGGACTCAGCTCCCCGGCTCGTTCGGCCCGCCGGACGCGGACGCGCTCGGCCGCTTCCTGCGCCGTCTTCCCGCCGGCCTCCGGCGTGCCGTGGAGGTGCGGCACCCGGCGTTCTACACCGAAGCGACCTCGCTGCTGGAGGGGACACTCGCCGGCGCGGACGCCGAGTGGGTGCCGTTCGACACCACGGTGTTCTTTTCCAGCCCGCCGGTCAGCGAGGCCGAACAGGACGCCTGGGCCAAGAAACCCCGGCTGCCGCGGCGCACGCGGGCGCTGACCGACCGGCCGATCGTGCGGTACCTCGGCCGGGATTCGGCCGAGGAGACCGCGCGGGGATGGGAACCGTGGACGGAGGTGGTCGCCGGATGGCTGCGGGAGGGCCGGTCGCCGACGATCTTCGTGCACACGCCCGACAACGACGACGCCCCCGCGCTCGCCCGCCGGTTCCACGACGACGTGCGTGCCCTGGTGCCCGGTCTCGACCCGCTGCCCGAGCCCGAACCGATCGAACCCGC
The DNA here is from genome assembly GCF_055561455.1 of Amycolatopsis sp. PSD-21. Lineage (NCBI taxonomy): Bacteria > Bacillati > Actinomycetota > Actinomycetes > Pseudonocardiales > Pseudonocardiaceae > Amycolatopsis > Amycolatopsis sp. PSD-21. The sequence goes on along the minus strand of NZ_CM145712.1, from coordinate 7,230,051 downwards.
GACCCTGTTCTGAGCCGCTCCGGCGGTTCGGTCGCCTGACGGGCCGGTTTCCCTTACCCTTCGCGCGTGAGCGATGACTACCAGACCAGCATGATCTCGGACGTGGCCGAACCCGACAACGGCCCGGCCCCGGTGGAGACCAGGGGCGGTATCGATCTCGGTCTGCTCGTCCTGCGAGTGGTGCTCGGCGTGACGATGGGCGCGCACGGGCTCCAGCATCTCTTCGGTGCCTTCGGCGGACCCGGGGTCGGCGGTTTCGCCAAGGTGCTCGGCGGCTTCGGCTACACCAGCCAGACCACGCTGCTTTCGTGGATCACCGGGATCAGCGAGGTGGTCGGCGGCGCGCTCGTGCTGGTGGGCCTGTTCACCCCGATCGGTGCCGCCGCGCTGCTCGGGGTCTGCGCGAACATCGTCTACGTCAAGTTCGGCGGCGGGTTCTTCCAGAAACAGGGCCAGGGCTTCGAGTTCGAACTCCTGCTTGCCGCGGCCTCGCTGACCGTGCTGCTCGCGGGCTCCGGGCGGATCGCGCTGGACGTCAACACCCCGTGGCGGAAGCGGCCGCTCTCGTTCGGGCTGATCGGGCTGCTGCTCGCCGCGGCGGCTTCGGTCGTGGTGATCGTCCTCTGCCGCTGACGTCTCGCATCGAGAGGACTAAATGCGCCCGGTGCGCATTTAGTCCTCTCAATGCGTGCTACTTGTTGGGGTCGCGGACGGCGCCGGTGTCGGCCGAGGTCGCCATCCGCGCGTAGGCGCGCAGCGCGGCGGTGACCTTCCGGTCCCGCGAGACCGGCTGCCACGGACGCTCGCTCGCCTCCATCTTCGCGCGCCGCTCGGCGAGGACGTCCTCGTCGACGAGCAGTTCGAGCCGCCGCTCGTGGACGTCGAGCAGGATCCGGTCGCCGTTCTGGACCAGGCCGATCGTGCCGCCCGCGGCGGCCTCGGGCGAGATGTGCCCGACCGAGATGCCCGACGAACCGCCGGAGAACCGGCCGTCGGTGATCAGCGCGCACTTCTTGCCCAGCCCCGAGCCCTTGAGGAACGCCGTCGGGTGCAGCATCTCCTGCATACCGGGGCCGCCCGCCGGGCCTTCGTAGCGGATCACCAGCACCTCACCGGGCTGGATCTCCTTCTTGAGGATGGCGGAAACCGCCTCCTCCTGGCTTTCCAGCACCCGGGCCGGGCCCTCGAAGTGCCACAGTTCCTCGTCGATACCCGCCGACTTGATGACGGCGCCGTTCTCGGCGAGATTCCCGCGCAGGATCGCGAGCCCACCGTCCTTCGTGTACGCGTGCTCGACGTCGTGGATGCAGCCGTCCGCGGCGTCGGTGTCCAAAGAGGACCACCGGTTCTCGGTCGAGAACGCCTCCGTGGTGCGGACCCCGCCCGGAGCCGCGTGGAACAGCTCGATCGCGCGCGCCGACGGCTCCTTCGAGCGGATGTCCCAAGTGGACAGCCACGATTCGAGATCCGGCGAGTGCACGGAGTGGACGTCGGTGTTCAGCAGGCCGCCGCGGTACAGCTCGCCGAGGATGGCCGGGATTCCGCCCGCGCGGTGGACGTCTTCCATGTGGTAGTCCGAGTTCGGCGCGACCTTCGACAGGCACGGCACGCGGCGGCCGATGGCGTCGATGTCGTCGATGGTGAAGTCGACCTCGCCCTCCTGCGCGGCGGCGAGGATGTGCAGCACCGTGTTGGTCGAACCGCCCATCGCCATGTCGAGGGCCATCGCGTTCTCGAACGCCTTCTTCGTCGCGATCGACCGCGGGAGCGCGGACTCGTCGTCCTGCTCATACCAGCGCTTGCACAGCTCGACGACCGTGCGCCCGGCATCCTCGAAGAGCGCCTTGCGGGCGGCGTGCGTGGCGAGGGTGGAACCGTTGCCCGGCAGGGAGAGCCCGAGCGCCTCGGTGAGGCAGTTCATCGAGTTCGCGGTGAACATGCCCGAGCACGAGCCGCAGGTCGGGCAGGCCGAGCGTTCCACAATGGACAGCCCGTCCTCGTCGACCTCGCTGCTGGCCGACGCGGCGATCGCGGTGATCAGGTCGGTCGGTGCCTGCGCGACCCCGCCGACGACCACGGCCTTCCCGGCCTCCATCGGCCCACCCGAGACGAACACCACCGGGATGTTCAGCCGCATGGCGGCGTTCAGCATGCCCGGGGTGATCTTGTCGCAGTTGGAGATGCAGACCAGCGCGTCGGCCTGGTGGGCGTTCACCATGTACTCGACGGAGTCGGCGATGATCTCGCGCGAGGGCAGCGAGTACAGCATTCCGCTGTGCCCCATGGCGATCCCGTCGTCGACGGCGATCGTGTGGAACTCGCGGGCGACCCCGCCCGCCTCCTTCACCGCGCCGGCCACGATCTCGCCGAGGTCCTTGAGGTGCACGTGCCCCGGCACGAACTGGGTGTAGGAGTTCGCGATGGCGACGATCGGCTTGCCGAAGTCGCTGTCGGTCATTCCCGTGGCGCGCCAGAGCGAGCGGGCGCCCGCCGCGTTGCGGCCGTGGGTGGTGGTCCGGGAACGGAGTTGAGGCACGGCTGACTCCAAGGTTCGGGATGGGGACCAGGGCGAACGAGCGCCAAACTGGTCCTACCAATCCTACTCCCCGGAATCGTCGGTCTTCTCCGGCGCCTTGCCGATGTCGTCGGTCAGCCCGGAGGGATCGGCCATGCGGCCCGCGCTGACCAGCGAAATCACCGGAAGATGACGGGTGCGCACGGCGGGAAGGGGGACCTTGGACTCGTCCTTAAGTACCGCCTGCACCTTCGCCTTGTCGGTGATGGCGAGGCCCTTGAGCGAGGTCCACGGCAGATCCTTCCGCCCGAACATCGTGCGGACCTCCAGCCCCTTGGCCGTCGCCGTCGTGCGCGTCCGGATGACGAACACCGCGAGCGCGATCGGGAAGATGTAGAGCCACTGGAGATACGGCACTTCGCCGAACGCGACAGGCGTCACACAGACGACGAGGAAAGCGATCGCCAGCAACGCCGTGTTCGGAATCTTGAAGACGGCTTTGGGAGCCTCGTTCGCCTGTTCCTGCTGCTTTTCTTCTGCCACGTCAAAGATGGTGCACCGCCGCCTCGAACGCCCCGAACGCGGGTCGCGCGACGCGGCGGAGGTGTCCAGCATGCGGAATCGCCGTCCCGCAGAGTTGACACTCTTGACGGCGACCGGCTAGCTTCACTCTCGTGACAACGCAGACCGGCCTCGTACTTCCCAAGCGCGTCGACGCTTAGGGAAGTCTCCGCTGCGTCGACGCGCGACCCTCGTGCGACCACTCCGGTCGGCGGGGGTTTTTTGTTGCCTGGAACAATTTCACTTGCCCGACCAGCCAATGAATACCCGAACGAGTGACTAGACAAGACGAGGCAAACAGCGATGACTAGTGCCACCTCGCGAGCTGATGCGAACGCCGGTACCACCGGTGCCCGACCCAAGCCGGCGCCGCCCGCCGGGACCCCGGTGCGGGTCACGGGCGCGCAGTCGCTCGTCCGCTCGCTCGAAGCGGTGGGCGCGGAGGTCGTGTTCGGTATTCCGGGCGGCACCATTCTCCCGGCGTACGACCCGCTGCTCGACTCGACGAAGGTCCGCCACGTCCTGGTCCGCCACGAACAGGGCGCCGGCCACGCCGCCACCGGGTACGCGCAGGCCACCGGCAAGGTCGGGGTGTGCATGGCCACCTCGGGTCCCGGCGCGACCAACCTGGTCACCCCGCTGGCCGACGCGAACATGGACTCGGTCCCGGTCGTCGCCATCACCGGGCAGCAGTCCCGCGCGCTGATCGGCACGGACGCCTTCCAGGAAGCCGACATCTGCGGCATCACGATGCCGATCACCAAGCACAACTTCCTGGTGACCGACCCGGCCGACATCCCGCGCACCATCGCGGAGGCCTTCCACCTCGCCTCGACCGGCCGCCCCGGCCCGGTCCTGGTGGACATCCCCAAGGACGTCCTGCAGGAGATGACCTCCTTCTCCTGGCCGACGGAGATGCGGCTGCCGGGCTACCGGCCGACGCTGCGCCCGCACGGCAAGCAGGTCCGCGAGGCCGCGCGGCTGATCAGCAAGTCGCGGCGCCCGGTCCTCTACGTCGGCGGCGGCGTGGTCAAGGCCGACGCCTCGCGTCAGCTGATGGAATTGGCCGAGCTGACCGGGATCCCCGTCGTCACCACGCTGATGGCGCGCGGCGCGTTCCCCGACTCGCACCCGCAGCACCTCGGTATGCCGGGCATGCACGGTTCGGTCGCCGCCGTCGCCGCGATGCAGCGGGCGGATCTGCTGATCGCCCTCGGCGCCCGCTTCGACGACCGCGTCACCGGGCAGCTGTCCTCGTTCGCGCCGGACGCCGCCGTCGTCCACGCCGACATCGACCCCGCCGAGATCTCCAAGAACCGCAAGGCGGACGTGCCGATCGTCGGCGACTGCGCGGAGATCATCACCGAGCTGATCGAGGCCGTCCGCGCCGAGACCGACAAGTCCGCGAAGCCGGACCTGAAGGACTGGTGGACGCAGGCGAGTGCCTGGCGCGACGACTACCCGGCCGGTTACGAGTGGCCCGAGGACGGGACGCTTTCGCCGCAGTACGTCATCGAGCGCATCGGTTCGCTCGTCGGCCCGGACGCGGTCTACACCGCGGGCGTCGGCCAGCACCAGATGTGGGCCGCGCAGTTCGTGAAGTACGAGAACCCGCGCACCTGGATCAACTCCGGCGGTCTCGGCACGATGGGCTTCGCCGTCCCCGCCGCGATGGGCGCCAAGTTCGGCGTGCCGGACAAGCAGGTCTGGGCCATCGACGGCGACGGCTGTTTCCAGATGACGAACCAGGAACTGGCCACCTGCGCCATCGAAGGCGCGCCGATCAAGGTCGCCGTCATCAACAACGGCAACCTCGGCATGGTCCGCCAGTGGCAGAACCTCTTCTACTCCGAGCGGTACTCCAACACCGATCTCGGTACCCACAAGCACCGCATCCCCGACTTCACCCTCCTCGCGGAGGCGCTCGGCTGCGCCGGGCTCCGCTGCGAGACCAAGGAGGACGTCGACGCCACCATCCGGCGCGCCATGGAGATCAACGACCGCCCCGTCGTGATCGATTTCGTGGTGGGGAAGGATGCCCAGGTGTGGCCCATGGTGGCCGCGGGCACCGGTAACGACGAAATCATGGCCGTGCGCGGGATCCGCCCGCTCTTCGACGACGACGAGGTCGCCGCCGAGGCGGAGCTGAACGCCGCGACAGAAGGAGACGCCCGATGAGCGTGCACACCCTGAGCGTTCTGGTCGAGAACAAGCCCGGTGTCCTCGCGCGGGTTTCCGGACTGTTCTCCCGGCGTGGTTTCAACATCGAATCCCTCGCCGTCGGGCCCACGGAGAATCCCGAGGTGTCCCGGATGACGATCGTGGTCGCCGTTGAGGAGCTACCGCTCGAACAGGTGACCAAACAGCTCAACAAGCTGGTCAACGTCATCAAGATCGTGGAACTGGAAAAGTCCACAGCCGTGCAGCGTGAACTGCTGCTCGTCAAGGTCCGGGCCGACAACACCGTGCGCAGCCAGGTCCTCGAAACGGTGCAGCTCTTCCGCGCGAAGGTGGTGGACGTGTCGCCCGAGGCGCTCACCGTCGAAGCCACCGGGACGTCGGACAAGATCGGTGCCCTGCTGCGGATGCTGGAGCCCTATGGCATCCGCGAACTGGTCCAGTCCGGAATGGTCGCGGTCGGCCGGGGCGCCCGGTCCATCACCGCCACCTCCGCCCGCTAGAAATCTTTGTAAGTCAGGAAAGGAAGTAGTACCCCTCATGGCAGTGGAAATCTTTTACGACGACGACGCGGACCTTTCGATCATCCAGGGTCGCAAGGTCGCCGTGATCGGCTACGGCAGCCAGGGCCACGCGCACTCGCTGAGCCTGCGCGACTCCGGCGTCGACGTCCGCATCGGCCTGCCCGAGGGCTCGAAGTCGCGGGCCAAGGCCGAGGAGCAGGGTCTCCGCGTGCTCACCCCGGCCGAGGCCAGCGCCGAAGCCGACCTGATCATGATCCTCGCGCCGGACACGAAGCAGCGCTTCATCTACGAGCAGGACATCGCGCCGAACCTCAAGGACGGCGACGCGCTGTTCTTCGGCCACGGCTTCAACATCCGCTACGACCTGATCAAGCCGCCGTCGAACGTCGACGTCGCCATGGTCGCGCCGAAGGGCCCGGGCCACCTGGTCCGCCGCCAGTTCGTCGACGGCAAGGGCGTCCCGGCGCTCATCGCGGTCGAGCAGGACGCCTCCGGCAACGCGCAGGCGCTCGCGCTCTCCTACGCGGCCGCCATCGGTGGCGCCCGCGCCGGTGTCATCAAGACGACCTTCACCGAGGAGACCGAGACCGACCTCTTCGGCGAGCAGGCCGTCCTCTGTGGTGGCGCCTCCGCGCTGGTGCAGACCGGTTTCGAGGTGCTCACCGAGGCCGGCTACGCCCCGGAGATCGCCTACTTCGAGGTGCTGCACGAGCTGAAGCTGATCGTCGACCTCATGTACGAGGGCGGCATCGCGCGTCAGCGCTACTCGATCTCCGACACCGCCGAGTACGGCGACCTGACCCGCGGCCCGCGCGTCATCTCGCCGGCGGTCAAGGAGGAGATGAAGAAGATCCTCGGCGAGATCCAGGACGGCACGTTCGCCCGCGAATGGGTCGCCGAGGACGAGGCCGGACGGCCGAACTTCACCAAGCTCGAGGAGCAGGGCAACCAGCACCCGATCGAGGAGACCGGCAAGAAGCTGCGCGACCTGATGTCGTGGGTGGACCGGCCGATCACCGAGACCGCCTAGTCGTCACCACGAAGGGGCCCTTCATCGCGAAGGGCCCCTTCGTTTTGCGTATCGGAAAGCGATAGCGTGGACACCATGAGTGAGCAGCCGGTGGACGACAAGGCTCATGTCAGGCCCGATCTGGACCTGAGCGACGCGGTGTGGATCCGGGCGGAACCCGAAGGTGCCAACCTCGAAGACCGCGCCGAGTACGCGCTGGTGCCGCATACCGACGGCGTCACCTACACCGCGATGCGCCAAGCCTCGGATCCGGACGGCCACATCCTCGTCTTCACGCCGACCGAATGGGACGCCTTCGTGAAAGGCGTCCGGGACGGCGAATTCGACCTGCCCGCCCAGTCCGATCAATAAGGCAGGACGTACGCGTGGCTCATGTCGGAGTCGTGCGTGGTGGCCGAGCCTTCCGAGTCGGTGAGTCCGGTGGCCGTTCCCTGGATGCCGGCGGCCTCGCCGCCCAGCCACTCGGCCTTGACGTAGGCGTTGAACCGGGGGACGCAGCCCGGTGCCTTGCTCACGGTGAAGTCCGCTTTGTTGAGCGGCACGTATTTGTGGTGCACCCAGTACGGCACCTCATGCGTGACCTGGATGCTGTCGTCGGTCTTGCAGAGTGTGCCGTCCGCCTTCCACTGATTGACGAACAGCGTGAACTTCACCTCTGTGGACTTGTATTTGTCGCAGGTGATGCCCCGTAGGCAGACCTGCAGCTCGACGTCGCCCACCACGTTGAGGCCCTGCACGGTCGAGGGGAGGGTGAAGTAGCCGGTCGTGGGCTCCCGCACCTCGCGGGAATCGGCGTGGAGACCACGGACTCCCGTGCTCACGCTGGACTGCACCGGTTGCCCGTCGGTGGCATTGGTGACCGAGGTGTCGGCGAACGTGAGGTACCCGCTGACCAAGCGGTAGGTGGCGTCACTGGTCGGGCTGAGCGAGTTGCCCCGCACGTTCGCGGTGCAGGTGACCGTTCCCGCGACGCCGGGGTGGACGAGGAAGCGGGTGTAGAGCGTCACGTCCTGGTTCGGGGAGCCCGAGTTCCTGTCGTAGACGTTCTGCCCGATCACCATGTTCTTGCTCCAGCCGCCCGGGCCCCGGCAGACGATCTCGTTGTCGAAGAGGCTGCGGATGGTGGCGTCGTTGACCCGCATCTTCGAGACCACGTAGGCGGTCTGCGTGGCGGTCATGTCCAGCGAAACGGTGCCCACGGGAGTGACGCTGTGCACGACACCCGTTTCCGGGAGCTTGGGTACCGAGATCGTTTGCGGGGTGAAGGTGACCGATGTCGCCGCTTGCGCGGGGGTGGCGGCCGGCAGGCAGGCGATCAGTGCGAAAACCGCTGCCGTGGCCAGGGAACGGATGTTCAAGTGGACCCTCCTTGTCGGTGCTTCTCGGTGTGGACCCGGTCGGTCAGTTGTCCGGCGGCGTTCCCACGAAAGGACCGGAGCAAGCGCTCAAACTGCGGAAGCAGGTGAAGTATTCGAGGCCTTCGTGGTAGTTCTCGGTGGTCATCCAGACGTAGACCTTGTTGGCCCCGCCGTCGATGTCCGCGCTGACGGTGAGGGGCGCCGGTCCGGATTCGTCGCACCAGGTGCTGGAGCTCTGCCAGCCCAGCCACGTCGATCCGGCCCTGGCCTCCGCGTAGACCCGGCGGCAACCGGAGGCCTTGAACGCCCCGTTGACGCCGACCGACCGGTTGTACCAGGTGACCGTGCCTTTGTAGTAGCTCGCGCCCACCTCGATCCGGAACGTGCTGGTGGGGTAAGTGGCGACGGAGGCAGTGGCGGGTGGCGCCGCGAAGACCATCCCGCCCGCCGACGCGACCGCGGCGACGGCGGCACCGACCTTCCTCATACGGCTCTTCGCTTTCGTCGATCTCACCATGGACGATCACTCCCAGGTTCGTTTTGTTCGGTGACACCACTCAACCCCGGATGGACCTCGCATCGGAAAGGATTCGAGCCCGTTCAAATCCGTCGCGAAGACTGCTACCGTCGACGTGGTGCTCACGTTGCGTGTCGACGCCGACACGGTGTCCAGGACACGGTTTTCACCGTCCCCCGCAGCGGAATCCCTGGCGTGGCTGAAACTCACCGCCGCGTCAGGACGGCACCCGGTGTTCGGCGACCCCGGGCCACTCGCCCGCGCTTCACTCGCCCATCCGGACGTCGCCCTGCTCGCGGATCTGTTGCCGCGCGACGGCGACACCTACACACCCGATCTGCTCACCCCGCAGCCGGGCACGGACACGCAGCGCCGTGACCTGCTCGACGAACAGATCGCGCGGATCGAGGCGGTCGCGCAGGACGACCTCGAAAGCCAGGTCTTCCACTACACCCGGACCCACTGGAGCAGGCCGCTGGAGGCCGAGACCCGCCGGATCGCCGAATCGGGACGGATGCAGCGACGCCTCGCCAACGGTCTCGCCCGGTTCTGGCGGGACACCCTCTCCGAGGGCTGGCCCGACCTGCGCTCGATCATCGATCAGGACATCGCCCATCGCGCGACGGGCATCGCCACCCACGGCGTCGGCCGGATGCTCGGAACGCTCCACCCCGACATCGCCTGGTCCGGCGACGCGGTCACCATCGAGAAGACGTGGGACGGCGAGATCGACGGCGCCGGCCGGGACCTGGTCCTCGCACCCGGAGTGCTCAACTGGCCCGACGTCATCATCCAAGTCGACACCCCCGGCCAGCTTGTCCTCTATTACCCCGCCCAGCGAGTCGGAACCGGCCGGGACCGCAGGCCGGGAAACCTCGCGCAAGTGGTCGGCAACGCCCGCGCGGCCATACTGGCGGACCTCGAAACCGCCCGGTCCACGGCGGAACTCGCCGGCCGGCTCGGATACACCCCCGGCACCGTGTCCTACCATCTCGGCGCGCTGCACCGCGCACGCCTCGTCACCAAGGTCAGAGACGGGCGCTATGTGCTGTATCAGCGGACCGCGCGGGCGGCGGGCCTGCTGGAAGCCCGCGATTAGCCTGCCGGCCCGAGATGTCCACAGCCGACGACCGTCGACTGTGGACATTCGGCCTGTCCTGAGGCCTTCGCCCGTGATCAGTCCGGGTAATCCACGCTCATCCGTCGGAGACCCGTGGTGTCCTGCGGACAGTTCACTGTGGACACCTCGTTCCTGTTCGCCCACGCGCCGAAGTACCACCGGTACGTGGGCTGGGTGTAGGTACGGCACTCCGCCGCGGCTCGGTGCGCGCGCTGGGTGCACTTCGACGAAACCGCCCAGGAGCCCGTGCTCCGCCACACGCTGCAGTCGGGTGGGATGGCCTGGGTCGACGCGGATGCGGCCGGTGCCATCGAGACCAGCGCCCCCGCGGCGATCGCCATCACCGCCGCCGAGACTGCTCCACGCGCTTTCGACCGGATGCTCGTCATCGGTTCCTCCCTCATGGCGGGATCCGGCGGATCCGGACTCGCCACCGGGTTCACGCGCTCGCCGACGAGGCCGTTGCCACCCGGCCGGCTGATCACTCGGATGGAGTCCGCCGCGCTGGCCGCCCAGAGCCGCGCGAACAGATCGTCGCGCACGCGGAGGATTTGGATATCGGCGATGTCGAAGGATTTCGCGGTGCCCAGCGCTTCGCCGACGTTGCGATACTCGGCGACGATCACCTCCGGGTCAGTCGTCCCGTGAATCAGGACATCCGCCCTGTTCATGCGCACGTTCATCCCGCCGCCGAAGGCCTCGCGGGTGTGGTCCGCCTGGAGCGATACGGACTACAGACTCCACTTGCCCACCGGTCACTCGGCGACGGACAGCACGACCTTCCCCGTGGTCTTCCCCGCGGCGACGAGTTCTTGGGCCTTCGCTGCCTCTTCCAGTGGGAACACCGTGTCGACGGTCGGCTTGAGGCGTCCGCTGTCGACGAGTTCGGCCAGCGCGAGCAGTCCGGCGCGGTCCGGCTCGGCGAGGGTGAACCCGGCGGTGACTCCGGCGGCCTCGGCCAGTTCCGGCATCCGCTCGTCGTTCGTGCGGGTGAGCTGGACGAGCCTGCCGCCGCGGCGAAGCGTCTTGAGCGACCGCGGCCCGTACTCCAGGCCGATCGTGTCGAGGACGACGTCGACGTCGCGGACCTCGTCGGCGAAGTCCGTCGTGCGGTAGTCGATGAGCTCGTCCGCGCCGAGACCGCGGAGGAACTCGTGCTTGGCCGCGCTGGCCGTCCCGATCACGTACGCGCCGCGCGCCTTGGCGATCTGGACCGCGAGATGCCCGACCCCGCCCGCCGCCGCGTGGATCAGAACCCGTTGCCCCGGCTGGATGTCCGCCGTGTCGACGAGGCTCTGCCAGACGGTCAGCCCCGCGAGCGGGACCGCGGCCGCGTGCAGGTGGTCCAAAGTGGACGGTTTACGCGCGAAGTGACGGCTCGGCGCGGCGACGTACTCGGCATACGCGCCGGCCTGGAACGGGAACGACGGCATGCCGAAGACCTCGTCGCCGGGGGAGAACAGGGACGCGCCCGCGCCGGCCTCCTCGACGACGCCGGACACGTCCCAGCCGAGGATGAACGGCGGATCGCCCATCGGGCCGATACCGCCGGTCTCGCGGGTCTTCCAGTCGACCGGGTTGACGCCGGCGGCGTGCACCCGGACCAGGATCTGGGTCGGGCCGGGGACGGGCCTTTCGACGTCGACGAGTTCGAGGACTTCGGGGCCGCCGAGGCGGTTCTGGCTGATCGCTCGCATGGGGTCCATTGTTCGGCGAGCGTCGTACTTGCGGCGAGGTTCCGGTGGGCCAAGCGTCGTCAGGATCGGGACAGCCGTTCGTGCCGCCTGCCGCGGAGGTTGCGAAAGCCACTTTCGCAACCTTCAACGTTGCGAAAGTGGCTTTCGCAACGCGGCGGCGGCAGGTGGCGGCGGCGGATCCTCCCCCGGATGTCGCGAAAGCCACTTTCGAGACGTCTGGCGTCGCGAAAGTGGCTTTCGCGACACTCGCGCGGGCGGGTGCCCACGTGCTGGGCGCGCGATCAGGAGCCCCGCAGCACCGCCGCGATCTCCGTCTGCTCGAAATGCTCGGCCCACCCCAAGGCCGACGACGAGTACAGCGAATCCTTGAGCGAAGGATCCGCCCCCACCTCCAGCAAGGCCCGCACCGCGTCGACATGCCCGCCCTGCACGGAGAGGTGCAGCGCCGTGACACCTTCTCCGTGCGAGAGCCCGCCGAAGGTGCCCTGGCGGTTCACCGAAGCACCGAGCTCCGCCAAGGTCCTGATCGCCGACGCCTTTCCCTGAGCGGCCGCCCAGGTCAGCGCCGTGCCGCGGTACACGTCGGCGTCCACCCGGGCGCCCCTCGCCACCAGGGTCCGCATCGCGTCGGACCGGTCGTTCCGTGCAGCCCACGACAGCGCTTCGTCGACGACCTCGGCCGGGTCGTCGCTCGGCCGCCATTCCGGGAAACCGCTGTGCGGGCGGTGGAATTCGCGATGCGCGCCGGCCGCGGGGGAGAGCGTGCCGTCCGGCGCGAGCAGCTCGTCGAGCAGGTCCGCCCGGCCGAGCCCGGCGGCGACGCGCAGGTTGCCGGGGGAGACGCTGCGCGAGGCCAGCAGTTCCGCCGCCTCGCGATGGCCCCAGAACAGCGCGACCACCAGCGGCGTGCCGCCGTCGCCCCGGGCCGGGACGTCGACCGGCGCGCCCGCGTCGAGCAGCATCGAGACCAGCAGCGGCAGCCCGGCGTACCCGGCCTGGTGCAACGCCGTCCAGCCGTGCACGTTGGCCGAAGCCGGATCGGCGCCGTGGTCGAGCAGGATCCGGCACAGCCGCTCGTCGCAGGTCGCGGCGGCCATGCCGAGCAGGTCGTTCCCGTTCTGCCCGTGGGCGTGGACGAGCGTGGGCAGGTCGCCGATCAGGCGCGCGAGCCCGGCGAGGTCTCGCGCGTCGATCAGTTCCCGTGCCTTTTCGAAGGCGAGTTCAGCCGGTGACGTCACGCTCCCGCACGCTACCCCCGATCCCCGACAGAACCCGCCATTCGGCCAGCGGGATCCGGTCGTCCCCGGTCAGGACCTGCAGGCAGACGTGGTCCGCGCCCGCGTCCAGATGCGCCTGGACGCGCGCGGAGATCGCGTCCTCCCCGACGGCGACCAGCGCGTCCACGAGCTTGTCGGAGCCGTAGTCCTCCTCTGTGAACCCGAACCGCCGCAGATTCGCCCGATGGTGGGCGGCCAGGCCCAGGTACGTCGACACGTGCCGCCGCGCGATCTCCCGGTCCGATCCCAGGACGACGGCCTGCTCGACGGCGAGGTAGGCCGAAGGCCCGATGGTCTGCCGCGCCAGCGCGGTGTGCTCGACTGGGACGAAGTACGAATGCGCCCCATCGGTGCGTTCCGCGGCCAAGGCGAGCATCTTCGGGCCCAGGGCGGCCAGCACGCGCCGGCGTGGGGAGTCCGGTGTGGACAGTTCGACCGCGTCCATTTCGTCGAGATAGCCGCGCATCGCCTCCAGTGGTTTCGCGCCCGGCAGGTGACCGCCCAGCCCGAGGACGAACCGGCCCGGATAGGCCTCGGCGAGGGTCCGTTCGGCGGCCGCCGCCGCGACGGGTGCCCGATGGGAGAAGCGCGCGATACCGGTGGCGACGGTCAGCCGCGACGTCGCCGCCAGCAGCAGCCCCGCCTGCGTGAACGCCTCCCGGCCCAGGTACTCCCCGAACCACAGCGTGTCGAAGCCGAGTTCCTCGACCTCCGCGGCCGCCTCGCGGACCTCGCCGATTTCCTTGCCGTCGAACGAGAACGTCCAGATGCCGACGCTCATCGGGTCACCGCCGTCAGTGCCGGGGCCAGCCGTTCCAGCTGATCCACTATGGACTGAAGATCGTCACCGGCGGGATGGAGGAGCACGGTGTCCGCGCCGGCGTCCACGAGTTCCTTGATCCGCCCGGCGATCCGTTCCTCGTCGCCCCACGCGATCAGCCCGTCCACGAGCCGGTCGCTGACGCCGTCGATGTCGGCGTCGGTGTAGCCGAGCCGTTTCCAGCCCTTGAAGTAGTGCTGGATGTCGTACTGCTTCATCAGCCCGATGTCCCTCGTCACGCTCGCCCGCGCCTGTTCGCGGTCGCCGAGCAGCACCGAATGGGTGGGGATGAGCAGCTTGTCCCGGCCGAGGATCTCGCGGGCGTACGGCGTGTGTTCGAAAGGCTGGGCGAACGGATGAGCGCCGTCCGCCAGATCCCGCGCGAGTTCGAGCATCTTCGGCCCGACCGCGGCTAGGACACGCGGGAACGGTACCGGTGAAGGGAATTCTTCCGCAGCCGCGGACATGGCCGTGAGGTAGTCGCGGGTCTGTTCGAGCGGCCGGTAATCCGAGCCCGCCTTCTCCGCCTGATAGGAGTGCCCGATCCCCACGCCGAGCACGAACCGGCCCGGGAAGGCCTGCGCGAGCGTCCGTCCGCCGCTGTGGGCGGTGTACGCGGGCCGTGACCAGATGTTCGCGATCCCGGTGCCGACCACCACCCGTTCGGTGGCGGCGAGCGTGATGGCGCTGTACGCGAACAACTCCCGGTTCCCCGGCCCCTCGCCGCCCCACACGGAGCGGTAACCCAGCTCCTCCAGGCGTTGCACCGCCCGCCGTTCCTCGTCCGGTGTCGGCGTGAACATGCCGACCGGCAGCCAGACACCCACCGGGCCCAGCCGCTCCCGGGTTTCTTCGATCAAGGTCATTCTCTCGTCTCCCCAGCTAACATGAGGCAGCCTCCGCTTACGCCGCCGACTATACGGAGGCTGCCTCCGATTTGTCGAGACTAGGCTCGGGAGCGCGATGGACACCGAGAAGAAGCCGCTGCGGGCGGACGCCCGGCGCAACTACGAGCGCCTCCTCGAAGAGGCGAGGCGTGCCTTCGCCGCGCATGGGGTCGAGGCGTCGCTGGAAGAGATCGCCCGCAGGGCCGGTGTCGGCATCGGGACGCTCTATCGGCATTTCCCGACGCGCGAAGCCCTCGTCGAGACGGTGCTCCGCGAAGGCTTCGACGCGCAGGCCGCCGCGGCCCGCGAACTCCTGGACTCCCCGGAACCGCTGAACGCGCTGAAGGCCTGGCTCGCCGGGATGGGTGAACAGTCGGCGCGCTACCGAGGACTACCCGAACTGATGGTCGACGTCCTCAACGACGAGACCTCGCCGCTCTACGCCTCCTGTCACGCGATGCGGGACCAGGTGTCCCACCTGGTGGAAAGGGCAAAGGCCGCAGGGGAGCTCCGGGCGGACGTCACAGTGGCCGAAATCCTGGTGATGCTGCACGCCCTTTCCTGGGCCAGCGAACACCTTTCGGGTGACAAGGGGCTCGAACGCCTCCTCGATCTCGTTTTCGCGGGATTACGGGCGAGTTAACAATCCCCTGTCACCAGGTCTAAACTGCGGCGCAACCGGGCACAACGGCGTGACCGACCAATAGTGAGTCGCAGGCACAGACCAGATAGTGGGAGCCGTATCGTGACCAAGCCGAACAAGCCCGTCGTCCTCATCGCCGAGAAGCTCGCCCCCTCCGTGTTGAGCGTCTTCTCCGACGAGGTCGAGGTCCAGCATGTGGACGGCACGGACCGCCCCGCGCTGCTCGAGGCCGTGAAGACGGCGGACGCGCTGCTCGTGCGGTCCGCGACGAAGGTCGACGCCGAGGTCCTCGGTGCCACCACCTCGCTCAAGGTCGTCGCCCGCGCCGGCGTCGGGCTGGACAACGTCGAGGTCCCCGCCGCCACCGAACGCGGTGTCCTGGTGGTCAACGCGCCGACGTCGAACATCGTCTCCGCCGCCGAACACGCCGTCGCGCTGCTGCTCGCCGTCGCCCGCCGGGTCCCGGCCGCGGACCAGAGCCTCCAGGGCGGCGCGTGGAAGCGCAGCGCCTACTCCGGCGTCGAGATCCAGGGCAAGACCATCGGCGTGGTCGGCCTCGGCAAGATCGGCCAGCTGTTCGCGCAGCGGCTCGCCGCCTTCGACACCAAGCTCATCGCCTACGACCCCTACGTCTCGGCCGCCCGCGCCGCGCAGCTCGGCATCGAGCTGGTCACGCTGGACGAACTGCTGGAGCGCGCCGACGCGATCTCCATCCACCTGCCGAAGACCCCGGAGACCAAGGGCCTGATCGGCGCCGAGGCGCTCAAGAAGACCAAGCAGGGCGTCATCATCGTCAACGCCGCGCGCGGTGGCCTGATCGACGAGCAGGCGCTGGCGGACGCGGTCAGCTCCGGCCACGTCGGCGGCGCCGGTATCGACGTGTTCGTCACCGAGCCCACCACCGAGAGCCCGCTGTTCGGCCTGCCGAACGTCGTCGTCACCCCGCACCTCGGCGCCTCGACCGCCGAAGCGCAGGACCGCGCGGGCACCGACGTCGCGAAGTCCGTGCTGCTCGCGCTGCGCGGCGACTTCGTGCCCGACGCGGTGAACGTCGCGGGCGGCGGCACGGTCGGCGAGCACGTCCGGCCGTACCTCTCGCTCACCCAGAAGCTCGGCACCGTGCTGACCGCGCTGAACCCGAAGGCCCCGGCCTCGGTCACCGTCGTGGTCAAGGGCGAGCTGGCCGCCGAGGACGTCAGCGTGCTGCCGCTCGCCGCCGAGCGCGGCGTGTTCTCCGGCGTCGTCGAGGACCAGGTCACCTTCGTGAACGCGCCGCGCGTGGCCGAAGAGCTGGGTGTCCAGGTCGATCTGGTCACCGAGACCGAAAGCCCCAAGTTCCGCAGCCTGGTCACCGTCCGCGCGGTCCACGCCGACGGCTCGACCCTTTCGGTGTCCGGTTCGGTCACCGGCAAGGACGAGGTCGAGAAGCTGGTCGAGGTCAACGGCCGCCACTTCGACCTGCGCGCCGAGGGCAACGTGCTGCTGCTCGAGTACCCGGACCGCCCGGGCATCATGGGCCGCGTCGGCACGCTGCTCGGCGAGGCGGGGCTCAACATCGAGGCCGCGCAGATCAGCCAGACCACCGACGGCGCGGACGCGGTCATGCTGCTGCGCGTGGACCGTTCCGTGGACTCGCACCTGCTGGAGCCGATCGGCGCCACCGTGGGCGCGCACACGATCCGCGCGGTCAACTTCGGCTGACCTCCCATTACGCGTGAAGGCCCCCTTCCCTCGGCTCAGCCGAGGGAAGGGGGCCTTCACGCGCATTTCGCAATTAGTCGACCAACCGCGGTCGTTGTATGTGCGGGGTTCGCGGGATCGCAGAGCAAGATTCAATAACGGTGAAAAATGCCTACTGAAGTCGGGCTGGTCCCCGGATAGGTTCTTCCGGCGAGGCCGAACCATCGCGTCGTCAAGGGCACGGCGCGGCGCCGGGGCTCACCGTCGGGGGTGTGTTCGAGCGGCAGGCAGGTTCCGAGTCCAGGCCTCGAGTGAGGGCACGTACTCATGAACAGATCCCGCGTACCCCGATGGGCGATCCGCTCGTCGGCCGCGGTCTTCGCCGCGTTGCTCGTGACGTCCGTGACCGGGGCGTCCGCAGCCGCGCAGGATGTCCCTCTCGCGGACGGCGTCACGCCGGCGAAGATCGACCGTAACGGATTCCAGGGGAAGGTCGAGCCGAAGCTCAAGGCCGCCCAGGGCAAGATCACCGCCTTCGTCGAGCTGGCCAAGCAGCCCGCCGTCGACGCCTTCAACGCCGAGCAGAACAAGGGCGCGGGCAAGGAAAAGGCGAAGAAGGCCGCGAAGGACGCCAAGGCCGACGCCGCCGCGACGGTGAACTCCGTCGTCGGGCAGCTCAAGGCCGCCGACGCCGGCACCCAGCTGGTCACGCAGACCGCCAACGCGGTCGCCGGCGCGGTCGTCACGGCCGACGCGGCGAAGATCCGCGAGCTGGCGAAGCGGCCGGACGTCGTCTCGGTCAAGAAGGTCGTGCCGAAGACCCGTACCAACTCCAGCGCGGTCCAGCTGACCAACACGCTCGCCTCCTGGCAGCAGACCGGCCGCTACGGCGACGGCATCCGCGTCGGCGTGATCGACGACGGCATCGACTACACCCACGCCACCTTCGGCGGGCCGGGCACGGCCGAGGCGTACAAGGCGATCAACCGCGACCAGGCCACCCCCGCCTTCCCGACCGACAAGGTCGTCGGCGGTATCGACCTGGTCGGCGACGCCTACGACTCGGGCAGCGACGACCCGGCCCTCAACACCCCGAAGCCGGACCCCAACCCGATCTCGTGCGGCCACCACGGCACGCACGTCGCGGGCACGGTCGCCGGATTCGGTGTGGACGAAGCGGGCAAGACCTTCACCGGTGACTACAAGAAGCTGAACAAGAAGAAGATCGAAGCGATGCAGATCGGCCCGGGCACCGCGCCCAAGGCCCTGCTGTACGCCATCAAGGTCTTCGGCTGCGACGGTTCGACCAACGTCACCTCGCAGGCGCTCGACTGGTCGCTCGACCCGGACGGCGACGGCGACTTCACCGACCACCTCGACGTGGTCAACCTGTCGCTGGGCGGCGACTTCGCCACCCCGGACGACCCGGACTCGCTGTTCGTGCGCAAGATCGCCGCGAACAACGTCGTCCCGGTGTTCTCCGCGGGCAACGGTGGCGACCTCAACGACGTCGGCGGCGCGCCGGGCAACACGCCCGAGGCGCTGACCGTCGCCAGCAGCCGTGACGCGTCCGTCCTTCGCGACGCCGTCGAAGCCGTCGCTCCCGACGGTGTGAAGGGCGCGAAGACCGGCCAGTTCAGCCAGAACTACGCGACCTACGACACGCTCGACGTCACCGCGCCGGTGGTCACGCTGTCGGCCGACAACGCCGCGGGCTGCAAGCCGTACTCCGAAGCCGACAAGGCCAAGGCCGCGGGCAAGATCGTGTTCCTCGAATGGGACGACAACGACGCGACCCGCGCCTGCGGTTCCGGTGCCCGTTCGAACAACGCGCAGGCCGCCGGTGCCAAGGGCGCGCTGTTCTCGTCGACGCTGGAGCACTTCACGGCCGGTATCGCGGGCAACGCGGCCCTGCCGACGTTCCAGCTGACCGGCAGCGCGACCGCCTCGGTCCGTCCCGCGGTGGCCGCGGGCACGCTGCAGGTCCGCATGACCGGCAAGGGCCGCGTGTCCGTGCCGACCACCGATCAGTCCATTGTGGACACCCCGAGCTCGTTCACCTCGCGTGGCGGGCGCGGCCCGGCCGTCAAACCGGACGTCGCGGCGCCCGGTGACTCGATCGCGTCCGCGCTGAGCGGCAGCGGGGCCGGTCGCCTGGTCATCTCCGGGACCTCGATGGCGGCTCCGCACACCTCGGGTATCACCGCCCTGATCCGTCAGGCGCACCCGGACTGGTCGGTCGAAGAGGTCAAGGCCTCGGTCGTCAACACCGCCGGTCACGACATCCGTGACGCTTCGGGCCGCGTTTACGGGCCGCAGCGCGTCGGCAGCGGCCGGATCGACGCGAAGGCCGCGCTGGACAACCAGGTCCTGGCCTACGTCGTCGACAACCCCGGCTTCGTCTCGGTCAACTTCGGCGTCGTCGAAGCGGGCGGCCCGGTCACCCTGACCAAGACGGTCAAGGTGGTCAACAAGGGCATCAAGCCGGTCGAGTACTCGGTGGGCTACGAAGCCGTGAACTCGCTCCCCGGTGTCGAGTACACAGTGGACAAGCCGACGGTGAAGCTGAGCCCGCGCGGTATCGCGCTGGTGAAGGTGACCCTGAAGATCGCCGACCCCAAGGCGCTCCGCAAGGTCATGGACCCGACCATGGCGGCGACGCAGGTCGGCCTCGCCCGGCAGTTCGTGGCGGACGCCTCCGGCCGGATCGCGTTCACCCCGAAGAGCGGCACGACCGTTCCGCTGCGGCTCGCGGTGTACTCCGCGCCGAAGCCCGTCTCGTCCATCAACACCCCGGGCAACGTCAACTTCGGCGCCGGCCAGACCCAGGCCGTGCTGAACCTGACCGGCAAGGGCGTGGACCAGGGCACCGGCCCGCAGCGGTACCGCTCGCTGATCAGCGTGCTCGAACTGCAGGCGGAATCCCCGCAGCTGCCCGAGTGCGACGGCGACGTCACCACCGACTGCACCCTGAACCAGACGGCCAAGGGCGCCGACCTGCGCTACATCGGCGCGGCGTCGACGGCCCCGCTTGCCAAGGCGCAGGGCGAGCCGGAGAACGCGTTGCTGGCCTTCGGTCTCACCACCTGGAGCGACCTGGCCAACCTGGGCAGCAACACCTCGCCGTTCGTGGACATCGACACCACGGGCGACGGGCAGCCGGACTTCGAGACCTATGTGACCAAGGTGACGTCCACCGACGTCCTCGTGGCGGTCACCGTGGCGCTGAAGCCGGGCTTCCCGCAGGTGGACATCCAGCCGATCAACGGCCAGCTCGGCGACGTCGACACGAACGTGTACGACACCAACGTCGTCGTGCTGCCGGTGAGCA
Source organism: Amycolatopsis sp. PSD-21 (assembly GCF_055561455.1). NCBI lineage: Bacteria > Bacillati > Actinomycetota > Actinomycetes > Pseudonocardiales > Pseudonocardiaceae > Amycolatopsis > Amycolatopsis sp. PSD-21. Next base: position 7,209,913 of record NZ_CM145712.1, on the reverse strand, counting down.
TCGCGGCACTGGGCATCGACCCGAACGCCGCGTCGCACAAGATCAGCTACACCGTCGGGACCTCCGGGTTCTACGCGGCGCCGGGTGCGGACTCGTCGACGATCGACTACGTCGGCACGCCGCTTTCGTTCGACGCCTTGGCTCCCGCGTACACCGTCCAGGGCGGCGGCGACTCCGCGCTGGGCTACGTCGCGAAGCCGGGCACGGCGCTGGTGGTCAACCGCAACGCGGCCGCGCAGGACACCGTGCTGGGCCTGCTGGCGATCGAGCACCACAACGCCTCGGGCAACCGGGCGAACGTGGTGAAGATCCAGACGAACGCCGGTGGTGGAAACTCCGGTGTCGACCGGCCGGGCAACGGCGGGCGGCACACCGGACGTCAGCCGATCGGTGTGGGCTGACGCGGTAGTGCGGTAATCCGCGTTCGATGAGGTGAGGGACGCCCTGGCGGCATGCTTTCCGCCAGGGCGTCCCTTCTCGTTTTCACCCTTTCGGCTGTCTCGCTCTGTGGGAGATTCCGGCATAAGGGTGGTGCGGCTACGGCTACCGGGCTACGGCCGGTAACCTTCCGCTGCTGGCGTTTTCTTGCGGATGGGCCATCCGGACTGCCGGTGGCCTGGTCTACGGAGGTGTGTGGATGCGGCTCGCGGTGATCCCAGGAGACGGGATCGGGCCCGAAGTGGTCTCCGAGGCGCTCAAGGTGCTCGGTGAGGTCGTACCGACTGCGGAGATCACGAACTACGACCTCGGCGCCGCCCGGTGGCACTCCACCGGCGAGCTGCTCCCGGAGTCGGTACTCGGTGAACTCCGTCAGCACGACGCGATCCTGCTGGGCGCGGTGGGCGACCCGACGGTGCCGAGCGGCATCCTGGAGCGCGGGCTGTTGCTGCGCCTCCGGTTCGAGCTCGACCACCACGTGAACCTGCGTCCCGCCCGGTTGTACCCGGGGGTGCGCGGACCGCTCGCCGAGGCGGGCGAGATCGACATGGTCGTCGTGCGTGAAGGCACCGAAGGCCCGTACGCGGGCAACGGTGGCCTGCTGCGCAAGGACACCGAGAACGAGATCGCGACGGAGGTCAGCGTCAACACGGCGTTCGGCGTCCGGCGCGTGGTGACCGACGCGTTCAACCGGGCCGAGGCGCGGCCGCGTAAGCACCTGACGCTCCTGCACAAGACGAACGTGCTGGAGTACGCGGGTTCGCTGTGGTCGCGGATCGTCGAAGAGGTCTCGCTGGAGCACCCGGAGGTGACCGTCGCCTACTCCCATGTGGACGCCGCGACCATCCACCTGGTGACCGACCCGTCCCGTTTCGACGTCGTGGTGACCGACAACCTGTTCGGCGACATCATCACCGACCTGGCCGCGGCCGTGACCGGTGGCATCGGGCTGGCGGCGAGCGGGAACCTCGACATCACCCGGCGGAACCCGAGCATGTTCGAGCCGGTGCACGGCAGCGCGCCGGACATCGCGGGCCAGGGTCTCGCCGACCCGACCGCCGCGGTGCTGTCGGTGTCGCTGCTGCTGGACCACTTGGGACAGAAGGAGGCGGCGCGGCGGATCGAGGCCTCGGTGGCCTTCGACCTCGCGACCCGCGACCAGGCATCGCCTGGTGCGACGCACGCGATCGGTGACCGGCTGGCGGCCCTGGTGTCGTCGAACGTGCGCCCGGTCACTCAGTAGTTCTTGGAAGTACGTGAAGGCCCCCTTCATTGCGCTGGACGCAGTGAAGGGGGCCTTCACGTACTTCGGGGCCTGGCGACCTGGAGGGTGTGTCGCGAAAGCCACTTTCGCGACGCCTGGTGTCCCGAAAGTGGCTTTCGCGACACAGCCGATGGGACATCGCTCCGCGTGTTGCGAAAGCCACTTTCGCAACCTTCAACGTTGCGAAAGTGGCTTTCGCAACGCCGGCGGCCCGGAAGCGCGTCCCGGAGTGTGGAATCTTTCGCCCGGCTTGTGGACGCCCGCCGGGGCGTGTGCCATGATGCGTCCGTGACCTCCTGCACCATCATTATCGCCGAGCGCGCCGGATAACAGCTCCACAAGAGCCCCCGGCGCGCAACCTCTCGCACCCATGCGGGAGGTTTTTTTGTTGCCTGAACACGTTTTGCCCCACCACGAGGAGATTCCCGTGACCCGCAAGGAGCCCGCCGATACGCCGCTCGGCGACGCCTTCCACCTGTACGACACGACGTTGCGCGACGGCGCGCAGCGCGAGGGGATCTCCTATTCCGTCACGGACAAGCTGGCGGTGGCGAGGCTGCTCGACGATCTCGGGGTCGGGTTCATCGAAGGCGGATGGCCGGGCGCGCTGCCCAAGGACACGGAATTCTTCGCCCGCGCGGCTTCGGGCGAACTGAAACTGCGCCACGCCGCGCTCGTCGCCTTCGGCGCGACGCGGAAGGCGGGTGCCAAGGCCGAGCAGGACCAGCAGGTGCGGGCCCTGCTCGATTCCCAGGCGCCGGTGGTCACCCTGGTGGCCAAATCGGACCTGCGGCACATCGAACGCGCGCTGCGGGTCGACGTCGACGAGGCGTGCGAGATGGTGCGCGACACCGTCGCGTTCCTCGTCGGCGAAGGACGTCGCGTCTTCCTTGACGCGGAACACTTTTTCGACGGCTACGCGTTCTCCCCGGACACCGCCTTGAAGGTGCTCGACGCGGGAGTGAACGCGGGCGCCGACGTCGCCGTGCTGTGCGACACCAACGGCGGCCAGCTGCCGCTCGGCCTCGCGGAAACCGTCCGCGAGGTCAAGGAAAGGACCGGATTCCGGCTCGGAATCCATTGCCAGGACGACACTTCCTGCGCGGTGGCGAATTCCGTCGCCGCCGTGCAGGCCGGCGTGACGCACGTCCAGTGCACCGCCAATGGTTACGGCGAACGGGCGGGTAACGCCGATCTGTTCGCCGTGACGGGAAATCTGGTGACCAAGCTCGGGATGGAGGTGCTCCCGACCGGAGGCGCCGCCGAGCTCACCCGGGTCTCCCATGCCCTTGCCGAAATCGCGAACATCGCCCCCTACACCCACCAGGCTTACGTAGGGGCGTCGGCCTTCGCCCACAAGGCGGGACTGCACGCGAGCGCGATCAAGGTGGATCCGTTGCTGTACAACCACATCGATCCAGCTTATGTCGGCAATGACATGCGGGTACTGGTCACCGAGATGGCCGGCAGGGCCAGCCTGGAGCTCAAGGGACGTGAGCTCGGGGTCGACCTTGCCGGCCAGCCCGAGGCGCTGACGAGCGCCGTGAAGAAGGTGAAGCGGCTCGAATCCGAAGGCTGGTCCTTCGAGGCCGCGGACGCTTCACTGGAACTGCTGCTGCGGCGGGAGGTCGACGGCCCGCAGAGCGACGTCCTCGACGAACCGCCGTTCGAACTCGAGTCGTACCGGGTCGTGCTCGACCACCGGTCCGACGGCGAGGTCGTGTCCGAGGCGACGGTGAAGGTGCACGTCGCCGGGCAGCGGGTGATCGCGACCGCCGAGGGCAACGGCCCCGTGCATGCGCTCGACGCCGCCCTGCGCGAGGCGCTCAGCCCGCATCTGTCCTGGTTGGACAGTGTGGAGCTGGCCGACTACAAGGTGCGGATCCTGCCCGGCCACCCCGGCGCCGCCGCCGTCACCCGCGTGCTCGTCGAGACCAGCGACGGAGAGCGCGAGTGGACCACCGTCGGCGTGCACGGCAACATCGTCGAAGCGAGCTGGCTGGCGTTGTGCGACGCGCTCGTGCACAAGTCCCTCAGGGAGGGCCCGGCGTGAGGAGTCGTACAGTGGGGGAGTGCGTCTAGCCCGAATTGCTCATCCCGGTGGTGTCGCGTTCGCTTCGATCGAAGGGGACGGCGACGACGCCCAGGTACTGGAAATCGCCGAGCACCCCTTCGGCAACCCCAACTTCACCGGCAAGCGCTGGCCGCTCGCCGACGTCCGGCTGCTCGCGCCGATCCTGCCGTCGAAGGTGATCGCGGTCGGCCGGAACTACGCCAAGCACGCGGCCGAGTTCGGCAACGAGGTCCCGCAGGACCCGATGCTGTTCATCAAGCCGTCGACCACGGTGATCGGTCCGAACGTGCCCATCCGCCGTCCGCGCGGCGTCGGCCGCGTCGACTTCGAGGGCGAACTGGCGATCGTCATCGGCCAGCCGGTCAAGAACGTGCCCGCCGCCCGCGCGGCGAGCGCGATCCTCGGCTACACCGTGGCGAACGACGTCAGCGCGCGTGACCTGCAGAAGGCCGACGGCCAGTGGGGCCGGGCGAAGGGATTCGACACCTTCTGCCCGCTGGGCCCGTGGATCGAGACCTCGCTCGACGCGGCCGATCTCGCGCTCAAGTCCGAGGTGGACGGTGTCCTCAAACAGGACGGCCGGACGTCGGACCTGGTGCACAAGATCCCCGAGCTGGTCGAGTTCGTGTCCGGCGTGATGACCCTGCTGCCCGGCGACGTCATCCTGACCGGCACGCCCGAGGGCGTCGGCCCGATCGAGGACGGCCAGTCGGTCTCGATCACCATCGAAGGCATCGGCACGCTGACCAACCCGGTCCAGGACGTCTAGCGCGCGATGAACGGGCCGGTCCTTTCGCAAGGACCGGCCCGTTCACGCGTTCGGGATCGGTCAGCTCCCGGCCGGCTCCATCGACCGTCGCGCGAAGGCCGGGGCGTGCTCGGGCCGCAGCCCCAGGCCCAGCAGCCGCGCGGGGACGTAGGACAGCACGGGGAACCGGCCGAACAGCTTCACCATCACCGCGGGCGGACCGTTGCGCCTGCCCTCCATGACCGGCTTCATGACGTTCTTGTGCAGCATCCGCTGAAGTCCCTGCACCAGCATCGTCGGCGCGAGACGGCGCTTGCGGACCTTCGCCAGCTCCGCCACCGACGGCCTTCCCCGGCGCAGCGGCGCGGCGAGCAGGGTGGCGGCCGCGACCGCGTCCTGCACCGCGAGGTTGATGCCGACCCCGCCGACCGGCGACATCGCGTGCGCCGCGTCACCGATGCACAGCAGCCCGTCGACATGCCACTTCCGAAGCAGATTCATCTTGACGTCGAGGAATTTGACGTCGTCGGTCGTCTTCAGCTCGTCCACGCGGTCGGCCAGTTCGGGGAGGATGGCGGCCACGTTCTCCCGGAACGCTTCGATGCCCTTCTCGCGGAGGTCGCCGCCCTTGGGGCTGAGGTAGGCGATCTGGAAGTAGCCCTTGCGCGGGAGCGGCACGGCGAAGCGGCGATCCCGCATCTTCGGGGTCAGCATGCCCTCCTGCTCGCCGTCCCGCCGCGAGATCCGGAACCACCACGCGTCGAACGGGATGGGGTAGTCCTTCGTCATCAGCCCGGCCTCGCGGCGGGCTAGCGACCAGCGCCCGTCGGCGGCGATCACCAGGTCGGCGCGTAGTTCGCCGGTCTCGCCGTCGGCGTCGCGGTAGCGGACCCCGCTCACCCGGCCCTGTTCGAAGATCAGCCCGGTCATCTCCGTGCTCTGCCGCAACGTGAACGTGGGCTCCTTCGCGCCGGCGTCGGCGAGCAGATCCAGGAAATCCCACTGCGGGACCATGGCGATGTACGGGTGCGCCACCTTCAGGCGGGTCAGGTCGGCCAGGCGCATCATCGTGCCGTCCTCGGCCGGGAAACCGGCGTAGGAGATCTCGCTGTGCGGCAGGTTCAGGAACTTCTCCCCGAGACCCAGCTCGTCGAGCAACGTCAACGTCGACGGGTGCACGGTGTCGCCGCGGAAGTCCCTCAGGAAGTCCTTGTGCTTCTCCAGCACCGTGACCTCGACCCCGGCCCTGGCCAGCAGCAATCCGGCGACCATGCCCGCGGGGCCACCGCCGACGACCACGCAGTTCGTGCGTTCGCTCATCCGTCCCACCCCTTCGAAACGCTTATTCATCACTTGTTGAATAAGCTCAGCATGCACCTGCCCGACCGGCGCGTCAAGCGCCATCCGGGCGGATACGCCGTTCGGGCTATGACCGGGGTCTCACCGGTCCGGGTGCCGGGCTGACCGTCCACAAAGGACGTTAAGAGGGTGGCGAAAAGTCCCGGAAGGACGGCGATCGCGGAAACGCCCTTGTGGACGGTCCGCGACTCGAAGCCGGATAAGGATTTCGTTGTCGTCACAGGGTGTGCGCGCCGCGAATCTGGCCGGGTGCGCCGGGTCCGCATTTCACCCGGCCGCCCGCGTTAGCCGTTGGCCGGTAACTAAAACACGACATCTCACCAACTGGGAGTAGAGTGCCCGCGCCGGAACAGACGAGCCTTTATCACCTCATCGGCAGAGTCGCGATCGCGCTGAGTGCCCTAGCCTCACTTGGTGGATTTCGCTCTCGTGCCCCGGACCCCGTCACGAACCACGCCGGACGCTCCGGACGGAGCGCCGTGGGAGCCGCCGGAGTTACGGCTGGTGTGCCTCGACATCGATGACACGTTGATCGACTGCACGGCGGCGATCCGGCTCAGCCTGAGCGCGCTCACCGGCCAGAACGACCTTTGGCCGCTGTGGGATCTCATCACCGAAGAGCATGTCGCGCTGGTGGTGGCGGGCGAAATCGATTACGCGACCATGCATCACAAGCGTACTGAATGTTTCCTGGCCGAGATCGGCATTTTGGCCGACGAAGACCAGGTCAAGGGCTTCGAAAGACGTCGTCGTGAAATTCTCACCCGTTCGTGGCAATTGTTCGAAGATGTCCTGCCTTGCCTGGAATGGTTGAGGGCCGCGGGCGTCCTCGTCGCCGCCGTCACGAACGCCTCCGGCGCGCATCAGCGCAAGAAGATCGCCGACCTCGGGCTCGCCCGGTTCTTCGATCACGTGGCCATCGCCGGTGAACTCGGAGTAGCCAAACCCGACCCGGCGATGTTCCACTCGGTCTGCCTCGGCCTCGGCTGCGACCCGGCCCAGGCGGTCCACGTCGGCGACAAGCTCGACACCGACGCCATCGGCGCACGCGACGCCGGCCTGGGCGCCGTCTGGCTCGACCGGGACGGCATCGCCGAGCGCGCCCCGGCGGGGGTGCACACCATCTCCGGCCTCGACGAGCTGCCTGAGCTGCTGGTTTCCGAGTTCGCGAAGCTCGGCGTCCCCGCTCAGCGCGCTATGGAGACCCCCGCTTTCACGGTGCGGAACAGCGTGCTCTAGTATTCTTTCTCGTGCGGCACCGAGCCGGTCAAGATCGGAACGGTACCTCACTGGGGTATGGTGTAATTGGCAGCACGACTGGTTCTGGTCCAGTTAGTCTAGGTTCGAGTCCTGGTACCCCAGCTGGAGAACTCTCCGGAGTGAAACACAGAGTGACCCCCCTGCGAAGGCGGGAAACCCGGTCTGGTAAGTTTCTCCACAGCAACACAGCAGGTGAACAACTGAAAACCTCCTTCTGAAGGAGGAAGTTCCTAGCCCCCGTCGTCTAGCGGCCTAGGACGCCGGCCTCTCACGCCGGTAGCGTGGGTTCGAATCCCATCGGGGGTACGCGCAGCTACCACGCAAAGAGCGTCGATCACTCTGATCGGCGCTTTTTGCTATTTCGGGAGCTGACATGGCGTCTGTGATCCTTTCTCCAGCTTCCGCTATCGCGGCCACTTGATCTGTTGGCAGTTTAACCCCGATCGTCACGACGTCGCCGAGACCGTTCAGCTGCACGGTGAGCTGTGTCACTTCGAAGAGCGTCTGAAGCAGAGCCTGCGGAGCCCTGGCGAAGTTGACCCGCAAGTAGGGGACAGCGTCCAGCAGGCTTAGGTCCGATGGCGTAGGCGGTGCTGGAGTCTCGTTGTCTTGCGCGTCCAGGTGAGCTATCTCGGCTTGAACGGTGTTCTTGTTCGCTGCCAACTCGTTGTAGCTCTGCCGCAGTGCCTTCGCAAAGGGGTCGTCGGCCTCGCCGTCTTGAGCTTGCCGAAGCAGTGCCCCTTGTTTGCGTTCGATGTCGGCGAGTTGTCGTTGGAGACGTTCGCGGTCCTCAGCGCGCGCTCGCGCGGCGGTGTCGTCCACAGTCGCCAGGTCTGCCTCCAGAATGGACGTACGGTCAGGTCCGAAGAGGCGGTCGGCGAAGAACCGTCCGACCGCGTCGAGGAGTTCGTCTTCGCGGATGCGGACCGCGGTGGGCAGATCGGCGTGCGGGTCGGCGCCGCCGCGGTTGTTCTTCCGAGGCCAGCACAAGTAGTACGTCGGCCGTCCCTTGCGGGAGTCACCGATCATGCGGCGCCCGCAGCTGTGGACGACCCGTCCCCGGAAGAGATAGGTGCGTTTGGCCTGAGGGTGCTGATTAGTGGTGCCGTCCGCCCTCGAGCCGCGTCGTACGGCGCGCCGGGCGGTGAGTTCGTCGAACATCCACTTGGGCGCCAGGGGCTCGTGGACCGGCTTGGGCGACCAGACCCACTTGTACGGGTCGTTGACCTTGCCTCGCCGGGACTTCGTGGCTCGCCGGTTGAAGACCTGATAACCGGTGTACTTGGGGTTGGTGATGATGCCGTTGACCGAGCTCTTCCCCCAGAAGCCGCGAGTGCGTGCCTTGCTGGGCGCGGTCGGTGGCGGGTAGCGCTCGAGATCGGCGTTCAGCAGGTCCGCGATGGTCTCGCAGCCGAGACCGTCATGGTACCGCCAATGAAAGATCTGTGTGACGGTCTCGGCGCACCGGCCGTCCGGTTCGAGACGAGACTTGGTCTTCCCCTTGTCGGCCTTCGTCGGGTTCGGGTGCGGCAGCACCTTCGCCTTGTAGCCGTACGGCGGCTTGCCGATGTTCCAGCCGTCTCGGACGTGTGCGCAGAGCCCTCCCCAGGACTGTTCGAGGGTGTTGAGGACCTCGTACTCGGCGATGGACTGGTTGATACGGCGTTGGAGGACGCGCTGCGCGCGGCTGCCGGACAGGGTGATCGGCTCGTTCGACGCGAAGAGTGGCACATCCGCGCGCTCGAGTTCACGCTCGATGGACAGCCCTTCGAACGCCCGGCGCGCGACACGAGAAATCCCCTCGCAGATGACCACGTCGAACGCCCGCGTGTGTCCGGGTGCTTCCTTGAGTAGGTCGCTCACGCCGCCCGCTCGGGGGATCGGGATGTCGAAGCGCTCGTAGTCCGTCCCGCGGCCGCGGTTGTCCAGGGCCAGCCGGCCGGATTCGACGTCGTAGTAGTGCGCCACGATGACCCAGGAGTCCGGTATCGCGGCCTTGCAGTTGGCCAGCTGGCGCATCATCGATTGGCGAGGATCCTGCAGGTCTTCGGTAGAGGTCCGGCCCAGGAAGGCCACACGGACTTCGTCTCGGAGCAAGGCTGTGGGCATGCCCAGGGGCGAGACCGCGTAGTCGGACAGCCCGGAAGGTCCGGAGACGTAGCTGCCGGGTGCCGGGGGATTGTTCGCTTGTTCGAAGGTCGTCATGTCGCCGATTCGTCCTCGTGGCTTGTCGGGCCGGCTTGGTGGGCGGCCCACTGGAGCAGTTCGCTGATCGCGACGTTGAGCCGCTCGCGGAGGCGACCACCCTCGACTCCGGAAACTGTTGCTACATAAGCAGAATATCGGCGACCGCCGGATTTGAGGCGTTGATCGTAGCACCATGCTGGCCCGTTGATCGCGCTCTCGTCCGGCTCGCGAGGTGCCGCACCGTCCATTCAAGCTCCCGAGACACCGGCTGCACGACGAGACCCGCCACCGCGAGTCGAGATGGGCGGCGAATCAGGAGAGGTCACTCGAGACATGGACAACGGGACGCGGGTTGAATTCATCGGACGGTCAAACGTGGAGCCGGATGGGGCCGCTTTCCCAGCGAGACTTGGTCTCGTTTGGCTGGAAGAGCGGCGAGACCGCCCGGAGACCGGTTTCGCGCGTGGCGAGGGTGAGTGCGGATTGGCAGACAGTGGTTCGGTGGACTCGGATCGGGTGGAGGCCGGCTTGCTTCCGGCGGCGGGGCAAGCATCCGGGCCAGGGAAGGGGCGAGGATCCTTGAGCCTGGGGGCGATTTCGCCGTCGACGGTGCGCGTCGGTTCGAGCACTCAATCAGGGGGTGAGCGTTGCCGGTCAGAAGGTTCACCTATCCGTGTTCACGTGACCAATTCTGCCAGGTGGATGCCATGTTTTCGTGGTGTGATCCGCTGCGACGCCAGCTGGTCGACTTGAGGAGCCGGATGTGCTCCTGGTTGGATTGACGCTTCACCGAGTTGTTGCCCAACTGAGGCGTCGGCGCTTGCCTGAAGCTCTGGAAGGCAGGGGTTTCGGTACTGGACGATGTGATGTGAAGGGATTTCTCTATGCAGTTCTTCTTGCTGCGGCAGCCACGCTGCAACTGCAGGACCAGTGGCCGTGGCGGTGCGGTTCTGACGGTGGTGACGATGGGGTTCACTGTCGTGCTGCTTCGGCAGGGTTTGGAAGCCGCAGCTGCCGGCGCGCTCGCCGTCGGGGTTCTTGCGGCTTCGCTGCGAATCATCGGCGATGACCATCGCTTGAGCGGTGCATAGTCGCCACGGTTGGCGGAATTGGAAATGCTCGGGTGTGCGCCCGAAGAATTGAATACTTGTCAAATTTGATGACGTCCGAGCCCTACGGACACTCCACGCCGCAGCGGGGATGTGGAAACAACCCCGCTCGCGCGGGGACTGCTGGCTACCCCTGCGATGCAGAGCGAGCCAACCCCACTCTCGTGGGGACTGTGTCGAAGTGCTTCTCTGACTATAGTCTAATCGGCCCGACCGAGCTTGGCGGAATGACGGATGTTCAAGATGGAACGGATGACGAGAGATTGATCTTTCGAAGGTGTCGCTCGCTCGCCTCGCTGGATGCCGCTGAGTCTGCGGTGGTGTGGTCACGTTGACTGGTGGTGCAGAAAGGTTGGTTCCGGTTAGTCCGAACCCTTTACTGCCTTGGGGGAAGTCTGCGGGGTTGAGTGGCTGGCATCCGCTGATTTGCCATTTGTTGGACACTGCCGCGGTCGCGCAACGGTTGAGCGCCGTCATGCTGGGCGTGGTCGTGCGGGCGCAACTCGCCAGGATCATGCCAGATCCTGCGTTGTCGCGTTCGTGGGTGCCGCTGTTGTGCGGGATCCACGACATCGGGAAATACGCGCCTGACTTCCAGGTGCTGGACTACGACCTTGCGGTGAAGCTCTTCGGGGAACTCGCTGCCGAGGACCTCGACGTAGTCCGGAAGTCCGCTGGGTTGGGGCGGCGAGTAGATATGCCGCACGGGATCCTGACTGCTATGCAGGTAAGGGACATGCTGGAGTCCTGGGGCGCTGCTAAGGGAGCAGCTCTACGTGTCTCGGAGGTCTTGGGCGGGCATCATGGCTTCTTCCCATCCGGTGAAGCCGTACTTCAGGCGCGTAGTGAGCGGAACGCGCATGGCGGAGAGATGTGGGCGGCGTGGCGTACGGCGCTCGTTCGTGACGTGGTCAGGCTTCGAGGCGCGCCGGAGCCAGGTCTTGTCGGATGGCAGAACCTGCGGCTGTCGCTGCCCGCGGCGATCGGGCTGGCGGCGCTGACGACCGTGAGCGACTGGGTCGCCTCGGACATCAACAACATTTCTGCGATGGAACCCGGCGTCGACTTGGACGCATATGCGGCGGCTTGCGACGCGAAGGCCGATGAAGCGGTCGCGCGGTTGGGGATGTCGCCTTGGTCACCGCCGGAGCAGGCGAACTTCGAGACGTTGTTCGGATGTACTCCCCGGCCTGTTCAAGAGCTTGTCGAACAGGTGACTTTCGGAGTGGTGGAGCCGGTTCTGCTCGTGGTCGAGGCACCGACAGGGGAGGGGAAATCGAAATTGGCGCTGCAGGCCGCGACGTCGATGGTGCGTCGGCTGGGTGTGGCGGGCTTCTATGTTGCGATGCCGACTCAGGCGACCGGCAATCAGATGCTGCTGGATATCCAGTCCATGCTGGACGTCCTGGGCGACGAAACCCCGGTGAACCTGGTGCACGCGGCAGCGAAGGAATTCCTCGCCAAGGCGCAGCTGAAGCCGGTGGACGTGGGACGGGACGAGGGCGGCGACGCCGTTGCGGTGCGATCGTGGTTCACGCGGAAGAAGAGTCTGCTGGCGTCGCTTGGTTGCGGGACAACCGATCAGACGTTGAAGGGAGCGATCCGCTCGGCGCATGTGTTCGTTCGGCTTGCCGCGTTGTCGAACAAGGTGGTCGTGTTCGACGAAGTGCACGCCTACGACATCTATATGTCGACTTTGCTGGAGCGGCTGCTGATGTGGCTGGGCGCGCTCGGCACTCCCGTCATCCTGCTGTCGGCGACGCTTCCGGCCGGACGTCGGCGTGCGCTGATCGCGGCCTGGCAGGCCGGTCGCCGCGAGTGCTCGCCGCAGCAGATTCCCGTGCTTCCCTCGACGGTGCCGTACCCGCGTGTCACGGTTGCCACGGAAGCAGGTGCCACCGAGCATCACGCGGAGGTCTGCGATCTCAACAAGGATCGCCGGATTCACCTTGATCATATCGATGACGATCAGACCATCGAGTGGCTCGTCGAACAGGCGAGCCAGGATCGTTGTGTTGCGGTGATTCACAATCTCGTGCGGCGTGCGGCGAAAACCTACGACGACCTGAAGAAGCGGATCAGCGAACTTCCCGAAGCGGAGCGGCCTCTGCTCCTGGCGATCAACGGCACTCTCCCCGCGGGGAAGCGCCGTGCCGTCGAACGGAAGTTGTCGAAGTGCTTCGGGGAAAAGGGTGTCCGGCCGCGGCGGGCGATCGTGGTCGGTACGCAGGTGCTGGAACAAAGTCTCGACCTCGACTTCGACATCATGCTCAGCGATCTGGCTCCGATCGATGCGCTGATCCAGCGGGCAGGCCGGATCCACCGGCATCGGCGCGACCAGGCTCGCGGGAAGCTTCGTCTGGTCATCACCGGCGTCACTGACCATCAGGAGGGGCCGCGATTCCCGCCTTACCTGCGCAATGTGTACGCGCCCATCGTCTTGATGCGCACGTGGGCTCTGCTACGTGGCCGGGAGTGGATCGACTCTCCCACCGAGGTGTCGTACCTCGTCGATCAGGTCTACGGAGACGAGATCGAGTGCCCGCGTGGGTGGAACACGTTGTGGGGCAAGGAGGAGGCGCATCTCGGGGACCTGCACGGAAACGACAAAGCGGCAGCCGAGACTTTGTACCTCCCTATGCCACACGCGGTCGAGGAACTTGCCGAGCTCACCGAGCGGCCGAAAAGCACCAAGCTGGCACGAAAGCAGGCTGGGAGACGTCGATGACCGGCGAAGAGGCTTATGTCGAGCGATCGGTGCGCGTGGTGTTGTTCCGCCGCGATTCCGCCGGTCCCGTACGTCCGGTGTGGAGCGATGAGTCGGGTGACGTATTGGAATCCTCCACCGTACTGGTCGCTCCGGAAAACGTACCGGCGCAGGTGGTGCGCGCCTTGCTGGATTGTGAAATGCCGCCCGAGTTCGCGGCCGATCCGTGGCTCAACGAGCACCGGGCGCTGGTCTTCGACGACGGCAGGTGCGAGGTCGGCGGGTGCACGTTGGCATACCACGAAGAGTTCGGCGTCTATGCGATCGAGGAGACATGACGACCCCTTTCGACTTGAGCACAGAACCCTGGGTCCCTGTCGTTCGCCTCAACGGTGCGCCTGACGAAGTGAGTTTGCGCGATGTGGTGCTGCAAGCGCACGAAATCCGGAGGATCCTGGGAGAGACTCCGCCGATGACCGCCGCGCTGTACCGGCTGGTCTTGGCACTGTTACACAGGGTTTACGGGCCGGCTCGCCGCGACGACTGGGGTAAGTTGTGGTCGACCGAAGTGTTCGAGGAGACCCCGCTTAATCGTCATCTCGAGGCGTATGAGTTCGATCTGTTCCATCCTGAGGTGCCGTTCCTGCAGTGCCCGGCACTTCCGGTGGAGAAGAGCGGTACTGTCGCGAAACTGATTCCGCACAAGTCCGTAGGGAACAATGCGACGCTGTTCGACCACACCGTCGCATCGGATCGGGTGGAGTTGTCGCCGGCCGTTGCCGCGCGGTGGCTGGTGACCGCTCAGGCCTTCGACCCTGGTGGTATGAAAACACCGTATGAGAAGGACAAGTCCTCGGAACGTGCACCGTGCAGCAGCCTGGGCGTAGTCCTCGTCGAGGGGAGCAATCTGAAGGAGACCCTCTTGTTGAACGCGGTCACCTACACCCCCGAAGCCGGGAAACCGACGAGGACCACCCTGGACGACGGTCCGGCCTGGGAGCACGGAGCGCCTATCCCCACGCCGGACAGTCGTAATCCGCGGGGGTGGACCGATCTGCTGACGTGGCCGTCCCGGCGGATCAGGTTGCTTCCTGAAACCGCGGGTGGCAAGCAGGTCGTCACCCGCGCGGTTCTCACCCCCGGTGTCCGCCTGAAGGGCAGCCTGCCCGACCAGGAAGTCATGAGTGCGTTCCGTAAACCACGTGTGGCGAACGGCAAGACCAAGGCGGATGCGCCGATGCTGCCGGTCCGGCTCCATCCGGTGCGCGGAGTCTGGCGGCACAGCGTCGAACTGCTGCTGCATGATCCGTGGGAAGAGGAGCGGACACGACAGCGGCCCCGCGCCCTGAAACAGATCGCCGCGCTCACCGAAGCCGGATTGCTTCCGGGTGACGTCGTCTACACGTTGCGCGTGTTCGGGCAGCAGCTCGACTCGAAAGCGTCCGTTGTGGAGGGGTACCTGGAGGAGGAGGTTCCGGCGCCGGTCGCGTTGATCCGCGCGACCGACGATGCGCTGGCCGGGCTGATCGGTACCGCGATCGAACTTGCCGAGGAAGCCGGAGCCGCGCTGCGCGGAATGCAACGTGAGTACCACAAGGACATGCGGGCTCAGCCGGACGTCACCCTCGATCTCGCGTACTGGCCGGCCCTGGCCCGGCCGTTCGAGATGTTTTTGCGTGCGGTCAACGTCGCCAGGCTGCGGGCCACGTCGGAACGGAACGCGGTCACGGCCTGGCGGCGAGCGGTTCTGCGGATCGCCGGAGACGCCGCGGAGACGTGGACGGCCGGTGTTGCGGCGTCCGATCGCAACCTGAGCATGCTCGGCAAGCAATACGCGGTGTTCCGGAACCGGCTCGCCACACTCGCCCGTGTCTTCGACGCCCGGGCCGCGAAGTACCTCACGAGAGATGAGACCGAGTGACCACCTCCGTCGCTGAACGACGAGACACGTTCGTCAAGGCCCTCTATTCGCTGCATGCCGGAGCCAGTTCCGGTATCCCGAAACGGCAGTCCGAGTGCCGTCAGGCGCTCGCCCGGCTGCGCCGCAGCTTGACAGGCCCGCGGCAGCAGACCGCCGCCTACGAGATCGTGTTCCGGCACGAGCCACCCGAGTCCGAGCAGGAAGTCTGGCTCCTAGTCGCGGGCCTGTTCGCTACCCATCCGCAGCCTGCGAGGCGCGGTCACCGCTCGCTGGGCTCCTCGATGCGGGCACTGCGGGAGAAGCGCGGTGACGCCGCAGCCCGCCGCTTCGAGCAACTACTCGGCAGGGAACGCGACGTCTTACCGCATCATTTGCGTCAGATCGTCCGGCTGTTGGCCAGTGACGACATCCCCGTCAACTACTCCTCGCTCCTCGACGACCTCGTCGTCCTGATGGGAGACGGCTACCGCGACAACCCGGCCCACCGGATCCGGCTGCGCTGGGCCCGCGACTTCCACAGCCCTGACTACACAGCCGCCACGGTTTCGACCGACGACACAACAACCTCTTCGCCTGCATCGGCCTGACTCTTTCGGAGACCTTCGTGATCATCGAGCTTCATCTGTTGCAGTCCTTCCCGGTGAGTAACCTCAACCGCGATGACGTGGGCCAGCCCAAGACGGCGACTTTCGGCGGGAGCACCCGTGGCCGTATTTCCAGCCAGTGTCTGAAGCGGTCCGCGCGTCAGCTGTTCACTAAGCACGGTCTCGACGAAGCAGAGACCGGTGTCCGCACCAAACGTCTCCGCAACGATGCGGCCGATCTCCTTGTCGACCGCGGCCGGGACACGAAGACGGCTCCCGGTGTCGTGACCGTTGGGCTCGAGCAACTCGGGTTCGGTGTGGACCAGGCCAAGGGGCTGACCGAGTACCTGCTGTTCGTCGGCCGGACCGCGATCACCCACCTTGCTGACTACTGCGACGCGAACTGGGACACGCTCCTGGCAGCATCCGCGGGGAAGAACGGGAAGAAGCCGGCGAAGGCCAAGCCCAGCAAGGAGGCCGCCGTTGAGGCCAAGCGCATGCTCGACGCCACCCGGGTCGCCGATGTGGCGTTGTTCGGACGGATGATCGCCGACAACAAGGACTTCAACGTCGACGCTGCCTCCCAGGTCGCACACGCCCTGTCCACTCACTCGGTGGCCACGGAGTTCGACTTCTACACCGCGGTCGACGACCTCAAGCCGGAAGCGGAATCCGGCGCCGACATGATCGGCACCGTCGACTTCAACTCCGCCTGCTACTACCGCTACGCCAATCTCGACCTCGACCGGCTCCGATCCAACCTCGCCGGCGACGACCAGCTGGTCAACCGTGCTGCGGCCGCGTGGCTGGGCGCGTTCATCCATGCTGTCCCCAGCGGCAAACAGAACTCGATGGCCGCACGGACCATGCCCAGCACCCTCCTCGGCGTCGTCCGGGACACCGGCGCCTGGAACCTCGCCAACGCCTTCCTCAAGCCCGTCACCGACACCGACCTCATGGCCGGGTCCACCACTCGACTCACCACGCACTTCCAGCAGTTGCGTAGTTTCTACGGCGATAGCGGCATCCGCGCCGCGATCGCCGCCTCCGTGACCGGCGACATCCCCCACACCGACGACATCGACACCGCCACCAGCATCGACCAGTTCACCAGGGGCGTCCTGACCGCGGCCGGTGCGGCGACCGCATGACCGCCACCCTCGCGTTGTGCTTCGACGCCCCCATGCAGTCCTGGGGCACCCGCTCCCGAGGCATCATTCGCGACACCGCCCGCGAACCCACGAAATCCGGTGTGGTCGGGCTCTTGGCCGCCGCCAGGGGGGTGGAGCGCGACGACGAGGACACGATCGCGGAACTGGCTGCCGTGCGCCTCGGTGTCCGCGTCGACCGCGAAGGACTCCTCGAACGGGACTACCAGACCGCGCAGAACGTCCCCACCACCCACGGATCCGGGCATCGCACCGTCGTCAGCGAGCGCTACTACCTCGCCGACGCACTCTTCCTCGTGCTTCTAGAGGGGCCCGCGACTCGGCTCGCGCAGCTTCGGGACGCCATCAACACGCCGCAGTGGCCGTTGTGCTTCGGCCGGCGTGCCTTCGTCCCGGCTCGACCACTCGTCTGCTGCCTCCGCAACGAGCCCCTCGACCACGTCATCCGGACTCACCCCTGGCTCGAGCACCCCGAACGCGTCCACGAACCGGACTTCGAAGTAGGCCTGCGGACCATCCTCGACGGCCCGGCAGACACCGTCGGCGCCGAGCTTCGGCACGACGTCCCGATCTCCTTCGCTCACGACGACCGCCGCTTCACCACACGCACCGTCGTCACCGGCGACACACCGCTCACCCCCGACATGATCACCACAGGAGTGCCCTCGTGTTCCTGAGCAAACTGACCGTCGACATCCGCTCACGCACCTTCCGCCGCGACTACGCCAACGTCCACGACATGCACCGCACCCTCATGTCCGTCTACCCCGACATCCCCTCCACCAACGACAAACGCCAAGGCCACGGCGTCCTCTGGCGACTCGACAGCAACCATGGCGGGTTCACCCAATACGTCCAAAGCCACACCGAACCCGACTGGGCCAAACTCCCCGCCGGACACCTCACCGCCCAACCCGAGGTCCGTCCGCTCAAACCCGTCCTCGATGCCCTCACACCAGGCCGCACACTCGCCTTCCGGCTCGTCGCCAACCCCACCAAATGCGACGGCAAAACCCGTAAACGCTTCCCACTGCGCCAACCCGCCGACCAGCTCAACTGGCTCATCCGAAAAGGCGCACAACACGGCTTCGTCATCCCCGCCGCGGCCGACGGCCACCCCGACCTCGCGACAACACCGATCGCCACCATCACCGGACGGAAGGCAGAGACCGGGAAGATCACCGTCGAACCCGTCCGGTACGACGGCCACCTCGTCATCGCCGACCCAGCCGCGTTCAGCGACGCACTTGTCACCGGAATCGGGCGCGCCAAGGCCTACGGATGCGGACTCCTCAGCCTCGCACCCGCGCGGAGGTAGCAGACAGAAGCGCTCTCGCGTAGATGGTGACATCCTGTTCGGCGACCCAACCCCGCTGACGCGAGGACGACTACAAGTGAGCGACCAACGACACGGGTTGGGCAGGGCCCCCGCGCTCGGTGAACTGAGCTGCGACAAGCGGCTTTATCCACGTTGGTCCGAACTCATTCGTGCGGGGAAGGTCGTAGGACACCTCTGGTCACCAGGCATAAGCGGATCAGTTCCCCTTTGAAGGAACCACACTTTCGTCGTGCTGGCCTGATGGCCGCTGTGGGCCCACCCATCGGTGCGGCCGCAGTGCACGGCGGTCATGATCGTTTACGCGTCTGGGGCCACCACTCTCTCGTGGGACTACCGCGACATCGGTCATCTCGGCGCGGCCGACCCAGGAACAGCCCCGCCTGCGTAGGGATGACTCCGACGAGGTCGCCGACGAGGATTGGGCGAACGGACCAACCCCGCATACGCGGGGACGACGCTTCGTCGGTGAGTGCCTTCATGTAGATGACCGGACCAACCCCGCAAGCTCAGGGACGACGTTGCGGACCTCAAACCGTTGGCATGTAGAAGGGGGCAGCAGAGTAGCGGCGATCGCCAGACTTGAGACGTTGATCGTAGCACCAAGCGGGCCCGTCCTCTGGCCCTTCGGACGGCCCAGGAACGACCGTGCTGACCCAGACGTGTTCATCCAGCCCATCCCGAACCTGCCGAGACCTACTCCGGCCAACGGCGAGACTGCGCCACCACGAAGAGACGGGCTGACGAATCGAAAGAGATCGACCGAGACATGCACTTTCAGTTGTCGCTCGGATTCACCGACCGACTGACGCTCATGTCCATGTCGCACGGGCGCCTAACGAGACTGTCCGAGACTTCGTCTCGTTCGGCTGGAAGAGCAGCGAGACTCAGCCGTGGTTCTCGTCTCGCGAGGTTGGCCGGAGTCTCCCTCTCCCGCTGGCAGCCTTCGGGCGGAGACGTCTTGGCGGACTCCGAACGGGTGAAGGTTGGCTTGCCCCAGAGCCGGAGCAAGGATCTGGGCCAGGGAAGGGGCGAGGGGCGGTTTCGAGCCTCGTGGCGATCTTGTCGCCACTCGAAGGGCCGTCACGATGTCCACCTCATCCAGCCCGCTCACCGCGCTCCAACGGCAGTTCGCTCACCCGAAGTCGCGCTCGCGATTCGACACTGCTCTGCGTTCTTGGTCGGCGCAGGACCCCGCGCTGGCAGACGCCGGTACTCACGAGCGGCTTTCGGAATTCCTCGCGACCCGTGACTACGCGCGTCACGACGAAGTTCTGCACGCGCTGTTGCGGCGGGCCGCGCTCGCCGGAGCCGAAGGGGTCGTCGCGGCGGAAGTCGTGCTGAACGCCATGTTGCCCGCAGTGCCCCGGATCGCCGGACGAGTCATCCGGGCGAGCCGGGCAGCGATTGGCACCTTCGGAGCCCGTCGTGGTGTCACCGGAGGCGGGGTCTCGGCGAACGAGGCCAACGCTGATGTCCAGTCTGCGGTCATCGGTCACTTGTGGGAGCAGATTCGCTGCTACCCACTTCGGCGACGGCACCACGTCGCGGCCAACATGGTCTTCGACACTCAAAGGGCCGCGCTTCGCGCACTCGGTGTCGACATCACTCAAGTCTCTGCCGAGGTCGTGACCATGGACGACGGTGCGGTGTCTCAGCCGCTGGCTGAGACACCGACGGAGAGGGATGCGTCGGAGGAGTTGCTGGAGCTGCTGGCCTGGGCGGTTGAGCAGCGATGGCTCGACGAACAGGACGCGGCGATCCTGACCGCTCGCTACTTCGGAGAGCAGATGGGCCGGGATGGGGTCGCGACCGATCGACAGCTCGGGGCGCTGCTCGGCGTGAGCCAGCCGACGGCGACGCGGAGGCGGAATCGAGCGCTCGGCGCGTTGGTCGAGGCTGGTCGTGAATGGCAGCGCTCCGGCCTGGGATGAATCAAAGGTCGGCGGGGCTGGGCGTGTCTTGAGCACCGCAACCCGCCAGACCTCAGGGAGCTTCCGTGACCGGACCCCGTGTCGACCTCGCCCCCGGCGAACTGCTCATTGCCCACGCCCGTGTTCGGGCGAGGGATCTGGGGCGGCGACTTGAGTCGACAATGGTCGATCGGCAGTTGTACGTCGAGCTCCGACGTTTTCTCGATGAGATCGGTTTCCCGGCCTGTGACGCCTTCGACGCGCTCGCCGGTTCTGACGATCGAGAGCTACGCAAACGCCTGCACCAGGTGTTGGGAATCGAGGCGCGGTGAAGAAGCGTCGCGAGAGCCGAATCGCACAGGCGATTCCCGATGCTCAGCTGGAGTCCGTTGTCCACACTGCGGCCCGGCGGATCGGCCGGGTGGTGGGGTGGTGTGTGGTCGTCGCGAGCCCGCTGGCCGTGGTCGTGGGCCTGGTGGTGCTGCGTCCGAGTGCACCGGCTGAAGCGCCACGGTTTGAGCAGCAGCTCGAGGCCGGCGAGCCGCAGGGCTGGGCGGAGATGTATGTCCGGTCGTGGCTGTCGGCCAACCGTGACGACTCCGCTGGGTTGGAGGCCTTCTACCCGGCGGGGATGAAGTCGACTCGCGCGGTCGGGACGCAGATTCCGGTCGAGACCAGCACGTTGTCGGTCGTGTCGCTGCGGCCGGGCGCATGGTCGGTGATGGTCGCGGCCAACATCTTGGCCCAGCAGCCCGATGGCAAGCACCGTGCGAGGCTGGCCTGTGCCGCGGTCAGCCTCGTCGGAGGCGTCGAAGGCTATGTCGCAGCGTCGCTTCCGGCGCCAGTGGCGTGTCCGCGACCGCTCGTCGCGGTCGACCTCGATTACCGGGAGACCGCGGAGCTGAACGGGCCGATCGGGCAATCCGTGCACGGCTTTCTGGTCGCCTATCTGGTCGGTCGAGGGGATCTGAACCGCTACATCGCGCCAGGGGTGAGCATTGGCGCGATCAGTCCGCCGCTGTATGCCGAGGTCCAGCTGCTGGAGCTGCGTACACACGAGCAATTCGAGCCCGGCCAGGCGGCCCGGCCGCTGGATGGAACCGAGGTTCACGCGACCGCTCGAGCCTGGGGATACGACGTACTCGGGCAGGTCACCACGATCGATTACGCCCTCACCCTCGTAGCGCGGGCAGGTCGCTGGGAAGTCAGCCGAATCGACCCTGCTCCGCTTGTTGCTGGAGCACCCGCAACACCTCCGACTCCGGCCGGAGAATAGGAGAAAAAGATGTCCTCCATCGTGTTCGCAGCCGACGTCAAGACCTGGATCGACACCAACCTCGCCTGGGGAGACCAGGCCGTCCGCCGCCTGATCCTGCTCGTGGCCGTCGTGGGTGGAATCGGTCTGCTGATTGGGACACGAGGCAACTTCACTCGCGCTATCAAGTACGGCGTGATCGCTGCGGTCTTCCTCGGCATTTTACTCAACCTCGATGGTGTGTCGGGAATGTTCGGCGCCTGGTTCACCAAATGACCGCGCAACGGTCACGCGGGGGTGTCCTTATTGGACGGTCGTACACGAGGTCGCGCCGTTTTCCGCGGATGTTCGGGCGTATGCCGGGCCGGGATGGTGGATACTTGCCTGGCGGCCCGTACACGCTCACACAGGGCGTGGTTTTCCTCGTTCTTCTGCTGGCAGTGTGGAAGCTGCCGCTCCTGGATTGGCTTGGCCCAGCGCGCTGGGGCGTGCCGCTGTCCGCGATCGCAGTTCGTCGCGCGCGGATCGAGTCGCGGACGCCCGCTAGCTGGCTGATCGGCCTCGTTACGCATCTGCTCGCGCCATCTTCGGGAATGCTGGCGGGTCGGTCCTATCGGTCGGAGCGGCCGGTGTCGTGCACGACGCGGTTCCACCTGCACGCTGTGGACAAGGCTCAACAGCCTGTGGATAGCGCCGCGCCGAAGTCGTGCCTGCAGCGGCTGCTCGCCGGAGCCCGGTGATGGAGAGCCAGATCCAGGACATCAGCGGCAACCTGATGTTCTGCGCGGATGGGTCGGTTTGGGCGGTGTGGCGTGCACATCCGCGCGAAAGCGCTCGCTCGACCGGAAAGCAGCTGCACGAGCTCTACAGCCGCACCGTCACGTTCATGAAATCGCTGCGCGGCGAGGTGATGCTGGCGTCGCTGTGTGAACAGGTCCAGCCTCACGCGATCATCCGGCGCTGCGTTGGTGGTATCGACCTCGACGAGAATCCGCATTGGGCGGAAACGGTGCACAATGCCTGGGACCAGCTCGACGACCTCGACGTGCTCGGCCGCAGCTATTGGATCGCCAAACCGCTCGCCGGCAGCGGCTGGCGTGACGGAGGCCGCGCCCTGCTGCGAGCTGCGGGAGCGGCATTGAGCGCAGGCCTCGGCGTTCCGCCGCGCCCCGCGTCGGCTCAAGCTGTCGCTGAGGCACAGGAACTGGCGCGCGTCATCGAGCACGAGCTCGGTGGCGCGATTCCGCTTCGCCCGGCGACCGAAGCCGAACTGCTGTGGTGGTTGAGCCGCGCTCCGGTCAGGGGCGTTCGCGAGCCTCAGCTCGAACGCGCGTCGACCGTGCACAACACCGGCGCGACTGTGTCGCGTGGCCGGAGTCGTGCTCGGCTGGTGACGTTGCGCGGGACCGTGTTCGACGAAGGTGGTCGCAGCGACGAAGGCAAGCGCCTGGGAAATCCGCTGCAGGTCTTGAACAAGCGGTTCCTCAAGTGCGTCACGCCGGACGACGACGGGCTCATCGAGAGCTATCAGGCCTTTCTCGTACTCGCGGAGATGCCCCGCGCTTTCAGCTTCCCCGGGCACGAGATCTTGTCGCGGCTGGCGAACATCGGTTTCGGAGTCGACTACGTCTTGCGTATCGCGGCCAAGACGAACGATGAGGCTCGCGCGGCCAACCGGCGACGCACCCGCGACCTGATGAGCCAAGACGACGAACACGGCGGAGACACCGCAGGCGTTCCAGCCGACGTTCACTCCGCTCAGGAGGAAATCCAGCACAAGAACGCTCGTCTCGGCGCGAGCACCACCGAAATCGAACTCGAGGTCGGCGTCGTCGCGTGCGTGTGGGGTGACACCGCCGACGAGTGCGACGCCCGGGCCAAAACATTGCGGCAGATGTTCTTGGGCGGCGAGTACAAGTGGGAGAGGCCGCTCGGTGGACAGAAGCAGCTCTATCAGGCGCTGCTTCCCGGCTATCGGACGCCGCTCGTCGTGCGCGAATGCAGCCAGAACCTCCTCGCCAGCGACTGCGCGATGCTGCTTCCGATGTCGTCCGCCGAGTTCGGCGACCCCAGCGGCGCGTTGTTCGGCATGGTCCTGGACGGTGGGGCGATCACGCCGTTCCTGCTGGACCCGACGTACGGGCCCACCCACGACTCGTCCGGAGGCCTTGCGGTGATCGGCGAACTCGGGTCTGGGAAATCGGTCGTGCTGAAGAACCTTGCCGCGGTCGTGCGGCTGATGCTCGACGGTTGTGTGATCGCCATCGACCGCACACGGAGCCGCGAGTGGGAACCTGTAGCGAAAGCGCTCCCGGGAAACTGCCAGGTGGTCGACATCATCGACCCCACGCTCGACAGCGAGCGAGAGGCGAACACCGAGCTCCGGCACTCCTGCGACCCACTGCGAGTCTTCCGCGGCAAGACGAAGTCCAGCACCGGCATCGCAGAGACCTTCTTCGCCTCCTGGCTGGACCTGGAATCCAACTCGGCCGAACGCGACGCACTCGGCCGCGCCCTCGACCAGGTCAGCGGCACGCCGACCGCGTCCAGCAACGCCCTCATCGACGTCCTCACCGACCACGGCGCTGCGGACCCAGCGTCTCGAGGCCTCGCCGACCGACTACGACGCCTTCGCCGCGATCCGATCACCCGGCCGATCTTCGATCCAGACCTTGAGCCCGTCGACATGCTCGCCGCCGACATGGTGGTCTTCTGCACCAACGAAGTCCCGCTCCCGAACACCCTCGAGATGAGTAACGAGCGCATGGCCGCCCGCATCCCGCCGAGGAAGCTCTTCGGCCGTGCCTTCCATCTCCTGATCGCCGCGATCGCCAAGGAGATCTGCTTCGGAACCCAGCGGTGGGGCCAATTCATCTGCGATGAGGCCTACAACGTCACCGGCACCCCCGAAGGACAGCAGATCGCCTTGGAGTTCGTCCGAGATGGGCGCAAGCACGCCGCCGACGCTGCCTTCGGCTCGCACTCCGAACGCGACCTCGGTGACGAAGTCCTTCGCGGCCTGATCGCCGTCCGGATGCTCGGCCGCCACCGCGACAGCGGTCTCGCCTGGCACGGGCTCGCGTGGCTCGGCGTCGACCCGGCCGACACCCGATACCAGGAGATCGTTACCAAAGACCTCTCACCGCTCAACCCCGCGGGCGGCGAAGAAGAACGCCGAGCGCGCGCCGGCGAGTTCCTGGTCCGCGACCACGCCGGACGGGTCGGCAAGGTCAAGATCTTGACACAGCCCTACCGGACGCTGCCTCAAGCCGTTCTCACCACGCCCACCGTCCGGCGCCCCTGAATCAAACCCGCTGGTACACGCCATGTCTCGAACACCACCGGCGCGACCTCGGGAGACGTTCATGACGCTCAGCGCGCGTGCCGCGAAACCTCTCGCGTTCGCCACCATCGTGCTCGTACTCCTGCTCGGCAACCCCGCGCCCGCCATCGCTCAAGTCGTGCCGCTGCCACCGAACGAACCGCGGCCGTGCCAACCGTACCCGCTGTGCCTCGTCGTTCCTGATCCGCGCGCGCCGCAGCCGACTCCACCGACCTTGGACCATCCCGATCCGGATGCGCCGACCCTGCCCTTGCAGGACGATCCCGGGCACGCAGCCCACCTCAAGGGCATGTTCACCATCGACGACGGCTACGGCCGCGACCTGCGCAACTACGACCTCTACGCCAATCTGCCGTGGCTGGTCAGCAACCCGATGCCGACGATCTGGCTCTGGCTGGCGAACATGGGCTTCGCCGTCGGCAAGTACGCGCTCGGCTTCTCGGTCTGGTTCACCGAATGGTCCATGACCGCCGGCGTCGTCGACTGGATCAAGGCACCCGCACAGGACCTCGAGAAGATCTGGCAGACCACCGTCATCGGGGGCTTGAAGCTTCGAGAGCTGGCCTTGCTCGTCGCGACCTGTTACCTCGGGCTGCTGTTCATGCGCGGTCTCACCACCCGAGCGTGGCGCGAGACCGTGTCCACGATCGCGATCAACGTCCTGGCCATCGCGATCATCACTCATCCCGTTGACTTCCTCGTCGGTGACGGGGGAGTGCTCAGCCTCAGCCGGGATCTCGGCGCTGACGTCAGCGCGGTGATCATGGGCAAGCAACCCGGCGGCACCGGCAACCCCGCGGCGCCGATCGGGCAAGCCCTGATCGACAACCTGCTCATCGCGCCGTGGGAGACTCTCAACTACGGGACGCCGGTTTCCGGCAGACAGGGCACGGGTGCCTGCCAGTACTCGATCAAGCAGATCCTCGACCAGGGGCCCTGGTCCGGCAAGGACAGCACGCCGGCCCGCGAGCTGGCCGGGTGCCCCGGCGAGTACGGCAAGTACAACGAGGTCGCCGATGGCGACCGCATGCTCGGTGCCTGGCTGTATGCCGTCGCGATGATCCTTTTCGCGATCCTCACCATCTGCCTCAACTCGATCCAGATCCTTGCCCCGTACCTCCTGCTCCTCGAAGGCCTCCTGCTCAGCCTGGCCCTGATCGCAGCCCTGATCCCGACGCTGCAGCACCAGCTGGCCTACCGCATCAGCTCGATAGCCGGAACCATCGCCAAGCTCCTGATGGGCATGTTCTTCATCGCCGTCATGACCGTTCTCCTGCGCTCGCTCATGCTCGCCGACCTCGGCCCGCAACTGGTCAAGTTCGCCGTCATCGACATCGTCGTCTTCTCCGGCTTCCTGTTCCGCAAAAGGCTCATGGCGAACCTGCAGCGGATCCGGTCCAGCGTCAACTCCGGTGTCCAGCGACTCGGCAGGCCACGTAGCGGGCCGAAATCCATGCCCTTGCCCATCGTCGAGTCTGGACCGCACCGGATCAGCCGCACGATCAAGACCGGCGCCGGCGCCTTCACCGAAGCCATCGCCCCGGCGAGCGACCTGAAGAACCGGCTGGTGACTGCGAGCAAAGTGGGCGGGAAGGCCGGCAGCAAGGCCGTCTCCTTCACCCTGGGCGCCCCGGTGTCCTGGCCTGCCGCCGCCAACCGCGCGCACACCGCCCTCACCGCACGGGGAACCGCCGCAAAAGCTGCGCTTGGGCGCAAGGCAGGCGCTGTGAAGGCCTACGCCTCTACCTACGCCGGCAACATCGGCGCTGCCGCAAGCCCGCTGATGAATGTCGCGACCACCGCGGCGTCGGTTCTCGGTAGCCGCCGTTCATCTGGCGAGTCGCCGGTTGCGCCTCAGCCCGCCAGGACTTCGGCCACTCCCGAGTTCACCGGGACCGACCTCGCGGCTCCCACTCCCGACAGCACAGGACCGAGAAAGCCACGCAACCAGAGCCCGGACCCGGCACCGCTACCGCCCGGGATGCTGCCGATCACGCCGACGTGGTCGCAACGCTTGCGTTCCCGGCTGAATGAGCACCGGTCATGAACCCGCTGCTCACTCTGCAAGTTGCCGAGCACGTCCGCAACGAGGTCCGTGAACATCCGAAACGATGGGGCTGCCTCGCTCTCATTCTCCTGTTCGGACCAGCCATCGCCTGCGTGCTCGTCGCCGTCTTGATCATCGTCGTCATCGCCGCGGGAGCAGACGGATCAAACTCGACGCCAGGACACGTGCCCGGCATCCCAGACGTCATGCTCACCGCCTACCAGCAGGCGGCTCAGCGCATCGGCGGCCTCAGGCCCGCCTGCGTCGGGATGCGCTGGTCGATCCTCGCAGGCATCGCGGAAGCCGAATCCCGCCACGCGTCCGGCCGGACGATCGCGCCCAACGGGGACATCAGCCCACCGATCCTCGGCCCGGCTCTCGACGGCAGCGGCGTTGGAGGCAACCGCACTCCCATCCGAAATCCCGACGGAACCTTCGCCCGCGCCGTCGGCCCATTCCAGTTCCTCACGACCACCTGGGCCGGCGTCGAACAAGACGGCAACAACGACGGCGCCCGCAACCCACACAACGCCTTCGACGCCGCTCTCGGCGCGGCGGTCTACCTGTGCGGAACCGGGCCTCGGAACTTAAAGGACCACACCCAGCTGCGCGCCGCGCTCTTGAGGTACAACGCCAGTCAGACCTACGTCGCTCAGGTCCTCGCCAACATCGAACGCTACGACACGGTTGACCTCCAACCGCCCGTCAACGCCTCTGGAGCAGCGAAGATCGTCATCGACGCCGCCATGTCGCAGCTCGGCGTGCCGTACGCCTGGGGCGGAGGCACAGCCGCAGGACCGAGCCGCGGGATCCGGGACGGCGGCGTCGCGGACCGGCATGGCGACTACAACAAGATCGGCTTTGACTGCAGCGGTCTCGTCCTCTTCGCTTACGCCAAGGTCGATGTCGCCTTGCCTCACAACAGCAGAGCGCAGTTTGCCAGCGGGACGAGACTGCCTAAGGAGGCGAGTTTGGCAGTCCTTCGACCAGGCGACCTCATTTTCTACAGCCCAGGCTTAATCCACCACGTTGGTATTTACGTCGGCGACCGCAAGATGATCAACGCCCCTTACTCTGGCGCCGAGGTTCGGCTCGACCCGATCGAACTCGCTGAGTACGCGGGTGGCGTTCGTCTCTTGCGCTAGGTCTGTGCCGAGCTACCCCCCCACCTTCACTCGGTACCCTGAACTTGTTTCCGTGACTCCTCGACGAGCTTGGTGCTCGGATCAGTCCATGCAATCTGGACGGCTCGTGTGCCGTGTCTGAGGTTGAACAAGGCTCCGCGGCCAGGTGGTAGATCGGCTGGTTCGAGGTCATCAATCAGCGCGCCTTCGCTCGGAGATCCGTTCATCACCATGCCGGGTATTCGGAGTTCTCCCAGCTTGCTGATGACTGCGTCGTTGAGTGATTTGGCACCGCCGCCGGCACGTCGTGCGATAACCAGATGAAGCCCGACGTCTTTGGACTGTGCGAGGAGTTCAGTGAGTGGTTCGAGCGGGTTGTTTCTCAGCGTGGCGACTAGATCGTAGTCGTCGACGATAACGAACAGCTCCGGGCCGTTCCACCACGACCGGGCCTTGAGCTGTTCCTGCGTGACGTCCGGACCGGGGAGCCGTCGGGTCATCGACCCGTGCACGTCCTTGACCATGCTCTCCAGCTGCGCGGCGGACACCGCGTAGCCGAGCAGCTGGTCCCCGCCGATGAAGCCGAGCATCGTGCGCCGGTAGTCGACGAGGATGATGACCGCTTCCTCCGTCGTGTACCGCTCGGTGATGCCCCTGGTGATCTGGCGCAGCAGGTTCGTCTTGCCCGACGCGCCGTCCGCGAACGCGTAGAAGTGCGAATCGGCGGTGAAGTCGAGATACACCGGCTGTCGATCTTGCTCGTCGATGCCGATCGGCACCAGCTTCGTGTCGCGCTTGGTGTCCGACTTGAGAACCTCCTCGTAGGTGACCACCTTGGCTGCGTCGCCGGTTAAGACGGTTTCGAGTTTGTCTATCACGCTTTGGAGATCGTCATCCGACTCGACCGCTCGAGGTAACGCGGTGAGAAACCGTACTCCGTCGTACAGTCCCCAGCCGGCGCGATCCGGAAGAGTGGCGGAGAGGTCCGGGTCGATCTTCGATTCCGCCGGATCGGGGAGGACCAGTTCCACGCGGGCCTGGAGTAGTCGGTCGACTTCCGCTGGTATCTCTGACCAGTGCCTCGCGGTGATGACGACGTGTACGCCCCTGTCCAGCCCCGCGCTGGCGATCCTTCTAACGGCGTGAGGGAGGCTCGGGACCTCTTGGCTGAACTGGTCCCAGCCGTCGATGATCAGGAAGATGTCGCCGTTATTGCCGGAGGGAAGCTTTCCCATCTCCCGGAGCCGACGGAACTGAGCGACATTCCGAACCTGCGCGGCCCGGAAGAGGCGGTCCCGTTGTGCGATGATCGAATCGATCTCTGATAGGCACCGGGTAACCTTGTTTGCTTCGTAAGGACTAACGATCTCTCGGACACGATTATGGCCGATCAGATTGACGAACTGGCCGCTGGCGTCAAGGCAGTAGAAGATCACGTCTTCGGCTTGATACCGAGCCGTGAGTCCCTCGATGAGTGTTCGCACGAGAACGGATTTCCCAGAGTAGATCTTGCCGACCACACCGACATGCCGGGCCTGGGTGGCGAAGTCCAGGCTCACGATGTCGTCTGTGTTGCGATCCACCTGGTACGCCTGACCGATCGGCGTCGAAAGACAGGAGCGATCAGCTTTTTCGGCCAGGAAATCCTGCAGTTGCGGCGACTGGGCGAACTCGTCCACGACCAGTCGACGCGACTTCACGTTCGCGATTTTGAATGAGCCCTCGGCGCTGTTGAACCTGGTCGGCAACTGGATTCGGTTCGAGTCATCGCGTCGCTTGAGCTCGTCGAAAACGTAGCTGTAGAGGTCCTCGGCGGTGATGATGTCACCGCCCGTGCGGGCCGCGACGCCGCCACTGAGTCCCTTGAGTACGGCATCGGTGAAGATGGAGTATGGCTGAGGATTGTTCAGCACAAGCTTCTCGTCTTCGTAAGCCCGATGCAAAGCACTCGTGGCCGCCATGATGTAGGTGCCTTTGCCGAGACTGTCGTTCAGCACCACCCGGTTGTCGGACTTGGCCATCGGCATGCGGGTGAACATCCCGCTGTAACAGCAGTCCAACAGGACTGCCTTGTTCCGGGCCTGGCATTCGTGCAGCAGATGCTGGACGACGATCGCCGGAATGGCGGTCGAGTACGGCCTGTCGCACTCCGTGTCATGGGTGGCGAAGAAAAGCTGATTGTCCGAACTCTTCAGGCCGTGGCCGGAGATGTACAGCAGGACCAGGTCATCGGGCGAACAGTCGGCGAACAGCTTCTCCATCTCGTACTCGATGAAGGACTTTCGACTGTCGAGCAGCACGGGTATCTGCTCGAACCCACCGATCGATGGGTCTTCAAGGAGGTGTTGCAATCTCTGTGTCTCCTGCACTGGAGCGCGCAGGTTCGGCAGCTTGCTGTCGGAGTACCGAGCGGTCGCGACAAGCAAGGCACGGCGTCGGCCCATCGGTCTAACGCTCCAGTTCGTCGTCTGCCTTCGTCAAGAGCTGTTCGACGATGCGGGCCTGGTCCTTCGCTGAGAGCGCGGTCAACTCGAGTTTCTTGTCGCCGTCGACCCAGGTGACGGAACGGGCCTTTGTGCGTTCAAGCCAGGCGATAGTCACTTTGTACAGCGCCGTAACCGTGCCACCTGAAAGAACGCCTGTGAGCGCTAGTTCGGCGATACTGCCGCCGACCCCGGACTTTGCGCCGGCCACTGCGTTTTCCGGTGCGCGCTGGACGTTGACCACGCCAAGTGTGCGCAGGTCGTCGTACAGGGAGTTCGTGACGCGGTCCAGGTGATCGTCGTCAGGATGTCCGGTATCGATCCGCAGTACGACGGCGCTCATTCAACTCCCCCTTGCCAGCTGATAGTTCTCCCGGACAGCCTACGACACGCCTCACTTCGTACGCAGGCAGCTTGTCTCGCCGGTCGCCTGATCTGCATCGAACAGGGCTGAGTCAGTGCGTGTCTTTGACATGAAGCGGCGAGATTTTTCTGCGGTTGACCGCGCGTTCGGTCCGGCGTCGGCGTGTTCTGGGACCTCAGGTATTTCCGCTGGTCAACCATCGAGAGTCAGGCATTCTGCTAATGCCGACTTGTTCCCCCATGGCCGTCAGGCCATCCAGGGAACCAGCGCGCCGAAGGCGCTCGATCTCCACCACGTGCTCGCCGAGCCCGCGCTGTGGTGGGTGACCACGGCGGTGGTCGCGATCCTGATCGCGGTCTTCGTCCTCCACCGACACTTCCGTTCCCACCACCTCCGCTCCAGAGTCAGTTACGACCTCCTCCCGACCGCCACGTTCGACCCGTCACTCCAGGGCGTCCTGGCGTTCGCGCACCAGCTCGGCCGGGTGCGCCCGGTACACGGCTGGGTGCCGAAGTCCGCGGTCGGTGTCCGGGTGCGGTTCAGCACCGACGAGGCGTTCGGGAAGCTGACGATGAGCGTGGAGGGCCGGGAGTCGATCACTGGTGTGATCAACAAGCTGACCTATCCGGAAGTCGAAATCCGCCGCAACGCGGTCGACCGAGGAGATGCCTCCCGGCACAGCGGACGAAGGCGAGATGACCTCCGTACGGGCGGGGGAGCACGATGAACTTCTTGCGAGACCTCCGGGCACGCCGAAGCGAGGAGACTTCTCCTTCGGCTGAGGGAGCGCAGGTACATGTGGCACGCGCCGAGCTGGTTCTCGCGCGACCGGCCCACCTCGCGCTCAAGGCGCTGCCCCTTCGGCCGGACGACCCGCTCCAAGCTCTGGCGAACGCGCTCGGCGACGTCCGGCCCGACCTCGGCGAGACGGTCGACATCTGCATCGACCTGATTCCGCTGACTCCCGCGAGGATCCGCCACCTCGCGCGTCAGACCGTAAAGCAGGAAGGGACGGTAACGGGAGCGCTCGTTGAGGCCGCCGGCGAGATCATCGGCGAGTTCGTGCCGACGGCGCGTGGAGCCCGTCGGCCTGTGGCGGGAGTGGTCGCGCCGGTACCGAACAAGTTCGCCACGGACGAGCCGGTCTTCGCGGTCCAGCTGCTGATCCGATGCCGTTCGGAGATCCCCGGCCGCGCCGAGGCGCATCTGCGCAGCGTGATCGGCGCCTTCGACGTCTACCGCGGCGACAACTACTGGCGAGCTCGAGGGCCGCGCGTGCTGGGCTGGCATTTCGGCGCGGACACGGTCCTGATCCGCAGGTTTTTCGACCGGCGCTTCGACACCGGCCTGGCCAAGCCACACAGCCGGTCCTACGTGACGGCCAGCGAGATCGCGGCGCTGCTGAAGCCGCCATCCGGGCGTTGCCTGTCGCCGGTGATCGCCCGCAGCCGGGGCTGGGTCATGCCCACTCCCAGGGAGATCCCGCGGTACAAGCCCGGTGCGGGGCTGGTTCGGCTCGGCTATGTCACCGACCTCAACGGCGAGGACCGGCTCGTCGGGGTGCCGATCCGCGAGCTGCTCTTCTCGGCGCGGTTCGGGAAGGCCGGCTTCGGCAAGACCGAGGAAGCGCTCGCGCAGGCGATCGAGATCGCCCGGCTCGGCGGCGGGGTCTGGTTCCTGGATCCGCATGCCGACGGCTGGAAGCGCGCGAAACCGTACCTTTCGGATACTGAACTGCGGAATCGGCTGTGGGAGGTCAACCTCGACGTCCGAGGAAGGGACAAGCGGCTGCCCGGCTGGAACCCGCTCAGCATGCAGGGCTTCTCCGAGGAGGACATCGAAGACCGCGTCGACGCGGTCGTCACCTCGTTCGCCACAGCGCTGGGATGGGGAGACTCTGCGCCGAGGGCGAAGTCGATCCTGACCAAGGCGTGCGAGGCGCTCTGCTATCTCGCGATGCGACTGCCCGCCGAGTGCGCGCCCACGATCTTCCAGATCCCGACGCTCCTCGACGACGAAACCTGGCGCGACGAGATCTTGCGTGTCCTCAAGCCGAGCATTCGTCGCTACTGGACGGACTCGTTCACGAAGCTCGCACCGGACGCGACCACGGTCGTCACGAACATCATCAACCGCCTGCGCACCAGCCCGACGCTGTCCGCCTTCTTCGGCTCGTCGGTCACAACGTACAACGTCCGGCGGGCCATGGACACCGGGAAGATCGTCTTCGTCTGCACCACCGGCACCGGCGAGACGAACAAGCTGATCACCTCCTTCATGATCTACGACCTGTTTCGTGCCGGCCGCTCGCGCGCAGACACCCCGGTCGATCAGCGCCGCAGGTGCGACGCCTTCGTCGACGAGCTCGCCGCGGTCGACGGAGCGTCGCGCGGATACCTCGCCGCGATCCTGGAACAGCTGCGGAAGTACCGCGTCGCGCTGCACGCGATGAACCAGATGCCCGACCGGCTCGCGCCGGAGACCCGCAGGGCGCTGCTGCAGAACCAGTCGCTTCTGATGACCAGCGCCGCGGCGATCGACGGCGCCCGGACCGTGGCCCGCGAGTACGGAGGACTCGTCCAGCCCGCGACGATCACCGAGCTCGAGCAGTTCCACCATGTCGTCACAGTGACGCTCGGAGGCCAGCGCACGACGCCGTTCAAGATCCGCGGTCTCCACGTGGATGACGAATTCGCCGACCACTTCCACCCCGAGTGGAACGACGATGTCGACCGATGCCTCGACCGGAATCTGACCCGCAGGCCGATCGGCGAGGTCCTCGACGAACTCGAGGATCTCGATGACCGAATCCTCGACGCCTTGCGCGGCAACCAGCCGGCCCCCTGTGCGCGCCGCGGGCGGCCTCCATCCCGCGGGAGCGGCGCAGGCGTCGAGCTGCCGGCATCCGAGTCGACGGTGGAGTGACCGATGCCGCGACTCGACCCCTTCAAGCGCGAGGCCCTCGTAGTCCTCTACTGGCACCGCATGGTGTCTACGGAGCAAGTGCGGCGATTGATCGCGCCGACGAGGCCGATTCGCACCGTGCAGCACAAGCTTCTTGCCCTACAAGCAGATGGGCTTGCCGATGGCTTGCATCGGCAACACGCTCCCCGGACTTGGTACGTCACGGAGAGCGGCGCGGAACTGGTCGAGGAGTCCGGGCGAGTGGATTCCCGCCCGTACCGGATCCCGCGGGCGGCTGCGGTTGAGCTGCTGCAGGATCATGCGCTCGACGTCGTCGAAACCGGGCTCACCTTCACGACGACGGCCCGCCGGCGTGGGGACGAGTGCGGACCGCTGTCGTGGACTCCGGAGGTCGCCCACCGGTTCCGAGACGGCCGTGGACGACGCCAGGGCGTTGTCATCGCGGACGCGGTCCTCGACTACGTCCTCGAAGACGCCGGACGGCGGTCACAGCGAACGTTCTTCATCGAGCTGGACCGCGCGACCATGCCCGTCGCCCGGCTGGCTCAGAAACTCCGCTCCTACGCCCAGTACCACGACTATATCCCCGGAAAGCCGAACTCAGGTGGGCGTCCCGCCTGGCGAAGCCGGTACGCGCGCTTCCCGCGGCTTCTCATCGTCCTGTCCGGCGCTGCCGAGCACGTCCTCGAGCGTCGGCTCGCGGACCTGCGGGCCTACGCACAAGCGATGCACGGCCTGGCGCTCGCCGGCGATCGCGTGTGCGCGCTCGGCACGACCTTACAGAGGCTCCGAGACCCCGGACCGACTGCGGACATCGCACTTCCGCTGCTCGCCGAGAACGGCGCACCGGTATCCGCGTTCGCCTGGCCCAAGGCCGGTGGATCGTGATGGACGAGCCCGTTGACCTCGTCGAGCAGCTCGGGTTTTCGTCCCGGTTGCGCCAGCGTCGGTTCACCTTGCTTCCGTTGCGAGGTGAAGGAACTCCGTTCACAGACTCGCAGGGACGAGCGCCCGGTGACAGCACCGCGCCGGAAGAACTCGCTGACCTGATCTCCTCCATCGCGACCGTCGGCGTCCTTCAACCGGTTCTCGTTGAGGAGATAGACGTCGCCGGCAAGGCGCCCGCTATGAGGCTGACGGCGGGGGAGCGGCGCCTGAGGGCCTGCCGGTGGGGTGCGGTCCACAAGCCGGAAAACCCGCATTTCGCCGCGCTGCCGGCGGTCATCTGCCCTGGACCGTTGTCCGATGAGGAACGCCGAATCTGGCAGCTGGTCGAGAACCTCGCTCGCGAGAACCTGCGCCCCGGCGAGCTGGCAGCCGCGCTCGTCCTCGATCGCTGCGCGGTGCTGCTGGGCAAGTTGATCGCACATGGCCACAAGGTTCCCGCCGACGTCCACGCCATCGATGATCCGATCGCCCGGTTCTCCGCCATGGAGCGGATCCGCGGCGCCGACAAGAAATGCGCGGCGCCGTGGTCCCAGGTCCTGTCCCGCCTCGGCCTGCAGCTGACCCCGCGGAAGGCGCGCGAGCTGGTGCGCGCGTTCGCCGAGATGCCCCGCGAGATCGCCGAAGAAATGGACGAGGCCAAGATCAGCCTCAACACCCGCATCCGGTTCATCCAGCTCAACCGCGGGCGAGAGCAGGCAGCACAGGACATCTGGGCAGCGGTTAAGAAGACCAACCGGACTCGGCTGTTGAGCTCGGCTTTGACCGCTGCGGCCGATCCGACGGTCACGCCCGAGGAAGCTCTTGCCGAAGCAGAGCAACTGCATGAACAAGCAGACAGCGCTCGGGCCGACAAACTACGTGCCGACTCGCCGGTGACCGCTGACCCGGTTCCGTTGGTGGAACAACGACTTGTCGACAGCGCCCTTGCCAGCCTTCGTCACCTGGCCAGCGCGCTAGCTCGCGGTACTCGGCTCTCCGCGCACGATCTGGCGTCGCTCCGCCTTCTGGTCGATCAGCTCAACGGAACGGAGTAGTCCCTTGTCCGTCTTCCTCGGCCTGCCCACCGCCGCCGCGCCGGCCGCGCGGTGCGACTGCAGGCGCTGCCCCTGGTACGCGGGAGCTGACGCCGAGCCGGGTGCGGTTGTCGCGCCGGTGTGCTCGGGATGCAACTCTGACTGCAGTTACTGCGGCTGCGCCCGCGCGGAGGCCGCGCAGAGGGCAACCGCGTGCTCGAGCTGTCCGATCCGATGCGGTTCCCGAATCGACATCAGGGCGTGGATGGCCGATGTCGGGGAGACCCTTGAATTCGACGACGTCGTCCTCCGCGGCCGCTTGCCCGAAGGCTTGCCCTCCTTCATCCCGCAGGTCGATGGATCCGGCGCTGGCGACCTGGATGCCGCGTTGGGCTGGCCCGCCTACGCCGTCGGTCTTCGTCGCGTGTTCTCCCCGCAGTCGCACGCCATCTACCCGCGGTGGGATCAAGCAGCGACGGCCGCGGAAGCGTTGGGTCTCCCGCCCACGACGCTGACAGTCCTTTCGGGGTATGGAGAGGACCCGCTGGTCGAAGCGTTCTGGACGACACGGCACCGCGATCGGCTGCTCGAGCGGCTGGCGACGCTCAAATTCGATCTCGTCCTGGCCCCCAACTACTCGATCTACGGCAACTGGCCGCGCGCCGAACACCTGATCAACATGCGCAGGTCGCTGCTGCTCGCGGAGGAATTCGCCCACGCCGGTATGCCGGCCGTCCCGAACCTCTACTGGTTCCGGCTCGAGGACCTCCAGCGGTACGCCGCGTGGATCGCCGACACGGCACCGCCCGCCATCGCGATCAACCTCCAGACCGTGCGCGAGAACAAGAACTGGGAAACCTGGGCGTTGCCCGGTCTCGCCTGGCTTGCGGAGAACACCTCGGACGACCTCCCGGTCATCATCACCGGCCTGTCCCGTCAAGACCGCATCGCCACCGCCGTCGAGCTGTTCGGCACCAGGCTGATTCTCGTCAGCCAGAACCCGGCGCAGTACGCGCTCCACGGCGCCGTGATGACTCCGGAAGGGCGTAAGGACCTGAAAGCCCGTATCCCGGACGCCTTCGCCAGCTCCGTGCGCTATTTGGCGTCGCTCTTGCCCGAAGGAGGCAACTGATGCAGCGGACACTCTGGATTCTGCTCGGCTGGTCGCCCGAGTATGGGGCTGCAATGACCGTCGTCGCGGTGCTCGGTATCGATCAGGGAGACGACGGTCGGATCGAGCGGCACGTCGAATGGGTCCCGCGGGAGTATCAACGCTGCCTCACCTGGCGCGAACGCATCGCCTCGTCCGCGGAGGGCGACCTCCTCGCTCACATGGAGATCTGGGAGAACTCGCTCACCGCACCCGCCGCACGTATCGACCTCGTCCCCTCGGCACCTGATCTCGCTGCCGCTGTTCAGTATCAGCTCGACGACCTGCTCGGTAGCGCCGGCTGACCGGGTCTCCATGGGAACGAATTCCAAAACCAAGCACGCGGCCTACGCTGTCGGCCCTTCGGCTTCGGAGGGGACGCCGCTCGAGGACGGTCCGAAGTGGACTGATGTTGAGATTGCCTTGTCGGTCGTCGAAGGGTTCGCGCTCAACGGAGTTGATCCCGAGAACCCTTTCGAGCCAACGACGCTCGACCTGCCCGATGACATCGAAGAACGCTACGCGATGTTCGTGGAGGCGGTCCACGAGGCGCAAGCGGAAATCGCCAAGCTCAGCGGCGATCCGACCGAGTTCGAGGACGCCTTGCACGCCCAGTGCGAGCTGTTCCTGAACGGCATGACCCAGGACGAGCTCAAGGAACTCGCTGTAGCGCACGGGTTCAAGCACCCAGCGCTGGTGGGACTGTCCGAAACCAACGGAAACCCGTTGGTGCACTGGCTCGATCCGTCCTATCCGGACGACGCGATCACGAAGCAGACGATCCAGAGCGTCGCGATCAACAGGTTCGTGGCTTTGTGCTCCGGCGAAACAGTCGGCGGCAAGACACTGGAGCAGTGGCAACAACTCGACGCGAGCCTGATCGCAACGCCAAGCCATAGCGTGCCTCCGGGATTTACATCCTGGACGCCGACCGCTGCCGAGGTCCAGGCGGCGCAGGAAGCGATCAACTCGGTTGCGGATGCCGTCGAGACAGCCAAGGTCAACAGCTCGTGGGCTGATCCCGACCTCGTCGCGACTCTCATCGCCGCAGAAAACAAGCTGGCGACCGCCCACAACCCCGTGCTGGACGACTTGGAGACGATACGTTCCGCAGCGAAGCATCAAGTCGACCAAGCATTCACGGACATCGGTCCACATGAACTCTCCGCCGCGATACAAGCTGCGAAGGACCATGACCAGATCGCGCCTTTCCAGGCCAAGGTACTCAATGCCCACCAGGTTCTGAAGCTGCTGCGTGCGTCGACCGAGACGCAGGAACGGCTCGACCTCGAGCACCTCGCCGTCGAGCGCGCAGCAACGAAGGTGACGTTCGAAGCCAACATCGCCGAGCTGCAGAAAGCACTTGCATCCGGCGGTCTGCCCGGCCTCGCCGAACCAGGCGGTATCGCGGCGATGACCCAGTTTCTTGACCATGCGCACCAGGCGGGCGCCACCTACATAGATATGGGCGGCTGGAAACCAGTCGAACCGACACTCGCGCACAACGTGACCCTTCAGGTCGCACACACCGAGATCGCGCCGTGGGTAGACAAACAAGAACTGAAGGACCTGCGAGCCCTCGTTGTCTCCGCCAGCCTCCTCACAACTGAGCAAGCCGCGGCTGCGACGAAGTCTTTCTGCAAGTCGATGCTCGTCCACCAAGCGCATGGGTCCAGTGCGGCGGTCACGTCGCTGAAACACAGCTTGCAGGAGAAGGTGGCTCTCAAGAACAGCACGAAGTCATTGCCACCCAAGGCTGCGAAGGCGCCGATCTTGGCGACACCGAGGAGTGCGTTCGGCCGTCAGCACGCCGAGATGCTCTCAGCGCTGAAGCAGACCAAAGCCGCTCTCGCGGCCTTGCCGAAAGCGGTCGATCCATCTGCCGTCGCGGCTTGGGACTTCGGTGCCGGCAAACCCGCACATCTCGGCGGCACGCATCCGAAGACACTGCACACCGGGCCAGACGGGGCAACCTGGCTCGCGAAAGGCGAAGCGACTCCACGAGGCGGCGCGGTCGTCGCAGCTGAGGCCGCTACCTCGCGAGCACTTCAACGTGCGGGTTTGCCTGTGGTCCCCGTATTCGCCACCAAGATCAACGGAAAGCCGGCCTCCGTGCAGCCGATGCTCGTCGGCGCGACTGAGATGTCCGACAACCCCTCGACCTGGTCGCAGACCGACGTCGACGACATCGTCCGCCTGCACGTCGCAAGTTGGGCTCTGGGGAACCACGATCCGCACACCGGCAACGTCCTCCGGACCGGAGACGGCGGTCTCGTCCCGATCGACCACGGGCAGTCGTTCAAGTTCTACGGTCAGGACAAGCTGTCGATGTCGTTCCGGCCGAACAATATGACGGCCGTCTACCACCAGGCGTACGACGCCTTCAAGGCGGGCAAGCTCGCTAAAGGAGTCCGGGTCAACCCTGCTGCTGCCCACTCGGTGATCAAGCACCTCGAATCGGTTCCAGACGCGGAGTGGCGCGGATTGCTGCGGTCGGCCGCCTACGCCGGCGCCGCGCAGAAGCAGATGAAGTGGGCTCCGGCGATGCGTGCGAGGGCGGCCAAACAGCATGGCATCGCCGAGGCTGCGGTGACCACGAAACAGGTCGCTGAGGCCTTTCTGGACTATGCGGTCGACCGTAAGAAGAGCCTGCGCAAGGACTTTACCGAGTTCTTCCTCGGCGAGCTGAAGCTGGAGAA
This sequence comes from Amycolatopsis sp. PSD-21, assembly GCF_055561455.1. NCBI lineage: Bacteria > Bacillati > Actinomycetota > Actinomycetes > Pseudonocardiales > Pseudonocardiaceae > Amycolatopsis > Amycolatopsis sp. PSD-21. Next base: position 7,170,493 of record NZ_CM145712.1, on the reverse strand, counting down.
CGCCGCGGCCCTTCAGCACGCAGGGAAGACCTGATGGGCACCAACTCAAAGACGGCTCACGCGAGCTACTCGATCACGCCTTCGACCCCGGCTGCCGAACCGGAGCTTCCTGACGAGGAGGTCTCCGTTGAAGAGCAGGCGCCGGCCGAGGCCGACAGTTCCAAGGAACCAGGTGCTCAGCCGCTGACGCCTCTCCCGGACACGCCGGACGTCGGTAAGCCGTTCGGCGAGCCGATTCTGGTGGGCGGGACCGACCTGCACGCATCGAGTGCCACCCTCGTGAGTTACGCCAGCGCCGAAGGGCCGCGCACCGTCCTGCACACACTGGTCAGCGAGGAGGCGGAAGAGAAGTTGCTCGACGCCATCCACGTCACCAAGGAGACAGCGCCCGTCCAGGTCGAGCAGGTCGTCCATGGCCGGCTTCCAGCAGACGAGGAGCACGAACTCGCCGACAAGATCATCGCGGCCGCGAAGAGCGTGAACCACCACCTCAAAGCGGGAGATCTCTCCGTCGGAAACCTTCCGTCGACAACGGAGCAGAAGATCAGTGACGCGAAGAAGGCGATGGAGGCCGCAGCGAAGGATATCGGCGACAGCCCGGGACCGGCGGACGCCGCGATGCTCGCGCACTACGCGGCGAAGCTGGCCGACGTCGAGGCGGCGGCCGCCGCAGCGAAGAACTGCGGGCACGTCAACCCGTACCTGCACGAAGGCGTCGCGACCGTCACCGTGACGATGCCCGTGCTCGCGAGCGACACTGGTGACCACCGAGTCGCCGGCCTCCTGCGTGACGCGACCCGGATCAAGCCGACCCTGGACTCCGAGACCGGCCAGGCCAGCTGGAACGGCATGGCGCGGTGGGAGAAGGTCGCCGGCAAGGAGTACGTGATCAATCTCGGCGACGGATTCCAGGCCGTCTACCGGCCTTACAGCGTCAACTCCCCGAAGACGACGGAGTTCTCTTTGCGTGGCCGGCTCGAGATCATCGCGCCCGCGGGTGAGGGGCACGGCCCGGACGTGGTCAACCGGCTCGGGCAGCTCAACCTGGCCAACCGCCCCATGACCCATGCCGAAGGCGAATACGGCTACCTCGCCGCGAACGTCAAGGCACAGAACCTGGCAGCCAAAGCCGAGGTGCAGGCTGCTATCGCAACCGGCGATCAGCTCGAGGAGATGACGCGCCAAGAGCTCTTCCACGAGCGTGCTCACCTCGCTGTCGGCCTGGACGACGCTCAGCTCGCGCGGTTCGCCAAAGACATCCAGCTGGACGCGCACACCCAGGCACTACCGACGAAGGTGAAAGTCCTGCGGGAAGCCGTGGCGAAAGCGACCGGGCACCAGACCGGCGAGGCACTCGCCGCCACCGCGGGCTACGACCCGGCTCCTCGGCGGTCCGGCGGCTGGCTGACGTGGAACCGCTTCGATGTCGGCAACTCGATGCCGAAGCTGACCGCTGCGTTCAAGGGCAAGGCTCTGGTCCACGCCACGTCGGCATCGGGATTGAAGGCGATGCTGGCGAACGGTGTGCTCGCGTCCACCGAGCGCCGGACGTTGATGGGAGTAAGCCGCGGCGTCGGCATGAGTGAAGACCAGGACAAGTTCACCGGCGGGGCGAGCTCCGTCTTCCTGCGCGTGCTCGGCAAGCCACCGTCACACGATGGCCCGAAGCTGGTGTGGGACCAACCTGAGCGGCTGATGCACCGTGCTGATTACTACGGCGCGAATGCGGACACCTACGGGGCCGTCAACCCCTCGAAGAGTGGCAAGTACGCGTCGTCCACGCGAGATGCCTTCAAGATCGCCGGCTTCTCTAGCCCCGCCAACGAGGTCATGTTCGGTGATGGAATCGATCTGCTGGGTGCTGAAGGACCGTCGAGAATTCTCTGCGAGAGCAAGGAGCAGCGGGACGAGATCCGGGCCATGTTCACGGCCAAAGGCATCACGCATATCGCTGGCAAACCGATCGACGACGTTCTGAAGGCATGAAGGAGAGATGACCCATGAATCGTGAGATCGACCTCGACGAGGCCGAGCGCATCCTCGAGAACCTGGTCGCCGGCCGCGCGCAGAAGCGGGCCGACGACCTGCTGCCTGGCGCCGAACTCGTCGTCGACGGCGGCCAACGGGTCGCGCTGGCCAGGCACGTACGTCGGGACACGGACGAGCCCAGCCTCTTCTGGATCCGGCCGCTGAGCGCGGCCTTCCAAGACCCGGAAACGCTGCTACCCGTCTTCGACCCGGCGATCGTTCGCCGTCGGGCGCTCCACACGACCGCGGCACGGCTCGATGGCCCGCGGCTCCGGCTTGACCTTGTCGGTGGCGCGACGGTGACCGTGCAGCCGGCGCGGTCCGGCCAGCTCATGGTCCTGCAGGGCTTCGACACCTGGATGACCACGATCCCCGCTAGCGAGCGCGAGGGCCTCGAAGGGCTCGACCACGACTGAGCTTCATCGCATCAAGCGGCTCACACCGGGGCTTGTCTCGGGTATGAGTGCTAGCTCAGAACCTCAGCTGTGCGACGTCGAATGGGTCGCAGAACACCACGAGGCGCACGGCCAGCTGCTTGTTCGCGGCTCCTGCCTTGGCGAGATCATCACGAAGGCGGTCGGGGCGCTCGCCGGCCACTTCCCGCCCGTGGGTCAGGCGGCTTTGCGTGTGCGACCCGGGTGGTGGTGCGTGACCACCTGCGAGTGCCACCGTGGGCTCGCGGTCTCAAATCATCCGGGGTGGCACTACCGTCGCGCACGTTCGAACGAAGCCGGCTCTTGGTACGGCGCGGAGATCCGGTTCGACCTACGGGCGAGGCGTTCACACGGTCGAGCGACGTGAAGGCCGATTCGGTGGGCCAGCCGCCGAGCTCGTGTGACGATCACCGGATGGACGAGGGCGGCGACCGCTAGATGAACGTCGACCTGCGTATCGTCGTCGGGTTCGTGCTCGGCGGCGGCTTGGCCGCGGTATCGGCACTGCTGTTCCGCGCCACTCTCAAGACGGCGCCGAAGCGCACCCACTACATCGCGATCGTGGCCGCAGCCGCAGTGGTCGGAGCGGCTGCCGCGACCTGGCCGCCCAGCCTGGTTGCCGCAGGCGTCCTCCTTGCGATGATCGGCGTGCCGGCCGCCGCAGTCGACGTCGTCGAGCATCGGGTACCGGACCGACTCACCGCATCCCTCGCCGCGGGAACGGCCATCACACTGGTCACCGCGGCGCTGATCACCGATTCGGCGCCGTCGTTGGCCATGGCGTTCGTTGGCGCCGCGGTGTGGGCCGGCGTGCTGCTGGTGTCGTTCCTCCTCACGGGCGATCCAGGACCTGGCGACGTCAAGCTGGCGCCGAGCTTGGGGATGCTGCTTGGCTGGCTGGGGTGGAAGTGGCTCCTGACCGGGATCGTCGGTTCCTACCTGCTGGCCGCTGTGCTTGCCGGGCTCGGCCTGCTCGCGAAGCGATGGAGTCTTCGCGACGGCCGTATGCCGCTCGCGCCGCCGACGCTGGCCGCCACCGTTCTGAGCGCGACGTTGGCCGCGTGAATCGAACGCACAGGGAGAACGCCATGTTCTGAGGGCTCAGACACCAGCAAAGGAGCCCGCCGATGTACGAACCTCCGTGGTACGACCAGGACCTCGAACAAGCCGCATCGAACGCGGCACAGCGGTTCGACCTCGATGACGACCAGGCCCGTGGGTTGGTCGAGATGGTCGTCGACGCATTGGAAGAAGGTGGCGACGCCGTCGGCGACGCGGCCTGGGACGTGGAGAACGAACATCCCGGCGTCCCAGGTGAGGACTTCGTCGAGGACGTCGCTGCGGACCTCGGTTACGAAGACCTGCTGTGAGTTGACCGGTTCAATATTCGGCGTCAGCCGCGCCCGGCTTCGGTAGCCACCGTTCCCGGCCGTCGCGCGGCTGTCCGCCGATGAACCCGTCCCAGCAGACCACCTCGTGGGCCACGTCCGTACCGAGAAGCCGTGGGTCCAAAGTGGACGAAGCGTGGTTGTACGTCAGCACGAGGTTGCTGCCCTGCGTGATGACCTCCGCCATCTGGAGGTGAAAATGTGTCCACTCCAGATAGGTCCTGTACGTCCGCTCCAGCTGCTTGGCAAGGCGACGATGGAAGCCGTTCCGTTTCGACGGGATGGCTGCGATCTTGTCGTAAAGCTCTTTGGCACGAGCGAAGAAATTCTCGGCCGCGAGACAGTGATGAGCCGCCGACATGACGTCGTCGGTCGGATTCGGTCGTTTGACTGCGATCATGGTTTCCTGCCTTGTTGCTCAGGTGGGGGAGCGTCGATGAGGTTGACCTTCTTGCCGATCCGGACCGGCGCGTCAGCCGGGCCGCGCCAGTGGCCGGACACGACCTTCCAGCGTCGGAGCGAATGGTTGGGTCCGTACGCCTGCCTTCGAAGGAACGGTGCGACGGGGAACCGGACACTCACGGTGCGTCCGGTCGGCTCGAAGGCCCGTGCCGGTCGAGGAGGGGACTTCCGGCTGACCGAGAGCACTCGTACCGGGTCCGTGGAGTGACCGGCTCGTGCGGACCGCTTCCGCAACGTCTTCGGGAGGTGCTCGTCGGTGACCTCCGTGAAGCCGTTCGGCTGGCAGAAGATCCATCCGGCGTGGACTACGCGTAGCCAGTCGATCGCCGTATTGGCGGCGGCGACCTTGGTGGGGTCGAGGGGTTGCCCGCCGGGCTGGTCGGGGACGACGGCCTGGCTAGCTCCCCAAGGCATGTAGATCTCGTTGTCCCAGGTCAGCTCCGCATTCTGTGCGTGCGCGAGGCGGGTCGCTTCGGCCGTTGGGAAGCCCACCGCGCGGAACTTGGCGATGACCGCCGCGAAGTCGGTGGCGCTCCAGAAGGTCAGCCAGAGTCCACCGTCGGTATGGCTGATGAGGGTGGTATCTCCCCAGGAGACGGCGACGATGGCGACTTCCTTGCCGTCTGCCCTTGCGTAGGTCGCCAGCGGTTCGGCGAAGAGCATGAAGCCGGTCAGCGCGGGCAAGTCCTGAGGTTCGATGTCCCAGCGGTCCCGAAGATTGCGGGCGGCATGGTGAACGAGGGGGGTGATGTCGCTGGTGACGTAGAACAGCCGCGCTTCATGAAGCCGCCGGTGCTCGTCCGCCAGCATCAGTTCGGCGCCGACGTCCGGATCCCCGATCGGGCGGAGGGTTCCACGGCCTTCACGCACCATCGCCGAGGTGAACAGGTGAGCAACGGAGGTCGTGAGGTACTCGGCCAGATGCTCGCGCAAGGCGGGAAGCTCGCGCGGCTCGGGCGGGCACCAGGCTGTTTCAGCGTGCTCGGCCATGGCGACGCTCCTCGAACCGCTTCCCAACAGCCAACGGCCTCGTGCTGATGTGTCGCATTGCGCCTCCCAAGAAACCTTGATTACTACGTGAACAAGGTTCAGGGTAAGCAAACTTAGTCCACTTGGTCAACAAGGTTTGTTCGAGGCGAGACATGCCGCGTTGCCGCTGGTTCACGCCGGGCGTGCAGGTCCCTGTTAACTTCAGCCTGGTGAGCGGCGAAAACCATCGGGTGGAAGATGGCCGTCCAGCCGGCGAAGGGCTGACCCTTCGATACCTCGGGATGGTCGAAATCGGAGAGTGGTTCGAGGTCTCGCACCGGACAGTCGCCCTGTGGCGGCGCCGCTACGCCGCTGACCACCCATTTCCGGAGCCGGACGTCGTCATCGGTCGGACACCGGGCTGGTCGCCGTCGCGCGAGGCAGAGATCCGGACGTGGGAGCGGGCGCGGCCTGGTCAGGGGGCAGGTGGCGGTCGGCCAAAAAGGGCGACCTAGCCGGCTCGTTCAACTGTGGCTCGTCCACGCCTTCGTTGGGGACTCGATGCCGGTTAGCAGCTGGCCTTTACCGGGTTCGAGCGCACACCGGAGATCGTCACGAGATCAGGCAAACCGCAGACAAGGGCGTCGCGCCAAAACGAAGCGCGGGTATGAAGACCACCCAAGTAGTCGAGCGATCCCCCATCCGGTTCTGGCCAGCACCCCCATCGGACACGCGAGACGTGGTCGAGGCCCCAGGTGGTATCTGTCCGGAGCACTCCGAACAAGAACATGCTCGCACGGGCTATCCGCACCATCGGTACCGGCGACTTCGCCGAAGCTGTCGAACACACCGAGCGAGTAAATCGCGGACCGGACCAACATTGAAAGTGAGGGGACTGGTCGAGTCGTTCAGGCCACCTGATGCGGACATGCTACCCGCGGCGCGTATCTAGCACGTCGGAGCTGAGTACCTGCACGCAGAACACGAGGCCGACGTCGTCGGCAGGAGACGGAAACCTGGTTTCAGAGCGCTCATGTGATGTCAGCAGACCGCGATGACTGCTGTGGAAGATACTCACTTCACGGCTTCTTTGAGTAGATTGGCCCACTTGCGGACTGTCGCCTTGTCGCCCTTCTTGAGCAGGCGCATATGAGAAAGGCGATTTCGGATAGGGACGATCTGTTGAGAGAAGCGATCCCATGAGACCTTATCCCAGAAAAGCCCGCCGAACCTGTCCGAGCGTACGACTTCGAGTAGTTCCGGGAGCGACAACCACTCGATGGGATCACGTAGTTCAGCCACGGTCAGCGCGCCAACGTAGGCATCGGAGCGCGCACGTCCCAGCGCCGTGGCGGCAGTGTTTTTGTGAAGGAGGCTCTTGCGCCAATTCTTCACGTTGGGCTCGTTGATTGCGGCGTCTCGCAGAGCCTTGCGGATGCAACGCTCGATGTACCAGAGCCCATCGGTGACCTCGGCCAGGTCGGTTTGTGGCGACACATGGCTCGCCATGACGTCGCCGATGGCGTCCCTGAACTTCCACAAGAGCCGAGGTGCGGTGAAGGCGAATCCGCCGTCGACTACGTGGGCGAGACCTGCGCTGCGCAAGGCGTCCTGGGTGGTTAAGTCGACCTCATTGATGAATCCGGCGTCATGGCGTCCTTCGAAGAGAGCGAAGTCAAGTTCCGTGAGGACGCTGACGCCCAGTTCCGCTAGAACGTTGCGCAGGATGGTGGCGACGTCGGCCTTGCTGTCAAATCCGATCGCGGGGAGCAGAGAGCCAGGAACGCCGCGTGCCACCTCTGGACATTCGTCGTTGCGCAGCGCAGGCAGGCAATGCAGCTTGGCATCCATGAGGAGGTTGCTGCCGACGACAGGCGCGAAGGCAACTCGGGGGACCCGCGAGATGAGGCAAACTTCGATGCCGAGTGCAAGCAGTTTGAGTACCTCGATGCGGAGTGCGCCAAGGGTAGTGTTCGCGGCTTTGCCGTCGCGCGCGAAAACCTCCATTCCGGTCAGAGCGATTCGTTTCGCATCGCTCTTGACAAGGGTCGGTGTTGTGGCGAAGTCTGTGGCGTCCAGCACCGTCATTTCCAGCTGGTCCAGCAGTGGTTCCCGGAGGGGCTCAAATGCTGCTCCGCACTGGGTAAACACCAGTTTAAAGCGCGCGAGTCGCTCACGAATTTCTGTCGCGCGCTTTTGTGCCGCGCTGAGAGTCAGGTCAGTCATCGCCATCTCGGTCATAGCAGGTGCAGTACAGGAGTGAGTTCGTACGTGTTATCGACCTTTTGTACAAGGCCGAGGCTGATCAGGTGGCCGAGCGCGAGAGGTGCGTCCTCGGCGAACGCGGCGAACGACTCTGGTTCGTCGGTGAGGATTTCGAGAAGGTAGGACTCATCGGGGTAGTACCGCTTGACGTGGTCGAGCATCTCACGCATGTTCCCGGCCACCTGGCGCCGCCATTCGGTGATAGTCCGCAAGACCAAAGGTTTCTTGATCTCGCGGTGAAAGGTGTCTACAGGAAGCTCGTGGACCACGTTCGAGGCCAGATGCCGGTACAGGAACGCATGACCGCCGGTTGCCTCGAATAGGGCGTCGAGCGCGCCGGCGTCGATGCTGATGCCCATCTTCTGCCCAACGGATCGCGCAAGGTCGTCGGCCTCGTGCTTCTCGAAGGGAGCGAGAAACGTTGCCTTTGCCCAGGAAAAGAGCGGATTCGGTCGCCCATAGAGTCGTCCGCTCTCAATGATCGAGCTGGTCAGCCCAGACAGGAGAAAGGTGAAGTTCGTGTTCTCCTGGACAAGACTGCGCAACACGCCGAGAAGCTGGGCGACTGAGGTCATGTCGCCTTCGCGGATGTCAATCCTATCGGACGGGGTGAGGTACTCGATTTCGTCGAGCATCAGGACGATAGTGGTGCCATCTTCGGCTAAAGTACGCAAAACAGTCTGGAATGCTCGCTTGAACTCGGAGATTCCGGGGTTCGCTGGCAAGTCGGCGAGGGCCTGGGCGGTGAGTTCGCGGCGGCGGAGTTCGGTTACCAAGTCATCGACGAGGTCCTTGAGAAGATCCGGCACCGGATCCTCCGGTGGTGATGGCAGGCTCTCCAGGTCTCGCAGGATGAAGATCTTCTCTGGGCTGGAGAATGTTTGTGCCAACTCGGTGAGGACACTGGTCTTCCCGGCCTTACGTAGTCCGAAGAGTCCCGCGACGCGCTGGTTGCGGATGTCGTCCCGGAGGGTCTGTAGCAACTGGCGGCGCCCGAAGAACCGGTCGCCTCGTACCGGTGTGGTCTCGTAGAACAAGTCGCGAGTGAAGACGTAGCTGCTGAGAAGCTTGATGAAGGCGATCGGATCACCGTCATCGGGGAGATCGAGCGGGATGGCGAGAAAGTTCTTGGACGAGTTAGACCAATCGTCGAGCCGTTCGCGCAGGCGCGGGTCGGGCGACCAGACGACCATCATGTCCGGTGTCACCTCGCGGCGGTGCTGGAGTCTGGTCAGTATTCGTTTCGCCGCCTGAAATGTCCTCATCTGTAGATCGCGGTGGGGGCTGTAGAAGAACAACACTTCCCTGGTCAAGCCGAATGCTGACTCGATGGCTCCACTGAACCGCACCAAAGCGAACCCGCAGCCATCGGCGCCGGAAACCTCTCCCGCCACGGAGTAGAAGAACTGCGACCCGAGCTTGGCCAGGATGGTTTGGTGGTCTTCGACGACGGGAAACGCCTGCTTGAGCAGGTTCAGATGACGGAGTGTCTCGGGGTGAGTCGGTGGCCTGACGGCCCCAGCGCTCCACGTTGCTGGACGCGGCGTCGTAGATCCGGCTTGCGCCGCAGCGTCGTACTGGCCGAAGGACTCTTTCAGGCGGGTCGCAGAGGTCTCATCGACCAGGCTCGACGCGCTCCGAACATTCACCCCCTGTTCGGCTAGCCGGGCCATGACCTTGAGAGAGCTGATGCCCAACTCTTTGGCCAACTCGTGCACGCGTTGCTGCACGTGGTCTCCCCCCTGATGCGCCATTGGCTGACCGGATCATACTGGCGCACACTGACAACTTAGCCACGGAGTTGCGACTGATCAAACGGAAGAGCAGCAGTTGAGGTCGGCGTCGGCGTGGCGTCCTGCGGGCACGCCACCCCGCCCACGCGGGGACGACGCCTACTGATCTGGTCCTTTGATGATCCCCCTCATCGTCAGCGGGTTGCCGTCGACCTCGGTTCCCGCCTCCCTCTGGGTGAACTACTTTTTGGGGCAGCTAGCGGTAGGCGTCGTATCGCGTGAACAGTCGAGAAGTGCTCGCTCTACGTCGGGGATGGGGGAGTGCATGTGACCATCTGGTGGCCACATCCAGATTCACAGTGGTTTGCCGAGTTTGCTGGCGAAGAGGTCGTTGCTCCGGTTTAAATGTCTATAGCAGAAGGGCTGTCAATAGACGTGGTCCAATTTCTCACAGGCGCACTGCTGAGTTGATCTTTTCTGTGGATTCCTTATCGTTCAGGGCAACCTCGCGGAGTTCGTTCAGCTTTCGCAAGTACGGCGCCATGTCTTCGGCATCTTCCAGGACCAGCATCGCAGTGGCGGTGTGAACAGCGAGGACGGGGTTGTCATCGTAGTCTTCGAAGAAGCCGAATGCTGCTTGAAGGTCTTCGTCGAAACTGTCGGACGGAATGACGTGCACGTGGCAGTGCGGGACCGTGGAGGTGATCACCAACTGTAGGAGCTGTTCGTCCAGGACGCTGCACACTGTCGGGTCGTGGAGAGCGATCTCGTCGATGTAGAAGGTGGCGTCGAAGCCATACCTCGCACCCTTGAGTACCTCCTGCCGTGAAAGCCTTGCCTGCAAGGCTTCCTTGACGAGTGGGTCCTTGGGGTTCCGGTTGTGTCGAAGCATCACTTCCGCGTACTGCTCGCTCTGCAGCAATGAAGGAATCCGCCGCGGTTCATAGAACGTCATGGTCTTGGCGCTCGTGTGCAGGAAGTCGAAGGTCGGGAGCAGATCGGGCATGTTCTCCGGGTGGCGTTGGAGGTCGTAGCCATTGGCCGGCGACTCGGCCAACTTCTTCAGGCGATCGAACTCGGCCGGTTCCGTCCCGGCTTTTGCCAGGTAGGTGACGATGTCCAGAGGAGACCCTTCGCGCTGTCCGCTCTCCAACCGAGAGACCTTCGGAGCTCCCCAGCCGAATGGGCGGCAGATATCGACTTGGGCCAGATTGGAAGCCTCTCGTGCGTGCCGCATCGCGGCGCCGAGCTCTCGGCTCTTGGCTGTTGACTCCTCGGCACGCTTGGATCGTGCGGGTGGTTCAGGTGCCGATTTGAACACGATGGATCACTTTCTCAGGTCGGGTTTGGTCACGGCCACTGAGGACTTTGTGGCCAGAGTCGGTGGTGGAGTTCGGAAGGGATGAGGGCCGCCAGAGAGAGCCGGGCGGCGAGCACCTCCCTTGCGGCGACGTCAAACCGTTCGCATGGCCACTGCTTGCCAGAACAGATAGAGCAGAGGAACGTGACGTCGGGATCGGGCAGGTGTGCGGTCAGGTCGCATACCGAGGAGGCGACCTTGCCCAACGGGCTGTCGCTGTCGACGATCACGCAGTTCCACGACCGGATCGATGGTGGTTCTTCCATGACCGGGTCACCCGCCTCGGCTTCGTCACGGGAATGGGTAAGTCTCGTTCGAGCTACTCGCCAAGCCGCCTACGGCCTCCTGTGACAGCGGAAGTAGGGCTTCCAGGTACGGCCGTGGTTGCGGCGGGAGAACGATGACTTCGGTCGGCTCGTCGTCCAGCACCTCCGGCTCGGCCGAAGGCCATCCAATTTGCTCATGCTTTCGCTGCCGTCTGACCCTGGCGACGATCGCCAAAGCCGCCCAGTACGGCTGCCCTCGGAACAGGTGGATTCGGCGGCGCCTTCTGATCCGGCTGACGATGAGCCAGATCATGCAGACGGTGACTGCGGCAGCGCTGACAGACCAGAACATCGACATGGCGGCCTCCCGGACGGCATTCGCTCAGAAGCCTTCGCGAAGCCGGTAGGCCAGCCTGACGGAAACACACGGCCAGTACTGTCCGCAGCACGAGCATCGGCCGTGAAGCGGGTCAGTATCGGGGAAAGGCGCGTGTACGGCGAGATACAGCGTCAGCAAGCTATACAACTGGACGGGTTCGGGATCCTGTGATGGGTTGGCTCGCGATTGGGTCAACCAGAACGGCAAGCGGCGCTTCGAGTGACGGCGCATCGAGTTCTTGCAGACGGTTTTCGTCATGGCTGACCTCCGGACGCGAGTGGCTTTCCTGAACTTCCACCACTTTGGCGCGACCGCTATAGTTACGTAACGGGGTAACCTCGCTACGGTTGGTATTTACCCTCTTTTACCCCCTGGCAGAGCCGGAGACCACATGGCCGACGAGAGTGTCACCGCCGAGACGGCGCAAGCTCGTCTCGCTCGGGAGATCAAGCGGCTCCGGGGTGTGGCCGACCTGAGTCAGTCCGGCTTGGGTGGGCGGGTGGGATACACCCGGAACTACGTTTCCATGGCCGAGCGGGCCGGTGGGAATCTTCCGTCGCAGAACCTCGTCGAGGCACTCGATCAGGCCCTTGGTGCCGCAGGCCAGCTGTGCGCGCTTTGGCGCGAAGCCAAGGAGGAGCAACAGGTTCGTCGTCGCTTGGGGCGAGTTACGGTCCTGACCAGTCCACCAGAAGGGGTTGAAGATGCGGAGCTCAGCCGGCAGGCAGTCGCCGACGACGCGCGCGATGCCGCACGGACTGCGCGCATGATCGCGTCTTCGGGAACGACGAACGAGGCCGTCGAACAGTTCGACTCCGAGATCCGCAGGATCGCCGCGGCTTACATCTCCCGGCCGCTGGTCGACGTTTTCGGTGAAATTCGGGAGCTACGGCACGAGGTCTTCCGGCTGCTCGACAGCAACCGGATCCCGAACCAGCTGCGGGACCTCTATCTGCACGCGAGCAGGCTCGGCGGCTTGCAGGCACATGTGTCGCTGGACCTCGGCGACTACCGTGTCGCCGACATCCATGCGCAGACCGCGTGGCTGTACGCCAAACTCGCCGGACATCAGGACATGCTCGGCTGGATCAAGGCACTCCAAAGCCTGATCGCCTACTGGGATGACCGGCTCGAGGACGCTGTCGAACGGGCACGGGAAGGTGCTTTGTTCCGGCCTCGTGGAACGACTGGAGCTCGCTTGGCGAGTCTCGAAGCGCGGGCCTGTGCGGCACGCGGTGACGAACAGGGAACGCTGACCGCGCTCGATGTCGCGGAGACCGCGCGCGCCGACGCGGCCATGGACGAGTACTCCGGCGTCTTCACCTTTCCTGCGGCGAAGCAGTCGGTGTACGCCGGAACCACGCTGTTGACCTTGAAGAGCAACCCGGCACTAGCGAAACAGGCCATCGGAAAGTCGCAGTTCGGGCTCGACGTCTACCAGGCGGCGGCCCCCGCCGATCGTTCCGCGGGAGACATCTTCGCTGCCCGCCTCGACTTAGCTGGCGCACATATGGTCCTGGGCGATCTGGACGCCACGCAGTCGTTCCTGGTTCCCGTTCTCGCCGCGCCTCAAGTGCGTCGAACGGCCAGCATCGTCAAGAGGGCTCGCGACATCGGAGATCGATTGGGCTCCGCGAAGTACCTGACAACGGCCAGCGCCAAGGTGCTGCGCAACGAGATCCGGGAGTTCTGTGCGCCGCCACCCGCACTGCCGCCGGGATCGACGGCGGTCGCGAAGTGACGTCGCGACCTGAGGGCGTGGACACGACGAGCCGTGCCAAGCTCGCTGGAAGTGCGTACAAGGACGAAGCCGACCTCGCCGCACGGCAGGCGCTGTACAGCTGGCAGCAGCCGCGCTACGACCTGCCTGGCATCGTGCTCGAACATCTGCCGGCTTCGGCGTCGAGCGTGCTCGACCTGGGCTGCGGAAATGGGAAGTTCCTCGATCGCGTCCGGCGTGAGCGTCCGCAGGCGCTTGTCATCGGAGCTGACATCTCGCCGGGGATCCTGGCGCCCTTGTCACCGCCGACCGTGGCGGCGGACGCGACGGCGCTGCCGTTCTCGTCCGGACGGTTCGACGTCGTCCTGGCGCTGCACATGCTGTATCACGTCGCCGACCTGCCTGCGGCGCTCGAAGAGATCCGTCGTGCACTCGTTCCCGGCGGCCTCGTGTTCGTCTCGACGAACGCGCACAGCGACAAGGTCGAGCTGGACGACCTCTGGTCAGCGGCCGCCGGCGACGTCCTCGGCATCGACAACGGGCCGAGGCGGGTGGCGCTCAGCGAACGGTTCGCGCTCGAAGACGCGCCTCGCCTCCTCGAGCCGTATTTCGAACAGGCCACCACGGTCGATCTTCCCGGCGTGATCACTGTCCGCGAGCCAGATCCTGTGCTTGCGCACCTCCGTTCGTATCGGGCTTGGGCTGACGACGGCGGCGTTCCGTTCGAGGCGACGATCGACCGTGCACATGAGCTCCTCGTCCGGCACATCGACCGGCACGGCGAGTTCACGATCTCCTGCCGCGGCGGCGTCATCGTTGCGCGAAAGCGCCTCTGACCAGGCAACTCACAAGTTGATCACCTTGGGTAGTCGCGTACTACAAACGGGCGAAAAGTCGCTGATCGTGGTCACGTGACGACACTCCGGGCATACCGTGAGTTTCGGGAGAGGGACGAACGACCCGGCATGGTCAGTCCGGCGGGAGCGTGACCGCGCGACCGCATGCTGAGTTGTCGCCTGGGAGTTGCGTGTAGGGGGAACGGATATGGCGGAGCGCCGCCGTGCCGGCTTTGCCGTGCCATTGCGGAACCCGGAATTCCGGGCGCTTTGGGTCGCCGAGCTGCTGTCGATCGGCGGCGACCAGATCGCCCGTGTCGCGCTGTCGTTGCTGGTGTTCAAGGAGACATCGTCCGCGGCGTTGACCGCGTTGACCTATGCCTTGACCTTCATCCCATCCGTGCTCGGCGGCTTCCTGCTGTCCGGTCTCGCCGACCGCTATCCTCGGCGAGCCGTCCTGGTTGTCACCGACGTCGTTCGCGCGGTCCTCGCTGCGGCGATGGCACTGCCGGGGCTACCGCTGCCTGTGCTGTGGGCGTGTGTCGCGGTGCTCAGCGCGGCGGCGGGCCCGTTCAAAGCGGCGCAGTCAGCGTTGCTGCCGCAGGTCCTCGGACGCGAGGACTTCCCGGCCGGGCTCGCACTGCGGCAGTTCACCGGTCAGGTCGCTCAGGTGGTCGCTTTCGGATCCGGCGGGCTCGTGCTGACGTTGATCGAGCCGCATTTTGGAATGCTGGTGAACGCGGGCACCTTCGTGCTGAGCGCCGTGATCATCCTCAAGGGCGTGTTGTCGAGGTCGGTCAGCCGAACCGACACCGAGAAAGAGGAACCAGCGCAAGCGCCTGCCCGAACCTGGTTCCTGCTTTACGCACTGGTCCTGCTGGTGGGCGTCTACGTCGTGCCCGAGGGCTTGGCGGTGCCGTATGGACATGCGCTGGGGATCTCCGCCTTCGGTATCGGTTTGCTGCTCGCTGCCGACCCGCTGGGAAGTGCCATCGGCGCCTGGCTCACGACGCGGTTTCGCTTGCCCGCTACGCCGCTCACCGCGCTGCTGTTCGCGGTGGTGGCTGGCCTGCCCCTCGCTGCCTGTGTCTTCGAACCGGGGGTAGTTGTTTCGATCGTCCTTTGGGCCGCGTCCGGCGCTGTCTCGACCGCCTTTCTCATCCAGGTGCAGACCGTTGTCGTCGATCTGGTGCCGGACGCCCGTCGCGGGGGAGTGATGGGTCGGATGTCGACGTGTCTGCAGTGTTCACAGGGCATCGCGATCCTGGGCGGCGGGCTGGCCGCCCAGCAATTCGGGCCGTTCAGAGCCGTTGCTGCGGCGGGGGCCGTCGCGATAGGCGTGGCGGCGGGGATCAGCGTGCTGTGGGTCCTGACCCGCTCCCGGCGGCGAGCCGGGAGCGAGCGTGGTTCAGCGAATGAGGACGCGCGAGATCACCAGTCCTTGTTGGTCATCGATGAACCCTCCTCCCAGCGAACGGACTGCCTGGACGGCCCGCCCGCTGAGAACACCCCGACGACGGCGTCCGCCGGAGGACCGCCTGGGGACGCAAGCGACTCAAGTATGCAGGTCAGAGCCTCCAATGTGACCAGCGAGGCCTCCGGTGATACAGAACGTATTTGGAATGTCACACAGTGGAAGCTCTGGTCGCTGCAGGGACGGGTGATCGCCTTCGTTCTTGCGGTCGAGATCGCCGCGGTCGTCTTCACGCTTCTGCTGGACGGGTTCACGCCGGTGAGCCGATCCGATCTCTTCCGGTTCGGTGTCCTGGTGGTGCTCGGTCTCCTCGCGGCGGAAGTGACCCGGGCTGTCGAGCAGATGCGGCGCCGGTTCTCCGATACACCACACGTCAACATGAGCTCGGTCTGGACACTCGCGGCGGCTTTGCTGGTCACGCCGGCTTTGGCGGCGGCGACCGCGGTCATCCTCTACGGGCACATGTGGTGGCGCAGCTGGCGTCGAGTGTCCGGCATGTGCCTTTACCGGGTGGTGTTCAGCGCGAGCTCGGTGGTTGTCTCCTGTTGTTCGGCCATCGTGGTGGCCCGCTGGCTCCCCTCAGTCCAGGCGCTCGAAAACATCGACGACGCTGCACTGCTGGGTCTGGTCGCTGTGGTGGTCTGCTACTGGCTGGTGAACTCGGCTTTGGTCGCCGGGGTGATCGCGTTGTCGCCCGGCAAGCGTTCGGTAGGGGCGCTGGTCGGCAGCTGGAGCGAGAACAGCCTCGAATTCGCGACGTTGTGCGTCGGTGTCCTGGTCACGTTGTTGATGGTCTGGCATCCGCTCGCGCTGGTCTTCGTCATGCTGCCGCTGTATGTGCTGACGCGCAGCGTTCTCGTTCGGCAGCTCGAAGCCGCGGCGACGACGGACAGGAAGACCGGCCTGCTCAACGCCGAGACGTGGAAGACTCTCGCGGAGAACGAGGTGGCCAAGGCTCGGCGTCACCATGCGCCGATCGGCGTCCTGATGATCGATGTTGACAAGTTCAAGTCGGTAAACGACACCTTCGGACACATTGCCGGGGACAGGGTCCTGCGCGAGATCGCACAGGCGATCGTCGAAAACGTTCGGTCGTACGACATTGCCGCGCGATTCGGAGGAGAAGAGTTCGTCGTTCTGCTGCCGGGCGCTGATACGACGGCCTCGGTCGACATCGCGGACCGTGTCTGCGAGGCCGTTCGCGGTATGAAGTTCGATGACGAATTGGGTGATTTACGCCTAAGTGTCTCAATCGGCGTAGCTTCCTATCCGGAAGCGGGCGAAGCTCTCAACGATGTGCTCGTGACGGCGGACAACGTCCTGTTCGCGGCGAAGGACGCGGGCCGGGACAGGGTTCGTTCGTTGATTCCGGATCCTCGCCGGACGGCATCCGCCAAGGTGTATTAAGCGCCTCGGCGGTCGGCCACGTCAGCTTGGCGGTCCGCTTGATAAACCTGAGCCCATTCGGCCAGCGGCCGGACGGCGCGGAGCAAGGAGCGGCCGGTCGGGGTCAGCATGTAAGTGACTGTCGCGAAATTGCCCGATTCGGCGTGCCGCTCGATGAGGCCGTCTTCGCGAGCTCGCTGCAGAGTGTCGCTAAGTACTCGATTCGACAGCATGCGATCTCGGTCGGTGCGCTTCTCGACGTCGTTGATCGCGGCCAGCAATTCCGTGAACGGCGTCTCGCCGCGAGCAAGCCCTGCCAAGACTGCGACGGTCCACCTGCCTCTCAAAAGATCCAAGGCGGTCTGGACGCTGTGCCGGTACGGAATCTCCCACCCCTCCATACCGACCAGCTAACACGATTCGCTACGGCTTGCGCGCGAGCAATTCTACTCATTCCTACACCCGGACGAGTGACAAAAGCCCTGATGAGCCAAGGCTCACCCGGTGTTGACCTTGCCCTCACCGGGCCGGAAAGCGGTATTCCTGACTTGCCAGGAACGGACTGCCTGGCGACGCAGGAGAAAGAAACGAAGGCCGGCTGGACAACCTCCCCCCGCTCGAGGAACTCGCAAGCACCTCGGGCAGCTCCAGCCGGCCTTCGCCTTCAAACAGGTTCACGGAGGGAGGCCGGATGCCAGCCGACTATGTTCTCGACTGCGGTGATCGAGCGAAGTTCCCCGCGGGCGAAGACGACGAAGAACTGTTGAGCCGGTACGTCTGGTGTGACGAGTGCCGGATCTGGCGGCGCGTCATCGAGCAGGTGGATCCAGCCGATCTGGATGCCGAGGTCGGAGGATGACGGTCACCGACTTCACCGAGCGCTTGAGGAAGGCTCGACGACGCGTGTCCGATCCGGAGCCGCCGTCGAAGAACTCGTCGCGTTGGCTCAACCTTGCCACGGTGGTCGTCGCCCTGGTGTTCGCTCTGGTCACCGTCCATCTCGTCGCGGTCCTCAGGGACAGGACGGTGCCCGCGCTTGTACTGGCCAGGGATGTCGGCGCGACGCAGCCGTTCACCGAATCAGACTTGGCCGCTGTCGATCTGGTCCCTGACCACGATGTCCGCTTCATCCGAGCGGCCGACCGAGCCGCAGTCATCGGCCGCGCGCCCGCCGTCGGCCTTCAGAAAGGGACGCTCCTCACCGCGGCCAGCCTCATACCGGAGGGCGTGCCGGGAGCCGGGTTTCAGGTGGTCGGCCTGCGGGTCGAAGCCGGCCGCCGGCCGAGCCAGCCTCTTTGGCCGCACGCGCGAGTCTGTGTGTCGCCTCTGCCGCAAGCAATGCCCTGTGACTCGGTCCCGTCGGCGGGAAACGCGTTCGTCGCCCGAGTCGCCGAAGTTGGAACACCTGACTCTGAGGGGACGGTCGTGGTCGACGTGATCGTCGATTCCGGACACATCGGTCCCGCTCTGGCTGCGGCAAGCGGGTCCGTGATCATCAGCCTCAGGGGAGCATAAAATGAAGTCCAAGCTCGTGATCGCCTTGCTCGTCGCGGCCACCACGGCTGCGTGCAGTGAGGGCGGAAACACGCCCTCGGCCACGCCTGCCGCACCTCCGGTACCTCCGACATCAAGCCACGTCCCTACAGCTGAAGACGTGGCGAAGCAGAAAGCGGTCGAGGCTTACGAAGGCTACTGGCGCGTCAGCACCGCTGCGGAGAAGGCGCCGCAGGCGAAGGACTGGCGCTCAGCATTGGGCGAGTACCTCGTCGACCCAGAGCTGACGCGGCACATCGCGGAAATCCAGAATCTGGCCTCCGTGCCTTCGCATATGGAAGGTGACTACCGGCGTTCCCCTGCGGTGACCGCGGTGTCGCTCGACGAGCGCGACCCGCGGATCAAGATCACCGACTGCCTGGATCGGACTGGGCTCCACCTGGTCAGTGACAAGCCGGGCGAGCAGGGGCGGACGCTCGATAACCCGGACCAGCCGCGACGGTACGAGTTCCGTGCCGAGGTCGTCCGATACGCCAGCCTGAACGACCGGTGGCTGGTCCAAGTCGTCGAAGCCGCCTTGGACAAGCCATGCTGACGAAGACGATCGGCTCGGCTCTGCTGGTGACCGCGATGGTCAGCCCAGCGCCGGCGTGGGCCGGCCCGGCGCCAGGCCCAGGTGGCTGCCAATCCTCAGGGGTGCGCGGGACCTGCTGGGTCGGTGCGACGGATCCCGGTCGGCCGGGCCGCGAAGGAGGCCAGCCGGGGACAGGACCAGCCAGCCAGGGAAAGCGCGCCGGACCTGCTCCGCAGTGCCTTCCGATGGAGATTCCCCAGCCAGCGGGCGGTGACCCGATGTGGGCAGGAAAAGACGCGTCGAAGGGGCGGCTGGTCGTGATGATCTGCGGCGTCGGCGGCCCCGGAGGTGGTTATCCCGGCGACGCTCGTGTGACCTACGTGCCCAATGGCGCCGCGGCCGCCGTCGTGCCGCAGGTTTCGCCTGCTGAACTCGCTCGGCAGGCGATCGACCAGATGGGACTCTCCGCGCCCGACATCAGGCTGGCGCCGCCCGCCGATTCGCCGTATGGAGCCACGATCGGCTTTCCGGTGTGGATGTGGAGCGCGCGAAGCGAGGCCGCCACCGGCCCAGTCACCCGAACTGCAACCGCTGGCACCGTCAGCGTGACGGCTATCGCCAAACTCGCCCGCATCACCTGGTCTATGGGCGATGGGGCGACGAAAGCCTGCGCTGGACCGGGCACGCCGTTCACCGAAGACAAAGCTGGCCTCGCGTCACCTGACTGCGGGCACGTCTACCTGACAAAGGCTTCGTCCGGTGCCTTCTCCATCGCCGCGACCGGCCACTGGGAGATCAGCTGGTCCGGCGGCGGGATGTCCGATTCCGGGGCGATGGACCTGACGTCGAGTGCCAGGTTGCCCGTCCGTGAAATCCGCACGCTGAACTCCGGGGAGGACGGCCATGAATGACCCAGCTCCACTCGAGAAGCCACCGCTCGTGCCGGAGGTCCGGCCATTTCGACGGCGCCCCTCGAAGCTTCTGATCCTCGTGGGGCTCGTACTGGCTGCGCTGTGCGCGACCGGGACCGTGTTCATCTACCGGAACGTCGACACGACGATCGCCGCGGTAGGTGTCGCCGCTCCTGTCCGATTTGGGCAGGTCGTGCTCGACAGCTCCGTGCGCGAGGTCCAGGTCCGACCTGATCCTGGCCTGACACCAGTGCTGTGGAAGGACCGGTCGCAGTTCATCGGGCGGAAGGCCACGACGAATCTCTGGCCAGGGACCGTGCTGACCGCGCAGGCGGTCGGAGGGGAGCTCCCGCCAAGGCCGGGAGAGCAACTGCTGGGTATCGCCGTCAAGCCGGCTCAGCTCCCGGCGACTCCGCTGGAGCCGTTGAAGCCTGTTCTCCTCGTTCCTTCCGGCCAGGGCGGCACAGTGACCGAAACCTGGGAACCCGTGCAAGGGAGGGTCGTCCGCGTGGGGGAACGGGACCAGACCGGACTTCGAGTTGTCGATGTCGTCGTGGCCGAGCACCAGGGCCCCAAGCTCGCGACCAAGGGATCCGTGGGCACGGTCGCGATCGTTCTGCTGCCGGGGAGTTGAACGAACCATGCTGATCACATTCACTTCCCTACGCGGAAGTCCGGGTACGTCGGCCGTGACGCTGGCCTTGACGTGGGTATGGCCGCGGCACGCAGTCGCCGCGGAGTGCGATCCGTCCGGCGGCCAGGCGCTGGCGGTGTTCGACCCGGGCGGTTCGCTCGGCCACCGAGGGATGTTCGAGGCGATGCTGGCCGCGCGGACGATGCCGTTGCCGCAGGCGCTGTGGCAGCAGGCGATCACATTGCCGGACGGCACCGGACGACACTTTCTCCTGCCTGGGCCGCAAACGACTCGGATTGCGGAAAGCCTGCAATGGCAGCGACTGGCGCTGGCGTTCCGGACCTGGGAGTCGGTCGACGTCCTGGCGGATTGTGGTCGGCTCCGATCCCGCGGTATGCCGCATGCTGTCCTGGGGAACGCCGACCTGACGGTGCTGGTCGTACGCAACGACCGGCATTCGCTCCGGGCTTTGTCGTCCTCTGTGGACTTGGTCCGCGAAGAGATCGGCCTACTCGGTACAGCGGATGACGGCTTGGTGGTCGTTGTTGCGGCTACTCCCGCTGGGTTTCCTCTCAAGGAGGTCGAGAGGCAGTTCGCGAAACTCGGTCTGCCGGTTGTCGGCGAGATGCCGTGGGACCCATCCGCCGCCACGCAGTTCACGGACACGTTTAGGCCAGGCAAACGCTTTGAGACCTCGTCGTTGCTTGAAAAGTCCCGGAAGCTCGGGGTCGAAATCGGCAAGCGAGCCTTCACTCGGTCACGAAGGCTTAGAGGGCGGGCGATCCCTGAGCAGGCCCCCGCGAGGCAAGAGAGGCCACGACGCGAACTCGTGCGGAGGCCGCTACCGCCCTCGATTCCGAGGCCTGCCGCGTCTGCTGGTGAGGGGGACCGTCATGTTGGTTGAGCAGGACTTCGCAGGAGCGGACGAGCTCGTCGACCGGGTCCAACAGGCCCTCGCGAAGCAGGTTGAAGAAGAGATGGCACGCCAGAGCGAGCCGGAAGCAGGAGACTTCGAGCGTGCGCTCGCAGGAAAGCTGATCGACGATGTCCTCTCGGCTGTGATCAAGGAGTGGGCTGGCCGAGGCAGGCCGTTTCTGGATCCTGGCAAGGAGTGGTTCGTCAAGCAGGCCGTGATGGCGGAGATGTTCGGCGTGGGTCGGTTGGAGCCGTTGCTGGCGGACGAAGGCGTCGAGAATATCGACATCATCGGCAATGAGCCCGTCTGGCTGTCCTACGCGGACGGCACAGTCATGCGCGCACCCCGGATCGCACCGACCGATGAAGCTTTGCTTCGCTGGTTACAACGCTTGGCCGCCCGGCACGGCCGGACCGAACGCTCCATCAACAGCACTTCACCGCTGCTGAACATGGAACTACCAGGCGGGGAGCGGCTGGCCGCCACGATCGAAGTCAGTGACCGCCCGCATGTCTCCATCCGACGCCATCGGCTGTCCAAGACCGGGCTGGCAGACCTCCGGAAGCGGAGGATGATCTCGACTGCGCAACTCGCACTCCTGCGCGCGGCGGTGCGAGCGGAGAAGAACATCGTCGTCTGTGGCCGGCAACGGGCGGGGAAGACGACGCTCCTGCGGGCTCTCTGCTGGGAGATTCCTCCGGACGAACGGTTCGCGACACTGGAGACCGAGTTCGAACTTGGCCTGCACCGGCATCGCGATCGCTTTCCCGCCGTGGTCGCCTTCGAGGAACGGGTCGGCAATTCGGAGCGGTCCGGCAGCACCGTCGCCGACTTGTCGCACTTGGTCTGGCAGTCGCTTCGCATGCACACCACGCGCACGATCGTGGGCGAGGTCCGTGGCCGCGAGATCATCCCGATGCTCGACGCGCTTTCGACGGGCGGATCGGGCTCGCTCTCCACGCTGCACGCCCGCAACGCGGGGGATGCCATCAACCGGATGGCCCGCCTGTGCCTTGAAGGGAACTCTGCGTGGACCCCCGAGTTGGCGCACGAAACCGTGGCACACGCGATCGATCTCATCGTGCATGTGGAGCTCGTCGCTGACGGAAGCAGCCTCGATCGCTACGTTGCCGAGATCATCTCCGTCGAGGCTGGTGAGTATGGGCGACCCGCGCGGACTTATCTCTTCCAACGTGCTGGAGGTCGCCGATCGGTTCCTACCGGGAATCTGCCGACCGACATCGAGGACTACGAGCGCGCCGGGTTCGACCGGAACTGGCTGACCTGCGGCAGCGATGGGGAGTGGGCCCATGCCTGAACTCGTCCTCGTTCTGCTCGGTGTCGGTCTCGTTGGCGGCCTGGCCCTCGTCATCACCGGCGCGTTCGGTGTCGGCCACCGGCGAAGGCTTGTCTTCCAGTCGAAGGCCCTTCGGAGGCGTCGTCAGCACCGCAGTCTGCGTTGGCGAGGACCGCTCGCGCTGTCCACCGGCGCTCTGGCCTGGCTCGTCTCCGGCTGGCCGATCGCTGGGGTGGCCGCCACAGCCTTCGTCGTCTTCCTGCCGTGGCTTTTCTCAGCGGGAGCAATCGCCAAGCAGCGAATCGAGAGACTGGAAGCCCTGGAAACTTGGCTGCGACGTCTCAGCGACGTCATGGCGGCGGCCAACACGGGGCTCGTCAGCGCCATACAGAACTCCACCCGCGAAGCGCCGGCGTGCTTCGCCCGCGAGCTGATCACGCTGGCGCATCGCCTGCGGACCTGGGACGTGCAGGAGGCCCTACTCGAGTTCGCCGACGACATCGACGACCAGATCGGGGATGCCGCAGTGGCCGGCCTCTGCGTCGCACACCGCCAAGGCTCAGGCGTCGCCGACCTGCTGCGTGCGCTCGCTCGCCAGGTTGCAGAGGATATCGTCGCTCGCCGGACCGCTGAGTCCGAACGGGCCCGGAGGCGGTCCACCGCGCGTGTGCTGCTCGGCATCTGGGCGGCGATGTTTTTGGGGATTGTGCTCTTCGGTAGCTCGATGTACACCGCTGCCTATGCCACTCCTGTCGGGCAGGTTGTCCTGGCTGTTGTGCTCGGTTTGGTCGGGGCCTCCGCGGTATGGCTGCGTCAGCTGGGCCTCGAGCCGCCTGCCACCCGGTTCCTCTCCGCGCGGGCTCGGCGGCGGCCATGAGCACGCTCGGCCAACTCATCCTGCTGGCGCTGGGAATCGCCGGCGGAACGACACTGATCGTCGCGGCATACCTACCCGGACGTCTCCTGCTCAGCGATGTCCTGAACGGTCCGCCTGTCGTTTCGGACAGCTCGGCGCTGAATCCAGCCTTAAGAGCGGCGATCCGGTTCGCCGACCGCTGCGGAGCGAGGGCGCCGACCACAGAGCTCGACCTTGTCGGCCAGACACGCGAATCCTTCATGCTGAACCGCCTCGGCTACGCGTCCGTCGGAGCCCTCGCGGTTCCGCTGACGAGCGTGGTACTCGTCATCCTCGACGCTGGGACACCGGTCTTCCTGACGGGAGCGATGTCGCTGTGCGCGGCAGCATTCGGCTGGGCGCTTCCGCGGCTCCTGCTGCGCGCCAAGGCGCAGAAGGCACGGGCGGCATTCCGAGGGGCTCTGGTCGCCTACGCGCACCTCGTCGCTCTCGGACGCCTCGGCGACCGCGGCCTGGTCGAAGCGATGCGCTACCCGGCCTCGTTAGGTGACGGCTGGGCGTTTCAACGGATCCGGTCGGCGATGAACGAAGCGTCTCTGCGAGGCAGGATGCCGTGGGAAGGCCTTGAGCGCCTCGCCGATGAGCTGGGTGTTCGCGAGCTCAGGGATCTCGGCCACATCATCACCAGCGCAAGCGAGGGCGGAGCGAGTATCGCGGACACCCTGCGCTCGAAAGCGGCGTCGATTGCCCAACAAGGCCTGGCGGATCAGAAGACCGGTTCGTCGGTCCGTTCGGATCGGATGGACATGCCGATCGCCGTGATGGGGCTGGCGTTCATCGTCTTTCTCGCCTTCCCGGGCATCTTCACGATGCTCGGCACCTGAAACAGAGGAGAAGTACATGCTCGAGACAATGGTTGCCCGCCTGCAGTTTGCTGCACTCATGATCGGGTGCGCCTTGCAGAAGCGCGGAGCGCAGTTCGTGCGCGAGGGCGAGCGCGGCGACGAGAACATCACCAAAGCCATCTACGCCGTGCTCGGTCTCGTGCTGGCCACCGCGATCGCTGGTGCGGTCACGGCCTTCGTGAACGGCAAGCTGCCACTGATCGGAGGGCAATGAAGGTCCGGCACGAGCGCGGCGACGAGAACGTGTCGGCCATCCTTGGCCTGGGAGCACTTCTCCTGGTCACGTGGTTCGTCCTGCAAGTCATAGTGCTCTTCCTGGGGCGGAACGTGGCCTTGGAAGCGGCGCGTGATGGGGTCAACGCCGCTCGGCTGCCGCCTGTCGACATGGCGGCCGCCGAGCAGCACGCGCAGAACTACGTCAACCGTGTGACCGGCAGTTGGCTGTCCAATGTGAACGCCGAAGCCACCAGTGACGGCCGGAACGTCACCGTCATCGTCACCGCCGAGGCCGCCTCACTCGTACCGTTCGCACGGTTCTCGGTCAGCCAACGCGCGTCCGGGCCGATCGAGCAGCTGACACCATGAAGTACGGGGACCGCGGCGATGTGAACGTCGAAGTCGCGATCGGCGTGTCGGCACTGGTCGTCCTCTTCGGACTCGCGTTGGTCGGAATGCGGGTCATCACTGCGGAAGCCGCAGTGGACGAGGCTGCCCGCTCTGCCGCACGTGCGGCTTCCATCGCCCGTGACGGCCATGCCGCGGCGTCGGTAGCCGAGGTGCGGGCACGAGCTGTTATCGCTCAGCAGGGCTTGAACTGCGCCCAGCTCAATATCGCTGTCGATGCTCGAGACTTCGCGAAACCGCTGGGCGAGACCGGTTATGTGGTCGCCACCGTCAGCTGTGAGATCGCGTTCGGCGATCTCATGATCCCGGGTTCGCGAGTCGCTGTTTCCGAGTTCCGATCACCGATCGATCGCTATGGAGCCCGCCGATGATCCGCTTGCGTGGTGAACGCGGCTCCGTCTCCGTGTGGCTGGTGGGACTGAGCATCGCGCTGGTCATCGCCATCGGATGGGCAGTCGACGGCAGTCGAAAGGCCCAAGCCCATTCGAAGGCGACGTCGGTCGCCGAAGAAGCCGCGCGCGTAGGGGGGCAAGCTATCCGCGTTCATGCTCTTGCCGCCGGCCAGGTCGCAGACGTCGACCCGCAGCAAGCCATCGCTGAAGCAGAGCGCTACCTCGCGGCGACGGGCATTACCGGAACCGTTGCCGTACAGGGCAACCGGATCGTCGTCGACACCACGATCATCAGAACCACCATCTTCCTCAGCGTCATCGGAGTATCGGAGTTCTCCGTGCGTGGCCACGGCGCCGCCGATCTGGTCTCCGACGGATAGGAGCACCGCCATGAGAAGGCTCGCGCGAATCCTCCTCGGTGTCATGGGTCTCGCTCTGCTCATCTTCGGGCCGCCGCTTCTCCTGTGGACGTTCAGGTCGGTGTTCCTGCCGGACCACGTTCCGGCCTTCCTCGAAATCGTTGGCTGGATCACCGAACGAGACACCGGTCAGGTGTTCCTTCTCGTGGTGGCGGTCGGCGGGGTGATCGCCTGGTTGCAACTCGTCATCGCCGTCGTGCTCGAATGCGTCGCACTCGCGCGTGGAGTGGCAGCGCCGCGGCTGCCTGGATTACGCTGGGCTCAACGACTCGTAGCCGGTGTCCTCTTCGGTCTGGTGGTCGGTACGACGGCTGCGGAGGCATCGCCGTCTGCCGCCCCGGCTTCCATCGTCGCCCCACAGGTCTCCGGACAGGGTAGTTCTCAGGCCGTGGATGAGGCCGATCATCCGTTGGCCGACGGGTATTCGGTCGTTCCTGGCGACTCGCTGATGAGCATCGCGGCCGAGCAGCTCGGCGACGAGAGTCGCTACCAGGAGATCTTCGATCTGAACCGGGGCCGGCGTCAGGCTGACGGAGCGGCCCTTCGAAGCGTCGACCTGATCAAGCCCGGTTGGCGTCTCGCTCTTCCTGCCGAACCGCAGTGCGTCGAGGTCGTCGTCGGCGCAGGCGACACGCTGACTCAGATCGCTCGGAAGCATCTTGGCTCGGCTTCCCGGTACGTCGAGATCTTCGAACTCAACCGAGGTCGTTCGCTGCCTGGCGGCCGGGTCCTGGACGACCCGGATCTGATTCATCCCGGCGATGTCCTTCAACTTCCCGGAGTGGCAACGCCTGGGCACGGTGGGGGAGCAGCGTCTGGAGGCTCGGCTTCTGCGCAGGTCACTCCACCTGGCTGTGGGCCCGAGCCATCTCCAGCTACCCAGCCCCTGGAACCGACTTCACCTTTGCCGGAGCGAGTACCAGCACCAACCCCCGCTCCGGCGCCCGCCGAGGTCGCTCCCGCCGGCGACGCCAGCGTCGTACCCCTCGTCGCCGTCGGGCTCGGAGGGCTTCTCGCCGCTGGCATTCTGGCGACCTTCGCCCGGCGCAGGATGCTAGCTCAACGACGTCGCCGTCCTGGACAACGAATCCGCCGACCACCGTCCACGGATCTGGAGACCGCGCTCAGGAAAGCCGAAGAACCGGCCACGGCCGAGGCTCTTGACGTCGCGCTACGCAGTCTCGTCTTTCATGTCCGAGAGAAGGGCGCCTCGCTTCCGGCTGTCCGGTCCGCAGTGGTTGGTAGTCACGGTGTGGTGCTGCATCCACTGGGACACAGTGAATCCTTCGCTGATTCACTCGATGTCGATGAGCTGGATGGAGTTCCAGCGCCCTATCCTGCACTTGTCACAGTCGGCCATGACCCTCGTCGTGACCTTGTCATGGCCAACCTCGCGGAGATCGGCACGATCACGCTCGATGGGTCTGCCGAAGAAGCCGAGCCGGTCCTGTTGGCGATGGCCTGGGAACTGGCGACGTCCGCTTGGTCCGCGTCCATGCCGGTGACATTGGTCGGCTTCGGTCGCTCGACCGCTGCGCACAACCCTGGGCGCTTCCGTCACTTCACATCGGTGGACGAGCTCTCCGAGGCAGACCCGACACCAACCGGTGTCGTCCTGTCCGCTGAACCTTTCGACATCGAGCAGCATGCGTGCCTTGCCGCCGTGGTCGCCGCAGGCACGGCAGTCCCGGATGGCTGGACGCTCGATGTTTCCACGAAGTCCACGTTGATCCACGACCTCGGCATCGAAGTCGAGCTCCAGCGCCTGACTGTCGACCAGGCGGAAGAGCTCATCTCGACGCTTACTGCAGAAACCACAGCCGAACAGGTGCCCGCCAACGACTATCCAGACGCTCCGGTCGAACCGCCGCCGGTAACGGGACCTGAACTGAGACTTCTCGGTCCGGTCGGGCTGCACAACGTCGACCCGATGAAGGTCGAGGGAAAGAAGATCAACCGGCTCACCGAGCTCGCCGCGTTCCTGCTCCTTCACCCCGGCGCGACCGCCGACGAAATCTCACGACAACTCGGAACGGACACCCGCCCCTGGTCCCCAGCGACCCGACAGGGCTACATCTCCCGTCTGCGGACCTGGCTCGGCCACGACGAGAACGGCGACCTCTACCTTCCGAACATCGAGGCCAACGGAGGCGGCTATCGCCTGTCGAACTCGATGAGCAGTGATTGGCATCGGTTCCGGCAACTGGTCGGCGCCGATCCGAGCCGTGACGCATCAGATCGGCGGGCTCGGCTCGAAGCGGCACTTGAGCTCGTCGCCGGCATGCCCTTCAGCAACATCGGCCCTGGCCGATACGCCTGGAACTCGTGGCACCAGCGAGAAATGATCGACGCCATCGTCGACGCCGCCCACATGCTGGCCGAAATCTGCCGTCAGGCCGGAGATCTACCAGCGGCGCGCCGAGCGATCCTCCGAGGGCTCCTCGCCGAACCTGTCAGCGAACTCCTCTATCGCGACCTTCTCCACGTGGAGCACCGAGCGGGAAACCGCGCTGCGGTGAAAGCCACCGCCGACAAGTTGGCCGATCTCGCGGCCGCACTCGATGTCGACCTCGACGAGGAAACCGCCGCGCTCGTGGACACCCTGCTCGGCCCTGGTGAAGGAAGACTCACCAGAGATTTACGTTGCACTCACTCGAATACGTCGCGATAGGCATGGTCACGCCTCACTCGGAGGCACGAGAACCTTTAGGAGGAACCATGCCTTTCGCGACAAGAAGTATCCTCACCGCCTTCATCTGTGCAGCCGCCGTGGTATTCGGTAGCGGCGAAGCTTCGGCATCGCCGCGTGAGGAGCTCTATCGGTGCATCGCCCACGACAACGTCCCGCTGTGGTACCACGGCGTGATCCTCCGGTTTGCCAATAGAGGTCAAGGCCTGTATGACATACTCGACTTCGGTGGCCAGCAGATCTGGGGAACACTCTGGGGCGGCGGCATGTCCTACCAGATCGACCGGTGGAACGTCGGTTGGTGCTAGAGGCCATGCCAGGGACTTTCCGCGTTAACGTGGGAAAGTCCCCTAAAGGCCATGAGGGGTGTGCTTTTGGCAACGCCGGACAGGATCGTCTGATGCTCCGTCGTAATGAGGTCCGGTCCGGTACCCGGGGATT
Source organism: Amycolatopsis sp. PSD-21 (assembly GCF_055561455.1). NCBI lineage: Bacteria > Bacillati > Actinomycetota > Actinomycetes > Pseudonocardiales > Pseudonocardiaceae > Amycolatopsis > Amycolatopsis sp. PSD-21. Next base: position 7,141,641 of record NZ_CM145712.1, on the reverse strand, counting down.
TGCGTCGGGGCAGGCGCGCGTTTTGCCCCAGGACCGTGCGTGTGCTAAGCGTTGGCCGCCATTGCCAAGGCGCGCAGGTCGGACCGTGTCGTCAGGGCTTCGCTACGAATCGCCGTACGCAGACGACACTGTCCTCGCTGCGGCTGTCGCGCCAAGGTCGTCGGCACCGCTTGCGCCGCGGACATCGGTCCGTAGCGGACCTCATGCAAGCTTCCGGCGCTAAACCGGGAGATAGGCGGTCAACTCTTCTCGAAACCTCGAGCGGTCCCGCTTGTCGACGAGATGGACGTGAACTCTGACGCCCAGGTCCCGGACTTTCTCGAGGACGGCAACGTCGTTGTCGCTCCATTGACCGTCCGTGATCAGATGGAGGTCGAGGTTGATCGCATGGAGCGGGGTGTATTCCAGGGCGATCTGCCACGTCGCTACGGCCTCGTCGAGGTTCTGGGCGTTCGGACCCGGCTCGAGTTCGATCCCGGTCTGCGCTATCGCGCCGGCGGTGAATTCCGGAAGCAAGGCGAGCGCAGGTGCAGGCCCGCCAAAAGTCGAGGCGAAGAGCAGGTCTGCTTCGGAGATGCTGTCGGCCCACTTTGGCCGTGGCGTGTTCTTCGTCGACCTGACCATGGCTTTGAGGTGGTTCTTCGCTGCGGTCGGTGGCATGCTTCCACTGGTATCGGCGGCGATGAGAGAGACTTGGGGCTTGGGGAGTTGCCGCCACAGGTCGCGAAGCCACTCAGTGGTCGCCGCAGCCGAGACGGATCCAGGGGTGATCGCTTCTGCGACCGCGACTTCGGTGCCGGTGACCTTCTGGACGTGCAGCTGATCAGCGCCGCTGCCGGAGAAGTAGGACACACCGAGGATTCTTCTGGGTCGCCATTCGAGCAGTGGGAAGATGGCGCCCTTGAGGTCCTGCGGACCGTAGCTCGAGCGTGCCTTGGCTTCGACGGCCAGGAAGACAGGCTCGCTGTCGGAACCCGGCGCCGCGGGGCCCGCGGAGTCGTCCGCCACGGTGATCAGGAGTTCTGGGCGATCACGATGCCCTGGGAACAGTGGTGCGGGCGGAACCGATTCATGTTGGTAGTAGCAGCGAAGTTCTCGTCCAGCGGCCAGCGGTGACGTAGCGATCGCGGCCGGGTTGGTCGACCCGGCCTTCAGGTTCCAGATACCGTCGGTCAGCGCGGGTATCCAATGCGCACTCCCGTAGCTGTCGATGATCAGCCTGAGATTCCACAATTCGAAAACCTGCCATCTGGCCTTCCAGTAGGGTAGGTCGAAGAAGCTCCTCAGCTGTTGGCTCGTGATCTCACGGAAACAGGCCGCCAGGTCCGGCAGACCCTCGCGGAGGTACTTGGCGAAGATGGTTCTCTCGTGCGGGCAACTCCCATGGTCGCGCGTTCTGGCCATGACGTCTGGAAGCCAGTGCTCAAGGTTCGCGAAGAAGTACCCTCGAGTGTCATGAGGCGTATTCCGTGGCAGATCGCCGGTTGGCATTTGCGCGACGGCGCTTTGCAATAGGTCTTCCAACTGCTGGAACTCAACGGGCGTCTCAGGGCGGCAATTACTGCAGCGTGGAGATGTGACGAGAGTCGTGCCTATGCAGGCGGGCTTCCAATGCGCATCGTAAAGATGCAATAGCCTGCTGTCCGGCGGTAACAGGGATGGATCGAACCTGGCCGTGGTCACGTCTTCGACGATCGTCCGCTCGTAGGCCGCGTAGCGTGCTGGGTCCAGACGCATCGTTCGCATCTGGTCGTCGGTGACCTGGACGGTGAAATTGCCGGTGGAGCGGACGGCCTCCCACTGCCCCAGCCAGATGTAGAGCTCACGGACCATCGCGGCCACAGGGGCGATCGCGGAGGTGAGCACGGCAAGGACTTCGCCCGGAGCCACAGGTTGCAACGCGGTCGTCAGGTCGGCTCCGGGCGCGATGCCGAATCGGCTCCGAAGTTGCTCGGCCAGGTCGGTGTCGCCTGACGAGGTGCCTAGTTCCAGCACTGCAATGAGGTCTTCGATGGAGGCCGTCGGTGCCATGACTCGACTCTGCCAGAGTAACGGGGCTGACTGTAGGATAGGTCCGTGACCGCTGGATGATCGATCACCCCGGTCTGCGCTCTTACTTCCCGGGCGGTGGGCTTTGACGAACCGTTACTGCCTTGGCCGCCGGTCGAGCAGCCGTTCCAGTACGAGTACGTGACTTCACGCTGGTCGAACTTCTGCGTCACAACCTTCCCGACGAGGGCGGCATCGCGCACGGACCGGGTTGTGAAGTTCGTATCAGCCGCTTGTCGATCTCGCCCTGGGGAGCGAGCGCCCACGAGGTGTCGAGGACGGTCAGGGGACGCCGGCGTCGGTCGCACGCCGCTGTAGCCGTCCTTGACCGCCTGGAGCCTGCCGGTCCACCGGTCCGGGGCAGCGCGACGGCAACCTTGACATGGTCGCCCGCCGTGCCCTGGGGCAGCGTGACGGCGATTTCGCAGTACGCGGGCGCCTCGGTGATCGTGGCGGAAGCCGAGAGCGGCGTGGGCGGCGACGCCCTCCCCGGAGGCGTCGCGTGCACCGCTTCGATTCGAGCGCCCGCCGGCGCCGCGACGGGCACGGCCTCGCACGCCGACTTGGCCGCCTCGGCGGGCGCCGTCTGTGTGAACGAGGTCAGCACCAGCGGCAGCAGGGCGGCCAGAGTGCCGCCGCCAGGAAGATCTTCTTGCGTCTCATCGCTTTCTCGAAACTAGGCTGGTCGTGACGACACTCCGTCTACATCCTGTGGACGTCGCCGGACCGTTTTTTGGCCCGGGAGGTGTCGCGAAAGCCACTCTTTCGCGACGTCTGCGGTCCCGAAAGAGTGGCTTTCGCGACACCTCCGGCTAGGCAAGCCACAATCGTCCTGCCCGTGCTGACTGGATCGCCTGGGTATCGTCGGACCGGCGGCCATCCATGGCCAAGGGAGGAGGCTGCACCATGCCGCTTCTCGGACGGGAAGCCGAGCTCAAGGACCTGGCCGAGCTCGTCGACGGTCCCGCCACCGGCTGTGGGGGCGCGCTCGTCCAGGGCGAACCGGGCGTCGGGAAGTCCGCGCTCGTCGCGGAGGCCGTGGCCGCGGCGACGCTTGGGGGTCTCCGGGTGCTGCGGGCGACCGGTGTCGAGGCCGAACGCAACTTCGCGTACGCCGCGCTGCATCAGCTGCTCCATCCGGTCCGCGCGGGCGCCGACCTGCTGCCCGCGCCGCAGCGTTCCGCGCTCTGGGCGGCGCTCGGGCTGGCCGAAGGGACGGAGCCGAACGCGTACCTGGTCGGGCTCGCCGCGCTGACGCTGCTTTCGGAGGAGGCGTCGGCCAAACCGTTGCTGATCGTCGCCGAAGACATCCACTGGATGGACCGCGAGAGTGCCGACGTGCTCGCGTTCGTGGCCAGGCGGATCGAGACGGAACCGATCGTCCTGATCGCGACCCTGCGGGACGGGGAGCCGTCGCCGCTGCGCGACGCGGGACTGTCCTCAATGGACCTGGAAAGCCTCCGCGTCGGTTTTCCCTTGGAGGCACAGTGATCCGGGTTCTGCTCGCCGACGACCACGCGATGTTCCGGTCCGGGATGCGCGCGGTACTGGACACCCAGGCGGACTTCGAATGCGTCGGCGAGGCGGCGGACGGACGGGATGCCGTCGCACAGGCGGCTTCCCTGCGCCCGGACGTCGCCGTGCTCGACGTCCGGATGCCCAAATTGGACGGTCTGGCCGCGACCGAGGCGATCATGTCCGCGCCCGGGAACGACATCCGCGTCCTCGTGCTGACGACCTACGACTCGGACGAGTACGTCTACCGCGCGCTTCGGGCGGGCGCGAGCGGGTTCCTGCTGAAGAGCCTCGCCCCCGAAGAGCTCGTCTCCGCCATGCGGGTGGCCGCGCGCGGCGACGCGCTGATCGACCCGACGGTGACCCGGCGGCTGGTGTCGACCTTCGCCACCAGCATCGAACCCGCGGCCGCCGAACCGGCGGAACTCGAACGGCTCACCTCACGCGAACGCGAAGTCCTCCTGCTCGTCGCCGACGCCTCCAGCAACGCGGAGATCGCCGCGCATCTGCACGTCGGCGAAGAGACGGTGAAGACCCACGTGTCCCGGATCCTGGCGAAGCTCGGGCTGCGGGACAGGGTGCACGCCGTCGTCTACGCCTACCGGAACGGTCTCGTCGGCGGACGGTGATCGGTTCGCCGGACGGGGCGCCCGGTGCCAGAATCGCCGCAGGGCCCTCGGCCAGCAAAGCCACCATGCGCTCAGAAACTTTCGCACATGTGTCTGGCTATCCGCGTATGAACAACCTCGTAGCCTCGTCGGCAGGAGGCCCTGATCGCGTTGGACTTGAGGTCGCCGGTGTCGATCCGTAGTGCTAATCGAGTCACCCACTCAACGGGTTCCGGACCAGCCCGCTCGCGCGAGGAGAACGTCCGGTTCGCCGAGGCGCTCGGTTAGGACCGCAGACAAACTCCACCCGTGCGGGGAGAACGCGATAACCGACGAGGACTACGAGGCTCGCTTCGTACCAACCCTGCTCGCGCGGGGAAACATGAGATGAGGCGCACCAGACCGATCCACGTGGGGACCAGCCCCGCTCACGCGGGAAGAACCGCTTGGCCATGCGGGAAATGGCGTCCTCGACCGGACCAGCCTAGCTCGCGTGGGGTCGACGTTCGCCGTGGCGACCACGCGCCGGATGAACTGGGACCAGCCCCGCCTGCGCGGGGGGAACAAGCTGGGGAAGCGGCCAGGATGGGCGTCTACGACCCAACCCGCTCGCGCGGGGAGAACCCAGAGTCAAGAGGGGACGTGTTTCCGCCCCCGGGACCAGCCCAGCTTGCGCGGGGACGACCGGTCCTGCTCGGTTGTTACGACCATGATGTCACAGGGGAACCCCGCCAACGTGCGGACGACAACAGGTCGAGACCGAGGGTGCGGATCTCGGGCCAGCCTGATCGCACGGGGCACGAACGCCGAGAATATCGGGCAGGCCCTGTGGCAGGGCAAGCTGTTCCACATCGATCTCAACGGCCAGCGCGGCCCGCGGTTCGACCAGGATCTCGTGTTCGGGCACGGCGACGTGCTGTCGTCGTTCTTCCTTGTCGATCTGCTGGAGCACGGCGGCTACGACGGGCCGCGGCATTTCGACTACAAGCCGCTGCGCACGGAGAACATGGACGGCGTCTGGGCCAGTGCCGAGGCCAACATGGCGAGCTACCTTCTGTTCGCCGAACGCGCCCGCGCGTTCCGCGCCGATCCCGAGGTGCGTGCCGCGCTGGAAACCGCGCTCGTCCCGGAACTGGCGACGCCGACCCTCGGCGAGGACGAGACGGCGGCGGATCTGCTGGCCGACCGATCGGCGTTCGAGGACTTCGATCCGGACAAGGCCGCGGAGCGCGGTTACATCTAGACATAGCCGATCGCGCGGACCAGCCCTGCTCGCGCGGGGAGAACCCGTTTGTCCGGATCCAGTGCGACGGCTGCGGCGGACCAGCCCCGCTCGCGCGGGGAGAACGCCGGCGTCGACGAGTCCGCGATGGATCCGGAGGGGCCAGCCCCGCTCGCGCGGGGAGAACGAGCCGTCCCACATGTTCGACATGGTCGGCCGCGGGCCAGCCCCGCTCGCGCGGGGAGAACACCGAAACTACAAACTACACGGGCGGCACAGCGGGGCCAGCCCCGCTCGCGCGGGGAGAACCTTGTTCACATCGGCGGAATCGACGGCGGTGCAGGGCCAGCCCCGCTCGCGCGGGGAGAACGCGGTGTGCACGAGCAGGACGGCGTGCGTCGGGGGGCCAGCCCCGCTCGCGCGGGGAGAACAAGCGGACGAACGCCCAGTTCGACGCGCTCAAGGGGCCAGCCCCGCTCGCGCGGGGAGAACCGTTTCGACGTCGTCAGGATGGAGCGTGGTGGGGGGCCAGCCCCGCTCGCGCGGGGAGAACGTCCCGAGTTTCGACCCGGACATCGACCGGCTGGGGCCAGCCCCGCTTGCGCGGGGACGATGCCACGACGTTCGCCATCGGGTCCCAAACATCGGGACCAACCCCGCCTGCGCGGGGACGACCAAGTCCGCGGTGCACGGGCCAGCTGGGACCAGGGACCAACCCCGCCTGCGCGGGGACGACTGACTCGCGCGCAGCAACACCGACATTAGGCCAGGACCAACCCCGCCTGCGCGGGGACGACCATGACGGGAACCCCGAAGGTCTGCGCCTCGCCGGGACCAACCCCGCCTGCGCGGGGACGACGCACCGTGGTGGTCGACGGGGACGCGGCGATCGGGACGAACCCCGCCTGCGCGGGGACGACTGCGTCGACTTCGGCTACACGAACCCGTTCGTGGGACCAACCCCGCCTGCGCGGGGACGACCACCCGCCACCGCTGCCCGGCAGGATCGTCGTCGGACCAACCCGGCCTGCGCGGGGACGACGTCGCCTGTCGGTCGAGCTCGACGGGCGCGGCGGACCAACCCCGCCTGCGCGGGGACGACGAGCTCACGTTTGTGTGCGTGCCCGGAACACCGGGACCAACCCCGCCTGCGCGGGGACGACCGGGAGGCGACCAGCAAGCAGTACCAGGCCAAGGGACCAACCCCGCCTGCGCGGGGACGACAGCGGCAGGCCGGACAGGAGATGCAAGGCGTCGGGACCAACCCCGCCTGCGCGGGGACGACTCGTAGTACCGGGTGAGCTCCTTCGGCGTGGTGGGACCAACCCCGCCTGCGCGGGGACGACCGGCCGGACGAGGTGTGGACGACCGCGCTGGAGGGACCAACCCCGTCTGCTCGGGGACGACGTTGACGATGGCGTCGATGTCCTGTGGCGTCACGGACCAACCCCGTCTGCTCGGGGACGACACACTAATTGACCTGGGTGTTTGAAGATCATACCGGCGAATTTTGGTCAGTCTGGGCAGCTTCGTACCTGATCGAAATCCTCGATCTGGTGGTCCAGCTTGCGTGGGCTGGTGCTTCGTCAGGAACTAGGGGCGATTTAAGGGCGAAATTACACGTCGAGCGAGGTCAACCGAGATCGACTCAGAGCATGCGATCGCAAACACCCCAGCTAGATCGACTGAGGCCGACTCGAAAGGACTCGTACCAGTTAACCGGAGGGTTCTTGGTTCGAGTCCGAGTGGGTCGCAAAGCCCGCGCCTCCCGGCCATGGCTTTTCGTGTTTAGGGATCGGTCTGCCCTTCGCGGGGCGGCTTGCAGCTTCCAAAGACCAACCCCGCCTGCGCGGGGACGATGGCGGCGGCATGACTGCGTTCGGTTGTCGTGCGGGACCAGCCCCGCCTCCACGGGGACGACACGGGGCGTTCGGCGCTCGGCATCGTCCACTGCGGACCAACCCCGTTCGCGCGGGACGACACGGTCAATATCGAGGCGGCGATGATCTGAGCGGGACCAACCCCGCTTGTTCGGGGACGACCACTCCTCCCTGATGCCGGGATGCCGTCCGCAGGGACCAACCCCGCTTGCGCGGGGACGACCCGTAGTTCAACTGGTTCAGGGTCGGGTTCGCGGGACCAACCCCGCTTGCGCGGGGACGACAGCGCGGAAGGCTCGGACGCGGTGTTCATCGGAGGACCAATCCCGCTTGCGCGGGGACGACTGGCCAGGCGACCCGCTCGTGCTCCCGCACCAGGGACCAACCCCGCTTGCGCGGGGACGACCCGAAGTGGAACTGGGGCTAGACCCCGGGCGACGGACCAACCCCGCTTGCGCGGGGACGACATGCGCCGCGCCGCACCCGGCGAGGACGGCGCGGGACCAACTCCGCTTGCGCGGGGACTATCGTCTGCTTCGCCGTGTGGCTGAGCTCGCGGACGGACCAACCCCGCTTGCGCGGGGACGACGTGCTCACCGGGCGGGAGCGCGGTGAACTCGGCGGACCAACCCCGCTTGCGCGGGGACGACATGAGGTTCAGCCGGGCGGCGATCACCCGCGCCGGACCAACCCCGCTTGCGCGGGGACGACGCGGCGAACACCTTGCACAAGGCCCAGGTTCCGGGACCAACCCCGCTTGCGCGGGGACGACGCCGACGATCTTGTTTGGTTGTGGCGGACAGCCGGACCAACCCCGCTTGCGCGGGGACGACACTGTTTTCGGGCTGGGCCGGGAGATGATCTGCGGACCAACCCCGCTTGCGCGGGGACGACACCGGCTACATCATGTCGGTCGGCGTCGGCGCGGGACCAACCCCGCTTGCGCGGGGACGACGGACCTCACCACCTACGAGTGCGACCCGAACGGGGACCAACCTCGCTTGCGCGGGGACGACACGTGCTTGCGCGTCGCGGAGCATCGCCAGGAGGGACCAACCCCGCTTGCGCGGGGACGACGACCGCGGCTATCCGGCCGAAACGCTCGGCGAGGGACCAACCCCGCTTGCGCGGGGACGACCGCAAGCAGCTCGACAAGATCGATCCGGAACCGGGACCAACCCCGCTTGCGCGGGGACGACCCCGCATCGCGTACGGCGTGGCGTGAGCACGCGGGACCAACCCCGCTTGCGCGGGGACAACCGGCCCAAATCGGCCAGTTCCCGGGCAAGACCGGGACCAACCCCGCTTGCGCGGGGACGACCTGAACAACCCGCTGTGCCGTCCAGTGAGGACGGGACCAACCCCGCTTGCGCGGGGACGACCACGCCGTGCGGACGGCGCGCATCGCCGTCGACGGACCAACCCCGCTTGCGCGGGGACGACGCCGACGGCACGCACATCCTGCCGTTCCTCGGAGGACCAACCCCGCTTGCGCGGGGACGACGACGAAGCCCGCCAGCGCGAGAACGCCGCGGGACCAACCCCGCTTGCGCGGGGACGACGTGGAGTGGCCGACCAAGCTCTACGAGAAGCACGGACCAACCCCGCTTGCGCGGGGACGACCAGTTGCGGACCGAGCCGTGTGCCTGCGGGTAGGGACCAACCCCGCTTGCGCGGGGACGACCACCTGGTCAGGCCTCAGCTTCGCGTTGAAGGGGGACCAACCCCGCTTGCGCGGGGACGACACTAACTGACCTGGTCCTTTGAAGATCATACTGCTGGTTTTTGTTCAGTTTGGTTGTCGAATGCCCTCATGCTGATCATGACGTTGGCTCGATTCTCAGGGCATCGATTCGGCGAGTTCTCGCTCCAGGGTCTCTGCTTGTGGACGTGGGTTCGTTGGTGTCGTCGTTTGGGGCCCTGACGGTGTTTCGTACGGCGGGTGCGGTTCGGAGTTGGCTGGGGTGGTATGCGGGAGAGTGCCTTCTTTGCGCCATTTTCGGAGGACGCGGCGACCGTAGTTGTGGGTGCCGGCGACGCGGTCGAGTTCGGCGCCGGTGGGTGTTCGGCCTTGGGTCTGCTCGCGCTGGTAATGGTTCCACATCAGTTGTTCGGCGGTGGGCTTAGCCGGGTGGTCTTTCGGGTTTGGTGTAGTAGGCCGAAGGATGACCGGCGTTGGGGCGAGGGGTTCGGATTCCTCGTGAATGCGGTCGGAGGGTGATGGCATTGGTGGTTCGGTGCGGTGGCGTTCGAGCGCTCGGTTGAGGAGTTCGACGGCCAGCAGCAGAGCAAGCGGTGGGCAAGCGGCGACGGCGACACCGAACGCACTGGTCACGGGCGCCGAGGCGATGTTCGCGCAGAGCGATAGCGAGATGCCGAAGACGAAAGCGGACCAGGCTGGCCATCGAATCGAGTTGTCGCGGCTGGGTTTCCAAAGTTCGACGGTGGCAGTGGTGAGGAGGCCGTCCACGATAAGGGGCCAGATGGAGGCGGTCATCGTGTCGGCGCCGAACCGGAGCGCGAACTGACGTCCGTGGATGTAGGAGGCGTAGGCCGCGCCGAGGGCAACCAGGGCAGTGCAGCCGCATTGGATCCAGAGGGAGAGGTCCCGGCGGACGCTATTCATGACGCGGCTCCGCCGCGGTCTCGGCGGAGCCGGTTGATCCTCAGCGTGGCGGAAAGCCGCAGCTCAGAGGGGTACGACGACGCGTGGTTGCTGTCCGTACCTCGTCGGGGGTACGTACAGCTTCCACCCAAAAAGTCTCGACCGTAGCGGTCGGGACTTTTTGCATTTCGGTGGAAGTCATCGCTTGGTGATCCTTTCTGCTGTTACAGCTGTTTCCGGTACCTGATCGACCGGCAGTTCGATGGTGATGGTCACGTGGTCACCCACGCCATGCGCCTCGACGGTGAGCTGGGTGATCTCGAAGAGGCTGCGGAGCAGTGCCTGAGGTGCCTTGGCCAAGTCGAGCTGGAGATGCGGAAGCGCTTCGAGACAGTTCAGGCACCGTCTTGCGCTTGTCGCAGAACCGAGTCCTGCCGCCGGGCCACATCGACCAGTTGGCGTTCTCGCCCGGCTCGACGCTCTTGGGCGGCGCTGTCGTCCACTGTGGCCAGGTCGGCTTCGAGTAGTTCGTCCCGCGGTCGGTGTCCGGGTGCGGTTCAGTACCTGCCGTACCCCCGGGCTACTCGGCGACGACGGTGAACTGGGCGGTGCGGACCACGTCCTCGTGTTTGAAGTCCAGGAACAGCCGGTAGGTTCCCGGGCCGGGAACGTGGGCCTGGAAGGCGATCTCCGGGCCCGGCCGCGTTTCGCCGTCGCCGGGGGCACCGTCCGGGTGGACGTGGACGTATGCGAGGTCTCCCAGCCGCAGCGTGACAAGGTGCCCGTAGGCGCCGAGGTAGGGCTGCAGATCCGTGACCGGTTCACCGTCGCGGTGCACCGCGAGCACCAGCTGGCTGGTTTCCTCGGGCCGCACTTCGCCCTTGATGCCGACCTCGTAGCCGTCGATCTCGAACACGTCGGCCGGCTGGGGCACCGGGCGCGGCTCGTAGGCACCCGCCACGGCCAGGTCCGCGCCGAGCGTGAGTCCCTTTTCCGCCCCGTCCGGCCAGAAGTCCGCGAACACCCGGTACTCGCCCGCCTCCGGCAAGTGCAGCCGGACCGTCCAAACACCGTCGCCCAGCTCGGCGGGGTGCAGGTGCCAGAACCCGGTGAGGTCCCGGCGGGCGACGATCAGATGGATCTTCTTCTCGTGGGTCTCGGCGAAGGCGGTCAGCGGAGCGCCGTCCTTCCCGAGAATCCGGAATCGGTAGTCGACCTCCTCCCCGGCCGTCAGCCGCAGTGTTTCCGGAACGAGGACGTAGCCGTCCTTGGCGATCTGCAACCCCTCGGCGACGGCTCCCGCACCGCCGTGTCCGTGGTGGCCGTGTGCGTGGTGAGTGTGGTGCGTTCCCGTGTTCATCGCGATCCCCTTCCGTATACCCCTAGGGGGTGTCTTTCCCGATGTCAGGAACAGTGCCACCGACGCGGCCGGAGATCAATGTGTTCTAGCCCTCGCTACCCCCTGGGGGTATAGAGGCCGAGCGTCGATCATCTCTTGACTCATACGCCGTGCCTGTATATAACAGTGCGATCAGATACCCGTGGGGGGTATCTAGGGGAGCTGTCTGGAAGGAGGCGGACATGGGATTGTTCGCGATTCGCGACTACCGGCGGCTGTTCGGCGCGCAGATCATCGCGTTGTTCGGTACTGGCTTGGCCACCGTCGCGCTGGGGCTGCTCGGCTACGGGCTCGCGGGTCCGCGTGCCGGTGCGGTTCTCGCCACCGCGCTGACGATCAAGATGGTCGCCTATGTCGTCGTCGCACCGCTTGCGGCCGCCTACGTCGATCGGCTGCCCAGACGCTTGTTCCTCACGATCCTCGACGCGGTGCGCGCGCTGGTGGTGATCGCGCTGCCGTTCGTCACCGAGGTGTGGCACATCTATGTCCTCATCGGGGTGCTCCAGACCGCGTCAGCGGCCTTCACCCCGACTTTTCAGGCGGTCATCCCCGACATCGTGACCAAGGAGGCCGACTACACCCGCGCCCTGTCGGCATCACAGGTGGCCTCCACCATGGAGAGCCTGTTGAGCCCCGTGCTCGCGGCTGTGGCGCTGACCTTCATGTCGTTCAACCTGCTGTTCCTCGGCACCTCCGTCGGGTTCGCGGTGTCCGCGCTGCTGGTCCTGTCCACGCGCATCCCCAACGCGCGCCCCAGCTCGCACACGAACGCCTGGGATCGGGCCATGGCCGGGATCCGCACGTTCGCGGCCACCCCGAGTCTGCGCGGCGTCATGGCACTGAACCTCGTGGTCGCCGCAGCCGGCTCCATCGTGGTCGTCAACACCGTGAACTACGTCCGCGACGTGCTCGACGGAACCCAATCCGACGTAGCCTGGATGCTGGCCGCGTCCGGTACGGGGACGCTGCTGGTCGCCGTCGTCCTCCCGCGTGTCCTGGACCGGGTGGCGGACCGGTCCGTGATGCTCACCGGTGCCGCGGTGCTGGTGCTCGCGGCAAGCGCGGTGGTGACGATGTCCGCGGCGGGCGTCGCCGCGACGCTTCCGACCGGGGTGATCTGGGTGGCGATCGGCGGCGGGATGGCGCTGATCATCACGCCGACCGGCCGGGTGCTTCGCCGGACGGTCGATCCCGCCGGCATTCCCGAGGTCTTCGCCGCCCAGTTCTCGCTGTCCCATCTGGCCTGGCTGGTCACCTATCCCATCGCCGGCTGGGTCGCCACGAACGCGGGCTTCACGACCACCTGGACCGTGCTGGCGGGCCTCGCGGCGATCGGAGCGGTCACCGCACTGGCGGTCTGGCGGCGCGAGGTGAAGGCCGAGAGCGGGGAACGTACGGCGGTGCCGGTCCAGCCAGACGCCACGAAGGCCGAGTCCCGAGGTCGCGCCGCGACGGCTGTCGCTTCCGGCGGGACCGAAATGGCCACGCGGCAAGCCGCGAAGGTCGCGGTGGGCACGCTCGCGGCGGGCCAGTGCGCCTGCGTCCGCACTGTCTGAGGCTGCCGTCCCGGTAGCGCGGATTGTGGGGTAAGCAAAAAGGTGGCCTGGTGATTTGAGTGAGGGGTGTGTGGAAACAGGGGAGGCGAGCGCCCCATTTCCACGCCCCCCCCTTCGCTTCAGAACGTTCTGTGAACGTCGCCCCACGGGCCCCGTTCGTGGTCGATGCGGGCGCGCGGGCCGCTCGCCGGTACCGCAATCTCTTGCTGGACAGTGGGTTCGCCGACCCGGCCCGTCCTGTCGGCGCTCTCGATCGCGGCCGAGCCGACACCTGGATCGCCGGCCGAACTCGACGGGCCGAGGTCGGACGCCTGTTCGTGGCCAGTCCGCTGTTCCTTGCCGCGGCAACGCGTCCTTGACGGACAGGAGTTCGTTCCGTGGGACGAAGTGAACCGCTGCCGAAGTGAACCGCTGCGGGCCGCGATCTGCCAGAACTCCTCGATCCGGCAGTTCGTCATGGCCTGAGAACCCGTGCGACCGAGGCATTGTCCACCGTCGGTGCGCAATCAGCGAAGTCAATCCTCGTTGTGGGGCAAAGTCGACAGCTACTTTAAATACCCTAGGGGGGTAATGTATCGTGGTGACGTGACGGCGATCGGATCGCCGCGGAACGAAGTTGTCGAACCGAAGGGTGAGAGCTGATGGACACCACCGTGTACACGGTCAAGGGAATGACCTGCTCGGGCTGCATGAGCAAGGTGACGACGGCGGTGAACGGTGTCACCGGGGTCAGCGAGGTCGACGCGGACATCGCGACCGGCGAGGTGACCGTCGTGAGCGAGGGGCCGGTCGACGCGGAACTGGTGCGATCCGCGGTCGAAGAGGCGGGCTACGAGGTGGTCGGCTGAAGGCGATGGCCGAGAACGAAGGTGAACCGGCTGTCGTCGTCAAGGTCGTGAACAATGGGCCGTATCAGGTGAAAGGGCCCATTCGGCTGGTCGACCACGATGGCGGGGAATACGAACCGGCCGGACGCACCCATCTGCTGTGTCGGTGCGGGCATTCGGCGAAGAAGCCGTTCTGTGACGGCGCCCATGTCCGGACCGGGTTCACGGCGACCAGGGCGGAATGAGAAGCGGGCGGGTGACGTGATGTCACCCGCCCGCTCGCTGTGTCGAAGGGGTCAGGAGCGCACCAGGCGTGCGATCGCTTCGGAGGCTTCGCGGATCTTCCTGTCCGCCTCGGCGCCGCCTTTCGCGGCGGCTTCGACGACGCAGCCTGCCATGTGCCGCTCGAGGAGTTCGAGGGAGAACGACTGCAGGGCGCGGGTGGCCGCGGATACCTGGGTGAGGACGTCGATGCAGTACTTGTCTTCCTCGACCATCTTCTGCAGGCCCCGGATCTGCCCCTCGATGCGTCGCAGGCGTTTGAGCTGGCTCGCCTTGTCGTCGCCGTGATCGACCACGCTCACTCCTCGAGTCGGGATTCCGCGTACGCCCCAATCATGCCCGGCCGGGAGCCGCACTCGCAGGCGGGTTTCGGGGCTTCGTAGCGGTGGATGTGGTCAAGGCGGGGTGGCATACGTCACGGGGGTATGTCAGTTGCCCTACCCCCCTAGGGTATGTAAAGTCGGTTCCAGGAGGACGAGAGATGCACGGATACACGCAAGGCAAGGACGAATACGTGACCCGGCTGCGGCGGATCGAGGGGCAGATCCGGGGCCTGCAGAAGATGGTCGAAGAGGACAAGTACTGCATCGACATCCTGACGCAGGTGTCCGCGGCCACGAAGGCGTTGCAGTCGGTGTCGCTGGGGCTGATGGACGAACACCTCAGGCACTGCGTTTCCGACGCCATCGCCAAGGGTGGCACCGAGGCCGACGAAAAGATCCAGGAGGCGAGCGACGTCATCGCCCGCCTGGTTCGTTCCTGAGACCACGTACCGAAATCGGAGGAGAACCACGATGAGCGAGACCACCTACACCGTCACCGGCATGACCTGCGACCACTGCGTCCGTTCCGTCACCGAAGAGGTCGGCAAGATCAACGGTGTCACCGGCGTCCGGGTGGATCTGCCCACCGGCGCGGTGACCGTGACCAGCTCGCAGGAACCCGAGGTCGCGGATGTCCGTGCGGCCGTCGAAGAAGCCGGATACGAGCTGACCGCCTGATCCGCGGCCCGGCTCCCGATCGCGGGGGATCGCCCCCGCACTAAGGACTTCACGATGAACACAGTTGCGAAGCTCTCCGCCTACGGTGTGGCGCTCGCCCTGGTCGCCGGTGGCGCCTGGGGCGCAGGCACCGCTGTCGGTCCTTTCGCCGGCGCTGCCGGCCTGCCCGGTGGCGAGGACACCGGGCATGGGGACGCTCACAGCGGCACCGTCGCGGAGGCGGCGCCGACCGACGAGCCCGGCGGGCTCGCGTCGTCCAGGGGCGGCTACACCCTCACGCCCACCACCACGACGCTCACCGCGGGCACGACCCAACCCTTCTCCTTCACGATTCTCGGCCCTGGCGGCACGCCGGTCACCGCTTACGACGTCGAGCACGAGAAGCGGATGCACCTGATCGTCGTCCGCCGTGACACCGCCGGTTTCCAGCACGTGCATCCCGAACTCGCGCCCGACGGCGTGTGGAGTGTCCCGCTGGCCCTGCCTCAGGCGGGCAGCTACCGCGTTTTCGCCGATTTCAAGCCGGCGGGCGGTTCGGCCACGACACTCGGTGCCGACGTCGCGGTGGCCGGCGATTTCACCCCCGCCGAATATCAGCCGTCGCGCGTCGCGGACGTCGATGGCTACCAGGTCCGCCTGGACGGCGACCTGGCACCGGGCAAGTCGTCGAAGGTGACCTTGACGGTGGCCAAGGACGGCCGTGAGGTGACCGATCTGCAGCCGTACCTGGGCGCTTACGGGCACCTGGTGGCGCTGCGCGGTGGCGACCTCGCGTATCTGCACGTCCACCCGGACGGCGAACCCGGAGATGGCCGCACGAAGCCCGGCCCGACGGTGACCTTCTTCGCCGAAGTCCCCTCGGCGGGGACGTACCGGCTGTTCCTCGACTTCCAGCACCAAGGCAAGGTCCGCACCGCGGAGTTCACCGTCGCCACCGCCGGCACACCTGCTTCGGCGCCCCAGAACCAGACCCCACCCCCGGCGGCCGACGACGGCCACGGCGGACACGGCTGACCGCGAGCCGGAAAGGAGTGACCACGATGACTTCCGATCTGGACCAGGCCACCACGGCCGAGGTCGAACTCGCGATCACCGGGATGACCTGCGCGTCGTGCGCGATGCGCATCGAGAAGAAGCTGAACAAGCTGGACGGCGTCACCGCCACCGTCAATTACGCCACGGAAAAGGCGAAGGTCACCTACAGCGGGGACATCGAACCCCAGCGGCTGATCGAGCAGGTGGAGGCGGCCGGATACGCGGCCGCCCTGCCCGCTCCGCCGAAGCAGGAGCAGGCGGACGGGCCCGCCGAGGAGGCCGATCCGATCGCGCCGTTGCGGCAGCGGCTGATCGGTTCGGCGGTGCTGTCGGTGCCGGTGATCCTGCTGGCGATGGTGCCCGCGTTCCAGTTCACCTACTGGCAATGGATTTCGCTGACACTGGCCGCGCCGGTGCTGGTGTGGGCGGCGTGGCCGTTCCACAAGGCGGCGTGGGCGAACCTGCGCCACGGCGCGGCCACCATGGACACGCTGATCTCGATGGGCACGCTGGCGGCGTTCCTGTGGTCGCTGTACGCCCTGCTGTTCGGCAGCGCGGGAACGCCGGGGATGACGCACGCCTTCGAGCTGACCGTGGAGCGGATGGCCGGTGACGGCAACATCTACCTCGAGGTCGCCGCCGGGGTGACGACGTTCATCCTCGCCGGACGGTACTTCGAGGCGCGGTCCAAGCGCCGGGCCGGTGCCGCGCTGCGGGCGCTGCTGGAGCTGGGTGCGAAGGACGTCGCCGTCCTCCGGAACGGCAAGGAAGAACGCGTCCCGGTCGATCGGCTGACTGTCGGCGACCTGTTCATCGTGCGGCCGGGGGAGAAGATCGCCACCGACGGCGTCATCACCGAAGGCAGTTCCGCCGTCGACGCGAGCATGCTGACCGGGGAGAGCGTCCCGGTCGAGGTCGGGCCCGGTGACGCCGTGGTCGGCGCGACGGTCAACGCGGGCGGCAGGCTCGTCGTCCGTGCGACCCGGGTCGGCGCGGACACGCAGCTGGCGCAGATGGCGAAGCTCGTCGAAGACGCGCAGACCGGCAAGGCGCAGGTCCAGCGGCTGGCCGACCGGGTGTCGGGCGTGTTCGTGCCGATCGTGATCGCGCTCGCCGTCGGCACCTTGATGTTCTGGCTCGGAGCCGGTGGTTCGGTCGCGGCGGCGTTCACCGCGGCGGTCGCCGTGCTGATCATCGCCTGCCCGTGCGCCCTCGGCCTGGCCACCCCGACCGCGTTGCTGGTCGGCACCGGACGGGGCGCGCAGCTCGGGATCCTGATCAAGGGACCGGAAATGCTGGAGTCCACCCGGTCGGTCGACACGGTCGTCCTCGACAAGACGGGCACCGTGACCACCGGACGGATGGCGCTCGTCGAGGTCCACGTCGCCGACGGCGTCGATGCCGGCGAGGCGTTGAGGCTCGCGGGTGCGCTGGAGAACGCTTCCGAACACCCGATCGCGCAGGCCGTCGTGGCAGGCGCGCGGGATCGGGTCGGCGAACTCCCAGCCGTCGATGACTTCACGAACGTCGAAGGCCTTGGTGTGCAAGGGATCGTAGACGGCAAGGCGGTGCTGGCCGGACGCAGCGCGCTGCTGGAGGAATGGGCGCACCATCTGCCGGAGGCTCTCGCCGAGGCGAAGGCCGCCGAAGAGAAGGCGGGCCGGACCGCGATCGTCGTCGGCTGGGACGGGAAGGCCCGCGCGGTCCTCGTCGTCGCCGACACGGTCAAGCCGACTTCCGCCGAGGCCATCACCCAGCTGCGGGCGCTCGGGCTCACGCCGGTCCTGCTGACCGGGGACAACGAGGCCGTGGCCCGTGCGGTGGCGGCGGAGGTGGGGATCACCGAGGTGATCGCGGAGGTCCTGCCCAAGGACAAGGTCGACGTCGTCAAGCGGCTCCAGGGCGAGGGCAAGGTGGTCGCGATGGTCGGTGACGGCGTCAACGACGCGGCCGCGCTGGCACAGGCCGACCTCGGACTGGCCATGGGCACCGGGACGGACGTCGCCATCGAGGCGTCGGACCTCACCCTCGTCCGCGGCGACCTGCGGGCGGCGGTGGACGCGATCCGGCTCTCGCGGCGGACCCTGCGCACCATCAAGGGCAACCTGTTCTGGGCCTTCGCCTACAACGTCGCGGCATTGCCACTGGCCGCGGCGGGGCTGCTCAACCCGATGATCGCCGGCGCCGCGATGGCGTTCAGCTCGGTCTTCGTGGTGACGAACAGCCTGCGGCTCAAGGGATTCCGTAGCACGGCGAGCTGACGCTCGCTCGATTCGAGGCGCTCGCACGGCACTTTCGGGGCCGCGCGAGCGCCTCTTTGTTGTGCGGCGCTGATCCTCTTGTCCTCAGTGGACGGTCCTGGCCATGCCGCTCGGCCGATGGGACGAGGCTGCTACGGCAAAGGCCACCCCTCGTGCGGAAGCACAAGGGGGCCAGAATCGAGGGAGAACGCGTAGCGCGATACGTGGATATTTCAGTGGTGGTAGGCGTGCGCCACCGCGTGCCCGGAGCCGCGGCCGATGAGCCCCTTGCTCACCGCACGCTGCACGCGCGGCTGGGCGAGGCCGCGGCCGCGCACGTCTCGCGCACCATCTCCGAGGTGTCCTGAACGACCCGGTGTTTGAAGGAAGAACACCGGGCATCCGTGCTCGACGGGCGGCCTGGACGATGCCGGACCGCCGGAGAGGGGGGAACCGGAAGCATCCCGCACGCTCGTCGGTCCGCCAAGGCAACCACAGCGACCAGTCGTGCGTGCTCCGGAAGACCGCTTCCCGTGTTCCAAGGGGTATTCCATGCGTAAGGCCGTACTAAGCGCCGTACTCGGTGCGTCGCTCGCGTTCGCCGTCACCACCGCCCTCCCCGCCACCTCGGCGGCCACACCCTCGGCCGCGTCTTGTACCTGGGTCGCCTCCGACCTGCCGGTCCCCGCCGGAGCCAGCGGTGGCTCGGTGGCCGTCGCCGGGCCGAACGGGTACCTGGCAGGGGTGGTGTGGAAGGAGAACAAGCGGGTGAATGTGCTGTGGCACCACCGCGAGGTCGCCGAAATGCCGCCGCCGCCGAACGGTGCGGTGGTCCAGTTCTCCGCCATCAGCGGCCGCGGCGAGATCGTGGGATACCAGTCCTCGGCCGGCGCCGGCACGGGGTTCCGTTACCGCGACGGCGTTTACGAGACCCTGCCGAGCCCGCCCGGGGTGCGGGCCACGGCCACCGCCATCAACGAGTCCGGTGACATCGTGGGGTACGTCGGCGATGGACGAGTGCCCTACCAGGTCATCCTCTGGCCGGCGAATGCTCCCGGCAGCTACCGGATCATCGCCGACGGCCGAGCTGTCGGCATCGACGACGCGGGCCGGGTGGTGACCGAGCCAGGGCTGGTGTGGTCGCCCGACGGCTCCAGCCGGAAACTGGCCGGGTACGGCGATCTCGTCATCCAGCGATACCAGGGCGAGCGGATCGTCGGGTTGTCATGGGCCCATGGTGAGCAGCTCATCGAGTGGGACGTGAACACCGGTGCCGTCCTTGGCAAGACGCCGGGGACCACCGCGATGGGCATCAACGCGAACGGCCTGCTCGCGGCGTGGTATTTCAACGACGGCGGCTCGCACACACTCGGCATCTGGCGGAATCGGGCCTTCCTCGGCGACTTCGCCCCCGCCAGCAGGATCTCCGCAGTCACCGACGACGACCAGCTCGCCGGTTCGCACGGCCCGGCGTCCCCATGGGTGCCCGCTACGTGGAGCTGCGTTTCCGCGCCATGAGGTGACAGTTCTGGCGACGGCGACGGTCGTTCACGTCGAGGTTGGGGAAGATCCGTGGCGGGCGGTCCATCTGCCGAGTCTCCGCGCAGAGGCGGGAACGCGAACCTCTAGTAGGTGAGACGTTTCCCGCCTCACTTCACCGTGGGTCCCCCGTGCCCGCGACAGGGCGACTGTCGCCGATCGAATGAAGGCAGAGCAGCAAGATCGATCCCTTCAGATGCTTCGCCGGAAGGGTGCGAAAGCCACTTTCGCAACGTTGAAGGTTGCGAAAGTGGCTTTCGCAACCTCGGCCGCGCCCGTCCTCGCGACCGCCCAGCTGTCCTGACGCGAGGCCCCACCTGCTCACCCCGGGCCGCCCTCCACCGGAGGCCTCCTGGTCGGGCGCGTCGCTCCCGAATCCTGTGCCTCGCTTCGCGAAAGTCCGCCAGGTGAGTTGGTGGACTACCGCGCCGGAACCCCAGCCGAGGCTGCTGCTGACACACCGGGTTCCCAGGCGGCCGGGGTGATGGCGGTGACTCAATCGAAGAGGTCTGGCTGCTCGGCGATGATCTGGTCCCAGAGCGGGCGCAGCTGGAACCAGCCGGACAGCGGGCCGCCTGTCTGTTCACGAACCTGAGTGGCGGTTTCGTGGTCGATCGACCGCGGGGTTCCCGCGGCCATGGCGATCAGTTGTGCCTGGCAGGATCGTTCCATCGTGATGAACCACCACGCGGCCTCGGCGACGGTGTGCCCGACGGTCAGCACGCCGTGATTCGCGAGGATGACGGCCTTGTGCGGGCCGAGCGCCTTGCCGATCCGTTCGCCTTCTTCGGTTTCGTTGACCACGCCGCGGAAGTCCTCGTACAGGCCGTGGTCTTCATAGAAGGCGCAAGCGTCCTGGGTGATCGGGTCCAGCGGGCGGACCAGGCTGGCGAAAGCCTTGCCGTGCAAGGAATGCGCATGCGCCGCCGCGACCACCTCCGGCCGGGCCTTGTGCACTTCGGAATGAATGCAGAACGCGGCGCGGTTCACCGGACGCTTGCCCTCGACGACGGTGCCGTCGTGGCCGACGAGGATGAGGTCCGAGACGGAGATCTGATTGAAGCTCATGCCGAACGGGTTGACCCAGAAGCAGTCCGGGTGCTCCGGGTCTCGTGCGGTGATATGCCCGGCGACGCCTTCGGAGAAGCCGAACTTGCCGAACAGGCGGAAGGCGGCGGCCAGTTCTTGTTTGCGGTGCAGCCGTTCTTCCTCGAGCGTGGCGAAGGTGGGGAGACGGGGAGGCTCGACGCCGTCCGGTGTCGGGCCGATCGCCGTTTGAGCGGGGCCGGGAACTGTCGCGGTCACGGGAATCGCCTCCGGTTCGATGCACGAATGTATCGGATGCAGATATGTATCGTGAACCGGCGGCGGCGCGCGTGTCAACCACGCCTTGACAATCGAGTGGCGGGCGCTGACGATACATTTTCGTATCGGATACAGGGTCGTATCACTCGCCGGGGCTGGATCGAGACACCGGGAAGGTGCCATGGATACCCATGACGTGCGGTCCTTGCCGACCGCCCGGCCGGACCGTCGCAGCGGACTCGTTCCCCTCTTCATCTTCCTGTTCCTGGGAAACGTCGCCGTCTATGGGTTTCTCAACGGCACCGGCACGTTGGCCGCCTTCGAGGTCGGCAGGCTCGGCGGCGCCGGTGCCTGGGGAGTGGTGGCGACGTTCGCCGGGCTCAGCGCGGCGCTGGGGCCACCACTGAGCGGTGCGCTGTCCGACCGGACCCGCTCGCGGTTCGGACGGCGTAACCCGTGGCTGATCGGTACTTCGTCGGCCGCGTTGCTCTCGGTGCTGGTCCTGACCGGTGCGCCGACGAGTGTGCTGGTGATCGGCCTCGCGTACTGCGTGGCGCAAACGTTCGCCTATGGCTTTCATGCGATCCTGGCCGTCCTTGTCCCCGACAGGGTGTCGCGTGACAGACGCGGCACGGCGTCGGCCGTGTCCGCGGCCGGGCTGGCCGTGGGGACGGTCGCGGGAACGCAGGTGGCCGCGGCGCTCTCCGCCGGTTCCGCGTATCTCGCGCTCGGTGTCGCGCTCGTCGTGGGCGCGGTCCTGCTGGTCGCGTTCACCAGGGACCCGGTGCCCGTGACAGCGCCCGCCGAGCATCTTGCGGCAACGGGGGAGCGGCGCAGTCCCGCCCGGTGGGCGGCCGGCTTCTTCGCCGCGTTGGCCGGGCACGACTTCCGGTGGGTGTTCATCGGCCGGATGCTGATGTCGCTGTGCTATTTCCTGGTCGCCGCGTTCATCGTCTTCATCCTCGGCGAGTACATCGAATTGCCACCAGGAATGCCGGTACTGTCGGCGGTCGCGGCCGTCAGCCTGATCAACACCGGCGCGGCGGCGGTGGCGGCGCTCGCCGGCGGGTGGCTGTCGGACCGGTTTCGGCGGTACAAGGTGTTCGTCTTCGCGTCCAGCGCGTTGTTCGGGCTGAGCCTGGTCATTCCGGTGGTGTCCCGTAGCTGGCAGATGTATCTCGTGACCGCGTTCCTGCACGGGATCGCGTACGGCACCTACCTCGCGGTGGATACTTCCCTGGCGACGCTGGTGCTGGCCGAGGCGCGGGATTTCGGCCGGGATCTCGGCATCGTCAACCTCGCCCAGGCGATCCCGCAAATCGCCGCGCCCGCCATCGCGGCCGCCGTCGTGGCCCTCGGCGGCTACCAGGTCCTGTTCGGCGTCGCCATCGTGCTCGGGCTACTCGCGGCGATGTCGGTGCTGCCCATTCGATCGGTCCGCTGAGAGCACGGACTACTTGCGGGTTCGTGACGACGTGCCGCGCCGGGCACGCTGTGGCTTCTCGTGCGACACCGCCGCGAACAGGGGCGCCAGAAAGGTCCGCTCCAGAGTGCCGAGTGGCAGCTCCGACGGCTCGACCAGACTTTGCATCATCCCGCCCTCGTGCACGGCGGTCAGCATCCTGGCGAGCAGGTCGAGGTCGATGTCGGGTTTCCGGCCCGCCCGCCGGAAGAAGTCCTGCAGGAACGGGACGATCTGCTCGCGCAGCCTGCGGTCGTATTCGGCCAGCTTCTCGGCGGTCGCCGGATTGCGAATCGCGTAGAGCGAGAATTCCGCCGAGATCAGGAACCAGTGTTGTTCGTCCTTCTCCTGCTGGAACATTCCCTCGAACAAGGTCGCCAAGGGATCTTCCGCGGCCTCGGAGCCCGCCAGCGTGTCGGTCCAGAACGCGACGACCCGATCGGCGTGCTGGTCGAAGAGCCGGAAGAACAGCTCTTCCTTGTTCGCGAAGTTCGAGTAGAACGCGCCCCGCGTCAGGCCCGCACGTTCACAGATGTCCTCGATCGAGGCTCCGTGGAAACCGCGTTCGGCGAAGACCTCGTACGCGGCGTCGATCAGCGCGGCGGTGGTCCGCGGTCGCCGTTTCGTCGGGCCTATGGGCATGGAAGAACCTCAATCGGGTAGCGGTGCCGCGCTGGTCATCCGTCGCCCACTATATCGGATACGGTTCTGTATCTTCACCAGCAAGCGGGTTTGCGGCCCGACCACGGCCGGGCGTCCTCCAGTTGTGCGGCGAGAGCGAGAATGGTCGCTTCGTCCCACGGCCTGCCTGCCAGCGACATGCCGATCGGCAACCCCGCCGAGGGCCAGCAGACCGGCACCGTGATCACCGGCTGGCCGGTGATGTTGTACAACGCCGTCCACGGGGCGAAAGCGGCTTGGCCGGCGAAGTCCTCGGCGGGGTCGTCCTCACGGGCGGCCCCGATCGGCCGCGGCGGGAGGGCGACGGTCGGGACCAGGACGGCGTCGAAGGGCTCGCCGGCCAGCATCATCTTCCGCCCCAGCGCCCGCACGGAATCGACCGCGCGCAAATACGTTGTGGCGGACGTCTTCGCTCCTCGCTCCCGCAACCAGCGCGTGTACGGCCGGAGTACGGCGTCGGCCTCCGGTGGCAGGTCCACGGCGGCGGGCGCGGCGGACCAAACCGTCAGGAAGTCCTCCATGGAGGCCGCGATCGGGGGTGGCGTCAGCTCCTCGACCTGATGGCCGAGCGAGATCAGCAACTCCGTCGCCGCTTCGTAGGCGGCGCGCACGGAGGGGTCGAGTGTTCCGCCGGTCGTGTCGGTCGCGCAGTAGCGTCCGATGCGCAACGTGCCAGGTGTCCGCCCGGCGAGGTCGAGGAAGGTGTGTCCCCGCGGCAGCCGCGCCGACCCGCCCGTGCCGTCCGCCATCGCGTCGAGCAGTGCCGCCGCGTCACGCACCGTCCGTGCCAGCGGACCCTGGTGGACGAACGAGCCGGGATCCAAGGTCGCGGGCCCGTTGCTGACCCGGCCACGGGTGGGCTTGATGCCGACGAGCCCGCAGACCGCGGCGGGGATGCGGACCGATCCGCCACCGTCGTTGCCGTGCGCGAACGGTAGAAGCCCGCCTGCCACGGCCGCGGCCGCGCCTCCGCTGGAACCGCCCGCGGAGCGGGTGAGATCCCACGGCGTCCGCGCCGGTGGCCCGATCGCCGACTCCGTGTAGTTGGGCAAGCCGAACTCGGGGACGTTGGTCTTCCCGAGGCTGATCGTGCCCGCGGCGCGCAGGGACACGACGACGTCGTCGTCGAAATCGGGCACCAGGCCCAGGCCGGCGACGCTGCCGAAAGTGGTCCGGACACCCTTGGTGTTGTTCAGATCCTTGATCGCGAGGGGAACGCCGTGCAGCGGGGGAAGGGCATCACCGGCGCGAACGCGCTCTTCGGCCAGTTCGGCTTCGCGGCGGGCGGACTCGGCGGTCACCGTGAGAAAGGCGCCGAGACTTTCGTTGAGCAGGTCGATACGCGTGAGGTAGTGCTCGACGAGTTCGACGGGACTGAGCTCGCCGGTACGGATCGCGGAAGCCTGCTGGAGCGCCGTCAGGTCGTGTAGCCGGCTCATGATCGTCCCCGTTCCCGCGTGGCCCGACGCGACGATACAGCACTGTACTCGATACGGATACGTATTCGGTTCCTTGTTGACAGACCCCTTCTCGTCACCAAAGATACAAAGCTGTATGCGATACAAAGCCGTATCCTTTTCGCTGGGGCTTCCCCTCGCCTCGCGAACGAGCACAAGGAGCCCCGCCGCGATGACGTCCCCTCCGCCCGCGTCCCCTCGCCGTCGACGCTTGTTCACCATCGCCGCCGCGGCACTCTGTTTGAGCGGAATCGTGGCCCCGGCGGCGGAAGCGTCCGGGTCGATCGCGAACGAGTACGTCGCGCTGGGCGACTCCTTCGCCGCGGGGCCGCTGATCTTCCCGCAAGAGACGTTCGCCCCGTGCTTCCGGTCCACTGTGAACTATCCGCATCTGGTGGCGAAAGCACTGGGGGTCAAGACCTTCCGTGACGTGACGTGCAGCGGCGCGACGACCGCGCACATCCTTTCCGATCGGCAGGCCGGCGTGCCGGTCCAGCTCGACGCGGTGTCCAAGACGACGTCGCTGGTCACGGTGACCATCGGGGCGAACGACATCGGTCTCGCCGGGCTCGGGCTGAGCTGTTTCAATGTGTTGCCCGAGCCGATGGGTGTGTCCTGTATGGACACCCAGACCGCGGGCGGGATCGATCGCGGGGCGAGGAAGGTCGACTCGGCCGCGCCGCTGATCGCCGCCACACTCGACGCGATCCGCGCCAAGGCGCCGCGCGCCAGGATCCTGGTCACCAGCTACACGAAGTACATCCAGCCCGACGGCTGTCATCCGATCCAGCCGGTCTGGCCGAGGGACGCGAACTACATGCAGGGTCTGGTCGACCGGCTCGCCAAGGTCACCGCACGGGTCGCGGCCGAGCACCATGCCGAGTTCGTCGACCTGATCACCCCCGCCGCGGGGCACGACGGCTGTCAGCTCACCCAGAACTGGGCCAACGTCGTCGTCCCCGGCACCACCCTCGGGCTGGTTCCCCTGCACCCCACCGCTCTCGGGGAGCGCAACTTCGCCCGCCTGATCGTCGCGCACCTCGCCGGCGCCCGCTGACCGAACAACGGAACGGAGTTCCAGTGCAACGACGAACGCTCGGCCGCACGATGGCCGCCTTGCTGGCCGCGTTGACCATGGCCGCGTCACCCGCGACGGCGGTCGCCAGTGCTCCTGGCGGACAACTCGATCGATTCGACGAATACGTGGCCTTGGGTGATTCCTACACGTCAGGGCCGTTGATCCCGTGGCTGCGGTTGGATTCGCTGTCGTGCTTCCGCTCGACGGGGAACTATCCGTCACGGCTCGCGGCCAGGATCAAACCGTCCCGGTTCGTCGACGTGAGCTGCGGCGGTGCGGACACGCCGGACATGACCCAGCCGCAAGGGCCCGGGGTGCCGCCACAGCTCAACGCGCTGAGTGCCCGGACCGACCTAGTCACCATGGGAATCGGCGGCAACGATTTCGGCAGTTTCGGTGAACTGACCAATACTTGCATGGCGCTCCGGAACCAGAACCCGGTCGGCGCACCCTGCCGGGAGCATTTCGAAGCCGACGGAGGAACGGAACTCGCGCGCCGAATGGCGGCCGTCGAGGACAGGATCGTCACTGTGGTGCGCGAAATCCGGACGCGATCACCGCACGCGAAGGTCGTCTTGGTCGGCTATCCGCGCATCGTTCCGCCCGAAGGCTACTGCCCGGACATCATTCCCTTCGCCGATGGCGACTACGACTTCTACGACGAATGGGAACGGAAACTGAACACCGCGGTCGAGAAGGCCGCACAGCGGACCCGCGCGGAATTCGTCGACACCTACACGCCATCGCTGGGCCACGACGCCTGTGCCACCGGGGGCGCCGCGTGGATCAACGGCGCGAGGTTCAGTCTGGTCGCCGCGCCGATGCACCCGTTCGGCGCGGCGATGGCCGCTGAGGCGGCGCTCATCGCCGACGCGCTGGAAGGAAAACGCACGACTTCCGGCACGCTCGACCGGGTCGTCACCGAGGCGGCGGCTCAGCAACAGGCCTTGCTGTCGCACGCGACCCCCGCGGAGCTTGCCCGCCACCGCGCCACGGCGGACCGCGTTCGCCCGGCAGGCTGAGCACCCCCGGAGTGGCGGACCTCGATCGAGGCCCGCCACTCCGGCGGCGGCTGGCCCGATCGGCTCGGTTCAGCCCGGTACCGGCACGCCCGCCCGTTTGACCGGCCGCACGATCGGCGCGGTTTCCCACCGTCCGATGGCGGGGAGTTCGGCCACCGGACCGGTCAGGTAGGCGTGCAGGGCCCGGGGGCTCGGCGTCAGCACGACCGCGTACAGGTTGGTCGGCCCGGTCGTGGAGCCGACGAAGGTCACTTCGTCATGGCCGGCGAGCGCCGTGCCGACCTCGACGAGCGCGGACGGCGTCACGGACAGCCAGAGGATCGCGACGGTGCCGCGGCCGATCAGCGCGTCGTCGAAATCGACTCTGAAGAACAGCGCTCCGGAACGGCGAAGTTCGGCGATCCGGCGCTGTACCGCGGTCTGGGAGAGGCCCACGGCGCGAGCGAGGTCTCGGTAGGTGGTGCGGCCGTCACGGGTCAGTTCGGCGATGAGCGCGCGATCCCCGCCGCTCAGTGTCACGGTCCCGGCAGGCTCCGGCGGCGGGGGCCGTAGTGCGCGCACCTGCTCGGCGGTGAGCGGGCCGATCTTGTTCAGGATGTTGACGCCTCCGCCATAGAAGGTGTGCAGGAGCCAATGCGCGCTGACCCCGGTCACCCGGCGGGTCCGCGGTAGTTCGCGCAGCAGCGTGGACTCGCCGCCTGCCGCGGACCGGGTGGTGCACACGATCTCGGTGGCACCGGAGGTGAGCTGCACCCAGCGCGTCTCGGGATGCGCGGACACCGCGGCCGCGACGGCGGCGGCGGATTCCGGGGCGCACTGGATCCGCAGCAGCCATTCCTCTTCGCCGACCACCAGTGAGTCGGTGAGGCCGACGACGCGGATCTCTCCGCGCGACCGGAGCCTGGTGTATCGGCGGGCGACGGTCTGGTCGGAGACGCCGATGGTGTCGCCGATCAGGCTGAACGACGCCCGGCCATCGATCTGCAGCGCATGGAGGATCTTCATGTCGAGGAGATCAAGACCGTCGGAAATCACCGATCAAGTCTGCGTCTTGTCGGATACCTGCGCAATTCGGTGTCTGTGTGTCGGGTCGGGGGCGCGCTGGCGGACCGTGTGGACATGACCAAGTATCAGGCCCCCACATCCGGCTCGGCCGCGGATCCGCACCCGAGGAAGACCGTCGACGCCGACGGCGTGCGCATGAGCTACGTCGACACCGGAGCCGGCGAGCAGACCGTCGTGTTCTTGCACGGCAATCCGACTTCGTCCTATCTGTGGCGCAACGTCATCGCCGCGCTGACCCCCACCCGCCGCTACGTCGCGCCGGATCTCGCCGGGATGGGCGCCTCCGGCCCCACCCCGGACGGCTCCTACCGGTTCGGTGATCACGCCAGGTACCTGGGCGCGTGGTTCGACGCCGTCCTGCCGCACCAGGAGGTCACCCTCGTCGTGCACGACTGGGGAGCCGCGCTCGGGCTCGACTGGGCGTGCCGCCACCCGGAACGCGTCAACGGTCTCGCCCACCTGGAGGGAGTGATCCAGGGGCGCCGCTGGGCGGATTTCCCGCCAGGTGGTGACGCCATGTTCCGTGCGGTACGCGGCGAACAGGGCGAGAAAATCGTCCTGGACGACAATCTCTTCGTCGAGAAGATGCTCCCGATGGGAACCCTGCGGACGCTTGGCGAACAGGAGATGGCCGCCTACCGGGCGCCGTTCGCCACCCGGGAATCTCGAGTGCCGACCTTGGCGTGGGCCCGGGAAATGCCCTTCGACGGCGAGCCTGCCGACGTCGCCGCGATCGTCGCGGCGAACGGAGAATGGGCCGCCCGGAGTGGGATCCCCAAACTGCTCGTCGCGGGCGACCCCGGAGCCGTGATGACCGGAGCCGCACTCGACTACGCCCGGACGTGGTCCAACCAGAAAGAGGTCACGGTCAAGGGCGCGCACTTCCTTCAAGAAGACTCTCCGGCGGAAATCGGCCGGGAACTGGAAGTGTTCCTCAGTGGACTGTGACGGCCGGTCCTCGCGGAACCGTTGACAACGGTTGCCGGTTCATATCTGATACAGACCAGTATCGGATACGACGTCGTATCCGTTGATGTCTGGAAGGACGCAGGTTCCGGTATGCGTAGACGCGCGTTGGTCGTCGCCGTTCTGACCATGGTTTCGCTTGTTGTGGCCGCCTTGCCCGCCCAGTCCGCTACGCCGCTGAAGTACGTGGCGCTGGGGGATTCCTACAGCGCGGGTTCGGGAATCCTGCCGCTGGACCTGTCGGTCACTCCGCTGTGCGCCCGGTCGACCCGCAACTATCCGCACCTGGTGGCGTCCGCGATCGGCGCGCGGCTGACGGATGTCACCTGTGGTGCCGCGCAGACCTCGAGTTTCACCCAGGCGCAGTACCCCCTGCTCACTCGCCCGCAGTTCGACGCGCTGACGCCCGACACGGACCTGGTGACGCTGACCATCGGTGGCAACGACGCCAACGTCTTCATCGGCGCGATCCTGGCCTGCGTGTCCGCGGGCGTGCTGTCGTGGGGCGCGGGCAACCCGTGCGAGAAGACCTACGGCGCCACCTTCGACCGTCAGGTCGACGAGACCGTCTACCCCGCGGTCAAGCGGTCGTTGACGGAACTGCGCGCGAAGGCTCCGCGGGCGCGGGTCGCCATCGTCGGGTATCCGTGGATCCTGCCGTCCGCCAAGGGCTGCTTCCAGAAGATGCCCGTGGCGGTCGGCGACGTACCTTATCTGCGCGCGCTGCAGGAGCGGCTCAATCGCGTCATCGAGAAGGCGGCCAAGGAAACGCGAGTGACCTTTGTGGACATGGCCGAGGCTTCGGAAGGGCGCGACGCGTGCGCGCCGCTGGGCACCCGGTGGGTGGAACCGGTGCTGTGGGGGACGAACTTCGTCCCCGTGCATCCGAACGCCGCCGGTGAGGAAGCGATGGCCAAGCGGGTCATGGCCGTGCTCGGCCTCACCGGTCGCATCGTAACGAGTGCATAGTCGTATCCGATACATAATCGTATCTTCGTCGTCCTGGCCGATTCACCTCTCGGCCCGCTGGGACGCTTACGGTCCGGTCTCGTGAAAAGTCCCTTCGCACGGAAATCCGTGCTCGCCGCCGCGCTCACCCTCACGATCACGTTCGGTGCGACCGCCACCGCGGGAGCCGCGCCGGCACCGGATCCCCGTGGCGGTCACCGGCTGTTTCCGTCCTGCGAACAATGGCTCTCCGACGTCCGCACCGCGCTCGAACCGGCCGAGCGGTACCTGAAGGAGCGGTTGGCTCACCAGGGCGGAAAGCCGGTCAACGTCTTCGACATCGACAACACGACCCTCGAAACCCAGTACCACTTCGACCTGGTCACCGTCCCGGCCGTGCCGTCGTCCCTGCGTCTGGCGCGATCCGCCGGACAGCAAGGGGCGGCGGTCTTCTTCGTCACCGGGCGGCCGGAACCACTCCGCGCGGTCACCCGCGCCAACCTCGAGCGGGTCGGCTATCCGGTCGATGGGCTCTATCTGCACCCCATCCTCGACCTCGAACCGGTCGCGACGGTCAAAACCCGGGCGCGCGCGAACATCGAGAAGCAGGGCTACACGATCGTGGCCAACATCGGAAACCGGAGGAGCGACCTGACCGGCGGGCACGCCGAACGGACCTTCAAGCTCCCCGACTACTTCGGACTGCTGGGCTGAACCGGAACCTGGAGGACGCACGTGCGAATGACACGAAACCCGGTGACGGTAATCGTCACCATCCTGCTCCTGAGTGCGACGCTGTGGAGCGGGACATCCTCGGCCGCCGGCCCGGATTCGGCGAAGCTGTCGCACACGACGACCGTGGGCGTCCACAACGCCTACGAGCCCAGCACTTTCCCCTATCTCGCCCAGGCGCTGGACGCGGGCGCCTCGCTGATCGAAATCGATCTGTGGCCGAAAGCCATCGGTCAGGGCTGGCTGGTCAACCATCTGCTCCCGTTGGGAAACCACAACAACTGCGTGGCGGCCGACACCACCGCCGATCTCTACCGTGGCCCGCGCAACCAGGATTTCGCCCACTGTCTCGACGACATCCGGCTCTGGCTGGAAAGCCATCCCGACCACGATCCGCTGATCCTCAAACTCGAACTCAAACCCGGATTCGCCGCCCACCGTGGCTACGGCCCGGCCGACCTCGACGCCACGCTGCGCAAGCATCTCGGTGATCTGCTGTACCGCCCGGCGGATCTGCTGGCCGGGCATCCTTCGCTCGACGCCGCGGCGCGCGCCGACGCCTGGCCCGAACGATCCCGGCTGCGCGGCAAAGTCCTCGCCACGCTCATCCCCGGCGTGAACGAACAGCTCAATCCCTTCGACCCGCTCAAAACCGACGTCGAATACGCCGGATACCTCCGTGATCTGCAACGGAACGGCATGATCGAACAAGCCCAGATGTTCCCCGTCGTCCTGCACGCCGCCCCTGGCGATCCACGACGCCGCTACGCCGACCCCGCACTCCGGCCGTGGTTCGTCATCTTCGACGGTTACGCCCGCGACTACCTCACCAGCGCCGTCGACACCGCCTGGTACGACCGCAACCACTACCTGCTGATCATGACCGTGGCGCACGCCCCCGCGCCCGCCCTCGACAACCGCCACCCAGACCCGGCCCGCGCACGCGACCGCGCCGCCCGTCTCGCCGCCGTCCACGCCTCCGTGCTCACCTCCGACTGGAGTGATCCCGCCATCCTCGGCGCCGAACTGCCGCGGGGGCACCGGCCGGCGGCAATGGACCCGAAGGAGTATTGAGGGGTAAGGCAAAGGCGTCCGTGAAGGCCTCCTTGAGGACCCAGAGTCCCTCAAGGAGGCCTTCCGGACTTACCGCCCGACACGACACGTGCCTTACCCCTCGGGCGACGGCTCGCTGATCCGAGGTCCGACACCGATGTAAAGTGCTTTTTGTGAACCACTTGACAAGCGAGGGGGCCTGAGCTTTCCTGGTGGAAGACCAAGCGCGGACGGTGTGGTCCGCCGGGTGTCGGAGGAGGTAGTGGTGCTGAGTCGACGGCGAGTGCTCGGTGGGTTCGCGGCGGTGGCCGTGGCGTCGGTGGTGCCGGCGTGTGCCGGTGGCGGCACGCGTGCCGGTGGCGCCGGGGCGGAGGACGGCGTGCTGACGGTCGCGTATCTGGATCCGCCGAACAGCCTGGATCCGGCGAAGACGAACCAGGCGTTCGCGATCTATCTGCAGCCCGCGTACGCGTCGTTGATCAAGCGCCGGCCGGACGGGAGTCTCGTGCCGGGGCTGGCGACGTCTTGGCGCTATGTCGGCGAAGGGAACCGGAAGTTCGAGCTGACGCTGCGCGAAGGGGTGCGGTTCAGCGATGGCGAGACGTTGACGGCCGAGAGCGTGAAGAAGTTCTTCGAGTACGTCGTTTCGGCGGCCGGGCCTCAGGCGAACGCGTTGAACGGCGTGACGGTGACGGTCTCGGGGCCGTCGACGGTCGTGCTGGACCTCAAGGAGCCGAACCCGGTACTGCCGGATGCGCTGACGAACGAATCCACGCTCGGCTGCGTGATCAGCCCGAAGGCGCTGGCCGATCCCGGGCAGCTGGCGACCCGGACCGCCGGCGCGGGTCCGTACCGGCTGGAGCCCGCGGAGTCCATGGCGGGCGATCGGTACACCTACGTGCCGAATCCGCATTATTCGGGGCCGGACAAGCGGCACTATCAGAAGATCGTCGTCAAGGTGATCGCGAATCCCAACGCGGCGATGAACGCGTTGCGGGCCGGTCAGGTCGACGCCACCGTCGGGCAGTACAGCTCGGTCTCGGTCGCCAAAGAGGCCGGAATGCAGATCATCCACACGCCGGTGGTGTTCCAGGGGCTGATCCTGTCCGATCGGGACGGGGTGAAACTACCGCCGCTCAAGGATCTGCGGGTGCGTCAGGCGATCAACTACGCGATCGACCGGGAGGCGGTCTCCCGTGCGCTGGTCGGCGAATACGGTTTGGCGACCGAGCAGACCGTGCTGCCGGGCAACGACGGTTATGTCGCGGAGAACAGGGACTACTACCGCTACGACCCCGAACGCGCGAAACGGTTGTTGCGTGAGGCCGGTTATGGCGACGGGTTCACCATGCCGGTCTTGACCACCGTCATCACCAACAGCATGTCCGAGGTGCTGTCCGATCAGCTGGGCAAGGTGGGCATCAAGCTCGAGTTGCACAACGCGGACATGAACACCTACATGCGGGATCTCACGGCCGGTACCTATCCGGCGGTTTCCGCCGGATACGGGGCGCAGTCGATCTGGCTCGAAGGCAAAGGACTGTTCGGGCCGGACGCGCCGTTCAACGGCTTGCGCACCCGCAGCCCGGAGCTGGACTCGCTGTATGCGCGGGCGGCGGGCGCCGACCCCGGGACCCGTGCCGAGCTGGATCGGCAGATCGTGGACTTCCTGGTGAAGCAGGCGTGGTTCGCGCCGGTGTTGTTCACCCCGGTCTTCTACTTCGCGCGACCCGGTCTGGGCGGGATCGAAGTCAGCCCGAAGGCGCCCTTGCCGAGCCTGATCGACTGGTATCCGGCGAAATGATGCGGGCGTTTCTGCGGTGGCTGACCAGTTCCGCGCTGCTGGTGCTGGTGGTGTCGGCGCTCACGTTCGTTCTGGTGTCGCTCACCCCCGGCGACGCCGCGCGCAGCATCCTGGGCACGTCGGGGACCGAGGCCCAGCATGCGGAGCTACGCCGGCAGCTCGGCCTTGATCGTCCTTTGTGGACCCAATATGGCGATTGGCTGTGGGGGGTGCTGCACGGAGACCTCGGTACCTCGCTGTTCACCGGCCAGCCCGTGGCCGCCGTCCTGAACGACCGGCTCGGGGTCACGCTCACCCTCATCACGGGATCGCTGGTGGTCGCGCTGCTGGTGGGCGGCGGGCTCGGTGTGTTCAGCGCGGTGAAGCGGGGCCGTCTCGGCCGGGCGGTGGACGTCTTCTCGCTGCTGGGCCTCGCCATCCCGAACTTCTGGCTCGGGTTGGTGCTGGTGGCCGTGTTCGCCTTGGCGTTGCGGGCCTTTCCGGTCAGCGGATACGTGCCGGTCTTCGATTCGCCCGAACTGTGGCTGAGTTCGATGGTGCTCCCGGTGGTGACACTGGGGTTCGGCGCCAGCGCGATGCTGGCGAAGCAGACACGCGACGCGGTTCTCGACGAGCTGGGCAAGGACTACGTCGTGATGCTCCGGGCGCGTGCGGTGCCCGAGCGGTCGGTGATCCTGAGGCATGTGCTCAAGAACGCCGCGGTCCCCATCGTGACCGTGCTCGGGCTGCTGTTCGTCGGCCTGCTCGGCGGGTCGGTCTTCGTCGAGTCCCTGTTCGTGCTGCCCGGGCTCGGCAGCAGTGTCGTCAACGCCACGACCAGCCACGACCTCCCGATGGTGCAGGGCGTGGCGCTGTACTTCACCGTCATCGTCGTGCTGGTCAACCTCGTCGTCGAGATCGCCTACCGCAGGCTCAACCAGAGGAGCAGGAGATGAAGCGCATGCTGCGGCGGCCGTCGACGTCGGTGCCGGCCGGTTTTCTCGTCCTCGTCGTGCTCGCTGTCCTGCTCGCCCCGGTACTGGCTCCGTACCCGCCCCTTCAGCAGGATCTCTCGGATGTCCTGAGTGGACCGTCGGTGGACCACCTCCTCGGTACCGACAGCCTTGGCCGCGATGTGCTCAGCCGCCTGCTGTTCGGCGGCGGCTCGACGGTGGCGGGGGTGGTGCAGGCGCTGGCCGCGTTCCTGGCGGTGGGGATTCCGGCAGGGCTGCTGGCGGGGTACTCGGGAGGCTTCCTCGACGCGGCGATCCAGCGGACGGCCGAGATCGTCTTCGCCGTTCCCGCCATCGTCCTGATCCTGGTGGTCCTCGCGGTGTTCCCGAACAACACCGCCGCCATGATGCTCACCCTGGGGGTGCTCGGCGCCCCCGCGCTGATGAGGGTGCTGCGCGGCAACACCAAGATGATCCGCGAAGAACTCTACGTCCGCGCCGCGCGGGCGAGTGGGCTGACCGAGTTCCAGATCATGGTGCGGCACGTGCTGCCCCGGCTGTCCGGTCCGATCATCGTGCAGGCCTCGCTGTTCGCCGCGACCGCCGTGCTGATCCAGACCGGCCTGGGCTATCTGGGCATGGGGATCCAGATCCCGGACCCGAGCTGGGGGAACATGGTCGCCGAGGCGTCACAGGTCATCGACCGGCAGCCCTGGCTGCTGGTGCCCTCCGGTGTCCTCATCGGACTGGTCATCCTGGCCTTCGGCCTGCTCGGTGACGCCGTTCGCGACGCCGCGGCGGAACGGTGGTCGGCGCCAGCGCCGAAAACGGCGGCGAAGCGGACGGTCGTCCCGTCGGGTGCCGCCCCCGATCACGGCGCGCTGCTGTCGGTTCGCGGTCTGTCCGTCGCTTTTCCGTTCGCAGGGCGGGAAACCACGGTGGTACGCGACGTGCGCTTCGACGTGCTGCCGGGTGAGACGGTGGGCATCGTCGGTGAATCCGGATGCGGCAAGACCGTCACCACGATGGCCCTGCTCGGGCTGCTGCGCGGCGGCGGGTACGTCAGCTCCGGCAGCGCCTGGTTCGACGGGGCCGACCTCTGCGCGCTACGGCCGGCCGAACTGGCGAAGATCCGCGGGGCCGGGATCGGGCTCATCTCGCAGGATCCGATCACGGGACTCGACCCCGCCTTCACCGTCGAGTCGCAATTGATCGAAACCGTCCGGCTGGGCGGCGCCGGCCGTGGTGAAGCCCGGGAGCGCGCACTGGAGCTGCTGCGGATGGTGCGGTTGCCCGATCCCGAGGCGGTCGCGAGACGGTATCCCCACCAGCTGTCCGGCGGCATGGCACAACGCGTCGGCATCGCGCTGGCGCTCGCGTCGCGGCCGCGGCTGCTCATCGCCGACGAGCCGACCACCGCGCTGGACGTCACGGTCCAAGCCGAGATCCTCGATCTGCTCGCCGCGCTGAGCCGGGACACCGGGATGGCGGTCGTGCTCGTCACTCATGACTGGGGCGTGCTCGCCAAAGTGTGCGACCGGGCCGTGGTCATGTACGCCGGCGAGGTGGTCGAACAGGGCACCGTCGACGAAATCCTCGACACGCCACAGCATCCGTACACCCGGGGACTGCTGGAGTCCAACCCCGCGCTCGCCGTTCCCGGGCATCGGCTGCCCGCGATCGGCGGCTCGGTGCCGAGCCCCGCAGAGTGGCCGGACGGGTGCCACTTCCGGGCGCGGTGCGCGCTCGCGACGGACGACTGCGGTGCTGCGCCGATCCCCGTCGTCACGACCGAACCGGGACACGAATCCCGGTGCCTGCTGACCGGAGCGGCCTCATGATCCCCTTGCTGCAGGTCGAGTCGCTGACCGTCGCCTACCGGACCGGACGCCGCACGCCGCCGCTGGTCGCCGTCGACGAGGTGGACCTGACGGTGTCCGCGGGACAGACCGTCGGCATCGTCGGGGAATCGGGATCTGGCAAGTCCAGTCTCGGTGCCGCGGTACTCGGGATGGTGCGCCCGGCCGCGGGAACGGTGCGCTTCGACGGGCACGACATCACCGCCGTATCCGCGAAACGGCGCCGCGAGCTGGCCAGGGAACTGCAGGTGATCTTCCAGGACCCGTACGGCTCGCTCAATCCCGTCAAGACCGTCGGCCAGACCCTCGCCGAACCGGTCCGGCTCGTTCTGGGCAGGTCCCGCGCCGAGGCCCGCGACGTGGTGCACGCCGCGCTGGACCGGGTCGGCCTGGACGCGGACGCCGCACACCGGTATCCCGCGCAGTTCTCCGGCGGGCAACGGCAGCGGATCGCGATCGCGCGGGCCTTGGTGATGTCGCCGAGGTTGATCGTGTGCGACGAGCCGGTCAGCGCGCTGGATCTGTCCGTACAGGCACAGGTGCTGAACCTGCTGCGTGATCTCCAGGACGACCTCGGCATGAGTTACCTGTTCATCTCCCACGATCTCGCCGTCGTCCGGCATATCTGCGACGAACTCGTCGTCATGCGCGACGGCAAGGTGGTCGAGCGGGGCGACACGGAGTCGATCTACCGCGCGCCACGGCATCCGTACACGAAGGCCCTCCTCGACGCCGTGCCACGCCGGAAGGCCGAGGAGCTCGAACACGACCGAATCCGAACACAAACACACGAAGGAGTTTCCATGCCCGATGTCGACCCTGTCCTGTTGACGCTGATCTCCCAGGTCGAGGACGACTTTCCCGAACAACACCCGGCGAGCCGGACCCAGCAGCGGCAGCGGATCAACCAGATGACCGACCGGCTGCTCGCCAAGGCCGCCGAACCCGCGCCCCCGGTGCGGTCGATCGCCGACCATGTGATCCCGGTGCGGGGAGGCCGGATCGAGGCCCGGGTGTTCACGCCCGAAGCGGACGGGCCGGTGCCGGGGCATCTGCATATCCACGGTGGCGCGTTCTGGCAGGGCTCCGCGGTCGGGAGCTCCGAGGACATCGCCTGCCGTGAACGAGCCGTAGGCGCGGGCGTGGTCGTGGTCTCGGTCGAGTACCGGATGGCACCCGAACACCAGTTCCCCGGACCGGTCGAGGATTGCTACGCGGCACTGGAATGGCTGTACGCCGAACATGCGACGCTGGGCATCGACCCCTCGCGTATCTCCGTCGGCGGCGCCTCCGCGGGAGGGAACCTCGCGGCCGCGGTAGCGCTGCTCGCCAAGGAACGTGGCGGACCGCGGCTGGGGTTCCAGCTGCTCGAGGTGCCCGTGCTGGACCTCACCGGAGGGCACCTCGCCGACAGCGGGGTCCCCGGTGGGGACGCCGACCTGCCCCGGGTGCGGGACATCTACCTGCCCGATCCGGATTCGGCCACCGACCGTCTCGCTTCGCCGTTGCTGGCGGATGATCTGGCGGGCCTCCCGGCCGCGCACATCATGACCGCGGAGTTCGACGTCCTGCGCGGCGACGGCGAGGCGTACGCGCGCCGGCTGCAGGCCGCCGGCGTGACGGCCACCGTGCACGAACTGGCCGGGCACGTGCACGCCTCACCGATGTTCACCAGCGTGTTCCCGCCCGCACGGGCTTGGCGGACGGAGGTGATCGAAAGGCTGCGCGAAGCTCACCAGCGGGCGTGATGGAAGGATAGGCCGGGGGACAGGGAGGAACGGGGCCGTGGGAAACGGGAAAGTGACGATCTACGACGTCGCTCAGGCGGCGGGTGTCAGCATCGCCACGGTGTCGCAGACGCTGAACCGGCCGGGGCGGGTCAACGCCCGGACGCGCCAGCGCGTGCTCGACGTCATCGACGAACTCGGTTTCGTGCCGAAGGCGACCGCCGTCTCGCACGCCCGCAAGGCGGTCGGCCGGATCGGCGCGGTGGCGCCGTTCACCACCTACGATTCGTTCCGGCGGCGGCTCACCGGCATCCTCACCGAAACCCAGTCCCACGAGCGCGAAATCGTGGTGTACGACCAGGTCTCCGCCGCGGCGGCGTCCTCGCCACTGCTGAGTTCCGTGCCGGTGACCCAGCGGCTCGACGGATTGCTCGTCCTTGGCCTGCTCCTGAAGGACGACCTCGTCGACCGGTTGCGCAAAGCGGGACTGCCGACCGTTCTCGTCGACAGCCAGCACCCGGAGCTCAGCTCGGTGACGATCGACGACGAACACGGCGGCTACCTTGCCGGACAGCACCTGACCGGCAAGGGCCGTGGGCGGATCGGCTTCGTGACCGAGCCTCGACCGGTCTTCGCCGACCCGAACCTTCAAGGTAACCATCGCGAAGCCGGGTTGCGCCGCGCGGTCGCGGAGGCCGGATACGACGCGGACACCGTCGAGGTCCATCACACGGAGAACTCCGTCGCCGGGGGCCGGACGATCGTCCGGGAACTGGTCGACGCCGGACGTCTGCCCGAGGCCTTGTTCGCCCTTCACGACACCCTCGCCGCCGGAATCGTCCTCGAATGCCGACATCAGGGCATTTCGGTACCCGACGACTTCGCGGTGATCGGATTCGACGACGGCGACCTCGCCGAAGCACTGGAAATCACCACGATCCGGCAACCACTCGAAGAATCCGGCAGGTTGGGCGCGAAACTGCTCAACGACACCCTTTCCGGTCAGCTCGGCACGGTCCAGCATATCGCGTTGCCGGTGCGGCTGATCGAGCGCGCCACCGCCTGACCAGCCGGTCGCCAAGTAAATCACCTGCCGGACCATTCACCTCCGGCGGTCGATTCTTGCTACCCGCTTGACGGGTAAGAATGGAAATTCATGATTGTCAAGACAGCGTCCGGAAACATACGCGGCGCCGTAATCGACGGAATCGCCGAATTCAAGGGAATCCCCTATGCGGCGCCACTCGGCGGAGGGCGCCGGTTCGCGCCGCCGCAACCCGCCGAGCCGTGGGACGGCGTACGGAACGCGACGGAATTCTCGGTCGCGCCGCCTCAGGCGCCGCCCGCCGGGCCGATGCCCGCCGTCTGGTCGCCGGGAGACAGTACCGATTGCCTGAGTGTCAACGTGTGGACGCCGCAACCACAGACCGGAGGGTTGCCGGTCTTCGTGTGGGTGCACGGCGGGGCGTTCCTCGGCGGCGTGTCGTCGGCGCCGGGTTACGACGGCGCTCGTTTCGCCGCCGGTGGCGCCGTCGTCGTGACCTTGAACTACCGAGTCGGCTTCGAAGGCTTCGGCTGGCTTCCCGACGCGCCGTCGAATCGCGGCATCCTCGATCAGATCGCGGCCCTGCGCTGGATTCAGGACAACATCGCCGCATTCGGCGGTGACCCCGCCAACGTCACGATCGCGGGCGAGTCCGCGGGCGGGGCCTCGGTCGCGGTCCTTCTCGCTTCTCCTGTGGCGCGGGGTCTTTTCCGCCGCGCGATCGTCCAGAGCGCGTCGTCCCGGTTCCTCGAAGAAGACGAAGCGCGGCGGGTCACCGAGATCATCGCCGCGGAGCTAGGCGTCACCGCTTCGGCGGCGAGTTTCACCGAGGTCACCCCGGAACGCGTTCACCGTGTGCAGAACAGCCCGGTCGCCGTGATGGCCGAGGACCGTAGCGCCTGGACGATGGCCGAAGCGATCACGCCGTACTACCCGATCGTCGACGGTGTCGTGCTGGAGCAGGCTCCGTGGCAGGCGCTGCGCGCGGGAGCGAGCCGGGACATCGACGTCATCGCGGGGTTCACCCGCGACGAATACGCGGCCTTCGCCAAGTTCCAGGACCTCCTCGGCGTGGACCCTCGGCTGATCGCGCGCGATGTCCGTCTGCCCGAGACCGCCGTCGACGAGTACCGCGCAGGAAGTCCCGGTATCACCGATGGCGACCTCGTCGTCCGGATGATGTCGGACTCGTTGTTCCGCATGTCGTCCCTCTGGTGCGCCGAAGCACACGCCGAAGCGGGCGGCAGGACCTTCCTCTACGAAGTGACCTGGGACGACACCCCGTTCGGGGCCTGCCACGGCATCGACATCCCGCTCGTCTTCGGAACCATCGACGAGAAAAGCGCGCCGCTCCTTTTCGGCGGCGTCCCGGTCGACCTCGACGGGTTCGCGAAGCTCTCCGACGAGGTCCGCAAGGCGTGGGTCACGTTCGCCGGAACCGGCGATCCCGGCTGGCCCCAGTACGAACTGGACAGCCGGCTCACCCGGCTCCTCGGCTCGACGGTCGGCACGGTCGCGGATCCGGAAGGAGTATCCCGCCGGATCTGGCGACCGCACTACAGCGGATAACGCCCCCTCGCGCTCACTGCAAAGCATTTCATCCTACGAACAGGACTATCGTGACCAGCTCATCGACCCGACTCGGCCGCTTCCGGAAAACCCAGGTGGCCGCGACGTTCCTCTCGCTCACGCTGCTGATCGCGGCCTGTGGCTCGAAAACCGACACGGCCTCCGAAGCGCCATCGGCACAACCGTCCGCCGCTGCCGCAGCGGGTTCGCTGTGTGGGCCCGACGGTAAAGCGAACATGCCGTCGGGCATCCCCGAGGCGGGACCTCAAGCCGCCCCGGCCCAGGGGAAGGCCGCGACGCCGACGCACAAGGACATCGCCTACGCCACGACATCTCCGGCACAGAAACTCGACCTCTACCTTCCCGAGGGGGCCACCGGGAAGACCCCGCTGCTGATCGACATCCACGGCGGAGGATTCCTGCTCGGCGACAAGGCACAGGAAGGCGAGTTGCTCGCCCCCGACCAGCTCGCCCAGGGATACGCCGTCGCCAGCATCAACTACCGCCTCGGCTGCGAAGCGCAGTTCCCCGCCGGAGTGCAGGACGTCAAGGCCGCGATCCGATGGCTGCGCGCCCACGCCGCGACCTACAACCTGGATCCCGGCAAGTTCGTCACCTGGGGCCAGTCCGCCGGTGCGTACATGTCGGCCATGGCCGCGGTCACCGGAGACCAGAAGACCATCTTCGACGACGACAGCCTGGGCAACGCCGGTGTTTCCAGCGCGGTACAGGGCGCCGTCGCCTGGTACGGGCCCTACGACTTCGGCGCGCAGGACAAGCAGTTCGAGGAACACCGGCCCGCGTCCTGCAAGACCGAGGTCCTCAAGCACGGCCCGGCGAACGCCCCGGAAAGCACCTGGCTCGGCGGCGCGCTCGACACCGTGCCCGACAAGGTGAAACAGGCCAACCCGGCCACCTACCTGCCGACCGCGCGCTCCATCGCGCCGATCAGCTTCGCGGCGGGAGACTCCGACTGCCTCATCCCGCACCAGCAGTCGCAGGACCTCCACGACGCGATCAAGGCCGCCGGTGGCCAGGCCACCCTCAGCATCGTGCCGGGGGCCGGGCACGGCCCAGAGGTGGACAAGGCCGAGATGCAACCCGCGCTGAAGTTCGTCGGCGGCCTGTTCGGGAAGTGACCGTAGCCGTCTCCCCAGCGGGGCCGATCTCTCCGGGATCGGCCCCGCTGGGGCGCTCTCGTCAGGGACCACAACGGCGCGGTCAGGCCGCGTACCGGGCCACCAGGATCGCCCAGGCGAGGTACGCGCCGTTGACCACCAGCCGCGCCACCGCGCCGGCGGGGCGTTCCAGGAACCGAGGCCGGTCCGCCCGCGCGTGCCACAGTGCGTCCACATGGGACACCAGGTAGCCGGACAGGAGAGCGGCCGCGGTCCATCCCCCGGCGGGCCGGGTGGCCGGAAGCAGCACCGCCACCCCCACCGCGATCTCCGCGACACCGGTGACCGCCACGAGTAGCCCGGCCCGGCCCAGCCACGCCGGGACCAGGGTCCGGAAGTATCCCGGGACCACGAAGTGCGCGACACCCGTCACCGCCAGGAATATCGCCAGCCCGACCGCACCGATATCGTTCATGGCACGATGATGCGGACGAACCAGAGCTGGGCGCTTGAACAAAACGATCGTCGTATCGTCTACGGGTCCGGCGCCGAGACGGCGATGTTCGCCGAGTCGTCCGCGTTCGGTGCCGCACAGCACAGCCTGCCCGCGTGGAAGGTCGTTCTGCCGATCGGTGGCCACGCCGAACTCGTCCGTTCGGGACAGCCTCCCGTGACCGCCGCCGGGCTGATCGTGCCACCGCAGCTCGCCCATTCCTGCGCGGTGGCCTCGCCGTACATCGCCTTGTTCGTCGACTCCTGGCTGCTGCCGCCCGGGCCCGGCCCGATTCGGCTCGACGTCACCGCCGTACGCCGCATCGTCTCGGCGCTCGGCGCCACCGACGAAGACGGCATCGGCACCACCGTGGACTTGACCGCGGGTTACGCGGAACTTCGCATCCTCGCCGAGGCTCCGTCTCCGCTGGACTCGCCGAGGTCGGCCTGTCGGCGCCACGGCTACGTACCCTGGTCCGGCAGACCGTGGGGATCCCGCTCGGCCGTCTGCGGCAGTGGGCACGCCTTCGCGCGGCGATCGCCGAACTCCCGGATGCCACCGTGGCCATGGCCGCCGCCACCGCGGGCTTCGCCGACCAAGCCCATTTCAGCCGGACGGCACGCGGCCTCATCGGGCGAACGCCGGCTTCCCTGCGGCCGCGGCCCGGCTCAGCCGAGCCGGTAGGCGACCGTGACGGCCAGTGTCGCCGTGGCCAGAGCGAGAGCGGGCAGGACGGCGCTGAAGTGGCGATCGCCCACCCGTAGGTGAGCGATCAGTGCCCCGATGAAGAACAGCACCAGCCCGGTGGCCGCCGCCAAGCCGATCGGGGGAAAGACGAATCCCGCGATCAGCCCCACCGCGCCGGCGCCCTGCAGGGTTCCCAGCGGGACCATCCAGGACTCCGGCACCTGGACCTGCTTCGCCGCGGCGACCGGGATGGGGTGCCGCGTGTAGTTCATCCAGGTTCCGGCCGCGGCGCCGAGCGCGGTGACCACGGTGAGGACGACGTAAAGGACGAACACGGGAATCCTCCGGTGAGCGATCGGCCTTGCCCGGTCCTCTACGGCTGTAGAGGCCTCTACGATCGTAGAGGCTGCTTGCCGGAGCCATCCACTCGGCGCGACGGGAACGCACGGGCTGACCCACCGCGTGGGCGCTGGTGAGGGTCACGAGGGTCTGGTATTCCCGCTGGGATCCCGGCCAAGCGCAGAGGCATGTGGTGGTGGACGATCGCGGCCTTGAGCGCCTCGCGGTTGGTCTTGTAGCGATTCGGCTTTGCCGGACATGCTGATCGTAGGCACCTGTGGTGATCGATTCGGCGAGGCGGCCGCGTGAAACGCCGGGCCGGTGGTGGTCCCCTCAGGCCCCGATCTCACTGGTGCCGATCGGCCGCTTCTGGATTCGGCTGCTGGTCACCAACGTGCGCAAGGACCTCTTCGAAAGGAACCGCGGTGTACGGCGCCGATGTCCTATGCCGGCGGTTCGACCTGTCCGGAGCGTGGTCATGCCTCGCGACCGGTACAGTCGGCTCCCGTAGCCGGTCCGGAATCACGAGGCAGCGCACATGACGAAACCACAGGAGCCGTCACCCGAGAACGACGACGAGGAGCTGAGCGGCACCTCTGAAATCGCGGACATGCATTTCGAGTTGCAGGGCAATATCGACATTTTCGGGCAGCAGACGGACTGATCGGGCCTGCGTTGCTGGACGCCGGGGATTTCGTGCTTGTTCCCGGATCAGGTGTGGTGGTCATCGGATACCCAGTGCCCGCAGTGATTTGAACGCCCGGGTCAGGATCCGCGCCCATTGCTCGTGTTCGATTCCGCGGGGCGGGGTGAAGCCTTGGAGTCGCTGGTGGGCGACGGTCTGGGCTTCGGTGTATTTGAGCAGTCCGTCGGCGCCGTGGCGGCGGCCGAGGCCTGAGTCGCCCATGCCGCCCATGGGGGCGTCGATGCTGCCCCAGGCGGCGGCGAACGCCTCGTTGACGTTGACGGTGCCGGCGTGCAGCCGTCGCGCGACCTTGCGGGCCGCTGCGCCGTCGCGGCCCCAGACGCTCGCGTTGAGGCCGTACGGGGTGGCGTTGGCCATCGCCACCGCGTCGTCGACGGACCGGTAGCGGTAGATCGAGACGACCGGCCCGAACGTCTCGTGGTCGAACAGTGTCATCTCCGGTGTCACGTCGGTCAGGATCGTCGGCTCGTAGAACAGCGGTCCGAGGTCGGGACGGGCGCTGCCGCCGGCCAGCACCGTCGCGCCTTTCGACACCGCGTCGTCGACGTGCGCGCTGACGGTCTCGAGCTGTGAGGGGGTGGTCAGCGAGCCCATGTCCATCGAGAAGTCGTAGGCGGCACCCAGGCGCAGAGCCCGGGTGCGTTCGACGAACGCGGCCACGAACGCGTCGTGGATCTCCTCGGCGACGTAGAGCCGCTCGATGGACACGCACAGCTGCCCGGCCGAGGGGAAGCAGGCGGCGACCGCACCGGCGGCGGCCTTGTCGATGTCGGCGTCGGCGAGCACCACCATGGCGTTCTTGCCGCCGAGCTCCAGCGACGCGCCGATGAGCCGCTCACCCGCGTCGCGCGCGATCCGGCGCCCGCTGGCGGTGGAGCCGGTGAACATCAGGTAGTCCGCGCCGGCCATGAGCGCGTCTCCGATGGAGCTGCCACGGCCGACCACCATCTGCCAGACGTCGGCCGGTAATCCGGCCTCGCGCATCAGCTCCATGGCCCACAGCGCGGTCAGGGCGGTCTGGGTGTCGGGCTTCTGCACGACGGCGTTGCCGGCCATCAGGGCCGGG
Organism: Amycolatopsis sp. PSD-21; assembly: GCF_055561455.1. Classification (NCBI taxonomy): domain Bacteria; kingdom Bacillati; phylum Actinomycetota; class Actinomycetes; order Pseudonocardiales; family Pseudonocardiaceae; genus Amycolatopsis; species Amycolatopsis sp. PSD-21. Next base: position 7,096,769 of record NZ_CM145712.1, on the reverse strand, counting down.
ATGGCGTCACCGGCGGCCATGCTGAGCGGGTAGTTCCACGGCGAGATGACCGTGACCACGCCCTTGGGGTGGTGCAGCTCGGTGGTGTGGGTCAGCACCGGGATCGCGCCTTTGCGGCGCTTCGGCGAAAGCAGCCGCCGTGCGCTGCGCGCGTAGTAGCGGGCGGTGATCGCGATGTCGCTGACCTCGAGGAAGGCATCGCGGCGGGTTTTGCCGCTCTCGGCCTGCATCAGGTCGAGAGCCTCCTCTTGCCGCTGGAGGACGAGGTCGTGGAAGCGCAGCATGATGCGCTTGCGGTCGGCCACCGGGGTGGCCGACCATCCGGCCTGGGCGGCGCGTGCCCGGGCGAAGGCCTCCTCGACGTCGTCGGGGGTGGAGACGGGCAGGTCCGCGAGCGGTGCGCCGGTGTAGGGCGAGGTCGTGGTGACCCGCTGGGCGCCGGGGCCGGCGGTGACCAGGGTGGCCAGGCGCTCGACCCGGGCCGGGGTCAGTGAAGCCGGAAGGGTGATGTCGGCGTGGCGCGTGTTCGTGGTGGTCATCTCGTCCTCAGCTCCGGTCCTGGACGGAGGTGGGCACCGGCATGTGCAGTGCCAGCTGGCCTTCGGTGGTGACGTCGAGCTGGATCGTCCGGATCGGCTTCAGCGAACGCAGGTCCTGGCTCATCCGGCCCTCGCCGAGCTGCAGGTCCAGGCCGCGGGGGAACCGGGTGGTGCCTGAGGAGAGCATGTTGATCTGGCTGGTCGTGGCGTGCCAGGCACCGTCGATCGTGGTGTAGGAGGTCAGGGTCGAGACGTGCTCGCCGGTGGGCCGGACGGTCTGCTTCGGGGTGGGCGCCGAGAGGGCGAGGTCGAGGCCGCCCTGGTCGTTGGCGACCCTGGCGGAAGTGCGCTCGGTGTCGATGTCGACGTCGAGCTGGGTGACCCACTTGGGGAAGCCGTAGCCGTCGTGACCGCGGACCTGCGCGATCTCGGTGTTGACCGGAAGCGAGAGCACGTAGGAGTGCAGTGAGTCGTTCTTGAGCCCGGTGACCAGATCGAGCAGGCCCAGCCCGCCGCCGTGCCGGGCAGGCTTGACGGCGATGCCGACGGCGGCCTCGGTGTAGAAGTCGATGTCGCATACGTCGTACCGGAAGGTCATCACCGAGACGATCCCGAGCCCTGGGGCGATCTCGAGCGGATCCAGCTCCTGTGGCAGGCGGCCCCGGATCGCCTTCGTCGGCGCGAGCATCGTGAGCCGGGTCGTGGAGATGCGGTAGTAGAAGTTCGGTGTCAGGGTGGGCCCGATGCGGGAGTCCACGCGGGTTTTCGGCATCCGGCGGAAGAAGTCGACGCTGCTTACCCTCGGGTCCCGCGCGACCTCGTCGAGGTCGGTGTTCATCCGGAACCGGTCGTAGAGGCCGCCTTCGGGGACGGTGACGAGATGGCCTCCGAGGTCGACCTCCACGGTCCGGTCGGTCAGCTTGCCAGGCGGTGTCATGCGCACTCTCCTCAATGTAAGCGGTGTCAACACCGAGGGTTGCACGGGATGTGAGCACTGTCAACACTGGAGGGGGTGAAGGCCTGTGGCCAACGCGCGGCAGGCGTCAGGGTGTGACCGACGCGATGGCGAGGAAGGCTCCGCGCACCCGCTCGGCAACCTCCTTGTCCGACGCCGCCTGCAGCTTGCCGTCGAGGTGCAGGCAGGCCAGGCCGTGCGCGAGCCCCCAGCCGGCCGATGCCAGGGCCGAGCTGTCCACCTCGGGGGAGACCCGGTCGAGTGCGTCGGCCAGCAGTTCGTGCAGGGCGTCGGCGGCCTTGACCCGCTCGTCGTCCGCGTCGTCGCACGGCTTGCCGAACATCACGCGGAAGAGGGCCGGGCGCCGCAACGCGAAGGCGACATAGGCGACCGCGAATTCGGCCAGGTCCGCAAGCGAGGTGGGCGGTGTGCGTCCGTCGCCCAGGTCTGCCAGGAGGTCCCGGAAGCCCTCGACGGCCAAGGCGGACTCCAGCGCGTCGCGGTCCTTGAAGTGACGATATGGCGCTGTTTGGGACACGCCGGCCCTGCGCGCGATGGCACGAAGCGAGAAGGGCTCGCCGGCTTCGAGCATCTCCATGGCGGAGGACAGCAGCGCTGCCCGCAGATCGCCGTGATGGTAGCCACCCTGCCCTGAAGTTGACACTGCTTACTTCACCCTCCTACGCTGTTGTGAGCACTGTAAACATACCGTGTCCGGAGGAATCGAGGCCGATGTCCGCACCCACGAACCCGCGTCCCTTCGACGTCGTGCTCTTCGGCGCCACCGGCTTCACCGGCGGCCTGACCGCCGAGTACCTCGCCGCCCGTCTCCCTCGCGAAGGGAGGCTCGCCCTCGCCGGGCGCAACCAGGCCAAGCTGGAGGCCGTCCGTGGCCGTCTCCTCCGGAGCGACCAGCAGAGGGAGGACATCGCGCTCCTCCACGCGGACTCCTCGGATCCTCGGTCCCTGGCCCGCGTCGCCGAGTCCGCGCGGGTCGTGATCACCACGGTCGGCCCCTACCTGGAGTACGGCGAACCGCTCGTGGCCGCCTGTGCCGCGGCCGGCACGGACTACGTCGACCTCACCGGCGAGCCCGAGTTCGTCGACCGGATGTACGTCGAACACCACGCCACGGCCGAGCGGACCGGCGCTCGTATCGTCCATGCCTGCGGCTTCGACTCGATCCCGCACGATCTCGGTGCGCTCTTCACCGTCCAGCAGCTGCCATCCGGGGTGCCGGTGACCCTCCGGGGCGTGGTCCGCACGAACGCCACCATCTCCGGCGGCACGCTGCACTCCGGTCTCGGCCAGCTGTCGCGACCGCGCGCCATGCTGCGGGCCGCGGCCGGACGCCGCCGGCTCGAGCCACGACCGCGGGGACGACAGGTGCGCACCCGCATCGGCCGCCCCCAACGCGACCGCGTGCTCGGGACCTGGCTGATCCCGCTGCCCACGATCGACCCCGACGTCGTCCGGCGGTCCGCGCTCGCCCGCCCGGACTACGGACCCGACTTCACCTACTCCCACTACGCCGGGGCCCGACGCGCCACGACCGTCGCCGGCGCAGTCGCCGGCTTCGCCGCCGCCCTGGCGGCAGTGCAGATCCCGCCCCTGCGCCGCGCCATCGGCCGACGCATCCCCCAAGGCGAGGGACCATCGGCGCAGCGGCGCGACCGCACGTGGTTCACCGTCGACTTCCTCGGCGAGGGCGGCGGTGAGACCGTGCACACCCAGATCAGCGGCGGAGACCCCGGCTACACCGAGACAGCCAAGATGCTGGCCGAGTCGGCGCTGTGCCTGGCCTTCGACGACAACCCGCCCACCGCCGGCCAGGTCACCACCGCTACCGCGATGGGCGAGAACCTGATGCGCCGGCTCCAGGACACCGGCATCGGCTTCACCGTGATCACCTGAGCTGTCCTCGACACCGCCCCGACATTTCACAGGAGACCCGAATGCAGACCGTCCTCGGCGCCGGCGGACCGATCGCCGACGAGCTCGTGAACGAGCTCCACCGCAACCACACCAAGGACATCCGCCTCGTCAGCCGCAAGCCCACCCGGGTCGACGACACCGACGAGCTGGTGGCCGCGGACCTCACCGATGCCGCGGCCACCAGCCGTGCTGTCGCGGGCAGCGAGATCGCCTACCTCACCGTCGGCCTGCCCCTGGATTCGCAGCTGTGGGAGCGGAAGTTCCCCGTCATCATGCGCAACGTCATCGACGCCTGCGCCGAGCACGGGACGAAGCTCGTCTTCTTCGACAACACCTACATGTATCCCGGAACGCCGGCGCCCCAGACCGAGTCGACGGCGTTCGCGCCGGCCGGCCGCAAGGGACGTGTCCGCGGCGAGCTCGCCACCATGCTGCTGGAGGCCATGCGAGCGGGCCGGGTCCAGGGCCTCATCGGCCGCGCCCCCGAGTTCTACGGGCCAGGCCGGACCACGAGTTACACGAATTCGCTGGTGTTCGACCGGATCAGGGCGGGCAAGCGGCCGTTCGTCCCGGTCAACGCGCGCGCCAAGCGTTCCCTGATCTGGACTCCCGACGCGAGCCGGGCGCTGGCCCTGCTCGGCAACACCGCGGATGCCTATGGCCAGACCTGGCATCTGCCGGTCGACCCGAACCGGCGGTCCTATGCCCAGCTCGTCGAGCTGGCCGGCGAGGTCACCGGCCGCAAGATCGGCTACACGGTGCTGCCGATGCTCGCCTTCCGCCTCGGGCGTCGCTTCGTCAAGCCGCTCGACGAGATGTCCGAGCTGCTCGCCCGCTACCGCGACGACAACATCTTCGACAGCTCGAAGTTCGCGGCCCGTTTCCCCGACTTCCGGGTCACCACCTACCGGGAGGGAGTGGAGCGGATCCTCGCCGACTGACCGCCCGGCCAGTCACCCTGTCGGCTGGGCCGTGACGCGGTGCCGAACCGGTTCCGGTACTCCGACGGCGTGACGCCCGTGGCGCGCTGGAAAAGCCGCCGGAAGTTCGACACGTCGAGGTAGCCGACGCTGCGCGAGATCCGAGCGACCGGGGCGTCACAGCAGTCCGGCCTGGTGCAGGTGGATTGCCGCGGCGATCAGGCCGCTGCTGCCGAGGACGGCTCCGAGCGGGATCCGGCCTGGCCGATCTCGCCTGTGTTGCTAATCAGCATCGGCACCTGGGGCGGGGTCCGGCGCGGGGTGGTCCGTACTAGCTGCGCGGCCGAGACCACCCCACCGTCGTCACCCCGATCGCTTGGGCCAAAGTCCGCACCTGCCGCCTTCCAGCACAACTGGTGTTCACCGCCGACGAGGCCCTCGACCGCGTCGACCTCCTCGCCGGACTAGACGCCACACGCACTCCATTGCCCTCCGGCTGACGGCCGTAGGCTCGATTACGGCTTCTCGCCGTCCTCGGAGCCTGGACGCCATCGGAGGTAGGGCGACGCGCTCCGTCGCTTGTGGACACGGACGGGAATGGCGACGCCGCGCGACCCGGTCGTCCGCGGCGCTTGGGCGCGAAGCGTCCGGTAGGCCGCCAGGACGGCGGCGAGGCGCTCGGGATCCGGGAACCGGCCATCGGGGTGCAGCCTGCGAACGAGACGGCGATACGCCGTCGCGATATCGGCCGAGGTCGCGTCGCGAGCCACCCCGAGCACCGTGTACGGATCGGCCGTCATGATCCATCACCTGCCCCTGAAACCCTGTCAGTGCCAGGGTTCCCGGTCCGCGAGCGCGGGAACACCACGTCGCTGGTCGGCCACGTCGGCGGGATCGGCCTCCGGTATCCGGTTCGCGTCGAACGCCGTGGCCATTTCCTCGTCGAAGTGTTCGCCGGGCTCACCGTCCCCCGCGTGGGCGAGCCGGTGCTGGTCGGCCACGTCCGCCACGGGCTTTTCGTCGTCGAGCATCGCGGTACTCCTGCGCTGAGGGGGCGCGGCCCGCACCGCGGAAGGGCGGGCCGCTCCGCGTCGAGAGGAACTCGGGAACGGTCAGGGCTTGATCTGCTTGGCCTTTTCGCCACTGGTGACGGCGATCTTGCGTGGCTTGGCCTGTTCGGCGATCGGGATGCGCAGGGTAAGCACCCCGACGTCGTAATCCGCGCTGATGTCGTCGGTCGTCAGCGTGTCTCCCAGGAACAGTTGACGGCTGAACACCCCGCGAGGCCTCTCGGCCACCTGGACCTCGGCGTCCCCGCCCGGTTCGAGGGTGCGTTCGGCCTTGACCGTCAGTACGTTGCGTTCCACGTCGATTTCGATCGAATCCGGCGAGACGCCGGGCAGGTCGAACGCCACCACGTATTCGTTGCCGGACCGGTAGGCGTCCATCGGCATCATCACTTGGCGGGAAGCGGTGCCGTTGGCGCCCAGGAACTGCTGGGTGAGCCTGTCCAGCTCACGGAACGGATCGGTTCGCATCAACATCACAATTGCCTCCTTCCTCGTATCGCCACTTCTTCGTGGCGAAAGCGTGTGCCTTCGTTCTTTTCAACGGCGGCTCGCCGCTTCGTGTTCCTGTCCGGCCGCCGTGGTGTCCGGCGAGGAATCGCCGAAGGAGCTGAAGCGGAAACGAATCCGGCCGGCTCCGTCCGCGATGCGGTCGGCAATCGGTTCGATGATCCCGGCCGTGCCCGGCTCGTCGAGGCGGGCCAGCAGACGGGCGAGTTCGTCGGGTGCCTCGACCGGTTCGACGGGTGTCTGGATCAGTGTGCGATGCAGGATGCCGACGTCCCAGCCGCTGGTGTTGCCGCTGCCCGCGGGGACCGCGACGGTGGCGTCGAACAGCCAGCGCGGGGATTTGCCGGGAATGGACGGGGTGGCGTGCGCGGTCAGCCCGATGACCTGGTCGGCACGGAGAAGACCATCGCTGAGAGTGCGTATCCAGACTTTGTTCAACCCCATGAATGCTCCATCGGTTCGTGAGCGGAGTCCGTGTCAGTCGCGGGTGAGATCGTCCAGGTGGTGTCTGCGGGCGGCGACGGCGACCATCGCGACGATGCCCGTGACCACGGTGCTGAAAACGATCACAGCTGTCATGCTTTCCGTCCTTGTGGAGAGGCGTGGTTCGTTAGCACTCTCGACCCCCGAGTGCTAATTCTCTCATAGCACGTCGCGTGCGGGGCCGCAAGTATGCGGGCTTGACATCCTCGGCAAGGCGGGTTACATAGTTTTTCAGAGATGGCTTGACCTGGCTTCGGTCCCTACGACGTTCCGGGGAGTGATCGACATGCGGCACGGTATCCGCCGTACAGCGGTGAACGAAGCGTTCGCCGAGCTGGTGTACGCGGACCGGGTGTGGCTGCGCACCGAGTTCGAGTCGATCATCGCGGCCTCTTTTGCCGATGTCTCACGCATTCCCCCTCGGCGTTCGCGGGGCGTAGCTCCGTCCGAGCGATCACGGGCCGCTCGGATCGCACGGCCGGCGCGTTCACCGACAGCGTGTCCGTGTCCGGCGATCCACGTTGGTGAGCGCTGGATGCGGCAGCGTTCACCTCCGGTACCCGGTTCGTGAGTCCGGCACGGCTGCGTGAAAGGCAGGTGATGTCATCGAGCGCGACTTTCAGGACTGTGACACTCCAGCGGCCCCGCCGCGCGCTGCGGCGGGGCCATTACAAGCCGGATGGGTTCCACCAGTGGTAGACCGCGTGGCACTGGCCGTCGGCCGCCTGGAAGAAGTCCATCCCGCCGGGGCCGGGGTGGTGCTGGGCAGACCGCGGTAGGGGTTGAGGCCGCCGGTGCCGGTGTACCCGAAGTACGGCCGCTCGGCCCGGTTCTGCCGTGGCGTGCAGCGCGCCGAGGGGATCGGGCCGGTGCCGCACCTGGCGATGCCGGTCGAATACCGTGCTCTGTTGCGGGACGAGCTCGCCGTCGTGGTGTGGGCGGCGCGTTCCACAATGGACCGTCGACGGCGACGGGGGCCGCCCGCCGGATCGGCTCGTGTTCGATCTCGCCCCCGCGCCGGGCACCTCGATCGTGCGCTGCTGCCGCGTCGCCGAACGACCGCGCACGCCCTGCTGCGCGTGTCCGGACGGCGGTGTCGTCCACTGTGGCCAGGTCGGCTTCCAGAATGGACGTGCGGTCAGGTCCGAAGATGCGGGTCGGCGAAGAACCGTCCGACTGCGTCCAGCAGCTCGTCTTCACGATCCGGGATGACACTGATCGACCTGGTTGTTTGAAGATCACACTGGCGAATTTCATTGAGTTCGGTCGCCACACGTCGGATCGAAATCCTTGATCAGGTCCGCTCAGTGGCCCCGCCGAAGAGTGTCGCCACCAGTTTCCGGGCGTATTCGGGGCCGAGTTCGCCCGGCCGGAACAGGATGCGGTACATCATCGGCGCGACCGCGCGGTCGAGCACCGTCTCCACGTCCGGCGCCTGTTCGCCCCGTTCGGCGGCCCTTGCGAGGATCACTTCGATCTGCTCGGCCGCGTATGCCGAGCACTGGCCGGCGTTGGTGCCGTCCGGGTCACCGAGCAGGGCGTCGCGGATGTAGGCGCGTCCCGGGGGCGAGGACATTTCGTCGAGGAACTGTTCGGCCCAGGCCTCCAGGTCCGCGACGAGCGCGCCTCGGTCCTCCGGTGGTGCCTCCGGCCTCAGGCGGGCCACGGCGACGTCGGAAAGCAGCTCGCGGAGATCGCCCCACCGGCGGTAGATCGTCGAGGGCGTGACCCCTGCCCTGGCGGCGATCTGAGGCACGGACAACGCGTCGCGCCCGGCCTCGGCCTCGAGCTCACGCACGGCCGCGTGTACCGATTCCTGGACCCTGGCGCTGCGACCTCCGGGACGCACCATCGACCTGCGGCTCATGCCGTCCAGCTTAAGCCGTCGAGCACGTGCTCAGGTCTTCCGCCAACTGGGCTGACCGTTCGTAGGCCCGGCCGGCGCGCAGCAGCACGTCCTCCGCGTACGGACGGCCCATGAGCTGAAGGCCGATGGGCATCCGGGCGCTATCGCGGCCGGCAGGCACCGTCAGCGAAGGCAGTCCGGTGATGTTGGCGGGAGCCGACAGTCGTACGTAGGCGTCGGCCACGCTTTCCGTGCCGCCGTCCGGCCAAGTCACGCTTTGCTGCCCGATGGGTACCGCGGTCACCGGCACGGCCGGTGCGGCGATCATGTCGACGGACTCCATCAGGCGCAGCCATTCCCGCCGCATCAGGGTTTGCGCCCGCTGGGCACGCAGGTAGTCGCCGGCGGACACGAGTTCTCCCGCCTCGAGAAGTATCCGCACGTCGGGTCCGTACAGCTCCGGCGTCGTGCGCAGCGTCCGTTCGTGGTAGGCGGTGGCCTCCGGGACCATCAGTCCCCACTGGGTCGCCTGGATGTAGCGCGCCATGGGGATCTCGACCTCGACCAGCTGGGCTCCGAGTGACTCCAGCCGGGTTATCGCCGCGCGCACGGTGGACTCGACCTCGGGGTCGACGCGGTCGAAATAGTGGTTGCGTGGAACACCGATGCGCAGACCGGCGATCTCAGTGTCCACTGTGTACGGTCTGCCGCCCGTCAGCGCGGACAGCACGAGCCCCGCGTCCGTCACCGTGCGGGTGAGCGGGCCGACGTGGTCCAGCGACCACGACAGCGAGACCACACCGTCGCGCGGCACCAGGCCGAACGTCGGTTTGAGCCCGACCACGCCGTTCAGCGCCGCGGGTGTCCGAATCGAGCCACCCGTGTCGGTGCCCAGTGCGAACGTCGCCGTGCCCGACGCGACCGCGACGGCCGATCCGCCGCTGGACCCGCCCGCGACGCGGCCGGGATCCCAGGCGTTGACCGTCTGCGGCGTGACGAGGCCGTAGGCGAACTCGTGGGTGTGGGTCTTGCCGACGACCACCGCGCCCGCCGCCGCGAGCCGGGCCGCGACCGCGCTGTCGGCGGTGGCACGGTGCCCGGCCCGCACGCGCGAACTGCCCGTGGTCGGCAGCCCCGCGACGTCGATGAGATCTTTCAGCGCCATCGGGATCCCATGAAGGGGGCCGTGCAGGATCCCTGCGGCGATCTCCTGTTCGGCGCGGCGCGCCGACTCGCGCGCGGAGTCCGCGGTCACGGTGACGTAGGCGCCGAGGCGAGGGTCGGCCCGCGCCAGGCGTTCCAGCACCGAATCGACGAGTTCGACCGGCGACAGCTCCAGTCTCCGTATCGCGTGCGCGGCGGCGTCGAGGGTCAGCTCATACGGCTCCATCGTGGTCTTCCCTTCGGTATGGCGCGGTGTCCTCGAAGTCCAGCTCGCGCAGGACCGAGATGACGGAATGGATGTGGTTGGCGGTGGTGGCCACGTCGGCGTGCCGGTCGGCGGGCAGGGGTAGCCCCGCGCGGGCGGCCAAGCTCGCCGCGTCGGAAGGGCCGAGTTCGGGCATGTCAACTCCAAAAGCCAAATATTTGCTTTAAGCGACAGTAGGGCATACAGTCAGCTAAAGCAAATATGTTGCTTTTAGATGGAGGAGAGATGGGCGGATCCTGCTGGACCGTGGGGGACTTCACCGTGCGGCGCGTGGACGAGGTGGTGCTGCCGCCGGCGACCGGCCCCTGGCTGCTGCCCACCGCGACGCCCGAGGTCGTGGCCGGGTACGGGTGGCTACGCCCCGATTTCGCCGACGACGACGGCACGCTGCGCTTGGCCACCCACAGCTTCGCAATCTCGGCGGGCGGCCTGAAGATCCTGGTGGACACCGGGATCGGGAACGGGAAGCGCCGAGCCAACCCCGCTTGGCACGACCTGCGGACCGGCTACCTCGACGAGCTCGCCGCCGCGGGGTTTTCGCCGGAGTCGGTCGATTTGGTGGTGCTGACCCATCTGCACGCCGACCACGTGGGCTGGAACACACGGCTGGAGGCGGATGACTGGGTGCCGACCTTCCCCAACGCCCGGTACCTCACCTCCCGCGTGGAACGGGAATTCTGGGCGGGTTACGACATGGACGAGCCCCGGCGGCAGATGTTCCGGGACTCCGTGCATCCCGTCGAGGACGCGGGGCTGCTGGACCTGATCGACGTGCCCGCCGACGGGGTGGACGTGGCCCCCGGCGTGCGGCTCGTGCCGACGCCCGGTCATACGCCTGGGCACGTTGCCGTCCGGCTCGCCAGCGGTGGCGAGACCGCTTTGATCACCGGCGACAGCCTCCACCATCCGGTCCAGATCCCCCGGCCGGACATCGGCAGCTGCGTGGACATCGATCCCGTCCGCGCCGAGGCCACCCGGCGTTCACTGCTCGCCTCACTCGCCGACACCGGCACCCTGGTGCTCGGCACCCATTTCCCGCCGCCGACAGCAGGTCAGGTCGTCTCGGCAGAGACCGCTCTCGCCTGGAACGCACGAGCGGATGTCTCTCCTGAGCGACGATGAGCGCTGTAGCGGCAATCTGACGTGATCGAGTTCGGTGGTGCACCATCCTGTTCGCGATGTCACCGTGAACAGAATTGTTGATGCTGTGCCACAAAAAGCAAAGGGAACTCGCGATCTGACCAAGATCGGTCTTGACCTCCGAGAATCGTGTGTGGCGAAATGCGGGTGAGGAGGTCCGCATGACGCGCTATCTCGTTCGACGGCCGACGGACCCACCCTTGCCGGGGCTGGATTCGTTCGCGGACGATGCCTTGGCGCGGCGCTGGTTCCTGTCGCCGAGGTCGTACGCGGTCGCTCGCTTCGAGCGGCTGCGCGCCGGGTTCTCGCTCAACTACGCGGCCGTGCGCCTGGCGACCGGGGTGACGGACCATCTCGCGAGTCTCGAACTCGGGTTCCGCCTTCCGGCTCGGCGTGGGTGAGTCGGCAGGATGCCGGGAGGCGCGCGTTCGGATAGCGCAATACGGTTGCCCTCACGGTGATGACAGGCTCGGTGATGAGGGGTTGGCGATGGTGACGGGAAGCTTCGATGAGTGACCCGGCGTTCGCTGAACTCGTCGCCTGGGCCGAGAGCCGGTTGTCCCGGCTGATCGACGAGGTGTTCGCCGCGGTGTGCGAGCGCATCGACCTGTATGGGGACGAGAAAATCGTGCCGCGTGCCGACCTGCATCGGTCGATCGCGGTGAACCTGCGGTTCATGGTCGGCGCGCTGGGCGACTCCGCCAGGTCGATCGAGGAGGCGGCGCCGGGCGAGACGGGTCGCCGTCGCGCGCGCCAGGGGGCGCCGTTGCCGGAGGTGCTGCAGGTGTACCGGATCGGCTGCGCGATGCTCTGGGACCTGCTGGTCGAGCATGTCAGGGACATGACCCGGCCGGACGCGGCCGACGGTCTCGTCGACGTGGCGAGCCTCTTGTGGCGGGTCGCCGACGAGCACGCCGTGCGGCTGACCGAGGCGTATCGGGCGGCCAGCGCGGAGTTGCTGATCGCGCAGCATCGGCGTCGGTCTGCTTTGGCCGCGGCCCTGTTCACCGGTCAGCGGGTGTTCGACGCCGGCGCGTGGGAGGCCGGGCGGTTGCTCGGCCTGGCTGTGGACGGGCAGCTGGCCGTGGTGGCCGCGGAGACCCGGGGCCTGGCCGAGGAGAGCCTGCTCGGTGTCGAGCAGCGGCTCGCCGAGGCCGGGATGGTCTCGGCCTGGCAGCTCACTACCACGATGCAGGCAGGAGTGATCTCGCTCCGCGATGAGCAACGCGACACGATGATGTCGATCGTGAAGGACGTCGCGGTGGCTCGCACCGGGGTGAGTCCGCTGTACCGGTCGTTGACCGAGACCCCGCGGGCGCTGCATCTCGCCCGGACCGCGCTCGCCGGTCTGCCGCCTGGACAGCCCGCTGTGCGAGCCTTTGGCTCCAGTCCTCTCGCCGCGTTCGTCGCTTACGACCCCGACGAGGGACGCCGCCTGGCCGCCGAGGTCTTCGGCGCGGTGCTCGACCTGCCATCGGAGGAGCGCGACGTCCTGCTCGAGACGTTGCGTGCCTACTTCGATCAGGGCGGCTCGACGGACGGGGCCGGGCGTGTCCTGCACTGTCACGCCAACACCGTCCGGTATCGGTTGCGCCGGATCCGGGAACTGACCGGCAAGTCGTTGACCGACCCTCGTGATGTGGCGGAACTGGTGACCGCGGTGCAGGCTCTGAGCCTCGATCCCGCCCGTGGTGGCTCAGCCGACGGGGCGTCGGCGGAAACCGGTGAGCCTTAGCTCGTCGTCGGCCGATCGGCATGGCCCGCGGACGACGACCGAGGCCGCGATCCCGGCGGTGACGCCGATCAAGGTGTCCACGAGCCGTGCGGTGAGCAGCGTCGCCGGCTCGGCGGGGGAGGCCAATTCGGTCATCACCATGATCAGCGGGGTGAAGAACCCCAACGCCAGGCCGTAGTGCCGCGCCATGAACAGCTCGGTCGGGAACAGCAGCACCATCACGACGACGGCGAGTGACGTGGTGCCGAGATGCAGTTGGAGCAGCCCGGCGGTGACGACCAGCCCGGCCAGTGTCCCTCCGACGCGATGCAGGCTTCGGTGGACGACGCTGCCGATGCCGGGGTGAAGAAGGCTGCGGGTGTCCGCCACCGCCAGCGGCACCGCGGCGGAAGCCATGGCCCAGTTGGCATGGTCGACACCCAGCAACAGGCCGGCGGCGCCCGCGGTCAGGACGGCGAGGGCGTACCGGACGGCGTGGACGAACGAGCACGACAGTCGCCGTCCCCGGCCGCACCAGCCGCGGAGGCAGCGCGCGGCGATCGGTCCCTGGGCACGTCCGGCCACGGTGAGTCCGATGAGGACGGAGAACACCACGGTGCCCGCGCAGATCGACAGCGCGGCCAAGGGTGGGACCCGCGCCGGAACCGTGGCCGTTGCGCCGAGCGCGAAGATGCCGAAGAAGGGACCGCGCGGGGTGAGGCCGAGGCGGGTCGTCACGAGGGCACCGGCGAAGGCGAAAGCGGTCACGGTGGAGACCAGGATCCATGGCTGTGCCTGGTTCCCGGACAGGAACGACCCGATCCCCACCGCGGTCGACAGGACCGCTCCGGCTTGCGCCTGGTGACGCAGCCGGGAACGGCGAGTGCCGGTCCGGCCGTACATCCCGGTGAAGGAGCCGAACACGGCATAGATGATCAGCTCCGGATATCCGAGGACAACCAGGGCCAGTCCGGGGACGAGCAAGCCGATCGCGACCCGGCACGCGTGTGACCAGTCATCCGGTGCGGGGCCCAGGTGCGCCGACATGCGTGCGAGAGCCGACCGAGGCGATATCGTGCTTCTCCTTCGGGGATGCCGGGAAGGACTGTCAGCGGAGCCGTCGTTCCTCGTCCTCTTCGAGCCGGTGCTTCTCTTCCTCGCTTCGCTCTTCCTCTTTTTCGATTTCTTCTTCGTGCGGTGTTTTGTTGGACATGGTGTCAGTATAGGAAAATCCACAGGGATGAATATCGTCTACAAAAATGTTTGTTTCCGATGACAGGGTCAGTCGGTGTATACGGTCTGCCTGATGTGAACGCGGTGGCCGGATCGCCAGGAAGGGGTCACGACGAACTTCACCGGTGCTCCGGGGTCGCAGGTTTCCCAGGGTGCTTGCCGTCGGGCGTCGAGTGGTGCGCCGATGGTCGCTTGGAAGTCCCACTGTGCGTTCGGCAGCCTGCCGGCGACGGCGGCGATCCGAACGAGGAGTTCACCGATCTCGGGCCCATAGGTGCCGGGGTCCAGGCCAAGGTGACGGCACAATCCGGCAGGTGATGCCGATTCGGAGAGCAGGATCCTGGCCACCCGGCTCAGTTCGATGGCGATCCGCTCGGCGTCGGCGGGTTCGCCTGTGCCGGCGAGCGAGATCGCGACCAGCCGACGGCAGGACTGTTGCAAGAGGTTCGCGAACCGAAGAGACAGATGCTTGTGTCTGTTCTCTTCCTCGTCGGCTTGCAATCCCGTAATACTGGTTGAGAGTTGCCGGCGCAAGCGCAAGTTGATATCTCGCATCCGGTCCAGCTCGCTGCGCAGAGACCTGGTCCAGGTGGACAGTATTTCGATTTGTCTCTGCGGTGGTTCGTCGTCGTTCATGTCCTGGGAAACCTCGATTCGTCGGCTGAGGGGCTGGGTCGAGTTCGTCGGCGCCCACGATGATCGGCGAGGTGCGGGGGTCGTAGGTGCCCAGCAGATCGCTTCGGCACGGATCTTCGGCATCGCTTCGCCGTTCAGGAAGTCCTGCAGGACGGACGGTTCAGCGGTGAACGGTGTCGCACGACGGCGTCCACGACGTAGCTCGCGTCCGGGGTTTCCATCGCCAGCCGCGCCCGTAGCGCGACCGTGGTTTCGGTGCTGTGGACGTAGAACTTCCACTCCTGTTCGTTCGCTTCGCCCGCGAACTCCTTGCTGCTCAACGGGAATCCCGAGTGGGCTCGCGCGCTGACCTCGTACTGGCGGATGTCGTCCAGGCGGAGCGGATCGGGTCTCATCGGGAACGCTCGACCGTCACCTTCAGATGCTTCATCAGTGGCTGATCGCTCTGGGTGCTGTAGTCGCCGATCGCGCACAACACGTTCATCTCCGGCATGTACCCGGCGGCGCAGCCGGGCGGGATGTCGTACGGCACCGCGAGGTAGCCCTTGAGCGAGCGGGTGGTGCCGTCCTTGGCGGTGCTCGTGATGTCGACCGGGTCGAACTCGGACAGACCGCGCTCGCGCATGTCCGCGGAGTTCAGGAAGATCAGCGTGCGCAGGTTCTTGATACCGCGGTAGCGGTCGTTGTCGGAGTAGATCGTGGTGTTCCACTGATCGTGCGACCGCATCGTGCCGAGTGCGAGCGTCCCCGGGGCGGGGACCACGTCGGGAACGTCCGCGGTGGAGAACTCCGCCCTGCCCGACGGCGTGTGGAAGACCCGTTCGCGTGCCGCCTGGTGGAGCCGGAACCCGAGGGGTTGCCGCACCCGTTCGTTGAAGTCTTCGAACCCGTCCAGTGCCCGCGACATCGTGTCGCGGATGCGGTCGTAGTCGCCGACGTAGTCCTCCCACGGCGTCGCGCTGTCCGGCAGCGTCGCGCGCGCCATCCCGCCGATGATCGCGGGCTCGGACAGGAGATACGGCGAGGCCGGCGTCCGCTTGCCGACCGAGAGGTGCACCATGCTCATCGCGTCCTCGACCGACGTGGCCTGCGGCCCCGCCACCTGGAGGTCTCGTTCCGTGCGGCCGAGGCAGGGCAGGATGAGGGCCTGCTTCCCGTGTTCGAGATGGCTGCGGTTGAGCTTCGTGCTGACTTGCACGGTCAGCTCGCATTTCGCCAGCCCGGCCGCGGTGTAGGGCGTGTCCGGGGCGGCGAGCACGAAGTTGCCGCCCATGCCGACGAACACCTTCACGTCACCGCGGTGCATCGCCTCGATCGTGTTCACGGTGTCGAGCCCGTGGTGCCGTGGCGGCGTGATCCCGCAGACCTCGGCGAGCCGGTCGAGGAAGTCGGCGGACGGCCGATGGTCGATGCCGCACGTCCGGTTGCCTTGGACGTTGCTGTGCCCGCGTACCGGCGAGGGCCCGGCGCCCGGGCGGCCGAGGTTGCCGCGCAACAGCAGCAGGTTCACGATCTCGCGCACGGTGTCCACACCGTGTTCGTGCTGGGTCACGCCGAGGCACCAGCTGATGATCGAGCGCTCGGCCGAGCGGTAGACCCCGGCCGCGGCGCGGATCTGGGACTCGGTCAGGCCCGACTGCCGCTCGAGTTCGGCCCACGAGATCTCCTGGCAGGCGGCGCGGTACTCCTCGAAACCGGACGTATACGCCGCGAGGAACCCGGTGTCGAGTACCTCCGGGTCGGTCTCGGCCATCTCCAGCAGGGCCTTCGCCATCCCGCGCAGGAGGGCCATGTCGCCGCCGATCCGCGGCTGCAGGTTCAGGGTGGAGGTCGGGGTGGCGCGGAAGGTGGCCATCCGCGCGAAGTCGTGCGGGATGATCGTGCGGGTCGCTCCCGCCTCGACCAGGGGATTGACGTGCACGATCTGCGCGCCCCGGCGGTAGGCCTCGGCCAGCGCGGTGAGCATGCGCGGCGCGTTCGAGGCGGCGTTGACCCCGAGGATGAAGAGCGCGTCGGCCTCCTCCCAGTCGTGGATGTCGACCGTCCCTTTACCCGTGCCGATCGCGGCCTGCAGTGCCCTCCCGCTCGCCTCGTGACACATGTTCGAGCAGTCGGGGAGGTTGTTCGTGCCGTACTCCCGCACCCACAGCTGGTACAGGAACGTGGCCTCGTTGCCGAGCCTTCCGGAGGTGTAGAACGCCGCCTGATCCGGTGAATCCAGATCGCGCAGTGTGCGGCCGACGAGGTCGAACGCTTCCTGCCAGGAAATTGGGACATACCGATCAATTCCGGCGTCATAGCGCATCGGTTCGGTCAGTCTGCCGTGTGCCTCGAGTTCGGTGTCACTCCATTTCCGGAGTTCGGACACCGTGTGCTCGGCGAACAATTCCGGGCCGACTCGTTTCCGGGTCATCTCCCAGGCGACGTGCTTGATCCCGTTCTCGCAGATGTCCAGATGGAGGCCCTTGGTGTCGTCGGGCCACGCGCAGCCGGGACAGTCGAAGCCGCCGTTCTCGTGATTCATCCGCAGGATCGCCTGCGGACCCGCCACCAGCTCCTTTTCCTGCACGAGGAACTTCGTCACGCTCTTCGCCGCGCCCCAGCCCGCGGCCGGATGGTGGTAGGGCTTGAACTCCGGCTCGCGTCCGTCCGGCCCGTCCCCTTGTCGCTCTGTCACCGTCATCCTCTCGGCATGCCTTCGTTCCGGTTCTGATTCAAGCACGAGAGGCGCATTCGGGCATCACCGAGCACAATTGTGAACGGCCCGTTGTGACCGGATGACAAACTTTTTAGTGGCGTCCCACAACGCTGGCGGAAAATGCCTGGTCGCAATTCAGGCGCACATCTTTCCGTCTTGACGCCCTTATCGGGGCTCAAGTAGACCGGTCACGAATTCACTGTTCCCGACACGGGAATTCGTGTGAGCGACTGCGCTGGAAGGAACACGCCGTGGCGAAAGCGGTAGGCATCGACCTGGGGACGACCAACTCGGTGATCGCGGTGCTGGAGGGCGGCCAGCCGGTGGTGATCGCCAACGCCGACGGCGCGCGGACGACGCCGTCGGTCGTCGCCTACACCGACTCGGGTGAACGGCTCGTCGGCCAGCTGGCGCGCCGTCAGGCGATCTTGAACCCGAAGGGCACGATCTCATCGGCGAAGCGGTTCGTCGGGCGCCGCCACGACGAGGTCTCGAGCGAGCTGGACGCCGTCGCCTTCGACGTCGTCCCCGGCTCGGACGGGGCGGTCCGCTTCGACGTGCACGGCAAGCGGTACGCCCCTGAAGAGGTGTCGGCGCTGGTCCTGCGCAAGCTCGTCGACGAGGCATCGAAGTTCCTCGGTGAGAAGGTGACCGAGGCCGTCATCACCGTTCCCGCGTACTTCAACGACGCACAGCGTCAGGCGACCAAGGACGCCGGCCGGATCGCCGGGCTCGAGGTGCTGCGGATCATCAACGAGCCCACCGCCGCCGCGCTGGCCTACGGTCTGGACAAGAAGCAGCAGGAGACCGTGCTGGTCTTCGATCTCGGCGGCGGCACGTTCGACGTGAGCGTGCTCGACATCGGCGACGGTGTCGTGGAGGTGCGGTCCACCGCGGGGGACACCCATCTGGGCGGTGACGACTTCGACCGGCGCGTCGTGGACCACCTCGCGGACGAGTTCGAGCGGGACAACGGGATCGACCTGCGCAAGGACCCCCAGGCCCTGCAGCGGTTGTTCGAAGCGGCGGCGAAGGCCAAGGAGGAGCTGTCGTCGGTCACCCGCACGACGATCAACCTGCCGTTCATCACCGCGGACGCCTCCGGGCCGAAACACCTCAACACCACGCTCATGCGGTCGACGTTCGACCAGATCACCGCGGACCTAGTCGAACGGTGCCGCGGCCCGGTCGAGCAGGCGATCTCCGACGCGAAGCTCTCCCCGAACGACATCGACGAGGTGATCCTGGTCGGCGGATCCACGCGGATCCCGGCGGTGCAGGAACTGGTGCGCCGCCTGGCCGGTGGCAAGGACCCGAACATGACGGTGAACCCGGACGAGGTGGTCGCGCTGGGCGCGGCGGTCCAGGCGGCGATCATCAAGGGTGAGGCCAAGGACGTCCTGCTGCTCGACGTCACGCCGCTGTCGCTCGGCATCGAGACCCTCGGCGGCATGATGACCAAGGTCATCGAGCGCAACACCACGATCCCGGCTCGGCGCAAGGAAACGTTCAGCACCGCCGAGGACGACCAGTCCGCCGTGGACGTCGTGGTGCTGCAGGGTGAACGCGAGAAGGCCGCGGACAACCGGGTGCTGGGCCGGTTCCGGCTGGAGAACATCCGCCCCGCTCCGCGCGGTGTCCCGCAGATCGAGGTCGTCTACGACATCGACGCCAACGGCATCCTCAATGTTTCCGCGCAGGACAAGGAAACCGGCGCCGAACAGCGCATCACCATCAGCGAGAGCTCCAATCTGGACGGTGCCGAAGTCGAGCGGATGGTGGCCGACGCCGAGGAGCACCGGGCCGAAGACGCGCGGCTCCGCGAGCTGGTCGACGCGCGCAACACGCTCGACCAGGCCGCCTATCAGGTCGAACGACGGCTGACCGAGCTCGGCGAGAGCGTGGCCGTGCACGACAAGGCGCGTGCCGAGATACTGGTCGGGGACGCGCGAGAGCTGCTGAAGAACGACCAGGAAGCCGGCCTCGACCGGCTCCGGTCGCTGACCGCCGAGCTGCAACAGCTCTACCACGGTCTCGCCGCGGTCACCCCCGGGGAAGCCAAGCCGCCCGCCGACGGTGACGACGACGTCGTCGACGCAGAGTTCACGACGTCCTGATCGCGATGACGACAGAGGACACCGCGCACGACGACCAGGTCGACGAGACGGCGCTGCGCGAACAGATCAAGGGCCTGGAAGACCACGTGCGGCGCGTCTCGGCGGATTTCGACAACTACCGCAAACGCACGGCGCGCGAGGCCGAACAGCTCGCCGACATCGAGCGGATCCGGACTGCGGCCGCGTGGCTGCCGGTACTCGACAACCTGGACATCGCGCTGGCGCACGCGGACGCCGACCCCGCCTCGATCGTCGAAGGGGTCAGGGCCGTCCGGGAGCTGGCCGACGCCGTCATGACACGGCTGGGCTTCTCCCGCCGCGCAGACGAGGCCGGGACGCCGTTCGATCCGTCCGCTCACGAAGCGGTGAGCACCGTCCAGGCGGGGGATGCGCCTGCGGGCACCATCATCGAAGTGGTGCGGCCGGGCTACGGGGAAGGGCCGAACCAATTGCGCCCGGCCGCGGTCGTGGTGGCGAGGCAGGACTGATGGCGCAGGACTTCTACACCGTCCTGGGCGTGGGCCGGACCGCGGACCAGGCGGAAATCCAGCGTGCGTACCGGAAACTGGCCCGGCAGTACCACCCGGACATCAACAAGGACCCCGGCGCCGAAGACCGGTTCAAGGAGATCTCCGAGGCCTACGACGTGCTGTCGGAGCCGGAGACCCGCCGCCGTTACGACGCGTTCGGCCCGGATTTCCGGCAGGTCCCCGACGGGATGGACCCGGAAACGTGGGCGCGGGCCAGGTCCGGTGGCCCGTTCACCACGGGGAGCCCGTTCGGGAGCGCCGAGGACATCGACCTCGAAGACCTGCTCGGCGGGATCTTCGGCGGCCGGACCCGGCGGCACGGTCCGATGCCCGGCGCGGACCAGGAAGCCTCGATCGAACTCACCGTCGAAGACGCGCACCACGGTGGCAAACGGTCGATCACCCTGGGCCCGCGCACGATCGAGGTCGACATCCCTGCCGGTGTCACCGACGGCCAGCGGATCCGGCTCGCCGGCCAGGGTGGGCGCGGCACGGACGGCGCGCCGCCGGGTGACCTGTACCTGATCGTGCACCTCGCGCCGCATCGGCGGTACCGCGTCGACGGCCGGGACCTGACGGTCGATCTCCCGCTGTCGCCGTGGGAAGCGGCACTGGGAACCACCGTGACGCTCGAAATCCCCGGCGGGGAAGCGAAGTTGAAGGTGCCGCCGGGCACGTCGACCGGGCGGAGGCTCCGGCTGCGCGGCCGCGGGCTTCCCCATCCCCGCGGCGCGGCGGGCGATCTCTACGCCAAGGCCTCCGTGGTCGTCCCGGCCGAGCTGACCGACGAGGAACGGGAACAGTTCGAACGACTGGCCGCGGTGTCCGCATTCAACCCGAGGAGCTCCGACCGGCGATGACCACCTACGCGCTGGTGCGCCACCCCGGCGCCGCCTACCTCGACCTGAAGACCTTCGCGCACGCGACCGGGCTGTCCGAGGAACTGGTCCGCCGCTTGACCGCGCTCGGCCTGTTCGAACCCGTCACGGACAGCGGCGGAGAACTGTGGTTCCGGGCCGGAGAACTCGTGGCCGCGGCCCGGATCCGGCGTCTGCGTGCCGGATTGCCGCTCAACTACGCCGCCGTCGGCCTCGTCGCCGACCTGCTCGACCGCATCGCGGAACTCGAGGCGGCCCTTCGTACCCGATCTCGACGCAGCGGAGACTGATCATGGACCCGAACAGGCTCACCCAGAAATCCCAGGAAGCGCTGCACGACGCCCAGACCGCCGCGCTGCGGCTCGGCCACCCCGATGTCGACGGCGAGCATCTGCTGCTGGCCCTGCTCGACCAGCCCGACGGACTCGTCCCGCGGTTGCTGACCGAGGCAGGCGCGGACCCGGCCCTGCTGCGCGGCGAAGTCGAGGCCGAACTCGCGCGCCGTCCCAAGGTCACCGGGCAGGCCTCCGCCCCTGGTGAGACGCGCGTGACCGCCCGGCTCGCTCGTGCGCTCGACGCCGCCGACCGTGAGGCCGGACGGCTCAAGGACGACTACGTCTCGGTCGAGCACCTCGTCGCGGCTCTGGTGGAGGAAGGCGCCACGAGCGCCGCCGGACGGCTGTTGCGATCCGCCGGGCTGACCCGGGACAAGTTTCTCGAGGTGCTGCGGAAGGTGCGCGGCAACCAGCGCGTCACCTCCGCGACGCCGGAATCCGCTTATGAGGCCTTGGAAAAGTACGGCCGCGACCTCGTGGCCGACGCCGCGGCGGGCAAACTCGACCCGGTCATCGGCCGTGACGCCGAGATCCGCCGCGTGATCCAGATCCTCTCGCGCAAGACGAAGAACAACCCCGTGCTCACCGGTGAACCGGGGGTCGGCAAGACCGCGATCGCCGAGGGACTGGCGCAGCGGATCGACCGCGGCGACGTGCCGGAGGGGCTGAAGGGCAAGACGGTCTTCTCCCTCGACCTCGGCGCACTGGTGGCCGGGGCGAAGTACCGGGGCGAGTTCGAAGAGCGTTTCAAGGCGGTGCTCAACGAGGTGAAGGCCGCCGAGGGCCGGATCCTGCTGTTCGTCGACGAACTGCACACGGTCGTCGGCGCCGGGGCCACCGAAGGCGCGATGGACGCGGGCAACATGCTCAAGCCGATGCTCGCCCGCGGCGAACTGCACCTCATCGGCGCCACGACGGCCGACGAGTACCGCAAGTACATCGAAAAGGACGCGGCTCTCGAACGCCGGTTCCAGCCCGTGCTGGTGGACGAGCCGTCGGTCGAAGACGCCATCTCCATCCTCCGGGGGCTCAGGGAACGACTCGAGGTGTTCCACGGCGTCAAGATCCAGGACAGCGCTCTGGTCGCCGCCGTCGTGCTGTCCCACCGGTACATCTCGGACCGGTTCCTGCCGGACAAGGCGATCGATCTGGTGGACGAGGCGTGCGCGATGCTGCGCACGGAAATCGATTCGATGCCCGCGGAACTCGACGAGCTGAGCCGCCGCCTGACCCGCGGCGAGATCGAGGAAGCCGCACTGGCCAAGGAAAACGACGCGGCGAGCGGGGCACGGCTGGAAGAACTGCGCCGCGAGCTGGCCGATCTGCGCGCCGAAGCCGGCGGGATGCGCACGCAATGGGAGGCCGAACGCGCCGCCCTGAACAAGGTCCAGACCTTGCGTGAGGAGATCGAACGAGTCCGCCACGACGCCGAAGCCGCCGAACGCGCCTACGACCTCGACCTGGCCGCGCAACTGCGGCACGGCAAGCTGCCCGAGCTCGAACGACGACTCGCGGGTGAAGAAGAGCTGCTGGCGGCCCGGCAGGCGGGTACGCGGCTGCTGCGTGAGGTCGTGACCGAGGAGGAGATCGCCGCCGTGGTGTCACGGTGGACCGGCATCCCGGTCAGCAGGCTGCAGGAGGGCGAGCGGGAAAAACTGCTGCGGCTGGACGACCTCCTCCACGAACGCGTCATCGGGCAGGACGAGGCGGTGCGGGCGGTCGCCGACGCCATCATCCGCGCCCGCTCGGGGATCAAGGATCCGCGCCGCCCGATCGGCTCGTTCCTGTTCCTCGGCCCGACCGGGGTCGGGAAGACCGAACTGGCCAAGGCGCTCGCGGCGAGCCTGTTCGACACCGACGACAACATCGTCCGCGTCGACATGAGCGAGTACCAGGAGCGGCACACGGTCTCCCGGCTCATCGGCGCGCCGCCCGGGTACGTCGGCCACGACGAGGGCGGCCAGCTCACCGAAGCCGTCCGCCGCAAGCCGTACTCGGTCGTCCTGCTCGACGAGATCGAGAAGGCGCACGCGGACGTGTTCAACACGCTGCTGCAGGTCCTCGACGACGGACGGCTCACCGACTCGCAGGGCCGCACGGTCGACTTCCGCAACACGGTCATCATCATGACCTCCAACATCGGCGCCCACTTCCTCGTGGACGGTGTCGACGCCGGCGGGGAGATCAAGCCCGACGCGCGTGACGCCGTCATGGCCGCCTTGCGCGGGCACTTCCGTCCGGAGTTCCTGAACCGGATCGACGACATCGTGCTGTTCACCCCGCTCACCGAACCGGAGATCGAGCGGATCGTGGAGCTGATGCTGGCCGATCTGCGCGGGCGGCTGGCGGCGCGGCGGATGACACTGGCCGCGCCCCTGGAGACCCTGCGCTACATCGCGGAGCAGGGTTTCGACCCGGTCTACGGCGCGCGCCCGTTGCGCCGGTTCCTCGCCCGCGAAGTGGAGACCAGGATCGGACGGGCGCTGCTCGGCGGGGAGGTCGGGGACGGCGCCGTGATCCAGCTCGGCCTCGCCGACGGCAAGCTCACCGTGACCTGCAGGAACCCCGACACCGAGGAAGCGGCGTGACCGACGCCGATTCACCGGTCGATCCCATACGAGAAGGACCGTCCGTCGTCGCGGCCGCGCTCGTCGACTGGATCGAAGCCCGGCTGCCGCGGCTGGTGGACGACGTGTGCGCGGCCGTTCGCGAGCGTATCGAGCTCTACCGCGACGAAAGGATCGTGCCGCGCGCCGACCTGCGCCGGTCGATCGCGGTGAACCTGCGGTTCATGGTCGACGCGCTGGCCGGGACCGGAGACCCCGACCAGAGTGCTCCGGAGGACACCGGTGCCCGCAGGGCACACCAGGGCGCCCCATTGCCCGAAGTGCTGCAGGTGTACCGGGTCGCCTGCGGGATGCTGTGGGACTTGCTCGTGCGGCACGCCCGCGCGTCCGCCTCGGAAGGCGCCATGGACGAGCTGGCCGACGTCGCGAGCCTGCTGTGGCAGGTCACCGACGGCCACGCGGTCCGGGTCACCGAGGCCTATCGGGCGACGAGTGCCGAGCTGCTCGCGGCCCAGCAACGACGGCGTTCGGCGCTGGCCGAAGCATTGTTCACCGGCCAGCGGGTCTTCGACGCCGGGCCGTGGGAAGCGGGACGGCTACTGGGCTTTTCGCTGGACGGCAAGCTCGCGGTGGTCACCGCCGAAACACTGAGCCTTGCTCAGGAGAGCCTGGTCGGCATCGAGCGGCGACTGGCGCGGCTCGGCATCGTCTCGGCGTGGCACCTCACGCCCACGCAGCAGGCCGGTGTCGTGTCGCTGCGCGAGGAGCAGTACGACGCGCTGCTGGCGCTACTGCAGGACGTGGCCAGGGCCCGGACCGGTATCAGCCCGCTGTACCGGTCGCTGACCGACACCCCGCGCGCACTCCATCTCGCCCGCGCGGCCCTCGCCGGCATCCAGCCGGAACGGCGCGAGGCCCGCGCGTTCAGCGCCAGCCCGCTCGCCGCGTTCGTCGCCTACGACCCGGACGAAGGGCGACGGCTCGCGGACGAGGTCTTCGGGGCGGTACTCGACCTGTCCGCGGAGGAACGCGATGTACTGCTGGAGACGCTGGAGGCCTACTTCTCCGTCGGTGGCTCGTCCGAACGGGCGGCGCAGGTTCTGCACTGCCACGCCAACACAGTCCGGTACCGGCTGCGCCGGATCCGCGAGCTGACCGATCGGTCGCTGACCGAACCCCGGCAGGTCGCCGAACTGGTGACCGCCCTGCAAGCGCTGAGCCTGAGCTCGCCGCGCCGGTCCGGCACGGTGCTGCTCGGCGAGCGCTGATCCCCTGTCGTACCCCGAACCTTTCATCGAATCCTGGGAAGTCTCATGAGCGAGCAGCGCACGATCACCGCCAAGACCATCGGCACGCCGCAGGGCGGGCTGTTCGACAATCCGTGGCCTCCCGATTTCCCCGCCGTCGGCCAGCGGGTCGCGATCTTCGTCTACGAGGTGACGAAGGTCGACGGGGAAAGCACCGGGAACATCCGGACCTACCACGTCGGCCCGGCCGAAACCGCGTCCCGTGGTGCGATCGGCACCGATTACGAACTGCCGCAAGGGGTCGCGGTCGCGTGGCGCGGCTGCGGGACCGGCACGGTGGTCCAGGTCTCCGATTCCACGCAGCGTGAGCGCACCTGCGAAGTGACCCCCGAAGACGCGGGACTGCTGTGAGCACACCGGAAGACCTGGCCCAACCCGTTCTCGCGCCGCTGACCGAAAGCGCGCTCTTCCTGACCCTGACGATCGGGGCAGGGGGAGAGGCGGCCGTACACGACCTGTTACCGGATCTGGCGGGGATGGTCCGGTCGGTCGGGTTCCCGTTGCCGGACGAACATCTGACCTGCGTCGCGGGCATCGGCTCGGCGGCGTGGGACCGGCTCTTCACCGGTGAGCGCCCGGCCTTGCTCCATCCGTTCCGCGCCCTGTCCGGATCCAGGCACCAGGCGCCATCCACACCCGGCGACCTCTTCCTGCACATCAGGGCGACGCGGCTGTACCCGTGTTTCGAACTTGCTCGCCGGGTGGTGGCCCGCCTCGACACCGCGGTCTCGGTCCAGGACGACACGGTCGGGTTCCGTTATTTCGACCGCCGGGATCTGCTCGGCTACGTCGACGGCACGGAGAACCCGGTCGGCCACGCCGCCGGTGTGGCCGCGCTCGTCGCCGACGAGGATCCTGGCTTCACCGGCGGCTCCTATCTGATCGTGCAGAAGTACCTGCACGATCTGGCGAAGTGGACCGCCAAGCCGGTCGAGGAACGCGACCGGGCGGTGGGCAGGCATCTGGCCGACGATGTCGAGATCGCGGACGCGGAGAAGGCCGTCGATTCCCACGTCGCGCTCACCACGATCGAAGGCCCCGACGGGACCGAACGCAAGATCCTTCGGGACAACATGCCGTTCGGGTCCATCGCCCGCGACGAGTACGGCACCTACTTCTGCGGATACGCCGCCGACCCGGGAGTGACGGAGCGGATGCTCACCAGGATGTTCCTCGCCGAGCAACCGGACCAGCTCCTCGACGTGTCCACCGCGGTCACGGGCGGCCTGTACTTCGTTCCACCGGCCGGTTTCCTGGCCGACCCTCCCGCGCTTCCAGCCGGCCGGGACTGAAGCGATGGGGGACTGGAAGGCCGGAGCGCTCGTGATCTTCGGGATCACCGGCGACCTCGCGGCGAAGATGACGTTACCCGCGCTGTACCGGCTGGAACGTCGGGGAGTGCTGCGCTGCCCCGTGGTAGGTGTCGCTTCCGGCGGGTTGTCCACTTCGGACCTGAGGGATCTGGCGCGGCAGGCGATCGAGAAATCCGGAGAATTTTTCGACGAAACGGTCTTCGCGCGCCTGGTGCGCCGCCTGACGTACGTGGGCGGTGACGCGAACGACCCGGACCTGTACGAGGCACTGGCCGGGGAACTGGCGAACGTACGGCGGCCGCTGTACTACCTCGCGCTGCCGCCGTCGTTGTTCGCGCCGGTCGTGGAACGGCTTTCCGCCAGGAGTCTCCTCGCCGACGCGCGCGTGGCACTGGAGAAGCCGTTCGGCGACGACCTGGCCTCGGCGCGGGAACTGCGCGCACGGCTCCGTCAGGTGCTGGACGACCGGCAGATCCTGCTGGTGGACCATTTCCTCGGCAAGGAACCGGTCATCGAGATCGAATACCTGCGGTTCGCGAACCACGGCATGGCCCGGCTGTGGGATCGCGAGAGCGTCGAGGCCGTGCACATCACCATGGCGCAGCGGCTGGACGTCGCCGGACGCGGCCGGTTCTACGACTCGGTCGGAGCACTGCGAGACGTCGTGCAGAACCACCTGCTGCAACTGCTCGCGCTGATCGCGATGGACGCCCCCATCGGATCTGGCGTGGCAGAGCTGCGGGCGAAGAAACTCGAGGTGCTCAAGGCGATCCCGCCGGTGGACGTCCACACCGCCGTGCGCGGGCAGTACGAGGGATACCACGCCGTGCCCGGCGTGGCGCCGGGTTCGGACACCGAAACCTACGTCGCGCTGAAGCTGGGGATCGACAGCTGGCCTTGGGCCGGCGTGCCGGTCTTCCTGCGAGCGGGCAAATGCCTGCCGGACAGTGCCACGGAGGTGCGGCTGTTCCTGCGGCACACGCCCCGGTTGCGATTCCTGCCCGACGCGGCGCAGGTCGAGGCCAACCAGATCGTGCTCCGTGTCTCGCCGACCCCCGCCCTCCGGCTGAGTCTGTCCGGTTTGGACAACCGAGGGCGATGGCGGCCGATCCGGCTGGACACGACCTTCGAACGAGACCTCGGCAGTCCACGCTCGCCCTACGAGCGCCTGCTCGCCGACGCGCTGGACGGCGACGACCGGCTGTTCTCCTGGCAGGACGCGGTCGACGAGAGCTGGCGCATCCTCCAACCCCTCCTCGCCTACCCGCCGCCCGCGCGACCGTACGCGATCGGCACGTGGGGCCCGCCCGCGGCGGACACGTTGGTGGAGGGCTGTCCCGCCTGGCAGCCGCCGTGGCTGCCAGGCACCTGAATCAGCTGAGAGGCATCGATGAACTGGATCCAGGAAGCCGGACCCGAGCAGGACTGGTACTTCAACACGAGGACCGGTGAGGTCGAACGGGGCCGCCGGTCGCGTGGCGTGGACCTGCTCGGCCCGTACCCCGACGAGGAAACCGCTCGCAGGGCGCTGGAGATCGCCCGGGAACGCACCGCCGCGGCCGATCGCGCCGACACCGAATGGAACGACACCGAGTGACCCGGTTCGGTGGCGCGACCGTGGCCGAGGCGATGCTCCGCGCGCCGAAGCTGCTCGATCACACGGCGACCGTCGCCCAGGTACGCGAACTGTTCCGCGACGACCACGTGCACGTGGCGCTGGTCGTCGCGGGCGCGGTACTGGTGAGCGTCGTCGAACGGCCGGACCTCACGGGCCTGCCCGGCGGGATGCCCGCGTGGCGCGCGGGACGGCTGACCGGCCGGGTGGTCGGCCCCGAGGCCGATCTGCTCGCGACGTGGCTGGCGATGCGCGGCCGCCGGCGGAGGCTGGCCGTGGTGGACGGCGACGGCGGTCTGCTCGGTCTGCTGTGCCTCAAGCGCACCGGTCTTGGTTTCTGCTCCGACGCCGATGTGGCGGCACGGGCCCGTTCTCAGGAGAAACATGCACGCGATACGGCAATACAAGCCGGGAAAACTGGTCTATGAGCTGCTTCCCGAGCCCAGCCCGGGACGAGGGCAGGTCCGGATCGCCGTGAAGGCGTGCGTCGTGGACCGTGGTGACGCGGCGATTCCCGGGCAAGCGGTGGCCGGAGTCGTCGACAAGGTCGGCGAGGGGCTCGGGCCTTTGCTCGCGCAGTCGGCCCACAACGTCCGCGCCACCGTGGCCCTGACCGACGGGGCGACCATCGTGGGCGGCCCGGTGACAGCGGTCCTCGATGGTGCCGGCGGGAAGGCGGGCCGTGCCGCGTTCGACCTGCTCGCCCCCGGAGGGCGCATGGTCCACCAGCAGGGCAAGGGGTGGGCAGGCGGCGACGGCCGAGCACCGGTTGGAGCCGTCGCGACTGGGGTTTCCAGAGTTCGACGATCACGGTAGCGAGAAGGCCATCGACGATAAACGGCCAGATAGAGGCGGTCATCGTGTCGGCGCCGAGGCGAAGGGCGAATTGGCGTCCGTGGATGTAGGAGGTGTAGGCCGCACGGAGGGCGACCAAGCCGGTGCAGCCGCATTGAATCCAGAGGGAGCGGTCTCGGCGGACGCTGGTCATGACCCAGCTCCCCGGCGGAGGCGGTTGATCCTCAGTGTGGCGGAAAGCCGCAGCTCAGAGGGCTGAGAGGACGCGTGGTTTCTCGCTTTTCGGGGAAAGTCGTCACGGCGTCGTGCCCGGCGACACGATCGCCACCCTCCACAAAGGACACAAACACTTCTCCGGTGGCGCGGCCCGCCCATAGGAACCCACGGGCGGGCCGCGCCACCGGTTTCACACGCCGTGGATCACCGCGGGGCGGAGATGCCCTGCCCGAGTCCGCCGTCGACGGTCAATCGGGCGCCGGTGGTGAAGGTCGCGTCGAAGGCCAGGAACAGCACCGCCGCGGCGATCTCGTCGACCGTTCCGTGCCGTTTCATGGGCGTCGCCGCGTCCCCCGCGGCCATGAACCCTTCCCGGTCCTGGTCGGACACTCCGGTGATGCCCATACTCGGAGTGTCGATGAATCCGGGGCTGAGCGTGTTCACCCGGATACCCCTGGGCAGCAGCTCGCTCGCGATCCCTTTGGCGAACGCCCTGACCGCGGCTTTCGCTCCGGAGTAGACGGTCATGGCGGGCGCGCCGCCCTCGTCGGCGATCGAGGTGGTGAACACGATCGAACCGCCGTCACGGATCAGCGGGGCCAGCCGTTGCGTGGTGAAGAAGGCGCCCTTGGTGTTGGTGGCGAAGCTCTCGTCGTAGGACGCTTCGGTCACCTGCTCGAAGGGTTCCAACCTGGCGGTGCCGACATTGACGAACAGAAGGTCGACCCGGCCGAGCTTCTCCTCGACGAAGGCGCCGAGGGCGTCGATGTCGGCCATGCTGGTGGCGTCGGAGCGGACCACGTGGGCGGGGCGGGACGCGAGTCCGGTCCGCGCCGTTTCGATGTTCCGCTCGTCGCGTCCGGTCAGCACGACCTCCGCACCGCCGTCGAGCAGCGCCTTGACGACCGCCTGCCCCATACCGTGTGTCCCACCGGTGACCACGGCTTTCTTGCCCGCGTATTTCCCCGCCGGCATCACGGCGCCGCCTTCCTGGCCAGCTCGATCAGACCCGGCAGATCGTGCCCGGCGCCGCGGTGGCCGATGAGGTCACGGAGCGGGACGAGCAGGTGGGAGAGCAGTTCGCCGTCGACGCCCTGGCGGGCGCTGGCCTCGGCGATATTGGCGATGGCGACCGCCTGCATGCTTTCCGGGGACACCGGGTCCTCGGCTTCCCGGACGGCGTCGGTCTGCTCGGCGAGCGCGGGCAGTCCGATGGTCATCGCGGTGAGCCAGGGGATGAGCAGTGACGAAACGAATTCCGGCAGGTCGGCCCGCTCCGTGCCGACGAGGGCGAGCGCGTGCCGGGCGCCCGCGGCCTGTCCGTACATCGCGCTGAGCAGGGCGAGGTCGTAAAGCGCCGCCAGCCCGGCATCGGTGCCGAGGTACCGGCTGCCGCCGAGTCGGCCGAGCAGGCCTTCGTGCTGGTCGAAGGCGGGTTTGGAGCCACTGTAGAGCACGAGGGCCTCGGGGTGGCCGATCATCGGCGGCACGGCCATGATGCCGCCGTCGAGGTATTCGGCACCGTGCCCGGCAGCCCAGACCGCGGTCTCGCGGCCCTGCTCAGGGGTCCCGTTGCTGAGGTTCACCAAGAGGCGGCCGGAAAGGGCATCGGCGGCGGGGGCGAGCACCTCGTGCATGACCCCGTAGTCGAGCAGGCAGACGATGACCACCGGGCTGGCAGTGATCGCTTCGGTGATCGAGCCCGCTCGCACGGCTCCGTCGGCGACGAGGGTGTCGGCTTTGGCGGCGGACCGGTTCCACACCGTCGTCCGGTGGCCCGCCTTCAGCAACGCCGCCGCGAGCGCCTTTCCCATGGCGCCGAGGCCGACGACCGTCACCGGGGTGAGGGCATCTTGCTCACTCACGAAAACTCCGTTCTGTTTCTTCGTTCTTCCGATTCGCACCCTGAGGTGAGCCGCACTGGATCCGGTCAAGGTCTGGTCTAGGTCCGGCGGGGTTACTGTGGTGACGTGCGTTTCGGGGTGCTCGGTCCGCTCGAGGTGTGGACGGCGGACGGGACACCGGTCACGATCCGGGAATCGAAGGTCCGCGCTCTGCTCGCCGACCTGCTGGCCAACGAGGGCCGCCTGGTGTCGGCCGACCGGCTCATCGCGGACCTGTGGGGCGACACGCTTCCCGGCAACCCCGCCAACACGCTGCAGACCAGGGTGTGGCAGCTGCGGCGGGCGCTCGCGGAGGCCGAGCCGGGTGGCCGGGATCTCGTGGTGTCGCGCCGTCCCGGGTATCTGCTGCGCGCCGGCCAGGACGCGCTGGACATGCACCGGTTCCAGGCGCTGCTCGCCCGCGCGCGGACCGTCCGCGATCCGGCGGACCGGGCGGCGGTCCTGACCGAGGCACTGGGTTTGTGGCGGGGACGCGCCTTCGCCGGCTTCGAGGACACCGACTTCGCCGGCCCTCTCGCGCAACGTCTTGAGGAACAGCGGCTGTACGCGATCGAGGAGCAGGCCGAGGCGAGGCTGGACGCCGACGATCGTGACGGCGCCGCGGTGGCGAGCGAGCTGGGCGACCTCGTGACGGCGCACCCGTTGCGGGAACGGTTACGGGCGGCGCAGATGCGCGCGCTCTATCTCGCCGGCCGCCAGAGCGAGGCGCTGGCCGGTTATCGCACGCTGCGGCGGCGGCTGGCCGAGGAACTCGGAGTGGATCCCAGCCCTGAGCTGGCGGAGCTTCACCAGGCGATCTTGGCGCAGTCGCCCACCTTGGTCCCCGCGGCGACCCCGGCGAGACCTCGGACGAACCTGCCGGCTCCGCTGACGCCCTTGATCGGCCGCGCGGAAGCCCTGCCGGTAGTGCGATCGATGCTCGACACGGGCCGGCTGGTGACCCTCACCGGGCCGGGTGGCGTCGGCAAGACCCGGCTGGCGGTGGAGACCGCCCGGCGGCTGGCCGCCACCTTCCCGGACGGCACCTGGCTGGTCGAACTGAGCGCACTGGACCGGGCCGACGACGGCGACCCGGGCACCGCGGTGGTCGATCTGGTGGCGAGGGTCCTCGATCTCCGCGACGACACCCCGGCGGGTCCGTTGCCCACGGGTGAGCGGCTTCCGCTGATCGACCGGCTCACGTCGTCGCTGCGCACCCGGCGATCGCTGCTGGTGCTCGACAACTGCGAGCACGTCATCGAGCCGGTCGCCGACCTGGCAGGACGGCTGCTGGCGGCCGCGCCGGGGCTGCACATCCTGGCCACCAGCAGGGAACCGCTGGCCGTCGAGGGGGAGCAGGTCTGGCCCGTGCCGCCGCTGGAACCACCCGAACCCGGCACGCCGCCGTCCGTCCTGCGGCGATCCAGCGCGGTCGAGTTGTTCGTGGCGCGCGCCTCCGCCGCCGCGCCGGGTTTCGAACTGGACGCGGGCAACGCCGACGCGGTCGCCGCCGTCTGCCGTCACCTCGACGGCATCCCTCTCGCCATCGAGCTGGCCGCCACTCGCGTACGGGCACTGGACGTGCGGGAACTCGCCACCCGGCTGAACGACCGGTTCCGCTTGCTGACCGGTGGACGGCGTCGCGGACCGGCCCGCCACCGCACCCTCGAAGCGATGATCGACTGGAGCTGGCAGCTGCTGACCCAGGCGGAACGGATCGTGTTGCGCCGCCTGGCCGTCCACGCCGACAGCTGTTCCCTCGCCGCCGCCGAAACCTTGTGCGCTGGAGACGGCGTGCGGCCGGACGACGTCCTGGACCTGCTGGCGAGGTTGGTCGACCGGTCGCTGGTCGTCGTGGTCGACACTCCTTCGGGTGCCAGGTACCGGCTGCTCGAATCGATCGCGGCGTATTGCCGGGAACGCCTCGACGAAAGCGGCGAGGCGGCGCGAATGCGGCGGTGGCACAGCCGCTACTACACGGAGCTGGCCGAACAGGCAGAACCGCATTTGCGCGGCGGGCAGCAGCGACGGTGGCTGGCATCGCTGGACGCCGAGACCGCCAACCTCCGCCGCGCGCTCGACGCCGTCGTCGACGAGGGCGACGTCGCGCTCGGCCTGCGGCTGGTCGGCGCGCTGGGCTGGTACTGGTTCCTCCGCGGCAGGCTCGGCGAAGCCCGCCGATCGTTCGAACTCGTCCTGGGACTCGACGTCGACCGTGGCGCCGCCTCGGCCATCGCTCGGGTATGGCACGCGGGAATCTCCCTGATGATCCGGGACATCGGCACACCGGCGCCGTCACCCGAGGAGCTGCGACGGCTGTGCGACGGCATCGACGACCCGGCCACCCTGGCCAGAATGGAATGGTTCCTCGGGTTCGCGCAGGCGGGTTTCGGCGCCCCGGCCACCAGCGAGGACTTGGCCGACCGGTCGCTGTCGGCCTTCCGCGCCACCGAGGACCGGTGGGGGATCGCGGCGGTGTCGAGCACGCGGGCGGCACTCGCGCTCGCCCGGGGTGACCTCGGCGTGGCCGAACGGCTCGGCGGGGAGAGCCTGGCCGTCTTCGGCGAACTCGGTGACCACTGGGGCCGCCTCAAGGCCGGCCAGGTGCTCGCCGTGCTGGCCGAAGTCGTCGGTGACTACGGCACGGCGGCCCGGTTGCACCGCGACGGGCTGCGCACCGCCGAGGAGCTCGGCCTGCGGACCGAAGCCGCGTGGGAGCTGTCCGGGCTCGGCAGGATCGCCCTGCTGGAGGGTGACTACGCCGCCGCCGACGACTGGCATCACCGGTCGATGCGGCTCGCCATCGAGCAGTCGCACCATCGGGGTATCCAGTACGCCGAGGTCGGTCTCGGTCTCGGTGCCCGAAGGCAGGGCAGGCTCGACGCGGCGGAGAAGCATCTGCGGAACTGGCTCGACTGGTGCCGCCGCTGGGACGGCGACGCCGGCGTCGCGCTCATTCTCGCCGAGCTCGGCTTCATCGCCGAGCAACGCGGCGACGCCGCGCAAGCGCTCGCCCTGCACCTGGACGGTTTCCGCGCCGCCCGCTCCACAGTGGACCCCCGCGCGATCGCGCTCGCGCTGGAAGGCCTGGCCGGCGCGCAAGCCCTCGCGGGACACCACGGCCACGCCGCGCACCTGCTCGGCATGGCCGCCGCGCTGCGAGGATCCGCGGGAGCACCCCTGCCCTCTGCCGAACGAAGCGACGTCGAGCGGATCACGGCGGCCACCCGGCAAGCGCTGGGAGAGCAGGATTTCGCCGCCGCGTTCGAGCACGGCGCCGGAACGACCTTCGACGAACTGTGACGCTTCCGGGAACCTCCTCACATCCGGTGAGGGTGCCTCGTCGTACCACCGAACCGAACACCGTCCCGGCGAGGAGCGACCAGACATGACCACGACCACGTTGAGCGAGCTGACCGGCGACTACGTCCTCGACACCACCGGCACGCGGATCGGGTTCGTCGCCCGGCACACGATGGGCACCAGGGTGCGCGGCCGGTTCGACCTGTTCGAAGGAAGTGCGCGCCTGGACGGTGACGACCCGTCGAAATCCAGTGCACGGCTCGTGATCCAGGCGAAGAGCATCCAGACCCGGAACGAACGACGCGACGAACAACTGAGCGCCAAGTTCCTGGGTACCGGCGACCACCCGGTCATCACGTTCACCTCGACCGCGGTGGACCAGGTCGGAGAGACCGGCTTCGACGTCGCCGGTGACCTGACCATCCGCGGCGTGACCAAGCCGGTGACGGTGGGCTTCGAGCTGACCGGCGCCGAGAACGACCGGCGGGTCGGCCTCCGGGGCGGCGTCACGATCAGCCGCGGGGACTGGGGCGTGAACTGGAACGCCGCGACCGGCGTCATGGTCGGCGCCAAGGTGCGGCTGGAGCTCGACGTCGTCTTGATCCGGCGGTGACCACCACGGCGTCGGGATCGGGCGGGACAGGTGCCGCCCCGCCCGATCCGGCCTGGCGCCGCTCACGTCTCCGGCGGGAACCAGGCCTGCAGGGTCTCCATGTCGATCGGCAGCGAGATGTGCTCGTGCGTGATCAGCCACGCGCCCTCCGATCGGCGGCAACCGACGGTCGAACGCACCCAGATCGAGGTTTCCAGGCCGTTCGTGCGCTTCCCGGAATCGAGGTGCAGCATGTGCGCGAACGCGACGTCGCCGCTCGCCGCGACGACCAACTCGTGCGTCCGCAGGCCGATGGGCCCTTCGTAGCCGTCGAACCACCGCAGGAAGTTGCCGCGGACCTCGTCGGTTCCGGTGAACCGGAGCGGGGGAACGGCGTCGTAGTAGACGATGCCGGGCGAATAGTGGGACATGAGCCGGTCGATGTCCTTCGCTTCGGCGGCGGCGACCCGGCTCGCCAGGAATTCCCTGACATCGGAATCGAGTGAAGTCATCGTGTTCTCCCTTTCACCGTCCGGTTCGGGGCGGCGATCCCCGTGGTTCCGGTAGTCCGACGACGCGGCCCGGCGAATTGTCAGGCGGCCGGACAAGGGCTTCACCGGCCTCGCCCGAGTGTTAGTTTCTTGACCGTGAGCCTTGATCCGGCTGGTGGCGTCGAGCAGCGCCCGTCCGATTCTCCGTACGTGGAGCGGGTTTACCGGGCCGGGACGGAGGCCGTCGCGATGCCGGCGCGGATGCGGTCCATCGCGAACTCGAACTGGGAGCTCGTGGTGTGGCGTGACCGGGGCGAGACGCATGTGGCGGTGCGCGGCCCCGAGACGAGTCCCACGGTGCTGGACCTGGAACCCGGCGAGGGTGAAACGGTCGGGATCATCTTCTCGCACGGTGCGTTCCTGGCGCCGCTGCCGGTGCCGGAACTGGTCGACACCGCCGTGACGAGCCCGCACACCACGGCTCGCTCGTTCGTCCTGCAGGGCGAGGAGTGGGAAACGCCCTCTTACGACAACGCCGACGTCTTCGTGGATCGGCTGGTCCGTGCCGGATTGCTGATGCGTGACCCGCTGGTCACCGACGTTCTTCGCGGCGACGCGGCCACGTTGGTCACGCCGAGGTCGGTGCAGCGGCGGGTGGCCGCGGCCACGGGGCTGACCCAGGGCGCGATCCGCCAGATCGAGCGGGCACGGCAGGCCGTGATGCTGCTGGGGCAGGGGATACCCGCGATCGAGGTCGTGCAGCTGGCCGGGTACCACGACCAGCCACACCTGGCGCGCTCCCTGAGCCGGTTCACCGGCTGCACGGCCTCCCGGCTGCGGCGGGCCGACGGCGACGAGATGTTGTCGCTTCTGTACAAGACCGACGTCATGGTCCGCCCGTAGTTTCGTGGTGACGCCGGGAGTGCCCGGCACACGAGACATCCTGGAGGGCTTGTCATGGCGATCACCCAGATCTACGTCAACCTGCCGGTCACCGACCTGGAAGCGAGCACGAAGGTCTACCTGGCGATGGGCGGAACGGTCAATCCCGATTTCAGCGGGGACACCTCCGTCCAGGTGGCGTTCGCCGAAACGATCCTGGTGCAGCTGATGACCCGCGAGACGTTCGCGACGTTCACCAAGCGGTCCACATCGGACGGCCCGATCGAGGTGATCAACGCGCTGGCCGCCGGATCCCGCGAAGAAGTGGACCGGCTCGCCGAAGCGGCCCTGGCCGCCGGTGCCACCGAGCCCCGCGCGGCACAGGACATGGGCTGGCTGTACAACCGGGCGATCGACGACCCGGACGGCCACTCCTGGGAGCTGCTGGCTTACGACCCCGGCGCCCTGTGACGGACCGCACGGGACGCCCCGTTGACCTCCAGCCGGGTCGAGGTCCGACCATGTGGCCATGACTCTCGAAGCTGACGAAATGCTCCTGTTCCGGAACACCATGCGGATCACCGACGGCCATCTGGAGGAGTTCACCGCCGCCGTCCGGGACGCCATCGACTTCGTGGAGCGCAACGCGCCGCAGGTGATGGTGCAGACGTTCGTGGACGCCGAGCGGATGCTGGCCTACAGCTACCAGATGTACGCCGATTCCGACGCCGTCCTCGAACACTGGCGGGTTTCCGAGAACCACATCAACGCCGTGTCGGCGCACTGCACGGTGGTGGACTTCCAGGTGCACGGCTCGCCGGACGAACGGGTGCTGGCGGGGATGCGCGAGATGATCGACGACGGCACCGCCGTCGTCACGCCCCGGATCGCGGGGTTCGTCCGCCCCCTGGCCTGAAGCCTTCCAGTACGGTGACACGGCGACGAAGAGGGGAAACGGGGGCACCGTGGCGGGAACGGCTCGTCGATGACACCCGCTGACGCGGCCATCCCGCCGACGCTGCTGAGCGCGGTCGTGGCGATCGGCAGGCGAGCCGGACTCCCGGTCCCGACCTGGTTCTCGGGGACCGGGCTCGAACCCGGTCTCCTCGACGACGTCGATGTCCGCGTGTCGTTGGAGCAAGCCAGGACGGTGCTCCGCAGGGCCGTCGCGGCGATGCCCGGCCGTCCTCTCGGTCTCGAGGTCGGAGCTCGCGACGCGTTGCTGTCCTTCGGCTTCGTCGGCGTGGCGATGAGATCGTCCGCGACCGTCGGCGACGCGTTCCGGGTGGTCGACGAACTGCACCGGGCTTCCGGCAGCCTCGCCGACTTCACCGCGGAGGGCTGGGACGGCGACGAGATCGAACTGTATCTCCGGGAGCGTTGGCCGGACCCCGTCCTGCTGCCGTTCCTCGCCGAGGAGGCGTTCGCCAGCACCATCGCGTTCCTGCGCTCCGTCCTCGGTGAGACCTGGACGCCCACCCGGGTGTTCCTCTCCTACCGCCCGCCGGCCCATGCCGCCCGATACCAGCGGTTCTTCCGTTGCCCGGTGCACTTCGACGCCGACGCCGACCGGCTGGTGCTCGGTTCCGACGTCTTGCCAGTGCCGATCCCCACACATCACGAACCGACGCTGCGGACGGCTCTCGCGGTGTGCCGGAGCCTGATCGCGCCGGAGCGGACCAGGCCCGGAGTCGTCGCCGCGGTGGAAGGACTGCTGAAGGCGCACCTCCACCGCCCGCTCACCATGGCCGACATCGCCGCGCAGATGCACATCAGCGAACGCACCTTGCGACGGCAGCTCGCCGAGGCGGGCGAGAGTTTCGCCGCCATCCGCGACCGTGTCCGCGAGCGGCACGCGACCGCGCTGCTCAGGCATTCCACCCTGGCGATCTCGGCCGTGGCCGCCGAAGTCGGCTTCAGCGATGGACGCGAGTTCCGCCGTGCTTACCGGCGTTGGACCGGCCGGGCACCCCTTGCCGCCCGCACCTCGGGCGACGGATGTCCGGCCGGCGAGACCTGACCACCGAGGTCAACCGGCCTGGCACAGCCGATCCTCCGCGCTTGACGGCAGCGCGGTGGCGCCGTCCGCAAGACGCGTGCGGGCACGGTGGTGTCGCTTCTCGACGGGGACGGTCTTCGTCGCTTTGGGCAGCCCCATGGCGGGCGTCCCGACGAACATGCTTTCGGCACGCTCGACGACGAAGGTCTCGTGCCAGACTCCCACCGCCTCCGGGTGTTTCCTCGCCATCGCGTTGAACCTCGTCCATGCCGGCCGGTGGCTCAGCGACCCGGCGGACGCGTAGGCGTAGAGCTTGTCGGCCGACGACCAGTACTGCACGGCGAACGGCCCTCTGCGGTTGAACAGGAACTCGTAGCCGAGCAGTCCGGAGTCCGGGTCTTCGGCGAGTTCGCGCATCATCGCCGGCATGGCGAAGAAGACCGGAAGCCAGAGATCGGGCCGCCACCACCGGTTGAACGTCATGCCGATGTGGAACACCACCAGCTCCC
Source organism: Amycolatopsis sp. PSD-21 (assembly GCF_055561455.1). Classification (NCBI taxonomy): domain Bacteria; kingdom Bacillati; phylum Actinomycetota; class Actinomycetes; order Pseudonocardiales; family Pseudonocardiaceae; genus Amycolatopsis; species Amycolatopsis sp. PSD-21. Next base: position 7,058,332 of record NZ_CM145712.1, on the reverse strand, counting down.
CCTCGTACTGATGTGTGACCCTGCCCGGGGTGATCTTCATCGGTTCTCCTTCGCCGCACCGTCGATTCCTTCCGGTGCCCAGTTCACCGCGCGGAGGGTCTTCGTGCGGAGGGCATCGACGGCCACCACGGGGGGCGAACCGGACACGTTCCGCATCCTCGGGACCGCCGCGCGGTGAGCCGTCATCGCGTGTAGAGGCGATGCATGAGCAGTTCGAGCGGGCCGCGGTCGAACCGCCGGAGCCACAGGGCGGCGAAGGCGACGTTCACCAGCCCCACGAAGGCCCAGAGGCCGACGATCCACCATGGACGGACGTCCGCGAAACGTTCGGCGAGGCCGAGACCCCAGCCGTAGCACAGGGCGCCGGCCAGCAGGTTCTGGAGGACGTAACAGGAGAGCGCGGTGCGGCCGACCGCGATCAGTCCACTTCGGACAGCCCCGGGCCGCTCGCGCATCCGGAGGCTGAGGTGGGTGACCAGGGCGAGCAGGCCCAGGGCGACGAGCGGGGGCAAGAGGTACCGGTCGACGAGCAGCCAGTCCGGGCCACTGAACCCGGTCAGCACGTTCAGCGGCAGGCCGACGGCGAAGCCGAGCACGAGCAGGCGCGAGCGGAGCCGCGCTCCCTTGTCGGTGTCGTCGAAAACGCCTGCCCTGCGGAGGCGGGAACCGAGCAGGAACAGGACGACGGCGGAGGGCACGATCAGCACGATCTCCGCTCGCAGCAAGAAGAAATCGTCCAGCCGGGCGGCGACCTGGGCGGGCCAGCTCGCGGTCTCGGAGGGGTCGACCGGGACGGGTTCTCCGGCGGCCTCCGGGGTGGCGACGAGCAACGCGGTCGCGGCGAGCACCAGCGTCACGTACACGCCGCCCACCACGACGACGACGTTCCGCACGACCCGATCGCTCCGGCCGACGAGGTACGCCACGAGCAGCGAGGTGAGCCCGTAGGCCATCAGGACGTCGCCTTCGAACACGAGCAAGAAGTGCGCGACCCCTTCCAGGAACAGGATTCCCGCCCGGAGCGGGTACCTGCCGGGCCAGGGAGCGCCGCGCCGGCGGGCGGACTGGTACTGCAGTTCCAGGCCGACGCCGAACAGGATCGTCAGCAGCGCGAGGAATTTGCCGTTGGTCAGCACGCGTAAGCCGACTTCGGCCCGCTCCGCGAAGGTCGTCGCGGTGCCGACGAAGTCCTGGAAGAAACCGGCCGGCCCGCCGGGATGCGCGAACAGGAACACGTTCGTGCCGAACGTGCCGAGTATCGCCACGCCTCGGAGCAGGTCCAGGGAGGAGATCCGGCCGCCACGGGATTGCCGCGCGGCGGCGACTGCCGACGTTTGGTGACTCATGGTATCGAGCCTGTCACCGCACGCGGCCGCCTACCTCCGTCGTTGGGACGACCCGGCACCGTCACTTCGTAGCACGCCCGATCGGTGATGCGCTTGCCGTTGCACGCACCGCGTGCATAATGGCGGACAGGCCATGCGAAGACGAATCCGGCGTGACGCCGGGAGGGGAGCGGAAGAGATGACCGACGAGATCGCCGCCGGGCTACGGCCGCCGGAGCCGGACTTTTCGACGATCACGACCGAGGAGCTGATCGCCTATCGTGAAGCGGAAAACCGGGCACGGGCGTCGAAGGCGGCCCGGGCGTTCCTCGGGGAACCGGACGACAGCGCCCTGATCGACTGGCGGATGATCGCGTTGCCCGGCCGCGATCTGCCGGTCCGGGTGTACCGCCCGGCCGTCGGCGGCGACGTCGCCCTGCCTCTCGTGGTCCACGTCCACGGAGGTTGCTTCGTCGGCACCGCGGTGCAATGCGATTGGCCCAACAGCATCCTCGCCGCGCGGCTGCCCGCGGTGGTGGTTTCGGTCGAGCATCGTCTTGCCGCGCCGGGCATTGCGCTCCCGGACGCGGCGGGCGACGGCTGGGACACGCTCGTGCACGTGGTGCGCCACGCCGGGGAATGGGGTGTCGACCCGGAACGGGTGGCCGTGGTCGGCGAGAGCTACGGAGGGCTGATCAGCGCGCTCACCGCCGTCCGGTCCAGGGAAGCCGGGCCGCGGCTCAGGGCGCAGGTGCTGGTCAATCCGGCGGTCGACGTGACCGAGTCGATGTACGACTATCCCTCGATCGCCGAGTACGCCTACCGCCCGACCCGGGCACTGCCTCAACTCCAGCTCGTCCAACGGCTTTCGGCTCCGCCGGGAGTCGACGCCCGCGAGTGGTCGCCCGTCCGCTTCGACGACTTGAGTGGGCTCCCGCCGGCGCTCGTGGTGGTGCCCACCCGTGACGCGCTCGCCGACCACGGCCGCCGCTACGCGCAACGGCTGCGTGAAGCCGGGACCGAGGTCCGGCTGTCCGAATATCCGGGAGCCAGGCACGGATTCCTGACGCTGCCCGGGGTGGAGCCGCAGGCCGGGGCCGCTCAGGCGGAGATATCCGAATTCCTGCGCGAGGCACTCGCTTCGACCTCGATCTGATCGAGGTGCGCGGCGAGGATGTCCGCGTAGGCGTCCCGGCGGTCGGTTCCGAGCGGGCGGATCTCACGGGCGAAATGGGCCACCGCGGGGAACTGTTCCGGGTCGGCCCCGAGCACGGCGACCCGGAACGATTCCAGGCCGTGCTCGCGATCCTCCGTGGCGAGGGTGCTGATCCCGCCGTCGGCGGAGATCAGCGCGGTCACGAGAACCGCGATCCGGTGGCAGTGGACGGGAAGGCGCTCGTCGGGCAGGCCCGACGAGCGCAACGCCTGGAGCAGCGCTTCCAGTACGGCGCGCGATCCGCTGCCGCCCGAGGCGTAGCGCCCCCAGACGGTGGCGATCTGGGGCCGGCGGGCGAAGACGTCGCGGAGCCGGAACGCGATGTCGGTGACGCACTTTTTCCAGTCGCCTTCGGGGCTGTAGCCCTCCATGGCGGTGAGGAGGGCGCGGTCCGCGACGGCGCGCAGGAGTTCGGCCTTGTTCCGGAAATGCCGGTACAGACTGGAGGAATCGGTGCCGAGCACCGCGGCGAGCTTGCGCACGCTGAACGCCTCCGCGTCGCCGCCCTCCAGGAGTTTGCCTGCCGCGTCGAGGATGTCGTCGCTGGTCCAGCGCCGTCGGCCTGTCATCACCGGTACTTCTTCCTGTCGCCGTCAGTGGCACAGTCTACGATCGCACGCGCCGGGTGCAACGCCGTCGGCTCGGATAAGGGGTGATCGACCATGGACGACTCCTACCGCCTGGAAGCGGGCTCGCCGCCGGTCGACGACTACCTGCGGTTGCGCCGCGAGGCGGGGCTCAGCGAACCGCCTCGGGAACAGGCCGAACGTGGGGCCGGCGGTGCCTGGGCCTCGGTCAAGGTGATCCACCGGCCCACCGGTGAGACGGTCGGGATGGGCCGGGTGATCAGCGACGGCGGGTGGTACTTCCACATCGTCGACATGGCGGTCCTCCCCGCGCATCAGCGGCGCGGTATCGGGGACGCCGTCCTCGCGGCTCTGCTCGCCGAGATCGACGCCGCGGCTCCGGGCGCGTACGTCAATCTGCTCGGCGACCCGCCCGGGTGGCGGCTGTACAAACGGCACGGGTTCGTCGAGACGGCTCCCGGGACCGTCGGTATGCGGCGGGTGCTCGACTCCTGAGGGATGCCGCCGGGTCTCGTGGCCGGTGTCGCGAAAGCCACTTTCGAGACCTCTGATGTCCCGAAAGTGGCTTTCGCGACGCGGCCGCCTAGCTCGCGCCCAGCACCCGCTCGACGAAAGCCCCGGCCGCCAGCAGTTTCCGGTCTTCGCCTGCCGAACCGTCGAGGGCCAGTCCGGCTGGCAGGCCGTCGCGGTCGCGCCCCATCGGGACGGTCAATCCCGGGTAGCCCGCGATACTGCCGGGCTGGCAATTACGGATGAAGGTCGGGAAGGTCGGGACCGCGCGCCCGCGGTGGACGAATTCCTCGACGGCCGAGAAATCCCGGGCCGTCGCGGGGGTGGTGGGGAAGGCCAGCGCGTCGATCCCGTTGTCCGCGAAGATCTTCGCGTACGTGTCGCGCAACGCGGAGCGGTTGGCGAGGGCCGCCTCGTAGACGCCCGGCCCGACACCCGGTACGACCGCCTCGGCGAAGATCGCCCGGACGTCGGCGGCGGCGACCTCGGCGACGAGGCGCTCGAACGAGACGTCGGGCACGTATTCGGCGAGATAGGACCGGAGCGCGACGCCCGCTTCGTGGATCACCAGCGGCATTCCCTGGTCGGCGACGAGTTCGGCGAGGGGCGTGTCGTCGATCGGCACCAGGTCGGCACCCGCCGAACGCAGGCGGGCGAGCGCGGCGTCCCACAGTTCTTCGACCTCTTCGGCCAGATCGCCGGTCAAGAAGCCGTGCGGAACGCCCAGCCGGATCGGTGAGCGCTCGACCAACGGTTCCGGCTCCTCGCCCGCGAGCACCGCGTCGAGAAGGGCGAGATCGGCGACCGTGCGGGCGATCGGCCCGGCCGTGTCCCGGGTGGTGCTCAACGGGGTCATGCCGCCGGACGGATAGCGGCCCGAGGTCGGCCGGAAACCGCAAACGCCGTTGAGCGCGGCGGGAACCCGCACCGAACCTCCGGTGTCGGTCGCCAGGCCCGCCGGAACGATGCCCGCCGCGACGGCGACCGCGGTCCCGCCGCTGCTGCCCCCGGCGAACCGGGACGGGTCGCTGGCGTTGCGCACCGGGCCGAGCGGGGTCGTGTCGCAGGTGATGCCGAACGCGAGTTCGTGCATGGCCGCCTTGCCGACGATCACGGCGCCCGCGTCGGCCAGGCGCCGGACCACCTCCGCGTGCTCGCGCGGAACGTGGTGCGCCAGCGCCGGTGTGCCCGCGGTGTTCGGCATGCCGGCGACGTGGATGTTGTCCTTGACCACCAACGGGATACCGCTGAGCGGACCGCCCGTCCCCGGTGCGCCGTCTTCCGACGCGAGATGGCTGATCGCGTTCAGATGCCGGACTTCTTCCGCGCGCGAACGGCTTTCCGAAGCGCTCCAAGGCCCACTCACGGTTGCCAGCTTAGCGTGACAAGTGCCACACTCAACGAAAAAGACAATCGTTTTCATTAAGCTGCGGCGCGCCACCTTCCCACGAGAAAGGTCGATCGTTCATGAGCTCCGGTCCCTCGCTGCACATTCTCACGCGCTCGGATCTGCACAACCTCGAACTCACCCCGGACGAGGCGATCACGATGGTCGAAGACGGCTACCTGGCCTACGCGTCCGGAGCCTCGCGGAACCCGGCGAAGCTGATGGTGCCGATGCCGGATCCCGCGCGGGACGCCGTCGCGTACTCGATGCTCGGCTACGACGGCTCCCTCGAACAGGCCGCGTTCAAGACGAGTTACCGCCAGGGCAGCACGTCGGCCGAGAAGTACTACACGACGATCACCCTGTACGACGACACCACGGGAATGCCGTTCGCGCTCATGGACTGCCACCGCGTCGGCGCCACCCGAACGCCCGCGAGCACCGCGCTGATCGCGCGGTCCTGTGCCCGGCCCGGCGCGCGATCCGCGCTCATGGTCGGCACCGGCGCGCAGGGGATCCGGACGCTGCCGTACCTGCTCACCGCGTTGCCGGAACTGGAGCGGCTGCGGTTGTTCGGCACGCATCCCGACGGCCTGCGCGACAGCGTCGCCGCGGTGAAGGAACGGTTCCCCGACCGCGAGGTCGAACTCGTCGACGACGTGGAGGCCGCGGCGCGCGAGGCCGACATCGTGGTCGCGGCGTCGGGCCGCGCGGCCCACCCGAAGATCCGGCTCGGCTGGCTGCCGCCGGGCGGGCTGCTGATCTCGGTCGCCAGCAAGGGGGTCCAGGAGGGCACGCTCGCCGAAGCGGACTACACCGTGGCCACCAGCGGCGCGCAGGTCGAGGTGACCGGACAGCGGATGGCGGGCCCGGACGGCGTGTTCCGGATCGACGCCGAACTGCCGGAGATCCTCGCCGGTCGCGCGCCCGGCCGTCGCGGCGACGAAGACCGGGTGTTCGCCTTCAGCAGTGGCATGATCATCACCGACATCCCGGTGGCGCACGCGCTGGCCGCCCGCGCCATCGCGGCGGGCCGCGGCCGCGAGGTGGCCCTGTGGACCTGATCGACACTCTTTCCCCGCCCCTGCCCGCGCTCGAACGCCCTTGGGCGCCGCGACTGCGTGACTCGGAGACCCTGTGGGAGATCGCGCGCGCCGTCGGCGGCGGGCCGTTCCACGTGATACATCCGGCGACTTTCGCCGGGAACCTCGAAGGAATGGTCGCGGCGCTCGCCGCCGAGCGCGTCGAAGGCACCGTCTACTACGGAAAGAAGGCCAACAAAGCGGCGGCGTGGCTGCGGGAATGCGTCCGGCCCGGCACGGGCGTCGACGTCGCGAGCGTGCCCGAACTGGTGCACGCCCTCGGAAACGGTCTGCGCGGCGAATCGATCGGGGTCACCGGCGCCGCCAAACCGGACGGCCTCCTCTGGCTCGCCCTGCGGCACCGCTGCCTGCTCGCGGTGGACGCGGCCGACGAGCTGGAACGCGTCGCGCGCATGGCCGCCGAGCTCGGGGAGACGGCCCAGGTGCTGCTGCGGGTGCGGCCGCCGTCCGCGCCGGAGAGCCGGTTCGGCTTCGCTCCCGACGCCTTGAAAACGGCCGTGCGGCAGTGCGCCGAATCGGTCGTCCTGCGCGGTTTCTCGTTCCATCTCGACGGTTACGATCCCGTGCCGCGGGCGGAACTGGCCGCGTACCTGATCGATCTGTGCCAGGACGCCCGCGCGTTCGGGCAGCCCGCGTCGAAGATCAGCATCGGTGGCGGGATCGCGGTGTCCTATGTGGATGCCGGGGACTGGGCGCGGTTCGAGTCCGGCAGGAACGACGGCTGGTTCCACGCCGGCCGCAATCCGTCGAAGACCTATCCGTACCACCAGGCGCCGGCCGGGGCGGCCATGGTGACGGCGATCCTGCGCCACGAGATCGCCGGGAAACCGCTCGCGGAGCGGCTGCGCGCGGCCGGGATCGAGCTGCTGCTCGAACCGGGGCGTGCCCTCGTCGACGGCGCCGGGTTCTCGGTCTTCCCGGTGCTGGGCTGCAAACCGGCCGAAGGCCACCTGATCACCACGGTCGCCGGTCTGTCCATGAGCCTGTCCGAACAGTGGAAGGGCAGCGAGTTCCTGCCCGATCCGGTTCTCGTACGCCGGGAAGCCACGGACGGTGGGCCGGTGCGCACCGTCGTCGCCGGTTCGAGCTGCATGGAGTACGACGTGCTGACCTGGCGCGCGGTGGAGCTGCCCGTCCGGCCGAGGACCGGCGATCTGCTCGTGTACCCCAACACGGCCGGCTACCAGATGGACAAGAACGAGAGCGGCTTCCATCAGCTTCCCCTTCCCCCGAAGGTGGTGACCGACGGCGACCGCTGGCACGTCGACACCGACTACCCGATCCAGGAGATCCGATGACGATCGTCCAGCGCGCGTCCGAGCTGATCGGGAACACGCCGCTGCTGGAGCTCGCGCGCACCGGCACCGGGACGCGCCTCCTGCTCAAACTCGACCACCTCAACCCGACCGGCTCGTGCAAGGTGCGCATGGCCAGGCAGATGATCGACGAGGCGGAACTCGAAGGGCGGCTGCGGCCGGGCGGGCATATCGTCGAACCCACCTCCGGCAACACCGGCAACGGGCTCGCCCTGGTGGCGCTGGAACGCGGCTACCGGTTCACGGCCGTGGTCGACCACCACGCCGCCAAGGAGAAGCTCCGGATGCTGCGCGCCCTCGGCGCGGAACTGGTGTTCGTCGAGAACCCGCCGGACGGCGGGGTCGGCTCGGTCCAGCGGCGGCTCGTCGCGGCCCGGATCGCCGCGGAAAACGGGGCCTACCATCCCGATCAGCACAACCATCCCGGCAATGGCAACGGGTACGCCGGGCTGGCGCGGGAACTCATCGGCCAGCTCGGCGACGTCGACGTGCTCGTCGCGGCGATCGGCACCGGCGGCTCCCTGTGCGGGACGGCGCGTTCCCTGCGCGCGGCGGGGGCGGGCACCCGCGCGGTCGCGGTCGAACCCGTCGGCTCGATCATCTTCGGCGGCGCGCCGGGGATCTACCACCAGACCGGGGCGGGCAGCCCGGCCGGTTTCCCGGTCGGGGACAACGTCGACCGGTCGGTGATCGACGAAGCCCACCGGGTGTCCGACAGCGACGCCTTCGCCGGGGCCCGCGTCGTCGCCAGGCGCACGGGCGTCCTGGTCGGCGGGACCACCGGCGGCGCGATCCACGTCGCGCTCCGGCGGCTCTACGCGTATCCGGCCGGAAGCGTCGTCGTGGTGCTGTGCAACGACGCGGGGGAGAAGTACCTCGACTCGGTCTACGACGACGAATGGCTGCGGGCCAGGGGAGTGCTCGACGAACTGGCCCACCGCCGGATGGAGCGCTGGTTCGCCACCTACGCCGCGTCCGTGCGCGCGGCTACCCGCGACCGGACGGCTCGCCCGGCGCCGGTGGCGGTGGGCGTATGAGCACGGCGGTGGAGACCCGCGGCTACCGCGCGCTCGTCGCGCTGGCCGCGCCGATCGCGGGGATCCAGCTGGCGCAGGTGGCGCTCACCAGCGTCGACCTGGCCATGCTCGGGCTGCTCGGCGTGACCGCGGTGGCGGCGGGCGGGCTGGCGATCCTGCTCTACAACCAGATCCGCACCATGTGCGTCGGCATGGTCACCGGCGTCGGGAATCTCGTGGCCACGGCGGCCGGGGCGGGGGAACTCCGCACCGGCACCGGGGAACTCGACGAGCGGGCGCGGGACGAGATCCGGTCGCTCCTGCGGTCGGCGTTGCTCGTCGCGACGCTGACCGCGGCGGCGGGCGCGGCCGTCCTTTGTGGACTGGCGGCCGCGCTGCCGTTGCTCGGGCAGAAGCCGGAGATCGTGTCGCTCGCCAGGGCGATGATGTTCGCGCTGGCGGGCGGGCTGTTCCCCATGGTGTGGCTGAACGTGGTGCGCCAGTTCGCCGTCGGGCTGCGGCGTCCGGGTTCGCTCCTCGCCGTGACACTGGTGTCGATCGCGGTCAACGCCGCCCTCAACGCGGCCTTCATCTACGGCTGGGCGGGGTTGCCGGAGCTGGGCGTCGCCGGGATCGGGCTGGCGACGACGCTGGTCCAGTTCTTCACACTCGCCGTGTTCGCCTCGGCCGTCCGGCGGGATCCCTCGCTGCGCCCCATGGTGTCGCTCGCGCTCTGGCGCGCGGATCCGGTGGTGGTCCGGCGGATCGTCCGGCACGGGACGCCGATCTGTTTCACCTACGGGTCGGAGGCCGCGATCACCTCGATCGCGACCATGCTGATGGGCGCCTTCGGCCCGGCGATGCTCGCCGCGTCGAACGTCGCGAACCAGCTCGCGTACATCGTCTACCAGGCGAACATCGGGCTGTCGCAGGGATCGTCCATTCTGGTCAGTCGCGCGGTCGCCCACGGCGATCACGGGCGGGCGCCGGTGATCGCCCGCCAGGCGTTCACCCTCTCCTGGTCGCTGATGGCGGTGGTGAGCCTGGCGTACCTGGTGGTGCCGGAAGCGCTGTTGTGGCCGTTCCTGCACGACGAGGCCGACACGGTGGTGCTCGGCACGGCGTCGGCACTGCTGGTGTTCGCCATCGCGCAGCAGTACAGCAAGGGGACCCAGAACATCCTCGTCGGTTTGCTGCGCGGCCTCGGCGACACCGTTTCAGGGCTCCGCTGCACCCTCGTCGGTTACTGGGCGGTGGGTGTGCCCGCGATGTTCTTGTGCGCCTACGTGTTCGGCTGGGGCGGCTGGGGTGTCTGGACCGGGCTGTGCCTCGGTTTCGCGGCGACGGCGGCGCTGCTCGCACGGCGGTTCGCCGCTCACGGGCCTGGTTCGGCGCGGTAGCGGTCGATCCGGTGGAGCAGATCGCGGGAGGCGGGGTCGGTCGCGTGCCCGCGCAGGAGCGCCGCCAGCGGCCCGAGCCGGTCCTTGGTGCGGATGGAACCGAGGCCGCGTGCCAGGTCCAGCGCTTCGGAGCCGGTGCGGACGGCTTCGTCGAAATCGCCTTGGAGCGCGTGGTTCTGCGCGAGCATGATCAAGGTGAGCGCCAGGCTGCGGGACATTTCCGCGCCGTAGCCGTCGACGGCGTCGCGTAGCCGCGCGATCGCCTCGTCGCTGTGGCGTGAGGCGACCGTCCTGGCCAGTTCGGTCAGGACGGTCCCTCGCATCGCGGCCATGTCCGTGGTGCCGAAGAAGGCTTCCCATGGGTGCGCGGGTGCCCAGGTTTCCGCGCTCTCGAACTGGCATTCCGCCCGCGCGAGGCACGCGAGGGTGGCGCGTTCGTCGCCGGTCTTGGCCAGTGCCCACGCCTCGTTGACGGTCAGGATCGCCCGCGCCCGCCGGGATCCGGACCGCTCGGCCGCGGCCTGGCCGTGCCGGAGCTGGCTCAGCCCGTCCTCGAGGTCGTCGTGGTGCAGGGCCAGCCTGCCGAGGCGGTACCGGATGTTGGCGACGAGATTGTCGTTCCCCGCTTCGGCGGCGAGGCCGAGCGCGCGGTCGAACCGGATCCGCGCCGGGATCCGGCGGCCGATGTCGAATTCCGTCCAGCCGAGCAGATTGTGCAGATCGGCGAGCACGGTCAGCAGCCGCGGGCGCAGCGCGCCGGGCACCGAACCCCAATTGAGCAGCAGGCTGACCGATTTCACGACGTGCACCGCGTCGTGGGAAAAGGCGCCGCCCTGCCGGTAGTCCAGCGCGCGCAGGACGTCGACGGCGTTTTCGAGACATTCGACGTCGGTGGTGCCGATGCGACCCGGCGGTCCGCCTTTTCCGGTCGTTGTCATGAACTCACCTCACGCAAGTCATGGCCTTCCTCCGGCTACCCGGAGCCGCCCCCTCCGAAACCGGCCGTCACTCCTCGGGGGGCCTTGATTTGACCGGTTCCAAAGACGCTCTTAGGGTCCATGGTGATGTCCGACTTCGAGGCACAGCTGCGAGCGGTTTCGCTGCGCGTGACTCGGCCCCGGCTGGCCGTGCTCGCCGCGCTGCGCGATCATCCGCACGTCGACACCGAAACGGTGATAGCGCTGGTGCGGGCCGACCTTCCCACGGTCTCCCACCAGGCGGTCTACGACGTGTTGCGGGCGCTCACCGAAACCGGGCTGATCCGGCGTATCCAGCCGGCGGGCGCGCTCGCCCGTTACGAGACCCGGGTGGGGGACAACCACCACCATGTCGTCTGCCGGTCCTGCGGTGCGATCGCGGACGTCGACTGCGCCGTCGGCCATGCCCCCTGTCTCACCGCCTCGGGCGATCACGGGTTCGTGATCGACGAGGCGGAGGTCGTCTACTGGGGCCTGTGCCCCGGTTGCGCGGCCGAACCCGTCCAGCGATGAAATCGCCTGCCCGGAAGGAAAGAAATGAGTGACACCCCGGAGAAGGGCTGCCCCGTGGCCCACGACTCCGTGACCGCGCACGGTAGCGAGAGCGAGAACCCGGCGATCGATTCGCCGACGCCGAAGACGGGCGGCCGCCCGCGCACCAACAAGGACTGGTGGCCCAACCAGCTCGATCTGTCGGTGCTGCACGCCCACTCGCCGAAGGCCAACCCCCTCGGTGAGAACTTCAGCTACGCCAAGGAATTCGCCAAACTCGACGTCGAGGCCCTCAAACGGGACATCGTCGAGGTGCTCACCACCTCGCAGGACTGGTGGCCCGCCGACTTCGGCCACTACGGCGGCCTGATGATCCGGATGAGCTGGCACGCCGCGGGCACCTACCGCATCCACGACGGCCGTGGTGGCGCCGGAGACGGCGCGCAGCGCTTCGCCCCGCTCAACAGCTGGCCCGACAACGCCAACCTCGACAAGGCGCGGCGGCTGCTGTGGCCGGTCAAGGAGAAGTACGGCCAGCAGATCTCCTGGGCCGACCTGCTCGTGCTCGCCGGGAACGTCGCGCTGGAATCGATGGGGTTCAAGACCTTCGGCTTCGGCTTCGGCCGGGTGGACACCTGGGAGCCCGAGGAGATCTTCTGGGGTCCGGAAGACACCTGGCTGGGTGACGAGCGCTACGCCAGCGACTCCGAGATGGTGCCCGACGTCGGCGCGACCGAGATGGGGCTCATCTACGTCAACCCCGAGGGGCCCCGCGGCAACGCGGACCCGGCCGCGGCGGCGCATTTCATCCGGGAGACCTTCGCCAGGATGGCGATGAACGACGAGGAGACCGTCGCGCTCATCGCCGGCGGGCACACCTTCGGCAAGACCCACGGCGCCGGTATCGCCGACGACCACGTCGGCCCGGAGCCCGAAGCCGCCCCGATCGAGACGCAGGGCCTCGGCTGGCTGAGCACCCACGGCAGCGGCAAGGGCGCCGACACGATCACCAGCGGTCTCGAAGTGACGTGGACCGACAAGCCGACGCAGTGGAGCAACCGGTTCTTCGAGATCCTCTTCGGCTACGAATGGGAGCTCACCACGAGCCCCGGCGGCGCGAAGCAGTACGTCGCCAAGGACGCCGAGGCGATCATCCCGGACGCGCACGACCCGGCCAAGAAGCACAAGCCGACCATGCTCACGACGGATCTGGCGCTGCGCGTCGACCCGGCGTACGAGAAAATCTCGCGCCGCTTCCTGGAGAACCCGGACGAGTTCGCCCTCGCCTTCGCCAAGGCCTGGTACAAGCTGCTGCACCGCGACATGGGCCCGGTCAGCCGCTTCCTTGGCCCGTGGGTCCCCGAACCGCAGCTGTGGCAGGACCCGGTGCCGGAGGTCGACCACGAGCTCGTGGGGGACGCCGACATCGCCGCCCTCAAGGCGAAGGTGCTCGAATCCGGGCTCACGGTCGCCCAGCTGGCCGGCACGGCGTGGGCCTCCGCGGCGAGCTTCCGGTCCACCGACAAACGCGGCGGCGCGAACGGTGCCCGGATCCGCCTGGCGCCCCAGCGTGACTGGGAGGTCAACCGGCCGGAGGAGCTCAGGAGCGTCCTGGCGACGCTGGAAGGCATCCAGCGCGAGTTCAACGACGCCGGTGGCGCCAAGATCTCGCTGGCCGACCTGATCGTGCTGGCGGGCACGGCCGCCGTCGAGAAGGCCGCGCGCGACGCCGGCACCGAGGTGAGCGTGGCGTTCCACCCCGGCCGCACCGACGCCACGCAGGAGGACACCGACGTCGAGTCGTTCAAGCTGCTCGAACCGCGTGCCGACGGGTTCCGCAACCACCTGCGTCCCGAGGAGAAGCTGCAGCCGGAGGTCCTGCTCGTCGAGCGCGCCTACATGCTCGACCTGACCGCCCCGGAGATGACCGTCCTCGTCGGCGGCCTGCGTTCGCTCGGGATCACCGCCGGCGACACCCGCCACGGGGTCTTCACCGACCGGCCGGGCGTGCTCACCAACGACTTCTTCACCAACCTCCTCTCGCCGGGGACCAGGTGGAAGGTGTCGGAGTCCGAGGAGAACGTCTACGAGATCCGTGACGTCACCACGGACGACGTGAAGTGGACGGCCACCGCGGTCGACCTCGTCTTCGGCTCGAACTCCCAGCTGAGGGCGCTGTCCGAGGTCTACGCGGGGCAGGCCGCGCGCGAGCGGTTCGCCGCCGACTTCGCCAAGGCCTGGACCAAGGTCATGGAACTGGACCGGTTCGACCTCGCCTGAGGTCCTTGCGCGTGAGGGCCCCCTTCCCTCGGCTCAGCCGAGGGAAGGGGGCCTTCACGCGCTTCACGGAACGTCGAGTTCGGTGTGCCGGGTGGCGAGGGTGCGGGCGAGTTCGGCGAGTTTGACGTTGAGGTCCTGCGAGGTGCGGCGTAGCAGGTCGAAGGCCTCGTCGGCGGTCAGGCCGCGGCGTTGCATGAGGATCCCCTTCGCCTGCCCGATGACGTCACGCGATTCGACGGCCCGCCGGAGATGGCTCGCCTCCAGCTCCGCCCGGCTCACGGCTTTCGTGGCCGCCAGCGCGAGCGAGCCGTGGGTCGCGAGCAGCAACGCGGTGTCCTGTGCGCGCGAATCGAGCGCGCCGGGGCGGCGGCTGTAGATGTTCAGCGCGCCGGGCACCCTCGGCGGGGGCGCGTCGGGCACCATCACGGTGGACAGGATCGCGGTGTAACCCTCCCGCACGGCGGCCTGCGAGAAGTCCGGCCACCGCTTCTCCGCCTTCAGGTCCTCGCTGCGGATGTAACCGGGGCTTTCGCTGTCGGCGGCGTCGACGCACGGCCCCGTACCCGCGCGGTACTGCACCTGGTCGAGCGCCAGCGCCACTTCACCGGTCCAGACGGGGGTGTGGAAGGTTCCGTCCGGGGCGCGCAGGGTGACCGACACCAGGTCCGCGCCCGGGACGACCCGGTACGCGGCGTCGACGACCTGCTCCAGGACCTGGGCGGGCGTCGAGGCCGCCAGCAGCAGGCGCGTGAGCTCGACGAACTGCTCGGCCAGCGGGCCCGAGGACGGGCTCTCGCCGGAGCCGAAGCCGGCCTTGTCACGCTGCCACAGTCGTTCGTCCGCCATCACTGACCATCCACTCGTGTCCGCCGTCCCTCACCGGGTACCCTGCGGCGTCAGCCGCCAATCGAGAGTCCGATGTGGACAGTGCCTCAGGGGTCGACCCTTGCCCGGAGCAGGCAGAACACGTTTCCCTCGGGGTCGGCGAGCACATGCCACGACTCTTCCCCCGTCTGGCCGACGTCGGCGGGCCGCGCCCCGGCGGCGAGCAGCCGCTCCAGTTCCGCGTCCTGATCGCGGTCGGTGGGGTTCACGTCGATGTGCAGGGGCAGCTTGCCCGGCTTCGGATCGTCGCTGCGGCTCAGGATCAACGTCGGCTGAGGTCCGCCGAAGCCGACACCGGGCGGCCCGATCTCGATGTCTTCGCCGTCCTTGCCGATTTCGACGTATCCGAGCACTTCGCACCAGAAGGCCGCCATCCGGACCGGGTCGGCGCAGTCGAGGATGAGTTCGGTGATACGGCAGGCCATACGGCGAGGATAGCCCGCCTTCGTCCGGAGCGGACCGTCCCGGTGCGACGGTTGCGGTCCCGTCCGCGCCCTTCTACCGTCGAGGAATGGCGATCGATACCGAAGCCGGGCAAGCCGTTCCTCTCGTCGTGGTCGAGGCGGCCCGCTCGGAAGCAGCGATCACCGTCGAGGTGGCGGGCGACATCGACATCGCGACCAGTTCCCGGCTCCGCGCCGAGCTCTTCGAGCTGCTGGCCGATGCCCCAGACGCCGCGGTGATCGACATGACCGGCGTCGGCTTCTGTGATTCCTCGGGCCTTTCCGTGCTGGTGCAGCTGAATCGTCACTGCCAGGAAGCCGGGATCGACCTGAGTCTCGCGCCGTCCAAGGTCCTGCGCCGGGCACTGGAGCTCACCGGGCTGTTGCCCACCTTGAAGGTGGCCGACGCCTAAGCGACGACGCGGACAGTGCCCAGTTCGGGATCGGCGGCATCGTAGATGAACATGCCGGAGCGGACGCCGGTGTGGAGATAATCGATGATCGCGTCGGTGAACACCTCACCGGGCGCGATCGCCGGCACGCCCGGCGGGTAGGGGCTGACCATCTCGGCGCTCACGCGGCCCTCGGCCTTGTCGAGCGGCACATGCTCGGCGTCGGCGAAGAACGCGTCGCGGGGCAGCATCCGCATCTCCAGGGTCAGTTCGGCGGCGGAGGGCAGGTCGACCGCCGGCCGCCGCTCGAAATCGTGGCGGGTCAGCCCGCGCAGGCCGCGTACCAGGGCGGACACCGTCTCCTCGTCGTCGGCGTGGGTGATCTGCACCGCGATCCGCCGGTGGTCGGACAGCCCGGTGTGCAGATGACGTTCGGCGAGATGGTCGGCCGCCTGGTAACCGGTGATGCCGAGCCCGGCGACGTCGATCACGATCTTGAGGGGGTCGTGTTCGAACGCGAGCGGGTGGAATTCCGCGGCGAGCGCGTGCAGCCCGGGGATGTCTTCGATCTTCGCCCGCACGCGGGCGGCCAACGCGAGCGCGTCGCCCAGCAGTTCCTCGCCGTGCTCGACCATCTGCCTGCGCCAGCCGTCGAGGGAGGCGTACAGCAGGGCGGAGGTGCTCGTGGTGCCGAGAAGATCCTCCCTGGCCTTGAGCACGTCGGGGGAGACCCGCTCGCCCTGCAGGTGGAACACCGACGCCTGTTCGAGCCCGCCGCCCATCTTGTGCGTGCTCGTCACGCAGAGGTCGGCTTCGCCGTCCATCGCCCAGGTCGGCAGGTCGTCGTGGAACGGGTAGTGGGCGCCCCACGCCTCGTCGACGATCAGCGGCTTGTCCACCGCATGGCAGGCGCGGGCGACACCGCGGATGTCGGCGCAGGTGCCGTAGTCGGTCGGGGTGATCAGCAACATGCCCTTGACATCGGGCGCGTCCGCCAGCGCGGCCTCGACCTCCTCCGGGCCGGGAGGATGCGCGAGATGGTGCTCCTCGTCGTATCGGGGGCGGACCCAGACCGGGTGCACACCGCTGATCACCAGCCCGGCGACGACCGATTTGTGGGCGTTGCGGGACACCAGGAGCCGTTCACCCGGCCCGGCGACGGCGAGCATGGCGCTCTTGACCGAGAGTGAGCTCCCGCAGGTGGAGAAGAAGGTGTGCTCGGCGTCCACCGCGTCGGCCATCAGTTCCTGTGCCTGGCTGAGGATGCCGCGGGACATCCTGCGGTCGTCCAAACCGTTGAGGGTGAGCAGATCCGACGCGAACGCGTCACGGCCGAGCAGGTCCAGCACGCGCGGATCCGCGCCGCGGCCCTGTTTGTGACCCGGTGGGGTGAAGGCGAGCCCGCCCGCGCGGCGGTAGGCGTCGATGGCTTCCAGCACCGGTGCGCGCGAGTGGTCCATCCTGTCTCCGATCAGCGGCCGAGCGCGTTCTGCAGTTCCTTCTTGGTCATGCTGGACCGGCCCTTGATGTTGCGCTTCTTCGCTTCGTTGTAGAGCTGGTCCTTGGTCGGCCCGCCGGGACCCTTCCGGTTGCCGGACCGTTCGCCACCGCGTTTCTGCGGCGACTTGTCCTTGGTCGAGCTCTTGCTCGCGGTCTTGGATTCACCGGACTGGGCGCGGTTCTTGTTCACCGTGCGGGCGGCGATCTCCTCGGCGCGGCCGGTGCTCGCGCCGCGTTTCTTCTGAGAGGACTTGATGTGCTCGTACTGACGTTCGCGTTTGTCGCTCCAGCTCTGTTCAGGCACGGTTCCTCCTTCGCTCGTGACCTGCGGATACCCGTTCGCCCCGCCGGTCAATCGCAAGATCACCCGTCCAGGGCAGGGGCGATGTTTACCGATTCCGCGGGCCGGGTATCGGTACGGCGACACGGGGAGAGGTGACTTTGGTGAACGCTACGTCGCTCATGGAAGACATCGATCACGTCGTCCTGCGGGAGGACGTGATGCCGGCTCCTCGCGCCCGCCGTACGAGGCGCAAGGACGATTACTCCCATTGCCGTCCCCTTTTCGACGAGATGGCGGCCCTGCCCGCCGGTCACCCGGAACGGGGGCGTCTTCGGGAACGCCTGATCCTCGAACTGCTGCCGATCGCCGAGCACATCGCCGTCCGGTTCAGCGGACGAGGACAGCCGCGGGAAGACCTGATCCAAGTGGCGCGGATCGGCCTCATGAAGGCCGTGGACCGGTTCGATCCGGGGCAGGGCGGGGAATTCCTCGCGTACGCGGTGCCGACGGTGATGGGCGAGGTGCGGCGGTTCTTCCGTGACACCGGCTGGGCGGTCCACGTCCCGCGCGGGATGCAGGAACTGCGCACCCGGCTTTCGCGGGCGACCACGGAACTGACCCAGACCCTCGGCCGCGCGCCGACCCCCACCGAACTCGCCGGGCATCTCGACGTGCACGTCGACACCGTCCGCGAAGGCCTGCTCGCCGCGAACAGCTACCAGACGTCGTCCCTCGACCGGCCGGTCAACGACGGCGATGGTTCGCTTCCGCTGTCCGATGTGGTGGGAGAACTGGATTCCCGCTTCGAGCACATCGAGGATCGGCACACCGTGGTCCCGCTGCTCGAAAAGCTGCCGGAGCGGGAGCGGGCGATCGTCACGATGCGGTTCTTCGAGGGGATGACCCAGTCGCAGATCGCCGAACGCATCGGGATCTCCCAGATGCACGTTTCCCGGCTGCTCACGAAGATCCTGCAGGATCTGCGCGGCAGGCTCAGCGGCTGAACAACGCGCCGAGCCCCGGCCGGATCGGCGGGGTCCCCAGTGCGTGCAAGGAATCCCAGAGGGTGACGGCGGTGGCCGTCAGGACGGGTTTGCCGAGGGCCGTTTCGAGGTCTTCGAGCAACGGCGTCGTGTGCAGGGCCGTTTCGGGGATCAGCAGCGCCTCGGCCTCGTCGTGGTCGGCCGCCGCGGCGAGGGCGGTGATGCGGTCGCCGTCCCAGGCCGCGAGCGCCCGGTCCGAAGGCGCGTCGGCGGAGACCGAACGAACGGTGGAGACACCCGCCTCCGCGAGGAAATCGGCGAAGGTCGCGGTCGTGTCGCGGTGATAGACCGAGGCGAGCGCCACGCGCCCGGCGCCCAGGTGGGCGAGCGCGGTGAGGTACGCCAACGAGGTGCTGCGCGCGGGAACGCCGAGCCGCTCGCCGAGCACACGCGACTGTTCGAGCGCGCCGTCGAGGCCGCGCGTGAAGCTGCAACTGGAGCAGGCCCAGCTGACGACGTCCGGCGCCGTATCGAACCGTGCGGCGGCCACGAGACGGTCCGGTGCGCCGAGTTCGCGGACGGCCTCGTGTTTTCCGGCCGCGTCGAGGTCTTCGACGCGGCCGATGTCGTCTCCCCACGGGACGTAGGCGAAGTCCACGGCCAGATCCGGGCTCAGTTTTCCCGCCAGGGCGAGGAAATCGTCCTCACCGCAGTCCCGCGTCGGGTACAGCAGGCCGATCCTGGTCACGGCTCACTCCTTCCGGGTCGAAGCCCTTCGGAGGTACCCGACGCGAGCCGCGGTCACTCGTGAGAGGCGGGCACGACGCCGAATTCCGGCGGAGTGAGCTGCCCGACGCTGTGGTCGTCCTCGCGGACGGCCTTGAGGAAACGCGCGACCTGGGCCGGGCGCGGGGTGGCGGTCTTCCCGCCGAGGTAACGGAGAACGATGAGATCCTCGCCGGAGTGGGTCTCGATCGCCACGGCCCAGCCGTGGATCTCGTCCCACAGCAGGGCGACGTCGCGCTCCGGATGGGTGGGGAGCCGCTCGTCGAGCGCGACGTACGCCGAGACGGGGCTGTCGTGGTCGACGGTGCAGGATTCGAGGCCGACGCCGAGGACCTCGGTGACTTCGGCGAGATACCCCCACACGGCGTCGCGGGTGTGCGGGTGACGGACAGGCATGGTGAGCAACGAGGACTTCCCTTCTTCCCCGGCCTCGTCCGGTGCGGGCGCGGGCCCGCACCGGACGGGACACTCAGGCCTGGATCTCCTTGCGGTCGGACGCGGAACCGGTGATTTCGATGCGCCGGGGCTTGGCCTTCTCGGCGATCGGGATGCGCAGGGTCAGCACGCCCGCTTCGTAGCCGGCCGCGATGTTGTCGGTGTCGAGCGCGTCGCCGAGGAACAGCTGGCGGGAGAAGACGCCGAGCGGACGTTCGGAGACCTGCATCTGGACGTCCTTCCCGGCGAACGGCCGCCGCTCCGCCTTGACGGTCAGGACGTTGCGCTCGACGTCCAGCTCGATCGCGTCGGCGGAGACGCCGGGGAGGTCGAAGCAGACGACGAACTCGTCGCCTTCGCGGTACGCGTCCATCGGCATGGTGGCCGGCTTGGACCAGGTGCCCGGATTCGCGGCGCCGAACATGTGCTGGGTCAGCCTGTCCAGTTCGCGGAACGGGTCGGTGCGCATCAACATCGGGTTCCACCTCCTGGGTCGTCGTCTCTGGTGTCAACACGCACTACTGTTCTAACATGTCATCGAAACGATGACAACCACCAAGTCGTCGATTGGATGACAACCATGGACGAAGACCCCACCCTGACCGTGCGCAGCGTGCGCGACGTGGTGGCCGAGGCCCGTTCCGGTGTCGCGGAGCCGGAGCGGGTCCTGGCGGCGCTGACCGCGTTGAAGGCCGTCCGCGAGCAATTGGCCGCTTGGGAGCCGGAGCTGATCGCGGCCGCTCGCGCGGGCGGCACCAGCTGGACGGCGCTCGCCCCCGCGCTGGGGGTCGCGAGCCGTCAGGCGGCGGAGCGGCGGTTCCTGCGGTTGCGGCCGTCCGACGGCGGCGAGAGCACCGGGGAGGCGCGGGTCGACGCGGAACGCGACCGGCGGGCGGGTGATCGCGCGGTGGCCGAGTGGGCGCGGCGCAACTCGGCCATCCTGCGGCAGCTGGCAGGCCAGGCGGGCGCGCTCGACGGGTTGAACGCCAAGGCAAGGGAAAGCGCCGAACGGCTGAACGCGGTGCTCGGCGAGGACGACGTCACCGGTCTCCTGGCGCCGCTGGCCGACCTGCGCGCCCATCTGCCCCGCGAGCACACCGGCTTCGCCGAACGGCTGGGTGAGATCGGCATGCACACCGAACAGGTCCGGCGGTCCGCCGTCGACGACCGGAGGGATCGTCACTCTTCACGGTGAGGTGTGAACACGGCGCGGGACGGGTACCCGCTGCCGTCCGCCGAGTGAGCCGGAGGTCTTCGATGCTGGTCCGATCCGATTCCCTGCCGGCCGCCGACGTCGTCGAGCTGGCGTTGAAGGTGCTCGCCGCGGAAGGTTTGCACGGGCGAGCCGCGCAGGCGGCCCTCGAAGCGATGGCGCGGGAACGGGGCCTGCCGGTCAAGCGGTGCGCCGCGCTCATCGTGGCGGCCGTGGACGGGCGAGTGAACTGACGCCTGGTCGCGTGTTGCGAAAGCCACTTTCGCAACACGCGAGTGAGCCGTCCGGCGGTGGCGTGCGGGGCCCTCGGGTGCCGTTGCGGATGTCGCGAAAGCCACTTTCGGGACATCAGACGTCCCGAAAGTGGCTTTCGCGACACCGGTCGCCACGCCCCCGAGTGCATGAAGGGCCCCTTCCTTGCGTCAGGCGCAGAGAAGGGGCCCTTTACGTACTCGGGTCGGCAGCCCTACTGGCAGGCTTCGCAGTCCGGGTCGTCGATGCGGCACGCGGCACCATCGGTGAGCGGGAAGTCGAAGTCGTCGAGCGCGGGGACGGCCAGAGCGGTTTCTTCCGGCGTGGCGGTGGCGGACATGTCACTCCCTTGGTGCGGAACGGGTCTTATCTCTCTGTAGCGCTGAAGATCGCCCGTCATTCCGTGACGCGCGCCACAGCCGCGCGGAACAGCGTTTCCGCGTCGTCCACCGCCTTGGCGAGGGCGTCCGGATCCGAGCGCAAACCCGCGACGACCGTGTCGATCTCGCGCAATCCGGCCCGCAGCAGCAGCCTTTTCTCGTTGGTGACCCACTCGCCGCGGGCCGCGAGGATCGCGTGCGCGGTCTCCATCGCGGCGGTGGCCAGCGCGCCCGCGACCTCCGTGGCCTGCCCGCGCGGGACGAAGGCGCCGCGGGTGTACCGCAAGGTCAGGCCGGCGCGGCCTCGCCACATCGCCGGTGCTGTTTCCCGCAACGCTTCCGGGTAGTCCGGCCGCGGCAGGTCGCCGCGCAGCACGCGGTTGACCGCGAGTTCGGCGACGGGCAGGTAGCTCGGGACGCCCGCGAGGTGGAA
This sequence comes from Amycolatopsis sp. PSD-21, assembly GCF_055561455.1. NCBI lineage: Bacteria > Bacillati > Actinomycetota > Actinomycetes > Pseudonocardiales > Pseudonocardiaceae > Amycolatopsis > Amycolatopsis sp. PSD-21. The sequence continues at coordinate 7,036,738 of NZ_CM145712.1, read as the reverse complement.
CATCAGCGGTTCCCAGTGAAACCGGCCTTCCCGCGCCTCGGCGAGATGGTGCTCGACGGAGCCGAGGTCGCGGTAGTGGACGTCGACGTGCCTGCCGTCGATCGTGAGCCAGGCACCGCCGTTGAACACGCCGCCGCCCCACGCGCCGAGTTCGGAGACCTCGCCGTCCCAGCCGACGGCCCGCAGGTCCGCCGGGTCGAAGCCGCCGCGGTAGTAGACGGCGAAATCCCAGTCGCTGCCGGGGTCGTGGGTGCCCTGCGCGCGCGACCCGCCGAGGGTGACGGCGTGCACCGCGGGAAGCGCGGCCAGGGTGTCGGCCACGTGGGTAAGGAAGGTGTCGTCGTTCATCGCGCGGACGAGTTTAGGGTCGGGCTCGCGTGGACGCGACCGGTTTTGAGCGCGCGAGAGCGTGTTCCCGGCCTTACGCTCGAAGGATGACCGCGATCCCAGGACGATTCCGCGCGCCGCTGGCGTTCCTTCCGTTCCTGGCCGCGGTCGCGGTGGTCGCGCTCGTCGGCGGGCTCGCCGCGTCCGGCGCTCGCTCTGTCTACAGTGGACTAGAGCTGCCGTCGTTCGCGCCGCCCGCGTGGTTGTTCGGTCCGGTGTGGACGGTCCTGTACCTCGCCATCGCGGTGTCCGGCTGGCTGTACTGGAAATCCGGTGGTGAACGCCGCGCTTTGAACTGGTACGTTCTCCAACTGGCCCTGAACGCCGCGTGGACGCCGCTGTTCTTCGCGGCAGGCGCCTACGGCCTGGCCCTCGCCGACATCGTCCTGCTCGACGCCGCGATCGTCGTCACCGCCCTGTACTTCCGCCGGTCTTCCCGGGTTTCGGCCGCGTTGCTGGTGCCGTACCTCGCCTGGACGCTGTACGCGACGGCGCTCACCGCCGCGATCGTCGTGCTCAACTGACCCCGAGCGGCAACGTGGCGGCCACTCCCTTGGCGTGCCTGCCGTCGAGCCGGTCGAGGGTGAGCCCGCCCCGGCGGGCGGCGAGTTCCAGGTCCCGCACCGCGTGTTCCACCGCGTGCGTCCCCGCGGCGGCGATCCGGATCGAGGCGCTGACGTGCGGTTCGGTCTCAGCGGCGCCCCGGCGGGCGGTCACGGCGAGCGTCACCGCGGCTCCGGGGGCGGCGGCGAGCAGACGGCGCGAGAGATCCGCCGTGAGCATCGGGGAAAGCGCGTCCCAGCCGTCGAGGCGGAACGTCGCCTGGCAGATCGGGCCGCTGTGCCAGTACCGCCAGTCCTCGCGGATACGCGCCCGGCCCGCCGTGACGTGCGCCAGCGAGGCGAGTACGCCGAGGACCTCGTTTTCGGCGAGTGCCCGCACCGGCAGGCCGTCGCGACGGAGTTGCCGCCGCACCCGCCGGACCGTGTTCCCCAGCGCCTGCCGCACGTCCGCGTCGCGGTGGACGTCGACGGTGCGCAGCGCCTGCAACGCGACCCAGCCCCGCGGCGGCCGTGAACGGTCCGCGCCGACGTGGTGGATGACCTGCGCAGCGACGTCCGACGCCTGTTCGCGGGCGGGCGGCAGCAGCGTGAGCGGTGCGGGCATCGGCAGCTCGCGGGCGGCCGATTTCGGTTGCAGCACAGCGGTGATCCCGTCGGCGCGGCTGACCATGAACACCGTCTCGTCGCCGATCTCGCCGGCGGTCCCCGTCGCTTCCGGCGACAGCAGGCGCAGCAGCGCCCGGCCGGCCTCGCCCGCGTTCCGGAGATCCCGGTCGCGGTCACGCGTCAGATAGCCGGACGCCGAACCGAGCCAGGCGTAGAGCCAGCGTCCGCGGATCCGCACGGCGGTCAGCGCGAGGACCACGACGGCGGCGGTGACCACCGCGGCCGCCAGCGGCCATGGCCGCCCCGCCACCAGGACGAGCGCGACGAGGACGAGTTGCCAGCAGACGATCTGCGGCACCCCGATCCCGCCGAACCGGCCGGAACGCCGCACTGGGACGGGCTCCGGGGGATTCGGCCGTGGCGCACCGGGCATCGGGGCGGGGACGGGTACCGCCGCGAACCCCCGCGGCCGCTGCTCCGCCTGGCGAGCGGCGGTGAGTGCGGCCAGCGCGGCTTCACGGGCGGCGGCCCGCGCGGCGGGCGCGGCGTACGCGAGCGGATCGGGCGTGGCCGCGGTCCGCGGGACGGCAGGCCCCGCTTGGGGAAGCGGTGGAGGCGGCGCCTGGTACCGCCCGCCCGTCCTGGCCGCGCCGAGATCGGTCATCGTCGTGCCTCCTCAAGCCGTGTCGCCCCAGCGTCCCCGGGGAACATGAGGTTTCGATGACAAGCGACCGCGAGGCCGCGACAGGCTGTTTCATCGAAATTTCATGGTCGCTCTCTAGCTTGATCGCGTGAACACCGAGAAGCGGTTCAGCGCGGTGGCCAGGACGCGGATGGCCGTGGCGCTGGTGGTCGCGGGCTGCCTGGCGCTGGTCGGCCTCGCCGTGACCGGACAGGCGGCGACCCCGGAACGGCTGGAGTTCGTCCAGGTCGGCCACTGGGTCTACAACGACGCCGCGCAGTCCGCGTTCCATGTCGACGGTTCGACGAACCGCGTCGACGCGCGCGCGGACGTGCCCGGCGCGAACGGCAGCCAGGTCGCGCAGGGGGACGGTTCCGGTTACGTGGTCGAGCGGAACCGCATCACGGAGTTCGACAAGGCGACCTTGAGCGTCGAGGAGTCCGTGCCGCCGCCCGCGCCGGAAACGCCGTTCGTGCTGGAGATCGCGGGCGGCCCGTACCTGGTCTACCGCAACGCCGGCCAGATCGTGCGGCTCGGGGACCCGGCCGCGACAGTGCCCGCAGGGGGGCCACTGTCCCGGCCGGTCGCGACGACCGAGGGAACCGTGTGGACGCACCGCGTCGACAACGGGTCGGTCTGCGAGCTGCCCAAGGGCGCCGCCGTCATGGCCTGCCCCGCGCAGCTCCCGCCAGGGCACGGCGGCGGGCTCACCCTCGTCGGCGACCGGCCGGTCGTGCTCGACACCACCGGCGACAGCCTCCACCGCGTCGGCCCGGACGGGCTCGGCGACGCGCTTCCGCTCGGTATCAAGCTTTCGCCGTCGGCGCAGGTCGCGAACAGCGCGGTCGGCGACCGGCTGGCCATCGCCGACCCGGAGCGCAACCAGCTCCACCTCATCGACATCAGCGGCCTCGACGAGGACCGCCCGTCCGCGAAGCCGATTTCGGTCGAGCTGTCCAAGGGCAGCCGCTTCAACGGCCCGCTCTCGTCGTCGAACGTCGTCGCCATGGTCGACGAGACCCGCGGCGAGGTGCTGACCTACGACGCCACCGGCAAGCTCCGGTCCACCACGAAGGTGCCGGGCCAGGGAACGGCGCCGAGGCTGGCCAAGGGCGAGGACAACCGGATCTACGTCGACAGCTCCGACGGCTCGCATGTGCTGGTCGTCAACGGCGACGACGGCACGGTGGTCGACGTCGACGTCGACAAGGCGGCCAGCAGCCAGACCGCGGGCGCGCCGTCGGCCGGTCCGGAACCGTCCGGGGACCAGCCCGCGCCGCCGCCGCAACAGCAGCAGGCTCCGCCGAACACCCAGCAGGCGCCGCCCCCGCCGGTGGCGAAGGCGACTCCGCCCGGCGCCCCGAGGAAGGTGGGCGCGACGTCCGGGGACGGCTCGATCAAGGTCTCGTGGAGCCCGGCCGCGGACAACGGCGCGCGGATCACCGGCTACCGGGTGACCTGGACCGGAGGCTCCATGCGAGTCGGGGGATCGTCACGAGGGGCGACGATTTCCGGACTGACCAACGGAACCCCGTACGTGATCACCGTCGTCGCGGAGAACTCGGCGGGCATCGGCCCTGGCGCAAGTGCCAAAGCGGTCATCCCAGGACCCGCGAACCGGCCGGCCGGCGCGCCCGCGGTCACCGCGAACGCCACCGCGGCCGGGAACGTTTCGGTGAGCTGGACCCAGCCCGACCTCCGCGGTGGCACCCTGGTGCATTACCTGGTCAGCGTGACGGGCAAGGGGCAGCGCACGGTTTCGGGCACGTCCGCGGACTTCACCGGGGTCACCGGCACCGCGACCGTCACGGTCCGCGCGGTGACGAAGTTCGGTTCGGGAGCGGAGGTCAACGGCGCCACCGGCAGCCGGAAGATCACCGTCCCGGTGGCCTCGGGGCCGCCGACCATCACGATCACCCAGGTTCGGGGTAAGGACAGCGCACTGTACGTTTCCGTGAACGTCGACGGGAAGGGCGTTCCCGCGACCTGCACGGCCGAGTTCTTCAGCGAGACCAAGCCGACGGCCTGTTCCGGGGCCACGACCCTGACCATCCCCAGCGTCGCCTGGGTCGGTGCCATCACGATCACCGCGACCGTCAAGACCTCCGCGGGTACCGCCTCGGACACCTGGCGAGGTGTGCCCACGGTGAACGGCGGCGCGCTGGTGTGGCTCGGCCCGCTGGCATTGGTCGGCCTGCGCCGACGAAAGGAAAAGGAAATTCTGTGACGCTCACACCCAGGGTCGCCTACGAGCAGATCGCCGAGAACGTGCAATCGGTGGTGCGCGGTAAACCGGAGGTCGTCCGGCTCACCGTGGCGGCGCTGTTCGCCGAGGGGCATCTGCTGATGGAGGACGTGCCCGGCGTCGGGAAGACGACGATCGCGCGCTGTGTCGCCGCCAGCATCGGCGGCCGGTGGAGCCGGATCCAGTTCACCCCCGACCTGCTGCCCGGCGACATCACCGGCGTGATGGTCTACCACCAGAACGCCGAACGTTTCCAGTTCCACCCCGGCGGCATCTTCGCCAACGTGGTGCTGGCGGACGAGATCAACCGGGGCACGCCGAAGACGCAGGCCGCCCTGCTGGAGGTGATGGCCGAACGCCGCGTCACCGTCGATTCGGTCGGCCAGGCGGTGCCGCGGCCGTTCCTCGTGGTGGCCACGCAGAACCCGATCGAGCTGGAGGGCACCTACCGGCTGCCCGAGGCGCAGCTGGACCGGTTCCTCATGCGTATCTCGGTCGGTTACCCGGATGTGGAATCCGAGATGCGCGTGGTCATGGGGGACTGCGCCGGGGTGACGCCGGACGAACTCAAGCCGGTGCTGAGCATCGCCGACGTCCAGTCGGTCATCGACGAGGTCCGGAAGTCCCATCTGGCACCGGAAATCGTCAACTACGCGGTCCGGCTGGCCGCGTCGAGCCGGTCGCATCCGGACGTCCGCTACGGTGCGAGCCCGCGGGGCAGCATCGCGCTGATCCGTGCGGCGCAAGGGCTCGCGGCCACGTTCGGCCGCGACTTCGTCACCCCCGACGACGTCAAGGACGTCGCGCATCCGGTGCTCGACCACCGGCTCGTGCTGACCGCCGACGCGGAACTCAACCAGCGGCGGACCGCCGACATCGTCGACGAACTCCTGGGCGCGACGGCCGCTCCCATGGCCGCGATGGGGAGGTAGGCGTGCGGCTCACCCGCCGCGGCGTCATCGTGCTGGCCTTCGCCGCCGGGTCCTACGCCCTCGGCGAACTGGCCGGATACCCGTTTTTCCGTGCCATCGCGGGGATCGCCGCGGGCGCGGTGCTGATCGCACTGGTCACCACCAGGTTCCGGCCGCGGGTGGAGATCGGCCGGACCGTCCAGCCGGACCGGGTCGAACGGGGGAAGCCCGCGCTGGCCTCGCTCGTCGTGCGCAACCCTGGTTCGCGGCGGCACGGCGGTTTCGCCGCGGGGGACGGGATCGGGACGGAAACGCACCGCCTGCGGGTCCGCCCGCTCGCGCCCGGCGCCGAAGCGACGTACCACTACGAGCTTCCGACGACGAAACGCGGGAAACTGCGCGTCGGGCCGCTCGTGGTGCACCGGCCCGACCTGTTCGATCTCGCCCGCGGCGACTCGACCGTCGGGGATTCCGCGTGGTTGTGGGTGCATCCACGACGGCACGTGGTGCGCGCCGCGCAGGCCGGGCACCCGAGGCACCATCACGAAGGCCCGATCACCGACCCGCCGCTGCGCGGTTCGGCGGATCTGCGCGCGGTGCGGGAGTACGTGATCGGCGACGAGGTCCGGCATCTGCACTGGAAGGCGACGGCAAGGACCGGACGCCTCATGGTGCGCGAGTACGCCGACCCCGCCCAGCCCCGGTTCACCACCGTGCTCGACACGCGGCCCGCGTCGATGACCCCCGCCGTTTTCGAAGAGGCCGTCGAGGTGGCGGCCTCCCTGTTCTACGCGTCGGCGTCGTCGGGGCAGCACTGCCGCCTGATCACCTCCGCCGGCGCGGACACGCTGACCGACAGCGGGGTGCGCGCGGCGAGGACGCTGCTCGACGAACTCGCGCTCGTCACGCAGGACGCGGCGGACGACGCCCCGTTGCTGCCCTCGGCCCTCGCCGCCGCCGAACGCCCCGGCGGGGTGCTCGTGGTGGTCACCGGCCCGGACGCCGACCTCGGCCATGCGGCCCGCTGGCGGCCCGACACGGTGATCCGGCTCGGTGACCTCAGGCCGTCGGCCGGCTCCGGCGGCGTGATCGTCGCGGTCGACGCCGCGGGCGCCGCGGCCCAATGGAACTCCTTGGCGGGGAAGGCATGAGCGCCCGATTCGATCGGCTCGCGGTCGCCGGCCTGCTCGGCGCGACGGGGGTCGCCGGGCTGCTGTTCGCGCCCGTGTTCGGCTGGGCGGAACTGCTCGCGCCGGTGCTCGTGGTCGTCCTGATCGCGTACGGCTGCGTCGAACTGACCGCCAGGTTCCCCAAACTGACACCGTATCGGCCGCTGCTCGTCGCGGTACTCGGTCTGCTCGGGCTGATCGAGACGGTCTTGACGTCGACGACGCTCGCCGCGCTGCCGACCGGCGCTTCGTTGCGCGGGCTGGCGCGCGGCTTCACCGAGGGCTGGCGGCTCACGTTGCAGTCCACCTGGCCGGCGCTGCCGGTCCCCGAACAGCTGCTGTTCGTCCCGCTGTCGGTGCTGCTCGCCGTCGTGCTCGGGCTGGAAGTGCTGCTGCGGCTGGGCAAACCGCTCGTGGCGCTCGTGCCGAGCCTGGCCGTCGCCGGGCTCGCGCAGGCGTATCAGGCGTCGACGGGACTCGTCGCGGTGGCGGCCGCGCTGGGATACGCGCTGCCCGCCGGTCTCCTGCTGTGGTCGGGGCGCCGCGTCCGGTCCGTGAGCCGGGCACCCGGCGTGCCGCGTTCGTGGCGGGTGACGGGGTCGGCGGTCTGGCCCGCACTGTCCACTGTGGTCGCACTGGTCGCCGGGTCGGTCGCGTTCGCCGCGCTCGATCCGGTCGGCCGGGATCCGCTGACGCTCAAGGACACCCAGGCCGCGCCGCCGCCGAGGAGCAGGGTGGGCAACCCGCTGGACGAGATCGCCCAGCGGCTCATCCAGCCCGGCGAGGAGGTGTTCCGCTACCGCGGCGACGCCCCGGTCGACCAGTGGCGCCTGATCGTGCTCAACGGTTTCGACGGCGCGAACTGGCTGTCCGATTCCCGGCTCCACCGGCTCGGCGCGGGTCTCGAGGGTGCTCCGGGCGGTGCGGGTGGCAGCGCCGAGCTCAAAGTGCGCGGGCTTTCGGGTCCCTGGCTGCCGAGCCATCAGGATCTGACCGGGGTGGACGGGGTGACCCCGTTGGTGGACCAGGCCGCGGGCACGCTGATGCTGGAATCGCCGTCGACGACCTCGGTGCGGGACTACCGGCTCACCTGGTCCTCACCCGAGGTCGATCTCGGTGCAGGCGAAGTCGACGCGCGCGCACCGGGCGGGCTCGGCGGACTCGGCACGGTGCCGCCCGACGTCGAGCAGGTGGCGAAGGACGCGGTGCGCGGACTGCGCCCGACGTTCCAGTCCGCATTGCAGCTGGAACGGTTCCTCAGCACGAACTACCAGGTCGCGACGGGTACGGAGGAGCTGCCCACCGGGCACGGCTGGCCGCAGCTCCGGCACTTCCTGCTGGAGAGCAAGCGGGGGACGAGCGAGCAGTTCGCCGCCGCGTACGTGGTCCTGGCGCGGATGAGCGGTATCCCGGCACGGCTCGTCGTCGGATTCCGGGGCAACGCCGAGAAAGACGGCGACACGCACGTCGTCCGGAACCGCGATGTCCTGGCGTGGCCCGAAGTCGCGGTCGCCGGGGCGGGCTGGGTCGCGCTCGATCCCACCGCCGCGGCCGTGGGATCGAGCCGGAACCAGGCGGGGCCCGGTAAGGCGGTCGCCAAGGCGAGGGCCCAGCTGCCCGCCGAACAGCAGCTGCGGCCGCCGCAGCTGCCGCCGGGTACGCAGCCCGACTCCGCCGAAGACCAGAGCGCGGAAGCGGGGGTGAGCTGGTGGTGGCCCGCTCTCGTCGGCACGATCGTCCTTTTCGGACTCCTGTGGCTGGTGGGGGTGCCGGTGGCGAAGGTGATCCGCGCTCGACGTCGTCGCCGCCGGTCCGGTGAGGAAGGCGTGCTCGGCGCCTGGGACGAGATCCGCGACCGGCTGCGTGCGCACGGCGTGCCGTTCCGGATCGGGATGACCCCGCGCGATCTCGCCGAATCGGCCGGATCGCTTGCCGGGGAAGGGATCCGCGAGCCGGTCGCCCGGCTGGCCAAGGTGCTGGACGTGACGCTGTGGTCCGGCGTCCCGGTGGGCGACGGCGCGGTCCGGCGGGCGTGGCAGGAGGTCGCCGAGGTACGCCGGGGCCTGGCCACCAGACCGTTCGCGGCTCGGGTGCTGGCGGCACTCGAGCCGCGGACCCTGGTGCCGGTCAAGGGCCGTAAAGAGGGCTGAAGGTGGCGTGTCGCGAAAGCCACTTTCAGGACATCAGACGTCCCGAAAGTGGCTTTCGCGACACGGCCGGGCCTGTTCCGGGCAGCTCACGGGTTGCAGCGGGCGCCGCGGATCGCGACCGGTTCGGTGGTGTAGATGTGGCGGCCGTCGGTCGCCCTGAGCTGGAAGCAGTACCGGCGCGCCGGGTCGACCGGGACGTCGAGGCTGCGCTGGCGGTGGGCGACGAGCTGTTTCGTCTCGAGCCGCTCGCCCGCCATGATCACGACGAAGTCCAGTTCGCCTTCCGCGGTCCAGTTCAGCTGCACGTGATCGCTCTGGTCCCGCGGCGGGGCGAGCGCCAGTTTGACGTCCGGCGCCGGTGCGGAAGCCGGTGCGGGCGGCGGGATCGCGGCCGCGACCGGGACGGCCTGCCCGCCGATCTCCGCCGGGCCGAGGACCAGCGGCACCACGGCCAGCCCGGCGGCGAGCACCCCGGCGCCCGCGAGCGCGACGGGCTTCCAGGGGAGCCGGCGCTCTGTCTTGAGCGGGCCGCTGAACTCGCGGATCAGGGTCCGGCCGCCCGAAGGCGGCGCCTGTACCACCTGGACCGGTGACGGGGCGGCGGGCTGCTGCTGGACCACGGCGAAATCGTCGAACTCGACGTCGGCGTCTTCCTCTTCGGCCGGTACGTCAACGGGTTCCGCGGTGACGACTTCGCCGCCGGGCTGCCGCAGCTTCGTGAACAACCGCGCCAGCGACGCGACGTCCTGCGGCCGGTCGGCCGGTTCCTTGGCCAGCAACCGGAGGATCGTGGCGGAAAGCTCCCTCGGGACGCCGGGATCCTGGATCGGCGCGACCGGTTCCCGCAGTACCTGGAGGATCCGCTCGCCGGGCTGCTGCCCGGTGTGCCGGGGAAAGGGCGGCGTCCCGGTCAACGCGGCGTAGAGCACCGCGCCGAGTCCATAAAGGTCGGACGCGGGGGAAAGCGTGTCGTCGCGCAGGGTTTCCGGCGCGGTGTACTCGACCGCGTACATCGGATCGCGCGGGAATCGCCGCCGCAGGGCCACCCCGAAGTCGGCGAGCACGAATTCGCCGGAAGCGCGGTACAGCACGTTGTGCGGGGTCACCCCGCCGTGCAGCACGTCCGCGCCGTGCGCCGCGGCGAGCGCCGACGCGATCGCGGCGCCGAGGGCGAGCACGTCGGGAACACCCAGCCTGGCACCGGAATCCAGCAGACCGGCGAGTGAACCCGGGCACAGTTCGCGGCGGATGCCGGACCGCCCGCCCGCGTCGGTCAGGACGTCGTCGATCTGCAGCACCGAGCGCGTCGAACGCACGGCGGCCAGCGCCTTCCGCTCGCGTTCCAGCCACGCGGAGGTCTCGCGGTCGAAGGCGCCGGGGAACATCTTGATCGCGAAGTCGTTGCCCCTGGCGGGATCCCGGCCCGCGTAGACGGTGGCGATGGGGCCCTGGGCGAGCAGCCTCGGTCCGCCGACTCCTGTCTCGATGCTCATGACCCCATTGTCGCGCAAGAAGACCGGATCCGGAGTACTTTCCCCGCGGCAGGTTCCTGCCGCCGGGGCCCGGCGGGCGGGCCGCTGGCCGACCCTTTTCCCATGCAGACTGCCGGCCTGGTCAGGGTCACCATCACCACTCCGCACCGGCGCATCGACATGGCGCTGCCGGAACACGCGTCCGTCGCCGAAATCCTCCCCGGCCTGCTCGCGCGGGCGGGCGAGGGGATGGCGGACGACGGGGTCGCCGGCGGCGGCTGGCAGTTGCGCCGCGCCGACGGGACCCCCTTCGATCTGGACCGGACGCTGGGCGCGCACCGGGTCCGGGACGGGGAGATCCTCCATCTGACGCCGCGCCGCGCCGAATGGCCGGAGCCCGAGTACGACGACCTGGTGGACGCGATCGCCACCGGGTCCGGGCGCACCGGCAAGGCCTGGGGGCCGCGGCACACGCGGCAGGCCGGATTGGCCGTCGGCGGGGTGGCGGTGTCGTTCGGCCTGCTCGCCGTCCTGCGCGCCGGCCCGCCGTGGACGTCACCGGCGGCCTGGGCGCTGGCCGTCTCCGCGCTGCTGCTGGCCGCCGGTGTCCTGCTCGCGAGGGCACTGCGCGACGCCGGTGCCGGTGCGGTGCTCGCCGCCGTCGCGCTTCCGTTCGCCTTCGCCGGCGGCGGGCTCCTGCTGGCGGGTGACGACCCGATCGGCGCGCTGTCCGCCGGTCATCTGCTGCTGGCCAGCGCGGCGCTGCTGCTCGCGGCCGTCGTCGGTCATCTCGGGGTGATCGCCGCGCCCGAACTGTTCGCGGGCGCCGCCACCGTCGGCCTGCTCGGGGTGCTCGGCGGCTGGCTCGCCACCTTCGACGACCTGGCCGGGTACCGGTCGGCGGCCGTGATCGGCGGTGGGGTCCTCGTGCTCTCGACCACGTTCGCGCCGCTGGCGCTGCGGCTCGGCCGGGTGCCGATGCCGGTGCTGCCGCGCTCGACCGCGGACCTGGTCCGCGACGATCCCCAGCCGCCGCTCGATCTCGTGCACGCCGCCGTCGCCAGGGCGGACGCGCTGCTCACCGGGATGCTGGGCGGCGCGGCGATCGTCGTCATGTACTGCCAGCTGCAGCTGATCCGCAGCGACAGCGAGGCCGCGGTCGTGCTCGTCGCCCTGCTCGCGGCCGGTTTCCTGGTGCGGGCGCGGTTGTACCCGATCCTGCGGCAACGGCTGCTCGTGCTGGTGACCGGGATCTTCGGCGCCGGCTGCCTGCTGGCGGGCCCGCTCATGGCGGACCGTTCGCTGCTGCTCGTCCTGGCCGGGCCGCTGTCCCTGGCGGTGGCGGCGGGCGTGATCGCGTCCGGTGTCGTGCTGAGCACCCGCGCCGCCAACCCGTATCTCGGCCGGATCGCCGAATACTTCGAGATCCTGCTGACGATCGCCGTCGTCCCGGTGGCCTGTTCGGTGCTCGGGTTGTACGGCTACGTGCGCGGGCTGGGGGGCTGAAACCATGGCGTCCAAACGGGATCAACTGCAGGCGTACCAATTCCTGGTGCAGCGCGCCATCTCCGCGCTCGTGACGAGGGAGACCGACCCGGAGCAGCCGCCGTTCCGGCGGCCGTCGGGTGCCGCGTTCGCCAGTGTCGCGCTGGCGATCGTGGCGCTGGCGTGCGTCGGGGTCTACGGGATGATCGTGCCCGGCGGGAACAATGCCTGGCGCAAGAACGCCGCCGTCATCGTGGAGAAGGAGAGCGGGACGCGGTACGTCTATCTCGACGAACGGCTCCACCCCGTCGCGAACTACGCGTCCGCCCTGTTGCTGCTCGGCGAACACGGCACCACGGAACGGGTTTCGCGCGATTCGCTCGCCGGAGTCCCGCGAGGGCCCCGGATCGGCATCGCCGACGCGCCGGACGGCCTGCCCGGCCCGGAAAAGCTGCTCACCGGATCGTGGTCGCTGTGCTCGGCGCCCGCGAGCGACCTGGCGGGCAGCCGGATCGAGGAATCGGTCCTGCTGGCGGGCGCGTCGCCGTCGGGCGGCGCGGAACTGGGAGACCAGGCGCTGCTGGTGGAATCGACGTCGACCGGCGACCGGTTCGTCGTGTGGCGCGGGCACCGGCACCGGATCAACGACTACGGCGCCGTCGGCACCGGGCTCGCGCTGACCGCCGAACCGTGGGCGCGGGTGGGCCGGGCGTGGCTCGACGTGCTCCCGGAAGGCACGCCGATCGGCCCGCTGCCGGTGGCGGCCGCGGGCGAGGTGTCCACCGCGGTGCCCGGCCGGACCGACATCCGGAACGGGATGCTGCTGATGGTGCAGACCTCCGGCGGCGGGCAGCAGCACTACCTCGCCGAGCGGGACGCCTTGCGCCCCATCACCGAACTGCAGTACGACGTCCAGCGCGCGAGCGCCCAGATGCTCGCCGCCTATCCCGGCGCCGAACCGAAGACCGTGCCGCTGCCGCCTTCGCTGGCGACCATGTCCCGTCAGCTGGACCCGGTCCGCGCCGACGCGGGCGCCGCACCCGCGACCCGCCCGGCCATCGCGCGTCTGCGCGACCAGGACGCCACCGTGTGCGCCACCTTCGGCGACGGCTCCGCGGCCCCCGCGCTGACCGTCGACCCCGCGATGCCCGCCGCGGACCCGATGTCCACCACCGCCCGCCGGACCGCCACCGGGACCCCGCTCGCGGACCGCGTCCACGTGCCGCCCGGCAGCGCGATCGTCGTCGAGGCCATGCCCTCGCCTTCCGCCGCCGTTGGAACGCTGACCGTCGTGACCGACATGGGTCGCCGCTACCCGCTGGCTTCACCCGACGTGCTGAAGATGCTCGGCTACCCGTCGGCGCGCCCGGTGCGCCTTCCCGCCGGTTTGGTCGCGCGGCTGCCCGAAGGCCCGAGCCTGGACCCGGCCGCCGCGCGGCGGCAAACCCTGGGCGGCTGAGCGCGATTCGCGTGTCCCGAGGCGTAACTCACGTGTTTGGAGGCGTAACTCACGAGTTACGCCTCCAAACACGCGAGTTACGCCTTCAATCACGCGAGTTACGGGAACGACGTGAAGGCCCTCTTCGCTGCGTCCAGCGCAGTGAAGGGGGCCTTCACGTCCGAGCGGTTCAGCGGGAGGTCGGCCGCCAGAGGTCTTCGTCGAGCATCTGCACCGAACCCGACTCCGACTCACCCGGCCGCCGTCCGCGCGTCAGCGTGAACCCCGCGTCGGGATTGCCGTTGGCGGCCCGGCCGCGCAGCTTCGCCGGAACGCCGTCGCTACCGCCGGAGGACGTCCTTCGCGACGCACCGTTCCGTCCCGTCGGCTGGTCGCTCGAGCCGGGGCGCAGCGTGCCCGCGGTGGCCTGGCCTCCGCCGCCGTGGGGCGACATCATCGGTGGAACCCCCGCTCCCGCGGATTTGGCCCCGGAGGGGCTCGCGGCGCCCGGCTGGATCTCGGACGCCAGGCTGGGGGCCCGCTTTCCGACGACCGGTTTGGCCGCGCCGCCGAGCCCGCCGAGCGCGCCGGCCGCGCCGATCCCGCCGAGCAGCCCCGATGGCATCGGAGGGACACCGGAACCGCCGGGGAGACCGCCGAGCGACGGGAGCGAGCTCGCCGTGGGCGGCAGGGGCGCGAGCCCCGCCAGGGAGATCCCGGACGAGCCGTTCTGCGAGCCCAGCCCGCTCAGGCCTTCGGTTGCCGGAAGCCCGGATCCTGCCCCGCCGCCGAACGATCCCGCAGTCTCCGCGAGGCTCTGCAGTTCGGTGAGCGCGTTCATCCCGGCCTCGGCGGCGGCGAGGAAGTCGGTCGGTGAGTTCCCCTCCGCCGACACGGCTTGCTGCTCGGGCAACAGATCTGCCGGGGACTCGATACCCGCGGCCGCGCAGACACTGAGCATCGAGGCGTCGAAATGCCCCCCGAGCTCGGTCATCTTCATGCCCGATGCCTGCTGAAGTGCGAAAGCCGCGGGCGCGGCGAGCGGGTTGAAAGCGATGAGCCGGTACTCCGCGTAGAGAGCCGCCACCGCCGCCGCGGTCGCCGTGACGTCGGAAGCGAGCGTCGTCAGCGTCTCGGCGGGTTTGGCCAGATCGATCCGGTCGCCCCAGAACTTGAGTTCGGCCAGCGTGCGCTGAGCCTGCTCTTCGTGCAGCCGCCCGGCGTCGTCCGTCCATTCCGGAGAGAGCTCGCCGACCCGGGTGCTGATCTCCGCCGCGGTGGTGTCGATCCAGGCGCGCACTTCGGTCCACATGTTCGCCGCATCGAGCAGGGCCTGGGCCTTGCCGGCTTCGGCACGGGCCATCTCGTCGTGCATTTCGATGGGGAGCAGCTGGTAGGGAATCATCGGTGGCTCCTCAGACACTCGCCTGCGTGCCGTCGGCCGCAGATGCCTCGGTGGATTCGTTCTGGGACTTCGGGGCCTGGCTGATCGAACTCGACGCCTGTTTCAACAGGCTCAAGCCCTTCTCCGCGACTTTGAAGGACGACGCGGCCAGAGTCAGCGCGCTCGCCGCGTCCGCGGCCGAGTAGCCGGCGGCGATGGTCTTGACCTTCGTCGAATCCGTGACGAGTTCCTCGGTGATCTTCGTCAGGAACGCCGTCATTTCGGCGGTCGCGGCCTTGTCCAGCAAGGACATCGCGATGCCCTCGAACAACCCGGACGCGTTCAGGCCGTTTCCCAGCCTGCTCAGTGAACCCGGCAGGTCCGGCGCTTTGAGCTGCCCCGAGTAGGCGGCCATCGCTTCAGGGTCACCATCGACGAAATCGGGCATGAGCCCCCTCCTTTACTGTCCGGTGCGGTATTTCGGTTCGTCGTGCCCGGTCGGGCCGACCTGCCACAGTTCCTCGTCGAGCAATTCGACGGTGTTCTCGCCGTCCCACCGTCGTTCGGCGGCGGGCGGTGGAGTGATGGCGCCGGCCCGGCCGGTCCGGCCCCGCAGCGACACACCCGGTGTGCTGCCGGGCTTCCTCGACCGGACGGCGTTGACCTGTTCGGCGGCTCCGGGACGGACCCCGTTCGATGAGTTCCCACCACCGGCGTACGGCGAGTGCATCGCGGGCATCATGCCCGGGCTCGCCATCCCGCCACTCGCCGAGCGCGACGCTCCCGCGGCCCCCGCCGTCGTTCCGGCATTGGGGAGCGGGGCTGCCGGCATCGACGCTCCGAGACCCGCCGTGCCGGCAGAAGGTACCGAGCCCGCCCCCGGCGACGCGCCACCTCCTCCTCCGCCGACTCCCGCGGAGCCGGCGTCAAGACCTGCCAGGCTGGGCGAGCCGGACGTGCCGCCGAAGGGGTCGATTCCGGGCGGCGGGCTCCAGGGCGCCAGTTCGCCGGGTTCGAGGGGAGTCAGGTCGCCGGTCGGGTCCGTGCCGCCACCACCGAATTGCCCCAGCAGCCCACTGGCCGCGTCCAACGCCTGGGAGCCACTGTCCAGTAGTGACGAAGCGGCGGCCATGATCTCTTGTGGGGAATCCGGATCTCCGGTGTCTTCCGGGGAAGCCGGGGTGGCCGGTTCCGACGGCGCGGCCGGTTCGACGGGCGTCCCGTCCGTCCCGGCGCCATTCGTTCCGTTGCCCGCCCCGCCGGTGTCCCAGTCGGTCGCGGACGCGGTGGGTGAGGAATTCCGAGGTGGTGCCGCCCTGGGCCCGCTCCACGGTGCGCCGAGTGCGTTCATCATCACGTACTTCGCGCTGAAGTAGTTGGTTCCGAGCGCGGTGAGCTGATCGATGATCTTCCGCTGATAGTCCGGCTCGTGCCGTGCTTTCGCATCGGCGTCGGTGTCGTATTTGAGGTGGAAATCGTCGTGCAGGAGTTTCACGTTGTTGTACGTGGTCTGGATGTCACCGGCCAGCTTTCGCAGCGCGTCGGCCACACCGGACCTGGTTATGCCCGCCGTGGAGCTGAGAGAGATACCCACCGGCCCGAGGTTGGTGCTGTTGTTGTACACAGGGATCGGATAGCCGGGAACCTCGGCCGTGGCCTGGGTCCACGAGCGCAACGACTCAAGGTCCTTTTCCGCCTGTGCGGCGAAGAGCTCGCCCGCGGTATCCGTCCACCCGCCTTCGCTTCTGAGGGTTTGCAGTTCGCCGCGGAAACGAGCGAGCTTGTCGTCGATCCATTCCCGTGCCGCGTCCCACATCTTCGCCGCGTCGTCGAGTCTGGTGATATGCGGGAGTTCCGCCTCGATCCGGCGCAGCAGCTGGTCGACCGAGAGCCCTTCGTACGCCATCGGAATCCTCCTACTTCGGCTGGACCGCTGGGACCGGGAACTCCGGCGCGACGGTCGGCAGTCCGGTGTCCTGCCGGGCGTGCAGACCTTGGAGAAGAGCCTTCTTGGCATCGTCGGCGGCCGCGAGGTACTTCACGCCTTCGTCCCGTACGAACAGGGCGTAGGCACTGAACCCGTAGATGACGTCCGTGACGAACTTCTGCAGCTGCTTGGTGACTTCGGCGTCCATGCCGACCAGGTCGCCACACTGCTCCAGACCGTTGGCGCACGCCGGATCCACGACACGGCGGAGTGCTCCGCCGGGAACTTCGGCGACGAGCGCCGAAACCCGTTGGGAGAACACCTCCATGGCCACGGTGTCCCCATCGATCTCATCGCCAAGCCCCATTTTCCACCCCTGAATTCGAGTCTTCACCGAAAGGCAATCACTTCGCCCGCCCCGGCAGGCCGCCGCGACAGGAACCGGCCAGAGCTAGTCCTCCGGCGGCAGCCAGGCCAACTGGACCAGACCCTTGCTCCCGCGCCGGTCGATCAGCCAGCCCCGGCCCGGCGGCAGCACCTGCGCCCGCATCCCGCCGAGCAACGGGCCTTCGTCCCGGTCACCCGACATCATCAGGCCGGGGGCGCCGACCTCCCTGACCCGGCCGAACAGCGGTTCGAAGATCCCTCGTCCCGCGCCACCAGTCCGGCGGGCGAGCACGAGGTGCAGACCTACGTCCGCCCCGTGCGCGACCAGGTTCAGCAGCGGCAGCAACGGATGTTCCTTGTGGGTGGCCACCATGTCGTAGTCGTCGACCAGGACGAAGATCTCCGGGCCCTGCCACCAATTGCGCGCCCGCAGCTCTTCGGGGGTGATGTCCGGGCCCGGTAGCCGTTTCTCGCAGATCCCGGCCAATTCGGTCAGCAGGCCACGGCTGTGCGTGTCGCCGGTGCCATAGGCGAGCAGGTGATCGTCCCCGACCTCGCCGAGCAGGCCGCGGCGGTGGTCGACGAGCACGATCTTGGCCTGTTCGGGGGTATAGGCGCGGGTGATCCGGCGTGCCAGCAGCCGCAGGAACGAGGTCTTGCCCGATTCGGTGTCGGCGAGGAGAAGGAAGTGCGGATCGGCGGTGAAGTCGAGCCGGAATGGGGAGAGATCCTTCTCGTGGATCCCGACGGCGAGGCCCGCCTCGGGACCGCTGATCTCGTCGGACTCGGGAAGTTCCTCATAACGCAGGACACCGGGCAGGAGACGGACCGACGGCGCGGGTTCACCAGGCCATCCTGTACGGACGGTCTCGACCAGTGCGGCGAGTCCGACGGCGAGATCATCCGCTTCCGCGTGGCCGTCGATACGCGGCAGGGCGATCAACATCTGGTGTCCCTGCATGGCGAGCCCCCGGCCCGGTGCACCGGACGGGACGCTCATCGCGGCACGGCGGTCGATGGCCGAGTCGATCGGGTCACCGATCTTGAGTTCGAGCCTGCTGGCGAACAGATCCCGCACGTTCATCCGCAGATCGAAAGAGCGGGTGCACGAAGCCACCACGTGCACGCCGAAGGACAGGCCACGGGCGATGATGTCGTTGACGGTCTCTTCCAGTTCGGGGAAGTCGTTCCGCAGCGTCAGCCAGCCGTCGACCACCAGGAACACGTCGCCGTGCGGGTCTTCGGAGAATCCGCCGCCTGCCCTGAGCCGCCGGTAGGTGGCGATCCCGTCGATCCGGTGCTCGGCGAACATCCGTTCCCGCTGGGCGAGCAGGGCGGCCACCTCGGCGATCGTGCGGCGGACCGCGCCGGTGTCGAGCCGCCCGGACACGCCGGAGACATGGGGCAGGCCACTGATCGAGGCGAGTGTGCCGCCGCCGAAGTCCAGGCAGTAGAACTGCACTTCACGCGGTGTGTGGGTGAGAGCGAGGCTCGTGATCAGCGTGCGCACGGCGGTGCTCTTGCCGGTCTGCGGCGCGCCGAGCACCATCAGATGGCCCGCGGCACCGGACAGATCGAGCGTCAGCAGGTCGCGGCGCTGCTCGAACGGCCGGTCGACGATCCCGAGCACCGGCCGCAATGCTCCGGCGAGCTCGGGTGGTCCGGCGGTCGCGCCCCGTCCCGGGTGGACGGTCAGGCCGGGCAGGAGCGCGTCGAGAGTGGGCGATTCGTCCAGCGGCGGCAGCCATACCTGGTGCGCCGGTGTGCCTCGACCCTCCAGCCGGTCGACGAGGATGTCGAGGAGCGTCTCGCCGACGGCCGTGTCCTGGTCCTCCGCCGGAGTGGCTTCCTCCGCCTCGTCGGAACCGACCTCCGGCGCGACATAGGCCGTCGTGTACTCGTGCAGTTCGAGCTGTTCACGTCCGGCCGACGGCACCGGGATCCCGCTGTCGCGCTGGTAGACGCCGGAGACGTAGGCGGCGCGGAACCGGTCCATCGGCTCGGTGCCGACCTTGAGGAAACCGTGCCCGGGAGCGCGGGGCAGGTGGAACGCGTCGGCCACCCCGAGCACCGCACGACTGTCCATTTCGGAAAAGGTCCGCAGTCCGACACGATAGGACAGATGGGCCTCCAGCCCGCGAAGCCGGCCTTCGTCGAGCCGCTGTGAGGCAAGGAGCAGGTGAACCCCCAGCGAGCGGCCGACTCGGCCGATCTGGACGAACATGTCGATGAAGTCGGGTTTGGCGGACAGCAATTCCGAGAACTCGTCGCAGATCACCAGCAGCGTAGGTACTTCGGGCAGTGGGGCACCCGCTGCCCGTGCCTTCTCGTAATCCCGCAGTGAGGAGAAGTTCCCCGCCGCACGCAACAGTTCCTGGCGGCGGATGAGCTCGCCGTTGATCGCGTCGGTCATCCGGTCCACCAGATGCAGCTCGTCGGCGAGGTTGGTGATCACGGCACTGGTGTGCGGAAGCGCGTCCAACCTGGCGAAAGTGGCGCCACCCTTGAAGTCGACGAGTGCGAAGTTCAACGAGTTCGGCGGGTGGGTGACGGCCAAGGCCAGAACGAGGGTGCGGAGCAGTTCGGACTTGCCGGAACCGGTCGCGCCGATCAGCAGGCCATGTGGGCCCATTCCCTCTTGGGCCGACTCCTTGAGGTCGATCTCGATCGGGGCACCGTCTTCCTGGATCCCGAGTTGAACCCGCAGCCGGTCGCGGTTCGGCCGGGGCAACCAGGTGTCGGCCGGGTCGAATTCGTAGGGGTCACCGAGCTGCAACAGTTCGGCGAGCCCCAGTTCCGACGTCAGCGTCGCCTCGCCACGCAGTCCCGCCGTCAGCCGAAGCGGGGCAAGCTGCCGGGCCAGCCCCTCCGCCGCGGCCGGCCCGAGCGAGTCGGCCTGTCCGAGCGGGGCTTCCCCGTCGATGGTTTCGCTGACCAGTCCGCCCTCGGCATCCACCGCGAGCACCACCGAGGTCCGGTCCAGCGCGCGCGGGGGCATCGTGGAGAGGTCGACCACCGTCACCCCTTCGACACCACCACCGGTCATCAGATGGTCGGAGCCCGCGATCGAACCGCCGTCGAGGACGACCACCACATGCGGGCCGGGAACCCGGACGTCCACCTCGGGGTCGAAGCGCGGACGCTTGACCAATTCCTCTTCAAGCATCGACTCGATCGCCTGGATGCCCGGCGCCACGAGGCGCAGCGGGCCTAGTGCGTCGGTGCGTTCAGGGTGCAATGCGTGCGGCAGCCATTTGACCCAGTCCCAATCGGCGAGCCGATCCTGCCCGGCGCAGACCGCGATGCGGAAGTCGTCCGGAGAGTGCAGGGTGACCAGCTGGGCCAGCATCGCGCGCAGGACGCCGAGTGACTTGGTGCGGTCACCACGGAGGAAGATCCGGCTGAAACCGTTGACCGCGATCGCGATCGGCAGCCTGTGCACCGTGGTGTACGTAGTGATGAACCGGCGCAAGGCCAGCGCCGACAGCGGTTCCAGCTCTTCGAGCGGTTTCGTGTCCGGCGCTACCAGGCCGAGCGAAGGCGTCTGCGGACCTCGGCCGATCCGGGCGACGCCGAAGTCCTGGTCGTTCTTCCTCCGCTCCCATAAGCGGTAACTCGAAGCCAGCGACCACAACGTGGCGGGATCCGGATGCAGGTACTCCATCGCCTCGCGCTGCCGCCGCACCGACCGGCGCAGCCGCAACCGGTGCTGGGACAGGTGGCGCAGGTACTTCCGCCGGGCGTAAGCCATCTCCCGCTTACTCGGCCCGCCACCCTGCAGGAAACCGGTGACGACCATGCCGAGCATGCCGACGCCCATCAGGCCGTAGATGACGAACCGGATCTGCCCGGTCATGCTGCCGGAGTACATCAACAGCATCGCCGCCATCATCGCCACCATCGGCAGCACCATGAAGATCTGCGTCCACTGCCGCGCGGGCGGCGGCGGGATCTCCGGCGGCGGCTGCAGGATCAGCTCGCCGGCAGGCATTTCCGGAGCGGGCCGACGGCTCGGCCGTTTCACCATGATTGTCGCCACGGTCCCGATCGTCCGCGAAAACGTGCTGCATCAGACGGCGTTGGCAGGAACTTGCCGCGGGCCGGGATACGGCGGCCAGGCGGCCTAGATTCCGGAGGACAAGGTACGGAAAGGAGAACCGGGCATGTCATATTGGGATTTGATCGACGACGACGTCACCGCGCTGCGTGCGCAAGCGGTGCGTCACCAAGACTTCGGCCAGGGCATGGCGGATGGTTCGACGCAGGTCGCGAAAGCGGTCGAGAACGGAGCCTCCGCGTGCAGCGGTGTTTTCGTTCCCGCCATGTGTGACGTGGACTCGTCGCGTCACGGGACGACCACTTTCAACGTCGGGGTGGCGACCGACACTTCGGACGCCATGTCGAAGGGTGGCGACGTCATCCTCGACCACGACTCGAGCGCGGCCGGGACGGTACAGAAATCAGTGGACTACAACCTCGCCGGCAGGTTGTGACTCGGAAGGGAGACAGGCAATGGGGATGAGTTCCGAGCGGGTCACCGCACACCGGGAAACCGGCGACATGATGGTGAACGCCATCAACTCCGACGCGACCGCCCAGATCGACAATGTCGCTCAGCAACGACAGGAGGTCGGCTTCCTGTACGACTCGGATGTCAAGTCCGGGTTCGGTCACGACCTGAACGAGCTGGTGCAGAGCAACATGGCGAAGGCGAACGAGACCTTCCAGACCCAGATCGGGCAGGCTCATGGCGTCCGCGGTGCGTTCGAGACCGTGCTGGACGCGCCCCGCGCGGCCGCCCAGTATCTCAGGGGGATCGGAGGGCTTTGACCACTGAGGACGAGAGGCCCCGGCGAGCTCTGCTCGGCGGGGCCTCTCGTCTCGTGGGTGGCAAGTGTCCTTACCTCCACCTGTACCGAACGGCCGGCTTCGCGTGACTGGATGGACGACTTGCGTGCCGCCCATCCAGTCGAACGAAATGGCTCACCGCTTGGTGAGCAGGAACATCTGCTCCGGTGGCTCGACAGTTGCGGGCTCGGCGGGCAGTGGCGCGGCCCGGCCGGGCCGCCAGCGACGTCGCCGGCCGCGCATCACGACGGCCACGCCGGCAGCGGACGCTACGATCGCGGCGATCGCGGCGGCGGTCAGCCATTTCGCGGCCGACCCGGTCTCCCTCAGCCGTTCGGCCCGGTCGAGGGCCGCCTGGTCGACCGGGCCCGGAGCATAGGCAGGCAGAGCCGCGGGTTTCTCCGGGGCGAGCCCGTCGGTCACCGCGCGGTAGGGGTCGGCGAGCCCCGCACCGTATGCGGGGCTCGCCCGGCCGCCCCGTGCCGGGTTCGCGGTCGCCTTCAGCCGCTGGATCACTTGCGCGGCGGACAATTCCGGCCACGCGGACCGCACCAGCGCTGCTGTCGCGGAGACGAACGGCGCGGCGAAACTGGTTCCGTCGACGTAGGCGTGGCCCGCCACGCGGGTTGTCGCGAGCACCTTCGCGCCCGGCGCCATGATCCCGACGTAGGGGCCGATCTGCGAAGCGGGCATCCGGGCACCGTCGATGTCCACCGCGCCCACTCCGAGCACGCCGGGGTAGCCGGCCGGATAGGACGGCAGCGCGGCGTTGGTGTCCCGCTGTGAGTTGCCCGCGGCGGCGACGACCACCGCGTCCTTCCAGACGGCGTACGCGACCGCGTCACGGATGACGGGGAAGTCGCTCAGCCCGGCCAGGGAAAGGTTGATCACCTTCGCGTTCTGGTCCGCCGCATACCGGATCCCGTTCGCCACCACCTGCGGGTCGACCCGCAGTGAGTCGCCTTGGTCGCTCAGGTCGCGGTCGGTGATCCGGACCGGGAGGATCTCCGCGTCCGGGGCGATGCCGTGGAAACCGATGCCCGGAACCGGATCGGCGGCGATGACACCGGCCACCCCGGTGCCGTGCGAGACACAGTCGAACGAACCCGGCAGTCCGCCCGGCAGGTAGAAATCCCTGCCCTGTCGTACCTTCCCCGGCCTGTTGAGCTGAGGGTGGTCGGCGTCGACCCCGGAGTCCACCACCGCCACCAGTACCCCGGCGCCGCGACTGCGCGGCCAGACCCGTTCCGGGGAGAGCAAATGCTGTGCCCAGGGTTCCGCCTGAACCTCCGCGTGCGCCGGCTCCGGATCACGGCAAGCGCCCGCGGGCGGTGCCGCATACGCCGGTGCCGCGACCATGCCGCAGTGAAGCGCGACCAACGCCGTCGCGGCGGCGAGCATCCGATGTCTTTTCACCCTGGCAATAGTCGGACGACGACCAGGGGGTCGGCGTCCGTTGGCCGCAACCTGCCACCCGCCCACGACAGTCGCGTGACGGCCACAGACTGAGCCGGAGACAGGAGGCATCGTGGAGAGGTACGACGACTACCGGCGAATGGCCGGGGAACTCCGTGCGGCCCAGGAGCGGATCGCGGCGCTGCGGGCCACCGCCGAATCCGATGACGGGCTGATCAGCGCGACGGCCGGTGGCTACGGCGAACTGGTCGAGCTGCGCTTGGATCCGCGTATCTACCGCGTTCCCGATTCCGCGGAGCTGGCCCGGGCCATCAAGGACACGATCCACCGCGCCGCCGAACGCGCCCAGGAGCAGTGCGCGGCGGTCGTCGCCGGACACCTGCCGGACAACCCCGAGGCCGGACCGGCCGATCTGCGGTTCGGGCCAGCTTTGCACGTCCTCGACCGGGAGATCGCGGGGGAGCGCCGATGACCTGGCTCAGCCTGAACGGTGGCGACGACGTCGCCGACATGGACCCGGACGCGACCGGTTCCTTCATGGGAAATCTGCGCGGCGCGTCCGCCGATCTCCGCGATGGCTGGACGCGCGACAACAACCGGATGGTCGCCGCCAACCAGGTCGGCCGCGGCCCGCTGGGTGAGGCGTTCACCAGCCTGCTCAAGAACAAAGAGGGGGAATTCGCGCCGGACAAGGCAAGGGCGGCCGCGGCGTCGGTCCCCGGCTTCTACGTCAAGGTCGCGGAACTCGGTGAACTGCTGGTGCCGGTCTATGTGGCCCATGACGCCGAGGCCGCCAGTGCCATCTGGTCGTCGGTCCGCGGCTGATCGGCGCTCGCGGTCATGGAGGACAAAGGCCCGCCGTCGGGTGATTTCTGGAACTTGATCCTTTCCGAAGGCGGCGAGTCCGCGGACTTCTACTACCCGCCGGACAGCGCGGTCCACGCGCACGAGAAGGCTGAGGCGTTCAAATCGGGCGCGAACCACGTGCGGCAGGCCGTGACGGCCACGAACGACATCGTGACCCGGCTGCACGGCACCGCGTGGCGCGACAGGGGCGGCGCGAGCATGCGCGACCTCGTCCAGAACAACAACAACGGCGAGAACGGCATCATTCAGATCGCCACCGGCCTGGATTCGATCGGCGGTGCGTACGAGTCCTACGCGAACCTTCTCGTCGACATCAAGAACAAGATCCACGACACCTACGACCGCAACCACCTGATCTACATCGCGCTGGGCTGCAATCTGCCGGGAGTGAGGGGTTACTATCGGCGGAAGCTGGCGGAGGGGGTGGCCAAGGACCTCGCCGACATGATCCGCGAGACCGCGCACAACATGCTGAATCCGCCGGGCGAGGTGGACACGACACCGCACGACGGGTTCTTCGGCGGCCTCTGGGACTCGGCGGTGGTCCAACTCGAAGCGCTCGCCGGGCTGGCCGGTTTCGGCGAAGACGGCTTTTCCCTCTACACCGCCCAGCAGGCATGGGGAAACCTCGGCATGCTGGTCGGCGGCGCGGTGCTGTACGGCCTCGACCCGAAGCTGGGCGAGTTCGTCGACGACAAGCTGTTCAAGGGCGTGCTCGGTGACACGCTCACGGAATTCGGCAAGAACTTCATCGCCTATGACGAGTGGAAAACCGACTGGAAGCACGCCCTGGGGTACACCACCGGCAACGTCGTCGGTCTGCTCGGAACCCGTGGCGTCGGCGCCGGGATCACTCGTGGCGCACGCGCACTGGGGAAAGGGGCGAGGGCGGCCGATCTCACCGGCTTCCCCAAGGGGCTCCACAAGGTCGGTGACGTGGTCCGCGAGGCCAACCTCACCGGGGTGGCGAAATACGGTCTGGGCAAGGCGGCCGATGTCGTCGACGGTTACCGGAATTCCCGCCGGGGAGACGATGGCGCGCCCGTTGCCCCGCGCGTCAAGGAATCCTCGCCCGCACCGCGGCCGGAGGATCCGGGACCGACCGGGACGCGCCCGGCGGGTGATCCGGGCGGGAACCCGCCGCCCGGTCCCAGACAACCCGCTGATCCGCCGGGCGGAACCCGTGTGGAACCACACGGGCGAGGACCGGACGGCCCTGGGAACCAGCATCCCGGTGGCGAGCGGACTCCGACCGTTCCGGACCGGGAAGGCACTCCTGTGCACCGGCCGGAACAACCGGTCCAGCATCCTTCCGAGCCGGCGACCCGGAAACCGCCCGAGGTGGACACGCCACAGAGGGAAGTGCAGGGAAGCCGGTCCGCGCCTCACGTGCCGGAGGAGTTCCAGCGCTCGCCGGGCGGCACCGTTCCCGAACACGGTCCGGAGCGCGGGGCGCCGGCTGCGGACGTGGCGAAGAACGAAGGTCTGTCCCCCAGCTCGCGAGGTGCGGAGAACACGGCGCCGTCCATGAACGGCCGGGGCGAGGGCGCTCCGGCCCCGATGTCACGCGAGGTGTTCAGCCACACCGATGTCATGAACGCGACGCGAGGATCGGAACCGGTGATGCACCGGGTGGTGGAGCGGGATCTGCTGGATTCCGCCCGTCCCGGCGCACAGCGGGCCGTCGATTCCTGGTTCGGCAAGGAGGGCGGAGCGGGCGGGGCCCCGCATCGTGGGGACACACCTCCGCCGGGACCGCCGCCCGGAGCGGACAAACCGGCCAGGGCCGAACCGTGGGCCGAAGCGGCGAAGCAACGGCAGGACCTGCGGAACATCCGGGAACAGATCGACGCGGCGGGCCGTGAGGAACGGGCAGCCGAGGCGTCGCGTGCCGGTGAGGCCGAGAAGCCGGGCGGCCGGACGACCGAACCGGCGCCCACGCGCGAGATCAGCGCCGTCGAACGGGCTCGCTGGGAGCAGACCTGGGCCCACTTGGACGAGGTGCGCCCTCGGCTCGACGAGTTGCGTGAGCGGCACGGAGGTCTGCCGGGCGAGGCTTCGGAGTCCCTCAAGTTGATGGACAAGCTGCTGATGGGCGGGCTCACCGAGGCCGCGAACAAGGCCGGCTGGGACGCTCTCGGGGCGCGGATGCGAGAAGGAACCGGTCCGGCCGCGGCGGTGCACGGCGCCGAGTCGTTGGGCCGCCGCTTCGACGGGATGTGGCGCGACCTGGAGGGGCTCAAGAAAGAGCTGGACGGGTTGCTGGAGAAGGCGCCCGCACCGGGCGCACGACCCGAGGTACCCATCGGGCCAAGAGAAAGCGTTGCGCCGGAACGTGGACCGTCATCCAGGACTTCCGAGCCGCCGAGCCGAACCGCCGCCGAGCCTGCCGGGCAACCTCGTGGTGGCGGGCCGCCGGTGTTGTCCCCGCCACGGGAGCCTGCCGGGTTGGCGGATGCCCCGGCCAAGGCGGGCGCGCTGGATCTGGCCAGGGCAGAGCGGCTGATGAAGGCGGACATCGAAGCCGCCTTGAAGCATCCGGGTGAGCCGGTGCCCTCACGTCCGGTCAACGCGGCGGAACGTGCCCGGTGGGAGAAAGTGTCGGCCCAGTTCGACGAGGTGCGTCCTCGCCTGGACGAGTTGCGGGACAGGCACGGTGGGCTGCCGAAGGAGGCTTCGGAGTCCGTTCGGCTGCTGGACGACATGATGTTCGGCGGCCCGGGCAAAGAGGCCGAAGCACTCGCGGGCTGGCGGTCACTGGGCGAGTGGGTCAAAGGGGAAACGCGGTCCGCGCACGGCGTCGAATCCTCGGGCAAGCGGTTCGACGAGGTGTGGTCCGACCTGAAGGGGGTCAAAGCCGAACTCGACGGATTACTGGAGAAGGCACCTCCTCCGGGGACACGGGCGGAGGGACCGATCGCTCCGAGGGAAAGCGCCGTAGCGGAACGGAGCCCGGCGCACAGATCCGTCGACGCGCCGGCTCCGGAACCGGCCGGACGGCCTCGTGACGACGGGCCGCCGGTGCTGTCTCCGGCCCGAGAGGTCCGGGATCCGTTCGGAATCGTGGATGCCGTCAACAAGGCCACCGCGCTCGAGCGAGCGGCCGCTGAACGGATCATCAAGGAACAGATAGCCGCCGCCGAGGCTCCGCGTGCCGTCGAGGCGAAGCCTGAAGAGGCTGTTCCTCATCGCCCGCTCAGTGAGGGCGAACGCGTTCGATGGGAGTCCGCGCGGACGACGTTGGACGAGATGAAACCCCGCTTCGGCGAGCTGCGGGAAAAATGGGGCGAGCTGCCGAAAGCGGCGTCGGATTCCCTGCGTTTGCTGGACGAGTGGTCGGGTGGCGGGCTGACGGAGGCTGCGCGCGAGACCGGCCGGCATTCCCTCGTGGACTGGGTTCGAAACGAGGGGAAGCCCGCGGAAGCCGGGTCGCTGCGGAAGCGGTTCGACGAGCTGTGGCCCAACCTGGACGGCCTGAAGGCCGAACTGAACGGCTTGCTGGAAAAGGGTCCCGCGCCGGTCAACGGCCCGCGAGCCGAGGGCGTGTCCCGGCTGAGTGTCGTCGGTCCCGAACACGGTTTGCCGCGCGCCGTCGGCGACGGCGTCGTCCCGCCCGTGGCGCGGGGCCTCCAGGATTCGCCAGGGCTGAGGGGAGAGACCAAACCGGACCGGCCCCTGGTCGGCTTGCCCTCGAACACGGGCGAAGTGAAGGTCAGCCCAGCGGAGAAACTCGATCTCTTGGGATCGATGGTGCACGACTTCCGGGCAGGGCGGATCGACCCGTCGTCGGGCCCTTTCCTCCGGGCCTTGACGGATCAGCTCGGTGCGTGGCTGGACCAGCGGGCCGTGGGACAGCTCGACGTCGGGCCGCCGACCAGAGCCGTGCACGACGAGATCGTGCAGTCACGGAACCGGCTGGTCGCGATGGCGGCCGAACTGCGCGGCGCGCCGCACGTGGAGCCCATACCCGCGAGCCACGGCGGCCGGCCCGGGACGCTGTCCTCCCACCTTCGCGAGGCGCGGGCCGCGCTGGAGGAGCTGAAGACGGGCACGCTGAAGTTCTTGCACGACAACCGTGCCCGGTTCGACACGGACCTGCCCGCGCCTTGGTCGGCGGAGGCGCTGGCTCACCTCATCGACGAGGAGCGCGGACGCTCCTCCGTAACCGAGCCGCGAACGGCGCACCCGTTGCCGGACAAGGCGATCATCACGAAACCCGACGGCACCATCGAGCCGGTACGGGAAAGTCCGGTGCCTCTTTCGCCGCCGGAGCGAGGAGCGCGGCCGGTGCCCGGCTGGACCGAGGTGCCGGCGGTCGGCCGTCCCGTGCCTCCCGACGTCGGCAGGCCGGTGGGGCCGTCACCAGGCGACCCCGAGATATGGGTGCCCGGCGAGCCCGCGCCCCCAGGGCCCGGCTTTCCGGAACCGCCGTCCACGAACCCGGTCCGGCCGGAACCTGAAACCAGCCCGCTGCCAGGCGCTCCGAAAGAACCGGTTCGGCCACCCGAGCGGTCCCCGGAGATGGCCCCGCCCGAAACCGAGACCCCCGTCCGGCCGCTCACTCCGTTCGGTCCCGCGCGCCCGGATCCGGAAGACCCGGCGCGGCCGTTGGAGATCCAGCCGTTGCCCGGTTTCGTCGGCGACCGGCCGGGGGAACCCAGCGACCGGCCACCGGCCCCGGTCCGGCCGCTGACGCCGGGTGGACGCGAACGCCCTGGCCCGGAGATCCGCACCGACGTCCCGATCGAGCTCCGCGATCCCGAAGTCCCGCCGGAATTGTCCGCACCGGACCCGGACGTGAGCGGCCGTCCGCCGTCCGCCGCGCCCGACCCCCGGTGGCCATTCCCGGCGCCGTCACGCGCGGCGTCCGACCCGGACCCCCCGGTCGAGCCCGTCGACGAAGCACGGGAGGCCCATCTCGACAAGGTGGCGCTCGGGCTGGAGCCCGGCCGGGATCTCACCTCCGACGAGGTCGCGAAGCTGGCGGCGCGGGACGTCCAGTCTCCGGAGCTGCCGGTTCTTCGCCGCGCGCTCGGCGACTTCCTGGACAGGCTCCGGAATTCGTTCCCCGACGACTATGCCGCGATCTTCGCGGATCTCGCGAACGACAAGTACCCGATGGAGGAAAGGATCCTCCTCGCGGGCAGGTTCCTGGATCTCGTGGCGCCGAAAAGGCCCGGTTCGCATCCGCCGGACGAGCTTCCGAGACAGGTCGAAGAGGCCGCACCGAAGGCCCTCGCCCGATTGGACCGAGAGGTCGCCGATGGCCTGCTTTCAGGCGAGGAAGCCCAGCGACGGGCGGAATCGTGGGCGGGTTTCGTCACGCGGGCCGCCGAGCTGCGGAAGGCGATCGCCGCTGCGGAAAGCACGGGGGAGGTACGGCCCCTGCTGGACGAGCTCCGTGCCTTCAGCGAGTCTTTACGTGCGTATGCCAGGGAACACGCGGATTCCGCGGTCCCCGCGTGGGTGGAGGTCATCGGCTTCGATCTCCTGGATCCGCACCGCATGCGGTTCCTGCAGCCGTCGGTGACGGCGAGCGGCCGATTCGACGCCGTGACACGTGCGATCGTCCTGCACTGGCTCGAAACGATCTTCGGCAGGCCGGGAGCCGATTTCGTGCAGCGCATGCTGGACAACGTGGTGCCGTGGGACGAGGAGTTCATCGAAAATCACCCTAGGCGACCGGAGATCCTGGACGCGCTCGCGGAGGCGGGTGAACTGCCCCGCCACGGGGTCGCCCTCCCAGAGTTGGGGCTGGGCCTTGTCCTGCCGCGGATCGGCATGGGTGAGTTCCTCACCACCCTGCTGCACGAGTTCGCCGTCCACCTGCTGCAAGAGCCGAAACCCGCCGCGTCGCCCGGAAACGCCGCCGCGGCGTGGCGCGATGCCCTGCTCCATGCCTCCCACGAGTTCCAGGGCCGAAGCGGCGAATTGCTGGCCGTCGAGGCGTTGCGAGCCGCCGCGGAAACCTCTGTCGTTCCTCGGCAGCTTCGTGGCGAGGTCGTTCCCATCGGCCTGAGGATTCCGCCGGGCGACTGGGATTCCCACTGGATGAAGCGTGTCGTCGATCTCGAGTTCGGTGACCTCCCCGAAGCCCGCCGGGCGACCCTGCTGGAGCAGCTGCGATCCATCGGATTCGATCACGAAAGCGACATCGCCCAGATCCGCCAAGCCGTCACCGACGACGGGCATCCGCCGATCCTGACCCCGGCGATCCAGGCGTTCAAAGCCGATCCCGCGGCGTTCACGGCCAAGTATCCGCCGCCGCCGGTCGGAGGGTACGGCGGCCCGGTGCACGTGCCGTGGTCGGACCCCATGATCGACGGACCCGGTCGTGGGCACGGCCTTCCCTTCGAGCAGGACCCTCGGCGGCCGCGACACCCGCAACGGCAGGCACCGCATCCTCCGCGGCGCGGAGCACCTGTCGCGGAACCGTCGACCCCGGCCGGCCTGCCGGCCGAGCTGAAGCCACTGTGGACGGTGCTGGGAGCCGAAGAACAACGGGCTCTGGCGGATCTCACCGCCGAAGTGGGCCCCAAGGCCGGGCTTCCCGTGCTGAAGAACTTCACCACGTTGCTGGCAAGGAAGAACGGCTTTCCGGAGGAAGCCGGCGCGGCCCTCGCCCATTGGCTGGCGCGGGTCGCACCGCCGACCGGCCTGCCCGCCGAATGGGTCCTGGTATGGCACGCGCTTCCGGGTGCCGCACAGGAGGCGTTCTCCACGTTGATCGCGGCCGTCGGGGCCGCCGCGGCGACCGCCGAGCTGGCCGACCGGATCGCGGGCCTGACCACGAGCGAAGGGGGGATCCTCGAACAGATCTTGGACCTGCAGGGACATCCGGAGCGGTTCGCCCTGCTCGGCAGGCAACTGACCGACTCGGTCGTCCCCTTGTCGGCGGGCGTGCCGACGGCGGTTTGGTCGGTGCTGACCGATGTCGAGCGGAGCGCGCTCACCGATATCGGTCGCGTGGACGGTTTGAACGCTGTCGGGACACTGGCCGCTTTGACCGCGGCCGTGGCACGGCACGACAAACCTCCGGCCGTCGGCGAACTGCCCGCGATGCTGACGTCGTTCCCGCCGCGGACGCGCCGGGAACTCACGGGCCTGTTGACCGGCTTCCTCGCCCCTGGCGCGGCGGAACCTCGGCCGGTCGCGCCGGCTCCACCGCCCGCGATCTCCGCTCCGGTACCCATCGAGGCGGGCAAGCCGGTCACCGGGAAGACGATCCCCGCGGCGGCCGAACAAGCGTTGTGGCGTGTGCTCCCCGAAGCGGTGAAGGCCGCCGGAATGACCATCGTCGGCCAGTACCCCAGGTCGGTCCTGCTCGCGGATCCGGACGGCCGCAGGTTCAGCGTCGTCCTCGACGGTGCCGCCGACCTCGGTGACGCGACCGGCCAGTGGTCGATTCCCCTGCGCTACTCGGGGAACGACCCGATGGGCACCATCAGGATCACGGCGTCGAGCCGGATGCCGCCCGACCTCGCGCTCCGCGTGGTGGTGCACGGTCTCGTCGCCGGGTACGAGAGCTTGAGGGGCGACCGCGCCGCCGACCCCGGTGCGCGGTTCCTGAGCCCGGACGGGAATCTGGACGCGTCACCGGAACCGACCCCCGCGGACCGGGGTTATCTGGCCCAGCTCGCCGTTCTGGACCGCGCGCTCGATGGCGCCAGGTGGAATCCGCCGAAGCGTCTCCGCCTGCGCAACGAAATCCGTGAAGTGCTGGCGAAGCTCGGACTCGAGCCGAAGCAGGCGAACAGCGGGTACCGCCAGGCGGCGCTGGAGAACGATCCGGTCAGGTCGGTGGTCACGCGCCATCTCCCCTCGACGGTGAGGAGCGACTATCCGCTGACCGGGACCCATGTCGCCACTGGTCTCGTCACCGGATTCCTGCCCTCCGGCAGCGCGGCGGCGGTGTTCGCGGCGTCGGGCTCGCCGGCCAGCGGTATCGCCTGGGGCGTCTTCGGCCTGGTCAACGCCGTCTACAACGGGTTCCTCGCCCGTGAGTGGGAGATCAAGAAGGACGAGCAGATCGCCGAGGCGCGCAAATACGACGCCAAGGCGCGCGAGATCGACGCCGCCGCGGCACCCGCCGAACGGGTGCGTTCGTTGCTGGAGATCCTGGGCTGGGCACCCGAAGACGGTCCCGGCCCGGCGCCGGGCAAGCCGATGAACGAGCAGACGATGGGGCCGAGGCCCGATCTCGCCCAGTCTCTCGGCAAGCACGGTGCCCGGTTCAGCGTCCCGCCGTTGGCGTCACTCGCGGCCGGGACCGCGGCCGCCGCTCCGTTCGAACTCTGGGGTAGCGGGATCGGGCTGGCGTCCTGGCTCAGTCTCCTCGTGTACGCGGCGGGTGCCGCGGTCTGGCTGCCCTTCGCCGAACGCATGCGCACGCGGGCCCAGAAGGGAGAGGAACTCAAGGAGATCGACAAGCGGGCCAGGGGACTGGACAAGGTCGAGGCGGCCGTCTACGCCGCCATGGGGCAACGACTCGGTCTGCAGCGGCCGCCCGAACCGGGCGAACTGCCCGACCCGCGCGAGCGTCAGCTGTCCGTGCCCGAGTTGAGCGTCGTGGCCAATCTGCCGGACTTCGTCCCGTACTTGAGTGAGATCCTGCGACGAGGACTACGGCCGACCGCGGCGGGCACGTTCGTCAACTCCGCACCGTCGCCACAGGTGCCGGCATCGGCCCTGCCGTCGACGTCGGTACAGGCGTCGACGCTGTTTCAGGTACTGGCCACCTACGGGGACGGGAAGAGCCTGCACCGGATCTCCGTGCCGCCTGCCCCGGCGGTGGCGCAGGCCCAGGAGCTGACCCTGTTCCAGGCGTTGGCCGCCCACTGGGACGGGGAGAGTCTGTACCGGAATTCCGCGCAGGCCTACGACTTGACGCTGTTCCAGGCGCTGGCCGCCTACGGGATCGGGAAGAGCCTGCTCATGTTGCCGATCGCGATCTGGCAGTTGAATCAGCTGGATCAGCGCGAGCTCGGGTACACAGTGGACAGAAGGTTCTTCGACGAGCGGGACATCCGCCGGCTGATGAGGCCGGACGTGCTCGCGGAGCGAATGGAGTTGCTCGACCGCGTCGAGAAGCGGGTCAACCCGCCGAAAACTGGCCTGCTGCGACGGCTGCGTGAGGCGATTCCCTTCCTCGGACGACCCCGGCCGGAGCCGGTGCGCCCCGCTGTCCCCGTCGATCCCGCCACCGAGACACGGCCCGGATTCGCCCCACTCGCCGAGTTCATGAAGGTCTACACGAGGATTTCGGTCGGCGGCGCCGGGGTGACCGTCGGGTTCGTGGAGTTGTTCGGTGTCAGCCATTCGCTGGCGGTGGCGGCGCTGGTGTCGGGCCTGTCCGGCCCGCTGATCGGCTGGCGCAAGTGGTGGCATCGGAAGCACGAGCTGGAACTCGGCGACAAGAACATCGCCGAGACCAATCAGGGAAAGGCGGCCGAGCGTGCCGCGGTGGAGAAGGCCGCGTCGGCGTTCTCCGACTCCCAGGTGATCATGTCCGCCGCGACGGTGGCGGCCGAGCTGGAGCGGCCCGGCCGGCAGGGCGCGCGCCAAGCCGTGCCGGCGAGGGCGGCTGTTCCGGAGTTCACCTCGACCAGGATCAAGGCGCGCGAGTATCCCTACGGTGACTGGGCGAGCGCCTATCAAGACGCTCTGCGGGAGCTGAGGCCTTCGCTCGACGCGGAGGCGGCCAGGCTGGATCCGGATCACCCCAGCCGTGACTGGGGTGATCACCGGACGCTCGGCGAGCGACGGGTGGCGATCGGGAAACTCGTCGCTCTCGCCGACCGGGCGGCCCGGTACCTCGGCGACTATTACCGTACGGGGAAGGGGCTGCCGGTCTGGGAGGCGAACGCCGATCTGGCCAACGCCATCGACCAGTACAACTGGCTGAATTCGCCGGAGTGGCCGAAGGCCCTGGACCCGGCGCCGGACGCCCCCCGCCGTCCCGGTGACGACCCCGAGCTGAAACAGGCCGAGGAAGCCGCCGTCAGGCATCTCCAGTACCGCGATCCACCGATCCGGAGGAACTCGATCGACCACTGGGGAGGGTGGCAGGGCTCGCCCGAACAAGGGCGAGGACGTCCGGGCGACGGCGGCCGGGCCTACGGCGCCGGGGACGGTCGCTATATCGACCCGTTGATAGGCAGCACCGAACTGCACACCCTGCCGGCGATCCACGCCGGTGTCCCGAGCGCGGGAAAATACGGCATCGCGCGGTACATCCGGGAACACCACCCAGAACTGCCTCGCACGAACCCGAACTACCACGCTCCCGGTGCGTACCTGGACGGCTACTGGACCAACTGCACCCGCGACGTCGTCTATTACGTGCGGAGGCTGCGCGGCGAGGACGTGACGGCTCCGCCTCTCAGCCCCGAGGACTCTGTGGTCCTGGGCACTCTGGAGTACATCTCGGAGCGGCTCGGGGGGATCTGGGAGCACGATCACGGTACGAGTTACGACAGTGTCATCGGCGCGATGATGGACCGGCCGCCCGGCGCGATGGCCGTGCTGGCCATGGAGTACCGCGGAAAGAAGAACGAGATCAAGCGGCATGTGGCGCTGGTGGCCAACGACGAGGGCCGGATCGTGTTCCTCGACCCGCAGGACGGCTGGTTGCTGAGCCTGCCGGAGAACCTGATCAAGCTCGACCTGCTGCCCTTCACCGATGCGGATCTGCCTCCCGTGGGTGTGCCGAAGGGCGCCCAGCCGCCGAGAGGAGATCTTCACCTGCCGGAGCCGCGACTCTCCCCGGAGCCGGAACCCCTGCCCGAGCCTCGGGTCGTCGTGGTTTCGCCGGAGGGAACCGCCCAGTTCCGCTCACTTCTCGATTTGGGGAGGGAACAGGGATACAACGGCAAGGACGACGTGTCGCTCGGCTCGGCCGAGGTCGAAGCGGTCCACGCGCGGGAAGCGGGCCACGCCGCCTACCGGGAGGTCGGGAACCCGACGGCACCCGTGCCGCACCAGGACTCCGCGTTGTTCCGGACGACAGCCCGGAACGCGCTGCCCGCGATGCACGCGAAGACCGTGATCGGCCGTTGGGCGGCGGCCGCGTCCTACCTGCGTGCGCGGCATCCCCAGCTTCCCGCGACCAATCCTCACTACTACGCACCCGACGCCCTCGACGACGGATACCTGACCAACTGCACCCGTGCCGTCGTCTGCTACGTGCGGCGTTTGCGTGGCGAGGACGTGACGGCGCCGCCGGTGCCGTTGGACCGGCTGCTGGAGATGTCCAGCCTGGAGTACATTTCCGAGCGGCTCGGCGGGACCTGGGACCACGGTCACGGCACCAGTTTCGACAGCGTCGTCGCCGCGATGACGGACCGGCCCGTCGGAGCGCTGGCCGTCATCCACGTGACCTCCACCGAACGCGGCGGATCGGTCCGCGACCATGTGGCGCTGGTGAGCCGGGACGCGAACGGTGTCGTTTTCCTGGATCCGCACAACGGCTGGCTGATGCGCTTGCCGAAGCGAGTGACCGGAATCGGCCTGCTGACCTTCACCGACGCCGAACTGCCGCCGCGCGGCCGCGCCGCCATCCTCACGGAGGCGGTCGCCGAAGTCGCGCGGCGTGGGGCCGAGGACATCTTGAGCGAGAGCGTGCTGGCACCCCGTCCCGGTCCGATCGACCTGACCGACGCGCAGTGGACCTCGGTCCGGACGGTGCGTGGAGGCATCGTGTCGTTCCCGGACAGTCCGCCCGTGCAGTCAGTCCCCGCGTCACCCGAAGACCACGACCGGCTCGGCGACTTCGCCGATTGGCTGGCGACGGCCGCCGGTGGCGCCGCCGGCCGTCGCGACGACGCGTCGGAGCCCCCCGACACCGCGACCGCGTTCGTGGCCTTTGACAAGGTTTCCTGGGCTTATCAGGCCTTGGACGTCGTCCGGGAGCGGCTGGGTACCGAACCGATGGAGATCGTGAGCCTCGACGACCGGTTCGTCCGGCCGCGCCACGACGGCTACCGCGATCTCCGGTTGGTTCTGCGGATGCCGAGCGGCCACCTGGCCGAACTCCAGTTGCGGCTGAAGGCCATCGAGGAGGTGTTGGAGACCGCGCGGGTGCTCGACGAAACCGTCGGCACGCTGATCGGCCGGGACGAAGACCGGACGCGGCCGCTGTCCCGCGACCAGGAGGCCCTGGAGGTGACGATCCTGCGGCGGCAGGCCGAATTGTTCGACGAGGCGACGAAGCGAGGCCTTCCCTCACCTCCGCCGCCGGAGCCGGAAACCTTCGGGGACGCGGCCGAGGCCGCCATGATGGCGGCCGAACCGCTGGACTGCGTCGAGTTCGGCGACGGCCGCCAGAGTGCCAACGCCACCTATCACCTGACCTACGCCGACCATCCGCGAACGATCTACAAACCGGCCTCGGGCGAGACCCGCGCGCTGGGAGGGCATCTTCCCTTGGAAGGGCAGGGATATCGTGAGGTCGCCCTGTACCGGTTGGCGCGAGCCGTCGGCTCGGACGCCGTCCCGCCGACCGCGTACATCGACGGGCCGCTGGGACCCGGCTCCGCCCAGGTGTGGCGGGAAGACACCGGCCCCGCGCTGGAGGTGGCGGCCTATCCGCGCGAACAGCAACAGTTGATCGCGTTCCTGGACTACGTCGCGGCCAGCTTGGACAGAAGCGCGAGTGACTGCTTGACCGGCCCCGGCGGGGAAGCGATCGTGATCGACAACGGCCAGTCCTTCCCGGACTACGCCGACCCGCTGATCGGGATCAGGTCCGGCTTCGTTGCCGCCTGGTTCGACGTACCGTTCGACGCGGAAGTGCTCGCGGCGGTCCGGATGATCGACCCGGCCTGGCTGGTTCGGATGCTCCTCGCGACCGGCATCGGTGAAGAGGGAGCCGAAGCCGCACGCGAACGGCTGGAAGAGATCCAGCGGCTGGGCAGGATCGCGGGGCAGACGTGGCCCGCCCGCATCTGGGACCACGAGTGGAAACTGGTGAGGGAGTTCAAGTGACGAAGACGGCGGGAGGACTGATCATGCGGGCTTCCGAGGCGATCGCCAGGGTCGAACAGTGGCTGAGGGTGGGGAATCCGGTCGATTTGACCCGCGGGAAGCACGCGGTGCGGGTCGACCATGAAAACCTGGTGCGGATCCCGGAGGGCTGGTTCGTGCCCTACGACGCGGTTCGAGCGCTGGATGGCGGCGAGCGGCTCGCCGCCCTCGTGCCCAAACCCGCGTTGATCGTGCGCGAGGACGGGAGCCTGCGCCATCCGGATCCCGGCCCCGACGGCACCGGACCGAGTATCGCGGTCACCGTCGCCGGTCAGGAGGACTGGCAGGAGATCGTGGAACCCGAGTTCGCGCGAAGCGGGGTGGCCCATCTGGGCGTCCCGGCCGGCGCTGTCATGGCGTGGCGCAACCGCGGCCCCCAGGGTGGTGAGATCCGGGTCAACCCGCATTACCGGCTCGGTCCCGAACGACTCGGTCACCCGGCCATGGACACCACCGCGGAGCACCTGCTCGGCTGCCTGGAGACGGGCCGGTTCGACCGGCCCCGCTACCTGGCCGGCCTGCTGACCGCGGAGCTCTACTGCCCTGTCGACCACCGGACCGAGCGGCCTCTTGCCTCGCTGTGGCAAGAGAATCCGCGAACGATGACAGTGTTCAGTTCCCGCAGGCGGCTGCCGCCGGGCACCTCGAAATGGGTGCGGGCGGACGTGCTGTCGTTCGCCGCGGAGTTTCCCGGGACCGGGTTGTCGATCAATCCGGGCTCGTTCCCGTCCGACGTGGTCACCGAACGCGAACTCACGCGAACCCGTGAGGAGTGGCCGAATTTCCGGGCGGTCGTCCGGGTCGTGGAGGTTTCCCCCGAGTATTCCAGGGAAGTCGCGGAGACGGCGGAAGAGATCCAGGCGGAACTCGGGCTCACCGAACCCGTCTCCGGGCTTCCGGAAGCGGCGGCCAAGGCCAGGGCCGCGGGGTTCGAATTGTCCACTGAGGACTGCAAGAGGTTCGTCCGTGGCCGGGCATGGGAACAGCGCAACCGGGTGGCGCCCGCCGGCGTGGACTCACCGGACGACGATGTCTCCGGTCAGCGGTGGCCGTCCGACCTGCGGGCCAACGGCCTGGTCGCGGGATACGACGCGGCCGGGCGGATTCGGCCGCACGCGGCGACGTCCGGCAAGTTCTTCCGCCAGGACGCCGACAGCGCGGGATACGCCTGGCATCGTGTCGCGGGCGCGTTCGCCGGATTCGCGCTTGGGGAGTCGCTGGGTTCGGCGGTGGACACTCTGAGCCTGCCGGAGATCCGCGCGCGATTCGGCGAGGACGGCGTCCTCGAACCGACCGGGGCCATCGGCCCGCTGACCCGGCGACTGCTGTTCCACACCGAGGGTTTGATGCGGGGGCTGCCCGCCCGGTTCGGCGGCGCGGCCCCCGGCGGGCTGATGGCGCTGGGCGCGCTGTCCGAGCAGCGACGGCTAGACGCCCAGCGGGGAGAGCGCGACGGCTGGCTCTCCTGTGTCCCCGAGCTGTGCGTGCCGGGAGAAGACGCGCCGTCGACCGGGGACGACGTCGCCTTTCTCGTGCCGGGAATGGTCGCGGCCCTCTGCGGTGGCGGGCCCGAATCCGACGCGGACACCGCGGTGCGAGTGGGCCGCCTGCTGGCGGCGGGTGGAGGCGCCGACGGCCCCACCGCAGAAGCCGCTGGGGCGGTCGCCGCGTTGTTCGGCCGGTTGTTCCGGCACGGGGAGCCGGCGCCGCCGCACACTGTGCTCCGGGAGATCGTCGAGAGGGGCTCCGTCCGCGGCCCGGTGACGGACGCGCTGGCCAACGCGGTGCGCGCGCGGACGGAACTGGTCCGCACCGATCCCGAAGAGCTCGACGCCGCGGGCAGGGGAGACACCGCCATCGGCGCGCTTGGCCGGGCCATGATCGCGGTGACGCGCCGGTTCTTCGACCCCCAGTGGACGATGCAGGCCGCTGTCGACCATTCCGGGCGTAGCTCGATCACCGGGGCGATCGCCGGCGCGGTGATCGGCGCGAGGGTCGGGATCCCCGGCCTGCCGTCCGGCTGGCTCGACCGGCTCGACCTGGCCGACCTGGTGGAAACCGTCGCCGAGGACGCGTTTTGGCACTTCTCGGCGCAGCCGCCATCGGAGGACCGGCGCTATGCCGCGGAATGGGCCCGGCGATACCCGCGTAATTAGACCGCTGGCGTGCAAGTCAGGTTCGGTCTCCGCGCCCAGGTGATCCCTGACGGCACGGGCGGGCTCGGCCGAGTACGAGAACCGGTACGAGGCCGACCCGCCCGCACCGCCAGGAACCACCTGGATCACGAAGCCCAACGAACAGACTTACAGGACACCGTCTAGGCCGTGTCACGAGCCGCGGCACCGAAGTGCCGAAGGATTCGGTCGAGTTCCTCGAAGGAGGAACGACGACCGGAGGCGAGCCGGAACCAGGCTGCCTCCCGGCCCTCGACGCCGTACATCTTCACTTCGGCGTCCGGAAGAGCTGCCTCCTGGACGCCGATTTCGTGTCCGATGAGGATGCCGTAGGGCACGGACGGCAGGGCCGGCGAGCTGGAGCGCAGGCCGTCCTTCCTGCCGGGGTGGACGGCGACCAGCATCTGCCGGACGAGCGGGGCGAGCGCCGCGGCCAGCGTCTCGACGGCCTCCTGCCGCACCGTACCGGCCGCCGGTCCACCGAGTTCGATCTCCTCGAGCACACCGCCATCCACTGTGGACACGCGCAGCCGTCCGGTGATACCGGGGCCGACGACGACCAGGCCACTCGGTTCGGGGGAGCGGTTCCGGCAGAACGCGGTGAGATCGGCCGACGACCAGGGTTCGGTCGCCGGCTCGGCGACACCCCAGCCGGTCGGCTCGGCGCCGGCGAGCACCGCCATGGCGGCCTCGACGATCTTGCCGAGCCGGAGCGGCTCACCGGCCGGGTGGAGGGCGGTGATCTGGACTTCCAGCTCTCCCGAACCTCCAGCGGTGCCGGCCGGGAAAGGCGATCCGTCCTCATCGCGCTCGAACCGGCCGCCGTTCCAGGTGAGCGCGACTCTGCGATGCCTCCCCTGATCGTCGCGCACCACCCACTCGCCCCCGATCTCCGAGAGCAGCTTTTCGAGCGGATAGGTGATTCCACTGTCTTCGGAGGTGACCACCTGGAGCGTCCGCCCGGACTCGACGGCCGCCCAGGCGGCGTCGATCAGCCTTGGGGAGGCCGGGACCACGGTGCGGAACTGCTCGAAGACCAGCACTTCCCTCAGCGGTTCGACCATGACAGCCCTCCGGTCCCGTCGACCAGTGCCGTGATGAACGTTCTGGCGACGGTCTCCGCTTTGGGATCGCCCTCTGGGGCATGGACTTCCACCCACCACACCGGATGCGGCACCTCGAGGTCGGTCCCGATTCCCAGCAGCCGCCGCGCTTCGCCGTCGACCCGGACCAGGTGGACGTCCTCGACAATGGCCATGACCCTGCCGTCTGGGTGGAGCAGCCGGATGAGCGGCGGCTCGTCCCGGAAG
Source organism: Amycolatopsis sp. PSD-21 (assembly GCF_055561455.1). Lineage (NCBI taxonomy): Bacteria > Bacillati > Actinomycetota > Actinomycetes > Pseudonocardiales > Pseudonocardiaceae > Amycolatopsis > Amycolatopsis sp. PSD-21. Next base: position 6,996,294 of record NZ_CM145712.1, on the reverse strand, counting down.
TCGGCCCGCAGTTCCTCGCCCGCCGCCGCCAAAGCCGGGAGGACGGTGGCCGGGCCGGGTTCGTCCCGGCACAGGCCGATGATGTCGAAGGTCATGTCCCTCCTCAGTTCGGGCTGACCGGGAACCGCAGTTCGAAGATCGCGCCGCCCTCGTCCGCGTTGTACACCGCGAGCGTGCCGCCGTGCGCCTGCGCGACCCATCGCACGATCGACAGCCCGAGCCCGGAAGACCCGCCGGTGCTGGCGAACCGGTCGAACGCCTCGCCCGCCAGCGCGGTGTCGATACCGGGGCCGTGGTCCGCGACGGTCACGGTGCCGCCGGCGACGGTCAGGTGCACGAACGCCTTCGAGCCCGGGTGGCGGCCGTAGCGCATGGCGTTGTCGAGGAGGTTGCCGATCGCCCGTTGCAGCAGCGCGGGATCGGCGTTGACCTTGGTGGGCGCGGCGGTGACGGTGACTTCGGCGTTTTCGGTCGCGGTGTCCTCGACGATGCCCACCACCAGCTGGTCGAGCCAGATCGGCTGGATGCTCAGCTGTTCCACCCCGGCGGCCAGCCGGGCGCGGACGAGGAGGTCGTCGATGATCCCGCCCATTCTCGCGGCGAGGCGGACGGTGCGTGGCAGGAGTTCCGCCGACTGCGCGGGGTTGGCCATCGCGGTTTCGGCGAGCGCGCGCAGGGCGGCGACCGGGGTGCGGAGGTCGTGCGCGGTTTCGGCGAGCAGGACCTCTTGCTGCTGCAAGGCCGCGGCCGCGGGGCGGATCGAGCGCCCGGACAACAGGTGGCCCGCGAAGCCCAGGATCGCGACCAGCAGCACGGTGCCGCCGATCACCAGCAGCGTGAACGTGGTGTGCGCGGAATCCTCGGCCTCGGTGGACTGCACCGCGACGACGGCCGCGAAGGTCTTGCCGTCACCGTCGCGCAGCGGTTCGGCGCGGACCTTGACCATGTCGCCGTTCGACGCCTTTTGATGCCCCTGCACCAGCTTGCCGGTCTTCACCGCCTCGGTGGCGAGCCCGTTCAGCAGTTGCACGTTCATCGGGACGCAGTTCGCCCGCGAAAAATGCGGCTGGAACGCGGGCGCCCCGCCGGGCAGGATCGTGAACTGGGGGCAGCGGTCGTTCAGCACGTCGGTGTTGACCAGGCCGAACCCGACGGTGCCGTCGTCGTAGGCGACCTGCCTGCTGACCGACGAGGTGACCTGGGTCAGTGCGGCGTCGATCCGTTCCTCGCCCTGGTCACCGTCCTCGGCGATGAGCAGCCAAGCGAAGACGACCAGCCCGAGGGTGTTCATCACGGTGAACAACGCGGTCAGCGTCCAGCGCAGCCTGCGCAGCCGATCGGCCGAGGAGTGGGTGTTCACCGCGAGCCCAGCCGGTAGCCGAGGCCTCGGACGGCGTGGATCAGTTCGGGTTCCTTCAGCTTGCGGCGCAACCGCTTCACCACCACATCGACCACATTGGACATCGGATCGGCCTGCGCGTCCCAGCAGTGCTCGATCAGGTCGGCCCGCTGCACCGGCAGGCCCGCCCTGGTGAGCAGGTATTCGAGCACCGCGTACTCCTTGTTGGTCAAGGTGAGCAGCACGCCCGCCCGGCGCACCTCGCGCCGCGCGCAGTCCATCACCAGGTCTTCGTGGTGCAGCACCGAGGGCCGGTCGAAGGCCGAGCGGTGGCACAGGTTGGCCACCCGCTCCGTCAGCTCGGCCATCACGAACGGCTTCACGAGGTAGTCGTCGCCGCCGTGCTCGAAGCCGGCCACGCGGTCGGCGAGCGCGTCGCGGGCGGTGAGGAACAGCACCGGCGCGCGCCAGCCCAGCTGACGTCGCATGTGGACGTACTCGATGGCGTCGCCGTCGGGCAGCATCCGGTCCAGCACCACGCAGTCGTGGTGGGTTCCGCGCAGCAGCCGGTCCGCGGTCGCGATGTCACCGGCCTCGTCGACGGCGTAGCCGGCCGCGCGGAGCTGCGTGACCAGCGCGAGCCGCAGATTCTCGTCGTCTTCGACGACCATCACCCGTGTCATCAAAACCTCATGTTCGGACAGCGAAAGTAGACGCATGCAGTTCCCGGTGCCCCTGAACGCTAACGCGTCGGGTGCCCGCGGCCGCCCCGGTGGCGGGGAACTGGCATGAACAGGACGTCGTCGGCGGCACCGCGCCGGGGGAAGAGGGAGGTACCTGCGATGACCGTGCAGACCGGCCAGCTCAGCCTGGTCACGGGAACGGGCCCGGGCAGCGACCGGGCGGGGCTCGGCGAGCTGCTCGCGGAAGCGACCGGCGAGGTGCTCGTCATGAGCACGGGAACGGACACCGCGTTCCAGCGGATCGCGCTCGGAGGCGTGCGGCCCGGCGTGCGGCACAAGGTGCTCTTCCCCGATTCCGCGCGGATGTCCGGCGCGCTCAACCGCATGTCGCGGGCCGGCGCCGAGGTGCGGACCGACGCCGAGGTCCCGATGGACGCGCTGGTGATCGACCGAACCTCGGTCGTGCTCCCGGCGGAGGGCAGGCAGGCCGGTTCCGCGGTGTTCCGGCTGCCCGGCGTGGTCACCGCGACGGTCGGGCTGTTCGAGCGGATCTGGCAGGCCGCCGCCCCGCTCGTCCCGCTGGACCTCCCGGACGACGGGAACGCCTCGATCCTGACCTGCCGCGAGCAGGAGCTGCTGACGCTGCTCTTCTCCGGCACCACCGACGAATCCGCCGCCGCCCGCCTCGGTGTCTCGGTGCGCACGGTGCGCCGGATGGTCGCCGACATCATGAACCGGCTCGGCGCCCGCAGCCGGTTCCAGGCCGGCGCCAAGGCCGTCGACCGCGGCTGGCTGATGGCGAAGGCGGGCTGATGACGACCTCGACTCCCGGCCGTGTCCTGCTGGTGGCCCGGCGGCCGGGCGCGTACCCGACCATCGGCGACGCTTTGACGGAGGCGTCCGACGGCGCCGTCATCACCATCGCGGGCGGTGAATACGCGGAAACCGTCGAGCTCTCCGGCCTCCGGGTGACCTTGGCCGCGGCGGACGGCGCCACCGTCGTCGTCGACGGCCGGGGCGCGGAACGGCCCGTTTTCCGCGTCACCGGCGGAGCGCTCGTCCTCGAAGGGATCGAAGTCCTGGCGGGCGACGCGTCCGCGATCCAGGCCGACGACACGGAACTCACGGTCCGGGACTGCACCGTCTCCGGCGGACGCGGCCCGGCGATCGCGATCCGCGGCACGACGGCGTTCACCGTGAGCGGTTGCGTGATCTCGGGTGCGGAGCAGGGGATCCTCGTCGACGGCTCGCCAGGGCGGATCGAGGACACCACCGTCGAAGACGTGACGGGCGACGGCATCACCCTCGGGCAGGGCGCCGATCCGGTCGTGCTCCGCTGCACGGTCACCGGTTGCGGGCTGAGGGGGATCTACGTCTACCAGTACGCCCGGCCGGTCGTCGAAGGCTGCACCGTCTCGCACACCGGTCACGAAGGCATCGCCGTCGCGCACCACGGTGTGCCGGTTCTCAAGCGCTGCACGGTCACCGACACCCGGGGCCCGGGGATCGCCTTCGCGTCCGGTTGCGGTGGCGAGATCTCCGGTTGCCGGGTCTCGAACACCGCGGAGCCCGGTATCGCGATCGCCGAAGGGGCGACGCCGACGATCGGGGACACCGCGGACCCCGGCGCCGTGGGGGACGACGCGCTGGACGAGATGCTCGCCGAACTCGACGGGATGATCGGCCTTCCCGGCGTCAAGGAAGAGGTCCGTTCGCTGGTCGACGAGTTGCAGGTCAACGAATGGCGCCGCCGGGCCGGGCTGCCGGTCGGCGCCGCCGGGCACCATCTGATCTTCGCCGGCGCGCCCGGCACCGGGAAGACGACGGTCGCGCGGATCTACGGGAAACTCCTGAAGGCGCTGGGAGTCCTGCCGGTCGGCCAGTTCCGGGAGGTCTCCCGCAGGGATCTCGTCGGGCAGTACATCGGGCACACCGCGGAGAAGACCGCGACGGTGTTCGAGGAGGCCAAGGGCGGCGTCCTGTTCATCGACGAGGCGTACACGCTGACGCGGCTCGCCGGCTCCGGCGGCGACTTCGGCCAGGAGGCCATCGACACCCTGGTGCCGTTGATGGAGGAACATCGCGACGAGGTGGCGGTGATCGTGGCCGGGTACACCGGCGAGATGGTCGACTTCCTCGCCGCCAACCCCGGTCTCGCGTCCCGCTTCGGCAAGACGATCGAGTTCGAGAACTACAGCCCGGACGAACTGCTCGCCATCTTCGGGCGGATGGCGTCCGCCGGGGACTACGAACTCGATCCCGCCGCCGGCCCGGTGCTGACCGGCCACTTCCGGCGTGTTTCCGGCGACGTCAACTTCGGCAACGCGCGGGACGCGCGCCTGCTGTTCGAGAAGGCGCGCACGGCTCAGTCACAACGCTTGCGGCTGCTGGGCCGGATGCCCGCGATCGAAGAACTGCGCGGGTTGCACGTGGCCGACGTGGAGGCGGCCATCGCGCGATAACGTGGTGATGTGCGGGTGCTGGTGACCGAGGACGACGAAAACTTGCGGGTGGCGCTGGAATTCGCGCTGCGCGGGGACGGGTTCGCGGTGGACACCGCCGCCGACCTGCCCGGCGCGGACGAGGCGCTGATGGTGAACGCCTACGACTGCGCGGTGTTCGACCGGATGCTGCCTTCGGGTGACGCGCTGGCCTACGTGCGCAACCGGCGCAGCGCCGGATGGCCGCTGCCCGTGCTCTTCCTGACCGCGCGCGACAGCGTCGCCGACCGGATCGACGGACTGCGCGTCGGCGGCGGCGACTACCTGGTCAAACCCTTCGCGATGCCGGAACTGATCGCGCGGGTGCGCAGCCTGTGCCGCCGCGACATGGCCGGGCAGGCGGTGGTCCTGCGGTGCGCCGACGTCGAACTCGACACCGGCAGGCACCAGATCTCGCGGGCGGGCGTGCTGCTCACCGTGACGCGCAAGGAGTATCTCGTCATGGAGCGGCTGATGGCCGCGACCGGGCGGCCGGTCTCGCGGCGGGAACTGATCCGGTACGCGTGGGACGAGATGGCGGATCCGGCGTCCAACGTGCTGGACGTCGTGATCGCGCGGCTGCGGCGGAAACTCAAGGACCCGCCGCTGATCCACACCGTCCGGGGGTCGGGTTACCGGATGGCGCCGCTCTGACCCGGCTCGAACCGGCCCGAACGAGACCATCGCCACTCCGGCCGCCCCGGATGTGCCATGCTCGACAGCGCACGAAGCGGCGAAACCGAGAGGTGACGAGGGTGTCCATCTGGGCAGGCGTGATCAATTTCGTCCGGGCGCGGTACGAGGTGCTCGAAGAGCGGGGCGACTGGCTCCGGTTCCGGGTCGACACCGGCGACGGCCGCGGCCAGCAGGTGACCTTGCACCACCTGCCCGACCACGACGGCGCGGAGTGGGTGGAGATCTCGTCTCCGGTCGGCTGGGCGGACAAGATCGATCTGCGGCGCCTGCTCGAACTGGCGGGCGGCGACTCGGTCGGCGGCGCGGCCGTGGTGGACGGTGTCGCGCTGCTCAAGCACACGATCCCGCTGGTCGACCTGAACCTGGTCGACGAGTTCGAGCACCCGCTGAAGGCGCTCGTCACGCGCGCCGACACCTTCGAACACGAGCTCACCAAGGCCGACGAGTTCTGAGCCCGCCGGTCCATTCAGGACGGAAACGGTGAAGGCCCCCTGCCGCCGCAGGGGGCCTTCACTCGTCTTGGGCTCAGAGACGCTCCTGGAGCGCGTCCGCGGCGGCGAGGAGGTCCGCGGCCCAGCGCGCCCCCGGTTTACGCCCTATACGTTCGATGGGCCCGGAAACCGACACCGCGGCGACGACGGTGCCCGTCGAATCCCGCACCGGCGCCGAGACACTCGCCACACCGGGCTCCCGCTCGGCCACGCTCTGGGCCCAGCCGCGGCGGCGGACTTCGAGCAGGGTGCGCTCCCCGTACACCGCCTCGGTGAGGATCGTGCGCTGTGTGTGCGGATCCGACCACGCGGCGAGGACCTTCGCGCCGGAGCCCGCGGTCATCGGCAGCCGTGAACCGATCGGCACCGTGTCCCGGAGCCCGCTCGGCGGCTCTGCGGTCGACACGCAGACGCGCTGGACGCCGTCGCGGCGGTACAGCTGAACGCTTTCGCCGGTGATGTCGCGCAATTTCGGCAGCACCGAACTCGCCGCGTCGAGCAGCGGGTCGGTCGAACCGCCCGCCAGTTCCGCGAGCGCGGTACCCGGACGCCAGCGCCCGTCGGGGCCGCGGCGCAACAGGCGATGCACTTCGAGGCCGACCGCGAGCCGATGCGCCGTCGCGCGCGGCAAACCGGTCCGCGTGCACAGTTCCGCCAGGCCACAAGGATCTTCGGCCACGGCCTGAAGCACGGCCACGGCCTTGTCGAGTACTCCGATACCGCTATGCTGTCCCACAAGCCGATACTATCTTCCCGAAGTTTGAGATGTCCAGATGGTGGGAAGTACCGATTTCACCGCATGTGAGGAGCCGGAAATGCCCCGGACACTGGCCGAGAAAGTGTGGGAGTCGCACCTGGTGCGGCGCGGCGAGGGGGCCGAGCCCGACCTGCTCTACATCGATCTCCACCTGCTGCACGAGGTCACCAGCCCGCAGGCGTTCGACGGACTCCGCCTGGCGGGCCGGAAACTGCGCCGTCCCGACCTCACCATCGCGACCGAGGACCACAACGTCCCGACGATCGACATCGAGCTGCCGATCGCGGATCCCGTGTCCCGCACCCAGGTCGACACCCTTCGCGTCAACTGCAAGGAGTTCGGCGTCCGGCTGCACCCGATGGGCGACGCCGAGCAGGGCATCGTGCACGTCATCGGCCCGCAGCTGGGCCTGACCCAGCCGGGGATGACCGTGGTGTGCGGCGACAGTCACACCTCGACGCACGGTGCCTTCGGTGCCATGGCGTTCGGCATCGGCACCTCCGAGGTCGAACACGTGATGGCCACGCAGACCCTGCCGCTCCGTCCATTCAAGACGATGGCGATCACGGTCGATGGCGAACTGCGCCCCGGCGTCACGGCGAAGGACGTCATCCTCGCGGTGATCGCGAAGATCGGCACCGGCGGCGGTCAGGGCTACGTCCTCGAGTACCGCGGCGAGGCCATCGAAAAGCTGTCGATGGAAGCCCGGATGACGGTGTGCAACATGTCCATCGAAGCCGGCGCGCGCGCCGGGCTCATCGCGCCGGACGAGACGACGTTCGAGTATCTGAAGGGCCGCCCGCACGCCCCGCAGGGCGCCGATTGGGACGCCGCCGTCGAGAACTGGCGCGAACTCCGCACCGACGACGACGCCGTCTTCGACGCCGAGGTGCGCCTGAACGCCGACGAGCTCACGCCTTTCGTGACCTGGGGCACGAACCCGGGCCAGGGGCTCCCGCTGGGCGCCGAGGTGCCCGACCCGGAGCGCATCGGCGACGAGAACGAGCGCATCGCCGCTGAGAAGGCCCTGTCCTATATGGATCTGAAGCCGGGCACGCCGCTGCGCGAGATCGCGGTGGACACCGTCTTCCTCGGCTCGTGCACGAACGGCCGGATCGAGGATCTGAGGGCCGCCGCGGACGTCCTGCGCGGGCACAAGGTCGCCGACTCGGTCCGGATGCTCGTCGTCCCCGGCTCGATGCGCGTCCGCCAGGCGGCGGAAGCCGAAGGGCTGGACCGGGTCTTCACCGAAGCGGGCGCGGAATGGCGTCAGGCGGGCTGCTCGATGTGCCTCGGCATGAACCCGGATCAGCTCAAGCCGGGCGAGCGCAGCGCGTCGACCTCGAACCGCAACTTCGAAGGCAGGCAGGGCAAGGGCGGCCGGACGCATCTGGTCTCGCCGCTCGTGGCGGCCGCCACGGCCGTGCGGGGCACGCTGTCCAGCCCCGAAGACCTGCAGCCCGCCGTCGCTCGCTGACGGCACTGACATCGCTGACATCCGCGAAGGAGTTCCCAACATGGACGCGTTCACCCACCACACCGGCGTCGGGGTCCCGCTGCGCAGGTCCAACGTGGACACTGACCAGATCATCCCGGCGGTCTACCTCAAGCGCGTGAGCCGCACCGGCTTCGAGGACGGGCTCTTCGCCGCTTGGCGGTCCGACGAGTCGTTCATCCTCAACCAAGAGCCCTTCAAGAACGGGTCGGTCCTGGTCGCGGGCCCGGACTTCGGCACCGGCTCGTCCCGTGAGCACGCGGTGTGGGCCTTGATGGACTACGGATTCCGGGTCGTCATCTCCTCCCGGTTCGCGGACATCTTCCGCGGCAACTCGGGCAAGCAGGGGCTCGTCGCCGCTCAGGTCGAGCAGGCGGACGTCGAACTGCTGTGGAAGCTGCTCGAAAACGAGCCCGGGACGGAGGTCACGGTGGACCTCGAGTCGAAGACGGTACGAGCCAAGGACTTCACCGCGCCCTTCCAGATCGACGACTACACCCGCTGGCGGCTCCTCGAAGGGCTCGACGACATCGCCCTGACGCTCCGCCACGCGGAGGAGATCGACACTTTCGAGACCCAGCGCCCCTCCTGGAAGCCGGTGACCCTCCCGGCGGCCTCCTCCTAGGGCCGGTCGAAGGGGGCGGATTCCCTTGCTGAGCAGGGAATCCGCACCCCGGCCGGGGTCCTCCACGACAGCCCCGAAACCACACCGAACGGCACCTCGAGAGGCCCTGAAGGGGTCCCTCGGGAGGCGGAACAGCCCCCGAGACAAGGGAAATTTCCGCGCGTCGTTTGGAATTTGTGCTGCATTGGTAATACCGTGTGCGCTAAGTCGGCCGACGGGGCCGTGTACAAGTAGTTCTTCTTGGAGGACTGGAATGGCCAACAAGGCCCAGCTGATCGAGGCGCTGTCGGAGCGCCTGGGCGACAAGAAGGTCGCGTCGGAGGCCGTCGATGGCCTTGTCGACATCATCATCCGGACGGTCAACAAGGGCGAGAAGGTGAACATCACCGGCTTCGGTGTGTTCGAGAAGCGCGCCCGCGCCGCCCGCACCGCGCGGAACCCGCGCACCGGTGAGACCGTTCGCGTCAAGAAGACCAACGTGCCCGCGTTCCGCGCCGGCACGACCTTCAAGGACGTCATCAGTGGTTCGAAGAAGCTGCCGAAGGCCACCGCTGTGAAGCGCGCGACCGCCGGCACCTCCACCCGCGCCACCACCACCCGCGCGACGACGACCCGGACGGCCGCCAGCCGCCCGGCCGCGACGCGTTCCACGACCACGCGGACCCGCGCCGCCGCCACGACGACGCGTGCCGCCGCGAAGCCGGCCGCCAAGGCGACCGCGACCAAGGCGGCGGCCAAGACGACCGCCACCAAGGCCGCGCCGAAGACCGCCGCCAAGGCCACGACTCGCGCCACCACGGCCAAGAAGGCGACCGCCACCAAGGCCGCCGCGAAGCCGGCCGCCAAGGCGACCGCCGCCAAGGCTCCCGCGAAGAAGGCTCCGGCCAAGCGGACTTCGGCTGCCGCGAAGAAGAAGTAAGCTCCCTCCTCAGGAGAGAGCCAACGGCAGGGCCCCGCGCACGGCGCGGGGCCCTGCCGCATTTCCAGGACATCCTAGGAAGCCCCGTCTCGCCCTGACGCGCTCGCGTGCGGACTCCGGGGATCTTGGGGCCGCTACGGATCCTCGGCCGCCCAGTGGCGTATGTGACGCGATTCTCGTGCCGGTGGGCGGAGTTTCGGAAAAGAATCCGCTTCGACCGGAGTTCCCCCGTCACCCCGATGGACGCGCGTTGCCGGTGGGTGGCTCCACAGTGGAGCGATGAGTGCGGGTCCGCATCGACACAGCCGGAGTAGGCGCGTCACCCACGTGGGGGAGCGGCGCTTCGGATTTCCTTGAGGGGCCAAGGCTGATGCGGGGGTTGCGAAAGCCACTTTCGCAACATGGGGGCGGTGGGGTCGGCTGAGGCTGGGCGCGTGGCCGTGGCATGTCGCGAAAGCCCCTTTCGCACCGTGAGGGGTGCCTTGGCGTGGTTGCGAAAGCCACTTTCGCAACCTTCAACGTTGTGAAAGCCACTTTCGCAACGTGGGGTGGGGTGGCGGGGCGCGGCCAGCGTTGGGGGCGCGGTGGCGTGTTGTGAAAGCCACTTTCGCAACCCTCAACGTCGCGAAAGCCACTTTCGCAACGTGGGGTGGGGTGGCGGGGCGCGGCCAGCGTTGGGGGCGCGGTGGCGTGTTGTGAAAGCCACTTTCGCAACCCTCAACGTCGCGAAAGCCACTTTCGCAACATGGCGGACGCAACCAACCCGGCGCTCACCCGGTCGCACGTCGCGAAAGCAACTTTCGCGACACCAGACGTCCCGAAAGTGGCTTTCGCGACACCCCCACGGCGCGCAGATACCCCCAGCCAGTCCTCAAATGCCCCTGTAGCGCGTGAAGGCCCCCTTCCCTCGGCTCAGCCGAGGGAAGGGGCCTTCACGCGTGACAAAGCCTCAGGGATGCGCGGGAGCAGGCGTGGGCAAAGGCGACGCGAAATAGTCCGCGGCCACCAGCACCGGCCCGTCCTGTTCGCTCGCGGGCCGGAACGACAGCACCCAGAACGAACCCTTCTTCGACGGCACCACACCGCCGCGCGCCGCGGTCAGATCGACGCCGTCGCGGTCGGCCAGTGCGCTGACGACGTCCGGGATCACCCCGCCCTGACTGGAGATCACCGGCGTCCCGCCGTCACCGGCGATGGCCAGCAGCCGCGCGACACCGAGCACCGGGTCCGGCCAGTAGCCCTCTTCCGACAGCAGCGGCTCGTGCCGGATCTCGACGCCGAGGTCTTCGGCGAGCCCGTTCACCGTCTGGACACAACGAAGCCGCGGCGCCGAGAGCACCCTGCCGGGCGCGTAGAGCCGCAGCAGCGAACGCAGCGCTTCGGCCTGGCGCTGGCCCGCGTCCGACAGCGGACGCAGGTCGTCGTCGCCGGTCCACTCGTCGCGTTTACCCGCTTTGGCGTGCCGCACCAGGATCACCGTGGCGAGTTCGGGCGGCAGCGCGGAGAACTCGCGCAGCACCCGGACGTCCTCGGCCCGCGTCAGCAGTTTCTCCGCCGCCTCCGCGTCGAGCCAGCGCAGCTCGTCGACTTCCTCGTTCGGTGCGAACGCACCCGAGACGGCGTGCGCGGAGAAGTAATCGACGGTCTTCGGCGCTCCCGCGACGGTGTATTCGGTCCGGACCAGATAGCGGCCGAGGACCGCCTCGAAGCCGGTCTCCTCTTCGATCTCGCGGACCGCCGCGCCCGCGATGGTCTCGCCCGGATCCAGCTTTCCCTTCGGCAGCGACCAATCGTCGTAGCGTGGCCGATGGACCAGCGCGACCTCGATCCGGTCCCCGTCGCGGCGCCAGAGGACGGCTCCCGCCGCCCGGATGACCCCGCTCATCCCGCCGCCCCGTGCCGCTTCGCCAGCTCGACCTGGTGGTCGCGGACGTCGTCGCCCGACGCGGGGAACGGGGTCCACTCGCCGGTCGAGTTCAGCACCCAGCACCGGGTCGAGGGGTGCAGCGCGGATTCGAAGATGTAGTCCAGCTGCGCGGTCAGCTTCGGATCCTTGACCCGCACCAGCGCCTCGATCCGGCGGTCGAGGTTGCGGTGCATCATGTCCGCGCTGCCGATCCACCGCGTGCCGCCCGCGAGGAAGGTGAAGACGCGCGAGTGTTCCAGGAAGCGGCCGAGGATGGACCGCACGTGGATGTTCTCGCTCAGTCCCTCCACACCCGGCTTCAGGGAGCAGATCCCGCGAACCACGATGTCGACCGGAACCCCGGCCTGGGAAGCGTGGTACAGCGCGTCGATCACCTGCTCGTCGACGAGCGAGTTGCACTTGATCCGGATCCCGGCGGTCTGGCCGGCGCGGGCGAGTTCGATCTCCTCGCCGATCGCGCGCACGATGCCGCGGCGGATCCCGTGCGGCGACGTGAGGATGTTGCGGTAGGTGTCCTGGCGGGAGTACCCGGTCAGCACGTTGAACAGATCCGTCAGGTCCGCGCCGATCGTCGGGTCGGCGGTCAGGATGCCGAGGTCCTCGTACAGGCGCGCGGTCTTCGGGTTGTAGTTGCCGGTGCCGATGTGGCAGTAGCGGCGGATGGTCGAACCCTCCTGGCGCACCACCATCGACACCTTGCAGTGCGTCTTCAGCCCGACGAGCCCGTAGACCACGTGCACGCCCGCGCGTTCCAGCGTGCGGGCCCAGGTGATGTTGGCCTGTTCGTCGAACCGCGCCTTGATCTCGACCAGCGCGACGACCTGCTTGCCCGCCTCGGCGGCGTCGATCAGCGCGTCGACGATCGGGGAGTCGCCGGAGGTGCGGTACAGCGTCTGCTTGATCGCCAGCACCTTGTCGTCCGCGGCGGCCTGTTCGATGAACCGCTGGACGCTGGTGGAGAACGAGTCGTACGGGTGGTGCACGAGGACGTCGCCCTCGCGCAGCGTCGCGAACACCGACTTCGGCGTCTCGCGCTCACCGAACGCCGGATGCGTGGCGGGAACGAAAGGGCGGTCCTTGAGTTCCTTGCGGTCGACACCCGACAACTGGTGCAGACAGGTGAGATCCAGCAGACCGGGGACCTCGACGACGTCGCGCGGGTCGACCTCCAGTTCGCGCAGCAGCAGCTCGAGCATGTGCTCGCTCATGTCCTGCGCCACTTCGAGCCGCACCGGCGGGCCGAACCGGCGCTGGGCCAGTTCGCGTTCCAGCGCCTGGAGAAGATCCTCGTCCCGGTCCTCTTCGACCTCGAAGTCCGCGTTGCGGGTGACCCGGAACGCGTGGTGCTCGGTGACCTCCATACCGGTGAACAGCTCGCCGAGGTGGGCGGCGATCAGTTCCTCCAGCGGAAGGAACGTCGCGGTGCGGCTCTCCCGCGGCTGCTGCTCGATCCGCATCAGGCGCGGCACGTTGCTCGGCACCTTGACCCGCGCGAACCGCTCCGTGCCTGCTTCGGGGTCCCGGACGGTGATGGCCAGGTTGAGCGAAAGGCCGGAGATGTAGGGGAACGGGTGCGCGGGATCCACGGCCAGCGGTGTGAGCACCGGGAAGATCTGCTCGCTGAAGTAGTTGGACAGCCGGAGCTGGTCGGCGCCGGTCAGGTCGTTCCAGCCGACGATGAGGATGTCCTCTTCCGCCAGCTGCGGCCGCAGGTGCAGTTCGAAGGCGTTCGTGTGCCGCTCGACCAGGTCCTGGTTGCGTTTGGCGATGTAGGCCAGCTGCTCGCGCGGGGTGAGCCCGTCCGCGCTGCGGACCGGGAGCCCGGTCTCGTCGCGGCGCTTCAGCCCGGCGACCCGCACCATGTAGAACTCGTCCAAATTGGACGCGAAGATCGCCAGGAACTTGGCGCGTTCGAGCAGCGGCTGCGACTCGTCCTCGGCCAGCGCGAGCACGCGCGCGTTGAAATCCTGCCAGGACAGCTCGCGGTTGAAGTACCGGTCGTCGGGCAGGGATTCGACGGCGGTGGGCGCCGACGTCACCGCGGGCGGCGCGGCGGGCAGCGCGCGGAACTCCTGGGCCGGACGGCTCGCCGAACCGCCGCGCGTCGCGCGGACGGCCGTGCGCGGGGCCGGGCTGCTGTTCTTTCTCGTCCTGGCGGGTTTCGCCGTGCCGCTGTCCGGTTCCGGTTTCGCGGCGGAGGTCTTCCGCTTCCTTGCCGAGTTCGGGGTGCCGCCGTCATTTGTGCTCACGGCTTCATTGTTCACCACTCGGGGCGATTATGTGCGCCGCGCGCGGGTCGCCAGGGTGAACTCTCGTCACATCGCCACGCAGGGTGTGCCCAACAGCGTTGAAGTGCGCTTTCCGGTACCGAGCGTGCGAACGTGAGCGAGATCATCCGCGGTGTCCACGTCGGCCCGGAGCGATTCCGCGACGATCGTGAGCGGGGTCGCACCGGAAGCGGTGTGCGCCCGCGCGGAACCTTCGCCGAACCGGGGCGCCAGCGCGTTGCCCGCCCCCGCGAGCAACAGGGTCGTGCCCGTTCCCTGCCGGTCCGCGACGAACGCCCGGTGCCCGCCTGCCTCGGCGAGGGCGGCGGTGAGGTCTTCGGTCCGCAGCGCGGGCAGGTCGGCCTGCAACGCGCCGACGAGACCGGACGGCCTGTCCCGGCGCAGCAGTTCCTCGCCGTGGCGCAGGGCCGCGTTCAATCCGCCGCGCGACGGTTCGGTGACGATCTCGACGCCCAGCTCGGTGAGATCCGCCACCGACGCCGGGTCGGCGGCGACCACCAGCACCCGGCGGACCCCGTCGGCGGAGGTCGCCGCGGACAACGTGTCGTAGGCCAGCGCCAGCACCAGTTCGGCGTGCCGCTCGGGCACGACCGCGCCGCGAAGCCGGGACTTGCCCTCGGCGGGGCGTTTCATCGGCACTATCAGGTCCACGTCCACATCTCACTTCTTACCCGACCCTCCCTGGACCGCGCTCGTACGCGCGCGGCAGGATCAGTGGCCTGGGACGACACGTGTGACTTCGAGGAGGACGAATTGGCCCGGCGTGAGAAGGGCGGCATCTGGGTGGGCATCGCCGCCGCACTGTTCTACCCGGCGACGGCCATCGGCAAGCGGGTCTACCGCAACGCCGAGCGGATCCCCCGCGAAGGTGGCGCGCTGCTCCTGCTCAACCACGTGTCCCACATGGACCCGGCGGTGGACGCGGTGTTCGTGCACCGCCAGAAGCGGGTGCCGCGGTTCCTCGGCAAGGAGAGCCTGACCAGGGCGCCGCTCTTCGGCAAGATCTTCGTCGGCGCCGGCCAGATCCCGGTCTCGCGTGGTTCGGCCGCCGCCGGTGACAGCCTCAAGGCCGCCCACCAGGCGTTGCGTGACGGCAAGGTCGTCGTGATCTATCCGGAGGGGACGATCAGCAAGGACCCGGACGGCTGGCCGAAGAAGCCGTTCACCGGTGCCGCGCGGCTCGCGCTGGAGACCGACGTGCCGGTGATCCCGATCGCCCGCTGGGGCACGAACCACATCTTCAACGGCTACACGAAGAAGTTCACCCCGTTCCCGCGCAAGACGATCACGCATCTGGTCGGCGAGCCGATGGATCTTTCCGCCTACAAGGACGGTTCGACCCGCAGCGCTTCCAAACTGCGCGAGGTCACCGACCTGATGATGACCGAGATCACCGCGCTGCTCGCGGAGATCCGCCAGGAGGAACCGCCCGCGAAGAAGCCGGAGGACGACGCCTGATGGCCGAGGTCCAGCGGGTGACCGTGCTCGGCGCCGGATCGTGGGGGACGGCGTTCGCGAAGGTGCTCGGCGACGCCGGACGCGACGTGACCATCTGGGCCCGCCGGTCCGAGGTCGCGGCCGACATCCGGGAACGGCATCGCAATTCGTCCTATTTACCCGATATCGAATTGCCGGAGCGGATCACCGCGACGGCGGACCCGGCCGAAGCCCTCGACGGCGCGCAGGCCGTGGTGCTCGCGGTGCCGAGCCAGACGTTGCGGACCAATCTGTCGGAGTGGTCCGGTCTGCTGCCCGCCGACGCGATCCTGGTGAGTCTCGCCAAGGGGGTCGAACTGGGCACGCTCAAGCGGATGAGCGAGGTCATCGCCGAGATCGCCCGCGTCGACGCCGGGCAGATCGTGGTCGTGTCCGGGCCGAACCTGGCGAAGGAGATCGCGCTGGGGCAGCCGGCGGCGGCGGTGCTGGCCTGCACCGACCACGACAACGCCAAGGCGATCCAGCGGGCGAGCTTCAACCAGTACTTCCGGCCGTACACCAACACCGACGTCGTCGGCTGCGAGCTGGGCGGGGCGTGCAAGAACGTCATCGCGCTCAGCTGCGGGATGGCGGCCGGGCTCGGGCTGGGCGCGAACACCGTGGCCACCCTGATCACCCGCGGGCTGGCCGAGATGGCCAGGCTCGGCGCAAAACTGGGCGCCGACCCGCTGACCTTCGCCGGGCTCGCCGGTGTCGGCGACCTGGTGGCGACCTGCTCGTCGCCGTTGTCGCGCAACCGGACCTTCGGCGAACGGCTCGGCCGGGGCGAGACGCTGGAGCAGGCGCTCGCGGCCACCGGCGGTCAGGTCGCGGAAGGTGTCAAATCGTGCACGTCGATCCGGGAGCTCGCGATGGGGCTCGGTGTCGACATGCCGATCACCGACGCGATGCACCGCGTGTGCCACGAAGGGGTCGACCCGCGGCGCGCGGGAGCCGAGCTGCTCGGGCGGTCGCAGAAGCACGAGTGGTCCTGAGTAAGACCGCAATATCGCGACAGACCGGGGCGGATCCGTGTTGCGAGCATGGACGCCAGGTGCAGAACTCACGGTCCACGGTATGAGATCTGTTGACCGACGGGCTCCGCACTGGTTCGCTGAGCGCATGTTCGCACGTGGGATGACTGTGTCGCGGGGCCTCTCGGGTCTTGGCGCCGTCTCGTGTGCGTCGTGTCGCTGTTGTCGGTGAACTCAGCCCCGGCCAGCTCGACACCCACTTCCTTCTGCGAGGACCCCTTCATGTTCGCCGTCCCGGACAACACGCTCGTCATTCCCGAAAACCCCGCCTTGCGCCACCCGGTGCGCGTCGCGCTCGAATTCGCCGCGGACCGTGACCGCTGGCGGCATCTGCTGCGGTACGACCCCGACCAGCGGTTCTCCGCCCTCGTCGACTCGGACGAGCTGCAGGAGATCTGGCTCATGAGCTGGCTGCCCGGTCAGCGCACCGACCTGCACGACCACGAGTTCGCCGCGGGCGCGTTCACCGTCGTCAGCGGGAAGCTGAGCGAGACCGTCGCCCGGCGCGCCGTCGACGGGCGGGCCGTGACCGAGCTGCATTCGCTGTCGGAGGGCCAGTCCCGCGTCTTCGGCCCCGGCTACGTCCACGAAGTGCGCAACGAGAGCCCGGATCCCGCCGTCAGCGTGCACGTCTACCGGCACCGGCCCCGCGCCATGCGGCCGTACCACCTGGACCCCGTCTCGGGTCCCGTCCGGGACTGACACCTCCCGCATTCAGAGGACGAAACGCGGCCTAGGCGAGGTCGCCCCGGAGCCGGAATTCGGCCTCGACGCGGTCTCGCGAGGCGCCGGTGGCCAGCAGGGTGTGCAGCAGGAGCCGGGATTTGCGCGGGTCCAGCCAGCCCGCCATGGTCGCGCCCATCGCGATCAGATCCGATTCGGAACCGCGGAAGCCGTAGGTGCCGCGGAACGTCGGCCCGGCGCCGGTGCGGCCGGCGACCACGATCGGCACCTCCGGCAGGACCCGCTCGATCACTTCGGCGGACCCAGCCGAAACGTGCCCGGCGCCGTTCGCGGCGAGCACCACCCCCTTCACCCCGGCCTTGACCAGCGTTTCCAGGAGCTCGCCGGTGTCCTCGACACCGCTCTCGACGATCGGCACCAGCCCGGAGAAGTCCGCGTTCGCCAACGACAACGCCGGCGGGCGGGCGGCGACCGGATGGAAGTAGTGCACCAAGCCCTCGCTGAGCAGCGCGAGCGGTCCGGCGGGATTCGAGGAGAACGCCTCGACGTGGCTCGAATGCGTTTTGCGGACCCAGCGCGCGGCGTGGACGTCGTCGTTGAACGCGACCAGCGAGCCGCGGCCCCGGCTGCGGGGATCGGCGGCGACGGTCAGCGCGGCGAGGATGTTCCCCGCGCCGTCGGCGCTGGGCAGGCTGGGATTGCGCATCGCGCCGGTGATCACGATCGGCGCCTCGGAGGCCCACGTCAGCTCGAAGAAGTACGCGGTCTCTTCGAGCGTGTCCGTGCCCTGGACCACGACGACGCCGTCAGCGCCCTCGTCGACCGCCTTGGCCGCCCAGTCCCGTGTCCTGATCAAGGTCGCGAAATCCATCGAGGCGCTCGAAATCCCCGCGAGCGTCTCGGCGCGGACGTCCATCTCGAGGTTCTCGCCGAGGTCGCCGAGCAGGTCGGCGGCGGTGAGCCGGGGGACGGCGTGGTCCTCACCGTCGCCGGGGACCATCGAGATGGTGCCGCCCAGGGCGGCGACGGCGACAAGGGGCCGGTTTTCAGGGGAGACGCTCATGAGGACATTCTTCCAAAAACTCCTGAGTGGTAAGGACGGTTCTAACCGTCCTTGTGGCTCGCCTGCAGTACATGAAGGCCCCCTTCCTTGCGCCAGGCGCAACGAAGGGGGCCTTCATGTACTGCAGGGGTTCTGTCGAGTGCTGGGCTCGGCCGGGGTCGCGAAAGCCACTTTCGAGACATCAGACGTCCCGAAAGTGGCTTTCGCGACACCACTCCAGAACCACGGCTCAACGCGCCTTCACAGCCTCCAGGGTGAAACTCGCCGCCAGCCGCCGCGGGTCCTCCGTCAGCCGCCATTCCTCGGTCGCCTCGTTCAGGGTCATGAACCCGGGCAGCGCGTTCCACGGCACGCTGTCGTGCTCCACCAGCCGCGTCAGCGTGAGCCCGGCGTCGAGCAGCGAGGTGACGATCTCGCCGAGCCCGTGGTTCCACTCGTGCGTCCGGTTGTGCCGGAACGAAACGTCGGTGTCCACATAGGTCCCCGGTTCGTCGAACACCAGCGGTTCGGCCTGCTCGAAGTACGGGTAGCGCGGCGTGATGAGCGGCTGCGTCTCGTCGAGGGTGCCCAGCATCGGGTGCATGTCGCGGATGAACAGCCGTCCGCCCGGCCGCAGCAACGCGCCGACGACCTGTCCCCAGCGGGCGATGTCCGGCAGCCAGCAGAGCGCGCCGGTCCCCGTGTAGACGAGGTCGAATTCCCCGGTGCCCAGCACGTCGGCGGCACTGTACACATCGGACTCGTGGTAGTCGATCTCCGCGCCGGTCTCGGCGGCCAGCCCCCGCGCGATCTCCAGCGCGGGCGCGGAAAAGTCGAGGCCGGTCATCCGTGCGCCGAGGCGGGACAGCGAAAGCGTGTCCGTGCCGATATGGCACTGCAGGTGCACTCCGCGGGCGCCGGAGACGTCGCCGAGCAGCGGCCGGTCGAAGGTGACCACGCCGCTGAGGTGCGCCGGGTCCGCGACGAACTTCTTGTAGCCGTAGTCCGCCGAAGCGGCGTGCGCCGGAGCGCGTTCGTCCCAGTTCGCCCGGTTGACGGTCAGATAGTCCGTCACGAGGTGGCGGCCTTCTCGGCGGCGCTGCGCAGCACGCAGAATTCGTTGCCCTCGGGGTCGGCGAGGACCGCCCAGCCGGTGCCGTCCGGGTTGCGCCGGTCGTGCAGGAGGGTCGCGCCGAGTTTCAGCAGGCGCTCCACCTCCTCGTCGCGCGGGATGTCCGGCGTGAGACAGAGATGGATCCGGTTCTTCACCGTCTTCGGTTCGGGGACCTGTCCGAAGAACAGCGTGACTCCGTTGTCCATCTCGATGATCGCTTCGGGATCACCCGGCACGTCGTCGTCGGCCATCGGCTTGCCGACGACGCCGCTCCAGAACCGGCCCAGTTCGTAGGCGTCGGCGCAGTCGAAGAAGAAGTTCTGTACGACAGAGGTCATGACGCCGCAGTCTGCCTGAGCTCGCGAAGCCCGGCCAACGGTTTAAGCGAGCCGCAGCCCAGGCGACCGGTGCACCTGCCGTTCCGCGTCGATGACCAGCACCTGGCAACCCGGTTGCGAGGCGACCCAGGCGATCCCCTCGGTGCCCATCGCGAAAGCGGCCGTGGCGAGGGAATCCGCGGTGACGAGGTCGCCGGCGGCCACCGTGACGCTCAGCAGCCCGGTGGGCGGGCGCCCGGTCCGTCCGTCCAGGATGTGCGCGCCGCGTTCGTATTCCGCCGAGGTCGCGACCGCGCCACCGGAGGATTCGACCACGGCGCAGATCGCGTCGGGCCGCTCGGGATGCCGGATGCCGACCCGCCAGGCGCGGCCGGGTTCCGGTTCGCCGGAGGTGATCACGTCCCCGCCCGCGTTGACACAGAAGACGTCCAGACCCTCGGCCAGCAACAACGCCGCCGCCCGCTGCACCGCCCAGCCCTTCACCACCGCGTTCGGATCGAGCCGCCGCCCGGGGAGCCGGGCGGTGAAGGCCCCGCCGGACAACCGTTCGTAGTGATCGCACAACGACAGGATCTCCAGGAGATCGTCGCTCAGCTCCGACGGCGTGAGCTCGCCGCGGTCGTAGCGGCAGACCTCGCTGTCCGCCTTGAACGGGCTGAACCGCGCGTCGACCTCCCGCAGCCAGCCGAAAACGCCGTCGATCGCGTGCTCGGCGAGTTCGCCGCCCGCCCGGACGTCGACCGAGACCGGCAGCCCCATCACCTGTTCGACGCGGTTCATCTGGCGTCCAGCGCCGCCTGCAGGGATTTGACGTAAGACTCGCTCGTCGACGTGGCCCCGGAGACGGTGTCGATGTCGGCGCTCTGCGCGGTCAGCGTCTCCGCCTGCAGGACCGGGATCGCGGCGACCCCGCGGCCGCTCGTCGGCCGTTGCAGCAGGCGGACTTCGGAGATCCTGTCCTCGGCCGAGATCACCAGCCGCACCTGGACGGTGCCGTACCGGTTGCTCTCCACCGAACCGTCGACGGTGCGTTCGGACCCTTCCGAGGCGCCACCGTCCGAAGAGGACACGGTGGACGGGGCGGGCGCGGCGACGGCCACGGTCTCCGAGCCGAGCGGTCCCGGTTCGTACAGCCAGACACCGAGGAAACCGGCGGTCGAAAGGGCGACCGTGGCGGCGACGATGGTCTTCTTCATGATCGGGGCTCCCTGACTCAGGCGGCGAGGCTGAAGCGTTCGGCGTGGATCTGCTGGGACGGCACCCGCAGCTCCCGAAGGCTGCGCAACGTCGCCGAGGTCATCCCCGGCGGGCCGCAGACGAAGACGTCCCGGTCGGCGATGTCCGGCACCATCCGCCGCAGGTTGGGCGCGCCGAGGACCGGACCGGCCTGATCGGACGGTCCACTGAGGACCCGGACGACCGCGCCGCGTGCCCGCGCCAGCCCGATCAGCTCGGGCAGGAGGACGGCGTCGCGCTGGTCGCGGACGCGGTAGAGCACCACGACGTGTCCGGAGATCTCCTCCAGCAGCGCTCGGATCGGCGTGATCCCGACACCGCCCGCGACGAGCAACGCGTCCGTTTTCCGTTGGTGCATCGTGGTGAACGCGCCGTACGGGCCTTCGGCGAACACCCGGGTGCCGACCTTCAGCGACCGCAGGGACGCGCTGCCGTCACCGGCGGCCTTCGCGGTCAGGCGCAGGGTGCGGCCGTCCGGCGCGGCCGACAGCGAGAACGGGTTCGCCTGCCACCAGCGATCCCGGGTCATGAAGCGCCACAGGAAGAACTGGCCTGCCCGCGCGGGCATCTTGTCGAGATGCTTCCCGGAGATGTACACCGAGACGACGTCATGGGATTCGGGGACGACGGCGACGACCTTCAACCGGTGACGCAGGTTACGCGCCAGCGGCAGCACCACCCGGCCGGCGACGACGGAGCCGAGCGCGACACCCCACACCGCCCACCAATAGACCTGCGCCCCCGGCGACGACGCGAACGATCCGCCCAGCGCGATCTGATGGCTGAACGCCAGCACGACCGCGGCATAGGTGTAGAGGTGGAGGAAATGCCAGGTCTCGTACGCCAGACGGCGCCGGGCGAACCGGGCGGAGACGGCGCCGACGAGCAGGATCAGCGCGAAAGCGACGACCGCGCGCAGGATCCCCTCCAGTTTGGTCACCATCGTGACGAACTCCTCGGCCACGCCGTTGTCCTCGACCTGCGCGTAGCCGAAGACGATGAACACGAAGTGGGCGAGCAGCGTCCACAGCAGGGCGAACCCGGTCCAGCGGTGCCAGCCGGTGAGCCGGTCCATGCCGAGGCGTCGGTCGAACCACGGCAGCCTGGCGACCAGCAGCAGCTGGAACGCCATCGCCAGCGCCCCGTACAGCCCGGCGAGCCTGCCGATGCTGATGAGCACGTTGTCCGAGGGCCCGGCGGCGAAGAAGAGCATGGTCACGGCGGCCACGTTGGCGCCGAGGAAGAGGAAGAGCCCGGCGCGCGCGGCGATCCTGGGACGGATCGCCGGGCGCGGTCTCGCGGCGGTCTGCGTCATGGTGGTCACACGTGGCCCCTTCCGGTCCGGTTCAAGTACGGAGCCTGCTGTGCCAACCTGTGACCTTTCTTGGCGGAAGCTGTCGGCTTCCTGTCGTGTGCGCTCCCGCCTCGCCCTCGCGCGCGCGTTCACGGAGGATGGCGTGGTGAACACCGAGAACCCCGTCCGCCTGCTGGTGGTGGACGACGAGCCGCATATCGCCGACCTGGTGGCCACCGTCGCCCGCTACGAGGGCTGGCAGGCCGTCACCGCCGGATCGGGGGAGGCCGCGCTGGCCAAGGCCGCCGAATTCGGGCCCGACATCGTCGTGCTCGACCTGATGCTGCCCGGGATCGACGGGTTCACCGTGCTGGACAAGCTCCGCGAGTCCGGGACGGCGGTGCCCGTGGTCTTCCTGACCGCGAAGGACGCGACCGCGGACCGGGTCGCCGGGCTCACCCGCGGCGGTGACGACTACCTCGTGAAGCCGTTCTCCGTCGAGGAACTGATGGCCCGGCTGCGCGCCGTCCTGCGGCGGAGCACCAACCAGGCCAAGGCGGCGGTGCTGCGGGTCGGTGACCTGACCTTGAACGAGGACACTCGCGAGGTCGCGCGCGCCGGCGTGCCCGCCGAGCTGACCCCGACCGAGTACGAACTGCTGCGCTACCTCATGCGGCGTTCGCCTTCGGTGCTGACCAAGGCGCAGATCCTCGACCACGTCTGGGAATACGACTTCGGCGGCCGGTCCAATGTGGTCGAACTCGTCATCTCGCATCTGCGCCGCAAACTCGACACGGGCGGCGAACCGCTGATCCACACCGTGCGCGGTGTCGGCTACGTCGTCCGGCAGACGGCGAGATGAAGATGTTGCGCCGGTGGTTCGACGCCTGGCGCCGGTCGAGGCTGGGCACCCGGCTGGCGCTCGGGCTCGGCGCGCTGGCGCTGGTCGTGTTCGCCGTCGTCGGGACCGTGATGGTCGGCATCATGAAGGGCTACCTGAACGACCGGCTCGACGAGCAGCTCGCCAAGACCCAGATCAGCCAGGTGCCGTCGCTACGCACCACGCACGGCGGGAAGCCGCAGCAGGCGTACGGCTGGTTCTCGGCGGTTTTCGCGGTGCGGGACGGCGACGCGCAGCCGCAGGCGGGCGGTTCCCTGCCGCCGGACACGAAGGCACTGGCGAAGGTCGCCGAGGACGCGACGCGGACCGAGGTCCTGCGCACCGTCTACATCGAGGACAAGGGCACCTACCGGGTCCGGGCCTGCCCGATCGAACCGGCGCAGAACATCGTGCTGGTCAGCGCCGCGCCGCAGGCCGATCTGGACCGGACGGTCAGCCAGCTGATCATGGTCGAGGTCGTCGCGTTCCTGCTGGCGTTGGCGGTGCTGGTGATAGTGGGGCGGCTGGTGCTGCGGCGCGGGCTGCGCCCGCTGAGCGACATGGCCGGGACCGCGCACGACATCGCTTCGCACGACCTCACCACGAACGCCGATCTCCCGGTGCGCGCGCAGGCGAGCGGCGGCGGTGCCGAAGTCGAGGAGCTGCGGACGGCGTTCAACGTGATGCTGGCGCACCTCGATTCCTCGCTGGTCGCGCGCCGGGAGGCCAACGAACGGCTGCGGCGGTTCATCGCCGACGCCTCCCACGAACTGCGCACGCCGCTGACGTCGATCCGGGGCTACGCCGAGCTTTTCCGCTACGCCGCGGCGAACGAACCCGCCGAACGCGAGGCGCACCTGTCGAAGATCCGGGAAGAGACGCAGCGGATGAGCGTGCTCGTCGACGACCTCCTGCTCCTCGCGCGTCTCGACGCGCCGGAGACCGAGGCGCCGCTGCGGCTGGTCGACGTCGACGTCGCCGAGCTGATCACCGACGCGGGAGAGGCCTTCGCCGCCGGCCGTCCGGAGCATCCGCTGAGCATCGGCGCGCTTCCGGAAGGTGTTGTCCTGCAAGCGGATCCGGTGCGGCTGCGGCAGGTGCTGGACAATCTGCTCGCCAACGCCGCGGTGCACACCCCGCCGGGGACTCCGGTCACGTTGTCGGCCACGGCTTCGGACTCGGAGGTCGTCCTGCGGGTGAGCGACGCCGGGCCCGGGATCCCGCCGGAGGCGCGGGAGCGGATCTTCGACCGGTTCTACCGGGTCGACACCGCCCGCACCCGCGGCAACGGCGGGACCGGCCTCGGGCTTTCGGTGGTGCTGTCGCTGGTTTCGGCGCACGGCGGGACGATCGAGGTCGAGAGCGTGCCGGGGGCGACGACGTTCACCGTGCGGCTGCCGCGCCACCGCTGAGTTCATCCCAGGTGCCGTGGCCAAGGGTGCGGTCGTGTCGTCCGGTCAATCACGCGAGATCGCCGGTGCTGGACCTCGTGACGTCGCGAAAGCCACTTTCGCGACCCAGCAGGCAAGGAACCGCACCGCGCGCGGACTCGCGAGGCCCGCTACCCGACCCGCCGCTTCACGTGGTCCGGCACCGTCCACTCACTGACGAGATCCGCCGACGGCTCCGGCTCCCCGAACACGGTCCGCACCGGCAGCACCCCCGCCCACGAGAGATCGGCCGCGACCTCGTCCTCGGGATCGTCGGGACCCTCGGCGCGCATCTTCACCGACGCCTCGGTGAGGTCCAGCTCCAGCACCGAAACGGACGCGAACTCCTTCGCGTTGACGTCCCTCGCGTGCTCCCACGAACCGGGCGCGAGGTGGTCGGTCAGCACGTGAAGGCCGTGCATCTTGCGTTCGGGATCGGTGACGGCGACCGCCCTGCCCAGGATCACCGCGCTGCGGTAGTTCATCGAGTGGTTGTTGACCGAGCGCGCGTAGACGATGCCGTCGAGCAGGGTCACCGTGACGCAGACCTCGACGCCGTCGGAGTCGCGCATACTCCTCGCGCCGGTCGATCCGTGCAGATAGAGCGTGTCGCCGTCGCGTCCGTAGCCGGTCGGGATGACCAGCGGGACGCCGTCGCGCACGACACCGAGGTGGCAGACCAGGCCTTCGTCGAGCACCGAGTACAGCGCCGAGCGGTCGGTGAGGGCGCGGTTCTTCTTGCGGCCGAGGGTGGTCCGGTCGGTGGGAGAGAGCGGGGTCGACATGCGAGCAGTCTCACCCACGAGAGTGGCCTGTAATAATGTCCAATTCTCCTATACTTGAGAAGGCCACTTCCCGTAAAGCGCGGAGAACACCATGTCCGACACCGCTCTGCCGGTCAGTCTCGACCGCGATTCGCTCGTCCCGCTCGCGGTCCAGCTGGCCGACGCGTTGCGCGCGGCCGCGGGCGACGGACATCTGCGCGGCGGCGACAGGTTGCCCTCGACCAGGGCGCTCGCGAGCCGTCTCGGCGTCAGCCGCACGGTGACGTCGGCGGCGTACGAACAGCTTCACGCGGAGGGCTGGATCGCCGGCCGCCACGGCTCCGGCACGTATGTCACCACCACGCCGCCCGCGGACCGGCCCTCGAAAGGGCCCGCGCCCGGCATCCCCGCCGAGCCGCCCACGCTGGTCGACCTCACGCCGGGCGTCCCTTGGGCCGACGGTATCGAGAAGGCCGCCTGGCGCCGCGCGTGGCGGGCCGCCGCCGACCCGCGCCCGACCTACCGCGAGGACAGGGCCGGTCTGCCCGCGTACCGGGACGCCGTGTCCGAGCATCTGCTGCGCCACCGCGGCCTCGCCGCCGGAACGGTGCTCGCGACCGGCGGGACGACGGCCGCGGTGATCGAACTCGCGGGCGCGATGCTCTCGCGCGGTGACCGGGTCGCGATCGAGGAGCCGGGTTACCAGCGTGCGGTGCAGGCGTTCCGGCGAGCGGGGATGGAGGTCGTGCCCGTCCCGGTCGACGAGGAGGGCCTGCGCCCGGACGCCGTCCCCGAGGACGTCCGCGCCGTGTACTGCTCGCCCGCGCACCAGTATCCGCTCGGCAGCCGGATGAGCGCGTCCCGCCGCGTCGACCTGGTCGAGCTCGCGCGCGCCAACGGCATGCTGGTGATCGAGGACGACTACGACGGTGAGCTGCGGTTCGACGTCGCGCCGCTGCCGTTGCTGGCCGCGCTCGCGCCCGACGTCGTCGCGCATCTGGGGACCACGAGCAAGATCCTCACGCCGGCGCTGGGCGCGGGCTGGATGGTCGCGCCGTCGCAGGTCGCGGCCGCGGTCCTGGAGTACCGCGAAGCGACCGGGACCCGCCCCTCGCCCGCCGGGCAGCGCGTGCTCGCCGAACTGGCGCGGCACGGCGATCTGGGCCGTCACCTGCGGAAACTCCGGCGGGAACTGTCGGAGCGCCGGTCACTGGTTTCGGCCGCGCTGACGTCGGCGGGGATCCCGGTGCTCGGCGACGACGCGGGCGCGCATCTGGTCGTCCCGTGCGGCTCGGCGGCCGACGAGGCGGCGCGGATGGCGGCGGCGGAACGCGCCGGGATCCGGCTCGACGGGCTGGCCCGGCATTTCGCCGGGACGCCGACGGTGTTCGGGAACCTCATCGGCTACGCGGGCTGCTCGCGCGAGGCGCTGCATTCCGCGCTCAAACCGCTGATCCCCGTGCTCGCTTGACCTCCAGCGAACTGGAGGTCATAGCTTGCGATCATGCGTGAGATCAGAGTGTCCCGGTTCGGCGATCCCGGCGTCCTGGAGCAGGTCGAAGTGCCCACCCCCGAACCGGCGGAGGGTGAACTCCGCGTCGCGGTGACTGCGTCCGGGGTCGGCTGGCTCGACGCCCTCATCCGGCGGGGTGACGGTCCCGACGTGTTCGCGGTCGAGCCGCCGTACGTGCCGGGCGGGTCGGTGGCGGGCACCGTCGACGCGGTGGGTGCCGGTGTCGACGCGGCCTGGCTGGGCAAGCAGGTCCTCACCCACGCGCCCGGTGGGTACGGCGGGGGATACGCGGACACGGTCGTCGCGCTGCCGGACGACACGTTCGTGATTCCCGACGGGCTGGATCCCCTGCACGCCGTGGCCCTGTTCGACGACGGCAGTACCGCGCTGGCGCTGCTGGAGAAGACCCCGGTCTCCCCGGGGGAGCGGATCCTGGTGGCGCCCGGCGTCGGCGGGCTCGGCAGCGTGCTGGTGCAGCTCGCCCGCGCGGCGGGCGCGACCGTCTTCGCGGCGGTCCGCGGCGACGAAAAGGCGGCGATCGCGCGGAAACTGGGGGCCGAGCCGGTCGACTATTCGGCGGCGGACTGGACGGGCGAGGTCCTCGCCCTCACCGGCGGCCACCGGCTGGACGTGGTCTTCGACGGCGTCGGCGGCGAACTCGGCGCGGCCTCGCTCGCGTTGCTGAGGAACGGCGGCCGCTTCTCCGGCTACGGCATGTCCAGCGGCGCGGAGACCGTGATCGGCGACGCCGACCGCGCCCGGCTGTCCGTCGTGGACATGGCGCAGCTGGTCGGGTTCTGGCCCGACAACCCGCGCCGGGTGCGGGAAGTGCTGCGGCAGGCGGCCGACGGGAAGCTGACGCCGGTCATCGGCCGGACGTACGCGCTGGCGGAGGCGGCCGCCGCGCACTCGGACATCGAGGCGCGGCGGTACACCGGCAAGAGTCTTCTGCTGCCTTGATCAGAACCGCAGCGGCACCGCGGGGAGATTGGCGGCGATGACCTCGGAAACGGTCTGGAGCGGCCCGGTCCCCGCGGTGTTCGGCACGGTGAGCGCCGTGTAGACGGGACGGTCCACCACGAACCACGTCGCGGTGCCCTCACCCTCGACCTGCAACCACTGGACGCCGTTGATCGTCCGCAGCTGCGAAGTCCGGGTGAGCTCCGGCGGCTTGCCGAGACCGCAGCGCAGGACCACCGGGTCGCCGGTGCCCCAGCCGATCGTCGCCTCGGGGGCGGGATCGGCCAGCTTCCGCCGGACCAGCGTGTTCCCGGACGACGTGAGCTCGTGCGGGAGCGCGCCGATGAGTTTCGCGCATTCGGGTGACCCCGACTGAGGCGCCGGGACCGGGACGAGCGGGAGCGGACCGTCGGCGGCCGGGGCGTCGGATTCCGCGCCGCGGGTCAGCCCGAAGACGGCCACGCCCGCGACGAGCAGGATCGCCAGGCAGGCGGCCGCGATCAGCAGGGGTTTCGGCGGTGCGCCGGTGTCCGTGTCAGCCACCGCACAACTACACCACTCGTCACAGGTGGACGACCGGGCAGGTCAGCGTCCGCGTGATGCCCTCCACGTTCTGCACCTTGGCGACCACGAGCTGGCCCAGCTGGTCGACGGTGTCGGCCGCGGCCTTGACGATGACGTCGTACGGTCCGGTGACATCCTCCGAACTGGTGACACCGGGGATGGTGGAGATCTCCGCGGCGACCGCGGCCGCTTTGCCGACCTCGGTCTGGATGAGGATGTATGCGTGGACCACGGCGCGCCCCTTCGTAAAAGTCGGCTCAAGGTAGGAACGTTGTAGCAACGTATCGCCAGCCCCGGGAAAAACCTAGGGCTTCCGACTATCGGTGATCGATATTTGTCCGGACAAGGGAAAGTGGAGGTGACGGGTGTCACCGAACGACGGCACGGTCGCCGGGACCGGTGAATTCCGGTTGATCGAGGCGGTGACCGCCGGCCGGAAACAGCCGGAGACGACACTGCTCGGACCGGGGGACGACGCGGCCGTCGTGGCCACCCCGGACGGCCGGACGGTGGCCACCACCGACGTCCTCGTGCAGGGCGTCCATTTCCGGCTCGACTGGTCCAGCGCCGAGCAGGTGGGGCGCAAGGCGGTCGCGGTGAACCTCACCGACATCGCCGCCATGGGCGCGCGCCCGACGTCCGTCCTCATGGGATTCGCGTGCCCGTCGGACACGCCGACGTCACTCGTCACCGAACTCACCCAGGGCATGTGGCTCGAAGCCGACCGCGCCGGGATCGGGATCGTCGGCGGCGACATGGTGCGCGCCGACCAGATCGTGATCAGTGTCACCGCCCTCGGCGACCTCGGCGGCAGGGAACCGGTGACCCGGTCCGGCGCGCGTCCCGGCGACGTCGTCGCGGTCTGCGGGCGGCTCGGCTGGGCTGCCGCCGGGCTCGCCGTGCTCGGGCGCGGGTTCCGGTCACCGGTCAGCGTGGTCAACGCGCAGCGCTGCCCCGAGCCGGACTACGAGGCGGGTATCCGCGCGGCCGACGGCGGCGCGACGTCGATGATCGACGTGTCCGACGGGCTCCTGTCCGACCTCGGCCATATCGCCGAGGCCTCCGGCGTCGGGATCGACGTGCGGACGGCGGATCTCGACGTGTCGAGCAGGCTGACCGAGGTCGGCACCGCGCTCGGCGCCGACCCGCTGAAATGGGTGCTCACCGGCGGCGAGGACCACGCGTTCGCGGCCACCTTCCCCGCCTTCGCCGACCTGCCGGAGGGCTGGACCGAGATCGGCGTCGTCACCATGCCGGATTCGGGGGTGACGGTGGACGGGAAGCGGTACGGGCACGACAGCGGCTGGCAGCACTGGCGCTAGGAGCGTGAGGCCCACCAGGTCGATTCCGCGGCGGCGGTGAAGCCGAGCGATTCGTACAGCGGCCTGCCCAGCCGGGACGCGGTGAGGGTGACCGGCAGCCCCGCCAGCGGGGCGAGGGAGCCGAGCATCACCGCTCGTCCCACGCCGCGCGAGCGGAAGGCGTCCGGCGTGCCGACCCAGTAGTGGCTGCCGAAGCCGTTGTCGACGACGGTGACGCACGCCCCGGCGACCTCGCCGTCGAGCCGCGCGATGTACACCTCGACGCCCGGCTGGTCGAGGATGGTCGTGGGGAACATCTCACCCGGCCGGAAACGCGCTAGTTCGAAGGCTTCGATCACCACGCGTTCGGCCGCCAGGAGGTCGGTCTCCTCGCGTACCCGGACCACTTCCGTCGTGGGTCCGGCGACCGGGGAGGGCGGGCGCAGCATGACCGGCATCCGCCAGCTCCGCATGTCCCCGAGATGGTTCAGATCGGTGACACTGAAGGGATCCTCGGCCTCCACGGGCCCCGTCGCCCGTGCGGCGAGCTCGGTGATTTCCGCCAGTTCACCCGCGGTGAGGCCGGGCTCCTGGATCAGGACACGCAGCCCCGCGCGTCCGCCGTCGACGGCGAGAAAGCCGCGGCGGCGGATCACCTCGTGGCCGCGGGAACGGCCGGTCGCCGCCCAGAACGCGGCGGAATTGCGTGCCTGGCGCAGGGGAGCCTCGGCGAGGCCGGTGACGGACGTTTCGATCGGCATGAGCGCGAATCTACTTTGGGGGATGGCGAGTCTTCTCGCTAATCTCGCGCTCATGGACCTTCGTGTGCTGGCCTACGACCACCCCGACGCGGTGAAACTGCTGGCCGAAGCGCAGCTCGAACTGGCCGCCCGGTACGGCAGCGAAGACGAAACACCGATGGACGCGGCGCAGTTCGCCCCGCCGAGGGGGCTGTTCATCGCCGCCTACCTCGACGACGTCCCGGTCGCTTGCGGTGCCTGGCGGGCGCACGACGGGCCGGAACCCCTGTTGCCGGGCGACGCCGAGATGAAACGGGTGTTCGTGATGGCTTCGGCGCGAGGCCGCGGCTTGGCGAGGGCGATCCTCGCCGATCTGGAGCGGACGGCCGCCGAGGCCGGACGGCTGCGCATGGTGCTGGAGACCGGCGACAAGCAGCCGGAGGCCATCGCGCTATACGAATCGTCCGGATACCGGGAGATCCCGGGTTTCGGATACTACAAGGACGAGCCGGAAAGCATCTGCTACGGCAAGCCGCTGGTCTAGGAGAACGCATGCCGATCTACGCACTGGGCGACCTCGAACCGTCGATCCACCCGGACGCCTATGTCCACCCCGACGCGACGGTGATCGGCGACGTCCGGATCGCGGCGTTCGCGTCGGTGTGGCCGCAGACCGTGCTGCGCGGCGACCACGGGTACATCGAGATCGGCGAGCGGTCCAACGTCCAGGACGGCTGCGTCCTGCACTGCACCCGCAAGGAGCCGACGATCATCGGGAAATCCTCCGCCGTCGGGCATTCGGTGCACATCGAAGGCGCGCGCATCGGCGAGGGCTGCCTGATCGCGTCGGGATCGGTGGTGCTGAACGGAACCGTCGTCGAGGACGGCGGGATGGTCGGCGCCGGCGCGGTTCTCTCCTACGGGTCCTATGTGGACAGTGGGCATATCGCGCTCGGCGTCCCGGCGAAGACGCGGCCGAACACGTCGTTCGGGCCGGACAAGATCAAGCTGGTCGTCGACGGTTATGTCGAGCGCGCGGCTCGGTTCCGGGTCGAACTCCGGCGGCTCGACGGACGTGAGTAAGCTCGCACGCCGTGACCGCACGACCGCTGCAGGACATCGTCGAAGCAGGCTGGGCGAAGGCCCTCGAACCGGTGGCGCCGCAGGTCGCCGCGATGGGGGAGTTCCTCCGCGCGGAGATCGCCGCGGGCCGGACCTATCTCCCGGCGGGTGAACACGTGCTGCGGGCGTTCCAGCAGCCGTTCCACGACGTGCGGGTGCTGATCGTCGGCCAGGACCCGTACCCGACGCCCGGGCACGCCGTCGGGCTGAGCTTCTCGGTGGCGCCGGACGTCCGGCCGATCCCGAAGAGCCTGATCAACATCTACAAGGAGTACTGCGAGGACCTCGGGCACCCGCTGCCGTCGAACGGGGACCTGACGCCGTGGGCCGACCAAGGGGTCCTGCTGCTCAACAGGTCGCTGACGGTGCAGCCGGGGAAGTCGAACTCGCACCAGGGCAAGGGCTGGGAAGCGGTCACCGAGCAGGCCATCAAGGCCCTCGCCGCCCGGGACGAGCCGATGGTGGCGATCCTGTGGGGCCGCAACGCGCGGAACCTTAAGCCGATGCTGGGGAAGGTGCCGTGCATCGAGTCGGCGCACCCGAGCCCGCTCTCGGCGCACGCCGGCTTCTTCGGGTCGCGGCCCTTCAGCCGGGCGAACCAGCTGCTGGAGCAGCAGGGCGCCGGTCCCGTGGACTGGAAGCTCCCCTGATCCTCTTGTGTTGCGCGTGAAGGCCCCCTTCCCTCGGCTGAGCCGAGGGAAGGGGGCCTTCACGCGCTTCGGTGGCAGCAGTGAGAGCAGTGACCGGTGTGACTCCTGAGGTTTCGCCGAAGTCCGTGAAGGCCTCCTTCACTACCTTGAGGGTAGGAAAGGAGGCCTTCGCTACGCCTGGGTGCACGGGGTGTCGAGCCAGGCGTTGAGCGGCAGTCCGAACGGGATCAGTCCTGGGCTGGGGTGGGCGCTTCGGAGTACGTGAAGGACCCCTTCCTGTACCTAGGCGCAAGGATGGGGTCCTTCATGTACTCGGGAAGGTGTGAAGGCCGAGTTTCCTCGGCTCAGCCGAGGGAAGGGG
The DNA here is from genome assembly GCF_055561455.1 of Amycolatopsis sp. PSD-21. Taxonomy (NCBI): domain Bacteria; kingdom Bacillati; phylum Actinomycetota; class Actinomycetes; order Pseudonocardiales; family Pseudonocardiaceae; genus Amycolatopsis; species Amycolatopsis sp. PSD-21. The sequence goes on along the minus strand of NZ_CM145712.1, from coordinate 6,964,091 downwards.
GCCTTCACGCGCCGCCGTTGTGACTGGTGGTGCTACTGAGTCGCGTGGGGAATGCCTTCACGGACTTGGCACAAGCACAAAAAAATGGCGGGTGCTCCGGAGAGCACCCGCCATTCCCCAAAAACCCGGCTCAGCCGCGAACGACCTTGCCCGCCTTGATGCACGAGGTGCAGGCGTTCAGGCGCTTGCGCTGGGACAGACCGATCTTGGCGTGAACGGTCTGGATGTTCGGGTTCCACCGGCGGTTGGTACGCCGGTGGGAGTGCGAGACCGACTTGCCAAAGCCCGGTCCCTTGCCACAGACGTCGCACACGGCAGCCACGTCGAACTCCTCTGGATCTGGGACAAAGAATGACGCGCCCAGCATGCTGGGCAACTCGACCATAGTAACCAGTGGCTCAGAGCCCTCCGGCACCGGGTCGATACCCTCGCTGGAACAGCTAGGAGGTTACGGGGTGCGGGTGCTCGACGTGGCGGCGGTGTCGGCCTGGTCGGCGGCCTGTGTGCACAGCTTGGCGGTGCTCCGGCCGGCGATCGACGGCATCAACGTCTACCCGGTCGCCGACTCCGACACCGGCTCCAACCTGCTGTTCACCATGACCGCGGCCCGTGACGCGCTGGCGGAGGCCGACCCGGCGACGACCGCCGAGGCGCTGTCGGCGTTCGCCAAGGGCGCGGTCGCGGCGGCCAAGGGCAATTCGGGTGTGATCATGTCGCAGGTCGTGCGCGGGATCGCCGAGTCGGCGGCCGCGAGGGAGCTGGACGGGCCGGGGCTCGCGGAGGCGCTGGGCTGCGCGGACAGGGCCGCCACCGGCGCGGTGAGCCGCCCGGTGGCCGGGACCATCCTGACCGTCCTCCACACCGTCGCCGCGGCCGTCCGTGACGCGACAGGCTCACTCGAAGAGGTGGCCGCCGAGGCGTCGCGCGTCGCCGCCGAAGCCCTCGAAGAGACCCCGAAGCAGCTGCCCGTCCTGGCGGTGGCCGGCGTGGTCGACGCGGGCGCCCGCGGCCTCGTCGCGGTCCTCGACGCCCTGCACGGCGTGATTTCCGGCGGCCTCACCGAGCCGGAGCACCCGCTCGAGGCGCATCACCATCACACGATCGAGGCGCCGACGGCGTGGGAGGTCATGTACCTGCTCGACGGCGTCGACGAGACCAGCCTTCCCGGGCTTCGCAAGACCCTCAGCGGCCTCGGCGACAGTGTCACGGTCGCCGGGGACGGCGCCGGCGCGTACGCCGTCCACGTCCACTGCGCGGACATCGGCGCGGCGCTGGAGGCCGGCATCGAGCTCGGCCGCCCCCGCCGGGTCCGGGTCGAGCCGCTGATCACGCCCACCCCGGTCGAGGTCGGCGGCGGGATCGACCGTTCGGTGGTCGCCGTGGTCCACGGCGGGCCGCTGGCCGAACTCCTCCGCGCGGAGGGGGTGGCGGTGCTTTCGGTCCCGCAGGGGGCCGAGCCGACGGTCGAGGAGATGCTGGGCCTGATCAACGAGGCCGCCGGGCATCACGTCACCGTCCTTCCCGGCGGTCAGGAGCTGACCGCGGCGGCCGACGCGGCCGCGGGGCACGCGATGGCCGCGGATCGCGACGTCGTCGTCATCCCGTGCGTTTCACCCGTCCAGGTGCTCGCCGCGCTGGCCGTCCACGACCAGGACCGCCGCACCAACGACGACGTGGTCGCGATGGCCGAGGCGGCCGCCGCCACCAGGCGTGGCGAATTGAGGATCGCGCAGGAGGAGTCGCTAACCTGGGTGGGCCGGGCGCAGGCCGGTGACGTCGTCGGCCTCGTCGACGGCGAGGTCGTGCTGATCGAGCCCGCGCCCGCCTCGGAGACGAGCCTGGTCGCGGCGGCGGTCGGCGTGCTGAACCGGATGCTGGCCCTCGGCGGCGAGCTGGTCACCGTGCTGACCGGGCTGGACGCGCCCGTCCGGCTCCCCGGTGAGCTGGCGGATCAGCTGCGCCTGGAGCATCCCGAGGTCGAAGTGACGAGTTACGCGGGCGGCCAGACCGACGCCGTGCTGCTGATGGGGGTGGAGTGACCGCATGACCAACCTGCGCGCGGACCTCAAGCTGGTCGTCGGCGCGGCGACGGCGAAGGCGCTCGCCAAGGGCCTCAAGATCGAGACGGTCAGCGACCTCCTGCGGCACTACCCGCGCCGGTACGCCGAACGCGGTCAGCTCACCGACATCGCCGGGCTCGAACTCGGCGAGCACGCCACCGTGATGGCGCGTATCGAGCGGGTCAACAAGCGCCGGATGAAGGCGCGCAACGGCACCCTGCTCGAAATGGTGATCACCGACGGCAAACGCCGCCTGCAGTGCACCTTCTTCAACCAGGCCTGGCGCGAAAAGGAACTCGTGCCCGGCAAGAACGGCCTCTTCGCGGGCAAGGTCACCGCCTTCCGCGACGTCCTGCAGCTGGCGAACCCCGAGTACGAACTGTTCGACGCCGAGCGCCAGGCCGAGGCGATGGACGACTTCCTCGCCGAGATCATCCCGGTGTACCCGGCGGCGCAGGGGATCCCGACCTGGGTGATCGCCAAGGCCGTGCGGCAGGTGCTGGACGTGCTGGAGGTCGACGAGGACCCGATGCCGATCGAGCTGCTCGCCCGGTACGGCCTGCCCAGCCTGGAAAGCGCGCTGCGCGGCATCCACCGCCCGTCGAGCTGGCAGGCGCTGAACTCCGCGCGGGACCGGCTCAAATGGGACGAAGCCATGGCCGTGCAGCTGATCTTCGCGCAGCGCAGGCATTCTTTGGTCTCGCGGCCCGCGAAAGCCTGTCCGCACACCGACGGCGGCATCCTCGACGCCTTCGACAAGCGGCTCCCGTTCGCGCTGACGGCGGGCCAGCAGGAGATCGGTGAGGAGATCGCCCGCGATCTGTCCACCGAGCATCCGATGAACCGGCTGCTGCAGGGCGAGGTCGGTTCCGGAAAGACCGTGGTCGCGTTGCGCGCCATGCTGCAGGTCGTCGATTCCGGGCGGCAGGCGGCGATGCTCGCGCCGACGGAGGTCCTCGCCGCGCAGCACGCCCGGTCGCTGCGCGAGATGCTCGGCGACCTCGGGCAGGCGGGTGAGCTCGGCGGCGCGGAGAACGCGACGCGCGTGACCCTGCTGACCGGGTCGATGGGCGCCAAGGAACGCAAGAAGGCGTTGCTGGAGACGGTCAGCGGCGAGGCCGGGATCATCGTCGGCACGCACGCGCTCATCCAGGACACCGTTTCCTTCGCCGATCTCGGCCTGGTCGTGGTCGACGAGCAGCACCGCTTCGGCGTGGAGCAGCGGGACGCGCTGCGCTCCCGCGGCGCCGACGAGACCAGCCCGCACGTGCTCGTCATGACGGCGACGCCCATCCCGCGCACGGTCGCGATGACGGTCTACGGCGATCTGGAGATCTCCGCGCTGCGCGAGATGCCGGTCGGCCGGTCGCCGATCAAGACGTCGGTGGTGCCGGTCGCGGAGCGTCCCGCCTGGCTGGACCGGGCGTGGCAGCGGGTCCGCGAGGAATGTGGCAAGGGCCACCAGGCGTACATCGTCTGCCCGCGGATCGGCGACGAACCGGCGTCGGACAAGGGCGACAAGCGGCCCGCGCTCGCGGTCCTCGACGTGGCGCCCGAGCTGGCCGAAGGACCGTTGAAGGGCCTGAAGATCGGGGTCCTGCACGGCAGGATGCCCGCGGACGACAAGGACGCCGTGATGCGGGCGTTCTCCAAGGGTGATCTGGACGTGCTCGTCGCCACCACCGTGATCGAGGTCGGCGTCAACGTGCCGAACGCGACCGCGATGGTGATCATGGACGCCGACCGGTTCGGCATCAGCCAGCTGCACCAGCTGCGCGGGCGGGTCGGCCGGGGCAGCGTGCCGGGGCTGTGCCTGCTGGTCACCGAAACCCTGGACGGGACCACCACCCGCGAGCGACTGGCCGCCGTCGAGTCCACGACGGACGGCTTCGAACTGTCCAGAATGGACCTGGAGCTGCGCCGCGAGGGCGACATCCTCGGCGCCGCGCAGTCGGGGAAGAAGTCGACCCTGAAACTGCTGTCGCTGCTGCGCGACGAGGACGTCATCGCCGAGGCGAGGGCCCGCGCGTTGGAAATCGTCGAAAAGGACCCTGCCTTGGGTAATTACTTGGGGCTGGCGCACATGATCGCGGACGTCGTCGACGAAGATCGCGTGGAGTACCTGGAAAAAAGCTGACGTGAACAGCTCTGCCCGATCGGACCTTGCCGCCGGACGGGCTCAGGGGCTTTCCTCGTTCCGTACGGGCGAGGGAGGCCGGGGATGACAGCAGCGATACGGGTCCAGCTCGGTGAGGACGGGGCCGACGCGGAACGGGTCGACCAGCTCACCGGATACCTTCGAGGGGAACTGGCCGAACGCGGGATCACCGACGTGAAGGCGCTGCCCGCCGGCCCGGCGCCGCCCGGCTCGCGGGGATTCGACGTCGCGACGGTGGGCGGGCTGCTGGTCACGCTGGGGCAGTCCGCGCAAGGTCTGCGTTCGGTCGTCGCGGCCGTGCGCGAGTGGCTTTCGCGCGGCGGGAGGGTGAAGCGCACGGTGCGGCTGGAGGTCGACGGCGACGTGCTGGAGCTGTCCGAAGCGACGCTCACCGACCAGGACAAGCTCGTCGATCTCTTCGTGAGCAGGCATTCGCCGTCATGACCGGCGCGCGGCGTGCCTTGATCATCGCCAACGGGGAGTACGACAACCCCGGGCTGAGCGCGCTGCGGTCCCCGGCTGCCGACGCGGAAGCGCTCGCCGAAGTCCTCGGCGACCGCGCCATCAGCGAATTCGACGTCCAGGTGGTGCGCGACGAGACTGCCCATGTGATCGCGGGCCGCGTCGAGGACCTGTTCGCCGACAGCGCGCCGGACGACGTCCTGCTGGTGCATTTCTCTTGCCACGGCTTGAAAAGCGAGTCGGGCGAGCTGTTCTTCGCCGCTCGCAACACGCGGCCGGAGCGGCTCGCGTCGACCGCCGTTCCCGCCGATTTCGTCCAGCGCTGCCTGCGGATGAGCCGGTCGCGGAGCATCGTCCTCCTGCTGGACTGCTGCTATGGCGGTGCGTTCAGCCAAGGGGTCGCCGTGCGCGCCACCGGCGAGGCCAACGTGCTGGACGCGTTCCCGGCCGGCGGTTTCGGCGGCCGCGGCCGTGCGGTGATCACCGCGTCGAACTCCATCGAGTACGCCTTCGAGGGCGACCAGCTCGCCGACGACCACGTCCGCCCGTCGGTGTTCACCTCGGCGCTCGTCGACGGCCTCCGCACCGGCGACGCGGACCGCGACGAGGACGGCTGGATCGCGCTCGGCGAACTGTACGACTACCTGTTCGACAGCGTCCGGGAGCGGAACCCGAACCAGACGCCCAGCCGCGACATCGAGATGCAGGGCGAGCTGTATCTGGCCAGGAGCAGGCGCCGCCGGATCAAACCGTCGCCGGTCCCGGCCGATCTGCGCGCGGCGAGCGAGGATGCCAACATGTTCACCCGCCTCGGCGCGGTGACGGAACTCCAGCGGCGGCTGACAAGCGAGAACCTGTCCGTCGCCATCGGCGCGCACGAGGTGCTCACCACGATGGCGCAGACCGACATCCGGCATATCGCCGAGGCCGCCGACCTCGCACGGCAGGAAGCGCGGGTGCGGACCGAATCCGAGGTGGTCCGGTTCGGAGAGGTCGTCCGTGGATCGCGGCCGGCGGCACGCGTCCGGCTGGCGGGACCGCCGATCGCGCGGGCGTGCCGGTTCGCGTCTTCCCATTCCTGGCTACGAGTGACCGAAGACGGCGACGAGGCCGAGATCGTGCTGGAACGGGAAGAACCCGGGGCGTTCGAGGCGCGGGTCACCGTGACCGGGCCGACCGGCGAGGCGGTGGTGCGGGTCGAGGGCCGGGTCGTCGCGGAACCGGCGCCGCGACCGGAACCCGAACCCGTGCCGCACGCGGCTGTGCCGCCCGCGGCCGTGGTGCCGAAGACCGACCCGTTCGCCGTCGCCGCGGGGCTGCTCGCGATCGCGGCCGCGGTGTACCTCGTGGCCATCGCGTTCTCGCTCGGCAGCAGTCTGGAGGATTTCTTCGAAGACGGCGGCTGGGCGATCCTGCCGCTCGCCGTCTTCGCGAGCGCGGCGGGGATCGCGATGCTCCTGCCGGGCACACGCCGGACGGCAGGCCCGGGAGCGCTGTGCGGGCTCACGCTGCTCGCGGCGATCCCGTACGGCCCGGCGCTTCTCGTCCTCACCGACGTTTTCCTGCTCGCGGGAACCGTCTGCGCGCTGATCGCGGTGCGGCGTGATCGGAGTTTCCGGCTCGGGCTGGGCAAACCGCGGGACGCGCTCAGCATCGCCGCCCTCGTGGCCGGGATCGGTTGCGCGGCAGGGCTGGTGACGGAGGCCATCGAGCTGTTCGGCTACTCGTCGAGCCGGGCCGACGAAGGAACGATCTGCCTCGTGGTCTCGGTGCTGCTCCTGGCCGGGACGGCGCTCGGGGTGCTGCTCAGGCCGGCGGCCTTCGGCGTTGCCTTCCTCGGCGGCGTGGCCGGAGGCGGCATCTTCATGGTGTGCGCGCTGTTCTACGCGATGCCGAGCAGTTCGAGCGTGACCGGCGCGGGCTGGGGGATCGCGCTGGCCATGGTGCTCGCGCTCGCCATCCTGACCGGTTTCGCGGCATGGAAAGCGCGATGATCCGCCCCGCGACCGTCGAGGACGCCTGGCCGATCGCCGAGGTGAACGTGCGGTCGTGGCAGTCGGCGTACCAGGGCCTGCTGCCCGAGCTCTACCTCCGCGATCTTTCCGTCGAAGGCCGGGCCGCCCGCTGGCAGCGGACTCTCGCCGACCCCGCCAACCAAGGCGACATCCTGGTCCTGGTCGAAGACGGAACGCTGCTCGGTTTCACCGCCGTCGACCGGATCCGCGGCGAACTGCGCGCGATCTATCTCGACCCGGAACACTGGGGCACCGGGCTGGGCAGGCTGCTGCTCGACACCGCCGTGGCCGCGCTGCGGGAATCGGGGCACCGCGAGGCGACGCTCTGGGTGCTCGACACCAACAAACGTGCCCAGCGTTTCTACGCGGCCGGAGGCTGGGTGCCGGACGGGGCGACCAAGACCGACACCATGCCCGGCGAGGACGTCCAGCTGTCCGAAGTGCGGTACCGGATCGATCTCGTCAGCGCTTGAACCAGGCGCTTTCCTCGGGTTTGTTGAGGACGACGATCACGCCGACGGCGATGCCCATCCCGATCAGCTGGGTGATCGCCCCGCCGTTGACCAGACTGACCAGCCCCATGACCACGACCAGTCCCTCCACGGCGACAATCGTCGGCCGCACCCACGGCGAACCGCGGGAAATCCTTATCGCGCAAGCGATCAGCACGACGGCGACCGCGAAACCGAGGATCGCCAGCGCCAGGACGAGGCCGGCCTCCTCGTTGCCGTGCTCGAGCTCGTTGATCGCCAGAGCTGTCACGAGCGCGCTCGCGAGGACGTTGAGGACCGCCTGCACCCAAAGGAATCCGCGGACGAGCTTGAGCCTGCCCGGCATTTCCACCGGCCGGTTCCGGACTTCCTCTGTCATGACTGTCCCCTCTCTCGGTGCGGAGGGACCAGTCTGGCCGGGAAAGTCGTTGGCGCTGGCGGTAAAACTGTCCTCATTCTCGGCATGCCGGGGGCTTCGGGGTGTAGCGGCGCTTTCGGAGTCGATCACCCTTCAGTGTTGTTTTACTCTTTTCCTGGTCGCTTAAAATTACGAACATCTGTTCGATGAATTGCGGTATTATGGAGGTGTGTCCGAGACTTTCCTCCCCGAGTTGCCGCAGGAACTGTGGCGTGCCGGCAAGCTGGAGCTTGCCCATGGTGTGCAGCAGTCTTTGCGGGTGATTCGGATGGCCACCGCGGGTTTGGGGCGGTTTCTGGCGGAGGTCGAGTCTCGGGGCGCCAAGGATTTGTTCGGGCATGGGACTACGGCGAGTTGGTTCGCGGAGATGGCGGGGTTGTCGCGGGCTGAGGCGGGTGCGGTGGTGAAGCGGGCGGTCGCTTTGAACCCGACGCGGAACCTGGATGGCACCGAAGCCCCGGCCGTGGCACCCGAGACGGCCGCGGTCGCCGCCGAGGGGTTGGTCGGGGATGAGCGGATCGATCAGATTCTGGAGATCTTGAAGAGGCTGCCTGCCGACACCTCGGTTGAGGATCGGGCGGTCGCGGAGAAGATCCTCGCCGAGTTGGCCCCGACCGCTAGTCCGCAGCAGCTCGCCAAGGCTGAGGCGAACCTCCTGGGCTGGCTGGACCCCGACGGCAACGAACCCCAAGACCCCGAACCCAAAGAACCACGCCGGGAAATCACCCTGGAACGCCGCAGGGACGGCTTCTGGAAACTCACCGGCCTCCTGGACGACGAGACCGGTGCCCGCACCGCCGCCGCGCTGGAGGCCTACGCCCAACCACGGCCGGTCGACGAGTTCGGCCAAGCCGACCTGCGGATGAAATGCGAACGCCTGGGAGACGCCTGGGCCGAACTCCTCGACCTGGCGATCGCGTGCCCGGACCAGCCCGGAACCAGCGGTTATCGCACCCTCGTGAACGTCACCATCGGACTCGAGGAACTGAAGTCCGGCCTCGGCACCGCGTGTCTCGACTTCGTCGGCACGATGACCGCCCGCGAAGCCCGACTCGCCGCCTGCGACTGCCTGATGCTGCCGGTCGTGATGAGCGCCGCCGGAGAACCCCTCGACGTGGGACGGCTCAGACGCTTCGTCACCCCAGGGCAGAGACGCGCGTTGAACATCCGGGACGGCGGCTGCGCCTTCCCCGGCTGTCACCGGAAACCCAAGAACTGTCACGCTCATCATATTGAGCACTGGGCAGACGGCGGACCGACAGATCTCCGGAATCTAGTGCTGCTGTGCGGATTCCATCACCGCCTGATCCACCACGGTGACTGGGAAGTCCGGATGGCCGCCGATGGGTTGCCGGAGTTCATCCCGCCGCAATACCGGGATCCGCTCCGACATCCCCGTCGTAACACCCTGCATCACGTCTGAACCCCGAGGAGCCCGCCCGCCACACCGGCGACGGGCCCTTCGGCATGCCCGTCGCACGAACACCGGGATCTCGTCCCTTTCATGACCGGGCATTCAGGACTTCACCGCAGAACGCTCTTGCTGGCCGTCCGATCACCCGCCGCCCTGTGGATTTCGAGGTCGCCCAAGGCGCGGAGTCTCCCGCATCGAGGAGACTAAATGCGAAACAGTCCAGTGCCCAGGCGTGTATCTCGTCACGGTGGCTGTTGGTACCGCTGAGGATCGGGGGTCCCGGTGACCAGGGTTTCACCGCAGAACGCTCTCGGTGACCGGTCCAATCGCGCGCGGCCGTGCGGATTCGGGTCGTCCAAGGCGGGAAGTCTCCGCGTCGAGAGGACTAGCTGCGAAATCGCCTGGCGTCTGTGCGCGAATCTCGCCACCGTGGTTGCTGGTATCACCGAGGATCACGGGTCCCGGTGTTCAGGACTTCACCGCGGAACGCTCCCGCTGGCCGATCCGATCACGCGCGGCCACGCGGGACTCGGGCAGCCAAGGCACTAAGCCTCCCGCATCGAGAGGACTAAATGCCAGCCCGCCCGAAACCCGCCACAGGCGCTAAGCACCCGGCCGCACGTAGGCTCCTTCCCGCGCCGCCACCGCCACCGCCCGCGCCGTGACCCGCGCCTCCGCCATCGTGACACTCTCCCGCGACAGGAAAAGCCGGTAGAAGATCGGCCCGCACACCGCTCGCACCAGCTCATCGCCGTCCGTCCCGGCGGGGACCTCACCCCGCGCGACGGCCCGCTCCGCGATCGGCGCCATGCGCACGTGCCGGTCGGCGTAGAAGTCGTGCAGGGCCTCGGCCGCCTGCGGCGACTGGAACGCCGCGAGCACCGAAGCCGTGGGCAACTCCTTCAGCGCGGGCTCGGTGAAGTACCGCACGACCTCCGCGGCCACTTCGTACAGATCGTCCTCGAACGAGCCGGTGTCGGGTGCCGTCCAGTCGTCCTCGGCGCCCATCTGCAGCGCGGCGGCGACGAGGCCGTCCGGCGACGACCAGCGCCGGTACACCGTGGTCTTGTGCACCCCGGACCGCTCGGCGACCGCGTCCACGGTCAGTTCGCCGAACCCGCGTTCGGCCAGCAGGTCGAGGGTGGCGTGCAGGACGGCCTGGCGGGTGCGTTCGGTCCGGCCGCCGGGCCGCTGGGTACCGGAGATTGCCAATTGCTACTCCTGTTGCGTTAGTGTGGGGAGTATGTCAGACCCAGCGGAGATCGCGGAACTCATCGGGGACGCGAAGATCGTCGCCATCGGTGAGAACAACCACCACATTCACGAGTTCGGCGACCTGCGCAATCGTTTGCTCCAGCACCTCGTCGAGCAGCACGGCTTCCGGGTCGTGGGCTTCGAGTCCGGCTTCGCCGAGGGCAAGCTCGTCCAAGACTGGCTGAACGGTGGCCAGGGCGACGTCGCCGAGATCGGCCGCGACGGCTTCACGTTCTCGCTCGGGGAGTCGCCCGAGGCGCACGAAATGCTGACGTGGCTCCGCGAACGCGGCGACGTCCGCTACTACGGCCTCGACGTGCCGAGTTCCGCGGGCTCGCCGATGCCGTCCCTCGACGCGGTCCGCGCCTATCTGTCCACTGTGGACGAAAACGCCGTAGCCCTCGTCGACGCGGCGATCGAGGCGACCAAAGGGTACGCGTCGGTCAGCAGCGCGGAGGCGCCAGCCAAGTACGCCGCCCTCGACACGGCCGCGAAGGACAAGGCGACCGCGGCGCTCACCCGCCTCAAGACGCACCTCACGTCGCTGCGCCCCGTCTACGGGGACACCGCCGTCGCGGAGCACCACGTCGAAGGCGCGCTGCGCGTCGACGCGTACCTCGCCGAGATCGCCGCGATGATGTCCGGCGACGCGCCCGCCCTGCAGAGCGGTTCGCGCGACGCGTACATGGCCGACACCGTCCGGCTGATCCGGCGGCTGCACGGCGACGACACGAAGATCGTCGTGATGCTCCACAACGGACACCTTCAGCGCGTCCCGTTCTCGCCGTTCCCCGGGCTCACCTCGCCGTCGGCGGGCACGCATCTGGCGGCCGAGTTCGGCGACGACTACTTCGCGCTGGCGCTCACCGCCGTCGAGGGCGAGACCACCGGGCTCAAGCCGGATCCGGCCGCGCGGCTCGGGTTCACCGTGTACCGCCAGGAACTCGAAGCACCCGCGGACGGCAGCGTCGAAGCCGAGGGCCCCGGGCTGGTGGACCTCCGCGCACGGCGGGGAACCGGGGGACCACAGAGCATCCGGCACGCGCATCTGTTCAACCCTGTCGACGTCGCCGCCGCCTTCGACGCGCTGGTCTGCTTCCCGAAGTCGACGGTGAGCGGCCACATCGGCCAAGACTGTGTCGCTTGAAGCGCGCCTCCACACCGGCCGGAAGAACGCGCGCGTGTCCCACCCGATCGGGTCACCCCAGTTCGGGAGCACCCTCATGACAAGCCGAACGGGTGACACTCCGGGGTTGCCGCCCCCGGGGTACAGGCGTAGAGCCAAGGCATGATCATTCGACTGGTACGGGTCATGGCCGCGCTGGCGCTCCTGGTGCTGGTGGCGCCGCCCGCCTCCGCGACGGAAGTCCAGCAGAACCCGCCGAACTGGGGGCTGGACCGGATCGACCAGCGAACGGGGCTCGACCAGCTCTACCACTACGAGACCGACGCGAAGGACGTCACGGTCTACGTGATCGACAGCGGGGTGGACGCGGCGCATCCGGACTTCGGCGGGCGCGTCAAGCCCGGTAAGGACTTCCTCAACGGCGGCACGGACACCACCGACACCAACGGTCACGGCACGTACCTGGCCGGTGTCGCCGCGTCGAGGACGTTCGGCGTCGCGAAGGGCGCGCAGATCGTCCCGGTCCGGGTGATCGACGCACAGGGCGGCGGCGCCACGGACAAGATCATCGCGGGTATCGACTGGGTGACGCAGAACGCACGGCAGCCCGCCGTCGCCGTCCTCGGTATCGGCGGCACGGCCAACGACCAGCTCGACGCCGCCGTCCGCGCGCTCGCGGCGGTCGTCCCGATCGCCCTGCCGGCGGGCGGCGAGGCCACCGACGCGGGCAAGTTCTCACCCGGCAGGGTCACTGAAGCGCTCACCGTCGGCTCGACCGACGCGAGCGACCAGGTCGGGGCGACGTCGAATTATGGCGAGGTCGTGGACCTGTTCGCGCCCGGCGTGGACGTGCCGGGACCCAACGCCGGGGGCAACGGCGGCAGGGTGCTCAGCGGCACGTCGTCGGCCGCCGCGCACGTCGCCGGGGTGGCCGCGCTGTACCGGGCCCTGCATCCCGCGGTCTCCGCGCCGGACGTCGCGAAGGCGCTCGTCGACCTCGCCGCCGTCGACGTGCTGACCGGCGTCCACGAGGGCACCGCGAACCGGGTGCTGCAGAGTCCCGGGGCGCAACTCGGCCAGGGATGATGTCCATCACCTGGGCAACAACTCCCGCCCTGCGGGACCGAACGGGTAACGTGCCTCACCTACCGATCCGATGATGGGAAGGACCGGCATGTTCCGCAAGGTACTGGTCGCCAACCGGGGCGAGATCGCCATCCGCGCGTTCCGCGCCGGATTCGAGCTCGGCGCGGGCACGGTGGCTGTGTTCCCGCACGAAGACCGCAATTCGCTCCACCGGCTGAAGGCCGACGAGGCCTATGAGATCGGCGAACCCGGTCACCCGGTGCGGGCCTATCTGTCGGTCGAGGAGATCGTGGCGGCCGCCAAGAAGGCGGGCGCAGACGCCGTCTACCCCGGCTACGGCTTCCTCTCCGAGAACCCGGACCTCGCGCGCGCGTGCGAGGACGAAGGCATCACCTTCGTCGGACCGAGCGCGGACATCCTCGAACTGACCGGCAACAAGGCCCGCGCGGTCAAGGCCGCGCGCGATGCGGGCGTACCGGTCCTGGGTTCCTCCGAACCGTCCTCCGACGTCGACGCGCTGATCGCCGCCGCCGAGGAGATCGGCTTCCCGGTCTTCGTGAAGGCCGTCGCCGGCGGTGGCGGGCGCGGTATGCGCCGCGTCCAGGACCCCGCGCAGCTGCGCGAGTCCATCGAGGCCGCCGCGCGCGAGGCCGAGTCGGCCTTCGGCGACCCGACGGTGTTCATCGAGAAGGCCGTCGTCGAGCCGCGCCACATCGAGGTCCAGATCCTCGCCGACGGCGAGGGCAACGTGATCCACCTCTACGAGCGCGACTGCTCGGTCCAGCGGCGCCACCAGAAGGTCATCGAGCTGGCCCCGGCACCGAACCTGCCGTCCGAACTGCGCGACCGGATCTGCTCCGACGCGGTGAAGTTCGCCCGCCAGATCGGTTACCGCAACGCCGGCACCGTCGAGTTCCTGCTCGACCGGGACGGCAACCACGTCTTCATCGAGATGAACCCGCGGATCCAGGTCGAGCACACGGTGACCGAGGAGGTCACCGACGTCGACCTCGTCCAGTCGCAGCTGCGCATCGCCTCCGGCGAGACGCTCGAAGACCTGGGGCTGTCGCAGGACAAGGTGTACCTGCGCGGCGCGGCCCTGCAGTGCCGCATCACCACCGAGGATCCCGCCAACGGTTTCCGCCCGGACACCGGGATGATCAGCGCGTACCGCTCGCCCGGTGGCTCCGGTATCCGCCTCGACGGCGGGACGGCGTTCGCCGGCACCGAGATCAGCGCGCACTTCGACTCGCTGCTGGTGAAGCTCAGCTGCCGCGGCCGCGACTTCAAGACCGCCGTCGGCCGCGCGAGGCGCGCCGTCGCCGAGTTCCGGATCCGCGGTGTGGCCACGAACATCCCGTTCCTGCAGGCCGTCCTCGACGACCCGGACTTCCGCGAAGGCCGCGTCACGACGTCGTTCATCGAGGAGCGCCCGCATCTGCTCACCGCGCGCCATTCGGCCGACCGCGGGACCAGGCTGCTGACCTACCTCGCCGACAAGACGGTCAACAAACCGCACGGCGAGCGTCCGCGCACCCTCGACCCGCAGGTCAAGCTGCCGAAGCTGCCCAAGGGGCTCGAGCCGGCGCCCGGCTCGAAGCAGAAGCTCACCGAGCTCGGCCCGGACGGTTTCGCCCGCTGGCTGCGGGAATCGCCGACCATCGGCGTCACCGACACCACCTTCCGTGACGCGCACCAGTCGCTGCTCGCCACGCGGGTGCGGACGAAGGACCTGCTCGCGGTCGCGCCCGTGGTCGCGCGGACCACGCCGCAGCTGCTCTCGCTGGAATGCTGGGGCGGCGCGACCTACGACGTCGCGCTGCGGTTCCTGGCGGAGGACCCGTGGGAGCGGCTGGCGAAACTGCGGGAAGCGGTGCCGAACATCTGCCTGCAGATGCTGCTGCGCGGCCGCAACACCGTCGGCTACACGCCGTACCCCACCGAGGTGACCAACGCCTTCGTCGAGGAGGCGACGGCGACCGGGATCGACATCTTCCGGATCTTCGACGCGCTCAACGACGTCGAGCAGATGCGCCCGGCGATCGAGGCCGTCCGCGAGACCGGATCCGCCGTCGCCGAGGTCGCGCTCTGCTACACCTCGGATCTGTCGGACCCGTCGGAGAAGCTGTACACGCTCGACTACTACCTCAAGCTGGCGGAGCAGATCGTCGGCGCGGGCGCGCACGTCCTGGCCATCAAGGACATGGCGGGCCTGCTGCGGGCACCGGCGGCGGCGCGGCTGGTTTCCGCGCTGCGCAAGGAGTTCGACCTCCCGGTGCACATCCACACGCACGACACCGCAGGTGGTCAGCTCGCGACGTACCTCGCCGCGATCCAGGCGGGCGCGGACGCCGTCGACGGTGCCGTCGCGTCCATGGCGGGCACGACGTCGCAGCCGTCGCTGTCGGCGCTCGTCGCCGCCACCGACCACTCGGACCGGCCGACCGGGCTGGACCTGCAGGCGATCGGTGACCTGGAGCCGTACTGGGAGAGCGTGCGCAAGATCTACGCGCCGTTCGAGGCGGGGCTCTCGTCGCCGACCGGGCGGGTGTACCACCACGAGATCCCGGGCGGTCAGCTGTCGAACCTGCGCACCCAGGCGATTTCGCTCGGCCTCGGGGAGCGGTTCGAAGACATCGAGGCGATGTACGCGGCCGCGGACAAGATCCTCGGGCACCTGGTCAAGGTCACGCCGTCGTCCAAAGTGGTCGGTGACCTCGCGCTGCACCTCGTCGGCGCGGGCGTCTCGCCGTCCGACTTCGAGGCGGAGCCGAACAAGTTCGACATCCCCGACTCGGTGATCGGCTTCCTGCGCGGCGAACTGGGCGACCCGCCCGGCGGCTGGCCGGAGCCGTTCCGCACCAAGGCCCTCGAAGGCCGGGCGAAACCGAAGCCGGTGCAGGAACTGTCCGAAGAGGACCGCAAGGGGCTGGCGGAGAACCGGCGCGCGACGCTGAACCGGCTGCTGTTCCCCGGGCCCACGAAGGACTTCGAGGCGCACCGCGAGCAGTACGGTGACACGTCCGTCCTGCCGTCCAAGGACTTCTTCTACGGCCTGCGGCCGGGCGAGGAGTACTCGGTCGACCTGGAACAGGGTGTCCGGCTGCTGATCGAGCTGGAGGCCATCGGCGAGGCGGACGAGCGCGGGCTGCGCACGGTGATGTCCACGCTCAACGGCCAGCTGCGCCCGATCCAGGTCCGCGACACCTCGATCGCGTCGGACATCCCGGCGACGGAGAAGGCCGACAAGAGCGACCCGAAGCAGATCGCCGCGCCGTTCGCGGGGGTGGTCACGCTGCAGGTGTCGGAGGGCGACGAGGTCGAGGCCGGTGCGACGGTCGCGACCATCGAGGCGATGAAGATGGAGGCGTCGATCACCGCGGCGGGCGGCGGCAAGGTGTCGCGGCGCGCGATCAACGCCGTCCAGCAGGTGGAAGGCGGGGACCTGCTGCTCGTCCTGGAGTGATCTGCGCGTGAAGGCCCCCTTCCCTCGGCTCAGCCGAGGGAAGGGGGCCTTCACGCGCTTCGGCCTTCACTAAGCTGTGCCGGGTGCTGATCAACGCCGTACCCCAGTTCCAGGGCGCTCTGACCGAGCGCGCGCCCGAGTTGCCCGAAGGCTGCGTCGCGCTCGCCGAGCTCGCGGGCCACGTGCTGGGCGTGCCGGTGCACCATATCCGACAGACGCGCGAGACGTCGCCCGTGGTCGACGGCATCGCCAACCGCGCGGTGCTCACCGGCGCGAACCGCGCGGCGCAGCTCGCCGCCCTCGAAGCGCCGGGCGGTCCGGTGCTCACCATCGGCGGGGACTGCGGCGTCGAGCTGATCCCGATCGGGGTCGCGCGCTACCGCTTCGGGCCGGGGCTCGGCGTCGCGTGGTTCGACGCGCATTCCGACCTCAACACCGCGGAGACGTCGCCGTCGGGCGCGTTCCACGGCATGGTGCTGCGGTCGCTGCTCGGCGAGGGCGACCCGGAGTTCGCCGCGAATCCGCCGGTCGAACCCGGACGCGTCGTCCTCGCGGGGACGAGGGCCTTCGACGACGCCGAGCGCGCGGCGGTCGACCGCGGGCTGGTCGTCGAGACGGCCGACGTCGCCGCCGGCCTGGCCGGTTCGGACAAGGTCTACGTCCATCTCGACCTCGACGTGCTCGACCCCGCGGAGTTCGACGGGCTGAACTATCCGGAGCCCGGTGGCTTGACGATCGAACGTCTGGTGGCGATGCTTCGCGGCCTGAGCGGTTTCGACGTCGTCGGCGCGGGGATCACCGAATGCGCCGGCACCGAGGTCCGCGTGCTGGAGCCCGTGCTCGAAGTACTCGGGGAATTGCTCACCGGAAAGCAGTGACGCTCCGTATTCATCGGCCGTTCGTACGTACCGCGCGAGGCGTTTGCCGGGCACTTGTCATCAAAATTCAGGGATGACTCGTGATTTTGTCACGATGGTGACAAGAAATCGGTTTCTTCTGCGACAGGTGACACATTTACGGGCGACTCCGCGATGTGTTCGTTGTCACCCCACGACGATCGTGGGGTGCCGGGACGCTGGGCGGAGCAAAGGAGCTGCGATGTCGGTGGAGCGCGGAATCGAACACGCTGCGCAGCCCCCTGCGGCACTTCCCCGCAAGCTCGCCGACATTTTGCGACCGGAACTGGGCAGTCTCGCCAACGAGATCGTCGACGAGATCCGGGCGACCATCCCCGCGTACGCGCGCCCGCTCGACGGGCCGTACGGCAAGTCGATCCGCGCGGGCGTCGAGTACGCGATCACGTTGTTCGTCGCCCAGATCGCGGATCCCACCGTCTCCAAGGAACAGTCGCACGAGGTCCACCACCGGCTCGGCCAGAACGAGATGCGGGAAGGCCGCAGCCTCGACACCCTTCAGTCGGCGTACCGGGTCGGCGCCAGGGTCTCGTGGCGGCGCATCATGCGGGTCGGCCGTCGCAGCGGTCTCTCGTCCGCGGTGATGTCGCAACTGGCCGACGCGATGCTCGCGTTCATGGACGAACTCGCGTCCGTCGCGCTGGACGGATACCTCGAAGCGAAGGCGCGCACCGCGGGGGCGCTGGACACCTGGCGCCGCAAACTGCTGCACCTGGTGCTGGAAACCCCGCCCGCGCCGTCGAAGGCGATCGCGGAACTCGCGCAGCTGACCGGCTGGACGGTGCCCGAGCGCGCGACGCCGGTGGTGCTGCAGCCGATCGACGAAACCGTCAGACCTCGGCGGCACAATGCCGTGGATTCGGACGTGCTCGCCGAACTCGACTGCGCCGAGCCGCGTGTGCTCGTCCCCGGCGAGATCTCCGTCGCCCGCCTCGCGACCTTGCAGGCGGCGCTGCCGGACTACCGGCTCTCGATCGGCCCGTGCCGCCCGCTGGACTCCGTCGCCGATTCCCTCCGCTGGGCGCGCGAGGCCCTGCACCTGTCCGAACGCGGCATCATCCAGGCCCGCCGGGTGATCCGCGCCGAAGAACACCTCGCCACCCTGCTCGTGAACGCCGACGCCGCGCTGACCTGCCAGCTGCGCGACCGCCTGTTCGCCCCGCTCGCCGAGATGACCGGGAAACAGCGGGAACGGCTGCTCGAAACGCTGCGAGCCTGGCTGGACAGCCAGGGCAATGTCGTCGACATCGCCGAACGCCTCCAGGTGCACCCGCAGACCGTGCGCTACCGCATGCGGCAGCTGCAGGCGACCTTCGGCGAGCACCTGCGCGACCCGGGGGCGCGATTCGAGATGGAACTCGCCCTGCGGGCCGGGGTCGCGCCCGCCGGTTACGCTTTGCCGGAGGTGCTGCCGGCGCCGCGCCAGAGTCCACAGTGGACACCGAGCGGGTCTTAGCGACGGCCTTCAGATCCGAGCTCTCACAGCGTTTTCCATTGCTCGTAGCACTCCTTTTCCGCGGACGGGGGAAGGAGATGGTCGATCCGCCGGAGGTGCCAGAGCAGGCTCAGCCGTCCGACGATCGCGCGGGCTTCAGGTCCCGGCGTTGGGCCCACCAGGAGTTCGCGTGCTGTTTCGACCGGCGGCGAGTCGTGCAGGAGCTCGTGGAGTAGTCGCATCGGGTCGAGGAGAGCGATGTCCGTCCTGGGGCCGATGGCGAGGATCAGTGTCGTGGACAGATGGAACCTGTTCGCTGTCGCGGACAGCCAGCTGTAACCGCCGTAGGGCATCAGCCAGGAAAAGAACGTCTCGGCGATCTCGGCGCAGTGCCTCAACCGATCGTCGGTGAGTTCCCGGCAGTGCTTGATGAACCCGCCCCGGAAGTCCTCGTCGATCAACGCCCAGGGCGCCTCCAGAAGATCGATCGGATTCGCCTTCGCCAGTCGCGTGGGATCGACGGCCGCCAACCTGTCGGTCAGGTCCTCGAAGGTCATCCACCTGACCTCCGAGAACGTGGGCATAACCGTCTGGTTTTCACCCATGAAAGAGTCCTCGCCGATCCTCATCGGCGCGCCACCGGCGGATCCACGTTGGGGCACTTGCGCTCCAGGTCCCAGGGCAACCCGACCTGGTTGACCCCGACGCAAGCCTGGTTCCCCGGCCCCGACGCCATCCCGGTCAACAGCGAGTCGAGATCTTCCTTCACCCCACAGCCCGAGAACGGGGGCAGGGTGAAGTCCTGGTAGGCGGGATCCGTCCACTTCGGATCGGTGCGCACGACGCCACCGGTGAACATCCCGTACTTCTCCCCGCGGAGATTGATCTTGATCGGCTCGGCGGTGAGGCAGTTGTCGCCGACGTCGAGGCCGACCCCGTTGATGGTGACCCCGCTCAGTTTCGCGTAGACCTTGAGCGGGGTGAGGACGGTCGAGCTGCCCTCCGGTTCCGGGATCGAAACGCCGTCGACGTCGATGATGTGATTGCCGGTCGCGTAGTCCTCCGGCAGCAGTTCCATGGTCGCGGTGATCGGGACGAAGCCGAAGCCGAGGAAGGTGACCGTGCTCGGCGGCATCATGACGGAGCCGGTGATCTTGCCGGGCCCTTCGGTGTTCTCCAGGTCGACGTGCCACACCGCGTTGACCATGAACGCGGGCTTCAACCGGGCGAAGGCGCCGAGTTTCGTGATCGTCGACGTGCCCTGCAGTTCGAACGGCTGCAACGCGATGGGGTAGAGAGCGCTGGCGTGGACATCGTCCGCGGAGCGCGCGCCGGCTCCGGGCTTCTTCGGTTCACCGGGCTTGCCTGGACCCGGTTCGGGCTTCCCGAGGGGCAGGAGCGTGACACTGCCGAGCAGCGTTTTCTGGTCCGGTGCCTGGGCGCAGGTGATCGGCTTGAGCGGCGTCTCGGCGGCGGTCAGCGCGAGCGACGGCGCGCCCGTGCTCAGCCGCAGCTCGGACGGCACGTTCAGCACGATGTCGGGGACGGTGCCCGTCGCGACCAGCTTCAGTTCGCCGGTGGCCGGCACCTTCGTCGCCGGGATCGTCAGTGATACGGGGACCGGGGTCTTCTTGTCCTCGTTCGCGGCCGTGAGTTCGACCGTCGCGCCACCCGCGACCTCGGCGACGGCGCCGAGTGCGCCTTCGCCGATCGTGAAGGTCAGCGAGAAATCCTTGACCTGTACAGGCTTTCCGGTCTGGACGACCTTCGGCAGTGTCGCCTGGACGTCCATCGTGACCGGTCGCTCCCCGGCCGGATCCGGGAAGACGCAGGTGTGCGCGAGACTCTGGTGCGCGGACGTGGCGCCTTGCAGCGGTGCCGGCGGCGGGGTGGCCGGATCGGTCGCGGCCGAAGAGGACAGTGCGCCGCTCACCCCCACGAGCAGGATGACGCCCGCCAGAACGGGAAACCTCCCGAGTGCCCGGCGAACCCGCTGTGTCATGGGTGTTCCTCTCCTGCCTCGCGCTGGTGTGTCACGTGATCGGGATCGCCGGGCTGAACGCGCGGTTCTGCGCCGGGTTGGTGTTCTTCACCGTGCAGTTGAAGATCCAGGGACTCCACGTCCCGTCCTTCTGGCGAAGGGCGCCGTCGATGCGGAACGTGGTCCCGAGTCCGATGGCCGCTTGGCCGGGTGTCCCCGCCCCGAAGGTGGGTACGACGGTGCTCGTGTCCTGTTCGAAAAGGACCGTGCGCGGCCCTTGGACGTACGGGGCGATCTGTTCGGGAATCCTCAGCCGCGTCACCTCCGCCGAAGCCGGAGTGGTGTTCGTCCCGGTCAGCGAGGTGGTGATCGTGCCGCGGATACCGTCCCGGTTGCTGGCGTAGAACGTCACGGCGTTGAGGGTGGCGTTGAACACGAGGCTGCCGGCGATCCCACCCGGGGTGATCGCGCCGCCGGCGGGCACCGAATCGGGGCCGGTGAAGGTCATCCTGACGTCGAGCGGCTGCTGGCCGATCGACGGGAAGCTGCACATGTAGGTGACCGTCCCCGTGGCGAAGGACGTGTCGGCCATGGCCGGTGCGGCCGTGAGCAGCGAGACCGCGCCGAACACGACGGCCGAGACCGCGCCCGCCCGGCGAACCTGCCGTCCCATGGGGATTCCCTTCGTGTCGTGAGGTGGAGACCGTGCGGGGCGGGCGTCCCCGCCCCGCACGGATGGTTCATCAGGTGACCGGGATCGCCGGGCTGAACGCCCGGTTCTGCGCCGGGTTGGTGTTCTTCACGGTGCAGTTGAAGTTCCACGCCGTCCAGGTGCCGTCCTTCTTGTGGAAGTCCAGCGGCGCGTTGATCGTGGTGCCGAGCGAGGCGGTCGCCGAACCCGCGGTGCCCGCCGTGAAGGTCGGGACGCCGGTGCCCGCGTCCTGGACGATGTTGAACGTCCGCGGTCCCGGCACGTACGGGTTGATCTGCGTCGGAACGTCCAGGTTGGTCACCGTTGCCGAAGCCGGGGAGGCGTTGGTGACCGTGACCGGCATGTTCGCCTTGCCGCGCACGCCGTCGTAGTTGGCGGCGTTGAGCAGCGCGTTGATGGTGGCGTTGATGGTGGCGCTGCCGCCGACGGACGCCGGGGTGAAGGTGCCGCCGGCGGCGACCGAATCCGGTCCGGTGAAGTTCGCCTTCACGTCCAGCTGCTGCTGGCCGATGCCGGGGAAGTTGCACATGTAGGCGACGGTGCCGGTGGCGTAGGTGGTCGCGGCGGCGGCCGTGCCGGCGGTGAGCACGGCGACGGCTCCGAGCACGATGCCGGTGGTGGCGACGCCGGCTGACAACTTGCCAAGTCTACGGGACATACCTGTCATCTCCTTTGATCCAGTTTACGTCTCGGGCGGCTTTCCCCATGCGCCTTTCGGCGGATTTTTCTGATCAAATATGCTCGACTCGAGCGGCTTTCTCGGTGGTGGGGTAAACCGAGGTTACCCGCGAGTTATGTACGTAACAAGGATTCATGTCGACATGTTTCGAAGTGGGTGAGGCGCCCGTTCTTTCTTGTCAGCCCGCGCTGAATACGATTATGAAGTTTGTCCGCGGATGACAAAGAGACGGCCGATCGGTGCAGCCGGGTTAACATTCGGCGCATGTCTTCCGAGAATCGACGATCGGCATCACGACGGGTAGCGGGCGTCGCGATTACCGTAATGATCGCAACGGTTTCCCTTTCCGGTACGGCGAGCGCCGCGCAGACCGGCGAAGCACGGCCATGGGGGAGCAACGACTACGGGCAGGGGACGATACCGGCCGCGGCGCTCGGCGCCAGTGCGGTCTCCGCGGGCGCGATCACCCATCTCGCGCTCAAGGACGGCGGGGTGATCGCCTGGGGGAACGACAGTTACGGCCAGCTGGCGGTTCCGGCGGCGGCCACTTCGGGGGTTTCGGCGATCGCCGCCGGCTGGGCGCACGAACTCGCGCTGAAGAACGGCGGGGTGATCGCCTGGGGCAACGGTTTCTACGGCCAGAACGTCGTGCCGCCGTCCGCGACGTCGGGGGTCACGGCGATCTCCACCAGCGCGTACTTCAATCTGGCGCTCAAAACGAACGGCAGCGTGGTGAGCTGGGGCTCGCGGACCACTGTCCCCGCGACCGTCTCCTCCGGGGTCACGGCGATCTCGGCCGGTGGGGACCACGGGCTCGCGCTGAAGAACGGCGGCGTGATCGGGTGGGGCAGCAACGGGAAGGGCCAGATCACGGTGCCCGCGGCGGCGACCTCCGGGGTCAGCGCGGTCTCGGCGGGGCTCCGGCACAGCATCGCGCTGAAGAACGGTGGCGTCATCGCCTGGGGCGACAACGGCTACGGACAGGCGACTGTCCCGCTCGAAGCGCAGTCCGATGTCGTCGCCATCGACGCGGGCTTCAACCACAACGTCGCGTTGAAGGCCGACGGGAGCGTCTTCGCCTGGGGGAGCAACGTGAAGTCCGAAAGCCGTGACACCAGCACGGAACCGCCCACGGACTTCTGGAAGTTCTCCGGCGTTTGCGCTCCGGTCTACGCTGTTTCCGCTGGTGACAGCACCGGCGTCGCGTTGGTCGACCCGACGGCGCCGTACTTCTGCTGATGGCCTCGTGAGTGGTAAGGGACGGTTGGAACCGTCCCTACCACTCACGAGTTTCAGGACAGGTTGGACTTCATGCTCAGGTTGATCGTGTTGTCCGGCCCCGAGATCAACGCCCCCAGCGCGAGGTCGTTGATGAAGCAGTCCTTGAACTCCGGGATGGTGAACGTCCCCGAAGACGGGATGGTCGGCGCGAACAGGTCGACGTTCTTCGACACCAGCGTCAGGTCGAGCGGTTTCACGGTCTTGCAGGCATTCGGCACCGTCGGCAGCGGGATGACCGGCCAGAACAGGCCGACCACGATGTTGTCGATCAGCATGTTCGCCTGCGAATGGGTGGTCAGGTCGCCGTTGGCGAGCGTGCCGGTGACCGGGCCGGTCGGCTCGATCCGCACGCGGGCCTTGATCTTGAAGACGCCCGAGACCAGCGAGATGTTCGCCGTCGAGGGCGGCAGGGCCAGGTCGCCGCGGATGCCGACGTTGTCACCGTCGATGACGAGGGCGCCATTGAGCTGGCCGGGGCCGAGAGCGAGGCTGCCGCCGGTCTTCTTCACCGTGGTCGTCCCGGTGACGGTGTAGGACACCGGGATCTCCACCGGGTCGTCCGCCAGCGCCGGGGTCGCGGCGAGGCTGCCGGCCATGGCGAGCGCGGAGGTGAGTGCGACGACCGTGCCGAGACGGCGACGGGCTGTTTTCGGGCGCGTTCGACCGAACATGGGTTTCTCCTCGTTTTCTCTCCTGGTTTACAAAGCGGACGAATGGGGGATCAGCGGGGAACGAGGTCGGTGATGACCCAGTTGTCGCCTTCGCGTTCCGCGGTGATCGAAAGCTGCGCCGCGGCCGTCGTCGATGAATTGTTGTCGGCCCGGGTGGCCGCTTGATCGAGGAATACCAGCAGCCTCGCTTTACCGTCGCCGAGTTCCTGGACGGCGGACGAGGAGACGCGGGTGGTGAGAACGAGTTTCTGCGCCGGGGCCTTTTCCCGGACTTGGGCGAACAACTGGTTGTACGATTCCAGCGCCTTGCCTCTGAGCACCGACGCGGCCGCCTTTTCGGTGGCGTCGGTCCGGTCGTAGGAATAGGAGAAGATCTTGTCGAGCGCCACGGTCACCGCGGAGTTCACCTCGGCGGTCGCGCCGACGTCGGTGAGCGCGGTGTTGGCCGCCGACGGCGCCGCCGAGATCGACTTCGCCTCCAGCGTGAACCACACCCCGGCCGCCACCAGCACGGCGGCCGCGACCAGCAGGATCACCGGCGGCTTCGGGCGGCGCGACGGCTTCTCGGCGACGACCTCGGCTTCGGGTTCGACGGAAGTGTCGGCCGTGGCGGTCATCGCGCACCCACCGGCAGCTGGTCGAGCGCGCTGAGCTTCCAGCCCTCGTCCGTCCTGGTCAGCCCGGCGGCGAACCGGTTGCGCTTCGTCGTCGGCGCCGCGCCCTCCTTCGCCATCGTGATCTCCACCGACGCCAGCATCTTGGCCGTTCCCGCGTGGTCGTCCAGTTCGCTGATCGCCGCGTCGAGCACCTTGCCCGTCGAGACGGTCGCGTCCTTGGTGAGCGTCCGTTTCGTCGCGTCGTCGGCCTTGCCCAGCTGATCGCGCAGCGGGCCCGTGGACGCGGCGAGCCAGTCGGCGATGCCCTGGTCGACGCGGTGGTGGTCGAGGCTCGTGAGCCGGGCGACGAGTTCACGCCCGGACTTCAGCGCTTCGTCGCGCGAGTTCCCGTAGGCGACGGCCTCGGAACCTGTCGCGGTGAACCAGGTGTACCCGGCCCAGCCCGCGAACGCGCAGGCCGCGGCGAACACGGCGATCGCGATCTTCAGTTGCGCAGCCACAACATCTCCTCGAGGCTGGTGGACGTCGGCTGGCCGTCGGCGCCGAAGCCGCCGGGGATCGCGGCGGGCGGGACGCCGCCCTTCGGCGCGTTCTGCGAGCCTCGGACCGAACTCGCGTTGCCCTTGTCGAGCGTGCACGCGGCACCGGTGTTGAACGGCAGCGGCGAGACTTCCGCGCTGCTGCGGACCGTCGTACCCCCGTAGCCCTTGGTACAGGGCATGGGATCGAAGAAGGTCAGGACCAGCTCGGTCCTCACGGAACCCCCGTCGACGGCGGCGTCGACCGCGGACACCGCCTTCGGTGTGTTGATCAGCAGCTGCCGGAGGCCGTCGGTGCGGGCGGAGAACACGTGCGACGTGGTGAGCAGGTTCGCCAGCAGGATCGGCAGACCGGGCTCGTTGTCCCGCAGCAGCCCGGAAAGCTGGGTCGCCGCGTCGGGCGCGGTCGCGATCAGCCGCCGCAGGTCACCGTCCGAACGGGACAGCTGCTCGGCGAACTGCTTGGCGTTGCCGCTGAACTGCCGCCACGCCTGCGACGAGTCGACCTGGGTCTTCAGCACGGTCGAGCCGTCGGTGATCAGCTTCTCCGTCTGCGGCAGGTGGTCCGCGGCCTGTTTCGTGAAGTCGGTGGTGGAGTCCAGCAGCACCTGGAGGTTCGCGCCGGAACCGCGAAGGGCGTTGTCGAGTTCGTCGACCACGGTCCGCAGGTCCTCGGTCGGCACGGACGCGGTCAGCGAGTCCAGGTCGGTCAGCAGATGCTGCACCGGCAGCGGAACGGCCGTCGCCTCGCGCGGGATGACCGAACCTTCGGCGAGGTACGGGCCGTCGCCGGTCCGCGGCTGGAGGTCGACGAACTGCTCGCCCACCGCGGACCGGTTCGCCACGACCGCCCGCGAGTTCGCGGGGATCGGTGGCGCGTCGTCGTCGATCAGCAGATCCGCTTCCATCCCGCCGTCGGTGAGCCGCAGTTCGCCGACCCGGCCGACGGCGACGCCCCGGTAGGTCACCTCGCCGTTGGTGAACAGGCCCCCGCCGTCGGCCAGGGAGAGCTTCACGGTGTATCCGCCCGCCCCGAAGAGCCTGCCGAGCCCCGCGTAGTTCGCTCCGACGAACGCCGTCGTCGCCAGCGCGAGGATGACGAACGCGATCACCTGGATCCGGACACGGGTGGTGAGCATCAGCTACCTCCGGAGGACGGCAGCGGCAAGGTCGGGAGTCCCGGCGGAACCCCTTCGCCAGGGGGCGGGAGTTCGACACCCGGCGCGGGGATGACCGAGGCGTAGACGTTCAGGTAGTCGCCCTTGATGCCGTCGCGGACGGCGTCGGTGAACGGGAACGTCGGCAGGATCTCCAGCGACTTGGGCAGGGCTTCCCCGGCGTCGGCCAGCCGCTTGAGGATCGGCGCGAGCGCGGTGAGGTCCGCGACGAGATCGGCCCGGCTCTTCTCGATCACGTCGACACCCACCCCGGAGAGCCGGTCCAGCGCCTGCAACATCGAGACGAGCTGGGTGCGCTGCTCGGCAAGGCTCTGGAGGCCGGGGGTGAGGTCGGTGAGGGCGCCCTCGACCTGCTTCTTCCGGTTCGCGAGTGTGGTCGAGAGCCGGTTGAGCCCGTCGAGGGCGGAGGTGATGTCGGAGCGGTGCGTGTCCAGGTTGGACACCAGTTGCTCCACTGTGGACAGGAACGAGCGGATCTCCTCCTCGTTGCCGTCCATCACCTTCGACAGCTCCCGGTTGATGGTCTGCAACTGGCCGATCCCGCCGCCGTTGAGCAGCAGGGACAGCGCGCCGAAGATCTCCTCGAACTCCGGGTTGCGGTTCGTGCTCGCGACCGGGATCACCCCGCCGTCGCCCAGCCTTCCCTCGGCCTTCGCCGCGCTCGGGGCCAGTTCGATGAACTTCTCGCCGAGCAGGCTGGACTGCCGCAGCCGCGCGATGGCGTTGGCGGGAAGGTGGACGTCGCCGTTGACCGCCAGGACGGTCTCGGCCGTCCAGCCGTCCTCACCGAGCCGGATCGTCTCGACCCGGCCGACCGGGACGTCGCCGACCTTCACCGCCGCCTGCGGCACCAGGTCCAGGACGTCGGCGAACTGCACGGTCACCCGGTACGGATGGTCGCCGATGTCCGCGCCGCCGGGGAG
Organism: Amycolatopsis sp. PSD-21; assembly: GCF_055561455.1. Lineage (NCBI taxonomy): Bacteria > Bacillati > Actinomycetota > Actinomycetes > Pseudonocardiales > Pseudonocardiaceae > Amycolatopsis > Amycolatopsis sp. PSD-21. The sequence continues at coordinate 6,937,211 of NZ_CM145712.1, read as the reverse complement.
CGGCAGGTCGTAGACGCCCTTGAAATCCGACGAACAGGCGGTGAGCGCGACACAGCACGCGGCGAGCACGGCGATCTTCCGGTTCGCGGCCATCAGCGTCCCCCGGTGTAGGTGTCGCCGGCGACGGGCAGGGGGAGCGGGGCGTATTCGAGCATGTTGCCGCGGCTCTGCAGCTTGCCGGTCTTCGGATCGACGGCTTCGAGCACGTTCGTCACCGCCAGCGGGATCGTGTCGAGGGTTTCGGCCAGCGCGGCGCGTTTGTCGACCAGCGTCCCGGTTGTCACCGCGAGCTTGTCCACATTGGACTTGATCAGCGCGCGGTTGTCCTTGATGAACTGCTGGATCTCCGCCAGCGCGCCGCCGAGGCCGTTGAGTGCGCGGGCGAGCTCGTCCTTGTTCCGCGCGAGCGTCCCGGTCACCGAGGCGAGCTGCTTGTTGACCTCGCCGACGTTCCGGTCGTTGGTCGCCAGCATCGAGGTGAACCGCTGCAGTTCGTCGACGGTGGCGAACAGGTTCTGCGAGTTCCCGGACAGCGTCCTGGCGAGGTCGGCGAAGTTGCGCACCGACTCGTTGAACGGTTTGCCGTTGCCCTGGAGGTTCTTCGCGCCGGTGCGCAGCAGGTCCGAAAGCGCGCCGTCGGCGTTCGCGCCGTTGGGGCCGAGCGCCTTGGCGAGGGTGTCGAGGCTGGAGTAGAGCTGGTCGAGTTCCACCGGCGTGCCGGTGCGTTCGACCGGGATCACCGCGCCGTCGTTCAGCCGGTTCCCCGCGCGGGTGAGCTTGGTGAACTGGACGTAGCGGTCGGCCACCACGCTCGGCGCCACGACGAGGACGTTCGTGTCGGCGGCGATCGGGGTCGACCCGTCGACGGTCAGCACGACCTTGACCCGTTCCCCCTCCGGGGCCACCGATTCGACCTGGCCGACCCGGACGCCGAGCACCCGCACGTCCGATCCGCTGTAGACGCCGACGGCGCGCGAGAAGTACACGGTGACCCGGTCGAGCCCGCTGCCGGAGAAGATCCACCAGAGCCCGCCGACGACGGCCAGCGCGAGCACGAGCGCGAGGGTGACGAATCTGCTGATCACCGGCCACCTCCCGGAATCGGCGGGGTACAGGGATCCCGGTTCTCCGGGATGAGCCCGCACAGGTAGCCGTCCACCCAGCGCCCGTTGCCGAGCGAGTTGTTCACCACGCGGAAGTACGGCGCGGCGAGGTCGAGGCTCTTGGCGAGATTGTCGTTCTGCCGCTGCAGGATGTCGGTCACCTCGCCGAGCTGTCTGAGCGCGTTGCCGAGCTGGTCCTTGTTGTCCTTCACCAGCCCCGAAAGCTGGGTGGCGAGCTCCTGCGAGCCGGTCAGCAGGTCGTGGATCGCCTGCCGCCGCTTGTCCAGTTCGGTCAGCAGCAGGTTGCCGTCCGCGAGGAGTTTGGCGAAGTCGTCGTTCGAGTTCGCGAGCGTCGTGGTGAGGCCGTGCGCGTTGGACAGCAGGCTGGCGAGCTCGTTGTCCCTGGAGGACACGGTCTTCGACAGCGATGTCAGCCCTTCGAGCGCCTTCTTGATATGCGCGGGCGAGTTCTTGAACGTGTCGCTGAGCGTGGTGAAGCTCTCCGCGAGCTGATCGGTGTCGATCGCCCCCGCGGTGTCGGCCAGCCCGTTGAACGCCTCGGTGACGTCGTACGGCGTCACGGTCCTGGTGCGCGGGATGACCTGCTTCGGGTTCTGCACCGTCTCGCCGGTCGGGCGCAGTGCGAGGAATTTCCGGCCCAGCAGGGTCTTGATCTTGATCTCGGCGGCGGTCTTGTCGCCGATCCAGGCGTCCTTGACGCGGAAGCTGACCACCACGTGGTCTTCGGCGAGCCGGACGTCGCTCACCTCGCCGACCTTGATCCCGGCGATGCGGACTTCGTCGTCCTGCTGCAACCCGGCCGCTTCGGAGAATTCGGCCTGGTAGGTGGTCCCGGAGCCGATGATCGGCAGGTTCTCGTAGTTGAGCGTCGCGGTCAGCACCGCGGCCGCGACGGCACTGCCGACGAGACCGACGACGATGGGGTTCCGTTCCTTGAAGGGTTTCACGACGTGCACCTCTCCGCCGTCGCCGGTACCCCGCGCGGAGGTTCGGTCTGCAGGACGGACGAGCACAGGTAGAAGTTCATCCACGAGCCGTAGGAGCCGATCCGCCCCAGGTCGTTCAGCTTCCCCGGGAGCACCGTCAGGACGCGGTCGACTTCGGCCTTGCCCTCTTCGGTCGTCAGCTGACCGGCCAGCAGGCCGAGCCCCTCGATGCTGTCCTTGAGCGGTTTCCTGCCCTGTTCGAGCAGACCGGCCGTGGCGGTGGTGAGGTCCGCGAGCCCGGAGACGGCCTCCCCGATCTCGGTGCGGTCACCCGCGAGTCCTGCCACCAGTTCCTTCAGTGTGGAGACCAAAGTGGACAGTGCGTCGCCCTTGCCGTTGATGCTCTTGAGCACCGTGTCCAGGTTCGTGATCACGTCACCGATCACCTTGTCGCGGCCGGCGAGCGTGGTGGTCAGCGAACCGGTGTGCGCCAGCAGGCTTTCCACCGTGCCGCCCTCGCCCTGCAGCACCTGGACGATCTCGCCGGAGAGCTGGTTGACGTCCTTGGGCGACAACGCCTGGAACAGCGGTTTGAAGCCGTTGAACAGTTCCGTGAGATCCAGCGCGGGCGTCGTGCGCTCCAGCGGGATCTCCGCGCCGGGCTCCAGAAGCTCGGGGGTGCCCTTGCCGCGTTCGAGCGCGATGTAACGCTGGCCGACCATGTTGCGGTACTTGATCACCGCGGTCACGTCGGCGGGCAGCCTGCGCTGCGAGTCGAGGGAGAACCGGACGCGCGCCAGGCTGTGGTCGGCGATCTCGAGTTCCTCGATCTGGCCGACCCGCACCCCGGAGATCCGGACGTCGTCGCCGACGTTCAGCGACGTCGCGTCGAGGAACTTGGCGCTGTAGGTCCTCGTGTCACCGAGGCCGGTGTTCGTGATGGACACCGCCAGCAGCACCGTGGCCAGCGTCGTGACGACGACGAAGATCAGCCCCTTGATCAGCGGGCTCACGAAGTTCCTCATCGCAGGGTCACCTCCGTGCCCCGGTAGAGCGGCCCGACGAGCACGCTGCCCCAGGCGGGGACCTGCGCCGCCGGGACGCCGATGGACGGCGCGACCAGCGTGGAGATCAGCTCCCGTTCCTGCGGCGAGTTCGCCAGGCCGAGATCGCCCTGCGCGCCGGGGAGCGCCGCGGTCTGCTCGCCGGTCGCCACGATCCCTTGGCTCATCAGGCCGTTCGTCGGGTAACAGCGCGGTTCCCCGGTGGCGTCGTAGACCGGATCGTCCTTGCCGGGCACGTATTTGCCCCGGGGCCGGCTGATGGTGATCTCCGCGTGCAGGCCGGGTTCGTCGGTCCCGGCGCCCAGCACCTGGTCCATCTGCGGCTTCAACTTGGCGAGCGCGTCCAGCGTGCAGGCGAAACTGGGCGAGTACTTCGCGCCGATCTCCAGCGGCGCGCGGCTGTCGGCGGCGAGCGCGATGATGTTGGCGCGGTTGTTGGCGAGGAACGTCGTGACCTGCTGGGAGGACGACGTTACCTGCTGGTACACCGACGCCAGCTCGGCCCGCTTCTCCTTGACCGTGTCGAGCGTGACGGCCGAGGCGCTCAGCGCGTCGAGCAGATCCGGTGCGATGTCGCCGTACAGCTTCGAAACCGTGGCGAGGTCGCGGATGTTGTCGTTCAGCTTCGGCAGGTTCGGGTTGAAGTCCTCCAGATAGGCGGCCGCGGTGGCGAGCGTGTCGCCGATCTGGTCGCCGCGGCCCTCCAGCGCGGTGGCGACGGTGGTCAGCGTGGTGGCGAGTTTCTGCGGTTGCACGGCCTTGAGCAGGGGCAGCAGGTTGTCGAAGACGCGTTCCAGCTCGATCGCGTTGGCCGACCGGTCCTGGGTGATCACGTCGCCGGAGGCGAGCGGCGCCGCGGTCGAACCGTCCGGAATGGACAGTTGCACGTACCGCTCACCGAACAGCGTCTTCGGCACGAGCAGCGCGGACACGTTCTTGGGCAGTTTCGAGACCTTGCCGGGCTCCATGGCCAGGTCGATCTCCGCGCCGCCCGGTGTCGCGCGGACGTCACGGATCTCGCCGACCACCACGCCACGCGCCTTGACCTGCCCGCCCTGGCGCAACTGGTTGCCGACGCGGTCCGCCTGCAGCGTCACCGGCACGGAGTCGACGAAATCCTTCCGGTAGATCTTGATCGACAGCAGCACGAGGGCGGACATCACCACGAGGAACAGCACCCCGGCCGTCCTGACCCCGGCTTTGCGCAGCCCGCGCCGGCTCATCCGGCCACCTGCACCGTCGTGGTCGCGCCCCAGATCGCGAGGCTGAGGAAGAAGTCCAGCACGCTGACCGCCACGATCGCCGTCCGCACCCCGCGGCCGACGGCGACACCGACGCCCGCCGGTCCCCCGCTCGCGCGGAAGCCGTAGTAGCAGTGGGCGAGCACGATCACGACGCTGAACACCAGCACCTTGCCGAACGACCAGAGCACATCACCCGGTGGCAGGAACAGCAGGAAGTAGTGGTCGTAGGTGCCCGCGGACTGGCCGTAGAACCAGACGGTGATCTGGCGTGACGCGAGATACGAGGTCAGCAGGCCGATCGCGTACAACGGGATGACCGCGAGGAAACCCGCGATGATCCGCGTGGTCACCAGGTACGGGACGCTGGGAATGCCCATCACTTCCAGCGCGTCGATCTCCTCGGAGATCCGCATGGCGCCCAGCTGCGCGGTGAAACCGCAGCCGACGGTCGCCGACAAGGCGAGCCCGGCCACGAGCGGCGCGATCTCGCGGGTGTTGAAGTACGCGGAGACGAACCCGGCGAACGCCGACGTGCCGACCTGGTTGAGCGCCGAGTATCCCTGGAGCCCGACGACCGTGCCGGTGAACACGGTCATCCCGATCATCACGCCGATCGTGCCGCCGATGACCGCGAGCGCACCGCTGCCGAAGCTGACTTCGGCCAGCAGGCGGATGATCTCGCGGAGATAGCGTCGTATCGCGCGCGGCACCCAGGCGAGCGCCTTGAGGAAGAAGAGGATCTGGTCGCCGAGCGTGTCCAGGAACCCGAACCGGCGATCGACGGCTTCGCGGACCCGTGTCGTGCGAGTGGGTGTCGTCGTGACCATCAGCTGCCCTTCGCCGGGACGAGCTGCAGGTAAAGCGTCGTCAGCACGAGGTTCAACAGGAACAGGAGCAGGAACGTGATGACCACGGATTGGTTCACCGCGTCACCGACGCCTTTCGGGCCGCCTTTCGGATTGAGCCCGCGATAAGAGGCGACGATCGCCGCGACGAAACCGAAGATGACCGCCTTGATCTCGCTGATCCAGAGGTCCGGGAGCTGCGCGAGGGCGGAGAAACTGGCCAGATACGCACCCGGTGTCCCATTCTGCATGATGACGTTGAAGAAATAGCCGCCGAGGACGCCGACCACGCTGACCATTCCGTTGAGGAATGCGGCGACCCCCATCGCGGCGAGCACGCGAGGCACGATCAGGCGCTGGACGGGGGAGACCCCGAGCACCTCCATCGCGTCGATCTCCTCGCGGATCGTGCGGGACCCGAGGTCCGCGCACATCGCCGAGCCGCCGGCGCCCGCGATCAGCAACGCGGTCACGATCGGGCTGGCCTGCTGGATGATCGCCAGCACACTGGCCGCGCCGGTGAAGGACTGCGCGCCGATCTGCGCGGTCAGCGAACCGATGTGCAGCGCGATCACCGCGCCGAACGGGATCGCGACCAGCGCCGTCGGCAGGATCGACACACTCGCGATGAACCAGAACTGCTGGATCAGCTCGCGGGCCTGGAACGGCCGCCGGAAGGTCAGGCGGACGACGTCGAGGCCGAGTGAGTAGAGCCTGCCGGTCTCCCGGATCGCACCCGCGCCGGGGAATGAGGGTGCGTTAGTCCGGACGCCCACGCCGACCCTCCCGTTTTCCGGGCACGGCGAATACACCCCAGCTTGCGCAATTCCTTTGCTCCGAATGGCGGAACGGAATCGTTGAACAGTATCAACGGGGTGTTACCGTGCTGTTTGCTACTGGTCGGTACGCTAATCACGTGCCTGCCTGGTGACAAGAACTTCGGTGTGATCAAGACGTCACGTCCTGGTAACCGGAGAATTCTTGTTCTTTTGTGACAAAGGCGGGCGGGGGTCTTGTCCGTTCTTTCGTGTCCGGTGGCGCGCTGGTCCATTCGTGGCGTGGGGCGGCTCTCGAACGATCCTTGAGGCCGGCGCGGTGCCCGCATGTCGCGAAGCCACTTTCGGGACATCCCCAGCACCGTGGCCGAAAGCGCGTGAAGGCCCCCTTCCCTCGACTCAGCCGAGGGAAGGGGGCCTTCACGCGAGAAGCGCCTCAGCGCGCCAGTTCGGAGACCAGCTCGTAAGACCGCACCCGGTCCGCCTGGTCGTGCACCATGGTCGTGATCATCAGCTCGTTCGCGCCGGTGTCGGCCAGCAGGGTCTCGAGTCCCTTGTGGACCGTCTCGGGCGAGCCGATGATGCTGCTCGCGGCCCGGTCCTCGATGAACACGCGCTCGATGTCGGTGTACGGGTAGGCCGCGGCCTCTTCCGGCGTCGGCAGCGGGATCGGGCGGCCCTTGCGCAGGCTGAGGAACGTCAGGCCGCTCGGGGCGGCGAGGTACTGCGCGCGCTCGTCGGTCTCGGCGGCCACCACGGAGACGCCGAGCATCACGTACGGCTCGTCGAGGACGTCCGACGGTTTGAACGAGTCGCGGTAGAGCGCCACGGCGGGGAGCGTGTTCTCGGCGCTGAAGTGGTGCGCGAACGAGAACGGCAGGCCCAGTTCGCCCGCCATCCGCGCGCTGAAGCCGCTCGACCCGAGCAGCCACACCGGCGGCTTGTTGCCTTCGGCGGTCACGGCGTTGACGGCGCGCTGGTCGGAGTGCTCGAAGTAGGCCAGCAGTTCCGCGAACTGCTGCGGGAAGTTCTCCGCGGTGAGCCCGCCGGGGCCGCGCAGCGCCAATGCGGTCCGCTGGTCGGTGCCCGGGGCACGCCCGATGCCGAGGTCGATCCGGCCGGGGTGGAACGCCTCCAGGGTGCCGAACTGCTCGGCCACCACCAGCGGCGCGTGGTTCGGCAGCATGACCCCGCCGGAGCCGACCCGGATGCGTTCGGTGGCGGCCGCGACCTGGCCGATCATCACGGCGGTCGCCGAACTCGCGATACCCGGCATGTTGTGGTGCTCGGCGAGCCAGTACCGGTGGTAGCCGAGGGCTTCGGTCCGGCGCGCGAGGTCGAGGGTGTTGCGAAGCGAATCCGCGACACCGCCTCCGGCCACGACGGGCGAGAGGTCGAGCACGGACAGCGGGATGTCAGGCAAAGAGGTCACGCATCGGTACAACGCCGCGGGCCCCCGAACCCTTCCCGTGCCTGTCGATCGATCGAAATTAACCGACTCGATGTACCCGGCACTCGGCGGAGTTCCCCCCTTTCCACGGTACGGTTGCCCCCTAATGCGAACGTGGGAAAACCACTGAAAAGAAAGGATTGAAGGTGCCGCGTCCGGAACGACCGCTGGACCCCGGGGACGATCCGTTGCTGGGGTTCGCCGCCGATCTCCGGCGCCTGCGGGAGAAGGCCGGAAATCCGACGTACCGGGAGCTGGGCAGGCGTGCCCACTACTCCGCGGGCACCCTCTCCGAGGCCGCTGGTGGGAAGAAGATGCCCAGCTTGGCGGTCACGTTGGCCTACGTCCGGGCGTGCGACGGCCCCGAGGACGAGTGGGAGGCGCGATGGCACGACGTGACCGAGCGGACGCGCGCCGGAGTCGATGATTCACCGGTTGCCCCGTCGAATGGGGAATCGGTCCCTTATATCGGTCTGGCCGCATTCGGGCCGGATGACGCGAGCCGATTCTTCGGTCGCGAACGACTTGTCGGAAAACTCGTCACGAGGCTTTCGAACCAACGATTCTTGGCCGTTCTGGGTGCTTCGGGTTCCGGTAAGTCGTCCTTGCTCCGGGCCGGTCTCCTCCCGGCCGTCGCCGAGACGTCGGTCACGCTGCTGATGACCCCCGGATCGCGGCCGCTGCAGGAATGCGCCGTCCAGTTCGGCGCCGCGCTCGGGCTCGCGCCCGGCGGGCTGCTCGCGGAGTTCACCGGACATCCGCGCAACCTCGGCCTCGCCGCCCGTCAGCTGGTCGCCGACCGCGAGGGCGACGTCGTGCTGGTCGTCGACCAGTTCGAGGAGGTCTTCACGCTCTGCCAGGACGCCGACGAACGGACGGCCTTCCTGTCCGCGCTGGTCACCGCGACGACCGAAGCCGAGAGCCGGACCAGGGTCGTCCTCGGCATCCGCACCGACTTCTACACCCACTGCGCGCGGCATCCCGAGCTGGTCGAGGCCATGCAGGACGCGCAGATCCTCGTCGGCCCCATGAGCACCGAGGAGCTGCGGCAGGCCATCTCGCGGCCGGCGATCGACGCCGGGTACCGCGTCGAGAACGCGCTGGTCTCGCGGCTCGTCGCCGACGCGACCGGGCAGCCCGGCGTGCTCCCGCTGCTCTCGCACGCTCTGCTGGAGACCTGGCGCCGGCGTCACGGCAACACCCTCACCCTCACCGGTTACGAGTCCACCGGTGGGATCGAACGGTCGGTCGCGCAGACCTCCGAGCACACCTTCACCGCGCTGACCGAACACCAGCAGCGGCTGGCGAACCAGATCTTCCTGCGGATGACCGCGCTCGGCGAGGGCACCGAGGACACCAAACGGCGCATCACCCGCGACGAGGTGGACGCCGACGACCCGGACGTCGCGGTCGTGCTGGACAGGCTGGCGTCGTCGCGGCTGGTCACGCTCGACGACAACGGCATCGAGATCGCGCACGAGGCGCTGATCCGGGGCTGGCCGCGCCTGCGCGAATGGCTCGCCGAGGACCGTGAAGGCCTGCGCGTGCACCGCCAGCTCACCGAGGCGACCGACGCGTGGGAGTCCGTCGGCCGCGACGACGGCTGGCTCTATCGCGGAGCGCGCCTGGCGATCGCCAGGGAGTGGGCGGGGGAGCACGACAGCGCGCTTTCCCAGCGTGAACGCCGGTTTCTCGAGGCGAGCGTCGCGATCGAGAACCACGAGCAGGCCGTCGCCCGGCGCCGCACCCGGCGGCTGCGTCAGCTGGTCGCGCTCCTGGCCGTCCTGCTGGTGCTCGCGACGGCCGCGATGGCGTACGCCGTCCGCGCCGAGCAGACCGCGACCAGCCAGCGCAACAGCGCGCTCGCGCAGAAGGTCGCCGGGCAGGCCATCGAGATGCGGACGACGAATCCGGCGCTGGCCGCGCAGCTCGCGCTGGCGGCGTACCGCGTCGATCCGAGTGTGGACACCCGCGGCAGCGTGCTCGGGATGTTCGAGTCGCCGTACTCGACCCGCGTCCGCGGGCACGGCCACCGCGTCAACGCGACCGCGCTGCGCGGCGACGGCCAGGTGATGGTCACCGGCAGCTGGGACCAGACGGCCAAGCTGTGGGACGTCAAGGATCCCCATCGCCCGGCCGAGCTGGCCACGCTGACCGGGCACACCGGCAACGTCAACTCGGTGTCCTTCAGCGCCGACGGCGCCGTGGTCGCGACGGCGGGCTGGGACAAGACCGCGCGGCTGTGGAACGTCGCCGATCCGGCGAAACCCGGGCCGGGCGTACTGGTCGGCGAGCATCCGAGCCGGGTCAACGCGGTGGCGTTCAGCCCGAAGTCCGCCGTGCTCGCGACCGCCGACGGCGACGGCACGGTGCGGTTGTTCGACGTCCGTGATCCCGCGAAACCCGTGCTCGCGGCCACCCTCCCCGGGCACACCGGCAACGTCAACGGTCTCGCCTACGCCCCCGACGGGCGGACGCTCGTCTCGACCGGCGCCGACAAGACCGCGCGGTTGTGGGACGTCGCCGACCCCGTCAAGGCCAGGCCGCTCGGCGTGGTGAACGGGCACACCGCCGGGATCCACTCCGCGGCGTTCAGCCCGGACGGCCGGACGCTCGCCACCGCGAGCATCGACCAGACGGCGCGGCTGTGGAACGTCGCCGACCCGATGGCGCCGTCACCGCTGGGGACGACGGCCGCGCACAAGACCATCGTGCGGTCCGTGGCGTTCAGTCCGGACGGGACGACCCTGGCCACCACCGGTTTCGACCGCGCCGCACGGCTTTGGGACATCACCGATCCGGCGAAACCGCGCGAGAAACCGTCACTCGTCGGGCATACCGCGGCCGTGGTCTGGGCGGTGTTCTCCCCGGACGGCCGCACGCTCGTGACCGCGAGCGACGACCAGACGGTGCGGATGTGGGATCTGCCGGGGCCCGCGATCAGCGGCCCGGCGCGGTCTGCCTGCCGGGCGGTGTTCAGCTCCGACGGGAAGCTGCTGGCCACCGGCAGCCAGGACGGCGTGGTGCGCCTGGTCGACGTCTCCGACACCCGGAACCCGCGTGAGGTGGGCAAGGTCGCGGGCTTCGGCCAGGGCGTCTGCGGTCTGGCCTTCAGTCCGGACGGGCGGACGCTCGCCGCCGGCTCCTGGGACCACACGATGCGGCTGATCGACGTCAGCGATCCGCGCAAGCCGGTCGACACCGGCGTCTTCTATCGGCCGGCGGAAGAGATCGACCCCGTCGCGTTCAGCCCGGACGGCCGGACGCTCGCGACGGCCGGGTCCGGGCACACGGTGAAGCTGTGGGACGTCTCCGACATCCGGCGGCCCGTCGAACTCGCGACGCTGACCGGGCACGAGGACGACGTCCATTCGATCGCGTTCAGCCCGGACGGCCGCACCCTGCTCAGCGGCGGATGGGACCACACCGCCCGGCTGTGGGACGTCTCGATGGCGAAGGCGCCGAAGCCGCTTTCGGTGCTGAAGGGGCATTCGGACACTGTGTTCTCGGTCGCCTACAGTCCGGACGGCAAACTCGCCGCCACCGGCAGCGCGGATCGCACCGGCAGGCTCTGGGACGTGACGGATCCGGCGGCTCCGCGCGAGGCGGCGCTGCTGGCGGGGCACACCGACAACGTCATCTCGGTCGCTTTCAGCGGGGACGGGAAGACCTTCTCGACCGGCAGCTACGACCGGTCCGTGCGACTATGGGACGTCTCCGATCCCGGATCGGTCCGCGAATCGGCGAACCTGACCGACGACGTCGACCGGGTCAACGCCGTGGCGTTCGCCCCCGATGGGCACACCCTCGCGGGTTCGGTCGCGGACGGCAGCGTGCGGTTGTGGGAGACCAGCCCCGAACGGGCGGCTGAACGCATCTGCGCGACGGTGTACCCGCGGATCACGGCGGACGAGTGGGAACAACACCTGCCGGGGCTCGATTACGCGCCCCCGTGCCCGTGACCACGGCCGATACGTTGTTCGGCGTTGTTGTTCGGTGGGATCGCCGTGACACCGAACAACGAAGAGGCGCTAGAAATACCCCTGGACGTGCGATGCGTCCCCACATCGTTCACTCACCGGGGGTCTGAAGGGCTCCTTCAGGGCATTCACCAGTGTCCTGAAGGAGCCCTTCAGCTTTTCCGTCTCCGCCTCTTGTGTTCCGCCCCCAAGCACGCGAGTGACGCGCCCAATCACGCGAGTGACGCCTCCAATCACGTGAGTTACGCGCCCAATCACGCGAGTGACGTCCCAAACCACGCGAGTGACATCCCCAACCACGTGAGTCGCGCCCCGAATCACGTGTGTCGTCCGTCCAATCACGTGTGTCGTCCGTTCGATCACGTGTGTCGTCCATCCCGGACTGCCGAACTCGCGTGATCAGGGGCGTAACTCGCGTGCTTGGGGACGTAACTCGCGTGATTGAGGGCGTAACTCACGTGATCGGGGGCGTAACTCACGTGATGGGGCGGCGGACACGCGTGACTGGACGGACGACACGCGTGATCAGGTGGACGACACGCGTGATCAGGCGGCCGGGATCCAGTCCGGGTTCGAGGCCAGGACGGTGAGCTGCTGGGTCGCGCGGGTCAGCGCGACGTACAGCACCCGGCGTCCGGTGGTCGACTCCGTGATGAGGTCGTTGGGCTCCACCAGGACGACGGCGTCGTACTCGAGGCCCTTGGAGTCGAGGCTGCCGACGACCTTGAGCCGCTCGTCCGACAGCCCGTCGAGCCAGCCCTCGATCTCGGGCACCCGGTCCATGGCGGTGATCACGCCGACGGTGCCTTCGACGACCCCCAGCATCTCCTTCACCGCGGCCTGCGTCGCAGCCTCCAGGCCGGCGGCCTCGACGGGCCGGACCTCCGGCGTGACACCGGTCTGCCGCACCGCGCGCGGAAGCTCGTCGGCCTCCGCGTGCCCGGCGACGACCTTCGCGGCCAGGTCGAAGATCTCCGCCGAGTTCCGGTAGTTGGTGCGCAGGGTGAACCGGCGCCGCGTCGTCTTGAGCCCGAAGGCCTGGTCCCGCGCCATCGCGGCCTCGGCCGGATCCGGCCACGAACTCTGCACCGGGTCGCCGACCACGGTCCAGCTCGCGTACTTGCCGCGCCGCCCGACCATCCGCCACTGCATCGGCGAGAGGTCCTGCGATTCGTCGACGACCACGTGCGAGTACTCGTCGTAGTGCTCGGGCCGGGTCGGGGCGCCACCGCGCTCCGGGTTGACCTCGACGTTCTGACGGGCCCGGCGGCTCTTCGGCGGCGGGCCGATCAGGACGCGCAGCTCGTCGAGGAGCGCGACGTCCGCGATGGTCCAGCCACGCGAGCGATCGGCGAAATCGGCCGCGAGCATGCTGATCTCGCCGCGGTTGAGCAGGCCCTTCGCCGCGGAGGCGAGCCGCTTCTCGTCGCCGAGCCAGCGCAGGATCTGCGCCGGGTACAGGATCGGCCACCAGGTCACCAGGAACCGGTGGAACTCGATGCGCTCGCCGAGTTCGGTGATCAGCTCGGCCTTGTCGATCTGACGGCCGTCGTCCTTCGCGTGCTGCTCGGCCTTCGCGGCGAGCGCGTCGAGCAGCAGCTCGGCGGCGCGGATCCGCGACCGGTTCGGCGGCCCGCCCGCGGTGTGCACCTTGCGGCGCACCTTGTCGAGTTCGCGCGCGTTGAGCCGCAGCACCTCGCCGCGGTAGACGATCTTCATGTCCTCCGGCGCGTCTTCCGGCGTGTCCCGCAGCGCGCGCAGCAGGATCTTGCGCATCCGCAGCGATCCCTTGATCGCCGCCAGCGGCGCCGGGTCCTGACGGGTCGCTTCGAGGCCGTCGAGGACTTCGCCGAGCGCGCGCAGTTCGACGTTCGTCTCGCCCATCGACGGCAGCACCCGCGAGATGTAGCTGGTGAACACGCCGGACGGGCCGATCACCAGCACGCCCGCGCCGCCGAGCTGGCGCCGGTGGCGGTAGAGCAGGTACGCCGCGCGGTGCAGCGCGACCGCGGTCTTGCCGGTGCCGGGGCCGCCGGTGATCTCCGTGACCCCGCGCCACGGCGCCCGGATGACCTCGTCCTGCTCCTTCTGGATGGTGGCGACGATGTCCCGCATCTTCTCGCCACGCGACCGGCCGAGCGCCGCCATCAGCGCGCCTTCGCCGACGATCTGCATGCCGTCGGGGACCGCGTCGGCGATCAGGACGTCGTCGTCGACGTCGAGCACGTTCTGGCCGGAGCACCGGATCACCCGGCGCCGGACGACGTTCATCGGCTCCTCGGCCGTCGCCTGGTAGAACGCCGCGGCCGCGGGCGCGCGCCAGTCGGTGACGAGGTTGTCGAACTCGGCGTCGCGGATGCCGAGGCGGCCCACGTAGATGTGGTCGTTGTCGAGGTGGTCGAGCCTGCCGAAGACCAGCCCCTCGTACTCCGCGTCGAGGGTCTGCAGGGTCTGATTGGCGTGGAAGACCATCATGTCCCGTTCGAACAGCATGGACGCCTGCTCGAAGATGGCTTCCCGCCCGGCGCCATGGCCGATCTCGTAGCCCTTGGTACGCATGGCCTCAGCCTGGGCTCGCAATTCGGCGAGCCGGGTGTAGACGGTGTCCACATGGGCTTGCTCGATGGCGATCTCGGCCCGTCTGACCCGAGGTTCGGACACGCAACGCTCCTAAACGCTTCTATCGCCTCCGAGGGCGAAGGACGACTCTACGCGAGCTGGGCGGCGGCTTCACCAAGTCCCGGCCAACGTCACGATGGAAGGCGTTGAGGCACGATGCACCCATGACCAGGATCGTGGCGGGGACCGCGGGCGGCAGGCGGCTGAAGGTCCCGCCGAAGGGCACCAGGCCCACGTCGGAACGCGTGCGCGAAGCGCTGTTCAACGCGCTCGAGGTCGCCGGCGAGCTGCAAGGGGCCCAGGTCCTCGACCTTTACGCCGGTTCGGGCGCGCTCGGGCTGGAGGCGTTGTCCCGCGGCGCCTCCGGCGCGCTGTTCGTCGAACACGACAGGCGCGCGGTCGAAGTGCTCAAGGGGAACGTCGCCGCGCTGGGGCTCGGCGGCGCGGTCCGGGCCGGGACCGTCGAGTCCGTCGTGGCCGCTCCGGCGCCGGAAACGTTCGACATCGTCCTCGCCGATCCGCCCTACGCTGTCGATTCCACCCGCCTGGGGGAGGTCATGGCCGCGCTCGCGGCCGGCCGATGGGTCACGGACGGCGCGCTGGTGGTGATCGAGCGGGCCGCTCGGGACGGCGAGCCGGACTGGCCGCCGGGTTTCGAGCCGATGCGGACGAAGCGCTACGGCGACACCGCGCTCTACTGGGCCGAATATCAGGTGTGACGCGGCACCGAGAAAGTGCGCAGGACGCGCAGCGGGCCCTCGGCCTTGGTAGCGTCCGCGCCATGCGGCGTGCGGTCTGTCCCGGGTCCTACGATCCGGCCACCAATGGACATCTCGACATCATCGAGCGGGCGGCCAAGCTGTTCGACGAGGTCGTCGTCGCGGTGGGGGTGAACAAGAGCAAGAAGGGCCTGTTCACCACCGAGGAACGGATGGACATGCTCCGCGAGATCACCGCGAAGCTGCCGAACGTGCGCGTCGACTCGTGGCAGGGACTCCTGGTCGATTACTGCCGCGAGAACGACATCATCGCCGTCGCGAAGGGGCTGAGGTCGGTCAGCGATTTCGACTACGAGCTCCAGATGGCACAGATGAACCGCGAGCTGACCGGGCTCGAAACCCTGCTGATGGCCAACAACCCGGCGTACGGGTTCGTGTCGAGCTCGCTGGTCAAGGAGGTCACCGCGCTCGGTGGCGACATCGAGCACCTGGTGCCGCCGATAGTGTTCAAACGCCTCTCGGAGAAGTACTCCGACCGAGGTTGACCCGAACGGCCGAAGCCGTTGGTCTGGCGCCGGTGAGCGGCGATGAAGAGTTCATCTCGGCGCCTTCTGGTGAATACACGATCGGGTTACGGTCCGAAAATGACCAACAAACGATCGCGGATCGCCGCCGCGCTGCTCGTTCTGCTTGTCACCTTCTTCGGCGGGCTGAGTGCCGCGCAGGCCACGGCCGCCCCCGTCTCGATCCAGCAGAACCCGTGCGGGGATCTCACCGGGTTCAAGCACGTGTCGCTGTCGTCGCTGCCCGCCGAGGCGACGACGACCTACGACCTCATCCAGAAGGGTGGCCCGTTCCCGTACCCGGACAAGGACGGCACGGTCTTCTCCAACCGCGAGAACATCCTCCCGAAGTGCGCGTCGGGCTATTACCGCGAGTACACGGTGCCTACGCCGGGCTCGCCCGATCGCGGTGCGCGCCGCATCGTCACCGGTAACGCCGGCGAGCACTTCTACACCGCGGACCACTACAAGACCTTCTCCGTGATCGACGCCGACGGCACCCCGGCGCCGTCCTGCGGCGACACCTCGAAGCTGACGAAGATCGGCTACTCGACGCTGTCCTCCGCGGCGAAGTCCGTGGTGGACAAGGCCCGCGGTGGCGCGACCGGCACGGTCTACGAGAACCGCGAAGGTGTGCTGCCGAAGTGTGCCGCCGGCTACTACCAGCTGTTCCCGGTGGGCACGAGCGACCGCGTGATCTCCGGCAAGGGCGGCGAGATCGTCTACACGCCGGACCGTTACGCGACCTTCAAGCTGGTGAATCTCGCCGGCTGACCCGTCCGTGCAACATTTCGTACCTCCTCGTCCGTGAGATACACCGGAACACGGACGAGGAGGCACGATGCGGTCTGGGGACGACGCGAGCTTCAGGGAGTTCGCCAAGGACAAGGCGCTACCGCTCAGACGGACGGCGTACCTGCTCTGCGGCGACTGGCATCTCGCGGAGGATCTGGTCCAAGTCGCGCTCATCAAGCTCTACCGGGTCTGGCCGAAGGTCCGCCGGAAAGGGCCCGTCGACAACTACACGAGGCAGATCCTGATGCGCTGCTGGCTCGACGAGCGGCGACGTCCATGGCGGAGCAGAGAGAACCGCGACGGCGTCGTCCCCGAAGAGCCTGCGGCCCCGGCGACCGCCGGGATCTCGGATTCGCTGCTTCGCGCCCTCGCCGAAGTTCCCCCGAAACAGCGCGCCGCCGTCGTGCTGCGCTACTGCGCCGATCTCCCGGTCGCGGAGGTGGCCGTCGCGCTGCGCTGTTCGGAAGGGACGGTCAGGAGCCAGGCCGCGCGAGGACTCGAAGTCCTCCGCGCGGCCCTGCAGAGACAGCACGACGAGGCTGTCTCCGGGAGGAGCGCGTGATGGACGAACTGGAAAACAGGCTGCGCGGGATCACCCTGGCCGAGCCACCGCTCGGCTTCGACCCGGACGAAGTCGCCGGGAAGGCGGCGAAGAAGGCGCGGAACCGGCGGGCGATGGCGGCGACGGGGGCTACCACGCTGGCGGTGATCGCGGCGGCGGTCGTGTTCGTGGCGCCCAGGGGTGGACCCACGCCGGCCGTGCCGCCCGTCCCGGTCGCGCCGTCACCGAGTGGCGCGCCGTCGCCGGCTCCGGCGAACGGCGACCTGACCGCGCGGAAGGCGAGGATCTCCGGGCATTTGGCGACCGCCCTGCCCGGCGTGCTCACCGGGGCGAAGGACGTCCGGATCCGCTCCGTGCATCAGCTGGGTACCTGGGACGCCCTCGTCTTCATGATCGGCTACCGGGACGCCTCCGGCGCCGATCGTTCCCTCCTTCTCACTGTTCTCGGGGTCGAAGCGGCCAAACGCGGGTTCTCGCTCGAAGACAGCTGTGAGCCTGGCCGCCGGCCCCGCGGCGGTTTCGACGCCGACCTCGGCGGGGTGACGAGCGGGGAACCGGTGGACTGCGTGAAGCTGCTCCAACCGGACCGAAGCACCGTCGTCGTCACCGGGACCGTCCCGTCGTTGCCTCCCGGCGACGTCGAACCGGGTCGCGACGCGATCGCGTACCGGGCCGACGGCACGGTGGTCGCCGTGTCCACCGGCGCGGGCGACGGAGGCTCGCGTCCGCCGGACGACCAGTTGATCAAGCTGGTCTCGGATCCCGAACTCGATCTCCGGTAGGCGACGCGCGGTACCAGGCGGGACACGCCCGGTACCGCGCGCTTTCACCCCTTACGGCGGCGATGAGGGCAAACTGAGCTCAGGGAATGTGGGGATCGCTGTAGGTAGGGAGTGGCCGTGTACCGGGTTTTCGAGGCGCTCGACGAGCTCGTCACCATCGTGGAGGAAGCCCGCGGCGTGCCGATGACCTCCAGTTGTGTCGTCCCGCGGGGGGACACCCTGGAACTGCTCGACGACATCCGCGACGCGCTGCCGGGCGAGGTGGACGACGCCCAGGACGTCCTGGACAAACGTGATCAGCTGATCCAGACCGCCCGCACCGAGGCGGCGGAGACGATCACCACGGCGAACACCGAGGCCGACCGCACGGTCGCCGACGCGCAGGCCGAGGCCGAGCGCATCCTCGCCGACGCCCGCGCCCGCGCCGAGCAGATGATGAGCGACGCGCACGCCGAGGCCGAGCGCATGGTCGCCGCCGGGCAGGCCGAGTTCCAGAACCTCACCGACCGCTCCCGCGCCGAGTCGGAGCGGATGATCCAGGCGGGCCGCGACGCCTACGAGCGCGCCATCGAGGACGGCCGCGCCGAACAGGCCAGGCTCGTCGCCCAGACCGAGGTCGTCCAGGCCGCGCACGGCGAGGCGGCCCGCATCGTCGACGAGGCGCACGTCGAGGCCGACAAGCAGCGCGGCGACTGCGACGCCTACGTCGACGGGAAGCTGGCCGAGTTCTCCGAACTGCTGGCGACCACACTGCGGACGGTCGACTCCGGGCGCAACCACCTGCGGTCCCCGGTCAACCTGCCGGGCAACAGCCGGACGTCGCTGTACGACTACCAGAGCTGATCGCTCGAGTACATGAAGGCCCCCTTCCTGGCGCTAGACGCAAGGAAGGGGGCCTTCATGTACTTCACGGACTTCACCGACCGCGCCCGAAAGCCGGTGGCGGTACCTGCGTACCCTGGTGACCGATGTCTGAGAACAAGTCGCCGCAGGCCAGGCCTGCGCAACTGGACGACCGGAACCCGTGGGTGCTCGACACCCGCGAACTCGGCCGTCACGCCGGCCTGAGCAAGGCCGTCCAACGCTCGATCCCCGTCGAGACCGCGCTCGGTGTGCCCGACGTCATCACCATCGACGCCGGTTCCACCCTCGAACTCGACCTGATGCTCGAGTCCGTCGTCGAGGGCGTGCTCGTCAGCGGCACGGCGTCCGCCGTCGCGACGGGGCACTGCTCGCGGTGCCTCGACCCGATCACCGAGGACGTCGAGGTCGACCTGACCGAGCTCTTCGCCTACCCCGGCTCCGCGACCGAGGAGACCACCGACGAGGACGAGATTCCCCGCCTGGTGGACGACCGGATCGACCTCGAGCCGACGGTCCGCGACGCGGTGGTGCTGGCGCTGCCGCTGGCCCCGCTGTGCGCCGAGGACTGCCGGGGACTGTGCACCGAATGCGGTGTCAAGTGGGCCGATCTCGAGCCCGGTCACGGGCATGAGAAGATAGACCCTCGGTGGGCCGCGCTGGTCGATCGTTTCGATGACGAAACGGGCGATGACCAGGCCGATGGCCCCGGAAAGCAAGCCTGACGAGCACCAGCTCGTTCCGGAGAAGCAAGTTCGCTCGCGACCGCGGGCAGACCGTCTGAAGGAGATCTACTCGTGGCCGTCCCGAAGCGGAAGATGTCGCGATCCAACACCCGCGCGCGCCGCAGCCAGTGGAAGGCGGCTCCGGTTCAGCTGGTGCCCTGCTCCAACCGCGCCTGCAAGCAGCCGAAGCTCCAGCACATCGCGTGCCCGGCCTGCGGCCAGCACAACGGTCGCCAGGTCGTCGAGCCCGCCTGATCGGCAGCCGACGACATGGGGGGCAAATCTGCCGGTGGACCACCCGCGGACCCCGCACCACTGCTCGAAGCTCTCGGGATCACGATCGAACCCGAGCTGCTGACGCTGTCGTTGACCCACCGTTCTTATGCCTATGAGAACGGTGGGTTGCCGCCGAACGAGCGGTTGGAGTTCCTCGGGGACGCGGTGCTGGGCCTGGTCGTCACCGACCACCTCTACAACACCCATCCCGAACTTGCCGAGGGGCAGCTCGCGAAGCTCCGGGCCAGCGTGGTCAACATGCACGCACTGGCCAGGGTCGCGCGCGGTCTCGGTGAGGGCGGGCTGGGCAAGCACCTGTTGCTGGGCAAGGGCGAAGAGCTCACCGGCGGCCGGGACAAGGCGAGCATCCTCGCCGACGGGCTCGAAGCCGTCATCGGCGCCGCGTACCAGCAGCACGGCATCGATGTCGCGCGCAAGCTCGTGCACCACCTGTTCGACGACCTGCTCGCCGAGGCGCCGCTGCGCGGCGCCGGCCTGGACTGGAAGACCAGCCTCCAGGAGCTGACGGCGTCGGCCGGACTCGGCGTGCCCGAGTACAAGGTCGAGGACACCGGGCCCGATCACCGCAAGGAGTTCAGCGCCACCGTCCTCGTCGGCGGGCGCGAACTCGGCTACGGCTCGGGAACGACCAAGAAGGAAGCCGAGCAGAAGGCCGCCGAGACGGCCTGGCGCCAGCTTTCGGCCGAACTCGACATCGAACAGCCGCCGAAGACGACCTGAGTCCTCCTCAGCGGGACGGTTCGTTGACGCGCGAACCGGTGAATCAGTAACGTCAGCGCAGTCCGCCGCCACTGACGCGACCGTTCAGGTCGCCTGTCGAGAGGTCGGCGGATGCGTTGTTTCTGCCTGGTCACGGCGACGGTTTTCGCGCTGATGACAGGTCCTGCCACTGCTTCGGGTGCTCAGGTCGTCCGGGTGACGTCGCTGAGCGCGTTGCAGTCCGCGATCGACAAGGCCGCTCCCGGCGACGAGATCCGGCTGGCCGACGGCAGCTACTCGGCGGGCTCGGCCATCGCGATCAAACGGTCGGGTACGGCGAACGCGCCGATCACGATCACCGCGGAACACGTCGGCAGGGCCGAGATCAAGGGATCGACGGGATTCTCGTTCTCCTCGGGCGCTTCGCATGTCGTGCTGCGCGGGTTCAAGCTCCGGCACGGTGGCTCGCTGAGCGTGCCGGTGGGCAGCACGCACAACCGGCTGACCCGGCTCGACGTCCAGCTCACCGGCGGCGGCAACTGGGTCACCCTCAACGGTGACGACACCGAGTTCGACCACAACGTGCTGCAGAACCGCACCACCCAAGGGGTCTTCCTCCAGGTGCTCGGCCCGGCCAAGGACATGGCGAAGCGGGTGCATGTGCACCACAATTACTTCTCCAACCACGGGTTCACCGGTTCGAACGGTGGCGAGTCGATCCGGTTCGGGCTGAGCCACCACCAGAAGTACAAGGCCGGCGGGATCGTCGAGTACAACCTGTTCGAGAAGGCCGACGGGGATTCCGAGGCGATCTCCGTGAAGTCCTCGGACAACGTCGTCCGGTACAACACGATCCGCGACAGCCGCGGTTTCATCGTGCTGCGCCACGGCGACCGCAGTGTCGTCGAAGGGAACATCCTGCTCGGCCGGTCCGGGATCCGCTTCCACGGCAACGATCACAAGATCGTCAACAACTACGTGCACTCCTCGGCGAACCGGGGGATCGTCTTCGGCTCCGGCAGCGAGGCGGACAGCGGGCCGGACAGCAAACTCCACGACCGGCCCGACCGGGTCGTGGTCGCGTACAACACCGTCGTCGGGACCACGGACGTCGTCCACGGCGACGGCGGTGACTTCAAGCCCAAGGACTGCGTGCTCGCGAACAACGTCCTGCAGGGGACGGGAAAGCTCGTGAGCATGCCGGGCGGTTCGGTCGTGAAGTACGAGGGGAACATCGCCTGGGGCGGTCCCGCGGGGATGCCCTCCGGGTACAAGGCCGTCGATCCTAAGCTGGTGCAGGACGGGTTGTACCGCCTGTCGTCCGGGAGTCCCGCGATCGACGCCGGTGTCGGCTCCTACCCGTACGCGGGCACGGATTTCGATCTGCAGAAGCGATCCGGGAGGTACGACGTCGGCGCCGACGAACTGCTGCCGGGCGGGGCACGGAAAGCCCTGACCAGGGCGGACGTCGGGCCGGCCGCTCCCTGACGCCACTCGCGACGGCCGGTGGGAGAATCGACGGCATGCCCGAACTCCCCGAGGTCGAGGTGGTCCGTGCCGGGCTCGAGGCGCATGTCTCCGGCCGGACGATCACCGAGGTCGAAGTCCTCCACGCCCGCGCGATCCGCCGTCACGAACTCGGCGCCGAGGACTTCGGCGGCCGGCTTTCCGGAGTGAAGATCACCGCCGCCCGCCGCCGCGGCAAGTATCTGTGGCTGGAGCTCTCCGACGGCCAGGCCATGCTCGCGCACCTCGGTATGAGCGGTCAGATGCTCGTCCAGCCCGGCGACGCGCCGGACGAGAAGCACCTTCGTGTGCGGTTCCGCTTCGCCGACAACGGGCCGGAGTTGCGCTTCGTCGACCAGCGGACCTTCGGCGGGCTCGCGCTCGCGGAACTCACCGAGGTCGACGGGACGGCGTTGCCTGGCACCATCGCGCATATCGCCCGCGACCCGATGGATCTGCGGTTCGACCTCGACCAGGCCGTCCGCGCGCTGCGGTCGAGGCGGACCGAGCTCAAACGCGCCCTGCTCGACCAGACCCTCGTCTCCGGGATCGGCAACATCTACGCCGACGAGGCGCTCTGGCGCGCCAAGCTCCACTGGGCCCGCCCGACCGACAGGCTCACCGCCGCACAGGGCCGTGCCGTGCTCACCGCCGCCAGCGACGTGATGGCCGAGGCGCTGGTCGCCGGCGGGACGTCGTTCGACGCGTTGTACGTCAACATCAACGGCGAGTCCGGCTATTTCGACCGGTCACTCGACGCCTACGGCCAGGAAGGACTGCCCTGCGGCCGGTGCGGGACGGCCATCCGGCGCGACCCCTTCATGAACCGGTCGTCGTTCTCCTGCCCGCGGTGCCAGCCGAAGCCGCGCGCGAGGTGAAAACTGTCGTGTACGACACGGGCGCCGCGTCAACTAGCATGAACGGGCACGACACTTAGGGAGTGGGATGGTGGCCGCGACCGAGCCCGGCAAGACGACGCTCGCCGAGAAGATCGACAAGCTGTTCCAGATCGTGCTGAGACCCGATCGCGAGCCGTACAGCCACGAGGAGGTCGCCAAGGCCTGCCGCGAGGCGACCGGCGAGACCTTCTCGACGACGTACCTGTGGCAGTTGCGCACGGGGCGTCGCGACAATCCGACGAAACGCCATCTCGAGGCGCTCGCGCGGTTCTTCGGCGTCTCGCCCGCGTACTTCTTCGACGACGAGCAGAGCGCCAAGATCGCCGAGGAACTCGCGCTCCTCGGCGCCCTTCGCGACGCCGGTGTCCGCGACGTCGCGCTGCGGGCCGTAACGCTTTCCCCCGACGGACTCGACACCATCAGCGACATGATCGACGCGATCGCCCGCAGGGAATCCGGACGGGGCGGCCCGAAGAAGGAGTCGTGAGTGGACCGTCGCCGTAAGGAGTTGTGGCGCCGCTGCCGGAGTCTCGCCGACGGCGTCACCCTTCCCGAACCGTTCGACGCCGGGTCCTTCGTCGCGGAACTCGCGGCCGAGCGCGGCCGTCCCATCGAATTGATGCAGGTCAGCGTTCCTTCCAGCGGCCCGTGCGGGCTGCTGATGAGCACGGAACGCGCGGACTACATCCTCTATCCGGCCAACACCACCGCCCTGCACCGGCGGCACATCCTGCTGCACGAGGTCGGCCACCTGGTGTGCGGGCACGTCGGTTCGGACGCCGGGGCCGACGGGATCGTGCTCGACGCCGCCGCCGGCAAGACCCTCATGCCGAACCTGTCGCCCGAACTCGTCCGCCGTGTCCTGGGCCGCACGAGCTACAGCGCCGTCGAGGAACAGGAGGCGGAGCTGCTCGCCAGTCTCCTGGCGCGCCGTGTCGCGCGGACGGCGGTGCGCGGCGCCGCGCGTCCCGACGAGAGCGATCTCGCCGGCGGGATGGCGAGGGTCGACGATCTCTTCGGCAGCCGGAAACGGCGCCTGCCGTGACCGAGACCATCGCGTACTTCTGCTGCGTGGTGGCTTTCGCGGGCTTCGGCTACAAGCTGATCCAGGCCCGCCACACCCAGCCGGTGCGGCGGATGTGGTTCCTCAGCGGCTTCGGGATGTGCATCGCGGGCGGCATTATGCTGCTCACCCCGGCCATGGAGAACGCCGTCGGGGTCGAGGAACCCATGGGCAGCCTCCTGAACCTCGCGGCCGATCTGCTCAAGATCGGCGCGATGGCGTTCGCGGTCGCGTTCGCGCGGTCGCTGAAACTGGGGGAGGGCAAGCGGATCGGCTGGCACGCGGTGCTTTCCTGGACCGTGGTGGCCGCCGAAACCGCGCTCTTCTTCCTGTCCGACAGCTACCGGGTTGGCGACCACACCGCTGCCGGGCCGGGCAGGCTCGGGTGGTTCGTCGCGTACAACGTCCTTTTCCTCGTCTACGGTCTGATCAGCCTGCTGACCTTCTCGATCGTCTTCGCCCGCTTCGCGCGTCATGCCGCTCCCGGTCCGCTTCGCATCGGGCTGTGGCTGCTCGTCGGTGGCGGGGTTTCCGCGCTGGGCTGGACTTTCTGGGACGTCGACGACATCTACATCCTCGCCACCACCGGCGCGGTCGACGCCGGTGAGGAGACGTTCTCGGCGATCCTGGCGGCGTTGAGCGTCGGGCTCGCCGGGGCGGGCGCGACACTCAGCGTGTGGGGGCCCGCGCTGGCCACACCGTTCCGGCTGATCGGCGCGTACCGGACGTACCGCCGGATCGAGCCGTTGTGGGCCGCGCTGCGCGACGCGGTCCCCGGAATCGCGCTGGACCCCGGCCCCGGTATGCCGGGTGGCGTCGAATTCGCCTTGTACCGCAGGGTGATCGAGATCCGGGACGGCCATCTCGCGTTGCGGCCCTACTTCGATCCGGACGTTCCAGCGCTCGCGGAAGCCGAAGCACGTGAGGCGAAGATCCCCGAAGCCCGGATCGCCGCGACGATCGAGGCGGCGGCACTGGCCGCCGCGCTCGTCGCCTCCGAGGCGGGCCGCCGGTACGCCCCCGACGACGTTCCGGCGACCTACCTCGACGAGCCGGACATCGCCACCGAAGCGGCGTGGCTCGTGGAGGTCACGCGAGCCTGGCGGCGGTCCACCGTGGTCGGACGCATCCGGGACAGGGCCCGCGAAACGCTCGCGGTCTAAGCCGAAACGATCGCGGTGACGGCGGCCGCCGCCGAGACCAGCGCGAGCCAGACCGGCGGGGCGACGTCCTTGATCCCGTCGCCGGCCCGCACGTGGAAGACCGCCGCCCCGATCAGCAAGGCCACCAGGCCTGCCGCCGCGGCGATCCCGAGCGGCCGCCAGAAGAACCCGGCCACCAGGCCGGCCGCTCCCGCGAGTTCGAGCGCGCCGATCCCTTGGATCCCCCGGACCGAGAAACCGAGCCTCTCGGTCCGGGAGACCAACGCCTGCTGCCGCAGGATCTTCGCCACCCCCAGCGCGGCGAAGATCGCGGCCAGCAGTACCGACAACACCACATGAGTCACGGCCATGACGAACTCCTTGGTGTGGAAGGGTTTCAGACGGTGACGCGGCGCATCGTGGCGAATCCGCCGGCACCCGCGACGCAGACCAGCAGGGCGAGCACCCCGGTCACGCCGCCGACGGTCAGCGTGCTGAAGAACGTGCCGAGTTTCGGCCAGGAATCGGTCCAGCTGAGCAGCAGCACCCCGCCCAGCAGCACCAGCACCTGCGCGGCGCCGAACAGGACGACACCCGGCACGGCGGCGCGCCGGTAGATCAGGCCGTACCACATGCCGTAGACGAACACGAGCGTCAGGAACACGAAGGCCGTGAGCAGGGTCTGGTACCAGGGACCGTCGAGCAGCCAGGGGACGCGGAAGTAGTGGAGCCCGAGCCCCCAGCCGCCGGTCCCGTCCTCGATCGCCTGGAGCACGGCGATTCCCGCCGCGTACAGCGCGGAGAGCCCGGCGATCAGCAGTACCGTCCCGAGGTAGTAGGACCGCCTCGACACCCCGAGTGCCAGCCCGAACGGGAGCGACTTAGTCATGCTCAAGGCGCCGCAGACGAACATGAACACGAACAGCGTGAACAGGCCGCCGGAGTAGTTCTCGTCGGGTGTTTCGGGGAGCAGCGAGAAGATCGCGACGTTCACCCCGAAGGCGAAGAACGTGATGCCGACCGGGAGGACGACGTACTGGAGCCGGTCCACCAGGTGGTAGCGCGCGACGTTGACCAGGGTGTTCATGCGGACGCCTCCTCTGCGGTCTGTCCGTTGGAGGTGTGCACCATCAGTTGCTGCAAGGAAAGCGGCTCGAGTTTCAGGTGCAGGGCCTTCGCCTTCGCCGTCGCGGCGGGATCGAGCGCGTCGGCGACGGTGACCGAAGCCCGCGAGCCGATCTTGCGGCGGTGCAGCACCCGGCGGCCGCTGACGAAGTCGTCCACCGCGAGAGCGGGGCCGGTGACCGTGACGGCCGAGCCGCGCAGTTCGTCGGCCGCCGCGTCGAGGACGACGCGGCCCTTGTCGATCATCACCACGTGCTCCAGCAGATCGGCCACTTCGTCGATCAGGTGCGTGGAGAGCAGGATCGTGCGCGGATGGGCCGAGTAATCGTCGAGCAACCGGTCGTAGAACAGCTGGCGCGCGACGGCGTCGAGGCCCGCGTACGGCTCGTCGAGCAGCGTGAGTTCCGCTCGCGCCGCGAGCCCGATCGTGATCGACAGCGCCGAGCGCATGCCTCGCGAGAGCTTCTTGACCGGGCGCTTCGTCGGCAGGTCGAAATCGCGGAGCAGCGTGTCGGCGAGTTCGGAGTCCCAGTTCGGATAGAACCACGACGCCGCCGCAAGCGCGTGCCGCACCTTGAAATCCGGGAACTGCTGGTCTTCGCGGACGAGCACCAGGCGTTTCAGCACCCGCTCGTTCTCGACCGGGCTCTCGCCGAACACGCGGACCGAGCCCGCGCTGGCGAACTCCTGCGCGGTGACGATCCGCAGGAAGGTGCTCTTGCCGGCGCCGTTGCGGCCCAGCAGGCCGGTGATCTTGCCTTCTTCGATGTCGACCGAGACATCGCCGAGCGCGAGATGGTCGCCGTAGCGCCGGGTCAGGCCGGTGGTCGAAATGGTCGGCGTCATGCGGCGGGTCCTCCGTTCCGGTGTCCGTTCCCGCGGATGAGCGAGATCAGGGTTTCGTCGTCGATGCCGAGGCGCCTCGCTTCGCTGAGCATCGGGTCGAGGTACTGCTCGGCGAACCGCTGCCGCCGGTCGGTGAGCAGCTTCTGCCGCGCCCCGGCGGCGACGAACATGCCGATACCGCGCCGTTTTTCGAGCAGGCCGTCGTCGGCGAGCACGTTGATCCCCTTGGCCGCCGTCGCCGGATTGATCCGGTAGAAGGCGGCGAGTTCGTTGGTTGACGGCACGCGTTCCCCCTCGGCCAGGCTTCCCTCGGCGATGTCGTCGGCGATCTGTTCGGCGATCTGCGCGAACAGGGGTGTTCCTTCGTCGAGCACGACACCTCCGTCCCCAGTCTTCGAGCACCTCATGGGTGCAGTGGTTCATTACTGGACTAAGTAACCCATGAACCACCCGGTGAGCGCAAGTCGCCTCCGCCGTGCGCACTACTGTGCAATGCGTGGTACCTTCTGTTGCGTAAGACTGGGAGGGACGCGACTGTGGAGATCAGTCAGCTACTAAAAGGCGTGCTGGACCTCGCCGTTCTCGCGGTGCTTCGCGGAGAGGACGGCTACGGCTACGACGTCCTCCGAAGACTTCGTATCGCGGGGTTGCAGGAGGTGGGCGACGCGTCGGTGTACGGGACGCTCCGGCGCCTGTACAAGGCGGGCCTGCTGACGTCCTATGTGGTGCCGAGCGAGGAAGGCCCGCACCGCAAGTACTACAGCCTCAACGAGCCGGGTCGCCAGCGGCTCGAAGAGTCGGGGCAGACCTGGCGGACTTTCGCCACGACGATGAACAGCCTGTTGGGAGAGGCAGCATGAGCACGCAGAATCCGACCGCCGTGCGGGTGTATCTGGCGAGGGTCAGGAGCGCGCTCGCCGACCTGCCCGAGAGCGAAGTCGAGGAGATCCTCGAAGACGTCCGGCCGCATCTCGCCGAGATGGAGGCGGAACTCGGGGACAACCCCAAGGTCGACGCCCTGATCGAGCGGCTGGGCAGCCCTGAAAGCTACGCCGCCGAACTGCGGGCGTCCGGCGGTTACCCGCCGCGGCCGGCCGAGGCGGGCGGCAAGACCACCGTGCTGAAGGTGAAGACCGGGATCGGTGGAGCGCGGTTCGCGTTCTGGGGTCTGGTGTTCTCGGTCGGGGGCTTCGCGCTGTTCGGTTTCGCCGCCGCGGTGTGGGTCCGGGTGGAACCGTTGCTGGGCCTGCTTTTCGTCGCGCCCGTGCTCGCGATCAGCGTCGCCTACGTGGTCCGGAAGGGGGTCGCCCCGATCGCGGAACTGCCCGAGGTGGTGAAGCTCCGCGAGATCGCGGCCTCGTTCCAGAAGGACCGGAACGGCAAGGGGCTCAACTACTTCCGCACGCTCAAGCCGGCGTGGTGGGTGCTGTGCGCGGCGGTGCTGGTCATCTTCGGCCTGCTGCTCGTGCTCCGGGACACCGAAGCCGTACTGCTCCTGCCGCTGATGCTGCTGGCGGCCGTCGCGGTGGTCTGGGCGGGCCCGAAGCTGAAGGCCGACCGGCGGCTGCTGTGGCTGGCCGTGCCGATCTCGGCGTTCGTCATCGGCAGCATGCTCGGTGGTGCGGGCGCGGCGGTCGACCTGATCGCGAAGCGGTCCTACGGCGGTGGTTCCTACAACGGCCCCTATGGGCCGAGCTACAACGACAGTTACGGGAACCCGCAGCTGACGTACGGCAGCCAGGACGTGGAGAACATCTACGCGTTCGACGCCGACGGCAAACCGCTGACCGAGATCTACCTCTACGACGAGAACGGCCGCCCGCTCAGCACGACCCGGTACGCCTGCGAGCAGAGCACGGGCGAGAAGCGAAGGATCGGCGACGACAACCGCTATCCGCGGCCGCGGCTCGAGCGGGGAGTCCAGGACCACGACGGAAACCTCAACGGCTACAACGGTTACCGCAGCTACTGTCTGGAAAGGACGGACGTGCCGTTCAGCGCGGCGATCCCGAAGATCACCCCGGCGCCGCCTTCCACGACCGCCCAGGCTCCGCCTTCGTCCCAGGCTCCGCCGTCGAACTCCACCCAGCCGACGCGCTAGGTGGCTCCGGGTGGAGGCGGGCGTCGGGGGCCGCCTCCACCCGCGTTTCGTCCTCTGGATGCGGTAGCCGGCAACGCGAACTACCGCATCCAGAGGACGAAATGCCGCGAGCCGGCACCTCCCGAAGAGGTGCCGGCTCGCGTGGGGTGAGGCTCAGTGGTGGAACGCGCTCCTGGCGGCCAGGTCGGCCAGCAGGGCGCGGCCCTTCTCGGCGTTGCGCGGCTGGGCCAGGACGTCGTAACGCCGGGCGACCAGCTGGCTCTGCGAAATGAACCCGCGCTTGTTCTTCGAGGCCGCGTACCCCAGCGCGCCGAACAGCAGGTTGAACCCGATACCGCCGACGAGGCCGACGATGATCGGCACCAGCCCGGCGCCCGGGTTCAGCAGGCTCAGCACGAGCCCGAGGAACACACCGAACATCGCGCCGGACAGCGCCGAGCTGGTCAGCACCTTGCTCCAGCCCATCCGTCCGGCGATCCGCTCGACCAGGACCGGCTCGACACCGACGATGGTCACGTCCGTGATCGGGAAGTCCGTTCCCGCGAGGTGGTCGACGGCACGCTGCGCTTCGGAGTACGACTCGTACGAGCCGATCGGCCACCCACTGGGCATCGTCGGGAGCTGAGCCCGCCCCTGGGGCTCGGTGAACGTGGTCTGCTGCGTGAATGCCTGTGTCATTCCTTCTCACCTCTCTTGATCCGTACAACGTCCCGGATGCGCGGATCTCCTCCCGGTGCGGCGGGATTCACAGCATCTTCTCAGCCGGGCATCGCAGACAATCCGCCCAGGGATCAACTACGGTGAGCAATGGGTAACGAACCAGACCATTGGTCGAGTTGACCGAGGCGGGGCGACCCGGTAGGAAGAAGCCGCAAAGGTACCGCATCGAACCTTTAGGTGAGGCTGATGGCGAACAGGCGCGGCATGCTCACGCTCGATCGGCTCCGGGAACTGGTCGAGGAAGGCGCCGTCGACACGGTGCTGGTGGCGATCACCGACATGCAGGGCAGGCTGCAGGGCAAACGCTGCGCCGCCGAATACTTCCTCAACGAGGTCGTCGAGCACGCCACCGAAGCGTGCAACTACCTGCTCGCGGTCGACGTGGACATGAACACCGTCGACGGTTACGCGATGTCCTCCTGGGAGACCGGCTACGGCGACTTCGTCATGCGCCCGGACTTCGGCACGCTGCGCCTGCTGCCGTGGCAGGAGGGCACCGCGCTCGTCCTCGCCGACCTCGAACGGGTGCAGGGCGGCGCAGTGGCCCCTTCGCCGCGCCAGATCCTGCGCGGTCAGCTCGACCGGCTCGCCCAACGCGGGCTCGCCGCCTACGTCGGGACCGAACTGGAGTTCATCGTCTTCGACGACACCTACGAGTCGGCCTGGGACAAGCGGTACCAGGACCTCCGCCCGGCCAATCAGTACAACGTCGACTACTCGATGCTCGGCACCGCGCGGATCGAGCCGCTGTTGCGCCGTATCCGCAACGACATGGGCGGGGCTGGCCTGTACGTCGAATCCGCCAAGGGCGAGTGCAACCCCGGCCAGCACGAGATCGCGTTCCGCTACGCCGACGCGCTGACCACCTGCGACAACCACAGCGTCTACAAGACCGGCTCCAAGGAGATCGCCGCGCAGGAGGGCAAGAGCCTCACGTTCATGGCGAAGTACAACGAACGCGAGGGCAACTCGTGTCACATCCACATCAGCCTGCGCTCCGCCGTGGGCGAGCCCGTGCTGGCGGGCGACGGACCCGGCGGGTTCTCGCCGCTGATGGAGCACTTCCTCGCCGGTCAGCTCGCCGGGTTGCGTGAACTGACTTATTTCTTCGCGCCGAACATCAACTCCTACAAGCGTTTCGTCCCCGGCAGCTTCGCGCCGACGGCCGTCGCGTGGGGCACCGACAACCGCACGTGCGCGCTCCGCGTCGTCGGCCACGGGGATTCGCTGCGCACCGAGAACCGCGTCCCCGGCGGCGACGTGAACCCGTACCTCGCGGTGGCCGCGCTGATCGCGGCCGGACTGCACGGCATCGAGAACGAACTGGAGCTCGAACCGGAGTTCCAGGGCAACGCCTACGGTTCCGGCAAGCCGACCGTGCCGACCACCTTGCGGGAGTCCGCGGCGCTGCTGGACGGGAGCGAGCTCGCGAGGTCCGCGTTCGGGGACGAGGTCGTCGACCACTACCTGAACGCGGCGAAGATCGAACTGGCCGCGTACGACGCCGCCGTCACCGACTGGGAGAGGATCCGTGGCTTCGAGCGGCTCTGAACCCCTGATCGGGCTCACGTCCTATCTGGAGCCCGCGAAATTCCTGGTGTGGGAGACCGAAGCGGTGCTGCTCCACCGGGTCTACGTCGACGGGATCGTCGCGGCGGGCGGGATCCCGGTCCTGCTGCCGCCGGTGAGCGGGGCACACGATCGGCTGATCTCCGCCGTGGACGGGCTCCTGCTGGTCGGTGGCGCTGATGTCGACCCGGCGCGCTACGGCCAGGAGCAGCACGCGACGACGTACACGAGGCCGAACCGGGACGCCTTCGAGTTCGGCCTGCTGCGGTCCGCTTTGTCCGCCCGTAAGCCGGTGCTCGGCGTGTGCCGGGGGCTCCAGGTGCTCAGCGTCGCTCTGGGCGGCACGCTCGCGCAGCACCTGCCGGACACTTTGGACAGTGCGGATCACCAACCCGCGCCCGGGACCTTCGGCACCACTACGGTGAGGCTTGCCGAGGGCAGCCGCGTCGCGTCGATCCTCGGCGCCGAGACCAAGGTGCCGTGTTACCACCATCAGGCGATCGACAAGCTCGGCGACGGGCTGGTCCCGGTCGGCTGGGCCGCCGACGGGACCATCGAGGCGGCCGAACTGCCCGGTGACGGGTTCGTCCTCGGCGTCCAATGGCATCCCGAACAGAATCCCGACGACATCAGGCTTTTCGAGGCACTCGTGGAAGCAGCTAAGGAGCGCGCATGACGTTCGAGGTGATCAACCCCGCCACCGAGGAGGTGGTGCGGTCGGTCGAGCTGACCTCGGCCGAGGAGACCGACGCGGCGATCGCCCGCGCGCACGCGGCGTTCCCCGCCTGGCGCGCAGTGGCCCCCGGCGACCGGGCACGGCTGCTGCGCCGGTTCGCCGACGCCGTCGACGCCGACATCGAGAACCTCGCCCAGCTGGAGGTCGCCAACGCCGGCCACACGATCGGCAACGCGCGCTGGGAAGCGGGCAACGTCCGCGATGTGCTGACGTACTACTCCGCGTCCCCCGAACGGTTGAGCGGCAAGCAGATCCCGGTACCCGGCGGCGTGAACATGACGTTCCACGAGCCGCTCGGCGTGGTCGGGGTGATCGTGCCGTGGAACTTCCCGATGCCCATCGCCGGCTGGGGGTTCGCACCGGCGCTCGCCGCGGGGAACACCGTCGTGCTGAAACCCGCCGAGCTCACCCCGCTCACCGCGATCCGCCTCGGCGAACTCGCCCGCGAGGCGGGGATCCCCGAGGACGTCTTCCAGGTGCTTCCCGGCAAGGGATCGGTGGTGGGGCAGCGTTTCGTGGACCACCCGGCGGTGCGGAAGGTGGTGTTCACCGGCTCGACCGAGGTCGGCAAGCAGATCATGGCGGGCTGCGCCGCGCAGGTGAAGCGGGTGACGCTGGAGCTCGGCGGCAAGAACGCGAACATCGTCTTCGCCGACGCCGACCTGGACAAGGCCGCGGCCACCGCGCCGTACGGCGTCTTCGACAACGCCGGGCAGGACTGCTGCGCGCGGTCGCTGATCCTGGTGCAGTCGAGTGTGTACGAGAAGTTCATGGAGCTGCTGGAACCGGCGGTGAACGGTGTGGTCGTGGGGGATCCGCGGCTGGAAGTGACCGAGATGGGGCCGCTGATCTCGGCGGGGCACCACGCGAAGGTCTCGTCCTATGTGGACGAATCCGCGCCGGTCGCCTTCCGGGGCAACGCGCCCGTCGGCCCCGGATACTGGTTCGCGCCGACCGTCGTCACCCCACCGGACCTGCGGCATCCGCTGGCGTCCGAGGAGATTTTCGGCCCCGTCGTCGCCGTGGTCCCGTTCACCGACGAGACGGACGCGGTGACGATGGCCAACCAGACCGAGTACGGGCTGTCCGGCTCGATCTGGACCCGCGACGTCGGCCGCGCCTTCCGCGTCGCGCGCGGTGTCGAAGCGGGGAACCTGTCGGTCAACTCGCATTCGTCCGTCCGGTACTGGACGCCGTTCGGCGGATTCAAGCAGTCCGGGCTCGGCCGCGAACTCGGTCCCGACGCCGTCGACGCCTTCACTGAGACCAAGAACCTTTTTATCAGCACAGAGTGAGCTGGTCTCTTTTCGTATCAAGACCATCAGCACGGAGGAATAGGAAATGGTTCAGCGTTTCGAGGGCCGGGTGGCGGTCATCACCGGCGGCAGCAGCGGCATCGGCCTCGCCACCGCGCGGCGGCTGGCGAGCGAAGGCGCGAAGGTCGTCATCGGCGACATCTCCGCCGAGGCGGGCAAGGCCGCGGCCGAGGAGGTCGGCGGTCTGTTCGTGCAGGCCGACGTCACCGACGCCGAGCAGGTCGAGGCCCTGTTCCAGACCACTGTGGACACTTTCGGCTCGGTCGACGTCGCGTTCAACAACGCGGGCATCTCCCCGCCAGAGGACGACTCGATCCTCACCACGGGCATCGACGCGTGGGAGAAGGTGCAGAAGGTCAACCTGACGTCGGTGTACCTGTGCTGCAAGGCGGTGCTGCCGCATATGCGGCGGCAGGGCAAGGGCTCGATCGTCAACACGGCGTCGTTCGTCGCGGTGATGGGCGCGGCGACGTCGCAGATCTCCTACACCGCGTCGAAGGGCGGGGTGCTGGCGATGAGCCGGGAGCTGGGCGTGCAGTTCGCGCGGGAGAACATCCGGGTGAACGCGCTGTGTCCGGGTCCGGTGAACACGCCGCTGCTGAAGGAACTGTTCGCGAAGGACCCCGAACGGGCCGCGCGGCGGCTGGTGCACGTGCCGGTCGGGCGGTTCGCGGAGCCGGAGGAGATCGCGGCGGCCGTCGCGTTCCTGGCGAGCGACGACGCCTCGTTCATCACGGCTTCGCAGTTCCTGGTGGACGGCGGGATCTCGGGCGCCTACGTCACCCCGCTCTGATCGCCCGCGTTCAGTCCTCTGAATGCGCGGCGTCACTCGTCCCGGTGGCTGGGATGGCGGGCCGCTGACCTGCGCTGTAGTCCTGACGCGTAGCCAGCATCCAGGACCACCCAGGAGGCCAAGCATGACCCGGCAGATGAGCACCGCCATGCGTGACTGCATCGACCTGTGCAACGAGTGCCACGTCCGGTGCGAGGAGATGATGACGCGCTGCATGGAGTTGGGCGGTGCGAAGCTCGGCATGATGATGGTGACCTGCGCGGACATGTCCCGTATGTGCGCCGACATGATGATGCGCTGCTCCGCGATGGTCGCCGACCTCGAGATGATGCGCATGTGCGCGAAGATGTGCGGCCTCGCCTCCCAGATGATGCGCATGTGCGCCGGCGAGTGCGCCAGGACCGGTGACGCCGAGCTCGCCGACGCCGCCGACATGATGGCGCGGTGCGCCGAGCTCTGCGGCACCATCACCGCCGAGATGATGATGGAGAACGCGTAACTCGCGTGCTCAGAGCCGTCACTCGCGTGATTGAAGGCGTAACTCACGAGTTACTGCTCTGATCACGTGAGTTACGGCTCCAAGCACGCAAGTGACGTGCTCGGCCGTAAGTAGACGCGCGTCGAACACGCCAGGTACGGTGTGCGCACAACTTCAGACAGGGCCGTCGAGCTGGAGCGGGAGAGCCCCCACGAACGTGGTGGGGCACCGAAGGAGCAAACTCCCCGGAATCTCTCAGGTACCCACTACCGCTTCACGCGAGGCCACTCTGGAAAGCAGGCGCGCAAGTGCGTCTCACCCAAGGTGAAAGCCACCCCGGTCACGGGTGGTGAAACTCTCAGGTGCCATGACAGAGGGGGAGTTCCCAGCGCACCGGTCTATCCGGCGCCTGACCCAAGGAGCTCCCTTGACCAGTACGTCCTTCGACGACCGGCACATCGGCCCCTCGGAGTCCGAGCAGGCCAAGATGCTCGCCGAGGTCGGCTACGGCAGTCTCGATGCCCTGGTGCAGGCCGCCGTGCCGTCCGCGATCCGGGTCACCCGCGATCTCGAACTTCCCCCCGCCGCGTCCGAAGAGGACGCCATCGCCGAGCTTCGCGCGCTCGCCGCGCTCAACAAGCCGATGACCCAGATGATCGGCCTCGGCTTCCACGACACGGTCACCCCGGCGGTCATCCGCCGCAACGTGCTGGAGAACCCGGCCTGGTACACGGCGTACACGCCGTATCAGCCGGAGATCTCGCAGGGCCGTCTCGAAGCCCTCCTCAACTTCCAGACCATGGTCTCCGAGCTGGCCGGTCTCGCCACCGCGAACGCCTCGCTGCTCGACGAGTCCACCGCCGTCGCCGAGGCCGTCATGCTGATGCGCCGCGCGTCGAAGGCGAAGTCGAACAAGGTCGTCCTCGACGCCGAATGTCTGCCGCAGACCATCGCGGTCGTCCGCACCCGCGCCGAGGCCATGGGCGTCGAGGTCGAGGTCCGCGACCTGCTCACCGGCCTGCCGGAGGAGTTCTTCGGTGTCGTCGTCCAGTACCCGGGCGCTTCCGGCGTGCTGCGCGGCGCGGGCTTCTACTCCGCCATCTCCGAGACCGCGAAGGCCGCCGGCGCGCTGTACACCGTCGCCGCGGACCTGCTCGCCCTCACGCTGATCACCGCGCCGGGTGAGTTCGGCGCGGACATCGCCGCCGGTTCCACCCAGCGCTTCGGCGTCCCGCTCGGTTACGGCGGCCCGCACGCCGGGTACATGGCCGTCCGCGCCGGGCTCGAGCGCTCGCTGCCGGGCCGCCTGGTCGGGGTCTCGGTCGACGCCGACGGCAACCCCGCGTACCGCCTCGCCCTGCAGACGCGTGAGCAGCACATCCGCCGCGAGAAGGCGACCTCCAACATCTGCACCGCGCAGGTCCTGCCCGCCGTGCTCGCCGCGATGTACGCGGTCTACCACGGTCCCGACGGCCTCAAGCGCATCGCGACCCGCGTCCACGGGCTCGCCGCCGGCCTGGCGGACGCCCTCCGCGCGGCAGGCGTGGAGGTCGTCCACGAGGGCTTCTTCGACACCGTCCTCGCCCGCATGCCCGGGCAGGCCGAAGCGGTCGTCGCGGTCGCGCGCGAGAACGGGATCAACCTCGGCCCGGTCGACGCCGACCACGTCCGCATCGCCGTCGACGAGGTCACCACGCCCGCGATCATCGCCAAGGTGCTCAACGCGTTCGGTATCGACACCCCCGCCGCCGACGCCAGCGCGCTGCCTGCCGGCCTCGGCCGCGAGAGCGACTACCTGACCCACGAGGTCTTCCACTCCCACCGCTCCGAGACCGCGATGCTGCGCTACCTGCGCAGCCTGTCCGACCTCGACTACGCGCTCGACCGCGGCATGATCCCGCTCGGCTCCTGCACGATGAAGCTCAACGCCACCACCGAGATGGAGCCGATCAGCTGGCGCGAGTTCGCGGGGATCCACCCGTTCGCCCCCGCCGACCAGGCCGAGGGCTACCACACGCTGGTCGAGCAGCTGTCGAGCTGGCTGGCCGAGGTCACCGGCTACGACAAGGTGTCGCTGCAGCCGAACGCGGGCAGCCAGGGCGAGCTCGCCGGCCTGCTCGCGATCCGCGCGTACCACCACGCCAACGCTCAGGCCGAACGCGAGGTCTGCCTGATCCCGTCGTCCGCCCACGGCACGAACGCCGCCTCCGCGGTCATGGCCGGGATGCGCGTCGTCGTGGTGAAGTGCACCGCCGAGGGCAACGTCGACCTCGAAGACCTGCGCGCCAAGGTCGAGGCCAACCGCGACACGCTGTCCGCGATCATGGTCACGTACCCGTCCACGCACGGCGTGTACGAGAACGGCATCGACGAGCTGGCCAAGATCGTCCACGACGCGGGCGGCCAGGTCTACGTCGACGGCGCGAACCTCAACGCGCTGCTCGGGCTCGCCAAGCCGGGTGAGTTCGGCGGCGACGTCTCGCACCTGAACCTGCACAAGACCTTCTGCATCCCGCACGGTGGCGGTGGCCCCGGCGTCGGCCCGGTCGCGGTCCGCGCGCACCTCGCGCCGTACCTGCCGAACCACCCGATGCTGGAGAAGGCAGGCCCCGAAACCGGTGTCGGCCCGATCAGCGCCGCCCCGTACGGCTCGGCGTCGATCCTGCCGATCTCGTGGGCGTACGTCCGCATGATGGGCGCGGGCGGGCTCACCGCCGCGACGCAGGTCGCCGTCCTCGCGGCGAACTACGTGGCCAAGCGCCTCAACCAGCACTACCCGGTGCTCTACACCGGTCAGGACGGCCTGGTCGCGCACGAGTGCATCCTCGACCTGCGCGGGCTCACCAAGGAGACCGGCGTCAGCGTCGACGACGTCGCGAAGCGCCTGATCGACTACGGCTTCCACGCGCCGACCATGTCGTTCCCGGTCGCGGGCACGCTGATGGTCGAGCCGACCGAATCCGAGGACCTCGGCGAGATCGACCGCTTCATCGCGGCGATGATCGCCATCCGCGCGGAGATCGACGCCGTCGCGCAGGGCAAGTGGGCCGCGGACAACAGCCCGCTGCGCAACGCCCCGCACACCGCCGAGACCCTGGTCGGCGACTGGGACCTGCCGTACGACCGCGAACTGGCGGTGTACCCCGCCGGGGTGAACCGCAAGTCCAAGTACTGGCCCCCGGTGCGCCGCATCGACGGTGCGCGCGGGGACCGTAACCTCGTCTGCTCCTGCCCGCCGCTCAACGCCTACGAGAACTGAGGCACTTGATGTCGAAAGAGACGTCCCTGCACGGAGTCCACAAAGGACTGGGTGCGCTGTTCACCGATTTCGCGGGCTGGTCGATGCCGATCCGCTATTCCAGCGAGCTGGCGGAGCACAAGGCGGTCCGCGAGGCCGCTGGCCTGTTCGACCTGTCCCACATGGCCGAGATCGAGGTGACCGGCCCGCAGGCGGCCGACACCCTCGACTTCGCGCTGGTCGGCAACCTGTCCGGGGTCAAGCCGGGCCGGGCGCGCTACACGATGATCTGCGACGAGAACGGCGGTGTGCTGGACGACCTGGTCGTCTACCGCCTCGCCGACGAGAAGTTCCTGGTCGTGGCCAACGCGGGCAACGCCGACGTGGTCGCGGCGGCGCTGGCCGAGCGGGTCTCCGGGTTCGACGCGGTCGTCGAGAACAAGTCCGAGGACGTCGCGCTGATCGCCGTCCAGGGCCCGAAGGCCGTCGAGATCCTCGGCGCCGTCACCGACGCCGACCTGGGCGCGCTCAAGTACTACGCGAGCGTCCCGGCCGTCGTGAAGGGCCACGACGTCCTGCTCGCCCGCACCGGGTACACCGGCGAGGACGGCTTCGAGCTGTACGTCCCGGCCGGTGAGGCTCCCGCCGTCTGGCGCATCCTGACCGACGCCGGCGAGCCGCACGGCTTGCTCCCGGCCGGCCTGGCCTGCCGCGACACGCTGCGTCTCGAAGCCGGAATGCCGTTGTACGGCAACGAACTCAGCCTCCAGCTGAGCCCGTTCGAGGCCGGCCTCGGCCGCGTGGTCAAGTTCGAGAAGCCGGGCGACTTCGTCGGCAAGGCCGCGCTCGAAGAGCTGTCCAAGAAGGACGTTCCCCGCGTGCGTGTCGGGCTCAAGGGCTCCGGCCGCCGCGCGCCGCGGCACGGCTACACCGTCCTGGCGGGTGACACCGAGATCGGTGAAGTCACCAGTGGTGCCCTTTCGCCGACGCTGGGTTATCCGATCGCCATGGCCTATGTGGACCGGGAGCACTCCGAGCCCGGCACCGAGCTTTCCGTCGACATCCGGGGCCGTATCGAGCCCGTCGAGGTCGTCGCCCTGCCCTTCTACTCCCGCGCCTGAAAGGCCCCTTTTCGATCATGAGCATCCCCCAGGACCTGAAGTACACGAAGGAACACGAGTGGCTGAACGTCGCCGACGGCGTCGCCACCGTGGGCATCACCGCCTTCGCCGCCGAGTCGCTCGGTGACATCGTGTTCGTCCAGCTCCCCTCGGTCGGCGACACCGTCACCGCGGGCGAGGTGTTCGGCGAGGTCGAGTCGACCAAGTCGGTCAGCGAGCTGTACGCACCGGTGGACGGCGAGGTCGTCGAGGTGAACGAGGCCACAACGGACACCCCCGAGCTCATCAACTCGGACCCGTACGCCGAAGGATGGCTCCTGAAGGTGCGTCTGTCCGGCGACGTGCCCGCCCTGCTCGACGCCCAGGCGTACGCCGTCCTGACCCAGGAGAACTGAGATGTTCAACGCTGCCCTGTCCGAAGTGGACCCCGAGGTCGCCACCGCCGTCGCGGCCGAACTCGACCGGCAGCAGTCGACCCTGGAGATGATCGCCTCGGAGAACTTCGCCCCGGTGGGCGTGCTCGAGGCGCAGGGTTCGGTGCTGACCAACAAGTACGCCGAGGGCTACCCCGGCCGCCGCTACTACGGCGGTTGCGAGCACGTCGACGTCATCGAGCAGCTGGCGATCGACCGCGCGAAGGCCCTCTTCGGCGCCGAGCACGCCAACGTCCAGCCGCATTCGGGCGCGCAGGCCAACGCCGCCGCCATGGTCGCGGTGCTCAACCCCGGCGACACCATCCTCGGTCTCGACCTCGCGCACGGCGGGCACCTGACCCACGGCATGAAGATCAACTTCTCCGGCAAGCTCTACAACGTCGTCGCCTACCACGTCGACAAGGAGACCGGGATCGTCGACGTCGAGGAGATCGAGCGCCTCGCCAAGGAGCACAAGCCGAAGCTGATCATCGCCGGCTGGTCGGCGTACCCGCGTCAGCTCGACTTCGCCGAGTTCCGCCGCATCGCCGACGAGGTCGGTGCGAAGGTCATGGTCGACATGGCGCACTTCGCCGGTCTCGTCGCCGCCGGGCTGCACCCGAGCCCGGTGCCGTACGCCGACATCGTCACCACGACCACGCACAAGACCCTCGGCGGTCCGCGCGGCGGCATCATCCTGTGCCGTCAGGAACTCGCCAAGAAGATCAACTCGGCGGTGTTCCCCGGCCAGCAGGGTGGTCCGCTGGAGCACGTCATCGCCGCCAAGGCCGTCGCGCTCAAGATCGCCGCGAGCGAGGAGTTCCGCGAGCGCCAGCAGCGCGTGCTCGAGGGCGCGAAGATCCTGGCCGACCGCCTTTCGCGCACGGACTGCAGCGAGGCGGGCGTCCGCGTGCTGACCGGCGGCACCGACGTGCACCTGGTGCTCGTCGATCTGGTCAACTCCACTTTGGACGGTCAGCAGGCCGAGGATCGGCTGCACTCGGTCGGCATCACGGTCAACCGCAACGCCGTCCCGTTCGACCCGCGGCCGCCGATGGTCACCTCCGGCCTGCGGATCGGCACCCCGGCGCTGGCGACCCGCGGCTTCGGCGCCGAGGACTTCGCCGAGGTGGCCGACGTCATCGCCGAGGCGCTGCGCCCGGACTTCGACGAGGCCCTGCGCCAGTCGCTGTCCGCCCGGGTCGAGCTGCTGGCCAAGAAGCACCCGCTGTACGCGGACCTCAACCGATGAGCGCGCTCCCCGAGGGGCGCAAACTTCTCCGGCTCGAGGTCCGCAACGCGCAGACCCCGATCGAGAAGAAGCCGCCGTGGATCAAGACCCGGGCCCGCATGGGTCCGGAGTTCACGGAGCTCAAGGGACTGGTCAAGCGTGAAGGCCTCCACACCGTCTGCGAAGAAGCCGGCTGTCCCAACATCTACGAGTGCTGGGAAGACCGTGAGGCGACGTTCCTGATCGGTGGGGATCAGTGCACGCGGCGTTGCGACTTCTGCCAGATCGACACCGGCAAGCCGGCGGCGCTGGACCGGACCGAGCCGCGGAAGGTGGCGGAGTCGGTGCAGGCCATGGGCTTGCGCTACTCGACGGTGACCGGTGTCGCGCGTGACGACCTGGAGGACGGCGGTGCGTGGCTGTACGCCGAAACCGTGCGCCAGATCCACGCGTTGAACCCGGGCACCGGTGTCGAGCTGCTGATCCCCGACTTCAACGCCGACCCCGACCAGCTGGCCGAGGTGTTCGGTTCGCGGCCTGAGGTTCTGGCGCACAACGTCGAGACGGTGCCGCGGATCTTCAAGCGAATCCGGCCTGGTTTCCGGTACGCGCGGTCGCTGGAGGTCATCACCCGCGCTCGCGAGGCCGGCCTGGTGACGAAGTCGAATCTGATCCTGGGCATGGGCGAGACCCCGGACGAGGTCGCGCCCGCGATGAAGGACCTGGTCGACGCGGGCTGCGAGATCCTCACGATCACCCAGTACCTGCGCCCCTCGCCCAGGCATCACCCCGTGGACCGCTGGGTCAAGCCGGAGGAGTTCGTCGAGCACTCGAACGCTGCCGAGGCGATGGGCTTCGCTGGTGTGATGGCCGGGCCGCTCGTACGCTCGTCGTATCGGGCCGGGCGGCTGTTCGCGCAGACGAAGGCCCACCGCGGCGAAGAGCTGTCGGAGAACTTGGCCCATCTCGCCGCCGAAGGGCCCGCGGCCCAAGAAGCCAGCTCACTGCTGGCCAGATAGGAAGGAGGGCAGATCAATGGCGATCAGCGTCTTCGACCTGTTTTCGATCGGCATCGGCCCTTCCAGCTCCCATACGGTGGGTCCGATGCGCGCCGCACTGACCTTTGTGGACGGTCTGGCCGCCGACGGCGACCTGACGGCCACGACGCGGGTCCAGAGCGAGCTTTTCGGCTCGCTGGGCGCCACCGGGTTCGGGCACGGCAGCGACAAGGCCGTGCTGCTCGGGCTGTCGGGGGAGCGTCCGGAGGAGATCGACACCGACACGGTGCCCGGCAAGATCGCGGAGATCCGCGAATCCTGCCGGTTGAAGGTGCGTGGTGAGCACGAGATCGTGTTCACCGAGGACACCGACCTGACCATGCACCGGCGGAAGTCGTTGCCGGCGCATCCGAACGGGATGATCTTCCGCGCGTTCGACGCCGACGGGAAGGTGCTGCGCGAGCGCACCTACTACTCCGTCGGCGGCGGGTTCGTGCGGGACGAGTCCTACGAGACCGACACTGTCGTCGTCGAGGACTCGACGCGGCTGGAGTTCCCGTTCCGTACCGGCGCGGATCTGCTGAAGCACTGCGAGGACACCGGGCTGCCGATCAGCGAGATCATGCTGCGCAACGAGCTTTCGTGGCGCACGCGTGAGGAGGTCCGCGAAGGGCTGCTGGAGATCTGGCAGGTCATGGCGGAATGCGTGCGCAACGGCTGCGAGCACGAGGGCGTCCTGCCGGGCGGGCTGAAGGTGCCGCGCCGTGCGAAGGCGTTGCACGAGAAGCTGCTCGCCGAGGACGGCGTCGGCGACCCGCTGTACGCGATGGACTGGGTGAG
Source organism: Amycolatopsis sp. PSD-21 (assembly GCF_055561455.1). Classification (NCBI taxonomy): domain Bacteria; kingdom Bacillati; phylum Actinomycetota; class Actinomycetes; order Pseudonocardiales; family Pseudonocardiaceae; genus Amycolatopsis; species Amycolatopsis sp. PSD-21. The sequence goes on along the minus strand of NZ_CM145712.1, from coordinate 6,895,045 downwards.
TCTGTATGCGCTGGCGGTCAACGAGGAGAACGCCGCGGGCGGCCGCGTCGTCACCGCGCCGACCAACGGCGCCGCGGGGATCATCCCGGCCGTTCTGCACTACTACCAGCGGTTCATCCGGGGTTCGTCGGACGACGGCATCGTGACGTTCATGCTGACCGCGGGCGCGATCGGCTCGATCCTCAAGCAGACGGGCTCGATCTCGGGCGCCGAGGTCGGCTGCCAGGGCGAGGTCGGTTCGGCCAGCGCCATGGCCGCCGCTGGGCTGACCGAGGTCCTCGGTGGTTCACCCGCGCAGGTGGAGAACGCCGCCGAGATCGGCGTCGAGCACCACCTGGGGCTGACCTGCGACCCGGTCGGCGGGCTGGTGCAGATCCCGTGCATCGAGCGCAACGCCGTCGGCGCGTCGAAGGCGATCCACGCCGCGCGGATGGCGATGCGCGGCGACGGTTCGCACGTCGTGACGCTGGACAAGGCGATCAAGACCATGCGCGAGACCGGCGCCGACATGAGTGTGAAGTACAAGGAAACCGCACGCGGCGGCCTCGCCGTGAACGTCATCGAGTGCTGACGCCCGCGTTCAGTCCTCTGGATGCGGTAGTTGCATACGCAAGTACCGCATCCAGAGGACGAATTGCGGGCCGCCTAAACTCGAAGGGTGGAGTCGAGCACGGTCGCGAACGCGGGTGACGCGCTGTTCCGCCCGGTGCGCGCGGGCAACGCCTTCGAGGAGACCGTCGAAAGGCTGCTCCAGGCGATCCGGCTGGGTGTGGTCGGCGCTGGTGAGCGGCTGCCTTCGGAACGCGAGCTCGCCGAGCGGCTCGGGGTCAGCCGGGTGACGCTGCGCGAGGCCATCCGCGCGCTGTCCGACGCGGGTTACGTCGAGTCGCGGCGCGGGCGGTACGGCGGCACGTTCGTCAACGACGTCCTGCCCGACCCGCCCGCCACCGAAGGGCGGAAGGTCGACAACGCCACCCTGGAGGACACGCTCGGCCTGCGGCACGTCCTGGAGACCGGCGCCGCCGAGATGGCGGCGTCGCGGTCCCTCACCCCGGCCGACCGCCAGCATCTGACCAGCACGCTCGCCGAGGCGGCGGCGGCCGACGTCGGCGACTACCGGCGCAAGGATTCGCGGCTGCACCTGGCGATCGCCGAGGTCACCGCGTCCGGCTCGCTGACCACGGCGATGGCCGACGCGCGGATGCGGGTCAACCAGCTGCTCGACATGATCCCGCTGCTCGAACCGAATCTGGAGCACTCCAACGCCCAGCACGAGGCCATCGTCGACGCGATCCTCGCCGGGGATTCGGAGGCGGCCCGGCGGGCGATGACGGAGCACGTCGAGGGGACAGCTTCGCTCCTTCGGGCCTTCCTCGCCTGACCGCGTTTCGTCCTCTGAATGCGGGAGGGGGTTGGGCGCGATTCGGTGATTTTCCCACAACCTTTTCACTCGTTCGGGCGTCTAACCTGGCGTGGAGAACCCGGATGAGGCAGACGCACCCGAGTCGCAGACCACGGCCACCCCTGAGCCGAAAGGGAAGAAGCGCAGGTGGCGGCGGATCGCCGCCTGGACGCTCGGCCTGCTCGTCGGCATCCCCGTCGTCGCGTTCGGGCTCGCGTACGTCCTGCTCGACGTCCGCAGCCCGCAAGAGGTCCTCGCCGACCTCGACAAGACCGTGGTCCTGCAGAACGCCGACGGTTCCGAACTGCTCAAGGTGGTCCCGCCCGGCGGCGACCGGCTGTTCGTGCCGTACGACGCCGTCCCCGCGAAACTGCGCGACGCGATCGTCGCGACCGAGGACCCGACCTTCTGGGACAACGAGGGCTTCGACCTCACCGGGCTCGGCCGCGCGCTGGTGACCGGCGTCGGCGGCGGTTCGGGGATCACCCAGCAGTACATCAAGAAATCCACCGGCAACGAGGACGCCACCCTCACCCGCAAGTTCTCCGAGCTGGTGCTCGCCACGAAGATCACCCAGCAGCAGACCAAGAAGGAGATCTTCGAAAGCTACGTCAACATCATCTCGTTCGGCCGCGGCACCTACGGCCCGGCGTCGGCGATGAACGCCTACTTCGGCCGCAAGCTGGACGACTCGATGACCTGGAGCGAGGCGGCGTTCCTCGCGGGCATGATCCAGTCGCCTTCGGTGCACGACCCGTACGCCTCCAGCCATGAGCACGCGATGAAGCGCTGGTCCTACGTGATGAACAAGCTGGTCGCACGCGGTTACGTCAGCCAGGCCGAAGCGGTCACCATGACCTACCCGGAGGACGCGATCCAGGCGCCGTCGGAGACCCGGGCCGGTCGCGTGACCTACGAGCAGTACCACATCAAGCAGCAGGTCCTCGCGGAACTGGAACAGGTCGGCTACCCGCTCGACCGGCTCCGCGGCGGCGCGATGAAGGTCGAGACGACCATCGATCCGCGAGCGCAGGCCGAAGCCGAGAAGGCGGTCAAGGAACGCTTGAAGGGGCAGCCGGAGCACTTCCGCGCGTCGCTGGTCGCCGTCGAACCCGGGACCGGCGCCATCCGCGCCTACAACGGCGGTGGCTGGAGCGTGCACGACTACGCCGGTACCCCGTACGGCACCGGCTCCGCCTTTCAGCCGTTCATCCTCGCCGCCGGTCTCGAACGGGGAGTGAACGTGGACGAGCCGCTCAAGGCGCCCGCGGAGGTCGACTTCCTCGGCGAAACCTTCAAATTCGAGGACCAGTGCGGTGAAGCCGGGAAGTGCACGTTGCGCGAGGCGATGGGGCGGGGCGCCCGGGGCCCGTTCGTCGACCTGGCGAAGAAACTGGGCGCGGAAGCGGTCCGCGAAAGCGCCCGCGCGGCCGGGATCCCCGAGACCGTCGACGGCGCGGTGACACTGCGGGAGAAGGACGGATTCCTGATCAGCCCCGGGATCGCGGTCGGCCGGTATCCCCTGCGCCCCAGCGACATGGCCGGTGCCTACGCGACCTTCGCCGCCGACGGTATGCGCGCCACCCCGCATCTGGTGTCGAAGATCCGGGACGAGAACGGCGAGATCGTGTGGGAACGGCCGTCGGACAGGGCGCCCGCGTTCAAGGACGACGAGGCGCTGAGCCGCCGGATCGCGAGCGAAATGAGCCAGGTGCTGGCCACCGGCCTGAAGGACCGCCCGGCGGCGCTGAAGACCGGCGACTTCCAGTTCGACGAGACGGACGACAACGCCGGCGGCTGGGCGGTCGGGTACACGCCGCAGCTCGCGACGGCGGTCTGGGTCGGCTCCGACGAGCCGCGCCGGATGCGGGACGCCGCCGGGGAGAAACTGACCGGGCAGACGATCCCGGCCGACGTGTGGCAGCGCTTCATGAACGGTGTGCACCAGGGGACGCCGGTGCGGTGGCCGGAGGGCTCGGGTCCGCGGCCGGTCACGACGGCGCCGCGGTGAGGCCTGTTCGTGGTGTCGCGAAAGCCACTTTCGGGACATCAGACGTCGCGAAAGTGGCTTTCGCGACACGGTCACCGGGGGCACGGCGCCGGACCGGTCCACGCCCGGAGGTTGCGAAAGCCACTTTCGCAACCTTCAACGTTGCGAAAGTGGCTTTCGCAACACCCGGCCGGACCGCGACGACCCGGCCGAGGGAGCCGTCAGGGCTTCACGAGCACGACGGTGAGCCCGTCGTAGCCCTTGCTGCCCACCGTCTGGACGGCCGTCGCGTCGACGCGGGGTTCGGCGGCGATCATCTCGTGCAGCCGCCTGATCCCTTGGACGTTCGGGTCTTCGCTGGCGGCGTCGGTGACCGCGCCACCGCGGACGACGTTGTCGACCACGATCACGCCGCCGGGCCGGACGAGCTTCAGCGACGCCTCGAAGTACGCCGGGTTGTTGACCTTGTCGGCGTCGATGAAGGCCAGATCGATCGGGCCCTCGACCGAGGGCAGCAGGTCCAGCGCCTTGCCGACGCGGACGTCGACCAGCCCGCCGAGCCCGGCCGCTTCGATGTTGGCGCGCGCGACCTCGGCGTGCTTCGGGTCGTATTCGAGGGTGACGAGCCTGCCCTGCGGCGGCAGGGCGCGGGCGAGCCAGATCGTGCTGTACCCGCCGAGCGTGCCGATCTCCAGGATGGACCGGGCGCCGATCATCCTCGCCATCAGGTTGAGCAGTTTGCCCTGGTTCGGCGCGACGGCGATCGACGGCAGCCCGGCCCGATCCGACGCCTCACGCGCGCCTTCGAGGGCGGGATCGGACGGGATGAGCACCCCGGACAGATAATCGTCCACTTCGGACCACAGTTGCTGTGACATGGCACCTCCGCCGCCAACCTACTCCGGGATGATCACGCGGCGCGGCGCCCGGCCTTCGGGATCACCAGCGGGGTCCCGGTTTCGGGGCACGGCATCACCCGGCAGGGCAGCTCGAAGATCTTCTCGACGTTGGCCGCGGTCACGACCTCTTCGGGCGAGCCCGTCGCCAGGACCTCTCCGCCGCGCATCGCGATCATGTGCGTCGCGTAGCGGGCGGCCTGGTTGAGGTCGTGCAGCACCGCCACCAGCGTCCGGCCCTGTTCCTGGTGCAGTTGCGCGCACAGGTCGAGGATGTCCATCTGGTGGGCGATGTCCAGGTACGTCGTCGGCTCGTCGAGCAGCAGGAGATCGGTCTCCTGCGCGAGCGCCATCGCCATCCACACGCGCTGCCGCTGACCGCCCGACAGTTCGTCGACCAGCCGCTCGGCGAGGTCGTCGACCCCGGTGGCGCGCATGGACTCGGCGACCACGGTGGCGTCCTCACGGGACCACTGGCGCAGCAGGCGCTGGTGCGGGTACCGGCCACGCGCGACGAGGTCCGCGACGGTGATGCCGTCGGGCGCGATCGAGCTCTGCGGGAGCAGGCCGAGCCGCCGGGCGACCTCCTTGGCGGGGAAGGAGCTGATCACCTGCCCGTCGAGGAACACCGACCCCTGGCGGGGTTTGAGCATCCGCGCGAGCGCGCGCAGCAGGGTCGTCTTGCCGCAGGCGTTCGGGCCGACGATGACGGTGAACGACCGGTCGGGGATGACCACCCCGAGGTCTTCGGCCACGGTCCGGCCGTCGTAGGCGAGCGTCAGCGCGTCCGCGTGCAGGCGGGACGTCGTGCTCTGCTCGGTGAGGGTTTCCACGGTCTCCACACAGGTTAGGCTAACCTAGGAGTCCGCCGTTGTGGTGTTCCGTAGGTCGCAGTCGGCTCACGACGTTCGTCGATGGCATCATCCCCAGTGCAATCGCGTGAATGCACTCGGTGCGATCGAAGGACGGCATGGAGGACTACCGGATAGTCGCGGACGAGATCTCCGCCGACGTCGAGGCCGGAAGGCTCCGGCCAGGCGACCGGCTACCCCCGCAGCGGCGGTTCGCCCGCGAACGCGGGATCGCGAACTCGACCGCCGCCAGGGTCTACGGCGAACTCGTCCGGAGAGGTGTCGTGGTCGGCGAGGTCGGCCGGGGCACGTTCGTCCGCGCCGCGAAGCCGCCGCTGGAGACCGCCCTCGCCGAACCCGGTGGCGCGACGGTCGACCTCGAGCTCAACTTCGCCGTCCTCCCGGAGCAGTCGGCGCTGGTCGGGAAGGCGCTGGAGCCGCTGCTGCGTGAAGACGTCCTGACAGCGGCGCTGCGGCCGGGAAGCGTCTCGGGCTCGAAGCAGGCACGTGACGCCGTCGCCGGGCTGCTCGCGAAGGACGGCTGGACGCCGGAGATCCTCTTCGCCGGGAGCGGGCGCCAGGCCATCGCGGCCGCCATCGCCGCCTTCGTGCCGATGGGGGAGCGCCTCGCCGTCGAAGCCATCACCTATCCCGTGGTCAAGGCACTCGCCGGACGGCTCGGTGTCCAGTTGGTGCCCATCGAGACCGACGACAGGGGTCTCGTTCCCGAGGCGCTCGAAGCCGCGTCCGTGCGCGCGCTGTACGTCCAGCCGACGCTGCACAATCCGCTCGGGTCCACAATGGACGAAGCGCGGCGCGCCGAGCTGGCGGAAACCGTGCGGCGGATGGACATCCCGGTGATCGAGGACGGTATCTACACCTTCCTCCGGCCCGAGGTCCGCCCGTTCGCGGCGTACGCGCCGGAGCGCACCGTGTTCGTCGACAGCATGTCGAAACGGCTCGCCCCGGGGCTGACCACCGGCTTCCTCGCCGTCCCGGCGGAATGGCGGGAACGGCTGGCCGCGGCCGTGCGCTCGGGCGGCTGGGTCGCGCCCCGGCTCGCCGTCGAAGCCGCCACCCGGTGGATCACCGGCGGGACGCTGGAAACCGTCGAGCGGGCGAAACGGCTCGACGCCGCGGAACGCCAGCGGGTGACGGCGGCGCGGCTGGCCGGGTTCGCCCTGCACGCCGATCCGCAGGCGTATCACTGCTGGTGGGAGCTCCCCGAACACTGGCGCGCCGAGACCTTCGTCGCCGCGGCCGCGCGGCGCGGGATCGCGGTCACCCCGGCGGCCGCGTTCGCCGTCGTCCCCGGTCACGCCCCGAACGCGGTGCGCCTCGCCGTCTCGTCGCCGCCGCTCGAAACGCTCGCGGCCGCCTTGGACGTCCTCGCCGGTCTCGCTTCCGGTCGCCCCGAGGACGCCGGCGTCGACTGACCCTCGCATTCAGAGGACGAAATGCGTCAGGGGCGGGGCGCCCACTTGCCGACGAAGCTGCCGCAGGTGACGGTCTGCCCGGTGAGCCGCGACCGCAGCGCGTTCTCCAGGCCGAGGTAGTCGAAGATCGGCGCGTCCCCGGCGACCTCGGCGGGCACCGGCCCGCCTTTGGCCAGCGCGGGCATGCTGACGGTCTGGAACAGCACCAGGTAATCGCCTTCGCGGTTGAGGACGTCGGCCGTCGAGAGCATGCGCTCCGGAGCATCGGCGACGATCTCCAGCGGCAGCGGCCATTCCAGCGGGAACGGGTTGCGCAGGCCGAAGGCGGGATACGCGAACGGGTTGTCCGGCAGGACGGCCGTGCGCCCGGCGGGGAATCGCGTGACGCAGTCCTGGATCTGGGAGATGTAGGTGAAGGTGCCCGGATTCGTCCGGATCCCGCGCATCGAGGGCGTCACCTCGCCGAGGTCACCGGTCAGCTTCTCGTGCGCCATGTCGAGGTACGCGGCTTCGTCGTGGTGCGCGACCACGGCCCAGCCCGACGCCAGCACCGCGACCAGGCCCATCGCCGTGGCACCCGCCAGCCCGAGCCGGCGGGACGGCTCCGGCAGCGGCGGCAGCGCGTCCGCCAGCAGCAGGATCGCCGTCAGCGCCAGTGTTCCGGTGAACAGCGTCGGCGTGTCGTTCCCCCAGGACAGGCTGGTCATGAAGCCGGTCGCGAAGACGAGCGCGCCCATCCTCGAGAACCGCCGCGTCGCCGCCCAGCTCACCAGCAGCGCGACACCGAGGATCCACCAGAGGACGTCCGCCCAGCGCGACGCGCCGGTGAAATGCCCGTCGACGACGGTGCCGACCACCACCGCCACGCCTGCCAGGAGCAGCAGCCGCGCGAGGACCGCCCCGGCGCGGCCCGCACGCTCGCGGAAGATCCCCAGCAGGGCCAGGAACACCCCGGCGATCGCGAAGAAGGTCAAGCCCCGTACCGGCGGCCGCAGCAGCGACGCGGGGTTTTCCAGCCACAGCCCGAGAAGCCGCTCGCCGTACGCGGGCAGGCCCCCGGTGAGCTGCTCGGCCATCGCGCCCAGCCCGCCGTCGAGGGTGACGATTCCGATGTAGACCACCAGGAAAGCGCCCAGCGCCAGCAGATCCCAGGCCAGCCGGGCCCACCAGCGGCCGGCGCGGAACGCGCCTTCCCGTAGCGACGGGTGCAGCAGCAGCCAGCACAGCGCGATCAGCGGCACCGGCGCGAAACTCTGTTTGACGAACACCGCGGTGCCCAGCAGTACCAGGCCGAGCCGCCGCGGCCACGCCTTGCCGTTGCGCAGCCCCGAATCCAGCGCCCAGGCACCGCAGGCGGTCAGGAAGATCCCGTCGATCGTGTGCCAGGCCATCAGCGGGAAGGCGTTGAGGTTCAGCAGCGACGCGGCCGCCGTCAGCCCGGTGAGCCCCGGGCCCCAGTCGCGGACGCGGCGCCGGGTGACCAGCACGGCGAACGCGATGGTCGCCAGGATGATCTCCAGCATGCTGAGCACGCTGGAGACGAAGAACAACGGACCCGGCAGCGCGAAGTCGACGATGTGCAGGTACGCCGAACCCAGTGGCCGCGCGGAGATGATGTCGGAATGCGGGACTTCGCCGTGCAGCACCCGCCACGCCTGGGCGAGGATGAAGCCCTGGTCGGAAGGGTGGAAACCGAAGCGCCCCACCCGGAGTTCGGTGGCGACGGCGAGCGCGAGCACCCAGACCGCGTGCAGGGACAGCCTCAGCACTGTCCTGGACGGACGTACCGCTGACCTCCCAGCCGCGTCCGGTCCGGTCGACAGCGGGGGACTGGCGACGTCCACACTGCCCCTTCCCGGTCGTCCTGCCTCGGCCCGTGCCCGCCGACCCCCCGGCGTATCGGAAACCGATGGTAGCGGCCGGGGGCGTCCCCCGATCGAGCCCCGGCGGCGGGACGTCAGTGTCTATAGGTGAACCCGCGTCCGCGATCGACGTCGACAGGGCGCGACCTGGTCTTCCTGGTCGCGAAGGTGGTTAAGGGCGCCCTGCCGCCGCGATAGCGGGGCCTTCGGCCGGGCGGGTTCACGCGTATGGTCACTTTCCGGGGAAAACCTCAGCTCCGCCCACAGGCTCTCAGGGACGGCGGCGCCAGACCAGCCGGGTGACCGCGCCCGCCACCGACGCGAGCGGAGCCTTCCTGGGCAGGCCACGGGATTCCGGCGCGGACTCCGGCATGGCGCGGTAGACCAGGTGGGCGAAGAACCGTGCCGTCTTCGGTGCGACGAGCGTCACGAGTTCGGCGGCGGTTCCTTCGGGCAGGTTCAGGATCTCGGGTCGTTTCTCCAGTGCCTTCACCACCAGTGCGGCGGCGCGTTCGGGGGAGCTCGACGGCATGCCGCGATACGAACCGGTCGGCGCGATCATGTCGGTGCGCACCAGCGGCATCCGGACCGAGGTGAAGGTGACGCCGTCGGAAAGCGTTTCCCGGCCGGCGGTCAGCCCGAACTCCTCCAGCGCGGCCTTCGAGGCCAGGTAAGCGGAAAACCGCGGGGTGTCCGTTTGCAGTCCTTGGGTGGTCACGTTGACGACGTGCCCGAATCCGCGGGCGGTCATCGACGGCAGCAGGCCCAGCGTCAGCCGCACCGGACCGAAGTAGTTGATGGCCATCGTCCGCTCGTAGTCGTGGAACCGTTCGGTGGACAGCGAAAGCGACCGCCGGATCGAGCGGCCCGCGTTGTTGACCAGCATGTCGACGGCGCCGTGCGCGGCGAGCACGTCCTTGACCAGCGCGTCGACGGCGTCGCCGTCGGTGAGGTCGCACGGATACGCCGACGCCTTCCCGCCCGCCGCGACGATCTGCTCGCGGACCTGTTCCAGTTCGTCGGCGCGCCTGGCCACGAGGATCACTTCGCCACCCTTCGCGGCGACGGCGAGCGCGGACGCGCGACCGATACCCGAGGAAGCGCCGGTGATGAGGACCTTCCGGCCATCGAGGGGTTCAGGTCCCGGACGGCGGCGGCCGCGGTCGGGATCCAGGTGCTCCAGCCAGTACCGGTAGAGCGGACCGGCGTACTCCTTCAACGGCGGCAAGGTGATCCCGCTGCCTTCGAGTGCGGCCGTCGTCGCGCTCGTGTCGAAGTCGACCTCCATGCTCAGATGCGGCAGCACTTCGAGCGGGATGCCGAGTTCCGCCAGCACCGCCGCCCGGGCCGAACGCCCGCCAGGGACCCGGTCGAATCCGGCGGCCGCGGATTTCGCCAGCCGGGTTCCGGCGCGCTTCAGCGCTCCGGACGGTCCGGGAGGAAGGACCGCGGAGATCTTCGGCCCGCCCGCGGCCCGCGCGAAGGCGTTGTAGACCTCGTGAAGCGTTTGCGGCCGGGGGGACGCCAGGTGGTACGTGCTCCCGCTGGGCGCGTCGGCGTGCATGAGGTGTTCCATCGCCTCGACGACGTAGTCGACCGGAACGAGGTTCGTGGCGCCGAGATCCGGGGCGGCCAGCGGGAGACGGCGGGGCAGCGCGGCGAGCCGCGAGATCGCGGGCAGGAAGTAGTACGGACCGTCGATCTTGTCCATCTCGCCGGTGCGCGAATCACCGGCCACGGCGGACGGCCGGTACACCCGGAACGGCGTTTTCCCGTGCTGCCGCACGAGTTTCTCCGCCTCGAACTTCGTCGCGTGGTACGGCGAAGCGAAACTCTGGCCGAGGTCGAAGTCGGCCTCGGTGAACCGCCCGGCGTACTGCCCGGCGACCGCGATCGACGAGACGTGGTGGAAGAGCCCGGCCTTCGCGGCGGCGGCGAACTCCAGGACGTTGCGGGTGCCGTCGACATTGGCCGCGCGGTTCGCCGCTTCGTCCGCGGTGAGGTCGTAGATCGCGCCGAGATGCACGACGTGGTCAAGGGGTTCCAGGCGGGCGGGATCGATGCCCAGCAGGGGTTCGGTCAGATCGCCGGTGACGGGAACGAGCTTCTCGTGGCTCGGGAGCTTCCCGCGTGAGGTCTCCCTCACGAGAACGTGGACGGCTACGGTCTCAGGTCGCCGTAGTAGGCGCGCGACCAGGCGTTTTCCCAGAAAACCCGTCGCGCCCGTCACGAAGTAGGTGGTCATGGCCGGCTCCTTCCGAACGGGGCCGACTCTACCTACTCAGAAGTAGGAACGGTAGTTGTCATTCATTGTGGTCCGGATGCTCGGCCACCGCGACCACGGCGTCGCGGAGCGCGGCGCGCAGGCGCCCCACGTCCAGCGGCCCGAGTACGGCGGCCTCTCCGGGCGGCGCCACGAGCACGATCTTGTCGCTGCTCACGAACACCGTCACGTCCCTGCGCCTGCCCGCGAGATCCCGGCAGCCGACCGACCATTCGTCCCGGGGTGCCAACGTCCTCATCCTCCCGTATCCCATGATCTCCCTTTCTCGTCCGAGGCTGGGACGAGGCGCTTTCGGGGCCGTGACGCGAGTTACCCGACATTCCTACTGATGGGTTAACCGATCCTTCATATCGTGATCGACTTCCGTTCTCGCTAGGCCGGAAGTGGAGGAACGGGAGTAGCGTCCGGGGGAGGGACTGCTTGGGAGGTCATGGATGTCCGAACCCAGGAAGATCGTCATCGTCGGAGCCGGTCTCGCCGGAGCGACGGCGGCCGGGACGCTGCGGGAACGCGGTTACGCGGGAGAGATCCTGCTGCTCGGCACCGACACGCATCGCCCGTACGAATTACCGGCGTTGTCCAAAGGGCTTTTGCTTGGCAATACCGATAAACCCGACTGGGTGCACGACGAGGGTTTCTACGCGGAGAAGGACATCGCGTTCTCCAGCGGCGCGACCGCGACCAAGATCGAGCTCGGCGCCCGCCTCGTGCACGACGACGCGGGCGGTGAACACCGTTTCGACCGGCTCGTGCTCGCGACCGGCTCACGACCGCGCTCACTGCCGGTGCCCGGCGGGGATCTGCCGGGACTGCGGACCCTGCGCACCCTCGACGACGCGCTGGCGCTGCGTTCGGCGTTCAAGGACGCCAGGCGGGTGGTGATCGTCGGCGCGGGCTGGATCGGGACCGAGGCCGCGGCGGCCGCCAGGGAACACGGCGCCGAAGTGACCGTGGTCGACCAGGTCGGCTCACCGCTGCTCGCGGTGCTGGGCGAGCAGGTGTCCGGGGTCTTCAAGGGCCTGCACACCGAGCACGGCGTGAACTGGCGGCTGGGTGAAGGCGTCGCCGGCTTCACCGGCGGCCCGGACGGGGTGACGGGCGTCCGCCTGAAGAGTGGTGACGAGCTTCCCGCGGACGTCGTACTCGTGGCCGTCGGTGCCGCGCCCCGAGTCGACCTCGCGCACGCCGCCGGGCTGGAACTGTCCGACGACGGTGGTGTCTGCGCCGACGCCGGCCTGCGGACCGCGGCGCCCGACGTCTACGCCATCGGCGACATCGCCGCGCATTTCCATCCCCGCTACGGAAAGCGTGTCCGCGTCGAGCACTGGTCGAACGCGAAATGGCAGGGCGAGCACGTCGCCGGGAACCTGCTGGGCGAGAACGAGCCGTACCTGCGGAGCCCGTATTTCTTCTCGGACCAGTACGACCTCGGCTGCGAATACCGGGGGCTCGCCGATCCCGAACGCGACGAGCTCGTGGTGCGGGGCGACCTCGCGGCACGGGACTTCACGGCGTTCTGGCTGCGGGACGGGCAGGTGGCCGCCGCGATGAACGTCAACCAGTGGGATGACGGGGACGCGTTGAAGGCCCTGGTCGAGGGACGCGCGACGGTGACCGCGGAGCAGCTGAGGACCGCTGACCTCAACGGACTCGTGAGTGGTTAGGACGGTTCTAACCGTCCTGACCACTCACGAGACCCGACCCACCACGCCACCGCCGCCCTGGCTCGCCCTAGCAGTACATGAAGGCCCCCTTCCTTGCGCCTGGCGCAAGGAAGGGGGCCTTCATGTACTCGGGACGCTGTGAAGGTCGAGTTTCCTCGGCTGAGCCGAGGGAAGGGGGCCTTCACGCGCGACCGCTGTGACTGGTGGGGCTGGTGGTGTTGCTGGAGTTGCAGGAGGCCCTCACGGACCTGCGACCAATCCCGCCACGTTCAGTAGGTATCTAAGACACTCTTGGCTCTAGCCGTCCTGACCACTCACGAGCCCCTACGCCCGCGCGACCGCCATGGCCCCTGTGGCGGACCGCGTCATGGTCCCGAAGGCCAGCAGCGCGAGCACGCCGAAGGCCGCCATCACGATCCCCATCGGGACCGCGGTGCCCGGACCGCCCAGCCCGACCAGCGGCGTCGCCAGCCCGCCGACGACGAACTGCAGCACGCCGAGCAGCGCCGACGCCGAACCGGCGGACCGCGCCTGTTCGGCGAGCGCCAGCGAGCTCGCGTTCGGCGCGACCATGCCGATACTCGACACCAGGACGAACAGCGGGATCAGCAGCCCGATCAGGCCGAGGTCGAGCACCGTCGCGGCCAGGACGCCGAAGCCGGCGACCGCCGCGATGACGAGACCGACGGTCAGCAGCGTCCGCTCCGGGAAGCGGCCGACGATGCGCCCGTTCAGCTGGCCGACGGCCACGATGCCGATGCCGTTGAGCCCGAAGACCAGGCTGTACGCCTGCGGGCTGAGCCCGTAGACGCCTTGCAGCGCGAAGGACGAGCCGGAGATGTAGGCGAACAGGCTCCCGAACATCAGCCCGGAGGCCAGCGCGTAGCCGAGGAAGCCGCGGTCGCGGAGCAGGCTCGCGTACTTCCGCAGCACCGAGCCGAACCGCGCGGGGGTGCGGCGTTCCTCGGGCAGGGGTTCCGGCAGCAGGAAGAAGACGACGGCCAGCAGGATCGCGCCGAACACGGTCAGGCAGACGAACACGCCGCGCCACGAGGTCCAGTTCAGGATCTGGCCGCCGATGATCGGCGCCAGGATCGGGGCGAGCCCGTTGACCAGCATGAGCAGCGAGAAGAACTTCGTCATCGCGGTGCCGGAGTAGAGGTCGCGCACGGTCGCCCTGGCGATCACGATGCCGGCCGCGGCACCGAAGGCTTGGACGCCGCGTGCGGCGATGAGCAGTTCGGCGGTCGGGGCGACGGCGCACAGGATCGAGCCGATCATGTAGAGCGCGAGGCCCGCCACGAGTGGTTTGCGGCGGCCGATCGCGTCGGACAGCGGTCCGAGGATCAGCTGGCCGATGGCGAGCCCGATGATGAACGCGCTCAGCGTGAGCTGGACGGTCGCGTCCGCCGCGCGCAGTTCGCCCGCCATCTGCGGCAGCGCGGGCAGGTACATGTCGATGGACAGGGGCCCGAAGGCGGACAGGCCGCCGAGGATCAGGACGAACCGGGCGCGGCCGGTCGTGACGGGCCGCGCGACGGGTTCTTCCACTCGCTCGGGCGCGATGGTCATGCTCGTTCCTTCCCCAGTCATGGTTCCGCGAGGAACAACTTGCTTAGAGTAGGTAACTATTCCCGCTGTGAGTCTCGCCACCCGGACTTCGCAAGACTGATCCGATCAATTTTCGGCGGAAATCCGAACGGCCCCTAGATCTCGGCGAAGGTCGTCGGGTATACATCGGATGTCTGTTCGTTGCTGTGGGAGCCGTTGATTGTTGGCGGTTCGGCTTGAAGGGAAGATCCGTGCAGCTGTTGCGACTCGGGGAGCCGGGAAGTGAGCGTCCGTTCGTACGTGCCGGGGACGGCACGCTGCGCGACCTCTCGGCGCTGACCGCCGACATCGATGGCGGCTTCTTCGCGAGCGACGGCGTCGCCAGGGTCGCCGCCGCGCTGGCCGCCGGTGAGCTGCCCGAAGCCGGTCCCGAAGCCGCGCGGGCCAGGGTGGGCGCGCCGATCGCGCGGCCCGGCAAGGTCGTCTGCATCGGCCTCAACTACCGGCAGCACGCCGAGGAGTCCCGCGCCGAGGTCCCGGCCGAGCCCGTCGTGTTCATGAAGGCCCCCGACGTCGTGGTCGGACCGCAGGACGACGTGCTCGTGCCGCGCGGTTCGACGAAGACCGACTGGGAGGTCGAGCTCGGCGTCGTCATCGGCAAGACCGCGCGCTACCTCGAAAGCGCCGAAGAAGCCTTGCAGTACGTCGCCGGCTACACCGTCTCGAACGACGTGTCCGAGCGCGAGTTCCAGCTCGAACGCGGCGGCACCTGGGACAAGGGCAAGTCGTGCGAGAACTTCAACCCGCTCGGCCCGTGGCTGGTCACCGCCGACGAGGTGCCCGACCCGCAGGACCTCGGCCTGCGGTTGTGGGTCAACGGCGAGAAGAAGCAGGACTCCTCGACCAAGGACATGATCTTTTCGGTCGCCGAGATCGTGCACTACGTGAGCCAGTACATGGTGCTGCGCCCCGGAGACCTCATCAACACCGGCACCCCGCAGGGCGTCGCCCTCGGGCAGCCGGACCCCAAGCCGTATCTGCGCGAAGGCGACGTCATCGAGCTCGAAATCGACGGCCTCGGCCGTCAGCGCCAGAACGTCAGGCAGGCGTGATGGCGAAGATCGTGGGTATGGAGGTGCTCGACGTCCGGTTCCCCACCTCGCGGGAGCTCGACGGTTCGGACGCCATGAACCCGGACCCGGACTACTCGGCCGCGTACGTCGTGCTGCACACCGATGGCGGTCCGGACGGCTACGGGCTCGCCTTCACCATCGGGCGCGGCAACGACGTCCAGGCCGCGGCGATCCGCGCGCTGGAATCGCACGTCGTCGGCAGGGACGTGCCGACCGACGCCGCCGCGCTCGGCGACCTGTCGCGGGCACTGGTCGGCGATTCGCAGCTGCGCTGGCTCGGCCCGGAAAAGGGTGTCGCGCATATGGCGATCGGCGCCGTCGTCAACGCCGCGTGGGATCTCGCCGCACGGATCGCCGGGCTCCCGGTCTGGCGCTTCGCCGCCGGGATGTCGCCGGAGGAGCTGGTCTCCCTCGTCGACTTCCGCTACCTGACCGACGCGCTGACCGAGCAGGAGGCGCTCGACATCCTCCGCGCCGCCGAGCCGGGCCGCGCGGAGCGGATCGCCCGGATCGAGCGTGACGGCTACCGCGCGTACAGCACTTCTCCCGGCTGGCTCGGCTACTCGGACGCGAAACTGATCCGGCTCGCCGAGCAGGCGGTGGCGGACGGCTTCGAGATGATCAAGCTGAAGGTCGGCGGGAATCTGGAGGACGACGTCCGCCGGATGAAACTCGCCCGCGAGACCGTCGGCCCGGACATCCGGGTCGCCGTCGACGCGAACCAGCGCTGGGACGTCTCGACCGCGATCACCTGGATGACCGCGCTGGCGCCGTACGACCCGTACTGGATCGAGGAACCCACCTCGCCGGACGACGTGCTCGGGCACGCCGCGATCGCCAAGGCGCTCGCCCCGATCCGCGTGGCCACCGGCGAGCACGTCCAGAACCGCGTGGTGTTCAAGCAGCTGCTGCAGGCGGGCGCGATCTCGGTACTGCAGCTGGACGCCGCCAGGGTCGGCGGGTTCAACGAGAACCTGGCGATCCTGTTGCTGGCGGCCAAGTTCGGGATCCCGGTGTGCCCGCACGCCGGCGGCGTCGGGCTGTGCGAACTCGTCCGGCACCTGTCGATGTTCGACTTCGTTGCGGTGTCCGGTTCCGACACCGACCGGTCCATCGAGTGGGTCGACCATCTCCACGAGCACTTCACCGATCCGGCCGCCGTCGTCGACGGCCGCTACGTCGCCCCGTCCGCGCCGGGCTTCTCGGCCCGGATGCACGACGCGACACTGCGCCGGTTCACCTTCCCCGACGGTCCGGAATGGACGGAGACAAGCAAGTGAGTGAGTTCGAAGGCCTCGTCGCGGCGGTCACCGGAGGCGCGTCGGGAATCGGCCGGGCCACCGCGGACCTGCTCGCCTCCCGCGGGGCGAAGGTCGCGGTCCTCGACCTGAATCCCGGCGACCTTCCCGAAGGCCTCACCGGATTCCGCTGCGACGTCGGTTCCGACGAGGAGGTCCGGGCGGCGATCGACGCGGTCGTGGACCGGTTCGGCAGGCTCGACGTCCTGGTCAACAACGCGGGCATCGGCGCGCAGGGCGACGTCACCGCCAACGGCGACGACGAATGGCACCGCGTGCTCGACATCAACGTCGTCGGCATGGTGCGGCTGGCGCGGGCGGCGTTGCCGCATCTGAAGAACTCGCCGTCGGCCGCGATCGTCAACACCTGCTCGATCGCCGCGTGGGCGGGCCTGCCCAACCGCGCGCTGTACTCGGCCAGCAAGGGCGCGGTGCTCTCGCTGACCCTGGCGATGGCGACCGACCACCTCGCCGACCGGATCCGGGTCAACTGCGTCTGCCCCGGCACCGCGGACACCCCGTGGGTCGGCAGGCTGCTCGACGCGGCGGGCGATCCGGAGGCCGAACGCGCCGCGCTCGCCGCCCGTCAGCCCATGGGCAGGCTGGTCACCGCGGACGAGGTCGCCAACGCGGTCGTGTACCTCGCCAGCCCGCTGTCGGCTTCGACCACCGGCACGGCGCTCGCTGTCGACGGAGGGATGTACGGGCTGCGTCCGCGCGGCCCGGTCCAGCAGTAGTTTTCGCTGTCATCAAGGAGGATGCGGTGCGTACGAGGGTGATCAAGGTGGCCGCCGCGGCCACCGCGCTGGGGCTGACCCTGTCGGCGTGTGGGTCCACTAAGGACAAGGTGCCCCAACCGGGTGCGGGCGGGGGTGGCAAGGTCGGCGCGACGATCCCGTTGCTGACCTCGCCGTTCTGGCAGGCCTACAACAACTACGTACCGCTGAAGGCGAAGGAACAGGGCGTCGAGGCGCTGCCGACGGTCAACGCGGACAGCGACTCGGCGAAGCAGATCACCGACATCAACACCCTGCTCAACCAGGGCGTGAAGGGCCTGGTCGTGACGCCGCTGGACTCCGCCGCCGTCGTCGCGGGACTCAAGGCGGCGGAGAACAAGGGTGTCCCGGTGGTGGCCGTCGACGTCGCGCCGGAGAGCGGCAAGGTCGCGATGGTGGTGCGCGCGGACAACAAGGCGTACGGCACCAAGGCCTGCGAGGCGATCGGCGCGAAGGTGACGTCGGGCAAGGTCGTGCAGGTCATGGGCGACCTCGCCTCGGTCAACGGGCGCGACCGCTCCGAGGCGTTCCGGCAGTGCATGAAGACCAAGTACCCGGACGTCCAGGTGCTGGAGGTCGCCGCCGAATGGAAGGCGGACAAGGCTTCGTCCGGTTTGGACAGTCTGCTGACCGCGAACCCCGACATCAAGGCCGTGTACATGCAGGCGGGCGGCGTGTACCTGGCGCCGACGCAGCAGGCGCTCAAGCGCAAGAACCTCTACTTCCCGGTCGGCGACCCGAAACATGTCGTGCTGGTCAGCAACGACGGCATCCCGCAGGAGCTGGCCGCGATCCGCGCGGGTGAGCTCGACGCGACCGTCTCCCAGCCCGCCGACGACTACGCCAAGTACGGCATGTACTGGATCAAGAAGGCCATGGCGGGGGAGACCTTCAAGGCAGGGCCGACCGATCACGGCAGCACCGTCGTCGAGGTCCGGCCCGGCATCCTCGAAGACCAGCTTCCCGCGCCCGTCGTCACCAAGGACAACGTGGAAGACAAGGCCCTCTGGGGGAACAACCTGTGAGCGCGCTGCCCGCCGGATCCGCCGTCGTGCCGGTGGTCAGCGCACAGGGCGTCGGTAAACGCTACGGACCGACCGTGGCGCTGTCCGACGTCAGCCTCACCGTGCACCCCGGCGAGTCGCACGCGCTCGTCGGCCGCAACGGCGCGGGGAAGTCGACCCTCGTCTCCATCCTCACCGGACTGTCCAAAACGGACACCGGGCACGTCGAGTTCGGCGGTGTCCCCGCGCCGCCCTTGTCCAGGCAGGACGACTGGAAACGCGCGGTCGCCTGCGTCTACCAGCACGCGATGGTCGTCCCACAGCTGACCGTCGCGGAGAACCTGTTCCTCAATCGCCAGTCGGGCAAGGGTTTCGCGATCGGCTGGCAGCGGTTGCGCCGTCAGGCACGGGACCTGCTCGACTCCTGGGACGTGCGCGTCGACGTCGACACCCCGGCGGGCGAGCTTTCGGTGGAGGACCGGCAGTTCGTCGAGATCGCCAGGGCGCTCTCCTACGGTGCCCGGTTCATCGTGCTGGACGAGCCGACGGCGCAGCTGGACAGCCAGGCGATCGAACGGCTCTTCGCGCGGATGCGCCAGATGCAGGACAACGGGGTGACGTTCCTGTTCATCTCGCACCACCTCCACGAGGTGTACGAGGTCTGCCAGGCGGTCACCGTCCTGCGCGACGCGAAGCACATCCTGACCGCGCCCGTTTCGGAGGTCGGCCGTGTCGAGCTGATCGACGCGATGACCGGCGAGCAGGGCGGGCTTTCCGTCCGTGACGCCGCCACACGCGAGGCGTTGGACGCGGACGCCGACGAGGTGCTGACCGTCGACGGGCTTTCCGGTGACGGGTTCTCCGACGTGACCTTCCGGATCCATCGCGGCGAGGTGATCGGGCTCGCGGGCAGCAATGCCAGCGGCAAGCACCAGGTCGCCGAAACCGTGTACGGCCTGCGTTCGCCGTCCTCCGGCACGATCCGGGTGGACGGGAAGCCGCTGAAACCGGGCGACATCCCGGCCGCCATCCGCGCCGGGATCGGCTGTGTGCCGAGGGACCGGCATCACGAGGGGCTGGTGCTGGAGCATTCCATCGCGGACAACGCCACACTGTCCATTTTGGACCGGATCGGGAAGGCGGGCCTGGCGTCACCGGGCGCGCGCTACGGCCGGGCCGCCCAGGCGTTGAAGGACTACGACATCGTCGCGGCCGACGCGGACCAGCCGGTGTCCGACCTTTCCGGTGGCAACCAGCAGAAGGTCGTCCTCGCCCGCGCGCTGGCCGGGGATCCGCGCCTGGTGGTGCTGATCAACCCGACCGCGGGCGTGGACGTGAAATCGAAGGAAGCGCTGCTCGCGGTCGTCGACCGGGTGCGCGCGGAGGGCAAGGCCGTGCTGATCGTCAGCGACGAGCTGGACGATCTTCGTCTGAGCGACCGGGTGCTGGTGCTGCGCGCCGGCGCCGTGGTCGCCGAACACCGGGCGGGCTGGTCCGACGGCGACCTGGTGGCCGATATCGAAGGAGTCGAACGGTGACCGAACTGATGACCGATCCGAAGACTTCGACGTTCGCGGCGCCGCCGAAGCGCCGGAAGTTCCGCTGGCTGCGCGAACTCGCCCTCATTCCCGCGCTCATCGTGGTGCTGATCATCGGAGGACTGATCAGTGACACTTTCCTGACCTTCGGCAGCATCGTCGGGATCCTGTCCGCCTCGGCCGCGCTGTCGATGGTGGTGCTGGGCGAATCACTCGTGCTGCTGACCGGGAAGTTCGACCTGTCGCTGGAATCCACCATGGGCATGGCGCCCGCGCTCGGCGCGATGCTGGTCATCCCGGTGGCGTCCTCGGGCTTCGGCACGGAGATCCCCGGGTTCGCGGGCGTCCTCGCCGTGCTGGTGGCCGGTGCCGCGGTCGGTTTCGTGAACGGTTTCCTGATCGTCAAGCTGAAGCTGAACGCCTTCATCGTCACGCTGGCGATGCTGACGGTGCTGCGCGGCACGCAGATCGGGTCCACGCAGGGGAAGACGCTCTTCGACCAGCTGGACGTGTTCACCGCGCTGGCCACGACGACGTTCATCGGGCTGCCGATGTCGGTGTGGCTGGCCGCGGCGCTGTTCACCGTGTTCGGGCTGGGGCTGCGGTATCACCGGATCGGCCGGTCGCTGTACGCCATCGGCGGGAACCGCGAGGCCGCGCGGGCCGCCGGTATCCGCGTCGACCGGATCTCGTGGGGTGTCTTCGTGGTGGCCGGGGTGCTGGCCGCGCTCGGCGGGCTCGCGTACACCGGCTACGTCGGCGCGCTCGGCGCCGATCAGGGCGACGGATTGATCCTTCAGGTGTTCGCCGCTGCGGTGATCGGCGGTGTCTCACTGGACGGTGGGAAGGGCACGCTGGTCGGGGCGCTCACCGGCGTGCTGCTCCTGCAGACGGTCACGAACCTGCTGCAGGTGGCGCAGGTGCCGCCGGAATGGCTGAAGGCGATCTACGGCGTGATCATCCTGGTCGCGTTGATCATCTCCCGCTACGCCGGCGGAAAAGCCCAAACGTAGTGATCGAGCGCGTGAAGGCCCCCTTCCCTCGGTCGAGTTCAGGTCTGCCGCGCGCCAGCGCGTCCGTTGAGGGCGGTGGCGGGGGCATGGATGGACGAGGGAAGGGGGCCTTCACGGGACATTCGGAGGAGAGTGCGGTGTCAGGAAGCTTCGGCGGCCGAAGTGGGGTCGTCGGCGGTGCCGAGCGCGTTGCGGAGCCACTGCTCCACCCCGGCCACGTGCACGGTCGCCCACGAACGCGCGAGTTCGGGCTCGCGGGCCGCGATGGCCTCGTAGATCGCCGTGTGCTGCTCGCGGGTCTTCGCGACCGCGCCCTCCTGGGTGAGCCCGCGCCAGATCCGGGCGCGGGCGGTGGGGCCGGACAGGCTGTCCAGCAGCGAGCACAGCACCGGATTTCCGGAGCCGTCGGCGATCTTGCGGTGGAACTGCAGGTCGTTCGCGACCAGCGCCTCCACCGTCGGCGAGTCGGCCAGTTCGCCGAGCAGGCGGCCTAGTTCCTCGATGTCCTCGTCGCCCATGTGCACCGCGGCCATCGCCGTCGCCGCCGGTTCGAGGATCCGGCGCACGGCGAGGAAGTCCAGCACGGTGTCGTCGCGGTGGAAGTCCACCACGAACGTCATCGCGTCGAGGAGGAGATTCGGTTCGAGGCTGGTGACGTACGTCCCGTCGCCCTGGCGGACGTCGAGCACGCGGATCAGGCACAGCGCCTTGACCGCTTCGCGCAGCGAACTGCGGGACAGACCGAGCCGCTGGGCCAGTTCGGCCTCCTTCGGCAGCCTGTCGCCCGGAGCAAGCTCGCCGGAGATGATCATGTCCTTGATCTTGTCGATCGCGACATCGGTGACCGGCATGTTCCACCGCCCTCCCCGAAGACCTCGGATGTTTGAGTGTTAGTTGACAGAGTGCCATGTTTCGAGTCGAGGAGGCGCGGTGACCCACGGTGTCGCACTACAAAGAGTGGCACTCCACACCCGGTTGAAGCCGGGCAAGGAGGCCGAATACGAGTCGGTCCACGCCGTCATCCCGCCGGATCTGGACGAGGCCCTGCGCGGTGCGGGCGTGCGTTCGTGGCGGATCTGGCGGGACGGGCTCGACCTTTTCCACGTCGTGGAGGTCGAGGACTACGCGAAGATGCGCGCGGTCCTGCGCGATCATCCGGCCAACATCCCGTGGCAGGCACGGATGTCGGAACTGCTCGACGTCGAAGACGACTACTCGGGCGGCGATTCGGGGCTCGGCCTCGTCTGGGAGCTTCCGTGAAGATCTCCTTGTCCCCGCTGGGGCTCGGCTGCGCGCAGCTGGGCAACCTGTACCACGCCATCACCGACGAGACGGCCGAAGCGACCGTCCGGCAGGCGTGGGACGAAGGCATCCGCTACTTCGACACCGCGCCGCACTACGGTCTCGGGCTGTCGGAACGGCGGCTGGGCGCGGCGCTTTCGGCGTATCCCCGCGCGGATTTCGTGGTCTCGACGAAGGTCGGCCGCGTGCTGGAACCCGATCCCGGCGGCGCTTCGCGCACCGACTCGCAGGGTTTCGTCGTTCCCGCCGCGTACAAACGGCGGTGGGACTTCAGCCGCGACGGGATCCTCCGGTCGCTCGAGGACAGTCTGGAGCGGCTGGGGCTCGACCGCGTCGACGTCGTCTACGTGCACGACCCGGACGAGCATTTCGAGGACACCGTCGACGGCGCGTTCCCCGCACTGCTCGAACTGCGGGACCAGGGTGTCGTCGACGCCATCGGGGCCGGGATGAACCAGGCGCCGATGCTCACGGAGTTCGTCCGCCGTTTCGATCTCGACGTGATCCTGCTAGCGGGCCGGTACACCCTGCTCGACCAGCCCGCGCTCGACGACCTTCTCCCGTTGTGCGCGGAACGTGGTGTGGACGTGGTGGCAGGCGGGGCGTTCAACGCCGGGATCCTCGCCACCGCGTCGCCGGGCACGATGTACGACTATGCCGAGGCTCCCGCCGAACTGGTCGAGCGCGCCCAGCGGATCGCCGACGTCTGCGCGCGGCACGGGGTCGAACTCCCGCAAGCCGCTTTGGCGCTGCCCGCCGCGCATCCGTCGGTGGTGTCCGTCGTGGTCGGCGCGCACGATCCAGGCCAGGTCCGGCTCAACGCCGAACGGTTCCGGCGTCCGGTGCCGCGCGAGTTGTGGACGGATCTGATCCGTGCGGGACTGTTGCGTGAGGACATCGTGCTGCGACAGGAGGGACGGCCGTGATCGACGCGCACCACCACCTTTGGGACCCGTCGCGGCGTGACTACCCGTGGATGACCGGTACGGCGCTGGATCCGATCCGCCGTCCGTACACAGTGGACGATCTCCGCGCGGTGACGAAGGCGGCGGGGGTGAAGGGGACCGTGCTGGTGCAGACGGTCTCGTCGGAAGAGGAGACGCGCGAGTTCCTCGCGGTGGCTCGGGCCGAACCGCTCGTCGCCGGCGTCGTCGGCTGGACGGACCTCACCGCGCCCGGCGTCGCCGAGCGCGTGGCTTCGTTTTCCGGGCCGCTGGTGGGGATCCGGCACCAGGTGGAGGACGAGGCGGACCCGTCCTGGCTGACGCGGCCCGACGTCCTGCGCGGTCTCGCCGCGCTCGGCGAGGCCGGGCTGGCGTACGACCTGCTGGTGAAGCCACCGCAGCTTCCCGCCGCGCTCGCCGCCGCGAAAGCGTTGCCGGACCAGGTTTTCGTGCTCGACCACGCCGCGAAGCCGCCGATCGCCTCGGGCGAATGGCAGCCGTGGGCGGACGGTGTCGCGGCGCTGGGGGAGCTGGACAACGTGTACTGCAAGCTCTCGGGGCTGGTGACCGAGGCCGACTGGGCGCGCTGGAAGGTCGGTCAGCTGGCGCGCTGGGCCGAGCACGTCCTGGAGTCCTTCGGGGCTTCGCGGCTCATGTTCGGCTCCGACTGGCCGGTCTGCGAGCTCGCGGCCGCGTACGAAGTCGTCGTGGACACCGCCTTTTCGCTGACGGGGTCGCTGAGCGACAGTGAACGGCTGGAGTTCTTCGACGGCACCGCGAAGCGCGCCTACCGGCTTCCTTCCGCGGGCCAGGCGTGAAGCAGCTGTGCCGAGCCCCACGTTCCGCACCGGTTTGGCCGGCGACGGAGCGGGTATCGGGAGCTCGTGACTCGCACCATGGAGAAAGTGCCCGGCGCTGATTCGCCGTCGACGGCCGGTGACCGCGGATGATCGTCGTGGCTCTGGTGATCAGCTCGGTCGCGCTGGTGGTGGCCCTGGTGGCGTTGCGCGTCGCCTTCGTCGCGCAACGCCGGGCGATGGAGTCACGCGCCCAGGCACGGCGGGCCAGCGCGCGCGCCGACTCGCTCAGTGAGCGGTTGCGTGAGGAGACACTTCAGGCAGAACCGGATCCCTCGGTGGTTTCGAAGGTGCTCCGGGTGGTCGGCCTCGCCGGACTGTTGCGGTGAACCGCTCCGAACGGAAGAAGTGGGCGGCGCGGGGTCCGGGCGCCTGAGCCGCCGGTCGATGACCCGCGGCAGGGGGAGAAAAGATCAGAACTCGTCCTGCTTGACCATCGTGCGCAGGCGGGCCAGTGCGCGGTGCTGCGTCACGCGCACGTTGCCGGCGGAGATTCCGAGCGCCTCGGCGGTTTCGGCGGCGGAAAGGCCGACGGCGATGCGGAGGGCGAGGATCTCCTGCTGCACCCGCGGGAGGGTGGAGAGCAGGCGGTTGAGCCGGGCACCGAGGTCGAGGTGCAGGGCGTGCGTTTCGGGTTCGTTGTCGCCGATGGGCCGTTCCGGCAGTTCCGGGACCGGTTCCGACCGGTCACGGGAGACCGCGCGGTAGGCGTCGGCGACCTTGTTGGCGGCGATGGCGTGCACGAGATAGAGGAACGAACCGCCGCGATCCTGATAGCCGGGCAGCGCCTTCAGCACCGCCATGCACACTTCCTGCGCGACGTCGTCCGCCGACAGGTAGGACAGGTCGCGGCCACCCATTCTGGCGCGGCAGTAGCGGACCACGACGGGCCCGATCATCCGCAGGAGGGACTGGATCGCGGCGGGATTCCCGTCGCCCGCGTCCTTGACGAGCGGATCGAGGTCTTCCTTCGTCAGCCGTCCGCCCGGCCGCGGCAGGTTCTCCGGAGTCGTGTACCCGGGGACCGCGTCGGGGGTGACGGTTCTGGACGCGCTGGAAGGTGCTTGCATGGTCGTCCTCCCCGGCCGACCCGGCGACCGTCGCTGTCGAGGGGTCAACACTCCGTAACGATTGAGGGCGGCAGATGCTCCGTAAGATCAGATCCATCTGCCGCCGTTGCGACGCAGCGTAATCGTAGGCGCCGGTCGGGCGGCAGTAAAGATTTCAACTAGAGATAGCCCATTCGCCGGAGTCGGCTTAATACAACCGAGACTCTGCGCCGGGAAAACGGGCTTCGCCGTCGCAGGATGTGCGCGGCACTTAGCGTACCGCGATCAGGGCGATCGCCGTCGCTACGACGAGTGCCGATGCCGTGACAGCAAGGGATGGGTTGAGAGGTTTCGGGATTCCCGCACGGCGCAGTGCTCGTTCACGGATCGCGCCGGCGACGACGAAGGTGATCACCATGGCGCCCGCGAACACGACCGGGACGACCGCCGTCCCCCAGCCTCGCCGGGCCGCGGTGTGCAGAAGAAGGAGTGTGCAGGCAGTAGCCGCGAGCGCGGTCCGCCGCCACGCCAGTCCGGTCCGCTCCGCTTGCGCTCCGTGATCGCGCGGGCTCACGAAAAGACCACCAGCGCCGCCGCCGTCAGGGTGATCGCGAGGATCCCGGCGGTCAGCAGGATCAGCATCCCGCTCTTCGGCAACGGCCGTCCCTCGCGCATCGCGCTCTGCACCTGCCGCCAGCGGGGATACGCGCTCGCCGCGAGGACGGCGGCCAGCAGGACGCACAGCCCCGCCAGGACGGTGCTCAGCGCGCTCGGATCGGGAACCAGCTGATGGACCGCGACGCCACCGGCCAGCAGGCCGAGCGCCGTCCGGAGCCAGGCGAGGAAGGTCCGTTCGTTGGCGAGCGTGAAGCGGTAATCGGGTTCGGAGCGGCCTTCGTGCGGGCCGTTGATCTCTGCCACCTGAAGGAGACTAGGCGCTGCCCTGCGAGTCCGCGCCTTTCCTCGAATGTCCACAAGGGACGACCTTGGCGGCCTGGTGTCCGCTTGATGATTGTATGTGCGGTTTCCTGTGGGTCGTGAGTGGCGTTTCGGGTTCTAACCCGAAACGCCACTCACGACCACCCGCGCCGACCGCGTCACCTCCGCCATACCTCCTCAGTAGCCCTCGGGGACTGTGGGCTCGGGCGACGGCGTCCCGCAGATCGTCGTGCGGTCGAAGCGTGTCGCGAAAGCCACTTTCGCGACGTCTGATGTCCCGAAAGTGGCTTTCGCGACACTGGGGCGCTGAGGCTGTCAACAGGACTTACGTGAAGGAGGCTAGGCGTTCCGCCGAGCGAAGACCCACCAGCGAAGGACCGCGAAGCGCGCGATGCCGCCCACGACGCTGGCCGCGAGAAGGGCGCCCGTCTGTTCCAGCGCGGTCGGCTCGGTGATCACCGCGTCGAGCGACGCGAGCACGATCGAGCCGTACGCGGCGTAGAAGGCGAAGGTCACCAAGTCCTGGAAATGCCGCTTGCCCGCGTTGCTCTTGCGGGTGGCGAAGGTGACCCGGCGGTGGAACTCGGTGTTCCCGACGGTCGTGACCGCGAGCGCGACCAGATTGGCCACCTGAGGGCCGAGGGCCGGCTGCAGGACAAGGAACAGCACCGCCTGCAGGCCGGTGGCGGCGACGCCGGCGACGACGTACCAAGCGGCATGGTTGCCGAGTTCGTGATGCCGCTCCGGCGCGCGCCGGATGATCCGGTGCCCTGGCGCCCACCTGGTGGTGGTCATACCGACGACGCTACTCCTTGTTTCACAAACTTGTGAAGGTAATGAACCACCTGAGAAAGTGTGATCCCCGCGACAGCGTCGCCGTTTGGCCTGCGAAGACGCCGGGTAAGCCACAGGGACCGGGTCGAGTACAGCATGTCCCGGCCAACGTCCGACCAGGAGGGAGCGGCCGATGAGCGACCGTGAGACCGCGGAGCCGGAAACGTTGGATCCCAGCGAGGCACTCGACGAGGACGAACTCCGCGTCGACCCGCTCGAGGAAGGTGTCGAGCCACCCGAGCACTGGAGCGGGGCAGACCGCTTCGGGACCACGCCCGCGGAGATCCGCGAAGGAGAGTCGCACGCCATGCGGCTGGCCGAGGAGGAGCCGGACGTCGGCGAGAAGTGATCTTCACTCAGACGGCGGGCCATGCCGACAGCCCCTAGCGTGGTCGGTCAAGTGCAAGACCGCGACGAAGGAAGGGCAGAGATGCTGACAGTCACCGAAGCCGCCGCCGAGGCGATCACCGCACTGACCGGGCAGGAGAACGGCCAGGACGGGGGCGGCCTGCGGTTCGCGATGCATTCGCAGCAGGGGGACAGCCCCCAGCTCGCGGTTTCCGTCGCCCCCGAACCGGAAAGCGGCGACAAGGTCCTCGGCGCCGACGGCGGACCGAAGGTGTTCTTGGAGCCGGAAGCGGCCGAGTTGCTCGACGACAAGGTGCTCGACGTCCAGCAGGACGAAACCGGCGAAGTCGCCTTCGCCGTACTCCCGCAGGCTCAGCCCCAGCCTGGTAGCTGAGCCCCGCGGGTTCTAAGACTTCTTCGCGCGCCGGTCGCGGTTGTCGCGGTCCGCGAAGGCCTCCTTGAGGGATCCAGAGTCCCTCAGGGAGGCCTTCACGGACCCGACGGCTCAAGCCCGGGCCCAGGCGCGGACCAGCTCGCCGGCCCGTTCGCGCAGGAGCTCCGCCGCGTGCGCACGTGCGTGGTCGAGCGAAGGCGCGTGGTCGATCAGGGCGGCGCTGCCCACGACACCGAGGCCGGCGAGCTGGCTCTGGTCCAGCTGGATCCGCCCGGCCAGCACCATCAGCGGCACCGCGTGCTCCCGCGCGCGGGCCGCGATACCCGCCGGGGCCTTGCCGTCGAGGCTCTGCTCGTCCAATGAGCCCTCGCCGGTGATGACGAGGTCGGCGCGTTCGATGGCGCCGGCGACCCCGGTGAGCCCGGCGATGAGCTGGAAACCGGATTCGACGCTCGCGCCGAGTCCGGCGATGGCGCCCGCGGCGACCCCGCCGCCCGCGCCCGCTCCGGGAAGATCGGAGACGTCGGGGGTCCCGGCGTTCCGCAGCGCCTGCGCCCAGCGGGACAGGGACGCGTCGAGCTGCTCGACCTCGCGCGGGCCCGCGCCC
Organism: Amycolatopsis sp. PSD-21; assembly: GCF_055561455.1. NCBI lineage: Bacteria > Bacillati > Actinomycetota > Actinomycetes > Pseudonocardiales > Pseudonocardiaceae > Amycolatopsis > Amycolatopsis sp. PSD-21. Next base: position 6,867,073 of record NZ_CM145712.1, on the reverse strand, counting down.
TTCTGCGGGCCGAAGATCGCCGCCGCGCCACGGGGACCGAGCAAGGGGTTCGTCACGTCGGTGGCGACGGCGACCTCGACGGAGCCGAGCCGTTCGCGCACCGGGCCGAGTTCGGCCAGCGCGACGCGGCCCAGTGTGCCGCCGCCGAGCCCCACCGGCGCGTTGAACGCGTCGAAGACCCCGGCGCCCAGTGCCGCCAGCATCCCGGCGCCGCCGTCGGTGCTCGCCGTCCCGCCGACGGTCAGCACCAGGCGCCGCGCGCCGTTGTCGAGCGCGTGCGCGAGGAGTTCGCCGACGCCCCAGGTGTGCGCGGCCAGCGCCACTTCCGGTCTCGGCTCCACGAATTCGATACCGCACGCGCGGGCCGATTCGACGTAGGCCGTTCCGTCGAGCAGCACGTAGCTCGCGTCGACGGTGTCGTCGAGCGGTCCGCGGACCGGGAGTTCCACGAGACGGCCACCCGCCGCGACGAGGACGTCGAGCGTTCCCTCGCCGCCGTCGGCGACCGGGCAGGAGGAGACCTCGGCTCCGGGCAGCGCGTCGCGGACGCCGTCGGCGATCGCCTCCGCGGCCTCGACCGCGGTCAGGCTTCCCTTGAACTTGTCGGGCGCGATGACCACGCGAGTCATGGACGAACCTCCGTCAGCGGGTTTCCGCCGGTGAGCACCGACGCGACGTTCTCGGCCGCGAGCACGGCCATGGCGGTACGGGTCTCGACCGTCGCCGATCCCAGATGTGGCGTCAACACGACGTTTTCGCGGTTCAGCAGGCGCGGTTCGACGTCGGGCTCGGCCTCGAACACGTCGAGACCCGCCCCGGCGATCTCGCCCGCTTCGAGCGCGTCGGCCAGCGCGGCCTCGTGGACGACGGGGCCGCGGGTGGTGTTGATCAGGTACGCGCCCGGTTTCATCGACTGCAGCGCGTCCGCGTCGATGAGGTGCCGGGTCTCCGGCGTGAGCGGGCAGTGCAGCGACACGACGTCGGAGCTTCGCAGCAGCTCGTCGAAGGTCACGTACTTCGCGCCCAGCGTCTTCTCGACGTCCTCGGCGGCCCGCGACCGTCCTGAGTAGACGATCCGCATCCCGAAACCGAGCGCCCGCCGCGCGACCGCCTGTCCGATCTGGCCGAGCCCGACGATCCCGAGCGTCTTGTCCTGCAGTGAGGAACCGAGCAGGAAACCCAGATGGAACGACCACGGGGTGCGCGAGCGGATCAGCCGTTCGCCCTCGCCGAGCCGCCGGGTGACCGCGAGGATCAGCCCGAACGCCAGATCCGCGGTGGCGTCGGTGAGCACGCCGGGGGTGTTGGTGACGGTGACCGCGCGCTCGGACAGCGCAGCGACGTCGACGTTGTCGTAGCCGACGGCCACGTTCGCCACGACCTTCAGCCCGGGGCCCGCCGCGTCGGCGACCTCGCCGTCGAGCCGGTCGTGCAGCATGCCGACGATCCCGGACGCGCCGCGGACGAACTCGAGCAGCTCGTCCCGCGTCAGCGGCCGGTCGGCGCGCGACAGTTTCACCTCCCCGGCTTCCGCCAGCACCTTCAGCGCTTCGTCGGGGATCCACCGGGTCACCGCGATCTTCGAGGTCACGTCCTCAGCCTAGTGCGCGGCGGTTGGTATCCCAAATGTGGAAATCCCCGCTATGAGGGAGGCGCTTCCCCTGCGCGGGGGAGTCGTCACGGCCGGGCGCGCCGGGATGGTGATGAATGCGGAAAGGCTCCGCGAACAGGGGATTCCAGGGGTGGAAGATGAAACGATCACGAGAACTCGCCGCAGTCGGCGCCGCGTTGGTCCTCGCCACGACGCTCGTCGCGGCCGGCCCGGTGTCCGCCGCGGAGGAGGGCAAGCCGTCCGAGCCGAGCCTGGTGGGAAGCGCGAAGCTGCTGCGCAAGGACGGCCAGGACGTCCGGTTCGCCTTCGACGCGCACGGTCTCTTCCCGGAGAGCAGGGGGACCTTCCGGGTGAGCCACGCGGGCGAAGGGTTCTCCGCCTACTTCCGGGGCAGGATCGACTGCCTGGTCGTCGGCGGCCCGGTCGCCGTGGTCACCGGCATCGTCGAGGACACGGACGTCCCCGGCCTGATGGACCGGCGGGTCGGGATGACGGTGTACGACGACGGCAGGCGCGACCGGCTCGGCTACAGCTGGGGGCCGGATCCCGAGAACAAGCAGATCGTGCCGCCGTGCCTGAGTACCGCGACCTTCGAACGGGTCGAGAGCGGTGACTTCAGGGCCGTCGAATGGTTCCCGCCCGGCAGCGGGATCGGCTGATCACAGGAGTTCGGCCACCTTCTTCGCGGTCTCCTTCGCCGATCCCGGGTTCTGTCCGGTGACGAGGTTGCCGTCGACCACCGCGTAGGAGACGAAGGGCAGCTTCGCCTTTTCGTAGAGCGCGCCGCGCTTCTTCATCTCTTCTTCGGCGTTGTAGGGCACGAGCTTGTCCACCTTCGCGAGGACTTCCTCACGCCACGCGAAACCGGTGACCTTGCGTCCCGCGACAAGGTACGAGCCGTCGGACAGCTTCGTGTTCAGCAGGCCGCAGTAGCCGTGGCAGACGGAGGAGACGATGCCGCCGCGTTCGAAGATCTCCCGGGTGATCCGCTGCAGCTCTTCGCTGTCCGGGAAGTCGTACATGACCGCGTGGCCGCCGGTGAAGTAGATCGCGTCGAAGTCCGCCGAGTCGATCTCGCCGGGCGCCGCGGTGTTCTCCAGCAGCGCCATCCGCTCCGGATCGGCATGCCAGGCCTTGGCGGTCTTGTCGTAGCTGGGGAATTTCAGCGAGCGGGGTTCGAGCGGCGATCGTCCGCCCTGGGGGCTGACGATCGCCTGCTCGAAGCCTCGTCCGGCGAAGACGTGGTAGGCGTGGGTGAGCTCGGAGAGCCACAAACCCGTGGGGTGCGACGGATCGTCGTAGTGACCGACGTTGGTGACGACGTGCAGAACGCGTTTGGTCATTTGCGGGCCTCCTGTTCCCGGACGGAGGTGGGGACCGGCATGTGGAGGGCGAGTTGTCCCTCGGTCATCACGTCGAAACGGATCGGGCGGCGGGGTTCGAGCGAGCGGACGTCGTCGGAGAGCCTGCCCTCGCCCAGCCGGAGGGCGACGCCGCGCGGGAACGTCGCGCCGCCCGCCGAAAGGACGTTCGTCTGGCTCAGTGTCGCATGCCACGCGTCCCCGATGGTGGTGTACGACGTGAGGCTCGAGACCTGCTCGCCGGACCGGTGCGCGGTCTGGCGCGGTGTCGCCGCCGAAAGGGCGAAGTCGGTCTCGCCGCGGTCGTTCGCCACGTGCGCTTCGGTGCGCTCGGCATCGATGTCGACGTCCAGACGCGTCACCCATTTCGGGAATCCGTAGCCGTCGTGGCCGCGGACCTGGGCGATTTCGCTGCTGACCGGCAGTGACAGCACGTACGAGTGAAGGTGCTCGTTCTTGAGCCCGGTCACGAGGTCGAAGAACCCGAACCGGCCATGCCGGGCGGGCCGGACTGCGATGCCCACGGCGGCCTCGGTGTAGAAGTCGATGTCGCAGACGTCGTACCGGAACACCATCACCGACACCAGGCCGAGGCCGGGCGCGACCTCCAGCGGCGAAAGCTCTGCTGGGAGGCGGCGCCGGATCGCCCGGGAAGGCGCCGTCAGCGTCAGCCGGGCCGTCGCGATCCGGTAGTAGAAGTTGGGCGTCAGCGTCGGCCCGATCGGTGAGTCGACCCGCGCCTTGGGGAGCCGCCGGAAGAAGCCGACGCCGCTCACACGCGGATCGGCGGCGACGGTGTCGAGGTCGGTGTCCATCCGGTAGCGGTCGTACAGCCCGCCTTTCGGGACGTCGACCGAGCGTCCGCCCAGCTCGACGGTGACCGTGTCTTGAGCCATCGGATCTCCAATGTTTACGGTGCTTACATCGGCCACTGTAAGGGCTGATGTGAGCACTGTCAACACCGGTCAGCGCGGCCGTGCCGCCAGGATCGCGGTGAAGGCGGCGCGCACGTGCTCGGCGACCTCGTCGTCCGACTCCACCTGGAGCTTGCCGTCGAGGAACAAGTACGCCAGCCCGTGCGCCAGCGCCCAGCCCGCCGAGGCGAGCGCGTCCGACGGCTCGGAGAACACGCGCGCCATCGCCAGCCGCAGGAGTTCGTGGATGTCGGCCGCCGCTTGGACGCGCTCCTCGCTTCCCGTGTCGCAGGCGTTCCCGAACATCAGCCGGAACAACGCCGGGCGGCGCAGGGCGAAATCGACGTAGGCGACCGCGAGTTCCGCCAGGTCCGCCGCCGACGCCGGAAGCTCGCGTCCCTTCGAGAGGTCTTCCTTCAGGTCGCGCAAGCCTTGCGCGGCCAGGGCCGACTCCAGGGCGTCCCTGTCGGCGAAGTGCCGGTACGGCGCTGTCGCCGAGACGCCGGCTTCGCGGGCGACGGCGCGCAGGGAGAACTGCTCGCCGGCTTCGAGCATGCGCATCGCCGTGGTCAGCAACGACGCCCTCAGGTCGCCGTGATGGTAGCCACTCTTCGTCGATGTTGACACTGCTTACATTCCCTTCCTAAGCTTATGTGAGCAATGTAAACATACGCGTTCGGGAGCAACGATGTCATCCGCAGTCGAGAAGATCTCCTCGCCGGTGTTCGAACCCTTCACTCTGCCCAACGGCTCGACGCTGCCGAATCGCCTGGTGAAGGCCGCGATGGAGGAGAACATGGCGAGCCGCGGGCAGGTGCCCGGCAAGCCGCTGTTCGAGCTGTATCGCCGATGGAGCGAAGGCGGGGCCGGGCTGCTCATCACCGGCAACGTCATGGTCCACGCGGAGGCGCTCACCGGCCCGGCCGGTGTCGTCCTCGACGCGCGCTCCCCGCTGGAACCGTTCCGCGAGTGGGCGTCGGCCGCGAAAAGCGGGGGCGCGCGGGTGTGGATGCAGATCAACCACCCCGGACGTCAGGTCGGGGCGGACATGCCCGGCGTCGCCTGGGGGCCGTCGGCCGTCCGGGTGGACATCGGCAAGAACAGCAAGCGGTTCGCCGTCCCGGTCGAAATGTCCCCGCGGCAGATCGAGGAGACCGTGGCGCGGTTCGCCGAGACCGCCCGCCGCGCCGAAGAGGCCGGCTTCGACGGGGTCGAAATCCACGCGGCGCACGGTTATCTGCTCTCCCAGTTCCTTTCCCCGCTGGCCAATCGTCGTGAAGACCGGTGGGGCGGCAGCCTGGAGAACCGGGCGAGGCTCCTGCTCGACGTCGTCCGCGCGGTCCGTGCCGTCGTGGCGCCCGGATTCGCCGTCGCCGTCAAGCTCAACTCCGCCGACTTCCAGCGTGGTGGCTTCGACGCCGACGACGCCGCGTCGGTCATCGCGATGCTCGCGCCGCTCGGCGTCGACCTGGTCGAACTCTCGGGTGGCAGCTACGAGAGCCCGGCGATGACCGGGCAGTCCGGCGACGATCGCACCCGTGCGCGGGAGGCCTACTTCCTGACCCTCGCCGAACAACTCGTGCGGACGAGCGCGGTGCCGCTGATGCTGACCGGCGGCGTGGTCCGCAGGCCGGTCGCGGAAGAGGTACTGGCGAGCGGGGTCGAACTCGTCGGCATGGGCAGCGCGCTGGCCGTCGATCCCGGGCTGCCCGCCAAGTGGCGGCACGACGAGGACGCCAAGGTGACACTCGAGCCGGTCCGGATCGGCGACAAGGCCGTCGCGTCCGCCGCGGGCATGGCCCGGGTCCGGCGGCAGCTGCGCCGTCTCGGTGCGGGGCGGCCGACGAAGCCCGGCATCGACCCGAAACTGGCCCTGGTGGTGGAAACGGTGCTGCAGGCCGTCGCGCTTCGCCGATACCGCGGCTGGCTGCGCGGTCGCGCGAGCTGATCCGGATTCACCGGGTCGAAGCAGTGTCACGGGCCACTCGGCTGTGCTAAGTTCATATGTAGAACATGTGTGCGCGATACGAACAAGTGCTTCGAACCAAGCCGGGAGTGGGGATGGCTGAGCTGCTGTCGTTGAAAGAGGCCGTGGCACGGCTGGTGCACGACGGGGACACCGTCGCGCTCGAGGGCTTCACGCACCTCATCCCCGTGGCCGCCGGACACGAGATCATCCGCCAGCGCCGCACCGGCCTGACGCTGGTCCGCATGACCCCGGACATCGTCTACGACCAGCTCATCGGCGCGGGCTGCGCGAGCAAGCTGATCTTCTCGTGGGGCGGCAACCCCGGGGTCGGCTCGCTGCACCGGTTCCGTGACGCCGTCCAGCATTCGTGGCCGGTACCGCTGGAGATAGAGGAACACAGTCACGCGGGTATGGCGAACCGGTACGTCGCCGGCGCCTCGGGTCTGCCGTTCGCCGTCCTGCGCGGGTACACCGGCACCGATCTCGCCGCGCAGACCGACACGATCAAACCCATCACCTGCCCGTTCACCGGTGAGCGGCTGGCCGCCGTGCCCGCCCTCAACCCGGACGTCACGATCGTCCACGCCCAGCGCGCCGACCGGTCCGGCAACGTCCAGATCTGGGGGATCACCGGCGTGCAGAAGGAGGCGGTGCTCGCGGCGAAGCGGTCGCTCGTCACCGTCGAGGAGATCGTGGACGAGCTGGAACCCCGGCCGGGCGCGATCGTGCTGCCGTCTTGGGCCGTCACCGCCGTGGCCGAGGTGCCCGGTGGCGCGCGGCCGTCGTACGCGGCGGGCTACTACGAACGGGACAACGACGCCTACCAGGCATGGGACGCGATCGGCCGGGACCGGGAGAGCTTCACCCGCTGGCTCGGCGAGCTGACGGGAGTGAAGGCATGACCGAGTACACCTCCGACGAGATGATGAGCGTCGCCGCCGCTCGCGCGCTCGGCGACGGGATGTCCTGTTTCGTGGGCATCGGCCTGCCGAGCACGGCTGCGAACCTGGCCCGCCGCGGGCACGCGCCGAACCTGACGCTCATCTACGAATCCGGCTGCCTCGGCGCGAAGCCGAGCAGGCTCCCGCTGTCCATCGGCGACGGCGAACTCGCCGACACCGCGGACGCCGTGGTCAGCGTCCCCGAGGTCTTCAACTACTGGCTCCAGCCCGGCCGGATCGACGTCGGTTTCCTCGGCGCCGCCCAGCTGGACAAGTTCGGCAACATCAACACCACCGTCATCGGCCCGGACTACGCCAATCCCAAGGTGCGCCTGCCAGGGGCGGGTGGCGCCCCGGAGATCGCCGCCTCCTGCCGGGAGGTGTTCGTGGTGCTCCGACAAAGCCCTCGCACGTTCGTCGAGAAGGTCGACTTCGTGACCTCGTTCGGCCATGGCACCGGCAAGGGCGACCGCGAGCGTCTCGGCCTCCCCGGCGCCGGGCCGACGCTGGTGGTCACCGACCTCGGCCTGATGCGGCCCGACCCGGAGACCGCCGAGCTCACGCTCACCGAAGTACACCCCGGGGTCGAGGTCGATCAGGTCGTCGCGGCGACCGGGTGGAAACTGAAGGTGGCAGGCGACCTGGGAACCACCCCGGCGCCGACCGAGGCAGAACTCCGCATCCTCCGAGACCTCACAAGGGCGAGCGCATGACCGACGTCTTCCTGTTCGACGCCATCCGTACCCCGTTCGGCAAGTACGGCGGCGCCCTGTCCGGCGTCCGCCCGGACGACCTCGCCGCCACCGTCCTGCGGGCGCTGGCCGAGCGCAACGACCTCGACCCGGCCGCCGTCGACGAGGTGGTGCTCGGCGACGCCAACGGCGCCGGCGAGGACAACCGGAACGTCGCGCGGATGGCGGCGCTGCTCGCGGGCTGGCCGACGAGCGTGCCCGGCGCCACGGTCAACCGCCTGTGCGGCTCCGGTCTCGACGCCGTCATGCAGGCCAGCCGGTCGGTCCAGGTCGGCGACGCCTCGCTCGCCGTCGCGGGCGGGGTCGAGTCGATGAGCCGTTCGCCGCTGGTCATGCAGAAGCCGGAGAAGGCCTTCCCTGCGGGCAACCAGACGCTCTACTCGACCGCGCTGGGCTGGCGCATGGTCAACCCGAAGATGCCCGGGCAGTGGACGGTCTCGCTCGGCGAGTCCACCGAGCAGCTCGCCGAGCGCTACGGCATCGGCCGCGACGAGCAGGACGCGTTCGCCGTGCGCAGTCACGTCAACGCCGCCCGCGCCTGGGACGAGGGGTTCTACGACGACCACGTCGTCCCCGTCGAGGGAGTCGAACTCACCCGCGACGAAGGTATCCGGCCGGATTCCAGCCCGGAGAAGCTCGCGAAGCTGAAGCCGGTGTTCCGTCCACAAGGGACGGTCACGGCCGCGAACGCGTCGCCGTTGAACGACGGCGCCTCCGCGCTGCTGCTCGGTGACGAGGCGGCGGGCAAGCGGCTCGGCAAGGCGCCGCTGGCCCGGATCGCCGGCCGGGGCGCGGCGGGCGTCGACCCGGACGTCTTCGGCATCGGCCCGGTGCGCGCGGCCGAGATCGCCTTGGAGCGGGCCGGGATCGGCTGGGAGGACTTGGCCGCCGTCGAACTGAACGAGGCCTTCGCCGCGCAGTCGCTGGCCTGCCTGCGGGACTGGTCGAAGCTCGACCCGGAGATCGTCAACGTGAACGGCGGCGCGATCGCGATCGGGCATCCGCTGGGCGCCTCCGGCGGCCGGATCCTCGGCACACTCGCCCACCACCTGCGCCGCACCGGCGGCCGGTGGGGACTGGCCGCCATCTGCATCGGCGTCGGCCAGGGGCTGGCCGTCGTCCTCGAAGCCCACTGAGTCGCGCTGGAGGAACAGCATGTCCGCACCCGCAGAACTGAGGCTCCCGCGCTACCGGCGCGATCCCGACGGCACGCATCCACCGCTCGGCTACCCCGGCTACCGGTCGACGGCGCTGCGGCATCCGAAAGAGCCGTTGATCGTGCTCCCACATCTGCTGACCGAGGTCACCGGTCCCGCGCTGGGGCCGGGCCGGATCGGCGAATTCGACAACGACCTCACCAAGGGACACGCGGGGGAGCCACAGGGCCAGCGGATCATCGTCACCGGGCGGCTGCTCGACGGCGACGGGCGGCCGATCCGCGATTCGCTCGTGGAGATCTGGCAGGCGAACGCGGGCGGCCGGTACCGGCACACCGGGGACCGCTGGCCGTCCCCGCTGGACCCCAACTTCGACGGCGCGGGCCGGACGCTCACCGACTCCGAAGGGCGCTACACCTTCACCACCATCAAACCGGGCGCGTATCCGTGGAAGAACCACGACAACGCCTGGCGGCCGGCACATATCCACTTCTCGGTGTTCGGCAGCGCGTTCACCCAGCGGCTGGTCACCCAGATGTACTTCCCGGAAGACCCGCTGTTCTCGCAGGACCCGATCTTCAACTCCATCCCGGACGAGAAGGCCCGGCAGCGGATGATCGCGCGTTTCGATCTCGACCGCACGGAAGCCGAGTGGGCGCTGGCCTTCCAGTTCGACATCGTCGTGCGCGGCCGCGAGGCCTCGGTCTTCGAGGACGAGGAGGACGAGCACTGATGCCGGAGACGACGCCTTCCCAGACCGTCGGCCCGTACCTGTCCATCGGCCTGCCCTGGCCGGACGGACCGGACGTCGTCCCCGCGGACGAGCCCGCCGCGGTCCGGATCCACGGCCGCGTCCTCGACGGCGCGGGCGAACCGGTGCCGGACGCGATGATCGAGACCTGGCAGGCCGACGCCGACGGCCGGTTCGATCACCCCGACGACCCGCGCGGAGCGGTCGCGAGTGGGTTCCGGGGCTTCGGACGCTGCCCCACCGATCCGGGCGGCCACTACGAGATCCGGACGATCATGCCCGGTTCGCTGCCCGGTCCGGCCGGCAGCACGCAAGCGCCGCATATCGACGTCTCGGTCTTCGCCCGCGGACTCCTGCACCGGGTGGTCACCCGGATCTACTTCGAGGACAACGACAACTCCGGGGATCCGGTGCTGGCGTCGGTCCCGGAGGCCCGCCGGGGAACCTTGGTCGCCACCAAGGACGGCGACGGTTACCGGTTCGACATCCGGTTGCAGGGCGAGGGGGAGACGGTGTTCTTCGATGTCTGAGCCGGTGTACAGCGTCGCGGAAGGGCCCGCGGACGGCCCCGTCGTGGTGTTCAGCGGATCGCTCGGCAGCGATCACCGCATGTGGGAACCGCAGGTGAAACCCTTGGTGGAGCAGGGTTTCCGGGTGATCCGGTACGACACCCGCGGGCATGGCGCGTCACCCGTCCCGCCCGGGCCGTACACCCTCGCGGACCTCGGCGGCGACCTGATCGCGCTGCTCGACGAGCACGGGGCCGAGCGTGCCCACGTCGTCGGGCTCTCGCTCGGCGGGATGACCGCGATGTGGCTCGGGGTGAACGCACCGGACCGGATCGCGAGCCTCGTGCTGTGCTGCACGTCCGCGAAGCTCGGGCCGCCGAGCATGTGGGCGGACCGGGCGAAGACGGTCCGCGAGCAGGGCACCGCCGCGGTCGCCGAGGCCGGGGTCGGCCGCTGGCTGACCGCCGGGTATGCCGCCGCCCACCCCGAGCGGGCCGCGTACCTGCGCGAGATGATCGCCGGCGTTCCCGCCGAGGGTTACGCGTCGTCCTGCCAGGCCATCGAAACGATGGACCTCGTCGGTGACCTGCCCAAGATCGCGGCGCGGACCCTGGTGATCGCCGGGGCCGAGGATCCGGCCACCCCGGTCGAGCACGCCGAGGTGATCGCGGGCGGCATCCCCGACGCGCGGCTCGAAGTCGTCGAAAGCGCCGCGCATCTCGGGAGCTTCGAACAGCCCGAGCGGTTCACCGCGTTGATCCTCGAACACCTGGAGGCCGCCCGATGACCGACGACACCTACGAGACCGGCATGAAGGTGCGCCGCGAGGTCCTCGGGGACGAGCACGTCGATCGGGCGGTCGCCCGCACCACCGAGTTCAGCCGCCCGTTCCAGGACTACATCACCCGGGGCGCCTGGGGATCGGTCTGGTCGAGGGACGGGCTCGACCGCAAGACCCGCAGCTGCGTCACCCTGGCCGCGCTCACCGCGCTGCACGCCCACGACGAGCTCGCGATGCACGTCCGCGCCGCCGTCCACAATGGACTCACCGCGCAGGAGATCTCCGAGGTCCTGCTGCACACCGCCGTGTACGCGGGTGCCCCGGCCGCCAACGCCGCGTTCGCCGTCGCGCAGCGGGTCCTGGCCGAACTCGGTGAGCCTGCCGCCCAGGAAAAGGGAGGCGGCTAGGACGCGTCCGGTAACTCTGTCCGCGGTCTTCGCGCCCAAGCGGTCCCTGACGGCACGGGCAGTTCAGCCGAGTACAACCCGGTACGAGGCTGAACCGCCCGCACCGTCAGGAACCACTTGGATCACGAAGCCCATCGAACAGAGTTACCGGACACGTCCTAGGGTTCTCATATGGACGAAGGCGAGGTGACCGAGCGCGGGGCGCATCATGTCCAGTCGCTGGAGCGCGGGCTGGCCGTGATCAAGGCGTTCAACGCGGACGCGGCGGAACTCACCCTGAGCGACGTCGCCCGCGCGACCGGGCTCACCAGGGCGGCCGCCCGCCGGTTCCTGCTCACCCTCGTCGATCTCGGGTACGTCCGCACGGACGGCAAATACTTCTCGCTCACCGCGCGCGTCCTCGAACTCGGCTACTCGTATCTGTCGAGCCTGTCACTGCCGGAGGTCGCCCAGCCGCATCTGGAGCGGCTCTCCGCCGAGGTGCACGAGTCGAGCTCGGTCTCCGTGCTCGAACTCCCGGACATCGTCTACGTCGCCCGGGTGGCCGTTTCGCGGATCATGACGGTCAGCATCAACGTCGGCACCCGCTTTCCCGCCCACGCGACGTCGATGGGGCATGTCCTGCTGGCCGGCCTCGATGACGCCGACCTGCGGGAATACCTCGCCGGGGCGAGGCTCGACAAGCTCACCGCGCGCACCAAGAGCAGACCGGACGAGTTGAGCGCCGAGCTGGTCAGGGTCCACGAGCAGGGCTACGCGATGGTCGACCAGGAACTCGAAGAGGGTCTCCGCTCGATCGCCGCGCCGATCCACGACCGGCAGGGCAGGGTCGTGGCCGCGGTCAACCTCTCCACCCACGCCAGCCGAACCACCCGTGAGTCGGTCGAACGGGAACTGCTGCCGCCGTTGCTCGCGGCGGCACGCGCCATCGAGACCGATCTGGCGTCGGCGCCGCCCTCCAAAGCGCGGCATGGCTGAGGTCGCCGGGCTGCTGCTCGCGGCCGGAGCCGGGCGCCGGTTCGGCGGGCCGAAGGCGCTGGCCGTCCTCGACGGCGAGCCGTTCGTCGTCCGGTCGCTGCGCGTGCTCACCGACGCGGGTTGCGCGCCGATCCGGGTGGTGCTGGGTGCCGCGGCCGCGGAAGTCCGCGCGATCCTGCCCGCCCCCGAGGCCGCTGTCGTGGCCGAAGACTGGGAGTCCGGCATGGGCGCGTCCTTGCGCGCCGGCCTGAGGGCGCTCACCGGAACCGATGCCGAAGCCGTCGTCGTGCATCTCGTGGACCTGCCCGGCGTCGGCGCCGAAGTGGTCCGCCGGGTCGCCGCCGGGGCCGGCGAAGTCACCGTCGCGCGTGCCGCGTACGAAGGCGTTCCCGGTCACCCCGTCGTACTCGGCCGCCGATGGTGGCCGGAGATCGTCGCGGGCGCGTCCGGGGACAAGGGCGCCCGGGACTGGCTCAAGGGACGCCAGGACCTGCGGCTCGTCGAATGCGGCGACCTCGGCAGCGGGCACGACGTGGACCGCCGCGAGGATCTTCCGGGCTGATCTCCGGCTCACAGACGTCGCGAAAGCCACTTTCGCGACGTCTGATGTCCCGAAAGTGGCTTTCGCGACACCGTCCAGTCGTCGTCAGCGGGCGACATCGGCCACCGCCGCGAGGATCTTCCGGGCTGATCTCCGGCTCACCGAGGCTTACGATCGGCACGTGACCGTCGAATCGCCCGAGAAACTGGCCGAAGCCCTCGAAACGGTCGGCTATCTCGCCGACGACGGCATCGCCACGGCCGGGTTCCTCGCCGTGGCGCTCGGCCGCCCGCTGTTCTGCGAGGGCGAACCGGGCACCGGCAAGACCTCGCTCGCGCTGGGACTGGCCGAAGCGCTCGGCATGCCGCTCATCCGGCTCCAGTGTCACGAGGGGATCGACGCGGCGCAGGCACTGTACGAATGGGACTTCCCCCGCCAATTGCTGCATCTGCGGGCGCTGGAAGCCGCCGGTGACGGCGGCCTCGACGTCGAGACCGCCGAACAGTCCCTCTACACCGAGCGTTTCCTGCTCTCCCGGCCGTTGCTGAAGGCGTTGCAGACCGCGCCGTGTGTCCTGCTGGTCGACGAGATCGACCGCGCCGACGACGAGTTCGAAGCCTTCCTGCTACAACTCCTCGACGAGAACGCGGTGACGATCCCCGAGTTCGGCGAGGTGCGCGCCGAGCATCCGCCGCTCGTGGTGCTCACCTCCAACCGGACGCGGGAGGTGCACGACGCGCTGAAGCGCCGTTGTCTCTATCACTGGCTCGAACATCCGGACCTCGGCCGCGAAATCGAGATCCTGCGCCGCAAGATCCCGAACCTTGGCGAGGCGCTCGCGACACAGGTCGCGACGGCGGTGCAGCGGCTTCGCGCGATGGAGCTGCTGAAACCGCCTGGCGTGGCGGAATCCCTCGATTGGGCGCAGGCGCTCCTCGCGCTCGGGATGTCCGAATTGGACGCCGCGACCGCCGCCCGGACCCTCGGTTCGGTGCTCAAGTACAGCGAAGACCTGGACAGGGTCCGGGCCAAGCTGGACAAACTGCTCGCCTGAGCGTCAGCGGCGCCGCAGCGACGCGTCGAGCAAGGCGGGCGGGGTGTCGTGCTTCTCCTCCGGGGCCAGGTCGGTGCCCGGGGCCACGATCTCGTCGATCGCGTCGAGGACGTCGGCGGAGAGCACGGTGTCCGCGGCGGCGAGTTGCGACTCGAGGTGATCCAGCGTGCGGGGGCCGATGATCGCGCTCGTCACCCCCGGATGCGCGACGACGAAGCCGAGTGCGAGCTGGATCAGAGTCAGCCCGGCCTGATCGGCGACCTTGATCAGCCGTTCGACGGCTTCCAGCCGGGCCCGGTTGGCGGGCCGCGTCAGATCGAAACGCTGGGGCATGACCGCCGAGCGGTTCGTGCTGATCTCGCGGCCTTCCCGGACCGCGCCGGACAGCCAGCCGGACGCCAGGGGGCTCCACGCGAGCACGCCCATCCCGTATTCCTCGGTCACCGGCAGGACCTGCGATTCGATCCCGCGCTGGAGGATCGAGTAGCTCGGCTGCTCGGTGACGTAGCGGCCCGTACGGAGTTCGTGGGCGGCCCACTGGGCCTGCACGATGCGATAAGCGGGGAACGTCGACGAACCGAAGTAGCGGATCTTCCCCGCCTGCCGCAGATCCGTCAGCGCGGAAAGGGTTTCCTCGTCGCTGGTCTTCGGGTCCCAGCGGTGGATTTGGTAGAGGTCGACGTGGTCGACGCCGAGGCGGCGCAGGCTGTCGTCCAGTTCGGTGACCAGCCAGCGACGGGAAGCGCCCTGGTGGTTGCGCTCGTCACCCATCGGCATGCTCGCCTTCGTGGCCAGCACGATGTCCTCACGGCGGCCCGCGATGGCCTTGCCGACCATCTCCTCCGACTGCCCGGCGCTGTACATGTCCGCGGTGTCGATCAGGTTGACACCGGCGGCCAAGGCGGCGTCGACGATGGCGGTGGCCTCGTCCTGGGTGGTGCGCCCGATCGCGCCGAAGTTCATCGCGCCGAGCGCGAGGGTGCTGACCTGCACGCCGGTCCTGCCCAAGGTGCGGTACTGCATGACGATGTCCTCCATGGCAAAATAAGCAAGCGGAACACTGCTCCGCTAACGATACGGAGCAGTGTTCCGTTTGGCAAGCCCGCTGGCAGAGGAGTGGCGTGATGAGTGAAGAGGGCACCAAGGCCAAACGCGCGGACGCCCGCCGCAACGAGAAGACCCTGCTCGACGCCGCGGCCGCGGTCTTCGTCACCTCGGGCGTCGAGGCGCCGGTCCGCGACATCGCGGCCAAGGCCGGCGTCGGGATGGGCACGATCTACCGGCATTTCCCGACCAGGGCCGACCTCATCGTCGCCGTCTACCGGCATCAGGTCGACGCGTGCGCCGAAGCGGGGCCGGAACTGCTGGCGTCGAGCGACTCCCCCTATGAGGCGTTGCGGCGCTGGATCGACCTCTTCGTCGATTTCCTGGTCACCAAACACGGGCTGGCGGCGGTGCTGCAGTCCGACAACGCCGGATTCGAGACGCTGCACACCTACTTCCTCGACACCCTCCTGCCGGTGTGCGCCCGGCTGCTCGGCGCGGCGGCGGAAGCGGGGGAGATCCGCTCCGATCTCGAGGCGCTCGAAGTGATGCGCGGCGTCGGGAACCTCTGCATCGGCGCCGAAAGCGATCCGCGCTACAACGCGCGCAAGATGGTCGGGGTGCTCGTGGCGGGACTTCGCGAGAGGTAAGGCAAAGGGTGGCGGTGTCGCGAAAGCCACTTTCGGGACATCAGACGTCGCGAAAGTGGCTTTCGCGACACGCGTCGGCCAGGAGGCGGCCTCTCGACAGGACCTAGGTCCATGGCGGCGGCGCCATTCCGCGCGCTACAACTCGACCATGGAACGTACACAGTGCTGTGTGGTGGGGGGCGGTCCGGCGGGGATGGTGCTCGGGCTCCTGTTGGCGCGGGCCGGGGTCGAGGTCACCGTTCTCGAAAAGCACCACGACTTCTTCCGCGATTTCCGCGGTGACACGGTGCATCCGCCGACGCTGATGCTGCTCGACGAACTCGGGCTCGGTGCGCGTTTCGCGGAATTGCCGTCGCGACGGCTGGAGAAGATGCGGTTGCTGATCGGCGGCGCGACCATCGTCGCCGCCGATTTCAGCCGAATTCCGGGGCCGCACAAATACATCGCGATGGTTCCGCAATGGGATTTCCTGAACCTGCTCGCCGGAGCCGCGGCCGAGGAACCGACGTTCACCCTGCGAATGGGAGCCGAAGTGCTCGGCCTGCGCGAGGGCGGCGGCGTGCGTTATCGCGACGCCGACGGTGAGGAACGCGAACTGGCCGCACCGCTCGTGGTCGGCTGTGACGGCCGGGACTCGCTGATCCGCGCCGAGGCGGGGCTCGTGCCGAAGGAGTACGAGGTGCCGATGGACGTCTGGTGGGTCCGGGTGCCGAAACTCGAGGACACCGGCAAGGAAGCGCAGGTGTTCGGCCGGTTCGAGGGCGGGCTCGCCGGGATGACCATGGACCGCGGCGACTACTTCCAGACGTCGTACCTGATCCGGAAGGGGCAGGACGCCGCGCAGCGCGCCGAAGGGATCGACAGGTTCCGGGAGCGGATCGGCGGCCTGTTCGGCTGGAACGACCGGCAAGTGAACGAGATCCGCGGCTGGGACGACGTCAAACTGCTGAAGGTGCGGATGTCCAAGCTGCCGCGCTGGTACTCCGGCCGGGTGCTCTGCATCGGCGACGCCGCGCACGCGATGTCACCGGCCGGCGGAATGGGGGTCAACATCGCGGTGCAGGACGCGGTGGCGGCCGCGCGGATCCTCGCCGCCCCGCTGCTGCGCGGGACACTGACCGCCCGGGATCTCGCCCGCGTGCAGCGACGGCGATCCGTGATCGTCTCGCTCGCCCAGAAGCAGCAACTGGAGGAGCACAAGAGGCTCATCGAGCCCGCTCTCGACGGGACGCTGAACGAGCGGACCGTGCCGTTGCCGCTTCGCGTCTCGGACCGGTTCCCGCGGCTCATCGCCCTCGCGGCCTTCTTGGGCGGCATGGGCCCCTTGCGCGAAAAGACCCCCGTCTTCGCCCGCCGCTGACGCGCGTTTCGTCCTCTGGATGCGGTACTTGCGCGTGCAAGTACCGCATCCAGAGGACGAAACGCGCGCACAATGGAGGAGTGAGCGATCCACTGGCGGGCTTCGTCGGCTTCGCGGAGGCATTGCGCGAAGCCGGTTTGCCGTGCGACGCGCACCGAGTGCAGGCGTACCTCGGAGCCGTCGGCGAGATCGACCTGGCCGATCCGGACCAGCTGTACTGGGCCGGGCGGTTGACGCTGTGCGCGGATCCCGACGACCTGCCGCGCTACGACGCCGCGTTCGACGGCTGGTTCACCGAAAAGGAAGCCGGACCACGGCGGCGAAGCCGGGAAGCGGCCCCGAAGCGAGCCAGGATCGCCACGCTCGCGCAGGCGGGCCAAGGCGAGTCCGCCGCGGAGCCCGACGAACTCCGCGTCGCGGCGAGCGACGAAGAGATCCTGCGGCACCGCGATCTCGCCGAGCTGAGTGTCGCCGAACGCGCCCACCTGCGGGAACTGCTCGCGAAACTGCGCCCGGCGCTCCCGGTGCGTCCGTCCCCACGCCGTCGCGCCGCCCGGCGGGGCACGCTCGATCCGTCGCGCACGCTCCGCGCGATGCTGGCCGGGGGCGGCGAGCCCGTGCGCTTGGCGTACCGGCGGAAGGGGAGCAAACCGCGCCGCGTCGTCCTCCTGATCGACGTCTCCGGCTCGATGGGGCCGTACGCCGACTCCCTGCTGAGGTTCGCGCACGTCGTGGCGCGGTGCGCTCCCGGCCGGGTCGAGGTGTTCACCCTGGGCACCCGGCTCACCAGGGTCTCCCGGCAGCTCCGGCTGCGCGATCCCGAGCACGCGATGCTCGCCGCGGCCGCCGCGGTCCCCGATTTCGCGGGCGGGACCAGGCTCGGCGAGACCTTGCGGGCGTTCCTCGACCGGTGGGGACAACGCGGTGTGGCCAGGCGATCCGTGGTCACCGTGTTCTCCGACGGCTGGGAACGGGGCGACCCCGGCCTGCTCGGCGAGCAGCTCGCGAGGCTGCGGAGGCTCGCGCACGTCGTATTCTGGGTGAATCCGCACGCGGGGCGGGCGGGTTACGCTCCCGTGCAGTCCGGCATCGTGGCCGCGCTCCCGCACCTCGATCGGCTGCTCGCCGGGCACAGTTTGGCCACATTGGAACGACTTCTCGTGGAGATCGCCGATGCGTGACGTACTGGACGAACTGCACCGCCGCTGGGCGGCAGGCGAGACGGTGGGGGTCGGCACGGTGGTGGCGACGTTCTCGTCGGCGCCGCGGAGCCCCGGCGCGGCGATGCTCGTCGCCCCGGACGGCACGGTCACCGGCAGCGTCTCCGGTGGCTGCGTCGAGGGCGCCGTCTACGAGCTCGCGCAGCAGGTGGTCGCCGAACGCGCGCCCGTGCTGCAGCGCTACGGCGTGTCCGACGACGACGCCTTCGCCGTGGGGCTGACCTGCGGCGGGATCATCGACATCTACGTCCAGCACATCGACCGCGACTCGATGCCGGAGCTCGGTGACGTCGTCGAATCGGTCCACAGTGGACAGCCGGTCGCCGTGGTCACGGTGATCGAGCACGAGCGGGAGGGCATGGTCGGCGAGCATCTCGTCGTCTGGCCGGATCGTGTCGCGGGTTCGCTCGGTTCCTCGCGCATGGACGACGCCGTCGTCGACGACGCGCGCGGCATGCTCGCCGGCGGCCGCACGGGCACCCTGCACTACGGGCCGGACGGGCAGCGCCGCGGCGAGGGGATGACGGTCTTCGTCAACTCCTTCGAGCCGCCCGCGCGCCTGCTGGTCTTCGGCGCGATCGACTTCGCCGCCGCGATGGCGAAGATGGGCGCGTACCTCGGCTACCAGGTCACGGTCTGCGACGCGCGGCCCGTGTTCGCGACGAAGAGCCGGTTCCCCGACGCCGACGAGGTCGTCGTCGACTGGCCGCACCGCTACCTCAAGGCCGAAGCCGACGCCGGCCGGGTCGACGGCCGGACCGCGATCGCCGTGCTCACCCACGACCCGAAGTTCGACGTTCCGTTGCTGGAGGTCGCGTTGCGCCTCGACGTCGGCTACGTCGGCGCGATGGGCTCGCGCAAGACCCACGACGACCGGTTCGCGCGGCTGCGCGAGGCCGGGGTCACCGAGGCGGAGCTCGAAAGGCTGTCATCGCCGATCGGCCTCGACCTCGGCGCGCGGACCCCCGAGGAGACCGCGGTGTCGATCGCGGCCGAGATCATCGCGCTGCGGTGGGGCGGTTCGGGCTCGCGGCTCGCCGAGCTCAGCGGCCGGATCCACGGCTGACACCGGGCACCGGCACCGCCTGGCTCGATTTGACCACCTCGAACGCGGGCAGGGTCTCGAACCGTTTGACGTGCTTGTCGAACAGCTTCCTGGACAGGTACCGGCTCGCCTTGAGATCCGGGGTGAGCAGCACGACGACGTAGTCCCACTGCCCGACGATGCTGTAGCAGTGCTGGACGCGGGGCTCCGCCAGCATCCGCTCGCGGAAGGCCGTGTGGCGCTTTTCGTCGTCGTCGGTCAGTGCGACCAGGATGACCGACGTCATCCCCGCGCCCAGCGTCTCCGGATCGAGCACGGCGACCTCGGCGCGGATCACGCCCGCGGCGCGCAGCCGGGTCAGCCGCCGCTGCACCGCGCTGGGGGAGAGGCCGACGGCGTCGCCCAAGTCGTGCAGGGGGCGCGCCGCGTCGGCCTGGACGAGGTCGAGCAGCAGATGGTCGATCTCGTCGAGAGGCACGCAAGATTTTTGCACGCGGGCGGGAAAATTTACAATCGGCATGATCGGCCTCCGGCCTAGCTTGAGGGTCATGGACCTCAAGCTGGACAACGTCGCCGAGGCGGCGAAGGTGATCGATCCCGTTTTCCTGAACTCCCCGCAGTACGGCGACGAACAGCTGAACGCACGGCTCGGCCGTTCCGTGCTGGTGAAGATCGAGACGCTGAATCCGTTGCGCAGCTTCAAAGGCCGGGGCGCGGACTACTTCGCCGCCGGGCTGGAGCCGGGCACCACGATGGTGTGCGGAACCAGCGGCAACTTCGGGCAGGCCGTCGCGTACGCCGCCAGGAAACGCGGATTGCGGGCCGAGGTGTTCGTCCCGGCCGACGTCTCCCCGGTCAAGCTGCGGCGGATCAAGACCCTGGGGGCGCGGGTGCGGAGGGTCGAGGGCGAGGTGAAGGTCGTCGCTGCCGCCTTCGCCGCCGAAGCGCCGGACCGCGTCTTCGTGGTCGACGGCCGTGATCCCGCGATCTCCGAAGGGGCGGGCACGATCGGGCTGGAACTGGCGGGAGCGGGCGCGATCGACACGGTCGTGCTCCCGGTCGGCGACGGCGCGCTGATCGCCGGCGTTGCGCTCTGGCTCAAGGCGCACATGCCGGACGTCCGTGTCGTCGGCGTCGGGACCACGTCGGCGCGGGCGATGGCGACGAGCTGGCTGGCCGGTGAGCCGGTCACCGTCGACCGGGTGAACTCGTTCGCCGGTGGCATCTCGATCCGCACCCCGGAACCCGAATCCGTCCGGCGCCTGCGGTCGCTGGTGGACGACTTCGTGCTGGTCGAGGACGACGATCTGCGCGCGGCCATGCGGCTGGGCGCGGAAACCCTCGGTGTCCTGCCGGAACCCGCCGGGGCCGCCGGACTGGCCGCGCTGACCGTGCACGACCTCCCCGGCGACCGGGTCGCCACCGTGGTCACCGGGGCCAACGCCGTCTGGCCGCCGACGTGGTCGTGAGTGGCGATTCGGGTTAGAACCCGAATCGCCACTCACGACCCCCTGTACCGAATGGACACTTGCGCTTTCCCCGCATCTGCACCGATTTCCCCGGAGTACAACCGCATCTGCGGAGCCGTTCGCGAGTCACCCCCTGGTGGGGGTTGCCCTGGCAGGCGCTGAGTAGCACGCTCGACTGTGAGTCCGATCACGGTCGCTCCGGGGTCGGTCCGTGACAACCGAATGACCGGCCGCTCCCGAACGACCCCGGACCAGCGCGGGGTTTCTCTTGCTTTTGGAGGCCTGATGCGCATCACCGTCACCGTCGACGGCACCAGCTACACAGACGACGTCGAGCCCCGGACCCTCCTCGTGCACCATCTGCGCGAACGGCTCGGGAAGGTGGGCACCGTGGTCGGCTGCGACACCAGCAACTGCGGCGCCTGCACCGTCCACCTCGACGGGCACAGCGTGAAATCCTGTTCGGTACTCGCGGTCCAGGCCGACGGCTGCGAGGTCACCACGATCGAGGGACTCGCCCGCGACGGCGAACTGCACCCGGTGCAGAAGGCCTTCCACGAGAACCACGCGCTCCAGTGCGGTTTCTGCACTCCCGGCATGATCATGCAGTCGATCGACCTGCTCGCCGACAATCCCGATCCGGACGAGAAGGCGGTCCGCGAAGGGCTCGAAGGCAACCTGTGCCGCTGCACGGGTTACCAGAACATCGTCCGCGCGGTGCGCGACGCCGCCCACGAGATGCGGCCCGGTGCCGGCCCCGAAGCCGAGCGGCTCGCTTCGGACACCGCTTCCCGTGTCGGCGCGGGTGGTGAGTGATGACCTCCACGATCGAGCCGGAGGTCGGCAAGTCCCGTCGCCGCAAGGAGGACGAACGCCTCATCACCGGCAGGACCCGCTGGACCGACAACCTGACCCTGCCCGGCATGCTGCATCTCGCGGTGCTCCGCAGCCCGTTCGCGCACGCCAAGATCGTCTCGATCGACGTCACCGAGGCGAAATCCGCGCCCGGCGTGGTCGCGGTCTTCACCGGGAAGGACCTCGACCCCGAGGACGCCATCGGCATGCCGTGCGCGTGGCCGATCACGCCCGACATGAAATCGCCGAGGCGGCCCATCCTCGCTTCGGACACGGTGAACTTCGCCGGTGAGGGGGTCGCGGTGGTCGTCGCCCGCACCTCGGCCGAAGCGCACGACGCCCTCGAAATGATCGACGCCGATTACGACGAACTGCCGGTCGTCCTCGGTCTGGAGAACGCGCTCGCCGAGGGCGCGCCGCTGGTGCATGAAGATCTCGGCACCAACCAGAACGCGGTCTGGGTCTTCGATTCCG
Source organism: Amycolatopsis sp. PSD-21 (assembly GCF_055561455.1). NCBI lineage: Bacteria > Bacillati > Actinomycetota > Actinomycetes > Pseudonocardiales > Pseudonocardiaceae > Amycolatopsis > Amycolatopsis sp. PSD-21. The sequence goes on along the minus strand of NZ_CM145712.1, from coordinate 6,845,229 downwards.
CAGACGCGGGAACGGGTTCCAGCGTCGAGGACGCGATCTCGAATTCCGAGGTCGTGCTCAAGCGGCGGTTCCGCCAGCAGCGCCTGGTGCCGGCGTTCATGGAACCGCGGGCGTGCGTGGTCGACCCGACGGGCAATCAGCTGGTCATGTGGTCGGCCACCCAGGTCCCGCACATCCTCAAGACGATGACCGCGGCCACGCTCGGGCTCCCCGAGCACAAGGTGCGGGTGATCGCGCCCGACGTCGGCGGCGGGTTCGGCGGCAAGATCGCCGTGCTGCCCGAAGAGATGATGTCGACGCTCATCGCCAAGCGACTCGGCAAACCGGTGAAGTGGACCGAGTCCCGTTCGGAGACGATGGTCGCCGCGCACCACGGCCGCGACCAGATCCAGGACCTCACCATCACCGCGAACCGCGACGGCACGGTGACCGGCCTCAAGGTCGAACTGCTCGCCGACATGGGCGCGTACCTCGGTCTCGTCGGCCCCGGCGTGCCGATCCTCGGCGCGTTCATGTTCAACGCGATCTACAAGTTCCCGGCGTACCACTTCGCCTGCACCAACGTGTTCACCAACACCACGCTCACCGACGCCTATCGCGGCGCCGGGCGGCCGGAGGCCACGTTCGGGATCGAGCGGATGATGGACGAACTCGCCGTCGAACTCGGCATGGACCCGATGGAGATCCGCGAGAAGAACTGGATCAAGCACGAGGAGTTCCCGTTCACGACGGTGGCCGGGCTGACCTACGACTCGGGCAACTACGAGGCCGCCACCGCCAAGGCCAAGGAACTCTTCGACTACGACGGCCTCCGCCGCGAGCAGAAGGAACGGCGGGAATCGGGCGACCCGGTCCAGCTCGGCATCGGCATCTCGACGTTCACCGAGATGTGCGGTCTCGCGCCGTCGCGGGTGCTCGGCTCGCTGGACTACGCGGCAGGCGGCTGGGAACACGCGGAGATCCGCGTGCTGCCCACCGGCAAGATCGAGGTCATCACCGGCGCCTCCGCGCACGGCCAGGGCCACGAGACGGCGTGGAGCCAGATCGTCGCCGACAAACTCGGTGTCCCGTTCGAGGACATCGAGGTCATCCACGGCGACACCCAGTCCTCGCACAAGGGCATGGACACCTACGGCTCCCGGTCGCTCGTGGTCGGCGGGATCGCGGTGGTCAAGGCGGCGGACAAGGTCCTCGCCAAGGCCAAGCCGATCGCGGCGCATCTGATGGAGTGCTCCGAGGACGACCTCGAATTCTCGGCGGGCAAGTTCTCGGTCAAGGGCACGGATTCCTCGACGTCCATCCAGGACATCGCGTGGGCCGTGTTCTCGGCGCACAACCTGCCGGACGGCGTCGAGCCCTCGCTGGACTCGTCGGACACGTTCGATCCGGAGAACTTCTCGTTCCCGCACGGCACGCATCTGTGCGCGGCCGAGGTCGACACCGAGACCGGGCGCGTGCGGTTGCGCTCCTACGTCTGCGTCGACGACGTCGGCGTGGCCGTCAACCCGCTGATCGTCGAAGGCCAGGTGCACGGCGGGCTCGCGCAGGGCATCGCCCAGGCGTTGTTCGAGGAGGCCGTCCACGACGAAGGCGGCACGCTGACCACCGGGACCTTCGCCGACTACCTGCTCCCGTCGGCCGCGGATCTGCCCAGCTTCACCACCGACCGCACCGAGACCCCGTCGACGACGAACCCGTTGGGCGCCAAGGGAGTCGGGGAGGCGGGCACGATCGCCTCGACCCCGGCGGTGGTCAACGCCGTTGTCGACGCCGTCCGGCACTTCGGGGTGAACGACATCGAAATGCCGTTGACCCCGATGCGGGTCTGGCACGCCATCCAGCACGGGTCGGCCGCCGCGGGCGGGCTGGGCTCCGAAGCCGGTGGCGGTCTCGGTTCGATCGACGCCACCGGAGGTGCCCAGTGATCCCGGCCCCGTTCGATTACGTCGCTCCGTCCACAGTGGACGAAGCGATCAGCGCGCTCGCCGAGGCGGGCGAGGACGCCAAGGTGCTGGCGGGCGGGCAGAGCCTGCTGCCGGTGCTGCGGATGCGGCTCGCCACGCCGACCACGCTGGTCGACCTCGGGAAGGTCGCCGAACTGCGCGGCGTCCGCGAGGACGGCGACGTGCTGGTCATCGGCTCGATGACCACGCATTACGACGTCCAGCGGGACACGCTGGTCGCCGAGCACGCCGCGTTGCTCAAGGCCGCCACCGACACGGTGGCCGATCCGCAGATCCGCCACCGCGGCACGTTCGGCGGCGCCATCGCGCACGCCGATCCCGCCGGTGACCTGCTCGGCCCCGTTCTCGCGCTCGGCTGCGAACTCGTCGTCGCCGGGCCGGGCGGGCGGCGGACGGTCGCCGCGGCGGACTTCTTCCAGGACATGTTCACCACCGCGCTCGCCGCGGACGAACTCCTGGTCGAGGTCCGGGTGCCGAAGCACACCGGCTGGCACGCGCACTACGAGAAGTTCAACCGGGTCGCGCAGGCGTGGTCGATGGTCGCGGTCGCGGCCTGTGTCCGCACCGAGGCGGGCACCATCGAGGAGGCGCGGGTCGCGCTGACCAACATGGGTTCGACGCCGGTGCGGGCGGCCGGGGTCGAGGAGGCGCTGGTCGGCTGCGCGGCCACCGCCGAGGCGATCCGCGCCGCGGCCGAACGCGCGGCCGAGGGCACGAATCCGACGGCCGACGGCAACTCCGACGTCGAATACCGGCAGCACCTCGCGCGGGTGCTGACCGGCCGGGCGGTCCTCGCCGCGGCAGGTAGCTGAGACACAGAAGGGAGGTCGGCCCGTGCGGCTCGACCACGAATTCACCGTTCCCGCCCCGGTCGGCGAGGTCTGGAAGGCCGTCATTGATCCGGAACGGGTGGCGCCGTGCATGCCGGGTGCCACCGTCACCGAAGTCGACGGGGACGCCTTCAAAGGCACGGTGAAGGTCAAGCTCGGGCCGATCTCCCTGCTCTACAAGGGAACCGGCCAGTTCATCGAGAAGGACGCCGACGCGAAGAAGGTGGTCATCAAGGCCGCCGGGAAGGACGCCCGCGGCGCGGGCACGGCGTCGGCGACGGTGACGCTCACCCTGACCGAGAAGGACGGCGTCACCCATGGCGCCGTCGCCACGGAGCTTGCGGTCACCGGGAAACCGGCGCAGTTCGGACGCGGGATGATCTCCGAGGTCGGCGGCAAGATCCTCGACTCGTTCGCGGACTGCCTGTCCGGCAAGCTCGGTACCCCTGAGCCTGAGAAGGCCGAAGAACGCCCGCCGTTGAAAGCGGTAAAGCCGGTGCCGGAGGGCGAAGCCATCGATCTGATGGAGTACGCGGGCGAATCCGTGGTCAAACGGGCGGCGCCGGTGCTGGTGGTGCTCGCCGGGGTGCTCCTGATCGTCGCCATCGTGAGGGCTGTGACGCAGCGGACACAGTGACGTAGAGGGAAATAGCTGCTTCCGGGAGCCGTTGAACCCGGTATGAAGGCGGATCACGAAGTCGACGTGGCGGTGATCGGGGCGGGACAGGCCGGTCTGTCGGCGGCGTATCACCTGCGCCGCGCGGGATTCGCCAACGAGGCGGGTTTCGTCGTGCTCGACCACGGCAAACGGCCCGGCGGCGCCTGGCAGTACCGCTGGCCTTCGCTGATCGTCGAGAAGGTCCACGGCATCCACGACCTCCCGGGGATGGCGTTCGGCACCCCGGATCCGAAACTGCCCGCGGCCGACGTCGTTTCCGACTACTTCGGCCGCTTCGAACGCACCTACGACCTCCCGGTCCACCGGCCCGTCGACGTCCTGTCGGTGAGCGCCGAGGGCGACCGGCTGGTCGTGGCGAGCGCGGCGGAAACCTGGGCAGCGCGCGCGGTGATCAGCGCGACCGGCACCTGGGACCGGCCGTTCTGGCCGCACTATCCGGGGCAGGAGACCTTCCGCGGCCGTCAGCTGCACACCGCCGATTACACCGGCGTCGAGGACTTCCGCGGGAAACGCGTCGTCGTGGTCGGCGGTGGCTCGTCGGCCGTCCAGCTGTTGCTGGAGATCGCGCCGTTCGCGCGCTCGACGCGCTGGGTGACCCGGCGCCCGCCGGTGTGGCGGGACGAGCCGTTCAACGAGAACTGGGGCCGTGAGGCCGTCGCGAAGGTCGATCGGCGTGTCCGCGAGGGCCTGCCGCCGAAGAGCGTCGTCAGCGTGACCGACCTGGCGGTGACGCCCGAGGTGCGCGCCGGCCTCGACGCGGGGATCCTCGACCGGCACCCGATGTTCCAGCGGATCACGCCGGACGGCGTGGAGTGGGCGGACGGCACCTTCGAGCCCGCCGACGTCATCCTGTGGGCCACCGGGTTCCGCGCCGCGATCGACCACCTCGCGCCGCTGCGCCTGCGGGCGGCCGGCGGGGGCATCCGGATGGACGGCACCCGCGTCGTCGCCGAACCGAGGCTGCACCTCGTCGGCTACGGCCCTTCCGCGAGCACGGTCGGCGCGAACCGGGCCGGCCGCGCGGCCGTCACCGAGATCCGGCGCCTGCTCGGACACTGAGGTCCCGGCCCCCGTATTTGACCGATCGTTACAAAACGTGGCATGCTGCGGCCATGCCCCGCCCCAAGGGATTCGATCCCACCGAAGTACTCGATGCCGCCGTCAGTACGTTCTGGCGCAAGGGATACGCGGCCACGTCGGCCCAGGATCTGGTCGACGGCACCGGGCTGGGCCGGGGGAGCCTGTACAACACGTTCTCGGGCAAGCAGCAGCTGTTCAGCGAGGCGCTGCGCCGGTACGAGGAGACGACGGCCGTCCGCATCGAGGAGATGCTGGCCGGGCCGGAGTCCATCCGGGCGCGGGTCAGGCGGGTCCTGATGGACGTCGCCGACGACGAGCTGGACCCCTCGGCCGCGCATCGCGGCTGCCTCGCCGTCAACGCCGCCATCGAGCTCGGCGGGATCGACGACGAGGTCACCGCCCGTGTCCGCCACGACTTCGAACGGGTGGAGAACGCCTTCCACGCCGCCTTCGCCGCCGCGAGGGAGGCGGGCGAGATCGGCCCGGACCGGGACCCGCGGGCGCTGGCGCGGTTCACGCTCGCCGCGATGTACGGCATGCGGGTGCTGGGAAAGACCGCGGACCGGCGGGCGCTCACCCAGATCGTCGAAACCACCGTCCAGGCGTTGTGAGACTTCCGGGTTTCACGCCGGATTTTTAACGACCATTCCACTACTGGCAGGGAGCAAGCCAAGTCATGACGAAGACCGTCGCGGTGCTCGGCACCGGAATCATCGGTGCCCCGGTCGCCCGCAACCTGAGCAAGGCCGGGTTCGAGGTCCGTGCCTGGAACCGCACCCCGGCCAAGGCCGAAGCCCTGTCCGGGGACGGTGTCCGGGTCGCGGCGAGCGCCGCGGAGGCCGTGGAGGGCGCGCCGGTCGTGATCACGGTCCTCACCGACGGCCCGGCGGTACTGGAGGCGATCCGTGCGGCAGGCCCCGCCGCCGGAACGATCTGGGTCCAGCTCAGCACCGTCGGCGACGCGGTCGACGAACTGGTCGCGTACGCGGACGAGCACGGCCTCGTCTTCGTCGACGCGCCGGTGCAGGGCACCCGCCAGCCCGCCGAGCTGGGCCAGCTGATCGTCCTGGCGGCGGGCGCCGCCGAGGCCCGCGAGACCGTCCAGCCGCTGTTCGACGCCATCGGCAAGCGCACGCTGTGGGTCGGCGAAGACGGCCGCACCGGCGCGTCGAGCAGGCTCAAACTGGTGCTGAACACCTGGGTGATCGCGCTGACCCACGGCGTCGGCGAAGCACTCTCGCTGGCCGAAGGGCTCGGTGTCGACCCGCGGCATTTCGTCGACGTCGTCACCGGCGGCCCGATGGACAACGGCTACTTCCAGGCGAAATCCACCGCGATCCTCGAGAACGACTACACCACCGCCTTCTCGGTCGACAACGCCGAGAAGGACTCCCGGCTGGTGCTGGAGGCCGCGGCCCGCGCGGGTGTCCGGCTGGACGCCGTCGAGGCCGGTCGAGCCCGCTTCGCCCGCGCGTCCGCGGCCGGACACGGCGACGAGGACATGGCGGCCGGCTACTTCGCCAGCTTCGTGAAGTGAGTCAGCCCGTCAGGTAACCGCCGCTCGCGTCGACGTCGGTCCCGGTCACCGCGCTCGAATCCGGGGAGCTGAGCCACATCACCACGGTCGCCATCTCCTCCGGCCGCACGATGCGCTTGATCGGATAGTCCTGCGCGATCTGTTCGTAGGTCAGCCCGAAGGCCTCCGCGGCGCGGCGGAGCATCGGGGTGTCCACGGCGCCCGGAGCGAAGGCGTTGACCCGGATGTTCTTGTCCGCGTACTCGAGCGCCGCGACCTTGGTCAGCGACGTGACACCGTGCTTGCTCGCGTTGTAGGGCGCGATGGTGGCGAACCCGACCTCGGCGGAGATCGAGGCGGTGTTGACGATGACGCCACCACCCTGCGCGAGCATCCGCGGGATCTCGTACTTCATCCCGAGGAAGACCCCGGCCGTGTTGGTGCGCCAGACGTCCTCCAGCTCGGCCAGGGTCTGCTCGGCGAGCGGTACCGCGCGCGGGCTTTCGATCCCCGCGTTGTTGACGGCGATGTCCAAGCGGCCGTAACGGCGCACGCACTGGTCGACCAGACCGCGCACGTCGGCCTCCACCCGGACGTCCGCGCGGCGGAAGGTCGCCTCGCCGCCCCGCGCCCGGATTCCGGCCGCGACCTCCTGGCCGAGCTTTTCGCGGCGGCCACAGAAGAACACCTTCGCACCCTCGTCCGCCATCGCCCGCGCCGTGGCGGCACCGATACCCGAGGTCGCGCCGGTGATCAGCACGACTTTGCCGTCGAACCGGCCTCGTGACCGTTCCGCGGCGGCGGCCGCGCCGGTCGGCGCCATGGCCGTCGCCGCGAGCCCCAGGGCACCCGCGGTCAGCACTCGTCTGCGTGAGGTGTCCATCGCTCAGCCCTTGGCGAGACGGTCGGGAATCCGTGCCAGCGGATATCGCCGCCAGAAGAACGCGTCGGCGGCGTGCTGGTCGGACGCGAAGTTGATCGCCTCGGCGATCCGCCTGCCCTGGATGCGATAGGCGAGCACCCAGGTGATGTCCAGCCCGGCGGGCGTGGTGCTCCAGCCGCGGTGCAGATCGACCACCCGGTCGCCGTCCGCGGCGAGGTACAGCACTTCCGCGCGGAATCCAGCACGGGCGAGCTCGCCGAAGAAGGCGATCACCTCGTCCGCACCGGTCTTGGTCCCGGCGAGCGGATGGTGTCCCGGGATCGTCCACCGGATGTCCGGTGTGAAGAACTGCTTGAGGGCATTGAGATCGCCGGACCCGTACGCCTCGTAGTAACGGCGGATCAGCGCGACGTTGGGGTGCTCCCGGGTCCGCTCCGGCACGGCGGAGGCGGTCCCGCCGGTCAGGGACGTGGCCAGCAGCGCGGCGGCGCCCGTGCCGCCTGCCCGCAGGAACGTCGCCCGGTCGATCGGTGTCCTTCGGTCTTCCACGGTCTTTTCCCTCCAGAAGTGGCTGCCGTCCACGCAATCACCGGGACCTCACGGCGGTCCAATGCCCGTACCCATACGTTCTGGGCATCGGGAGGATCGGGACATGGACGTCGACACGAGGGTGCTGCGCTATTTCGTCGCCGTCGCGGAACAGCTGAGCTTCACCAGGGCCGCCGAAGCCCTGTTCGTCACGCAGCCGTCGCTGAGCCGCCAGATCCGCCAACTGGAGTCCCGGCTCGGCACGGACCTGTTCACCCGGGGGAACTCGGAGATCCGGCTGACCGCCGCCGGTGAGGTCCTCCTGCCCGCCGCGCACCGCCTTCTCGCCGACTGGCAGCTCACCGGCCGTCTCGTGCGCACGGCCGCCGCGGCCGCGGGCAACGTCCTGCGGGTCGGCTTCGTCGCGACCGGCGGCGGCCCGCTCGCCCGGCGGGCGCGGACCCTGTTCACCGAACGCCACCCCGACGCGACCATCGAACCGAAGCGGTTCGACTGGGGTGGTGAGGCGCAGGCCTTACGGGACGGACTCGCGGACATCGCGTTCGTCTGGCTACCCGCCGATCTGACCGGTTTGCACGCCGAAGTCGTCGCCACCGAACGGCGATGGGTCGCCATGAACGCGTCACATCCCTTGTCGGCCAAGGAAGAAGTCGTCATCCACGATCTCCGCGACGCGCCTTTGCTCTGGACCCGCAACGCTCCGCCCGAGTGGGTCGACTGGTGGGCGGTCAACCCGCGTCCCGACGGCTCGGCGCCGAACTGGGGGCCGGAGAACGGCAACGTGGAGGAGATGCTCGAATTCGTCGCCACCACCGACGCGGTCTGCATCTCGCCCGAGTCGATGGCGAGGTTCTACGCGCATCCGGATCTGGTGTGGCGGCCGATCGTCGACATCGAGCCACTGCGGATCGCACTGGCCTGGCCGAAGGAGAGCACCGGCCCGCTGGTGGGAGCGTTCGTGCGGGCGGTGCGTCTCGTCAGCTCTTCAAGTACCTGACCTGTCCGGCTTTGCTCTCCTCGAAGTCCGCACGTCCGGAAAGGTGTTCCGGAACGCCGACTTCCCACCAGGCACCGGCTTCGGTCCACGCGTCCGGCCGGGTGCGCACCACGACCACCGCCGGCCGGTGCTCGGCCACCGCGGCTTCCCGTGCCTTCGCGTACGCCGCCCCCACGTCGTCCACAGTGGACGCTGTGAACACCGCGCACCCCAGCGACTCCGCGTGCCGCGCGAAGTCGACCCGAGGCGGAGCGGTGTGCGCGCTCCGGCAGTCATCGAGGAGGTTGTTGAACGGCTTGCCGCCCTGCCCCTCCTGCAGCCGGGCGATGACCGCGTAGCCGTCGTTGTCGCAGACCACCGCCACGAAGGGATGCCCGGCGAAGGCGGCCGAGAACAGTTCGGAGTTCAGCATCAGGTACGAACCGTCCCCGAGCATCGTGGTGACCAGGCCCTCGGTATGCGCCATTGCCGCACCCCAGGCACCCGCCAGTTCGTAGCCCATGCACGAAAACCCGTACTCGACGTCCATGCCGATCGAGCCCGAACCGCGCCAGCCGCCGATCAGCTCGCCCGGCATCCCGCCGGACGCGGTCATCACGTAGTCGTGCGGTTCGGAGAGGTCGTTGACCGCGCCGACGACCTGGGCGTACGTCGGCACCTCGCCGGAAGCGGCGCGCAGGGTGTCGATATGCGCGTCCCAGCGGGCGCGCTCCGCCGAGGCGCGCTCCGTCCACAGTGGATCGACTTGCCAGTTTTCGAGCTGGGCGGACAGATCCACGAGCCCCGCGTCGGCGTCGCCCACGACGGCCAGCGCACCGTGCTTGACCGCGTCGAACCGGGCGGCGTTCAGCGTGATCAGCCGCACGTCCGGGGAGAACACCGTCCAGGACGCCGTGGTGAAGTCCTGCAGGCGAGTGCCGACGGCCAGCACGACGTCGGACTCGGCGGCCAGCACGTTCGCCGAGGTCGAGCCGGTGACCCCGAGCGGGCCGGCGTGCAGCGGATGGCCGTGCGGGACCAGGGTGCGCCCCGCCGTGGTCTCGGTGACCGGGATGCCGTGCCGTTCGGCGAAGGCCAGCGCCCGCGCGCCCGCGCCGGAATACCGGACGCCGCCGCCGAGTACCAGCAACGGTTTCCGCGCCGCCCGGAGCAGGCCCGCCGCTTCGGTGAGCGCCCGGCGATCGGGCCGCGGGCGCTGCGGGCGATGGGTCACCGGCGCGAACAACGCGTCCGGGAAATCGTAGGTCTCCGCCTGCACGTCCTGGGGGAGCGCCAGCGTCACCGGCCCCGCGTCCGCCGGATCGGTCAGCACCCTGGCGACCTGCGGCAGCGTCGAAAGCAACTGCTCCGGCCGGGTGATCCGGTCGAAGTACCGGCTCACCGCGCGGAAGGCGTCGTTGACCGTGGCCGTCGGATCACCGAAATGCTCCACCTGCTGCAACACCGGATCGGGGGCGCGGCTGGTGAAGGTGTCGCCGGGGAGCAGCAGTACCGGCAACCGGTTCGCGTGCGCGACCCCGGCCGCGGTGACCATGTTCAGCGCGCCGGGACCGATCGACGACGTCACCACGCCGACCTGCCGCCGGTGCGTGGCCTTGGCGTAGCCGACCGCCGCGAGCGCCATGCCCTGCTCGGTCTGCCCTCGCCACACGGGGAGCTCGTCCCGGTGCTCTTCCAGCGCGGTGCCGAGACCCAGGACGTTGCCGTGCCCGAAGATCGCGAACACCCCGGGGAACAACGGGACCTCCCGGCCGTCCAGGGTTTCCGACCGCTGCGCCAGCAGCCAGCGCACGAGGGCCTGTGCCGTGGTCAGCTTCATGAGACCCGCCCTTCGTGGCTCGTGACCGGGCAGCGCGGATCGAGCTCCTGGTCGTTCCACGTCTCGCGGACCCAGCCGTGCGCGGGGTCGTCGCAGAACGCCATCGACCGCTCGGCGGCGGGCCCGGCCAGGACGTTCAGGTAGTACATCGGATAGCCGGGCGCGGCGACGCAAGGACCGTGGTAGCCGCGCGGGATCAGGAAGACGTCGCCGTCCCGGACCGCGACGTCCTCGTCCAGTCCACCGTCGGCGGTGTACGTCCGGTGCAGGCCGAACCCTTCGCGCGAAGGGGTCACGCCGTCGCGGCCCGCGATACGGAAGTAGTAGATCTCCTCGTTGACGACCTCGCAGTCGGACGCCTCGTCGTGTTTGTGCGGCGGGTACGACGACCAGTTGCCGCCCGGGGTGATCAGCTCGCAGGCGTTCAGCTTGTCCGCGTGGTCCCAGACACCGGGCACGCCGAAGTTGGTGACCTGCCTGGTCGCCTGTCCCGCGCCGCGCACCTCCACCGGCACGTTCTCGGCCGGCCCGTAGCGCGGTTCGAGACGGCGGGTGCAGCGGGCCATCGGCAGGGCGACCTCGATCCCCGCGACTGTCGACAACTCGACTTCGGCGTCCCGTGGCACATAGGCGAAATCCGTGACGCGGGTGAACACGGAATCCCGCCCGGCGAGGGCGAAGACCTGCCCGTCGACCCGGACGGTGCACGCGCCGGACAGGGGCAGGACGAACGCTTCGTACTCGCCCGTGCGCACCACCCTGGACTCCCCGGCGGCCAGCGAGAGGACCCGCAGGCCGCTGTAGTCCCAGCCCGCCGAATCCGGGGTGAGCCGGACCGGGTCCCGCTCGTCCGAAAGCGTCCCGAGTGGACGGTGCAGCTTGCTCACAGCAACTCCTCGATCTCGTCGGCGGTGGGCATGGCGTCGGCGCAGGCGAGCCGGGAAGCGACGAGCGCGCCCGCCGCGTTGGCGTAGGTGGCGATGCGCACCGGATCCCAGCCGGACAGCAGACCGTGGATCAGCGCCCCACCGAAACCGTCCCCGGCACCGAGCCCGCACACGACCTCGACCCGCTGGGGCGGCACGGTCCAGCGGCCTTCGGCGGTGGCCACCAGCACCCCGTCCGCGCCTTTCTTGATCACCGCCAGCTCGACACCCCTGGCCAGCATCCGGGACGCGGCCTCGTCGGGGTCCGCCGTGCCGACGGCGACCTCGGCCTCGGTGCGGTTGCCGACGGCGACCGTGACGTGGTCGAGCATCCAGCCGATCTCTTCCTGCGCCGTCTCGGTGTCCGGCCAGAACATCGGCCGGAAGTCGAGGTCCAGCACGGTGTGCGACCGGCGTCCGCGCCGTTCGAGCATCTTGCGCTGGGTGCCGCGCGCCGGCTCGACGGAGACGCCGGTGCCCGTGACCCACAGCAGCGGAACGGATTCCACGAGGTCCCACGGCACGTCGTTCTCGGTGATGGTCAGGTCCGGGGCGATGGGGGACCGGTAGAACAGCAGCGGTGGATCCGCGGGCGGGTCCAGCGCGCAGAACACCACCGGCGTCTGCAATCCGGCCGACGTCCCGACGTGCTCGGGGGAGACGCCGAACTCCCGCAGCGCCTGCCGCACGTACTCGCCGAAGCCGTCGGGGCCGACCTTCGTCAGCACCGACGTCGAGCGGCCGAGCCGCGCGGCGGCGACCGCGACGTTGGTCGCGGTGCCGCCGAGCGACTTGGCGAAGGTGCTGACCCCGGCCAGCGGCACGCCGCTCTGTTCGGGGTAGAGGTCCACCCCGACCCGGCCGACGGTCAGTGCTTCGAGAGCGGTCATGAAGGGGACTCCGCGGCTCGCAATTCGTGTTCGAGGGCTTCCAGTTCCGCGCCGCCCGCCATCTGCCGGGTCAGCTCGGCCAGATCGATCTCGGACTTCTCGTACGCGCCGAGCGACGCGCCCCGTTTGAGCAACAGGAAGCGATCGGCCACCGGGTACGCGTGATGCGGGTTGTGCGTGATCAGCACGACCCCGAGCCCGCGGTCACGGGCCTGTGCGACGTACTTGAGCACGACGCCCGCCTGCTTGACCCCCAGCGCCGCCGTCGGCTCGTCGAGGATCAGGACCTTCGCCCCGAAGTACACGGCCCGTGCGATGGCGACGCACTGCCGCTCGCCACCGGACAGCGTGCCGACCGGCTGCTCGACGTCACGCAGGTCGATACCCATGTCGGACAACGCCTTCTTGGTCGTCTCGCGGCCCTTCTTCCGGTCGAGCGCGCGGAACGGGCCGAAGCCGACCGTCGGTTCGGAGCCGAGGAAGAAGTTCCGCCAGACGCTCATCAGCGGGACGACCGCGAGATCCTGGTACACCGTCGCGATTCCGCGATCGAGCGCCTCACGCGGCGAAGCGAACTTCACCGGCTCGCCTTCGACCAGGAACTCGCCCTTGTCGTGCTGGTGGACCCCGGCGAGGATCTTGATCAGGGTGGATTTGCCCGCGCCGTTGTCGCCGAGGACGCAGGTGACCTCGCCCGCGTCGACCACGGTGGAGACGTCGCGCAGCGCGATCACGCTGCCGTAGGTCTTGCCGACGTCCTTGACCTCGAGAAGACGACTCATCGCCGCACCCTTTCCGCGCGCCGCCGGAAGGCGTTGTTGACCAGGACCGCGGACAGCAGCATGACGCCGAGGAACAGCATGAACCAGTCGCTGTCCCAGCGGGCGAACACAATGCCCTGCCTCGCCATCCCGAAGATCAGCGCGCCGATCGCGGCGCCGATCGCCGAACCGAACCCGCCGGTGAGCAGGCAACCGCCGATCACGGCCGCGATGATGTACTGGAACTCCAGCCCGATGCCCTGGTTCGCCTGGACGCTCGCGAACCGCAGGATGTTGATCGAGCCGACCAGCCACGCGGCGAGCGCGGTGGTCATGAACAGCAGGATCTTGGTGCGCACCACCGGGACCCCGACCGCGCGCGAACTCTGCGCGGAGCCGCCGACGGCGAAGATCCAGTTGCCGAAGCGGGTCCGCACCAGCAGCCAGGCCGCCAGCACGGCGAACCCGATCCACCAGACGATGGAGATCTGGAACGCGGTCCCACCCATGTCCACTGTGGACGCGAAGACGAAGCCGGCGGATTCGTAGCCGTCGGCCGACCGCATCCCGGACACCTGGACGGTGCCGGTGACCAGGCGGGTCACCCCGAGGTTGAGCCCCTGCAGTGCCAGGAAGGTGCCCAGGGTGACGATGAAGCTGGGCAGACCGGTGCGCATCACCAGCCAGCCGTTGAACGCGCCCACCGCGAGGGCGAAGACCAGCGACGCGAACAGCGCGAGCCAGACGTTCCAGCCGGCCTGAGTCGCCAGCGTCGCGGTGACGAGCGCGGTGGACGCCGTCATCACGCCCGCCGACAGATCGAACTCGCCGCCGATCATCAGCAGGGACACCGCGACCGCCATGATGCCGAGCGTCGAGGCGTCGTCGAGCCAGGTCGCCACGCCGCTGCCGCTGAAGAACTGGTCGGTGACGAGGGTGAAGAACAGGAAGACGACGACGGCGCCGAGGAGCGCGCCGATCTCGGGGCGGACGACCAGCCTGTCGAGCAGGCGGGGTTTCGCGATCCGTTCGTCGAGCATGGTGGTGGTCATCGCGTGCCCCTTTGCACGTACTTGCCGACGGTGTCCACAGTGGATTTGTCGACCAGGTCGGGCCCGGTGAGCACCGGCTTCCCGCCGCCGACGACGTTCGCGTTGTCCCGGTACAGCTTGAGGAACTGCACCGGGAGATAACCCTGCTCGTACTGCTGCTGGTCGACCGCGAACACCACGTCGCCCGCCTTGATCGCGCCGACCACGTCGGTGTTGAGGTCGAACGTGCCGACCTGGGCCGCCGAGCCGACCGCCTTGATCGCGCTCACCGCCCGCGCCGCGACCTGGGAGTTCAACGTCAGAACGGCGTCGAGGGTGGAGTCGGTCTGCACCGCGCCCCTGATCCGGGATTCGGCGTCGGTGGGGTTGCTGATGTCGACCTGAAGGGTCTGCACGTCGCCCGCGAAGCCGGTCTTGGCGCCATCGCACCGCTGTGCCTGCCCGACGTTGCCCGCTTCGTGGACCACGCAGAGCAGCTTCTTCTTGCCCAGCTCACGGAACTTCTTCCCGGCTTCCTCGCCGGCGATGGTCTCGTTCTGCCCGACGTGGGTGAGCGCGCCGTAGCCCGCGCTCTTGTCCTCGCCGGAGTTGATGGTGATGACCGGGATCCCGGCGCGGACCGCGTTCTCGATCGAGGTCTTGAGCGCCTCCGGGTTCGCCATCGACACCACCAGCCCGCCGACCCGCTGGGCTACCGCGTTGTCGATCAGCTTGGCCTGGTTGCCGGGGTCTCCGTCGGAGTTGTACTCGACCTGGACGTCGAGCTGCCTGCCCGCCTCCTCGGCGCCGTTCTTGACCACGTTCCAGAACGCGTCGCCCGCCGTGCCGTGCGAGATGACCGCGACCCGCAGCGGCCCGCTGGGCTCCGCCGTCTCCGGGCCCGCGCCCGCGGCCGGTTTCACCTCGGCCTTCGGCCCGGTGCACGCGGACAGGAGCAACAGCCCCGCCACGAGCACCGAAGCCGCTTTCAAGCGATGGGACATCGTCGTCTCTCCTCGCTTCTTCCGTTACCTGGCAGCCGGGAGCCGGCTGACGATTCCGTCGAGATGCGCCAGGCTCCTGGCCACGTCCCGCTTCGGCAGATCCTCCGGGCTCCCCTCGCTCAGCGCGGTGTCCTGTTCGAGCACGTACCACCCGTCGTAGCCCGCCTCGTGGACGGACCTGACCATCGTTTCGATGTCGACGTCCCCGTCACCGAGGGGGACATAGAGACCTTTACCCACGGCCTCGGTATACGGAAGCCTGCCGGCGCGGACGTCTTCGGCGAGTTCGCCGCGCACGTCCTTGAGATGCAGATGCCCGACGCGTCCGGGGTACCGCTTCGCCAGCGCGACCGGGTCGGTCCCGCCGATCAGGAGATGCCCGGTGTCCAGGCACAGCGGGAGAGCGGAATCGGCGAGGAAGCGCTCGACCTCTTCCTCGGTTTCCGCGTGCGTCCCGACGTGCGGGTGCAGCACGGTGCGAAGGCCGTGGCGCGCGGCGATCTTCTCGATCTCGCCGGAGGTATCGACGAGGGTCGTCCATTCGGTTTCGCTCAGCTTCGGCCGGTCGTCGTAGCCGTCGAGGCCGGTGGCGGCGGCGAGCACGAGCACATCGCCACCGCAGGCCGCGAACAGCGCGGCGGACTCCTCGGCCGCGGCCAACGCGGCTTCGGGATCCTCGTGCAGCACCACGGCGAGGAAACCGCCGACCAGTTCCAGCTCGTATCCGCCGAGCAGCTCACGCAGCGCGGCCGGGTCACGCGGCAGATAGCCGGGCGGGCCGAGCTCGGTGGCGCGCACCCCCAGCTCCGCCATTTCGCCCAGCACGGTCTTCGCGTCGAGCACGCGGCCCCAGCCGGGGACTTCGCAGACGCCCCACGAGATCGGGGCGGCGGCGATCCGGATCCGGGATGTCGGCGCTGTCATCGGCGGCCTCCTGCGGTGGGAACGGTGGGACGGGGATGGGATTAGAGCGCTCTATTGATTAGAGCGCTCTAATCATGTAGCGTCCGTCACAGTAAAGTCAAGGGCAGGGGGACGGTGGAAAATGGCGCGACCGACGATGGAGGACGTCGCCGCGAAAGCGGGAGTGTCCCGTGCGCTCGTGTCGCTGGTGATGCGGAACGCTCCGAACGTCTCCGACGAACGGCGCACGCGCGTGCTGTGCGCGGCGCACGAACTGGGGTACGAGCCGCACGCGATGGCCAGGTCGCTGGCGAGCCGGACGTCGACCGTCCTCGGCGTGATGGTCTCCGACCTTCGCAACGCGTTCTTCGCCGACGTCGTCGAGGGGCTGGACGCGGCGGCGGAAGCGGCCAGGTTCCACTTGATCCTCAACACCGGCGGCCGCAGTCCCGCGCGCGAGCGTGCCGCGCTGAAGAACCTGCTGTCCTTCCGCCCCGCCGGGGTGATCCTGCTGTCGCCGGTGGTCCCCGCTTCGGCGATCGAGGAAGCCGCCGCGCAATGTCCCGTCGTCCTGGTGTCGCGCACTTCGCGCGCCGCGGGGGTGGACACGGTGAACGACGACGGCGAGGCCGGGTCCGCGCTCGCCGTCGATCATCTGGTCTCGTTGGGCCACCGGAGGATCGCCCATCTGGACGGCGGGCTCGCGGCCGGTGCGGCGGCCCGGCGCAGGGGCTATCAGCAGGCCATGCGGCGGCACCGGCTGCCCCCGATCATCGTGCACAGCGAGCATACGGACACCGCCGGGGAGAAGGCCGTGCACGAACTGCTCAGCGACCCTCCGATGGGCGGAATGCCGACGGCCCTGGTTGCGGGCAACGACTTCAACGCCGTCGGCGCGATCTCCGCCCTCGAAGAGGTGGGCCTTCGCGTGCCGGAGGACGTGTCCGTGGTCGGCTACGACAACACCTCGCTCGCCGCGTTGCGCCATCTCTCACTGACCACTGTGGACCAGCCGCGTACGGAAATGGGCAGGCTGGCCGTCGAAGCGCTGCTCGAACGGATCCGGGGCGAACGCGCCGAACCGGTCCGGCATCTGCTGCACCCGTCGCTGGTGGTCCGTTCGACCACCGCCGCTCCAGAAAGGTAACCACATGAGGTTGGGACTCGCCGGCACCGGCCGGATCGGCACTTCGCACGCCGAGACCTTGAAGAGCTTCGACGAGGTTTCCTCCGTGGTCGTCGCCGACGTCGACGCCGCTCGTGCCCAGGCCGCCGCGGCGAAGCTCGGCGTCGAAGCGGCGGCGGACATCCCCTCGCTTTTCGCGTCCTCTTTGGACGGTCTGGTGATCGCCGCGGCGACGGACGCGCATCCGGAGCTGATCCTCAAGGCGGTGGACGCGGGCATCCCGGTGTTCTGCGAGAAGCCGGTCGCCGCCGACATCCCCGGGACGCTCGCGGTGATCGACAAGATCTCCGGTTCGGACGTGCCGGTGCAGATCGGTTTCCAGCGCAGGTTCGACGCGGGTTACGCCGCGGCCCGGGCGGCGGTGGCGTCCGGCGAACTCGGCTGGCTGCACACCTTGCGCGCGACCACGCTCGACCCGGCACCGCCGCCCGCCGAGTACGTCGCGCACTCGGGTGGACTGTTCCGCGATTGCGGGGTGCACGACTTCGACGTCGTCCGGTTCGTGAGCGGGCGCGAGGTCGCCGAGGTCTACGCGGTCGGCGCCAACAAGGGCGAGCGGTTCTTCGCCGACGCCGGTGACGTCGACACCGCGGCCGCGACGCTGACGCTCGACGACGGGACGCTGGCGGTGGTTTCGCTGACGCGCTACAACGGCGCGGGCTACGACGTCCGACTGGAAGTCCTCGGCTCGGCGGGCAACGCCGTGGTGGGCCTGGACGACCGCGCGCCACTGACCTCGGTGGAACCCGGCGTCCAGCCGTTGCCCGGCCCGGCCTACCCCGGGTTCATGGAACGTTTCCGCCCCGCGTACATCAGCGAACTGAAGGCGTTCCTCGACGTCGCCGCCGGTCGCGCGCCGAGCCCGTGCGGCGCGGCGGACGCGCTGGAGGCGTTCTACATCGCCGAGGCGTGCGAGCTCTCGCGCCGCGAACGGCGCCCGGTCCGCGTGGACGAGGTCCGCGTCTGACCGGCCGACACCCGTGACTGGATGGACGACACGCGTGATCAGGCGGACGACACGCGCGTGGCCGGGGCTCGCGCCGAGTCGGCCGTCCAATCACGCGAGACGGCCTTCTGATCACACGTGTCGTCCGTCCAATCACGCGAGACGGCCTTCTGATCACGTATGTCGTCCATCCAGTCACGCGAGACGTCCACTCGCGCACCCGGCGGGGCATACCTGAGGCACGGTCGGCTCCAGCGACCCGACGCAGTCACGAGTACTTGCCGCCGGTACCACGTGCGAAGGTCGAGTTTCCTCAGCCGAACCCTCAAGGCCGTGTCGCGAAAGCCACTTTCGGGACATCCAACGTCGCGAAAGTGGCTTTCGCGACACGGGCCGGGGCAGACTTCGCCCCCCTGCGCCGCACGGACTCACCGTGTCGCGAAGGCAGTTTCCTGCCATGAACGGTCCACCATGAGCCGACTTTCGCTACGGTGACCGCGAACCACGACAGGCGGCCCGGTCCGTGCCGCCGAACGCGCGAGGAGTGCGGATGCAGCCGAATCCACCGCAGCCCGGCTTTCCGCAGCCCGGTCAGCCGACGCCGAGCGGACCTCCGCCGTGGGGCCAGGCGGCGCGGCCCAAGCCGCGGGCCAACACGCCGGCAGCGGTGACAGCCGGCGTCCTCGCGTTGCTCGCCGCTGCCATGCTCGTCTGGTTCGCGCTCTACAACGTCGTCGTCGCCGCGGAGGCGGACGGTCGCCCGCCGGGTATCACGGTGCAGAACATGGCCAGCGGCGTCATCTCCGCCGTGGTCCTGGTGATCGCGGCGGCGTTCACGGTCGCCCGCCGGATTCCCGGCGCCTGGACCCTGTGCGGGCTTTGCCTGTTCTACGTGGTGGCGGTCTTCGTGGGGACGCCCCTGGTGTGGGGCACGCCGTTCGGCGCTCAGGCGAAGTGGCTCTTCAGCTTCGACGACGGCGACAGCACCGCCATGGCACTGACGATCATCCTCGCTGTCCTGGCGGCGATCGCGGCGGCGATCGCCGCCAGTGTGAAGTCGTACGACACCAACGACTAAAGCTCGTCCAGGATCAGCTTCGCGCGTTCCTCGACGAGCCGGTAGCCGGAGCGCGCGGCGAGTTCCAGTGCCAGTTCGCCGTGTGTCCGGGCTTCCGCGAGCTTTCCCAGTTTCAGCAGGGTTTCCGCGAGCCCGGTCCGGGCGGCGGCTTCGCACCAGAAGAAGCTGGTCGTCCGCGCGATGGACAACGCGAGCCGGTAGTGCTCCACAGCTTCCTCGGGCCTGCCGAGCCGCAGGCAGACCTCGCCGAGCCCGGCCAGCGTCCAGGCCTCGGTGCCCCGGTCGCCGATCTTGCGGGTGAGCTCGACGGCTTCGAGCGCGTCCGCGTGGTTCTGCTCGCCCGGGTCGCGCCTGCTTTCGAGCACGGCCCTGCCGGACAGTGCCGTCGCTTCGCCGTAGGTGTAACCCAGCTCGCGGTTGGCCGCGAGCGCCCGGGTGTAGAAGTCGTAGGCGTCGTCGAGGAGGCCGAGATCGCGGTGCACGTTGCCGAGGTCGACCAGCAGCACCGCGACGCTGAACCGGGCGCCGTCGCGTTCGGAGACCGCGAGCGCGCGAGTGAAGTTGGCGAGCGCTTCGTCGAGCTGACCCGTCTGCCAGTACGGGAAACCGAGGTTCGCCAGCGCCATCGAGACGGCGGGCATGTTCAGTTCTTCGCACAGCCGCAGGGATTCCAGCCCGCAGCGGATCGCCTCCTGCGGGTCGCCGAGCCGCTGGTGCACCGCGCTCAGATTGTTGAGCACGGCCGCGCGGCCCGCGTCCCAGCCGTCCAGGAGATCGCCGCGCAGGGCGTTGGTGAGGTGTTCGCGCGCTTCGTCGTAGCGGCCGCTGTTGACGCAGGCCAGCGCGATGCTCAGGTGCATCGCGGCCTGTGCCTGCCCGGCGCCGCTGCGGCGGGCGGCCTGGAGCGCGGTCGAGGCCGTGTCGATCCATTCCGCGTGATGCCCGCGCTGGTGGAAGAAGGCGCGGAGCGCGTCGGCGAGATGCCACGAGAACTCGGGCGGGCCGTGTTCGGCGCTGTGCTCGACGGCGGCGGCCAGGTTCGGCCACTCGGCGTCCAGCCAGGCCAGCGCCTCTTCGGTGTCGGCGAAGGGTTTGGCCGCCGGTTCTTCGCGCGGCAGGCGCAGGAAGTGCGGGATGAGGACACGCCCCGCGGCGTCGGCGGTACTCAGGTAGCTCTCGAAGAGCCGCCTCTCCGCGGCGTCACGGTCGGCCTTCGAGTCCTCCGAGAGCGTGCGTCCCGCCGCGAAACTGCGGAGAAGATCGTGGAACCGGTAGCGCCCCGGGGTGTAGCGCTCGACCAGATGCGCCGCCGCGAGCGCCTTGAGTTGCTGGTTCGCCTTCGAGTGCGCGACACCGGTCAGCGCCTGCGCCACGGGAGCGGTGAACGTCTGGCCCGGAACGAGCGCGAGACGGCGGAACAGCTCCCGGTGCTCCTCGGGAAGCGCCCGGTAGGAGACACCGAACGCCGTGGTCACGGCACTTTCCTCGGCGCCGTCGACGGTCAGCTCCGCCAGCGGGTCACCGCCTGCCAGCTCGCGGGCGAGTTCGGCGATCTCGGGTTCGCCACTGGCACCGAGGTTGGCCGCCGCGATCCGCAGGGCGAGCGGGAGATGCCCGCACAGCCGCGCCAGTTCGGCGGCCGCGACGGCCTCGGCGGCGACGGTTTCGCTGCCCAGCACGGCTTCCAGCAGATGCCGCGCGTCCTCGGCGGGCAGCACGGACAGCGGGAGCGCGCGGGCGCCGGTGCGGGCGATGAGGTCGCCGAGCCGCTGGCGGCTGGTGACCAGGACGGTGCCGGAAGGCGGCAGCAGCGGCAGGACCTGGCCGCTGTCGCGCACGTTGTCGAGCACCAGCAGCACCCGGCGGTCGGCGAGGAGGGACCGGAGCAACGCTGCCCGTGTGTCGGTGTCCGGCGGGATCGCCTTGGGCGCGGTGCCGAGCGCCTGCAGGAGCTGGGTGAGCGCGACGGCCGGGGTGAGCGGTTCGTGGTCGGGGTCGAAACCACGCAGGTCGAGATAGAGCTGGCCGTCGGGGAAGGAGTCGCGGACGCGGTGGGCCCAGCGGACGGCGAGCGCGGTCTTGCCGACCCCGGCGGTCCCGCTGATGACCCAGATGTCGGTGCCCTCGCCCGGGTGCCGGGTCGCCTCGTCGAGCCGCTCCAGCTCGGCCGCCCGCCCGGCGAACCCCCGGACGTCGTGCGGCAGCTGGGCCGGGCGGACCGGCTCGGGCCGGGTCGCGGGTTCCAGCGCGGGATCGGCGCCGAGGATGGCGGATTCCAGCCGCCGCAGCTCCGGCGAGGGATCGAGACCCAGCTCGGTGCCGAGCCGGCCCCGCAGAGCGCGGAAGGCTTCGAGGGCGTCGTCGGTGCGGCCTTCGCGGTGCAGCGCGAGCATGAGCTGCCCGACGAACCGCTGGCGCAGGGGATGCGCGGCGACCAGCTCGGTCAGCTCCGCGAGGACCTGCCTGCCGCGGCCGAGCCGCAGCTGCGCTTCGGCCCGATCCTCCAGCGCCGTCCAGCGTGCTTCGTGCATACCGCCGCGGAGCCGCTGGGCGACCTCGCCGCTCACCACGTCGGACAACGCCTCGCCGCGCCACAAACCGAGCGCCTCGTCCAAAAGCCCGACGGCGGTCTCGTCGTCGGCGTCGCGGGCTCGCGCGGTCAGCTCGGTGAAGCGGTGCAGGTCGACCTGACGCGGATCGACCTTGAGCAGGTACCGAGTCCCCTCGGAGACGATCTCCGGCCCGCCCGCGCCGCGGAACACCGCACGCAGCCTGGACACCAGCGCTTGAACGGTGTTCCGGGCACTGGCCGGGGGTTCTTCGGGCCAGAGGAGGTCGATGATGCGGTCGCGCGGCACCGGTTTGCCCGCCTCCAGCAGCAGAACCGCCAGCACGAGCCGTTGTTTGGGCGAGCCGAGATCGACCGGAACGCCGTCGGCCCACGCCTCGACGGCGCCGAGGACGCGGAACTCCACGCGGCCACCTCCGCTCACCCTCGTCAGAGCCTGCAAGCGTAGTGCAAGCGCCCTGCATCCGGACGGCGTGATGCTTGCCCATGTGTCCACCGAGGACCCGTCGCCGGAACCGTGCCCAACCAACCAGACGGGCAGGACCCCCCATTCGGTTCCGGTACGACGGTGGGCACCTTCGCTTGCACAGGCACCGCCGATCTGAAGGCGGTGGGGGTTGGGGGTAGTGCCAGCTCGACGTCTTCCCCCGTGTCGTCGAACTGGCGCTTCTTCTTACTGGGGCTGGGGTTTTCCGTGAAGGCCCCTTGAGGGATCCAGACTCCCTCAAGGGGCCTTCACGGATTTTTCGCGTGATCACTTGACAGTCGTCGCGGTCTGCCTGCACCCTTTCACTACTTAATTAGTGAAAGGGTGTTGCCAGTGGTCACCTTCCACCTGGACAAGGGCTCGGGCGTCGCGACGTACGTCCAGCTGGTCCAGCAGGTCAAGAACGCCCTCCGCCTGGGGTTGCTGGAGCCGGGGGACCGGCTGCCGACGGCGAAGGAAGTGGTCGCCGAGCTGGCGATCAACCCCAACACCGTCCTCAAGGCCTATCGCGAGCTGGAGCGCGAAGGGCTCGTCGAGGGGAAGCCGGGCCTCGGCACCTTCGTCAAGAAGACGCTCGGCGGCGCTTCGTTCGCGGAGCACACTCGCTTGCGGAAGAGCCTCGGCGCGTGGGTCCGCGACGCGCGCGAATCGGGGCTGGATCAGGAAGACGTCGAGGCGCTGTTCACCTCGGTGGTGGTCGATGGCTTTCGAGGGGAGCGGACGGCATGACCGATAAACCCGTCATCGAGGCGACCGGGCTCGGCAAGCGTTACCGCCGCAAGTGGGCGCTGCGCGACTGCTCCCTCGCCGTCCCGAAAGGTCGCGTCGTCGCGCTGGTCGGGCCCAACGGCGCGGGTAAGACGACCTTCCTGCACCTGGCCGTCGGGTTGCTCGACCCGACCCTCGGCTCGGTTTCGATCCAGGGCACCGCGGCCTTTCTCGCGCAGGACAAGCCGTTGTACTCCGGCTTCAGCATCGCGGAGATGCTCAAGTTCGGCAGGCGCCTCAACCCCGGCTGGGACGACGAATTCGCGCTCAAGCGCATCGATGCGCTCGGGCTTCCCTTGAAGCACAAGGTCGGCAAGCTCTCCGGCGGACAGCGCGCGCAGGTCGCGCTCACCGTCGCCCTCGCGAAACGCCCGGATCTCCTGGTGCTCGACGAACCGCTCGCGAACCTCGACCCGCTCGCCCGCCACGAGGTCATGCGCGGGCTGATGGAGGCGGTCGCCGAGACCGGGATGACCGTGCTGCTCTCGTCCCACGTCGTCTCCGATCTGGAGAACACCTGCGACTGGCTGATCGTCCTCAACGGCGGCCGCGTCCAGGTCAGTGGTGACATCGACGAACTCGTCGCCGGGCACCGGACCTTCGTCGGCCCCGCCGAGGAGGCCGACGCGCTGGCCCGGCGGGTCGCGATCGTGGACGAGGCGAGGGCGGGGCGGCAGGCGACCGTCTTCGCCCGCACCGAACCGGTCCCACTGGGTCCACAGTGGACAGAGCGGCCGGCGAACCTGGAGGAACTGGTGCTCGCCTACCTGCGGCGCCCGGAATCCGCGAGCCTGCCTCGCCCGACACTGGCTTCGGCGTAAGGGGGAACGATGCTCTGGCTCACCTACCGTCAGCATCGCATGCAGCTGGTGATCACCGCCGGTCTGCTCGTCGCCGTCGGGATCGTCCTGCTGGTCAACGGCAACGCCGCGGCGGACAGCCCGACCCCGGCGAAGCTGTTCGCGGATCTCTACCAGTACCTTTCCTGGCTTCAGGTCGTCCCGGTGGCGATCGGCGTGTTCTGGGGCGCCCCGCTCGTCGCGGCCGAATTCGAACGCGGCACCACGAAACTCGCCTGGACCCAGTCGATCTCGCGATTCCACTGGCTCGGCGTGAAACTGGGATTCCTCGCGGTTCTCGCCACCCTCGGCGGGCTCGCGTTCGGCACGATGATGCAGCGCTGGGTGGCGGTCTTCCCCACCGACCGCGGCGACACCGCCTTCACCAGCCGGTTCGACAACCCGGTCCTGTTCGCGATGACCGGTGTCGCGCCGGGCGCGTGGTGGCTCTTCGGGTTCGTGCTCGGCACGGCCGCGGGGGCGCTCATCCGCAAGACGCTGCCCGCCATCGCCGTCACCATCGCGGTGTCGGTGGGTTTGATGATCGGCGTGAGCAACGTCCGTGACCTCTACGCGGAACCGCGGCTCGTCGCGGTGGGCACGGAACCCGTGGGCCGGGTGGTCGAAATGGTCAGGGACGCCGCCGGTGAGATCACCGCGCTCAAGATCCTGCCCGCGGACTGGTACTGGCGGTTCCAGTGGACCGAAGCCGCAATCCTGACCGGCGTCACGCTCCTGCTCGCCGTCGCCGCCACCTTCGCCATCCGCCGCCGCTCCTAGAAAGGCACAGGTGTCGTGGCTCCCTCGGGGCCGGGCCGGGGGTTCATGTTACGAAAGCCACTTTCGCAACGTCGAAGGTTGCGAAAGTGGCTTTCGCAACCCGGCATCTCGCCCCTCTATAGCCGAATCGCCACTCACGAGCCGCACTCGACCAGGGCCTTCACTCCACCGCCGGCCCGCCCGCGAACATGCCACGTTTGCCTTGCCCCTCAAGAGAAAGGCACAGCTTCTTGCTCTGGCTCACCTGGCGGCAGCACCGCACCCAGCTGCTCGTCACCCTCGGATTCCTCGTCGTGCTCGGCGGGATCCTGTTCCTCTCCGGACAGCTCGCCGCCGGCGCCGCGAACGGCAAGACCTCCTTGTACTGCCACGGCGGCGGCGTCCCGTGCCGTGAATACGACGCGGGACTGGAGGATCTCTATCAGAAGGTCTACCCGCTGGTCGTGATGGTGCCGTTCGTTCCCTTGCTGGCGGGTGTCTTCTGGGGCGCGCCGCTGCTGGCCAGGGAGTACGAGCGCAACACCCACCAGCTCGCGTGGACCCAGTCGGTCGGCCGGGGACACTGGCTGGCCGTCAAGTTCGGTGTTCTCGCCGGGTGCGCGATGCTCGCCGGGCTCGCTTCCGGGCAGATGTTCGGCGCGTGGCTGGAAATGTTCCCCGGCAAGTCGGAGAGCTTCGCCGAGACGTCCTACTTCGGTGCGCTCGGGATCGCGCCGGCGGCCTGGTGGCTGTTCGCCTTCGCCCTCGGTGCGGCGGCCGGGGCGCTCGTGCGCAAGACCCTGCCCGCCATCGCGATCACCGTCGCGGTGTTCCTCGCGGCTTCGATCGCCTTGCTGGTGCTGAGGCCGCATTACGCCGAGCCGGTGCGCACGATCGGCGCGGATCCGGCCACCAAGGGGGCGCTGATCGTCGAGCTGGGCAGGGTCACGCCGGACGGCCGCGAGACGAGTTCGCTGGACGAAGTGCCCGGGTGCCCGCTGGGGCTGGGGAAGAGCGCGTGCGCTCAGGCGGCGGGGTATCGGGATTTCACCGTCTACCAGCCCGCCGACCGGTTCTGGCGGTTCCAGTGGACCGAGGCGGGCATCCTGCTCGCCGCGACCGCGGTGCTCGGGGGCGCCGCGGTCGGGGGCACGGTCCGCCGCCGTCGGTGACTGTCCGCTGGTGAACCCGCGGCCGCGATCGACGTCGGCAGGGCGCGACCTGGTCTTCCAGGTCGCGCCGGGTGCCGAGGGCGCCCTGCCACCGCGATAGCGGGGCCTCCGGCCGGGCGGGTTCACGTGTGTGGTCACTTCACGGACGAATCTCAGCTCCGCCCACAGGCGCCGAGACGGCGGCGGACCAGGACCTCAGTCGAGCTGGAGTTCGGGCCGGTACAGGTCGAACCAGTGGTAGAGGTCCAGCGCACGGTCGATCCCGGAGCGCTGGGCCGACGACATCGTGGCCGGGTCCACTTCGGACACCCGGTGCAGCCAGTCGCGGTCCACCAGCTCGAACACCGGGTTGTCCCGTTCGGTCAGGGCCTCCTTGGCCTGCTGCTGCAACGCAGCCGCGTATCCGGGGTCCTGAGTGGACGGATACGGGCTCTTGACCCTGTCCCGCACGGACGTCGGCAGCACGTGTTCGGTCGCGTGCCGCAGCAGGCTCTTTTCCCTGCCGTCGAACGTCTTCAGCGACCACGGCGTGTTGTAGACGTACTCGACGAGGCGGTGGTCGCAGAACGGCACGCGCACTTCGAGCCCGACGGCCATCGACGCCCGGTCCTTGCGGTCCAGCAGCATCCGCACGAACCGGCTCAGGTGCAGGTTGCAGACCGTGCGCATCTTGCGGTCCTGCTCGCTTTCGCCGTCGAGGTGCTCGACCTGGGCGACGGCGGTGGCATACTGGTCGGCGATGTAGCCGGGCAGGTCGAGCTTCTCCTGGACCTCGCCGCGCAGGAGGGCACCCCGCTCACTGGTGAGCCCCATCCGGAAGGCGAGCCAGGGGAACGTCCCCGAGTTCACCGCGGCCTCGTCGTGGAACCAGCGGTAACCGCCGAAGACCTCGTCGGCGGATTCGCCGGACAGCGCCACCGTCGACTCCGCGCGGATCGCCTTGAACAGCAAGTACAGCGACGTGTCCATGTCACCGAGCCCGGCCGGGATGTCCCGCGCGGCCAGCACCTTGCGGCGGACCTCCGGGTCGCTGAGCTCGGCCGGGTTCAGCACGACGTCCTTGTGGTCGGAGCCGACCAGCTGCGCGACGTCGCGGATGAAGGGCGAGTCCGGGGTGTCGCGCACCTCGTCCGGTTTGAAGTTCTCCTCCTGGCCTTGGAAATCGACGGAGAACGTGCGCAGCCGCTCACCCTGTTCGGCCAGCCGCGCCGCGGCGAGACCGGTGACGGCGCTGGAGTCGAGCCCGCCCGAGAGCAGGACGCAGCGGGGCACGTCGGCGATCAGCTGACGGTGCACGATGTCGGTCATCAGCTCGCGCACCCGCTCGACCGTCGTCTCCTGGTCGTCGGTGTGCTGTTTCGCGTCGAGCTTCCAGTACGTCCGCGTGCGGATCCCGGAGCGGTCGACCGTGACGATGGTGCCCGGCCCGACCTCGTGCATGCCCTTCCACAGCGACCAGCCCGGCGTCTTGGTCATGGCCATCAGCTCGCGGAGGCCGTCGGTGTCGACCACCTTGCGCGCCAAGGGATTCGCGAGGATCGCCTTCGGCTCGGAACCGAAGAGGACGCCATCCGGGGTCGGGTAGTAGTAGAACGGCTTGATGCCCATGCGGTCGCGGATCATCACGAGCTTCTCGTCACGCTCGTCCCAGATCGCGAAGGCGTACATGCCGTTGAGGTGGTCGACGACCTCGTCGCCCCACTCGAGGTAGCCGTGGAGCACGACCTCGGTGTCGCTGTCGGTCTCGAACTTGTGGCCCCGCTTGAGGAGTTCCCCGCGCAGCTCGGTGAAGTTGTACGCCTCACCGCTGTAGACCATCGCGGCCAGCCCGGCTTCGGCCATCGGCTGCCTGCCGCCGGGCAGGTCGATGATCGCCAGCCGCCGGTGGCCCAGCGCGACGTTCGGCCGGACCCAGGTGCCCGAGTCGTCCGGCCCGCGGCAGGCCATGGTCTCGGTCATCGCGTCGACGATCTCACGGCGTTGGGTCAGATCCGTGTCGAAGGAGACCCACCCTGCGATTCCGCACATCGCTACCTCCCGGTGATTAGTTAGCGCATACAACTATCCGTAACACCGGTGTAACACGCTTCGGCGGGCTTGTCTGCCCGAATTGCACGCTCCGTCCGCAGTGCGTCACCGTCTGTGGGGCACGTCACCGGGCATCAAGAAGTCGTAAAGGCACCCGATCGGGGCATCAAGAGGCCGTCAGGCGAGGGTCGCGTTGGTCTGTACCAGGCGCAGTGTTGCGGGGTCCTGGTCACCGATGGGGTGACCTGTCCTGAGAGGTGCCTAGTGGCCGACTTGCTCTACGCCGTGCTCCTGATCGGCGTATTCGTGGTTCTCGCCCTGACCCTTCGCGGTCTGGAAAAGCTGTGACCGGCACGGGAACCGTGGCCAACGTCGTCGGCGGACTGCTGGCGCTGGGGCTGATCGTCTATTTGTTCATCGCACTGGTCAGGCCGGAGAAATTCTGATGTCAGACATGATGGCCGGCCTCCTGCAGGCCGGTCTCCTCCTCGTCGCGCTCGCCGTGGTCCACCGGCCACTCGGCGACTACATGGCGCGCGTCTTCTCGACAGAGAAGCACACGAAGGCCGAACGCGGCCTGTACCGCCTGTTCCGGGTGAACCCCGGATCGGAACAGCACTGGAAGACCTACGCGTCCGCCGTGATCGGCTTCTCGTTCGTCTCCGTCGTCTTCCTCTACCTGCTTCAGCGGCTCCAGGCGATCCTGCCGTGGAGCCTCGGCAAGGAACCGGTCTCGCCGGCGGTCGCCTTCAACACCGCCGTCAGCTTCGTGACCAACACGAACTGGCAGTCCTACAGCCCCGAAGCGACCATGGGTCACTTCGTGCAGATGGCCGGCCTGACCGTGCAGAACTTCCTGTCCGCCGCCGTCGGCCTTTCGGTCGCCATCGCGGTCGTCCGCGGATTCGTCCGCTCGAAGACCGACCGCCTCGGCAACTTCTGGGTGGACCTGACGCGCGGCACGATCCGGATCCTGCTGCCGATCGCGTTCGTCGCGGCGATCACGCTGATCGCGCTCGGCGTCGTGCAGAGCCTCAAGAGCGGCGTCGACGTCCTCAACCCCGACGGCAGCACGAGCAAGATCGCGCTCGCCCCGGCCGCGAGCCAGGAAGCCATCAAGGAGCTCGGGACCAACGGCGGCGGCATCTTCAACGCCAACTCCGCCCACCCGTTCGAGAACCCGAACGCCTGGACCAACCTGATCGAGATCTTCCTGATCCTCGTGATCCCGGTGTCGCTGACCCGCACGTTCGGCAAACTCGTCGGCAACAAGCGCCAGGGTTACGTCCTGCTTTCGGTGATGGCCGCGCTGTTCACCGCGATGCTCGCGGTCACCTGGCTGTCCGAAGCCAACGCGAGCGGCCCCGCGTCGCTGGCCGCCGGGGCGAATCTGGAGGGCAAGGAACGGCGGTTCGGCATCGGCCTGAGCTCGCTGTTCGCCAACGCCACCACCGGCACGTCGACCGGCGCCGTCAACGGCGCGCACGACAGCTACAGCGGGCTCGGCGGCGGGGGCGTGCTGCTCAACATGCTGCTGGGCGAGATCTCGCCGGGCGGGGTGGGCACCGGTCTCTACGGCATCCTCGTGATGGCCGTGATCGCGATGTTCCTCGCCGGGCTGATGGTCGGCCGGACGCCGGAGTACCTCGGCAAGAAGCTCGGGAAACGCGAGGTCACCTGCGCGGCCGTCTCCATGCTGGCGATGCCGACCGTGGTGCTGCTCGGTTCCGGTGTCGCGCTGATGCTGGCCGACACCCCGGCCGCCATGACCAACTCGGGCGCGCACGGCCTTTCCGAAGTCCTGTACGCCTACGCCTCGGCGGGCAACAACAACGGCAGCGCGTTCGGCGGGCTGACCGTGACGAACGACTGGTTCCAGTCTTCGCTGTCGGTGGCCATGCTGCTCGGCCGGTTCGTCCCGATCCTCGCCGTGCTGTGCCTGGCCGGATCCCTTGCTTCCCAGCGGAAGGTTCCGGAGACCGCCGGCACGCTGCCGACCACCGGGCCGCTCTTCGGCACGATGCTCGCGGGCACGATCGTGCTCGTCGCGGCCCTCACCTTCATCCCGGCGCTCGCGCTCGGGCCCATCGCAGAGGCACTCGCATGACCGTCACACAGGAACGCACTCCCGAAGAAACGACCCAGCACCACGTCGAGAACACCGGCCGGGTCGGCGCGGGGATCTTCAGCCCGCGCCAGCTGCTGACCTCCTTGCCGGAGGCGCTGCGCAAGCTGAATCCCAAGCACCAGCTCGGCAACCCGGTCATGTTCGTGGTGTGGATCGGCTCGGCGCTGACCACGGTCTTCGCGATCACCGACCCGAGCGTGTTCACCATCCTCATCACCATCTGGCTGTGGTTCACCGTCCTGTTCGCGAACCTCGCCGAGGCCGTGGCGGAGGGCCGCGGCAAGGCGCAGGCGGAAACCCTGCGGCGCAGCAAGAAGGAGACGGTCGCGCGCCGTCTCACCGAAGACGGCGACGAGGAGACCGTGCCGGGCGCCGATCTGCGCGTCGGCGACCTCGTGGTCGTCGAGGCGGGACAGGTCATCCCGGGTGACGGCGACGTCGTCGAGGGCATCGCGACCGTCGACGAATCGGCCATCACCGGCGAGTCGGCCCCGGTCATCCGCGAGTCGGGCGGCGACCGGTGCGCGGTCACCGGCGGCACCACGGTGCTCTCGGACCGCATCGTCGTGAAGATCACCACCAAACCCGGTGAGTCCTTTGTGGACCGGATGATCGCCTTGGTGGAAGGCGCTTCCCGGCAGAAGACGCCGAACGAGATCGCGCTGACGATCCTGCTCTCGACGCTCACGATCATCTTCCTGCTCGCCGTCGTGGCGCTGCAGCCGATGGCGGGCTACTCCGGCAGCCAGCAGTCCGTGATCGTGCTGACCGCGTTGCTGGTCTGCCTGATCCCGACGACGATCGGCGCGCTGCTGTCCGCGATCGGGATCGCGGGGATGGACAGGCTGGTGCAGCGCAACGTCCTCGCGACGAGCGGCCGCGCGGTGGAGGCCGCCGGCGACGTCTCGACCCTGCTGCTGGACAAGACCGGCACGATCACCTTCGGCAACCGCAAGGCCACCGAGCTGATCCCGGTCGGCGACTCCACCATGGGCGACATCGCCAAGGCGGCCCGGCTGTCCAGCCTCGCCGACGGCACGCCGGAAGGCCGCAGCATCGTCGAACTCGTCGCGAGGGAGCACGGGCTCGCGGAGACCGCGTCCGACGAGGAGAAACGCGCGGAGTTCGTCGAGTTCACCGCGCAGACCCGGATGAGCGGTATCGACATCGGCGCACGCCAGGTGCGCAAGGGCGCCACCTCGGCCGTCCGGGATTGGGTCCGCGACCACGGCGGCGACATGCCGGACGAGACCGAGCGCGTCGTCGACGAGATCAGCGGGCAGGGTGGCACGCCGCTCGTGGTCGCGGAGTACGACGGCGTGAAAGCGTTCGTGCGCGGCGTGATCCGGCTGTCCGATGTGGTCAAACCCGGGATGAAGGAGCGGTTCGTCCAGCTTCGCTCGATGGGTATCAAGACCGTCATGATCACCGGGGACAACCCGCTGACCGCAAAGGCCATCGCGCGGGACG
Organism: Amycolatopsis sp. PSD-21; assembly: GCF_055561455.1. Taxonomy (NCBI): domain Bacteria; kingdom Bacillati; phylum Actinomycetota; class Actinomycetes; order Pseudonocardiales; family Pseudonocardiaceae; genus Amycolatopsis; species Amycolatopsis sp. PSD-21. The sequence continues at coordinate 6,813,967 of NZ_CM145712.1, read as the reverse complement.
CGGGCGTCGACGACTACCTCGCCGAAGCCAAGCCCGAAGACAAGATGGCGCTGATCAAGAAGGAGCAGGAGGGCGGGCGGCTGGTCGCGATGACCGGCGACGGCACCAACGACGCTCCCGCGCTCGCGCAGTCCGACGTCGGCGTCGCGATGAACACCGGGACCTCCGCCGCCAAGGAGGCGGGGAACATGGTGGACCTCGACTCCGACCCGACGAAACTGATCGAGATCGTGGAGATCGGCAAACAGCTGCTGATCACCCGCGGCGCGCTGACCACCTTCAGCGTCGCCAACGACCTCGCGAAGTACTTCGCCATCCTGCCCGCGATGTTCACCGGCATCTTCGCCCAGCTCGGCGCGCTCAACATCATGCAGCTGGCGACGCCGAAGTCGGCGATCCTGTCGGCGGTCATCTTCAACGCGCTGATCATCGTCGGGCTGATCCCGCTCGCCCTGCGCGGCGTCCGGTACAAGCCGTCGTCCGCCTCGGCGCTGCTGCGCCGGAACCTGCTGGTCTACGGCCTCGGCGGGATCGTCAGCCCGTTCCTCGGGATCTGGCTGATCGACCTGCTCGTCCGTCTCATCCCTGGAATCGGGTAACGCCATGAACGCACTGCTGAAGCAGACCCTCGCCGGGCTGCGTGTCCTGCTCGTCTTCACGGTCCTGCTGGGCGTGGTCTACCCGCTCGGCGTGTGGGTGGTCTCGCGGATCCCCGGCCTCGAAGGCAACGCCGAGGGCTCGATCATCAGCCAGGGCGGGCAGGCCGTCGGCTCGTCGCTGATCGGCGTCGACCCGGTCGCGGCCGACCCGGCCAAGGACCCGTGGTTCCACAACCGCCCGTCCGCGGGCTCGAAGGACGCCCTCGGCCCCGGCGACCCGTCGTCGTCCGGCCCGTCGAACAAGGGGCCGTACAACGAGGACCTGGTCGCCGCGATCGGTGAACGCAAGAAGCTCATCGCCGCCCGCGAGGGTGTCCAGGAGTCGCGGGTGCCCGCCGACGCGGTGACGGCGTCGGGGTCGGGGATGGACCCGGCGATCAGCGTCGCCTACGCGGACCTGCAGATCCCGCGTGTGGCCAGGAACACGGGCCTGCCGGAGGAGAAGGTCCGGCAGCTCGTCGCGGAGAACACGAGCGGTGCCGGGATCGGGGTGCCGGGCGTCAATGTGCTGAAGGTCAACTTGGCCGTGCGCGACGCGGCCGGAGGAGCACACTGACAGACGTGGACGAGAACACGACCAAGCCGCGCCGGGGTGAGCTGAGGATCTACCTCGGCGCGGCCCCGGGCGTCGGCAAGACCTACGCGATGCTCGGCGAGGCGCGGCGACGCCTCGACCGGGGCACCGACGTGGTCATCGGCCTGGTCGAGACGCACGGGCGGAAGAAGACCGCGGAGCTCGTCGAGGGTCTGGAGACCGTGCCGCGCCGCCGGTCGGCGCACCGGGACCACGAGTTCGAGGAGATGGACCTCGACGCGCTGCTCGCCCGCGCCCCCGAGGTCGCCGTGGTCGACGAACTCGCGCACACCAACGTGCCGGGTTCGCGCAACGAGAAGCGCTGGCAGGACATCGACGAACTGCTCGCCGCCGGGATCGACGTCCTCTCCACGGTGAACGTGCAGCATCTGCAGAGCCTCAACGACGTCGTCGAGCGGATCACCGGCGTCACCCAGCAGGAGACGGTGCCCGACGAGGTCGTGCGGCGGGCCGAGCAGCTGGAGTTGGTCGACATAACGCCCGAAGCGCTGCGGCGGCGCCTGGCGCACGGCAACGTGTACCCGGCCGAGCGGATCGACGCGGCGCTCGGCAATTACTTCCGCCCCGGCAACCTGACGGCGCTGCGGGAGCTCGCGCTGCTGTGGGTCGCCGACCAGGTCGACGTCGCGCTGCAGCGGTACCGGGCCGAACAGAAGATCACCGACACGTGGGAAGCCCGCGAACGGGTGGTCGTGTCCATCACCGGCGGCCCGGAGAGCGAGACGCTGATCCGCCGCGCGAGCCGCATCGCGAACCGCGCGGGCGCCGAGCTGCAGGTGCTGCACATCCTGCGCGGCGACGGGCTCGCCGGGATGGGGCCGACCGCGGTCGGCAAGTACCGGAAGCTGGCCGAAGAGGTCGGCGCGACCTTCCACACCGTCGTCGGCGACGACGTGCCGACGGCGCTGCTCGACTTCGCGCGCGGGGTGAACGCGACCCAGCTGGTGGTCGGGACCTCGCGGCGGTCACGCGTGGCGAGGCTGTTCGACGAGGGCATCGGCGCGGCCGTGGTCCAGCGGTCCGGCCCGATCGACGTCCACATGGTCACGCACGACGAAGCGGGCGGACGGCTGCGCGCCCGCTTCAACCGGAGCCCCTTGACGCCATCACGCCGCCTGACCGGCTGGGTGCTCTCACTGGTGCTGCCGGCGCTGGCGACGCTGCTCGGTGTCCTGCTGAGGGATCAGCTCGACTTCTCCACCGACGTGATCGACTACGTGCTCGCGACGGTGCTGGTCGCGCTCGCCGGCGGGCTCGGCCCGGCCTTGCTCGCGGCGGTGTTCTCGGCGGGACTGCTGAACTTCTTCTTCACCCCGCCGCTGTACAACCTGACCGTCCACGAGCCGCGCAACGTGATCACACTGGTCGCGATGGTGCTGGTGGCGGTCCTCGTCGCGGCGGTCGTCGACACCGCCGCCCGGCGCGCGACGCAGGCCGCGCGGGCGCGGACCGAGGCGGCGTTGCTGGCGTCGTACGCGCGGACGGTGCTCACCCACGCCAACCCGATCGAGCGGCTGCTGGAGAAGGTCCGCGAGAACTTCGGCCTGACTTCGGTGACCCTGCTGGAAAAGCGGGACGGGAAATGGAAACGGGTGGCGAACGCGGGCACGGATCCGTGTGCCGACCCGGACCAGGCCGACGTCGACATCGCGGTCACCGCCGACGTCCACCTGACGCTGCGGGGCCGCGCGCTGCCGGCGTCGGACCGGGGCGTGCTGGAAGCCGTCGCGGGGCAGGCGTTGCTGGCCCTGCGGCAGCAGCGGACGGCGAAGGCGGCCATCCGGGCCGAGCGCAAGGCCGAGGCGACCGAACTCCGCACGGCGCTGCTGTCGGCCGTCGGCCACGACCTCCGCACCCCGCTGACGTCGATCAAGGCGGCCATCGGCAGCCTGCGCGCGACCGACATCTCACTGTCCGAAGAGGACACCGACGAACTGCTCGAAGCGATCGAGGAATCGGCGGACCGGCTGGCCGGGCTGATCGACAACCTGCTCGACTCCTCACGGCTGGCGACCGGCGCGGTGCGCCCGCACCTGCGCCCCGTCGGCTACGACGAGGTCGTCTCGCACGCGCTGTCCAATGTGGACAACTCCGAGTCGGTTGTGGTCGCGATCGACTCGCGGCTGCCGTCGGTGTGCGCCGACCCAGGCCTGCTCGAACGCGTCGTGGCGAACGTGATCGACAACGCGCTGCGGCACGGCAGGTCCGGCGAGCCGGTCTCGGCCCGCGCGAGCACGCATTCGGAACACGTCGAACTGCGCATCGTCGACCACGGGCGCGGGCTCAAGAAGGGCACCGCGGACTCGGCGTTCGCGCCGTTCCAGCGGCTCGGGGGAGACCGGGACAGCGTGCCCGGCGTGGGACTGGGGCTGTCGGTCGCCAAGGGGTTCACCGAGGCGATGGGCGGGCGGATCCGGGCGGAGGACACGCCCGGCGGCGGGCTCACCGTCGTCATCTCGCTGCCCGCATATGTTGGTCAGGATCCGGAAAAGAGCCTCCTCGCTTTCGACGACGAGGGCCTCGAGAACGAAGAGGAGGAGCGAGTGCGATGAGCGCAGACACCGCGTCGGCGACCGTGCTGGTCGTCGACGACGAACCGCAGATCGTGCGAGCCCTGCGGATCAACCTGTCCGCCCGCGGCTACAAGGTGATCACCGCGCACGACGGGACGGCCGCGCTGAAGGCCGTCGCCGAGACCAAACCCGACGTCGTCGTTCTCGACCTCGGCCTGCCCGACCTCGACGGCACCGAGGTGATCGCCGGGCTGCGCGGCTGGACGACCGTGCCGATCATCGTGCTGTCCGCGCGCGGCGACTCGGCCGACAAGGTCCAGGCCCTCGACGCCGGCGCCGACGACTACGTCACCAAACCCTTCGGCATGGACGAACTGCTGGCGCGGCTGCGGGCCGCCGTGCGCCGCTCGGCGTCGTCCGGTGTGGACGGTGCGGACGCGGTCGTGGACACGGGATCGTTCCGGATCGACCTCGCGGCGAAGAAGGTGCGCCGGGACGGCAAGGAAGTGCACCTCACCAAGACCGAATGGGGAGTGCTGGAACTGCTGGTGCGCAACCGCGGGCGTCTGGTGGCGCAGAAGCAGCTGCTGCACGAGGTGTGGGGGCCGACGTACGAGACGGAGTCGCACTACCTGCGCGTGTATCTGGCGCAGCTGCGGCGGAAGCTGGAACCGGAACCCTCGCGGCCGCGGCACCTGCTGACGGAGCCGGGGATGGGCTACCGCTTCGAGGTTTGAGCCCCCGCGTGCGTGGCTGACGCGTTGCGAAAGCCACTTTTGCAACCTTCAACGTTGCGAAAGTGGCTTTCGCAACCTCCTGCCGCCCCAGCGCCGTGCCGCAATTAGTCGGCTGACTGCGATGGATTCGGTGCGGGCCGGGAAGTAGTGAAGGCCTCCTTCCCTACCGTCAAGGTAGGCAAGGAGGCCTTCACGGACCCGAAGTCCTACTGAGCGCTGCTCGTGGACGTGTCGGTGCCCGAAGTGCTGGACTTGCCCGGCGACGATTCCGGGGCGCCGCTGGAGCTGGAGCCACCGCCGGTGGTTGTCGTTGTCGGAGGATTTTCCGTCGGCGAGGGTTTGGGCGTCGTGCTAGACGGCGTCGTGCTGGGCGACGGGTCCGACGACGGCGGCTTCGACGGACCGGGATCAGGGTTCGGTCCCGGCCCGGGGCCGGGACCCGGATTCGGGTTCGGCGGCACCACCGGCGGGGGCGGGGTGACGACGCTCGTCGTCTCCTTGCCGTCCGCCCCGACCGAGGTCACCGTGGTCGGCGGCGCCGTCGAGCTGGAGGGCGCGCCCGGGGTGGGCGAACCGCTGACGGTCATCGGGCCGCCGGGGACGGCGTTGCCCGGGACCAGCTGGACACCGGCGGGGGCGATGCCCTGCCCGCCGCCGGGGACGCCGGTGCCGCCCGCGGTGGCGGAGACGCCGGGGCCCGCGAGTTCGGCGATCGCGGCGAAGGCCGTCGCCACCACGAGGCCGCTGACGCCGAGGACGGCGTAGCCCGCGCGGTTGAGCTTGCCGGTCGCGCCGCGCGGCGGTGCCACGGACACGCGTGCGCTCGAATCAGACCCGTCGGGACGGGGCATGTGCTGGCTCCTCGGATGGGGGACTTCGGGGAGTTCGGCTACCCGGGCGAGGTAGCCCAAGTGGGGACCCGGCGCGGAGATTATCACCGCCGCTTCACCGTCTGCGAACTACAGCGCACGTCGTGTTCACCCTCCGCGTTCATCCGCATGGTGCACGATAGGGGTCGTGAGTGAAGAAGTAACGCACATCAGGCTGACCGCGTGGGTGCACGGCCGGGTGCAGGGTGTCGGTTTCCGCTGGTGGACCCGTAGCAGGGCGCTTGAGCTGGGGCTGGCTGGCAGCGCGGCCAATCTGGCCGACGGACGTGTCGAGGTGATAGCGGAGGGTGTTCGTGAACACTGTGAGCGGCTTTTGGCCGCCCTGCGCTCCGGGGAATCACCCGGAAGTGTGGATCACGTAGTCGAGCGGTGGTCGCCTGCGAAAGGCGGGCTTCGCGGCTTCGTGGAGCGCTGAAGCCCGGCGTCCCACGATCACCGTGAGCACACAGGTAGCCTGGGTCGATTGAAAGACCGGTTCCCGCAGCCAGAGGGGTCAGCACGACGTGCACCTGAAGAGCCTGACGCTCAAGGGCTTCAAGTCCTTCGCCTCGGCGACGACGTTGCGTTTCGAGCCGGGCATCACCTGCGTGGTCGGACCGAACGGGTCCGGCAAGTCGAACGTCCTCGACGCGCTCCGCTGGGTCATGGGCACCCAGGGCGCGAAGGACCTGCGCGGCGGCAAGATGGAGGACGTCATCTTCGCCGGGACCGCCGGCCGCGCCCCGCTCGGGCGCGCCGAGGTCACCCTGACCATCGACAACGCCGACGGCGCGCTGCCCATCGAGTACTCCGAGGTCTCGATCACCCGCCGGATGTTCCGTGACGGCGCGAGCGAGTACGAGATCAACGGCGACCGCTGCCGCCTGATGGACGTGCAGGAACTGCTGTCGGACTCCGGTATCGGCCGCGAGATGCACGTCATCGTCGGGCAGGGGCAGCTTTCGGCGATCCTCGAATCGAAGCCCGAGGAGCGCCGCGCCTTCATCGAAGAGGCCGCGGGCGTCCTCAAGCACCGCAAGCGCAAGGAACAGACCCTGCGCAAGCTCGCGAACATGCAGGGCAACCTCGACCGTCTCGGCGACCTCACCACCGAACTCCGCCGCCAGCTCAAACCGCTGGGCAAACAGGCCGAGATCGCCCGCAAGGCGCAGTGGGTGCAGTCCGAACTGCGGGACGCGCGGCTGCGGCTGTTCGCCCACGACCTGGTCACCCAGCGCGAAGGCATCGCCAAGGAAGAGGCGGACGAGCGCGTCGCCCGTCAGCGGCGCGCCGAGGTCGAGCAGGCGCTGGAGATCGTCGCCGCCGAGGAGGCCGAGCTCGAAGCGTCGCTCGCCGAGGACGCACCGAAGCTGGCCGCCGCCCAGGAGACCTGGTACAAGCTTTCCGCGTTGACCGAGCGGTTGCGCGGCACCGTGCGGCTCGCGCTGGAGCGTCAGCGGCACCTGTCGTCCGACGTGCAGCAGGCGAGCACCGGTCGCGACCCCGACGAGCTGCTCGCCGAGGCCGAGCAGGTCGCCGAGCGGGAGCAGGAGCTCAACGAGGCCGTCGCCGAGGCCCGGATGGTGCTTTCGGAGACCGTCCAGCGGCGCGAGCAGCTCGAACACCTCGTCCAGGCCGCCGAGCGCGCGCATATGGCCGCCGTCCGCGCGATCGCCGACCGCCGGGAAGGGCTCGCGAAGCTCTCCGGCCAGGTCGAGGCGCTGCGCAGCAAGAACGGCGCCACCTCCGACGAGATCGACCGGCTCACCGTGTCGCTCGAAGAGGCGGCCGAGCGGGCCGAGATCGCCGTCGAGGAACTCGAAGAGGCCAAAGCGGCGGGTGGCGTCGAGGAATCCGACGACTCCGAGCTGCAGGCCCATCACGACCGCGCGGTGGAGGCCAACAACGCCGCCAAGGCGCGGGTCGAGGAACTGGTCAAGGCCGAGCGGGCCGCCGAACGCGAGATCGCGTCGGAGAAGGCGCGCGTCGAGGCGCTGTCGATGGGGCTGCGGCGCAAGGACGGCGCCGGCGCGCTGCTCGGCGCGCAGCACGAACTTCCGGGCCTGCTCGGTTCGGTCGCCGCGCTGCTCACCGTCGAAGCCGGACACGAGGTCGCGCTGGCCGCGGCCCTCGGCCCGGTCGCCGACGCGGTCGCGGTCAACGGTGGCGAAGACGCGCTCGCCGCGCTGAAGTTCTTGAAGGACAACGACTCCGGGCGTGCGGGCATTCTGCTCGGCGGCTTGGAATCCACTGTGGACACCAGCTCCTGGCCGTCGCTGCCCGAGGGTGCGCGCTGGGCGCGTGAAGTGGTCACCGCGCCGCCCGCGTTGCGGTCCGCCGTCGAGCACGCGCTCGACCGGGTGGCCATTGTGGACGGTCTGGAGTCCGCGCGACGGCTCGTCGAGGTGTACCCCGAGGTCAGTACGGTCACGCCCGAAGGCGACGTCTTCGGCGCGCGCTGGGCGGTCGGCGGGTCCGCCCGCAGTGAGAGCGTCATCGAGGTGCAGGCCGCGGTCGACGAGGCGAGCGATCGGCTCAGTGCCGCCGAGCGCGCGCTGGAACGCACCGCCGCGGAACTCGAAGGCGCCCGCGCGGGGCAGGCAGCCAGGCGCGAAGAGGTCGGCAGGGCCAAGGAAGCGCTCGGGGACGCGAAGGTCCGCAAGGCGCGTTCTTCCGAGCGGCTGAACCGGATGCAGCAGGCCGCGCGCGCCGCGCAGGCCGAAATGGACCGGCTGAGCAACCAGCGCGCCAAGGTCGAGCAGAGCCGCGAAGATGCATTGCGGCAGCTCGCCGAACTCGAAGAGCGGCTGGCCGCCGTCGCCGACCAGGAGGTCGACGAGGATCCGGACACCGCCGAGCGCGACCAGGCCGCCGAAGACCTCGGCACGGTCCGCCAGGAGGAGATGGAATCCCGGCTCGCGCTGCGCACCGCCGAGGAGCGCGCGCGGAGCATCCAGGGCAAGGCCGAATCGCTCCGCCGGGCCGCGCACGCCGAGCGGCAGGCCCGCGAACGGGCCGAAAAGTCCAGGGCCGCGCGGAAACGCGGCGCCGAGATCGCCAACGCGGTGGTCAACGGCGGCGAGATCGCGCTGGAGCGCATCGAGGTCTCCGTGCAGCGCGCCGCCCACGAACGGGACGAGGCGCAGGCACAGCGGCAGTCTCGGGAGACAGCGCTGACCCAGGTCCGCAGCAAGGTCCGCGAGCTGACCGGCGAACTGGAGAAGCTCACCGACGCCGTCCACCGTGACGAGGTTCTGCGCGCTGAGCAGCGGCTGCGGCTGGAACAGCTCGAAACCAAGATCGCCGAAGACTTCGGCATCGGTCTCGAGGACCTCGTCGCCGAGTACGGCCCGGACGTCCCGGTGCCGCCGAGCGCGGGGGAGATGGCCGAGTACGAGGCCGCCAAGGAACGCGGTGAGGACGTCACCCCGCCGCCGCCGATGCCGTTCGACCGCGACACCCAGGCCCGCCGGGCGAAGCGCGCGGAGAAGGACCTGAGCCTGCTGGGCAAGGTCAACCCGCTGGCGCTGGAGGAGTTCGCGGCGCTGGAAGAGCGCTACAAGTTCCTCTCCACCCAGCTCGAAGACCTCAAGGACACCCGCAAGGACCTCGAAGCCGTCATCAAGCAGGTCGACGAAAAGATCCTCGAGGTCTTCGCGTCGGCGTACGAGGACGTCGCGCGCGAGTTCGAGACGGTGTTCAGCGTGCTGTTCCCGGGTGGCGAGGGGCGCATGGTGCTCACGCAGCCCAACGACCTGCTCTCCACCGGTGTCGACGTCGAAGCGCGGCCGCCGGGCAAGAAGGTCAAGCGGCTCTCGCTGCTCTCCGGTGGCGAGAAGTCGCTCGTCGCCGTCGGCATGCTGGTGGCGATCTTCCGCGCCCGGCCTTCGCCCTTCTACGTCATGGACGAGGTCGAGGCCGCGCTCGACGACACCAACATGCGGCGGCTGATCGGGTTGCTGGAGCAGCTGCGGGACTCTTCGCAGCTGATCATCATCACCCACCAGAAGCCGACGATGGAGATCGCCGACGCGCTGTACGGCGTTTCGATGCAGGGCGACGGCATCACCAAGGTGATCTCGCAGCGGCTGCGTACGTCCGAAGAGGAGCTCGTCACCTCGTGAGTGGTAAGGACGGTTCTAACCGTCCTTACCACTCACGAGGCTCTAGACGGGGGTCGACTCCTTCACGTCCGGTTCGGCCAGCGGGTCCACGCTCCCGTGCCGCAGCGACAGCAACCCGCCCACCACGAGCGTGATCACCACACCGCACAAGGTGTACCAGGGCCACGCCAGCGCCACGGTGTTCCCGGAAGCCTTGCTGAAGTCGACGCCGATCAGGCTGCCGTCCGGTTTGTTGAACTTGACGCCCAGGATGATGAACGCCATCACGATCACCGTCGACACGAATGCCACGATCGCGTCGGCCTGCCTCGCCCGCTTGAACAGCAGGCCCAACAGGAACGCGCCGAGCAGGGCGCCGTAGGTGTACCCGGTGATGCCGAGCGCCTGCACCACGATCGGATCGGCCGAGGTCTTGTTGGAGGAGGCGAAGAAACCCGCGCACAGGATCAGCGCGCCCGCCCAGACGATCGTCCAGATCCGGCCGTGCTTCAGCCGGTCGGCTTCCGGGAGTTCCCGGCCGATCACCCGTTCGTAGACATCGGTCACCGTCGACGAGGCCAGCGCGCCGAGTGACGAACTCAGTGCGGCGGCGAGGATCCCGGCGATCACGAAGCCGGACAGACCGCTCGGCAGGTCGTTCACGATGAAGTTCGCGAACAGTTCGTCCTTGTTGGCCAGCCCCAGTCCTTCCGGCTTCGGCTTCGTCGGGGCGAGACCGTTGTACAGCGCCCACAGCAGCACGCCGATGAACAGGAACAGCGCGAACTGCAGGAACACCACGAATCCGCTGGCCACCAAGGCCTTCCGCGCGGCGCGCAGATCGTTGGTCGCCTGGAGGCGCTGCACGATCAGCTGATCCGAGCCGTGCGAGGCCATCGAGAGCACCGCGCCACCGATCAGCGCGGTGAAGAACGCGTACTGCCCGGTGAGCATGTTCGAGGAGAAGTCGAAGATCTGGAACTTGTTCGCGTCGACGGCCTTGCCGAACCAGCCGTCGGGCAGCCTGCCGGAGATCGCCCAGATCACCACGACCGCGCCGAGGACGTACCAGAGCATCTGGATCGCGTCGACCCAGACGACCGCGCGGACCCCGCCGAAGAAGCTGTAGAGCACCATCGCGATACCGAGGCCGATCACGATCGTCCAGTACGAGACGTTCAGGCCGTAGGCCGCCATCACCACCTTGATCGGGATCGCGGTGGCGAACAGCCGGATCCCGTCGGCCAGCGTCCGGGTGAGCAGGAAGGTCACCGACGCGGTGCCCTGCAGCCCGCTGCCGAAGCGTTTGCCGAGGAAGGCGTACGCGGTGACCAGGTTGCCCGCCACGTAACGCGGCAACAGCACCATCGACACCACGATCCGGCCCGCGATGTAGCCGATCGCCAGCGCCAGGTACGTCATGCCGCCGTCGCCGGGGGTGGCGATGTAGGCCACCGTCGGCACGGAGAGCACGGTGAGGGTGGACGTCTCCGCGGAGACCACCGAAAGGCAGGCCACCCACCAGGAGATCTTGCCTTCGCCGACGAAGTAGTCGGAGCCGGATTTCTGTTTGCCGCCGATCCAGACGCCCAGCAAGGGCATACCGACCAGAAAAAGCCCGATGATCGCGAGGTCAAGTGCGCGCATCCGTATCTCCTATCGCTCGCCGGTCTTCGCCGCTACCCGTAGCCGGGTCACGGTTGAGCTGTGCGGGGCGGGGAGCCGCAGGGGCCCCGCGCCCGGGGTGATGCTGCCGAGCAGCCGGTCGCCGCGGGCACCGGTCGCCGACGGGAGGTTCCCCGGGGCGCCGGACCAGGTCAGCCAGCCCAGCAGAATGGTCAGGTATGCCTCTTTGCCCGCGCGGGGCAGCCCGTGGTCGTCGCTGGTCTTCAGCGCCGTGTCCGGCAGGTTCCTGGCGAGCGCGGCCATCAGCGCCGGGTTGTCGGCGCCGCCGCCGGAGACGATCACCGTGGCGATGGCGTGGCGACGGCATTCCGCGGCGATGGTCACCGCGGTCAGTTCGGTGAGCGTCGCCAGGAGGTCTTCCGCACCGACCGGCGGGAGCCCGTCGAGCGCTTCGTCGAGATACGTGGCGTGGAACAGTTCCTTGCCGGTGGACTTCGGCGGTGCGGCCGCGTAGTAGGGATCGAGCAGGAGTTTCGCCAGCAGGTCGGGCCGCACGTTGCCGCGCAGCGCGAGTGCTCCGCCGATGTCGGCGCGCAGCCCGGTGGCGCGGTGCGCGGCGATGTCCATCAGCGCGTTGCCGGGGCCGGTGTCGTAGGCCAGGACCGGACCGCTCGCGGGGACCACGGTGATGTTCGCGATCCCGCCGATGTTCAACGCCGCGACCGGGCCTGCCGCGGCCATTTCCCGGAGCCACAACGCGTCCAGCGTGCTGGCGAGCGGCGCGCCGTGCCCGCCGGCGGCGACGTCGCGGACGCGCAGGTCGGCCACCACCGGCAGCCCGGTGCGCTCGGCGATCCACGCCGGGTTCCCCAGTTGCAGCGTGCCACGCGCGACGCCGTCCTCGACCCAGTGGAACACCGTCTGGCCCAGCGAAGCGACGACGTCCGCCTCGCCGCCGGCCAGTTCCTCGACCCCGCGCGCGGCCGCCTCGGCGAAGGCCTGGCCCACCAGGGTGTCGAGTTTCGTGAGCTGCTCGGCGTCGCAGGGATTCGGTGGCAAGGCGGCGAGCAACGCCTCGCGGAGCGCTTCGGGATAGGGGACTTCGAGCTGGCCGAGCGGCGAGAGCACCACCGTGTCCCCGTCGGCGCGCAGTTCGGCGGCCGCCACGTCGATCCCGTCGATCGACGTGCCGGAGATGAGCCCGATCACCCGGACCCCAGTGCCGGAGGAAACCGTCATTCGGAGTGGTTTATCCGTCGATCCGGAGGGCGCGCAAGCCGGACCGTTTCTTCTTGTCCGAAATGAGTCCTATCCAGTGGGTGTTTGACAAGATCGGCTTGCTTCCCGTGGGGCGTCTGAGCGCGACGGGGTGCGGATGCGAGGATGGCGCCGTGTCGAGTACCCCCTGGTTCTGGATCGTTGTCGTTGCCGTCGTGGTCCTGGTCGCCGTACTGGTGGCCGGGCTGCTCATCGCGCGCCGCCGCCGGATCAGCCTGGACGAGTCCAAGGCTGCCGACGTCGTCGAGAAGCCGAAGGGCGGCGGTTATACCGCGACAGGCGGGATCGCGCTCGCCCCTGGTGGAGAGAAGACCGAGGAGCCGGAACACCCGGTCGAGGATCGCCCGGAGACCGACGGGCAGCCCGCCGTCGGGGACGACGCGGCGGTGCCGAGGGATTCCGCGCAGCGCACGGTGCGCGACGTCGAACTTCCCGAACCGGCCGAGGAAGCGGCACCCGAGCCCGCCCCCGTCGAGGAGATCGCCCCGGCCACCGGCCGCCTGGAGCGGCTGCGCGGCAGGCTGGGCAAGTCCCGGTCGGTGTTCGGGCAGAGCCTGCTCGGCCTGCTGGGCGCCGGTGACCTGGACGAGGATTCCTGGCAGGACGTCGAAGACACGCTGCTCATGGCGGACCTGGGCGCCGCGACGACCACCGAGATCGTCGAACGCCTTCGTGACGAGCTGAAGCGCCGCGCGGTGCGGACGTCGGAGGAGGCGCGCGCGGTCTTGCAGGAGGTGCTGACCGCCGCCCTCTCGACCGACGCGGTCCGGGCCGTCCGCGCGCTGCCGCACACCGTCGACGGGAAGAAGCAGCCCGCCGTCGTGCTGGTCGCCGGGGTCAACGGCACCGGCAAGACCACCACCACCGGCAAACTCGCCCGGGTGCTCGTCGCGCAGGGGAGCACCGTGGTGCTCGGCGCGGCCGACACCTTCCGCGCCGCCGCGGCGGACCAGCTCCAGACGTGGGCCGAGCGCGTGGGCGCGGAGGTCGTGCGCGGCAAGGAAGGCGCGGACCCGGCGGCGGTCGCCTTCGACGCCGTCAAACGCGGCACCGAGGCCGGCGTGGACACCGTCCTGATCGACACCGCGGGCCGCCTGCACACCAAGACCGGCCTGATGGACGAGCTGGGCAAGGTCAAGCGAGTCGTCGAGAAGCAGGCGAAGGTCGACGAGGTGCTGCTGGTACTCGACGCCACCACCGGGCAGAACGGGCTGATGCAGGCCCGCGTGTTCTCGGAGGTCATCGACGTCACCGGCATCGTGCTGACCAAACTGGACGGCACCGCGAAGGGCGGCATCGTCTTCCAGGTGCAGCGCGAACTCGGGGTTCCGGTCAAGCTGGTCGGCCTCGGCGAGGGACCGGACGACCTGGCGCCATTCGAGCCGGGCGCGTTCGTCGAGGCCCTGCTCAGCAGCTAGGACCCTGACGGCTGCCACCGGCGGGAAGGTCGGGCTGAGCTGCCCGGGCTTTGGAGGGCTTGCGTGCAGGCTTGAGGGCGCCCGGTTTGGCTCTGCGGTTGGGGCCCAGCCAGAGCCGCTGCCATCCGACGGCGTGCACGGTCTCGGTCTGGCCGTGCAGGGGCGAGAGCTGGACGACCCACGCCGTGATCTCGTAGGTGCCCCGCCTCGGTCTCACGCGTCGGGATAGCCGTCGACCCTCTGCGAGATCAGCCGTACCGGTGCTTTCGCGCTCCGCCAGTACGGCAGGGTGTACTTCACGGTGATGTCGAGGTCGCTGGTCGCTTCGGCGCCTGGGACGCTGAGGTCGTGGCGCCGTGACTTCCGGTCGAGCGTCTTCTCCGCGACTTTCTGTCCGATCCAGGCGATCACCGATTCGACAATCTGACATCCCCTCGCTCGGCCCTGTTTCGAGGCTACGACGAAGGCCCCTCCTCCGGCTGAGCCGAAAGAGGGGCCTTCGCGCGTTTTCGTCAGACGGCGGCGGGAGCCTTCTCCTCGGTCCCCGCCGGTGCGGTCTTCTTGTCCCGCATCACCAGGAACGCGAGCACCGCCGCGGCGAGCACACCGATCGCGCTCACCAGGAACGTCGTCGACATCGCCGAGGTGAACGACTCGCGGGCCGCGGCGATGAGGCCGCCGTCGCCGGTCGCGAAGGCGTCACCGATCGAAAGCCGTGCCTGCGCCGGGGCGGACTCGGGCATGTTCGCGGTGAACAGGCCCGACACGACGCTGCCCAGGATCGCGATGCCGAGCGCGGCGCCCAGCTGCTGGATGGTGTCGTTGAGCGCGGAGCCGACCCCGGCCTGCTCCTCGGGGACCTCGCCCATCAGCGCCGCGATCGCCGCCGGCATCGCCACCCCGCCGCCCGCTCCGAGCAGGAACAGCGCGGTCGCGGGCAGCAGGATGCCCTCGTTCGCCGACATCGTCGCGAGCAGGCCGAAACCGCCCGCCATCACGATCATGCCGACCGTGGTCAGTGCCCGGTTGCCGATCTTCTGGCCCAGCGTGGCGCCGAGGGTGTTGAACAGCAGCGACGCGACGGCCATCGGGATGAACGCGAGACCCGCCTCGGTCGGGGTGTAACCGAGCACGAACTGCAGGTACTGGGTGAGGAGCAGCAGGAGCCCGCCGTTGCCGATCTGCACCAGCGTGAGCGACAGGCTGCCACCGCTGAAGTTGCGCTTGCGGAACAGCACGAGCGGGACCATCGGCGACGGCGTGTGCCGCTCCCAGAACACGAAACCGGTCAGGCACACCACCGCGACCGCCAGCGGGATCAAGGTCCCCGCCTCGGCGATGCCGTGCTTGGGAAGCTCGATGATCGTCCAGACCAGCGCGACCATGCCCGCCGCCGACAGGAGCGCGCCGAGCGGGTCGGGCTTCTGCCACGGGCCCTTGGACTCCGGCATCAGCGTGAGCGCGGCGATCACCGCGATGACGACGATCGGCACGTTGATCAGGAACACCGCGCCCCACCAGAACCACGCGATCAGCACGCCGCCCAGCACCGGGCCGCCGATCAGGCCGATCATCGCGACCGCGCTCCACGCCGCCATCGCCTTGCGGCGCTCTTCGTCGTCGAAGACGGTGATCAGGATCGACAGGGTGCTCGGCATGATCAGCGCGCCGCCGACGCCCATCACCGCGCGGGACACGATCAGTTCGAGCGGATTCGCGGCGAACGCCGCGACGAGTGAGGCCACGCCGAAGAGGAGGAGGCCTATGAGCATCACCTTTCGGCGGCCGAACCGGTCACCGAGGCTTCCCGACGTGAGCAGCAGGCCGGCGAAAACGAGGATGTAGGAGTCCAGGATCCACTGGGTGTCCTGGGCGCTGGCGCCGAGGTCTTCGGCCAGCGGCGGGACGGCGACCGTCAGCACCATGTTGTCGACGACCAGTACGAGCGTGCTCAGGCACAACACGATCAGGATCCACCAGCGCCGTGGATCGCGGACGGGTTCGTTCATCGGGATACCCCCAGAAGTGTTTGCGTACGTTGTTCGGCTGATGCGCACACTGTACGCAAAACGAAACGGCGTACGCAAGGGGGTACTTCGTGCGCTAAGGTGGGGTCATGTCGATCGAGGAGCAACCGATCCAGTCGGTATGGACCCGTCCGCGCCGGAAGCGGGATCAACCCGCGCTGAGTCAGGCGCAGATCGTGGCCGAGGCCGTCCGGCTCCTGGACGTCGAAGGTGTCGACGCGCTGAGCATGCGCAGGCTGGGCACCGCGCTGAACGCGGGCGCGACGTCGCTCTACCGGCACGTCGCCAACCGCGACGAGCTGATCGAACTGGTCGTCGACGAGGTCTACGGCGAGATCACCGTGCCGGACGGCGACGATCCGGCGCGGTGGCGGGAAGCCGCCGTCGTGGGGGCGGAAAGCGTCCGCGCGATGATCCTGCGGCACCCATGGGTCGCTTCACTGCTCGGCTCGGTCGGCCTGTCGTATCTGGGCCCGAACGTCATGCGGCTCAACGAGCGGCTGCTGGGGGTCTTCGTGGCCGCGGGATTCCCCGGCGACGAGGCCGAGCAGGCGATCAGCGCGGTGATCTCCTACGTCATCGGCATGGGGACGACCGAGGCGGCCTGGCTCACGACCGTCGCCAGGAGCGGCCGGAGCGAAAGCGAGTGGGCGGAGCGGCTGCGGCCCGCCGTCGAGGAGGCGGTGCAGGGCCATCCGCACCAGCGGGAAATGCTCGCCAGGGCCGTCGCCGAAACCGATCCGGTCCGGCTCCGCGACGAGAAGTTCCGCTATGGGCTGGAGAGGATGCTCGACGGCCTGGAGGCCAGGCTCAAACGGTGACCCCGTCCTTCGAAAGGGTCGAACCGAGCGAGTTCGCGATCCGCTGGACGACGGGCGCGATCCGCTCGACGGCCTCCATCGTCAGCCGCCCCGACGGCCCGGACACCGACACGGCCGCCGGCACCGGCGCGCCCGGCACCGCGACGGCCACGCAACGGACACCCAGTTCCTGCTCCGCTTCGTCAAGCGCGTAACCCTGCTGGGCGATTTTCGCCAGCTCGCGCAGGAGCGCGTCCTGGTCGGTGAAGGTGTGCTCGGTGTAGGAGGGCATGCCTGTCCTGGCGAGCAGCGCCGTGACGTCGTCGGACGGCAGATGCGCGAGCATCGCCTTCCCCACGCCGGTGCCGTGCGGCAGGAGACGCCGCCCGACCTCGGTGAACATCCGCATCGAGTGCTTCGAGGGCACCTGGGCGACGTAGACGACCTCGTCGCGCTCGAGGACGGCGAGGTTCGCGGTCTCGCCGACCTCGTCGACCAGCTCCGCGAGCAGCGGGCGGGCCCACGAGCCGAACTGCATGCTGGCGTTCTCACCCAGCCGGATGAGGCGGGCGCCCAGCGCGTACCGGCGGTTGGTGTTCTGCCGGACGTAACCCAGGTCCACCAGTGTCCTGATCAGCCGGTGGATGGTCGGCATCGGCAACCCGGACAGGGTCGCCAGCTCCGAAAGACTGGCCTCCCCGCCGGTGTCCGCGAGATGCTCGAGGAGCTCGAAGGCCCGCTGAAGGGACTGGACGCCGCCGTCGCGCCCGTTCTTCTCCGCTGCCACCGTGGTACTCCTTACGTCTGCGTTGATGTTCCGCTATGCAGAAACTATAGTCCGTCATGTAAAACCGTAGGGACGTTATCTTTCCGAACTCGGGGTGTTACTCATGTCTGAAGCTCAGGTGCTCGGCGATCCGGTCGAGCGCGGGGACGAAATCCTCACGCCGGAGGCGCTCGCCTTCCTCGCCGGCCTGCACGAGGCCTTCGCCGCCCGCCGCGACGAGCTGCTGCAGGCCAGGAGCAAGCGCCGCGAAGAGGCCAGGGTCACCGGCAAGCTCGACTTCCTGCTCGAGACCAAGGAAATCCGCGAGGGTGACTGGAAGGTCGCCGAGGCGCCGCCCGCGCTGCGCGACCGCCGTGTCGAGATCACCGGTCCCACCGACCGCAAGATGACCATCAACGCGCTGAACTCCGGCGCCAAGGTCTGGCTCGCCGACCTCGAAGACGCCAACACGCCGCACTGGGCGAACGTCGTCTCCGGCCAGGTCAACCTGTACGACGCGGTCCGCAAGACCATCACGCTGGAAAGCGGCGGCAAGAGCTACGCGCTGAAGGACGACGTCGAGCACGCGACCATCGTCGTCCGCCCGCGCGGCTGGCACCTCGACGAGCGCGGCCTGTCCTTCGGCGGGCGCCAGGCCGTCGGCGCGCTGGTCGACTTCGGCCTGTACTTCTTCCACAACGCGCAGGAACTGCTCAACCGCGGCAAGGGCCCGTACTTCTACCTGCCGAAGATGGAGAGCCACCTCGAAGCCCGGCTCTGGAACGACGTCTTCACCCACGCGGAGAAGACGCTCGGCATCGAGCACGGCACCGTCCGCGCGACCGTGCTGATCGAGACCATCCCGGCCGCGTTCGAGATGGAGGAGATCCTCTACGAACTGCGCGAGCACGCCTCCGGCCTCAACGCCGGCCGCTGGGACTACCTGTTCAGCGTCATCAAGTACTTCCGTGACGCGGGGGAGAAGTTCGTCCTGCCGGACCGCAACTCGGTCACCATGACCGCGCCGTTCATGCGCGCGTACACCGAACTGCTGGTGCGCACCTGCCACAAGCGCGGCGCGTTCGCGATCGGCGGGATGGCCGCGTTCATCCCGAACCGCAAGGACCCGGAGGTCACCGCCGCGGCGCTCGACAAGGTCCGCGCCGACAAGAGCCGTGAGGCGGGCGACGGCTTCGACGGTTCCTGGGTCGCGCACCCCGGCATGGTGGACATCTGCCGCGAGGAGTTCGACAAGGTCCTCGGCGACAAGCCGAACCAGCTCGACCGCACCCGCGACGAGGTGTCCGTCACCGCCGACCAGCTGCTCGACGCGGCCTCGACGCCGGGCAGCGCCACCGCGGCCGGGCTGCGCGCCGCCGTGGACGTCGGCATCCGCTACATCGCCTCCTGGCTGGGCGGCAACGGCGCGGCGGCCATCCACAACCTGATGGAGGACGCGGCCACCGCGGAGATCTCGCGTTCGCAGGTGTGGCAGTGGGTGCGCAACGGCACCCAGCTCGACACCGGCGACAAGGTGACCGGGGAGCTGGTGCGCGGCGTGCTGGCCGAAGTCCGCGGCGAACTCGCCGCCGAGATCAAGCCGGAGCTGCTGGAGCCCGCCGTCGAGCTGTTCGAGCAGGTCGCGCTCGCCGACGAGTTCCCGGACTTCCTGACCCTGCCCGCCTACGAACGGATCAAGTAGACAGATGGGGAACGGGCGGCTCACCGAGGACGTCTACACCGCCGCTGACGCGCGTCTGGCCGAGGCCGACGCGCGCGTCACGGCCAAGTATCCCGGCGAGCCGCCCGGCCGCCAGCCCGTGCACACCGTGTACGTGCCCGCGTCGCAGTACAAGACGCGGCTCGTGGCGGACTGGGGCAAGCAGGCCTTGCGGGTTTTCGGCGAGCACGCCGATCAGCTGGGCCTGGACGCGGATATCGCCGACCGGGTCCGGACCAAACTGCTGACCGAGCCGATCGAGGATCTGCGGATCGATTTCGAGGACGGCCTCGGCAGGCCGGGCGACGACGAAGAGGACGCCATCGCGCTCGCCGCCGGCAGGACCCTCGCCGTCACGGGCGGCACGCCGTTCGTGGGCATCCGGTTCAAGAGCTTCGAGCAGGCGACCCGCCGCCGCGGTATCCGCACGCTCGATCTCTTCCTGGCCGGGTTGCTGGAAAGCGGCCCGCTGCCGGACGGTTTCGTCGTCACGCTGCCGAAGGTGACCGCCGTCGAGCAGGTCGAAGTGGCGGCGGATGTCCTGGAGCGCCTCGAATCCGCGTACGGGCTGCCCGAGGGCGCGCTGCGGTTCGAAGTCCAGATCGAGACCGCGCAGTCCATTGTGGACATCGATGGGACGGTGGCGGTGCCGCGGATCATCGAAGCCGCGCGCGGCCGGTGTTCGGGGCTGCACTACGGAACCTACGACTACAGCGCCGGGCTCGGGATCAGCGCCGAGTACCAGAGCATGGAACATCCGGCCGCCGATTTCGCCAAGCAGCTCATGCAGGTTTCGGCCGCGGGTACCGGCGTCCGGCTTTCCGACGGCTCGACGAACAAGCTGCCCGTCGGCGACGCGATCCTCCCGGCCTGGCGCGAACATCTGCGGCTCGTGCGGCGTTCTCTGGAACGAGGCTTTTACCAGGGCTGGGATCTGCACCCGCACCAGCTGCCGTCCCGGTTCGCCGCGACGTACGCGTTCTTCCGCGAAGGTTTCCCGGCCGCGCTGGGCCGGTTGCGGGATTACGCGGACCAGACCGGTCGTGGGGTGCTGGACGAGCCGGCGACCGCCCAGGCCTTGGCAAGCTTCTTGGTGCGGGGGCTGGATTGCGGCGCCGTCGACCTCGGGGAGCTTTCGTTCTCCCGGGCGGAGTTGGACGGCTACGCGCGCCGGACGGTATGAGCAGCGGGTCAAGATCTTCCTTTGATCGCCGTGGATCGCGCCAGGACGGTCACCGTCGGACCAGAGCGGACATTTCCGTCCGGTCATGAGGTTTCGGTGATAGGTGTCGGGTTCCGCATCCACGATGTCTGCCTCGGTCGTTGATGAAGGATCTGGGACGTTGAGTGTCCCGAATCCTTCATCAACGACCGCGTTCGGCGGGCATGCCGAAGGGCCCGTCGCCGGTGTGGCCGACGGGCTCCTCGGGTTCAGACGTGATGCAGGGTGTTGCGCCGGGGATGTCGGAGTGGGTCTCGGTATTGGGGTGGGATGAACTCCGGTAACCCATCGGCCGCCATCCGGACTTCCCAGTCACCGTGGTGGATCAGGCGGTGGTGGAAACTACATAGCAGCACCAGGTTTCGGAGGTCGGTGGGGCCGTCGTCTGCCCAGTGGATGATGTGGTGGGCGTGGCAGTTCTTCGGTTTCCGATGACAGCCCGGGAACGCGCAGCCACCGTCACGAATGTTCAACGCCCGTCGTTGCCCGGGCGTGACGAAGCGTCGTAGCCTCCCCACATCGAGGGGTTCTCCGGCGGTGCTCATCACGACCGGCAGCATCAGGCAGTCGCAGGCGGCGAGCCGCGCTTCCCTCGCCGTCATCGTGCCGACGAAGTCGAGGCACGCGGTCCCGAGACCCGACTTCAGCTCCTCAAGCCCGATGGTGACATGCACGAGGGTGCGGTAGCCGCTGGTTCCGGGTTGGTCGGGGCACGCGATCGCGAGGTCGAGGAGTTCGGCCCACGCGTCTCCCAGGCGTTCGCACTTCATCCGCAGATCGGCCTGTCCGAACTCGTCGACTGGCCGTGGTTGGGCGTAGGCCTCGAGTGCGGCGGCGGTGCGGGCACCGGTCTCGTCGTCCAGCAGCCCGGTGAGTTTCCAGAACCCGTCCCTGCGCCGCTCCAGGGTGATTTCCCGGCGTGGTTCTTTGGGTTCGGGGTCTTGGGGTTCGTTGCCGTCGGGGTCCAGCCAGCCCAGCAGGTTCGCCTCAGCCTTGGCGAGCTGCTGCGGACCGGCGGTCGGGGCCAACTCGGCGAGGATCTTCTCCGCGACCGCCCGATCCTCGGCAGAGGTATCGGCAGGCAGCCTCTTCAAGATCTCCAGGATCTGATCGATCCGCTCGTCCCCGACCAACCCCTCGGCGGCGACCGCGGCGGTCTCGGGTGCCACGGCCGGGGCTTCGGTGCCATCCAGGTTCCGCGTCGGGTTCAAAGCGATCGCCCGCTTCACCACCGCACCAGCCTCGGCCCGCGACAACCCCGCCATCTCCGCGAACCAACTCGCCGTAGTCCCATGCCCGAACAAGTCTTTCGCGCCCCGGGACTCGACCTCCGCCAGAAACCGCCCCAAACCCGCGGTGGCCATCCGAATCACCTGCAACGACTGCTGCACACCGTGGGCAAGCTCCAGCTTGCCGGCACGCCACAGTTCCTGCGGCAACTCGGGGAGGAAGGTCTCGGACACGCCTCCATAATACCCGAAAAAATCGAACAGGTGTTCGTAAGTTTAAGCAACAAGCGAAACGTGCATACAACACCGAAGGGTGATCCGGCTGCGCAGGAAGATCACGCAAAGAAAGCAGGTTGCGTTTAGTCGGCTAAACGCATACCGCAGTTAGCCGGCTAAATGCGAAGGGTCAGACGGGCTTCGCGTAGCGCAGGCAAGGCACCGAAACCGGACCGTCAGGTCCGGCGACCCGATTGTCGAACTCGCCCTCGTCGGTCCACCCGCACCGCTCGTAGAACCGCCGCGCCCGCGCGTTCCCCGGCGCCACCGCGAGCCAGGCGCGCGAGTGCCCGCCCGCACTCACCAGCCGTTCGGCTTCCGCGAGCAGCGCGCCTGCCACCCCGCTCCCGCGATGGTCCGCCGAAACGTAGACCTGTTCGACCTCGTCCCCGACGACCATCACGAAACCCGCCACCTCACCGTCCAGCACGGCGACGGTCGTGTCGCCGACGCGGGCCGCGGCCCGCTCCCAGAACGATTCACGGGTGCGGATCCGGACGAGCGAGTCGGGCACGTTGCCGAGATGGCCGTCCTGCCAGCCGTGGTACCAGATCTTCGCGACGGCGTCGGCGTCCGCGGGGGTCGCCGGTCGAATCGTCAAAGGCATGCGCGAAGTCTAGGAAACCAGCGCGCCGATCCGCCGTTCCACTTCGTCCGCGCTCGCGTTTCCGGCGACCAGCGTCACCACCTGCTCCGACGGCAAGGAGGCCAGAAGAGTCGGGTAGCCGGTGACGCCCAGTTCCCGTGCGCGCCGGAAGTCGTCCGCGGCGGAAACCCGGTCCAGCGCGGCCTCGACGTCGTCCCCGTCCAGGCCTGCCCGCTGTGCGACCACGCGATAGGTCGAGACCTCGGACAGGCTCAGCCCGTCGAGGTAGAACGCCTCCTGAAGCAGCGCCGCGAGCCGTACCGCGCGGTCCGGCCCGACCTCGCGCAACGCCGCCATTCCGCAGGCGGCGGCCTCGGAGTCCATGACGAACTCCCCGTCCGCGATGAGCCGTTCGTAGCTCTCCCCGAACGGCGCGCCGGTCCGGCGGGTGATCTCGGCATTGGCTCCCTGGACGTAGCCGAACTGCCGGATCGGCACCCGGCGCCCGCCGAGGAAAAGGCCGCCGGACACCACTTCCACCGGCAGGTCCGGATGCCGGTGCGCGACGTCGGCCATGGTGCGGGCGAACCCGTACGACCAGCCGCAGTACGCGTCGAAGACATAGATGAGCTTCATGACCGAACCAACGATGTCTGACTGGTCAGATATTCCTACCGGAGCTTGGGGAGTGCGTCACGTGCCGAGTGGCTCAGTGTCCGCAGGTCCTGCGCGAACCGTTCGCGATGGTCCGCGGGCAGCGGGTCGAGGAAGAGCCGCTGGATGTTCTCGACGTGCACCCGCGCGGCCCGCACGGTCGTCTCCTCGCCTTGCGCGGTCAGCCGCACGAGCTGCACGCGACGATCCTGGGCGTCGGACGAACGGACGACGAGGCCGAGGGTGGTCATCCGGTCGACCAGCCGCGTCGCGCCACCGGTGGTCAGCACCTGTTCCTGCGCGATGGCGCGCATGCTCATCCCGGCTTCACCCGACCTGCCGACGATGAGCAGGACCTCGAACATCAGGTGCGAGATCCCGCATTCGGCCTCCAGTGCGCGGCCGAGCAGGTATTCGAGCCGGTTCGCGGCGCCCATCATCCGGCCGAAGGCGACCACGCGCGGGTCGTAGGCGGCTTCTTTCGCCGTGGTGATGCCCATTTTCAGCTCCCTGCCGACAAGGCCAAATAGACGTCGAGCTGTTCGGTGAACTCGGTCAGGTCGGTGCCCAGCAGTTCGCTCGCGCGCCCGATCCGGTACCGCAACGTGTTGACGTGGACGTGCAGCGCCCGCGCGGCCCGCGTCGGCGAGCCGGAGCATTCGAGGTAGACGCGCAGGGTGTGCACCAGATCGGTGCCCTGTTCGGCGTCGTAGCTCAGCAGCGGGCCCAGCACCCGCCGCCGCAACGCCGCCCGCAGGTCGTCGGGCGCGCCCGCCAGCAGCAGCCGGTGCATCCCGATCTCGCCGCCGGGGACGACCTCGATCGTGCCGGGCCGTTCCGCCGCCACGGCCAGCGCGTAGCGCGCGACCTCTTTCGCGCCCCGTAGCACGGAAACCGGGGAGCGGTCGCTGACGCCGATCAGCACCCGGCGGCACGGCAACAGGGACTCCACGCCGGTCAGGGTGCCGGTCACCGTGGAGTGCCAGTCCTCCGGCCATTCGCCGTCGTCCTCGGCCAGCGCCCAGGTGGTCTCCCCGGCGGGGCCGACGAGCGCGCCCGGCGGCAGGAGTTCGGTCAGGATGCCGCGTGCCGCTTCGGATCCTTCGGTACGCGCGACGACGACCCGCAGATCGCCGCGTAACCCGGTCGCGGTCAGCGCCGCGTGCGGATCGCCGCCTTCGTCGAGCGCGGCGAGCAACGGTTCGAGCACCCTGTCGGTGACGGCGCGGACCTCGTCCGCCCGCGTGCGCGCGAGCCCGATCAGCCCGGCGAGTTCTTCGGCGATCTCGGCCTGTGAGGCGGTCAGCCTGCCGCCGATCGCGAGCAGCCACGGCAGCGCGTGCCTGCCGCCGACGGGCCGCACCGAGACGTCGTCGGCTTCCAGGGAACGTCCGCCCGCGGCGACGAACCGGCGCACCAGCTCCGACGGGGTGCCGACAGGTACCACCCAGCAGGGGAGGCCGATCTCGCCGCGCGCCCGCTCCAGGAGGGCTTCGACCGACGAGTCTTCCGTCGCCGCCGAAAGCAAACGTTTGCGAGCGCCTTCCGCGGCCGCGGCCAGTGCCAGGACGACGCGTTCGGTGACGACCGAGAACGACAGGTCCGCCGGCACCTCCAGCAACGGGATCCCGTGTCGCGTACAGGCTTCGACGAGGTCTTCGGGAATCCCGTCGGAGTCGGCTCCGGACGCCGCCAGCGCCGCGGCCCCCGCCTTCGCGAGCGCCGCGACGAACGCCTCCGAATCGCCCGGCCCGCGCCACCACAGCAACCCGCTCAGGACGAGCTCGCCCGCCGACACGTACCGCCCGGGATCGGACAGTTCCGTGACGTAGATCCGGGACACCGGACGGTCGAGCAAAGCCGTCCCGGCGCGGACGCGCAAGCGCAGCCCGGGGAGCGCGAGCAGAGTTTTCACGGTCGTCATCAGGTTTGTAGGAAAGCACAAAACGACCGGCGCGTGCAGGGGAGATTTCATGCTTCGGCACCGTTGCCGCCGTGCGGGCGCAGGGCGTCTACTGAGTCAGCCGTCACACAACGCCGCCGAACCGAGGAGCCCGAGAGTGGATTTCCTGCGCCCCAGCTCGCTGACCGAGGCGCTCGCCGTCAAGGCCGAGCGGCCCGACGCGGTGCCCATCGCGGGCGGCACGGACGTCATGGTGGAGCTCAATTTCGACCACCGCCGCCCCGGCGCGCTGCTCGATCTCAACCGCGTCACCGAACTCGCCGAGTGGAGCGAGAGCGACGGCAGGATCCGCCTAGGCGCCTCGGTGCCCTACGTCCGGGTGATCGCTGAGCTGGGTGAAGTTCTGCCCGCGTTGGCGATGGCCTCGCGCACCGTCGGCTCGCCGCAGATCCGCAACCGGGGCACCGTCGGCGGCAACCTCGGCGCCGCCTCGCCCGCCGGGGACACTCATCCCGTCTTGCTCGTGCTCGGCGCCGAGGTCGAGGCCGCCTCCGTCCGCGGCACCCGGCTGATCCCGGCCGAGGAGTTCTACCTCGGCGTGAAACGCAACGCCCTCGAACCCGACGAGCTGATCACCGCGGTGCACCTGCCAGCCGAGGTCGGCCCTCAGCAGTTCGCCAAGGTCGGGACGCGCAACGCGATGGTCATCGCGGTCTGCTCGTTCGCGCTGGCCCTGCACCTGGACACCCGCGAGATCCGCGCGGCCGTCGGGTCGGCGGCGCCGACACCGCGCCGTGCGACCGCCGCCGAAGAGTTCCTCGGTGCCGAGCTTCCCTGGTCCACCAAGGCTTCGATCACCGATTCCGTCAAACGCCGGTTCGGCGAGCTGGTCTCCCAAGCGGCGTCGCCGATCGACGACGTCCGCGGCAGCGCCGACTACCGCAAGCACGCGCTGTCCGTCCTGGCGCGGCGAACGCTGACCTGGGCGTGGAACGACTTCCAGAAGGGTGAACGCGAGTGCGCGTGAACGTGACGATCAACGGTGAGTCCCGCCAGGCCGACGACGTCTGGGAGGGCGAAAGCCTGCTGTACGTCCTCCGCGAGCGGCTCGGCCTCCCGGGCTCGAAGAACGCCTGTGAACAGGGCGAATGCGGCTCCTGCACGGTGTACCTCGACGACGTCCCGGTGTGCTCCTGCCTGGTCGCGGCCGGTCAGGTCGAAGGCCGCGAGGTGCGCACGGTCGAAGGGCTCGCCGAGGGCGACAAGCTGGACCGCGTCCAGCAGTCCTTTGTGGACGCGGGTGCCGTCCAATGTGGCTTCTGCACGCCCGGCCTCGTGGTGGCCGCGCACGATCTGCTCAACCGCGTCGAAAACCCCGCCGACGAGGAGATTCGCGAGGCGCTGGCGGGGAACCTCTGCAGGTGTACCGGATACGAGAAGATCCTCGACGCCGTCCGGTTGGCCGCGACCAGGGGAGAGACCACGTGAAGACCGTCATCGAGAACGCCGCGATCGCCACCGTCGACGGAGCGGGCACCGAGCACTCCTCGGGCCACGTCGTCATCGAGAACGACCGGATCGCGGCGGTCGGCGCGGGGAAGGCGCCCGACGGCGAGTACGACGAACGCGTCGACGGCTCCGGCTGCCTGGTCACGCCCGGTCTGATCAACACCCACCACCACCTCTACCAATGGGCCACGCGCGGCCTCGCCGCCGACCACACGCTCTTCGAGTGGCTGGTCGCGCTGTACCCGGTCTGGGGCAGGCTCGACGCCGAGATCACGCACGCGGCGGCCACGGCCGGCCTGACGCGGCTCGCGACCACCGGCTGCACCACGGTCGCCGACCACCACTACGTCTTCCCGCGCGACGGCGGCGACCAGGTCGAAGCCCTCGCCGCCGCCCGGATCCGGGTCGGCGTGCGGTTGCACGTCGTCCGCGGCTCGATGGACCGGGGCGAGTCGCACGGCGGGCTCCCGCCGGACAACCTCGTCGAGGAGACCGAGGCCGCGCTGCTCGGCACCGAGGCCGCGATCGAGCGGTTCCACGACGACTCCGCCGGCGCGCATCTGCAGATCGCGGCCGGCCCGTGTTCGCCGTTCTCGGTGAGCGAGCGGCTGATGACCGGCGCGGCGGAATTGGCGCGCCGCAAGGGGGTGCGGCTCCACACCCATCTCGCCGAGACGGTCGACGAGGAGAAGCAGTGCCTCGCCGAAGTCGGCTGCACCCCGGCCGAATACGCCGACAAACTCGGCTGGCTCGCCGACGACGTCTGGCTCGCGCACTCGATCCACCTCGCCCCGGAGGCGATCCGGCGGATGGGTGCCACCGGCACCGGTGCGGCACATTGCCCGACGTCCAACGGGCGGATCGGCGCCGGGATCGCCCCCGTCCGGCAGCTGCTCGACGCCGGGGTTTCGGTCGGGCTCGGCGCCGATGGCGCGGCGTCCAACGAATCCGGGGGCCTCGGCGAGGAACTGCACCAGGCGCTGTTGCAGGCGCGGCAGCGCGGCGGACCGCGCGGGCTGACCACGCGTGAGGCCCTGTGGATGGGCACGATGGGCGGCGCGCGCTGCCTCGGCCGCCAGAAGGATCTGGGTTCGATCGAGGTGGGCAAGCTCGCCGACCTCGCGGTCTGGAACCTGAACGGCCTGAACTACGCCGGGATCACCGATCCGGTCGCCGCACTGGTGCTCGGCACGACCCCGCCGGTCGAGCGGCTGTACGTCGGCGGCGCGGCCGTCGTCGAGGGCGGAACGCTGCGCGAGGAATCCGAAGACGAGATCGCCCGTGAGCTGGCCGTGGCCAGCGCGCGGCTGAGGGAGACGGTATGACCACCACTGAAGTCTCCAAGCAGGCCACCGGGAACGGGGTGGGGACTAGCCCGCAGCGGCCCGACGGCACGGTCAAGGTCCGCGGCGAGTTCGCCTACTCCTCGGATCTGTGGCACGAGGACATGCTGTGGGGCGCGACGCTGCGCAGCCCGCATCCGTACGCGCGGATCACCGGCATCGACATCACCGAAGCCCTTGCGGTGCAAGGGGTGTACGCGGTGCTGACCCATGAAGACGTGCCGGGCGTGAACAAGTACGGCCTGGAGCACGCGGATCAGCCGGTGCTCGCCGTCGACGTCGTGCGTTACCAGGGCGAGCCCGTCGCGCTCGTCGCCGCGGACCACCCCGAGACCGCGCGCCGCGCGATGAAGCGGATCAAGGTCTCCTACGACGTCCTCGAACCGGTGACGGACTCGGAGAAGGCCGCCGCCGGCGAGGGAGCCGAGCTGCACCCAGGCGGGAACGTCGTGCGGTACGCCAAGATCCGGCACGGCGACCAGTCGGTGAAGGCCGACGTCGTGGTGTCCGGGGTCTACGAGGTCGGCATGCAGGACCAGGCCTTCCTCGGGCCGGAGTCGGGTATGGCGATCCCGGACACCGAAGGCGGCGTCGACCTTTACGTGGCCACGCAATGGCTTCACGTGGACCAGCAGCAGATCGTCGCCGCGCTGGGCCTGCCCAAGGACAAGGTGCGGCTGACGCTGGGCGGGGTCGGCGGCGCGTTCGGCGGCCGCGAGGACCTCTCGATCCAGGTCCACGCGTGTCTGCTGGCGCTGCACACCGGCAAGCCGGTCAAGATGGTGTACAACCGCGAGGAATCCTTCTACGGTCACGTGCACCGCCACCCGGCGAAGATGTACTACGAGCACGGTGCCGACAAGGACGGCCGCCTCGTCTACGTCCGGGCGAAGCTGTACCTGGACGGCGGCGCGTACGCGTCGTCCACCGGCGCGGTGGTCGCGAACGCCGCGACCCTCGGCGTGGGCCCGTACAATGTGGACAGTGCTTCGGTCGATTGCTGGGGCGTGTACACCAACAACCCGCCTTGCGGTGCGATGCGCGGTTTCGGCGCCGTGCAGGCGGGCTTCGCGTACGAGTCCCAGATGGACAAGCTCGCCGAGGCGTGCGGCCTCGACCCGGTCGACATCCGGATCCGCAACGCGATGGCCGAAGGCAGCGTCATGCCGACCGGGCAGATCGTCGACTCTGCCGCCCCGGTCGCCGAGTTGCTGGAACGCCTGCGCGCCAAACCGTTACCGGTCACGCACGAGGAACTCGACCTGCGCCGCATGCCCGGCGGTGTCTCCAACACCACGCACGGCGAGGGCGTCGTCCGCGGGGTCGGCTACGCGGTCGGCATCAAGAACATCTGCTTCTCCGAGGGTTTCGACGACTACTCGACCGCCCGCGTGCGGCTGCAGCTCGTCGGCGGCGAACCCGCGGCGACCGTGCACACCGCCGCCTGCGAGGTCGGCCAGGGCCTGGTCACGATCATGCAGCAGATCGTGCGGACCGAACTCGGCATCGACCAGGTGACGATCCTGCCGATGGACACGAACATCGGCAACGGCGGTTCGACCTCGGCCTCCCGGCAGAGTTACGTCACCGGCGGCGCCGTGCAGGCGGCGTGTGTCGCGGTGCGTTCCGGGCTGCACAAGCATCTGGCGGCCAAGCTCGCCGCGGACGGGAAGCTGAGCGTCGTCGCGAACAAGGTCGTCTCCGCCGACGGCAGCGTGCTCGCGGACCTCGCCGACGTCCTCGGCGACGAGGTCTTCGACGAGACCGTGGAATGGCGGCACCGGCCGACCGTGCCCATCGACCCCGAGACAGGGCAAGGGAACGCGCACGTCCAGTACGGCTTCGCGGCACACCGCGCGGTCGTGGACGTCGACACCGAACTCGGCCTGATCAAGGTCGTCGCGCTCGACTGCGCGCAGGACGTCGGCAAGGCGCTCAACCCGCAGGCGGTGCTCGGCCAGATCCAGGGCGGTTCCGCGCAGGGGCTCGGGCTCGCGGTGATGGAGGAGATCCAGACCGACGGCGGGAAGATCCGCAACCCGTCGTTCACCGACTACCTGATCCCGACCGTGCTGGACATGCCGCCGATGGACATCGACGTCCTGGAACGGCCCGACCCGAACGCGCCGTATGGTCTGCGCGGGGTCGGGGAACCGCCGACGATCTCGTCCACCCCGGCGATCGTCGCGGCCATCCGCGCGGCCACCGGGCTCGCGCTGCCCCGCGTCCCGGTGCGTCCCGAACACCTCACCGGCACCTGAGAATCCGTACTTTCCCGAGCTAGGAGCACATCCGTGGGTACCCGTCTGTCCATTTCGGAGTCCGACGAGCAGAAATGGCTCGCCGAAGCCGTCCGGCTGGCCACCTCGAACGTCGAGCGCGGCGGCGGACCGTTCGGCGCGATGATCGTCCGGGACGGTTCGGTGCTGGCCACCGGCACCAACCAGGTGACGCCGACGCTGGACCCGACGGCGCACGCCGAGGTGGTCGCGATCCGCGCGGCCTGCCAGGCTATCGGCGACTATAAACTCGACGGCTGCGTCCTCGTGACCTCCTGCGAGCCTTGCCCGCTCTGCCTTTCCGCCGCGCTCTGGGCGCGTGTCGGCAAGGTCGTCTACGCCGCGGATCGCCACGACGCGGCCGAGGCGGGCTTCGACGACCGCGAGTTCTACGACCTCTTTTCCCGTCCGCGCGAGACCTGGTCACTACCCGTCGGCCAGCTGTCCCTTCCGGACTCTTTCGCGCCTTTCCAGGCCTGGCTGTCGAAACCCGACAAGAAGGCTTACTGATCCAGGTGAACCCGCGACCGTTATCGCGTCGCCAGGGCACTCGTGCTCGAAGCGACGTGTCAGGTGTGAAGAGGCGCCCTGCCGCCGCGATAACGGGGTCTTCGACCGGGGCGGGTTCACGTCGTAGTCGGCTGGTTCGGCTGCCACAACTGCTCCGCCGACCGGCTTGCTGAGCGAATCTTCCCGCCCCACAACGTTGTGGAGTAGGCATGACCCAATTAGGTACCGAGCGTCCCCACCTGCCCTCGCCCGAGCCGGGGCGGCTGTCCGGGCTCGACCGCTGGTTCAAGATCTCCCACCGCGGCAGCACGATCGGCCGCGAGGTGCGCGGCGGGATCACCACGTTCGTCGCGATGTGCTACATCGTGCTGCTCAACCCGCTCATCCTCGGCGCGTCGGCCGACATCACCGGCGCGAAGCTGACCACCGAGGCGATCACCACCGCGACCGCGCTGGCGGCCGGCGTCACCACGATCCTGATGGGACTGGTCGGCAACGCGCCGCTGGCGCTCGCGGCCGGTCTCGGCGTCAACGGGGTCGTCGCCTTCCAGATGGCTCCGGCCATGACGTGGGCGCAGGCCTTCGGGCTCGTCGTCCTCGAAGGCTTCTGCATCGTGCTGATGGCCGTTTCCGGTGTCCGGGAACGGATCATCAACGCGATCCCGATGGCGCTCAAGGTCGCGATCACCGTCGGCATCGGCCTCTACATCGCGCTGGTCGGCCTGGTCAGCGCGGGATTCGTGACCAGGACACCGGATTCGGCGCAGTCGACGGTGCCGGTGCGGATGGGGATCGCCGGCCATCTCGAAGGCTGGCCGATCGCGATCTTCTGCCTCGGGCTGCTGCTGATGATCGTGCTCGTGAGCCGCGGCGTGCCGGGCGCGGTGCTGATCAGCATCGCGGTCGCGACCGGGCTCGCCGTGCTGGTCAACAGCGTGTTCCACGTCGAAGGCTGGGGGCTGGTCGAGCCGAAGGTGCCCGACCAGGTCGTGGCGCATCCCGACTTCAGCCTGCTGGGCGACATCGACCTCTTCGGCGGCTTCGGGTCGGCGGGCGCGGTGACGGCGGCGGTGTTCCTGTTCACGCTGGTGCTGTCCGGGTTCTTCGACGCCATGGGCACGATCACGTCCGTCTCGGAGGAGGCGGGGCTGGTCAAGAACGGCAAGGTCGAGGGGATGGGCCGCATCCTGCTGGTCGACGGCGCGGGCGCGCTGGCGGGCGGCGTCACCGGATCGGCGCCGAACACCGTGTTCCTCGAATCGGCCGCCGGCGTCGGCGAAGGCGCGCGGACCGGGCTGGCGAGCATCGTCACCGGCGGGTTGTTCACCGCCACGCTGTTCCTGACGCCGATCGCGGCCATCGTCCCGGCGCAGGCCGCGGCGCCCGCGCTGGTGGTCATCGGCGGGATGATGATGGCGCAATGCGCGCGGATCCCTTGGCGGGACCTGGATTTCGCGATCCCGGTGTTCCTGACCATCGCGCTGATCCCGTTCACCTACTCGATCACCAACGGGATCGGCGCCGGGCTGGTCGCCTACGTGCTGATCAAGATCTGCAAGGGCAAGATCCGCGAGATCGGCTGGATCCTCGGGATCCTGGCCGCGGTGTTCGGGGTGTACTTCGGGATCGAAGGGATCATGTCGTGGTTCTGATGTTCCTCAACGGCGGCGGGATGCGTGGCGGCCCGCTGCACGAGCAGTTGCAGGGCGCGCCGTTGTGCTGCGTAGCCCGATCCGCGCCCAAGTACCACTACTACTCCGTGGGCGACCGGTTCCCGGCCATGCACGAGGGCGGTTCCGCGTCGGTCGTGGGCGAGGTCTACGACCTGCCGCTCACCGTGCTGCGGGATCACCTCGTCCCGGCCGAACCGCCGGAACTGGAGCTGGGCGTCATCGAACTGGAGGACGGCGCGGCCTGTCTCGCCACCGTCCTGCGTTCGTCCTATGTGGACTCTCCGGAGCTGACCGACATCTCCTCCGTCGGCGATTGGCGTGCCTACCTCGCGTCCCGCTAGTGGTCCGTGAAGGCCTCTTTCCCAGGGAAAGAGGCCTTCACGGAACGTCAGAGCACGAAGACGAGGTCGCTCGCCGCCGCGTGGAACATCTCGGGCGCGCCCGCGTAGAAGGCCCGCCAGGCGCCGGGCTTGCGGTGTTCGGCCGAAGCCGCGAAGGCCCAGGTGGTGCCGTTCCAGGTGGCGGTGACCGTCGCCGCCGTGGTCCAGCGGTAGGTGCTGAACGAGAAGTACTGGAGCTCGACCGGGATCGGGTTCGCGGTGTACCGGCCGGGGAACTCGATCGTGCCGGAGCCGGTCACCGCCCTGGCCGCGTCCCGGCCCGCCGCGAACGACGTGATCTTCGCCGGGTGGAGCACGACGATCTTCGCGGTGTCGGCGCTCGAGTTCGCGATCGACGGGTCGGTGGAGAAGAAGTCGGCGCGGTAGTTGCCGGTGCGGATCGGGGTCAGCGTCGCGCTGTACGCACCGGCGGCGTCGGTGACCGGCTTGGCCTGCGCTTCACCGCAGAAGCCGTTGAAGCAGAACGAGATGCCCACCTCGGCGCCCGCGATCGGGGTGGCGTCGGCCTTGGTGAGCTTCCCGGAGATGGTGACGGTCTGCCCGGCGTCGATCTTGGTGCTGCTGGTCGTCGTGGTGAGGGTGGACGGCTGGGCCTCGGCGGCGGTCGCGGGTACCGCGCCCGCGGTGAGCAGCGCGGCCGCGGCGATGGTGCCGATCACGAGCTTCCTGATGATCATGGGCTCCCCAAACGGATTCCGGTGTTGGCGACGGCTAGGTCGGCCGGAAGCCGTGGTGCGTTGCGGGAAAATCCCGGTGTTCAGGATTCCGCCGTCGGTGCTTCACGCATCCGGGAGCAACGTGCGCGCGTACGCCACCGACGAGGCACCCGCGACCTCGAGCGCTTCGGTGTTACGCAGCGAACGGCTCAACACGAACGCTCCTTCGAGGCTGTTCACCAAAGCGATGGTGAGGCGCCGCGCGGCTTCGGGTTCGAGGCCGTACTTGCCCAGCTTCTCGGCGCCGGTCTCGATCCACGCCGTGAAGACGTCGGCCGTCGCGATCCGCAGCTTCTCGTTGGTGCTGGCGACCTCCAGCGCGACCGTCGCGATGGGGCAGGCGTCGGCGTAGTCGGTCGCCTTCAGCGTCTCGGCGGCGCTGGCGAAACACGCCTCGATACCGTGGACGAGGTCCGGCTCGTCGGCGAAGAAGATCTCGAACAGCGCGAGGTACATCATCCCCGAAGTGCGGATGACCTCCTCGCCGAGCTGTTCCTTGCCGCCCGGGAAGAAGTGGTACAGCGAGCCGAACGGCGCGTTCGCCGCCTCGACGATCTGCTTCACCCCGGTGCCGGTGTACCCGTTGCGCCGGAGCAGCTCGGCGCCGGCGTTCACGATGCGTTCCCGCGTTCCAGTCACGCCTCCCATGATAGAGCGTTCTATCAAGTTTCGATGGTCCCTTCGACCTTGGTTCACCTTCCGGCGCTACCTGCGGTCGATGTTCGCCCGGTGTGCCCGGCCCTAGCGTCGTGAGCCGTTGGGAAACCAAGGAAGAAGGGGGAAGTGCATGAAGCGGTTCTTGGCCGCCGGGTTGCTCCCGGTGATCGTGGGCGGGCTGCTCGCCGGAGCCACACCGGCTTCGGCGAGCGTCCCGGCGCACTACGCCGACCAGAAGCTGGATTGGCATCCCTGCGCGGCGGAGGAACTGGTCACGCTGCCGCCGGGCACCGACATCAGCGGGCTCGAATGCTCGACGTTCCGCACACCCCGGGACTGGGATCGTGCGGACGAGCGGCAGGACCTGACCATCGCGGTCAGCAGACTGAAGGCCACCGGCACCTCGACGGCCTCGGTGCTCACCAACCCGGGCGGGCCGGGCGGTCCCGGGCGCTGGTTCCCGGTGACGTTCCGCGGCCAGGAGAAACTGCGCGAGCACCAGGACATCATCGGCATCGACGTGCGCGGGACCGGCAAGAGCACCAACGTCACCTGCCGGGGCACGGCCGATCTCATCCGGCAGCTGGATCCACGTGACCGGGATCCGCGCAATCTGAACCAGATCCTGGCGAACGCCGAGCACGTGGCCAGGTCCTGCCAGAGCGCCGGCGGCGAACTCGGCCCGCTGATCACCACCCACCAGACGATCCGGGACTTCGATCTGCTCCGCGACCTGCTCGGCCGCGAGAAGATCAACTGGGTCGGCTATTCCGGCGGGACCTGGCTGGGAGCGCATTACGCGCAGCAGTTCCCGCAGCGGACCGGGCGGTTCGTGCTGGACTCCGCGACGGAGTTCACCACGGACTGGCAGAAGACGTTCGACCGGCAGCCGGTCGGGTTCGAACGGCGCTGGCGGCAGGACTTCCTGCCGTGGATGGCGCGGTACGACGCGAAGTACCATTTCGGCACCAACGGTGAAGAGGTCCGGCAGAACTACGAGCGGGTCCGTTACGCCTTGTCCCGCAACCCGCTGAACGGGAGCGGGCCGATGGAACTCGACACCGCCATCATCTACATGCTGTACAAGAAGGCGACCTTCCCGGCGCTGGCCGATCTGCTGGTCAAGATCCGGGACGCGATGGAGAACCCGGCGGCCAGGGCCGAGGCGAAGGCCGCCGTCGACGCGGCGGGTGACCACCCCGACGCGCAGGACGCCACCTTCTGGAACACCCTCTGCGGTGAGGGACGTTTCATCGGCACCCGCGAATCGCTGATCCGCGCCTCACAGCGGAACCTCGATCGCGGTCTGCTCCTGGCGGGTGGCGGCACGCTGAACGCCTCGGTCTGCCTGTTCTGGGACAAGGAACCCCGTCCGCTGCCGAAGATGGACGGCAAGGGGGTCCCGCCGGTGCTGATCGTGCACTCCGAGCACGACCCGGCCACGGCGATCGAGGGCGCCAGGAAGGCGCACGCCGGGTTCGCGAACTCGCGGATGCTGACCGTGACCGGTGAGGGTGACCACGGGCTCTACGCCGACGGGAACCCCAAGCTGGACGAGATCGTGGACGCCTACCTGGTCGACGGGGTGGTCCCCGCCGACCAGAGCGTCCCCGGGATGCCGCTACCGGTGCCGGCTCCCTAGCGACGCCGGGCCGCCTGCTCCCAGTGTCGCGAAAGCCACTTTCGAGACGCCAGACGTCCCGAAAGTGGCTTTCGCGACGTGCCCGCTGCCCTAGAAGGCGGCGAGGGTGTGCCAGGCCAGGCCCGGATCCTCGGCGTCGTCGCGGAGGACCACACCCTCGATCAGGCCGTACGGACGGTCGGCGGCGTAGAAGACCTCGTTGTCGTTCTTCAGCCCGAACGGTGACAGGTCGACCAGGAAGTGGTGCTTGTTCGGCAGTGAGAGCCGGACTTCGGCGACCTCTTCGCGTTCCTTGAGCACAGCCTCTCCCATGGCGTACAGCGTCTGCTGCAGGGAGAGGCTGTGCTTGTCCGCGAAGGTCTCCAGCAGGATCCGCCGGACCTCCGCGTGGCTCGTGGCCCAGTCGATCCCGTCGCCCTGGTAACGCCAGCGCGCGGTCACGGCGGTCGCGAGGATCCGGTCGTTCGTCTCGGCCAGCGTCGTGTACTCGTCGCGCGGGAAGCCGTGGAACTCCGAGCCGGTCGACTTGAGCACCACGAGATCGTCCAAACCGGACACCACCCAGGCCTGGTCGCCCTGCACGGTCACGGCGGTCGTCCGCTTTTCGCTGCCCGCCTGGGAGAACGCGTGGTCGTGGCCGGAGATGCGGTTCCAGCCGTGTTCGTCGATCAGGATCCGGGCGCCGGTGATGTGCTCGAACGAGCCGACGAAATGGCGTCCCAGCCGCAGCGCGAAGTCCTCGATCTCGCCGACCGGGGCTTCCTTGGCGAAGGCGTAGACGGTGTTCTTCTGGGTGTCGGTCGCGACGACGTCGGCGTTGTCGCCGGTGAGATGCGTGGCCGCGAGGTCGCCGCGAAGCGACGTCGAAACGGTGAGGTCCTTGAGGTGGTGGACGGTGCCTTCGCGCTGGACGGTGACGAGCCGGACTTCGGCCTTGCCGTACTGGTTGGGGCCCAGGGTGATGGCCACGGGCGATCAGCTCCCTCGATAGGTGGAATAGGCGAACGGGCTCAGCAGCAACGGCACGTGGTGGTGCTCGGTCCCGTCGGCGATGCGGAAGGTCAGGGTGACTTCGGGGAAGAAGGAGTCCGGGCCGAGGTGGGCGCCGGTGTCGAAGACCAGCCGGTAGACCCCGGGTTCCAGGGTGTCCGGGCCGAGGTCGCGGATCCGGCCGTCGGCGTCGGTCCGCCCTTCGGCGACGGGTTCGCCCGTGCCGGTTTCGAGCCGGGCCCCGACGCCTGCCGCCGGCCGTCCCGCGGCGGTGTCGAGGATGTGCGTGGTCACGAGGCTCATGCCGTCACCGCCTTTTCCAGCCGCAGCGCGGCGATCCTGGCCAGCTCTTGACCGGCCACTTCGAGTTCCTTTTCGGGATCGTTCGACAGCCTCGAACGCAGGTTTTCCAGCAGCTCGGCGCCGCTCCGGCCGCTCGCGCAGACCAGGAAGACATGCCCGAACGTCGCTTCGTACTCGGCGTTGGCCGCGGCGAACTCGCGTGCCGCGTCACCGTCCACACCGGACTGTTCCGAGCGCGACCAGCCCGCTTCGGTGCTCTTCCCGTCCGCTTTCTCCCCGATCCGGGGATGGGCGGCCATGGCGCGCCGGACCTCTTCGGGACGCAACGGGGTGAGCGCCCCGGCCGCGGCGAGCAGCGCGGCGAGGTCGGCGTACGGGCGCCTGGCCAGCAGGGTCTCCACCCAGCGCGGGACGTCGAGGCAGGCGGTCAGCGCCGGCCGGACGTCCTGTGCGGGAGCCTCGTTGAACTCTCGAATGGTGAGCGGCACGGGAACTGACGGTACGGCGACGATTCCGCCGCCGTCAACATTTTGTTGAATCAGCTCTTCAGTCTTGGTCCCGGTTGAGGTAGTTGTAGACCGTGAACCTCGTGACCCCCAGCGCCTCGGCGACGGTCGACACCGACTTGCGGAGGCCGAACGCGCCGCGTTCCTTGAGCAGCCGCACCGCGCGCTGCTTGGCGGCGCGGTCGAGGGTGTCGAGTCTGCCGCCGAGTTCGCGTTCGACGTCGCCGATGAGCCGGGCCAGCGCGCTGTGCAGTTCGACGGCGGGCTCGCTCGTTTCGTCGCCGACCTGCCGGAGCTGGAGGGTCACGCGGGTGGCGCCGCCGTTCAGTGCCGCCCTGGCGATGGCGGGGAGCGCGTCGAGGAGGGCGTCGGCGTCGCCGCGGACGAGCGTGCCGAGCGGGCCGAAATCGGCGGAGAGGCCCGCGTCCTCCGCGGTGTCGCGGGCTTTGACGGCGTGTTCGGGTGGCGGACCCTCGCCGTGGAACGGTTCGCTGGTGAACTCGGCTTCTAACTGCACCCAGCGAAGGTAGCGCCGCCCGGGCTCGTTGACGAGCAGGGTGGCCGGAGTTAATGTCGGAGTGCGAAACCTCGATTCCACTCAGTGGAAGTTGGAGGCTCTAGATGGACTTGGTGATCAAAGCCGCCCGAGCCGTGACGGCCGCCGGCGAGGTACCCGCGACCGTCGGTGTCGACGGGGGCCGCATCGTCGCGGTGGAGCCCGCCGGAGCCGATCTGGACGGCGAGCGGGTACTCGAACTCGGTGACGACGTCGTCCTGCTGCCGGGCCTGGTGGACACGCATGTGCACGTCAACGACCCTGGCCGCACGGAATGGGAGGGGTTCGCTTCGGCGACCCGCGCGGCCGCGGCGGGCGGCGTCACCACGATCGTGGACATGCCGCTGAACAGCCTGCCGCCGACGGTCGACGTCGCGTCGCTGGAGGTGAAACGCAAGACCGCCGAGGGCCGGGTGCACGTCGACGTCGGCTTCTGGGGCGGCGCGATCCCCGGCAACCTCGCGGACCTGCGCGGCCTGCACGAAGCTGGAGTGTTCGGCTTCAAGTCCTTCCTGCTGCATTCCGGGGTCGACGAGTTCCCGCCGCTGGACGCGCGCGGGCTCGAAGAGGCGATGACCGAACTGCGGACCTTCGACGGCATGATCATCGTGCACGCGGAGGACTCCGACGCGATCGACCACGCGCCCGACCCGCATGGCGAGAAGTACGAAGACTTCTTGCACTCGCGGCCGCGCGGCGCGGAGAACGTGGCGATCGCGCAGGTCATCGAGCTGGCCAGGAAGACCGGCGTCCGCGCGCATATCCTGCATCTGTCCTCTTCGGACGCGCTGCCGATGGTCGAGAGCGCGCGGCGCGACGGCGTGCGGCTGACCGCCGAGACCTGCCCCCACTACCTGAGCTTCACGGCGGAGGAGATCGGCGACGGCGCCACGCAGTTCAAATGCTGCCCGCCGATCCGCGAGGCCGGGAACCGCGAACTGCTGTGGAAGGGCCTCGCGGACGGGGTCATCGACTGCGTGGTGACCGACCATTCGCCCTGCACGCCCGAGCTGAAACGCTTCGACAGCGGCGATTTCGGGCTCGCCTGGGGCGGGATCGCCGGGTTGCAACTCGGCCTGCCGGCCGTCTGGACTCAGGCGCGGCAGCGCGGTTTCGCGCTCACCGACGTCGTCCGCTGGATGGCCGAACATCCGGCCGCACAGGCGGGGATGAAGCGCAAAGGACATCTCGCCCCCGGCTACGACGCCGACTTCAGCGTGTTCGCCCCCGACGAGGCGTTCGTCGTCGACGTCGCGAAATTGAAGCACCGCAACCCGGTCAGCGCCTACCACGGACGGCCGCTCGCCGGTGTCGTCCGGAGCACGTGGTTGCGAGGCGAGGAGATCACCGGTGAAGACCCGGCAGGCGTTCTGCTGACCCGGGGAGACTGCTGAGATGGAGGATGCCGTGAACGACCGTCCTGAGTGGACAGCCCTGCCCGATCTGGCCTCGCGCAGGTTCGGCGGGACCGTGATGTGGGCGACGGACGAGTTGTTCGCCGAGAAGGAGAACCTGGTCAATCCCTGGGTTCCCGCGCATCGGGCGGAGACCTTCGGTCCCAAGGGGCAGGTCTACGACGGCTGGGAGACCCGGCGGCACCGCGAGCCCGGCGACGATCAGGCGGTGATCCGGCTCGGCCTGGCGGGCGCGATCACCGGCGTCATCGTGGACACCGCGTTCTTCAAGGGCAACTACCCGCCGTTCGTCTCGGTCGAAGCGTGCGCCGTCGACGGCTATCCCAACGCCGCCGAACTGTCCGAAGCGGACTGGGACGTGCTGGTGAAACGCGGTGCGGCGGCGGGGCACACGGAGAACTTCTTCGAGGTCGGTGGGAGCAAGCGCTACACGCACATCCGGCTGACCATGCATCCGGACGGCGGGGTGGCCCGGCTGCGGGTGCACGGCACACCGATCCCGGACCCGCGGCTGCTCGACCTCGGCGCACTCGACCTCGCCGCGCTGGAGAACGGCGCGGTCGTCACCGGCTGCAGCGACATGTTCTATTCCTCGCCCAACAACCTCTTCTCGCCGGGGCTCGCCGCGCATCAGGCCGAGGGCTGGGAGACCGCGCGGCGCCGCGACGACGGGAACGACTGGGTCACCGTGCGCCTCGCCGGCGCGGGCGTCGTCCGGTTCGCCGAACTGGACAACAGCAACCTCAAGGGCAACGCGCCGGGCTGGGCGTCGCTGAGCGGCCGGGACGGTGACGGCGAATGGGTCGAACTGCTGCCCAAGACGCGGTTGCAGCCGGACACGCGGCACCGGTTCGCCCTCGCTGAGGGACCCGAGGTGACCGAGGTCCGTCTCGACATCTATCCCGACGGCGGGATGGCGCGCCTACGGCTCTTCGGGGCGCTTTCCGAACGAGGCCGCGCGGATCTCACTTCCCGTTTCGAGGCGGCTCAGGGCTGAGCGCCGGGCCGGTTCAGATACGCGGAGAACAACGAGAGGACGGTGCCGATCGAGAAGATCGCGGTGAGCCACCAAGCGCCGCCGATGGACAGGTTCCACACCAGGGCACCCACCATGAGCACCGCCATGACGATGTTCCTGATCTGCAGCGGCGTCGGTTTGGCCATGCCGCCACCCTCTCACGGGCCTGGGCGGGCCCTGGTCAGGGGGCGGACTGGCGCCGTGAGCTGATCACCCCGGTGTTGAAACCGGCGAGGTGGAGCCCGCCGGCGAACCGGGCGTGTTCGATCTTCACGCAGCGGTTCATCACCACGTCCAGCCCCGCCTCCTTGGCGAGGTCGGCGACGGGCTCGTGCCACAGGCCCAGCTGAAGCCAGAGCGTGCGCGCTCCGGCCTTGACGACCTCCTCGGCCACGCCGGGGAGGTCGTCGTGCTTGCGGAACACGCTGACCAGGTCGGCCTCGCCGGGCACGTCGGCCAGCGACGGGTACACCGGCCGCCCGAGGAGCTCGTCCAGCCGCGGGTTCACGAAGTTGACCTCGTACTTGCTGGAGGAGAGCAGGTACGTCGCGACGACGTAGCTCGGCCGCGCCGGGTTGTTCGAGGCGCCGACGATGGTCACCGACTTCGTGCGCGAAAGGATGCGGCGGCGTTCGACCGCGCCGACGTCGTAGGTCATCCCGCCACCGCCTTGCCGAGTGCCTGGTCGAGATCCCACAGGATGTCGTCGACGTCCTCCAGCCCGACCGACAGGCGGATCAGATCCGCTCCCACGCCCGCCGCGCGCAACTGGTCTTCGGAGAGCTGCTGGTGGGTGGTGGACGCCGGATGGATGACCAGCGTCCGCGCGTCCCCGACGTTCGCCAGATGCGACAGCAGCTCGACGGAGTTCACGAACTTCTCCCCGGCCGCGCGGCCGCCGTCGACACCGAAGGAGAACACGGCGCCCGGCCCGGCGGGCAGATACTTCTTCGCGCGATCGTGATGGGGATGGTCCGGCAGGCCCGCGTAGTTCACCCAGGCCACCCGGCTGTCGTTCGCGAGGTACTCCGCGACGGCCCGCGCGTTGGCGACGTGGGCGTCCATCCGCTGCGGCAGCGTCTCGACCCCCTGCAGCAGGAGGAAGGCCGAATGCGGGGAGAGGACCGCGCCGATGTCGCGCAACTGCTCGGCGCGGAGCCGGGTGCAGAAGGCGTACTCGCCGAAGTTCTCCCAGTACTTCAGGCCGCCGTAGCTCTCGACGGTCTCGGTCATCCGCGGGAACTTCCCGTTGCCCCAGTCGAACTTCCCGGACTCGACGACCACGCCGCCCAGCGTGGTCCCGTGCCCGCCGAGGAACTTCGTGGCCGAATGCAGCACGATGTCCGCACCGTGCTCGATCGGGCGGCACAGGTACGGCGTCGCCAGCGTGGCGTCGACGACCAGCGGGATGTCGTGCGCGTGCGCGAGCTCGGCCAGCCCGGCGATGTCGGCGATCCCGCCGCCGGGATTGCCGATGACCTCGGTGAAGATCAGCTTCGTCCGGTCGGTGATCGCGGCCGCGTAGTCCTCGATGCGGTCTCCGTCGACGAAGGTGGTCTCGATACCGAAGCGGCGCAGCGTCCCGGTGAGTTGCGTGACCGTCCCGCCGTAGAGCCCGCCCGCCGACACGATGTGGTCGCCCGCCTCGGTGAGGGCGGAGAAGGTCAGGAACTCCGCGGCCTGGCCACTGCTGGTCGCGACCCCGCCGATCGCGCCTTCGAGACTGGCCAGCCGCTCCTCGAAGGCCGCGACCGTCGGATTGCCGATGCGGCTGTAGATGTTGCCGTACTTCTGCAGCGCGAACAGGTTCGCCGCGTCGGCCGCGTCCTCGAAGACGAAGCTCGTGGTCTGGTAGATGGGCACGGCGCGGGCGCCGGTCGCCGGGTCGGGCGTCCCGCCCGCGTGCAGGGCGCGGGTGCGGAAGCCCCAGGTGCGTTCACTCATCGCGCCCGACGCTACCTCGGGTCCCACTCCGTGACCATCGTTCCCAGCCCGTGGCTACCCGTCGTCGCGCGTTACCCGAGCGCGGCGCGCAGCCGCCGGTCCCGTTCCTCCGGGGTCTGCCGCGGGCAGCTGGTGCACTTGGGGTTGCCCGCCTCGTAGATCAGGCAACAGGAAGCACGGCGCACCACGGTGTTCCGCCCGATCCGGGAGAACCGCGGCTCCGGCATCCCGAGCCCGATCGCGGCCACGAGCGGCCCCGCCAGCTCGATCGCTCGTGCGGTGTCGCCGGTCCACAGCAGGCGGTTGCCGATCGAGTCCGTCGCGATCGCGCCCAGCGCGCGCGGATTCGCCCCCGTGACGGCCGAGATCGTGCCGATCGCCGTGCTCAGCGTCCCGGCGAACGCGGCACCGAGTTCGGCGAGGCCGCCGTCGAGGAGCCGTGACGATCGGGCGCCGGTGAAACGGCCGTCCGGGACGAGGTCGATCGTGACGGCGTCGAGCGACGGGTCCAGCGGCTCACCACGTACGAGCGACTCGACGGAGGGCGCGACGAGGACGGAAGACAGCGAGTACCACCAGATCGTGCCGAGCACTTCGGGCCGCGAACAGCCGTAGAGCTTCGCGGCGCCGCCGATGCGGGCGCCGACCCATGCGGCGTCGGCGAGCAGGGTCGCGGGTGCCTCCATCAGGGCACCGGCCGGTACAGCGTGACGCTGAACGAGGTGGTGACGTCCATCGGCGCGGTGATCGCGTCGAGGCGTTCACGGCGGCCGTCACGGTGCAGGTGGTGCGCGCTCGGCCCCATCTCGACCACCTGGCGGATCTGGGCGGGCGCCAACGCCACCTCCTGGGTGACCTCGTGCCGCTCCACCCGGGTGAAGCGTTCGCCGAGGGTGTCCTCCAGCCGCGCCTCCTTGCCGCCGTCGACGGAGATCACCAGATCGCCCAATTCCCGGAGGTGTCCCGGGTTCGGCGTCGCGACGACCAGCAGCCCGTCCGCGGTCAGGACGCGGTGGAACTGCGGGGCGTTGCGGGGCGCGAAGACGTTGAGGATCAGCGACGCGCTCGAATCCGCCACCGGCCAGGGTTCCCACAGATTCCACACGGCCGCGCCCGCGCGCGCGTGCGCGCGGGCGGCCCGGCGCAGGGCGACGGCGGAGACGTCGAGCGCCAGTCCATAGGCGGCGGGGACGGCGTCGAGCACATGCGCGAGGTAGTACCCCGTGCCCGCTCCGGCGTCGATGACCATCCCGTTCTCGACGTGATCCGAAGCCACCTTCGCGAGGGCGTCGGCGAGGGGCAGGTAAACACCGGAAGAAAGGAGGTCGACGCGGGCCGCGACCATCGGCGCGGTGTCCGCCGTGCCGGCCGGGATGCGCGCATGCAGAAGATTGACGTAACCCTGCTTCGCTACGTCGAACGAGTGGCCCCGGTCGCAACGCACCGTGCGCTCGGTTAGCCCGACCGGGTCACCGCAGACCGAACACCGCAAGGACCGGACGATCGCCGGTGGCAGGGGGTCATGGCCGGAAACACGCGCGTTCATGGGCCTATTCGACCACGAGGTTTCGCAACCGGACAGAACGCACCAGGTCAGCGGAAACCTGGCCGTAACAACGCCGTACCGACAGTTCACGCGGGTGAAACCTGAATCGCCGCCCGAGGAAACACCGCGGTCCAAAGATTCCTGCGCAGTACACCCCAGGCACGGGAGGAAGATTGTGCTGAACGCAGGAGACACCGCATGGGTGTTGATCAGCGCCGCGCTGGTCATGCTCATGACACCGGGACTGGCGTTCTTCTACGGCGGCATGGTCCGCGCGAAGAGCGTCCTGAACATGTTGATGATGAACTTCATCGCGCTCGCCGTAGTCGGTGTCCTCTGGACGCTGTACGGCTTCACGATGGCGTTCGGCAACGACATCGGCGGAGGATTGCTCGGTAACTTCGACTTCGCCGGGCTCACGGACATCTCCGGCAAACTCGCCGGGTTCGCGACCGCGGCGACGAGCACCACGCCCGAGGTCGCCTGGCCCGGCGCGGACGCGTTGCCGCTGTTCGCCTTCGTGATGTTCCAGCTGATGTTCGCGATCATCACGCCCGCGCTGATCTCCGGTGCCATCGCCGACCGCGCCAAGTTCTGGGGCTGGACGCTGTTCGTCGCGGTGTGGGTGACCATCGTGTACTTCCCGGTGGCGCACTGGGTGTTCTCGTTCAACGGCTTCATCGGCGCGGATTCGGTCGGCGGCTGGATCGCCAACCAGCTCAAGGCGCTCGACTTCGCCGGCGGTACCGCGGTCCACATCAACGCCGGTGCGGCGGGTCTGGCGTTGGCGATCGTGCTCGGCAAGCGC
This sequence comes from Amycolatopsis sp. PSD-21, assembly GCF_055561455.1. Lineage (NCBI taxonomy): Bacteria > Bacillati > Actinomycetota > Actinomycetes > Pseudonocardiales > Pseudonocardiaceae > Amycolatopsis > Amycolatopsis sp. PSD-21. The sequence continues at coordinate 6,769,170 of NZ_CM145712.1, read as the reverse complement.
AAGGGCTGGCCGAAGGGCACCGGACGCCCGCACAACGTCCCGTTCGTGCTGCTGGGCGCCGCGTTGCTGTGGTTCGGCTGGTACGGCTTCAACGCCGGTTCGTCGCTGGCCGCCAACGACCTCGCCGCCGTCGCGTTCACCAACACCACCGTCGCGACCGCCGCCGCCATCCTCGGCTGGCTGATCGTCGAGCAGATCAAGGTCGGGAAGCCGACCACCCTCGGTGCCGCGTCCGGCGCCGTCGCGGGTCTCGTCGCGATCACCCCGGCGGCCGGTTTCGTCAGCCCGCTGGGCGCCATCGCCATCGGCCTCGTCGCCGGTGCCCTGTGCGCGCTGGCGATCAGCCTCAAGTTCCGCTTCGGCTTCGACGACTCCCTCGACGTCGTCGGTGTCCACCTCGTGGGTGGTCTCGTCGGCACGCTGCTCATCGGTTTCTTCGGCACCACCAGCGTCAACTCGCTCGGCGTCGACGGCCTGTTCTACGGCGGCGGCCTCGGCCAGCTCGGCAAGCAGGCGCTCGCGGCGGTCGTCGTCCTCGGTTACTCGTTCGTGCTGACCTTCGTCATCGGCTGGGTGATCAAGAAGCTCGGCGGGTTCCGCGTCAGCGCGGAGGACGAGGTCAGTGGTATCGATGAGGCCCAGCACGCGGAGAGCGCGTACGACTTCACCGGTTCGGGCGGCGGCCTCGGCCAGCCGAGCTCCATCCCGGTCAAGCCGTCCTCCGGAAACGCGGCCACGAAACTCGAGGAGAGCAAGGCATGAAGCTGATCACCGCGATCGTGAAGCCGTTCACGCTCGACGACGTCCGCTCCGCGCTGGAGCAGCTGGGCGTGCTCGGCATGACGGTCAGCGAGGTGCAGGGCTACGGCAGGCAGAAGGGCCACACCGAGGTCTACCGGGGTGCCGAGTACTCCGTGGACTTCGTGGCGAAGCTGCGGGTCGAGGTCGTCACCGACGATTCCAACGTCGAGAAGGTGCTCGACGCGATCACCACCGCCGCGCACACCGGCAAGATCGGTGACGGCAAGATCTGGGTGACGCCGGTGGAGACGGTCATCCGGGTACGCACCGGCGAACGCGGCTCGGACGCCCTATAGGCGTCACGGATGGCCGACGGGGGTGAACTGGTCAAGGCCACCGAGCGGTTGCTCGAGGGCAGGCACGGAAGGCTGGGGGCGTCCGCGTTGCGGGCGGCCCTGGTCGACCTCTACGAATTCTGGTTGGGCAAGGGCGCCGCGGCGGCCGGCGTCGACACCGCTGAACCCGGTGTCGCGCTGGCCGCCGTCGGCGGCCTGGGGCGCAGCGAGCTGGTGCCCTTCTCCGATCTCGACCTTTTGTTGCTGCACAACGGGAACTCGCGGGTCGGCGAGATCGCCGACGCCATCTGGTACCCCTTGTGGGACGCCAAGATCGGCCTCGACCACTCGGTGCGCACTCCGGGTGAGGCACTGAAGGTGGCGTCCGAGGATCTGCGGACCGCGATGGGGCTGCTCGACATCCGCCACATCGCCGGGGACGCCGAGATCACCGCCAGGCTGGCGGCCGCGGCGCGGGACCAGTGGCGGCGGACCGCCCGGAAACGGATGGACGAACTGTCGGACGCGGTGCGTCAGCGCTGGGCCCGCAGTGGCGAGATCGCGCAGTCCGCCGAGCCGGATCTCAAGCACGGGCGGGGCGGGCTTCGCGATTTCGCCGTCCTGGAAGCGCTTGCGGCGGCGCAGCTGACGGCGAGACCCGGCGAGGAACTGCTGGCGGCGAAGAGCCTGCTGCTCGACGTCCGGACCGAACTGCGCCGGGAACTCCGCCGGGAGCGGGACATCCTCAGTGCGCCGGAGGCCGAGACGGTCGCGGGTGAGCTCGGGTTCGGCGACCGGTTCACCTTGGCGCGCAAGCTTTCCGGCGTCGGCCGGACGATCGCGTACGCGGTGGACGTGGCACTCCGGTCCACTGTGGAACCACCGAAGACGCGGTTCGGGCGGCGGCCGGCGCGGACGCCGCTCGACGAAGGTGTCGTCCTGCACGGCAACGAGGTCGCCCTGGCGCGGGACGCGGTGCCCGCCAAGGATCCGGCCCTGCTGCTGCGGGTGGCCGCGGCGTCGGCGCGGATCCGGAAACCCATCGCGCACGGGACCCTGCGGGCGCTCGCCGACACCGCGCCCGAACTGCGTGCGCCGTGGCCGGCCGACGCCCTCAAGGCGCTGGTGGAACTGCTCGGCGCCGGTGAGGGACTCGTCGACGCCGTGGAAGCGCTGGACCGCACCGGCCTGTGGGCGCGCCTGTTCCCCGAATGGGGGGCGGTGCGGGATCTCCCGCCGAGGTCGCCGGTGCATTCCTGGACCGTCGACCGGCATCTCGTGCGGGCCGCGGTCGAGGCGTCGAAGCTGACGACCACCGTTTCGCGGCCGGATCTGCTGCTGATCGGCGCGCTGCTGCACGACATCGGCAAGGGCCGTGACGCGGACCATTCCGAACTCGGCGCGAAGATCAGCGCACAGGTGGCGGCCCGGCTCGGGCTGCCGGAGGCGGACGCGGCACTGGTGTCGGCGATGGTCCGGCATCACCTGCTGCTGCCGCACACCGCGACGCGGCGGGACATCAGCGATCCCGCCACGATCCAGCGGGTGACGAAGACGCTCGACGAGAACCTGGTCCTGCTGGAACTGCTGCACGCCCTGACGACGGCCGATTCGCTGGCCACCGGGCCGGGCGTGTGGACGGACTGGAAGGCGCGCCTGCTCGCCGAACTCGTGTCCGGTTGCGAAGAAGCGTTGCACGGCAAGGGTTTCGTGCCGCCGGAGCCGATGGGGGCCGAACAGCGGGAGCTCGTCGCGGAGGCCGTCGCGTCCGGCCGTGGCGAGGTGCGCATCACCGCCGCGGGCAAGGTCGTGACCGTGGTGCTGGCGGTCCCGGCCCGGGCGGAACTACTGGCGCCCGCGGCCGGCGTGCTCGCGCTGAACTCGCTCGAGGTCCACGCGGCGGTGCTGCGCGGGCACGACGGGGGACGGGCGGGAGTCTTCACGGCGTCGCCGAAGTTCGGCTCGCTGCCCGACGTCACCCTGTTGCGTGAGCAGTTCGCGCGGGCGGTGGCCGGGACGCTGCCGCTCACCCAGCGGCTCGCGGCGAAGGAACGGGACTACGGCGGAGGGGAGCCGCCGTCCGCGGGAGCGAAGGTGATCTGGTTCGACGACGAGACCAGCGGGCACGACACGGTCGTGGTCGAACTACGGGCCGCGAACCGGATCGGGCTGCTGTACCGGGTCGCGGGCGCGCTGCGCCGGTGCGAGGCGGAGGTGCGCTGGGCGAAGGTGGCCACGCTCGGTGGCGCCGTCGTCGACTCGTTCGCCGTCGCGCCGCGGGCGGGCCGCGTCGACCAGGAGTGGCGGTCGAGGATCGAAGCCGCGCTGCTGGCGGCAGCTTCCTGACGTTCGGGGTGTCGCGCGAATCGCGGAGGGTAGCGGTGGCAGGATGTGCGCGGTCGAGACCCGAAGGAGCCGGAGGGGCGGTGAGCACGTGCTCGACCACGAGCAGGACTCGCCCGGACCGCAGCGGATCACGCTTCCGCCGACGGTCGTGGCCTCCCATCTCCGTGCGTGCGCGGACGACCTCGCCGTCTCCCTCACCGCGTCCGGCCCCGCCGCGACCGTGCCCGAACTGCTCAAGGTGGTCCGGCACCTCGTCGCGGGGCAGCAGGCGCTGGCCATCGCGCTCGAAGGCATGGCGGGCCGGGTCGAAGGCGGCGGCGAAGGCGCGCTGGCCACCGCGCCGATGGTCGACGTCGAGGTGGTCGCCGAAGTGCTCCGTGCGGCGGCCACCGCTGTCGACTGTTCGGCGGAGGCACTCGCCGAATCCCGTCCGTCATTCGAATGTGTGAGCGAATCGGTCGCCCCTGACACCCGTTTGTAGCTGTCCCGCCCCTTCGGCGCGTGGATACGCTGACCAGGCGGAGGTGGGCGATGCGAGCGGTGTGGAAAGGCACGATCGGATTCGGGACCTACGCCATTCCGGTGAAGGCGTACAGCGCGACCGAAGAGCACAACGTCCCCCTCCACCAGGTGCACGAGCCCGACGGCGGCCGGGTGCGGGTGAAGTGGGTCTGCGAGGTCGACGGCGCCGAGGTGCCCGCGGCCGAGATCGCCAAGGGGTATCCCGTCCCCAACGGCGACGTCGTCCTGCTGACCTCCGGGGATTTCGCGTCGCTGCTCCCGCCGACCACCCAGTCGATGGACGTCGTCGGCTTCACCCCCGCCGAGCAGGTCGACCCGATGTACTTCGCGCGCAGTTACTTCCTCGAGCCGGAGCCTGCCGGCACCAAGCCTTACGTGCTGTTGAGCGAGGCGCTGCAGCAGTCCGGGCGGATCGCGATCGTGAAGGTGACCTTGCGGCAGCGCGAAACGCTGGGCGCGCTGCGCGTGCGGGACCAGGTGATCCTGCTCGAGACGATGCTGTGGCCCGACGAGATCCGGCGGCCCGAATTCCCGTTCCTGCACGAGGACGTCGACCTGCGGCGCGGGGAGCTGCGGAACGCGGTCTCGCTGATCGAAGACCTCACCCGGGATTTCGACCCCGGCCGGTACACCGATCACTACCGTGAGGCGCTCGAAGCACTCATCCAGGCCAAGCTGGACGGCGACGACGTTCTGCGGCCGACCGCCGCCGAACAGTCCGAAGGCGTGACGCGGCTGCTGGCGGCATTGCAGCAGGGCCCGGTCGGGAAAGCCCAGGAATCAGCGGACAAGGCGCGCGAGGCGCGGACGCGGGCGAAGCGGGCTGCGTCGTCGGCGTCGTCTGGGTCGTCGGCCAAGACCAGTTGAGTAGATCTACTCAGGGTGAGTTGGGGGTCTTCACGCTGCCGTGACCCCAGGGTGACCGGGCATGGTTATGTCATCGCGCGGAGAGAGCGCGGGCAGCGAATCGCCTGGTACTGGGGGTCCGGCGATACCGAGTCCCCGCGAAGCTCGCCAAGTGTGCTTACGGTCGGCTCGCGGGGAGGCGAGCCTTCCGTAGGGGCTCCGGTACCGGTCTGCGAGGGGCGACCGGTCCCGGAGCCCTGTTTCGCGGCCCGTCTCAAAGCCGTTTGGCCGCGCGGAACGCCTTGGCGTAAGTCCCTTCGCCGTCGATCAGCGACACGCCGCCGGCGTCGCCGAACGTCGGCCCGTTGGCGACTTTGCGGCTGGACAGCACTCGCCGCTTGCCGTCGTTGTCGATGCCGAGGTAGATCCCGGTGTGCGACACGCGCGGCCCGAGATGCGGCTCCAGATTGAAGAAGAGAATGTCGCCGGGCTGCAGTGCCGAGTAATCCGTCGCCTGTTTCCCGATGTCCGCGACCACCGGCGTTCCCGGCCCGAGTTCCGACATCGCCCAGGCACGCCGCGGCAGCCCCGGCCCCTTCGTGTTGGTACCGAGCAGCGGGTAGCCCGCGCGGTAGCCGTAGACCATCCGCACGAAACCGGAGCAGTCGAGCGAGCCGAACCGCGCGGGCTCGGCCTTCTCGTGCTTGTCGGGGAAATCCCAGTCGACACCGAGGAAATCGTAGAAGTCCGACTTCTCGAGCCGTCCCTCGGCACTGTCGGGACCGAAGGTCGCGTCGCCCGCGATCCGGAGCTTCTTGGACCTCTGGGCCGCCGAGCCGTCGGTGTACTGCAACGCGATGGCGAGGAGGTCCGGCGAGGTGTCACTGACGGCCTTGGGCAGCCAGTCGCGTAACCAGGGTTCCTTTTCCGCGCCCTCCCGCCATACCTGCGGCGCGAACCGGACCCAGGCCGACGAGGTGATCGTGGCCTCGGTGAACTTCGGCTCGGTGAAGGTCCGGCTCCGGCCGGTCAGCAGGACCGTGCGCGAGCCGTCGGTGAACGACGCCAGCTGGGTGCCGGCGGAATCCCGGACGATCGTCCTCGCCGGGGCGGCGAGCCGTTCGTACGAATACCCGCCCACCGCGGCCGCACCCGGCGCCCCCGCGGAGGCGGACATGGCGGTGATGTCCTGGTTCTCCTGCTTCGCGACGTAGAACGCGGCCGTGCCGGACACACCGATCACCGCGACCAGGACACCGATCCGGATTGCCTTGCGCATCACCGAGTCCCCTTCTGTTGGTGAACCCGAGTCCGCGATCGACGTCGGCAGCGCTGCCTGGTCGTCCACGTCGCGGGTGTGGAAAGGGCGCCCTGCCACCGCGATAGCGGGGCCTTCGGCAGGGCGGGTTCACTCGTCGCGTCCCGATCGAGGTACATCTTCAGCTTCGCCACCAAGACCTCACAACGTGGGGACCAGCCCGACCAGCACTCCGCTGATCAGGATCGCGTAGCAGGCGAGGCTGACTCCGGTGGTGGCGAAGATGGTCGCCGCCGGAGGCTGCCGGACGAGTTGGTAGGCCACCAGACCGGGCACCACGAAACCCAGGGTCTGGTGGACGAACAGCAGCGGGAAGTCGGCTTGGAGGACGAGCAGCAAGGTCGTCTGCAGCACGACCCCGAGCAGCACCACCGCGGCGAACAAGCGCTTGCCGTAGAGGATCACCACGCGTTGCAGCACCTTCGTGCCCGCGTACGTCAGCGCGGTCATCAGCACGATGATCGCCGCTCGCCGGAAGTCCTCGACGATGGTCAAGGCGATCCATCCTGGCGTGATCATGCCGCCGGGGGACAGGTTGGTCGTGAGGTAGCAGACCAGTGACAGCAGCAGTCCGATGGCGAGCCCGATGGTGGCGACCTCGGCGGAGAGGGAGGTGGTGAGCATCAGGAGGCGACCGTTTCCAGTTTGGCGAGTTCGTCGATGAGCAGTTCGCCCTGTCCGTGGATGTTGCCGATGGCGACGAGCGACGCCTGCCGGTCGATGCCGCCGATGATCCCGCGCAGCAGTTCTTCGGGCCGCCGTGAGCCGCCGAGGTCGACGACCCGGTCGTGCCATTCGTTCGGGATCGCGGTCCGGGCGCTGCGGGTCGGATCGCCGATCAGCACCACGCGCTCTGGGGCGATACGGGGGATCAGCGCGCCCATCTGGCCGTTGCGCTCGACCCGGTCGGGGCGGCAGTTGATGATCACGTGCAGCGGATCGGCGATCGCGCCCTGGGCACGGAGCTGGTCGATGTTCATCAGCGTCGATTCGGGGTCGTTCGCGGCGAAGACGTTCGCGAACCGCAGTCTGCGCCGCCCCGCGCGGTAGTGGTGGACCTGGAGGACACCGGGGTCCGGCGGTGCGGCCCACATGCCTTCGAGCGCCAGCCCCCGGTTGACCTTGAGCAGGTCGGCCACGGCCAGCGCGATCGCCACGTTCTCCTTGAACGTGATCCAGCTGAACCCGCGCATCTCCTCGTCGGTGACCGATTCGGGGTCGACGGCGATCAGACGGCAGTTCCGCTTGTCCGCCTCCTCCTGCAGGATCGCGAGCCGGTCCTTCTCCGCGGTGAGGCAGATCCCGCCGACCGGCATCGAGCGGCTCAGCGAGCGGGCCACGTCGTCCAGCGTGGGGCCCATCTCGGCGAGATGATCCTCCCGGACGTTGCAAAGGACGCCGATGGTGGAGCGGATCAGCTTGCTCTGGTTGATCTCCTGCAGGTCCGGCATCACCGCCATGCATTCGATCACCAGCGCGTCCGGCCGGTACGCGGCGGCGCGGCGGACGATGCCGATCTGCTCGACGACGTTGGCGATGCCGAACTTGCGGTAAACCGGTTCTTCGCTGCCGTCGGGGTGGATGAAACGGGCCGCGGTGCCGGTGGTCTTCGCGGTCGTCACCAGGCCGCCGCCGCGCAGCGCGCCCGCGCAGAGCCGGGTGATCGACGATTTGCCGCGGATGCCGTTGACCAGTACCCGCGTCGGGATGCTGTGCAGGTTCCGGTAGTGGTTGCGTTGCTCGAAGATCCCGGCGACCAGCATCGCCACCGACGCGGTGAGCAGCACGAAATAGAGAAACGTCACTTCGGGTTCCGGCCTTGTTCGACCAGCCGCCTCGGCGGCTTCGGGGGTTCGTGCCGTCGCACCGGGCGACGAGGTGGGAGCCGTGTTTCCGGACGGCGAACGGCGCCCGGTTCCTTGACGGCTTCCGAGGGCTTCTCCGGCAGATCCTTCACACGCCGGAGCAATTTGGTCTCGTCGGTCGCCGCACCGACCGGGCGCCGGACCTCACCGAGGCGGGCCTTGCCGTCGGTCAGCGCCTGGCGGCAGATCTCGACGCAGGACGCGATGGTGCCGATCTCGTCCTGGCGCTGCGGGTACACCACGGCCCCCAGCCCGACGCCCTTGGCGATCGGTACGGCGGATTCGGCGATCCGGCGCAGCGGCAGCACGACGACCAGCAGGTGCCAGGCGTACGACATCAGCGCGACGACGGCGGTGAGGAGCGCGGCGACGCGGGCGCCCGCCCGCACGGTGTTGTCCGCGACGCCGAGCGAGCCGATCGGCTGTTCGGCGACGACGACCCAGTTCAGTGCGGCGGCGTTGCCGTCGTCGGCGAGGCGCTCGGCCGCCACGAGGGTCGTGGCGGTGGTTTCACGGGCGTCCTCGCCGGACCGCGCGGTCGTGATGTTCTTGACCAGTACGGGATCCGTGAGCTCGGAGAAGGCGAAGTAGCCCTCGGTGTCGGCGATGGTGCGCTTGCCTTCGTCGACCACCCGGACGCGCCCGCCCGCCGACTCGAGCACCGAGGCCATCCGCGGCACGTCGAATTCGCCGACCAGGACGTTGGCCGAGTTCGGCACGCGCGCGAAGGCGTAGACCACGGGCACCCGGCCGCTGGTGTTGTGCTGGCGCAGACCGGCACCGTCGGGGAGCTTGCCCGGATCGCGCAGGGATTCGCGCCCGGCCCGTTGGAGTTCCCCGCCTTCGGCGTCGGCGAGGTAGACGCTGCGGAACCGGCTTTCGCTCGTGGCGAGCCGGTCGAGCATGCCGTGCAGCTGGTCCGGCTTCTTGTCCGCGCTGAGCCGGGCGACGGCCCGCAGGTCGCCGAGCCCCTGGGAGAGGCTGCGGCGCAAGGTGTCGGCCGTATGGGCGACCCGGTCGCCGTACTCGCTGAGCATGCTGGGCGAGACGGCCGCGTGCTGGCGGCCGAGCGTCGCGGCGACGGCGACCGACCAGCCGAGCAGCATCAGCGAGACGAGCGCGATGACGAGCTGGGCGGAGAGGAACGGCTTGAGTTTGCCGCGGGGCCTGCGCCGGCCGAGCTTCGCCCGGTAGCGCTCGACGGCCCGGGTCAGCCGGTTCACTTCGCGGATGCGGGACTGACGGACCGGCCGGTCGAGGACGCCCGCCGCGACGGCGAGCGCGTCGGCGCGAAGGCGCAGGATCGGGTTGACGAGCGCGCGGCGCAGCAGCACGAAGCCGGCGATGGCGATCACCAGCAGCGCGGCCGCCGGGATCAGCCCCGGCCAGCGCGCGGGTACCGGCTCGACCGGGAAACGGCTGAGCGTGAGGGCGGCCAGCCCGAGACTGCCCTCGATACCGTCCGAGGCGACCGGCGCGAAGGCCACGACCGGCGCCACCCGCCGGTCCGGCTTGGCCGGGTCGGCCCCGGGGTCACCGGTGAACACACCCGACTCCCCGGCGGCCGCGGCGGCGCCGGCGCGAGCGAGGAGGTCATGGGCGGTCCGGTCGTCCTTGGGCGCCTCGGTGCCGTGAGAGTGGAGCAGCGTGCCGTCGGCCGTGACCAGCCTGAGCTGTTCCTTGATGTCCTTGTCCAGCTCCGGCGCCGCCCCGCGCAGCACGGTGGAGACGACGAGGAGCCGTCCGGCACGGGCCCCGGAGAGCGGGAGCGCGGTGAGGACGAGCGGAGTGCCGCCGGGACGGGCGATCGGGCGGACCGTGAGCTTCGGGACGGCGATGCCCCGGAGGTTCTCGACGGACACCGGCTCGCCGTGCGTCGCCAGTACCTTCTGCGCGGCGGGATCGAAGACGACGATGCCACGCCAGTCCGGGTAGGTCTCGCCGAGGCGGTCTAGGACGGCGTCGTCGTCGGTGTTGTCGAACACTCCGGAGCCGGTCGCGACCTGCAGGTCACCGGCGGCGGTGGTGGCCGAGGTGGCCAGCGCCTGCGCGAGGGCGGCGGTCGCGCGCCGACGGCTTTCGGTGACCTCGTCCGGGACGACGTCGGCCGCTTTCGCGCCGAGCGCCGAAAACGGCCCGGTCGTGGACAGGTGGAGAGCGGTGAAGGCGGTGATCATCAGGAGCAGGACGAGGCTCGTCGCGGACGCGACCTTCACGCCGCGCGGGAAGCCCGCCTCCGGGATCTGGTCGCGAAGCCGCGCCACCGGATCGAGCCGGTCCTTCTGCCGAGTCACCTGACGCCAGGCCTTTCAGTTTTACGATCGGGGAGATCGCTGCCCGGTGGGGCGGTAGCGGAACCTGCACCCGATCGGGTTACGGGCAGATATCGAAACTGCCGTCGGTGACGGTACAACTCACCTCAAAGGGGTGAAAGCGCGGCATAGGCTACCTATTCGAGTGAGTCGGTAGGCTTCGAGTGGTGATCAGCCGAAACCGGATGTGGCTCAGCGTGATCAGCGTGGGCGTCGCGCTGGCCTTGGTGCTGACAGTCGTGCTGGTCCTCGGCGACGACGAGCCACCGAAGCCCCCTCCCGTTCCGGAGAACGACCTGGGTGCCGCTGTCGCCAACCTCACGTCCGGGCTTTCCGCCGAGCAGGACTACCGCTCGCCGAAAGCCGACGAACGTCGTTTGGCCGCCGCCGGCTTCGGCGCGCTGATGGACCGCGCGGAGCCGGCCGATCTCGAGAAGCTCGGGTTCTCGGTGCGAGACGGGGTGGACCCGGAGACCGGGCGGCGGTACACGATCGCCACGAACGAGCCCGGGACCGAGCGGGCGTGGGGGATGTATCTGATCGACCGCTCGGCTCCGCCCTCACTGGTCATCGAGGTCCCGCATCCCGCGTCCGACCTCCGGACGGAGCTGTTCGGACTCGACTACTTCCGTCAGGTGCCGGGCGCGGTGCTGCTGATCGCGGGCGCGCACCGAAAGGCCGACGACGGTCAAGCCGACGTAGCGCACGAGGTGGATTCGGTGTTCCACGCGGTGGCCGCCACGCTCGCCGGGCGGGGGATGACGCAGGTCCAGCTGCACGGCTTCGACGACCAGAACATGCCGGACGACGACATCGTGCTGTCGTCCGGTGCGTCGGCGGCGGGGGATCCCGTCCGGCGCGCGGCCGACCGGCTCGAAGCGGGCGGATTCGCCGTCTGCCGGGCGTGGACGTCGTCGTGCGGCGCGCTGGAGGGGACGAAGAACGTCCAGGGCAAGGCCGCGGCCGAGGACGGGACAGCCTTCCTGCATGTGGAGATGAGCCGCACCGTCCGCGAGGCCGGCACCACCGGCGTGATCCGTGCCCTCACCGAAGCAGACCTCCGCAGGCCCTGAGCCGTGCGCAACCGCGTCAAACGCTGACCTCGGACACCGACTACCCTGGAAAGCCGCCGGTCCGTACCGGCGAGCCACAACGACCCAGCTGGAGCGTGCACACCCGTGTTCGACACCCTCTCCGATCGGCTCACGTCCGCCCTGCAGACCCTGTCTCGCAAGGGCAGGCTCTCCGACGCCGACATCGACGCCACCGCGCGCGAGATCCGGATCGCGCTGCTCGAGGCGGATGTCGCGCTGTCTGTGGTCAAGGACTTCATCGCCCGGATCAAGGAGCGCGCCAAGGGCGCCGAGGTGCACGGCGCGCTGAACCCGGCGCAGCAGGTCATCAAGATCGTCAACGAGGAACTCGTCACCATCCTCGGCGGCGAGACCAGGCGGCTCACGTTCGCGAAGAACCCGCCGACGGTCATCATGCTCGCGGGTCTGCAGGGTGCCGGTAAGACGACGCTCGCGGGCAAGCTCGCGATGTGGCTGAAGAAGCAGGGCCACGCGCCGATGCTGGTCGCGTGTGACCTCCAGCGCCCCAACGCGGTCACGCAGCTGCAGGTCGTCGGTGAGCGGGCAGGCGTCGCGGTCTTCGCGCCCGAGCCCGGCAACGGCGTCGGCGACCCGGTCGACGTCGCCCGCCGCGCCATCGACGAGGCCAAGCGCGCCCAGCACGACATCGTCCTGGTCGACACCGCCGGCCGTCTCGGTGTCGACGAAGAGCTGATGAAGCAGGCCGCGGACATCCGCGACGCCGTCTCGCCGGACGAGACGCTGTTCGTCGTCGACGCGATGATCGGTCAGGACGCGGTCACCACGGCCGAGGCGTTCCGCGACGGCGTCGGCTTCACCGGTGTCGTGCTCACCAAGCTCGACGGTGACGCCCGCGGTGGTGCCGCGCTGTCGGTCCGCCAGGTCACCGGCCAGCCGATCCTGTTCGCCTCCAACGGTGAGAAGCTCGAGGACTTCGACCTCTTCCACCCGGATCGGATGGCCAGCCGGATCCTCGGCATGGGCGACGTGCTCAGCCTCATCGAGCAGGCCGAGCAGCATTTCGACCAGGAGAAGGCCGAGCAGACCGCCGCCAAGCTCGGCAGCGGCCAGCTCACCCTCGAAGACTTCCTCGAGCAGATGCTCGCGGTCCGCAAGATGGGCCCGATCGGCAACCTGCTCGGCATGCTGCCCGGCGCCGGGCAGATGAAGGACCAGCTCTCGCAGGTCGACGACAAGCAGCTCGACAAGCTGCAGGCGATCATCCGCGGGATGACTCCCGCCGAGCGGGCCGATCCGAAGATCATCAACGCGTCGCGCCGGGTCCGGATCTCGAAGGGTTCCGGTGTCGCCGTCCGCGACGTCAACGACCTGGTCAACCGGTTCTTCGAAGCGCGCAAGATGATGGCGCAGATGGCCGGCCGGTTCGGCTTCGGCGGCGGAGGCGGCGGCAGCAAGAACCGCAAGGGCAAGAAGGGGAAGAAGGGCAAGGGGCGCGGCCCGACGCAGCCCAAGGTCCGCGGCGGGTTCCCCGGCGGCATGCCGATGCTGCCTCCGGGCGGGATGCCGGGCGCCGGCGGCGGGATGCCCGACCTCTCCCAGCTCGGCGGCATGAACGACGTACCCGGGTTCGACCCGAAGAAGTTCAAGCTGCCGAAGGACAAGTAGCCCGTGGAGGCGCTGCACCTGGCCGGCGTCGTCCTGCCGGACGGCGAGCACCGCGAGCTGTGGGTCACCGGCGGCCGGATCACCACCGAACCGGTCGCCGGAGCGGAAACCGTCGTACGGGAAGGCTTTCTGGTCCCCGGGCTGGTCGACGCGCACTGTCACCCCGGCATCGGCGTCGGTGGCGCGACCACGCTCGAAGAGGCAACCGAGCAGGCGATCACCGATCGCGACGCCGGGACGCTGCTGATCCGTGACTGCGGTCTGCCGATCGACGTCCGGCCGCTGCAGGAGCGGGCCGATCTGCCGCGGATCATCCGCGCCGGACGGCATATCGCCCTGCACAAGCGCTACATCCCCGGCCTCGGCATCGAACTCGAAGACCCCGCCGAGCTGCCGAAGGCGGTCGCCGAGCAAGCGCGTGACGGCGACGGCTGGGTCAAACTCGTCGGAGACTGGATCGACCGGGGCGCCGGCGATCTCGCGCCGCTCTGGCCCGACGACGTCCTCGCCGAGGCCATCGCCGTCGCGCATGCCGAGGGCGCCAAGGTGACGGCGCACGTGTTCGGCCAGGCCGCGTTGCCCGGCCTGATCGACGCGGGGATCGACTGCCTCGAACACGGCACGGAGCTTTCGGCGGACCAGCTCGGCGTCCTCGCCGAACGCGGGATCGCGCTCGTGCCGACGCTGATCAACATCGAGAACTTCCCCGGTATCGCGGACAAGGCGGGCAAGTACCCGGTGTACGCCGACCACATGCGGGCGTTGCACGCCGGCGTGGGGGAGATGGTCTCGACGGCGATCGAGGCGGGTGTGCCGGTGTACGCGGGAAGCGACGCGGGCGGCATGGTCGAGCACGGCAGGCTCGTCGACGAGATCGAGGCGCTGCACAAGGCGGGCATGTCCGCGGAGCGGGCGCTGGCCTCGGCTTCGTGGGCCGCCCGCGAATGGCTGGGCGTGCCGGGAATCGTCGACGGCGCTTCGGCCGATCTGCTGGTCTACCCGTCCGACCCGCGTGAGGATCTCGCGGTACTCCGCCATCCGAGCCACATCGTCCTGCGTGGCAAGATCTACGCCTGACCCGACTCCACCGGTGACCGGAGCGGCACTTAGCGTGGAGGCGTGGTGGACGACGGGCAGGCTCGCGAGCGTTTGGTGCTCGGAGCGCACTGGGGCTTCGTAGCGTTCTTCGCGGGCATCGCCGGATACCACCTCGTCACGCTCGTCATGAGCTTCCTGATGTCAGGCCGCTTCGGCGGCTACGACCCGCTCGAACTCCGTGACGTCGGCCCGCTGCTGATCCTCGCGTTCCTGCCCACCCTCGTGCTCGGACTCGGCCCGGCGGTCGGCTCTCGCGTGTGGGGCCAAGGACTTCGCACGGACTTCGGGCTCAAACCCACCTGGCGCGACGTCCGCATCGGGCTCGCCTGCGGGGCCGCCGCGCTCGCCGCCGGCTACCTCCTCAACCTGCTCCTGCTCGCCGTCTACGGGACCGACAGCGACGACCGGACCTTCTCCGACGTCTCGCCCGGTCCGATCACCGAGCTTTCGGGCACCACCGAGGGCGACACGGTCTGGCTGGTGCTTGCCGCGGTCATCGTCGTCCTCGCCGCTCCGGTCACCGAAGAACTGCTCTTCCGCGGCACGCTGTGGAACGCCATGGGCTTCCATCGCCTGCCCTCGTGGGTGATCCTGCTGGTCACCGCGCTCGTGTTCGCCCAGTTGCACGGCGAGGCCGCGCGCACGATCGCGCTGTTCGGCCAGGGCATCGCCATCGGTCTCGCCCGCTATCTCTCCGGCCGGGTGAGCGCGTCCGTGATCGCGCACGCGGCCAACAACCTCCCACCGGCTGTATTGCTCTTCGCGGCGAGGTGATCGCCGGTCCAGGCGGCTAGAGTCTTTGAGTAACCGAACGATCACCGGAGGGATCGGCGTGACCGTATCTCAGCCCAGGGAGCCGATCCCCGAGGCCGCGCCGCCGGATGAGCTGACCGAAGAAGTCATCGCCGGAGGTGAGGTGGCCGCGCCCGACACGCCACCGCCGCATCGCTGGGGGTTCGGGGCCTTCCTCCTTGTGGAAGCCGTCCTGCTGGCATCGGCGGCGTTCATCAGCGTCCTGCTCGGCGACGTCCAGCCCGGTCAGCCCCTGCCGATGCGCATGGTGCTGCTGGGCACCATGGTGCCGACGATGATCGCCGCCGGGGTCGCGCTGCTGATCACCCGCCTGCGCGGCAACGGCCCCTTCACCGACCTGCGGATCGGCTGGAGCTGGGCCGACGTCAAGGTCGGGCTCAAACTCGGCGTGCTCGGGCTCGGGTTGACCTCGCTCGCCGCCTACGTCTGGACGCAGGTCGTCGGCAACGAGAACGCGACCTCGGCGATCAGCGCGCTCGTCGAGGACCGGCGGATGTCGATCTCGGCGGCCGTCGTCATGTTCATCTACCTGTGGCTGGTCGGGCCGATCTGCGAGGAGATCATCTACCGCGGCCTCCTGTGGGGCGCGGTGGAACGGCTGACGTGGCGCACCGAACGCTGGGGGAGGATCGCGGCGTTCCTGGTCTCCACGGCCGTTTTCGCGGCGAGCCACCTCGAACCGCTGCGCACCACGTTGCTGCTGGTGATCGCGATCCCGATCGGGCTGGCCAGGGTGTTCACCGGGCGGCTGCTCGGCAGCGTGGTCGCCCACCAGGTGAACAATTTCCTCCCGGCCGTGACGATCCTGCTGGCCTCGCTCGGGATAGCCGCGTTCTGACGGCCGATCGGCGTCTGGCAGAATGTACGCTTGCCTGCTTTGGCCGGACCCTCTCACCGCGCCCGAGCTCACCCTTCGGGTGTGCGCAGCCGTGTCCCCACTCGGCTGGCGTGCGCCTTCCACATGCATCAGAGAGAACTGAGGAGTACCCACACCCGTGGCCGTCAAGATCAAGCTGCAGCGTCTCGGCAAGATCCGTGCGCCGTACTACCGCATCATCGTCGCCGACGCGCGCACCCGCCGTGATGGCAAGGCCATCGAGACGATCGGCAAGTACCACCCCAAGGAAGAGCCGAGCTTCATCGAGGTCGACACCGAGCGGGCCCAGCACTGGCTGTCCGTCGGCGCCCAGCCGACCGAGCCGGTCCAGCGCATCCTCGAGATCACCGGTGACTGGCAGAAGTTCAAGGGCCTCCCCGGCGCCGAGGGCACCCTGAAGGTCGCCGAGCCGAAGCCGTCGAAGCAGGACCTGTTCAACGCCGCGCTCGCCGCCGCCGGTGACTCGGCCTCCGCCGAGGCCACCACGCCGAAGAAGAAGTCCGCTCCGAAGAAGGCCGAAGCCGACAAGGCCGAGGCCGCCGAGGGTGACAAGGCCGAGGCGTGAGCTTCCTCGCTGACTCCCTCGAGCACCTGGTGCGCGGGATCGTCGACAACCCGGACGAGGTCCGGGTCGAGCTGCTGACCACGCGTCGTGGCCGCACGCTCGAGGTGCACGTGCACCCCGACGATCTCGGCAAGGTGATCGGCCGGGGTGGCCGCACGGCGACCGCCCTGCGCACCGTCATGGGCGGCATCGGTGGCCGCGGCGTCCGCGTGGACGTCGTCGACACCGATCGCTGACCAAGGACTGAACGGGATGGACGTCGTAGTCGGCCGGATCGCCAAGGCGCACGGAATCCGCGGGGAACTCGCGGTGGACGTGCGCACGGACTCGCCGGAACAGCGGTTCGCGGTCGGTTCGGCCGTCACGACGAAGCTGCGTGACGGCAGCAGCAGAGACCTCACCATCGCAGCCGCCCGCGAACACAGCGGGCGGCTGCTGGTGCGTTTCGAAGAGGTGCTGACCAGGGACGTCGCGGAGACCCTCCGCGGCGCGCTCCTCATCGCCGACACGTCGACGCTGCCGCCGACCGAAGACCCCGACGAGTTCTACGACCACGAACTCGAAGGCCTGCGGGCCGAACTCGCCGACGGCACGGTCGTCGGCAAGGTGCTCGAAATCGTGCACTCGCCCGCCGGCGAGCTGCTGTCGATCGAACACGACGGACGCGAGGTGCTGGTGCCGTTCGTGAAGGCGATCGTCCCGGCGGTCGACGTCCCGGGCGGCCGCGTGGTCCTCGACCCGCCGGAAGGCCTGCTGGACGCCTGATGCGCCTCGACGTCGTCACGATCTTCCCCGAATACCTCGACCCGCTCCGCGCCGCGCTGCTCGGGCGCGCGATCGACCGCGGCCTCATCGAGGTCGGCGTGCACGACCTGCGGGACTGGACGCACGACGTCCACCGCGCCGTCGACGACGCGCCGTACGGCGGCGGGCCCGGCATGGTGATGAAACCGCAGATCTGGGGCCCCGCCCTGGACGACGTCTGCGGCGAGAACACCCGCCTCGTGGTCCCGACCCCCGCCGGGCGGCCGTTCACCCAGGCCATGGCCCACCAGTACGCCGCCGAGGAGCACCTGGTGTTCGCGTGCGGCCGCTACGAGGGCATCGACCAGCGGGTGATCGACGACGCCGCGCGGCGGATGCCCGTCGACGAGGTCTCCATCGGCGACTACGTGCTGGTCGGCGGCGAGGCCGCGGTGCTGGTGATGGTCGAGGCCGTCGTCCGGCTGCTGCCCGGAGTCCTCGGCAACGCGCGCTCCGCCGAAGAGGACTCGTTCTCCGACGGGCTACTCGAAGGCCCCAGCTACACCCGGCCGGAAGTCTGGCGCGACCTGGCCGTCCCGGACGTCCTGCGCTCGGGAAACCACGCGCTGATCGACCGCTGGCGCCGTGACCAGGCGCTGGAACGCACCGTGCGGCGCAGGCCCGAACTGATCGGGCAACTGCCGGAAGGTAGTCTCGACAAGCACGATCTCCGTGTCCTCGAGCGGTTGCACGAGGACACGGGCCAGGCCGGGTCGAACGCCTGAGACCTGGTCTGCAATACTTGACAGGTTGGCGTGAGTGGACGCGCGGCTTCGCAGCCGGCGCCGTACACCGGAACGCCATCAGCCCCCGGGTAGGTCGCAGTGCCCGACACTGCGCGCCCAAGCTGCACGTAAGCCATACGAAGACGAGGACGGACCACCGATGAACACCCTGGACGCGCTGGACGCGCAGTCACTGCGTTCCGACATCCCGGACTTCCGACCGGGCGACACGCTCAAGGTTCACGTCCGCGTCATCGAGGGCAACCGCGAGCGCAACCAGATCTTCCAGGGCGTCGTGCTGCGTCGCCAGGGCGGCGGCATCCGCGAGACCTTCACGGTCCGCAAGGTGTCGTTCGGCATCGGCGTGGAGCGCACCTTCCCGGTGCACTCGCCGAACATCGCCGAGGTCGAGGTCTTCAAGCGCGGTGACGTCCGCCGGGCGAAGCTGTACTACCTCCGCGAGCTGCGCGGCAAGGCCGCCAAGATCAAGGAACGCCGCGAAAACCGCGAGACGACCTCCGCCAAGTAGGTAGCCGCACGGTTACCGGTAACCTGGCGTCGTGGTCGAACCCGTGTCCCAGAACACCTCCGAAGACGAGCCCGATCGCCCCGATGAGGAGCGCCCTACCAGGGCCTCCCGGCGGGGCCGGTCCGGCTCCAAGAAATTCGGCAAGGTCAACAAGAAGCGGTCGTTCTGGAAGGAACTGCCGATCCTGATCGTCGTGGCACTCGTGCTGACGATCTTGATCCAGCAGTTCCTCGCCAAGGTCTACATGATCCCCTCGGGGTCGATGGAGACCACGTTGCACGGCTGCGCGGGATGCACGGGCGACCGGATCCTGGTCGACCGGATCACGTACGACTTCACCGATCCCGGCCCGGGCGACGTGGTGGTCTTCAAGGGACCGCCCGCCTGGGTCGGCGAGATCGACACGCCGGAGTCCAGCAACATCTTCGTCACCGGATTCCGCACGCTGGGTTCCCTGATCGGGTTCGCACCGCCGGACGAGCGTGACTTCGTCAAGCGGATCATCGCGACCTCCGGGCAGACGGTGCAGTGCTGTGATCCGCAGAACCGCGTGATCGTGGACGGCAAGGCGCTCGACGAGCCGTACATCCACTGGGAACCGGGTTCGCAGGTGGACGAGAGCGGCAAGCCCGTCCAGGACACGTTCGCACCGGTCAAGGTGCCTGCCGGTTACGTCTGGGTGATGGGCGACAACCGCAACAATTCGAGTGACTCACGGCGCCAGGGCGGCGGCGGGGTCAACGGCGCGATCCCGGTCGAGAACATCATCGGCAAGGCACGGGTCATCGTGCTCCCGCCCGGCCGCTGGGGTGGCGTTTCGGACCACAACCCGCAGGCGAACGCCCAGCCGGTGGCGCTCGGTGCGCCTGCCTGGCAGCAGGGGCTTCCCCTCGGCGTCGGTGTCGCCGCGGCGTGGCCCGTGCTCTTCCTCGGCAGGCGGATGTCGGCTGGAGTGCGCAAGGCGGTCGACCGGAGGCGGTAAGGCCTTGAGAGTTCCTGTACCGCTCACACCGGCCGAGCCGCTTCGGCCGCCGCGGGCAGTGGTGCGTGGCGACCTCTTCTGGGGGTTGCAGGGTGCGCTGGACCGGCGAGGCCTCGGGCCCGTCGCCGGAGTCGACGAGGCAGGGCGCGGTGCTTGCGCCGGCCCGCTCGTCGTGGCCGCCTGCGTCCTGCGTCCGGGTGACGCCGCACGCCTGCCCGAGCTCACCGATTCGAAGGTGCTCACGGCCAAGGCTCGCGACCGGGTGTACGACCGGGTCGTCCAGCGTGCCGTCGACTACTCGGTCATCGTCATCCCCGCGGCCGAGATCGACCTGTTCGGCATCCACGTCATGAACCTCGAAGGCATGCGGCGCGCCGTCTCGGCGCTGCGGACGACGCCCGGCTACGTCCTGACCGACGGATTCCGCGTGTCCGGGCTGCCCGCCCCGAGCATCCCGGTGCTCAAGGGGGACAAGGCCGTCGCGTGCGTGGCGGCGGCGTCCGTGCTGGCGAAGGTCACCCGGGACCGGATCATGGGCGACCTGCACGACGTCCACCCGCACTACGGTTTCGACGTGCACAAGGGCTACAGCACCACCGACCACAGCGCGGCACTGAACACCCACGGTCCGAGCCCGGTCCATCGCTGGTCGTACACGAACGTGGCCACCGCGGCGGCCGCGCACCGCGTCCCACCACCTCATCCGGTGGTCCTGACCGTCGCGGCACTGGAAAACCCGAGCGTGCCGATACGTGCCCTCGGCCCGTACGTGGGTAACAATGAACGCTCCGCCGCTGGAACAGCAGCAAAATCGCGAGGAGGGGCGCGGATTTCATGAGCGCAGAGGATCTCGAGAAGTACGAGACCGAGATGGAGCTCTCGCTTTACCGCGAGTATCGCGACATAGTCGGCCAGTTCTCGTACGTGGTGGAGACCGAGCGGCGGTTCTATCTGGCCAATGCCGTCGACGTGCAGGTGCGCGACGGCGGCGGTGAGGTGTACTTCGAGGTCCGCATGTCCGACGCGTGGGTCTGGGACATGTACCGGCCCGCGCGGTTCGTCAAGCACGTCCGGGTCATCACGTTCAAGGACGTCAACGTCGAAGAACTCGACAAACCGGATCTCCGGCTGCCGGAAGACGGGCCGTTCTCCGGCTGATCTTCGGAAGTACGTGAAGGCACCCTTCAGTGCATGAAGGGGGCCTTCACGTATCTCCGGGCCGCATAGCACAGCCCACCGACGATTCCGGCCGGTGAGCTCCCGCGACGGCCCAACCATCCACAACACCCCAGTTGTCCACAGGCGGCGGAATCAGCCCTGTCCACCGCCCCTTCACCCTGGCAGCGTCGATCCCACACGCACCGTGACGATCGCTGAGGGGGATCGAGATGACGAGCACGGCCGAACAGCCGTCCGCCGGGACACCACATATCGAACTGGGCCGATGGGGCGAGGAGCTCGCGGTCCGGCATCTGGAAAAGACGGGCTATGTCGTCCTGAGCCGTAATTGGCGTTGCCGCGACGGCGAACTGGATCTGATCGCGACCGACACCAAACGCCTCGTCTTCTGCGAGGTGAAGACGAGGACCGGGGTGGGTTTCGGCACGCCCGCCGAGGCGGTGACCCCGGACAAGGCGGACCGCATCCGCCGCCTCGCGTACCAGTGGCAGCGGCAGTTCATGCTCCGCTGGTGCCCCGTCCGCTACGACATCATCGCGATCGTCGCCAGGCCCGACGCCAAGCCCAAGGTGCGGCATATCAAGGCGGCGTTCTGAATGGCGCTGGCGAGGGCCTGGTCCGTCGCGTTGCTCGGCGTCGAAGGCAGGATGATCGAGATCGAGGCCGACATCGGCGGCGGCTCGCCGAAGGTGACGATGGTCGGACTGCCCGACACCGGGCTGAAAGAGGCGAAGGACAGGGTCCGCTCCGCCGTCCGCAATTCGGGGCGGACCTGGCCGGACGAGCGGGTGATCCTCGGCCTGTCGCCGGCGAACCTGCCGAAGGTGGGATCCGGTTACGACCTGGGGATCGCGGCGGCGATCATGGCCGCGACCGGATCTGTTCCCGCCACGAAGCTGCTGAACACCGTGCTGCTCGGCGAACTGGCCCTGGACGGCCGCGTGCGGGCGGTCCGCGGGGTCCTGCCAGGGCTCCTGGCGGCGCGCAACGCCGGATATCGGAGGGCGGTGGTCCCCGCCGAGTCACTGTTCGAAGCCGCTCTCGTGGACGGCTTGGAGGTCGGCGGGGTAGCCCGGCTGAGCGAATTCGTGGACTGGCTCAAGGGCGAAGGAGAACTCACCCGTCCCGAGCCTTCCACCGTCCAAGAGCCACCACAGGTGCCCGACCTCGCGGACGTCGTCGGACAGCCGGAAGCGCGATGGGCGCTGGAGGTGGCCGCGGCGGGCGGGCATCACCTGCTCATGACCGGACCGCCCGGGGTGGGCAAGACGATGCTCGCCAAACGCCTACCCGGCCTCCTCCCGCGGCTGACCGCCGAAGAGTCGTTGCAGGTCACAGCGATCCATTCGATCGACGGTTCGCTTTCGCGGTCCGCGCCGCTCGTCACCGTGCCGCCGTTCGTCGCGCCGCATCACTCGATCAGCGTGCCCGCCCTGATCGGCGGAGGAAGCGGCCTCGCCGTGCCCGGCGCGATCAGCCGGGCGCACCGGGGGATCCTGTTCCTCGACGAGGTGTGCGAATTCGGCCCGGAACGGCTGGAGTCGCTGCGCACGGTGCTCGAAGAGGGCGAAGTGCGGATCGCCAGGGTCAAGGGCGCCGTGCGATATCCGGCGCGGTTCCAACTGGTGCTGGCGACCAATCCCTGTCCCTGCGCTCCGGCGAAGGACGCCGACTGCACGTGCTCCGCGACCGTGCGGAGGCGCTACTTGAGCCGACTCTCCGGGCCATTACTCGATCGGGTGGATCTGCGGGTTCGGCTGCGTCCGCTTTCCGCGCTCAGCGCGCACCTGAGCGAGCCGCCCGAAGCGTCGGCGGCCGTCCGGGAGCGAGTGCTGGAGGCACGCGAGCGTGCCGGAAAACGCTGGGCTGAGCAAGGCTGGCTCACGAACGCCGAGGTGCCCGGCCCGGCACTGCGCCGTGAGTTCGCGCTGCCGTCGCAGGTCACGGCGTTGCTGGACCGCGCGTTGGAGCGAGGCGCGATCACCGCGCGCGGCGCCGACCGGTGCCTTCGCATCGCCTGGACGCTCGCCGATTTGCAGGGCGCCGACAAGCCGGAGGCGGACGAGGTCGCGGCCGCCCTGAACTTCCGAGAGCGGTCATCCGGATGAGTGAACTCGACGCCGAGCGCATCGCCCGGTCGTATCTCCTGCGTGTGGCCGAGCCACCGGCACCCGCCTTGGCCGATTTCGTCGGTGACATCGGCCCCGTCGCCGCCGCGGAACGAGTGCGGAGCGCCGAGTGCCCGCCGAAGGTGCGCGACGAGACCGCCGCGCGGCGAGCACACGACTATGCCGAGCGAGATCTGGAGCGGGCCGAGGCAGGCGAGGCACGCCTCGTCATCCCGGAAGACGACGAATGGCCGGCCTGGCCGTTGCTTTCGCTGGCCGTGGCGCAGAGCAGGGGTGTCTCTGGCGCGGCACCTCCGCTGGCGCTGTGGGTACGCGGCCCCGCGAGGCTCGACGAGGCCGTGGACCAGGCGATAGCGATCGTCGGTGCCCGCGCGGCGACCGGGTACGGCGAGCACAACGCGGCCGAGGTGGGCTACCACCTGGCGAGCCGGGGGATCCCGGTGTTCTCGGGGGCGGCGTACGGCATCGACGGCGCGGCCCACCGGGGCGCGCTGAGCGCGGGCGGCACGACGGTCGCCCTGCTCGGCTGCGGCGTCGACGTCGGCTATCCGGCCCAGCACGCGACCTTGTTGCGCTCCATCGGGAAGACCGGCGCGGTGGTCAGCGAGTATCCGCCGGGCACCACACCCGCGAGGCATCGCTTCCTCGTCCGGAACAGGCTCATCGCGGCGCTCACGGAAGGGACCGTCGTGGTCGAGGCGGGCAGGCGCAGCGGCGCGCGGAACACCGCGGCGACGGCCGGAGCGCTCGGCAAGGTCGTGATGGCCATGCCGGGGCCGGTGTCCTCGGGGATGTCCGCCGGCTGTCACGCGCTGATCCGCGAAGGCGAGGCCACGCTGGTGACCTCGGTCGACGAGATCCTGGAGACGGCGGGACGGTTCGGGGCACCGGGAGCGGATCCGTCGAAACCACGCCGCCGCACCGATCAGCTCGGTCCGGAAGCGCTGCGAGTGCACGACGCGCTGTCCGATCGGTCGGCGAGGCCCGTGGAACGGATCGCCGCCGAGTCGGGCATCCCGGTCGAACGTGTCCGTTCGTTGCTTCCGGCTCTCGAACTCGACGGCTTCGCGGAAAGAGGTGACACAGGGTGGCGAAGACGCGCCGCCAAGACCTGACTGGCCTACACCTGAGACGCCATCCCGGCACGATCCGACCACGGACACCGCAACAGGGTGCGGCGATACTTGACCATCCGCCGTACATCGCGCAGCGTGATCGGCATGCCGTCGACCGAAGGTCCCCACGGCACGGGGAAACGCGCCCGCAGACCCGATCTGCGCGCCGCCCGTGCCGCGCTGCCGGAGCCTGTCCGGAAGCTGATCGACGACTACGAGCGGCACCTTTCCCTCGAACGCGGGCTGTCCGCGCATACGGTGCGTGCCTACCTCGGCGACGTGGTGTCGCTGATGGGTTTCGTGGACGCGAACGGTGGCCGGTTCTCCGACCTCGACATCGGGACGCTGCGTGGCTGGCTCGCCCGGCAACGCGAGGAAGGGGCCAGCCGGACGACGCTGGCGAGGCGGGCCGCGGCGGCTCGCACCTTCACCGCGTGGGCCCATCGAGGCGGGGCGCTCGCGTCGGATCCGGGCGGGCGGCTGGTAGCTCCGCGCGCGCACCGCAAGCTTCCCGGGGTCCTCCGCGCGGAACAGGCCAGCGACGTCATGCGCTTCTCAGCCGCCGGTGCCGAACAGCGCGACCCGGTGGCATTGCGGGACAGTGCCATCGTGGAACTGCTCTACGCGAGCGGCGTGCGGGTCTCGGAACTGTGCGGGCTGGATGTGGGCGACGTCGATTTCTCCCGCCGGGTCGTGCTCGTGCTGGGCAAGGGCGGCAAGGAACGCGTCGTGCCGTTCGGCGTGCCCGCCGAAGCGGCATTGCGGGCTTGGCTGGACGAGGGCAGGGGAAAGCTCGCCGTCGAAACCAAGGGATCGGGGGAAGCGGCGCTCTTCCTCGGGGCACGGGGAGGCAGGCTCGATCCGCGGGCGGCCCGCCGCGTCGTCCA
The DNA here is from genome assembly GCF_055561455.1 of Amycolatopsis sp. PSD-21. Lineage (NCBI taxonomy): Bacteria > Bacillati > Actinomycetota > Actinomycetes > Pseudonocardiales > Pseudonocardiaceae > Amycolatopsis > Amycolatopsis sp. PSD-21. The sequence goes on along the minus strand of NZ_CM145712.1, from coordinate 6,744,462 downwards.
CGACGCCGTCGGTTCGGTGCCGGGCGCGAACGACATGGGCCCGCACGGCCTGAGGCATTCCGCGGCCACTCATCTGCTCGAAGGCGGCGCTGATCTTCGGAGCGTTCAGGAACTGCTTGGTCACGCTACGCTGGCCACAACGCAGCTCTACACTCATGTGACCGTCGATCGGCTGAAGGCGATCCACGACCGCGCGCACCCCCGGGCCCGATGATGCCGGGGAGGACTCGGCAGGTGACCCGGCGGCCCGGACCGGCGGCGCACGCGCATCCGCACGAGCACGGAGAACACGCTGAGTCGCATGCTGAGAACGGCGGCCCGATGACCGCCGACCCACATGTCACCGAAGCCGCCGGGAAACACCGCCCCGGCGGGGACGGTCCTGCCGTCGCGCCCGAAGCGCGGACCGGCTACGAAGTGGACGCCGGGATCCAGGCGCTGTGGCGGGAGTTCACCGAGTCCCCGGACCAGATCGTGCGCGACCGGCTCGTGCTGCACTACGCCCCGCTCGTCAAGTACGTGGCCGGCCGGGTCGGCACCGGCCTGCCGACCCACGTCGACGTCGGGGACCTGATCCAGTCCGGGATCTTCGGCCTGGTCGACGCGATCGAGAAGTTCGAACCCGCCAGGGGCCTGCGGTTCGAGACCTACGCCATGCAGCGCATCCGGGGCGCGATCCTCGACGACCTGCGCTCACAGGACTGGGTCCCCAGAGCGGTGCGCAGCAAGGCCCGCGAAGCCGAGCGTGCCCTGGAACGCCTCGGAGCCCGGCTCAACCGCACCCCGACAGACGCCGAACTCGCGGCCGAGCTGGAAATCAGCGTCGACGACCTGCGCGAGTTCTACGGCCAGATGCAGCTGACCAGCGTCATCGCCCTGGAAGACCTGGTCGCCGCGGGCAAGGACAGCGGCTCACTGGTCGACACCCTGCCCGACGACGGCGCCGTCGACCCGGTGGCCGTCCTGGTCGACCAGGACAACCGCCGCCAGCTCGCGCAGGCGATCGCCCAGCTCACCGAACGCGACCGGATCGTGGTCGGTCTCTACTACTTCGAAAGCCTGACACTCGCCGAGATCGGCAAGGTCCTCGGCGTCACCGAATCGCGGGTCAGCCAGCTGCACACCCGCGCCGTCATGCGGTTGCGCGCCAAACTGGTCGAGCAGGCCTAGCCGCCGTCCAGTTCCGCGGCCGGTCAGCCGATTCGCCGCCTGATCCCAAGGTTCCGCAGCTGCTTCAGGTGAGCTGCGAAGCCCGCCTCGCTACCGCGCCGTGGTTCTGGGACCCGCTCGCAGGCTTGTTTCGCACGCTCCGCCGACGGACGACACCTGTGCCGGACGGACGACACATGGGCTTCGCCGGACGGCGGCGCATGTGTTTGGGGTGGACGACGCATGTGTTCGGTGGGCCGACACGTGTGTTTGGACGGACGGCGCGTGTGTTTAGGCAGACGGCGCGTGTGCTTGGGCGGACGGCGCGTGTGGTTGGAGGGACGGCGCGTGTGTCCAGGCGGGCGGCGCGCGTGCCTGGGTGGACGGCGCGTGCGTGTGGGGACGGAACACGCGGCGCGGAGCCGCTCGGCGTGATCGCTCCCTTATCACGCGTGTTCGGTCTTCAATCACGCGTGGCCCGTGCCTGGACACGCGAATCACGCCGATCTGCCCAGTACTGAGACAAGGGCGAGGAGCGCCGCGCCAGGGCGCGAAGGCAGGACCGCAAGGCCAACCTGGCGAGCCCGGAAAGCCGGGCCGCAAGGCTTACTCTGAGCGAGCCCGGAAGCCGTTACCGCCGAGCCCGGAAGGCCGGTACAGCCGACTCGGCGGACAAGCGGGCACCGCCTGATCCCGCAGCGGTCATTCAGTCTCCTTCCCAGGGTTTGAGGCGGATCTCGGACGGTTCACCGATCAACGTGAGCGGGTCGACGTACTCCTCGCCCCGCCGGACGCCGAAGTGCAGGCACGCCGGCTCCGGGCAGCCCGGGTGGCCCGCCGCGAGCGTGCCGAGCACCTGGCCCCGGTGGACCTGATCACCCGCGGTGACCGTCGGGGCGAGCGGTTGGTAGGTGGTGCGCAGGCCTCCGTCGTGATCGATCGACACCACTCCGCGGCCCGCCACCTGGCCGGCGAACATCACCACTCCCTCGGCGGCCGCGAGGACGTTCGCGCCCGGGGGTGCGGCGAGGTCGACGCCCCGGTGGCCGGGGCCGTACGGCGTCGAGGGCGGCTCGAAGTACCTGGTGACGCTCGGTGCCGGCGAGAGCGGCCAGGAGAGGCGCCCCTGCGGGGTGGGCGCCCCTCTCGCCGTCCCGGGCATCGCCGCGGACGTGAGGATCGCGAGCACGGTCGCGAGGATCGCCAGGCGGGGAAGGCGCCGGGCGTGCCCTGGGCGGCGGTGCCTGCCGCCGGTGCGGTCGATCGCGAAGGAATGCCTGGTGACAGGGCGGGATGAGGTCGTCGGTGTCATGTGTTCCAGGTTGGGGGTACGGCGTGGCGGGCGGGGCGCGCCGGTGGAATCTGTGGATAACCGAGGTGGTTGTGGACAACCCCTCTCATCAGGGGCTGCCGGTGCGGTACCCGGTGGCGACAGGGAGTAGACTCTTTTGCGCGGTCCGCGGCAGCGGACTGACTTCGCGTGCACGTGCGCGCTCCCGATGGCCGATCTCCTCACGGAGGGTCAGGACAGCCGGGGGCACACGGCCCGGCGGTCCCTGGGGTATTTCGCTCCCGGGTCCGGGCCCGAGCATCGGCACCAGGGCGATCGGCCACCCGGCCGAGAGCGACGAACCGAGCAAGCGCGTTCCGGCGGAGCCGGGCGCGCACGACACAGAAGAGGTTGATTCCGGCAATGGCCGTCGTCACCATGAAGCAGCTGCTCGACAGCGGCGTGCACTTCGGGCACCAGACCCGTCGGTGGAACCCGAAGATGAAGCGCTACATCTTCACCGAGCGCAACGGCATCTACATCATCGACCTGCAGCAGACGCTGACCTACATCGACCGTGCGTACGAGTTCATCAAGGAAACCGTCGCGCACGGCGGCACCATCATGTTCGTCGGCACGAAGAAGCAGGCCCAGGAAGCCATCGCGGCCGAAGCCTCGCGCGTGGGCATGCCCTACGTGAACCAGCGCTGGCTCGGCGGCATGCTGACCAACTTCCAGACGGTGCACAAGCGTCTTCTCCGCCTGAAGGAGCTCGAGTCGCAGGAGCAGACCGGCGGCTTCGCCGGCCTGACCAAGCGCGAAATCCTCACGCTCACCCGTGAGAAGGACAAGCTCGAGAAGACCCTCGGCGGTATCCGCGACATGGCCAAGGTGCCGAGCATCGTGTGGATCGTCGACACGAAGAAGGAGCACATCGCCGTCGGCGAGGCTCGCAAGCTGAACATCCCGGTCGTCGCGATCCTGGACACCAACTGCGACCCGGACGAGGTCGACTACCCGATCCCGGGTAACGACGACGCCATCCGTTCGGCCGCGCTTCTGACCAAGGTCGTGGCCGAGGCCGCCGCCGCCGGTCTGATGGCCCGCTCCAGCCGCAACGGTTCCTCCGCCGACGCCAAGCCCGAGGCGGGCGTCGCCACGGACGAGCCGCTGGCCGAGTGGGAGAAGGAGCTGCTCGCCGGCTCCGAGACCGCCGCCGCGGACGCCAAGGAAGCCGCCGCCGCGACCGAGGCCGCCACCGAGGCTCCGGCCGAGCAGGCCACCGCCTCCTCCTGATCCACCTGCCCGTGGGGCCGCCTGGAGGCGGCCCCACGGGTGACTTCCCCAAAAGACTTTCTCGTACCTGAAAAAGGACGGACACACCCACGATGGCGAACTACACCGCCGCAGACGTGAAGCGTCTCCGGGAGCTCACCGGCTCCGGCATGATGAACTGCAAGAAGGCGCTGGAGGAGAACGACGGCGACTTCGACAAGGCCGTCGAGTTCCTGCGCATCAAGGGCGCCAAGGACGTCGGCAAGCGCGCCGAGCGCGCCACCGCCGAGGGCCTCGTCGCCGGTGACGGCGGCGTGCTGATCGAGCTCGACTCCGAGACCGACTTCGTCGCGAAGAACGAGGACTTCCAGGCTCTCGCCGCGAAGATCGTCGAGGTCGCGAAGGCCGAGAAGACCAGCGACGTCGAGAAGCTGAAGGCCGCCTCGCTCGACGGCAAGACCGTCGACGAGCAGGTCCAGGAGCTGGCCGCCCGCATCGGTGAGAAGCTCGAGCTTCGCCGTGTCGCCGCTTACGAGGGCACCACCACCACGTACCTGCACCGTCGCGGTGCGGACCTCCCGCCCGCCGTCGGCGTGCTCATCGAGTACACCGGTGAGGGCGAGGCCGCCGCCGAGGCCGCCCGTGGCGCCGCCATGCAGGTCGCCGCGCTCAAGGCCAAGTACCTGACCCGTGAAGAGGTCCCGGCCGAGGTCGTCGAGAACGAGCGTCGCGTCGCCGAGGCCACCGCCCGCGAAGAGGGCAAGCCGGAGCAGGCCATGCCCAAGATCATCGAGGGCAAGGTCAACGCGTACTACAAGGACAACGTCCTGCTCGAGCAGCCGTCGGTCAAGGACAACAAGAAGACCGTCAAGGCCCTGCTCGACGAGGCCGGCGTGTCCGTGAGCCGGTTCGCCCGGTTCGAGGTCGGCCAGGCCTGATCCAGGCGCGGAACACAAGAATCACCACTGTGCCCCGTCTCCGTCCATCGGGGACGGGGCACAGTCGGGTTCGGAGCATTAGGGAGGGCGACATGGGTGTCCGGGTCGAAGGCGGATACCGGCGGGTGCTGCTGAAGCTGGGCGGCGAGATGTTCGGCGGCGGTTCCATCGGGGTTGATCCGGATGTGGTGCACTCGGTCGCTCAGCAGATCGCCGACGTCGCGCGGACGGGCGTGCAGATCGCCGTCGTGATCGGCGGTGGCAACTACTTCCGCGGCGCGGAGCTGTCGCAGCGCGGCATGGACCGCGACCGCGCGGACTACATGGCGATGCTCGGCACCGTCATGAACTGCCTGGCGTTGCAGGACTTTCTGGAGAAGGAGGGCCTGCCGACCCGCGTGCAGACCGCCATCACCATGGGGCAGGTCGCCGAGCCGTACATCCCGCGCCGCGCCGAGCGTCACCTGGAGAAGGGCCGCGTCGTCATCTTCGGCGCCGGGGTCGGCATGCCGTACTTCTCGACCGACACCGCCGCCGCGCAGCGCGCGCTCGAGCTCGGCTGCGAAGCCGTCTTGATGGCGAAGGCCGTCGACGGCGTCTACACCGCGGACCCGAAGAGCGACCCGACCGCCGAGATGTTCCACGAGATCAGTCACCGCGAGGTGCTGGAGCGGGACCTCAAGGTCGCCGACGCCACCGCGTTCAGCCTGTGCATGGACAACAACATGCCGATCATCGTGTTCAATCTGCTCACCGAGGGGAACATCGCCCGCGCGGTCAGTGGTGAGAGGATCGGCACCCTGGTCGACACCCCCGCCGACGGGGTGCCCGCGTAGGCCTGCTCTGATCTTCGCAATCGGTACGCATACACAACTACGGGAGTTGCCGTGATCGACGAGACCCTCCTCGACGCCGAGGAGAAGATGGAAAAAGCGGTGTCCGTCGCCAAGGAGGACCTGTCGTCGGTACGCACCGGCCGGGCCCACCCGGGGATGTTCTCGCGCATTGTTGTCGAGTACTACGGCGCGCCGACCCCGCTGAACCAGATGGCGAGCGTCAACATCCCCGAAGCCCGGATGGCGTTGATCAAGCCTTACGACCAGACCTCGCTCAACGCCATCGAGAAGGCGATCCGCGAGTCGGACCTCGGCGTCAACCCGAGCAACGACGGCAACGTGATCCGCATCGTCATCCCGCAGCTCACCGAAGAGCGCCGCAAGGAGATGGTGAAGGTCGCCAAGGCCAAGGGTGAGGACGCCCGCGTTTCGATCCGCAGCGTCCGCCGCAAGGCCAAGGAAGAGCTCGACCGGATCAAGAAGGACGGCGAGGCCGGCGAGGACGAGGTCGTCCACGCCGAGAAGGAACTCCAGAACCTCACTGATACCTACAGCCATAAGGTCGACGAGCTGGTGAAACACAAGGAAGCCGAGCTACTCGAGGTCTGATGAGCCAGGTGAGCGAGGAACGCGAGGACCGGGTGGACGCCCCGGAACCGGTTCCGGCCGAGAAGCCGGAACCGGCGAAGAAGGTTTCCCGCGCCGGCCGCAACCTGCCCGCCGCGATCGGGGTCGGGCTGCTGCTGGGGGCGGCGATCGTCACGTCCCTGCTCACCGTGCGCTATCTGTTCATCGGCATCATCGCGATCGCCATCGCGGTCGGCACGATCGAGCTGGCCGGCGCACTGAAGCGCGCGGCGGGCATCCGGATCGCGCTGGTCCCGGTGCTCGTCGGCGGTCAGGCGATGATCTGGCTGGCGTGGCCGTACGGCCGCGAGGGCGCGCTGACGGCGTTCGTGCTGACGGTGCTCGTCTGCCTGCTGTGGCGGTTGCCCGGCGGCGCGGACGGCTACCTGCGCGACATCAGCGCGTCGGTTTTCGCCGCCGCGTACATCCCGCTTTTCGGCGCCTTCGCCGCCATGCTCGTCCCGCCGGCGGACGGTGTCGGCCGGGTGCTGGCGTTCATGATCGGTGTGGTCGCTTCGGACACCGGCGGCTACATCGCCGGTGTACTGGGCGGCAAGCATCCGATGGCGCCCAGTATCAGCCCGAAGAAGACCTGGGAAGGGTTCGCCGGTTCGCTCGTGGCCGGAGTGGTCGCCGGCGCGCTGACCCTGAGCCTTCTCCTCGACGGTCACGCTTGGCAGGGCGTGCTGTTCGGCGCGGCGATCGTCTGCACGGCGACGCTGGGCGATCTCGTCGAGTCGCTGATCAAGCGTGACCTCGGCGTCAAGGACATGGGGAACATGCTGCCGGGGCACGGCGGGCTGATGGACCGGCTCGATTCGTTGCTCCCTTCCGCCGTCGTCTCCTGGCTGCTGCTCTCCGCATTCGTGCCTCTTTAGGCCAAGTCCCTGTGACGAGCCGGGCGCTCTGTCATGGCCGGGGGTATGCGCACTCGACGGATGGGTAAGCGATTTCTGGCCACGGCTCTGAGCTTGGTGACGCTCGGAGCGCTGACGACGACCGCGGCGGAGGCGGGCTGAGGCCCGGTCGTCGGCACGGATTCCGGTCCCGTCCGCGGCGTGAGTACCGGCGAATACCGGAGTTTCCAAGGTATTCCGTTCGCCGCGCCCCCGGTCGGTGATCTGCGCTGGGCGCCGCGCAAAGACCTGGACCCTGGACCGCGGTGCGGGACGCGAGCAGACCGGGGCCCCGGGTGCGCGCAGGCGGCGGGCTCGGCCCGGGGCCGAGTGACAACGAGGATTGCCTGTACCTCAACGTGATCAGCCCGGCCAAGCCGGCGCGGAAGCCGCGTCCGGTCATGGCCTGGGTCCACGGCGGCAGCTTCACGTACGGGCCGGAAGCGACTACGACTTCAAGCGCATGGCCCTCGGCGGGGACGTGGTCGTGGTGACCGTGAACTACCGGCTCGGCGTGTTCGGCTTCTTCGGGCTTCAGGACCAGAAGGCCGCGCTTCGCTGGGGGCAGCGCAACGCGCACGTCTTCGGGGGAGATCCGGGGAACGTCACGCTGTTCGGCGAATCGGCCGGCTCGATGAGCGCGTGCGCCCAGCTGGCTTCCCCGTCGGCGGCGGGGCTGTTCCAGCGCGTGATCATCCAGAGCAGTTACGAGTTCGCGGATCGCAACGGACCTTCGCTTCTCCCGGAATGTCCATGGGTGCCTCATATGGAGCCGAATTGGCCTATTTGTCCGATGTGACCGCACTTCCGGCGAATTTGACGTCCGCCCAGCAGGAACTGGCGGCGCTAATGATCCGGTATTGGACCGTCTTCGCGCGCACCGGTGATCCGAACGGCGGGGAACCGCCGAAATGGCGTCCCTCGCCGCGGACGCAATCGCCGGCGCCGGGCGCGATCGGCCCGGTCGACCTCGCGGCGGTGCACAATTGCCGGTTCTGGGCCGGTATTTGACCGGGGAGCGGGCTCAGTCGTCGTAGGGATCGTCGACTTCGGCGGTGCCCCAGCCCTCGACGGCCCGCGAGTGGTCGATCACGGCGAACACCGAACCGTCGGGGTCGGCGAGGATCGCCATCCGGCCGTACGGGGTGTCGTAGGGCTGGACCACGACGGTACCGCCGAGCATCAAGGCCTGTCCCGCGGCGGCGTCCGCGCCGCGGGCCGGGTCGAGCTCGAAGTAGACCATCCAATGCGGGGGCGTGTCCGGCCGGTACTCCGAACCCATCACGTACCGGTAGAGCACGGGTTCGTGTTCGATGAGCCATTCGGCGTAGTCGAGCGAGGCGCCGTCGCCGATCTGGTGGCTGGTGTAGTTGAAGAGGCGGCAGTAGAAGTGATCCGCCGCCGCCCCGTCGTGGGTGTTGAGATCCGCGCCGCTGAAGGTGTTCGGCACCCCGGTCGCGAACTCCCAGGTGGCGGGCGGCTCCCAGAAGACGACGTGCGCGCCGCACGCGTCGACGGCGTGGACGATGTTGCCGCGATGGGGGATCGCCACCGGCCCGAGCGTGACCCGGCCACCGAGACTGTCGACCCATTCGGCGGCCGCGGCCGCCTGTGGCACCGAGATGTGGACGCTCCAGCCTGCCGGGCCGCCGGTAGCCGCGCGGTACAGACCACCGGCCGGGACGCCGTTCAGCGTGGCGATCGAGTAACGGCCGGTCGGTGTCGCCGGATCGCGCTGGACGACGTACTCCCAGTCGAAAAGCCCGCTGTAGAAGGTTTGTGCGGCCGATTCGTCTCTGCACGCGAGCTCGATCCAGCACGGGATTCCCGAAGGTATGACGGAAGTGTGGGCGGCCGAGCCGAGCGACATGCGGTTCTCCCTTACCGGTGGGAGTAAAGTCTAGTCGCTGACCGCATTGTTTCCGTCAAAGATTTCGACCGGACGACCCCGGAACCCGGCCCGGTGTCCCTTCGTTGGAGCTTCCGTGCGCTGGTTTCCCCGAGCCCTCTCCTCCTTCCGCCGCGGCGGTGAGGAGGTGTTGCCGAGCCCGAACATCTGGTACTACCAGAAGGCCTACGAGGTCGAGAATCGCGCGCAGGACGTCGACGACGAGATCTGGCGCGTGCTCGCCGGGTATCGCGATTGGTCCGGCGCGGACGTCCTCGACATCGGCTGCGGTGACGGTTTCCATCTGCCGCGGTTCGCCGCGACGGCGCGGTCGGTGGTCGGGGTCGAACCTCATGAGCCGCTCGTCCTCGACGCGCGGAAACGGGTGGAGCGACTGGAGAACGTCGAGGTGCGGCAGGGGCGTGCCCAGCGGCTTCCCTTACCGGACGCGGCTTTCGACGTCGTCCACGCGCGCACCGCGTACTTCTTCGGCCCCGGTTGCGAGCCCGGTCTTCGCGAAGCGGAGCGGGTGCTGCGTCCGGGCGGGCTGTTGGTGATCGTGGATCTCGATGTGTCGAGTGAGCCCTACGGACGCTGGATGCGGCTGGATCTTCCGCACTACGACCCGCCCGGGGTGGAGAAGTTCTTCGCCCGTCAGGGATTCGGCTGTCGCAAGGTCATGACGCGGTGGCTGTTCGAGGACGCCGCCGCGATGGAGGCGGTGCTGAAGATCGAGTTCAGCGCTCCGGTCGCGGCGAAGGCGATCGCGGACGTGCGGCGCCTGAACGAGGTTTCGTCAGGTGCCGGAGAGAAGCGGATGACGCTGCCGGTGGGCTATCGCGTGCATACCCGCGTCAAGCCCACCGGCCTCGTCGTGCCAGGTCACTCCGCGTCCTCGTCCGGAGTGGCGTCCTCGGCCTCACCGAGGATGCCGTAGATCGTCCGGCGTGCCTCGTTGAGCACGTCGACGGTGCGGGCCTGCTGGCTTTCGCTGCCGGCGTGCATCACCTGCGCGACCGCCGCGGCCAGGGTCGCGCCGGCCTTGCGGAGGTTGACCTCGGCCGGGTCGACGTCGTGGGCGATCTGCTCCCACGGCGGGACGGCGTCCTGCTGCTCGGCCGCGGCTCGGCCGGATTCGGTGAGTTCGAACAGCTTCTTGCCGTTCTCGTCCTTGCTGATCACCAGGCCTTCGTCGGCCAGCAACTGCAAGGTCGGGTAGACCGAGCCGGGGCTCGGCTTCCAGAAGCCGCCGCTGCGTTCGCCGATCTCGCGGATGATCTCGTAGCCGTGCCTCGGCTGCTCCGACAGCAGCGCCAGGATCGCGGCGCGGACGTCGCCGCGTTTGCCGCGCCGCCCGGGACCGCCGCGGCGGCCGTGCCGGTGCCGGTGGCCCGGTCCGCCCGGACCAGGCGGGAAGTCGCCGAAGCCGCCGCGGGACCAAGGTCCGAAGGCGGGCCGGCCGTGTTCTGGGGGGAAGGGTCGTCGTCGCATGAGGTGAATCCTTTCTACGTACTGTCTCGACACGTTCACGATATATCGGAAACAGTCGCACGGCAACCCGTTCTGGGTGATCTGGCTCTCAGGAGAGGTCGAGCGCGAGCAGATCGATGCCGCCGAAGTCGAACTCGCCGACCTTCCGCCAGCCCCAGCGCCGGTACAGCCGCCGGGCGGGAGCCTCGACGCGGGACGCGAGTACGGCGAACCGCTCGGGCCGCTCTTTCAGCAGGTCATCGAGCAGAGCGCGGCCGAGCCCGCGACCGCGGAGCTCGGGGAGGAGCGCCAGCTCGTACACGTAGAACAGCGCTTCGCCGTCGAGCCACGACGGCGCCGGAGCCGTCGCGCGTTCGGGCCACCAGCCGATTTCCTGCCGGACTCCGTAGGCGAAGCCGCCGAGTGCTCCGGCCTCGCGCACCGTCGTCATGGCGAACCCGGGGAGCGCGGCGTGTTCGGCGAACAGCACGCCGAAGCGGGCGACGTCGTCCTCGCCTTCGAGGTACGGCGGTTCGCGGTAGACGCGGCGGTAGACGTCGTCCAGTTCAGAGCGCACGGTTCAGTCTGCCCAGCACCACGATCGCCACGCCACAACAGCCGATCAGCACCAGCCACGGCAGAGCCGCACCGTGCGACAGCAGCCAGGTGAACGTCGCCGGAGCGATCACCCGCGCAACGCTCCACACGAGTTCTTCAAGGCCGAGATAGCGGCCGCGCAGCCGCGCCGGGGCGATCGCGACCGTCAGCGCGCTGCTGGTCGGCGCCTGGAGCAGTTCGGCGGCGGTGAAGACGATCATCGCGAGGGTGAGCACGAGGAACGCCGTCGTGGGCCGCCCGGTGGGCACCAGCGCGAACAGGACGAACGACACCGCCCACACCGCGGCCGAGACCTGGAGCGTCCGCGGCATGCGACGCCGCTCGACCCGGCGCGACACCACGGTCTGCGCGAGCACGACCAGCACCGTGTTGATCGCGAACAGGACACCGGGCTGCCAAGCCGGCAGCTTCAGGCCGTCGAGGACGTACGCGCTCAGCAAGACGGTCAACGCCAGATCGCACAACGCGAAGACGAAGACGGTCACGAGGACGCTCCGGAAGATCCGGTCGGCGAGCACCTTCCGGTAGCCGCCTGGGGGAACGGCCTCGGATCCGCTCTCGCGAGGGGTGCCCGCCGGGGCTCGCCACGAGGCGACCAGAACCGCGGCGACGACGAAACTCGCCGCGTTGACCAGCACGATCGTCGTGTAGCCGCCGGTGCCGCCCCAAGCGACCATCGCGGCGCCGAGCAGCCCGCCGAGCCCGATGCCGACGTTGCGCAGCGCGCGTTCCATCGCGTACCAGCGGGCGCGCTGGCCCTCGTCGGCGACCTGTGCCACCAGCGCGCCGGTCGACGGCCAGAACATGCCTTCGCCCCAGAACGTGATCGCGGCCAGGACGACCAGATGCCAGGCCTCGCCGGCGAAGACGTAGCCGGTGAAGGTCACCGCGCGGATCAGGTTGGCGGTGATCACCATCCGTCCCGGCCCGAACCGGTCGATCAGCCGTCCCGCGAGCGGGCCCGACGGCAGCGCGATCATCGCCGCGATCGACAGCGCCGCTCCGACGGCCGTGAGTGACAGACCCTTCGCCGCGTGGAAGTACACGACGGCGAACGGCAGGAACAAACCGGTCCCCAGCGCGTCGACGCTTTGCGCCGCGATGAGCGGGAACCGGCCGCGAGTGCTCGGGAGCCCGAGCAGGTCGGCGGCGGCCATCACGCGTGGGGGAGCGGGAAGACGTTGAGTTCGTGCTCGGCGAGCGGTTCGTCGCGCCAGCCGAGCGCCACTGCCGCGTCGGCGATCCTTCCGTTGCCCCACAACGGAGATCCGGCGGGGAAGTTCGACACGAGCCCCGGGACCAGCGTATGCGCGGCATGGAATCCGGCGGCCGCGACGTCGCAGGTAGTCAGGTCTACGCTGATCACCTCGAATCCCCGGGCTTCGACGCGGGCTTGGTAGGCCTTCAGCCGCCGTTCCCCGAGTGCGGGAAGGTCGTCCCAGCCACGGCTCGGCAGGTCCCTGAGCCAGGGCGCCACTCGCTTCACGGCCCGCGGGTCGAGATAGAGCTGTTGCTGGCAAAGGAGATCCGCGACGTCGGCGAAGTCCTCGCGGTACGAGTCCAGGTAGCGCCGATCGGCCCGGTGCGGTTTGAGGTTGCCCAGATGCGGCAGGTCCCGGCGCATGCCCGCCAGTTCGCGTTCGTCGTCGAGGGCGCGGCAGGTGTGCTGGAGCGTGAACCCTTCGGCGAGCGCCTTCTTCGCGGCCTCGAGCGCGTCCGGCCGGGTCGCGAAACCGATCGACAGCCAGCGTTTCACGCGGTCGAGGACCACCGCTGCGACCACCGGGACGTCGAACTCGTTGTCCAGGTGGATGAGCGTGACCTCGTAGTCGTCGGTGGCGTCGGCGATGAGCGACCGGATCTCGTCCGGGATCGAGAGCCTGCCGAGCCGTGGCGTGTTGGCCCACCAAAGCATGGTGGTGTCGCGTTCGAGGACCTCTTCGAGGCCGGAGGTGACGGCGTGCTCCTCGGTGGTCCCGCTCGCGAGGCCGGCGATCAGCGGATCGGCGAAATACGCTTCCTCCGGCCGTCGTTCGTTCGAGAACAGGAAGGCCGGAACCCAGACGGGTTCGCCGGTGGTGTGGGAGAAGCCTTCCACCCAAGAACATTCCGTGTCCTGGGTCAGTGGCGCGAACGGGAAACCCGGCGACCGGTACTGCGTGGCCGAATAGAGGTTCAGCCGTTGCGGGTCGAGTGCGGGGACGCCGTAGCGGAAGAATTGCTTGTAGCTGCCGAAGCACACTTCGCGCTCCGGAGCGAGCCAGCTTCCGCAGTAGCGCTCCACCGCTTCGCCGATGGCCGACTGACGCGCGAGGTCGAAGTCGTGCCACGACGTGCCGAAGGCCTGACGGTCGTTGGGCCAGTTCGTCACGCGGCGCATGTCCGCGACATCGACCGCGCAGACCCGCAGCCGGGCGGGCATTCCCGGCGCGGGTGGGATCTCGCCGACGCCGGTCACGATCCCGGTCTGGTCGTCCACCAGCAGTCCGGGGTCGGTCGTGGCGGGAATGGACCGGGCCCGGTCGGGTACGGGGAGGATCGGACGGCGGATCTCGGTGAGGTCCGCCGGGTTGAGTTCGATCTCGCCGGTGGTCAGGCCGGAGCGTCCGCCGGAGAGCCAGTGTTCGAGATGGACGGCGAGGGTGGTCAGCGCCCAGCGGGCGTCGCCCGGCCGAAGCGGGTTGGAGTCCGAGGGGGCCGAGAGGAACGCTTCGACGACTCGCGGGTCCTGTGCGGCGGAGCGGCGCCGCGCGACGACGTCGGCGAAATCGATGCCGCCGGGCGCGATCGCGGGTCCGGCGATCACCCGGCCGCGTTCGCGGCGCAACGGCAGCCAGCGCACCCCGCTGCCGGCGCACAACGCGTCCAGCGCGATCAGTTCGGTGTAGGCGGGGTGATCGAACGCCGCGACCACGACGGTGTTTTCCGTGTCCACTTCGGACAGATCGTGGAAGTAGGGGACCGTCTCGACGCTCGCGTACCCACCGCCGCGGAGGATTTCCGTTAACGGCTCGGTGAGCGCGGGCGAGCCGGTGAGCAGGATCGAGGTGGCGGCGACGTCGTCGTCCCCGGTGTCACGGCCGGAGCTGAGGCAGCCGTCCGCTTCGAGGATCTCCATCATCTCCTCGTAGTCCGGATCCATTCCGGCCAGCAGTTCGGCACGGGTGCGGGTGCCGTCGCATCGGCTCGCCCAGGCGCGGAACTCCCGGGTCGGCGCGGCGATGTAGAACTGGCCCCCGCTGGGCGTGACGAGAAAGCAGAGCTCCGGTTCGAGATCGGTGATCTCGATTCCGTCGAGCCGCGGTCTGACCTCTTCGGACCCCATGGCAACCCCATCGTTTCCAGGACTCCCGCCTCGCCGCCGCGGTCCAGGGCGCGGGACCGCGGCGGCGCGGGCGGCGTTGTCGGCCGGTTTACTTGGCGGCGGAACGGTTGTGGACGACCGCGCGGTTGTGCACGACGGCCCGGTTGTGGACGACCGCCCGGTTGTGGACCACGGCGCGGTTGTGGACGACGACGGCGGCGGGGCGCTCGAAGGTCGAGATCATGGGTCCTCCTGATTTTCGCTCGGGGTCGTCACGCTCCGTGGCGCGACATGACCAAGTCTCGGGCCGGGCGTGACCTCCCGACGTCTCCTGATGTGCGATCCGCACGGACGGCCCGGGCACGCTTCACGTGACCTGGGAAACAGCGATCCGGGGCGGCCAAGGCGCGTCGAAGGTGGACATGGGACACTGAGTGAGCTATGACTGCCCTCCCTCTCGTCTTCGACGCGCCCAAGCGCGGCCTTCCGCCGCGCCACCTCGCCGACCTTTCCGCCGCCGAGCGGGCCGCTGCCGTCGCCGAGCTGGGGGAGAAGCCGTTCCGCGCGAAGCAGCTTTCGAACCATTACTTCTCGCGGCTGACGGTGGACCCGGAGGAGATGACCGACATCCCGGCGGCGTCGCGGGAGAAACTCGTCGGCGATCTGATGCCGACGCTGCTCACCGAGATCAAGGCGCTCGCCTGCGACGACGGCACCACGCGCAAGACGCTGTGGCGCGCGCACGACGGGACGCTCCTGGAGAGCGTGCTGATGCGCTACCCGGATCGGGCGACCCTGTGCATCTCGAGCCAGGCGGGTTGCGGCATGGCGTGCCCGTTCTGCGCGACCGGCCAGGGCGGCCTCGACCGGAACCTGTCGACCGCGGAGATCGTCGACCAGGTCCGTGCCGCCGCCGCGGTGATGCGCGACGGAGCGATGCCCGGCGGACCCGGACGGCTGTCGAACATCGTCTTCATGGGCATGGGCGAGCCGCTGGCCAACTACAAGCGGGTGGTGGCGGCGGTCCGGCGGATCACGGATCCCTCGCCGGACGGGCTCGGTATCGGACAGCGTTCGGTGACGGTGTCGACGGTGGGTCTCGCGCCGGCGATCCGCAAGCTCGCGGACGAGAAGATGCAGGTGCGGCTGGCGGTTTCGCTGCACACGCCCGACGACGAGCTGCGGGACACGCTGGTGCCGGTGAACGAGCGCTGGTCGGTGGACGAGGTCCTCTCCGCGGCCCGGTACTACGCGGACACGTCCGGCCGCCGGGTGTCGATCGAGTACGCGCTGATCCGGGACGTCAACGATCAGCCTTGGCGTGCCGAGCTGCTGGCGAAGCGGCTTCGTCAGCACCTGGGCCAGCTGGTGCACGTGAACGTGATCCCGCTGAACCCGACGCCGGGCAGCAAGTGGGACGCCTCGCCGAAGCCGGTGGAGCGGGAGTTCGTCCGGCTGGTGAACGCGGGCGGAGTGGCGTGCACGGTCCGTGACACGCGTGGTCAGGAGATCGCGGCGGCGTGCGGTCAGCTCGCCGCCGAGAACTGAGTTCTTCCTTTCAGTGATGGAGATTTTGTCGTGATGTATGCCCCCAGCCTGCTGGATCCGGCTGCGGAGGAGCTGAAGCTCACGGACGTGATCGGCCACGGCGCGACCGGTGTCGCGCGCGAGGCCAGGACGTTGCTCGGTGAGCGGTTCAGCTCGGTGACCTTCATGTACGTCCTGATGCGGGCGTTCGAGGTGGAGTACATGGCGGCGCGGGACGCTTCGCGGTGGCACGAGTTCCACGGCGGGCCGTACGCGTTGTCCGACGCCGACCTCGAAGCCCTGCTGGCGCCCTGGCTCGGTTCCCGCCGCTAGACCGCGAGGTGACAGGATGCGGGCGTGTATTGCCTGCAGGCCGTCGTCGTCACCGAGTCCGCACGCGCTGAATTGCCCGCTTCGGTCGAGGGCGCGCGGCTCGTCCCGGTCGGGCATCACCTGTCACTGATGCCGTTGCCCGAGACGCTGCCGGAAGCCGGGGAATTCCGGACCGTGCTCGCAGCGTGCTCCGAGCACGGCGCCGTGGCGTACATCGAGGCCGAGTACTTCGGTGGTGTCGGGACGCAATCCGCGCAGGTGTGGGACCGCGGCGAGACGGTCCTCGGCCCGCTGCACCTTGCCGAGGACGAGCCGGCCCCGGCCGCCGGCAGTCCGATTTCCCAGGCGCTTCGGCGGCTCGGCGTGGCCAAGGGCGACCACTTCGACGAGTTCGATGCCGTCGGGCTCGGCAGGCACCGCCACACCGGCGATTGGCTCTCCTCCTAGCGATCCACTCCTCCTCTGCCGCTGGGCCGGACGGCCCAGTCACGCGGCGGTCATGGCCGTCGGCGGCGACACTCGATGGAGACTCACGAGGAGGTGGACCGGATGTCCGCGACCAAGGCGAGACAGGTGCGCCACAACACGGCCGTCCAGGTACTCGGACGGATCGGGATGGGCTGCTACGGGCTGGTGTACCTGCTCATCGGGTACCTGGCGGTGCGCGTCGCCGTCGGCGGTGGCGGCCAGGAGGCCGACGGCCGTGGCGCGATCACCGAGGTCGGCTCGACCCCGATGGGCGGTGTGCTGTTGTGGGTGCTGGCGGCGGGGCTGGTGGCCTACGGCCTGTGGCAGGGGCTGCTGGCCGCTGTCGGTTACACCTGGATCGACAAGCAGCGGAAACGCACCGTGAAACGGGTGACGTCCGGCGTGCGCTGTGTGGTGGGGATTTCCTTGGGCGTCTACGCGGCCAGGGTCGCCATGGGCTCGGGGGAGCAGGGCAGCGGCGACCAGAAACAGCAGGAGTTCACCGCGCGGCTGCTCGGGTTGCCCGCCGGGCCGTTCCTGGTGACCTTGGTGGCCGTCGTCGTGTTCGGGGTCGCGGTGGGTTCGGTGGTGAAGGGCGTGCGGCGGACCTTCCTGCAGGATCTCGACCTCTCGCGGCTCCCGTCGGGGACGCGGCGGTGGGTCGAGCGCCTCGGCAGGATCGGATACGTGGCAAGGGGTGTCGTATTCGGCGTGGTCGCGGTACTCGTCGGCTACGCGGCGCTGACGCACGACGCGGCCCGCTCCGGCGGGCTCGACGCAGCCCTGCGGACCTTGGCCGCTCAGCCGTTCGGCACGGTACTGCTCATCGTGGTGGCCGCCGGGGTCGCGGCCTTCGGCGTGTACTGCGTCGGGGCGGCACGGGCCCAGCGCGGCTGACGGCGCGGCCTTGTCCCGCCCCGGAACCGAGGCGGGACAAGGGAACTACTCGACGGCCAGTTCGCCCAGCTCCGACCAATCGTCCTGATCGACCTTCGCGTTGACGATGCGCGGCGTCTCGGCCAGGTACCGCGGAAGCTCGCGCTGGGCCGTGCGGAAATGTTCCGAACCGACGTGGGCGGCACCCGCCTCGTCGTCGCGGAACGCTTCGACGAGCACGTATTCGTCCGGGTCGTCGAGGCTGCGAGCCCAGTCGTACCAAAGACAACCGGGCTCGGCCCGGGTCGCCTCGGTGAACTCGCGCGCGATCTCCGGCCATCGGTCCGCGTGTTCGGGGCGGACCCGGAACTTCGCCGTGATGAAGATCATGAGAACTGGATTCCCCCGTCGATCATCACCGATTGGCCGGTCATGTAGTCGGAATCCGGCGAAGCGAGATACGACACGTACGCCGCCACGTCCTCGGGAACGGAGACGCGGCCGAGATGGATCAGGTTCGAGTACTTCTCGATCGCCTGTCCCTTCCGGATTCCTTCCGATTCCGCCAGTTTCTCGTCGATGAGGTCCCACATGGCCGTCCCGACGATGCCGGGGCAGTACGCGTTGACGGTGATGCCGTGGCGCGCCCATTCCATCGCGGCGGCCTGGGTCAGCCCGCGCACCGCCCATTTGGACGCGGAATAGTGGCCGAGCAACGCGAACGGGCGATGGGCGACGATGGAGGCCGCGCCGATGATCTTGCCGCCGTTGCCCTGCCGGATCATCTGCTTCGCCGCGGCCTGGTAACAGAGGAAGATGCCGCGCGCGTTGACGGCCATCATCCGGTCCCAGTCCTCCGGGGTCACTTCGAGCAGCGGCAGGACCTGCGCGATCCCCGCGTTCGCCACCATGACGTCGAGGGAACCCAGCGCGCCGGCGGTTTCGGCGACCATGGCGGTGACCGATTCCGGGTCCGAAACGTCCGCCGTGATCGCCGCGGAGCGCCGTCCCGTTTCGCGGATCTCCTTGGCGACCGCTTCGAGTTCCGCTTCGTTGGCTGCGACGTCGTTGACCGCGACGTCGTGCCCGTCGGCGGCGAGCCGGAGCGCGATCCCCTTTCCGATTCCTCGTGCCGCACCGGTGACGAGTACGTTCTTGCTCATGCGATGACTCCCTTGTTCGCCTGGGCTTGAACGGAAGGTAGGGGCGGCGACGGCAGCTTGGGAGTGGCCTCGTGTCTCACTTTGAGACACGGCGATCAGAGCGACGACGCGGCGCGATAGTCCTTCGGCGAGGTGCCGAGAAGCCGGGTGAACATCGTGGAGAACGCGGCGGGGCTCTCGTAGCCGAGCGAGGCGGCGATCCCGGCGATGGGAAGACCGTCCGACAGCAGCGAGAGGGAATGCAGGACGCAGGCCCGCTGCCGCCAGCGGGCGAAACCCATCCCGGTTTCGGTGGTGAAGAGCCGGTTCAGCGTCCGCTCGCTCACGTGCAGCCGGGCGGCCCAGCCGCCGGCCGGATCGTGGATGTCCGGATCGTCCAAAAAGGACTCGCACAGGGCGCGCAGCCGGTCGTGCTTGGGCAGCGGGAGATCGAGGCGGACCGGGGCGGCCCGGCGGATCTCGTGCAGGGCCAGGCCGATGACCGCGGCGTCCCGCCCGCGCGGGGTGTACAGCTCGGGCACGCCGACGGCCTCGTTCAGGAGTTCGCGGAGGAGCGCGGAGACTTCGACGACCTGGCAGCGGCGCGGGAACCAGGGCACCGCCTTCGGCTCGATGTACAGGCTCCGGGTGCTCACGGTCGTGGTGAAGACCTGATGGACCGTTTCCGGCGGCACGAGCACCGCCCGCCGTGTCGGGATGGTCCACGTGCCGTCGGCCGTTTCGACCCGCATCGATCCCGTCGCGCTGTAGAGGAACTGCGCCCGCCGGTGCCGATGCGGCAGGATCCGGTGCCCCGGCGGGTAATCGGTGCGGATGGCCACCA
The DNA here is from genome assembly GCF_055561455.1 of Amycolatopsis sp. PSD-21. Classification (NCBI taxonomy): domain Bacteria; kingdom Bacillati; phylum Actinomycetota; class Actinomycetes; order Pseudonocardiales; family Pseudonocardiaceae; genus Amycolatopsis; species Amycolatopsis sp. PSD-21. Next base: position 6,725,001 of record NZ_CM145712.1, on the reverse strand, counting down.
CCGCGCGGTCGAGGTGGTCGACCTCGTCGATGGGGATGTCGCGCACATCACCCAGCGTACGCCGGATGTCCGATACGCGAAAGAAAGTGGCGTTCTTTCGAATGCCCGCCGCGCCCAGGGCGCCTACCGTCGCAGGAGTGCTGATCGAGATCTCGGTGCTCCTCGCGTTCGGATGCCTGAGCGGGGTCACCACCGTCCTTTTCGGATTCGGCGGCGGATTCGTCACCGTTCCCGTCGTCTACGCCTTCGCGCTCGCCGCCCCGGAGAACGCGTCGTCCGCGATGCACGTGGCGGTGGCCACGTCGACCGCGGTGATGGTGGTCAACGCCGGGAGCGCGACCGCCGCGCAACTGCGGACTGGACGGCTTCGCCGCGACTACCTGTGGCCGCTCATCGCGTTCATCGGCCTGGGCGCCGTGCTCGGGTCCTTCGCGGCGACCATGGCCGACGAGGGCGTGCTGCGCTGGCTCTTCGTCGCTTATCTCGCGCTGACCATCGCCGACAGCGTGGCCCGGAAGGGATTCGTGAACAGGCGGGACGACGGCCTGCCGCGTGCGCTCGGCGGGTTCACCACCAGCGCGGGCGGCACCGGGATCGGTGCCGTGGCGAGCTTCCTCGGGGTCGGGGGCAGCGTCCTCACCGTCCCGCTCATGCGGCGCAAGGGTTTGCCGATGGCCGACGCGGCCGCGCTGGCGAACCCGCTGAGCCTGCCGGTGGCGGTGATCGGCACGGCCGTCTACGCCTTCGCGGCGACGGATCCGGCCCCGGGCGCCGCCCACCTCGGCTACATCGACCTGGTGGCCGCGGGTGCGCTGCTGTGCGGGTCGCTGCCCGCCATCGCCGTGACCCGCCGGGTGGTCGGCCGCATCCCGGATCGCGCCCACGCCATCGCGTACCTCGCCTTGCTCGCCACCGCACTGATAGCGGTCGTCGTCCGTTAGTGATCCGATGAGTTCGGCTCATGTCAAGCCTTGACAAGGCCTCACCGGGATGGCAAGGGGTTATCGACAGGCAAAGATCCGACGAATCCTCTATACCTTTGGGGGAACTTGCGCCAAGATCTCCCGCATGAAACTGAGATCGATCACCAAACGCATGTTCGTTCTCGGACTGCTGACGGCTCTCGGGACCACCGGGGCGACGTCGGTGGCCACCGCCGAACCCCAGCTGCCGCCTGCCGAGGTCAACGCGACCGGACAGCCGCACGGCGCCTGGGACCCCGTCGGCCCGAACAGCGTCGGCGGGCTGCTGGCGGTTTCACCCGCCGGTCTCGCGATGATGGTGCCCGGCCCGCCCGCCCTGTGGCTCTCCGGCGACCGCGGCGCCTCGTGGACCGTGCGCAGGGGCCTGCCGGCGGACACGTCCATCCAGGGATTCTTCGCCGATCCGGTGAACCCGGACCGGATGCTCGCGGTGGGCAACTCGCCCGGCGGGATGCCCGGCGAGTGGCACGGGATGTTCCTGCGGACCACCGACCGTGGCCAGACCTGGGAGACTCTGCGCGAGTGGTACCCCGACGGCGCGTTCGGGATGGCCACGGACCCGACAGGCCGGGTCGTCGTGGTGCAGAACCTCGACTCGCTGAGCGTCAGCATCGACGGCGGCGAAAACTGGAACGACGTGCCGAGGACCTGGCCGCGCGAGGGGATCGCCTCGCCGGTCGGCGCGCTCAAGCTCACGATGGTCGGCGACGACGCCTACTTCACGACGGTCTACCCCGAATACGCGCTCTGGGCGGTCCGCGGGGTCAGCGGCAAGGAGCCGCAGGCCGAACTCGTCTACCGGACGAACGGCGAGGTCAATCAGGTCGCCGCGGACGGCGGGCGCCTCGTGGTCACGGTCGGCTCCGAACTACACGGCTCCACCGACGGTGGCAAGACCTGGACGGTGCTGCGCCGCGAGCCCGCCGGGCAGACCCTGCGCGAACCACGTTTCGTCGGCGGACGGCTGTACGTCTCGACGTATAACGACATAGACGTCAGCCCGGACTTCGGCCGCACCTGGGCCCGCAAACCGGTGCCCGCCCCGGGCGAAGGCGTCAGCGACATGATCGAGCTTCCCGCAGCGCCGGGCAAACCCGCCACCACGTTGATCTCCTCGCTGTACCGCGGCGTGTACGCCGATGGCGGCAAGAGCGGATACCAGCAGATCGGCGTGCCCGGTGAGACCATTCGCGACCTCGTGACCACCGGGAACCTCCTGCGGGAGAGCGTCGTCGCGGCCGGTGTGCAGGAGATCTACAACACCCCGCTCCCGCGCGGCAAGGTCTCCGCGACGGACCGGGTCTGGCAGTCGCACCCCACCGACCGGCTGCACGAGGACGCGAGCCTGTCCGTCTCGCCGGGCCGCCCGGACGTCGTCTGGCAGGTCACCAGGAACGGGTTCTCGCTCGACGTGCTGCGCAGCGGCGACGGCGGGCGGAGCTGGCAGTTCGCGGCGAAGGCGAAGGAAGGGCTCCCCAGGACGATCTTCGCTCACCCGGCCGATCCGGACCGGATCATCGTCTCGGCCTTCGCGCCCAGCGGTTACGTGCTCCATCGCAGCGACGACGCCGGGAAGACCTGGGAAAAGCTCTCGATCGACAGTGGCTTCACCACGTTCGCCGGTGATCCGTGGAACCCGAACCGGGTCTGGGGCGGGGACTCCGGCGGCCTGTCCCGGTCGGACGACGGCGGCAAGACCTGGACCCACGTCACGAGCCAACCGGTCAGTTCGATCTCCGTCAGCCGGTGGGGTGGCGGCCGCGTGCTCATCGGCGGCGCGGGCATCCACCTGAGCGAGGACGGCGGCCGGACGTTCCGCCGGGTCCGCGACGGCGAGGACCCCCGTGAGATCAGCCGCATCCTGCCGCATCCGTTCGACTTCCGGGTGTGGTTCGCGAGCGACGCGACCGGGGGAGGCGTGCTGCGCAGCACGGACTTCGGCCGCACCTGGTCGCCCGTGCCCGGCGCGCTGCCCGATCCCAGGGTGCTCTCCCTGGCGATCAGCGCGGACGGCCGGTATCTGTTCGCCGGCACCGCGCAGTCCGGCGCGTACCGGTTGAAGCTGTACTGAGTCCTGGCGCTTCGTGGCCGGAGAAAGTTCCGGCCACGAAGCGTTTACTCGGTCCCCCGTCGAATGTCAGAGTCGAGGGCATGGCCATCGACGTCGCCGCCCTCCGGCTGCACTTCCCTTCCCTCGCCGACGGAACCGCCTTCTTCGACGGGCCCGCGGGTACCCAGACACCCCGGCCCGTCGCCGACGCCATCGCCCGGACGCTCACCGGTCCGCTGTCGAACCGGGGCAAGGTCAGCCCGTCCGAACTCAACGCGGAGAACGCCGTCGCCGCGTTCCGTGCCGCTTACGCCGACTTCCTCGGTGTGCCAGCCGAAGGTGTCGTCCACGGCCGCAGCGCCACCCAGCTGACGTACGACTTTTCCCGGCACCTGGCCAAAAACTGGCGTGCGGGCGACGAGATCGTCGTCAGCCGTCTCGATCACGACGCCAACGTCCGGCCGTGGGTCCAGGCCGCGGACCGAGCCGGGATGACCGTCCGCTGGCTCGACGTCGATCCCGAGACCACCGAACTCGACCTCGATACGCTGGTCCTCACCGAAAGGACGAAGCTGGTCGCGGTCACGGCGGCCTCGAACGTCCTCGGCACGAAGCCGCCGATCCGCCGGATCGCTGATCTCGCCCACGACGCCGGGGCGCTGGTGTTCGTGGACGGAGTCCACTACGCCGCCCACGACCTGGTGGACGTTCCCGCGCTGGGAGCGGATTTCTTCGTCTGCTCGCCCTACAAGTTCCTCGGCCCGCACTGCGGGGTGCTCGGCGCGTCGCCGTCACTCCTCGAAACCGTCGAGCCGGACAAGCTCATGCCGTCGCCCGACACCGTGCCCGAACGGTTCGAATTCGGGACGCTGCCGTACGAAATACTCGCGGGCGCGACGGCGGCCGTGGACTTCCTCGCCGCGCTCGACCCGGGATCGGCCGGATCGCGGCGGGCGCGGCTGGCGAACTCGATGAACTCGTTGCACGAGCACGAAAGCCTGCTGCTCGCCCGGTTGGAGAAGGGACTGGGCGACGCCGTCACCGTCCACGGCAAGGCCGCCGACCGGACGCCGACCGTCCTGATGGGCCTCGGCGGCCGCGAGCGCGAGGCGCAGGAGTACCTCGCCGAGAGGAACGTCGTCGCACCGGCGGGATCCTTTTACGCATACGAAGTCTTCGCGGCCCTGAAGCTGGAGGACCCCGCGCTCCGCGTCGGGCTGGCACCGTACACCAGCACCGAGGACGTCGACAGGCTGCTGGACGGGCTTTCGGCTTTCGGGTGACAGACCACAGTGGACAGTGCGGCGACCCGCACCGGACGGGCTCCACCGCATGTCGTCCACCTGATCATGCGTGTCGTCCGTTCGGGCACGCGAATTTCCGTAACTCGAACAGGTTGGATTTCCGCGCCGTCGCCGGGAGCCGTATTACCGTTCGGTCATGATCGACAACGGGAGGTTCGCGATGCGTTTCCGGTCGGTGGCCGCTTCTGTCCTTCTCGGTTGCGCGCTGTGCGTGGCGCCCGCGGCACTCGGGGCCGGGGCACGGTCGCTCGCGATCCAGCCCTGCCCCGAGGTCAACGATCCGCCCGACTACACCATCTCGAACGGCGCCAAGGCCTGGATGAAGACGAATCTCCGCAGCGACTACCTGCGCGGGCCGGGGACGATCACCTACAACAAGACCACGACCTCGTCGGTCAACGCGTCCATCACCGGTACGACCAGTGCCGAGGCGGGTGTCATCTTCGCGAAGGCGAGTGTCTCGTTGGCGGTGAGCGTCGGCGCGAGCTACTCGAAGTCCGATTCCTGGTCCTATTCCGCGACGGTGCCCGCCGGGAAGACGTTGCGGTTGCAGCAGTACAAGGAAGCGCGCTCGTTCACCGTGCAGAAGTACCGGATCGTCCCGCCGTGCAAGGTCAAGTACCTCTGGAAGAAGAACGCCGTCGCGCCGGTCAAGAGCCCCAGCTACCTGTGGCAGCTGATCGGCTGACCCCGGTTTTGGGGCCGATCACAAGACTCGTTCGCCCGATCTTGTGATCGGCCCCATGGACCTACGGTGACCGTGCCGACACGCTGGGAGGTGCGTCGCGGGCAACGGGGCCCGGACGGAACGGGACGGTGGCCACGATGGGGAGACTTCGCGCACGGATACTGATCGCCGGGATGGTCGCGCTCGCGACCGTGGGCATCGCGCCCGCCGCGACGGCCGAGACCGGCATCGCGAGCCGGTGGAGTGAACCAGGGCCCTACACGGTGACAGTCGAAGCCCTCGACAGCACGCATACCGTGTACCGGCCTTCGCGGCTGGAGAAGCACCCGGTGATCCTGTGGGGCAACGGGACCGGTGCCGGCCCGAAGATCTATGACGGCTTGTTGCGGCATCTGGCGTCCCACGGTTTCGTGGTCGCGGCGGCCGACACGCCGAACGCGGGTTCCGGTCAGGAGATGCTGGCCGGGGCCACGACCCTGATCGCCGAGAACTCCCGTCCCGGCAGCCCGTACCAAGGGAAGATCGACACGGCGCACATCGGTGCCACCGGCCACTCCCAGGGCGGCGGCGGGGCGATCGTCGCCGGCGCGGACGCCCGCGTCACCACGACGATCCCGATCGAACCCGGACCGCAGGGCTCGGCCGCGGCGCTGAAGGGTCCCTCGTTCTTCCTGGGCGGGCAGTTCGACACCATCGTCGTTCCCGGGCTGCTGGTCATTCCGCGGTACCGCCTGGCGGACCAGGTCCCCGCGATCTACGCCGAACTCGGCGGAGCGACCCATTTCACGCCGGTCGGCGACGGGGGCGGGTTCCGCGGCGTGATCACGGCGTGGTTCCGGTTCTGGCTCTCCGGCGACGAGCGGGCCCGCGCGGAGTTCTTCGGCCCGTCCTGCGGATTGTGCCGTGACGGGGCGTGGTCCGACGTCCGTCGCAACGCGAAGGCGCTGGCCGTCCCGGGCGCTTGATCGACGGATCTTGTCGGTGCCCGGGGTTAAGGTCTGCCACAGCAGCCTGACCTGGAGGGATATCCGCGATGACCACACTCGTCAACCGGCCGAACACCGCGCTCCTCGTCGTCGACGTCCAGAACGGCGTCGTCGACGAGGCCCACGAGCGCGACGCCGTGGTCGCGAAAATCGGCGGACTCGTCGGCAGGGCGCGCAGGGAAGGCGTGCCGGTCGTCTGGGTGCAGCATTCCGACGATGAACTCGTGCGGGACAGCGAAGAGTGGCGCATCGTCGGCGAGCTGGACCGTGAAGACTCCGAGCCTCTCGTCGAAAAGTCCTATGGGGACTCGTTCGAGGACACCGATCTGGAGCAGGTGCTCGCCGAGCGCGGGGTCGGACGGCTCGTGGTCGTCGGGGCGGAGACCGACGCCTGTATCCGTTCGACCCTGCACGGCGCGATGGTCCGCGGGTACGACGCGACGCTGGTCGGTGACGCGCACACGACCTTCGACAAATCGGAGTGGGGCGCGCCGACGCCGGAGCAGGTCATCGCGCACACGAACCTGTACTGGCGGCACCAGGTCGCGCCGGGCCGGAAGGGAGGGACGGTCAAGGCGGAAGACGTCGATTTCCGCGGCTGAACCTCTTCACCGCGTTCCTGGCCAGTAGGCGATCAGCAGTCCGGCGTCGCCCGTGAAATCGCTGCCGTGGTGGGACTTCGCCGCGTCGAGCACGCGGCGGACGATTTCCGGCGGTACGTGCCCGGCGCCGGCGGCCAGGCTGTCGGCGAGCGCGAACCGTTCACGGTCGGCGGTGCGCGCTCCCGTGAGGCCTTCGGTGTGCAGGACTAGGAGCTCTCCGGGCCGGAGGTGAGCGGTCGTGATGTGCCCGGGGCCGCCGTCGCCGAACGGTGGCCGCCGCGCACTGTCCACTGTGGCCGGCCCGTGCCCGGTGCCGAACACGAGCGGTGGTTCGCCGCCCGCTTCGAGATGGCGCAGTGTGCCTCGGGTGAGGTCCACTTCGGTCAGCGTGCCGCGGACCGTGGTGCCGTCAGGGAACTGCGCTGAAAGCGCTTTGTCGACAGCGCTTTCCTGGCCGCGTAGATCCTGGCCTTCGCGACGGGCCGATCGATAGGCAGCGAGCGCCGTCGAGACCGCCAGACCCGCGGGCCCGGTGTCCCGGCCCGCGTCGAAGATCGCCAGCCACGCCGTCGTTTCGGAAAGGGCGTAGTCGAAGGACACTCCGCGAACGTCGTAGGCGGGCTCGACGCCGCCCGCGACCACGAAGTCGCCCGTCGCCGCCGTCAGCGGCGGCAGGTTCTGCCAGAGCAGCTCGGCGGTGGGGCCGCGCCACCTCCGGCGCCGGGTCGTGTCGAGGCCGTCGCCGTAGCGCATCGCGGCGGCGATGAGGTGGCCGGACAGCGACGCGAGCCACTGGCACTGGGTGCGCAGGGCGGGGTCGTGGAGGTCGGCGCCCTGGACGGCGCCGATCTCGAGCACGCCCATCCGCTCGTCGCCGTCCAGGAGCGGGGTCCACAGCCGCGGCCCGCCCGGCTCCTCGGACAGCACGGTGCCGGCGTGCCGGTAGGCCCGTCCGGCGGTGCCGGCCTCGATGGGCAGCGGCGGCCGGGCGGGTGCGAACTTGGTGGGGAGGGGGTGGAGCTGCCGCTGCTCGTAGTCGGCGAGGTAGACCGTCAGCTCCAGGTCGAGCGCCCGGCCCGCGGCGGCGACGATCGCGGGCAGCCGCTCGGGAGAGACCCGCTGGGCGCCGTCGAGAAGTCCCACCAGCGCGGCCAGGAGACCGCGGGGGCGGCTGCCGTCGCCGACGTCGCGGCTGTACGGCGCCCGCCGCGTACCCGAGAGCTCGTCGAGCCGCTCGTTGACCGCGTGCGCCACCATGTCCCGCTGGATGCTGGGCAGGGGGAGCACGCCCCTCAGGTAGGCCGCCAAGTCGGCTTCGCTGACGTCACCGCCCAGCGCGAAATACCTCAGCCACAGTTGCTCCAGGGTGAGCCCTGTGCGCGCGAAGCATTCGGCGATGACCCGTCGCTGCTCCGCGGCCTGGAGCGTGGACACAGTGATCACCCCCGGGGTTCTCGGCGACACCGGCCCGGGTACCACGGCGGCCCGAGGTGAAACATGAGCCGGGAGCCGACGGGCCGATGCGGAGTTACGCCAGGTGGACGAACCGTTCATCGTCGGCACGACCGAAGGAGGTGATTCGTGACGGGCGGAACGTGGGTCGCGGTAGGCCGGGTGATCGCATTCGGCTAAGGTCGGTTTCCGAAAGCGGTTCTGAGCGTTGAGAAGTTAGCGCCGATCCGCCGGTAACCGGGTTGGTTGCGGCGGTTGATGGTGCGCGCTCGGCGCCGGTTCCCGCCGGTGACTCCCGTGGTGCATCACGCCGATGTGCAGAAGTGGGAGAGGCGGGCTTTGGCCGATGAATTCGACTGGCAGCAGGACAAGAACCGATTCGTCGAGGATGTCGGCGACGGCGACCTGCCGGTGACCTCAGAGAACGGCGCCCGGCTCATCGCTGGGCCACTGGTCACCCAGTTCGTGGCCCTGACCAGGGCGTTGCTGGATTCCGGTTCGATCGCGGCGGTACTCGAACGGGTGGTCTTCGCGACGCGTGACCTGGTACCGGGCGCGGATCTGGTCAGCGTCACCCTCCTCGATCCCGACGGAGGGTTCCACACGCCGGTGCGGACCGACGAGATCGCCGGCGATCTGGATCAGCTGCAGTACCAGTACGGCGAGGGTGCTTGCGTCGAAGCGGCGCGGGTTTCGGGGCCGGCGGCGGCGTTCAGCGACAATCTGGCGGAAGACGCTCGATGGCCGCGCTTCGGTCCCGCCGCCGCGGCGCTCGGGTTCCATTCGCTGGTCTCGACGGCACTCCTGCCGGAGGCGTCGAGTTCGCAGCCTTCCGGCGCGCTGAACGTCTATTCGCGAAGCCCGCACGGCATCGCCAAGGCCGACCGCGACGTGCTGCTGCTTCTGGCGACGCACGCGTCACTGGCCTTGGCGACGACGCACGCGGTCACGCGAGGCCAGCTCCAGGAGGAGCAGCTCCAGCAGGCGCTCGACAGCCGCGACGCGATCGGGCAGGCCAAGGGCATCCTGATGGCGCGGCGCGGGATCGACGCCGCGGAGGCGTTCGAGGTGCTGCGGCACACGTCGCAGAACATGAACGTCAAACTCCGTGAGCTGGCGGAGATGCTGTCCAAACGGCATACGGAACTGCAACTGCCGGACTGAGCGGGCGGCCGCCACTACGATCGCGGTCATGGGTTTCGGCGAGCTGGAGTTGTCGCGGACGTTCGAATGGCGTGGCCGTTCGGTGGCGTGGGAACGCCTCGGCGAAGGCGCCCCGGTGGTGCTGTGTCACGGGACACCGTGGTCGGCGCAACTGTGGGCGCCTTTCGCGCGAGCGCTCAGCGCGGAATTCGCCGTCCACGTCTGGGACATGCCGGGGTACGGCCGTTCGTCGAAGGATCCCGGCCACGCCGTCGATCTCGGGACGCAGGGCGAGCTTTTCGCCGATCTGCTCGCGTATTGGGGGTTGGCCGCCCCGCACGTGATCGCCCACGACTACGGCGGGGCCGTTTCGCTGCGCGCGAAGCTGCTGCACGGCGCGGAATACGCCTCGCTCGCCCTGGTGGACGTCGTCGCGCTGCGGCCGTGGGGTTCGGAGTTCTTCCGGCTGGTCGCGGAGAACGCCGAAGTCTTCCAGGCGCAACCCCCGGTGGTGCACCGAGGAGCGCTGGAGTCCTACATCGGGACGGCCTCCCATCGTGGTCTCACCGCCGCGCAGCTGGCCACGCTGACCGGGCCTTGGCTGGACGCGGAGGGACAACGCGCCTTCTACCGGCAGATCGCCGAGGCCGACGTCCGGTACACCGACGAGATCCAGGACCGTTATCCGGAACTGGCGCTGCCGGTGAAGGTGATCTGGGGCGCCGACGACACGTGGATCCCGGTGGACCGGGCCGAACGGCTCGCCGGCGCGATTCCCGGTGCCCTCCTGGACGTCATTCCCGAGGCCGGGCATCTGATCCAGTACGACGCGCCGGTCGAACTGGCCTTCTCGCTGCATCGGTGGCTCACCGCGGAAGTGGGCCGGTGGGGACCTGCCGGGAGCGGACGCTGAACCGCGCCGTCAAGATCGACATCTAGTCATTCGGATATCAGAATTCGTCTACGTGATATCCGGCCACGTACGCGCTCGAAAGCAGGGCGCCGTGACATTCCGCCGTCGACGGGCCGAAACCGATCGGGACCCAATGCCCGACGGTGTACCAATAGGAGGATCCGGACGCGCAGTGGGCGACCACCCGGTAGGTCTCCGAGTGTCTCGGCAGCGAGAAGCAGGTCAGGGAAATGCCCTCGCCGAAGAGGATTCCGTAGCGATCACCGTTGCAACCGTAGGGTGGGAACCTGCCTTCGGTCGCCGCGGAGGCCGGCGTGGCGGCCAGGAATACGGCCGCCGAAAAGGCGGCCATGACTAAAGCGGCGATTTTCTTCTTCATCGAATTCTCCCGCGGCTAGTTCCCATTGGAATGCCAAGGTTAGCCGCACGGAAGAATTGTCGTGAATTCATCGGGCAGGTGAAACGAGAACGCGCGCGGTGAACCGCGCTGCTCCGAAAGAGCGTCGCTCGCCCCTCTTCTGAGTTCCCGGCTCCCCTTTTGGCCTAGCGTCGCCGGTACTGCGCCGGAGACGTGATGGTGGAGCGGTCCTCGTACGATCCGGGCCTGCCGCGGTCGACGTGGAACGTCGTCAGGGTGCTGACCGGGGAGCGCGGGTCGCGCCGGTCGCCGATCACGCGCATATGCGTGCTCCAACGGCGCGGGGTGACCTCGTAGACGTCGTAGCCGTACCGGTTGCCCTCGAAGTACTTGAGATGCGGGTTCGCCGCGCCCATCTTCGGTCCGTTCGTGGCGTTCCATTCGGGGGAGTAGGCGCCGGAGCTGACCGAATGCGCGGTGAACTCCGTGCCGATCACCGGGGTGGACGGATCCGCGAAGTCCGGGCGGATGTCGTCGACGAACGCCGAATGCCAGTCGCCGGTGATCACCACGAGGTCTTCGAGGCCGCTTTGGGCCACGTGGGTCAGCACTTCCTTGCGCTCGGCGAGGAAACCGTCCCATTGGTCCGTGAACATGTAGCCGCCGCCGGGCTTCGCGAGCTGGCTCAGCATGATCGAGTTCACCCAGCAGTGCCACGCCTCGCCGGCGCCGGTCACCTGGTCCTTGAGCCACGCCTTCTGGTCCGCGCCGAGGATCGTGCCGTCGGGCAGGTTCTGTGCCGACCGGTACTGCCGGAGATCCAGAATGGACAGATCGAGGAGGTCGCCCCAGTGGCGCTGCCGGTGGATCCTCGGCGTCGAGGGGTGGTCGGGGCGCACCGGCATGTGCTCGAACCAGGCCTGGTACGCCGCCGAGCGCCGCGCCCGCAAAGACGGGGTGGTGCCGCTGTAGTCGTTGACGACCTCGTGATCGTCCCAGGTGACGAACCAGGGGTGGGCGGCGTGGGCGTCCCGCAGCGAGGGGTCGGATTTGTAGAGCGCGTGCCGCCGCCGGTACGCCGGCAGGGTCAGCACCTCGGGGCCTTCGTGGTCGCGCAGCGGATTCCCGCCGACCTGCCCGTGCTCGTAGACGTAGTCACCCAGGTGGACGACGAAATCCAGCTCTTCCCGCGCGATCCCGGCGTGCGCCGCGTAGAACCCGTCGTGGAAGGCCTGGCAGTTCGCCGAGGCGAACCGCACCCGCCGCACCGGCCCGACCGGCGCGGTCCGGGTGCGGCCGATCCGGCTGACCTTGCCGAGCGCGTGGAAGCGGTAGTAGTACTGAGCGCCCGGCTCCAGCCCGGACACCGGGACGTGCACGCTGTGCCCGAGCCTGGCGGTGGCGGCCGTCGTCCCGTGCGCCACGCGGCGGCGGAACCCGCGGTCGGTGGCGACCTCCCAGGCGACCTCGACGGTGTCGTCCAGCGGCTGCTCGAACTCCATCGGCTTCGGCGCGAGCCTGGTCCAGAGCGCGACGCCGTACGGGACCGGGTCGCCGGACGCGACCCCGAGGGTGAACGGCGCTTCGTCCCAGGTCGCGCCCAGCGCCGCCGCGGCCTCCTCGGCCTGCGCGACCGTCATCCGCGAACTCAACGGCCAGGCCAGCCCCAGCGCACCGGCGGTGGCGGCGCCTCGCAACAGATCGCGGCGGTTGACGGACATCGGTGGTCTCCTCGGCACTCGGCGGATCGCTCTCCGACACCGAACACCGCCAAGATGGCCGGAGTCCGACATGGGGGAGAACATCAGACGGTGATGACGACCTTGCCGCGCGCGTGCCCTTCGCGGACGTAGCGGATGGCCTCGGGCACCTCGGCCAGCGAGTAGGCCCGGTCGATGACCGGCGTCAGTTTCCCGGCTTCGACGAGCGCCCGCAGCGTCTGGAGATCGTCCTGGTCCTCCGTGGAGAACAGGCCGCGCAGCTTCTGCTTCACGAACGGCCCGAGGAGCAGCGCCCGCACGTTGCGCCCGACCGCACCGATCCACTTCCCGTCGCTCTCGCCGCCGACGAGGACGAGAGTGCCTTGCGGGGTAAGGGCCTTCCGCAGCGAGGCCAGCGACCGGTTGCCCGCGGTATCGAGGATGAGGTCGTAGCCGCCGCCGAACTCCTCACGGGTGTAATCGAAAACGCGGTTCGCGCCGAGTGAGCGGACGAGGTCGACCTTGTCCGTGCCGCACACGCCGTCCACCTCGGCGCCGAACGCCTTGGCGATCTGCACCGCGAAGGTGCCGACGCCACCGCCGGCGCCGATGACCAGGACCTTCTGCCGGGGCGCGACCCGCCCTCTGTCCCGGAGCGCTTGGAGCGCGGTGAAAGCGGAGATGGGAACAGCCGCCGCTTCGTCGAAGCCGAGCCGCTCGGGCTTCCGGGCGATCTTGTCCACTGTGGTCAGTGCGTACTCGGCGAAGGAACCTTGGCAGGTACCGAAAACCTCGTCGCCCGGCCGGAACCGGGTCACGTCGTCGCCGACGGCGTGCACCACGCCCGCGAAGTCCAGCCCGCGGACCCGGGCCTTCGGTCTCCGCACGCCGAAACCCATCAGCCGCACCAAGTACGGCGTGCCCTCCATGAGGTGCCAGACGCCGGGATCGACCGCGCCCGCCCGGATCCGCACCACCACCCCGCCGGGTCCGGCTTCGGGTTCGGGCAGGTCGGTCAGGGTCAGGACGTCGGTGGAGCCGTACTCGTTCTGGGCGATCGCCTTCACGGCGGCCTCATTCCTGGTCTGGGTACTGGAAAACGTCGTCGAGCGCGACGCCGAACACCCTGGCGATCCGGAAGGCCATCTCCAGGGACGGCGAGTAGCGGCCCTGTTCGATGGCGATCACCGTCTGGCGGGTGGCGCCGATCCGGTCCGCGAGTTCGGCCTGGGTCATCTCACCCTTCGCGAACCGCAGGGCGCGGATGGAGTTCGTGACCTTGGTCGGTTTCACCATGCCTGGAATCCCCAGCGGTAGGCGGCGATCTTCGCGATCGAGCCGAGCAGGGAGGACAGGACGAAGGCGAGGTACACGGTGTTGGCGATCCAGAAGTGGTCCAGCTCCGCCATCGCCATGACGAGCGCCGCGACACCGCCGATCACGACGAACGACTGTCCGATGTACTCGCCGAACCGGCCGATCTCGCGGTCGCGCTGGTCCTTGCGGCCCGCGTCACGCGGTGAGGTGATCGCGGCCGCGACGTTCAGCACGATCGAAGCCGCGACGGCCGCGCCGATCGTCCACAACAACGGTGCCACGTAAGGGATGTCGACGAGCGGGCCGGAGCCCGCCCGGCGGAGGACGACGATCAGGTACGCGGCATAGCCGAAGACCGTGACCACCACCATGATCCACGCACGTTTCTCTTCCATCGCCACGAGCCCAAGGTAAAGAGTTCTAGACATCATGTCAAATATTCTTTACTTCGACACGGGCAAGTAGTTCGTGATACAAATAGTGCGTACTACGAACTTGAGGAGTAATGATGACACTGTTCGGCTTCGGGCTCGAAACCGGCGTCGGCGAGGTGGAAGACCTCCTGCGGCACGCCGAACAGGCCGACCGTGCGGGACTCGACCTGGTCAGCCTGTCCGACCACCCGTACTTCGCCGACCGGCTCGACGCCTACGCGGCGCTGGGCGTGATCCTCGGCCGGACGTCGCGGGTCACGGCCGCGGTGAACGTGACCAACCTGCCGAGCCGTCCCGCGCCGATGCTGGCGAGGACGATCACGTCGCTTTCGGCGCTCTCGGGCGGCCGGGTCGCGCTCGGCATCGGTGCGGGCGGGCTGTGGCGGGAGATCGCCAAACTCGGTGTCGCGCACCGGACGCCCGCCGAGGCGGTCCGGGCGATGGGTGAGGCGATCACCCTGATCAAGGCACTTTCCGGCGGCGGGGCACCGGTGACCTTCGAGGGGGAGTTCTACTCCGTCGACGGGCTGGTGCCGGCGGCCGCGCCCGCGCCCCCGGTCTGGACGGGCGCTGTCGGGCCCAAATCCCTGGCGGTGACCGGAAAACTCGCCGACGGGTGGATCCCAGGGCACGCCGCGGACTGGCTCAGCCCGCGGTTCGCCGAATCCCGTCCGGTGATCGACCAGGCCGCCATCGACGCGGGCCGCGACCCCGGCGAGGTCGCCACCATCTACAACTTCCCTGGCCGCATAACGGAAAAGCCCACGGCGTCGCCGCGTGACGACGAGGGGCGGTGGGTCGGTGGTTCGCCGGAGCAGTGGGTCGAGGAACTGGTCACGGCGGTGCGCGACCACGGCGCCGCGGGCTTCATCTACTTCCCGGTCGAAGACGGGACCACCACCGACAGCGCGCTCGGCCGCTGGGGGAACGAGGTCGTCCCGGCGATCCGTGAGGAGCTGGCCCGGGGCTGACCATGATCGCCTCGTGAGTGACTTGCGGATCGCCGTCTGTGGCTCTGCGGCACCACCAGCCCCAGTGGTCACGGCGACCGCGCGTGAAGGACCCCTTGCCTCGGCTCAGCCGAGGAAACTCGACCTTCACCCCTTCCTCAGTACGTGAAGGCCCCCTTCATTGCGTCTAGCGCAATGAAGGGGGCCTTCACGTACTTCAGTGGCAAGCAAAGGAGCGGTGGCCTGGAGGCTCGAGGTCAGGCTTCGACGGTGAGGGTCTCTTCGAGGGTCGCCCGGTGCGTCGGCTTCGCCTCTTCGTAGCGACGGCGGCCTTCGTCGGTCACGACGACGAAGATCCCGCGCCGGTCCGACTCGCAGAGCGCGCGCTGGACGAGCCCTTCGCGCTCGAGGCGGGCCACGAGTCGTGAGGTGGCGCTCTGGCTCAGGTGCACGACCTCGGTCAGGTCGGCCGCGCGGCATTTGCCAACGACGCAGGTGACTAGTCGTTCCAGGGCTTCGAACTCGGTGACACCGAGGCCGTGGCGCTCCTGGAGGCGGCACTCGAGGCGGCCGAAGACCGCCGCATGCCGGGCGGAAAGTTCGCGCCACTCCTGCAGCAGGTCTTGTTCGGCGACGTCGCTCACGCGGCCCAAGATAGCATGCACGTGAATTTTATGCAAAGTCATTAAATGCACTTGCATTAGATGCGTGTGCATGTACTGTACGGATCATGAGTTCTTCCGTGCAGCTGTCCACCAGCTCGACAAGGTGGGACGCGCGCCTCTGGGGTGTCCTGCTCACTGTGTCCGTCGTCGTTGGCCTCGACGCGCTCGACGTGTCGATGGTCGCCGTCGCCCTCCCGTCCATCCAGGCCGAACTCGGCCTCTCCACCGGTGCCCTGCAATGGATCATCAGCGCCTACGTGCTCGGCTACGGCGGCCTGCTGCTTCTCGGCGGGCGCACCGCCGACCTGCTCGGCAGGCGCCGGGTCTTCCTCGTCGCCGTCGCGGTCTTCGCGCTCGCTTCCCTGCTCGGCGGCCTCGTCGACGACGGCGCGCTGCTGATCGCCACCCGCTTCATCAAGGGTCTCGCCGCCGCGTTCACCGCGCCGGCCGCGTTGTCCATCATCACCACGACCTTCCATGAAGGCCCCGCCCGCAACCGGGCGATCAGCATCTTCGCCGTCTTCGGTGCCAGCGGTTACTCCGCGGGCCTCGTCTTCTCCGGTCTGCTCACCCAGGTGGGCTGGCGCTGGACGTTCCTCCTGCCCGTGCCCATCGCGCTCGCCGCACTGGCCGCCGCGATCAAGCTGATCCCGTCCTACTCGCCGCAGACCGGTGGCGGCTACGACTTCCCTGGCGCGATCACCGGTGCGGCCGGTTCGCTCCTGCTGGTCTTCGCCGTGGTCGAGGCACCGGAGATCGGCTGGGCAGCGCCGCGGACGCTGATCTCGTTCGCCCTCGCGCTCGCCCTGCTCGTCACTTTCGTGTTCATCGAGAAGCGCAGCAAGCACCCGCTGCTGCGGCTCGGCATCCTGCGCTCCGGCCCGCTGGCCCGCGCCAACCTCGGTGGCGCGACGTTCTTCGGCGCCTACATCGGTTTCCAGTTCGTCGTCATGCTGTACCTGCAGAACGTGCTGGGCTGGTCCGCGTTGCAGACCGCGCTCGGGTTCCTGCCCGCCGCGCTGATCGTGGCCTTCGGTTCGCCGAGGATCGAGCCGCTGATCGACCGGCTCGGCACCCCGCGCACGATCCTCGCCGGTGTCGTCGCCCACGTCATCGGGTACGCGCTGTTCCTGCGGATCGACGAGAGCTCCAGCTACGCCGGTTCGGTGCTGCCGAGCATGATCCTGCTGGGTATCGGCTTCATGCTGGCGTTCTCCTCGCTGAACATCCAGGCGACCAACGGCATCTCCGACGACGAGCAGGGGCTCGCCGGCGGGCTGCTGAACACGTCGATCCAGGTCGGCGGCGCGATCGGGCTCGCCATCGTGACCGCGGTCCTGACCGGGAACTCCGGCGGTGCCACCGGCTCGGCCGCGCTGCTGAACGGTCTGGCGCCCGCGCTCACCGTGGTCACCGGTATCGCCGTGATCAGTGTCCTGGTGGCCCTGTCCGGAATCGTCGGCCTGCGCAAGGCCGAAGCCCGCTCCACCGTCGCCGAACCGGAGTTCGCCGCGGCCGAATGACCAGGGGGTGATGGGCCCCTTCCCGCGCTCGGGGGCGGGAAGGGGCTCGTCGCTACCAGCGGATCGGCAGCGATTTCAGCCCGTTCTGGAAGTTCGACCGCAACCGCACCGGAGCACCGGCGGGTTCGACCTCGCCGAGCTGCTCCAGGACCGCTTCGAACATCGCGCGCAGCTGCACCCTGGCGAGCTGGGCGCCGAGGCAGAAATGCGGGCCGTGCCCGAAGGTCAGGTGATCGTTGGGAGCGCGGCCGATGTCGAAGCGGTCCGGATCCTCGAAAACGGTCTCGTCACGGTTCGCGGCGGAGAACCAGACGACCACCTTTTCGCCCGCGCGGATGTCCACATCGGACAGAACGACGTCCTCGGTCGCGGTCCGGCGGAAATGCATGACCGGCGTCCACCAGCGCAGCATCTCTTCCACCGCACCGGGAAGCAGGGAACGGTCGGCGAGCAGCCGCCGGTACTGATCGGGATGCGACAGCAGCGCTTGCATCCCGCCGGGGATGCCGTTGCGCAGCGTTTCGTTGCCCGCCACGGAAAACAGCCAGAACAGGTTCTCGAACTCCGCGATCGAGACCCGGCCGCCGTCCTCCACGTGACCCATGAGATTGCTCATCACGTCCTCGCCCGGGTTCCGGCGTTTGTACTCGCCGAGCGCGGTGGCGTACGCGTAAAGATCCGGCATCCCCGCGCGAGTGCGCGGATCGGGCATCGACCCGTCCGGCCCCGGAACCGGCCGGACCGCCAGCGCCGCCCGCGCGAGATCGGTGACCTCGTCCGCGTCGACGGTCGCGCTCACCGCGTAGTCGGCGTCCTGGTAGCCGATCACGCGATTGCTCCAGTCGTACATCAGCCGCCGGTCCCGTTCGGGGATCCCGAAGACCTCGGCGAGCGTCAGCAGTGGGAGATCGGCGGCGACCGCCGCGAAATCGCACTCACCGTCCGCGCGGACGCCGGCGATCAGCTCCCTCGCCCAGCCCTGGATCCGCTCGGTCAGCCTGGCGACCGCGCGCGGCGTGAACGCCTTGGTGAGCAGGCCCCGCAGCCGGGCGTGCTCGGGCGGATCCATGTTGAGCATCATCCGGCGGACGTAACCGAGGTCCTGCTCGGTCGCCGGATCACGGATCTGCGTCCCGCCGAGGTGCGACGAGAACAGCTTCGGGTTCTTCAGCACGTGCTTGACGTCCGAATGCCGTAGCACGGCCCAGAAATCGTCCACGCGTACGACCGGCGACTCCCGGCGCAGCGCCGCGAGGTGCTCGTACGGCACGCCTCGGGTGTATACGTCCGGATCGGTGATCACGGCGTCGACACTAGCCCGCGGGCGGGGGACTGCGGAAAGATCCGTCCGGTGGACACGCTGAAGATGCGCACCGCCGGAACCGAAGGCCCCGCCGTGCTCCTGCTGCACGGCCTCGGCGCGACGGGCGCGGTCTGGGACGGCCTGATGCTGCAACCCGGCTATCGCTGGCTGGCCCCCGACCTGCCCGGGCACGGCGCCTCACCGCACTCGGCGCACTACTCCTTCGGCGGTCTGGCCGCGGCGGTCGCCGACGCGCTCCCGGAACGCGGTCAGCTGCTGGTGATCGGCCACTCCCTGGGCGGCGTGGTCGGGCTCGCGCTGGCCAGCGGGTGGTTCGGGCTCCGGGTCGACGGGTTGCTCGCGGTGGGTGTCAAGGTCGAATGGAGCGAGTCCGAACTCGCGAAGGCCGCCGACATGGCGGCGAAACCGCCCAGGGTGTTCACGTCCCGCGAGGACGCCGAACGAGCCTTCCTCAAGATCGCCGGGCTGACCGGTCTGGCCGAAGCGGACCCCGCCGGCATCGTCGAAACCGAGGGCGGCTGGCGGCTCGCGCTGGACCCGCGGGCCTTCGCTGTCGGCGCTCCCGACATGCCCGGACTGCTCGGCGCGGCGCGCTGCCCGGTCGCCCTCGCCGCCGGCGAGCACGACCCCATGAGCCGCCCCGAACAACTTCGCGCGCTCAGCGAGGCTTCTGTCGAACTTCCCGGACTGGGCCACAACGCGCACGTCGAAGACCCGGCCGTGCTCCTGGCCTTCCTCGGGCAATTCGGCGGCTAGCGCCTGATCTTGCCCAGGACGGCGATGCCCTCGGCGATGTCACTCGCCGGGCTCGCCCCGTAGCCGAGGACGAGCCCCGGATTCATCGGCCGCTGACAGTGCCACGACAGCGGCTGCACCTTCACCCCCTGCTCCAGCGCGGCGGCGGCGAAGTCGAGGTCGGAGAACTCCGCGTCGAAGGTGATCGTCAGGTGCAGCCCCGCGGCGGCGCCGTGCACCACGGCGTCCGGGAGATGCGCCCGGAGCGCGTCGATCATCGCGTCCCGGCGGCGGCGATGCCGTTTGCGCACGAACCGCAGCTGCCGCTCCATCTCGCCGGACTCCATCAGATGCGCGAGCACCAGCTGCGGGAGGACGGCGTTGCCAAGGTCGGCGAACCGTTTGGCCGCCACCACCTCGTCCCGGTACCGCGACGGGACCAGCATCCAGCCCACCCGGAGCGCGGGCGCGAGCCACTTCGACACGCTGCCCGCGTAGCAGACCTGCTCGGCGAGCATCGAGCGCAGCGCGGGAACGGGCGGGCGGTCGTAGCGGTGCTCGGCGTCGTAGTCGTCCTCGATGATCAGCCCGCCGTCCGCGGCCCAGCGCATGAGCTCGCGACGGCGTTCCCCGCCGAGCACGACACCGGTCGGGAACTGGTGCGCGGGCGTGAGCAGCACGGCCGGCGCGCCACTGCGCACGAGCTCGCCGACGTCGACCCCGTCCTCGTCGACGCGGATCGGCGGCGTCGCCAGCCGCCGGTCGTGCAGATGCTGACGGGCGCCCAGCGAACTCGGGTCCTCGACGGCGATCTCGGAGACGCCGTTCTCGAGCAGCACCTGGGCCAGCAGCCCGAGGCCCTGCGCGACACCGGCGACGATCAGCACGTCGTCGGCGTCGACGGTGATGCCGCGGGTGCGGGCGATCCAGTGCGCGATCGCGAGCCGCAGCGCGGGCGCGCCCCGCGGGTCGCCATAGCCGAAGTCCGCCGCCGAGAGGCTGTTGAGCACCGTGCGTTCGGCACGTAGCCAGGCCGTTCGCGGGAACGCCGTCAGATCCGGCACGCCGGGGGACAGGTCGATCCTCGCCGGGGTCGCCCGCAGCGAGTCGAAGACGCCGATCCCGGGCGCGGGCCGGAAGATCGTGCCCGCGGCGGGCGGACCGGAGGCCGTCTGCTCCTTGGTCCTCGCCGGTGCCGCGACGACCACCGTGCCCGCGCGGCCGCGTCCGGCGACGTGCCCGTCCTCGACCAGCCGCTGGTAGGCCTCGGTGACCACGCCGCGGGAGACCCGCAGGTCGGCGGCCAGCGCCCTGGTCGCGGGCAGCCTGCTGCCGACCGGCAGGCGGCCGTCGGAGATGGCGTGCCGCAGCCGCGACGCCAGCCAGTCCGACCGGCGCCCCGGCGGGGCGTCCCCGATGTCCAGTTGCAGGAAGTCCGAACCTTCTGCAGTCACCTGATCATTGTGTCATTCGGGCTCGTAGGCGAGGTTCGGCCGCAGCCACTGCTCCATAGTGGACAGTTCGAGGCCGCGCCGGGCGGCGTAGTCCTCGACCTGGTCCTTGCCGAGCCGTCCGACGGTGAAGTACCGGGAATCGGGGTGGGCGAAGATCAGCCCGCTGACGCTCGCCGCCGGCGTCATCGCGAACGACTCGGTCAGCCCCATCCCGAGCCGGTCGGAATCGAGCAGCTCGAACAGCTCCCGCTTCTCGCTGTGGTCCGGGCTGGCCGGGTAGCCCAGCGCCGGGCGGATGCCGCGGAACCTTTCGGCGTGCAGATCCTCCAGCTTCGGATCGGCGTCCGGCTCGAACCACTCCCGACGCGCCTGGAGGTGCAGGTACTCGGCGAACGCCTCGGCGAGCCGGTCCGCGAGCGCCTTC
Organism: Amycolatopsis sp. PSD-21; assembly: GCF_055561455.1. Taxonomy (NCBI): domain Bacteria; kingdom Bacillati; phylum Actinomycetota; class Actinomycetes; order Pseudonocardiales; family Pseudonocardiaceae; genus Amycolatopsis; species Amycolatopsis sp. PSD-21. The sequence goes on along the minus strand of NZ_CM145712.1, from coordinate 6,703,996 downwards.
ACCATGATGGCGCGGTAGTCGTCCTGCTTCGCCTCGAACTCGGCCGCGAAGTCCTCGGCGCCGAGGATGGTGACCGCGAAGCCGCCGAGGTGATCGCCCGCGCCGGCCGGGGCGATGTAGTCCGCGAGGCAGCGGTTGGGCCGCGACAGCGGTTTCTTGGTCTGTTGGCGCAGCATCGGGAACTTGACGCCCGAATCGAGGATGATGTCGTCGCCCTCGGAGTGCGCCGGCCAGAACGCGTACGCGCCCTTCGCCTGGAACCGCTCTTCGGCGATGATCTGGTCCATCAGCGTGTTCGCGTCGTCGAACAGCTCCCTGGCGACCGGGTTGTTCAGGATCGCCGGGTACTTGCCCTTCAGCTCCCAGGCCAGGAACAGGAAGGTCCAGTCGATCATCTCGCGCAGCTCGGTGAGCGACGGCGAGACGTACCGGACGCCGGTGAACGCGGGCGTCGGGATGTCGTCGAAGGAGACCTTCTCGGGGTTGGCCCTCGCCTCCTCGACCGTCAGCAACGGCGTCCGCTGCTTGTTCGCGTGCTGGACGCGCAGCTCTTCCTGGTCCTCGCGGTTCTTCTTGTCGAGGATCTCGGCGCGGTCGGCGTCGAGCAGATCGCCGACGACGCCGACGACGCGGGAGGCGTCGAGGACGTGCACGGTCGTGTGCTCATACGCGGGCGCGATGCGGACCGCGGTGTGCTGGCGTGACGTGGTCGCGCCGCCGATCAGCAGCGGCAGCTTCAGCCCGCGCCGCTCCATTTCGGCGGCGACGTTGACCATCTCGTCCAGCGACGGCGTGATCAGGCCCGAAAGGCCGATGGCGTCGGCGCCTTCGGAGACGGCGGTGTCCAGGATGACCGAGGCCGGGACCATCACGCCGAGGTCGATCACCTCGTAGTTGTTGCAGCCGAGTACGACGCCGACGATGTTCTTGCCGATGTCGTGCACGTCGCCCTTGACCGTCGCCAGGACGACCTTCCCGTTGCCCTGGCGGGTTTCGATCCGGCCTTCGAGGCGCGCCTTCTCCTTCTCGGCCTCCATGAACGGTTCGAGGTAGGCGACCGACCGCTTCATCACACGCGCGCTCTTGACCACCTGCGGCAGGAACATCTTGCCGGACCCGAACAGGTCGCCGACGATCTTCATGCCGTCCATGAGGGGGCCTTCGATGACCTCCAGCGGCTTCGGCAGCTTCTGGCGGGCTTCCTCGGTGTCCTCTTCGATGTAGTCGACGATGCCGTGCACCAGCGCGTGGCTCAGCCGCGCCTCGACCGTGTTGTCGCGCCAGGAGAGGTCGACCGTGCGCTGGGTTCCCTTGCCGTTGACCGTTTCCGCGAACGTGACCAGCCTGTCGGTGGCGTCCGCGCGGCGGTCGAAGAGCACGTCCTCGACCAGCTCCAGCAGATCCTTGGGGATGTCCTCGTAGACCGCGAGCTGCCCGGCGTTGACGATGCCCATGTCCAGCCCGGCCCGCACCGCGTGCAGCAGGAAGGCCGAGTGCATCGCCTCGCGCACGACGTTGTTGCCGCGGAAGGAGAAGGACAGGTTCGAGATACCGCCGCTGATGTGCACGCCGGGGCAGCGTTCCTTGATCCGCGGCAGCGCGTCGATGAACGCCTTGGCGTACCCGTTGTGCTCGGAGATCCCGGTCGCGACCGCGAGCACGTTCGGGTCGAAGATGATGTCCTCGGCGACGAAACCCGCCTGCTGGGTGAGCAGATCGTAGGCGCGGGCGCAGATTTCGACCTTCCGGTCGGCGGTGTCGGCCTGGCCTTCCTCGTCGAAGGCCATCACGACCACGCCCGCGCCGTAGTCGCGGATGCGGCGGGCCTGCTGGAGGAACTGCTCCTCACCCTCCTTGAGGCTGATGGAGTTGACGACTCCCTTGCCCTGCACGCATTTCAGCCCGGCCTCGAGCACCGTCCAGCGCGAGCTGTCGATCATGATCGGCAGCCGGGCGACCTCGGGTTCGGTGGCGATGAGGTTCAGGAACGTGGTCATCGCCTTTTCGCTGTCGAGCAGGTCGGCGTCCATGTTGACGTCCAGCAGGTTCGCCCCGCCGCGGACCTGCTCCAGTGCGACGTCGACGGCGGCCTGGTGGTCGTCGGCCTCGATCAGCTTCCGGAACTTGGCGGAACCGGTGACGTTGGTCCGCTCGCCGATCATGACGAACCCGGTGTCCTTGCCGATCTCGAACGGCTCCAGGCCGCTGAACCGGGTGTGCGGCTTCGGGGCCGGGACGTTCCGCGGCTTCATCCCGCGGACGGCGTCGGCGATCTCCTTGATGTGCGCGGGGGTCGTGCCGCAGCAGCCGCCGACGACGTTGACCATCCCGGCCGTGGCGAAGTCGCCGAGCAGCCCGCCGGTCTCCTCGGGCGTCTGGTCGTAACCGCCGAACGCGTTCGGCAGGCCCGCGTTCGGGTGACAGGCGGTGTACGTGCCCGCGAGGCGGGACAGCTCGGCGATGTGCGGGCGCATCTCCTCGGCGCCCAGCGAACAGTTGACGCCGACGAGCAGCGGATCCGCGTGCTCGATGGAACTCCAGAACGCCTCGACCGTCTGCCCGGACAGCGTCCGGCCGCTCAGGTCGACGATCGTCACCGAGATCCACAGCGGCAGATGCGGCGCGACGTCGCGGGCGGCGGCGATCGCGGCCTTGCAGTTGAGCGTGTCGAAGATCGTCTCGATGAGCAGCAGGTCCACGCCGCCCTCGGCGAGCGCCTTGATCTGGTCGGCGTACGCGGCGTACACCTCGTCGAAGGTGACCGCGCGGAACGCCGGGTCCTCGACCTTGGGCGACAGCGACAACGTGACGTTCAGCGGCCCGACCGACCCGGCGACGAACTTCCCGCCCGCCGCGTCCGCCGCCTCGCGGGCGATCTGGGCGCCGCGGAGGTTCATCTCGTACGCGAGATGCTCGAGCCCGTAGTCCGCCTGGCCGATCGTGGTGGCGGTGAACGTGTTCGTGGTGGTGATGTCCGCGCCGGCGTCCAGATACTGGCGGTGGATGTCGAGCACGACGTCCGGCCTGGTGATGTTCAGCAGGTCGGGGTCGCCGGTGATGTCACGGGGATGGTCCTGGAACCGCTCGGTGCGGTAGTCCTCTGGCTTGAGGCCGGCGTTCTGGAGCATCGACCCCCACGCCCCGTCGAGCACGACGATGCGCTCATCCAGCAGCTTTCGCAGGGCGGTCGTTTCCATCCAGCGCTCCTCCCATGTCGTGGGAGGCGCCCTTGCGGTGAAGTCCGGGGCCGAGCGTGGCGGACCCGGCGGTCCGTTGCAGCGCCTCTCGACCTTGGTGCCCAAGACTACCGGATCAGGACAAGGGCACTTGGCCTGAATTGCTCTCCTGCTGGCCAGCACGGGTTCGGCTTTCCCGCATCGTGGGACGGGGCGGGTTCGGCCTGCGAGGGCCACGATCCTGCGGCCGACGTCGATCATGGGCACCTCGACCCGGTGGCGGAGGACGTCCGAGATGACCAGGGCGACGACGGTCACGGCGACCGCGGTCAAGGTCCGATGCGGGCCCATTTGGGGGTCGACAAGGCGACCACGGCCGCCGCCCCCTGCAAGAGGTGCACGGAGTAGGACCTCTCGCCGATGAACCGCATCGCCGGGGGGGGGCGAAGAGCCAGGCGATCGGACCACGCGGGACCAGTGAGGTGATGAACGGCGGGTCAGTACGGCGCACGTGGTTCCGCCGTCCTGGAAGTCGATCACGTGGAGCTGAAGGACCACGAGAGCCGCGAGCAGGACGAGGCGGGCGATGGGATGGGTGAAGACGCGGAGGACCGCGAAGCCCTTGCGGTAGTGGAGGCCGATGGCGAGGGGGCAACCGATGATGATGCGGCGTGCGGCATCACCGGGATCAGCGCGACCAGTGCGATCGCCAGCCGAGTCGCTTCGGGAAGCTCAGCGCCGCGACTGGCCGAACAGTGCGTTATGGGGAACTCGTTCGTCAAGGTGAGGAGGTATGGCGTGGCTCCGGAGAGTCCGCTGGTGGTGTATCGGCCGCGAAGATGGGTGAACACGATGATGATCCCCAGAGCCGGTGAAATAGGACGGAAGAATGCGGAACGCGCGATGGATATAGAAGTTCGCGAGCGAGATCTTGCCGTTTTCGGTCTTCTTCACGCGGCGCCAGTGTGGTGATCAGGAAACCGGAAGGAGCGAAGAACAGGTGGACGCCGATCCACCCGTTGCCCATGGCCCACGACGGTCCTCGTGGTGGAACCCCACCACGAGGAGCGCGGCGATCGCGCGCAATCCTTCGAGGGCCGGGAATCTCCTTGTGGACAGGTGCTGCTCGTGAGTCATCATCGTGGCCCCAGGCGTCACCGGCTTTCCTGCCGGGTAAGGATGCGCCACTCTGCAGGGTGAAATACTGGTTCCTGTGCGGGGCTGCGCATTCGCCGTGTGGATCGACGGCGCCTGTTGGAGATTAACCGGCTGACGCGGCCCGTCGGGCTCGAATTACTCGAAGGTGGATACGTTGGCGATCGACTATGAAGCGTGGTGCGCCGAGGAGCCGCGGGTGGCGTCGGTCGCTCGTGTGGCCACGGTGACGATGCGACTTCTGCTGGGCGTCGACAACATCGAGATCGTCGTCACCGGTGAGGCCGAGCTGACATGGAGCTTCAGCTGGGGGAGTGCCGCCGGAGCACGGATGATGGTCATGGGTCCGGAGTACGCCGAGATCCCGGGACGATGGTCGGTCTTCGCCGCGGCCGACTCCCGCGGGGTGGACCTCGATGAGCTTCTCTCGCTGGTGATCGTCATCGCGGCCGGGGTCGTACACGGCGGTGAGGTGGTCGACGAGTGTGGCAGGCTCGCGCAGCGCGTGAACGAGCCAGGCGAGCTCATGCTCAAGGTGTTGAGATCGGGCGAACGGGAACCCGCGAGACTGGTGGAGTGTTTGAAGTCGTGAGCGACCGGCGAGAGGGGTGAACGGTCATGGAGTTCGATGAGTTCGATGCCCTCGTGCTGCGGACCAGGGAAAGGCTGCCGACTCAGGACTATCCCGAAGACTTCTTCCCATTCGATTCATGGCGTTCGTCCGAGGAGGAGATCGAGCATGTCGAGCACGAGCTCGATGTTCGCCTTCCTTCGCAGTACAAGGAATTCATGGTGCGACATGGCGGCGGCGGGTTCCTCTTCGTCGATCTGCTGCCGGTCGTCGCAGCTGACCCGAGGGAAGAAGACCTCGTCTCGGTCAATCGTGGTCTCCTGCGGGAGGCTGGATTTCTCGCGGTGGCACCGGTCGGTACCGGGGACTGGTGGGGCTTCACCTTGACCGGGAACGAGTGTGGCGAAGCGGTCGATTTCCGATTCCACGAAGATGGCCTGCGTGAACGTGAGGCGCCCGGCTTTCTCGACTTCCTGGTTCGGCAGGGGCTTCGGTGGGACTCGTGAAATTCGATGGGCACGGACCGGATCTGCGCTTCTGGGCTCAGCGGATGTCCTTCCTGAGTGCCGAGTTCGAGCGGGGATTCGAGGCGAGGTACGGCTACCCGCCGGGCGGGAACCAAGTGGTCCTGGCGGACGAGGCTCCAGGCGATAGCCGACTCCTCGCGGACCTCGGCCGCGCGACGGAGCTGGTGGATTTCTATGCCGTCGTGCGAGAGGTGTCGTTGCCGGATCTCGGTAACGGCATTTTCGTGCATTCGGCGCGGGAAGTGCTCGCCGGGTTGCGCGGGGCGATGCCCACCCGGCTCGGCGGTGCCACAGAGGACTCGATCATCGTTTTCGGGTCGGACGGGGGAGGCGCGCTGTTCGCGCTCAGCACGAGCGGCCGCGGCGTGTACCGGCTTCGCGGTGGCGCCGTCTTGGCCGGCACATACGATGCGGATCAGGCGGAGGTCGCCACGGTGGCCCCGGATCTCCGGCGATTCCTGGACACCGTCCTGGCTGAAGTGGAAGGCCGAGTCATCGAATGAGTGTCGACGCGAGCGAGCGGTTGATCGATCTGGTGCGCGCGAACGGCGACCTGTCGAACCACGCCGACGGCGCGGACGAGGGGATGATCAGTTCCGCTGAACGCACTCTGGGTGTCGCGTTCCCTCCTTCGTATCGACGCCTGGTCGAGGAATTCGGCACCTGGGACATCGCGGGACTGGAGTTCCTCGGTGTGTACCGCACTCCCGGCTACGGCCCGGGCGTGCTCGGATCCGTCGCCGAGACCTTGGACATGCGACGGGATCACGGGCTGGCCCCCGAGCTGATCGTGGTGATGTTCGACGGCATGGGTGGTGCGGTCGTCCTGGATTCCTCGCGGCCGGACGACTCCGGCGAGTACCCGGTCCTGGCTTGGGCTCAAGCCGATGCGGCGCCGGAGAAGCTGGGGGGCGACTTCGGTTCTTTCGCTCTCGCACTGTGTGCGCGGTCTGTGTACCGCGAAGGAGCGAAGCGCCCGATCGATTCTGCGATCACTGTCGCGCAAGATCTCCTCGGGCTGCCTGGATCACGCCGGAAGCCTCCGGCTGTCGACGAGGTCGTATCGGTCATCCACGGCTTCGAAGCCGTCGCGTTCGCTGTGCCAGATGGCACTGACACCGATGGTTTTCTTTTCGAGTACGGCGAAGTGAACTGGCTCTCCGAGCCGATGTTCGCGGTGAGGTTCGTACGGCAGATGCAAATCGTCGATGCCGCCGGTGAGCACGAACAGTACTCGCAGGTCGCCTTTGAGTTCCGCTGTCGTGTGGACGCGGATTCGCGGTCACTCGGGAGCCGTGCGGTGTGGTGGTTTCGCAGCGACGGCACCGACTTCCAGAACTGGCTCGCATCGGTGACGCGGGATCCGGTGTGGAGGGTGCTCCGGCGGAAGGAGATCGCCGAATTCGTTCTCACACAGGAATCTGTCTGACTTCGGCGAGCAGTGATTTGGGGAGGAAGGCGGTGGTCGAACCGTTCGCAAGCGAAGACATGTTCACCGGCCCACCTGTCGACGATGCGCTGATCGCTGAGACCGAGAAACGACTCGGGTATCGCCTCCCGTCGTCCTATTTGGACGTCCTGCGCCGGACGAACGGCGGGTTCCTCCGGCGCAGGCGGTGTCCGACGTCGTTCCCTACCTCGTGGGCGGACGATCATTTCGAGGTGCGATCGCTGATCGGAATCGGCGGCGCCCGGGGAATCGACTCGAACGGCGGACACGGAAGCAAGGACATGATCGCGGAGTGGGGGTACCCGGATATCGGGATCGTCCTCTTCGACATGCCTTCCGGTGGGCACGACGCGGTCATGCTCGACTATCGCGAATGCGATGGCGATGCTGAGCCATCCGTCGTATATCTCGACGAAGATCGGGTTCCCCGCCGGGTCGCCCGTGATTTCGCCGAGTTCCTCGGGCTCCTGGTCGAATCCGGCGACTCGCGAGTCTGAACGATCAGAAACCCACGGTCGCCTTCTGGATCTTCACCGGCTTCGCGGGCAGCCCGTCCTGCGGACCGTTCGGATCCGTCGGGATGATGCCGTTCGCCACGATCCGGTCCAGCACCTCCATACCCCGCACGACCTTGCCCATCACCGAGTAGTTCTTCGGGATGTTCGCGAACGAGTGCACGATGAAGAACTCGCTGCCGTTCGTGCCGGGGCCCTGGTTGCCCATGGCGATGGTGCCGCGCTCGTAGGTTTCGGTGCCGTCGACCTCGTCCGGGAACTTGTAGCCCGGCCCGCCCTTCTCGGCTTCGTAGATGTCGCCGCACTGGAGGACGCCGAGGCGCGACGAGTTCGTCAGACGCCAGCACTGGCTGCGGTCGTAAAAGCGCTGCAGCGCCAGGCTCGCCAGGTTGTGGACGGCGCACGGAGCGGCGCCCGCGCGGTTCAGGCGCACGGTCACCGGGCCGTAGTTGAGGCGGAACGTGACATCGACGGTGCCGCGCGTGAACGCGAAGGGGAGTGGGCGCAGGACCGGGCGGGCCGCGGGGTTTTCCGGCGTCGGGGTGAACTCGCAGCGCACGATCGGCAGGGACGCCGGGGCGGGCGCGGCGGTGGCCACACCGGGCAGCAGGACGGCGGCGAGAGCGGAAACGACAGCGGTGACACCCCAGCGCAGCTTCATGAGGGGGAACCTAACCCAAAAGGATGGTCGTCGGGTAGCCGTTCACGCGGGCGCGCGGTCCAGGTGGTCGTGAGTGGCGATTCGGGTTAGAACACGAATCGCCACTCACGACCACCTGGAGCCGCATGTTCACCGCCGCGTACCTCGCCCTTTCCCTCATCCTGCTCCCGCCCACCGAGATCCGCCCCGACCAGGTCGAACACGTCGCCCTGCCGTGCGTCCAGGCAGGCGCGACGACGGACGACGCGGACGCGGCCAAAAGCCTCAACCAGCAGCTCGCCACCAAGATGCGCGGCTACATGAACCCGTACAACACCTCGTGTGCCAGAGTGATCGTCGAGACGGTCCAGAGATCGGGGCTCAACGATCGCGCGGCGGCCATCGCGATCGCCACGGTGATCGTCGAATCGAGTATCGCCAACCTCGACGGCGGCCTCGGTGACTCGGTCGGGCTCTTCCAGCAGCGCGCGAGCTGGGGGAGTTTCGAGCAGCGGACCGATCCGGTCTGGGCGACCGGCCGGTTCCTCGCCGTGATGCGGCAGTTCTACCCGAACGACTCGTGGAACAACGTCGCCATCGGGGAGGTCGCCGCGGTCGTCCAGCGGCCGGCGGCGAAGTACCGGCATCGCTACGGGGTCGAGGCGGGCGACGCGGTCAAGATCGTCGGCGAGTTGTGGTCCCAGAACGGCCGATGGCCCCTGACCACGAAGGTGGACAGGGGCCATTGAGCCGTGAAGAAGCTACTTGCGCCAGGCCGTGCGCTGCTTGCGGATGTCCAGCACGAGGCCGAACACGAGCAGCAGGGACAGGCCGATCAGCCACAGGTTCTCGGTCCAGCCGTGGTGGTTGCCGTACAGCATCACCAGCAGGATGATCGCGGTCAGCCAGCCCGCGATCCGCGTCGCCTTCGGGAAGGAACCGTGCCAGCCCCACTCGGCCGACGGCTCGTCGCGGGGGTCAACGGTGTCGACGCCCACCCGGCCGCGCTTTTCGACCGCCTTGCTCGCCACGATCAACTCCTCAAAACCCGATGGTTCGCTTGCCCGCGAATGATCCCACACCTGGCTGCACGCGCCCGACGGGCCCCAAGCGACAATGAGCCCCGATGACTACCTCGCGAAGTGTGCTCGTGCTCGGTTCGACCGGATCGGTCGGCGCCCAGGCCCTCGACGTCGCGGCCCGTAACCCGGAGCTGTTCCGGGTCGCCGGGATCGCCGCGGGCGGCTCCGACCCCGCCGCGCTGGCCGCGCAGGCCCTGGCGCACCAGGTCGACGCCGTGGCGATCAGCAGGCCGACGGCCGTGGAAGACCTGCAGCTCGCGCTGTACGCCGAGGCGCAGAAACGCGGCTACAACCGCGGCGACTTCAAGCTCCCGCGCATCTTCGCCGGGGCCGACGCGGTCGTCGAGATGATCGACGCCACCCCGGTCGACGTCGTGCTCAACGCGCTCCCCGGCTCACAGGGGCTCCCGCCGACCCTGCGCGCGCTCGCCACCGGCGCCACGCTCGCGCTGGCCAACAAGGAGTCGCTGATCGCGGGCGGCCCCCTGGTCCTGGCCGCGGCCAAGCCCGGCCAGCTGGTGCCCGTCGACTCCGAGCACTCCGCGATCGCGCAGGCCCTGCGCGCCGGCCGTGAGTCCGAGGTCGCCCGGCTGGTGCTCACCGCGTCCGGCGGCCCGTTCCGCGGGCGCAAGCGCGAGGAGCTGGCGGACGTCACGGTCGAGCAGGCGATGGCGCATCCCACCTGGTCGATGGGCCCGCTCATCACGATCAACTCGTCCACCCTGGTCAACAAGGGGCTGGAGCTGATCGAGGCGAAGCTCCTGTTCGACATCGAGACCGACCGCATCGACGTGGTCGTCCACCCGCAGTCGATCATCCACTCGATGGTGACCTTCGTGGACGGCTCGACGATCGCCCAGGCCAGCCCGCCCGACATGCGGCTGCCGATCGCGCTCGCCCTGCACTGGCCAGACCGCGTGCCCGGCGCCGCGGCCGCCTGCGTCTGGGACAAGCCCGCGAGCTGGACGTTCGAGCCGCTGGACAACGACGCGTTCCCCGCCGTCGAGCTGGCGAGGCACGCCGGGACCGTCGGCGGCTGCATTCCGGCGGTCTACAACGCGGCGAACGAAGAACTGGTGGCCGCCTTCCTGGCACAGAACACCGGCTTCACCTCGATTGTGGACACTATTGCCCAGGTGGTGGAAGCCGCCGACGAATGGCGTCGTGAACCTCGCGACGTTGATGACGTACTAGCTGCCGAGCGCTGGGCTCGCGCGCGTGCCGGTGCGCTGATCGGTAAGGGGAAGTAGCGCGTGGTCTTCATTCTCGGGATCGTGCTGTTCGCGCTGGGCATCTGCCTGTCCGTCGCGCTGCACGAGGCCGGCCACATGTGGGCGGCGAAAGCCTTCGGCATGAAGGTCCGGCGCTACTTCATCGGCTTCGGGCCGACGATCTTCTCCTTCCGCCGCGGCGAGACCGAGTACGGCATGAAGTGGATCCCGCTCGGTGGGTTCTGCGACATCGCGGGCATGACCGCGCTCGACGAGGTCACCCCGGAAGAGTCGAAGCGCGCGATGTGGCGCTTCAAGACCTGGAAGCGCACCGTCGTCATGTCGGCGGGTTCGGCGATGCACTTCATCCTCGGGTTCATCATCCTGTACCTGATGGCCGTCACCATGGGCCTGCCGAATCCGGCCGCGCAGGCCGCGCCCACCGAGGCCGTGATCAGCGCCACGTCGTGTGCTCGTCCGGCCACCACCGTCGAGCAGCTGAACGACACGGCCTGCCCGCCCGGCGCCCCGACACCCGCGAAAACCGCCGGTCTCCAGGCCGGCGACAAGGTCGTCTCCGTCGCGGGCAAGCCGATCAAGACCTGGCGCGAGATGCTCGCGGCCGTCCAGGTCGCCAGTGGCCCGACACCGTTCGTGGTCGAGCGGAACGGCCAGACGCTGAACCTGACCGTCGACGTGCCGCGCGTGCAGCGGCTGGTCGCCGACGGTTCCAACAACACCACGGTCAAGGACGTCGGCATGATCGGCGCCTCGCCGATCCAGAACACCGCGCCGCCGCTGCTGAGCTACGGCCCGGCCGACGCGGTCGGGGCGACGTTCTCCTTCACCGGCACGATGTTCTCCGAGACCGCCAAGCGGCTGATCGAGTTCCCGTCGCGGATCCCGGCGGTGGTGGACTCCATCTTCGGCGGCGAGCGCGACCCGAACACCCCGGTCAGCGTGGTCGGCGCCAGCCGGATCGGTGGCGAGGCCGCCGAGCGCGGTCTGTGGGAGATCTTCGTGCTCCTGCTGGCGAGCCTGAACTTCTTCATCGGCGTGTTCAACCTGCTGCCGCTGCTCCCGCTCGACGGCGGGCACATCGCGGTCGTCTGGTACGAGCGCGTACGGGACTGGTTCCGCAAGCTGCGCGGGAAGGCGGCGGGCGGACCGGTCGACTACACGAAGCTCTCCGCGGTGACGATGGTGCTCGTCTTCATCGGCGGCGCGGTGACCCTGCTCACCGTCACCGCCGACATCGTGAACCCGGTCAAGCTGTTCCAGTGACGCGGGAGGACGGCGGGGGAGCGCGCTGTCAGCATCGTTGCGCTGCCCAGGTAATGCTGCTCACCGTGACGGCTGACGTCGTGGATGTCCGCCGATCGGGATAGGTACGCTTGAGGGCGTGACTGTCGCTCTTGGTATGCCAGCGCTTCCTCCTCCCGTCCTCTCCGAGCGTCGCAAGACCCGACAGCTGCAGGTCGGGCCGGTCGGCGTCGGCAGCGAGCACCCGATCTCGGTGCAGTCGATGACCACCACGCTCACCTCCGACGTCAACGCGACCCTGCAGCAGATCGCCGAGCTGACCGCTGCGGGCTGTGACATCGTCCGCGTCGCGTGCCCGTCGGCGGACGACGCCGAGGCGCTGCCCGCGATCGCGAAGAAGTCGCAGATCCCGGTGATCGCCGACATCCACTTCCAGCCGAAGTACGTCTTCGCCGCGATCGAGGCCGGCTGCGCGGCGGTCCGGGTGAATCCGGGCAACATCCGCAAGTTCGACGACCAGGTCAAGGAGATCGCGCGGGCCGCGAAGGATCACGGCACCCCGATCCGGATCGGCGTCAACGCGGGTTCGCTGGACAAGCGGATCATGGACAAGTACGGCAAGGCGACCCCGGAGGCGCTGGCCGAGTCGGCGTTGTGGGAGGCGTCGCTGTTCGCCGAGCACGACTTCTACGACGTGAAGATCTCCGTCAAGCACAACGACCCGGTGGTCATGGTGCGCGCGTACGAGATCCTGGCCGAGCAGTGCGACTACCCGCTGCACCTCGGTGTCACTGAGGCGGGCCCGGCGTTCCAGGGCACCATCAAGTCGGCCGTCGCGTTCGGCGCGCTGCTGCGCCAGGGCATCGGTGACACCATCCGCGTGTCGCTCTCGGCGCCGCCGGTGGAAGAGGTCAAGGTCGGGATCCAGATCCTGCAGTCGCTGAATCTCAAGGAGCGCAAGCTGGAGATCGTCTCCTGCCCCTCGTGCGGCCGCGCGCAGGTGGACGTCTACACGCTCGCCGAGCAGGTGACCGCCGGGCTCGAGGGCATGGAGGTCCCGCTGCGCGTGGCGGTCATGGGTTGCGTCGTCAACGGGCCCGGCGAGGCGCGCGAGGCCGACCTCGGCGTCGCTTCGGGCAACGGCAAGGGCCAGATCTTCGTGAAGGGCGAGGTCATCAAGACCGTGCCCGAGCACGCGATCGTCGAGACGCTGATCGAAGAGGCCATGCGGATCGCCGAGGAGTCGGGCCAGACGATCGGCGAGGGCGAGCCCACCGTCACCGTCGGCTGAGTGGTCGAGACCACGCCGGGGAACGGACTTTTCCCGGCGTGGTGATCTCGACCTGCCGAAGTTCTCTCAGCGTGTCGTGAAGCTTGCGTTCCGTTTACGCCGCCGATCTGGCACCCTGGAGTGGTGTTGCGGCTTGCAGGTGCACGGCTGCTCGATGATCGGGACTATCCCGCGGTCCGTGCCGCGCTCGCCACAGACCCGGTCGGCAGCTGCATGGTGAGTGCCAGGGTGGAGACGGCGGGTCTCGACCCCTGGCGGCTCGGTGGTGAGCTCTGGGCCGCGGATTCCCGCCCCGTTCGCGCGGGCAGGCTCCAAGGCCTGTGCTTCTCCGGGCCGAACCTGATCCCCTTGCGCGGCAACGCCTCCGCTCTGCGTTCCTTCGCCGATCGCGCCCTGCGCCGTCAGCGCACCTGTTCGTCACTGGTCGGCCCGGCCGAGCAGGTGCTGGGGCTCTGGGACGAACTCGAGCCGGAATGGGGCCCCGCCCGTGAAGTCCGGCACGACCAGCCGCTACTGGCGCTCGACGGGATCCCGTCCGTCGCGGCCGATCCGCTGGTCCGCGCGGTACGCCCGGAGGAACTCGACCGGTATCTCCCGGCCGCGATCGCCATGTTCATCGAGGAGGTCGGCGTCGACCCGCGCAACGGTGACGGTGGCGCCGGGTATCGCGCCCGCGTCGCCGAGCTGATCGCCGGCGGCCGCGCGTTCGCCCGGTTCGAGGACGGCGAGGTCGTCTTCAAGGCCGAGATCGGCGCGATGTCCTCGACGGTCGGCCAGATCCAGGGGGTCTGGGTGCATCCGGAACGCCGCGGCGGCGGGGTCGGCACGGCCGGGACGGCGTCCGTGGTGACCAGGCTCGTCCGCGGGATGGGCCGCACGGCGAGCCTGTACGTCAACGCCTACAACAGCCCCGCGCTCGCCGCGTACCGCAAGATCGGCTTCCAGCAGGTCGGCCGGTACGCGACGGTTCTGTTCTAGACCGTGTCGCGTCCGGCCGGACGGGGCCGGGGCTGGCAGGATCCGGTGCATGCCTGCAGGTCGTCGTGTCGCCGTCGTCGTGCTCGCGGGGGTGGTGGGCCTCTCGGCCGCCGGGTGCGGCCTCTTCGCCGATTCCGGTCCTGAAGACGCCATCTCGGGCTTCCTCGGCGGGCTCTCTTCCGGCGACGTCACCGCCGCCGCCTCGTTCACCGATTCGCCGGAGGCAGCGCGCGCGTCGCTGGACATGGCTCGGAAAGCGCTTTCGCCCGAGTCGATCACCGTCGTGGACAAGCAGGTCCGGCATTCGTCCGGGGCGGACAACGGGACGGCGACCTATCAGCTCACCTGGAAGCTGCCGCGCGGCCGGACCTGGACGTACAAGGCCGACGCGCAGGTCCATTCCACGCAGGACGGCTGGAAGGTGCGCTGGTTGCCGACGGCGCTCCACCCGCAGCTCGCCGCCCAGCAGAGCATCGCGCTGAAGGCCGATCCGCCGGATCTCGCGCCGGTGCTGGACCGGGACGGGATGCCGTTGCTGCGCCCGCAGACGGTCGTCAGCGTGGTGCTCGACCCGGCGAAGGCGGGCGACCTGGTGGCCGTCACCGACAAGCTCGGCGCGGCGCTCAACCGGTTCGAGGCGTCGGTGACCGGCCAGTCGATCCGCGACGGGGTGAAGACGCTCAAACCCGGCTCCGGCTATCCGGTGGTGAGCCTGCGGGCGAACAGCTACCAAGAGGTGAAGCCCGAGATCTACGACCTGCCCGGCGTCCGGTTCAGCCAGCAGGAAAGGCTGCTGCCCGACGACAAGAACTTCGGCAAGCAGGTGCTGCCCGCGGTCCGGTCGCTCGTCGAGGACCAGGTGGAGGGCTCGGCGGGCTGGCGCGTCGTCACGCTCGACACGGGCGGCGGCGAGATCACCGACCTGCACTCCGAGAACCCCAAGCCCGCGCCCGCCGTCGTCAGCACGCTCAGCGTGAAGACGCAGGGTTCGGCGGAGCGGGCGCTCGCCCCGGTCTCGACGGCCTCCGCGCTGGTCGCGATCCAGCCGTCGACCGGCGAACTGCTGGCGGTGGCGCAGAACGCCCCGGCGGACCCGCAGGGCGCGATCTCGCTCACCGGCCGGTTCCCGCCGGGCTCCACGTTCAAGATGGCCACCGCCGTCGCGGGGCTGACCGCGGGTTCGGTGCGGGCGGACAGCCCCGTCGACTGCCCCGGCACGGCCACGTTCGAAAACCGGACGGTGCCGAACGAGGGCAAGTTCGCGCTCGGCGTCGTCCCGCTGTCCACGGCGTTCGCCAAGTCCTGCAACACGACGTTCGCGAAACTCGCGACCGACCTGCCGCCCGCCGCGCTGACCGACGCCGCGCGCGACCTCGGCGTCGGCGCCGACTTCGTGATCCCCGGCCTGACCACGATCACCGGTTCGGTCCCGCCGGCGAACACCGTCGCGCAGCGGGCGGAGAACGGGTTCGGCCAGGGGACCGTCGTGACGAGCCCGTTCGGGCTGGCGGTCGCCACCGCGACGGTCCAGTCCGGGAAGGTCCCGGTGCCGACGCTGGTGCGGGGGATGACCACGACGTCGTCCGGGCTCGGCAAACCCATCAAGCCGGAGGTGCTCGACGCGCTGCGCGGGATGATGCGCGAGGTCGTCACCGACGGCACGGCGACGCTGCTCAAGCCGTTGGCGGACGTACGGGGCAAGACCGGCACGGCGCAGTTCGGCGACGGCACGCGTTCGCACGGCTGGTTCGTCGGCTACACCGGCGACCTGGCCTTCGCGGTGCTGACGACCGACGCGGGAACGTCCAGGCCCGCGGTCGAGGCCGCTCAGCGCTTCCTGACGGGGCTCGGCTAGCCGCCAGGTCGTAGGCTGGGCTCATGTCCGTTCGCTCACCCTTGAAGCCCGGTGTCCAGACGCCGAGGCGAGTCGTCCCCGCCAGCATCGCCCGTCCCGAGTACGTCGACCGGCCGGCGCCGAAACGCGACACGGGCAACGGGGTCCGCACGCCCGAGGTCATCGAGGCGATGCGGGTCGCGGGCCGGATCGCGGCGCAGGCGCTCGAGGAGGGCGGCAAGGCCGTCAAACCCGGTGCGACCACCGACGACATCGACAAGGTGATCCACGAGTTCCTGCTGGACAACCACGCGTACCCGTCGACGCTGGGCTACCGCGCGTTCCCGAAGTCGTGCTGCACCTCGCTGAACGAGGTGATCTGCCACGGCATCCCGGACTCGACGGTGATCGAGGACGGCGATATCTGCAACATCGACGTCACCGCGTTCATCGGCGGCGTCCACGGCGACACCAACGCGACGTTCCTGGCGGGTGACGTCTCCGAGGAGGCGCGGCTGCTGGTCGAGCGCACGCGCGAGGCGACCATGCGCGCCATCAAGGCCGTCCGCCCCGGCAGGCAGCTCAACGTGATCGGCCGCGTCATCGAGTCCTACGCGAAGCGTTTCGGCTACGGCGTCGTGCGTGACTTCACCGGCCACGGCGTCGGCCCGGCGTTCCACACCGCGCCGACCGTGCTGCACTACGAGGAGCCGTCGGTCGACACGGTGATCGAGCAGGGGATGACCTTCACGATCGAGCCGATGATCACCCTCGGGACGATCGACTACGACATCTGGGCCGACGACTGGACCGTCACCACCAAGGACAAGAAGTGGACGGCGCAGTTCGAGCACACCCTCGTGGTGACCGAGGACGGCGCCGAGATCCTGACGCTGCCGTAAGCGCCCGCAGCGCGTGAAGGCCCCCTTCCCTCGGCTCAGCCGAGGGAAGGGGGCCTTCACGCGCTGAAGGTCAGCTCTCGTCCTGCTCCACCCTGGCCAGGAGTTCGTCCAGGAAACCGCACGCCTCGGTGGCTGCCCGGTCGGCGTCGCGGTCGGCGATGGCCTCGGCGAGGCCTTCATGCCCTATCTCCGGCAGGTACTCGCGCCCCGGCGTCACGTTCGAGGTGGCGGCCACGCTGGCCGTGATCACCTCGGTGAGCCCGCGGTACATCTCGGTCAGCAGGGTGTTATGTCCACTTTGGACGACGGCGAAGTGGAATTCCGCGTCGAGGCGGGCGAAATCCTCCCAATGGCCCTCGCGCAGCTCGGCGTTGCGGCGTTCGAGCAGCTCCTTGAGCTCGGCGACCTCCTCGTCGGTCCGCGCCGCGGCCGCGAGCCGGGCGCCTTCGACCTCGAGGATGCGCCGCACCTGCAGCACCTCGCGCAGTTCCGAACCGCACAACCGCCGGATCGCGCCCGAGACCTCGCTCGTCGCCCGCACGTAGGTCCCGTCGCCTTGGCGGACTTCGAGCAGCCCCGTGTGCGCGAGCGCGCGGACGGCCTCGCGGACGGTGTTGCGCCCGACGCCGAGCTGTCCTGCCAGCTCCGGTTCGGTCGGAATCCGCTGACCGATGGGCCATTCTCCCTGCGTGACGGCGTCACGCAGCTGCTCGATGACCTGATCGACCAGGCCGGCACGGCGCGTGGTGGCCAATGGCACAGCGTTGTCCCTTCATCCAATCATCCTATGTATGTGATACTAGCCGACGTGCGTGTCGACTCTCGAGAATCCGTGGCCCCGTTCGACGAAAGCCTTGAACTCGAAGGCTCGATCGAAACGGAGTGGCGGCCGGGAGTGATCACCGGCGGCGTGCTGCTCGGTGTCGCGGTGATCCTGGTGGCGCTCAACCTGCGCCCCGCGATCACCAGTGTCGGGCCCATGCTCGGCGAGATGCGCGACGACCTCGGCGCCACGGCGACCTGGGCCGGCGTGCTCACCACGCTTCCCGGCCTCTGTTTCGCCGCCGCCGGTCTCGCCGCGCCGCTGCTGGCCCGCCGGTTCGGTATCGGCGCGGCCATCGCCTCCGCGCTTTCGGTGCTGGCCGTCGGTCTGGTGCTGCGCGTGCTCGACGGACCGTACGTCGTGCTCGGGGGGACCCTGGTCGCTACGGCGGGAATCGCCTTGGCGAACGTACTGATCCCGGTCGTCATCAAGGACTCCTTCCCGGCACGTGTCGGCATGATGACCGGCGTGTACACCGCCGCTCTGCAGGGCGGGGGCGCCCTGGGGTCCGCGCTCACCCCTCCCTTGGAGAACGCGTTCGGCGGCTGGCGCCAAGGTCTCGGCGCCTGGTCGGTACTGGCGGTGCTCGCACTCCTCGTCTGGATTCTCGCAGCCCGCGGTGCGGGACGTGCGCCCGTTGCCGAGGCAGGCAAGCAGGGTAGCGGGCGATCGCTCCTGCGTAGCCCCCTTGCGTGGATGGTCACGCTTTTCTTCGGAACTCAGGCCTTTTTGGCCTACGTCGTGATGGGCTGGCTGCCGGAGGTGATGATCGACGCGGGGGTGAGCAAGGGTGATTCCGGCCTGCTGCTCGGCCTGATCTCGCTCATCGCCGTCCCGATCAGTCTCGTGGTCGCGCCGATGGCCGCGCGGCACAAGAGCCAGAGCCCGTGGATCGTCGGGCTGGGCGTCCCCGGTTTCGTCGGCATGGTCGGCATGATGGTCGCGCCCGCCGCGTCGCCGCTGCTCTGGTGCCTCCTCATCGGGCTCGGGATGAGCGTCTTCTCGCTCGCGCTGACCGTGATCGCGCTGCGGGCGCGCACCGGCGACGACACCGCGCGGCTGTCGGGGATGGCGCAGGGCATCGGCTACCTGATGGCCGCCGTCGGGCCTTTCCTTTTCGGGCTGCTTCACGACCTCACCCACGGCTGGACCGTTCCCTGGATCATGATGCTCGCCGTCTTCGCCGCGCAGATGACCTTCGGTGCGTTGGCGGGCCGCCGCCGCTTCGTCTGAACGCGTTCAAAAAACATCTTGACCCCACCGGGGGCGGAGCCATAGCCTGATCGAGTTGAACCTGTTCAAAAACTCGGTCCTGGGGGTCGGCGTGGTGGAGGGACTGGCGTACGGGACGGCTCTGGCGTGTTTCGCCGCGGTGTGTGTCGCCGTGGTGTGTGTCGCCGTGGTGCCGGAGCGGGCACCCGAGGTGCGCTCGCCGCACGAGTTCTACCGCGCCGTGGACCGGGTGTGCGTGCGGGTGTGGAAGGACAGCGGCGCCGATATCGAGCGCTACTGGCCGGATCCGAAGGGGGACGCCGCGACGGAGCTGCGCAAGTGGCAGCACTACGTGGCGACGCGGGTGGACGACGCCAAGGACGTCCTCAAGGGGGCGACGGGGGTCCGCGCGGTGCCGGGAGGGGCGGCGTCCGCGCGGGAGGAGTTCTTGGCGGCGATCCGCCGGTACGTCGAGGCGGGCGAGCGGTTCTCGGGGGACGGCGCCCGCTCGGCCGTCTTGATGGGCGCCTCGGACGTCGAGATGCACGCGGTGAGCGCGCTCGCGGCGCGGAACGGGGCCCGCGCCTGCGACCGCGTCGTCTGACCGCGTCTAGTCCTCTAAATGCGGGGGGTTAAGGCGCAGGCGGGCAGGTTGCGAAAGCCACTTTCGCAACCTTCAAGGTTGCGAAAGTGGCTTTCGCAACGTCAGTGGAGCCGTAGCGCGTCGCTGATGTGCCCCCTGGAGAACCCTGCGGTCGAGACGTGTCGCGAAAGCCACTTTCGCGACGTCTGATGTCCTGAAAGTGGCTTTCGCGACACGGTCACCGATCGGGCCGGGACGAGCCGCATTCAGCGGACTAAATGCGGCGAGGGTCAGTCCAAGGGCAGGTTCAGCAGCGCGTTCTCGACCAGTTCCGGCATCGCCGGGTGGATCCAGTACTGCCCGCGCGCCATGCTCTTCGCGTCGAGACCGAAGCTCATCGCCTGGATCAGCGGCTGGATCACCGAAGACGCCTGCGGGCCGATGATGTGCGCGCCCAGCAGCTGCCCGGTGGCCGGGTCGGCGAGCAGTTTCGCGAAACCGGTGGTGTCCTCCATCGCCCAGCCGTAGGCGATACCCGCGTAGTCCTGATGCGACGTGACGTACGAGACGCCACGCTCGCGCGCCTCGCGTTCGGTCAGCCCGACCGAAGCGACCTGCGGCGAGGTGAACACCGCGTGCGGGACGAACCGGTGGTCGGCCTCGATCCGCTCGTCCGGGTGCAGCAGGTTGTGCTGTACGACGCGCTGCTCGTGGTTCGCGACGTGCTTCAGCTCGAAGACCGAAGAAATGTCGCCGAGCGCGTAGATCCCGTCGACCACGGTCTGCTGGTACTCGTCGACCACGACGTGCCCGCGTTCACCCGTGGTCACCCCGGTGGCGGCGACGTCGAGGAGGTCGGAGTTCGGCTTGCGGCCGGTGGCGACCAGCAGCACGTCGGCCTCGACGGTCTCGGCGCCTTCGGGACCTTCGAGGTCCAGGGCGACGCCCGACGCGGTCTTGCGCGCGCGGACGGTCTTCCGGTCGAGCCGGACGTCGAACCGCTGCGCGGCCAGCTCGGTGAACCGGGCGCTGACGTCGTCGTCCTCGGAACGCAGCAGCGCGCCGGACCGGTTGACCACGGTCACGTCCACCCCGAACGAGGCGAAGACGTGCGCGAACTCGGCCGCGATGTACCCGCCGCCCAGGATCACGATGCTCGACGGCAGCTCGTCGAGCCGCATCACCGTGTCGGAGGTGTGGTAGCCGGTCTCGGCAAGCCCGGGGATGTCCGGAATCACCGGACGCCCGCCCGCGGCGAGCACGAACTTGTCCGCGGTGATGGTCTCCGGCGGACGGCCGTCGGAATAGGTGACCTGAAGCTCCTTGTGCCCGGTGAAGCGGCCTTCGCCCTCGTACACGGTGACGTTCTTGTTGTCCTCGTGCTGGACGCGGTACTCGCGGCCGCCGGCGGCGATCGGGTCGATCCGGCCGAAGATCCGGTCGCGGACGTCGCGCCAGCGGACCCCGGTCAGCTCCTCGTCGACGCCGAACTTCGACGACGTGGCGGGGGTGGCCGCGACGTTGGCGGCGTGCACGAACATCTTCGTCGGGATGCAGCCCACGTTCAGGCAGGTCCCACCGAACGTGCCCTTCTCCACGATCGCCGTGTTCCAGTCCGCGAACCGCGGGTCGAGGATCGAGTTACCCGATCCGGTACCGACGATCACCAGGTCGTAGTGGGGCACGCTGTCTTCCTTTGCGGCGGGGGAGCGGGTGGTTCCGACTCTAGCCAACTTGTCACGGCGAGCGGTTGTTCCCGCTTCAGCGCCCGTTGGCGCTGAAGTGCATCAGGTCCTTCGGCGTCGTCCAGGTACCGCCCCAGGTCCAGCCGATCGCGGAGAAGACGGCGACGGTCCGGTCCCCGGCGGTGATCATCCCCGGCCGCCGGTTTCCCCGGTCGAGGTACGCCGACGCGAGCTCGGGCAGCACGAGGTCGCCCTTGGTGTACGGGTTGCAGAAGGGGTTGACGTCGATCGCGAGGCCGTAGGCGTGCGCGGACCAGTTCGTCTGGCCGCGCGCCGGACGGCAGACGAAGGCGTTGGTGTTGTTCCCGTCACCCGTCGGGGGAGCGGTGAGTTCGGCGGGAGCGGTCACGCGCATTTCCTCGATCGGGAACTTCGCGGCGAACAACTGCCCGAACACGGTGACGACGGCGTTCGCCACCGACGCGTTCACGAGCATTTCCCCGGTGTGCGCGCGGCCGTCGAAACCCCAGAACGAGAGCGTGAGATAACGCAATTCGGCGGCCGCGACCGGGCATCCCGCCTGCCAGGTGCTGCGCGCGAGAACCTCGGCGGGAACGGGATTCACCGTGCCCGAGAACCGGTTCCCGGCAGGTGGCGGAAGCAGGTCGGTGGTCGGCAGGGAACGGTTCGCCAGCACGGGAGGAGTCGGGAGGATCTGCCCGAAACCGTCACGGCTCAAGGGAAGCGGCTTCGCACCGACCTTCCAGGCAGGGGCGGGCGGCGGGGTGGAGATGGGCGGAGTCGTTGCCGCCGAAGAGGTTTCGGCGGGCGTGCTGGTCACCGCGGGAGTGGTCGGCGTGGGCGGGGCCGGGCTCGAACACGAAAAGAGCAGAAGGGCCGTAGCCGCCAGAACCGTCGCCGTAGCCCGCACGGCGTCCAGGGTGACAGATGCGTTCGGTGAGCACAGGTCCACCCGTTTCAGTGACACCGCATCGGGCTTTCTCCGATTAGGGTATTCGCGATCGCTCGTGTACGCGCTGGAGTCGAATGACTTCCCAGGGTTTGACCGTACGTACGCCCCGGTGAAGGGACAGAACATGCCCAAGAAGTCACGTCGCACCCTGCTGCTCGCGGTCGGTGCGGTCCTCGCGACGGCCGTGATGGTGCCGGTCGCGGTCAACAGCGCGGCGGCGGACGACACCTCGGCGAGCGGCCCGGAACAGGCGGCCGAGCCGAGGATCGTGGGCGGCGGCAAGGCTTCGGTCTCGCAGCACCCGTACGCGGTCTATCTGGCCGATCGCGGCGGCAACCAGTACTGCGGCGCGGTGATCGTCAGTTCCACGACGGTCGCGACGGCGGCGCACTGCGCGGTCGCGGTCAAGCGCGCCGATATCCGCGTGGTGGCGGGGCGGGACAACAAGCGCTCCCGGGACGGCGTGGAGCTGCGGGTTTCGCGGATCTGGGTCAGCCCCGACTACAGCGGCGACCCCGGAAAGGGTGACGACATCGCGGTGCTGACGGTCGGCGGGCAGTTGCCGTACCGGCCCGCGAAGGTCGCGGACAACGGCGACGCCGGCCTCTACGAGGAAGGCACGAAGGCGACGGTCCTCGGCTGGGGCCGCGTCTCCGAGGGTGGCGCGCGGTCGGACTACCTGCGCAGCGCGGTCGTCCCGGTGGTCAGCGACAAGACCTGCCGCACCGCGTACTCGGGCTACGACCCGAGCGACATGGTGTGCGCCGGCTACCCCGAAGGCGGTATCGACGCCTGCCAGGGCGATTCGGGCGGGCCGCTCATGGTCGGCGACACGCTGATCGGGATCGTGTCGTTCGGCGAAGGCTGCGCGAAGGCGGGCAAACCCGGCGTCTACACCCGCGTCTCCCACTTCGCGAACGACATCTCCCAGCAGAAGAACCGGGGCCTGATCGGCTGATCGGTGCCTTCTTCACGTCCGATGTGCTAACAAGTGGGCGTGACCACCGACACCCCGATCATCGAGACCTCGTCGTTCCCGCTGTCCGTCGCCGGTGACGAGATCACCGCCGCGCAGCTGCACGGCATCCTCCGCCTGCGCGTGGACGTGTTCGTCGTCGAGCAGGATTGCGCCTATCACGAGATCGACGGGCGTGACCTCCTGCCCGGCACCCGGCACCTCTGGATCGGGGGTTCCGTCGCCGTCGATTCGTACCTGCGGGTGCTGCAGGACGCCGGCGGCACCTTCCGCATCGGCCGGGTGTGCACGGCCGTCCGCTCACGCGGCAAGGGACTCGCGGGCCGCCTGATGGAGACCGCGCTCGCCGGGATCGGTGACGCGCCGTGCGTCCTCGACGCGCAGACGTACGCGACGGATTTCTACGCCAAGTACGGCTTCGTGGTCGAAGGCGAAGAGTTCATGGAGGACGGGATCCCGCACATCACGATGTGGCGCCGGGAGGCGCCGCGGCCGTGATCACCCCGACCGCGCGGTCCACGTCGGCCTCGGTGAGGTCGGCCCGCGCGGTCAGGCGCAGGCGGGAGATGCCGTCGGGTACGGACGGCGGACGGAAGCAGCCGACCCGCACACCCTGATCGGCGCACGCGGCCGCCCACGCGACGGCCGATTCCGGTGACGGCGCCTGCACCGAGATCACCGCGGCGTCCGGGAGACCGACCCGGAAACCCGCGGATTTCAGCTGCATGGCGAGATTTCCGGCGGCGTCGGTCACCTTGGTGGCCAGCTCGGGCTCGGCCTTCAACGCGGTGAGGGCGGCCAGCGCGGCGGCCGCACTGGCGGGCGCGAGACCGGTGTCGAAGATGAAACTGCGCGCGGTGTCCACGAGATGTTTGATCACCCGGCGCGGCCCGAGCACCGCACCACCTTGTGCCCCAAGGGATTTCGACAGCGTGATCGTGGTGACGACGTCCGGTGCGCCGGAGAGTCCCGCCGCGTGGACGGCACCGCGGCCGCCCTCGCCGAGGACGCCGAAGCCGTGCGCGTCGTCGATGAGCAGCGACGCGCCGTGCTCGCGGCAAACACCGGCGAGCTGCTCCAGCGGGGCGATATCGCCGTCGACGGAGAACACGGAATCGGTGACGACGAGCGCGCGCGGCTTACGGCGGGTCGCGAGCGCGTGCTTGAAGGCGCTCGGGTCGCTGTGCGCGACGGCGGCGATGTCCGAGCGGGACAGGCGGCAGCCCTCGATCAGCGAGGCGTGGATGTACTTGTCCGTGACGATCGCGGAATCCGCGCCGGACAGGGCCGTGACGGCGCCGAGGTTCGCGGTGAAGCCGGACGAGAAGACAAGCGCGGCCTGTGTGCCGCAGAAACGGGCGAGCTCGTGTTCGAGTTCGGCGTGGACCTCGGTGGTGCCGGAGACGAGCCGGGAGCCGGTGGCCCCGGCGCCCCAGCGCAACGCGGCCGCGGCCGCCGCACCGGCGACGCGCTTGTCCCTGGCGAGCCCGAGATAGTCGTTACCCGCGAGATCCAGCTCCGGTTCCTGCGCCTGCCGGATGCGCAGCTTGCGCACCAGCCCGGCCTCGGCCCGCTTCTCCGCCTCCACGTCGAGCCAGTCGAAGACCTGGTCGGGTGGGAGGTTCTGGGAAGCGGGGCCGGAAGAAGTCACGTCCCGCAGTCTCCCATCCGCTGTTTCCCGATGGGCGTGGTGGTCCCCACAGCGATGAACGGGCCGTTCCTCGCGAAATTCGCGAGGAACGGCCCGTTCAGGGCACTAGCTCGCCGGGAGGACCGGCTTCAGTTGTTTCAGCTGTCGTAGCTGCGACGCGGGCGGCCGTTGCCCGGACGCTGCGGACGGCCGCTGCCGCCACCGGACTCGCCGCGACGCGGGCGGCCGCGGAAGCCGCCGGGACGGCCGCCTTCGCGGTGACCGTGACCCTCGCGCGAGCCCTGGTAACCGCCGCGGTCGCCACCGTAGCCACGGCCACCGCCGCGACGCGGGGACTCACGGCGACGCTCGACGACCGGCTCGCCGCTGGGCTGCTGCGCACCGGTGATACGAGCGAGCTCGGCGTCGCCGGGGCGGACCGTGGTCTGCTCGGCGCGGACACCGGCGCGGTCGGTCATCCGGCGCACCATGCGGCGCTGGTCGTGGGTGACCAGCGTGACCACGACACCCGACGCCCCGGCGCGCGCGGTGCGGCCGGCGCGGTGCAGGTAGTCCTTGTGGTCGGCGGCCGGGTCGACGTGCAGCACGAGCGAGATGTCGTCGACGTGGATACCGCGTGCGGCGACGTCCGTGGCGACGAGGACGGGCGCGTAGCCCTCCTTGAAGTCCGAGAGGACGCGGTTGCGCTGGCCCTGGGTCTTGCCGCCGTGCAGCGCGGCCGCGTGGACGCCCTTCTCGCGCAGGCGCTCGGTGAGGCGGTCCACGTGGTGCTTGGTGCGGACGAACATGATCGTGCGGCCCTCACGGGCGCCGATCTCGGTGATGATGTCCTGCTTGTCCTGGTGCGACACCTGGAACACGTGGTGGTCCATGGTGGTGACGCTCGCGGTCGACGGGGCGACCGAATGCGTGACCGGGTCGGTCAGGTACGCGCGGACCAGCCTGTCGACGTCGCCGTCGAGGGTGGCCGAGAACAGCAGGCGCTGGCCGCGGGCCGGGGTCAGGTCGAGGATCTCGCGAACCTGCGGCATGAAGCCCATGTCGGCCATCTGGTCGGCTTCGTCGAGCGCGACGAAGTTGACGTCGGACAGCGACGCGGTGCCCTGGCGGACGTGGTCCGACAGCCGGCCGGGGGTGGCGATCAGCAGGTCGACGCCGCGGGAAAGCGCGTCGGCCTGGCGGGTGAAGGCCATGCCGCCGACGGCGGTGCGGCACCACAGGCCGAGCGACTTGGCCAGCGGGGTCAGCGAGTCGGCGACCTGCATGGCCAGCTCGCGGGTCGGGACCAGGATCAGCGCGCGCGGGTGCTTCGGCCGGGCACGGCCGCCGTTGAGCCTGGTCAGCATCGCCAGGCCGAAGGCGAGGGTCTTGCCGGAACCGGTCTGGGCGCGGCCGAGCACGTCGCGGCCGGAGAGCGCGTCGGGGATGGTCGCCGACTGGATCGGGAACGGGGAGGTGATACCGGCGTCGGCCAGAGCCCGCAGCAGCGGCTCGGGAAGGCCGAGCTCCGCCCAGGTGGTGGCCTTGACACTCTCGACGGCGTCGTTGTGCAGCATCGAGTCACCCGCGGGGCGGGTGCGCGGCTTACTGCGGTGCTGACGCGCCGACGGTGAGACATGGCCGGAGTTGAACGTGACTGTCACAAATGCCTCTCGGACGTGGCACGTCACAAGGAGGCCCGGGCTGCCCGCACGCAGGCAAGGCAAGATGGTGTGCACAGATGGGCGTTCACAGGGACGAACCCGGCACACCGCGTCTGCGTGACACCGCGCGCCAATTGGTTGATACGGATACCGCGAGCCATTCGGTTGGCTTTGGAGGCGACGGACACCAACTCATCCACGCCGCCGGTTGCGGTCTGTCACTACTGTACCGGACCGTTATCCGGCCTCCCAACCGGAGGGACCGATTGTGGGCAGGGTCTCCACGAAGGGTCGTTCCCGGCGCGGCACGCCGGGAACGACCCTGTCATGACACTGTGGACGGTCACCGGAGACCGGCGATCTCCTTCAGCTCCTCGATCAGCTCCGGGACCGCCGTCAGCCGCTCCGGCAGCCCCCGCGAGTGGAACCACGTCGCGATGTTCCGCACGTCCCGCGCGAGGAACTCCAGCCCGCCCGGATTGGCCACGATGTCGACCACCTGCGGCAGATCGATCACCATGATCCGCTCACGGTGGACGAGCAGGTTGTACGCCGAGAGGTCGCCGTGCGCGAGCCCCTGCGACGCCAGCAGTTCCAGCATCGCCGCGGTCTGGAACCACAGTTCCCGCAACTGGTCGGGCTCCGGCCGGACCTGCGCCAGGCGCGGCGCGGCGGTTTCGCCGTCGCCGAGGAACTCCAGCAGCAGCTCGGTGCC
Organism: Amycolatopsis sp. PSD-21; assembly: GCF_055561455.1. Taxonomy (NCBI): domain Bacteria; kingdom Bacillati; phylum Actinomycetota; class Actinomycetes; order Pseudonocardiales; family Pseudonocardiaceae; genus Amycolatopsis; species Amycolatopsis sp. PSD-21. The sequence goes on along the minus strand of NZ_CM145712.1, from coordinate 6,677,140 downwards.
GTCGCGCTGCACCGGGTACGGCACCGGTGCGCCGACCGACCACAACCTGCCCAGCGCGCCGAATTCGGCCACGGCCCACTGTTCGGCGATGAGGTTGCGGCCGAAGCTGCTGCGCGACTCCATCGCCCGCATCTCGCGCGACCGGCGCATCCGCCTGCCTTCGAGGTAGCCGGCGTCGCGATGGAACAACCGGTGCTCGCCGCTGCGATACCGCTTGGCGGCGAGCACGACGCCTTCGGTGCCGGGCAGGTTGCGCCGGACGAGGTGGACGTCCGCCTCCTTGCCGGTCTTGAGGACGCCGAGTTCGGTGTCCACCGCCGCCAGTTCGGTGATCACCCAGTCCGGGCGCGGCAGCGGCCCGTGCTCCGCGTCTCCCCACGTGCTCCAGCGGTCGGCGCCGTCGGGGATGGCGGTTTCGGTGTAGGCGTCCTCACGCAGCCGGGCGAGCCGGACGCGTTCGGCTTCGGTGAGCCGTCCGCCGCGCTCGGGTGCGGGCTCGTCGTCGAAACGGGCACGACGGGAACGGCGAGGACGTTGTTCGTAGGACTCTTCGAGATCGTGCTTGCGCACTGGTGGGTTCTCCTAGATCAGGGATGCCCCACCGGGCGAGCGTCGTGGCTCCGCGCTCAGCCGCGAGGGGCGAGTGGATGGGGGCGGCCAAGGCCCCGGACAGTCATCAGCACGAGGCACCTCCCTGTCGCATCCACCGGCTCCCTGCCGGATCGCGCACGATCATTCCCGACCCCTCCGGGCGACCGCAACCGATTTAATTCCGAGGCGGTGGTGCGGGTGGTCGTGAGTGGCGATTCGGGTTCTAACCCGAATCGCCACTCACGACCACCCGCACCGGTCCGCACGACGTGCCTAGGCCGACCGCAGCCCCGCCAGCTCGCTCCGCGACCGCACCTTCAGCTTCCGCAGGACACTCGCGACGTGCTGCTCCACCGTGCGCCGCGACAGGAACAGCACCTCGGCGATCTCCCGGTTGGTGTGCCCGGCCGCCAGCAGCCGGGCGACGTCGCGCTCGCGCGGGGACAGCTCGTCGCCGTAGCCGCGGCGGCCGCGCCGCGACGGGGCGACCGCGCCGGTGGACCGGAAGGCGTGGCGGCAGCGCGCGGCGTCGCGGGTGGCGCCGAGGTGGTCGAAGGTCTCCGCGAGCGCCGCGAAGATCTCGGCGACGTCCTCATTGCGGGCCAGACGGCAGCGCGCAGCACGTTCGGCGATCAGGGCCGCGTGATACGGCGCGGGAAGAGCCTCGAACCGGGTCCGAGCCTGCTCGAAGGCCTCGATCGCCTCCTCGTGCTCGCCCCGGGACGCCGCGATCAGCCCGCGGTTCGCGGCCAGCGCCGCCCGGGTCGACGGCGCGTCGAGGTCGCCGATCTCCCGTTCGAACTCGTCGGTCAGCGCTTGCGCCTCGGCGTCCCGTCCGGTGGCGCAGTACGCGTCGACGGCGGCCATCAGCAGATCGGCGCCCCAGGCCCAGACACCCTTGGCGCGCAAGAGTTCCAGCCCCTTCTCGGCCTGCGTGACGGCGGCCTCGCCGAGATCCTGCGCGAGCAGCATGCCCGCCATCCCGGCGTGCGCGGCGATCGCGACCGGGGTGAACGCGTTCTCCGGCTGGTCCGCCGCGGTGCCGGCGAACCGGACGGCGGCCTCGTCCCATTCGCCGCGCGCGGCGGCGAGCAGGCCGAGGACCAGGCACAGTTCGCTGGTCACCGGCAGGAGATCGCGGTACTCGTCGATCAGCGCGCAGGCCCGTTCGGCGAGGCCGTCCCAGTTCCCGGTGAGCCAGTCGGTGTGGACGGCCGTCGCGCGGGCCGTGCTGACGACGTACGGCGCCCCGCAGTCGGCGGCCAGCTGCATCCCGCTGTGCAACAGGCTTCTGGCCCGTCGATGGTGGCCCGTCCAGGCGCAGGCGTCGGCGCTGTTGCAGTGCAGCCGCGCCAGATGCCGCTGTTCGTCGGCGGAACCGACGCTGGTGGGCGCCCGGTCCAGCATGTCCCAGCCCCGTGCGTCGCCGATGTGCAGCCGCGACGCCGCGTTGTTGGCCAGCAGGATGATCTTCAGCCGCCGGTCGGTGGCCCGTTCGATGAGCCCGTCCACCCGGTCCATCCAGCGCCGGTGCTCCCGCAGCGGGGTCGCGCCGACCCACGGCTGCGCGAGCACACCCATCCCGCGTCCGGCCAGGTCGGGCCGGTCGGCGAGGTCGTTGACGGCGATCTCGATCTCGGTCCTCGCGGCCTCCAGTCCGCCCGCCTGGCGCACCAGGAGGAGCCCGAGCCCCAGCCGGACCTCGCCGCTCAGGCGTCCGGACAGCCTGCCGTCGGTGAGCAGCCGCTCCAGTGCCGGGACGACCTCGGTCTGCGCGAGACCGTTGCACGCCACCGAACTGAACTTGACCGCCAGTCTGTCCACATCGGACGGTTGCAGGCCCGGTTCGTCGAGCAGGGTGCGGAGCAGATCCGTCGCGGTCGCGAGATCACCGACCGCCGACGCCTGGTCCGCGGCCGCTTCGCCGTACTTCAGGGCACCGGCCCGGTCACCCGCCTTGCGGCAGTGTTCGGCCAGCCGTACCAGGGATTGCGGGAGCCGGTCGCGCAGCAGCCGCGCGGCCCGCCGGTGCAGTTCCTGGCGATCGGGGCCGGGAATGGTGAGGTACGCGGCTTGCTGGGCGTACGCGTGCCGGAAACCGTACGTGCCTTCACCGGTCTCCACCAGGACGTTGCGTTCGAGTGCGAGGACGAGCGCGCGGCGGGCGCGCTCGGGGGAGAGCGCGGCCGCGGCGGCCAGCAGGTCCGAAGTGGACGGTGTGGCGAGGACCGCGGCTGCCTCGGCGATCCGCCGGGCCGCAGGCGGCAGCGCGACGAGGTGTTCGACCGTCGCTTCCCGTAACAGCGCCGGGACTTCGACCGTGTCGAGCAGATGCCGCGCGGTCGTGCCGTCGGCGTGCACCGCGCCCTCGACGCCGCCGATCGCGTGCACGATCTCCTCGACCACGAACGGGATCCCCGCAGTCCGTTCGTGCAGCCGCGCGGCGAACTCGGCGGACACGTTAGCTTCGCCGAGGAGCGCCGAAACCAGCGCCTGGACGCCGTCGCGGTCCAACGGCCGGAGCGTGACGAGCGCGTGCGCGGTCCCGGGAGCAGGCCGATAGGCGCTGCCGAGCGGGATGCCGCCGGGCGTCTCTTCACGCCGGTAGGTGAGCAGGAGCGTCAGGCCCGCGGGCGGGTCGGTCATCAGGAACCGCAGCAGGCGACGGGATCCGTCGTCCGTCCAATGGAGGTCTTCGACGAGGAGGACGTGCGGGCCCAGCGAACCGAGCAGTTCCCGGACGGCGCGGAAGAGCCGGTGCCGTTCGGCCCTCGGATCACCGAGGCGGGGCGGCGGCTCCGGCAGGAAGGCCGCGAGTTCCGGTAGATAAGGCGCGAGCACGCCGGTCACGGGGTTGAGTTCGCGCGCCGGGCGGATGTCCTTCAGCGCGTCGAAGACCACGCCGTACGGGAACGGCTCGCGCAGCGGCTGGCACGTTCCGGTGAGGACCGGCCGCCCGGCCAGTTCGGCGCAGGCCAGCAGTTCGGCGGCGAGCCGGGTCTTGCCCACCCCCGCTTCGCCTTCGAGCATGATCACCGACGGCGAGCGCATCGCGCCGTCGAGCAGCTCGCGTAACTCCGCCTCACGGCCGACGAGCACGGGAGAACTCGTCCTGCGTCGGCAGCCACCGATCACCATTGCCGGGTCACCCCCGCTTCACGAACCACACCGTTCGAGTGAACGCAGCTTAAGCGCCTGCTCAGTGCTCACGGAACCCACCCGGACCGTCACAGAACTTTCGTAGGGACGGGGAGTTTCCCCATTAGATACGTAGTCCTACGGACCGTTGCCTCGCTTGTTCGCGCAGGTCCCGCCACCCGAAAGTGATTCATGCGTGACTGCACGTCACGGCGCCGGCCCGGATCCCCGCCGGCGTGAACCACCTGTTCGAGTGAACGGAGCTCAGGAAATGCGTGGAGAACTTCGACGTCACCGGATCGCGGGTGCGGTGCTCGCCGGGGCCTGTGCGGCGGCCACCGTCGCCTTCGCCGGACCGGCCGCGGCCGCCGAGGGGCAGATCCGCGGCGCCGGTGTGCCGGGAGCCGTCACGGACGGGTACATCGTCTCGCTCAAGAGCGGCGACGCCGGGCTCGCGGCCAAGTACGGCGGCCAGGTGAAGGCGACCTACACCGCCGCGCTGAACGGTTTCTCGGCGAAGATGACCGAGGCGCAGGCGAAACGGCTCGCGGCCGACCCGAACGTCGACTTCGTCCAGCAGGACGCGGTCGCCCACATGACCGGCACCCAGACCAACCCGACCTGGGGCCTGGACCGGATCGACCAGAAGAACCTGCCGCTGGACCGGAAGTACACCTACCCGAACGACGGTGCCGGGGCGACGGTCTACGTCCTCGACACCGGTGTCGACTACCGCCAGTCCGAATTCGGCGGCCGTGCGACCAGCGGGTACGACTTCATCGACAACGACAGCGACGCCCGCGACTGCCAGGGGCACGGCACGCACGTCGCCGGCACGGTCGGCAGCGCGACCTACGGGGTCGCCAAGGGCGCCAAGATCGTCTCGGTCCGCGTGCTGAACTGCCAGGGCAGCGGCCAGTACTCGCAGATCATCAGCGGGATCGACTGGGTCGTGAAGAACGCCAAGGGCCCGTCGGTGCTCACCATGAGCCTCGGTGGCCCGGCCGACTCCGGAGTGGACGCCGCCGTGCGCCGCGCCGTTTCCGCGGGCATCACCAACACGGTGGCCTCCGGCAATTCCAACACCGACGCCTGCGGCACCAGCCCGGCCCGGGTGCGTGAGGCCATCACCGTCAACGCCACCCAGAGCGACGACCGCCGGTCGACGTTCTCGAACTACGGCAGCTGCACCGACATCTTCGCGCCGGGCACCAGCATCACCTCCCTGCGCAACGGTGGCGGTACCCAGCAGATGAGCGGTACCTCGATGGCGACGCCGCATGTCGCCGGCGCGGCCGCGATCTACCTGACCTCGAACCCGTCGGCCACCCCGGCCGCCGTCGCCTCCGGTCTCGCCAACGCCGCCACCAGCGGTGTCGTCAAGAGCCCGGGCACCGGTTCGACCAACAAGCTGCTGAACGTGACGGGTCTCTGATGCGGCGCGGCGTGCGGGCCGGTGTGGTGGCCGTCGCGGCCACCGCGCTGGCCGCGCTCGCCGCGGGCAACGCCCTCGCCGCGGAGGCCGAGGGCGTTGTCGTGCAGGCGAAGCAGCACTACGGCGATCAGTACATCGTGGAGCTTCACGACGTGGGCACCCTGGCGGTCGAGCAGTCCTCGGCCGCGCTGACCGGCCGCTACGGCGGCGAAGTCCGGTCGGCGTACAAGAACGTGCTGCGCGGGTTCTCGGTCAAGGGCATGTCCGAGCGGCAGGCCCGGCGGCTGGCGGCCGACCCGGCGGTCAAGGCGGTCTATGAGGACGGCACCGCACGTGCCGTCGGCACGCAGACCAATCCCACCTGGGGACTCGACCGGGTCGACCAGAAGAACCTGCCGCTCGACAAGAGCTTCACGTATCCGAACACGGGCGAGGGCGTCACCGCGTACGACCTCGACACCGGGATCAACCCGGAGAACCCGGAGTACGAGGGGCGCGCGTCCATCGGCAAGGACTTCGTCGGCGGCAACGGGAAGGACTGCAACGGGCACGGCAGTCACACCGCGGGCACCATCGGCAGCAAGACCTACGGCGTGGCCAAGAAGGTCAAGCTCGTCGGGCTGAAGGTGCTGGGCAACGACTGTTCGGGCAACGGTCCCGACTCCGCCATCGTGGACGCGGCCGAATGGATCACCGCGAACGGCACCAAACCGGCGGTGGCGAACCTGAGCCTGCGGATGGACCAGGTCGGGCTCGGCGACGACGTCATCAAGAAGTCCATCGCGGCCGGCTTCGTCTACGTGGTGGCGGCGGGCAACGAGAACCAGAACGCCTGCAACGTCAGCCCCGCCAGGGTCCCCGAGGCGATCACGGTCGGCGCCTCGGACCAGAGCGACAACAAATCCTCGTTCTCCAACCACAGTTCGTGCGTGGACATCTTCGCCCCTGGCAGCAACATCACGTCGCTGTCCACGTCCAACGGTGGTTCGGCGAACATGAGCGGGACGTCGATGGCCACGCCGCACGTGGCCGGGGCGGCGGCGCTGTACCTCGCCGCGAATTCCGGCGCCACCGCGCAGCAGACGCGGGACGCGCTGGTGAACAACGCCTCCGACGGCGTGCTCAAGGGACTGCCGTCCGGCACGGTCAACAAACTGCTGAACGTGTCGTTCATCGGCGGCGGTGGCCCCACGCCGACGTGCGGGGTCAAGTCCAACACGACACCGGTGTCCATTCCGGACGCGGGTGACGCGGTGACCAGTTCGGTGACGCAGGAAGGCTGCGACGGGAAGGCGTCGGCGACGCTGCCGGTCAAGGTCGACATCGCGCACACCTACACCGGTGACCTGGCGATAGACCTGATCGGGCCGAGCGGTGCGGTGTTCGGCCTCAAGCAGGCGGGAGGGATCGGCGAGGCGACCGGCGTGCACACGTCGTACACGGTGAACGCCTCGTCCGAACCGGCGAACGGGACCTGGAAACTGCGGGTCCGTGACGTCTACCGGTTCGACAGCGGGACGATCGAAGGTTTCTCCATCACCTTCTGAGTCCTTGCGAACGGCGGTGCGCCGCGGTCACGATGACCGCGGCGCATCGTCGTTTTCGCTGGGAGGCTTTCGCATGGAGTCCTATGACGCCGTGATCGTCGGTGGCGGGCACAACGGCCTGGTGGCGGCGGCCTACCTGGCCGGGGCCGGCCGCTCGGTGCTGGTGCTGGAACGGCGTGACGAGGTCGGCGGGGCGGCGGTCTCCTTTCGTGCCTTTACCGGCGTCGACGTCCGGCTGTCGCGGTACTCGTACCTGGTGAGCCTGCTGCCCCGCAAGATCATCGCGGAGCTGGGGCTCGGCCTCGATCTCCGGCGGCGGCGGATGTCTTCGTACACGCCCGTCGGCGACGGGGGTCTCCTTGTCGACACGGGCGATGACGGCCGTACGGCGGCGTCGTTCTCGGCGCTCACCGGGTCCACAAAGGACTACGAGGCTTGGCGGCGGTTCTACGCGATGACGTCCCAGGTCGCGAAACGGACTTTCCCCACCTTGACCGAACCGCTGGTGTCCAAGGAGGAATTGCGCTCGGGTATCGAGCCGGAGGCGTGGGACGCGCTGTTCGAACGGCCGATCTCGGAAACGCTCACCGGGATGTTCGGCGACGACGTCGTCCGCGGTGTCGTCCTGACCGACGCGCTGATCGGCACTTTCGCCGGCGCCGGCGATTTCCGGCAGAACCTGTGCCTGCTCTACCACGTGATCGGCAACGAGACCGGCGACTGGGACGTGCCGGTGGGCGGGATGGGCGCGGTGACCGGGGCGCTCGCGTCGGCCGCGGCGTCCGCCGGGGCACGGCTGATAACCGGTGCCGAAGTGCTGTCGATCGACCCCGGTGGCTCGGTGCGTTACCGGCTCGGCGACGACGGGTTCGTGGTGCGTGGCGGGCACGTGCTGTCGAACGTCGCGCCGCGGACGCTCGCGCGGTTGCTGGGGGAGGAGCCGCCGGAGGCGCCGGAAGGCGCGCAGCTCAAGGTGAACATGGTGCTGTCACGGTTGCCGCGGCTGCGTGATCCGAGTGTCGATCCGCGGGAGGCGTTCGGCGGGACGTTCCACGTCAACGAGAGTTACGAGCAGCTGGCGACGGCCTACGCCGAGGCGTCGGCGGGCCGGATCCCGTCGCTGCCGCCGTGCGAGATCTACTGCCATTCGCTGACCGACCCGTCGATCCTCGGCCCGGCCGAACGGGCCGCCGGGGTGCAGACGCTGACGTTGTTCGGCCTGCACATGCCCGCGCGGCTGTTCGAGGGGCGCAACGACGCCGCGCGTGACGAGGCGCTGCGGGCGACGTTGTCCTCTTTGGACAGTGTGCTGGCCGAGCCGATCGAGGACTGTGTGCTGCGGTCGCCGGACGGCGGCTTGTGCGTCGAGGCGAAGACGCCCCTGGACCTCGAAGCCGAGCTGGGACTGCCCGCGGGACACATCTTCCATCGCGATCTGTCGTGGCCTTACGCGGCGGAGGCCGCCCAGGTGGGTCGCTGGGGTGTCGAGACCGCGCACGAGCGGGTCCTGCTCTGCGGTGCGGGGGCCGTGCGGGGCGGCGGTGTCTCGGGCATCCCCGGCCACAACGCCGCCATGGCTGTCCTGGCAAGCGCGTGAAGGCCCCCTTCCCTCGGCTCAGCCGAGGGAAGGGGGCCTTCACGCGCGTTCGCTTACTGGACGGTGAGGGTATAGGTGGCGGTGGCGGTCTTGCCCGCCGAGTCCGTCGCGGTGACGGTCACCGGGTACGTGCCCCGCTGGAACGGCGCGACCACCTGCATGGTCGAACTGCCGCCGCTCGAGATCGTCTTCGGGTTGAAGAACGGTGCGAACGGCAGCCCCTGCCCGGACGCCGACAGTGTGATCGCGCCCGTGCCCCCGGTGGCGGAAACCGTGACGTTGCTGAAGAAACCGGGCTGCGAGGTCCCGCTGGTGGGGCTCAGGGCGACCTTGAGCTCGCCGGGTTGCGGCGCGCCGTCGCCGACGGTCAGCGTCAGGTTCGTGGTCGCGGTGTCGGTGGTGCCCTTGCCCGAGATCGTGACCGCGTAGTCCTTTTCGGCCGTTCCGGCGGGCACCTCGATGCTCACCTTCGCCGACTCACCCGAGGTGATGGACGAGGGCTGGAACGTGGCCGTCGCGCCCTCGGGAAGTCCCGTCGCGCTGAGATCGACCTTCTCCGCGCCGTTCTTGCCCGGCTTGCTGGTCACCGTGGCCGACACGTACTTGCCAGGCTCGACCTTGAGGGCCGACGGCGTCACGCCGAGCGAGAACTTCTCCGGGTTCTGCGGCTCGCCGATCTGCTGCTTGACCCAGTCGCCCATCTCGTTGTTGAGCCTGCCGTACACGCTGTACCACTTGAAGTCGCTACGGCTCCAGGAAGCGACACCGACGACCTTGCCGTCCACGATCAGCGGACCGCCGCTGTCGCCGGGCAGGATCGTGACGCGGCCGTCGCTGTAGCCGCTGCAGATCATCGTCGCGTCTTTGAAACCCGCGCCGACCCCGCTGCAGTTGCCGCCCTGGACGATGGGCAGCGTGAACTTGTGCAGCTCGACGTTGCGGGTGTCGTCGTTGTGGTCCTTCTTGCCGTAGCCGAGCCCGAGCCCCGACTTGCCCGGCTTGTGCAACTCCGTGTCGGCCGAGGTCGCGACCTTCGCGTACTGGCCGCCCGGCACCGGGATGTCGGCGTCCGTGGTGACCACCGCGACGTCGTAACCCTGATCGAAGTTGACGTACTTCGGGTGCTTCTCGTAGCTGACGACACCGATCCGCGTCCCGCCACCGGCGTTGAGATCGTCCAGCCCGTAGAGGAAGGACTTCTCGCCTGCCGCGTCCTTGCAGTGCGCCGCGATCAGGATCTTGCGCGGCGCGACGACCGAACCCGTGCAGGTCTGGCCCTGCGGCCGCGTTCCCCCTTCGCGCAGGCCCGCGATGATGAAGGGATGGTCCTTGACCGAGGCGGGGGTGCCGCCGATGGAGTTCGTGTGCAGTCCACCGGGGACGACCGCTTGATCCGTCGGGGTGACGGCGGGCAGGTTCGCGGCGGCCGCCGGAGCGGGCAGGAGGACCGAGAGGCAGCCGAGGGTGGCGGTGGCGATCCCCAGCAGCCGTTGTCTTCTGTTCACGGTGGTTCCTTTCCAGGTGGCTGGAAATCACTTTCCGCATGTGCACCTGGCGGAACAACCGAGGAAGAAGCCCGTAGGGGTACGGAACTAATGCGCCCCGTCGCCGGTGAGCAGCTCGATACTGTGGTCACCGGTGCGCTCGACGTCGAGGCCCGCCTTCGTCAGGACCCGCATCAGCTGCTCCACAGTGGACGGTTCGCTGCGCGACTTCACCAGTTCCGCGGCCAGCCGTCCCTTGTACGCCTTGTTGAAGTGGCTCACCGTGGTCCGGTTGCCCTTCGCGTCCTCGGTCACGACGCGCACGGTCACCGCGTCGGGGCGGAGCTTCGCCAGCGCCGAGTAGGTCCCGGACCGCAGGTCGACGACGAGCCCCTCGACGCCTTGGAGCGCCGGTTCGAGGACCGGCTTCCACACGCTGCGGACGGTGCCGAGCGACGGCAGCGCGTTGCCGCCCGAAAGCCGGTACGCGGGGATCGGGTCGGTCGCCGCGACCACGCCGAACAGCGCTGAAGCGACGGCGAGGCGCTTCTCGGCCTTCGCCAGCGTCGCCTTGGTGAACGACTTCACGTCGAGCGCGTCGTAGAGGACCCCGGTGTAGCGGCGCAGCGCGGGCATCGTGGGGGAACTCCACAGCTCGGCGTTGCGGGCGACCTCGTCGGCCTGCCGCGGCGTGATGCCCAGCGCGGCGACACTGGCCGGGACGTCGGCGGCCAGTTCGGTCAGCGCGTCGGCCAGCTTCGCCCGGGTCGGGTTCAGCTCCGGGAACGACAGCGCGTCGAGGTCCAGCGGCGCGCCGGTGCCGCCGGCGGCCTTGGTCTCGGAAGGGGGGAGGAGCACGAGCACCACGGAAGCGTAACTAAATGGGGTGCGTCACCCCGAGGCGCGGGCTTAGCCTCGTCCGCATGAGCCTGACCTGGCGCCCGCTGACCATGGACGACATGCCGCGACTGGCCGAGACCTTCGCCGAGGCGGAGCGTGTCGAGCCGATCGAGGAGCACTACAGCGCGGAGGATCTCGCCGAAGAGATCGGTACGCCGACCGTCGACCTGCCGACGGCGTCCACCAGCGCGTGGGACGGTGAAACGCTGGTCGCCTACGGTCTGCTCCGGAAGCGTGACGCGGCCGATCCGGTGCACATGATGCGGGTCGAGACGCTCGTCCACCCCGCGTACCGCGACGACGCGATCGCCGCGCGCCTCACCGGCTGGTTCGAGGAGGCGGGCAAGGCGCTCCACGCGAAGTCCCACCCGGACGTACCGCTGGAGCTGCACGCCGCGGCCAACACCAAGCAACGCTGGCTCTCCGAGGTACTCGTGGACGCCGGGTACGAGCACGCCCGGTGGTTCGTCGACATGCGGGCCGACCTCGGCTCGATCCCGCCGCTGAAACCGCTGCCCGAGGAGTTCCCGCTCGTCGCGTACGAGCAGAAGTACGAAGCCCTCACACTGCGGTCCCGTAACGAGACCTTCGCCGACCACTGGGGAAGCACGGAGCAGTCCCCGGAGGCCTGGCGGCATCTGGTCGTCGGTGCGAAGGACTTCCAGCCGCACCTGTCGTCCCTGCTGCTGAGCCCGGACAGGGACCGGGTGGTCGCGATGGTGCTGAGCGCCCACTTCGCCTCCGATACGGCGGCCACCGGCGTGAAGGATCTGTACGTCAGCCACGTCGCGACCGACGCGGGCCTTCGCGGGCGCGGGATCGCGGGCGCGCTGCTCGGGCACACGCTCGTCCAGGCCAAGGCCGACGGTTTCCAGCGGGCTTCGCTCAACGTCGACCAGGACAACACCCACCGAGCCCTCGGGGTCTACGAGCGCGTCGGGTTCAGCGAGTTCCAGCGCTGGGCCGGGTACGTGAAGCCCGTTCCGACCTGACCGGTTGTCACCCGAAAGGGCGGATTTCGGTACAGTCGATCTTCTCGGATGAGATCGCTGGGGGTGGTAGGGCGTTGCCGGTTTCCGCACGCCTCGGCTGGCACGACCTGCCGTCGGCGACGCGTGACGCCGTGGAGCGTGAGCTCGGGTCGGCGGTCCGTCGTTCGCTGTGGCAGACCCCGGAATTCGACGGCGGTGTCGCCGCGCGGCTCGAACTCGAACGCGATCACCGCTGGGTCTTCCTGAAGGCGATCCCCGCGGACAGCCCGCGCGCGGGCGGCTACCGGACGGAGGCCGCCATCGCGCGGCGGCTTCCCGCGGAGGCACCCACGCCGAAGCTTCTGTCCTTTGTGGACGGTGAATGGCTGGTGCTCGCGTTCGCCGATTTCGACGGCACCAGGCCGAACCTGCGCCCCGGATCGCCGGACCTTTCCGCGGTGCTGGCCACCTTCGGCGCGCTCAGGCGCACGCTCACACCGTGTCCGCTGCCCGACGTCCCGGACGCCCTCGACGATCTCGGCCCGCTCCTGCGGGGCTGGCACGAACTGGCGAAGGAACCGCCGGACGACCTCGACGGCTGGGCCGTCCGCAACCTCGACCGGCTCGTCCAGCTGGAGACGTCGTGGCATCCCTGGTCGGCCGGGGACACGTTGCTGCACAACGACATCCAGCCCGAATACCTGGTGCGGACCGGGCCGGGCCGGGTGCTGGTCACCAACTGGCGCTACCCGGCGCGGGGCGCGGGCTGGCTCGATCTGGTCGCGCTCGTCCCGTACCTGCTCGACGCCGGGCACGAACCCGCCGACGTCGACCGCCTGCTCCGGCGGCGCCCCGTGCTGGCCGGGGTCCCGGTCTGGGCGGTCACCGCGTTCGGCGTCGCGCTGGCCGGGCACGCCGAACGAGCGTCCCGCTTACCGGAACCGCCCGCGACGACGGGTGTGCGCGCGGCGCAGCGCCGTCTCGCGGCGGCCATGCGCGAGTGGCTCGCTTACCGGACGCACTGGCAGTAGCGCGGCGGCCGGCGCCGTCTATGAAGGATCGGGACGTCGAGTGTCCCAAACCCTTCACAGACGACCTTGTGCCTGCGGCGAACGTGTGTCCGCCCTCCGTGCGGCAGCAGCCCGGCTCGTGAGTGGCCAGGACGGTTCTAACCGTCCATACCGATCACGAGGTTCAGCGGCTCCTCACAGCTGGGCTGAAGGGAGCTTTCGCTGCGTCTGATGCGGCGAAAGGCCCTTTCACGTCTTGCTGGTGGCGCTCTGTTCGGCTTGTACCCTCCCGATTCGGGCGCCGCGTTCGTCTAGTGGCGTCGAGGTGTGTCGCGAAAGCCACTTTCGCGACGTCAGGTGTCCCGAAAGTGGCTTTCGCGACATCGGCCTCGACTAGAGCCGTCGCTACTTCACTGCGGCCGGGGCCCCGTTGCGAAAGCCACTTTCGCAACCTTCAACGTTGCGAAAGTGGCTTTCGCAACGCCACCGGCGGGGGGCCGACGGGCGACACCTCGGGGCGGGGAGAAAGGACTCGTGAGTGGCCAGGACGGTTCTAACCGTCCATACCGCTCACGAGGTTCAGCGGCTCCTCACCGGCGGCGTACCGGCGCAACTGCTCGGCGACCAGCCGCTTCGCGCGCGGGTAGAACGACGCCGAACCGCCCGCGACATGCGGCGTGACGATCACACCCGGCGTGGTCCACAGTGGATGCCCGGCGGGCAGCGGTTCCGGGTCGACGACGTCCAGCGCGGCACGCAGCCGCCCGGAGACGGTCTCGGCCGTGAGCGCCGCGGTGTCGATCGCCGAGCCTCGCCCGACGTTCACGACCAGGGCGCCGTCCGGCAGCGCGGCGAGCTGCGCGGCGCCGAACAGGCCCATGGTCGCGGGCGTTTCGGGCAGGATCAGGACCACGATGTCGGCGGACGGCAGCAGTTCGGCCAGCTCACCCACGCCGTGCACGCGCTCCGCGGGCCGGGCCGTGCTCGCCACGCTGGTCACGACCGCCTCGGCCGCGACCAGTTGCCGCTCGATGGCCTGGCCGATCGAACCGTGACCGACCAGCAGCACCCGGCTGTCGGCCAGCGAACGCGTGTGCTCGCGTTCCCACGACGCCGTCGCCTGCTGCGCGAACCAGCGCGGCAGATCCCGCTGCGAGGCGTGGATCAGCGCCAGCGCGTGTTCGGCCACGCTGAGGTCGTGCAGGCCGCGGCCGTTGGCCAGCTTCACCCCCGCCGGCACCAGCGGGATCAGCTTCTCCACCCCGGCCGACAACGACTGCACGAGCTTCAGCGACGGAAGCCGCGAGAGCAGCTTCATCGGCTCGGCGCCGGTGTCGTAGGGCAGCACGTAGACCTCGACCTCATCGAGGCCCTCGTCCGGCAGCGGGCCCAGACCGTCGTAGAGCCGCGCGTTCAGGCCCTCGGGCAGCTCGATATCGGACCAGGGCAGGATGGCTCGCTCCGTCATGCCGCCATTCTGGCCGCCGCGACCGGCGTCACCCTCCGTGGGCCGCGACGCAGAACTCGTTGCCGACGGGATCGGCCAGCACCGTCCAGGCGAAGCCCGGCATCTCGTGTCTGTCCAGCTTCTTCGCGCCCAACCCGACCAGACGCTCCACCTCCTTCTCCATGTCGTCGGTACCGAAGTCCATGTGGACCCGGTTCTTGCCCGCCCGCTCCTCCGGCACCCGCTGGAAGGCGAACACCGGCCCGTTCTCCTTCTTGGCGTGCAGGATCAGGAACTCGCCGCCGTGGTCCTGATCCACCTCGACCCCGAGCGCCTTCGTCCAGAACGCCGCGAGCCCGCGCGGATCCGCGCAGTCGATCGTGATCATGCCCAGTTCGATACCCATGGCGGCACGCTAGCCGCACCCACCGACAAAACCGGGCGCCCGCGATAACCGGTTGAACCGGCCCGGGGCGGGGTGACTACGCTGCGCAGAACGTCTAAGCACGTAATTCCAGCGAGGAGCCCAGAAGTGATCACCAGGATGTCGTCGTTGTTCCTTCGCACCCTGCGTGAGGATCCGGCGGACGCCGAGGTACCGAGCCACCGGCTCCTGGTACGCGCCGGCTACGTCCGCCGGGTCGCCCCGGGCGGCTACTCCTGGCTGCCGCTGGGCCTGCGGGTGCTGCGCCGTATCGAGAACGTCGTCCGCGAAGAGATGAACGCCATCGGCGCGCAGGAGATCCAGTTCCCCGCGCTGCTGCCGAAGGAGCCCTACGAGGCCACCGGCCGGTGGACCGAGTACGGCGACGCGTTGTTCCGCCTCAAGGACCGAAAGGGCGCCGACTACCTCCTTGGCCCGACGCACGAAGAGCTCTTCGCGCTCACCGTGAAGGGTGAATACAGCTCGTACAAGGACTATCCGGTCGTCCTGTACCAAATCCAGACGAAGTACCGCGACGAGGCGCGCCCCCGGGCCGGCATCCTGCGCGGCCGCGAGTTCGTCATGAAGGACTCCTACTCCTTCGACCTCGACGACGAGGGCCTGACCAAGTCGTACGAGCTGCACCGCCAGGCGTACACGAAGCTGTTCGACCGCCTCGGTATCGAGTACGTCGTCGTCAAGGCGACCTCCGGCGCGATGGGCGGCTCGGCCTCCGAAGAGTTCCTCGCCGTCGCCGAGACGGGTGAGGACACCTACGTCCGCAGCACCGAATCGGGTTACGCGGCCAACGTCGAAGCGGTCACCACGCCCGCTCCCGAGGCGAAGCCGATCGAGGGCCTGCCCGAGGCGAAGGTCCACCACACGCCGGACACCCCGACCATCGAGTCGCTGGTCGCGTTCCTCAACAACGCCGATCTCGGCCGCACCTTCACCGCCGCGGACACGCTCAAGAACGTCCTGGTGAAGACCCGCCAGCCGGGCGCGAAGGAGTGGGAGCTGCTGGCCATCGGCCTCCCCGGCGACCGCGAGGTCGACACGAAGCGCCTCGAAGCGTCGCTCGAGCCCGCCGAGTTCGAGCTGCTCGAAGAGGCCGACTTCGCCAAGAACCCCTTCCTCGTCAAGGGCTACATCGGCCCGAAGGCGCTGAAGGACAACGGCGTCCGCTACCTGCTCGACCCGCGCGTCGTCGACGGCACCGCCTGGGTCACCGGCGCCGACGAGCGCGACCACCACGTGGTCGACCTGGTCGCGGGCCGCGACTTCACCGGCGACGGCACGATCGAGGCCGCCGAGGTCCGCGAGGGCGACGCGTCGCCCGACGGCAAGGGCACCCTGGTCGCCGCCCGCGGGATCGAGATCGGGCACATCTTCCAGCTGGGCCGCAAGTACGCGGACGCGTTCGAGCTCGACGCGCTGGGCCCGGACTCCAAGCCCATCCGCATCACCATGGGTTCGTACGGCGTCGGCGTCTCGCGGCTGGTCGGCGTGCTCGCCGAGCAGAACCACGACGACCTCGGCATCGTCTGGCCGCGCGAGGTCTCGCCGTTCGACGTGCACGTCGTCATCGCCGGCAAGGACGAGACGGTCGCCGCGGGCGCGGAGAAGCTCGCCGCCGAACTGGACGCCGCCGGTGTCGAGGTCGTCCTCGACGACCGCAAGGCCACCCCCGGCGTGAAGTTCGCGGACGCCGAACTCGTCGGTGTGCCGACGATCCTCGTCGTCGGGCGCGGCCTGGCGAACGGTGTCGTCGAGGTCAAGGACCGCCGCACCGGCGAGCGCGAGGAGATCGCCGTCGACGCGGTCGTGGAGCACCTGGTCAAACTCGTCCGTTCGTAATGTTCGGCAAGAAGCGCCGGGATTCCCCGGGCTACGAGGACAACGCGGCGCTGGACGGGTTCGGGGGTTATCAGCCCTCGGACTCGTCCGGCTACACGCCCGCTCCTGAGACCCCGGCGGTAGCCGAGCCGGAGCCGGAGAAGCCCGCGAAGCAGCCGATGTCGCGGAGCGGGCGAAGGGCCATGTACGGCTTCTTCGCGACGCTCGGCGTCATCACGGTCGCCGCGCTCGCGAACAACGGCGGCAGCTCGTCGGACAGCAGCGCGCCGACCACCCGGGCTCCGGTCGTCTACACGCCTTCGCCCCGGGTCGTCGCGCCGCCGGTGACCGAAGGCTGGCAGTCGGTGGCCGGGAAGGACGGCGTCTACGCCTACGACGTCCCGCCGAACTGGACGCCGAAACCCGGCACGATCCACGGCTGGGAAAAGGGCACCCAGGTCCCGGGCATCACCATGGTCGCCAGCGCCTTCGTCGGCGAAGGTTACTGTCCGCAGGAGAAGGGAAGCAGGGTCGGCGGCGCCGGCGTGGCCAACATCAAGGTCTCCGATCCCGCCGCCGCCGCGAAGAAGGCGGTCGACGATCTCGCCATCAGTGCGTACAACCCGGAGAACGGCCCGCTGACCGCCAAGATCACCCCGGAACCGCCCCAGCAGGCCGAATTCACCCTCGGCACCGGCAAGAAGGTCCCCGCCAGCATCGTTTTCGCGGAGGTCGTCACCCCGCCGGGGCCCTGTGGCGCCCAGCGCGCCCTGGTCGGTGTGCTCGCGCCGGAGCTGGGCGAAGCCTCGGCGGCCCTGGCCGTCTATTCGGGCCAGGACGCGCCGGGCGGAGCGAACCGCGAGCTGATCCTGAAGATCCTCAAGACCTACCGGGGTGTCCCGGAGGCCGACCGCAAGACCATCACGCCGCCACCGTCGACGTTGCGCTGAGGCTGCAGGCGGAGCCGGACTGCGGGACGCCTCCAGGCGGTGAAATGTCTGGTTTGTGTTGGGTCGAAAGTCAAACGTGGCAGGTCGCGAAAGCCACTTTTTGCGACGCCTGATGTCCCGAAAGTGGCTTCCGCGGGGCATGGCCTCTTCTACCGTGAAGCCAGCGAAGAAGTACTTCGCGGCTGCGGGTTCACGAGCGTGCGCTGAGGCTTCTTGCCCGACCGCGCGAGCTTCGCCAGCCGCAGCAGCCCGGTGTTCGGCAGATACGCCCGGCCGAGCGCGATCCCGATCCGCGGCAGGTCCGCCTCGTCGCGGAACGCGAGGTACAGCGGCACGTGGCGCGGCTGGAACTTCGCCTTGAACGCGTGCAGCGAACGGAAGCCGTAGAACGGTTCCATCATCGTGCCGAGCGCGTCGAGCACCCGCTCGACGGCGTGCGCGGGTTCGCCGGAGCTCGCCAGCGGCGCACCGGACAGCGAGACGAACTTCGCCCCTTCCTCGCGGAAGGCCAGGCACGAAGACGCGATCAGGAACTCCATCGACGGGCGGAACCCGTCGGCGCGTTTGCGCATGACGTCGAGGGTCCAGCCGCCGATCGCGCCCGCGCCGGTGTACACCGGCAGCCACGACGTCACGCCGTGGACCACGCCGTCGGCGTCCACCGCGAGACCCACCCGGGTCTCGGGATCCATCGCCTCGTCGACGCCGCCGAGGGTGAAGCCCATTTCCGGCATGCCCTTGTCGCTGATCCACTCCTCGGAGATCGCGCGGACCTGCGAGATCACCGCGCGCGGCTGATCGGCGAGCCGCACGAGCCGGAACTCGATGCCGTCCTTCTTGGCCCGGTTGAGCGCGGTCCGCACGTCCTGCCAGCGCTTGCCGCGGAACTCCAGCGTCTCCAGTTCGATCAGGGTGTCCTCGGCGACTTGGACCTGCTTCCAGCCCAGCTCTTCGGTCTTGGCGGTGGTGTCGCCGGTGGCGGAGAACAGGCACGGCACGAGACCGGTGTTCTCGCACATCGTGATGAACTCGGCGATCGTCCGGTCGGCGGCGCCGTCCGGGGCGATCGGGTCGCCGAGGGCGATGGCGACCCCCGCGTGCCGGCGGTAGGCGAGGTAGGACTTGCCGTCCGCGGCCACGAAGTACGAGTTCTGCGGCCAGGTCGTCATCCACGAAAGTGTGCTCCCGCCGTGGCGGCTGAGCAGCGTGCGGGCCAGCGCGGGGTTGCCCATCCGGCCGAGGCGGCGGCATTTCCGCCGCGACGGCACGCGGAAGGCGCCGCGGGAGGAGACCAGCAGGGCGAATTCGACCGTCCAGAGCAGGTTGTCCACGAAGAACAGCGGCGGATCCACCACGCCGGCGTCCTCGCCGAAGATCTCCGCCAGCGTGAGCACCCCGCCGTAGACCATCACCTGCAGGATGACGAACGAGGTCAGGATCATCGCGCACCACCAGGCGACCTGGCTGCCCTTGCGCAGGCCGTTCAGGATCGGCACCACGATCAGGCACAGGACGACGACTTCCCAGGTGGACAGCGAAAGCTCTTCGGACGAACCGAAGGGACCGTTGCCCGGTACGAAGGACATCACCAGTTCGGCGACCGTCAGCACCAGCAGGCCCGCCATGACGTAGAACCGCCACTCGCGCAGGCTGGGCCGCCGTTCGCGCGAGGAATCCTTGGCACCGAGGAACTTCCGGCCGAACGGCAGGGCGAGGACGAGGGCGAAGAAGTGCACGAGGTCGGCCAGCGTGCCGACGAAGATGATCGCGACCCCGGCGTAGACGCACAGCCCGGCGCGCAACCGCAGGCGCCACGGCGGGCGCAGGGTGGCGCTGGCGACCGCGACCGCGGCGAGCGCGCCGCCGGAGAACCCGACGTCGAGACTGGTGGCGACCCGTTCCGCCCATTCCCAGCCGGAGTTGCGGCTCAGCGCCAGGAACTGGACCGCCACCAGGACACTGACGAACTGGCCGCCGATGGCGACGGCCATCGCCCGCCGGGTGCCGAGCCGCCATTCCGCGAACCCGGCGAACAACGCGAAGCTGAGCACCATCGGCAGGTAGTACAGCGGGACGACCGCGAACAGCGGTCCGGTGAACAAGGTCCACCACCGGCCTGATTCGAGCGACGGCAGCCCATACGCGATGTACGGGTACACCGCGCGGTCCTCGGCGGCCGACCAGAGCGCGCCCGTGGCCAAGGCGAGCGCGAGCATGGTCAGCGTGACGAGGCTGGTGAACGGCAGCCGGTGCCTCAGCACCGTGATGATCTTGCGTGTCCGGCCCGGCGCGGCCGTCCCGCTTCCCCCTTTTGGCATGGAACTCAAATTAGGTCCGGGAGGTGCTCGGACACATCCGGCACGGGACCCATTTATCCCTTAGGGGAGTGCTACTCGCGACGGATGCTCTCACCCATCTTGAGGACGACACCGCCGGCTATCGCACCGGGGATCTCCTGGTCCGCCAGTACGAGGAGGACGTGGTAGCGGCCGGATCCGGGCAGCGCGCGCAACGGGAGGGCGATCGCGGTGATCGCGACCGACGGGGCGGGGCACGGCCCGTCCGGGGCGGGGACGACGGAGGTGGTCACGGCGGTGGCGGTCGTCCCGCCGTCCAGGACGGGCACCGGCCCGGGTTCGCCGATCTCCGCCGTCGCGGAGCGTCCGTACGCCGCTTCGGCCCAGCGCAGCGTCGTTTCCTCGGCGGCCTGGGCGAGGCTGCCGACTTCGCCTTCGTCGATCGTGGTGAATCCCGCCGTCGCGCGTGCCGAGAGATCGGTGCTGGGGCAGAACGCCCGGCGGAACCGCGCGACCCCCTGCAGGGTGACGAGGTCACCGGCCGGGGTCTCGTAGCCGATGGCGACGTCGGGCTCTTCGAGCGTCCAATCGGGCGGGACGTCGTAGACGAACGGGTGATCGCCGGACACCACCGGTTGCCAGCCCGCGATCACCGGCTGGATCCGCGTGGCGGGCACCGGGTCGGGCAGGACGAGGTCGTGGGCGGACAGCGGTGGAGGCGCGGTCTTCGCCTGGTAGGTGGCCGTCGCGCCGACGGCGAGGACGACGGCCAGCCCGAGGACGCCCAGCGTCGGCCTCAGGCGCAGGCGACGGCGGGGCGGGACGGCGTCCCGGACGACCGGAAGCGGTCCCGTCCGTTCGGCCTCGGTTTCGAGCGGCTGCCCGGTGAGGGGATCGACGAACCACTGCCGAGGTTCGTCGTTCCTCCCACCGGGGCCGGTCATTGCTGCGGCCTCAAACTCGCGAGGATCATTTGCGCGTCCGCTTCGGGCAGGGCGTCCGGGGTGCCCTGGTCGAGGACCATCACGAAGCAGATGGTCTGCTCACCGTTCTTGAAGGCCGCCGAAGTGACCTTCACACTCGGAGCCCGGCAACCTTCGCCTTCGCTCGGGGTGAACGAGGCGGTGGAACTGAGCGCCTGGATCGTGCCGCCGGCGATGGTGATCTGCTTGAGCTCGGGCAGCGGCACGTCGGCCTTGCCGGTGGCGGACTGGATCCAGAGCCGGACAGCGCCCCGGGCGGCGTTCTCGACGGGGATCTGGTCCGCGGTGGCGAAGCCGACCAGTCCGCGGTGCGAACCGCTGACGTCGGGGCAAGCGCCGAGCTTGTACCTCATCGCTTCGTGGATCACCATCTTCATGTCCCGCTCGGTGTTCCCGGTGACATAGCCCGGCTTGGTCTCCCAGCCCGACGGGGGCAGGTCGTAGGCGGTTTTGTCCTTCACCGACAGGATCCCCTGCCAGCCGGGCGTCGTCGAGGGGACTTTGTTGTCCTTCGGGGCATCACTGCTCGAGGACGGCGGCTTCGACGCCGAAGACGACGGCGGCACCGGCGCGGAGGAAGGCGGCCCGGCCTGGGGCTGCGGCTCTTCGCCGTCACGCAGGACGAAGAACAGCGTGGCGCCGACGGCGATCACCAGGAGGAACGCGCCGAGGCCGATCCACAGCCCTTTGTTGCCCTTCTTCGGCGGCTCCGGCGCGAAACCCTGGTACGTCTGCTGCGGGAACTGCTGGTAACCCTGGTACTGCTGCTGGGGGTACTGCTGCGGGTAGCCCTGCTGCTGGTAGGGCTGTTGTGGTTGCTGCTCCGGCCAGCCGTTGCCACCGCCTGGGTATGCCATGAAGCGAGCTTAGTTAACGTCCCCGAGCACGGCCGCACGCACCGCTGCCAGGTCGGACAGGTCCGCGAGCACGGTGTGCGCGCCCGCGTCGGCCAGTTCCTCCGCGCTGAACTGCCCGGTCGCCACGGCCACCGCGACGGCGCCGTTGTCGAGAGCGGCTCGTACGTCGTCCGGGGTGTCGCCGATGACGACGACCGACGCCGGCGCGAACTCGGTGCCGTGTTTCGCCGAAGCGTGGCCGACGGCGGCGGGCACCAGATCGGGGCGGTGCGCCGAGAGTGAGCCGTAGCCGCCGATCTCGAAGTCCACGTGCTCGTGCAGGTCGAACGCGGTCAGCTTGTGCACGGAGATCTCCGGCAGATTCCCGGTGACCAGGGTCTGGACGATGCCGCCCTGCGTCGCGAAGGCGTTCAGCGCGTCCTTCGCGCCCGGGAGCGCCCGGCCGCTCGAAGCCAGCGTCGGGGCGTGGCTCTCGGAGACCGCGATCAGCGCGAGCCAGAGCTTGCGCACGTTCTCCTCGGTGGGCTCGACGCCGTGCGAGGTCAGGATGTCGGCGCTGATGGCGCGTTCGGTGCGGCCGCCGAAATTCGGCAACGCCCGCAGTTCCACGCCGGCGACCTCGGCGAGCGCGGTCGTGTACCAGGCGGCGCCGACGCCGCGCAGGTCCACGAGGGTCTGGTCGATGTCCCACAGCACGAGCCGATGCGGAGTAGTCACGCGGCCGACGGTACCGGTGAGCTAATTCAACGTCTGTTGACTTCCGTGGCCGCGAGGCTTACCTTGGCAGCTAATTCAACAGATGACGAATAAATGGAGGACGGTCATGTCGAACCGTCGCCCCGCCGGGGCCTTCGCCTTACTCGCCGCGGTGGCCGGTGCGCTGGTCGCCGTCGTGCTCGGCTTTCTCACCTTCGGCGCGCAGGCCACCGTCGCGCCCGACGGGCTGCCTGTCGCGGTGGCCGCGCCCCCTGGACCGCTCCAGGCGGCCGCGAACGGGATCGCGTCCCATGGCGGAGGCCAGGTCTCGTGGCGGGTGACCTCCCCGGCGGAAGGCCGGGAACTGCTGGAGGACAAGGAGGTCTACGGCGTCCTCGAACTGCCGTCGACGGTCGTGGTCTCCGGGGCGGTGAATCCGTCCGGAACGCAGCTCGCGCAACAGGTCCTGACCGGCGCCGCGCAAGCCATCGGCGGGACGCCCAAGGTCGAGACGCTGCACCCCGCGAGCGCGGCGGGCCGGGTCGCGCCGCTCGCGCTGAGCGCGCTGGCGTGGGTCGGCTGCCTGGCCGCGGGCGCAGTACTGATCCTGGCCGGACGGCGGATCGGCCGGGACGCGGGAGCCGCCGCGCGCTTCACGCAGATCGTCTCGGCGGGTGTGCTGGTCACCGGTGCGCTGGCCGGATTCCTGAAGCTGTGGGACTCGTCGCTGCCGCTCGGCTGGGACGTCCTCGGCTTCCTCTTCCTGACCTCGACCGGGTTCGCCGCCCTGCAGACCGGGCTGCTGCGGCTGCTCGGCGTACGGGCGATGGCGATCCTCGGCCCGCTGTACCTGGTCGCGCCCGCCGTCGCGGGTCAGGTGCCGGAGCTGCTGAACCCCGCCTACCGTGCGGTGCTGTGGTCCTGGACGCCGTTCCGGTTCTCGGCCGAAGGGCTCCGGAGCCTGTTGCAGGGCGTGCCCGGCGCGCCGGACGTCGCGACCGGGGTGTGGGTGCTCGGCGGACTGCTCGCGGCGGGGCTGGTCCTCGCGCTGTGGCCGGGCCGGTCAGCCCTCCAGAAGGCTGAAGCGGACGCGCCGGACCGGGTTGTCCAGGTTGGTGTCCACTAGGCAGACCGACTGCCAGGTGCCCAGCGTCAGCACCCCGCCGAGCACCGGGATCGTCGCGAACGGCGGCAGCAGCGCGGGCAGGACGTGGTCACGGCCGTGACCGGGACTGCCGTGCTGGTGCCGCCAGCGGCCGTCGCGGGGGAGCAGTTCGTCGAGCGCCGTGAGCAGGTCTTCGTCGCTGCCGGCGCCGGTTTCGAGGATCGCCAGCCCGGAGGTCGCGTGCGGGACGAAGACGTGCAGGATCCCGTCTTCGGCGTCCGCGTCCCGCAGGAAGGCTTCGGCGTCCTTGGTCAGGTCGTGCACCACGGCCACGCTGCCGGTGCGCACCTCGATCTCCGTGGAGTACATGCTCTTCACGGTAGTGCTCCGAAGCGGGCGACGTAGTGCCAGACGCGTTTGAGGGCCTGCTGGTCGACGTCGCGGGCTTCGCCGAGGACGCGCGGGTCGAGGTAGCCGTCTTCGGCCAGCGCCAGGCCGAGTTCGACGAATTCGGGACCGCGGTACGCCGGATGGCGGGCGAGTTCTTCGGCGGACAGGCGGAAACCGGGATGCCATTCGACCGGGCAGCCGAGTCTCGACGCGGCCTTCTCGACGTCGGTGCCGCGGTGGCTCGGGTCGAGTACGAGGGCTTCGACGTCCTTCGTGAGGTCGATCGGCCCGTGGACGTGTGCCTCGATGTAGTCGTCGAGAAGGTCGGTGTCGTCGCGGGCCGCCAGCTCGATCAGGGCGGAAACCCTGGTACCGCAGCCGAAATCCACCGGGTTCAGCACGCTGTCCGGATAGCAGAACGTCGTCCTGCCGAGGGTGTGCGCGGCCATCCGGAAATGGGCGGAGCCGAATCTCGGCGCGCCGCCGACCGCGCGGCGGCGGAAGTTCAAGGCGCCGTACTTGGGCCGTTCGGCGGCGGGCGCGTCGTTGTAGGCGCCGCCGAACATCCGGCTTTCCCAGTGCCAGCGGTCTCCGCCGGGACGCGCGGTGAGCCCTCCGTTGCTCGTCCCGGTTTCGAACTGGTTGCGGTAGAACCCGTCCTCGGCCATCGCCGCCAGCAGCGGGCGGCCGTCCACTGTGGACCTGTCCGGATGGAAATGCAGCGTCACCGGCAGCCCGGCCTCGTGCCCGCCGCGTGCTTTCGCCGCGACGTGGGCGAGGGCGCGGTGGTTCATCACCCGAGTATCAGGCGTGCCGCCGGGCGAGCGCGACCAGATATCGGACCGGTTCGCCGGTCGGGTTGACGTAGGCGCACGGCTTGGGGGTGCCGAGCTGCAGGCAGTCACCGGCGTCGAGTTCGTGCTCGACGTCGCCCTCGCGGAAGCGCAGGTGCCCGTCGAGCACCCAGATCTGGTGATGGGTCAGCGCGTAGGTGTGCGCGGGGAAGGCGACCTCGGCGCCCGCGGGCAGCACGACCTCGACCAGCTCCAGCGGGCCGCCGAGCGAAGGTGAGACCGCGCGGCGCACGTAGCCGGTGTCGGGGTCGGTCCAGGTCGGCTGATCGGCGGCGCGCACGAGGCGCCGGTCGCCGTGTTCGGCGCGGGCGATCAGCTCGGACAGCGTCATCCCGAGCGCGGCGGAAAGCCTGCTGAGCAGGACCGCCGTCGGCTGCGCCTCGCCCCTTTCGATCTTGCCGATCATCGCCCTGGACACGCCCGAGGACTCGGCGAGGGCGTTGGCCGAAAGGTTCTGGTCGAGTCTCGCGGACTGGAGCGTCGCGGCGAGCGACGCGGACAGGGGATCGGACATGCTGCTTACTATAGTGGCAGCCTCGGTTACTATGGTCGCCATGGTGATCAGGGAAGCGACGGAAGCCGACGCGACGGCGTGCGCGGAGATCTACGCGCCGTATGTCACCGACACGGTGATCTCGTTCGAAACCGAGCCGCCCAAGCCGGACGAGATGGCCGAGCGCATCGCCAAGGCGCAGCGATCACACGCGTGGCTCGTGCTCGAAGACGACGAAGGCCGCGTCGCCGGCTATGCCTACGGAGGCCCCTTCAGCGGCCGGCCGTCCTATCGGTGGTCCTGTGAAGTCAGCATCTATCTGGAGCTCGGCCGCCGGAGGACCGGTGGCGGGCGGGCGCTCTATCAGGCGCTGCTGGACAAGCTGGCGTCGCGCGGCTTCCGGAATTTCTGCGCGGGCATGGTGCTGCCGAACGACGCGAGCGCCGGGCTGCACCGCGCGCTGGGATTCGAGCCGGTGGGGACGTACCGGCGGATCGGCTACAAGCACGGGGCCTGGCGGGATGTCGCGTGGGTGCAGCTGTGCCTGCCCGAGGTGGACGGCGTGCCGGTGGAGCCGTCCTAGGACTCCAGGTACCGCAGCACGGCGAGTACCCGCCGGTTGTCCCCTTCGGACTGCGGCAGCGCCAGCTTCCCGAAGATGCTCGACACGTACTTCTCCACCGAGCCCGCCGAAAGGAACAGCGCCGCCGCGATGGCCGAGTTCGACCGACCTTCGGCCATCAAACCCAGCACTTCCCGCTCCCGCGGCGTCAGCCCGGCGAGCGCGTCCGTCTTCCGGGTGGCGGTGAACAGCTGGCTGACCACCTCCGGGTCGAGCACGGTCTCGCCGTCGGCCACCCGCCGGAGCGCGTCGAGGAAATCCGACACCTCCGCGACGCGGTCCTTCAGCAGATAGCCGACACCGCCCGCGCGGTCGGCGAGGAGCTCCGTCGCGTACTGCGTCTCGACGTACTGCGAGAACAGCAGGATCGCGCACCCCGGAAGCTCCGCGCGCAGCGCGATGGACGCGCGCAGCCCCTCGTCGGTGTGCGTCGGCGGCATCCGGATATCCACAATGGACACATCGGGGCGGTGTTCGCGCACCGCCGCGCACAGGCTGTCCCCGTCGGCGACGGCCGCGACGACCTCGTGCCCCCGGAGGTTCAGCAGTTCGACGAGCCCCGCCCGGAGGATTGCCGAATCCTCCGCGATCACGACGCGCACGCCGCCCCCTATTTCCGTATCGGTATTCCCGCGCTGATCACCGTAGGCCCACCCGGAGGGCTGTCGATGTCGAGCCCGCCGTCCACCGTCGCGAGCCGCTCGGCGATCCCGGCGAGCCCGCCGCCGCGTACCGGCCGGGCCCCGCCTTCGCCGCCGTCGCGCACGACGAGCCGCAGGTCTTCGCCGACGATACCCACGTCGACCTCGATCGCGGCGGAAGTGTGCTTGGCGGCATTCGTCAGCAGCTCGGCGACGGTGAAGTAGGCGATGGTCTCGATCGACGGCGACGGCCGCTCCGGCAGGTCCACGGTGATCCGCGCGTCGATCCCCGAGCCCGCGGCCAAAGTGGACAGTGCGACGTCGAGGCCCGCGTCGAGCGCGGCGGGATGGATGCCGCGGGCGAGGTCGCGCAATTCGACCAGAGCCTGTTTCGCGTTGGCGTGTGCGGCGGTGACCAGGGCGGTGACCTGCTCGATGTCACCATCGCCGGCGAGCTCGTCCTTCGCGATGCCGAGCTTCATCGCCAGCGCGACCAGCTGGGCCTGCGCGCCGTCGTGCAGGTCGCGTTCGATCCGGCGCAGCCGCCGCGCCGCGTCGTCGACCGCGGTCGCGCGGCTGCGTTCGAGCTCGCGCACGCGTTGGGAGAGGTCCTCGGCGCCGAGGACGGCGCGCACCAGCAGGCGGTCGAATTCGGTGAGCCCGTGGACCACCCACGGCATCGCCAGCAGGACGGCCAGCCCGGTGGCGGCGAGCGGCAGGGTGAGGGGCCAGGTGTCGACGCGGAGGTCGAACGTGGGCATGGCTTCGCCGTTCAGGGTGAACCAGAACAGCGGATAGCTCAGCGTGCTCCCTGCGTACACGAACATGGCCGCGACCAGGAAGAACCCGATCAAGGACAGCGGCAGCCGGATCAGCAGGTAGGCGATCGACCGCCAGCCGAGCGGGTCCCCGAGCCGTCCTTTGACGCCGTTCCAGAGCCCCGGCCGCAGTTCCGGCCGGGCGGGCGGGGTCACCTTCGTCCCGAGCAGGACGCGCGCCAGGCCGACGTGGGCGATGCCGATCAGCCGCGCGCCCGCCAGGACGCCGATGAGGACGGGCAGCCCGATGGTGAGCAGGCTCAGGCCGGCGCCGAGGAACAACCCGACGACGACGAGCACCACGAACACCAGGGTCAGCGGCGCGCCGGCGATCACCCACGCCAGCTCGGCCCAGTACGCGCGGCTCAGCTGGGCGCTGAGGACGCGGCGAGGAAGGACGAGGCGGGTGAGCACGGCTTCAGCCTGCCGTGGCCACCCGCCCCGTGCCCATCCGGTTTTCCGTAATCTTCGTCTTGAGCGCGTTTCCGGACTTTCACAAGGACGGCCTGCGGCATGTCGCGAAAGCCACTTTCGCGCCGTCGGATGTCCCGAAAGTGGCTTTCGCGACCTGACCAGGCCGTGTTTCGCAAGTCCTGCCGCTAGTCCTCGCGGTTCTCGTCCGCCTGCGCCCGCTGGGACGCCTCGCGCATCTCGATGACGTCCGTCAGCCAGTCGCCGGTCTCGCGGGCGATGTCCCGGATCGCGCCGGTGATGATCGTCGCGATGTTGCCGATATGGGTGGCCGCGGACTCGGTGACCTCTTGGACCACGTCCTTGGTGCTTTCGAACTGACCGACCATGTCAGACACCTTAAGCCGCTCGGAGGGTCTTGTCGCTCTCCACGGTAGCCGGTGTGCGGGGCTCGCCGTTCCACGGAAGGGCCAGTTTCACGATCTTCTTGGCCACCGAGAACAGCTGCTTGTGCAGCGGGCCGGTGTTGTACGGCAGGCCGTACTTCTCGCAGATCGCCCGCACCTCGCCCGCGATCTCCGGGTAGCGGCGCGCCGGGATGTCCGGGAACAGGTGGTGCTCGATCTGGTGCGAGAGGTTCCCGGTCATGATGTGGAAGAGCTTGCCGCCGGTGATGTTCGCCGACCCGAGGATCTGCCGCAGGTACCACTGGCCCCGCGACTCGTTCTCGGTCTCCTCCTCGGTGAAGCTCTCGACGTCGGCGGGGAAGTGCCCGCAGAAGATGATCGAGAACGCCCACAGGTTTCGGGTCAGGTTCGCGGTGGCGTTGCCGAGGAAGGTCAGCGGCGCGAGCGGACCGGTCAGCAGCGGGAAGAGCACGTAGTCCTTGCCGACCTGGCGGCCCGCCTTCTTGAGCATCTTCAGGCCGACCTCCTTGTTGTCCGACCACTTGCGCTCGCCCTTGACGACGCGGTCGAACTCGAGGTCGTGCAGCATGACGCCCCACTGGAAGAACAGCGCGAGCAGCGTCGCGTACACCGGGTTGCCCAGGTAGTACGGGTGCCATTTCTGCGCGGTGTCCATCCGCAGGACGCCGTAACCGATGTCGCGGTCCTTGTCGAGGATGTTCGTGTACGTGTGGTGGATGTAGTTGTGGGAGTGACGCCAGTTCTCCGACGGCGCCACGGTGTCCCATTCGAACTTCTGCGAGCTCAGCGCCGGGTCGCGCGTCCAGTCGTACTGGCCGTGCATGACGTTGTGGCCGATCTCCATGTTGTCGAGGATCTTCGCCACCGAGAGCGCGGTCACCCCGGCGACCCACGCCGGCGGGAAGAACCCGGCGAACAGCAGCCCGCGGCCGGCGACCTCGAGCGCGCGCTGGGTCTTGATGACGTTGTGGATGTAGTCGACGTCGGCCTGGCCGAGATCGGCGACGATCCGCTGCCGGATCTCGTCCAGTTCGCGGCCGAACTCCTCGACCTGGGCGGGGGTGAGCTTGTCCTGCAAGCCGGTCATCCCGGATTCCTTTCTAAGCGTTGATCTCGACGTCCCCGACCGGGACGGAGATGCAGAGCTGGATCTCTTCGTTCTCTTCGCTCGAGGTCTCGCCGGTCTTGGCGTTGCGCACACAGCCGGAGGTCTTGATCTGCGTGCAGGAGAAGCAGATGCCCATCCGGCAGCCGTGTTCCGGGCTGAGGCCCGCGTCTTCGGCCTGCTCCAGCAACGGTTTCCCGGAGTTGGCGAACTCGCGGCCGCTGCGCGCGAACCGCACCTGCCCTTCGGCGTTCTCGGTGTCGAAGGTGAGCGCCGGCGGCGTGAACTCCTCGGTGTGCAGATGTGCACCCAGGCCGTCGGCCTCGAAGACTTCGCGGACCGAATCCATCAGCGGCTTCGGACCGCAGAGGAAGGTTTCGGCGTCCGGGTACCACGGCGCGGCCTCGGCGAGGTGTTCCTTCGAGAAGAACCCATGCAGGTCGCCGCCGGTCTTGGCGTGAGTGAACGCGTGTATCACCCGCAGGCCGGGCAGGCGGCGCGCGAGGTCGGCGAGCTCGGCGCGGTAGAGCGCGTCCTCGGCGCCGTTGGAGTAGTGCAGGAAGGCGAGATCGCCCTCGTACTTCTCGTCCGCCAGCGTGCGCAGCATCGACAGGACGGGCGTGATCCCGCTCCCGCCGCTCAGCAGCAGGATCCGCCGGGGCCGCGGCGATGGCAGGGTGAACTCACCGTCCGGAGTGGACAGGCCGAGCACGGAACCGATGGTGACCGTGCGGTGCAGATGCCGCGAGACGAGCCCCTGCGGGTCGGCCTTGATGGTCAGTTCCAGTGATCCGTCGTGCTCCGAACCGGCTGGCGAGTAGCAGCGGGTCCGGCGGACGCCGTCGATCTCGACGGTCACCCGCACGTACTGGCCCGCGACGTGTCCCCGCCAGGCCCGGCTCGGCCGGATGGTCAGCGTGACCGTGTCGGATGTCTGCCGGCGGACGTCGGTGACCAGGCCGCGGATCTCGCGGCGGACCAGCATCGGATCGACGAGTTCGAGGTAGCGGTCCATGCCATGGGGCGTGAGCAGGGCCTCGGCCAGCGAGGCCAGCCGCCTGGCCCTGCGCGGTACCAGTGCCGTCATCACTTCTCCCAAATTCAGTGAACGCTTGTACACTCAATAGTGAAGTGGCGACGGTCGCGCTTGTCAACGCGAGAGGAGGGTGATGTGACGTGGGTGATAGTGCGGAGGCGATTACGCTGTCCGTCGTGACAACGGAGCCCGTTTCCCGGCAGGAGCGCAAGCAGCGCACACGGCAGGCGCTGCTGGACGCCGCCCTGGACCTGGTGGCGGAACGAGGGTTCTCCGGGCTCAGCCTGCGCGAGGTGGCGAAGCAGGCCGGGATCGTGCCGACGGCGTTCTACCGTCATTTCGCGTCGATGGACGAACTGGGCGTGGCGCTCGTCGAGGAGTCGATGCGCACGCTGCGCACGATGATCCGGTCGGCACGCACCAAGCCGGCCGCGTACAACGACATGATCAAAACGTCCGTGCGCATCCTGCGCGAGCACGTTCGGGCGCACGAGGACCACTTCCATTTCCTGACCAGGGAGCGGTACGGCGGCACGGGACCGGTCCGGCAGGCGATCGCGTTCGAGCTCAAGCTCTTCGTCAGCGAACTCGCCGTCGACCTGGCGCGGTTCGACAATCTCCGCGAATGGAGCACCGAAGATCTCCATCTGCTGGCCGACCTGATCGTGACGACCATGCTCACGACGGTGCTGGAGCTGCTCGAAGCGCCTTCGCGTGACGACGAGATCGGGCGCACGGCCGAACGGCGGCTGCGGCTGATCTTCCTGGGCGTGCCGAACTGGCGCAGCGTTCCGTGATGCGGAAAGCGCTGTCGTACCAGGCGGGCGGCGTAACCCACTTGTCTTCTGTGGACGGTTCTGGGAATCTGTCCTGTTCTGTGAAGACCTAGGGAAGGTTCGTCGGTGCGGCACTACGCTTATTCGGGCGCCTGGCATGGTCGACACCATTCGATGAAGGTGGCGATCCAGGTCCGGCGGGCTCGGCCCGGCGGCCGGGACTGGCGAGTGATCTGCCCGATCGACGGAACCGCCAACGCGGGACTATGGGCAGACGACTATTGGCGAGAGCTTCACGTGGATCGCCGGGCCGCGTACCGCATCGGCGTGTTGTGGCTGCTGGCAGCACGGTCCAAGCACACCATCATCTACTTGCCGCTGCGCCATGGCAGGCACCCCGCCCACCCCGAACACGGAGGCGGCCGGCGGCTCGACCTGGTCCTGAGTCACCACAGTCTGCAGCTGCGAGCCTCGTCGTGGCCGCGGTTGCGCTCCGCCCTCGGCCGCGGTCTCCGCCAGACCGCGGAAGTCCCAGCGGCGTATCTGCCGGATCCGGCAGGCATCGACTACGCGGCCCGGCACCACCGGAAGAACCGGGACCGGCTGCGCGAGCACATCCACGGCGACACCCTGTTCCTGACCGGTAGCACACCAGCCTTCCGGCACACCGCCGACAAGTTCTTCGACATCGCCTTCGGCGCACCCGGAGCCGCGCCCGGTGAAGAGGCGCCGAACCACGGCTGCACCCAGTTCCACTGGGCCGAGGGCATCCTCAGTAACACCGACGGTATCCACGTGCAACACCGCTCGCGTTGGCTGGCGGCCGTCTAGCCGACCGCAGGTGTCGCGCAGCACGCGCGAAACGGTGGCCGGGGAAGGGTGCCGGCCCTTCTGCTTGCCGTTGCCGTTGCCGATGACCAGATGGTCGGCGATGTCGCGCAGGCATGACCTCGTCGGTGACCGTTGCGTCGCCGATGTTCTTGCCGCGGGCACGGGCGGACCCATAGCCGCGCCACGGCGGCTTCTGCTCCCACACGCCGCCCACCTCGAGGTAGGCCTCGCCGTCAGGATCGAGTGCCCAGATCCGGCTGATATCGCGCGGATCACGGCGCGGGGCGAACTTCCCAAGCCGCTCACGCCGGGCGATCACGCGAGTGAGGCGCCGCACCTTCGTTCGCCGTAACCCCTTATGACGTCGCGCACCTGGATCGATGGCTGGATCGATCGTGATGAGCGATGTCACGGAAAGATGCCGACCGGATACGTTCAGCCAGGAAAGTTGTCGGCCGGGCGTGGTAAGAAGTGCGGGTTCGTGTGGTCCTCTCCAGCGAGGAGGTCGCCTGTGGCGGCAGAGAACGAGCAGCTCACGGTCGGTGTGGTCCGGGAAACCGGACAAGGCGAACGCCGTATCGCGCTGGTACCGAAACTCATCGAGCGCGTTTCCGGACGCGGACTGCGGGTGGTGGTCGAGCCCGGCGCGGGCGCCGGCGCGCTGCTCGCCGACGAGACCTTCGAGCAGGCGGGAGCGGTGATCGGCGATCCGTGGGATGCCGACATCGTGGTGAAGGTGGCGCCTCCGAGCGCGGCCGAAGTCGCGAAGCTCAAACAGGGCACCATTCTCATCGGCTTCCTGAATCCGAGGGGTGATCCCGAGGGGATAGCGGCGCTCGAATCGGCGGGCGTCCGCGCCTTCGCCGTCGAGGCGATCCCGCGGATCTCCCGCGCGCAGGCGATGGACGCGTTGTCGTCGCAGAGCAGCGTCGCGGGCTATCGCGCGGTCCTGCTGGCCGCGGAGAAGCTCACCCGCTTCTTCCCGATGCTCACCACCGCCGCCGGGACGGTGCCACCGGCGAAGGTGCTCGTGCTCGGCGCCGGTGTCGCCGGGCTGCAGGCCTTGGCGACGGCGAAACGGCTCGGCGCGCAGACCACCGGGTACGACGTCCGGCCCGAGGTCGGCGAGCAGGTGAAGTCGCTCGGCGCGAAATTCCTCGACCTCGGCATCGAGGCGGTCGGTGAAGGCGGGTACGCCCGCGAGCTGACCGACGAGGAAAAGGCCGAGCAGCAACGCAGGCTCACCGAGGCGATCACGAGGTTCGACGTCGTGATCACCACCGCCCTCGTCCCCGGCCGCCGGGCACCGGTCCTCGTCACCGCCGACGCGGTGAAGGGGATGCCCGCCGGCGGTGTCGTGGTCGACCTCGCCGGGGAGTCCGGCGGCAACTGCGAACTGACGAAACCGGGCGAGGAGGTCGTCGAGCACGACGTCACCATCTGCTCGCCGCTCAACCTC
The DNA here is from genome assembly GCF_055561455.1 of Amycolatopsis sp. PSD-21. Taxonomy (NCBI): domain Bacteria; kingdom Bacillati; phylum Actinomycetota; class Actinomycetes; order Pseudonocardiales; family Pseudonocardiaceae; genus Amycolatopsis; species Amycolatopsis sp. PSD-21. The sequence goes on along the minus strand of NZ_CM145712.1, from coordinate 6,644,008 downwards.
GCCGCGGAGATGCCCGCGCATTCCAGCGAGCTCTACGCGCGCAACGTCACCGAGTTGCTCGAACTGCTCGTCGACTCCGAAGGCAAGCTCGCGCTCGACTTCTCCGACGAGATCGTCGCCGGGGCCTGCGTTGCCGGAAAAGAAGAAGGGGGCGAGTGATGCTCGTAGGCAGTTTGGCGATCCTCGTACTCGCCGGGTTCGTGGGTTTCACGGTCATCTCCAAGGTGCCCAACACGTTGCACACCCCGCTCATGTCGGGCACCAACGCGATCCACGGCATCGTCCTGCTGGGCGGGCTGATCGTGCTCGGCCTCGGGGTCGACGGCGTACTGAACAAGATCCTGCTGGTGATCGCGATCGCCTTCGGCACGATCAACGTGGTCGGCGGCTTCCTCGTCACCGACCGGATGCTCTCGATGTTCAAGGCGAAGAAGCCGGAAGACGGTGGTGACAAGTGACGACCTTCATCGCCGTCCTCTACATCATTTCCTTCGCCCTGTTCATCTACGGCCTCATGGGCCTGACCGGCCCGCGCACCGCGGTCCGCGGCAACTGGATCGCCGCGGTCGGTATGGCCATCGCGGTGATCGCGACGCTCCTGACGCCGGGCATGAGCAACTGGCTGCTCATCGCGCTCGGCGTCGCGATCGGTGTCGTCGTCGGCGTCCCGTCCGCGCGCAAGGTGAAGATGACCGCCATGCCGCAGATGGTGGCGCTGTTCAACGGCGTCGGCGGCGGAGCGGTCGCGCTCATCGCGTGGGTCGAGTTCCGCACCACCGAGGGCTACGCGCACGAGCCCGCGTATGTCGCGATCGCGTCGTTGTTCGCCGCGATCGTCGGTTCGGTGTCCTTCTGGGGCTCGAACATCGCGTTCGGGAAACTGCAGGAACTCATCTCCGGCCGCCCGATCACCTTGGGCAAACTGCAGCAGCCGGTGAACGCGCTGGTGTTGATCGCCGCGATCGTCCTCGCGGTGGTCATCGCGAGCGGTGGTGACGCGGAACTGCTGATGATCGGCCTGCTGGTCGCGGCGGGCGTGCTCGGCGTCGTGGTCGTGCTGCCGATCGGCGGCGCGGACATGCCGGTCGTCATCTCGTTGCTCAACGCGCTCACCGGATTGTCGGCCGCGGCCATGGGCCTCGCGCTCGACAACACCGCGCTGATCGTGGCGGGCATGATCGTCGGCGCCTCGGGTTCGATCCTGACGAACCTGATGGCGAAGGCGATGAACCGGTCGATCCCGGCCATCGTCGCCGGCGGGTTCGGCGGCGGCACGGCGGTCGCGAGCGGCGGATCCGGCGAGGCCCGGCCGGTCCGCAGCACCTCCGCGTCCGACACCGCGATCCAGATGGCGTACGCCAACAAGGTCGTGGTCGTGCCCGGTTACGGCATGGCCGTCGCGCAGGCGCAGCACGTGGTCCGCGAGATGGCGAAACTGCTGGAGGCCAAGGGGATCACGGTCGCGTACGCCATCCACCCGGTGGCGGGCCGGATGCCGGGGCATATGAACGTGCTCCTCGCCGAGGCCGACGTCCCGTACGAGCAGCTCAAGGAGATGGACGAGATCAACTCCGAGTTCGCCCAGACCGACGTCGCGCTGGTGATCGGCGCGAACGACGTCACGAACCCGGCCGCGGAGACCGATCCGGGCTCGCCCATCTACGGGATGCCGATCCTCAAGGTGAACCACAGCCGGTCGGTGATCGTGCTCAAACGCGGGATGAGCTCGGGTTTCGCCGGTATCGACAACGAGCTCTTCTACGATGCGAAGACCAGCATGCTCTTCGGCGACGCCAAATCGTCGGTGGGCGAGATCGTGGAGGAACTCAAAGCACTGTGACCGGTCCCTCGGAAGTCGTCGCCTCGTTCGACGACCCGGCCGACAACCTCGCGTTCGACGAAGCCCTCCTGCGTGCCGCACCGGAGGCGCCGGTCCTGTGGATCTGGCGCAACACCGACTGTGTGGTCGTGGGGCGGGGGCAGAAGATCGAACGCGAGGTCAAGGCCGACGTCTGCGCGAGCGACGGCGTCCCGGTGCTGCGCCGGGCCAGCGGCGGCGGCACCGTGTTCCACGATCCCGGCAATCTCAACATCACGCTCGTCCTGCCGGGGCTCGGTCTGGCGGGGAAGTCCGTCAGACCACTGGAAGCACTCGGGGAACTGATGACCGCGACGGTGGCCGAACTCGGGCTGCCGTCGCGGCTCGGTGATCGAGGCCTGTTCGTCGGTGACGCGAAGCTGTGCGGTTTCGCCGTGTTCCGGACGAGAACGGGCTTGCTCGCGCATTCGACGCTGCTCGTCTCGACGGCGGCGGAACGGGTCGGCCGGTACCTCACTTCGGCACCCGCGGATCCGCGTCCGCTCGACTCCCACCGGAGCCCGGTCGCGTCGCTCGCCGAGCATGGCCTGCGCAAAGGTGTTGCCGAAGTCACGGCCGCGGTCCGCGTGGCGGCGGCCGCGCAACTGGGTGAACTCGCCACCCGGAAGCCCTCGGCCCAGGAGCTGGAGCAGCATCGCTCGCTTCAGCACACGCGCTACCACTACCCGGAATGGCATGCCGAAGGCGCTCAACGTCCGGCCTCGTGAGTGGTAAGGACGGTTAGAACCGTCCTTACCGCTCACGAGACTTGACACAAAGCGGCCCCCTTCGCTGATTACGCGAAGGGGGCCTTTTTGTATTTCGTGGAACTATTTCTCCGTGGCCGAGAAAGTGACGACGGGCACCTTGCGAGCGGCGCGCGCGGTCTTCTTCGGCTCGGCGGCCTTCTTCGCCGGAGCCTTGGCCGCGGCCTTCGGAGCGGCCTTGGCGGAGGACGTCTTCGCGGCCGCGGTCTTCGGAGCCGCCTTCGCGGTGGTCGTCTTGGCGGTGGCCTTCGGCGTGGCCTTGGCCGGGGTCTTCGCCGCGGCCGCGGCCTTCGCGCGACCGGCGGGCGCCTTGGCCGCGGTGGTCTTCGCCGCCGTGCCGCGGGTCGACTTCGCCTTGGCCGCAGTGGCTTTCGCCGTGGTCTTGGCCGGAGCCTTGGCCTCCGCCTTGGGGGCGGCGGCCGTCTTGGTGGTGGCGGGCTTGCGGCCGGCGACACCCTTCGCGGCGGGCTTGCGGCCCGGCTTCGCGGCCGTCTTCGACTCGGCCTTCGCGGCGGTGGCCGCGGTCTTCGGCGTCGACTTGGTCACGCGCGTGCCCTTGGGCCGCTGCACGACCCGCGGCCGCAGTTTGCGTCCGCCGATCCGGCGGCCGTTCTCCACATAGGCACGCAGGATTTCCCGGAGTGCGGTGGCGTTGTCGGCCGAAAGGTCGATGTCGTAAGCGATTCCGTCCAAACCGAATGCGACCGTTTCTTCCGCCGCCTCGCCGGTCAGATCATCCAGCAAATGCACAGCAGTGTTCCTGGCCATGAAAAACCTCCCGCGCTCGATCGTTCTACTGCGTAACCGGCACGGCGAAACCTGACCCGCGGCTATGACTCACGCAGCGACACGAGGATAGCGGCAGGTTGCGCGAAGCTGCGCGGTGGTGTGCGCTGAATGCATGTCAGCACAGGATTTTGACGTGATCGTGATCGGAGGCGGCCCGGTCGGCGAGGTCGCCGCCGAACGGGCAGCGCGGGGCGGCCTCCGGGTCGCGCTCGTCGAACACGAACGCTTCGGCGGCGAATGTTCTTACTGGGCCTGCATTCCGAGCAAGGCGCTGCTGCGGCCGGGGAACCTCCTCGCCGCCGCCAAACGGGTTCCCGGCGTCCCGGTTGGCGACGCGGTCGACCCGGCCGAGGTGTTCGCGCGCCGGGACTGGTTCACCGGCAAGGGAGACGACACCGGACAGGTCGAGTGGGCGGAAGGCGTCGGGATCGTCCCGATCCGCGGCCATGGACGGATCACCGGTGAGCGGGAGATCACGGTCGACGGCGGTGACGTGCTGACCGCACGGCACGCGGTGATCGTCGCCACGGGCAGTGTCCCGCGGACACCGTCGATCCCCGGGCTGGACACCGTTTCCCCGTGGGGTTCGCGAGAGGCGACTTCGGCGGAGAAGGTTCCGGGACGGCTCGGCGTACTGGGCGGCGGTGTCGTCGGAGTCGAAATGGCGCAGGCCTTCGCCACCCTGGGCGCCGAAGTCCACCTGATCATCTCGGGTGAACGTCCGTTGCCGCGGCTGCCGGAGTTCGCGGGAGACGCCGTCGTCGCGGGTCTCCGTGAAGCCGGGGTCACCGTGCACACCGGTTCCGGTCTCGATTCCGTGTCCGCTGTGGACGGTGGTAAGGAATTGGCCTTGAAAGGTGGCGAGCGGTTGGTCGTCGACGAATTGCTCGTCGCCACCGGCCGCCGCCCGGCGACCGACGGGCTCGGCGTCGAGACGCTGGGGCTCGAAGCGGGCGCGCCGCTCACGACGGACGACAACGGCCGCGTGTCCGCTGTGGACGGTGGCTGGCTGTTCGCCGTCGGCGACGTCACCGGCCGGGCGCCCCTGACCCATCAGGGCAAATACGCGGCAAGGGCGGCGGGCGACGCGGTGGCCGCGCAGGCGGCGGGCAAGCCCGTCGACTCCGCCGCATGGAGCGCGCACAGCGCGACGGCCGATCACCACGCCATCCCGCAGGTCGTGTTCACCGACCCGGAGGTCGCTTCGGTCGGGCTCGCCGGTCCGGAGGAGGGCAAGCCGCACCGCGTCGTCGACATCGACATCGCGGTGGCCGGTTCGTCACTGCACGCGGACGGTTACGCGGGCAAGGCGCGGATCGTCGTCGACACCGAACGCGGTGTCCTCGTCGGCGCCACCTTCGTCGGGCAGGACGTGGCGGAACTGCTGCACGCGGCGACGATCGCGATCGTCGGGGAGGTCCCGCTGCCGAGGTTGTGGCACGCGGTCCCGTCGTTCCCCACGATCAGCGAGGTGTGGTTGCGTCTTCTGGAGGCGTACGGCCTCTAGCCGTTCACGGGCAGTTCGAGCGCGGCCTTCGCGCCGCGGACGAGGCCGGGATCGTCCGGAGTGGACGGTCCCGGCACCCACACCACCTGGACCAGCCGGACCGACTTCCCGTCCAGGCTGCTCTGGTAGGCGGCGCCTTCGAACGCCGGGACTTCGCCCTGCCACTGGCCGGTCTCGGTGGCGAGGTCGAGGATGCCGCCCCCGCCGGGGGTGTCGGCGGTGGCCTTGAACGCGGTCGCCTGCCCGGCGTCCGGGAAGTCCACGACGGCGATCGTCACCGCGGCGTTCCGGCCGTCGATGGAGCCGGCGAAACTCGCGCGTTTCACCCCCGCGCAACTCGTCTGCTGGAGGCTCGACTGGACGTCGCCGTACGCGTGCGACGCGCACTTCTGATCCGCGGCGGACGCCCGCGACGTGAACTGGATGTTCTCCACCGCGCTGCTCGGCGGCGGCGGACTGGTGGACGGCGCCGTCGACGGGGCCGGCGGCGGGGGAGCCTGCGTGGACGCCGTGTCGTCACTGCTGGAAGCGACGCTGATGGCCGCGATCAGCAGCACGATGAGCAGGCCGATCGCGGCGACCGGGAGCCATTTCACCGTCTTGGACTGCTGTGACGTCTTCGGTCCGGGCTCGGCGGGGGCGGCCTCCGGCGGCGGGGGCTTCACGGCGACAGCCTGCTGAACGGGCGGAGCGGCCTTCACCGGCTTGGCGGGCGGAGCGGGCGGCACCGCCGATTTCGTGGGTTTCTTCCCCGGATGCTGCACCGGAACCGTCGGCGCGATCGCGACGAGCGGGTTCTCGCGGATCACCGTCGGCTCGTCGTCGGAGTAGGCGCTGAACCCTTCGCCGAGCAACATCTCTTCGGGCATCGGCGGCGCGTCCGGGGCGAGCGCGGCGATCAGCTCGCGCGCCTGCTGGACCGACCGGGGACGGGGCGCGCTGGCCAGGGAGACCGTCGCGGCGAGCATCGTCGTCGCCGTCGGGTAGAGGACGCGGACCGAGCCGGCGAGGTCCGCGGCGGGCTGGTCGACCGTCTCCACATACGGCCCGACGGCGATGATCGTGCCGATCGGCCCGGCGCCGGGGGCGACGTCCGCGATCTTGTGGGTGCACGCGGCGGACAGCGACAGCGCGTCCGTGGCCGGGTTGATCGACGTGTCGCCGTGGACCAGCGGCCAGCCGTCGGCCTTCCACGGTCCGCCGAGCGGGGCTTCGAGCTTCAACGCCGGATCCGGCAGGTCGACGCCGATGACGATGAGGATGCCCTTGGGCATGACGACGACGGCTTCGACGGGCCTGCCGTCGACCGGGCTGGCGCCGATCAGGGCGACCCCGCCGACGACGTTGCTGCCCCGGCCGAGTGAGGCCAGCGCGGCGCGGACGTCCTCGGCCACCCGGGACGGCTGCTGAGCGAGGCGAACGAGTCGCACCGAACCCCTCCCCATCTCGTCGGTCTCGCTGCACAAACTAGCGCCTCCATCCGGAGCAACGGGACGACACGTCGCAGGTAGGCGAGGTGATGTTGCTCCGAAAAGTTGTAATGCGCGTGAGCACCGTCACCCGTCCGGGTGGTACTCGTTGGTAGGTGACAGTTCCCTGCCCCCTGTCACCAGGAGAAACACCATGGCCGCATTTCGCCACTGGCGTCGACGTGCAGCACTCGTCGTCGCCCTGCTAGCCGTCCCGGCCGCGGGGACGGTTCCCGCGCAGGCCGCGGGACCGCTCGCACCCGTCGCCCCCGGACTCTCCCGGCTGCTCTCGGCCGTCACCGGCGCCACCGGGGTGACCGCGTTCGTGCACGCCGACGACATCGCCACCGCCGAACGCGCCGCGCGCACCGCCGGGCTGAAGAAGATCACCTCGTTCGGGAAGATCGGCGTCGTCGCGGTCCGGGGCACGGCGGACCAGGTGCGCGCGGTCCGCGGGGCCGCCGGGGTCACCTACGTCGAAGGCAACGAGAAGCTCAAGGCGCACGGCAGCCCCGGCACCACGGCGACGCGAAGCCTCCAGACCCAGACGCAGCTCAAGGACGCCGGTGGCGCGCCCGTCGACGGCAGGGGCGTCACGGTCGCGGTCATCGACACCGGCGTCGACCCGACGCATCCGGCGTTCAAAGGCGCCGACGGCAAGACGCGGGTCGTGCGCAACCTCAAGAGCCTCTGCCTGAACGGCACCGCCACGAACTGCATCGTCGACGTCCCGACCTCCGTCGACACCGACACGCTCTCCCTCGGCGGCCACGGCACGCACGTCACCGGTATCGCCGCCGGGAACCGGCTGAAACTGTCCGACGGCACCGAGGTCGGCGGCTCGGCGCCGGGCTCGAAGATCGTTTCGGTCTCGACCGGGGCCGCGCTGCTCGTGCTCGGCACGGACGCGGCGCTGAACTGGGTGCTGGAGAACCACAAGGCGCCCTGTGGCGCGGGCGTCGCGGCGTCGGTGTGCCCGCCGATCAAGGTGACCAACAACTCCTACGGGCCGAGCGGCGGCGGTGCCTTCGACCCGAACTCGGCGACGGTGAAGCTGCAGCGCGCGCTCGCCGCGGAAGGCGTCGTCACGGTGTGGGCCAACGGGAACGACGGCGGCGACGGTTCGGCGAACCTCTCCAACCCGCCGGGACAGGACCCGACGCCGGGCGTGCTCTCCGCGGCGTCGTTCAACGACCAGGGCACCGGTACCCGCGACGGCACGGTCTCCGACTTCTCCTCGCGCGGCCTCAAGGCCGACCAGGCGAGCTGGCCCGACGTTTCCGCGCCGGGGGAGAACATCCTCTCGGCGTGCCGTCCGACGCAGCCGATCTGCACGCAGGGCCTCCAGCCCAAGAACGGACCGGGGCTGCTGGACCTCGGCACCTACAACGTGATCAGCGGGACCTCGATGGCGGCGCCGCAGATCGCCGGGATCGTCGCGCAGCTGTTCCAGGTCGCGCCGAACGCGAGCCCGGGTGACATCGAGGCCGCGATCAAGGGCACGGCGTACAAGTTCGCCAACGGCTCGCCGTACGTGGCCGCGGGACCGTACACGTCGAGCTTCGACAAGGGCACCGGCCTGGTGGACACCTTCGCCGCGGCGAAGTCCCTCGGCGCCCAGGGTTGAGTCGTCTCAAGTCCGTGAAGGCCTCCTTGGCGACTGCTGATTTGTTGACCTACTGTCGTTGGCATGGGTGATGACGACAAGGTTAGCGCTGGTCAGGGCGGACGGCGGCCGGTTCTGGACTCGTATGGCCGGTTGTCGAAGGTCCCGGAGACGGGCGAGTTGGAGAAGGTTGAGACGCAGCACGCCGACAACGCGAAGGTGATCAAGCGGGTTGGCGGTGTGCTGGGTCTTGAGCTGTCGGACGGGCTCTCGGCGTGGAAGCGCGGTGTCCGGCGGCCGGATTGGGAACGGCTGTTGGAGCGTGTGCAGTCGGGTGAGTCGGATGGGTGCGTGGTGTGGCACACGGACCGCTTGTTCCGTCAGCCTCGCGATCTGGAAGCGTTGATCGATCTCGCGGAGAACGGGTACAAGGTGTATTCGGCGCACGGTGAGCGGGATCTGGCTAACCCGGATGACCGGTTCATTCTGCGGATTGAGGTCGCGCACGCGGCACGGTCGAGTGATGACACATCGCGGCGGCTGAAGCGGCGGTTTGAGTCGTTCCGGGCACAGGGCAGGGAGACGGGCGGTACGCGCCGGTTCGGGTTCCCCGGCAAAGACACGTGGTGGACCCCGGGCGAGGGGCAGACGAACACCGACCGTCCGGACGTACCCGCCGAACTGGTCGAACGTGAGCGGCAGGCGTTGCGGGACGGCGCGGCACTGCTGTTGTCCGAGGACGGTTCGGCGAGCAAGGTTGCCGACCTGTGGAACGAGCGCGGATTGCTCTCGGTCACGGGTCTGACGTGGGTTCCGAATACGGTGTTGCCGACGATGAAGCGGCATTCGCTGGGCGGGTACCTGGTCCACGACGGGAAGATCGTGGGGAAGCTGGAGGGTGAGCCGATCCTGGACCAGCGCACCTATGACCGGCTGCAAGCGTTGTTCGCCGGGCGCAAGCGGGGGCGGGTGGCTGGCCGCTCGTATGTCGGGACGGGGATTCTGCGGTGCGGGGTCTGCGGTGGGAAGCTCACCGGCCGCACGACGAATGACAGGACGTACGAGGACGGCACGCCGCGTTCCACCTACTTCTGCCCCAAGCAGCGGCGCGGCTGCGGAACGGTGTTCGTCGACCGTCGCGCGGTCGACGACGAGTTGTTGACGTTCGTGGTGGAACGGCTGTCCGACGAACGGCACGCCTCGCAGGTGTCGGCGTTGCGATCGCAGGCCAGTGTTCGCCTGGAAGCGCTGCGGAAGGAGATCACGGAGGTGAAGGGTCTTCAGGCGGGGATCGGCGAACGTCTCGGAAAGCGGAAGATATCGATGGAGGCGTTCGACGTCATGAACGAGCCGTTGGCGGCGGATCTGGCTCGGTTGACGGCGGAACGTGACGCGCTGTCCAGTGTGACGACAGTCGGGCCGACACAGGCAGAGGCTGCCTCGACACTGGAAAAGGACTGGAAGACCGGGGATATCCAGGAATGCCGCGCGATGCTCACGCGCGCGATCGGCAATGACAAACTGGTCGTGCTTCCCAGCAGCCGCACCGGAAAGCGGGTGTTCGACCGAACCCGGTTGCGGAAGCTAGGCCCGGACGAGTTCGCGGCAGTCGTGGCGGCGTGGAACGCCCAACAGGGGAACACGGCCACCGCTTGAGCGGCTCTATCCGTTAGCAGGGAGACGGGGCCGGACGCAATGCGCGTCCGGCCCCGTCTCCCTATTGCGTCCGGTGAACGACTGGTCTCCTCACCGTCCTGTTGTGCGGGCGTCGATACGGCGCAGGACGGCGGCGACGTCGGCGAGATCTTCGCCGCTCATCGGTTCCATACTGGCCACGATCGGACGCCAGTACGCGCGGGACTCCTCACTGATCCGCGAAACGGGAATGTCCGCGCTCCTGTCCTCCGTCTTCAACGCGGAGCCGCCTACGGCCCTCTCGGCGCCCGCCGAGGCGGTGCCCTGCCCGCCGTCCCGGGGCGCGTCGGTGTCTGGCTGGTCTGCGTCCTGCGGGCTGTCCGCGCGGTCACCGTTCGAGGCGTCCTGTCGGCCGCCCCCGCTGTCTCGGCTGTCCTCGGGCGTGTCGTGTTCGTGGTCATGGTCGCTGCCTTTCCGGCGGGTGTCTGCGGTGGCTGGTCGGGGGGCGCGGGGGGAGGCTCCGGGTGTGGTGCCGATTCCCCTGGTTTCCGGCGGTTTACGGGTCGTCGGTGGTGGCATTCCCCCGCCTCCCCTCGTGGTGTTTGCCCTGGTCAACCGAGGGATCTTCGGCGGGGGAGGCTAGGGGGAGAACTCCCCCGGTCCCTGGTGATTCCCCCGTTGCCTCCCCGCGTGCCTGTCGGCGGGCGGCGGCCACGTCGTCGGCGTGGATGTACATGAGCCCGCGCACCTTGCGGAGCCGTTGCCCGTGGTCGGTCAGCACTGCTTTCAGGTCGGCGAACGCCCACGGTTCGTACTCGTCCGCGTTGTACTCGGTAAGGCGGGTGAGCACGGTCTGTGTCCGCACGCGCTGTTCACCGCCGAGCACGTGCGCAATGTCGGCGAGGTGATCCACTGGAGCCGCCTCAATCTCGATTCGCTCCGCTGTCTCTACTGCCCGCCCAGCGTCCTCAATGGACGCCATGGCGCGGGCGATGACCGGTGTCACGTCGTCGGCCTCATCCTCGAACGGCACGTAGAACGTGCGCACCAACTCGAAAATCTCATCGGTGATGCCGACCGCGACACAGGTTCCCCTGTCCCGGTTGATCCGTAGGTCGGTCGCTCGGATACCGGCCGCGTACCGGCCCGAACCCAACAACCCGTCGTTGGCTACCTGGTCGGCCACGGAGAACGCCACGCCGCAGGAGATGTTGCGCGTGATCTCCCGGGGAATGCTGTCCTTTGTGGGCGACTGCGTGGCCAGCAAGAGAACGACGCCGTACTTGCGGCCGCGTTTGATCAGCCGCACCGCCAGCTCCGCCGCCCGCTTCCCGAACTTGGGGTGCTGGAACAGCTCGTGACACTCATCGATCGCACACACCAGCGGGTGCAAGCCCAACGCGCGTTTGTCGGCGAGCTTGCGCGACACCTTCGGCGGCCGCCCGGGTTGTTCGCCGAGCGTCTTGCCGCGTCGCTCCATTTCGGTCAGCAGGTCCGCCAGTGCTTGCGTCGCCGCCTCGGCGACGGTGTCGTCCATTCCCATGCGGTAGCGGGACAACCGGGGTTCGAACGGCGCGAAGTCCGGGGACTCGCCCATCACGAACACCCACAACTCGGCCGTCGGGTCGAGTGCCGCGCCGAGCATGAGCGTGCGCAGCGCCGAGGATTTCCCTTGCCCGGGGCGGCCTCCGACCAGCCAGTTGACCCCGAGCAACGGCGCGTTGATGACCAGCCCGCGTTGCGACAGTCCGAACGGGACACCCTCGAAAAGGTCGACCTGTCCATCGTGGACCAAGGGCCATTCGCCGACGCCGCGGCCTAGGATGCCCTTGTCCGCGACCCACAGATCAAGGATTCCGTCCTCTTCTCCTTTGGTGGGCCAGGTTTCCAGCGACGACCGCCCGAGGTTTGCCGCCAGCTTCGACCGGCGCGCGGCCACCATGTCGGCTGTCACGCCCAGCGGTAACCGGATCTGCGCGAACGTGCCGTCCCCGTCCGTGCGTGGTGGCACGGGGTAGTCGAGTTCGCCACCGTCCTTATAGAACTTGTTCAACGGGCTGATACCGAGATGTGCCAACGCTTTCGAGATCATCCGTTCGTCAATCCACGAATCCGCGTCGTCCCGGTCCGGCCGCACCAGCCAGCCCGCGCCCGGCGTGCGGTCACGTCCCTCGAACGCGGCCGCGACCACCAGCACCAACGGCAACGCCCACAACACCACCGGCCCGAGGAACACCAGCAGCGACCATGCCGCGTCGAGTCCGTTGTAGACCTCGGCGAGCCACGTCCACATGTCCGCCCGTTCCATGAACGCGGCCACCGCCCACAACACCGCCACCACCGGCGCGGCCACCCGCACCGCGATCACGAACCGCCGAACGGCGATACCGAGTTTCGCCCACCGTGCCGTCGCATCCGACCGGATCAACTCCTGCGCGGCGCGGCGTGCTTCCGCGTCGCCTGCCAGCCGTGCCCGCCGCGCGTCCGCCCGCAGGTCGGCATACGTGGCCCACTGCCAGAATTTCAGCAGCCACCGCCACACGCCGCGCGCCACGAACCACACCAGCCGCGCCACATCGCGCGGAGCCTGCCGGACGCGGTACGCGGCCAGCGACCGCGCCCGCACCACCGGCGCGGACTGCCACACCCGACGCAACCACCGGCCGATACTGCGCCGCACCGTCCGCCGCCGTGGCTGCGGCAACGTGTCGTCGACTAGTTCCCCATCGAGGATGGGGCCGACGTGTTCGACGTCGCGTGACCCGGCACGCTCCAGATCACTGGTCATGGCGCACCCCCTCGGCCACCTCGGCCGCCAGCGCGGCGGCCAGCCGGGACGACAGACCACGCGAACACCCGGTGGCTTCCCGCACCCATGCCGGAGTGATCGCCACCTCCGCCGACCACGCCGCCCGCGCGTCGGCCAGATAGTCGGCGAACAGCTTCCGCCGCTCCGGCCGCGCCACCTCGGCCACGGTCGCGGCCGGTTCATGAACCTCCGTGCGGTTCATGGACGTGGAGACGGCGACGTGAACCGCGTCGGTGAGTTTGTCCCGCAGGTCGGTGACCGCCTCGGCGGCCACGAACACCACCACCGGGGGCACCGAGTGCAGCACCACCCCCGCAGGCGAACCGGCCGCCCACGATGACCACGTGTTCATGACATACGTCGCGGCCAGCGTGAGCCACTTCGCCGCACGCACCCACCGTCCGGTGTGGACCTGGTACCGGGCGGTGATCTGTTCGGCCCGCAGGATGGCCAGCAGGATCAGGCACACGGTCGGGTCCAGCAGCCACGCCGTCAGCCATGGCAGCGAACCCACCTCGGCGCCAGCGGCGGCGAACCATTGAACGTTCGCCGTCGTGAACGCCAGCCCGAGCACGATCCCGGACCAGCACAACCGGTCCACCTGACGGCGGACCCGTTCCACCCGCCACGCGATCACGTCCGGGTGGGACTGCCAGCGCCGAACCTCGGCGGCGTCGGCCGCGTCCCGAGCCAACCGATCAGCGTTCGTGGTCATCGGCGACCACCACCCCGACGCCTCGGCACGGTGTCCACTCCCGTGACGGTCAGCGCCCGCGTCAGGACATGCGCCGCGATCAGGTCCGGCACCGCCAGCACTACCAGAAGCAGCAGTGGGCTACCGGGGTGTGTGATCACGAGCCACTGAACGCCCACGAACGCGGCGCCCGTGAACAGCACCCGTCCGGCCAGCGACACCACCCGGGCGCTAGCCCGTGCCGCGTCGGCAGCTTCACGTGCCTTGCGGGCACTGGCCCGCCAGACCGTGAACAGCAGCACCAGGACACCAGCCCCGGCCAGGATCTGTGTCGTCGTCAGAGAGACAGTCATCGTGCCTCACCACCCCGACGACGCAGCCACACCGGAAGCAGCGCCCGCCGATCGGTATCCGGCAACGCGCCCCACACCCCGACCGTGTTCTCACCGGCCGTGCGCAAGTCGAGTTCCAGACACTCATCGATCACCGGGCACCCGGCGCACATCCGTGCCGCCGTCGCCCTGCCGGTCTCACCCTCGGGGAAGTCGCTCCGATCGAACGCCCACAAACACAGGCCGTCCCTTGCCACCACATCGGACAACACGTCATCCGGCACAGCGGACAACCGGTCAAGCTGAGCAGCCATCTCCGTGTATTCGTTCGCAGTCATCGCGCACCACCGCCAAGCACACGCCGCAGTTCGGCGGCGGGAATCACGAGCTTGGAACGTCGACGCACGGCGCGCAGCGTGCCGACACGGATAGCGCGGTGAACTTCATTGCGGTCGACACCGAGAATCCACGCGGCATCGGCCAAGGAGTAGAACGCCGGGTCACCGGCGGCAGGAAAGTTGTTCGTCATTAGTTTGTGTCCTTAAGTCAATTGCGATGATTTCATCGCATATTTTGAGCTGATTTAGTCGCCTTGAGGCGTGGGAGTGGTCCGAATGCGCGACGCGATGTCGATCTCGCCGCCGCGCAAACCAGGAAGCGCTAATCTCGGCGCTGAGGCGGACCACGGAGGAATGGGTGTCGGAAGATTGGGCGGCGGTCGCGAAGGCCATCAACGAGCGCGTTCACGAGCTCGGATGGAAACAACGCGAACTGGCGGAACGCTCGCAGGTTTCCCAGGCGATCGTTCGCGAGATCCAGAACCACACCGTGGAGCGCAAGCGAAGTGACCGGACGTTGGAAGCTCTGGCGTTGGCGCTCGGTTTGCACCCGCAACACCTGCTTGCGGTGCTGCACGGTCGGATTCCCCCCGCGCCGGGTCAACCGCGTGAGGATATGGAAGACGCAGTGTCGGCACGACTGGCCGTCATTGAGCGACGCCTCACGGACGTCACTGAACAGCTCACTGCCCTGCGGGCAGAAATTGCCGACGTGCTGAGTCGGCCGAACGGAAACTAGGGGTCCAATGCTGAGCGGCGTCGACTGCCTTCGTGGCCAGATCGCCGGCGAGTTCTCGGTGTTTTTCATGCCTCAAGGAAACGGCAGCAAGGCACCTCTGCGCAGGTGGCTGAGGTTAACCGCGGAACCATTAACTGCGATTAACTACGCAGCTCAACGCGGTTATCGGTGGGTGGCGGCCGATGGCTGAGACGAGGCTTCAAGCCGTACGCAGGCAGCTCGGCTACAAGGCCGAGGACGTCATAAAGATGCTCTTGCGACGTGCCGACAGTCTGGCCGTTCCCGTGATGTCGGCAACGAGCCTCAAGACCAAACTGTCCCGTTGGGAGAACGGCCGCGAGACCGTCAGCCAGCCTTACCGTCGTCTGTTCCGCGACGTCTACGGCCGCACCAACGAAGAACTTGGTTTCCCCGAAGAGGAAGTGAACGACGAGGCAGACGAACTGATCTCGCGACTCGCGCTCGCACGCTCGGTTGACGCCGAGACAGTCGAGATCTTCAAGCGGCAGGTTGACCAAGCTCGGCACGTGGACCGACGGTTCGGCGGCGTAGCACTACTGGATCAGCTACGCAGCAACATCGAGCAGATACAGAGCCTGCTTGGATTCAGCACGATGCACGGTCAACGCCAAGCACTCGCCGGAGTCCTTACCGAGGCATCGGCGCTCGCCGGTTGGGAAGCTCTCGACCGCAACGCGATCAGGCAGGCGTGGGAGCACCACGAGACGGCGAAGGCGGCCGCCCGCGAAGCGGGGTCACCGTTCTTGCTTGCGCACTCGACTGCGCAACAGGCGTTCATCTTGATTGACCTCGGCGAGGTAGATTCGGCCGTCGGACAACTCGCCGAAGCACGCGCGCTTGCCGACCGCACGGCTCCGCCAGTCCTGCGAGCTTGGATGGCGGCGGCACACGGGGAAGGACTCGCGGCGGCGGGCCAGAGGGACGACGCGCTACGTGCGTTCGACTCGGCGGACGGCCACTTACCCTCCGACCCCGTGGACCCGGCTCTGCCCTTCCTATTCCTCGGGGGAGCACACCTCGATCGATGGCGCGGCAACGCGCTGAGCAAACTCGGCGAGCCGGACGCGATCCAGCGTCTCACTGACGCGTTACCGCGCCTGCCGCCGGATTTCATCCGCGCCAAGACTGGCATGTTGGTGGACCTAGCTTTCGCCTTCGCGGCGGCAGGCGACCGAGATGCTTCACTCGACTATGCACGGCAGGCGCGGCGGCTCGCCGCGCAGATCAAGTCAGATCGGCAACTACGCCGTCTCGGTGGGCTGATCTTGCCCGGAAGCACCGTCAGCGACATTGCGTGAGGCGATGTAGTACAGCAGCGGAACCAAGGCGCCAGCGCCGAGAATCTCCCTACGCTGCGCCAATTCCGGAATCCGACTGAGGGGAACCCACTCAAGCCGACCAACTTCCTCAGTATCCGTTGGCTCGCCTACCTTCTCGGCGGCCCGCCACAAGTAGACGTCCGTCTGTGCTGTGACCTGCCCGGGTAGCGGCTCGAAGCCGATCAGGTGTTCCGGTTCGCCGGTCGGCTGGTAGCCGCTTTCCTCCCGGATCTCGCGGGCGGCTGTCGCGGCGGGTTCCTCACCGTCTTCGACAAGGCCGCCGAGTAGTTCGTAGCCCCACTGGTCCGTGGCGAATCGGTAGCGCCACAACATCAAGACGCGATCCTGATCGTCCACGATCAGCCCGATCGCGATGCGTGCCAGGTGCACAACGTGGTACTCCCAGCGCTCGCCGTTCGGCGCCTGAACGTCGGTCAGCCCGAGGCGTACCCACTTGTTGTCATAGACGGTCCGCTCACCAAAGGTCTTCCAGGACCCAACATCTCCAGTCACGCACGGAGCCTAGCGTGAACCGACGCGTGCCATTAGCTGTTCAAGTCGGCGATTCTGCCGCGCAGAGCCGATATCAGCGGCGAGCGCTTGCGCGCGTCCGATGTGCACATGAGCTTGATCACGCTCACGGATCGCGGCAAACGCCGTCGCCAGGTCAACCCGCAACGCCGTCTCCGCGCGAACAAACGTGGGGTCAAGACGAGCAAGTGCGTCACTGAGCACGTCAATTGCTTCCGGCTCACCGACTCTCGCGAGAGCGTGACCGCGCCAGCGGCCCAGGTGGACGGGATCAAGGGCGAGATACGGCCCATCATCCTGCCCAACGTCATCCGGGAGCAACGCTGCGGCGTGATCGAACGCGCGAAGGCTCTCAGAACGTTGTCCATCAGCGGCGAGCGTCTCGCCGTGCGCAGCAGCAAGCCACGCCCGAACCGGCCGATCAGTCTTCCTGTCAGCCCGTTGACGAATGCTCGTCATCAACTCGACGGCCGATGCCGTCTTCCCGAAGTCGAGCAACACGAAAGCTTGTCCCGCGCTGGTGTGCGCCTCGAACGCTGGGTTCGTTGATTCCCGGGCGGCCATCTTGCCGTCCTCGTAGTGCCGCCAGGATTGCGCCACATGTCCGAGGTCCAGCGCTTGCCACCCGGCGAGCGTTCTCAACTCGGAGAGCAAGGCCGCCAGTTCCTCGCGTGTCGTCGGCATGACGCTGTGTCCCATAAGCCTGCCGACCTGCCCGACCTTCGTGACCACTTCATCATGGGCGAGTACGGCGCCCAGTTGCCGATCAAGCCTCCGTGTCATGGTCAACTGATCGCGTAGGAGTTGAAGCACGGAACCATCGATCCGGCCAGACGCCCGCAGCAGCGCGCGGAACTCGGCATCTTCGTCGGACGACTCCGGAAGTGCCCGAGGCGGTACGAGTAGGTCATCGATCCCGACGCCAAAGATCCGTTCCAGGAGCCTGACGGTTGGCTGTTGAGGACGCCCGAGCGGCTTACCGCCGTCGCCCCTCCCGGATGCCAACCGCTTCACGTGTCGCACGCTTAGGGTGCCAGGCTCGCCGCACTCCTTGGCGAACCTCGTTGCGAACTCGGCGAACTCGGCGAACGTCTCTCGCCGATCCCAAATCAGTTGCTCAAGCACCGTGTGCGGGCGACGTGACTGCTTCTCGCTATCCATGCCTGCACCCCTTTCGCCTTGTGGCCCTCGCATGGCCCGCAGCTGGCCCAGCGATGGCCTCCGCCGAAATCAGTGTATCTGGGACGCTGATCTCGGCGTATCCAGTCGTTACGGCTGGCCAAGACGACAGGTCGAGTGGACTGATCATGAGCGACACAAGGTCAACGGCGGTTCTCGATAGCCCGGCGACGACACCGCGCGCTTACGGCTACATGCGGGTTCCTTGCGACGTTCCAGACAACAAGGTTCGAAAACTCGAAAACCAAGTGGTCACATTCGCCGAGAATAACGGTCTCCGATTCGTCGGCTTCTTTTTCGAGTTTCATTGTGGATCACGTGAAGCTTTCGATGAATTGGTGGCCGAACTAGTTCGAACCAACGCACATCACGTCGTAGTGCCAAGCCTCCGTCATCTTGCTCAAAATGTACTACTGCAAGATCAAATGTTGGAGCACTTGAGCTTTAAAGCCCGCGCCCAGGTTTTGGCAATGCGACTCAAAACAGCAATCGAATAAGAAGGGGTTGGCAAACCTTGGGAAAAGACCGCGAGCCGACCAAGCAAGAGCTACAGGCCGCTGCGGCCTCACTTGAAGCTCTATATGCGGGCGACAACAAGAAAGCGGCAGTTATAGACAAGCTGCTAGAAATGACTATCGAGGACAACGACAAAAATGCCGAAGGATAGTAGCAGTTCCGCAATGAATGACGACACTAAGGCGCTAATCGAGTCGCTTCAAGCGGTAGCTGCCCAAGCTGGGACAATCGCCGATGCCTTGATGCTCGGCAGGATGACACCCGAAAAACAGCGAGCATACGCAGTCCTGCTAAACGAGCTATCCAAACTTCTTCACGAACACGCCGACCTACAAGAGACGGAGTAGCCTCAATGGTCGGCTGGGGAATCTTTTCGCTCGTGGTCATAGCAGTACCTGTCATTGCCTTCTTTGCCTGGCTACTGAACGAGCACTTAAGCAACCGCCGACGTCGAAAGTTTCTCCAGCACCACGAGCAGCGTTCCGTATCTGGAATACGGAAGCGCATCGAACGAGAGTTGACCAACGAGGACACACAAGTAATGCCAAAGATTCAGTGCGGACCGTTGAAGCCGGATCCACTCCAGGAAGGTAGCCGGTCCGGTAGGTTGCCACCTGTGAAGCGCCCTAGATACTACACGCACACGTGTACCCGAAATCAGCAAAGAAGAGGCACCGACCACTCCCTTTAGTCTCCCCGATGGTCGTTAAAGTCGCCGCTCCTGGTTGCCTCCACCAGAAACCAGGCGGAATCCAAGGTGGTGAGCGGGCATTAGTCCTTATCCCCCGCAATGATCCACCTGCGACCAGCGGGACCCCAGGGTCGAGCCGCCCGCGTCTGCTCAGCAATCAGACGCGGGCGGCTCCTCGTTGCGCTGCCCTGTCCCTACGGCGGCGGGATACAGGCGGACACCTGCGCTGCTGGTCACAAGTAGGTAAACAAAACGGTAGTCGCCTTGAGGGACCCAGAGTCCCTCAAGGAGGCCTTGACGGAACCTGAGCCCGGGCGGTCTCGTCCCAGGCGCACCAACGGGCACAGCGGCCGCGCGTGAAGGCCCCCTTCCCTCGGCTGAGCCGAGGAAACTCGCCCTTCACACCTTCCCCAGTACATGAAGGCCCCCTTCCTTGCGCCTA
Organism: Amycolatopsis sp. PSD-21; assembly: GCF_055561455.1. Lineage (NCBI taxonomy): Bacteria > Bacillati > Actinomycetota > Actinomycetes > Pseudonocardiales > Pseudonocardiaceae > Amycolatopsis > Amycolatopsis sp. PSD-21. Next base: position 6,624,766 of record NZ_CM145712.1, on the reverse strand, counting down.
GGTACAGGAAGGGGGCCTTCATGTACTTCAAGGTGGGCACGCCCCGCCGCTCACTTGAACACCCGCGTGAGGGATCCCTCCGGCCGTGCCCGCGGTGAGGTGGCGGCGACCTTCACGCGAGTCGTGCGTCCCAATCAGGTGCGACTTGTGGTGTTCATGTGGCCAAACAGCACAGTTGGGGTGCACAATGTGCTCACGCGTACCGGGAGGCGGCACGAGCCACCTGACCAGCGCAGCTCGCGAGGTCGTAGGGGAAGACGCCCCTCGTCGAGTAGCGGAGGTCAGCAGTGAGCACCCGTGGCAACACCCGTGGCGTGGTGTACGTCCACTCGTCGCCGTCTGCGGTGTGTCCGCACGTCGAGTGGGCCATTTCGGGCACCCTGGGTGCCCGAGTCGAGTTGAAGTGGACGGCGCAGCCCGCCAGTCCAGGACAGCTCCGCGCCGAATGTGGTTGGCGTGCGCCTTCGGGCACCGGCGGAAAGCTGGCGTCCGCGCTCAAGGCGTGGCCGATGATCCGGTTCGAAGTCACCGAAGAGCCCAGTGCGGGGGTCGACGGGGAGAGGTTCTGTTTCGCTCCGGGCCTCGGCCTGTGGCACGGCAGGACCAGTGCCAACGGCGACATCGTCGTGGGCGAGGACCAGTTGCGCGCCCTGGTGAGCAAGGTCCGCACCGGCGAATCGCTGGCGCACAAGCTTGACGAGCTCCTCGCCGCCAATTGGGACGAAGCGCTCGAACCGTACCGGCACGCCGGTGACGGTGCCCCGGTCACCTGGCTGCACCAAGTCGGGTAGACGCCGGTGATGACGGAAGAGGCGGGCGGCTAACCTTTCAGGGTGACCGCCCAGCCTCGCCCCCTCTCTCGCCAGCGGTGGCTGATCCCCGTTCTCGTGGTCGTGATCTCCTTGACCGTCGGCGTGGGGTTGCTGGCACGTGATCTCTACACGCGCCCGGAGGCCGCGCCGTCCGAGCCGGTCGTGAGCGAGTCTCCGACGTCCGTCGCCCCGGAGCAGCAGCCCGGCTCGCCCGTCGTCGAGGTGACCCCGGACGTCTTCGCGCATCCGCAGTACCAGAACGTCCGGCAGGTGCTGCAGGGGTATTTCGACGCCATCAACGATCGCGACTATCCGAAGTGGACATCGGTGGTCAGCCGCGAGCGGGCGAAGACCAAGACCGCGGCCGAGTGGAGGAAGGACTACCAGTCCACTCGGGACGGCAGCATCCTCGTCTACCGCGTCGAGCCGGGCACGCCGAACACACTCCGGGTGCTCGTCGCCTTCACCAGTACGCAGGACGTCGAAGACGCGCCGCTGTACCTGCCGGAGGGGTGCATCCGCTGGCGGCTGGTGCTGCCGCTGCGGCTGGAGAGCGGGTCGTGGCGGGTCGACACGACCGACGGCGGGACCAACCCCGAGCACGAAAGATGCTGAAGTAAGGGGTGACATGGTCCCCGAGGCTGACGCGGGCGGGGGCCGGGCGGAATAGAGTCGCGGGCATGGCAATTGATCAGCCGGCCCTGCTGGCCGACGCCTCGAGGGGGCTCACCAGCGAAGAGGTCGCCCAGCGGGTGGCCGCGGGCCAGACCAACACGGTCTCGACGAAGACCAGCCGGACGACCGGCGAAATCATCCGGGCGAACGTCTTCACCCGGATCAACGCGATCTACGGCGTGCTGTTCGTGCTCATCCTGTCGACGGGCTACTTCATCGACGGGTTGTTCGGCGGTCTGATCATCGTCAACAGCGCGGTCGGCATCATCCAGGAACTCCGGGCGAAACGGACACTGGAACGGCTCGCGATCGTCGGGCAGGCGAAGCCCACCGTCCGCCGTGACGGGCGGAGCAGCGAGATCGCCCCGGAAGACGTCGTGCTCGGGGACCTCGTCGAACTGGGGCCCGGCGACAAGATCGTCGTCGACGGCCCGGCGCTGACGGCCGACGCGCTGGAGGTCGACGAATCGCTGCTGACCGGTGAATCCGACCCGGTGGTCAAGCAGCCCGGCGACAAGGTGCTGTCCGGCAGCTTCGTCGTCGCCGGCAGCGGCACCTACCGCGCGGACATCATCGGCGACGAGTCCTACGCGGCGAAGCTGGCCGCGGAGGCCAGCAAGTTCACCCTGGTCAAGTCGGAACTGCGCCAGGGCATCGACAAGATCCTCAAATTCATCACGTACCTGCTCATCCCGGCGGGCGCGCTGACGATCTACAACCAGCTCGCGGGCGACCAGGCGTGGCCGGACGCGCTGCGCGGCATGGTCGCGGCGCTCGTGCCGATGGTGCCCGAGGGCCTGGTGCTGATGACCAGTGTCGCGCTGGCGGTCGGGGTCATCCGGCTGGGCAAACGCCAGTGCCTGGTCCAGGAACTCCCGGCGATCGAAGGGCTCGCCAGGGTCGACGTGGTGTGCGCGGACAAGACCGGCACGCTCACCGAGAACGCGATGCGGCTGTCCGAGGTCCGGGAGATCACGCCGGGCCGTCCGGTGGACGACGTGCTCGCCGCGCTCGCCGCCGCCGATCCGCGCCCGAACGCGAGCCTTCAGGCGATCGCGGAGGCGCACCGGACCGATCCGGGCTGGCGGGTCTCCACGACCATGCCGTTCTCCTCGGCGCGCAAGTGGAGCGGCGCGTCGTTCGACGGCCACGGCGACTGGGTGCTCGGCGCGGCCGACGTCCTGCTGCCCGAGGGCGAGCACCGGACGGAGGCCGAGAAGATCGGTTCGCGCGGTTTGCGGGTCCTGCTGCTGGGCCGTGCCGAGCGGGCCGTCGACGCGGCCGAAGGACCCGGCGAGATCGAACCGGTCGCGCTCGTGGTGCTGGAGCAGAAGGTCCGCCCGGACGCGAAGGACACACTGGACTTCTTCGCGCACCAGGACGTCGCGGTCAAGGTCATCTCCGGCGACAACGCCATTTCGGTGGGCGCCGTCGCGGGCACCCTGGACCTGCCGGGCGCGGACAAGCCCATCGACGCGCGGAAGCTGCCGGACGACGCGGAGAAGCTGGCCGACACCGTCGAGGATCGCGCCGTCTTCGGCCGCGTGACGCCGTTGCAGAAACGCGCGATGGTCGGTGCCCTGCAGTCGAAGGGGCACACCGTCGCGATGACCGGCGACGGCGTGAACGACGTCCTCGCGCTGAAGGACGCGGACATCGGTGTCGCCATGGGCGCCGGCAGCCCGGCCACCCGCGCGGTCGCGCAGATCGTGCTGCTGGACGACAAGTTCGCCACCCTGCCGCACGTGGTCGCCGAAGGGCGGCGGGTGATCGGCAACATCGAACGCGTCTCGAACCTGTTCCTCACCAAGACGGTCTACTCGGTACTGCTGGCGCTGATGGTCGGCATCGCGCAGGTGCCGTTCCCGTTCCTGCCGCGGCACATCACGATCACCGCCTGGTTCACGATCGGCCTGCCCGCCTTCGTGCTCTCGCTGGCGCCGAACAACGAACGCGCCCGCACCGGCTTCGTCGGGCGGGTGATGCGGATGGCCGTCCCGGCCGGGCTGGTCATCGCCACCGCGACGTTCGTGAGCTACCTGCTGGTGTACAAGGGATCCGGACAGTCCGAACTGGACAAGATCCAGGCGGGCACGACCGCGCTGATCACGCTCATCACGATCGCGCTGTGGGTGCTCGGGATCGTCGCGCGGCCGTACCGGTGGTGGAAGATCCTGCTGATCGGCGGGATGGTCGTGCTGACGCTCGCGTTGTTCCTGATCCCGTTCACGCAGAAGTTCTTCGCGCTGGACCCGAGCGTGAGCGCGTACACGCTGTCGGCGTTCGCCTGCGCCGGGGTGGGGATCGTGCTGGTGGAGGCCGCCTGGTGGATCGGGCGGCATCTGGTCAAGCGTCAGGAGGCGTGACCGGGGAGTTCCCGAAGGAACGCGCCTTCATGACCTCCGGAACCGCCTCGGATGGCAAAGAGCGCGCTGTGAAAGCCACTTTCGCAACCTTCAACGTTGCGAAAGTGGCTTTCGCAACACCGCGTCCGCAGTCGCGTGGCCGGGATGTCGCGAAAGCCACTTTCGAGACACCTGATGTCCCGAAAGTGGCTTTCGCGACACGCCTGGCTCGGTGAGCGGACAGTAAGCCGCCACCCAAAAATACGTGAAGGCCCCCTTCACTGCGCTAGACGCGGTGAAGGGGGCCTTCACGTACTGAAATCAGGCCGCCGGGGTGAACAGCAGCGCCGTGTTGTGCCCGCCGAAACCGAACGAGTTGCTGATCGCCGCGCCCAGCTCGACCTTGCGCGCCTCACCGGAGACGACGTCGAGCTGCACCTTCGGGTCCAGGTCTTCGAGGTTCAGCGTCGCCGGGATGAGACCGTGGTAGATCGCCAGGATCGTGGCGATGCCCTCGACCGCGCCCGCACCGCCGACCAGGTGGCCGAGCGCGCCCTTGGGGGCGGTCACCACGACGTGCTCACCGATGGCCTTGCGGATCGCCGCGGCCTCGCCGACGTCGCCGACGACCGTCGAGGTCGCGTGCGCGTTGACGTGGCCGACGTCGGCAGGGGAGACCCCGGCCATCGTCATCGCCTGCCGCATGGCGGCGATCTGGCCGACGCCCTCCGGGTGGTTGCCGGTGATGTGGTACGCGTCCGACGTGATCCCGTACCCGCTCAGCTGCGCGTAGATCCGCGCGTTGCGGGCCTTGGCGCGGTCCGCCCGCTCCAGGATCACGACGCCGGAGCCCTCGCCGAGGACGAAACCGTCACGGTTCACGTCGAACGGCCTGGACGCCTTGGTCGGGTCGTCGTTGCGCGTGGACACCGTCCGCGCCTGGGCGAAACCGGCGAGCGTGATCGGGTGGATGCACGATTCGGCACCACCGGCGACCACGACGTCGGCACGGCCCGAGCGGATCATCTCGTAGCCGGCGGCGATACCTTCCGCGCCCGACGCGCAGGCCGACGCGGGCGAGTGCACACCGGCACGCGCCTTCAGGTCGATCCCGACGTGAGCGGCGGGGCCGTTCGGCATCAGCATCGGCACGGTCAGCGGGGAGACCTTGCGGAGTCCCTGCTTGTGCAGAAGGTCGTTCTGGGAGATGAGGGTGACCGGACCGCCGACACCGGTACCGATGGTCACCCCGAGGCGCTCGGGTTCCACATCCTGATGCTCGTCGGTCGGCTGCTCGAAGCCCGCGTCCGCCCAAGCCTGCCGGGCGGCGATGAGCGCCACCTGCTCACAGCGGTCCAGCCGCCGGGCCTGGACCCGCGGCAGGACTTCGGACGGGTCGACGGCGAGCATGGCGCCGATCTTCACCGGCAGTTCGAGTTCGTCGACCCAGTCGGCTTCGATGCGGCGGATCCCGCTCGCCCCGGCGAGCAGGCCGTCCCACGTGGACGCGACGTCCCCGCCGAGCGGCGTGGTCGCGCCCATCCCGGTGATCACGACGTCGATGTTGCTCATTGGAGTCTCCCCAAGGTCGGCGCCAATCAAGAAGTCGGACTTACTTGGAGTTGGCCGACACGTAGTTCACCGCGTCGCCAACGGTCTTCAGGTTCGCCAGCTCGTCGTCCGGGATCTTGACGCCGAACTTGTCCTCGGCCTGGACAGCGATCTCCACCATGGACAGCGAGTCGATGTCGAGGTCGTCCACGAAGGACTTCTCGGCGGTCACGTCGTCCTGCGCCACACCGGCGACCTCTTCGACGATCTCGGCGAGGCCGGCGAGGATCTCTGCGTTGTCTGCCACTGGTTGTTCCCTTCTCGGTGATGCTTTCGGCTGCCCCGCGGACACGGTGCCCGCGGGGGAAGTATTCATCACGGGCAGACGAAGGCCTGGCCCGCGTAGGAGAGTCCGGCCCCGAAGCCCACGGCGAGTACGACGTCGCCCGTTTTGACGGTCCCGGCCTTGCGCATGTGGTCCAGCGCCAGCGGGATCGACGCGGACGAGGTGTTGCCCGAGTACTTGATGTCGTCGGCGACGACCATGTCCTCGCGGGCGCCCTTGGCACGCAGCTTCTTGGCGATGGCCTCGACGATGCGCAGATTGGCCTGGTGCGGGATCAGCACGTCCACATCGGACGGTTCGAGCCCGGCGAGTTCCAGCGCCTGCATGGCGATCGGCGCGATCTGCGTGGTCGCCCAGCGGAAGACCGACTGGCCCTCCTGGTAGATCCACTTGTCGTCGCGCATGTAGATCAGGTCGACGTGCTCACCCGCGCTGCCCCAGGCGACCGGGCCGATCTGCGGGGTGTCGGCCGCGCCGACCACGGCCGCGCCGGCGCCGTCGGCGAAGATGATCGCGTTCGCGCGGTCGACCGGGTCGACGTGGTCGGTGAGCTTCTCGGCGCCGATGACGAGCGCCTTCTTCGCGCTGCCCGCACGGATCAGGTCCGAGGCGACGCCGATGCCGTAGCAGAACCCGGCGCAGGCGGCGTTGAGGTCGAACGCGGCCGGATGCGTGATGCCGATCCGGTCGGCCACCTGCGCGGCGGCGTTCGGGATCTGGGTGGGCATCGTGCAGTTCGGCAGGATGACCGTGTCCACTTCGGACGGGTCCACGCCGGCGTCGGCCAGCGCGGCGGTGCCCGCCTTGACCGCCATGTCGACCAGCGACTCGTCCTTCTCGGCGAACCGGCGCTCGATGATGCCGACCCGCTCGCGGATCCACTGGTCGTTGGTGTCCATGATCTTCGAGAGATCGTCGTTGGTCACGATCTTCTCGGGCTGGAAGCTCCCGACACCGAGGATGCGGGTCCCGGCGGCGCCCGGCGCCTGCCGCAAAGTGGATCGGTCGGTCACGAAGCGTCCTCCTGCCCCTGAAGCTTCGCCAGCTCGGCAGGCGTCTTCAGAGCGATCGTGGTGGTCACGGTTCCCTTGAGCTGCCGCTTGACCAGCCCGGTCAGCGTGCCCGCCGGCGGAAGTTCGAGCGTCGAGGTGACACCCGCGGAGACCAGACCGTCCATGGTCAGGTCCCAGCGCACCGGGTTCGTGACCTGCTCGACCAGCCGGTCGAGGTACTCGGCCCCGCTGGTGACGACCTGGCCGTCGGCGTTCGACAGCAGCGGACGCGTCGGGTCCGCCGGGGTGATCTTCGCAGCGTGGGCCGCCAGCGCTTCACGCGCGGGTGCCATGTAGGCGGTGTGGAACGCGCCCGCGACCTTGAGCGCGCGGACCTTCGTGCCCTCCAGCGGCTCGGCGACGATCTTCTCGATCGCGCCGGCGGCACCGGAGGCGACGATCTGGCCGGCGCCGTTGCGGTTCGCCGCGGCGAGGCCGTGGCCCTCGAGCCACGCGACGACCTGTTCCGGGTCGCCGAGCATGACCGCGGCCATGCTGGTGGGCTCCAGCGCGCACGCCTTCGCCATCTCGGCGCCGCGGACGGCTGCCAGGGCGACGGCGTCTTCGGGGCTCAGGACCCCGGCGACGGCGGCGGCGGCCAGCTCGCCGACGGAGTGACCGGCGACCGGCGCGTCCGCGGCGACCGGGGCCTCACGCTGAAGGTGCTCGAACGCCAGCAGTGACAGCGCCACGATCAGTGGCTGCGTGATCGCGGTGTCCTGGATCTCTTCGGCGTCCGCTTCGGTGCCGAGGCGGACGAGGTCGAGACCGGCCCGCTCGGACCAGGCTTCGACGCGCGCGCGGGCGCTGTCGAGCTCGAGCCAAGGGGAGAGCATGCCTGGGGCTTGGGAACCCTGACCGGGGGCGAGGACTGCAACTGTCACCCCATTAGAGAACACTCTCGGCCACCATGGTCGTGATGCCGACGCTCACCAAGTCCGGCCGACGTAATTGTCGGAACCCTCCAAAAGCGCCTTCCTGATCTCCGCGCTTAACCCAAAAGCCTTGTCGGGTTCAACCAGCTTTCCCTATGAGGTCCATCACTGCGCAGAGTTACCAACCGGTTCGCCGGAGGTCGTGCGCCCGCCTGAGCGATTTGCCCGTTTCGGCGAGCGCGTGCGCAGGGGCCGGGTGTCGCGAAAGCCACTTTCGGGACACCAGACGTCCCGAAAGTGGCTTTCGCGACATGCCTCGGCCGAAGCGAGCCCGAGTCGCCGGCTACCAGAGACCGCGGGCACGGGCCAGCCGCCCGACGGTCAGCGCCACCTTCAGCACCCAGGCGTCCCGCGATTCGGCGGCGTGGCGGCCGGTGAGCTCGGCCGCTTTCCGCAGCCGGTACCGGACGGTGTTCGGATGCACGAACAGCGTCCGGGCGCAGGTCTCCAGGACGCCGCCGCTGTCGAGATAGGTCTCCACGGTCCGCAGCAGCGCCGGGCCGGCTTCCTCCAGCGGTCGCGCGATCTGCTCGACCAGCAGGCGCTCGGCCTCGGGGTCGCCGGACAGCGCGCGTTCCGGCAGCAGGTCGATCGACCTCGCGGGCCGGGGCGCGCCGGGCCAGCCGACGACGGCACGCAGCCCGGAAAGCGCCTCTGTCGCGCTGTGGTGCGCTTCGGCGAGCGTGGGCACCGTCGGCCCGGCGACGACCGGACCCTCGGCGAAGGCGACCGAAAGCTTGGTGAGGATTTCGCGGTCCTTGACGCTGCCGTCGGTGGGTCCGGCGACGACCACGACCAGCCGGGAGCCCTGCACCGAAAGCAGCACCGGGCGCCCGACCCGCGCGGCGCGGCTGCGCACTTCGAACACGACGGCGGGCGGGTCGTCCGAGGTCGGAGTGCCGACCAGCGCGGTGGCGGGCGCGGCCGGATCCCAGCCGAGCGCGGCGGCGCGGGAGAGCACCGCTTCCTCGGCGTCGCCGCGGACGATGCCGTCGACGACCAGCGCCTCCAGCCGCGCATCCCAGGCGCCTCGCGCCTCGGCGGCGGCCGCGTAGGAGTTCGCGGCGGCGAAGGCGATCTCCCTGCCGTAGCGCAGGATCCCCTCGATCAGCGCGGCGCGTTCCGCCTCGTTCGCGGCGAACTCCGGCAGCTGCTCCTCGAACACCTCGATCGCCAGCCGCACCATGCCGACCGCCTGCCGGAGGCTCACCCACCGGGAAAGCTCGGCGGGGGCTTCGCGGAAGGCTTCCGTGGTGAGGGAGAGTGCCTCCTTCGTGTCGCGGAGCCAGTCGACGAAACCGGCGGCACCCGCCTGGGTGATCAGCAGGACGCTCGCGCGCTGGTCGGCGGGGAGGCGGGCGAACCAGCTCAGCCGCTCCTCCATCACCGCCACACTCGCGCTCGCGAGCCGGCCGGAGGCGTGTTCGAGCCGCCGGAGGGTCTTGGCGGACAGCCCGTGGTGCTTGGGCACACGCCGTCCGGAGGTCGCATCAGCCATGGTCAGCCGATCCTAGGCCGTGTCCGGCAAGTCGTGTTCACGGTCTTCGCGAGCCGCCCTGCCGGACATGGCCTGGTCCGCCGGGCAAAGGGCGCCGTCATCCTGCGGCCTTTCGCCGCCGGCGTCCGAAGTGGACAGTCATCGGCAGTGAATGGTGAAAGGTATTCGGATAAAACTCGAGGCCGCCCGGCGCTAGCGTTTTTCGCTGCGCCGGACGGCCTCGTCTCCCCGGTCCCCACCGGTGGAACAAGTATGGGACTTGTCGATCTTTTCCCGCTAGCCGACTCACTCGATCGTGGGGCGCCGAGTTGCCGGTACGGGGCTCGTGATCAACGATCCCTCGCAAGCCGCACCGGGTAGGTCGCGGATGCGCAGAGGAGGGAGTTCGCCGTGGGCGAGCAGCTGAAAGACGGTCTGGGACAAGCATGGAACCTTGTCGCCACCTTCGTGCCGAAATTGCTCGGTTTCCTGATCATCCTGCTGATCGGCTGGCTGATCGCGAAAGCCGTGTCGAAGGGTTTGGGACTGGTTCTGTCGAAGATCGGTTTCGGCAAGCTCATCGAGAAGACCGGACTCACCGGAACGCTCAAACAGGCGAATGTCGACGCGGGCGGGATCCTCGTCAAACTCGTGTACTACTTCATTCTCCTGATCGCGTTGCAGCTCGCGTTCGGCGTATTCGGTGAGAGCAATCCGGTCAGCGCGCTGCTCAACGACATCATCGCGTTCCTGCCGCGGATCCTGGTGGCGCTGGTGCTGGTGATCGTCGCGGCCGCCGTCGCGAAGGTCGTCCGCGACCTGGTGACCGGTGCGCTGTCCACCCGGCCGGCCGGACGGCTGCTCGGCACGATCGCCTACTGGATGATCATGGCCTTCGGCATCATCGCCGCACTCGGCCAGGTGAACATCGCGACGGCCGTGACGGGGCCGGTCCTGATCACCGTGCTCGCCACCATCGGCGGCGTGATCGTCGTCGGCTTCGGCGGCGGCCTGATCAAGCCGGCGCAGGAGCGCTGGCACGGCTGGCTGGCCAACCTGCAGGGCCAGCTGGAGGCCGGGGAGGGCAAGCGGGAGGTCCGTTCGGAGCCGCCGACTTCGCCCGTGGGCATCGGTCGCGTAGATTCCTGAGCATCCGCGCGGGCCCGGTGATCGAGGAAGGCACCGGGCCCGCGTGGAGTCGAAGGGCCCGTCGCCGCGGAACACGCGGTGGAGGGCCCTTCAGCGTCTCTCGAGCCCCCTGGCTGTTCCGCACCTCACACTCCCTAGGGAATGGCGTCGGTACGGAGCATGTTGGAGCGGTAGACGGAGAGGGGTGCGGACGTGGACTTCTTGCTGCACAACGGTGTCACGGTGCTCGGACAGTGGATTTCCTTCGCCGAGCTGGCGGGGCAGATCTTCGCGCTGGCCGTGGTCTTCCTGGCGCAACGCCGCACGTTGTGGACGTGGCCGGTGCAGGTCGGCGCCACCGTGCTGCTGTTCTCGGTCTACCTCTCCGCGCATCTCGGCGGCCTCGCGACCAGGCAGATCGCGATCCTCGTCATCTCGATCTACGGCTGGTGGGCCTGGTCCCGCCGCAGCGACCCGGTCTACGGCGTCGTCGTCCGCAAGGGCACGCTCCGCGAGCGCCTGGCGATGATCGGCGCGTTCGCGATCGGCACCACCGCGATGGCGCTGGTCCTCGACGCGCTGAACGCCTCGTGGGCGCCGTGGCCGGACGCCGCGATCTTCGTCGGCACGCTGGTCGCCTTCGCCGCGCAGGGCGCGGGACTGGTCGAGTTCTGGCTGGTCTGGTTGGTCGTCGACGCGATCGGCGTCCCGCTGCAGCTGTCCTCGGGCCTGTACTTCTCCGCGGCGGTCTACATCGTGTTCGCCGGGCTGGTCGTGCACGGCTGGTGGAGCTGGAACCGGACCGCGAAGCAGGTCCGCACCGCTCCGGCCGCGGTCACTTCAGCCTCCGTCTGACCCGCGTTCGTCCTCTGGATGCGGTAGTTGGTCTTACGAACCATCGCATCCAGAGGACGAAAGGCGCAGGGGTCAGCGCATGGTCGCGTGGGAGGGCTTGAGGTCGGCGAGGGTGCGGACGCCCAGCAGCTGCATCGTCCGGACCATCTCGGCGCGCAGGATGTCCACGCACCGCTGAACCCCGCGCTCGCCGCCGGCCATCAGGCCGTAGAGGAACGCGCGCCCGATGAGCACCGCGTCCGCCCCGCGCGCGATCGCGGCCACGATGTCGCCGCCGGAGAGGATGCCGGTGTCGATCCACACCTCGGCGTCGCCCTGGATCTCGTCGAGCACCGCGGGCAGCAGTTCGATCGGCGTCGGTGCCCGGTCGAGCTGACGGCCGCCGTGGTTGGACAGCAGCACCGCGTCGGCGCCGTGCTTGACCACGTCACGCGCGTCGTCGACGTTCTGGATCCCCTTCACCACGAGCTTGCCCGGCCAGGTCTGGCGGACCCAGTCGAGGTCGTCGAAGTTCAGGGTCGGGTCGAAGAGCTGGTTGAGCAGTTCGGCGACCGTGCCGTCGAATTGGCTCAGCGAGGCGAACGTCAGCGGCTCGGTGGTCAGCAGGTTGAACCACCACGCCGGGTGCATCGCCCCGTCGACGAAGGTCTTGAGGGTGAGCGCGGGCGGGATGGTCAGGCCGTTGCGAACGTCGCGCAGCCGCGCGCCCGCGACCGGCGTGTCCACCGTCAGCATGAGCGTGTCGAAGCCCGCCGCCCAGGCGCGATTCATCAGATCTTCGCCCGCTTTGTGGTCGCGCCAGACGTAGAGCTGGAACCACTTGCGCGCCTCCGGAGCGGCCGCGGCGAGGTCTTCGATCGACGTCGTCGCCATCGTCGACAGCCCCATCGGGATGCCGTTGCGCTGCGCGACGCGGGCCACCGCGGCCTCGCCCTCGTGGTTCATCATGCGGGTGAACCCGGTCGGCGCGAACGCGAACGGCAGCTCCGAACGCTTGCCGAGGATCTCCTTGCCGGTGTCCACATCGGACACGCCGCGCAGGACGTTCGGGTGGAATTCCACGCTGCGGAAGGCCTGCCGGGCGCGGCGGAGGCTGTCCTCCAGCTCCGCGGCGCCGTCGGTGTAGTCGAACGCCGCCCGCGGCGTGCGCTTGCGGGCGAGCATCCGCAGGTCGGCGATCGTGTGCGCGCCCGCCAGCCGCCGGTCGGTCGGGTTGAGCACGATCGGCTTCGGCCGCAGGATCTGCTTCAGCTCACTCGGCTTCGGCAGTCGACGCTTGGTCACACTCACTCACCCTTCCCGCAAACATCCGATGTCTCACCCTAGCCCGTCCGGCCCAGGACGCAATGAACGGTCCGTTCCTCGCGAATTTCGCAAGGAACGGACCGTTCATGGCATCGCTACGCGCTGCCGGAGTCCGACAGCTGCGGACCCGCGGCGGCGACGTCGTCGAGGCGGTACTCGCGCGCCGCCTCGGCCACCTTCGCCCGGTCGAACTCGCCACGCTTGGCGAGCGCGCTCAGCGTGCCGACCACGATCGACTGGGCGTCGACCAGGAACTTCCGCCGGGCGGCCGGGCGGGTGTCGGAGAACCCGAACCCGTCGGTGCCCAGCGTCAGCATGTCGTTCGGCACCCAGGGGCGGATGAGGTCCGGCACGGCGCGCATCCAGTCCGAAACCGCGACGACCGGCCCGTTCGCGCCGGACAGCTTCTGCGTGACGTACGGCACACGCGGGGAGTCGCCCGGGTGGAGCAGGTTGTCGTGGTCGGCCTCGACGGCCTCGCGCCGCAGCTCGGTCCACGACGTGGCCGACCACACGGCCGCGCGTACGCCCCACTCCTCGGCCAGCATCCGCTGGGCACGGAGCGCGTCCGGCATGGTGACACCGGAGACCAGGATCTGCGCCTCCGGGCCTTCGCCCGACGGCGCGTCGGCGTACTTGTAGAGACCCTTGAGCAGGCCGTCGACGTCGAGGTTCTCGGGCTCGGCGGGCTGCTGGTAGGGCTCGTTGTAGATCGTCATGTAGTAGAAGATGTTCTCGCCGTTGCCGTCCGGCCCGGTCTCGCCGTACATCCGGCGCAGACCGTCCCGCACGATGTGGGCGATCTCGAACGACCACGCCGCGTCGTAGGCGACGACGGCCGGGTTGGTCGCCGCCAGCAGCAGCGAGTGCCCGTCGGCGTGCTGCAGGCCCTCACCGGTCAGCGTGGTGCGGCCGGCGGTGGCGCCGAGCACGAACCCGCGGGCCATCTGGTCCGCCGCCGCGTAGAGGCCGTCACCGGTCCGCTGGAACCCGAACATCGAGTAGAAGATGTAGATCGGGATCATCGGCTCGCCGTGCGTGGCGTACGAGGTGCCGACGGCGGTGAACGACGCGGTCGATCCCGCCTCGTTGATGCCCTCGTGCAGGATGACGCCCTTTTCGGACTCCTTGTAGGCCAGCATCAGGCTCGCGTCGACCGACGTGTACGTCTGGCCGTGCGGGTTGTAGATCTTGGCCGTCGGGAACATCGAGTCGAGACCGAAGGTGCGCGCCTCGTCCGGGATGATCGGGACGATCCGCTTGCCGATCTCGGAGTCCTTCGCCAGCTCGCGGACGAGCCGGACGAACGCCATCGTGGTGGCGACCTCCTGCTTGCCCGAGCCCTTGCGGATGCCTTCGTAGACCTTGTCGCCGGGCAGCACGAGAGCCTTCGACGCCTTCGGGCGGCGCTCCGGCAGGAAGCCGCCGAGCGCCTTCCGGCGGCCGATCATGTACTCGATCTCCGGCGATTCCTTGCCGGGGTGGTAGTACGGCGGCAGCTTCGGGTCGCGCTCGAGCTCCTCGTCGCTGATCGGGATGCGCTGGGCGTCCCGGAACAGCTTGAGGTCGTCGAGGGTGAGCTTCTTCATCTGGTGCGTGGCGTTGCGGCCCTCGAAGGACGGGCCGAGGCCGTAACCCTTGATGGTGTGGGCGAGGATCACCGTCGGCTGGCCGTGGTGCTCCAGCGCCGACTTGTAGGCCGCGTAGACCTTGCGGTAGTCGTGCCCGCCGCGCTTGAGGTTCCAGACGTCGGCGTCGGTGAGGTCCTTGACCAGCTCCTTGGTCCGCGGGTCGCGGCCGAAGAAGTGCTCGCGGACGAAGGCGCCGTCGTTGGCCTTGTAGGTCTGGAAATCGCCGTCCGGCGTGGTGTTCATCAGGTTGACCAGCGCGCCGTCACGGTCCGCGTGCAGCAGCGAGTCCCACTCGCGGCCCCAGATGACCTTGATGACGTTCCAGCCGGCGCCGCGGAAGTACGACTCCAGCTCCTGGATGATCTTGCCGTTGCCGCGCACCGGGCCGTCGAGTCGCTGCAGGTTGCAGTTGATCACGAAGGTCAGGTTGTCGAGGCCCTCGCCGGCGGCCACGTGGATGAGGCCGCGCGATTCCGGCTCGTCCATCTCGCCGTCGCCGAGGAACGCCCAGACGTGCTGGTCGCTGGTGTCCTTGATGCCGCGGTCACGCAGGTAGCGGTTGAACCGGGCCTGGTAGATCGCGTTCATCGGGCCGAGGCCCATGGACACGGTCGGGTTCTCCCAGAACTCCGGCATCAGCCGCGGGTGCGGGTACGACGGGAGGCCGCCGCCCTCGCCGGCGTGCGAGAACTCCTGGCGGAAGCCGTCCAGCTGGTTCTCGGTCAGCCTGCCCTCGAGGAACGCGCGGGCGTAGATGCCGGGGGAGGCGTGCCCCTGGATGAAGATCTGGTCGCCGCCGCCCGAGTGGTCCTTGCCGCGGAAGAAGTGGTTGAAGCCCACTTCGTACAGCGCCGCGGACGAGCCGTAGGTCGAGATGTGCCCGCCGACGCCGACGCCGGGACGCTGCGCGCGGTGCACCATGATCGCGGCGTTCCACCGGATGTAGGCGCGGTAGCGGCGCTCGATCTCCTCGTCACCGGGGAACCAGGGTTCGTTCTCGGTGGGGATGGTGTTGACGTAGTCCGTCGACGTCAGCGCCGGGACGCCGACGTGACGTTCCCTGGCCCGCTCGAGGATGCGCAGCATCAGGTAACGGGCGCGCTGCTGACCACCCCTGGCCAGCGCCTCGTCGAAGGAGTCCAGCCATTCGGCGGTCTCCTCCGGGTCGATGTCGGGCAGGTGCGCCGCCAATCCGTCACGGATGACGCGGACGCGTGCCGGGGTCTCCTTGCCGGAGGCGCCGTCGTTCTGCGGGGCCAAGGGGTCTCCTTGCGAAAGGTGGTAGCTGGTTGTGCTCGTACGCGGGCGTGTTCGCCTTCCATCGTCGTCCTCCGGTTCCGTTCGCGTCACCGCTACTGATCGGTAACGTTCGCGGACCCGATTGCGACACGCCTCGCACGCGCCTGTACTCGCGCGCGCGTTTTCTCTCCCACCCTAAAGCAGGGCGTTCGGAGGTGCCCAGGCGCGCCCGGATTGACCCCGTGAGAGTGGGCCGAATGTCCGTACGCCGCGACACGAGTTGTTCAAGATCCGGTGTGGACGGTTGCGCGGAACGCTTCACCAGTGTTCGCTAACGGGCATCGTGTACCCGAGTGTGGTGCCCGCCCGGCCGATCCGGCCGACGCGACACCACGCTCCGTCGTAGTTGGAGGAGTGACAGCAGTGGTCGCCGCGGGAGACGCTGATCAGAGCAGCGTCGCCGAAAGGCTCGGGATCAAGCCGGACATGGTGGTCCAGGAGATCGGCTGGGACGAGGACGTCGACGACGACCTTCGTGCGGCGATCGAGGAACAGATCGGCGGCGACATCCTCGACGAGGACGCCGACGAGGTCATCGACGTGGTGCTGCTGTGGTGGCGCGAGGACGACGGTGATCTCGGTGACACGCTGATCGAGGTCCGGACTCCCCTGAACGAGAACGGCGTGATCTGGGTGCTGACCCCGAAGACGGGCCAGCCCGGGCATGTCGAGCCCAGTGAGATCGCCGAGGCGGTGCCGCAGGTCGGGCTGGCGCAGACGGCCAACATCAGCGCCGGTCCCAAATGGGCGGGCACGCGGCTGGTTTCGCCGAAGTCGTCCAAGACCAAGCGGTGACCTCTCCGGGCGCGCGATCGACACGATAGGGTTGTCGTCGCAGGCCCCTGTTCGCTCTTGAGAGGAAACCGCCGGTATGGCCGTCGAGGTCGGATCGCAAGCCCCGGACTTCACGCTCAACGACTACAACAAGCAGTCCGTGACGCTGTCGTCCTTCAAGGGCGAGAAGCCGGTCCTGCTCGTGTTCTACCCGTTCGCGTTCAGCGGCATCTGCACCGGCGAGCTGTGCCAGCTCCGCGACGAGTTCGCGGACTACGACGGCCAGGGCGTCCAGGTCATCGGTGTGTCCGTGGACACCCCGTTCTCGCTCAAGGCGTGGGCCGAGCAGGAGGGTTACCAGTTCCCGCTGCTTTCGGACTTCTGGCCGCACGGTGAGGTCGCGAAGGCCTACGGCGTCTTCAACGAGGCGGCCGGTCTGGCCACCCGCGGCACCTTCCTGATCGACAAGGACGGCGTCGTGCGGTTCGCCGAGGTCAACCAGCCCGGCGAGGCGCGCGACCAGCAGGCTTGGAAGAAGGCCGTGGCCTCGCTGGCCTGAGTCTTCACCGGTGGCACCCGTGCGCGGTGTCACCTCCCGGGCGCATAGCTCAGCGGGAGAGCACTCGGTTTACACCCGAGCGGTCGTAGGTTCGATCCCTACTGCGCCCACCGAAAACCCGGCGACAGCCCGGCCCGCGCGGGCTACCTTCGGCCGCATGCGCGACCTCACGTGGCGGCCACTGCGGCCCGAGGACGCCGAGGCGTCGGCCGACCTCCTCAACGCGATGGAGACCGTCGACGGGATCGGCGAGAACTACACGGCGGAGGACACCCTCCAGGAGCTGATCGACCCGTACGCGGATCTCGAGCGGGCGAGTCTCGCCGCCTTCGACGGCGACGTGATGGCCGGCTACATGAAGATCCGGTTCAAGCCGTCCGCGTCGGAGATCCACCGGGTCTTCCTCGACGGCGGAGTCCATCCCGGGTATCGCCGTCGGGGGATCGGCGCCACGCTCGTCGACGCGGGTGTGGCGGCGGCGAAGGTGGTGCACGCGCTGCACCATCCGTCGGCGAAGCTCGTGATCGACGTCAACCGGCCCGAGCGCATCGCGGGCCTGGCCGAGCTCGTCCGCTCCCGGGGGTTCGTGCCCGTGCGCTACTTCCAGCGGATGGAACACCCGCTCGGCGTTGCCGATGGCCCGGTGGTCCCTGAAGGGTTCCGTATCGAGCCGTGGTCGGAGCGGAACGACGAGGACTTCCGTGCGGTCCGGAACGAGGCTTATCGGGACTACTGGGGCTCCGTGCCGATGCCCGCCGATCTCTGGCGAAACAAGATCACCAACCAGACCTTCCGGCCCGAGGTCAGCTTTCTGCTACGTGCGGCGGGCTCCCCGGTGGGGATGTTGGTGACCATGTGCTGGGACGCGGACACGGAGGCCACCGGCGTCCGCGACGCGCACTTCATGGCGATCGGGACGCTTCGCGGGTACCGGCGGCGGGGTGTCGCCAGCGCGCTGATGGGGCACGCGCTGCGGGCCGCCACCGAGCAGGGGTACGACCGCGCGAGTTTGAACGTGGACTCGGCGGATCCTTCGGGTGCGCCCGGGGTCTTCGAGAGGGCGGGCTTCACGCCGGCCATGCGCTACGTGCGCTGGGCGCTCGAGGTCTGACCCGCCACGCATTCAGTCGGCTAAATGTGAAGCGAGGTGAGAGCCGTCCGCCTGGACACGCGTGTCGTCCATCCAGTCACACGTGTCGTCCGTCTCGTCACCCGAGACCGCCGCCTGGGGCTCCTTGGCGGCGATGGGCAGGGCGCTCGAGGCCTGACGTCGTGGCACCAGCGCTGTCGCATTTAGTCGGCTAAATGCGGCCGACACACGTGAAGGCCCCCTTCCCTCGACTGAGCCGAGGGAAGGGGGCCTTCACGCACCCCCAACACCTGTGGAACGTTTTCGGTTTCGGCGGTCTGGTCTGCCCCCTCGGCAGGCCAGACCGCCGGTGTGCGCCGCGCCGCGGGTGGCGAACTTTCGGCTACACAAGAGAAGAGGCGGTCGGGACTGCCCAGATACATCAAGATCGGCGGCCATTGGAGTGATCCGTGCCGCGAGGGGCGATCACGCAGAGCGACTAGGCGCGGATGAGCCTGTTCGCCAGGGTCGACATCGTGTAGGCCCCGATGCCCATGACGACTTCCAGGGCGTTCCGTTCGGTGTATCCGAGCCCGAAGAAGGTCCGCAGGGTCTCGTCGTCGACCGCGCCGGCGGTTTCGAGCACCGCGAGCGTGAACTGCCGGACGGCTTCCAGTCGCTCGTCCGGAACGGGCTGCTGCGAGCGGAGCGCCGCGATGATGCCGTCGTCCGCGTGCAGACCCTTCAGCTTGCCGGTGTGGATCTCGACGCACACCCCGCAGCCGTTGCGCGTCGCCACGGTCATCACGACCGTTTCCCGCGCGAGCGGGTCGAGCGTGGTCCGCTCGAAGCTCGCGCTGAGCTTCAGGAAACCGTCGAGAAGTTCCGGTGACGACGCCTGCCGGGCGACGGCGGCGGGGAGGTGGCCGAACTTCCGGATGGTCGCCTCCATCGCGCGACGCGAGGCTTCGGGCGCGGTTTCGACGGTGTGGTCGGTGAACAAGGCTTCCCCTTAAGATGGTCAACGTGGTTGACGAAAAGGTAAACCAGGTTGTCGAACAACGCAAGCCGGTTTCCGACCCGCCCGGGTACGAGCTGCCGCTCCTGCTGTTCGCGGGCTTCCGCTCGATCATCGACCGGATGCACGCCGAACTGGCCGAACAGGGACATCCCGACGTCCGCCCGGCGTACGGCTTCGCCATGCAGGCGATCGGCCGCGAGGGCGCGACGGCGAGCGAGATCGGGCGGCGGCTCGGCATCAGCAAGCAGGCGGCGGGCAAGACCGTCGACAAGCTGGAGCAGCTCGGCTACGTCGCCCGCGTCGACGACCCGGCCGACGCGCGGCGCAAGGTCGTGCGGCTCACCGGCCGCGGGTTCGACTCGCTCGGCCGGACGGCGGCGATCTTCGAGGAGCTGCGCGAGGAGTGGGCCGCCACGCTGGGCGTCGAAAGGGTCCGAGCGCTCGAAACGGACCTCCGCACGATGGCGCCCGCGGACGGCTTCCGCCTGGACGTCGCGGGCTGGTTCGGCGCCTAGAACGGGCAGCCGGGGTTGGGCGCGTCC
The DNA here is from genome assembly GCF_055561455.1 of Amycolatopsis sp. PSD-21. Classification (NCBI taxonomy): domain Bacteria; kingdom Bacillati; phylum Actinomycetota; class Actinomycetes; order Pseudonocardiales; family Pseudonocardiaceae; genus Amycolatopsis; species Amycolatopsis sp. PSD-21. Next base: position 6,605,390 of record NZ_CM145712.1, on the reverse strand, counting down.
TGCGAAAGCGGGCTCCCGTGTGGCAGCACGTAGAGCACCTCCAGCACCACCGGCGTCGTCCCGAGGTTCCGTCCGATGTGGACGGTGTCACTCGGCTCGGTGAAGACGGCGCCCTTGCGGTACAAGCCGTCGAGCCCGCAATCGGCCGAGTTGTGCGTCAGCGTGCCGGCCTTGACGTACGCGTGCAGCGTGCCGTCGTGGTAGTGCCAGCCGGTGTAGCCGCCGGGCTGGATGACGACCTCGCGCAGCACGTAATCGGTGTCCCGGACCGTCTTCTGGTGGAAGATCGTCCCGGTCACGCCGGATCCGGGCGTCGCCTCGGCCGTCGCGGGGACGGCCAGGGCGAGCACGAGGGTGGCGAGCAGTGTGGTCACGGACCGCAGGCGCATGAGCGAACCGTACCGCGATGGGCACTGCCCGAAAGGGCCGTTCATTCCGCCCGAAGCGTCCGCCTCAGCATCTTGCCGCTCTCGGTCCGCGGCAGCCGCTCGCGGAAATCGAACCGGCGCGGCGTCTTGAACCCGGCGAGCTCGGCTCGGCAGTGCTCTTCGAGCCGCTTCGCCAGCGCGGCGTCCCCGGCGATCCCCTCGACCGGTTGGATCACCGCGACGACCCGTTGTCCCCACTCGGGATCCGGTTCCCCGATCACCGCGACGTCGGCGACGTCCGGATGGCCCAGCAGCCGCGCCTCGATCTCGGCCGGGTAGATGTTCACGCCACCGGAAAGGATGAGATCCGTCCGCCGGTCGCACAGGAACACCCGCCCCGCGGCGTCGAGATAGCCGACGTCGCCGACGGTGACGAATTCGCCGGAACGCGCGGCGGCCGTCTTGCCCGGATCGTCGTGGTAGGCGAATTTCGTGTGCGCGGAACTGAAGTAGAGAGTCCCGGTCTCGCCGGTGGGGAGTTCCGAGCCGTCGTCGTCGAGGACCTTGACCCGCACGCCGTCCAGCGGGGTGCCGACGGTACCCGGCTCGGCGAGCCAATCGCGCGCGTGCACGGCCGTGATCAGGCCCTCCGACGCGCCGTAGTACTCGTGGACCACCGGTCCGAGCCAGGCGAGCATCCGCTCCTTGACCTCCTTCGGGCACGGCGCGGCGCCGTGGATGACCGAAGTCAGGCTCGACAGGTCGTACCGCGCGCGGACGTCCTCGGGCAGCCGTAGCATGCGGTGGAACATCGTCGGCACCAGATGCGTGCTCGTCACCCGGTGCTTTTCGGTCAGCCGCAACGTTTCCTCGGCGTCGAACCGGTCCATCAGCACGAGCGTGTGCCCGAGATGCAGGATCGCGGTCGAGAACATGCCCGGCGCCGCGTGGTAGAGCGGGCAGGCGACGAGATGCACGCCGTGCCCCGGCCGGACGTCCAGGCGTTCGAGGACGTTCGCGTGGATCGGGTGCAGCGCGGGCGGCCGTCCGGACAGGGCGCGCCGGACGCCTTTGGGGCGCCCCGTGGTCCCGGAGGTGTAGAGCATCGTCTGGCCCGCGGTCCGGTGCTCCGGCGCGGTGGTGGGCTGGTCCGCGCCCCAGGCCGCGTAGTCGGCCCAGCCGGGCGTCTCGCCGCGCGAAAACCGGTGCAGGCCCGCCAGTTCCGTGGTGCACGTGGTGGCGATGTCCGCGTCCGCGACGGCGACCTTGGCGCCGCTGTTGGCCGCGATGTAGGCGATCTCGCCCGGTGAGGACCGGTGGTTGACCGGGGTGAAGTACATCCCCGCCTGCAAGGTCGCCAGCAGGAGCTCGTAGTAGGCGAGTCCATTGTGGATGATCGCGACGACGCCGTCGCCTTCGCCGAGGCCGAGGGCGCGCAAGGCGTGGGTCAGCTGATTCGCGCGCGCCGACAGCTCGCCGAAGGTGGTCTCGCGCCCGTCGACGTCGATCACCGCGACGCGGCCGGGATCGTGGGCGGCGATCTCGTAGAACGTGCTCATTCGGGGCACCTCAGACTTTCCAGATGCCGCCGGAGCACCGTGCGCATCAGCTCCGGCGGCGTCCTGCCCGTCGACAACGCGAGCCCGTCCAGCAGCGCGGCCAGCCGCTCGGTCTCCACGGCCAGGTCGAGGCCGTCGAGGAGGCCGCCCGCTTCGTTCGCGCCGTCGAGCACCCGCCGGACGAGGGCGCGGACTCCCTCGTACATGCGGACGGCCTCCTCGGCGAGGTCCGGGCGGTTCTTCGCGGCGGCCGAAAACGCCAGCCAGACGTCGGTTTCGGCCCGGGTCTGCTCGGTGAGCGGGAGCAGCTCGCCGAGTAGCGCTTCGGTGATCTCCTGCCGCCGTGAGCGCGGTGTCGCGGGGTCGAGCAGATCGGGAAGATGCCCCAGCAGTCTCGCTTCGAGCCGGTCGCCGAGTGACCTCATGGCGAACACGATCAGCTCGTCGTGGCCGCGGAAGTAGTGCCGCACCGAACCGATCGCGAGACCGGCCTCCTCGGCCACGCTCCGGAGCGACGCCTGCGCGAGACCGTCGCGCTGGATCACCCGGAAGACGGCTTCGGCTATCTCCAGGCGCCGGGCGTCGGGATCGACGATCTTGGGCATGTTGCCTTTATAGCACGGCCTTGCTATTTTATTTGGCACAGGCATGCTACAAAGGGGGAGATTCGATGCGGACCTGGTTGCTGATCGCGCTGGTCGTCGCGGTGGTTGTCGTGATCGTCGTGCGCAGGTTGCGTGGGGAGCCGCTGGTAGCCCGCGATGTGTTCGGGGGGCCGGTGATCCTGCTCGCGATCGGTGTCTACGGCCTGACCAAGCTGGAGCACTTCACCTTCACCGACGGTGCCTGGCTCGTGCTGGGCTCCGTGGTCGGCTGCGTCCTCGGCGCCGTCCGCGCCACCACCACGAAGCTCTTCGAGCGCGACGGCGTCCTGTGGCTGCGCTACACCGGCTGGACGTTCGGCGTCTGGGTGCTGTCGATGCTGGTGAACTTCGGGGTCGGCTTCCTGGCCACGATGGCCGGCGCGCATCCCGACGCGCGGCCGGTGACGCTGTCGATCGGCGTCAGCCTGCTGGGGGAGGCGTTGGTGCTCGGTATGCGCGCGAAGACGACGGGGCTGCCGTACGCCCCGCCGTCCGAGTCGGTGCTCTCGCGCCGCTAGGCCAGTTTCCCGACCTCGCCGACGAGGAGGGCGATGTCGTCTTCGGTGTTGAAGTAGTGCACCGAAGACCGGACGAGTGGTGGCAATCCACGCTCGACGAAATCGAACTGGGCGGACGTAGCTTCCGTGACGCTGACGTTGATCTTCGCCGCCGCCAGGTGCCGCTTCACTTCCTGCGACGGTGTTTTCGCCACGCTGAACGTGACGATCCCGCACTGCCGCGTGCCTTGGTCGTGGACGCGGACGCCGGGAATCTCGCGCAGCGCGTCGCGCAATTTCGCCGCGAGGGCGGCGACGCGGGCTTCGATGGCGGGCATGCCCCATTCGAGGGCGTAGTCGATCGCCGCGCCGAGACCGTGCAGGGCGGCGTGATCGCGTTCCCAGACCTCGAACATCTTCGCCGTCGGATCGACTTCGTAGGTTTCGGGCGCGGTCCACGCGGCCGAGTGAAGGTCGAGCATCGCGGGCTCGACGCGCTCGCGCAGCCGCGGGTGCGCGTAGAGGAACCCGGTGCCCCGCGGCCCGCGCAGGTACTTGCGGCCGGTGACGCTGAGGGCGTCGCAGTTCAGGCGTGCGACGTCGAGGTCGAGCTGGCCGGCGCTCTGGCACGCGTCCAGCAGGAACGGGATCCCGGCCTCGCGCGCGACCGCGCCGATCTCTTCGGCGGGGTTCACCAGGCCGCCCTGGGTGGGCACGTGGGAGACGGCGATCAGTTTGACGTCGCCGTCGACACGGCGCTTGAGGTCTTCGACGTCCAGCTGCCCGGACTCGTCGTTCTCGACCACCTCGATGACGGCGCCGGTGCGCTTCGCGATCTGCAGGAACGAGATGACGTTGCTCGCATACTCGGATTTCGCCGTCAGGATCCGGTCTCCCGCGGCGAACGGCAGCGCGTAGAAGATCGCCTGCCAGGAGCGGGTCGCGTTGTCGGTCAGGGCGATGTCTTCGGGATCCGCGCCGACGAGGCGGGCGGCCGAGGCGTAGACGCCGTTCATCCGCTCCGCGGTCGCCGCGGCCTGCTCGTATCCGCCGATCAGGGCTTCTTCCCGCAGGTAGCCGACGACGGTGTCGGTCACCCGTGCGGGCGGCAGCGACGAGCCGGCGTTGTTGAGGTGGACCACCTCCGCGCAGCCCGGTGTTTCGGCGCGGGCACGGCGTACATCGAAGTCCGTCATGCCTAACTGAATACAGTACGGCCGAAGTGCATGCAATACTGCACCGATGACGAGGAACCTGCTCCGGCGCGACCTCGCGGAGGAGATCACCGCCCGCGTGCTCGACGGCCGGATCGCCGCGGACAGCCGCATCAACGAGGTGCACCTCGCCCGCGAGCTGGGGGTCAGCCGGACCCCGCTGCGCGAGGCGCTGATCGGGCTGGCCGACCGCGGCCTGCTCGTCTCGGCACCGAACCGGGGTTTCCTCGTGCCGCCGTTCGATCCGGACGAGGCCCGGCAGCTGTACCCGCTGGTCGCGGAGCTCGAATCGCTCGCGTTGCGCTGGAGTTCGCCGCAGGACCTCGCCGGGCTCACCGGCGGGCTGGACCGGATCGCCGCCGAGATGACCGCGGAACTCGCGCGACAGGGTGATTTGTCTACTTTGGACGACCGGTGGCACGCGCTGCTCGTCTCGCGCTGCACGAATCCGCATCTGCTCCGCCTGCTCGAACAGACGAAGCCGCTGTTGAAACGCTACGACGCGCGCTATTTCGGTGGCGTCGAACGCGCCAGGGAGAGTATCGAAGAGCACCACCGGATCGCCGAGGCGATCCGCGTCTCCGACCTCGCGACGGCGGTGGAGCTGCTCGTGCGGAACTGGGTGAAAACGTTGGCATATCTGGAAGACATGGGGTGACACGATGTTCGTGACGGCACATCTGAGCGACAACCATCTCGACGGCGGGGAGCGCGCCGACGAACGCACCGCGCGGGTCATGCGGTACCTGGAAAGCCTGGCGACCCCGGTCGACGCGATCCTCGTGACCGGCGACATCACCGACCACGGGACCCAGGAGGAATACGGGCGCGCGGCCGAGCTCTTCAAGACCGACGTCCCGCTCTTCGTCTGCCCCGGCAACCACGACAAGCGCGGCCCGTTCCGCGAAGGGCTGCTCGGCCAGACGCCGGACGACGCCCCGGTCAACGCGGCGCACACCGTCGGCGACGTCACGTTCGTCATGGCCGATTCGACCATCCCCGGCAAGCCCGACGGGCAGTTCGACGACGAGACCATGGCCTGGCTGGACGCCGTGCTGGGCGACGGCGACGGCCCGGCCTTCATCGCCTTCCACCACCCGCCGGTCGCGCTCGGGCTGCCGTTGGTGGACGCGATGCGCCAGTACGGTGAGGAAAAGCTGGCCGAGGTGCTCGCGCGCCACCCGCGCGTGGTCGCCCTGCTCTGCGGGCACGTCCACGCCGCGGCGTCGACGACGTTCGCGGGGGTGCCGCTGCGGTCCGCGCCGTCGGTCGGGTCGAGCATCCTGTTCCCGTGGGAGCAGAACGGGCTGAGGTCCTGGGGCGAGGGCGGCCCGGTCGACTACGACCTGCCGCCGTCGCTGCTTTTCCACGTGCTGCACGAAGACGGCAGGCTGACCACGCACCAGCGGGTCGTGCCGGCCTGACGAGGAGTCAGGCGAGGTGGCCGTGTCGCGAAAGCCACTTTCGGGACACCAGACGTCCCGAAAGTGGCTTTCGCGACACGCCGGAGCCGCCGCCCCTCCTCAGCCCGCGAACACCGGCAGTGTGATCCGGGACGGCCGCGCGGGGTCGTGGAAGATCTCGAACCGCGCGGGTTTCCCGTCCACCGCGCTGAAAACCGGCTCGCCGGTGCCGTGGTTGCGGGCGAAGCGCGGGAACGCGCCGCCCGCGACCTGCACCCGCAGGCGGTGCCCGCGCCGGAACCGGTACGCCGTCGGGTCGAGCGAGATCTCGGCGGCGACCACACCGTCCACATCGGACTCCGGTGCACCGGGCCGCAGGCGGAGGATGCCGTCGGTGACGTTGCGGGAGACACCGCGACGGTCCACATCGCACAGCCGGACGAAGACGTCGCCGTGCCCGAGGCTCGTCCGCACGTGCACCAGCGCGGAGATCTCGCCGATGACGTCGAGGTCGCGTTCCAGCACGTCACCGGTGAACAGCAGCACGTCCGGCCGCTGTTCGACGACCTTGTTGTCCCGTTGTTTCTGCACGCCCGACAGCAGCGGGCCGCCGACGGTCGGCGTCGGATCGGCCGGGTCGAAGGTGAACGTGCCCGGTTCCGACTCGACGGGTTCCGCGGTGGAAAGCCCGCCGGGACGCAGGAAGTACGGGGTGGCGTCGGACTCCGGCGGCCAGCTTTCGAAGTCCAGCCAGCGTCCGGAGCCTTGGAGGTACAGGCGCACGGGCGACTGCCTCAGCGGCGCGCGATCACCGAGGAGGTGGGCGGAGAGGAAGCCGATCTGGTCGGTGATCAGGGTCTTCATGCTCGCGGGCTCGCCGTGCGCCCACGGCCCGATGGTGATCCGCGGTGCGCGCCCGGCCGCGGCGAGCTCCTTGAAGTCGCGCAGCTGGGCGGAGATGAACAGGTCGTACCAGCCGGTCACCATGGACACGGGGGTCTCCAGCGCGGCGACCCCCGCGCTGTGATCCGACGGCGCCCAGAAGTCGTCGCCGGGTTCGGCGTGCGCGGAGACGTCCTGCAGGAACCGCACCTGCTTGCCGATGGCCGCGACGTCGGCGCCCGAAACCGGCAGATAGGCCATGGCGCGGCGGGTCTTTTTCGTCTGCCAGGGATTCGGCAGGCCGGCGAACCGGCCTTCCTGGCGGCCGATCAGCGCCGACCACGAGACCATGTTGTCGACCGCGAGGATCCCGCCGGGATAGAACGTCGAGACGAATTCCGACGCGGTGACGCCGAGGCACAGCGCTTCGAGCGGCTCGTCGAGGTACGGCGCGACGGCCCACTGCGTGTGGCCGAGGTAGCTCGCCCCCGCCATCGCGACCCGGCCGTCGCACCACGGCTGCTCGCGCAGCCACGCGACGGTGGCGAGGCCGTCTTCCTTCTCCAGATGGAACGGCCGGAACTCGCCGCCGGAGCCGAAGGTCCCACGGGTGCTCTGGAGGACCGTCTGCAACCCGTGCCGCGCGAACGTCTCGCCGAAGACCTTGCCCATCACGCCCTTGCGGCCGTACGGCGTGCGGATCAGCACCACCGGCCGCGGCTCGTCGCCCGGCACGGCGTAGCGATCCGCCAGCAGCCGGACGCCGTCGGGCATCGGCACGGGGATCGCCTTGGTCACCGAGGGGGGAGGCCCTTCGGCGGGCGGGAGGCCGAGGTACCGGTCGAGGAGTCGGTCGAGCACGCTGGCCGCCTTTCGTGCGGAGGATCACCTTCCGCTTACGACCGTACCCCGCATGTCAGGAAAGGGTCTTTCAGGACGAATAATGTCCTGAAAGACCCTTTCCTGACACTGGCGCGGGGCGGACCGCCCGGTACCGCCCCGCAGGTCTCAGGAAAGCCGGGCGAGCGTCTCCGGCTTCAGCAGCTTCGCCAGCTCCTCGGCGGGCAGAAGCCCCTTTTCGACGACGAGTTCCGCCACCCCGCGCCCGGTCTCGAGCGCCTCCTTGGCGATCTCGGTCGCCGCCGCGTACCCGATCCTCGGGTTCAGCGCGGTCACCAGGCCGATCGAGTTCTCGACGTAACCCCGCATCACGTCCGCGTTCGCGGTGATCCCGGAGACGCACCGCTCCGCCAGCACGAGGCACGCCGACCGCAGATGCGTGATGCTCTCGGAAAGCGAATGCAGGATCAGCGGCTCGAACGCGTTGAGCTGCAACTGCCCGGCTTCGGCCGCCATCGTGACGGCGACGTCGTTGCCGATGACCTCGAACGCGACCTGGTTGACCACCTCGGGGATGACCGGGTTGATCTTGCCGGGCATGATCGACGAACCCGCCTGCACCGGCGGCAGGTTGATCTCGTTGAGCCCCGCCCGCGGGCCGGAGGACAGCAGCCGCAGATCGTTGCAGCTCTTGGAGAGTTTCACCGCGATCCGCTTGAGCACACCGGAAAGGTGCACGAACGCGCCGCAGTCCTGTGTCGCCTCCACCAGGTCCGCCGCCGAAACGACGGGCAGCCCGGTGATCTCGCGCAGATGCGCGACGGCGGCTTCGGCGTACCCGGGCGCGGCGTTGAGCCCGGTGCCGATCGCGGTCGCGCCGAGGTTGATCTCGTGCAGCAGCGTCACCGCTTCGGTGAGCCGAAGCCGGTCTTCGCCGAGCATGACCGCGTAGGTGCCGAATTCCTGCCCCAGTGTCATCGGGACGGCGTCCTGCAACTGCGTGCGGCCCATCTTCAGCAGATCGTGGAACTCGACGGCCTTGGCCGCGAAAGCCCGCTCCAGCACGACCATCGCCTCGGCCAGTTCGCGAACGGCGATGATCGTCGCGACGTTGACCGCGGTCGGGTACGCGTCGTTGGTCGACTGCCCGAGGTTCACGTGCTCGTTCGGGTGCACGCGGGCGTAATCACCCTTCTCGTGCCCGAGCAGTTCGAGCGCGCGGTTCGCGATCACCTCGTTGGCGTTCATGTTCGTCGAGGTGCCTGCGCCGCCCTGGATGACGTCGACGACGAACTGGTCGTGCAACGCGCCTTCGCGGATCTCGCCGCACGCCCGGCGGATGGCGTCGGCGACGTCCGGCTCCAGCAACCCCAGATCGGCGTTGGCGCGGGCCGCGGCCTCCTTGACCGAGGCGAGTGCTTCGATCAGATGCGGGTACGTGGAGATCGCGGTGCCGGTGATGGGGAAGTTCTCCCTGGCGCGCGCGGTGTGCACACCCCAATAGGCGTCGGCCGGGACTTCCTTGTCCCCCAGCAGATCGTGTTCCACGCGGTGCATCGAAGGCTCCTCAGGCGGCGAGGTCGGGTTCGGCCAGCGCGCCGGTCACGCGCAGGCCGGGGGTGGGTTCCAGCACGTCCGGGTCGACACCGCACAGCGCGAGCGTGGCGGCGAGCACCGGCCGCCGCGCGCGGTCGCCGCCGTCGGCGATCTTGATCGCGATCGCCGTCCCGTCCGGGAGGGCGGCGACTTGGACGGCTTCGAAACCGTCCTTGGCGATCAGGCCGGGCACCGCGCGCATGAGCGCGGTGACGTCGCGACGCGTGCCGGCGACCAGTTCCGGATGCTTACGGATCCCTTCGGCGACAAGACCTTCCGGTGTTCCCGGCGCCGCTGCGGCGATCTTGCCGACCGCACGGGCGAGCCCGCGCAGCGAGACCGCGAACAGGGGAGCGCCACAACCGTCGACGGCCACCTTCGGGATCCGTTGCCCGGTCAGGTCTTCGACGCATTCCGCGATCGCGCGCTGCAGCGGATGGCCGGGATCCAGGTAGTCCTTTGTGGACCAGCCGTGCAGACGGCAGGTCGCGAGCATGGCGGCGTGCTTGCCGGAGCAGTTGTGCGCCACCCGCGAAGCCGTCCGTCCCGAAGCGACCCACGCTTCGCGTTCGACCGGGTCGAACGGCAGGTCTTCCGGCGTCCGGAGGTCTTCCGTGGTGAGTCCCGCACCGTCGAGCGTCCTGCGCACCTCGGCGAGATGGATCTCCTCGCCGGAGTGGCTCGCCGCGCCGACGGCGAACCCGGCGGGGCTCAGATCGACGCCGAGCCGCGCCATCGCCGTGGCCTGCAAGGGTTTCGCCGCCGAACGCGGGTAGAACGCCGCTTCGATGTCGCCCGCGGAGAACAGCACACGGCCGCCGGGGGCGAGCACCACGGCCGAACCGTGGTGCACCCCCTCGACCATTCCGTCGCGGAGGAGATGCACCAGCGGTTCGTGCGCGGGGACGCGGATCTCCGGGATCACAGCTTCGTCTTCTCGAAGACGTCCATGTTGATCCGCTTGCGGACCCCGAACCAGCCCGCCACCAGCGCGAGCCCGATGACCGGAAGGCAGTACAGGGTGATCCGGCCGACCTCGTCGAAGCCCATGAGCACCACGACGGCGGCGAGGAAGATCAGCGTCGCGATCTCGGTGTAGGGGGAGAACGGCAGGCGGTACGACGGACGCTCGACCTCACCGAGCTTGGCCTTGCGCACGAACAGCAGATGCGAAAGCACGATGATCGCCCAGGTGCCGAGGATGCCGATGGCGGCGAAGTTCAGCACGATCTCGAAGGCCTGGCTCGGCACGACGGCGTTCAGGCCGACCCCGACCACGCAGACCGCGGAGGTGAGCAGGATCCCGCCGTAGGGCACGTGGTTCTTGTTCATCACGCCGGTGAACTTCGGCGCGGAACCGGCCAGCGACATCGAGCGAAGGATGCGGCCGGTGGAGTAGAGGCCGGAGTTGAGGCTGGACAGGGCGGCAGTCAGCACCACCAGGTTCATCACGTTGCCCGCCTGCGGCACCCCGATATGCGAAAGCACGGTGACGAACGGGCTCTCGTTCTTCGAGTAGGCGTCCCACGGCATCAGCATCGCCAGCAGGATCACCGAGCCGACGTAGAAGATCCCGATCCGCCACATGATCGAGTTGATCGCCTTGGGCATGATCTTGCGCGGGTTCTCCGTCTCGCCCGCGGCGACGCCGACCAGCTCGACCGAGGCATAGGCGAACACGACACCCTGGACGATCAGCACCATCGGCAGCACCCCGGCCGGGAAGATCCCGCCGTGGTCGGAGATGAGCGAGAAGCCCGGCGTGGTGCCGTCGATCGGCTGCTGCGTGACCAGCAGGAAGATCCCGATCCCCATGAAGGTCACCAGCGCGGCGACCTTGATGATGGCGAACCAGAACTCCATCTCGCCGAACAGTTTCACCGAGACCATGTTCAGCGCCAGCACCACCGCGAGCGCGATGAGCGCCAGCACCCATTGCGGGATCGGGGTGAAGAACGACCAGAAATGCGCGTACAGCGCGATCGCGGTGATATCCGCGATACCGGTCGTCGACCAGTTCAGGAAGTGCATCCAGCCCGCGACGAAAGCGCCCTTCTCACCCATGAATTCCCGGGCGTAGGAGACGAAGGCGCCGGAGGAGGGGCGGTACAGGATGAGCTCGCCGAGCGAGCGCACCACGAAGAACGCGAAGAGGCCGCAGACCGCGTACACGATCGCGAGGGCCGGGCCCGCCTGCGCGAGCCTGCCGCCCGCGCCGAGGAACAGGCCGGTCCCGATGGCGCCGCCGATCGCGATCATGTTGACGTGGCGGGGTTTCAGTGCCTTGTCGTAGCCGGCGTCACCGGCGTCGGCGGGCACCGGCGCGGATTTGCTGTCGTCCGCGCTGAGGGTCTGTTCGGTCACGATGTCAGTCGTCCTTGTTCTGCTGCGTCGTGTGGCCCGGCCGCACGATGGTGGTGAGCGCGTCCTCGACGTGTTCGAGATGGGAGGTCATCGCCGCGACGGCGTCGGCTTCGGAACCGGCGGCGATGGCGGTGACGATCTCACGGTGCTCGGTGTTCGAGCGGGTCCGACGGTCCCCCAATTGGTTGAGAAAGGACGACTGGCGGGCCAGCGCGTCCCGGATCTCTTCGATGACCTTGCCGAACACCGGGTTGCCCGAAGCCTGGGCGATGGTGATGTGGAACAGCGAGTCGAGCGCGACCCACGCGGTGTTGTCGGTTTCGACGTCCATCCGCTCCACGAGGTGACCGAGGAGGTCCAGGTCGTCGGTGCTGCGGCGCAGGGCCGCGTAGCCCGCGACAGGGATCTCGACGTGCCGCCGGACCTCGAACAGGTCGCGGGCCGAGTAGGTACCGAAGGTGGGGTTCTCGACCGGCCCGGTGGCGGTCACGAAGGTCCCTTTGCCCGTTTTGGACACGGTGAGCCCGAGTGCCTGCAGCCCCCGCAACGCTTCGCGGACGACCGAACGGCTGACCTCGAACTCCTTGCCGAGCGCGGATTCCGACGGCAGTTTCTGGCCGACGGGGTACTCGCCGCGCTCGATGGCGCCGCGGAGGTGGGCCAGAACGGCCTCCATCGCGCTGACGCGTCGTGGACCACCGTGTCCGGCTGTCTGGCTGTCAGACAGGTTCATGGGACGAGATCGTGCGGTCGGCCGCGACGCTTTGTCAAGCGTTCGGCCGAGTGCCCGGATCCAGCCTGCGAGGTGCGCTTCAGCGAGGTAAGGGGAACCCGTACAGGGCACCTTCGCGGGCACGGAGTTCCGTGAGGGCACCGAATTCCCGCGCGCAAGTGGCCAGTGTCACAAGGTCGGCGCGGGTTGGTCGTGAGTGGCGATTCGGGTTAGAACCCGAATCGCCACTCACGACCCGCGCGAGCTTCAGACGCGGCTGAGCGCGATCACCGGGAACGGCCGTGTGGTCTTCGACTGATGCTCCGCGAGCCGCGGGAACGCCTTCGCCTGCTTCGCGAACAAGCGGTCCCGGGCCGCTCCGGTGACTTCGATCGCCTGGGCGGTGAAGGCCTCTCCGTCCGCCTCGACGTCGACGGACGGCTTCGCGACCAGGTTGCGGTACCAGTCCGGATGCCGGGGCGCGCCCCCGTTGGCGGCGAAGACGACGTAGCGGTCGTCGTCGGCCAGGAACAGCATCGGCGTCACGTGCCGTCGCCCGGTGCGGGCACCGGTGGTGGTGAGCAGCAAGGTCGGGAGACCGTCGCCGTGGCGGCCGTTCGCGCGGAACTCCGCGATCACGCGCTCGTTCATGGCCTGTAGGTCGATCATCAACTCTCCGGGCGTTCGGTTGATCTTGGCGGCTGGCCAGTCTGCACATCCACGCCCAGGTCGGCAAGCATTTTCCGATCAGCGCTGCGCACGGCGCCGAAACTGTCGGTGCCTCCGCCGATACTCGTTCCGTGTCCCCCGTCAGCCGCGGCCGCAAGCCGGCCGAACGACCGAAGCACCAGCGCCCCCGCCGGACGCGTCCGCCCTTGGACGTGTCCAGGGTGGAGCGCTGGCCGAAGCTGCTCCACGGGCCGGTCGAGCTCTCGGGCTGTGTCGTCCAAGGCCAGGTGGATCGGGACCTGGCCGTCCTGGCCGCCACGCTGACCGCGGGCAAACGCTCGGTGGGTGTCGAGGTGGTGGTCGACGGTCGCGAGGTCGACGTGATCGAGCTCCATCCCGAACCCGAGGACGCCCTCGCGGTGCATCGCGGCGGCTTCGAGGTGATCGAGGCGCCGCTGAGCCCCGAGGAGTTCCGAAGCCAGGTCGAGGCGGCGTTGATCGTCGGGGCGGATTGCGCCGCCTGGATTCGGGAGAGGATTCCCGACCTCTTGAAGTTGGGGAGAGATCCGAGGCCCGATCTGCCGGAGCGCGCGGCCCAGCTGCGCCGGTGGCTCGGTCTTCCCGACTACGAACCGCTGCCGCGCATACCGTCGGCCGATCCGCTGCCGCTCGTCCTGCCACCGCCCGCGCCGGTCACCGGGCTCTGGCTGGCGGTCGCCCTGGCCGAGCCGGACGACGCGATCTGGCGGCGGCTCGAGGTCCGGTCCGACGTCACCCTCGCCGGCCTGCACCGCATCCTCGCGGCCGCGTTCGACCGGGACGAACGGGAGTATCGCCGGTTCGAGACCGCGTACGGAAGCTTCAGCGTCGACGCGCAGAGCTGCGAAGGCGACCGCTTCGACGACGAAGTGACACTCGGCCAGGTCGTCAGCTCGCCAGGCCACCGGTTCGTCTACGAGGCGGAGAGCTGGCGGCACTGGATCCGCGTCGAGCGGCGGGTCTCCCTCCCCGAAGCCCCGAGCTGCCTCGACGGTGAACGCGCCGCGCCTCCGCCGGAATGCGAAGACGAGCGGAGCTACGAGATGTTGCTGGAGGCACTGCGCGATCCGGACGACGAAGAGAACGAGGGCCTGATCGAGGAACTCGGCGGCCTCGGGTTCGATCCGGAGTGGTTCGACAGGGAGGTGGTCGACGAGCGGCTCGCCCGGCTGAGCTGATCCGGCGCCCCGATCGGGGGTAACCGAGGTCATCGCGAACCGCGCCGCGTCGGTGCTTGGCGGCGGCCGGACGGAGGGGGAGACTGACCCTCGCCGGGGTGCCATCCCGCCCGGGCGCCGTCGAGCCCCGGCGCATAAGGTGGGAGGACCGGCCCGCGTCAAGCAGCCAGGGATCCGTCTGCCTAGGGGAGGTTTTCGCTGGTGTCGAACGATTCCTTCGTCCACCTGCATGTGCACACCGAGTACTCGATGCTCGACGGTGCGGCGAAGATCGCCCCCTTGTTCAAGGAGGCGGCGCGCCTGGGCATGCCCGCGGTCGGGATGACCGACCACGGCAACATGTACGGCGCGGACGAGTTCTACCAGCAGGCGGTCAAACACGAGCTCAAGCCGATCATCGGCATCGAGGCCTACGTCGCGCCGGAGAGCCGGTTCCACAAGAAGCCGGTCTTCTGGGGCCAGTCGAACCAGCGCGGCGCCGACGAGTTCGGTGAGGGCGGTGACGTCTCCGGTGGTGGTGCCTACACCCACATGACGATGCTCGCCGAGAACTCCACCGGCCTGCGCAACCTGTTCAAGCTCTCCTCGCTCGCGAGCATGCAGGGCTACTACCGCAAGCCCCGGATGGACCGCGAACTGATCGCGGAGAACCACCACGGAATCATCGCGACCACCGGCTGCCCCTCGGGCGAGGTGCAGACGCGGCTGCGGCTGGGGCAGCGCACGGAAGCGATCCAGGCCGCTTCGGACTACAAGGACATCTTCGGCGCCGACAACTTCTTCCTCGAGCTGATGGACCACGGGCTGCCGATCGAGCGCTCGGTCCGTGAAGGCCTGCTCGAGATCGGCAAGCTGCTCGACCTCAAGCCGCTGGCCACCAACGACTCGCACTACGTCACCAAGGACCAGGCCGACACCCACTCCGCGCTGCTGTGCGTGCAGGCGGGCAAGACGCTGAACGACCCGAACCGGTTCAAGTTCGACGGCGACGGCTACTACCTGAAGTCGGCCGCCGACATGCGGGAGTACTGGGACAAGGAGGTCCCCGGCGCCGCCGACTCGACGCTGCTGATCGCGGAGCGCGTCGAGTCCTACAAGGACGTGTACACGCACAAGGACCGGTTGCCCTTCTTCGAGGTCCCCGAGGGCTACGACCAGGGCACCTGGCTGCGGGAAGAGGTCGCGCGCGGTCTCAAGTGGCGCTATCCGGACGGCGTGCCGGACCCGTACTACAACGAGCGCATCGAGATCGAACTCGACGTCATCATCGGGAAGGGCTTCCCCGCCTACTTCCTCATCGTCGCCGACCTCATCAACTACGCCCGCAAGGTCGGCATCCGCGTCGGCCCCGGCCGAGGTTCCGCCGCCGGCTCGCTGGTCGCGTACGTCCTCGGTATCACCAACCTGGACCCGATCCCGCAGAAGCTGCTGTTCGAGCGGTTCCTGAACCCCGAGCGCGTCTCGATGCCCGATATCGACATCGACTTCGACGACCGCCGTCGCGGCGAGATGATCCGTTACGCCACCGAGAAGTACGGCGTCGACAAGGTCGCACAGGTCATCACCTTCGGCACCATTAAGACCAAGGCGGCCATCAAGGACTCCGCCCGTGTCCACTTCGGCCAGCCGGGGTACGCGATCGCGGACCGGATCTCGAAGGCCCTCCCGCCGCCGATCATGGCGAAGGACATCCCGCTCTCGGGCATCGTCGACTCGAAGCACGAGCGCTACGGCGAAGCGGCCGAGGTCCGCGCGCTCGTCGAGACCGACGAGGAGTGCAAGACGATCTTCGAGACCGCGCGCGGTCTCGAAGGCCTGATCCGCAACGCCGGCGTCCACGCCTGCGCGGTCATCATGTCCTGCGACCCGCTGACCGACGCCATCCCGCTGTGGCAGCGCGACGACGGTTCGATCATCACCGGCTGGGACTACCCGTCGTGCGAGGCCATCGGCCTGCTGAAGATGGACTTCCTCGGCCTGCGGAACCTCACCGTCATCGGCGACGCGATCGACAACATCAAGACCAACCGCGGGATCGACATCGACCTCGACACCCTCGGCGTCGACGACAAGGCGACCTACGAACTGCTCTCCCGCGGTGACACGCTCGGCGTGTTCCAGCTGGACGGCGGCCCGATGCGCGACCTGCTGCGCCGCATGCAGCCGACCCAGTTCGACGACATCGTGGCGGTGGGCGCGCTGTACCGCCCCGGCCCGATGGGCATGAACGCGCACAACGACTACGCCGACCGCAAGAACGGGCGGCAGAAGGTCAAGCCGATCCACCCCGAGCTCGACGAGCCCCTGAAGGAGATCCTGGCCGACACCTACGGCCTGATCGTCTATCAGGAGCAGATCATGCACATCGGCCAGAAGGTGGCCGGGTACTCGATGGGCCGCGCGGACGTGCTCCGCCGCGCGATGGGCAAGAAGAAGCAGGAAGTCCTCGAGAAGGAGTTCGAGGGCTTCGAGGCCGGGATGAAGTCGAGCGACCTCCTTCCCGGCGGTTTCTCGTCCGAGGCGATCAAGGCGCTCTGGGACACGATCCTCCCGTTCGCCGGCTACGCGTTCAACAAGAGCCACGCGGCCGCGTACGGCCTGATCTCCTACTGGACCGCGTACCTCAAGGCGAACTTCACACCGGAGTACATGGCCGCGCTGCTCACCTCGGTCGGTGACAACAAGGACAAGTCCGCGGTCTACCTCTCGGAATGCCGCCGCCTCGGGATCAAGGTGCTCCCGCCGGACGTCAACGAGTCGGCGCTGAGGTTCGCGGCCGTCGGGGAGGACATCCGCTTCGGCATGGGTGCCGTCCGCAACGTGGGCGCGAACGTCGTCGAGTCGATCATCAAGACCCGCGAGGAGAAGGGGAAGTACTCCTCCTTCACCGATTTCCTCGACAAGTCCGAGCTGGTGGCCTGCAACAAGCGGGTCATCGAATCGCTGATCAAGGCGGGCGGGTTCGACTCGCTCGGCAACACGCGGCTCTCGATGATCCAGGTGCACGAGGACGCGGTCGAGGCCGTGGTCCCGCTCAAGCGCCAGGAGGCGATGGGCCAGTTCGACCTCTTCGGTTTCGGCGGGGAAGACGACGCCGAAGCCTCGGTGTCCTCTTCGCCGCTCGCACATCTGAAGTTCGGCGAAGAGGAGTACCCGCGCAAGCAGCTCCTGGCCTACGAACGGGAGATGCTCGGCCTCTACGTCTCGGCGCATCCGCTGGACGGCGCCGAACGCATCCTGCGCAAACACGCGCCGCGGCCGATCGCCGCGATCCTCGCCGACCCGCCGAAGGAAGGCGAGCTGGTCGTCTCCGGGCTGATCACCTCGCTGGAACGCCGGGTCAACAAAAAGGGTGAGCCCTGGGCGATCTGCACCATCGAGGACATGGACGCCTCACTCGAGGTGCTGTACTTCCCGAAGTCCTACGCGATGTTCTCCGCCGACCTCATCGAGGACAACGCGGTGCTGGTCAAGGGCCGGGTGAACTGGCGCGAGGACAAGATGTCCATCTTCGGCGGCGGGCTCGTGCCGCTCGATCTGTCCGAGGTCGGCAACGGCGACGACGATCTGCCGCTGGTGCTGCTGGCCGCGGCGGAGAAGATCGACCAGTCGGTGGTCAGCGAACTGAAGCAGACCCTGCTGGCGCACAAGGGTGAGACCCCGGTGCACCTCAAGCTGGTCGGCAAGAACCAGACGGTCTTCGCGCTCTACGACTATCCGGTCAAGGTGACGTCGATGCTGATCGGTGAGCTCAAGGGCATCCCCGGGATCGCCGCCAGCACCTGATGAACACCTCCGAACCCGACCCCCGGCGCTGGAAGGCGCTCGCCGTCACCCTCGCCGCCGGGTTCATGGGGCTGCTCGACGTCAGCATCGTCAACACGGCGCTGCCCTCGATCCAGAAGGACCTCGGCGCGTCGAGCGGCGGGATTCAATGGGTGGTTTCGGGCTACGCGCTGGCTTTCGGGCTCGTGCTGGTGACCGGCGGCAGGCTCGGCGACGCGCTCGGCCGCCGTCGCATGTTCCTGTTCGCGCTCGCCGGGTTCGTGTTGACCAGTGCGTTCGCCGGCGCGGCGCCGGACGAGACGACGCTGATCATCGCGCGGCTCCTGCAGGGATTCGCCTCGGGCATGATGACGCCGCAGAACAGCGGGATGATCCAGGATCTGTTCCGCGGCGCGGAACGAGGCCGCGCGTTCGGCATGTTCGGCGCCACCGTCGGGATCTCGACCGCCGTCGGGCCGGTGCTCGGCGGCGTGATCCTCGCCGTCTTCGGGGATCCGGAAGGCTGGCGCTGGGTCTTCTACGTGAACGTGCCCATCGGGATCCTGGCGTTCGCGCTGGCCCTGAGATGGCTGCCGAAAGCGGAGGCCCCGGCGAGAAGCCTGCGAGGTGAGATCGACTTCGTCGGCATCATGCTGCTGGGTGTCGCCGTTCTCGGTGTCCTGCTCCCGTTGATCGAATCCGAACAGGGCGGGCTCAGCAGCCTGTGGTGGCTGTTCCTCGTCGCGGTGGTCTTCGGTTTCGCCTTCGTGCGCTGGGAACGCTCGATGGTGCGGCGCGGCCGTCCACCGCTGCTGGACACCCGGCTGTTCACCGGAACCCCGGGCTACGCGACGGGTGCGGCCGTCGGCGCGCTGTACTTCAGCGGGTTCACCGGGATGTGGCTGGTCTTCGCCATCTTCTTCCAGCAGGGCCTCGGTTACACGCCCCTGCAATCCGGGCTCGCCGTCACCTCCTTCGCGCTCGGCTCGGCCGTGTCGGCGGCGATCGCGGGACGGCTGGTGCCGAAGTGGGGCCGCAAACTCACCGTCACCGGGCTGGTGATGGTGATCGCCGGGATGGTCACGGTCGCCGTTCTCGCCGGTCAGGACCTCGGCGCCGCGGCGGGCTGGTGGTTCGCCCTGCCACTGCTCGTGGCCGGAGTCGGTGGCGGCATGGTCATCTCGCCCAACACCACGTTGACGCTGGAATGCGTCCCGACGTCGATGGCCGGTGTGGCCGGGGGAGCGCTGCAGACCGGGCAACGGATCGGCACCGCGATCGGCACGGTCGTGCTGGCCTCGGTCTTCCACGCGGTACTCGGTGCGAACGGCGGCTATCCGTGGGCGCTGACCGCCGCGATGCTGTGCGCCGCCGTGTTGACGAGCTCGGCACTCCTACTCGCCGTGATCGAACTCCGCGCACGCCGGAAGCGTCGCGTGCTCACTGAGCGGGAGGAAGCCGAGCGGGCCGCCGCCGACAGTCAACGCGGCTGAGTCTTCCGGGCGGCCGATGACTACGTTCGGCAAGACCGGATGCTCCATCCGAGTGACTGAGGTCGTCATCCCCTGGTGCTACTCAGAGCAACCGGGTACACCTAACGGAGCCTTCACCGCTGTGCGTTGGCTACCGACAGTGGTATTTCTGTCGATCGATCGGGGATGGATCGATCGGCGGGAGCGATCGTGGTGAGTCCGGAGTTCTCAGGAATGGACACCCGCGGTCACGAGCCGGTGGACAGTCGTCGGCGTCCGCGGGGGACCGTTCGGCGGCGGCCGGCTCAACACCACTGGCGAGCCGAGTACCGGTGAGGCATTCGCGCGGGTGGGTTCGCGCGGGGTCGCCTGGGGAGGTGCACCCGGCCCGGACCCACCCGCCGCGCGTTTCTCCGAGTGTGTGAACCGCCTTCGGCTGCGAAGATCTCCGCAGATCGACATGGCGAGGAGCACTGATGGCGGAGAGTTCTGCACGGCGGAGTCGGCTGCGGGTCTGGTACCGGCCGATGACGATGCGCGATTCCGGCGAAGGCCACCGGGTCGCGACCCCGTTGGAGCTGTTGTTCGACCTGTGTTTCGTGGTCGCCGTCGCGCAGGCCGCCGCCGGCCTGCACCACGCGATCGCCGAGAACCACATCGGGCACGGCGTGCTCAGCTTCGGGATGGTGTTCTTCGCGATCTGGTGGGGCTGGCTGAACTTCAGCTGGTTCGCGTCGTCGTTCGACACCGACGACGTCCCGTACCGGCTGGTGACGCTGGTGCAGATCGCGGGCGGGCTGACCGTCGCCGCCGGTGTCTCGTCGGCGTTCGGAGGCGACTTCGCGATCGTGGTCGCCGGCTACGTCCTGATGCGGCTCGCGATGGTCGTGCAGTGGCTGCGCGCCGCGCGGACCGATCCGGAATGCCGCCCCGCCGCACTGCGGTACGCCATCGGTATCACGATCGTCCAGATCCTGTGGGTCGTCCGACTCGGTCTCCCGGAGTCGCTGGCGCTGCCGTCGTTCTTCCTGCTCCTGGTCGCGGAACTCGCGGTCCCGGTGATCGCCGAACGCAAGCGCTGGACGGGCTGGCACCCGCACCACATCGCCGAGCGCTACGGCCTGTTCACGATCATCGTGCTGGGTGAATCCATCCTCGGCGCGACCACCGCGGTCAAGGAGGGACTGGACGAGGGCAAGCACACCGGCAGCCTGATCTCGCTGGCCGCCGCGGGTCTCGTGCTGGTGTTCTCCTTGTGGTGGCTGTACTTCGACCAGCCGGGTCACGTCCGGCTGGAGAAGGCGAAGAGCCTGTTCACCGTGGCGAGCTGGGGCTACGGGCACTATCTGATCTTCGCCTCGGCGGCCGCGCTCGGCGCCGGCCTCGAAGTCGCGGTCGACTACGACACCCACACCGGGCACGTCGCGTCCCTGCCCGCCGCCATGGCGACGACCGTGCCCGTCGCGATCTATCTGCTCAGCGTCTGGCTGATGCACATCGGGCCCACCAACGAATGCCGCCCGATCGCGATCGGCTTCCCGGTGACCGCGGTGCTCGTGCTCGCCGCGTCGTTCACGCCGGCGCCCATCCACATCACCGCGGGGCTCGCCGCCGCCCTCGTCGTGCTGACGGTCGTTGCCACCCACGGCGAGCCGGTTCCGGGAGAGGGTCCGATCGACGCAGGTCAGAGCCCCGGCGCGAAAAAAGGGACCCCCCTGTAAACGCCGGTTTCGGGCCGTGTAATGTTCTCTTCGTCGCCAGGGAAACCGAGCGGCCGCCGGGAACACGAACCAAGCTCCCACCGGATGGTGGTAGAGTGGGTGGTCCCGAACCGGAGAGGTAACTCTACCCCCGCTGAAACGGCAGTTTCGAGCAGGTGCTAGGGTGTGCTCCGGACAAAAGCCAAGAAATAACTGCTTCGGATAAGGCCGCTTAGGTGTGGTGCGATCTGGGGTGTGTTGCTTGAGAACTCAACAGTGTGCTAGTGAACTAAGCCAGTAGAGCTTATGTATTTGAACCTCGTTTGAGGTTCCTTTGAGAGCATTAAATTGCCTCGATTGAATTCGAAGACATTGTTGGAGAGTTTGATCCTGGCTCAGGACGAACGCTGGCGGCGTGCTTAACACATGCAAGTCGAACGATGAACCGGTTTCGGCCGGGGATTAGTGGCGAACGGGTGAGTAACACGTGGGCAATCTGCCCTGTACTTTGGGATAAGCCTGGGAAACTGGGTCTAATACCGGATACGACTTCTGCGGGCATCCGTGGAAGTGGAAAGCTCCGGCGGTACAGGATGAGCCCGCGGCCTATCAGCTTGTTGGTGGGGTAATGGCCTACCAAGGCGACGACGGGTAGCCGGCCTGAGAGGGTGACCGGCCACACTGGGACTGAGACACGGCCCAGACTCCTACGGGAGGCAGCAGTGGGGAATATTGCACAATGGGCGCAAGCCTGATGCAGCGACGCCGCGTGAGGGATGACGGCCTTCGGGTTGTAAACCTCTTTCGCCAGGGACGAAGCGCAAGTGACGGTACCTGGATAAGAAGCACCGGCTAACTACGTGCCAGCAGCCGCGGTAATACGTAGGGTGCGAGCGTTGTCCGGAATTATTGGGCGTAAAGAGCTCGTAGGCGGTTTGTCGCGTCGTTCGTGAAAACTCCACGCTTAACGTGGAGCGTGCGGGCGATACGGGCAGACTTGAGTTCGGTAGGGGAGACTGGAATTCCTGGTGTAGCGGTGAAATGCGCAGATATCAGGAGGAACACCGGTGGCGAAGGCGGGTCTCTGGGCCGATACTGACGCTGAGGAGCGAAAGCGTGGGGAGCGAACAGGATTAGATACCCTGGTAGTCCACGCTGTAAACGTTGGGCGCTAGGTGTGGGCGACATCCACGTTGTCCGTGCCGTAGCTAACGCATTAAGCGCCCCGCCTGGGGAGTACGGCCGCAAGGCTAAAACTCAAAGGAATTGACGGGGGCCCGCACAAGCGGCGGAGCATGTGGATTAATTCGATGCAACGCGAAGAACCTTACCTGGGCTTGACATGCGCCAGACATCCCTAGAGATAGGGCTTCCCTTGTGGTTGGTGTACAGGTGGTGCATGGCTGTCGTCAGCTCGTGTCGTGAGATGTTGGGTTAAGTCCCGCAACGAGCGCAACCCTTATCCTACGTTGCCAGCGCGTTATGGCGGGGACTCGTGGGAGACTGCCGGGGTCAACTCGGAGGAAGGTGGGGATGACGTCAAGTCATCATGCCCCTTATGTCCAGGGCTTCACACATGCTACAATGGCTGGTACAGAGGGCTGCGATACCGCGAGGTGGAGCGAATCCCTTAAAGCCGGTCTCAGTTCGGATCGCAGTCTGCAACTCGACTGCGTGAAGTCGGAGTCGCTAGTAATCGCAGATCAGCAACGCTGCGGTGAATACGTTCCCGGGCCTTGTACACACCGCCCGTCACGTCATGAAAGTCGGTAACACCCGAAGCCCATGGCCCAACCCGCAAGGGGGGGAGTGGTCGAAGGTGGGACTGGCGATTGGGACGAAGTCGTAACAAGGTAGCCGTACCGGAAGGTGCGGCTGGATCACCTCCTTTCTAAGGAGCAACACATCCATCGTTCCCGGGATACCCGGAACCAGAGCGGTGGGGTGGCCAGGACTCAAGTGCCGAATGTGTGCTTGTTCTGGTTGCTCAAGGAATTGTGGAACTACTGGTTATGGTGTCGCCGGCTTCTGCTGGGACGCTCAAGTACTGCACTTTCGGGTGCGTGGAACGGGTGCTTCTGGGGAGTCGGAGGGATTGTTCGCTGGCATGCTGTTGGGTCCTGAGGCAACACGCCGAGGGGCTTACACGAGCTCCAGGGTTGTTTGTTTCTGGTGTGGTGTTTGAGAACTGTAGAGTGGATGCGAGCATCTTTGTGGTCAAGTTGTTAAGGGCACATGGTGGATGTCTTGGCTTCAGGAGCCGATGAAGGACGTGGGAGGCTGCGATATGCCTCGGGGAGCTGTCAACCGAGCTGTGATCCGAGGATTTCCGAATGGGGAAACCCAGCACCAGTTATGTGGTGTTACCCGCATCTGAATATATAGGGTGTGTGGAGGGAACGCGGGGAAGTGAAACATCTCAGTACCCGTAGGAAGAGAAAACAACCGTGATTCCGTGAGTAGTGGCGAGCGAAAGCGGAAGAGGCTAAACCATGCACATGTCAAGCTGTCAGGCGTTGTGTGTGTGGTGTTGTGGGACCCGCCTTGGAGGATCTGACAGTCTTCCGGGTTTGCGCGTGTGTTAGTGGAACGCCTTGGGATGGGCGACCGGAGTGGGTGAGAGTCCCGTACGCGAAAACACATGTTTGTGGACCTTGGTGGTGTTCCCGAGTAGCAGCGAGCTCGTGGAATTTGCTGTGAATCTGCCGGGACCACCCGGTAAGCCTAAATACTTCCTGAAGACCGATAGCGGACTAGTACCGTGAGGGAAAGATGAAAAGTACCCCGGGAGGGGAGTGAAAGAGTACCTGAAACCGTGTGCCTACAAGCCGTCAGAGCCCGAGCACATCTTTGTGATGTTGAGGTGATGGCGTGCCTTTTGAAGAATGAGCCTGCGAGTTAGTGCTGCGTGGCGAGGTTAACCCGTGTGGGGTAGCCGTAGCGAAAGCGAGTCTGAATAGGGCGATTGAGTCGCGTGGTCTAGACCCGAAGCGGAGTGATCTACCCATGGCCAGGCTGAAGCGTCGGTAAGACGACGTGGAGGGCCGAACCCACTTAGGTTGAAAACTGAGGGGATGAGCTGTGGGTAGGGGTGAAAGGCCAATCAAACTCCGTGATAGCTGGTTCTCCCCGAAATGCATTTAGGTGCAGCGTCACATGTTTCTCCACGGGGGTAGAGCTACTGGATGGTCTAGGGGCCTTACCGGGTTACCGAAATCAACCAAACTCCGAATACCGTGGTGTGAGAGTGTGGCAGTGAGACGGCGGGGGATAAGCTTCGTCGTCGAGAGGGAAACAGCCCAGAACACCAGCTAAGGCCCCTAAGTGTGTGCTCAGTGGGAAAGGATGTGGGATTGCCCAGACAACCAGGAGGTTGGCTTAGAAGCAGCCACCCTTGAAAGAGTGCGTAATAGCTCACTGGTCAAGTGGTCCTGCGCCGACAATGTAGCGGGGCTTAAGCACACCGCCGAAGCTGTGTCATTCATACATGTACATCCATCGCCTCCTTGAGAGTGTGATGCAGTGGTATGGATGGGTAGGGGAGCGTCCTGCATCCAGGGAAGCGGCGGCGGAAGCCAGTCGTGGAGGGTGTGGGAGTGAGAATGCAGGCATGAGTAGCGAATGCAGAGTGAGAAACTCTGCCGCCGGATGACCAAGGGTTCCTGGGCCAGGCTAATCCGCCCAGGGTAAGTCGGGACCTAAGGCGAGGCCGACAGGCGTAGTCGATGGATAACGGGTTGATATTCCCGTACCCGAGCACGTGCGCCCAGGATGAGGCGGTTGATACTAACCACCCGAAGCGCCATCCAAGACCCTTCGGGGTGGAGGGTGGTTGTGGAGCGTGGGATCTGATTCCGTAGTAGTCGAGTGATGGGGTGACGCAGGAAGGTAGCTCCGCCAGTGAGTGGTAGTACTGGTGTAAGCGTGTAGACCGGAGTGTAGGCAAATCCGCATTCCATATAGGTTGAGACGTGATGCGTAGCCGATTGAGGCGAAGTAGAGTGATCCTATGCTGCCGAGAAAAGCCTCTAGCGAGTGCGTGCACGGCCCGTACCCCAAACCAACACAGGTGGTCAGGTAGAGAATACTAAGGCGATCGGGTGAACTGTGGTTAAGGAACTCGGCAAAATGCCCCCGTAACTTCGGGAGAAGGGGGGCCAAACACTCTGAAGTCCCTTGCGGACTAGGGGTGGGTGGCCGCAGAGACCAGCGGAAAGCGACTGTTTACTAAAAACACAGGTCCATGCGAAGTCGCAAGACGATGTATATGGACTGACGCCTGCCCGGTGCTGGAACGTTAAGAGGACCGGTTAACCCTTCGGGGTGAAGCTGAGAATTTAAGCGCCAGTAAACGGCGGTGGTAACTATAACCATCCTAAGGTAGCGAAATTCCTTGTCGGGTAAGTTCCGACCTGCACGAATGGCGTAACGACTTTCCGGCTGTCTCAACCACAGGCCCGGCGAAATTGCACTACGAGTAAAGATGCTCGTTACGCGCGGCAGGACGGAAAGACCCCGGGACCTTTACTATAGTTTGGTATTGGTTTTCGGTTCGGCTTGTGTAGGATAGGT
Source organism: Amycolatopsis sp. PSD-21 (assembly GCF_055561455.1). Classification (NCBI taxonomy): domain Bacteria; kingdom Bacillati; phylum Actinomycetota; class Actinomycetes; order Pseudonocardiales; family Pseudonocardiaceae; genus Amycolatopsis; species Amycolatopsis sp. PSD-21. Next base: position 6,579,916 of record NZ_CM145712.1, on the reverse strand, counting down.
GGGAGACTGTGAAGCTGGCACGCTAGTGTTGGTGGAGTCGTTGTTGAAATACCACTCTGGTCGGATTGGGAATCTGAACCTCGGACCATGATCTGGTTCAGGGACAGTGCCTGATGGGTAGTTTAACTGGGGCGGTTGCCTCCTAAAGAGTAACGGAGGCGCCCAAAGGTTCCCTCAGCCTGGTTGGCAATCAGGTGTTGAGTGCAAGTGCACAAGGGAGCTTGACTGTGAGACAGACATGTCGAGCAGGGACGAAAGTCGGGACTAGTGATCCGGCACCACCTGGTGGAAGGGGTGTCGCTCAACGGATAAAAGGTACCCCGGGGATAACAGGCTGATCTTGCCCAAGAGTCCATATCGACGGCATGGTTTGGCACCTCGATGTCGGCTCGTCGCATCCTGGGGCCGGAGTAGGTCCCAAGGGTTGGGCTGTTCGCCCATTAAAGCGGCACGCGAGCTGGGTTTAGAACGTCGTGAGACAGTTCGGTCCCTATCCGCCGCGCGCGTAGGATACTTGAGGAAGGCTGTCCCTAGTACGAGAGGACCGGGACGGACGAACCTCTGGTATGCCAGTTGTCACGCCAGTGGCATGGCTGGTTGGCCACGTTCGGAAGGGATAACCGCTGAAGGCATCTAAGCGGGAAGCCTGTTCCAAGATGAGGTATCCCACCCCTTGTGGGTTAAGGCCCCCAACAGACCATTGGGTTGATAGGCCAGAAATGGAAGCACAGTAATGTGTTGTCGAGTTGACTGGTACTAATAGGCCGAGGACTTGCCCACAAAGATGTTACGCATCCACTCTACAGCTCTGAAACACCACACAACCCCCTCGTTGTGAGGTTGTGGGGGAGTGTTTCACAGTGTTTCGGTGGTTATAGCGTCAGGGAAACGCCCGGTCCCATTCCGAACCCGGAAGCTAAGCCTGACAGCGCCGATGGTACTGCAACCGAAGGGTTGTGGGAGAGTAGGACACCGCCGGACTAACATTAAAGAAAAGGGCCCAGGTCGGTCGAGAACCCAGAGTTCTCCCGACCTGGGCCCTTTTTTTCATACCTAAACCCCGCCACACGCGTGACTAAACCCCTATCTCACGTGATCAGAGACGTCACACGCGTGATTGAACCCGTCACTCACGTGATCAGAGACGTAACTCGCGTGATCACACGGACGACACCCGTGATCAGAGGGACGACACCCGTGTTTGCCGGGACGACAAGCGTGATTGGCTGGCCGACACGGCACCCGGCCACCTGATCACACGTGTCGTCCCTCTGATCACGCGTGTCGTCCCTCTGATCACGCGTGTCGTCCAACCAAACACACGCGCCGGCCGCCTGATCACGTGAGTTACGAGCCTGATCACGCGAATGACGAGTCTGCGCACGCGAGTTACGGGTCTGAGCACGCGAATGACGGACTCAAACACGTGAGTTACGGGTTCACTCGCGCGAGATACGGGTTCGATCACGTGAGTGGCCGGGCTGGGCACGCGAATGACAGGGACGATCACGTGAGTGGCGGGGCTGGGCACGTGAGTGGCGGGTGGAGTCACGGCGGTGGCGGGATCAGGGCGGGGAGGGTGTCGCTGAGGGGGCCGCGGACGACGGCTGTGGCCATGGAGTCGTAAGGCGTTTCGGAGCCGTTGCAGATCACCACGGCGGCTCCGGAGCGGGAAGCGACGCTCACTAGGGAGGCGGCCGGCTGGACGCGGAGCGAGGACCCGGCCACCAGCAGGAGGTCGCTGTCGGAGACGGCGGCGCGGGCGGCTCGGAGCAGGTTCTGGTCCAGGTGCTGGCCGAACGAGACAGTGGCCGACTTGAGGATGCCGCCGCACACCAGGCAGGGCGGATCGGTCTCGCCTGCTCGGACACGTTCCAGGGTCGAGCGCATGTCCCGGTGGTCGTCACAGGACAGGCAGACGGACTCGAACATCGTCCCGTGGAGTTCCAGCACCCGCTCCGGTGGCGAGCCCGCCTTCTGATGGAGCCGGTCGATGTTCTGGGTGATGATCCGCGTCGGCGACAGGCGCTCGAGCGCGTAGTGCGCGGCATTCGGTGTCGCGTCCCAGCCGGGGTGCACCAGCCGCGCCTGCCAGGTCCGTTCGCGGACCTCACGGCTGCCTTGGTACGCCTTGAGGTTCGACATCTTCTCCGCGGCCGGATCACGGGTCCACAGGCCCTGCGGGCCGCGGAAGTCGGGGATCCCCGAATCCGTGGAGATCCCGGCGCCGGTCAGTGCGACGACCCGGCCGGCGCCGGCCACGAGGGAGCGGGCGGTGCTCAGGGTGCTGGTCACCGGCCCATCATGCCTCTACTTGAGCGCGCTGCCCGCCTGCCAGTCGGTCCACGACTTCGACCAGTCGCCGTAGAGGTCCCACACCGGCAGCTGCGGGCCACCGGAGTTGGTCACCTCGACGACGTCGCCGAGCCCCATGTTCTGGTAGAACCACTGGGCGTTGGCGGCGTTGAGGTTGATGCAGCCGTGCGACACGTTGGAGCTGCCCTGTGCGCCGACACTGTTCGGGTTCTCGTGGACGAACTCGCCGTCGTTGGAGATGCGCAGCGACCACTTCTCGTTCGCCTTGTAGTACCCCGGCTGGCCCTGGCAGACGCCGTAGGTGCACGAGTCCATCACGTAGTTCTGGTGTTTGTCCGAAATGACATGGGCGCCCAAATGCGTGGGTGTGGCGTCCTTGCCCATGGAAATCGGCATCGATTTCGCCAGCTGGCCATTGTGGAAGATCTGCATCTGTTCGGTGTTGCCGTCGGCTTTCGCGACCCACGAATCGTGCACTTTGTACGTTTCGGTGCGGTCGGTCGCGCCGTACACGCCATTGCCGAAATCGACGCCGTAGATCATCGCCGACACTTTGAGCGTCGTCCCCGGCTGCCAGTACACCTTGGGGCGGTAGTGGACGTTCTTGTCGTCGATCCAGTACCAGGAGCCCTCCTGCTTCGGCGTGGACTCCACGGACAGCTTCTTCTCGACCTCGGCCTTGTTCTTCACCGGCTGGCCGAAGGCGAACACGATCGGCTGCCCGACGCCGACGCCGGCGGACGCAACCGCCGCTGGGGCCGGGATGAGGTTCGGGTTCGCCTGCTGCTTCGGACTCAGCGTGGAGACCCTGCTCTGCTGCTCGACGGGCTTCCCGTCGGTGCCCTGGGCATGCGCCACGATCTTGTACGTGCTGCCGTAGCCGAGCGGCTCGGTGGTCCTCCAGCTGAGCCCGTCGCTCGCCAGCTCGCCCTTCACCTGGTTGCCCTTGTCGGCGTTGCTGACGGTGACGTCGATCAGTTTGCCGTGCTCGGCCTTGACCACCACCGGCGTCGCCGGATTGACGTTCGTCCCGCCTGCCGGATCGATGGTCACCGAAACCGGGCTCGTGTCCGGTTCGGCGCTGGTGCCGGGCGAATCGGTGCCGCCCGAGGGCGAACAGGCCGAAATCAGCACCACCGCGGCGAGTATTCCGGCCGTCGAAAGTAATGTCTTCTTGGGAAACATGTGAGTCTCTTTTTACGTCGCTATCAGCGGAAAGTTCTCTTTCAAAACTACGCGACGAAGAAGACGTGATCGATGCCGGATGGTTGCCTGTCAATCCACGACGAGACCGGGGGCACCGTAAAGACCGGGGCCATCGACACGCAATTCGCCCAAATAGGTCTTCGCGGCGTCATAGGCTTCGGCGGTCAGCGTGGTGGTGTGGCGGAAGTCCAGCGGGCTGACCCGCACCGGCTTCGGCCCGGGCACGTACACCACGGGCACTTCGGCCGCGGCGATCGGCGCCTCCAGGACGGCCTGGTTCCGCATGCTGATCATCGCGGTGAACATCAGCACCTCGGCGAAGGTCTGCGGGGCGCCGGGCATCTTGCCGGGGAAGGCGCAGTCGAGGACGACAAGCGATTTCGCGCCCATGGCGAGCGCCTGGCGCATCGGCACGTTGGCGACCAGACCGCCGTCGTAGAGCATCCGCTCACCGAACGGCACCGGCGGATAGATCCCCGGGATCGCACAGCTGGCCAGCAGGGGCGCCAGAACGGGTCCCGAGCGGATGAGCAGGGGCTCGGCGGTGTCGACGTCCGTCGCGACGACACCCAGCGGCAGCGCGAGATCCTCGAATCGGGCGCCCTCGCCGATGTGCTCGTCGACGATCGCGGCGAGACCGGTGTTGGGGAACAGGTTGGTCTTGCTGTGCCGCAACGTGCGCACCTGGCTGAACACGCCGCCGGGGAACGCCTCGTGCCGGGTCATCCGGGACCAGATCCGGTCGAGCCGGTCGCCCGATTCACCCCCGAGGGCGAGCACGGCGGCGTTCAGCGAACCCACCGAGGTGCCGACGACGAGGTCCGGGGTGATCCCGGCTTCGGTCAGGGCACGCAGCATCCCGACCTGCATGGCCCCGAGACTGCCGCCGCCACCGAGTACGAAACCGATCGGCTGGGGCAGGTTCAGGGCGGCCATACCCGGGAATTTAGTCGTCCGCGCCGATCTTCGCCGGAGTGGCTTCCTCGACCGCGACGGCGAGCGCCCGCTTCTTCTTGTAGCGCAGCAGGAAGTACACGGCGACGCCGACGAGCACGCCGACGATCACCAGCCCGCCGGTGTTGAGCGCGCCTTCGACCTTCTTGGCGGCTTCACCGAGCGCGGCGCCGATCCCGATGTGGATGGCCGACCAGCATGCCGCGCCCGCCGCGGCGGCGGGCAGGAACTTGCGGAAGGGCAGGCCCGACGTGCCCGACGCCGCCGGCGTCAGCGTGCGGATCACCGGGAGGAACCGCGCGAAGAACACCGCCCACGCGCCTCGCCGTTCGAGCACGCCCGTCGCCTTGTCCCAGGCGTCGAGGCCGTACTTGCGGATCAGCTTCGTCTCGCGCAGACGGGGGCCGAAGCGTTTGCCGATCGCGTAGCCGAGAGAGTCGCCGAGTGCGGCGCAGACCGTCACGACGGCCCACAGGGTCAGGAAACGCGGGACCGACGTCGCCGTCGTGGCCGCGACCAGCAGCCCCGATTCACCGGGGGCGATGAAGCCGAGCCCGATGGTGCATTCGGCGAACACCAGCCCGCCGGTCGCCGCGACCAGTCCCGGTTCCGGGAGACCCTGCAGCCAGTTCAGAAGATCAGTTACCAACGCCACCAGGTCACTTTACTGATTCGTGACCTGGTGGGTGGCGATGTCGCGAGGAGGGTGACCGGAGTCACCTCGCCAGCAGCGAGCTGGCTTCCTGCGCGGCGGGACCTTCGGCGGCCAAGTGGGCCAGGTTCTCCGACAACGGCTCGCCGCGGTGGGCCTTCGTCTGGGCGAACAGCCGTCCGGCGCGGTACGACGAGCGTACGAGCGGCCCGGCCATGACTCCGGCGAAGCCCATGGCCTCGGCGGCGTTCGAGTGCTCGACGAACTCTTCGGGCTTGACCCAGCGGTCCACCGGGTGGTGCCTCGGTGACGGCCGCAGGTACTGGGTGATCGTCAGGATTTCGCAGCCGGCGTCGACCAGGTCCTTCATCGCGGGCGCGACCTCGTCCGGGGTCTCGCCCATGCCCAGGATCAGGTTCGACTTCGTCACCAGGCCGGCCTCACGAGCGCGGGTGATGACTTCCAGCGACCGCGCGTAGCGGAAACCAGGCCGGATGCGCTTGAAGATTCGCGGCACCGTCTCCACGTTGTGCGCCAAAACCTCGGGGCGGGAGCCGAAGACTTCGGCGAGCTGGTCCGGATCCGCGTTGAAATCCGGGATCAGCAGCTCGACACCGGTACCCGGGTTCAGCGCGTGGATCTGGCGCACGGTCTCCGCGTACAGCCACGCGCCACCGTCTTCGAGATCGTCACGCGCGACACCGGTCACCGTCGAGTAGCGCAGGCCCATCGCCTGGACGCTCTCGGCGACCTTCCGCGGCTCGGTCCGGTCCAGCGCCGCCGGCTTACCCGTGTCGATCTGGCAGAAGTCACAACGCCGCGTGCACTGGTCCCCACCGATCAGGAACGTCGCCTCACGGTCTTCCCAGCACTCGTAGATGTTGGGACACCCGGCTTCTTCGCAGACGGTGTGGAGGCCTTCACGGCGCACCAGGCCTTTGAGTTCGGTGAACTCCGGACCCATCCTCGCGCGCGTCTTGATCCACGACGGCTTCTTTTCGATGGGAGTCTGGGAATTCCGGACCTCGAGCCGCAACAACTTGCGGCCATCTGGGGCAGCACTCACACCGCCACCCTACGCCCGCCGGAGCAGTGGTCGCCGCTCACGCGGGGTCGGGGGTGACGCCCGTCAACTTGGTGGTGACGTCCCACAACGCGGCGCCGAGCGACTCGCTCTTCGCGGCGGCCAACGGCCGCACCTTGACCGGCGCGCCACGAAGCCCGCCGAGCCCGCGCGGGCCGATGTAGTCGCCGCCTTCGACCTCGGGGGAAGTCGCCGCGAACAGTTGCGGGAGCGTGCCCTGGCGGGCGTTCTGCGCGATGAAGATCTCGCCGATCCGGTTGCCGCCGGCGACGAGCGCGCGCACCACGGGATTGCGATAGGAACGGGCCATGCCCGAACCGAGCCCGGTCCAGGTGTAGCCGGGGTGCGCCGCCACGCTGACGACGTCGTCGCCCGCAGCGCGCAGCCTGCGGTCCAGTTCGAGCGCGAACACCTGATTGGCGAGTTTCGACTGGCCGTAGGCCGAGCCGGGGTTGTACATCCGGCGCTCGAAGTTCGGGTCCGCGATGTCGATGCGCGCGCCTGTCGCCGCGACACTCGACAGGGTGACGACGCGCGCCCCGGAGCCCTTGCGCAGGGAGGGCATCAGCAGCCAGGTCAGCACCGCGTGCCCGAGATGGTTCGTGCCGAACTGGGTCTCGAAACCGTCCTTGGTGTGGCCGCGCGGGGTCGCCATCACGCCCGCGTTGTTGACCAGGACGTCGAGCTTGCCGTCGGTGAGTTCCTGGACCTTCTTCGCGGCTTCGCGGACCGAGTCCAGGTCGGCGAGATCCAGCCGGACGAGGTCGGGGGCTTCACCGGTCGCGACGGCGCGGACCTGTTCGAGCGCCTTGGCGCCGCGCTCCGGCGAACGGCAGCCGAGCAGCACGCGGGCCCCCTTGCCCGCGAGCACCTCGGACATGCGCAGCCCGAGCCCCGAGTTCGCCCCGGTGACGAACACGGTCCGGCCGGTCTGATCCGGGATGTCGGCCTCGGTCCAGCGCGCGTGAGCAGCCATGTCGGTACCTAACTACATCGTCGGCGGGGCCGCTACGCCGGATCAGGCGCTCGGCGCGAGCAAACGGAGCAAGTGACCCATGGGGCTGCGGCGGCGGGCGGGCTTCGCGTGCCGTCCATGCCGGAGCAGGGCGGCGAACGCGCTGCCGACCTTGGTGATCTCGTCGGCGGGCTCGTCGCCGTCGGCCAGCCCCGCCGTCAGCGCGAGCATGCGCAGTTCGGCCTCGTGGCCCGGGATCAGCGCGGGGCACCGGTCGAGAGCCGCGTCGAGAACGGCGCGGAGGGTCTCGTGTTCGGCGGTGGCGCTGTTCCAGGCGCGGGTGACGGCTTCGACCCGGTCGAGCGCGAGGTCCTGGTCGGCGTAGTCCGGATCGGTCATCTCGGCGCGGAGACGACCGGCGAGCACCTGGTTCCACTTGTACCGAAGCGCGACCAGAAGCTCTTCCTCGGTCGCGAAGTACTTGGTGGCGCCAGGGATTTCTTCGAGTGAGATCGCGTCGGACGGGTGGTGACCCGCCTGGCGCAGTGCGGCTTCGAGGATGTCGCGCCGCTGGTAGAAGTCGTTCCAGCTCATGATGTGGGCTCCCCTCCGTGACCCGGTTCATACCGCAGGTTTGCGGCATACTCCCGGTACGGACCTGACAGCAGCCAACATACCATGGGTATGGAGTGGGACCGGCGGCGTAAAGTTGTGAAGGTGGCGACATTGAGGTCAAGGCGGCTGGACTATTCCGAGTCCACCCGGTCGGCGCTCGTCGAGAGTGCCGTGGAGCTGTTCACCAAACGCGGGTACGCCGGCACGTCTCTCGACGAGATCGCCAAACGGGCCAGGGTGACGAAGGGCGCGCTCTACCACCATTTCAGTGGAAAGCAGGCGCTGTTCGAGGCCGCCTTCGACACGGTCGAGAGCCAGGTCTTCGACCGGCTCGAAAAGATCATGAACGGCCCCGATTCGCCGTGGGAGCGGGCGCTCGCCGGGCTGCGCGGTTTCCTGCAGAGCTGCCTCGACCCGGCGTACCAGCGCATCGCGATCCACGAGGCGCCGGTGGTGATGGGCTGGGAGCGCTGGCGCGAGGCGGAGGAGCGGTGCAGCTTCGGCCTGGTCCGTACCGGGATCCAGTCGCTCATCGAGGTCGGCGAGGTCGACGACGTCCCGGTGGACGTCACCGCGCGGCTGCTGTTCGGCGCGTTGTCCAGCGCCGCCATCGAGATCGCTTCGTCTCCGGAGCCGAAGAAGGTCAGCGCCCAGGTCGAAGAGGTCCTGGTGCGGCTGCTCGTCGGATTCCGCCGTGTCCCGCCCGCGGAGCACGGGAAAGCGAGCTGACCCCACCGTAGCTAGGGTGGCCGTCGTGGACCTCAGGATCTTTACCGAGCCCCAGCAGGGGGCCAGTTACGAAGACCTGCTCCGGGTGGCGAAGGCCACCGAGGACGCGGGTTACGACGCCTTCTTCCGCAGCGACCACTACCTGAAGATGGGTTCGGCGAACGGGCTGCCCGGGCCGACCGACGCGTGGATCACCCTCGCGGGGCTCGCCCGCGAGACCCGCCGCGTGCGGCTGGGCACCCTCGTCACCGCCGCCACCTTCCGGCATCCGTCGGTGCTCGCGATCTCGGTCGCTCAGGTGGATCAGATGTCGGGCGGCCGCGTCGAACTCGGCCTCGGTTCCGGCTGGTACGACGACGAGCACACCGCGTACGGCCTCGACCTGCCGCCGATCAAGGAGCGGTTCGACCGCTATGCCGAACAGCTCGCCGTCGTCACCGGGCTGTGGGAGACGCCGGAGGGGGAGACGTTCTCCTTCGACGGCGAGCACTACAAGCTCGTCGGCTCGCCGGGCCTGCCGAAGCCGGCGCAGCGGCCCCGGCCGCCGGTGATCATCGGTGGTGGCGGCAAGAAGCGCACCCCGGCGCTCGCCGCCCGCTACGCGGACGAGTTCAACCTGCCGTTCGTGGGGCCGGACGTCGCCGCGGCGCAGTTCGGCCGCGTCGACGACGCCGCCCGCGAAATCGGGCGCGACCCCAAGGAGATCATCCGCTCGGCCGCGCTCGTCGTGGCCGTGGGCCGTGACGACGCCGAGGTCGCGAAGCGCGCTTCGGTGCTCGGGCGCGAGGTGACCGAGCTGCGGGAGAACGGGCTCGCGGGGACGCCGTCGGAGGTCGTCGAGAAGGTCGGGCTGTGGCGGGAGAAGACCGGGATCACCCGGCTCTACCTGCAGCTGCTGGACCTCTCGGATCTGGACCAGATCGAGCTGATCGCCTCCGAGGTCGCTCCTCAGCTGGACTGACGCTTAGCGCGTGAAGGCCCCCTTCCCTCGGCTCAGCCGAGGGAAGGGGGCCTTCACGCGCTTCTCAGTTCTGCAGGGCGAAGGTGACGCCGGGGGCGGCCGGGGCTTCGGGGCGCGGCAGCCAACGCTCGTCACTCACGGGCAGGTCGCCTTCCAGCGCCGCGAGGACGGCGTCGCGCGCCATCGGCAGCACCGACGCCACGGTGACCTCGCGGTCGAGCTCGTAGGAAAGCGACGTCACGCCCGCGTCCCGGATGCCGCACGGGACGATCTTGTCGAAGGCGCCCAGGTCGGCGTTGCAGTTCAGCTCGAAACCGTGCATGGTCACGCCGCGCTGGACGCGGATGCCGATCGCGGCGATCTTCCGCTCCGGGCCGCGGTCGTCGGCGGGGATCCAGACGCCGCTGCGGCCCTCGACCCGGCCGGTGTGCACGCCGAGCTGGTCGCAGACGGTGATCAGGGCCTCTTCGAGCCGCCGCACGTAGTGCACGACGTCGATCGGGTCGGCGAGTTTGACGATTGGGTACCCGACCAGCTGGCCCGGCCCGTGCCAGGTGATCTTGCCGCCGCGGTCGACGTCGATCACCGGGGTGCCGTCGGTCGGGCGGTCCTCGGCTTCGGTGCGCTTGCCCGCGGTGTACACCGACGGGTGCTCCAGCAGCAGCATGGTGTCCGGGCCGTCACCGTCGGCACGCGCCGTCACATGCTCTCGCTGGAGTTCCCAGGCTTCGGTGTAGTCGATCGTCCCGATCTCGCGGACGTCGACGGGCTCGGCGGAGGCGCGGCATGACGTGGTCGAAGAGCTCACGTCAGCGACACTACGCCGGGTCTTTCGGCAGGGGGAGCAGGCCCAGCCCGGCCGCCGCGATCAGGCCGACGCCGCCCACCGCGAGCACGGAGCCCGCCGTGTCGGTCAGCCAGTGGACGCCCAGCACGATGCGGCAGAGGGCACCCGCCACCGTCGCCGCGGCGGCGATCGTGATCGCCAGGCGCGTGAGGTGCGGACGGGTCCACGCGCACAGCAGTACCGCGACGAACCCGGTGCACGCGACGGCGACCACATGCCCGCTCGGATAACTCAGATCGGGGAATTCACGCGGCCGCTCCCGGTAGAAGGCCGGTTTCGCGATCAGGCTGGTCATGCGGCACAGCAGCAGGACGACGGCGAGTTTGACGCACAGCACGGTCAGGTCCCGGCGGCGCCAGGCGAGCACCGCCAGCACCGCGCCCAGCGCGAACGGCAGGACCGGGCCGAGGACGTTCGTGACCAGGCCCGCCACCTGACCAGCGGGCCTGGTGTGCTGGCCGCGGAACGCGTCGGCGAGCGCGACGTCCACCGGCGGCGGCCGCTCGTCGACGGACAGCCCGAGGACGACGAAACCGAGCAGCAGGACGAACCCGGCGAGGGTGTACAGACCGCGCCGCACGGTCATGTCGCGGCGGCCAGCGCGTCCTCGAGGGTCGGATGGCGGAACGCGTATCCCGCCTCCTCCAGCACACGCGGCATGGCACGTTGCCCGAACAGCGCCATCTCCTCGGCCGCTTGCCCGAGGGCGATCTTCATGGCGAAACCGGGCACCTGCCAGATCGCCGGCCGGTGCACGGCGCGGCCCAGCGCCTTCGTGAAGGCGGCGTTCGTGGCGGGCTGCGGGCCGGAAAGGTTGACCGCGCCGGACAGCGTTTCGTTCTCCAGCGCGAAAACGATCGCGCCGACCTCGTCGTCGAGCGAGATCCACGGCATGTATTGCTTGCCGTCACCGAGTTTCCCGCCGAGTCCCAGGCGGAACAGCGGGCGCAGGACGTCCAGTAGCCCGCCTTCGCGCGCGAGCACCAGCCCGGTGCGGATACGCACGACCCGGGCGCCGGCGGTGGCCGCGGTCTCGGTGGCGCCTTCCCACGCGGTGCAGAGCTCGGCGAGGAAACCGCTGCCTACCGGACTCGTTTCGTCCACAAGGGACGGACCGGCGTCGCCGTAGTAGCCGACGGCGGAGGCGTTGACCAGCACGGGGATCCCGTGTTCGGCGACGGCTTCCGCGAGGACCTCGGTCGGTTCGACCCGGCTGTCGAGGAGGACCTGTTTGCGGGCCGCGCTCCAGCGTCCGGGCAGCAGCGGCGCTCCCGCGAGGTTCACGACGGCGTCGACCCCGTCGAGCGCGCCGTCCGCGATCACGCCAGCCGGGGGATCCCAGCGGCGTTCGTCGGCCGCCCGCTCCTCCCGGCGGACGAGACGGACCACTTCGTGCCCGGAACGGCGTAACCGTGTCGTGAGGGAGGTGCCGATCAGTCCGCTCGCGCCCGCGATCAGAACTCGCATGATCCGATCGTGTCCTATCCGCGATCCGGCCGCACGCTCAGGTTCTTCAGTTGCCCGGCGACGTCGGACGCGGCGGTGAGCAGCACCAGCACCGGGATCGTCGCGGCGGGCCGGAGCCGGTAACTGCCGCGTTTGTCCTGCTCGACGATCCCGGCGCCGGTCAGCGCCTTGAGGTGGTGGTACAGCTGCCCCGGCGACCCGAGTTCGGCGGCCTCCTGAAGGGCGGGCGCGGTCTGCGCGCCCTTCTCGGCCAGCGTCCGCACGAGTGCCACGCGCGCGGTGCTGGACAGGGCCGCGAGCACTTCGACCCGCGGCCCGTCCTCGAACGCCAGCATCGGGCCGGGCGTGACGTTGATCGCCCAGCTCAGTTCGACGGGCTCGGTGAGTTCGCCGTGGTAGCCGACCAGGCCACCGGGACCCGCCGCCGGTTCGGTCTGCCGGCTGGGTCCTCCTTCGAGCGCGGCGACCCGTGCTTCGAGGGCTGCGATCCGCTCGGCGAACTCGGCGTTCATACCGGTTATCTATACCGCCGCCTCAGTGAAGCGCTCGTTCCAGGGCGGTGAACCGGGCCGGGTCGGACAGCGCCGCGAGCACGAGGTCGATGAGCGGCAGGGCGTTCTGCATGTCCTGGTCGCTCACACCGGTGAGCAGGACCGCCGCCGTGCCCGAACGTCCGCCCGGCCAGCGGACGGAAAGTCCGAGCGTCAGCGAAAGCGGCAGGCTTCCGCCCTTGAAGAGCACTTCACTCGCTCCCGGTGGTACGCGGTCCGCGAGCGGCTTCGCGAGGATCTCGCGCGCGGGGGTGTAGAGGCCCTTCGCGATACTGCGGTGAAGCGAGAACAGATCCGAAGCCGAGCCCTGGCCGTGTCCCTTGACCCACGGCCATTGGGCGTCGGAGGTGCCCGGCATACTCGGCCAGCGCTGGAAGGCTTCGGCGCGGAACCCCGGATCACGGACGAACCGGCGCGCGACCGCGTCGCCCATCGCCCGCCGGACGGCGACCGGGCTGCCGGGCGGGGGCGCGTACTCCGGCATCATCAGCATCAGGACCTCGCCACCGAGCGAACGGGTGTCCGGCCGGAACCAGCCGCCTCGCGCGGCCGCCCGCCGGAGGGCGGGGTCGCCGAGGCGGACGCGGAGATAGTCCGTGGCGGCGTTGTCGCTGAAGAGGATCATCGCTTCGGCGAGCCTCGCCAAGGGGACGCGCTGCTCGGGGTCCTTGGCGATGCCGAAGTCGTCGCAGGGGATGCCAAGCCAGTTGAGCGCCTGGAAATGCGCACGGCCGTCGGCGACGAAGGGATGGTGGGCGTCCCAGTCGCCCACCCGGATCTCTTCCTTCGGGTCGAGCCGGCTTTCGGCGTACGCGCTGAGATGCACGACCTTGACCGATGACGCCAGAACGCGCCGGACGCCGGCGTTGCGCGCGGCACGGCGGCCCGCGCCGTCGTCGATCAGGACGGAGACGTCGCCGCGGTGGGCGGCGATCCAGTCGAGCCAGCCCTGTTCGGTCTTCGTGTCCGGCTGGGCCGCGGTCGCGGTTCCCGGCAGCAGCAACGCGGCCGATCCCGCGGCGGCGCCCGCCAGCAGATGGCGTCTGGTCAGCATGGGTGACATCCTCCCTCTTGTTTTCCGTAATTCCGGAATACTAGAGTCCGAGGTGTCTGTCAAACCCCGCATCCAGAGGACGAAATGCGGGGAGAAAGAGGAAGGCCCCCGCCCCGCCGAAGCGGGACGAGGGCCTTGATCGACTACCCGAGGGTCAGAGACCGAGCTCGTCCTCGAAGTTGCCCTCTTCCAGACGCTGCTTGATCGTCGTGACGAAGCGGCCCGCGTCGGCCCCGTCCACCAGGCGGTGGTCGTAGGTCAGCGGCAGGAACGCCATCGACCGGACGGCGATCGTGTCGTTGCCGTCGGCGTCCGCGATCACGACCGGGCGCTTCACGACCGCGCCGGTACCGAGCATGCCGGACTGCGGCTGCACGATGATCGGCGTGTCGAACAGCGCGCCGTTGGAGCCGATGTTCGTGATCGTGAAGGTGCCGCCCGACAGCTCGTCCGGCTTGATCTGGCCCGAACGCGCGCGGCCCGCCAGGTCGGCGATGCGGTGCGCGAGACCGGCGAGGCTGAGCTCACCCGCGTCGTGGATGACCACCGACAGCAGACCCTTTTCGGTGTCCACCGCGATCCCCAGGTGCACCGCACCGTGGTAGGTGATCTCCTTCGTGTCCTCGTTGTAGGACGCGTTGACGTTCGGGTGCTGCTTGAGCGCCTCGACGGTGGCCTTCGCGAAGAACGGCAGGAACGTCAGGTTGACGCCCTCGCGCTCCTTGAAGGCCGCCTTCGCCCGCTGGCGGAGCTTGGCGATCTTCGTGACGTCGACCTCGTGGACCTGCGTGAGCTGCGCGGAAACCTGCAGCGACTCGCGGGTCTTCGTGGCGGTGATCTGACGGATCCGGCTGGCCTTCTGCACGGTGCCGCGCAGCGCCGCGAGCTCCGGCGAAACCGCGGCCTTGCGCGGAGCCGACGGGGCGGCGGCGGGGGCCGGGGCGGCAGCGGGCTGCGCGGCGGGAGCCGGGGCGGCCTTCTGCTTGGCCTCGGCGGCCGCGAGCACGTCCTGCTTGCGGATACGGCCACCGACACCGCTGCCGGACAGCGACGACAGGTCGATGCCGTGCTCCGAAGCGAGCTTGCGGACCAGCGGCGTCACGTACGGCGCGTTGTCCGAGCCGTTGTCGCTGCTCGCCGCCGGCTTCGGGGCCTCGGCCTTGGGGGCCGGGGCGGCCTGCGGAGCCGGGGCGGGCTTCGGCGCGGGAGCCGCTTCGGCCTTGGGCTCGGGCTTCGGTTCCGGCTTGGGTTCCGGCTTCGGCTCGGGCTTGGGTTCCGGCTTGGGCTCGGCCTTCGGGGCCGGGGCGGAACCGGCGGCACCGATCACCGCGAGCACCCCGCCGACCTCGACGGTCTCGTCCTCACCGGCGCGGATCTCCAGCACGGTGCCGGCGACCGGGGACGGGACCTCGGTGTCGACCTTGTCCGTGGAGATCTCGAGCAGCGGCTCGTCGACCTCGACGCTCTCGCCGACCTGCTTGAGCCACCGGGTGACGGTGCCCTCGGTGACGCTCTCGCCCAGCTCGGGCAGCTTCACCTCGGTGCCTTCGCCGCCCGAAGCCGGCGCGGTGTCCGGCTGGGACGGAGCGGAAGCCTCTTCCTTCGCGGGCTCCGGCTCCGGCTCGGGCTGCGCCTCTTCGGCGGCCGGCTCGGCGGAACCGGAGGACTCCGGCACCCCGCCGGTCCCGTCGTCGATGACGGCGAGCTCGCCGCCGACCTCGACGGTCTCGTCCTCCTGAGCGCTGATCTTCACGACCTTGCCGGCGACCGGGGACGGGACCTCGGTGTCGACCTTGTCCGTGGAGATCTCGAGCAACGGCTCGTCGACCTCGACGGTGTCGCCCTCCTGCTTCAACCACCGGGTGACGGTGCCCTCGGTGACGCTCTCACCGAGCTCCGGCAACGTGACGGAGTAGGCCATCGTTCGCTGACTCCCTTGATATGTCTTGCTTGGTCTGGTTCTTCGACGGTGAGACGTCAGCTGTGGACGTGCAGCGGCTTGCCCGCGAGGGCGAGGAACGCTTCACCGAGGGCCTCGGTCTGCGTGGGGTGCGCGTGGATGAGGGGAGCCACGTCCTCGGGGAACGCCTCCCAGCTGTAGATCAGCTGCGCTTCGCCGATCAGCTCGCCGACGCGGTCGCCCACCATGTGCACGCCGACGACCGGCCCGTCCGGAGCCTTGATCAGCTTGACCCCACCGGAGGTCTTGAGGATCTGGCTCTTTCCGTTGCCGCCGAGGTCGTAGGTGAAGGTGGTGACGTCGGAGCCGTACTTCTCCTTCGCCTGCGACTCGGTGAGGCCGACCGAAGCGACCTCGGGGTGCGAGTAGGTGACGCGCGGGATGCCGCTCTCGTCGATCACGCGCGGCTCCTGGCCGGCGATCTCCTCCGCGACGAAGATGCCCTGCTGGAACCCGCGGTGCGCGAGCTGCAGGCCGGGGACGATGTCACCGACGGCGTAGACGTTCGGCAGGTTGGTGCGCAGGCGGTCGTCGGTGAGGACGAAGCCGCGCTCCATCTTGACGCCGGCCTCCTCGTAGCCGTGCCCGGCCGAGTTCGGGCCACGGCCGACGGCGACCAGCAGCAGGTCGGCTTCGAGCGTCTCGCCGGACTCCAGCGACACGCTGACGCCGTTGTCGTCCTGCTTGGCGCCGGTGAACCGGACGCCGGTCTTGAAGGCGATCTTGCGACGGCGGAAAGCGCGCTCGAGCTGCTTGGACGCGTACTCGTCCTCGTTCGGGACCAGGCGGGGCAGCGCCTCCACGATGGTGACGTCGACGCCGAAGGACGCCCAGACGGACGCGAATTCGACACCGATGACACCACCGCCGAGGACGATGACCTTCTTCGGGATGTAGTCCAGCGAAAGCGCCTGCTCGCTCGCGATGATGCGGCCGCCCAGCTCCAGGCCGGGCAGGGTCTTCGAGTACGAGCCGGTGGCCAGGATGACGTTCTTGCCGGTGTAGCGGGTGCCGTCGACCTCGACGGTCGTGCCGCCGACGAACGTCCCGGTGCCCTCGACGAGGTTCACCTTGTGCGCCTTGGCCAGGCCCTGGAGGCCCTTGTACAGGCGCGAGATGATCCCGTCCTTGTACTTGTTGACGCCGGCGATGTCGATGCCTTCCAGCACGGCCTTGACACCGAAGGTCTCGGCGTCGCGGGTCTCGTCGGCGACCTCCGCCGCGTGCAGGAGGGCCTTGGTCGGGATGCAGCCTCGGTGGAGGCACGTCCCGCCAAGCTTGTCCTTTTCGATCAGGGTGACGGAAAGGCCCAGCTCGGCCGCGCGGAACGCGGCGGCGTAGCCGCCCGATCCGCCACCCAGGATCACAAGGTCGGCGGAGGTGTCGGTCACTTCAATAACTCCTCGGCAAGCGGTAGGGGTGGTGCTCTGGCGCCGCTTCGCGCGGTATACGCGCGCGCGGACACTTGCCATCTTGTCACTACGTATGGAGAGGCTGCGACCTAGGCCGCGTCCTGTGACCCACGGGACACGGCCCGCCAGGGTCGCCACGGTGAGCACACACGCGAGTCGGGATAATGGGCACCGGACGCTACTGGGAAGTGAGGTGGTCGGAGTGGGTCTGTTCGACTCGCTGCGCCGGCGCTCTAAAGGCGGGCAGAAGCCCGGTACGCTGCGGAAAGCCTCTTCGAACGACTTCAAGCATCTTGAGGAGTGGGCCGCTTCACGGACCGGCGTCGAGGCTTATGTCGAGCCCAAGACCAACGTCACGGAGACCACCGTCGTCCTGATCGCCCACGACGGCGAATGGACCCGGCGCCGGATCGAGAGCCTGGACGCGGCTCAGCAGTTCGGCCGCAAACGGTCGATCCCGGTGTACGAGGTGGCGCGGGTCGGTTACCCGAAGCGGATGCGGGAGTACACCGAGCGGAAGAAGCGCGGCGAAGCCTGAGGCCCTCGTGAGTGGCTAGGACGGTTCTAACCGTCCTAGCCACTCACGACGCCGGCCGCAATCCAGGGCGTCGCGAAAGCCACTCTCGCGACGTCTGATGTCCCGAAAGTGGCTTTCGCGACACGGCCGCGGGAGTTTGGGATCCACTCGCGAAGTCGGCACCGGCGATCTCGCGTGATCCGGCGGACGACACGCGTGACTGGATGGACGACGCGACCGCGGAGAGACCGGACCGAATCGGGCCCGGCGCCTATGCGGATTGCGCCAAAAGGAGCAAGTGCCGCTCCAGCAGCGCCCGGAACGTCGGATGGACCGTCGTGCCCAGCGCCGGGTCGATCTCGACCGTCCGCCACTCGTCGCCGGCGGCCGTCAGCAGTACGACGGCCGGGTCCGCGATCACGACGACACCGCCTTCCGCGCGGAGTTCCGCGGTCCCGAGCAGCCGCGGGAAGACGACGTCGGCGGGCAGGCCGTCGCAGGTCTGCAGGAACTCGCGGTAGTCGTCGGGCAGCCGGAGGCCGAGCCGCGCCTCGGCGCCGCCGATGGTGCGAAGCGACGCGGCAGGGGGAGCGGTGCCGCCGCCGCGCAGCCGCAGGATGCCCGCGATCATCTCGCGCCAGGAGCCGGTGTCCGGCGGGTAGCGCTCGTACAGCGCAGCGACCAGCGCCCCGGCGCACACTTCGGTCCAGCCGCCGAGCCCTAGCGGGTCCGCGCCGCCGGCGAGCCGCGGCGCGAGACGCCGGGTCGCGGCGAGCACGGCGACGTCCGGGCGGCCCTGGCGCGACGCGATCTCCGCCCAGGCGTCCAGATCGCCTCGCGCGACGGCTTCGCGCAACCGGTCCGGGCGCGACGGCCCGAGATGCGAGACGGCCTCGCCGATCGGGGAGCCGCCGAGCAGACCGTCGAGATCGGACACCCGCCGGGCGAGGTACTCGTCGTGCGCGCGTTCCTCCGCGTCGAGATCGAGCGGGATCATCCCCGCGGCCCAGTCCGGGTGCGCTCCTCGCGCTTCGAAGAGCATCGCCCACGCGCGGGCCTGCACGGCGCTGGGAACCAGCGCCGTGACGGGACGTTCGGTGAGCGCGTGCCAATGCGTGACCAGCCGGTCGGCGTCCGCCATCGCCCCGGACGCGGCGAACAGCAGTGCCGCGTGCGCGATCCGGTCGTCGAGCGCCGCGTCGTCGCCGCTGAGCACGTCCCTGATCGCGCCTTCGAGATACGCGTCCCTGTCCACGGCACCGACCTTGCCACAAAGCGCGTGAAGGCCCCCTTCCCTCGGCTCAGCCGAGGGAAGGGGGCCTTCACGCGCGAAAAGGATCAGCCGTTCGCGGCGATGTCCGCGAGGACCGCGGCGATGGTGCGGACCGGGACGCCGGTGCCGCCCTTGCCGGTGTAACCCCACGGCCCGGCGGTGTTGAACGACGGGCCCGCGATGTCGATGTGCGCCCAGGGCAGGCCGTCGGTGACGAACTCGCGCAGGAAGATGCCCGCGGCGAGCATGCCGCCCCAGCGGTGCCCGGTGACGTTGGCCAGGTCGGCGAGGCGCGAGTCGAGGTCGGCGCGCAGCTCCTCGGGCAGCGGCATGGCCCAGCCGCCCTCACCGGTGGCCTGCGCGATCGAGGCGACGCGGTCGCGGAATTCGTCCGAGCCCATGACGCCCGCGGTGCGGTTGCCCAGCGCGACGACCTGCGCGCCGGTCAGGGTCGAGGTCTCGATCAGGTAGTCGGGGTTCTCCTCGCCCGCGCGCACGATGGCGTCGGCCAGCACGAGACGGCCTTCGGCGTCGGTGTTGAGCACCTCGACGGTCTTGCCGCCGTACATGCTGAGCACGTCGCCCGGCCGGTACGAGGTGGCCGAGGGCAGGTTCTCCGCCAGCGGGATGTGCGCGACGACCTCGAGCGGGTACTTCAGCTTCGCGGCCAGCACCACGGAGGCGAGCACGGCGGCCGCGCCCGACATGTCCGAGGTCATGTGGTCCATGTTCGCGGCGGGCTTGATCGAGATGCCGCCCGAGTCGAAGGTGATGCCCTTGCCGACCAGCGCGACCTTCTTCGAGGCCTTCGCGGGCTTGTAGGCGATGCGCAGCAGGCGCGGCTGCCGCGACGAACCGCCGCCGACGCCGAGGATGCCGCCGAAGCCCTTGCGCTTGAGGGCCTTCTCGTCGAGGACCTCGAAGTCGAGGTTGTTCGCCTCGGCCAGCGTCTTCGCGCGGTCGGCGAAGGAGGCGGGGAACAGGTCGTTCGGCGGGGTGTTGATCAGGTCGCGGGCGACGATGACCGACTCGGCGATCAGGCCGGCGGCCTTCAGCGTCGCCTTGTGGTCCTTGGCGGTGCCCTCCTCGGGGCTCACGAAGTCGACCTTGGCGACCGGGGCGTCACCCTTCTCGGAGCGGTACTCGGTGAAGGAGTACGCGCCGAGCACGGTGCCCTCGACGGCGGCCTGCAGGTCGATCGCCGACAGCGTGACGAACGCGCGGTCGGTCCCGCTCAGCGCCCGCGCGGCGGCACCGGCGCCCCGGCGGACCTGCTCGGCGGTGACGCCGTCCGCGCCCGCCTTGCCGAGGCCGACGGCCAGCACGACCCCGGCGGACAGCTTGCCCAGCGTCGGTACCTTGACGACCTCGTCGGCCTTGCCGGACGCGCCGAGGGTGCCGAGGACGTCGGCGAGCTTGCCGTCGAAGGCGGCGTCGGCCACGGAGGAACCGGCGGCGAGGGCCAGGCCGTCCTCGCCCTGCAGGGTTCCGATGACGACGACGTCGGCGCGCGTCTTGGCAAGCGCCGCTTCGGCGTTCTCGGTCAGGGCAAGCTTCGGCACGGTCACTTCTGGCTCCTCGCGCGTTCGCGGTGGTACCGGGCGGCCGCCCGGTTGGATCGTGAGCCATGCTAATGACAGCGGGACCTGGGGTAACAGCGGGGCCGATCGGGTAACTGGATGACACCGGAAGGGAGACGGCGTGCGGTTGGCGGGCGGTCTGCTCATCGCACTGGCGGCGGGCACCTCCGGAGCGGATTACTGGGTACTGGTCGCCGTCGTGATCGCGGGCGTGCTCGCCGTCGCGGCGGAGGCATTGCTGCCGCCGGTGGGCGACACCCGGCCCGACCGGATCGCAGGCTCCGTTTCACGGCTGGGCCTGGTCCTCGTCTTCGCGACGACGTTCGGCCAGTACCTCTTCCCGTCCGCGCCGGGTGCCGCCGCCGCGGTGTTCGCCGTCGTGGTGACCGTCGCCGACCTGGCGGGTGTCCGCCTCGGCGACTACGCCGCCCGCTGGGTCACCGGCCTGCTGCTGGCCGCCGCCGCGTCGCTGATCGCGATCTGCGTGGGGATCCCGCCGCTGGCGCAGTTCATCGCGCCGGACCCGCCGTCCGTGCCCGGACTGGGCCTCGCCGTGCTGGTGCTGCTGCCGTTCCTGCTGCCCCGCCGTCCCGGCGCGGGCCGCGCCGCCGCGGTGGGCGCCGTGGCCGTCGCGATCACCGTCGTCGCGCTCTACCAGCTGGGACCGATCCGGCTGGGGCTTTCGGCGACGTCGTTCCGTGAGCTCCTCGCCGCGGCCGACGCGGTCTCGTTGCTGCCGGTGCTGACCGTCGTGGCCGCCGTGGCGACCGTCCCCGTCGCGGTGGACGCCTTCACCGACGGCCGCGAGCGGCTTTCCCCGGAACGTCCGAAGGCGACACTCGCTTGTGGACTGATCGTGGCCGTCGCCGCGGCCTTCGCTGGGCCGGTCGTGGCCCTCGGCCTCGCGGGAGTGGGAACGCTCGCCGAACTGGTTCTACGGTTCCGTGCCCGTCGGTACCGTTCAAGGCGTGCGTGATCCTCACTGGACCCCGGGCGACACGGTCGTCGAACGCTTCCTGCGACCGGACGGCTCGATCGGCCAGCACCACCCGCTGCGCGTGATCTCCGACGACGGCACCGTGCTGCTCGGCTGGCTGCCCGCGGACACCCCGATCGTCGGCAGCAGGCTCGCCGACGGGCGGCTCTTCCGCGAGGCGCCGCTCGAGGAGCGGTTCCGGGTGCCGAGGGTGCGCGTGGCCGATTTCTGGCGCGACACCTCGACGCTGCGCCGCATCGCCGACGACGAATGGTCGTCGGTCTGGTGGTTCTTCGACGCCGGCGGCCGTTTCCTGAACTGGTACGTCAACCTCGAGGTCCCGCTGGGGCGCACGCCGTCGGGACCGGACCGCATCGACGGCATCCTCGACGTCGCCGTCGAGCCCGGCGGACGCTGGCAGTGGAAGGACGAGGACGAGGCGGAGGAAGCCGTCCTCGCCGGTCGCATCACCGCCGGTCAGCTGAAACGGCTGCGCGCCGAGGGCGAGCGGATCGGGGCGCTCGCGGACGCCGGGCGGTTCCCCTTCGACGGCACGTGGACCGACTTCCGGCCCGACCCGGACTGGCCGGCGCCCGGCCTCCCCGAGGGGTTGCTCTAGCTCACCTGCAGCAGCAGGAGCAGCACCAGCACGACGTTGATCACCGTGAGGATGACCACCGACTTGGTGGACAGCTCGCGCGGGAACACCTTGCCGTGGATGCTCTTCCACCAGAAGATGCCGAAACCGCCGGCGACCAGTCCGAGGAACGCGCCGAAGCCGCTGTCGAGCAGGGCCCAGCCGTCCATCATCAGCACGCCGGTGCCGAAGGTGAGCAGCACAGCCGTCACGAAGGTCTTGACGTCGGCCCCCGTGCCGGGGGTGGCGGACTTGGCCGGCTGGGCCGGGTGGGCGGGCTGCATCTGGTTGTACGTCACGCCGCCATCCTAGGGGCGAGGACCTCCCGTGTTCGTCGTGACGGACGGATCGAGGGAGGTAAAGATATGCGGACGTCCGACTAACGTGGGTCCGACCAAGCGTTATCGTCTTAGCCATGACGACCTCGACGCAGTTCACCCACCTCCCGCACCCGAGCCCCGCGAGCCCGGAACGCGTCGCGGACGTATTGGCCGCACCCGGCTTCGGCCTGCACTTCACCGACCACATGGTGACCGTGAAATGGAGCGCCGAGCAGGGCTGGCACGAGGCGACCGTCGGGCCGTACGCGCCCTTCGCGCTGGACCCGGCGACTTCCGTGCTGCACTACGGCCAGGCGATCTTCGAAGGCCTCAAAGCGTACCGCCAGCCCGACGGCACGATCGCGGCGTTCCGCCCCGACGCGAACGCGATCCGCTTCCGTAACTCGGCCGAGCGGCTCGCCATGCCGCAGCTGCCGGTGGAGACCTTCCTCGACTCGATCCGCGAGCTGATCGCGGTCGACAGCCGCTGGGTGCCGACGAAGCCGGGCGAGTCGCTGTACCTGCGGCCGTTCATGATCTCCACCGAAGCCGGGCTCGGCGTAAACCGGCCCGCGAACGAGTACCTCTACGCGCTGATCGGCTCGCCCGCCGGCTCGTACTTCTCCGGCGGCGTGAAGCCCGTGAGCGTCTGGCTCTCGACCGAGTACGTGCGCGCTGTCCCCGGCGGCACCGGCGAAGCGAAATGCGCGGGCAACTACGCGGCGTCCTTCGTCGCGCAGGCACAGGCCGTGGAGAAGGGCTGCGACCAGGTCGTGTGGCTCGACGCGGTCGAGCGGCGCTGGGTCGAGGAAATGGGCGGGATGAACCTGTTCTTCGTCTTCGGCTCCGGTGACGAGGCCCGCGTCGTGACCCCGGAACTGACCGGGTCGCTGCTGCCGGGCGTGACCCGCAAGTCGCTGCTGGAGCTGGCGAAGTCGTTCGGGCACCGGGTCGAGGAGCGGCGCGTCTCCACTGACGAGTGGGAGAAGGCGGCGGCTTCCGGCGAGCTGACCGAGGTGTTCGCCTGCGGGACCGCGGCGGTCATCACGCCGGTCGGGCACGTGAAGCACGCGGGCGGCGAGTTCTCCGTCGCGGGCGGGCAGCCCGGCGAGCTGACGATGAAGCTGCGCGGCGCGCTGACCGGGATCCAGGAGGGCACCCGGCCCGCCCCGGAAGGCTGGATGTACCCGTTGGGCTGACGCTCGAAGTACGTGAAGGCCCCCTTCATTGCGCTAGACGCAGTGAAGGGGGCCTTCACGTACTTGAGCTGGTCGCCCGGTCGCGGCTGTTCGCGGTCGTCGTGGCCGGTGTCGCGAAAGCCACTTTCGGGACGCCACACGTCCCGAAAGTGGCTTTCGCGACGTGTGCGCCAGCCTCGGACTCCCGTGAGGCTGAACCGTCCCCAGTGTCATGAAAGGGTCGTTCAGGACAAGAAACGTCCTGAACGACCCTTTCATGACATCCAGGAGGGGGCGTCAGCGTCAGGAAGCGGGGGCCTCGATCAGCGGCCCGCTCACCCCGGCCTGCTCGTGCGTGGCCATCTCCGCCAGCACCCGCGTCGCCATGAACACCAGCGGCAGCGCCGCGACCGCGCCCGTCCCCTCGCCGAGGCGCACGTCCAAGTCCAGGATCGGCTCCAGGTCGAGGTGCTCCAGCGCCAGCGCGTGCGCGGGTTCGCCGCCACGCTGGCCCGCCGCCCACCACTGGCGCGCGCCGGGGACGAGTTCCTCGGCGACCAGCGCGGCCGCGGAGGCGACCAGCCCGTCCAGGATCACCGGCGTCTTGCGGAGCGAGGCCTGCGCGAGGAACCCCGCCATCGCGGCGATGTCGGCGCCCGCGGCGGTGCGCAGCAGGGCGACCGGGTCGGCCAGCACGGTCCGCGCACGCCGCAGCGCGTCCCGGACCGCCGCGGCCTTGCGCATCCAGGCGTTGTCGTCGATCCCCGAACCGCGGCCGACGACGGCCACCGGCTCACTGCCGGTCAGCGCCGCGACCAGCACCGAGGCGGGCGTGCTGTTGCCGATCCCGAGGTCTCCCGCGATGAGCAGATCGGCCCCGCCGTCGACCTCGGCGTCGGCGATCGCCCGGCCCGCGCGGACGGCGGCACGCGCCTCCTCGTCGGTCAGCGCGTCCTCGACGTCGATCGAGCCGGAGCCGCGCCGCACCTTGAACTCGCCGATCGACCGCGTCGCGGGGGCGTCGCTGTCGACGGACATGTCGACGACCCGGACGCTCGCGCCGGCCGACGCCGCGAGGACGTTGATGGCCGCGCCGCCGGTCAGCATGCTGCCGACGAGTTGCGCGGTGACCTCACTCGGATAGGCCGAGACGCCCTTCGCCGCGATGCCGTGATCCCCGGCGAACACCACGACCCGTGGCCGCGTGAACGGCCGCGGCGGCGACTGGCCCTGGCAGGCCGCGACCCATACGCCCAGTTCTTCGAGCCTGCCCAGCGAACCGGCCGGTTTGATCAGTTTCGAGTGCAGGGCGATCGCCGCCGAGCGCGCGTGTTCGTCAGGCTGCTCGACTTCGGCGAACTCGAGGATTTCGTCGTTCAACGCCCTGCCCCTTCGGATCGCTTCGGTGGCCGGGCCCAACCTACCCACCCGCCTGTGCAAGAGTTGCCTGTGGCTCAGACGAAGGCCGCCGGGGTGGTGCTCGCGAGCGGCGCGGGCACCCGGGTCGGCGCCAAGCTCAACAAGGTGTACCTGCCGGTGGCGGGCGAACGGATCGTCGCGTGGTCGCTCGCCGCCTTCGCCCGCGTGCCCGGGATCGACGTGCTCGTGCTGGTCATCCGGCCGCAGGACACCGAACTCGCGCAGGAGGTGCTCGCCGCGCATCCGGGCGAGGTCGAACTCGTCCACGGTGGCGCGACGCGCCAGGGCTCGGAGCTGAACGCCTTGCGACACTTGGCTTCCCGCATCGAGGGCGGCGAGATCGACGCGGTACTGCTGCACGACGCGGCCCGTCCGCTCGTCACGCCGGAACTGATCGCGGACGTCCTCGCCGCCACCCGGCGCCACGGCGGAGCGGTGCCCGGCGTCGCGGCCGACGACATCGTGCGGGTCGACGGCGACACGGTTTCCGGCGCGCTGCCCGGGGCGATCAGGGTGCAGACACCGCAGGGTTTCCGCGCCGCCCCGTTGCTCGAAGCCTACGAAACGGCCGAGCGTGAGGGTTTCGTCGGCACGGACACGTCTTCGTGCATGGAAAGGTTCTCCGCGCTGCCGGTGCGGTGGGTTCCGGGCAGCGCGGAGAACCTCAAGATCACCTACCCGCACGACCTCGTTGTCGCCGAGCAGGTGATCGGCCGAGGTTAGGGATCTCCCTGGTCGGCCTTGGTCGGTATGGCGGGCAGGATCGTGACCGGCCTTCGTGCCTCCATCGGGATCACGCAGTCCGGATGTGGTTGCAGCAGCTGGATCGGCGCGGCGGCGTCGCCGGGCGCCGGGATGGTGAGCACGGCGCGCAGGGTCCAGTCGGCCGTGGAGTGGTACTGCCACGAGACGAGCGCGGGGTGGAAGACGTCCGTGTCCGGGAGCGTCGTGACGCGGAACGCGCTCGCCCGTTCCTCGCCGCGGAGGATGAGGACGTCGGCGCAGGTGTCCCATTGGAAGACCGCGGCACAGACCTCCGGTTCCTCCCGGGGGCCGAAGATGTAGACGACCCACCTGCGTCTTCGAAGCTCTTCGAGCAGTTCGTCGATGCTCAGATGGTTCATCGAGCCCCCCAACGGGTTTCGGGAACTTCTCGGAGAGTAACAGGTGTACTAGAGCACCGTCCAGAATGTGTACTAGTACGTAATAATGGGGTGTGAGCAGGATCCTTGGTGCTCGCCCATTGGTGTGCTAGAACGCTTGTGCGCACCGCGCGACCTTGTGAGGAGTCACCTTGCCCGCCGTCGATCGACCCGAACCGCCGTATCTCCAGATCGCGGGCAACATTCGCGACGACATCGTTTCGGGCAGGCTCAAGGAAGGCGACGCGGTCCCGTCCGCGCGTGAGATAGCCAGGAACTGGAACGTCGCGATGGCGACGGCCATGAAGGTGCTTTCGACGCTGCGCGCCGAAGGTCTGGTGCGCGCGGTACGCGGCGTCGGCACAGTGGTGCAGACCAGGACACTGCACCGCTCCGCGCACGATCGGACGATCTCGATCGCGCGAACCGGCAAGGTCTATCCGCCGGGCCACTACGCGAAAATCCGTGAAGCCGGCCTGCTGCCGGCGCCGGACAGGGTGGCGGGCGCGCTCGGAATCGATGAAGGCGCTCCGGTGATCCGGCGGCGCAGGACCACGTACGCGAGCGAAGGCCGGCCGGTGTCGACGTCGGTCTCGTGGTTCGACGGCGCTGTCGCGTCGAAGGCTCCGTTGCTCTTCGAGCCGGTGCGGATCGTCGAAGGAACGGTCAAGTATGTGGCGGACCGGACAGGCCGGGTTCTGACCTCGACTCATTCTCAGCACGCCGCGGGGCTGGCGGGTGCCGAGGACGCGGCGGAACTCGGCGTGGCCGAAGGTTCGGCGATTCTGTTGAGTCGCAACAGGTTCATGTCCGCCGAGGGTGACGTACTCGAGTACGGCGAATCGGCGGCCTTGCCGGACCACTGGATTTTCTACGAATACAACATCGAGGACGGGGCATGAAGCACATTCACGCGGGTAAGGTCCGGGACCTTTACGAAATCGACGGCGACATTCTGCTCGTCGCCTCGGATCGCGTTTCGGTCTACGACGTCTCGCTGCCGACCCCGATCCCGGACAAAGGCGCGCTGCTGAACCAGCTTTCCGCCTGGTGGTTCGAAAAGATGGCCGACGTGGTGCCGAATCACGTCCTCTCCACGACGGACGTCCCCGCCGAATTCGCCGGCCGCGCCATGCGGTGCAAACCGCTGAAGATGATCCAGGTCGAGTGCATCGCGCGCGGTTATCTCACCGGCCTCGGAATGCGCGAATACCGGCGCGACGGCAAGGTTTCCGGCGTCGAACTGCCCGCCGGTCTCGTCGAGGCGGACAAGCTGCCCGAGCCGATCTTCACGCCGACCACGAAGATCTCCGACACCGGCCACGACGAGTTCATGACCTTCGCCGACGTCGTGAACGAGATCGGCAAGGAGACCGCGGACCGCCTCCGCGAGCTGACGCTGGAGGTCTATACCAAGGGCGCGGAGCACGCGGCGAAGAACGGCATCATCATCGCCGACACCAAGATCGAATTCGGATTCGACGCCGACGGTGTGCTGACGCTCGGGGACGAGGTGCTCACGTCGGACTCGTCGCGGTTCTGGCCCGCCGACGAGTACGAGCCCGGCCGCACACAGCACGCGTTCGACAAGCAGTTCGTCCGCGACTGGTCCACGACCACCGGCTGGGACAAGACGCCGCCCGGGCCGGCCATCCCGGACGAGATCGTCGAGGCGACCCGCAAGCGCTACACCGAGGTCTACGAAAGGATCACCGGGAAGACCTGGATTCCCGGTGGTGGTCATGCCTGAACAGCAGGTCTACGACCCGTACCGGCTGATCGACGACGTCGAGGGCCTGCTGATCCAGCGGGGTCACCGGCCGGAACGGCTCGACGGCCGGACCGGTGACCGGGTCGCCGGCGCGAGCAGGTTGCTGCGGGGCTTGGGCATCGATCCCTTGCGCGCCCCCGGTGACGCCCTCGACCTCGACGGCCAGATCGCGTACCAGTCCCGGGTGCACGGCGACTGACCTCTGTCGCGGTTGGTCGGCTGAATGCGGGAAAAGCGTCCGCATTCAGCCGACAAACCGCGGGGGATCAGGGCGAGCGGGTCAGCGTCGGGTCGGTCTCGGTGACGCCGTCGAGGGCCTCGTCGATCGCGGCGAGCAGATCCGCGTCCAGCTTCACGCCGGCCGCCTTCACGTTCTCGTGCACCTGCTCCGGCCGCGAAGCGCCGATGATCGCCGAGGCGACGTTCGGGTTCTGCAGCACCCACGCCACGGACAGCTGGGCCATCGTCAGGCCCGCCTTGTCGGCGATCGGCTGAAGCCGCTGGACGCGCTCGAGGACGTCGTCGTTGAGGAAGCGGGCGACCATGTTGGCGCCACCCTTCTCGTCGGTCGCGCGGGAGCCCTCGGGCAGCGGCTGACCGGGCTTGTACTTGCCGGTGAGCACGCCCTGTGCGATCGGCGACCAGACGATCTGGCTGAGCCCTTCACGTTCGGACGCCGGGACGACCTGCGCCTCGATGACCCGCCACAGCGCGTTGTACTGCGGCTGGTTCGAGATGAGGGGCACCTTCAGTTCGCGGGCGATCGCCGCGCCCTGGGTGATCTGCTCGGCGGTCCACTCCGAAACGCCGACGTAGAGCACCTTGCCCTGGCGGACGAGGTCGGCGAAGGCGAGGAAGGTCTCTTCGAGCGGGACGGTCCGGTCGAAGCGGTGCGCCTGGTAGAGGTCGACGTAGTCGGTGCCGAGCCGCTTCAGCGAAGCGTGCGCCGACTCCATGATGTGCTTGCGGCCGAGGCCCTGGTCGTTCGGGCCCTTGGGGCCGGTCGGCCAGTAGACCTTGGTGAAGATCTCCAGGCTTTCGCGGCGCAGGCCCTTCAGGCCGCGGCCGAGTACCGATTCGGCGGCCGTGTTCGCGTAGACGTCGGCGGTGTCGAACGTGGTGATGCCCACGTCGAGCGCCGCCTTGATGCAGGCCTGGGCCTGGTCCTCTTCCACCTGGGACCCGTGGGTGAGCCAGTTGCCGTACGAGATCTCACTGACATTGAGGCCGCTGCGGCCGAGTCGTCGAAACTCCATGGACACGACTCTACCCCAGGCCGTTAGCCACGCTAACGACCCGGGTTTCCGCAGATCAGACCTTGTCGCCGGGCTTCACGCGCGGCTTCGGGACCCGCAGCTTGCGGATCTGGCTCGCGCGGATGAAGGAGTACCAGCCGACGGACGTGCCCTTGATCGTCTCGTTCGGGAACTTCAGGCGGACCATCTTCGCGATCCGCCGCCCGCTGAGGAAGCCCTCGACGATCATGCCGAGCAGCATCACGGTGCACAGCAGCGTCGCGTACCGCTGGACCTCGGGGTACGGCAGGATCAGCGCGACGAACACCAGGATCGCCAGCGGCATGAACAGGCCGAGCAGGTTACGCCGCGAGTCGACCAGGTCGCGGATGTAGGCCTTGACCGGGCCGCGGTCACGGGGAAGCAGGTACTTGTCCTCGCCCGCCATCATCCGCTCACGGCGTTCCTTGGCGGCGTTGCGCTGCTTGAGCTTGTACTCCGGGTCGGCCTTCGCGGACTTCCGGAGCTCCTTGTTGCGCTTCATCGCCTCCCGCATGGTGGTCGGCGGGGGCGCCACCGGGCCGCGGCGCTTGGCCTCGGCCTCACGCCGCTTGGGCGTGGCCTTGCCCTTTCCGGGCGTGTACGACTTGGCCTGGACCTCGACGGCCTCGTCGCCGGGGGTCTCGGTGTCCGTCGTGGCGGAGTCTGTGGTGCTACGGCGCAGGAACCTCACCCCACCAGGGTAGTCGCGGGCGTCACGGTCCCACGCACCAGGCCGAGCGATATGTCACCATGGTGGGGAACAGATCGGGACTCCGACGTGTTGGACCATGTGCAAGACGAGTACCCGCAGCGAGTTCGACCAGAGGGAGAACCATGACGACCGCTGAGCAGGCAGCCGCAGCTCAGGCCGAAACCGCCGAGGAGACCCACGGCGTGACGTTGACCGACGCCGCCGCCAGCAAGGCGAAGGCCCTGCTCGAGCAGGAGGGCCGCGACGACATGCACCTGCGCATCGCCGTCCAGCCCGGTGGGTGCGCGGGCCTGCGCTACCAGCTGTTCTTCGACGAGCGCACGCTCGACGGTGACCTGTTCCGTGACTTCGACGGCCTCCGCGTCGCCGTCGACCGGATGAGCGCGCCGTACGTGTCCAGCGCCGTGATCGACTTCGTCGACTCGATCGAGAAGCAGGGCTTCACGATCGACAACCCCAACGCGACCGGAAGCTGCGCCTGCGGCGACAGCTTCCACTGATCCGCGTCGAGGCATGAAGAAGGGCCGCGAACCTCACCCAGGTCGCGGCCCTTCTTCATGCCCGGAACGGGATCAGACGTAGGCGTCCAGATCGGCCACCTGGGCGAGGCACCGCTCGTCCACGGTCCACGGCGGAGCGATCTGCCGGGGCAGGGGCAGGTTCTCGGCCTGGAGGGACGCCGGGATGCCGGCACAGTCGGCGATGAGTTCGCCGATCGATTCCGGTTCGAGGTGATACGTGGAAGTGGTCACGAACGACAAGCTAATGACTCGTGTGCGAGTAGGACACCACTACCAACCGGTAGTGTTGATGGCCGTGCCCGAAGCAACCCGTATGGGGCATGACCTGCGGGTAACTTAGCCGTCCTCGCCTCGGCGGGGCCGACCGACCAAGGAGAACCGGTGGCAGACAACGCCAGGATCGCGGTATCCGGCAGTATCGCAACCGACCACCTCATGCACTTCCCAGGCAGGTTCGCCGAGCAGCTCATCGCCGAGCAGCTGCACCGGGTGTCCCTGAGCTTCCTGGCCGATGACCTCGTCGTCCGGCGGGGCGGGATCGGCGCGAACATCGCCTTCGGGCTCGGTGTGCTGGGCAAGCGCCCGATCCTGGTCGGCGCGGTGGGCTCGGACTTCGCCGACTACCGGTCCTGGCTCGAGCGGCACGGCGTCGACACCGCCGGGGTGCTGGTCTCCGAGGTCGCGCACACCGCCCGCTTCGTCTGCACCACCGACGAGGACCTCTGCCAGATCGCCACCTTCTACGCCGGCGCGATGGCGGAATCCCGCAACATCGAGCTGGAGCCGGTCGCCGCGCACGCCGGTGGGCTGTCGCTCGTGCTGATCAGCCCGGACGACCCCGAAGGCATGGTCCGCCACGCCGAGGAGTGCCGCCAGCGCGGTTACCCCTTCGCCGTCGACCCCTCGCAGCAGCTGGCCCGGATGGACGGCGCGCAGGTGCGTGCCTTCATCGAGGGCGCGAAGTACCTGTTCAGCAACGATTACGAATGGGAACTGCTGCTGCAGAAGACCGGCTGGTCCGAGGCGGACGTCCTCGACCGCGTCGGCATGCGGATCACCACGCTCGGAGAGAAGGGCGTCGAGATCGTCGGCAAGGGCGGCCTCGCGCTGCAGATCGGCGCCGTCCCGGAACGCGGCAAGGTCGACCCGACCGGCGTCGGCGACGGCTTCCGCGCCGGGTTCATCGCCGGTATCGACGGCGGGCTGGGCCTGGAGCGTTCGGCGCAGCTGGGCTCGCTGATCGCCGTGCTGGTGCTGGAGACCGTAGGCACGCAGGAATGGTCCTTCGACCGCGCCGACGTCCTGGGCCGCCTCAAGGAGGCCTTCGGGCCGGAGTCCGCCGAGGAGATCGCGGCGATCCTGCCTGCTTGAGGCTGCGTTATAGCGCGTGAAGGCCCCCTTCCCTCGGCTGAGCCGAGGGAAGGGGGCCTTCACGCGCGATGGGTCAGGATGGCGGCGAGTTCGGCCGGGCGGGACAGCTGCGGACAGTGCCCGGAGTCGATCTCGATCGCGGTGACCCCGAGCCGCTCCCGGGCGGCACGCCGCATCCACTCCGGTTTCAAAGTCCGGTCCCGCGTGGGGACGATCACCGTCGACGGGATCTCCGGCGCGGCCCCGGCGGGATGTCCGGCGAGTACCGCGGGGTTGAACAAGCGCACGCTGTCCAGCGCCCGCCGTTCGGTCTCGGGATCGCAGTCGTGGAAGAGGAATTCCGACGCCTTCGCGGGATCCGCGGCCGGGTCCACGCCGATCCAGTCCGGTTCGAGCACGTCCCGCGCCTCGTCCCGCAGGCTCCGGCCGCCGTCGAAATCGGGGATGTAGGCGGCGACCCACACCATGGCCCGCGCGTCGAGCGCTTCGGCGACCGCGGGGAGCAGCACCCCGGATCCGGAATGGGCGACGACGACCGGGCGCCCGCCGCCGTACTGCTCCCGCACGTGCTGCGCGTAGCCCTCGACCGGCAGCTCCACCGGGGTCAGCAGGTCCACGGCGATCGCGCGGTGCCCGGCGGTGGTGAGCAACTTGACCACGCGGTCCCAGCTCGCCGGGCTCTGCGTCGTGCCGTGCACGAGGACGAAGTCCATCGCTCCATGCTGGCCTCCACCGGATGAACGGTGAAGGCCAGCATCACGAGTCGTGACTAGAGCTTCACCGGGTAGACGGGTTCCGGCACCTCGGGCTTGATGCGGTTCTCGACGAAGATGCCGTGCCACAGCATGAACACCAGCAGCGCCCACAACTGACGACTGCGGTCGAGCTGCCCGGCCTTGTGCTCTTCGAGCAGCGCCAGGACGGCCTTCTTGTCGAGCAGCGCGTCGGTCTGCGAGTCCGAGATGATGCCCTTGGCCCAGTCGTACATCTCGTTGCGCAGCCACAGCCGGATCGGCACCGGGAAGCCCAGCTTGCGCCGGTTCAGCACGTGCCCCGGGATGATCTTCGCCAGCGCCTGGCGCAGCGCGTACTTCGTGGTGCCGTGCGCGAGCTTCTGGTCGAGCGGGATGGTCGAGGCGACCTTGAACACCTCGGCGTCGAGGAACGGCACGCGCAGTTCCAGCGAGTTCGCCATGGTCACCTTGTCGGCCTTGACCAGGATGTCGCCGCGCAGCCAGGTGTAGAGGTCGACGTGCTGCATCCGCGCGACCGGGTCCCAGTTCTCGGAGATCTTGTACCAGGGCGCGGTGACGTCCTTGAAGCCGATCCCCTCCTCGTACGTGCGCAGCACCTTGCGGAGCTGGTCGTCGCGGAAGTTGCGCGCGTTGCCGTAGTAGCGGTCCTCCAACGGCAGCGCCCCGCGCCGCAGCAGGTCCTTGCCACGGGTGCCCTCCGGGATCTTCGTGGAGACCTTGCCGATGATCTTCCGCATCCCGCCGGGGATCTTCTCGAACGGCGCCAGGGAGATCGGCTCGTTGTAGATCGTGTAGCCGCAGAAGAGCTCGTCGGCGCCTTCGCCGGACAGCACCGCCTTGACGTGCTTGCGCGCTTCGCGGGCGATGAACCACAGCGGCACGAGCGCCGGGTCGGCCACCGGGTCGTCGAGGTACCAGACGATGAGCGGCAGCGCCTCCATCATCTCGTCCGCCGACACCGTGCGGACCACGTGCTTCACGCCGATCGCGGCGGCCGATTCGGCGGCGACGTCGACCTCGGAGTAGCCCTCGCGCTCGAATCCGGTGGTGAACGCGATCAGGTTCGGGTTGTGCTCCTTGGCCAGCGTCGCGGTCGCGGTGGAGTCGATACCGCCGGAGAGGAACGCGCCGACCGTGACGTCCGGGTCGGAGATCATGTGCTTGCCGACCGAGTCGCGCATCACATCGGCGATGCGCTCGTACAGCTCGTCGGCCTCGGCCTGGCTGTTGACCGGCTTGGCGTTGAACTGCGGGTGGAAGTAGCGCGTGAACTCGACGTCGCCGCCGGGGACGACCCGGAACGACGTGCCGGACTCGACCCGGCGGACGCCGGTGTGCATCGACTCGGGCTCCGGCACGTACTGCAGCACCAGGTAGTGCTGCAGGGCCGTCTTGTCCAGCTCGTCCTCGACACCGAGCACGCTCGAAAGCTCCAGCAGGCTCTTCTTCTCGCTGGAGAAGGCGACCTTGCCGGGGCCGGCGGAGTAGAACAGCGGCTTGATGCCGAACGGGTCGCGCGCGCCGAAGACGACCTTCTCCTGGGAGTCCCAGATCATGAAGGCGAACATCCCGCGCAGCTTCTTCACCGCGTCGTCGCCGAGGTAGTGGTACGCCGCGACGATCGCCTCGCCGTCACCCTCTGTGGCGAATTTCGCACCGTGCTCGGCGGCCAGCTCGTCGCGCAGCTCTTTGTAGTTGTAGATCTCGCCGTTGAAGTTCAGCGTGTAGCGCTCGGGGGCCTCCGGCGGACCCCAGATCAGCGGCTGGTGGGCGTGGTCGACGTCGATGAAGGCCAGCCGGTTGAAGCCGTAGACCACCTCGGCGTCGGCCCAGGTGTCGTGCTCGTCGGGGCCGCGGTGCCGCTGGCAGCGCATGGCCGCGTCGACGGCGTCACGGGCGCTCGCAGCGTCGGCTTCGGTCGAACAGATCAGTCCAAGCAGGCCGCACACGTCTAGTTCACACACCTCTTGTTGGCCGAGCGGGGAGAAGGGCCCAGTATGCCGGTGGGTGTGTACACCCGGATGTGGTGGGGGATACGCGTGTTGTGGTCACCCCTTGGTCAGCGCGGCGCCGCAACTCGGCTAGGCTCCGCCTGTCACGAAGATCGGTCGAGGAGGCTCTGGGTGAAAGGGCAAGGCGCAGTGGGAAATCCAGAGCGCACCCCAGTCAAGCGGTCTGGTCGCGTCGTCGCGCTCGCCGTGCTGGTGATGCTGACTGCGACGGGCTGTTCCGGGGAAGAGATCCTCCGCTTCGGCTGGCCTGCCGGGGTGACCCCGCAGTCGCACGACATGCGCACGCTGTGGACGTGGACCGTCATCGCCGCACTGGTCGTCGGCGCCATCGTCTGGGCGCTGATCTTCTGGACCGCGATCTTCCACCGCAAGAAGAAGACCGCCGACGGCGCGGAGGAGGAACTGCCCCGTCAGTTCCAGTACAACATCCCGCTGGAGATCTTCACGGTCGTCGTCCCGACGATCATGGTCTGCGTGCTGTTCTTCTTCACCGCGACCACCGAGAACCGCGTGCTCGCCGAGACGGAGAACCCGGACGTCACGGTCGACATCGTCGCGTTCCAGTGGAACTGGGAGTTCAAGTACAAGAGCGACTCCAAGAACCACGACGACCCCGAGATCACCACGGTCGGCAGCTCGACCGAGATCCCGCTGCTCGTCCTGCCGACGAACAAGACGATCCAGTACAACCTGCGGTCGGCCGACGTCATCCACTCGTTCTGGGTGCCGGAGTTCCACTTCAAGCGGGACGTCATGCCGGACCCGGAGAAGAACAACCAGGACTTCACCTTCCAGAACTCGATCGACAAGGAAGGGTCGTTCGTCGGCCGCTGCGCCGAACTGTGCGGCACCTACCACTCGGGGATGAACTTCGAGGTCAGGGCGCTCTCGCCGGACAAGTACGCGCAGTACATCCAGCTCCGCGGCACGGTGAACCCGAAGAGCGGCAAGCCGAACACCGCCTCCGAGGCGCTGACGGCGATGAACTGCGGCGAGCTGTGCTCGCCCTACGCCGTCACCACCACCCCGTTCAACACCGACCGCACCGCGCGGGTCGCGTCCAACTGACCCGGCTGTTCGAGCCCGAAACAGGAGTGAGGCAACGTCCATGAAGGTCGAAGGACGGATTTTCTTCCTCGTCGCGGTCTTCTCCGTCGTCGTGGCGGGTATCTACGCGTACATGACCGGAACGATGACCCGGGACGGCGTCGAGCCGGTCGGTGTGGTGGCCCTGATCCTCACCGGTGGCCTGGCCTTCCTGGCCGGGAGCTACCTGCAGTTCGTGGCGCGGCGCATCGAGCCGCGGCCGGAGGACCGGGAAGACGCCGAGATCAGCGACGGCGCCGGTGAGCTGGGCTTCTTCAGCCCCGGCAGCTACTGGCCGGTCGGTCTCGCGGCGGCCGCCGCGCTGACCGGTGTCGCGCTCGCGTTCTTCCACGTCTGGCTGCTGATCATCGCGCTGGGCCTGGTGATCGTCGCCATCGGCGGGCTGGTGTTCGAGTACCACACGGGCCCGAACCACGAGTGACGTCTTGACGCCGAAACGGCGCCCCGCTCCCTGTGGAGCCGGGCGCCGTTTTCGCGTGGTGTGGTGGTCCGTGAAGGCCTCAAGGGTCAAAGTTCCCCTCATCCGCCCCCGGCACCACACCCTTGAGTCGGAAGTACGTGAAGGCCCCCTTCATTGCGCTAGACGCAATGAAGGGGGCCTTCACGTACTTCCGAAACGGCACTCACGACCCGCTGGCCCGAGCGGCCACCGCCCTCTCAAGCGCCGGCGCGGGCTTGGGTGCTCGCTTCGGGGCCAGCGCGGCGGCCAGGACGGCGAGCATCCCGAGGCCCTCCGGCCACGTCGGCCGGTGCCCGTAGGCGAGGACGTCCACCACCACCGCGACCACCGGATAGACGTAGGACAGCAGCGCCACCGTCGTGGTCGGCAGCTTGCCGATGCTCGCGTACATCAGGACGTACATCAGCGCGGTGTGCACCGTCCCGAGCAGGATCAGCCACAGCAGGCCCGAGGTATCCGTGGGCAGCGGAGTGACGAGCAGGGCGGGTGCGAGCACGATCGTGCCGGTCACCAGCTGGACGGCCGCCAGGACGTGCGGGCGGACGTGCTTGAGCTGCTTCGCGACGAAGGAGGCGCCGGCGTACAGCGCGGCCGCGCCGAGGGCGAGCGCGATCCCTTCCAGGCGGACGGGTTTCCCGTCGGCGCCGTGCGCGGAAAGCGAGATGAGCGTCACCCCGCCGAACGCGATCAGCGCCCGGACCAGCTGGCTCTTCGCCATCTTCTCGCCGAGGAACGCCGCCGCGAGACCGACCAGCATGAGCGGTTGCGTGTGGTACACGACGGTGCTGACCCCGATCGACGACAGCGAGTACGAGGCGAACAGCAGGACCCAGTTCCCGACCAGGAACAGCCCGCCGAGGACGGCGAGCAGCAGGTCGCGGCGGCTGAGCGTCCACGGGCGGAGCCAGCCCCGGGCCGCGCTCCACACCAGGAGCAGCAGGCCGCCGACGAGGCTCCTCGCGAACGCAACGGCGGGCGCCTCTGCGCCGCTTTCGAGGACGACGGCGCCGATCGTGCCGGAGAGTGCCATCGCGGCGGTCCACTGCAACACGGGGTTGTTCTTGTTCATGGCGACCACTTTCGGCCTTGGGGCCGCGTTCAACCAGTGTCAGAGATGACATCGACCGCAAAACTTGTGACACACTGCCGGGATGGATGTGAAGAAGGTCGCGGTGGTGCTCGCCGACCAGGTCTCGCCGTTCGAACTCGGCGTCGCGTGCGAGGTCTTCGGCACCGATCGCAGCGCCGACGGAATCGAGGGCTGGGACTTCGCGGTCTGCTCGCCCGGTGGTGAGAACGTCCTGAGCTGGTCCGGCTTCGGGCTGGATGGCCTGGAGAGCCTGGACTTCGCGGCGTCGGCGGACCTGCTGATCGTGCCGACCTGCGCGCCGCGCAGCGCGAGCCCACCGGAGCCGGTGCTCGAAGTCCTGCGTGACGCGGCGAGCCGGGGCGCCTGGGTCGCGGGTTTCTGCGCTGGTGTCTTCTCCCTCGGGTACGCGGGGCTGCTCGACGGGCGCAACTGCACCGTCCACTGGGTCTACGAGCAGGAGTTCCGGTCGCGTTTCCCGACGGCGAAGGTCGACCCGAAGGCGTTGTACGTCGACGACGGCGGCGTCCTCACGAGCGCGGGAACCGTCGCCGCCGTCGACCTGTGCCTGCACCTGGTGCGGGAATTGCGCGGTGTCGCGGCGGCCACCACGCTGGCCAGGCGGATGGTCGCGGCGCCGCATCGGGTCGGTGGTCAGGCGCAGTTCGTGCAGGCGCCGGTACCCGAGACCGCCGCGCCGGACGACACCGTGCTCGCCGAAGCGCTCGAATGGATCGAACGTCGCCTCGACCAGCCGTTCACCGTCGCGGAACTCGCCAGGCGCAGCGGCTTGGGGGAGCGCACGTTCCTGCGCCGGTTCTCGGCGGCCACCGGGACGACGCCGCACCGATGGCTCACCGAACGCCGTCTCGACCGTGCGCAGTCCTTGCTCGAAGAAGGCCGTCTGTCCATTGAGGACATAGCACTCGCCTGTGGTTACGCGTCCGCC
Source organism: Amycolatopsis sp. PSD-21 (assembly GCF_055561455.1). Classification (NCBI taxonomy): domain Bacteria; kingdom Bacillati; phylum Actinomycetota; class Actinomycetes; order Pseudonocardiales; family Pseudonocardiaceae; genus Amycolatopsis; species Amycolatopsis sp. PSD-21. The sequence goes on along the minus strand of NZ_CM145712.1, from coordinate 6,542,089 downwards.
GCGGCGCTGCGGCATCAGTTCGGCAAGCTGCGCGGGACCAGCCCGAGTGCTTACCGCAGAACGTTTTCCGCCGGCTAGAGCTCCTGCCCCACGGTGACATGGACGTGGTCGGGGACCTCGTCGTGCCGGTCGCCGACGGTGAGCGTGCCGGTCGGCTCGAACAGCAGCAGCGAGGCACCGTCCACTGAGGACGGTTTGTGGAAGGTGCCGCGCGGGACGACGAACACGGCGCCGCGGGGGAGCGTGACGACCCGTTCGCCCGTGTCCTCGCGCAACGCGATGTCGAGCGTGCCGTCGAGGACGAGGAAGAACTCGTCGGTGTTCTCGTGGACGTGCCAGACGTGCTCGCCCGCGACCTTGGCGAGACGGACGTCGTAATCGTTGACGTTGGCGACGATCCGCGGGCTCCAGATCTCGTCGAAGCCGGCCAGCGCGGTGTCCAGATCGATCGGTTGCTTGCTCATGATCCGATCCTGGCCGCTGGACCACCGGAGCGGTGAGTGCTAGGAATCGCATATGTCGCATGATTCCTCGCACAAGGTCGCCGTCCTGGTCGACGAAGGATCCAATCCCTTCGAAATGGGCGTCGCGACCGAGCTGTTCGGCCTGCGGCGGCCGGAGCTGGGCAGGCCCTGGTACGGCTTCACCCTGTGCGCCGCCGAGCCGTCCGTGCGCATGCACCTGGGCATGTTCACACTCACCGGGGTCGCCGGGCTCGAAGCCGTGGAGACCGCGGACACGGTGATCGTGCCCAACCGGCCCGATCCGGAGACCCCGGCCAAGGCGTCGGTGCTGAGGGCCGTCCGGGCCGCGTCCGAGCGGGGTGCCCGGTTGGTGAGCTTCTGCACCGGCGCCTTCACCCTCGCGCAGGCCGGTGTCCTGGACGGACGGCGCGCGACGACCCATTGGAAGTGGGCGGGGCTCTTCCGCGAGCTGTATCCCGAAGTACTGCTGGAGCCCGACGTCCTCTTCGTCGACGACGGCGACGTCCTGACCGCGGCGGGCAGCGCGGCCGCGCTCGATCTGGGACTGCACCTGATCAGCCGTGACCACGGCGCCGAGATCGCCAACGCGGTGAGCAGGCGGCTGGTGTTCGCCGGACATCGCGACGGCGGCCAGCGGCAGTTCGTCGAGCGTCCGCTGCCGCCGGTGCCGGACACCTCGCTGGCTCCGGTGCTCGCCTGGGCGCGGGAACGGCTCGACCGTCCGCTCACCGTCGCCGACCTCGCCGCGCGGGCGGCGGCGAGCCAGGCGACGCTGCACCGGCGGTTCCGCGCCGAACTGGGGACGACGCCGCTGGCGTGGCTCACCACGGAGCGGATCGCGCTGGCGTGCCGGCTTATCGAGCGCGGGGAGCAGCGGCTGGACCTGGTGGCGCGGGCGTCGGGGTTCGGTACCGCCGCGAACCTGCGTACGCAGCTTCGGCGGGCCACGGGGCTGACGCCTACGGCTTACCGGGCGCGCTTCAGTACCGCCTCGTGAGTGGTCAGGACGGTCAGGGCCAAGGGTGTCTTAGGTACCTACTGAAGGTGGCGACCAGACGGACTACACGATCGCCGCCTCAGCCTCGGCAACACCACCAGGCCCAGCAGTCACAGCGGTCGCGCGTAAAGGCCCCCTTCCCTCGGCTCAGCCGAGGAAACTCGCCCTTCACACCTCCCCCAGTACATGAAGGCCCCCTTCCTTGCGCCTAGGTACAGGAAGGGGGCCTTCATGTACGGGGGGCAAGGGCGGCGGTGAGTGGTGGGCAGAGTCTCGTGAGTGGTCAGGCGAAGGCGATCCACCGGTTCAGCAGGTCGGCCGCCGCACCGGAGTCGATGGCCGACGCCGCCCGCGCGAACCCGGCCGCCAGATCGTCTTCCAGCGACCCCGAGAACCCGGTGAAGGCCGCCAGCGCGGCCGCCGAATTGAGCAGCACCGCGTCCCGGACCGGCCCGGTCTTCCCGGCCATCACCTGACGGAACACCTCGGCGTTGTGCGCCGCGTCGCCACCGCGCAGGTCCTCCGCGGTCACCCGGGGGAGGTCCAGCGACGCGGGATCGAAGCTCCGCTCGGTGATCTCGCCGCCGGAGACCACCCACACCGAACTCGTGGTCGTGGTCGTGAGCTCGTCCAGCCCGTCGTCGCCGCGTACGAGCAGCACGGTCATGCCGCGCCGCGCGAACACCTCGGCCAGCACACGGGTCTTGTCCTCGTACGCGCAGCCGATCAGCGAACTGCGCGGCTGCGCCGGGTTGGTCAGCGGGCCGAGCAGGTTGAACGTCGTCGGCACGCCGAGCTCGCCGCGGGTCGGCCCGGCGTGACGCAGGGCGGGATGGAACTTCGGCGCGAAGCAGAAGCCGATGCCCAGTTCGTTCACGCTGCGCTGGACCGTCTCTGGCGGCAGGTCGATGGTGACGCCCAGCTCCTCCAGCACGTCGGCCGCGCCGGACTTCGACGAAGCGCTCCGGTTGCCGTGCTTGGCCACCGGCGCGCCCGCGGCGGCCGTCACCACCGTGGCCATGGTGGAGATGTTGACCGAATTGGACCGGTCGCCGCCGGTGCCGACGATGTCGACCGACGGCCTGTCGATCGTCACCCGCCTGGCGTGCGCCAGCATGGCGTCGGCCATCCCGGAGATCTCCGCCGGTGTCTCACCCTTCGCGCGCAGCGCGACGGCGAACCCGGCGATCTGGGAGGGCGTCGCCGCCCCGCTCATGATCTGGTCCATCGCCCACGCGGTGTCCTCTTCGGACAGGTCCGCGCGCGCGATGAGCTGGTTGAGCAGGGACGGCCAGGTCTTGGCTGCCGAGCCCATCGGCTCAGCCGTGCACGGCCGGCACCCGCCGGGCGCGCAGCACGTCGGCGACGGTTTCGGCGGCGGTCAGCGGGTCGAGCGGGTGGACCAGCACCGCGTCGGCCTGCGACCAGGTCGCGAGCCAGCGGTCGTCCTTGCGCCGCACCGACACCACGATCGGCGGGCAGTTCTCGATCTCGTTCTTCAGCTGACGGGTCAGCCCGATGCCGCCGGTCGGCTGCGCCTCGCCGTCGAGGATGGCGAGGTCCACGTTGCCCGCGTCCATCTCGACGAGGACCTCGGAGATGCCGGACGCCTCGGTGTAGTCCACCCGGCCGAGGTCGGCGGCGGGCCTGCGGCCGACGGCGTTGATGATCGCCTCGCGCACCTCCGCCTTGTGGCTGAACACCAGGATCCGCATCGCCTGCTCGCCCATGAGCGCGCCTCCGCCTCGTCTAGTCATGTCGACCCCGCGATGTTATCCGCCATGACCGACATCACGTGGACCACCCGACGGCTGGAGCGCGTCCCACCCCAGCGAATCCCCGCCGAGCCGCTGCGCGAGGCCCGCCATCCGTGACCGTTCCTGGGCGCAGTGCAGTGCGTCGAGGGTCTGCACCCGCACCGCGTGCGCGAGGGCGAAATCGCCTTCGTGGCCCTGTTCTCGCAGCTCCCAGCCGTCCTGGGCGAGGATCGAGGCCGCCTCCGCCACCTTTTCGGGCGGCAGCTTCAAGTGATGGCGCAGGATCGCGGGCGCTTCGGCGACCCAAGCGGGTGATCTGGCCAACGCCGAGGAATCCGCCTCGGCGGGGTCGAAGGCCTCCACGACGATCTCCACGCCGGGCGTGTCGACCGTCAGGCCTGGAAGCTTCGGCTTCTTGACCAGGTCACGAAGCCGATCTAGTAAACCCATGAGTAGCCCTGTTCCCACTTTCGTTCAGATGTGACCCGACACGCACGCGACCCGCCGTGGACCCACCCGGCGGGCCCCGTGCGTGAGAGGACATAATGCGACGCGTGACAACGGCAGCTCCCACCATCAGCCAGCGGGTCCACTCGCTGAACCGGCCGAACATGGTCAGTGTCGGCACCATCGTGTGGCTGTCCAGCGAACTGATGTTCTTCGCCGGACTGTTCGCCATGTTCTTCACCGTGAAGGCGCAGAACGCGTCCGGCCAATGGCCGCCGCCGCTGCACGGTGAGCCCTTCCACCTGAACATCGCGCTGGCGATCCCGTTCACCGTGATCCTCGTGGCGTCGTCGTTCACCTGCCAGTTCGGTGTGTTCGCCGCCGAAAAGGGTGACGTGTTCGGCCTCCGCCGCTGGTACATCATCACGTTGATCATGGGCGCGATCTTCGTGGGTGGCCAGGCTTACGAGTACCTGAACCTGATCCACGAGGGGCTGACCATCCCGTCCGGCGCGTACGGCACGGTCTTCTACCTCGCGACCGGGTTCCACGGCCTGCACGTCATCGGCGGGCTCATCGCGTTCGTGTACTTGCTCATCCGCACCAAGCTGAGCAAGTTCACCCCGGCTCAGGCCACCTCGGCGATCGTCGTGTCGTACTACTGGCACTTCGTCGACATCGTGTGGGTGGGCCTGTTCGCGGTGATCTACATCCTTCCGTGAACGAAGCCGCCACCACGACCTATCGGCCTGAACTGACAGCAAGGGTTGCCGCAAGATGACCTCCAGCAAGAACAACACGGAGCGCCGCTTCCGCAAGCGGTCGAAGGCACGCAGGCGGTTCGCCGGCGCGCTGGCGCTCGGGATCGCGCTGCTGAGCGTGGGCGGGTTGTACGCCGTTTTCGCCCCGGAGCCGCAGACCGCGCAGGCGCAGGGCGAATCCGCCCTCCTGCGCGAGGGCGAGAAGCTCTACAACAACACGTGTATCGAATGTCACGGGCCGAAGCTCGAAGGTGTCACCGACCGTGGCCCGAGCCTCATCGGCATCGGGGACGCGGCCGTGTACTTCCAGACCTCCACCGGCCGTATGCCGGCGGTCCGCCAGGAAGCCCAGGCGCAGCGGAAGCCGCCGAAGCTGACCGAGGCCGAGATCAACGCGCTGGGTGCCTACATCCAGGCCAACGGCGGCGGCGCGCAGCGTCCCGCCGAGAAGGGTGACGCGCTGCGCGGCGAGGACGTCGCGCGCGGCAGCGAGCTCTTCCGCCTCAACTGCGCCTCCTGCCACGGCTTCACCGGCCGCGGTGGCGCGCTGTCCTCGGGCAAGTTCGCCCCGAACCTGGACCCGGCCACGGAAGAGCAGATCTACACCGCGATGCTCACCGGGCCGCAGAACATGCCCAAGTTCTCCGACCGGCAGCTGTCGCCGGAGGAGAAGAAGGACATCATCGCGTTCGTGAAGTCCGTGAGTCACGGGAACAACTCACCCGGCGGTAACTCGCTCGGCGGTCTTGGCCCGGCCTCGGAGGGCGCGATCGCGTGGATCGTCGGGATCGCCGCGCTGATCGGCGTGACGTTGTGGATTGGATCGAAGGCATGAGCGCCGAAGGGCCGAAGCCGCCGACAGAGGCGGAGTTGGCGGACATGGATCGCGACCAGCTGGTCAAGCTGGGTACCGCGCTCGACGGGGTCGAGATCGTCGAATACCCGACGCCTTGGCCGGTCGAGGGGACGAAGGCGGAGAAGCGCGCCGAGCGCTCCGTCGCCCTCTGGTTCGTGCTGGCCGCGCTGTCCGGCCTCGCGTTCGTGGTCCTCATCGCGTGGCCGCACTGGTTCGAGTACAAGGAGCCGGGCACGCACGGCTACACCCAGTACACGCTGTACACGCCGCTGCTCGGGGTCACCCTCGGGCTGGCCGTGCTCAGCCTCGGTATCGGTGTGATCCTCTACACCAAGAAGTTCATCCCGGCCGAGGTCGCGGTCCAGGAGCGCGGGGACGGCGGCTCCAAGGAGGTCGACAAGGCCACCATCGTCGCCCAGCTCGCCGACTCGGGCAGCCGCAGCACCATCGCGCGCCGCTCGATGATCAAGCGCTCCGCGGGTGCCGGCGCCGGTGTGCTCGGCCTCGCCGTCGCGGCGCTGCCGGTCGCGTCCTTCATCAAGGACCCGTGGAAGGACACCGAGAACCGCGACTCGCTGTGGCACTCGGGCTGGAAGAAGAACTTCCCGGAAGAGAAGGTCTACCTGCGCCGCAACACCGGCCGTCCGCACGAGATCTCCCTGGTCAAGGCCGAGGACCTCGACGCGGGCGCGATGGAGACGGTGTTCCCGTACCGCGAGTCCGAGAAGGACGACGAGCACGCCCTGTCGGCCGCCTTCAAGCGCGTCGACAACCCGGTCATGCTGATCCGTCTCCGCCCGACCGACGCCGCCAAGGTCGTCAAGCGTCAGGGCCAGGAGGACTACAACTTCGGCGACTACTACGCGTACACGAAGATCTGCAGCCACGTCGGCTGCCCGACCTCCCTGTACGAGCAGCGGACCAACCGCATCCTCTGCCCCTGCCACCAGTCGCAGTTCGACGCGCTCCACTACGCCAAGCCGATTTTCGGTCCGGCGACGAGGCCGTTGGCCCAGCTTCCGATTACAGTGGACTCTGAGGGCTACCTGATCGCGCGCGGAGACTTCAACGAGGCCGTCGGACCGGCCTTTTGGGAGCGTAAGTCATGAGTTCACTCACCACCCCGACGAAGGGGACGAACCCGGTCGAGAAGGCCGCGGGCGCTGGTGCGAAGTGGGCCGACGACCGGTATCACCTGGCCAAGGGCATGCGGCACCAGCTCAACAAGGTGTTCCCGACGCACTGGTCGTTCCTGCTCGGCGAGATCGCGCTCTACAGCTTCATCATCCTGTTGCTGTCGGGTGTCTATCTCACGCTGTTCTTCGACCCCTCCATGGAGGAGGTCGTCTACAACGGCAGCTACACCGGCCTGCAGGGCGTCGAGATGTCGCGGGCCTTCGCGACCACGCTGGACATCTCGTTCGACGTCCGCGGCGGTCTGTTCGTCCGCCAGCTGCACCACTGGGCCGCGCTGATCTTCGTGGCTTCGATGATGGTGCACATGTTCCGGATCTTCTTCACCGGCGCGTTCCGTCGCCCGCGTGAGGCGAACTGGGTCATCGGCGCGCTTCTGCTGGTCCTGGGCATGTTCGAGGGCTTCTTCGGCTACTCGCTCCCGGACGACCTGCTCTCCGGTACCGGTATCCGCGCGACCCTGTCGGGCATCGTGCTCTCGGTGCCGGTCATGGGCACCTGGATCCACTGGGCGCTGTTCGGCGGGGAGTTCCCCGGCAACGAGATCATCCCGCGCCTGTACACGATCCACATCCTGCTGCTGCCGGGCATCATGCTCGGCCTGGTGGCCGCGCACCTCGCGCTCGTCTGGTACCAGAAGCACACGCAGTTCCCGGGCGTGCGCCGCAAGGAGACCAACGTCGTCGGCGTCCGCATCATGCCGGTCTTCGCGCTCAAGGGCGGTGCGTTCTTCGCGCTGGTCACCGGCGTCATCGCGCTGATGTCGGGCCTCTTCCAGATCAACCCGATCTGGAACATCGGCCCGTACAACGCGGCGCAGGTCTCGGCGGGTTCACAGCCGGACTGGTACATGGCCTGGGCCGACGGCATGCTGCGGATCTGGCCCGCCTGGGAGCTCTACCTCGGGAACTACACGGTCCCGGCGGTGTTCTTCCCCGGCGCGATCGGGATGCCGCTGCTGATCGGGTTGCTGCTGATGTATCCCTGGATCGAGCGAAAGCTGTCCAAGGACACCGCGCACCACAACCTGCTGCAGCGTCCGCGCGACGTCCCGGTCCGGACCTCGCTGGGCATCATGGCCCTGACGTTCTTCGCGGTCATCATGCTCTCGGGCTTCAACGACATCATCGCGTTCGCCTTCGACATCTCGCTGAACGCGACGACGTGGGCGGGCCGGATCGGTGTCCTGCTGGCGCCGCCGATCGCGTACTACATCACCTACCGGATCTGCCTCGGCCTCCAGCGGGCCGACCGCGAGGTGCTGGAGCACGGCGTCGAAACCGGCATCATCAAGCGCCTGCCGCACGGTGAGTTCATCGAGATCCACCAGCCGCTCGGCCCGGTGGACGACCACGGCCACGCGATCCCGCTCGAATACCAGGGCGCGTCGGTGCCGAAGAAGATGAACAAGCTCGGCTCGGCCGGGCACGCCGTCGCCGGTTCGACCTGGTCCCCGGACCCGGTCGAGGAGACGATCGCGCTGGAGCGCGCCCGGTCCAACGGGCACGGCAACGGCAAGGTCGACGACATCGGTGGCGAGCCCTCCGAGGAGCGCAAGGAGATCACCTCCGGGCACTAGCCCGGGAGACACGCGTGAAGGCCCCCTTCCCTCGGCTCAGCCGAGGGAAGGGGGCCTTCACGCGCTACAAGGGAAGAAGCTCAGGCGCCTTCGACGCCGATGTCGAACGCGGACTCGCTGTCGGCCTTCGAGTAGGAGCGGAACGCGATATGCGTGACCGTGCTCAGCACGCCGGGGACCTTGCCGATCTTCGCCGGGATCAGATCCGCGAGGTCCTCGTGGGCCGCGACGCGGACCGAGGCGATCAGATCGACATCGCCCGCACAGGAATAGACCTCGCGGACACCGTCGATGTCCGCGATCGCCTGTGCCGCCTCGGGGATGGCATCGGCTTCGACCTGGATCAGCACGATCGCCGTGATCAAAGGGTCCTCCTACGTCGGTGAATCCGGTGCCGGAATCCTAGCCCGCCACTCGTTCCAGCGCCGTCGCGCTCGCCGCCAGGTCGAGCCATTCCTGCCAGCCGCCCGCGGCAGCGGGCTCCGCCCAGGGATGCGTCGTGCGCACGAGCCGGACGCCAGGGCGGGTCAGCCAGCGCAGCAGGATGCCGATCTCCTCCGGGACCGCGCCGAAGAGCGGGCCGGGCCCCGGGATCACCGTCTCCGCGGACGCCACGAGCATCTCGACGACGGGCATCGGCGGCACGCCGCGCCGGGCGACCCCCGCCGACGCGAGCCTGCCGTGCCGGATCACCGCCAGCTCCCAGCCGCCGTTCCCGTCCGGCCCGGCGGCGATCAGCTCCGGGATACCCGCCAGCGCCGACTGCCGGTGTGCCCGGCCGACCGCGCGGATCAGGCCGGCCAGCTGATCTCGATGCTGAGCGGCCTGCTCGTAATGCTCCGCCGCGGACAACCGGGCCAGCTGATCGGCGGCGGCCCGCAGCGGACGGCCGTCCGTCCCGGCGATGAGCCCGGACACCGCCAGCACGCTCGGCCGGTACGCCTCGACCGTCTGCTTCCCGGCGCACGGAGCCCCGCAACGCCCGAGCTCGGCGAGGACACAGGGCGTCCCGTTCGGCGCCGTCGCCGAGATGCGCTGGGTGCACGTCCGCAGGCCCGAGGCGCCGGCGAGGGTGTCCGCGGCGGTCCGGGCGTCGGTCTGGGTGCGAAAGGGCCCCAGCATCCCGTCTCGCGGCATGCGGACCACCGACAGGCGGGGGAACGCCTCCTCGGTCAGCGCGACCCACCAGGCGTGCCGTGGGTTCTTGGAACGGCGGTTGTACATCGGGCGGTGGGCGGCGATCAGCCGCAGCTCCCGGACGGCGGCCTCCAGCGCGTGCGCGCATTCCACCGCGTCGACCCGTTCGGCGAGCGCGACCATCTCCCGGATCCGGCCGCGGCTCTCCGAACCGGTGAAGTACTGCCGGACCCGGCGCCGCAGATCGGACGACGTCCCGACGTAGAGGACCTCGTCGCTCGGGCCGCGGAACAGGTAGACGCCGGGCCTCGACGGCAGATGCTCGGCCAGCGAACGTTTGCGGCGCTGGGCGGCGGTCACCTCGGGCAGATAGTCCAGCAGCTCCTCGAGGGTGTGGACGCCGAGGTTGCCCACGCGTTCCAGCAGGGCGTGCAGGACGTCGACGGTGGCGCGCGCGTCCGCCAGCGCGCGGTGGTTCGGCGTGGTGCGCGCGCCGAACAACGCGGCCAGCGCGGAAAGGCGGTAGCTGGGCGTCTCGTCGCGGGAGATGACCCGGCGGGCGAGCCGGACCGTGCAGACGACGGCCGTCTTCGGCCAGTGGTAGCCGTGGCCTTCGCAGGCCGCGCGCATGAAGCCGGTGTCGAAGGCGGCGTTGTGCGCCACGAGCACGGCGCCGGAGATGAACTCGAGGAAGGCGGGCAGCACGCGCTCGATGCGGGGAGCGTCGTAGACCATCGCGCCGGTGATACCGGTGAGCTCGACGATCTGCGGCGGGATCGGCATCCCCGGATTGACGAAGGTGGCGAACTCGCCGACGACCTCGCCGGCGCGGATCTTGACCGCGCCGATCTCGGTGATCCCGTCCGGACCGGGTTTCGTTCCCGTGGTCTCCAGGTCGAATACGACGAAAGTGATGTCCCGCAAAGGAGTTCCCAGCTCGTCGAAGGCGAGTTGCGCCGCGCCGGGCCGCCGTCCGGTGTCCATGGTCGGGCACAGTAGGGGCGGGCACCGACAATCCTGGGGCGTCCCATCCAGCGCGCCCCGAGGGGATGGGGCCTACGCTGGAGCGATGCAACCGCAGCCCGCAGTGCCCGAAACGCCCGAGGACGCCACCGGCGGTCCCTCGGGTGTCGTGGCGTCCGCGGGCGCGCAGGAGACCTCCGAAGAGGTGCCCGCCGAAGGCTGGACGTCCTTGCCGGAGACCGTACGGGAGCGGATCGCCGAGCTGGCGGCCGCCGCCGTGGGCAAACTGCCGTCCGCCGACGTGCCGAGGCAGCTGCGCCCGGTCGCGAAGTTCGCCCCGGCGAAACGCGCGAAACTCGGCGGGACGGCGTTGCTGGCCGCGTTGGGGGAGTCTTCGCAGTTCCGCGTCGCGGTCACCGAATGGCTGCGCGATCACCGCAAGGACGCCCTCGACCCGAACGCCCCCGATTCCGTCGCCGCCGCGGCCGCCGCCGTGCTCCTCGGCGAGGCGGGCGCGGCCGGACGGGTCCGGCTGGTGGCGAAGAACGCCGAGGAGACGGCGTTGCGCGCCGAACGCGACGCCGCGCTGGCTCGCAACCAGCGGCTGGAGGCCGAACTGGCCCAGCTGCGCGAAGAGTTGCGTGAGGCCAAGGAGATCGCCAGTGGCGCGCGGGGAGAACGCGACGCCGAGGTCGAGAAGCTGTTGAAACGCTTGCGGGAACAAGGTGTCCAGTTGCGCCAGGCGAAGGACGCCGTCGCCGAGGCGCACGCTCAGCTGGAGAGCGGCGGCGCCGAGAGCGCTGAGGAGATCAAGGCGCTGAAGGCCCAGCTGGACCGAGAGCGGCAGCGTGTCGCGGCAGAGCGGGCGCGGGCCGAGAAGGCCGTCACGGACGCTGAGATCGCCCGTCAGTCCGCGCGCGAGGCGCGTCAGGCCGACGAGGTCAGGCTCGGGCTGTTGCTGGACACGATCGAAGGCGCCGTCGGCGGGCTGCGCCGGGAACTTTCGGTGAGCGCGCGGGGGCAGCGGCCCGCGGACATGGTCCGCGGCGCGACGTCGGGGATCGGGGCGGGCGGCAAGATCCAGGACGTCACCGGGCTCGACCGGCATCTCGCGTTGCCCAACGTGCACCTGATCGTCGACGGCTACAACGTCACGAAGACCGGATATCCGGAGCTGGCGCTTTCCGACCAGCGCGACCGGCTGATCCACCAGCTTTCCGCGCTCGCCGCGCGGACTTCGGCCGAGGTCACCGTGGTGTTCGACGGCGCCGGAGTGCTCTCCGTGCCCGCGGCGGTGCCGCGCGGGGTGCGGGTGCTGTTCTCCGAACGCGGCGTCCTCGCGGACGACGTCATCCGGTCCCTGGTCGCGGCGGAGCCGCCAGGGCGGCCGATGGTGGTCGCGAGCACGGACCGGGCGGTGGCGGATTCGGTGCGGCGCAAGGGCGCGCACCCGGTGCCGTCGGCGGTGCTGGTTTCACGGCTGAGCCGGGTCTAGAGATGGGATCGCTACTTGAGCGATCGCGCGCCGAGCGGGCGTTGGGGCGCGTCTCGTGAGTGGTAAGGACGGTTAGAACCGTCCTTACCACTCACGAGCACGTCGGGCAGGTGACGCGTGCGGCCGTCGGTCGCCACCCCTCCCGCATGAGGACCACCCGCACCTCGGCCGCGACCTGGCACGGCGAATTCCGGACGTCCTGCCAGCCGTAGACCAGACGCGCCCGGCCGGCTAGTTCGGCCGCGTTGTCCCGACGGCGGTCCCGGAACGCGACGGCGTCCATCGCATGAGTGGCTCGCCCGTCCAGCCGGACGGTCAGCGCCGCGCCTCGTGAGTCGTAGGTGACGTCCTCCCATAACGTCTTTCCGTCGACTTCGACCGCTGTCTGCCGGTCGCCCGGCGGCAGACCGTGTCTCTCCTCGACCTGCTCCTTGAACGCCACTTCGAGCGCTGACATGAGGCCGCCGGCCACCAGCTCGAGGCCTCGCCGGATCTCGGCGCGAAAGCGGAAAGGCGGACGCATCGAGACGCAGTCCCGCATCGCGGAAACCGGGACCTTGCTCCGGCTGACCAGGTCGACGACGACGTTCACCGCGTCGCGTGCAGTGGCCTGGGAGACCGCCAGATCGACGATCGTGTCCGTACGTTTGGTACGCGGCGGCCATGCCTCGGCCGCGGAGTACGGGAGCGCTCGCGACCGATGCACTTTCACCAGTGGAGGCTGGGAAATCGCGGAACTGGAATAGGGCACGGTGACCTCGATCGGCCCCTCCTCGACCGGCAGGAGACGCCATTCCTCAGCCGCGGTGCGATGGCTCAGCACCGCGTGCCCGCCTCCGTAGCGAAGCGCGGCATGAATCCTGGCCGATCTCGGGAGAGGGCCGGTGAAGGTCGCGTAGACCCGCGGCAGCACACGCTGCCAGCGTCCTGCCTCCAGGTTCGCGACGATGTCGGCCTTGCTGTGTCCATAGGCCAGCAGCTGGGCTCTGGTCACGACGCCGTGCTGTTCCTGCAGCAGGACAGGCCAGCTGGGTCGTTGTTCGGCCGGAATGGCTTCTTCCGACCAGCGTCTGTGTAAGGGCACACGTCCACGGTGGCCGGGGCGGGAGGTCGAGAAGGAGGGGTGGGTGAAAGTTGTGGATGGACGGAGCGGTTGTGGACAGCTCAAGTCTCGTGAGTGGTTAGGACGGTTAGAACCGTCCTAACCACTCACGAGGCCGAAACTGTCGGTGGTCGCTCTTAATGTGCACCTCACCACTGAAAGTGAGGAGTTCGAGATGCACGACAAGGCCATCGCCGACATAGCCGACATAGAGACGCTCGTCATCGATTGCGACCGGTGCGCGGTCCGCGGTGACGCATGTCATGACTGTGTCGTCAGCGTCCTTCTCGGCGCCCCGCCGTCGCTCGAATGGGACGCCGACGAACGAAAAGCGGTCGACGCGCTCGCGGAAGCGGGGATGGTCCCGCGCCTCCGGATGGTCGCGATCGTGGAGCAGGAGCGCCGGAAAACCGCCTGAGACACGCCACTACCGGGGCATTCGGCGAGTGGTCGATCCGATCGGGTGAACGGTAGGTAGTCGCGACAGGTCCCAGGATGTAACGCCCGTCACATGTTTCCGCTCATGCTGGTCCGAAGGTGTTTCGGCGCATCACGCAGAGTTTTTGCGCCTGCCATGGTGGACGTCGTGCCCGTGGTTTCGTAACCTGTCCGAGATCTCGTGGCCGGAAGTCGTCGCCAGACGACGACACGGGATCGCCACCGAGGCAGCTTTGTCGGGGAGTTGCATCAGAACCAGCCGTGCGCCAAACCTGTTGCGATAGCTCTCGGCCAGGCGCAAGGCGGGAACGCGGGGAACCGCGCGGGCTTCACGGCCGGCGTCGCGGCTTCGCGGAAGAGGGCCCCCGACCTCTTCGTCCCGGGTTCCGAGTCGGTGGCCGACAGCAAAGGAGACACGCGCGACCGTGCAGTCGCATCCAGTGAAGCGCGTGGTGTCAGGAGCTTTGGCCGCGGCCGCGGTGATCACCGCGGTGACCGTCGTCCAGGCCCCGGCCACTGCCGCCCCAGGCCCCGCCCTCCAACAGCCCCCGTCCGGCTCGGACGCGCTCGCCAAGTACCGCGACCTCGCGGCACAGGCCGAGAAGGCGAACGAAGACCTCCTCAAGGCGAAGGACGACCTCGCCGCGAAGCAGAGCGAGCTCGACAAGGCGACCGCTGACGCCGCCGCCGCGAAGGAACTCGGTGTCAAGGCGGCCGGTGACGAGAAGACGTTCCAGGCCGAGGTGAACCGGTTCGCCGGTGCCTCCTTCACCAGCGGTGTGCAGCTGAACAAGCTGTCGTCGCTGCTGTCGGGCGCTTCGACCCAGGACTTCCTGGAGCGCTCCTCGGCGCTCGAGGTCCTCGCCGCGAACAAGAACACGGCTCTGAACAACCTGAGCGGTGCCGTCGCCCAGGCCGCGGCCGCCGCCAAGCAGGCGGCGGACGCGCAGAACGCGGCCACCGCCGCCCGTGACACGGCCGCCAAGCTGACCACGGACATCGAGGCGCGGCAGAAGACGCTGAACGACCAGCTCGCGGAGATCCAGCGCGCGAGCAACAACCTCAGCGCCTCGGATCGCAACGCTCAGAAGGACAAGGGCGGCGCGTTCCCCAACGTGCCCGCTCCGGGTCCCGCCGCGGCGACCGCACTGGCGGCCGCGAAGAGCAAGCTCGGCAGCCCGTACGGCTGGGGCGACACCGGGCCGTCGTCGTTCGACTGCTCGGGTCTGATGCTCTGGGCGTACAAGCAGGCCGGGCTCACCCTGCCGCGGTCGAGCCGTCAGCAGTCGACCTTCGGCGCCGCTGTGCAGCGTTCGCAGCTTCAGCCGGGCGACCTGGTGTTCTACAACTCGCCGGTCTCGCACGTCGGCATGTACGTCGGCAACGGCATGATGGTGCACGCGCCGACCACCGGTGACGTCGTCAAGGTGTCGCCGCTGCAGAACAACTACGTCGGCGCCCGTCGCCCGACGGCCTGACGAACGACCGGAACGGGGCGGTACCGCGCAAGCGGTGCCGCCCCTTTCGCATGCGGAGGGCCAAGTAGCCTGCAAGGGTGCTGAGGACCCTGCTGGTGACCAACGACTTCCCGCCCCGGCCAGGCGGTATCCAGAACTACCTGAACTCGCTGGCCACCCGCCTCCCCGCGGACGACCTGGTCGTCTACGCGCCGTCCTGGGAATCGAGCACCGGCTCGCACGGCGAGTTCGACGCCGCCGCCCCGTTCGAGGTGGTGCGCCACCCGACGTCGCTGATGCTGCCGACCCCGGACGTGCTCAAACGGGCCAAGGAGATCATGCGTGCCCGCGACTGCGAAGCCGTCTGGTTCGGTGCCGCGGCGCCGCTGGCGCTGCTGGGCCATCCGCTGCGGTCCGCGGGCGCCCGCCGGATCCTGGCGTCCACGCACGGCCACGAGGTCGGCTGGTCGATGCTGCCGGGCTCCCGGCAGGCGTTGCGGCGTATCGGCGACACCGTCGACGTGATCACCTACGTCAGCAAGTACACGCGCTCCCGGTTCTCGGCCGCTTTCGGCCCGATGGCGGGGCTGGAGATGCTCCCGTGCGGGGTGGACACAGCGCTCTACCGACCGGATCCGGCCGCGGGCAAGGAGATCCGCGAGCGCCACGGGCTCGGCGACCGTCCGACGATCGTCTGCGTTTCGCGGCTGGTCCCGCGTAAGGGCCAGGACATGCTGATCAAGATCCTGCCCGAGCTCCGCAAGCGGATCCCGGACGTGGCGCTGCTGCTCGTCGGCGGCGGCCCGTACCGCAAGACGCTCACCGGGCTCGTCGAGGCGATGGGCGTCGAAGACAGCGTCGTCATCACCGGGTCGGTGCCGTGGAAGGAGCTGCCCGCGCACTACAACGCGGGTGACGTCTTCGCGATGCCCGCGCGGACGCGCGGGAAGGGACTCGACGTCGAAGGCCTCGGCATCGTGTACCTGGAGGCTTCGGCGACCGGGCTGCCGGTCGTCGCCGGGAATTCCGGTGGCGCGCCGGAAACGGTGCTGGACGAGGTCACCGGGCACGTCGTCGACGGCCGAGACGAGCAGCAGCTGCGGGAGACGCTGGCCGCGTTGCTGGCGGATCCGGTGCGGGCGCGGCGGATGGGGGCCGCCGGCCGGGACTGGGTCGGCGAGAACTGGCGCTGGGACACCTTGGCCGGCAGGCTTTCCGGGCTGCTCGACGGTGACCCCGTCGCGGCGGTGCGCTGAGTGTCTGTTGGTGAACCCGCGCCGCGATCGACGTCGGCAGGGCGCGACCTGGTAAAGCTCGTTCCTGTGGGTGACCAGGGCGCCCTGCCACCGCGATAGCGGGGCCTTCGGCCGGGCGGGTTCACGCGTTAGGTCCGTTCTACGAGGCCGTCCTCAGCTCCGCCAACAGGCTCTGAGGAGTCAGGGTTCGTAGCGCGCCGGATGCTTCGGATCGTCGACGCGGATGACCACGTCGGACAGCGCCGACGGGTCGACTTCCTGTTCGTAGCGTTCGTAGGCGGGCAGCGCCCATTCCTCGGGCACTCGCCGCTTGAGCGCGGCCGGCGAGAGCCACAGGTGCACGCTCAGGTCGAACGCGAGCCCCGCCCCGAAGAGGAATTCACCGTCCAGCAGGACGACGCCGCCTTCGGGCAGGCTGACCCGTTCGGCCCGCGTGGCGCGATCGCGGACCGGATCCCACAGCGACGGGAGGACCAGCCCGCTGCCGTCCTCGGCTATCGGGTCCAGCACCTCCCGGCGCAGGGCGCCGAGGTCGAGCCAGTCGGTGTAGCGCGAATCCGGGTCTTCCTTGCCGCGTTCGAAGCGCAGCGAGGCCGGCCTGAGGAAGTCGTTCGCCGAGACCCGCACCACCGCGTGACCGGCGACCCGCAGGGGATCGACCAGGGCGTCCGCGAGTTCTGTGGTGTTGGTCGCACCGGACGCGCCGTCGATGGCGACCGCGATCCGGCGGCGGCCCGTGATCGCCGTGATGCGCTGGGTCAGTTCGGAGACCAGCAGAGCGGGAGAAATCGGACGGTAGCGCACAGACAGAGATCCTCCACCCGGACCGGTGACTGTCGCACGGTACACCCGATGGGATGATGGCCCGGTGGTGAAAGCAACGGCCAAAACAGCCGGAAGTGGTTGGCAGGTAGGCGTTTCCCAGACGGTGCCGTACACCAGCACCCAGGTGTGGGACTTCCTGGTCGGACGCGAGGGTGTCGGGATCTGGCTCGGCCCCGGCGCCGAGCTCGGCACCGAGCTGGGCGCGGCGTACGAGACGGCGAACGGGACGACCGGCGAGATTCGAGGCCGCTCCGAGGGCGACAAGCTCCGTCTGACCTGGCGGCCGAAGGATTGGGATCACGATTCGACCCTGCAGATCACGGTGAGCGGAACCGAGCAGAAGACCACGCTCCGCTTCCACCAGGAGTGGCTCGCGGGCGCCGACGAGCGTGAGGAACAGCGGGCATACTGGACCGAGGTGACCGAGCGAGTGGTGGCCGCGCTGGCCGAACGCTGACCGGCGCGCCGGGGGAGGCGTACCGATGGGGGAACCGAAGAAGCTGGACTGGGATCTCGTCCACGATCCACACCGGGTTTCGGCACTGCTGCGCGAAGAGGGCCCTGCCCGCAAGGTCCGGCTGCCGCGCGGTCTGAACGTCTGGATCGTCACCGGATACGCCGAGGCCCGCGCGGTCCTCGCGGATTCCCGCGTCGGCAAGGATCCGGCGGCCATCCGGCGGCTCTTCGAACGCGACGGCTTCGAGTCGGCGGCCGACAACGCCGTACGCGCGCTCGGCGCGCACATGCTCAACTCGGACCCGCCGGACCACACCCGGCTGCGCAAACTGGTCAACCAGGCCTTCACCTCGCGCACGGTTTCCCGGCTGCGGCCGAGGATCGAGCAGATCACCACGGAACTGCTGGACGGCATCGGCGACACCGAGCGCGTGGACCTGTTGCCCGCCTTCGCCGTCCCGTTGCCGATCCGGGTGATCTGCGAACTGCTCGGCGTCCACGCGGGTGACCAGCCGGCGTTCGCGACCTGGTCGAACACGATGGTCGCCTGGTCGACGCCGGAGGAACTCCAGGCCGCGGCGGCGAAGATGCACGCGTACCTCGTCGACCTCATCGAGGAGAAGCGCGCCGAACCCGCCGAAGACCTGCTTTCGGGCCTGATCCACGCCAGCGACGAAGGTGATTCGCTCTCCGCCGAGGAACTGCTGGCCATGGCGTTCCTGCTGCTGGTGGCGGGGTTCGAGACGACGGTCAACCTGATCGCGAACAGCGTCTTGGCGCTGCTCCGGGAGCCGGAACAGCTGGCCGCGCTCCGTGCCGACCCCGCCCTGCTGCCCGGCGCGATCGAGGAGTTCCTGCGCTACGACGGCGCGATCCACCTGGCGACCATCCGGTTCACCAAGGAACCCGTCCCGGTCGGTGACGTCGAGATCCCGGCTGGCGAGTTCGTGCTCGTCTCCCTGCTCGGCGCGAACCGCGACGCCGGGCGGTTCGAGGACCCGCATCGGCTGGACGTCACACGGTCGGCGACCGGGCATCTCGCGTTCGGGCACGGCATCCACTACTGCGTCGGCGCCCCGCTGGCCCGGCTGGAGGCGGAGATCGCGTTGCGCGGACTGCTGGAGAGGTTCCCGGCGCTGAGCCTCGACGCCGAGCCGGAAACCTTGCGGTGGCGGGAAAGCACCCTCGTCCACGGCCTGGAAACCCTCCCTGTGCGCCTGCGCTGAGGAGAGGGTGTCGTAGGGTCGCCGGATGGACGCCGCCGAACTCCTCGCGCTCGACGCGGAACACGTCTGGCACCCGTACGGGCCGATGCCGAGCACGATCGATTCCCTGCTCGTGCGTGAGGCGAGCGGGGTCCGGCTCACCCTCGACGACGGCCGTGAGCTGGTCGACGGCATGTCGTCCTGGTGGGCGGCGATCCACGGCTACCGGAACCCGGTGCTGGACGCGGCGCTGGCCGAGCAGGCGGGCCGGATGAGCCACGTGATGTTCGGCGGGCTCACCCACGAACCGGCCATCCGGCTGGCGAAGACGCTGGTCGACCTCGCGCCGGACGGGCTGCGGCACGTCTTCCTGTGCGATTCCGGGTCGGTGTCGGTCGAGGTCGCCGTCAAGATGTGCCTGCAGTACTGGCAGTCGGTGGGGCGCAAGGAAAAGCGGCGCCTGATGACCTGGCGCGGCGGCTACCACGGCGACACGTTCACGCCGATGAGCGTCTGCGATCCCGAGGGCGGGATGCACTCGCTGTGGCGCGGGATCCTGCCGGACCAGCTGTTCCTGCCCAAACCGCCCGGTGGTTTCGCCGACGAGCCGGATCCGGCGTACCTCGAACTGCTCGCGACCGAGATCGAGCGGCACGCGGGCGAGCTGGCCGCGGTCATCGTCGAGCCGGTCGTGCAGGGCGCCGGAGGAATGCGGTTCCATCCGCCCGCGTACCTGCGCGCGCTGCGCGAGATCACCGAGGCCAACGGCGTCCTGCTCATCTTCGACGAGATCGCCACCGGTTTCGGCCGCACCGGCACGATGTTCGCCGCCGAACACGCCGGCGTCACGCCGGACGTCCTGTGTCTCGGCAAGGCGCTGACCGGTGGTTATCTCACGATGGCGGCGGCGCTGTGCACGCCGGAGATCGCGGACGGGATCTCGCGCGGCGAGCTGCCGGTGCTGGCGCACGGACCGACGTTCATGGCGAACCCGCTGTCCTCGGCCGTCGCCAACGCCTCGCTGGGAATCCTGGCCGAAGGCGGCTGGAAGTCCGACGTCCCGCGGATCGAGGCGGCGCTGAAAGCCGGGCTCGAACCGGCTCGCGAGCTGCCCGCGGTCGCCGACGTGCGAGTGCTCGGCGCCATCGGGGTGGTGGAGCTGGACCACCCCGTGGACATGGCGGTGGCGACCGAGATCCTCACCGCGAACGGGGTCTGGCTGCGCCCGTTCCGGAACCTGATCTACACGATGCCGCCCTATATCTCCCAGGCGGACGACCTCGCCGCCATCACCTCCGCAATGGTCTCGGCCGCCCAAAAAGCGTAAATACGGCGAAGTTCAGCCCAAAGAGTGTGACAGCGGCCACAGCAATCGGGAGAGGTCACGCTGGGTACAGAGCGTGGTCGCGAGTTGATCTTGGTCAAGCGAACGGGCGAGTCCGATCGAGGTCCAACTCGGGCGCTTTGTCGTCAAAGCGTGGTTCGTCCTAGTTCCCTGGTGCACAAGCAAACCTGAGAAACCTTTGCGTAGCGGACTTTTGCGCGCCGATCGGGTTTCCTGCCCCCATGATCGACTTCGTTGGTGACGAGCACGACACCGGGCCTCCGGGCCGCCGCAATCCCGCATCGACCCTCCTGAAGAACCTCCGCCACGACCTCCCGGCTTCGGTCGTCGTCTTCCTCGTGGCCGTCCCGCTTTCACTCGGCGTCGCACACGCCGCCGGGGCCCCCTTGCTCGCCGGACTCGTCTCCGCCGTCGTCGGCGGGATCGTCGCGAGCCTCTTCGGCGCCTCCGCCCTTCAAGTCAGCGGTCCCTCCGCGGCGTTGACGATCGTCATCGCGGAGACCATCGCCACCTTCGGCTGGGCGGCCACCTGCGCGATCACCGCCGCGGCGGGCGTGGTCCAGATCCTCTTCGGCGTCTGCCGCGTCGCGCGGGCGAGCCTGGTGATCTCGCCCGCCATCGTGCACGGCCTGCTCGCCGGGATCGGCCTGATCCTGGTCCTCGGCCAGCTGCACGTCGTGCTCGGTGGCACGCCGCGGAGTTCCGCGATCGAGAATGTCCTCGCGCTGCCTGGCCGGATCGTCGGGCACCACGACCAGGCCGCGCTGATCGGTGTCGTCACCGTCGGTGTTCTGCTGGCCTGGACGCGGATGCCGCGGTCGGTGCGCCGCGTCCCCGGCCCGCTCGCCGCCGTCGCGCTGGCGACCGGCCTCTCCGTCGCGGCCGGGATGGACCTGCCGCGCGTCGACCTCCCGAACGGCTTGCCAGGGCTGGGTTTCGTCCCCGAGGCGCCGTCCGGTTCCTGGGCCGCGATCATCGCCGCCGTCCTCTCCATCGCGCTCATCGCCAGCCTGGAGAGCCTGCTTTCCGCCGTCGCGATCGACAAACTCCGCGAGGGGCGGCGCACCGACCTCGACCGTGAGCTGATCGGGCAGGGCCTGGCGAACGCCGCTTCCGGTTCGCTCGGCGGATTCCCGGTCACCGGCGTCGTCGTGCGCACCATGACCAACTTCGAAGCGGGCGCCCGCACCCGGATGTCGGCGATCCTGCACAGCGTCTGGATCCTCGGCTGCTGCCTGTTCTTGGCGGGCGCGCTGCGGCTGATCCCGCTGGCCGCGCTCGCCGGCCTCCTCGTCTACGTCGGCGCGAAACTGGTCAACCTCACCAATCTCCGCGAGGTCCGCCGCCACGGCGACCTGCCGGTCTACCTCGCGACCCTGCTCGGCGCGGTCGCGGTCGACCTGCTCACCGGCGTCGCCGCGGGGATCGTGGTGGCGCTCGCGCTGATGCTGCGCCGGATGCTGTTCTCCGGCATCCACGTCGAACGGGACGGCCCTCGTAGCCGCGTCGTCATCGAAGGCGCGCTCACTTTTCTTTCCGTGCCAAGGCTCACGACCGTTCTCGCCGAAGTACCCGGACGTTCGGAGGTGACGCTCGAACTGTTCGTCGACTATCTCGACCACGCCGCTTTCGACTGCCTGCGCGGCTGGCAGCGCGCGTACGAACGCGCCGGGGGGACCGTGATCGTCGACGAGATCGGGCATCCGTGGTTCGGCCGCGGCAAGGCGGGTGTCCCGACCGTGCGCCGCGGCGTCGCCTCGCGCGTGGTGCCGCGATGGCTCGCGCCGTGGTCGCAATGGCAGGCCGAACACCTCGAACTGCCGGGCCAGCGTGGCGGCAGCGTTCCGTTGTGCCGTGGTGCTTCGGAGTTCCAGCGGCGGACGGCGCCGCTGCTGCGGAGCACGTGGGACGGGCTGGCGAACGGGCAACGGCCGCACACGTTGTTCGTCACCTGTGGCGACGCGCGGATCGTGCCGAACCTGATCACCACCAGCGGGCCGGGGGACCTGTTCACCGTGCGGAACATCGGAAACCTCGTCCCGCACGCCGGTGCCGAGGCGGATTTCTCGGTGGGGGCGGCGATCGAGTACGCCGTCGGGCTGCTGCGGGTGCGGGAAGTGGTGGTGTGCGGGCATTCCGGCTGCGGGGCGATGAAGGCGTTGCTCGGTGACGCGCCCCCCGGTCTCGTGCACCTCGGTGGCTGGCTGCGGCACGGCGAGGCGACGTTGCGGCGCAGGGAAAGCGAAGGGCCGGTGCTGCTCGACGGTGCCCGGCCCGGCCACGAGGCTGATCTGCTCGCTTTGCACAACGTGGTGCAGCAGCTGGAAAATCTGCGCTCGTACCCGGTGGTGGAGGCCGCGCTGGCGCGGGGCGAACTCCGGCTGACGGGGATGTACTTCGACGTCGGTAAGGCGAACGTGTACCTGCTCGACGAAGCGATGCGGTCGTTCACTTCGGCCGCGACCCCGGTGAAGTCTTAAGCGCTTGCCGACGCCGCGCGAGCAGGTCGCGAAAGCCACTTTCGAGACGTCAGATGTCCCGAAAGTGGCTTTCGCGACACGGCCCGGTGCCACGGGCGGAGCGGCCGGTCCTGCCAGCCGGGACAGGTTGCGAAAGCCAGTTTCGCAACCTTCAACGTTGCGAAAGTGGCTTTCGCAACGCCTCGCCGGGCAGGGACCGGCCCGCGCGCGCAGCCGGCCGAGTTGACCGGGCGGCCGACCGATACATCCCAGGATTCGGGAGCCCGCAAGGCTTTTCGCAACGCGCGGGACATCTCCAGGCAACAGAACGGGCCGAAAGTGGGCCACGCCACCCGCCTGTGGGGTGATATTCACTCGATCAGGTGGTGCATATCGGACAATTCACCAGTTTCCTGGTGATCATGATGGTGATCATCAAGAAACCTCTCGCCGTGCTCCGGCACGACCTGCCCGCCTCGTTGGTGGTGTTCCTCGTCGCCGTCCCGCTGTCACTCGGGATCGCTCTCGCGTCAGGAGCGCCGATCGTCGCGGGGTTGATCGCCGCCGTGGTGGGAGGTGTGGTCGCCGGAGCCCTCGGCGGCTCCGCCCTCCAGGTCAGCGGCCCGGCCGCCGGGTTGACGGTGATCATGGCCGAGACCATCGCGACCTTCGGCTGGGCGACCACCTGTGCGATCACCGTCGTCGCGGGGGCGCTCCAGATCCTGCTGGGCCTGAGCCGCATCGCCCGCGCGGCGCTCGCGATCTCGCCCGCCATCGTCCACGGCATGCTCGCCGGTATCGGGGTCACGATCGTCCTCGGCCAGCTCCACGTCGTACTGGGCGGAACGGCCCAGAGCTCGGCGCTCAAGAACATCGCCGAACTGCCCGCGCAGATCGTCGGCCACCACGACACCGCCGCGCTGATCGGCGTGCTCACCATCGGCATCCTGCTGCTGTGGCCACGGCTTCCCGCGTCCGTCCGCAAGGTGCCCGGTCCGCTCGCCGCGATCGCGCTGGTGACCGTGCTGTCCGTCGCCGCCGGGATGACGCTGCCCCGCGTCGACCTTCCGGGTGACCTGCTCAACATCCGCTTCGCGCCGGAATTCCCGGACGCGGGCTGGGGCGCGTTCGCCGTCGCGGTCATCACCATCGCGCTGATCGCCAGCGTGGAAAGCCTGCTCTCGGCCGTCGCCGTCGACAAGATGCACACCGGCCCGCGGTCGAACCTCGATCGCGAGCTGATCGGGCAGGGCGCCGCGAACATGACCTCGGGTGCGCTGGGCGGTCTCCCGGTCACCGGCGTGATCGTCCGCAGCTCCACCAACGTCGCCGCCGGCGCCCGCACCCGCGTGTCCGCGATCCTGCACGGCGTCTGGATCCTGGTGTTCGTCGCCGCGTTCGCCGGGCTGATCCAGAACATCCCGCTCGCCGCGCTGGCGGGCCTGCTCGTCCACGTCGGCGCGAAACTGGTCAACCCCGGCCACATGAAGCAGGTCCTCAAACACGGCGACCTGGGGCTGTACCTGGTGACGCTCGCCGGCGTCGTCGTCTTCGACCTGCTCACCGGAGTCCTGCTCGGGATCGCGCTTTCGGTGCTGCTGATGCTCCGGCGCACGGTGTGGTCCGGTATCCACGCCGAACGCGCCGGTGACGAATGGCGCGTCGTCGTCGAAGGCGTCCTGACGTTCCTTTCGGTGCCGAGGCTCAGCCGGGTCCTCGCGACCGTGCCCGACGGCGCGAAGGTGACCTTGGAGCTGGTCGTCGACTATCTCGACCACGCCGCATTCGAGAGCCTCTCGAACTGGCAGCAGGCGCACGAACGCGCCGGCGGGCAGGTGATCGTCGACGAGGTCGGACATCCGTGGTTCGCCAACGGCAAATCCGGCGACCCCACGCTGACCAGGACGGCCGCGATGCGGTCGGTGCCGCGGTTCCTCGCGCCGTGGTCCGACTGGCAGGCCAAGGACGTCGAGGTGCCCGGTCAGCGCGGCGGGCCGACCCTGCGCGGGGCGACCGAGTTCCAGCGGCGCACGGCCGCGCTCATGCAGCCCGCGCTCAGCAAACTGGCGGGCGGCCAGTCGCCGCACACCCTGTTCATCACCTGCGGTGACGCGCGGATCGTGCCGAACATGATCACCACCAGCGGTCCCGGCGACCTGTTCACCGTCCGCAACATCGGGAACCTGGTGCCCGCCCGCCGGGCCGATCCGTCGATGGGCGCCACCGTCGAGTTCGCCGTCGGTGTGCTGAAGGTGCGCGAGATCGTGGTCTGCGGGCATTCCGGCTGCGGCGCGATGCAGGCGCTGGCCACCGGCGCCCCGGACGGCGCGCCGATGCTGGCCTCCTGGCTGCGGCACGCCGAGCCGAGCGCGAACCGCAAGGCGGCGGTGACCCTCGACGGCGAACGTCCGGACACCGAGGTCGACCGGCTGGCCCTGCAGAACGTCCTGCAGCAGCTGGAGCACCTGCGCCACTACCCGCTGATCGCCGAGGCGGAGGCGCGCGGCGAACTGCACCTGACCGGGATGTACTTCGACGTCGGCGCGGCGCAGGTCTACCTGTCCGACGACGAGAGCCCGGCGTTCACCCCGGTCGGCGTCGTCGCCTCCGTGCCCGACCAGGGGAGCTGACCGGCCCGTTCAGCCATCCTTCACTCCGACCCACTAAGTTCAACGCACGTGAGCATGCTGGTCATGACCGGCACCGGTACGGGTGTCGGCAAGACGATCTCCACCGCCGCCATCGCCGCTCTGGCCGCCGGTCAGGGCCAGCGTGTCGCCGTGCTGAAACCGGCGCAGACCGGAGTGGGTCCGGACGAACCGGGCGACCTCGCCGACGTGCTCCGGCTCGCCGGTCCGGTCACCACCCGTGAGCTGCGGAGATACCCGGATCCGCTGTCGCCGGAGGCGGCCGCCAGGCTTTCGGGGCTCCCGACGTTGACCCCGAGCGAGATCGCCGCCGCGGCGAGCGATCTCAATGGCGAACACGACCTCACGCTCATCGAGGGCGCGGGCGGCCTGCTGGTCCGGTTCGACGCCGCCGGGGCCACCCTCGCCGACGTCGCGTGGTCGCTGGGCGCGCTGGTCATCATCGTCGCGGAGGCCGGGCTGGGCACGCTCAACGCGACCGCCCTGACCGCCGAGGTCGCCACCAAACGCGGGCTCACCGTGGCCGGGGTGATCATCGGCTCGTGGCCCGACGAGCCGGATCTGGCGGCGGTGTCGAATCTGGCCGACCTGCCGGTCGCGGCAGGCGCCCCGCTGCTGGGCGTGCTGCCCGCCGGGCTGGGCACGGCCACTCCCGAGAAGTTCGCCGACCGGGCCAGGGCGGGTCTCTCGCCGTGGTTCGGCGGGGAGTTCGACCCGGAATGCTTCGTCGGCCGCGCGTCGGCCCAGAAGTGACCTGCGTCGCTGTGGCCGGGACGCCCGGTCGTGCACGATGATGTGCCTTCGCTTCACCGCCCCACCCCGAACAGGAGCCGCCTCGTGACCACTGCCCCGGAGACCGTCGACATCCTCGCCGTGGCGCGTGACCAGGTCCTCGAGCGTGGTGTCGGGCTGAGCGAAGAGCAGATCCTCGAGGTCCTGCGGCTCGACGACGACCACCTGACCGACCTGCTGGCGCTGGCCCACGAGGTCCGGATGCGCTGGTGCGGCCCCGAGGTCGAGGTCGAGGGCATCATCAGCCTCAAGACCGGCGGCTGCCCCGAGGACTGCCACTTCTGCTCGCAGTCCGGCCGCTTCCCGACGCCGGTGCGTTCGGCGTGGCTGGACATCCCCGGCCTGGTCAAGGCCGCCCGCCAGACCGCCGAGACCGGCGCGACCGAGTTCTGCATCGTCGCCGCCGTCCGCGGTCCCGACAAGCGCCTGCTCTCGCAGGTCCGCGAGGGGATCAAGGCCATCCGCGAGGACGGCAACGACATCCAGATCGCCTGCTCGCTCGGCATGCTCACCCAGGAGCAGGTCGACGAGCTCGTCGAGATGGGCGTGCACCGCTACAACCACAACCTGGAGACCGCGCGCTCGCATTTCGCGAACGTCGTCACCACGCACACGTGGGAAGAGCGCTGGGAGACCCTGCGCATGATCCGCGAGGCGGGCATGGAGGTCTGCTGCGGCGGCATCATCGGCATGGGGGAGAGCATCGAGCAGCGCGCCGAGTTCGCCGCGCAGCTGGCCGAGCTGAACCCGGACGAGTGCACGATGAACTTCCTCATCCCGCAGCCGGGTACGCCGTACGAGGGATACGAGGTCGTCGAGGGCAAGGACGCGCTGCGGACCGTGGCCGCGTTCCGGCTGGCGATGCCCCGTCCGCTGCTGCGCTTCTCCGGCGGCCGTGAGCTGACCTTCGGTGACCTCGGCACCAAACAGGGCATGCTCGGCGGCATCAACGCGATCATCGTCGGCAACTACCTGACCAACCTCGGCCGCCCGGCCACCGCGGACCTGGCGATGCTCGAAGAGCTGAAGATGCCGGTGAAGGCGATCAGTGACGTCCTCTGACGAACCCGCGTTCTGCGTCCACTGTGGACAGCCGTCCGACGGTGGCGCGGAACATCCCGCCTGCCACAACCCGAGAACGGCGCTCGAACCGCCGCGCTTCTGCACGTACTGCGCGCGGCGGATGGTCGTCCAGATCACCCCGGTCGGCTGGACGGCCCGGTGCAGCCGTCACGGTGAACTCGCCGGCTGACTTCCCGCATTCGGAGGACGAAACGCGGTGGAGGCGCGTGCGCTGGGGGCGTCATTGGTTACGCTCTGCACAAGCAGCACGAGGGAGGAGTCCGGGGTTGGGCGAGACGACGGGTAAACCGGCGCACCTGTCTTCCAGTGTGCCCGACCCCTGGTCGGTGCCCGTGCTGCCGAGGCCGCGCCGCCCGCACCCCAAGGTCGTCGTCAAGGCCGATCTGCTGCCGGCGATCAGCGTCCTGTCCACGGCGGGGCTGCTCGGCTTCCCGCTGGCCTGGCTTTGGTCGCGGCTCGCGCCGCCACAGCGGATGCGCGTGATCAACGACCGCGGCGCCCTCGCCCCGCTGGAGCTGGAGAGCTGGCACCGCTTCGACGATCTGGCCGTCTACGGTTTCCTCGCGCTCGGCGCCGGGCTGCTGATCGGCATCGTGACCTGGCTGCTGCGGGAGCGCCGCGGTCCGGTCGTGCTGATCGCCGCCACCGGCGGCGCGACCCTCGCGGGCTGGCTGGGGACGACGATGGGCGTCGCGTTCGCCAACGGCCGCTACGAGATCGGCGCGGCGCCCGCCGTCGGCGATGTCATCGCGAAGGCGCCGCAGATCGAATCCCCGTGGATCATGCTCGCCGCGCCGTTGATGACCACGCTGGCGTACACGTTGCTGACCGCGTGGAACGGACGGGAAGACCTGGGCCGCCGCCTCGGCTGACGGATTTCCTCTAGGGTGGGCCGGGACACATCTCTAGGGGGCTTTCTCTTGACCGACGACATCGAGGTTTCCCGGCACAACGCCGTCCGCTTCCCGGGTATCAGCCCGCGCGCGTACGAACACCCCGTGGACCGCGGCGCATTGGCCACCCTGCGCGCCGTTCCCGGATTCGCGCAGGTCGTGAAGGCGGTTTCGGGCTTCTACGCCGAACGCGGCGAGCGGCTGATGGCGCTCGCGTCCGCGATCAGGGTCGGCCCGAAGCAGTATCCGGAACTGGACAGGCTGCGCAACGAATGCGCCGAAACGCTCGACCTCGACCGCGTGCCGAACCTGTTCGTCGCCCGCAGCCCCGAGGTCAACGCGCAGACGATCGGCATGGATGAGCCGTTCATCGTGCTCAACACCGCGGCGGTCGAAGCGATGGACCTCGCGTCACTGCGGTTCGTGATCGGGCACGAGATGGGGCACGTGCTGTCCGGGCACGCGGTGTACCGCACGATCATGATCCGGCTGATCGGCCTGCAGATGTCGATGTCGTGGACGCCGGTGAGCGCCATCGGCATCCGCGTGGTCATCGCCGCGCTGCGCGAGTGGTACCGCAAGGCCGAGCTGTCCTGCGACCGCGCCGGGCTGCTGTGCTCGCAGGACCCGACGGCGGCGCTGCGCTCGCAGATCCTGGTCGCGGGCGGGATCGACCCGGCGAAGATCGACATCCCGGCCTTCCTGCAGCAGGCGTCGGAGTACGAGTCGGTCGAGGACATCCGCGACAGCTACCTGAAGCTGCGTTACGTCGAGACGATGTCGCATCCGCTGGCCGTCGTGCGCGCCGCGCAGTTGCAGAAGTGGGCCGCGTCCGAGGAGTACCGGGGGATCCTGGCGGGCGAGTACCCGCGCCGCGACGAGGACGCGCCGTCGTCCAACTGGACCGAGGACCTCAAGTCGGCCGCGAAGTCGTACAAGGACTCCTGGAACGGCTCGACCGACCCGCTGACGAAGGTGTTCAGCGACGTCGGCGAAGCGGTGTCCGGGGCGGCGGGCAAGGTGTGGAGCAAGTTCGGCGGGGGCAACGGTTCGGACGAGGGTTCGGCGCCGGAGTCCGGTAAGTAGCGTTTCGCGAGTGCTATGACACTCGGGGTATGTCTTAGATGCCTACTGGCTTCCGGCCGCTGTTGATCCCAGGCTCCGGCCCGGGGGTTCCGGCGGTGTGTCGCGAAAGCCACTTTCGGGACACCAGATGTCTCGAAAGTGGCTTTCGCGACATGGTCGCCAGGGCGGTACCAACCCCAGCGCCCGACAGGGACCCGGCCAGTACATGAAGGCCCCCTTCCTGTACCTAGGCGCAAGGAAGGGGGCCTTCATGTACTGGGGAAGGTGTGAAGGTCGAGTTTCCTCGGCTGAGCCGAGGGAAGGGGGCCTTCACGCGCGGCCGCTGTCAGCCGCAGCCGAATCCAGTAGGTACCCAAGACGTCTGACCGGATCGCCGCTCACGAACCACTGCCGCCTCAGTTCAGGTTCGAGGGGCGGGTGAGTTCGCCCAGTTCCCCCGGCGGCATCGGGACCGCGCCGAGCGTGCTGAGGAACCCGGCCTCCCGCGTCAGCAGCCGGCACGCGATCCGCAGCCGCCGCAGCGGGTTCGTCTCCTCCAGCAGGCGTTGCCGGTCCTCCAGCGGGAGCAGGCAGTCCGCGGTGAGCCGGTACGCGAGCGCCGCGATGTCGCCGTCCTCGGGCGGGGTGGTCCAGTCGTCGGCGTGCCAGGCGGATTCGCAGTAGCGCCGGTGCGCGGCCTTCGCGACGTCGGCGAGCCTGTTCACGGTGTCGCCGGGTACCGAGGCGACCCGGTCGTCGGGCACCCATTCGACCGCGCCGATCAGGTACGGCGCGGAAACGCGGTCGATCTCGAGCAGCCGGAACCGGCGCCGCGCGGTGGTGACGACGTCGAATCTGCCGTCCGGCAGCCGTTTCGCCTCGCGCAGCACCGTGCTGCAGCCGACTTCGTGGACGTGCTCCGGCCCGCTGACCTCCCTGACCATCGCCGACCGCAACGCGACGACGCCGAACTCGCGGTCCGGCACGACCTCACCGACGAGGTCGGCCATCAGCTGCCGGTACCGCGGCTCGAAGATGTGCAACGGAAGGTGTGTTCCGGGCAGAAGCACGGTCTGTAGCGGGAACAGCGGCAAGATCGCCTTCCCGGTGGACTCCTCGCTCGGCTCGGTCACCCGTTCAAGGTACGGGGACCGGGAGGACTTCGCAGGACGGTCACTTCCCGGCGGGCGGGCGGAAGACCGCGAACGGGTCGGTGATCTGCATCCCCTTGCCCGCGAAGGAGAAGAGCGCCGCCGGACGTCCGCCGCTGCGCCCGGGCGGGGCGGTGTGCCCGGTGGGGACCAGCAGCCCGCGCCGGGACAGCACCCGCTGCAGGTTCGTCGCGGACACCCGGTAACCCAGCGCAGCCGAGTACAGGCCCCGCAACGCCGATACGGTGAACTCTTCCGGGGCGAGCGCGAACCCGAGATTCGTGTAGCAGAGCTTCGAGCGCAGCCGGTCCCGCGCGCGCAGCACGATGGACTCGTGGTCGAACGCCGTGCGCGGCAGCTCGGAAACGTCGTGCCACTCGGTGTCTTCGGGGACTTCGGGGTCCACATCGGACGGTACGAGGCCGAGGAACGCCGTCGCGACGACGCGGGGCCCCGGCACCCGGTCCGGCGCGCTGAAGACCGCCAGTTGCTCCACATGCTTCAACTGGCGTACGTCGACCTTCTCCGCGAGTTGCCGCCGGATGGACGCCTCGACGTCTTCATCCGGGCGAAGCCTGCCCCCAGGAAGGGACCAGCGGCCGAGATGCGGATCGAGAGCGCGCCGCCACAGCAGGACCCGGAGTGTGTCGGAGCGCACTTGCAGGACCGCTCCCAAGACCTCGTGGGCGAGGGGGGTCTGGGTGTTAAGATGACTTCGCACGGTTTTCGATTGTAAGGCGAAAACCGGAGATCGGTCCAGGAGGGCCAGAACGATGACGAGCACCCTGCAGAACGACCTGACCCCGTACGGCGGAGTTGTCGCCGACGCCGCTTGGGCGGAGGAGGTGCGGAGCCTCGCTCGCAAGCGCGACGCCGTCCTGCTCGCGCACAACTACCAGGTCCCCGAGATCCAGGACATCGCCGATTTCACCGGCGACTCCCTCGCGCTGAGCCGGATCGCGGCGAGCAGCGACGCGTCCACCATCGTCTTCTGCGGCGTGCACTTCATGGCCGAGACGGCGAAGATCCTGGCGCCCGAAAAGACCGTCCTGATCCCGGACGCGCGGGCGGGCTGCTCGCTCGCGGACTCCATCACCGGCGACCAGCTGCGCGCCTGGAAGGCCGAGCACCCCGGCGCGGTCGTCGTCTCGTACGTGAACACCACGGCCGAGGTCAAGGCGGAGACCGACATCTGCTGCACCTCGTCGAACGCCGTCGACGTGGTCGCCTCCATCCCCGCTGACCAGGAGGTTCTCTTCCTGCCGGACCAGTTCCTCGGCGCGCACGTCAAACGCGTGACCGGCCGGGAGAACATGCACATCTGGGCCGGGGAGTGCCACGTGCACGCCGGGATCAACGGCGCCGAGCTGGCCGAGCGGGCCTCGGAGAACCCGGACGCCGACCTGTTCATCCACCCGGAGTGCGGCTGCGCGACCTCGGCGCTGTACCTGGCGGGCGAGGGTGCCGTCGCCCCCGAGCGGGTCAAGATCCTCTCGACCGGCGACATGGTCCACGCCGCCCGCGACACCAAGGCGAAGTCGGTGCTCGTGGCCACCGAGATCGGGATGATCCACCAGCTGCGCAAGGCCGCGCCGGAGATCGACTTCCGCGCGGTGAACGACCGGGCGTCCTGCCGGTACATGAAGATGATCACGCCGGCCGCCCTCCTGCGGTCGCTGCGTGAGGGTGCCGACGAGGTCCACGTCGACGCCGGGACCGCCGCCCGTGCCCGCGCTTCCGTGCAGCGCATGATCGAGATCGGGCAGCCTGGCGGCGGAGAATGACCGACCAGGTTACCGCTCTCCAGGCGAAAACCCACCCGCTCTGGGAGGCCGCCGCCGATCTCGTGGTGATCGGCAGCGGCGTCGCGGGGCTCACTGCGGCCCTGCGGGCGCGGGAACTCGGGCTGCACGTCCTGGTGGTCACAAAGGCGACGGTCTCCGACGGCAACACCCGCTGGGCGCAGGGCGGTATTGCGGTCGTCCTGGAGGGTGAGCACGAGAGAGGGGATTCGGTCGGCAAGCACGCCGAGGACACCCTCACCGCCGGCGCCGGGCTCTGCGACGAAGACGCCGTCCGGTCGATCATCGCCGGTGGCCCGGCCGCGGTGGCCCGCTTGCGCGCGGAAGGTGCGCGCTTCGACCCGGCGGCCGAAGGGCGACCCGAACTGGCCCGGACGCGGGAGGGTGGGCACAGCGCGTTCCGCGTCATCCACGCCGGTGGCGACGCGACCGGCGCGGAGGTCGAGCGGACGCTGGTCGCGACGGCCGGTGACCGGCGGATCCCGGTGCTGGAGCACCACATCGCCGTCGACGCGATCCGCACGCCCGCGGGCGAGGTCGTGGGCATGACGGTCCTGGACCGCAACGGGGTGCCCGGGGTCGTCCGGGCGCCGGCGGTGCTGCTGGCCAGCGGCGGGCTGGGGCAGCTCTACCAGGCGACGTCGAATCCGGAGATCGCCACCGGCGACGGGCTGGCGCTGGCGTTGCGCGCGGGGGCGCAGGTCGCGGACGTCGAGTTCGTCCAGTTCCATCCGACGGTCCTGTTCACGCCCGGCGCGCGCGGCCGTCTCCCGCTGGTCACCGAGGCGGTGCGCGGCGAGGGCGCGACGTTGCACGACGCGACGGGCGCTTCGGTGATGCGGGGAGTCCACCCGCTCGGCGATCTCGCGCCACGGGACGTCGTCTCGGCGGCGATCACCCGCCGGATGGTGCAGGCGCCCGGCGGGGTCGACGACCACGTTTTCCTCGACGCGACAGGGATCTCCGGGTTCGCCAAGCGGTTCCCGACCGTGCACGCGGCGTGCGCGGCGATCGGGCTGGACCCGGCGAAGGAACCGATCCCGGTCACGCCCGCGGCGCATTTCGCCTGCGGTGGCGTGGTGACCACTGTGGACGGACGCTCCGGCGTCCGCGGTCTCTACGCGGCGGGCGAGGTCGCCAGGACCGGCCTGCACGGCGCGAATCGCCTGGCCTCCAACAGTTTGCTCGAAGGCCTGGTCGTCGGGCAGCGGGTGGCGGAAGCGGTCGCCATCGATCTCGCCGCCGGATTGCTCGCCGACCCGCGCCGCGGTGTGCTCATGCCTCCGGCGAAGGTCGCGGTGGCCGATCGCGACGCCTTGCAGCGCGCGATGAGCCGGTACGCCGCCATCGGCCGGGACGCGGAAGGTCTTTCGGTCGTGGGTTCGGTGCTGGATCTTTCGGTCACCGAGAGTCCTTTGTGGACTCCCCGGGTCGTCGAGGACGCGGCGCTCACCTTGGTGGCGGAAGCACTGGTCGCGGCGGCGGCGCGCCGGACGGAGTCCCGCGGCTGTCACGTGCGCACCGATTTCCCCGAACGCGACGACGACGTCTGGCAACGCGGTCAGCTCATCCGGCTCAGCCCATCGGGGCAGCCGGTGCTGGCCGATCCGATCGCTTTGGAGGGTGTGGCATGAGCGAATTCTCCCCCTGGGTCGTCAAGGCGCTGGCCGATCACGGCCTCGACGCCGCCGATGCGCACCGTGTCGTCACGACGGCGCTGGCCGAGGATCTGCGGTACGGGCCCGACGCGACGACGAACGCCACCGTGCCCGAATCCGCTCGCGCGCTGGCCGAACTCACGCCGAGGACGGCCGGTGTGGTCGCCGGGATCCCGGTGGCCCTGGCGGTGTTCGACGTCGTGCTCGGCTCGGGCCTGGAGATCCTGGCCGCCCGTGACGACGGCGACCGGCTGACCGCCGGGGAGCCCGCGCTGGTCGTGCGGGGGCCGGTGCGCGGCCTGCTCACCGCCGAACGCACCGCGCTGAACCTGCTGTGCCACCTGTCCGGTATCGCCACCGCGACCGCCGCCTGGGTGCGCGCCGTGGAGGGAACCGGTTGCCGGATCAGGGATTCCCGCAAGACGCTGCCCGGGCTTCGGTTGCTGGAGAAGTACGCCGTGCGCGCGGGCGGCGGGGTGAACCACCGGCTCGGGCTCGGCGACGCGGTGCTGATCAAGGACAACCACGTGGTCGCCGCCGGTTCGGTGACCGCCGCGCTCGCGGCCGCGCGCGAACACGCGCCCGAACTGCACTGTGAGGTCGAGGTCGACGACCTGGCCCAGCTGGACGAGGCGCTCGCGGCGGGTGCCGACGAGGTGCTGCTGGACAACTTCACGCCCGACGAATGCGCGAAGGCCGTCGACCGGCGCGACGAGGTCTCACCGAAGACCCGCCTGGAATCCTCGGGCGGTCTGCGGCTCGACGTCGCGCGGGCGTACGCGGAATCCGGTGTGGATTTCCTCGCCGTCGGAGCGCTCACGCATTCCTCGCCCGCGCTCGACCTCGGGATGGACCTGCGCTGAGGTGCGGCACTAGAATTCCCTTGTGTGACAAGGGAATTCTGGAGGAATGGTGGGCTTTGCCGGTAAAAGTGCCGTCGCGGGATGCGTCGGTTTCGTGGCACTGCTCGGCACCCCCGTCCCGTCGACGGCGGTCGCCGAGCAGTGCGCGAACCCGACGGGGACCTACACCGCGGCCGTCCCGTGGGGACAGCGGCTGATCGATCCCGTGCGGATCTGGCCCCTGTCCCGCGGCACCGGCCAGCTGGTCGCGGTGATCGGCACCGGGGTCGACGGCGGCAACGGTCAGTTCGCGCCCGGCCAGCTCCTCGGCGGCCAGGGCACCCAGGCCGACGACTGCGACGGCCGGGGCACCATCGCGGCCGGGATCGTCGGCGCGCAACCGGATCCGTCCACGACGTTCACCGGGATCGCGCCCGGCGCCAAGATCCTGCCGATCCGCTACACCCAGGTGAACGGCGGCGGTGATCCCGGGCAGCTCGCGGGCGCCATCGAAACCGCGCTGAACCGCGGCGCCGGGATCATCCTGATCGCCGTCCCGGCCGCCTCCGACAGTCCCGCGCTGACCGGTGCCGTGTCGCGTGCCAAGGAAAAAGGCGCGCTGATCGTCTCTCCCGCCGCGGGGACGCAACAGGGCCAGACCTCCTACCCGACCGCGACACCGGGTGTGCTCGCGGTGGGATCGACCAACCAGACCGGTGCGGCGGTGCAGACGGAATCCGGTTCCTACGTGGGGATCTCCGCGCCCGGCGCCGAACTGGTCAGCACGTCCGCCGGCGCGGGCGGGACCGTGGCGCACCGGTGGCCGGTGAGTGATCCGAGCCTGGCCGCCGCGCACGTCGCGGGGGTCGCGGCGCTCGTGCGCGCGTATCACCCGAAGCTGTCGCCGGAGCAGGTCGTCACCCGGCTGACGCTGACCGCGCATCGCGGGCCGAACGGTGGGCACGATCCCCGGCGGGGCTGGGGCGCGATCGACGCCTACGCCGCCGTTTCCGCCTCGATCCCGGCCGGCACGCCCGGCCCGGGAGGGCCGCCGAGCGCGGGCCCGGACACCTTCGTCGTCCCCGCCGCCGCGCCTGCGCGGGCCAACGCGGACAAGGTTTCCGGTGTGCTCGCCATCTCCGGGGTGGCCGCGGCCATCGCGGCGGGCGTGGTGGTGGCCGCGGTCCGGCGGGGCAAGCGCCGGGGCTGGAAGCCTTCGCGGTTCCGCGCCTCGTGAGCGGCAGCGGTGTACTGGGGGACACCGCCGCCGCTCACGAGGTTTTTCGCGACCCCCTGGGGTTTAGGGGACGGCTACGCAGGCCGTCGAGCCCACGATGGCCACGCCGTCGCCGGCGCGGGAGACGTGCACGTTGAAGTCGGCGCCGTCGCGGCTGAACTGGGCGATCAGCTCACGCGGGTTGCTGCGGTCGCGCGTTCGCCAGCCCTGGCTTTCCAGCAGCGGCAGGACGACGTCGACGAGTTTGCGGATCGCGTCGGTCGCGTCGTCCACCCGGAGGCCGTACTGCCAGCAGAGCAACCGGCCCGGCTGCGTCGGGTCGCAGTCCAGCTCGCCTTCCACGGTGCGTTCGGCGCTGGAGCCGAAGGTGCCCGCGACGCCGTCGATGACCGCGGTCAGGTCCTCGGCCAGCGGGTCGAGCTCGGTGTTCCTGGTGATCATGGTGAACCCCTCACAAGCCTCGTCCGACGCCTTCGATGACCATCTCGCGCAGCGAGCCACTGGTGAAGCCCTCGTGGGTGACCGCGCCGCCGGTGATCACACCGTAGATGTTGTTCCACGAATCGGAACCCGGCTTGAGCACCCCGCTGTGGGACTCGAGGCCCCACTGCAGATCGCCGTTCGCGTCGCGGCCGGTTTCCAGTTCGACGACGCCGGGGAAGCGGTCGGGGTCCGCTCCGTGCCCGGCGCCGAGCCATTCGACGAGTCCCGCATTGCCCTGCGCCACCACGATCGGGTCGAAGGGGGCCGTCATGGAGTACCGCTGTACGCCAGCCTGGCTGGCCGGGAGGTCGTCCGGGCTCCAGATGCCGTGCCCCATCCCCGCGGACTCGACGTGCAGCACCTGGTCGGCCCGCAGGCCGAGCTGCTCGGCGAGTCCCACGGTCGCGCCGCCGTAGCTGTGCCCGACGGCGGTGACCACGACACCCGGTCCGGCGTGGCTGTCGATCTGGCCGCGCAGTTCGTCGCCGAACGCCTTGAGGTCGGGTGCCATCGTCTGCGCGTAGTGCGCGGCGGGCCCTTCTGTGACGACGTTCTGCGGGAAGACCCCGTCGGCCCAGACCACCATCGCGGTGCGTCCGGTGGCGTCCGCGGCGACCAGGCTCTTGCCGAGGTCGGCGTAACTCTGGAAGTTGTCGAACGAGGTGTTGACGCCGGGGACGAACAAGCCGACGTTGCGGGTTCCCGGCTCGATGCGGCCGACCAGCTCGACGATGCGCCCGTTACCGGACGGGTCGAACCGCAGGATCTGCCGGTCGTTGGCGAGGATGTCCTCGTACAGCGCGATCCTGGTGCGCGCGCTCGCGATGTCGTCGGCTTTTCCGCCCTGCGCCAGGAGGTTCGCGAGCCGCTCGCGTTCGGTGGTCAGCGCGTCGGTGACCTTCGTGCGGTTCTCGGCGATCGCGGTGGCCCACGAGCCGGTGTCGGCCGCGCCGCCGACGCCGGCCGGATTCCCGGCCTTGGGCAACGGGCTTTCCGGCATGAGTGACCGGTACGTGGCGGCGATCTGGACGTCGGCGCGCCGGTAGCCGCCGCCCGCGGCCGTCAGGCCCTGGTGGATCACCGTCGCCTTGGTGATCTGGCCGTCGAGTTTGCCCGCGACGTCCTTGATCGTCTTGGTGTACGTGGCCGAAGCCGCGCCGGAAGCCGAAACCTGGCCGAACGCGGTGGCGGGGACGTTCTCACCCGCCAGCGCGGTCTGCGCGGTCTTGAGCACGCCCGCGCGCTGTTCGAGTTCGGCCGCCGCCGCTTCGAGCCTGGCGGGGGCGACTCGGTAACCGCCCGCACTGGATGCCATCACCGAGCCGCCTCTCCTGGTGGAAAACGATCAGTACTGTTCGGGTTCTTCGCCGAGCACGGCGGGAGCGACCGGGGACGACTGGCCCCAGACGTTCTCGGTCTCCACGAGCCACGGCGGGATACGCCGCCCGGAGCCCATGTCACCGCCCGCGCCCATGCCCATCGGCATCATGGGCATCATCGGCATCGCGCCCTTGGCCGCCGCCGCGCCCGCGGCGCCGGCCGCTCCGCCCGCCAGGCCGCTCATCGCGCTGCCCGAGCCGCCGTCGCCCGCCAGACCGGAGAACGCCGCCGGGGCCTCGCCGGGACCGGAAAATCCGCCGCCGCCCCCGCCGGCGCCGATCGCGCCGCCGTCGAGCGACGGCGCTCCGCCACCGCCGATCGGGATGCCGCCGCCGGCGCCGCCCGCGGTCGCGCCCGCGCCGCCGGCACCGCCGCCGACGACCTCGCCGTCCTTCTTCTCGTCCTTGGGGTTCTTGCCGTTCGCCCACGCGGGCACCCGCGGCATGATCGAGCCGAACCGGCCGAACGCGGCGGCCGAGGCCGCGGCGAGACCGGCGGTGAACATGTCGCCGAACAGCGGGTTCGACTTGGGCACCTGGCCCGGCTGCCCGGTGGTGGGCGGTGTGGAGCCGTCCGAAGGCAGCGGATGCGTGTTGTCGCCCGGCACCAGGCCGACGCCGGGGGTGCCGCCGATGTCGTTGCCGACCGAGCCACCCGGGGCGGTGCCGCCACCGGTGACCGGCGGCGGGGCGACGGCGTTCGGCGAGGCCGGAATGGACTCCTCCGCGGTGGAGTACTCGCCCGCGAGCTGGGTCATCACCACGATCGCCTTGCTGTGCGCCGCGCTGGCCGCGCCCGCGGCCTGCTGCTGCGCTTCGACGTTCGCGATGGCCTGCTGCCGCTGCTGCGCGGCGTTGATGATCGTCGCCTGCGATGAATCCGGCGGCAGCAGCGGCGGGTTGACGGCCAGCGCGAGATCCGCGGGGGAGACGTCGGGCACCGCGACCGGCGGCGGCATCTCCTTCTTGGCCTTCACCAGCGCGTCCGCGGCATCCTCGAGGAGGTTGTTCATCGCCTGCGCGGTCTGGGCGACCTTGCGGATTCCGCCGACGAGGTCGCTGATCATCGTGTGGTACTTGTCGGCGGCGCCACCGGTCCAGTTGCCGGAGAACTCCTTCAGCTCGCCGGTCAGGTTCTCGGCCTGTTCGAAGAGCCCGAGGCCGGTGGACTGCCATTTGTGGGCCGCGTGGCGCGCCGTGTTGGGGTCGCCCGCCTGCAGCATCGCGTAGAGCTGCTGGTGCGAGTACGCGGCGAAGTTCGTGTGCGCGGTCTCGGTCATCCCTTGTTCCCCCCGCCGTTCGAGCCGCTGTTACCGCCCAGCACGCCCCCTAGGACGTTGAGCAACGGATCGAGCAGCCCGGTCTGCTGGCTCGCGTGGTTGATGTCGCCCGCCACCGAGTCGTCTGCCGCCGCGTAGCCGTCGGCGACGGTCGTCGTGACGTCCTGCGCGAAGGTGATCGCGCCCTTGACCTGGTCCAGCAGGCCCTGCATCTCGGCGACGGCCGCCTGGTGCGCCTTGGTGAGTGAACCCGCCTCACCGAACTCGCCGAACAGCAGCGGCTGCTCGGTCAGGGTCAGCAGGAAGTCGTTCGGCTTGGACATCGCGTGGATCTGGGTCTCCAGTTCCCGCACGAAGTCCTTCAGTGATTCCAGATGGACGTAGTACGACTGGTCTTGCATTGATCCCGGCTCTCTCGTGAACGGCCACGCCGACAAGGGGGACGACTACGCGCAAAGCCGGCCGGCCGGTGCCGAGGGGGGTGAAAGCACCGGCCGGCCGACGGATGGGGATGATCAGCCGGCGAACAGGCCCTGGTTGCGGTTCTCCAGGCTGTGCTGGAGATCGTGGGCGTCGCCGACCTTGCCACCGAACTGCGCGATGATCGCCACGATGTCCGCGGTGGCCTGGCGCAGGCGGGTTTCAGACGCACGGGCGGCCTCACCGGCGGAGCTGCCGGAGGCGTACCAGGTCTGGGTGATCGGCTGCAGGTTGGTGTGCAGCTGTTCGAGCTGGGACGTGAGCGCCTTGGCCTTGGCGGCCAGCGAGGCCGAGCTGTGCTGCAGCGCGGCGAAGTTGATTTCGACGACGTCAGCCATGATTGGTGGTCCTCTCGCGGATCAGGGGTTCAGCCGGTGGATCACGGTCTGGTCGACGACTCCGCTGACCCCGGTGAGGCTTTCCCGGACCTGCTCGTCACCCGAGTTGTAGTTCCGGTTGCTCTCGTGCACGAGGCGCGACATCGTGTTGAGCTCGTTCACGGCGATGGTCATCTTCTCCTGCAGACGGCGCTGCAGATCCCAGAACGCGACCGCCTGGTCACCCTTGTAGTTGTGCAGGGTCTGGGTCAGCTCGCTCTCCAAGCTGGCCATCGTGGTCTTGGCGTTCGACGCGGTCTCCTCGAACCCCTGGACGGCGCGCGCCATCGCCGCTGCGTCTGCCTGATATCCCGTACCGGTCATTGATGGGCCACCTCCTCTCATCTCGCTGGAAATCCCGGTGAGCACCAGGGGACGCCCTGTCTGCTCTTGTGAAGGACACGCTAGAAAAGAGGGGAGTGCGGTCAAACGGCACAACTGCCGGTCGCGCTGACGGCACTATTACCCACAGGTCGGCGGTAGGGCTTTCCCCACCCTCGATCAGGGGGAGCGCTCCAGTGTCCGGATCGGAGCTTCCCGGCACGCTCGATCCCATGGTGGACAAGGGATCCAGGGTGGCGCCGCATAGGCCGTTGATGATCTTGGCGGCGGCGATGGCGGTGCTCGGGGTCATCGCGCTCGGCGGTCTCGCTTTCGACGACCGCAGCCTCGTCAACGCGCCCATTTGGCTCAAACCGCTCAAGTTCACGATTTCCGTCGGGCTCTACGCGGTGACGCTGGCGTGGCTGATCGGGCAGCTGACCCGGGGCAAGCGGCTCGGCTGGTGGCTCGGGACGGTGTTCGCCGCCGGGCTCGGCCTGGACATGGCGTTGCTGTTCTGGCAGATCGCCATCCGCGGCCGGACACTCCACTTCAACCGGGAGACGCCCGCCGATCAGTGGATCAACAACATGGTCGCGAACGGCGCCTTCACCGGCTGGGGAGCGACGGCGGCCATCGCGCTTCTCCTGTTGTTCCAACGTCTTCCCGACCGGGCGATGAACTCCGCGTTACGCGCGGGTGCCGCGCTGTCGGTCGCCGGAATCGGCGTCGCGCTGCTGATGTTCGGGCCGAACGAACAGCAGATGGCCCAGTTCCGCGCCGGCGAACGGCCGTCGGTCCTCGGCGCCCACGCGGTCGGTGTCCCAGACGGCGGCCCGGGGCTGCCGGTGCTGGGCTGGAGCACCGTGGGCGGGGACATGCGGATCCCGCATTTCTTCGGCATCCACGCGATCCAGGTGCTGCCACTGGTCGCCTTCGGGCTGTTCAAGCTCGCCCGGCGGTATCCGGTGCTCGAATCGGAATTCGTGCGGCGGAATCTGGTGCGGACCGCGTCGGTGGGTTTCGCGGGGGTGCTCGTGTTGCTCACCTGGCAGGCCCAGCGAGGACAGTCCATCGTGCACCCGGATTTCTGGACGCTGGCCGCGGGTGCGGGGATTCTCGCCGTCGTGGCCGCCGGTTCGGCTCTTTCGCTTAGGACTACGCGGCCGATGCGTCAATTGACGTGATCTTCGCGAAATCCGTTCGGCACCTTCATCGCGATCCGATAGCTTTCGGGGCGATGAAGGGGGAACCGTGACTCGTAGACGGTTGACGGGCGTCGTGCTCGTCGCCACGGTGGTAGTGATCGGCGGGGTGGCCTGTTCGTCGGGATCTTCTCCCGACGCGGCCGCTCCGGCGGCGCCCGAGGTGTTCGGTCCGGCGGGATATCGCGGGCTGACCTTGGGCATGGCAAAGGACGCCGCGCTGGCGGGCGGGAAGCTCGCGACCGCGCCGACGTCCACTTTGGATGGTTGTACCGATTTCTCCTATGTCGGCGGTCCGGCGCCCGACCCGGCGCGGATGAAGGCGGAAGCGGATGTCGAGACCAAGGCCAAGGAACTGAACAAGAAGGCCGACGAGCTCGAAGCCGATCCGGAGGCGAAGCCGGGCGCGTCCGCGGAGGAAAGCGCCAAGGCGGCGGAGAAGTCGGCCGCGGACACCCGGTTGTTCGCCGACGCCGCTCAGGCGTCCGCCGATCTGGCGGGCAAGCGGGAGGAACGCGACAAGGCCTTCGTGGCCGCCGGTGGCGCCTCGTTCGGCAAGGACGGGCTGCGTGAACTCGCCGCTCCTCCGGACGCGAAGACGGCGGGAGGGATCGGGGCCGGTTCATCACTGGCGGAACTCAAGGCGGCCTACGACGCCAAGGGATTGAAGGCCGGTGACAACGGCCGGTTCCAGATGCCTGTCTACGGGAAGCCGGGGTGGGTTTTCGAGTTCACCGTCAACGGGGACAAGGTCGGCTCGGTGTCGATGGTCGACCCGAAGGCGAAGTGCTCCTGAGCCAACCGGTTTCCGGGCTAGGAAAGGGCCGTTCGTTTCCGGACGGCCCTTTCCTGTCGGCTCAGACTCCCGCGGTGGTGCGGATCCAGTCGCGGCTCGCCGCGACGCTGGCGTAGTTCTGGGTGCCCTGCGGGTTCGTGCCGGAGTTGCTGCCGGTCGAGCAGACACCGACCTGGACGCCGTTCGCGAGCTGCGGGCCGCCCGAGTCGCCGTGCCAGGCCGAACCGTTGACGCCGACGCTGGCGATGGCCTGGCCGCCGTACGCGTCGCTGCTGGTGCCGGTGATGCGGACGTCGGCCGTCTTCAGGACGCTCGACGGCGGGTTGTTGCCCTGCGTGCGGCCCCAGCCGTAGATCTGGTTGGTGGTGCCGTTGGCCGGGTTCGCGGTGCCGAGCTTCATGTACGTGGTGCTGACCGCGGTCGTGAGGTGCAGCAGCGCGATGTCGCCGCTCGGGGCGGCCTTCTGCTGGTCGACGTCTGCCTCGGTGCCCTGGCTCAGGTTGACGTTGCCGACCTTGACGTGCATGCCGGGCTTGTTGAGGCAGTGTTTCGCGGTGAGGACCCACTGCGGGGCGATGATCGTGCCGGAGCAGTTGAAACCGCCGAACGCGGTGGCGTCGTCCCAGTAGATCTGGGCGCCCCACGGCGCGGAACTCACGGTGCCTCCGCCGATGATGTCCTGGCCCGCGTTCGCGGCGGGAGTGGCGGCAAGGGTCAGCGCCGCGGCGGCACCGGCCACCGTTGCGACGATTTTGGACATACGCATGAATACGCCCTTCGGCCTGCGTCGGGGATTCCGTTTCGGTTTCACCAAGTTAGGCCGCGGTAAGGATTTTTGTAACCTACCGAAGTCGGTTATCCGTCCTGGGTGAATTCCGGAATCGGGTGGATGCTGCCTTTTTGCCGTGGACGTCCGTTGTATCCGGATTCCCAGGCTCTGGTTCGCCTGCCGACGTCTAGGGTGTTCGCGTGACGACAGTGATCGTGCTCAACGGCGGCTCCAGTTCGGGTAAGTCGGGGATCGCCAGGTGCCTGCAAGCGGTGTTGCCGGATCCCTGGCTCACTCTCGGCGTGGACACCTTGATCGACGCCATGCCGTCCACTGTGGACGGGGGGATCGACTTCGCGGCGGACGGCGGGGTGAGTGTCGGATCCGGTTTCCAGCGGCTCGAGAACGCGTGGATGGCCGGTGTCGCGGCGATGGTGCGTGCGGGGGCCCGGGTCATCATCGACGACGCGTTCCTCGGTGGGGCCGCGTCGCAGCGGCGGTGGCGTGACGCGTTGGCCGGACTCGAGGTGTTGTGGGTCGGGGTCCGGTGTGACGGCGTCGTCGCCGCCGGGCGGGAGATCGCGCGAGGGGATCGGGTCACGGGGATGGCGGAGGCGCAGGCCGAGATCGTGCATCGAGGCGTGGTTTACGACCTTGAGGTGGACACCGGGGTGAAGGAGGCCTTGGCTTGTGCGCGGGAGATCGCGGCTCGGGTCGGGTGATTTCGGTGGGGCGCTGGTTGCGGCAGGTAGGCCAACGGTGAGCGGCTGGGGAGTGTGTCGCGACATTCCCTGCAGCGCGCCGCCTCGACCACCCTCCGCAACTTGCTGGCCGGCCTTGCTCGGCGCCCCTGAGTAAGCTCCAAAGTGGACAGACCCATCAGGGCATGACCGAGCCACGAAGGCGCCTCCTGGGAGCCTTCGTCGAAGCTGCCGACCCGCTTTAGAAGGGTGGGGTGTCGTCGTCGGGTTGGGGTCGTGGGTCGTGGAGTGGTTCGGGTGTGGCGGTGTAGGTGTGGCCGGTGGGGGTGGTGATGGTCATGCCGCCGTTGCCGGTAGGGGTGGTGGTCCAGCCGGGTTCTTCTTTGAGGAGGTTGTGGGTCGTGCAGGCGGCGTGGCAGTTGTGGTGGTCGGTGTTGCCGTGGCGGGCCCAGGTGGTGATGTGGTCGATCTCGGAGAACTCCGCCGGCCGGTGGCAGCCGGGGTGGGTGCATTCGCGATCCCGCGCCTTGATCAGCCGCGCGAGTGAGGCTGGG
This sequence comes from Amycolatopsis sp. PSD-21, assembly GCF_055561455.1. NCBI lineage: Bacteria > Bacillati > Actinomycetota > Actinomycetes > Pseudonocardiales > Pseudonocardiaceae > Amycolatopsis > Amycolatopsis sp. PSD-21. The sequence continues at coordinate 6,498,359 of NZ_CM145712.1, read as the reverse complement.
GACCGGTAGGTGCCGGGGCTGGCTTCCAGGAGTTGTCCGGTGGCGGGGTCGGTGATCAGCCGGGACCACGTCGAGGCGGGGTCGGCGGCGATCTCGCGGGCGAGCCACCCGGGAACGGGGCCGTACCCGGCGAGGGTCGCGGGGTCCTCCTGCGCGCCGGTCAGGGTCAGCAAGTCGACATAGACATGGACATGCGCCCGCGGCGTCCCATAACCGTCCTCGGCCAGCAACCGTTCGGCGAAAATATCCGCCCGATGCTGGTCAAGGGTGCGGGACTGATCGGTCCGGCGGCGTCTCTTCGCCGCGTGACTCAGTGACGCGTAGATCGAACTCGCGACCTCGGCGGGAAGCCAACCGGACAGTTTCGACATGGTCTCGTCCTCGTGCTCCAGCGAGACATGCCGCAACGCCCGTTTGGCCGCGGCACGTTCCCGATAGCCATCCGGGTCGAACTTCTGCACCGCGTGATCCACCGACTTCCGGATCGCCCCGGGATCGCGCCCGGCGAGACGCGTGACCATCCAAGCGTCCACCTGCGCGGCGATTTCGTCGGAGACTTCACGGGTCAACTGGGTGACTTTCGACGCCTTGTACAGATCGATGTCACCGTTTTCCAGCGCCGCCAGCGTGTTCGGCAACCGGGCCACCAACGCACACGAGGTTTCGACCAGCAGATACGCCTGATTGCGGGAGACCGAGAAGGCCAACGCGACCTCCTCGGTCACCGATCTTCGCGAACCACCCACCCCGGCGAACCCCGCTATCGAACGCACCTGCCGCCCCTGCGCCCGACGCAACACAACCTCCTCGTCAAATGCGGCATCCAGAAGACGAGCAGCTTTCGGATTAAAAGCAAAAGAAGTGGTCATGACCAAGATCATACTCGAACACCAGTTCGACCGCCACTGAATCCGGGGGTGGTTTCAACCGGTGAGTGCACCACCTCTAGTTCAGCAACACTTTGCCGAACGCTTCGATCGGCTTAAGCCAGCCCAGTGTCTGCCGTGGCCGGTCGTTGAGTTCGCCTGCGATGGCATCGAGTTCGTCTTGTGAATACCCGGACAGGTCGGTTCCTTTGGGAAGGTACTGGCGCAGCAATCCATTGGTGTTCTCGTTGCTGCCGCGTTGCCAGGGCGAGCGCGGGTCACAAAAAGTGGGGCAGGGCAAACCCTAGCCTGGAAAACACTTTGCTGAACGCATAGAGGGGTTTCGGCAAACCAGCACGTGTCGTGGCCGGTCGTTGAGTTCGTCCTGTGAATACCCAGGTAGGTCGGTTCCTGCGGGGTAGACAATCCAGTGGGGTTCTCGTCGCCGCCGCTTGTCAAGCGACCGCGGATCGCAAAATACATCGGCATGCCAGTGGTCACGTGAACTACCTGTGGCCGCTCATCGCGCCGGCATGACGAATCGAGTGTGTCGTTCGGCCAAGGTCGCGATCTGCGATTGATCGTTGCCGACGATCAAATCGCCTTCCCGAAAGTCGGCTCGGCCGGCCGCTCGTCGATCAGGGCCATGGCTTTGATCCTGGCTTCCCGTAGACCTCATTCACGCTACGCGCGACCTCGCGGGACACCACCGTGAGGTGCGCGGATGGGTAGGCCAGCATGGCGAAGCTCCCGGTCGAGCGAGTGATCTTGGTCGACCAGGAGCTTCGCCACATTCAGCACCTGGTGACCGACAAACTCCAGGGCGGGAAGTGCTCAGTGCCTGACGGGCGGGATACTGGCCTTCATGACTCCAGCGAACCGCCCGGACGAAGTCCACTTGAGGGCGTTCACCGAGGCCGACCTCGCCTTTCTCGACCGCCTCTGTACGGATCCCGATGCGCTCGGCGAGTTCGACTGGCCCGGATTCGGTGATCCGAGGGCACGTCGCAAGCGATGGGAGATCGACGGGTACATCTCCGCCGAGTCCGCGGCGGTCGCGATCGCGCGGGCCGACGACACGGTTATCGGTATCGTTACCTGGAAGCCCCGCGGCTTCCCCTCGGGTGTCACCTACGAGATCGGCGTGGGGGTGCTGCCCGAGCATCGTGGGCAGGGGGTGGGCACGATGGCGCAGAGGCTGCTCGTGGACTACCTGTTCGGTCGCACGACCGCGAACAGAATCGAAGCCCTCACCAACGGCGGTAACCTCGGCGAGCAGAAAGCCCTCGAACGCCTGGGGTTCCGCCGGGAAGGGGTCATGCGCGGCAGGTCCTTCTACCACGGCGAGTATGTCGATGTGCTCGTCTACGGTCTGCTCCGCTCAGAGCATCGTCCCGGAACGCCGTGAGCGCTCCAGAGTGAGGCTCAAGGGAGACCAGGCAAAAGCGACCCGAGAATCGTTCACCTCACCACAGGAACAGCATCCGAAACCTCCCGCACGAGTTCCTCGACCCCCCGCCCCCACCGGGAAACGATGACGAGATCCCGACTGGGGTCGACCCACAACAAGTGCTGATCGGCGTTACCACGCGCGGCCCGACCGGTCGACGGCGTGGACTGGAACGGGTTGAGCCACCAGAGATAGCCGTAGTCCGGCTTCAGCGGACAGGGCGTCCAACTGCGCTCGATCCAGCTTTCGCTGAGCAATCCGTTGCGGGGAAAGAGCAGGGCGAGATCAGCGGCGGAGATCCACAGCCCGCCTCCCCAATGGGCGCCACCGCTGACCACCGGGACGGTCTCGTCGCCGATGGTGGTCAGCGAGTTCCGGTAGCCGTGCCAGGACCACGTATCGGACGCGCCGAGCGGGCCGAGGACGTGTTCGTCCAGCACTGAAGGCAAGGAACGGCCGAAGAGGTGGGTGAGGGCAAGGCAAAGCAGGTTGACGCGAACGTCGTTGTACTCCCAGGCCGACCCCGGCGTACCGCCGCGGCGAGGGCCGTCCTGCCACGACGGTTTGCCCCAGAGGTACCCGTCCCATTCGCTGGTCTGCTGCAACAGGTGATGCCAGGTGACCGAGGTCCCGGCCAGTTCCGGCAGGTCGACAGTGTCCGCCACAGGCCGGTTCGGGTCGGGGAGCAGGCCCCGGTCGAACGCGACCCCGGCGACGATCGACACGACGCTCTTGGTGACGCTGAAGGCCATTTCCGGCGTCTCGGGGTCACCCCACGCGGCGATGCGCTCGCCGCGGTGAAGGATCACCCCGCTGGCTCCGGACGCCGGCAGCAGCGGCCCCAGCACCTCACGGTGCGAACGTTCCTTCACCTGGCTCGCCAGATACGCGCTCATGTCGCCGATGCCCGGCGTGACGCGCTCGGCCTGCGCCGCCGCGGCGGCGTGGACAGCGGGCAGATCCAGTGCCATGCCCCGAGATTAGTCCTCCACGGGCTTCGTCCAAGCCACCTGCACCAGCCCCGTCCCATGCCGCCGCGACACCAGCACACCGCGCCCGGCGGGCTGAGGCCCGGGCTTCACCTCCCCGAGCAGCGCCCCTTCGTCCCGCGACCCGGACATCACGAGGCCGGGGGAACCCAGCTCCCGGATCCGTTGCAGCACGGGCTCGAACAGGGATCGCCCGGCGCCGCCGCTGCCGCGTGCGATGACGAGGTGGAGTCCGATGTCCCGCGCCTGCGGCAGGAATTCCAGCAATGGCTGCAACGGATTGCGGCCCACGGTGGCGACCATTTCGTAGTCGTCGACGAGGACGAACAGTTCCGGCCCCCGCCACCAAGACCGGTTCCGCAGCTGATCCGGAGTGACGTCCGCGCCGGGCAGCCGGTTCCGCATGGCCTGCTGGCATTGGTCGATCAGCCCGGTCAGCACGGTTTCGGATCCCGCGTAGCCGAGCAGATGCGAATCCGGCACCGCGCCCAGCATCCCTCGCCGGTAATCGGCGACGACGATCGCGGCCTCTTCCGCCGAATACTTCGACACGATGCCCTGCGCGATCGCGCGCAGGAGCGAGCTCTTGCCCGACTCCACGTCGCCGAAGGCCAGGAAATGCGGTTCGGTGGCGAAGTCGAGGTACACCGGCCGCAGGTTCGATTCCGCGATACCGAGCGTGATCTGCTTGCGCGGCCCGGCTTCCAGCGAGTCCAGCGGGACCTCGGGAGGCAGCAGCCGGACCTGCGGCGCCGCCGAACCCTTCCAGGCCGCCGAAATCCGGCGGTTCAGGTCCAGCCCACCGGCGCCGATGGTGTCCGGGCGCTGGTCCGAGTCGATCCGCGGGAGCGCCGCGAGGAAGTGGAGCTTGTCCGCGGTCAGCCCCCGGCCCGGCCGGTCCGCGGGGACGTTCTGCGCGATCTTGCGGTCGATCAGCGAGTCCGCCGGTTCACCGAGCCGTAGTTCGAACTTGGTGCCGATGGCGTCGCGCAGCGTCGCCCGCATACCCATCCACTGGTTGATCGAGACGACGACGTGGATGCCGAAACCGAGCCCGCGTGAGGCAAGGCTGGTGATCTGTTCCTCCAGCTGCTCGTATTCCTGACGGATCGTGGTCCAGTTGTCCACGAACAGGAAGACGTCGCCGAACTCGCGGCCCTCCGTGCTCTCCCGGAACTCCGAACGCCGCTGGCGGAACGTCGTGATCGACTCGATCCCGTTGGCGGAGAAGAACTCCTCACGCTGTTCGAGCAACGTCGTCAGTTCGGCCACCACACGGCGGCAGCGCTGGGCGTCGCGCCGGGTCGCGTAGCCGGACACGTGGGGCAGCCCGGCGATCGGCGCCAGCGCGCCACCGCCCATGTCCAGCACGAACAGCTGGACCTCTTCCGGCGTATGGGTGAGCGCGAGCATCGCGGCGATGTCACGCATCAGTGTGCTCTTGCCGCTCTGCGGCGCCCCGACGATCAGTGCGTGCCCGGCGGCACCCGAGAAATCGGCCCACAGCATGTCGCGCCGCTGTTCGAACGGCTTGTCCACCAGGGCGACCGGGATCATCAGCTTGCCGTTGCCGCCCCAGCCCAGCGGGCACAGGCCGCGCACGGGGTCTTCGCCGAGCGGCGGCAGCATCTGGTCCAGGGTGGGCGGTTCGGCGAGCGGCGGAAGCCAGATCTGGTGCGCCTCCGGGCCTTTGCCCTCGATCCGCGAGATCATCGCGCCGATGATCGTCTCGCCGGTGCCCTTCTCGACCGGCTCCTCCGCTTCGACGGTCACCGGGATCTCCACCGGCGCCAGCGTGAACGGCATCAGCCCGAGACTCTGGCCGTCCTTGCGCACGATCTTGCTGCGCGGCGGCAGTTCCCCCGAGACGTACGCGGCCTTGAGCCGGATGAGGGTGTCGTTGTCGGACTTGAGATACGCCGAACCGGGCACGGGCGGCAGCTGGTAGGCGTCAGCGACACCGAGCACGGCGCGGCTCTCCGACGCGGAGAACGTCCGCAGGCCGATCCGGTACGACAGGTGCGAATCCAGCCCGCGCAGCCGCCCTTCCTCCAGCCGCTGCGAGGCCAGAAGCAGGTGGATCCCGAGACTCCGGCCCAGCCGTCCGATCGCGACGAACAGGTCGATGAACTCCGGCCGCGAGGACAGCAGCTCGCTGAATTCGTCGATGATCACCAGCAGCGACGGCAACGGCCGCAGGTTGGCGCCCGATTCCCTGGCCTTTTCGTAATCCCGCACGGACGCGTAGTTCCCGGCCGCGTGCAGGAGTTCCTGACGCCGCAGCAGTTCGCCGTTCAGCGCGTCCGCCATGCGGTCGACCAGCGCGAGATCGTCGGACAGGTTGGTGATGACGGCGCAGGTGTGCGGCAGCCCGGTCATCCCGGCGAACGTCGCACCACCCTTGAAGTCGATCAGCGCGAGGTTCAGCTTCTCCGACGAATGGGTGACGGCGAGCGCGGTGACCAGCGTCCGCAACAACTCGCTCTTACCGGATCCGGTCGCGCCGATGACCAGCCCGTGCGGCCCCATCCCGCCTTCGGCCGATTCCTTCAGGTCGAGTTCGACCGGCCTGCCCTCGGGGTTCACGCCCAGCGGGATACGCAGCCGGTCCCGCGCGGATCGCGGTGCCCAGGTGACCTCGGTGTCGGTGTCGCGCGGATCGCCGATTCCCAGCAGCCCGGCCAGCCCGAACGTCGCCGACATCGGCGCCTCGCTGACCACCGCCGCGCCCTGGAACAGCGGCGTCAGCATCCGGGACAGCGCTTCGGCGGCCCCGCGGTCCAAGGTGTCCGGCTTGCCGAGGAAGCCGAGCCGTTGCTCCGTCCCGTCGCTGACGACCATCCCGAGCTGCTCGGGGCTCATGTGCAGGCTCAGCAGCCGTTCCGAGGAGACCGACCGCGGCTGCTCCATGCCGATCTCGATCACGGTGACACCGAGCTTGCCCTCTTCGGCGACGAGCCGCGTGTCGCCGTGGGTGTGCCCGCCGTCCACGATCACGACGATATGCGGCAGGTCCAGCCGCGCGTCCGGCCGCCGGGTGAACGCGGGCCGGTCGCCGAGGTCGGGGCCGAGGAGTTCGGCGAGCTTCCCGGCGCCGGAGTCGACCAGCCGCCGCGGACCGGCGGCGTCGGCGGCGGTGGAGGCGACGTGCGGCAGCCACTTCGCCCATTCCCAGTCGTGCAGCCGGTCGTTCTTGACGCACAACGCGATCCGCAGGTCGCCGGGCGCGTGGAAGGTCGCGAGCTGGGTCAGCAGCGCCCGCGCGGTCCCGAGCGTGTCCGGGCGCCGGCCGGACAGACTGACCTGCGCGAACGACCGGAGCGAGACCGCGACCGGGAGCCCGTCGACCGTCGAATAGGTGCGGATGAAGTGCTTGAGGTTCGTCGAGCACACCGGGTCGAGGTCTTCCAGCGGGACGGTCTGCGGCGCCTTCAGCGGGGTCGCCAGCCGCTGCGGCCCCGTCCCGATCCGCACCTGCCCGAACTGCGCGTCGGACCGCCGCCGATCCCACAGCCTTCCCGTCTCGACGTAGGCCCACAGATCCGCCGGGTCGGGCTGCAGCGCCGCCATCGCCGCGCGCTGGTTGTCCGCGATGTCCCGGACCTGGCCGCGCAACCCGGTCAGATACCGCTGGTAGTCCCGGCGTTCCTCGTTGATCTGCGCCTTCTTCTGCGCGCCGCCGCGGCCGAGCGACATCACCACCATGCCCACCATCGCGGTGAGGAACAACGCGCCGAAGATGTACGTCATCACGCCGCCGTCGCGTCCGATGTAGACGAACGACATGGCGCCCATGCCCAGCATCATCGGCATGAACATCAGCAGCTGCATGGCTCCGCCGGAGGAGCCCTTCGGCAGCATCGGCGGGGACTGCAGGACGATTTCACCGGGCTGCTCGCCCAGGGCCGGCAGGCGGTCGCGAGTGGCGCTCATCAGGGTCTTTCTGGCCGCTTGTGGGTAATCCTGCCGATCATTCTGGCCACTCGTGCCGCCCCTGCGGTGGGTACTTTTGCCGTCCGCTCGCGTCTGGTGGCGAACTTACGCTGCTGGTCAACGCAGACGTGGGGGAAGAGAGTAAGGAGAGCCATGGTCGGCACGGGCGAGTACCGGGCGGAGCCCGAGGCCATGCGCTCGGCGGTCGGGAACCTGGGCGGCATCATCATGCAGGGCATCAACGTCGTCGCCGACCTCGAACGCACCGTCCTCCAGCCGATGTCGTTCGCCACGTTCGGCAGCGCGGTGGCGGCGGCCAACACCGCCATGCAGAGCCAGCAGGTGGTCGCGGTCCGGACGCTCCTGCAGCTGCTGCAGCAGATCAACGGCTTCATCAAGAGCAGCGCCGACGCTTACCAGGCCGCCGACGAGGCGGTCGCGGGCGGATACGGCGGCCGTCCCGGTGGCGGCGCGGGTTCCACGTCGTCGTCGATCTGGGGCAACTCGCACGCCTCCGAACTGGCGACCCTGGCCATCAACGACAGCGCCGGCGGGCAGGGCGAGCCGTCGTCGGTCGGCAACGTGCTGCGCTACCTGGGGGACGCGCGGCTGGGTCAGCTCGGCGACCACCCGATCACCGACACGCGGTTCCACGGCGTCTCGGATTTCAACGACTGGCTGGCCGGTGACGCCGACAACCAGGCGCGGGTCGGGGTCATCGAGGTCTACGCCGGTACGGCGCGCAACTTCGGCGACGTGCCGGGCGGGGTGCACAGCGGCGACGTCGTCGTGGTCGAACCGCTCCTGTTCTCCGACCGCGAGCCGATCATCGCCATCGCCGGAGAGGGCGGGCTGCTCTACAACCACGGAATCGTCGACGCGGACATCAACGGCCTGGCGAAGGTCAGCGTCTACCGCCCGGCTTCCGTCTGACTTCCGGCCTGAGGAGCGACCATGCTGACCTACCCCAATTCCAGCGCGATGGACGCCACGGCGTCCTCGGGCGGGCCGATCACGATCCTGCCGCAGATCCTCACCGGCCAGCCGGAGCAGATCGCGAAGCACGTCCTCGAAGTGCTCAAGAAGGCCAACGAGTTCCTCACCATGTACAACGAGGTGACGAAGGCGGCCGAGCAGCTGGGCAAGATCTGGTCCGGCGCCGCATCGGACTCCGCGTTGAAGAAGATCACCGATTCCCTGAACTCGCTGACCAAGATCATCCAGGTCGTGCAGAAGGGCGCCGAGCTGCTCGGCATCGCCGGGACGCTGATCAAGACCGCGCAGACCGCGTACAAGGCGGTGGTCTCGGCGGTGAACCCGACGGTCGCGGGACTGATGTCGAATCCGTGGACCTACGGTGCCGCGGTCGCGCTTTCCACCGCCACCAGTGCTTCGCTGCGCGCGTTCATCACCGCGATCGGCGCGCTGCTGAAGGCGCTCGGCGTGGTCGACCTCGCCAACCAGATCACCCAGATCGCCACCATCATCGGCGAGGTCCAGAAACTCTTCGGGCACAACGACGCCGGGGACAACGGTGCGGCGGGCAACTCGGCGGTCTCCGGCACGCCGGTCACCAACCCGCAGGCCCCGGGTTCGGTCGCCAGCGGTTCGGGGCAGGCGGCCATCGGCGGTTCCGGTGGCGGTGGTTCCACGCCGGGCGAGACGCCGCCGTTCACCCAGTACCGGCCACCGGCCTTGGGCGGCAACGGTTCCCAGGGCAACTGGCCCGGCGGTGCCGACGCGTGGATCCCGGTGGACAGACCCTCCGGTGGCGGCGCGGGTTCCTCCGGAGGCTCCCTGCCGGGCGTGGGCAACGGGAACACGGTCACCATCACCACCGACCTGAGCACCGGCAAATCGACCGTGCAGGCGCCGGGTGGCCAGGACATCGATATCGACATCGACATGAACTACGGCGGAAAGCACTTCGAGCAGCACATCGACATCGACGTAGACAACGCTGTTGCTGACTCACCGGCGAAGGGCAGGTAGCCGTGTGGGGGAGCGGTGTGGTCGACGCTTCGGGCGTCGTCAGTTCGATCCTGTCGAACTACCGGCGGCTCGTGGTCGAGTACCAGCGGCGGGTCACCGGTGATCCTTCGGCGCTGACCGCGGCCGGCCAGCGGTGCGGCGACCGGGCGTCGACGGTTTCGGGCCGGGCGGACGAGATCGGCAAGGCGGCGAAGGCGCTCAACGCGTCTTGGGAGGGCGACGCCTACACGGCGTTCTCCATCTCCGCCGCGAAACTGAGTCAGGAACTCGGCGAGCTCGGCGCGAAACTGAGCGACCAGTCGAACCGGCTGCGGGCGGGCGCGCAGGCCCTGCAGGGCGCGAAGTCCTGTGTGGACTCGATCCTCGCCCAGTTCGACCAATACGCCGCGCAGCTCGTCAGCCAGGCGCGGACGGCGAACGCGAACGCGGTCGACGCGTTCATCTCCGCCGCCCGGCAGCTCGGCGAACGAGCCGCGCAGGCGGCGCAGGAGATCGCCGACGAGCTGAGCGAAGAACTCGCGCGGCTGTTCCCGCCGGAGGGCACCGGCCGGATCGAGCACGAGCTCGGCAAATGGGGCCGCGGCCCGTTGTACTGGCTCAACGGCGAAGCGCTCGACGGACGCAAGCGCCCGCGCTCGCATCCTTCCTGGTTCGGCAACTCCGGCTGGAAGAAGCTCACCTGGGACGGTCTCGAAGGCACGCGTGCCCCGCGTGCCGGCGACACCCCGTTCGGCAGGCCGAAGCCGGAGAGCCTTGGCGAAAAGGCCTGGGGCAACACCGAGATCACCTATGCCAAGTGGAAGCAGGAGCAGGACGGCTTCACCCCGGGCTGGGACGCCAAGATCTCCTCGCAGGGCTGGGACGTGAAGGCTTCCGGGCACGCGGAATTGGCCGCCTTCAAGGAAGAGCTCGAACGCAAGGGCGAGTGGGGCGTCGCTTCGGGCAGCGCCAAGGGAACCGCGTTCGTCGGCGGTGAGGTGAACGGTTCGCTGCAGGCGGGCGCGCACGGGGTCGGTGTGCACGCCAACGCCTTCGTCGGCGGCAAGATCGAAGGCGAGCTCGCGGCGGACGTGGCCGGGGTGGGCGTCGGTGCGAGCGGCACCCTCCAATATGGACTCGGCGCGCAGCTCGACGGCCAGGCCGTCTACGACGCCGGGCATATCAAGGTCAACTTCAAGGCGGGTCTCGCGCTCGGCCTCGGTGCCGGGATCGGCGCGAAGATCGACATCGATCTGCCGAAGATCGCGGACACCGTCGGCGAGTACGGCGGCGCGGCCGTCGACGCGGTCAGCGGCGCTGCGGGCCAGGCGGCGGACGCCGTCGGCGAGGCGTGGGACGATGCGATCACCTACGTGGGCACGTGGTGACAGGGATGAGCGAAGCGATGACGCAGGACCGGGTCTCCCTCCCGCTCGGGTTCGACATCCCCGAGGGCTGGGTGCCGGTCGAGCCGGCGTCCGTCGGCGCCGAGGGCGCGGTCTTCGTGGCGGTGCGCACCGGGACGCACGCGGAGTTCACCCCGAACATCACCCTGAGCATCGGCCAACGGCCCGACCAGGCGGAGATCACCGACATCGCCGACGAGGCCGTCGAGCGCCTCGGCCGGACCATGGCCGCGCTCGAAGTGGTGCGGCGCAAGGTGATCGGCACCGGGATCGCGCCGGGAGTGACGCAGGTGCTGCGTGTCCGCACCGGCGAAGGACAGGATCTCGTGCAGACGCAGGTGCTGCTGACCGTGCCGGGGGCGACCCCGGCCGAGCGGCTGATCCTCGAAATCGCCTGTACCGCAACGCCCGAGGCGGCCCGTGGCCTCGGCGACGATTTCCGGCGGTTCGTGGGCAGTGTCCACGTCCGGCGGGATTTCACCGCAGATGAAGGAGAAGACTCGTGACCACCGACCCCTACGCCATGCCGGACATGGACGAGTTGCTGGACCAGGTCCGCAAGCAGACCGAAGAGGTGCAGCGCATCCAGCGTTCGGTCGAGGCGATGGAGGTCAAGGCGCACTCGCGGCAGAACGAGGTCACCGTCGTGCTGCGCGGTGACGGCCGGTTCACCTCGATCGACATCGACCCGCGCGCGGTGCGGCAGTACGACGCGCGCAACCTCTCGGAGATCGTGCTGGAGGCGGTCAACAACGGGCTGCAGAAACTGGCCGAGGCCAGCAGCGCCAAATTCGCCCCGGTCATCGAGTCCGCCAAGTCGATCGAAGCATGACGGCCGCGATCGCGGGCTCCACCCGGCGCGTCACGGTGGTGACACCGAGGGCGCGCGTCGACGTGGCGCTGCCGCAGCAGAGCACGTTCGCCGAACTCGTCCCGCAGCTCGTGCGGCTCGCGGGCGCTTCGGGGCAGGCGTCGGCCGAGCATCCCGGCTGGGTGCTGTCGCGGCTCGGCGGCGCTCCGCTCGCGCTCGGGCTCACGGTCGCCGCGGCGCAGGTGCGCGACGGCGAAGTCCTCCATCTGACCCCGCGGGAACGCCCGCGGGGTCCGCTGCTGTTCGACGACGTCGTCGACTCGATCGCCAGCGTCGCCGAGTCGGGCACCGGGCGGTGGGGGCCGTCGGTGGCGCGCAAGGCCGGCATCGTCGCGTCCGTGGTGCTGCTGCTCGCCGGTGGGCTGCTGGTGCAGGCCGCGGCGTCCGGCAGTGTGCTGGCGCCGATCGGGACCGGGCTGCTCGCGCTCGTGCTGGTGCTGGGCGGTGGCGCGCTGAGCCGCGCGTACGGCGATGCGGAGGCCGGTGCCGCGGGTGCGCTCGCCGGCGTCGGCGCGGCGCTGCTGGCGGGGATGTCGATCCTGCCGCCGCATCCGCTGTTCTCGCTGTCGGCCGGGCCGCTGGCCGCCGGGCTCGCGGTGGTGACCGTCTATGGCGTGATCGCGGCCGTTTCGGTGGCGGACCGGCTGCCGTGGTTCGTCGCGGTGACGGTGTCGGCCGGGCTCGGCGCGATCACCACCGCCATCGTCCTGCTGGCCGACGTCCGCCCGGTTTCGGCGGCCGCCGTGGTCGCGGTGGTGGCGACGGCGCTTGCCGCGGTCGCGCCGATGATGGCGCTGCGGCTCGGCAGGCTGCCGCTGCCGCGGGTGCCCGACGACATGGACGCGTTCCGTGCCGACGAGAACCCTTCGCTCGGCGAGGACATGGTCGGCGGCACGACGTACGCGCAGGCGTTGCTGACCGGGCTGCTCGTCGCGCTCGGGCTCGTCGTGGTTTCGGCGTCGGTGGTCCTGTCTTCGTCCGGCGGGGCTTGGGAAGCGGGCTTGAGCGCGTTGCTGGGTCTGGCGCTGATGTTGCGTTCGCGTGCCTTCGCCGGCCGTTCGCAGCGGGTGGTGCTCATCGGTTTCGGCGCGGCGGCCCTGGCGGCGGCCGGATTCTGGCTCGCCGCGAGCGGTCCGCGTTCGTTCGTCTTCGCCGCGGGATGCGCCGTGGTCGTCGCGGCCGGCGTCTGTCTCACCTACGCGACGCGTGTCGCGAAGGGACGTCGTTCTCCTTACTGGGCAAGGACTCTCGATATCGTCGAGTTCCTGGTGCTGCTCTCGCTGATCCCGTTCGTCGGCATGATCGCGGGCGTCTACGAGGCCGTGCGGGGCTGATCTCTCCAGCGTATTCAGTTGACGGGTAAGGCTTAGCTGACGTTGCGAAAGCCACTTTCGCAACGTTGAAGGTTGCGAAAGTGGCTTTCGCAACCTTCAACGTTGCGCGACTGCCCACATTCAGAGGACGAAACGCGTCGCGCGCCCTTTCGGTTCACACGGCGTCGAATAGAGCGAGCCCGAGGCGGCGGTGATGTCGCGAAAGCCACTTTCGCGACGTCTGGTGTCCCGAAAGTGGCTTTCGCGACGTCCATGGCGTCCCCTCAGTTCTCCAGCGCCAGCGGCAGGGTCCGCCGAACCGCCGCCGCGTGCCGTCCGTGCAGCGGGGTGACCGCGATCCCGGCCGGCCGCACCGGTTCCGCTCCCGGCCGTCCGCCCACCCGGATCGTCACCTCGGACTTCTCGCGTCCGCCAGGCGACCGGTACAGCGTGTACGAAGTCGCGGTGAACGCCGAGCCGGGCACGTGAAGATCCAGCGTCCGCCCGAGATCCCGCTCCGACCGTGGCCGGTAGCAGACCTGCGACGCCCCGCCCCAAGCCCAGGAACGCCAGCCGTCCACCGGCGCGTCCTGGCCGCTGCCGAGCGCGACGCGCAGGTTCTCCGTCACCTCGCCCGCTTCGAGCACGGTGCTCTCGAACCCCGCTTCGGCGAGCGTGCCCATCAGGCGTAGCGCCGCGCAGGCGGTGCTCCGCAGCGCGCCGAGCTCTCCGCCGCCTCTGGCGAGCGCGGCGATGGGCGCGTCCTCGGGCCGGTACCGGACGGTGAGCCAGCGGACCCGCAGCAAGGACTGTCCATTGGGGACGGTCCAGGTCAGCAGTTGCGCGCTGGACAAAGGGATCCCGGTGCTCGTGTACGCCTCGCGCAGGATGCCGACGAGCTTGTCCGGCGACGGTGCCACGGTGCCGGGGGTGAGCCGCACGATGGCGCTCCACCCGTCGCTGACCTCGGCGACGCCGAACCGGTTGCCCGCGCGGTCGACGTGCTGGCGCACCCGGACGGGACCGGCGAGCCGGTGCAGTGGATCGGGGACTTCGTTCTTGTCGCGGCGCTTCAGTCGATACCTGGCCCAGGTGAGCGCCCAGCCCGCGGCGTGGCGTCCGGCGAAGCGGACCGAAGTCGTCAGCACGAGGACGCCGGCGACGGCGACGATGCTGATCCACGCGGCCTGAGGGATCCCGTCGACGGTCAGGGCCAGCAGGATCGCGATCCCGGCGATCTCCCAGAGCGCCGCCTGCAGTGGGCGGATCGGCAGCAGCCAGGGCAGTGGCGCCGCCCCCGCGACCCCGCGCGCGGGCGCCTGTTCCGGGACCGGGCGGGCCGGGGCTTCAACCGACAAGGAATTCCCCTCCTCCGTGCACGCGCACGACGGTAGCCCCGCCCCGCGCGGGGGAGGGGCGTAAAAAATACCCTCACCGCGAACCTGGCCGGAACCTAACGTGAGCACCCTCGAACGGGTGGGCAAGAGCGGCGGGGGACGGGAGCGTGTGGACGCAGCGGGACCAGATCCAGGCCTACCAATTCCTCCGCAGGAGACTGGTTTCGGCACTGGTCTCGGCTGACGCCAACCACCCGGTCGCCCCGAGCCGCAGGCTCGTGATCGGGACCCTGTGCGGCCTCGGCGTCGCGTTGCTGGTCACCGCGGTGTTCGGCGTGATCGGCCTGCTGAACCCGTCCGGCGGCAAGGACTGGCTGGCGGGCGGCAAGGTGATCGTCGAAGAGGGCACCGGCGCGCGCTACATCCTCGGCCAGGACGGCGCGCTGCACCCCGTGCTCAACTACGCCTCCGCGCGGTTGATGGCGGGCGGCAACGGCGAGGCCACTGTGACCGTCCCTTCGGACAAGCTCGCGAAGGCGCCGCGTGGTTCGCAGATCGGCATTCCCGGCGCCCCCGACTCGTTGCCCGCGGCGGCCGCGCTCGTGAAAACGCCGTGGACGAGCTGCTCGCGGACCACTCAGGACGCGCCCGCGTCGGCCGAACCGGAGACGACGGTCCTCCTCGGCGCGCCCGCGGCCGGGGTCGACCTGCCGAGGGACCAGGCCGTCGTGGTCCGTGTCCCCGACGGGGAGCGCTACCTCGTGACGGCGGGGCGACGCTACAAGCTCACCCCGGAAGCCGCCACGGCGCTGCAGTTCGACACCTATCCGGTGATCGCGGTGTCCTCCCGGTGGATCGGTACCGTCGCCGCCGGACGCGATCTGGCCTACCGCGCGGTCGAGGACGCCGGACGTCCCGGCCCGAAGGTCGGCGGCACCGCGACGAAGGTCGGTTCGGTGCTCGGCGTCGTCGACGCGATGGCGTCGCCCAACGACGCGACGTCCTACTACCTCGTCCGCGCCGAAGGGCTCCAGCCGATCGGCCAGACCGAGGCGAGCCTGCTGATCAACACGCCGGAGAACGCGGACGCCTACAACGGTGTCCCGGCGCCCGTCGCGGTGCGCGCGGCCGACGTCGCCGCGGTGCCGAAGGTCGCCTCGGCGAGGACGGGCGGCGCCGATCCCGCCGAGTATCCGGACCGGATCCCGCGAAAAGCGCCCGTTACCGGACAGTCCGTGACGTTATGCGCACACGGTTCTCGAATCGTTATCTCCGCACAGGTCCCGTTGCCGCAAGGTGCGAAGGCGATCCCGGTGACGGCGCGCACGGACGCGCTCGTCGCCGACGCCGTCTTCGTGCCCCCGTCGGGAGGCGCGGTGGTGGCGGAATCCGGTTCCGGCACGGTCTACGTCGTCACCGACACGGGCCTGAAGTACCCGGTGGCGAGCACCGAGGCACTCGCTTCGCTCGGGTACGGCCAAGCCGAACGGCAGCCGGTTCCGAATGGATTGCTGGCACTGGTTCCGCGCGGTCCCGCGCTGGACCCGGCGCAAGCGGGTCGTGCGGTGTCCGCGGTGGGTGGGACGGGGTGATCGGGAACGTGCAGGTGACCGAAGACAGGCCGGAGACCGACCGGGTCGACGTCGCGGTGATCGAAGACCATCCGCTGTACCGGCACGCCGTGGTCCGGGTCCTCACCGAGGCCGAAGGGATCGAGCTGGGCGCCGTGGTCGATTCGGTCGCCCGGTTCCACGTCCATCCGCAGCCGCCCGGCAGTGTGGTGCTGCTCGACCTCGGCCTGCCGGGGATCGCCGGGGCGGCCGCCGTGCTCCAGGTGGCCGAACTGGGCCATCACGTGCTCGTGGTGTCCGCGCAGGCCGAACCCGAGCAGGTGCTCGGCGCGATCGCCGCCGGTGCCAAGGGATTCCTGTCCAAGGACGTCGACGTCGACGAGCTGCTGACCGCGATCAGGACGGTCGCGCGGGGCCGGGCCTACGTTTCCGCGGTGGTGGCCGGGATGATCATCAAGGACAACGCCGACCGTCCCGCGCCGGCTCCGGACGTCGCGCTCTCCGCGCGGGAGAAGCAGGTCCTGCGGCTGGTCGCGGCGGGCGAACGCGACGTCGACATCGCCCGCATCCTCGGCATCGGAGTTCGGACGGTCCGCGGTTATCTGGACCGGATCCGTGACAAACTCGGAGAGAGAAGGCGGGCCGGTCTGGTCCGCAAGGCCATCCAGCTCGGTCTCGCGTCTCCGCCGGAGGTGCCCGGCCCGGCTCGGCCGGTCGCGCCCCGCGCCGACGCGGGCGGATTCGAAGGACGCCGGTGAACGCAGACGAGCAGCAGCCGAAACGCACCACGCCGATCAACGTCGGGGTGATCGAAGATCATCCGCTGTACCGGGACGCCGTCGCGCGTGTCCTCACCGAAGCGCCCGACATCGCGCTGGGCGCCGTCGCCGACTCCGTCGCGCGGTTCGCCGTCCAGGAACAGCCGCCCGGCAGCGTCGTCGTCCTCGACCTCAAGCTGCGCGGTGTCCAGGACGCCGCCGCCGTGCTCGAAGTGGGGCAGATGGGGCACAAGGTGCTCGTGGTGTCCGCGCACGCCGAGCAGCCCGAGGTACTGGGCGCCATGCAGGCCGGGGCGAAAGGCTTTCTCTCCAAGGACGTCGACGGCGACGAACTCCTGCGCGCCATCCGCACCATCGCCGACGACAACGCGTACGTGTCGCCGACGCTGGCCGGGATGATCATCCAGGACAGCGAAGACCGCCACGCCGGGCCCAAGATCGTCCTGTCCGAACGGGAGAAGCAGGTCCTGCGGCTGGTCGCGGCGGGCGAACGGGACGTCGACGTGGCGGAGATCCTGAACATCAGCGTGCGGACCGTGCGGTCCTATCTCGACCGGATCCGGGACAAGACCGGGGAGCGGCGGCGAGCCGGCTTCGTGCGCGTCGCGATCCGCGAGGGCCTGCTGCGGTAAGTCTTCGACTGGCAAGGCCGCGAGGTCTTCTTGCCCACCTTCAGGTGGTGAAGGGGCGTTTCACTTCCCTGCGGGAAGGGAAGCCGGCCTTCGTGCGGCCGAGGTGTTCCCTAGGCCGAAGCGTGTGTCGCGAAAGCCACTTTCGCGACGTCTGATGTCTCGAAAGTGGCTTTCGCGACACCTCCGCGGCCACACTGCCGGCTTCGGCCGTCAGAAACGGGGCCCCGAGAAGTTCACTCGCAGCGTGTAGACCGAACTGGACGCGGTGATGAACAGATCGTTCCGCCGCGGCCCGCCGAACGTCAGGTTGGAACACACCTCCGGCACGCGCAGCTTCCCGATCCGCGTGCCGTCGGGCGCGAAGCAGTGCAGGCCGTCGTGCGCGGCGGCCCAGACCCGGCCCGCGGCGTCCACGCGCACGCCGTCGAAAGCGCCGGCGTCGCAGGTCGCGAAGACCTCGCCACCCGACAACACGGACCCGTCCACCGAGAAAACCCTGATGTGGCTGGGTTTCTGCCGCGTGTCCGCGATGTAGAGCAGCGACTCGTCGAGCGAGAACGCCAGCCCGTTCGGGCGCGAGAAATCGTCCGCGACGATCCGTACGGAACCGTCCGGATCGACCCGGTAGACGTGGCAGGCGCCGATCTCGCTTTCCGCCTGGTGGCCCTCGTAGTCGCTGTCGATGCCGTAACTCGGGTCGGTGAACCAGATCGCGCCGTCGGAGGACTCGACGACGTCGTTGGGGCTGTTGAACCTCTTGCCCTGATAGGTGTCCGCGAGGACGGTGGTCGTGCCGTCGTGTTCGGTGCGCGTCACCCGGCGGCCGCCCTGTTCGCAGCTGACGAGCCTGCCCTGGCGGTCGACGGTGTGCCCGTTGTGGAATCCGGCGGGCTCGCGGAACACGCCGACCGCACCGGTGGTCTCGTCCCAGCGCAGGACCCGGTCGTTCGGGATGTCGCTGAACACCAGGTACCGGCCTGCCGGGAAGTAGGCGGGCCCCTCGGTCCACCGGCAGCCGGTGTGGATCCGCTGCATCCACTCGTCCCCGTTGACGCGGGCGAACCGTTCGTCGAGGACTTCGAAATGCGCCTTGACCATGTCCATGAGAACCCCAGTGCTCTGAATGAGATATTGCGATCATCATGAACCGCTGAACTTGATATGGTCAACCCATGGATGACGTGGATCGCATGCTGCTCACCGCGTTGCAGCGGGACGCGACTCAGGCGTACGCCGCGCTCGGCAAGGCGGTCGGCCTGTCCGCGGGCGCCGCGCACGAGCGGGTCCGCAAATTGCGCGAACAGGGCGTCATCCGGCGCACGACCGTGGACGTCGATCCGGCGGCCGTCGGCCGGGGAGTGATGGCGTACGTGCTGGTCGAAGCGGGCTCGTGGATGGGCGACGCGCCGACCAAGGCCGCGCTGGAGGCGCTGCCGGAGGTCGTCGAGGCGCACATCATCGCGGGCCCGGCCTCGCTCCTGGTGAAGGTGCGCACGCCGACCACCGAGGAGCTGCAGGCGTCACTGCGCAGGCTGTACGCCATCGAAGGCGTCACCGGGACGCAGACGATCGTGGTGCTCGAATCCTTCTTCGAGCGGTCTGTAGACGCTAGAGGCGACGGTTCGCCAGCACCCCCGTCGCCGCCCGCGCCTTCCCGCTGACCGCGGGATCCACGTCGACGACCACCAGCTCCGGCCCGGCGCCCAGCTGGGTGTGGACGCGGCCGAAACCGTCGGAGACCGTGGAGTAGCCGATCCCGGTGGGAGCCTTCGGGTTCACCGGGGTCGAGGTCGTGGCCGGATCGGCCTGCCCGCAGCCCAGCACCCAGCAGCCGGAGTCGAGCGCGCGGGCGCGCACCAGCACCTCCCACTGCTCGCGTTTGCCCTCGCCCGCGCCCCAGGACGTCGGCACGAGGACGATGTCGGCGCCGTCGTCGGCCAGCTTCCGGAACAGCTCGGGGAAGCGGATGTCGTAGCAGGTCGCGACGCCGAACGTGGTCCCGTCGACCTCGAAGGTGGCGGGCGCGGCGCCGGGCGCGACCGTGCCGGACTCGGCGAACCCGAAGGCGTCGTACAGATGGATCTTGTCGTAGCCGAGGTGATGCCCCGCGCCGGTGACGAGCAGGGTGTTGCTCACGCGCCCGTCGGGTGACGGCGTGAACATGCCCGCGACGACCACGACGCCGTGCTCTTCGGCGAGCCCGGCCACAGTGGACGCCCATGGTCCGTCCAAGGGTTGCGCGACGGGCCCCAGCGGGATGCCGAAGCGTGCCATCGCCGCCTCCGGGAACACGACGATCCGGGCGCCCTCGCCCGCCGCGGCCGTCACGCCCTCGCGAATCAGCTTCAGGTTCGTCTCGGGATCCTCGGCGGCCGTGAGCTGGCACAACCCGATTCGCGGCACGGAGGCCTCCCTCATCGTGGGATCGCTGGTCACCACCCCAGTGTGCCTGCTCGGGGCGATCCGGCCACCTCGTACCCTTGACCCATGCTGAACCGTACCGACCTGCGTGGACAGGTCCCGTCCGTTGCCGAGCTCAGGCGCACGCTCCCGCGTGCCGAGTACGACGTGGACGCGGCGCTGCATCACGTACGGCCGGTGGTCGAGGCGGTCCGCGATCGCGGCGTCGAGGCGGTTCTCGAGTTCACCGAGAAGTTCGACAAGGTCCGTCCCGGTGGCGTCCGCGTGGCCGCCGCCGAGCTCACCAACGCGCTCGCGAACCTCGATCCCGCCGTCCGCGAGGCGCTGGAGGAGTCCATCGTCCGCGCCCGCAAGGTCCACGGCGACCAGCGACGTCAGGACGTCACGACCGAGGTCGTCGACGGCGGCACCGTCACCGAGCGCTGGATCCCGGTCGAGCGCGTCGGGCTGTACGCGCCGGGCGGGCTCGCGGTCTACCCCTCGACCGTGGTGATGAACGTCGTCCCGGCGCAGATCGCCGGTGTCGGCACGCTCGTGCTGTGCTCGCCGCCGCAGGCCGCGTTCGGCGGGCTCCCGCACCCGACGATCCTGGCCGCCGCCGAACTGCTCGGCGTCGACGAGGTCTGGGCCGTCGGCGGGGCGCAGGCCGTCGCGCTGCTCGCGTACGGCGGCACCGACACCGACGGCGCGACGCTGGAGCCGGTCGACGTCGTCACCGGGCCCGGCAACATCTACCTCACCGCGGCCAAGCGGCTGCTGCGCGGCATCATCGGTATCGACTCCGAGGCCGGCCCGACCGAGATCGCGATCCTGGCCGACGAGACCGCCGACCCGGTGCACGTCGCCGCCGACCTGATCAGCCAGGCCGAGCACGACCCGCTCGCCGCGAGCGTGCTGGTCACCACGTCCGAGGAGCTCGCGGACGCCGTCGACAAGGAGCTGACCGGTCGCGTCGCCGCGACCAAGCACTCCGAGCGGGTGACGGAAGCCTTGGGCGGCAAGCAGTCCGGCATCATCCTGGTGTCCACTGTGGACGAAGGCATCCGCGTCGTGGACGCGTACGCCGCGGAACACCTGGAGATCCAGACCGCGGACGCGTCGGCGGTGGCGGCCCGCGTGCGCAACGCCGGCGCGATCTTCGTCGGTGCGTACGCGCCGGTCTCGCTCGGCGACTACTGCGCCGGGTCGAACCACGTCCTGCCCACCGGCGGGTTCGCGCGGCACTCGTCGGGGCTTTCGGTGCAGAGCTTCCTCAAGGGCGTGCACGTCGTCGACTACAGCCAGGACGCGCTGCGCGAGATCGCCGGCCGCGTCGTCGCGCTGGCGAACGCCGAAGACCTGCCCGCGCACGGCGAGGCCATCACGGCGCGGTTCGAAGGGGAGCGCGCATGAGCATCGGCGAGGAGATCACGCTCGGCGCTCTCCCGCTGCGGGACGACCTGCGGGGCAAGACCCCGTACGGCGCGCCGCAGCTGGACGTGCCGATCCGGCTCAACACCAACGAGAACCCGTACCCACCGCCGGACGCGCTGGTGGCCGACGTCGCCGAGGCCGTCCGCGCCGAAGCCGCTTCGCTGCACCGCTATCCGGATCGCGACGCCGTCGCGCTGCGCCAGGACCTCGCGGACTACCTCGCGGTGTCCACCGGCGTGCTCGTGTCGGAGTCGAACGTCTGGGCCGCCAACGGGTCCAACGAGATCCTGCAGCAGATCCTGCAGGCCTTCGGCGGTCCCGGCCGCTCGGCCCTGGGTTTCGAGCCGTCGTACTCGATGCACCCGATCATCTCGGCGGGCACCCGCACCGACTGGCTGCCGGTGCCGCGCCGCGACGATTTCACGCTCGACACCGAGAAGGCGGCCGCGCTGGTGCGCGAACGCCGTCCGGACATCGTGTTCGTGACCAGCCCGAACAACCCGACCGGCGGGTCGATCCCGTTCGGCGAGCTGCGCGGGCTGCTCGAAGCGGCGCCGGGCATCGTGGTGGTCGACGAGGCGTACGCGGAGTTCTCGTCGCAGCCGAGCGCCGTCGAGCTTCTCGAGGAGTACCCGGCGAAGCTGATCGTGTCGCGCACGATGAGCAAGGCGTTCGCCTTCGCGGGCGGGCGCCTCGGGTATCTCGCGGCCGCGCCCGCGATCGTCGACGCGCTGCAGCTGGTGCGGCTGCCGTATCACCTCTCGAAGCTCACGCAGGCCGCCGCGCGCGCCGCGCTGCGGCACGCGGACGCCACCCTCGCCTCGGTCGCCAAACTCGCGGCCGAACGCGACCGCGTCGTGGAAGCGTTGCTGGGCTTGGGATTCACGCCGGTCCCGAGTGACGCGAACTTCGTCCTCTTCGGACGGTTCGCGGACGCGCCCGCGACCTGGAAGTCCTATTTGGACAACGGCGTGCTGATCAGGGACGTCGGCATCGAAGGACACCTGCGGGTGACCATCGGGACGCCGGAAGAGAACGACGCCTTTCTCGAGGCCAGCAAGGAGGTGCCGCGATGAGTCGCGTCGGCAAGGTGGATCGCACCACCAGGGAATCGTCCATTTCGGTCCAGCTCGACCTGGACGGCACGGGGCAGGTGGAGATCGACACCGGTGTCCCGTTCTACGACCACATGCTCACCGCGTTCGGCGTGCACGGCTCGCTCGACCTCAAGGTGCAGGCGACCGGTGACGTGCACATCGACGCGCACCACACCGTCGAGGACACCGCGATCGTGCTCGGCCAGGCGCTGCGGCAGGCGCTCGGCGACAAGAGCGGCATCCGCCGGTTCGGCGACGCGTGGATCCCGATGGACGAGACCCTCGCGCACGCCGCGATCGACGTCTCCGGGCGCCCGTACTGCGTGCACCTCGGCGAGCCGGAGCAGTTCAACAGCTTCACCATCGGCGGGAACTACCCGTTCGTGCTGACGCGGCACGTGTTCGACTCGCTGTCGTTCCACGCGCAGATCGCGCTGCACGTACGGGTGCTGCACGGCCGCGACCCGCACCACATCGCGGAGGCCGAGTACAAGGCCGTCGCGCGTGCGCTGCGCGCCGCCACCGAGCCGGACCCGCGGGCGGGCGGCATCCCGTCGACGAAGGGCGTCCTCTGACCCCGCATTTCGTCCTCTGGATGCGGTAGTCGCACCCGCGAGGACCGCATCCAGAGGACTAAACGCGGTAGGTGTTGAGGAGCACACCGGACGGGGTGCTCGTGGTGCCGGCGAACTTCAAGGAGCAGGCAGGCGTCCCTTCGGCGAAGAAACGCTTGCCCGTGCCCAAAAGGAGTGGGTAGACGGCCAGCACGACTTCGTCCGCGAGCCCGTTTTCGAGCAGCGCCGACGTCAGCGTGGAGCTTCCCGAGAGGACGAGGTCCGGGCCGTCCTGCGCCTTGACGCGGCGAACGCCTTCGACGAGGTCCGGGCCGATTCCCTCGAACGGGCCCCATTTCAGGCTTTCCGGCCGGTGGGTGACGACGAACTTCGTCGCCGCCTTGAGCCGGTCCGCGAACGGGTCGCTCGGCGCGTCCGGCCAGTACTCCGACCAGAGGTCGTAGGTTCGGCGGCCGAGCAGCAGGTCGAAGTTTTCGGTGTGCGCGGCCAGGAGGGCTTCCCGGCCGGCGGGGGTCCGGTACGGCATGTTCCAGCCGCTGTACGGGAAGCCGTTCTCGTCTTCGGAATGCTGGATCACGCCGTCGAGCGAGATGTGCTCGATGATCTTGAGTCTTCTCATCACGCCTCCAGCAGTGCGTCGAGTTGGGGCATCGCGGCCCGGAATCCCTCTTCCATCCCGGGGATCGTCTTCTCCATGGCTTCGACACTGGAAAACCGCGTCACGTGGATCATCCGTGACCCCGTGGGCGTCGCCTCGAAGGTGAAGGTCATCGAGGTGGGCATGTTTGCGTCGTTGTCGTCGCCGTCTTCCGCCTCGAACGAGTCGATGGGGTTCACCTCGGTGAACTTCCAGGAGTTGGGCCACCTCTCCCCGTTGGGCCCGGACAGGTAGTACTCGGCGCGGCCGCCCGCCCGGAAATCGTGATGGGTGAACGTGGCGGGCGCGAACGGTGGTCCCCAGAAGCGCTCCAGTTGCCTTGGATCCTCCCAAGCCGCCCAAAGCCGCTTTCGCGGAACGGGAAAGTCCGCCACGACGGTGAGACTGAGCTTTTCGGGCTCCTTGGTGACAGAGGTGATCGGCATCGTCATTCCCCTTCTCGCAGGACATCGTCGAGCTGCGCCACACGCTGGCGCCAAAGGACTTCGTAGGAGTCGAGCAGCTCGGTGGCGCGCTGGAGCCGCTCGCGGTCGGTCGAGACCAGCTGTTCGCGGCCGTTGGCACGTTTCCGGACCAGCCCCGCGCGCTGGAGCACGGCGACGTGTTTCTGCACGGCGGCGAAGCTCATCTCGTAATGCGCGGCGAGATCGGAGACCGACGGCGTTTCCGTGATGGCCCGCGCCAGGATGTCGCGGCGCGTGCCATCGGCCAAGGCGCGGAAAAGCCGGTTGAGCGATTCCTCGCTTTCCTCCCGAAGTACAACCATGTGGTTGTACGTTAGCCGGGTTCGGTGCCCGTGGCAAGGCCGAGCCCGGCGGGGTCCCGGCCGTGGGCGTGTGGCAGGGTGGCGGTCGTGAGTAACACGACCATCGCTGTGCTGCTGTTCGCGCTCGGCGGCTTCCTGATCGGCGGCGTCTACGCGACCTGGAAGAGCGTCAAGTTCATGGCCGTCGTGCTGGGGATCGGCGCGGTGCTGGCGATCGGCGGGGCCATCGCCTGGCTGGCCTGACCGCCGCCCGGTAAATCGGCTGCGCGCCGCGACGGCGGCGGGCATGCTGTCCGGCATGTCCGGAAACCCGCGCTCGGTCGCCGAAGTCGTCCGGCTCCAGCGATCGGGGAGCCGCGTCAAATTCCAGTTCTTCTGGGGTCATCAGCCGCGGCGTGACGGCACGATCGGTCCGGAATGCTTCAGCCAGTGGTGGCCCGCCCGGTTCACCGCCGACGGCGAAACCTTCCCGACGGCGGAGCACTACATGATGTGGCGCAAAGCCGTCCTGTTCGACGACGCCGAGAGCGCGGCGCGGATCCTCGCCGCCCGGCATCCGCGTCAGGCCAAGGAGCTGGGCCGCGAAGTGCGGGGATTCGAGCAGAGCCGGTGGGAAGACGCGCGCTCCGCCATCGTCCTAGAGGGGACGATCGCGAAGTTCGGGCAGCATCCGGAACTGTGCGATTTCCTGCTCGGTACCAGGAATCGGGTGCTGGTCGAGGCCAGTCCGCTGGACGCGATCTGGGGGATCGGCCTCGCCGCCGACCACCCGGACGCCGAGAACGCGGAACGCTGGCGCGGCCTGAACCTGCTCGGCTTCGCGCTGGGAGAGGCCCGCGCGGCGCTCGCCTGAGTACGTGAAGGCCCCCTTCACTGCGCTAGACGCAATGAAGGGGGCCTTCACGTACTTATCGAGGGGGTCCAAGCGGCGCGTCGCGAAAGCCACTTTCGCGACGTCTGATGTCTCGAAAGTGGCTTTCGCGACATGGGCGCACCGGGCCCAGGCCGCCTTCGCCTCCAGAACCTACTTCGAGGCGTCGACCAGCTCTCGTTCGTCAGGCGCATCCAGCTGCTTCGCGAGCTTCTCGCCTTCGACGTCGACATCGGGCAGCACGCGGTCCAGCCACTTCGGCAGCCACCAGGCGCCGCGGCCGAGCAGCGACATCAGCGCCGGCACGAGGGTCATCCGGATCACGAAGGCGTCCACCAGCACCCCGAAGGCCAGCGCGAACCCGATCGACTGGATCAGTGCCGATTCCGCGAGGACGAACCCGGCGAACACGCTGATCATGATCAGCGCGGCGGCGACCACGACGCGGGAGCCGTGCCGGAAACCGGTGACCATCGCCTGCTGCGGGTCGGCGCCGTGGACGTACTCCTCCCGCATCCGCGTCACCAGGAACACCTGGTAGTCCATCGCGAGCCCGAACAGTACGCCGATCAGCAGGATCGGCAGCATGCTCATGATCGGTCCGGTCGTCTTCACGCCGAGCAGGTCGGTGAGCCAGCCCCACTGGAACACCGCCACCACGGCGCCGAACGTCGCGACCACGGAGCCGAGGAAGCCCAGCGTCGCCTTCAGCGGGACCACGATCGACCGGAACACCAGCATCAGCAGCAGGAACGCCAGCCCGACGATCAGCGCGAGGTAGGGCAGCATCGCGTCGGCGAGTTTCTCCGAGACGTCGATGTTGGCCGCGGTCTGGCCGGTCACCGCCAGCGACGCGCCGGTGGCCGAGCCGAGGCCCGCGTTCAGGCCGCGGATGTCGCTGACCAGGTCTTCGGTCGCGGTGCTGCTCGGGCCGCTCTTCGGGATGACGGTCAGCAGCGCCAGGTCACCGGCCCGGTTGGTCTTCGGCGGCGTGACGATCGGGCGTTCGGGGAGGCCGCCGATGCCCGCGGCCGCCTGCTGGAGCGCGGCTTTGCGGTCGGTGCTGCCGCTCAGGTCGACGACGATCACCAGCGGCCCGTTCGCGCCTTCGCCGAAGCTGCGCGCGACGGTGTCGTAGGCCTTGCGCTGGGTGGTGTCCGGCGCGGCGGTGCTGTCGTTCGGCAGGCCGAGCTGCATGCTCGCGGCCGGGATGGCGACGATCGCGAGACCGGCGATCGCGGCGATCAGCACCGGGATCCGGCGGCGGGCCACGAAACGTGCCCAGCGCTCGCCGTGTGTCGTCGCGTTTTCCTTGCGGCGCAGGCGGATCTTGCCGCCCGCCAGTTTGCCGCCCGCGAACCCGAGCACGGCGGGCAGCAGGGTGAGCGCGATGACGACCGCGATGGCGACGGTGATCGCCGCGGCGATGCCCATCTCGCCGAGGAACGGGATGCCGACGACGGTCAGGCCGGCCAGCGCGATGATCACGGTCAGCCCGGCGAACACCACCGCGGAGCCCGCCGTGCCGGTGGCGCGTCCGGCGGCTTCCTCCGGATCCCGCCCGATCGTGAGTTCGTGCCGGTAGCGGGAAACGATGAAGAGCGCGTAGTCGATGCCGACGGCGAGGCCGATCATCAGCGCGAGCACCGGCGTGTTCGTGTTCAGTTCGAGGAAACCGGACGCCGTGGTGATCCCCGCCATGCCGATGCCGACGCCGATGAGCGCGGTCAGCAGCGGGATCCCGGCCGCGAGCAGTGAGCCGAAGGTGATGATCAGGACGACCGCGGCGACGGCGACGCCGAGGCCTTCGGTGGCGTTCGTGGCGGGCATCGCCTGGACGGCGTCACCGCCGAATTCCACGGTGTACCCGGCGGCCCTGGCGGAATCCGCGGCGGCCATCAGGCCGTCGCGGTCGGCGTCGGTGAGCTCGAAGCCCGGAACGCGGTAGCTGACCTGCGCCAGCGCGACGTGCTTGTCGGGGGAGATGGCCTGCATCTGCAGCGGGTCGGCCACGCCTGCGACCTTCGGCGCGTCCTTGAGCCCGGTGACGAGACCCGTGATCGCCGCTCGTCCGGCCTCGTCGGTGATGTCGCCGGGCGTCGAGATGACGACGCGTGCGGTCGCGCCACCCGCGGCGGCTTCCGGGAACCGGTCGGCGAGCTGGTCGATCGCCTTCTGCGATTCGGTACCGGGGATGGTCACCGAGTTCGAAAGCTGGCCGGACAGGGTCAGCGCGCCCGCGCCGAGGGCCACCAGGACGGCGGCCCACACCGCCGTCACCAGGACCCGGCGCCGGAACGAGAACCGGCCCAGGCGGTACAGGAAGCTGGCCACGAAAGTCTCCCGTTCACTCGTTCAGGTTCATTTCAAGCTAGCCGATCGGCTAGGGGCCTACAAGCCGATCGGCAAGTGTGTGACTAGCCGCACGGCTAGTACTCGTTTGGCCGGGCGGCCACGCTTGACGTAATCTCCGACGGCTGAACGAGGAGGGAACATGGACGTCGTCCACGTGGAGGACACCCGCACGCGACTATTGAGCACGGCGTTGCGGCTGTTCACCGAACATGGCGTGGAAGGCACCTCGCTGCAGATGATCGCGGACGCCCTCGGCGTCACCAAGGCCGCCGTCTACTACCACTTCAAGACGAAGGCGGAGATCACCGAATCCGTAGCCGAACCCGTGCTGCGTGAGCTCGAAGGCATCGTCGACGACGCCCGCGCCCAGCGCACCCGTGGCGCGCAGATCGACCACCTGCTCGACGGTTTCGTCGATCTCGTGGTGCGGCACCGCGCGCTGGTCGCCCTGTTCTCCAGCGACCCCGGTATCGCCCGCGCGATCGAAAAATCCGTCCACCGCTCGGAAAGCTTCAAGAACCGGCTGCTGGAGATCCTCGCCGGCCCGGAGCCGGACGCGCTGGGGATGGTCACCGCGCAGGTGCTCCTCGCCGGTATCGCCCTCGCCGGCGGCTCGCCCGAGGTCGCTTCGCTCGACGACGAGACGCTGCGTGAAACGCTCCTGGCCGTCGGCCGCAAGCTCTACAACCGCCCGCGCCGCCGTTCGTGACCGATGTGTTCAAGACAGGTGCCGCGATCCGCGCGACCCTGTCGGCATGAACATCGATCTGAACGCGGCGGCCACGTTCATGGCCACCCAGGCCCGGCTGCTCGACAGGCGGCGCTTCGACGTCCTCTTCCGCGACGGTGATCCGGCGGCGGCGCTCGCCGCGCTGGAGGCGTACCGCAATCCCGACGGGGGCTACGGCCACGGGCTCGAACCCGACTGCCGCTCGGCGACAAGCCAGCCCGCCGGTGCGCTGCACGCCTTCGAGGTCTTCGCCGACGTCGGCAAGTCGACAAGTCCGCGTGCGGCCGAACTCTGCGACTGGCTCGCCTCGATCTCCCTGCCCGACGGCGGGATCCCGTTCGCGCTGCCGATGCCGGATCCCGTCGGCAGCGCGCCGTTCTGGGCGAGCGCGGATCCGGCGGTCTCCTCGCTGCAGATCACCGCGATCGTCGCGGTGACCGCGCACCGCGTCGCGGCGCACGACCCCGCGGTCGCCGCGCATCCCTGGCTGGCGAAGGCCACGGGTTACTGCCTGGAGGAGATCGAGAAGCTCGACGAGGCACCGCACGCGCTCGTGCTCGCCTTCGCGATGAAGCTGGTGGACGCCCTGGGCGACACGCGTCTGGTCGAGAAGCTCGGCCGGTTCGTCCCGGACGACGGCGTGGTCGCCGTCGGCGGCGGGATCGAGGGCGAGGCCATGCGCCCGCTCGACTTCGCGCCGGAACCCGGCGGCCCGGCACGGAAGCTCTTCCGGCCCGAGGTCATCGAAGCGGATCTACGCCGGGTGGCGGGCGGGCAGCACGACGACGGCGGCTGGCGCGTCGACTACACGAGCTATTCGCCGGCCGCCGCGCTGGAGTGGAACGGGATGTTCACCGTGGGCACGCTGGGGCTCCTGCGGGCCAACGGCCTGGTCTAGGCCGCGAGTACGACCCGGTACGAGGCCGACCCGCCCGCATCGTCAGGAACCACCTGGATCACGAAGCCCATCGAACAGACTTACCGGACACGGCCTAGGGGAGACGGCGCAGGAATTCCGGCGGAACGGCGGCGGTGAGCCAGACGCCGTTCGCGCTCACCTGGAATTCGTGCCCGGCGGCGGTCATCTCCCTGGCGTCCACGGCGAGCAGCACCGGGACGCCGCGCCGCGCCCCGACCGTCCGCGCGGTGTCCACGGTCGCCGAAAGGTGGACGGCGTGCCGCTTCATCGGCCGGAGCCCTTCGTGCAGGATCGCGCCGAGGAACCGGGAGACCGTGCCGTGGTAGAGCACGTCCGG
The DNA here is from genome assembly GCF_055561455.1 of Amycolatopsis sp. PSD-21. NCBI lineage: Bacteria > Bacillati > Actinomycetota > Actinomycetes > Pseudonocardiales > Pseudonocardiaceae > Amycolatopsis > Amycolatopsis sp. PSD-21. The sequence goes on along the minus strand of NZ_CM145712.1, from coordinate 6,469,099 downwards.
CGGGATCGCGGCGGGCAGGGCGAGGTCGACGTCGACGCTGTGGCCCTGGCTGGCGCGGATCCGCAGGCCGGACTCGTCGAAGGCGAAGCGCCGCTTGTCGTTGCCCTCGACCACTTCGTCGAGTTCGGCGCGGGTGAGCGGCAAACCGTTGCGGCGCAAGGCCGCCAGGAGTGTGTCGACGTCGACCCAGCCGTCAGGGGTGAGGGTGACGCCGATATCGCCGGGTGCGTGGCGCAGATGCCGGGAGAGTCGTTTCGAGACCCGGATGAGGTGTTTCTTGTCCATTTCGAGTCACAGTGACGCACGTCCGGCACCCGCGTGGCAACGGAATTCAGATGCCGCCCTCGGAAGCCGGGCGCAGTTTCCCGGCGCCGGGGCCGAAGCGGGACATCTGGTCGTCGGCGTTGTAGAGCCCGCAGCTGCGCAGGGAGAGGCAACCGCAGCCGACACATCCGGTCAGCCTGTCGCGCAGGCGCTGCAACGCGTCGATCCGCGCGTCGAGCTCGTCCTGCCAGCCCCGGGACAGCCGGGCCCAGTCGGCCTTGGTGGGGGCGTGGTCCTTGGGCAGGGTCTCCAGTGCCGAGCTGATGTCGTCCAGGCTGAGCCCGACCCGTTGCGCGGCGCGGATGAAGGCGATCCGGCGCAGTACCGAACGCGAGTACCGGCGCTGATTGCCCGCCGAACGCTCGGAACTGATCAGACCCTTGTCCTCGTAGAAACGCAAAGCCGTGTGGGGCACGCCGCTGCGGTCGGCGACCTGCCCGATGCTCAGGTGTTCAGCCAGTCTCGTCACGTCGCCAGGCTAGCCTTGACTTCGACCTAAGTCGAGGTTGCAACCTCGGTTCATGACCACCGACACCAAGACCGGCTACGAGGATCTGCCGAGGCTGATCTCGTTGATGACCGGCGACGAGAAGCATCAGGCCGCCGCGGAGTCCACAGTGGACGTCCTGTGGGTGCTCTACGACCGTGTGCTCGACATCACCCCGGAGAACGTCCGTGCCCCGGGCCGCGACCGTTTCCTGCTGTCGAAGGGCCACGGCCCGATGGCCTACTACGCGGTGCTGGCGAAGAAGGGCTTCATCCACGAGGAGGAACTCGCCGACTGGACCTCGGCCGAGTCCCGGCTCGGTCACCATCCCGACCGGGCGAGGCTGCCCGTGGCCGAGATCTCCAGCGGTTCGCTCGGGCACGGTCTCCCGCTGGCCATCGGTACCGTGTTCGGCCTGCGCGCCAAGGGATTCCGTGAGGCCAAGGTCGTCACCCTCCTCGGCGACGCGGAGCTCGACGAAGGCTCCAACCAGGAGGCCATCGCGGTCGCCGGCCGGATCGGCATGCCGCAGCTGACCGCGGTCGTCATCGACAACTCCTCGGCCACCCACGGCTGGCCCGGCGGGATCGCGCGCCGGTTCGAGGTCGAAGGCTGGACGACCCGCACCGTCGACGGCCGCGATCACGACGCGCTCCACGAAGCCTTCACCACACCGCATCCGGACCGGCCGCTCGCCGTGGTCGCGACCGTCGAGCGAAAGGGCTGAACCCGTGAACATGCGTGAAACGTTCCTCGAAGCCGCCGCCGACGCGCTCGACACCGACCCGAACGTCGCCGTCGTGCTCGCCGACATCTCCGCGGCACAACTCGCCTTCGCCGCGCGGAAACATCCCGACCGGGTGCTGAACGTCGGCATCCGCGAACAACTGATGATGAGCACCGCGGGCGGCCTCGCGCTGGCCGGGATGCGCCCGATCGTCCACACCTTCTCGTCTTTCCTCGTGGAGCGGGCTTTCGAGCAGGTCAAACTCGACCTCGGGCACCAGGACGTCGGGGCCGTGCTGGTGTCCTCGGGCGCGTCCTACGACATGCCGACCGCCGGGCGGACCCACCAGGCGCCCGGCGACGTCGCCCTCATCGACACGCTGCCGGGCTGGACCGTGCACGTGCCGGGGCATCCCGAAGAGGCACGGCGGCTGCTGCTCGAGTCCATCCCGGGCGACGGGCGCGTCTACCTCCGGCTTTCCGCGCAGGAGAACGCGAAAGCCCATCTGGGCGCGGGCCTGCAGACGCTACGCGAAGGTGGGCGAGGGGTCGTGGTGGCCGTCGGGCCGATGCTCGACCGGACGCTGGAGGCGACCGCCGACCTCGACGTGACCGTGCTCTACACCTCGACCGTCCGGCCGTTCGACGCCGCCGGGCTGCGCGCGGCCGTCGACGCCGCCGGGACCACCGACGTCGTGCTGATCGAGCCGTACCTCGCGGGGACGTCGGCGCACGCGGTGACGGGCGCGTTGTCCGAAACGCCGCACCGGCTGCTCTCCCTCGGCGTCCGGCGCGACGCGGAAGTACGGATCTACGGCGAAATGGCCGACCACGACCTCGCGCACGGCCTCGACGCCGGCTCGATCGCCTTGTCCGTCAAGGAATTCCTCCGCTAGCGTCACCAGGATGACGAAGATCCGCCCGCTCGCGCTCGGGGTCATCCGGCGTGGTGAAGACCTTCTCGTGTTCGAAGGCCGCGATCACACCAAAGGGGTGACCTACCATCGCCCGCTCGGCGGCGGGATCGAGTTCGGGGAGACCGCCGCCGAGGCGCTGCACCGCGAATTCCAGGAGGAACTCGCGGCGGAGCTGACCTCGGTCGAGCAGATCGCCGTACTGGAGAACGTGTACACCTACGAAGGCAGGCCGGGGCACGAGATCGTGTTCCTGTTCACCGCGGACCTGACGGACAAGACGTTCTACGAGCGCGACGAGGTCGGCGTGGTGCTCGACGAAGGCGCGCGTGTGCACTGGCTGCCGATGGCCGACGTGGCCAGCGGCAAGGCGATCCTGTACCCGGACGGACTCGCGGACCTCCTTTCAGCGCAGCGCTGACCGCGCGGTCGGCGTCAGTTCCCGCTGTTCCCAAGGACGTTCGAGGCGGCTCGCGAGTTCGGCGCCCGCCCGGGCGAGGAGTTCGCGGTGTTCGTCCGCGGCCTTCGCGAACCAGACGAACACCCGCTCGTCCTCCCGCACGGGCAGCCGGGGGAAGGTGTTCTCCGCGGGCTCGGTTTCGAAGTGGCCGAACGTCTCCACGCCGGATTCCCGCAGGGCGGGCGCCACGTTCTCCGCGAAGTGCTCGGAGAACTCCTTGACGGGACCGATCGGATGGCACACCGTCACCAGCACCCGGGAATCCCCGGCGCCGCCGGGAGCGGGGAACCCCGGCCCGGACGGGCGCAGCAGGAGGACGTCGGAGGCGTCGATCATCGTCTCGTTCGCCGCGGGCCCGTGCGCTCGCCACACGGGCCCGTAGTAGAACGATTCGAGTGCGGCCCGCCTGGACTCCATGTCCCGGAAACCGCGCAGCCACACGAACCTGTCCGGCTCGGCCGGCTCGCGGAAGAGGCCGAACAAGCGCATGCCGCAGGCTTCCTGGCTCTCCACGAACTCGCGCTCGAAGAGCTCGATCAGCTCGTCCCGGCGGCCGGTGTGCAGCGTGTACCGGCGCAGCTCGACGACGGACTGGAACTCGGGGGAATCGGTCATGCGCGGACCCTAGAGGCCCGCACCGACAGTTTCCGGCGCTCAGCCGAGCAGGAAGTCGCGGATCTGCCCGGCGACGGGCTCGGGTGCCATCCAGAAAGCGCTGTGGTCGTGGTCTTCCAGGGTCAGCACGGTGACGTTCGGCAGGATCGCGGCCAGTGCCTCGGCGCCGGTGCGCATGAACGCCTCACCGTTGCCGCCGACGGCGACGGCGATCGGCGCGTCGATGCTCCAGCGGTCGGTGGGCAACGGCGTGCCGTCCTGGAGGCCGCGCCAGATCCGGCCGTCGTAGGCGTAGGTGTGGGCGTACGCCGTCGTCTTCTCCCAGGACGGGTCCTGCGTGATCATCGGGAGGTATTCGGCGGGGACGCCGACCACCTCGCGCATGAAGTACTCGCCCGCCTCGCTGCGCTTGCCCGCCGCGACGAGCGCTTCCATGTGCTCGACGGAATCGGCGGGAACCGGCGGCCGGGAGCCGTCGACGATGAAGGGGGGCTCGTACAGGTAGAGGCCGCTGACCTTCTCGCCCAGCGCGCTGGCCGCGTCCAGGACGATCCCGCAGCCGCCGGATCCGGCGGTCAAGGCCGCGGAGCCACCGAGGACGTCGATCAGCGCCGAGATGTCCTCGATCTCGCGCGCCGGATCGTAGGGCTGCGGGTCGCCGCTGGCGCCACGGCCACGGCGATCGAAGGTGAGCACGGTGAAGTCCTTGGCCAGCGCCGTGACCAGGCCTTCGACGGAGGTGTGGTCCTCCGCGACGTTGCTGACCACGATGATCGCGGGACCGGAGCCGGTCTTCTCGTAGGCGATCGTGGTGCCGTCGGCCGAGGTGATGGTGTCCATGGTCGGTTCTCCTCAGGTGAAGTCGTTCGGGGTGTCCAGTACGCCGCCGAGGCGTTCGAGCGCCTCGGCGTAGCCGTCCGCCATGTGCTGTTCGACAGCGCGCCGCAGCGCCGCGCCGTCGGAGAAGGCCGCGCTGACCTCGACGGTGCAGCCGATGCCCGCGGCGGCGAAGGTGACCTTGGTGGGGAAGGTGCCGGTGCCGTCGGGCCGCCACGCCTCGTCGGCGAACGCGTCCTCGTAGGCCAGTTCGGCACACGGCTCGACCACGGTGTAGGTGGCGACGCTGCGTACCGCGGCCGCCGAGCCGTCCTCCGGCGCGATCTGGAACCGCCAGCGGCCGCCGGGCCGCACGTCCATCTCGTAGACGGTGGCCGCCCAGCCGTGCGGGCCCCACCATCGCCGGATCGCCTCGGCGTCGGTCCACGCCCACCACGCACGGTCGACGCCCGCGGCGTAGGTGCGGCTGATGTGGACGGTGTTGTTCGCCCTGTCGATCTCGATGCCGTCGGGCACGGCCGGCCTCCTCACGGGTTCGGTTCGAACGGGCGGTCGTCGTCGAGAAGTGAGCCGAGACGATCCATCCGTCCGGCCCACAGCGTCGCGAAACCTCGCACCCAGTCGCTGATCAGCTGCATCGTTTCGGGGTGCAACCGGTAGATCCGCTGCTGTGCCCGCTTGGTCGCCTCGACCACGCCTGCCTCCGCGAGCAGCCTCAGGTGCCGGGACACCTGCGGCTGACCGAGGCCGAGCGCGTCGACGATGGCGCCGACCGGCTGCGGTCCCTCTCTGAGCAGCTCGACGATCCGGAACCGGTTCGGCTCAGAGATCGCCGCCAGCCGCTGCTGCACGGTAGCGGTCATGACAGCCAACATACACGAGCCTATATATACACACAAGCAGATATACGACGGCAGGCGTCGTCCCTCGATCGGCGTTCCGGAAAACTCAGCGGAAGGCGGCGAGCCCGGTGACCGACTGCCCGAGCGAGAGCGCGTGCATCTCTTCGGTGCCTTCGTAGGTCAGCACGGTTTCCAGGTTCGACATATGCCGCATCACCGGGTACTCCAGCGAGATCCCGTTGGCGCCGAGCATGGCGCGCGCGGTCCTCGCGACCTCCAGCGCGGAGCGGACGTTGGCGAGCTTGCCGAAGCTGACGTGGTTGTGGTGCAGCGTCCCGGCGTCCTTGAGCCGTCCGATCCGCAGCGCGACCAGCCCGGCGCGGTTGACCTCGACGACGAGATCGGCGAGTTTGCGCTGGGTGAGCTGGAATCCGGCCAGCGGTTTGCCGAACTGTTCCCGGCTCAGCGTGTACTCCAGCGCGGATTCGTAGCAGGAGCGAGCGGCGCCGACGACGCCGAACAGGATCCCGTAGCGCGCCTCGTTCAGGCAGGACAGCGGTCCGCGCAGGCCCCTGACCTCGGGGAACGCCGCCGAATCCGGCAGGCGGACGCCGTCGAGCACGAGTTCCGCGGTCAGCGAGGCTCGCAGCGACAGCTTGTGCTTGACCTCGTTCGCGGTGAAACCCGGCGTGTTCGTGGGGACTACGAAACCGCGCACGCCTTCGTCGGTCTGCGCCCAGACGACCGCGACGTCGGCGACGGTCCCGTTGGTGATCCACATCTTCGTGCCGCTCAGCACCCAGTCCGAGCCGTCGCGCACCGCGCGGGTCCGCATGCTGCCGGGGTCGCTGCCGGCGTCGGGCTCGGTCAGGCCGAAGCAGCCGAGCGCCTCACCGGCGGCCATCCGGGGCAGCCACTCCTGCTTCTGCTCCTCGGTGCCCCATTTGTGGATCGCGTACATCGCCAGCGAACCCTGCACCGAGACGAAGCTGCGCAACCCGGAGTCGACGGCCTCCAGTTCCCGGCAGGCGATGCCGTAGGCGACGGCGCTGGTCCCGGCGCAGCCGTAACCCTCCAGGTGCATGCCGAGCAGCCCGAGCTGCCCGAATCCCTTGGCGAGCTCGGTGGCGGGCAGCGCGCCCGTCTCGTACCACTCGGCCACGTTCGGCAGGAGCTGGTCCTGGGCGTAGGAGCGCACGGCGTCCCGCATGGCCCGGTCCTCGGCGGTGAGCTCGGCGTCGAGATCGAGGAAGTCGCGCGGATCCGGGCTGCTGCTCATGCGGTCACTCCTGGTCGGCTCGGTGGGTCGTCTTCTTATGAAGAAAACCACACACGCGACCGGAGTCGGGTGTCAGTGATTCCGCCATCCGGTGGTCTTCGTCACCTGAACCGATGCCGTGGCCGTCCGGGCGGGGGCGGAGCGCCGCTTCTGCGCCGGGATCAGCAGCTCCGCGAAGGTAGGGAAAGGCACGCTCTCGATGTCGTCCCGCCAGGCGCTGAGCAGGCGGGTCAGTTCGTCGGCGTCCTGCATCGTTCCTCCAAAAGTGCAGGCGGTCCTGCGCCGGCCTTTCACTCGGAGTCGCTATTACCCAGAAGAGTGAAGGTCGAAACGGGGAATCCGGGGAAAATCCGGTCCGCTAGCCTGGAGAGCGTGGCTACTCCTCGCGTGGTGATCCTGGACTACGGGTCCGGCAACCTCCGCTCCGCCGAACGCGCCGTCCAGCGCGCCGGCGCCGACGTCGAGGTCACCGCCGACCCCCATGGCGCGCTCGAGGCCGACGGCCTGGTCGTCCCCGGTGTCGGCGCCTTCTCCGCCTGCATGGAGGGGCTGCGTTCGGTGTCGGGGGAGAAGATCATCGGCAAGCGTCTCGCCGGCGGCCGTCCCGTGCTGGGCATCTGTGTCGGCATGCAGATCCTGTTCGAACGCGGGGTCGAGCACGGCGTGGAGGCCGAGGGCGCCGGGGAGTGGCCGGGCACGGTCGACCGGCTGGAGGCCGACGTCCTGCCCCACATGGGCTGGAACACCGTCCGCGCCCCGGAGGATTCGCAGTTGTTCGCCGGGCTCGACGCGGACACGCGGTTCTACTTCGTGCACTCCTACGCCGCGCGGACCTGGGAGCTGGACTCCGGCCTCGCCGGGCAGCAGCCCAAGGTGACCTGGGCCAACCACGGCCAGGACTTCGTCGCCGCCGTCGAGAACGGGCCGCTCTGGGCGACCCAGTTCCACCCCGAGAAGTCCGGGGACGCCGGGGCGCACCTGCTGCGCAACTGGCTGAACACCCTGTCTTAGAGTGGGCGCGTGACTTTCACGCTCCTTCCCGCCGTTGATGTGGCCGATGGCCAGGCCGTGCGACTCGTCCAGGGCGAGGCCGGCACCGAGACCTCCTATGGCAGCCCGCTGGAGGCGGCGCTCGCCTGGCAGCGCGACGGGGCGGAGTGGATCCATCTGGTGGACCTCGACGCCGCGTTCGGCAAGGGTTCCAACCGCGAGCTGCTCGCCGACGTCGTGGCCAAGCTCGACGTCCAGGTGGAGCTGTCCGGTGGCATCCGCGACGACGCCTCGCTGGAGGCCGCGCTGGCCACCGGCGCCCGCCGCGTCAACCTCGGCACCGCGGCGCTGGAGGACCCGGAGTGGACCGCGAAGGTCGTCTCCTCCTACGGCGACCGCGTCGCCATCGGGCTGGACGTGCGGATCACCGAGGCCGGGCACCGGCTGTCCGCCCGCGGCTGGACACAGGACGGCGGTGACCTCTGGGAGGTCCTCGACCGGCTCGACCGCGACGGCGCGCAGCGCTACGTCGTCACCGACGTGAGCAAGGACGGCACCCTCCAGGGGCCGAACATCGACCTGCTCCGCGAGGTCGCCGCCCGCACCGACGCGCCGGTCATCGCCTCCGGTGGTGTGTCCAGTGTGGACGATCTCCGCGCGCTGGCCGCGCTGGCCCGCGACGGTGTCGAAGGCTCCATCGTCGGCAAGGCGCTCTACGCCGGCGCGTTCACCCTGCCCGAGGCGCTCGCGGCCGTCGCGGAGTTCTGAGCTTTACCTCCCGGGTAATCGACGCCACGCGCCGGCTCGGTCAGGATTCCTTCCAGGACAACGAAACCTGGAGGACACCATGACCGCCTACGGACTCGCCCACCTTCGCCCCGCCGCCGTGCTGGCCGAAGAGGTCTTCGAGTACATGGAACGGATCCAGGCCACGCTCGACCCCTTCGGCGGCAGGTTCCTCGTGCACGGAGCCGGGGTCCACGTCGTCGAGGGGGAGTGGCCGGGGGCGCTCGTGCTCATCGAGTTCCCGAGCCTGGACGCCGCGCGGGAGTGGTACGACTCGCCCGCGTACCAGGAGATCCTGCCGTTGCGGGCCGACCACATCCCCGGCGATCTGATTCTGGTGGAGGGATGCGGGCCGGACCACGATTCGGCGGCGCTGGCGGCCGGGCTGCGGGCGCTGCAGGCGGCCTGAGTGAGCCGGTGCCGGCCGAGGGGTGCCGCGAAAGCCACTTTCGCAGCGTCAGTGGGGGCAGGCGGTTCGGCAGCCGGTGGCACGTCGCGAAAGCCACTTTCGCGACGTCTGATGTCCCGAAAGTGGCTTTCGCGACATGAGCATCTGCCCCCCCCCCCGGGTCACTCCGCCAGCTTGACGGCGATCCCCACCGTCCGGTCCTTCGGCCCACGCAGCCTGCTGAAGAACATCGTGACCCGCCCGGTGATCCCGTACTTCCGCGCGATCACCTTGCGCACCCGTTCGGTCTCGTCGAGGTCCAGCAGCCGCGCCTCGCCCGCGACGACGTCACCATGGGTCTTGGCGCCGCGGAAGTCGCAGGCCTGGACCTCGACGCGGCCGCTGTTGCGGATGCGCTTGACCTTGCCGGCCTTCCGCTCGGACCAGAGCACCAGCTCGCCGCCGTCACCCGCCGCCCAGACCGGCGTCGGCACCGGGGTGCCGTTCTTGCGGAAGGTGGTCAGGACGACGTACTTCTCGGCGGCGATCCGCTCGAACTCCGATCCCATGTGGAAAGTCTAGGGCGTCCGGCGACGCAGCGTCGCCGCGCCGAGCACCAGCGCGGCCAGGGCGCAGGCCCCGACGATGAGCAGGTTCCGGATGAGGGTCGCGTCCACGGTGCCCGAGGTGGTGACCCGGGTGAGCGCTTCGACCGCGTACGAAAGCGGCATCACGTTCGAAAGCCAGTTCAGGAGCCAGCCCATTTCGCCGCGCGGGACGAACAGCCCGCACAGCAGGATCTGCGGCAGCACGAACAGCGGCATGAACTGCACCGCCTGGAACTCCGTCCGCGCGAACGCGCTCACGAACAGGCCCAGCGCCATCCCGAGGAGGGCGTCGAGGACGGCGATGAGCAGCAGCATCCCGATCGAGCCCGCGATGTCGAGGCCGAGCCAGGCGAGCGAGACCCCGGCGGCGACGCCGACCTGCACGACAGCGATCGAACCGAACGCGATCGCGTAGCCGAAGAGCAGGTCCATCCGGCCGATCGGCAGGGTCATCAGCCGTTCCAGGGTCGCCGTGGTGCGTTCGCGCAGCGTGGTGATCGAGGTGATCAGGAACATGATCAGGAACGGGAAGACACCGAGCAGCGCCGGGGCGACCCGGCTGAACACCGCTTCGGAGTTGAAGACGAAGCGCAGCAGCACCATCAGCAGTGACGGGACGACGATCAGCATCGCGACGGTGCGCGGATCGTGCCGCAGCTGAAGGAGGATGCGGCGGGCCGTGGCGAGCGTCAGCGTGGGGTTCACGAGGTCATCTCCGTCTCCCGGACGAGCCGCAGGAACGCCTGCTCCAGATCGGTCGTGCCGGTGCGTTCGCGCAGCCCGGCCGGGGTGTCGTCGGCGAGGATCCGGCCTTCGCGCATGAGCAGCAGCCGGTCGCAGCGCGCGGCCTCGTCCATGACGTGACTGGACACGAGCAGCGTCGCGCCGCCGTCGGCGAGGCCGCGGAACAGCGACCAGAGTTCGTCGCGGAGCACGGGATCGAGGCCGACCGTCGGTTCGTCGAGGACGAGCAGTTCGGGCTTCCCGAGCAGCGCGACGGCGAGGTTGGCGCGGTTGTGCTGGCCGCCCGACAGCGAGCCGACAAGGTTGTCCGCGTGGTCGGCCAGCCCGACTTCGGCGATCACCCTGTCCACATCGGACACTGGCGCGCGAAGGACGGATGCGAAGTAGCGCAAGGCTTCCGTGACGGTGAGGTCGGCGTAGATGGCCGGGTTCTGGGTGGCGTAGCCGATCAGCCGACGCAGCGGCGGGCTGCCCGCGGGATGGCCGAGCACGGTGACCTCGCCCGCGGCGACGATCTGCACGCCGACGATCGAGCGCATCAGCGTCGTCTTGCCGCAGCCGCTCGGCCCGAGCAGACCGGTGATGAGGCCGCGTGGCGTCCGGAACGCGATGTCCTTGACGACCTCGCGACCGCCGCGGACGACCCTCAGTCCCGTCACGGAGATCGCTGAATTAGCCATGCGTTTAATTCTGCGCCCGTTGAGAAGCGCGAGTCAAGGGGTGCGGGTTTCAGGACAGCCGGATGGCGATGCCCGGGTAGTCGCGGACCAGCAGGTGCCGGTCGTAACGCAGTACGCAGGAGAAGTCGAAGACCGGTGCCGCGTAGGCGAAATCGCGGTCACCGATCCGCTCGTAGCGCTGTTCGAGCCGCTCCACGGCGAGGTCGCCCGCCCGGACGTATACGGCGGGCGCTTCGGCGGCGGCGCCCGGCGCCAGGCCGAGCCGGTGCACCGGCAGCGTGTTCGTCATCGACGACGACTCGAGATCCACGTCGAAACAGCCGTCGAGCCGCGGATCCGCGACTCCGTCCACTCGCCAGCGGCCGTCGCCGCCGGATTCGAGGACCGTGTGCCGGGCCCCGCTCGCCGACCGGCCGGAAAGCTCCGCCGACCTCGTATGCCAGGCGACGTCGACGGTGATCGCGTACTCGACGAACCAGGTTTCGCCGTCCTCGACCGCCGTCGTGGCCCCGCTGATCCGCCAGCCGCCTTCGTGTTGCTCGAAGAACGCGACCTCGACGCCGGTCCTCGCGTCCCGATGCAGCCAGCTCGCCGTCGCGGGAAGGTTCACGGGACCAGGACGAGCTTGCCCCGGACGTGGCCCGCTTCGCTCTCGTCCTGGGCCGCGGCCGCCTCGTCGAGCGGGTACACCCGGGCGATCGGCAGGTCGAGCTTGCCTTCGGCGGCGAGCGCGGCACCTTCGGCCAGCGAGCCGGGGACCTGCTCGGCGGGGGAGCCCGACGTGAAGCGGACGCCGTGGTCGGCCGCGTCCGGAGCGGCGATGGTGATGACCCGCTTCGGGCCGCCGGTCAGCTCGACGAGGGTGGCGAGCGAGCCGCGTCCGGAGGCGTCGAAGGAGGCGTCGATGCCCTGGGGAGCGAGGCCGCGTACGCGCTCGGCGAGCCCTTCGCCGTACTGCACCGGGACGGCGCCCAGCGAGCGAAGGTAATCGTGGTTCGCTTCGCTCGCGGTGCCCACGACGGTGAGTCCGCGGGCGACGGCGAGCTGGACGGCGATGGTGCCGACGCCACCCGCCGCGCCGTCGATGAGCAGCGTCTCGCCCTCCTGCAGATCCAGGAGGTTGAGTGCGCGATAGGCGGTGTTGACGACCGCCGGCAGCGCCGCGGCCAGCTCCCAGGACAGTGCCTCGGGCTTGCGGACGAGTTTCGCGGGATCCGCGAGGACGTACTCCGCGTACCCACCGATACCGGACCCCAAGACCTCGTCACCGGCGGCGAACTCGGAAACCCCCTCGCCCACCGCGTCGATCACGCCCGAGATGTCACCGCCGGGGACGGCGGGGAACTTCGCGGGATACACCTCCGCCATCAGGCCGGAACGGATCTTCCAGTCGATCGGGTTCACCCCCGCGGCCCGGACGGCGACCCTCACCTGGCCGGGACCCGGCACGGGAAGCTCGCGTTCGAGGACGCGCAGGACCCCGGAGTCGCCGTACTCGGTGAACGCGATGGAGCGGTAGGTGTCCGTCATGCCGTCGACAACCGCCGCCCGCCCGCCACTATTCCGGCGGTTTCCCGAACCAGCTGTAGTCGCCGGGGACGATCTGCAGGCCCTCGGCGATGTCGAGCAGCGTCGCCCGGTCCCGCTTACCCGACACGGTGAGCCAGCGTCCGCCTTCGACCTGGACGGCGACCGTTTCGTCCAGCCGCTCGAGCCGCCCGTTCCGCGCGGGGAGGGCGAAACCGTCGAGGCCCCGGATCTTGAGCGGCACGGGCGCGGCGTCGCCCGCTTCCGGCCGTTCGCCGCCGAGCCTCGCCGTGACGACCGCCGGAGCGGTGGGCTGCCCGGCACGGGTGGCTTCGAGCTCGGTCCGGCCGCCGCCGACCGCCATGGGCAGGTTCACCGCGGACAGCGCCAGATCGGCGGGCAACCGGCCGAAGCGCAGCTCGCCCGACACCCGGGCGCGGCCGTCCCTGACCATCTCGTCCGCGATCCGCTGACCCACGCCGCGCGCGTCCCGCACGCCGTACAGGGTCAGGTTCAGCACGTACGCGTCGTCGGGTGACCACGTCAGCATCGTCGCGTCGCCGTAGACCTCCGAGACCATGCCGACCCGGCCGTGCACGATGATCTGGTTCGGGGCGGGCGCGATGGTCCACGGCCCGCGCCGTTCGTCCAGCGGAGTGGTGGTCAGCTGGATCTGGCCCGCCTCGCCGCCGTTCCACATCCTGGTCTGAGGCGCGGGATAGGGCTTCGCGGAGCGGCTCATCTCCGTGAAGCCGTCGGGCAGCCAGCCCGGTTTGTACGGCAGCACCGACCAGTCCGCGTCGCGCGGGGAAGCCGGCGTGACCGTGGTGTAGGCCCGCAGGCCCAGCGGCACGCCGAGCGCGATGATCGCGACCGCCGCCGCGACCAGCGCCAAGGCCATCTTCGGGCGGCTTCGTGACCGTTGGTTCAGCGCGTCGCGGATCTCGGCACCATCGGGGGCCCGCGTCGCCAGGTGTTCGAGGCTCTCGCGGATCAGGTCCTCGGTGTGTTCTTCGCTCAGTCGGGTCATTTGCGGGCTCCCGTGGGCACGGACGGGGACGGTTCGGTTTCCCGCAGCGTCGCGAGCGCGCGCGAGATCTGGCTGCGCACGGTCGACGTCGCGCAGCGGAGTACCGCGCCGATCTCCTCGTCGGAGTAGTTCTCGTAGTAGCGGAGCACGATCGCGGCGCGTTGTTTGCGCGGGAGCTTCGCGAGCCGGTCCAGCATCGCGTCGCGTTCGCCGTACTCGATGGCGTGATCGGAGACCGGCGGGCTCATCAGGTCGAGCGCTTCCGGTGACGACGGCGTCACCCGGCGGACCGCCAGGCGCCTCCGCCACGAGAGGTACTCGTTGGTCACCATCCGGCGGACGTACGTCGGCGGATGGTCGATCTTCGGCCAGCGTTCCTGGGCACGCAGCAGCACCTCCTGGACGATGTCCTGCGCCAGGTACGGGTCGTCGGTCAGGACGGTCGCGTAGCGCAGGAGGCCGTCCAGGCGATCCGCGACGAACTCGTCGAAGGTCGCAGGCACGTGTGTCCCCTCAGCCGGTGGTCTCGCTCCAGTGACGCGCGAGACCACCGTCCTGATGCATCGGGAGCCGAACTTTTTCGGTCCCGGGGGTCAGGTAGTACTGCGCGACCGGGGCCAGCATCCCGACGATCTCCTCCTCCGAGGCGTTGACCAGCGGCGGGAGCCCGATGACGTAGCGCAGCAGCGCGAACCCGATCATCTGCGCGGCGATCCCGGCCACCCGCACCTTCGGCACGCCGCGCGCTTCGGCGACCCGCGCCAGCACCGCCCGCTCCAGGAACTGCCGCATCATGGTCGCGACCTGCTCGTTGGTGGTCGCGGACCGGATCATCGCCAGGAACGGCGCGCGGCCGTCCGGCGCCTGCCAGAGGCCGAGGAACGCGCGGACGAGGCGCTCGCCGATCTCCGCTTCGGGGCCTTCGAGGATCCGGGGGACCAGCTCGCCCGGATCCACCGGCAGGTTCATCGACGCGGCGAAGAGCCGTTGCTTGGTGCCGAAGAAATGGTGCAGCAGCGCCGCGTTGACCCCGGCGTCGGCCGCGATGGCGCGGACGGTCGCCCCGTCGTAACCCTGTTCGGCGAATCTGCGCCTAGCCGCTTCGAGGATCTCCTCCCGCGTCTCGGTCTGCCCCGGCCGCCGCCCCGCCTGTGCCATCCCGCGAGCTTAGAACGGCTCTTGACTACGCTTGTCCCCATGTCAGTCGCAGTCAGGGTCATCCCGTGTCTCGACGTCGACGCGGGCCGTGTGGTGAAGGGCGTCAACTTCGCCGACCTGCGCGACGCCGGCGACCCCGTCGAGCTCGCCCGCCTGTACGACGCCGAGGGCGCGGACGAGCTCACGTTCCTCGACGTCACGGCGTCCTCCGGGGACCGTGAGACCACCTTCGACGTCGTCCGCCGGACCGCGGAGCAGGTGTTCATCCCGCTCACCGTCGGCGGCGGCGTGCGGACGAACGACGACGTCAACCGGTTGCTGCGCACGGGCGCGGACAAGGTGAGCATCAACACCGCCGCCATCGCGCGGCCGGAGTTCCTGCGCGAGGCGTCCCGCCGGTTCGGCGCGCAGTGCGTCGTGCTGTCGGTGGACGCGCGCCGGGTCCCGGAGGGGACCGAGCCGACTCCGTCCGGTTTCGAGGTGACCACGCACGGCGGGCGCCGCGGCACCGGGATCGACGCCGTCGAGTGGGCCGCGCGCGGCGAGGAACTCGGCGTCGGTGAGATCCTGCTCAACTCGATGGACGCCGACGGCACCAAGAACGGCTTCGACCTCGAACTCCTGACCCAGGTGCGGGCGGCGGTCCGGGTCCCGGTGATCGCCAGCGGCGGCGCCGGCGCGCTGGAGCACTTCCTGCCCGCCGTCGAGGCGGGGGCGGACGCGGTGCTCGCGGCCAGCGTGTTCCACTTCGGGCAGTTGAAGATCGGCGAGGTCAAGAACGCGCTGCGCGCCGGGGGAGTCGTGGTCCGGTGATCCTGGCCAAATGGAAGGCTTCCACCGAGGTCAAGGTCGTCTGCGCACTGCTGCTCGGGCTTCCCCTCGTCTACATCGCGATGGCCGTGATCCTCATGTTCGCGCCGTACTCCACCGCGAGGACGTTCCTGCTGCCGGGGACCTCGCTGGTCCTCGGCGGCCTGGTCGTGGCGGGGCTGGTGCTGAAGATGTCTTCGGCGCGGTTCGCCGGTTTCGTCGTCAGCTTCCTCTTCGGATTGCTGCACGCGCTTTCCCTGCTGGCGGCGGAACTCTTCTGGGTGAAGATCGTCTCCGGGCTGCTGTTCGCCGGGTACATCTACACGGCGGTCCTGCTCAACTCGATGCCGGTGAAACGGCACCTTCTCGGAGCCACGAATGACGCTTGACCCCGCCCTCTCGGATCGCTTGAAGCGCAACGCGGACGGGCTGATCGCCGCCGTCGTCGTCGAACACTCCACATCGGACGTGCTGATGATGGCGTGGATGAACGACGAGGCGCTCGAACGCACCCTCACCACGCGGCGCGGCACCTACTATTCGCGCAGCCGCAAGGAACTGTGGGTCAAGGGCGAGACCTCCGGCCATGTCCAGCACGTGCGCGAGGTGCGGATCGACTGCGACGGCGATACCGTCCTCCTGCGCGTCGACCAGACCGGCCCGGCCTGTCACACCGGCACGCACACCTGCTTCGACACCGACGAACGGCTGTTGCTGGCCGACGAGAGCGAGAATCCGTGAATGTCGTCGCCAACGTCCTGGTCGGCATCGTCGCCCTGATCCACCTGTACATCGTCGTGCTCGAGATGTTCCTGTGGACCACACCGCGTGCCCGCGCCTCCTTCGGCACCACCGAGGAATTCGCGAAGGAGAGCTCCGCGCTCGCGGCGAATCAGGGGCTGTACAACGGTTTCCTCGCCGCCGCACTGATCTGGGGCCTGATCGCGACCGGCAGCACCGCCTGGCAGTTCAAGATCTTCGGCCTCGCCTGCGTGATCGTGGCCGGGCTCTACGGGACGGCGACGGCGAGCAAGAAGATCTTCTTCGTGCAGGTGGTCCCCGGCACGCTGGCGCTGATCGCGGTGCTGCTCGCGGGCTGACGCGCCTGCTGACTTGCACGCTCGCTGAGCGCTCGCGGTTGCCTTGGAGCGAGATGCGACTCGATGGCCGGAAAAGGCATTTCCCTCGATTAACCTCAGCGCATGAAAGCAGGGAGAAGATCGGACGATCGAGACCGTCCGCGACGGCGTCCGCGGGTCGCCGGGCGGCCTCGGCCCGATTCGGGAGCCGAAAGCCCTGACACGTCGGCGGTACACGACGACGTGGCCATCCCCTTGATCGAGAAACTGTCGCAGTTCAAGGTGCGCGCGCTGGCTTTGTCGGTGCTCTGGCTGATCTTCTTCGTCGTTTGCCAGTTCGGTCTCGACCTGCTCAAGCCGGATTCCGAGGAGCTGGTGAGGTCCGGCGTCTGGGTGGAGGGCACGGTGGAAAAGGTCGAGCCGTCCTCCAAAACCGGACGTCACAAGATCACGCTCACCTATTTCGGTGGCTCGAATCCACGCGCGATCGCGGTCGGCATGAGAGCGGCTCATGGGCTCGAGGCCGGGGACAAGGTGTCTGTGGTCTACGCGCCGGGAAACCCTGCGAAACTCCTGGCATTGAACGGGGAGGCCGTCGGCGACTCCGACGACATTTTGCTGACTCCGTTGTCTTTCTCGGCTTTTCCAGGCTTCGTGGCGTGCCTGTACGCCGCCTATCTCTGGCGGAGGAGGTATCGCTCCACTGCGAAGACCGGATTGCGCGAGGCCACGGCGACCGTGCGGCCCGGCTGGTTGTACCCCAGGATCGACGTCTATCTCGAGCGCGATTACAAGCTGCTTCAGACCCGCAGGTCGCTGCGGATCGCTCCACGTTTCAAGGGACTCGAGAAAGTCCCTGTCTTCATCGGCGGCGAGGGAACGGACATGATCGTGATCTTCCCGCGCGGACGGTTCTCGAAGGACACGCTCTACACGGTTCCCGTCAAGGAGATCGAGCCGGACACGGCCTGATCGGACGACACCCGGCCCGTGAGTTCCGTTTCTCCTCACGCGCGGCGTCACCCTCCGCTCGATGGGTGGTGAAGGCCTCCTTCGCTACCGTCAGGGTAGGCAAGGAGGCCTTGGGCGCGATTCGCGTGTCCAGACGGCGAACTCACGTGATCGAAGGCGGAACTCGCGTGATCGGAGGGCGCACACGCCGGAGCCGCTCAGTCGATGTTCCCGGTCAGGTAGCGCTGCACGGTCGGCGCGATCGCGGTCACCAGTGGCTCGATCTCGCTCGACGCCATGGGTTCGAACTTCGCGACGTACCGCACCAGCCCCATCCCGACGAGCTGGGAGGCGCAGAGCGTGGTCCGCAGTTCGACGCGGTCCGAGCCAAGCCCGCCGATGACCTTCGTGAAGAAGTTCTGGAAGAACCCGCGCAGTACGGCCGCGGCCTGTTCGTGCCCGGCGACGCTGCGGACGAGTGCCTGGAACACATCACCGCCCGCGCCGTCCCATCGGGTGAGGAAGGTGCGCACGATCCGCCGGCCGAACTCCTCGTCGGGCCCGTCCTGAAGTTCCGCGAGCAGTTCGTGCGGGTCGAAGGGGAGCTTCAGGATCGCTTGGGCGAACAGCCCCTCCTTGCTGCCGAACCAGTGATTGACCATCGCCGCGTCGACCCCTGCCCGGGTCGCGATCGTGCGGACGGTCGCGCCGTCGAAGCCGCTCTCACCGAACACCGCGCGCGCCGCTTCGATCAGCGCGGTGCGGGTGTCCTGTCCGCCGGGCCGCCGTCCCCGGCGCCGCGCGGTAGTGTCGTCAACAGCCATGGCGTCATCATGAACGGACCCGGCACGAAATTCAACATTCTTTGAATTCATCCCCGCGTCCCCGCCCGCCCGGGCGTTGCAGCACAATGAGCGGCATGGTCAGCGCCGCTAACGCCAGCCCGTCGGGGCTCGGCTCGGTCAGCCCTTCGCGCGACGAGTTCCGCGCGCTCGCCGAGGGCCGTCGCGTCATCCCCGTTGTCCGCCGCGTGCTCGCCGACGGCGAGACCCCCATCGGGGTCTACCGCAAGCTCGCCGCCGACCGGCCGGGGACGTTCCTCTTCGAATCGGCGGAGAACGGCGCGTCGTGGAGCCGATGGTCGTTCATCGGCGTCGACAGCCCCGCCGCGCTGACCGTGCGTGACGGCGAGGCGGTCTGGACCGGCACCCCGCCGGTCGGCCTGCCGACCGAAGGCGACCCGCTCACCGTGCTGCGCGAGACCGTCGCCACGCTCCACACCGAGCAGCTGCCCGGAATGCCGCCGCTCACCGGCGGCATGGTCGGCTACATCGGCTACGACGCCGTCCGCTGGCTCGAACGGCTCCCCGAACTCGCCGAGCGCGACCTCGACATCCCCGAGCTCACCATGCTCCTGGCGACCGACCTGGCCGCCTTCGACCATCACGAGGGCACCGTCACGCTGATCGCCAACGCGGTCAACTGGGACGACTCGGCCGAGCGTGTCGACGCCGCGTACGACGACGCCGTCGCGCGCTTGAACGCGATGACCAAGCAGCTGCACGTCGCGGCCCCGGCCACGGCCGCCGTCTTCGACCGGCCGGCGCCCGAGTTCACCCGCCGCCGCTCCAAGCCGGACTTCCACGCGGCCGTCGAGAAGGCGGTCGAGGCGATCAAGGCGGGCGAAGCGTTCCAAATCGTGCCGTCGCAACGCTTCGAGATCGAGACGCAGGCCGACGCGCTGGACGTCTACCGCGTGCTGCGCACGTCCAATCCGAGCCCGTACATGTACCTGCTGCGCCTGGACGGTTTCGACATCGTCGGGTCCAGCCCGGAGTCGCTGGTCACCGTGCGGGACGGCCGCGCGACCACGCATCCGATCGCGGGCACCCGCTGGCGCGGCGCCGACCCGGAGGAGGACGCGCAGCTGGCCAAGGACCTGCTGGCGGACGAGAAGGAACGCGCCGAGCACCTGATGCTCGTCGACCTCGGCCGCAACGATCTCGGCAAGGTCTGCAAACCCGGCACCGTGCGCGTCGTCGACTTCTTCGACGTCGAGCGCTACAGCCACGTCATGCACATCGTCTCGACGGTCACCGGCGAACTCCTCGACGACAAGACGGCTTTCGACGCCGTCACCGCCTGTTTCCCGGCGGGGACGCTCTCCGGCGCGCCGAAGGTCCGCGCGATGCAGCTGATCGAGGAACTGGAGCCGACCCGCAGGGCGCTCTACGGCGGTGTCGTCGGCTACCTCGACTTCGCCGGGGACGCCGACACCGCGATCGCGATCCGCACCGCGCTGATGAAGGACGGCACCGCGTACGTCCAGGCCGGCGGGGGAGTCGTCGCGGATTCGGTGGCCGACTACGAGGACAACGAGTCGCTCAACAAGGCCCGCACCGTGCTCTCCGCCGTCGCGGCGGCGCAGACGATGATCGCCGCGGACGAGCTCGACCCGGCGGGTGACAGCACTCGTGTCTGACGCCCCGGCGAAGAAGGCCAAGCGTCCACTGTGGATCGCCGTGGTGGGCCTCCTGCTGGGCGCGGTCGCGCTGTGGGGTTCTTCGCAGCTCGTCTGGTTCGCGGAGTTCCGCGACGGCGGCGTGCGCGGCACGGTGCTGTACACGGAAACCGGTTCACAACGTGCGGTCGCGCTGATTCCGCTCGCGTTGCTGGCGCTCGCCGGCACGGCGGGGCTGATCGCCACCGGCGGCTGGCCACGCCGGGTGCTCGGCGTGGTACTCGCCGTGGCCGGTATCGCCGCCGTGTGGATCGGCGTGGCGGGCGGCTCGTTCAGCGGCTTCGCCGACGGTTTGCCCGTGGCTCAAATGCTGGGAGCCCGCGGTCTCGCGATCCTCGGGGGAATTCTCGTGACGGCGGGCGGGTTGGCAGCCATCAAGGGCGCGGGCCGGATGCCTCGCCTCGGCGCGAAGTACTCGGCGCCGGGGGCGAAGAAGAAGGCCGCCAAGGATCCGGAGACCGAGCTGTGGGAGGCGCTGTCCGAAGGTGAAGATCCCACCGCGACCCGGTGATGGCCGCGGAAAACGCGCGTTTCCGAGATCTACGCCGCGAAAGATGACACGGTTGGCATTCGGAGTAACGGACATACCCGGAACCAGGCCGTATCCGTGCGGGGGTTAGCATCGTTTCGGCGGGAAGGGGAAGGTTTTTGTGAGCGACCTTGCGAAGGAATCAGTGAGTACGACGGCCGGTGAGGGACTCCGGTGAGCGTGCTCGAAGACATCGTCGCCGGCGTCCGTGCCGATCTCGCCGAGCGCGAGGCGGTTCTGCCGTTCGACGAACTGAAGAAGCGCGCGACCCAGGTCGCGCCCCCACGTGACGTGCTCGCGGCCCTGCGCGAGTCCGGTATCGGCGTCATCGCCGAGGTGAAGCGGCGCAGCCCGTCCAAGGGCGATCTGGCCGAGATCCCGGACCCGGCCGCGCTGGCGAAGGACTACGCCGACGGCGGCGCCAGGGTGATCAGCGTGCTGACCGAGCAGCGCCGGTTCGGCGGTTCCCTCGCCGACCTCGACGCGGTCCGCGCGGCGGTCGACATCCCGGTGCTGCGCAAGGACTTCATCGTCAGCCCGTACCAGGTCCACGAGGCGCGGCTGCACGGCGCGGACATGGTCCTGCTGATCGTGGCGGCCCTGGAGCAGAACGCCCTGATCGCGTTGCTGGACCGGGTCGAATCCCTCGGGATGACCGCGCTGGTCGAGATCCACAACGCCGAAGAGGCCGACAGGGCCCTCGAAGCCGGCGCGAAGGTGATCGGCGTCAACGCCCGCAACCTGCACACCCTCGAGGTCGACCGGGACGTCTTCTCGCGGCTGGCCCCCGGCCTGCCGATGGACGTCTTCAAGATCGCCGAGTCCGGTGTGCGCGGCCCCGGCGACCTGATGTCCTACGCGGGTCACGGCGCCGACGCCGTCCTCGTGGGCGAAGGGCTCGTCGCTTCGGGTGACCCGAAGGGCGCGCTGGTCAAGCTCGTCACCGCCGGATCGCACCCTGCCTGCCCGAGGCCTTCTCGATGACCACGGAGTACCACGAAGAACCCCACGGCAAGCACGATCCGGACGACCGGGGCTACTACGGCCCGTACGGCGGACGGTTCATGCCCGAGGCCCTGATCGGCGTCGTCGACGAGGTCGCGGCCGAGTACGACAAGGCGCGGAACGACCCGGACTTCGTCAACGAGTTCCGGCGTCTCCTGCGCGACTACGCCGGCCGTCCGTCGCTGCTCACCGAGGCCAAGCGCTTCGGTGAGCACGCCGGCGGCGCCCGGATCTTCCTCAAGCGCGAGGATCTGAACCACACCGGTTCGCACAAGATCAACAATGTGCTGGGCCAGGCGTTGCTCACCAAGCGGATGGGCAAGAAGCGGGTCATCGCCGAGACCGGTGCCGGTCAGCACGGCGTGGCCACCGCCACCGCCTGCGCGCTGCTGGACCTGGAATGCATCGTCTACATGGGCGAGGTCGACACCGAGCGGCAGGCGCTGAACGTCGCCCGCATGAAGCTGCTCGGCGCCGAGGTCGTCCCGGTGAAGACCGGTTCGCGCACGCTCAAGGACGCCATCAACGAGGCACTGCGCGACTGGGTCACCAACGCCGACACGACGCACTACCTGTTCGGCACGGCGGCGGGCCCGTACCCGTTCCCGATGATGGTGCGGAACTTCCACAAGATCATCGGCGAGGAGGCCCGCGTCCAGATCCTGGAGCAGGCCGGACGCCTGCCGGACGCCGTCGCGGCCTGCGTCGGCGGCGGGTCGAACGCGATCGGCATCTTCCACGGCTTCATCGACGACCCGGACGTCCGGCTCGTCGGTCTCGAGCCGGGAGGTGAGGGCATCGAGGGCAACCGCCACGGCGCCACGCTGACCAAGGGCACGCCGGGCAACCTGCACGGCGCGATGACGTACCTGCTGCAGGACGAGGACGGCCAGACCGTCGAGTCGCACTCGATCTCCGCGGGCCTCGACTACCCGGGCGTCGGCCCGGAGCACTCGTGGCTCAAGGACAGCGGCCGCGCCGAGTACCGGCCGGTGACCGACGCCGAGGCGATGGACGCGTTCAAGCTGCTTTCGCGCACCGAGGGCATCATCCCGGCGATCGAGTCGGCGCACGCGCTGGCGGGCGCGCTGGTGCTGGGCCGCGAACTCGGTCCCGAGGGGCTGATCATCGTGAACCTGTCCGGTCGTGGTGACAAGGACATGGACACGGCCGCGAAGTACTTCGGCCTGGTGGAGAACGCATGAGCGGGTTGAGTGACCTCTTCGCGGCGACGCGCGCGGAGGGGCGTGGCGCCCTGATCGGGTACCTCCCGGCGGGCTTCCCGACGGTCGACGGGTCGAAGGACCTGCTGGCCGCGGTGGTCGACGGCGGCGCCGACCTGGTCGAGGTGGGCGTGCCCTACTCGGACCCGGTCATGGACGGCCCGACCATCCAGGCCGCGTCGGTGAGCGCGCTTTCCGGCGGTTTCAAGCTCAAGCACCTGTTCGAGGTCGTCGAGTCGGTGTCGTCGCGCGGCGGCAAGGCCGTCGTGATGACGTACTGGAACCCGGTGCACCGCTACGGCGTCGACCGCTTCGCGCGGGACCTCGCCGCCGCGGGCGGGCTCGGCATGATCACGCCGGACCTGATCCCGGACGAGGCCGACGAGTGGATGGCCGCCTCCGAGCAGCATGGTCTGGACCGGATCTTCCTGGTCGCGCCGTCCTCCTCGGAGGAGCGGATCGCGAAGACCGTCGAGGCCGCCTCGGGCTTCGTGTACGCCACCGCGGTGATGGGCGTGACCGGCGCCCGTGACCAGGTCGGCGTGCACGCCGAGGACCTGGTCGCGCGGACCCGCGCGCATACGGACCTGCCGATCGGCGTCGGTCTCGGCGTCCGTTCCGGCGAGCAGGCGGCGCAGGTCGCCGGATTCGCGGACGGCGTCATCGTCGGTTCCGCGCTGGTGACCGCCGCCGCGAGCGGACTGGACGCGGTGCGCGAGCTTTCGGCCGAACTAGCCGCCGGTGTGCGGAAGACCGTCGCCCCCGCTTGATCCTCACGCTGGTCGTGAGTGGCGATTCGGGTTCTAACCCGAATCGCCACTCACGACCCACTGGACCGGCCGCTCACCGGAGCTACAGGCTCAGTGCCGCCACCGCTGCGCCGCGGTGATCTCCTCCGGGGTCGCGTGCGCGAACCGCTCGATCTCCGCCCGCCGCACGTCCACGATCGTCGTCGCCAGCGGAGCGCCGAACGCGGCCGCGAGATCCTTGTCCGCCTCGAACGCGGCGACGGCCTCCTCCAGCCGCTGGGGCAGCCGCTCGATCCCGCGAGCGGCGCGCTCCTCCTCGGTCAAGGTCCCGGGGTCGACGTCGAGCGGCACCGGAAGGGTCGCTCCCTCGTCGGTTCCGGCCATCCCGGCGAACAGCAGGGCGGCCGCCAGCAGATACGGATTCGCGGTCAGGTCGAAGCATTTGACCTCGAGGTTCGCCGCCGAGTCCCGGTTCCCGGCGACGCCGCGCACCAGCCGCAGCGGCGTCTCCCGGTTCTCCAGTCCCCACCCGCCGTACACGCCCGCCCAGTGGTGCGGCTCCAGCCGCAGATAGCTGACGACCGACGGAGCCCCGATAGCGAGCAGCGCGGGCAGCCGCCGCAGGATTCCCGCGCTGAACGACTCGGCGGCAGGCGTCAGTCCGAAAACCCTTTCCCCACCGGAGAAAAGGTTCCGGCTGCCGTCCCAGACGCTCAGGTGCACATGCCCGCCGTTGCCGACGCCGGCGGGCGCGAACTTCGGGGTGAAGGACGCCTTCAGCCCGTGCCGGTGGCTGAGCGCGCGGATCGTCTCCTTCGTCAGGACGGCGACGTCGGCCGCGCGCACAGGGTCGGCTACGGCGACCGACAGCTCGAACTGACCGTCGGCGTACTCGGGATGGATCTGCTCGACTCCGAGCCCTTGTTGGTCCAAAGTGGACACCAGGGCGCGGAGATAGTCCGCGTGCTCGGAAAGCCTCGCGTAGCCGTACGCCGGGCCCGCGGTGGCCGAGGTCGGATCGTCCGGGGCGCCGGCATCGGTGATCACCCATTCGATTTCGAAGCTCATCCGTGCCCGCAGTCCCCGGGCGGCGAGCCGGTCCACCGCGGTCGCCAGCAGGGCACGCGGATCCTGTGGATGCGGCTCGCCCTCCTGGTCGAGTTTCGTCACCGGTGCCCAGGCCCAGCCGGGTTGCCCGGCGAGCACGGTCAGCGCGTCGAGGTCCGGATGGAGCCGGAGGTCACCGACCGGGCCCAGGGAATGCTCGCCGCCGGTGATGACGTCGTCCGAGCCGAAGAAATCGAAGGATTTCGAAGCGCCGACACCCCACGCGGCCGCGGACGGCAGTTTCCGCAGCGGCACCGCCTTGACCCGCGCGATCCCGGCGTTGTCCACGAAGGTCAGCGCGACGAGCTCGACACCACGGGCCCGGAGCTCCCCGGTGAGGGCGGTCGCGCGGGCGGTCAGTGCTTCCCGGTTCACCATGGTTCCTCATCCTGGCCGCGATCGGAGGCCCTTGCCACGCCCGGATCCGGTCATAGGGTGAGGCCGCACTCGTCGATCACGAGAAGGGACGCGCCCATGCCGGCAACCCCGATCCTGCCGTTCGTCGCCCGGACGAGGCTGGTGGATCACCACTGCCACGGCGTCGTCACCGGTGATCTGGGCCGGATCGAGTTCGAACAGCTGCTCACCGAGGCCGACACCGTCTCGTCGCTGGGCACGACCCTGTTCGACTCGCTGATCGGGCTCGCGGTCCGCGCCCGCTGCGCCCCGGTGCTCGACCTGCCGCCGCACGTCCCGGCCGAGGTCTATCTGGCCCGTCGTGCCGAACTGGGCGCCACCGAGGTCAACGCGCGGTTCCTGCGCGGCACCGGCACGACCGAATTCCTGCTCGACGGCGGCTTCCTGCCGGACACGCTGACCACGACCGAGCAGTTCGCGGCCCTCTCCGGCGCCCGCGCGCGGGACATCGTCCGGCTCGAACAGGTCGCCGAAGCGGTGATCGGATCCACCACCGCGGCCGGATTCGCGACGGCGTTCGTGGCGGAACTGGCGAGACGCGCGACGACCGCGGTCGGGTTCAAGTCCATCGCCGCCTACCGGGTCGGCCTCGACCTTGCGGGAGAGCGGCCGACGGACAGCGAGGTCACCGAAGCGGCGGGCCGCTGGCTCGCGCGGATCGAGGCGGGCGAACCGGTCCGGCTCGCGGACGAGGTGCTGCACCGGTTCCTGATCTGGACCGGGATCGACCTGGCCCTGCCGATCCAGTTCCACGTCGGTTTCGGCGACTCCGATGTCGATCTGCATCGCTGCGATCCGCTGCTGCTCACCGGGCTGCTGCGGGCCACCCGGTCACACGGGGTGCCGATCATGCTGCTGCACAACTATCCCTTCCACCGGAACGCCGCGTATCTGGCGCAGGTGTTCGAGCACGTGTTCGTCGACGTGGGACTCGCGACGCACAACGCCGGTCATCGTGCGCCGGCGATCATCGCGGAGACAATGGAGATCGTGCCCTTCGGGAAGCTGCTGTTCTCCACGGACGCGTTCGGGCTCGCCGAGCTGTACCACCTCGGCACCGCGCTGTTCCGGCAAGGACTGTCCGACTTCCTGTACGCGGGACTCACTGCGGACGTACTGTCCGAAGTGGACGCGCATCGGATAGCGGCGCTGGTGGGACACCGCAACGCCGAACGGGTGTACGGGCTGGAGGGGACATGACGGAACTGGACGAACTGCAGGACCGGTGGGAGGCCGCCGTCGAGGCGGAGCTGCCGTCCGCGATCGAACTGCGGCACCGGGTGCACGCCGATCCGCGCGCGTCGGGGGACGAGGAGGACACCGCGCGGGTCCTCGTCGAGGCGCTGGGCATCGACGAAGGGGTCCCGGTCGCCAAGACCGGGCGTGCCGTGCTGCTGCCGGGCACCGCGGCGGGACCGGCCGTGGCGCTTCGCACCGAACTGGACGCGCTGCCGGTCGCCGAACGCACCGGGATCCCGTGGGCCTCGGAGACGTCGCTGATGCACGCGTGCGGGCACGACGTGCACATGGCCGCGCTCGTCGCCACCTGCCGCGCGGCCGCCGTGGTCGGCGTGCCCCGGCCGCTGCTCGCACTCCTGCAGCCGCGTGAGGAGACGTCGCCCTCCGGCGCGCTGGACATCGTCGAGTCGGGCGTGCTCACCGAGTACGGCGTCGAGTCGGTCATCGGCGCGCACGTCCAGCCCAGGCTCGCGGCGGGCGTGGTGTCGGCGGTGCCGGGACCGGTCAACGCCTCCACCGACGAATTCGACGTCGTCGTCCGCGGCCAGGGCGGGCACGCCGGCTACCCGCATCTGCTGCGGGACCCGATCCTCGCGCTCAGCCAGATCGTGGTGAGCCTGCAGCAGCTCGCGAGCCGCCGGGTCGACCCGGTGTTCGGCGCGGTCTGCTCGGTCGGGCGGATCGAAGCCGGGACGACGGCGAACGTCGTCCCGAACGAGGCCCGCCTGTCGGGCTCGCTGCGGCTGATGCGCGCCGACGACCGCGACCTCGCCCTGGAGGGGCTCGCCGAGGTCGTCCACGGCACCGCGAAGGCGCACGGCTGCCGGGCGGAACTGGAGATCAGCCCGTGCGAACCGGTGCTGCACAACGACGCCGGGCTCACCCAGCGCGCGCACCGGCGGCTCGTCCGGTCGGGGGCGGGCGTGGACACCGACTTCCGGTCGTTCGGCGCCGACGACTTCGCGCACTACTGCGGGATGACCCGCGGGCTGATGATGTTCGTCGGCCTCGGCGACACGGCGGGCGCGCCCAGCCTGCACGACGAAGTGTTCCTGCCGCCCGACGCGGCCATCGGGCACGTCGCGTCGGCGCTGATCGCGGGCTATTTGGCCGCCGTCGAGGGCTGACGCCCCCAAGAAGCCGGCGAAGCGCTACGGTGGCCGACGTGAATACCGCCTCGGCAGCGTTCCTCGCGACCATCCCCAGTCCCGACCAGGGCGTCTGGCATATCGGGCCGGTCCCGATCCGGGCCTACGCGCTCTGCATCATCGCCGGCATCATCGTGGCGATCTGGCTGGGCGAGCGGCGCTGGGTGAACCGCGGCGGCACGAAGGGCACGGTCATCGACGTCGCCGTCTTCGCGGTGCCGTTCGGCCTGGTCGGCGGGCGGTTGTACCACGTCATCACCGACAACCAGCTGTACTTCGGCGAGGGCAAGAACCCGCTCAACGCGCTGAAGATCTGGGACGGCGGCCTCGGGATCTGGGGTGCCATCGCGCTCGGCGCCGTCGGCGCGCTGATCGCCTGCCGCCGCCGGGGGATCCCGCTGCCCGCGATGGCCGACGCGCTCGCGCCGGGGATCGTGATCGCGCAGGCGATCGGGCGGATCGGCAACTACTTCAACCAGGAGCTCTACGGCGCGCACACCGACCTGCCGTGGGGCCTGGAGATCTACCAGCGCTACAACCCGACCAACCCGGACGACTTCCTGAACGGCGTCGCGCTCGGGCACGTCCCGCTGCCGGACAGCCCGGTGCACCCGACGTTCCTCTACGAGCTGCTCTGGAACCTCGGTGTCGCGCTGCTGATCATCTGGGCGGACAAGAAGTTCCGCCTCGGCCACGGCCGCGTGTTCGCGCTGTACGTCGCCGGGTACACCGCGGGCCGGTTCTGGATCGAGATGATGCGGACCGACACCGCGAACCACATCCTCGGCCTGCGGGTCAACGTGTGGACCTCGATCCTGCTGTTCGTCGCGGCGATCGTGTATTTCGTCCTCGCCGCCAAGCGTGGGCCGCGGGAAGCGCCGGAAACCTTGTGGAGCAAGGACGTGCCGCGGGAGGACTCCGGCGACTCCGCCGAGCCCGCCGATGAGACGCACGCGGACGTGGCGGCGGCTCCGGACACCGTCCGGGACTCGGCCGCGGACAAGGCGACCGAGGACCCGAAGCCCGACGCGGAGAAGTAACGCTCTTCAGTACGTGAAGGCCCCCTTCATTGCGCTAGACGCAATGAAGGGGGCCTTCACGTACTTCCGGCATCCGGGACCCGCCGCGGTGAATCGCGTGCCCAGACGGACGACACATGTGTCCAGACGGACGACACATGTGTCCAGACGGACGACACGCGTGATCAGGTGGACGGCACGCGAGAGAACCTGGCCGCGGCCCGTGTCGTCCGTCCAAGCACGCGTGTCGTCCGTCTGATCACGCGTGTCGTCCACGCAGTCACGGGAAGGCGCGGTCAGGGCGAGACCAGGCCCCGGCCAGTCACCAAAGGCAGGTCCAGCGCCGTCAGCAGCCCGGGCGGAGCCGCCACCACCGCCGGGATCGCGTTCACCAGCCGCATCGCGGTCGCCTTCAGGCCGGCCGTGTTGTGGTCGCCGTCGGTGCCGACCAGGCGCAGGTCCAGCACGTAGTTCGGCTCCCCGGTCACCTGGACGCGGTAGCAGCCTTGCCCGGTCGGCTGCGGCCAGTCCGGCCCGAGGTCGCCGCGCAGGCGCGTGATGTGCTCCAGCACGCACACCGCCCGCCCGCCGCGCAGGCCGCGCACCTCGAACCGCAGCGCCGCCGCCGTGCCCTCTTTGATCGTTCCCGAAGCGATCTCGAACGTTTCGGGAGCCGGGAGCCGTTCGTAGACCTCCTCGACGGCGTCGAGTTCGACGTCCAGCCCGGCCGCGAGCTGCCGCACGACACTGCCCCAGGCGAGCGACAGCACGCCGGGCTGCAGCAGCAGCGGCAGATCGTCCATCTCCCGGCCGAAGCCCATGATGTCGAACAGGACCTTGCCGTTGTCGTATGTCGAATAGTCGAGGATCTCCAGGCAGCGCACCTCGTCGATCCGTTCGCACACGCCGGTGAGCACCAGCGGCAGCCAGTCGTTGGCGAAGCCGGGGTCGACACCGTTGACCCACAGCGAAGCGCCGCCTTCGCGGGCGGCCTCCCGGATCGGCTCGATCATCTCCGGCGGGACGACACCTTCGGGGTACTGGAGGAACACGGGGCTGCTGGACACCACGTTGATCCCCGCGCGCAGGAAGCGTTTCAGATCTTCGACCGCCTCGGGCAGCCGGTCGTCGGCCATCGCCGTGTAGAGCACGCAGTCCGGCTTCAGCGCGATGAGGGCGTCCGCGTCTGTCGTCGCGGCGACGCCTAACGGCCGTCCGAGCCCGGCCAGTTCCCCGGCGTCCACACCCGCCTTGGCCTCGCTCGAAACCCAGACCCCGGCGAGTTCGAGATCGGGGCGGGCGTCGATCCCGGCCAGCGCGTGGCGGCCGACGTTCCCGGTACTCCACTGGACCACGCGCACTGCGTTCGCCTCCTACAGATCGGGCAGACCAAGTTCCAGGTTCGGAGCCTGCAAGCCACCGTCGACTTCGATGATCTTGCCGGTGACGTACCGGCCGGCGCCCGACGCCAGGAACACGACGGTGGCCGCGATGTCCTCGGCCTCGCCGATCCGGCGCAGGGGAGTGGCGGCCTCCATCCGGCCGCGCAGTTCGTCGTTGCCCACCACCACTTCGAGCGCGGAGGTCGCCACCGAGCCGACCGAGATCGCGTTCACCCGCACCTTCGGCGCGAGATCGGCCGCCGCGAGCCGGGTGTAGTGCGCCAGCGCGGCCTTCGCCGTCCCGTACGCGGCGAAGCCACGGCCGGTCACGCGGCCCATGACCGACGAGATGTTGACGACCGATCCGCCCGTCGCCAGCAACGACGGGGCCGCCGCGACGGTCAGCGCGTGCGCGGTGGAGACGTTGAAACGAAAGGCTTCTTCGAGGAAATCGGCGGTGGTTTCCAGCAGCGGCCGGGGATAGGTGCCGCCGACGTTGTTGACCACCAGGTCCAGCCGTCCGAACTCCGCCGTCGCGACCCGCGCCAGCTCGCCCGCGGCGGCCGGGTCGCTCAGGTCGGCGGGCACCACGTGCGCTCGTCGGCCGGTGGCGGCGACCAGGGCCGCCACTTCGTCGAGCTGGGTTTCGGTGCGGGACGAGATCACCACGTCGGCACCGGCCTCGGCGAGCGCCACGGCCGTCGCCGCGCCGATCCCGCGTCCGGCGCCGGTGACCACGGCGACCTGGTCGGTGAGCCGGAAACGGTCCAGGATCATACGCGAAACTGTAACACGTTCTATTTCCGGTGTCCCGGGCTCGCGCGAGGGGCCGGGAGTGACTAGGGTCGCCTCACCGCGTCTCGTGACATCCCGGAACGGGACATATACTTAGCGGAACGAACTACTGTGACCTCATCAGGAACTGTGTCGTTCCGGGCGTCCAGATCGTTACCCATCCGCGGGCTTTCGCGTCCGCCGAACTGATGCCGACGTGTTTCACAGGTGTTAAAGTCGCGCTAACGAACGGGCCATCGTCGTCCCGTGCGCATTCCCCCGGCCGGCCCCGCCCGGCCGCTGAGCACAGACGACGAAGGAGGTCCCTTCATGATCTTCTCCGCCATTCCAGGCAAACAGGGTCTCTACGATCCCGAATCCGAACAGGACTCCTGCGGTGTGGCCATGGTGGCCGACGTCCGCGGGCGGCGTTCGCACGGAATCGTCACCGACGGCCTGTCCGCGCTGACGAACCTCGACCACCGCGGTGCCGCCGGCGCCGAGCCGACCAGCGGTGACGGCGCGGGCATCCTGCTGCAGCTCCCGGACGAGCTGCTGCGGGCCGAAGTGGACTTCACGCTGCCCCAGGCGGACGCCGACGGTCACCAGACCTACGCGACCGGTATCGGTTTCCTGCCCTCGGACCTCGAGGAGCGGAACAAGGCCATCGCCCTGATCGAGCGGATCGCCGGCGAAGAGGGCCTCGACGTCCTCGGCTGGCGTGAGGTCCCGGTCGACGCCGATCGCGCCGACATCGGCCCGACGGCACGTTCGGTGATGCCGCATTTCGCGATGCTGTTCGTCGCGGGCGCCGAGGCCGACGGGCGATGTCCCGCCGGGCTCGAACTGGACCGCCTGGCCTTCTGCCTTCGCAAGCGCGTCGAGAACGAGAGCGTGACCGCGGGCTGCGGCACCTATTTCCCGTCGCTGTCCTCGCGCACCATCGTCTACAAGGGAATGCTGACCCCCGAGCAGCTCCCGCTCTTCTTCGCCGACCTGACCGACACCCGGCTCACCAGCGCCATCGCGCTCGTGCACTCCCGGTTCTCCACCAACACCTTCCCGTCGTGGCCGCTGGCGCACCCGTTCCGGTTCGTCGCGCACAACGGCGAGATCAACACCATCCGGGGCAACCGCAACCGCATGCGCGCCCGTGAGGCGCTGCTCGAATCGGATCTCATCCCCGGCGACCTGACCCGCCTGTACCCGATCTGCTCGGCCGACGCGTCGGACTCCGCCTCCTTCGACGAGGTGCTGGAGCTGCTGCACCTCGGCGGCCGGTCGCTGCCGCACGCGGTGCTGATGATGATCCCCGAAGCGTGGGAGAACCACACCGGGATGAACGCCCAGCGCCGTGCGTTCTACCAGTTCCACGCCAGCCTCATGGAGCCGTGGGACGGCCCGGCCTGCGTCACCTTCACCGACGGCACCCTCGTCGGCGCCGTCCTCGACCGCAACGGCCTGCGCCCCGCCCGCTGGTGGCGGACGGCGGACGACCGTGTCGTCCTGGCCAGTGAGGCGGGCGTGCTCGACGTCGCCCCCGCGGACGTCGTGGCCAAGGGCCGCCTCAAACCCGGCCGCATGTTCCTGGTGGACACCGAAGCGGGCCGGATCGTCGACGACGAAGAGGTCAAGTCGGAGCTGGCCAAGGAACTCCCGTACGAGGGCTGGCTGCACGCCGGTCTCCTGCAGATCGCCGACCTCCCGGACCGCGATCACATCGTGCAGAGTCACGATTCCGTGCTGCGGCGCCAGCTTTCCTTCGGCTACACCGAAGAAGAGCTGAAGATCCTCCTCGCGCCGATGGCGCTCAAGGCCGCCGAGCCGATCGGCTCGATGGGTTCCGACACCCCGCCCGCGGTGCTGTCGCAGCGTTCACGGCTGCTCTACGACTACTTCAAGCAGAACTTCGCGCAGGTCACCAACCCGCCGCTGGACGCGATCCGCGAAGAGCTCGTCACCTCGATGAGCCGGATCATGGGGCCCGAGCGCAACCTGCTCGCCCCCGGCCCGGCCTCCTGCCGTCACGTGCAGCTGCCGTATCCGGTGATCGACAACGACGAGCTCGCCAAGCTGATCCACATCAACGACGACGGCGACCTTCCCGGCTTCGCGTGCAGTGTCCTTTCCGGACTGTACGAAGTGGACGGTGGCGCCGACGCGCTGGCGTCCGCGATCGAGCGGGTCCGGCGCGAGGCCTCCGAGGCGATCGAGGCGGGCGCGCGCACGCTGGTCCTGTCCGATCGCGACTCCGACCACCGGATGGCGCCGATCCCGTCGCTGCTGCTCGTCTCCGCGGTGCACCACCATCTGGTGCGCACCAAGGAAAGGCTGCGGGTCGCGCTCGTCGTCGAGACCGGCGACGCCCGCGAGGTCCACCACATCGCGCTGCTGCTCGGCTACGGCGCCGCGGCGGTGAACCCGTACCTGGCCTTCGAGACCATCGAAGACATGATCTCGACCGGCGGCATCACCGGGATCGAGCCCGCCACCGCGATCCGCAACTACGTCAAGGCGCTCGTGAAGGGCGTCCTGAAGATCATGTCGAAGATGGGCATTTCGACCGTCGGTGCGTACACCGCGGCGCAGGTATTCGAATCCTTCGGGTTGAGCCAGGATCTGCTCGACGAGTACTTCACCGGGACGTCGTCGAAGCTCGGCGGCGTCGGGCTGAGCGTGCTCGCCGAAGAGGTCGCCACGCGCCACCGCCGGGCGTACCCGGACAACCCGACCGATCGGGTCCACCGTGGACTCGAGACCGGCGGTGAGTACGCGTACCGCCGCGAGGGCGAACTGCACCTGTTCACCCCGGAGACCGTCTTCCTGTTGCAGCACGCGACGAAGACCGGCCGGGAAGAGGTGTACAAGAAGTACTCCGACGAGGTGCACCGCCTGTACCGGCAGGGTGGTGCGCTGCGGGGGCTGTTCTCCTTCCGCGAGGGCGCGCGCGAGCCCGTCCCGCTGGACGAGGTCGAGCCCGTCGAGGCGATCTTCAAGCGCTTCAACACCGGCGCGATGTCCTACGGCTCGATTTCGGCCGAGGCGCACGAAACGCTCGCCATCGCGATGAACCGCATCGGCGGCCGGTCGAACACCGGTGAGGGCGGGGAAGACCCCGAGCGGCTCTACGACCCGGCGCGCCGTAGCGCGATCAAGCAGGTCGCGAGCGGCCGGTTCGGCGTCACGAGCGAGTACCTGGTCAACGCCGACGACATCCAGATCAAAATGGCGCAGGGCGCGAAGCCGGGCGAAGGCGGGCAGCTGCCGCCGAACAAGGTGTACCCGTGGATCGCCCGCACGCGGCACTCGACGCCGGGCGTCGGGCTGATCTCGCCGCCGCCGCACCACGACATCTACTCGATCGAGGATCTGGCCCAGCTGATCCACGACCTCAAGAACGCCAACGAGAACGCCCGCATCCACGTGAAGCTGGTGTCCTCGCTCGGCGTCGGCACGGTCGCGGCGGGCGTGTCCAAGGCGCACGCCGACGTCGTGCTGATCTCCGGCCACGACGGCGGCACCGGCGCCTCCCCGATGAACTCGCTCAAGCACGCGGGCACCCCGTGGGAGATCGGGCTCGCCGAGACGCAGCAGACGTTGCTGCTCAACGGTTTGCGCGACCGGATCACCGTGCAGGTCGACGGCGCGATGAAGACCGGCAAGGACGTCGTCATCGCCGCGCTGCTCGGCGCGGAGGAGTACGGCTTCGCGACCGCGCCGCTGATCGTCGAGGGCTGCGTCATGATGCGCGTCTGCCACCTCGACACCTGCCCGGTCGGTGTCGCGACCCAGAGCCCGGATCTGCGCAAGCGGTACACCGGCCAGGCCGACCACGTCGTGAACTACTTCCGGTTCGTCGCCGAAGAGGTCCGGGAAACGTTGGCGGCGCTCGGTTTCCGCACCCTCGACGAGGCCATCGGGCACGCCGAGATGCTGAACACCGACGAGGCGGTCGAGCACTGGAAGGCCTCCGGTCTCGACCTCGCGCCGATCTTCGAGATGCCGACGGAGACCCCGTACGGCGGGGCGAAGCGGCGCACGCGCACGCAGGACCACGGCCTGGAGCACGCGCTCGACCGGACGCTGATCCAGCTCGCCGAGGCGGCGCTGGAGGACGCGCATCCGGTGAGGCTGGAGCTGCCGGTGCGGAACGTGAACCGGACCGTCGGCACGCTGCTCGGCTCCGAGATCACCCGCCGCTACGGCGGCGAGGGCCTGCCCGAGGACACGATCCACGTGCTGCTGACCGGTTCCGCCGGGCAGTCGCTCGGCGCGTTCCTGCCGCGCGGCATCACGCTCGACATGGTCGGCGACGCGAACGACTACGTCGGCAAGGGTCTTTCGGGCGGGCGGATCATCGTGCGCCCGCATCCGGACGCGAAGTTCGCGGCGGAAGGCCAGACCATCGCCGGGAACACGCTCGCTTACGGCGCCACCGGCGGCGAGATGTTCCTGCGCGGCCAGGTCGGCGAACGATTCTGCGTACGCAACTCCGGCGCCGTGGTCGTCGCCGAGGGGGTCGGCGACCACGCCTTCGAGTACATGACCGGTGGGCAGGCCGTGGTGCTCGGCCCGACCGGGCGCAACCTCGCGGCGGGGATGTCCGGCGGCGAGGCCTACGTGCTCGACCTGGACCGCGGCAAGGTCAACGAGGAGATGGTGAACCTCCAGACGCCGTCGTCCGAGGATCTCGCCTGGCTCAAGAAGACCGTGCAGAAGCACTACGACCTCACACGTTCGGCCGTGGCCGCGTCGCTGCTCGGCGACTGGCCGCGTCGCTCGGCGGCGTTCACCAAGGTGATGCCCCGCGACTACCAGCGTGTCCTTGACGCGGCGAAGGCGGCGCGTGCCGCGGGCCGCGACGTCGACGAAGCGATCATGGAGGCCGCTCGTGGCTGATCCGACGGGTTTCCTGAAGTACGAACGCGAAGAGCCGAAGAAGAAGTCCAAAGAAGAGCGTCTCGCCACCTGGGGCGAGGTGTACGCCGACGTGGAGCCGGCCGAGCGCAACGAGCAGGTGCGCAAGCAGGCTTCGCGGTGCATGGACTGCGGCATCCCGTTCTGCCATTCCAGTGGTTCCGGCTGCCCGCTGGGCAACCTGATCCCGGAGTGGAACGACCTCGTGCGCCGCGGCGACTGGGCCGCGGCGAGCGACCGGCTCCACGCCACCAACAACTTCCCCGAGTTCACCGGGAAGCTGTGCCCCGCGCCGTGCGAGGCGGGCTGCGTCCTGTCGGTCTCGCCGCTGTCCGGTGGCCCGGTGGCGATCAAGCAGGTCGAGCAGACCATCGCGGACCAGTCGTGGGAAGCGGGCTACGTGCAGCCGCAGATTTCGGCCGTGTCGTCGGGGCAGCGGGTCGCGGTCGTCGGCTCCGGCCCCGCCGGGCTCGCGGCCGCGCAGCAGCTGACCCGCGCCGGCCACGAAGTGACCGTCTACGAACGGGACGACCGGCTCGGCGGCCTGCTGCGGTACGGCATCCCCGAGTTCAAGATGGAGAAGAAGGTCCTCGACCGGCGGCTCGCGCAACTCCGCAAGGAGGGCACGAAGTTCGTCACCGGCTGCGAGGTCGGCGTCGACCTGACCGTCGAGGAACTGCGGGCGGGCTACGACGCGGTGGTCCTCGCCGTGGGCGCGCTGCGCGGCCGCGACGACACGACGACACCTGGTCGCGAGCTGGCCGGGATCCACCTGGCGATGGAACATCTGGTCCCGGCCAACAAGTACGTCGAGGGCGACGGCCCGTCGGCGGTCGACGCGGCGGGCAAGCACGTGGTCATCATCGGCGGCGGTGACACCGGGGCCGACTCGTACGGCACCGCGACCCGTCAGGGCGCGCTTTCGGTGACCCAGCTGGACCAGTACCCGACGCCACCGTCCACAAGGGACGACGAGCGGTCGCCGTGGCCGACCTGGCCGTACATTCTGCGCACCTACCCCGCGCACGAAGAGGCGGGCGAGCGCAAGTTCGCCGTCGCGGTCACCCGGTTCATCGGTGACGACGAAGGCAACGTGCGTGCCGTCGAACTCCGGCAGGTCCGCGTGGTCAAGGACCCGGAGACGGGCAAGCGCATGGTGACCTCGATCAACGACGAGGTCGAG
The DNA here is from genome assembly GCF_055561455.1 of Amycolatopsis sp. PSD-21. Taxonomy (NCBI): domain Bacteria; kingdom Bacillati; phylum Actinomycetota; class Actinomycetes; order Pseudonocardiales; family Pseudonocardiaceae; genus Amycolatopsis; species Amycolatopsis sp. PSD-21. The sequence goes on along the minus strand of NZ_CM145712.1, from coordinate 6,432,651 downwards.
GAACTGCCCGCCGACCTCGTGCTGCTCGCGATCGGGTTCGAGGGTGTCGAGCACATGCCGCTGCTGGACGGTCTCGGCCTTTCGCTGACCAAACGCGGCACGCTCTCGTGCGGCGCGGACTGGCAGACGTCCTCACCCGGCGTGTTCGTCTGCGGCGACGCGCACCGCGGGGCTTCGCTGGTGGTGTGGGCGATCGCCGAGGGACGCTCGGTGGCGAGCGCGGTGGACGCGTACCTGACCGGTGCTTCGGACCTGCCCGCTCCGGTGCACCCGACGGCGCTGCCGCTCGCGGTGGTCTGACACTCCGGGGGCGACGCGACCGGCAGAGCGTCGCGAAAGCCACTTTCGGGACACCTGATGTCCCGAAAGTGGCTTTCGCGACATGGGCGGGCCGGTGGAGGCCCGCACGGACTTCCGGTAGTGCGGGTTCGCGTGATCAGACGGACGACACGCGTGACTGAATGGACGACACGACTGGCGGCCGGGGCCTGCCGCGAGTCGTCCGTCTGATCACACGTGTCGTCCGTCCAAGCACGTGTGTCGTCCGTCTGGTCACGCGAACGAACCGCTCACGAGGCCTAAGACCAACGTCACGTCCCGCTCCCACCGAAGGTGGAGGTCCCGGGTCAGGCTCCGGGCCGACGCGGTAGGGCAGTCGGCCACGTCAAGCTCTCCGCATGAGAAAAACGTTGGCGCTACTGGCTTTCCTGCCACTGACCATGGCCATCCCGGCCACCGCCGAAGCGGCTCCGGCGCTGCGCTGGACGTCGCCGTGCCCGGACTACGGCGTGACACCCTCACCGACGGCCGGTCTCGAATGCGTGAAGCTCAAGGTGCCGCTGGACTACGCCGATCCCGGCGGGCGGACCATCGAACTCACCGTCTCCCGTAAGGCGAGTAAGTCGCCGAAACGGCGCGGCGTGCTGCTGATGAATCCTGGCGGCCCCGGCAGCCCCGGCCTGGCCATGCCCGCGCAGCTCGCGGAGCGACAGGGACAGTCCGGGCTGCTCGACAGTTACGACATCATCGGATTCGATCCGCGCGGGACCACCTACAGCACGCCGGTGACCTGCGACCTCACCGAGGAGCAGAAGTTCATCCTCGTCGGCCCGTACGCGGAGGGCCCGCGCGACGTCGCCGAGAAGGCGGCGAAGTCGCGTGTGGTGGCGAAGCAGTGCGCCGAGTCGAAGACGGCGGAACTACTGCCGCAGATGACCACCGCCAACACCGCGCGCGATATGGACCGGATCCGCGAGGCGTTGGGGGAGCGGAAGATCTCGTACTACGGCGTCTCGTACGGGAGCTACCTCGGCGCCGCCTACGCGTCGATGTTCCCCGCGCGCACGGATCGGATCGTGCTGGACAGCCTCGTCGGCCCCGGCGGACTGGACGTACAGGCCCATCAGCGTTTCGCCGACGGCTTCGACGATCGTTTCGGCGACTTCACGGCCTGGGCGGCGGCCCGGGACGACGTCTACCACCTCGGGCGGACGCAGGCCGAGGTGACGGCGAAGTTCTTCGAGCTGGCCGAAAAGCGCCCGGGCATCCGAAGCGACACCTGGGGAGCGCTGTACGACGACGCGAACTTCCCACGTCTCGCCGAGCAGTGGACCGCTCCGTCCGCGAAGGCACAGGGCGGTCCGCTAGACACCGACAACCACGCCGCGCTCCAGCTCCAGGTGCTCTGCAACGACTCCGACTGGCCGGAAAGCGTGCGCTACTACCAAAAGGCGGTCGAACGGGCCCGCGTGACGCATCCGATGTTCGGCCCCGCCGCCGCCAACATCACGCCTTGCGCGTTCTGGCCTGCCGAACGCCGCGAGCCGCCGGTGCGGATCCACGACCGCGGACCGTCGAACATCCTGCTGGTGCAGAACCTGCGCGATCCGGCGACGCCGCTTGTCGGCGCCCGCGAGATGCGGTCGGCGCTGGGCGCGCGGGCGAAGTTCGTCACCGTGGACGCGGGCGGGCACGGCGTCTTCACCATGGGGAACGCCTGCGGAGACGACTTCGTGCTCCGGTACCTGCGGGACGGCGCCCTCCCGGTGGCCGACGCGCACTGCCGCTAGACCGAACGGCCCATACGCCACCCCGGATGCGGCCGAACGGCCGCTTGTACGCCCGGTAGCAGGACAAATACTTTCGAAATGTCGTGCAAGTCATACGGCAATTCACCGGTGGCGAAAGGTGGTACGCCATGAAGAGGACGGCTTCCCGGACGGGGATCCTGGCGGCGCTCGTCGGGCTGGCGGTGACGGGGCTGACCGCCGTCGCGAGTCCCGCGCACGCCGGACCGGTCCAGCATCAGGCAGCGACCGGCGCGCAGGCGGTGGCGGCCTACTGGACGCCCGAGCGGATGCGGTCGGCGGTGCCGATCGAACAGCTGGTCCAGGCGCCCGCCTTCACCCCGAAGGACGTCGCGAAGGGCAAGAGCACGATCATCCAGAGCATCCCCAACGGTGGGGGCGCATGGACCGGGGCAGGCAAGGTCGTCCAGACCGCGGGCCGGGTGTTCTTCACCATGGGCGGGCGGAACGCGTCGTGCTCCGGTGACGCGGTCACCAGCGCGAACGGCAGCGTCGTGATCACCGCCGGGCACTGCGTGAAGTACCAGGGCGCCTGGCACACGAACTGGACCTTCGCGCCCGGCTACAACAACGGCAACACGCCCTACGGCACCTGGGCCGCGAAGAGCACGCTGACCACTCCGCAGTGGGAAGCGAGCGAGGACATGAACTACGACATCGGCGCGGCCGTGGTCGGCCCGCTCAACGGGCAGAAGCTGACCGACGTCGTCGGCGCGCAGGGGATCGCGTTCAACCAGGCGCGCAACCAGTCGATGTACACGTTCGGGTACCCGGCGGCGGCGCCGTACGACGGCTCGAAGCTGATCTACTGCAGCGGGAGCACGTTCACCGACTTCCTGCTCACCAAGGACCACGGGATGAGCTGCGACATGACCGGCGGTTCGAGCGGCGGCCCGTGGTTCCTCAACTTCAGCGAGGCGACCGGCGCGGGCGTCCAGGCCTCGGTGAACAGCTTCGGCTACACCTTCCTGCCCGGTTACATGTTCGGCCCGTACTTCGGGACGGACGCGCAGAACCTCTACAACAAGGCGCAGGCCGCCTGATCAGCCCGCCGCCCGTCCACGTTTTGGGACTTTCGTCCCGGTGGGCGGGCGGCTTTCGGCGCGGCATATCCTGGTCCGGTGAACTGGACAGTGGACGTTCCCGTCGACACGCTCCCCGAACTGCCTCCTCTGCCTCCCGAGCTGCGTGACCGGCTCGACGACGCGCTTTCCCGGCCCGCGGCGCAGCAGCCCGAGTGGCCGGACGCCGAGCTGACGAAGCGCGTGCGCGGCGTGCTGGAGAGCGTGCCGCCGATCACCGTCCCCGCCGAGATCGACCGCCTCTCCGACCGGCTCGCCATGGTCGCCCGCGGCGAGGCGTTCCTGCTCCAGGGCGGTGACTGCGCGGAGACGTTCGAGTCGAACACCGAGCCGCATATCCGCGCCAACCTGCGCACCCTGCTGCAGATGGCCGTCGTCCTCACCTACGGCGCGAGCCTGCCGGTGGTGAAGGTCGGCCGGATCGCCGGCCAGTACGCGAAGCCGCGTTCGGCGTCCACCGACGCGCTCGGCCTGCCGGTGTACCGCGGCGACATCATCAACTCGCTCGTCGCCAAGCCCGAGCTCCGCGTGCCCGACCCCGGCCGGATGATCCGCGCCTACGCGAACGCGGGCGCCGCGATGAACCTCGTCCGCGCGCTCACCGGCGCCGGCATGGCGGACCTGCACCAGGTGCACGACTGGAACAAGGACTTCGTGAAGTCCTCGCCCGCCAGCGAGCGCTACGAGGCGCTGGCCTCGGAGATCGACCGCGGCCTGCGGTTCATGTCGGCCTGCGGCGTCACCGACACCTCGCTCCAGTCCACCGAGATCTTCGCCAGCCACGAAGCGCTGCTGCTGGACTACGAGCGCTCCATGCTGCGGATGGACCGCGCTGACGCGGCGAACCCCAAGCTGTACAACCTGTCGTCGCATTTCCTCTGGGTGGGCGAGCGGACCAGGCAGCTCGACGGCGCGCACATCGCCTTCGCCGAATTGCTGGCCAACCCGATCGGCCTCAAGATCGGCCCGACGACCACGCCGGAGCAGGCCGTCGAGTACGTCCGCCGCCTCGACCCGCGGAACGAGCCCGGCCGCCTGACGCTGATCGCCCGGATGGGCAACGGCAAGGTCCGCGAGGTGCTGCCCGCGATCGTCGAGAAGGTCGAGGCGTCCGGGCACAAGGTCATCTGGCAGTGCGACCCGATGCACGGCAACACCCACGAGTCTTCGACGGGCTACAAGACCCGGCACTTCGACCGGATCGTCGACGAGGTGCAGGGCTTCTTCGAGGTGCACCGCAAGCTCGGCACTTACCCGGGCGGCATCCACGTCGAGCTGACCGGCGAGGACGTCACCGAATGCCTCGGCGGCGCGCAGGAGATCTCGGATCTGGACCTTTCGGGCCGGTACGAGACCGCTTGCGACCCGCGTCTGAACACGCAGCAGTCGCTGGAGCTGGCGTTCCTGGTCGCGGAGATGCTGCGCGGCTGACCGGTCCCACGACAAGTGCGTGAAGGCCCCCTTCCCTCGGCTCAGCCGAGGGAAGGGGGCCTTCACGCGCTTCAGTGAGCGGTGTCCAGCAGGCGCGCAGCCGACTTGAGCACGCCGTCCCGCAGCGAACCCACGTCCGAGACCGCCGCCCCGTTCGCCTGAAGTCCGATGTGGACCGAGTCGCGATAGGTCGCCACCGCGATCCCGATCGCCTGCCGCGGCGCCAGCGGCACGAACGGGTACACACCGGAGACCTTCGTCCCGTCCAGGGTGAGCCGGTTGGGCGGCACCGGCACCGTGGTGATCACGAGGTCGAACAGCAGCGGCGCGGCCAGCCCGGCCGCCTTCGAGCCGAGCCGGTGCAGCATCGGCGGCATCCGGTCGGCGAGCAGCGGGAACGCGCCAGGGCCCCGGGCCGGGCCCGCCGCCTTGTTCCGGCTCATTTCGCGCTGGACGGCCAGCAGCCGCTCCACCGGGTCGTCGAGGCCGACCGGCAGGTCGCAGAGATAGCCGGACAGCTTGTTCCCGCCGAGCTGCTCGGCGGCGCGCCCGCGCACGCTGACCGGGATGAGCGCCCGCAGCGTCCGGTCGTCGGCACGCTGGCCGCGGTTGATCATCCAGTCGCGCAGCGCGCCGCTGAGGATCGCCAGCACGACGTCGTTGGCGGTCCCGCCGTGGGCCCGGCGGATCCGCCGGATCTCGGCGGTGTCCAGCCGGACGAGACCGAGCCGTCGTTCGGTCGACGGCGGCGCGCTGATCGGCGACAGCGGCGAACGGGTCGCGCGGACGACCGAAGAGGCGATGCCGGCCTGGGCCAGCGTCGAGCCGACGGCCTCCTTGACAGCGTCCACAGGGGAGCGAGGCGCGGGCGGACCGGTGCCGCTGTGCGGACGCCTCGGCGCGCGGGGGAGTTCGTCGAGCAGGCCGACCGCGACGGCGTACGCGCCCGCCCCGTCGGTGAGGGCGTGGTGCAGTTTCAGCAGCAACGCGAACTCGCCGTCCGGCAGGCCGGTGACGAGATGCAAGTCCCACAAGGGTTTTCCGGTGTCGAGCGGCCGTCCCATCCAGCGCGAGGCGTAGGCGGAGAGCGGGTCCGGTTCGTACAGGGAGCTCAGGTGGTGATGTGAAATATGTTCACTGGCAACGAAATCCGGGTCCTCGGCCCAGATGGCGGCGCCGGGCGGGAACAGCGCGGTGCGGGGGCGCTGACGAAGCTTGGGGAGCCTGGCCGCCCGTTCGGCGAGCAGCGTGGTCAGCTCGCGCGCGTGCACCTGCCCGTGCGGGCGGAAGGTGACCACCGCCCCCATGTGCATGGGCGTCGTTTCGCTTTCCAGGCAAAGGAAAGCGACATCGAGTGCGCTCAGCTGCAGGCCTGACATCAGTGACCTTTCTCGGTACTCCGGCGGCGATGGGCACAACTGCACCAGCCTGACATGACGGGCGGGTGGTCGTCATGTTTCCTCGGCGCTAACTACCGCCGGTTTCACTCGAACGATGGGATCACGTTCGGACATGGACCACGGCTCTGCGACAGATGGTGGACAGTGCGTCCCGGGGTAACTCGTTAGCGGATCATCCGGGGAAACCGGCAGACTGCACCACCATGACCGACGAACCGAAGCGCCCCGAACCGCCCCTCACCGGCGACGAGCGCACGCAGCTGAACGGCTTCCTCGACTTCCTCCGCGCCACGGTCGTGTGGAAGTGTTCCGGCCTCACCGACGAGCAGGCCCGGCGGCCCCTCGTCCCCAGCGAACTGACCACCGTCGCCGGTCTGCTCGGGCATCTGACCCTCGTCGAGCAGTACTGGTTCAACGTGGTGCTCAACGGTCAGGAGGACGTCTGGAAGGAGGCACTCGAGGCCGACCCGGACGCCGAGTTCCGGGTCGCCATGCAGACCCCGATCGAGCAGCTGATCGCCGCCTACGAGGCCGAGTGCGAGCGGAGCCGCAAGATCGTCGCCGCGATGGGGCTCGACGACGAGGTTCCCTTCCGCGGCGATCGCAAGGTCAACGTCCGGTTCGTGGTCGCGCACATGATCGAGGAGACCGGCAGGCACGCCGGCCACCTCGACCTGCTGCGCGAGCTGACCGACGGTCTCACCGGGGAGTGACGCGGCGCGGGGGCAGAGGGAAGAACCCGCTGGTCCGCTCGACGTACGCCGCGTATCCCGGCCGGGAACGCCGCAAGCCCCTCTCCAGCAAAGGTTTTCCGGTCCCCTTGGCCAACGTGTACGTCATCGCGATCGGCGACAGGATCGTCGCCGCCCCCACCCAGCTCGAACACGCGAGCAGATACAGGCCCCACCACACGCACGCGTCGCCGAAGTAGTTCGGATGCCGGGTGTAGCGCCACAGCCCGCTGTCGAGCACCTTCCCCTTGTTGTCCGGGTCGGCCTTGAAGCGCCGCAGCTGCTCGTCGCCGATCGCCTCGAACCCGAAGCCGACCAGCCACACCGCGACACCGAGCCACGCGGTCACCCCGAAGGCGTCGCCGTACATCGCGAACTGGACCGGCAGCGAGACGAACCAGAGCACCACGGCCTGGACCAGGTACACGCGGATGAACAGCTTGAGTGCCGGGTTCTCCCCGGCGTTCTCCGCCATCCGCACGTAGCGCGGGTCTTCGGGCAGCTTGTGGTTGCGCAGGTGGAGGTGGACGCCGAGGCGTACGCCCCACACCGCGGTCAGCAGCGCGGCGACCACCCTCAGCGCGACCGAACCGTCCCCGAGCGGAGCCGCGACCAGCGCGACGAGCGCGAAGCCCGGCCCCCACAGCGTGTCGACGGTGTCGTACCGCTTCCGCCATCGCGCGATGCCGAAGGTGACGACGAAGGCCAGCAGCGTCGCGCCCGCCGTGATCGCGAGGGTCCCGCCGAGCGGCATCAGGACCACTCCCGGGTGGCGGGCAGCGCGCTCAGCCCCTCGTGGGAGGTACGGACGGCGAGGATCTGGTCCACGCCCATCCGGTTCTCTTCGAACGCGAGCGCCCCGCCGACCAGGTACAGCCGCCAGACCCGTGCGCCGGATTCACCGATCAGCGCGACGACGTCGTCCCAGTTGCTTTCGAGCGTCTTCTCCCAGGCCCGGACCGTCCGCACGTAGTGCTCGCGCAGCGCGTGGACGTCGCGGATCTCGAAGCCGGCGGTCTCCAGGTGCCCGAGCGTGCGGCTCAGCGGCCGCATCGTCATGTCGGGGGCGATGTAGCGCTCGATGAACGCGCCGCCGCCGGGGGCCACCGCGCCGCGGGACATCTGCTGCAGGACCAGCCGTCCGGTGGGCTTGAGCATCCGGTACAGCGTCCGCGTGTACTCGGGGTAGTTCTCCTCGCCGACGTGCTCACCCATCTCGATGGACGCGACCGCGTCGAAGGGCTCGTCGGCGAGCTCGCGATAGTCCTGCCGCCGGACCTCGACCCGTTCCTCCAGATCGTGCTGGGCAAGGCGGGCGCGGACGTGCTGCCGTTGCTCCGCCGACAGCGTGATCCCGACGGCCTGGACGCCGTGGTGCTTCGCGGCGTGCACCAGGAGCGAGCCCCAGCCGCAGCCGACGTCGAGCAACCGCATCCCGGGCCGCAGGCCGAGCTTCCGGCAGATCAGCTCGAGTTTGTCCCACTGGGCCTGCTCGACGCCGTACCCGTCCTCGTCGGACGTCCAGTACCCGGTCGAGTAGGCCATCGATTCGTCGAGCAACAGCTGGTAGAAGGCGTTGCCGAGGTCGTAGTGGTGCGCGATCGCCGACTTGTCCCGGCGCAGGGTGTGCAGCTTCCCGGACAGCCGGGCCTCCTCGGCGGGCGGTTTGGGCGGCGGCCCGACGACGCCGAGGCCCACCGCGAGCCGCAGCGCCTCGGCCCATTCGCGGGGGCCGAGCTTCGCGCCACGCGTGGCACCCGATCGGGTCAACGCCCAGATCCGGCGGAATCCGTCGGCGAGGTCGCCTTCGACGTCGAGATCACCTGAGACGTACGCCCTGGCCAGACCCAATTCGCCGGGGGAGTAGAGGAGACGGCGCAGCGCACGCCGGTTGCGGAGGACCACGGTCGGGGCATCCGGCGGACCGGCGCGTACGCCATCCCAGGTACGCAGGCCGACCGGAAGGGAGCCGCCGAGGAGCCGCTCGGCGAACGGGGCTAGGCGGGACGCGGGACTGTTCGGCATAGTCGTCATTCGCTCCCGGACCGGAAAGGGATGGGTCGGATGCCGCGCCGGTTCACGAGATCCAATCCTCGCCCGCCCCGGCTCCGAATGCCTCATGTGCACACCAAAGGTCGACGCATCGGCGTCATCGGCAGCGGCGTGGCCGGTCTCACGGCCGCGTACCTGCTGCAACGCCGCTACGAGGTACTGCTGTTCGAAGCTGACGACAGGCTCGGCGGCCACGCCCACACCCACGACGTCCCGAGCGCGCACGGCGGCACCGTCGGCGTCGACTCCGGGTTCATCGTGCACAACGAGCGTACCTACCCGAACCTGCTCCGCCTCTTCGCCGAACTGGGCGTCGCCACCCGCGACACCGAGATGTCGATGAGCATCCGCTGCGACGGCTGCGGGCTCCAGTACGCCGGCGCGAAGGGACTGACAGGCCTGTTCGCCCAGCCGCGCAACGTCGCGCGGGGCAGGTATCTGCGGATGCTCGCCGACGTCAAACGCTTCCACCGGCACGCGAAGCGCGTCCTCGACGCGCCCGAGGCCGGAGACGTCACCCTCGGCGCGTTCCTCGCGATCGGCGGGTACACGAAGTACTTCGTCGACCACTTCATGCTCCCGGTCGTCTCGACCGTCTGGTCCGCCGACCGCACCGACACGCTGAGGTACCCCGCCCGGTACCTGTTCGAGTTCCTGCGCAACCACGGGATGCTGTCGGTCGGCGGGTCACCGAGGTGGCGCACCGTCGTCGGTGGCTCGCGCGAGTACGTCCAACTGGCCGCCAAGCAGCTGACGGCCGTACACCTGTCGACGCCGGTCCGTTCGGTAAAGCGCACCGCCCGGGGCATCGAGGTCCGCGACGACGCCGACACGCGGCACCGGCTCGACAAGGTCGTCCTGGCCACGCACGCGGACCAGGCACTGAAGCTGCTCTCCTCGCCGACCGAGGCAGAGCGCGAGGTCCTCGGCGCGTTCCGGTACTCCAGCAACGAGGCGTGGCTGCACACCGATACCGGCGTGCTCCCGACGGCGGATTCGGCGCGGGCGGGCTGGAACTACGCCACCCCGTTCTGCGGTGCCGGGCACGGCGCGGTCCAGGTGTCCTACGACATGAACCGCCTGATGCGGCTCGACGAACCGACCGGCTACGTCGTCACGCTCAACCCGGGCACCGCGCCCGACGCCGGTTCGGTGCTGGCCAGGATGACCTACGAGCATCCCGTCTACACCCCGGAATCCGTTGCCGCCCAGCGCCGGCTGGGCGAGCTGAACGACGACACGGTCGCCTTCGCCGGCGCGTACCACGGCTGGGGGTTCCACGAGGACGGCTGCGCGTCCGGCGTGCGCGCGGCCGAGAACTTCGGGGTGCGCTGGTGACCGTCATGGCCGTGCTCTACGACTCCACGGTGGCGCATGTCCGGCGCGCCGATCCGCCGATCTCGTTCGCCCACCGGATCTACCTGTGGTTCGTCGACCTCGACGTGCCGCCGAAGCTGCCGTGGTGGCTGCGCCCCTTCGCCCGCTTCGATTCGCGAGACCACTTCGCGCCCGAGGACACCTCCAGTATCAGGTCCAAATTGGACCGCTGGCTCGCCGCGCGCGACGTCGACCTCCGCGGCGGCCGGGTGCTGATGCTGGCCGGGGCGCGGATGCTCGGCCACAACTTCAACCCGATCACCCTGTACTGGTGCCACCGGCCCGGCGGGGAGCTCGAATGCGTCGTCGCCGAGGTCCACAACACCTACGGCGGCAGGCACGCGTACCTCCTGCGGCCCGACGCCGACGGGAACGCCTTCGCGGACAAGGAGTTCTACGTCTCGCCGTTCCAGTCGATGGACGGCGGGTACCGGATGGAGGTGCCGAGGCCCGGGTCGCTGCTCTCGGTCGAGATCGCCCTCCGTCACGACGGGCGGACGCCGCTGACCGCGTCACTGCGCGGCGTGCGGCGGCCGGCCACCGCCGGGTGGCTGGCGCACCTGCTGATCACCCGCCCGCTCATGCCGTATCGGGTCTCCGCGCTGATCCGGCGGCATGGCGTCAAACTGTGGTTGAAGAAGGCGCCGATCACCCAGCGGACGCCGCGGACGGCCGGAGGCACGCTTGATGGATGAATCGGCACGCCCGCGCCGGATGGCGCCCGTTCCCGGCGACGGCGAACCGGCCGCGCCGACGGCCGAGGATCTGCTCGTCCGGGTCGCGAAGGGCGACGAGCGCGCCTTCGACGCCCTGTACGACCAACTCGCCGGCCCGGTCCTCGGCCTCGTGCGCCGGATCCTCCGTGACGCCGCGCAGTCCGAAGAGGTCACCCAGGAGGTCATGGTGGAGCTGTGGCGCACGGCCACCCGCTACTCCCCGGAGCGGGGGAGCGCGCTGAACTGGGCCATGACGCTCGCGCACCGCCGCGCCGTCGACCGTGTCCGCTCTGCGCGCGCCAGCTCGGACCGCGAGGTCAAGGCGACCTTCGAGGCCGCCCGCGCGCGGCCGTTCGACGAGGTGGCCGAGGCCGTCGCGGCCCGCTGGGAACGTTCGCAGGTGCGCCGCTGCCTGACCACGCTCACCGAGCTGCAACGGGAATCCGTGCTGCTCGCCTACTACCAGGGCTACACCTATCGCGAGGTCTCCGAGGTGCTGCAGACCCCGCACGGGACCATCAAGACCCGGCTCCGGGACGGCCTGATCAGGCTCCGGGACTGTATGGGGGTGACGGCATGACCATGCCCGAGATGCACACGCTCACCGGCGCCTACGCCGTCGACGCGCTGTCCGATGTGGAGCGTGCCCAGTTCCAGCGGCACCTCGCCGAATGCGCGTCGTGCGCGCAGGAGGTCCTCGAACTGCAGATGACCGCGACCCGGCTCGGCGCCGCGCTGGCCGAGGACCCGCCGCCCGAACTCAAACGCCGCGTGCTCGCCGAGGCGATGGCGACCAGGCAGCAGCCGCCGATGACGCGGTTCGGCGCCGGGGAGCGCGTCAAGGACCGGCGCCGCGCCCCGCGCTGGGCGATCGCCGCGGTCGCGGCGGCGGTCGTCGGGCTGGCGGGCACCGCCGTGTTCGGCGGGATCGCCTATGACAACCACTCGCGGCTGACCGCCGCGCGGGAACAGGCGGCGGAGTACGCGGACCGGTACGCGCCGGTCGCCGACGTCCTGTCGGCCGCCGACCTCCGCACCGGGCACGCCGAGACCTCGGCGGGCGGCGGCGGGACCGTGATGATGTCGCGCGCGAAGGACCGGCTGGTGTTCATGGCGGCGCGACTGCCGAAGAACGAACCGGGCCGGATCTACCAGGCCTGGCTGATGTACCCGGGCACCGCGCCCAAACCCGCCGGGCTCATTCCCGGTGGTCAGGACGGTGCGCTGCTGGTCGCCGACGGAATCGGCGGCGCCGAGAAGTTCGCGCTCAGCGTCGAACAGGCGGGCGGATCACCGACCGGGACGCCGTCGAAGGACGTCGTCATGGTCATGTCGATGCCCACCTGATCTTCGCCCTTGCCGTCTGGCAGTGAACCCGCGTCCGCGATCGACGTCGGCAGGGCGCTGCTTGGTCGAATCTCTCACGTCCGTGAGTAAGGCGCCCTGCCACCGCGATAGCGGGGCCTTCGGCGGGCGGGTTCACGCGTCATGTCCCTTCACGAGTTCGTTCTCAGCTCCGCCAATGGCCCCTTTACCAGGCCGCCGTTCGCCGCCGCGGCCGGGTCTCGCTCTTGCGCCCGCGAACATGTTGTGGCAAAACACCTTTGCGACACACGGCGTGGCTACTGGATTCGAGCCAGCCTGGTGCATACCGTCCTGCTTCAACGTCGGCAGTTGACATAACTCTCAATCTGAACTTCAGCTCGAGGGTTCGGCAAGGGCTCAGCGACCGGCGGGCAGCACGAGCACACACGATCAGGAAGGCGGCTCCGATGACGCCCCCGCACAACTACCTTGCGGTGATCAAGGTCGTCGGTATCGGCGGCGGCGGAGTGAACGCCGTGAACCGCATGATCGAGGTCGGCCTCAAGGGTGTCGAGTTCATCGCGGTGAACACCGACGCTCAGGCACTGCTCATGTCCGACGCCGACGTCAAGCTCGACATCGGCCGGGAACTGACCCGCGGCCTCGGTGCCGGCGCCGCCCCCGAGGTGGGGCAGAAGGCCGCCGAGGACCACCGCGAAGAGATCGAAGAGGTCATCAAGGGCGCCGACATGGTGTTCGTGACCGCGGGCGAGGGCGGTGGCACCGGCACCGGTGGCGCGCCGGTCGTCGCCCAGATCGCCCGCAAGCTCGGCGCGCTGACCATCGGCGTCGTCACCCGTCCCTTCACCTTCGAGGGCAAGCGCCGCAGCAAGCAGGCCGAAGAGGGCATCCAGCAGCTGCGGAACGAATGCGACACCCTCATCGTCATCCCGAACGACCGGCTGCTGCAGCTGGGCGACATCGGCGTCTCGCTGATGGACGCCTTCCGCTCGGCGGACGAGGTCCTGCTTTCGGGTGTCCAGGGCATCACCGACCTGATCACCACACCGGGTCTGATCAACCTGGACTTCGCCGACGTCAAGAGCGTCATGTCCGGCGCGGGTTCCGCGCTGATGGGCATCGGCTCGGCGCGCGGCGAGGGCCGGGCGATCCAGGCCGCGGAGAAGGCGATCAACTCGCCGCTGCTGGAAGCGTCGATGGACGGGGCGCACGGCGCGCTGCTGTCGATCGCGGGCGGCTCGGACCTCGGCCTGTTCGAGATCAACGAGGCCGCTTCGCTGGTGCAGGAGTCCGCGCACCCCGACGCCAACATCATCTTCGGGACGATCATCGACGACTCGCTCGGCGACGAGGTCCGGGTCACCGTGATCGCGGCCGGTTTCGACGCCGGCACCCCGACCCACAAGAAGCTCGACCCGCCGGCGTTCGGCTCCCGCTCGAACTCGACCGCGTCCGCGCAGGCCGGTCAGGTCAACGGCGGCGGGGCGACGCCGGTGCAGAGCCCGCCTTCGGGTGCCACGCCGGTGCCGTCGACCGGTTCGAACGGCTACCCGGTGGCACCGCCGCGCACGCACACGCCGATGCCGTCCGCCCGTAACGAGGGCAACGGCTCGATGACCGGCGGGCTCCCGCAGCCCGGCGGTGGCTCGCGCGGCTACTCGCCGATCGGGTCGAACTCGAACCACGGCAGCCTGCCCGGCCGCGCGACCCCGGTGCACGACGACCCGTCGGACGACGAGGTCGACGTTCCCCCGTTCATGCGGCGCTAGCACTCGCCAGTACGTTCCGTGAAGGCCTCCTTGACTACAGTCGAGGGGGCCTTCACTCAGGTCTAGGAGGAAACGCGTGCGGGTACGGCGGGTTGTCACGACAAGGGCGGGCGGGGCTTCCCGGCCGCCTTACGACACCTTCAACCTCGGTGATCACGTCGGCGACGACGCGGGCGACGTCTACGCCAACCGCAAACGTCTCGCCACCGAACTCGGCCTCGCCGAGGACAGGCTGGCGTGGATGGAGCAGGTCCACGGCCGGACCGCCACCATCGTCGACGGCTCGGAGACCTCCGCCGCCGAAGCGACCGACGCGCTCGTGACCGCCGAGCCCGGCCTCGCGCTCGTGGTGCTCGTCGCCGACTGCGTGCCGCTTCTGCTGGCCGACGCCGAAGCCGGTGTCGTCGCCGCCGTCCACGCGGGCCGCGTCGGCGCCAGGGTCGGCGTCGTCCCCGCCGCCGTCGAGGCGATGCGTTCGGTCGGCGCCGAACCGGCCCGCACCGAAGCGCTGCTCGGACCCGCGATCTGCGGCGACTGCTACGAAGTCCCCGCCGACATGGCCGCCGACGTCGAAAAGCACGTGCCGGGCAGCGCCTGCAAAACCCGCAAGGGCACGCCGGGCCTCGACCTGCGCGCCGGGCTCTGGCGGCAGCTGGCCGACCTCGGCATCGGCAAGATCGGCGTCGATCCACGCTGTACCAACGAAGACAAGACCCTCTTCAGCTTCCGCCGCGACGGCACCACCGGCCGGATCGCGGGTATCACGTGGCTGGACGCGTCGTGAGCGACGCACGAAAGGCGGAACTCGCCGCGTCCCTCGCCGAAGTGGAAGAGCGGATCGGCGCCGCGTGCAAGGCCGCCGGCCGGGCCCGCGACGAGGTCAAACTGCTCGCGGTCACCAAGACCTTCCCGGCGCTCGACGCCGCGCTGCTCGCCGACCTCGGCGCGCTCGACCTCGCCGAGAACCGCGATCAGGAGGCGGGCGCGAAGGCCGAAGAGGTCGCCGCTCTCCGGCCGGACGCCCCGATCCGCTGGCATATGGTCGGCAGCCTGCAGCGGAACAAGGCCAAATCGGTCGTGCGCTGGGCGGACGAGGTCCAGTCCGTCGACTCCGAGCGCCTCGCCGACGCGCTCGCGAAGGCGACCAAGTCGGCGCTGGATTCCGGGCAACGCGAGCACCCGCTGGACGTCCTCATTCAAGTAAGTCTCGATGACGATCCGAAGCGCGGGGGCATTCCGTTGAGCGAAATGAGCCATTTGGCGGAGCGGATAGCCCATGTGGGTGATATTCGCCTCCGAGGGCTTATGGCGGTGGCACCGCTGGGTACTGATCCCGCGGAGGCGTTCGGGAAACTCGCTCGTGCGTCGGAGCGTCTACGGGAAGAGCACCCAAAAGCCCGTGAGATCTCCGCCGGAATGAGCAATGATCTCGAGCAGGCGATCGCGCACGGCTCGACCTGTGTGCGTGTCGGAACCGCGTTGCTCGGTGGGCGCGGTTTAGCCTCGCCCTAGGGAATACCGTCTCGTCGTTACGGGGAGTGGCGGCGAGGGCGGGGGAGTACGGTGCGGGACGCGGCTAAGGCTAGGGAGAGGCATGAGCGCGCTGCAGAAGCTGAAGGCCTACTTCGGGATGGTGCCCGCGGACGAAGACGGCTACGACGTCGAGGACGACTACCGGCGAGGTTACGCCTCGAAGGAATACGCCGACGACGAGTACGACTACGACGACGAGCCGCCGGCCCGGTCACGGGGTGGACGTTACCGGGACGAAGTTGACACGTATGACGAGCCCGCGCCCCGGCCTCGGTCACGCTCCGTGGCCAGCCCGGAGCCTGCCGTCCACGGAGCGCTGGCGATGGACCGTCAGCCGGAGCCGGTCGCGCGGCTGCGGCCGGTCACCGAGCCGGTGCGTCCGCCGGTGCGTGACCCGTTGAGCCGGATCACGACGCTGCACCCGACGAGCTACGCGGAAGCGCGGGCGATCGGGGAGCACTACCGGGAGGGCATCCCGGTGATCATGAACCTCACGGAGATGGAGAACGCGGACGCGAAGCGTCTCGTCGACTTCGCCGCGGGGCTCGCTTTCGCGTTGCGCGGATCGATGGACAAGGTCACCAACAAGGTGTTCCTTCTCTCACCGCCCGATGTGGATGTCACCGCGGAAGACCGCCGGCGGATCGCCGAAGGCGGATTGTTCCTGCGCGGCTGATCACCCGGTGACCGCTGAGCGCAGCCGGATGTGATTTTGTCGACTCATCGCCATCCGCGGCCCGTCAACTGCGTCTTTTGACGCGAGGCATGGCAGAGTGGTTACGTGAATGCTGTGTTGCTGGTCGTCTGGTACGTGCTGTTCGCCTTCTGGCTCCTGCTGACGGCACGGATCGTCGTCGAGCTCGTGCGTGCTTTCGCTCGCGAGTGGCGTCCTGCCGGAGGGGTTGCGGTAACGCTCGAGACCATCTACACAGTGACCGACCCACCGGTTCGTCTGTTCAGACGAATCATCCCGACCGTACGAATCGGCGGCGTCGGACTGGACTTATCGATTATGGTGCTGCTGTTGGTTGTGTTCTTCGCGATGCAGCTGGCAACGCCAGGGTGATTTTCGGGGAAGCCCCGGTGGACCTGCAGGCCATGGAGTGCGTGAGGTGATCTGATGTCGTTGACCCCCGCTGACGTGCATAACGTCGCGTTCAGCAAGCCGCCCATTGGCAAAAGGGGCTACAACGAGGACGAGGTGGACGCGTTCCTCGACCTGGTGGAGACCGAGCTTGCCCGGTTGATCGAGGACAACAACGAGCTGCGGCAGCAGGTCGAACAGCTCGACAACGAGCTCGAGACCACCCGTGGTGAGCTCGAGAACGCCAAGGCCGGCGCCGTCGGCCCGCCGCCGCAGGTACGCGACGAGCCGTCGCGCCGCCTGGCGCCGGTGCCGCCGCCGCAGTCGGCGATGGAGCAGACCCAGGCCCACTCGATGGTGCCGGACAACGGGGAGCCCAACGTCCAGGCCGCGAAGGTGCTCGGGCTGGCGCAGGAAATGGCCGACCGGCTCACCGCCGAGGCCAAGACCGAGTCGGACGGCATGCTCGCCGAAGCCCGGACCAAGTCCGAGCAGCTGCTGTCGGACGCGCGGTCCAAGTCGGACTCGATGGTGAACGAGGCACGCACGCGTGCCGAGACCATGCTGAACGACGCGCGAACCCGTGCCGAAACCTTGGAGCGCCAGGCGCGCGACAAGGCGACGACCATGGAGCGCGAGGCTCAGCGCAAGTACACCGAGACCATGAACAACATGAACGCGGAGAAGGGCTCGCTGGGCAAGAAGATCGAGGAGCTGCGCACGATCGAGCGGGAGTACCGCACGAGGCTGCGCGGGTTCCTCGAGTCCCAGCTGCGTGAGCTCGACGACCGTGGTTCGGCCGCTCCCGCGTCGGCGTCCTCGTCGAGCTCGGGGCAGTCTTCGTCCTCCGGTAGCGGACAGGGCTACTCGTTCGGCCCGCGGGCCGAAGCGGGCTGATCCGGTTTCGTTTCTACACAGTGGAACGGCCTCGGCACTCTCCGGAGGGTCGGGGCCGTTTCCCTTTGCCCTCGTGTTGTAATTCACCGTGCTCTACATCGTCCTGGTACTGGTACTGGCGGCTCTGGGGCTGCTCGTCGCGGCGCTCATCACCGCGAACTCCCTGTGGGCTTGGATCTCCATCGGCGTCTCCGTCGTCGCGGGGTTGCTGCTCCTCTTCGACCTGCTGCGCCGCCGCAAGAAGCGCGCGGCTCCGGTTGAAGAGGACACGTCCTCGTCCGACGAGTCCGACGAGGACGAACCCGCCGAGGCTGAGGAAAAGAAACCCGAGGACGCCGAGCAGACCGTCTTGATGCCCGCCGCCGGTGAACTGGGCGACGTGGAGGACACGCCGGAGCCGCAAAGCGGAGGCGACCCCGGCGAGGAGAAGAGCGACCCCGAGGATGTGGCGGTCGTCTCCGAACTCGAGGTCGAAGTCGTCGTCGTCGACGAGTACCCGCGCTATCATGTGACCTCTTGCACGTGGCTCGAAACCCGGGACACCATTCCGCTCGGCATCGGTGAGGCGCGGCAGCTCGGCTTCACGCCGTGCGCGCTGTGCAAACCCGACGCCGAGATCGCCGGGCAGCACCGCGAGAAGGCTTAAAGTTTCTGGGCCGCTTCGCCGACCGCCACGACGTCGGCGGCGATCGTGTCGAGCACCAGGCGCTGCTCCTCGTCCGCGTCGCGGGGCACCGGGATCTCCGCTGCCTCGTCGGTCCCGAGCGTGCGGGCCGCCACGTCGACGGCCTCCGCCGCTCCGGCCGAGCCGGGCCGGAGCAGGAGCGACGACGCCGTAACGGACAGACCGCGCAAGGCTTCGGCCGCGTTCTCCAGCGCGTCCCGCTGGCCTGGCGCCGGTTCCTTGGTGCCAGGTTCCGCGGCTCGCAGACCGTGGTGCGCGACGGCGGCTTCACGGAACTCACGGCCGAGCGTCCGCGGATCGACGTCCTCGCCGCGCAGTTTCCGGGCCACCGAGCCGAGCAGCGCGCGGGTGGCGGCGACGGCGCTCTCGAACCGTTCCGCCGGGCCGGGTTTCGGCACGCCGGGGATCGCGGCGAAACCGAACAGCAGGGCGATGGCGCCGGCGAGGACCATCAGGAGCAGGTACTCGACGAGTACGTAACGCGGGTCGAGATGCCTGGTGGTCGCGTTCATGCCGACCGACATCAGGACCATGCAGCCGTTGAAGATCGCCGGACGCGTCCGCATGACCGAGAACCCGCCGAGCAGTGCGACGAGCCCGATCGGCAGCAGAACCCCTTGTGGCAGAAGCCAAAGAACGAGAGTGAGCACGACGGCGCCGCCGAGTGAGCCGCCGATCCGCTGCCAGGCCTTGCCGAGGCTGTCCCGCCATTCCGGTTGCATGATGGCGAAGGTGGCGAGCAGGAACGACACGGTGAGCGGGTCGCCCGGCCGGAAACTCGCGACCACCAGCGCCAGCCCGACGCCGAGCCCGCAGCGGAGCGCGTGCCGGAACTGCGCCGACCGCCAGGAAAACGCGCCGCTCAGCTCGATCCGGCGCAGTTCCCCGCGGAGTCCTTTCGGAACGTCCACACGCGACTCGTCGCGTTCGGCCGCCGCGGTCCGGATGGTTTCGAGAGCCTCCCAGAGCGCGGTGACGAGCCTCGCCGTGGCGCCGGGAAGCCCGGTGGGTTCCTTGCGGCGCACCGGTTCGACGTCTCCCGGTGCCGCCGGGCTTCGGACGGCGTCGGCGAGCCTGGCGGCTTCTTCCCTGGCGGCGTCGAGCGTTTCGCCGATTTCCTCGCTGTCGAGCCGTTTCCCGCGGATCTCCAGCAGCCCGGTGGCCGCGCGGTAGCGGAACATGCCGCCGAGGACCCGGCCGGTCCAGCGACGTGGCCGGTCCGTGAGCCAAAGCCTCGCCGCGCGCTCCTGCGTTTCGGGCGAACCGGTCGCCAGCGCGTCGGCCAGCGCGTCACGGGTCGGCTTGGCCGGATCCTTCGCGCCCATCAACGCCCGCAACAGGATCACGACGCCCACCGCGAGTGCGGGCGCGCCCAGGATCTGCCCCGCCGACGCCGTTCCCGTCAGCTGGAAGCCGTACCCGAAGAGCGACGCCATCCCGAGTCCCAGCCCGACCGTGACGAACCGGGTCCCGAGCACGGGCAGCAACCCGGCGACGACCACGATCGCCACCAGCAGCGCGATCGCCGCCCACTGCGACACCGCGCCCAGCAACCGCGGCACCCCGACCGCGAGGATCAGCGCGGGCGCGAACCACGCCAGCAACCGCAGATCCGCCCAGAGCGGCCCGCCCATCGCCGCCATGAGGCAGAAGAGCGCGGTGAGGGCCGCCAGGACGGCCGCGTTGCCCAGTCCCAGGAGGAATCCGAGTCCGCTGACGCCGCCGAGGACGACCAGGAGGGCGATGAGGAGTCCGGGCCCTTTCATCGGGCCCCGCAGATCGGCATACCCGTCAACCTAGAGGCGGTGGCGGGGACGGCAACTCGGGCCCTGGGTGGTGGGTCGGAGTTTGCCGCGCTCGCGGTGCGATTCGTGCTTTAAGGGCTACCTAGTGCTTATGGCGCCTTCGCGCCCCTACGGCCCTTCGACGCTCTAAGGCTCCCGCGAACGCCTGACTGTTCCCTTCCTCGCCGCTCGCGGCGTCGATCACCGGGCACAACTTGGCTGTGGACGGTGGTGTCTCGGCGCGTCCGGCCTGGTGATCGCGGATTCGGGTTCCGTGGCGGTTGTCCGACGTGGTGCCGACATCCGCTCCTGCGCTTATCACTTCCGCACTGACACGTGGCCCGCTCGCCTTCAACGCATTCCTTTGCTTCGCGTTCTTCGCACGCTTAAGTATGCTTCGCCGTCTTAAGGTTCTCTTCGTGGTTGCCATTTTTCGGCAATTCTCTCCGTTGGGCCGTTTGGGCTAGCTCAGGTGTTCGATTTCGAGTAGATTTGAGGTCGTGGCCAGCAACGATGCACCCCAGGGGACGTCCACCGAGTGGTGGCGCGTCGACACCGCCACGCTGCATGCCCGCAAACTAGAACTCGAAGTCCTGAAGCGCCGGGCGGATGCGGAACAGAACGCGATCCTGGCGGAAATCAATTCCCGTGGGGTGCGTGGGTGTAGCGGGCATTCGACGTTGGCCGCGTTGATTTTCGAGGACTTCCTGGTGACGGACAAGGAAGCCAGTGCCCGCGCCGACCGCGTCCTGGCCCTGCATCCCGGCCCGTCCATCGGCGGTGAGCCTGAACCGCCCCTGGCGCCCTTGACCGCCCAGGCCGCTGCCGAGGGGGCGATCGGTGGTGGCCAGATCGACGCGATCATCCGCACCCTCGCCCGCATCCCCTCCACTGTCCCGGAGGAGGACGTGCGGGCCGGTGAGGCGATCCTGGTGGAGTTGGCGCGCCGGGCGGGGCCTCGGCAGATCGCCCGCGCCGGACGCCGCCTGCTCGACGAACTCGACCCCGACGGGAAAGAACCCCGCGACGAGGATCTGAAGGACACCCGGCCGGAGCTGCGGTTCGTCAAGCACCGCGACGGCACCCTCGGCCTCAAGGCTCGGCTCGATCTCGAAACCTACGCGCGGTTGAAGTCCGACCTGGACCCGATGGCCAAACCCCACAAAGCCATCGACGGAGTCCGCGACTCCCGCACCCAAGACGAACGCTACGGCGACGCCTTCACCGACTACGTCCGGCTGAAAACCACCAGCCGCAACCTCCCCGGCCAAGCCGGCGAAGCCACCCACATTCTCGTCACCATGTCCTACGACGACTTGATCAACGATCTCGGCGAGGCGCATTTGGATTTGGTCGGCCCGATCAGCGCCACCGACGCCCGCATCCTCGCCTGCGACGCCCGCGTCCGGCCCGGTGTTCTCGGCACTGCCGGCGAACCGCTGGACATCGGGCGGTCGAAACGCACCGTGTCGTTAGCCCAGAAGTACGCGCTGACGATCCGCGACGGTGGCTGTGCGTTTCCCGGCTGCGACATGCCCGTACCCCGCTGCACCGCCCATCACATCGTTTTCTGGCGGCACCACGGCGAAACGAAGATCGACAATCTCGTGCTCCTGTGTACCAAGCATCACCGGTTGATCCACCACAGCGAATGGAAAGTCCAGATCGCCCAAGACGGACTCCCCGAATTCACCCCGCCTACCTACCTCGACCCGACCGGCACACCGAGACGCAACACCATGCACCTCAGGACATAGGCCGTTTGGTGACTGTATAACGACCTACACGGCTGCGCTCAGGGCGAGGTTTTCGATCCATCCTCGCAGCGCTTTTCCGGGCGCCCGCGGCGCGCTGATGCGCTCGGACACTCATGGAATCGACGCGGATCACGAACTCGAAATGGTCCTCCAAGCCCCTAGCGAGGTGTTCCAGGATCCGATCTCAAATACCGTCCGCGGTCCACTTCCGTGACCGCTCATACGCGGCGCAGCCGCTCGGTCAGGTCACGCCACGGCGCACCGGTGCGCTCATGCACAAATCGCGCACCCGCGCCGTTGACTGCGCCGCCGCTCTCCCCGCTGCCCCTTTTCCGCCGGAAGCAACGATGCGATCACCGCGCGACGCCTCTAGGCACGTAAAGCGTAAGCCCGATCCCGCAGTGCCGATGCCCGCGCCGTAGGAGCCAGCCGGACGGCCTCTTCGGCAGCATCGGCGGCGTCTTCGAAACGCTCCATCGTCAAGAAGAGCTCCGCGAGATCGGCGCGGGTCCAGCCGAGCGCGTCGGTGTTCTCGGCGGACTCGAAGCTTTCGGCGGCCATGAGGAGCCGGAACGCCGCTTCGTCGAGATCGCCGAACGCCTGCGAGAGCTTTCCGTGGGTGTACAGCACCTCGGCCTGCACCTCGGGGTTGCCGCCGGTGACGTCGCAATCGCCAATCAGGTCGAGGGCGGCCTTCGGATCGCCTGTGAACGTCAGGACCCAGGCCGCCATCAGTCGTGCGCGGGCGGCGTTCACGTAGTCGAACTTCGCCTGGAGGAGATCGATGGCCTCTCGCGCGAACGTCAAGGCTCGCAAGGGGTCCTCTTCCAGGGACAGCTCAGCGTCCCGGAACGCGCGTGCCCCGGGACCGCGGTCGGTGGCTGCGGCGGGTTCGCCGGAACCGGCGCGACGGCGCGTGAGCAGTTCACCTTCTGGGTTCGGCAGGAGCTCGTCGAACCGCTCCCACATGATGGCCGCGAACTCCGGATCGTCTTCGCTGCGTTCGGCCAGGGAAGCCAGTTCCTCCACGGTCGTCGGATAGATCACGAGTCGCGACCCGATTCGCTTGGTGCTGGGGAGCAACGCGGAACCCAGGTCCACCGCGATCGGTGCCGGATCCGCGGCGAGCAGGGCCCGGATCCGCTCGCTCTGCGCGGAGTTACCGTTGCGGGCGTCGAACCGGGCGGCGATCTCCAGCGCCAGGGATGCGTGGGATTCCGTCACCAAGGCCGCCGCGGCGTGGAACTCCATCGTCGCGGAGGGCGTCGATCGCCAACCGCCGTGCCGGTCGATCAGTTTCCGGGCCGCGGCGTGATTTCCCGTGTGTGCGCAGAACTCGACGTGCCGGGCCAGCGAGCCGAGCTCCGCCTGTTCGGTCCAGAAGGCCGAATAGGACCTCCGGAAGGCTTCCACCGCGTCGTCGAGCCTGCCGGCCCGGGCGAACGGGAGCATCAGTGCCGCGAGCATCGTGTGCGGCTGCCGGGAGCAGTGGTCGTCGTCGGAGAAGAGCTCGACGGCGTCGTCGATGCGGCCGATCCGGAGCAGGTGATCGATCCTCAAGCCGGTGTCGCACTGGCCGCACCGCGAGCTTTCCGCGGGGGCCTCGTACCGGAAGTCCGCCTCGGTGCCGAGGTGCGACGCGATGATCAGGCGATTGTCGGGCATCGGACCGAAAAGCCGTTCACCTTCGTCGAGCGCGGCGAGGGTGTCCGCCAGCGGAACGCGCGGGTCTTCGACGAACGCCTCGGCCAGGTAGTCGAACACCGGCCTGAGCTCGGGATCGCCGGAGGCCAGACATCGGGAGAGGGGCTCGAAGGCCTTCGCGGGCTCGCCGCCGAGCAGGTACGCGGTGGCGAGCCGGACGCGCGCCTCGTTCCGATGCGCGATCAGCCCCAGCGCGTCCACGCGCCGCAACACCTTCTCGAGCGCGGCGATCTGGCCGGGGCCCTCCCACATCCGGTCGGTGACGCGGATCTGGCGCCACAGCTGTTCTTCGGTGCCCATCGGGCGGGAGCCTAATCACGGTGCCCGCCCGCCGCCTCCGAGTTTCCACCCACCCCGGACAACCCGGTTGCCCCCGCGCGCTACCCTTGAACCAACTGGCACCGATCCGGCCATCACCGGGGAGCCTCCGGAAGAACAGGGCCCACACCCTCAGTAGAACCGGACGGGTACGGCCCGTCACAGCCGTCGAATGAGCGGCCCAGCCGGAACACCACCGGCCGGGCAAGCGGGGTGGTACCGCGGAACGCGCCGGAAACGGCCGTCTCGTCCCCGTGTGGGCGCGAGCCCGTACGAGAGAGACGAAGCGCGAGGAGCACCGAAGATGTATCCCAAGGCACAGGTGGACGGCGAGACCGGCGTCCCGTCCCAGCCTTCGTTCCCCGAGTCGGAGAAGCGCGTCCTCGCGTACTGGGAATCCGATCGGACCTTCCAGGCGTCGATCGACGCCCGCGACCCCGGCGTCAACGGTTCGAACGAGTACGTCTTCTACGACGGTCCGCCGTTCGCCAACGGTCTTCCGCACTACGGTCACCTGCTCACCGGGTACGTGAAGGACCTGGTGCCGCGTTACCAGACGATGAAGGGCAAGCGCGTCGAGCGCCGCTTCGGCTGGGACACCCACGGCCTTCCCGCCGAGCTCGAAGCCATGCGCCAGCTCGGGATCACCGAGAAGTCCGAGATCGACGCGATGGGCATCGACGTCTTCAACGAGGCCTGCCGCGAGTCCGTGCTGCGCTACACCGGCGAATGGCAGGACTACGTCACCCGCCAGGCCCGC
The DNA here is from genome assembly GCF_055561455.1 of Amycolatopsis sp. PSD-21. Lineage (NCBI taxonomy): Bacteria > Bacillati > Actinomycetota > Actinomycetes > Pseudonocardiales > Pseudonocardiaceae > Amycolatopsis > Amycolatopsis sp. PSD-21. Next base: position 6,408,158 of record NZ_CM145712.1, on the reverse strand, counting down.
TGGGTCGACTTCGACAACGACTACAAGACGCTCGACCTGTCCTACATGGAGTCGGTCATCTGGGCGTTCAAGCAGCTGTGGGACAAGGGCCTGGTCTACGAGGGCTACCGCGTCCTGCCCTACTGCTGGCGCGACGAGACGCCGCTGTCCAACCACGAGCTGCGCATGGACGACGACGTCTACGCCAGCCGTCAGGACCCGGCCGTCACGGTCGGTTTCCGCCTGGAGGGCAACGACAACGAGCTCGACGGCACCTACCTGCTGATCTGGACCACGACCCCGTGGACGCTGCCGTCCAACCTCGCGACCGCGGTGCACCCGGACGTGCGTTACGTCGTGGTGGAATCCGACGGCAAGCGGTTCCTGCTCGCCGAAGCGCGCGTCGCCGCGTACGCCCGCGAGCTCGGTGAGGAGCCGACCGTCGTCGGGCACTACACCGGCACCGAGCTGCTCGGAACCCGTTACGCCCCACCGTTCCCGTACTTCGCCGGGCACGAGAACGCGCACCGCGTGCTGTCCGCGGACTACGTCACCACCGAGGACGGCACGGGTGTCGTCCACATCGCGCCCGCCTACGGTGAAGAGGACAAGGTCGTCACCGACGCGGCGGGCATCGTCCCGGTCACCCCGGTGGACGCGCAGGGCAAGTTCGACGCGACCGTCTCGGATTACGAGGGCCAGCAGGTCTTCGACGCCAACCCGAACATCATCAAGGATCTCAAGAACGGCACCGGTTCCGCCGGCCGTCAGGGCGCGGTCCTGCTGCGTCATGAGACCTACGAGCACCCGTACCCGCACTGCTGGCGCTGCCGCAACCCGCTGATCTACCGCGCCGTCTCGTCGTGGTTCGTCGCGGTGACCGAGTTCAAGGACCGGATGGTCGAGCTGAACCAGCAGATCACCTGGTACCCGGAGAACGTCAAGGACGGTCAGTTCGGCAAGTGGCTGGAGAACGCCCGCGACTGGTCGGTCTCCCGCAACCGGTACTTCGGCACGCCGATCCCGGTGTGGCAGTCGGACGACCCGGCGTACCCGCGCACCGACGTCTACGGTTCGCTCGACGAGATCGAGCGCGACTTCGGCGTGCGGCTGGAGAACCTGCACCGGCCGTTCATCGACGAGCTGACCCGGCCCAACCCGGACGACCCGACCGGGAAGTCCACCATGCGCCGGATCGAGGACGTGCTGGACGTCTGGTTCGACTCGGGTTCGATGCCCTACGCGCAGGTGCACTACCCGTTCGAGAACACCGAGTGGTTCGAGCACCACTACCCGGGTGACTTCATCGTCGAGTACATCGGGCAGACCCGCGGCTGGTTCTACGTGCTGCACGTGCTCGCGACGGCGCTGTTCGACCGGCCGGCGTTCCGCACCTGCATCTCGCACGGGATCGTGCTCGGCTCGGACGGCCAGAAGATGTCCAAGTCGTTGCGCAACTACCCGGACGTCAACGAGGTCTTCGACCGCGACGGCTCCGACGCGATGCGCTGGTACCTGATGGCGAGCCCGATCCTGCGCGGCGGGAACCTGGTCGTCACCGACAAGGGCATCCGCGACGCCGTCCGCCAGGCCGTGCTGCCGCTGTGGAACTCGTACTACTTCCTCGCGCTCTACGCGAACGCCGAGGGCGTGGAAGGGCAGTGGCGCACGGATTCGAAGCACGTCCTCGACCGGTACGTGCTGGCGAAGACGCACGAACTGGTGACCGACGTCGAGCACGCGCTCGACACCTACGACGTCGCAGGCGCTTGTTCGACCGTCCGTGACTTCCTCGAGGTGCTGACGAACTGGTACGTGCGCCGGTCGCGCGACCGGTTCTGGGCGGGCGAGCAGGACGCGATCGACACCCTGCACACCGTGCTGGAGGTGACGTCGCGGGTGGTGGCGCCGCTGCTGCCGCTGACGACCGAGGTCGTCTGGCGCGGGCTGACCGGCGGCCGTTCGGTACACCTGACCGACTGGCCGAACGCGCTCGACCTGCCCGCCGACGCGGCGCTGGTGACGGCGATGGACCGGGTGCGCCAGGTGGCGTCTTCGGCGCTCTCGCTGCGGAAGTCGAACAAGCTGCGGGTGCGGTTGCCGCTGGCCAAGCTGGTCGTCGCCGCGCACGAGGCGGAGTCGCTGCGCGAGTTCACCGACATCCTGCGCGACGAGGTCAACGTCAAATCCGTCGAGCTGACCACGGACGTCGCCGCGCACGGCGGTTTCGAGGTCGCGGTGAACGCCCGCGCCGCCGGGCCGCGGCTCGGCAAGGACGTCCAGACGGTGATCAAGGCCGTCAAGGCCGGCGAGTGGACGACGTCGGAGAGCGGCGCCGTCGTGGCGGCCGGGATCGAGCTCGTCGAAGGCGAGTACGACCGGCGTCTCGTCGCCAAGGGCGGCGGCGCGGCGGCGGAACTGCCCGGCGGCGCCGGGCTGGTGCTGCTCGACACCGAGGTGACCGACGAGCTGGCGGCCGAGGGGCTGGCCCGTGACCTGGTCCGGGTCGTGCAGCAGGCCCGCCGTGACGCCGGGCTCGACGTCGCCGACCGGATCGCGCTGACGGTCGACGCGCCGGAAGACGTGGTCACGGCGGCGAAGACGCACGAGGAGTTCGTCGCTTCGGAGACGCTGGCGACGTCGGTGGCCTACGGCGACGTCGCCGACGGCTCGGCCGGGACGGTCGGGGAGGGCACCAAGGTGACCGTGGCGGTCGCCAAGGCCTGACCTCGCGGGTGACAGGAAAGGCCCCTTCATCGCAAATCCGCGATGAAGGGGCCTTTCCTGGAATTCCCGATCACCGGGATCACGAAAAGGATTCGGATCAGCCGCTTTCCCGTCCGAAGCGCGCCTTGCGCGGGGGAAATCGGCAGGCTGGCGCCCGGGGGCGCGCGAGGGGCGCGCCGTATGGGGGAGAGCGAATCCATGAGTCCTGCCCGGAAAAGAGGCATCCTGATCGGCGCCGCGCTGGCGGTCGTCGCCATCGTGGTGGCCGCGGTGGTGCTGCTGGTCAAGGAGGACCGGGCGCCCGCGGCCTCCGGAGGCGGGCCGGGGGAGTCCACCGCGAACGCGCAGGACAGCCCCGCCCAGGTCGCCACCCGGTTTCTGCGGCTGTTCGACACAGGTGACCTGACCACCGCCCCGGTCGACGACCCGGCGGCGGCCACGGCCGCGCTGACCGGGACGCGCAACGCCCTCGGCGGGGCCTCGGTCAAGACGTCCCTCGGCGAGGTCCCGACGACGCCGGGTGACGCGCCCTCGACGTCGGCCACCTTCCACGCCGCGTGGACGTTCGCCGGCGGCAGCGTCTGGAAGTACGAAGGCAAGCTGGACCTGGTGCGCAACGCCGGGAAATGGGTCGTCCGCTGGGCGATGTCGGCGATCCACCCGAAGCTCGAAGCCGGGCAGCGGCTCGCCGTCGCGCCGGTTTCGGCCAAACCGGTCGTGACCGACCGCGACGGCAAGGCCCTCGTCGGCGGTGACGCGTCGGGTGTCGCGCCGATCCTGCAGGGGGCGTTGTCCAAGGTCGCCTCCGGGGAGAACAGCGGCACCGGAGCAACTGTCACCGTGTCTCGCGTGGACGCCTCCGGAAAACCGGTCGAGACGCTCTTCGGACAGGCGGCCGAGACGGACAAGCCGTTGGTTTCGACGTTGAGCGTGGCCTCCCAGACCGCCGCCCAGAAAGCCGTCGACGGCTTCCAAGGGCCGGCGATCATCGTCGCGATGAAGACCTCGGGCGAACTGCTGGCGGTCGCGCAGAACGGCGCCGCCGGGAACCAGCCGAAGGCCCTCAACGGCCTGTACTCGCCGGGGTCGGCCTTCAAGATCGCCACGGCGACCGCGGCGTTGCAGCAGGGCGGCGTCACCGCCGAGTCTCCGCTGGCCTGCCCGGGCAGTGAGCAGATCGGCACCCGCACGCTCAAGAACGACAACGGGTTCGACCTGGGGACCGTCTCGCTGAAGACGGCGTTCGCCGCGTCGTGCAACACGACCTTCGGGCGGCTCGCCAAGCAGCTGCCCGCGGACGGTCTTGCCAAGGCCGCGAGCCAGCTCGGCCTCAACGCCGACTTCGAGATCCCGGGGCTGTCGACCGAGGCCGGGAAGGTGGAGCCGTCCGCCGGCGGTGACGAGCAGGTCGAAGCCGGGATCGGACAGGGCAGGGTGCAGGTCAGCCCGCTTGGCGCGGCGCTCATGGCCGCGACGGTCGCCACGGGGAAGCCGGTGGTCCCGAAGCTGTGGCAGGGTCTGGAGACCAAGGTCAACGTCGGGTACCAGGCCCCGCCCGCCGGGGTGCTGAACCAGGTCCGCGCGATGATGCGCGAGGTCTGCACGACAGGGACCGCGAAGGCGTTGAAGGGCAGCGGAGCGGTCTTCGGCAAGACCGGGACGGCGCAATTCGGCTCGGGCGCGGACGCCAACGGCTGGTTCGTCGGCTATCGCGGGGACGTGGCGTTCGCCGTCATGCTCGAAGGTTCCAACGACTCCAAACCCGCGGTGCAGCTGGCGGCGAAGTTCCTGGCGGGCTGACGCTTCGGCGGTCGCCGAACCGTGGGTCTTCTACGGTGGACGCATGGAGACGATCGCCCTGGCCGAGGTCGCGGCCGTGCTCGCCGATCCGAGCCGCGCGTCGATGTGTCTCGCGCTGCTCGACGGGCGTGCCTGGACGGTGACCGAGCTGGCCGGCGCGGCCGACGTGGCCGCGTCGACGGCGAGCGAGCACGTGACGAAGCTGACCGAGGCCGGTTTCGTCGTGCGGGTCAAGCAAGGGAGGCACAGTTACGTCCGGATAGCCGACCCCCGGGTGGCGGAGCTGATCGAGCATCTGGCGCAGCACGCCGAACACCGGCCGGTGAAGGGGCTTCGGTCGTCGGTGCGGGTGAAGCGGCTCGAGTTCGCCAGGACCTGCTACGACCACCTCGCCGGGACGGTCGGGGTCGCGCTGCGGGACGGAATGCTCGCCGCCGGGCTGATCGACGACGCCGGCGGCCTGACCCTGACCGATCGCGGCCGGGAAGTACTCGGCGCGCTCGGGGTGGAGATCGACGACGGCCGCCGCCCGATGCTGCGCGACTGTCTGGATTGGACGGTCCGGCGTGATCATCTGGCGGGCCGGGTGCCTGCGGCGTTACTGTCTCACGGTGTGAGCGCCGGCTGGTTGTCCTGTGAGGGCAACCGCGCGGTGAAGGTCCTGCCCGCGGCGGAAAAGCCGTTCGCGGCACTCGGTGTCGACCTGGTGGCCCTGCGCAGTCCCTAGTGGACAGTCTGTAACACAGGTTGTCCGGGCGCTTTCCGACCGGTACACGAACGTGTGACGATCACCGCCTCACTATTCTGGAGCCCTCACGGCGACCGGAACGGGAGGCGACATGGAGCAACTCCCGCTCATCCTCGGCACCGGCGGCGCCGTGCTGCTCGTCGCCGTGATCGCCGTCCGGGTGTCGATCCGGGTCGGCCTTCCCTCGCTGCTGCTGTACCTGGGGATGGGGGTCCTGCTCGGCGAAGCCGGGTTCGGCATCCAGTACGACAACCCCGAGCTCACCCAGTCGCTCGGCCTCGCCGCGCTGGTGATGATCCTGTCCGAAGGTGGCCTCACCACCCGCTGGTCGGCCGTGAAACCCTCGCTGGGCATCGGAATCGCACTGTCCACAGTGGCCGTGGTGGTGAGCATCGCGGTCACCGGCGCCGCCCTGCACTGGTTACTGGGCCTGGACTGGCGGATGGCGCTGCTGTGGGGCGCGGTACTGGCCTCGACCGACGCCGCCGCGGTCTTCTCGGTGCTGAGATCCGCGGGGATCGGCAAGCGGCTCGTCGGCGCGCTGGAGATCGAGTCGGGGATCAACGACGCCCCGGCCTACATCGCCGTCGTCGTCCTCGCCGAGGGGACGACCATCGACTGGTCGCTGCCGCTGCTGGTGGTCTACGAACTCGCCGCCGGGCTGGTGATCGGCCTGGCCTTCGGCTGGGGCGGGGCGTTCGCGCTGCGCCGGGCGGCGCTTCCCGCCACCGGTCTGTACCCGCTGGCCACGGTCGCGGTCTGCGTCGTGGCGTATTCGAGCGGGCAGCTCGCCCACGCGTCGGGCCTGCTCGCCACCTACGTCGCGGCCCTCGTGCTGGGCAACTCGAAGCTGCCGCACCGGTCGGACACGCTGTCCTTCGCCGAAGGGCTCGGCTGGCTCGCGCAGATCGGCCTGTTCGTGTTGCTCGGCCTGTTCGCCTCGCCGAGCAGGATCTTCGAAAGCCTCATCCAGGGCCTGGTCGCGGGCGCGGTCGTGCTGCTGCTCGCCCGCCCCCTGTCGGTGCTGCTGTCGGCGCTGCCGTTCAAGATCCCCTGGCGAGAACAGGTGTTCCTGTCCTGGGCCGGGCTGCGCGGGGCGGTCCCGATCGTGCTCGCGCTGATCCCGCTGTCGTCCGGGGTGCCGGGCGCGCAGGAACTGGTCGACGCGGTATTCGTGCTGGTCATCGTGCTGACGCTGCTCCAAGGGGCCACGCTGACCCCGCTCGCGAGAATCCTCGGGCTGGCCCAGCACGCCGAGGCGCACGAGATCGACGTCGACTCCGCGCCGCTCGACGAGATGGGCGCGGAACTCCTGCAGGTCCGGATCAACACCGGATCGAAGATGCACGGCGTGTACCTGGCCGAGCTGCGCCTGCCGGTGGGGGCGACGATCAGCCTGCTCGTCCGCGACGGCTCCGGCTTCACTCCGAACAAGAACACTCGGCTCCAGGAGCGCGACCAGTTACTCGTCGTGACCACCGCCGAAGCCCGTGACGCGGCCGAACGACGCCTGCGGGCCGTCGACCGCGCGGGCCGCCTCGCCAGGTGGAAGGGCGAATCCGGCCAGTAGGTCACGAACCGGCACCAGCTGTTCGTCGGTTGATCTCAGAAACTTCTTCCCATTTGTACTCCTTTTGGATTACTTTCCCCGCAATCGACTCCATCGAATGGGTGAGTGTCACGGGGTAAGGAGTACGCAAGGTGACGAAGCTTCCTGCGCGGTTCGCTGGTCTGGGGGCCACTTTGGCACTCGTCGGAGTGGTTCTCGCCGCCCCGACGGCTACTGCGGCCGGCGCTTTCCCCGCCTTCGGGCTGCCCTTCGACACTGGCCAGTCGGTCTACTCGGCGGGGATCCACTCGGACAACGGCACGTCCGGAGTGAAGAACGCCATCGACTTCAGTCCGGGCGACAAGACCGTTCGAGCCCCGCTGGCCGGCACGGTCCGGATCCAGCACTGCTCCGGCGGCGACTGGGTGACCGTCGACCACGACGGCGGCTGGCGGACCGGGTACTACCACCTGGAGGGCATTTCGGTCACCGACGGCCAGAAGGTCGCCCCGGGCGACGCTCTCGGCCGGACCGGCAACGCGCTGCCCTGCGGTGGCAGCAGCACCGGCGCGCACGTGCACTTCACCCTGTGGACCCTGCCGACGGCCGCCGCGCAGGGCGGCGACTCGCGCGACTTCGGGGTCGGCGCGGGCAACTGGAACGGCCTGTCCTACGACGAGGTCTCGACCAAGGTCGCCGAGGCCTACGGCGAAGCCGTCGACGGCAAGACCTTCGGCGGCTGGCAGTTCACCGCGGGCACCGATCAGTACTCCGGCACCGCGACCGAGGTCTCCTCCCGCTCGACCGTCCCGCTGCCCGGCCGATTCCGGGTCTGACCTGCCGTTGCCCGGCGCGGCGCGGCGCCGGGCAGCGGTTCTTCCCGCTTGCGGAACACGTGAGCGGCGTCTCAAGATGCGGACGAGGGCTGGCTCGATCGCCCGCCCATCCGCTAACTTCGTCCGTAGGTCACGAGTGTCAGCGTCAAGCCCCGGCTAGCTGACCGGCAACCCTCCTTCCGCGGTGGGGTGCCCCGGGTGAGGACCTGGCTCGTCGCGTGGTGCGGCGGGCAAGCGCGGGATCCTCGCCGGGTCCCCTGGCCCGGAGGATGACGATGACCCTCGCTCTCGAACGCACGAACGCCCCCGCTGAAGTCGTTGCCACGCACCAGATCCCGGCGGTCGCGTGCGCCGATCTGCGGGTTCCGCTGGTCACCGGCGGCGACATCGGCTACGCCAACCTCGATCACGCGGCGAGCGCCCCGTGTCTGGACAAGGTGCGTGCCGCGGTCGACGAATTCCTGCCCTGGTACGCCAGCGTGCACCGCGGCGCCGGGTTCGCTTCGCAGGTTTCGACCAAGCTTTACGAGCGCACGCGCGGAATCCTGCGCGACTTCGTCGACGCGCGATCGACCGACACCGTCGTGTTCACCCGCAACACCACCGATTCCTTCAACCTTCTCGCGCGCAGCCTGCCGAAGCACACGTCGGTCATCGTGTTCGACACCGAGCACCACGCCGCGCTGCTGCCGTGGAAGGGACCGAACGTCCGCCGGATCGAAACCCCGCGGACCCGGCTCGCCGCGGTGTCCGCTGTGGACGAAGCGCTTGCGGACTGCCCGCAGGGACCGCGGCTGGTGGTGCTCACCGGCGCGTCCAACGTGACCGGGGAACTGTTGCCGGTCAAGGAGATCGCGGCCGTCGCGCGGCGACACGGCGCCCGGATCGCGCTCGACGCGGCACAGCTCGCGCCGCACCGGAAGATCTCGGTGCGCGAACTGGACGTCGACTACGTCGCGCTGTCGGGCCACAAGCTGTACGCGCCTTTCGGTGCCGGCGCGCTGATCGGCCGCGCCGACTGGCTGTGCGCGGCCCAGCCGTACCTCGCCGGCGGTGGCGCGACGAAGCTCGTCAACCGTGAGTCCGAAAACCTCGGCGTGGTCTGGAACTCCGGTCCCGAGCGGCACGAAGCAGGTTCCCCCAACACCGTCGGCGTCTACGCGCTCGGCGTCGCCTGCGAGACCCTGGCCGCGAACTGGGACGGGATCGTCGCCCACGAGGAGGAACTGCTGGCGCGCCTGCGCCGCGGCCTCGCCGCCATCCCCGGATTCGCCGAACTGCGGCTGTTCGACGCGCCGGTCGACCGGGTCGGCACGCTCAGCTTCGTCGTCGACGGCTTCGACCCGGGCTGGCTCGCCGCGGTCCTTTCGGCGGAGTACGGAATCGGCGTGCGGGACGGCGCGTTCTGCGCGCACGTGGCGACGAAGCGGCTCATCGCCGTGGCCGGTTCGACGGGGCAGCAGGCCGTGCGGGTCAGCCTCGGCCTCGGCAGCACCACCGAGCACGTGGACCGGATCGTCCTGGCGCTGCGCCAGATCGTCGCCCGCGGCGCGCGCTGGCAGTACGAGAAGCCGGAGGGCCGCTGGGTGCCGGAGAACGATCCGCGGGAGCTTCCTCCGTTCTGCGCCTGACCCACTACCCTCACCCTGTATGGGGAACGAGCGACCGCGTTACTGGTTTCCGCTGGCGTTGCTGGGTTTCGCCCAGCTGCTGGTGGTGGCTTTCGGCGGAATGTGGTCCGGGGGCTGGTTCGCGTATGCGCCCGCCGGTGAACGACATTCGTTCGGGTACGTGGGCTTGTACGGGGTCGAGATGAGCCGCGCGAACGTGGCCGCACTGGACGCGTCGTTCGACATCGCCGGCCGGAACGACAGCTGGCTGTTCGCCGTCCTCGCGGTCTACCTCGGCACGGTGCTGTTCTACGCCTTCCGGACGAAGACCCTGCGCTGGTGGAAGGTCGCCGCGATCGCGCTCGGCGGACTGGTCGCCATCGTGCTGGCGGATCTGGTCGGCTACTGGGAATTCGATCTCGACGGCGACACCCGGAGCGCGATCCTGCTGACACTCGGCCTGGCGGGGCTCGCGTGGCTGGAGCGCAGTGTGCTGGTGCTCGTCGTGGCCGCGGCGTTCGTGCTCTGCGCGGTCGTGCTCGCCCAAGGGCAGCTCGCGCTCGTGCTTTCGTCGCTGGTCGTGCTCGCCGGTGCGTTCGCGGCGCTGCTGAGCAGGCCGAAGACAGCCGCCGGGGAGTCCTGAACACGCTCAGTGGACAATGGGGCGGTGAGTACTGAGCCCGAAACGGCGCCACCGTCGCCCCCGCTGCCCAAGAAGCGCGTCGCCGTGGTGTTCGCCGTCGCCGCGGTGCTGTGGGGGATCGACCTCCTCACGAAGCAGATCGCCGTGTCCACGCTGGAGGGCAAGCAGCCGGTCGAGTTCCTCGGCGGGCTCGTGTACTTCCAGCTGGTGCGCAACCCCGGCGCCGCCTTCTCGATGGCCACCGGGCTGACCTGGGTGCTCGCGCTGGTCGCGATCGCCGTCGTGATCGTCATCGTCTGGCTGGCCCGGCGGCTGCGCTCGACCGGCTGGGCGATCGGCCTCGGCCTGGTGCTGGCCGGCGCGCTCGGCAACCTGACCGACCGGATCTTCCGTGCGCCCGGGCCGCTGCAGGGGCACGTGGTCGACATGATCTCCGCGTTCGCGCCGAACGGGCAGGGCTGGGCGATCTTCAACGTCGCCGACTCCGCGATCTGCGTCGGCGGTGTGCTCATCGTGATCCTTTCCTTGCTGGGCAAGGACTACGACGGAACATCCACCAAGGACAAGAAGAAAGCGGCGAGCGAATGAGCGCGCGGATGTTGCCCGTTCCCGACGGGCTCGACGGTATGCGCGTCGACGCGGGGCTGGCGAAACTGCTGGGGCTTTCCCGCACCGTCGTGGCGGAGCTGGCCGAATCCGGCGAGATCTTCCTCGATGGCAGGCCCGCCGGGAAATCGGACCGGCTGACCGCAGGCGGACTGCTCGAAGTGACGCTGCCCGATCCCGCGTCGGCCGTCGAGGTCGTCGCGGAACCCGTCGAAGGCATGAAGATCCTGCATGACGACGACGACATCGTGGTGATCTCGAAGCCGGTCGGCGTCGCCGTGCACCCGAGCCCCGGCTGGACCGGGCCGACCGTCGTCGGCGGGCTCGCCGCCGCCGGGCTGCGCATCGCGACTTCGGGCGCCGCCGAGCGTCAGGGCGTCGTGCACCGGCTGGACGCCGGCACCACCGGCGTGATGGTCGTGGCGAAGAGCGAGCACGCGTACACCGTGCTGAAGCGGGCGTTCAAGGAACGCACCGTCGACAAGGGCTACCACGCCATCGTCCAGGGCCACCCCGACCCGACGCGCGGCACCATCGACGCGCCGATCGACCGGCACCCCCGGCACGACTACAAGTTCGCCGTCGTCCAGGGCGGGCGGCCCAGCGTCACGCACTACGAGGTCGTCGAGGCCTTCCGCGCCGCGTCGCTGGCCCAGATCAAGCTGGAGACCGGCCGCACGCATCAGATCCGGGTGCACTTCTCGGCGCTCAAGCATCCCTGCGTCGGTGACCTGACCTACGGCGCCGACCCGGTGCTGGCGCGCAAACTCGGCCTCTCGCGGCAGTGGCTGCACGCGAAGACGCTCGGCTTCGCCCACCCGTCCGACGGGCGCTGGGTCGAGTTCGAGTCGGAGTACCCGGACGACCTGGCCAACGCGCTGAGGATCCTGCAGGACGAGAACTAGGCGCGTCAGTCCTCGATCGACCAGGTCAGCGTGCGCTCGTCCGGCTCGGGCCGCGGCGACCAGCGCACGGCGACCACGCGAGTCGAGTCCGGCAGCACGTAGACGGTGTGCCCGCCCAGGGTCTCCCCGGGCCGGACGCCGATCTTGTGCGGCGGCCGCGAGGTCAGCGAGACCGGCGCCTTCGCGATCGGCTTGCCGTCCGCGGTGAGCAGTTCGAGGTAGTTGTCCGGAAGCGACACGAACGGGATGTTCCCGCGGTTGGTGATCTCGGTGTGCACCACGACCGACCGTTCCCCGGCCTCCAGCGAGTAGCCCGCGGCGCTGAACAGGTAGTCCGCCGGGTCCTGGACCTCGAGCAGCTGGACGGTGAGCTGCTCGCCCTCCAGGCCCTGGGTCTCCATCACGTCGCCGGTCCGGCCCTTCTTGCCCTCCGGGGCGGCCTGCGGCGTGACCTGCTGCTCGTCGCCGCGCGCCCAGGACGCGGTCTGCGGGACGCCCCAGGTGCTCATCACCGGGTCGGCGGGCGCCATCGGCGGCGGCGCGAACTGCTGCTGCGGCGGGGCGGGCGGCCGTGGAGGCGGCGCCATCGGCTGGCGCACCGGGGTCGACGGCGGGCCGGGGTAGCGGCCCGAAGGCGTGCCGTGCACGTTGTACGCGCCCGACGGCGTCCCCTGGACGTTGTACGGCCCGGAGGGGGTGCCCTGGACGTTGTGCGGGCCCGAATGCCCCGGCGGACGCTGAGGCTGCGGAGGTTGCTGGGGCTGCTGGGCCCACGAAGGCGGCGCGCTCGCGATGGCGGCCCGAAGCCCGTTCGGGTCGCTCTCCACGCCCACGAGCAGCGGCAACCCGCTGCCGGACAGGGCGACCAGGCGGTACGCGACCTCGCGCGGGTCCATCCCGACCTTGGCCGCGAGTTCGTGTACGGCCGCCTTGCCCAGGTCCGCGAGGGCGGCGAGCAGGCGGATGTCCACGGGATCGGTCACGGCCACGTCCGGGAACGCTACCGTCTCGCCCTCGGCGCCGCGGGGAGAGGCCGCCCGAGCGCGGCAAAACCCGGCTTCGGTAGTACGCGGTCTCCATTAGGGTCGGGGACACCGCCTCCATCGACCTCTGGGGAAAGAAAACATGAGCGAAGTCTCCGCCCTCGCCGACGAGTTCGTCGAAGCCCTCTTCGACGCCGAGCCGGTCATGCCCGCCTTGCAGGGCTTCCGTCCGGAATCGACCGGTCTCGGCGATCTCAGCGAGGCCGCGGGGGACGCCTTCCGCGCGCGGCTGGCCGGGTTCGCCGAGCGGGCCGAGGCACTCGCCACCGACGGTTTGAGCGCGGAGGAGAAGACCACCCGTGACGTCCTGATCGCGATGGCCCGGGCCAGGATCGCCCTGCTGGACTCGCGATTCGTCGAGTTCACCGTCAGTGACCTGTTCATCTCGCCCGCCGCCGAGGTGCTCACCGTGCTGCCGATGATGTCGGTCGGGACGGGCGCGCAGGCCGAGGCGCACCTCGGGCGGATCGCCGCGATCCCGGAGTACCTGCGGCAGGCCGCGCAGCGGCACCGGGACGGCGTCGCCCGCGGGCTGGTCCCGGTCGCGTACCTCGTCGACGCCGCCGTCGCCTACCTCGACCGGCACCTCGCCGAGCCGTCGGCCGATCCGCTGCTGCGCCAGCCCGCGCCCGACGAGGACTTCGAGACCCGCCGCGCCGAGCTGCTGCGTGACGTCGTCCGGCCCGCGATCGCGGAGTACCGCGAGGTGCTCGCGAAGGAGATCGCGCCGCACGGCCGCCCCGAGGACAAGCCCGGCGTCTGCTGGCTGCCCGACGGCGAGCGCATCTACGCCCTGCTCGCCGAGATGCACACGACGACCGACCGCACCCCGCGCGAGCTGCACCAGACCGGGCTCGACGTGATCGCGGGCCTCGCCGCCGAGTACCGCGAGTACGGCTCGCGGGTCTTCGGCACCAGCGATCTCCAGGAGATCTTCACCAAGCTCCGCTCCGACCCGGCCCTGCGCTGGTCCGGCGCCGACGAGATGCTCGACTCCGCCCGCGCGGCCATCACCAGGGCCGAGGCCGAGGCGCCGAAGTGGTTCGGCCGGATCCCGCCGCAGCCGTGGACGGTCGAGCCGGTTCCCGCCGAATCCGCGCCCGGCGCACCCGCCGCCTACTACATGTGGCCCGCGGTCGACGGCTCCCGGCCCGGCATCTACTTCGCCAACACCCACAAGGCGGAGGAGCGGTTCCGGCATGCGGCGGAGGCGACGGCGTTCCACGAGGCCATCCCCGGCCACCACTTCCAGCTGAGCCTCGCCCAGGGCCTCACCGAGCTCCCGCTGCTGCGCCGCATCGGCGACTTCACCGCGTACGCCGAGGGCTGGGGCCTGTACACCGAGCGGCTCGCCGACGAGATGGGCCTGTACTCCGACGACGTCGCGAAGCTCGGCATGCTGACCATGGATTCGATGCGCGCCGGACGGCTGGTGGTCGACACCGGACTGCACGCGCTGGGCTGGAGCCGCCGTCAGGCCATCGACTTCCTCGCCGAGAACACGCCGATGGCGCCGGTGGAGATCGAGTCCGAAGTGGACCGGTACATCGCCTTCCCCGGGCAGGCGCTCTCGTACATGGTGGGACGGCTGGAGATCCAGCGCATCCGTGCCGAGGCCGAACTGAAGCTGGGCAGCCGGTTCGACATCAAGGCCTTCCACGACGTCGTGCTCAGCGGCGGTTCGCTGCCGCTGTCGGTGCTGGACGGCGTGGTCCGCGACTGGGTCGCCGGCCACGGCGACACCCCGAACGGTCTGGCCGACGAGCTGATGGAGCTCAAGTTCGAGGAACTTCCGCTGTGGCGTTCCCTGCTCGGGCTTCCCGGTGACGAAGGCGCGTTGCCCGATCCGAGCGCGGAGGCCGCGGCCGCGCAGCGCGCGTCGGCGGTCGCCATCGCCGAGCGCGCCGAAGCCCTGGACACCGAAGGCCTTTCCCCGGCCGAGGCGGTCACCCGCGAGGTCGTGATCCAGCAGGCGAGGGCGATGGTCGACGTCGTCGATTCGCGCGCCGCCGAGTTCTCGGTCAGTGACGGGCTGGCGTCGCCCGCGCTGTTCATGCTCAACGAACTCGCCGTCCTGTCGCTGAACGACGAGGAAAAGGTCCGCGGCTACCTGAAGCGGCTGGAAGGCATGGGCGCCTATCTGGACGCCCTGATCGTGCGCCAGCGCGCGGCGGCGGCCGACGGGCTGGTCCCGCCCGGTTTCCTCGTCGAAGGCGGGATCGCTTACGTGGAGCGCTATCTCGGTGACGAGGCGGGGGATCCGCTGGCGCTCACCGCGTCCGTCTCCGTGGAGGGTTACGAAACCGAACGCGACCGGCTGCTGGCCGAGGTCGTCCGGCCCGCCTACCGGCGGTACCGCGACTTCCTCGCCGACGAGCTGCGTCCCGTGGCGAAGCCCGAAACCGAGCCGGGTCTTTGCGCGCTCCCCGGCGGGCAGGAGAAGTATGCCGCGCTGATCCGCGCGCACACCTCCACCGAGCGCACCGCGCGGGAGCTGCACGACACCGGCCTCGACATGATCGCGAAACTGGCGGACCAGTACCGCGAGCTCGGCGAGAAGATCTTCGGCACCAAGGATCTCGACGAGATCTTCGAGCGGCTGCGCACCGACCCTGCCCTGCGCTGGCGGGACGGCGACGAACTGCTCGACGCCGCGCGTGACGCCATCACCCGCGCCGAAGCCGTCGCCCCGCAGTGGTTCTCGACCGTGCCCGAGGAGCGGTGCCAGGTCGAGCCGGTCCCGCCCGCGGAGGCGCCCGGCGGCACGCTGGCGTACTACATCGAGGCGTCGCTCGACGGCTCGCGGCCGGGCACCTACTACGCGAACACCCACGAGGCCGAGCAGCGCCCGAAGCACACGAGCGAGGCGATCGCCTTCCACGAAGCCGTGCCGGGGCACCACTTCCAGATCTGCATCGCGCACAAGCTCAAGGGCCTGCCGCTGTTGCGCGGGCACGCCGACGTCAACGCGTACGTCGAAGGCTGGGGCCTCTACTCGGAGCGGCTCGCCGACGAGATGGGCCTGTACTCCAGCGATCTGACCAGGTTCGGCATGCTCACCCAGGATTCGATGCGCGCCGGGCGGCTCGTCGTCGACACCGGGATGCACGCGCTCGGCTGGAGCCGTCAGCAGGCGGTCGACTACCTGGCCGAGAACACGCCGATGGCCAGGGTCGAGATCGAGGCCGAGATCGACCGCTACGCCGCCGTCCCGGGGCAGGCGCTGTCGTACATGGTGGGACGGCTGGAGATCGAGCGGATCCGCGCGGAGGCCGAGGCCGCGCTCGGCGACCGGTTCGACATCAAGGGCTTCCACGAGGTCGTGCTGGGCAACGGGATCCTGCCGCTGCGCGTGCTGGACGACGTGGTGAAGGCGTGGGTGGCCGCGCAGTGAGCCGGAACACAGGCGAACCGCGCGGTCCCGGCGCATACTGTCGCTAAGCGAGCGCTCAGTAACTTCACGAGGAGATGCCGATGAGGATCGGGACCGCGATCAGCTACGCCGGTGGTTTCGCCGACAGCGTGGCGGACATCGTCGAGCTGGAGAAGGCCGGGCTGGACATCGTCTTCGTCCCCGAGGCCTATTCGTTCGACGCGGTCAGCCAGCTCGGCTACGTCGCGGCGAAGACCGAACGGGTCCAGATCGCGTCGGGCATCTTCCAGATCTACACGCGGACGCCGACGCTGACCGCGATGACCGCCGCCGGGCTGGACTTCGTCTCCGACGGCCGGTTCACGCTCGGCATCGGCGCGTCGGGTCCGCAGGTCATCGAGGGTTTCCACGGCGTGAAGTACGATGCGCCGCTGGGCAGGACCCGCGAGATCATCGACATCTGCCGTCAGGTGTGGCGGCGGGAGAAGGTAGTGCACTCCGGAACGCACTACTCGATCCCGCTGCCACCCGAGCAGGGCACGGGCCTCGGCAAGCCGCTGAAGCTGATCAACCACCCGGTGCGCGAGCGGATCCCGATCCTGCTGGCCTCGATCGGCCCGAAGAACGTCGCGCTCACGGCCGAACTGGCGGAGGGCTGGGAGCCGATCTTCTTCCACCCCGAGAAGGCCGCCGAGGTCTGGGGCGCGTCGCTGGCCGAGGGCAAGGCGAAGCGCGACCCGTCGCTGGGCGAGCTGGACACCTTCGTCGGCACCGCACTGGCGATCGGTGACGACGTCGAAGGGCTGCTGGACCACCTGCGCGGCATGCTGGCGCTGTACATCGGCGGCATGGGCGCGCGCGGCAAGAACTTCTACAACAGTCTCGCCCAGCGGTACGGCTACGAGGCCGAAGCGAAGCTCATCCAGGACCTCTACCTGGACGGCAAGAAGGACGAGGCCGCCGCGGCGGTGCCGAAGGAGCTGATCCGGGCGATCTCGCTGATCGGGCCCGAGGGCTACGTCAAGGAGCGCCTCGCCGCGTTCCGCGAGGCCGGTGCGACCACGCTGGTGGTCAATCCGCTGCTGCCCGGTCGTGAGGCCCGCGTCGCGCAGGTTTCGAAGCTGCGCGAACTCATCGACTGACGCGGACCAGGGCACGCGGCGGGGAGGCGAACCTCTCACCTGTATCGATCCGGTATACTTGACCTGCGCCGGTATAACCCCTTCGTGGTCAAAAAGCGGCCTCCCGGTGGAAAGAGAACGTAAACCACGCCTGAACGGCCGGAAAATCCGCCATTATCAGGAGTGAAAGCGAGACCTCGGGGGAATCCGTTCGCGACGAAGGTGAGGTGCCTCGCGTGCGCAAGCAGATCGGCGAGCCGTCCGCCGCGGTCCTGGACGTCGGGTCGTTCGGCGCGCGGCTGGTGGTACTGGCCAAGGGCGGTTCGCCGCTCGACCCCGCGCTGAACCACCAGACGCGGCTGCGCCTGGACCGGGAACTCGACGATGACGGGAACCTGACCCGGCGTGGTATCGACGCGGTCTCCTCCGCGGTCGAGGCGGGGATGACGATGGCCGCCAAGCACGGCGTCGAAAACGTGTATCCGCTCGCCACCTCGTCGATCCGCGACGCGGCCAACGTCAAGCAGGTCGTCCGCGACGTCGCGAAGGCCACCGGGGTCAAACTGCGGTTCCTCACCGGCCGCCGCGAGGCCGAACTGGCCTACGTCGGCGCGCGCCGGTGGTACGGCGCTTCCGCCGGCGGGCTGCTGGTGCTCGACATCGGCGGCGGGACCGTCGAGCTCGCCGCGGGGGACGCCGAGGAGGCCGGGTTCGCGCACTCCCTGCCGCTCGGCGCGCGATCACTGACCCGGGACTGGTTCGCCACCGAATGCCCGTCGCCCAAGGTGGTACGGGCGATGCGGGAACACGTGCTCGACGAGGTCCGCGACGCGATGCAGGACGTTCTCCCGCATATCCGCGACCATCGCGCCGTCGGCTGCTCCAAGGTGCTGCGGCAGCTCGCCCGGCTCGCCGGGGACCGGCCGTCCCGCGCCAGGGAACTGCACCTCGACGACCTCCGCGCGTGGATCCCGCGGCTGGCGAAGCTGCCCGCGAAACGCCGCGCCGAGCTGCCGGGTATCTCGCGGCAACGCTCCCACCAGGCGCTCGCGGGCGCGATCGTCGCCGAGGCGCTGCTGACGCTGGCCGGCGGCCAGGTCGCCATCTGCCCGTGGTCCACCAGGGACGGGCTGCTGCTCGGCATGCTCGACGGGCTGGTCACGCCGGAGGGCGAACCGGCGAAAGCCGCCTGAGGACTGGCGCATCCGGCCGCGAGCGGGTACCCCGGACACATGAGGGAAAGCAAGAAGAACTTCGGGCAGGACGAGGAAGAAGACCTCGACGACCTTCGCGGGATCCAGCCGAAGACCGACGTGCCCAGCGCGCCGAACCGTGACATCGGGCCGCATGGCACCAAGGAGGTCGACGGCGTGCCGGGCAGCGGCGAGGTACCGGTCGAGCCTCCGGACTGAGCACTCACCCGTCCTTCGGCCGCCTCCGCGCCGGAGCGCGGCCCGCGGGCTGCACCGGCGCCGGACCCGGGTCGATCGCCGGGATCGGCAGCCGCACCGGCTCGGCGGTCACCGTGAACGTCTCGCCGTGGTGCGCCAGTTCCAGCGGCTCCCCGGTGATCACGTGGTACGTCGCGCCCTCGCCGTCGATCTCGACCTGGAACCGGGTGCCGCGGAAGGTCAGCCGGAACGCGATCCGCCGGAGTTGCGGCGGCAGCCTCGGCGCGAAGGTCAGCCGGCCGCCGTAGTCGCGCAGGCCGCCGAAACCGGCGACGGTGCCCTGCCACGCGCCCGCCAGCGAGGCCAGGTGCAGGCCGTTGCGGACGTTGTTGTGCACGTCGTGCAGGTCGGTGAGCGCCGCCTCGGCGAGGTAGTCGTAGGCCAGTTCGAGATGCCCGACCTCGGCCGCCACCACCGCCTGAGTTCCCGCCGACAGCGAGGAGTCCCGTACGGTCCGCGCCTCGTAGTACGCGAAGTCGCGCGCCTTCTCCTCGGGGCTGAAGGAATCCCCGCACAGATGCAGCGCGAGCACGAGGTCGGCCTGCTTGACCACCTGTTTGCGGTACAGGTCGAAGTACGGGTAGTTCAGCAGCAGCGGGTAGAAATCGGGGTCTGTGGCCTCGAAATCCCACTCGTCGTGTTCCAGGAACCCCTCGGACTGCGGGTGTACGCCGAGATCCTCGTCGTAGGGCACCAGCATCGCGTCGGCTGCCTTGCGCCACAACGCGACCTCGTCCGCGCCGACCTCGAACCGCCGGGCGATGTCGTCGTGCTGGCCGACGATTTCGGCGGCGTAGAACAGGTTCCGGCGGGCCATCAGGTTCGTGTAGACGTTGTTGTCCGCCACCGCGGAGTACTCGTCCGGTCCGGTGACGCCGTCGATCCGGAACCGGCCCCGCCGGTCGAAATGCCCGAGCGACAACCACAACCGCGCGGTTTCGAGGAGCAGTTCCGCGCCGCAGGTCCGCATGAACTCGTCGTCGCCGGTGGCGTTGAGATAGCGCACGACGGCGTCGGAGATGTCCGCGCTGACGTGGAACGCAGCCGTGCCGGCCGGCCAGTATGCCGAGCATTCCGCGCCGTTGATGGACCGCCAGGGGAACGCCGCACCGCGTAAACCCAGCTGGGTGGCCCTTTCCCGCGCCTTGTCCAAAGTGGAGTGACGCCAGCGCAACGCGTCCCGGGCGGCGTCCGGGATGCTGTAGGTGAGCACGGGCAGGACGAAGGTCTCGGTGTCCCAGAACGCGTGCCCGTCGTAGCCGGGGCCGGTCAATCCCTTGCCCGCCAAGGCCCTCGTCTCGCCGCGGGCTCCCGCCTGCAGGAGGTGGAAGAGCGCGAACCGCACGGCCTGCTGTAGTTCCGCGTCGCCGTCGATCTCGATGTCCGAGGTCTCCCAGAAGTCGTCGAGGAACGCCTTCTGCTCGGCGAGCAGCCCCTTCCAGCCGGTCTGGCGTGCCCCGGCCAGCGCGGCCTCGACCTGCGCGCGCACGGCGGGCACCGAACGCTGCGCGGACCAGCCGTAGGCGAGGAACTTGGTGATCCGCAGCCGCCCGCCCTTGGGCACGTCGACGGCGATGGTGAGCCGCGCGAGATCGTCCTCGGCCTCGATATGCGTGCGCACGCCGTCGGAGACGTCGATCTTGTGGTCCATCGCGGCGGCCATCCGCAACCCGGAGCGCCGGGTCTGGTGCACCAGCACGGCGTGATACGCCTCCGCGTGGTGGTATTCCCCGATCAGCGGCGACTCCAGCGCCGCCGCGACCCGCGGGTCACGCGTGTCGGATTCGATCGGTTCGTTCGCCAGGAGATCCGACTGCACCACCAGCTGGAGTTCGTCGTCGAGCGGCTCGACCTCGTACCTGATCGCCGCGACGGCCCGCTGGGTGAAGGAGACCAGGCGTTCGGTCTTCACCCGGACCCGGCGGCCGGTCGGTGAGGACCAGACGGTGTCGCGCGCGAGCGTGCCCTTCCGGAAGTCGAGGACGCGGTCGTGTTCGGTCGCCTGGCCGTACCGCATGTCGAGCGGCTCGTCCTCGACCAGCAGCCGGATGACCTTGCCGTCGGTCACGTTGACGACCGTCTGTCCCTCTTCGGGATAGCCGTAACCCGTTTCCGCGTAAGGAAGATCGTGCTGTTCGTAGAAACCGTTGAGATAGGTGCCGGGAAGACCGCGCGGCTCGGCCTCCTCCAGTGTGCCGCGCAGGCCGATGTGCCCGTTGGACACCGCGAACGCCGATTCGGTGCGCTGCAACGCGTCGACGTCCATCCCGTGCCAGCGCAGCTCCCAGGGCGCGACCTCGTAGCCGCGGAAAAGCGATTCGCTCACTTGCGGTCCTCCAGGAGCTCGGCGAGGTCGTCCACCACCACGTCGGCGCCGTGCGCGAGCAGTTCGCCCGCCTGGTGCGCGCGGTTGACCCCGACCACGTAACCGAAACCGCCGTCCTTGCCCGCCTGCACCCCCGCGAGGGCGTCTTCGAAGACGGCCGCGTTCGCCGGTGCGACACCGAACGCCTCGGCGCCGGCGAGGAACGAATCCGGGGCGGGTTTGCCACGCAGATTCTTTTCGGCGATCACGATCCCGTCGATCCGGGTTTCGACGAACTTGGTGAGATCGGCGGCGTCGAGCACCTTCGCGCCGTTGGCCGACGAGGTGACCACGCCGATGCGCAACCCAGCCGCCTTCGCGGCTTCCAGGTACCGGACGGAACCCGGGTACGGGGTCACGCCCTCGTCCTCGATGATCTTCAGCACCAGCTGGTTCTTCCGGTTCCCGACGCCGTTGACGGTGGCGGCGTCGATCCCGTCGTCCGGGCTTCCCTCGGGCAGTTCGATCCCGCGCGAGGTGAGGAACGTGCGGACGCCGTCGGCCCTCGGCCTTCCGTCGACGTAGGCCGCGTAGTCGTTGTCGGTGAACGGCGAGAACGAGTCACCGTCGCGGGCGCGCAGGAATTCGTCGAACGTGCGTTTCCACGCTTCGCGATGCTGGGCCGCGGTTCCGGTCAGCACGCCGTCGAGGTCGAAGAGACAGGCCGTGATGGTGTCGGGCAGACCGATCATGTCTGGCCACGCTACCCGGGCTCGCCGGTGCCCGCTCGGCTTCGTCAGGAGGCGCGGATCACGAGCGCGACATGCCGTGCGGCCCGGTCCAGCGGCTCCGGCGACCGGCGGACCCGGCTGACCAGCAGGGCGCCTTCGAGGTTGTTCATGATGGCCGTCGCGACGTCTTCGGGATCCGTGACGTCGCCGAGCAGTTCGACGAGCAGCGTGTGCCAGGCGGCGAACGCGTCCTGGCACGCCTTGGTGATCGCGGGCGAAGCGTGCGCCATCTCCAGCGTGATCGTGGCGAGCGGGCAGCCGCCGCGGTAGTCGTCGGCCGCCAGCGCCTCGCCCGCCTTGCGATACCACCAGGCCACGGCGCCCTCGACGGTCTCGGTGCGCTCGAAGGCGCGGCGGACCGTCTTGGACACGACGGCGGTGCCGAGTTCGATGGCGGCGACCGCGAGCTGTTCCTTGCCGCCGGGGAAGTGGTGGTACGCCGATCCCCACGGCGTCCCCGCCTCTTCGACCAGCCGTCGCCACGAGGTCGCCTGGTAGCCCTCGCGGCGGAAGAGCTTCATCGCCGTCGAGATCATCCGCTCGCGAGTCGTGGTGTCGGACACGTGGCTCAGCATAGCCCTTGACTAGGACGACCGTCTTAGGAAAGCCTAGGACGATCGTCTTAGGAGGCAGCCATGACCACCGACGTCACCGGGCAGACCAGGCAGAAGACCGTGACCTGGCAGGATCCGCTGCCCACCGCGCGGCTCGGCCGGGAAATGTCCGGGCTCGAGTACCTGACCGGGATCGCCGAGGGCCGGATCCCGCCGGCGCCGATCTCGGCGCATTTCGGCATGCGCTGGGTGAGCGTGGCCGAAGGCGACGTCGTGATCGCCGCGACGCCGGACGAGTCCCTGTACAACCCCATCGGGACCGTGCACGGCGGCGTCGCGGCGACCCTGCTGGATTCGGCGGTGGCGTGCGCGGTGCACTCGACCCTGCCCGCCGGTGTGGGGTACACCTCGGTGGAACTGAAGGTGAACTACCTGCGCGCCATTTCCGGCTCGGTGGGGGAGATCCGCGCGCACGGCTGGGTCGTGAAGGCCGGTTCGCGCGTCGCGTTCGCCGAGGGCGACATCCGCGACGGGCAGGGCAAGGTGCTCGCGACGGCGTCGAGCACCTGCCTGATCATCAAGCCCTAGAACATTTCCGCGCCGGGCGGCACCGGTTGCTTGACGTCCCAGTGCTCCACGATGAGCCCGTCCTCGACGCGGACGATGTCGACGACGGCCGCGCCGGATTCCTCATCCGGCCGGACGACGTGCAGGTGCACGACGACGTGCTCGTCGTCGGCGATCACGCGTTTCACCGAGACGTCCGCGCCCGCCATCGGCGAATTCCGCATCGCCTCCACGAAAGCGTCGCGGCCGGAAGGAAATCCCGGGCTGTGGGTGACGAAATCCGGGTGCACGTTCGTGCCCGCGGCGGCGAAGTCCTTGTGCACGAACATGTTCTCGAAGCAGTCGAGGACGATCTTCTTGGCTGTGGTCATAGGAACATCGTCCCTCCACTGTCGATTACCGCGGAGGTAAAGGCTTGCCTATGGAGGGGTTCCGGTCAGCGGGCCTGCGGAACGTCCGGCTCCAGGACGCACTGTGTGGATTTCGGTGCGTTGGATGACCGGAAATCCACACAGTCCCCGCGTGACCGGTACGGTCACGACGGCCAGACCGCCGGTGACGGGAGGGGTGTGTGGAAATAGGGACGTTGAACGTCCCTATTTCCACACACCCCTCACCCGCGGTGACGCTCACGCCCCATCAACCACGAGTGATCGCACGGGGTGAAGACTCGGTCCCTCGGCGACCGATCGCAAGTACCACGCCACATTCGACTTGCCACTCGACAACCCGAAACGCCACTCACGACCCGCTCGCCAGGTGCGAGCCGACGCGAACTTCCGACCCGGGCTTAAGCCGCGCCCACCTTGCGTTCGAAGACCAGGCCCTCGGCGGCGCGCAGGCCGACACTGATCGCGCCGGTCAGCACCCCGTCGTCGCCCAGTTCGCCCTGGACGACCGCCGGGACCAGGGGCGTGAACGAACGCAGGGCGCGGTCGATCGGGTCGAGCAGCAGATCGGCCGCGGTGCCGATCCCGCCGCCGAGCACGATCAGTTCGGGGTCGATCACCGCCGCCACCGACGCCACGGTGTACGCGAGCCTGTCGGCCTCCGCCTCGACGGCGCGCAGGGCGAGTTCGTCGCCGTCGCGGGCGAGCCGGAAGACCTCGCGGGCCGATTTCGCCGTGCCGAGGCCGAGTTCGCGCGCGCCGCGGACGACGGACTGCGCCGCCGTCGCCTCTTCGAGGTGGCCGCGGACCGGCGGCGAGTCCTCGCCTTCGCTCGCCGCGTGCGACTGGCCGTACGGCAGGTACCCGATCTCACCCGCCGCGCCCGTGGCGCCACGGAAGACCTGGCCGTTGACCATCACGCCCATGCCGACGCCGGTGCCGATGGTGATGCAGCCGAACACCGACGCGCCGCGCGCGGCACCGCGTTCCCATTCGCCGACGGCGGTGAGATTCGCGTCGTTCTCGACCATCAGATCCGGGCCGAGGACGGCTTCGAGTTCGTCGAGCAGGCCCGCCTTGCCCCAGCCGGGAAGGTTCGGCGCGTGCCGGAAGCAGCGTTTGTCCGGGTCGGCGACGCCGGGGGAGCCGAGGACCCGCACGACGATGTCCGCCTGCGACAGTCCCGCTTCGCGCACGGTGGCCGCGGCGAGGGCGCCCACCGCGCTGACGAGCGCGGTGCCCGACCGCGAGGTGTTCCGCTCGTCACGGCGGGCGACCACGGTATGGCCGAGATCCGAGACGGCGACGCGCAGATGCTCGCGTCCGATGTCGACACCGAGGACGTAGCCCGCCGTGGGATCCGCTTCGTAGAGGACGGCGGACCGGCCGGTGCCGGTCGAGGTGTGCCCGGTCGCCCTGGCGAGCCCGGCCGCTTCGAGCGCCAGTAACGCTTGGCTCACCGTGGGTTTCGAAAGCCCGGTGTCCTTCGCGACCTGGGGCCGCGTCGCCGGGCCGCTGCGGCGCAGGAGGTCCAGCACGGCGCGCTGATTGATCTTCCGCATCCCGGCGGGGGTGCCGACGGGTGGGTTTTCTGCGCCAACCACGAGCTTCGCCTCCTGTCGAACCAAGGTGTTCCACCAAAGTTATCCGCCTCCGGCCCGAAATGGGCAAGAAGGTTTACATTCGGTGGTCCAAGGCGACGATAAACGTGCCCGCGCCGCGAATCGCGCACGCCGCGCGCGAAAAACCGTGATTCACCCGGTATCCGTGCGCGTGCTCCCAGTGACCGGTAATGGTCTAGACCAGAAGATTCAAGCCACGTGGCGGCTCGCCGGGCGCCGGAAACCCCTGTGCTGACGGGGTCGTTCGGCGACTTCGCCGGTTTCGTGGTCCGGTTCGGCGGTGCGGGAATCCGGGTAACCGGCCGTCGTCGCCGGGCTGGGGCGGTTGCGCAGCCGGTGCTGGCGGTTCACCACGAACAGCAGCAACACCCCGGCGACGACCAACCCGTGCGTGAGCACCCGTCCGGCGGTCACCTGCCCGGTGACGAGGTCGCCCGCCGACAACGCCAGCAGGAGCGCGACGAAACCGGTCAGCGCGGGCAGCTGCCCGGCCGCCGCCTTCGTGCGGACGGCCGCCCAGCCGAGGCCGACACCGACGGCGAGGTTCCACGCGCTGCTTTCATGCGAAAGGTGCCCGATCAGGGATTCCGTGCCGTGTCCCGCGGTGTGGTCTTCCACGCCCAGGAGCTGGGCGAAGGCGAGGCCGAGCTGCGCGATCGCGACCAGCGCGAGCGCGATCCTGGCCGTCCAGCCCTCACTCGGCGGGGCGGGGGTGCGTTCGAGGATGACGGCGGTGAGGTCCGGGACCGGGGGAGCGGGCCGCAGCAGCATCCCCCGGTGCATCCGCTCGGCGCGCGAAAGCCACGAGCGGCACGCGGGGCAGCCGGCCACGTGCCGGTCGACCACCTCGGGCGGGGCGGGTTCGGTTTCGCCGTCGAGCCGGGCCGACAGGGCCTCGCGGCAGGTCTCGCACTTCACGTCTCACTTGTCGGGCGCGGGCCTGCCCCGGTTCCCGGGACGCTGCTACGTTTCTCGTATGGCCAGGCCGCGCAACCACGACGACGAGCGGGTGACCGAGCTCGCTCTCGCCGCCGCCCGCGGCGACCGGCGGGCGCTCGAGGACTGGGTGCGTGCCACCCAGGCCGACGTCTGGCGTTTCGTCGCGCACCTCGCCGACGTCGGCGCCGCCGACGATCTCACCCAGGAGACGTACCTGCGGGCGTTCGGCAGCCTGCGGCGGTTCGCCGGCCGGTCCTCGTCGCGGACCTGGCTCCTGTCGATAGCGCGCCGTGTCGTCGTCGACCGCATCCGGGCGGCTTCGGCACGACCGAAGCTCGCCGACGTCGACTGGGAGGCCACGGCCGAGCGGCGTGGCGCCCGCCAGGCCGAGGGCGTCGCCGGGTTCGAGGATCTTGTGGAGCTGCGGATGCTGCTCGACGGGCTCGACCCGGAGCGGCGCGAGGTCCTCGTCCTCACCCAGGTGCTGGGGCTCTCGTACGCCGAGGCCGCCGAGATCTGCGGCTGCCCGGTCGGCACCGTGCGCTCGCGTGTCGCCCGTGCCCGCGAAGACCTGCTCGAAGCGGGCCGGGAGCGCGACTCCATCTAGCCCTCGCTGTGGCGCGCCACACATTCGGGGCCGTTCGCTGTCATCTCGTCACACAGATGGGCCGACCCGACTACTCCGCGTTGACTAGGCCGAATGCCGATGCCTAGCGTGTCGCCATCCGACCCCAGGCCGCGCGAGGGTCCCCGCCTTCTCCGCGCGCTCTCGAAGGGATCTTCCCGATGGCCAGTCCCACCACTGGAACCCAAGGCGAGGCTCCGGACTCCGGAGGCCTCGGCCGCCGCCGGTTCCTGAGCTTCCTCGTCGCCGCGCCCACGCTCACGATCGCCACGAAGATCGGTATCGACACCGTCGCGCCCGAAGAGGCCGAAGCCGTCATCCCGACCCCGCCCGGACCGGCCGAGATCCTCGACCTCGGCGACGTGCTGATCCTGTCGAACGCCCCCACCGCCGGTCTCCTGGTGCTCGAAGTCCGCGAAGACGGCCGCGTGCGGCTCGAACTGCCGCGGACCGAGGTCGGCCAGGGCATCACCACGGCGAACGCCATGCTGGTCGCCGAGGAGATGGACCTGCCGCTCGACCGCGTCGACGTCGTCCTCTCCGACGCCCGCTCCGAGCTGCTGTTCAACCAGCTGACCGGCGGTTCCAACACGATGCGCTCGCTCTACACCCCGGTGCGGGTCGCGGCCGCCGCCGCGCGTGCCCGCCTGGTCGCGGCCGCCGCCCGGCAGTGGGGCGCCGAGGCCGCGCGGCTGTCCACAAGGGACGGTGCGGTGATCGCGCCCGACGGCCGCCGGGCAGGCTACGGCGCCCTCGCCAAGCCCGCCGCCCGCGCCGACCTCGGCAAGGTGACCGCGACCCCGAAGGTGGAGTCCGCGCACCGGCTGGTCGGCACGCCGCAGTCGCGCAAGGACGCCCGCGCGATGGTCACCGGGCAGCTGCAGTACACGCTGGACCTGGACATCCCCGGCGCGAAGCCGGTCATGGTCCGCCGTCCGCCGACGATCAACGGAACGGTGAAGCAGGTCAACAACGAGGCCGCCGTCCGCGCGATGCCCGGCATCATCGACATCGCCGTGATCAAGACCGGGGTCGCGGTGATGGCCGAGACCTTCGGCCAGGCGCTGGACGGCAAGAACGCCCTCGACGTCACCTGGAACGGCGGCACCGTCGACGGCGAGAACAACGCGACGATCAAGAAGAAGCTGCAGGCCGCGGCGCTCCCGTTCGTCGTGCCGCCGCTGCTGACCCAGTACGTCGACGGCGAGTTCGACTTCGCCTTCGCCAGTCACGCGCCGCTGGAGACCAACTCGGCCGTCGCCGACGTCCGGGAGGACAGCGCGACCATCTGGTCCGGGATGAAGGTCCCGATCCTCGCGAAGCAGAACATCGCGCAGGAGCTCGGGCTGCCGGAGAACAAGGTCACCGTGCACGTCCAGCAGGCGGGTGGTTCCTTCGGCCGTCGGCTGTTCTCCGACGGCGCCATCGAGGCCGCGCGTGCCTCGAAGGCGTTCAAACGGCCGGTCCGGCTGATGTGGAGCCGCATCGACGACATGCGCCACGGCCGCGCGCGGGCCGCGAGTCACCACAAGATCCGCGCCACCTTCGCGCTCGGCCAGGTGCTCACCTTCGAGCACCGCGTCGCCAGCGTGGAAACCGACTGGAGCCACGGGCTCGGCGAGGTCCTCACGGCGTTCGCCTCCGAACTGCCCGTCGGCGGCAACCTGAGCTTCGCGCAGACGGTGTTCCTCCTGACGGTGAAGTCGCCGTACAACTTCGGTGTCACGACGCAGTTGCTCAACGAGGTCCCGGTGGACTTCCACACCGGTGCCTGGCGGTCGGTGTACTCCGCGAGCACGCGCGGCGCGGAAGAGATCATGGTCGACGAGATCGCCGCGAAACTCGGCAAGGACCCGGTCGAGTTCCGGCGCGAGTTCATCAAGAACGACCGGCAGCGCGCGGTGCTGGACAAGGTCGCCGAACTCGGCGAGTGGGGCAAGAAGATGCCCAAGGGTTTCGCGCAGGGGGTCGCCGTGCACGGCGAGTACAAGTCGTACACCGCCTGCCTCGTCGAAATGGACGCTCGCGACCCGAAGAAACCGCGCGTCACGAAGGCGACCATCGCGGTCGACGTCGGCAAGCCGATCAACCCGCGCGGGATCGAGGCGCAGATGCTCGGCGGCCTGACCGACGGCATCTCCACCACGCTGACCGCGGGTCTGCACATCGACAAGGGCCTGCCGCTGGAAGGCAGCTACTCGCAGTTCCACTACGCGCGGCAGAAGAACTCGCCGACGGACGTCAAGGTGTTCGTGATGCCGGAGACGGGCGAGATCGGCGGCGCCGGGGAACTCGGCGTGCCCGCGCCGGTCGGCGCGATCGCCAACGCCTACGCGCGGGCCACCGGGATCAAACCGCGCAGCTTCCCGATCAACTTCCCGATCGACTTCGAACCCTTCCCCCGCTGACTTTCCTTCCCCGCCAAGGAGTTCCGATGCCCAACTACACCTTCACGGTGAACGGGAAGACCGTCACCGTCGACGCCCCCGCGGATCTGCCCATGCTGTGGGCACTGCGGGACAAGCTCGGCGTCCGCGGGCCGAAGTACGGCTGCGGGATCAACGTCTGCAAGGCCTGCACCAGCCACCTCGACGGCGAGGCGTTCAACCCGTGTGTGACGCCGGTGTCCGAATGCTCGGGCAAGGAGGTCACCACGATCGAAGGCCTCGCCGACGGCGACGACCTGCACCCGGTGCAGGAGGCCTGGCTGGAGCAGGACGTCGCGCAGTGCGGTTACTGTCAGCCGGGGCAGATCATGGCCGCGGTGGCGCTGCTGAAGAAGACGAAGAACCCGACCGACGCCGAGATCGACGCGATCCAGAACGTCTGCCGGTGCGGCACTTACTTCCGTATCCGCGAAGCCATCAAGAGCGCGGCCGCGAAGCTGTGAAATCCCGCCGGTGCGGCGGGAATCCCGATTTTCCGCCGCACCGGCGGCGCCCGCCGGTTTCGACAGGCCGCCCGCGGGCAAGTCGTGTTAGATGGCGTCCCCAGGGGCTCGACGAGGAGTCCCTGCCCCGGAGGACGTCCATGCACTACCGAACTGTGCTCCGCGAAGGTTCGGCCGCCGTCGTCGCCGAGCTGGCCGTGGAGGTCGAGAAGCAGCTGCCGGCGCTCATCGACAGCACCGTCGGGCAGATCCGTGCCGAGATGCCGGTGTACCGCGACGCGCAGTTCGTCAGCCTCGCCGAACTGCGGACGTCGGTGCGGAACAACCTCGAGTTCGTCATGCGGACCCTCCGCGGCACTGAGGAACCGGACCTCTCCCAGGCCAGGGCGACCGGGCGCGCCCGCGCGCTGCAGGGCGCGCCGCTGCCGGAGCTCCTGCGCGCCTACCGGATCGGGCTCACCGAGGTGTGGAACCGGTTCGTCGAGCTGACCGCTTCGAGCGAGCACCAGGACCTCCGCGGTCTCGTCGCCGCCACGTCGGCGATCTGGGCGCTGGTCGACGACTACGCCGAGGCGCTGACGACGACGTATCGCGACACCACCGCCGAAGTCATGCTGGCGCACCAAAGCAGACGCTCCGCGTTGGTCGAGGCGCTGTTCGCCGGCGGCGCGGCCACCGAGGGCACGCTGTGGGACATCGCGCGTGTGCTGGAGCTCTCGCTCGACGGGACCTATGTGGTCGTCGCCGCCGAGACCCCGCGCGTCGGGCACGAACCGTTGCCGCAGATCGAAAACCGGCTCCGCGAACGGCATCACGCGTCCGCCTGGCGGCTCACCCCGGACCTGCAGGTCGGCGTGGTCTCGATGCGGGATCCGGCGGCGTCGCAGGTGATCATCGAGCTGTTGCGGGAGAACCAGACCGGCCGGATCGGCGTCAGCCCGGTGTTCACCGGCCTCGGGAACACCTCCCGCGCGCTGCACCTCGCCAGGGTCGCGCTCTCCAGCCTGCTGCCGGGGTCGACGGGAATGGTGCAGTTCAACGAATCGCCGCTGGCCGGTCTCGTCGCCAGCGCGCCGGAGGCGTCGGTCCAGCTCGCGCACCACGTGCTGCGGCCGATCCTGGACCTGCCCGGCGACGACCGGAACGTGCTCCTGCTGACGTTGCGGGCGTGGTTCGAATGCCAGGGCTCGACGAAACTGACGTCCGAGCGGATGTTCTGTCATCCCAACACGATCCGGCACCGGCTGAAGCGGATCTCCGAGGAACTGGGCCGTTCGCTGACCGACCCGGCCGACATCGCCGAACTCGGCGCCGCCCTGCGCGCGCTCCACATGTTCCCGGACACCTCGCATCTGCCCTCGCCGAGGGATCCGCTGCGCTAGGTTCGTCTCCATGGAACAGTTCGCCATCGGCGGAGACCTGCCCGTGCGCCGGATCGGTTTCGGTGCCATGCGCCTGCCGACCGAAGCGGGACCCGGACGTGAGCATTCGATCGCCGTCGCGCGGCGCGCGGTCGAGCTCGGCATCACACTGATCGACACCGCGCATCTCTACGGCGGGGGAGCGAACGAGGAGCTGCTGGCCGAAGCGCTGTATCCGTACCCGGACGACCTGGTTATCACCACCAAGGTCGGCGTCGTGCGGACCGGCGACGACTGGAAGTACGACGCCCGCCCGGAATCGCTGCGGTTGCAGGTCGACGAGGGGCTGCGACGGCTGCGCGCCGAGCGGATCGAGCTGCTGCAGCTGCACCGCCTCGACCCCGAAACCCCGCTGGCCGACCAGCTCGGCGCGCTGCGGGATCTGCGCGACGAAGGCAAGATCGGCCGGATCGGGCTCTCCGAGGTCACCGCGGACGAACTCGCGCGAGCACGGGAGATCGTGGACATCGCGAGCGTGCAGAACCGCTACAGCCTCTTGGACCGTTCGTACGAGTCGGTGCTGGACGCGTGCGAAGCGGCCGGAATCGCTTTCCTGCCTTGGCGTCCAGTGCTCGGCGCCGCTTCCGAGGCCGGTTCCGAGCTCACCGCCGTCGCCGCCGAACTGGGAGTGACCACGGCGCAGGTCGGGCTCGCGTGGCTGCTGGCGCGGTCGCCGGTGATCCTGCCGATCCCCGGGACGGCGAATATCGCGCACCTTGAGGAGAACTTCGCCGCGGGGGACGTGAAGCTGACCGCCGAGCACCTGGAGCGCTTGTCCTCGTGAAGGGTGAAGGCACGTGGGTTCGGGGCGCCGCGCTCACCGGTCCGTGAAGGCCTCCTTACCTACCCTGAAGGTAGGGACGGGGCCCTTCACTACCAGCCGATGTGGGCCGCCCCCTGTCGCGAAAGCCACTTTCGGGACGCTGAGCGTCGCGAAAGTGGCTTTCGCGACACGCCCGATTTGCCTTACCCCTCAAGAGAACCGACCACGAGGTCGGACCTGGGACCAACCGGACTAGGGCTTGACGGCCTCCACGAGCACCCGCCGCGAGTGCGCGACGAACTTCCCGTCGGTCTCGATGATCCGATGGAGTTCCGCGAGCCGGTCGCGGTACGTCTCGACCTCGAACCCCGGCACGATCCAGATCACCTTCCGGAGGAAGTGGACGACGGCGGCGAGGTCGAAGAACTCCATCCGCAGTTTCGCCGGTTCGAGACGCTCGACGCGCAGCCCGACGGCCTCCGCCTCGACGCGCAGGACGTCGGGTGTCCAGCCGCCGTAGTCCTGCGGGCCGAGGAAGAACTCCTTCAGCTCCCGCACGGTACCGGCGCCGATCTGTTGCGACAGGAAGGTTCCGCCCGGGCGCAGCACGCGGGCGATCTCCCGCCACGGGTTCGCGATCGGATGGCGGCTGGTCACCAGATCGAAGGACTCGTCGGGGAAGGGCAATGGCGCGTCGTGCTCGGCCTCGACCACCTCACCGCCCAGCGGCGCGAGGTTCCTTCGGGCGACCTCGACGTTCGGCGGCCAGCCTTCGGTGGCGGCGAGGACCGGCGGCGGTTCCGGGATGCCCGCGAGCACCTCGCCGCCGCCGGTCTGCAGGTCCAGCCCGGCGGCGGCCGCCGCCATCCGCTCGCCGAGCAGCCGCGAGTAACCCCACGGCGGCCGTTCCTCCGTGGCCCGGCCCTCGAACCACGAGAAATCCCAGCCTTCGACCGGGACGGCCTCTCCTTCGGCGAGTAGATCTTCGAAAGTCATGCTCGCAGTCTCGGCGCCCCGGCCCGGCGGGGCAACGCGATTTCGGGTGTCATCCGGCGTCGGTCGAGCGCTTCCAGAGGTTGATGTCGGCCTCGGTGGCGTAGCGGTCGATCTCGGCCAGCTCTTCCTTCGTGAAGTGCAGGTTCTTCAGCGCGCCGACGTTGTCCTCCAGCTGGGCGACGCTGCTCGCGCCGATCAGCACCGACGTCATCCGCGGGTCGCGCAGGCCCCACGCGAGCGCGAGCTGCGCCAGCGTCTGCCCGCGCCGCTGGGCGATCTCGTTCAGCGCCCGGATCTTGCCGAGGGCGCTCTCGGTGATCGTGTCCGGGTTGAGCGACTTCCCTTGCGCCGCACGGGAATTCTCGGGAACCCCGTCGAGGTAGCGGCTGGTCAGCAGCCCCTGCGCGAGCGGCGAGAAGGCGATACAGCCCGCGCCTTCGGCTTCGAGCGTGTCGAGCAGTTTGTCGCCTTCGAGCCAGCGGTTGAACATCGAGTACGACGGCTGGTGGATCAGCAGTGGGGTGCCCAGTTCGCGCAGGAGCCGGGCGGCCTCGGCGGTCTTCTCCGACGAGTACGACGAGATGCCGACGTACAGCGCGCGTCCGGAGCGGACGGCGGTGTCGAGCGCGCCGACCGTCTCTTCGAGCGGGGTCTCGGGGTCGAAGCGGTGCGAGTAGAAGATGTCGACGTAGTCCAGGCCCATCCGGCCGAGCGACTGGTCCAAAGAGGACAGCAGGTACTTGCGCGAGCCCCATTCGCCGTACGGGCCGGGCCACATGTCGTAGCCGGCCTTGGTCGAGATGACCAGTTCGTCCCGGTAGGGCTTGAAGTCCGACGCCAGCAGCCTGCCGAAGTTCTCCTCGGCCGAGCCGTAGGGCGGGCCGTAGTTGTTGGCGAGGTCGAAATGGGTGATGCCCAGGTCGAACGCGCGCCGCGCGATGTCCCGCTGGGTGCCGAGCGGCTTGTCGTTCCCGAAGTTGTGCCACAGGCCCAGCGAGATCGCGGGCAGCTTCAGGCCACTGCGCCCGGTGCGGCGGTAGGGGATGCTCTCGTATCGGCCCTCGGCCGCGACATAGGTGCTCACGGCCCGATGCTAGCCGCCGTGAAGAGGGCGGCGACGGACGCGAGGTGGTCTTTGAACGCCGAAGGGCTCTCGACCTCGAAAGGCGCGCCGATGGCGGCGAGGATCAGGACGGGCCAGTCGAAGGTGTCGACGTTCATCGTCAGACGACACGAGGTCTCGTCGATCGCTTCGAGCGCGCCGCCGAGGTACCGCACGGCCGCCTCGACCTGTGCCTTCGGCGCCTCGACCCGGACGACCAGCGAATGCGTGGTCGGCCTCGCCTTGATCTGGGCTTCGACGAACTTGACCGCGTCGCCGCCGGGGATCTCGCGCGGGCGGTAGCGGGCGCCGGTGGTGCGAGGCTCGCTGAGCCTGTCGACGCGGAACGTGCGCCAATCCACCCGATCGAGGTCCCAGGCCACCAGGTACCAGCGCCGTCCGAGTGAGACGAGCCGGTGCGGCTCGACCAGCCGTGCGGACTCCTCGCCGCCGCGTGCCGCGTAGTCGAACTTCAGCCGCTCGTCGTCCCGGCACGCCTGCGCGATCACCGTCAGGCTGGCGGCGTTGACCCTGGGGCCGGTGACGGCCGCCGGCGTCGTGTACGCCTGGAGCGCGTCGACCCGCCTGCGCAACCGGGGCGGCATCACCTGGACGACCTTCGTCAGCGCCCGGACCGAGGTCTCCTCGATGCCCTCCACCGAACCGCTCGCCGCCGTCCGCAGGCCGACGGCGATCGCCACGGCCTCTTCGTCGTCCAGCAGCAACGGCGGCATGACCGTGCCCGACCGCAGCTGGTAGCCGCCCGCGACACCGCGGCTCGCGTTGACCGGATAACCCAGCTCGCGCAGCCGCTCGACGTCGCGCCGCAGCGTCCGCTCGCTCACCTCGAGTTTGTCGCTCAGTTCGATCCCCGACCAGAAGCGGTGTGTCTGCAGCAGGGACAGCAACCGCAGCATCCGCGCACTCGTATTCGCCATGAATCCAGGTTCGCTCGCATTCCGGTCAGAAAGTGGCCGGAATTGACTTTAGCGTTGTTCCCATGACGATGACACTGGACACCCCGAGCGGTGTGACCACGGAAAACGTGGAGAAGTCCTACCGCTGGCGCTGGCCCGCGCTGTTCGTGATCCTGACCGGGTCGGTGATGGAACTGCTCGACATGACGGTCACGAGCATCGCCGGACCGGTCATGCGGGAGTCGCTCGGCGGCGGCACCGCGATGATCCAGTGGCTCGGCGTCGCCTACACCCTCGCGATGGTGTCCGGCCTGCTCACCGGCGGCCGCCTCGGCGACATCTTCGGCCGCAAGCGCATGTTCCTGATCGGCGCGATCGGTTTCGTCGCCGGCTCGCTGTTCTGCGCGGTCGCGGTGAACCCGGAGATGATCATCACCGCGCGGGTGGTGCAGGGACTCTTCGGCGCCGCGATGGTCCCGCAGGGCCTCGGCATGATGAAGGAGATGTTCTCCGGCAAGGAACTTCAGTCCGCGTTCGGCATGTTCGGCCCGGTGATGGGGCTCGCCGCGGTCGGCGGCCCGATCCTCGCGGGCTGGCTGGTCGACGCCGATCTCTTCGGCACCGGCTGGCGGATGATCTTCCTGATCAACCTGCCGATCGGTGCGCTGGCCGTGCTCGCCGCGTTGAAGTTCCTGCCTGCCAGCCGGCCGGGTGCCTCGCTCAAACTCGACATCCCCGGTGCGCTGCTCGCCACGACCGGCGCGCTGCTGATCGTCTTCCCGCTGGTGCAGGGCCGCGAGTACGGCTGGCCGCTGTGGACGTTCGCGATGATGGCCGCCGCGGTCGTGGTGTTCGGGGTGTTCGCGTGGTTCGAGAAGCGCAAGAGCGCTCGCGGCGGTGACCCGCTGGTGGAGCCGAGCCTGTTCCGCAAGCGCAGCTTCCTCGCCGGGATGGCGACCGGGACGATCTATTTCGCGGCGTTCTCCGGCTTCGGTCTCGTCTTCACGCTGTACCTGCAGCTCGGGCTCGGTTTCTCGCCGCTCAAGGCGGGGCTGAGCGGGGTGCCGATGTCGCTGGGGATGATCGTCGGGATGGGCCTGGTGCAGGCGGTGCGCAAGCACGGCCGCAAGGTGCTGCACACCGGTGCCCTGATCATGACCGCCGGTGTGGTCGCGTTGCTGCTGGTCCTCGGCCCGGAGACGGGTCCGTGGCAGATCGCGCCCGCGTTGCTGGTGGTCGGGATCGGCTCCGGCCTGATCATGGGGCCGTACTTCGAGATCGCGCTGTCCGGAGTGGAACCGTCGGAGGCCGGATCGGCGTCGGGGGCGCTGACGTCGCTCCAGCAGGTCGGCGGCGCGCTGGGACTGGCGTTGCTGGGCACGGTGTTCTTCGACGCCGGGACCGCCGACCCGACCGACGCGGCCCAGCGGACGTTCTGGGTGGTCGCGGTGATGGTGATGCTCACCTTCGCGGTCGGGTTCCTGCTGCCGAAGCGGATCCGCGACGTAGAGTCGGCCGGGTAGGCGATCGAGCTGGGAGGCCGCGTGGCTGGGACCGGGTACTTCACATCCGTCGAAGACGTGACGGCGAAGCTCGCCGACACCGGCTACCTGGCCTCCGCGGCCGTCGCCACCACGGTGTTCCTCGCGGACGCCCTCGGCAAGCCGTTGCTGATCGAGGGCCCCGCGGGGGTCGGCAAGACCGAGCTGGCGAAGGCGGTCGCGCAGGCCAGCGGCTCCCGGCTCGTGCGGTTGCAGTGCTACGAAGGCGTCGACGAGTCGCGTGCGCTGTACGAGTGGAACCACGCGAAGCAGCTTCTCCGGATCACCGCCGGCAAGGACGAGACCTGGGACGAAGCCCGCAACGACATCTTCGGTGAAGAGTTCCTGCTGGCCAGGCCGCTGCTGACGGCGATCAAGGGCGACGAGCCGACGGTCCTGCTCATCGACGAGACCGACAAGGCCGACGTCGAGATCGAGGGCCTGCTGCTGGAGGTGCTCGGCGACTTCCAGATCACCGTCCCGGAACTCGGCACGATCACCGCCGGGCGCAAACCGTTCGTGGTGCTGACCTCGAACGCGACGCGTGAGCTTTCCGAGGCGCTGCGACGGCGTTGCCTGTTCCTGCACATCGATTTCCCCGACGCCGCACTGGAGCAGCGCATCGTGCGGCTCAAGGTGCCGGGCGTCGACGACGCGCTCGCCGCGTCCGTGGTCAAGGTGATCACCGCGCTGCGGGCGATGGAACTGCGGAAGGCGCCGTCGGTCGCCGAAACCATCGACTGGGCCCGCACCCTGCTGGCACTCGGCGCCGACAGCCTCGGCGAGGACGTCGTCCGCGCGAGCCTCGGCGTCATCCTCAAACACCAGGACGACGTCGTGAAGGCGGACGCGCGGCTGGAACTCGGCAAGGTCCTCGGCTCGTGAGCGGTGTGCCGGGCAGGCTCGTCGAATTCGTGGAAGCGTTGCGGGAGCACGGGATCCCGGCGGGTCCCAGCGAGACGGTCGACGCCGCCGCGGCACTCGAAGTGCTCGGTCTGGCCTCCCGCGAGCAGATGCGTGAAGGGCTCGCGGCGGCACTGGTCCGGCGCGGCGGCCAGCGTGCCGTGTTCGACGCGACGTTCGACATCTACTTCCCGCTCGGCGTCGGCGCCCCGTCGCAGGATCCCGTCGAAGACCTGGCCGCGTTGCGGGATCGGCTCGCCGCGGCGCTCGCGGCCAACGACCAGACGGAACTGACGCAACTGGCCGGGCTCGCGGTCGACATGCTGGGGGAGTACGGCGGTACGGCGGGAAGCGGCGGCTGGTCGGCGCACCAGACACTGGAACGGCTTCAGCCGCAGACACTCGTGGTCCGCGTCCTCGAAGCGATCCGCGCGGGCGGCCAGGAGGACTTCACCGACAGACTGGACCGCGACGACGTCCGGCGGCGGGTCGAAGGCTTCCGTGGGCTGGTGCGGACCGAAGCCCGCCGCAGGGTGGCGGAAGTCCGTGGCAGGGAACGGGTTTCGCGGCACGCCGTGCCACCGGCGGCCGACCGCGTCGACTTCCTGCTCGCCAGTCGCGCGCAGCTCGCCGAACTCCGCCGCGTCGTCCAGCCGCTGTCACGCAAGCTCGCCACCAGGCTGGCCGCCCGGCGACGGCGGCACGCGCGCGGGCAGATCGACCTGCGCCGGACGCTGCGGCGCTCGCTGTCCACCGGCGGCGTCCCGATGCGGCCGTCGTACCGGCGGCACCGGCCGGGACGGCCGGAAATCGTGCTGCTGTGCGACATGTCGGGCTCGGTGGCCGGTTTCGCGAACTTCACCATGCTGCTGGTGCAGGCGTTGCGCGACCAGTTCAGCAAGGTGCGGGTGTTCGCGTTCATCGACGCGTGCGACGAGATCACCCACCTCGTCGACACCGGGGCCGCCGATCCGGAGGACCTCGGCGCGCGCATCCTCGCCGACGCGGAACTGACCCGCTGGGACGGGCACAGCGACTATGGGCACGCGCTCGGCGAGTTCGCCGAGCGCTATTCGGATGCCGTGGGGCCCAAGACGTCCCTGCTCATCCTCGGGGACGCCAGGACCAACGGCGGCGACCCGAATCTGGAGGCGGTGCGCGGGATCGCCGCCGCGGCGAGGCATACGTACTGGCTCAACCCCGAGCGGACCGCGCTGTGGTCCACCGGGGACTCCGAGGCGCACGCGTACGCCCAGGTCGTCGAAATGCACGAATGCCGGAACGTGCACCAGCTGACGCGGCTGGTGACCAGATTGCTGCCGGCTTAAGGCTTCAGCGCGGCCTTCCCATAGGCGTCGGCGTTGCTGAACACTTCCTGCCCGTACGCGGTGGAGTTGTTGTAGGTCAGCACCGCGGTCCACCAGCCGGCGGGGTCTCCGAGGTCGCCGCCCCGGGCGCACATGTACCGCGCGGTCGTCAGCGCCGCGTCGTCGATGTTCTGCGGGTCGGGCGCGTCGCCGTCGCCGCTCGCGCGGACGCCGTACCGCTTCCAGGTGGCGGGCAGGAACTGCATGGGCCCGACCGCGCGATCCCACTTCGCGTCGCCGTCGAGGGCGCCCTTGTCGGTGTCGACGACCGCCAGCACACCGGGGGAGCCGTCGAGCGGGATGCCGATGATCGGCGGCGTCACGACGCCGTCCTCACCGGCGCGGGAACCGTCGTGCCGGGCGTGCTGGGACTCGGTCCGGCCGATCCCGGCGATGGTCGCCCAGGTGATTTCGCAGCGTGGAGTGGTCTTCGCGGTCTTCTCGGCGGCGTTCACGTAGGCCCGCAGCGCGCGCGAGGGGATGTCCGTGTTCTCCGACACCTTCGCGATCCAGGCGTCCTTCGCGGGCTCCGCGGGCAGCGGTCCGGCGTCGCCGGGGATCGCCGAACGCGGGGCGGGCTTGAGCGCGGGGACCTCGAACGCCGGCTTGACCGGCACCGGCTCGCGGTCGCTGAGACTGATCACGACCCAGACGGCACCGGCGACCAAGGCGCCGACGACCAGGAGCGCGAGCATCACGCAGCCACGCGGGCCACGTTTCCTGGGCGGCTGTTCCCACTGGTCCATGAGGTCCAGTGTCGAAGGGGACGAAGCGGTCACCGGTTCCACGGTACGTGACGAATGTGGAGAACTTGTGTGGCCCGCCGTCCGGGTGACCCGGCCCACCTCCGCGTTTCGTCCTCTGAATGCGGTCCTTGCGCGTGCAACTACCGCAAGTAGAGGACCAACTGCGGGGTGCGATCGCCCCTTTTGCCCGGTTGACAGCGCTTCGGGCGGGTGGTGAGACTGGTCCGCGTTAGGAAGGTTTCTTAACGAGGGCTCGCCGCGCCCCTGCTTCACGGAACGCAACGACGCTTCTGAAGGAGGCACAAAGTGGTACGCCCAAGATGGCGGGCGGCGCTGGTCACGGTGCTCGCGGCCGCCTCGGTCCCGATCTCCGCCCAGGCCGCTTCCGCGGCTCCCGTCCGCTACGAGTCCGAGAACGCGACGATCTCGCGCGGCTTGGTTGAAGCGAATCACACCGGCTTCACCGGATCGGGCTTCGTCAACTACGACAACGTCACCGGCAGCTACGTCGAGTACACCGTCAACGCGGCGCAGGCCGGGCAGCACACGCTGACCTTCCGCTACGCCAACGGCACCACCGCCAACCGCCCGCTCGACATCACCGTCAACGGCTCCCTCGCCGTCGACGACCTCGGGTTCGCCGGCACCGGCGCGTGGACGACCTGGCGGACCGTCACCACCACGGTGAACCTCGCCGCGGGCAGCAACAAGATCCGCACCACCGCCGTCACGTCGAACGGCGGCCCCAACGCCGACTCGCTGTCGGTCGAGGCCAGTGGCGGCTCCAACGACACCGAAGCGCCGACGGCGCCGGGCACACCCACCACGTCGAACGTGACCTGCGGCAGCGTGACCCTGACCTGGCAGGCCTCGGCCGACAACGTCGGCGTCACCGGGTACCGCGTGCTCCGGAACGGGCAAACCGTTGCCACGACGGCGAATCCGCCCGCGACGGTGACCGGTCTCGCCGCGTCGACCGCCTACTCGTTCACGGTGGTCGCCCACGACGCGGCGGGGAACACGTCCGCGCCGAGCGCCGCCGTCTCCGCCACCACACCGGCGTGCGGTACCGGGACACCGGTGTCCATCAACGGAAAGCTCCACGTCTGCGGCGTCAAACTGTGCAACCAGTACGGCAAGCCCATCCAGCTGCGGGGGATGAGCACGCACGGGATCCAGTGGTACAGCCAATGCGTGAAGACCGCCTCGCTGGACGCGCTGGCCAACGACTGGAAGGCCGACATCCTGCGCGTCGCGATGTACATCCAGGACGACGGCTACGAGAGCAACCCGCGCAAGTTCACCGACATGATGCACAACTACATCGAAGAAGCGACGAAACGCGGGATGTACGTCCTCGTCGACTGGCACCAGCTCGACCCGGGCGACCCGAACGCGAACACCCATCTCGCGAAGACCTTCTTCACCGAGATCGCCCAGCGGCACAAGGACAAGGTCAACATCATCTACGACGTCGCGAACGAACCGAACGGCGTCAGCTGGGCGGACGTGAAGCGGTACGCCGAAGAGGTCATCCCGGTGATCCGCGCCCAGGACCCGGACAGCGTCGTCTTCCTCGGGACGCACGGCTGGTCGACCTTCGGCGTCTCCGACCAGCGTGACGAGACCGACATCCTGAACAACCCGGTGCACGCCACCAACATCATGTACACGTTCCACTTTTACGCGGCGTCGCACCAGGACGAGCACTACGACGCACTGGCGCGGACGGCCGACAAGCTCCCGGTCTTCGTCACGGAATTCGGCACCCAGACCTACACGGGTGACGGCGGGAACGACTTCGCCTACTCGCAGAAGTACCTTGATCTGCTGGCCGCCAAGAAGATCGGCTGGACGAACTGGAACTTCTCCGACGACTTCCGCTCCGGTGCCGTGTTCAAGACCGGGACCTGCGCCGGGAACTCCTTCACCGGCACTTCGATGCTGAAGCCCGCCGGTGTCTGGGTGCGGGACCGCATCCGCACGCCGGACGACTTCCCGACCGGCTGACCCTCGGACGCCTCGTGCCCGCTTTCCGGGCACGAGGCGTTCCCCGGCGTGGCAGACTCCGCCGGATGAACGCGTGGCTCACCAGCCTCATCGCCGTCGCCGGGACTCTGCTCGGCTCGACGTCGACCTTCTTGTTCCAGCGGCTCAACACCGCTCGCACCGAGCGGTTCACCCGTGAGGAACGACTCCGCCAGGACCGGACGGAAGCCTGTGTCGACTTCGCGGGCGCGATCACCGGGCTGCGGCGTGGTGCCGTCAGTCTCTGGCTACTCCGACGGCGTGCCGCCGCTGACGACGAGGATGTGCGCGCCGCGTTCACCGAATCCGACGTTCTCGGCGCCGCGGCGGACCACGCCCGCTTCCGGGTGGCGCTGATCACCGGCGATCCGGAGCTGGTGGCGCTCGCCGATGTCGCGTTCGAACACTGTGGTGCGATCCGGGAGGCGGCCGACCACGCCGAACTGGCCGATCACGAAGAGCGGTGCCAGCGGGCGCTCGACGCCTTCATCGACGCCGCGGGTGTCCAGGTGCGCGGCGTCAGGCCAGCCAGGCGTCGATCTCTTGGTGGATCGAACGCTTGAGCTCGGCGGACGCGAAGGACGCGTCGACGGACGCCCGGGCGAGACCCGCGAGCGCGAGGTCGTCGTAGGCGAACGCCTCGCGAGTGCGCAGGAACTCGTCGGTCAGCGTCGTCCCGGTGACCGACGGGACGTCGGTGCTGAGCGTGACGACGAGCCCGGCGTCGACCAGACGGGGGAGCGGGTGCTCCTCGAACGAGGGCACGAGCCCGAGCGTCACGTTCGACGACGGGCAGACCTCCAGGGCGATACCGCGTTCCCGCACCTCGGCGACCAGCGCGACGTCCTCCAGGATCCGGATGCCGTGGCCGATCCGTTCGCTGTGCCCGACCTCCAGCGCCTCGCGGATGCTGGCCGGGCCGGCGTCCTCCCCTGCGTGGTGGATCAGGTGCAGCCCTGCCTCCTCGGCCTCGTCGCAGATCGCGGCGAACGGCGCGAGCGGGTACTTCTCCTCCCCGGCGAGCCCGATGGCGAACACCCCGTCCGGGGCGTACCGGCGGGCCAGGTCGAGGGTGAGCCGGGCACGGTCGACCGACCGGCGGCGCGAGTGGTCCAGCAGCACCCGCCAGTGGAGCCCGTGTTCGGCCGCGCCCACCGAGAGTCCTTTGAGGACGGACGCCAGCGGCATGTCCGGCTCGCCCAGCCGTTCGCCGTGCGAAGCCGCCGTGAAGGTGACCTCGGCGTAGCGGACGCCGTCCGCGACCTGGTCTTCACAGAACTCGCGCGCCACCCGTTCGAAGTCCTCCGGCCTCCGAAGACAGGACCGCAGCAGCCCGTTGTAGTCACCGAACGCGCGGAAGCCATCGAAAACGGGTTGTTCCGCGGGTACGGCGATGCCGTTCGCCTCGCCGATGTCACGGAGCGTGTCCGGCCGGATGGTGCTCTCGAGGTGGACGTGCAGATGGGCCTTGGGCAGCAGAGAAAGATCCCGCATGAACTCGAATTTAGTGCGCCCGGCCCGCATCGCGCGCCCGGTTTTCCGGCGGCCCGGTATCCGAAATGAGTGATTCGGCTCGCCGCGGGGAACCCTGGGGGCACCACCGGTCGTTGAGCAGGACACCAGACGACCCCGAGGAAAGGGACCACAGTGCCTCTACTGCGGAAGTTGACCGCCCTGGCCGGCACCGCCGGGGCCGTGCGCGCCTACGTGCGGAAGAACCCCGAAAAGGTCTCCAAGGTCGTGAACAAGGCCGCGACCTTCGTCGACCACAAGACCAAGGGCAAGTACCACAGCCAGATCGACGGCGCGGTGCGCAAGGTCGACGGAATGACCGGGCGGCCGCCGCGCCGGCCCTACGAGCACTAGGCGTCGGCTAGCGTCTCGAGGATCTGCTCGCCGTATTTCGCGAGTTTGTTCTCGCCGACGCCGCTGACGGTACCCAGCTCCTGCAGCGTGGTGGGCCGTTTGGTGGCGATCTGGCGCAGGGTCGCGTCGTGGAAGATCACGTACGCGGGCACCCCCTGTTCCTTCGCCGCCGCGGCCCGCCACGACCGCAGCAGCTCGAACACCGGCGCCGCCTCGGCGGGCATGTCGGCCGCCGCGGCCTTCTTCGCGCTGGACCGGGCCGCGGCCTTCGCCGCCCGCTCCGGCTCGCGCCGCAGCTGGACCTTCCGCTCCCCGTTCAGCACCTCGGCACTGGCCTCGGTCAGCACCAGCGAGCCGTAGTCGCCCTCGACCGCCGCGAGCCCCTGCGCCAGCAGCTGCCGCACCACGGCCCGCCACTCCGGCTCCTTCAGCTCCGTGCCGATCCCGAAGACCTTCAGTGAATCGTGCCGGTGCTGCGTCACCTTCGGCGTCGACTTGCCGAGCAGGATGTCGATGATCTGCCCCGCGCCGAACTTCTGGCGCCGCTCGTTCTGCAGCCGGACGATGGTCGAGAGGATCTTCTGCGCCGGGATCGTGCCGTCCCAGGTCTCCGGGGGCGCCAGGCAGGTGTCGCAGTTGCCGCAGGGCTCGCTCCGCTGCCCGAAGTAGTTCAGCACCTGCACACGACGGCATTCGACCGTCTCGCACAGCGCCAGCATCGCGTTGAGGTGGGCGCTCAGCTGCCGCTTGTGCGCCTCGGACCCCTCCGACATGTCGATCATCTTGCGCTGCTGCACGACGTCCTGGAGCCCGTACGCCAGCCACGCCGTCGACGGCAGACCGTCACGGCCGGCGCGACCGGTCTCCTGGTAGTAGCCCTCGACGGACTTCGGCAGGTCCAGATGCGCGACGAACCGTACGTCGGGCTTGTCGATGCCCATGCCGAACGCGATCGTCGCGACGACGATCAGCCCGTCTTCACGCAGGAACCGCGACTGGTGCTTCGCGCGGGTCCGCGCGTCCAGCCCGGCGTGATAGGGCACCGCCGGGATCCCGTTCTCCACCAGGAAATCCGCGGTCTTCTCGACCGAATTCCGTGACAGGCAGTAGACGATGCCCGCGTCGCCCTTGTGCTCGGTGCGCAGCAGCTCCAGCAGCTGCCGCTGCGGCGAGTTCTTGCCGACGATCCGGTACTGGATGTTCGGCCGGTCGAAGCTCGCGACGAAATGCCGCGCGTCCTCCAGATTGAGCCGGGACGCGATCTCGGCGTGCGTCGCCTTGGTGGCGGTGGCGGTGAGCGCGATCCTCGGCACGTCCGGCCAGCGCTCGTGCACCGCGGACAGCATCAGGTAGTCAGGCCGGAAGTCGTGACCCCACTGGGACACGCAGTGCGCCTCGTCGATCGCGAACAGCGAGATCTTGCCGCGGTCGAGCAGCCGCACCGTCGACTCCACCGAGAGCCGCTCGGGGGCCAGGTACAGCAGGTCCAGCTCGCCGGCGACGAACGCGGCCTCGACCCTGTTCCGCTCGGCGTAATCCTGCGTCGAGTTGAGGAAACCCGCGCGGACGCCGAGGTTGCGCAGCGCGTCGACCTGGTCCTGCATCAGCGCGATCAGCGGGGAGATCACCACGCCGACGCCCGGCCGCACCAGCGCCGGGATCTGGTAACACAGCGACTTGCCGCCGCCGGTGGGCATGAGGACGAGCGCGTCACCGCCCGCGATGACGTGTTCGACGATGGCGTGCTGGTCGCCGCGGAAGTCGTCGTAGCCGAAGACGCGGTTCAGCGTCGCGAGGGCTTCCGAGGTACCGATGTCGGGGGCTGCCACCCGGACGATTCTAGGGGCGGGGTCCGACAGTCGACGCGCCCGCGCACCTCAGCGCGGGAATTCCCAGTCCAGCGCCCGGTTTCCGGTGACGACCGGCCGGTAGCCGCCGTCGGTGGGCCCGCCGGTCTCGAGCGCGGACGCGGTCCGCTCCAGCAGCTCGGTCAGGGTCGCGGGCCGGTGATCGAAGCTCACCGAACCTTCGTGGTTCCAGTCGCCGAGCCGCCCGGTGCCGGTGCGCTGGTCGAGGAAGAGG
The DNA here is from genome assembly GCF_055561455.1 of Amycolatopsis sp. PSD-21. Classification (NCBI taxonomy): domain Bacteria; kingdom Bacillati; phylum Actinomycetota; class Actinomycetes; order Pseudonocardiales; family Pseudonocardiaceae; genus Amycolatopsis; species Amycolatopsis sp. PSD-21. Next base: position 6,363,353 of record NZ_CM145712.1, on the reverse strand, counting down.
CCGTCGCCACCGCCGTCGACGGCGACGGGTACGAACCGCCCGTGCCACCACGAGCCGACGCTGTCGTCCCACCCGCCCGAAATCAGCACTTCGCACATGACCTTCGCCTGACTCGCGATGGTTTCCGTGGAAGCGAGGTGTTCGAACGGGGGCAGCGCGAAGCTGTCGCCGATGCCCGAAACACCGTCGTGCCGCAGCAGGAAGGCGACGAGTTCGGCGGGGAAGACGACGCCCGTCTCGCGTTGCGCCTGGGCGATCTTCGCGAGCGTCGCGGGCGGGCGGAGGCTCGCCGCCGTCGTCGGCGCGTTGGCCTCGAGCCATCGCTCGACGCGGTCCCAGGCGGCGTTCACCCGGCGGGTGGTCGCCTCGGGCACCGGATCGAGTGCGGCAGGCCCCTGTCCCAGGCGGCAGCCGCTGTCGACGGTCAGCGTCGGCCGGGTCGTGGGCGCGGGCGCGGCGGTCGAGTAGGATGGCATGCGCGGTGTCGTCGGTGCCGCGTACCACTGCGCTCCCTTGTCCCGCCCGCCACGCACCGTGACCGCGAACACGAGCCCCAGCACGATGACGACACTCGCGACGGCGATCACCACTGCGCGACCCCAGCCTTTGCGCATGAGGAGAGACTAGGACACGGCCTAGTCCTCGGCGGCCTTCCGGCGTTCGCGGCGGCCGCGCGCGATCTCGGTGGCCAGCGCGTCGAGCGGCCCGGTCCAGAACCGCCGGTACTGGTCCAGCCAGCCGTCGATCTCCTTGAGCGGGCCAGGATCGACCGAGTACAACCGCCGCGCGCCCTCGGCGCGGACGGTGGTGAAGCCGTTCTCGCGCAGGACGCGCAGGTGCTGGGAGACCGCGGGCTGCGAGATGCCGAACTCGGCGCGGACCACCGCGGTCACGTCGCCGGAACTCTGTTCCCCGCCCGCCAGCAGTTCCAGGATCCGGCGGCGCACCGGATCCCCGAGGACGTCGAACGCGTGCATCCGGCAACTATCACGGCCTGGACTTATATAAGTCAAGCGTGCAAGGCCGGGGTCACCTCGCGGTGGCATCGTGGGACGGGAGACGCCGGAAGGGGAATCGATGAAACTGGCCGAAGTGGTGGCCGACGGGTTCGGCCGCGTCCAAGAGGTCGTGCACGACGCCGTCGAGGGGTTGAGTGCCGAGCAGCTGACCGAGAGCCCGGCGCCGGGTGCGAACACGATCGCCTGGCTGGTCTGGCATCTGACCAGGGTGCAGGACGATCACGTCGCCGACCTGATGGGCACCGAGCAGATCTGGACCGCACAGGACTGGGTGGGCCGCTTCTCGCTGCCGTTCCCGGCGTCGGACACCGGGTACGGGCATCGCCCCGAAGACGTCGAGGCGGTCCGCCCCGATTCAGCCGACCTGCTGACCGGCTACTACGACGCGGTGCACGAAGCGACGACGGCGTGGGCCGCCGGACTGGCCGAAGCCGACCTCGACCGTATCGTCGACGAGGGCTGGGATCCGCCCGTGACCCTCGGGGTTCGCCTGGTCAGCGTGCTTTCCGACGATCTTCAGCACGCGGGGCAGGCGGCGTACGTCCGGGGGCTCGTACTCCGCGATACGTAGGCGAGGTGCCGCTCCACGACGGACGACGGGGACGCCGCCCGCGGAAACACTGGTCGCATGAGTACTTCCACAGTGCGGCGACCGCCGATGACGCTCACCCCGCGGTGGCGGAAACTCGTCCTCGTCGTCCATGTCGTCTCCTCGCTCGGCTGGCTCGGGATCACCATGGTGAACGCGGTCCTGACCTTCACCTCCGTGTTCACCGACGACCCCCGCCGCCAGCACGCGGCCATCCTGATGATGGACCAGATCGGCGGCTATCTCCTGCTGCCGGTCAGCATGACCGCACTGGTCAGCGGGATCGTGCTCAGCCTCGGCACGAAATGGGGCCTGGTCCGGTACAAGTGGGTCGCGATCAAACTGGTCCTGACCATGATCGCCGCCGGGCTGACGCTGTTCTCGCTGCTGCCGGGCATCCGCGAACTGGCGGCCGCCGCGGAGTCTACTTTGGACGGTGTGTTCGTGGAGGCGGGGCAGCGCGTGGACGGGTTCTATCCGATCATCGTGTCCACGACGATGTACGTGACCATGACCGTGCTGTCGGTGTACAAGCCGGGCGGCAAGACCCCGTACGGCCGCCGGGTGACGGCCACCCGGGTTCGTGACCGGCAGCCCGCTTAGAACTCGTTCAGGGCTTCGTCGATCCTCTCGGCTTCGGCGCGCAGATCGTCCAAGACGGTCTGCGCGGCCGTGGTTTCATCGTTCGCCGTCTCCTCCTCGAGCTCGGCGTCGGCGAGCCGCCGCCGGAGCTCGTTCGCCTTCTCCGTGGCCTTCTCCGCCCGGCGTTCGGCGCGGGACACGTCGATTTCAGCCTGTTTGCAGGCCTTCGCGAGCTCGGCGGCCTCGCGCCGGAGCCGGTTGAACTCCGCCACCCGCTTCTGTTCGCGTTCCGCCTCTTCGCGGGACTTGGCGATCCGCTCCTGTTCGGCCTTCTCGGCGGCCTTCTGCTTCGCCTTCCGCCGATCGTCCAAATGCGACACGGTGGCGGGTTTTTCGCGCTCCGGCGTGGGTTTCCGCTTCGGTTGCGGGACGAAGCCGCTGGTCAGCCACTGGTCACCGGTGCTGTCCGCCCCGCTGCTCAGCCGCCCGGCCAGTGCGAGCGCCGCGACCTCGGGGTCGGCCACGACGGCTTCGAGGGTGGCTTCGACTTCGCGGGCGACCGGCTCGCTCATCGAAGGCTCGTCCCGGAGGATCCGGTTCACCAGCTCCTGCCGTCGCCGGGCGAGTTTGCGCAGGTCGGCGCCGGCGAGCGCCGAATGCGCCTTGCGCAGATCGTCCCCGAGCCTCGCCAGTTCCGCCAGCTCGGAGGAGCCCGCCCGGCGGTTGAGGATCGAGGCGGCCAGCGTGGGCTTCCGCAGGGCGCGGATACGCTCGGCCAGGGCGGGATCCCCCGCGGCTTTGGCCTCTTTCGCCCGCTGGTTGCGCACCGAGACGAACTCGGCCGGATCGCCGCCGTAGAGCTCGTCCGCGACCTCGTCGAAGTCCATCGCCCTCCGCAGGGTCAGTGGCCGGTCAAGGCCGGATCGGGGTGGCCATGCTGCCGTACGCGTCAGCCGATGATCCCACGAGATTCGGGAGCTTTCACCTTTTCGGGGTCATCCGGCCACCTAGCGGATCGGGCCTTCCGGCGACACCCGCCGGACCGGTGAATCCGGGTTGCCCGGAGCCGGTCGGACCAACGGCAGATCGGCACTTTGGAGGTGGCTTCCTCCCGATGGCGGAACAACGATGGTGATCAGGGGGAAACCATCAGCCGCTGGAGGCACCGAATGTCCGTGACCGAACGCGTACCCGTTTCACCGCAGGCGAGCTTTCTCGGTTCCGGACCGTATCCGGAACACCGATGGCGGGTGGTCCTCTGGTCCGTCCTCGCGGGATTCGCGCTGACCGTGATCTGGTCGGCGCCCTTTGTGGACAGTGTGATCGGGGACAGTGTCGCCAACACGCTGCTGGGCCACGACGCCAAGGCGACCCCGATCGGCGGTGTGCTGGCCGGAACGTTCTTCGCGTTCGTTTCGGGGCTGGCCGGAACGTTCACCGCGTGCAACATCGCCGCTTTCGGCGCCGTCGCCCCGCTGGTCGGCGGGGGAGCCACCGGGCGGCCGAAGTTCGCGGACACCCTCAAGCCGCTGGGCTGGATCGCCACGGGGATGCTGACGGTTTCCGTGGTGTACGGCGTCATCGTCGCGCTCGTCGGCACCAGGATGCCACAGTTCTCGACGGCCTCGTCCGCCGGTGGGCTCTCCCCGCGGAACATCCAGTCGATGATCGTCTACGGCGTGATCGGGATCGTGTTCATCGTGCTGGGCCTGGCTTCCGTCGGCATCGTCCGCAACCCGATCGCCGGGCTCACCCGCCGGTTCCCGCCCGCGCCGCTCGTGCTGATGGGCGCGCTCATCGGCGGTTTCCTGATCGGCAGGCCGTTCCCGCTGTTCCGGATGATGTTCCGCAGCGCGGCCGAAAGCCACAACGTGTTCTACGGCGCCGCCGCGTTCGCCCTCCAATCGGTCGGCAACATCCTGGTGATGGCGCTGTTGTTCCTTCTGCTCACGCACGGCACGGGCGGGCGGCTGCAGCGGTGGATGCTCGCGAAGCCCACCAGGATCGCCGTGGTGACCGGTGCCGCGTTGCTGGTCGCCGGCACGTTCACGCTGTTGTACTGGGACCTGCGCGTGCTGGGCCGGACGGGCGTCATCTGGTACCCGACGATCAAGTGGTGAAGAGCCGGGCCAGCACCTGCTCCACTGAATCCTGAAGGCACCTCGCCGCGTCCTCCCGGCCGGCGAGGTGCTTCAGCAAGCCTTGCTGGAACAGACCGTCGAAGAGCGCATACGTCGTCGACGGGGAGAAGTCCGTCGGCTTGCCCAGTAGTTCCGCGTACCGGGAGACGACCCGCCAGATCATCAGTTCGAGTGTCTCGTCGATGGCGAGGACGTCGGCCTGGAACAGCTTCTCGAACAGGCTCTGATTGCGCAGGTCGTACCAGAGCCGGTGCAGGCGCGCGTTTTCCCGCAGCGTGGCCGCCGTCGCGGCACCGAAGGCCGTTCTCAGTTCTTCGGCCGTCTCCGCGGTCTCGGCTATCCGGTCGTACCGGGTGACGCATTCGGCCTTGTACTGCTTGACGCAGTAGGTGATCAGCTCGGCCTTGTCCCGGAAGTAATAGTGCAGGACCCCGTGCGAGAACTCGGAGTTCTGCGCGATCTCCCGCAGGCTCGTGCGCGCGTAGCCCAGCTCGGACAAGGTGACCAGCGCCGACATCGCCAGCTGCGCGCGCCGTTGGCCGAACCTGTCCTCCTGGCGGGTCTCGTCACCGCTGCGGTCCGCCACGTCGGTCACAGTTCCCGGTTCCCGTCGCCTCGGGTGCCCGCCGTCCACGAGCACGTCGCCGGATTCTAGCCCGGGAAAGGGTTTTCTTGCGCCCGGCAGAATTACTCGAGCCACTCGGTGATGAAATGGTCGCTTTCGTGGATGTGGACGGCTTCGTAGACTTCCGGCCCGATCACGGCGAACTTGTGCGGGGTGTCCGCGGGCACGACCAGGATGTCGCCTGTTCCTCCTTCGCGTTCGGTGTCCCCGATGGTGAACCTCGCCCGGCCGCGGATGACGACGAACGTCTCGCGGTACGGATGCTGGTGCAGCCTCGGTCCGGAACCGTCGACGTCGGTCCGCTCGCGGATGATCGAGACTCCGGAACCGATGTCGCGGCCTTCGACGTTTCCCAGGGTTTCGGTGCTCATTCCGCCACTCTAGCCCTGGTCACGGGTGCGGTGGGCCTACTCGCCGCGGTCGACCACGAACGCCGAAAGGCCGACGAGCAGGGCCCTGGCGGGCCGGTCGGGAAGGCCGAGCGCGAGGTCCCTCGCCTTGGCGGCGTATCCGTGGGCTTCGGCGAGCGCGCGCACGACACCGGCGGATTCGCGCAGGAGCCCGAGCGCCTCCTGGCGGACCACCGGATCGGTGACCGGTCCGTGGCCGATGATCTCGCGTAACCGAGCGGCGCCGGGCCCCTCGTCGTCGAGCGCGTGGAGCATCGGCAGGGTGACGACGCCTTCGCGGAGATCGGTGCCCGCGGATTTGCCGAGGTCGGTGGTGGACGCGGAGATGTCGAGGACGTCGTCGGAGATCTGGAACGCCACCCCGATCAGTTCGCCGTACTGGCCCAACGTTTCGATGGTCCGCTCATCCGCGCCCGACACCTGCGCGCCGAGCCTGCCCGCCATCGCGATCAGCGACGCGGATTTGTCGGCCATCACCTGGATGTGGTGCTCGTACGGCGCGTGACGGCCGCAGTCCTCGAACGGTCCGGTCGTCTCGAGGAACTGGCCGCGCACGAGCCTGCCGAACGTCTTCGCCTGCGACCGCAGCGCGTAGTCGCCGAGCCCGGCGCCGACCTGTGCCGCGCAGGCGAGCACGTAGTCTCCGATCAGGACGGCCTTCTTGTTGCCCCACAAGGAGTTCGCACTGGTGACCCCGTGCCGCATCGGCGCCTCGTCCATCACGTCGTCGTGATACAGCGTCGCGACGTGAACGAGCTCGACGAGGGTGGCCGCCGAGATCGCGTCGCCTCGCCCGTCGCCGAACGCCGCCGCGGTCAGCGCCATCAACGGACGCAGCCTCTTCCCGCCCGCGCGGACGAGATGGGTGGCGGCTTCGGTGAGTTCCGGATGACCGGGGCTGCGCAACACCTCCTGAAGTCTCTCTTCGACCCGGGCGAGCCCGGCGCGGAGTCCGGCGGCGAACTCCGCGTGCCGCTCGATGGCCGGGTCCAGGCCGAGTTCCGTGATCGTCGTGGTCGTGTTCACGACCTCCAGCATCCGAGCCGGAGGCTCGCGACCGCATGGCGCCCGGGAGGGAGATCGCTCCCTCCCGAGAGGGAAACCTCCCGGTCAGAAGGGCGGCTCCGGGCTTCCGGCGGACACCGGCGTTCGCTCCCAGGCCCCGTCCGACGGTGTGCCGCCCGAACTTCGGCCCGCCTTGTTCACCTTCGCCGTGGCATACCGCAGCGACGGGCCGATCTCGTCGACGTCGAGCTCCACCACCGTGCGTTTCTCGCCTTCCTTGGTTTCGAAGGATCGCTGTTTCAGCCTGCCCTGCACGATGACCCTCGTCCCTCTGGTGAGGGATTCGGCCAGGTTCTCCGCGGCCTGCTTCCACAGTGCGCAGCGCAGGAACAGCGGGTCTCCGTCGCGCCATTCCCCGCTCGCGCGGTCCAGGACGCGTGGTGTCGACGCGACCGTGAAGTTCGCGACCGCCGCTCCGGACGGGGTGAACTTCAGCTCCGGATCGGTCGTCAGGTTGCCGATCACCGTGAGCACCGTTTCTCCGGCCATGGGACTTTCCTCCTCGGGCCGGCGCGCGGACCCGGCCGGGCCCGCTGTCGCCTGTGAAGAGGAGACCACCGGGGTACGACAGTTTCCGGCGTCCCGCGGCGGGCCGGTTGTCACGAAAGGGTGGTTCAAGGCGAAAAGTGCGCTGAACTACCCTCTCGTGATCCCGCGAGCGGCCGAAACGCTTTCCCCGAGCCGCGCGAGTCCCTCGTCGACGCGGTCCGAACCGACCAGGCCGTAGCCGATCACCAGTCCGCCGCGCGTTCCTCCGTAGGCGGCCAGGCTTTCGACGGCCACCCCCGCGCGAGACGCTTCCGTCACCACACCGTCCACAGTGACCGTCGCATGTGGACGGAACAGCGCGCACAGGTGGAGCCCGGCACTCGAAGGAACGACTTCCAGCAGGTCGCGCAGTTCGTCGCGGACGAACGCCAGGATCCGCTCCCGTCGCACCGAATACTCCCGGGTCGCCTTGCGCACGTGACGCGCGAGCAGACCCTCGTCGATGAAGCTCGCCAACGCGGCCTGTGTCACGAGATCACCGTGCCAGTCCGTGAGCTGTTTCGCCTGCCGCAACGCCGGGCGCAGCGAAGTGGGCGCGACGAGGAAACCGAGGCGCAGCAAGGGAAGCAGTGTCTTCGAGAACGATCCGACGTAGACCACCCTGCCGTCGCGGTCCAGGCTTTGGAGCGGTTCGAGCGGCCGGTCCGAGAACCGGTACTCGCTGTCGTAGTCGTCCTCGACGATCACCGCGTCGTTCCGCTCCGCCCACGCCAGCAACGCCGTCCTCCTGGCGAGTGACATCGGCGTGCCGAGCGGGAACTGGTGCGACGGCGTCGTGTAGATCAGCCGGGTGCCCTTGGCGAGCGCGGCGACGTCGAGGCCTTCGGCGTCCACCGGCACCTTGGTGATCCGGGCACCGTGGGCGGCGAAGAGCCGTTCGGCCGGGGGATAGCCGGGATCCTCGACGGCGACCCGCGTGCCGGGTTCGATCAGGACCCGGCCGATCAGGTCGAGAGCCTGCTGTGCTCCCTGGGTGACCACCAGATCTTCACCGCCGGCCCGTACCGATCGGGCGGCGCCGATGTGCCGGGCGATCGCCACCCGCAGTGCTTCGAGCCCGGCGGGGTCGGCATAACCCGACGGTGGCAGCAGCGACGGCCGCAAGGCTTGGCCGACCAGTCGTCGCCAGGTCCGCAGGGGGAACAGGGCCGGATCCGGAGCGCCGACGCGGAAGTCGAACTCGGGAGCGGACCGGTCTTCGCCGGGGAGGGCCGCAAGCGAACGCCAGCGGGCGACCGGCCGCACTCCGGAGCCCGCGGGCGCGGCGCGTTCCGCCCGCGCCACGGGATCCGCGCTGACGAACGTCCCGCGTCCGACGTGGCCGCTGAGGAACCCCTCCGCGGTGAGCCGTTCGTAGGCGACCGCGACGGTGTTGCGCGAGACGTCGAGCTCGCGGGCCAGTTCCCTGGACGGCGGCAGGCGCTCCCCGGCGCGCAGGCGCCCGTCGAGGATGCCGTCGCGGAGCTGGCGGTAGATCCGCGCGGCCAGGTCGGTGTGTCCGTCGAGGCTGATGTGGAACGGCACGGGGCGAGCCTATATTGGCCCAAAGAGAATGGCTGATATTGGAACTGGGAAATGGCCAATCCGGCACTTAGCTTGAGTCGTATGAAGCGACTGACCTCGGCCCAGCTGATCAGCTCCGTCGGCGACGGCGCCTACTACGTCAGCTCGGCCCTCTACTTCACGCTCGTCGTGGGGCTTTCGCCCGCGCAGGTGGGCCTCGGCCTCACCGCGGGCTGGGCGGTCGGCTCGGTGGCCGGGATCGCCCTCGGACATGTGGCGGACCGTCGCGGCCCCAAGGGAACGGCCGTCGTCCTGGCGCTGGGCACGGCCGCGTCGGTGACGGCGTTCCTCTTCGTCGGCTCCGTCGTGACGTTCGTGATCGCGGCCTGCGTCTACGCCTGCTTTCAATGCGGTCTCGGCGCGGCGAGGCAGGCGTTGCTCGCCGGCCTGATCGACCCGGCCGAGCGCACGACGTTCCGCGCCCGGTTGCAGGCGCTTTCCAACGCGGGGATCGCGATCGGCGCGGCGCTCGGCGGTATCGCGCTGGCGCTCGGGACGCGGGAGGCCTTCCTGACCGTCTTCGTCCTCGACGCGCTGGCTTTCGTCGCCGCGGCGCTTGTGCTCCGCAAGGTGCCTTCGGTGGCTCCGGTGGCGGCACGGGAGGGCGAGCCGTCCGTCGCCGTTCTCCGTGATCGCCCGTACGCGTTGCTGGCGCTGCTCAACATGGTCATGTTGCTCTACATGCCGCTGTTCAGCCTGGTCCTGCCGCTGTGGATCTCGACCAGGACCGCGGCCCCGAGCTGGCTGGTCTCGGCGATGCTCGTGCTCAACACGGCGAGCGTGGTGGTCTTCCAGGTCCGCGTGGCGCGCGGCGTGACCGGGCTGCGCAGCGCCTCCCGCTACGCCCGGTACGCGGGACTGCTGCTCTTCTTCTCTTGCCTGGTGTTCTCGTTCTCCGCCATGGGCGAATCCGCGTGGGCGGCGGCGCTGGTCCTGCTTCTGGGGGCCGCGCTGCAGGTGGTGGGGGAGATGGCGCAGGCGGCGGGCTCGTGGGAGATCGGCTTCGGTCTCGCTCCCGAGGGTAAACAGGGTCAGTATCAGGGGCTTTTCGGCGCCGGGGCGGCCATCGCCCGCATGCTCGGCCCGGTGTTGCTGACCGGGCTGATCCTCGTCGGCGGCGCGGCGGGCTGGGTGGTACTGGGTGGGTTGTTCCTGGTGGCGGGCACGCTCACCGGCCCGGCCGTCCGCTGGGCGGAGCGGAGCTCACAGCGGTGTGATCCGGCGGACGGCGGCGCCGTCGCTCATGCCGGGCAGATCGATGGAGAGGCCGTTGTAGGTGACGGTGCCGTCCGGCCCGAGCGAGGCCGTGAAGTCGAGACCGTCGGCTGAAGCCTCGAGCGGGACTGGTCCCGGGATCAGCCTTCGAGTGCTCGCCGGAAGTGATCGGCGAGATCGAGTGCCGCGGCTTCTTCGCGGGTGTACCAGGTGAAGGCGTCGTGTTCCCCGGGATCGAGCACCACTTCGTCCGCGGTCTCTTCGGAGAGCGCGTACACCGTGGCGTGGATCCGCATCGGCTTGCCCGCGACGTCGTCCCAGCTGTGGGAGCCGCGTTCGCCGGTCACGCGGACGGTCAGCCCGGTCTCCTCGGCGAACTCGCGGACCACGGTCTCGTCGGGCCGCTCGCCCGGCTCGACGGTGCCGCCCGGCATCTCCCAGCGGCCGCCGAGGAAGGCGCCCGGCCGCCGCCGGATGAACAGGATCTTCCCGTCGCGGATGAGCCTGCCGTAGGCCAAGTACTTGTCCGTCACGAGCGCATCTTCCCGTATCCGAAATGCCCGCCGAATCAAGGACCGAAACTGTCCGCAATGCCTCGTAACGTGGGCTTCATGGAAAACACCGAGATCCGCCCCTTCCGCCTCGACATCCCGCAGGAGCAGCTGGACGAGCTGCACGCGAAGCTCGACAGCGCGCGCTGGCCCGCTCCGCTCCCCGGCGACGGCTGGGACACCGGCGTGCCGGTGGCGTGGCTGCGCGGACTCGCCGAATACTGGCGCGACGGCTACGACTGGCGTGCCGCCGAACGCGAGATCAACCGTCATCCGCAGTTCACCACGGTCATCGACGGCCAGAGGATCCACTTCCTGCACGTCCGCTCGCCCGAAGCCGGCGCGACGCCGCTGATCCTCACGCACGGCTGGCCGGGTTCGGTGGTGGAGTTCCTGGACGTCATCGGCCCGCTCACGGATCCGAAAGCGTACGGCGGAGACCCGGCGGACGCGTTCCACCTCGTGATCCCGTCGCTGCCCGGCTTCGGTTTTTCGGGCCCTGTCTCGGATTCCGGCTGGACCATGCCGCGGATCGGCCGGGCATGGGCGGAGCTGATGCGCCGCCTCGGCTACGAGCGCTACGGCGTGCAGGGCGGCGACCTCGGCGCTTCCGTGTCACCGGAGGTGGCCAGGGTCGCGCCGGACAAGGTGATCGGCGTGCACGTCAACGGCGGGCTGACCCCGATGCCGCCGATGTCCATGCCGGAGGAGGAGTTCGCGTCGCTCACCGACGTCGAACGTGACCGCGTCAAGCGGATCGAGGCCTTCATGCAGGAGGAGTTCGGCTACATCGCGATCCAGTCGACGCGGCCGCAGACCCTCGGCTACGGACTCGTGGACTCCCCGGTCGCGCAGCTGGCCTGGATCATGGACAAATTCCGTGAGTGGACGCATCCGCGCCCGACGTTGCCCGAAGAGATCATCGGCAAGGACCGGTTGCTGACCAACGTGATGTTCACCTGGCTCACCGGCACGGCGGCTTCGTCCGCGTACGTCGGCTACGCGCAGGCGGAAACCTGGGGAGCCGTCGAGAAGAACTCCGGCGTGCCGACGGCGGCGCTGGTCTTCGCGCACGACGTCGGGATCCGGCGTTACTCGGAGGACGCCCACACGATCGTGCGGTGGACCGACGTCGATCGCGGCGGGCACTTCGCGGCGTTGGAGGAGCCCGAGATCCTGGTCGCGGACGTGCGGGAGTTCTTCCGCTCGCTCAAGTGAGGAGGACGGCCGTTCGCCCGAGGAAGCGGCCGTAGGCATCCACTTCGGACTCCAGCCCGGCGATGGCGGACCGCGGCAGCGTGGCGAAGGGTTCCACGACGACCTTCGTCAGCTTCGCGGTCCGCTCGGTGTGCCAGGTTCCGGCGATCCGTCCGTCGATCAGCACGGTCGGCGCGATCATCCCGCCGCCGGAGTTGACGCGTTTCGTCTCGGCCGGATCGAGGAGCAGATCGCGGTCACGGTAACCCAGCAGGTACGTGTCGAAGGCGCCGAGCAGGCGCGGGGGACACGGGGGAGCGGACAGATCGGTCTCCGGGAGGGCGAAGGCCTTGCCGACGGGAACGGGGTCCAGCGCGGTGAAAGCCTTGCGGCAGAGGCCGATCGGGAGCCCGGACCAGGCGCTGAAGTCCTCGGTGGTCGCGACGCCATAGGCGGTCAGGTACCGGTGCGCGAGTTCGGTATGCGGTTCGTCCGGCGTGCGGCTCTCGGTGACCCACTCGTCGAGGAGCACGTACGTCGGTTCCGTGCCGACGTCCTGGCCTCGGCACAGCAGTCCGCGGTTGGCCGCATACGCCAAGAGATGCGCCGGTGCCTGAGACTTCGCGTCGAGCGCGATGCCCTCGGCGGCCAAGCCGTCCACGATCTCCTGTCGAGTGAGTTCCTTGCCCCGCAAGAGATCCTGGAGTTTCCCGAGCGCGCGTTCGCAGAGTTCGTCGGTGAGGTCCAGCTGCCTGCGCCGTCCCTGCCCCGCCTGGGCGTTGCGGGGGCCGAACAGCCGGTTCAGCCAGCGGAGATCCGCCGTCGGGACGAGATGGAGCGTCTTGCGCATCAGCCAGGTGCGCGTCACGGCGCGGGAAGCGTCGACGTCCGGAGCGGTCAGACCCCGGCTACGGGCCCGGATCGCGAGGCGGGCGGCGGGCGTCGACTGCGCCTGGACCGCGGCGACGGAACCGACCACGGCGAGCACGTCCCCGGCCGGCGCGGTCAGCAGTTGCGCGTGGGCGCGGACGGCGCGGATGTCGTTGCCGGACAGTGTCACCCGCTGACGATCTCATGGGCGTGCGCCGGTTCGGTGTGCACCACCGCTTCCGCGAGCCGCGGGAGGACCTCGCGCAGCCGCGCCTCGACACGATGGGCCAGGTGGTGTGCCTCGGTGACGCTCAGCCCGGCCTCGACCGACACCGCCAGTTCCGCGCGCAGGCTGTGCCCGATCCAGCGCATCCGCAGGTCCCGCGTGCCGAGCACACCCGGCACCTCGGCGGCCGCGCGTTCGGCGCGATCGACGTCGGCCGGGTCGACGGCGTCCATCAGGCGGCGGAAGACCTCCTTGGCCGCGTCGCGCAGGACGAACAGGATGGCGACGGTGATGGCGAGGCCGATGATCGGGTCGGCCATCGGGAACCCGAGCCCCACCCCGACGGCGCCGAGCACGACGGCGAGCGACGTGAAACCGTCCGTGCGGGCGTGCAGCCCGTCGGCGACCAGCGCGGCCGACCCGATCTCGCGGCCGACGGTGATCCGGTACCTGGCCACGAGTTCGTTACCCGCGAAGCCGATGACACCCGCCGCCGCGACCACCCACAGATGCTGGACCGGGCGTGGATCGAGCAGCCGGGTGACGGACTCGTAGCCGGCCAGGAAGGCCGAGGCGGCGATGAGCAGGACGACGATCACGCCGGCCAGGTCCTCGGCGCGGCCGAGCCCGTAGGTGTAGCGGCGGGTGGCGGCACGGCGGCCGAGCAGGAAGGCGATGCCGAGCGGGACCGCGGTCAGCGCGTCGGCGAAGTTGTGGATCGTGTCGCCGAGCAGGGCCACCGAACCGGTGATCAGCACGAGCGCGAGCTGGGCGACGGCGGTGACGAACAGGGCGGCGAACGACCAGATCAGCGTCCGGACGCCGCGTTTGCTGGTCTCCAGCGCGGAGTCGACGCGGTCGGCGCTGTCGTGGCTGTGCGGAGTCAGCAGATGCCGGAGACGGCCCTTCGCGGACTGGTGGCCATGACTGTGTCCATGCCCGGGCATCTTCCACCTCCTTGTCACAGTACCTGCGCAGTCATGCAGGTACGCAGGCAGAAGGATAGCGGCTATCCTCCTGGCATGCACGAGTCGGTCCCGGATTTCGAGATGCCCACCGAGGAGCAGGTCCACCTGGCCGCGGAGACGTTCCGGCTGCTCGCGGATCCGACGCGGGTCAAGGTCCTCTGGGCGCTGCTCCAAGGTGAGTCTTCGGTCGCCTGTCTCGCGGAACTGGCGGGAGCGGCGCCGACGGCGGTCAGCCAGCATCTCGCGAAACTGCGGCTCGCCGGACTGGTCAAGGGGCGTCGCGAGGGGACGTTCGTCTACTACTCGGCGGCCAACGACCACGTCCGCGGGCTGCTCGCGCAGGCCCTGTTCCACGCCGACCACATCGATCGGGACATCCCGGCACTGCATTCGGCGGGGAAACCCCACCGTCCGGCGGCGCGCTGAATCCGGCTACGGTGGAGCCGTGACCCAGCCCGCGTACCCGGCCGCCCTGTGGTGGCTGTTGTTGTGCGTGGTGGCGCTGGGTCTGGTCGGCATGCACCACGTCGTCGCTGAATCCGGGCACGACGCCGGGCACTCCGCCGTCGCGATGGCTGATCCGTGTTGCGCGGACACGTCTTCGCACGACGGCGTTGGACACGGTGGACACAGTGGACTGCACCTGTGCCTCGCGGTGCTCGCCGCGGCCGTGCTCCTGATCGTCTCCTGGCTGCTCGTCCGGAATGGACGGACGGTGACGACCTGGAAATCGCGTCCGCGCGGCGGTTCGGCGTCGGGCCGTGATCCGCCGCGCTGGAGACCGGTGCCCGAAAGATTGTCGCTTCTCTGCGTGTTGCGGGTGTGACAGGCGGGTTCGTCCCGTCCTGACCACAACCGATTTTAGAGGAAGAACCATGACCAGCAGGAAACTGGCCGGGGCCGCGCTCGCCGCCCTGGCCTCCTTCGCCGTGCTCACCGGCTGTGCCAGCTCCGACACCGCCTCCACCGGGCACTCCATGTCCACGGTGAAGGCGCCGGATCCCCAGCGGGCCGGCCACAACCAGGCCGACGTCACGTTCGCGCAAGGGATGATCCCGCACCACGAACAGGCACTCGAGATGGCGAAACTCGTCGACGGCCGTACTCGTAACGCGAAGATCGTCGACCTCGCCGCGCGGATCCAGAAGGCGCAGGATCCGGAGATCCAGCAGCTGAACGGATTGTTGAAGGGCTGGGGAGTGGCGCCGTCGGGCGAACACTCCGGGCACGGCTCGGCGTCCGGCATGATGACCGACGGCGATCTGGAGAAACTCGGCAAAGCCAAGGACGCCGCGTTCGACAAGCAGTGGCTCGAGATGATGATCGAACATCACGAGGGTGCGCTTTCGATGGCGAAGACCGCCCTGCAGCAGGGCAGCAACGCCGAGGTCAAGGCGCTGGCGCAGAAGGTGATCGACGGTCAGCAGGCCGAGATCACCGAGATGCGCGCACTGCTCGGCTGAGCCGGGACGGTGGCGCGGGCCGAGCTCGCGCCACCGCCTCCCGGAAGTGCGCGCACCGGGTGAAGTCGTCGTGCTCGCACCCGAGCGCGCAGTCGACGATCGTGAGCGACGCCTGCGCGGCCGCGATACGTCGTTCGAGTTCTTCTTTGTGGCGCTTGAGGATCGCTTCGCGCTCGCTGGGCTTGCCGAACATCTCGCGGATTCCGTCGAGGCTCAGGCCCGCCTCCTTCGAACGCAGGATGATCGCGATCCGGTGGAGGTCGTTGTCGTCGTACCGCCTCCGGCCGCCCGACCGGGCAGGCTCGAGGAGGCCGACGGATTCCCAATGGCGCAACACGTGCGTCGCCAGGCCGAAGCGCTCCGCGACCTCGCCGACGCTCAAGGTGCTTGACTTCATGTCGTCATTAAGTCGGACGATCCCCGGTATGTCCATGTTGCAGCGGCTCGACGCCGCCGATGCCCTGCCGGGAGCCGCCGAACTGCGGGCCCGGACCTACGAACTTCTCCGCCTCGAACCCGGCTCCGCCGTGATCGACGTCGGCTGCGGTGCCGGGCTCGCCGTATCCGAGTTGTCGTCACTGGGTTTCCGCGCCGTCGGTGTCGACCTTGCGGCGGAGATGGTGGACGAGGCCCGGCGGCGTTCACCCGATCGGGAGTTCCTGGTCGGGGACGCTTACGCGTTGCCGGTCGAGGGTGGGTTCGCGGGCTACCGGGCGGACAAGGTGTTCCATGAACTCGCCGATCCCGAGGCCGCCCTCGCGGAGGCTCGGCGGGTTCTGGTCCCTGGTGGACGGATCGTGTTGTCCGGGCCCGACTGGGAGGCGCTGGTGATCGATTCCAACTATCCGGCGCTGACCCGGGAGATCGTGCGTGCGCGGGCTTCGGTGATCACCGCGCCGCGGATCGCGCGTGGGTTCCGGCGGTTGCTTGTCGGGAGCGGGTTTCGTGAGGTGTCGGTCGAGGGAGTGGTCGGGTTCCTCGGTGGGGTGGGGTTCTTGCGTGGGCTGGTGGAGGTGGCTGTTCGGGCGGGGGCGATTTCGGTGGCGGAGGGGGAGATCTGGCTGGCGGATCAGGTCGGGGAGGTGGCTGTGCCGCAGTTCTTGGCTTCGGGGGTGGTGTGAGGTGGTCGTTGCCGGGATTTGGTGACGGGGGTCGGTGGTTGTTGTGCTCTGGCGTGAGGTGGGCTGGGCGTTGCCGGAATTCGGCGACGGGCAAGAGGGTGTTGGAAGCGTTGTGGTACACGGTGGTTTGAAGGCTTCCGGTTCTATGGTGGGTGGGTTCGGGCCGTTGCCGAAATTCGACGACAGGGCAACTTGGTGCCGAAACCGTTGTGGTTCAAAGGAAAAGCTCGTGGGTGCGAAAACTGTCGGTGGCCGGTTGTAGCTTCGGTGTGTGGATACCCGCAACGCCATTGTGGCGGTACTCAAGGAAATCACGTCGGCTGATGTTTTGAAGGAGGTCAATGGCGCGTTGGATATGTTGGAGGACGGCGATGCTGTTGCTGCTGCGGTGGCTGCGTCTGAGGGGATCGCGCGGTTGGAGGCGGTGCGGTTTCGTGCGTTGGCGCAGTTGAGTCGTCACCGTGGCGGTGCTGGCGGTGTGGTGCAGGAGGTTGCGCTGGGGTTGTCTGTTGTGGACGGTCACGCGGCTGGGCTGGTGTCGACGGCGGAGGCGTTGACCACGCGGCTTCCGTGCACGCTGGGGTTGCTGGATCGGGGCAAGGTGGGTGGCTATGGGGCGATGAAGGTCGCTGCCGCGACTGCGTGGCTGTCCGATGACGATGCGCGTGCGGTGGACGCGGTGCTGGAGGATCGGTTGCCGGGGCGGAATTCCGAGCAGGTTCGGAAGGCGGCGAATCATGCGGCGATGATGGCCGACCGCGAGGGCGCGGCCCGGCGTGCGGAGCGGCATCGTGCCGGGCGCCGGTTGTCGATCCGCCACGGCGAGGCTGGGGTGGCGTCGATCGAGGTCGAGGACGGGCCGGTGGAGAAGGTCGCCGCTGCCTACACCCGGATCGATCGTGAAGCCCGCGCTCTCAAGACTGGTGGGGAGCCTCGCACTCTGGATCAGCTGCGTGCGGATGTGGCCCTTGATTTGTTGCTGGGTGGGCAGGGTGGGAGTGAACGGTCCGAGGTGTTCCTGTACATGGATTTGAACACCTATCTCGGGCTGAACGATGATCCCGCCGAGCTCGCCGGGCACGGGCATATTCCGGCTGCCCTGGCCCGGCACATCGCCACCGGGCCCGATACCGTCCTGCGGCGGATCGTCACCGACCCCCTCTCGGGGCAGGTGCTGGATCTGGGTCGTGACCGGTATCGGCCCACCGCGGGGTTGGGGGAGTTCGTGCGGGTGCGGGACCGGGAATGCCGAAGACCCGGCTGCCACCGGGTCGCTCAGGCTTGCGATCTTGACCATGCGGTGCCGTGGCAGCACGGCGGCCACACCGCTCACACTGAGCTGATCGATCTGTGCCGCCGGGACCACCGGTTGAAAGACGAACCTGGCTGGGTCTACCGACTCGACGCCGACGGCACTCTCACCATCACCACGCCGACTGGGCAGAGCTACGACAGCACACCACCGCCACTGCACGAACCTCGTGCCGAGGAACCACCGTTCTGAAACGTCGCCGGAAAACGGCCACGGCGCCCCAGGGCTGGGACCATTGCCGAAAGACGGCCACGGGAGTCGATATGTAGTCCAAGGCACTTTGTTCGCCGAGTCCCAAGGGATACCGCCACCGCATTGCCCGAGATACGGCGACGGCTGAGCCCATCGACAGGGACTCGGTCCTGGGCGACCGTCCGCATCCCCGCGCCGCTTGGTTAAGGACTGCTGCCCGGCCAGGCGTTGCCGAAAAATGGCGGGCCGCGAGCACGCTCTGAGGTTCACAGCGGCGACAGTGCCTCGGTGAGGTGTCATCGCCGAATGACGGCCACGCGGGTCGATACGTAGCTCGTTCGCCGAGCCCCGGAGATACCGCCACCACATTGTCCGAAATACGGCAACGGCCGAGCGCGTGGACAGGACTCGCAGCGGCTGTCGCGCTGCATGCGGTCCTGGGGTTCATCCGCACCGGGCCGCACCATAGCCGTCATGCCGACGGCCAAAGTGCCCCATCGCCGAAATACGGCAAAGCGCTACATCATCAGGCATTCACAAGCGAGTGCCCAGCACCGACATGCCCAGCACCAGCTCGCTGGCCGGATCGCAGCCGAGAAGGTCCTCGACCAGTTCATCGCGAAGCGCCGCGGTGAACGTGACGTTCAGTCCCAGCGCGGTCGCCATCAGGTACACGGTCTGGCTCAGGTGCCCGACGTCCATCAGCAGTACCCGATAGGTGCGGCTCACCGGGTACTTCCATTGGTTCCGTTCGATGACGCTGGTATAGATCAGCAGCGCGCCGGCGTTCCGGGTCCACTGCTGGTCGCCGGCGAGGGTGGTCAGTTCGTCGTCGTCGAGCTTGGCGTCCAGTGGCGTGAGGCGATGCGAGAAACCGTCGTAGTGGTAGGCGCCCCGATCCAGGCCCTCGACGTTCCTCGCGTAGACGTACACCTCGGTCGGATGCCGGGCTCCGCCCGACGGGCTCGTCTTGAAGACGTTCCCGGTGGTGGGGATGTCGGAATGCGTTTCGGGCCTCGTCGGCCTCGCCACGGTGAGGAGAGTGCTCAAATCGCGCAGCCGCAAGGGTTCTTCGCCGAACTCGCGGACACTTCTGCGCTGGTTCAGCGCGTCGCCCAGCGCGATCGCGTTCAAGGGTTCCGGTGACGGTTCGGGCAGCGCTATCGCGTCGTGCTCGCCGGATGGCCTCACCGGAGAAGGCGGAGGACTGGCCTTCGCCTTCTCCAGCAAGGTTTTCGCCGTCATTTCGCTGGTCGTGAACTCGGTCTCCCGCAAGGAACGGGTGCCGAAGTGAAACGCCCGCGCGGACGTTCCCCAAGGGCCCCAATCCCGAAGGATCTCTTCTTCCCGTTGTTGCCTGGAAGAACCTTTGACCACCAGCACGTCGTACCGGATCATCGCTCGCGCGATACGGACGAGCCTTTCCCCGATCTCGGGATTCTCGTCCGCAGTGCGGATCGATTCCGGTTCCCGCCAAGAACTGAACCAGCGCAGCACGCGTTCGGTTCCCTCGGCGAGTTTCAGCTGGCGATGGCCGAGATGGTCGTCCCAGACGACGTCACCATCGGACCAATAAAGCGTTCCGCACGAGGAAACCCTGACCAGCATCGAATGTCTTGTGCCCCAGTCCCCAGTAATACGTTCCGAATACGTCAGGTCATTCAGCGTGGCGAGCGGAAAGGGGGCCCGCCGTGCGGAGGCGGCTCGAACCCGCCCCAAGTGCTCTGCGCCTTGTACTCCGCTTCGAGCTCGTACAAGAACTCGTCGTCATCCTCGTCGTGCATGCCGCCGATCCTCTCCGTGAGTGGTTACTCCGGTCAAGCGAATATACCCACGCCAACAGAGTACCGGAGCAGAATGGACAATTACGCCGAGTAATCGCTCAGGCGCTGTTTGAGTTCGCGAACCTCCGGCGACTCCGAAATGCCGAGATCGCTGTAGAGGCGCAATGCGAACCGGCGATGACGGTCCGCATTCAGTCGCTCACCGAGAATGTCGAACGCGAACGCCATCTCCTTGTGGGCGATGGGCAGCATGCTGCGATTCCCGGTCGATTCGAGCACTTCCACCGCGGTCGTCAACTGACTGACCGCGAGCGCGCCGTCACCGAGTCCGCGCGAATTGATACCGAGGGCGAGAAAGCATTCCGCCTCGAGATCGGGCGATTCGTTCTCCTGTGCCAGCCTCAGCGCCTTGTCGAGTTCCTCGGCGGCTTCGGGATAACGCCTGTTCTCGGTGTGGATCAGCCCGATCCGGTGCCTGGCGCGGGCTTCGATGAGCACGCTGCCATGGGCATGGGCGGTCTCGCGGACCCAGCCGAGGTGTTCGATCGCCTCGTCCGACTCGCCCTTGAGCCAGTGGGTGACCCCCGAGTTGCCCCTGGCCCGGCACTGCATCCGGATGTCGCCGGTGGTCGCTGCCAGCTCGAACACCTCGTTGAACAGCCTGTTCGCTTCGGTGAACTCGTCGAGCCGCCACAGGGTCAGCGCGTACATGTGCAGCGCCTGGTACTCGAGGACCACGTTCCCGGTGACCCGCGCCGCGGACAGGGCGAGGGTCTCCAGCTCCCTGGCCTGCCGGTAGTAGCCGCGGTTGTCGAAGTAGCGCCACACCGCCGAACAGAAGGGCACGAGGTCGGAGTACTGCTGGTGGTTGTTCATCGCGACGGCCACCGGCAGCACGTTCTGCCATTGCGCGTCCATCCAGTGCGCCGCCTGGTCGTAGTCCGCGAAGGACTGTCCGAACTCGCTCTTCGGGACCTCGAGGCCACCCGGCTCGTCTTCGGAGTCCGGGTCGATGAACTCCATCGCGGCCGCGACGGTGCTGCGGTAGTAGTCGAACAGCCGCCGCATCATCGCCTCGCGCTGGTGCTCGGGCTCCTCGGCGAGCAGGAGTTCACGACCATAGCTACGGAGCAGGTCGTGCATCTCGTATCGGTCCATCGACGGCTGGCGCAGCAGGTTCACGTCGACGAGGCGTTCGGCGAGACGGCGGGCCTCGCCGAGGCTCACTTCCGCCAGGGCCGCCGTCGAGTGGAGATCGAAAGCGGCGCCGGGATGATGGCTCAGCCGGCGGAAAACCCGGCGCTCGGTCTCGGTCAAGTTCAGATAGGACACCCGGAAGGCGCCCGCGACGTCGCGTTCCCCGGCGGTGAGCTCGCCGAACCGGTTCCGTTCGTCGCGCAGCTGCCTGGCGACGAAGTCGAGCGTCCACGACGCCCGCGCGCGCAGTCTGCTCGCCGTGACGGCCAGTGCGAGCGGGAGATCACCGCACAGGCTCGCGACCTGGTCGGCCGCGTCGGGGGATTCCCTCCTCAACCGCGACGGCCCGACGATCCTGCCGAGCAGATCCACGGCGTCGGCCCGGCTGAACGGTTCCAGTGAGAGGAGCTCGGCGCCGTCGAGGTCCACGAGCCGGGTGCGGCTGGTGATCAGCACGCAGCAACTCGCCGAGCCGGGCAGCAGCGGGTTCACCTGCGCCGCCCCGATGGCGTTGTCCAGCACCAGAAGCACGCGTTTGCCGGCGAGGCAGCTCCGGAAGAGCGCCGCGCGCTGTTCGGTCCCGGAGGGGATGTCCGAACCCTGGATGCCGAGCGACCGCAGGAGCGCTTCGAGCGCGGCTCCCGGGTCGACCGGGTCGCCCGCGGGCGAGAACCCTTCGAGGTTCACGAAGAGCTGCCCGTCGGGGAACAGCGGCGCGAGCCGGTGTGCGGCGTGGACGGCCAGCGCGGTCTTGCCGACCCCGGGCATCCCGTCGATCGCGATCAGCCTCGGCCCCGCCGAGGAGCCCGCCTGGCCGATCTCCAGGACGGTCCGCAGTTCCGCGGCGCGGCCGCCGAACGCGGGGAGATCCGCGGGAAGTTGCGCGGGGCGGGGGAACAGCGCCTTCTGCGCGTCCGCGTCCTCGCGCCGTCCGCCGGTGTCCATTCCGGCCCGGAGCCCGCCGACGCCGTAGCGGACGAGGGCGCCGTCCGTCATCAGCTCGGCGTCGGCGCGCAGGATCTGCTGGTGGAGCGCGCTCAGTTCGGCGCTCGGGTCGACGCCGAGCTCCTCGGCGAGCGCGACCCTGGTCCGGTCGAACGTCCGGAGCGCGTCGGCGCCGCGGCCCGCCCGGTAGAGCGCCAGCATGGTGAGGCACTGCAGGGTCTCGCGCGTGGGATGCCAGGCGGCGAGGTCGAAGGCCTCGCGAGCCGCCGCTTCGGTTTCGCCGAGCCGGAGCCTGGCACCGATCAGGAGCTCGCAGGCGGCCAGGCGTTCTTCGTCGAGGCGTCGCGCCGTCTGCTCGATGGCGTCGCCTTCGAGACCGTCGAACGCCGGTCCGCGCCAGAGCGAGAGCGCGTCCGCCAGCTTGGCGGCCGCCTGGGAGATCAGCCCGGCGGACAGGAGTTCGGCGCCCTGGTTGTAGTCCGCTTCGAAGCGGACCGAGTCGAGCGAGGCGCTGCTGACGACGACGCGGTACGCCGATCCGGTGGTGACCACGGCGGACCGGGCCACGCCGAGATCGTGCCGCAGCCGCGCGATCGCGTTGCTGACCTGGCGGACCGCGGTCTTCGGCGGGTTCTCCGGCCACATCGTGCCGATCAGGTACGACACCGGGACCAGCCTGCCCGCGTTGATCAGCAGGGCGGCGAGGAGGCGCTGTTCACGGCGTCCGCCCAAGCGGACGGGGACACCGTCGACCTCGGCTTCGAGCGGGCCGAGAACGGAGAAGCTGAGCTGGGATGGGCCGCCGGTGGGCGATCCCGCCGAATCGGGTAAACGATCAGCGGTCATATGCGACTATGTCGTCCGAGACCGTGAGCGTGCTCACGCACTACCTCCAGTCCGTTCGGCGGCTGACCGGCACCCTAGCCCACCGCTTCGGCCGCCAGCCAGGTCGGCGCGGTGCGCGCCTTACGGCATTCGGCCTAACGGACGGGCACGGGGCTGCCCTGAAACCGGTTCGATTCTACGCCCGGCCACTCCTGAACTGCGCGGATGCCATGCGGTGGAGAGCCGATGTAATTCCGATGCAGGGCCTTGGAAAGCTGAAGGCACAGCTGGCGGGTCGGAGCGACGGGGCAGCGCGCCGAACCGCGGGTAGGGGCTCCGCGGCGGTTGGCCTTCGAACTGGGGGTGGCCAACCGCCCTGGTAGCCCTTTCTTTCGTCACAGGTTGCTCCCAGCAAAGCGCGGCACACTGGACCAAAGAGGAGTGTGCCGCCATGAGTGCTCTAGGTGATCTGCTGGGCTACCTGCTCACCCTGTTCCTGATCGTGCTCATCGTCCGCATGGTGCTGGACTGGGTCGTCAACCTCGCCACCCGTCCGCCCGGCTGGGCCTTCCGGGCCCGCGGGATCGCCCATCGGCTGACCGAGCCCGTGCTGGCGCCGGTCCGCCGCGTCGTGCGCCCGGTTCGGGCAGGCGGGGTCGCGTTCGACCTCGCCTTCACCCTCGTGTTCCTCGGGGTCGTCCTCCTGCAGTCCCTCGCGTTCAGCCTCTGACCAGGTGTGATCCGCCTCGATTCCGGGTACCAGCCCACTGGAGGAGAGGAGTGCCCATGCGTCCGGTCTGGAGCGGTTCGCTTTCGCTCGGCCTGGTGACGGTGCCGGTCCGGCTCTACAGCGCGGTCGAGGACCATACGGTGCATTTCCGCCAGTTCCAGCGCGGAACCGAGGACCGCATCCGGTACCGGCGGGTGAACGAGCGCACCGGCAAGGAAGTCGACTACGAGGACATCGTCAAGGGTTACGAGCTCGACAACGGCGAGTACGTGGTCGTCGAACCCGAGGAGCTCGACGAGATCGCCCCCGGCCGGTCGAAGTCGCTCGACATCGAGAGCTTCGTCGCGCTGGACGAGATCGACCCGATGTTCTTCGACAAGACGTACTGGCTCGCGCCCGCGAAGGACGAGTTCGAGCGTCCGTACGCGTTGCTGCTCGAGGCGATGGACTCCTCTGGCAAGGCCGGGATCGCCAAGTTCGTCATGCGCGGCCGCGAGTACCTGTCGCTCGTCCGCTCCGGGGACGGCGTGATGGTGCTCAACACCCTGCATTTCGCCGCCGACCTGCGGGATCCCGCCGAGCAGCTGCCGGACCTGCCGGGCAAGGCGAAGGCGCGCGGCAAGGAACTCGACATGGCCGTCAACCTGATCGACGCGATGAGCGACGACTGGCGGCCCGAGGACTACCGCGACACCTACACCGACCGCGTGCGGGAGCTGATCAAGGCCAAGAAGAAGGGCGACACCATCACGCCCGCGACCGAACCCGGTGAGCCGACGAAGGTGGTCGACCTGTTCGAGGCGCTTTCGAAGAGCGTGGAGAGCGGGAAGGCCAAGAAGAAGTCGGGCGCGAAGAAGCCGGCCGCGAAGAAGACCGCGGCGAAGAAGGCTGCTGCGAAAGACCTGTCCTCGCTGTCGAAGGCGGATCTGGACAAGCTGGCGCGGGAGCGGAACATCAAGGGGCGGTCGAAGATGACCCGCGCCGGCCTGGAGAAGGCGCTCAAGGCGTCGTGACGACACCCGCCGTCGCCAGTTCGCCCGCGATGGCCTCGATCAGCAGCCGGACGTCCTCGGCCGCTGTCGCGTGCAGCCCTTCGGAAACGATCAGCACGTCGGACGTCGTGGCCGAGACCGCGGAGTGCCCGCTCTGCCGGTTCGTCCACCGGCGCGCGTGGGCTTGACCGTCCTCGTCGGCGAAGATCACCTCGCCGGGGTTCGGGTGTTCGACGGTGCCGGCGAAGGTCACGTACTTCTCGTCGCCCCGCGCGTGGCGGACCTCCAGCGAGCCGCTGATCTTCGCGACGTCGAGCACCGCGACCGGGATGGCGTAGGCGACCGAGACCGCGTTGCAGAGGTCGATCACCGGATGGATCCGGGGGAGCGTGCCTTCTTTCCGCAGCCTGCGCAGCAGTGACTCCGACGCGCAGCGGTACTGCGTCGGCTTCAGGCCCATCTTCGTGAACGCCCGCCGCCAGGCCTGGATCTCGGGGAATTCCGATTCGGGCCCGTCCGCGAGCCGCCGCGTCGCCCGCGCGAGGAACTTCTCGAGGTCGACCGGCATTTCCGTGGTGATGCCGGTGGCCTGCAGCGTGCCGACGGCGAGGCCGGGGTGAGCGGCGCGGATTTCCGGGTGGTGCTGGAGCTTCATGCCGAACCTGTCTACTGGGTGGTGAACGCGAGTTTGACGCCGAGCGCGGCGAAGGAACCGGCGAAGACCCGCCGGAGCCACGAGAGCACGCGCGGCCGGGAAAGGACGTGGTGCCGCACGCCGGCGGCGAGGACGCCGTACACGCTGAACACCACGAAGGTAGCCAGCATGAACACCCCGCTCAGCAGCAGCATCCGGGGAATCGAACCGGGCTCGCCCGCCGGGACGAACTGCGGGAGGAACGCGAAGAAGAACAGTGTCAGCTTCGGGTTCAGCACGTTGATCAGCACGCCGGAGGTGATCGTCCGCAGGGTCGACGCGGGTTCGGGATCACCGTCCACGACGATCGCTTCGCGGTCCTTCAACGTCGCCCACGCCATGTAGAGCAGGTAAGCGACGCCCAGGTACTTGATGATCTCGAACGCCACGGCGCTCGCGTGCAGCAGCGCCGCGAGGCCGGTGATCGCGGCGATCATGTGCGGGATGATGCCGAGGGTGCACGCCAGCGCGGCGATGACGCTCGCGCGTCTGCCCCGGGCCAGCCCGGCGGAAAGGGTGTAGACCACGCCGGTGCCGGGCGTGGCGACCACGACCAGCGTGGTGATCAGGAAGGCGATGCTCACGAGATCACTGTGCGCGCGTTTTGGTCCGACGGACAGAGCCAAAGCCGGTGGACTTCACAGGACCAAAGCCCGGCGTGAAGGGTTCACCGGATGGAGTGGCATGATGCACGCTCGCACGTCGACGAGGAAGGCCTTGGTTTGAGCGCGCGCACTTCCCAGGTGGACGACCTCCGGCTGGTGGCACAACCGAATGCCGTGTTGTGTTCCGAGCTCTTCGTCCGTCTCATCTTGTCGGATTGGTCCTTGCGGCCGTTGCTCGATCAGGCGAAGACCGCCGCCGCCAGATTGGTGGGCACGCTGGTCGACGCGGCCGATCCGAAGGAGCCGCCGTTCCTGACGCTGAGACTGCGCCTGCGGTCGGACGTGCTGGTCATCGAGGTCGACCACGAGCTGGACGGGCTCCCCGTGCCGACGCCCGCGCCGGGTGAGCGGACCGGGGTGGCGCCGAGCGAGACCCGCGGCGTGACCTTCTGGTGCGAGCTGCCGCTGCCCGGTGGCCTGTCGGCCGGACAGGTCCGGTTGCCGAGGCGGGGCGACCGTCGCACCCTGGTGGACGAACCCGTCTCCGGCGAGCCCGTCGGCGCCGATCCCGAAGTCCTGGAACGGCTTTTGACCCGGTTGAGCGGCTGGTCCGGCTGATGGCCACGAAGCGCGTCACCACACCGGTCCTGGAGATCGAGTACGAGCACTTCGGTGAAGCGGGCGGGCCGCCCGTGGTCCTGCTCCACGGCTTTCCGTACGACGTGCGGGCCTACGACGAGGTCGCCACGCTCCTCGCGGCGGACGGAGCCTCGGTGTACGTCCCGTATCTCCGCGGGTTCGGCGGGACGCGTTTCCTCGACGAGGCGACACCGCGCTCCGGACAGCAGGCCGCCCTCGCCCAGGACCTGCTCGATTTCCTGGACGCGCTGGGGTTGGAGAAGCCCGTCGTCGCGGGATACGACTGGGGTGGCCGCGCGGCGTGCATCGCGGCGGCGCTCCGGCCCGAGCGAGTGCGCGGGCTCGTCTCGGTGGACGGCTACAACGTCCAGAACCTCGCCTACGCGGGGAACCCGCACCGCCGGAATGGGAACGCACGTACTGGTACCAGTTCTACTTCCATTCCGAGCGGGGCCGTCGCGGGCTGGCGGAGAACCGCGACGAGCTGTGCGCCTTGTTGTGGCGCACCTGGTCGCCGACCTGGACCGGTGCCGCCGAGGCGTTCCCGGCCAGCGCCCCCAGCCTCCACAACCCGGACTTCGTCGACGTCGTCATCCACTCGTACCGGCACCGCTTCGGGCTGGTGGAAGGCGATCCGCGGTACCAGGCGCTCGAAGACCTGATCGCGGAGGAGCCGGCCATCACGGTGCCGGCGGTGGTGCTGGAAAGCGGGGACGACGGCATCGGCGGCCCGAGCGCCGAGGGCGACCGCGAGTACTTCACCGGGCCGTACGAGCATCGGGTCCTGCCGGGGGTGGGGCACAACGTCCCGCAGGAAGCCCCTGAAGCGTTCGCGGCCGCCGTGGCGTCGCTGCTCGGGTGAGGCCCATCACCCGTCCGTGCGCGTGACGAATCGCGATCTTCGTTTGTCCTTCGAGGGTAAGGCGTTCGATCCTGAGGAGGACACGATGTCGTTGGGTGACAAGATCAGCAACAAGGCCGAGGAGTTCGGCGGCAAGGCCAAGGAGGCCGCCGGCGACGCCACTGGCAACGAGGAACTGCGCGCGGAAGGTCAGGCGGACCAGGCGAAGGCCGGTCTCAAGGGCGCGGTCGAAAACGTCAAGGACGCCGTCGGCGACGTGGCGGACAAGGTCCGCGACACCTTCAAGAAGTAGCGTCTCCGGGCCGGGGCAGCGGATTTCCGCGCCCCGGCCCGTTTTTCAGTCGCGCAGGACCACCGGCAGGCTCGTGAGCCGCGTCCCCTGGATGCCGCCGAGGAACGTCTGCCGGAGTTCGCCGTAGGGCACGGCCAGCCGGGCTTCGGGGAAGTCCGTGCGCAGAACCGTCGCCACCGCCCGCAGTTCGAGCTGCGCGAGCTGGGCGCCGACGCAGAAATGCGGGCCCGCGCCGAAGGTCAGGTCCGGGCCCGGTTTCCTGGCCGGGTCGGTGTTGATGCCCTGGATGTCGACGAGCACCGGGGCCCCGGCGGGGAGCCGGATCCCGGCCAGGTCGAGTTCCGCGGTGGTGAACCGCCAGAGCGTGAACGGCGCGGGCGGATGTTCCCGGAGCGTTTCGCGGACGAGATCGTTCACGGAGGCGTCGTCCTCGTTCAGGAGCCGCGAGATCAGGAACCCGATCGAGGCGTCGGTGGTCAGCTGTCCGGCGAAGATCAACGCGAACAGGTGATACCTCAGGTCCTTTTCGGACGTCTCGGGCGGGAGGTTGTCGCGGAGTTCCGTCGCGAGCCCCGTCCGGTTCGGTGTCAGTCCGGCGGCGGCGAGATCCGCGATCGCGGCGATGGCCTTGCCCTGTGCGCCCGGTTCGGGGTCGGACATGCGCCGGCAGGCGTCGACCGCGGCGTCGAGCAGGTGCAGCGGGATGCCGAGCAGATCGAGCAGGACGGTCAGCGGGAAACGGGTGGAGAACCCGTCCATGAGGTCGACCGTGCCGTCGCCGAGATCGGCCAGCAGTGTTCGCGCGATCCGGTGAATCCGATCGGATTGCGCCTGGATCCGTTTGGCGCTCAGCAAAGGAGCGTGCGCTCGCCGCAAGAGCGCGTGGCCGGGGCCGTCCAACGTGGTGAGGGACGGCTGTTCGGCGGCGGTTTGTTCGAACCTGGTCCAGCCCTCGGGGGCGAGCGCGGGATCCTTGGCGAAACGCGGGTCCGCCAGGACCTCGCGGGCCAGCTTTTCCTCGGTCACTATCCACGCGCTCCCGCTTTCGGGGGCGGCCACTTCGACGAGGGGGCCGGCGGCCCGCAGCGCGGGGCGGACGGGGTCGGGTTCGGTGATGCCGCGGGTCGTCGCGGCGAACGGATCGGGGAGCACCAGAACTCCTTCATGAGAAAGTTGCTTCATCATGAAGGTATATTTGCGGCCGGTAGGTTGTCAAAGCACGGATCCGAGGAGGGGTGATGGCGGACGATGTCGCGGCGCGGAGCGCGTCGCTGCTGGACGGCCTCCGGAGTTTCGGGGCGAACTACACCGAGTTCACCCGGCGGTTCGCGGACTGGCTCGGCCTGCACGCCACCGACGCCGCCGCGCTGGTGGAGATCCTCTACGCCGAAGACACCGGCTCGCCGCTGTCCCCGGCCCGGCTCGGCGAACGCATCGCGCTGACCTCCGGCGCGACCACGAATCTGCTGAACCGGCTGGAAAACCTCGGCTACGTGGTGCGAACCAGGGAGAACGCCGACCGGCGGCGGGTGACCCTGCGCAGCGGCCCGGACATCCAGGGGCCGGCGCGCGAGTTCTTCGGCCCGTTCAGCGCCGGGCTCGCGGCGCTGGTGGCGGGGTACCCGGCGGAGGAGATCGAACGGTTCGAGGCCTTCCTGCGGCATCTGAAGTCCACAATGGACAGCGTGCTCGAAGAACAGGGGTGACCCGGACCAGTCCGATCCGCCCTCGGCACCGAATCCCTCCCGGACGTCACGGCACCGCGTAGCCGGGCGTCGGGTGAGGTGGAGGCGGCTTGATGGTCGAGGGTGTGCGGACGAGTCCGCGCGGAAACGGCGGCTCCGGAGCGGAGCCGGCCGAGACGAGTTTGCTGCAACGGGTCGCGGCGGGTGACGAACAGGCGTTCGCCGACCTGTACGACGTCGTGGCGGGACCGGTGTGGGGAGTGGTGAACAGGGTCGTCCGCAACGGCACGTTCGCCGAGGAGGTCACCCAGGAGGTCCTGGTGGAGGTGTGGCGGACGGCGGCCCGGTTCAAACCGGGCAAGGGGAGCACGCTTTCCTGGGTGCTGACGATCGCGCACCGGCGGGCCGTCGACCGGGTGCGTTCGCATCAGGCCGCGCTCGACCGCGACGATCGCGCGGGAAGACTCGACTTCCGCCGCCCGTTCGACGAGGTCGCCGAGTCGACGATCAGCAACCTGGAGCAGCAGCGGGTGCGCCAGTGCCTGTCCGCGCTGACCGACCTGCAACGGGAATCGGTCGTGCTGGCCTATTACAACGGCTACACGTATCCGGAAGTCGCGGAAGTGCTCAAGACCGCGCCCGGCACGGTGAAGACCCGCATCCGCGACGGCCTGATCCGGTTGCGTGACTGCCTGGGGGTCGGGCAATGACGGCGGAACTGCACACACTGACCGGGGCTTACGCCGTGGACGCCGTCCCGGAGGAGGAGGCCGCGGCCTTCGAACGGCACTTGCGGGGCTGCCCCGCGTGCCGTCAGGAGGTCCGGGAACTCCGCGAGGCCGCCGCGCGTCTTGGCTCGGCGCTCGCCACCCCGCCACCGCCGAGGCTGCGGGAAGCGACGCTCGCGGAGGTCGCCCGCACCCGTCAGTGGCCTCCGCTGGTCGCTGTCGCGCGTCAGGGCGGGCCGGTGAAGACGCGGATCGCCCTATGGGGTGCCGCGGCGGCGGCCGTCGGAGCGCTGGTGTTCAGCCTGGTCACCACGACCACCGATCCGGGGGCGGACCCCGCCCAGCAGCAGCTGGCCTCGGTCAACGCCGTGCTCACCGCGCCCGACGCGTCGACGGTCAAGGGCGGCGAACGAGGGGCCACCACGGTCGTGACCTCGCGGAGCAAGGGCAAGGTCGTCGTACTGGCGGGTGATCTCCCGCCGTTGGCGCCCGGCAAGGCGTATCAGGTCTGGCTCATCGGGGCGAGTGGCGTGCATTCGGCCGGGCTGCTGGCGCCGGACGGTCCACATCGGACCCGGCCGGTCCTGGTGGACCTGCCGGGCGCGATCGACCGGGTCGGCATCACCGCGGAACCGGCCGGTGGCTCGCCTGCCCCGACCGTTCCGGCGGTGGTCATGGTGGACCTGGTCTAGCGGGTCACTGGATGCGGGATCCGGTCTTCGCGGAGAAGCGGAACTCGATGGTCATCGGAAGCTCGGCGAGATCCAGCGCCTGGCGCAGCCGCGGCAGGCCCTCGTCGGCGATCCGCTCGCGGATGGCGGCCAGATCGCCGTCCTGCTCGGCGCTGAGCACCACGGCCAGCACCGGCGCGTCCTGCGTTCCGCCGAGCGTGGCGTGCGCGGCGTGGACACCGGGATAGGTCGCGACCTCCGCGGTGAACGGTTCCACCGCGGTGCTCGCGGCCAGGGAGGTCTCACCGGTCTCCTGGTCGAACCGCCAGGTGTGGGACTTCGGTTTGCGGACGGGCTGCGCGATCAGCCAGCGCAGCGCCAGCAGCCCGACGACCACCGCGGCCCCGGCGACGGCGTACCAGACCCATCCGGGCGGCATGGCGGTGCCGGGGACGAGCGTGGCACCGGGATCGAGCAGCGGGATCCGGCCGAAATGGGTGCCGACGGCGAACCCGCCGACGGCGAGCAGCACGATCCCGGTGAGCACCAGCAGTGTGCGGTTCAGCCGGGCGGGACGGTTGAGGTCGGTCATGACGCGCTCCTGGTGGCCTTGACGCGGACCCGCACGGCCGGGACGGTGGCGGGGCCGATCTGGGAGAGGCGGTGCTCGATGGCCGCGCGGACGGCGTCGGCCAGCCCCGCGGTGTTCGTCCGCCCGGTGGTGACCACCGAGACGATCTTGCTCCGCTTGACCTTCAGTTTCGCCGCCGAGACACCATCCACAGTGGACGCCGCGGTGCGCAGCGTCGACCGGTAGCTGCGCCGGGAGGCGCCGGAGTCCGTGCCGCCGCCGAGCGGCTGCACGGTGGGCCGCCCGGGGACGATCGCGGCCACGAGGAGCAGCAGGCCGAGCAGCGCGACCACGCCGCCGGCGATCGCCGGAAGCGGATCACTCCACCGGATGCCGTGCAGGGCGGAGGCGACGGTGTCGTAGCGGATCCACGGTTTCTCGCCGATGATCGTCTGGACCGCGACGGTGGCGGCCAGCGCGCATCCGGCGAGCACCACGATGCCGACCAGCACGGCCGGGACGGTGCGGCGGGGGCGCCGTTTCATCGGACCCTCCTCGTTTCGGTCTCCGTGGAATGCAGGGCCGTGACGGTGATGTCGACCCGCGTGACGGCAAGGCCCGACAGTTCGCCCACGCGGCGGATCAGGTGCTCTCGCGCCCTTTCGGCGGTGGCACGCACGGAAAGCGGGTACTTCACCGAGAGCCGGACGTCCAAAGTGGCCGTCGAGCCGGTGACGTGCGCGCTCACCTTGGCGCCCTGGTCGAGATCTTCACCGCCGACCGCGATCCCGAGCACCCGGGAGGCCGCGCCGCCGACGCCGTCGATTTCGGTGATCGCCCGTGCGGCGATCCGCTCGACGGCGCCGTCGGCGACGGTCAGGGCGCCGCGCCCGTCCGTTCCGGGCGCGGCGGTCATGGTCGTCATGGCGATCAGCCCCTGTCGCGGCCCGACAGGGCCGAAAGGTCGAGCTTGCCGTCGAGGAACCGGCCGACCAGCAGGCCGAGGACGGCGAGCACGAGCACGACGAGGAAGGCGCCGAAGCCGCCGAACGCGCCGGCCACGCCGAGCACGAGACCGGTCAACAGGCCGAGATGGGTGGCGTTCATGAACGTTCTCCTTGTGGTCGGGCGCGAACCGGCGCCGGTGGTCACTGGACGCGGGTGGATTCGTTGTTCTCGTCGGCGTCGTCGTCGCCCGGGATGTACACGTCGGACACGTTGATGTTGACCTCGACGACCTCGAGCCCGGTCATCTGCTCGACGGCGCCGATCACGTTGCGGCGCACCGACTTGGCGAGATCCGCGATCGCGACGCCGTATTCGACGACGATCTGCAGGTCGACCGCGGCCTGGCGCTCGCCGACCTCGACGGAGACACCCTGCCCGGCGGACGCGGTGGCGCCGGGGATGCGCTCGCGCAGCGCGTTGAACGCCCGGACGGCGCCGCCGCCCAGCGCGTGGACACCGGTGATCTCGCGGGTCGCGAGGCCCGCGACCTTCTGCACGACGGTGTCGGCGATCGTGGTCACGCCCTGCGTGGAGACGAGCGCGCTGTTCTCGGCCGGGGCGGTGGAGTTCGAGTTCGGCTTGGCGGTGGTGGCGGTGTTCGTCATCGCGATCTCCTCGGTTCGGATTCCGTTGCCTGCGGTGGAAGTTCTTCGCTTCCACACTCCATAGACCCAGCCGCGCGAAGATCGTCACGACCCGATCGTGTGGTCTGGATCTCACCGATCGTGGGTATGTCTTTTGGCCTACTCCCCACGGCCGACTACGGTGCCGTCATTTCAGCCTGTCGAAGGTCGTGCGAGGACCGGGCGCCGCGGTTGGATCGTCCGGTGTCCCGAAGGCAGGAGTTACGCGTGAGCTGGAAGTGCCTGGTGTTGTCGGTCGTGCTGGTCGCCGGATGTACTACGTCGCAAGGAAGCCCGGCCCCGGTGGCCAAAGTGGACGAACCCGAGCGCGAGGCGGCCCTGTCGTCGTTCTACCGGCAGACCTTGGACTGGCGTCCCTGCGACGACTTCCAGTGCGCGAAACTGACCGTGCCCGTCGACTACCGGCGGCCGGACGGGCCGAGGTTCACCCTGCCGGTGATCAAGGCCGCGGCGACCCGGCCGGGGCCGCTCGGCACGCTCGTCGCCGGCGCGGGCGGCCCCGGCCAGTCCGGTGTCGCCATGATCAAGGACATCGCGGGTACCTGGCCCGCCGCGGTCCGGGAACGGTTCGACCTGGTCGGCTTCGACCCCCGGGGGATCGGCGGCAGCGAACCGCGGCTGCGGTGCGACACCGAGGGCGAGCCCGCTTCGAAGGCGCCCGACGGGCTGCCGCTGATCGGCGCGGAGGTCCCGAGCACCCGGCAGTACGCCGAGGCGTGCCTGCGCGGCACGGGGGAGAACGTGCTGCGGCACCTCGGTACCGACGACGTCGTCAGCGATCTCGACGTCCTGCGGGTGGTCACCGGCCAGGAGAAACTGAACTACCTCGGCTACTCCTACGGCACGCGGATCGGGCAGCTGTACGCCGACCGGTTCCCGAAGAAGATCCGCGCCATGGTGCTCGACGGCGTCGACAACACCTATCTGGATTGGCGGGCGGACACCGTCGAGCAGGCGAAGGGGGTGGAAGACACGCTGCTCACCTACGCGAAACAGTGCGCCACCAGGACCGGCAAGCCGTGCCCTGGCCGGGACGAGACCGAAATCCTCGCCGCCGTGGACCGGGTACTGGCCAAAGCGGACAAAGCGGGCGACGGAAACGCGCTCAGGCAGGAGATCTCCGCGAAGCTCACTTTCCCGGCGGACTGGGCGGAGCTGTCCGGAATCATCCTCGCCGCCGATGCTCCCGCCGACGACTCGCCGGACGAACCGGCCGACGAGCCGGAGCCCTCGGGAGACACGACCGACGCGCTCACCGTCGTCAACTGCCTCGATCGTGCCCATCCCACCGAGCTGGCCGCCTACGAGGACGCCGCGCGCGAGCTCCGCCGCGTTTCCCGGCTTTCGCCCGGAACGGAGGCGCTCGGCTGCGCCTTCCTGCCCACCGGATCGGCTCCGTCGCGGACGGTCCGTGCCGAGGGCGCGCCGCCCATCCTGCTCGTCGGGACCACGAAGGACGCCGCGACACCCTACGGCTGGGCGCGGCGGTTGCCGGAGAGCCTCAAGTCGGCGGTGCTGTTGTCCAATGAGGACGTCGGGCACGCCGTCTTCGGCGGCGGATCGTCCTGTGTGGACGAGCGGGTGAGCCGGTACCTGATCGATCTGACGCTTCCCGCGGCCCCGGCCCGCTGCGCCACCGGTCCCGTGTGATGCTGGGATCGTGAAAAGGACCGACCGGCGGTGGGGAACCGTGCTCGCCGAGGCGCTCCTGGCCGGGTTCGTCGCGGGCGTGACGATCTTCCTCGCCGATCTGCTGCCCGCGTGGGGCTGGCCGGAGGTGTTCTCCCCGACGGGGCCGGTACCGGCCGCGGTGATCGTCGGCGCCGTCGTGCTGACGCTGGCGCGCCGCCGGTTCACGGTGTCCGCACTGCTCGCCGCGACGGTGTCGTTCGGGCTGTTCCCCGCGACCGGCGTCGCCCTCGCGGTCGTCGCGCATACCGCGGGGACGCGCGGGCGGAAGTGGCCGCTGTTCGGTGTCGCGGCACTGTCGCCCGCCGCGGTCGTATTGATCACCCAGCCCGCGTTCCGCTGGCAGTACGTCCTGGTGGTGATCGTCGTTTCGACGGTCTTCTGTCTCGTCCTGCCCGCGCTGGCCGGGGCGATGCAGGCGCAGCAGGCCAGGCTGGTGGTGGCGTTGCGCGACCGCGCCCGGCTGGAGGAACGCTCGCGCCTCGCCGAGGAGATGCACGACCAGCTCGGGCACCGGCTCAGCCTGATCACGATGTTCTCCGGCGCGCTGGAGGTCGCCGCCGAGGGCAAGGATCCCGAGCTGCGCCACGCCGCCGGCCACGTCCGGTCGACGGCCAAGCTCGCGCTCGAAGAACTGCGGGAGTCACTCGGCATCCTGAGGCCGGGAGGGGAACCGGCCGACCCCGCCGAAGCCACCGACGCAGCCGGTACGAAGGCGGATATCGCGGGCCTGGTGGCGTCGTCGCGTGACGCCGGCCTCGACGTGGAGCTGGACTGGAGCGGGACGGACCTCGACGGCGTCCGGCCACCGGTCCGCCGGGCCGTGCACCGTGTGGTGCGCGAGGCGCTGACCAACGTGCACAAACACGCCGCGGCGGCGTCGGTCACCGTCGTCGTCGACCATGGTCCCGAGCTGGTGAAGGTCGTGGTGCGCAACACCGCCGAGCGGGTCGAGGCGGAGCGTCTGCCCGGCACCGGTCGCGGGCTGACCGGCCTGCGTGAACGGGTCCGTCTTCTCGGTGGAGTGTTCGCGGCCGGGCCGGATCCGGAAGGTGGTTTCGCCGTCACGACCGAGCTGCCGCTGCGGGCAGGCGCGCCTCTCGTCGACGAAGTGGCCGAGGAGCGGCCAGGTCGCTTTCAGTCGGGGCTGCTGCTGGTGACGGGTCTGGCCGCCGTCGCCGCGTTGCTGCTGACGACACTGGCCTTCGTGCCGCCGCTCGCGCCAGCGGACAGCGAGGATCCGCTCGCCAGCGTCCGGATCGGGATGACACCGGAAGAGGTCGAGGAGTGGTTCGGCCCGAACGAACCGTCGGCGCAGGTCGCCGCGCAGGGGCACGAGCCGCCGATACCCGAGGGCAGCTACTGCGTCTACACGGCGGCCGCCGATCCGCCCGACGCGGAGACCGCCGCGATCTTCCGGTTCTGTTTCGGCGACGACCGGCTGGTGGAGAAGACCTGGTTCGAGGTCCCCGTACCGAAAGAGGAGCGATGATCCGGGTTCTGCTCGCGGACGACGAGCCGCTGCTCCGTGCCGGCGCGCGGCTCCTGCTGGACCAGGCGGGTGACATCGAGGTCGTGGCCGAGGCCTCCGACGGCGCGGAGGCGATCGACGTCGTCCGGCGGATGACCGTGGACGTCGCGCTGATGGACATCAGGATGCCCAGGATGGACGGGCTCGCCGCCGTGGAGGAGATCGCCCGCGAGGTGCGGGTCATCATGCTCACCACGTTCGGGGACGAGGCCTACGTCGCGCGTGCCCTGCGCGCGGGTGCGGCCGGCTTCCTGCTCAAGGACACGGATCCCGCGCAGCTGATCCAGGCCGTGCGGTCCGCGGCCGCCGGGGAGGCGGTGCTGTCGCCCCGGATCGCGAAGCAGGTCATCGACCGGTTCCGCGACGCCGACGCGGCCGACGCCGACACCGTCGCGCGGGCGAGGCGAAGGCTGGACGCGCTGACCGCCCGCGAACTCGAAGTCCTGGTGCGGGTGGGGCGTGGGCTGGGCAACGCGGAGATCGCGAGTGAGCTGCGGCTTTCGAGCGGCACGGTGAAGATCCATGTCAGCCGGATCCTCGCCAAGCTGGGCTGTGCGAACCGGGTCCAGGCCGCGATCCTCGCCCACGACGCGGGCATCCTGCGCGGCTGAGCGGGCCTCTGGCCTCTACGTGACTTCTCTGTTAGGAAAGGTTCCTAACTAACGGGAGGCGATATGCGCGGACGTGGTCTGGCGGCGGCGACGGTTCTGGTGGTCCTGTGCGGTGGCTCGGCCGCCGTCGCGGACACCACGACCGCGCGCTCGGCACGCAACATCATCTACATCCAGGGGGACGGCCTCGGCCTCGGCCAGCGTGACCTGCTTCGCCTGGCGCTCAAGGGCAAGAACGGCAGGCTGGCGATGGACGGGCTCGCCGTCACCGGCCTCGTTCGGACGTCCTCGGCCGACCCCGGCGAGATCGTCACCGACTCCGCCGCCGCGGCCACCGCCCTCGCGACCGGGCACAAGACGCGCAACGGCGCGGTCGGCGTGGACGCGCACGGGCGTCCGCTGGAGACGATCCTCGAACGGGCGAAACGGGCGGGGAAGTCGACCGGCCTGGTGACGACCGCGCAGGTGACCGGCGCGTCGCCCGCGGCGTTCGCGGCGCACGTGCCCAGCCGGGACTCGCAGAGTGACATCGCGAAGCAGTACATCGAGAACAGCCGCCCGGACGTCCTGCTCGGCGGCGGCGAGGACTGGTGGTACCCGAAGGGGAATCCCGGACTCTGGCCGGACAAACCGGGCGAGGAGAGCCGCAGCCCGTACGGCAACCTGGTCGAACGCGCCCAGCGCACGGGTTACACCTACGTACGCGACGGCGAAGAGCTGCGGAACACCCGCGCGAACCGGATCCTCGGCCTGTTCGCGAACGAGGACATGGTCGACTACGGCCCGGACGGTGTCGGGAAGTACGCGCCGCGGGTGCCGCTCCAGCAGATGGCGCGCAAGGCGCTGGACACCCTTTCCAAGAACCCACGCGGTTTCTTCCTCTTCCTGGAGGAGGAAGGAACCGACGGGATGTCGCACGAGAACAACGCGCATGGCGTGATCGACGCGGGCCGCGCACTCGACGCCACCGTCGCCGAGGTCATGCGGTTCGTCCGCACGCATCCCGACACGCTGGTGATCATCGGCGGCGACCACGAGACCGGTGGGCTCGCCATCGAGAACTACGACGCCTCCGACACCGACCCCGACCAGGACGGCCCGTTCGACGTCCCGGGCTCGAAGCTCCGCTTCACCGTCGACTGGACGACCCACGACCACACCGGATCCGACACCCCGGTCACCGCCGAAGGTCCCGGTGCCACCCGTTTGGGTGGCACCGTCGAGAACACCGACGTCCACTGGGTGATGCGGGCCGCAAGCGGCCTCTGAACCGGAAAAGGCCACCTCCGGCGACGGAGGTGGCCTTCACGGATGCCGGTCAGCCGATGCTTTCGACGACGGCCTCGGCGACCGCCTTCATCGTGGTCCGGCGGTCCATCGCGGTGCGCTGTATCCAGCGGAAAGCGTCCGGCTCGGTGAGCCCCTGACGGCTCATCAGCAGCCCCTTGGCGCGGTCGATGACCTTACGCGTCTCGAGCCGGTCCGTGAGGCCCGCGACCTCGGACTCCAGGGCCTGGAGCTCGGCGAACCGGCTCACGGCCAGCTCGATGGCGGGCACCAGGTCGCGCTTGGCGAACGGCTTGACCAGATACGCCATCGTGCCCGCGTCCCTGGCCCGCTCGACGAGGTCGCGCTGACTGAACGCGGTCAGGATGACGACCGGCGCGATCCGGTCGCCGGTGATCTTGGAGGCGGCCTCGATACCGTCGAGCTTGGGCATCTTGACGTCGAGAATCACCAGATCGGGCTTCAACTCGGTGGCCAGGTTGATGGCCTGCTCGCCGTCCCCGGCCTCACCGACCACCTCATAACCCTCTTCACGGAGCATCTCGACGAGATCCAGACGGATGAGGGCCTCATCTTCGGCCACGAGCACCCGCCGCTGGGGTGCGGCGACGGCACCATTGGCCTCGGCAGCCTGCTCGGTCACCGGGGTCCTCCTGAAGGTCGTCGGGCAGTTCGGCTCGCGGTCAGTCCGCGAACCTGAAGCCTACCGGGAACGATCCAGACGGCTAGATGGCGTTCACCACGTCAGACGGGCATCACACCCCGGGCCCGGCGAAAGGCGCGGACCCGTGATCCCGTAAAGTTCACCGGGCACCGCCCCCGTAGCCCAACTGGCAGAGGCAACGGATTCAAAACCCGTCCAGTGTGAGTTCGAATCTCACCGGGGGCACTCGCAGGATGCACACTGAGTCTGACCTGGGCATTGTTGCCGCGACGCGACGTCGCTGATGGCGGATATCGAGTCCAGGTCTCCGGGGAGCGTGGCCGTGATGGTCGCTTGGTCGTCCTTGTAGTGGACTCTGATCGTGAACTGTGTCAGGTCTAGCAGACGGTGAAGCAGGCCCGCTGGAGCGTGGCGCAGGTTGGCCTTCAGGTACGGCAGGGCGTCCAGCAGGTTCGCTCGGTCCACGTTCGATGGGCCTGAGGCATCTCCATCGTCAGTGATTCGGCTTAGCGCGTCGAGCAGTGTTTTACGCTCGTTGAAGACCTTGAGCTTCCCCCGGTTGTCCGGACACCTTGGCGTTGCCCCCGATCTCCGGACCGTCGTCTGTGGAGTGTCAGGCGGGTTGTTGTAGTTCGTGGAGTCTCTCATATTCGACTGGGGTGAGGTATCCGAGTTTGGAATGGCGGCGTTGCCGGTTGTGGAAGATCTCGAGGTACTGGAAGATCTCGTTGGCCAGTTCGGTCCGGGTTTTCCATTTCCGGCGGTCGAGGAGTTCGGTCTGCATCTTCGACCAGAACGACTCCATCATCGCGTTGTCGTAGCCGTCACCGACGGTTCCGAGCGAGGGCATCAGCCCGGCTGCCTTGACTCGGTTGGTGAAGGTCCAGGACGTGAACTGCACGCCGTGGTCGGAGTGAAAAACGGTGCCAGGATTAGGATTCCGGTTGCTGATTGCCATCTCCAGGGCGTTCACGACGAGCGTGGTGTTCTGGCTGTTGTCGATGGACCAACCCACGATTTTGCGACTGAACGCGTCCAGCACCGCG
The DNA here is from genome assembly GCF_055561455.1 of Amycolatopsis sp. PSD-21. NCBI lineage: Bacteria > Bacillati > Actinomycetota > Actinomycetes > Pseudonocardiales > Pseudonocardiaceae > Amycolatopsis > Amycolatopsis sp. PSD-21. The sequence goes on along the minus strand of NZ_CM145712.1, from coordinate 6,323,995 downwards.
CAGCAGTAAAGCTTCCCTTCCCGAGTGGGATGCTCGGTGATGTCGCACACCCAGAGCAGATTTGGTTGGGTGCGCAGGAAATTCCGGTTGACCAGGTCTTCGCTGCGGACCTCGATTTTCGGGTTCTTGCGGGTCTGTCGCCGCGGAATCCCCGCCAGCCCGGCCGCCCGCATGAGTTTGGCGACCGTCTTGCGGCTGACCATGATGCCCATCCCCAGGCGCAGTTCGGCGTGCACCCGTGGTGCGCCGTAGGTGCCGCGGGAGCGAGCATGGATCTCGGTGATCACCCCGGTCAGCCATTCCCGACGCAGCGCCGCCGGCGAGGTCGGCCTCGAGCGCCACTCGTAGAAGCCGGAATGGCTCACCTCCAGCAACCGGCAGGCCATCTTGACCGGTAGCCCCCGCTCCGCGAGCCGGGCGACTACCGGGAACGCCCTTTTGGGTCGCCCTTCAGCTCCTCGTAGATCTTCGAAGCCTCGCGCAGGACCTCCAGCTCGGTCTCCAGCTGGCGGATCCGTCGCTTCGCCGCCACGAGATCGGCGTGCTCGGTGCTGCTCAGACCGGGACGTTCACCGTGGTCGATGCGGTCCTGCTTGACCCAGTTGTGCAGGCAGGACTCGCTGATCTCGAGCTCACGTGCGGTCTCCCGGACCGACTTGCCAGCCCGGACCAGGGCGACCGCCCGAGCCCGGAACTCAGCGGGATAAGCCTTCGGCATGATCGACAGCCTTCCAGACGACAAGCCATCTACTCCACAAACCCAAGTCCGTCATCTGGGGGCAACGCCACAACAACGAGAGCTAGCCGCTGAACTCGGTGCGCATCCGGCTCTTCTCACCGGGCACGCACCGCACGGATCTGGTCGCGTGGTCCGGTTTATCAACGCGCTCGCCGCAGCCCCAGGATCGTCGATCGCGCCTGTGTGCTGTCCTGGATGCGGCCGGAGCGCGCCGTTGACACGGCGGCTGGATGGAGTCCTTCACTGCACGAAGTGCTGCCGGTCCCGCACGAAAGAACCGTGCGCGTTCTGCGGTTACTTGGAGTCTCCCGCTGCCAGGGACGCGGACGGAAGGCCGATCTGCTCCGGTTGCCGCAAGAACGACCGCGTCTCACGAAGGTGGCCGCGGTGCACACACTGCGGCGCCCGGTGCACGGCGAAAGACGAGGGCAACGTCTGCTCCAGCTGCAGGCCCCGCAAGCAACGCTGCGATCGGTGCGGCCAGATCCGTCGCATCGCGATCCAGCTGCCCGACGGCAAGCTGTGCCGTGTCTGCGACAAGACAGACCCGCGGCGGCACGGTGAATGCACAGGCTGCGGCATCCAAGCGCAGCTCGTGACCTTGGGCAGCCGGCAGTGCCCTCGTTGCTGGGTCAAGGACATGGTCCGGCAGCGACTCGCCCGCGCCGACGGGACCATGCGGGCTGAACTGGAGCCGCTGATCGACGCGCTCGCCACGACGCAAGCACCAGCCACCCTCAGAACCTGGATCACCAAGGCCGGTGTCCCTGCCCTGCTCGCGAAGCTCGCCGCGGCCGACGGCCCCTTGACTCATGCCGAACTCGACGAGCTCCAGCCGCCTGCCCGGGTCCGGTGGCTCCGTAAAGTCCTTGTCGCGCACGGCGTCCTGCCGGAGCGGGATGAACTACTCATCGCCCTCGAGGCGTGGTTCAGCACCGTCACGGACGCGATCGCCGATGCTCCGGCAAAGCACCTCGCCCGCAGTTACGCCGAATGGCACTACCTTCGCCGACTCCGCCAGCTCACCCCGATCAGCTGGGGGCAGAACACCCGTGCCCGCTGGCACTTCATGCACGTTGTCCGGCTCCTGGCCTGGCTCGACGAGCACGGCGCAACACTCAGAAGCTGTCGCCAGGCAGACATTGATCTCTGGCTCACCGAAGGCCCGGCGACCGGGTTCCCCGCCCGCGGTTTCCTACGGTGGGCCAGCCGCAACGGGCACGTGCACAACCTCGTCATCGACAGGCGCTTCGTCCTGTCGCCGCACTACCGTGCAACCGAGGATGCCCGATGGGCGAGCATCCGCAAGCTCCTCCACGACGACGCCCTGCCGACAGGGGATCGGGTCGCAGGACTTCTCATGCTGCTGTTCGCCCAGCCGATCTCCAGAATCGCCCGTCTGAACAGCAACGACATCGTCGACACAGGGCAGCGCGTCCTGCTGAGGTTCGGGACCGAACCACTCGAGATGCCTCCGCCGCTGGATCAGCTATGCCGGCAACTGCTGAACGACGTCGGTAGCGATGCCCAGCAGGCCACCTGGCTCTTCCCGGGCGTAGTTCCCGGGACCCCAGCGTCGACAACGACCCTGTTCCGGCACCTGCGTCGCCATGGGATCGTCAACACGCGCAGCAGCCGCAACAGCGCCATGTTCGCCCTCGCCGAGCAGCTACCGGCGTCCGTCCTGGAGAACCTGCTCGGCATCTACCCGACGACGGCAGCGAAGTGGACAAAGCTCGCAGCTGGACATAACCACCGATACGCCGCCGCCCTGCTTTCCCGGCGCATCCAGCCAGCCGACTGACCGCAATCCCACCGGTGATCGCAGACACTGCCAGCGCGAGGTCGGCGTGATCGCTAGCGTGATGATGTCGATGGCCTTGGGTGCGAGGGGAGTGCCGGGATATGTCGAGCGAAGATCCGGATGATCTGGCGGTCTGGGGCCTGCACTGTTTTTGTCTCGGCGCTCGAAGCACTCCGCACCGTGTGGTGGGGATGGATGACAACGGCCGTCTTCTCTTCCATGCGCGCGCTGGCACCACGTTCGCGGACTTGGCGGTACACGGCATCCGGCCTCGGGAGAGTCAGGTTGCGCTGCTGGTCGCGTACAACCTGTTGACCGTCAAGGGCGATTGGCTGGTCACGACGTTTCCCGTCCTCGGATCGGCTGGGACGGCGGCCTTGCGTGGGAGAACGAGAGGCGCGGCGGAAGCGATCGTTCCGATCATCCGCGCCGACGTGACGGCCATCGTCGACCATCTGACTGGTCAGGGCCTGGAAGAATGTGCCTACGGAGTGATCTTCGGGTATGTGATCGATGGCCTTGTGTGGGATCGGTTACGGGCAGTGGGCAGGCTGCCCACTACGGAGTTGAATCTCGAACGCCCCTATTGGAACGGTGCGTTCTGGGCGATCCATCCTCCACGCGCGGGAGCCGCAGGAACGAACGAGGTTTCGGAGCCCGGTGTCGCACTCACGATGGTCTGGACGGAATCCACGGTCGACAGGTTGAACATGCTGGCCTCGGCGCCAGGATTGCGAACAGTCCTGCACGCGGTGGCCGGCGAGGGACTACCAGGCGATCCGCTTGTCACCGCAGACGGTGACATATGGCGCTTCACCCGGATTGACGGCGAACCCGCCATCCCGGTCATCCATCGCCGAATGTCCGATCCCGTTCACGGCCCTGGCTTGCGGGTCGCTGACACAGTCGCGAGGGCCCTGCTGCGGGACCATGCGGACATACCTGGCCTCGAGGGACATAGTGACGAAGCTGTGCTCGTAATCGCCCACGAACTGATCTGGGATGTGATGGTCCTCCTGACAACGACCGGGATCGTCGACCGGCCGAAAGTCCTCGACGATCCGAGAGCGACACCCGATGCCCTGCGCGCGCAGATCTTCGTCAGCATCGAGTATTCCTAGGCGTCGCGCTGTGCCGCCGCCTTGCTGGACGTGTGCGGCGTATAGCTACCGAGCCGGGCCGACGTCCGGTGGCCGGGCCGGTAGAAGGACTGGTCGCGGCACGGCGGTACCCGTCTAGGCCTAACTCAGACGCTCGAAATTCGGCTTGTACGGAAACCGCCGACACGGCGCTATTCCGCTAGTTGTGATAGCGGACCCTGCCAGTAAAGCGGAAGTGGTGCCTGCTGAGTCGCGATGGACGAAGTGGTGGTGAGCGGGGAAGGAATCAGCGGCAGGTTTGGTGACGTCGCATCGGTGATAGTGGTGCGCCCGGTTCCTTTCGCTGCTCCCCGGGTTCAGTGTTCCGGCAGTCGAGTGTCGTCGCCGAACCTGACGGCTTGCCACGACGAGGCCCGAGTATGAAACGAATCCGGCGGTGCTGAATCAATCTGGTGCAGTGTTTCGCGGTACGCGGGGGTGTACTTGCTGGTATTCGTAGAGAATTGTTGGATATTAGTGTTTTCGCTGGTGTCCAGTCGGGGTGGATGAGGGGCTCGACGTTGCACCCGAGTGGACGACGCGCTGTCTGCTCAATGGGGGGCAGAATTTATCGGCTACCCGGGTTCGCTGATCTCGTCTTGATCATCGCGGCCCAGGTCCGGGCTTTGTAGTGCGCAGGTCGAGGGGTGGGGTGGCCAAGTCGTGGCTCGTACCGCAATGACGTCCGTGGCACGCTCCCTTCCTCTTGTTTCGGCGAGGGTGAGCCTGCGCATTATTTCTCGGTCGGCACGAAGGAAATCTGGGAACTCCGCATTGCTGGGCTGCCGCCATCACGTAGAAGGAGTGCCGTCGGCCTGGTGATCGTGTTCCGCCACCATCAGATGACCAGTGAAAGGCGCACAATGGAGCACGCTCACGCTGCTACACGAATCAAGGACCTGCTCTCGGCGGATTTGCCGCCGGTGGCGTTGACGTTCGCTGACGCACCACCCGACGGTGTCACGGTGTCGTCGGAAGCTGTTCCGTCGAGTTGTAACTTCTGGCGTGTCGCTGAGAAGGGGGTTTTTTACGCCGCTGCCGAACAACATTTCAACTGTCCGGTCGGGGCGATGGTGATGGGGTTCGAGTTGCCCGAGGCGACGGGTGAGCAACTCGGCGGCCTGGTGCAGTCGATGTGCGACGCCCGGTATCTCGACCCTGACGAGGCGGCGAACATTCCCTCGGTGGGCAAGAAGAGTGCGGGGATCGTGTATGGGCCGCTCGCCGAGTTTCCTGTCGAGCCCGATCTGATTCTGCTGTGGCTGACGCCAGCGCAGGCGATGATCTACAACGAGGCCGCTGGAAACGCGAAGTGGACCGCGTCGCCGATGGATGTCTCAGGCAGGCCCGGTTGTGCAGCGCTGCCGCTGGCCTTGAAGAGCCAGACGCCGCGGATGGCGCTGGGATGCATCGGTATGCGGACATTCACCGACATCGCCGACGACCGCATCCTCGCCGTCCTGCCCGGTGGGCTGGCCGAGGAGTTTGTGTCGGCGTTGGAGACGACGGTGGCCGCAAACGCCGAGATGAAGAAGTTCTACGAGACCGCGAAGGCCGGCTTTGTGTGAGCCTGAGGTCGCTGTGGTGATGCACGCGTTGTGACAACCCCTGCCGCCGGTGGTTGGACCATTCCGGTGGCAGGGGTTGTGCCCTGAACAAGGGACTCGTACGGTCGCACACATCGAAGAATCTGGATCTAGTACATCGAGGTATCTCGATGAGGGGGTTGGCGTGACTCGAGTGGAGCGGACCGTGGTGGTCGCCCCGTCAGAGGCCGAGTGCGCCCCAATCCCGCCGTCCGGGGTTCCGTTGTGCAGCGTGCCCTTGACGACGCCGCGGCTGCCCGCCGACGAGGCCAAGCAGATCTCGGTGCTGTTCAAGGCCCTCGGGCACCCGCATCGGGTGCAGCTGGTGAATCTCCTGGCCCGCCAGAGCTCTCCTGTGTGCGTCTATGACATCACCATGGCGATGGAACTCGCGCAATCCACCGTGAGTCACCATCTCAAGCAACTCGTCTCGGCAGGGCTGCTGCGCCGCGAGCAGCGCGGGATCTGGGCGTACTACTCGGTCGATCGTGTGGCGACGGAACACCTGTCCGCGGTGATCGATTTGGATGTCGCACCGCGGCGAAACGATCGCGACGCGGCGACGCAGGAGACGGCCACCGCGAGATCGTGACCGGACCGCAGTGTCGAGAGGGTGGGGAACCGATGGGGGACAACAAGAAACGCGTCCTGTTCACCGATGACGACACCCAGCTGCTCGCGGGCCGGGAGCGCGACATACTCCCGGCAGCGGTGCGGGCACCGGCACTACGGCTGTTGTGGGGCTTGCTTGCGGTGGCCGCGATCTGTCTCGCGGTTCTGGGGATCGTGATCGGGCGGCTGCTGTGACGCGCACGGCGAGGTTCGCGCGGCGACGTGGCCGGGTGCCGCTGGTATTGCAGTCGAGCAACGCCGAATGCGGTCTCGCGTGCCTGTCGATGATCTTGAGTTATCACCGGCGGCACACGCCGGTGCGGGAACTGCGGGAGCTGTGCGCCCCGGGCCGGGACGGAGTCAGCGCGGGCGGGCTGCTGCGCGCCGGACGCGCCTGCGGTCTGACGATGTCGGGCTACGCCGCCTCCCCCGAGGCGTTCGAGACCGTCGCATTGCCCGCGATCGCGCACTGGGAAGGCAACCATTTCGTTGTCGTGGAACGAATGTCGCCACGACGGGTCGACATCGTGGACCCCCGCCGCGGACGCCGCCGCGTGACAGCCGAAGAGTTCCGCACCGGCCTCGGCCGCGCGGTCCTCACGGCAGGCCCCAGCGACGAGTTCGAGCCGCGACCGTCGGCTGGGGAGCTCTTCTGGCGGACCTATGCCCGCTCGCTGTGGCGGCTACCCGGGACGACGGCGCTGCTGCTGCAGGTGCTCGCGGTCAGCATCGTCGCGCAGGCGCTGGTGGTGGCGATGCCGCTGGCCACCCGCACCGTCGTCGACGACCTGCCGGCGTTGCGGACCACCGACGTGCTCCCGCTGATGGGCATCGGCATCGCGGTGGTCGCCGTGGCGCAGTTGGTCAACACGTTGTTGAGATCGTCGCTGCTGGTCTATCTGCAGGGCCGCCTGGACACCGCCGCGCTGCTCGGGTTCAGCGCGCATCTGTTCCGGTTGCCGCTGCGGTTTTTCGAACAGCGCAGCACCGGCGATCTCGTCACCCGCTTCGGCAGCATCGCGATGCTGCGTGATCTGATGACCGGCCAAACCCTCGGATCCTTGCTGGACGCCGTACTGGTCCTGGCCTACCTCGGAGTGCTCGCGGCACTTGACCTGCCCGTGGCGCTGGCGGTGCTGGGTGTTCTGGCCGCGGTGGTGATGCTGCTGATCGCCACCACTCGCTCGGTCCGCGAGCGGATGGCCGCTGATCTGGCCACCCAGGCCGAAACCCAGGGCTATCTCGTCGAATCCCTGGAGGGGATCGCCACCTACAAGGCCGCCGCGGCCGAAGACCGTGCCCTAGGTCGCCTGGGACATCTGCTGTCCGGCTGGATGAGCGCCACGCTCGGCCGGACCTACCTCGCCGCTGTCGTCGACGCCGTCACCACGGCGCTGCGGGTGCTGACGCCGCTGCTGGTGCTGTGGCTATGCGCGACCCGCGTGCTCGACGGCACCATGACCCCCGGCACCATGCTGGCGGTCGCCTGGCTCGCGTCGGCCATCGTGTCGCCGCTGGCGACGGTGGTGGCCAACGGGCAACGGCTGCAACTGGCCGGTGCCCAGCTGCAACGACTCGCCGACGTCCTGGACAGCCCGGCCGAACGCAGCGACCCCGCCGCCGCGGGCCACCGGCTACGTGGCCGCATCGACCTCGAACAGGTCGGGTTCCGCTACGACCTGTTCAGCCCGCCGGTCCTGCGCGACATCAGCGTCCGTGTCGAGCCCGGCGAGAAGGTCGCCGTCGTCGGCGCCACCGGCTCCGGCAAAACCACCCTCGGCATGGTGCTGCTCGGCCTCTACACCCCCACCAGCGGGCACATCAGCTTCGACGGCATCGAAGCCGGCGACCTCGATCCCCGCGCGCTGCGAGCTCAGATCGGTGTCGTGCCACAGGAACCGTTCGTGTTCGCCGGCACCATCGCCGACAACATCACCCTGCGCGACACCACCGTTCCCGCCGAAGAGATCGAACGCGCGGCCCGGTTGGCGTGCCTGCACGAAGAGATCACCGCGATGCCGATGGGCTACGGCACTCAGCTCGCCCAGCGCGGCAGCGGTCTCTCCGGCGGGCAACGGCAACGCCTCGCCCTCGCCCGTGCTCTCGTGCGCGAACCCCAGATCCTGCTTTTGGACGAGGCCACCAGCCACCTCGACGCCGCCACCGAAGCCTGTATCCACCGCAACCTCGCCGAACTGAAATGCGTGCAGATCGTCATCGCGCACCGGCTGAGCACCGTCCGCGACGCCCACCAGATCTTCGTCCTGCACCACGGCAGCCTCGCCGAACACGGCACCCACAACGACCTGCTCGCCCACGGCGAGCACTACGCCCGGCTCGTCGCAGCGCAGATCGACCAGACATCCAACGGCCACCACGCGAGCGGCACCACCGAGCCGGCGAGCCCGGCCTCCCTGCTCACCGCCACTGCAGGCGGCGAGAACCACGCCACACCAGATGCCGAAAGGAGGTGAACACCATGGACGACACCCTCGTCACGCCCGAACTCACCGAAGCCGAACTCGACGAGATTCACGGCGGCCACAACGGCGACCCGTGCTGCACCCTGACCCCCGACGGCGGCTGCGGCTGCTGACCGGCCACACCGAGTATCGGAGGAGAACCAGGTGGCGGGCGGGCCAGTCGCTCGCTGGCCCGCCCGCCACCCGGCTATCTCACGCCCGCCACCACGGGGGCGCAACCGCCATCCTGCCGTGAAACCCGATTGGCCGCGTCACCGTTGTACGCCCGGAGCCCGGCGTGACGGTTGGCCACCGCCTGTCACGGGTTCTCGACGCTCACGCCACACCCGGCGCTGAGACCGCATCGGCATGCGACAGGAGGTGACACACATGGAGATCACGACTGCCCCACCGCAGGAACTCACCGAGACCGAACTCGACGAGATCCAGGGCGGCCAGGGCGCACAAATCTGCGCGAGCAGCGTGGACGGCGACTGCATCTGCAAGCCCGAATAGATGCCGACGTCCGCGATGACCGCGGATGAATGAACGTGTGGTGAGCGGACCAGTCTTACCCTGGTCCGCTCACCACACCCATCTCACGCCCGCGTGAACGAGCGCAGTACGCATCTTCCCGCGAAACCCGCTCGCACCGCCGACCGAGCCCCTCAAGCCAGGAGCGAGCCGAAGATCTCCCGCCCCAGCTCGCCCGCCTCCTCCATATCGAGAATCGTTCCCTGGACGTCGGGATGTGCCGTGGCCCAGTACTCGGCAGCAGCGCGGCTACTGAAGAAGTTCACATGGCCGCAGCACACCTCCGCGGCCGGCCCCGCGTCACAGCTTGTGCCCACGAAGACCACGGCCGTCGACGGCTCGGCCCCGGGACGGCCGCCGCGTACTGCGACGACGACGTCGGCGCCGTCAGGCGCGGTCGAGACGACCTCCGCGTCCGTGGCCAGCATCGCCGGGATCCCGAGAGCGTCGACCGCGCACATCGCGAACACCGTCACCCCACCCTCCGGTGTGACCCGATGCCGGGTCGGGAGCGCCGAAAACGGATAGGCCGCGGTGATACGCCCAGCCTCGTCCAGCCGGAGAAAGTCGCCACGATGCAACGCGGCCAGCACCTGCGAGGCCGTGGTCGAGGACTCCGCCGCCACCCGCGCCAACTCGTCCGACGTCGGCGGACGCCCCGTAGCGGTGAAGGAACGCAGGACCGCCTGCTGAATCGCCCGCTGGCCCCGCTCCTCCGGGGCACGGCGCCGCTGACCACCGGCACCCAAGATCTCGCGTAGCCGCGTCGATAGCCTCCACAGCGATGACGCGGTTCCACCCGCACGGGCGAGCGCGGCGACCAAGGCCGCCCTCGACGGCGCGGGCCGCGCCCGGCCGTCCTCGTCACGGAACAGCCGACACGACACGCTCGGCTGTGAACCTGGCGCCACGAACGGGTCAATCCCATTCACCAGCAGGGTTGGCGAACCATGCATGCCCTCCCGCTCAGCCTGGTCCTGGTCGCGGACCTGGCGGTGAACCACCCGGACGCCCTGGCGATCGCCGAGCACATCCCGCAGCGCATCGTCCAGGAGTGCAACATGTGGACAGTCCGGAACGGACAGTACGACCAATTCCATGACACCCGTCCTCTGCTTCGTGGCACGCGCGACGAATCCGATGACGACCGTAAACCTTCCCCTCGACTGGAAGGTCAAGGCGTAGCATCGGCACCATGCGCATCGGCGAACTCGCCCGGACCGCCGCGGTCAGCACCAAGACGATCCGGTACTACGAGCAGGCCGGCCTGCTGCCTGAACCGCCTCGCACATCCAGCGGCTACCGCGACTACGACCCCGATACCGCGCACCGGCTCGAGTTCATCCGCACCGCCCAGACCGCAGGTCTCTCCCTGGCCGATATCCGGGACATCCTCGCCATCCGAGACACCGGCCAAGCCCCGTGCGATCGCGTCGGTGAACTCATCGATCACCATCTCGGTAACGTTCGCCGCCGCATCGCCGACCTGCGCGCGGCCGAGCAGGGCCTGAACCAGCTCAAGACACGGGCCAGTACCTATCCCGCGGCCTCCTGCGCCAGCACCGCCGTCTGCGGCATCTTCGCCCGCTGATCGAGCCGTCAGCGCCCGCACATGCTGCTGCCAAACGTCCTGATCGGCATCGGCCTGCTTAACCTCGTCGAAGTCGGTGCGGTCGCGAGGTAGGTGACAGCATTCTCCGGCAAGAAGGTGGCGCCGAATGCCGCCGCGACGGCGATGGCGAGTATGGCGATGAAGCCAACGCACTTGACCGGAGAGTGACAGCGTGGCCGGCCGGTCCGAGGATCTCGTCGACGGTGAAGAGGCCCACCGCCTCTCCGATGACGCCGATGCTCACGCCTGGGTCGATTTCGTGTTCGTGATCCGCGCGGCGAAGGGCCTGGCGGCTGGCGTGTAGCTGCTGTGTTGGCGGGGTCGAGGCCCCAGGCAGCGGGCTCGCCACGGGCCGGGCGCGGAGGTAGTGTTTGAAGGAATTGTTGCTCAGCGCAGTACAACAAGTGTTCCACGCAGTTTGGCTTGACCAGCACGGCAGGCGCGACGGTCGGCAGCGAACGATCTGACCCCTTCGGGGCATCCGGTGGGCCGCGTCAGGTGTCTGCTGACTTCTCCATGCTGACCGTGTCGAGGTGCCGGCGGAGGTACTCGGCGGCTTCTTCTCGTCGGCCGGCGAGCAGGAGATCGGCGATGTCGACGTGTTCTTGGCAGCGGATGACCGCGCGGTCGCGGGGGAGTGATCGGCGGTATTCGATGAGGCGGCGTAGCCGGTCGAGACGGCGTAGGGAGTCGATGAAGAAGACATTGTGGCTGCATTCGATGACGGTTTCGTGGAAACCGCTGTTGAGGTCGAACAGCTCGGCGTTCCCTACAGTGTGGATGTCACCGTCGACAAGCTTTTGCTGTTGAGCGCGGACCTTTTCGAGTGCGGTGCGGTCGAGTTCGAAAGTCGGCTCGAGGATGGCGGTGGGTTCGATGAGCAGCCGGAAGCGATAGCTGTCCTGATAGGCCTGAAGAGAAGTGAGCATGGGCTGGAACTGCCAGCCGTAGCCGGGCAGGCGCTCGATCCAGCCTTCGGCGTTGATGCGACGGAGCATGTGGGCGAGTTGGGCCTGAGTGAGGCCATAGTCGCGGGCGAGCCGGTTTTCGGTGACGCGGTCGGGAAGGACGCCGTCGAGCCGGTCGGCTGCCACCCGTAGGTAGAGGGCTTCCGTCTCGTCGGCGTCGCCGGAGGGCAGGTCAGTGAGCTTGTCCCCGGTGTGCAGCACGGTGTAGCCGCCTGTGTCGGCGACGCCGACGATGCCGTCGTCGGCGAGCAGGCGCAGGGCGCTGCGCACTGGGGAGCGCGAGACCTTCAGCTGTTCGGCGAGGGTGCGTTCGACCAGGCGTGTACCCGCGGGAGTCTTCTCGGCGCGGATGAGGTCGACGATGCGGGCGGCGGTCTGCCGGGTCAGCGGGGTCGGCGCCATGGTCGGGACCCGTCCTTCCGGTGATCGTTCCAGCGGCCGATCGTACCCGCGCTCGAGCTCAGTGCCGGAGCACGTCGTGCACGTGTTCCACTTGGGGAGGACTGGCGAAGAACGGTCCTGCCAGTTCGCGCCAGCGGTCGAACGCGGCAGAGCCACGGAAGAGTTCGGTGTGGTGGTCCACGGTCTCCCAGTCGACCATGAGGCGATAGCGCTGCGGGAACTCCGCGCTGCGGTGCAATCGGACGCCGTGGCAGCCGTCGGCGGACTTGAACAGCGGGACGGCGGTCGCGACGGCCTCTTCGAAGGCTTGTTCGTCGCCGGGGGCGACCTCGATGAGGGCGATTTCGGTGATCATGCCGGGTCCTTTCAGAGGGTGATGGCGCCGGTGAGCAGGGTGAAGCCGACCATGGCCAGGGAAGCGACGGTGACCGGGACGAGCGAGAACCGCTGGAACTCGCCCAGGTCTTTCTTGATCAGCCCGAGCAGGACCCAGAGCGGTGCGGAGGCGGGGCCGATGGAGTGCAGCATCTGCCCGGCGACGCCGGCGCGCGCGATCTCGTAGGAGGCGATGCCGTGCTGGGCCGCGGATTCGGCGAGCACGGGTAGCACGCCGAAGAAGTAGGCGTCGTTGGACATGAAGAAGCTCAGCGGCAGGCCGATGAGGGCGGTGAACAGGGGGATCAGGTTGCCGAGCGAATCGGGGACGGCGGAGAGCAAGGTCGAGGCCATCGCGTCGACCATCCCGGTCTCGGAGAGGATTCCGGTGAAGATGCCGGCGGCCAGGACGAGCATGACGACCGGGACGGCGCTGGCGGCGTGGCGTTTGACGACCTCGCCCTGTTCGGCGATCTTCGGGTGGTTGACCAGCAAGGCGATGACGAAGCCGCCCATGAACAACGTCACCAGCGGGGCGACTCCGGCGACGAGCAGCACGAGCAGCAGCACGGTGAGCGCGGCGTTGACCCACATTTTCCAGTCGCGTAGTGCCGTTCGGTTCGGTTCACGGTCGGCGATTTCGGCGGCGAGATCGGTGATGGCCTGGCTGTCGACGCGCTTGCGTTGTCCTCGGCCGAGCAGGTAGGCGAGCAGGATGACGAAGGCCGAGGTGAGCAGCAGTGAGGGGATGAGCGGGACGAAGTACTCGGTGGCGTCGAGATGGAGGACGCTGATGGCGCGGGTGGCTGCTCCGCCCCACGGTGTCGCTCCGCTGATCAGCCCGAGGCTCATCGTCGCGATCGCCGCGATCACCAGCGGGTTCATCCCGATGCGGCGGTAGATCGGCAGAAACGCCGAGCAGATGATCATGTAGCTGGTGGTGCCGTCGCCGTCCAGAGCGACGAGCAGGGAGAGGATCGCCGTGCCGACGCAGATGCGGACCGGGTCCCCTTTGGACAGCCGGATGATCCCGTTGGAGATGGGGTCGAACAGCTTGGCGTCCATCATGACGCCGAAGTAGAGCACCGCGAACAGCAGTAGCACCCCGGTCGGTGCAACGGTTTCGATGCCCTTGATGGCCATTTCGCCGAGGTCCGCACCGCGCCCGGCGATGATGGCGAACAGCACGGGCGCGGCGATGATCGCGACGAACGCGGTGGCGTACTTACGCATGACGAGCACCATGAAAGTGCCCAGGGTGAGGAAACCCAGTGTAGCGAGCATCGTTGCTTCTCCACAGTTTGGGCGGGCCGGGAGGGTTTTCCGGGCAGGCCGAGGGCCGGGGCGACTGCGCTGTGGCAGTCACCCCGGGGAGGGGAGGTGGTTCAGGACCGCTGGTGTTCGGCGTCGACCCGGGTGGTGACCCCGGTTTCGACGATCGTTCGGGTCGCCTCGATCGAGGCGTAAGTCCACAGGATCCGCATGGGCGCGGTGGCGCTGGCGTTGCGGAAGCGGTGCGGCACGCCGGCGTCGACGTAGGTGGTGTCGAACCTGGTGAGCTGGTGTTCGGTGCCGTCGATCTCGACGATGGCGTCGCCTTCGAGGATGACGACACTTTCGGGGCAGTTGTGCGTGTGCAGGGGGATTCCGGCGCCACCGTCGAACAGCGTCTGTCCATTGAGGAATACCTGGGCACCGCGCGCACGGGTGACGAGCGGGATGGTGGCGGCACCGCCGCCGCGGGAGAACGCCGTCAGCTCGGCCGGTCGCAAGACCGACGCGGGGAAACTCTGGCACATCAGGCGGTCACCGGTCCGATCCACAGTGTTTTGAGGTTGACGAATTCGCGGATGCCATCGGCACCCAGTTCCCGGCCGTAGCCGGACTTCTTGATGCCGCCGAAGGGAAGACGGGCGTCGGAAGCGACCAGGCCGTTGATGAAGACGGCACCGGCGTCGAGGGCGCGGGCGAGTTGCCGTGCCCGGTCGACATTCGTGGTCCACAGGGCCGCGCCGAGGCCGAATTCGGTCTGGTTGGCCAGTTCGACCGCCTGTTCTGGATCGGCGACGCGGGTGATCGCGGCGACCGGGCCGAAGGTCTCCTCGTCGAAGGCCGCCATACCGGGCGTGACGTGATCGAGAACCGTCGGCGGGTAGAAGAATCCCGGACCGGCGTCCGGCTCTCCGCCGGTGAGCACCTCGGCGCCCGCCTGCACGGTGCGGACGACTTGACGGTGCAGGGCTTCGCGCAGGTTGGCGCGGGCCATCGGGCCGATGGCGGTGTCCCGCTCGGTGGGGTCGCCGACCTTCAGCGCGGCGGCGGCTTCGGTGAACGCGGCGACGAACTCGTCGGCCACCGCCTCTTCGACGATGAATCGCTTGGCGTTGACGCAGGACTGCCCCACATTAGTGAAACGGGCCTTGACCGCGGTCGCCGCGGCGGCGGGCACGTCGGCGTCGGCGAGGACGATGAACGGATCCGATCCGCCGAGTTCGAGCACCTGCTTCTTCAGCGCGGCACCGGCCTGGGCTGCGACGATCGCACCGACCTCGGTGGAGCCGGTGAGGGTGACCGCGGCGATCCGGTCGTCGGCGATCAATCCGGCCACCGCGGGGACTTCGACCAGGACCGTCCTGAAGAGACCGTCCGGGACGCCCGCTTCACGGACGACCTGTTCGACGGCGAGCGCGCATTGCGGGACGTTGTTGGCGTGCTTGAGGATCGCGCCGTTCCCCGCGGCGAACGCGGGTGCGGCGAACCGGAAGAACTGCCAGAACGGGTAGTTCCACGGCATGACCGCGAGCACCACGCCCAGCGGGTCGTGGACGATCAGGGACTCGGTCGCGTTGGACGCCACCGGCCGGTCGGCGAGGTAGGCCGGGGCGTGCTCGGCGTAGTGCTCGCAGGTGACCGCGCACTTTTCGATCTCCGCCTCGGCTTCGGCGATCGGTTTGCCCATCTCGGCGGTGATCAGCCGCGCGTAGCGCTGCTTACCCGCCCGCAGGACACGGGCCAGTTCACGAAGGAGCCCGGTGCGTTCACCCACCGGCCGCGAGCGCCACGCACGCTGGGCGGTGACGGCGGCGTCGAGGGCGGCGTCGATTTCGGCGGCGGTGTGCGGCTCGAAACGTGCCAGTTCTTTCTCGGTTGCCGGGTCGATGGAGACGATCATCAACGGGCCGCCTTTTCGAGGGTTTCCCGGACGGTGGCGGCGAAAGCGGCGGTGCCGAGGTCGCCGCCGACATCGCGGGTGCGGGTGGCCGGGTCGGCGAGCACCTCGTCGACGGCCGCGCCGATCAGCTCGGCGGCCTGGACCAGAGCGGGTTTGTCGTGCTTGTGGCCCAGCCAATCGAGCAGCATCGAGGCGGACAGGATCAGTGACGTCGGATTGGCGACGCCCTGTCCGGCGATGTCCGGCGCCGAGCCGTGCTGGGCCTGGCCGACGCAGATGTCGTGGCCGGCGTTGATCGAACCGGCGAGGCCGAGGCTGCCGGAGAGTTCGGAGGCTTCGTCGGACAGGATGTCGCCGAACATGTTGGTGGTGACGAGGACGTCGAAGGTGTGCGGCCGCCGGATGAGCAGGGCCGCCGCGGCGTCGACGATCAACTCCTCGAGTTCCACGGCGGGGAACTCGGCGGCGACCTTGCGGACCTCCCGCAGGAACAGTCCGTCGGACAGCTTCACCACGTTCGCCTTGTGCACCGCCGTGACCTTCTTGCGGCGGCCGGCAGCGAGTTCGAACGCGGTACGCGCGACCCGCTCACACGCCTTGGCGCTGATCTTCCGCAGGGAGATGGCCAGGTCCGGATCAGGCATGAACTCGCCCGAGCCGGCATACATGTTGCGGTCGGAGTAGAAGCCCTCGGTGTTCTCGCGGACGATCACCAGGTCCATCGGGTGCCGCAGGATCGACAACTCGGCGTGGGACCGGCACGGGCGCACGTTCGCGAACAGTTCGAATACCGTGCGCAGCTCGGCCGACGGGTTGATCCCGCCTTCGGCACGCGACGGGTAGTCGTAATGCGACACCGGCCCGAGCAGCACTCCATCGACCTGGGGGATGCGCTCCATCACCTCGGCGGGCAACGTGGTGCCGCGTTCGGTCAGGGCCTTCAGGCCGATGTCCTTCGTCTCGAATTCGAGGCCGAGGTCGAGCAGCCGGTCCGCGGCCGTGAGCACGTCGAGAGAGGCCTCGGTGATCTCGGGGCCGATGCCGTCTCCGGGCAGGACAAGGATTTCCACGCGGTTTCCTTCCGATTGCGTGCGATGCGGCCGCGGCCGGTCGCGGCCGCCGCATGCGAGGGACAGTAGAACGCCATTTGGTATTTTGCAATGGCGTTGTACCAAGCTGGCGGATATCAAGCGGCGACCTCCGGCCGTGGGAGATCGATCTCGACATCGCAGGCCGCGGCGAGGTCGTGCAGTTCGCCGAGTGTCTTCGCCGGCAGGAGCACGCCGTCCGTCCGGCCGGCGGTCTCTGCGCGTTCCTCGATCTCGCCGGGGTAGTAGATCTCCAAGGCGCCCGGGGCGAGCGGGACCTCCTTGGTCCTGGTAATGAGGTCGTCAATCCGCGAGGCGAACCGGCTGGGTTCGTGCAGGGCATCGACACGCAGGGCGAGGACCAGGTGCCCGCAGCCCGAACGGCGGTCCGGCACAGCGGGCCCGACGACATCGGTGGCGTAGGAACTGCCGGTCAGCACGCCGGAGAGCACGTCCATCATGAAGGCGATGCCGTACCCCTTGTGCCCGGCCATCGGCGCGAGGATGCCCTCGATCGCCGCCCGTGGGTCGGCGGTGGGAGCGCCGTCGGCGTCGATCGCCCAGGACTCGGGAATCGCCTCGCCCCGTTGTAGTGCGGCGTAGATCTTTCCCCGAGCGACACCGGTGTTCGCGATGTCGAGTACGACGGGGCCGTGCGAGCCGCCCGGGGTGGCGATGGACCAGGGATTGGCTCCGACGGTCTTTTCCCGGCCGCCCCAAGGCGCCATCGCGGGACTGCCGTTGGTGGTCAGGATCCCGACGCAGCCCGCCTCGGCCATCCGGCGCGTCCAGTAGGCCGCGGTCCCGAAGTGGTTGCTGTTGCGCACGGCGACCACGCCGACGCCGTGGACATCCGCGCGTTCGACGGCGAGCTTGCAGGCTCGGTCGGCGATGACCTGGCCGATACCGTCGGCGCCGTCGAGCACCGCCACCGCGCCGAGCCCGCCGAGCAGTCGCGGTTCGGTCACCTGCTTCATCACCCCGGATCGCAGCCGGGCGACGTACCAGCTCAGGCGGAGCATGCCGTGCGACGGATGTCCCCACAGGTCGGCGGTGACCAGGCTTTCGCTCACCAGCGTGGCGTCGGCCCGCGGAACTCCGGCCGCGCTCAGGATGCGGATGCCCGCGGTGGTGAGTGCGCGGGCGTCGACGGTGATCGTCCTCGGTCGAAAGATCCCTTCGGTGGTCATGGTTTCCGCAGCAGGTCGCGCAGGACGAAGGGCAGGATCCCGCCGTGGTGGTGGTATTCCTGCTCCCGGACGGTGTCGAGCCGCACGATCGCCTCGAACCGGCGCCCGTCCGCCTCGATCGCGACCGTTTTCGGATAGCGGCCGGGCTCGGCCCCGGCGAGGCCGCGGATGTCGAAGGTCTCGTGGCCGGTGAGACCCAGGGTTCCGGCCGACTGCCCCGAGGCGAACTGCAGGGGCAGCACACCCATGCCGATCAGGTTGGATCGGTGGATCCGCTCGAAGGACTCGGCCAGTACCGCGCGGACGCCCAGCAGCGCGGGACCTTTGGCAGCCCAGTCGCGCGACGACCCGGCGCCGTAGTCCCGGCCCGCGAGCACCACCAGCGGGACATCCTCGGTCTCGAACCTGAGTGCGGCGTCGTAGACGCTGGTCACGTCGCCGGCAGGGGCGATCGCGTGACCGCCTTCCCGACCGGGGACGAGTTGGTTGCGCAGCCGCACGTTGGCGAAGCAGCCGCGCATCATGACCTCGTGGTTGCCGCGGCGGGAGGCGTAGGTGTTCAGTTCGAACCGGGTGACGCCGAGCCCGTCGAGGTATCGCCCGGCGGGTGTGCCGGGCGGGATCGCCCCCGCCGGGGACACGTGGTCGGTCGTCACCGAGTCGCCGAGTTTGACGAGCACACGGGCGCCGAGGATGTCCTCGGTCCGGCCGGGTTCCGCGCGCATTCCGTCCAAATACGGCGGACGCCGGAGATAGGTGGACTCGTCGTCCCAGGCGAAGGTCTCCCCGGCCGGGGCCTCGAGTCGCCGCCAGCGGTCGTCCCCGGCGAACACGTCGCGGTAGACCTCGGTGAACATCTCCGGACGCAAACACTCGTCGACGACCTCGCGGACCTGTGCCGAAGTCGGCCAGATGTCGCGCAGGTACACCGGTTTCCCGTCCGCGCCGGTGCCCAGTGGTTCGGTGAACGGGTCGAGGTCCATCGTGCCCGCGAGCGCGTAGGCGACGACCAGTGGTGGTGACGCGAGGTAGTTCATCCGGACGTCGGGGTTGATGCGGCCGTCGAAATTGCGGTTGCCCGAAAGCACCGCGGCGACGGTCAGGTCGTGCTCGTCGACCGCGGCGGTGACCTCTTCGATCAGCGAACCCGATGCGCCGATGCACGTCATGCAGCCGAATCCGGTCAGATGGAACCCCAGTTCGTCCAAAGAGGACGTCAGCCCGGCCGCGTCGAGGTAGTCGGTGACCACGCGGGAGCCCGGCGAGAGACTGGTCTTGACCCAGGGTTTGCGGCTCAGCCCCGCGTGGACGGCGTTGCGGGCCAGCAGCCCCGCCGCCACCATGACCGCCGGGTTGGAGGTGTTGGTGCACGAGGTGATCGCCGCGATGGCGACGGCTCCGTGGCCGAGGAGGTGCTCGTCACCGCCGAGCCGGACCGGGACCGGGTCACGCGACGGCGGATCCAGATCGGTGACGGCCCGCCGGAAGCCCTCCTTGGCCTTGTCGAGCCGTACCCGGTCCTGGGGACGGCGCGGTCCGGCCAACGAAGGGACCACTGTGGACAGATCGAGTTCCACGTGCTCCGAATAGGCGGGTGCCCGGTCGGGTTCGTGCCACAGCCCCTGTTCCTTCGCGTAGGCCTCGACCAAGTTCACCCGCTCCGCGGAGCGACCGCTGAATCTCAGGTACCGCAGAGTCTCGTCGTCGATCGGGAAGTACGCGCAGGTAGAGCCGAATTCGGGGCTCATGTTGGCGATCGTCGCCCGGTCGGCCAGCCCGATGGCCGCGACGCCGGGTCCGGAGAACTCGACGAACTTGCCGACCACACCGTGCGCGCGCATCAGCTCGGTGATGGTCAGCACGAGGTCCGTCGCGGTCGTGCCCTCGGGCAGTTCGCCCCGCAGGCGGACGCCGACGACGGGCGGGATCAGAAGGGACAGTGACTGGCCCAGCATGGCCGCTTCGGCCTCGATGCCGCCGATACCCCAGCCGAGCACGCCGAGGCCGTTGACCATCGTGGTGTGGGAATCGGTGCCCAGGCAGACGTCCGGGTAGGCCCATCCCTGTTCGGCCATCACCACGCGGGCCAGATACTCGAGGTTGACCTGGTGCATGATCCCGGTGCCCGGCGGTACGACCGCGAAGTTCTCCAGATTCTGCTGCCCCCACTTGAGGAAGCGGTAGCGCTCGGCGTTGCGCTCGTACTCGATCTCGACGTTGCGCGCCATCGCGTCGGGCCTGCCGAAGACGTCGGCGATGACCGAGTGATCGATCACCAGCTCGGAGGGGATCGCCGGGTTGACCCGGCGCGGGTCACCGCCCAGCCCGGCCATCGCGTGCCGCATGGCGGCGATGTCGGCCAGCACGGGCACGCCGTTGGTGTCGTGCAAGAAGATCCGCGTGGGGTGCAGGGCGACAGCGGTGTCGTGCACCCCGGGCCCGCCCCACCGCAGCAGTGCCTCGATCTGGCCTGTCGTGACGGCGGCGCCGTCCTGGTGGCGGAGCAGGTTCTCCAGCACGATCCGCAGGGTGTAGGGCAGATCGGCCGGTGCGGGAGCGGAGATGCGGTGGATGAGGAAGTGCTCCGCTCCGACCTCGAGCGTGGCCCTGGTCCCGAAGTCGTCCCGTCCCGGAAGGCGTGGGGTGCTCATGTCCGGTCCGCCGGTCGGAGGGCCGCGACCTGTTCGGCGGTCAGCGGCCGCGTGCGATGCCCTTGCAGCACCAGGTGCAGCCGCGCGGTCTCCTCCAGCTCCTCCACGATGTCGGCCGCGGCGGCGAGGTCGGCCCCGGCCACGACCGGACCGTGGTTGGCGAGCAGCATCGCGTGGTGGCGCCGTGCGGTCTGCTCGGCGAGCGGACCCAGCGTGTCGTCGCCGGGAGCGTGGTACGGCAGGAGCGGAAGCGTCCCGACCCGCATCGCGTAGTAGGCGGTGATCGGCGGGAGGACGTCGGCCGGGTCGACGTCGGCCAGGCATGACACGGCGACCGAGTACGTCGAATGCAGGTGGACGACGGCGCCCGAGTCCGGCCGGGCACGGTAGACCGCCGCGTGTAGGAACGCCTCTTTGGACGGACGAGGCCCGTCCACGTGCCGCCCGGCGAGGTCGATCACCGAGAGCTTGTCCGCGTCGAGGGTGCCGAGGCTCACCCCGGTCGGAGTGACGAGGATGTGCTCACCCTGGCGGACGCTGATGTTCCCGGTGCGGCCGAAGGTCAGGCGCCGGGCGAACAGCGACCGGCCGAGTTCCACGATCTGCGCGCGGTGGGGGACGGCGCCGAGCGGGGTCGCGGTCATGCCGTGCTTCCTTCCATGGCGCGGACGAGGAGGTCGGAACGGCCGAAGTTCCCGGACTTGAGCAACAGGGCCAGGGGCCGCGGCCCGACAGTGGTGCACCACGGGACGCCTTGATCGGCTTCCTCGCCGATCACCACCTGGTCGATGTCGAGTGCCGCGGTGACCGCGCCGGAGGTCTCGCCGCCAGCGACGACGACGCGGCGTACGCCGAGTTCGGTGGCGCGCCGGGCGAGGACACCGAGGGTGTGTTCGAGGATCCCGGCGGTTTCGGGGCCCATGGCCGCTCGTGCCCGGGCACGTTCGTCGGGAGTCGCGGACGAGTAGAGGACGACAGGGCCGCCGCCGAGGTGGTTTTCCAGCCAGGCCAGTGCGGTCTCGGCGAGGTGGGCGGGGTCCGGGGTGGCCACCGGATCGAGCCGGTGGGCGGGGAACCGTTCGAGTGCGTGATCGAGCTGGGCGAGCGTCGTCGTCGAACAGCTCCCGGCGAGGATCACCCCCGGTCCGGCCGGGAGTTCCGTCCGGGTGGCGGTGCGGCCGCCGGGCGGTGCGGCCACCCGGGCCATCGCCCCCGCCAGCCCGGCGCCTCCCGTGGTCAGCGGTAGATCGTCGGTGCCCTGAGCGACGGTGAGCAGGTCATCGTCCTCGATCGCGTCGACGACGATGTGGCGGACGCCGTCCTCGCCGAGCGCATGGACCTCGGCGCGGACGGCGGCGGAACCGCGCCGGACGACCTCCAGCGGCAGAAGCCCCACGCGGTGCGGTGTCTGCCTGCCGAGCACCCGGACGATATCGGGGTCCGTCATCGGGGTCAGCGGGTGGTTCCGCATCGAAGTCCGGGACAGCAGCACACCGTCGACGAACAAATGGCCGCGGTAGCTGGTGCGGCCGTGTTCGGGCGACGCCGGGCAGATGAGCGTCGGCGTGCCGTCGATCCGATCGAGGAGCGCGTCGGTGACGGGTCCGATGTTGCCTTCGTCGGTGGAATCGAAGGTGGAGCAGTACTTGAAGTAGAAGCGGGAGACGCCGAGACCGGCGAGCCATCGCTGCGCGGCGACCGAGTCGGCCACCGCCCGCGAGGCCGGAACGCTCCGGGATTTGAGGGCCACAACGACGGCGTCGCAGTCCGGGATGCGAGCGTCCTCCGCGGGAACGCCGAATCGCAGCACCGTCCGGAGGCCGGCGCGGCGCAGCGCCGCCGCGACGTCGCCACCGCCGGTGTGATCGTCGGCCACACAGCCGATTCGGGGGCTCATGCCGGAGCCTTCGCGAGCGCCGACCGGATTGCCGTCGCGGCCAGATGGGGCGGACTGAGCAACGGAACCGACAGTGCCCCCTGCGCCGCGTCGCGGGTCGGTGCGAGGGAGAACTGCCCCAGCAGCACCAGATCCGCATCCGGTGCGGCTTGGGCGGCTCCGATCACCAGCCGAGCCGCCCGATCGGTGTCACCGGTGGCCAGCGCGTCTCGGGCGCCCTCGACGACGGAGCCGGACACGGCCGTGTCCGGCCCCGTCGCGGCCCGCAGCCGTCGCACCGTGTCCTGGGTGCCCGCCTCGATCGGTCCGAGGACGTGCGCCCTCCGAGGCGCCCGCCGGAGGACTTCGTCGAACAGTGCCGCGTCGGAGGACAACACGGGGATGTCCAGCTCTGCCGCGAACTCGTCGGCGACAGGCCCGTACAGCGAGCAGCTCAGCAGGACCGCGTCGGCGCCGCCGTCGACGGCATAGCGGATCAAGGACCGCATGCGCTTACGCAGCGGCGCGGTGAGCCCGCCCGCTCGTTCGGCGTCACCGATCAGGGTGTCGTCGAGGAGGTTCCGCAGTCGCGCGTCCGGGAACACGTCGGAGAAGGCGGACGCGGCCGGTGCCAGGGCGGCGGGGGTGGCGTGGACGATCGCCACGAGGGGCTGGTGCCCGGTCAAGGAATCGGCCTTTCGGTCGGGGCTCGGGGAATCAGGCCGTGGCGATGGCCGCGACGACGGCGTCGGTGAACTCGGTGGTGGATGCCGAGCCGCCGAGGTCGCGGGTACTCGTTCCGCCGGTGACCGTTGCGGTGACGCCGTTCTCCACCCGCGCGGCCGCGTCGCGCATCCGGGTGTCGTCGTTCTTGGCCGCCAGCCACTCCAGCAGCATGGCGCTGGAGAGCACCATCGCGATCGGGTTCGCCACGTTCCGCCCGGCGATGTCGGGTGCGGACCCGTGCGCGGCCTGCGCCATCGCGTGAGTGTCCGACGAGTTCACCGACGGCGCGATGCCGAGCGATCCCGCGATCTCCCCGGCGAGGTCGGAAAGGATGTCGCCGAACATGTTCTCCGTGACGATTACGTCGAACTCGTCGGCCTTGCGGACCAGCTTCATCGTCATCGCGTCGATGTGGAAGTCGTCGACGGTGACGTCCGGGTGGTCCGCGGCGACCTCGAGGCAGACCTTCCGGAACAGCCCGGTGGTCAGCTTGAGCACGTTCGCCTTGTGCACGATGGTCAGCTTCTTGCCACGGGTCTCGGCCAGTGCGAACGCCGTGCGCGCGATCCGCTCGGTCGCCGCGCGGGTGATGATGCCCATGGCGATCGCGACGTCGGGGCTCGGCATGTACTCACCCGTGCCGGCGAAAGTGTTGCGGTCGGCGTAGAAACCTTCGGTGTTCTCACGGACGATGATCAGATCGGTGTCCTCCACCACCGCGTTACCACCGGGGAAAGCCTTGGCGGGACGGATGTTGGCGAAGAGCCCGAAGTGCTTGCGGATGGTCCCGCTGGGGTTGAGCTGGGACTTGAACGGTTCGGGATAGGACACGCTGTCGTGCGGCCCAAGCAGCCATGCGTCGAGGCCGGCGAGCGCTTCGAGCGTGCTTTCCGGGGTGTGCGCGCCGTGGGTTTCGATCGCCGAGGCGCCGAGCGGCAGTTCGACCCATTCGACGGGTTCGACGCCTGCGGCGGCGAGCGCCGCGTCGACGATCGCGACCGCGGACGGAACGATCTCGGGTCCGATGCCGTCGCCGTGGAGGACACCGAGGCGGTAGCGGCGGTACGGGGTGTTGGTCACTGTTGCTGCCTTTCGCAGGAGTGGAGCGGTCGGGGGTCAAACCTGGAGAGTGAGCAGTTCCTCGGCTTCGTCCGAAGGAAGCGCGGCCTCCGGGTAGAGCAGGGCCGCGTCTGGGGCGAAGGTGAGACCGACCCGGCCGGACAGACCGGGCTGAGTGCTCTCGACCTGTACCACGTGATCGCCGAGGCGCACGTCGTACTCGTAGCGCGAACCGACGTAGGAGCGGGTCAGGATTTCGGTGGACAGAACGTTTCCCGCGGCCTCGCCGGTCTCGTCCTCGGGGACGACGTCGAGCTTCTCGGGGCGGATGGCGACGGTGACGTCTTGGCCCGCGGTCACGGATGTGGCGGAGGCGACGGTGACGACCTGGCCGCTGGCGTCGAGCCGGATGTCGATGCGCTCGTCGCTGAAGGCCTCGACGTTGCCCCGCAGGAAGTTGCACCGTCCCACGAAGGCCGCGACCGCCGCAGCGGCGGGCTGTTCGTAGATCTCGTGCGGACTGCCGATCTGGAGCATGTCGCCTTCGCTCATCACGGCGATCCGGTCCGACAGTGCGAGAGCCTCGTCCTGGTCGTGGGTGACGTAGACGGTGGTGATGCCGAGATCCTCCTGCAGCCGTTTGAGCCAGGCGCGGGCCTGCTCGCGCAGCTTGGCGTCCAAATTGGACAGAGGTTCGTCGAGCAGCAGCACACTGGGGGAGTAGACCAGTGCACGGGCGAGCGCGACACGCTGTTGCTGGCCGCCGGAGAGCTGATGAGGATAGCGGTCCCGCAGATGCGCGAGCCCGACCTTCTCCAATGCGTCGGTGATGCGCCGGACCTGCTCGTCCTTGCCGGTCTTGCGGATCTTCAGCGGTACCGCCAGATTCGCGGCGATCGTCATATGCGGCCAGAGCGCGTAGGACTGGAACACCATGCCGAGATTGCGTTCCTCGGGAGTGCGGAAGGTCCCGGTCTCCGAATCGACGAAAACGGTGTCACCCACGGTGATCCGGCCGCCGGTGGGTCGTTCCAGCCCGGCGATGCAGTTCAGCGTGGTCGATTTCCCGCAGCCGCTGGGGCCGAGCAGGGTGAAGAACTCGCCGTCGTGGATGGTGAAGTCGACTTCCTTCAGCACGGTGGTCGTGCCGAACTTCTTGTGCAGCTGGTGGACGGTGACTTCAGGCATCGGTATGTCCCCTCATGAGTAGCCCGGCGAGACCGACGAACGCGGCGGTGATGGCGATCTGGACGGTGGCCAGCGCGGCCACGGAACCGGTGTTGCCCTGGACCCAGAGCTCGAGCATGGTCGTGCCGATGATGTTGGAGTCGGCCGAGGCGAGGAAGATCGCCGGCGAGTACTCCTTGAGCATGGTGACGAAGGTGAGGATGACCGCCCCCGCGAACGCCGGGGTGAGCAGCCTGCCCAGCACCGAGGTGAACGTGCGCACCCAGTCCGCGCCCGAAACCCGAGCCGCGTTGTCGAGTTCCTGTCCGAGTTGCAGCACCGACGGCGCGATGGAACCGAACCCCGAGGGCAGGGCGCGCAACCCGAACCCGATGACCAGGGCGACCAGCGTTCCCTGCACAAGACCGCCCAGACCCAAGGGCAAGTAAGCGAAAGCCCAGAACAACCCGATGCCGATGATGATCCCTGGAATGGCCTGCGGAGCCAGCGCGAGGTACTCGACGAGCTTGCGGTGGCGGAAGGTCGAGCGTTTCGACACCAGTACCGCCAGCACCGCGACCAGGCTCACGGCCACCGCGCCGATCCCGGCGACGAGCAGACTGTTCCAGATGGACTGGACGTAGGCCGAGAAACCGAACACCCGCTCGTAATTGGCACCCGTGATGCTCTGGAAGGGATTCTGCAGCGGGGTGAACACGCGGGTGAAGGACCGGAACACCAGCCCACCGATCGGCAGCAGCGCCCCGAACACCACGTAGACGGTGATCGCCGCGACGCCGACCCATTTGAGCGGACCCAGTTCGAGCTTGCGCGGCCGGGTCGCCTTGCCCCGCACCGAAACGAACCGTTGCGCGTTCTTGAGCAGCTTCGCCTGGATCGCGACCAGCCCGACGGTGACGAGGAGAATCAGCGTCGACGCCGCCCCCAGAATGCCGTAGTCCGGATCGATCGACTGCAAACCGTTGGTGTAGAGGAAAGTGGAGAAGACGCTGATACCAACGGGCTGGCCGTAGAGCAGCGGCACGCTGAGCGTCTCCACCGACATGCTGAACACCAAGATGGAGCTGTACACCATCGGCGGCCGCAGCATCGGGACGATGACCGTGACCAGGATCCGCATCGGCCGGGCGCCGCACACCTGCGCGGCGCTCTCCAGCGAGGCGTCGGACTTGCGTAACGCGTTGGCGCAGAACACATAGGCGATCGGAGCCAGCGCCACCGCCTCGGTGATCGCCATCCCGGGGATGGAGTAGAGGTTCCACGGCACGACGCCGATCCAGTCACGGACCGCGGTGCTGACGAACCCGGCGGGTCCGTAGAGCGTGATCCAGCCGAAGCCGAGGATGAGCGAGGAGATGAAGAACGGCCACTGCATCGCTCCGGCGAAGATCCGGCCGAACGGCAGTTTCGTCCGGACCACCAGCACGGCCATCGGCACCGCGATCAGCAGGGTCAGCGCCGTGGTGCCGATGGCGAACAGCGCGGTGTTCAGCACCACCTTGCCGAACCCGGCCTCGGTGAACAGCCGCACGTAGTTGTCGAGGGTGAAGATCCCGCCGACCTCGTACAGTGGCCGGTCGAGTACGGACTGGATCAGGGTCGGGACGACCGGGGCGAGCACCAGCACGGCCAGAAAGGCCAGTACCGCGTACTGCACCCACAGCTCCCGGCGCGCGCCGAGCAGGCGCCGGTATCGCGGAGTGGGCAATGCCGCGCCCGCGACAGGCGGGCTCACTCGTGGGGGTTTGGTCTGGACTGTCATGTCGCATGCGCTCCGATCGTCGTCTCGCCGCCTCAGCGGGCCAGCAGCCCGTCCCAGCGGCCGACGAACTCCTTGACCTTGTCCTCGGGCGTGAGCTCGTACTTGGCGACGATCACGTTCTCCGCGCCGACGGCGTTCACGACCTCCTGGTGGGTGCGCAGGCCCGGCGCGGCCGCGACGTCGGGGCGGTAGGCGGTCAGGCCGCCTTCCGCCACCGCGCGTTGACCCTCTTGCGACAACACGAAGTCCAGGAAGAGCTTGGCGGTGTTGGTATGCGGCGCCTTCGGAGTGATGCCGATGCCCAGGGGCAGGACCACGGTCCCGTCCTTCGGGAACGCCACCTGGAACAGGCCGCCGCTGCTGTCGACGACCGGGTACGCCGGGGCACCGGAGATGAAGAACCCGACCAGGTACTCGCCCGCGAGGATCTTTTCGGTCTGCGTTCCGGACGAGGTTTCCGGTCGGGCCAAGGGCAGAAGGGTTTCCAGGTCCCGCCAGGCGTTCGGGGCGGCTTGGGTGAAGGCGTTGGACACGGTGAACCCGAACGCGCCGTTGACGTCGCGCGTGGTGATCTTGTCCTTGAACTTCCCCGGATCCTTGCGGACCGTGTCCGCGAGATCGGCCAGGCTCGTCGGGGCCCGGTCCAGCAACGAGGTGTTGTAGGCGATCGTCATCGGGTCGGTCGCCATGGTGTAGACGTTCGGCAACACCTGCGCGAAATCGGTCAGTTTCGGCAGCTCTGGCGATTGGTAGGCGAGCAGGCGGCCGGGCTGCCGCGCGTACTCCGCCCACGCCTGCGCCGCGTTGGAAACCAGGATATCCGCGGGCGAGTTACCGGTGGCCTGCTCGGACAGCACCCGCTGGAAGACCTCGTCGGAGTCGAGGTTGTTCGCCTTGATGTCGGTGACCCAGGGATATTTCGTCTGGAAATCGCGGAACACCGGCGCCCAGTTCTCCTGGTCGGTGTTCGAGTAGATGGTCAGCGTGCCGCCCTCGCTCTTCGAGCCGGAGAGGACCTGCGCGTACTCGGCCGGGTAGTACTCCGGGACCTTCTCCACGGAGATCGGGTTCTCGGCGGCCTGTTGCCCGGTGGCCCCTCCGCCGCCGCAGGCTGCGAGCACCGCGGTCATGCCCACCGCGACGAGCACCCGGGCCGTGCGCACGGCCCGGCCCCGGCTTCCTCTTCCTCCGACGAGTACCGACGCTGTAGTCATCCCGCACCTCTTCTGGCGATAGCGACACTGCTGTCGCGGGAGACTCTGAAGGTTATAACCTGCATTCGTCAAGCCCTGGAGGTGACAAGTAAGGGAAGCTGAGTCTTCTTGTTTCAGTAAATATGCAGCTCAAGGCACCTTGAGCGGCCCGAGTGATCCTTATAACGGGTGCGTCTCGTGTGTGGTCGGGCTGGGTGCGTTCGCGAAGGGCTCGGCAAGATGCGGTACGTTATAAGCAGTGAGAGGGGTGCGATGACCGAACCTGCCGAGCCGTACGTGACGAAGAGCGACTACGCCTACCAGACCATGAGGGAGAAGATCCTCTCCGGCGAATTCGCGCCGGGCGCGGTCCTCAACCAGGCCATGCTCGCCAAGACCATCGGCATCAGCACGACGCCGTTGCGCGAGGCCCTTCGACGACTGAAGTCAGAAGGCTTCGTCGAACTCGGAGCGCACAAGGACGCCAAGGTCAGTGAACTGTCCGGCGAGGAGGCGCGAGACCTGCTCGAACTGCGCCGGTCACTCGACCCGCTCGCGGTCGGCCTCGCCGCCGAACGCCGCACCCGCGCCGACATCCGGAACATCCGCGAGGCGATGCAACGGGTCGAACCGCTGAGGTCGAATCCCGGGTACGACGACCTGATCGCCCATCGCCATTTCCACGTCGCCCTCTACACCGCCTCGCACAACGATCTGCTGATCCAGACGCTGGACAGCTTGTGGGACAAGGCGGACCGCTACCGCCGAGTCGGACTGCAGATCGAGCGTGACCAAAGCGAGCGCGATCAGAAGCACGCCGAGCATCTCGGACTGGTCGACGCGATCGTCGCCGGCGACAGCGAGACAGCGTCGGCATTGATGCTTCAGCACATCGACACCAGCCTCGGCGCCAAGGCGGCTTCCAGACTCGGGATGGGGCTCACCGCCACGCCCCACGAGATCTGACCTTTCCCCACAGCTTTCGGCAGAACGACCCTCGACAGGAGAACCATGTCCTCTTTCAGCCCCGCATCGCCGCCGACGTCGGATCTCTATGACGAACACCTCGATGCCCTCGAGTCGTGCGATACACAGTTCCGGCAGTTCGGTGGCCGCACGGCGTTCTCGGGCGAGATCGTGACCGTGCGCTGCGACGAGGACAACGCCTTGCTCAAGTCCGTGCTTTCGGAGCAGGGGGAGGGCCGGGTCCTGGTCGTCGACGGTGGCGGTTCGGTCCACCGGGCGCTGCTCGGCGACATGATCGCCGGGATCGCGGCCGGCAATGGATGGTCCGGCATCGTGATCAACGGCGCCGTCCGCGACGTCGCGGTCCTGCGCGGGATGGACATCGGTGTGAAGGCGCTCGGCTCCAATCCTCGTAGGAGCACCAAATCCGGTGCGGGTGAGCGGGATGTGGTGCTCGAATTCGGCAACGCCACGTTCACCCCGGGCGCCACCCTGTACAGCGATGACGACGGGATCGTCGTCCTGCCCGCCGACGGCTGACGACCACGGGACCCCGAGCCGGCGGGGCCGGATGGCGGGCGAGTGTCGTCGCCCTGCTCGTCTGCACCATCCTGAGCCAGACCGCCTTGAATCTCGCACGTCCGCTGCTGTCCTACCGCACCATCGCGCTCGACGGCGGCGGGCTCTCGATCGGCCTCGTCACCGCGTCCTATGCCGTCCTCTCCTTGATCGTCGCCTTGCCGCTCGGGCGGTTCGTGGACCGGACCGGGAGTACGGCACCAGTTCTCGTGACCGGAACGGCGCTGATCGCGATCGGTCCGATCGCGCTCGCGCTTTCGCCTGCCATCCCCTGGGTCGGCGCGGCGGCGGCGTGTCTGGGCTTCGGCCACATCGTGTTCATGGTCGGCGCCCAGGGCTACATCGCGTCGGCGGTGCCCGACGCCGACCTCGACCGCTTCTTCGGTCTCTTCACCGCTGCCGTGTCGGCTGGGCAGATGTTCGGTCCCTTGATCGCCGGCGGAGTGCTGGGCACGGAAACCGGAGCGACACTCGGGCGGACCGCGATCGCAGCCATTGTCGCGGCAGGGATCGCCGTCTGCGCCCTGCCGGGTGGCCTTGTCCTGTTGCGGCGCCAGGCCGCCCGGGATCGCGCGGCCACCTCGACGACAGGGCCGGCCCCCGGAGTCTTTGCGATGCTGCGATCACGTGGCATGGTTTCGGGGCTGTTCGTCAGCCTCGCGCTGCTCGGTGCCGTCGACCTGCTGACCGCGTACTTGCCGTTGATCGCCGAAGACCGAGGCGTCGCTCCCGCTGTCGTCGGTGCCTTGCTGGCTTTGCGTTCCGGTGCGTCGATCCTGTCCCGGCTCGGCCTCGGAAAGCTCGCTCGGCGCTGGAACCGGCGCACGCTGATCATTGCCAGCGCCGCCGGGTCCGCGGTGGCTCTGGCCGTCGTCGCGCTCCCGGCGGCGACCGTGCCCGTCATGGCCGCAGCGCTGTTCATCGGCGGCCTGCTGCTGGGCATGGGGCAGCCCTTGACGATGACCGTCGTCGTCCAGGCCGTGCCCCAGCACGGCCGCAACGCGGCACTGGCCCTGCGACTCTGGGCAAACCGGCTGGGACAGGTCACCGTCCCCGCCGCCGCGGGAATGATCGCCGCCCCGCTCGGCGCCACGGGCGCGCTGTGGCTCGCTGCGGCCCTCCTTGCCGGGGCGGCCGTGCTGGCTTCAGGCGACTGAGTTCAACTGTGGGACCGCCATCCCCGCGAGCGCAACCGTGGCGGACGACGTGAAGGCAAAGGCTGCTCCGCCGGCGACGGCCACGGCCAGGCGCTTGATCAGAGCTTGATTGGCCAGACGTCTGCGTTCGTTCGGAACGGTGGGTGCGCGCGTAGCAATGGAGGTGGGCGAAAGGGTGAGCGGTTCGAGTTCACGTCGTTCTCGGGCTCCAGCCCGGCCGACGGTAGCGACCGGGCTGGAGCACCGGCATGACGCCGAGGGGTCCGCGCCGCCGATCCTGTGCACTCCGCGGTGACGACCGCAGGCCGGCCCTAGAGGGTGACCCGGTTGCGGATGAAGCGAAAGGGACTCGCTACCGGCCACGTCGACGGGCATGGTGGCCACGTTCCCACGACTTACGGCCGCAATCGCAGTGCTGCTTGTGGTGGTGGAGGTGCGGCTGGGGCCAGTCGAGCGGGTCAGGTACCACCCATCGACTGGTCTTGGGCCCCACGCAAGCTCGCCGTCTGCGATAGCGCTGTCCATCTAGAAGGAATCATCGCGCAGCACGAAGCAGGCCGCTCGGCGGCGGTGTCAGGCGGTCTGGGTATCGTCCTCACCGGGTTCGTGTAGTTCGATGCTGAACGCCTCCACTAGCGTCCATCCAGAGTTCGACGGTGGCGATCATGAGGAGGCCGTCGACGATGAGTGGCCAGATGGCTGCGGTGGTGTGGTCGGCGCCGAAGTGGAGGGCGAAGTCTCGTCCGTGGCGGTAGGCGGCGCCGAGGGCGACGAGGGCTGTGCAGCCGCATTGAACGACTAGAACTAGAGCGAGGTCACGGGGAACAGCTGGCGAAGTTGCTCGAGTCGCGCTGTTCATGGCCGTCACCTGGCCGTGCGACGTCGCCGTGCGATCACGGTCGTCGCGGAGATCTGCAGCTCACGGGGCATTTTGGTTCGTGAGGTACCTGTTGGAACCGCGCCCGGGGGCACTCGCGACATCCCCACAAGCTCAGGCGCGGCTTTTGCTGGACCTTGACCGGCCCGACGCCCCGATCGCGCGCGGTTCCCGTCGCAACTACCTCTTTCTCACGATCTCTGTCGCGCGTGCGATGAGGTTTCGGTGACCCGCCAGTGCCTTGGTCAGGCGTTCCCCGAGTTGTGCGATCGCTTGCCGTTGGTAGGCGGAGTCCACGGCGTGCCAGATGCCCACGTAGTTGGCGCGCCGAGCACAGGTGGCGTCGAGCTTCGCCATCGCACGTTGCTGTTCGGGCGGCGCGGTGCCGACCGAGTCCGCCGCGTCCCAACGGTGCTGGAAGTCGTGGCCTGCCTCCCTCATACACTCGATCCAGGACGCCTCGGCGGCGCGTGCACGACTGTCGGCACGGGTGTGCGTCCACGTCTCGTTGAGCAATTTCTCGATCAGCGGCACGAGTTCATCGTCATCGCCGCGCAGCCGCCGCCAGGCCTCTTCCGCGCAACCACCCGCCGGGACCGGTGCTCCGTCGGCCGCCCGCACGGTGGCCGGCCCGCCGGTGGGGCTTCGCCCCGTGACGACCTCGTACTCAAGTCCGGAAGGACTCCACTGCGCGCCGCCGTCGGTTTCCTTGTTGGGACGCGCATAGCCCAGTCGTGCTGCTTCGTCCACATCGACCACGCCGTAGCGGCGGTCCGTGCCCTCGAGAACGCCCGGCTGCTCCCCGGAGCGGACGGTGTAGGTCACGCCGAAGCGCCGGGCGCAGGCTTCGGTGAGGGCGATGACAGCCTGTCCGATCACCTCGTCGTCTTTGCCGGACGGCACATAGTCGGCGATCGGCAGGCGCAGCTGAGCAGCGTTCTCGATCGAGGCTATGGGGTGGGGCAATGCGGGCTCACCCGTGTCCTGCGTCCCACATCCGGCAGCAAGGAAGAGTGCGGCCGCAGCGGCTGCGGCCGCACTCAACCTCATGCTCAACTGAGTTTGAAGGACGACGTCTTGTCGTTCCAGCGCGGACCGACATACTTGCCGCCCGTCCCGCCGTCGATCCATCCGGTCGCTTCGCCGCCGCCGTCGATGTCCATGTACAGCTTCGTGTCACACGAGGCGTAGTCGTAAACCCGCGAAACGGCGTCGTTCCAGCTCGGCGGCATGGTGCGGATGAAGTTGTCGGTGTCCGTTCTCGTCGCCGTACACGGCGAACTGCCGTAGACCCGGATCTTGTAGCCGGAGCCATCGGCGTTCTCGGCGAGGGTCGCCCGGAGCACATTCCCGTGCTGCCGTCCGAGGTCCACATTTCTCGTCGGGGTGTCTGCATGTGCCGCGGGGGCCAAGACGAGCAGGCCGGCCGTGACCGCGCAGATCGAAACAATGCTCTTCAACATGATTTCTCCTCGAGATGTTTCATCGGAAACCGCCGATTTGTCGACGGTTGATCACCTACAGGACTCCCAGGGGGCACCCGGCAGGGAATCCTCATATTCATCCTATTTTCATATTATTGGCGCCGATCGGCATTTATCGATCTGATCGGATCGCAGGTGAAGGCGAGAGCATCAGTGCGAACTGAACGTTTCGTGTGGAAACCTCCTGGTCAGGTGCTGAAGTATGGCTCGCCTTCTATTCGCCGCTGCACGAATTCGTCCGGCGGAACAGGACTCGAGGTCGTCGAGACCGACGATGCGTAGTTCGCTCGCTGTCGTCAGCTCTTGACGGGAACGACGAACACATGGCTCATGCCGGCGTTGTGGGTCGTGGTCGACCCGCGTGAGTCGGGCAGGCCTACCGCGGTTCCCTGGACCCCGCCGTCCATGCCGTCTTTCCACTTCACCAGGACGTAGGCGTTGAACCGCTGTTCGCAGTCGGCCCGGACTGGGAAGTCGGGCAGGTGCAGCGGCACGTAATGGTGGTGGACCGAGTAGGACATCCGGCGGGTCGTCGTGGTGGCGTTGCTTGTCTGGCAGAGTTTGTCGCCGTTCCACTGGTTGACGAAGAGCGTGAAGGTGGCCGTCGAGGCCGGCGGTTCGGTGCAGTCCTTGTCCTTCACCGGGTAGCACGTCTGGTACTCGGTGTCGGCGAAGACGCTGAGTTTCGTGAAGCCCGGCGCGAGGGTGAAGTACGGCAACGCGGGCTCGCGTGCCACGACCTCGGGGTCCGTCCCGACACGCACGAGGCCACGGGGCGTGGCGCGCTGGGCGGGCAGACCGGCCGCGGTGTTGGCCACGGACGTGTCCGCGAACTCGAGGAATCCGTCGTGCAACTGGAACCGGGCGTCGAGTTCCTTGCGCATCGTGGCGGCACGGACGTATGCGGTGCAGGTGACCGTGGTGGCGACGCCGGGGTGCACCAGGAAGCGGGTGGTGAGCTGGACGTCCTCCTTGTCCGGCTCCAGGGACGCGCCCTGCTGCAGGATGTTCTGCCCCGTCACGAAGCTCTGTTCACCCCCTTGCCAGGTACACCGCACCTCGTTGTCGAACAGCGAGCGGTAGGTGGCCGAGTTCGCGCGCATCACCGATCTGACGTAGGCGGTCTGCGTCGCCGACATCTCCAGATCCACGCTGCCCAGCTTCTTGACCTCCTGGTCGAACTTCACCGGCTCACCCGGCTTTGTCTCGGGCACCTTCGGCGCGAGCACCTGTTGCGGCGTGAACCTGACATAGGTGACATCGCTCGCGATCGCCGCCGGCGCGAGCACGACCAGCACCACGGCACCGAGAATGAACGACAGGATTCGCTTCACCCGCGGTCTCCTTTCACCAGTGAGAAATTAGCGTGACGAACTATTTCGACGATGACACATAATCCCTTTATGGCGATCGAAGTGTCGAGTTTCCGTGGTTACGGATGGTCTAGGTGGTGAATTTGATTCACATCCCACGGGGGGCGTGGAACAACCATGTCGGGTAACGGGTGGCGGCAGCAAGGGTTGCCGGAACGTATGTCGTCCTGGAATGAGTGAAACGGTCCTGAGCAGGGGTTTCCCGAAGGGCGTGGGACGGTGCCATACTGGCTGCGGCACCGGAGACTTGGGGAGGGTCGATGGATGTGTCGAGCACGCGCAGCGAGCTTGCCCAACTTCTCGCTGCACTCAAGGAGCGCAGCGGGCTGAGCTACTCAGAGCTTGGCCGAAAGTCGCATATCAGCAGTTCCACCCTGCATCGATACTGCTCTGGAGTAACAGTTCCACCCGATTACCGGACGATTGCCGCAATCGCCACCGCATGTGGAGCGACTGACCAAGACCTCGCCGATTTGCTACGGCATTGGCATGTGGCCAACGGCAAGATCACCGCAGAGAAGCCGGTTTCCTCAGTCGACACCCCGGATTTGGCTTCCGGCTCTGGCCGGCGGCGCCCACGATCACTCCCGGCCGCCGTTGCGGTCCTCGTGGCGATCGTGATCCCGTCGAGCACGGCATTCCTTGATGCAGACCCCTCCACTTCCGCGCCCGCCGACACCGCCATCCGATACGACTTCACGCCACGTCGCATACTCGCACCGCGGATGCCCAAGGCAGAACCTGGCGGTTCCTGGAAGCCCGACCATGAGGTGGCGGCGCTGGGCAGCGTCGAGCTCGAGATGTCGACGACCCAGACCGCGTACGTGGTGTCGGTGATGCGCGCGAGCTCGGCGACCCATCGCTCGCGGTTCGACAACGAGGTGCGGTGCAGGTGGCCCGGCGGTGAACAGAGCTTCGTGACCGGACAGAACATCCTGCAGGAAGGCGCGTCGTCGGAGCGGGAGAAGGAAGAGGTCGAGCTGACCACACGCTTCCTGCTACATCCCGGTGTGGCCACCAAAGTCGCCTGCACCGCCTACGTCCGCGCCGCCGCGCTCAGGGAAGACCTCGACGCGCAGTTCCGGCTGGACAGCGGGCGGATCGAGGTCGCCGACACGTCCGTGGACAACACGACCACAGGCGCGCCCGCCCAGGATGCGGTGCCGCGTGGCCTCCTGCACGTGGGACCGGCTCCCCGCATGATCGCCCGGGAGCCGGTCCTCAGGTCCTTCACCTTCGCGCCGGGATTCACCCATCTCAGCGTCGTCGCCGACACTCAATTCCAGGTCTGTTATCCGCAGAAGGACAAGCACTGCGACACGCCCGCCCCGGCCACGTCGACGGCCACCTTCACTCTGTACGTCACCCAGTGGAAGGGCAACGAGGTCTGCCACAAGGACCGGGCTACCGGGGAACTCCGCGAGATGTCCTACGCGGTGCACCACCATCACGTACCACTGCACCTGCTCGACTTCACCATCCGCGCCGACTGTGACCCCCGGTTCAGCGCCTACGTCATGGTGAAGTGGGTAGACGGGATGGACGGCGGGGTGCAGGGCGCCGTGGAAGGCCTGACCGACTCACGCGGGTCGACCACGACCCACAACGCCGGCATGAGCCACATTTTCGTGGTTCCCTACAAAAGCTGAACAGGTCAGCTGCGGACCGGGACCTTGTTCAACGACCGCGTGCGGCCTGTTCACAAAATGGTCGTATATGCGAACGGCGAGCCGGCGCGGCAGTGTGTCGACGTCCTGAATTTCACTGTTCGTCGCGTGTTGCGAAAGTGAAACGCGACCGACGACCTGGTGGACAGTCTGACTCGGGTTCTATTGGGGTTGTGTCCGGGAGCGCGCCCTGTTTGCGCCATTTCCGGAGGATGAGGTGGCCGTAGTTATGGGTTCCGGCGATGCGGTCGAGTTTCAGCGACTACCACGGTCATCGTCTTCGCCGCCGTCGTGACCACGTCCCGGATCGCCATCTCGTTCGCGGATCCTGGCCGTCGATCGGACACAGCAACGGACACCGCTGGACGCGCTGGGGACCGTGCTGCCCTTCACGCTCAAAGCCCTCGTAGTCGGCGTCCTGTTCGGCGCGGGACTGGCGTTGCTGCTGACCGCGGCCCACCGCGCGCTGGCTCACCGAACAGTCCGGACGCGTCACTGTGCTGCTGACCTACACCGCGACTGTCGCGATGGACGGCAACGGTTTCGTCGCCTCCTCCGTCTGTGGTGTCACATTCCGCTACGTCCAAGGCCAGCGAAGCCGGCTCGTCGCTGAACCTCCGTGTCCGGGGCTTGGGCGACTCGCCCACGAGTTCGTTAGGAGCGGAACTCCGGGGGAGTATCTGGGCGTGCCGCTGGTGATGCTCGCCTACGGCAGTTCCGTCACGGTCGACACGTTCGTCAATCCGGCGATGGTGTGCGTGGCAGAAATGTACCCATCGATGTCTTTTCAGACTCTCGGCGAGGAGGTGATCTTCGCGCATGCTGGTCTCATGAGTGAAGCCGCGGAGCCGGGTGTGGTGAGGACGACGGTCGAGGTCGATGGTGAAGCCGCCAGTTACCTGACCGTGGAGCAGGATGGGCCGGTCGTGTTGCTGCTGCACGGTACGTATTGGAGCCGGGTGTGGCTTCCGGTGCTGAGCCGTCTCGCGGAGGCGGGGCTACGACCCATCGCGGTCGATCTTCCCGGCCTGGGGCGCTCGGGAGGTGAGTTGACCCCGGAGACGGCCACCGTCCCGGCCCTCGCGGGCTGGGTGACGCGATTCTTGTCCGCGTTGAGGATTTCCGGGCCGGTCGCCGTGGGAGCGCACGATATCGGCGGCGCCATCGGACAGCATCTCCTGGTCCGCGGTCGTCTGGAGGTGTCCCGGCTGGCGTTGGTCAATTCGGTCACCTACGACTCCTGGCCCGCGCCGCACGTGGCCCGCTTCGGTGATCCGGAGATCGCCGGCACCCTTCTCGATGCCCGCCGCCAAGCGGTGACCTCGGCATTGGCCGGTGCCGCCACCGAGCGACTCGTCGCCGAATATCTGGATCCGTGGCACGATCCGCGGGTCCGCCGCTCCTGGCTCGCCTTGGCCGGCGCGGCCGATAGCCGCTACACCCTGGATCTCGTTCCCGCGCTGAAACGGTCTGCCACGCCCAAGTTGCTGATCTGGGGCGAGGACGATGCCTTCGAGAGGGTGGAATACGCCGAGAAGTTCGCCTCGGAGATCCCGCGAACCACGCTCATCCGTATTCCGGAAGCGGACCACATCCCCACGGAGAACGCCCCCGCCAGGATCGCCCGCGCCCTCGTGGATTTCTTTACGGCGTAGAGGTTCGGGGTGCCCGCCTGTCAAGGCAGCGGCCAGCCGACGGGGCCTCATCACACGCGCGAGAGACATCGTGGGACCGGGGTGGTTCGACCGGCGGCCAAGTTCCATCGGCGTCGGGCCTGATCGATGGAGACATGGCTCCTCCCGCGTCGCGTCGGTCGCGGAGCCGTGCGCGGATCGTGTCTTGGGTGCACGGCCGCCCAGTAGCTCGAGTGTCTCTTGACGACTTCGCCGTCGGTCATACGGCGTGCGGTTGGCACGCCGCGAGAACGATCTTCCGCTCTTCGGGTGATCGTTTCCCCTTTCCACTGACGAAGTCCGCCCTTGGAGTGGGTGAATGGCCTTCTGGGGAAACAACTCTGGGGAGAGAAACTATGCGATGGAAGACTTCGCTGGTCGTTTTCGTCATGGTCCTCATGGCCTCGTTCGCCGCCGCGGCACCGGCTTCGGCGGAACCGATCACCGCGGAATCCGCGGCGGACTGCGAGCGTGGCGCGAACGGTTTCGTGGACATACCCGATGGCCTCACCGGCGACCCGGTCCGCGTCATGGTGGTGGGCGGGTTCATGACGGTGACCCTGTACAAGGGCTACGTCCAAGGGCTGCGCGGGTGGGCGCACGCGCGTGGCGCCACGCAGGCGGGTGACCTGGTCTGGATGGACTGGACGCGGGACGGTGGCCGGAGCTGGATCCAGTGCGGGCCCTTCGTGATCCCGCATTCGCAAGCCACCAAGACCAGCGCGGCGCAGCGGACGAACCCTTCGCCGACCTGGCAGTTCCGGGCCTGTGGCATGTTGCGTGATCAGCCGCGGACCACCAAGTGCACCGAACCTTGGTGGTGAGAGTTCACCGCCGGGCACGGCGAGGGCTTCCGGCGCCGGAAAAGCTCCGAGACACCACGTGAAATCGCGGTATACGTGCAAAACCGGATGACCTCGTTCGATTCGGGGCGATTTGACCTGCCGCATAACGGCGCGCGTGCGTTCCAGTACGACTGCCTCGGCCGCGTCGACCGGTCGAGGCAGTCGTACTGCGGGTGGTCAGCCCCAATGCGCTCCCAAGTTTCGCGTCACTCGGCGTCGAGCGACGTCTAGGTACTGCGACCGTAGTCTTGAACACTACTATTGCAGTGTTTTCTACTACGATGGTAGTCTGCGTTGGTGTCCGCACGACGTGACGAACTCCTCGACGCCGCGATCTCGGTCCTTGGCGAGCGCGGCATCCACGGGCTGACCCACCGCGCCATCGACGCCGCCGCCGGGCTGCCCACCGGCTCGGCCTCCAATCACTTCCGCACCAGGGACGCCCTGCTCAACGCGGTCGTGGAACGCACGTCCGATCGGGAGCGCGCGACCTGGGAAGCCCTCGCGACGACGTACTACCCGGTCACCCCTCAGGAGCTGGCGCAGGCGATGGCCGGGCTGGCCCGTGAGGCGACCGGCCCGAACCGGACGCTGACCCTGGCTCGGTACGCGATCCTCGTCGAGGCCGGCATCCACCCCACGCTGCGGCCACAGCTGCTGGCCACCGGCGCCCGGGTCAACGCCTGGTTCATGAACTGGCTGCGCGCCGCCGGCTCCACCGATCCCGACCGCGACGCGCCCATCATCGCCAACCACTGGACCGGGATCGTGCTGCACGAACTGGCCGTCCCGGACCCGGCGTTCGATCCCTACCCGCAGATCGCGGCACTCGTGACGAGCGTCGTCCGCCCTCGCTCCGAGGAGGTCCCGATATGACCGGCAAGCGACCGGCGCCGGACCGCGACGCGATCTGGCGGGTCATCGCCGCCCAGCGGACCAGCCTGGCAGACCTGCTCGACGACCTGTCCGACGACCAGTGGCGGCACCCGTCGCTGTGCGCCGGCTGGACCGTTCGCGACGTCGCCGCGCACCTGACGCTGCAACAGCTCGGCCTCCGCGACCTGATCGCGACGATGGCCCACTGGCGCGGCAGCATGGACCGGACCATCGAGGACGCGGCCCGCCGGCGCGCCGCGGAACTGTCGACCGCCCGGATCACCGCCGAGATCCGCGCGACGGCAGGCTCGCGGCGGCACACCCTCGGCGTCACCTACCTGGAAACGCTCGCCGACATCCTCGTCCACGGCCAGGACATCGCCATCCCTCTCGGTTTGCGCCACGAGATGCCACCGGACGCGGCTGCCGTCGCCGCGGACCGAGTGCTGTCCATGC
Organism: Amycolatopsis sp. PSD-21; assembly: GCF_055561455.1. NCBI lineage: Bacteria > Bacillati > Actinomycetota > Actinomycetes > Pseudonocardiales > Pseudonocardiaceae > Amycolatopsis > Amycolatopsis sp. PSD-21. Next base: position 6,283,904 of record NZ_CM145712.1, on the reverse strand, counting down.
GTTGGCCGCCTCCTCTCCCGTCGGCGCGCAAGATGGCCGGGTTCCGGTTGACCGCCACCGACATCTCCTGGTCCACCGGCACCGGTCCGGAGGTCCGCGGCCCGATGAGCGCGCTGCTGCTGGTCTGCGCCGGCCGCCTGGCCGCTCTCCCTCGCCTGTCCGGCGACGGCGCGGGCGATCTCGCGGCCCGGCTTTCGGGATCCGCTTCGGCGACCTGATGAGAGAGGATCAAATGGAGTCTCTGTGGACGACACTCGGCGTGGTGGCCGTGGTGGTGGTCGTCGTCCTCGTTCTGATCGCGTTGTTCCTTGTGGTCAAACTGGTGCGGAAGCATCGTCAGGTCCATCAGCCGGGCACGCCGGTGCCGACCAAGGCCGCCTACTGGGTTTCCCTGGCCTACACGGTTTTCCCGTTCGACCTGTTGCCCGACCCGGTGTACTTCGACGACATCGTGGTCCTGGCCGGCGGGCTGGTCTACGTCAGCAGGTCGCTTACCAAGAAGGCGCGCGACGACCGCCGGGCGGAGTGAACTACGGCTGTTCTCGGCCAGAACTCTCGTCGACAGCCAATCGGTTCACGCGAACGAGTGAAAGCTCGTCAGGCTTTGTGCGGCCGCGAGGACTATGGCGGCATCTTTGGCCGAGTGACGTGATCTGGGGAGGTTTCGTGTCGCCTGACGCGCTGCATCGCACTGTTCTGGTGGTGGACGTGGAGCGCTTCAGCGGCCGGAAGAACCCGGAACAGAGGAACGTGCGCAACGCTGTCTATACGGCCTTGGCTCATGCGCTCGGCTCGCACTGGAGCGTCTGCCATCGCGAAGACCGGGGTGACGGTGTGCTTCTTCTGGCGCCGGCGGATGTTCCGAAGCAGCTGTTCGTCGAGCAGGTGCCCGGTCGCCTGGTGAAAGCGTTGAACAGGCACAACCGGGCGCACGGGACCGGCGAGCAGATCCGGTTGAGAATGGCGGTGCACGCGGGGGAGGTTCTGCTTGACGCGCACGGCGCGACCGGCGTCGCGATCAATCACACGTTCCGGTTGCTCGACGCGCCGCCGTTGAAGGACGCCCTCGCCGGGTCGGCCGGTGTGCTCGCGGTGATCACCTCCGACTGGTTGTTCCGGGAAGTGGTCTGGCACAGCGCTGCCGATGAGACCCGCTATCGGCCCAAACGCATCCGGGTCAAGGAAACGGCGACGGTGGGGTGGATCTGCCTACCGGACGACCCGTACCCGCCCGACGTCAGCCAGGCGGAGTGGCCGGAGGACGTCTGCCCCTATCCGGGTCTGCGGGCGTTTCAACCCGACCAAGCGCGGTGGTTCTTCGGCCGCGAGGCGGCCTTGTCGGTGTTGATGGACAAGATCGATCACCGCAGCGGGCCGGTCTTCGTCGTCGCGCCGTCCGGTGTCGGCAAGTCGTCGCTGCTTCGAGCAGGCGTGACGACCGCGGTCGCCGACAGTGGACGCCCATGGCTGTTGCTCACCCCGGCGAAGGAGCCCTGCGAGACACTGGCACAGCAGGTCGCGCAGCTCATCGACGGCAGCGTGGACGGCGTGCTCTCGGCGATCAGCTCTGACCCCGCCCGGCTGGCAAGCATGCTGCCTGACGGGACTGTCATCGTGGTGGACCAGTTCGAAGAGGTGTTCACCCTGTGCGCCGGCGAGGCCGAGCGGCGGCGTTTCATCGCCGCACTGATCGCGATGCGCGCGGTTCTCGGGGTGCGGGGCGACTTCTACGACCACTGCCTCGCCGACGATCAGCTCGCGGAGTTCCTGCCGGCGAGCCAGTTCAACCTCCAGGCGATGACTCCGGTGGGGTTGCGAGCGGCCATCGAGCGGCCGGCTCGGCAGATCGGCGTCGACGTCGAGCCGAGTCTGGTCGAGGTGCTCCTGCACGAGATCGGGACGGATGCGGGCGGGCTCCCACTGCTGGCCCACGCATTGGCCGTCACCTGGCAGCGGCGCACGGGCGACAAGCTGACCTTGGCGGATTACGACCGGGCCGGGCGGATCCAAGGCGCGATCGTGGCGACCGCGGACGAGGCCTACGCGCGTTGTTCCACGGCCGAGCAGCGCCTGATCTTCCAGCAGATCCTCATGCACCTGGTCGTGGTCAGGCACGACGCGCCGCCTGCGAGACGGCGCGCGGATCCGGCCGACCTCGTCAAGGGTTTCGACGCACCGCGGACCGCTGAGACAGTGCTCGGCTGGCTGATCGAGAAACGCCTGGTCACGTTGGACGACAACGCCGTCGAGCTTTCCCACGACGTGTTGCTGCGGGCGTGGCCGCAACTCGGCGCCTGGATCGAGGCGGGCCGCAATGATCAGGTCGTCCGGCAGCAGTTGATCGAGGCCGCCGAACAGTGGGAGAGAGAAGGGAAACCGGCCGGATCGCTGTATCGCGGTGATCGGCTGGCCATCGCAAGGGGGTGGCAGTCCAGGAGTGAGCACCGCGCCGCCCTCACGCCGCTCGGAGCGGCCTTCCTCGGCGCGTCGATCCGGCACGAAAGCCGGCGGGGCAGAATCCGTCGAACCGCGGTCACCATGCTGGCCGTTCTCGGCCTCGTCGCGTCCAGTGCCGCCGTCTACGCCTTCCAGCAACGCGACATCGCCCAGGAACAACGTGACGCCGCGATCTTCAACAAGGTCACCGCCGAGGCGAACCGGATACGGACCATCGACGTGTCGCTGGCGGCCCAGCTCGATCTCGTCGCCCACCGCATGCGCCCGGCGGATCCGGACACGGGCACCCACTTGATCGTCGACGCGAACGCGCCGCTTTCCGCCACGTTGCCCTCGGGCGCCAAGGACGTCGGCGTGGTGGCGTTCAGTCCCGATGGGCGAACGCTGGCCACCGGCAGCGGCAGCGGTGACAGGCTCGTGCGGTTGTGGAACGTCGCCGAGCCGGCCCGCCCGGTGCTGCTGAACGAAACCATCAGTCACGGCGAAGCAACCCGTGCGCTGGCGTTCAGCCCGGACGGACGCACTCTGGGCACTGGCGGCGCCGACAACACGGTGCGGTTGTGGAACGTCACCGACCCAGCCCGCCCTGAGGCGATCGGCCCGCCGATCACGGGGCACACCAAGACGATCCGGTCGTTGGTGTTCAGTCCTGACGGGCGGACTTTGGCCAGCGCGGGCGACGATCGGACCGTACGGCTGTGGAACGTCACCGACGTCGCCCGGCCTACGGCACTCGGCCCGCCGATGGCCGGGCACGCCGACACGATCCACTCCGTGGCGTTCAGTCCTGACGGCCGGACTCTGGCTACCGGCGGCGATGACCGGACCATGCGACTGTGGGACGTCGCCGCGCCGGACCGAGCCGAACCCCTCGGGCCACCGTTGACCGGACACGCCGGGGCTGTCCAGTCGGTGGCGTTCAGCCCCGATGGACGGACTTTGGCCAGCGCGAGCAACGACCGGACAGTGCGGCTGTGGAACGTCGCCGACCCGGCTCGCCCGGTGGCGCTGGGCCGGCCGATCACGGGGCACGCCAGCGCGATCCGGTCGTTGGCGTTCGGGCCCGACGGGCGGACGCTGGCCACCGGCGGCGATGACTACACCGTGCGGCTGTGGGGCGTCACCGATCCCGCCCACCCCACACGCATCGGCACGCCGATGACCGGGCATGCCGACGGCGTCCGGTCGATGGCGTTCAGCCCGGACGGCCGCAGCCTGGCCACCGCCAGTGGCGACCGGGCGGTAAGGCTGTGGAACATACCCGACACTGTCCTAAAAGGACATACGGGGGAAGTCAACGCGTTGGCGTTCAGCCCGGACGGGCGCGTCCTGGCCACCGGTGGCGGCGACCGGACCGTCCGGTTGTGGACACCGGCCGATCGGCGGCAGCTGGGCCGTCCGCTCACCGGCCACCAAGACGACATCAACGCCTTGGCGTTCAGCCCGGACGGCCGTGTGCTGGCCACCGGCGGCAACGACCGGACGGTGCGACTGTGGGACGTCACCGATCCGGCCCGCCCGGCGCCCATCGGCGCGCCGATCACCGGCCATGCCGACGACGTCCGGTCGATGGCGTTCAGCCCGGACGGCCGCGTCCTGGTCACCGGCGGCGACGTGAAGGACGAGAACTCCGCGCGGTTGTGGGACGTCACCGACCCGGCCAAACCCGTGCTGCTGTCCCGGATCGTGATCGGACCGGACGCCAACGCCTTGGCCGTGGCGTTCAGCCCGGACGGGAGAACTCTGGCGACGGGCACCGAATACAGCGACGTCGCGGTGTGGTTGTGGAACGTTTCCGATCCGGCCGAACCCACGTTGCTCGCCGGACCCCTCAAAGGGCACCAGGACGACATACGCAGGGTCGCGTTCAGCCCGGATGGGCGGACATTGGCCAGCGGCGGTGACGACGAGCAGGTGCGGCTGTGGGACGTCACCGATCCCGCTCACGCCAGACCGCTCGGCGAACCCCTTTCCGGCCACACCAACCCCGTCTCGGCGGTGGCGTTCAGCCCAGATGGTCACACGCTGGCCAGCGGCAGCGGCGACAACACCGTGCGGCTCTGGCGGACAGCCGACCGGACGCAGTCGGGTCAGCCGCTCACCGGACACCAGGCCCACGTCAACACGGTGGCGTTCAGTCCCGATGGCGCCACCCTCGCCACCGGCAGCCACGACCACACCGTGCGGTTGTGGGACCTGACCGTGCCCCAGGCCATGCACCGCATCTGCGCCGTCACGGGAAACACGCTCACTCGCGAGATGTGGGACGAGTTCGTGTCGGCTGAGCTGCCGTACAGCCCGCCGTGTTCCTGAGACAGGCTCGACACGCGGGACCGACCAAGTTCGCGTACGCGGCGCACTAACGGTTGTCGTACGCCGCACGGGCGGCGTCGATATGGGGCAGGTGTTCGATGCTCCAGTCGAGCAGCGGTGCGGTGGCCTCGCGCAGGGTCCGGCCCATCGTGGTCAGCTCGTAGCTGACGTGTGGCGGCATGACGTTGCGGACCGTGCGCGTCAGGATCCCGTCGCGTTCGAGGTCGCGCAGCGTCACTGTGAGCATGCGCTGGCTGATGCCGTCGATGGATCGTTTGAGTTCGGTGAAGCGTCGCGGCCCGTCCTTGAGCATGCGCACGATCAGCAGCGCCCACTTGTCCCCGACGATCCCGAGGACTTCGCGGGCTTGGCACGGGTCCTGCATGGTTACCTCCTGAGAACCGGGGCACCCGAAAGTGCCGTATTGCCCGGTGCGCGTCGGGTGGATCACGATGTTCTCGGTTATCAAAGGGTACCGAGGCACGAGGAGGAACCACGCGGCTATGGCCACCTTTCTGTTGGTACACGGCGCCTGGCACAGCGGACGTGCCTGGGATCGGCTGGTCCCGCTGCTGGAGTCGGCCGGGCACCGGGTGCTCGCGCCGTCGCTGACCGGCTACGGCGACAAGGCGCACCTGCTGGGCCCCGAGGTCGGGCTCGGCACTCACATCGACGACGTCGTCGACGTGATCGAAGGTGAGCGTCTCGACGACGTCGTGCTCGTTGGGCACAGTTACGCCGGGATGGTCATATCGGGGGTCGCGCACCGGGTCCCGGAGCGGATCGCGCATCTGGTGTTCCTCGACGCGATGGTGCCCGAAGACGGCGAAGCCGCGGTCGACGTCCTTCCGGTCACCAAGCAGCTCATCGACGTCGCCGTGGACGGCTGGCGGGTTCCGCCGATGCCGGAGCAGCCGCCGCCGCTAGGCCTGTTCGGGGTCACTGATCCCGAGGACGCCGCCTGGCTGCGTTCGATGCTGTCGGACCATCCGGTGGGGTGCCTTCAGGAGCCGGTCCGGTTGGACGACCCGGCCGCGCGCACTATCCCGCGTACGCACATCCATTGCGTCGGGGCCGAGCCGGACGGCATCACCCGGCGTCCCGTTCCGGCAGGCGAGCGGCTGCGGGAACTGCCGACCGGCCATGACTGCATGATCACCATGCCCGGCGAACTCGCCGGTCTGCTGCTGGAGGCGACCTAGCCGTCGCTGCGGTCGAGACCCGTACCGTGTGGTCCGACGGGCCAAGTCGCCGTGGCGTTGCCGGAAGGACGTTCATGCACGAGGAGCACACTCTCTTCACACGGGCGGCGGAGCTGGCTGCCGGGTATGTGGCCGGTCTGGGTGACCGACCTGTCGCGCGGCCTGTCGACCTAGCGGTCTTGCGGCAGGCTTTCGGTGAGGAACTTCCCCGGGAGCCCAGCCCTCCGGAAGCCGTCATCGAGGAACTCGCCCGCATCGCCGAGGAAGGGCTCGTGGCCACGGCGGGCCCGCGGTTCTTCGGGTTGGTCATCGGCGGGGCGTTGAGGTCCGCGGTCGCGGCGGACTTCCTGGCGGCGGGATGGGATCAGAACAGCTTCAATCCCGCTCTGTCACCGGCCGCGGCCGCCGCGGAGGACGTGGCCGGCCGGTGGCTCAGGGATCTCCTCGGCATTCCGGCCACCGCGTCGACCGGGTTCGTCACCGGCGGCCAGGCGGCCAACACGGTCGGACTGGCGGTGGCACGTCACCACGTCCTCGCTCGAGCCGGGTGGGATGTCGAACGGGACGGTCTGGCCGGGGCGCCCGCCCTCCGGGTTGTCGCAAGCGCCGAGCGGCACGCGACCATCGACCGCTCGCTGAGGTTGCTCGGTATCGGCACCAGGGCGATCCAGGCGGTGGCCGCGGGTCCGCAGGGCGCGATCGACGTCGAGGATCTGGCCAGGGTGCTGGCCGCGGGCGAGGGTCCCACGATCGTCTGCCTGCAGGCGGGGAACGTGAACACCGGTGCCTGCGACGACCTGCGCGCCGCCTGCACACTCGCGAAGGGGCATGATGCCTGGGTCCACATCGACGGTGCCTTCGGACTCTGGGCCGGCGCCAACCCCGCGACAGCGGCGCTGGTCGACGGCCTGGAGCTGGCCGACTCCTGGGCGTGCGACGGGCACAAGTGGCTGAACGTCCCCTATGACTCCGGCTTCGCGTTCTGTGCTCATCCGGCGCTGCACGCCGAGACCATCGCCTATCGCGCTCCCTACCTTGCCGGCTCCGCCGAGCTGTCCCGAATGGGCGACCTCACGCTCGAGGCATCGCGTCGCGCGCGGGTGTTCGCGGTGTGGGCGGCCTTGCGGGAGTTGGGGCGCGACGGTGTGGCGGACCTCGTCGACCGCTGCTGCGGGCTTGCGCGGCTGTTCGCCACGATCCTCGCCGAAGGTGGTGCCGAGATCGCCAACGACGTCGTCCTGAACCAGGTGCTCGTCGGGTTCGGTGACGATGACCGCACCGACACGATCATCGACGCGGTCCAGCGCGACGGCACCTGCTGGCTGGGCGGCACCACCTGGCGCGGTCGTCGCTACCTGCGCATCTCGGTCTCCAACTGGTCGACCACCGAGTCCGACGTCGAGCGCTCGGCCGCGGCGATCCTTCGGGCGGCAGCGGCGAACTGACGGGCTCCCACTCAGACGGGTTCAGGGGCGCGACTGTGCTCCCGTTCAGGCACATTCGCCTCGACACGCTCCATCAGCAGCGCGAACGACATGACCAGCAACGGGATCATCAGCACCATCCACATGATCCTTCTAATACCCGGATCGGCGGCCGGGTAATCGCCCCCCATCTCTGGTCGCGCCGCGGTGGCCGGTGAACGGGCACACGGTACGACCGGCAAACCGGCCCCTCACCAGGGGAACAAGTGAGGGACCGGTGCCGTGCCGTCCGGCCGAAACCCGCCTAGGTCACGGGTTGATCCGCGTGTACGCCGGCTTCGGCCGCAGGTTCGTGTCGAACAGGCAGGCCGCGCCCTCGCCGGGGAACGTGTCCGGCACCCACGAGTGGCGGTCGGTGAAGCCCCACGTCGTGAACTCCACACACCGCGCGACGGCGTGGCAGCCGTCCCAGAGTTGCTTGAAGTAGCTCGCCTGCGTGTTCAGTTTGGTCGTGTCGGCGGGCATCGGGATGCGGACGTCGGCCTCGGTGATGGCGACGTCGACGCCCAGCGCCGCGAAGCGGGCGAGGTTCGCCTGGTAGCCGCCGGGGAAGCCGTACCGCGTCGCGAGGTGTGCCTGGAAGCCGACGCCGTCGATCGGCACGCCTTGCTGCTTCAGCGTCCGCACCAGGTTGTACAGGGCGTCGCTCTTCGCGTTGAGTCCTTCGGTGTTGTAGTCGTTGATGTACAGCTTGGCCGACGGATCCGCCGCCCGCGCCCACCGGAACGCGTCGGCGACGTAGCCGTCGCCCAGTTTCTGCTGGAACACCGAGGCACGGCGGGTGCCGTCGTCGTTGAACATCTCGTTCACGACGTCCCACGCCCGGATCTTTCCCTGGTAGCGCCCCATCGCGGTGGCGATATGCCGTTGCGTCACCGACCGCAGATCACCGGCGGAGAGGTTGTTGACCCAGCCGGGCAGCTGACTGTGCCAGACGAGCGTGTGCCCGCGGACGGATTTGCCGTTCCGCTGGGCGTAGTCGACGATCGCGTCCGCGCCGGACCAGTTGTACTGGCCGCGGTTCGCCTCGACGACGCCCCATTTCATCTCGTTCTCCGGGGTGACGTTGTCGAATTCCCGGGTGAGCACCGAACGATAGTCGGCTTCGTTGGCCAGGTGGTTCGCCGCGACGGCGCTACCGACGTAGCGATTCGTGATGTCCTTCAGCGGACCTGCCGCCGAGGCCGGTGGTGCGTTCAGCAACGCGACACCTGCCAAAGCGGTGAAAAGAGCGACGGTTCGTTTCAGGGAAATGGTGTTCATCGTGGAACTCCTTTCGGAAACCGAACGGTTCGATCAGCCCTTCACGGATCCGGTCAGCCCGCCGACGATGCGGCGTTCGGCGAGCACGAAGAAGGCGAGCGCGGGGATCATCGACAGCGCGGTGAACGCGAGCACGCGCGCGGTGTCCTGGGAGTACTGGGACTGGAACGTCGCTACGCCGAGCGGCAGGGTGAAGTTCGCGGAGTCGTTGAACACCAGCAGCGGCAGCAGGTAGAAGTTCCAGCTGGTCACGAACGCGAGCACGGCGACGGTGGTCAGCGCGGGCGCGGACAGCGGCAGCAGGATCCGCCAGAAGAAACCGAGCCTGCTCGCGCCGTCGAGCACGGCGGCGTCCTCGATCTCGCCGGGGATCGCGCGCATGAACGGCCGCAGGATCACGATGGTCACCGGGAGCGAGAACGCGGCCTCGGGGATCGCCACGCCCCAGAAGCTCTCAAGCATCCCCAGCTGACGCAGCCACAGGTACAGCGGCAAGGTCGCCACGCCGAGCGGGAACAGCAGGCCGAGTGTGAACAAGGTGTAGAAACCCTCGCGGCCCTTGAAGGTGTAGCGGGACAAGGCATACGCGGCCATCGATCCCAGCGCCACGGTCAGCGCCGTGGCGATCACCGCGATCAGCGCGCTGTTCCCCAGGAACGTCCAGAACGACGCCGAACCGAGGATCACCGCGTAGTTGTCCCAGACCCACGGGCCGGGCAGGCCGGCGGGCGAGGCGTTGATCTGCGCGGTGGTACGGAAACCGCCCAGTATCACGAACAGCAGCGGCACCACGGTGATCCCGAGGACGGCGATCGCGGCGACGTAACCGATCGGCGTCCCGGCGCGGCGCATCAGTCCACCATCCTGGTGAGCGCGCCATCGGTGTCACGGCGCAACGCGAACCTCTGGTACAGCAACGCGAACACGAAACAGACCACGAACAGGATCACCGCGACCGCGCTCCCGAAACCGAATTCGTAGCGTTTGAACCCGTGGTCGACCAGGTAGGTCGCCATGGTCGCCGACGCGTTGGCCGGCCCGCCGAGAGTCATGATCCACACCAGGTCGAACAGCTGCAGCGAGCCGATCACCGACAGGAACACCCAGATCCGGATGGTCGGCCCCAGCAGCGGCAGCACTACGTGCCGGGTGGTCTGCCAGGCCGACGCGCCGTCGAGCGCGGCCGCTTCCCGCAGCTCGGCGGGCACGCCCTGGAGCCCGGCGAGCAGCAGGATGATGCCGAAGCCGATGTACTTCCAGGTGATCACCGCGAACAGGGTGTAGAGCACGATCCCCGGGTCGGCGAGCCAGTGCTGTACCAGCCCGCCGAGGCCGACACCACGCAACATCTGGTCCACGAAACCGTTCGGCTGCAACATGAGCAGCCAGATCACCGCGGTGATCGCCTCCGACAGCACGTAGGGTGCGAACACGAGCGCGCGGAGGACGGCGCGCCCGCGCAGCTTGCGGTTGAGCAGCAGCGCCAGCCCGATGGACAGCGGCAGCTGGACCACGAGGGACAGGCCCGCGATGATCAGGTTGTGCCCGATGGCGCCTTGGAACACCGATCCGGACAGGGCGTCGGCGTAGTTGCCGAGGCCGACGAATTCGTCGAGCGGACCGAAACCGTTCCACTCGTAGAGGCTGTAGAACGCCGCGATCCCGATCGGGACCAGCACGAACCCGGCGAACAGCACCAGCGCCGGCCCGAGCAGGAACGTCAGTTCCAGCTTCTTGCGCACTCCCGGTGTCCGCGTCCGGACGGCGGGTGCGGACGGCCGCGCCGCCGCCCGCACCCGCGTGGCCGTCGCCGTCACTTGTCGCCCGCCGCTGCCTTGTTCACCGCGTCGACGATGCCTTCCGGGGTGCCCTGCCCGGCGAAGAAGTTCGCGACGGCGTCGTTGAGCGCGGCGCCCACCGCGGTCGGGAACGCCTTGTCGAAGTACATCTGCACGTACGGGGCCTTCTGCCCGTAGTCGAAGACGGACTTCAGCGACTCGGTCTTGAGCGATCCGGCCGCCGACGCGGACATCGGCAGTCCGGCGCCCTTCGCCGCGAGCTGGTTCTGCACCGGTTCGCTGCCGAGGTACCGCAGGAAGTCCACGCACACCTTGACCGCGCGGGTGGTGCAGGAGAAACCGTCACCGCCGCCGAGCACCGCGGCGGGATCACCCTGGCCACCGGGGACCGCCGGGAACGGGAACCAGCCGACCTTCGAGTCGAGGTCCTTGTCCTCGGTGAGCGACGACATCGTGCCGGGCTCCCAGTCGCCCTGCAGTTCCATCGCCGCCTTGCCGTTGGCCACCAGTCCGGCCGAACTGCCCGCCCCCTGCTGGGCGGGAGTGGCGGTGAAGCCGGGCTGGAACGGCTGGGTGGCAAGGAACGCCTGCAGATCACGCCCGGCCTTGGTCCAGCAGGGATCCTCGAGTTTCACCGCTTTGACCGACTGTTTCAGCGTGTCCGCCGAGCAGGCCCGGAGCGCGAAGTAGTTCCAGTAGAACGCGTCCGGCCAGCGATCCTTGCCGCCGACCGCGATCGGCGTGATACCCGCCTGCTTGAGCTTGGCGACGGCCGTATTGAGCTCGTCCAAAGTGGACGGAGGCGCCGTGACGCCCGCCTGCGCGAAAAGGTCCTTGCGATACCAGAAACCGACGAAATGCTGCTCCCACGGGATCCCGTACTGCTTGCCGTCGACCTGCCAGCTTTCGGCGAGTTTGCCCACCGTGGAGAGCCAGTCCTTGGCCGCGTCGGTCAGGTCGGCGACCTTGCCCGAGGTGGCCTGCGACGCCAGTTCGCCACCGCCCCAGGACTGGTAGACGTCCGGCGGTTCGTTCGACTGCAGGGCGAGCGGGACCTTGGTGGTGAACTCCTCGTTCTGCAGTGGCTGCCCCTTGATCGTCACCTCGGGATGCGCCTTCTGGTAGTCCGCGACGACCTGCGCCCAGATCGACTTGAGCGGATCGGTCGTGCCGTTGTGCCACCAGGTGAGCGTGACCGGTCCGGTGGGCTCGGCCGCGGGCTCGGTACCTCCGGAGCAGCCGGCGAGCGCGAGCGGGATGGCCGCCGCCAGCGCGGCGGCGGCGGGGATTCGGCGGTTCGAAAGCATGGTGAGTCCACTCCTGACGACTTCGGCCGAGTAGGACAGGGCGTGACTGCGCCCGGACTGGCGATGAGTTTGCGCGCCCGGATTTCCGATGTCAATCGTTGTCGATAACGTTTTACATCGCTAGGCTGACCGTATGCAGCCCAGTTCGAGGGTCACTATCCGTGACGTCGCCGCCCGCGCCGGCGTCTCCGTGGCCACGGTGTCCAAGGTGATCAACGACCGCTACGGCGTCGCCGCCGCGACCCTGGCCAAGGTCCGCGCGGTGATCGACGAACTCGGCTACGAGGCGAGCCTGGTCGCCCAGAGCCTGCGCAACCACAAGACGAACGTGATCGGGATCCTGGTCGCCGACCTCGAACCGTTCTCCACCGAATTGCTCAAGGGCGCCGCCGACGCCATCCGCGGCACCGGCTACGAACTCGTCGTCTACTCCGCCGGCGGCCGGACCGGTGACCCGTCGGGCTGGGAGAAGCGTTACCTGTCAAGGCTTTCCGGAACGCTGGTCGACGGCGCGGTGCTGGTGACGCCGGTGGCTTCGCTGGAAGCCGTCCCGGGGACGCCGGTGGTCGCGGTCGACCCGCACACCGGCCCCTCGACGGTGCCCACGATCGATTCCGACAACCTCCGCGGCGCCCAGCTGGCGACCGAGCATCTGCTGGAGCTCGGCCACCGCCGGATCGGTTTCCTCGCCGGGCGGCCGGATCTCGAATCGGCCGAACTGCGCAAGACCGGGTACCTGCGGGCGCTCACCGCCGCCGGTGTCCCGATCGACGAGGACCTGATCCGGCTCGGCGCCTACGATCCGGAGATCTCCGCCCGGTCCGCCCGCGAACTGCTGACCGGCGCGGACCGTCCGACGGCGGTGTTCGCCGCCAACGACATCTCGGCGATCGCGACCGTCGGGGCCGCCGCGGAACTCGGCCTGTCCGTCCCGGACGACTTGTCGGTGGTCGGTTTCGACAATGTCCCCGAATCGGCGCTCTGCACCCCGCCACTGACCACAGTGGACCAGCCGATCCGCGAAATGGGTCACCGCGCCATCACCCTCCTGATCTCGCTGATCAGCGGGGAACCCGAGAAGGAAACCCACATCACCTTGTCCACGGGTCTCGTGGTGCGCCGCTCGACGCGTGCCCTCGGAGCCACGACGAAGGGCGGACGACCTTGACCACCCAGCCCAGCGAGTCGCCCCGGCCATGGCACGACACCGCCGCGGACCCCGCCGATCGCGTCCGCGCGCTGATGGACCGGATGACCTTGCGGGAGAAGGTCGCCCAGCTCTACGGCGTCTGGGTCGGGATCGACTCCGGCGGCGAGATGGCCCCGCACCAGCACGACTTCGCCGAAGTGGCACTGGACTGGGACGAACTGGTACGCCACGGGATCGGCCAGCTGACCAGGGTGTACGGCACCCGCCCCGTCGATCCGGTGACGGGCGCGCACAGCCTGGCCCGCTCGCAGCGGGAGATCGTCGCCAACGGCCGGTTCGGCATCCCGGCGCTGGTGCACGAGGAGACCCTCACCGGCCTCGCCGCCTGGCAGGCGACGGTGTATCCGTCCCCGCTGTGCTGGGGAGCGAGCTTCGACCCGGATCTCGTGTACCGCATGGGGGCGCGGATCGGCGGCACCATGCGGCGACTGGGTGTCCACCAAGGACTCGCGCCGGTCCTCGACGTGGCACGTGACCTGCGCTGGGGCCGCGTCGAGGAGACCATCGGCGAGGATCCGCATCTGGTCGGCATGATCGGCGGCGCCTACGTCGCGGGTCTGGAGTCGGCCGGGGTGATCGCGACGCTCAAGCATTTCGCCGGCTACTCGGCCTCCCGTGCCGGCCGCAACCTCGCGCCGGTGTCGGTCGGCCCCAGGGAACTGGCCGACGTCCTGCTGCCGCCGTTCGAGATGGCGTTGCGCGCGGGCGCCCGGTCGGTGATGAACGCCTACGTCGACAACGACGGTGTCCCCGCCGCCGCGGACAAGGCGCTGCTGACAGATCTGCTGCGTGATACCTACGGGTTCTCCGGGACCGTGGTCGCGGACTACTTCTCCGTGGCATTCCTGCACAAACTCCACGGTGTCGCGGCCGATCGCGGCGACGCCGCCGGGCAGGCGCTCGCCGCCGGGATCGACGTGGAACTGCCCACAGTGGACTGCTACGGCGAGCCGTTGCTCGCGGCGGTGGAGGAGGGCGCGGTCGACACCGCCGTCGTCGACCGCGCCCTCGAACGGGTGCTGCGGCAGAAGTGCGAACTCGGGTTGCTCGACGAAGACTGGGTGCCGGAGGTCCCGGACGAGATCGACCTCGACGACCCGGAATCCCGTGCGCTGGCAAGGGAGATCGCCGAACGCTCGATCGTGCTGCTGCGGAACGACGGCGTGCTCCCGCTCTCTCCCCGCCACAAGGTCGCCGTCGTCGGGCCGCGGGCGGACGACCCCGGCGCGATGCTCGGCTGCTACTCGTTCCCGATGCACGTCGGCGTGCACCATCCGGAGGTGCCGTTCGGGGTTTCGGTTCCGACGGTGCTCGACGCGCTCGGCGAATACCACGAAGTCACCTATGCGCTCGGCTGCCCTGTGCTCGGCGGCGAGGACGCGGACATCGCCGAAGCCGTCGCCGCCGCCGAGGCCGCGGAAATCTGTGTCGCCGTGCTCGGTGACCGGGCGGGCCTGTTCGGCGGCGGCACGTCGGGCGAGGGCTGCGACGTGCCGGACCTGAAACTGCCGGGGCGGCAGGAAGAACTTCTCGAAGCCCTGCTCGGGACCGGGACACCGGTGGTACTGGTGCTCCTGTCCGGACGGCCGTACGAGCTTTCGCGGCAGGCCGGCAGGCTCGCGGCGATCGTGTGCGGTTTCTACCCCGGTGAAGAGGGCGCGGTGGCGCTCGCCGGCGTTCTCAGTGGACGGATCAACCCCTCCGGCAGGCTTCCGGTCGGGTTCCCCGGCGAGAACGCCTCCCAGCCGTCGACCTATCTCACCGCTCCGCTCGGGCAGCGCAGCGAGGTCAGTACGGTGGATCCGACACCGCTGTTCCCGTTCGGGCACGGGCTTTCCTACGGCGCCCTCAGCTGGGACGACGTCTCCGTGGCGGACCCGGCGTGGCCGACGGACGGACGCTGCCGGGTCCGGGTGACGCTGAGCAACACAGGCGACCGCACCACGACGGAGGTCGTCCAGATCTATCTGCACGATCCGGTGGCCGAGGTCGCGAGGCCGGTCCAGCAGCTGATCGCGGCGAAACGGGTCGAAGTCGCTCCCGGTGCGACCGAGGTGGTCGAGATCGGGCTGCACGCCGATCTGACCTCCTACACCGGACGAGCGGGCACGCGGCTCGTCGAGCCCGGGGACGTCGAACTGCGGGTGGGCACCTCCAGCGTGCGGATCGTGGCGACGCTCGGCTGCACGTTGACCGGTCCGCGTCGGGAGGTCGGCTTCGATCGGGTGCTGGCTCCGGACTTCGCTTGAGGGTGGCGTTCGAGGTGGTGTGTCGCGAAAGCCACTTTCGGGACGTCTGATGTCCCGAAAGTGGCTTTCGCGACATGTACGGACTTCGCAGGGCGGACGATTGGGCTGTGTCGGTGCAGGTGGTCGTGAGTGGCAAAGACCCCCACGCGGCGGCTACGTCTGTCCATAAAGGACGCAGGATCGGCTTGCCGCGCCCGATTTGAGCACTTCGCGCGGGGGTCGTGAGTGGCGATGGTGGTTCTAACCCTCTTTGCCACTCACGACCCCCGCGCGAAGTGCCCGAACCGGACACAAAAGAGGCCGTTACGTCCTTTGTGGACGATCAGCGCCGTGATCCGCTTACGTGAGCGCGCAGGCGGTCGTGTTCATGGTCTCCTCATCGCCATCCTCTCGACTTGCGGGGGAGGCCAGGTCCCGCCGGTGGCGGCCGGCGGGACCTGGGGTATGGACTCAGCCGAACAGTTGCACGTGCAGGGAGAAGGCGGTCGCGATCTCCGCCTGCGCCCAGAACCGGTGGTAGGTGAACGTCGGCGCCGCTCCACCGTCCAGATAGGACTGCACCTTCGGCCACTGCGGGTCGTCCCGGTAGAACGACCGGATGGACAGGAAGTCCGCGCCCGCGGCGATGGGATCGCCGTTGGGCATGGTCCCGGTCCAGCCCGGCGGCACGTACACGCCTTCACCGGTGGACGAGTCGTATTCGTCGTCGAACCGGTTGTAGTCCGTACGTGTTTCCGGGACCGCGATACCGATCGAGTCGGTGTGCGCGAGCATCGCGTCGAGTAGGCCTTCGCCGACCGTCCGTGCCTGCGCGTTCCCGGACCGGGCGGCGTAGTTCAGCAGGATCTTCGAGTACGACGCCGCGACGCCGACGTCCTGGCTGTGGTTGAGCACCCGGACCCGCAGATTCGCGTTGCTTCCCGGCGTGGCCGGGTTCCACGTGTCGGGTTTGCCGGTCCACTCCAGGTCGGACGGGATCCGGAAGTCGCCGCCGGAGCCGACCGTCGTGTTCGCGATGGCCCACGGCACCCACTTGTCGAGGATGCGTTTCGCCCGTTCGTCCCCGGTGAGCTGATACAGCGCGGCGACCCGCTCCAGGCCCCACGCCTGGAACCCGAACCACCGGTTGGACGGCGGATCGTGCCAGACGGGCTGCTGGTCGTAGTACATCCCGTAGAAGGTCGGCGAACCCGCCGGGGGAGTGGCGTACTGGCCGTCCCAGCTGTTCGTCGCGCCGCCGGCGATGCCGCCGTCGGCGGACTGCAGCCACTGCAGGAATTCCAGTTGCCGGTCGAGGCTTTCCGCCCAGTCCGTCGCGCCGGTCGCCGAGACCGGCTTCAGCGCCGGGTCGTTGGCGAGCGCGTGCGCGGCGAGCGGGTTCTGGTAGCCCTGATGCGCCGCGCCGTCACCGATCCGCCACGCCCAGCCCGCGGACGTGTCGGTGGCGCCACCCCACGCGTAGTACCACGACATGAGGTAGTGCGAGCTGTTCTTGCCGCTGCCCGCCGGACACGTGCTGGGACCGACGCAGTCGCCGATCTTCTTGAAGTACTTGTCGAACATGGCGTATCGCAGATAGTCGCCCATCTTCGACGCCTTCTTCACCACATCGGCCACCTGGGCGCCCTTGCCCTGCGCGGTCGCCCACTGGTTGGCCAGGTGCGCCACCTGGACGGCGCGCGCGTCGGCGTCGGGCGCGTTCGTGTACTTCCACTGCTTGGCGTAGCTCGCGTCCTTGGTGAACAGGTCGAGGTACCCGTTCGGCCCGCCGTGCGCGAACGTGTCGCAGGAAGGCTGCGGGATGGTCTCCCACACCGATTCGCTGGACCCGCGCTGGTAGGTGTTGATGTAGGCGGGCGCGGTGGTGCCGTCGCCGCACCGGCCGAAACCGTACGTGCTGTCGACGTCCAGCAGCCAGTGCATACCGTAGACGTCCGAGGTGCCGTAGGCCTGGCGCAGTTCGCCCGCGATCGGGTCGGAGCCGACCGGGACGCCGCCGTCCAGAACCGCCGGATACCGGTCCATCCGCGGGTGCTCCGGTGCGTAGGTCGCCGGGTCGGCGGCGTTGTACTTGTCGTTGGTCGGCTGATCCGCGTGCGCCGGGATGATGAACTTCTCCATCGACGCCCACGCCTGGTTGAACGGCGCCCAGTCACCCTCCAGCTGTCCGTAGGCGGCTTCCAGCCACAGGTAGTAGCTGAACGCCTCGGACGTGGTCTGGTGCCCGTGGTCCGGCGCCTCGACCAGCAGCGTCTCCACCGAGTGGTACGGCACCAGCAGGCCGTCGAAATTCCGGAAGTAGCCGCTGTCCGCGTCCTTGATCTTGTGGTACTGCTCGAGGAAGGCGGCCCGGTAGTCCGAGGCGGAGGCGTCGATCTCCGCCACGTCGAGGGTGGCCGCGGTAAGGCCGGGCCCGGTGATCGAGAACGCGGCGGTGGCGAGCGCGCCACCGTTCGCCGCGGAAGCGATCGTCACGGTTTTCGCCGTGTTCCAAGTGTTCTGGTCGAACGTGAGTGTCGCGGGCATGGCCGTGAGGTCGGCGCTGCCCGCCGTGCGTGCCACGTTCAGCGTGACCGGACCCGTCGGCCGGGTCGCGAGTTTCACGTCCACTCCCGCCGAGCCGCCCTGCTTGACGCGGACCGTCGACGGGGTGGCGACGACCGACGGCGCGGCCAGCACCCGCACCGCGACCGGCGCGGAAACCGTTGCCGCACCGAGGTTGTCGATCGCCCGCGCGGTGACCGAATACTCGCCCGCCGTCGCGCCGGTCCAGGTGTATTCGAATGGTGCGGTGGTGTCGGCGCCCAGCCGGGTGGTGCCCGCGTAGAACTCCACCGAGGACACCGAACCGTCGCCGTCGGCGGCGGAGGCCGCCAGTTCGATCGGTGACGACACGGCGAACGCCGCGTTGTTCTCCGGCTTCGTGAGCCGCACCGCCGGTGCCGCGTTCGGGCCGGCGCAGCTGACGCCGTTGACCTTGAAGTCGACCGGCACCCGGTTCGCGGCGCCGGTCTTCGCCGCGTTGAAGCCGAATTGAACGGACGCGCCGGGGCCGATGCCGCGCTGCCAGTCCGCGCCTCGGACGCTCACCGTACCGCCGGACTGCGTGAACGTGCCGTTCCACAGCTGGGTGATCCGCTGGCCGTCGGCGAAGCTCCAGGTCAGGTTCCAGTCGGGGATGGCGTCGCCGCCTTCGTTGCGGATCGAGACCGTCGCGCCGAAACCGTTGTCCCATTCGCTGCTGATCTTGTACGTCGTCGTACAGGAAACCGCGGCCGCCGTGGCCGTCGGCGCGACGCCGGTGGTGACCGCCGCCGCGAGGGCAACGGTGGCGGCCAGCGCCGTGACGGGACGTGCTCTCGTCGAGCGCGCCAATGGTCGTGATCTCACAGGTCCTCCTCGTCCGAGCGGATTTCCGGCACCCTCAAGAGGTGGAACCGGCCCAGGGCCACGTGGGCAGGCAATGGCCCTGAGCCGGGGTAACGGGAGTGGATGAGTCTGAGAGCGCTCTCATGAGAGTAGCGGCGGACCGTCCGATTTGTAAGGGCGTCTTTCGGCGAAGTGTTGTGATCCGGCCGTTTTCGGAGTAGAGCAGAAAAGCATGAGGCGACTCGCCACCACATTGTTGATCTCCGCCGGAATACTCACCTGCTGTTCCGCGCCGTCGCCGACGGCCACCGCCGGGGCCGGGGCGCTCGGCGCCCGACTGACCACAATGGACGATCTGGTCGACTGGATCGACGAGACCGCGGGGGATTGCGCCGCGGTCTCCCGCCGGGAGATCGGAGAGCTGCGCACGTTCGCCGGTCCGGATATCGCCGCGCGCTTTCAGCCGCATGTGGCCGAATGGGCCACCTGCCGGGTGTCACCGGAATTCCCGGTCGTCGGTCTCCTTCTCTTCGACGGCGATGAGCAGCGGAGATTCCAGGAATCCTGGCACGCGGCGATGAGGGCGGGCGAGATCGCCGACGGGCCGACCTTCGCCTTCGGCAACGGTTTCGCGGTCTCCGCGGGATTTCTCGGGGTGAGCGAGCTGGGGCTGTACTACTTCCGGTGCGGAACCGTCGATCCCCGGGTGCATCAGGTGCCTTCGGACGTGGCGGGGTGCGTGTTCGCCAACCCGGAGCACGGACACGGGCACCACTGAAGCCGCCACTTCACTGGTGCCCAGGGTGCTACGGGCTCGAACAGGTCAGCTCCGGTGCGGCGATGCTCCCCGTCGCGTTCGCGCTCAACCCGAACGAACGGGTGGTGCTCGCCGGTAGTGACCCGTTCCAGTCCGCGTTGCCCACGGTGGCCCGCGTGCCGTCCAGGGTGAGGGTGCCGTTCCAGACGCTGTTGATCGTCTGTCCCGCCGGAACGGTCCAGCCGACCCGCCAGCCGGACAGCGCCGTCGTGCCCGGGTTGGTCACGGTCACTTCCGCCTGGTACCCACCGTTCCAGTTGCCGGTCGTCGTCCACTTCGCCGTGCACGCGCCGTTGGGCGGCTGCCCGGGATCAGGGGGATCGTCGACGACGCCGATCCCGGTGACCTCGCCGTTGCCGCCGTCGAACACGACGTCGGAGCAGCCGTAGAACGTCTCGGTGCTGTCGGATCGCTTCCAGACCGAGTAGACGACGTGCTTGCCCGATTTGGCCGACGGGAAGTTGCCGGTCCACTTGTACTGGCCGTCGACGCTGCCGACGTTGCCGCTCACCTGCGGGTGGTCGACCGTGAGGAAGGGCTGTTCCTCGAGGTCGTCCCAGCGCAGTGCGCGGCTCGGGTCGTACCCGTCCTTGGTCACGTACAGGTAGAACCAGCCGGGGTGGGCGGCCCACGCGTTGTAGGAGAAGCCGAACGACGCGCCGGCCGTCAAATGGGTCACCGGCCAGTTCCCCGTGCGGTCGTAACCCGCGAAGTTCGGATTCCCGCCCGAGCAGAGCTGCCCGTCCGGGATGAATCCCTCGGTGCGGCCGGCGCCGTCCGAACGGAGTACGGAGAACCAGTTGTAGAGCGAGTTCTCCCCGCTTTGCGCTACGGCCGCCTTGCACGCCGAGTTCTTCGGAACGATGTTGCCCTGTGGTGTCAGTCCGTCCTGCCAGCAGAAGAAAGTCCTGCTGCCCGGTTTCATCAGCGCGCCGTGTGCCGACGCGGTCGGAGCGTTCAGTGTCGCGGTCACGAGACAGGCCACCATCGTGGTGACGACGGCCAGTATCGCGGTCATTGCCTTTCTGTGTGTCATCGCGCCTTCTTTCCGACAAAGACTGGGAGCGCTCCCAGTGTCGGCACCTTAGCGTGGGTCCGGCGCCGGGGGAACAGGGCCGAACGAGTGAGAAACGTCCGGTATCGGCGATTTCGGAGAATGGTCTTCCCTGTCGGGCGGCCATCGGGCTAAATTGTGGGAGCGCTCCCAAACTCGGCCTCCGAAAGGATCACGACGTGGTGATCGACAATTGGCGTGTGCTGCTTCCCGCCGTACTCCTCGCGGCCGTCGCCGTCGCTCCGGAAGCATCTTCCTCGGCGGCGGAGTACGAGCGGATCGTGAACGGCGATTTCTCCGCGGGTGGTGCCGACCCTTGGTGGGCCGGTGCGAACACCCGTGGCTCGGTGACGGACGGCGAGTACTGCGTCGATGTCACCGGCGGCACGGCCAACGGGTACGACGCCTTGTCCGGCCAGAACGGCGTGCCGTACGAGGCCGGCCAGTCCTACACGCTGAAGTTCGACGCGCGGGCGACCGTCGCGCAACCGCTGTCCGCGGTCGCGGGCGAGGCCGTCGATCCGTACCGGCAGATCGCGCGCACCGACGTGACCGTGACGCCCGTCAAGCAGACCTTCACGCTGACCTTCGAGTCCACAGTGGACTTCCCGGCCGCGGGCAACGGCCAGTTCGCGTTCTGGTTCGGCGGCCAGTCGTTCGACAACACCGTCTGCGTCGACAACGTTTCGCTCGTCGGTGGCGTGCTGCCGCCACCGGGCGTGGAACCCGCCGGGCCGCTGCGGGTGAACCAGGTCGGCTACGTGCCCGGCCTGCCCAAACAAGCGAGCCTCGCGACCGGCTCGACCACGCCGTTGACCTGGACGCTGCGGGACGGCACGGGCGCGTCCGTCGCCACCGGCCAGACCACTCCGAAGGGCCACGACGCCGCGTCGGACGAGAACGTCCACGCCATCGACTTCTCGGCCTACGACCGGCAGGGCAGCGGCTACACGCTGAGTGTCGGCGACGACGTGAGCCGCCCGTTCGACATCTCCCCGACGGTCATGACCCGGCTGCGGCACGACTCGCTGGCGTTCTTCTATCACCAGCGCAGCGGCACACCGATCGAAGCGCGGTATGTGGGGGAGGACTACGCGCGACCGGCCGGACATGCGAACGTGGTGCCGAACCAAG
The DNA here is from genome assembly GCF_055561455.1 of Amycolatopsis sp. PSD-21. Classification (NCBI taxonomy): domain Bacteria; kingdom Bacillati; phylum Actinomycetota; class Actinomycetes; order Pseudonocardiales; family Pseudonocardiaceae; genus Amycolatopsis; species Amycolatopsis sp. PSD-21. Next base: position 6,262,246 of record NZ_CM145712.1, on the reverse strand, counting down.
GGGACGACGACGTCCCCTGCCGGGCGGGCCTGGAGTGCGGATACACCCTCGACGTGCGCGGCGGCTGGTACGACGCCGGTGACCACGGCAAGTACGTGGTGAACGGTGGGATCGCCGCGTGGCAGTTGCAGAACGGCTACGAGCGGGCGGCGCTGCTCGGTGACGAAGCCGCGCTCGGCGACGGCACCCTCGCCATTCCCGAGCGGTCGAACGGAGTGCCGGACGTGCTCGACGAGGCGCGGTGGGAGCTCGAGTTCCTGATGAGCATGCAGATTCCCGACGGGCGGCCGTTGTCCGGTATGGCCCACCACAAGATCCACGACGAGCAGTGGACCGGCCTGCCGACCTTGCCGCATCAGGACGCCCAGCCGCGCAGGCTGTCCGCGCCGAGTACCGCGGCGACCCTGAACCTCGCGGCGGTGGCGGCGCAGGCGTCGCGACTGTGGGCTCCTTACGACGCCGAGTTCGCGGCCCGCGCGCTGGCCGCCGGTGAGAAGGCCTACGCGGCGGCGAAGGCGCACCCCGGCATGATCGCCGACCCGAACGACGGCGTCGGCGGTGGTTCGTACAGCGATCCCACGGTGACCGACGAGTTCTACTGGGCCGCGGCCGAACTGTACGTGACCACCGGCCGGTACCGCGCGGATGTGACGGATTCCCCGCTGTTCGGCGGAAAGAGCTTCGACGCGCGCGGTTTCGACTGGGGTGCCACGGGCGCGCTCGGCGACATCTCCCTGGTGCTGGCCCCGCGCGGGGTGTCCACCGAGAACATCCGGTCCGCGATCGTCACGACCGCGGACACGCACCTCGCGAACATGGCGTCCGCCGGGCACCCGGCGCCGTACCGGACCGGCGACGGCGGGTACGAATGGGGATCGAACGGCTTGGTCGCCAACAACGGCATGCTGCTCGGCCTCGCCCACGACCTGACGCGCGCGGCGAAGTACCGGAACGGCGCCTTCGCCGCGATGGACTATCTGCTGGGCCGTAACCCGGTCGATTTCTCCTATGTCTCCGGGTGGGGCGATCGGCCGGTGCGCAATGTGCACCACCGGCACTGGGCGAACCAGAAGGACCCGTCGCTGCCGACCGCGCCGCCCGGTGCGCTGTCGGGCGGGCCCAACAGCGCGTTGCAGGACCCGGTCGCGCAGCGGCTGCTGCCCGGCTGTGCCCCTCAGCGGTGCTGGGTCGACCACATCGAGGCCTATTCGCTCAACGAGGTGACGGTCAACTGGAACTCGGCGTTCGCGTGGCTGTCGAACTGGGTGGCGGAACACTCGGCCGCGCCGCCGTCGGCGGGCTGCCAGGTGACGTACACGGCGTCGACCTGGCAGACCGGGCTGTCCGCGGCGCTCACCGTGAAGAACACCGGCACGACCGCGTGGGACGGCTGGGGGTTGACCTTCGCCTTCGGTGGTGAGGAGAAGCTGACGCACGGCTGGAGCGCCGCGTGGAGCCAGTCCGGCTCGGCCGTCCGGGCGGGCAACGCGTCGTGGAACGCCGTGGTCGCGCCTGGCGCGTCGGTGTCCATCGGCTTCAACGCGAACAACACCGGCGCCCATCGGTCGCCGTCGGAGTTCATGGTCGACGGACGGCGATGCGTGTCCGCCTGAGTTTCCCGACGATTCTCCGGAGGTAGGAATGACGCTCAAGACAGGAGCCACGGTGCTCGCCGCGCTCGCGGTCGTCCTCCTGACCGCGGGGACGGCGCAGGGCGCGCCGTCCGGGTTCTACGTCGACCCGCAGACCAACGCCGCCCGGTGGGTGGCCGCGAACCCGAACGACGGCCGGGCCGCGGTCATCCGCGACCGGATCGCGAAGGTGGCGCAGGCGCGCTGGTTCACCACGACGAACACCGGCACGGTGCGCGCGCAGGTCGACGCCTTCGTCGGCGCCGCGGCGGCCGCGAACCAGATCCCGATCATGGTGGTCTACAACATCCCGAACCGCGACTGCGGTGGCGCCAGTTCCGGCGGCGCGCCGTCGCACGCCGCCTACCGCGCCTGGGTGGACGAGGTGGCGGCCGGTCTCGCCGGGCGGCCCGCGTCCATCGTGCTCGAACCGGACGTGCTGCCGTTGATGACCACTTGCCAGAACGCCGGTCAGCAGGCCGAGACCAGCGCGTCCATGGCGTACGCGGGCAAACGGCTGAAGGCCGGGTCGGCGGCGGCCAAGGTGTACTTCGACATCGGGCACTCCGCGTGGCTGTCGCCGGGTGAAGCCGCCGCGCGGCTGCGGGCGGCCCAGATCTCCGTCGCCGCGGATGGCATCTCCACCAACGTTTCCAACTACCGCAGGACCGCCGACGAAGTGGCCTTCGCGGGAGCGGTGCTCGCCGGGGTCGGCGACGGCAGGCTGCGCGCGGTCGTGGACACCAGCCGCAACGGCAACGGGCCCGCGGGGAGCGAGTGGTGCGATCCGCCGGGCCGCCGGATCGGGACGGCCAGCACCACGAACACCGGGGACGGGCGGATCGACGCGTTCCTGTGGGTGAAGCCGCCCGGCGAGGCCGACGGCTGTATCGCGTCGGCGGGCCAGTTCGTCCCGCAACGCGCCTACGAACTCGCGACTTCCTGAGTTGAGCGGGCATATCGGCGGGAAAGAGCGCAGCCGGCCTCGCCGTATCCTGTCGCTGTAACAATTCCGGCGACTCGACCTATGACCCCTTCGGCAAGTACGACAGGCTGAGCTGCTCCGGCCGGTGGATTGGACGAAATGTCTAAAAAGGGCGCTGCCTTCATATTCTTGATAGTGCTTGGCGGGGCAGGAGTGACATTTTGGGTCAACGAGCTACCTTCGATCGGGCTTCCCCTGATCGGTGGCGCGGTCGGTGCCGTGCTGGGGGCGGCAATTCGGTCGCGTAAAGCCAAATGACGAGATCAGTGCCGGAACGGCTGCCGCTGCCTGTGCGGAACACTCGCAACGCCGTGCTCGGCGCCCTGGCCTGCAGGATCGTGGCCGCCTGACGCCATGATGACCAGCACTGGTCATTCGGCGGTGGGAGCGGATCACCGCGCACTGCCGGGGTAGCTCCAACGGCTCCGCCGGATGGGCCGTACGGATGTATCGAGCGGCAGTTTCCGCGCTTTCTGTCGCGTCGGCGACGGGGGTCACATAGTTTTCCGACTGGCGTACTTGTCCGTCCACAAGTAACCGGGGAGGCCGGCCGGTCTCCCCGGCGGATCGTGCTCCGCATCGCAGCGGCAGGGCTTGCCGCCTCGACCGTGGTGGCCGGGTGCGCCTTGTGATCGACACTACTCTCCTTGCCTAGTAAGGGATTCAGTATGCGCAAGTGGACGACCAGATTACTCGTGGCGGGCGTGCTCGCGACGACCGCAGCGGCCGCCGTCGTGGGGGTCGGCACGGCCAGTGCGGCCGACGGTGTCTCGACCGCGGCCGCCGAGTCGACGTTCCCGCTCGCCGACCCGGACACGGTCCAGGCGAAGGACGGCTCGTACGTCACCTACGGCACCTCGGTCGGCGCCGGTGTCGGCGCCCGGTGCGGCGTGACCGGCCACCTGTTCGTGCCGGTGCTCGTGCACGGCTCCGGCAACACGGTCGGTGTGGGTACCTGCGCGTCCGCCGACGCACTGCCCAACGGGCCGGGTAGCTGGGCGGAGGGCAACGTCTGGGCGCCCGGCGTCGTCCGCTTCGGCGACACCTACTTCATGTACTACACCGCGTCCAAGCGGGGAAGCGGCCAGAAATGCCTCGGCCGCGCCGTCTCGGGCAGTGCGCGGGGACCGTTCACCAACCCCGTCGAGTGGGCTTGCCCGGGCAGCGGCCGCTGGGCCATCGACGCGAACCCGTTCGTCTCGGGCAGCTCCATGTATGTCGCCTACCGGGACGACGCGATCACCTCGTACCCGGAGACCGGCATCTCGATCGTGCGCACCCATTCCAACGGCATGGCGGACTGGGACACCCGCCGGGACGCGTTGAAGAGCACCGACATCGGCTGGGAGACCATCCGGATGAGCGGTGGCACGCACGTGGTCGAGAACCCGTCGATGTTCAAATCCGCCGACGGTTACTGGTACCTGGCCTACTCCGGCAACAACTGGGACAGCGCGCGATACGCGACCGGCATCGCCAGGTGCGGCACCGGCCCGCTGCCGTCGACCCGTTGCACGCCGCGGCAGAACGGGAGCGAGCGGCCGTACTTCGGGTACACCGGCACCGGGGGCCTGAACCCCTACCGCGGCCTGCCCGGCAACCACCCCGGCCCGGGCGGGATGGACTTCTTCCAGGCGGCGAACGGCCAGTACCACGCGGTCTACCACTGGTGGAACGGCACCCGGCGGTTCCCGATCGTGGCGACGGTCCTCCGCAACGACGGCGGCTTCTACCTCAGCTGAGAAAGGGCTTCACGCCATAACCGGTTCGTCGTGAACGGCGCGTTCGATCATGAACGCGCCGTTCACCATGTCGGACGACGGCTGTGCAGCGTCCCCGCGGGTCAACGCCAGGGCATGTGCTGCAGGCACCAGGTATTGCCGTCGGGGTCGGCGAAGTACGCGTAGAACACTCCACCGAGGTCCTCGACCTCGCTGATCTCGACGCCGCGTTCGACCAGTTCGGCGCGGGCCGCTTCGATGTCGGCGACCACCAGGTGCAGACCGCGCAGTGTTCCCGGAGGCATGTCGAGGGTGGGAAGACCTTCGGCGAGCGTGATCGAGCAGGCCGAACCGGGTGGGGTGAGCTGGACGATGCGGACACCGGGCTTCGGGTTGACGTCGACGTCGAGGCGGAATCCGAGCCGGTCCTGGTAGAAGGCCTTGGCCCGCTCGATGTCGGTGACCGGCACCGGCACCAGCTCCAGCAACAGCTTGCCGGGCGGCACGGGCGGGTTGCCGGGGGTGGACGTCTCGGTCATGGACGGCGCCTTTCGTGGATGAGGGTGGGGCTGGAACTTCGGGTGAAGACGGTCTTCGGAAGCAGTCGCGTGTGCCGTGGGCGTGGGTTCGTCGACGGGGTCATCCACTCATCCGCCGGCTCAGGGAGGCGCCGCCCATTCTCAGCCAGATCTGCACGACGGCCAACGTGAGCCGGCCGAGGAGGAGCACGACGAGCCGGAACGTGGGTTTCTTCAGTTTCGGCAACGCTGTCTCCTGGTCTCGGCAGGCTCGGTCGTCAAAGCCATTTCTTGCCTTTGAAGATCCGGTAGAGGACCAGGCACGCGGTCAGGATCACCGCCATCACGGCGGGATAGCCGTACTTCCAGTGCAGTTCGGGCATGAAGTCGAAATTCATGCCGTATATCCCGACTCCCATGGTCGGGACGGCGATGATGGCCGCCCACGAGGTGATCTTGCGCATGTCGTTGTTCTGTTGCAACGACAGTTTCGCCAGTGTCGCGTCGACGAGCGTGGTGAGCAGTTCGTCGAACCCGGCGACGCGTTCGGTGACGGTGGTCAGGTGGTCGTCGACGTCGCGGAAATAGGTCCGGACCTGATCGGAAATGAGCGGGGTGGAGCCCTCGGCCAGCCTCCGCAGCGGGGTGGCCAGCGGCATCACCGCCCGCCGTAGTTCGACGATCTCCCGTTTCACCAGGTACATCTGCTCGGCGCTGATCGGGCTGCCGGGGGCGAACACGAGCGCCTCCATCACGTCGATGTCGTTCTCGAACGCCTCGCTCACGTCGAGGTAGCCGTCGACGACGTGGTCGGCGATCGCGTGCAGGACCGCGGACGGCCCGGCGGCCAGGCGTTCCGGGATGGCTTCCAGTTCCGAGCGCACTCTCCGGAGCGCGGAGTGCTGCCCATGGCGCACCGTGACGATGAAGTCCTTGCCGAGGAACACCATGATCTCCCCGGTCTCCACGATCTCGTTCGCCGTGGTCGGCGACTCGTGCTCGACGAACCGGACGGTCTTCAGCACCATGAACAACGTGTCGCCGTAGGGCTCCAGTTTGGGGCGCTGGTGGGCGTGAACGACGTCCTCGACCGCCAGCTCGTGCAGCCCGAACACCTCGGCGACGCCCTGCATCCTCGCCGCGTCCGGCTCGTAGAGCCCGGCCCAGACGAATCCGTCGCCACGGCGGCGTACCTCGGCCAGCGCTTCGGCGTGATCGCGCAGGCCCGGCAAGCGGCCGCCGTCGACGTACACCGCGCAATCCGTCACCGGTGACGGCGAGGGCGCCCCGGATCCGGCACCCTCCGAACCGACCGCCACCCGAGCTCCTTCAGCCGTCCAACCTGGAACGCCGCGGAAGTCTAGTGGTCCGTGCCCGGCACCGATCAGGTTTTCCCGCCCCGTCCGTCTGTATGGGTGAGATCTACTCACGGGAGGCTGACGCCATGCGAAAACTGACCTTCGGCATGAATGTGTCCCTGGACGGCTACATCGCCGCGCCCGGTGACGACCTCGGCTGGAGCGGGGGTGACGGACCGGACTCGTCGTCGAGTGGCGAGTTGTTCCAGTGGTGGTCCGACCGGGTGGCCGCGACGGGTCTCGCGCTGTACGGGCGCAAGTTGTGGGCGGTGATGAGTGCCGATTGGCCGACCGCGGATCAGCGGCCCGGCGCGACGCCGGCGGAGATCGAGTACGCGCGCCGCTGGCGGGACATGCCGAAGGTGGTGTTCTCCTCGACGACCGGCACGGTCGCCTGGAACACCCGCCTGGTCACCGGCGACGCGGTTACCGAGATCACCCGGCTCAAGGCCGAGGACGGCGGCCCGATGGACATCGGCGGCGCGACGCTCGCCGGGGCCGCCATGCGGGCCGGGCTGATCGACGAGTACCTGCTGGTCACCTTGCCGGTTCTGGTGGGCGGGGGTACGCCGTTCTTCACCGCGCTGGACAGCTGGGTGAAGCTGAACCTCGTGGAGACGCGGACGTTCCCCGGCGGCGTGGTGCTGACCCGCTACGAGACGAGGCGCTGAGCGATCACAGTGCCGGGGGAAGGTCCAGCCATGGTTTGCCGGTGGCGTCGAATCCGGTGAGTTCGGCGAGCTTCCCGTCGACGACGCGCAGGGCCGCGATGGCGAACAGCCGGTGGTCCGGGCCGCCGGGGGTGCGGAGGTACAGCGCGGCGGCCGGCATGCGGTTGACCGTCGTGGGGAGACCGCGCCAGTCGTCGTGGCCGCGCTGGAAGAGCCCGCCGGAGATCCAGCCGTCCACCGCTTCCCCGGCCGTCCTGGTCACGGTGCCCGGATCGGGCAGCATCGCGAAGCGCAGATCGTCGCGCAGCAGGGAGATCAGGCCGTCGAGGTCGTTGCGCTCGTGGGCGTCGATGTACGACTTCACCACGCCGCGCTCGTCGTTCGACAGTTCGTGGGTGGCGGGGCTCCGCCAGTCGAGACGGCGGCCGGGCAGCTGCTCGCGCATCGTCACGCGTGCCCGTTGCAGAGCGCTGGTCACCGAGGCGACGGTCAGCTCCAGGGCGTCGGCGGCCTTCGGTGCCGGCCAGCCGAGGACGTCGCGCAGCACGAACACCGCCCGCTGCCGCGGCGGCAGCCGCTGGACGGCGACGATGAACGCCAGCTCGATCGTCTCCCGCGCCACCACCGATTCCTGCGGGTCCTCGGGGAGCATCCGGTCGGGGAACGGCTGCAGGTAGCCCGGCTCGGAGTCCGCCAGCCCGGCCGGGACGGGGGTCCGATCGTCGCGCTTCTCCAGGAAGTCGAGGCAGACGTTCGTCGCGATCCGGTACAGCCAGGTCCGCAGCGCGGCGTGGCCCTTGAACGACTCCCGCTTGTGCCACGCCCGCAGGAACGTCTCCTGCGTCATGTCCTGGGCGTCGTCGTAGTTCGCGAGCATCCGGTAGCAGTGCACCTGCAGCTCGCGCCGGTGGCGCTCCGTGATGAGCGCGAACCGTGCCGTATCGCCTGAGCGGGCCACCGCGATGAACGTGGCTTCGTCGGTGCCGTGCGGGCTGGCGTCGGTCATGGTCGTCGATCCTTCCACCGGTGCGAGGGGGCCACCAGAACCGACGACGTGGCGGAGGATTTCTGATCGGTGAAGCCGCTACGCGGGTGGCTGGTCCTCCTGCAGGTGCTCGAGGATCGTGGTGGCGATACCGGCGAACTGGTCGAGTTCTTCAGGAGTGAGGCGGTCGACCACAAGGCGCCGGACCTCCTGGGCGTGGCCGGGCGCGGCCTGCTTGAGCGCGGTGAGGCCGTTCGCCGTGATCACCGCCTCCATGCCGCGCGAGCCGCAGCGTTCCCGCGTGACCAGGCCCCGCTTGCCCATCCGGGTGAGCTGGTGATGCATGCGGCTCTTTTCCCAGGAGGCCGCCCGGCCGAGCTCGTAGACGCGCATCCGCCCGTCCGGCGCCTCGGACAGCAGGGCGAGCACGGTGTAGTCGGCGTTGGACAGGCCGCTGCTGGCCTGGAGCTGCTGCTCGATACGCGTCCGCAGCAGCTCCAGCATCTGGAAGGACACCCGCCACGCGCGGAGTTCGTGTTCCGTCAACTCCTGCTGCTTCATGGTGTCACCCTACCCCACGAGTTGACAAATCAACTCGTCGGCGAGTACCAGTTGATACATCAACTCAAAGTTCTCGCACGAAGGAAGGCACCCCCCCATGACCGAAAGACGTGACGAGGGCGAGCCGCCGGAAGACAGCGGGCGTCCCGGACGCCGCTACGTCATCCGTGGCGGCGCGGTGATGTCCATGGATCCGAACGTCGGCGACTTCGCGACCGCCGACGTTCTGGTGGAGGGCGGAGAGATCGTCGAGATCCGGCCGGATATCCGTGCTGATAACGCCGGCGAGATCGACGCACGGGGGCGCATCGTGCTGCCGGGCTTCGTCGACACGCACCATCACCTGTTCGAGACCGCGGAGCGCGCGTTCCTCGCCAACGGCCTGCTCCTCGACGATCACTCGGGCTCGCCGAGCGCGCAACCGAACTACGGAGAGCACATCCTGCAGGGTTTCGCGCGGGCCTATCGTCCGGCGGACGTCTACGTCAACTCGTTGTCCGGAGGGCTTTCCCAGCTCGACGCCGGTGTCACGACGGTGCTGGACGTCTCGCAGATCCACCACTCACCAGAGCACACCGACGCGGCGATCCAGGCGCTCGTCGACACCGGGCGGCGTTCGGCGTTCGGGTTCTTCGAGGGCGACGGCCGCACGGGCGCCCGGTATCCGCAGGACGCGTACCGCATCCGCGACCGATGGTTCTCCTCGAACGACCGGCTGGTGACCATGGTCATGGGCGGGGAGCTCCACCTCGGCAGGCAGGTGTACACCCGCGCCTGGGCGATCGCCCGCGAGCTCGACCTCAAGATCGCCGCGCACGCCGTCGGTTCGTGGGGGATGCGGCCGGTCTTCGACGACCTCGCCCAGGGCACCGCCGGGGTCGAAGTGGGGCCGGACAACCTGTTCATCCACATGACCGGCATGTCCGACCGGACCTGGCGACGGCTGCGGGACGCCGGTGCGCAGGTCTCGCTGGCCTTCCCGATCGAGATGACCATGCGGCACGGCACGCCGCCCATCCTCAAGATGCGGGAACTCGGTCTGGAACCTTCACTGAGCTCCGACGTCGAGACGACGATGGCCGCGGACCCGTTCACGCTGATGCGCTCCGCGATGACCATGCAGCGCATGATCGTCAACCAGATGATCCTGGACCAGGGCGACCTCGTACCGCCGGGCAACTGGCCGACGCCTGCCCCGGGCACGCCCGAACTCCTCACCGTCCGCGATGTGCTGCGGTACGCGACCGTCAACGGTGCCAAACACCTCGGCCTCGACGGCAGGACCGGCACCCTGACGCCCGGCAAGGAGGCCGACATCGTCCTGCTCGACGCGACCGCGCTCAACGTGGCCCCGCTCAACAGCGTGCCGGGAGCGGTCGTGTCGCTGATGGACCGCACCAACGTCGAGACGGTGATCGTCGCCGGCAAGGTGCGCAAGTGGAAGGGACGGCTGCTCGACGCGGACCTGACCCGGTTGCGCCAGGAACTCGAAGCGTCGCGCGATCACCTTTTCGCGGCGATGAACCTCGAACAGGACCTGTTCGTCTGGAGCTGAGAAGCCATGGATCAGAAGCGGCCGCAGCGGTCCACGCGTTTCCACGGCCATTCCGAGGCGAGCCAGCGCGCGACCGTGTCGGCGAGTGCCGCGTCGAGGTCCGCCTTGTCGGCTCGTACCCAGGATTGCACCGTGACGTCCCATTCTTCGGAGTCCGGGGGATACAGATACACGCAACCGATGACGTCGTCCGCCGGGTCGAGGACGGTGAAGGTGAACCCGGTGCGTCGCGCGAAGTCCGCCGCGTGGCGGCGAAGATCCTTGAGGTTCTCTTCGGGAGTCATGCCGTCGCGAGGCGGCCAGTCGCCGTCGGGATAGCCGGGAGTGGAGCGAATGTGCTCGATACTCGACATCCAGGCGGCGTGGTCGGCCGAATTGTGTTGCGGCCCCAGCGGTTCGAGGCGGAACCGTTCGGTCACGAGCGAGGCCGGAGGGACGAATCCGGCCGGTACGAACTCATCCGAGGTCATGGCCAGGACCGTAGCGGCCGTCCCGGCTTCGCGCACTCGAATTGCGGTCGGCCGGCGTCATGCCGGGATTTCGCCGGTCACCTGTCGCCGGAATTCAGGTCGGCGCCCCGGGTTTCGGCGCTGAGGAGCAGCGCGACGAGGGTGACCGCGATCGTGCCGACGAGGTACAGCACGACCGCCGTCGGGCCCTGTTTTTCGGCCAGCCACACGGCGATGAGGGGAGCGGGCGCGCCGGCGATGATCGAGGAACCCTGGAACACCAGCGAAGCACCGGCGAAACGGCGGCGGGTCGGGAAGAGTTCGGCGATCCACGCGGCTTCCGGCCCGGCGAGGAGTCCGTGCAGTGCCGCGCCGACGCCGATACCGAGATAGAGCAACGGCAGATTGTCGGCTTGGACGATGGCGAAGAAGACCGGTGCCCACACCGCGAGGCCCGCCGCGGGGACCAGCATGGCGATACGCCGTCCGACGCGGTCCGACCAGTAGCCGCCGGCCAGCATCCCCGCGAACTGCAGCAGGGACCCGACGGCCACGGCGAGGAGGACGTCGGACTTGCCGTAGCCGAAGGTTTTCGTGGTATAGGCGACCACGAAGACGGTGTAGACGTAGAAGGCCACGTTCTCGCCCAGCCGCACGCCGAGCCCGCGGAGGACGGGACCGGGGTGGGCGAGCGTCTCCAGGATGCTCGACCGCTCCCGGACGGCGTCCGCGGATGCCGTGGCCCGCGCCTGCGCTTCCTGGAATACCGGAGACTCGTCGATACGCCGCCGGATCCAGAAACCGATGGCCAGCAACGGGATCGCGAACAGGAAACCGACTCGCCAGCCCCATTGGTCGAAGGCGTTTTCGGGGAGTACCAAGGCGATCCCGCCGACCACGGCCGTGGCGAGCACCGTGCCCAGCGGCGCCCCCGCCTGCGGCCAGGCCGACCAGAAGCCCCGCCGTTTCGGGCTTCCGTACTCGCTGACCATCAGCACGGCCGCGCCGAATTCGCCGCCGAGGGCGAACCCTTGGATCAGCCTCAGCACGACGAGCGAGATCGTCGCCCCGATGCCGGCCTGAGCGTAGGTGGGGAGCAGCCCGATCGCGGAGGTCGACAGCCCGAGCAGCAGGAAAGTGGTCACCAGCATGGGTTTGCGGCCGAGGCGATCACCGAGATGCCCGAACACGATGCCGCCGATCGGGCGCGCGACGAAGCCGAGCCCTTGTGTCGCCAGCGCGAGCAGCAACTGGGCGAACCCGTCGCCGCCGGGGAAGAACAGCGGCCCGAGCACGGTGGCCGCGAGGATTCCGTAGAGCGCGAAGTCGTACCACTCGAGCACCGCGCCGGCGGTACTGCCCGCCAGGACCCGCCGGAACGCCGACCGGCTTACGCCGCCAGACCTCGAACCGGCCGTTTCGTGCGAGGCGGGCACGTTCGTCACTTTCGCTCCTCGTCGAGTCGGCCGGACAGGCGCGTGTCCGGTATGCGGACACTTCGGAACGCTATCCGGACACGTAGGAAGATAGACCGCGGCGGCGGGATCGCGCAATCACTTGCTGCGGGTCGTGGGTGGCGTTTCGGGTTCTATTTGAGGGGTAAGTCAAACCTGGCGTGGTCGGCCCCCTGACGCGCAGGCCGTCTTCGCTACTTCGCGCCGAGACGGGATGGCGTGGCCCCGGAGAGACTGTCGGCCCACCGCCCGCCAAATGTCCACAAGGGACTCTTCGCGCCGATTTAACGCCTGATTTGTGTCGCGATGCCCGATTCCGCGCGGTGTCGTGAGTGATAAAGAGGGTTAGGACGATCATTGCCACTCACGACTCCCGCGCAAAGCGCCCAAATCGGGCATCAGAAGAACCTTGAGTGTCCCTTGTGGACAGTTTGGGTCATGATCGGTCCCGCAGGCCCGTCTCCGCTCACAGCACGACACGTTTGCCTTGCCTCTCAAATAACCCGAAACGCCACTCGTGACCGAGCAAGGGGACGGCGGTGTTCACGTCCTGGTCACCCGGATGTGCCGTTACTTTCGGGTAACTTGTCACGCGGTGACTTCATAGTGGGCTGTCCGATTCGCTCCAGGAAGGAACACCTTCATGGCTCAGGCCTCCAGAGCCCGCGTCACCGTCGGCGGGCTCGTGCTGGTCACGGCGCTCTCCGCGGTCTTGCCCCCTTCGGCCTCGGCGGCCGACGCGTTGCCCGGCGTCAAGCCGACGACCGAAACCCCGGCCGTGTACGACGACGAAGCAGGCGGCAACGCGGACGCCGACGACCCGGCGATCTGGCGCAACCCGGCGGCTCCCGACCGGAGCCTCGTCGTCGCCACGGTCAAGGAGGGCGGCCTGCGGGTCTACGACCTCGACGGCCGTGAAGTGCAGTCGATTCCGGCGCCCGAAGCGCCCGGACCGGACGATGCGCCCGGCCGGTTCAACAACGTCGACCTCGTGCACCGCGTGAAGGCCGGCTCCCGGGTGAGCGACCTGGCCGTCACCAGCGATCGCGGCCGTGACCGGCTGCGGATCTACCGTATCGACGGCGGAAACCCCGGCGCCCCGCTCACCGACGTCACCGATCCCGCCGCGCCGGCGATCTTCTCGTCGTCGCAGGAGGAGATCAACGACCAGCGCACCGCTTACGGCCTCGCCACCTGGACCGATCCCGCCAGCGGCCGTTCGTACGCGGTGGTCAGCCAGCGGGAACGCACCGCGCTCAGCCTGCTGGAGCTGACCGCGGGCGCCGGAGGCACGGTCTCCTACCGCGAGGTGCGCTCGCTCGTGTTGCCGTCCGAGTTCCGGCTGCCGAACGGCAAGACGTGGACTCCGTGCGGTGAGCCGGGTGAACTGCCCCAGGTCGAGGGCATGGTCGTCGATGCCGCGACCGGCACTCTCTACGCCGGGCAGGAGGATGTCGGAATCTGGCGGCTGGACGCCGGCCTCGAAGGCACTCCGAAGCTCATCGACAAGGTCCGCGAGTACGGCATCCCCGGAACCTACGACGAGGCGACCGAGGAATGCGTACCCGGATCCGACCCGGGCTACGGTGGCAAGCGCCTGTCGGCCGACGTCGAAGGTCTCACCATCCTCAAGCAGAAGGACGGCGACGGCTACCTGCTCGCCTCCAGCCAGGGGGACGACACTTTCGCCGCCTACGACCGCGAACTCGACGAAGACAACGAGTACGAAGGCGGCTTCCGGGTGACCGCCGCGTCCGCGACCCTCGACGGAACCGAGGAGAGCGACGGCGCCGCCGTCCTCAACGAGCCGCTCGGCGGCAGGTACCCGAACGGCCTGCTCGTCGTCCAGGACGGTGACGACAAGCCGGGGGAGCCGGGCCGGGACGCCACGAACTTCAAGTTCGTCGACCTCGGACGCGTGCTCGACGCCCTCGACGACTGACCGGATCCGTTGGGGCGGCGGGAACGCCGCTCCAACGGGCCTGACCTACGACGCCACCGTCGCGGCCGACACGAGACGTTCGTGGACGTCGACGGCCTCCGGCACACCCATCTCGATGAACGCGGCGTGCGCGGTCCGCCAGTGTTTCCGCGCGGCGACCGGATCAACGGCGGCGGACAGTGCGTCGCCGAGTCCACTTTGGGCTCTGGCCAGTTCGTAACGGCTGTCCGCCGCGGTCGCCGACTCGATCGACTGCCGCAGGCAACGCACGGCGTCGTCGGCCCGCCCGGCGGCGAGCAGGGCCGCGGCCATGTCGTTGGTCGCGGCCAGCATTCCTTCCCTGCCGCCGATTTCCCTTGCCAGTTCGATGGCCTGCCGATGATGCGCCAGCGCCTCGTCGAACCGCCCCGCCGCGACGAGCAGGACCCCGAGATGGTTGAGCACCTTGCCCTCGTCGGCCCGGTTGTGCGACTGCCTCGCCACGGCGAGCGCCTGCTCGTAATGGGCCCCTGCCTCGGTGTCCTTTCCCATTCGCCAGAACGTGGTGCCGAGACCGTCGAGCGCCCGGCATTCGCAGAGGTGGTCCGCGCTCGCCCTGGTCACGGCGAGCGCCTGCGACAGATTGTCGACGGCGGCGGGATAGTTCCCCAGCCGCATTTCGGCGAGGCCGATATTGCACAACTGCCGTGCCCGGAACGACTCGTTGTTCCTTGCGACGGCGAACTCCATGGCCCGCCGGAAACAGGGCAACGCGGCGCGATAGTCGCCGAGACCGGTCAGCAACAGGCCGACGTTGCCCGACAGGTTGACGACGTAATCGGATGCACCGGCGGCGGAGAACTCCCTGATCGCTTCTTCCAGGACGACGAGCGCTTCGGCGGCGTCGCCCCGTTGCCAATGGGTCATGGCCAGCCCGTTCAGGACGTGCCCCCGGGTGACACCGGACGCGACCCGGACGGCGTTGCCGAACAGGGCCTGCGCGTCGCTCACGTGCACGCGCGCCTCGAAATAGCTGGTCATCACGCACGCGAGCCGCGTCACGTGGTCGTCGCGTCCCTCGTTCAGCGCCCAGCCGGACGCGACGACGAGGTTGACCCGCTCGGTGTCCAGCCAGGCCATCGCCTCGTCCGCCCCGTCGAACACGAGAGCGCGCGCCGCGGGGGTGGGCAGGTCCTCCCACCGCTCCGCCTCGTGGGGATAGCAGGTGACGAGCGCGGCACGGGCGGTGGCGAGCTGGAAGTCGAGCAGCCGCCCGGCCGCGGCCCGGCGCATCCGGGCTTGGACGCTCTCCCGGACGCGTTTCTCGGCGAACACCCGGACCAGGTCGTGCAGTTCGAACCGGGAGGCGCGGGCGGTGATCATGTTGGCCGCCACCAGGTCGTCGAGTTGGCGGCGCACGACGCCGACCTCGACGCCCGCCAGCGCCGCGGCCGCGTGGTCGTCGAAATCGCGTCCCGGATAGATGGCGAGCAAGCCGAGCAGGACGCGGTCGGCTTCGGCCAGCTCGTCGTACGACGTGCGCAACGCGACTTCGACCCCGTCGTCCAGCCTCAGCATGGTCCGCAGGTCGGCGAGGCGGTCGCGGTGGTCGGCCATCGTCCACTCGTCCGAGGCGGCCAGCCGCCGGGTCACCAGTGCGAGGGCCAGCGGTAACCGGCCGACCAGTTCGATGATGTCGGCCGCTTCGCCCCGCTCCGCGTCGACGCGTTCGTCGCCGATCCCGTCGCGGAGCAACTCGACCGACTCCTCCGGCGTGAACACGTCCAGCGCCACGTGCCGGGCCGTGTCCAGCCCGGTGAGGCGGCGCCTGCTGGTGACCAGCACCAGGCAGGTCGGCAGATCGGGCAGCAACGGCAGCACCTGGTCGACCGACGCCGCGTTGTCCAGCAGGATCAGCGCGCGACGCCCGTCCAGCAGCCGCCGGAACAGCGCGCTCCGGCCGGCGAGGGTGAGGCAGCCGATCTCGCTACCGGACGCCCCGAGCCGGCGCAGGAAGCCTTCGAGCACCGCGGCCGGGTCCGCGGCGGGCCGATCCGCGTCGAAACCGCGGAGATTCACCACCAGCCGCACGTCGGCGAACCGGCCCCGCGCGGCCAGCAGCCGCGCGACCTCGCTGGCGAACCGGGTCTTGCCGACCCCGGCCATCCCGGAGATCGCCCATACGCCGGCGGCGTCCGGCCCGGCCTCCAGTATCCGGCTCAGCTGCGCCTGCCTGCCGACGAACCCGCCGTCCGGGGTGGGCAGGTGATCGGCCACGCTGATCACGGCCGCCTCGGTGGCGTGCCCGGTGATCACCCGGTGCGCCTGCCGCCATTCCGCCGCGACGTCCATGCCGAGCAGCACGGCCGCGATGTCGACGACCAGCTCGACGTCGAGTCGCTTGCGTCCCGGCAGCAGGCAGCGGTACACGGTGTTGTAGGCGGGAAGGTCGGCCGCGCCCCTGGCCGTGCGCAGGCGCCGCACCCGGCGGTGCAGTTCCCGGTGGGTCAATCCCGCCCAGGCCAGCGCCTGCCGCAGCCGCTGGGAAAGCTCGTCGTACGACCGAGCCCCGATCGGACTCGGCGGCCGTTCCTCCGGCACAGGAACCCCCTGGACACGTGAACCGATCCGCCCGGTGGCGACCCCCGGACCGAATGCGGCTCGACCATAGTCGAGATCGGCGACCGGGTGGGCCGGATGGACGAACTCGCTGTCCGGCGGATCGTCCTGTTCGGACCTTGCCGATCGGCCGAACGGACTACCCTTTCCGGCCATGGATCCCGACCGAACGCCGGAGCCGGTGGGCGCCGGTTCGTTCGACGAGCTGGCGGCCCGGCTGAACTCGCTGCGCGGCTGGAACGGCGTGTCCTACCGGGAGCTGCACCGGCGGGTCGTCCGGGCGCGGCGGACGGCGGGCAACCCCGACCTGCCGGTGTTCAACACGGTCTACCGCTGCCTGCAGCCGGGCAGGCGGCGGATGGACGTGGACCTCGTCGCGGACATCGTGCGCGCGCTCGCCGCCGACGAGGCGGTGGTGGCGCGGTGGCGTCAGGTGTGTCAGGTGATCGCGGGCCTCACGGCCGACTCGTCGTGGGTGACCGTGGCGGGTGAGCTGCCCGCCGACAGCACGGAGTTCGTCGGCAGGCAGGCCGAGCTGGCCGCGATCACCGGGGGCGACGAGCGCTCGCCGGTGGTGGTGATCGACGGGATGGCAGGCGTCGGCAAGACCAGTCTCGCCGTCCGTGCCGCGCACCGGCTGGCACACCGGGACGGTGCCGAGGTCCGGTTGTGGGCGGACCTGCGTGGCTACGACGCCGACCGCGCGCCCGCCGATCCGCTCGCGGTGCTGGACGAGTTCCTCCGGCGGCTCGGGGTGCCGGGGAAGGAGATCCACCGCCTCGGCTCCGACGGCAGGCGGGCGACCTATCGCAGGCTGCTCGCGGACCGGCGGCCGGTCGTGGTGCTGGACAACGCGGCGGACGCCGATCAGGTGTGCCCGCTGCTGCCGGACCGGCCGGGCGGCACCGTGCTGATCACCAGCAGACGGCGCCTGACCGGCTTGGCCGGTGCGCGGCTCGTGCACTTGGACGCGCTTCCGGGGACCGAGTCGCTCGACATGTTGCGCAGGCTGGTCGGCGAAGCGAAGGTCGCCGAGGACACCGAGGCCGCCGCGCGGATCGCCGAGCTGGTCGGTCATCTGCCGCTGGCGTTGACGGTGGTGGCGGGCCGGATCCGGAACCGGCGCGACTGGACGTTGCGCGACCACGCCGCCCGGCTCGCGGAACGCCGGGACAGCCTGCGGGTCGAGGACGAGCTGGAGAACGCCATCGGCCTGTCCTATGCGGACCTGCCCGCCGATGCCGCGCTGCTGCTGCGGCTCCTCGCGATCCACCCCGGCCGCGACGTCGACGCGCGGGCGGCGGCCGCGCTCGCCGGGGTGGATCTACCCAAGGCTGAGGCGCTGCTGGGGGAACTGGTCGCCGGCAGCCTGGTGCAGCGTAGCGTCCAGGACCGGTTCGGCCTGCACGACGTCGTCCGTCTTTACGCGGCGGGACTGGCGCGGGACGTGGACGCCGCCTCCGCGCGGCGGGCCGCACTCGGGCGGTTGTTCGGCTACTACCGGCACGCCGCCTGCCGAGCCATGGACCGCTACGCCCCGCACGAGTGCGACCGCAGGCCCGTTGTGTCCACTTCGGACGTTCCGGCGCCGGATTTCGCCGACGTCGCGGCGGCGACGGCGTGGCTGGACGCCGAGCGGCACAACCTGGTCGGTATCACCGTGCTGACCGAGGAACAGGGTGGGCGCGAGGACGCGGCCATGATGTCGCCGATCCTGAACCGGTACCTGTACAACGCGCTGCACTTCGCCGACGCGGAGATCGTGCACGGTGTCGCGGTCCGCGCCGCCGACCCGCTGGTCCAGGCGAGCGCGTACATGAGCCTCGGGGCGGTCTACCTGCGTTCCAATCGCTATCAGGAGAGCATCGACCGGCTCAAGGAGGCGCTCGCGCGCTACGAGGCGGGCGGCGACCGGGCGAGCTGGGCGCGGGCACTGAACAATCTCGGCAACGCGTTCGACCGGCTCAGCGACTTCGCGGCGGCCGAGGACTGCTACCGGCAGGCGTTGCTCGTGCACCGGGAGACCGGCAACCGCACCAGCGAGAGCCGCGCGCTGGGCAACCTCGGGAACAGCGCGATGCGCGTCGGTGACTGGGACAAGGCCCAGGCGTACCTCGACGAGGCTTTGGCGATCATGCTGGAGGTGGGGGACCGGGTGGGGGAATGCCTGACCTACGGCAACCTCGGCACGGTGCACGAGCAGCAGGGTCACTCCGCCGAGGCACTCGGCCACTACCGGCGGGCGCTCGCCACCGCACGCGAATTCGGCTACCCGTTCCCGGAGACCGAGGCGTTGCTCCACATCGGCTCGCTGCTCGCGCGGCTGGGCGAGCACGACGACGCCCTGGTGCACCTGACCGAGGCACTGGACCTCGCGCGCCGGAACAGCTTGGGGGAGTTCGAGATCAAGGCGCTCAACGGCATCGGTATCGCACTCGGCGACCTGGGCGACGCCGCCGGTTCGATCGTCCGGCACCGGGAAGCGCTTGCGGTCGCCGAAAAACTCGGTGACCGCTACGAACAAGCGCGGGCGCACAAAGGGATCGAGCACGGAGCGGCCGTCGCCGGCGACACCGGCATGGCCGACGATCACGGGCGGAAGGCGCAGGCGCTGCTCACGGAGATCGGACTGCGCTAGGCGGCAAGGGCTGTTCCAGCGGGGTAATGCAATGTGGCGTGTCGCGAAAGCCACTTTCCCAACGGTGGAGGTTGGGAAAGTGGCTTTCGCAACGTCGGCGGCCTGCCCAGGTGGCCTGAAGGCGTGTTGCGAAAGCCACTTTCGCAACGGTGGAGGTTGGGAAAGTGGCTTTCGCAACGTCGGCGGCCTGCCTAGGTGGCCTGAACGCGTGCCGCGAAAGCCACTTTCGAGACGTGTGATGTCCCGAAAGTGGCTTTCGCGACATGACGCCGGCGGGACTGGCAAAGAGGCCCGCGCCAATTCGCTTGATGCGCGACGTGGCCGGTGCACCACGGATCCGGGGCGCCATCGAGGGGGAGTGGCGGTGTCCCGGATCCGTGGTGGCCATCGGTCACGCCGGCGCGAGCAGGCTCACTTCCAGCTGTACGCGACGCCGCCGAAGCCCGGCTGGACCTTCGCGCGCACCCTGGGGGTCGCGGCGAGGCCGAGGTAGCCGCCGCCTTTCTTCGGCGGGCCCGACCAGCGCACGACAACGGTGCCGCCGGTTCCGCATCCCGCCGTCTTCCAGGTCTTGACGCTCTTGTTCTTCTTGGTGCTCCAGTAGTGGCCCTCCGCCTGGACACAGATCCTGCTGTTGCTACCGGGCGGGAGCTTCCACGTGTAGCGGCGGTGCTGCGGGTTCTTCTTGGAATCCGGGCTGATGTAGCCGCAGCCCGCCTTGTCCACCTTCCAGCGGCCGTAGCCCGCCAAACCGCCCCGCCATCCGCCGCAGTCGCCGGAAGCGTCGATGCCCTCCGTGGTCACGTCGGTCAGTGCGACCTCGGTCGTGGTGGCGTCCACCTCTTCCTCGGCCATCGCCGGCGCGCTCTGCACGGCGAGTGCCATTCCCGCGACCAGCAGGCCGGTCGTGACCCGTGTCGTCCATTTCTTCACTGGTGTTCTCTTTCTCGTTGTTCGGATCGAAAGGCCTTCTGGGTTATTTCCGCGCCAGAAGAGCACGACTTGCCCGCGTGAGTGATTTTCCGTCAGCCAATCAACTGGCCACGGCGAACATTATCGGCAATACGTGGAGCCGCCTAGTGATCTTGTGCGGTGATCTTGATCGAGGTTGTTCGAAAACGCCGGACCCAAGGCATCAGCCGAGATCGATGAGCGATCCGAAGCCCAAGTGACGGGCTTGCGAGGCGATGGCGCCGTAGAGCGCCACGTCCAGCACGCCCATGCCGAACGGGTTGAGCACGACGTGCGGCCGGGCGGTGCCACGGCTGGGGTACCGGCCGGTGAGCAGCCCGCCCAAGGTGGCGTCGACGGGTTTCGCCGTGCCGTCCGACGGGCGGGTGACCAGTCCGTCGCGCATCAGGCGGCCGAGGGGGCGGCGGGGATTGTCCGCCACCAGGTCGAGGTCGTCGACGTACAGGGCCGCGGCGTCGAGGAACGTCTCATCCGCCAGATCGCCCAGTGACACGTTGACCAGCAGTGCGCCGGGACGCGCCCAGTCGGGGGTCACGTAACCCTCGTCGGCGGTGGTGGTGAAGACCGCGATCTCGCCGGCGCCGACCGCGTCGCGGGCCTTGTCGTGCACGGTCACTTCGAGGTCGTCGCGGGAGAGCAGGTCCGCGAGGCGGTGGGCGACGGCCGGGTCGCGGTCGTGCAGCGACACGGCGCGCAGGGAAGGCAACCTGCGGGTCAGCAGCGTCGCGTGCATCCGCCCCTGCGCTCCGCATCCCACGATCGCGAGCGAGCGGGCGCCGCCGAAACCGGTGACGTCGACACCGACCGCGCTCACCGCCGCGGTGCGCACCGCGCTCAGCAGACCCGCCTCCATGATCGACGTGACCCGGGCGGTCTCGGCGTCGAAGCACAGGCCCAGCCCGCCAGCGCGTTCCAGGCCCGCCGCCGGGTTGGACACGCTGGCGTTGATGATCTTCATACCGTGGTGCGGCCCCACCGCGCCGGGCATGCCGATGGACCGGGTGTAGGCACCCCGCGAGTTCTCCCATCGCAGGTACGCCTCCGCGGGGAGCAGGCTCTCGCCACGGTCGTGACGGGCGAGCGTCCGCCGCACGATCTCGACCGGGTCGATCGTCGCGAGGCAGCGCCGGACGTCCGCGCGCGACAGCACGGTCACCCGGCCCGCGCCCGCCAGCCCCGTGTCCGCCTGGTCGTACCACTGCTCGCTCATGCCGAATCCTTGCCCCGGCACCATTCCAGTGCCGCCATCGCGCTGTACATCTTGTTCTCCGCCTGGGTGAACGCGATGCTGTCCCGGCCGTCCAGCACCTCCGCGGTGACCTCCTCGCCGCGGTGCGCTGGCAGGTCGTGCATGAACACCGCGTCCGGACTGGTCCGCCACAACGCCCGCGTCACCTGGAACGGCGCGAAAACCTCGCGCCAGTCAGGGTCCGGTTTGGTCGTCCCCGTCGTCTCCCATCGCGTGGTGTACACGACGTCGGACACGGGCAGGTCGTCCATGTCGTGACGCTCCACAATGGACGCTCGGTGTCGTGCGGCGTGCGCTCGCGCACGGGCCAGCACCGCGGGATCGAGGCCGTAACCGGGCGGGGTGCGCAGCTGCAGTTCGGTACCGGGGAACCGGGTGAGCGCCAACGCGAGCGCGGCCGCGGAGTTGTTGCCCTCGCCGAGATACAGCACCCGCAGCCCGTCGACGCGCCCGAACCGGCGGGCCATCGTGGTGAGATCCGCGAGTGCCTGGGTGGGATGCTCGTCCGCGGTCATGGCGTTGACCACCGACATCCGCTTCTGGTCGGCCATGGCCCGCAGCTCCACCGGGTCGCCGGCGGTGCGCACCACGAGCGCGTCGAGCATGGAGGACAGCACCCGGCCGGTGTCCGCGATGGTCTCCCCGGTGTTGAGCTGCAGATCGCCCGGCCCGTAGGAGACGATGCGCGCGCCGAGCCGCAGCGCGCCCGACGAGAACGCCGTGCGGGTGCGCGTGGAGGTCTTGCTGAAGTAGATCCCGACGACCTCGCCGGACAGCGGCGAACCCGATTGCCGCGGATCGGCGGCCAGGGTCGTCGCCCGCGCGACGATGGAACGCAGTTCCCCGTCGGTGAGATCGTCGAGGGAAATGAGGTGGCGCAAGGTTTCTCCTTACCGGGCGGCGGTCAACGGCCGGGCCGTGACCTCGGGAACTTCACCGAAGTGCTCGAGTACCCAGGAATCCGAGTAGATGGTGTCGAGGTAGCGGTTGCCGTCGTCGGGGAAGACGAGCACACAGCGGGAACCGGCGGGGATGCGGTGGCGCAGCTTGCCGAGCGCGGCCACGGTCGCACCCGACGACCCGCCCGCCAGGATCGCTTCGCGCGCCACCAGCGACCGGCAGGCACGCACGCATTCCAGGTCGGTCACGTGGACGATCTCGCTGATCACACCGGTGGAATCGGCCGAGCCGACCAGCGGCGGCCGCCACCCGGCACCGTGCCCGGGGATGAGCCGGTGCTCGGTCGGGGTGTGGAAGATCGCGCTGCCCGCCGCGTCGACCGCGACCAGTTTCGTGGTCAGGCCGCGGTCGCGGATGTGGTCGGCGCAGCCGCGCAGCGTGCCGCCGGTGCTCACCGAGCAGAACAGGTAATCGACCCGGCCGTCCAGCGCGGTGACTATCTCGGCCATCGTCTGTTCGTGCGCGGCCGCGTTGAGCGGATTCTCGTACTGGTTGGGCCAGAACGCGTCCGGCAACAGTGCCACCAGCTCCCGGACTCGGCCGATCCGCGCGCCGAGCAGGTCGCCGTCCGGCGCGGACACGACTTCCACCGCCGCGCCGTAGGCCTTCAACAGCGCGACGGATTGCGCGGTCGTCCGAGTGTCGACCACGCAGATCAGTTCGAGTCCGAAGTAGGCGCACAGCTGGGCGAGGCCGACGCCGAGGTTGCCGGACGTCGACTCCACCACCACCGACCGGCCCGGTACCAGCTCCCCGGCCTGGATCTTGCCGCGCAGCATGTGCAGCGCGGTGCGGTCCTTGACACTGCCGCCCGGATTGAACTTCTCCATCTTCGCGAACACCTGGACGTCCGCGATCGGCACGACCCGCTCCAGCGCGACCAGCGGCGTGCCGCCGATCGTCGCGAGCACACCGCTCAACTCATCCGTGCTCAACGGACACCCGCTCTCCCCGCGCCACCGGAGCCGGGGCGGCGACATTGCCGCCGGACACGATCGCCACGGTCGCGCCCCGCCATCGCCCGGTCAGATGGGCGGCGGTCGCCACCGCCCCGCTCGGCTCGGCTCGCACGCCGAACCGGCCGGACAGGTACTCCTGCGCGGCGACGATGCCGTCCTCGTCGACGGTGACGATGTCGTCCACGAGCACCTTGATGTGCCGCCAGGCGAGTTCGCCGAGCACCGGCGCGCGCAGCCCGTCCGCGATCGTGCGGTAGGTCCGCTCCACCGGCCACCGCACCAGCCTGCCCAGCCGCAGCGATTCCGCCGCGTCCCCGGCCAGTGCCGGCTCGACGCCGACGACCCGGGTGCCGGGGGACACCGCTTTCACGGCGGCGGCGACCCCGGCGAGCAGACCGCCGTTGCACACCGGCACCAGGACGGTGCGGACGTCCGGCAGATCCGCCATGATCTCGGCGCCGACCGTGCCGTGCCCGGCGATCACGTCGAAGTCGGCGGAACCGACGACGGTGGCGCCGGTCCGCGCCGCGAGCTCGGCCGTGGCCCGCTCGCGCAGCGCGGGCGGCACGATCACGACGTGGGCGCCGAGCGCACGGACCGCGTCCACCTTCAACGCGGGCGCCGTGGCGGGCAGGACGACCGTGGCCCGCAGCCCGTGCCGTGCCGCCGCGTACGCCACGGCCCGCCCGTGGTTGCCGGACGACTGGGCGAGGACGTGGCCCGTGGTGAGCCGGGCGACCGCGTTGAGCGCGCCGCGTGCCTTGAACGAACCGGTCCGCTGCAGGTGTTCCGGCTTGAGCCACAGGTCGCCGAACGGGCCGAGCAGGGGCGTGCGGTGCACGGAGTGCCGGATCCGCTTGGCGGCGGAGCGCAGGTCCGCGGGGGTGACGAGGGAGGACATCGGCGTCACCGCGCCAGGTTCCGGTCGGCGACCGCCTGCACGCGGTCGAGGTCGGCGTCGATCTCCGCCGGTGGCGCCGCGTCCGGCAGCAGGTCCTCGATGTCGCGCAGCGGCCGGTACCGCAGGCCGAGCACACCCCACACCACCAGCACGGCGCCGGAGACCACCATCAGCGTGGCGAAGCCGCCGAGCCGGTCGGCGAGCGGTCCCGCGGTCAGGAAGCCGAGCGGTTGCATGGCGGTGGCCAGCATGACGTTGATCGCCAGCACCCGGCCCTGCAACCGCTGGCCGACCTTCGTCTGGATCACCGACAGCCAGTGCGCGTTGCCGATGCTCATACACGCCAGCCGCACGAACAGGCCGATCGCGACCACGAACACCGAAGGCCACGCGCCCATCAGCGCCACGCCGAGCCCGGAGCCGATGACGAAGGCGATCATGCCGGTGGCCCGGCGCGCGGTGCCGCCCCAGGTGATCACGACGAGCGCGCCCACCGCCGCCCCGATCCCGCCGACGGCACTGACCATCCCCAGTTCGCCCGTCGAGCCGATCGACAGGACCAGCGGGGTGAGCCCGACCCACATCACGGCGGTGAAGTAGTTGACCACCGCGAAGTAGCCGATCATCACCAGCAGCGGTTTGCGGCGCAGCACGAACCTCCATCCGCCGGTGACCGCCTTCGCGAACGGTTCGGCCTGGGTGAAGAACATCCGGTTCGGGAACCGCACCAGCACCAGGGTGAGCACCCCGATCGCGAACGTGGCGACGTCGACCACGACGACCGCGGTCAGCCCGGACAGTCCCATGAGGACACCGCCGAGGACGGGCCCGAGCACGGTGCCGAGCCCGGCGCCCATGTCGGCGAGCGCGTTGGCCTGCGGCAGGTACGGCTTCGGCACCAGCTGGGCGATCGCCGCCAGGTAGGCGGGCCGGTGGAACGCCGAAGCCACCGACATGACCCCGACGATCGCGCACACCGCCACGAGATCCAGCCGCCCCAAGGCGAACAGCACGGCGAGCACGGCCATCGCCGCGCCGCTCGCCAGGTCGCAGCACAGCATGATCCGCCTGCGGTCGACCCGGTCGGCGAGCGCGCCGCCGATCGGGGTCAGCAGCATGCTCGGCACGCGGGCGAGCAACATGACCAGCGCGAGGTCGACGACGCGGCCGCTGAGCTGATAGGCCCACACGCCGAGGGCGAACGCGCTCAGCTCGTTGCCGATCATCGACACCGCCTGGCCACCCGCCACGGTGTAGAACGCACGCAGCCCGCGCCGGGTCGCGGTCGCGGCGACCGGGACGTCGTGGACTTCGGGCGGCAGGTCGCCGCCGGCCCAGCGGGACAGCCGGTCCCGCAGCAGTGCGGCGACCTCGGCGGCCTGGTGGCGCAGGAAGTAGTGCCCGGCCTTGGGCAGCACGGCCAGTTCGACGCGATCGGCGAACACGCCCCACTCGCGGTATCGCTCCTGGTACAGCTCGGTCGCCGGGTCGCTCGACCCGACCACGCACAGGACCGGGGCCGTGAGCCGGGGTCTTCCGGCGGCGTCCGGGTCGAGCGCGCGGCCGAACCACGCCTGCGCCTGCCCGGCGTCGTGCCGCAACGCCCGCAGCATCGCCGCGCTCGCGGACTCGTCCATGTCGTCCAGCAGTCCGCCGGTGGCCCGCAGCGTGTCCCGGTAGAGCCGGTCCGCCACCCAGCGTTCGCGCGGGAACCGGCGCTGCAGCCAGGCCGACAGCCTGCCCGGCAGGCGTGCGGCGGGGAAGCTGCCCGCCACGACCACTCCGGCGACGACGCGGCCGTCGGACTCGAGCCGGGCGGCGAGCGCGGTGGCCACCGCGGAGCCGACGCAGTGCCCGTACACCGCGACAGGGCCGGTGACGGTCCGGCCGATCTCGTCGGCCAGCAGGTCCACGACCTCGTCGACGGTGCGGAACGCCTCGTCGGGCCGGGCCACGTCATGGCCGGGCAGTTCGACGGCGAGCAGGTCGATTTCCGGTGCGGCGGCGGCGAGTTCGGTGGCCAGCGGCTGGAACACCGCGGCCGAGCCGCCGCCGTAGGGCACGCAGACGAGCGTCAGCTCCGGTGTGCCCGCGCGGGCGGGGGAGAGGCGGTGCAGCAGGCGCCCGTCGTCGGTCTCCCGCCCGGCGTCGAGATGGGCGGCCAGTTCGCGGACGGTCGGGTGCAGGAACAGGTCGATGACCCGGAGCCGCTCGTCGATCAGCCGGACCGCGCGGACCGCGGTGAACGAATGGCCGCCGAGGGCGAAGAAGTCGTCGTCCGCACGGACCTCGGGCAAGCCGAGTACCTGTGCCCATACCTGGGCGACGCGTTGCTCGGCCGGCGTTTCCAGTGCACGGGAACCCTTCACCGTCACGGGAATGGGCTCGGTGACCGGGCGGGGCCCGCTGCGGGCCGGACCGACCGCGGCGACCGGCTGGTCCACATCGGACAGTAACCCGGTCAGGAGTGCTTGGAAGTCCGCGACGATCCCGTCGGCGGTGACGGCGTCGAACAGGTCGGCC
The DNA here is from genome assembly GCF_055561455.1 of Amycolatopsis sp. PSD-21. Taxonomy (NCBI): domain Bacteria; kingdom Bacillati; phylum Actinomycetota; class Actinomycetes; order Pseudonocardiales; family Pseudonocardiaceae; genus Amycolatopsis; species Amycolatopsis sp. PSD-21. Next base: position 6,235,616 of record NZ_CM145712.1, on the reverse strand, counting down.
CGGTAGGCGAGGCCGCCGAGGTAGGTGTCGCCGTCGTTGACCAGCACCATGCTGAGGTCGAACTTCACCTGCTCGCCCGCGTCGCGGACGGCCGTCACCTCGACACCCGGGATGGCGGGCGGCGTCGCCGGCTGGTCGAGAACGTTCAGCAATACCTGGAAGATCGGCGTCGCGCCCACCGACCGCTCCGGCCGCAGCCGCTCGATGATCCTTTCGAGAGGTGTCTCGGCGTGCGCGAACGCGCCGAGCACGGTCTCGCGGGACCGGCCGAGCAACTCCCGCACGGTCGGGTCGCCGCCGAGGTCCGTGCGCAACACGAGCGTGTTCACGAAACAGCCCACCGTCGACTCGGCGTCCGGGTGATGCCGCCCGGATTCCGGCACGCCGACGGCGACGTCGTCGGTCCCGGCGCGGCGGCCGAGCAGTTCTTGCCAGCAGGCCAGCAGCACCATGAACGGCGTCACGCCCGCCTCGGCCGCGACCTGCCGGACGCGTGCGGTGAGCGCGGCGGGGAGGGCGAACCGGACGTGCCCGCCGGACCAGCCGGCCACCGCCGGGCGGGGCCGGTCGGTCGGCAACGCGAGCAGCGGCGGCAGCCCGGACAGCCGGTCGCACCACCAGTCCAGGTCCTCGTCGCGCCCGCGGGCGGCCAGCCAGGCGGCGTAGTCCGCGTACTGGACGGGCAGGGCCGCGTCCGGTGCCGATCCCGCGAGCCGCGCGGCGTACGCGTCGGCGAGATCCGTGCCGATGACGCCGCGCGACCAGTTGTCGGTCGCGATGTGGTGCACGGTGAGCGCGAGGACGTGCTCACCGGCGGCGATCCGGAACAGCGAGGCCCGCAGCGGCGGCTCCCGGTCGAGCGCGAACGGCCGCGCCAGCTCCGCCCGGCACGCCGCGTCCACCCGGTCCGCGGATACGTCCACAATGGACACGGGCACGCGGTCGGCGGGAACCGGAACGGCCACCGGGGTGCCGTCCCGCTCCTCGACGACGCTGCGCAGGACGGTGTGCCGGGCGGCGACGTCCCGTACGGCGAGCACCATCGCCGCCGCGTCCAGCGGCCCGCGCAGCCGCAGCACGAGATCGGCGTGATAGGCCGACCCCGGGCCGAGCAGTTCGAGAAACCACAGCCGCGCCTGCGCCGACGACAAGGGCGCGGGCGCTTCGGGGTCCGGCCGCACGGGGATGGGCGCGCCGCCGAACGCGCCGCCCGGATCGGCGGCCAGCGCGGCGGCGAGGTCGGCCAGCACCGGGTGCTCGAACACCGTGCGCACGGCGACGTCCCGGCGCAGCGCCTCACCCAGCCGCCCCGCCACGCGCACCGCGGCGAAGGAATGACCGCCCACGGCGAAGAAGTCGTCGTCGGCGGAGATGTCGGCGTTCCCGAGGACGTCGCCCCAGACCCGCGCCACGAGCCGCTCGGCCGGGGTCGCCACCGGCCTCCGCGCGGCGGGCTCCCGCTCGGCGACGTCGGGCAGCGCGGACCGGTCGATCTTGCCGTTCGCGTTGAGCGGCAAGCGATCCAGGACCGTGAGCGAGGCGGGCACCAGGTAGTCGGGCAGGCGTTCCCGCAGCGTCCGGCGGACGGTCGCCACGTCGAGCCCCGGCCCGACCAGCCAGGCGGCGAGCCTGCGGTCCAGGCCGGTGCCGACCGGCAGCACCACGGCCTCGGCCACCCCGTCGACGTCGCGGAGCGCGGCGGTGACCTCGCCCAGTTCCACCCGGTGGCCGCGCACCTTGACCTGGTCGTCGGCGCGGCCGAGGAACTGCACGGCGCCGTCGGCCCGCACCCGCAGCAGATCGCCGCTGCGGAAGCATCGCACGCCGGTGCCCAGCGGGTCGGGCACGAACCGGGCCGCGGTCTGCGTGTCGTCGCCCAGATAGCCGCGGGTGATCTGCGGCCCGCCGATCACCAGTTCACCGGTCATGCCCTCGGGCACGACCGCGCCGCGCGCGTCGACGAGATGCCCGACGACCCCGGGCAGCGGCGTGCCGAGTGGCACGTATCCGGTGCGCTCGTGCGGCGGGACGGCCGCCACGTCGCACGTCATCGAGATCATCGTGCTCTCGGTGTGCCCGTAGTGACTCTGCACCCGAAGGCCGGGGCGGGCCGCCTCGACGCGCTCGACGAGCGACCACGGACACGCCTCACCGGCGAGGATCAGCAGCCGCCTCGGCAGCACGGTGGCCAGATCCCCGTGCCGGGCAAGGAGTTCCAGATGACTGGGCACGCACTTGAGCACGTCGGCCGGGTGCTCGGCGAGGTACCCGGCGAAGGACTCCGGATCCATCGCGGTGTCCCGGTCGACCAGGTGGACGGTGCCGCCGGTGGTCAGCGCGCCGTACACGCCGGTGAGGCCGAAGTCGGCCGCAGGGGTGGAGACGACCGCGAACGACGCGCCCGCCACGTCACCGAGCCGGGGCAGCATGCCCGACAGGTAGTGCGCGACGTTGCGGTGCTCGACCGCGACCCCCTTCGGCGCACCGGTCGAACCGGATGTGAAGATCACGTGGATCAGGTCGGTCCCCGCGACCGGGACGTCCGGGCGGGTGTCCGGCTGGGCGGCGACCGCGTCGTCGACCGTCAGGACGGTGACGCCGGGAACGGTGACGTCGAGGCCGGGTTCGGCGAGCAGGATCCGCGCGCCGGCGGTGGCGAGGATGGTGGCCACCCGCGCCCGCGGGTAGGTGGTGTCCATCGGCAGGTACGCGCCGCCGGACTTCATGATGCCCAGTACCGCGCACGCTACGTCCGTACCCTGTTCGAGCAGTATCCCGACCGGCTCGTCGGCGCGCACGCCGAGCGCCCGCAGCCGGTGCGCGATCCGGTTGGCCCGTTCGTCGAGCCGCCGGTAGGTGAGCGAGCCGGTCGCGCCGACCACGGCGACCCGGTCCGGGTAGCGGTCGGCGGTGTCCTCGATCAGCGTGTGCACCGGGCGAAGCTCCGTCCGCCCCGGTTCCGGTCCCGCCAGCACCGGCGCGGTGACGGCTTCGATCGGCACTTCGGCCACCGGCCGGTCGAGGTCCGCGGTGATCCCGTCGACGAGGGTGACGAACCAGCGGGCGATCCGGTCCGCGGTGCCCCGGTCGAACAGGTCGGTGCGGTAGGACAGCCCGCCCGAATAGCCGTCGCCGGACCGGGACAGCGCGAGGTTCAGGTCGAACTTGACGCTCCGCACCGGCGGTTCGGTGACCCGTGCGGCCAGGCCGGGGAATTCGGGCGTCCGCGACGGTTCGTCGAGCACGTTGAGCATGACCTGGAAGATCGGCGAGGCGTCGAGCCCGCGTCGTGGCGCGACCCGTTCGACGATCCGCTCGAACGGCACGTCCGGGTGGGCGAACGCGTCGAGCACCGTGTCCCGGGCGGCGGCGAGCAGTTCGCGGCCGGTGACCGCACCGGCCAGGTCGGTGCGCAGCACCAGCGTGGTGACGAAGCAGCCGACGACCCGTTCGGCGTCCGGGTGGCGGCGGCCGGACTCCGGCACCCCCACCGGCACGTCGGTGGTCCCGGCCAGCCTGGCGAGCAGTGTCTGCCAGCACGCCAGGAACACCATGAACGGGGTGACGCCGGTGGCGCGGCCGATCTCCCGCACCCGCGCGGTGAGCGCGGCGGGCACTTCGACCTCGACCTCGGCGCCGTCGTCCCCGGCGACGGCCGGGCGAGGCCGGTCGGTCGGCAGCTCCAGCACCGGTGGGAGCCCGGCGAGCCGTTCGTGCCACCAAGCCAGGTCGGCCTCGGCGGTGTCCGGCCTGGAATCGTTCCACGCCACCAGGTCCGCGTACTGGAGCGGCGGTTCCGGCGGCAGGTCACGGACGCCGAGGCGGGCCGCGTAACAGGCGGCGAGGTCGTCGAGCACGACCGCGGCCGACGGGGCGTCCATCGCGATGTGGTGGAACGTCAGCGCCAGCACCCGCCGGTCGGCGTCGACCCGGAACAGCACAGCCCGCATCGGTGGCTCGTCCTCGAGCGCGAACGGACGGGTGGCCTCGGCGGCCACCTCGGCGTCCAGCTCCGCCGCGGCGACGTCCACAATGGACACCGGGACGGCCGGTCCGGCGCACCGCATCGGCACGCCGTCGATCTCCCGGTACACGCCGCGGAGCACGTCGTGGCGGTCGGCGACGTCCCGGACCGCGGCGAGGAGCGCGGTCTCGTCGGCCGGTCCCGCCAGTTCGAGCACGAGCGGCAGGTTGTAGGCGTGGCCGCCGGGTTCGAAGCGGGCCAGGAACCACAACCTGGCCTGCGCGGACGACAGCGGCACCGGTGTCCCGTCGCGAGGGAGCCGGGGGATGGCTGGCTCCTTCGCGACGGGCGTCCCGCCGTGCAACGCGGCGGTGGCGCGGCCGGCGAGCAGCTCGCGCAGGCGTCGTTGTGCGGGAGTGACGAGTGAGTCGGTCATGCCGTGCTCCCGGTCGGGACATCGGCGCCGTCGTCCGCCAGTGCGGTCATCGCGATCCGTTCCAGTTCCGTGGCGAATTCCCGCAACACCGGCCGGTCGAACAGGCACCGCACCGGGACGGGGAAACCGAACGCCTCGGCGAGGCGGCCGACGACCTTGGTCGCGGCGAGCGAATGTCCGCCGAGGCCGAAGAAGTCGTCCAGCGCGCCGACCCGCTCCCGGCCGAGCATCTCGGCCCAGGTGATCGCGATGAGTTCCTCGACCGCCGACGCGGGCGGGCTGTCCGGCCTCGCCGGTGCCGAGGGTGCGGGCAGCGCGGCGCGGTCCACCTTGCCGGTCGCGGTGACCGGGAACGCGTCGAGTGAGACCCACCGGTGCGGTACCGCGTAGCCGGGCAATCGGCCGCGCAGCACGGCCGCCACCGTCTCGGTGTCCACAGTGGACGGGGTGAGATAACCGACGAGGTGGGGTTCGCCTTCTCCGGTGCGCATCACGACCACCGCGTCGGTCACTCCGGGGACCGTGCGCAGCACGTGTTCCACCTCTCCGAGTTCCACCCGGTTCCCGCGGATCTTCACCTGGTGGTCGGCGCGGCCGTGGAACTCCAGCACGCCGTCGGCGCGCCAGCGGACCAGATCCCCGGTGCGGTAGGAACGCCCGCCGTGCAACGGGTCGATGCCGAAGGCGGCCGCGGTCCGCTCCGGGCGGCCAAGGTAGCCCGGTGTCACACCGGCGCCGCCGATGGCCAGCTCGCCGACCGCACCGGGCAGCGCGACCCGGCCGAACGGGTCGATCACCGTGAGCAGGGTGCCGCCGAGGGGGCCGCCGATCGGTATCGGCCGGTCGGCCGCCAGGTCGGCGGTGGTCACCAGATGTGTGGTCGCGGTGATGGTGGTCTCCGTGGGTCCGTAGCAGTTGCGCAGGCTCGCGACCCGGGCGGTGATCTGCCGTGCCAGCGCGACGTCGAGGGTCTCGCCGCCGGAGAACACGTGCAGTCCCGGCAGATCGGGGAGCCCGGCGGCGACGAGCATCCGCAAGGTGGTCGGTGTCGGGTTGAACTTGGTCGCGCCGGTCGAGACGAGCCGCCGCACGAGCGCGTGCCCGTCGATGGCGCAGTCCCGGTCGGCGATCGCGCAGTGCGCGCCCGCGGTCAGCGTCGTCCAGATCTCGCCGGTGGCCGTGTCGAACACGAGCGGCGCGATGGCGAGCCAGGTGTCGGACGGCCGCACGTCGGTGACCTCGCGGAAGGCGTCGACCAACGCGGCGAGGTTCCGGTGCGTGACCGCGACGCCCTTCGGTTCGCCGGTCGAGCCGGACGTGTAGAGGACGTAGGCGAGGTCGTCTTGGCCCGGCTCTCGCAGGGTGCGGCTGTCCGTGACAGGGGCGTCGAGGTCCACGACGGTCAGCTGCGGCAACGCGGTGCGGGCCACGTTCAGCGCTTGTCCGCGGGCGGCGACGACCCGGACCCCGGCATCGGCGGCGAGCGCCGCGATCCGGTCCGCGGGGTGGCCTGGATCCAGTGGCAGGTACGCGCCACCCGCCCGCCACACCGCGAGCAGCCCGGCGGGCAGGTGTTCGTCGCGGGGCAGGCACACGCCGACCACGTCGCCGGTGGTGACGCCCGCGGCGAGCAGACCGCGGGCGCCCTGTGCCGACCGGTCGGCCAGGTCTCCATAGGACAGTCGTCCGGCCGGTGACGACGTCGCCACCGCGCCGGGCGGTTGCGCGAGCACGTCGGTGACCACGGTCCGGTTGGCGGGCAACGGGTTCCCGGTACCCCAGCGGCGCAGCGCCGCCCGTTCCGCGTCGTCCGATATGTCCAGTGTGGACAGTTCGGCGGCCGGATCGGCGGTGAGCCGGTCGAGGAGGGTGCCGTACCAGCGGGACCACCGTTCGATCGTGGCGCGGTCGAACAGATCGGCGCGGAACACGAGCCTTCCCACGTAGCCGTCGCCGGTGGCGGCGAGGTCCAGGTTCAGGTCGTACAGCGCGGTGGCGACCGGTTGCGGCAGCACCGTCACGGCCAGATCACCGAGCTCCGCGGTCGCCTGCTCGTCGAGGACGTTCATCATCACCTGGCACACCGGGGTGCTCGCCGGGTCCCGCTCCGGCGCGAGCCGCCGCACGACCTCGTCGAACGGCACGTCGGCGTGCGCGAACGCGTCGAGTGCCGCCGCGCGTGTCCTGGCCACGAGGTCGCGGCCCGACCGGGCTCCGAAATCGGCGCGGATGGCCACGGTGTTCACGAAGAAGCCGACCATCCCGGCCAGTTCGGCGGTGCGGCGGCCGCTGTGCGGAACGGCGACCGCGAGGTCCCGTACCCCGGCCAGCCGCGCGAGCAGCAGTTGCCAGGCCGCGAGCAGGATCGTGAACGGCGTGGTCCCGGCGTCACCCGCCAAGGCGCGGACCCGGCCCGTGACGTCCGCGGGCAGCCGGACCGGGACCTCGGCCGCCGTCCAGTCGGCGACGGCGGGGCGGGGCAGGTCGGCGGGCAGCCGCAACGCGGGCAGGTCCGCGAGCCGCCGCTCCCACCAGTCGAGACCCGCGGTCCGGTCCTGCTCGCGTTCCCGTGCGGCGTGGTCGGCGTACTGGAGTGCCGGTGGTGTCGGCCAGTCGCCGGGTTCGGTGCGGTAGAAGTGGTCCACTTCGGACAGCAGGAGCCGTTGGGAGACCGCGTCGGTGGCGATGTGGTGGCAGGTCAGGGTCAGCACGTGGTGGTCCGGGGCGAGCCGGAACAGGACCACGCGCAGCGGTGGCGTGGCGTCCAGCGCGAACGGCCGCCGGATCTCGGCCGCCACGGCCGTGTCCGCCGACCTTTCCTCGATGTCCACAGTGGACATAGGTACGGCTTCGGCGGGCCCGAGGAGCGCGACCGGCTCCCCTTCGATCTCGGTGAAGAGGCTGCGCAGCACGTGATGGCGCGTGGCGAGCGCGTGGACCGCGCGGTACAGGCGCGGCTCGTCCAGCGCGCCCCGGAGCCGCAGCACGGTGGGGGAGTTGTAGGCGGCGCTGTCCGGGTCGAGCTTCGCCGCGAACCACAGCATGCGCTGCGCCGGCGAGAGCGGCGCGGGTGCGGCAGGGTCCGCCCGGGCGACGAGCGGGCGGTCGTCGAAGGCGGGTTCCCTGTCGATCCGTGCGGTGAAGTCGGCGAGTACCGGGTGGTCGAACAAGGTGCGGACGGTGACCCGGCGTCTCAGCCGGGTGTGCAGGAGGCCGACCACCCTGGTCGCCGCCAGCGACCGGCCGCCGAGCGCGAAGAAGTCGCTGTCCGGCCCGATCTCCCCGTCGAGTTCGAGGCATTCCCGCCAGACCCGCGCGACCAGCGCTTCGGCGTCCGAAAGCGGCGCGGCCGCGGCCGGAGGGGTGCCGGGCACCGGCGGGAGCGCCCGACGGTCGAGCTTTCCGTTGGGCAGCAAGGGAAGCGTGTCCAGGGTGTGCCACGAGCTTGGCACCATGTATGCGGGCAACAGCCTCCGCAGCTGCCGCTCGACGGCCGCCGCGTCGACGGTCGCGGGAGTGAGGTAGCCGATCACGTGCGCGTCCACGCCTTCCGCGGCGACCGCCACCGCCGCATCATCCACATCGGACAGTCCACGAAGGACGGACTCGATCTCGCCCGGCTCGAACCGGTTGCCGCGCACCTTCACCTGGTCGTCGGCGCGCCCGAGGAACTCCAGCGTCGCGTCGGGACGCCACCGGACCAGGTCACCGGTGCGGTAGCAGCGTTCGCCGGGACGGACCGGGTCGGCGACGAACGCGGACGAGGTCAGCTCGGGCCGCGCCCGGTAGCCGGTCGCCACACCGGCGCCACCGATCCACAGCTCACCGATCGCGCCGGGCGGCGCGAGCCTGCCCGCCTCGTCCACCACGTACAGCCGGGCGCCCGGCGTCGGCGAGCCGATCGGGACCCGGTCCCGGTCCTGGCCGGTGAGCCGGTGCGCGGTCGCCGCGACCGTGGTCTCCGTGGGGCCGTACCCGTTCCACAGCTCGCCGACCAGCGGCAGGGCCCGCGCGGCGAGCTCCGGGTCGAGCACCTCGCCGCCGAGCAGCAGCCGCAGCGCGGGGTCGCCTGACCAGCCCGCGGCGAGCAGCATCCGCAGGCTCGTGGGCGTCAGGTCGACGACCGTGACACCGCTCTCGGCGATCCGCCGCGCGAGCCGGTGACCGTCGACGGCGGTGTCGCGGTCGGCGACGACGCAGCGCGCGCCGGTGGCGAGCGGCCACCACAGTTCTTCGGCGGACACGTCGAAGGCGAGCGGCGCGAGCGCGAGCATCGCGTCGTCCCGCGTCATGCCGGGGGAGAGCATCCGCGACCGGACGAACGCGTGGAGGTTGGCGTGGCTGATCTCGACACCCTTGGGCCGCCCGGTCGACCCCGACGTGTACAGCACGTAGGCGAGCGCGTCGCCGTCCGGCAATACCGGCTCGAAAGGCTCTCCGTCGGTTCGGTCGGCGTCGACCACGCGCAGGCCCGGTACGGCTTCGGCGACCTCCGACGCCATCGGCTGGGCGTCGCCCCGCGTGAGCACGACGCGCAGCTCCGCCTCACTCGCGAGCTGGGCCAGTCTGGCGGCGGGTTGCTCGGTGTCGAGCGGCAGGTACCCCGCACCCGCCCGCCAGACGGCGAGCAGCGCGGCGGGCAGGAACTCGTCACGTGGCAGGCAGACCCCGACCGTGTCGCCGGCCGTCACCCCGGACGCGGCGAGTGCACGCGCGATCCGGTCGGCGTGGCCTGCCAGTTCCGCGTACGTCAGCCGTCCGCTCTCCGACGACACCGCGACCGCGTCCGGTGTCCGCGACGCGGTGCGCCACACCGCGTCCGGCACCCCGGTCGCGTCGCCGGCGGGCAGCGCGGGGCCGGCTCCCCACGTCGTCAGCTCGGCGATTTCCCCGTCCGCCGCCGGTGCCAGCGCGGACAGCGCGATGTCCGGTGTGGACACCGCGGAACGCAGAAGGTGCACCAGGGAACGGGAGAACCAGCGGGCGCGGCCGGGCGCGAGCCACGACGGGTCGTGCTCGACGATCAGTTCGGCGCCGCCGACGTTGGCGTTCACGAACACCGTCAGCGGGGTGTGACCGCCGCCGGTCGGCAGCTCGCCGAGCAGGTCCAGCCGGGTGCCGGGCCCGTACGCCGACAGCGGGACGCCGTCGGGTTGCACCGCGATCGACACCGGCGTGAGCGGGACCCCGGCGGGCCGGTCGCCACCCCACAGCCCGGCGAGTTCACCGCTGGGCAGGCCGCGGTGATCGATGGCGTGTGCCGCGGTGGTCATGGCCGCGCGCAGCAGGTCGCGGAACGAAGTGTCCGCGTCGAGCCGCAACCGGACCGGCAGGACGTCGACCAGCGGGCCGATGGTGTGTTCGAGCTCGGGGCGGTCCCGTTGCGCCGCAGCCATCCCGAGGAGCACGTCCTGGCCCCGCACCAGCTCGCCGACCAGCACCCCCACCGCGGACAGGTACACCGCGAACGGCGTCACCCCGGTCGATTCGGCCAGCGCGCGCACCGCCGATCCCAGCGACTCGGGCAACGGCGTGCTGATCCGCTCACCGGCGAAACGCCGACGGCCGTGCACGACGCGGTCGAACAGGGCGTCCGGCGGCGTCGCTCCCGCCAGCTCGGCCGACCAGTACGCCTTCAGCCGGTCTCGCTCGCCGGGCACCCCCGCAAGCGCGCGTTCCCGCAACGCCACCGCACCGACCTGCGCGAAGGAAGCCGCGGGCGCGCCGGCCAGTTCCGCCATGAGCACACCGACGGACGCGCCGTCGGTGGCGATGTGGTCGGACACGACGACCAGGTCGGCCACGTCGTCGGCGAGGCGGAGCAGCGTGATCCGCAGGAGCGGCGTGTCCTTGGTGAGGTCGAACGCGTGCCGGGCGGCGGCCTCGGCCAGTTCCTTCGCACGGCGGTCCGCGTCGGCGAGCCCGCGCAGGTCGTGCTCGTCCACGGGGACCGGCGCCGGCGGCCCCACCACCATGACCGGTTCGCCGTCGTGGTCACCGATCGTGCCGCGCAACACCTCGTGCCGCGCCACGATGCCGTCCGCGGCCGCCCGCAGCGTGGGCAGCGACACCCGGCCATGAAGCCGCAGCCGCCACGCGACCGTCGTCGCGGTACCGGTCGAGCCGAGCTGGGCGAGGGTCCACAGATCCCGCTGCGTGCCGGTCAGCGGGTAGCTGTCACGGTCCGGGTTTTCCCGCAGTGCCACCGAGGGCGCCGCGGCCGGGGCGTCCGCGAGCCGCCGTGCGACCGCCTCCACCGTGCCGCCGGAGAGGAATTCCGCCAGCGTCACCACCCGGCCGGTGGCCTCCCGCAGCAGCGCGACCGCGCGCGCCGCGGCGAGGGAATGCCCGCCCGACTCGGAGAACCGGTCGTGCACCCCGATCCCCGGCAACCCGAACGCGGCCGCGACCACGTCGGCGACCAGCCGCTCGGCCTCGGTACGCGGGGCGACGTACGCGGTCTCCTCACGGTCGAACACCCACGCCGCCAGCGCGGCCCGGTCCGCCTTTCCGGTCGTGCCGAGCGGGATCGCGTCGAGCACGGCGATCCGGGACGGCACCAAATGCGCGGGCAGCCGCGATCGCAGCCACCGCAACAGTTCCGGCTCGGACACCGAATCACCGGCCGGTTCGGCGAACCCGACGAGCCTGCGCTCCCCGTGCTCGTCGGCGGGCGCGAGCACCACCGCGTTGCCGACGGCAGGATGGGTGAGCAGCGCCGCCTGGACCTGTCCCGGTTCGATCCGGAAGCCGCGCACCTTCACCTGGTCGTCGGCGCGGCCGACGAAATGGTGCACGCCGTCGCGGCACCGGACCAGGTCACCGGTGCGGTAGTGCCGGACGCCGTGGGAGTCGGTCACGAACTTCTCGGCGGTCAGCTCCGGCTGCCCCAGGTACCCGCGGGTCACGAGCGCCCCGCTGACCCACAGCTCACCGACCTCGCCGTCACCGAGCGCGCGGCCGTCGGTGGCCCGCACCGAGAACGCGGCGCCGGGCAGCGGGGTGCCGATCGGCGGGTCGTCCAGCCCGTCCCGGTCTACTTCGTGGCACGAGCAGTTCACCGTCGCTTCGGTCGGGCCGTAGCAGTTCACGATCCGCCGTACGCCCGGGTTGGCGTAGAGACGGTCGACGAGCGACCGGTGCAGTGCCTCACCCGCGATCGCGACGGTCCGCACCGAACGCGGTAGCGGCGTGCGCGCCAGCACCGCCAGTACGGACGGCACGCCCTGCACGAACGTCACCTCGTCCCGCGTGGCGAGCCCGGGCAGCGCGAGCAGGTTCTCGGCGAGCACCAGGCTCCCGCCGGTCACCAGCGGCGGGAACACCTCGGCGACGGACGCGTCGAAACAGACCGACGCGGCGCCGAGCACGCCACGCAGTTCGTCGTCGCCGTAGGTCGCGGCCGCCCACGCCAGCAGCGCGAGCACGTTGCGGTGCTCGACCTGGACGCCTTTCGGCCTGCCGGTGGAGCCGGATGTGTAGATCACGTACGCGAGATCCGTGCCGGAACCCGGGACACCGGGGGAGGTCGTGGGGGAGGAGGCGGCGTCCCCGACGGCCAGCACCGGCACGCCGGCGTCCGCGAGCGCGGCCGGATCAGGTTCGTCCGCCAGCACCAGCGACAGCCCGGAGTCCGCGACGACCGACGCGCCGTGCGCCGGGGGAGCGGACGGGTCCAGCGGGACGTACGCGCATCCCGCCTTCAGCACTCCCAGCAGCGCGGGCACCAGCCAGCGGCCGCGGCGCAGGCAGACGCCGACCAGGTCACCGCGCGCCACCCCGCGGCCGAGCAGGGCGTGCGCGACCGAGTTCGCGGCCTCGTCCAGCCGGGCGTAGCTCAGCCGCTCCTCACGCGCGACGAGCGCACAGCGGTGGGGCGTCTTCCGCGCCTGCTCCTCGAACGCCTCGTGTACCCGGTCGAACGCACCCAGATCTGCCCGCAACCCGCTGAATCCCCTCATGCCCGTCCGGAATTCCGGACCTCGGCAGATTGAACTTGCGGGACGACGCCGGGACCAGGAACTCCGACCGGAACTATCCGGCGGGCGAAGTTCCGGTCACGACCATCGCGGTGCCCATGGCGTCGTACAGCGTCCGCGCGCGTTCGCGGAACGGCCTGGCCTTGTCCGGATCACCGGCGTCGTCGTGGATCGCGGCGATCCCGGTCAGCGCGCGGGCCTCTTCGTGCGGTTCGCTGGTGAGCCGGGCGAGGTCGGCGGCGCGCGTGTAGTGCGCCATCGCGGACGACCGGTCCCCGCACGCCAGCGCGCTGTCCGCGAGCCCGTTGTGCACGAGGGTCTCCAGCGGCCGGATGCCGGTCGCCACCGCGATGTCGAGCGCCGCCTCCTGATGCAGGCGGGCCGCGGCCAGGTCGCCCTGCCGGAGGTGCACCAGCCCGAGATAGGCCAGTGCGTACCCTTCGGCCTCGCGGTGGCCCTCGGCCCTGCTGACCGCCAGCGACCGGTCGAGGTGGTCGCGGGCTTCCGCCCACCGGCCCAGCGCGCGGTACACGTCGCCGAGATTGTGCAGCGAGATCGCCTCGCTCAGCCGGTCGTCGATGCTCTGGGCGATGGTCAGGCACTGTCGGTAGCAGCCGAGAGCGGCGTCCAGATCGCCCCGGCGTTCGTGGATGAAGCCGAGGTTCGACAGCGAACGTCCCTCGTTGAGGCGATCCCCGGTCTCCTGGGACACCGTGACCGCCCTGCTCAGATGGTCCACCGCGGCGGTGTACCGGCCCAGCTGCGCGTACACGGTGCCGAGCGTGTTCAGCGCGCGGCCGGCGACGACCGGGCTCCCGTCGACGTCGAGGCAGCGGGTCAGATGGGTCACCGCCTCGTCGAAATGGCCGAGCCTGGCGCAGATCGCGGCCAGGTCGACGAGCGCCTGCTGGGTGCCGATGGCGTCGCCCGCCCGCTGTGCCTCGGTGAGTGCGAGCCGGTGCAGGGTGCGCAGGGCACCGTAGTGACCGTTCACCCGCAACGCCTGCCACAGCACGGTCGAGAGGTCGCGGGCGTAGGTGTCGCCGGTGGCCGACGACTGTTCCGCGATGGCGATCAAGGTGGGCAGCTCCGCCGCCAGCCAGGTCGCCGCCTCCTCGGCGCCGGTGAACACGACGTTCCCGGCGACCGGGGTGAGCAGGGGTCTTCGGTTGGGGTCGCCCGCCGTCATCGCCCTGGCCGCGTCGGCCGCCCCGGCCACACAATGCTCGCCGAGACGGCGCAGGGCCGCCGACCGCCGCTCCGCCGGTTCCTCGTCGGCGCGGCCGCGCGCGTAGTCGCGGACCAGGTCGTGGAACTCGAACCGGCCGTCCGCGCGGTGCGCGAGCAGCAGATGGCTGTCGACGAGCGCGTCGAGGATCCGGCGGGTCTCCGCCGGATCCGTGCCCAGCAGCGCGGCCGCGGCGGCGGTGTCCCAGTGCGGGCCGGGATGAAGCCCGAGCAGCCGCAGGCCCGAGGCCACGTCGCCGGGTAGCGCGTCGTAGGACCAGGACAGCACGGAAGGCAGCGAGGTGGTCTTCTCTTCGGTGGTCAGCGCGGCGAGCCGGTTCCCCGCCGGGAGCATCGAGGACGCCACGTTCGCCAGGTTCCGGTTGTGCGCGAGCCGCTCGCCGACGATGCGCAGGGCGAGCGGCAGGCCGCCGCATCCCGACACCATGTCGGCGAGCGCGGTCCGGTCGGCGAACCGCCGCCCGGGGCCTGCCAACCGGTCGAGCAGGGAGAACGACTCCTGTTCGGTCAGCAGTGGCACCGGCACCCGGTGCGCGTCGGCGCTGATCGTCAGCCCGTGCAGTGCCGCGCGGCTCGTCACCACCACCGCGCAGCCCGCGTGGCCCGGCAGCAGCGGCCGGACCTGGTCCGCCGAGCGGGCGTTGTCCAGCACGATGAGCACCGAACGGCCGGCCAGCACACTACGCAGCGACGCGGCCCGGTCGTCGAGGTCGGCGGGCACGTCCGCCACGGGCACGCCGAGCGCCCGCAGGAACGACCGCAGCACCTCGGCCGGATCGGCGGGCGCCCCCGGCCCGTACCCGCGCAGGTTCGCGAACAGCTGCCCGTCGGGGAAGTCCTGTTTGACCCGCTGCGCCCACTGCACGGCCAAGGAGGTCTTGCCGACCCCGGCCATACCCTCCAGCACCGCGACGACGACACCCTCGCCGGCCCTCCCGCCGTGGAGGGCGTCGAGCGCGTCGATCTCCCGCTGCCGCCCGATGAACGACGTGATGCCCGAAGGCAGCTGCGCGGGCACCGAGACGACCGGCGTTCTCGCCGGCGACACCGCGTCCGGGCAGTAGTGCCGCACGAACCGGCTCGCCTGCTCGCCCTGGAGACCCAGCCCCAGCGCCAGTGCCTCCACCGAATGGCGGCGCGGCCGGGCGACCCGGCCGCGCTCGATGTTGCTGATGCTCCGCACCGTCAGCCCGGTGCGTTCCGCCAACTCCTCCTGCGTGAGCCCGGCGTCCCGCCGCGACTCACCCAGCAACGACCTCGGCCGGGGGTCCATTTTGCGGATGATAGAGCGGGCGCGACGACGAAAAGTGGAGGTTCACCGAGAATTTTGATCGAAATTGGTCGAAAACGCCCGCCGGGCCGGGTCCTGCGGCGAGCGAGGACCCGGCCCATCCGTTGATCGGAGATCAGGGGTTGAAGAGACGGTGCAGCCAGCCGAAGGTGCCTTCGAACGCGTCCCACGTCACTGAGCCGATTTTTTCGTAATGGCGCTCCAGCAAGAACTGCGGGATAGCCGACCAACCTTCCGGCAGGGACCTCTTGGCGATCTTGATCGAGCCGATTCCCGTGAAGACGGTGTTCACCATCGCCTTCCCGAGGGCTGTGTGGAACTCACTGCTCTCCCAGCCGTAACGCATGCCGTTCGCTCCCGCCGCGAGGAATCCGGAGGCGATGGACACGATCTTGGCGCCGGTGCCGATGGCGGCGAGAACGGCGGCGAGCGGTAGCGCTCCCGCGGTGAGCAACGCGCCGACACTGCAGCCGGCGGAGAGCAGGCCCGCCCAGTCCGCGAGGCGGTCGAAGAACTTCGCCGATTCCTCCAGTAGCCGATCAGGGTTGTTCTGCCACATCCCGATGATCGACGAATCGCCCTGCGCGTTGGGATCGAGACTGTCGTCCCTCGCCGCCCTCTGCGCCGCGAGCGCGGCTTCGGCTTCCGCGGCCATGACGACGATGTGCCGGGCGTGGCTAGCCGCCTCCGCCGCCGCCGTGGCGTCTTTGCCCGCCTGGATGGCGGACACGCGGGCGCTGTTCGCGGAGGCCTGGGCCTGGTAGGCGAAGCTGACCGCCCGGTCGGCACAGTCGAACGCGCGCAGCATCGAGGAGTTCGCCGAGCGCCGGGCCTTGTTCGCGACGGCGGCCGCGGCCGCGGCCTGGTCCGCGGACCGCCGGGCGTCCGCGGCGGACTGCTCGGCGGCGGTGGCGTTGTTCGCGGCTTCGGTCGCGGACCGTTGGGCGTCCGCCGCGTACCCGGCCGCCCGGTTGGCCCAGGTGACCGCTTCGGCGGCGGCTTTCCTGGCCTCGGCGGCGGCCTTGGACGCGAGGGCCGCGTCCGCCAGCGCGTTCGACGCGACCCTGGCCGCGTGCGCGATGGCCGCCCGGATGGCGGCGACGTGCGTGGCCCAGTCGTGGTCGAGTCGAGTGGTGTCGAACTGGGTACCGGCGACGAAACCGCGACGCATGTTCGTGGTGCCCGCGAGCGCGATCTTCGCCGCCGCCTTCGTGTACGGGCCGCCCTCGTTGAGCAGCCGGTACGCCTCGACCTGATCGTCCTCGGCGGCCGCGTCGACGATGGTCACCTTGAGGAACCGGTGCAACGCCGCGGGCGATCCGTCGTTCAGCGCCGCCTCCGCGGCGGTACGCACCGCTGTCCCGGGATTGTCGGCGAGAATGGCGAAGATCGTCCGCCTGTTGTCCTCGGCCGCGGCGTTGATCGCGCCGGTCGTGAGGAATTCGGTGACCGCCCCGGGATTCTCGGCCTCCAGCGCCTGGGCGGCGGCGGAGGCCACCGCCATCGTCGACACACCGGCCACGGCGGCGACGGATTCGGCGTCGTCCTGCCGTTGTGACAGCAGCCGGTCGGCGCTCAGCCAGGCCAGCACGTCCTCGTCACCGCCCGCGACGGCGAACTCCGCCGCCGACTTGGTCCAGCTTCTGGTGAGCCCGTTCGTGATCAGCTGGAGCGCGGCCTGCCGTCCCAGCGTGGCCGCGCGGCCGGTGTCGCCGGCGCGCATCGCGGTTTCGGCGTCGGCGATCAAGGTGCGGGTCGCCTCGTCGGTCAAGGCGTTCTGGGTTTGCTGCCGGGCGAGCCTGGCCCGTTCGTCCGCCTCCTCCCGCGCCTCCCGCTGGGCGAGTTCGACGCCGAGTTCGGTCTCCACGGCCAGCGAGGCGGTCTCCGCGTCCCTGGCCGCCTGCTCGACGGCCCGTGCCTGGTTGACCGTGTTCAGGGCCAGTTCGGCCGCGGTGACCGCGCGCTGGGCGGCCGCCGTGGACCTGTTCGCGTAGTCGATCGCCTGGCCGGCGTGGTTGGCGGCCTCCTCCGCGGCGGCCGCCGCGGCGTCCGCGTGGTCGGCCGCGCTGTTCGCCGCATCGCGTGCGGCGGCGGCCGCCACGGAGGCCTGGTTGGCGAACCCCCGCGCGGCCTCCGCCGCCCGGTTGGCGCGAGCCGCCGCCGCCGTGGCTTCGGCCGCGGCCTGACGCGCTTCCTGGGCCTCGGCCTTTGCCACCCCGGCGGCCGACGCGGCGTCGGACGAGGCCTTCGCGGCGTCTGCCGCGTCGGTCGCGGCGGCCGCGGCCGAGCTACCGGCCGAGACCGCGCTCCAGCTGGCGATCCGAGCCTGCTCGGCGGCTTTCGCGGCGTTCCGCGCTTGCCCGGCGGCGTTGCGGGCGGTGACGGCGGCCTGCCGGGCGGCGGCCGCCGCGCTCGCGTTGTTGGACGCGGAAATGGCCGCGTTGTACGCGCGAGCGGCGGCCTGGCCCGCCGCGGCGGTGGCGTGCGCGGCGGCCTGGGAGGCATAAGCGGCGCGGCGCGCGGCCTGCTGGGCGGCACGGGAGGCGCTGATCGCGGTGGCCGCGCAGGAGGCCGCGTTCTTCGCCGCGCGGGCGGCGGCGTTGGCCGCCTTCGCCGAGCGGCGCACGTCGTTCTGCGCGGCTTGGGCCTCCGCCAGCGCGGCGAGCGCGGCCTGTTTCGCCTTGGCCGCCGCCTCCTTCGCGGCGTTGGACAGGGCAACGGCCTGATCGGTGCACCGTTGCGCGATGCGGCCTTCCCGTTCGACGATCCCGACCAGCTGCTGGATGGTGGCGGACTCTTCGTCGCGGGCGCGGGCGATGTACTGACCGGTGCGCAGGAACCAGTCGATCGCTTCGGGGGTACCGGCGTCGATCGCCCGCTGGGCGTAGAGCTTCACCTGCGGTGACCCGGTGTTGAGCATGGTGAAGACGAGGATCCTGGCGTCCTCGTCGTGAGCCGGGTACTGGTCGGTCTCGATGAACGCGGTGAACGCGGCCAGGGTGTTGGTGTTCAGTGCGTTGGTCGCCGCCCGCTGTACCGCGGTCCCGCCCGTGTTCTTGATGGTCAGTACCTCGACCCGCTTGTCCTCGGTGACCGCGGCGCTGTAGCCGTCCCGCAGGAAGGCCGACATCGCGGCGCTGCCGCCGGACAGGGCGGTGCCGATCCCGGCGGTGGCCGCCCGGCCCGCGAAGGGCAGCGCGGCGAAGAGGGCGAACCGGTTGTCCTCGTCGATGGCGTGCTGGAGCCGGTTGTTCAGGAAATCCGTGATGTCCGCGTCCGAACCGAGCAGGGCGGCCTTCCCCTCACGGCGGACCGCCTTGCCGCCGATCTTGTACTGCCACAGTGCCCGGCCCCTGGCGGTGTCCGGCAACCCCGCCTCCGCCGGGCCGGTCTCGGCGAGAGCCGGGCCGGCGCCGGCGAGAACGAACCCGGCGGGCAGTGCGGTCAGCGCGGCGGCGCCTCCGAACACGCGGAGCGCGGTGCGTCTGGACCATTCGTTCGAGGACATCACGGATTCCTTTCCAGAGCGGGGCTTGCTTCAGGGCGGGACGGGGATTTACCGAGGGGGAGGCAAAGGTGTCGTGGCCAGGCTCGGTGGCGGTGGTCGTGAGTGGGGTTTCGGGCTCTAACCCGAATCGCCACTCACGACCCCCTGAACCCGCCACGGCACCTTCGCCCCGCTCGTCACCAGCCGAAGTTGCTCAGGCCGGTGCCGTACTGGATCTGGTTGAACCCGGCCGTGTTGATCGTCTTGGTGTGGGTCAGCGTGATCGCCCCGGCCGGATCGACGGCCACCGCGGGCTCGACGTCGGGGTTGGAGTTCGCCGCGGGGGTGGTCCGCAGTGTTGGCAGCCTGCCGGTGGTGGTGCCGTCCGCGTTGACGCCGCGCACGTACACCTCGCCGCCATACCGCCAGGCGACGACGGCGCGCCGCTGGCCGTCGATGCCGACCTTCGGTTCCGCCCCGTTCGGGCCGTAACTGGTGGGGCCCCCGGTACCCGCCGCGGTGTACGACCGGACCGCGACCTGCCTGTTGCCCGTGCTGTCGTTCTGCCAGCCGACGACGAAGTTGCCCGCGAAGTCGGCGGCGACGCTCGCGTCACGCTGATCCCCGGTGCCGCCGGGGGCGCGGTACCCCAGTGACTCCGTGCCGTCCGGGGCGAACCCGCGGATGCGGATGGCGAACGAACCGCCGCCGGTGTCCATCTCCCAGACCACGACCGCGTTCCCGTTCGAGCCCATCGCCACGTCGGGGTTCTGGCTTGGGCCGGCGCCGGGGCTGATGATCTGTTCCCACTTCTTCGTGGTGATGGCCGAGTAGAACGCCAGGTGCACCTGTTTCGGGGCGCCGTTCCAGGTTTCGAAGGCGATGGCGAAGCCCGTGCCGTTCGGGTCCGCGGCGATCCGGGGATTCTGCTGCTGTCCGGCCGCGTTCGCGTTGACCAGGGCCGAGCCGGTCTCACGGGCGGCGGCGTCGAACGTCTTCACCCTGATGTCGTAGTAGCCGTTGCCGTCATGGTCGTCCGCGTAGGTGACGATGGTCGTGCCGTCGTCGCGGACCGCGACGTCCGGCTGGATGTGTTTCCAGTTCGCCGTTCCGGTCCCGGTGACCGCGCGGGTGAACTTGGGCTGCCCGTTCTGGTACAGCCGCAGGTAGACGTTGGTGCCGACGGTGTCGGCGGGATTGGTGCCCAGCCGGTCGTCCTCCCACACCACCGCGGTCGTCGCGCCGTTGTTCGAGGTCGCGATCGCCGAGTCGGTCTGGTTGTCGCCGGAGACCGTGGCCGCGTCGGTCCAGTGGACGCCCAGCGCGACGTTCGCGATCCACGGCCGCACGTCGTCGACGCGGGTGTCGATCGCCCCGGTCCGGGTCTCGGTCGACGGCGTGCCGAAGCAGCCGCCTTGCCAGGAGCGGCTGTTCACCGCGGCCACCTCGACGCCGGAGGCGGTGGTGCGGAGCGCGGGGCCGCCGGTGTCGCCGGCGCAGACGGCGGCGCCGTTCTGCCCGGTGAGCGCGAGGTCCCCACCGGTGACCGCGTCGACCGTGAAGGTGCCCGAGTGCTGGTGCAGCGGCGCCCACTCGGTCGCGGTGCGGCCGTAGGCGGGGAGGGTCAGCCGCTCACCGGCCGTCGGCGCGGTCGAGCTGACCGCGACCGGGGTGACGCCCGGGACGGACAGGTTGAGCTGGGCCATCATCAGGTCCCGTGACTCGTGCGGCACCAGCCGGAGCACGTTCCGCACCACGCCGGTGGTGGTCATGAGATCGGGGCGGCCGACGGTCGCGGTGACGGGCTGAGGAGGTGCGCCCGACGGCGGGAGACCGCTGCCGGGGGTGGCCGCGAAGCAGCTCGCGGAGGTGAGCACCCAGCCGGGCGCGACCAGGGCGCCCGAGCAGGCGCGGGCGCCGTTGCCGATGTCCAGCCGCACGACGAACGCGTGGTCGCCGTCGCCGCCGACGACGGCCGCCGCGGGTGTGGTCGTCACCGCGGTGGCGGCCAGTGCCAGGCCGGACAACAGAGCCAGTCTTCTGGCGGGTCTTTTCATGACTGAGTTCCTCGCACGGTGGCCGGTCAACGGGAGACCTTGATTTCCAGGAGCATGTACTCGCCGCCGGTGCCGCCGGGGTCGGTCTCGCCGACGCCCGCGTAGCTGTTCGGCGGCACCTTGTAGGTCTTCTTCGTCGCCCCGTCGTCGGGGGTCAGGACGACCTCGCTGGTGAAGTTCCCGGTGTCCACGCCGTAGACGGACGGCATTTCCACGGTCAGGTGACCGGTCTTCCCCGAGACGCGGAAGCACACGTAGCCGGGGGCAGGCTGGCCACGTTCGGCGATCCGCAGCAGATCCGGATCCGCCGAGTCGGCCGGGCAGGTGGCGAGCAGCACGATGTGGCCGTCGCCGCGTTTGAGCAGGAACCCGCGTTCCGCCTGGATCTGCGCGGCCTGCGGGTAGTTGAAGTCCTCGATCGCGAGCGGTGGCAGAGCGTCGGCCTGCGGTGTCACGTCGGCGCCGGCGGGCACGGCGCCGATGGCGAAGCCGGCGAGAGCGGCGAGAGTGGCGGCCAGCGCCGCTCTCCACGGATGCTTCATACGGATCTCCTCTTGCGGTGGTTTCCCGGCGCTGACGTGCCGGTGGTCGGTCGGGACGAGGCCGCTGCCCGTTCGAAGTCGGCGCGCGCCTGGCCGGACAGGCCGAGCCCGGCGGCGATGAGCCGGACCGTGTCGCGGCGGGGCCTGCTGACCCGGCCGTGTTCGAGATCCCTGATCGCCCGGACGCTGACGGTGGAGCGGGCGGCGAGAAGCCGCTGGGTCGCGCCGAGGCTCTGCCGGTGGCTCCGCAGCAACTCGCCGAAGTGGGCCGGACGCTCATCCGCCGGGGTGATCGACTCCAGCGCCGGGGCGGCTTCGGCCACCCGCATGAGGTATCCGGGAGGCCTGGTGACGATGGCCGAGGGCAGCCCGATCCCGCCCAGGCTCGCCCGCAGCGCCGACACGCAGAGCCGCACCTGGGTCCGCGCGGTGGCGGGCGGTTCGGTGTCCCAGACGGCGTCGATCAACCGGTCGATGCCGACCACCTGGTTCGCGTTGAGCAGCAATACGTCCAGCACGATCGCCTGCCTGCCGGACAGGCCGATGTGAACACCTCGAGTCACTGGCGTCCTCCGGTTCGCTCAGCGACTCACGTCACCGATGCCGCATCATGGTCGGAAAGCGACAGAGGAGGGACAACCGGAAGTTTCACCGAAAAAGTGCCGGTTCGACGTGCGTGGCCGGAGAAGCCCGCCCGGCTCGGGTGAGCGGAGCGGGCTCGGCGGCGCTATCCGCAGCAGATGTTGTAACCGTGGTTCCGCCAGAACATCGACGGGCTCGGGTTGTCGAGCACCGGATCGCCGGTGCTGTCCGCGGCGCTCTCGCGCCTGCCCGGACGGTACTCGACATGCGTGTGCGTGGCGGTGGCGCCGCGGTACTCCTCGGTGCCGATCTGCTGGCCGCGGTTCACGAACTCACCGACCGCGAGCCCGTTCGACGGGTTGAGGTGCAGGTAGATGATGGTGAAATCCTGATCACGATTGTAGATCGCCAACGTGGACAGGCCGGCGCTGCCGTTGCTGCCCTCGGTCTTCCTGATCACGTAGCCCTGCGTCATCGAGTACACGGGAGCGCCGAAGCCGCGCGCGAAGTCGATCCCCTCGTGCCTGCCCGACGTGCTCACGTAGCCGTCGAAATAGGAGGTGATGCGGCCGGAATCACTGTGGTACAGCCCGGTTTCCAGCCAGTCGTTCCCCACAAGGCCGAGCAGGTGCCCGGCGTTTTCGTTGTACGCCGAGCTCAAGTTGCCTTTGGCGCCGTGCGGGAACGAATCGATCGGCCCGGTCCAGCCGTTCTTGGAGAACACGGTGACGACCGCGTCCCGCCGGTTCCACACCGAGGCCGCCTTGTCCTTCACGCACAGGCCCCTCCCCGCGCCCGCGCCGAGGAAGTGATAGCAGTCGGAACTCGTGCCGTAGTTGGCGACCGACGCGTCGAAATCGCTGACCGATCCCTGCTGATTACTGTTGTAGTACAAGCAGAACTCGCCGTCCTCGCAGACGCCGTTCCGTGCCGTCGCGGCTTGTGCCGCCGGGGTGACCAGGAGAGTGCTGCTCAATGTCAGTGCCACGCCGAACAGTACGGCCATCAATCTTCTCAACGACGTTCCCTTTCTCCCTGAACGCGGCCAATCAATCAGTGCGCGACGCTACGGAGCCGGGAGACGCTCAGGGAAGTCATAAAGGGCAAACTGCCGCTCGGTGGGCGGCGCGGGTCCGCCGGTGCCGACGGCGGCCTCGACCGGGCGACCACCGGCACGGCGCACCCGCGGACAGCCGAGGCATGTCGCGAAAGCCACTTTCGCGACGCCTGACGTCCCGAAAGTGGCTTTCGCGACACGATCCCGCGCGCCGCCGTAGGAAAAGCTCAGTGTCCTATATGGACGATCGGTGTGACTAGCCGTCCCGCCAGTGCCTCAGGGTGCCCATCCTGTACTCGCGGATACCGTCCCACGCGAAGAAGATCACGGTCTTGAATCCGACGAATCCTTCTGGCCAATCGTTGTCGCACACTTTCGTGGTTCCGCCGCCGGAGGTGTTGTAGCACAGCCAATACCGGGTGGCTCCGTTGACCGTCATCTGCACCCTGGCCATGACCGGATTCCCGTCGGCGCAGTGATCCCGCACGGTGATGCGGTCACCGTTGAGCGTGACCCAGGCGTCACCCACCGACCTTCGCTCTCCCATGCACTCCATGGAGGTGGCCATGCTGACCGGCCCGACGTCGATGCTCGTGTAATCGGCCGCGGCGACATGGGGCGTGGCGAGCATCTGTGACGAGAAGACCAGCGCTGTCGCCGCGACTGGCGCGAGAATGCGCGAAAAACGGGGCATTGCGTTCCCTTCGGTTCGGCTATCGCATCGGCCCGAGGGTAACGCGCGTCCGATATCGGACGCAGGGGCCATTCGGACCACAAAGGACACTCGGATCGAAATGACTTCCTTTTGTGGAAAACACTTCGAAAATCAGCGAGCGCCGAGAGCGCGGCGCCCGGCGCGGTGCAGCGCGGCGAGCTGGAGACCGAGTACGACGCCGACGCCGATGGCCGCGGTGGAGACGATCGCTTCGGCCACGGCGGTCCACGCGCCGGGGACCCGGGCGAAGACCTGCGACAGGCTCAGGTAAAGCGCGGGGCCGGGCAGCACGGCGCCGGTCAGCCCGGGGATGGTGACGACGGCGGTCGGCACTCGCAAGGTCCGGGCCGCCGCGCCGGCCAGTGCGCCGAGCACCGTGGTCGCGAGGAAGATCGACAGCGGAGTGGCCAGGCCGAGTATCGAGTGCCCCGCCCAGTTCACCAGGGACGTGACGATCCCGGCGCCGCAGGCGAGCAGCCACCACCGCGCGGGCGTGCCCATCAGGATCGCGTTGCCCAGTGAACCGACGAGCGCGGTCGCCGGCACCAGGGCGAGCGGCAGCGTGGCGAGGTGGACCCGGCCTGCCTCCCCGAGGATGTCGAGATCGTTGGCCACCGACACCACGACCATGACTCCGGTGACGATCGCGCCGGTGAGCAGCAGAACGGTGACCATCCGCGCCGCGGCCATCAGGTGGAAGTCGCCGACGGCGTCTTCGACCAGGGACACCAGCGACAGGATCGGCAGTAGCAGCACGAGATTGGCCGCCGAGAGGCTCGCGGCCTCGTGCCCGTCGAGCAGGCCGAGGGACAGCAGGGAGATCGCGGCGACGAGCACGGTGCTCGCTTTGGCCGCGACCTGGAAGAACTCCGCGATGCCGATCGTGCCGAGCGCCCAGCCGACGCGGTTGGCGAGCACGAACAACGCGGCCGAGACCACCGCGGCGAGCAGGGTGCCGTTGGCCTGCAGGCAGATCATCGCCGCGAGGAGGCAGCCGCCGAGCAGGCTGACGTACCACGGCCAGGTCGGGCCCGCCTTGGCGAGTTCGCCGATCGCGTGCTCGGCCTCTTCGGGCGAGGTCGCGCCCGTGCCGGCACGGACCGCGAGCGCTTCCAGATCGCCCATCCGGCCGATGTCGCGGGTGTCGTTCGCTTCGACACTGCCCAGCAGCACCACCGGCTCGCCGCCTCCGCTCGGGCAGTACTGCAGATGGACCGTCCGCACCCCGACCGAGATCCGCGGATCGTCGATACCGCCCGCGTTCGCCAGCCGGCGGATCGTGCGGACGACGACGGCGGTCTCGATGCCCTGACGGAACATCTGCATCGCCACGTCGAGCGCGAAGGCCAGCACACGTCGCGCCCGCGCGCGTTCCTCCTCCGACATGGTCGGCACTGTAAGGGCTGACCCGTGCGGGACGGAGCCGCTGGCCGGAGCGGAGGCCCGGCTTAGCCCGATCGTGGCACGAAGAGTGAGAACGCCGGGCCGCGCAAGCTTTTCCGGTCGACGAGGGCCCGGGACACTCAGCGTCTCTATTCACCGCCGATCATCCCTGACTTCATTGCCCGCGCCACTCGTTCATGTGAACCGGACGCTTCCGAAAGATCACGCGAAGAGTGCTTGAAGCCGCCATCCGAATGACCCGCCGGGACGGACCGCAACCTGCGCGCGTGAAGTTCCGGCGAGACCCCGATTTCACCAAGAGTGACTGTTAGCGTGCGGATTGAAGTCATGATCTTGGATGTGGAGGAGGCATACGATGAACCGTCTTGTCATCGCCGCGATGAGCGCGGTGTCCGCCGGCGCCCTGCTGATGGTCGCGAGCCCACCGGCTCAGGCCGCGGCCGGGGAAGTGGTGGTCTTCTCGACCGAGTTCCAGCGTCTGGACACCTATCGGAACCCCGACGGCTGCTACAAACTCCCCATCGCCGCCCATGTCCTGGCCAATCTGACCTCGGCCGAGGTGGTCGTCTACGGCGATCCGCTCTGCCTGACGCCCGGGATGCGCGTCCCGGCGGGCTACGGCTCCCACGTCCCACCGGGCACCGGGTCGTTCTCGGTCAGCTGATCGTTTCGTGTGACATCGAGACTGAGGGGGTCCCGTGTCTGTCGATCTTGTCGTGGTCGGAGTCGGTTACGTCGGACTGCCGTTGGCCGAAGCCGCCTGCGAGGCGGGTTTGTCGGTCGCCGGGTACGACACCTCGCCGAGGGTCGCGGCCGCCGTGGCCGCTGGGCGTTCGCATGTGCCCGACGTGACCACGAGCCGGTTGCGGGCCATGCGGGCGAGCGGGTTCACCGTGACGACCGACCCCGGTGTGCTCGGCACCGCGGAAACCATCGTGCTCTGCGTGCCGACCGGGCTGGACCCGTCGGGCGGGCCGGATCTCGCCGCGGTGCGTGAGGCGGCGGAGACGGTGGCCGAACAGTTGCGGCCGGGAACGCTGGTGGTGCTCGAGTCGACGAGTTTTCCCGGCACCACCGACGAAATCGTCCGCCCCATCCTGGAGAAGCACGGCCTGACCGCGGGGGAGGACTTCGCGCTCGCCTATTCGCCCGAGCGGGTCGACCCGGGCAACCGCCGCTTCGGCATCCGGAACACGCCGAAGGTGATCAGCGGGCACACCCCGTTGTGCGCCAAGTACTGCGCGGCGTTCTACGGGCGCTTCGTCGACACGATCGTGGTGGCGCGCGGCACCAGGGAGGCCGAGATGGCCAAGCTGCTGGAGAACACCTATCGCTACGTGAACATCGCCCTGGTCAACGAGATCTCCATCTTCTGCGACCGGATCGGGGTCGACGTGTGGGACGTGGTGCACTGCGCCGCGACCAAACCCTTCGGCTTCATGCCCTTCGTGCCGGGGCCGGGCGTCGGCGGGCACTGCATCCCGGTCGACCCGAAATACCTGCTGGACAAGGCCGACCGGGAAGGGACCCCGCTCGGTGTGGTGCACGCCGCCCGGCTCGTGGACGACCGGATGCCCGAGCACGTGGTCGAGCGGGTGACGCGCCTGCTCGCCGAGCAGCGAAAACCGTTGTGCGAAGCGAAAGTCCTGCTGCTGGGTGTCGCGTACAAGGCCGACGTGCCGGACACCCGCGAGTCCGCCGCCATCCGGATCGCCCTCCGGTTGCGCGCGCTCGGCGCGGACCTGGCCTACCACGACCCGGTGGCCGTGGCCGTACCCGAATTGGGGCCACCGGCCACCGACCTCGACGAGGTGCTCCGAACCGCGGACGTCACCGTCCTGCTGGTGGCGCACCGCGCCTACGACCTCAGCCGGCTGACCTCGACGGCCAGGCTGCTGTTCGACGTGACGGGCCAGGTGCCCGGAGAGGAGGTCGTCCGTCTTTGACCGTGTCCGGCGGGTCGAGAGCCGCCGGGTACGCGCGTACCGCAGATTCTTCCGAGTTCACGCGAAAAGGAGTGTGCACGAATGACCACGGCGGTCAAGAACGACAGGCTCAAGAAGCGTTTCGAGAAGTGGGACGTCAACGGTAACGGCAAGATCGAGAAGTCCGATCTCGAGGCCGAAGCCGGCCGGATCATCAAGGCGTTCGGCGAAGACCCGGCCTCGCCACAGGCGCGCGCGGTGAAGGACTCTTTCGTGGCGATGTACGAGTACCTGGCCGGTAAGGCGGGCGCCGGCCCGAACGGTGCGCTGAGCGAGCAGCAGTTCACCGAGGTGATCGAGGCGCAGATCTTCTCCGAGGGCGACTCGGGATTCGACCGGGTGGTCCGGCCCACCATCGCCGCGATCGTCGGCCTGTGCGACACCGACGGCGACGGCGAGGTCAACCAGCAGGAGTTCGCCAAGTGGCTGGCGGCCATCGGGGTCGAGTCCTCGGCCGTGGCCCCCGCGTTCCGGGCGATCGACGTGAACGGCAACGGCAAGCTGACCGTCGACGAACTCGTGCACGCGGTACGCGACTACCATCTCGGCAAATCGGACGTGCCCCTGCTCGGCAAGTAGCGGCGAAGTGGTGAGTGTTCCCGGGCCGGGAACACTCACCACCGGCCGCGGAAACGCACCTCCAGTTCCGGTTTCAAGCCGAGCTCTTCACCGGTCACCGGCGGCGTGGTGTGGATGAGAATGTTGTAGTGGTTGGGAAAATGGCAGCCGTCGAAGCCGAGCACGGTGCCGACGAGTTCGCCGCCGATCCACACCTCGTCGCCTCGGTCGATCACCCCGGCCCGCTCGATTTCGGCGAAGCCGAGGAAACCGACGCGGTCGATCGGCGCTCCGGGCTCCGTGTCCTCGTGGCCGGTCGTGACGAGTTCGTGGATCTCGCCGGCGCGAACGCATCGGCTGGCGAAGGGCTCCAGGCTCATTCCCCGGTCTTCACGGTGATGTACGAGCACCTTCACCACCGTGCCGGTGATCTCCCGTTTCGGCCCGTCCTCGCGCATCGCGCTCCTTCCGGTAACATTCGTCCACTATGGACAGAGTGGTGAGACCGCTGTCGCGCCAGGCCCCGCCCTTGCGCACGGCTTCCTCGAACTCCCGCAGCAACCCGTCGTACTCGTGCCGGAGTGATTCCTTGAACGCCGGGAACCCGGCGAGCATGTCGGCGCGCAGCACGGTGCCATCGGTCAGGGCCACTTCGATGTCCTTGACCTCTCCGGGAAACGACCAGTCGAGTTCCACCACCGCGTTGTCGAGCACGAGGGTCGCCTGCCTGTCGACGCCCTTCGCGTCCCGCGTGATCCGCACGCTCCGCAGCGACACCGCCCCGAGGAACATCTGGACGAGGTCGAGCGCGTTCGGTCCGTTGTCCGCCACGCAACCGCCTCCGCAGCGCGCGGTGTCGAGATACCAGCGGTCACCGCCGACGTGTTCTTCGATCCGCTCCAGATAACGCACCCTCAGTGAGGCGATCGGCGCCCGGCCCGCGAGGTCCTCGTGCAGCGCCCGCACGTTGCTGTTGTACCTGCGGTGGAACGCGGTGAACAGGGCGACGTCGTGCCTCGCCGCTCTCGCCACGAGATCTTCGCCGTCGGCGAGCACGGTGGCGAGCGGCTTCTCCACGCAGACCGGCAGACCGGCGTCCAGCACGTCCCGGCACACGGCCGCGTGGACGTCGTTGGGCGCGGTCACGATCACCGCGTCGAGCCCTCCGGCGGCGAGCATCTCCCGGTGATCCCGGTAGCCGGGCACGCCGATCCCGGCGAGCGCCGCCGGATCGAGATCGCAGACCGCGGCGAGCCCGAAGGCACGGGACCGTTCCACCGCGGCGAGGTAGAAGCGTGCGATGACGCCGAGCCCCACGACACCGACGCGGATCATCCGACCGCCCTTTCCCGCACCGCGTGCAGTACTTCGTAGACGTCGTCGGGCACCGGCACCCCGTGCGCGCGGAACCGGGCCGCGCGTTCACCCTCGTGCCAGCCCGGATAGACGACCGGGGCGGCGGGGTCGCGGGCGGGCCAGCCGCGCACGGCGGCGAAGAACGCGGTCGCGTCGGCGGCGAATCCGCCCCGCAGGAGTTCCGGTGCGATCGCCAGCGTCAGCACGCCGATGTCGTCGTCGCGGTTCCCGTCGGCGGACAACGCGCCGAGCATGGCGCCGGGTACCAGCGCGCCGAGCACCTCGACGAGCAGGCCAAGGCCGAATCCCTTGTAGGCGCCCGTTTCGGGGTCGCCGCCCAGCCACAGCAGGTGGGCGTCGCCGCGGTCGAACGCGGCGGCGTCGGTCACCGGCGCGCCGTCATCGGTGGCGAGCCACCCCGGCGGGATCGCGCGGCCTTCCCTCGCCGCGGCCCGCACCCGCCCGGTCGGCACGACGGTGGTGCTCATGTCGAGGACGAACGGATGCGCGTCACCGGCGGGACAGGCCAGCGCGAGCGGGTTCGTGCCGAGCATCGCCGCCGCGCCACCCGGTGGCGGGGCGATGCGCTGCCCGCCGCAGTTCGACGCGACGAGGCCGATCATGCCGTGGGCGGCGGCGCGCGCGGCGTGGTGGCCCGCACAGCCGATATGCGTGGCGCCCCGCAGCGACACCATCCCGATGCCGTGCCGCGAAGCCCTGGCGCACGCCAGCTCCATGGCCTGCGACGCCGACCACAACCCCAGCGTGCGACGGGCGTCGGCGAGGACGCACGCGCCCAGATCGGTCTGGATCACCATGTCCGCCGCCGGATCCGCCCGGCCTTCGTCGAGCAGTGGCAGGTACAGCCGGGTGAGGTTGACCAGTCCGTGCGAGGTCACCCCGGTCAGGTCGCCGTGGCACAACGCGGTGGCGGCGATCGCCGCCCGGTCCCGCGGGACGCCGCGGTCCACGAAGATCGCGGTGACCAGGGACAGAAGCTCGGGGTAGGGCATCAGCACGGTCATGCTCCTCCGTTCCGGCTGAATCGCACGACGATCTCGCGGACGACGTCGGAGAACTTGTCGAGCTCTCCGACGTCGGCGAACTCCCCGGCGGAGTGCGCGTTGTTGCCGCCGAGGGAACCGGGGCCGAGGACGGCCGTCCGGGTGCCGGGGACGTCGGCGAGCCACAGGGCGTCGCAGGTGAAGCCGGGCTCGTCGTCGGGCCAGCGGGTGACGAACTCGTCCAGCAGGGGGATGTCCCGCGCCATAAGGGCGGGCAGGTCGCGTTTGAGCCACCGCACGTCGGTGATCGCCGCGGC
Source organism: Amycolatopsis sp. PSD-21 (assembly GCF_055561455.1). Taxonomy (NCBI): domain Bacteria; kingdom Bacillati; phylum Actinomycetota; class Actinomycetes; order Pseudonocardiales; family Pseudonocardiaceae; genus Amycolatopsis; species Amycolatopsis sp. PSD-21. Next base: position 6,205,634 of record NZ_CM145712.1, on the reverse strand, counting down.
GTCGGCCGCGGTACGGGCGAACGCGGGGGACTCACTGAACCGGGTGACGAACGCGGCGATGCCCGACCGCAGCCCGTCCTCCAGCGCGGAGGTCATCTTCGCCGCCGCTTCCCGGCTGTCGTAGGGAATGTTGAGCAGAAGCTCCCCGCTGCCGTACACCCTGTTGTGCAGGCGTCCGGTGTGCAGCCCCGCCACGCAGACCCGGCCGTGGTCCGCCAGGTCGAGCGCGAGGTGCTGGGCGAGGAAGCCGAGCAGGACGGTGGCGTTGTGCCCTCGGTGCGGTTCGTCGTCGATCGCGTCTTCCCCGCGCACCCGCACGCACGCGGTCATCGACGCCGAGCAGCGGGGCAGGTAGCGCAGGCCGGTCGGCTCGCAGAAGATGTTGAGCTCGCCGTGGAAACCCGCCTCGACGAGCGGCCGCGTGCCGAACGTGCCCATCGCGCCGCCTTCCTCGCCGGAGACCGCCTGGATGAGCACGCCGGCGTCCCGGCCGACCGCCGGATCCGCCGCGACCGCGGCCCGGATCCCGGCCAGCAGCGCCACCGCGGGCCCCTTGGCGTCGATCGCGCCCCGGCCGGTGAACCTGGTCCCGTCGAAACCCGCGGGCTCGAACGGCGCCACGGTGTCGAGGTGGACGTTGAACATCACGGCGGGACTGGCCGGGCCGAGCCGGAGCACCAGGCTCGGCTGGCAGGCGAGGAAGTCCGGCCCGGCTTCGCGGACCGCGACCGGGACACCCGGCCGGTGCAGCACCGAGGGTTCCGGGGTGCCGAGGTACAGCGTCTCGAAACCGATCCCGGCCGCCGCATCGGCGTAAGCCCGCATCGCGTCCCAGAGGCGGACTTCACCGGTCGTTTCGAGCGGACCGGCCGTCGGCAGGGCGAGCAGCCGTGACAGCAGTTCCCGATCCTCGCGGATCACGGGAACAGCCCGGCCATCGCCCGGCCGGCGGCGACGAACGTGGCCGCCGCGTCGTGCGCGAGCACACCCGGCTCATGGGGTTTGAGCGCGAGATGGGGTTCCAGCGACCAGGCGCCGCGATACCCGTTGGCCTGCAACAACTTCACGCAGTCCGCGACGCGTGCTTCACCCTCGCCCGGGAGGGTGAAGCCGTGCTCGTCCGCGTCCTTGACGTGCACGTGCTCGACGTGGCCGGCGATATCGGCCAGCAGGTCGAATCCGTCGTAACCGTGGGGCACGCCGTTCCCGGTGTCGAACAGCAGTTTCAGCGCCGGGCTCGCGACCTCGTCCAGCAGTTCGAGCATCCGCTCGGCACTCGTGCCCGCCCAGCCCGAGCAGTTCTCGTGCAGCAGCGTCACGCCGTGCCGTTCGGCGTGTTCGGCGAGCACGGTGATCCTCGCGATGGCCCGGCGGCGCCAGTCGTCCTCGCACAGGCCATCGCCGGGATACGACATGATCCGGAGATAGCGCGTGCCGATCGACCGCGCTCGCCTGGCGAGGACGTCCAGTTCCGCGAGGTCGTGCCGGAAATCGGTGGTGATCGGCCTGCCCCAGCCGCCGATCCGGGACGCCAGGCAGACCACGCCGATCGCCTTGCCCGCCAGCGTCGTCGCGACCTCGTCGAACCGCTCGTCGGTGAGGTCGGCGACGGGGATCCGATCGACGGTGCGCAGCTCGATCGTCCGCCACCCCAGTGCGTCGAGCGCCGCGATCTGGCCCCCGAGGTCGTCGGCAGCCTCGTCGGTGATGCCGGCGAACACCGGGTCAGTCGGCATGGGCCGCCACCGCGCCGGGTTCGGGACGGGAGACCGGTTCCGCGCAGATGTTCTTGGCCACCGACAGCAGTTGCACCACCTCGGTGGCGAAGGTGAAGCCCTGCGTCTGCTCCCCGTCCACCTGGAACTTCCGGTAGGCCTGGAACATCCATTCGGTCATGGCGTCGTCGCGCAGCACGACGTGCTCGGACCGGCCGTTCGACCGCAGGGTCAGCTGCGAATGGTGGTCGTCGCCGCTCACCGCGAAATGCCCGACCGCGGTGCCCGTCTCGAAGTCGACGGTGACGCGCCGCTCCCGCACCGGCGAGGTCAGATCCGAACGGATCTCCGTGTGGATTCCCGAATTGTGCCGGAGACCGACGCTGGCGCCGCCCATCCGGGGGCCGACGTTCCCCTCGACCTCGAGATCGGTCCCGGACGCGTGGGTGACCCGCGCGGCGCCCGCGAGCCGCAGCGCGAGCGCGACCCCGTGCGGCAGTTCGACGTCGAAGGCGGTCGGGTGTCCCGGCGTCACGAGCGACCGGCGGAACCGCGGTTTGTTCTGCACGATGTCGATGGATTTCGGAGCGCCGAAGCGGCCGCTGCGGATCAGCTCGACCAACCGTGCGGTGAGCGTGCTGGCGAGCCAGGGCTCGACGACCTCGACGTGCAGTTTGTACTTGCGGCGCAGGCGGATGATCCGGGCGAGGTCGTCGATGTCGGCGGCGAGCGGCTTCTCCACGATCACCTTGCGGAAGCCCAGCGTGGCCAGTTCGGAGAGCACGGCGAGGCGTTCGGTCGGCGGGGTGCAGACGTGCGCGACGGTGACGGCGGGGTCGAGTCCGGCGGCCGCGGCCTCGATGGTCGGAACGACCTCGAGACCCGCCCGCGGGGCGACGTTCGGCCGCGGTTCGCACGCGGTGACGGGAGCGTCGTCGAAGAGCAGCGGGGTCCGGGTACGGAGTTTGGCCAAGACCGGCAGATGCAGACCCGCGCCTGCCCGGCCGAGTCCCACAATGAGTGAACGCACTGGTGAGCCTGCTCCTCAGAGTTTCCCATTCGGAATCCATCGCAAAACTGACATCCGCCATGATCAACTGTCAATACTTTCCCCTGGGGTTGACCAGGAAGTGCGAACCTCGCGAGGGCCCGGTTTTCCTGACATACGCTCGGGAACGGGTTCCAACGCCACCGGAGGTGGGTACGCTGTCGGTGTCATTTTTCAACCAATCGAGCACATTCGAGCGAACGTGGCCCAGCGCAAGACGACATATTCTCGAAGTGTTCGAAAATGGCAAGTATTCGCACGGCCGCAAGGTGGCCGAGCTGGAAACCGCGCTGGCCGGTCACACCGGTGCGAAGTTCGTCATCGGGGTCAACAGCGGAACGGACGCGCTGGTCCTGCTGCTGCGGGCGGCGGGCCTGCGGCCGGGCGACGAAGTGGTCGTCCCCGCCTTCTCCTTCGGGGCGTCGGCCACGTCGGTCGTGCTCGCGGGCGGCCGCCCGGTCTTCGCCGACATCGAGCCGGACGGGTACGGCATCGACCCCGCCGCGGTGGCGGACGCCGCGGGGGAGCGCACCCGCTTCGTCATGCCGACGCATCTGTTCTCGCGACTCGCGGACATCGACGGCGTCCTCGGCGTGGCCCGGCGGCTCGGGCTCACCGTGGTGGAGGACAGCGCGGAGGCCATCGGCATGCGCCTTCGCGGCAAGCACGCCGGGCTTTTCGGCGCGGGCGGGGTGCTGTCGTTCTTCCCGACCAAGACGCTGGGCGCGCTCGGCGACGCGGGCGCGGTCCTCACCGACGACCGGCGGATCGCCGAGACCGTCGACGCGCTGCGCCACCACGGCCGGTTCGGCGGCACGATCGCCGATTTCCCCGCCATCTCGACGGCGACCGGCCTGCCCGGCGTGAACAGCAAGATGGACGACATCCAGGCCGCCATCCTCCTCGCGAAGCTCACCAGGCTGGACCTCGACATCGCTCGCCGCGCGGAGCTGGCCGCCCGGTACACCGCGGCGCTCGCGGACGTGGAAGGTGTGCGCAAGCTGCCGTCGGCGCGGCCGGACAGCGTCTTCTACGTCTACGTGGTGGAGGTCGACGCGCGCGACGACCTGGCGGCGCATCTGTCGGCGGAGGGTGTGGAGACCGAGATCTACTACCCGGCGCCGCTGCCTCAACAACCGTGCTTCGCCGGGCTCGGCCATCGGAAGGGCGAGTTCCCGAACGCCGAGAACGCCTGCCGTCACACCCTCGCCCTCCCGCTGTATCCGGACATGCCCACCGCGGATTGCGACCGTGTCTGCGACTCGATCCGCGCGTTCTACCGCGGGCGGCGTGGATGACGCTGCCGTTCTTCCCGCCCGATCTCTTCGACGAAGACCGTGCCGAACTGCTGGACATCGTCCGCCGCGTCGGCCTCGCACCGGAACAGAAGTTCATCCTCGGCGACCAGACGGCCCGCTTCGAGGCGGCGATCCGTGACTCCGTCGGCGCGGCGGACGCGATCGCTTGCGGCAGTGGGACTTCGGCGCTGACGCTGGTGCTGCGCGCGATGGACGTCGGCGCGGGGGACGAGGTGATCGTGCCCGCGTTCGGCTGCGCGCCGCTCGCCGCCGCGCCCGCCTTGCTCGGCGCGACGCCGGTGTTCGCCGACATCGACCCGTGGTCCATGGTGGTCGATCCCGAAGCGGTCGCGAGCCTGGTCACTTCGCGGACCAAGGTGATCATGCCGGCGCATATGTTCTCGGTCATGGCGGACATGCCCGCGCTGCGCCGGATCGCGACGGCGGCGGGTGTGCGGCTGCTGGAGGATTCCGCCGTCGCGCAAGGAGGAAGCCTCGCGGGCACGCCTGCCGGGAGATGGGGTGACGCGGGCGTGTACTCGTTCGTCCAGGTGAAGACGTTCGGGATGCCGGGCGAGGGCGGCATGGTCGTGACCGACGATCCGGAACTCGCCACGGCCGTGCGGATGCTGCGCAATCACGGCCAGGACGGCAAGAACCGGTTCCTTTACCACCGCGTCGGCTACAACAGCCGGTTCGACGAGATCATGGCCGCGTTCCAGCTGTACCGGTTCCCCGGCCTCGCCGGGAGGCTCGCGCGCCGGGCCCGGATCGGGGAGTACTACACCGAGCGCTTCGCAGACCTGGCGGGTTGCGGGGTGCTGGCGCCGCCCCCGGTGAAGGACGGACGGTGCTACTACGTCTATTCGCTGCTCGTCGAGCGCCGGGACGAACTCCGTGCCCACCTGGCGGCGCGGGGGATCGGCTCGCACGTCTACTACCCGGCCCCGCTGCCGCGGCAGCCCGCGTTCGCGCGGTACACCCGGCCGTCGGACACCTGGCCCGCGGCGGAGCTGGCCGCGCGGCGCACGCTCGCCATACCCATCTACCCCCATCTGACGGACGAGCAGGTGGAACGCATCGCCGACGCGGTGTGCGAGTTCGCGAAGGAGCCGTGATGCAGCAGATCACCAGCACGCCCGCGCCGAGCGAGGTCGCCGAGGAATGGCACAGGCGGGCGGAGCGCGCCGGGCTGTCCCGCGTCATGCGCGCCTCGCAGCCCGCCGAACTCGCGGCCGAGACGACCACTCGCACCATCCGGCTCGTCACCGGTCTCCTGCGTTCACTGGGCGACGTCGGTGCCGCGCTGGAGATCGGCTGCGGGATGGGCAGGCTCACCCCGGCGGTCGCGGCGCACGCCCGTACGGTGACGGCGATCGACATGACCCCGCGCATGCTCGCGCTGGCGAGGGAGAACTGCGCGCATCTGTCCACTGTGGACTTCGTGCGCACGACGATCCAGCGGCTGCCGTGGCGGGACAGGCGGTTCGACGTCGCCGTCTGCGTGTGGGTGCTGATGCACGTACTGGACGACGACGAGATCGCCGAAGCGTGCCGGGCGATCGCCGCGGCGGCCCGCCATCTCGTGCTCGTGGAATACGAGGAGGCGGACATCCCCGTCGGCAGGTTCTCGCGGTTGCGGACCGTCGAGGAGTACCTGGCCTTGCTCCCGGGCGCCCGGCTGCTCGAACGGCACGACCTGCATTACGGCGGTGACCGGTCCTTCGCCGCGCTGATCGCGTTGGACGGGCGATGACCGCGACACTGGCCGCGACACGCGGCAAGGCGTATTTCCGGCTCGCGAAACTCGACATCGTCGACTACTACCTCGGCGTGGTCGTGGTGTGGACGCTGCTCGCGCCGGCGTCGAGGTTCGACAGCGGTGTCCTGGCCTCGGTCGGGGTGTTCCTGCTCGGCGAGGTGTTCGTGATCGCGGCGATGGTCGCCCTCGACGACCTCACGGGATACCGGGACGGCAGCGACATCACGAACTATTCGCCGGACGACCCGAAGCGCAAGCGGTATCGCAAACCGCTGGTGGCGGGCACCCTCGACGAGGGCCAGGTGCTGCGGTTCGCCTGGGTGACGGGCGTCGTCGGCGCCGCGCTGTGGCTGACGGCCATCGCGATCGCGCCGCACCGTCCTTTATGGACAGTAGTGCTGATTGTGGTCACCTACTTCTTCTCGCTGCAATATTCCTGGGGCGTGAAGCTCAGCTACCACGGCTTCCAGGAGTTCTTCATCGCGGCGCTCGGCTGGGCGCTGGTGCTGGCGCCATACGGCCTCGCGGCGGGCGAGTTCACCGGTTTCGCGCTCGCGCAGGCGTTGCTCTTCGGGCTGGGACCGCTGCTGTTCGGCGTGTACTCCAACACCAACGACGTCGACGGCGACCGGCGGGTCGGCAGGCCGACGGTCGCGGCGCTGACCACTCCGCGCGGCAACATGTACTTCGTGGTCGCCGTGTCGGCGGCGGAGTTCGCGCTGATCTTCGCCGTGCCCGCACTCGGCGGCCCGTGGTGGTTCCCCCTCGCGTTGCTCCCGACCCTCGTGGCGCGGATCCGGCAGCTCTGGCTCGGGTTCGTTCAGGACGACATCATGCGAGCCAGGAAACTCGGCATCCACATCCACCGGATGACCGTGCTGAGCCTGGTCGTGGTCAACCTGGTCGTGATCACGTGACCGATGTCGAGGTGGCGGTGGTCGGCGCCGGCGTCGCCGGGCTCACCACCGCGTACGAGCTCGGCAAGGCCGGGCGTGAGGTGCGGGTGTTCGAAGCGGCCGACGTGGTCGGCGGCCGGATGACGACGGTGCGCGAGGACGGCTTCCTGATCGACACCTGCGCCGAGCAGATGGCCGAGCGGGGGTATCGCGAGACCTGGCGGCTGCTGGCGGAGCTGGGCATCGACGCCGCCGACGCTCCCCGGATCGGACGCGGCATCGCGATGTGGCGAGGCAGACCCAGGTCCGGCGTCGCGGAGACCAGGGGACTGCTCACCGGAGCGGGGTTGTCGCTGCGGGCCCGGCTGGGCGGGGTGCGGGCGATGCGGGGCGAGTTCGACCCCGAACGGCCGGAGATCTCGCGGCTGGGCGGCCGCACCGTCGCGGACTTCGCCGCGCCGCACCACCCGGATCTGCTGAACTACCTGCTGCAGCCGGTCGTCTCCGGGTTCTTCGGCTGGGATCCGGCGCGTTCGGCGGCCGCGCCCCTGCTCGCCCTGCTCACCTCGGTCGGCCCGCCGCCGACGTGGCGGGCGTACCGCGACGGAATGGACACCTTCGCCCGGGCTCTCGCCGAGAAGGTCGACGTCAGCACGGGTTTCCGCGTCGATCAGGTCGTCGACGACGGTTCCGCGGCACGGATCACCAGCGGTACGCGCGAAATCAGCGCGAAGGCCGTGGTGCTGGCCGTGCCCGCCCCCGTCGCGGCCGAGCTGCATCCGGGACACGGGTCGGCTTTCCTCGCCGCCTGCTCGTTCACGCCGGTGGTGAAAGCGCATCTGCTGCTCGATCGCCCGCTCGGCGGGCCCGACTACGCCGTGATCGTGCCGACCGCGGAGAACGGCACGGTGGCCACGATCATCTTCGACCATCTGAAGCATCCCGGCCGCGCGCCCGCGAGCCGCGGCCTGGTCACGGTCATGGCCCATCCGGACGCGGTGCCGGAGCTGCTGGCCGCCACCGACGAGGACGTGGCGACCCGCTTGACCGACGCGGCCGAGCGCCTCGTTCCGGGCCTGCGTGCGGCGACCCGCCGCGCCCTGATCCGGCGGGTGCGGCACGCGGCGCCCGAGGCGACACCACGAGCGCTCGCCTTGCGTTCCGCCTTCGAGGCGGAGCTCGGCCGGGGCGTCGTCGACTACGCGGGCGACTGGGTGTTCCTGTGCCCGTGCAGCGAAGCCGCCGTCCGCTCGGGCGTCCGGGCCGCGCGGCGCCTGACCGAGCGGATCGCGTGTCCCGTCCAGGAGGAACGAGCCGGATGAAACCGCACGACATGGGAACGTTGTTCGACGAATGCGCGCGCACGCGGACGACGGTGCGCCTCGACCGGCCCTTCGACATCGCGCCCGAGCGCGGAACCGTCCACTCGGTCGCCGGGCTCGCCGAACTGGTGCGGGACGCGGCGGGATGGCTGTCCGAAGCCGGTGTGCGGCCGGGGGACCGGGTCGCCATCGTCAAGCGGAACCACTGGGACTACGACCTGCTGGCGTGCGCCGCGGCACGGCTGGGGGCGGTCGCGGCGAAACTGTCCGGGCATCTGCCGGACGACACGCTGGAAATCCTGCTGAAACGGCTGGACGCCGCGGTCGTGGTCACCGACCGGCCGTCGCTGCGCGGAGACCGGGTCCTGCCCATCGACGGTTTCGCCGCCGCCCCGCCGCCGGAGCCGTACCGGAGGCACCCCGACGAACCGCTGCTGATCTGCCATACGTCGGGGACCACCGGGACACCGAAGCTGGTGGTCCACACGACGCGGACGATCATCGACCGGCTGGCCCGGCCGGAGGCGATCCGCTGGCCCGTCCTCGGCGTCCGGCGTGACGACGTCCTGGGCAACGCTAGCGCCTACGCGCACGGCCGGACGTTCTGCTGGACGGCGTCGGCGCTGTGCCTCGCTCCACGGGAGATCGTGATCCTGAGCGAGCCCGCCTCGGCGGCGCGGGTGTTCGGACGGCATCGGCCGACGGTCATCGAGGCCCTCCCGTCGACCTTCGTGCGCTGGCGGCCACTCGCGCGGTCACCGGAGAATCCGTTCCGCCGGGTGCGGCGGTTCGTCAGCACCTACGACGCCGTGCACCCACCGGTGATCAGGACCATGCTGAACGCCACCCGCCGAAACCGTCCACTGTGGATGGAAGGCTGGGGTCAATCGGAGACCGGCCCCCTCTCGTTCCGGTTCTTCACCAGGAACTCCGTGCGGGCGACGCGGGACATCGGCAGGCCGCTGCCCGGCCTCGCCAGGCTGCGGGTCGTCGACCCGGAGACCATCGAGCCGGTCCCGCGGGGCACGCCGGGGCTTCTCCTGGCACGCACTCGGGCTCGCTGCGTGGCCTACGTGGGCGAACAGGACCGCTGGGCGGCCAAGGCGCACGGAGCGTGGTGGAACACCGGCGATCTCGGCGTGGTGAGCCGGACCGGCGTGGTGACTCTGCTCGATCGGGAGGTCGACAGCGTCCCCGGGCTGAGCTGCCTCTCGGTGGAGGACGCGATCGAGGACCGGCTTCCGGCCATCGCCGAATGCGTCGTGCTTTCCGCGGCGGGGCGGGCGCCGATCCCGGTCGTCGTGACCGACACCGGGCTGGATCCCGCGCGGTGGCGGGCCGCTGTGGCCGATCTGCCGCCGATGGGGGAGCCGGTGACGCTCGCGTGGGACGACGTCCCGCGCACCGGCACCGGGAAGGTGCGGCGGCTGGAACTGCTGGAGCGGCTGACCGGGACGGCCGCCACGAACGGATCGGGAAGGTGGACGTGACGACGGCCTACGTGTTCGACAACCACAGCGGGCACGCGACCGAGCAGCATCGGTGCCTCTCCGAGGCGTACGACCCGGCCACCTTCGAGCGGCTGGAGCGGACCGGCTTGCGAGAGGGCTGGTCCTGCCTCGAAGTCGGCGCGGGCGGCAGCGGCGTGGCGCGGTGGCTCGCCGCGAGGGTGGCGCCGACCGGATCGGTGCTGGCGACCGACATCAAACCCGATCACATCGGGACCGGGCCGGGACTGACCGTCCTCCGGCACGACGTCGTCCACGATCCGTTGCCGGGCGGCGGGTTCGACCTCGTCCACGCCCGCCTGGTCCTGCAGCATCTGCCGGAGCGGGAGGCCGTCCTCCGGAAACTGGCGCGGGCACTGAAACCGGGCGGCTGGATGCAGATCGACGAGTTCGACATCTCCTACGGTCCGGTGCTGCTCGCACCCGATGCCCGCGCGGCGAGTGTCTACGAGAAGTTCCTGGCGGCCAAGGAAAAGACGTTCAAGACCGCGGGCGGGGACGGCACCTGGGGCCGCCGCGTCGCCGCGTCGATGGCCGGCGCGGGCCTGGTCGACGTCGACCCGGTTCCCCTGATCTTCCCGTGGCGGGCGGGCTCGCCCGGTGTGCGGCTGCTGATCCACCACACCCGTCATCTGCGGGACCGGTTGCTCGCCGCGGGGATGACCGACGGCGAACTCGCCGAGGTGCGTGCGGTCATAGCGGATCCGGGGTTCCGGGCCTCGTCGTGCGTGCTGTACTCCGTGCAGGGAAGGCGTCCCGAATGATCACCGAGGTGGACGCCGTGACCGTCGCGGGTCCGGTCGACCTGCCGCTGGCCGGTGAGCTCGACGTGCAGGCGGCCTGCGGGATCATGCACGTCCACGGCCGGCGCTTCGGCAGGCCGACCCCGCTCGGGCTCGACTACGCGTCCATCCTCGCGGCCGAACTCGCCGAACTGGGCGGCGTCGCGCTGGCGCTCGCTCGTGACCGAGGGCTCCCGCTTCGGGGCGTGTCCACTTCGCTGGCGCAGGCTGCTTTGCTGGCGATTTCCCAATATCTGGCGGCGGCGACGGCCGAAGACGACCATACCGAGGACTTCTTCCCCGGTGGTCCGCCTTTCCGCTCGGCCGACGGCGTCGCCTACGAGATCGAGACGCTCGATCCGGCGGTGTGGCAACGGTTCTGGCGGGAACTCGGCGTCGACGGGCGGGTGATCTCCAGTGCCTGGCGGCCCTTCGTGCAGCGCTTCGCGACCGCGACCTGCCCACTGCCGCCTCGGCTGTCGGAAGCGCTCGCGGCACGCCCGATCGCGGCGGCGGAGCGGATCGCGGTCCGCACCGGGATGACGCTCGTGAGGGTGGCGGATCGGAGACTCGACCGGCTGCCCGCGTTCGTGGTGAGCGGGCTGGGCCGCGGGCACCGGCCTGCCAGGCCGTCGATGCCGCTGCCGTTGTCCGGTCTGGTGGTGCTCGAATCCTGCCGCCGGGTACAGGGCCCGCTGGCCGGGCACCTGCTGCGGCTGCTCGGCGCCACGGTGCTGCGGATCGAGCCGCCGGGTGGCGATCCGCTGCGGTGGGTCCCGCCGATCGCCGGCGACGCGTCGGCCAGGTTCCGTGCGCTCAACGACGGCAAGGAGGTCATCGAGATCGACCTGAGCACCCGGGACGGCAGGGGCCATTTGCTCGACCTCGCCGTCGGGGCCGACGTGTTCCTGCACAACTGGGCGCCCGGGAAGGCCGGGCGGTGGTCGTTGAGCGCACTCGATCTGGCGCGTGCCCGGCCGGGGATCCTGTACGCGCACGCGTCGGGATGGGGCACCGAGCTGGGGCCGGAACCGCCGGTGGGCACGGATTTCGTCGTGCAGGCCCACGCGGGCGTCCCGCCGTCGCTGATGACGATCGTCGACGTGTTCGGCGGGGTCGTCTGCGCACACGGCATCGTGACGGCCCTGGCGCGCGGCGCGACGCGGGTCGACTCGTCGCTCCTGTCCGCGGCCAGCAGGCTCAACGCGGGAGCCCGGCGGCGCTGTGACCGTCCGTTGACCGTGCCGGTGTGCGACGACCTCACCGCACTCGCCGCGGATCCCCGCTTTTCCCGCGCGCTGATCCACGACGACTGTGTGCTCGTCGCGTCGCCGTGGGAATTCACGTCATGACCTGGGTTTCCGCGACCGGGGTGGTGCTGCGCGACCTCGTGCCCGCCGGGCTCCGCCGCGAATGGGTCCGATGTGGACACTGCCCGGACAGGGATCTGTACTCGCTCTTCGGCGAGCGGGTGCGCGAGCATCCACTTCGCACGGCGGTGATCGACGACGAAGGCTCGCTCGATTACGCGCGCTTGGACGCTGCGGCACGGGAGCTGGCAGCGCGCCTGGCGGCCGCCGGATGCGGTTCGGCGGAGATCGTCGGGGTGCGGGAACCCACCGGACGGGCCGCGGTGGTCGCGGAACTGGCCGTCCTCGCGCTCGGTGCCGTCGTGCTGCCGTTGCCGCCGGGCTCGGACGACCTCCTCGACCGCGCGCGCGTGCGGTTCGTCGTCGAGAACGGGCGGGTGGCAGGGGAATCGCGCCAAGCGACGCACGTCGTCCGTCCGCATCCGGAGGCACCGGCGCGGATACTGGTGTCGTCCGGTTCGGAGTCGGCGCCGAAGATGGTCGCCTACTCGCACAACGCCTTCGCCGGCGGGCGGGCGAACTACCTCCGTGCCGTCCACGGCGACACGAAGGTTCCCCGCGACCTCGTCCTGGTCTCGCCGACGTCGGGATTCGGCTCGTTCGCGGTGCCGGTGACGCTGTGCCGGCTCGGCGGCACGCTGATCCTGACGCGCCGCTTCGAAGCGGGCGCGGCGCTGCGACTGATCACCGAACACCGCCCGACCCACGTGTTCGCCGTACCCGCGATGTGGCGGCGCATGGCCGACCATCCCGCCACGGTGGACACCGCCGGGCTCGCGGCCATCGTCTCGAGCGGCGACACACTGCCCCCTTCGACGCTGGCCGCGTGCCGTGAGCGGTTCGGCGTCGAGATGGTCGATGTCTACGGCTCGTCCGACGGCGTCAACTGTCATACGACGCAACCGGAGAACGGTGTCGGCGTACCGGATCCCGCGGTATGCGAGATCCGGATCGTCGACGGCGAAATCCACGCGCGCGGCCCGATGACACCGCTGTGCTACGTCGCCGCGCCGGAACTGGACGCCGCGTACCGGCCCAGCGGCGGCTGGGTGCGGACCGGCGACAACGGCCGTTTCGACGAGCGCGGCAGGCTCCACGTCACCGGCCGGAGCAAACGCGTGGTGATCCGCGGCGGATACACGATCAGCCCGGCGGAGGTGGAGCGCACGCTCGGCGAACATCCCGCGATCAGGGAGGTCGCCTGTGTCGCGGTACCGGACGCCGAACTGGGGGAACGGCTCTGCGCCTGCGTGGCGCCCAGGAACGGCCACTCGCCGACGCTGCCCGAGCTGACCGCGTTCCTCACCGCCAACGGCCTCGCCGCGCGGAAGCTGCCGGAGTTGCTGGTCACCCTTCCCGAGCTCCCGCTGGGCCGCACCGGCAAGACGTGCCATCGCACGCTGGCCGATCTCGCGGCTCGCCGCGCTGCTCGTCCTTGAAGGGCTCCTTCACCACCTCGCCGACGCGTGCCTCCCGGCCAAGGCGTGTCGCGAAAGCCACTTTCGGGACATCAGACGTCCCGAAAGTGGCTTTCGCGACACCTCCGCCGGGGGCTCGCGCAAGGGCGGCGGCACCAGGGCATCCGATGCGGCGAAAGTCCCCTTCACAACACCGACAGCGCCCTCGGCCGTGAATGAACCGCCGATGAACCGGCGTCCGCCATCATCGAGACGATTCACCGCCCCCGACGGCGGCATCGGCCCGAGGTGTACGAAACAGGTGGCGAGTTGCGCAGCGATGACGTCCGGACGGCGAGGTCAGCCGATGCGGTAACCGGCCCTCGGCACCGTGGTGATCAGCGGCGGCTTCAGCAGCTTCCGCCGGAGGCTCGTCAGCAGGACGTCGAGGACGTTGGACGTCGGATCGGCCACCTCGTCCCAGCCCGCCCTGATGAGCTGATCGCGGGAAACCGGACGGCCCGCGTTCTCCAGCAGGCAGCGCAGCACGGCGAATTCCGTGCGGGTCAGGCTCAGCAGGACCCCGTCGCGCCGGACCTCGTGCCGTCCGGTGTCCAGTTCGAGGTCCGCGGCCCGCAGCACCGACGGCAGCGGGACCCGGCCGCGGCGGCAGAGGCTGCGCACGCGCGCCACCATTTCCGCGATGGCGAAAGGTTTTTCGAGGTAGTCGTCGCCGCCGCGCCGCAAACCGGCGACGCGCTGATCGGGGTCGCCCAGCGCGGTCAGGAACAGCACGGGGGTCGTCCAGCCGGTGCCGCGTTTCCGCTCGACGTAGTCCAGCGCGTCGCCGCTGGGGAGCATCCGGTCGAACACCACACAGTCGTAGGCGTTGACGAACAGGGCCTCGTCGGCGGGGCGGAGATCGTCCACCGCGTCGACGGCGAACCCGGCGGAACGCAGGGACGAGTGCACAGACGACCGGAGCGCTTCGTCGTCTTCGATGACCAGGATCCGCACACGGCCAAGGTAGCCGAGCCGCCGGGCGGCCGGATCGGGGTGATCGCCCATTCAGCGGAGCGCAGGGCGCTAATCTCCCACGGTGACCCCATGACCTCCCTCTCTGGTGCGAGGATTGGATGCCGATGAACGCGAGGGTGCTGGTCGTCGAGGACGACGAGGACATCCGGATGGCGGTGTCCGCCGAGTTGCGCGCCGCCTCGTTCACCGTGGACGCCGCCGGTTCGCTGGCGGCCGCGGCCGCGGCGCTCGGCGCGACCGGAGCGCACGACTGCGCGGTCTTCGACCGGATGCTGCCCGACGGTGACGCCATCGGTTTCGTCGACGAGCGCAGGCGGCGGGGCTGGGCCGTGCCGGTGCTGTTCCTGACCGCGCTGGATTCGAGCAGCGCCCGGATCGAGGGATTCGAACACGGCGGGGACGATTACCTGGTCAAACCCTTCGTGATGGCGGAGCTGCTGGCTCGGGTGATGAACCTGTGCCGCCGCCGGGACAGCAGGCCGCCGGTGTTGCGCCACGCCGACCTCGAAGTCGATTTCGCGCGCTGCGAGGTCCGCCGGGGCGGCGTGCTGCTCTCCTTGAGCAACCGTGAATTCGCGATCCTCGAATACCTCGCGACCCGTCCCGGGATGGCGGTGTCCCGGGCGGATCTCGTCGAGCACTGCTGGGACCTCGAGAACGAGCCCACGGCCAACGTCGTCGACGCCGTCGTCAAACGGCTGCGCCGCAAACTGGGCGAGCCCGATCCGGTGGAGACGGTGCGCGGAGTCGGGTTCCGGCTCTCGTGACCGGCACTTCGACCGACACCTCGACCGGGCGGCTGCGACGGCTCCGCGGTCTGCTGACGCTGCTGTTCACCGCGATGAACGCGGTCGGCCTGGTGGTGCTGGCGTGGCTGCTGATCGAGGCGGACGCCGATCAGGGCAGGCAGCGGCTCGACAGCGACGTCCGCCAGGTCTCCGCGACGCTGGCCAGGCTGATCGCGGCGGACGGCGGCGCGATCGTCACCGCCTACATCGGCACCGACACGGTGAACGAGCAGTGCCCGCAGTTCGCCGTCCTCCCCGGCACCGCCCCGCGCTTCGAGCCCTACCGCGGCGAACGCGAGTGCGTCCCCGTCGACGACGCGTTGCTGAACCGGCTCGCGACCGAGGCAACCGGCACGAACCTTTCGAAGACCGGCTACGAGAAGACGGCCGCCGGCCGGTCCGTGTACGTCGCCGCCGATCCGATCAAGGACACCTCGCAGCAGATCGTCGGCGCCGTCGTCGTGGTGGCCGACGCCGAGGTCGTCGACGAGCGGCACGACGAGTGGACGCTGCTGGTGATCGGCGGCTGCGTGCTCCTGGTGCTCGGGCTCGGCGCGGCCGGATACTTCATCGCGGGACGCGCCATGCGGCCGGCGACCGCGGCGCTGGAACAGCAGAAGTCGTTGCTGGACGGGGTTTCCCAGCTGCTCGACGGCGTCGTGCACGACCTCAAGACGCCGGTGGCGGGCCTGCGCGCGCTGGCCGAGACGGCGTCGCGGAACCCGGCCGCACAGGCCGAGATGTTGCCGAGGACCATCCGGCTCGCCTCGATGATGGGCGACATCATCGATCTCTGGCCGAGTCGTGCCCGGATGACCGCCGGGGTCGAGAAACCGGCCATGGAGCCGTTGATGCTCGATCAACTGGTCGAGATGGTCGTCGAGGACATGCCCGCCGACGGCGCCCGGATCTCGGTCACCTCCGCGCCGACCCGCGTCGAGGGCGACGCGACGTTGCTGCGGCGCGCGGTCGCGAACCTGATCGGGAACGCGGTGAACCACGGCCGCGCGCCCGGCGAGGAGGCCGACATCCAGGTCACCGTGCTCGACGGCAGGGTGATCATCGCCGACCGCGGTCCCGGCGTCGATCCGGAGGGGGCGGCGGAACTGTTCGAACGTTTCGTCAGCGGCGGCGGATCGACCGGGATCGGCCTCGCCGTCGTCAAGTGGGTCGCCGACATCCATGGCGGCACGCTGCGTCTCTACAACCGCGACGAGGGCGGGGCGATCTTCGAGCTCGCGTTGCCGATGGGACCGGTGGACAAGCCATGACGCCGAACGAACGGGTTACCCTGCCGGATGTGATCCGTGCAGGTAAGGGGACCGCCGGGGCGCGCTGGCGGGCAAGGGCTCCGATCGCGTTGATCGTCGCGGGCTGTGTCGCGGTGGTCGGCATCGCCGTGGGCGGCGCCTCGAAACCGCTGCCCGGGCTGGACGTGGTGCCGACCGGGCACTGGATCTACAACTCCGTGCTCGGCAAGGCGTTCCACATCGACGGCGCGGGCAAACGGGCGGACGCCGAAGTGAGCGTCCCGGGCGCGGACAAGGACAGCCAGGTCGTGCAGGGCCCGACCCAGGGATACGTCGTCGGCCCTTCGAAGAACATCGAGTTCGGCAAGTCGACGTTGTCGGTCGAAGGCAGCCATCCCGCGCCCGCTCCCGAACGTCCGGTGACCCTCGAAGTCCGCGGCGGGCCATACGCCGTCTACCGCGCAGCCGGGACGGTGAGCCGCTTCGGCGAGCACGCCGTCACCGTCAAGGCGGGGGGACCGCTGGGGACCCCGGTCGCGACCCCGGACGGGCGCCTTTGGCTGCACCGGCTCGACACCGGGCTGCTGTGCGAACTGGCTCCCGGTTCGGAGCGGCTGTCCTGCCCCTTCGTGATTCCCCAGGGACACAAGGGTTCCCTCACCGTCGTCGGCGACACCGCGATGTTCGTGGACACCACCGACGACACCGCGCGGACGGTCGCCGTCACCGGCCTCGGGGATCCGGTGAAGCTCGGCGTCGAGGTCCCGGAGACCGCGGTCGCGGCGTCGAACGACGTCGAGGGCAGGGTGGCGATCCTCGATCCGCAGGGGTCGCGGCTGCATCTGGTGGACGCCGCGCCACAGAACAAGACCCCTCCGGTGACCGTCGGCCTTCCGCCGGGTGACTACGCGGGCGTCGCCGCCTCGCGGACCGCCGTCGCGGTGGTCGACCGCACCAGCAAGACACTGCGCACCTACGACCGTGACGGCCGGGAGCGGGACAAGAAACCGATCCCCGGCGAGGGCGGCAGGCCCCCGGTGCGCGGCCAGGACTCCAGGGTCTACGTCGACGGCGTGGACGGTTCCCACGTGCTGGTGGTGGAGCACGACGGTGCGGTGAACGAGGTCCCGGTGACCGGTGCTCCCGATCCCGCCCAGGATCCGAAACCGGTGGCTCCGCCGCCGCCCCAGAACCCTCCGGACACGCGAGGACCTGTCACGCAGCCCCAGCCGCCGCCCGCGCCGGCCGGGAAACCGGACCGGCCGGTCGTGCCGCAGCCGACGAAGAGGCCCCCGCCCGTCGCGGCGAGCCCACCGGGCGCGCCGCGGTCGGTGACGGCCACACCGGGCAATGCCTCCGCGACCGTGCGGTGGAACGCCGCGGCCGCGAACGGCGCCGCCGTGACCGGCTACCGGGTGACCTGGTCCGGCGGTGAGACCATGGTCGGCGGCGGCGCGCGGACGGCGTCGATCACCGGGCTGACGAACGGTGCCTCGTACGTCTTCACCGTGGCCGCGATCAACCGTGCGGGCACGGGGCCCGGTGCCAGTTCCGCACCGGTGACCCCGGCGGTGCCGAAGCCGCCGAGCGCCCCTGGCAACGTCGCCGCGCAACCGCAGGGCAACGGCGGCGCGCTCATCACCTGGACACCCGCGACCGCGAACGGCTCGCCGATCACCGGCTACCGGATCTACTGGTGCCCGGACAGCGAAGGCCCGAATCAACCGCACGACCCGCCGGACTGCGGCGAGGACACCGTGGGGCCGTCGGCTCGGCAGTACGTGGCCGACTTCCTGTTGGTGGGCACCGAACTCCGGTTCTACGTCGAGGCCATGAGCGCCGCGGGCAACGGCCCGGCGGGGGACGATCCGACGACGCCGAAGGGACGGCCGGACATCGAGGTGACCCAGCGGAACGGGATGGTGCGGCTGGTGGCCAGGACGATCACCGAGAGCTCCAACTGGAACGCCACGCTCAAGGTCGTCGTCCGCGGACCCGGGTGGGAAGACGAGTTCACGATCAAGCTCACCGGCCAGCACAACACCGGCACGGATCTCGTCCGCTATCCCGGCGCCACGGGTGATCAGGTCACCGTGACGCTGTATCCCAACTCCTACGACCCGATCACGAAGACGATCACCTGGAAATGACGGGCACGAAACAGGGGGCACGATGAACCAGCCGACCGCGACCGGGGTCTACCAGGCGGTCGCCGAGAACGTGCAGCGCGTGCTGCGCGGCAAGCCGGACGTCGTCCGGCTCGCGATCGCGGCTTTGCTGTCCGAAGGACACCTGCTGATCGAGGACGTCCCTGGCCTGGGGAAGACGACGCTGGCCCGGTGTCTCGCCCGCAGTATCGGCGGGAGCTGGAACCGGATCCAGTTCACGCCCGACCTGCTGCCCGGTGACGTGACCGGGGTGATGGTCTACCACCAGAACAACGAGAAGTTCGAGTTCCACCCCGGCGGGATCTTCGCCAACATCGTCCTCGCGGACGAGATCAACCGCGGCACGCCCAAGACCCAGTCCGCGCTGCTCGAGGTGATGTCGGAGCGGCGGGCGACGGTCGATTCCGTGCCGCACGAGGTACCGCATCCGTTCCTGGTGGTCGCCACGCAGAACCCGATCGAGATGGAGGGCACCTATCGCCTGCCCGAAGCGCAGCTCGACCGGTTCATGATGCGGATCTCCGTCGGCTACCCCGATCACGACTCCGAGGTCCGGGTGCTCATGAGCGACTGCGCGCGGGTCAGCCCGGACGAGCTGGGCCCAGTCGTCGACCTGGAGACCCTGCGCCGTGCCATCGACCAGGTGCGGGACGCCTACCTCGATCCCGCGATCTGTTCGTACGCGGTCCGGCTGGCCGCGGCGACCCGGGATCACGCGGCGGTCCGGTACGGCGCGAGCCCGCGCGGGAGCATCGCCCTCGTCCGTGCGGCGCAAGGGATCGCGGCCACCGACGGCCGCAATTACGTGACGCCTGACGACATCAAGTTCATCGCGAAACCGGTGCTGGCCCACCGTCTGGTGCTCACCGCCGACGCCGAGCTCAACCAGCGGTCCGCGGCCGACGTCGTCGACGAGGCGCTGGCGGCGACGCCGGCGCCCGCTATCAACGCGGTCTGAGCGAGGATGCGGCTCACAGGACGCGGTACCGGACTGCTCGTCGCCGCCGTGCTGCTGTACGGCGCGGGCGAACTGGCCGGATACCCACTGCTGCGCGTGCTCGCGGGAGCCGCGGTGGGCGCGTTGCTCGCCGGGGTGGCGCTGGCGATCCGGCGCCCGCGGGTCGAGGTGCGGCGCGACGTGTTCCCGGACCGCGTCGAACGCGGACGCCCGGCGATGGCCCGGCTGCTGGTCGGGAATCCGGGGACGCGGCGGCAGGCCGGGTTCACGGCGCGGGAGCACGGGGAGCACGGTGCCGAACTGGCCGTCACGGTTCGCCCGCTGCCACCGGGCGGCGAGGCGACCTACCATTACGAACTGCCGACGCGGCGGCGCGGGCGGTTCACGGTCGGGCCCTTGATCCTGGAGCGTGCCGACCCGCTCGGCCTGGTCCGGCGCCCTCTTCCGGCCGGTGACACCGCGACGCTGTGGGTCTACCCGAAACTGCATCCCGTGCGCGCGCTCGCGACCGGTCATCCCCGCCACCATCACGACGGGCCGACGACCGACGATTCGCTGCACGGTTCGGCGGATCTGCGGGACGTGCGCGAGTACGTCGTGGGGGACGAGGTCCGTCACCTGCACTGGAAGGCCACGGCCCGGACCGGGCAGCTGATGGTCAGGGACTACGTCGATCCCGATCACCCCCGGTTCACGCTGCTGTTCGACACCCGGGCGAAGGTGTTGTCGGAGAACGAATTCGAGGAGGCCGCCGAGCTGGCGGCGTCGCTGGTCAACGCGGCGGCGACGGCCGGGCACCGCTGCCGCCTGCTCACCTCGACCGGCGAGGATCTGACGACCTTCGGCGGCGCGCAGGCGGCGAGGCGGCTGCTGGACGTGCTGTGCGAGGTCGGCCAGGACCCGGCCGCCGACCGGCCGATGATCCCGATTTCGTTGTCCCGCAAGGGAGTCCGTGGTGGCTGCCTGGTCGTCGTGACCGGCAGGGCCGGGCCGGACCTGCGCGGGCTCGCGGTCGTCCGGCCGCATTTCTCGTCGGTGTACGTGCTCGGGGTCGGCACGCACGGGCTGGGGATGGACGGGCTCGGCGTGCACGGCGTCGAGGGCGTCCCCCGCGCCCGGAGGGTCAGCGCGGCGGACGCGGCCGAGGCGGTGAACCGGTGGAACGAGCTGGTGTCGTGACCCCGCGGATCGCGGACGTGGCCGTACTCGCCGCGGCGGCGATCGGAGGACTGCTCTTCGCGCCGGTCTTCGGTTTGACCGCGCTGCTCCTGCCGATCGGCGCGGTGGTTCTGGTGACGTACGGCGTCTCCGAACTCGGCAGGCGGTTCCCGAAGACGGTGCCGTGGCGGCCGGTGATCGCGGTACTGGCGGGGCTGCTCGCGGTGATCGCGACGGCGCTGCCCGGAACGACCGCGGCGGGGATCCCGACGGGGGAGACGCTCGCGGTGCTCGCCGCCGGGGCCGTCGACGGCTGGCAGCTGACCCTGCGGACGACCTGGCCCGCCCGGCCGGAACCGGAACTGATCTCGTTCGTGCCGCTGGCCGTCCTGGTCGCCGCCGTACTGGGGATCGAACTGCTGCACCGGCTGCGCCGGCCACTGGTCGCGCTCGTGCCGGGGCTGCTCGTCCTGGTGCTGAGCCAGGCCTACGTCGCGGTGACCGGCGCCGCCGCGGTGGCCACGGGCATCGGCTACGCGGTCATCGCCGGACTGTTGCTGGTCAGCGGCGGGGGGATCGCGTTGCCCCGGCTGCTGAAGCTGGTCGCGCCAGCCGTGGTGCTCGGCGTCGTCGGCGCGCTCGCGCTGGCCGTGGCCGATCCGCTCGGGCGCCCCGCGTACTCCTTGAAGGACGACGAATCCGTCCCGCTGGCCGAAGAGTCCGTCACGAGCCCGCTGTCCGAGATCGCGTACCGGACCAAGAATCCGTCGCCGCGGGTTTTCCGCTACACCGGGGACACCCCGGCCTCCCGGCGCTGGCCGCTGGCCGTGCTGGACGAGTTCGACGGCTCGAACTGGTTACCCGGTGGTGGTTTCCGCCGTCTCGGCGCGGAAATCCCGCCCCGTACAGGAGCGGAAGTCCCGGCCGCCAGGCGCCAGGCCACGATCGAGATGTCGGCTCCGTCCGGGCCGTGGCTCCCCGGCCAGACGTCGCCCGCGTCGGTCACCGGCGTCGACGCGCTCGTCGACGAGACACGCGGAACCCTGGTCACCACGGAGCCGTCGCCACCCCGGTACACCCTCGGCTGGTGGGAACCCCAGGTCGGCTCGGAAGACCTGATCGGCGCCGGAACGGATCCCGCGCTCCCGGGTGGTCTCGGCGGTCTCGGCACGGTTCCCCCGGAGATCGGCGAACTCGCCGACCGGGTGCTGCCGCCCGACCTGCGGCCGTCGTTCCAGACCGCCGTCGCGCTGGAGCGGTACCTCGCCGGAAACCACCGGCTCGCCACGGGTGACGACCTGCCGACCGGGCACGGCTGGCCGCAGCTGCGCCGGTTCCTGATCGACGGTGACAAACGGGGTACGAGCGAGCAGTTCGCCGCCGCGTATGTGGTGCTGGCCAGGCTGAAGGGGATCCCGGCGCGGCTCGTCGTCGGCTACCGCGCGCCGGAACGGGCCGAAGCCGACGGCACACACGTCGTCCGCAACTCCGACATCATCGCGTGGCCGGAGGTCGCCGTGGCGAAGGTGGGCTGGGTTCCGCTAGACCCGTCCGGCGCCGCCGCGCAGAGCGGATCCGCGGCCGCGAACGGGATCGCCGCCGCGGTGGCGGAGGTGCGGACCCAGCTGCCGCCGGTGCAGAAGCTGGAGAACCCGCCGCTGCCGCCCGGGGAGTCCGAAGAGGACGCCGGCTCGGGCATGGGGAACTGGCGGACAGCGGCGATCGTCGTCGCCGCCGGGCTCCTGGTCCTGCTGGTGCTATGGGGTGCGGGCGTTCCCGGCGTGACCGCGTTCCGCGCTTGGCGACGACGTCGAAAGGAAGGCCGGGACGCGGTGATCGGCGCGTGGGCCGAGGCCAGGGACCGGCTGCGGGCGCACGGACTCCGGGTGACCGCCGGGATGACCGTACGGGATCTGGCCGCCACCGCGGGCGTCTTCGGCGATCAGTCCACAGTGGACGGGCTGCACTCGCTGGCGAGATCCGTCGACGCCGCGCTGTGGTCCGGGATGGCACCGGACGTCGCCCACGAGGCCTGGGCCGCGGTGCGGACCGTCCGAAAAGGACTCCGGCACCGATCTTGGGCGGCGAGGCTGCGGGCGGCGGTCAACGTCCGGGTCCTGTTCCCGCCCCGCGCCGCGTGATCAGACGGACGACACGCGTGCTTGAACGGACGACACGCGTGATCAGATGGACGACACGTGTGTCGTCCGCCCAATCACGTGTGTCGTCCGTCTGGTCACGCGAAACCACCGGGAGAGGCACGTTGCGAAAGCCACTTTCGCAACGTTGAAGGTTGCGAAAGTGGCTTTCGCAACCTTCAACGGAGCTTCGCGCGGTGCGGCTCAGCGCTTGCAGACGGCGCCGCGGAGCGGCTGGAACTCGCTCTCGTAGGTGCCCTGCGGGCTGCTGCCCTGGATCTGGAAGCAGTACCGCAGGCCCGGCCGGACGTCGACCCGGCGCTGCTTTGTCCGCTGCGTCAAGATCACCTGCGGTTCCGCCCGGCCTTCTTCGGCGAGGATGATCGCGAAGTCCAGTTCGGCGTTCGACGTCCACGACAGTTCGACGTAGGTTTCGTGGTCGACGGGCGGCGACAGCCGGATCGCGACGCCGCTCGACGGGGGAGCGGCCGTGGGCGGCGGCGCGGAGGGGGCCTCCTCGCTGCCGGACAGGAGCCACGGAACGGCGACGGCGCCGCAGATCCCGGCCAGGACCGCGGCCGCGATGACGTATTTCCGCTTCGATGCCGCGGTTTCCGGCGGCGGCTGCTCCGGACGGGACGGCTTCAGCACGAGGATCGGTTCCGCGGGCAGGTCGAGCGGGATACCGGCCCGGGCCGCCGTGAATTTCCGGTGCAGGTGCTCCAGCCGGGCTTCGGGGTCCTCCGGCCGTCGCTCCGGGTCTTTGGCGAGCAGTTCGCCGACGAGCGCCGCGAGTTCGTCCGGGACGTCCGGACGGGTGATGGGTGCGACGGGCTCGGTGAGCACGCGGTGGATGCGAGTGCCCGGCTGCTCTCCGACGACCGTCCTGTGTGGAGGTTCGCCAATCAGCGCGAGGTACAGGACGGCGCCGAGGCCGTAGCGGTCGGTCCGCTCGTCCATGGTCTGGTCGTGCACGGTCTCCGGGGCGGTGAACTCGAGGCCGTGCAGCGGATCACGGGGGAACCGCCGCCGGAGCGCCACTCCGAAGTCGGCGACGACGGGTTCGCCGGTGCGCCGGATCAGGACGTTCCCGGGCGACACCGAACCGTGCACCACGCCGGCCCGGTGCGCGGCGGCCAACGCCCGCGCGACCGTTTCGCCGATGATCAGCGCGTCCTGGACCGGCAGCGGCTCGGCCAAGGTGGTGAGGGAGCGGTCGCAGCGCGGCATGCGCAGCGCCGTCCGGCCGTCGGCGAGCTTGCCGATCTCGTCCACCGGCAGGATCGACGCGATTCCGGAGAGCGCGGCCCGTTCCCGGTCCAACGCCGCCCGGGTCTCGCGGTCCAGCGAACCCGGGTACACCTTGAGAACCGTATCGCCGGGGCCGGGCACGATGGTGGCGGAGGCGCTGCTCATACGACGGCCGGATCCCCTCTCCACCGTGGACCCCTCCACGGTACAACAGGGCCCGGTTCACTTCCGGCAGACCGCGCCCCGGATGGGCCGCGGCGCGCTCTCCCGCACGTCGCCGCCGTCGGTGATCTGGACGAGGAAGCAGTACTTCCGGCCCGGGTCGACGGGGATCTTCATCGTCCGCTGCTGCCGGACGATCGTGGTCTTGGCCTCGCCGGTGCCGTCCGCGACGACGACGGCCGAGTCGAACCCCTCCGGCGCCCGCCAGGTCAGCTCGACCATCGAGCCGTGGTCGATCGGTGCGTCGAGTTCCACCCGGGGTGCGGGTTTCGGGTTCGTGTTCGTCTTCGGCGGGCTCGGTTGTGCCTGTGCTTGCGGCACCGGTTCGGGCGAACCGGGGATGAGGAACCAGGCCGCGGCCGCGAGCACGGTGGCGGCGCCGATGGCGAGCGCCGGCCAGGTCGACCTCTTGTGAGGCTCGGGTGCCGGCGCCGGTTCCGGTGCGATGGTAAGGAGCGGATATCCCTGGATCCCTCGTGACACCACGACGGGAAGTTCTTCGTCCATAGTGGACGGTGTGGGGGTCAGCGCGATGAGGATCTCTTCGACCACGGCCATTCCGGAAGGACGGGAAGCCGGGTCTTCGGCGAGGAGGTTCTCGATGAGGGAGAGGAGGTCGATCGGCGCGTCGACCCGGTGCAGCTCCGGCCGGTCCGGCCCGGGCGGGAGGCCGGTCAGCGCGAAATGGAGCACGGCACCGAGCCCGTAGAGATCCGCGTCTTCGCCGTGGGGGCCTTCCGGGGCGAGGAAATCGCTTCCGTGGTCCGGATCCCGGACGAAAACCGGGCGTAGGGTGCGTTCGAAATCGTTGATCACGGGTTCACCGGACGCGCGGAACAACACGTTGGCGGGGGTGAGCCTGCCGTGGACGATCCCGGATTCGTGCGCCCTCGCGAGCGTCGACGCGATCGCGGAGCCGAGGACGAGGGTGTCCGCGACCGACAGCGGGCCGGTGCTCTCGACCAGATCGAGCAGTGACCGGGTGCAGAGTTCGCTGCGGAGCGCACACCGGCCGTCGGGCAGTTCCTCGATGGCTTCGGGTACCAGGACCTGCCCGCCCAGCGCGGAAAGCCGCTCCAGTTCGTGTTCCAGCCGGAGGCGGGTGCGCTCGTACAGCCTGCCGGGGAACACCTTGAACGCGACGTCGCCTTCGTCCGACGGCAGGGCGAAGACGGCACCGGCCGATCCGCTGCCAAGCGCTTCCCCGTCCTCAGGTCGCATATCCGCAGAGTAATGCGGAGAACGCGATCGCGGGAGCGCGGATGAACCGCCGATGTACCGGCGCTGAACCGTGCCGCGCCACGCTGCTTCTCAGCAGCGACGCCACGGAACAAGCGAGGTGGGACGGATGAAGCAGAAGAACAATCTCCGGCGGGCGGCCGTCTACGGCGTCGCCGGTATCGCCACCGCGGCCATCGGCGCCACCACCGCGAACGCGATGGTGGACGACCGGCCCGACGAGAAACCGGTACAGGACACCGCGCAGGCGGCCGAACCGCAGCAGGTCCAGGCTCCGGCCCCGCCGAAGCAGACGGCACCCCAGCCCAAGGCCGAGCCGCGGACCGAACAGGCCGCGCCTCGCAAGGCGATCCCGCCGCCGGCGGTGGTTGCCCCCGTCGTACCGGCCAAGGTGCCCGTGGCCCCAGCCGTGCCTGCCAAGGTGCCCGTGGCCCCAGCCGTGCCTGCCAAGGTGTCCGTGGCCCCGGTCGTCAAACAGGCCGTTCCGGTGCAGCGCGCGGTGAAGGCCGCGCAGCAGGTCAAGAAGGTGGCCCAGCCGGTGCCGGTGGTGAAGAAGGCGGCGGTCGTCAAACCCCGCGTGGTGAAGACGGCCGTGCCGAAACTGGCGAACGTCCTCCCGGAGAAGAAGTTCGTCGTCCGCGCAGCGGTCGCCGAGACGGCTCCGCGCACGATCCGCGAGCAGCTGCGGGACAAGGCCAAGGCCGTCGACACCGCGAACGAAGCGGTGGAACGGGCGGGCAAGGTGCTGGACAAGGCCAAGGACGACCTGAAGAAGGCCAAAGGCGAGCTGAAGAAGCTCCGGGAGAGCGCCAAGAAGATGAAGGATCACGACAAGCCGGTCAAGATCATGACCGGCGACCGGGACTGAGCGCCATGGCCACGAACCTCGCCGAACGACCGGCGCTGTCGCTGTGGGCGGCCTTCCGGAAGTTCTCCGTCCCGCGCGCCCCGCAGCCCCGGTATCTGGTGATCCCGGAGGAGGCGTGGCTGAACCAGCGACCGTCCACTCCGGACACCGAGGACGACGAACGAGTCGAGTACGACTACTACCTGGAACACGAGGACAAGCCGCTCAGCAAGAGCGCGGTCACCGGCTTCGGCGGTGGGACCGCGTCACTGGTCTTCGGGGTGACCACCGGACTGGTCATCGCCACGCCCGTCGGCATCGCCGTCGGCGTGGCCGCCGGGATCTTCGGCGGCCTGATGGGCCGCTCCCTGGCCGAAGAGTTCTACGAACGCCGTCACGAAGACGAACCCCAGCTGTGAACGTCACGGCGGGCAACAGGAAATCGAGGTATCCCATGAACATCAAGCGTGCAGGCGTGCTCGGCGTCGCGGGCCTGACGACCGCCGCCGTCGGAGCGTGGACCTTCGGCGCCTTCGACGGGGCCGACGAAGCGACCGCGTCCGCCACTCCCGCCCCGGCCGCGGCAACCGCGCCGAAACCGGCCGCCGCCCCGCAGCAGCAGCCGGCCGCCCCCGTCAACCCGCTCGTCCAGCAGGCCGCGCCGCCCGCCGCGATCCCCGCGGCTCCGGCCGCGAAACCGGTTCCGGTCAAGCAGGTGGCCAAGATCAAGCCCGCCGCGGTGACGGTGAAGAAGGTGGAACGCCAGAAGACGCGGCTGCCCGTGGTCAAGGCGGCCGTCACCAAGGACAGCCGCGCCGAGCTCCGGCCCCGGGTGATCGTGGTCGAGAAGCCCGCTCCCGTCGTGCGGGAAAGCACGAAGAAGATCATCGAGTCGGTCGCCAAGGCCAACGGCTCGCTGGACACGGCCAAGAAGCTGGTCGACAAGGCCGGCGACGAGGTCAAGAAGGCCAAGAGCGAGCTGGACAAGGCGAAGAGCGAGCTGAAGAAGCTCAAGGCCGAAAAGCACAAGCACAGCAAGGACAAGGGGAAGAGCAGCGAGAGCCGGAAGCAGACCGAAAAGCGGACGGGCACCGGGCACGTGTCGGTGGACAGCAAGGGTCTGAAGCCGGGCCAGACCCGGACGGTCACGACGTCCAGCCCGGACGGCTCGTCCTGGTCCAGCGCCACGGTCACGGTCAAATAGCACGAACCAGTGAGCGGCGATTCGGGATCGGTCCCGAATCGCCGCTCACGAGGTGGGGATCAGGCGGCCTGACGGTATCCGGTGGCGTGGCCGAGCAACGCGGCCCGGTGAGCGTCGGTGAGGGCGGCTCCCGGTTCGACCCCGAGCTCCCGCACGATGATCGCGCGGGCACGGCGGAACGCGGCGAGTGCTTCGCTGCGCTGACCGGTTTCGTTGAGCACCGTCACCAGCTTCGCCCACGCGTGCTCGCGCAGCGGGTCCTCGTCGATCAGGCCGTGCAGGAGCGAGACCGCGTCGAGGTGCCTGCCGAGCGCGTGGTCGGCTTCGGCGAGATCTTCGCGGATCTGCGTGTGCAGACGTTCCAGCCGGGCGATTTCGGCGAGGGCGTCCGGGGTCCGCAGGCCCTCGAACGGCGAGCCGCGCCACAGGTCCAGCGCGCCGGTGAGCAGCTTGGCCGCCCGCTCGTGATCGCCTTCGCGGAGCGCCTCGCGGCCTTCGGCGAAGTCGCGGCCGATGTGGTCGACGTCGGTGTCCTCGCGGTCGACGACGATCCGGTACGCGCCGGGCCTGCTCTCGATGCGTGTCCTGTCCGCCGCGGGTGCCAGTGCGCGGCGCAGCCCGCAGATGTAGGACTTCAGGTTGCCCCCGGCCGACGCCGGCGCGGCCCGGCCATGCCAGGCCGCGTCGATCAGCCGGTCGACGCCGACCCACTTGCCGCGGTCGAGCAGCAGCGCGGTCAGCACGGTGGTCGGCTTGCCCGGTTTGATCGCGAGCGGCGGCCTGCCGGGTACGGTGACCTCGATCGGTCCGAGGAGCTGGAAGAGCATCGGATGTCCCCCCGTGGCGTGCTTGTGCTGTCAGCGGACAGCGTGCCCGACACGGTATTAGGATTTCATGACAGTCTCCGCGGACCACGGGCGGTGAGGTAAACGAACAGGACGCCCAGCATGGCGGCGCCCACCCACATGGCCTGCTGCCAGCCGTCCACAAAGGACTGTTGGGCGGCGTGGATCAGCTCCTGCGCGCGCGGGCCGGCGTGCTCCGCCGCCGCGACGGCGTTGGCGACCCCCTCGCGGGCGTCGTCCGCGGCTCCCTGGGGGATGCCGGTCAACCGGCCGTCGATCGCGCCGCGGTAGCCGGTGGCCACGAGCGCTCCGAGCAGGGCGACGCCGAGCGCGGTACCGAGCTCCCGGGTGACGTCGTTCAGGGCCGAGGCGACGCCCTGCTTCGCCCGTGGCAGGGATGCGGTGATGGCCTCGGTGGACGGCGCCATGGACAGGCCCATGCCGACACCCATGGCGATCATGCCGGGCAGGATCGTCGGGTAGCCGCCGTCGACGGAGACGAGTACGGCCATCGACACCAGTCCGGCGGCGGCCAGCGCGATCCCTGTGGCCATGGTCGAACTGCTGCCCACCCGCGCGGCGAGCCTGGGAGCCAGCCCGGAGGTCAGCATCATGGCGACGGCCATCGGCATCAGGGCCGCCGTGGACAGCAGGCCCGACCAGCCGAGCACCGCCTGGAAGAACGGGAACAGCACCACGGCGATACCCGCTTGGACGCCGAACACGACCAGGAGCGTGATCGAGCCCCCTGTCAGGCCGCGCTCCCGGAACAGGCGCACGTCCAGGAGCGAGGCATCGCGGCGGCGCAGTTCCCAGACCACGAAACAGATCGCGGCGACGACCCCGACGGCGAGGCTGATCAGCGTCGCGGGGGAGGCCCATCCGCGTTCGGGACCCTCCTGCAGCACGAAGATGAGAGCGGCCACGGCTATGACGGAGACCAGCGCGCCGACGGTGTCGAAGCGATGAGCCGAGGTCTCGCGCGAGTCGGGCACCGAGGTCAGCGTCGTGACCAGTGCCGCGACCGTCAGGAGGGCGGGCAGGACGAACAGCCAGCGCCAGTCGGCGACGTCGACCAGGAGCGCGGAGAGGAACATGCCCAGGATCCCGCCACCTCCGGCGACGCCGGTCCAGACACCGATCGCCTTGCCCCGGCGGTCTTCGGGGAAGGTGGAGGTGATGACGGCCAGCGTGATGGGCATGATCATCGCGGCCCCGACGCCACTGGTCACCCGCGCGGCGAGCATGACCCCCGCCGACGGGGCCAGACCCGCGGCCACGGTGGCCACGCCGAAGACGACGAGTCCGGTGATCAGCATGGGTTTGCGGCCGAGCCGGTCGCTGACGGCGCCGAGCGGCAGCAGCAGCGCGGCGAGCGCGAGCGTGTAGATGTTGATGATCCAGAGGATCGTGGTCTGCGAGGCGCCGAACTCCACGGCCAGCTGGGTTTGCGCGACGTTCAGTCCGGACACCGAGGCGATGACCGCCATCAGCGCGATCGAGACGGAGATCAGGATCGCGCGCAGCCGGCGCGCGTCCGGTGTCGCCCCTCCATCGGCTTCCGCGGCGGGGGCGAGCTGGTTCGTACTCATGGATTCCCTTCGGACGGCAGGTCGAGTCGAAGCCGAAGCTAACCGCCTCTTGCGGGCAAGGCATACAATCTTGCTCATGACGCAAGAAGATGACGATCTGGACAGCCTCGTGCGCAAGCGCATCCGGGCTCTGCGGGTGGCGCAGGGCTGGTCACTGGAGGAATTGGCCGCCCGCGCGCACCTCAGTCAGTCGTCACTGAGCCGGATCGAGAACGGGCAGCGCCGGCTCGCACTGGACCAGCTGGTGACGCTCGCCCGCGCGCTGGACACCACGCTGGACCAGCTCGTGGAGACCGCGACCGACGACGTGGTCACCAGCCCGTCGATCGACGGCCCGCACGGCCGGATGCGGTGGACCATCAAGGGCGACCCCGACATGACCGTGGTGCGGCACCGCATGACCGAGCCGCCGCCCGATAACCCGGCGCGGATGCGCGCGCATCCGGGACGCGAATGGCTCGTCGTCCTGTCCGGTACCGCGGTGCTCATGCTCGGCCACCGCCGCATCCGCGTCGAGACCAACCAGGCCGCCGAGTTCCCCACGATGATGCCGCACGCGATCGGCGCCGAGGGTGGGCCGTGCGACATCCTCGGCATCTACGACCGAGACGCGCGTCGCGGCCACCAGCAGGAGAACGACCTCGAATGAGCCGCCTCTTGCGCCTCGGGCAGCGGCAGACGCCTTCGTCTTGCGTAAACCGGGATAGGATGTGCCTTAGGCGCATACTCGCTCTACGGTGAAGTCATGAACCACGCCCACCACCACGCAGACCTGACGGAGATCCTCGATCTGGATGCCGAGATTCTCGCCGAGCACACGGCCGCCATCACCGCGTGGCTGCCGCTGAAGACGCCTCCACGCCGGATCGTGGATCTGGGCTGCGGCACGGGCGCTGGCACCTTCGCGCTCATCGACCGCTTCCCCGACGCGCACGTCACTGCCGTCGACGCCTCCGTCGCGTACCTTCAGCGCGTCCGCGAGAAGGCGTGCGCACGAGGCGTCGAAGAGCGCGTGCACACCGTGCACGCAGACCTCGACGACACCGCGTGGCCCGAGCTCGGCTCACCGGATCTGGTGTGGGCTTCGGCCTCCATGCACCACATGGCTCATCCCGGCCGAGCCCTGCGAGCCGTCCACGACGCGCTCGCTCCCGACGGCCTGTTCGCCGTCGTCGAGCTGGCGGGTCAGCCCCGGTTCCTGCCCGAAGACGCTCCCGAAGACGCGCCAGGCCTGGAGGAACGCGTGCACGCCGCGGCCGATCGACGCCACGCCGGACACCCGACCCATCGCGGCGCCGACTGGGGCCCGATGCTGACCGCGGCCGGATTCACGGTCGAGGGCGAGCGCACCGTCACGGTGAACATCCAGGGCTCCCGTAGCGACGCGATCGGCCGCTACGCGCTCGGAATCCTGCGGCGCGTCCGCGGTGCCGCCGCCGAAACGCTTTCCCCGGAGGATCTCGCGGCGCTCGACCGGCTACTCGACTCCGACGGCATTCTGCGGCGCGACGATTTGATGGTGCGAACCGAACGCGCCGTCTGGGCCGCACGCCGATGATCGGTCCGTCACCGGCACTTCTCGCCGATGACGGACCGATCCGGGCCGGAGGCGCTACTTTTCTTCCTTGCCGGCGAAGTATTCCCACGTCGCGTCGACCGCGCCGCTGGTCACCAGGCCGGCGGCCGCGCCGCCGACCAAGCCCGCGACGATGCCGGGCGGTCCGCCGACGGCCCCGGCCACCATGCCCCCGAAGGCGCCGCCGGCGACGGTGCCGAGAACCGAGGAAACCGTTGCCTGCGCCGGATCCTTCCCCTCGCGAATATCGTAGATCGCACCCAGCGTGCCCCCGACGATGCCGCCGGCCTTGCCCATGTTCCGGAGGAAGCCGACCTTCTTGCTCAGGTCCGGATCGACCCGGCCTTGGAGTTTCCGCTGGGTCTTCGCCTCGCGCTCCTTGATGGCGCCGGGTGCCTCGCCTGCGGTGGCGGCCGCGGAAAGCAAGCCCTTCACCTCGTGAGAATAGTCTTCCCGCATTTTCCGCAGGGCATCATTGGCCACCCGTCCGGTGTCCTCGGCCGCTCGCTGCCATCCGTTCGGGACGCCCTGCGGGCCGGCACCGCCGGCCGGCTTCCGGCGTTCGAGCCGCTGGACCTCGGCGTCGGCGGCGCGGGCCTGCTGCTGCCTGATCTCCCACGCGCGAGTCGATCCAGCGGGGCGCGCCGCGGCGGCGCGAGCCTCCTCCGCACGCTCACGCGCGTCCCTCAGCTGGCGGGCCTGTCCTGTCCCCGGTGCGCCACCCCGTTGCGAGGCCGCGTAATCGGCCCGCCCGGGCGCTGTCCGCTGCAGATCACGCATGGCTTCGTCCCGGCGTGCCTGGTCGCCCGCCTTGCGGATTTTGTCGGCTCGGGTTTGGCGTTCGCGTTTGCCGGTTTGTTCGTTGCGGCCTGATGGTCCGGCGTCTATGGCTTTGCGTTCGGCGGTTTTTTTGTCGTCTTCGGTTTTCTTTTTGTCGGCTCGGGTTTGGCGTTCGCGTTTGCCGGTTTGTTCGTTGCGGCCTGATGGTCCGGCGTCTATGGCTTTGCGTTCGGCGGTTTTTTTGTCGTCTTCGGTTTTCTTTTTGTCGGCTCGGGTTTGGCGTTCGCGTTTGCCGGTTTGTTCGTTGCGGCCTGATGGTCCGGCGTCTATGGCTTTGCGTTCGGCGGTTTTTTTGTCGTCTTCGGTTTTCTTTTTGTCGGCTCGGGTTTGGCGTTCGCGTTTGCCGGTTTGTTCGTTGCGGCCTGATGGCCCGGCGTCTACGGCCTTGCGCTCCGCGACCTTCTTGTCGCTCTCCGCCTTTTTCGCCGCCCGCGTCTGGCGTTCGCGTTTGCCGGTCTGCTCGTTCCGCCCCGACGGCCCGGCATCCACGGCCTTCCGGTTCGCGACTTGCTTGTCCGCCTCCGCCTTCTTCGCGGGCGGGGGTGGCGGCTGTGGGGCGGCTTCCGCCTGCTGGGCGCCGGCGAGGGTGAAAAAGGCTGACAGCGCGCCACCCGACACGGCGTAGAGCGCTGTCCTGCCGGCGGAACTTCCCGTGGTTTTCACGATGCTCCTCTCCTCTCGAGTGCACGAACGGCGAGTGGAGGGCGAAAGCGACCTGCCCGGCATTCCTCGGTCCCGCCTCTCGATCGGCCCGTGACAGGGCAACTCTGAAGCCGGCCGGTTCAGCGGACATACATTCTCGGTACATCGAGTCGGTCCCGGTAAGGCATGGCGCCCTGCGCATCGGCCAACGGAATCGCCGACCGGGCCGCTCTCCCGGCTCCATGCGCGCGGAACTCCTTAGCCGGTCTGAAATCGCGGTGCGCCGACCGGCGCTCGACCGTACTGTTCGTGAGGTGATGGAGCCAAGGCACGAGATCGTCGAGCACTATCGGGCGGCCGACGAGGGAGCGCGACTCACCGGGGCCTCCGGCCGCCTGGAGTTCGTACGGACTCAAGAGATCATACGTCGCTACCTGCCCACCGGCCCCCAGCGTGTGCTCGATATCGGCGGTGCCACCGGAGTGCACGCCGCCTGGCTCGCCGCGGACGGCCATCAGGTCGCGTTGTTCGACATCGTCCCGGAACACGTCGCCGCTGCCCGGCAACTGGCGGACGGGACACCGGGGATGACCGCTTCCCTGGGCGACGCCCGCGAATTGCCGGTGCCGGACGGAAGCTTCGACGCCGCGCTCCTGCTTGGCCCCCTCTATCACCTCACCGACCGAGACGACCGGCTGACGGCTTTGCGCGAAGCCCGCCGTGCGGTTCGCGCCGGTGGCTGGATATTCGTCGCGGCGATCTCCCGCTTCGCCTCGCTGTTCGATGGCCTGTCCCGCGGTTTCCTCTTCGACCCGGAGTTCCGGCGGATGGTGGACACCGACTTGGCCTCCGGGCAGCATCGCAATGAAGACGACCGGCCCCACTGGTTCACCACCAGCTACTTCCACCATCCCGGCGAACTACGTCAAGAATGCCTCGACGCGGGTCTGAACGTCCTCGACGTGCTGGGAATCGAGGGGCTCGCGGGCTGGCTGCCGGAGCTCGCGGAGCAGTGGGACGACCCCGTGAACCGGGAAGTCATTCTCCAGGCGGTCCGCGCTGTCGAAAGCGAACCGTCCCTGCTCGGTCTGAGCAGCCATTTGATCGCGGTCGGCCGGACGCCGGTCTGATCCACCCTCGTCGTCGACGAACCGTTCGGCCCGCGTCAGAACCCGCGGAACACGCCGTCGCCGCTCAACGACCTCGTGAAGTCTTCCCAGTCCATGTTCCCGAGGTTGATGTTGTTCTCCACACTCCACAGTTCGGCGGACACCACCCGGAACGGCTGGTGGTCATCACCCCGACGCGGGAGAACCCAGACGGCGAGGATGGGATGTCCGGCGTTCGTGAGGGTCGTCTCGTCCGCGAGGAAGGAGACGATCGCTCCAGTGGTTTGCTTTGCCGTCAACGCTTCCGCGCTCAAGCCGGCGAAAGCCGGGTCGTTCACCACGGCGACACTCGCCTGGAACCCCTCATCGCTCGGCGTCTCCACCTCGTGGACCAGAGACTCCCACGCACTGTCGTCACCGAACCAAGTGCGGACCAGGACCGAGGCGACCGGTAACTCTGCCATGCGCGCACCATAGCCGCGGCAGGCCCGGATGCGGTCAGCCGAGTTCCGCCTTCGTGGCGTCGTAGTCCTCTCGTGCCTTCTCGACGGCGGTCATCCGCTGCTCCGTCCAGCGAGCGAGGCCGTTCACCTGGTCGGCGGCTTCCTTGCCGAGTTCGGTGAGGGAGTAGTCCACCCGGGGCGGGATCACCGGTTTGGCGTCGCGGTGGACCAGGCCGTCGCGTTCCAGGGTCTGGAGTGTCTGGGCGAGCATCTTCTCGCTGACCTTGCCGATCTGCCGTCGCAGCTCGTTGAAGCGGTACGGACGGTCCAGCAGGGCTATCAGGACGAGCGTTCCCCAACGGCTCGTGACGTGTTCGAGGACCAGGCGTTGCGGGCACATCGTGTCGCCGCCGGCGAGCCGGACGCGGTCCACCAGCGTCATTCCACTTACGTCCATAACAGTACCTTACTTCAAGGTGGGTACTTCCCAATCGGTGAGCGGGGCCTCAAGGTTAGGCCGAAGCGATCCAGAAGGAGAAGTACGAGCATGAGCATCGTCGTCACCGGCGCCACCGGAAGCCTTGGCCGTTTCGTCATCGAGGGCTTGCTGGAGAAGGTTC
Organism: Amycolatopsis sp. PSD-21; assembly: GCF_055561455.1. Lineage (NCBI taxonomy): Bacteria > Bacillati > Actinomycetota > Actinomycetes > Pseudonocardiales > Pseudonocardiaceae > Amycolatopsis > Amycolatopsis sp. PSD-21. The sequence goes on along the minus strand of NZ_CM145712.1, from coordinate 6,170,608 downwards.
CGGCCGAGCAGATCACCGCCGTCGCCCGCAGCCGGGAGAAGGCCGCCGGTTTCGCGGCCCGGGGCGTCCGGGTCGCCATCGCCGACTACAACGACCCGGAGACCTTCGGCGGCCTGTTCGCGGCGGGCGACAAGGTGCTCCTCATTTCCGGCAACGAGTTCGACAAGGGGCGCGTCCGGCAGCACAAGATCGTCCTCGACGCGGCGAATGCGGCCGGAGTCGCCCTGTTCGCGTACACCAGCGCGCCCGGCGCTCTGACCGCCGCGCTCGCGGACGACCACCGGGGCACCGAGGCCGCGATCCTCGAATCCGGTCTGCCGTACGTGTTCCTGCGTAATGGCTGGTACAACGAGAACTACACCGAGCGGCTCGCCCCGGTACTCCAGTCCTCCACCGTCACCCAGGCTGCCGGCGACGGGCGCATCGCCTCCGCCGCCCGGGCCGACTACGCGGTCGCCGCGGTCGCCGTGCTCACCGGTGCAGGCCACGAGAACAAGACCTACGAGCTCAGTGGCGACACCGCATGGGGCTTCGCCGAGTTCGCGGCCGAACTCGGCAAGCAGACCGGCCGCGAAATCGCCTACAAGTCCGTCTCGGCCGAGGCTTTCTCCGAGATCCTGACCGACCATGCCGGGCTCCCCGCGCCGCTCGCCGCGACCTTGACCGGGGTGGAGCTGGCCATCGAAAAAGGGGAACTGGCGGGCACCGGCGGCGATCTCGGTCGCCTGATCGGCAGGCCCACCACGCCGATCGCCGACTCGCTCGCCCTCGCGCTCAAGGACTGACACGGCCCGCGACGCCGCGAAGCGTCGCCAGTGGACAGTCCTTTTCAGACACCTTTTCCCAATCGACGATATCCGCCATAGCGGTCGGGTAACGTCCGTTGCGCCGGTGGGAACGGTGTGATCTGGTATCGGAACCCGCGGCCAGGTGGAGCGGGGTTCGAGTGGATTCACGGTCGCGGCCGGTGAGGAGGCGGGGTGTCGTTCGTCTTGGCGCGGCTGCTGACCCGCTGGGTCTTGCAGCAGGGCTGGTTGCTTCCGGTCGTCGTGGTCGTCTTCGTCTTCGCGACCAGCTGGCCGCTGATGACGCTGGCCGAGCCCGCGGGCAGTGAGCTCGTCCAGGCGGGGAACTACTGGTGGTACTTCGTGGTCACGGCCGCGACGGTCGGATACGGCGACTTCTCGCCGGAGACGACCGCGGGCCATTTCGTCGGGGCCTATGTCATCATCGGCGGGATCGCGACGCTCACCACGGTGTTCACCAAGCTCGCTTCCAGGCTCGAACAGGCGAAGGGACGGCGGATGCAGGGGATGGAAGCCGTACGGGCGAGCGGGCACACGCTCCTGATCGGTTACACGCCGGGCCGCACCGAGCGCATCGTCGCCCAGCTCATCGCCGACGGCGTGACCGGGATCGTCCTCTGCGCGAGCGACGAAGTGCAGGTGCACCCCATGCCGTCGCAGCCGGTGGACTTCGTCCGTGGCGACCCGACCGCGGCCGAAGTGCTCACCCGGGCCGCCGTCGCGAAGGCGGGCACCATCCTGGTCGACATGCGCGACGACAACGAGGCCTTGGCGGTCGCGGTGACCGTCGACCACGCGAACCGGTCGGCGCATGTCGTGGTGACGTTGCGGGACATGGAGAAATCCGAGCTGGTCCGCTACGTGGATCCGCGGATCAAGTGCGTGCAGTGGCACACGCCACGGATGGTCACGGAAGAACTGACCTCCCCGGGAATCACCGAGGTCTACTCCGAGCTGATGACGGCGGGCGGAGCGGCGACGTACTCGGTGACCTTGCCCGAGTCGTTGGGACGGCTGAGCACCGAGAAATGCCGGATGGCGCTGGGCCGCGCTTTCGGCGCCACGGTCCTGGCCGCACGGACCGGCGACGACCTGGTGGTCAATCCTTCGTGGGACGGCGATCTCCCGGCAGGCTCGGTGCTCTACTACGTCAGCCCCCGGCGCCTCGCCGACACGGAGATCGAGACCGCCCTGCGAGGCCTCGGCCGCTGACCTCAGGACCGGCGAGGGACACCTGGGCCGATAGCACTTCGGAAGACGCTGCGGCTCCGGCCGGATGCGGGACGGTGAGTCCACACGTACTCGTCGGAAAGATCGCGGCCGCCGTCATGGCGGTGGCCACCGGGTACCGCCTCGGCAGGCACGGTCACCCAGACCTACTACGTCAACGGCACGGACATCGGCAGAACGGTGAACGTGACGATCACCGCGCCTGCCACCGTGACCCGCGGCGTGCCCGTGCCCGTCTTCCTCAAGATCCAGGACGTCAAGCCCCGGACGGGGAGCCCACTGGAGGCACGAGCGATCCGGGCCATCGCTTCCGTCGAGGGCACCGAACAGTTCACCTTCACGACTCCGGGCACCGTCACGCTCAGCTTTCGCAACTTCGCCCCAGCCGATCCACTACGGGTGCCACATGCCCAAGGACCAGGAACTGCCGGTGATCGAGACCGTGACGGTGAACTGACCGAGGATCGGACTATTCACGGCCGGCGTTCTGGAGTCGTTCGATGGTCTCGTCGATCCACTCCACCCAGGTCTGGGCCATCATCTCACCGGCCCGGCGGACCGAGTCCCAGACCAGGGGATCGAGTTCGCCGCCGCCGGTGAGGGCCGCGGCCGCCGTGATCTGGTCCGGCAGTTCGACGGCGAGCCGCTCGCGATCCTTGACGTGGAGGTCGCGCATGACCCGGAGCTGGGTCACGGTGTCCTCCAGCGGACGGGAGCCGGCGAAGAAGAAGCGGACCATGAAGGGCACGCGGACGGGGTCGAGTTCGGTGACCAGTTCGCTCAGCCAGGAATCGAACGCCGCCCGCCCGGATTCGGTGACCGTGTACACGCGGCGGTCCGGCCTGCTCTGCTGTGGCTCCACTTCGGACACGACCAGCCCGCTGTCTTCGAGCTGGCTCAACGTCCGGTAGATCTGGCTGAGCTGGGCGGGCCAGACGAAGTGGATGCTGGCACGGATCGCGGTGGCCAGGTCGTAGCCGGTCATCGGCTGCCGGAGCAGGAAACCCAGCAGGGCGAATCTGAGCATCGGGCTCCTTCCGGCGGGAGACCCGGAGAATAGCAATCGATCAACTCCGGTCCGCGTGCCGTGCGAACCAGGCGGCGAGCAGTTCGGTGACCTGCCCGGGTCGTTCGCGGTGCGGCCAGTGTCCCGTGTCGAGCCAATGCAGTTCGGACCGTTCGCACAGGGCGGCGCTGGGTTCGGCGAGATGCCTGCCGAGCGCACCGTCGCGGCGTCCCCAGATGATCTGCGTCGGCACGCGGACCGTCCGGGCGGGCGCGGCGCGCCGTGGCATCGTCCTGAACATCGCGCGGTACCAGAAAAGCGGCCGCTGGATCGTGCCGGGATGGCGCCAGACCGCTCGATGCCGGTCGAGGTCGGCCTCGCTCAGCCGGGCGCCGTGTTCGAGCATCGCCGCGAGGACCGCGCCGCCGCGCGCGCCGAGGACGGCCTCGGCGAGACCGGGGATCTGGAACGCCAGCATGTACCAGCTCCGCAGCAGCTGGAAAGGCTTGCGTCGCAACGAGTCCGCGAACACCTGTGGATGCGGGCAGTTGACGATGGTCAGCGAGCGGACCAGATCGGGCCGTCCGGTCGCCACCGCCCAGGCCACCGCCCCGCCCCAGTCGTGCCCGACCAGATGGACCGGCGCCGCGTCCTGCCGCTCGATGAGGAGCACGATGTCGTCGACCAGGCGGGGCATCTCGTAGTCGGCGACGGTGGCGGGTTTGGAGGAAAGGCCGTAGCCGCGCTGATCCGGCGCCAGCGTCCGGTACCCCTGTGCGGCGAGGGCGGCCATCTGCGGCTCGAAGGTGAACCAGAGATCGGGCCAGCCGTGGAGGAACAGGGCGGCTGGACCGTCGTCGGGGCCGTCGGTCTCGACGTGCAGCAGGACGTCATCGACGTCGACGAACTGTGGCCGGAACATGGGTCTCCTCGTTCGGGCGGGTTCAGGCGGCGCCGAGTACGGCGGCGACCGTCGCGGACAGGGGACCGGGATCGCGGTCACGCAACGGCCGCAGCACCCGGCGCGCGATCCGCGGAGAACCGAGCGACGACAGCGGCCGGTGGAGATTGAGGACGTCGTTGAAGGCCGCCGCCACCTCGGGATCCAGTGCAGCCGCTCGTTCCAGCCGGTTGCGGTAGCCCTCACCGAACCGGGCGGCCCAAGGTGAGCGGGTCCCTTCGGTGCGGCAGCCGTAACGGAGATCCTCGCCGACCGCGAGCCGCCACGCCTCGGAGGACGTGGCGGCGATGGCGCGCGCCGCCCGGCGTCCGAACCCCTCGCCGTCGTCGGCGGCGAGTACCCGGCCGAGCGCGGCCGCGGAGAGGGCGGCCACGCTCATTCCCTGGCCGTATATGGGATTCGCCGCGCTGGCGGCGTCGCCGAGCGCGAGGACCCCGTCGGGCATTTCGCGAACGCGGTCGTAGTGCCGCCGGGTGTTGCTGCGGACGCGGAAGGTGCGGATCGGGCCGACCGGGGTCGAATGGCGAAGTGCCTCGGCCACCACCGGTGCCGTCAGCCGATCGGCGAAATCGCGCAACTCGGCCAGGTCCGCCGGAACCGGCCCGCGCCGGGCGATCGAGCCGAACGAGATGTGCAGCAGGCCGTGCTCGACGCGAAGCACGACGCCGCCGACGGAGGAGCCGGATGTGGCCTGGCCGCCGAGGATGGCCATCCATTCGGGGTCGAAGGACGGATCGGGTTCGGTGACCACGCTGATGTAGCGGACGTCGGAGTGGACGACAGACTGTGGCGGCGGCCGGTATCCGATCCGCTCGAGCCACTCCGGCAGCGGCGAGTTCCGGCCGGAGGCGTCGACGACCAGATCGGCGTCCAGGTTCCTGTTCGGTGTTCGGACCCCGGTGACCCGGCGGCGGGACCGATCGGTCAGCAGGCCGGTGGCGGGTGTCCGGTCCAGGACCGTGACGTTCGGCAGCGCCCGTACGCGGGCGCGGATCGCGTGCTCGAGCAGGATCCGGCTCGCCCCGAAACCCCCGCTCCACCAGGCCGGGATCCGGATGGTCGTCGCGCCGCGGACCAGGAAGAGCGAACGATCTCCCAGCGCGGGATCGGCGGAACCCGGGGTGAGCGCGCCGCCGGCGGCCAGTTCCGCGGACAGGCCGGGGAACAGCCCGACCAGCACCCGGCGGCCGGACCCCAGCAGACCGTGCGCGTGATGCGACTGCGGGACGAAGCGCCGATGCCCCGGCAGGTCCGGGAGCTCATCCCGCTCGACCAGGAGCACCTCGTCGTAGTGCTCGGACAGGACCCGTGCGGTCACGAGACCGGCGATCCCCGCGCCGAGCACCGCTGCGCGGCCGGTGTGTCGATATGACATTGTTCATATATAACTTGTTGAGTATTGGAGGTCAATCGTCGATGTCGGTGATCCCGCGGGACTGGCGGGCGCGTGTCGCGACCTGCCCGGCTGGGGTTGCGAAAGCCACTTTGCCAACGTTGGAGGTTGCGAAAGTGGCTTTCGCGACACGCCACCTGTGGAGCAGCGAAGCCCCAAACTGACGGGCAGTGGTGTCGCGAAAGCCACTTTCGGGTCACCTGACGTCGCGAAAGTGGCTTTCGCGACACGCCCGAACCGCGCGCCACGGCCGCCCTCGGGAGCGCGTCATCCGCCTCGGTTGGGGTTGCGAAAGCCACTTTGCCAACGTTGGAGGTTGCGAGAGTGGCTTTCGCAACACGCCACCTCTGGGGAGCGAAGCCCCCAAACTGACGGGCAGTCGTGTCGCGAAAGCCACTTTCGGGTCACCTGACGTCGCGAAAGTGGCTTTCGCGACACGTGTCCGAACCACGCCCCACAGCCGCCCCCGGGAGCGCGTCATCTGCCTCGGCTGGGGTGCGAAAGCCACTTTGCCAACGTTGAAGGTTGCGAAAGTGGCTTTCGCAACACGCCACCTCCGGGGCAGCGAAAGAATCGATCTATCCGCCAGGGCGGGAGCGCTAAGCGGTGGCGAAGCAGGCGCGGACGGTGGTGCCCTCCGGCCCGGTGTGAAGCCGTACGAGATCGGCCAGGTGGTTGATCAGCAGGAGCCCGCGGCCGCGCAGCTGCCCGGGGGAGGCGGGCCGCCGTCCGGCGAGCGGATCGGTCAGGTGGCCGGTGTCGCGGACTTCGCAGACCAGCAGGCCGCCCTCCGGCCAGATGCTGAGCCGTCCTTGCCCGCCGCCGTGGTCCACGCTGTTGGCGACGAGTTCGGCGACCACGAGTTCGACGTCGTCCACTCGATCGCCGGTGAGGCCCGCCCGCCGCGCCTGACCGCGGGCCATCGCACGGGCTTGCGCCAGGGAGGCCGCGTCGCCGGTGACGGCGTCGAGGGTGGTGTGCGCGGCGGGTTCGGTCGGGGACGGCGCGGGCAGTGGGGTGTTGTAGCCGGTGATGATGCGGCCGGGGTCGTAGCCGTCGCTGGCGCGCTCACCGGCGGAGTCGATCAGGAGCGGGTGGGTTGCTTCGGCGTCGGTCAGGGCGCGGGCGTCGAGGCGGGTGACGTCGTAGGGGCACAGGATGGTGACTTCGCGGCCGGTGAACGCCAGGTTGATCAAGGCCTCGTGCTGGGCGCACGCCGGATATTCCAGCTCCGACCGCTCGGCCCAGATGGGCTCGCCGATGATGCGGACGCGCTGTCCGGGATGGCTGTCGGCGAACGCGCGGAGGACACCGGGGATGATCCGGCCGGGGTTGCGGCCTTCCTCGGTCATGTCCAGCAGCCGTACCCGCTCGGCGTCCTCGCCCAGCGCGGTGCGCAGCAGTTCCAGGTTGGGGCCCGGCACCGAGACCGCGACCGGTTCACCGTTGTCCAGGCCCTGCCGGATGAAGGGGACAGTGCCCGTCAAGTAGTCGTCCTGCCCGCGGTAGAACAGCGCCGGGTGGACGAAGGGGTCGGTATCCGCGGCCGTCGTGCTCGGATTCACGGTGACCGGATGCCCTGGTTCGGCGGATTCATGTGCCGGAAGTCTTCCTCGATGCCCGGGACGGGGCGTTCGTCCCGCCACCGGCGGTCACCAGCATCTCCGAGCTCCGTTCCCAGGTCGGCGGGTCGAGACCGCCGACCGATAAGTACTCCTCCCGACAGCTTAGTGGCCCGAATCCGGTGGTTCACCTATGGGCGGCCGGCGGGTAGAGTCCGAGTAGCTAAATTTGGCTAGTAGGGAGAGGCTGATGTCGGTTACGCCCTATGTGATGGTGGACAGCGCGAAGGCATACAGACGGTTTCTGGAAGACGCGTTCGCCGCCGAGGTGTCGAACGTGATTCCGCTACCGGAGGATCCGGAGCGGATGGTGCACGCCGAAGCGCGGATCGGGACCGGTGTGGTGTTCTTCGCCGACTCCGGGGCCGGAGGGATGCGCTGCCTGCGGTCGCCGTCGGATCCGGTGCACGTCCAGTTGTGGGTCACCGTGCCGGACCCCGAGGACGTCTTCGCGCGGGCGGTCGAGGCGGGTGCGAAGCCGGCCATGCGGATCACCGCGCAGGACGACGGCAACCGGATGGGCGGCTTCGTCGACCCGTTCGGGACGTTGTGGTGGCTCAGCACGAACTCGCCGGGCTGACCACGTGTCGACGGTTCGCATGCTGGTTCTGGGCGCGGTCCGGCGCCGTGGCCGCGCCCACGGCTACCAGGTTCGCTCCGACCTGGAGTCGTGGGGCGCGCACGAATGGTCCACGGCGACCTCCGGTTCGGTGTATCACGCGCTCAAGGCCATGACCGGACAGGACTTGCTCGTTCTCCACGAGACGGTTCCCAGCGAGGCGGGCGGGCCGCCGCGGATGGAATACGAGATCACCGCGAAGGGCGAACAGAGCTACTTCACCTTGCTCCGCAAGGCACTCGGCAGTCGCGAGCCTCGGCTGGACATGCTCGCCGCCGCGGTGGGGCTCATCGAGGACCTGACCCGCGCCGAGGCGATCGAGCTGCTCCGGCAACGCGCCGAGGCCATGCGGCAGTGGGAGGCGAGTATCACCGCGCATCTGCCGCCGGGCGCCGACCTCGACGACTGGGGCCCGGTCGGCGAGGTCGTGGGGCTGTGGCTGCACACCGCCGCGCACCGCGTCGAATGGACCGATCGGCTGATCCGGCGCCTGGAGGACGGCGCCTACCGGATGGCGGGCGAGGCCTAGGGCGGAGGCGCGCCTTTACGACACTTACGTTTTCTTTACGGTCGGGGCCGGGATTCTTAGCGCCGGATCGTTAGTGTCCGCGTCGGTGTGCGGCCACCACAGGTCAGGTGGCCAGCCGGGTGTGCGATCGGGGAGGGCACGGAATGACCGAGGTACCGGAGCATGCTGTGCCGGAGCGGGTGGAGAGCCCGGTCCGGCAGGCGGCGCCGTCGGGGAAGGTCGGCAAGTGGCTGATGGAGCACCGGGTTCAGCCGGTGGGGCCGGAGAGCCATGAAGAGCACGCCACGCCGCAGTCGTGGTGGAAGGTCATGTGTCTCACCGGCGTGGACTACTTCTCCACGTTGTCGTACCTGCCCGGGATCGCCGCGCTGGCGGCGGGCGCGTTGTCTCCGCTGGCGACGTTGCTGATCGTGGCGCTGACGCTGCTGGGCATGCTGCCGATGTACCGGCGGGTGGCGAAGGAGAGCCCGCACGGTCAGGGTTCGGTCGCGATGCTGGAGAATCTGCTGCCGTTCTGGCGCGGCAAGATCTTCGTCCTGGTACTACTGGGTTTCGTCGCCACGTCGTGGATCATCACGATCACCCTGTCGTCGGCGGACGCCACCGTGCACGCGCTGGAGAACCCGATCGCGCCGTCGTTCCTGCACGGGCACGAGGTGCTGATCACGGTCGCCCTGCTGCTGATCCTCGGCGGGGTGTTCCTGCTCGGGTTCAGCGAGGCGGTCGGGGTCGCGATCCCGCTGGTCGCGATCTTCCTGCTGCTCAACGCGGTGGTCGTGGTCGCCGGGATCGGCGAGGTGATCGCGGATCCCGCCGCGTTCGACCGCTGGCTGGACGCGCTCACCTCCGGGGGAGGCGGGTTCGGCGGCGTCATCGGCCCGGCGATCCTGGCGTTTCCTTTGCTGGTACTGGGTTTGTCGGGTTTCGAGACCGGTGTGAGCATGATGCCGCTGGTGGCGGCCAAGGGCGAGAACGCCGAACGGAAACTGGCGGACCGGATCCGCAACACCCGCAAACTGCTCACCGCCGCCGCGCTGATCATGTCGGTGTACCTGATCGCGACCAGTTTCGTCACGACGGTCCTGATCCCGCCCGACGCGTTCAAACCGGGTGGTGAGGCCAACGGCCGGGCGCTGGCGTACCTCGCGCACGAGTTGCTGGGCGAGTGGGTCGGCACGGCGTACGACATCAGCAGCATCCTGATCCTGTGGTTCGCCGGGGCGTCGGCGATGGCCGGACTGATCAACATCGTTCCGCGCTACCTGCCCGCCTACGGGATGGCGCCGGACTGGGCCCGCGCCGTCCGGCCGGTGGTGCTGGTCTACACCGCGATCTGCGTCCTGGTCACGATCATCTTCAACGCCGACGTCAACGCCCAGGCCGGGGCGTACGCCACCGGGATCCTCGCGATGATGGTGTCGGCGTCGGTCGCGGTGGCCATCTCCGCGGCGAAGAAACGGCAGCGGAAGGCGGCGATCGCGTTCGCCGTGCTGACCCTGATCCTGATCTACGCCTTGGTGGAGAACGTCATCGAGAAACCCGACGGCCTCACTATTTCCGCGTTCTTCATTCTCGGGATCATCGTGGTGTCGCTGGTGTCGCGGGTCACCCGCACTACGGAACTGCGCGTGGACCACATCGAGTTCGACGAGCCCGCGCGCCGGTTCATCACCGAGTCGATCGCGCACGACGGCGCGCTCACCATCATCGCGAACCGGCGGCAGGCCGGGGACGCCGACGAATACCGGGCGAAGGAAGCCGAACAGCGCGGCCTGAACCCGGTACCGGGCGCCGCCGACGTCCTGTTCCTCGAAATCGACGTCATCGACCCGTCCGGCTTCAGCGACGTGCTGAAGGTCCGCGGTGTCGAGATCGAGGGATTCCGTGTCCTGCGGGTGGAAAGCCCGGCCGCGCCGAACGCCATCGCGGCTGTCCTGCTCGCGCTGCGCGACGCCACCGGTGTGCGGCCCCAATGTCATTTCGAGTGGAGCGAGGGTAATCCACTCGGGCACCTGTTCCGCTATCTGATCCTCGGCCGTGGCGACACCGCGCCGGTCGTCCGCGAGATCATCCGCACCAGCGAACGCGATCCGGCGCTTCGCCCGGGAATCCACGTCGGCTGACCGGAGTCAGGATGACGCGCGCCGCGCTCTGCCTGCGGTTTTCCACTCTGGCGCAAAAGTGTCGTCGTCCGGTGGGGAGAGGCGGCAGGCTGTTCCCGTGCCCAGGGGAGGGCACAAGGGGAGGGGAACGATGATCCGGAAAGTGATGCTCGTCGGTGGCGCGATGATCTCCGCGCTGGTGCTGGGGACCTCGACCGCGGAGGCGGCCGGTTACCTCATCAAACAGGGACACGATTACGCGCAGTACGAGACCACCCGCGATTTCGCCGAGGTCTGCGACGAGGAGCAGGACGGCAACGGCGTCTACGCCCAGTACAGGCAGAAGATCGGTTTTCTGACTCTTCGCGACAACAACGGTTCGAAGATCGGCTGTGGTCACGCCACGATCCCGGATGTGACGTCGTTCCGGCTCTGCGAGGACGACGCGGGAGACGACAGCTGCACGCCGTGGCGGATCGTGCGCTGAGGTTTCAGCCCAGCATCGCGGCGCCCACCGGCGTGAGATTGTGCAGCACCACGGCTCCGTGGCGTCGGCTGGTGATGAGCCCGGCGTCGCGGAGCACCGTGGTGTGCCGCGAAACCGCGGCCGCCGAAATGCCGAGCCGGTCGGCGAGTTCGCCGCTGGTGGGGCAGCCCGCGACCGCGTACAGGACGGCGGCGCGGGTCCGGCCGAGCAGGGTGGCGAGGTGTTTCGGCAGGGGAGCCGGCTCGTGCTCGTGGGACACCGGGAAGACGAGGACCGGTGGAAGGTCGTCGTCGGCGAGGGCGACCGGGGTGTCCCAGCAGAAGTAGGACGGGACGAGCCGGATGCCGCGTCCGCGAAGGTGGAGATCGCGGTCGATGGGGTAGCGCACGGTCAGGACCGGCGCCTCCCAGCGGAAGGCCGGGCGGAGCGACTCGAGCAGGCCGAGGGCGCCGTTCTCGCCGGCGAGGCGTGACCGTACGGCCCGGTCGGTGTCGACCTGGGTGCGGACGGTAGTCCACTGTGGAGCGACCAGGGTGTCGTGGGCGATCCGCAACGCTTCGGTGACCTGATCGAGCGCCGTGCCCGCCGCGAGTCCGTGTGTCCAACTGGGCAGGCGGCGGTGCTGTGCCATCAGCCCGACTTCGCGCCCGAGCCGGTCCGCCGGGGTTCCGCGGAGTGCCTCCAGCCCGGCCTCCAGCCCGCCCTCGGACTCGGCGGGGGTGAGGAAGTCCGGGAAGTACCGGGCCGGTGGCGCGATCGTCTGCAGGAAACGCACCGCCGTCCGGGTGTCGCGTTCCCGCAGCCCTTCCCGCACCCGGCGCCGCCAGCGCGCGAAGGCGGGAATGCCGTCGAGCGTGAGTTTCTGCATGGCCAGAACCGTTTCCCACAGCGGATCCGGCGCGGCCGCGACACGGACACGGGCCAGGTCACGGTCGGTGAAGTGAATACGAAGCATGACGCCTCCCCCTGGAGTCGTCGTTCATTTATCACATCGGAGGGGACCATGAAGCGTTTTCTGAGCAGGAACCTGCGGCGGGTGGCGACGGCGGCCGTGGTGGCGTCGGCGGCGACGCTGGCGTTCACGGGCACCGCGTCGGCGGCGACGGGCGCGGCCACCGGATCCGGGAGCGAGGTCTACGGATCGGCCAACTGGACCTGGACGCTCAGCGGGATGAAGAGCATCAACATGGCCGTGCGGGACACGAAATGCGACGGCAATCCGGTCTACGTGCACTTCGAGGCCGACCTGGGCATGGGGACCATCGACCCGACGCCGTACCGCTGGAACCAGAGCGGATGTGGCACCACGACCACCTGGAGCAACCTTTGGTACAGCTCGGGAACGAAGCTCACCCGGGTCCGCGTCGTGGTCTGCGTGGACGACGCGGGCTGGGACACCTGCTATCGGAGCGGCTGGCAGTACAACCCCGAAGCGTAGACTCGTCCCGCTGCCGCGCGACCGAAGGACTGACGATGAGCCTGCCCTCAGCCGACCGGTTCGTGGATTCGCTCGAAGCCGCGTACCGACGGCTGATCGAAAGCGGGGCGGTCTCGCTCAGCGTCGAACACGATGACGACGAGACGGTCGTCCGGGTCGAGCCTGCTGTCCCCGGTGCGCCGCGCCTGCTGCTGCGCATGACCGGAAGCATCGGGGACCTGTTCCTTGACGATCTGAACGCGTTCGAAGTGGATTCGCCGGAAGACGACGAAGAGTTCGCGGCGTTCGCGCGGGCGCTGGTCGATGGGGAGGTCGAGGTGGTCTTCAGGAGGACCTTGCTCGGCTGGCGGCCGGCGGGGGTCGAATGGCCTGGTGGTGGGTGGTCGCTTCCGGGCCTCTTTGGCTGGGCTTTCCGGTCGCGTCGGGAGAAGGTTCGGGGATATTGCTGAGCTGGTCCTTGTGTCCACAGAGGACGGTTTTCGGGGCTTGAGGTCGAGGTGGCGTGTTGCGAAAGCCACTTTCGCAACGTTGGGTGTTGGGAAAGTGGCTTTCGCAACGTCGGTTGGCTGGGTGGGGTCCGGTCGTGGTGCGCCGGTTCGGGCGGGTGTCGCGAAAGCCACTTTCGGGACGTCTGGTGTCGCGAAAGTGGCTTTCGCGACACGCGTGCCGGTCGGGTGGGCCGGTTGGTGGTGTGAGGCTTCGGTGTTGCAGAGTGGCGTGTTGCGAAAGCCACTTTCGCAACGTTGGGTGTTGGGAAAGTGGCTTTCGCAACGTCGGCGGATGGCTGGGTGGGGTCCGGTCGTGGTGCGCTGCTTGGGGTGGTGTCGCGAAAGCCACTTTCGGGACGTCTGGTGTCGCGAAAGTGGCTTTCGCGACACGCGTGCCGGTCGGGTGGGCCGGTTGGTGGTGTGAGGCTTCGGTGTTGCAGAGGTGGCGTGTTGCGAAAGCCACTTTCGCAACGTTGGGTGTTGGGAAAGTGGCTTTCGCAACGTCGCCTGGCCGGCTGGGGTCCGGTCGTGGTGCGCTGCTCAGGCGGGTGTCGCGAAAGCCACTTTCGCGACGTCTGGTGTCCCGAAAGTGGCTTTCGCGACACGAGCGTCAGGGCCGCGCCCCCCGTCCGCCCGTAAAACCAAACGCGCCCAGAACTGTCCCCTATGGACAGTAGGTCACTCAGGCATCGTGATCGCGAACGGAGCCGAGACGTCCTCATGGCTGATCATGAGCAGCGCCGTCCCGCGCCGCGTCGCCTCGGCGGTGAGGAAATCCAGCAGCCGCGCGCGGTTCGCCGTGTCGAGCGCCGAGGTCACCTCGTCGCAGATCAGCACCGTGGGGTGGGCGAGGAGCGCCCGGGCCACGGCACAGCGCTGGAGCTGGCCACCGGAGAGCTGGCCGGGCCGCCGGTCGGCCGCGTCGATTCCGAGGCAGCGCAGGGTTTCCGTCGCTTCGAGCCGGGCGTCCGCGCGGCTGAGCCCGCGAAGGAGGCGGGCGGTGTCGGCCACCTGGTCGAGCACGTCGCGGAATTCGTCGAAGGACGCGCGGCTGTCCTGATGGACGTATTGGATCGCACGCAGTTGCGCGCGGGTGCGACGACGGGCGAGGCGGGGAAGCCGGACGCCGTCGATTTCGATGGTGCCCGCGCTCGGTGGAGTCAAACCGGCGAGAGCACGGGCGAGTGTCGTCTTGCCCGCGCCCGAGACGCCGGTGAGCGTGGTCCGGCTGCCGGCCGCCAGCTCCAGGTCGAAGTCCTCGACGAGCGTCGTCCGCCCGGCGCGCACGGTGAGTCCGCGAACGACGAGCACCGGCGAAGACGGTGAAGGGGGCGGCGGGCCTTCGAAACGCACGGGGTCGGGGAGCGTCGGGGACGGCACCAAGCGGTGGTCGCGGAGTTCGGCGACGTCGCCGTCCAGGGCGCGGGCCAGCGTGAGGTCGTGGGTCAGGATCAGCAACGCCGTCCCGGCCCGGGAAAGCTCCGCGAGCCGGGCGGTGAGCACGGCCCTGTTCGCCGCGTCGAGACCGCTGGTCGGCTCGTCGAGGACCAGCACCCGGGGCCGGTTCACGAGGGTGGTGGCAAGCGCCATGCGCTGCTGCTGTCCGCCGGACAACTGATGCGGGAACCGCCGCCACAACGCCTGTTCGAGCCCCGATTCCGCCAGCGCGGTGCGGGCCGCCGCCAGCCGGGCGGCACGGCCGTGGTGGCGGAGGGCGGCGAGTTCGGCCAGCACGGGCCCGCAGCGGCGGACCGGGTCAAGTACCGCCGACGGCTGCTGCGGCAGGTGGCCGATGACGCCTGCCCGCGCCCGCCGCAGTTCGGAAGCGGTCCGGCCCAGCAGCGGGGATCCCGCCAGCATCACCGACCCGGACAGCGTGATCCCCGGGCGAGCCTGTCCGGTCGCGGCGAGACCCAAGGTGGTCTTTCCCGTGCCGGACGCGCCGAGCACGACGAGTACCCGGCCCGGTTCGAGGGACAGTGAGACGTCGTCGAGCAGAACGGTTTCCCCGGCGCGGGCGGACAGCCCGCTGATCTCCAGGACGGTCACGGGATCACCCGCCTGGCGGCGAGCAGCCGGTCGGCGACGAGGTTCGTGCCGACGCACAACGCCATCAGCAGCGCGGCGGGCACGAGGACCACCGCGGGCGAGGTGTAGAGCGCTTCGCTGTTGCGTTCGATGACCACGGCCCAGTCCGGGGAGTCGGCCGGCAGGCCGAGACCGAGGAAGTTCGCCGACGCCAGCAGGTAGAGCACCACGCCGAGACGGGTGCCGGCGTCGGTCGCGACGGGGCCGGCGAGGTGCCGGGCGACGTACCCGAGCTGGATCCGCCACCACGGTTGTCCTTGCAGGGTAAGGGCTTCCACGGCGGTCCGGCAGCCGGGCGCCAGCGCCGCGGCCCGCACCACGCGGGTGATCGCGGGCAGCTGGAGCACGGCGACGACGGGAATGAGCACGCCCGGCCCCCGGTGCCCGGTCGCGGCGAGCACCATGAGCACCAGCAGCGAGGGGAAGGCCAGCACGAGATCGAGGGATCGCATCACGGTTTCGTCGGCCAGGCGTCCGCGCCCGGCCGCGACCAGACCGAGCGGCACCCCGATCAGATAGGCGAGCCCGAGCGCGGCGGCCGTCATGCCGATCACGGGAAAGCCGCCCGCGAGGATCACCGTGAGCGCGTCACGGCCGAGGACGTCGGTGCCCAGCGGATGGGTGCCGTCGGGTGTCTGCCACGGCGCCCCGACCGATTCCACAGGGCCCGCGATCACCGGCCCGGCCATGGCGAGCGCCAGCGGTACCGCGAGGAGGGACCAGCCCAGCATCCGTTTCACCACGTGGCACGCTCCCGCTGCGGCGTGAGCCGATGCGCCACGAGGTCCGCGACGAGGTTCCCGAGCACGACCACCCCGGCGAACAGCAGCACGTAGCCCTGCACCTGCGGGATGTCCCGGTTCTGCACGGCCTCGACGAAACCCGTGCCGAGCCCGGTGATCGCGAACAGGGACTCGACGATCACCGTGCCGGTCAGCAGGCCTTCGACGGCGCGGGCGAGTTGCTGCACGGCGGGCGCCGCGGCGGCGGGCAGGAGATGCCGCAGCACCACGGTGCGTTCGGGCAGGCCCAGCAGGCGCAGGTGCCCGGCCACCTGGCCCCGGGTCTGCTCGGCGATTCCGATCCGGAGTTGCCGGGCGACGTCGCACAGCTGCCGGGCGACCAGCACGATCACCGGCAGGACGAGGACTTCGGGGCGTGCGGTCAGGTCCGTTCCGGCCGCGGTCGCCGGGAGCAGTCCGGTGTAGACGGCGAATCCGGCGACCAGCAGCAGACCGAGGACGAACTCGGGGATGGCGTGCAGGAACAGCGTGACCGAGGTGAGCATCCGGTCGGTCCGTGATCCTTCGCGCAGCCCGCAGGTCACCCCGATGGCCAGCGCGAGCGGTACGAGCACGAGCAGGGTCACCCCGGCGAGCA
The DNA here is from genome assembly GCF_055561455.1 of Amycolatopsis sp. PSD-21. Lineage (NCBI taxonomy): Bacteria > Bacillati > Actinomycetota > Actinomycetes > Pseudonocardiales > Pseudonocardiaceae > Amycolatopsis > Amycolatopsis sp. PSD-21. The sequence continues at coordinate 6,154,459 of NZ_CM145712.1, read as the reverse complement.
CGGCGGTGGCGGCGAAACGCCGGGTGATCTCGTCGGTCACCGGGGCACCGGTCACGAGCGACCGGCCGAGATCCCCGCTCATCAAACCCGAAATCCAGTGCCCGAACCGGTCGAGGACCGGCTGGTCGAGGCCGAGCCGGTGGCGCACGGTCGCCACCTGCTCGTCGGTGGCCTGCTCGCCGAGCACGACCGACGCCGCGTCGCCGGGAAGCAACGCGGTCACGGCGAACGTCGCGACCAGCACGAACATCGCCTGCAGTACCGCGAAACCCAGCCGCCGGGCGGTGTAACCCGGCACGTCAGGACAGCCGGGCGCGGTCGAACCTCGCCCAGTCGAAGGTGTTCGGCGGCGCGGTCACCAGTCCGGAAACCCGCTTCGACACACCGATCGTCCAGGTGCTGAACCCCCAGGCGAGCAGGCCTCCGGACGCGTGCACGATCCGCTGCGCGTCACCGAACAGCGCCAGCCGGGCACCTTCGTCCGCGGTGGCCGCCGCCCGGTCCATGAGGGCGTCGAACTCCGGCGAGGCGAAGCCGTTGACGTTGTTCGAACCGCCGGTCCGGAAGCGCTGGTTGAGGAACGTCGGCACCGGCAGGGTGGCCGTGCGGGTCAGCGCGGCGACGCCCTTGGTCTTGATCTCGCTGAAATAGGTGCTCGACGCGCGCGTGTTCGGCGTGACCTTCAGCCCGATTTCCCCGAGCTGCCGGGAAATCAGCGTGGCCGCGGTGGCGAAACCCGGGTCGACGTCGCTGGTTTCGACGGCGAAGGCCAGCCCCTCCGCGCCCGCCTCCCGGACGAGCGAGCGGGCCAGTTCCACATCGCGCCCGCGCTGGGGGATACCGGCGGCGTACCCGCGGAGTCCCTTGCCGAACAGGTCGTTGCCGATCTCGCCGCGGCCGGCCAGTGCGACGCGGTTCAGCGCCTCTCTGTCCACTCCGGACAGTACGGCGCGGACCAGCCTCGGGTCGGCGAACGGCGGCTGCGTCACGCGCAGGATCATGCCCTGCATCGTCGTTCCCTTGGCTTCGAGCAGCGAGACGCGCGCGTCACCGGCCAACCGGGCCGCGGTTCCGGCCGCGAGATCGTGGGCGTAGTCGACCTGCCCGGACAGCAAGGCGTTGACGCGCGCGGCTTCCTCGTTGACCGGGACGAATTCCAGTTCGCCGACGTTCGGCGCACCGTCCCAATGGGACTCGTTCCTGCGGAACACCGCCGGGCCGCCAGGGGTGAACGAGACGAACCGGAACGGGCCGGAGCCGACCGGCGCCGTGAAGTCCGTCGTACCGGCGGGCACGATCTCTGCGCCCGGAGCGCCCCAACCCGACGGGAACTCGAAGTCGGGCGCGGTCAGGATCAGCTCGATTTCGTTGGGGGACACCGCTTTGCTGCGGCCGAAATCAACCTTCGCGAAGTACTGCCGTGATGAGGAGGCCAGCGCGGGATCGGCGATCCGCCGGAAGGTGTAGAGCACGTCGTCCGCCGTGACCGGACGGCCGTCGTGGAAGGCCGCCCGCCGCAGCCGGATCCGCCAGCGCGTGCCCGAATCGTCGCTCTCCCAGGACTCCGCGAGCCGCGGCCGCAACGAGGTGTCGGCGTTGTAGGCGACCAGCGTGTCGAAGAGCGCCTTTGCCCTCGCCTGGTCGACGAAAAGGGAGACCTGCGCCGGGTCCAGCGTCTCCTTCGAGCCGCCCGCGGCGAACGCGACCCTCAACCGGCCTGTGTCCGCCGGCGCGGTCCCGCACGCGGCCAACGGCGTGAGAGCGGCCAGGGCGAGGAGCCGCCGGCGGGTGAGCGGATGACGCGTCATAGGAACCTCCGGGACATCGAGCACTGTCCCGGGCGCGCGGCCGCACGTGAACGGGACCCCGCTCCGTACTCCACGACAGTTGGGGCTGGCGGTACCCGGCGGGCAGTCCGGCTCTCGGCACCGGGAGTCCTCCCAGGCCGATCACGGTTGCGGGTCAGCGCCGGATTCACACCGGCTTCCCCCGACGGGCACCTTCTTGCGTTGTGGCGCCCACGGTAACCCATGACCGCGGTGTGCTACACAGGATCAAGATCACGAAGGGAGGCCGGTGGACGAGAAGCTCGCGGCGGACTGGGTGCGCCGGTGGGACATCCAGCAGGAACGCTACATCGCCGACCGCGAAGAACGCTTCGCCGTGCTGATCGACGTCGTCGAGCACGTATGCCGTGGCGTCGCCGAGCCGCTGGTGCTGGACCTCGGCTGCGGACCGGGATCGCTGGCCACGAGGCTTGCCGGGCGGCTCCCGCGGGCACGGATCGTCGGCGTCGACAACGACCCCTTCCTGCTCGCGCTCGCCAGGGCCACCCGGCCGCCGGGGGCGGAAATCGAGTACCTCCAGGCGGACCTCGCCCAGAGCGGCTGGCTGAAGTGGGGGCCGGTCGACGCCGCGGTCTCGACGACCGCGTTGCACTGGCTGCGTCCCGAGCGGCTCGCCGAGGTCTACCGTGACCTCGCCGGAGCGCTGAGGGCGGGCGGAGCGCTCGTCAACGGTGATCACTTCTACGACGAACAGCCTGCCATCCGCGAACTCGCCGAGGTGGTCAAGAACCGGCGGGCGGAGCGTGCCGGGGTCGGCGCCAACGAGGAATGGAAGGCCTGGTGGGCCGCGGTCGCCGCCGATCCCGCGCTGCGTGAGCGGTTCACGGCCGACGAGCTGCGCGGCATTTCGACCGGCTACGGCAACCGGTTGAGCCCGCAGGAACACACCAGGCTGCTCCGGGAAGCGGGCTTCGCCGAAGTGGCCCCGGTGTGGCAGTTCGGCGACGACTACGTCCTGACGGCCTTGCGCTGACGCCGATCCGGCCGTCGGTCCTGGACGCGTCGGGCGACGGCGAGCACGACAGGCGCCGCGAGCCAGCACAGGTAGGCGGCGGTGTCGTTAGTCAGGAACGAGACGGGTACGGAGATCCCGAACACCGCGGCGAGGCAGACGCTGCGAGTCAGGCTTTGGGCGAACACCTTCGGCGGCCCGCCGGTCCCGTACAGGTGTCCGCGCCGGATCTCCCGGATGATCAGCGCGAACGACGCCGAGGCCAGGACCTGCACCATCGCGTACACGCTGAACCGGAGCGGGAAGGCGCCCTCGGCGGTGATGACCCGCGTCGCGAACGGCATCAGGACCTGCATGAACAGCCAGGCCAGGGTGAGGCTGATCAGGCGCCCGTTCAGTGCGCGGACGTAGGGGAAGATCTCGTGGTGCGCTCGCCAGTGCGCGGAGATCACCACGAAGCTGAGCGCGAAGGCGATGTATTCCTTGCCGTGGGCCGAGATCGAGCTCAGCATGGCGCCGGTGGTGTCGCCGTGGGGGATCGGGAGATCCAGCGCCAGCAGGGTGAGCGCGATCGCGATCACCGCGTCGGCGAAGATGCCGAGCCGCTCGGCGGCGGCCTTTCCGATCGCGCCGCCGGTCTGTGTCGTCATGGTGAGTGCCTCAGGCGGCGATCTTCGCGGCGAGGCGCCGCGATCGCAGGGCCAGGACGATCATGACCGCCGGGAGCAGGACGTCGGTGACGAGCACTCCGCCGGTGTTGCCGGGGGCGTGGTCATCGTTGGCGAACCATTGGTAGACGTGGCCGATCGCGGCTCCCCAGAGGAACATCCCGCCGGCGATGCCGATGGTGAGGCGTTCGCGCGCGGAGGCCGAGGCGGCCCGGAAGCCCAGGACGGCCAGCGCGAGGTTGGCGAAGGCGATCTCGAACATGAACGGCGTCCGCTCGAAGCCGATCGCCGTGGCCATGACGTCCGGGAAGGCGAGGAAGGCGACCGTCATCCACAGGCTGCCGCAGCCGAAGGCGCCGATGGCCCACCAGCGCTGCCAGATTTCGAGCCGCTCCTGAGACGACGTCGCGTGGCGGGCGCGGAGGAAGGCTCCGGCGGCGGGCACGACGACCCAGACCAGGGGGAAGGCGGATTGGGTGAAGTAGTTCATGCCTTCAGTCTTACCTAGTTAATATTAACCCGTCAACACTGATGGTAGGGTGGCTCCGTGGACGACGGACTCGCGGACCTGCTGCACCGGGTGGTCATGCTGATGGGCGAAGCCGCCCGTCGGCGCGCCGACGACCCAGACGGTTTGACGTACAGCCAGATACGGCTTCTGGGCACGCTCGAGGAGATCGAGCCGGCGACGCAGCACCGGCTCGCCCAGGCGCTGTCGGTCTCCGACCCGGCGATCAGCCGGGCCCTGCGGCCACTCGAAGCGGACGGTCTGGTGCGGATCACCGTCGATCCCGAGCACGCGCGCCGACGGCTGGTCCGGCTCACCGATCTCGGCCGGAAAGCCTTCCACGCCGCGGGAAAGCCGCTTTACGACGAGCTGCGCGAAGGGCTCATCGCGGCGGGCTTTCCGTACGAGCGCTATCTCCAGGACACCGTCCGGCTGGCCGAAATCCTCGCGGCCGACTGAGCCTTACCGGGCTTTTTCCAGCACCAGCGGGGTTTCCGCGGCCGGCAGGACGCGTGCTTTCGCCTTCACCCGAGACAGCATGACCGCGCACACGATCGCGAAGAGGAGGGGCACCGTGGCCGCCACGACGATGTCCCGCGCCGCCAGCGCCTGCCCGATGAGGACGCCCGCGATCCCCGGCCCGACGATGGAACCGAGCCGTCCCAGCGCGGCCGCCCAGCCCACACCGGTGGTCCGGGAGCCGGGCGGATAGGTCGCCACCGCGAGGGCCAGCTGGCCGAGCTGCGCCGACACCACGCCGACTCCCGCACCGGCGAGGCACAGGAGCAACGCGGTGTCGCCGAGGGACGCCTTCGCCGCGATGATCATGAACACCCCGCCGATGGCGGGCATCAGGATCATCGCGCGGGCGATCCCCAGCCGTCCGGCGAGCGGCAGCAACGCCAGGCCGCCGATGATGCCGCCGAGGGTGAGGAACGCGAGACCGAGCGGAGCCTTGGACGGGCTGAAGCCGTATCCGGTGAGCAAGGTGGGGATCCACGAGATCAGGACGTAGGAGGTGATGAAGACGAGGAAGGAGAAGGCCCAGATCAGCGTGGTGGGCAGGCGCAGGGCCGGGTCGAAGAGCCTGCCGATCTTCGCGTCGCTCTTGTCGCCGACGGTCGCCGTGACCGCGGTCCCTTCGGCGGGCAGCAGCCACGCCAGCACGGCGGCGAACAGCAGCGGGACGATCCCCGCGACGTAGAAGACGCCGTCGCTGCCCACGAGGTTCAGCAGACGCCCGCCGAGAAGCCCGCCGAGTCCGGCGCCCGCCCCGAGACCGAGGGCCACCGCGATGGATACCTGCTCCCGGCGGTTCTCGGCGCTGTGTTTCGTGGCCAGGCCGACGGCCGCGGGCACCACCACGCCGAGCCCGACCCCGGTGACCAGGCGGGTCGCCGAAAGCAGCGCGATCGACTCCAGGGGCAGGGTGGCCGCCGTCGCGATGGTGGCCACCCCGAAGAGCACGACGGCACCGATCAGCAGCCGCCGTCCCGGTATCCGCGCGCCGAGGTATCCCGCCGACAGGTAGCCGAACACCACGCCGATGTTGGTCAGCACGACGGCGAGGGTGAACGCGGCCGGCGTGACCGCCCATTCGGCGGCCATCGTGGGGATGGCGAGCGAGAGCGCGGCCGTGTCGAAGCCGTCCAGGAGAATCGCCAGGAAACAGAGGACGACGACCGTCCAGTGCACGGAGCCTGCCCGGGTGGCGCTCATGAAGTTCTCCTGTTCTGGCCGTGGGGAGTGGCTTTCGCGACACCCCTCGCTGGAACTCGTGCCCGGCCGCGACGAAAGCATTCGCGGCGGGTGTCCACAGTGGTCATCACGCGGCGACCTGCCGTCCAGCATAGGGAAAGCCCAGCACAGACTGGGGAATCGACGGCGGAGAAGGCAGTTCAGGAGAACGCGCCGCCGGATCGGGCATCCGGCGAGTAGGTTCGCCTTGTGGGGTCTGTACTGGAATCGGTGCGCCGCGTGGTGATCGTAGCCTTCGACGGCGCGCAGATACTCGATGTCGCCTGCCCCAGCGGGGCGTTGGAGATCGCGAACTCGCACGGTGCCGCGCCGCCGTATTCCGTCGAGCTGGCCACCGTTCATGGGCGCACGACGCGGAGTTCGTCGGGGATCCTGCTCGCCGGTGTGCGGCGGCTGGCCGAGGTGTCGGGGCGGATGGACACGATGCTGGTGGTCGGAGGCGCGGGAACGGAGGCGGCCGCCAGGGACGAGCGATTGCTGACGCAGGTGCGGCGGCTGGCCGAACGGAGCCGGCGGGTCGCTTCGGTGTGCACGGGGACGTTCGTGCTGGCGGCCGCCGGGTTGCTCGACCACCGGCGGGTCACCACGCACTGGGGATACAGCGAGCAGCTCGCCGCGACTTTTCCCGCCGTGACAGTGGATCCCGCCCCGCTCTACATCCGCGACGGGAACGTCATCACCTCGGCCGGGGTCATCAGCGCGCTGGATCTCACGCTCGCGCTGATCGAGGACGACCACGGTCCGACGCTGGCCCGCGAAGTCGCCCGTGAACTGGTGACCTATCTGCACCGCCCGGCCGACCAGGCGCAGATCAGCACGTTCCTGGCCGCTCCGCCGCCGGGCAACCGGGTCGTGCTGGATCTGCTGGGCTACATCTCCGCGCATCTCACCGAGGATCTGAGCCCGCCGGCGCTGGCGGCGCGGGCCGGGGTCACCACCCGGCACCTCACCCGCCTGTTCACCGCCGAGCTGGGCAGCACCCCGGCGCGGACCGTGCGCACGGCGCGGACCGAGGCGGCGGCCCAGCTGGTGCGGTCCACCGCGTTGCCGCTCGCCGCGGTCGCGCGGCAATGCGGGTTCGCCTCGGCGGAAACCCTGCGCACGGCGTTCCGCCACCACTACGGGCTGTCCGGGGACAAGCTTCGCAGGATGCCGGACATGCCACGCCCGATCGTCCCCTGACCGCTCCAGGATTCGCGGCATGAACGATGCGAAGACCACGCGCAGGACAGTGCTGGCGGGAGCCGCGGCGGCCGCGGCGTTCGGCCTCGGCACCGGCACCGGCACGGCCCAGGCGGAGAGCTCAGGATCGAAGATCGGCATCCTGCTCTACGACGGCTTCAGCCTGCTGGATCCGACCGGCCCCGCCGAGGTGTTGTCCCGGCTTCCCGGTGCGACGGTGACGATGATCGCCGAGCGCCGCGGCCCGGTGCGCACCGACACCCGGGACGTCGCGGTGATGGCGGAACGTTCGGTGGCCGAGGTGAACCGCCTGGACGTGCTGCTGGTCCCGGGCGCGGGCAACCGCGGCACGGTCGCCGCCATGGAGAACCAGGTCCTGCTCGACTGGATCCGGCGCGTCCACCGGCACACGACCTGGACCACGTCGGTGTGCACGGGATCCTTGATCCTCGGCGCGGCGGGGCTGCTCCGCGACCGGGCCACCACGTACTGGGCGTCGGCGGACTACCTGGAGAAGACCTTCGGAGTGCGCTACGTGGCCGAGCGGTACGTCCAGGTCGGCAAGGTCGTCACCGCGGCGGGGGTGTCCGCCGGGATCGACCTCGCGTTCCATCTCGCGTCCCTGCTGGCCGGAGAGCGGATCGCCCGCGGTATCCAGCTCGCCGTCGAATACGACCCGCGGCCGCCGTTCGACTCGGGCGACGCCGCGAAGGCGAGCCCGGAACTCAAGGCACTCGCCCTGAAACTGCTCGCCGAGTCGCAGGAATAGCTGAATGGCCGTCGACAGCTCGGGGCGTCCCGGCGAAGAATGGGAACGTCGACGGAGTACGTGTCATCGAAATGTGCCGAGGAATCGCGAAGGGACATCCTTGTCGTGAAAACGCTCCGCAATTTTGCGATTATCGTAGCCTTGTTCGCGTTGTTCCTGCCGATCTCCGCGTCCGCCCAGGGGCAGGCCGAGTCGGGACTGCAGGAAATCCAGTCTGTCAACGGAGATCGGGCCGAGCAGGGGGCGGCGGGAATCGGCGCCGGCGTCTACGCCAAGTTCAACCTGCTCTCGCTCTTCCAATGCCCGTACACCAATTGCAACCAGGGGTGGGTCAACGACGGGCTACCGTTGCCCGCCGACGACGTGGCGGCGATCTGCCAGTTCCCGGGATGGAAGAGTCCGCGGGGGAACAACTGGGTGCTTCTGCTCAGCCATCAGAACAATCACGTGGGATTCGCGGATATCGGTGACGTCGTCGCACAGAACGGGACGTTCACACCGCCCGCGTGCTGAGGTCCGCCCCGGGAAGTGTCCGCCGGACGGCGAGGACGACGGTGTCGTCGGCGTGCAGGACGACGTCGTGCATCCGGACGGCCAGTTCCCGGGGAAGCTCGCCGATGGGAAGGGCGGCGTGCGCGGGGGCGAGGTCCAGGAGCCGGTCCTGTCCTTCGAGATAGTCCTTGCGGCTTTCGACGAGGCCGTCGGTGTAGAGGAGCAGGGTGTCGCCGGGGTCGAGGGTGTGGTGGCGGAGTTCGGGGCTGCCGGGGTCGGGGAAGCCGATCCCGCGGCCGACGACCGGGGCGCGCAGCAACCGCGCCTGACCGTCCACAGTGGCCAGTACGGGAGCGGGATGGCTGCCGTTGGCGAGGGTCAGTTCGCCGGTAGCGGGGTCGATCCTGGCGAGGATCACGGTCGCCATGAGATCGGGTTCGATGGTGGCGAGGGTGCGTGCGGTATGGGCGATGAGATCGCGGAAGGGATGGCCCTCCAGCGCGAGGGTGCGGATCGCGTGGGTGACGGTGAGGGCGTGGCGGGTCGAGGTGACCCCGTGCCCGACGGCGTCGACGAGGGTGATGTGCAGGTGGCCGCCGGGAAGGACGAACCAGTCGTAGAGGTCGCCGCCGGTGGGGGAGTCCTGGTCGGTCGGCGAGTAGTGGACGGCCAGTTCGAGCCCCGGCACGGCGGGCGGGCCTGGCCGTAGCGCGTCTTCGAGTTCGCGGAAGATGACGGAGTGCGCGCGGCGGAGTTGTTCGTCGCGCTGTTCGAGTTCGATGTACATGGCCAGCACGCCGCTGTTGGTTTCGGCGAGTTCGTGTTTGAGCTCCCGTTGTTCCTGGGCGAGCGCGTCGGCGCGGGCGATGAGCGCGAGGGTCTCCTCGTCCGTGGCCCGGTCGTCGGCGGCCGGGACGGGATGCCGGGCGGTTCCCGTGGGGAGGTGCCAGGTGAGGCTCGTGTCGTCTTCGGCGTCGGGCAGCAGCGGGAGCGTGTTGCGCCGTGGCCGTTCGACCGGGCGGGGGAGCCGGACGGTGACGGCCAGCAGGCCGTCGGCGGTGCTGCTTTCGAGCGTCACTTCCGTGCCGGTGTCGAAGGCGGGTTCGGCGAGCAGGGTCGCGGCCATGACGAGCCGGGCGCGGTCTTCGACGGGGACGCCGGCTTCGGCGCAGACGGTACGGAGGCGGCGGCGGAGCCGGGCGAGGTGTGGGTGCATCAGCCGAGCTGGTCCGGGTGCAGGGCGATCATGGCGGCGTCGTCGCGGGGGTTGCGATGACGGTGGGCGAGAAGGGCGGCGAGGAGCAGCGCGTTCGCCGGCTGCGTGGCGCTCGCCGGTGCGCGCCAGGTGTGGTCGACGCCGTCGGTGTGCAGCACGACGAGGTCGCCGGCGGTGAGCGCGGCGTGCCGGACCTGCGCGGCGGGCAGGGCGTAGCCGACGACGCCGGGGATGCTGAGCAGCAAGCGCGATCGGCCGTCCCCGCTGAGCGTCGTGCCGCTGATGTTGCCGACGCCGCAGAATTCGAGCCCGCCGGAGGCGATCCGGGCGAGCGCGACGGCGGCGCCACGCGTCGTGCGCAGGGCGCGGTGCATGGTCGCCAGCTGATGGGGGAACGGGCGATCGGGGTTCTGGCGGAACACGCGGATCGCCGTGTCGGCGGCTTCGGCGGCTTCGGGCCCGTGGCCGAGGCCGTCGACGACGACCGCGGCCCAGCCCCCGGACAGTTCGGCGAGGGCGACGGCGTCGCCACAGTGGTCTTCCCCGTCGCGGGGGAGGCAGAAATGCCCGACCGCGGCGGCGGGCCCGGCCGGTGTCCCGGGGACGAGGACCCTGGCCGCGGCGAGCGTGCCGGACCGGGGCGCCGAGCGGATCCGGAAGACGGTGGCCATCCTGCCGACCGCGCCGAGGCCCGTGCCGAGCGTGCCGGTGGTGGTGTTGCCGTCGACGAGCCAATGCCCGACGTCGGCCATCCCCGGGCCGTCGTCGGCGGCCAGGACGTCGATGCCGAGCCCGATCGCGGGCCGCTGCACGACGATCGAACCGTTGATCGCGTGCCGGTCGAGGTTCCCCGCCAGTTCCGAGGTCACGACGGCGGCGCGTTCGGTGAGCACCGAGGGCAGCCCGCCCGCCCGTCCGGTTTCGCGGGCGGTCCGTGCGGCGGCGTAGACGGCGCTGGCGTGGTCGACGCGCAGGTGGCGCGAGGGCGGGGGAACCACGATGCCGGTCATGGTTTCCAGCGCGTGATCGTGATGGTCGTGCCCCGGCCGGGAGCGGTGTCGATGGTGAATTCGTCGACGAGACGGCGGGTCCCGCCGAGGCCGTGGCCGAGCCCGGCGCCGGTGCTGAAACCGTCGGTCATCGCCTGGGCGACGTCGGCGATGCCGGGCCCGTCGTCCCGGACCCGCAGCCGCAGCCCGAGCCTGCCGCGGTCGTCGCGGAGCATGGTGATCGTCATGGATCCGCCGCCACCGTGGATGTAGGCGTTGCGGACCAGTTCGCTGGCGGCGGTGACGATCTTGGTCTGGTCGACGATGGAGAACCCCGCGGCGACCGCGCTGGACCGCACGGCGTGCCGGGCGGTGAGCAGATCCTCTTCGGCGCGGACGGCGTGTTCGAGGGGCGGGACGTCGCGTCCGGGGTCGGTGAGTTCGTCAGGGAGCATGAGGCGCCTCGGCGGGACGGCGCCAGCCCAGCAGTTCCATCGCCTGTTCCGCGTTGAGCGCGGTCCGGACGCCGGTGAGCTGGAGCCCGAGTTCGGACAGCGTGATCGCGACCGCGGGGCGCATCCCGGCGACGATCATCGTGGCGCCGAGCAGGCGCCCGGTGTCGGCGAGCTGCATCAGGACCCGGGCGACGAACGAGTCGATGATCTCCAGCCGGGAGATGTCGATGATGACGCCGCGGATGTCTTCGTCGGCGATACGGGCGGTGAGCTCTTCGGTGAACCGCAGGGCGGTCTTGTCGTCCAGGTCGCTGAGGAGACCGGTGAGCAGGATGTCGCCGAGCCGGAGGATCGGCAATCCCGCCTGGGCGCTCACACCGTCACCGTGCTCGCGTGCGTGCTGTCGCCGATGAGCCGCATCGCGGTGGCGAGCGCGTCGGCGAGGGAACCGCGGGTGACGATATGCGACAGGTCGATACCCAGCTGGGTGATGGTCTGCGCGATCGACGGGCGGATGCCGCTGACGACGCATTCCGCGCCCATCAGCCGGACCGCGCTGACGGTCTGCAGCAGGTGCTGGGCGACCGCGGTGTCGACGGTCGGCACGCCGGTGATGTCGATGATCGCGACCCGGGCTTCGTGGGTCTGGATCGCCTCGAGGAGGTTGTTCATCACGACCTGCGTGCGGGCGCTGTCGAGGGTGCCGATCAGCGGCACCGCCAGCACGTGCCGCCACAACCGCACGACCGGGGTGGACAGTTCGAGCATCTGGTCGTGCTGCTGGCGGATGATCTGCTCCCGCCCGGTGACGTAGACCGCGAAGGTCAGCACACCCGCGCTGTCGAGCAGTTCGCTGACCAGCAGCGCCGCCCGGTAGCGCAGGCCGGCGTCCTCCGTGTGCCGCTCGACGGCGGCCAGCATCATGCGTTTGAGCGACAAGATCGCCAGGGCGGTGGCCGACGGCTCGGCGCCCGCGCGGGCCCGGCGCTGCGAAAGGGAGATCAGCGCGTCACGGACCGCGCCGTCCCGCGCCACGATCCGGTCCGCGGGCAGTGCCGTGCCCAGCGCGGCTCGCAGGGCTTCGAGCAGTTCGGCGGCCTCGCGGCGGAGATCCTGCTCGGGGTGCGCCGCGGCGGGCGGTTCGAGCTGACGGCGGACCCAGTCGTCCACCAGCGTGGTGTGGTCGTCGTCGAGGGTCTGCGTCAGCAGCTCCCGAACGGGGGCATCATCCGTCCCCAGCACCGTGTCCTCCTGCGGTTTGGGGCGCGCTCTGCTGTACGCCGGTGAACTGTTGTCATATAACAACAGTCGAGGGTACTCCCGCAACAGCGGGGTCTCACGGCGACCCGCCGCCGACCTCGTCCACGGCGCCGGCGGCGTGGTATTCCCGCAGTCCGGCGGCCAGCGCGGCCCTTCCGGCGGGGGTCATCTTCTCCAGGACCGCCTGGATGTTCTCCCGTCGCCGGGCGCGGAGCTCCCGGAGGTAGGCGCGGCCGCGTTCGCTCAACCGCAGCGTGAGCTCGCGGCGGCTGCGGGTGCTCGGCAGGCGTTCGAGGAAACCGACCGCTTCGAGGCGGTCGCAGAGCCTGCTCACCAGCGGCGGGGTCGAGCCGAGCAACTCGGCGAGGGTGCGCAGGTTCAGCCCGTCGTGGTGGTCCAGGGCGATCACCGCGCGCAGCTGGGCGGTGGACAGCGGCCGCGGGGAGACGTCCTGCACCCGCTCGACCACGAGTTCGACGAGGCCGGGCAGGTCGAACACCGCAGCCGTCCCGTCCGGGGTTGGCTGCTCGCGGGACCGATCCACGGTGTCCACTCTGGCATCCTTATGCTCGTCTCTGCAGCACAGCTCACGCGAATCGCCGTAGACCGGCACGCCGGAGCGGCGCAGACTCAAGAGATTCGACGTGTGCCTGCCCGGTGCGCGATCCGGGCGAGCGGGAGGCGGGGCGTTGGACAGATCCCTGGCGGTGGAGCGGCTTTTGCGGGACGTCCCGCCTCACGACCTGCCCGCCGCACTGCGCTCGGCGCTGTCCGAGCACTTCGGGGCGCGGGCGGTCGAGCTGCTGATGGCCGATTACGCCCTCACCGAGTTGTGCCAGGTGAGCACGCTGCCCTACACGTCGGACCCGATCCCGGTCGAGGGCACGGTGCCGGGGGCGGCCTTCGTCGCGCAGGCCGCCACGTTCGACCACGACGGCGCGAGCGTGACCGGGTACCTGCCGGTCAGCGTCCGCGGTGACCGGCTCGGAATCCTCGCGGTGACCCTGCCCGAGGAGCCGGAACCGCCGGTGTGGGCCGAACTCGAACGGTTCGCCGAAGCGCTGGCGCACGAACTGTTCGTCGCCGACCGCGACACCGACCTCTACATCCAGGCCCGGCGTTCTTCGCGGCTGACGCTGGCCGCGGAGATGCAATGGCAGCTCCTGCCCGGCCGGGCCTGCACCCGCGCCGAATTCGCCCTGGGCGGCCAGCTCGAACCCGCGTACGCGATCTACGGTGACTGCTTCGACTGGTCGGCCTCCGCCCACAAACTCGCCGTCACGCTCATCAACGGCATGGGGGAGGGCAGCGAAGCCGCGCTGCTGACCAATCTCGCCGTCAACGCCCTGCGCAACGCCCGCCGCGCCGGAGTCGCCCTCGACGCCCAGGCCGAGCTCGCCGACCAGGCGCTCTACGCGCACTATCGCGGCGCGCAGCACGTCTCGGCGTTGCTGCTGGAGTTCGACCTCGCCACCGGAATGGCCGACGTCGTCGACGCGGGATCGCCGCGCCTGTGGCGGCTGCGGGACGGGAAGGCCGAGCAGGTCCATTTCGACGAACAGCTGCCGCTCGGCACGTTCGAGGACACCCTCTACACCGCCCAGCGATTCCAGGCCCTCGACGGCGACCGGTTCGTGTTCGTCAGCGACGGCGTCTACGACGCGGCCGGGCCGCACGGTGATCGCTATGGGGAACACGAACTCGCCGAGGCGGTCGTCGCGACCGCCGACCTGCCCGCCGCCCATGTCCCGGGCTCCGTGCTGCGGGAACTGTCCACCCGCCGCCACGGCGAGCAGGCCGAGGACGACGCGATGGTGGTGTGCCTCGACTGGTTCGGGCCGACCCCGCGTTCGGGCCCGGAGCCCGGCCCCGCGGTCTCGGTGGGGCCACGTTAGACGGTCCGGTCGCCATGGTCGTGAGTGGCGTTTCGGGTTAGAACCCGAAACGCCACTCACGACCATGGCGCGCGCGGAATTGCAGGGCACAGGCTAGGCGGTTCCGGTCAGGATGCGGTGTTCCGCCGGAGCGCGGCAGGCCGCCACACCATGTCCACCCGCGTGCCGTGCGCACCGGTGTCGATGGTCATCTGGTCGGTGAGCTCGTCGATCAGGTTCAGGCCACGACCACCGGACGCGGGCTTGTCCGTCCGTGTCCGGGATCCGGGGATGCCGTCCCCGGTGTCGGTCACCGTGACCGTGATCGCGTCGCCCGCCCAGTCGGCGTAAAGCCGGACCCAGCCTCGCCCGCCGGGGTAGGCGTGCACCGCCGTGTTGGCCAGCGCCTCGTACGTGGCGATGGTGATGTCGTACTTGCTGTTCGCGTCGATGGGCAACGGGTCCAGCCAGTCCCTCAGCTTCCGTCGGAGCAGGGCCACCTCGCCGGCCATTGCCGGGACGAGCTCCTCGAAGGCCGACTTCACGGCCGGGTCGATCGGTGCGCCGATGACGGCGTCGGCCTTCGGATCGGCCGCGTCGGCGTCACTCGTCTCCGTGCTCGGATCCGGAGTATGTCGATACACGATCTACTCCTTCCTGTTCGCCCGCGTCCCCCATGGCCACCGGCGTCATGGCACTGGATACCCACGATGTCCCTTTCCTACCCGTGGCGGTTTCGTCCCGCGACCGAACTCACGTGATCAGCGGCGTAACTCACGTGATTGAAGGCGTAACTCACGTGATCAGAGGCGTAACTCGCCCATCTCGAGTCATCCGGCCCCAGACACGCGAGATACGCCTCCAAGCACGCGAGATACGCCTCCAATCACGCGTGATCCGGCTTCGTGCACAACTGGCGGGCTAGTTTGTAGCGCTACCTAGATAGGACTGCTACATTGCGCGGCGTGGATCAGGACCGGCGCGGCCAGTGGTTGAAGGGCGTGCTGGCGCCGTGCGTGCTGGCGCTGGTCGCCGAGCGCGAGTCCTACGGCTACGAGCTGGCCCAGTCGCTCGACGCCGCCGGGCTGGGGCCCATCCAGGGCGGCACGCTGTATCCGGTGCTGCTGCGGTTGCAGCGGTTCGGCCTGGTCACCGCGAGCTGGCGGGACGGGCCGGCCGGGCCCGCGCGCAAGTACTACCGGATCACCGCGGAAGGCCGGGAAACACTGCGGCGCGCCACCTCCGACTGGCAGGAGTTCTCCGCCGGGGTGGCCTCGATCTTGCGGGAGGGAAGATGAACCACGACGGATGGCTTTCCGCGCTGACGCACGAACTGCGCCGCCGGGGCGTCGGCGGGGACGCGGCGCGGCAGGTGGTCGCGGAGGCGGCCGGGCATCTGCGGGAGAGCGGCGGAGATCCGGTGCGGGTCTTCGGGCCGCCCGCCGCGTACGCCTCGGCCGTGGCCGAAAGCGTGGGACGTCCCCGGCGTCGTCCTGGCGAAGTGTTGCTGGAAGCCAGGGGCATCACGAAGAAATACGGCAGGCGGACCGTGCTGGACGGCGTCGACCTCGTGGTGCGCTCGGGCGAGATCGCCGCGGTGATCGGGGCGAACGGCTGCGGCAAGAGCACGTTCCTGAGCATCTGCGCCGGTATCACCGGCCCGGACAGGGGCGAGGTCCGCGTGCGCGGCTCGCTCGGCTACTGCCCGCAGGACGGCGGCACCGCGGACTTCCTCGACGCGGGTGAGCACTTCATCCTGATCGGCGCCGGGCGCGGGATGGCCCGCCAGGAGTCGGCACGGATCGGTGCCGCCCGCGCCGCGGCACTGGACTGGACGCCCGGACGCGGCACGCAGGCCCGGCACCTTTCCGGTGGGACCAGGCAGAAACTGAACCTCGTGCTGGCCGGGCTCGGTGAACCGGACGTGCTCCTGCTCGACGAGCCCTACCAGGGTTTCGACAAGGGCACGTACCTCGACTTCTGGCACCAGGTCTGGCGATGGCGCGAGGCGGGCAAGGCGATCGTGGTGGTGACCCACCTGCTGAACCAGCTGGACCGCGTCGACACGGTGCTCGAACTCTCCCCCGCCAGGAAGGCTGTCGCGTGAAGAAGATCCTGACGGTCGCCGAGATGTCGCTGCGCGAACTGCTGCGGCGCCGGTCGGTCCTGCTGATCCTCCTGCTGCTGCCGCTGGTGTTCTACCTGAGCAGGCGCGGTGACCACCTAGGACAGTCGATCCGGTTCGTCTGCCTCGGCCTCGGCTGGGCGCTGAGCACCGCCGCGCTGTTCGCCGGCAGCGCGAGCCGCGCCATGGAACCCCGGCTGCGGCTTTCGGGCTACCGCTCCCGCGACCTGTACCTAGGTCGCTTGAGTGCACTGTGGACGGTCGGATTCCTGTTGTCCGCCCCGTACTTCGTGCTGATCCTCGTCGATCAGCACGACGTCCGGTACGGCTCGGTCGCCGTGGTCATGGTGTTGACGGTCGCCGTGTCGGCGCCGTTCGGGCTCCTGCTCAGCGCGGTGCTGCCCAGGGAACTCGAAGGCACGCTCGTCCTGCTGGCGGTCGTCGGCCTCCAGATGATGGCCGATCCGTCGAGCCTGATCGCGCGGCTGCTGCCGTTCTGGTCCAGCCGCGAGATCGGCACCTACGCCATCGACCACACGGACATCGGCTACCTGACCAGGGGTGTCGCGCACGGCGTGGCTGCGTTCGTGCTCCTGCTCGGCGCGGTCGCCGTCGTGTCCGGCTTCCGCATGCGGCGCCGTTCACACCTCACGTTCGTCTAGGCCGTGTCCTGTAAGTCTGTTCGATGGGCTTCGTGATCCAGGTGGTTCCTGACGGTGCGGGCGGGTCGGCCTCGTACCGGGTCGTACTCGGCCGAGCCCGCCCGTGCCGTCAGGGAGCGCCTGGGCGCGGAGACCGCGAACATGACTTGCAGGACACGGCCTAGCCGGCTGATATGTTGCGGCCCATGTCAGAGTCCAACTCCACTGAGGACGGCCAAGGCGCCGCTCCACCGGGCCGGACCGGCAAACGCATCGCCGGCGGCATCTTCCTGATCCTCGCTTCGATCGCCCTGTTCTACACGGCGGTCGACGCGCTCGCCGATCCGAGCGGCGTGGTCTCCCGTTCCTCGAAGTCGGCGCGCAGCCCGGACACCGATGCCGAGGCGCAGTTCGGCGGCTTCATCCTCCTCATGTTCGGGATCACGGTGCTGGGCTTCGGCATCGGGATGATCGTTTCCAAGGGGCCTCTCTTCGCGAAGAGAAAGGACTGATCCTCAGCCGCCGTCCCCGATCTTGGACGGATGCGCCGCCAGCGGCGTGACCGCGATGTCCATGTACGGGAACAACGGCAGCCCGGACAGCAGCGTGTGCAGCTCGTCGTGGTCGGCGACGTCGAGGATCGAGAAGTTCGCGTACTCGCCCGCGATCCGCCACAGCTGCGGCCACTTTCCTGCACGCTGAAGCCGTTGGCTGTACGCCTTTTCGCGGGTGATGAGGTCGGCCCGTTCCGCCGCGTCGAGATCGGGCGGCAGGCGGACGTCCATGCGCACGTGGTAGAGCAACGTCACTCCAAAAGGGACACTGATCAGGGACGTTCGGGGTCGAGGACGAAGCCGTACTCGACGGTCTCGCCGTCACCCGACGGCTTCGGGTCGAGCACGAGTTCCGGTTTGACCGCCGAAGCGATGTCGTCGTCGTTGTGCTCGTCGCCGGGGAAGTACAGCTGCGCCGTGAGCAGCTCGTGGCCCGGGGCCGAGACCTTGACGTGCAGATGCGCCGGACGCCACGCGTGCCAGCCCGCCGCGGCGATGAGCTTGCCGCAGGAGCCGTCGGTCGGGATCTGGTACGGCGCCGGGCGCACGGTGTGGATCTCGAAGCGGCCATCTGCGTCGGCGGTGAAGCTCGCGCGCAGGTTCCACTCCGGGATGCCCGGCGCGAACTGGGAGTAGAAGCCGTCGGCGTCGGCGTGCCACAGCTCGACCTTCGCGCCGCTCAGCGCAGTGCCGTCGGTGGAGGTGACCCGGCCGGTCCAGACGAGCGGTGTGCCGGGCTCGTCCTCCCGCATCGGGACCGGGCCGCGGGCGCCCTGCTCGGGCGCGCCGGGCACGTAGTACGGCCCCTCGATGGTGCCCTTGTTGCCCTCGCGGTGTTCGGTGGCGACCTCCTCGACGACGTGCTCCACCCAGACGTCGAGGAACAGCGGCCACTCGCCGTCCTCGCCGACGCCGATCAGCCACGACTTGAGCGCGTTGTACTCGTCGTAGGTGACCTTGTGCTTCCGGATCGTGCCGTGCACGGCTTCGAGCACCTCCCTGGCCAGCAGGCTGACACGCTCCTTGGGCGTTCCGGCGACGCCGGTGGACTTGTCGCTCTTGAACCGTTCCGTCGCGTTGGCGCCGGACGCGGCCGCGGTGGCCGACTCGTGGATGGCGGTCATGAATCCTCCTTGATTCGTGCTGGGAGTCAGTGGTCCTGGCGGTAGTGCCGGAGCTTGTCCGGATCGATTTCGGCACCGAGACCGGCACCGGGACGGACGGTGAGTTCGCCGTCGACGACCCGCAACGGCTCGGTGAGCAGGTCGTCGCTCATGTCGAGGAAGTTCGAGAGTTCGCCGGGGCGCCGGGACGTCAGCTCGTAGGCCGAGCCGAAGGCGACCGTGCACAGCGAGCCGAGCTGACCGTCGATCTGATTGCCCATCACGACTTCCAGGCCGAGTCCTTCGGCGAGGTGGTGGGTGCGCTGCGAACGGGTGAAACCGGTGCGGGCGGTCTTGATGCTGATCGCGGTGGCGGAGCCGCCGAGGATCTCACGGGTGACGTCGGCCGGGGCCACCGCGGATTCGTCGGCGATGAACGGCACGTCGAGCTGCCGCACGAGCCAGCGCCTGCCGAGGACGTCGTCGGCGGGGCACAGCTCCTCGGCGAAGAGCAGCCCGAGGTCGGCCATCTCGCGCATCGCGCGGGCCGATTCGGCGGCGGTCCAGCCGCGGTTCCCGTCGACGTAGAGGTCGACGGCGTCGCCGAAATGCTCCCGCAGCGCGCGCACGACGGCGGTGTCGAGCGATGCCGGACGACGGCCGACCTTGACCTTGAAGGTGGTGATGCCGTGCGTCTCCCGCATCCGCTCGGCCTCGGCGACCATCGCCGACGGCTCGTCGAAGCCGAGCATGTGGGATACGCGCATGCGGTCGGTGTAGCCGCCGAGCAGTTCGGTGACCGACACGTCGAGGCTGCGCCCGAGCGCGTCCCAGACGGCCATGTCGATCGCGGATTTCGCGGTCGGGTTGCCGACCGTGCGGGCGAGCCGGGTGTGCACCGTTTCGCGGTCGAGCAGGCTGAGGCCGACCACCTGCGGGGCGAACAGGGAGTCGATCACCGCGATGATCCCCGCCTGTGTCTCGCCGTAGGTGAACGGCCGCGGGGGCGCCTCGGCCACGCCGACGACGCCGTTGTCGGCGTGCACCCGCACGAGGACGTGCTCGGCGACGTGCACTTCGCCCGAGGCGAACTTCAGCGGTTTCCGGTACGGGATGGCGAACGGGATCGCCTCGACTCGCGTGATCTTCATCAGGTGCCCTCTGCGGTGGGGAAGACGTCCTCGAGCACGTCGAGGACGGTCGTGACGAGCGGGGACGGGGTTTCGCGGTGCCACGCCAGCGCCAGTTCGACGGTCGCCGCTCCGGCGAGGTCGCGGAACACGACACCGGCCAGGGGCAGCGCCCGCGCCGAGGCGGGCACCACGCCGACCCCGAGGCCGCCGGCGACCAGCGCCAGCAGGACCGCGGTCCCGGATGCCTCGTGCAGCTGATGGGGCGTGAGCCCCGCCTCCCGGCAGCTGCGGGCGACGGCGTCGTACACGACGGAGTTGCGCCGGTCGTAGGTCACGAGCGGTTCGGTCCGCAGCTCCGCCATCGCGACGACGGGTTCGGCGGCCAGCCGGTGGTCGGCGGGGACGGCGAGGACCAGCGGCTCGCTCTCGATCACCCGGAAGCCGATGTCGTCCCCGGTGACCGGCGGCCGGAGCACCCCGATGCCCAACGTCCCGGTGCGCAGGCGCTCGCACTGCTCGGCGGTGAGGAGGTCGGCGCGGATCTCCAGCTCCACATCCGGTACGCGTTGGGCGAGCGCCCTGGCCAGCCGCGGCAGATGGGAGAACGCCGCGGTGCCGGTGAAGCCGACCCGGAGCAGGCCCCGCTTGCCCTCACCGATCCGGCGGACCCCGCGGACTCCCACGTCCAGCCCGGCGAGCACGCGCCGGGCTTCGGCCAGGAAGAACTCGCCCGCCGGCGTCACGCGGACCTGCCGGGTCGTCCTGGCCAGCAGGACGACGCCGAGTTCGTCCTCCAGCTGGCGGATGGTGTGCGAGAGCGCGGGCTGCGCGACGTGCAGCCGCTCGGCCGCCCGGCCGAAGTGACAGGTCTCGGCGACGGTGACGAAGTAGCGCAGGTGACGAAGTTCCATGAGACGCCTCCCTCCATTGCCTCTGCCGCCGATCGGTCCACGGTACGAAGCGGAATCATCGAAGACAAAGACTTGGTTCCGGCCTATTGATAAACAGCGGTTATCAATCGCAGCGTAGTGCGGGAAGGTGCCGTGATGCCGGGGGCGCGTCGCGAAAGCCACTTTCGCGACGTCTGGTGTCCCGAAAGTGGCTTTCGGGACACCGCCGCTGGGGCTGTCGTGAGTGTTCGGGGACGACACGGACTGGCTGCCCCACGCGCCGCAGGAGCCCAGCGGCTGCCCTCCCAAGTACGTGAAGGCCCCCTTCCTTGCGCCAGGCGCAAGGAAGGGGGCCTTCACGTACTTCAGCGGCGACCCCGCGGACCGGTAACCCCCGTCCTTCCGGTGACGGGCGGCATCGTGTCCGGGAACTCCTTGTCTCCCTTGCTGTCGTGTGACGACCGGGATGAGCGGCTCCGACTCCAGTTCGTCAGCACGGATGAACTTTCCCGTCGCTCTCGTCGTTCCGCACGAATCGGTGGCGCCGGTTCCCGGCATAGCATCCCGGGAACCGCGGCCGACGCTTCCCTGACACGAGGTGGAACATGGCGAAACTTTCCGAAATCGACGCCTGGTTGGACCGGAACCTTTCCGCCCTGCTGGCCGAACACCGGGTTCCCGGTGCGGCCGTCGCGGTCCTCGCCGGCGGCGAGGTGATCGAGCACGCGGCCGGCGTGCTGAACAAGGACACCGGTGTCGAGTCCACAGTGGACTCGTTGTTCCAGATCGGCTCGATCACGAAGGTGTGGACGACGACGCTGGCGATGCAGCTCGTCGACGAAGGTCTCCTCGATCTCGACAAGCCGGTCCGCAGCTACCTGCCGGAGTTCGTCCTCGCCGACGAAGACGCGGCGTCGCGGATCACCGTCCGGCAGCTGACCTGCCACACGTCCGGTTTCGAAGGCGACATCTTCACCGACACCGGTGTGGGCGACGACTGCGTGGAGAAGCTGGTCGCGACGCTGTCGGACGTGCCCCAGTTGTTCCCGCCGGGGGAGATGTTCTCCTACAACAACGCCGCCTACTGCGTGCTCGGCCGCGTCGTCGAGGTGCTGCGGGGCAAGTCCTACGACGACTGCCTGCGTGACCATCTGTTCGCCCCGCTGGGACTGACGCACGCGGCGGCCGGGCCGTACGACGCGATCCGGTACCGCGCCGCGATCGGGCACCTCGCGCCGGAACCGGGCGGCGACCCGCGGCCCGCCGGGATCTGGGCGCTGACCCGGTCGAACGCCCCCGCCGGATCGATGCTCTCGATGCGCCCGCGTGATCTGCTGACCTTCGCGCGGATGCACCTGTCCGAGGGCCGCGCGGACGACGGCACCCAGGTGCTCCGGCCGGAAACCGTGCGATCGATGTGGGACCGCCAGGTCGAGCTGCCCGACCTCGGCCTGATGGGCGGGGCGTGGGGCCTGGGCTGGATGCTCTTCGACTGGCCGGGCGGCCCGGTGATCGGCCACGACGGCGGCACCATCGGCCAGTCGGCCTTCCTGCGGGTGGTCCCGGGACGCAACGTCGCGGTCGCCCTGCTCACCAACGGAGGCGAGACGCTCCACCTGTACGCGGACATCTTCCGCAAGGTGCTGGGCGAGCTCGCCGACGTCGAGGTCCCCGCCCTGCCGGAGCCGAACGCGGCGGCGGCCCCGGCCGACCCGTCCCGGTATGTCGGCGAGTACTCGTCGCGCGTCGCCGACACCGTGGTCACCCAGGACGACGACGGCAAGCTGTGGATCGAGCGGGTGCCGAAGGGGGTCATGGCCGCGACGGGCGGGGAAGCCGAGAAGGCGGAGTTGCTGGCCTACAAGGACCACACGCTCGTCGCGGCCTACAAGACCCACCCCGGCCTGCACCTGCCGCACGCGTTCGTCGGCGACGACGGGAACGGGCGGGCGCTGTACCTCCACACCGGGCGCGCCGACCGTCGGGTGAGCCGGTGAGCCGGATCGCCGGCGAGATCGAAGCGGTCTTCGCGGCCGCCGGGGCTCGGGGATTCCTGCACGCGCGGGAGGTCGGCGTCTCCAGCGGGCCCGAAGTCGCGGTGGGCGCGGACGATCCGGTCGTGCTCGCGTCGGTCTTCAAGATCCCGGTCGCTGTCGCCTACGCCAGGGAAGTGGTGGCCGGGCGGCTGGACGAGACCGAGCGGACCCGCGTCACCGCCCGGTACCGGATCGGCGGGATCGGCACCGCGGGCTGTGCGGACGACGTCGAGATGAGCTGGCGCGACCTGGCGCATTTCATGCTGACGATGAGCGACAACGCCGCGACCGACCTCGTCTACCACCGGGTCGGGCAGGAAGCCGTCGACCGGGTGCTCGCCGATCTCGGGCTCGCCAGGACGCGGTTGATCGGCTGCTGCGAAGACCTTTTCGCCTCGGTGATCGCCGATCTCGGCGCGAAACCGGACGACGACCTGGAAGCCGTCTTCGCCGCCGCCACGCCCGAACAGCTGTGGAAGCTCTCGGTGCTCGACCCGGAACGCACGACGGCGTCGACGCCGCGGGAGATCACCGCGCTGCTGGACGCGATCTGGACCGACCGCGCGGGCGACCCGGCCGCCTGCGAACGCGTGCGGAAGACCATGGCGCAGCAGATCTGGCCGCACCGGATTTCGTCCGGTTTCCCCGCCGGGGTGGCGATCGCGGCCAAGACCGGGACGCTTCCCGCCGTCCGCAACGAAGCGGGCGTCGTGTCTGATGTGGACGGTCGCCGGTACGCCGTCGCGGTGTTCACCCGCGCCGAATCCCTCGCCGACCGCCTGCCCGCGGTCGACGCCTCGATCGGCACGGCGGCGCGCCTCGCCGTGGACCACCTTCGCGCACTTTCCGTCGAACCGTAGGAGAACCGCATGAAGACAGCTCGGCTCACCGCCGCCATGGCGGGCGTGGTGGCCTTGACCGTGAGCGCGTGCGGGGGGACATCGCAATCCGGGGAGGACCGGACCGCGAACCAGAAACCGGCCGACGGCAAGACCTTCACGATGGGCCTGCCGACCGATCCGGGGACGCTCGACCCGGCCGTCACCGTACTGTCGATCGCCAGGCAGATCGGGCGGTTCCTCTACGACGGCCTGATCAACCTCGACTCGGCGGGCAAACCGGTCGCGGGGCTGGCGGAGAAATGGGACGCCACGACGACCACGGCGAACTTCACCTTGCGCGATGGGATCAAATGCGCGGACGGTTCGCCGCTGACCGCGCGGGACGTGGCCGCCAACATCGACCACGTCGGCGATCCGGCGACCAAGTCCCCGCTGACCGGGGTCAGTGTCAAAGCGGGGACGAGGGCGGTGGCCGACGACGCCGCCCGGACCGTCACGGTCACCAGCGGGGCACCGGATTCGTTCCTGCTGCGCAACGTGGCGGCCGTGCCGATCGTCTGCGCCAAGGGGATGGCGGACCGGGCGTCCGTCGCGAAAGGACAGCACGGCACCGGCATGTTCACCATGACCGAGATCGTGCCGAACGACCACTACACCCTCACCCGGCGCAAGGACTACACCTGGGGCCCCGGCGACTGGAAGACCGAACAGCCTGGGCTGCCTGAGAAAGTGGTCTTCCGGGTCGTGCCGAACATGACGACGACGGCGAACCTTCTGCTGTCCGGCGAACTCAGCGCGGCGGCGGTGACCGGACAGGACCAGCAGCGGCTGCGGTCGCAGAAGTTGTTCCACGCCGACGTCATCGTCCCGATGGGCGAGGTGTTCTTCAACCAGGCGCCCGGCAGGCCCGGCCAGGACCTGGCGGTGCGCCGGGCGCTGACCCAGGCGCTCGATTTCGGCCAGATCGGCAAGGTGCTCACCACCGGCAACGGGCAGCCCGCCAAGGGACTCGTCACCGGAGAACCCTTGGCGTGCCCGGGTGATTCGATCAACGGCAAGCTGCCCGCCTTCGACGTCACCGCCGCGAAGGCCGGGCTCGACGCCGCGGGGTGGACGCCCGGCCCGGACGGAATACGGGTCAAGAACGGCAAACGGCTCGCGCTCACCGTCGTCTACGGCACCCAGGTCGGGCCGACGATGGTCTCGGCCGCGGAGCTGATCCTCCAGTCGTGGAAGAACATCGGGGTCGAGGCGACGATCAAGGCCGTCGACGGTCCCGGTACCAGCCAGGTGCTTTTCGGCACCGGCGAGTGGGAGGTTTCGCTGGCACCGCTGGGATTCGTGCTGCCCAGCCAGGCCATTCCGTTCGTCTCCGGCGCGAAACCGCCGCAGGGCACGAATTTCGCGTACATCGAGAACCCCCGGTACGCCGAGCTCGCCGGCAAGGCGTCGGCGCAGGCGGGCGAATCCGGTTGCGGTGACTGGCTGGCCGCCGAGTCCGCGCTGTTCGAACGGCTCGACGTGGTGCCGTTCGTGAATTCGACCGTCCCGACCTTCGCGAACAGCGCGCGGTTCGAGATGAACCAGGGGCAGATCCTGCCCTCGTCGATCCGGATGTACTCCTGATGACGAGCGCCGTCGCGACGGCGGGCCCGAGGACCAGTCCTTGGCTGTCGTTCGGGCTCCGCCGCCTCGGCCGGTTCGCGGTCTCGTTGTGGGTGCTGGTCACCACGGCGTTCCTGATGATCCAGCTGATCCCCGGCGACCCGGTCCGCGCGGCGCTCGGGCTGACCGCGCCCGCCGAGCTGGTGAACGCCCGGCGGGCCGCGCTCGGCCTCGACGATCCGCTCTGGAAGCAGTATGCCGACTATCTCGCCGGTCTCTTCTCCGGCGACTGGGGAACGTCGATGACCACCGGGGTGCCGGTCGCGGACGTCATCGGCGCCCGGCTCCCCGCGACGCTGCAACTGGCGTTGCCCGCCTTCGTGGTGGTCATCGCGGTCGCGATCCCGCTTGGCCTGCTGTTCGCCGTGCTGACCAGGGGCGGCCGCCGCCGCGGCGGGGAACTGGCGTTCACCTCGGCGACGGTCCTCCTGGCGGCGATCCCGGAGTTCCTCGTCGCGGTGGCGCTGGTGGCGTTCTTCGCGGTCCGCCTCGGCTGGTTCCCGGTGGCGGGCAGCGAAGCACCGGGCGCGCTCGTGCTCCCGGTGATCGCGCTTGCGCTCGGCCCGGCGTCGGTCCTCTCCCGTATCGTCCGGGTGGAGACGCTTTCCGTGCTGGGCAACGATTTCATCCGCACGGCGCGGGCGAAAAGGCTGCCCGCGCGGCTGGTCTACCTGCGGCACGCGCTGCCGAACGCGCTGACCGCGACCCTGACCATGGGCGGGCTGATGCTGACCGGGATGGTCGCCGGGACGGTGCTGGTGGAGAACGTGTTCGCCTGGCCGGGCCTCGGTTCCACCATCACGCAGTCGATCCTGCAGAAGGACTACCCACAGGTACAGGGAATCGTGCTCGTCTACGGCATCGGTGTCCTGCTGGTGAACCTGGCGGTGGACGTGCTGCTGGCCGTCCTCGATCCGCGTTCGACGATCCGGGAGGACTGAGATGGCGAATCCGCGCGGAGCGAAATGGCTCGCGGCCCTGCGCACCCCGCTGGGCGCGTGCTCGGCCGCGCTGCTGGCGCTGGTGATCGTGCTCGCGGTGCTGGCCCCGATCCTGTGGCAGGACAAGGCTTTCGAGATCGACACGAACGCGATCGGGCAAGGACCGTCGGCGGCGCACTGGCTGGGCACCGACGACCTCGGCCGCGACATCCTCTATCGCGTGCTGGTGGCGACCAGGCTGTCGATCGTGCTGGCGCTGCTCGCCACCGCGCTCGGCGTGGTGACCGGGCTCGTGCTCGGCACGCTGCCCTCGGTGCTGCCCCGTCCGCTCGCCCGGCTGGTGATCGCGGCGGTCAACATCGCGGTCGCCTTTCCCGGGCTGCTGCTGGTGTTGTTCTTCTCGGTCATCTTCGGCGTCGGGACGCACGGCGCCGTGCTGGCGGTCGGTTTCGCGCTGGCACCGGCGTTCGCGCGGCTGGCGCAGACGATGGCCGCTTCGGTGGCGGGACGGGATTTCGTCGCGGCGGCCAGGATCTCCGGCGTCGGCCGGATCCGCTTGCTGTTCCGGCACATCCTGCCCAATATCGGCGAACCGCTGGTGGTCAACGCGACCATCGGCGCCGGCGGGGCACTGCTCGCCTTCGCCGGTCTGTCGTTCCTCGG
The DNA here is from genome assembly GCF_055561455.1 of Amycolatopsis sp. PSD-21. Classification (NCBI taxonomy): domain Bacteria; kingdom Bacillati; phylum Actinomycetota; class Actinomycetes; order Pseudonocardiales; family Pseudonocardiaceae; genus Amycolatopsis; species Amycolatopsis sp. PSD-21. Next base: position 6,127,896 of record NZ_CM145712.1, on the reverse strand, counting down.
CATCGGTGTGCAGGCCCCCGAATACGACTGGGGGCGGATCCTCGGCGAAGGACTCAACGGCATCTACGTCAATCCGGCGGCGGCGCTGGCGCCCGGGGTCGCGGTCGTTCTCGCCGGCCTTGCCTTCAACCTGGTGGGGGAGACCGTCGCCGGGGTGATCGGCGTCCGCACGGGGCTGCGGAGATTCGCGCCGCGGCCGGCCGCTCCGGCCAGGGAGGACGCCGCCGAGTCCCGCGACGACGCCGTGCTGGTCGTGGAGAACCTCCAGGTCGCGTTCCCGAACCCGGCGGGCTGGACCGTTCCGGTGCGCGGAGTGGGTTTCACCGTCCACGCCGGTGAGGCCGTCGGTGTCGTCGGCGAGTCGGGTTCAGGGAAGAGCCTGACCGGGTTGGCGGTGTCCCGGCTGGTCGAAGCGCCAGCCGTGGTCACCGCGGACAAGCTCGAATTCGCCGGGAAACCGTTGCTGACGACCTCGGAACGGGAGTCGCGCGGCCTGCTCGGCACCTCGCTGGCGATGGTCTTCCAGGATCCGATGACGTCGTTCAACCCGACCAGGCGGATCGGCCGCCAGCTGGCCGAAGTCGCCGAACAGCATCAAGGTCTCCCGCGTGCCAAGGCCTTCGAGCGCGCGGTGGACCGGTTGCGCGCGGTGCGGATCCCCGCCGCCGAACGGCGGGCGCGGCAGTATCCGCACGAGTTCTCCGGCGGGATGCGGCAGCGCGCGATGATCGGCATGGGCCTGATGGGCGACCCGAAGCTCATCATCGCCGACGAGCCGACCACGGCCCTGGACGTCACCGTGCAGCGGCAGTTGTTGCGCCTGCTGGCGCGGACCAGGGCCGAACGGGACACGGCGATCATCCTGATCAGCCACGACATCGCGGTCGTTTCGCAGACGTGCGAACGGATGCTGGTCATGTACGCGGGCCGGGTGGTGGAGGATCTGCCGACCGGCGGGACACCGCGGCATCCGTACACGCGGGCGTTGCTGGCCGCGACGCTCGACCTCGATACCGATCGCGACGCGCCGCTCGCGGTGATCCCCGGCCGTCCGCCGGAACCGGACCGGGTGCCCGACGGCTGCGCTTTCGCCGACCGGTGCCCGGCGGTGACCGATCGATGCCGTCTCGAAGACCCGGCGCTGGAGCACGTGGAACCCGGGCATCGCGTCGCCTGCTGGTATCCGGCGCCGCTTTCCCAGCCCGTCAAGGAAACCGTGACCGCCGGAGGTGCGGAGTGAGTGATCTCGTCTTCGACGCGGTGAGCGTGCGCTACGGCGGACGGCGCGGGCTCACCGCCGTCGACGGAGTAGCGCTGACCGTCCCTTCCGGACAGGTCGTCGGGCTGGTCGGTGAATCGGGCTCGGGGAAGTCGACGCTGGCGCGTGCCGCTGTCGGGCTCTCGCCGATCAGCGCCGGACGGGTACTGCTTGGCGGTGTGGACGTCCGCGAGCTGCCCCGCCGCCCGCCGCTGCAGATGGTGTTCCAGGATCCGTATTCCTCTTTGGACCCCCGGATGAGTATCGGGGAATCGATCACCGAGGCGATCCCGCGCGGCGTCCTCCCCGGGCGCGCGGCGCGCCGCGACGAGGTCGCCCGGCTGCTGGAGCTGGTCAACCTCGATCCCGAACGGGCAGGCCACCTGCCGGGACGGCTTTCCGGCGGCCAGCGGCAACGGGTGGCGCTCGCCCGCGCGCTGGCCGGGCGGCCCGAAGTGCTGATCGCGGACGAGATCACCTCCGCGCTCGACGTCTCGGTGCAGGGCGCGGTGCTCAACCTCGTGCGGTCCGTGCAACGGCGGCTCGGCCTGTCGATGCTGTTCATCTCGCACAACCTCGCGGTGATCCGCTATCTCAGCGACATCGTCGCCGTGATGTACCTCGGCCGGATCGTCGAGGTCGGCCCGGCCGAACAGGTGCTCACCGACCCGCGGCATCCGTACACGCGTGACCTGCTCGCCGCCGCGCCTTCGGCGACCACGTCACTGCTCGGCACCGGCTCGGACGACGTGATCGCCGACGCCGAACCCGCCGACCCGCACCATCCGCCCGGCGGATGCCGCTACCACCCACGCTGCCCGGTCGGCCCGCTCGTGCGCGCCGACCGCGACCTCTGCCTCCGCGTGGATCCCGCCGGCGGAGCGGCACAGCGGCGTCACTCGGCGGCCTGCCACTTCAGCGAAAACGAGCTCACGACCTCCAGAGGAGCCAACGCATCATGACCCGACGTCTCGGTCTCGACGACCTGTACGACATCGCCGTCCCCAGCCGGCCGTCGCTGTCCCCGGACGGTGAGCGGATCGTCTACGTCCTGCGCACCGCGGACCGTGACGAGGACCGGAACGTGCACACGCTCTGGGAGGTCGGCGCGACCACCGGCGAAGCGCGGCGGCTCACCCGCGGAACCGCCGACCTGGCCCCGAAATGGGCGCCGGACGGTACGCGGATCGCGTTCCTGCGTGCTCAGGACGGGCCGCCGCAGGTGTGGTTCCTGCCGTCGTCGGGCGGGGAGGCCGAGCAGATCACCGAACTCCCGCTCGGGGCGGGCGCGCCGGTCTGGAGCCCGGACGGCGGCAAGATCGCCTTCTCGGCCGCGGTCGACCTGGCCGGCGGGGAAGCCGCGCCGAACGCGCCGGTCGTGGCCGATCGGCTGGACTTCAAGGCCGACGGCGCCGGGCTGATCAAGACCGTCCGCAAGCATCTGCACGTCCTCGACGTCGCCACGCGCGAAGTCCGGCAGGTCACCTTCGGCGACTGGCACGCCGGTGACCCGGCCTGGTCGCCCGACGGCACGCACCTCGCCTTCTCGTCCGGACAGGACGGCGACGCCGATCTGACCTTCCGTTCCGGCGCCTACGTCCTCGACGTGACCGCGAAGACCGCCGAGCCACGGCTGGTCGGCTCCGGCGAGGGCATGGCGGGCACGGTCGGCTGGACCGCCGACGGCGGCGCGCTGCTGGTGGTCGGCCGGGCCGACACCCGGGTCGGTCATCTCGGGTTGTGGCGTGTTCCGCTCGACGGCGGGGATCCGGTCGAGCTGACCGCGTCCTTGGACCGCAACGTGATGGCCGGAGGCCCAGGCTATCCGGGTGCCCTTCCGCAGACGACGGAAGACGGAGCCGTGCTGTTCGGTGTCCGGGACCGCGGCTGCACCCATCTGTACGAAGTGGACGGTGGGAGCCCGCGTGCGGTACTGGCGGGCGCGGATCGCGTGGTGTCCGGAATGGACACCGCCGCCGGGCGGATCGTGGTCGTCCTGGCGACGGGCGATTCGTTCGGCGAGGTCGCCGTCGTCGACCGGGCGACCGGCGTCGTCGACGTCCGCACGAAGCACGGCGCCTCCGTGTCCGAGGTGGAGCTTTTCCGTCACGAGGAACGGGAATTCACCATCGGCGACGGCACCGTCGTCCACGGCTGGCTGCTGCGGGACCCGGCGCGATCCGGTGCCGCGCCGCTGTTGCTGGACATCCACGGCGGACCGCACAACGCCTGGAACGGCGCGGCCGACTCGATCCATCTCTATCACCAGGCGCTCGTCGCGCGGGGCTGGGCGGTGCTGCTGATCAACCCGCGGGGCAGCGACGGCTACGGCGAGGACTTCTACACCGCCGCCGTCGGCGGATGGGGCGTCGCGGACGCGGCGGACTTCCTGGAGCCCTTGGATCACCTTGTCACCGAAGGGATCGCCGACGCGGACCGGCTCGCGGTGGCGGGCTACAGCTACGGCGGTTTCATGACCTGCTACCTCACCAGCCGCGACAGCCGGTTCGCCGCCGCCGTCGCCGGTGGCGTGGTCAGCGACCTGACCAGCATGGGCGGCACGTCCGACGCCGGGCATTACCTGGCCGTCGGCGAACTCGGCGGTCCGGCGTGGGACAAGGCAAACGAGCGGTTCTCGCCGTTCGCCCAGGTCGAGCGGGTGCGGACGCCGACGCTCGTCATCCAGGGCGCGAACGACGACCGGTGCCCGGTCGGCCAGGCCGAGCAGTGGTTCGGCGCCCTGCGCGCACGGGGCGTCCCGTCACGGCTGGTGCTGTACCCGGACGCGTCGCACCTGTTCATCCTCGACGGGCCGCCGTCGCACCGGCTCGACTTCAACCGGCGCGTCCTCGACTGGGTCGAGCAGTACACGGCGCCGGCCGACGGACCGTCCCGGGTGCCGATCGAGGCCGCGCACTGGCGGCGGCGGCTGGCCGAACTCGCCCGCAAGCACCGCGTTCCCGGTGCGGCTCTCGGCATCGCCCGGATCGGGGAAGACGCCGAGGTGCTGGCGTCCTACGGCGTGCTGAACACGAAGACCGGGGTCGAGGTCACCGAGGACTCGGTGTTCCAGATCGGCTCGATCTCCAAGGTGTGGACCGCGACCGTGGTCATGCGACTGGTCGACGAAGGGCTCCTCGAACTGGACGCGCCGATCGCGGACGTCCTGCCGGAACTACGGCTGGCCGACCCGGGCGTGGCCGGGAAAGTCACCATGCGGCATCTCCTGACGCACACCAGCGGTATCGACGGCGACGTCTTCACCGACACCGGCCGCGGCGACGACTGTCTCGAACGCTACGTCGAAGTCCTCGACCAGGCCGCGCAGAACCACCCGCTCGGCGAGACCTTCTCCTACTGCAACTCGGGTTTCGTGGTCATGGGCCGGGTGATCGAGAAGCTCACCGGGCTGACGTGGGACGCGGCGATGCGGGAGAAACTGTTCGCCCCGCTCGGTCTCACCCACACCGTGACCCTGCCCGAGGAGGCCTTGCTCTTCCGGGCGGCCGTCGGCCACGTGACCGACGGGGACGAGGACCCGGCGCCCGCGCCCGTCTGGGGACTGCCCCGGAGCATGGGGCCCGCCGGGCTGATCACCGCCACGGCGAAGGACGTGCTCGGCTTCGCGCGGTTGCACCTCACCGGCGGGCTGACCCCGGCGGGGGAACGGATCCTGACGACGGACTCGGTCACCGCGATGGCCGCGAAACAGACCGAAATCCCGGACAAGCACTCGCTCGGCGACTCCTGGGGGCTCGGCTGGATCCGCGACACCTGGGGCGGGCAGCGCGTCATCGGTCACGACGGCAACACGATCGGCCAGTCGGCGTTCCTGCGGCTCCTGCCCGACCAGGGGCTCGCCATCACCCTGCTCACCAACGGCGGCAACACCCGGGACCTGTACGTGGAGCTGTACCGGGAGATCGTCGCCGAGCTCGCCGACGTGGCGATGCCCCGGCCGCTCGAACCGCCCGCGACTCCGGTCACCGTCGACGGATCGAGGCATGTGGGCGGCTACGAACGGGCGGGCGCGCGGATGGACGTACTGGCCGCCGGGGAAGGGTTGCGGCTGCGGCAGACCGCCACCGGACCACTCGCGGAACTCCTGCCGGAGAAGACGCAGGAGTTCGAGCTGGTGCCGGTGACCGATTCGCTGTTCGTATGCCGTGAGCCAGGGACGCGGACGTGGATGCCGGTCACGTTCTACACGCTGCCGACGGGTGAGCCGTACATGCACTACGGCGTGCGCGCGACACCGAAGACGGCCTAACCGGTCGTGATGTCCGTGAAGGCCTCCTTCCCTACCCTGAAGGTAGCGAAGGAGGCCTTCACGGACGGGTCAGCTTTCGGCCTTGACGTACAGGCGCACGGTTCCGCCGCGATGGGTGCGGAAATAGTTCTGGAGCTGCGCGCTGCTCGCGACGCATCCGGCGCTGGTGAATTCGTTTTCGCCCGTTCTGGGCAGGACGACGGAACACTGCGCGAGATAGCTGAACTTGTCCGGCCACAGCACGAAGAACGTCGCGGTTCCGGAACCCGTGCCGCCGTTGTTGCGGAAGACCGCGCTCATCGAGCAGGCCTTGTCGTCGCACGGCCCGTTCCACTGTGAGGAGCGGACCTGGAAATCGGGCCGGGCGGGCGGCGTCGTCCGGGTGGTGGGCGCCTTCTTCGTGGTCCGCGCCGGTTCGCGGGCGGGCGGCGACGCGGTGGCCCGCGGCACGCTCGTGGCCACGGCGAGCGGCCGTGAAGCCGATGTCTGGCTGGTGGGGGAGGGCGCGAGGCCCTTCAGCGGATTGAACCCGGTCAGCGTGTTGACGGCCGCCAGAATGGCGAAGACCCCGCTGATCGAGCCGATGATGACGCCCCACTTCTTGTAGTCCGGCTCGTCATCGCTCTTCTTCGACTCGTCCCCCGACATCGCCCCATTCTACGGGCACAGCCCCTTACGACGGAAAGAAGAATTCGGGCGCTCCCAAGTCCCACCCGACTGCCGGAGCCATGATTCACCGGCCTTCTCCCGGGTACCCGAAGATCGAAAACGGAACCGACGAGACAGGAGATACCGTGCACACTTCAACGCTTCGGCAGGTCACCGTGCGCGAAGGACCGTTCGCGTCGGTCTACTTCGACAACTCGCACAACACCGAGGACGCCGCCGCGCGGCTGGACCTGCGCTGGCGGTCGCTCCGCAAGCGGCTGGCCGACGAGGGCGCCGAGGAGCGGACGCTCACCGCGCTCGACGAGGCGGTGGCCGCCGCGCCGCCTTCGGAGGGGACGGCCGGGCGCGCCCTGGTCGCGGAGGGCGGCGAGGTCGTGCTCGACGAGGAGCTCGTGGAGCCGCCGCCCCGCGAGGTCGCCCGGGTCGCGCCGCAGCCGTACCTGCTCCCGCTGCTGCGGCTCACCCCGGCTGTCGTGCCGCATGTCGTGGTGGTCGTGGACAAGACGGGCGCCGATCTGTACGCGGTCGGCGAGGACGGCGCCGAAGAGCGGACCGTCGAGGGCGAGGACCACCCGGTGCACAAGGTGCGCGGCGGTGGCTCGGCCTACTGGAACATCCAGCGTCGCGTGGAGGCCGTCGCCGAACGCAACGCCGCGGAGGTCGCGCGGGAGGCGGTCAAGCTCGCCGACTCCGTCGGCGCCGCGGTGCTGGTGCTCGCGGGCGAGGTACAGGCGCGGGCGCTGGTGCGCGACGAACTCCCGCCGCGGGGGACCGAGAAGGTCGTCGAGCTCGAAGAAGGCGGCCGGGCGGAAGGGAGCGCGCCGGAGGCGCTCGAGGCCGAGGTGCGGCGAGTGCTGGCGGAGCACGCGGAACGCCGTCGCCAGGACGTGATCGACCGCTTCCGCGCCGGACAGGGGCGCGACGGCGGACTGGCGGTGGACGGGCTCGCCAGGACGACGGCGGCCCTGCGGTCGGCCGCCGTCGAGACGCTGCTGATCGACGGTGAGTCGCTGGCCGACCGGCTCGTCTGGGTCGCGGGCGACCCGACGCAGGTCGCGACCACGAAGGAGGACCTCGACGTTTCGGGGGCCGCCGCGGAGGATCTCAGGCGGTGTCGCGCGGACGAAGCGCTTCCGGCGGCCGTGCTGGCCGAAGGCGCGGATCTCGTCCCCGTCAGCGGTGAGGGCCTGGCCGACGGCGTCGGCGCGATCCTGAGGTTCGCGATCTGACTCAGTGGGCGGCCGTGCCGTCGCGGGTGACCTGGTCCGCGCGGTGAGGTCGGCAGAACGTGCACACGAGGGTCTGCCCGACCTCACCACCGTTGTCGGCGACGAGCCGGGCGACGTGCACCGTGGGGCGGCCACACCGTTCGCATTCGAGGGTCGTGCCGTCGCGGTCGATGACCATGCGGGTGATCATGGGACCTCCTCCAAGGAGCAGTGGCCTGCCGGGTACCCCCACCCGGTTTCGCCCTACCCCGGAGGAGCCCCATGTCACTCGAATGGCGCAGTGCTCAAGTCGTGGCGACGGCGTCCCGTGCCTTCTCGCCGCCGGCCACCGCGCTTTCCCGCGCGCAGTGGGCGCAGCAGAAGAACCGGTCCTCGACCTGGACACCGTGCCCGACCACGCGGCAACCGCAGTGGTCGCAGATCGGCGCCAGCTGGTGGATGGCGCATTCGAACGAGTCGAAAGTATGCGCCCCTCCATCGACGGTATGGATCTCGAATGTCTTCTCGTAGTCGTTTCCACAGACTTCGCAGGCGGCCATCGGGCATCCTCCTCGATCTCGCTCCGGTGCCGATGGGCTACCCGGCCCGGTTCTCCGGCAACCACGGACTCGTACATGAATCGAGGCGAAAAGGGGTAATCCACAAGAGGTGATTCGCATGGAGCGACCGGGCCCGATCCGCTGGGTGCAGTACGTCTACGGACGTCGGCTGCCCGAGCGATACCGGGAGTGGGTCCTGCACGACGCGACGGCGCGGACGTGGCTGCTGCGTTTCGCCGCCCGGATCTGTTTCGAGGCCTTGCCGTGGCTCGTGGCCGCGTTCGTACTGCTGGTGACGCTGACGCCGCTCCCGGTGGCGCCGGTGCTGGGCGCGCTCGTGCTGAGCCTCTTCCTCGCCCTGTTCTTCACGATGACCAGCGCGGACGAACTCGCCGAGGTCCGGCTCGGCAAACACGGTTTCCCGCGGGGCACGGGCAAAGCCGTCCGGTCCGCCCGTGGTGGCTCGGGCAGCTGGCCCTGATCGGGCTAGCCCGCGTCGCCAGGGACGACCAGGCCGGATTCGTAGGCGAGCACGACGAGTTGCGCGCGGTCACGGGCGTGGAGTTTGGTCATGGCGCGATTGACGTGGGTCTTCGCGGTCAGCGGGCTGATCACCATGCGGCCGGCGATCTCGTCGTTGGACAGGCCCCGGGCGACCAGGGCGACGGCTTCGCGTTCGCGGTTCGTCAGTTCCTTCAGCCCGCCACCCGTTCCGGCGCCGGGCGGCAGGGTGACGTACCGGTCGATCAGCTTGCGGGTGATCGACGGCGCGAGCAGGGCGTCACCCCGGGCGGCGACGCGGACGGCGTGCAGGAAGTCCTCAGGTTCGATGTCCTTGACCAGGAAACCCGCCGCGCCCGCGCGCAGCGCGTCGAAGACGTACTCGTCCAAGCCGTAGTTGGTCAGGATGACGACGTGCACGCCGGACAGGGCCGGATCGGCGGCGATGCGCCGGGTCGCCTCGATCCCGTCGACCACGGGCATCTGGATGTCGATGAGCGCGATGTCGGGCAGGTGCTTCCTGGCGAGCGCCACGCCGTCGCTCCCGTCGGAGGCTTCGGCGACGACCTCGATGTCGTCCTCGACGTCGAGCAGCGCACGGAAGCCGCTGCGGAGTAGCGGCTGATCGTCGACGAGCAGGACACGGATCACGACGTTCGCTCCACGGGAAGTTCGGCCTGGACGGAGAAGCCGCCGGCACTCCGTGGTCCGGCGTGGAGACTGCCGCCGAGGGCGGTGACCCGTTCGCGCATACCCAGCAGCCCGACACCGGGCACCGGTGTGGTGTCCGGGGTGGCCCCGCCGTCGTCGTCGACCCGGATGGCCAGAGCGCCGGGCCGGTGGTCGATCCGCACCGACGCGGTCTTGGCCGCGGCGTGCCGGGCGATATTGGTCAGCGACTCCTGAACGATGCGGTACGCGGTGCGGTCCACCGCGGCGGGCAGGTCGTGCCGCTGCCCGCCGACGATCAGCGTCGCGTCCAGACCTGTCGACTTCGCCCGTTCCACCAGATCGGGGATCCCGTCGAGCCCGTGCGGCGGGTGCGTTCCGTCGTCACGCAAGGCCTCCAGGGTCGCCCGCAGTTCCCGGGTCGCCTCGCGACCGGCTTCCCGGATCGCCAGCAAGGATTCCGGCACCGGTTCACCCCGTTTCGTCGCCAGGTGGACGGCGACTTCGGCCTGCACCTTGATGACGGAGATCTGGTGGGTGAGCGAATCGTGCAGCTCCCGCGCGATGTGCAGGCGCTCCTCGTCGGCCCGCCGCCGCGCGGTCTCCTCGCGCGTGCGTTCGGCCTCGTCGGCCCGGCGTTCGGCCTGTCTCAGCGCTTCACCCGCCGCACCGGCGGCGATCAGCCAGGCCAGCTGGAGCGCGTCCCGGCTCTGCGCGAGCGCATCGCTCATGGTGACGGCGTTGGCGGAGGCCAGGAGCACGAGCGGGAGCGCGGCGATCATGAACAGCGAGCCCGCGACGGCGACGATCCGGTGACCGGCCCGGACAGTGGCGTAGACCGCGACCAGATAGGCGACGACGGGAACGTCGAAACCGAGGGCCTGGTATCCCAAGGCGCACACCCCGGCCACGGCCAGCACCGTGATCGGCGCCCGCCGGTGCGCGGCGAGCGCCAGGCCACCGGCGACCAGCAGCACGTGGCCCAGCGGGTCGAGTCTCGTCGTGGAGTCCACACCGGACAGTCCCGTGACGAGCAGGACCGCCGTCACCCCGGCGGCGATCACCCAGTCCCAGACCCTGCTCATGCGTGCACCCTAGCCAGCCGCCCGCCGGAACGACTCGTCCGCGCGGACCATCCGCGGACTACCGCGGACGTGGTAGTCCGCGCTCTCCTGCGGCATCGGCGGTAGCCCGGATTGTCCGCGTTCGCCGGACGACCGACGCGATCCCGGCGGACACCATCCAGGGTGACCCAGTCATCGAACGAAGGAGCACCCCATGTCGGTCCCTCTGCTGGCCGAGCCGATCGCCGCCGCCTCCCTGACCTCAGGCCGTCTCTGGTCCTTGGCGGCCGCGCTGGCCGGCGTGATCGGGTTGATCGCCGGAGGCTTGGCCCTCGCTCGCATGCGCTCCGGCGACTCCCGGCGCGGGGCCTTCGTGGCGCTCACGGCGGGGCTGCTCGGGATGGCGGGCGGTGGTTACGTCGTGGCCGCCGCCGAGGGTGGTCCCGGCACCGGCTACGGAATCGTCGGCGGGTTCATCGCTCTGGTGCTCGGGCTGCTCGCCACGATCGTCGGGTGGCTCGCCCTGTCACGCGCCCGCCGTGTGGCCTGAAGACCTACCGCGGTTGCGCGGAAGGGTGCTTTCGCGTGATCAGTCGGACGACACGCGTGATCAGTCGGACGACACGCGTGTTCCTGCGGACGGCACGTGGCGGAATCCGGCCGCGGTCGTGTCGTCCGTCCAATCACGCGTGTCGTCTGTCTGATCACGCGTGTCGTCCATTCGGGGCTCGCTCTGCCGGTGTTTCTTGCTCGCCGGGTCTGGCTGGGCGCTTGCCCGGGGGTCGCGAAAGCCACTTTCGGGACATCAGACGTCCCGAAAGTGGCTTTCGCGACACCGCCTCCAGCGCGGAAGCAGTGGCTCCCGGGCAGGAACCTCAGTGATGCGCCGGATAGCGGGCGCGAAGTTCGTCCGCGGTCTTGCCTTCGGTCAGTTGGAGGAGGTACGCGTCCACCGGGGCGTCGGAGCTGAGCTCCGTGAAGTTCCGGTGGACGATCGCTTCGACCTCCTCGCGACCGGCGGGAAAGCGCTCGGTCAGCGCGTCGATCAGTTTCTCGAGGTTTTCGTCGCTGGGCGGCAGGTGCGGCGGGTCAGCGGTCATGACAACTCCACGATCTCGGGAGACGGCACCTCACGACGGTAACCGCCTCGCACGCCGAGGTCTGGATACATCAACTCGTATTGATGTATCTTCACCGCGTGGCGACCGCCGAGATGTCCGACCCGCCGCCGTTCGTGCGGCTGGCGAGTGATCCGCTGCGCTGGCGACTGCTGCGCGAGTTGTCGCACGGCGACCGCCGGGTGCGCGAGCTGGTGGAACTGGTCGGCCAGCCGCAGAACCTGGTGTCCTATCACCTGCGCAAGCTGCGGGCGGCGGAGCTGGTCAAGGCGCGGAGAAGCAGTTTCGACGGCCGCGACACCTACTATCACCTGGATCTGGGGCGGTGTGCGGACGCGCTCGCCCAGGCGGGAGGCTCGCTGCATCCCGCTCTCGTGCCGGATCCGGCGGACGCGAAAGCCACCGGTTCCCGGCTCAAGGTGCTGTTCGTGTGCACCGGCAACAGTGGACGGTCGCCGATGGCCGAGGCGCTGCTGCGGCACCGGGCCGGTCCGTCGGTCGAGGTGGCCAGCGCGGGCAGCCATCCGAAACCGCTGCATCCGGACGCGGTGCGCGTCATGGCCGAGCGCGGCATCGTCCTCGACCATGAACCGTCCCATGTGGACGGTCTCCGGAACAGGCGATTCCATTGGGTGATCAGCCTTTGCGACCGGGTCCGCGAGGTCTGCCCGGAGTTTCCCGGGCATCCGCGCGTCGTCCATTGGAGCCTGCCGGACCCGGCGCGGGAGATCGACGACGCGGGCGAGACCTATCCGGCGTTCCGTCGCCTCGCCGCCGAACTGGACCGCCGGATCGGGTTCCTGACCGCCCAGCTGAAGAACCGGTACGACGAGGTGAAGAGGACATGACTTCGGATCTGGTGAGTGTGCGTTATCTGGTCGACGACGTCGCGGCGGCCGTCGAGTTCTACACCGGGCACCTGGATTTCACCGTGCGTTCGAGTGTGCTGCCCGCGTTCGCGGACGTGGTGCGCGGGAATCTCCGGCTGCTGCTCAGCGGTCCGGCGAGTTCGGCGGGCCGTCCGATGCCGGACGGCACGAAACCGGCGCCGGGCGGCTGGAATCGCATCCATCTCCTCGTCGAGGACATCGACGCCGAGGTCACCAGGCTGCGTGCGGCGGGCGTCGAGTTCCGCAGTGACGTCGTGACCGGGCCGGGCGGTCGTCAGATCGTTTTCGACGACCCGGCGGGCAATCCGGTCGAGCTGTTCCAGCCGGCGGCCCGGTGACATCGCACGGCGAACAGGAGCCCGCGATGCCGCACAAGTCCACTCAGGACGCCGGTCTGGGAACCGTCCTCCTGGAATGGGGCCGGATCGGCTGCATCGGTTTCGGTGGCCCGCCGACGCATATCGCCCTGCTGCGCAAGTTGTGCGTGCAGCGCCGGGGCTGGCTGTCGGATCAGGAGTTCGAGGACGCGATCGCCGCCTGCAACCTGCTGCCCGGCCCGGCGTCGACCCAGCTGGCGATCTTCACCGCGTGGCGGGTGCGCGGCCGCGCGGGGGCGCTGGTCGGCGGCGCGGCGTTCATCGTGCCCGGCCTCGTCGTGATCTTGGCGCTGGCCGCGCTGTTCCTCACCGGTTCGCCGCCGGCATGGGTCCGCGGCGCCGGAGCGGGAGCGGGTGCGGCGGTCGCCGCCGTCGCGGTGCACGCGGGCGTCGGCCTGATCCCGGCGGGGTGGCGGCGCGCGGCCACCACGGGGCGCGTGCGCTGGGCGCTGTACGTCGTCGCGGGTGTCGCGTCGGCCGCCTTCCTCGGTCCGTGGCTGGTGCTCGTCCTGCTGGGCTGCGGCCTGATCGAGCTGACCGTGAACCGCGCACGCCGCGGCGAGTCCACCGCCGCGCTGTTCGCCGTCCCCGTCCAATCCTTGGCCGCCGCGGCCGCGGGTGCCGGGGTGTTCGCGTCGGTGGCGTGGGTGGCGCTCAAGGTCGGGATGCTGTCCTACGGCGGCGGTTTCGTGATCATCCCGCTCATGCAGGACGACGCGGTGAACACCTACGGCTGGATGACCGCGGGGGAGTTCCTCAACGCGGTCGCGCTCGGCCAGGTCACCCCGGGGCCGGTCGTGCAGACCGTCGCCGTCGTCGGCTACGCGGCGGCGGGGCTCGCCGGCGGCCTCCTCGCCTCGCTGGTCGCCTTCGCCCCGTCGTTTCTCTTCATTCTCTTCGGTGCCAAGCATTTCGACCGGCTCCGCGGCAACCCGAACGTGCGGGCGTTCCTCGACGGCGCAGGCCCGGCCGCCGTCGGGGCCATCCTCGGCTCGGCGGTCCCGCTCGCGCTCAGCCTGACCCAGGCATGGCAGTACGCCGTACTCGCCGGTGCCGGGGTCCTGCTGTTCGTGTTACGGCGCGGAGTGGTGACCACGATCCTGGTCGCGGCGGGTGCCGGAACCGTTTTCGCGCTGGCGGGGGCGCTCCTGCCGAGTTAGCCCAGCCCGCGGGTGGTGACGACCCGCGCGTTGCCGTCGGCCAGGTGGTACGACAGCCCGGCGACGGCGGTCTCGCCTGCCTCGATCTTGTCGGCGAGCAGCCTGGAGCGGTCGACGAGGAGGTCGACAGTGTGGCGGATGTGCTCGTCGATGATGTCGTCGTTCTCGGTGAGCCCGGCGGCCTGGGCGGCGAGCACACTCGGGGTGACCCGCTCGATGACGTCGCGGACGAAGCTGTTGGTGCCGAGTCCGCCGGTCAGCGCCGCGCGGGTCGCGGCGACGGCGCCACAGGAGTCGTGGCCGAGGACGACGACCAAGGGAGCCTTGAGGATGCTGACGGCGTACTCGATGCTGCCCAGCACCTCCGAACCGGCGACGTGGCCGGCGGTGCGGACGACGAACAGGTCGCCGAGTCCGCGGTCGAAGATGATCTCGGCGGCCAGTCGCGAGTCGGAACAGCCGAAGAGGACGGCGAAAGGGCTCTGTTCGGGAGCGGTTTCGGTGCGGCGTACCGCGTCCTGGTTCGGGTGTTCCGGGGTTCCGGCGACGAACCGCCGGTTACCGGAGAGCAGAAGGTCGAAGGCCTCGGAAGGGGTCGGCGGCGCGTCGCTCATGATCGGGACATTACCGGGTGGCGGTATGACGGGCAGCTCACCGGACGCACGTCACAGATCGAGCCGCGCGGAGACGGCGCGCATGGCGCGGCCGACGGCCTGGAGGTCTTCGGGCGCGATCACGTCCACGAAGTGGTCGCGAACCGTGCGGAGGTTGTCCGGCGCCGCGCGCAGCAGGGTCTCGTACCCCTTGTCGGTGAGCCGCGCCCGCACACCACGGCCGTCGTCGGCGGTCGATTCCCGCTGGACCAGGCCCCGGCTTTCCAGCCCGCCGACGCGGTGCGACAGCCGGCTGCGCGAGTAGTACGCCGATTTCGCCAGGTCCGCCATGCGCATCGACCGGCCGGTGGCTTCGGACAGCCGCACCAGGAGTTCGAACTCGGCCAGCGAAAGGCCGTGCTCCTCGCGCAGCCGCCGGTCGAGCAGGTCGATGAAGCGCACGGAGCCTTCGATGAACGCACGCCAGTCGCGCTGCTGTTCCGGGTCGAGCCAGTCGGTCACGGCGCACACCGTAACAGTTGACGGCTTCAACCACTTCGGGCTAGCTTTGGTTGAAGACTTCAACTAGATGGGAACGAGATGGCGAACGAAGCCTGGGTGATGCAGGAGAAGGACGCGGAAGTCATCGAGAAGCCCGCGTTGTGGTTGCTGGCCGACGGCGAGCACACGGGCGGGTTTCTCGGCGCCAACCGGTTGTCGCTCCGAGCCGGGGAACCCGGCACGAAACCGCACTACCACGAGAAATCCGCGGAGGCCTTCTACGTGCTGGAAGGGGCGCTGCGCATGCTGGTGGGCACGGAAACGGTCACGGTCGAGCGAGGGGGATACGTGGTGATCCCGCCGGGCGTGCGGCACGCGTTCGCCGCGCCGCCGGACCGGGCCGCGGACGTCCTCATCACGCTGGCGCCTGGCGTCGACCGGTTCGGCTATTTCCGCGTCCTGCCCGAGATCCTGCGCGGGAACGTCGCGCCGGAGGAAGTCGAGCGGCTGCACGAGCGGTACGACGTCCACTTCGTCGACGCGCCGGAGTGGGACACGGCCTAGCCGATACGGAGCCGCCGCGTCGCCTCTTCGTCGATGCTGACCCTCCTGACCGACCCGACGCCGCCCGATCCGGTGAGCACCATCGCCGCGAGCAGGAGGGGGAACAGCAGGGTGCGCACGACCATGGCCCAGCAGGCCGCCGCGCCGATCCGCCCGCCGTCCTTGATCCGGACGAGCCGGGTCCCGGTGAACGCGGCGCCGAGCACGCGGCCGTCGCCGAAGAACAGGCCATAGAGCACCGGGACACCGATCAGCAGGCCGAGCAGCGTCAGCAGCGCCGCGCTGTCGGGGATCACCCTGTTCCGGGTGGCGACCGCGAACACGACGAAACCGATCGCCGTGCCCAGGACGTAGACGGCGAAATCCACCAGCCAGGCCAGGAACTCGGCCCACCCGCCGGCCGACACGTACAGGGTCCCGTCGTCGAATTTGGCGAGTCGTTTCGCGACCTTCGGGCCGAGGGTGCGTTCGACCTGTTCCCTCGCGGCGGTGAGCTGGTCGGTCATCGAGTGCCCCCACGTGTCTCTCCGGTCCGGGGCATTATGCGGCGCGGGCCCGGCTGTGGTGCGAACAGCCCACGTCACCCCGGCAGGGCATGCTTCGATAGGCGATCGACGGTTCGGCGGGTGATGAGGCATGACGAGCGACAGTGACGTCCGGGACATCCGGCGGCGGCCCCTGACGACTTACGTCGGCCGTGCGGACGAGGAGAACGAGGTCCGGCGGCTGCTCGGCGCGGGACGTCTGGTGACCTTGACCGGCGCCGGCGGGGTGGGCAAGACCCGCCTGGCGGCCCAGGTGGCCAGTTCGCTCACCCGGGAGTTCCCCGGCGGCGTCGCGGTCGCCGGGCTGGGGGAACTGCGGGACGAACGGCTCGTCCCGCGTGCGGTCGCCGACAGCCTCGGCCTGCACGACACGGCGGGGCGCACCGACCTGGACGCCGTCGTCGCGTATCTGCGTCCGCGGCGGTCGTTGCTGCTGCTGGACAACTGCGAGCATCTCCGCGACGGCAGCGTGGAGCTGGTGACGGCGTTGCTGCGGGAATGCCGGGAGCTCGTGGTCCTCGCCACCAGCCGCTGCTCCCTGGGGCTCGCCGGTGAGCAGGTCCTGACGATCCCGCCCCTGGCCGTGCCCCGGGACGAGCTCGCCACACCCGAAGCGGCGCTCACCTTCGGCGCGGTACGGCTGTTCGCGGAGCGCGCCGCCAACGTCCTGCCCGCGTTCGAGGTCACCGAAGGCAACGTCGCGGACGTCGTCCGCCTCTGCCGTGGCCTCGACGGACTGCCGCTGGCGATCGAACTGGCGGCGGCCCGGATCCGCGCCTTGTCGCCGTCGCAGATCGCCGATCGGGTCGAGCAGAACTCGGGGGTGCTGGCGAGCGGCCTCCGGATGCCCGTCGAGCGGCATCGGACGCTGCGCGCCACGATCGACTGGAGCCACTCCCTCTGCACCGAGACCGAGCGGATCGTCTGGGCGCGCTGTTCGGTGTTCGCGGGGCAGTTCGACCTGGCGGGCGTCGAGGCCGTCTGTGCCGAGGAGGGCGGTTTGGACTCCCTGGCCGTACTGGACGCGGTGGACGGTCTGGTCGACAAATCGGTGCTGGCCCGGATCGACGGCACGGACAGGGTCCACTACCGGATGCTCCGGCTCCTCCGCGAATACGGCGGACGGCGGCTCGCCGCTTCGGGAGACGAGCTCGCCGTGGCGAGGAAGCACCGTGACCACTACGCCCGGCTCATCGCCCAGGCCGCCGAAGCCTGGTTCGGGCCGGGGCAGGACGAGGCCTACGAGCGCCTGACGGCCGCCCACGCCGACATCCGCGAAGCGTTGTCGTGGTCGCTTCGAACCCCCGGTGAAAGCCGGGTGGCGCTGGAGATGGCCACCGGCACGATCGAATACTGGGTGGCCCGCGGCGCGGCCTGGGAACTGCGGGACTGGATCGATCGCGCGCTCGACGCGGCGCCGCCGGAGACCCCGGGACGGGCGAGGGGGCTGGCGATCGCGGCCCTGTGCGCCGCGCTGCACGCGGATCTTCCGCTTGCCCGGCGGCGGTTGGCCGCCGCCGAGGCCCTTGGGGACGAAGACGCGGCTCCCTACATCGCGCATGCGAGTGCCTTCGTGAGGATGCTGTCGATCGAGCCGAACACCATGATCCGCGCGGCGGAGGCGGTGCGGCTGTTCGGTGAGCGAGGCGACGTACGGCGGCAGATGCACCCGATGTTCATCCAGGGGGTCGCTCTCGCCTACCGAGGGGATCTCCCTGGAGCGCGGGAGCTGCTGGGCTCGATGCGTCGGCTGTGCGAAGAAGCGGGGGAGTACCGGTATCGCTCCATGGCCCTGTTCGGGCTGGGGGTCGCGGAGGTCTGTTTCGGCGGAGATCTCGACGAGGGGGAACGCTGGATCCGTGCCGCGCTGGAGATCGACCTCCGCGCCTCCGATGTGCTGTCTGTGGCCTATCGGGTGGACAGCCTCGCCTGGGTGGCCGCGCGGCGGGAGGACTGGGTCCGTGCGGCGGAACTGTTCGGAACCGCCGCCACGCTGTGGGACCGCTGCAGCGCCGAACCCGACGTGGCCGTCACGATGACCCACCGGATGTTCCACAAGGCCACCCGGGACGCCTTGGGAGCGGCGCGGTTCGACGCCGCGTTCGCCGAGGGACGGCGGCGGAACCCGCACGACGCCCTGAGCGGCCCGCCGTCCGAGCCCGTCGGCGAGCAGGCCGTGCTCGCGCCGCTGACGCCCCGCGAATCGGAGATCGCGCGGCTGGTCGCGGCCGGGCTGAGCAACCGGGAGATCGCGGCGAGGCTGGTCATCGCCCGGCGCACGGTGGAGACGCATCTGCAGCACATCTCGCACAAGCTCGACTTCGTGAACCGGACCCAGCTGGCCGTCTGGGTCGAGCAGCGGCCGCTGTGACCTCCTGGGAGCACAGCGGCCGCGGGACGCCCGGCGTCAGTCGATCGGGCAGGTTCCCTGGTACACGGCGATCTTCGGGTCGTTCGCCGGAAGCGGGCACAGGAACTGCTCGTACCTGGTGTCCTGGTCCACGAAGCGTTTGAGCCACGAAAGGCTGTACTTCGCGATGGTCACGTTCGGGTTCGTGGGCGCCATGTGGCCGGCCCCGGCCAGCAGCATGTACGCCTTGTCCAGCGACGCGGGAAGGCTTTGGTAGAACGGCCGGGAATGGGAGCCGTCCGGGGCGATGAAGTCGTTCTGGGCACTGACGACGAAGGTGGGGACCTTCAGGTCGGAGAACGTCGTGTTCGGATTCCAGCCCGTCAGCGGGATCGCCGCCTTCAGCGTGGGCGCCTTCTGGGACGCGATCAGCGCCCCGCCGCCACCCATCGAATGCCCCATGACGGCCAGCCTGTTCGGGTCGACCCGGCTCTTGGCCTGGCTCGAATCGGTGACGTAACGCAGCGCCGCGAGCAGCTGGTCGGAGCGCCTGTCCGGGGTGTCCCAGAGGCTGTTGGTCGAGAACGTGATGACGACGAAACCCTGGGACGCCAGCCGCGGGCCGTACCAGGCGATCGCCGCCTCCGACTCCAGGAAGCCGGGCGCGATCGCGATCGCGCCGAACGTACCCTGGCCGGTGGCGGTCGGGTAGTGGATCGTCCCGCCGCCGAAACCTTGTCCGGCGGGGACTTTCTCGGTGGCGGTCTGGAACGTACCGCGATCCGCTTCGATACTGGCTTTCGTCGGCGCCGGGCCGCGGGCATACGGACTCTCTTCGGCGGCGGCCGGTACCGCCGCCACGAGAAGTGCGGTCACCGCACTGAGAACCGCGGCGCCCCACGTTGATCCACGCTTCATTGCGCATGTCCTCTCGGAAGAACCGTTCCGAGGCCGGAACGGATTCCCAGATATAGCGGGATTCCGGGGAAACGCGCGTCGTGGAAACTACTGAGACGCGGAAAATTGTCATGTGGCGGTGGATTCCGCGGTCGTGAATGGTGAGATCCGTCCTGGTTGCCGGAGGCGGCGTGTCGCGAAAGCCACTTTCGCGACGTCTGATGTCCCGAAAGTGGCTTTCGCGACACGCGTTCGTGGCGCCACGTGCCTCGGCCGAGCGGTCTGGCGCGGAGGCGTTGCGAAAGCCACTTTCGCAACCTTCAACGTTGCGAAAGTGGCTTTCGCATCACGTCACCTTGGGGAAGCCCCTCCGACCACCGCTCAGGCCCCCGGCCGGTTCCCGGTCGGGATCGTGATGGGGGTGGTCGTCGGCGAGGTGCCCTTGTTGAGGAACAGCATCGCCAGCGCGCGCACCAGCTGGTCGAACATGTAGAAGCCGGCGGGCATGACGGGGATCAGCCCCTCGCGGAAGGCGATGTAGGCGGGCCACGCGGTGCGGATGAGGGCCGCGGACGCGTAGTCGCGGCGCAGTCCGAGCCAGTCGCCGATCGCGTCGCTCAGCACGTAGCGTACGAATTCGTTGAGGAATCCGCGGGTGACGCCCAGATCGATCTGCGCGGTCAGCCCGAGCAGGTCTTCGGCGAGCTCCTTCCCTTCGTGCGATGGGGAAAGGATCGGGGTGAGCACCTGCGCCGACTGTGCGTGCGCGGCGGCCCACGTCTTCGGGATGAACTCCTCCCGGACGCCGAGCAGGTGGATGGCGACCTGCCACATGTGGAGGAAGGCCTCTTCGTCGGCGGCCGACATCGGGACCTTCCACTCGCGCAGCTTCCGGTGCACGTAGGTGCCGAGGCTGTGGAAGGTGACCAGGATGTCGCCGTTGCTGATCGGGATCCGCTCGTCCGCGACGGCCTTCCAATGCGCCGACTGCGGCAGCAGATGCCGCACCGCGGCGTGCACGAGCCTGGTCTTGTTGGCGGTGACCACGAACTGGCCGCCGGGTTCGAAAGCGTTCAGATCGCTCAGGTCGTAGCCGAAGGTGAACGTCTTGGCCGCGCGGTCCTGCATGTCGGCCCCGCCCGCGGACCAGTAGACCGATTTGGCCTCACGTGGGATGACGGTGCTCATGATGCCGCTGCCGAGCCCGTACAACATGAACAGATAGGTGTCCTTGCGCCGGTTGAAATCGGCCGCGCGGCGCAGTTTCGCGGGGTCGGCCCAGGACGGCAGCTTGTGGACGCCCTGGAGGTAGCCGGCGAGATCGGCGGGCAGGCCGCCGGGCAGCGGATCGTTGTTGTCCACCCAGGGTTTCAGCGCGGTGTTGACCGCCGGAACCTGGCCCGCCTCGAGGATCCTCGCCATGATGCGGTCGATTTCGTCGTCCCAGACCCACCACGGGTCGGCGGCCGAACCGGATCGCGTCGCACCCCAGGCCGGTGCGACGCTCGCCGCGCCGACCAGCCCCAAGGCGACACCGAGGGACAGGACGTTCCTCCTGCTGAGATCGCTCATTTACTGACCTAACTTCCTTGGTAGGCATCCGATGAGTGATTCGCTAGTGACGTACGCGTTTCTCGTCCAGGTCGCGGAGGGAACCCTTGACCACCTTCCCGCCCGCGTTGCGCGGGAGTTCGGCGACGACCACGAGATCCTTGGGCAGCTTGAAGGACGCGAGCCTGCCTTCGAGGAATTCGGCCAGTTCCGCCAAGGACGGTCCGCCGTCGGGCGGAGTGGTGACGAACGCGACCGGCACCTGGCCCCAGCGCTCGTCGGGCCTGCCGATCACGGCGACCTCCACCACCGACGGATGCGCGGAGATCGCGTTCTCCAGTTCGGCGCAGTAGATGTTCTCGCCACCGCTGATGATCATGTCCTTCTTGCGGTCGACCACCCAGATGAAGCCGTCTTCGTCCTGGGAGACCAGATCGCCGGAGTGGAACCAGCCACCGGCGAAGGCTTCCGCGGTCTCCCGAGGTTTCTTCCAGTACCCCTTGGTCACCGTCGGGCCGCGATAGACGATCTCGCCGACCTCGCCCGGTGCGACGTCGTTCATGTCGTCGTCCACGACGCGGTATTGAAGGGTCGGGATCGGTTTGCCGACGGAGCCGAGTTTGCGCATCGAGTCCTCGCCGCTGAGGACGCAGGTGATCGGGGAGGTCTCGGTCTGGCCGAACACGGCCACGTTGAGAGCACCGGGGAACTTCTCGGCCATGGCGAGGAGTGTCGTCCTGGACGCGGGAGCCGCGCCCCAGCTGATGATCCGCAGTTTCAGGTCGCGGTCGGCGATGTCCGGCTGAGCGCAGATCAGGTCCCATTGCTGGGGGACGTTGAATACCACGGTGGCGCCTTCGCGCTCGTAGGCGTCGAGCACCGCGCGCGGATCGAAGGCGCCCAGTGGATGGATCACGACCACGCCGCCGACCAGGAAGTTCGCCACGATCGAACCCAGGCCCGCGATGTGGAAGAAGGGCGCGGTCAGGAAGGCGACGTCGGTGTTGTCGAAGATCTTCATCGCCCGGATGCAGGTGATCGCCTGCATCTGCAGGTTGCGATGGGACAGCATCACCCCTTTCGGTCTGCCGGTGGTGCCCGAGGTGTACATGATCAGCGCGGTCGACTCTTCGCTGACGTCCGGCAGCTCCAGCGGCTCGTGCGCGGTCAGGAATTCCTCGTACGACTCCCCGAGCACGAGCACCGTCCCGATCGACGCGGCGTTCGGCGCGGCGTCGAGCAGGGGCAGCAGCCGCTCGTCGACGACGATGGCGGACGGTGTGCAGTCGGCGAGGATGTAGTCGAGCTCCGCCGGCGCGAGCCGGAAGCTGAGCGGGACGGCCATGGCGCCCAGGCTGTTCGCCGCGAACACGGTTTCCACGAACCACGGGTGGTTCAAGGTCAGCGTGGCCACCCGATGGCCTTCGGCGACCCCGTGCGCGGCGAGCCCGGCGGCCAACCGCAAGGACCGCTCGGAAAGCTCTGCCCAGGTGGTCGTCTCCCCGAGGTACCGCAGGGCGGGCTTGTCCGGACGCATCATCGCGTGGGTCGCCGCGTGCGCCATCCAGTGGTGCCGGAAGGACGAGGCGGGAGCCGAAGCGGTCGACATGGCCATCCTCAGGTGTCGGAACGGGACTGGTCGCGAAGCCAGTATGCATGCCAAAGTGCCGGTTGAGAACCCATAAGTTAATCGGGAATCACATCAGGGCCCGGTCTTCGCCGGTCAGTTCCCGTGCCGGTGATCCGGTTCGTGGTTGACTTCCCCGCATGGCCCAGTTCCCGTCCGCAGCCGCTCGGCACCCGCGATGAGCGCCGACTCGACCGCGGCCGTCCGGCCCCGCAACCGCAAGCAGACGATCGTCGACGCGGCCGGCCGGATCTTCAGCGAACACGGCTACCACGCGGCGTCGATGGAGGAGATCGCCGCCGACGTCGGCATCACCGCGGCGGCCCTGTACCGGCACTTCCCGAACAAGTACGCGCTGTTCGCCGCGTGCGCGAACATCATGGCCGACCGGCTCGTCGCCACCCTCGACGAGGTCGCGCCCGGCGCGCCGCTGGCGGAGGTCCTCGCCGCCGTCACGCGGGGCACGGTCACCCATCGGGCGTCGAGCGGCCTGTACCGCTGGGAATCCCGGTATCTCGACCGTGACGACCGGCATTCGCTCGCGCTGAAATTCGGTCAGGTCGTGGACCGGGTGGCCGACGCGGTGCAGCGGGAGTACCCGCTCCCCGACGCGGGCCTGCGGGCCGTGGCGGCGCTCGGCGTGATCGGGTCCATCACGATGCACCGCACGTCGATCGCCCAGCGCCGGGTCGAAGAGGTGCTGGTGGAGTCGGCGCTGCGGGTGGCCGCGACCGACCCGGCGACGGGTGGCGGGAGCGCACACGCCGTCGAGCTGCCGTCCAGCCCGGAGTCGCGTACCCGGCGTTCGGAGATCATCGCGGCCGCCATCCCGCTGTTCGAACAGGACGGGTTCGCCAACGTCACGAACGGCCGGATCGCCGAGGCCGTGGGGCTGGTGCCGTCCGCGCTCTACCGGTATTTCCCTGGTAAGGCCGACATCCTCGCCGCCGCCTGCCTGCAGGCCGCGGGGATTCTGGCCCAGGCGGTGGAACAGAACCTTCGCGGTGTCGGCGACCCGGGCCAAGCCCTGCTCGCACTGGCGCGGACGTATGTGGCGTACAGCTTCGAGCACACCGCGCTCACGAGCGTCGCCAACGCGGAACTGGCGGGCCTCCCGGCCGCTCTGCAGCGGCCCTTGGTCAGCGCGCAGCGCGAGCACATCGCCGTCTGGGAAAGGGAATTACGGTCGGCCAGGCCGGAACTCGGCCAGCGTCAGGCGAGGGTGCTCGTGCACGCGGGTTTCGGGGTGGTGGTCGAGGCGGGCCGGAGGTTGCGCTGGGAGGACGTCCCCGCCAACCGTGACGCGGTGAGCGCGCTGCTCGTGGGCGCTTTGGGCATCTGACGGACCTAGGGTTCGCGGTGGCCGAGCCCGGCGGAGACCTGTCGCGCCGCGCGGCCGACGACGCGGTTCAGGCCGCGCATGCGGGCGGCGGGCATGTACGGCCGGGTCGCCGAAACGCTGATGGCGCCGGCGATCGCGCCGGTGGCGTCCCGGATCGGCGCCGCGACACAGCGGATCCCCGGTTCGTTGTCCTCCAGGTCCATCGCCACCCCGGACTCCGCGTACTCGCGCATCCGCGCCAGGAAGGCGTCGACGTCCTCCGGGCGCACCCGGCCGGGTTCCGCCGGTGTCTCGGCCAGATACAGCTCCCGCCACTCCGGCGCGGAGTCCAGCAGCAGCGCCATGCCGACCCCGGTGCGGGTCAACGGCATCCGGTGCCCGATACGGGAGCGCATCTCCGCGCCCCGTGAACCCGGCAGCTTGTCCAGGTACAGCAAGGAATCCCCGTCGCGGACGGCCAGATGCACGGTGTCCCGCAACTGCTCCGCCAGCTCCTCCAGCACCGGCCGGGCGACCACCGGCAGCGGACTTCCGTGCAGGGCTTGGAAACCCAGCTCGATCAAGGTCGGCCCGAGTGTGTAGCCGTCCCGTCCGCTGCGCAGATAGCCCTCGCCGACCAGCAGCTGGACCAGCCGGTGCGCGGTGCTGCGGCCCAGGCCGGTGTGGTCGACCAGGGCGCGGAGGTCGGTCGCGCCGTTCGCGACCGCGCGGATCACCGCGAGGCCGCGGGCGAGGGTCTGGGTGCCGGGCGGTGCCGTGTCGGACATGGCTGGATCCTACATATAGGGACGGCGATCGCATTATCGGGAACGCGACCGCACGATGTCGCTCGTGACGGACACTGAACCCGCCTTGATCGCGCTCGACTGGGGGACCTCCGGTCAGCGCGCCTGGCTGCTCGGCAGGGACGGCGGGATCCTGGCCTCCCGCGACGCCGGGCGCGGACTGCTCACCACGACCGAGGACGTGGACCTCCGGGACCCGCGAGCGAGGGCGGCCGCCTACGAGTCGGCCTTCCGGCAGGCCTGCGGTGACTGGCTGACTGCGTATCCCGGGCTTCCCGCGCTCGCCTCCGGGATGGTGGGCAGCGCGCAGGGCTGGATCGACTCCGGCTATCGCACCGTCCCGGCGCCGCTCGATTTCCCTTCGCTCGTCCCGGTTTCCCATCGCGACGGCGTGCTCCATCTCGTGCCGGGGCTGCGGATCCCGTCCGGTGAAGACCCGGGCGACGTGATCCGCGGCGAGGAAACGCAACTCGTCGGCGCGCTCGAGACGCTCGGGCACCCCGGCGGACCGCTCACCGTGGTGCTCCCCGGCACGCACAGCAAATGGGTCCGCGTCGAGAACGGGATCGTCACCGGCTTCACCACCGCGATGACCGGCGAACTGTACGGATTGCTGACCGCACACGGCATTCTCGCCCGCACGGCCGCCGATCCGGTCGCCGACGACGCGGCCTTCTCGCGGGGACTGGCCGCGGGACGGCGTTCGCGAGGACTCGCCACCGAGGCGTTCGGCGCCCGGCCGCTCGTGCTCGACGGCGTACTGGAGCCGGAGTCGTTGCCCGACTACCTCTCCGGCGTCCTGATCGCCGACGAGGTTTCGCATCTGCTGCACGCGTCGGACACACACGTCGTCCTTTGTGGAGCGAGCGAACTCTGCCGTCGTTATGCCGCCGCACTCGCCGGAAGGGGAGTGGAGGCCACCGTGCTCTCCGAGGAGATCACCGTCCGGGGGTTGTGGCGTATCGCGACGGCCGCCGGACTGCTCGAAGACCGTCTCGAAAGGACACTGAAGCCGTGACCGGTTTGATCGCGATCCTGCGCGGAGTGACCCCGGCCGAGGTCGTCGGCATCGGCCGGGCGCTCGTCGACGCGGGCTTCCCCGCCATCGAGGTGCCACTGAACTCGCCCGAGCCGTTCGAGAGCGTCCGCCTGCTCGCCGACGCGTTCGGCGAATGGTGCGAGATCGGCGCGGGCACCGTGCTCACCACCGAAGACGTCGGCCGGGCGCGGGCGGCCGGGGCGCGGATGATCGTGGCGCCCAACACCGATCCCGCGGTGATCTCCGCCGCCGTGGCCGAGGGGATGACGCCGTATCCCGGCGTGGCCACGCCCACCGAGGCCTTCGCCGCGGTGGCCGCGGGAGCGCGGAATCTCAAGCTGTTCCCCGCCGGCGCGGTCGGGATCGGGGGCATGAAGGCGTGGCGCGCCGTGCTGCCACGCGAAATCGGGCTGCTGCCGGTCGGCGGCGTCGACGAAGCGAACCTGGCGGACTGGGCCGCCGCCGGGGCGGCCGGGGCGGGGCTGGGTTCCTGCCTCTACCGGCCGGGTGACGACGCGGACGCGGTCGGCGCCCGTGCCCGCGAATTTTCCAGGATTTGGCACCAGGACTAAGGAAGAGACCCATGAAGATCGTGTCAATGACGACATATCAGGTGCCGCCGCGCTGGTCGTTCCTGAAGATCGAAACCGACGAGGGCGTCACCGGCTGGGGTGAACCGGTCCTGGAGGGCCGGGCCGCTTCGGTGGCCGCCACCGTGGAGGAGCTTTCCGACCACCTGATCGGCAAGGATCCTTCGCGGATCGAGGATCTGTGGACGGTGCTCTACCGCGGCGGGTTCTATCGTGGCGGTGGTATCCACATGAGCGCGCTGGCCGGGATCGACCAGGCGCTGTGGGACATCAAGGGCAAGGCGCTCGGCGTCCCGGTCCACGAACTGCTCGGCGGCCGGGTGCGCGACCGGATCAAGGTGTACTCGTGGATCGGCGGAGACCGCCCCGCCGAGACCGCCCGCGCCGCGCGTGAGGTGGTCGATCGCGGATTCAGCGCGGTGAAGATGAACGGCACCGAGGAACTGTCCTATCTGGACACCTGGGACAAGGTCGACCGCTGTGTGGCCAATGTGGACGCGGTGCGCCAGGCGGTGGGCCCGGACATCGGCATCGGGGTGGACTTCCACGGCCGCGTGCACAAGCCGATGGCCAAGGTCCTGCTGCGTGAACTGGAGCCGTACCGGTTGATGTTCGTCGAGGAGCCGGTGCTGTCCGAGCACGTCGACGGGTTCGCCGACGTCCTGCGCAACTCGCCGATCCCGATCGCGCTCGGCGAGCGGCTGTACTCGAGGTGGGATTTCAAGGCGGTGCTGGCCTCGGGCGCCGTCGACATCATCCAGCCGGACCCTTCGCACTGCGGCGGCATCACCGAAGCACGCAAGATCGCGCACATGGCGGAGGCCTACGACGTCGGCCTGGCCCTGCACTGCCCGCTCGGCCCGATCGCGCTGGCGGCGTGCCTGCAGATCGACGCGGGCTGCTACAACGCCACGATCCAGGAACAGAGCCTCGGCATCCACTACAACACGAGCAACGATCTCCTGGATTATCTGGCGGAGCCGTCGGTGTTCGCCTACGACGAGGGACAGGTCGCCATCCCCCGCGGGCCGGGGCTGGGCATCGAGATCAACGAGGAGTACGTCACCGAACGCGCGGCCGAGGGACATCGCTGGCGGAATCCGGTGTGGCGGCACACCGACGGCTCGTTCGCGGAATGGTGAGCGCGATGACGACTTCCGTCCAGACCACTGTGCGCCCGACCCGGTTCCGGGTGCTCATCGCGGTGATGTTGTTCGTCACCGTCGTCATCAACTACCTCGACCGCTCGAACCTGTCGATCGCGATGCCCGCGATCGCCGGCGAACTCGAGCTGACCAAAGCGGAACAGGGCCTGCTGTTGTCGGCCTTCGGCTGGACCTACGCCGCGTTGCAGCTGCCCGGTGGCTGGCTGGTCGACAAGATCCCGCCGCGGCTGCTCTATCCGGCGTGCCTGATCCTGTGGTCGCTCGCGACGTTCTTCATGGGGATCATCGGCGGATTCGTGGCGCTGATCGCGTTGCGGCTGATGGTCGGTGTCTTCGAGGCGCCCGCCTATCCGATCAACAGCAAGATCGCGACCGTCTGGTTCCCGGAACGCGAACGCGCCACGGCCATCGGTTTCTACACCTCGGGCCAGTTCATCGGGCTGGCGCTGCTGACCCCTGTGCTGTCCTGGTTGCAAACCGTGCTTTCGTGGCACTGGGTGTTCATCGCCACGGGCCTGGTCGGCATCCTCTGGGCGGTGCTCTGGTACGCGAAGTACCGGGAGCCGCGCGACTCGCGGGCCAACGAGGCCGAGGTCGAGCTGATCCGCACCGGCGGCGGCCTGGTGGATCTACCGCGTGAACGGCCGGAGCGGGCGCGGATCACCCGAGCGGATCTGGCGACGGTGCTGAGCAGCCGGAAGCTGTGGGGAATCTACTTCGGACAGTTCTGCCTGACCTCGACGCTTTGGTTCTTCCTCACCTGGTTCCCCACGTATCTCGTCGAATACCGGGAAATGGACTACATCAAGTCCGGTTTCCTGGCGTCGCTGCCGTTCATCGCGGCGCTGGTCGGTGTGCTGGCTTCCGGTGTCCTGTCGGATTTCCTGGTGCGCCGTGGTGCTTCGCTCGGGGTGGCGAGGAAGGGGCCGATCATCGCGGGCCTGCTGCTGAGCACCGTGATGGTCGCCGCGGGCTTCACCGACTCGACGACGCTGGTCATCGTCATCCTGTCGATCGCCTTCTTCGGCAACGGGCTCGCGTCGATCACCTGGTCGCTGGTCTCGGCGCTGGCCCCGCGACGGCTGCTCGGGCTGACCGGCGGGATGTTCAACTTCATCGGGAACCTGTCGTCGATCGCGACCCCGATCGTCATCGGCCTGATCGTCACCGACGACAGCTTCGCGCCCGGGTTCGCCTACATGACCGTGATCACGATCGCCGGGATCCTGTCCTACGTCCTCCCGGTCGGCAAGGTCGAGCGCGTCGCGGAGCGGCTGTGACCAGCGCTACATAGATACCCCCTTGGGGTACTTGCGCCGAGTGTGGACCCAGGCATAACTTCGTCTCCGTCAGGTACCCCATGGGGGTATCAACTTCTCGAAAGGACGGTCGTCATGGCGGAGACAACCCCGGACCCACGACGGTGGTGGGCGCTGGGACTCATCGCGCTGGCCCAGTTCATGGTCATCATGGACACCTCGATCATCGGCGTCGCACTACCCGTCATGCAGCAGGACCTCGGGTTCTCCCCGGGGGACCTGTCGTGGGTGTTCAACGCCTACGTCATCGCGTTGGCCGGGCTCCTGCTGCTCGGTGGACGTCTCTCGGACCTGTTCGGCGCGCGGAAGATGTTCACCGCCGGCTGGGTCGTCACCCTCGGCGGTTCCGTGGTCGCCGCGGTCGCGGGTACCGCGTGGGTCGAATTGCTCGGCCGGGTACTGCAAGGCGCGGGAGCGGCGCTGATCGCGCCGTCCGCGCTGACCCTGCTGATGATGCTGTTCGGCGCGCGTCCTCGTGAGCTGACCAAGGCGCTCGCGCTCTACGGCGCGGCCGCCCCGGCGGGTGGTACCGCCGGGGTGTTCCTCGGCGGTGTGATCACCGAATGGCTGTCGTGGCCGTGGATCTTCTGGCTCTACGTCCCGATTTCGCTCATCGCGGTGCTGGCGACCGGCAGGCTGATGCCGTCCGCGCCCGCACGGCGTGGTTCGGTCGACATCGCCGGTGCCATCGCGGCGACCGCGGGCCTCGGGCTGACCGTGTTCGGCGTCGTCCGGGCTCCGGAAGCGGGCTGGGACTCGGCGGGCACGTGGGGCGCGCTGGTGGGCGGGGTCGCCCTGCTCGCGGTGTTCGTGCTGATCCAGCGCAGGCGTGAGGTTCCGTTGGTACGGCTGGGGATCTTCCGGACACCGAACCTCGGCGGCGCGAACCTCGCGCAGTTCCTGCTCGGCGCGGCGTGGATCCCGATGTGGTACTTCCTCAACCTGTACCTGCAGCAGGTGCTGGGATACGGGGCCTTCGCCAGCGGTGCGGCGCTGCTGCCGATGACGGTGCTGATCGTCGTGCTGATGGTCGCGGTCGCGCCCCGGCTGATCGGCCGGTTCGGGCCGAAGAAGATGATCATCGGTGGTCTGTGGGCACTCGCCACGGGTCTGGTGTGGCTGTCGTTCGTCAGCCCGACGGGCAATTTCCTGGTCGACGTCCTGCCCGCGTCGCTGGTCGCGGCTCTGGGCCAGGCGCTGGCGTTCATCCCGTCGCTCGGCACGGCGATTTCCAGCGCGAAGCCGGAGGAAGGTGGGCTGGCGTCGGGGATCGTGAACACCTCGTACCAGATCGGTTCGGCGCTCGGCCTCGCCGCGATGACCGCGGTCGGCGTGTCGTTCGGCGCGGGGCGGATCGGGGACCCGGTCGCGCTGACCGGCGGATACTCGGCCGCGTTCCTCGGGGCCGCGGGAATCGCGGTCGCCGGTGGCTTCCTGGCCATGGCCACCCTGCGCTTCCCCCGGAGCGCGCCGAGCGAAGTCACCGGAGGTGACCCGGCGGTCGTGCGATGACCGGCTGTATCCCGTGTGGAGGGTGAGACCGTTCCAGGTCCGCCCTCCACACGTGTTTTCGGGCCCGGCCTCACATTCCGCGCGGCTGCCTCGTCGGTTGGACAGGAACATCCACCAACGCAAGGAGATCGCGATGAACGCCAGGCTCGACTACTTCGGCAACAAGGTCGGCGGAAAGTTCGTGAAGGCTCTCGTCTCGGCGAACAAGGGGCTGGTCGACTCGCCGCTGTCGCTCACGATCCAGGAACTGGTACGGATGCGCGCGAGCCAGATCAACGGCTGCGCGGTGTGCCTGGACATCCACACCAAGGAAGCGGCCGCCGCGGGCGAAACGGACGTGCGGATCAACCTGGTCGCCGTGTGGCGGGAGGCGAACTGCTTCACCGAGGCCGAGCGTGCCGCGCTGGAGGTGACCGAACAGGCCTGCCGGATGGCCGACGGCGGCGGCGTCACCGATGAGGCGTGGTCGAACGCCGCCAAACACTTCGACGAAGACCAGCTCGCCGCGCTGGTCGGAGTGATCTCGCTGATCAACGCCTTCAACCGGATGAACGGCATCATCCAGAACCCCGGCGGCGACTACCGGGTCGGGCAGTTCGCATGACCGCCGCCGAGACAGCCCGCAACCGGGCGGCGTTCGATCGCTTCCACGACGCGACCAACAGTGGCAGCTACGACGTCATCGAGAAGATGATCGACGAGGTCGTCGCGCCGGACGTGGTGTTCCACGCGCCGGTGCCGATGGAGACGACGGGAGCGCAGGCACTGAAACAGGTGTGGACGGTGCTGCTTCGCGCGTTCCCCGACCTGCGGGTCACGGCCGAGGACGTGCTCGCCGTCGGCGACAAGATCGTCTGCCGCAACACCGTCACCGGCACCCATGGGGGCGAATACCGGGGAATGCCCGCCACCGGGAAACCGGTTTCCTACAGCGAGATCTTCATCCTCCGCTTCGCCGGAGGGCGGGTCGCCGAGATCTGGGGCGTCGTCGACGTCCTCACCCAGCTCCGGCAACTCGGCGCCCTCGCGGCGTAGCGGTCAGGCGTCGGCCCACGGCCGGAGTTTCTCCGGATTCCGCATCCCCCAGATCCGCTGGATGCGGTCGTCGGCGACGTGGAACGCGAACACGGCGACGGTCCGCCCGGCCTGCTGGAGCACGAGGCCGGGCAGTCCGTTGACCTCCCGCTCCACCAGGTCGAGGCCGGAGGTCAGGTGCGCCACCGTGAGGAGATAGGACGCGACCGCCTCGCGCCCCTCGAACGGGTGCAGCGCGGCCCTGACGACACCTCCGCCGTCACTGGCCGCCTTGACGTCCGGATCGAGGAGACCGATGAGGGCTTCGATGTCCTTGGCCTCCCACGCCTTCTTGAACTCCTTGACGAGGTCCGCCTGCCGGGCGACCGGCGCGGGCACGAGCCGCGACGCGCGGATGCGGCGGCGTGCGGAGGTCGCCAGCTGACGGCAGGCGGCCGGGCTACGGCCGACGATCGCCGCGACCTCGGCGAAGGGGTAGCGGAAGACGTCGTGCAGGACGAACGCGACCCGCTCGGCCGGGGTCAGTGATTCGAGCACGACGAGAAACGCCATGTTGATCGACTCGTCGAGGGTGACCCGGTCGGCCGGATCGTCGGTGGGCGGGCGCAGGGTCGTCCACTCGACATGTCCCGGCACCGGCTCGGGGAGCCACTCCCCGACGTAGCGTTCCCGCCGCTTGCGGGCCGAACCGAGGAGGTCCAGGCAGATGCGGCCGGCGACGGTGGTCAGCCAGGCGCCGGGGGAGTCGATCGCTTCCCGCTGTGCCGGGGACAAGGCGTACCAGCGGGTGTAGGTCTCCTGAACCACGTCCTCGGCCTCGGAAAGCGAACCGACCAGGCGATACGCGAGGCCGATCAGCTGACGCCGCTCACTCACTATCGCCTTCAACGCCGGGTCGAGCGGGTCTTGCGTGCGTTCGGTCATGGGAAGTCGCCCCCTGGGTCTCGTGCGTTGTCCCGGGTACGACGAGACACGACCGCCGGTTGTGAGGTCACTGCCGGCAGTGGGCTATGCCGTAGCGGAGCGGGGGAAATCCTTGCGCTTGATCTTGGCCCGGCGGCCGTCCGGATGATGGAAGACGATGCCCTCGGCCACATGCCCGGGAGAGAACCGGCTGTCCAGCGTGGCGAGGAAATCCCTGAGTTCGTGGTAACTGCGCGGCACTTCGGGGACGGCCGGCGCTTGGAAGTCGAACGGGACGCATCGGTGTTCTTCCAGTCCAAGGGGATTGCCCTGGATGCGAGGTCCGAGCGCCTCGCTCGGATGCTCCCCGTCCGGCCATCCGGACACGTCGGTGTTCCCGGCCGCCGCGAGGATCCACTTGTCCTCGGCGGAGCCGCTGTCGGTGTCCACGTACCAGCCGTCCACGATGCCCTGCTGCTTCTGTGCCTTGCTCGGGTTGCGGCGCTTCTCGACCCGGACCAGCTGCCCTGCTCGCACGGTCAGCCGGACGTTGGTGCCGTCGAGTTTTTCGGTTCCCACCCCGGCACCGTCGAACACCCATGCGCATTCGGCGCGAGGCTTGTCGACGACGTGGAAGCGCTCATCGCGCTCGAAAAGCGTGGGGATCTTTTCCATGACGGTCTTCCCTTTCACGACGTGCCCGATGAGTTCCTCAGGAGTGATGGCGCCGACGGCAAGGCCGCCGGCGAGCGCCCGTATCAGCTCTGCCACGGAAACGTCGGCTTCGACGGCCACGTGCTTCAGCGCCTTCTTCTCCTGTGGGGAGATCCAGGCGACCAGCCGTGACCAACCTTCGGGAGGCGTCCATCGGGCCGGCGCCGCGGGGTCTTTGCGCGGCCTGCCCCGTCCTCGTGCCTGCTCCACGGTCGAACCGTATCGATCAGGGGACCTTGTGTCAATTGGCATAACAGAAAATAATGTGCAGGTCAGCGGCCTGATCGATCTCGTGCATCGACCCTCCGCGGCTCAGGAGGACGTTCCAATGCCACAGGCCGCCGCCAGCTTCTCGGTCGACTGCGAGGTGACCAACCGTGTCGGGGTGTGGAATCAGGGCATACCGCGTCCCTATTTCCACATCCCCGACACCCGGCGGGCCGGTTGTGGCGCCGGAGGCTCATGGTCGGAGATCAGGGTTGTCTCGCGTCCATGAAGGACTTGGGACCGGTCAGCGCGCCCCGGCTTCGGTGAGGATCCGGACGACGGCCGCCTGGCCTTTGGACCGGGCGTGGGCGAGGGGAGAGACGCCCTGTTTGTCGGCGAGGTTCATGTCGGCCCCGGCGGCGGCGAGTGCTCGGACCACCTCCTGGTGACGTGGCCCGCCGTCGCCGAGGATGACCGCTTCCAGCAACGCGGTCCAGCCGAGATCGTTCACGTGGTCGACGTCGATCCCGCTGCCGGCCACCAGCCGCACGTACTCGGCGTGCCCGCGTTCGGAGGCGGGGATCAGCGAGACGCCGCCGTAGCGATTGGTGATGGTCAGATCCGGTTTGGCCTCCAGCAGCAGCTTCGCCATCGGGACGCTGCCGGTGACTCCGGTGACCAGCCACGGCGTGTCGTGCCGTCCGTCGAGCGCGTCCGGGTCGGCGCCCGCCCGCACCAGGACCTCGGCGACGTCGACGCGGTTCTCGGTGACCGCGACGAGCAACGGGGTCCGGCCGCGATCGTCACGGGTCTCCAGATCGGCGCCCGCCTCGACGGCCTGCCGGACGCGGTTCACGTCGGCTTCGAAAAGCTGGCTCACGGGGACTCCTTGGCGGGGCGGCTGGGACGAGGCGGGCGGCGGGGCGGTGCTCGGAGCCGTCCGGGGTGGTGCGCTCGGTGCCTGGGGGGAGCAGGCACCGAGCACGAGGGCGGCGAGCAACGCCACGATCGCCCGCTCACCGATCATCAGCGAAGTTCCCCGATGGCGCGCAGCCCGGCCGTGGCGAAGCGCTCGTCGAGCTCACCGCTGGGCGCCCCGCCGACACCGATCCCGGCGATCGGGCCGCCGTTCGCGGCGACCGGCACCCCGCCGCCGAGGAAGAGCGTGCCCGGGATGTCGCGGATGGTCGGACCGTCACCCTGGGCGTTCTTGGCCAGCGCGGACGTGGGCTGTCCGAAGGAGACCGCGGTGAAAGCCTTGCGCTTGGCGGACTCTTCCGTCTGCGGCCCGGCGCCGTCGCCCTTGAGCAGCACGCGCACGTCACCCGAGCGGTCGACCACGGCCACGGTGACCCGCTGGCCCTCCTTCTCGGCGGCGTCCAGCGCGGCCTGCGCGGCCCGGGTGGCGGCGTCGACGCCGAGCACGCTGGTCTGCACGACGGCCTGCTGGGCGGGCGGCTGCGGCTTGCGGTCCTGTGCCTGCGCCGCGCCCACACCGGTGGCCAGCGCGACGGTCGCGAGACCGGCCGTCATACCGAGGATGAGACGAGTGCGGGGGAGCTTGGCGTTCATCGGATTTCCTTTGCGGTGAGGGGGTGTTGCCTTCCCCTACGACTCTCCCGTCCGGCGGGGCGCGGCGAATCGGGAGAGTGGACATCGATCGGGCGTCGAGTGATCGGTGGGGGCATCAACCGAACGATTGATGCGGAACACCCAGCCTCCCTGCTTACGATCATCGGCGACGAAGGGAGGACCGAATGGAATCGCACCTCGGCGCGGCCACCCGGCTGAACGCCGCGATGCATGCCGGGTTCTTCCTGCTGCTCGCCGCGTCGGTGGCCCGGTTCGTCGCGGGGCACGGGTTGAGCGGTGCCACACCGTTGATCCTCGTGCTCACCGGCGCGCTCGCGCTGGTGTACGTGGCGGGGATACTGAGCTGGGAAACGCTGGGCCGGTGGCGTCCGGTGTGGTTGACGGCGGTGATCGCGGTCTGGCTCGCGCTGGTGGTGGCCGCGCCGAGTTTCGCCTGGTGCGCCGTGCCGTTGTTCTTCGTCTGCCTGCAGATGCTGAGCCCGCGGGTGATGGTCGCGGTCGTGGTCCTGCTGACCGCCGCGACCATCCTCGCCCAGCTGAGGATCGCGAGTGGGTTCGATCCGAGCCTCGTCCTCGCGCCCGTCGCGGTCGCGCTGATGGCCACGATGACCTTCCTGCAACTCGACCGGGGCCGGAGGAAACTGGGGGAAGCCGTCAAGGCACTCCTGGGCGCCAGGGTCGATCTCGCGCAGAGCCAGCGACTGGCCGGGATGATGAAGGAACGGGAGCGGCTGGCGCGGGAGATCCACGACTCCCTCGCACAGGGGCTCTCGAGTATGCGGATGCTGCTGCAGGCGGCGGAGCGGTCGTGGGACACGGACCCGGAGCTGGCGAAAGCCCATGTGTCCCGCGCCGTCGAGGCGGCGGGGGACAACCTCGCCGAGGCGCGCCGGTTCGTCAGAGGCCTCGGGTCACCGCGGCTCGACGCCGGGGATCTCGCCGAGACCTTGAAGGAACTCGCCGAGCAGATCATGTTCGCCGCCATGCACGAGGTGCGCTTCGAGACCAGCGGAGACCCGTATCCACTGCCGCCCGCGGTGGAGGCGGCTCTGCTCCGGGTCGCACAGGGCGCGCTGGCGAACGTCAGCGAGCACGCCAAGGCGACGAAGGCCGCCGTCACGCTGACCTACCTGGCCGACAAGGTCGTCCTCGACATCCGCGACGACGGTGTCGGCTTCGACCCGGCGTCGACTCGCGCGAGCGGCGACCGGGGGAACGGTATGCGGATGATCAGCGAGCGGCTCGCCGAACTCGGTGGTGAGATGGTCGTCGAGAGCGCGCCGGGAGAGGGCACCGCGCTCGCCGTCGCCGTGCCCACCAGGGAGGTCCGATGACCGTCCGGGTACTGATCGTCGACGATCATCCGGTGGTGCGGGCGGGAATCGCCGCCCTGCTGGCAGGCGAGCCCGGCTTCGAGGTGATCGGTGAATGCGCGGGCGCCGACGAGGCCGTGCTCTTCGCCACCGCGGAGAAACCGGACGTCGTGCTGATGGACCTGCAACTCGGCGACGGCCCCGACGGCGTGAACGCCACCGAACGCCTGACCGCTCTGCCGGAGCCGCCGAAGGTGCTGGTGCTCACCACCTACGACGCCGAGCTGGACATCACCAGGGCGGTGGCCGCCGGCGCCACCGGCTACCTGCTCAAAGCGGGACCGCCCGAGGACCTCTTCAAGGGCATTCACGCGGCCGCGCGCGGGGAGACCGTGCTGGCACCTCAGGTCGCGGCCCGGCTCTTCGGGCATATGCGGGCTCCCGCCCCCGCATTGAGCCCCCGTGAGACCGAGATCGTGCAGTTGGTGGCGGAGGGGTTGATCAACCGGCAGATCGCCGCGCGGCTGTTCATCTCCGAAGCCACGGTGAAGACACACCTGGTCCACATCTACGACAAACTCGGCGTCGACAGCCGTGCCGGTGCGGTCGCCGTCGCCACGGAACGGAGGATCATCCGCAACTGAAGGCGTTGCCCGGTCGCATTCAGCCGGCTACTTGCGTTGCGTTGGCGCCGGGCCCAGCGTCGCGAAAGCCACTTTCGCGACGTCTGGTGTCCCGAAAGTGGCTTTCGCGACACGCCCCGGCAGCGGCGGAGCGCACGTCAAGGCGCAACCCTGCGGGGAACGGCGAGTCAGCGTCGCGGTTCGATGGTCATGTCGCCGCGCGTCAACGCGAGCGTCGTGGAGCGGGACAGCAATTCGTGCGGGAAACCGAG
The DNA here is from genome assembly GCF_055561455.1 of Amycolatopsis sp. PSD-21. Lineage (NCBI taxonomy): Bacteria > Bacillati > Actinomycetota > Actinomycetes > Pseudonocardiales > Pseudonocardiaceae > Amycolatopsis > Amycolatopsis sp. PSD-21. The sequence goes on along the minus strand of NZ_CM145712.1, from coordinate 6,091,111 downwards.
ATCGATCGCGCTGGCCTCGTCGAGGCGGGCCAGTTGCGAGCCGGTGAATCCGACCTCCAGCGCGCCGAGATTGTCCTCCAGCTGGGCGGGGGTGCGGGCGCCGATGATCGGTGCCGTCACGTTCGGGTTCTGCAGCGTCCAGGCGAGACCGACCTGGGCGGGGGTGCGGCCGAGTTCCGCGGCGACCTCCTTCACCACGTCCACGATGGCGAGGTTGCGTTCGGTGAGCGTGCCCAAGGCGAAGTTGAAGTTCTTGCGAGTGCCGTCCTCGGACGGCACCCCGGTCAGATCGTCCCGGCTGTACTTCCCGGTGAGCACGCCGCCCGCCAGCGGTGACCAGGGGACCACTCCCAGCCCCATCTCGCGTGCCATGGGGATCAGGTCGCGTTCCCCGGTGCGCTCGATCAGGTTGTACTCGATCTGCAGCGCGACCAGTGGCGACCAGCCGCGCAGGTCGGCGATCGCCTGCATCCGCGAAACCTCCCAGGCCGGCGCGTTGGAGATCGCCACGTACAGAACCTTGCCCTGCCGGACCAGATCGTCCATCCCGCGCAGGATCTCGTCGACCGGGGTCGTGAAATCCCACACGTGCAGGTAAAGCAGATCGATGTAGTCCGTGTTCAGCCGCCGCAGACTGGATTCCACCGACGCGAACAGGCTTTTTCGCTGGGCGCCCCCGGAATTCGGGTCGCCCGGACGGCGCAGGGTCGTGTATTTCGTCGCCAGCACGAGGCTTTCGCGGTTGTCGCGGGCGAATTCGCCCAGCAGCCGCTCGGAGCTGCCGTCTGTGTAGGTGGATGCGGTGTCGATGAAGTTGCCGCCGCGTTCGACGTAGGTGTCGAACAGTTCGCGCGCCTCGTCCCGCCCGGCGCCCCAGCCCCATTCGGTGCCGAACGTCGCCGCGCCCAGGGCCAGCGGGGACACCCGCAGCCCGGACCGGCCCAGCAGCCGATAGGTGTCGAGGGTGAGCGACATCGTGTCCTCCTGTACTCGTGATCCGTTGTCGAGGACGAGTCTGCGACCGCCGCGAGCAGGGGTTAAGGGAGAAGACATCCTGGGAACACCGGTCCCACCCTCGCTGTTGGACCGGGCATGACGACCCCCACCGTGGACACGACCCAGGAGCTGGCCGCGTTCCTGCGGACCCGGCGTGAACGCCTGGACCCGGACGAATTCGGCCTGCCGTCACGCCGCCGGTCCCGGCGGACCCCGGGTCTGCGCCGCGAGGAGGTCGCCGAACTGGCCGGGATCAGCATCGACTACATCGTGCGGCTGGAGCAGGCGCGCGGGCTGCGTCCGTCGGCGGAGGTGGTGGAAGCGCTCGCGCGAGCGTTGCGCCTGGCCCCCGACGAACGTGTCTACCTCTTCGACCTGGCCCGTCAGCGACCCCGCAACGCCGAGAAACTCGCCACCACCGCGGCGCCGCCGCTGGCCCGGCTGATCGCCGATCTGTCGCCGTTGCCCGCCATGTTGCTGAACCACCGCTACGACATCCTGGCCTGGAACGACGAAATGGCGAGGCTGCTGGTGGACTTCGCCACGTTGCCGCCGTCGCAGCGCAATGCGATGTGGTTGTGCCTCAAGCATCCCGAGGTGCGCGAGTTCTACGCGGACCGTGAACGGGTGGTGCGGGAAGGGATCGCTCATCTGCGCGCCGCCTGGGCCGCGCATCCGGACGACCAGGCCTTGGCCGATCTCATCGCCGAATTCACCAGCGACGGGGAATTCGCGCGGCTGTGGGCTGAACGTGATGTCAAGGTCAACGGCCGTGGACGCAAGGTGCTGCGGCATCCCGAGGCAGGCGTGCTCGATCTGCATTTCGAAGTGCTGACGCCGCTTCAGGATCAGGATCAGCGGCTGGTGATCTATCGCGCCATGGCCGAAGAAAGCCGCTCGGCGCTGGACCGGTTGTTCAGCACCTAGTCTTGCTGAGCCGCGCGGGGCGGTCGGCGAGCGGCCCGCCCGAGCGGAGCAGGTTCCCCAGCGTTTCGAGCGGCTCGGGGACGACGGTGTACCAGCTCCAAGTGCCACGCCGCTCCCGCTCGAGGATGCCGGCGGAGACCAGCACCCGCAGGTGATGGCTGAGCGAGGGCTGGGGCATGTCGAACTCCTCGGCGAGGTCGCAGAAACACGCCTCGCCGCCGGGGGAGTGCCGCACGAGCGACAGCAAGCGGATCCGGACGGGATCCGACAGCGCCTTGAACAGCTTCGCGGCCGTCTCGGCGTCCCCGGGATCGACGACCGCCGCGGGTTCGGCCATCAGCAGGGTCACCGCGACCGGCTTCCGGGTGCGTCCGTTCTCGCTCGTCACGAGCCCAGCGTACCCGTTGAATTGACAAAATTCGATCCAAGCTCTTCAATTTGGATCGAGATACTTCAATCCAGGTCGCCCGGACCGAGGAGACGTGATGAACCCTGCGACCGAGGGCTTGCCCGGCCGTGCGGCGCTGGACCAGCTCGACCGGATCGCCGACGAGCTGGCCGATCGGTTCCGTGGCACGTTCGGCCGCGAGACGGTCGAATACTGCGTCGAGGAGACGTACCGGCTGCTGGATCGCTCGGCGACCGTCAAGGTCCACCTGCCGGCGCTGACCGCCCGGTTCGCCCGGCTGCGGCTGGTCGACCTCGCCAAAGTCGGCGGGCTCACGTTGGTGACCGCGCCGCAGGTCTTGTTCGTGTGCGTGCACAACGTCGGCCGCTCACAGCTGGCCGCGGCACTGCTCGACCATCACGCCTTCGGGCACGTGATGGTCCGCTCCGCCGGATCGCGGCCCACCGGGGAGATCCCTCCGGTCATCACCGAGGCGCTGGCGGAGCTGGGCATCCGGCTCGCGGGCGCCTACCCCAAGCCGTTGACCGACGAGGTCGTCCGTGCGGCCGACGTCGTAGTGACGATGGGCTGCGGGGACGCGTGCCCGGTCCACCCTGGAAAGCGGTACCTGGACTGGGACGTGGCGGACCCGATGGGCCAGTCGCTGGCGGTCGTCCGCGGGATCCGGGACGACATCGGCCGCCGCGTCCGGCACCTGCTCGACGAACTCATCGACTGATCACCGCAGAAAGGCGGACTTGGTATGACCCGCAAGCCCGAGGTGCTGTTCGTGTGCGTGCACAACGCCGGCCGCTCCCAGATGGCCGCCGCGTTGCTGCAGCACTACTCGCTCGGCCGGATCGCCGTCCGGTCCGCGGGGTCCGAACCCGCGGACAAGGTGAACCCGGCCGCCGCCGCGGCGCTCGCGGAGTGGGGATTGGACGTCACCGCCGAGGTGCCGAGCAAGCTGTCCACAGAGGACGTCGAAGCGTCCGATGTGGTGATCACGATGGGCTGTGGTGACACCTGCCCGGTGTTCCCCGGCAAGCGTTACCTCGACTGGCCGCTGGAGGATCCCGCGGGCCAGGGTGTCGACGCCGTCCGCCCGATCCGCGACGAGATCGACCGCCGCGTCCGTGGCCTGGTCGCCGAAATCCTCGACGCCTGACCCTCGCTTCCGACCTCTGGAGACCAGCCCCGTGACCCGAACCGCCGAAGAGACCGGCACCGACGTCCTGCACAAACTGTCCTTTTTGGACCGGTTCCTGCCGGTCTGGATCATCGTCGCGATGGGCGCCGGGCTGCTGCTGGGCAGTGTGATCCCCGGTCTGCAGGGTGTGCTGGACGCGGTGAAGATCGGCCAGGTGTCGCTGCCGATCGCGCTCGGTCTGCTGCTGATGATGTACCCGGTGCTGGCGAAGGTCCGCTACGACAAGCTCGACACCGTGACCAAGGACAAGCGCACGATGGTGCTTTCCCTGGTGCTGAACTGGATTCTCGGTCCGGCGCTGATGTTCGCGCTCGCCTGGCTGATGCTGCCCGACCTGCCGGAGTACCGGACCGGGCTGATCATCGTCGGCCTCGCCCGGTGCATCGCGATGGTGATCATCTGGAACGATCTCGCCTGCGGTGACCGCGAGGCCGCGGCGGTGCTGGTCGCGCTGAACTCCGTCTTCCAGGTGATCATGTTCGGTGTGCTCGGCTGGTTCTACCTCGATCTGCTGCCCGGCTGGCTGGGCTTGGACACCACGAGCATCGACTTCTCGCCGTGGGAGATCGCGCTCAGCGTGATCATCTTCCTCGGGATCCCGCTCGCCGCCGGTTACCTTTCCCGCCGCGTCGGGGAGCGGAGCAAGGGCCGCGACTGGTACGAGGGCGAGTTCCTGCCCAAGATCGGCCCCGTCGCGCTCTACGGCCTGCTGTTCACCATCGTGATCCTGTTCGCCCTGCAGGGCGACAACATCACCTCCCGCCCGCTCGACGTCGCCCGGATCGCGCTGCCGCTGCTGGTGTACTTCGCGATCATGTGGATCGGCGGCTACCTGCTGGGCAAGGCGTCCGGTCTCTCCTACGAGCGCACCACGACGCTGGCGTTCACCGCGGCGGGCAACAACTTCGAACTCGCGATCGCCGTGGCCATCGGCGTCTTCGGCGTCACCTCGGGGCAGGCGCTCGCCGGGGTCGTCGGACCGCTGATCGAAGTACCGGTGCTCGTCGCGCTGGTCTACGTCAGCCTCTGGTTGCGCAAGCGCTGGACCGCGAAAGCGCCCGCGGAGTGACCGCAGCCGTGCGGGTGGTGGTCATCGGCGGGGGTCAGGCCGGTCTCGCCGCGGGCTACTACCTGCGCCGTGCCGGGCTGGACTTCGTCATCCTCGACGCCCAGGCCCGGCCGGGCGGCGCCTGGATCCACGGCTGGGACTCGCTGCGGCTGTTCTCCCCGGCACAGCACAGTTCCCTGCCGGGGTGGCCGATGCCGCCCTACCCAGGGCCGGGTTATCCGACCGCCGACCATGTCGTCGAGTATCTCGCGGCGTACGAGAAGCGCTACGAACTCCCGATCCGCCGCTCGGAGCCGGTGAGCGACGTGTCCCGTGACGGCGGACGATTCACGGTCAGCACCGATACGGGGGAGTGGAGCGCCGAGGCTGTCATCAGCGCCACCGGCACCTGGTGGCGGCCCTTCCTGCCGTTGATGCCTGGCGGATTCACCGGTCGCCGGCTGCACACCGTCGACTACCGGGATCCGGAGGAGTTCGCGGGCCAGGACGTCGTGGTGGTCGGCGGCGGCAACTCCGGCGCCCAGATCGCCGCCGACCTCGCGGGCACGGCGAACCTGACCTGGGTCACCCGCCGCCCGCCCCGCTACCTGCCCGACCACGTCGACGGCAAGGCCCTCTTCGACGTCGCCACCCGGCGCCGCCGAGCCCTCGAAACCGGGCAGGCCGACACCGGCGGAGTCGGCGGTCTGGGCGACATCGTCGCCGTCCCACCGGTCCGGGAGGCCCGTGACGCCGGGCTGCTGCGGCCGCGTCCGATGTTCACGAGACTGGACAGCGAAGGTCCTGTGTGGACGGACGGGACCCACCGGCACGCGGACGCGGTCATCTGGTGCACCGGGTTCCGGCCCGCGCTGAGCCATCTCGCGTCACTGCGGCTGCGGACCACCCGCGGCCGCATCCCCACCGAAGGCACCCGAGTGGTGGCCGAGCCCCGGCTGCACCTTCTCGGCTACGGCGACTGGACCGGGCCCGCGTCGGCCACGCTGATCGGTGTCGGGATGACCGCGCGGGCCGCGGTCGCCGACATCAAGGCCATGCTGGAGACCGGCGGCTCGTAGGCGTGAAGGCCCCCTTCCCTCGGCTCAGCCGAAGGAAGGGGGCCTTCACGCGCATCAAGCGGTGACGAGCGACAAACCGTAGTTCTGCAGGATCTCGTTCACCGGCTGGAACCAGGTCTCCCCGCCGGAACCGCAGTTGCCCCAGCCGCCGGAAGTGACTCCTTGCGCCTGGTCGCCGGTGATGAAGGAGCCGCCGGAGTCGCCGGGTTCCGCGCAGACGTTGGTGCGGGTCATCTGGTGCACCGCGCCCTGCGAGTAGTTGACCGTCTCGTTGTGCCCCAGCACGGTGCCGCAGTGCCAGTGCGTCGTCGAACCGGACCGGCACACCGAGGTGCCGACCGGCGCGACCCACGAGCCGCGGACGAGCGCGTCGCTGACGGTGCCCCAGCCGAGGACGACCGGCGCGGTCCACCAGCCGTTGCCGATCCGGATGAAGGCGTAGTCGTTGCCGGGGAAGGAAGAACCGGCGAAGTTGCCCATCGCCGAGCCGTCCCAGCCGACGACGGAACTGCCGGTGCCGCCGCAGTGGCCCGCGCTGACGAAACCGCCGTGGACGGAGAAACCGATGGAGCAGCGGGTGTTCCCGTTGATGTAGTACGGGTCGCCGCCGACGGTGCCCGCCGCGAACGGTTCGGCCTTGGGGGCGGTGACCACCGTGACCGGACCGGATTTCCTCGCCCTGGCCAGGAAGTCGTCGACGTCGGAACCGTGCGCGCCCGGCCGCACCGCGACCACGACGCTGCCGCTGCGCGGGTCGGCGCGCCAGCCGCTGACGGCGGCGGGGGCGGGCTCGGTCTCGACCGACCTGTCGATTTCGGCCTTGGCCGCGTCGAGCCGGGCCGCGCTGATCGCGGCCGCGGTGGGTTCGGCGCCTGCCTGCCGGACGGCGGGAGCGGCGGCGGGGTCGGTCACCCCGACGACGAGTTTGCCGCGCGCCGGATCGAACCAGGCGCCGCCGAACGCCGCACCGGCGGCCTGCTGGGCGGCGGGCAGCACCCGCGACGCGGTCATCTCCTGGGTGAGCCGGGCGGAGGCCTGCGCGGCGGTGAGCCCCAGGTCCCGCTGCATGGCGGCGATCAATCCGGGGGAAGCCTGTGCGACGGGAGCGAAAGCGGCGGATGTGAGGCTCGCGGTCAGGACGGCGGCGCCGCCGACTGCCAGGGCGATTCTTCGACGCATGGTCTAGTCCTCCAAGGCCGGGGGAAAGAAACACACTGCCCGCCGAGTGTGCGGCCCTGGTCCACGAAAGGGCGAGGATTGTCCGGTCTTCTGTCCGGAATTCACAAGAGCGAATTCCGGTGGACCGGACCATTCAGTGTCTACTTAGGACGGACAGTCGGCTCGGGCCGTCCGAGCGCCCTCGCCGGGGTTCCAGTACGTTGCCGGATATGACCGCGTCGCCGGAGGATGTGCCGGAGCAGGTGCTGCGCACCTCGATCGTGGAGCGGTTGTTCGCTCGTGAAGCCGACCCGCGCCCGCTGTTCACGCACCAGGACCACAGCGCCGGTGTGGACAGCTCGGTCACCTGGACGGCGTTCGTCTCGCGCGTGCGAGTGGTCGCGGGCGCGCTGCGCCAGGTCGCACGGCCGGGTGATCGTGCGGCCGTGCTCACCGGCCAGGACCTGAATTACCCCTTGGCGTTCTTCGGAGCGCTCGCCGCCGGGCTCATCGCCGTGCCGTTGATGGCACCCGGCAGCCCATCCCAGCGAGCCAGGCTCACCGGTGTGCTGGAGGACAGCGGCGCACGGGTTTGGCTGACCTCTTCGGCCGCGGCCGCGAAGGTCCGCGAAGCGGGCACGCCGGACCACCTGATCGTGGTCGACGAACTGTCCGGGCCGGGGGCCGATCCGGTCCCCGTCGCACCGGAAAGCCCCGCGTATCTGCAGTACACGTCCGGGTCGACCCGCGAACCCGCCGGTGCCGTGATCCCGCACCGGGCGGTGGCCGCCGCCTGCTGGCAGGCGAGCCGGGCCTACGCCGTCGACGAAGGCACGACCTGTGCCGGCTGGATCCCGTTCTTCCACGACATGGGCCTGATCCAGCTGCTGTGCCTGCCGGTCCACGCGGGGGCGCGATCGGTGTTCATGTCGCCCGCCGAATTCGTGCACCGTCCGGCGCGCTGGCTCCGTCAGCTCGCGGATCACCCGGCCGTGTTCACCGCCGCGCCGAATTTCGCCTTCGACCTGGCCGTCGAAGCGGCCGGAGAAGCGGGGGACGACCTCGACCTCTCCGACGTCCGGATCGCGCTGAACGGCGCCGAGCCGGTGCGGCCGGACACGGTCGCGCGCTTCCGGGAGACCTTCGGCCCGCGCGGATTCCGTGCCGACGCCCACCGTCCGTCCTACGGCCTGGCCGAGGCCACCGTGTACGTCGCGAGCGCGGACGCGGAAGGACCGCGTAGCGCGGTGTTCGACCGCGAAGCCCTCGCGCAGGGCCATGCGATCGAGGTGCCGGAAGGTCAGGAACTCGTCTCGGTCGGCCGGCCGCTCGGCCAGCGGGTCCGGATCGTCCGGGACGGGGTGGCGCAGCCCGACGGCCTCGCCGGGGAGATCTGGATCCACGGGCCGAACGTCGCGGCGGGGTACTGGGGCCGTGGCGACGCCGCCGCGTTCGGCGGCGAACTCGACGGCGTCACCGGCTGGCTGCGCACCGGTGACCTCGGCGTGGTCCACCGCGGCGATCTCTACATCACCGGCAGGCTCAAGGACCTCATCGTCATCGACGGCCGCAACTTCCACCCGCAGGACATCGAGGCGGTGGCGGGTGAGGCGCATCCGGCGATCCGCCGCGACCGCGTCGCCGCATTCGGTGTCACGGACGAAAGGGGAGAAGGGGCGATGTTGGTAGCCGAATGGGCAAAAAACGCCGAGGCGGATGTCAAAGAAGTGACGAGAGTGGTATTGCGCGCCGTTTCCAGGGAACATGATCTGACGCTGAGATCGGTACGTCTGGTTCCCTCCGGTGACCTTCCGCGCACTTCCAGTGGCAAGGTCGCGCGATCCGCGGCGAGGGCGCGTTATAGTCGGCCCCGTGGGTGATCACCGCGCGGAGGTCGTGAAGGTCGTCAGTGAGACTTTTCGGCTTGATCCCGCCGAAATCGAGTCCGACGCGCCGCTCGAAGAGCTGGGTATCGACTCCAAGGGACGGATAAGACTCCTGTCGGCGCTGGAGATCTACCACGACGTGAGGATCGATCTGGACCAGCTGGACCGGTTCACCGACATCGGGTCGGTGGCCGAGGTGCTCGCAGAGGCACTCGGCGTCAAGGCCGACGGATCCGACGAAAGGCGCTGAAAAGAATGAGCGGGGGCTTCACCGCGGCGACCGATGCGCTTTCATCGGCGTCGAAGAACATCGGAAAGCTGACGGAACAGCTGCTCGAAGACAATCCGGATCTGTCGAACACCCCGGTGAACGCGGCGGGCTTCGGCCAGGCGCACGGCGACCACGCGAAGAAGTACACCGACGGCGTGGCGGCGTTGTGGGCGTCGGTCCAGGGGTACAGCACCACGCTCGGCTCGTTCGGCACGAACCTCGGTACCGCCGCCACCGCCTACGGCACCAACGAGGACGAGCAGAAGAACAAGATCACCGAGACGGGGATGCGCTAGTGGCCACCGAAACCACCTGGACCGACGTCAAGGCCGTCCTCGACGACCCGGCCGTCCCCGCCGAGCAGAAGACCAAGCTCATCGGCTCGTGGATGCGGACGCATCCGGCGCCTCCGCCGTGGTCGGCGGACCAGGAGCCGGAGGACATCAAGCGCAAGCGCGAGGAAGCCGAGAAATACGCGGCGTCCTACAACGCCATCCCGTTCCTGGCGTCCGACGACGTCGGCAAGGTCTACGACGAGGCGAAGAAGGCCGGAGATCAGGCCAGCTTCAACCAGAACGAAGAGACGAAGGCCGTCGACGAAGGCAACAAGAAGCTCGACGGCGTGAAGGAACCCACCGCCGAGGGCGCCGGGACCAAGACGTCGGACGAGATCTTCGACGCCGCCGCGCCCGCGCTCAAGGTCTTCCAGACCTTCGGCTCGCTGCTGGCGAAGGTTCCGGAAGACTGCCGTGGAGCTTCTCGCGCGCTCGATTTCGACAAGGACATCCAGAAGCCGTTCGACGAGCAGCGCGGGATCAGTTTCAAGAACTTCGTCGACGACGCCGCTCACTTCAAGACCGGTGCGAAGACCGTGCAGAAGGCCATCGACGACACCGGTTCCCAGCTGACCACGCTGTACGGCACCTGGACCGGGAAGGCCGCCGACGCCTCGTCGGCCAACTACAACGAGAAGATCCTCCCCAAGGCCAAGAAACTTTCGCAGACACTGGACAACGCGAGCGAAGCGACGCTGCACACCACCGCCACGGTCTTCAAGCTGTGCAAGGGCAAGGCCGACACGGTCGTCGACCTCTACAAGGAGATCGTCGGCAAGGCGGACTTCACGATGGCGCAGAAGGTCATCGCCATCGCCGCCGGCGAGAAGAGCGGCAAGGAGGACCTCGGCGCGATCGCGGGCTGGATGGACGTCAACTTCGGCTCCAATCTGGTCCAGCAGCTGAACAACGACGGCTGCTGCGACGACGACGAGTTCAAGAAGGCGGGCCAGAACCTCGCCAAGCAGTGGATCCAGAACCAGTTCATCCCCGAGATGTGGACCATCATCTACGAGGGATTCGCCAAGTCCTGCAAGGAAACCAAGGATTTCGTCAACCAGGCCTACGACGAGCTCGACAAGGTCATGGGCAAGGTCAAGAACGAGTTCGAAGGCGCGGGCGCCGGTGGAGCCGGTGGCACGGGTGGCGGCCCTGGTGGCACGGGCGGTGGCCCCGGCGGCACGGGCGGCGGGCCAGGCGGTCAGGGGCCGGACTTCACCGGTGGCCAGGGCGGACCGGGCGGTGGCCCCGGTGGTGGTCCTGAAGGCTCGGGAACCGGTGGACCTGGCGGTGGGCCGGGCGGTTCGGGCAAGGGCCCGGACTTCACCGGTGGCACGGGCGGCGGACCAGGCGCGGGTCAGGGTCCAGACTTCACCGGCGGCACCGGCGGCGGTCCGGGCGGCGGCGGCCCCGAGGGCGGCTCCGGCAGCGGCCCCGGTGGCGGTGGTTCCGGTCCCGACGGGAGCGGTACCGGTCCGACGGGCGACGTCAAACCCCCGCCGGTCCCGGACGTGAAGATTCCCGAGAGCGGCTCCGGGGCTCCGGGTGGTTCCGGCGGCGGTCCGGACGCGAACAAGGATCAGACGTCGCCCTCGGGCGTGACCCCGCCGCCGTCGAACGGCGACGAGCAGAAGGCCGCGGCCGAAGAGGCGAAGAAGCAGGCCGCCGCGGCGGCCGAGAACGCGAAGAAGCAGGCGTCCGAGGCGCTGGGCAAGCTGGGCGACGGTCCGGCCGGTGCCGACCTCGGTGGTTCCGGCGGCTCCGGGCCGGGCGGTTCGAGCCCCGGTGGCGGTGGCAACACCGACGCTGCGGCCGAAGCCAAGGCGGCGGCCGAGAAGGCCGGTGAGGAGGCGAAGAAGCAGGCTTCCGACGCGCTGAACAAGCTGGGCGACGCCCCCGGCGGCATGGGCGACACCGAAGGCAAGGACGGCGACTCGAAGGACGGCGAGAAGTCCGCCGACGAGGCGAAGAAGAAGGCGTCGGACGCCTTGGACAAGCTCGACGACGAGCTGTCCGACGAAGACAAGCTGACCGGTGACAAGCCCGGTGAGGACGGCGGCAAGGCCGAGGACGGCGAACGCGAGACCCTCAAGGTCAAGCAGGGCGACACGACCTTCGAGATGACCGAGCCGGACGAAGACGGCGAGATGGAGATCAAGGTCGGGGACGGTTCCGGGCCCGCCAAGGACTTCAAGCTCGACTGGACCGGCGACGGCGACGAGTCCAAGCTGGGCTCGACCCCAGGCCAGGACGACGGGAAGCCGGACAAGGACGGTGTCCACCGTCCCGGTCCGGACGGCAAGATCCACATCCAGGACGGCGATGTGAAGATCACCGCCGAACGGCCCGACGGTCCCTCCGGGCCGACGGTCGTCACCGTCGACGACGGCACCGGCAAGCCGACGACGTACACCCTCGGCGAGGACAAGCCCTCCACCGACAAGCCCTCCACGGACAAGGCGGCACATCCAGCGACCCCCGTCACCGGGACGGCGCAGCCCGACTCCAAACCGGAGTTCACCCCGCACCACGGTGGCGGTGGGACCGTCCCCGACGGGATCCGCGCCGGTGACATCGGAGGCGGTGGCGGTGGTGGTTTCGGAGGCGGCGGCGGTAGTGCGCCGTCGATGCCCTTCGAGACCGCGAGCCCCGCGACGGGCCAATCGCTCAGCGAAGGCGTGCACACCGGCGGCGGTGGGACCCAGCAGCCGCAGCCCGTGGCCGCGGGTGCCCCGTCGGCTCCGATGGGCAGCCCGTCGGGTCAGTCGTTCGGCGGCGGCGCGATGCCGCCGATGGGCATGGGTGCCGGCGGAGGGGGCGGCCAGGGCGGAGACCAGGAACGGACCAACCGCGCGTACCGGATCGAGGGCGAGGTGTTCGACCAGATCAACGAACCCACCGGCCGCATCACCGGTTCGCTGCTGGACGACGAGGATCAGTCGGTCACCCGCAAGCGGTGAGCCGGGTCAGGGGAGAACAGATGAGCGCCGATGACACCGCCGCCATGAAGGCGACCCTGGACGGCCTGGTCCGCGAGCAGTCGGAGCGCCGGGCGCTGCGGGACAAGCGCGCCGACGAGATCAAGGCGAGCTCGCAGGAGTTCATGACCAAACAGGTCGCGACCGCCCAGCGGTACGTCGAGCACCGGCGGGAGCTGGGGCAGCGCAAGACGAAGTCGGGCTGGAGCACCGACCGGTCGCACGCGCGGCCGGGGGCGGCGTCGCCGTTCGAAGACGAGCCCGTGGACATGGCGGCTCCGTTCGCTTCGGAGCCGCCTGCCCGCCCGGGGCGGGACACGCCCCGGCGCGCTCCCCGCACCCGCCCGGCACCGGCGGACGACGAGGACGACGCGTTCCTCAACAACCGCTGGCGCGACTGAACGCCATCGGCACGGGTTTGCCCTTGCCGCCCCGGGGTATCCGGGGCGGTGAGGCGAGCCGGAACGAGCCGGCCGGTTATCCAGGGCGGATGGGTTCATGGTCGACGTGAAGATGACGGTAGACGCTTCTCCCGAGCGTGTGTTCGAGGTGCTCGCGGATGGCTGGACGTACGCGGCGTGGGTCGTGGGGGCCTCCCACATCCGTGACGTCGACGCGGGCTGGCCGGCGCGGGGGACGCGGATCCACCACTGTGTCGGGTCGTGGCCACTCCTGCTCGACGACGTCACCAAGGTGCACGTCGCCGACCCGCCGAGGCTGCTCGAACTCGACGCGCGGGCCTGGCCCTTCGGCACCGCGCGGATCCGGTTGGAACTGCGGGAAACCGCGCCGGGGACCACGGAGATCCTGATGTCCGAGCAGGCGACCCGCGGGCCGGGACGTCTGCTGCCGGAGGCCGCGCAGGCGCTCTTCCTGGTGCCGCGGAACCGGGAATCCCTGCGACGTCTCGCGGATCTCGCGAAGGGCCGCGAAGCCGCTCAGCCGCCGGCTTGATCCTGGTGGCTCGGCCGCCCGAGCCGGATCCGATCGCGCGGCGGGTCGAGCGGGCGGCTGTCTCCCCGTCGCCCGGCGCGGATGGCGGCGAGCAGTTCCTTGATCGTGGTCGCCGCGTCGTGGCGGGGCCGCCAGCCGAGTTCCTCCCGCGCGCGCCGGGTGTCCACAAGGGACGCCCGATCGGCGAGCCGCAGCCAGGACGGATGCAGTGGTTGCAGGCCGAGCCGCCAGCTCGGCCAGGCCAGCCCGGTCAGCAGCCGCAGCGGTACGGGAATCCTGAACCCGCCTGCCAGTCCGGCGAGGTCGCGGCTGTCGAGGACGGGTTCGCCGGCGAGGTTGAACGCACCGGTCGCGCGGCGGTCGAGGATCGCCCGGATCGCCTGTGCCACATCGTCGGAGTGCACGACCTGCATCCGCAGCCCCGGCCACAACGGCACCGGCAGCCATTTGCCGCCGAGCGGCAACGGCGGCGCGAGCGGGCTGAGCAGCCACCCCGAGAACTCGGCCGCGGCGTCCGGCTGCACGACACCGCACGGCCGGATCCGCGCCACCCCGATCTCGGGGTGATCACGGCAGAATTCGTCCAATTTGGACTCGAAAGCCGCTTTTCCCGCGCTGTAGGCGCTTTCGGGGAGACCGCCGCAGGGCCACTCCTCGTCCACCTCGGCCCAGCGGTCCGCCGGGGTGTAGGCGGCGACAGACGACGCGCACACGATGTGCTTCACGCCGGCGTCGGCGGCCGCGCGCAGGACGTTCGCGCTGCCCGCCAGGTTGGTCCGGCGCATGGCCGGATCGTCGGCACGCGGATGGATCGCCCACGCGAGATGCACCACGGCGTCCGCGCCGCCGAAGATTTCGGTCAGCCGTGGCCAGGCGTCGTTCGCGCCGATGTCCTGCTGGACCCAGCTGGCCGACGAGTAGGGCGCGGCGGACGTGTCGGGGTGGCGGCGTGCCACTCCGAGCACGTCGTGATCCTCTCCGGCCAGTGCCCGGAGCAACGCGGTCCCGATATTGCCGCTCGCCCCGGTGACGACGATCTTCATCCGCGAGTCCTCATCGGTAGACGGCGCGGTGCGCGGCACGCACCGTCGCGCGATAGACGGAACCGGCCCAGCCGTCCCTGGTCAGCGCCGCCCTGGCGGCGTTCGAGCCGGGCGCGCCGTGCACCGCGCCGCCGGGATGCGCCGACGCGGACGCCAGGAAGAGCCGGTCGATCGGCGTGTCCGCCCGGCCGAGACCGGGGACGGGCCGGAAGAAGAGCTGCTGCTGGATGGCCGCGGTCCCGGCGTTGATCGAACCTTCCACCAGGCTGTGGTTCCCTTCCTCGAGTTCGGCGGGCCCGGCGATCGCGCGGCCGGCGATCAGGCCGCGGAAACCAGGCGCGTGCTTCTCGATGACCTCCTCCATCAGGTCCGCGTACCGGCGCAACCGGGAAGCGGACCAGGACTCGCCCCTCGGCACATGCGTGTAGGCCCAGGCCGATTCGGTCCCGGCGGGGGAGCGGGTCGGATCCGCGGTGGTCATCTGCCCGAGCAGCAGGAAGGGATCGTGGGGCACCCGTCCGCAAGCGAGATCGTTGGCGATTCCGGCGAGGCCGTCGAGGTCCGCTCCGATGTGGACGGTACCCGCTTCGCCGACTTCGGCGGCGCTCCACGGAATGGGCGAGGACAGCGCCCAGTCCACTTTGATCGTGGCGTCGTCCCAGACGAACCGGTCCAGATCGGACACCAGCCGCGCGGGAAGGTGCGCGGCGCCGACCAGATCCCGGTAGAGCACCGGAGCGGGGACGTCGGCGAGCACGGCCTTGCGGGCACGGACCGATCGTCCGTCCGCGTCCCGTACACCCACCGCCCGGCCGTCCGAGACCGTGACTTCGGTGACCGGCGTACCGCAGACGACCTCGCCGCCCTTGGCGGACAGGCGGTTCACCAGCGCGTCGGTCAGACGGCCCGCCCCGCCTTCCGGCACCGGGAATCCGACGTCCTGGCCGAGCATGGTCAGCAGCCAGCCGAAGACACCGCTCCCGGCCTGGTCGGGGCCGAGGTCGGTGTGCATGGCGTTGCCCGCGAGCAGCAGACGGGCGCCCTCGCCGTGGAACTTCTCCTTGCCGAGGCCGCGGGCGGTCAGGGTCAGCATCCTCGCCAGCCGGAGCGATTCCGCCGTGCCGAGTGTCTTGAACAGCCGCGTCCCCGACCGCACCGGCGGAAAGGGGCGCACGATCGCGTCGAGCAGCGGTTCGCGCAGACGCTGCCAGTTCGCGTGCTCGGCCCGCAGGCTGTCCGCGTCCCGCGCGTCGAACTCCGCAACGGAACGAGCCGTGCGGTCGAGGTCGCGGGACTGCAGGACGTACCGGTCGTCGGGCAGCACATGCGCCAGCACCGCCGGCGCGTGCCGCCACCGAAGGCCGTGGTCCTCGAGGTTCAGCCCGGCGAGTACCGGCGACGCCGCGCCGAGCGGATAGAAGGCGCTGTAGACGTCGTTGCGGAAACCCGGCGCGGTGAGTTCCTCGGTCCGTACCGCGCCCCCGGGCGCGGCCGTGGCCTCGATCACCAGCGTCTCCCAGCCGGCGTCGGCCAGGAGATTGGCCGCGACCAGGCCGTTCGGCCCCGATCCGATCACCACGGCGTCGACTTCCATGGTCAGGGCATACCCCGGACGGGCGGATTCAATCCCCGTAGATCTACTTCGCCCGCATGGACAGCCAGGCCTCGTGCTGCTCTTCGGTCGTGGCCCAGAGGGCCGCCAGTTCGCCGGTACCGATGTCCTCCACCGGAATACGGAACTCGCGCAGCGTCTCGGCGAACTCGTCGAGAGAGGCCAGGGTGTGGCGGTCGCCGTCGCCGCGTTTGAGCGTGCGCGCCCGAAGAGCCAGTTCGCGGCCGTCACGATGATGTTGCGCCACCAACACCTTGGCGAACGGCGAGTCCGGGGACCTGATCTCGGCCCGGTCGGCGAATTCGGTGACCTCGCGGGGCTCGGTGCGGTAGTCGCAGGAGCCGACCGTGCCACCGGGATGGTGGTGCATCCGCCAGGTCCCGTCGTCGAGGCGCTCGATCCGGAAGGGCAGTTCCCCTTGCCGGTACGTGCCTTCCCGCACCGGGAGGGGTTCGAGGAACGCGTCGCCGATCCCGGTGTCGGCGAGCCAGGTCTGCCCGTCGACGTCGACCAGCAGGGCGATGTGGTTGCCCCATTGGCCCTCGCCGCGGGTCGAGCGCAGGACAGCGCCCTCCACGACGGTCACCGCGAATCCCGCCGCTCGCAGCAGAAGGGCGAGCGCGCCGTTCATCTCGTAGCAGAGACCGCCGCGGCGACGGCGCGTGAACTTGTCGATCAAGGCCTCCTGGTCGAGCAGGATCGTCCTGCCGAGCTGGAGGTCGAGGTTCTCGTAGGGCACGCGCAGCCGCCAGGCCCGGTGCAGGTTCCGGAGCGTGGCCGGATCCGGGCGGACGGGCTCGCGGTACTCCAGCCGGTCGAGGAACGCGTCGAGGATCATGGGGCCTCCTTGAGTAGATCGACTCTAAAGTTAGAGTAGCTCTAATTTTGGCGTCGATCCAGTATGCTGCTCCTCATGACCGAGCCGGTGGGTTTGCGGGAACGGAAGAAATGGCGCACCCGGAAGGTGTTGATCGAGACGGCGTACCGGCTTTTCGAACGACAGGGCTACGACCGGACGACCACCGCCGAGATCGCCGCGGCCGCCGAGGTGTCCACCGCGACGTTCTTCAACCACTTCGCGACCAAGGAAGACCTCCTGCTCACCGACGACGGCGAACACCTCCTGCGCGTGGGCCTGGACGTGCTCGCCACGCGCGAGGCGGGCGAGACACCCGGCGGGCTTCTGCGGCGCGCCATGCTCGAGATGCTCGCCGAGGCGGGCGAGGGTCTCCGCGATCCGGGCGCCGAGCCGGAGCGGATCCGGCTGGACCTCATCACGTCGGTGCCGTCGTTGCGAGCGACGATGCTGCAGCGCGCCTTCGACGCTCAGGAGCGGCTTTCGGCCGCGTTGTGCCGAGCCTGCGAGATCGACGAGGTCGACGCCGCGGCGCTGGTCGGTGCCGCCACCGGGGCGGTCTTCGCGGCCGGGCGGACGGCCCTCCGCCTCGGGACTCCGCTGGACGAGGCGATGCGCCGCGCGATCGAGCTCGCGACGGCCTGACCGGGCGGTTTCACGAACGGTGCCAGGCGATCCCGCGGTAGGCGGAGCTGTCCGCCGCGAAGCCGTAGCCGATGACGACGGTGCCGGTCGCGTTGATGTGCTGGGCCACTATCGCCGTGATACCGGCAGGTGACGGGAGCGGGAAGGGTGTCGCGTCCGCGTCCCAGCGCACCGGCCGCACCCTTCCCTCGCGCACGGACTCGCCGACGACGGTCCCGGCCTCGTCGACGTCGAAACATGTACTGGCGGCGTCCGAAGGCAGGGGCCGGAGCACGGTGGGCCGTCCTTCGCGATCCCAGCGCGCCGCGACGCCGCGCCGGTCCGGCGTCAGGCCCCAGCCGATCGCGTCACCCCGCCCGGTGATCCGGACGACCTGCCCCGCGGAGAACTCCGGTTCACCGGTCAGCAGGACGGTGCCTCCGTCGCGGTGCCACACGACACCGTCGCCGAGGATGGCGCCAGCGTCGGTGATCCCGCATGCCGTCGTACGGCGGGGCGGGGGCAGGGTGCTGATCTTCCCCGAGGACGTCCAGCGCACCGCGGTGCGGACGCCCGAGCCGTTCCTGGCCGATCCGACGACCTCGTCCAGCCCGTTCAGGTCCTGTCCCTGTGTCTCGCCGTCCCCCGGCAGGGTGGCGAGTTCGACGATCTCACCGTCCGGTGCCCAGCGCAGCGCCCGCCAGCGGTGGCCCGGCCACATCGCGTTCCCCAGGATCGACCCGCGCGCGTTCACCCGGCACGCCGTGCCGGAGAGCGCCCCGGCGGGGAGTTCGAGCGCGCGCACCCGGCCGTCGGGCCACCAGCACACGGGCCGCAGGTGTTCGCCGGCGACGAGTGAACCCACGATGGCGCTCGCGGCATTGACGCCGACCGCGCGTCCGCCGGAGCAGCCGTCGAGGAGAGGCAACGGGGTGGGATGTCCGTCGCGATCCCAGCGCGCCGGCCGTGACCCGGACTCGCCCACGATCACCCCGGCGTCGTTCACGCCGTAGGCGCCGGTTCCCTCTCCGCCGGAGAGCGGCCGCAGGCCGACCGCCGTGAAGCCGGGTCCCTCTGGCATCGGATCGGGCACGAGTGGGCAGCCTAGTGCGACGGCGCACGCGATGGGGAAACTTGCACTGACCGGGTGACGCGGCACTCCACAATGGACCTGGCTACGGCGTCAGCACGATCCGGCCGAACACTTCGCCGTCGTCCATCTTCCGGTGCGCCAGCACGGCTTTCTCCAGTGGCAGCACCTCGTGCACCACCGGACGCAGTTCACCGCGCGCCGCCGTGCCGAACTGCTCCGCGCTCACCGCCCGCCTATCCGGCTCGGGGATCGAGTCCGCGCTGAAGGCCGCGAACGACAAGGACTTCCGGAAGGCCGCCATCAGCTTCGCGCCGAAATCCGCCGGGGGCATGCCCGCGACCACGCCGACGAGGACCATGCGGCCGTTCGGATTCAGGCGGTCGAAGAAGGACGGCATGTCCACACCGGACACGATGTCGATGACGACGTCGTACCCCGGCGGCCCGGCCCCCTCGCCGGACCGGTCGAGGACGTGGGTCGCCCCCAGTTCGCGCAGGCGCTCGCCGCGTTCGGCCGAGGACGTCGTGACCGCCACCGCGCTCGCGCCACCCTGCGCCGCGAGCTGCACCGTCATGATCCCGATGCTGCCCGCCGCCCCGCGCACGAGCACCGATTCGCCCGGCGCGAAATGGGCGTGGGCGAGCGCGAAATGGGCCACCATGCCGGAAGTCCCGATGGCCACCGCGTCGGTGGCGGGCAGGTCGCCGGGAAGCGGGAGGATCCTGTCCGCCGGGGCGGCCACCTGTTCGACGTAGCCGCCGCCCTCGCCGGTGAACGTCCAGACCCGCCGCCCGGCCAGGGCCGGATCGACCCCGCCGCCGACCGCCGTGACGGTTCCGGCCACCTCGTTGCCGGGGACGAATCCTTCCTGGAAGCCGCCGAGACCGGCCAGAGCGCCGCTGCGGATCACGGTGTCGACCCCGCCGACACCGATCGCTTCCACGTCGATCAGCACTTCTCCCTCGGCGGGAACGGGGGAGGGGACGTCGATCACGGCAAGGCCTTCGGGGGCGCCGAACGTCCGGATCTCGACTGCGCGCATTTCGTCTCCTGGTCGTCGATCACTGGTCCGGCGGACGGTAACGGACGCCCCGTCCGTTTTGGCTAAACTGAGAGCGGTGACCGATCGTTTGCCTCGGATCCCGCGCTCCGACGCCGTGGACAACCGGGAACGCATCCTCGAAGCGGCTCGCGCGCTGTTCGCCACCGAGGGCCTGAACGTGCCGTTGCGGGAGGTCGCGCGCCGCGCGGGAGTCGGCCCCGCCACGCTGTACCGACATTTCCCGACCAAGGAGATCCTGGCGACGGAGGCGTTCGCCGAGCAGATGCGCACCTGTCACGCCGTCGTCGACGAAGGGCTCGCGGATCCTGACCCGTGGCGCGGCTTCTGTTCCGTGATCCAGAGGATCTGCGAGCTGCATTCGCGCGACCGGGGCTTCACGGCGGCCTTCGTCTCGGCCTTCCCCAAGGCGGTGGACTTCACTGCGGATCGCGACCACGCGCTCAAGGCGATCGCCGAGCTGGCGGGCCGGGCCAAGGACACCGGGAAGCTGCGCCCCGATTTCGTCCTCGACGACCTGATCCTCATGCTCATGGCCAACAACGGGATCCAGGCCGCTTCGGCGGCCGCGCAGGTGGCGGCGTCCCGCCGGTTCGCCGCACTCGCGATCCAGGCCTTCCGGGCCGCGCCGGAACGGTCGCCGTTGCCGCCGGTGGCGCGGCTGGCCCTCGTGCTGCCGGGAGTGACCCGCTGACTCATTTCCTGCGGGCTTCGAGCCCTTCCAGGATGAGGTCGAGGCCGTAGGCGAATTCCTTCGTGTGGTCGTAACCCGGCCGCCGGGCATGCTCGGTGATCACCTCGGCCAGATGCGGGAACTCGTCCCGTGGCAGGCCGTCCAGGATGTCGCCCGCGACCTCCGGGACGTCTTCGCTCAGCGGGAGGTTCGACTCCTGCAGCACGAATCCGCCGATGTAGCTGTCGATGAGCGAGACGGCGTGTACCGCCATCGGGACCGTGAATCCCGCCCGCCTAAGGACACCGAGGACGGCGTCGTGGTGGCGTAGCGTCGCCGGCCCCGGATTCCGCCGGGAGTCCATGAGGCCCAGCGCCCAGCTGTGCCGCGAAAGGACCGCGCGCGCGGACGAAGCACGCGCGCGGATCGCCTCACGCCAATCGACGGCGCCGGGGTCCGGCAGCTCGATCGCCGCGAACACCGCGTCGACGACGCCGTCGAGGATCGCGTCCTTGTTCGGCACGTGGTGGTAGAGCGACATGGCCTCCACGCCGAGGTGCTGCGCGACCCGGCGCATCGTCATCGCCTCCACGCCGCCGCGATCGGCGACTTCGATCGCGGCCTTCAGTACGCGGTCCCTGGTGAGTGATCGGCGAGGCGGCACGTTGACAACCTTACAGGTGTAAGACAACCTTACGGGTGTAAGGCCATCGAGAGGAGAGACCGATGCCGATGCCGAGATGGTGGGGCCACATCAACAAACGGGTGTTCAACCCCCGTGCGATCGCCGGAGGGAGGTATCCGGTGCTGATCCACGTCGGCCGCAGTTCCGGAAAGACCCGCCACACGCCGCTCGACGCGCATCCCGTCGACGGCGGCTACCTGTTCGTCCCGGTGTACGGCCCGGAGGCGGACTGGGTGCGCAACATCCTGACCGCGGGGGAAGCGCGGCTCCGGATCGATGGACGGGAAGTGGACCTCACCCGCCCGCGGCTCGTCGGGGCGGAGGAATTCCCCGACGGCGTGACCCGTCCGCCGAAATTGCTCCGTGTCACCGAATTCCTCCGGATGGACCTGAAACCCTGAGAGGACCCTGTGCTCCGTTAGTACCAGGGAGGGAGGCGGTGTCGTCCTCCAAGCCGATGTCCGGTGTGCCCGTGCCTTCGTAGTTTTGCCGATATGAAACGCACTTCAGTCGTCATGGCCGTGCTTTGCGCGGCAACGCTCGTCACCCCGGCCGTCGCGTCCGCGGCGCCATCGCTTCAGCGGACACTGCAGCGCGATGCCGACACGCTCGTCGCGAACGGGTCGCCCGGCGTGCTCATGGAGGTCAGCACGGCGAAGGGCGGCGTCAAGGTGCGCAGCGGCCACGGCGATCTGCGCACCCGGACCGCGGTGCCGTGGAACGGGCACTTCCGGATCGCGAGTTTCAGCAAGACGTTCCTGGCCGCGACGATGCTCCAGCTCGTCGGCGAGGGACGGCTTTCCTTGGAGGACAAGGTGGACCGGTGGCTTCCGGGGGTGGTGAGCGGGAACGGCAACGACGGCAAGGCCATCACCGTGCGGCAGCTGCTGCAGCACACCAGCGGGCTGCACGACTACATGGCGGAACTGGACATGTTCACCGAGAAGGGTTTCCTGCGGCACCGGTTCGACGAGCTGAGCGCGTCCGAGGCGGTGAAGCTGGCGGTCGGAAAGCCGCCGGAGTTCGCGCCGGGGACGAGCTGGGGCTACTCCAACACCAACTACGTCCTCGCCGGGATGGTGACCGAGAAGGTGACCGGGCGGGGCTGGCGACAGGAGATCATCGACCGGATCGTCCGCCCGCTGGACCTGCGCGAGACCACCCTGCCGTATACGTCGCCGTTCATCCCGGCACCGCACGCGCGAGGGTACGACCGGTTCGTCGTCGAGGGCTCGAATCCGCCGCGGCTCGGACGGCGGGTGGACGTGACGCTGATGAATCCGTCGATGGGCGGGGGAGCGGACGGGTCGATCAACAGCACCACCGAGGACGGCAACAAGTTCCTGCGGGCGCTGCTGGGTGGCAAGGTGCTCCCGCCGTCCATGCTGGCCGAAATGAAGAAGACCGTGCCCGCCCCGGGGCTCGGCGCGTACGGGCTCGGCCTGGTGAAGGCGACCGCTTCCTGCGGTGACTACTGGGGCCACGGCGGCGCGCTGCCCGGCTACCTGACGGGCAACGGGGTGACCGAGGACGGCAAGCGCAGCGTGATGGTCTCGCTGAACACGCTCACGCCGTACCACCCCGGCGCCGAACCGCCGCCGGGGAACCCGCTGGACCCGGTGATCGACCACGCCCTCTGCGGCCGCTGACCCGCCTTCGTGAGTGGTAAGGACGGCTAGAACCGTCCTTACCACTCACGAGGTTCAGCACCGGCGATTTCCGTGATCGGGCGGACGACACACGTGACTGGATGGACGACACGCGTGATCAGATGGACGACACGAGCGCTGCCGGGGTTTCGCCGCGTGTCGTCCGCCCGATCACGCGTGTCGTCCGTCTGGTCACGCGAATCCGCCGGCGGAACGTAGCTCAGTGAGCGTGGCGGTGCATTCACGAGCCCCAGGACCTCGCCGCCTCCACCAGGGCCGTGACGCACTCCGCGACCGCGGGCCGCGTTTCCCCGTGCGGCTGCACCGCGTAGAGCTGGCGGTGCAGCACCGGTTCGAGCGGCGCGCACACCACCGCCGGCGGCGCGATCGTGGTGGCCATCCCCGGCACCAGCGTGACGGCGCCGAGCCCGGCGACGACGGCGAACTGCGTCCCGAATCCGCTGACCGTATGCCGCACGATCGGTTCGATCCCGCGTTCCCGCAGCGTCTGGCGGATCCAGGCGTTCGCCAGCGTGGGCCGGGCCCAAGCGACCCAGATCTCGTCCGCGAGGTCTTCGGCGCGCACCGAATCCGCGCCCGCCAGCGGATGCCCGGCCGGGAGCACGATCATCGCCGAGTCGTCGCGCAGTCCGGTCCAGCGGGTCGCGGGCGGGCGGGTGAGCGGCAGGTTCTCCCAGCTCTCGACGACCACGACGTCGAAGACCCCGTCGGCCAGCGCGGGAAGGGCGACTTCGGGTTCGACCTCGTGCAGCCGCGCCTCGATGCCGGGGTGGCGCACGGCGAGCCCGGTGAGCGCCGGCGCGATGAACGTGTGCACCCCCGACGGAATGGCGCCGATCTCGACGACGCCGGTCGTCTCCCCGGTGAGGGAGTCCAGATCCGCGCGGGCGGCGCGGAGTTCGGCGAGCACCCGGTCCGAGCGCTGCGCCAGCAGCAGCCCCGCCGGGGTGAGCCGCACGCCGCGCCCGTGCCGGACCAGCAGCCCGGTGCCCGCCTCCCGCTCCAGTTTGGTCAGCTGCTGGGAGATCGCCGACGGCGTAACGTGCAGCAGTTCGGCGGCCGCGGCGAGCGATCCCCGCCGCCACACCGCGTGCAGCATCCGCAGCCGTTCCACATTGGACAGATCGCCACTCATTAGCCGAGCTTAACCCTCGGGGTAAGAGGATCTCGCTGGTCCTGCCCGCCGCCGTGCGATCGAATCGAAGGCATGCGGCACACCGGATTCTTCGTCGATCCGAGGACACAGGGAGTCCTCGGCGCCCTCGCGATCGCCCTCTCCGCCCCGCTCGTCGCGCTGTCCGGGGTCAGCTCGACGACGGCGACGTTCTTCCGCTGCCTATTCGCGTTGCCGATCCTCGTGGTCCTGGCGCGTTCCCGGGAGCGGGGACGGCGCCCCGCCCCGGCCGCGCGCCGGAGCCACGTGCTGGCAGGCGTCCTGCTCGGGGTCGACATGGTGCTGTGGAGCGAGGCGATCCTCTCCGTCGGCGCCGGAGTCGCCACGGCGCTGGTCAACGTCCAGGTCGTCCTCGTCCCGCTGGCCGGTCTGCTGTGGTTCGGCGAGCGGCCGCCGCGGGCGTTCTGGCTGTCCATCCCGGTGATGCTGGCGGGGACCGCGCTGGCAGGCGGGCTGGCGGACGGCGGCGCCGCGGGCAGCGATCCCTGGTACGGCACCGTCATGGCGGTGCTGGCGGGAGTCGCGTACGCCGGTTACCTGATCCTGTTGCGCCGCGCCGGATCCGACGGCGGCGGGCGCACGACGATGCTCGCCACCGCGACCGCGGCGTCGGCGAGTGTGGGCGGACTTTCGGGCCTGTTCGCCGGAAACCTCGACGTCACGCCGCCGGTTTCGGCGTTGCTGTGGCTGTTCGTGCTGGCCGTGACCGGTCAGGTGCTCGGCTGGCTCCTGATCGGGAAGGCCCTGTCCGCCCTGCCCGCGAGCGGCGGGTCCGCCGTGCTGATGCTGCAACCCGCCGTCGCGATCCTGTTCGGTGCCGCCCTGCTCGGCCAGTGGCCGACACCGTTGCAGCTGGCGGGTTGCGCGCTCGTCGTCGCCGCGGTGGGGGCCGTGTCGTTCCTCGGCGGCCGGTCGTCAGGGAACGACCAGCACCGGCCAGTGCCCGGTCCTGATGAGCTTGGTCGCGACCGACCCCGCGAACCGGTGACCGGCCTGCTGTGAGGCGCCGACCACGACGGTGTCGACCTTGCCGCGGTCGGCGGTGTCGCGGAGCACGGTGTACGGATCGCCGTAGGTCTTCAGGAAGCTGACCGGCACTTCCAGTTCTTCGGCGGCCTCGCGGATCTGCTCGCGGATCTCCGCGTAGAGCTGGACCGCGGTGTCGTGTTCCATCGTCGCCGCGACCGCGGGACCGAGCGCCGGACGGCAGACGAAGGCGACGATCAGCCTGCCGCCCTCGCGTCGTGCCATGCCGAAGGCGAAGGCGGCCGCCCGCATCGCCGTGTCGGAGCCGTCGACCCCGGCCAGGATGGCCCGCTCCGGATGGGGCCGGGGCGGGCCGAAACGCTCCACAGTGGACTCGAAGGCCCCGGCGGCGTTCTCGTTCATCGCGCGACCGGTGCTTCCGACGGCGTCTCCACGTCGAGCGTGGTGCGCAGGGTGAGCGGCTTGAGCAGCAGCGCCGCGATCACGCCCACGACGCCCACCGCCGCGGAGATCAGGAAGATGTGCGCGGTCGCGTCGCCGTACACGGTGTGCACGATCGTCTGGACCTCCGGCGGCAGCGCCTTGAGGTTCAGCGCGCTGACGCTGCCCGTCGACGCCTGGCCCGCCGGCACGTGCAGCGCGGTCGACAGGTCGGCGGTGACCCGGTTCGCGAGCACCGCGCCCAGCACCGAGACGCCGATGGTGCCGCCGAGCGACCGGAAGAACGTGACCGAAGCGCTGGCCGCGCCCAGATCCCGCAACGGCACGGTGTTCTGCACCGCGAGGACGAGGTTCTGCATCGTCATGCCGACACCGACGCCGACGATCGCCATCGCGACACCGACCAGCCACAGCGGCGAGGCGTGGTCGACGGTGCCCAGTCCGAGGAAACCGATCACCAGGGTGATCGTGCCCGCCACGATGTACGGCTTCATCCGTCCGGTGCGGCTGATCAGGCGCCCGGACACGGTCGAGGAGACGAGCACGCCGCCCATCAGCGGGATGGTCAGCAGTCCGGCTTCGGTGGGGGAGTAGCCGCGGCCGACCTGGAAGTACTGGCCGAGGAACACCGCGCCGCCGAACATCGCCATCCCGACCGCGAGGCTCGCGATGATCGCCAGCGCCGGGGTGCGCTGGGTGATGATGTGCAGCGGGACGACGGGTTCGCGGACCTTCCGTTCCACCATCACGGCGAAGGCGAGGAGCACGGCGCCGCCAGCCACCATCACGGCCGTCTGCCACGACAGCCAGTCGAAGCTGTTGCCGACGAAGGAGACCCAGATCAGCAGGACGCTCACGCCCGCCGCGATCAGGCCCGCGCCGAGGTAGTCCACCTGGACGCCTTCCCGGCGCACGGTCTCCAGCTTCAGGGTCCGCTGCAGCACGATGAACGCCGCCACCGCGATCGGCACGCCGACGAAGAAGCACCAGCGCCAGCCGAGCCAAGGCACGTCCACGATCAGGCCGCCGAGCAGCGGCCCGCCGACGGTGGCGACCGCCATGACCGCGCCGAGGTAACCGTTGTAGCGGCCGCGTTCCCGCGGCGGGATGATCGCCGCGATCACGACCTGGACCAGCGCCTGAAGACCACCGACACCGATGCCCTGGAACGCGCGGGCGGCGATCAGCTGCCCGGTGTTCTGGCTGAATCCGCTGATCATCGACCCGATCACGAAGATCACGATGGCGATCTGGACCAGCGTCTTCTTGTTGAACAGGTCGGCGAGTTTGCCCCAGATCGGGGTGGTGGCCGTCGCCGCCAGCAGGGTGGCCGTGACCACCCAGGTGTATTGCGTCTGCGAGCCGTTCAGCGAGCCGATGATCAACGGCAGGGCGGTCGACACGACCGTCGAGCTGATCATCGCCACGAGCAGCGCGAGCAGCAGACCGGACAGCGATTCGAGCACCTGGCGGTGCCCCATCGCCCCTGACGGTGCCTCCGCCGTTGTTCCCTCGGTCTTCATGGCGTCCTTTCGAGCGGCAATGTTGCTCACTGTGCAAACTTGCACAGTGAGAACTTTATTCCCCTCGCTACGCTGTCCTGGTGGACACCCTCGACACGCTGCGCACCCGCAAGAAGGCGGCGACGCGGCAATCGCTGCACGAGGCCGCGCTCCGGCTGGCGATGGAGCACGGGCTGGACGGGGTGACCGTCGAGGACATCGCCGACGCGGTGGGCGTGTCCCGGCGGACGTTCTCGAACTACTTCGCGAACAAGGAGGACGCGATCCTGCACGCCGACCGCGAGCGCACCGGCCTGCTGGTGTCGCTGGTCGAGGGCAGGCCGCCGGGCGAGAAGCCCTGGCAGGCGCTGCGGGCGGCCTGCCGGGAGCTGTACCGGGCGCACCCCGTCCCCGACCGCGAATGGGTGGCGCAGCTACGGCTGCTGCGGCGGCATCCGTCGCTGCTCGCGCGGCAGGCGGGCGATCAGTTCGCCCTCGAACGCGACCTGATCGCGGTGCTGCTCGCCAGGGGGCACGGCCTCGATCAGGAGCTGGCCAGGCTCACCGCGGCGACCTTCCTCGCCACGTTGCGCACGGGGAACGTCCTGTGGCTGGAAGGCCCGGAGGAGCAGTCGCTTCCCGAGCTGGTGGACCGGCTGCTCGGCCGCGTTCAGCTCCGGTGACCGAGGGCGTACGCCGTCGTCACCACCGTGGTGGCCGCGCGGACGAAGGCGGCGACGGCCGGTGAGCGGGATTCCTGCGGCCACATCACGGCGAGGGTCGTGGGCTCCACGTCGTCGACGGGCAAGTACGTGATCCCAGCCCTGCGGTAGCGATCCGCCACCGAAACCGGCAGGAAGCAGACGATGGCCCCCAGTTCGACCAGTTTGAAGATCTGCGTCAGATCCGAGACGGGACCATGGGGTGCCGCGGTGGTGGGCGGCCCGGCCGCCGGGCCCTGATCGGCGGGTGCGCCATCGGGGAGAAGGCGGCCTTCGAGATCCGCCAGTCGCAGTCGTGACCTGGCCGCCAGCGGATCGTTGGCCGCCAGCGCGACCAGCCGCGGTTCGGTCAGCAGTGGTTCGAAGTCCAGGCGGCGCGCGTCGAACGGGGACGGGACGAGCGCCACGTCCGCGCGGCCGTCCCGTAGTTGCCGCGGTTGCTCGCCCCGGCCGCCGAGGACCAGTTCGATCGGCAGTGCGCCGTCTTCGGCCTCGTAGGCCTCGATGATCTTCGGCAGCAACCCGGCGTCGTGATCGGCTTTCAACGCCAACCGGAGCCGGGGATCGGGGCGGCCGGCCTGTCGTGCCCGCCGTTCCGCCGCGGCGACCGCTTCTAGTGCGATTTTGGCGTCCCGCAAGAAGATCTCGCCCGCTTCCGTCAAGGCGACCTGGCGGGTGGTGCGTTCGAGCAGCCGGACGTCCAGCCGTCGTTCGAGGTCGCGGATCGCCCTCGACAGCGGCGGCTGGGCCATCGAAAGCCGCTCGGCGGCCCGGCCGAAGTGAAGCTCCTCGGCGACCGCCACGAAGTATTTGAGCTGCCGCGTCTCGAGGTCACTCATATCACCAGGGTATCAATGGCGTCCGAGGCGGTCCTTCAGCGCGGCGGCCGTCCCGGCTTGACTGGGTGACGTCGAAAACCCCTATCACCTCGGAGTCTTCATGATCGTCGTCACCGCGCCGACCGGACAGATCGGCAGCCGGGTGCTCGCCACCCTCCTCGACAGTGGGGAACAGGTCCGTGTGATCGCCCGCGATCCCGCCCGATTGCCCGATGACGTTCGCGAGCGCGTCGAGATCGTCAAGGGCTCGCACGGCGACGCGGATGTTGTCGGCGAAGCCTTCGCCGGTGCCGACACCGTTTTCTGGCTGCTCGCCGCGGATCGCCGTGCCGAGAGCCTCGAAGCCGCCTATCTCGACTTCACCCGTCCGGCCTGCGCGGCCATCGAAAAGCAGGGCGTGGCCAGGGTGGTCGGCATCTCCGCCCTCGGCCGGGGGTGCGCGGAAAACGCCGGGTACCTTTCGGCGTCGCACGCCATGGACGACCTGATCGCGGGCACGGGCGTGGCCTACCGGGCGCTGACGATGCCCACGTTCATGGACAACCTCCTGTGGCAGGCCGGGCCGATCGGCAGGGACGGCGTCTTCTTCGGGCCGTTGCCTGCCGGCCTCGAGGCCCCGATGTGCGCCACCCGCGACATCGCCGCCGTCGCCGCGAAGTGGCTGCTCGACCGGTCGTGGCACGGCGTGGCCGACGTCCCGGTGCTCGGCCCGGAAGACCTGTCCCAGAACGATCTGGCGGAGATCATGTCCGA
The DNA here is from genome assembly GCF_055561455.1 of Amycolatopsis sp. PSD-21. Classification (NCBI taxonomy): domain Bacteria; kingdom Bacillati; phylum Actinomycetota; class Actinomycetes; order Pseudonocardiales; family Pseudonocardiaceae; genus Amycolatopsis; species Amycolatopsis sp. PSD-21. The sequence goes on along the minus strand of NZ_CM145712.1, from coordinate 6,062,147 downwards.
CGTCCTCGGGCGGCCGGTGCGCTATCGGCAGGTGTCCATCGAGGACTTCCGCGCGACGCAACTCGACCAAGGCTGGTCCGCGGCGATGGCCGAGGGCATGGTCGACATGATGCTCGCCAAGGAGGCGGGCATCGACAACGCCGAACCGCGCACCCCGGAAGCGACTACGCCGACGACGTTCCGTCAGTGGTGTGAAGAAGTGCTCAAGCCGGCGGTCGGCTCGGTGCGCTGACGGCGTCCAAGAGCAGTTGCGCCCGCGCGCCGGTCTCGGGTGACAGGGCGGCGGCGAGCGCGGCCGTCAGGGACTCGACGGTCGGAGCCGGATCCTGGTGCGCCGCACCGATTCCCGGTTCCGCCACCCGCTCGGCCCGGTACGGCTGATCCGCGATCCGCGCGCCCCCACGTCGTCGGCAGAACACGCGTTCTCCACGTCCGCTACAAGTCGAAGGGGCGGGGAAAGGGATTCTCTTCCGTCCATTTCGGACTCAGTCAGATCGAGCCGGTGCGCAAGGCGAAGGCGACGGCGTGCGTGCGGTTGTGCAGGCCGTATCGCGACATCACCCGGTGGAGGACGTTCTTCACCGTGCTCTCCGAATAGGCGAGTTTGGCCGCGATCTCTTCCGTGCCATGGCCGTCGGCGAGCAGTCGGAGGACTTCCCGTTCCCGGTCGGACAGGCCGGACAGCGCGAGTCCGTTGGGCGCCAGCAGGTCTTCCTGGATCCGTTCGAGCTGGGAGAGCAGGCTGCCCTGCAGCCGCGGCGGCAGCGCGCCCGCGCCCTGGCTGACCGCCAGGATCGTCCGCGCCAGATGCTCGCCGTCGAGATCGCGCCGCGGCAGCAGCGCGGCCATCCCGCATTCGATCGCCGTCATCAGCACCTGGACCGGGAAATGGTCGGTGACGATCACGCATCTCGGTGGCGTCGCCAGTGACGACGCGGCGCGGACCTGGCGCAGGAAGGCGAAAACGCCGTCGCCGATCGAATCCCCGACCGTCACGACGACTTCGGCGGACCCGAGATCGGTGCCTGACAGCACGTCCAGCCGTTCGTCGGCGCCGAGGATGCTCGTCGTGCCGAGCCCGGCCAGCAGATCCGGGGCGTATACGGCGACTCTGACGCGCTCGGTCCTCCTGCTGATCTTCTCCCCGTGAATCATGCGAAGTCCCCATCCGAAGCGCCAGCGTTAATAGCTATTGCAGTACTTAGAAGCTATAACGTTCCAACGGTGCATGTCAACCGCGGTCGGCAGCGGCGTCACAGGGCAAGACGCCCGGCAGGCGGGAAAGGTTCACTGCGAAGGTGATCGGGTCACCGGGCCGTGAGGTCGTCCAGTTCGTCCGCGATCAACAGGTCGGGGTCGAATTTCATCCCGGTGAAATGGCCGGCGAGTTCGAGTGAGAGCACGCCGTGGAGGCGGGTCCAGAAGGCGATCGCGCGGTGCAGCGTCGAGGACGGGGCAGGGTCGTCGCCCGCCCAGTCGCGATGGCCGTCCAGATGCTTGTCGAACGGGGTTTCCGGCTTGTCCACGGTGATCGCGCGGCACGCTTCGAGCAGCACGGCCATGACCTCGCTCGAGATGGCGGTGGTGTCCTCGGGCGCGTGGTAGCCGGGGACGGGCGTGCCGTAGATGAGGAAGTAGCGCTGCGGGTCGCTCCGGGCCCAGTCCCGGATGGTGACGGCGAGCCCGGCCAGATCTGCGCCGCCGTCGAACGCCGCGCGGACGGTGTCGGCGAGGCTCCGGTACGCGTCGCGGATGAGCGCGGTGATGAGGTCGTCGCGGCTGGCGAAGTACCGGTACAGGGCGGGGCCGCTCATCCCGACCTGTTTGGCGATCGCGTTGAGGGACAGCGCGGGCACCCCGGCGGCGGCGATCTGCTCCCACGCGTGCTGCTTGATCTCCGCGCGCACCTGGTCGCGATAGCGCTCCCGCGGGCTCTTCCCGTCCGCGTCCGTCATCGGTCCTCCCGCTCTGTCGGCCCGAAGCTTAGTCGGCGCTCCACGGGCAGGAGCGCCAGTTCGGCCGAAGCCTGCTCGCGCAGCGCGCCGAACGACGGCCCCTCGGAGAGGTCCACGGCCATGGCGAGGCACTCCCTGGCCTCCTCGAAGGCACCGGCCTCCCGCCAGGCCCGTCCCTCACGGACGGCGCAGGTCGCCTCCAGCGCGTCGAAACCGCCCTCCCACGCGAGCCACCGGCCGGTGCGGTAGTGGCCCGCCGCCTCCCGCCATTCGGCGAGATCACCGAGCACGTCGCCGATGGCGCGCAGGGTCAAGGCCTTCAGCAGCCGGTGGAAAGCGGGATACGTGTCGCCGGCCAGCCGCTCGGCGTCGGAAAGCACGGCCCGGTGCACGGCGAGCGCTTCGGTATGCCGTCCGGCGTTGAGCAGCGCGCGCCCGTAGACGTTCCGCGCCGTGGTTTGCCCGTCCCAGAACGGAAGTTCGCCCGCCAGTTCGTACCCGCGCTTCGCGAACTCGAACGCTTCGCCGGTCTTCCCGGTCAGCCGCAGCACCTGGCCGAGGTAGATGGACGCCCAGGTCTGCTCGACGCGGTCGCCGATCCCGGTGGCGATGTCCAACGCGCGGCGGTGTGCCGCCACGGCACCCTCGTCGTCGCCGAGACAGACGCTGGCGGCCCAGCCGACGAAGTTGAGCAGCTTCGCCTCTGCACCGGCGTCGCCGAGCGCGTTCGCCGCGGCGGCGCCGAGCGAGAAGATCTCCCACCACGGACGCTGGGCGCTCCGCCCGTCGGAGTACCAGTGCAGCGCGACGGCGAGGTCCCGGACCTCCCGGTGCATGCCCTTCCGTGCCGCCACTCGGTGCGCGGCGACCCAGTTCCCGCCTTCGGCGTCCAGCCAGCGGGCGCTTTCCTCCCGTGAGCCGAACCGGCCGTTCTCCGGTGCCCCGGGGTAGAACAGCCTGGCCGCTTCCGCCGCCTTGCCGAGCAGATGGGCGAGCACGGTGTCCCGCGCGGCCGGGTCCTCCTCCGCCTCGAACCGTTCCTCGGCGAACAGGCGGATCAGGTCGTGGAACTGGTGCCGTTCCGGCTCCGCCGTGCTCTGCAGGAGGCTGGCGTCGACGAGTTCGTCGAGCTGGTCGCGGACGTCGGCGGGTGGCGCGCCGGAGACGACGACCGCGAGTTCGAGGCCGAAGTCGGCGCCGGGCACGGTCGCCAGCAGCCGGAACAGACGCCGGGCCTCGGGCGAGACCGCGCGATAGGACAGATCGAAAGCCGAGCGCAGCCGCAGATCGCCCGCCGCGAGCGCGCGCAGCCGGGTGCTTTCGTCGCGCAGCCGGTCGGCCAGCCGGGTCAGGGACCACTGCGGCCGCGTGGCGAGCCGGTTGCCCGCGATGCGGAGCGCGAGCGGCAGATATCCGCACAGCTCGGCGAGTTCGCGTGCGGCGGCGGGCTCCGCGGCCACCCGGTCCGGTCCGGCGATCTTGGCGAGCAGGCCGGTCGCGCCGTCGTCCGAAAGCGTTTCGAGCGCGAGCCACCGGGCGCCTTCGAGCCCGGCGAGCGTCCGGCGGCAGGTGATCAGGGTGAGGGAGCCGGGCCCGGTGACCAGCAACGGCCGGATCTGCGCCTCGTCGGCCGCGTTGTCGAGCAGCAGCAGGACTTTGCGGCCTTCGAGCAGCATCCGTAGCAACGCCGACCGGTCGGCTTCGGAGGCGGGCACCTGTCCCGGCGCGACGTCCAGCGCGCGCAACAGCCGGTCGAGCGCGGTCCCGGCGCTCAGCGGTCGTTCGTCCATCCCGCGCAGGTCCACCGCGTAGCCCCCGTCCGGGAACTCCGCGCGCCACAGATCCGCGGCGGTCACCGCGAGCGCGGTCTTCCCGACCCCGGCCTGCCCGACGATCGCGACCACGCCACCACCTTCGGCGACCTTCGCCGACAGCTGCTCCAGCTCGCTTTCGCGGCCGGACAGATCCGCGGTGGGCGCTGGCAGCGCGCAGGTCGCCGCGACCTGGGCGGCCAGCGCCGGATTCCGGCGACGTCCCTGTTTGGCGACGGTCAGGAAGAACTCCCGGTCCCCGCCGGTCAGGCCGAGCGCGTCGGCCAGCACCTCGGCGGAGCGTTGCTGGGCGGCCCGCGCGCGGCCGCGTTCCAGTTCGCGCAGGGCACGGACGCTGATACCGGAGGCCTCGGCCAGGCGCCCCTGCGTCCACCCCGCGGCACGACGGTGTTCGAGCAGGAGCTTGCCGAACACCGACCGCTTCTCGTTCGCCTCCACCGCGGCCCATTCAACCGGCAGGCTTCCGGCGACGAAAAGCTGCCCCCTGCTTCCGCTTGTCCGGCCTTCTCGGAGGCCGGTTACCTGGAAGGCATGTCGACGATCATGACGACGCCCGTCCGCCCGGTGCTCCGGGCCGAGAAGATCCGGGTCGCGGTGCACGCCGCCGACCCGCTCGTGCGGGCGGGACTGCGCAGCGCGCTCGGCGACGGGCCCGGCATCAGCCTGCGCGACGACCCGGAGCAGGCCGACGTCCTCGTCGCGGTCGCCGACGACGACCCGCGGCGCATCCCGGCCGGGTCCGCGCGGCTGGTCCTGGTGGCCGATCAGCCCAACCAGGCCGAACTGTGGGCCGCCGTGGAACGCGGGCTCGCCGTCGTCGTCGCGCGCTCCGAGGCGACGCCGGCGCGGCTGCTGCGCGCGGTCGCCGACGCCCACGCCGGCCGCGGCGATCTGCCCGCCGAGCAGCTCGGCAGCCTGCTCCGGGGGATTTCGCGGCTGCACAAGGAAGTTCTCGAGCCCCGCGAGCTCACGCTCAGCGGTCTGTCGCCCCGCGAGACCGAAGTGCTCCGCCTGCTCGCGGAAGGATTCGACACCGGTGAGATCGCCCGTCGGGTGGCCTACTCCGACCGGACCGTGAAGAACATCCTGCACGGCCTGCTCAGCCGGTTCAATCTGCGCAACCGCACCCATGTCGTGGCGTACGCGCTGCGCGAGGGGCTCATCTGAGCGCTTTCAGATGACCCCTTCCCGGATCGCGTAGGCCACCGCGTGCGACCGGTTCCGCAGGCGCAGCCGGTCGGTGACCGCGTAGATGACGTTCTTCACCGTTCGCTCCGAATAGGCGAGTTCGGTGGCGATCTCCTGTGTGTCCAGCCCATCGGCCATCAGGCGGAGGACGTCGATCTCCCGCGAGGAGAGCGCGACCCCGGCGGGCACCTCCGGCGCGAGCATCTCCCGGTGCAGCCGCTCGGCGTGTTCGGTGAGCCTGCCGAGCAGATCCCGCGGCGGGTGCACGGTGCCCGACGCGGCGGCCCGGACGCTGTCGGCCACGCGGGAGTCGGTCATCGCCGACCTCGGCAGGATGGCGACCACCCCGCACGCCACCGCCGCCGCGAGGCCGCCTTCTTCGATCCGGTCGGTGACCAGCACGATCGGCCTGCCGATTTCGGCGGTGACCGCACGCAACGCGGTGACCGCGTCGGCGGAAAGCCGGTCGAACGCGGCGACGACGACGTCGGTTTGGTCCCGCGCCCGGCCCTCGACGACCTGCACGGACGGGCGCGCCTCGAGGAGGCCGGCCGTCCCGGCCTTCGTGATGGGGTCCAGTGCGCAGACGCTCACCCGGACTGGTCGCATATACCCTCTTCTGTCCACTGTGGATCTTCGATTTGTCAAGAGCCGCAGGGACAAAAAGCGTTGCCCGCATGAGCGAGCGGGGCTCTTGTACGGTGGGAACCGGGTAGCGGCCCGCGTCGGGTGACCCCCACACTCGATGGCGGGTCGCTTCCTTTCGTGCGGCTCGTGGCGATTCTCGCCCGCCGCGAACAGCCCCGGCAACGCGTTCGCCCGCCTCCTGCTTTCCCCGCCAACCGAGACTGGCCGAAGGGGCAATAATCGGCCCTGACCTGCGGTGACGCCACTCTGGCGCATCATGGCGCCAAGTTGGCCTTGCAATGGCGCCACGATGGTGCCATGATGGCATCATGGATTTGACGCCCTTTGTGGACAACGTTCGCCGGGAACTCGCCGTCGCCGCCGAGGCTGGGGGAGCCGAGGCGAGCGCGCTCGCCGAACGCCTGACCGCGCCGCTCGCGTCGGCCATTCGTCTCGCGCTGCTGGACGCGCTGTCCGCCGCGTCGGACGAGATCACCCGTGACCTCGCGCCGGGTTCTGTAGAGGTCCGGTTGCGTGCCGGGGAAGCCAGTTTCGCCGTCACGCTGCCCTCGGTCGAACAGGCCGAGCCGGTCGCGGCCGCCGCGCCGGAGCCTCCGGCGGCGCCGCTGCCCGAGGACGAAGGAGCGACGGCCCGGATCAACTTCCGGCTTCCGGAACACCTCAAGACACGCGTCGAGGAAGCGGCGGCCGCGCAAGGCCGTTCGGTCAACGCGTGGCTCGTGCGTGCCGCCTCCGCGGCGTTGAACCCGTCGGAGCCCGCCGCGCCGCCCGCCCCGGTGAGCGGCGGTCGTCGCGGCGCGCAGCGCTACACCGGCTGGGTCAGCTAGACCTCACCTACCAGCACAAACACCGATCACACCACCTTCGAGGGGACAACCATGCCTTCTTTCGCCACCCCGGAACCCATTCTCGCGGACCTCGAGCCGGTCGTCGGCAACGTCCGCATCGTCGCCGGCGACCGCGCCGACACGGTCGTCGAAGTGGCGCCGCTCGACGAGAACAACGAATCCGACGTCGACGCCGCGAAGCGGACCGTCGTCGAATTCTCCGGCGGCACCCTGACCGTCCGCGCGCCGAAGATGCGCCTGCTCGACTTCTCCAACCGGACGAGGTCGATCGACGTGACCATCGAACTGCCCGCCGGTTCCCGGGTGCAGGGCAGCACCGGGCTCGGCGACCTGACCGTGACCGGGCGGATCGCCGGCTGCCGTTACCGGTCCGGGACCGGGCACATCCACCTCGACCAGACCGGGGAGCTGAAACTGCACTCCGCGTCCGGGAACATCGTCGTCGAACACGCCGACGGGAACGCCGACATCAGCACAAGCTCCGGCCGGGTGCACGTCGGCCGGATCGACGGCACCGCGGTGGTCAAGAACTCCAACGGTGCCACCACGATCGGCGCCGTCGCCGATTCGATCCGCATCCGTTCGGCCAACGGCGACATCACCGTCGACAAGGCCGAAAGCGGCGTCGAAGCCAAGACCGCCAACGGTTCCGTCCGCGTACTCGACGCGGCCAGGGGCACACTCACCCTCGAGACGTCGCTGGGCGACATCGAGGTCGGCATCCGCGAGGGCAGCGCGGCCTGGCTCGACGTGAACACCCGGTTCGGCCGTGTCATCAACGACATGGCCGCCGCCACCGCGCCCGGCGACGCGACCGACAAGGTCGAGGTCCACGCCGGCACCTCCGTCGGCGACATCGTCGTCCACCGTTCCTGAAGGGGATCCCCGATGAGAAACCCGGCCATTTCCGCCACCGGACTGCGTAAATCCTACGGCGACAAGGTCGTCCTGGACGGGATCGATCTGCACGTCCCGGCGGGCACCGTCTTCTCGCTGCTCGGCCCCAACGGCGCGGGCAAGACCACCACGGTCAACATCCTGTCCACTTTGGTCACTCCGGACGCCGGTGCGGCGACCATCGCCGGAGCCGACCTCGGCACCGACCCGGACGGCGTCCGCGCCGCCATCGGCCTCACCGGCCAGTTCTCCGCCGTCGACAACCTCCTCACCGGCGAGGAGAACCTGTTCCTCATGGCGGATCTGCACCATCTGCCGCGCCGGGCGGGGCGCAAGCGCGCCGCCGAACTCCTGGAGCGGTTCGAACTGTCCGACGCGGCGAAGAAGACGCCGTCCACCTTCTCCGGTGGCATGCGCCGCAAACTCGACCTGGCGATGACGTTGATCGGCGACCCGAAGGTCATCTTCCTCGACGAACCGACCACCGGCCTCGACCCGCGCAGCCGCCGCACGATGTGGGAGATCATCCGCGACCTCGTGGACGGCGGCGTGACGATCTTCCTCACCACGCAGTACCTGGAGGAGGCCGATCAGCTCGCGGACCGCGTCGCCGTCCTCGACGGCGGCCGGATCGTCGCGCTGGGCACGCCCGACGAGCTGAAGCGACGCGTGCCCGGCGGGCACATGCAGCTGAAGTTCCCGGACGCGGTCTCGCTGCGTGACGCGACCCGCGTGCTTCGAGTGTCCACTTCGGACGAAGACGCGCTGGCGCTCCGCGTGCCGACCGACGGCACCGTCGCCGATCTTCGCGCCGTGCTGGACCGTCTCGACGCCGAATCCGTCGCCGTCGACAGCCTCACCGTGCACACGCCGGACCTCGACGACGTGTTCCTCAGCCTCACCGGTCACCGGACCGGCGCCAGCAAGGAGATGGCCCGATGAGCACCCTGTCCCTTTCGATGCGCGACTCGGCGACCATGCTGCGCCGCAACATCCGGCACATGCAACGGTATCCGTCGCTCACCATCATGCTGATCGGCCAGCCGATCGTGTTCCTGCTGCTGTTCGTCTACGTTTTCGGCGGCACGCTCGGGAACGGGCTCGGCGGCGGAGGCGGCAGAGCCGAATACGTCGGCTATGTCACGCCCGCCATCCTGCTGGTGACCGTGTGCAGCGCCGCGCTCGGCACCGCGATCTCCGTGGCGACGGACATGACCGAAGGCATCATCGCGCGGTTCCGCACGATGGCGATCAGCAAGGCTTCGGTACTGACCGGGCACGTCGTCGGCGCGCTCATCCAGACCGCGTTCGCGCTCGCCGTGGTCTTCGGGGTCACGCTGCTCATCGGTTTCTCGCCGACGGCGGGAGTCGGCGAATGGTTCGCGGTCGTCGGCCTGCTGTTGCTGCTGACCATCGCGCTCACCTGGCTTTCGGTGGCGCTCGGCCTGGCGGCCAAGAGCGTGGAGACGGCCAGCAACACGCCGATGATCTTCATGCTGCTGCCGTTCCTCGGCAGCGGGTTCGTGCCCACCGACTCGATGCCCGCGTGGCTGCGCTGGTTCGCCGACTACCAGCCGTTCACGCCGGTGATCGAAACCATCCGCGGCCTGCTGCTCGGCACTCCGATCGGCAGCAGCGGCTGGCTCGCGATCGGCTGGTGCGTCCTGCTCTCGGTCGTCGGATACGTGTGGTCGAAGTCCTTGTTCGCCAAGGAACGCGACCGCTGAACTGGGGGTCGCCCCGGGCCGGAACGTTCTGTTCCGGTCCGGGGCGCTTGGTCTTGTCTCCCGCAATTGGTCGACTGATTGCGGGAGATCCGCGTCGACAACCTCGGCGCGACGCCCTGCGGCTTGCGTGACTGGACCGATCGTGCGCCACTGTGTGGATTTCGGGTCATCCAACGTCCCGAAATCCACACGGTCGTGTCTGAGGGGTCCGGTCATGGTCGGGGCGTTGCCCGATCACGGTGCCTCGGCGGTCTCGCGGACCCCGCCACCCGGGTCTGCAGGTGAGATCGTGCCGCGTGCCGTCGGGCGTGCCGGTCACGACCCAGGCGATCAGCAGGCGAAATCGTGCCCCGGCCGCGTCCCACCCACCAGGAACCCCGTCGCGAGATCGTTCGCGCACCTGTTGTCCTTGAACAGGTAGGCCAGATGCCCGCCCTGGTCGACGGTCACCATCCTGGCGCGGTCGCCGAAGGCTTCACGCAGTTTCCGTGCCCCGGCCAGCGGCGTCGCCGGGTCGCGGAGGTTCTGCACGATCAGCACGTTCGACGGGCCACGGTCGGTGATCTTCACGGGCGGTTCGATCGGTTCGGACGGCCAGAACGCGCACGGCGTGATGTTCGCGGCCGCCGCGCCGAACAGCGGATGGCGGAACCGGTCGATGGCGACGTTGCGTCGATACGTGCCGACGTCCTCCGGCCAGTCGGAGTCGTTGCAGATCACGTGCAGCTGACTCGCGATGTAGTTGTCCGACGGGTAGCCCGCACCGGACAGAGACGAAGGGACGGGCTTGCCGGTGTCGAGCGCGCGCCAGGTCTCGGCCAGATGCGGCAGACGCCGGTCGTAGTAGAGCTCGGCGAAAGTGACGTGGCGGAACACCTGGCCGTTGTAGCCGTCCGGGCTCGGTGTCCGGTCCAGCCGCGCGGCGAGCTCGAAGTACTTCGCCGTCACTTGCGCGGGCGTCCGGCCCAGGCCGTATTCGGGTTTCGAGGCGGCGAACTCCGCGAAGTCCGGGAAGCGGTCTTCGACGCCTTGGCCGAACAGGCGCGAGAAGGAGGCGTCCCAGCCGCCGGGGCCGGTCGCGCTGTCGATCAGGAACCGGTCGCTGCGCTCGGGGAACAACGACGTGTACACCGAGCCGAGGTAGGTGCCGTACGAGATGCCGAAGTAGTTCACCTTCCGCCCGCCGAGCGCCTCGCGCACCCGGTCCATGTCGCGGGCGGTGTTGGCGGTCGTCATGTACGGCAGGAGCGGGGCGGTGGCCGAGGAACCGCATTTCGCGGCGACGGCGGCGACCCGCTGCGCCTCGCTCGTGACGTCGGCCGAATTCCTGGCATACCTCGGGATGTTGGTCGGATGCTCCGCGAGGGAAAGCCCGCACGTCACCGGTGTGCTGTTGTGGACGCCCCGCGGGTCCATCTCGATGACGTCGTAGGCGTCCAGCACCTCCTGCGGGATGTTCAGCTTCTTGAGCGTGGCCGGATAGGCCAGCCCTTCGCCGCCGGGGCCACCGGTGTTCGTCAGCAGTACGCCGCGGCGCTTCTCCGGTTTGGTGCTCGCCAGCCGGGAGATCGCGATCTCGATGGTCTTCCCGCCGGGATCGCGGTAGTCCAGCGGTACCTGGATGGTGCCGCATTCCAGGCCGAGCCCAGCCGCCTCCTCCGGGCACGGTCCCCATTTCGGCGCAGGTGAGGCCGACGCTACCGCCGGGGTCGCTGTGGTCACCAAGACCGCGACCAGAACGGGAAGCAGTTTCATTCCACTTCGGACGGTCATCGGCGCGGCTCCCAGCGGAAGAGCCGCGTCGCCAGGACGACGGCGACGACGACCCAAGCCAGCGTCGGGGCGAGCAGCAGCAGCGAGTCGGTGACGGCCACGCCGCCGTTCCACGCGTTGACGGCGAGTTCCGTCGCCGAGCCTCCGGGCAGAAGCCGTTTGAGCAAGGTCAGCTCGTCGGTACCGGAGATCCCGACCCAGCTGGCGACGGCGATCACGCCGAGACTGACCGGCAAGGTGGTGACCTGGGCGTGCTCGGGGGAATTGGTCAGGCCCGCGGTGGCCAGGCCGAGGCCGATCATCATGGCGACGCTGGCAAGCACCGCCACCACCAGCAGGGCGACGTCGGCGGGCGTTCCGGTGATCGAGCCCAGCACGATCATGATCACCGCCACCTGGACGAGCGAGATGACGGTCACCGGCAGCACCAGGCCGGCCAGGATGGACGCGTCACCCGCCGCGGTGGAGCGCAGCCGTTTGAGGAAGAGGTTCTGCCGTCGCGAGGCCAGCGTGGTCACGGCGCTGGTGTAGAGGCCGAACGCGCAGACGGTGAACATCACGATCGCCGCGATGTACCCGAGACTGCCGATCTTGGCGAAGACCTCGTGCTGATAGACGAAGAACGTGGAGATGGCCAGCGGCATCACGAAGCTGGTGATCAGGACCGAGCGGTTCCGGAAGATCTGGATCAGTTCACTGCGGGCTATCGAAAGCATGAGAGAGTCCTTTGTGGCTAGTCGTTGTCGATGGCGCGGAACACGTCGTCGAGCCGGGTCGGGCCCGCTTCGAGATCCCGTAGTTCGACGGCGTTGTCCTGCGCCCACCGCAGCAGGACGTGCAGGTCCTTCTGCAGGCCGAAGGTTTCGATGACGAACTTCCCGTCGTGTTCACGCTTGCCCTGCAAGGGCAGCGCCGGGGCCGAAGGCGGCAGGGAGAACCGGATCACGGCGGGCAGCGTCCGCGTGAGTTCGGAGACCGTGCCCTCCCGGTGGAAGGTGCCCCGGTGCATCAGGCCGATGCGGTCGGCGCGCTGCTGGGCCTCTTCCAGGTAGTGCGTGGTGAGCACGATGGTCGAACCGTCCTCGCGGAGTTTGTCGACCGCGTCCCACAGTGCGTCCCTGGACTGGATGTCCAGACCGGTCGTCGGCTCGTCGAGGAACACCAGCCGCGGCGAGCCGTACACCGCGGTCGCGAAGTCGAGCCGCCGCTTCTCGCCACCGGAAAGCTGCGACACCTTCGTGTTGGCCTTGCGGGTCAGGTCCACAATGCCGAGGACCCGTTCGAGCCGGTCCGTGCGCCGCGTCAGGCTCCCGATCAGGCGGATCGATTCCTTCACCGTCAGATCCGGCGAGAAACCGCTCTCCTGCAGCATGATGCCCATCTCGGGGCGGACGGCGGCGCGGTCCCGCGGGCTCTTCCCCAGCACCCGCACCGTGCCCGACGTCGGATTCCGGTGTCCTTCCAGGGTCTCCAGGGTCGAGGTCTTCCCGGCGCCGTTCGTGCCCAGCAGGGCGTAGAACTCGCCCTGCCGGACCTGGAAGGTCAGATCCTTCACGGCGTGGAAGTCGCCGTACTTCAGGTTCAGGCGGTCAACGTCGATTGCTGTCGAAGTCATGCCCTGATTCCAGCCGCCCGGCCGCGGCCCGGCCAGTGTGCTCACGTCACGAACGGGTATGACGCAGTGTCACTGGTGCCCGCCTTCGCGCAGGGCCGATACTGGGCTCATGTCTGCTGTGGACACCGAGCCGGCGAAGGGAAAGCTGCGTCGGCTCAACCTCACCATGTTCTTCCCGCTGCTCGTCGTCGGCGGGGTGATCGTGGTCGCGTCCGACGCGCGGACCTGGTGGCACGCGGCCGTCCTGAGCGCGGGCGTGCTGGCGGCCATGGTCGCCTTCGTGCGGTGGGCGGCGGGCGAGGTCCTGCGGGTGGCGATCCCGTGCCTGGTCGTCGCGGCGGCCGTGTGGCCGTTCTCGGTGCTGGTGGCAGGCGGGAGTTCGTCGTTCTTCGGCGTCTTCCTCGTGGGTTCCCTGGTCGTCCCCCAGTTGCCCCGGCACCGGATCGCGGCGGCCGTCGCGCTCGTCGCGTACATCGCGGCGGTCGGTGCGCTGAGGCCGCTGGTCTCCCACGAGGACGTCTCCGGTGAGCTGGTCAGCTTCGTGTTCGTCCCGGCGGCGCTCACGGCCGTCGTACTCGGCCTCATGTTCCCCAACAAGCGGTTCTACGACGTCGTCAAGGAGCTCGAAGAGTCACGTGAACGGGAGGCGGAATTGGCCGTGATCCGGGAACGCGTCCGGTTCGCGAGCGATCTGCACGACATCCAGGGGCACACGCTGCACGTGGTGAAGCTCAAGACCGCGCTCGCCAGGAAGCTGGTGGACATCGACGCCGAGCGGGCGAAACAGGAACTGGGGGAGATCCACGCGCTCGTGGCCGACACGATCACCCAGACGAAGGAACTCGCCTACGCCCAGCGTCGCCTCAACCTCTCCGCCGAACTGGAGAACGCGAGGAACCTGTTCGAGGCAGCGGGGATCCGTGTGCGCGTCAACCGGGAGGCGGACGTCGATCCGGCGGCGGGCAGGCTGCTCGGCCAGGTCCTGCGCGAGACCACGACCAACATCCTGCGCCACGCGCAGGCGACCCGCGTGCGGATCACGCTGTCGGAATGGAGCATCAGTATCGTCAACGACGGTGCCCAGCGAGCGCCGCTGCCCGAACTCCGCGGGCTGGCCGCGCTCGAACAACGTGTCGTCGCGGACGGTGGTGAACTGACGGTGCAACAGGAAGACGGGCAGTTCGTGACAGCGGCGTCCTTCCCCGTCCGGGAGGAACGATGACCACGGTCGTGCTCGCCGACGACGAAGTCCTGCTGCGCAAGGCGATGGCCGCGCTGCTCCCGCTCGAAGGCGAGATCACCGTCCTGGCCGAGGCGGAGAACGGCGAAGAGGCCGTCGAGGCCACCTTGCGGCACGAGCCCGACGTGCTCGTCATCGACCTCGAAATGCCCGGCGTGGACGGGCTGGGCGCGGTCGCGGAGATCCGCCGCACCCGGCCGAACCAGGTCATCCTCATGCTGACCCGGCACGCGAAACCCGGGGTGCTCCGCAAGGCCCTCAAACTCGGCGTCCAGGGCTTCGTGAGCAAGGCCGCCGAGCCGTCGCACATCACGTTCGTCATCGGCGCCCTGCATCAGGGCAAACGCTGGATCGACCCGGACGTCTCCGCGCTCGCCGTCGTCGACGACTGCCCCCTCACCGAGCGGGAACTGGAGGTGCTGCGGGTGACCGGTGAGGGCTATTCCGTCGCCGAGATCGCCGCGCAGCTCCATCTCGCGCAGGGCACGGTGCGGAACTACCTCTCGAACGCCATGCAGAAGACCCAGACGCAGACCAGGCACGAAGCCGCCAGGTACGCCCGCGAGCACGATTGGCTTTAGGCGCTGTCCTGCAAGTCAGTTCGCGGTCGGGGCCGGCGGTGGAGTGTCGCGAAAGCCACTTTCGCAACGCTGAAGGTTGTGAAAGTGGCTTTCGCAACGTCGGTGGGCGCGGGCTTCGAGCGGCACCGCCCCGCACTCACGACCCTCTGTACCGACGTTTTCGGGCACCTTTGGCTTTTCGGCACCGTCTAGGGCGTGTCCTGTAAGTCTGTTCGATGGGCTTCGTGATCCAGGTGGTTCCTGACGGTGCGGGCGGGTCGGCCTCGTACCGGGTCGTACTCGGCCGAGCCCTCCCGTGCCGTCAGGGAGCGCCTGGGCGCGGAGACCGCGAACCTGACTTGCAGGACACGGCCTAGTGCGCCCGGACGTGCGCGCGCTCGCCCTGCGGTCCGAAAAGGACGAGGGTTTCGACGGCCTTCCCGTCGGCCGAGCCGAGCCAATGCGGCAGCGCGGTGTCGAACTCGGCGGCTTCGCCGGGCGGCAGGACCATGTCGCGGTCGCCGACCACCAGCCGCAACCGTCCATTGAGGACATACACCCATTCGTAGCCGCCGTGGGTCTGCGGCGTCGGCTCCGCCGGTTCGGCCCTGCTGGGGATGAGCATCTTGAACGCCTGCACCCCGCCGGCGCGCCGGGTGAGCGGCAGGAACGTCATGCCGTGGCGGTGGATCGGCTGGAGGTGGATGCGCGGATCACCGGTCCGGGGAGCGCCGACGAGGTCGTCGAGCGGCACGCCGTGCACGCGGGCCAGCGGCAGCAGTAGCTCCAGCGTCGGCCGCCTGCCGCCGCTTTCCAGCCGCGACAAGGTGCTTTCCGAGATCCCGGTCGTCGCCGACAGCTCGGCAAGGGTCAGTCCCCGGCGTTTGCGCAGCGCGCGCAACCGGGGGCCGACCGCGTCCAGTACCTCGTCCGTCTCGTCCATGTCGCCGATCTTGCCAGGTCGGCAAGTTTTCGTGCCAAATCGGATGCGCTGAGGCGAGAGTGACGATCATGAACGCGACGGAATTCTGGGACGAACTCCACGAACGGCGGTCCGAGGGGACGCCGAAGGTGAACGCGAGACTGGCCGAGATCGCGGGCCCGCTGGCACCGGGCACCGCGCTCGACCTCGGCTGTGGTGGCGGGGGAGACGCGGTGTGGCTGGCCGCCCGAGGCTGGCGGGTGACCGCGGTCGACATCTCCGGAGCGGCCGTGCGTTCGCTCCGGGAACGTGGCGGACCGATCACCGCGCTCCGCGTCGATCTCGCCGAAGACTTCCCAAGCGGCACCTTCGACCTGGTGTCGGCGCAGTACTTCCACACACCGTTCGAGCTGGACCGCGCCCGCGTCCTGCGCACCGCCGCGGGTTCGGTGAACCCCGGCGGGCGGCTGGTCGTCGTCGACCACGGCTCCGCCGCGCCCTGGTCGTGGGATCAGGACGCCCACTACCCCACGCCTGCCGAGGTGGCGGCCGGATTGGAGCTCGCCCCGGCGGAGTGGTCGATCGACCGCGCGGAGGCGGCGGAACGCCTGGCCACCGGTCCTGCGGGCCGGACCGCGATGGTCGTCGACCACGTCCTGGTGCTCCGGCGGGCCGGGCGATGAGCCGCAAACGCGACACCGGGCCGCCTTCGACGGGCCCGGGGGAGAAGGAGGTGCTCGCCGGGTTCCTCGACTACCTCCGCACCGCGGTCATGGCCAAGGCCGAAGGGGTGCCGGAAGACCGGGCCCGCGCCCCCGGCGTGCCGTCCGGCACGAATCTGCTGGGCCTGGTCAAACACCTGACCCACGTCGAACGGCACTGGCTGCTCGGCCACCGCGTCACCGACTGGAAGGCGACGTTCCGGCCGAGCCCGGACGACACGACGGCCTCGATTCTGGCCGCCTACCGGGAAACAGTCGCCGAGGCGAACGCCGAGATCGCTTCCTGGGACGACCTCGCCGCGACCGGGCCCCGCCGGGGATCACGGCGCTGGACGCTGACCCACCTGATCGAAGAGACCGCACGGCACGCGGGACACGCCGACATCCTGCGCGAACTGATCGATGGCGCCACCGGGCGCTGAAACGGAGATCCCCATGTTCCACCGAGCCGCCGCGTTCTTCGTGGCCCTCGTCCTGCTGACGGCCTGCGGTTCACCCCCGGCCGCCACCCCGCCCTACGAGAACGTCACCCGCGGCGACACGGCTTTCGCGAGTCAGTTCCGGCACGAGTTCGCCGACGTCGACGGAGTGAAGATGCACTACGTCACCGGTGGCAAGGGCGCCCCGCTCGTCCTGCTGCACGGCTGGCCGCAGACCTGGTACGGCTGGCACCGGGTCATGCCCGCGCTGGCCGAACACTTCACGGTGTACGCCCTCGACCTGCCCGGACTCGGCGACAGCGCCGGCTCGCCACCCAGCTACGACAAGGCGACGCTCGCGCGCTATGTGCACGGCCTCGTGGCCGGACGGCTCGGCCTGCGCGACGTCCGGATCGCCGGGCACGATCTCGGCGCCGCGGTCGCCTTTCAATATGCGGCGCAATTCCCCGGCGACATCACCAAACTCGCGTACCTCGATCTGCCGCTGCCGGGCCCCGCGCTCGACGCGACGGCCTACCGGAATCTGAGCTGGCACATCGCGTTCCATTCGCAGAAGACGGTTCCCGAAGCCGTCGTCGGCGACGACGTCCGCGAATACCTGTCCCTGTTCTACCCGCAGGTCGCCTACTCGGGGACGGCCTTCGGCGGGCCGGGGGCGCCGTCGCCGTTCGACGACGCCGAGATCGACGAGTACGCCCGCACCTACACGAGGCCGGAGGTCCTGCACGGCGGTTTCGAGCTCTACCGCACACTCGGGCAGGACGCGACCGCGAACGCCGGCGCGAAACCGATCACGACCCCCACACTCCTGATGACCGCGGAAGGTCTGCTCGAACCGCAGAAGGCGACCGTGGCACCCCGCGTCGCGAACCTGGCCCGCGCCGTGGAGGTGCCGAGGGCGGGACATTGGCTCGCCGAGGAGAATCCGGAGTTCGTGAGCGCCGAACTGGTCGGCTTCTTGAAGTAGTTGCCCAAGATCGAGAACCTTTGCGATGCTTCCCCCATGTCCACGCTGGAAGTCCTCAACCACCCGTTCCGCGAGCAGTTCGAGGTCTTCCTCGACGAGCACCGTCGTGTTCTCGACAGCTCACTGGAAGGGCTGACCGAGGAGGAGGCCCGCCGGTCGCTCGTCCCCTCCCGGACGACCCTGCTCGGGTTGGTGAAGCACGCGACCTTCGTGGAGAAGGTGTGGTTCGTCGAAGCCGTCACCTGTCGCCCGCGGACCGAGATCGGCCTCCCCGAGACGCCCGACGAGTCGTTCATCCTCGGCGAGGAGGACACGATCGCCACGGTGCGGCAGGCGTATCGCGAAGCCTGCGAGGTGTCGCGGAAGGCGGCGGCCGCCCTCGACCTGGACGACCTGCTCCACGGCAACCGGCGCGGCCCGCTTCCGCTGCGCTGGGTGTACCTGCACATGCTGCGTGAACTCGCCCAGCACGGTGGTCACGCGGACATCCTGCGCGAGCAGATCCTGAGCTCCCGGTAGACGACGATGACCGGGGAGCGGGCGCTCCCCGGTCATCGCGATCAGTGCGTCAGGAACGGGTCAGCGTGACCCCGTACTTGTTCGCCGCGTCCACGACGGGCTGGTAGTAGGAGTACGAACCGGTGGCGTTGGCGCCCTGGTTCCAGCCGCAGTCGTGGCCGTCGGCGGGGCCGCCGGAGGTCATGCCCTGCGCGGTGTTGCCCGCGATGTAGGCGCCGCCGCTGTCGCCGCCCTCGGTGCAGACGGTCGACTTGGCCAGGCCGGTGGTGGCGACGCTTTCGCCGCTGTAGCGGACGGTCTGGTTGTACGCGGTGATCTTGCCGCAGGTCCAGCCGGTGGTGTTGCCCGCCTTGCACAGCGTGGTGCCGACCGGCGCCTTCGAGCTGCCGGTGATCCGCACCGTGGTGCCCATGCGGGTGTCGACGTAGCCGCGGCCGGTGTCCTCGGCGTCGATGTCCATCAGGCCCATGTCGGCCGACGGGAACTGGGTGGCGACACCGCGGCCGATGTGGACACCGCTGCGGTTGAGGATGTCGGGGTTGCCTTCGACGCAGTGCCCGGCGGTGAGCATCACGTTGTTGCCGCTGCTGGTGGTGCCGGGGAAGCCGAGCGAGCAGTTGGTGCCGGGGACGAGGTCCATGATCTGGCCGGGGATGACGTCGGCGTGCGTGGTGTTCCCGTTGGCGACGCCGGTCTGGACCGACACGCCCGGCAACGCCGTGAGGCGGCGGACGAGGGCGCTGTCGGCACCCGGCTGCACGGTGACGACGACCTGGTCGGCCGCGAGTTCCGGACCCCAGGCCTGGACCTGGCCGACGTCCTTGCCGATCACCGTGCCGACCTTGGCGGACAGGGCGTTCAGCGCGTTCTCGCCGCGGACACCGGTGCGCGGGGTGAGCCCGGCCGAACGGAGCTCCTTGGCGGAGGCGGCGTCGGCGTTCACCACGAGGGCGCCGGCGTCGTCGAAGTACGCGCCGTCCGTGTGGAGGCCGCGCGTTCTGATGCTCTCCAGCGACGCGATCAGGTTCTTTTCGTGGTCCAGCTTCTTGGCGGCCTGAAGCGGGCTGACCTTGAGCTGGGCGGCGAGGGTCTCGAGCATCGTCTGGTCGTAGGCGGTGACCGGCGCGGCGGTCGCCGGCACGGCGAGCGCTCCGATTCCGGCACAGACGCTCAGCAGGGTGAGCATGACGGGTCCGCGAATTCGCATGCGAATTTCCTTCGATAAGGAGGGAACGACGAACCGCCGGAATATGTTCGGAAAGCGCAGGGGACCGGGCGGTTCATCTCGACGTCACGCACAGTACGAGCGCCCGTACGGCATGCCGTAGCGCCGAAAGTAGGATCCGTGATCGCGGACCTACTTTCGTATGCGGAAAACGTGAATTGCCCGCGTAATCAATTGCGCGGAAGTGTCATTGGCGCAAAAGTGCCACGTCGAGGTAGCTCTCCAGCGCGGCGGCACCGGAGAGCAGGGCGCGTCCCCTCGCCGAGAGACGCGAGTGCCAGTCGCGCAGCGCCGACTCCAGCGGGACGATCCCGCCCGCCGAACGGACCTGGTCGAGCACCGGCGCGATCCGCTCCAGGAGGTAGCCGCCGCGCCTGAGCTGATGCGTCAGTTTCGCGTCGCGTACGTCGGCCGCGCTGTAGACGCGATAGCCCGTCTTCGGGTCGCGTCCGGGGCGCAGCAGGCCCGCTCGTTCCCATTCGCGCAGGGTGGCGGGCCGGACGCCGAGCTTCCGCGCCAGCGGGCCGACGAACATCTCACCCCGCTCCTGCGCCACGGGTTCGAGATCGCGGATCGCGGCCGCGACGTCCTGAAGGGTGCGGCGGTCGTCGAGCAGTTGCACGTGGCTTTCGTCGATGAGCCGGAGAGCCTCCTCGACCGCGTCCTGGTTGACCGCGCGCATGATCGACGTCGCCGTCGCGTGGCCGTGCCCGGGTACGAGGGCGAGGAACGCGCGAAGGGCTTGCGCGTGCAGCGGCGTGTAGGTGCGATAGCCCTGCGGACCGCGTTCGGCGGCGGGGAGGATGCCGTCCGCCTCGTAATTGCGGACGGCCTGGGTGGACAAACCGTGCTCGCGCGCCAGGTCGACCGGCCTGAGCCGCTCGCGGGGTTGAAGGTTCCGGCCCACCGCCCCACGATATTCGGTCTACCGGCGGCGCGAGGAATCCGCCCGCCGCTCGTAACGGGCGCGAGCCAGCCGATAGGCCGTTTCGAGCAGCTCGCGGGTGGCCGGGTCGGTGTTCGTCGCCGGGTTGACCACCGCCAGCCAGCCCGCGGTGCCGTACACGGGATGGGCGATCAGGGTGTCCGTGGCGGAGGGGTCCTGGCCGAGCTGGCGGGTGAACTCCTTCTTACCGGCGTGGATGTTCACACGGAACGTGTCCGGGCGGTCCAGCCGCGAGCTCTCGTCGCCGGGATAGTTCTTGGTCACGATCGTCGCGAAGGGTTGGACGTTCGTCGGGACGACACCGTCGGGGGAGTAGTAAAAGAACGCGTCGCCCCAGCTGAGCTCGGGCCATTCGTCGCCGGGGCCGGGGGTGAGGGTCAGGACGCCGTCGAGGCCCGATACGAGGCCGATGATCTCTTCGATGGTCATGTGCTCAAGCGTGGCATTAAAGTGCTTGTGGAGGGTTCGAGTGGGTTTTCGACGGAGTCAAGGTGTCAAGTCTCAAATCGATGCGCACGGCGGAGGTCGCGCGCCTGGCGGGTTGCTCCGTCCAGCAGGTGCGCAACCTCGAACGAGACGGCGTGCTCCCGGCGGCGTCACGGACGGCCTCGGGCTATCGGACCTACGGCGAGATCCACCTCCGGTCCGCGCTGGCCTACCGCGCGCTCGCGGCCGGGGTCGGGCCGGTCGAGGCCAAGAAGATCGTCCGCGCCGTGCACCGGGATCCGCTCCCCGACGTGCTCGCGCTCCTCGACGCCGCCCACGCCGGGCTCGACGCCGAACGCGCGGACCTCAGGGAGGCAAGGGAAGCGGTCCGGGTGATCTCGCGCGAACCGATCGAAGACGTACGCGGCTCGGACTCGATGAGCGTCTCCGAGCTCGCGTCGGCGCTCGGCGTGCGCCCGTCGACGCTGCGGCACTGGGACACGGAACGGCTCGTCGTCCCCGGCCGCGATCGGCGGGGGACGCGGCGGTACACGCCTTCCCAGGTGCGGGACGCGCGGATCGTGCAGCAGCTGCGGCTGGCCGGTTACCGGGTCGCGCCGCTCCGGGCGTTGATGCCGGAGCTGCGGCGCTCCCGGCGGCTGGAGGACGTCGCGTCCGCGCTCGCCGCCAGGGACGCCGGGATCGCGGCCCGCTCACGGGCCCTTTTCGACGGCACCGCCGCCCTTTCGCTAGTGGTGCGGGAGGCCGAGAGGTGAGCGCGCCTTCCCCGCACGGTCCGGGCCCGGCGCTGGTGTCGCGAAAGCCACTTTCGGGACATCTGACGTCGCGAAAGTGGCTTTCGCGACACGAGCTGGGGGTACCGAGACCTCCCGCCCTGTCGACGTTGCGAAAGTGGCTTTCGCAACACGCCGTCCCCCTCAAGTGATGGTCCACATAGGACAGAAGTGGGCGCCGGATCGCTCTCAGCGCGTGCAGCGCCAGAAGACCGTCGCCGAATAGGGCGAGATGACCAGCTTGTAGTACTCCTCGCAGTCGGTGAACCCGGCCCGTTCCGCCTGGGTCCTGGCGTCGTGGCGGGCGTGGAAGAGCGCGAGGCCGAAGTCGCTCGACCCGTGCCCGACGAATTCCCTGGTCTCCTGCGTGCTCGCCGACGCGGGGGTGGCGATCGCGCCCGTCATGGCGGCCGCGCCGAGCAGCGCGAGCAACGTTTTCCTCATACCGGCCACGCTAGGGCCGCGACGGTGCGCGATTCGCCCACTGGATGGACGTTCCCGCGGCCTCCGTCCGTCGCAGCCGGGTTCGCACGGTGCGCGAAACGGCTATCGTCGCGGCATGTCTTCTCGCAAAGTGGGAACCCAGCGGGCCTTCGACGCGGCCGCCGCCGATTTCGCCGCGCTCGGGCGGCATCTCTGGGAGCCGATCGGCGCCGCCACGGTGGCGGCGGCGGGGCTCGCCGAAGGAGACCGCGTACTCGACGCCTGCTGCGGCACCGGGGCGTCGGCGATCCCCGCGGCGCGCGCCGTCGGCGCCGGTGGCGTGGTGGACGCGATCGACCTCTCGGGCCCGATGGTCGGCGAACTGCGCCGCCTCTCGGCCGATCTGCCGCAGTTGCGCGCCCACGAGGCCGACGCGACGGCATGGGGCACCGGCGGCTACGACGTCGTGCAGTGCGCGCTCGGCATCTTCTTCTTCCCCGACATGACGGACGGCACCGAGCGGCTGATCGGCCGGGCCCGGTCCGGCGGCCGGGCCGTGTTCACGATCTGGCGCGGCGGGTCGATGGTGGCGGCGGGCCGTCACCTCGGCCGCGTGGTGGCGGCGGTGACCGGTTCCGCGCCGCCGCCCGAACGCGAGCCGGGGCTGATCGACCGCATCGACCAGGCAGGACCTTACGGAGAATGGCTTTCCGAGCGGAATCTGTCCGATGTGGACGTCGTGGTGAACGAGCTGCGACTGGAGATGACACCGGAGGTCGCGTGGCTGGTCGTCATCGGCTCCGGATTCCGCGGACTGCTCGACGGCCTCGAACCCGGCGCCGTCGAGGAGGTGCGTGAGCGCTACCTCGATTCCCTGCGGGCCGAGGGCGTGACCGAACTCGACGCCACGACACTGATCGGCTCGGGCACCGTCCGCTGACGGCCGAACCCGCTTCGGTGTACATTCGTTCACTCAAACCGGGGTGAACGGCGGGACACGGGTGCGACCAGACAACGACTCCTCTGTTCGGGGCCGCGGGCAAGGGCCGTTCGGCTCTTGGCTGCTCGGCCCGCTCTACCAGGATCCGGCCGCGTTGCGCCGTCGCGTCCAAGGACTGCTCACCGGGACGCTGATCGCGACCAACGTCATCGGCGCACTGGTCGTGGTCGGGCTGGCGGCGCTGCTCATGCCCGCGCCCGGCATGTCCGGCGAACTCGTCCGCGTGACCGCCATCGCGGTCCCCGTCTACGTGGTCTCCGCCGTCGTGGTCGGCGCGCTGTGGGGCACCCGTGGCGCGCTGCGGACCCTGCGCTGGGCCGCCGACGGCCGGACGCCGAGCGACGAGGAGCGAGCGGCGAGCCTCCGCGTCCCGTTGCGGCTGACACTGGTCCAGGCCGTGCTCTGGGGTATCGCGACCGTCGTCTTCGGTGTGCTGGCCGCGCTGGTGCAGCCGCGGGTCGTGCTCACCGAACTGCTCGTGGTCGCCTTCGCGGGGGTGGTCGTCTGCGCGATCGCCTACCTGGCCGGGGAGTTCATCCTGCGGCCGTACGCGGCCCTCGCTCTCGCGGGCACCTCGCCGGACCGGCCGCTCAGCGGCGGGGTCAATCTGCGGATGCTGCTGTTCTGGTGCCTCGGCACCGGGGTGCCGGTGGCCGGGCTGGTGGTCACGGCGGTGCTGGCGTGGGTGCGTGGCGACGTGTCGACGACGAAGCTCGCCATCTCGGTCATCGCGCTCGGCTTGGTAGTGCTGGTCTTCGGCCTGCTGGTGACCGTGTTCACCGCGCGCGCCGTGGTGAACCCGATCCGGTCGGTGCAGCACGCGCTCGGCCGGGTCCGGGCCGGTGACTTCGCCGTGGAGATCCCGGTCTACGACGGCACCGAACTCGGTCTGCTGCAGGCGGGCTTCAACGGGATGGCCGTCGGTCTCGCCGAACGCGAACGTTTGCGGGACCTGTTCGGCAGGCATGTCGGCGAGGACGTCGCGAGCGAGGCGATGCGCACCTCGGCCGAACTCGGCGGCACGGTGCGGACGGTGTCGGTGTTGTTCGTCGACCTGATCGGGTCGACCGCGCTGGCCGCGAGCCGTCCGCCCGAGGAGGTCGTCGGCCTGCTCAACCGGTTCTTCGCGGTGGTGGTCGACGAGGTCGACCGTAACCACGGGCTGGTCAACAAGTTCGTCGGCGACGCCGCGCTGGCGATCTTCGGCGCACCGGTGCGGCTGGCCGACCACGCGACCCTCGCGCTGTCCGCCGGCCGGGCGATTTCGCGCAGGCTGGCGGCGGAGGTTCCCGAATGCCCGGCCGGGATCGGCGTGGCGACGGGCGAGGTGGTCGCCGGCAACGTCGGTGACCCGAGGCGGTTCGAGTACACGGTGATCGGCGACCCGGTCAACGAAGCCGCCCGGCTGACCGAACTCGCGAAGAACGTCGAAGCCCGGTTGCTCGCTTCGTGGACGGCGATCGAGTCGGCGGCCGAGGACGAAGCCGCGCGGTGGAAGGCGACGGAGGACGTCACCTTGCGGGGCCGCGCCCGGCCCACCACGCTCGCGACACCGAAGGCGTGACCCCTCAGGCGAATTCGAGCCGCAGGCTTTCGAGGCCGCGCAACGTCACCTGCTTCACCCAGACCGGATCCGCGGTCCGGTGGAAGGGGCCGGCGCCGAGCAGCGCCTCGAACAAGGTTCGGCCCTCCAGGCGCGCGAGCGGGGCACCGAGGCAGAAGTGGATGCCTTGCCCCAGCGCGAGATGCCTCGGCGAGGGGCGGCCGACGTCGAAGCGGTCCGGATCCCCGTAGGCGCGCGGGTCGCGGTTGGCCGCTCCCAGCAGCACCACGGCCTGCGCGCCCTCGCCGACGGACTGACCGCCGACGGTCGTGTCCCGCAGTGCCAGCCGCGTGGTCAGCTGGACGGGGGAGTCGTACCGGAGCATCTCCTCGATCGCGTTCGGGATCTTCGAGCGGTCTTCGGCCAGTTTCCGGTGCTGTTCCGGATGGTTCAGCAACGCGAGGACCCCGTTGCCGATCAGGTTGGTCGTCGTTTCGTGCCCGGCGACCAGCAGGAGCATCGCGGTGATCACCAATTCGCCTTCACTGAGCCGGTCGCCCTCGTCGGACACCGACACCAGGTCTGAGAACAGATCGCCGGTCGGCCGCTTCCGCCGGTCCTTCGCCAGCTCGCGGAAGTAGGCGACGAATTCGCGCCGGGCGGCGACGGCCGCCGCGACGGTCTCCTTCGCGATCAGGAAGGAGGGGTCGAGCGCGCGCCCCATGGCATGCGACCAGCCTTCGAAGCGCTCGCGGTCGGCCAGCGGCACGCCGAGCAGCTCGCTGATGACGACGACCGGCAGCGGTTTCGCGATCTCGGTCATCAGGTCGAATTCGCCCATTTCGAGCGCTTTCGACACGAGTTCCTTGGCCAGTTCCTCGATCCTCGGCGCGAGCTGCTCGACCATCCTCGGCGTGAACGCCTTGGACACCAGCCGCCGCAGCCGCGTGTGGTCGGGCGGGTCGAGTGCGAGGAACGATCGGACCACCCGGCCCTGCTCGTCGACCGGCTCGTTCTCGTGCGGATCCGGCAGCACCTCCGGCTCGCCGTGGCCGAACGCGGGGTTCTTGAGCAGCGAGGACGCTTCCTCGAACCCGCTCACCACGAAGAACCCGTCCGCGGCCGCGAAGACCGGGCCGCGGTCGAAGACCTGACGGTAGAACGGGTACGGGTCGTTCCTGGTCTCCGGCGTGAGCAGGTTCTCGAGCATGATCCCGATCCTATGCGCGAAGGTATCGGCATGACTGCGGACGCGATGATCGAAGACCTCCGGACCCTCGTCGAGATCGAGTCGCCCTCGGGGGACGTCGAGGCACTCACGGCGTCGGCCGAGGCGGTGGCCGCTCTCGTCGAGGCCCGCCTCGGCGGAACGGCGACCCTGGTCGAGAGTGCGGCGGGACCGCACGTCCAGTGGTCCGGCGGCGGTGAACCCCGCGTGCTGATCCTGGGGCACCACGACACCGTGTTCCCGATCGGCACGCTGGCGCGCCGCCCGTTCGCCGTGGCCGGCGGCCGCGTGACCGGGCCTGGGGTGTTCGACATGCTCGGCGGACTGGTGCAGGCGATCCATGGCGTGGCCGCGCTCGGCGATCTCTCCGGTGTCGAGATCCTGGTGACGGCCGACGAGGAAACGGGTTCGCACGCGTCTCGCGCGCTCATCGAGGAACGCGCCCGTGCGTGCGGCGCGGTGCTCGTGTTCGAAGGCGCGGCCGACGGCGGCGGGCTCAAGATCGGCCGCAAGGGCTGCGGCACGTTCGAGGTCCTCGTCACGGGCCGGGCGTCGCACGCCGGCCTCGAACCCGAGGCGGGCGTGAACGCCCTGACCGAAGCCGCGCATCAGGTGCTGGCGATCGCCGCGCTCGACCGGCCCGAGGCCGGGACCAGCGTCACCCCGACGGTCGCCTCGGCGGGAACGGCGAGCAACGTCGTGCCCGCGTCCGCGACCGTCGTGGCCGACGTGCGAGTCGAGACCACGGAGGAGAAGGAACGGGTCGAAGCCGGATTCGCCGCGCTCACCCCGCGCCTGCGCGGGGCGGAGATCACGGTGCGGGGCGGGATCCACCGGCCGCCGATGCCCGAGTCCGCCGCCGCGGACCTGTTCGCGATCGCGGAACGGCTGCTGCCCGGAATCGCCGGGGTGTCCGTCGGCGGCGGGAGCGACGGCAATCTCACGGCCGCGATCGGCGTCCCGACCCTCGACGGGCTCGGCGCCGTCGGTGGCGGCGCGCACGCCGATCACGAGTACCTGCTGGTCGGGTCGATGGCGGAACGGGCGGAGCTGGCCGGCGGGCTGGTGAAGGCGATCCTGGGTCGCTGATCGCCGGTTCTTGCCCGATTTCGGGCAAGAACTGGCATTTGGATACCCCGATGTGCATGATGGGCTCCGTGGAGGACGCGGACATCGTCGAGCAGGTGGCCTTGTCGACGGGTTTGTCGACGGCCATCGCCGCCCGTGTCGTCGAGGACGTCCTGGCGTTCTACCGGCAGCCGGTCGAGCAGTACGTCCGGGAGCGGCATGCCCGGTTGCAGGCCGAGGGCAGGAAGAACCCCGAGATCTTCCCCCGTATCGCCGGTGAGCTGAGCCGTCGTCTCGTCGCGCCTCCCGACCTGTCCGAGCGGCAACTGCGCCGCATCGTCTACGGCTGACGGACCACGCCCGTCCGTTTTCTTTTGTGAGGTTGACTCGTCATGTGCGGAATCGTCGGCTACATCGGCGGCCAGAACGCCGCCCCGATCCTGATCGAGGGGCTGACACGCCTGGAGTACCGCGGCTACGACTCCGCCGGGATCTCCGTCCTGGGCGGTAAAGGCGCCCAGGTGCACCGGATCGTGGGGCGGGTGCGGAATCTGACGGCCGCGCTGCCCAAGCGGCTCGCGGGCAAGGTCGGCATCGGGCACACGAGGTGGGCGACGCACGGCCCGGCGACCGAGGCGAACGCCCATCCGCACGTCTCCGAGGACGGCCGGATCTCCGTGGTGCACAACGGGATCATCGACAACGCCGACGCGCTGCGCGAGCAGCTCACCCAGGCCGGGGTGACGCTGTCGTCCGAGACCGACACCGAGGTGCTCGCACACCTGATCGCGCGGTCGGGCGCGAAGACGCTGGAAGACGCGGTCGTCGAGGCCGTCTCCCGCGTCACCGGCACCTACGCCATCGCCGTCACCGACACCGCGCACCCCGACCGGGTCGTGGTCGCGCGGAACGGTTCGCCGCTGATCATCGGCGTCGGTGACCGGGAGATGTTCGTGGCCAGCGACCTTTCCGCGCTGGTCCGGCACACCTCGCAGGTGGTGCACCTCGACGACGGCGAGTTCGCCAGCGTCTCGGCCACCGGCTACCGCACCTTCACCGTCGACGAGAGCGACACCGGCAAGGCCGCGACGGCGATCGACATCCAGGCCGACGACCTCGACCTCGGCGGGCACAAGCACTACATGTACAAGGAGATCCAGGAGCAGCCGGAATGCCTGGAGCGGATGATCCGGGGACGGCTGGACGACCGGTTCGGAGTGTCCCGTTTGGACGGTCTGAACCTGACTCCCCGTGATCTGCGCGGTTTCGCGCGGGTGAAGATCCTCGGCTGCGGTTCGGCGTACTACGCGGGCCAGATCGGCGCCACCATGATCGAGGACCTGGCGCGGGTCCCGGCCGACGCGGAGGCCGCGTCCGAGTTCCGTTACCGCAACCCCATCATCGAGGCGGACACCCTCTACATCGCGGTCAGCCAGTCCGGCGAGACCGCGGACACCGCGTTCGCCGTCGAAGAGGTCAAGCGCAAGGGCGGCCGGGTGGTCGGCCTCGTGAACGTCGTCGGCTCGACGATCGCGCGGGCCTGCGACGGCGGCCTGTACCTGCACGCCGGCCCGGAGATCGCGGTCGCCTCGACCAAGGCGCTCACCAACATGGCGGTCGGATTCGCGATGATCGCGCTCGCGCTGGGTCGCGTCCGCGATCTGTCCAACGCGGACGGACAGCGGATCGTCGCGGCGCTGCGCGCGTTGCCGAAGCAGGTCGCGGCCGTGATCGAGGCGGAGGACCGGATCGCCGAACAGGCCAAGATCTGCGCGGACGCGCGGAGCCTGTTCTTCATCGGCCGGGTCCGTGGCTTCCCGGTGGCGCGGGAGGGCGCGCAGAAGTTCAAGGAGATCTCGTACCGGCACGCGGAGGCCTACCAGACCTCGGAGCTCAAGCACGGTCCGCTCGCGCTGATCGACGAGGAGCTGCCGACGGTCGCGATCGTGCCGTCCGACGACCTGGCCGACCGCAACCTGGCCGCGATGCAGCAGATCAGGGCGCGCAAGGGGCAGGTGCTGGCGATCACCCACGACGACGTGGACTTCGGCGATCTGGACGTGCCGCGGTTCGTGGTCCCGCGTTCGGAGCCGGAGCTCGACCCGATCCTGCTCACCATCCCGCTGCAGCTGCTGGCCTACCACGCGGCGCTGCTCCTCGGCCACGACATCGACAAACCGCGTAACCTCGCGAAGTCCGTCACCGTGGAATGATCTCCTGAGCCGTCGAAGGGGTCCGTCATGAGGCAGTACCTGCTCGCCGTCCAGTTCGACGAGAGCGAACGGGACGCGCCGGAGGAAGAGGTCCGGGCGATGCTGGCCAGGACGGGCAAGGTCACCGACGAGATGAAGGCCGCTGGTTCCTGGGTCTTCGTGGGCGGGCTGGAGCATTCGGACGTCTCCACGGTCGTCCGTCCCGAAGGCGGCAAGGTCACGATCACCGACGGGCCGTTCGCCGAGACGAAGGAACAGCTCGGCGGGTTCTGGGTGATCCAGGTCGAGGACCTCGACCAGGCGCTGGCCTGGGCGGAGAAATGCGCGCTCGCCTGCGGGCAGCCGATCGAAGTGCGGCCGTTCGGCGAACCGTCGCTCCCGTGATGGATTTCGACGGGATCTACCGGGCGGAATACGGCCGGTGCGTGGCCACCCTGACCCGTCTCCTCGGCGACATCACGCTCGCCGAGGAGGCGGTCCAGGACGCGTTCGCGACTGCGGTGGAGAAGTGGGCGGGAACGCCGCCCAATCCGGGCGCGTGGATCGTGACCACCGCCCGCAATCGCGCGATCGACCGCATTCGCCGGGAATCCACCCGCGAGGCCCGGCACGCCCAGGCGCTCCTCCTGCACTCGCCGGATGAGCCGCGTGAGCTGGGGCCGGTGCGCGACGACCAGCTCCGCATGATCTTCACCTGCTGCCATCCGGCGCTTTCGCCGCTCGCGCGGACCGCGCTCACCCTGCGCCTGATCGGCGGGCTGGAGGTGGGGGAGATCGCGCGGGCGTACCTCGTCCCGGAACCGACCGTGGCCCAGCGGATCGTCCGTGCGAAGAAGAAGATCCGCGACGCGGGCATCCCGTACCGCGTGCCGGGGAAGGACGAGCTGCCGGATCGGCTGGATTCGGTGCTCACCGTGCTCTACCTGGTTTTCAACGAGGGGTACACGTCCACGTCGGGTGACCTGCTGCGGACGGACCTCTGCGTGGAGGCGGTCCGTCTGACGAGGGCACTCGCCGATCTGATGCCCGACGAGCCGGAAGTGATCGGGCTGCTGGCCCTGCTCTTGCTCACCGAAGCCCGGCGGCCCGCGCGGGTGGGGCCCTCCGGTGAGCTGGTGGTGCTCGCGGAGCAGGACCGGTCGCTGTGGAACCGGGAACTGATCGCCGAGGGGCACGAACTGGTGCGGCGATGCCTGCGGCTCGGCCGTCCGGGCCCGTACCAGGTGCAGGCCGCGATCAACGCCGTGCACACGGACGGTGAGTCGACCGACTGGACACAGGTGCTGGCGCTCTACGACCAGCTGTGGCGGCTCGCCCCGACGCCGGTCGTCGCGCTCAACCGTGCGGTCGCCGTCGCCGAGGTGCACGGCCCGGCGGCGGCACTGGCCGGGATCGAGGGACTGGATCTGCCCGGGTATCACCATCTGCCCGCCACGCGGGCGAACCTGCTGGCCCGCCTCGGCCGGACATCGGACGCCGTCACCGCCTACGACGAGGCGATCGCCTTGGCCACCAACGATACGGAACGGGCTTTCCTGCGGGCCAAACGGGCAGTCCTGGCGTAGTTTCGGGCAACCGCCGACGAAAACGCCGCGCTCACTGTGTCCTCAATGGACAGAGCGCCGCGGCCAGGTGGAGGGTTCCGTTGTCGGACCGGTGAGAAACCAACTATTGTCGCCATGACCGCTCGTCCGCCAGGCAGGAGGTGACCGTTGTACGCCGAAGAGCGGCAGCGCGCCATCCTCAAACAGGCGCGGCAGCACGGCCGGGTCGACGTGGCGACGCTCGCGGCGGCCTTCGAGATCACCAGCGAGACCGTCCGCCGCGACCTGACGGCGCTGGAACGCAGCGGAGTGGTGCGGCGGGTGCACGGCGGCGCGATCCCCGTCGAGCGGCTGGGTATCGAGCAGGGGCTCGACGCCCGCGACGCGGTGATGACCGCGGAGAAGGACCGTATCGCCGCCGCGGCGCTGGAGCAGATCCCCGACGGGGGCTCGATCCTGCTGGACGCGGGCACCACGGTGGCCCGGCTGGCGAACCTCGTCCCCGCCGATCGCGGGCTGACCGTGGTCACCCCTTCGCTGCCGAACGCGTTCACGCTCGCCAACCGGCCCGGCGTCACGCTGATGCTGGTCGGGGGAAGGCTGCGCGGCCGGACCATGGCGTCGGTCGACGGCTGGGCGCTCGACGCCCTCAAGGACACTTTCGTCGACGTCGCTTTCCTCGGTACCAACGGTCTTTCCGTCGAGCGGGGGCTCACCACCCCGGACACCGCCGAGGCGATGGTGAAGCGCGCGGCCATCGCGTCCGCCCGGCGGACGGTGCTGCTTGCCGATCACACGAAGATCGGCGACGACCATTTCGCCCGGTTCGGGGGCCTTTGCGACGTCGACACCCTGATCACCGACAGTGGTGTCGAACCGCGGGAGATCGACGACATCAGCCGGGCAGGCGTCAAGGTGATCATCGTTTGAAGCGTTCGGGCGAGCGGCTCGCCGGATACCTGATGACAGCGCCGTTCTACGTCCTCTTCGGCGTGTTCGGGCTTTTCCCATTGCTCTACACCGCTTGGGTGGCGCTGCACCATTGGCATCTGGTCAACGGTGACACCGGGTTCGCCGGGCTGGGCAACTTCGCGGTCCTGCTCCAGGATCCGTACTTCTACAACGCGCTCTTCAACACGGTCAGCATCTTCATCCTTTCGACCGTCCCGCAACTGCTGGCCGCGCTCGGGCTCGCCGCGCTCCTCGACCGGCCCTTGCGGGCGAGGACAGTGTGGCGGGCGAGTGTGCTGTTGCCCAACGTCGTCTCGGTGGTCGCGGTGGCGCTGGTGTTCAGCCAGCTGTTCGCCGAGGACTACGGCGTCGTCAACTGGGCGCTGGGGCTGGTGGGGATCGACCCGGTGGACTGGCGGTCCGACCGGTTCGCCTCGCACGTCGCGGTGAGCACGATGGTGATGTGGCGCTGGACCGGCTACAACGCGCTGCTCTACCTCGCGGCCATGCAATCCGTGCCGCAGGAACGCTATGACGCCGCGATGCTCGACGGCGCCTCGCGCTGGCGGACCTTCTGGTCCATCACCGTGCCGGCGATCCGCCCGACCATCGCCTTCACCGTCGTCGTCTCGACCATCGGCGGGTTGCAGCTGTTCGCCGAGCCGCAGCTGTTCGACGACACCGGCGTCAACGGGACGGGCGGTGCCGACCGGCAGTTCCAGACTCTCGCCATGTACCTGTACGAAAAGGGGTTCGGCGAGTTCGACGCCGGATACGCGGCGGCAATCGCGTGGTTGCTTTTCCTGTGCTCGGCCGTGTTCGCGCTGGTCAACTTCTCGCTCGTGCGCCGGATGCGGGGCGGTGAGTGACCGTGGCGGCAAGGGAACGGACCGGTTTCGTCGTCTACGGGCTGCTGCTCGCCGTCGCCGTCGCGTCGATCTTCCCGTTGTACTGGTCGTTCGTGGTGTCCTCCAAGGACAATTCCGCCCTCGGTGAGACCACGCCGCCGCTGCTGCCCGGCGGCAACCTGGTCGAGAACGTCGGCAGGGTCTTCGGCACCGTCGACTTCTGGCTGGCGATGCAGAACTCGCTGATCGTCGCCGGCACGGTCACCGTTTCGAACGTGCTGCTCTCCAGCCTGGCCGGCTTCGCCTTCGCGCGGCTGCGCTTCCCGGGCCGTGACTCGCTTTTCCTGGTGGTCATCGGTACCGCGATGGTGCCCGCCCAGCTCGGCGTCATCCCGCTCTACCTCGTGGTCGGGGAACTCGGCTGGTACGGACGGCTGGAAGCGGTGATCGTGCCCGGGCTGGTCGGCGCGTTCAGCGTGTTCTGGATGCGGCAGGCGTGCGAAGAGGCGATCCCCGGCGAACTGCTCGACGCCGGCCGCGTCGACGGCTGCTCGACGGTGCGGCTGTTCTGGCATGTCGCCATGCCCGCCATCCGCCCTCAGGCCGCCGTGCTCGGGATGCTGACGTTCATGACGGCGTGGAACGACTTCTTCTGGCCGCTGATCGTGCTCGACCCCAACGCTCACCCGACCGTCCAGGTGGCGTTGTCGCGGCTGGCGAGTGGTTACTTCACCGATTACTCGCTGATGCTCACCGCGGCGACGATCGGGGTGCTGCCAGTGATCGTGCTGTTCATCCTGCTGGCCAGGAAGGTGGTCGACGGCGTGATGCGGGGTGCGCCGCGGGCTTGACCGCGGTGGTGATGGGCTCTGGAGTTGCCGCGGTTTTCGTTGGGGGTGGCATGTGGTTTCAAGGGGGCGGGCGGGCCGGTGGGTCACGGTGGGGTTCGGATCGAGGTGTGTCGGTCTTTGGCGACGGGATCTTTTGGGGGAGGGCTCCGGCGTGTGCCGCGCGGTGCCGTTCTCGCGGGGTCGTTGGGTGGTTCGTGGTTGCGTTCAGGTCGGCCTCTGGTGCGGTCACGGATGGGTTTGTGAGGCGTAGCCGTCTTTTGGCGACAGCACCTTGCCGTGCTGTGGTTCGGTAGTCGCGGTCGGCTGGCGCAGGGCGTGATGACGTGCGGACTCCAGTGCGGGTCATGTCCTTTGGCGGCGGGCTGATGCCGGTCGTCGCGAGTATGGGCGGTTGCCGTTTTTCGGCGATGCCGTTGGGCGGCATGCTGTTCCGTAGGTGCGGGCGGGCCGGCGTGATCGCGTGCGTGGCCGTTTTTTGGCGAAGGCCGGGGTGACGGTCATTGGCGATGATGTTGGGTTCCACGGTTCGGTTGTTGCGGTGAGGCTGGCGCATGGCGTGATCACGAGCAGCTCCAGAGCGAGCTGTGGCCATGTTTTGGCGACGGGGCTGTTGTCGCCATTCGGGGACGTTGTGGGCGGCCACGGCGTGATCATCTGCGGACTCCACAGCGGGCCATGGCCGAATTCCGGCAACCCGCCCTGACCCTGGCACCGGTGCCGTTTTTCGGCGATGGTTCAGAACGGTGGTTCCTCGGCGCGGGGTTCGTGCAGGGGTGGTGGTGTGCTGTCGTAGGTCTGTCCGGTGGGTGTGGTGATGGTAAGGGTGCCGTCGGCGTCGAGTCGGTAGGTCCAGCCGGGTTCGTCTTTCAACCGGTGGTCTCGGCGGCACAGGTCGATCAGGTCGGTATGGCTGGTGTGGCCGCCGTGCTGCCACGGCACCGCATGGTCGAGATCGCAGGCTTGGGCGACGCGGTGGCAGCCGGGTCTTCGGCATTCCCGGTCCCGCACCCGCACGAACTCGCCCAACCCTGCGGTGGGCCGATACCGGTCACGGCCGAGGTCGAGGACCTGTCCGGAGAGGGGGTCGGTGATGATCCGCCGCAGGACGGTATCGGGCCCGGTGGCGATGTGCCGGGCCAGGGCGGCGGGAATATGGCCGTGTCCGGCGAGTTCGGCGGGGTCATCGTTCAGCCCGAGGTAGGTGTTGAGGTCCATGTAGAGGAACACCTCGGACCGTTCACTCCCGCCCTGCCCGCCCAGCAACAGATCAAGGGCCACGTCCGCACGCAGCTGGTCGAGGGTGCGGGTCTCCCCGCCGGTCTTGAGGGCGCGGGCTTCACGGTCGATCCTCGTGTAGGCGGCGGCGACCTTCTCCACCGGCCCGTCTTCCACCTCGATCGACGCCACCCCGGTCTCGCCGTGGCGGATCGACAACCGGCGCCCGGCACGATGCCGCTCCGCACGCCGGGCCGCACCCTCGCGGTCGGCCATCATCGCCGCATGATTCGCCGCCTTCCGAACCTGCTCGGAATTCCGGCCCGGCAACCGATCCTCCAGCACCGAGTCCACCGCACGCGCATCGTCATCAGACAACCACGCAGTCGCGGAGGCGACCTTCATCGCCCCGTAACCGCCCACCTTGCCGCGATCCAGCAGTCCAAGGGTGCACGGGAGGCGGGTGGTCAACGCCTCGGCGGTGGAGACCAGCCCGGACGCGTGACCGTCCACAACAGACAGTCCGAGTGCGACTTCCTGCACCACACTCGACGCGCCGTCGCGGTGACGACTCAGCTGCGCCAACGCCCGGAACCGCACCGCCTCCAACCGTGCGATCCCTTCCGACGCGGCGACGGCAGCGGCGACGGCATCGTCGTCCTCCAACGAATCCAGCGCGGCATTGACCTCCTCTAAAGCGTCAGCCGACGTGATTTCCTTGAGTACCGCCACAATGGCGTTGCGTGTATCCACACACCGAAGCTACAACCGACCACCGACAGTTTCCGGCAGCGGGTAACGAGCGAAGTGACGAGGCCGAGCCTGCGTTTCGAAATGAACCTGCCTCGCCGATTCCGGCGACGATCGACGCGTGTCAACCTGGTTCGGAAGAACTTCGGCACGGCAACAAAGTCGAGCCGTCAAAGACCGTTGCGCGCCACCACATCCGCGTAGAACCGCGCGCTGTCCTTGAGTACTCGCTCCTGCGTTTCGAAATCGACGTGCACGAGGCCGAACCGCTGCGTGTACCCCATCGCCCACTCGAAGTTGTCCAGCAGCGACCAGGCCATGTAGCCGCGGACGTCGGCGCCGCGTTCGATCGCGTCGTGCACGGCGGCGAGGTGTTCGGCGAAGTAGCGCACGCGTTTCTCGTCGTGGACCCGCCCGTCGACGACCTCGTCCTCGAACGCGGCACCGTTCTCGGCGATCACGAGCGGCAAGCCGGGACAGTGTTCGTGCAGCCACAGCAACAGATCGGTGAACGACGAGGGCCGCTGCTCCCAGCCGAGCGAGGTCAGATCGCCGCGGGGTGGCTGGACGTCCATTCCGCGCAGGCCGGGCAGCGGGCAGTTGCTGTCGGCCTCGGGGTCTTCGAGCGGGACCGCGCGGGCGGGCGCGTAGTAGTTGACGCCGAGGACGTCCAGCGGCTGAGCGATGATTTCCAGGTCGCCGTCGGCGATCGCCGGTTCCAGTGTGCCGAGATGCGCCAGATCCGCCAGCAGTTCGGGCGGATAGCCGCGGCCCAGCAACGGGTCGAGGAAAAATCTGTTGTGCAGGAAGTCGAACTTGCGCGCGGCCTCGCGGTGCGCGGCGTCGTCCACATCGGTCAGCACCGGGGCGAAGTTGAGCACGATGGACACCTCCTGCCCGCCGCCAGCAGAGCGCAACGCCTGTGTCGCCTTGCCGTGCGCCAGCAGGAGATTGTGCCCGGCGACCAAGGCCGCGCCTTCGTCCTTGATACCCGGTGCGTGATCGCCGTTGCCGTAGCCGATGAAGGCGGCGCAGAATGGTTCGTTGATCGTGGTCCATTGCCGCACCCGGTCGCTGAGTACATTGTGGACGGTCGTGGCGTAGTCGGCGAAAAGGCTTGCGAGGTCGCGGTTCGGCCACCCGCCTTCCGCCTGCAGGGCTTCCGGGAGATCCCAGTGGTAGAGCGTCACCATCGGGGTGATCCCGTGCTCCAGCACCGTGTCGACAAGGCGATCGTAGAAGGCGAGACCTCTTGGCTCGACCGTGCGGCCGTCCGGCATGATCCGCGACCAGGCGACGGAGAACCGGTAGTACGGCACGCCGAGCCCGCTCAGCAGCCCGATGTCCTCGCGGTAACGCCGGTAGTGGTCGCAAGCCGGGTCACCGGTGGCCAGACCCGGCCGTGCGGTGAAGGTGTCCCAAATGGACGGTCCGCGGCCATCCGCCGTCGTGGACCCCTCGATCTGGTACGCCGCCGTGGCCGTGCCCCAGCGGAACCCGGCCGGAAACCTGCGTGTCACGCCGTCCCCGCTCAGTTGGCGGCCGCGGCGCGGCCCTCGGTCGCGGCCTGGTTCCATGCCTCGTCCAGCGATTGCTTCCCTTCTTCGACGCGGCCGAGCGCGTGCCCGTACACCGGCCGGACCTCGCCGTCGCGCAGCCCGCGGTAGTTCGGCCGCAAGGCCTCGGCGGAGGCCGCGAAGATCTTGCCGATCGGCGCGCCGCTGAAGTACTGACTGGTGTGGGAAAGCACGGCGGTGTCCTGGTACGCGCCCAGCGCGCTCGGCAGGAGCCCGCTTTCCAGGAAGATCCGCTTCTGTTGCTCGGGCGCGGTGAGCCAGACGGCGAGGTCGTAGGCTTCCTTGCGGTGCGCGCCCTGCTTCGGGACGGTCAGGAACGAGCCACCCCAGTTGCCGGCCTTGCCCGGAACCGAGGTGACGTCCCATTTGCCCGCGAGCTCCGGTCCGCCCGCCTCTTCGATCTGGGTGAGCATCCACGCGGGACAGGTGATGGCGGCGAACCGGCTCTGCTTGATCGCCACCGTCCACGGCTGGGTGAAGGTGGTGACGGCGGCCGTCTCCTTTTTCAGCGCCATCCCGCCCGCCAGTTCGAAGGCCTTGCGCACGTTGGGGTTCGTGTCGGCGATGAACCGCTCGTCCTTGGCGAAGTAGTTCTCCTGCGCCTGGTTGAGCATCGCCGTGTAGACGGTGCCCGCCGAATCGGCGAATTTGACGTCGTCCGGTGCCTTGGCGCTGAACCGCTCGCCGGTTTCGGCGAACTTCTCCCACGTCGGCCACAGCGCGGCCACCTGGTCGCGGTCGGTGGGCAGGCCGGCGTTGGCGAACAGGTCGCGCCGGTAGCAGAGGGCGAGGCTGCCCATGTCGGTGCCGAGGCCCATCACGAACTTCCCGTTTTCGGCGGTGCCCTGGTCCCATTTCCAGGCAGGCCACTGCTCACGGAGCCCCTGCGCGCCGAACTCGGACAGGTCGCTGAACTTGTCCGTCGACTGGCGGAACTTGGGGAGATACTGCTCTTCGATCGCCACCACGTCCGCGCTGCCGCGACCCGCTCCCAGCCCGGTGGCGAGCTGGCGGTGATGCGTCTCGAAGTCGGCGACCCGGCCTTCGACGGTGATCCCTGGATGGGCCTTTTCGTAGTCGTCGAAGAGTTTCTCGTACCCGAACTCGCCGAACGTGGCGACGGTGAGCTTGATCGGGCCGCCGGCTT
Organism: Amycolatopsis sp. PSD-21; assembly: GCF_055561455.1. Taxonomy (NCBI): domain Bacteria; kingdom Bacillati; phylum Actinomycetota; class Actinomycetes; order Pseudonocardiales; family Pseudonocardiaceae; genus Amycolatopsis; species Amycolatopsis sp. PSD-21. Next base: position 6,024,545 of record NZ_CM145712.1, on the reverse strand, counting down.
CCGGCGTGCCCGAACAGCCGCTGAGCAGCAGCACGAGGGCCGTCAATCCGGCCAGTACGCGGGTCATGGTTCTCCTCGGTCGTGTGGTCACGCGAGTCGTCTCGGCAGCTGGTCGCCGACGGTCAGCCGGGAATCGGCGTGCAGTTTGGTCAGCACCCTGGACACCAGCGACTGCACCGTCCGCCGCGGCAGGCTCAGCTCGGCGGCGATCTCCGGGTTCGACAGCTTCGCCGCCACCAGCCGCGCGACCCGCAGTTCCAGCGGCGACAGCGCCCCGCTGTGCCGGGGGCTCCGCTCGGCACGGCTGAGTACGCCGTAGCGGCGCAGTCTGCTTTCCGCCCGGCGGATGCTCCAGGTGGCCCCGACCTCGCCGAGCACCTCACACGCTTCGGTGAGCGAGCGCGTCGCCGCTTCGAGGTAACCGGCGCGGCCGAGCAGTTCGGCGGCGTCCTCCAGCGCGGCCGCGAGTTCGATCGGGCGGTCGACCTCGCGGTAGTGATCGGCCGCGGCCAGCATGCCGTCGGGGTCGCCGTCGATCAGCGACCGGCACCGGAGTGCGGCCGCGGTCGCCCTGGCGGGGACGGTCTCCTGGCTCGCCTCCTCGGCGCAGACGGCGAGCGCTTCCTGAGCGACGGCGTCGTTCCCGGCGGCGAGCGCGACGCGGACGACGTCGGGAAGCCATTGGTGGCGCAGCATCATCCGGGCGTAGTCGGGGCGCAGCACCGGCGCGAACAGCCGCAGCGCGTCCTCGAGTTCGCCGCGCTGCTCGGCGGCCATCGCCTGTGCCGCCAGGTAGAAGTCGCAGCTCTCGCGTTCGGACGAGTTCGACGGCGAGTGCGCTTCGGCCGCCTCCAGATGGGCGCGGACGGCGACGCGCTCGTCGCGATGGCCCGCGATGAGGGCGGCGACCCCGTGCAGCAGCAGGGCGGCGGCGCCCGGCTCGCGGACACCGTAGAAGGTGATCGCGGGGCCGTCTTCGGTGACCGAGTCCAATTCGGCCAGCGCCTCGTCCCAGCGGCCGGTCCAGTAGTAGTGCACGGCCGCCGAGACCTGCGGGCCGGTCGGCAGGCCGTGCCGCGCGGCCGTCTCGTACCCGGCGTGCAGGGTGGCGTCGGCCTCGCTCAGCCGGTCGAGGTTCTGCAGGGTGAACAGGCGGTTGTCGAGCAGGTCGAAGCGCAGGGTCGCCAGTTCGGCCTCGTCGCCGGTGGTCTCCAGTGCGGCGTCGATCGCGGTCAGTGCCCGGTCGTGCTCGCGGCGGATCGAATGCACGAGCCACAACGTCTGCTGCGCGTGCGCGGCCGGGTAGCGCTCACTCGCCTCGGCGTACAGGGCCCGCGCGATCCGTTCGGTCTCGTCGAGATCGGCGAGCGTGCCGCGCCGGAAGTTGGCGAGCAGCGTCCGGGTGCTGGTGCGCCACAGCTCCGGCATCGACGGGTCGTCCGCGGTGTCGCCGAGCGCCTCGATCGCACCCGGGGTGTCGCCCCGGCGGTAGCGCAGCGCGGCGAGGAAATGCCGCATCTGTGCCAGATCCGCCTTGTCGGTGACGATCTTCACCGCCTGCTCGGCTTCCGCCTCCGGAGCCAGTTCGAGCCGGAACAGCACGCGCACCAGCGCGGCGATCAGCGTCTCCCGCTGCTCGCCGGTGGGCACCGTGCTGTCGAGCGCGCCGCGGAGCAGGTCGGCCGCGATATGCGGGGCCCTGTTGGACACCGCGACGTGGTTGGCGGTGAGCCAGCCCGCGAGCCACGGGTCGAACGGCACCGGCCCGGCGGCCAGCTGCTCGGCGACCCGTTTGATCGGCGCGCCCGCCCGGGCGAGTGACTCGGCGGCGCGCCGGTGCAACGCGGCGCGGACCGGTTCGGCGATGGCGCCGTAGAGCGCCTGACGCTGGAACGGGTGATGGAAGGCGAGTTTGTCGCCGGCGTACTCGATGACGCCCGCGGTGGTGGCGGGCTCCAGCTCCCGCAGGACCTCCAGCGGACCCTTGTCCGCCAGCGCGGCCAGGTCCTCGACGGCGAACTCCGCGCCCAGCAGCGAGGCGGTCCGCAGGATGTCGGTCGTGGCGGGGTCGAGGCATTCCAGCGTCCTGGCCACCGCCGCCAGCAGCGACCGCGGCGCGTTCTCGGTGCCGTCCAGCGTCACCTCGGCGACGCCGTCCTTGATCCGCAACGAGCCGGTGCGGACCAGATCGTGCGCGATTTCCCTGGCGTAGAGCGGATTCCCGGCCGCGCGCCGGACCAGCGGGCGGAGACTCGCCCCGAGCTTGGCCCCGAGGACCACCTCGAACACGGCGGTGACGTCGTCGTCGGTCAGCACCTCGACCGGCATGATCTCGCCGTCCCTCGCCTCGACCCCGCGGCGGAGCTGGGCGAGGTCGCGGCGGCCGTGCCCGGTGCGGGTGGCGGCGACCAGCAGGAGCGGCAGCTGGCGGGTGGCGGCGGCAAGCCGTTGCCACAGCAGCACACTCGCCTCGTCGGCCCAGTGGAGGTCGTCGATCACCAGCACCAGCGGGCCGGCCGCGCAGGTCTCGTCGACCAGCGCGAGCAGTTTGTCCACAGTGGACAAGATCGGGTCGGCGGGGCCCCAGTTCCCGTGCGCGGGTTCGGCGTGCAGCTCGCCCGCCAGTTTGGCCTTGGCCGGATCCGCCGCGCCGTGGTGCACCCCGAGGCATTCCATGATGACCTGCAGCGGGAACCGTTGCCGCAGCTCGTCGGCCGCGGTCCAGGCGAGCTGGCAGCCCCGCGCCGCGGCGCCCGAGAGCCCGGCGATCAGCAGTTCGGATTTCCCGATACCCGGTTCGCCTTCGAGCCAGACCGGGCGGCCGCGGCCGGCGAGCACGTCGGTGACGAAACCGTCCAGTCGCTCGACCTGCCGGGCGCGGCCGGGCAGCCTGCCCTGGCCGCCGCGTTCGATCGCCTTGGCGACCGGCGGCGGCACGACGCGGACCGGAGCCGGTTTCGGTCGGGTGACAGGTTTTTCGCTGCCGTCGAGGATCCGCTGGTGCAGATCACGCAACGGCGCACCGGGTTCGACGCCGAGCTCGTCCCGCAGTATCCGCCTGGCCTCGCGATACGCGCTGAGCGCTTCGATCGGCCGCCCGCTGGCGTGCAGGGCGCGCATGAGCGTCTCGTGCAACGACTCGCGGAGCGGGTGCCGCTGCACCAGCGCGGTCAGTTCGGCCACCACTTCGCGGTGGTCGCCGATGCCGAGTAGAGCCGTGGCGCGCAGTTCCGTGGCGGTGAGCTGGAGTTCGGTCAGCCGGACGCGTTCCGCTTCGGCGAACGGCCCCGGCACGCCGGAGTAGGCCTCGCCGCGCCAGAGGCCGAGCGCGGTGGTGAGCCGGGCGGCCGCACCCCGCTGATCGGTCTGGGCGAGCAGCCGTCGAGCGGCCGCGGCGTCCTGCTCGAACCGGCTGACGTCGAGCGCTTCCCGGTCCAGCCGCAGTACGTAACTCGACCCGGACGAGCTCAGGACCTGGTGCGCGTCACCGCCGGCCTTGCGGATCGCGCCGCGCAGACCGGAGACGTAGGTGTGGACGCTGCCGGTGGCGCTGGCGGGCGCCGACTCGCCCCAGACGCCGGAGATCAGTTCGCCGAGGGAGATCGCCTGGCCGCGCCGCGCCGCCAGGGTGGCGAAGACCGCGCGCTGCCGGGCGGGCCCGAGCTTCAGCTCGACGTCGTCGAGCCAGGCACGAGGCGGCCCGAGCAGCTCGACGCGCAGCCCGTTCGTCACGCCGGCTCCATTTCTCGTCATGCACCGAAAGTGGCCGGATCACTACTGTGTCCCCGCAGTTTAGGACGTCCTCGATCCGGTTCGGTTGCGCACCCGGGCGAGTGCGTGCAGCGGCGCGCACCAGGGCTGCGCGGACCCGGGGGGCGTGGCGCCCGATTCGGGCAAAAGGAGCGCGGCGAGCTCGCCCGCCAGGCTCCGGTGCTGCTCCTCGGTCAGATTTCGTTGGTGGGAAAGCAAATGGAGCAGTTCGACCGCCGGCCCGGTGGACAGCGCGCGGACGTTGTCGAGCAGCCACTGCGGGATCCAGCGGGCCGTCAGCTCGTCGCCGACCTGGAGCAACTGCTCGGCGACGCGGTCCGCGGGCGCGCCGGAACCCGCCATGGTGGCGGCGATCTCCTGGTGCAGCACGGCGCGGATGGCGGGCGGGGTGTTCGCGGCGAACACGTCCCGCACCAGCGGGACCCGGAACCGCAGCCGTTCTCCCTCGGTTTCCAGCACGTGCGCGGCGAGCGCCTCTTCGACCGATTCGATGAGCGCCCGCAGTTCGCGGCCGGTGACACCCGTCAGATCGGCGACCGTGAACGACGAGCCGAGCAGGGCCGCCGAGCTCAGCGTTCGCTTGCACGGCACGGAAAGCGCGGCGAGATGATCTTCGACCACGGCGGCGAGCCTGCTGTGCGGCGTGACGTCTGGTTCGCGCCCGTCGGCGAACTCGGCGAACAGCTCGCACAGGTAGCCGATATTTCCGGCGCTGTACTCGGCGGCGAACCCGAGGAAGTCCTCGCCCGGGTCCCTGGCCAAGGTCTCCTCGGCGAGCGCGGCGACGGCCGGGCCGTCGAACGGTGGCAGCGAGATGACGTCCCCGTCGAGCCGCGAGCGGAGGACTTCGAGGGTGCGGCGCCGGGGGAGGTGGCGAGCCGAGCCGACCAGCAACAGCGGCAGGTGCGCGGTGAACCCGTGCAGCCGTTGCCATGCGAGCAGGCTTTCCTCGTCGGCCCAGTGCAGGTCTTCGAAGACGAGCACCCACGGCCCGTCCTCGCACAGTTCGGTGACCGTTCTGCCGAGATCGTCGAGCGCTTCGCCGCCGAGGCTGTCGGCGATGAGGCTCAGCGGGACCGCGCTGGTCAGCTCGTCGGCCTCGACCCAGCGCGTGCGGCTCCGCGCCGAGGCGAGGGCCTCCGCCAGGAACGCGCTCTTGCCGCCGCCCGCCTCGCCGTCCAGCCAGATCGTCCCGCCGCGGCCTTCGTCCATGAGCGCGGCCAGATGACGGCGCACCCGGCGGAGTTCGAACTCCCGGCCGACGAACGCGGACGGCCGTTGGGGCACGGCGTGGGCCTGCCGATGCCGTTCCGGCCGGTCCTGGTGGTGCAGCGCCGGATCGTCGTCCAGGACCCGCTGCCGCAGCGCGAGCAGCTCCGGCCCGGGTTCGAGACCGGACTGCTCGATGATCGTCTCGCGGGCACGGTCGAACGCGGCCAGCGCCTCGGCCTGCCTGCCGGACCGGAACAACGCGGTGATCAGCATCCGGTGCAGGCCTTCGCGCAACGGATGGCGCTCGACCAGCACGGCGAGCTCGCCCACGAGTTCGCGGTAGGCGCCGAGGTGCAGCGCGACCTCGGCCTGGCGTTCGAGCGCGCTCATCCGCAGCTCGTTCAGCCGGGCGCGCTGGGTCTCGGCGAACGGCCCGGGGATCCCGTCGAGCGCGGAACCCCGCCACTGCCCGAGCGCGGAGTGAAGCGACTCCAGCTCCCGTTCGGGCGAGCCGGCGAGCCGGTGCGCGCGGGCCCGCTCCAGCTCGGCTTCGAAGACGTGGACGTCGACCTGCTGCCTCGGCAGGTCGAGGCTGTAGCCGGCGCGGCTGGCGACGAGCGGCCCGCCCGCCGGCTCCAGCGCGCGGCGCAACGCGGAGACGTAGGTGTACACGATGCCGGTGGCGCTGTCCGGGGGACGCTCGCCCCAGACGGCGTCGATGATCTCCTTGCGGGAGACGAACTGGCCGGCACGCAGGGCGAGGGTGGCGAACACCGCCTGCCGCTGGGCGGGGCCCAGCGCGATCTCGCCTTCGCCGTGGCGCGCGGGGGAACCGCCCAGCAGACGCACCGTCAGCGAGGAAACCTCGTCCATGACCTGCCGCCTGTGCGTCCGACTGCCGAAAAAGAGTGTCCTGCTCAGCGGAAAGCCTAGTGGCGGCGATGTGGGTTTCGCAATCAATCGGGCACTCACCGTGTGGGTTTCGGCGGCCGAGCCCGGAACAAGCCGTTTCGTGGACTGTCGGATGTCCGTTCATGTGGGTTTCAGGCCTTGTTCAGGCCAGGGGCGACCGGGCAAGCCGGGCGTGCTCGGGGGCAGAAAGTCCGGCGGCGCTGGTGGAAGGCATGCGACGCTGTGCATGCTGTGACAGTGAGCCAGGATCTTGAACACTTCGCCGGTGACGTCCTGCTCAGCCTCGCCAGGAACGGCAGGCTGGTGCTCGACGCCGATGAGGCCGAAGCGCGTATCGCCGAGCTTCGGCGGACGCTGGCTTTCGGCTACGCCCTCCTGGCCGACCCGGACTACACCGGACCCGAGGGCAGGCTCCGCGAGATCCTGGACGAGCTGCCCAAGTACGTCGAGGCGTTTCAGCAGGCCACGAAGTCCTTCACGCCTCGTTGAGAACTCGTGGAGACTTCGTGAAGAGCTCCTTCGCAGACTGTGTCCCATCCGACTGGGGCCGCGGACAAGCGGAGGGGACGAAGTGGACACGGAAACCCGACAGATCACCGTGGCGGTGCACGCGCCCGACCCGATCACCACCGCGGGTCTGGCCAGCCAGCTGGGCACGCAGCAGGGGATCGACATCCGGGACTGGGATCAGCGCGCCGAGACCGACGTGCTGGTGTTCGCCGCCGAATGCCTGACGCCGGAGATCGTGCTCTGGCTGCGGCGGCTCGCCGCCGAGGACGGCAAGCCGGTGGTGCTCGTGGTGAGCCAGATCAGCGAGGCGGAACTCGTACCCGCCATCGAATGCCGGGTGGTGGCGGTCCTGCCGCGCTCGGCCACGACTGGCGAACGGCTGGCGCACGCCGTCCGCGCGGCGGCCACCGGCGGCGGAGTGCTCCCGCCGAGCCTGCTCGGCGAACTGCTCAAGCACGTCGAGCGGTTGCAGCGCGAGGTGCTCGACCCGATGGGCGTCAACACCGCCGGGCTCACCACCCGGGAGATCGACGTCCTGCGGCTGATGGCCGAGGGCAAGGACACCGTCGAGATCGCCGGCGAGCTCAGCTACTCGGAACGCAGCGTGAAGCACATCATCCAGGGCATCACCGGGCGGCTGAAGCTGAAGAACCGGCCGCACGCCGTCGCGTACGCGGTGCGGGCCGGGGTGATCTGAGACCGGACTCGCGTGGTCGAGGGCGCAACTCGCGTGATTGAGGGCGTAACTCGCGTGATTGAGGGCGTAACTCTCAGATCAGGCCGGCCCGGATGGCTTCGGCCACCGCTTCGGCGCGGTTCCGCAGGGCCAGCCGCCGCTGCGCGTGGTGCAGGATGTTCTTGATGGTGCGCTGGGAGTAGCCCATCGCGGCACCGATCTCCGCGGTGTCCTTGCCCTCCGCGATCAGCCGGAGCACGTCGATCTCGCGCTGGTGGAACGGCGCCGGGCCTTCGGCCAGGGCGCAGTATCCGGCGGCCAGCCGGTCGGCGGAGGCCGTCGGCGCCGATCGCGCGGCCGTGACCTCGGCGATCAGCCGGTCCGGGTGGGCCGCCCGATGCGGCAGGACGCAGCGCACGCCGGCGTCCGCGGCCCAGCGGTGGCCGGACGGCGGGAGCGGTCCGGCGATGAGGATCCCGGGCAGGGCGCCCAGTTCGCTCACCGCCCGCCGGAGCACGGGCAGGTCCTGCCCGGCCGGGTCCTCGGCGGCCACCAGCACGTCGGCGTCCTGGTCGGCGACCACCGCGATCGTCGCGTCCTGCGAAAGGATGCCGACGAGGCCCGCGCTGGTCACGGGGTCCGCCGCGTAGACGGCGACCCGGACGTCCGGCGCCTTCACGAGGCGTATCGGCCGTTCAACAGGGCCGTGGCCAGTTCGATCCGGGAGCGGTAACCGGTCCGGGTGAAGAGCAGGCTCAGCCGTCCGTCCACACTCTTGCGGCTGGTCTGCAGGGTCTTCGCCAGCTGCTCGTTCGTCAGCCCTTCGCCCGCCAGCAGTGCCAGCAGGTGCTCGTTCTCGGCGGCCGTCGCCTCGTGGTCACCGGGGGGAGTGATCCCGTTGTCCCGCATGAGATTCCGCAACCGCGCGCGGTACAGCAGCGCGTCGAGCGAACCGAGCGTCTCGTAGACCTCGACGAGCACCTTGGGATCCGTCGCGTGGTGCCGTACCAGGCGTTCGGCCGCGATGGCGCGTTCGAACGGCTGATCGCGTTCCCCGGCCAGCCACAGGCACTCGTCGTCCGGCTCCTGTCCGAGGCAGGCGCGGACCAGGTGGCGATGCAGCAGCACCCGCCCGGTCGGCATCGCGGAAGCGAGTTCTTCCAGCGCGTCGAGCGCCTTCCTGGCCGCGGCGCGGTCGTTCTTCCGCAACGCGAGTTCGGCGAGATCGGCCCAGGCGATGTCCGTGCCGACGGCGAGTCCGCAGGTGGCCGCGTGCAGGCGTTTGGCGGCCCGGTCGGTCTCGCCGAGCGCCATGTCGACCCGGGCTTCGGCGATGTCGAGCAGATGCGCCAGCATCGGCGCCGTGGCGCGCGCGGCGGTCAGCAGTTCCCGTGCCGCGGTGAACCGTCCCTGTGACAGCAGGACCGAGACGGTCGACAGGTGCATCGCGGCCGAGCCGGTGTCGTACCCGCGCCGCGAACGGTCGGCCACGCTGCGGTGGGCGAAGTCGATGGCGCGGGCGGGCAGGCCCCGCATGACCGCGAGCATCGAACGTTCGCTGTCGCGCAGCCCGGTTTCGGGGAAGTCCTCGTCGGCGAGCAGTTTCTCCGCGCGTGCTCGTTCGCCCAGCACCAGCAACGCGGTGACGTACGAGGTGATCTGGTCGTTCCGGTGCCGCCGCGCCGTCCTCAGCGGCCACCGTTCGCGTTCGGTCAGGTTCGCGCCGAACCTCGCCGAGCGGCCTGCCCAGAGCTCGGCCAGACTGCCGAAGAGTTCGCCCAGCATCGCGGAAACCATCGATCCCGTCCGCCAGGAATCGTTCTCCGCCAGCAGTTCGGCCGCTTCCGCCCAGCGGTCCAGCAGGCTCAGCGCGATCGCGCTCGAGGCCACCGACCAGTCCGGCGGGTTCGTGGCGATCCTCGCCAGTTCGGCCGTGTTGCCGGAGTTGTGCAGCGCGCAGACGGCGATCGACTGGGCTTCCTGCGCGGCGTCGGCGGACAGCCGGTCGGGGAATTCCTCCAGCAGCCGCCGCGTCCCCACGAGACTCTGTTCGTGGTCGCCGTTCAGGTGACACCACATGGTGTGGAGCAGGGTCACCCTCGCCCGCTGCGGCCGGTCCTCGGTCAGCTCGACCGCGGCACGCAACCATCGCGCGCCGCGGGTGGTCTGGTCGTCGGGCAGGAATGCCGCGTTGTCGAGCAGTTCGGCGAGGGCGCGGCGCGGGTCGATCAGCTTGCCTGCCTCGGCGATCCGGTCGGGAAGGTAGTACGGGGCGGACGTGTGCGCGGTCCCGTTCCACAACGCGGTGACGGCGGCCGCGGAGATACGCCGGCGTTCGAAGGGCCCGAGTTCGGCGATCAGCGCGTACGCCACCACCGGCACGGTGAACCGCCAGCCCCGGCCGCGGTGCAGAATCCCGTCCGCTCGCAGGGTTTCCAGTATCGCGAGCGTTTCCGCGGGATCCTGCGCGAGGACCTCGCTGATCAGCGACGGCATCGCCGCACCGAGCGGATGCAGCATCGCGGCGGCCTTCGCGACCGCGAGCCGCTCCGGGGCCAGCTGCATGGATCGCAGCGGCACCAGCGTGCCGGGCACGAGGTAGGCGCGCCGGTCGACGATCCGGATCGCGCCCTGCGCGCGCAGCAGGTCCAGCGCCTGGCGCAACGCGGCGGGCACTCCCCGGCTGAGTTCGTGCAGCCGGTCCCGGAGCAGGTCGCTCGGAACGGCGCCCAGCGCCTCGACGACGGGCCGCGTGATCTCCGCGGCCGTCAACGGCAGCAGCCGCACCGGTTCCACCAGGCCTTCGGCACGCAGCCGGCGCACGACGGCGAGCCTCTCGGCCGCGTCACGGACCGGGGTCCGCGTGGCGCAGACCAGCCTGTGCGACGAGCGGCGGATCAACGTCGCCAGGACGGCGAGGTCGTCGTTTCGCATCCATTGGGTGTCGTCGAGCAGCAGCACGTGCCCGTCGCCGGTGACGGGAGGCCACGGATCGCCGCCGGGCGCGAGGTCGCCGTCCTGCGTGAAGCGCACGGTCGAAACCTCTTGCCCTGACGCGGAAAGCCGCTCGGACAGCCGCGCGAGCAGCGTGGTCCGGCCGACGCCCGCCGGCCCGGTCACCCAGACGCAGGGCGCGCCCTCGCCGGTGACACGCTCCAGGATCCGCTCGGCCACCTCGTCCACGCCTGACATCCTGAGCGGCCGGGACGTCCGCGACGCGGTGGAGGCCGGGGTCTGGCCCGTATGGCCACCGGGTCCGCCCGAAAGCCGTCAGGCGGCCAGCGGGCCGAAGACCAGGGTGCCCGGGGCCTTCGCGTCGTCGCCCGCCCAGAACTCCAGCCACAGCGCGGCGAACTCGTCACGGGACAGCATTCCGTCACCGTCGGAGTCGAGCAGCGGGAAGGTGGCGTCGGTGTCGGTGGGGCGGCCGTTCCAGACCTCGATCAGCTGGCGGTACTCCGCCGCGGAGATCAGCCCGTCGCCGTTCTCGTCGATCGCTTCGAACATCGCGTCGGCCGTCGCGGTCACGGCCTCGGGCGTGTCCGGGAGCTTGTCGACCACCAGCAGGACCTCGTCCAGGGTGACCTTGTCGTCCCGGTCGAGATCCGACGCGGCCAGCAGCGTCGTCCACCAGCTGAGCATGATGCCGGTCAGGCGCCGCTCGTCACCCGGGCCGCGCCGCCGCGCCCAGCGGTCGGCCAGCGCCTGGAAGTCCCGCTCCTGGAGAAAACCGTCGCCGTCGACGTCCATCGCGGCGAAGACGCCCGAAATCTTGCGCCGCTGCAAGTCGCTTGCCATGCGTCCGAACGATAGAACCGGTGGCGTAGCGGCACATCGGCCATTCAGGGCCACGGCGATCCACGATCGGGGGACGGTGCGGGGAGCGCCGTACCGTGAAGGGGGAACGACCACACCCGGAGGTGGCGGATGACGGCCGGAATCGAACGGGCGGCCCACGCCTACTGTCCTGTCTGCAACCCGGACCCCGGCCTCGGCGAGCCGGTCACGGCGCTCTGCGGGGCGACCCATGCGTACTGGGGCCGCCGCGAGCGGCCGGTGAACAACTGCCCGGCCTGTGAGGCCGTCGTCGCGCAGACGGTGTACCCGTGCGGCCACACGGGTGGGGAGAGATGAGGGCCACAGCGAAAACGTCGTTTCCCTGGCCCGCCGGCGGGTATCCGGAGGCAGCGGACAACGAAAGGGAGGCCCTGATGAACGACAAAGCCGAGAACAAGATCGACGAGCTCAAGGGCAAGGCGAAGGAAGCCGCCGGTAACGCCACGGACAACGAGCAGTGGCAGGCCGAAGGCAAGGCCGAGCAGGGCAAGGCCAACGTCAAGCAGGCAGGCGAGAAGATCAAGGACGCCGTGAAGGGCGTCGGGGACTGACCCCTGCGGGCTTGCTCGCGCGTGAAGGCAGCCTTCACGCGCGAGCCCCTGGGGTACGGTCCGGATCATGGACTTCCGGGATTTCGACGGCATCAAGGTGCGGCGCCCTTCGGTCGAGCGCGACGACCTCGAAAGCGAACCCGCCGTGTTCCGGGGCGAATTCGACTTCGACTCGGTCCGCCTCGACGGCGGCGACCAGAGCGGGGTCCGCGGCGGCGGCGAGATCGCGCGTTCAGTCGTCTCGGACGTGAGCCTGGCGAACTCCCGGCTCGACAGGCTGACGCTCTCGGACGTGACCTTCGAAGGCGTCGACCTGTCCAACGCGGCGATCCGCGAACTGTCTGCCCGCCGGGTCGAAATCCTTCGCTGCCGCGCGATCGGGCTCGGGGTGGCGATCACCTCCGCGACCGATCTGTACGTCGAGAACGGGCGGTTCGACTACGCGTCGGTGACGGTCGAGCGCGCCAAGGGTCCGGCCGTCTTCTCCGGATGTTCTTTCCGGGAAACGGTGTTCTCCGGTGACCTGTCCCGGCTGACCTTTGTGGACTGTGAGTTCGCCGGAACGGAATTCGCTGCCGTCTCCGCGCTGGACTGCGATCTCCGCGGTTCGCGCCTGTCCGATGTCCGCGGTCTGCTGACCCTGCGCGGCGCGAAGATCACCGGCGAGCAGGCCGTCTCGGTCGCGGGGATCCTCGCGACCGAAAGCGGATTGTCGGTCGTCGGATGACCAACGTCGTCCTCTTCCACTCGGTCCTGGGATTACGGCCTGCCGAGCTGGCCGCGGCCGACCGCCTGCGCGCCGCCGGGCACGAGGTCACCACTCCCGACCTCTACGGCGGCGAGACCGCGACCACGCTCGAAGACGGATTCGCGCTGAAGGACCGGATCGGATGGTCCACCGTCGCCACCCGTGCGCTCGACGCCGCCCGGAAGCTGCCCGAGGACACCGTGCTGGCCGGGATGTCGATGGGCGCGGTGGTGGCCGCGGGCCTGCTCCCGCACCGGCCAGACACCGCCGGCGTGCTCTTGCTCCACGCCATCGCCGACCTGCCCGCGAAAGTCCGCGACGGGCTGCCGATCCAGCTCCACGCGGCCGACCCGGACGATTTCGCGCCACCGGCCGCGCTTCCCGGCTGGCTCGCCGCGGCGGCCCGCTCCGGCGCCGACGCGCGGGTGTTCACCTACCCCGGAGCGGGCCACTTCTACACCGACAGCAGCCTGCCCGACCACGACGAGGACGCGGCGGCCCTGACCTGGCAACGGATTCTGGCGTTCCTGGCGGCTCAGCCCTCGGGATAGAAGACGAAGAGCGTGCATCCGGTCGCCGACGCGGGCACGTGCCACGAACCGGCCGGAGCGTGCAGGAAGGTCCCCGCCGGATAGTCGCGCGCTCCGTCGTTGAACGTGCCGGAGACGACGAACACCTCTTCGGGGCCCGGTTCGTGGACGTCGCGATGCGGCCACGAGGAGCCGGGGTCCATTTCCAGCACGTTGGCCTGCGCGCCGTCCGCTCCCGTCCACAGTGGACGCAGTCGGATCCCGGGGAACAGCTCGCGAACGGGGGATTCCTTGACAGGGACGGAAGTGTAGCCCTCTTGGGCGAGGATCTCGGAGTGCATGACCTCATGGTGCCGTGGCCGCCTCGCGGCCGGACAGTGTCAGGTAAGACACCATAGGGTATTTTTCTGCCATGCATCGCGTGAGGGCACTGGTACGGCCGGTGCAGTCGACCTTCGAGCTCGGGATCGCCGCCGAGGTCTTCGGCACGGAGCGCGCCGGAGTGCCGCGGTACTACGAATTCGACGTCTGCACGGAGAAACCCGGCCAGGTGCCGACCACGGCCGGGTACGCGATCTCCGTGACCAAAGGCCTGTCCGCGCTGGCGGACGCCGACACGGTGCTCATCCCCGGCTGGTCGCCGGCGGAGGCGCCGCTCTCGGCCCCGGTGCGCCGGGCGCTCCTGCGCGCGCACGCCAGGGGAGCGCGGCTCGTCACGATCTGCACGGGTGTCTTCGCGCTGGCCCGCACCGGGCTGCTGGACGGCAGGACGGCGACCACGCATTGGGCGCGTGCTTCCCGGCTGCAGGAGGAATTCCCCCGGATTCGCGTGGAACCGGACGTGCTCTACGTGGACCACGGTGACGTCGCCACGAGCGCCGGGGCGGGCGCGGGAATCGATCTCTGCCTGCACCTGGTCCGGCGCGACCACGGGGCCGCGCACGCCGCCCTCGTCGCCCGGCACATGGTGATGCCGCCGCACCGTGACGGCGGTCAGGCGCAGTTCGTCCCGGCCCCGCCGCCCGGCGACGAGCTGGACGGTCTCCTCGAATGGGCGGGTGAGCGCCTCGGGACACCGTTGTCGGTGGGCGATCTGGCCGCGCACCTCAACGTCTCGCCCCGCACGCTCGCCCGGCGCTTCGCCGATCAGCTCGGCACCACGCCGGGCGCCTGGTTGCTGACGCGGCGCGTGACCGAGGCGCGCACCCTGCTGGAGGAGACCGGCTTACCGGTGGAGGTGATCGCGACCCGCGTCGGCCTGACGTCGGCCGTGAACCTCCGCCGCCGTTTCCGTGATCAGGTCGGCACGACGCCGGGCGCGTACCGGCGCGCGTTCCGTGGCTCCGTTTCGCCTTGAGCGGAACGGAGCACGCGCGCCCCGGCGGAATGTCACGATGAGCGTATGGCGGACATCCTCCCTTTCCACCAGAAGCGTCCCGAACCGGAGCCGCTGTGGCGTGACGTGCTGGGCAAGAGCCTGCGCGCCGCGCGGGAGGAACAGGGCGGCCGCCTCGTCGACGTCGCCGAACGCGCCGGGATCTCGCCGCAGTACCTCTCCGAGATCGAACGCGGCCGCAAGGAGCCGTCCAGCGAGATGATCGCCGCGGTCACCGGCGCGCTCGGGCTCGACCTGGCGGATCTGCTCTTCGGTATCGCGGGCACGATCAGCCGGGGCGGCAGCACGGGGCTCGCGGTCGGCCGCCGCCCGCGAGGGCCCGTGCTCATGGCCGCTTGAGCGTGTTCCATATCGAGGGGTAAGCCGAAGGCAGCGTGTTGCGAAAGCCTCTTTCGCAACCATCAGTGTTGCGAAAGAGGCTTTCGCAACGTCGATGGGGGATTGAGGCCGGAGGTCTCAGCGCTGTCGGATGTGTCGCGAAAGCCACTTTCGGGACGTCTGGTGTCTCGAAAGTGGCTTTCGCGACATCAGCACCAGCGCTGTCGGCTTCGAGTGTGCCCCGCGGAAGTGCCGACCACGCCACCTTCGCCTTACCCGTCAATAAGCCTGTTCGATGGGCTTCGTGCTGCCAGTGACCGCGAAAGACCGCGAACCTCGGCTTATGAACACCGCTTAAGCACGCTCGTCGAGAACGCGGTCCGCGAGCCCGTACGCGACCGCGCCCGCCGCGTCGAACACGCGGTCCCGGTCGGTGTCGTGCCGGAGATCGGACACGGCTCGGCCGGTGTGCGCGGAAAGGATCTCCTCCAGCTGCGTCCGCACCCGCACGACCTCGTCGGCCTGCAGGATGAGGTCCGGGATAGTGCCCCGGCCCTGCGCGGCGGGCTGGTGCAGCACCACCCTGGTGTGCGGCAGCACGAACCGGTGCCCCGCCTCGCCCGCGGCCAGCAGGATCGCGCCCGCCGCGACGGCCTGGCCGACACAGGTCGTGGCCACCGGCGCCTTGATGAAACGCATGGTGTCGTACAACGCGAGCATCGCCGACGGGTCGCCGCCCTCGGTGTTGATGTAGAGGTTGATCTCCTGCTCGGGGTTGTCCGCCTCCAGGTACAGCAGCTGGGTGATCAGGGCGTTCGCCACGCCGGAGTCGATCGCGGTCCCGAGGTAGATGATCCGCTCCGACAGCAGATGCGAGTAGACGTCCATGATCCGCTCGCCGGCGGGGCTGCGGGAGATGACGTTGGGGATGGTGTAAGAGCTCATGCGCCCGCACCCCTTTCCGTGCCGAGGCCGAGTCTGTGCGTGCGGACGGGGACGACCTGGTCGAGGCTCTCGACGATGTGGTCGATGAAGCCGTATTCGCGCGCCTGCTCGGTGGTGAACCAGCGATCGTGGAGCGAGTCGGCGAAGATCCGGTCGATGGGCTGCCCGGTGTCGTCGGCGATGAGGCCGAGCACCGTGTCCCGCGTGTAGCGCAGGTCGTCCGCCTGCACCTCCACCTCGACGGCCGAACCGCCGATACCGGCCGAACCCTGGTGCATGAGAATCCGGGCGTGCGGCAGGGCGAAGCGTTTGCCCGGGGTGCCCGCCGAAAGCAGGAACTGCCCGGCACTGCACGCCAGCCCCAGCGCGAGGGTGGCGACGTCGCACGGCACGAGCCGCATCACGTCGCGGATGGCCAGCATCGACGGGACCGAACCGCCCGGCGAGTGGATCCACAACGCGATGTCCTTGCGCGGGTCCTCGCTCGCGAGTGACAGCAGCTGGGTGGTGAGGACGGTCCCGTTGTCGTCGTCGAGCGCGCCGTCGAGGACCAGCACACGCTGGCTGAAGAACCGTTCCCGGAGCCGTTGGTCGAAGAGTGGCTGCTTCTCGTTGTCGGTCATGCCCCGACCATGCCGCCGGGGCGCGGCCGCCCGCCGGTTTCGCTGCTGTGAGCGGATCAGCCCACAGCAGGGCGTTTGACCGGGACCAGCCACACGCCGATGACCAGCACGGCGGCGAAGACGAGCGCGACGAGATCGAGAGCGAGCCCCGGATACAGGGGAAGGCCCAGGTATTCCCGTTCGTCCAGCGTCTGCAGCAGGAGCAGGCTGAGCAACGTCAGCCCCGCGCCGGCGGCGGTCACGACCTGACCGCGGCGGACGCTGGCGAACAGGAGACCGCCACCGACGATCGAAAACACGCCCGCCAGGACGATGCCGACGCGGGCGAGGAGCATCGGCGGCCAGAACACCTCGAACAGGTACGGCTGGTGGATCATCATCGCGTCGGTCAGCACGTAGAAGCCGAACAGGATGCTCGCCACCCCGGCCAGGATCGCGGGCATCGAAGGCATGCCGAGCCCGGGAGAAGGCGGCCGCGGCACGGGGGTTTCGACCCCGCTCGCGGCGTGAGCCAGCAGCGGGAGCGCTTGGTCCGGCAGCATGCGTGCCTGCGGTGCCTTCGCCAGCAGCCCGCGGAGGACGTCCGCGAGCGGCGCGGGCGTCCGGTTGAACGGCGGCTGCTCGTTGACGACGGCGTACAGCGTGGCCGCGACGTTCGCCCGCTGGAAGAAGTTCCCGCCCTCGCTCGCGCTGAGCAGCGTCACGCCGAGCGACCAGAGATCGGAATGGGGAGTGGCCTCGTGCCCCGCGATCGTTTCGGGGGCGAGGAACGCGGGGGTGCCTGCCGGGTCGAGGGCCTTGGCGATCCCGAAACCGGTCAGTTTCACCGTCCCGTCGGGAGCCACCAGGATGTTCGAGGGCCGCACGTCCCCGTGTACGACGCCCGCCGTGTGCGCGGCGGTGAGCGCGCCGAGCACCTGTCCGCCGAGGTCCGCCACGAACCGCGGAGGCAGCGGACCCGCGGACGCGATGTCCTCCAGAGTCCGCCCTTCCACGGGGCCCATCACGAGGAACGCCGTCCCGTCCGTCACCACGACGTCGTGGACGGGCACCACCGACGGGTGATCGACCGTGACGCGGGCTTCGCGCTGGAGCCGCTCGACGAGGGCGGGCTCGTGGCCGGGGAGCCGTAGTTCCTTGATCGTGACCCGGTCGCCGTCCGGCCCGTCCTCGGCACGCCACAGCACGGCCGTCCCGTCGCGCCCCAGCTCCTCGAGCAGGGTGTAGCGCTCGGCGATCGTGCGGGAAACTGCCGTCACAGTGGTTCTCCTCGAATCCTGAAGGGGTCTTCGAAGCACGCTAATCAGCGCTCATGACAAAACGATGAAATGGCCGTTCATCCATAAAGGACGTACCCGGCTGGATATATTCACAGTCATGCTGACCTTGGCGGCCCTGGTCGACGACCCGGCTCTCGAACTGCGGGTGGTCGTCCCCGGCCGCGACGGGGCGCTGACCGGGCAGGTGCTGTGGGTGCACAACACCGAGCTCCCCGACCCCGGGCCGTACGTGCGCGAGCACGAGGTCGTGCTGACCAACGGACTGTGGCTGGACCGCGTCGCCCCGGCGGACTTCGTCGCGCGGGTGGCCGGCGCCGGAGCGGCGGGCGTCATCTTCGGCCTGCGCGTGGAGCAACCCGACACTCCTCCGGAACTCGCCGAGGCCTGCCGGGAAGCCGGATTGCCCCTGTTGGAGATCTCGGTGGCGGTGCCGTTCACGGCGGTCACCCGCGCCGCGGCGGCGATCCAGGCCGCGGACCGGCAGAACGCGCTGATGTCGATGGTGCGCCGGGGCGACGAGCTGACCTCGGCGCTTTCGCGGGGCGCGGGCGCGGCCGGGGTGCTCGCGATCCTCCGTCGTGAGCACGAGCTCCCGCTGGCCGTCGTGGACCGGATGGGCCGGGAGCTCGCGTCCGCCGGTGCCGCGCTGGACGCCGGGCAGTCACGCGCCGCGGCGGAGGCGCTGGCCGGGCATCCGCCGCCGCTGGAGGCGGATCTCGGTGCGGGGACGCGGGCGGCGTTGTTCCCGGTGGGCGCGATCGGCGACGCGGACGCCGCGCTGCTGTGCCTGCGGCCCGTGGCCGGCCTGACGCGCGAGGAGCGGGACGCGCTGGAGCAGACCGCCCGCTACCTCAGCCTGGAGGTGGCCCGGCACCAGGCGGTGCAGGCGATCGAGATGCGGTTCGCCGTCGAACTGCTGGACATGATCCTGTCCGGAGCGCAGCGCGCCGCGGAGGTGCCCGGCAGGCTGCGGGCCTTCGGCGTCGACCCGGATGGGCCCCTGGCGGTGATCGCGCTGGCGTTCGCGGGCGACGACGCCGCGACGCGGGCGGGGATGGCGGAGGCCGTGACGGATTTCCTGCTGGCGGACGGACTGCCCGCGGTCGTGGCGGCGGGCAGCCAGGACGTCGTCGCGGTACTGCCGTTCCGGTCGGGACGGCAGTCGCCCGCCGCCTTCGCGCCGCGGCTGGCGGCGGCGGTGTCACACCGGCTCGCCGGCGGACGCGTGGTGGTCGGACTCGCCGATCCCGTGCCCGGCGCGGCCGAACTGCGGGTGCCGTTGTCACGCAGCCGCGAAGCCTGCCGAGTGCTCCGGGGCAGACGCGGCGGCCCGGTCGCGGCGAGTTTCGCCGAACTGGGCAGCTATCGCCTGCTCCTGGAATCACACGACGAGCAGTGGCGGCACACCTTCGCCGACGCCCTGCTCGGTCCGCTGCGCGAGCACGACCGCGTCCGCGACGGCGACCTGGAGGCGACCCTGCGGGCGTTCCTCGACCACGACGGCCAGTGGGCGGCCACCGCCGCGGCCCTGTACGTGCACGTCAACACCTTGCGCAACCGGCTGGCCAAGGTCACCGAGCTGACCGGCCGCGACGTCGGGCGGACCGCCGACCGGGTCGACCTGTTCCTGGCGCTGGAAGCGGCTCAGTCCGGGTAGACCGCCGGGTCGATTTCGAGGCGCCGCAAGGGTTCCGCGGGCAACGCCAGGTCGGCCAGCGCCGCGGCGGCCACGTCACGGCACCGGGCGAACCGGACGTCGCCGAGGCCGAGCCCGAACTCGATGAGCGAGCGCACGGCCTCCAGCCGTCCCGGCCTGCCCGAAAGGAACGGATGCAGGCACAGGTTGAACAGGCACCGGTAGCGGCGCATCGCGTCCAGCTCCGCGCGCCACATCTCCAGCACCCGCACAGGGGACGTGATCACCGAGCCGACCTGCGGTGCGGGAAGGAACGCGTACTGCTCCCAGTCGTCGAGCGACCAGTGCACCGGCAGCTCGGCGATCCGGCCGGCCGCGGTTTCGATCAGGTACGGCCGGTCGTCGGCCATCAGCGACGAGTCGTAGCTCAACCCGTGTTCGGCCACCAGCGCCGGAGTGTCCCAAGTGGACTCCCAGCCCGCCGCGCGATGCCCGCTGATCTCGATGCCCTGTGCGGCGAAGACCGCCATGCCCCGTTCGAAATCGGCGCGTTGCTCCGCGGCGGTCATCGCGGTCGGCGGCCGGTGGCTGTAGGAGTGGTGGGCCACCTCGTGCCCGCGCTCCACGATCGTGGCGGCGAGGCCGGGCCGCTGTTCGGCGACCCAGCCCGGCACGAAGAACGTCGCGGGCACGGCTAGTTCGTCGAGCAGGTCGAGGATGCGCGGCACCCCGACCCTGGGCCCGTACGCCTGATGGGACATGGTCGAGAGGTGGTCGGCGTAGCCCCGCCCGCGCGCGAGGATCGGGGATTCCGCGTCCACGTCGAAGGTCAGGGTCGCCACCGCGGCCGCGCCGCCGTGCCAGCTTGGTTCCGTCACGCCTGCCGACTCTCCCGCCAACGGCGCGCGTTCGCCACCGTGACCGTCGGGGAGACCATCGCGCGATCGAACTCGGCCAGTGGCCGCGCCGCCGCGACACGGGCGGGCAGGTCGGGGTTGGCCAGCGCGCCGTGCCCGAGCGAGAGCAGGTCCGCGTGCCCGCCGGTGAGCACCTCGTGCGCCTGGGCGAGGTCGTGCATCCCGCCGTTGGCGATCACCGGCAGCCCGGTGACCTGCCGGGCGAGCGCGGTGATGGTGCCACCGTCGGCCAGCTTCGCCGTTTCGAGCCAGTTCCGGCCCTCGCTGGCGATGTGGAGGTACTGCGCGCCCGCTTCGGCGACCGCGGCGAAGATCACCTCGGCTTCGTCGCGGCCGCCGGGCCAGCGGTAGGTGAAGTCGTTGACCTTCGTCTGCGACAGCCGCACGCCGGTCACCAGCTCGGGCACCGCCTCGGCTACGGCGGTCACGACGCGGGCGGTCAGCCGGATCCGGTTCGCGACCGGTCCGCCGTAGGAGTCCGTGCGGTGGTTGGTGTAGTCGGTGAGGAACTGGTCGAGGAGGTATCCGTTCGCCGCGTGCACCTCGACGCCGTCGAACCCGGCCTGACGGGCACGCACGGCCGCTGCCGCGAAGCCTTCGACGACGTCGTCGATCTCGGCTGTGGTCAGCTCGCGCGGCACCGGCCACGGCCCGGAACCGCCGTACGCGCGCATCATCTCCCCGCGCGGCTGGACGGCCGAAGGAGCGACTGTGTTCGGGTGGCCCTGCGCGATCGCCCCGGCGTGCATGAGCTGCGCGATCATCCGGCCGCCCGCCGCGCGGACTCCGGCGGTGACCACGCGCCAGCCCGCGACGTGTTCGTCCCGCGCGAGGCCCGGCTGGTTGAGGTAGCCCTGGCTGGCCGCGCTGTCGGGATAGGTGCCTTCGCTGAACACCAGCCCGAAGCCGCCGCGGGCGAATTCGGCGTAGTAGTCGGCCATCTCGCCGGTCGGGGTGCCGTCGGGACTTGCCGAGACGCGGGACATGGGGGCGACGGCGTAGCGGTTGCGCAGCGCGAGACCGCCGAGCGTGGTGGGGGCCAGCGCGGGGTGTTCGATGGTGGTCGTCATGACCGGTTTCCTCCATTGTGGACGGTTTCGATGGCGAGCGGGGAGAGTCCGGCGTCGCTGATCCGGACAAGATCCTGCGGGCAGGCGGAGACCACGACGACGCAGTCCAGCTCGGCGCGCAGGGTCACCGCGTCGCCGGGCCGTGAGTTCGCGGTCAGCCAGTTCAGGCGCCCGTCCCCGCCGACCGGGACGCGCATGAAGACGTTGATCGGCTGCGGCGTCGGGCCCGTGAAGCCGAGACCTTCGGTCGTCAGCGCCTCACGCAGGTTCGCGGCGCAGGACCGGTGGCCTGGAGCGCCCAGCGCGGCGTAGCGGGCCGGGTCGCACGCCGGGACGAGCATGTCGTGCTCGCCGGGTGAGATGTCTTCGATCAGCGTCAGGATCGGGCGGCGCAGGTCGGTCAGGAACGATTCGCCGACCGCGGGGAACAGCCGGTCGACACCGGCGCGGGTGTGCGCCGCGCTGTGGTGCTCGGTCAGTTCGGTCCCGCCGCCGTCGCGGAAGGCGAACACATCGCCGACCTGGCCGCCGTCGACGTCGATGACCCGCACCAGATCCCCTGCGGCCACGCGGACGGCCTTGGCGGTCCCCGGTGGCACTTCCGTTCTGCTCATGGCTCCAGCAAACAGGGGTGGACGGGCGCCCCGCCATGGAGAAATCTCTACTATACAGGCTACTTAGTAGAGAAACCTCCAGGCGAGCAAGGCGTAACTCGCGTGCTTGAAGGCGTAACTCGCGTGATTGGAGCCGCAACATCGTGTTACGGCTCCAATCACGCGAGTTACGCGGTGAGATAGTTTCGACTTTGACCATTTTCGCGGAGCCGGGTTAGGGTTCGCCGATGGAGGACGTGGACGCGGCCGGGCTCGATTTCTGGTCGTTCGTGGCGCTGGCGAACCGGCGGCTCGCGCACGAGTACGGCTTCCGGCACCAGCTGGCGACCGAGGTGCTGCTGACCCTCAATCGCGCCTCCGACCTGGTGACCTACGACCTCGAAGCCGCGGTGCACCGGCCGCGCGGCCGGTCGTGGTCGGCGTTCCGGCTGCTGTTCGTTGTCTGGCTCGCCGGGCCGCTCGAACCGACGAGCGCCGCCCGGCTGACCGGGATGAGCCGGGCGGCGGTGTCGAATCTGGTCAAGACGCTGGTCGCGGAGGGGATGCTCCACCGGGTCCCGGACGAGCGCGACGGCCGTTCGGTGCGGCTGTCGCTGACCGAGGCGGGGCACGAGGAGATGGTCTCGGTCTTCCGTGAGCACAACGAGCGCGAATTCGGCTGGACGAACGCGCTGACCGAGACCGAACAGCGCATCCTGGTGATGCTGCTGGGCAAGCTGATCACGAGCCGCGCCGAGTTCGGCACCCGGAGCCGCAAGTAGGCCTTCCCGTCGCGCGGACGACCGGACTACCCTTCCCAGGGATAGTAAAAGCCTGAACTAAATCGGCGAGGAGGAGACCATGGTGGACGGCGGACGGATTCCCGCGCTCTTCGCCGGGCTGTGCGACGACGCCGCGGTGTTCCCGCCGGGGCTGGCCCCGCTGCCGGACGCCGTCGCGGCACACGACGAGCACCTCGATGCCTGGTACGCCGACCTCGTCGGCCCGCTCGTCATCGCCGCCACCGCGCTCGGCGACCTCGCCGAAGTGCTCGGCGACCGGTCGACCCCGCTGCCGGTCTCGGTGACCCTCCCCGGCGGGCCCGAGCAGCTCGACGGGGTGCTCGGCGCCGTGGAGAAGCTCCCGGTGAAACTCGACGCGCTCGAGATCGCCGTCCCCGAGGGGATGGGCCCGGACGAGGTGCTCGCCGGGATTTCCCGGGCCACCGCGCCGGTCTTCGTCGAGATCCCGCGCGACGAGCGCCGTGTCCCGCTGCTGACCGCCCTTTCCGGCACGGGTCACCACGCGAAATTCCGCACCGGTGGCGTCCGGGCCGACCTGTATCCCGGCGAAGCGGAGCTCGCCGCCGCGGTCCGGGCGGCCGTCGGGGCGGGCGTTCCGTTCAAGGCCACCGCCGGGCTGCACCACGCCCTCCGCAACACCGATCCGGAGACCGGCTTCGAACAGCACGGCTTCCTCAACCTGATGCTCGCGACCGACGCCGTCCTCACCGATGGCGACGCCGAAGCCGTTCTCGCCGAACGAGACGGCGCCGTCGTCGCCAGGCGGCTCCGGGAGCTGGACGCGGATCGCGTCGCCGCCCTCCGCGCGGCCTTCACGTCGTTCGGCACCTGCAGCATCACCGACCCCCTGACCGAACTGGCCGGACTCGGCCTGCTCGACGCGCCCCGAGGAGAGGCATGACCACGATCGACATCCCCGCAGGCTCGCTGTTCGGGATCGACAACCTGCCGTACGGCGTGTTCTCCGTCGACGGCGATTCCCCGCGCGTCGGCGTGCGCGTCGGCGACTCCGTTCTCGACCTGGCCGTGGCGCTCGGCGACGACGTGTTCACCGCGCCGGCGCTGAACCCGTTCATGGCGCAGGGATACGACCGCTGGGTGGCGGTCCGGGAGCGGATCCGCGACCTGGTCTCCGGCGAGCTCCCCGACGGCGCGGTCCACGCGATCGAACGGGTGACCCTCCACCTGCCGATCGAGGTCGCGGACTACGTCGACTTCTACGCCTCCGAACACCACGCCTCGAACGTCGGCAGGCTCTTCCGGCCCGACGCGGAACCGTTGCTGCCCAACTGGAAGCATCTCCCGGTCGGCTACCACGGCCGGTCCGGCACCGTCCTGGTCTCCGGTACGGACATCGTGCGCCCGAGCGGCCAGCGCAAGGCCCCGGCCGAAGCGGCGCCGGTGTTCGGGCCGAGCACGCGGCTGGACATCGAGGCCGAGATGGGCTTCGTCGTCGGCACCGGCACCCCGCTGAACACCCCGATCACCCCGGATTCCTTCCCCCGCCACGTTTTCGGCGCGGTCCTGCTCAACGACTGGTCGGCCCGCGACATCCAGGCCTGGGAATACGTCCCGCTGGGCCCGCACCTCGGCAAGAGCTTCGCGACGTCGATCTCCCCTTGGGTGGTGCCGATCCTGGCGCTGGAGGCCGCGCGGATCCCGCTGCCCGGCCAGACGGATCCGGAGCCGCTGCCGTACCTGCGGGAGAGCGAGCCGTGGGGCCTCGACATCGACCTCGTCATCGAATGGAACGGCGAGGAGGTCAGCCGCCCGCCGTTCCGCGAGATGTACTGGTCGCCCGCTCAGATGCTCGCGCACCTGACGGTCAACGGCGCTTCCTCGCGCACGGGCGACCTGTACGGCTCCGGCACGATCTCCGGACCGGAGAAGAACCAGCGCGGCGCGTTCCTCGAATTGTCCTGGGGCGGCAAGGAACCGCTCACGGTCAAGGGGGAGGAGCGCACCTTCCTGCTGGACGGCGACGAGGTCGTGATCACCGGGACCGCGCCCGGCGCGAACGGCTCGCGGATCGGGTTCGGCGAGGTGCGCGGGCGCGTCCTGCCGTCGAACTGAGCCGATGCGGCTGTGACCGGTGTGGTGTGTCGCGAAAGCCACTTTCGGGACATCAGACGTCCCGAAAGTGGCTTTCGCGACAGGTGGCCGGTTGCCGATGGCCCTTGAACCGACGAGCGCGGGGTCGGAGCCGACGTTGCTGTAGACCCACTTCGGCTTGAAACCGATCTTCAGCGACGCCAGCTGGGAAAGCGCGGTGTACGACGGAACGGTGAAGCCCAGCACCAGATCCACGCCCGCGGCCTTGAGTTTCGCGATCTGCGGCGCGATGTCGGTGTTGCCGGGCGAGTACTTCGCGACCTCCACGATCTGCTGGCCGAGATGACGCCGGGCGCCCTTCTCGCCGTCGCGGCCGAAGTCGTCGTCCTGGAGGAACAGGCCGACCTTGGCGTTCGGCAGGTTCTGCCGTACCCAGTCACCGATGATCTTGCCTTCGATCTCGTAGTCCGGCTGCCAGCCGAAGGTGAACGGCGCCTTCTTCGGATCGTCGCCCCAGCGCAGCGAACCCGACGACACGAACAGGTCCGGCACCTTGGAGTTGTTCAGGAAATCGACCACGGCGCTGTGCGTCGGCGTGCCGAGGCCGCCGACCATCGCGAAGATCTCCTCCTTGAGCACCAGTTCGTCGGTGACCGCGCTCGTGGTGGTCGGGTTGTAGCCGTCGTCCTTCACCACGAACTCGATCTTGCGGCCGTTGACGCCGCCGTTCGCGTTCACGTAGTCGTAGTAGGCCTGATGACCGCTCGGGATCTCGCTGTAGCCCGGCGCGGCGACGCCGGTCAGCGGGAAATGCGCCCCGATCTTGATGGTCGTGCCGGTGACGCCGACCGTCGAACCCTTCCGCTCGCCCTCGGGTCTGCCGCCCGCGCCGCAGGCGGCGGTGACCGTGACGGCCAGGAAGACGGCCACGGCCTTGGCCCAGCGTTTCATGAAGTTCTCCTCCGGTGGATGAGTTTCCGCAGCCCACCGGCGAGGCCGGCGGGTGCGAGCAGCACGATCAGGACGGTGACCAGTCCGTAGATCAACGGCGCCAGATGCGCGGCCTGCACGTCGGACAGGCCGAGATCCGTTCCCGCGCCGGTCACCAGCGGCGGCAGGAAGGTCAGCAGCGCGGCCCCCGCGAGCGCTCCGGTCAGGCTCCCGAGCCCGCCGAGCACCACCGCGGACACCAGCAGCAGCGACAACGTCAGCGCGAACCCGCTCGGTGCCGCCAGCCGCGCCGACAACGCCATCAGCGCTCCGGCCAGCCCCGCGCATCCCGAACTGACGACGAACGCCCGCACCCGCGTGCGGCCGAGGTCGATCCCGGCCAGTTCGGCGGCCACGTCCTCGTCGCGCACCGCCCGCCAATCACGTCCGACGCGGCCGCGGGAGAGATTCGCCAGCAGGACGAACACGATGATCACCGCGAGCCACGAAAGGTAAGCGAGGTAACGGATCGACGTGAGTTCCTGCCCCGTGACGAAGTACGCGGCGTCCGCCAGCCAGCCGGGGATTTCCGGCATCCGCACGGGTAAGCCCTGCTCGCCGCCGAGCACTTCACCGAAGAACAACGGGATCCCGGGAACGGCGACGGCGAGCGCGAGCGTCGCCCCGGCGAGATACGGCCCGTGCAGCCTGGCCGCGGCGACGCCGACGAGGGCCCCGACGGCCAGGGTGATCACCATCGCCAGCGCCAGGATCAGCGGCAGCGGAAGGAATTCCGACTTCAGCAGGAGCGCCGTCGAGTACGCGCCGACGGCCATCAGGGCGCCGTGCCCGAGCGAGAGCTGCCCGTTGAGCCCGGTCAGGACGGTCAGGCCCGCGGCCGCGATCGCGAAGTACGCCATCGTGGTGAGCTGCGAGGTCAGGAACGGCCCGGAGGTCTCCAAGACCAGCACGACGACGACCAGCGCGGCGAGCGCGATCAGGAGAGTGCGGCGTGGCATGTCAGACCTTCCGCTCTCGGACGCTCGCGAACAGGCCGCCGGGCTTCAGGAGCAGCACCACCATGAGCAGCGCCAGCGCGGCGAGCGGAACGAGTTCGGAGCCGATGTAGCCGCTCACCAGGCTCAGCGACAGGCCGAGGACGACGCCGCCGACGACCGCGCCGACCGGGCTGTCCAGTCCGCCGAGCACCGCGGCGACGAAACCGTACACCACCACACCGTCCATATAGGACGGATGGACGAGACCGCCGCCGGCGATCAGCAGCCCGGACAGCGAACCGGCGAGCGCGGCCAGCGCCCAGCCGAGCGTGAGCATCCGCCCGACTCGCACGCCGAGCAGGCGCGCCACCTCCCGGTCGAAGGCGGCGGCCCGCATCCGCAGGCCCAGATCGGTACCGCGGAACAACAGCACGAGCCCGATCAGCACCACCCCGACCGCGGCGATGGTGAACACGCCGAACCCGGTCAGCGCGATCGTCGTGTCACCGACCCGGAAACCGGTGAGCCCGAACGGCGCCGGGAACGACCGGTACCGCGAGCCGAACACCAGCGCCGCCAGCGCGTGCAGCACGATGAACAGCCCGAGGGTGAGGATGACGGCGTTGATCTCGGGTTTCCCGGAGACGAACCGGATCACGAACCGTTCCACCAGCGCGCCGAGCACCAGGCCCGAAAGCAGCGCCACGGCGAAACCGGCCCAGTACGACCAGCCCGCGTCGATCAGGACCAGCGCGAGGTAGGTGGTGATCATCGCCATCGGCGCCTGCGCGAAGTTCACGATCCGCGTCGCCCGCCAGATGAGCACGAGCGCCAGCGCGAACGCGGCGTAGACCACGCCCAGCGTCAGGCCGGTGAGCGCGGTGGTCAGCAGTTGCTGCACAGGGCTCCCTTTCTCCAGGGGTGAGGCGCCGAGCCGGGCACCGGCGAGCCGTGGGGGCGTCGCGAAAGCCACTTTCGCGACGTCTGATGTCCCGAAAGTGGCTTTCGCGACATGGTCGTGTGGTCCACCGAGCCTCCCTTTCAGAATCCGAGGTAGGCGTGCCGGAGGGCGTCGTCCGCGACGAGCGCGGCCGCGTCCCGCCGGACGACGACCTGCCCGAGGTTGAGCACGACCCCATGATCGGCGATGGACAGCGCGCTGCGCGCGTTCTGCTCGACCAGCACGACGGCCAGCCCTTCGTCGTGCACGAGGCCGCGCAGCAGGCCGAAGATCCGCGCCACGATCCGGGGCGCGAGGCCCAAGGACGGTTCGTCCAGCAGCAGCACCTTCGGCCGGGAGAGCAGCGCGCGGCCGATGACCAGCATCTGCCGTTCCCCGCCGGAAAGGACGTGCGCGAGACCGTTCTTGCGGTCGGCCAGCGCCGGGAAGAGGTCGTAGATCCGGCGGAGATCGGCCGCCGTCGCGCGGCCGCGCGCCCCGAGCGCGCCGAGCCGCAGGTTCTCCTCGACGGTCAGTTCGGCGAGCACGCCGCGGCCTTCGGGGACGTGCGCGAGGCCGAGCGCGGGAAGGTCCTCTGTGGACACTCGTCGCAGGTCTCGGCCCGCGAGCGAGATACCGCCGCCCGCCGGTGGCACGAGACCGGAAATGGTGCGCAGCAAGGTGGTCTTGCCCGCGCCGTTCGCGCCGAGCACCGCGGTGATCTCACCCTCCGCGGCCGAAAGGCTCACCGAGTCCAGCGCGCGCACCGGGCCGTAGCTCGCCGAGAGGTTCTCAACGGTCAGCACCGGCCACCTCCTCGCCGAGGTAGGCCGCCTGGACCGCCGGATCCGCGCGGATCTCGTCGGGGGTGCCGCGGGCGATGACCCTGCCGAAGTCCAGCACCACGATCTCGTCGCAGACGCCCATCACCAGATCCATATGGTGCTCGACGAGCATCACCGACATGCGTTCGGTCAGGCCGCGGACCAGCGCGCCGACCTCGTCGATCTCGGCCGACGACAGGCCACCCGCCGGCTCGTCGAGCAGCAGCAGGTCGGGTTCGCTCGCCAGCGCCCGCGCCAGCGCGACGCGTTTTCGCACCGGGTAAGGAAGGCTCGCGGGATACCGATGGGCGACGTCGGCGATGTCGAACGCCTCCAGCTGAGCCATCGCTCGCTCGGCCAGCGCCTTCTCGTCCTTCGTCATGCCCAGCAACGACGACCAGAAGCCGGATTTCGCGTGCCTGCCCGCCCCGGCGAGGACGTTGTCCAGCACGGTCATCCGGTCGAACAGGCCGAGTTCCTGCAGGCTGCGGGCGATCCCGAGGCCGGCGAGCTGATGCGGCCGCAGCCGCCGCAGTTCCGTTCCGCGCCAGGTCAGGGTGCCGGTGTCCGGGCGGACGAAACCGCACGCGACGTTGAAGAGCGTGGTCTTGCCCGCCCCGTTCGGGCCGATCACCCCGAGCACCCGGCCCGGGGCGACGGTCAGGGAGACGTCCGACAAGGCGACGAGACCACCGAAGGTCACCGTCACGCCGGACATCTCGAAGGTCGACAGGGTCACGCAAGAACTCCCAACGGAGAGAGGAGGTCCCGGCGCGGGCGCGCCGGGACCGAGGACACTCAGGCGTGCGGACATGTGTCCCGGTAGTCGCTGATCGTGCGGTCGTCCGGGGCGGGGCAGAGGAACTGCTCGTAGCGGGTGTCGTTGTCCACGAACCGCTTCAGCCACGAGATCGTGTACTTGGCCATGGTCGTGTTCGCCGTGTTCGGGAAGAAGTGGCTGGCGTTGTCCAGCTCCATGTACGCCTTCTCCGAAGAGGCGGGAATGCTGGTGTAGAACGGGATCGAGTGCGATGCCACCGGCGCGACCGTGTCGGACTCGCCGCCGATGACGAACGTCGGCACCCGCAGCGAGGACCACGACTTCTGCGTGTTCCACGCCGCGAGCGGCACCGCGGCCTGCAGCGACGGCCGGTCCTGTGCTGCTTCGAGCGAACCTCCGCCGCCCATCGAGTGGCCGGCCACCGCGAGCCGGGTGGTGTCGACGCGGGAGCGGACGGTGCTGCGCTGGGTCAGGTAGTCGAGCGCGGCCAGCAACTGGTCACCGCGGCTGTCGGGCTGGTCGTAGATCGTGTTGGTGTCGATCGTGAACACCACGAAGCCCTGCGAGGCCAGCCGCGGGCCCATCCACGCGATGCTCGACTGGGTCGCGGTGAACCCGGGCGAGATGGCGACCGCGCCGAACGTGCCCTGCGCGGTGCTGGTGGGGTAGTAGATGGTTCCGCCGCCGAAGCCGGTGACGGCCAGGCTCGACACGGAGGTCTGGGATACCGCGAACGAGCCGCGGGAGGCTTCGATGCTGCTTTCCGTCGGGTCGGGGCCTCGTTCGTAGGGGTTCTCGGCGGCGTAGGCCGCCGTGGGGGCGACAGTGAGTGCCGCGACGGTGGCCAGTCCACAAAGGATCCGAGTCGTACTGCGCATGGTGCCGTCTCCGTTCGCCGTTGAACACGGTCCGTGGTGATGGACTGTGGCAAAGGGCGGGACGGGGCTGCATCGGTGAAATCGCCAGTCTTGCTCCGCGCGCGTTCCGGACGGCCCGGCCGCCCGTACGATCGGCGATCGTGAACCCCTCAGCCGAGGACATAGTCCGCACCGCGGCGCGGTGGATCGATCGCGGCGTCCGCGTCGACACCTCCGCCTTCGCCCAGGAACTGGGCATCTCGCGCAGCACCCTGTTCCGCCGCGTCGGCAACCGGGAAGACCTGCTCGGTGATGCCCTCTACTACCTGTCCGAGCGCACCCTGACGGCCGCCGCGCGCACCTGGGAGCGCGATGAGGGCGACGTGGTGCGCAACGCGGCCGGTGAACTGCGCTGTCTGTCGATCATGCGCGAGTACCGGTCCGTGCTGGCGGCGAGTGCTGGGTTCCGGCGCTTCCTCGACGACGAGCCGGTGCTGGCGATCCGGCTGCTGACCGACCCGGACGGCCGCGTCCAGCCGAGGGTGATCGCGGCACACGTCGAGCTGCTTCGCCGCGACGTCGAGGACGGGGGCTTCGAGCCCGCGGTCGGCTTGGACAGCCTCTGCTACGCCATCGTGCGGCTGGGGGAAGCGTTCCTGTACTCGGACGTCCTCGCCTCCCGGACCCCCGATCTCGAAGCGGCGTCGACGCTGCTCGGCGCGCTCGTGGAAGGACGGGTACCGAGCAAGACCTTGTGAAACACTTACGCCTGGTGTTTCATCGAGAGGGATCTCGAGGAGGCGCCGATGCCTGTGTACCCGCTGCGGGGGAGGGACGACCTCTTCGGCGGGCTGCGGTCGGCCGCCGGACGCGCCGTGCTGGTCCGCGGCGCGGAAGGGCTCGGTAAATCGGCCCTGCTCACCGCGTTGCGCGCCACCCTCGGCGTCCGGCTCGTCGGTGTACGGGGCCTGCGCGCGGAACGCGAGCTGCCCTACGGAGCCCTGCAGCGGATGTTCGGCGCGCCGGTCTCCGGCGGCGCGGAGGCGCGGGACCGCCTCGGCGCGGTTTCGGCGCCGACGATCTGCTGGGTCGACGACGCGCACTGGGTCGATCCGGAATCCTTGGCGGCGCTGGGTTTCGCCGCCAGGCGATTGGCGGGCGCGCCGGTCGGGATGGTGCTCGCCTCGCGGTCGGGATCCGACGAGTTCGACTCCGTCGAGCTGCCGCCGCTGACCGATTCCGCCGCCGATCAGGTGCTGCGTGACCGCGGCGTGCCCGCCGGGGTGCGCCCGCAGCTGGTCGAGCTGGGAGACGGGAACCCGGCCGACCTGGTCGCGCTGGCGGCTTCGCTGACATCCGCTCAGGCGGCCGGGCGGGAGCCGGTCTCGCCCATCCTGCGGGAGCGGCTGCCTCGTTACGCGGCCGAGCTCGAAGCGATGCGGCTCGACGAACGTCTCCGTTTTCTCGCCACCTGCATGGACTTCTCCGCGAGGAAGGCGACCTGGTACGCGGCGGCGTCCCCGGCCGACCGCAGGGCGGCGCACGCGCGTCTGGCCTTCGCCGAGGAGGGGCCCGACGCGCTCTGGCATCGCGCGATGGCGACGGCCACGCCGTCCGAGCCGCTCGCGGACGCGCTCGCCGCGGCACCGGCGGTGGATCACGCGGCCGCGGCCCGGCAGCTCGAACGCGCCGCCGCCCTGACCGCCGATCCGGCGACGCGGGCGACCAGGCTCCTGGCGGCGGCGGACGCGGCCTGGCAGGCGGGCAGACCGGGTTGGGCGCGCCTGCTGCTGTCCAGGGTCGACACGGAACCGGGCGCGGTGGCGTTGCTGCACGGGGAGATCGAGCTGCGCGACGGCGATCCCGCCGTCGCCACCCACGAACTGGGCGCGGCGGCGGAACTGCTGCCCGATCCGGCGGGCGCGCTCCTGCTGGCGGGTGAGGCGCGCAGGCTCGGTGGTGACCTGAGCGGCTACCGGGCCCTCGCCCGGACGGTCCCGGCGGGCGACGAGCTGGCGTCCGCCCATTTCCACGGTCTCACCTCGGTTTACGCCGGCCGCCACGAGGACGCCGTCGCTCCGTTGACCGACGCCGTCGCCAAGGGGATGGCCGGTTCGGACGTCGCCGGGGCCGTCTGGGCGGCCGAAGCGGCCTTCGCCCGCGGGCATGCCGAACGGGCGCACGAATACGCGGCCGCGGCCGTGAGCCGCGCGCGGCTCGGCAAACGGCACGCGGAACTGCCGTGGGCGCTGATCTACCTGTCGCTCTCGGCGATCGCGCTCGACCGCATCCCCTGTGCGCGGGCGGCGTCCCGCGACGGGCTGCGCGCACCGCACAACCTGCGGATGGAGCATCTGACGCTGCTGGGCCTGGCCGCCGCCCTGCTCGGTGACCGTGTACCGGAGCTGGACGAGGCGGCCGAGGGGATCGCCGAACGCGGTCTCGGCAGGCCCGCCGCGGTCGCCGCGTGGGCGAACGCCTGTCTGGACCTCGCCGAGGACCGGCCCGACGACGCGTTGAGCAGGCTCGAAGATCTCGCTTCGGGTGTCTCCGGCGACCAGCCGGTGATCCGGGTGCTGGCCACCCCGCAACTCGTCGAAGCGGCCGTCTGTTCCGGGCGGCCCGAACGCGCGCTGGCCGCGCTGGAGGTGTTCGACCGCTGGACCCTCGCGGGCGCGGAACCCTGCTGGCTCGCGCTGAGCCACCGTTGTCACGCGCTGACCGCGCCGGATCCGGAGACCGCGGAACGGCGTTTCGTACGGGCCATCGAGGCGCACCGGCGGGCGGGCGGCGCGATGGAACTCGCCAGGACCCGGTTCGCGTACGCCACCCTGCTGCGACGGCATCGCCGGACCCGCGACGCCCGCGACCAGTTCCGCGATGCCTTACGGGGCTTCGAAAACGTCGGCGCCACCCGGTTCGCCGAACGGGCGCGGGCCGGGCTGCGGGCGACCGGCGAGACCGTCGACACCCCGCACCGGTCGCTCGCCGGGCTCACCCCGCAGCAGGACGCCATCACCCGGCTGGTGGCGGCGGGGGAGACGAACAAGGAGATCGCGCGGCGGCTGGTGATCAGCCATCGCACGGTGGATCACCACCTGCGGAACATCTTCACGGCACTGGGAGTGCGGTCCCGGGTGGAGCTCGCGCGCCGCGTCGCCGCCGGCGAATGACGAACTCGCGTGATCGAAGGCGTAACTCGCGTGTTTGGAGCCGTAACTCGCGTGATCAGCGGCGTGACTCGTGAGTTACGCCTCCAAACACGCGAGTCACGTCTCTGATCACGCGAGTTACGGGCAGGCCAGGACCGGGGCCTGCGGACGTCCGCCGCCGTGCAGGTCGCTCAGCGGAACCCTGGCCAGGCCGAGGATCGCCTGCGCGGTCGCGCGCGGGGCGGTCGACGGGTTCAGGCCCGTGGCGTCGTAGGCGATCGCGCCGCGGTCCGCCTCGGCGCCGGCGCAGCCGGTCTGCAGCGACCGCAGGAATTCCCGCGCCTTGATCGCGGCGGCGGGGCGGTGCCCGGCCAGCGC
This sequence comes from Amycolatopsis sp. PSD-21, assembly GCF_055561455.1. Taxonomy (NCBI): domain Bacteria; kingdom Bacillati; phylum Actinomycetota; class Actinomycetes; order Pseudonocardiales; family Pseudonocardiaceae; genus Amycolatopsis; species Amycolatopsis sp. PSD-21. The sequence goes on along the minus strand of NZ_CM145712.1, from coordinate 5,991,305 downwards.
CTGCGCGGCGAGGCCGGTGCTGTTGGCGTTCGGCGCGTCGGTGGCGAAACCGAAGCCGCCGTTCGGGTGCTGCTTGGTGACCAGCCAGGAGGTGCCCTCTCCGGCGTTCACCGCGTCACCGGTGGCGCGCAGGGCCTGGACGACCGTCGCGGTCGCGTCGACGTCGCTCACGCAAGTCGCTTCGCCGAAGTTCAGGGGGAAACCGCCGTCCGGGCACTGGCTGCCCGCGAGGAACGCCACGGCCCGCGCCGGCGCCTCGCCGGTGCGGTCCAGCGCCAGCAGGGCGAGCGACTGCGAAAGAGCGTTGGAGTAGTCGCCGTATTCGGACCGGTCGGAGAACCGGCCGGACGGCGTGAGCAGCGAGAGCAGGCCCGCCTTCAGATCGACACCGCCGAACGACGCCGGGTCCTTGCCGCGGATCTGCGCGGCGAGCAGCAGCTTGGCGTGCGCGCCCGCGTACGCCTCCGTGCCACCGCCGACGTAGGCCGTGGTGATCTCCGGTTTCGCCAGCCACGCGATCGCCTTGCCCGCGTTCGTGTCCGACACCCCGGCGGCGGCGAACGCGAAGATCGCGTCGATCGTCAAACCCTGGTCGGGGAACTTCTGGCCGCCGAAGTCGGCTTCGAACCGTTCCCCGTCGGTCATCTGCCTCGCGAGCCAGCCCGCGGCGGCGTCCGCCTTGTTGTGGGTGGCCGCGGCCGCCGCCGGAGCGGCGACCAGCCCGATGCCGCACAGCAGCACGACAGCGAAAACCAAACGTCTCATGAGAACCCTTTCCCGCATTTCCACGACAGGAGTCGGTGACACCGCGCGACGTGGGTGACCGGGCTCGCCTGGAGGCACACCGTTGCGGGACAGCGCCGGACTCTCACCGGACTTCCCCCACGACCGCGCTGAATCGGACGAACCGAAGAGTACCGCCGAGCGCGAAGGACCGGTGTGATCCTGATGACCGACCTGGTCAGCGGTGCCTGCCGGAGGTGATCGAGTGTTAACCTCGCCTCGCTCGACAACAGAACACCGCCGCCCGTGACGGGGAAGCCGGTCGAAATCCGGCGCTGTCGCGCAACCGTAGGCCCTTCACCGGGGCGAGCCGGGATACCGAACGGGCGGATGAACGAACCACTGTCGCGATAAACAGGGGTGACCGCGGCGTCCCGCGCCGTCCTCCGTCACGCCGCAAGGAGGAGCCATGCGCCGCGGGTACCTGGCCGCGATGGCGTTCGCCGTCAGCGTCGGCGTGGTCGCCGCACTGCTCACCGGGACGGCCGCCGCCGTGAACGACCTCGGCGCCGCGAAGGCGAATTCCCGCTGGCTCGCGACGAAGCTGAAGCCGGACGGCACGCTCGAGAATCCCAGCGGTGGCACACTGCCGGACCACGGCGTGATGCTCGACGTCCTTTTCGCGATGTACGCCTCGGGCGACGGCACGAAAGCCGAGCCGATCATGAGGTTCCTCGACGAAGAAGGCCACGCCACCGACTACTTCACCTGGGACGGGCTGATTCCCGGGGGCGGGTACGACAAGGTCGTCGTCGGCGGCTCGCTGGCCAAGATGCTGGTCGCCGCGCAGGTTTCCGGCCGGGACCCGCGAAACGTCGACGGATACGACCTGGTCGCCGAGACCCATGCCGCGATCATGCGCAAGGGCCCCGACAAGGGCCGGATCAGCGACTACTCCAAGGATCCGGAGCACACCGGCCCGGTGAACAACGACGCGAACACCTTCGGCCAGGCGCTCGGCGTCATCGGGCTCGCCGCGGCGGGGGAGAGTGAACGGCTCGCCATCGACAAGCTGCTGACCCAGCAGTGTTCCGAGGGCTACTTCCGCCTCTTCTTCAAGGACATCCCGACGAACGAGACCGGTGACCACGTCACGCCGGACGGCCGCAAGATCTCGACCTGCGACGAGGGGAAACCGCTCGACCTGTCGCCGTCGGACGGCGACGCCACCGGTCTCGGGCTCTCGGCGCTGCTGGCCGCACGGAAGGCGGGCGCGACCGGGCTCGACGCGCCGATCGCCAAGACCGTCTCGTGGCTCAAGGCGAACCAGACCGCCGGTGGCGGCTGGGGTGGTGGCGTCAGCACCGAAGCGCCGAACACCAACAGCACCGGCCTGATCGTCCAGGCGCTCGCCGACGCCGGCGGCGCGGACGCGGCGGTGGACAAGGGCGTGCGGTACCTCAAATCCGCGCAGGCGAACGCCGCCGCCGACTCCGGTACCAAGCTCGCGGGCGAGCTCGGCGCGATCGCCTACAACCCCGCCGACTACGAGTCCGCGCGCACGTCGGGGATCAGCGGGCTCGACACCTGGATCCGTGCGGGTGCCCAGGCTTCGCTCGGGTTGGCGCAGGTCGGCTTCTACGCGCTCGCGAAGGGTGACGTCCGGCCGCCGGCCAACGTCGCCCCGGCTCCCACGACGACCACCATCACGACCGCGGTGACGCCGCCGCCCAGACCCAGGAAGGCGGGCACGCCCACCGGCCTCCAGGTAAGGACGGAGACGGCGATCGCCATCCCGGACACGGCGACACCGCCCGTCCGCCTCGGCGCCTACCTGGCGAACCGGCTCTCCGGCGGTGACCACGTGGAGGTGGCCGAGGACGGCAAGACCTACGTCGACTACGACGCCACCGCCGACGTGGTGCTGGCCCTGCGAGCGCTGGACCAGCAGCCGGACGCGGTCGCCCGCGCGTCGCAATTCCTGCTGAAGCCGGAAGCCGTCCAGGCCTATGCCCACGGCGCGCCGTATGAGCAAGGCGAGGCGTCCTATGCCGAACCGCTCGCGAAACTCGTGCTCGTCGCCGAGTTCGCGAAGTCGGATGCCGCCGGGCCACTGCGCGCCGATCTGGTGAAGCTGCGCGGTGCCGACGGCGAGTTCACCGACACCGGATCGTTCGCCGATGCCGACGAGACCGTCGAGCGGCATGCTTGGGCGGTGCTCGCCACCGCCGCCGATCCCGGGCCCGCGGTCGAACTGCTCCTTTCGCGTCAGTGCGCCGACGGAACTTTCCCGAAGCATCTCGACACCGTGGAATGCGGCTCCGGCGACCTCGCCGCGACCGCAGCCGCGGTCACCGCGCTGGCCGCGCGGCCGCACACCGACGCCGCGCCCCCATCCCGGCGCCCGGACGGCTGGACCGAGCGGCGTGTGTCGGCGTTCGTCTCCGCGGTGGGCGCGCTCGGCGTCCGGCCGACCGGCGAGGGCGTCGTCACCGGAGAGGGCGGAGAACCGGACGTCGCGTTGAGCGCCGCCGTCGCCGCCGCACGGCAGGCCGCCGGCCTCGACGTGAGCGGAACGGCGCGGTCACTGGGCAAGCTGGTCCGAGCCGACGGCGGTTTGGCCAAGGGATCCGCCGGGGAGACCGACTTCCCGACCAGTCTGGCCGCCGCGCAAGGAGTCGCGGGCCGCTCTTGGCTGACCGCGGCCGAGTCGCCGCTCTCGCCCGCGATCCGGCTGCCGCTGACCGAGGCGAATCCGTCCGCCGCACCGGTACTGGCCGCGGAGCAGTCCGGCTCCCCGCCGTCATGGCTGATCTGGGGGCTCGCCGGACTGGCCGTCCTGCTGCTGCTCACCGTGCTCGCCCTGGTTTTCGTACTTCGCCGTTTCACCAAGAAAAAGGGGGCAACACCATGAAGAGACTGCTCGCCGTCACGTCCGTCCTCATCGGACTGATCGGGCTTTCCGCCGCACCCGCGAACGCGGTCGACACCACCAAGGGCTACAACGGGATCTGCACCGGCCCCGACGCGCTCACCGGCGTCACCGTCGTGGTCGACTTCCAAGAGCTGGACGGCAACGGCGGGACCGCCGCGCCGACGATCACCCGCTGCTCGCCCAACGCCGCGCCGGGCACCACCCGCACGGGTATCAAGGCGTTGCAGGACGCGGGGATCGCGGTCGCCGGCACCGCCCGCTGGGGCCTCGCTTTCGTCTGCCGCCTGGAAGGCCGCCCGGCCGCGACGGAGACCATCCCGCTGTCGTCCAACCCGAACTACAAGGAAGCCTGCGTCACCACGCCTTCCCCCGGCGCGTACTGGGGTTACTGGCACGCCGACGGCTCCGGGACCACCTGGACCTACAGCACCACGGGCGCCCTCAACCGCACCGTGACCCCCGGCGGTTTCGAGGGCTGGTCGTTCTCGCTGAACAAGTCGGCGACGACCAACCCGCCGCCCGGTGTCACGCCGAGGAACCCGGCCATCCCGTGAGGAAGGTCCTTCCCGTGGTGGCGGCGGTCTTCCTGATCGCCGCCACGGCACCGTCCGCGCACGCCGTCGACCAGGGCAAGGGGTATCCCGGGTTCTGCAAGGACGACACCGGGGTCACCGTGGTGGTGGACTTCCAGCAACTCGGCGGCACGGCCATCGTCCGCTGCAATCCCCAGACCACCCGCGGCACCGGGCTGGACGCGCTCAAGGGCGCCGGTTTCCAGATCGCCGGGGTGCAGCGCTGGGGCGAGTCGTTCGTCTGCCGGATCGAGAACCGCCCGTCCGCGGCCGAGAACATCCCGGTCAACGGCCGCGGGGAGTACCGGGAGCCGTGTGTCGACACGCCTCCCGCGCAGGCCTACTGGTCCTACTGGCACGCCTCGAACAACTGCGCGTGGGACTACAGCCAGTGGGGGCTCAAGAACCGCGACTTCACCCCCGGCGGCTTCGAGGGCTGGTCGTTCTCCTTGAACGCCACCGCCAAGAGCAACCCCGTCCCGCGCGTCTCCGCCGTGCGGCCCGGCACCGAGGGCCGGCCTTGCGTGCCGCGCGAAGAGGCCAAGCCCGCCACCGGCGATCCCGGCGAGCGGCAGCAGCGACCGCAGCCGGGGGACGATCCGCGGCAAACGGCCGGTGCGGAACCGAGCGCGGGAGAAGCCCCCGCCGCGGGTACGGATTCCGGCGCGCTGCCGCCGCCCAAACCGCGTCCGAGCGCCTCGGCGCGGCCGAAGGCACCGGACCCGTCGTGGAACGTCGCGTTCACCGGAGGTGAGCACGCCGAGGACGTCAACGCGGCGATCGAGCGCGAGTCCGGGGCCAGCGACTGGGCGCCGTGGGCGGCGGGCGCCGCGGTACTGGCGTTGTGCCTGGCGGGATTCCTGATGGCGCGCAGACGCAAACGCGCGCAAGGAGCCTGATGACGTCCTACTTCCTGCCGCGCGACCTGCATCCGGCCGCGTGGTGGGTGTGGGCGCTGGGACTCGCCGTCGCCGCGACCCGCACGACGAACCCGTGGCTGCTGCTGACTATCGTGGCGATCGCGGGATACGTCGTCGTGGCCCGGCGCGGAGAGGCGCCGTGGGCGCTGGCGTTCCGGCTCTACCTGTACCTCGGCGCGTTCATCGTCGCGATCCGCGTGTTCTTCCGCATCGTGTTCGGCGGTGCCGAAGGATCCACGATCATCCTGCGGCTGCCCGAGATCCCGCTGCCGGAATGGGCGGCGGGGATCCGGCTCTTCGGCGACGTGTCCGCGGAATCGTTGCTGGGCGGGCTTTACGACGGGATGCGGCTGGCGGCGATGGTGATCTGCCTCGGCGCGGCCAACGCGCTCGCGAACCCGAAACGGCTGCTCAAGGCGATGCCGCCGGCGTTGTACGAGGTGGGCACGGCGGTGATCGTCGCGCTGTCGGTGTTCCCGCAGCTGGCCGAAAGCGTGCTGCGGGTCCGGCGGGCCCGCAAACTGCGCGGCGGTTCGGGGAAGAAGAAGATGAAGGCCCTGCACACCGTCCTCATCCCGGTACTGGAGGACGCGCTTTCGCGTTCACTGCAACTGGCCGCGTCGATGGACTCGCGCGGCTACGGCCGGGCGGGGCTGGCCGAGGCGCGGACCAGGCTGATCACGGGAACGCTGATGATCGTCGGCCTGCTCGGTGTCTGCGTCGGCGTTTACGCCACTTTGGACGGTTCGACGCCCCGCTACCTCGCCGCGCCGGTGCTTTCGGCGGGAGTCGTGATCGGGCTGGCCGGCTTCCGGTCGGCGGGCAAACGGGTCCGGCGCACGCGGTACCGGCCCGATCGCTGGCACCTGCCGGAAATCGTCGTCGCCGTCAGCGGGATCGGGGTCGCGGTGACCCTGTTCGTGACCTCCAGCGTGAACCCGATGAACATGAACCCCTCCCTGATCGACCTGTCATGGCCGTCGCTGTCGTGGGCGCCGTTGTTCGGGGTACTGGTGGGCGTGCTGCCCGCGTTCCTGACCCCGGCCCCCGAACCTCCTTACGCCGCACTAGAAGAAGAAGCCCGCGCATGATCGAACTCGACCACGTTTCCTTCACCTACCACGGCCGCACCGAACCGGTGCTGTCCGACGTGACGCTGTCCATCGGTGAAGGCGAACTCGTGCTGTTCGCGGGCCGGACGGGCGCGGGCAAGTCGACGCTGCTCGCCACGATCAACGGTCTCGTCCCGCATTTCACCGGCGGCCACCTCGAGGGCACGGTGTCCGTCGACGGCGTGACGACGCAGTCCCGGCCGCCGCGCGAATTCGCGCATCTGGTCGGCGTCGTCGGGCAGGACCCGCTCGCGGGTTTCGTCACCGACACGGTCGAGGACGAGCTCGCGTACGGCATGGAGCAGCTCGGCCTCAGCCCGCAGGTGATGCGGCGCCGGGTGGAGGAGACCCTCGACCTCCTCGGCATCGCGGAGCTGCGCAGGCGCGCGCTGCGGACGCTGTCCGGCGGGCAGCAGCAGCGGGTGGCGATCGGTTCGGTGCTGACCACCCACCCCAAGGTGCTGGTGCTGGACGAACCGACGTCGGCGCTGGACCCGACCGCGGCCGAGGAGGTGCTCGCGACGCTGGCCAGGCTGGTGGAGGACCTCGGCACGACGGTGCTGATGGCCGAGCACCGGATGGAACGCGTGATCCCGTTCGCGGACCGGATGATCCAGGTCCCCGGCACCGGCGGAGTGATCGATGGGACACCGCCGGAAGTGTTGAAGGACATGCCCATCGCGCCCCCGATCGTCCACTTGGGACGGTTGGCGGGCTGGGATCCGCTGCCGATGTCGGTGCGTGACGCCCGGCGGCGCGCTTCGTCGCTGACCCTCGGGACGCCCGCCGCGCGAAGCGTCACCGTCGGCGAAGAGCTGCTTTCCGCGTCCGGGGTGGTCGTGCGGTACGGGCCGAAGGTCGCCGTGCGGGAGGTCGATCTGTCCCTGCGCGCCGGCGAAGTACTGGCGATGATGGGGCGTAACGGCTCCGGCAAGTCGTCGCTGCTGTGGGCGGTGCAGGGCTCCGGGCCCCGGCAGGGCGGCAAGGTCACCGTCGATGGCAAGGACCCGAAGACGCTGAGCAGCGCCGCGGCGAGGGCGCTCGTCGGCATGGTGCCGCAGACCGCGAGCGACCTGCTGTACCTCCAGACCGTCGCCGCCGAATGCGAAGCCGCCGACGCGGAATCCGGTGCGGAGCCGGGGCATTGCCGGGACCTGCTCGACCGGCTCGCTCCGGGGATCGATCCCGCGTCGCATCCGCGTGACCTGTCCGAGGGACAGCGTCTCGCGCTGGTGCTCGCCGTGCAGCTGTCGGCCGCCCCGCGGATCATGCTCCTGGACGAACCGACGCGCGGCCTCGACTACACCGCGAAGGCGGCGCTGGCGCGGATGATCGCTTCGCTGACGGCCGAGGGCAAGGCGATTGTCGTGGCCACCCACGACGTCGAGTTCGTCGCGACGATCGCGCACCGGGTGATCGTGATGGCGGAGGGGGAGGTCGTCTCCGACGGCCCGACCGGTGAGGTGCTCGGCGGTTCCCCGGCGTTCGCCACCCAGGTCGCGAAGATCCTCGGCGAGCCTTGGCTGACCGTCGAAGAGGTCCGATCGGCGCTCCCGCTGGAGGTCCCGTGACCACGACGGCCCCGGCGGTCCGGCTCGGCCCCCGTTCGGCGACCGTGCTCGGCCTCGCGTCGCTCGCGGGGCTGATGATGTTCGTCTGGCCGCTGCTGGTCCGCGTCGAGCCGCAGTCGATGCAGCACGGCCAGGACGCGCCGTTCGTGTTCATCGGGATCCTGCCGATCCTGATCGTCATCGTGCTGGCCGAGATGTCCGAAGGGGGCATGGACTCCAAGGCCCTCGCGATGCTCGGCGTGCTTTCCGCGGTGAACGCCGCCCTGCGGCCGCTCGGCGCGGGGACCGCGGGGATCGAGACCGTGTTCTTCCTGCTGGTGCTGGCCGGCCGGGTGTTCGGTCCCGGCTTCGGTTTCGTGCTCGGCTGCACGTCGATGTTCGCTTCGGCGCTGCTGACCGCCGGGGTGGGACCGTGGCTGCCGTTCCAGATGATGTGCTCGGCGTGGATCGGGATGGGCGCCGGACTGCTGCCGCGCCGGGTCACCGGCAAAGCCGAGATCGCGATGCTGGTGGGTTACGGGATCCTCGTCGCGTACGTCTTCGGGCTCCTGATGAACCTGTGGTTCTGGCCGTTCATCACCGACGCCGAAGTGCCGTACCACGACGGGCACATCTCCTACGTGCCCAGCGCCCCGCTGCTGGAGAACCTGCACCGGTTCGCCGTGTTCACCGTGCTGACCTCGACGGCGGGCTGGGACACGGGCCGCGCGATCACGAACACGGTGGCGATCCTGGCGCTGGGGCCCGCCGTGCTCGCGACGTTGCGCCGGGCTTCGCGGAAGGCTTCCTTCGGCGTGCTCCCTTCCTTCACTGCCCGCGATTAGTCCTCTGAATGCGGGACTTCCGGGGCACGACGTGGCAGGCCACGGCGAACGTCGCTCCCACGGCGACGATGATCGCGGCGAAGACGGGATGCATGTCCTTGGACAGGCTCTGTGCGCGTTCGGGGCCGATGGCCCACAGTGCCAGTGGCGTGGCATAGGCCGCGGTGAGGGCGATCGCGCCCCAGCGGAGCGCCTTGAACCGGGCGTCGCGCAGGGTGCCGATCAGGGCCAGGGCGACCGGGACGACGGCGAGCATCGCGAACTGGCCGATGATCATGACCGGTACGGCCCAGGCCGAGACGAGGACGGAACGCGGGAAGCGGCGGACGGTGGTTTCGCGGTCGAGCGTCGGGGTGGACATCGGTTCCTCCGGGGTTCGGAATGCGGTCAGCAGTGGGATTCGGCGGTGGTCTTGAGATCCTTCAGCCAGGCTTCGAGGCCCCAGCCGAGGAATTTGGTCGCGGTGGGCACGTCGGCCTCCACCTGGGCGCCCGCCCAGTTCTCCTCGGTGCGGACGAGCACGCCGCCCTTGACCTCGGTGAAGGTCCAGACGTGGACGCCGTTGTCGATGCTGAGGCCCTCGCCGACCGCGGGTCCGCTCCAGCGGAGGCATTCGCCGCGCTGGATCTGGTGGACGGTCGAGGTGATCGACAGCGTGGTGGCGGGGGTCGTGGCCGTCGGCGGCGCGGGCGTGGTCCAGCGGAACCGCGAGTTCTTGCGGAGCGGGCCCCGGTCGAGGCGTTCGTTGCTCAGCACCGGCTCCTGCCAGGACGGCCAGCGTTCGACGTCGGTCTGAAGCCGCCAGATCTTGCTCAGGGGAGCGTTGATCAAGGTCTCGGTCCGGTAGTGGATCGGGGCCTTCGTGTCGATGGTCTTGCCCTGGCACGAAAGCGGGGCGGGGGAAGTGGTGGCGGCCTGCGCGGGTGTCACGGCGCCACCGAGCAGGCCGAGGGCCAGGGGAAGCGCGAGGGCGGCGGTGCGGCGGAGGGTCATGCGAGCTCCTTGTTAGTGCTGATTGCGATAGTTAGAAGCTATAACCATGCGACCGTGAGTGTCAATAGGAAAAGTGATAACCTCTAACTGAAACCTGGAGGGAGTCGCCGTGAGGACGTCGCGTGAGCGGTACCGGGCCCAGGTGTGCGCCGAGATCAAGCGGTACGCGTGGGAGCAGCTGGGCACGACGGGTGTCTCCGCGCTGTCCCTCAACGCGATCGCCAAACACGTCGGCATGAGCGGTCCCGCGCTGTACCGGTACTTTCCCAGTCGCGACGACCTGATCACGGACCTCGTCCGGGACGCCTATCGAAGCCTCGCCGACGTCGTCCGGGCGGCGGCCGGTTCCGGCGGCGTGGCCGAAGTCGCCTACGCGATCAGGGATTGGGCGCTGGCGGATCCGCAGCGATACCTGTTCGTCTACGGGACGCCGATTCCCGGCTATCGCGCGCCCGGTGACACCACGGAGATCTCGAACGAGATCATGGCCGCACTGCTCAGGGTGCACGCGGACGCTCCCGGCGACGGGCGGGTGACGGCGTTCGACGGTCACGTCGAGGAGCATCGCGAATGGGCGGGCGGACTGCCGGTGTCCTCCGCGATCCTCCGTCGCGCCGTGACGTTCTGGACCCGGATCCACGGCGTCCTGTCGCTGGAGCTGGCCGGGCATTTCGCCGGGATGGGGTTCGACCCCGCCGTGCTGTTCGCCGCCGAGCTCGCCAGTCTGTCCACAAAGGACGATTCCCGCTGAGCGGGGCATGGGCGCCCGCTGTGCTAACTTCCGGGGATGCGCAAAGGATCCAGGGTTCCTTTCGGTCGTACGCTCGCGGTGATCGCGTCGATGTTCCTGGCCTCGCTGATCGGCCCCGGTGCCGTCGCGAACGCGTCCGGCCGGCACGGCTGTGAATGCGCCACCCCGTCGATCGACCGGTTGCAGCAGTGGCTCGCCTCCGGAGAGGGCGCCACGGTGCCGCCGACCGGTAGCCTGCTCGTCCGCGAACGCGGGGGTTACGCGGCCAAGGTGGACTTCCTCAACGCCGAATGGCACGTGGTCGTCGTCTGGCTGGGGAATCGGTTCGAAGCACAGGCCGATCTTTCGAAATCCGCCGGTTTCTGGATGACCTACAGCGCGACCGACGATCTCTACGTCCAGCTGCGTCCCGCCTCGAAGTGGAGCGGCGGCGACAAGTGGCTCACGAAGGTGCCGTCGACCGGCGGGAAGCTCGTGAAGAAGTTCTTCAGCTTCAAGGCGGAGGCCTGGACGACGCTGCCCGAGCTGGGGACGCCCGGGTACTCCTTCGCCTCGGCGCTGACCGAGGCTCGCGGCCTGGTCTTCGTCGGCAAAACGCCGAACCGGCTCGATTTCCGCGGCCTCTCGATCGACCGCTACCGGCCGCCCTGTCTCTGAGCACTCCTCGGTATTCACCTGTCCGGAGCGGTGATGGTCGCGCACCGTGCCCGTTTTGTCCTGTACGGTGAACGTTCAGCCGCCTGCGCACGACCGATTTTGAGGAGTACCCCAGATGAGCCTGTTCGACTCGCTGAAGGAAAAGGCCGCCGAGTTGCTGGGCGGCGCGGGCGACAAGGTCAGCGAACTGACCGGCGTCGACCTTTCCGGCGCCGCCGACCAGGTCACCCAGTCCGCCGGCGGACTGGCCGAGACCGGCCAGGGGCTCGCCGAAAGCGCCACCACCGCGGGCCAGGACGCCGTCGACTCGGCCACCGCGGCCGGTCAGGGCGTCGTCGACTCCACCGGTGCCCTCGGCGACGCCGCCACCGGGCTGGCCGGCGACGTGATCGACCCGAACGCCCGGGGCTGACCGCCCCCGGTGCCCGGTGTCCGCGAACCTCGCGGATACCGGGCACCGTCATGTTCGGCGAAAATGAGATCCGCCCGGCCGTCGTTCACCGCTACCCTGGTCGAAACTGACTGATCTGCGGGGGAGCGGACCATGGTCGGAATCTGGATAGCACTCGGAATTCTCGTGCTGGTGATCGGCGTCGCCGTCGTCACCGATCTGCGCGACCGGGGCCGGGGCGGGACACGCAAGTTCATGTTGCCGGGCTGGGCCTCGCGGCGTGCCGACTACACCGAGAACGACCTGGTCCACGGGCGCTGGACGGAAAAGTCGCCGCGTGAGCAGGACGAGGAGCACCAGCGCAAATACCGGGCGGGTGACGAATAGCGAGTCAAGCGGCAGACCTCGTCCAGCACCAGGCGGCGCGCAGCGCGGCGATCAAGGCCTCGTCGTCGGCGAAGGTCGGTTCATCCCCGACCGGCACCCAAACGCGGTCGACGACTTCACCGTGGCTGGTCCGGACGACGGAGATTCCGGGGTAGGACAACGCCGCGCCGCCGTCCTCGGCCACGCGGCGAGGTTCCCAGCGCAGCTGGACAACGCGATCAGCGCTCATCGACCACAACTTTCCCTACTTGCGTACCGGGTAAGTCGTCTGTCGGTGTCCGCGCGTTTCACGCCGTCCCTGTGACGTGCGCCCTTCGTGCTGCGGATTCCCGCGCCGGATTCGATTCTTCGCGTGAATTCCGCGGAGCAAAAGGCGTCACACGAAAGGTGGTGACCCCGATCACAGGGGTCTCTCTCATCGTGGGAACATAAGAGCCAAGGTCACCGTATCCCGGAGGGTGAATGCTCCGCAGAATGCGTCGCTGGCTCGAATTGCTCAGTCTCGGCGGGTTGGCGGTGGTCGGCTTCGCGGTCGGGATCGCGGAACAGCTCGGCCTGCTGGACAAAGTGGCGCCGAAGGGCATCTCCACGCTGACGCTGATCATGGTCAGCGGAGTGGTCGTGGTGCTGCTCATCGAGCTGACCCCGTTGCGCGCGCTGGAAGACATCCGCTCCCGGCTAGCCGGCCTCGACATCGACACCATCGCCGCGAGCCAACGCCGTTCGCACTACGGCGGCGTGGTCGAAGTGCACAAACGCTTTCCGGACGACGAGTTCGCGGCGCATATCGCGAAGGCCAAACAGGTGACGATCCTGAACACTTGGATCCCCAACCTGCAACGACTGGAAAAGGAACTGGAAGCCGCGATCGTCGACCGGCGCGCCCAGGTGCGCATCATGCTGCTGCACCCGAACTCGATGCTGGTGGGGCTGCGCGAAGCGGCGTTGGACCGGAGCGACGGCGCGGGCAAGACCTTCGTGAGCACGGGGATCGTGGACTGTCTGGAGACCCTCGCCCGCCTGCACAGGCGGCTGGCGAAACGTCAGGCCAACCTGAAGGTGCGGGTGTTCAACTCGCAGGCCTCGGTCTCGGTGTACCGGGCCGACGGGCGCTACCTGGTCAGCATGTTCCTGCACGGCCAGCTGGCGATCGACTCGCCGCAGTTCGAGATCGAGGGCACGCACGACACCGTGCTCGGCGAACAGATCCAGCGCGAGCTCGACACGTTGTGGGACATCGGCCGCGACGTGGACCTCGCCGACTGGAACCGAAGCATCGACATGATCCGTTTCTGAGCAAGAGGTGTAGTGATGCGCGAACTCGACGAGTACGAAGACGGTTTGATCGAGCGGTTCCGGCGGCATCCGGCGCTGCGCGGCGTCACCGAGCTCTCGCCGGAGGACCTGCGGGCCGTCCTGCTGCAGCGGCGGTTCCTGTCACTGGCCTTCACCATGGCCTACGACCTGGCGATCGACCTGCTCACCGACGAGCAGTCCAAACGGATCGCCCGCGTCATCATCCGCGAGGAGTACCCGGACAACACTTCGCCCGGCAGCACGCCTTCGCACCGCGAGGACCTGATGGCGGACATCCTCGCGCTGGGCGTCCCGCGGGAAGCGCTGGTGCGGTCGCGGAGGTCACTGGCCACGACGGCCTGCATCGACACCACCATGGAGCTGATCGCCTCGGCAGGCGACTCGAAGTACGCCGACGTCGAACTGCTGACCATCCTGCGTTTCTGGGGCGAGGTGCTGGTTTCGGTCGAGTACGGCGAACTGTGGCGCCGGATCGGCCCGGTGCTCGGCGACAAGTCCGTCTTCTATTACCCGCACCATGTGCACGACGCGAAGTCCCGCCCGCTCGCCGCCGCGTCCCCGCTTTCGCTCACCCATTCCGATCAGCTCGGCTTGCGGCTCGTGCAGCTGATCGACTCGAGCGAGGCGCGGGAGCGGTTCCGGGAGACCGAGGATGCGGTCGTCGCGGTCAAGACGGCTTTCTACGACCAGTTCCTGCCCGCCTCGTGAGCGGCCCCGGCCCGGCACTCCAACAGGGCCCCTAAGTACATGAAGGCCCCCTTCCTTGCGCCAGGCGCAAGGAAGGGGGCCTTCATGTACTGGGGAGGAGCCTGCTGGCGTTCACGGACCGGGTCACTCGGCGACGAGGCCGGAGAACCGGCCCAGCGTCTCCTCGCGCCCCAGCGCCTGGGTGATCGCGTGCAGGTCGGGGCTCCGGGTCGAGCCCGTGATCGCGATCCGGATGATCTGCGACGCCTCGCGAATGGAGCCAGGGAAGCCTTCCGGGTTCTTCTTGAACTCCTTGGCGTTCTTCGCGAAGCCGTGCTTCGCCGCGACCTCGCGGATCTGCTGGAACCATTCCTGGCCGTCGTCGAGCTGCTGGTAGTTCTCGACGAAGTCCCGCGCCACAGCCCGGACGACAAGCGGATCGACACCGAGGGCGGCGATCCGCTCGTCGTCGGCGCTCGCCACGGCGGCGTGCAGCTGCGGGAAGAAGAAGCCGTAGACGGCGCGGAACTCGCTCCACTTCTTCAGGTCCTTGCGCGGGTTCTCGGCGCCGTCGCGCTCGACGGCGAGCGCGCGGAGCGCGAGCTCCGGCTCGGCGTCGAGGACGGTCCGCAGCTCCGGGTCGAACCGCTCCGCCCAGCCCCGGACCTCTTCGAGGATCTCGGCGCCGGTCAGCGTGGCGATGTGGTCGGCCGAGATGTCGTCGAGTTTGACCAGGTCGACCAGCGGGCCGGCGACGCCGCATTCCTCGAGCTTGATCGGCTCGGCCAGCGCCTGGTCGAGCGGCATCTCGGCGAGCCGTCCGTTGGCGAGGCCGCGCAGGTAGTAGAGGACGGCCTTGGTGGGGTAGCCGGACTCGATGTAGAAGTCGACGCTGGCTTCCGGGTCCTTGCGCTTCGACAGCTTGCGCTTGCTGCCGCCCTCCTGCTTCATCAGCGGCGCGATGTGCGCGTACGTGATCGGCTCGAAGCCGAGCGCGTCGAACAGCTGCTGGTGCACCGGCACCGACGAGATCCACTCGTCGCCGCGGATGACCAGGTTGACGCGCATGAGGTGGTCGTCGACGGCGTGCGCGAAGTGGTAGGTCGGCAGCCGGGGGCTCTGGTCGGAGCTCTTGAGGATGACGACGTCGTTGCGGTTGGCCTCGGCCTCCAGCGGGCCGCGGATGGCGTCGGTGAACCGCGCGCGGGCGCCGGTGTCGTCGGGCGCGCGGAACCGCACGACGTACGGGTCTCCGGCGTCGAGCTTGGCCTGGACGTCTGCGGGGTCGGCGTCGCGCCAGATGGCCCACGAGCCGTAGTAGCCGGTCGGCAGCTTCGTCGCCTGCTGCCGGGCGGTGATCGCCGCCAGTTCGTCCTTGGTGGCGAAGTCGAGATACGCGCGGCCGCTACGGAGCAGATGACGGACGTAGGTCAGGTAGATCTGCTCGCGCTCGGACTGCTGGTACGGGCCGTAGTCGCCGCCGCGGTGGATGTCCTCGTCGGCGGCGAGGTCGAAGTAGGCGAAACCGCGCTCGAACTGCTCGATGGCGCCTTCGACCTCGCGGGACCGGTCGGTGTCCTCGACCCGGACGAGGTAGCGGCCGCCGCTGCGGCGGGCGACGTCCTGGTCGATGGTGGCGACGTAGACGCCGCCGATGTGGACGAACCCGGTCGGCGAGGGGCCGAAGCGGGTGACCAGGGCACCCTCGGGGAGCTCGCGGGCGGGGTAACGCTGTTCCCAGTGCTCGGGCTCGGGCAGGTCGGCGGGGAAGAGGGCGTCGATGACTGCTCGGTCCAGCATGGCGGTTCAGATCTCCCGGCGTCGCGGTGCATGGCGGTTTTCGCCACCGAAGAGCCTAACCGTCCGGCCTCCCGGCCTGGTGAGGGTGGGTCCCGAAGCCGGATCGAGACGTGCTTTTTCGTCGGTGCCCCCCGGTAAAATAGGCCTTGCCGGACATTCGGGGAGGAAATCGGTGACCACCGATAGCTCGCTTCGTGAAGAACCCCAGCTCACCATCCGACCAAAGCCTTCGGCGTTCTTTCTGCGCCGTCGTTTTCTCCGCACTTTCGGGCCCGCGCTGGTGCTGGCCGTCAGCGGCCTGATCGTCCTGCTCGTGAGCGGAACCGTCGTGGTGCCGTTCCAGCAGACGCTGGTCCTGCGCGGCAAGATGGGCTCGAAATCGGATCTCTTCGAGGACGCCAAGGTCCAGGAAATCCTGATGCGTCACCACATCCGGGTCCACGTGACCAGGACGGGATCACGGGACATCGCCACGCACGACCTCAGCCAGTACGACTTCGTGTTCCTCTCGGGCGAACCCGCCGCCGGTCTCGTCCGGCGGTCGAGGGCCAACGAGTGGACGGGCTCCGCGCGGCAGCCGTTCACCAGCCCGATCGTACTGGCCACGTACCGCCGTTACGCGGAAACGCTGGCGGCCAAAGGGATCGCGGCGAAAGCGCCGGGACAGGACCTCTACTACACGCTGGACACCGACAAGTTCGTCCAGGTGATGAAGCGGGGGGAGAGCTGGGATTCGCTGGGCGTCCGCGACCACGGCGCCGCCAACGGCAACCGGGTGCTGGCGCAGACGTCGAACATCTGCGACTCGAATTCGGGCGCGACGTACCTGATCTTGCTGGCGTTCCTGGAGAACGGCCGTCAGGTCCCGGTCGTCGACCCTCAGTCCGCCGGGCCGCCGAGCCTCACGAACGCGAAGGAGCTGGCCAAGCGGATCAAACCCCTGGTGGCCGCCCAGGGCTTCCCGTCGTCCGATCTCTCGGAGTCCTACGCGAACGTCGCCGAAGGTGACAAGCCGATCGTCGTCATCTACGAGCACCAGTACCTCGCCATGCAGTTGCGGGCCAAGGCGCAGAGCGGGCAGCCGGACCACGACCGGGTGCTGCTGTACCCGAAGGACAACATCCTGACGAAACCGCAGTTCCTCGCCCTGAAGCCGGAAGCGGAGCGGCTGGGCGAGCTGATCACCTTCGATCCCGAGCTGCAGCGCCGCGCGATGGAGCTCGGGTTCGGCGTCGCGACCCCCGCGGGCAGCACGAAGAGCGCGCGGCTCTACGACTTCCTGCGCGCGCAGGGATTGCCGACCCCGGAGACCGCGGACAACGACAGCACCACGCCGCTGCCGGACAACCTGGTGCTGGAAGAGATGATCAAGACGGTCGGGGACTGCCCGTGAAGCGGCTGCTCGCGGTCCTGTGCTGCCTGCTCCTGGTGGTCGCCGCCTGTACGAGCGGCGGCGAGAAGGTGAAACTGCGCGTGCTCGCCAGTTCCGAACTGGCCGACCTCGGGCCGATTCTCGACGACCTCCGCGGGGAAACGGGAATCGAACTGGAAATGGATTTCCGGGGAACGGTCGACGCGAGCGCTTCCCTCGCGCCGGGGAAAGCGACACACGATCTCGCCTGGCTTTCCACCGACCGGTATTTCCAGCTCAAGCTCCGGCAATCGGGCGACAAGGGGGAGCGGCCGCTCGCGACCAAGACCATGGTGTCGCCGGTCATCGTCGGGATCACCCCGGCGAAGGCGGCGGAACTGCGCCGCGGCAAACCGGACGGGAAGCTCTCGTGGGCGGATCTGGCGGACGCGGCGGCGGGTGGCGGCTTCCGGTTCGCGATGGCGGATCCGGCCAAGTCGACCAGCGGGCTCACCTCGCTCGTCGGGGTGGCGACGGCCGCCGCGGGCACCGGTGCCGCGCTGCGTCTCCAGGACATCGAATGCGACAAGCTCCAGGGCTTCCGCACCGGGCACACGCTCACGGCGGACACCTCCGCCGCCGTGGCCGAGCGGTTCGCCGAGCGCCAGGACGTGGACGCGATCATCGGGTACGAGTCGACGCTGCTCTCGCTCAACGCGAGCGGCAGGCTCAAGACACCGCTGGAACTGGTGTACCCGCGCGACGGCATCGTCCAGTCCGACTATCCGGTCCTGCTGCTCGACCCGGCCAAACGGGAGGTGTACGACAAACTCGTCTCCTGGCTCAGGAGCCCGGCGACACAGAAGAAACTGATGGAACGCACCCTCCGGCGGCCGGTCACCGGCGACGTGGGGCTGGATCCGAGGCTGCCCGCCTCGACCGGGAACTCGCTGTACTTCCCCGACGAACAGGCGGTCGTGGACAAGCTCCTCGACGATTACGCGGCCACCGCCGGCCGTGCTCCCGGACGCGTGATCTTCGTGCTGGACTTCTCCGGTTCGATGAAGGGCCCGAGGATCGCGGCGCTCCGCGCGACCTTCGCCGGGCTGAGCGGCGGGCCGGACGGCGGCTTCGACCGCTTCTACCGCGGCGAGCGGCTCACCGTCCTCCGTTTCGGCGGAAAGGTATTGGGGGACAGGGAATTCGCCGTCGGCGGGCCCCAGGATCTCGACGCGCTACGGGCCTTCATCGCCGCCGACGAATTCGACGGCGCCACAGCGGTCTGGTCTGCGCTCGGCGAGGCCTACGCGAAGGCCGGCGCCCATCGCCGCGCCGAGCCGGACCGGAGCGTCTCGATCGTGCTGATGACCGACGGCGAGAACAACACCGGGCCGGGCATCGAAGAATTCCTGCGCGCGCCGAGGGATCCGGGCGTGCGCACGTACACCATCCGGTACGGCGAGGCCGATCCCGCCGAACTGGAACGCGCGGCCGTGGCCACCGGTGGCCGGATGGTCGACGCGAACGCGACATCCCTGCTCAAGGCCTTCAAGGAGATCCGTGGTTGCCGATAATCTGTGGTGGGACGTCTGGGGACTGTGGCTCGTGGTCTGGGTGCTGACCGTGGCCGCCTTCCTCGTCGCGGCCGTCGTCTTCGTGAAGCACTGGCGCCGCGCCCGATCCGACGGGGACCAGGGGATGATCCGGGGCATCGCCTTCTACCTGCACACGAAATCCGTGATGGGGCTCTACCAGTTGCATCGCTACAACGAGGCGCTGGAACAGGAGGTCGAGAAACGGAAGAGCCGGGGCTGGCGGTTCTGGGGCTCGGGCGGATTCGGCCCGCTGCAAGGGGAAACCGAGCGCACCGACACCGATGAGGAGTTCCGGCGGTACATCCGCAAGGCGGAGCCGATCACGGTGATCGGCATCGTGACGAAGGTGCTCGAGAAGCACCACGACATCATCTACGTGGACCTGGCGAAACAGGAACTGGTCCACAACCGGGCGCTGGTGAAGGAACTCGGCTGGGCCGACGGCCCCGAGAGCACCCGGCAACTCAAGACCCGGCTGCGGGGTGTCGAGGCGTTCGTCTCGGTGAAGGGCCTGTTCCGTAAGCGCTCCCAGACCGACACCGAGACGGTTTTCGTGGCGCCGTACGGGAATCCGGACGATCCGGGGCGGAGCAGGCGGATCCGCTTCACCTGCGTGACCAGCGACCTGCGCGACACCGCGCCCTCCGGCGCGTTCCGGGCGCGGTGTCTCGGCAAGGTCGAGGACTGGGACCCCGAAACCGGTGAACTCGTCGTTCACCCCATCGCGATCTTCAAATGATCCGTTAAGAGGCGACAGCCACGTTCGCAACGTCGGCTTTCCGCCTCGCCGGTCTGGACGCGCGTCGCGAAAGCCACTTTCGAGACGTGTGATGTCCCGAAAGTGGCTTTCGCGACGAGCCCCGACGGCGCCACGAGCGAACCACCTACCTGCAACCACGTCGGATTCATCCGGCGTCGGCGCAGAAACACCCGACGCCTTTCGCGATCCAGTCCCGGCCCTCCCACTCGGGGTGCCGGTCGATCATCAGCGCTTCGACCTCCGCCGCGATGGTCTCTTCGGGAAGAGCCGAGTCGCGCCGTGACCAGGTCTCGTCCCGCAGCAGTTCGAGGTACTCGCGGACGTCGGTCAGGATCCGGCGTCCGGAGACGTCGCCGTGGCCGGGGACGACGATGTCGGGCCCGGCGGCGGCCAGCCGTCCCAGTACCTCGATCCACCGCGATCCCGAGACGTCGGTGTCGTGCGGCGGGAACCACGGGAAGATCGCGAACTGGCCGGTCTCGACCAGATCCCCGGTGAACAGCACGCCCGCGTCGGGCACGGTCACCACCTGGTCGCCCTTGCTGTGGGCGCGTCCGGTGGCCTCCATGCGCACCATCCGTCCGCCGAGGTCGAGTTCGTACGCGTCTTCGTAGACGACGTCGGGGGTGGCCAGGGTGACGCCGTCCAGAGCCCGCGCGACCGGGGCGCCGAGGCCGCGGAACATCTCCAGGTAGGCCGGTCCTTTGTGGACCAGGTCCGCCGCCTGCGCGCTGTTGACGAGGTAGGTCGCCTCGTCCGCGAAGACCTGTGCGCCGAAAGCGTGCTCGGGGTGGAAATGCGTGGTGGTGAGGTAGAGCCGGCGGCCACGGGCGTGCTCGGCCGCGAAGGCGAGCACCTTCTCCGCGTTGCGGGGACCGAGCCCGGTGTCGACGACGAGCACCGAGTGGGAACCGCCGATGACCCCGATGTTGGGGACGAGGTCGACGCCGAGATTCGGGATCACCACGAGATCCCGGGCGATTTCCCGGGCCTGGCCGGGTTCGACGGCGGGTTCGTGGGTGAGGGGTTCGAAGGGCATGACCCCACCTTCGGGCCGCTCCCGGCGCACCGTCCAAGTCCGATCTCCACCGCCCGATACCTGATGGGTATCATCGCTGGTGATGGAGCTTCGTCTGCTGCGTTACTTCGTAGCCGTCGCCGAGGAGCGGCACTTCGGCCGGGCCGCCGTGCGGCTGCACATGACCCAGCCGCCGCTGAGCCGGGCCATCCGTCAGCTGGAGAACGACCTCGGCGTCGTCCTGCTGCTCCGCTCGGCCGCCGGCGTCGAGCCCACCCCCGCCGGAACCACCCTGTACGCCGAGGCCCGCACCCTGCTGGACCAGGCCGATCGCGCCCGCGCCCGGGTGCTGGAGGTGGCGGGGCCCGCGACGCTCACCGTCGGCACCCTGGCCGACGGGGCGGGGGAATCGGGCACCCGGCTCGCCGCGGCGTTCCGGCGACGGCATCCCGAGGTCTCGATCCGCTTCCGCGAGACGGATTTCACCGATCCCACCACCGGGCTACGCGCCGGGCTGGCGGATGTCGCGCTGACCCGGTCACCGTTCGACGAGACCGGCCTCAGCGTCCGCGTCCTGCGTACCGATCCGGTCGGGCTGGTGGTGCGCACCGGTGATCCGTTCGCCGGTCGTACGTCGCTCCGGCTGGCCGATGTCGCCGATCGGCCCTGGTTCCAGCTGCCGGAGGGCACGGATCCGCGGTGGCGCGAGTACTGGAACGGGGCGACGCCCATCGGAGGGCGTCCTGCCGGGCCGGTGGTGCGCACGGTCGGCGAATGTCTTCAGGCCGTCCTCTGGAACGGCTCGGCCGGGATCGCGCCGCTCGGCCACACGTTGCCCGACGGGCTGACCTGGGTGCCGCTGGCCGACATGCCACCGAGTCCGCTGGTCGTCGCCTGGGTGACCGCGCGGGAGAACCCGCTGATCCGCTCCTTCGCGCGGATCGCCGTCGAAAGCCATCGCTAGAACGCACTTGCAAGTGCGTACTTCCCTTTGGAGAGCGGCTCCCCGAAAGTGAGTCACAGCATCGCTCACCGTCCACAAGGGAGAACACGTCATGTCGAGACCCGCTGCCAGGTCCCAGATCCGGGTCGGCCGCACCACAGTCACCTACCTGCCTGACGGCCATGCCTGGCTCAACCCCGCCGTTTTCCTGCCATCGAGCCTCCCGTCCGGCTGGGCGGCCCACGACGCGTTCCTCGACGAACGCGGATGGTTCCCGGTCAGCATCGGCTCGTTCCTGATCCGCACCGGGGACCGGACCGTCCTGGTGGACCTGGGGCTGGGCGCCGCCGACTTCGCCTTGCCCGGTGCCGCCGAGTTCCACGGCGGCGGCCTGCTCGACGCACTGGCCGCGGAGGGCGTGACACCCGAAGACGTCGACACGGTGATCTACACGCATCTGCACCACGACCACGTCGGCTGGACGACGAACGTCGCGCCCACCCCGGACGGCACGGCCGAGCCGGCGACCGGGCTGACCTTCCCGTCGGCGCGGCACCTCGTCAGCGAGCGCGAATGGGCGCACTGGTCCGGCACGAACGACCCGGTCGGTCCGGATCCGCTCGCCGTCCAGCGGCCGCTGGCCGACGTGATCGGGTTCTTCGCCGACGGCGACAGCGTCGCGCCGGGTGTGCGGATACTCGCCACGCCGGGGCACACGCCCGGCCACAGCAGCGTCGTGGTCACCGATCCGGCAGGGGAGGACCCCCGCCGCGTCGTCGTCCTCGGCGACGTCATGCACTGCCAGGTGCAGATCACCGAAAGCCACTGGACGTTCGCGTTCGACGTCGATCCGGCGGAGGGGGTCGCCACCCGCGAGCAGTTGCTGAAGGAGATCGAGGACGACCGGACGATCCTCGCGGGCGGGCATTTCGCCGGGCAGGTGTTCGGCCGGGTCCTGCCGCCCGAGTCACGCCGGATCTGGGCCGCCGGCCAGGTCACCGGATAACGTCGGGGCATGCCGGAGCCATCCCGCCGCCGTCCCCGTCCAGGCACTCCAGGCCAGGTGCTGGCCTGGTTGCCGGACGGGCGGCCGGCCGACGTGTACAGCGCGCCCTGCCCTTCGCGACAGGTCCTGGACCGCATCGCGGACAAATGGACCGCGCTCATCGTCGGCTGCCTCTCCACGGGGACCAAGCGCTACAGCGAACTGCGCACCGCGATCGACGGGGTGAGCGAGAAGATGCTCACCCAGACCCTGCGCGGCCTCGAACGCGACGGTCTGGTCACGCGCACGGCGCATCCGACGGTGCCGCCGAAGGTCGAGTACACGTTGACCGCGCTCGGCGGCACCCTCACCGCGCCGCTGGCGGTGATCCGGGACTGGGCCGAATCCCATATCAACGAGATCAACGACGCCAGGACGCGGTACGACGCCGGGGTGTAGAAACACCGGCTCCGGGGCATTCACCGGCATGCCGGACTCATCTCCAGAACCTGACGAGGCGACCGTCGACGCGGTCGGCAAGCTGGTCTTCGCTCTCGAAACGGTCGAACAAGCGCGCGGCCACCTGTACGCGTTCCACCACCTCACGGGAACCGCCGACTTCGCACTCGGCGAGGCCGTCGAAGGGCTCCGGAAGGCAGGCCACGCGGACTGGGCCGAGCGCATCGAGACCGAGCTGATCGGGCTCAACGTGCTGCCGGACCGGTGGACCTTCCAGGTGATCGAGGAGTACGACCAGGGCTACTACGCGGCCTACCGCGACATGACGCGGGGCGTCGCCGAAGACCTCACCGGAGGGCGCCTTCACCTGCACGAAGAGCGGATCAAGCGCAGCAGGCGTACCGAGGGGCGGCCCGGGCACGAGATGGGGCGGCCGTCGAGTAGCTGAGCTGCTTGCAGGGGTCGTGTCCCCAATTCATCAGCGAGTGCCGCCAGGTCGTGTCCTCGATGTCGCCGGACGGGCGCTGCGCGAGGTGCCGGTGCACGTAGCCGATCACCTTGCGCATGTGCTCTTCGTCCTTGTGCTGCCCCGCCTGCGGGACTCGTCTTCAGCCATTTTTCGAGTTCGCCCGCCGCTTCACTTGTCCTCGCTCACAGCTTCTCCAGTGCCTCGGGCTTGTGCACCGCTTCGCCACCGCTCTTGTCGCTGCGCACCAGGTACTGCGGCTCCTCTTCGGACGCGCGCACCGTGCGGCCGCCCGCCTCGGTGTCGGCGGTGATCTCCTTCAGGACCTCACCTTCGGCCTGCCCGCCGTGACTGTTCCAGCGGACCTTGTCGCCTTTGCGGAATCGCTCGGTCATCGCACTCCTTCTCGTCGTGGCCGGTCCGACGCCGGCCAGACATAGGGCAGGTCGTCGGGGACGTCCGGGAACTTCGGGCGGTAGTGCTCCGGTTCCTTGCGGACGAGCGCGGACTGGTGGCCGCGGTGGAAATCCGGGTCGCCGAGCCACGGCGGAAGCTCCTGCGCGTCCGCGAGGCGGTCCTGGGTGCGGACCTCGTGGATCCCGGTGGCGCTGAGCAGATCGAGCCGCAGCGTGTCGCGGCAGGTGTCTTGCCGCCCGGTCGCGCACCAGACCTCGCAGATGTCGAAGCCGTACCGGACGAGCGCCTCCTCGTAGCCCGCCCACATCGCCGCGGCCGGGTGGTGCCGCCAGCCGTACCCCGGCACCGTCAGCGCGCGCAGCACCTGGATCGTCTCCACGCGCTGTTTTCCCAGCCTTCGCTGGTCGAGGACGGAAGCGGAGGCCCGGAAGCCGGCGTACGGGAGAAACGTCTGCACACCGGCGTTTTCCCCGTCGTCACGGGTTCAAACCGATCAGAAGATCGACCAGCCGGTCAGGGTGGTGAACCGGTCCAGCGCCGCAACGCCCGCGACGGAGTTGCCGCGCGGGTCCAGTCCCGGGCTCCACACGCAGATCGCGCACCGGCCGGGGACGATCGCGACGATGCCACCGCCGACCCCGCTCTTGCCGGGAAGCCCGACGCGATAGGCGAATTCGCCCGCGGCGTCGTAGGTGCCGCAGGTCAGCATCACCGCGTTGACCCGCTTGGCCGCGCTCCGCTCGAGCAGTCTGGTGCCGTCGTTGCGCACGCCGTGCCGGGCGAGGAAGACCGCCGAGCGCGCGACGTCGCGGCAGCTCATCGCGATCGAGCACTGGCGCATGTACTGGTCGAGGACGGCGGGCACCGGATGACGCATGTTCCGGTACGACGCCATGAAATACGCGAGCGCGCGGTTGCGGTCGGCGTGGGCGGCCTCGGACTCGGCGACCTCGGTATCGATCCCGATGCCGGCGTGGCCGCTTTCCTCGCGGAGGAACCGAAGCAGCGTCTCCGCCGCGTCGCCGTGGTGCGCCAGCTCATCGGTCACCACGAGCGCGCCCGCGTTGATGAAGGGATTACGGGGGATCCCGTCCTCGTTCTCCAGCTGCACCAGCGAGTTGAACGGGTTGCCGGACGGCTCGCGGCCCACCCGTTCCCACACGCCGTCGCCGTGGGAGAGCGCGAGCGCCAGGGTGAAGACCTTCGACATGCTCTGGATGGAGAACGGCGTCTCCCAGTCGCCGACGCCGTGCAGTCCACCGTCCACTTCGGCCACCGCCATGCCGAACCGCCCGGGTTCGACCCTGGCCAGGGCGGGGATGTAGTCCGCGACGGAGCCGCGGCCGATCTCCGGCGCGACGTCGTCGGCGATCCGGTCCAGCAGCGCTGCGAGGTCCACGGCCGTAGCGTAGAAGCGCTCCTTCGCGCGCGAAGATCGGGGTTCGCCGGTGAACTTGTCAAATCGAAAAGGGAAATTCCAGTAAAACCACCAGAGTGACGTCCCGCACACCTTAAGTCTTCCTTAGCACTGTTGGTGACCTGCCGCACACGCTCTAGCGTCTGGCAACCATGGATTCCTCGCTGCTCACCGAAAAAGGTGAAAGCTACTCAAAAGCACTGGGCAACCGCCAAGTGCAGATGATCGCCATCGGCGGCGCGATCGGCGTCGGGCTGTTCCTCGGTGCCGGAGGCAAGCTCCACCAGGTGGGGCCGTCGCTGGTCCTGTCGTACGCGCTCTGCGGTATCGCCGCGTATTTCGTGATGCGCGCCCTCGGTGAGCTGGTGCTCCACCAGCCGACCTCCGGCAGTTTCGTCACCTACGCCCGCAAGTTCATCGGGCCGTGGGCGGGTTTCGTCTCCGGCTGGATGTACTGGGTGAACTGGGCGATGACCGGGATCGCGGAGATCACCGCGGTTGCCATCTACGTGCACAAATGGCTGCCCGACGTGCCGCAGTGGATCACCGCGCTGGTCGCGCTCGGCGTGCTGATCGTGGTGAACCTGCTTTCGGTGAAACTATTCGGCGAGCTGGAATTCTGGTTCTCGGTGGTCAAGGTGCTGGCCATCGTGGTCTTCCTGGTCACCGCGGCCGGGCTGGTGCTCACCAGCGCCGACATCGGCGGCACCACGGCGGGCGTGCACAACCTGACCGCCCACAATGGATTCTTCCCGGCCGGTATCGGCATCGCGCTGATGACGCTGCAGGCGGTCATCTTCGCGTATTCGGCGATCGAGGTCGTCGGTATCGCCGCCGGCGAGACCAAGGACGCCCGCAAGGTGCTGCCGAAGGCCATCAACGGGGTCGTCTGGCGGATCGGCGTGTTCTACGTGGGATCCGTGCTGCTGCTGGCGATGCTCCTGCCGTGGCCGTTCTACAACGGCGGCGAAAGCCCGTTCGTCACCGTGTTCAGCCGCCTCGGGATCCCGGGCATCGGCGACGTGATGAACGCCGTCGTGCTCACCGCCGCGCTGTCGAGCTGCAACTCCGGGCTCTATTCGACCGGCCGCATCCTGCGGGCGCTCGCGGACAAGGGCGAGGCGCCGAAGTTCGTCGGCCGGATGAGCAGCCGTCACGTGCCCTACGGCGGCATCCTGTTCACTTCCGGCGCCTACGTGCTCGGCGTGGTGCTCAACTACCTGGTGCCGAAGGACGCCTTCGACATCGCGATCGCGATCGCCTCGCTCGGCGTGATCACCACCTGGGCGACGCTGATCTTCTGCCAGCTGCGGCTGCGCCAGGCGGCGCTGCGCGGAGAGCTCGAAAGGCCGTCCTACCGGATGCCTTGGGCGCCGTACAGCGGCTGGGCGACGCTGGGCTTCCTCGCGCTGGTGGTCGTCCTGATGGGCTTCTCCGACGGCGCCGAGAAGATCGCGTTCTACTCGATCCCGGTGCTGGTCGTGGTGCTGGCGGTCGGCTGGCGGATCGTCGGGAAGCGGCAACGGCAAGAGGTGCGCTGATCCCTCACCGATTTCGTGAGTGCTTCGAGATCGGGGCCGTGTCGCGAAAGCCACTTTCGCGACGTGTGATGTCCTGAAAGTGGCTTTCGCGACAGGTGAGGCGCGGGCGCCGGATGGGGTGAAGGGAGCCTTCGCTGCGTCAGATGCGGTGAAAGGCCCCTTCACCCCGCCCCGAAGCGCATTCAGAGGACGAAACGCGGTCGTCAGCTCGAGGTCGGGAAGTGGAAACCGGCGGTGGAGTGCGGCCACCGGGTCGTGACGACCTTCGCCCGCGTGTAGAACCGGACGCCCGCCGGGCCGTGGATCGGGCTGTCCCCGATGAGGGAGTCCTTCCAGCCGCCGAAGGAGTAGTACGACATCGGCACCGGGATCGGCACGTTCACCCCGATCATGCCGACCTTCACCTCGCGCTGGAACCGCCGCGCCGCCTCGCCGCTGCCGGTGAAGACCGCCGTCCCGTTGCCGTACGGATTCGCGTTGATCAGCGCGATCGCTTCGTCCAGTGTGGACACCCGCACGATCCCGAGCACCGGCCCGAAGATCTCGTCGCGATAAGCGGCCATCTCGGTGGTCACGTGGTCCAAAAGGGACGGTCCGACGAAGAAACCCTCTTCGTGCCCGGCGACCCGGAGGTCCCGGCCGTCGACGACCACGGTCGCGCCCTGCTCCGCGCCGAGGGCGACGGAGTCGATCACCCGCCGCCGCGCTGCCTCCGTGACCACCGGGCCCATGTCGTTGCCCGCCTCGTGCCCGGGGCCCACCTTGATCCCGGCGGCCTTGCGCTCGAGGATCTCGACCAGTCCGTCGCCCGCCGGACCCACGGCGACCCCGATGGAGATCGCCATGCAGCGCTGCCCGGCGGAACCGAACGCGGCGGCCGTGAGATGGTTCGCGGCGTACTCCAGATCGGCGTCTGGCAGGACGACGGCGTGGTTCTTGGCCCCGCCGAGCGCCTGCACGCGTTTGCCGGTCGCCGTCGCGCGTTCGTGGACGTACTTGGCGATCGGGGTCGACCCGACGAACGACACCGCGGCGACATCGGGATGCTCCAGGATCGCGTCGACCGCGACCTTGTCCCCGTTGACGACGTTGAACACCCCGTCGGGAAGCCCTGCCTCGGCGTACAACTCGGCGACCAGCCGGGACGCCGACGGGACGCGCTCGCTGGGCTTGAGGACGAACGTGTTGCCCGCCGCGATGGCGATCGGATGCATCCACAGCGGCACCATGATCGGGAAGTTGAACGGCGTGATCCCGGCGACGACCCCGAGCGGCTGCCGGAAGTCGTGCACGTCCACGTCGCGCGAGACCTGGTCGGAGAAGCCGCCCTTGAGCGCGTCGGCGATCCCGCAGGCGTACTCGACGATCTCGCGGCCGCGGACGATCTCGCCGCGGGCGTCGTCGATCACCTTGCCGTGCTCGGCGGAGATGATCCGGGCGAGTTCGTCCTCGTGCTTCACCAGCAGCTCGCGGAAGGCGAACATCACCTTCGTCCGCTGAGACAACGACGAATCGCCCCAGGTTTCGAACGCCTTGCCCGCGGCGGCCACCGCGGTGTCCACATCGGACGGTTCCGCGAGGAGGACTTCCGCCCGCGCGCGTCCCGCGGCCGGGTCGTACACCGGGGCGGTGCGGGTGGAGCCCGCCGTGGTCGCGGCGCCGTTGATCCAGTGGTCGATGGTCTTCACGCGTTGTCCTCCACAGGTGTTCACAGCAGTCCGACGGCCGTGTCGACGGCCTTGGCGACGTCGCCGTCGTGCGGGTAGAGCAGGGACCGGCCGACCACGAGGCCTTGCACGGTCGGCAGCGCGAGCGCACGCTGCCAGGCGGCGAACGCGGCGTCGGGGTCCTTGACCTCGCCGCCCAGCAGGACGGCGGGCAACGTCGAGGCGGCCAGCACGCGCTCCATGTCCTGCACCACCGGCAGTTTCAGCCAGGTGTAGGCCGACGAACGGCCGAGCGCGGAGGCGATGGTGATCGAGCGGATCACGGCGTCGGGGGAGAGGTCGGTGCGGAGGCGTCCGTCGACCCAGTCGGCGAGGAACGGCTCGACCATCGCGATCAGTTTCCGGTCGGCGAGGTCGTTGACCGCCTTCGCGGTGTTCTCGAGGACGCTCGGCGTCGCCGGATCGGTCAGGCAGATCCTGGTGAGCGTCTTGCCGCCGTCGAAGCGCATCCGCTCGATGGTTTCGGCGTCGTAGCAGGCGAACCGGTCGTCGATCTCGAAAGTCGATCCCGCGAGCCCGGTGCGGTTCATCGAGCCGATGACGGTCTTGCCGTCGAGGGCGCCGAGGAGCAGCAGGTCGTCGATGATGTCCGGCGTCGCCAGCACTCCGGTGACCCCGGGACGTTCCAGCGCCAGGCCGAGGCGGTCGAGCAGTTCGCCGCGGTCGGCCATCGCGAGCGGGTCGGAGCCGACGCCGTTCGCGCCGCGCGCCGGATGGTCCGCGGCGATGATCATCGTGCGGCCCTTGTCGTTGAAGGGGGTCTTCGCCCGGACGCGGGTGGCGGCGGCCACCGCGACGGCCCCCGGATCGCGCACCCGCGCGGCGACGATCCGGCGCACTGTGTCCGACACCTTCGTACCTCCCGGCTCGCGTGGTCCTCCGACCATCGCAAGGCTTGGGAGATTTTGTCAAGACATATGGACATAAGGTCATAGTGGCCGGTCGCGGTAGGCTCCGCGCATGAAACCCTGGGCGCCCGGCGAGATCGTGGTGGATCCGAACGGTCCGGAGCCGCTGTATTCCCAGGTCGCCCGGCAGATCGGCGCCGCCATCGAGGACGGCAGGCTGCCCAACGGCGCCAGGCTGGACAACGAACTCGATCTGGCCGCGCGGCTGCACCTCTCGCGGCCGACCATCCGCCAGGCGATCCAGTCACTGGTCAACCAGGGGCTCCTCGTCCGCAAACGCGGGGTCGGCACGCAGGTCGTGCGCACCAAGGTCGCGCGGCCGCTGCGGTTGAGCAGCCTCTTCGACGACCTCAGCGAGATCGGCGACAAGCCGGAGTCCGTCGTCCTCCTCAACCGGGTCGAGCCCGCGGGTGACGACGCGATCGAGTATCTCGAGGCGCCGGGCCTGACCCACGTCCGGCGCCTGAAGCGGGTGCGTTCGACGGGCGGCGAGCCGCTGGCGATCATGAACAACTATCTGCCCGACGGCCTCATCGCCCCGGCCGACGACGAGCTGCGGGACAAGGGCCTCTACCAGCTACTGCGCTCCGCGGGCGTCCGACTGCACGCGGCCCAGCAGAACGTCGGTGCCCGGCAGGCGACCGAGGAGGACGCCGAACTGCTCGACGAGAAGCCGGGCGCCGCACTGCTGACCATGCGCCGCACCACCTACGACGAGTCGGGCAAGGTCGTGGAATACGGGTGGCACGTCTACCGGGCCTCGCGTTATTCGTTCAACCTCTCACTGACCAACAACGTTTGACGGCTCGCGTTCCAGGTCGGTCTCCAACGCCGCGTACACCGAAGGGCGGAACCGCCGCAGCCAGCCGGCGAGCGCGAGCCCGGCCAGCGCGACCACCAGGAGCAGCCACGGAAGGTGCGGGACGACGCCGTTGCTCGAGCCAGCGAGCGTCGGGAAGTTGAGGATCGCCAGCGTCACGATCAGCCCGAGCCCCACCGCGCCCAGGCCGGGGGCGATCAGCGTCTTCACGACCCGGCGATCCCGCGTGCGGCGGAAGTAGACCAGGATCGCCACCGCCGCGAACAATTGCAGGGTGAGGATCCCGAGCGTGCCGAAGCCGGTCATGCTGGCGGTGAGGTCGGCGACCGGGTCGAGTCCGGCGAGCCGGAACGCCAGCGCCACCAGCGAACCGAACCCGAGCTGGACGATCGAGGCGTAGCGCGGCGCGCCGTTGCCCGGGCTGGTCTTGCCCAGCAGGCGCGGCAACACGCCGACCCTGCCCAGCGCGTACAGATAGCGGGTGGCCGAATTGTGCAGCGCCAGCAGCGCCGCGAAGAGACTGACCACCAGAAGCAGCAACATCACCTTCGTCAACGGGCCGCCGAGGTACTCCTGCGCGACCGATAGCACGAGATCCCCGCTCGACAGGTGCGCGGCGGCCACGTCCTGCGCCTGCTCGGCGCCGATCGCGCTGACCACGGCCCAGGTCGTGAACGCGGCGAACACCCCGATGAACCCGATCGCGATGTAGGTCGCCCGCGGGATCGTCCGCTTGGGATCCTTCGCCTCCTCGCCGAACAGCGCCGTCGCCTCGAACCCGATGAAAGCGTTGGCGGCGAACAACAACGCGAGCCCGCCCGCACCCTGGAACATGACGGACGGGCTGAACGCGGCGAACGAGAAGCCGTGCCGGAACAGCACGCTGAAATCCATGATCAGCAGAATCGCCACTTCGAGGATCAGCGAGACACCCAAGACCTTCGCGCTGACCGCGATTCCCCGGCGGCTGAGCAGGAGGACCAGCACGACTGAAAGCGCGCTCCAGAACAGCCAATCGAGTTTCACGCCGAAGACGTCGTCGATCGCCGTGGAGGTGAAGAACCCGCTCGTGCCGATCGCGCCCGCGACGAAACAGTTGTAGCCGAGCATCGCGACGAATCCGGCGACGAGACCCGGTGTCCTGCCCAGCCCCTTGACCACGAAGGCGTAGAAGCCGCCCGCGCTGGTGAGCACCCGCGACATCTGCGCGTAGCCGACGGCGAACAGCAGCAGGACGACCGTCGCCAGCAGGAACGCCGCGACCATGCCGCCGCCGTTCCCGACCGCGATGCCGATGGCCGCGATCACGATCATCCCGGTCAAGGGCGCGACCGCGGCGAGCACGAGGAAGACGATGCCCGGCACGCCGAGGACGTTCTTGGCGAGCGACGTGTCGTCACGGCTCATTCGGTGCTCCTCGTCTCGGCTGGACGGCCAGTATGGGAGCGAAGGTGGGCGCGGCCTTTGCCTTTGCGTGCTCGGGGCTTGTTCGTCAGCGCTGAGTACTCCGAGCGGGTGTCCGCGCCCGAGGCCGGTCGACCGGAATCGACGCGTTTAGAGCCCGAGAGAGTGGTTAGCCCGATACGGCCGATCTCGCCGCTTAGGCTGTTCGGTCGGATTTGCCCGTCCCGTCCAGGTCATCCCACCCGACCGGGTACACGGTAAGGAGCGCCGTCAGGAACGATCCGCCTCCGGTGTCCTCAAGGGGGACTCGAATGGACACACCGCTGGGAAAGTTCATGCTGCTGGTTTCGGAAGACCCGGAGGAGATACGGACATGTCTCGCCGGCCTCTTCGGGGAATGCCGGTTCCGCGCGCGTTCGGCTTCGAAGGTCCGCGTGCACGCCCGGCGGACGAAGAACTTCACGGTCGCCTACGTCGCTTGTCCGGCCGCGGCCGGACTGCGGATCGGCTGTACCCGCCAGCACTTCCTGATCGCCGTCCCGGTGGCCGGCAGTGCGGCCACCACCGGGGAAGTGTGCAATCCCGGTTCCGTGCTGGAGGCCGGCTGGTCGCGGGAGTTCGCACAGTTGATGGTGATCATCGACCGCGGAATGCTGGAAATGCGGTTGAGCGTGATGCTCGGGCGCGCACTGCCGCAGCCGTTGCGATTCGAGGAGACGCTGAACACCGGTCGTCAGCCCGCCAAAGGATGGTATGACGCTTTGACGGCCTACGTGGGGTCGTTGGACGACACGGACAGCGCGCTGGAGATCGAAGCCGTCGCGGATTCCGTCGAACAGGGCTTGATGACCACGTTTCTGGCCTCACAGAAGCACAATTACTGGGACGTCGTGACCGGCGAAGCGAAACTCGTGTCT
Organism: Amycolatopsis sp. PSD-21; assembly: GCF_055561455.1. Classification (NCBI taxonomy): domain Bacteria; kingdom Bacillati; phylum Actinomycetota; class Actinomycetes; order Pseudonocardiales; family Pseudonocardiaceae; genus Amycolatopsis; species Amycolatopsis sp. PSD-21. The sequence continues at coordinate 5,958,937 of NZ_CM145712.1, read as the reverse complement.
TCACGCACCATTCGCGAGGCCACCCGGCTGATCGACGGGCAACCGCACCGGCATCATTCGGTGACGAGCCTCGCCCGCGAGCTCGGGGTGAGCGTGCGCGCGCTGGAGAAGGGGTTCAAGCGGCATCTGGCGACCACTCCCAACGCCTATCTTCGCGATGTCCGGTTGGAACGCGCCCACGCCGACCTTTCCGCGGGCGAGCCCGACGCGGTCACCGTGGCACAGGTCGCCCAACGGCACGGGTTCTTCCACTTCGGGCGGTTCGCGGCCACTTATCGTGACCGGTTCGGTGAAGCCCCTTCGCATACCTTGCGCCGCCTCGTCGGGCCTTTTCGCTCGGGGTACGGATGATGGACAGGACCGTGCGCGGAAGTGATCGCCACGGTCCCCATGCCCTCATACGGTGGACTTGAGCGTCACCCACCGGTACATCGTTCTTCCCTGCTGCACCAGGTATACGCGTGACGCTTCCGGTACCTCCGACGGAAGGGTCAGGGCCATGCCCCAAGAGCGTGAAATACCGTCACGAAGAGGAGGTGCCGCGGCCGTGCTGGCCGCGGCCCCTCGCGTGCCGGCCGGCGACGTCCCGGCGTGGCTGACCGGCCTGCTCACCGAATGTCCCGGCCCCGACGCGGCCAGCGCGTCGGCCGCGTGGGCCGGAATAGGCGAGCACTGGATCGCGCGATGGTGCGCCATCACGGGTTCTTCCGCCCCCGCGATGGACGACGCCATCCGCGAATTCATCCAGACCATGCGCGGGGAAGGCGATCTCTCCGAAGTCCAGCTGGCGCAGGTGTGCCACGCCATCGATCCCGGTCGCGGCCACCCCCTCGCGGACGGCGCCGGCTCGGCGATCGAACGGTTCCTTTGGCGAGTCCGGCCGTGGCTGCCCCTCTGGGTCTCCTTCGCGCACTGGGTCGTCCGATGGTGCGTGCACCGCCGTCGCCGTCACGTGCTCTTCCTCGCGCGCGACATGCTGACGACGTACCTCACGGCGCGGCGGCTCGACCTGAAACTGTCCACCGGTCTCGACCTCCGTCTCGCCCACGCCTCACGCGCCGACCACGGCGCCCTCGCGGACGTGCTCGGACTGCGAGACGGTGAGTGGTTCGAGCCCGAACGTGTCGCGCTGGTCGACTCCGGTTGTTACGGCACGGTCATGTCGCGGCTGGCCAGGCAGATCGACGCCGGGGCACACACCGAGGAAGAAGCCGCCTGCCTGTTCTATTTCAGCCGTAACCCCAAGATCTTCGGCTACCTCAACTATCTTCTCAGTCCCAGCATCCTCGAACTCGACATCGCGGGCACGGACGTCGCCGACTTCGTCATCTACGCCGGAGACCTGCTCGAAGCCATGCCCAAGCCGTACCGCGTGGTCCGGACCGAGTCCGGTCTGGTCGCCGAGCCGCAGGATCTGCTGACCTTCTGTCTCGGCATGGCCGTGCTCAAGGAGGTCGACGACTTCGTCGCCGCCGGTCCGCTGGCTTCCATTCCGCAAGCGCAGCGCCGGGCGCTGGAGCTGTACAACGCGTACGCCAACGCCTCGGGGAACCGGATGCACGCCGATTCACTGCTGTTCCACACCCCCGCACCGCAGCAGCTGCCCGCCGACTACGGCTTCGAAGCACTCGACTTCCAGAGTTTCCCGCCACAGAACGAGATCTTCGGATCCGCGCCCGGCTGAGGAAGAAAGGAAAGCACACCATGACCGACGCCCTCACCTTCGTCGAATCCTGCCGTGACAGCGACGGGTTGCTCGTCGAGACCGATGAAAGCGCCCCCAGCCTCGAGGCCGCCCGGTTCGGCGCCGAGATCCGCGCGATGCGGGGAATCGGCCTGACGCGGCCGGAGCTGGAATTCGCCTCGGCGGCCCGGACCGGTGGCGCCTACGCGATGTTCCGGGGCGGGGCACCGTCCTTGGGAGCGACGTACTACGCCTTGCGGCTGTATCAGCTCGCCGGGGTCCCCGTGCCGGATGCCGGCGCGGTGGTCCGGTGGGTGGACGAGGCGCTCGTCGCCGGCGGCAGGGTCGTCGTCGACATGGACGACCTCTTCTACGGGGTCAGGTCCCTGATCATCCTCGACGCCCGGCCGGAACCGGACGGCGCCGCCGAGATCCGCGCGTTCCTGCGCGCGTGTACCGGGGACGATCGTGGCTGTGCGCTCCTGCCCGACGGTCCGTCCGACATCGAACGGACCTATTGCTCGGTCGCGATCCGGCAATGGCTCGGAACCGAGGACGATCACGCCGACGCACAGGCGAGCGCTCCGTTCGTCGTCTCGTGCGACGACGGTTTCGGGCACATCCGGATGCGGCCGTCGCGCGCGGAATGGTCGCTCGCGAGCGCTTACTGGGGTGCGCGAACCGCTCAGTTGCTGAACCTGGCTTGGCCATGGGCCGAGTTGCACGCCGCGGTCCAGCGATGCGCGCAACCCGACGGCGGGTTCAGCACGAACCCTGGTTCGACGTTGTGGGAGACCTATTGTGCGCTGCGGGTCATGAACATCGCCGCCTCCAGGCAGGAGCAACCGGTATGAGTGCCGGTCTTCGTGAGAGCGTCGCCATCAGCGGAAGACTGGGGTTCGGCGTCTACCTGATCCCGGGTTTCCCCGACTGGGACACCAGCCTCGCCGCCGTCCGTGCCGCGGTGGCCGAGGGAGTGGACTTCGTCGAGTTCCCGATCCTGCTCGACGAGGGCTTCTCCGCCAGCACCGGGAGCGTCGTCGCGGAGGCGCTGGCGAAGGCGGGGCCGGACAACCTGGACCCGCGCTCGTCCCGGCTGCGCGAATGGCTGGCGGAGGCGCCGGTGCGGGTCGGGATCGTCTACCGATCGGCCTGGCCCGCCGCCGACGACTGGCGGGCCGGTGACGAAATCCTTGCCGGTTGCGCGGGTCTGCTCTGCGAGCACGACATCCGGCCGTTTCCCGAGTACGCGGCCCGGGCGCGCCGCTGCGGACTGGCCCTGGTGCCACCGCTGCGGGTGACGGCCGGGCACCTCACCGACGAAGAGGCCGGCGTGCTCGGCAGCGGCGACGGATTCGTGTATCTCGCGCTCAGCGCCGAGACCGGACGGGCGGGCACCATAAACGATGGGCTCGGCCGCCGTATCGGTGACATCCGGCGTATTCGTCCGGACCTGCCTGTCTACACCGCTTTCGGCATCCGGGACGCCGCCGACGTCGCAGCGGTCGCGCGGCAGGGAGCCGACGGTTTCATCGTCGGCAGCCACGCGCTCACCGTCCTCGGTCACGGTGTGCCGGCGTTCGAGCGCTGGCTCGCCGGGATGACCGCGGCCCGGTCCGCTCAGGTTTCAGGGGACCTTCTGGAGAACTTCAGGTAGAGCAGTGCCCCCACGGCGAGCGCCGCCGCGAACAACAGGTACCAGCCCGCCAGCAGGAGCACGCCGAACACCAGGACCGTCGCGATCACCGCGAACCACCGTTGTTTGCCGCCGGACGGCAGAAGCCGGACCCCGGCGGCCATCGCCACCAGGTAGATCGCGATCAGGCAGGCGTTCTCCGCGAGCAACGCCTGTTCCAGTTCGAAGCCGGTGAGGATCGCGACGAGGAAGCTGATCGCGGTCCCGGTGGTCACCACGAGCAGGCTGCGCCTCGGAACGTCACCCGATCGGCTGCCCTTGGCCAGCCAATGCGGCAGAGCGCCATCACGGCCCAGCGCCGCGCCGAGTTTCGCCATACTCGCCACGAACACGTTGAGCACCCCCAGGGTGACCACGACGGCGATCACCGCGGCGACCACTCGAACGGAGGTACCGAGCCCTTCGCCGAGCAACGCGGCCAGTGGCGCTTCGGTTTCCCCGGCTCGCGGGCCGAGCACGAGAATCGTCATTCCGCCGACGGCGAGATAGAGCACGCCGATGACGACGATGGAGATTCCCGTGGCCAAGGGCAGATCTCGCCGCGGATTCCGGAAATCGGGGGCCAGATGGGTCACGGTCTCCCACCCGATGAAGGCCCACACCAGCAGGCTGATCGCGGTCGCGATACCGGAAAAGCCGTGTGGCGCGAACGGCTGGAGGTTGGCCGTGTCCGCCTTCGGCGCCGCAAGCACCACGGCGCCGACCAGGAGGAGTGCCAGGAAACCGGTGAGCACCAACTGCACACGGCCGGACAGGTGCACGCCGAAAAGGTTCACCCCGATGGCGATGAGCACCAGCACGGCGGCCAGGAACATCGTCATCGTCCGGCCGCCACCGACCAGTTCGGTGATGTAGGCCGCCCCGAACGCGCTGGCGGCGGGCATTCCCGCCAGGGTGCCGAAATAGAACCACCATCCGGTCACGGCCGAGGTCTTCGGCCCGAACGCCCGCAGGGCGAACGTCGCCGGCCCGCCGGCGTCCGGATGCCGTCCCGCCAGCGCGCCGAAGGTCGCCGCGACCGGGGCGGAGACCAGCACCAGGACCAGGAAGGCGATCAGGGAAGCCGGACCCGCCGCCTTGGCCGCCAGCGCGGGAAGTACCAGCAGACCGGTGCCGAGGACGGCGCCGACATACAGTGCGACGCCCTGGGGCACGGTCAGATGCCGGGTGTTCGACCGGGACGAGTGCTCGACTGTCGATCGGCTCATGACCGTCAGATACCCGGCACGGGCCTGGGGTTAACTTCGCCGGCGGGATCAAGCGGAGAGCGGCGTTCGGGTGTCAAGCGTATAGGCGAACGTGGAGTGGTGGGTGAAGGGAGCATTCACCGCCGGCGCCCATGTCGCGAAAGCCACTTTCGCGACGCCTGATGTCCCGAAAGTGGCTTTCGCGACACCCCCTACGCCACGTTCGCCGTATTCCACAGAACGCTCAAGAGCCGCGAGGCGCGGGAAAGGAAGGCCACCCGTGCGGCTTCTCCAGAATCTCGATGGTCGCCTGGTCCACCAAAAAGTACTGCCCGCCGTCCTCGCGCGGATTCGTATAGGCCGCCGTCGCGATCGAGCGGCCGAAATCGGCCATCACCGCGATGGGATAACCGCCGTCGAAGATCTCGCCGTGCGCGGCCGTCGCGACGGTCCCGGTCTCGTACCAGGTGACGAAATACTGTGCCGGACCGGTTTCGAAGACTCGCAGTGTCGCTTCCTTCTGCCGTACACCGGCGAAATCACCGGACACGCCGGTCCAGATCATCGTGGTCCGGTCCGCGTAGTGCTGCTCCAGCACGTTCCCGGAGCCGTAATGGAAGTTCGCGCGGAGCCCGACGAGGTCGGTGCTGAGCGGATGGGTCCCGGTCACGGGGAAGAAACGGACGTCGAGTTGCACGGGCTGAAACCTCCGGGTCGCTGGTATCCGCAGGTTTAGCAGCCCGTCGCCTCTCGATCGTTGTCCGGCGAAGCGATCCTCTTGTCGGTGGACGCGAGGATCAGTCGAACATGCCGGGCTGGTAGTCGCCGGCGGGCGTCCTGGCGATGACGTTGAGCCGGTTGTACGCGTTGATCGCGGCGATCAACGCGATCAGGGCGCCGATCTGCTCGTCGTCGTAGTGCTTGCGCACCTGCGCCCAGGTGTCGTCGCTGACGCCGTGGTGCGCGTCGGCGATCCGGGTGCCCTCCTCGGTGAGCGCGAGAGCCGCGCGCTCGGGCTCGGTGAACACGTTCGCCTCCCGCCAGGCGGCGACCAGGTTGAGCCGCACCGAGGTCTCGCCGGCGTGCGCGGCGTCCTTGCTGTGCATGTCGGTGCAGAAACCGCAGCCGTTGATCTGGCTGGCGCGCAGCTTCACCAGTTCCTGGGTCGCGTGGGGCAGCGAGGACTCCTCGATCGGCCGGTTCGCGGCGCCGAGACGCTTGACGTACTTGAGGATGACGTCGTTCTCGAACAGGTTGATTCGCGGTTCCATGATCTTTCCTCTCCGTCGGTTCCTGCACACATGACGAGTGGGGCGGAGGGGTTGTGACAGCGTTCGATGTGACGCCGGTCACCCATGGAAGAGCTCGGCGAGGATCTCCGCGCCGTCGACGACGCGCGGGCCGGGCCGGTTGAAATAAGCCGGGCCGTCGAGGACGTGCACGGTCGGGATGTCGTCCCAGCCCGGCAGGCCGGTCAGCAGACGCAGTTCCGCCTCGGTCCGCTCCGGCGGGAAGCCGCAGGGCATGAGCAGCAACACGTCGGGTCGTGCTTCGGCGACGGCGTCCCACGTGATCGGCCGGGTGTGCTCGCCCGCGGCGGCGAGCAGCGGGATGCCGCCGGCGGCGTCGATCTGCTCCGGAACCCAGTGCCCGGCGGGCCAGAGCGGGTCGAGCCATTCGATGGCGGCCACCCTCGGCCGCGGTCGTCCCGCGACGCGAACCCGGACCGCCTCCCAGCGTTCCTGGAGAAGGCGAGTCTCGTGAGCCGCGCGTTCGGGGACGCCCAGCACTTCGCCGAGCGTGGCCAGGCAGGTGAAGATGCCGTCGAGCGTTCGCGGTTCGAGGCTGACCACCCGGATGTCACCGTCCAGTGCGCGCACGGTCTCCGAGACCTGCCGGTAGGAGACCGCGCAGACGTCGCAGAGATCCTGCGTGAGCACGACGTCGGGTTCGGCCGCCGCGAGCATGGCGGCGTCGAGGGAGTACAGGGCCGAGCCGCGATGCTCGCCGCCGACGGCAGCCGAAATCTCCCGGCTCGACAGCACGTCGTGGTCGATCGCGCTGCTCGTGACCACCGGGACGTCGTCCAGCGCGCCGGGTGGCCAGTCGCATTCGTGGGTCCGGCCGGCCAGCGACGGCAGGAGCCCGAGGGTCGCGACGAAGTCGGTCGCGGCGGGGAGCAGCGAGACGATCCGCATCCGCCCACGGTAGGCGACCGGGCCATCCTGCACATCTGCGCGGAGCAAATGCGTGAAAGTGCGCTAACAGAGCATTGACGTTGCACAAAACTGCACCTAACGTGACAGCTATTGCGCACAACTGGCACGGATGGGGAGTTCATGAGCGGGACCTTCATGGCGGCGGAGATCGCGAGCCAGCCCGGCTGCTGGCGGGAAGCGGCGGCGCTGGCCTCGGCGAACAGTGACCTGTTGCCGCCGCCGGGCGCGCGGGTCGCGATCGTCGGCTGCGGCACGTCGTGGTTCATCGGCCAGGCGTACGCCGTCCTCCGCGAGTCCGCCGGGCTCGGCGAGACCGACGCCTTCGCCGCGTCCGAGTTCCCGGAGGGCCGTGGCTACGACCACGTCGTGGCGCTGACCAGGTCGGGTACGACGACCGAGGTCCACGCCCTGCTGGCGAAGCTGCGGGGCAGGACGCCGACCATCGCGATCACCGGCGTGCCGCGCGAGATCGAGGCCGCCGCGGACAAGATCGTCGACCTCTCCGTGGTGGACGAACGCTCGGTCGTGCAGACCCGGTTCGCCACGACGGCGCTGGCGATGCTGCGCGCCCATCTCGGCGAGGACCTGACCGCGGTCGCCGACCAGGCCGACCGCGTGCTCGCCGAACCGCTGCCCGACGAGCTGGTCACCGCGGAGCAGTTCAGCTTCCTCGGCACCGGCTGGTCCGTGGGCATCGCGAACGAGGCCGCGCTCAAATTCCGCGAGGCCTGCCTGCTGTGGACGGAGTCGTACCCGGCCTGGGACTACCGGCACGGCCCGATCAGCATCAGCGAGCCGGGCCGGGTGACCTGGATGTTCGGGCAGGCGCCGGAAGGGCTGGCCGACGACGTCGCCCGCGCGGGCGGCCTGTTCGTCGAGAGCGGCCTGGATCCGTTGGCGGACCTGGTCCGCGCGCAGCGCGTCGCCGGGGCCATCGCCGCCCGCAAGGGACTCGACCCGGACAACCCCCGCAGCCTCACCCGTTCCGTCGTCCTGACCTGAGCTCGCCGTGATCGTCACCGTCACGCCGAACACCGCGCTGGACGTCACGTACACAGTGGACGGTCTACGGCCCGGTGACGTGCACCGCGTGCGGACCGTGCGGCAGCGGGCGGGCGGCAAGGGCCTCAACGTCGCCCGCGTGCTGCACACGATCGGCGCCGACGTCCGCGCGATCTTCACCGCGGGCGGCCCGACGGGAACGGCCGTCGTGGGTGAGCTCGCGGCGGCGGGTATCCCGGCGGGCGTCGTGCCGATCGGCGGCGAAACCCGGCGCACCACCACGGTGCTCGCGGACGACGGATCGGTCACGCTGCTCAACGAGCCAGGGCCGCGGCTCACCGATGACGAATGGCAAGCGCTTGCGGCGGCCGTCCGGGCCCGGAAGCCGGACGTGCTCGTCTGCTCGGGCAGCCTGCCGCCGGGAGCCGGGGGATACGCCGGGCTCCTCGGCGGCGCACCGTCCATCTTGGACACTTCCGGCGAGGCGCTGCTCGACGGCCTCGCCGGAAGACCGTCCGTGGTCAAACCGAACGCCGACGAACTGCGCGAGGTCACCGGCCTGCGGGATCCGGTGGCCGCCGCGAGGGAGCTGCGCAAGGCCGGGGCGGGTGCCGTCGTGGTCTCGCTCGGGCCAGAGGGGCTCCTGGCGGTGACCGGTTCCGGCACCTGGCACGCGGCACCGTCCACTGCGCTCCGCGGCAACACCACCGGCGCGGGCGACGCCGTCGTCGCCGCGCTGGCGCTGGGGCTGAGCCGTGCCGAATCGTGGCCGGACATCCTGCGCCGGGCCGTCGCGCTGTCCGGGGCGGCCGTGCTCGGCCCACTCGCCGGCGACGTCGACCTCGCGCACTACCAAGCCGAACAGGGGCTGGTCGCCGTGCGCGCCCGCCCGGACTAGGAGAACTGCCATGCCTCTGGTGGGAACCGGGGAGATCGTCGGAGCCGCCGCGGCCGCGCGGCACGGCTGCGGCGCGTTCAACGCCATCCAGCTCGAACACCTCACCGCGATCATCGACGGCGCCGACGCGGCGGAAGCACCGGTGATCGTGCAGCTGAGCCAGAACGCCGTGAAGTACCACGGTTCGCTGGCGCCGATCGGAACCGCGGCGCTCGCCGCGGCGAGAGAGGCCGTCACGCCGGTCGCGGTGCATCTCGACCACGCCGAATCGGCCGACCTGGTCCGTGAGGCGGTCGCGCTCGGTTTCGGGTCGGTCATGTTCGACGCGTCCAAACTGGACTACGCCGACAACGTGCGCGCGACCCGTGAGGTCGCCGCGTACTGCCACGACCACGGCGTCTGGGTCGAGGCCGAACTCGGCGAGGTCGGGGGCAAGGACGGCGTCCACGCGCCCGGCGCGCGCACCGATCCGGACGAGGCGGCGGAGTTCGTCGCGGCCACCGGGGTCGACGCGCTCGCGGTGGCGGTGGGCAGTTCGCACGCCATGCTCACCCGTGACGCCGCGCTGGACTTCGAACTGATCGCGCGCCTGCGGGAGCGGGTGCCGGTGCCGCTCGTGCTGCACGGCTCGTCGGGCGTGCCCGACGACGGGCTGGCCGAGGCGGTCCGGGCCGGGATGACGAAGATCAATATCGCCACCCAGCTCAACAAGGTGTTCACCGCGGCCGCCGCGGAGGACTGGCGCGCGCATCCGGAGCGCGTCGACCCGCGAAAGTATCTCGGTGCCGGGCGCGCCGCGGTCGCCGTCGAGGTGCGGCGGTTGCTGGGAGTGCTCAAGCTTGATCGGATTGAACCGGTCAAGGTGACGATTGAGCAGACTTTGCGCGATTGACTGTTGACATGTGCGCGAAACCTCACAAAACTGCGCAACAACAAGCAGAACTTGTGTGATCTTCGATCCAGGTGGTGGCGGATGCGGGTAGGCAGGCTCACGACAGCGGTGTCAGCGATGGCAGGGGCGGCGCTCCTGCTCGCGGGATGCGGCGGCGGGGACGTCGCCGGTGGCACCGGCGAGAACGCGCTCCCGGGCGTCGACCAGTTCCTCAACGCGCCTTGTCCGGAGGCGGCGGTGAAACCCGCCACGGACAAGGAATTCACGTACTGGTCCATGTGGACGGCCGACGAGCCGCAGGGCAAGGTCCTCCAGAAGGCCTTCAAATGCTTCCAGGAGAAGACGGGCGTCAAGGTCGACGTGCAGTGGCTGGGCCGCAAGGCCTACACGCAGAACCTGGTGCCCGCGCTGAACACCGACGCCGTGCCGGACCTGTTCGACCAGGACGTCAGCAAGGTCGGCGCGGCGGTCATGACGCCGGGCGGCACGCAGAGCGTCGACGACGTGTTCGCGATGAAGGTCGGCGAAGGCGACAAGACCGTCAAGGACGTGCTTTCGCCCAGCTCGTACGACTTCCCGCAGAACAAGGACCGCGAGGGCCACAACTTCATGGTCCCGTACACGATCCAGTCGAGCGCCTGGTGGTTCAACAAGGACACCGCCGGCGACATCCAGCAGCCGAAGACGATGGACGAGCTGATCGGCCTGTTCGACAAGGCGAAGGCCGACGGTAAGGCCGCTATCAGCCTCGACGGCGACATCCCGTTCTACAACATGTACTTCTACACCCAGCTCGCCGAGCGGTACGTCGGCGCGGGCGGGCTGTACAAGGCGGCGACCGACAAGACCGGTCAGGCGTGGAAGACCGATCCCGGCTTCCTCAAGGCCGCCACCGAAACCGCGAAGCTGCCCAAGTACTTCATCGACGGCTGGGACGCGGCGAAGTTCCCGCAGGTGCAGCAGCGCTGGGCCGACGGCGACTCCCGGTTCCTCTACGTCGGCAGCTGGGCGCCGAGCGAGACCCGCGAGTACCTGGACAAGCAGGGTGCCGGGACGAAGATCAACTACGGTTCCTTCCAGTTCCCGATGCCCGAAGGCGCCACGCACGACACCGTCGAGCAGATGTCGATCGGCTTCTCGGTGACCAAGAAGGCCAAGCACCCCGAGGCGGCCAAGGCGTTCATCGCCTACTTCCTCAACAAGGACCTGCTCGCCGGGATCCCGATCGTGGCCGACAACCTCGTGCCGCGTGCCGACCTCGCCGTGCCGGACGACCTCAAGCAGGTCAAGGCCGCGCTGGACGACCCGAAGAAGGAACACGTCCTGCAGTACGACGGGATCGACGGTGTCGCCGGCGGCAAATGGCAGACCGACGTCTTCGACCCCGCCGACATCGCGCTGCTGAAGGGGCAGATCACCCCGCAGCAGTTCGTGGACCAGCTCGCCACCAAGGGCGCCGAGTTCTGGAAGAACCAGGGCTGATGGCGACGGTCACGACGCCGGTGCGGGCCGTGAAGGCCGGGGCGCACCTGAGTCGCAAGAAACGGCTGTTCTGGCCGTTCGCCGCGCCGGCGCTGGTGCTGTACCTGGCCTTCCTGGTCCTGCCGACGATCGCGACCGTCGTGCTGAGCTTCACCAGCTGGGCCGGGGCGGGGGACACGCCGGAACCCAACGGCGTCACCAACTACACGCAGATGTGGGCGAGCGACTCGTTCCAGTACGCCTTCCGCAACACGCTGATCTACGTGTTCCTCGGCGGCATCGGCACGTTCGCGCTGGCGTTCCTGTTCACGATGGTGCTGCGGGACATGAAGGGCGGCAAGATCGTCCGCGCGATCCTGTTCTTCCCGAACATCGTCGCGCCGGTCGCGCTCGGCATGTTCCTCGGCTTCGTCTTCAAGTACCAGCCGGGGAAACAGGGACTGGCGAACTACGTGCTGGAAAGCCTCGGCGCGGACGCGGCGAAATTCCTCGCACCGTCCAATGTGACCGGTGTGGTGACGGCTTCGCTGATCTGGGCCAGTTCGGGGTTCTACATCACCATCCTGATGGCCGCGGTCGACCGCATCCCGCCGTATCTCTACGAGGACGCCGAACTGGGCGGCGCGTCGCCGTGGCAGAAGTTCAAGAACATCACGCTGCCGATGACCTGGGACGTCGTCGGGGTCGCCGGGGTGCTGTGGACGATCAACGCGCTCAAGATCTTCGAGCTGGTGTTCGTGCTGGCCGGGCCGGGCACCTACGCCCCGCCCAACGAGGCGTGGACGCTGGGGATCTACGTGTTCGACCGGACCTTCGGCTCGAACGGCACCCCGGACTTCGGTGCCGCGTGCGCCTGCGCGGTGGCGATGATCGCGCTGGTGTCCGTGCTCGTCGTCCTGCTCCGCCGGTTGATGCGCCGTGACGCGATCCAGTTCTGAGGGAGATCACATGTCCGTCACCGACGTCGAGGCGCCCGCGCGCCCGTCGCCGAAACCGGTGCGCAAGCCGCCACGCAAACCGCGCCCGGCGCCCGGTTCCAAACGGTTCAGCCCGTTGCGGGTACTGGGTTCCACGATCGTGTGGCTGTTCACCGCCGGCAACATCCTGGTGCTGTACTGGCTGCTGACGGCGTCGTTCAAGACACCGGTGGAGATCTTCACCAAGCCGTTCGACCTGCCGTACCAGTGGTTCAAGGCCGGCAAGCCGTTCCGGAACTTCATCTACGCCTGGAACAACGCCGGTTTCGGGGAAGCCGTGCTGACCACGGTGGTACTGGTCGGGCTGGCGACGGTCGTCACGGTCGCCGTCTCGGCGCCCTGCGCGTACGCCCTGACCAGGCTCGGTGTCCGCGGTGCCGGGCCGATGACGAACGTCGTCGCGATCGGCATGGGCGTGCCGTTCCAGACCGTGATCATCCCGCTGTTCGTGGTGCTCAGCAAGGTGCACCTGGACAACGAGTTCGGCCTGTTCGTGTTGTACGTGGCGCTGTCGATCCCGTTCACGGTGTTCCTGATGACGGGCTTCTTCCGGTCGCTGCCGGACGAACTGGAGGAGGCGGCCGCGCTCGACGGCGCCTCGCCGACGCGCACGTTCTTCTCGGTCATGCTGCCGCTGACCCGCGGCGGCATGATCACCGCGCTGACCCTGAACGCCATCGGCCTGTGGAACGAGACGCTGCTGGCGATCGTGTTCCTCAAGGACCAGGCGCATTTCACGCTGTCGCGCGCGCTGTTCACCTTCTACGGGGCCGCGAGCTACCAGTCGGAGTACGGCGGCCTGATCGCCGGTGTGGCGATCGTCGTCCTCCCGATGCTGGTGCTCTACCTCGTGCTCGCCCGCCGGATCATCACCGGCCTGACCCTCGGCGCCGGAAAGTAGGACCTGATGGCCACCGTGACCTTCTCCGACACCACCCGGTTCTACGCCGGAGTGGAACGCCCCGCGGTCGACGGCCTCGACCTCGAGGTCGCCGACGGCGAATTCCTGGTGCTGGTCGGCCCGTCCGGCTGCGGGAAGTCGACCACCCTGCGGATGCTCGCCGGGCTGGAAGGCGTCGACGACGGCTCCATCCACATCGGCGACCGCGACGTCACCGAACTCCCGCCGAAGGACCGGGACATCGCCATGGTGTTCCAGAACTACGCGCTCTACCCGCATATGACGGTGGGGGAGAACATCGGTTTCCATCTGAAACTGGCGAAGATGGCCAAGGCCGAACGCGAGCGCAAGGTGCGCGAGGCCGCGGCCGTGCTCGACCTGACCGAGTACCTGGACCGGAAACCCGCGAAGCTGTCCGGCGGGCAGCGGCAGCGGGTCGCGATGGGGCGGGCGATCGTGCGCGAGCCCAGCGTGTTCCTGATGGACGAGCCACTGTCCAATCTGGACGCCAAACTCCGGGTGCAGACCCGGACCCAGATCGCCTCCCTGCAGCGGCGGCTGGGCATCACGACGCTCTACGTCACGCACGACCAGGTCGAAGCGATGACCATGGGCGATCGGGTCGCCGTGCTGAAGGACGGGATCCTGCAGCAGTGCGACACGCCCGTCGGGTTGTTCGCCAAGCCGGTCAACGTGTTCGTCGCCGGGTTCATCGGCTCGCCCGCGATGAACCTTCTGGAGACCACTGTGGACAGTGACGGTGCCGTCGTCGGCGGTACGCGGCTGCCGCTGACCCCGGCACAGCGCTCGGCGCTGACCGGCCCCGGCATCGTCGTCGGTGTCCGGCCCGAGGGCTGGACGATCGGGGACGGCGGTTTCGAGGCGGTCGTCGAGGTCGTCGAGGAACTCGGCAGCGACCAGTACCTCTACTGCCGGGACGGCGACCGCGTGCTGACCGTCCGCACCCCCGGTATGGCCCCGTGGCAGCGCGGCGAGCCGATCACCCTGACGCCGCAACCGGGCGCGGTGCACCTGTTCGACGCCGCCACGGGCGATCGGCTCCCCGGCGCATGACCCGCCTGTACCGCACCGGGTTGCTGCTGCCCGCCGCCGACCTCGGGCCGGAGAACCCGTTGCCGCCGCTCCGGAAGCCCGAAGCGGTGGCCAAGGTGTCCAATGTGGACGAGTTACCGCCGGACCTGGCGGAGAACATCGGGTACGGGCGCCTGGACACGCCGCTGCCGTGCCTCCTGCAGGACGGCTACACCCGGGATCGCACGGAACGCGAACTCCCAGCGTTGGTGCTGGAGAACGACAAGCTCCGCGCCACCGTGCTGCCGTCGCTGGGCGGACGGCTGTACTCGCTGGTCCACAAGCCGTCCGAGCGTGAGCTGCTCTACCGCAATCCGGTGTTCCAGCCCGCGAACCTCGCGCTGCGGGACGCGTGGTTCGCCGGCGGTGTCGAGTGGAACCTCGGGAGCACCGGGCATACGACGCTGACCTGCGAACCGATGTTCGCCGCGGAGATCGAGGGCCCGGACGGCACGCCGGTGCTGCGGTTGTGGGAATGGGAACGCACCCGCGACCTGCCGTACCAGATCGACTTCTGGCTGCCCGACGGCTCGGAGCACCTGCTCGTGGCCGTGCGGGTGCGGAATCCGCATCCCTACGACGTCCCGGTGTACTGGTGGTCGAACATCGCGGTGCCGCAGAACGAAGGCACCCGTGTGCTCGCTCCCGCGACTCAGGCATGGCACTACGGCTATTCGGGACGGCTCGACCTGGTCGACGTGCCCGGCGAGCTGACGTATCCGGCTCGCGCCGAGGCCGCGGCGGACTATTTCTTCGAGGTGACCGGGCGGCCGTGGGTCGCGGCGGTCGAGGCCGACGGCACGGGGCTGGCGCAGTCGTCGACCGGCCGCTTGCGGGGCCGCAAGTTGTTCCTGTGGGGAGAATCCACCGGTGGACGCCGCTGGCAGGAGTGGCTGGCTCCCGGCGCGGGCGGCTACCTGGAGATCCAGGCCGGGTTGGCCCGCACCCAGCTGGAGCACCTGCGCTTGCCACCGGGGGAGAGCTGGGACTGGCTGGAGGCCTATGGTCCGGTCACCGCGGATCCCACGGCGGTGCACGGCGAGGACTGGACGGCGGCCCGGGAAGCCGTCGCCACCGGCCTGCCGTTGGCGGAAACCCTGGACGAATACCTCGTCGACTGGCGCAAGATCGCCGACGTCACCCCGGAATCCTTCCTGGCCACCGGTTCCGGCTGGGGCGCGCTGGAGAACCGGCGCGCGCCGATGTGCCTGCCCGGCACACCGTTCCCGGACGAGTTGCTCGGGCCGGACCAGGAGCCGTGGCTCGCGTTGCTCGACGGGACGCCGCCGGACGGGGATCCGCTCGCGGTGCCGCCGCCGACGCTGGTGAACCGGTACTGGGCGGATCTCATGGAGTACGCCCCGAAGAACTGGCTGACCTGGTACCACCGCGGCGTCGCGCACTGGGCCGCCGGGCGGCATTCGGACGCGGTCGGCGCCTGGCGCGAGTCCGTGTCGGCGGCCGAGAACCCTTGGGCACTGCGGAATCTCGCGGTCGCCACCGCCGGGCCCGAGGCCGCCTGGCTGTACCGGCGGGCGGTCGCTCTCGCGCCGTTACTGCGTCCTCTGCTCGTCGAGGCCATCGCGGCCCAGCTCGCCGCCGGCCTCCCGGACGAGGCGAGCGAACTGCTGGCCGGGATGCCCGTGGAAGGGCGGATCGCTCTGCTGACCGCCCGCACCCGGCTCGCCCTCGGCGACGCCGCCCGGGCCAAGGCCGTGTACGACGCCGGTTTCGAGGTCGCGAACATCAGGGAAGGGGAGACGTCTTTGTCCGACACCTGGGCGGCGGTTTCCGATGAACCGCTGCCGGAACAGCACGACTTCCGGATGAAGTGACCGGCCGGGCCACTCGACCGGCGTGCCGCCCGCGGCGGACAACCGCGATGCAGCATACTGCTCGAAACAGTGGCCAACAGCGCACCGGTATGCGCGATAGGCCGCAGCGAGCTAGGAGTGGCGCCGATGGCCCGGCACGAACGGCTGAGCACCCTGCTGGACCTGCTGGGGCAGCGGGAGAAGATCGACGTCGAGGACGTGGCCGAGGAGCTGAACGTCTCCGCCGCCACGATCCGGCGCGACCTCGACCACCTGGCGGAGCAGCAGTTGCTCACCCGCACCCGGGGCGGGGCGGTGGCCAACGATCTCGCCTACGACCTGCCGCTGCGGTACAAGACCGCGCGGCACGTTCCCGAGAAACAGCGGATCAGCGTCGCCGCGGCGGCGCTCGTCGCGCAGGGCATGGTGGTCGGCCTCAACGGCGGGACGACGACGGCCGGTGTCGCGCGGTCGCTGGCCACGCGGTCCGATCTGGCCGGTCTCCGTGATTCGCCAGGGCTGACGGTGGTCACCAACGCGCTGAACATCGCACACGAACTCGCGGTCCGGCCACACGTGAAGATCGTGGTCACCGGCGGGGTCGCGCGTCCGCAGTCGTTCGAGCTCAGCGGACCGCTGGCGACGCGCGTGCTCAGCGAACTGACGATCGACCTGCTGTTCCTCGGTGTCGACGCGTTCGACGCGGACGCGGGCGCCTTCGCGCACCACGAGGGTGAGGCGAGTATCAACCGGCTGATGGTGGAACGTGCCGAGCGCGTCGTCGCCGTCGCCGACGGCTCGAAGCTGGGCCGCCGCGCGTTCGCGCGGATCTGCGCGACTCCTCAGGTGCACGCGCTGGTGACCGACTCCAACGCCGACCCGAAGGTGCTGCGGGCGTTCGAGGCCGCGGGCGTCGAGGTCCAGGCCGTCTGAGTCCAGGTACATGAAGGCCCCCTTCCTTGCGCCCAGGTACAGGAAGGGGGCCTTCATGTACCTGGGTACCCGTTGCCCCATAAGGATCTTCGGACGACCCGACGAAAGTCGGCAGCACCGCTTCGGCGGATGACTTTGCGCGAACCGTGCGCTATACAGAGACCATCTTGCGTATTCATGCGCGAAAGGTGTCTCGAATGAGCAGAGTTGCGCAATCCCTGAGTTGTTTGGCCGCAGTGGCCTTACTCGGGCTTTCCCCGGTCGCCGCCCACGCGGATCCGGCCGCGGCGTCGTCCGGCAAGCTGGGTGATCTCACCGGGATCTCCGCCGAAGGCCCCACGGTCACCCTGAATTCGGGAAGCGCCGCGGTACGCGTGAGCTTCCCGGCCGAAGGCGCCGTCCGGGTCTGGCTGGCGCCGGACGGCACGTTCACCGATCCGGCCGGAAGCAAGATCGTGCTGCCGCGTACGGGTGCCCCGGTCACGCCGAAGAGGACGGACAAGGGGGACTACTGGGCGATTTCCACGGGCAAGGCGACGCTGCGGGCGTACAAGCATCCGCTGCGGCTCGCGTTGTACGACGGCGCGGACCGCAAGCGGCTCTGGGAGGAGTCGGCGCCGCTGTCCTGGACCGGCAAACAGACCACGCAGACCCTCGCCCGGACGGCGACCGAGCAGTTCGTGGGCGGCGGCGAGCAGAACGGCCGCTTCAGCCACCGCGGGCAGACGATCCGGATCTTCGCGGACTACAACTGGAACGACGGCGGAGCCCCGAACTCGCAGCCGTTCTACGCCTCCACAGCCGGATACGGCGTGCTGCGCAACACTTTCGCGCAGGGCACCTACGCCTTCACCGAGCCGGTGCGCACCACGCACGACGAGCGCCGCTTCGACGCGACGTACGTCGTCGGCGACGGGCTCAAGGACGTCATCACCGGCTACACCGATCTGGTCGGGAAGCCTTTCCTGCCACCGCTCTACGGTCTCGAACACGGTGACGCCGACTGCTACCTGCACAACGCCAACCGCGGTGAGCGGCACACGCTGGACGCGGTCAAGGTCGCGGAGGGCTACACCGAGCACGGCATGCCCAACGGCTGGATGCTCGTCAACGACGGATACGGCTGCGGGTACGAAAACCTGCAGCAGACCGGTGAAGGCCTCCGCAGGAACAACATGCAACTCGGGCTGTGGACCGAGAACGGCGTGCCGAACCAGGTCGAGGAGGTCAAGGCCGGGGTCCGGGTCCGCAAACTCGACGTCGCGTGGGTCGGCCCGGGGTACGAGTTCGCGCTGGACGCCTGCGACACCGCGTACAAGGGCATCGAGGACAACAGCGACGCGCGCGGTTTCGTCTGGACGCCGGTCAGCTGGGCGGGCGCGCAGCGCTGCGGCGTGCTGTGGAGCGGCGACCAGGCCGGTTCGTACGACTACATCAAATGGCAGATCCCGACCTACGCCGGCGCCACGACGTCCGGCATGGCGTACAACACCGGCGACATCGACGGCATCTTCGGTGGCAGCCCACAGACCTACGCCCGCGATCTGCAGTGGAAGGCCTTCCTGCCGGTCTCGATGACGATGGACGGCTGGGCCGCGTCGGACAAGCAGCCGTGGCGATACGGCGAGCCGTACACCTCGATCAACCGCAAGTACCTGCTGCTCAAGGAGCGGCTGCTGCCCTACACCTACAGCCATTCGGTGGAGGCGCACAAGACCGGCGTCGGGCAGGTCCGCCCGCTGGCGCTCGAGTACCCGGACGACCCGAACGTCTGGGGCGACAAGGCGAAGTACGAGTTCCTCTCCGGCAAGGACTTCCTGGTCGCGCCGGTGTACGAGAACTCGACCGTGCGCAACGGCATCTACCTGCCGAAGGGCACCTGGGTCGACTACTGGAGCGGCAAGACCTACACCGGTCCGACCACTGTGGACGGTTACGACGCGCCGCTCGACACGCTGCCGCTGTTCGTCCGCGCCGGGGCCGTGGTGCCGATGTGGGCCGAGGGCACGAAGTCGTGGCAGACCAGGGACAAGGGCGTGCTCGACCTCGACGTGTACCCGCAGGGCAAGGGTTCGTTCACGCTCACCGAGGACGACGGCGTCACGCGGGCCTACAAGAACGGCGACCAGGCGAAGCAGACCTTCACCGTGGACGCGCCGACGTCCGGCCTTGGCACGGTGACGGTCGGGATCGGTGCCAGTTCCGGTTCCTACGCAGGGAAGCCCGCTTCACGGAACTACCAGCTGACCGTCCACACGGGAAGCAAGCCCGCGACGGTACTGGCCGGGACCTCGATCCTGCGGCAGTACGGCAGCAAGGCCGAACTGGACGCGGCACCGTCGGGCTGGTGGTTCGATCCGGCCACCGGCGGGGTCGTGCGGGTCAAGACGGGCCAGATCGGCGCCGGTGACCGGCAGGACGTGCGGCTGTTCGGCACGAGCGCGGTCGGCGGGATCTTCCCCGAAGACCGCAACGGTTCGGTCGCTCTCTCCGTGCCGGCGGTCGCCGGTCCGGGGCAGACCGCGACGGGCACGCTGAGCTTCACCAACGGCACCCCGCTGCCGGTCCGCGACGTCTCGTTCTCCTTGCCCGCCAACGGCTTCCGTGTCGAGGTGCCCGCCGGGCCGCGGCTGGTGATGCCCGGCAGGACCGTCCAGGTCCCGGTGAAGGTGACACCGGACGCGGGTATCAAGCCGGACGACTACCAGCTCACCGCGTCGGCGTCGTACCAGGCGCGGCTCGGGGAGAACCGGGTCACCGACTCGGTGACGGTCACCGTGCCGCATGCTTCGCTGGCCTCGGCGTACGGCAACGTCGGCGTCACCGACGCGGCGCATGTCGCGGTGGGGGACATCGATGGCGGCGGCAGCAGTTTCCGGGCGGAAGGCCTCGCCGAAGCCGGTCTCAAGCCCGGTGCGGGCTTCTCCGCGCTCGGTGCTCGGCTGACCTGGCCGGTGACCGGTGGCGGGCAGAAGGACAACGTCCTCGCGTCCGGCCAGACCATCGCGGTACGCGGTTCGGGCACCAAACTGGTGCTGACCGGAACCGGGACGGGTACGGCGAAGGGCACCGTCGTCGTCCGCTATGCCGACGGCAGTACGAGCCAGGCCGAACTCGGGTTCCCCAACTGGTGCTGTGCCGATCCGGCCCAGTACGGCGCGACCACGGTCGCGACCGTGATGGGCAAGAACACCCGCGCGGGGGCGGCGTATCCGACCACGCCTTACCGGGTGTTCGCGAACTCCGTCCCGCTGACCGCCGGGAAGGAGGTCGTCGCGGTGACGCTTCCGTCGAACACCGCGATGCACGTCTTCGCCGCCGGCATCGGCTGAGTCCTCGTGAGTGGTAAGGACGGTTGGAACCGTCCTTACCACTCACGAGTCAAGCCGCGACGGGTGTCCACAGCGCGTCGATGGCGCGTTCGGCCTCGGCCTGGCTGGCCTCGGCCAGCGGGATCAGCTCCGCCATCGCCGGGTTGACCATCGCCATGGTCAGCTCGGCGGTGACGAAGCGCGGTTCGAGACCGGTCAACGAGATACCGTGCGGGATCCACGCCTGTGCGTGGTCCCAGCCCTCGCGCGGGGTGCCTTCGCCGTAGCCGCCGCCGCGTGCGGTCACGACGATGAAGTCACGGCCGCCGAGCAGGCCTTCCCTGGTCTCGGCGTCGAGCGACAGTCCCGGCGCGATCAGGTGGTCGACCCAGGCCTTGACCGTGCTCGGCGGGCCGAAGTTGTACAGCGGCAGGCCCAGCAGGATCGTGTCGGCCGCCTTCACCTCGTCGACGAGCTCCTTGATGAGCCGCCAGGCGGCGGCCTGCTCCGGGGTGTGCTGCTCCGGCGGGGTCGCCTTGGCCGCGTTGGCCGTCGCGTCCAGATGCGGCAGCGGGTCGGTGCCCAGGTCGCGGTAGGTGACCGTGCCTTCCGGATGCGCGGCGCGCCAGGCCGCGGCGGCACGCGCGGTGAGGCGGCGGCTGATCGAGTGCTCGCCCGTGATGCTCGAGTCGATGTGCAGCAGATTCGTCATGCCTACTATCTTGCACAGATAGTTTGTGTAACGCAAACCATTGATGCTGTGGTGACCATCATGGGGAACGTACACTTGACGGGTGTCCGAACTCCCGGTCGTGAACCAGCCCCCGCACCGCTGCGGCGCGCTGCTCGACCACGTCACCCGCCGGATCCGGCTGCGCAGCGAGTCCGTCCTGACCCCGCTCGGCCTGCGGCCCCGGCACCTCGTCGCGCTGACCGTGCTGCGCGACCTCGGCGGCTGCTCGCAGCAGGACCTCGCGAAGACGCTGGAGATGGACAGCACGAACGTCGTCGGGCTGCTGAACGACCTCGAGTCCGCGAACCTGATCGAACGCCGGCGGTCACCGGCGGACCGGCGCCGCCACATCGTCGAACTCACCGACGTCGGCCTGAAGCAGCTCGTCAAGGCCGAGTTCGCCCTCGCCGCGGTCGAAGACGAGGTGCTCGGCGCGCTCGACAAGGATCAGCGCGAGACGCTGTACACCCTGCTGTACCAGGCGGCGGGGCACGCCGAGCCCGCCGGCTGCGTCGACGCCGCGCACGTCGTCGAAGACTGCTGATCAGCGGTACGCCGGCTGTTCCCGATCGGGGTTCGCGGCGACGATGTCCAGCCGTGGGTCGGCGAGGAGCAGGTCCAGCGTCGCCGCGTCGGCACCGATTCCCGCCCAGTGCGGATCGACGTCCTTGGCCACGCACCAGGCACGGTCGGACGGCCAGACGAAGGCGGGCCCCGGCGTCCCCCAGAAGCCGGCGTCCGCCGTCGTGCCGCTGAAGAGGAAGTACTCCCGGTGGGGGACGACGACCTTCGGGTGTCCGAACGCGTCGCCGTAGCCGTCCCACAGACAGAAAAAGCAGTCGTCCGGGGTGCTGGTGCGCGTTGCGAGGACTTCGAAGAGGGCTCGCAGCAGTTCGTCTTCCGGAGCGGCCGCCACGGCGTCACTCTCGCTCTGGCCGTCGAACGCCGGGTCGGGGACGAAGCGCAGCCGCGCGTAACCGTCGAAACCTGCCGGCCCGAAGGTGACCAGCCGGCGCCATGGCAGGTCACTCGACGAGATCCAGCCGGCGGGGGACAGGTCGGCGCGGGGAGTCGGGGCCACGCGTTCGGTTGTACCCCGATTTTCCGGCTCAGTGAAGACGTCGAAGCGCCACCGCCGCACAGTAGTCGTAGGAGAATGTCGGGGTGAGCGACGCGAGCGCGCGATGGCGCACCACAACGCACGACTGGGCCGGTTCCGTGGACCTCGGTCATCTGGCGGAGATCCGCCGGAACGCGGGCGAGTTCGCCCCCGGTGGCGTGCCGCATCTCGTCCTCGAAGTGCTCGCCTATGCCGCGGAGGAAGCCGAAAGCACAGGCGCCGGGCATGCCGTCGTCACGGTTCATGCCGACGGCTCGGTCTCCGTGGCGGACGACGGCAGGGGAACGGCCACCCGCGCCGACGGGCACGGCGGCTTCGTGAAGAAGCCGGTCATGTCGACCAAGGATCTGCGCTTCTTCGATTTCCCCGGCGTGCAACGCCTCCCGGATGGTCATCCGCGGCGCGGAGTGTCGGTCGTGGCGGCGCTCAGCGAATGGCTCGTGCACACCAACCGGCGTCGCAACGGTTCCTGGACCCAGCGCTACGAACGTGGCGTCCCGGTCTCCGATCTGACGCCGATCCCGGACGACGGCACGACCGGCACGACCGTCCGTTTCCGGCCGGTCGAGGCCGTTGGCCCGGTACAGCTGCCGGACGTCGACGTGTGGCAGTACCTGAGCGTGGAGGTCGCCCGATGAGAAAATGTCTCGCGGTCGCCTTCCTCGTGCTCGCCGGCTGCACCACCGAGCAGGGAGAGCCGCCCGCCAAACCCGTCTACGACCTCCCCGCCAGGGAGGTCCGGCCGGACGAGACCGCCCTGCACCTGCCACCGGCGCTCAACGGGGAGACCGAGTTCTCCCTCATCGGCCTGGCCGCCGGGCTGCCCAGCCTCACCGGCAGCCACGCCGAGTTCGAGGCGAAGGGGCAGTTCGTCCGGCTCCGGCTGGTGGTCACCGGGAAAGGCGTGTCCGGAATCCTCTTCGACACCCGGCGCCAGCAACTCGTCACCGATTCCGGCGCGGTGATCGCGGTCGACAACCAGGCCATGACGATCAAACGGCAGCCGGACAAGTTCGAGCTGGGGCGCGGCGTGCGGGTCGAGTTCGACCTCTACTTCGATCTCCCCAAGGAGGCGAAACCCGTGGTGCTGCGGGCTTTCGGCGGTCCGACGCTGACCGACATGAAGAACCTCACCGGCACGGACATCAAGCTGGGATGAGGGGTACGTCAGACGCGATGCGAGCTCCCGGGGCGTGTCGCGAAAGCCACTTTCGGGACGTCAGATGTCCCGAAAGTGGCTTTCGCGACACGGTCACCGGCACTACGCCTCGGCTATCTCTCAACAAGAAAGGGCCCCGCCGCGAAAACGCGACGGGGCCCCTCCGGACAAGGCGTCAGACGCCCAGGTCGCCACCGAGATAGGCGGCCCGCACCTGCGGGTCGTCCAGCAGCTCGGCACCGCGGGCGCTCTTGACCACTCGACCGGTCTCCAGCACGTACGCGCGGTCCGAGAGCTTCAGCGCCTGCTGCGCGTTCTGCTCCACCAGCAGGACCGTGGTCCCGCGTTTGTTGATCTCGCGGATGATGTCGAAGATCTGCGCGATCAGCATCGGCGCCAGGCCCATGGACGGCTCGTCGAGCAGCAGCACCTTGGGCTTGGTCATCAGTGCGCGGCCGATGGCGATCATCTGCTGCTCGCCACCGGACATCGTGCCGCCGAACTGGGTCTTGCGCTCGTTCAGCCGCGGGAACAGCTCGTAGACCTCGTCGAGGTCGGCCTTCAGGTCGTCCTTACGGGTGTAGGCACCCATCAGGAGGTTCTCCTGCACCGTCATACCGGGGAACACGCCCCGGCCTTCCGGTGACTGGCCGATCCCGAGCTCGACCCGTTTGTGGCCGGGCGTCTTCGAGATGTCCTTGCCGTCGAAGAGGATCCGGCCGCTGGTCAGCGGACGCAGGCCCGAGATCGTCTTCAGGGTCGTGGTCTTGCCCGCCCCGTTGGCCCCGATGAGCGAAACGATCTCGCCCTCGCCGACCTCGATGGTCATACCCTTGAGCGCGGCGATCTTCCCGTAGTGGACGTTGATGTCCTGAACCTCAAGAAGCATCTTCCGCCACCCCCAGGTAAGCCTCGATCACCTTTTGGTTGTTCTGCACCTCGTGGGGGAGCCCTTCTGCGATCTTCTGGCCGAAGTCGAGCACGGCCAGCCGGTCGGCGATCTGCATGACCAAGCCCATGTCGTGCTCGATGAGCAGCACGGTGCGGCCGTCGTCGCGGATCTTGCGGATCAGTTGCTGCAGCGAGTTCTTCTCCGCCGGGTTCATCCCGGCGGCGGGCTCGTCGAGCAGCAGCAGCTTCGGGTCGGTGGCGAGCGCACGCGCGATCTCCAGACGGCGCTGGTCGCCGTAGGAGAGGTTCTTCGCGGTGTTGTGCTCGACCCGGCCGATGCCGACGAAGTCCAGCAGGTCCCGAGCCAGCTCGCGGCCCCGCTTCTCTTCCTTGCGGTGCACGGGCAGGCCCAGCGTCGCCGAGATCGCGCCGGTCTTGTGGTGCGAGTCCGCACCGACCATCACGTTCTCGAGCGCCGACATGTTGTGGAACAGCCGGATGTTCTGGAACGTGCGGGCGATCCCGGCCTGGTTGATCTTGAACCGCTTCATCCCGTCGATCCGGGTGTCGCCGAAGCGCACCTGGCCTTCGGTCGGCCGGTAGACGCCGGTGATCACGTTGAAGACCGTGGTCTTCCCCGCGCCGTTCGGGCCGATCAGGGCGAAGATCTCACCCTGGTTGATGCCGAGGTTGACTTCTTTCAACGCCGTGACACCGCCGAAGCGCATGGTCACGTTGTCGAATTCGAGCAGCGCGCTCATTTCGTCACCTCCGCCGAAGCCTCGGAATCCGGACCCGCGACTTCGGCGCCCATGGCACCCATCCCGCCCGTTCCTTCTCGTAGTTCCGCCTTGCGCTGCCGCGACGGCAGCAGACCCTCCGGCCGCAGCGCCATCATCAGTACCAGCACACCACCGAAGATCAGGATGCGGTACTCGGACAGGAACCGGAACCGTTCCGGAAGCCAGGCGACCAGGAAGGCACCGAGCATGACGCCGGGCAGGTTGCCCGCTCCACCGAGCACCACGGCCGCGAGGATGGTCGCGGACAGGATGAACGGGAAGTTGTTCGGCTCGATGAAGACGGCCTTGCTCGCGTAGACCACACCGGCCATACCGCCGAGCATGGCGCCGATGGCGAACGCCAGCAGCTTGAACTTGAACGTCGGGACACCCATCAGTTCGGCGGCGTCCTCGTCCTCGCGGATGGCCGCCCACGCCCGCCCGACGCGGCTCTTGTGCAGCCGCACCGAGAAGATGATCGCGATCACGATCGCCGCGAGGATCAGGTAGTAGTACGGCGCCGGGTCGAGCAGGAACTCGGTCCCGAACATGGGCTCCGGGTGCGGGATGTTGGTGATACCGCGGGCGCCGCCGATGGAGTCGGTGTTCGTCGCGGTGATCCGGACGATCTCACCGAAACCGAGGGTCACGATGGCCAGATAGTCACCGCGCAACCGGAGCGTCGGAGCACCGAGGATCACCCCTGACATCGCCGCCAGGAAGATACCGAGCACGAGCGTGCCCCAGAATCCCCAGCCGTGCAGGGTGCCCATCACGGCGAGCGTGTACGCGCCGATCGCGAAGAACGCGACGAACCCGAGGTCCAGCATGCCCGCGTGGCCGACCACGATGTTCAGGCCGATCGCCAGCAGGATGTACACCCCGACCGGGAAGATCAGGACCGTGGTCCAGTCCGATTCCGGCGACATGAACGAACCGATCGCGGGCGCGGGCAGGATGAGCGCGCCGATGATCAGGGCGATGTACACGCCATAGCGTTGCCAATGCGGAGCGCGTGCCCACCAATCCCGCATACCGTCCACGGGGTGGAAGCCGGCGCGCGTCGGCTTTCCGTTCTCTGGGGACTTTTCAGCCACTTCTTCGTTGCCCTTCATGCGCGTGCCCGCTGCAGCGATTCACCGAGGATGCCGGTGGGACGGAACATCAGGACCAGCACCAGTACCACGAAGGCGGTGACGTCCTTCCAAGCCGAACCGAAGAAGATGGAACTCCAGTTCTCCACCAAACCGAGCACGATGCCACCGAGTAGAGCGCCGCGCAGGTTGCCGATACCTCCCAGCACGGCCGCGGTGAACGCCTTGATACCGAGGAGGAACCCGATGCGGTAATCGGTGTTCTCGTACTCCATCACGTACAGCGCGGCGGCGACACCGGCCATCGCGCCGCCGAGCAGGAACGTGAGGCGCACGATCTTGTCGATGCTGACGCCCATCAGCACGGCGGCTTCGGGATCCTGCGCCGTGGCGCGGATACCTCGGCCGATGCGGGTGCGGCTGACCAGCTGGTCGAGCACGACCATCATGATCACGGCACCGACGACGACGAACACGTGGTCCGTTCGGACCACGCCGTTGCCGATGTGGAACAGCTCCTCGTGCGGGATGAAGCGCGGCGCGTTCTGTTGCACGCGGCCGGACTTGTCGGTGATCCACTCGATGATTTCGAGGCCGAACAGTTCCTGGAGGAACAGCGAGGCGCCGATGGCGGAGATCAGGGCGGCGAGCCGGGTCGCGCCCTTCTTGCGGAGCGGCCGGTAGGCCACTTGCTCCAGCAGGACCGCCGCACCACCGGATACGGCGGCCGAAGCGATGATGATCAACAGCAGGACGGCGATCATCCCGAACACGCCGAGCGTGATCGGGGCGGTGCCACCGGCGATGGTGATCAGGACGAACAGGGACGTGACCGTCCCGATCATGAAGATTTCGGAATGCGCGAAGTTGATGAGCCGGAGTACGCCGTAGACCATTGTGTAGCCGAGGGCGATGAGGGCGTAGATGCTTCCGGCGACCAGTCCGCCGATGGTGCTACCGAGGAACTGGGCTTGCAGGTCTTGAAGCATGACGTGGATGCCTTACGGGACGGGGCGAGGATTCTTTCGCCACATTTGCGGGAAGCGGGGGTGCTGTGATCGCACAGCGCCCCCGCTTCCGTTAGGTGTTCCTATCTGCTCCGTCAGCCGTTGAGCTTGGCTTCGGTCGAGACGCCGAGGTTCTTCAGGACACCACCGGTGACCTGGTAGATGTTGATCGCCTCCGTCGACGGTTCGCCGTTCTCCTTGAACTTGATCTGCTTCGAGGCACCCTTGAAGTCGATCGTCTTGAGGGCCTCGTTGATCTTCTCCGAGGTGTTGGCGCCGGACTTGACCGCGTTGATGATGGCGGTCGCGGCGTCGTAACCCTCGCTCGAGTAGATCGCCGGGTCCACGTTGAACGCGGCCTTGTACTTGGTGCTGAACTCGTCGGTGGAGCCGGCGTCCGGGATGTTGCACGGGCAGCCGACGACGGCCTTCTCGGCGGCCGCGGCACCGGCACCGCTGATCAGCTGGGCGTCGAGCGAACCGTCACCGGTCGCGAAGGTGGCGGTCACGCCGCCGTCACGCAGCTGCTTGAGCAGACGGCCACCCTGGGCGTAGTAGCCACCGAAGAGGATGATGTCCGGGTTCGCGGCCTTGACCTTCTGGACGGTCGAGGAGTAGTCCGACGCGTCCTTGGCGAACTTGTCGCGCTCGCTCGGGACGTTCTTCTCCTTCAAGGTCTTCTCGAAGTTGTCGGCCAGGCCGACGCTGTATTCCTGGTCGTCCGAGATGATGTAGGCCTTCTTGGGCGACTTCGCCGTGACGAGGAAGTTGGCGATCGCCGGTCCCTGGCTGGCGTCGCTCGCGACGACGCGGTGCCAGTACTTCCATCCGTTCGAGGAGAGGCCCGCGTTGGTCGCCGAAGGCGAGACACTCGGGATCTTGTTCTGTTCCAGCTGACCGCCGATGGCCTTCGACTCACCGGAGAAGGCCGGGCCGATCAGCGCGGTGATCTTGTCCTGGCCGACGGCGGTCGCGATCAGCGACGTCGCCTGCTCGGGCTTGCCCTGGCTGTCGTATTCCTTGAGCTCCAGCTTGATCGCCGGGTTCGTCTTGTTGTACTCGTCGATAGCGAGCTTGGCGCCGTTGCGGGGCGGGATCACGATCCCGGAGTTCTCACCGGTGAGGTCACCCATGAACCCGATCTTCAGCGTGCTGCTGTCACCGCTGCCGGACGAGCTGCTGCCGCCTGCACAGCCCGCCAGCGCCAGCGACGCAGCCGCCGCGACGGCGAAAACCCGTCCAAAACGCACTCCTGACACCGACTACCTCCCATGACCAACCAGCCGCCGGTAGGCGTTGCCCCCGACACAGGGGCTAGGTTAGGGCAGGAAGATATCCCCCTACGCCATGATCTGCCCAGACGCCCATCACTCTGTGTCCACATCGTGACGGTCGAAACCAGAACGAATTGCACGAAAAGGCGAATGTTGCCGGTTGGCGGGTCTTCGCTGGTCACGCTGGGGATTCACCGCTACCACGCCGATCATGCTCGTGGGTAATGATCATGTTTCGGCCGCGTATCTTCCGCTTTTTCAGCCCCTTCGTGGGCGGCCGTTCGTCGTAGCAATGCTGCCCCAAAGGGCGCCAACGGTGCCCCCGCTTCCCCGGTGCCATGACAACCGATGGTTGTCGTCGCGGTCCGAAAGGCTGTTGGATCTCGGCCCTGACCTCGCGATTAGCTGTTCCCAGAGCCGAAAACGAGGATCTGGGAGAACATGAAGATGAGCGTCGAAACGATCGAAGGCGTCGCCGCGGGAGTCCCGTTCGTGGCGGTGCCGCCGTCGGACCGGGCACGTCCGGCGCCGCTGGTGCTGACCTGGCATCTGCTGGGCGCGCCGTTCAGCGAGGCGGCCATGGCGGCGGCGCTGCCGATGCGGGGGCTGCACGCGTGGCGGGTGCACCTAGGGTTGCCGCTGACCGGTAAACGGTTCCCCGAGGGCGGTTTCGAGGGCTTCTTCCGGCTCGCGAGCGAGGACAACGTGCTCAACGTCGTCGAACCGCTGACCAAACAGGTCGAGGCGGAGTTCCCGGCCGCGGTGGCGGAACTGCGCTCCCGCCTGTCCATTGAGGACGGACCGGTCGGGCTGGTCGGCGGTTCGCAGGGCGGTGCGGTCGCGTTGCAGATGCTGACCCATCCGGAGATCGACGTGGCGGCGGCCGCGCTGGTGAACCCGGTGACCCAGCTGGCGCCGGTGATCGCGGCGAACGAGCGGGTCTACGACGTCACCTACCACTGGTCGGACCGGTCCCGCGCGGTCGCGAACGAGTACGACTACGTGCGGCGGGCGGACGAACTGACCGCGCCGGTGCTGCTCGTCATCGGCGAGGAGGACGACGTTTCGATCACCGAGCCTGCCGAGGCCCTGCACAAGGCGTTGGGGGAGGGGCGATCCGAGCTCGTCACGATCCCGGGGATGGCGCACGAATTCGCCGAGGCGCCCGGCCTCGAGCCGGCTCCTCAGACGGCGCAGGCGAAGCTGGTCGACGCCGAGCTCACGCGCTGGTTCGCCCGGCACCTAGCTGTCTGAAGTCGTCGTCCGGCAGCCAGGATCGCGCGGGATCGTAGGTGCACCAACCTTCTTCGTGGCTGGTCCGGCCGGCGAGCGCCAGCAGGCGCCGCAGGGCCGGGCCTTCGCCGCGTCGCCACACCACCGACCACGGGAACAGCGGCGACGGCTCGAACGGAAGGACCCGCAGATTGAGGTCGGAGGCGAGGTCCATGTCGGCGCCGGCGAGCGTGACCCGCTGCTTCCCGTAGCGAGTCTGTTCCAGAGTGTGTCTGAGGTCGTAACTGACACCGGAGTCGTCGATCGGGACGTCGAATTCTTTGCATAGGCGTTGCAAATAAGAAAGCCATTCGACCGGGCCGCCCAATTGCGGAATCCAGATGCCCTCACTCCGGAGATCGGACAATTTCAGGACATCGTTGCTCGCGAGCGGGTGTTCCGGTGCGAGAAGGGCGACCAGTGGCTCCAGCCGGACAAGGCGGTGTTCGAGTTCCGCGGGCACTTCGCGGCCGAGATCCGCGACGCGGCCGAACGCGAGGTCGATCTCGCCGCGGACCAGGGGGTCGAGGGCGTTGGCCAGCCCGCGTCCGGCGACGCGCTCGACCGCCAGCGCCGGGTCCCGCTGGGCGATGCGGCGCAGCATGTACATGGGGGACAGGCGCGGATCGATGACGTCGAGGCGGGGCGGGCGGTCCTGCAGGCCCATCGCGGCGACGGCGGCGTCGGCCGCACGGATCAGCTCGCGCGCGTGCGGGAGGAACCGGTCGCCGTCGGCGGTCAGCTCGACGGACCTGTTGGTGCGCCGGAAGAGCTGGACCGACAGGGTGTCCTCGAGCTTCCGGACGCGCTTCGACAGCGCCTGCTGGGTGAGGAACAGGGATTCTGCCGCGCGACCGAAATGGCCGTGGTCGGCGGTGGCGACGAACGCGCGCACCTGGGCCGTGTCGAGATCCACGTCCCTGAAGGTACGTGAAGGCCCCCTTCATGTACCTAGGCGCAAGGAAGGGGGCCTTCATGTACTTCAGGCGTCTCGTGCGCGGGTTCGCGTTCCGCCGGCTCCGCGTGAAGGCCCCCTTCCCTCGGCTCAGCCGAGGAAACTCGACCTTCGTACCGTGAAGGCCTCCTTCACGACCCTTCGAGAGCTCAAGCGCCCGGCGGCCGCTCCCGCACCACGCAGGTCAGCCGCGCCGTGCACGACCGTCGCCCCTGGTCATCGGTCAGGACGATCTCGGCGGTCACGGTCCCGCGTCCGACGTGCACCGGGGTCGCGACACCGGTCACCCGCCCGGAGCGGACCGCCCGGTGGTGCGTGCACGAGAGTTCGAGCCCCATCGTCGCCTTGTCGGTGCCGGCGTTGAGCGCGCAGACCATCGAACCGAGCGCCTCGGCGACCACGGCGTTCGCGCCGCCGTGGAGGAGACCGTAGGGCTGGAGGTTGCCCTCCACCGGGATACTGCCCACGACGCGTTCGGGACCGAATTCGCTGATCTCGAGCCCGAGCTTGTCGTTGAGCTGCTGTCCGGCGTAGGCCGGGTCGATCCCGGCGAAGGATTCGAGGGCTTGTTCGGTCACGCAGAGCTCCTTAAACGACACGACAGGTAGGACTGTCAGACCCTCACCCTAGACTCGCTCCCGTGAGCCCGAGTGAGAACACGACCGTTGCCAACGCCACACCCGCCACCGCACAGG
The DNA here is from genome assembly GCF_055561455.1 of Amycolatopsis sp. PSD-21. Lineage (NCBI taxonomy): Bacteria > Bacillati > Actinomycetota > Actinomycetes > Pseudonocardiales > Pseudonocardiaceae > Amycolatopsis > Amycolatopsis sp. PSD-21. The sequence goes on along the minus strand of NZ_CM145712.1, from coordinate 5,927,867 downwards.
CCGAGCGGCCCAAACTGCTGCTGATCGACGGCCATTCGATGGCGTATCGCGCGTTCTTCGCGCTGCCCGCGGAGAACTTCAAGACGAAGACCGGGCAGACGACGAACGCGGTGTTCGGGTTCACCTCGATGCTCATCAACCTGCTGCGCGACGAGGCGCCGACCCACCTCGCGGTGGCGTTCGACCTCTCCCGCAAGACGTTCCGGTCGGAGACGTACGCGGAGTACAAGGCCAACCGCAGCACCACCCCGGACGAGTTCAAGGGCCAGGTCGGGCTGGTCGAGGACGTGCTGAAGGTCCTCGGCATCCCGGCGCTGACCAAGGAGAACTACGAAGCCGACGACATCATCGCCACGCTCACGACACAGGCGACCGCGGAAGGTTTCGACGTCCTCATCTGTACGGGTGACCGTGACGCGCTCCAGCTGGTGACCGACCAGGTCACCGTGCTGTACCCGAAGCGCGGCGTGTCGGAGATGACCCGGTTCACCCCGGAGGCGGTCGAGGAGAAGTACGGCCTCACCCCGGCGCAGTACCCGGACTTCGCCGCGCTGCGTGGCGACCCCTCGGACAACCTGCCCAGCATCCCGGGCGTCGGTGAGAAGACGGCCGCGAAGTGGATCAGGCAGTTCGGCTCCTTCAACGAGCTGGTCGACCGGGTCGACGAGGTCAAGGGCAAGGTCGGCGACGCGCTGCGCGAGCACCTCGGCGCGGTCATGCTGAACCGCCAGCTCACCGAGCTGATCCGCGACGTCGAGCTGGAGCTCGGCCCGACCATGCTCGAGCTGCGCCCGTGGGACCGCGAGGCCGTCCACGCGCTGTTCGACGAGCTGGAGTTCCGCGTGCTGAGGGACCGGCTCTTCGCCACCCTGCAGAGCGCCGAGCCCGAGGCCGAGGAGGGTTTCGAGGTCAGCGGTTCGAAGCTCGCGCCGGGCGCGCTCACGGAATGGCTGTCCGCGCACACCGGCCAGGACAAGCCGGTCGGCCTGGCGTTCCGCACCACCGGGGCGTCGGTCCGCTCCGACCTGAAGGCCATCACGTTCGCGGCCGCGGACGGCGAGGGCGCGTATGTCGACGTCACCGCGATGGACGCCGAGGACGACAAGGCGCTCACGGCCTGGCTCGCCGACGAGAAGATCCAGAAGATCGGCCACGAGCTCAAGGTCCCGCTGCACGCCGTCCGGGCGCGCGGCTGGACGTTCGCCGGGCTCGTCATGGACACCGCGCTCGCGGCGTACCTGGTCCGCCCGGGGCAGCGCACCTTCGAGCTCGACGACCTGGTCCTGCGGTACCTGCATCGTGAGCTGCGGTCCGAGGCCGACACCGGGGACGGGCAGCTTTCGCTGCTCGACGGTGGCGCCGAGGATCTGGAGCAGAAGGAGATCCAGGCCGAGCTGGTCAAGGCCCGTGCGGTCGCCGAGCTCGCGGGAGCACTGACCAAGGAGCTCGAAGAGCTGGGCGGCGCGCAGCTGCTCGCCGAGCTCGAACTGCCGCTGCTGCAGGTGATCACCGGTCTCGAAGCGTCGGGCATCGCGGTCGACATCGAGCATCTGACCAACCTGGAGGCGCACTACCTCGGCCGGGTGACACAGGCCGCGGAAGAGGCGTACGCGGTCATCGGCAAGCAGGTCAACCTCGGTTCGCCGAAACAGCTGCAAGTCATCCTGTTCGACGAGCTCGGCATGCCGAAGACCAAACGCACGAAGACCGGCTACACCACCGACGCCGAGGCGCTGCAGAGCCTGTTCGAGAAGACCGAGCACCCGTTCCTGCAGCATCTGCTGGAGCACCGGGACGCGACCAGGCTGCGCACCACGGTCGAGGGCCTGATCAAGTCGGTCGCCGACGACGGCCGCATCCACACCACACTGCTGCAGACGATCGCCGCCACCGGACGGCTCTCCTCGGTCGATCCGAACCTGCAGAACATCCCGATCCGCACCGAGGAAGGCCGCCGCATCCGCGACGCCTTCGTCGTCGGCGACGGATACGCCGAGCTGATGACGGCGGACTACAGCCAGATCGAAATGCGGATCATGGCGCACCTCTCGCAGGACGAAGGGCTGATCCAGGCCTTCAACAGCGGCGAGGACCTGCACACTTTCGTGGCGTCGCGCGCGTTCTCGCTGCCGCCGGAGGAGATCACGCCGGAACTGCGCTTCCGGGTGAAGGCGATGTCGTACGGCCTGGCGTACGGGCTTTCCGCGTACGGCCTTTCGCAGCAGCTGCGGATCTCGACCGAAGAGGCCAAGGAACAGATGGAGGCGTACTTCTCCCGGTTCGGCGGCGTGCGCGATTACCTCCATTCGGTCGTGGGCGACGCGGCGAAGGTCGGTTACACCGAGACGATCTTCGGCCGCCGCCGTTATCTGCCGGACCTCAACAGCGACAACCGGCAGCGCCGCGAGATGGCCGAGCGGATGGCGCTCAACGCCCCTATCCAGGGCAGCGCGGCCGACATCATCAAGGTCGCCATGCTCAACGTGCACAAGGCGCTGACCGAGGCGAAGCTGAAGAGCCGCGTGCTCCTGCAGGTCCACGACGAGCTCGTCCTCGAGGTCGCCGATGGCGAGCGCGAGCAGCTGGAAACGTTGGTGCGCCAGGGAATGGGCTCCGCCTACGAACTGGCGGTCCCGCTGGAGGTCTCGGTCGGATACGGCCGGTCGTGGAACGACGCCGCGCATTAGGCCTCGTGAGTGGTAATGACGGTTAGAGCCGTCATCACCACTCACGATCGGTAGGGTCGTTCGGGTGACTTCCGAGCGCAGACGCTGGCGGGTGCGGCTGCGCGATCACCGTGGGCGGATCCTGGGCGCCGGGACCATGCTCGACGGCGAACACCTCCTCACCTGCGCTCACGTGATCGAAGGCCATGACGACGTCGCCGTGGATTTCGTGGCGCTTCCCGGAGTGGAGCCCGGAATCGCCACGATCCTCGCGCAGGCCGCGCCCATCGGCGACGACGGCGGGGACATCGCGTTGCTCCGGTTGCGCGACCCCGAGGAACAGATCTCCGGCGCCCCGCTCCACCGGACGGCCCTCGAAGACGGCCAGCGGGTCCGCGCGTACGGCTTCCCGACCGGTTCGGACGGCATGTGGTCGCTGGCGACCGTCGTCGGCGACGGCGGGCACGGGCTCGAACGCGTCCAGCTGCACCGCACTCCGGACGCCGAGCCGATCACCCACGGCTTCAGCGGTTCGGCGGTGATCGCCGACAAGACCGGCCATGTCGTCGGCATGGTCGCGACCCGGTACGCGACCGAGGCCGCCCGCGTCTCGTGGATGATCCCGGTCGAGACCATGCTCGGGTATCTGCCCGCCCTGCGCCGCTGGGCCGAAGGCACCCCAGCGATCGACCCCAGCTTCGTGCGGTACCCGGAACCGCCCGCGATCGATCCGCGGTTCGCCCGCGAGTTCGCCCGGTGGCTCGGCGGGCACGGCCGGGCGGACGTCCGGGTGATCATCATGGGCGCGGACGATTCCGCCGTCGCCGCCTCGTTGCGGCGCGCCGTCGTGCTCGCCGACCGCGAACGCGGCGCGGGCCGGAGCGTGACCGGCCCGACGGTCCCGCCGCTGGGCAGTGTCGTGCTCGCCGTCGACGCGGTCGGCAAGACCGCAGAAGAGGTCCGCCGCCGGATCTCCGATCGGCTCGACGTCGCCGCGGATTCGCCCGCCGGCCGCCACGGGGCCGCCCGTACCGTCGTCGTCTACGGGATCGACGAGGCGGCCGAGCCCGACGCGCTCGTCGGTGAGGTGCTCGTGCCGCTCGCCCAGCGTGCGCACGAACTCGGGTTGCGGCTCGCGCTGGCCTTCCGCGAGGAGACCTCGCCGGGGGTGAGCGTGGTCCGGTCGAGCACGGACGTCCTGCCCGCCACCGAGGACGACACCGAGGGCCGTCTCGCCCTGCTGGAAACCCGGTTGGGTGAACTCGACAGTCTGGAGAAGGACAATCTGAGCGACGCGCCCCGCTTCTCGGACGCACCGCATGTCCATCCCAAGGCGCGACGGTTGAGAGGCGCGTTGACACAACTGCGTTCGGCGGAGCAGGACGGCGACACCGATTGGGTGAAACGGCAGCTTCCGGTCTGCGAGCGAGCCGTGGCCAAGACCGTCGAGCACGCCCGCGACCTCCGTCGCCTCCTCGACGAGAATCTCGCGCGGCGCGCGGAACTGCGCGCCCGGCTCGACGCGTACGGGGAGATGGCGCGTAACAGCGGCCTCGTCGAAGACGTCGAACTGGATGCCGCCTATGCACCCGCCTGGCGGATGCTCTTCGAAGGACCTTGTGACCTCGCGGCCGCGGCGGAGGCCGTCGAGCGATACGCGGACACCGTACGGAAACGGATCGACGGATGACGGCCTGCGGACGGGACGGCTGCCCGGGTGTACTCGGCAAGACCGGCTTCTGCAAGATCTGCGGACTGCCGCCAGGGGCGACGGAAGAGCCCGCGCCGCGGGAGAAACCGACCCTGGTGATCCCCGGCCCCGGCGAGGCGCCGACCAGGATCACCAGCACGGTGGTCACCCGTTCCCAGCAGATCGCGGGCCACGCGAGCGCGGACGACCGGGTCCCGCTGCCGGTCGTCGAACTCCCGGACGTCGCGGGCCGTCTGCTCACCGAGCCGCATGTCCCGGAGGAGGAACGGTTCTGCGGCAAGCACGGATGCACGGCCACCCCGGTGGGCCGCTCGATCGGCGGCGGACCCGCGCCCACCGAAGGGTTCTGCCCGGTCTGCCGGACGCCGTTCTCCTTCGCGCCCAAGCTCGCGGCAGGTGACGTGGTCGACGGCCGGTACCACGTGCTCGGCTGTGTCGCGCGCGGTGGACTCGGTTTCGTCTACCTGGCGACGGATTCCGGCCTCGGCGACCGGTACGTCGCGCTCAAGGGCCTCATCAACACGAACAACACCGCCGCCGTCCGGATAGCGGAGACCGAAAGCCAGGTGCTCACCGCGCTGGACCACCCGAACGTCGTCCGGATCCTCGACGTGGTCGAACACGAGGGCCTCCGCTACATCGTCATGGAGTTCGTCGACGGGCTTTCCCTGCGGGAGGTCAAGAACCGCGGCCGGGCCGGGCTGGACTCCAGTGAAGGACGGCTGCTCGTCGAGCACGTCGTGGCGTACGGCCGCGAGATCCTGACCGCGCTCGACTACCTGCACGGCGAAGGCCTGCTGTACTGCGACATGAAGCCGGACAACGTGATCCACGGCGAGAAGCGGATCAAGCTCATCGATTTCGGCGCCATCCGCAAGATCGCCGACGACGAGAGCCCGATCGTCGGCACCGAGCACTATCAGGTGACCCCGGCGGAACGGGTGAAACACGGGCTCACCGTCCGGTCCGACATCCACACCGTCGGCGTGACGCTGCGGGAGCTCTTCCAGGCCAGCGACGGCTGGTCGGTCACCACCGACGCGCGGGGTGTCCGGTTCGGCATCGAATCGTTCCTCCGGGTCCTCGACCGCGCGACCGCCCCGTTCGAGCAACGGTTCGCGACCGCGCGCGAGATGCTGGTCCAGCTCGACGGTGTGCTGAGCGAAATCCTTTCCTTGCGGGACAAGCAATCCCGACCCGCCGGCTCGACGTTGTTCGCCGAAGGGGCGGTCCTGCTCGACGCCGGGCTCGGCCAGGCGCCGCCGTTGGAGCACTGGACGCGCGGGACACCCGTCTCGCTCGGCGCGCGTCCGAGCGCCGCGGAGATCGCCGTCGGGCTCCCCGTGCCGCGCGAGGATCCGGACGACCCGCAGGCGAGCTTCCTGCGCGCCGTCCGGGCGCCCGATGCCGCGCGGCTGCTGAAGAAGCTCGACAAGGTACCGGGTTCGGTCGAGGTCGAGTTCCGCCGCTGCCGGGCACATCTGGAGCTCGGGGCGACCGTCGAAGGTGCGCTGGCGGTGGCTGAGGCCGAACGGCTGCTCGGCGAGTGTGCCGCCCACGACTGGCGAGTGGCATGGCACCGCGGCCTGCTCGCGCTCGGCGCCGGCGATTTCGCGGCGGCCAAGGAGAAGTTCACCGCCGTGTACCGCGACATCCCCGGCGAGGAGCCGCCGAAACTCGCGCTCGGGCTCTGCGAGGAGCACCTCAACGGCGCGGCCGCCGCCGAGCGGTACTACGACGCGCTGTGGGTGCGGGACCGGTCGCAGGTCAGCGCGGCGTTTGGGCTCGCGCGGGTCCGGCTGCTGCGTGGCAACCGCGCCGCCGCCGTCGAAATCCTCGACCAGGTCCCGGAATTCTCGCGCTACGACGAGGCGGCGCGGATCGCCGGGGTGCGAGTGCTGTCCGCGCCGATGCCGGGGACGGGGGATCTCCCGGCGTCGGCCGAACTCGACGACGCCGTGGTCCGGCTGACCGCTCTGGACCTCGACGGTGATTCCCTCGACAGGCTGGTGACCGCCGTGCGCGAGACCGGGCTGGCCGCCGTGCTCCTCGGGCAGGACGGGATCACCGAAGGCGAGATCTTGCGCGCGGGCGAGACGGGCGCCCGCACGGTGCTGGACAAGTCGTACCGGCGGCTCGCCCACCACGCGCCGACGGCGGAAGCGCACGACGTGCTGATCGATCTCGCCAATTCCGTGAGACCGGTGACCTTGGTGTGAAAGGGGCGAAATGAGGGAGCCGAGTCTGGGCCTCGAAGTGCACCAGAACAAGTTCCTTGCCGAGGGGGACCGGACGATGACCGCGATCGTCCGGGTCGTCTCCTGCGGCGGCGAGGCGGCCGTGTCCAGGACGGCCGCCGAAGTCCTGATGATCGACTGCTCCAGTTCGATGCGCTTCCCCAGCACCAAGATCGGCGAGGCCCGGCGGGCGGCAGCGGCGGCCATCGACGTCCTGCCCGACGGCGTGCGGTTCGCCGTCATCCAGGGCACCGACCGCGCGAAGATGATCTACCCGGCCGAAGACGGCCTGGTGACCGCCTCCGCGGCGACCCGGGCGGAGGCGCGCGCCGCCGTCGGACACCTCGCGGCCGTCGGCGGCACCGCCATGGGTGCCTGGCTCGCCAAGGCACGTGACCTCTTCGACCTCGTGCCCGACGCCGTCCGCCACGCGATCCTGCTCACCGACGGCCGCAACGATTCGCAGACCAGGGCCGACCTGATGAGCGTGCTGAACGCCTGTGAGGGCCGGTTCGTCTGCGACGCCAGGGGGATCGGCGACGGCTGGGAGCCCGCCGAACTCACCCTGATCGGCCGGGTGCTGCGCGGGAACGTCGACTCGGTCGTCGAGGACGACAAGCTCGCCGAGGATTTCCGGCAGCTGGTCGAGAGCGCGATGACGAAGGTGCTGCCCGAGGTCCGCCTGCGCGTCGGCACCATGCCGTTCAGCAGGCTGCGGTCGGTCAAGCAGGTGTTCCCGGACGAATACGACCTCACCGACCGGTGCCGGGAGGTCGCCGTCCGCGAGCAGGAGCTGTCGCTCGGTTCGTTCGCGGGCGACGAGACGCGGGACTATCAGCTGATCCTGGATCTGGATCCGGATCTCGAACCCAGCCATGGGCAGGACCGTCAGCTGGCGTGGACGGAACTCGTTGCGGTGCCGGGAGCCACGGTCGAGGAGGACGCGCTGGCCATCGCGGGGAGGTGGACCCACGACCCGATCCCGCCGACCCTGATTCACCCGATGGTTTCGAAATACGCCGCCCAGGCCGATCTCGGCGAGGCGCTCACCTCCGGCGGCGACGCCTATGCGGCGGGCGACCAGGCCGGGGCCGAGCGGGCCTGGGGCCGGGCGGTCGCCTTGGCCACGGCCGCGGGCGACGAAGAGACGCTCAGCCGTCTCTCGGGGGTCGTGGAGATCGTCGACGCCGAGAACGGGGTCGTGCGCCTGCGGCCGGACGCGACGCGCAGCCACGCGTTGCACGTCGTCATCCCGTCGAGGGTTTCGGAAATCGCGCTTCCGCAGGAAGATCGGCCGATGCCCGGAGGAGCACCACTCACCTGTCCCGTCTGCCCCGCGCTTTCGCCCGCCGGGGCGAACTTCTGCGTCGGCTGCGGAAGACCGTTCGGCGAGGCGGTTTCGTGACGGCCACCCGGGTGCGGCTGGTCCGGCTCCGGACCGCCCTGCTGGCGCTCACCCTCGCGGTACTGGTGGTGTCGCTGTGGGCGTTCCAGAACGTCCAGAACACGGCGGAGACCGTCCGCGACCGCACCGCGCACGCGGTACTCGAAGTGACCGCCGCGCGGGCCGCGCTGGTGGCCGCCGACGCCGCGGCGATCGCGAGTTTCGCCTCCGGCGAGGCGAAACTCGCCGGACCGGGGCAGGAGTACTCGAATCAGCTGGCGCTGGCGAGCCAGAGTCTCGCGAGGGTCGCGGAGTTCAACCAGGCGGGTGAAGAAGGCGGTAACGCGCTGCAGGTGATCGAAAGCCAGGTCGCGGCCTACTCGGGCTCCATCGGGCAGGCCGACGTGCACTTCCGTCAGCCGGACGCCGCCGTCCTCGGCGCCGTCGACCTCTGGCACGCCTCACGGTTGCTGCACGCTCCGGGCGGTGTCCTGGAGGAGCTGGACCTGTTGCAGGGCAGGCAACGCGAGGCACTGAACCGGCAGCTGACGTCCACCGGGATGAGCCTCGCGATGCTCCCGCTGTGGCTTCTGCCGGTGCTCGCGCTCTTGGTGCTGCTGGTCTTCACCCAGCTGTACCTGAGGAAACGGTTCCGCCGCGTGGCGAACGTCCCGCTGCTCGCGGCGACCGTGCTGATCGCCGCCATCGGCGTCGCCCTGGTGTTCACCCTGGTCAGCCGTGACCGGCTCGACTCGGTCGGGGAGCGGCTCGACGGTGTCGCCGCCGCTCGGGCCGCGCAGATCAAGGCGGCCGACGAAGACGGCCAGCGACGGCTCGCCGAGCTGCTGGCCGGATACTGCGACGAGGAGCAGGGATGCGGTGTGACCGTCGACGGTTTCCGGGAGCGGGCACGGCAGGCCTCCGCGCCGGCGACCGACAACACCCGGGTCGCCACGGCGGGCGCGAAGGCGGTGGCGGCCGACGCCTCCGCCGCGGCCGAATCCGGCGGGCGGGAATTCCTGATCCCGGCGGGCACCCTGCTCGCGGGCGGGCTCGTCCTGCTCGGCTTGCACGCCAGGATCGACGAATACCGGTACCGCCCGTGAAACGCCTGCTGGCCGTGGTGATGGCGCTGTCGCTGCTCGCGGGCGGCTGTTCGGCGTCGGCGGAAGACGGGCCGGTCGTCGTCCTCGCGTCCTGGACGGGGGAGGAGGAGCGGGCGTTCCGCCAGGTGCTGGACGCGTTCAAGGCCGACACCGGGATCGACTACCTCTACGAGGGCACCCGGGCGGTCGACCAGGTGCTCGCTTCGGACGTCCAGCGCGGCACTCCGCCGGACGTGGCCGTCCTGCCCAACGCCGGGGTGCTGGCGAAGTACCAGAAGTCGGGCGACCTGCTGCCGCTCGACGAAGACCTCTCCGCCGCCGTGACCCGGTCCTTCAGCCAGCAATGGGTCACGCTGCAGCAGATCGGCACCGAGAGGTTGTACGCGGTCGCCGTGAAGGCCGACCTCAAGAGCCTGATCTGGTACGACCCGGCGCGGATGACCGGGGTCCGGCCCACGACGTTCGCCGGGCTCCGCGAGTACTCCGCCGGGCTGGTGGCCGCCGGCGGTACGCCCTGGTGCGTCGGGATGGGTGCCCCGCCAACCTCGGGCTGGCCGGGAACCGACTGGATCGAGGACATCCTGTTGCACTCGGCGGGCCCCGGCAAGTACCGGCAGTGGGCGTCCGGCGGCCTCGAATGGAGGTCGCCGGAGGTCAAACAGGCCTGGCTGGACTGGGGTTCCCTGCTCGAGCCCAGCGCGATCCGCGGCGGGACCGCGGCCGCCCTGCTGACCGACTTCGGCGACGCGGGCAAGCCGATGTTCGCCGATCCGCCCGGATGCGCGCTGGAACACCAGGCGTCGTTCATCATGAGCCGGTACCAGAACTTCCAGCGGCCCGACGGCACGTTCCCCAAGCCCGGCACCGATTTCGACTTCCTCGCCTTCCCGGGGCGGGACGTCTCCGAGGTCGCCGCCGACCTCGCCGGGATGTTCCAGGGGACACCCGGGGCGCGGAAGCTGATGGAATTCCTCGCCTCGGAAAAGGCGCAGCGGATCTGGCCGTCGATTCCCCGCGCGAACGCCTTCTCCGCCAACGGAAAACTCGGCCTCGACGTCTACCCGGACCCGGTGAGCCGGAAGGTCGCGGAGACGATCACCACGGCGTCCGCGCTGTGCTTCGACGCCTCGGACCTGATGCCCGCGACGATGACCGGCGCGTTCCACCGTGCCGTCCTGGAGTACCTGAGCAACCGGGACCGCCTCGACATCCTGCTGAAACAGCTCGACGACGTCCGGGAGAGCATCCAGCCCGGCGAATGGTTGAACATCCATTGTGGACAGTGAGGAGCATCGGTGAACGACCTGGCGCGGTTCCCCCTCGAAGGCGGCGGTTCGGTGGTCGTCGAGATCGACCCGGTCCCCGGCACCGCCCGGGTCTCCCGGCGTGACGACCTGGTCGACGACGCCAAGGGGTCCTTCGAAGCGGCGCTCGCGAACGTCAAGGACGCGGCCGTGGCGGCACTGGACACCTTCCGATCGATGACCAGGGGACCGGACGAGGTGGAGCTCAAGTTCGGCGTCAAGCTGACCGCGCAGGCGGGCGCGGTCATCGCGAAAACGGGCCTGGAGGGGAACTTCGAGGTCAAGCTGAAGTGGGCCCGAAACACCGAAGACGCGTGATCGAAGCCGTAACTCGCGTGATCAGACTCGTAACTCGCGTGATTGAAGCCGTAACTCGCGAGTTACGAGTCCAAGCACGCGAGTTACGGCTCTGATCACGCGAGTTACGGCTAGCGGCCGAGGCCCCGGATCAGCACCATCACCGATTCCCGCACGTCGGCCCGCGTCCGCTTCGGCTGGAACACCTGCCAGTCGAGGGCGACCACCAGCATCGTGCCGAACAACCCGGCCGCCGCCGTCGGGATCTGGACGCCGTCGGGCAGCCGCCCGGCGGCGTCCAGCCGGTGGAGCTGTTCGCGCACGATCGAGATGATCTCCTCGCGCAGCAACGTCAGCGTCTCGTGCCAGGTGCCGGGTGTGCGCCACATCTCGCTCACCAGGATCTGCGAGAAACCGGGGTATTCGGCGATGAACTCCAGCGCACCGTCCACTTGCGACTCGATGACGTCCATCGGGTCGCCGTCGCCGGTGGCCGCGCGCAGCCGGTCCGCGAGCACGCCGACGCCGTAGCGCAGCAGCGCGTCGACAAGACCGTCCTTGCTGCCGAAGTTGTAGTAGACGGTGCCCTTCGCGACCTTCGCCTCGGCCGCGATGTCGTCCACCGTCAGGCCGACGAGGCCGCGGCTGGCGGACAGCCGCAGGGTCGCCTCGAACAGCTTCTGCTTCGTCGCCTCACCCCGGGGACTCACAACGCGAGCTCGGGTTTCAGCGCCGAAACCGTCCACGTGCGCCGTTTCCGCGCCGCCAGCGTCGAGACCAGGATCCCGCCGACGAGATACGCGACCAGGACGCCGATGTCACCGAGGATCTCCATCGAGGCGCCACTGTAGAGCAGGTGCCGGAACCCGTCGATCGCGTAACCCATCGGCAGCACGATGTGCAACGGGTACAACGCGTCCGGGATGGTCTGCCACGGGAACGTGCCGCCCGCGCTGACCAGCTGCAGCACCAGCAGCACCAGGCCGAGGAACTTCCCGACGGCGCCGAAGAACGCGTTGAGCGCGTGCACCACGGACGTGAAGGTCAGCGACACCAGCACCGCGAACCCGATCGCGCCGAGCGGATGCGCGACGTCGATGCCGACCAGCCAGGTCACCGCGCCGAACAGCACGATCACCTGCGCGATCCCGAGCAGCGCCGAGGACAGCCAGCCGCCGAGCGCGACCTTGAACGGCGACGCGCCGGCGGTCAGGGCGCGGGTCGAGAGCGGGCGCAGCAACAGGAACAGCACGAAGGCGCCGATCCAGGTCGCGAGCGAGATGAAGAACGGCGCGAGACCGGCGCCGTAGGTCCCGGCCGAGGCGACGCCGGAGGAGTTGACCGCCACCGGGTCGGCGATGGTGTTGGCGGTCGCCGCGCGGGTCGGGTCGTCCGGGTTCGGGATCTCCTTGAGCCCGGCGGCGAGCCCGTCGCGCAGCTGCACCGAGCCGTCGGCGAGCTGGTTCGTGCCGGTGACCGCGGACTTCTCGCCGTCGTTCAGCTTCGCGGCGCCGTCACGGATCTGGTTCGACGCGTCGGCGGCCTGCGCGATGCCGCTGGTGAGCTGCGGGGTGGCCGAGGCCAGCTGGTGCGCGCCGTCGGACACCTGCCGGGCACCGGACGCGAGCTGCGCGAGCTGGCTGTTCGCGCCCTGGATCTTCGTGTTCGCCTGGTCGACCGGTGACCGCAGCGTGTCGAGGCGGCTCAGGATCTCCTGCACCTTCGCCTCGGGGACTTCGGCGGCGCGCAGGTCCTGCGCGAGCTGGGTGCGGTAACCGTCGAGTTTGGCTTGGATGTCCCCGGACGCCGTCGCCGCGAGCGAGGCGGCGTCGGAGACCTTCTGGTTGCCGTCGGCGACCTGACCGGCGCCGTCGGCGAGCTTCTGCGTCTGCGCGGGGAGCTGGGCGGTACTGGATTTCAGGGTGCCGAGCCCGGTCGCCAGCTGGGAGCTGCCGGAGGCGAGCTGGGAGGCGCCGTCGGCGAGTTGCTGCTGTCCCGACTTGAGCTTGCCCGCGCCGTCGGCGAGCTGTGAAGCACCCGTCGACGCTTCCTGGATCTTGCCGTAGATCGTGGAGAAACCGACCAGGAACTTGTCCGCCGCCTCGCTGCCGACCTTCTCCGCGATCGTCTTGCGGACCTGCTCGGCCACCTGTTTCGCGATGGTCCCGGACAGGTAGTTGTTCGCGTCGTTGGTGGTCAGCGTGATCGTCGCCTGCTGGGGCTGGAAGTTGCCCGAGGACAGCAGCGCGGTGGAGAAGTCGCGCGGGATGCCGATCGCGAACGAGTACTTGTCGTCGCGGACGCCCTTCGCCGCCTCCTCCGGCGAGACCTCGTGCCACTGGAAGGTGCCGGACTTGACCAGTTCGTCGGTGACCTCGCGGCCGACGTTGCGTTCCACGCCCGCCGAGTCCTTCGCGCCGGTGTCGGCGGTGAAGACGGCGGCGGGCAGCTTGTCCAGACGCGAGTAGGGGTCGTAGTTCGCGTAGAGGTAGAAGGACGCGTAGAGCAGCGGCACCAGGACGAGCGCGGCCATGGCGAGCTTCGGCAGGGTGCCGCTGCTCAGCCGGCGCAGCTCGTTGGCGGCGATCCGGACGGGGTTCATTCCTGGTCTCCTGAAGTCTTTTCGATCTCCGCGGTTTCGGCAGGCTCGGGCTCGACGGGCGCGCAGCGCACGGGGTCGGGCTGATCGAGGGCGCCGCAGAGGGCGGGTTTCTCCGGCAGGGCCGAAACCGGGGTGGTGGCGGTGAGCACGATGACGGCGAGGCCGCGCTCGGCGTGTTCGCGGGCGAGCTTCGCCCAGCTGTCGACGTCGCTGGTGTGCCGGTCCGGGGTGTCGAGCACGAGGACGCCGACCCCCTTGCGGTCCGCGGCGAGGGCGGTGAGCAGCCGCGTGCGCGTCACCGGTTCGAGGTTTTCGAAGCGGGTGGTGGCGTAAGCGGCGGCGTCGTGCTCGGCCAGCCAGGTCGCGACGGCGGCCTTGTTCGCCGGGCGCTTCGCCAGTTCGAGTTCCTCACCGACGACGACCTGCAGCGACAACGCGCCGTCCGGCTCGCTCACGCCGGGGGCGTCGACGATCGCCACGACCTTCCGCGGATCGCCGCCCTCGACGGTCACCGTCCCGGTGGCGGGCTTCAACCTGCCTGCCAGCGCCAGCCCGAAGGCGGTGACGCCGACCCCTGGCTCGCCGTGCACGATCGCCAGCTCACCGCCCGAAACGGTGAGCGAGGTGGGCGACAGCAACGTGCCGTGGGGTCCGGTCACGGACACCCTGTCGGCTTGAACCCGCACGAAGAACTCCCAGGTCGGTGACTCGCGGAACTTGAACTGACTGGTCAGTTCAAAAGTTAGCCCTGACCTGGGAGGGATACAACCGTGGGGGGCTCATGTCACACGCAAGAGTGACGAAACCACCGCAAACCGGACGGCTAACGCAGGGCCGAAGCCGGATGGACCTCCCAGGACGTCCACAGTGGACGATAACCCTGGCGGTGCCAGAACACCGAAGAAAGCGGGTTGGTCGGGTTGTAGTAGAGGTACGTGCCGTCCGCGCCGCCCGCGGCGAACTCCTCGTGCACCGCCGCCATCAGTGTGCGGCCGAGACCGCTCCCGCGCAGGGCGGGCACGGTGACCACGTTGTTGACGTAACCCCAGCGGCCGTGGGGGAGGAGCTCGGCCTCGGCCGAACCCGGCGACGAGGTGATCCAGGCGCCGTGCGCGAACGCGGCGACGCGGGCGTCCCGTTCGGCCAGCCACAACAGCGGCCGGTCCTTGTCGAGGGCGAGCTCCAGCGCCGGGGCGAGCAATTCGGCGGCGTTCGGGCGGTACCGGGTGGCGACCTGGCCGATGTAGTCGTGCGTCGACACGGCCAGCGCGAGCAGGGTGTCGAAGTCTTCGTGCCGGGCCCTGCGGACGGTCACACCGTCGGCGCCCGGATCGCCGCGACGGCGCCCGGTGCGCACGGCGAGCGCGGACATCGGCACCAGCCCGTGGTCGAGGAAGGCGCGGATCGCCTCGGCGTCCCGGCTCGGCCAGTTGATCACGCAGGCCGAGTCCTCACCGGGGGTTTCGGCGTCCATCCGCGTCCGCCACGCGCGCAGCAGCACGTCCATGCCCTCGGTGCCGGTGTCGCCGACGAAGGGGAACAGCTGCCGGGCGTCGGCGGCCGACCAGAGCAGGGTGACGTCGTCCGGGCCGTGCAGCTGACGTTGCACCACGCCGGTGACCTGGACACCCGCCGCCGTGGCGGCGTCCACACGCTCGCCGCCGACCGGGGGCGGCGCGGCCTCGGGCAGGAGCCGGTCGATCGCTGCGAACCGGGCGCGGTGCGCGTCGAGCAACGTCTTCTCGATTTCCATCCCGTCCCCCGGATCGACCGCTACCGCAGGGCCGCGGCGGGACTGGCGGCCCACGTCGTCCACAGTGGACGATAACCCTGCCGGTGCCAGAACACCGGGGAGAGCGGATTGGCCGGATTGTACGAGACGAAGGTACCGCGCAGCGACGGCGAAAACAGTTCGTCGTGTGCGACGGCGGTCAGCGCGCGCCCGATCCCGCGGCCCCGCGCGGCCGCGGTCACCGCGAGCGTGCCGACATAGCCCCACTCGCCGGGCGGCAGCCGCCCCGCGAGCGCGTCACCGGGGATCGGGGAGCGCTTTCCCGTGGTCACGATCCCCACCGTGACGCCCTCCTCTTCGGCGATCCACACGCGGCCGCCGAACTGCAGGCCACGCCGGACCTCTTCCGCGAGCAGGGCCTCGGCCCCCGGCCGGACGACACCGTGGCCGACCAGCGAGGTGTAGCGGAGTTCTTCCAAGCGCAGGCCGACGATCTCTTCGAGGTCGCCGTGTGTCGACGCGCGGATCGTCACGCCGGGTATGGAGTACTCCTCACCCGCCGCGGGCGCGCGGACGGCCAGTGCCAGTTGCGGCGCGAGCCCGTGGTCGAGCAGTGCGCGTGACACCGTGACGTCACGGCTGGGCCAGGTGACCGTGCACGACGAATCGGGTTCGGCGTCGGCGAGCGCGATCCGCCCGCGCCAGGCGGAGAGCAGCGCGCTCATCCCCGCGCCGGCGTCGGCCGGAAGGATCGCGGAGAGGATCTGCAGATGAGCCGGGCTCCAGAGCCGTTGCCAGGAACCCGCCGCGAACCGCACGTGCGTGATCGTCCCGAAGGCGCCGGCCGCCTCGACGGTTTCGCCCGCCGGGAGCGGGGGCGGCGGCGGGAGCATCGGGTCGAGTGCGGCGAACCGCGCCCGCTGCCGCTCCGCCGCCGGGGTCATCCCCGCTGGGTGCAGAAGATCGCCGTGCCGGGGAAGAGCTTGCCGCGCAACGGGCTCCACTGTCCCCACGTGCGGGAGTGGCCCTCCGGCCAGGCGGGTTCGATGAGGTCGGTCAGCGCGAACCCGGCGTCGGCGAGCGCGCGGACGTAGTCGCCGAGGGTGCGGTGGTACTCGACGTAGGTCGCGACGCCCTCTTCGTCGACCTCGACGTACGGCGTGCGGTCGAAATACGGCTGGGTGACGGTGAGCCCCTGCGGGCCGGGGTCGTCGGGGAAGATCCAGCGCATCGGATGGGTCACTGAGAACACCCAGCGGCCACCCGGCCGGAGCACCCGGCGCACTTCGGCGAACACGACGTCCACCGACGCCACGAACGGCACCGCGCCGAAGGCCGAGCAGGCCGCGTCGAAACTCGCGTCGGCGAACGGGAGCGACTCCGCCGTCGCCTGCACGAGCGGGACGGGGGTGCCGGTCCGTTCGTTGCCCTCCCTCGCGTGGCGCAGCATGCCCGCCGACAGATCGGTCGCCACCGCGTCGGCACCCTGCGCGGCGAGCCAGCGAGAGCAGGCCGCCTGCCCGCAGCCGACCTCGAGGATCCGCTTCCCGCCGACTTCACCCAGAAGCGCGACGTCGGCCTCTCGGACGCCCTCCGGGCACCAGACGAAGTCCGCGTCGCCGAGGAAGCCGCCGTGGGTCGCCTGGTAGTCGTCGGCGTCGGCGTCCCACCACGCCAGGTTGGCGGCGGTCGCCTCCGGCGCCGAGACCGCCCGATAGGCGACCCCCGCGGTGCCGAGCCGCTCCTCGGCCTCTGCGTGCCGTTCGGGCTCGGTGACGGACTGCTGGCTCAAACCGATATCCTTTCCCCAGGTCAGGGCTTCGCGGGACAGTTTATCCGCCCGCCGTGATCGTGCGGGCGACCCTGATTGTGCCGTGTACAGGGGGCCGCGTAGGATATCTGTTAGCGCAGTGGGTTCGCGCTACTCTTTCCCCCGGTTCGCTCAGCGTCCGGGTCAGGGGGTCGCGTACCGGATGCGGTGATGCTCGCGGTCGTTCCCTGTGGACGTTTGCTTATGCGGTCGCCTCATGTCGGAAGCCCATGGTGCCCTAACTGCAAACCCACTACTTCCCATCCACCGGAGCAACCCGCCTAATGACGACCGACACCGCCACCGCCCCGACCGCCCCCGCCGGGCCCCAGCAAGTCGCTATCAACGACATCGGGTCGGAGGAAGACTTCCTCGCTGCGATCGACAAGACGATCAAGTACTTCAACGATGGCGACATCGTCGAAGGAACCATCGTCAAGGTCGACCGTGACGAGGTCCTGCTCGACATCGGCTACAAGACCGAGGGTGTCATCCCCTCGCGCGAGCTCTCCATCAAGCACGATGTCGACCCGGCTGAGGTTGTCACCGTCGGCGATGAGGTCGAAGCCCTGGTCCTCCAGAAGGAGGACAAGGAAGGCCGTCTGATCCTGTCCAAGAAGCGCGCGCAGTACGAGCGCGCCTGGGGCACGATCGAGGAGCTCAAGGAGAAGGACGAGCCCGTCAAGGGCACCGTCATCGAGGTCGTCAAGGGCGGCCTCATCCTGGACATCGGCCTCCGCGGCTTCCTGCCCGCGTCGCTGGTCGAGATGCGCCGCGTGCGCGACCTGCAGCCGTACGTCGGCCGCGAGCTCGAGGCGAAGATCATCGAGCTGGACAAGAACCGCAACAACGTGGTCCTGTCCCGCCGCGCCTACCTGGAGCAGACCCAGTCCGAGGTGCGCAGCGAGTTCCTCAACGCGCTCGCCAAGGGCCAGGTCCGCAAGGGCGTCGTGTCGTCCATCGTCAACTTCGGTGCCTTCGTGGACCTGGGTGGCGTCGACGGCCTGGTGCACGTCTCCGAGCTGTCCTGGAAGCACATCGACCACCCGTCCGAGGTCGTCGAGGTCGGCCAGGAGGTCACGGTCGAGGTTCTGGACGTCGACATGGACCGCGAGCGCGTCTCGCTGTCGCTGAAGGCGACCCAGGAAGACCCGTGGCGTCAGTTCGCCCGCACCCACGCGATCGGCCAGATCGTGCCGGGCAAGGTCACCAAGCTCGTCCCGTTCGGTGCGTTCGTGCGCGTCGAGGAGGGCATCGAGGGCCTGGTGCACATCTCCGAGCTGGCCGAGCGCCACGTGGAGATCCCGGAGCAGGTCGTCCAGGTCAACGGCGACGTGATGGTCAAGGTCATCGACATCGACCTCGAGCGTCGTCGCATCTCGCTGTCGCTGAAGCAGGCGAACGAGGGCGTCACGCCGGAGACCGAGTTCGACCCCACCCAGTACGGCATGGCCGCCGAGTACGACGCCGAGGGCAACTACATCTACCCCGAAGGCTTCGACCCGGACACCCAGGAGTGGCAGGAAGGCTTCGACAAGCAGCGTGAGGAGTGGGAGCGTCAGTACGCCGAGGCTCACACCCGCTACGAGGCTCACATGAAGCAGGTCCAGAAGGCAGCCGAGGCGGACGCCGAAGCCGCCGCGGACGCCGCGACCGGTGTCACCTCCAGCGACTCGGGCGAGCAGAGCTACACCTCCGCTCCGGCCGAGGCCAAGAGCGGTGGCACGCTCGCCAGCGACGAGCAGCTCGCGGCTCTCCGCGAGAAGCTGTCGGGCGGCGCTGCCTGATCCAGGCGCTCAGCCCTTAGCTGACAGACAGCGGCCCCGGTCCACTTCGGACCGGGGCCGCTTTCTTTGTCGCGTTTCGTCCTCTGGATGCGTTCCTTGCACGCGCAACTACCGCATTCAGAGGACTGAATGCGGTGAAGGGGAAGGCGTGGCGGTGCCGCTTCGCTCACGTCGCCGTGTCCCGCTGCCCTCGCCCTCTCCGGGCCGACTTCGGCGTCGCGAAAGCCACTTTCGAGACATCTGGTGTCCCGAAAGTGGCTTTCGCGACGCTGGCTCCCGCCGCATTCAGAGGACTGAATGCGGTAGTGGGGGAGCAGAGGTCAGGAGGTGGCGGTCCGGACGGACGGGACCGACGGCACCCAGATGCGTTCGAGCGCCGCGGCGCGGGCCTTGCGGCGGAGTCCGGCGAAGCTGTGCTTGGCGGGAACGAGGAGCGCGCTCAGCCACGTGCGCCGGTATTCGGCGAGGGCGTCGGCCACGGGACGATGGAGGACACAGTGCACCAGGCCCGGCGTTCCGAGCCGGTGCCTTCCGACGTGCTTACCGTCTGCCATCTTTCCTCCGTGTGGGCTACCTTCGCCGCGCACGGTACGCAATCAAGCCTCCGAAGACCGGTAACCGCCCGGCGTGTCACCCATAAAGGTTGAGTCTCGCGTCACGATGAACTTGCCTTTTGCATCCGTCTGTGCCGGAAGTGCGCGTCCCGTGACCCTGCGCGGTCGGCCAGGTTCGCGGCACTAGGCTGCTCGGCATGCTGCGTGTGGGCCTGACCGGCGGGATCGGCGCCGGAAAATCGACGGTGGCGAACCGGCTTTCCGAGCACGGCGCCGTCCTCATCGACTCCGACAAGATCGCCAGGGAGGTCGTCGAGCCGGGGACACCGGGGCTCGCCGAACTCGTCGAGGCGTTCGGCGAAGACATCCTCGCCGCCGACGGCGCGCTGGACCGGGCCGCGCTCGCCGCCAAGGCGTTCGCCGGCGAAGAGTCCCGCAAGCGGCTGAACTCGATCGTCCATCCGAGGGTCGGCGCCAGGACGGCCGAACTGATGGCGGCCGCCCCGCCGGACGCGATCATCGTCCACGACATCCCGCTGCTGGTCGAAGGCGGGCTCGCGCCGATGTACCACCTCGTCGTCATGGTCGACGCGCCAGAGGAGGTCCGGGTCCGTCGCCTGGTCGAGGCGCGGGGGATGGCCGAGGACGACGCGCGCGCCAGGATCAAGGCGCAGGCCACGACCGATCAGCGCCGGGCGGTGGCCGACGTCTGGTTCGACAACAGCGGGGCGCCCGACATCGTGCTCGCCGAGGTCGACGCGCTGTGGGCGGACAGGCTGACCCCGTTCGAGGCGAACGTGCGGCTCCGCAAGCCGCGCGCGCCGATGTCGCCGAAGATCGCGCCGTACGACGAGACCTGGCCCGTGCAGGCCGAGCGGGCGCTCGCCCGCGTTCGCGTGGTGGTGGGTGACGCCGCCGTGCGGGTCGATCACATCGGTTCGACGTCCGTGCCGGGGCTGCCGGCCAAGGACGTCCTCGACCTCCAGCTGACCGTGTCCACTTTGGACAAGGCCGACGAGCTGGCCGACGCGCTCTCCGACGCGGGGTTCCCGCGGGCGGAGGGGGAGTGGTACGACGACGCGCACGGTGAAGAGGGCACCTGGCCCAAGCGGTTCCACTTCGGCGGCGACCCCCGCCGTCCGGTCAACCTGCACGTCCGCTCCCAGGAGACGCCGGCCTGGCGGCTCGCGCTGCTGTTCCCGGAATGGCTGCGGCGGAACCCGGCCGAGCGCGACGCCTACGCGGCGGTCAAGAACGCCATGGCCGCGAAGCACGCCGGCGATGGAACGGTCGAGCAGTACACCGACGAGAAACAGGTCTGGGTCGACGCGGCCTTCACCCGGGCCGACGCGTGGGCGGACTCGACCGGCTGGACCCCTTAGGCCTCAGCCGCCGAGCAGTCCCCGCGCGAAAGCGGCCGCGACGGCGGCCGCGCGATCCTTCACCCCGAGCTTGGCGTACGCGTGCACGAGGTGCGTCTTCACCGTGGCCTCACTGATGAACAGCAGTTTCGCGGCCTCCTTGTTGGTCGATCCGCGCGAAATCAGGGTGAGGACCTCCAGCTCCCGCTTGCTCAGTGGCTCCGGTGTGGGGGCGCGCATCCTGCCAAGGATCACGTCGGCGACGGCGGGGGAGAGCACCGCCTCGCCGCGCGCCGTCGCCCGGACCGCGCGGAAGAGCTCCTCGCGTGGAGCGTCCTTGAGCAGGTAGCCGGTCGCGCCCGCTTCGATCGCCGGGATGACGTCGGTGTCGGTGTCGTAGGTCGTCAGCACGAGGATCCGCGCGGGATTGCCGAGCTTCGCCAGCGTCGCGATCGCGGCGACCCCACCGGAACCCGGCATTCGCAGATCCATCAGCACGACGTCGGGGCGGAGTTTCTCCGTCAGCGCGACGGCCTCGTCACCGGACGACGCCTCTCCGAGCACCTCGAATCCTTGATCCGCGGTGAAGATGCCGCGCAGCCCGTCGCGGACGATGGGATGGTCGTCGGCGATCAGCAGCGTGATCGTCATACCCTGGCCTCCAGCGCGATCGCGGGCAGATCGGCCGACACGGCCGTCCCGGCGCCCGGCTCGGATTCGAGGTGCAGTGTTCCCGCCAGCCTGGCGACGCGCGCCCGCATCCCGGGAATGCCGAAACCACCATCGCCTGCCGTGTCCGGCTCGAAGCCCTTCCCGTCGTCCCGGACGTCGACGGTCACCTGATCGCCCATGTAGGACAACGTGAGCCCCACGATCGTGGCGGCGGCGTGCTTCTCGACGTTGGCCAGCGCTTCCTGTGTGATCCGCAGCAACGTCGCTTCGATCTCGGGATGCAGCGCCCGCGTGGTCCCGGTGGTGGTGAACCGGACCTCGACACCGGTCCGGCCGCTCCATCGCCGGGAGACCTCGCCGAGCGCGTCCGGCAGGGTCGCGGCGGCCAGTGGCTGCGGGCCGAGCGCCCGCACCGAACGCCTGGCGGCGGTCAGGTTCTCCCGCGCCAGGGCCATCGCGGATCCGACGTGCCGCTGCCATTCCGCGGGATCGCCCTTCGCCTCGGCGGCCGCCTCCAGCTGGGTGATGATCCCGGTGAAGCCCTGGGCGAGCGTGTCGTGGATTTCCTGGCTCAACCGCTGACGCTCGTCGAGGACGCCGGTTTCGTGCGCCTGGCTCAGCAGTTGCCGTTGCAGCACCGCGTTCTCCTCCTGGGCGGCGGCCAGTTCGTCGAGCACGCGTTTGCGCTCCGCGTGCTGCCGCGCCATCGCCGCCGAGACGAGCCCGCCGCCGCCGACCGCGGCCGTCTGCACCAGCGTGACCACGGCCCACAACGCGGGCTGATCGGCGAACGCCCGTAGCGGGCCGCCGTTGGGGATCGTGTTGATCAGCGCGGAGACCACGAAGATCCCGGCCAGCGCCAGCGGGGCGGGCCGCAGGCGCATCGCGTCGAAGAACCCGGTGATCATGAAGATGAGGAAGATCGTGTCGTGCGCTTCGAGCACCGCCGCGATCGTGACCAGTCCGGCGAAGGACACGGCGACCACGGCCGGATGATCCTCCCAGCGTTCCGGTATCAGCGTGAAGCCGAGCAGGAGCCAGCCTGCCGCGATCCCGGCCAGCCCCAGGGTGGGCAGCGGGTCGTGGCCGGAGAGCACGAGACTGAGCACCGTGCTGAGCGCCAGCAGCGCGTACGGCAGATACCTCTCGATCCGGCCGCCCCAAGGGCGCCACAGTGACCCGCCGTCGTCAGCAGACGGCCACAGCGAGTCCTGCCACCGGATCCAGCTGGTCATACCCGGAATTCTCGCAGGCCCGGCCATGCCGTGGCCCAGGTTTCGGTATGGCCGGTGACCAGCCAGATCGGCATCCCCCGGCTCACGTTGCGGACGCCGGCGGCGTTGTCCACGCGGGAGACGATCCGGGCGTCGGTGAACGAACGCAGCAGCCGCGCCGGATCCGGCCCGACGAACAGGACGCTGTCCGCGGTCTCGGGTGGATGCCCGAAGTACCAGAAGCCCCGGCTGGGGCTGTACACGGCGGGAAGCCCGTAGTCGGCGCCGTACCGGTCCAGCGCTCCGGCCTGCCAGTACCCGGCCGTGACGAGGGTGGTGCGCGCGCGTTGTTCCGGCGGGAGGCGGTGATAGGCGTCCGCGACGGAACGCGCGAGGTCGGGCCAGCCGATCTCCTCCAGCGCGTACGCCGGGCGCGGGACGTCCCGGCCTTCCGCGAGCCAGGCGGACGGCCACACCGGCAGCGCGTACGGGAGCGTGTACAGCGCGGAAAGCAGGAACACCGGCCAGGTCGGGATCCACCGGAACAACCGGGACGGCCTCAACTGTCCGAAGTGGACGGCGGCGCCCGCCCACAGGACGCCGAACATGCCCGCCGCGTAGTAGTACCGGCCGTTCGACAGGATGAACAGCGTGATCACCCCGACCGCGGTCCAGCCGAGGAACCGGTACTCGCGCAGCCTGGCCGAGAACAGCAGGACCCAGAGTCCATAAAGGACTCCGACGACACCGATGCCGAGCCCGGCGCCGGTCAGCAGGGCGGGCAGGAACCCGGCGCGGCCGCTCCAGCCGCCGGTGGTCTCGTGCGCGATGACGTCGCCCATCTCCAGTTGCGGCCAGCCGTTCGCGGCCTGCCACCACAGCGTCGGCACCATCGAGAGGGCGGCGATCCCCGCACCGAGCCAGAGTTTGGGCCTGCGCAAGAGATCCCGGGGCCCGAAGACCAGGATCGCGACCCCGGCGGCGACCCAGAACGTCGCGATCAGGAGCTTGACGTTCAGCGCGACGGCGGTCGCGATGCCCAGCCACAGCAGCAGGTTGTCATCGCGGGTCCGCATCCACCGCACGAGCAGCCACGCGATGAGCGTCCACAGCGCCGGGTCGATCGTCGAGGTGGCCAGGTAGTGCCCGCTGCCGAGGAACTGCCCGCAGATCGCGTACGCGGCGGCGGCGCGGGTCTGCGCCCGGCGGTCCCCGCCCATCTCGTAGGCGACGAGCCCGGTGAACACGACACCGGCGGCCGTCGCGAGGACGGCGGGCAGGCGGAAGACGAAGACGTTTCCCGGCGCGAGCGTGTCCATGGCCAGCGCCAGGGCCGGGAGCACCGGCGGCTGATCCGCGTAACCCCAGGCCAGCCGCTTGCCCGCGGAGAGGAAGTACAGTTCGTCGCCGAAGTAGCCGTACCGCCACGCCGTCGCCATCAGGACCGCCGCGGCCGCGGCGGCGAGGAGCCCCACCGGGAGCCGGGCGAACGCCGCACTGGACACGGTCGGTGTTTCGGCCGCGTGGGCGGCTTCCATCCCATTCCTCGCAGATCCGTCGGGTGCCGGTCCTCTCGCACCTTACGTGCCTGTTGGCGGAGCTGGAGATGGACCCGCAAAGGCGATCGAACGTGTGACCCCCCGCTATCGCGGTGGCGGGGCGCCTTGTCCGCGCCCGTGACGTGGTCGACCGTGCAGCGCCCTGCCGACGTCGATCGCGGTCGCGGGTTCACCGACAGACACTTACGTGCCACCGGCGTGGCGCGTCGGGCGTGAGAGGACCGGTGAGGCTCAGAAGCCCCAGTCCGTGAGTTTCGGCCACACCGTGTCCCAGCTCCCGTTCCGGCCGGTGGCCAGCCAGATCTTCATGCCCTGACTCACGTTCGCGATCCCGGCGCGGTTGTCGAGGGCACCGACCTCACGCACCTGCGTGAAGTACGGCACAAGCCCCGAAGGGTCGTTCCCGACGAACAGGATGTCCCGTGCCGATTCCGGCGGCCTCGGCAGCGTCACGTAGCCGCGGTTGGGGCTCGACGGCGACGGAAGCCCGAGCTCCGGTCCATAGTGGTCGATGGCGCTGGCCTGCCAGTACTTCGCCGTGACGACACCGGTCCGGGACGGATCGGGAGCGGCCCGGTGCGCTTGTGCCACCGACTCCGTGATCTCCCGCCAGCCGACCTCCTCGACGGCGAAGATCGGCCTCGCCCACACCGGAGCGCTCGCCAGCTGTGCACGCGGGAGAATCGGCAGTGCCTGGGGGATCGCGATCACCGCGGCCAGGAGGTACACCGGCCAGGTGGCGATCCAGCGCCAGTACCTCGACGCCTGGCCCGCTTCGATCTCCACCGCCGCCGCGGCGAACAGCGGGGCGAACATCCCGGCCGCGTAGTAGTAGCGCCCGTTCGCCAGGAGGAACAGGGCGAGGACGCCGAGCGCGGTCCAGCCGAGGAACCGGTACGGCCGCAGGCGTTCGGACCGCAGCAGGCGCCACAGTCCATAGCAGACCAGGATCGCCCCCACCGGTACGCCGGCGCTCAGCACCAGCGTCGGGACGAAGGTGATCCGCCCGCCCCAGCCCGCCGAGACCTCCTGGGAGATCGCGGCGCCCATGGTCAGTTGCGGCCAGCCGTTCGCCGCCTGCCAGACGAGGGTGGGCGCGATCATCGCGGCGGCGATCAGCGCGCCGAGCCACAGCGCCGGGCGGCGGACGAGGTCACGGGGCCCGAACACCATGGCCGCGGCCAGCACGACGACCCAGAAGCCCCCGACGAGGAACTTCGTGTTCAGGGCGAAGCCGGTCACCACGCCGGCCAAGACCAGGAGCTTGTCCGCACGGGTCCGCACCCAGCGGACGAGCAGCCAGATCAGCAGCGCCCACAGGAACGGGTCGATCGTGCTGGTGGCCAGGTAGTGCCCGCCGCCGAGCATCTGGATGGACACCGCGAACGTCGCCGCCGCGATCGTCTGCGCTTTGCGGCCGCCGCCCAGTTCCCTGGCGATGAGCGCCGTCAGCACGACGCCCGCCATCATCGCGAGCATCGCCGGGATCCGCAGGACGAACGGTGAATCGGCACCGAACGCGTCCATCAGGCGGGCCAGCAGCGGCAGCAACGGCGGCTGGTCGGCATACCCCCAGTCCAGATGCCGTCCGGCCGCCAGGAAGTACAACTCGTCGCCGAAGTAGCCGTAGCGATCGGCCGTCGCCGCGAGGACCGCCCCCATCGCGCCGGCGATCACCAGCACCGGTGTCCTGGCGAACGACGCGACCTCCCCGCGTTCTCGTCCATCGGACCGTTCCCGGAGTCCCTCGGCCTCCATGACCACGGGTATCCGCCCCCTCTCGATCGGTTACGCCCTTGATCGAGAGTCCCGCGCCGCCGCCTCTCCGGGGATCCATCGGCCGGTCAGGATCGGCTCACCCAAGGGATGAGCCAGGATCAACCGATCGATGGATGCGGGGGATCAGTGCCGTCGCCAGCCGAGGGTGATGTCCTTTGTGGACAGCCAGCCGCGCAGGTCGTGGCCGTGCGTTGCCAGTCCGTCGACGGTCGTGTGGCTGATGCCGAGCGCGCGTTCGCCGTCGGCGGGGGAGAGCAGCCCGGCGGTGACCGCGGCGAGGAGTTCGTCGGCGTCGATCACCTCGACGGATTTCTTGTCCCGCAGGACGAGGTCGAGATAGAGGTCGGTGGCCACCCAGACGCCGCCCTCGCGGCGGATGTCGACGACGTCGAGGTAGAAGTCCTGGTCGCGTTCGTGGCCTGGCGTGAACCAGAAATCGGTGATCCGCAGGCCGAGATCCGGCAGCAGCCAGGATTCGATGTAGTGGAACTGCGCCCGCCCCGGCGTCGGCCGCGCCATGTAGAGGCCGAAGGGTTCTTCGCGGTATTCCTCGACGTCCCTCACGATGCCCTTGGGGTCCGTGTTGGTCTTCGCGGCCGGGTCGAAGTACTCGACCTTGGGCGGATGCAGCGCGGTCATCCGCCCATCTTGGAAGGCGGCGCCGCCCGCGACCACCGCCCAACCGGGTGGACGATCACGGTTTGCCGGTTTCGGAGGAGCAGCGGCGCCCGGCCGGATAAGGTGCGCTGGTTCCGCCAGTGGGGTGAGTGGGAGTCGACGTATGTTCGGGATCATCAGGCCGTGCCGCCACCGGCTTTCCGCGGGTCTGCACGCGGAGTGGCTCGCCCATCTCTGCGGTCTTTGCCTGGCTTTGCGGGACGAACACGGACATCTCGCCCGAATGGTGACGAACTATGACGGGCTGATCATCTCGGCACTCGTCGAAGCGCAGTCGCCGCGTGCGGAAGGCCGCCGCGACGCCGGCCCTTGCCCCCTTCGGGCGATGAAGGGGACGTCGGTCGCGAAGGGTGGCGGTGCCCAGCTCGCGGCGGCGGTCTCCCTCGTGCTGGCGTCGGCCAAGATCAGTGACCACGTCGAGGACCGCGACGGCGCCTTCGCGCGGCGTTCCGTCGCGCTGGCCGCGAGGCGGGTCGCGACGCGCTGGGCGGACCAGGGAAGCCGCACGGGGATCCGGGTCGGCTTCGACACGGCCGTCCTGACCGAGGCCGTCGACCGGCAGGCCGAGATCGAAACCGCCGTCCGCCTCGGTGATTCGGCCGTCCTCGCCACCGAACCCGCCGAACTGGCGACGGCGGCGGCGTTCGCGCACACCGCCGTCCTGGCGGGCCGCCCGGAGAACGCGGCGCCGCTGGCCGAGGCAGGACGCCTGTTCGGCCGGGCCGCGCATCTGCTCGACGCCGTCGAGGACCTCGCGGACGACGAGGCCGCCGGCGCGTGGAACCCGCTGACGGCCACCGGGACCGGGCTCGCCGAGGCGCGGCGGTTGTGCGACGACGCGGTGCTCGGCGTCGAACTCGCCCTCCGCGAGGTGGCGTTCGATCAGCCCGAACTGGTGCATGCGCTGCTGGTCCACGAACTGCGGCAGGCGGTGCGGCGCGCCTTCGGGCACGGTCACGGCCCGCAGCAGCCGCCGCCGGGCTGGATCGGGCCCGGGCCTCAGCCGCAACAACATCCTCACCAGCCTCATCCGCCCCACCAGTACCCGCAGGGCGGCTACCAGCCTCCGCCTCCGCCGGCAGGCGCTCCCGGTGGCGGAGGCCCGCCGCAGGAGCCGCCGAAGAAGAAGGGCAGGCACCGCGGCGAGGGCGGACCGGTCGATGGTCAGGGCGGTGGCTGCTGGGTCCCGAAGTTCCGTGTCCCGCCGAAGCCGAGGAACTTCTTCTTCGGCTGCGCCGTGGCGACCTACATGTGCTGTTCGTGCCAGTTCTGCTGCCGCGATCCCTTCCCCGGCCCGTGGAGCGGCAAGCCCAACAGCAGCTGTGACTGCGACTGTGACTGCTGTTCCTGCTGTGACTGTTCCTGCTGATCCGACCAGGCGAAACGGAAACTGTCGGACCCAGCGCTTACTCTGGTTCTCGTGGCTTTCGCAACCGAACACCCCGTGCTCGCCCAGTCGGACTTCCGCCCCGTCACGGACATCCCCCGGACAGGCGGCCGATTCGAGGTGGTCAGCGACTACAAACCCGCCGGTGACCAGCCGGCGGCCATCGACGAGCTCGAACGCAGGATCAACGCGGGCGAGAAGGACGTCGTGCTGCTCGGCGCCACGGGTACCGGCAAGTCGGCGACGACGGCCTGGCTGATCGAGCGCGTCCAGCGCCCGACGCTGGTGATGGCGCCGAACAAGACGCTCGCCGCGCAGCTGGCGAACGAGCTGAGGGAGCTGTTCCCGCACAACGCGGTCGAATACTTCGTCAGTTACTACGACTACTACCAGCCCGAGGCGTACATCGCGCAGACGGACACCTACATCGAGAAGGACTCGTCGATCAACGACGACGTCGAGCGGCTGCGGCACTCGGCGACGATGAACCTGCTGTCCCGGCGCGACGTCATCGTGGTCGCGAGTGTCTCGTGCATCTACGGTCTGGGCACCCCGCAGTCGTACCTCGACCGGTCGACGAAGCTGAAGGTCGGCGAGCAGCTCGACCGGGACGTCTTCCTCCGCGCGCTGGTGGACGTGCAGTACACCCGTAACGACATCGCCTTCGCGCGCGGCACCTTCCGCGCCCGCGGCGACACGGTCGAGATCATCCCGGCGTACGAGGAGCTGGCCATCCGCGTCGAGTTCTTCGGCGACGAGATCGAAAAGCTGTACTACCTGCACCCGCTCACCGGCGACATCGTCAAGGAGGTCGACGAGGTCCGCATCTTCCCGGCCACCCACTACGTGGCCGGCCCGGAGCGGATGGAGAAGGCCATCCGCGGTATCGAGGCCGAGCTCGAGGAGCGGCTGGCCGAGCTGGAGAAGCAGGGCAAACTACTCGAGGCCCAGCGGCTGCGGATGCGCACCGCCTACGACATCGAGATGATGCGCCAGGTCGGGTTCTGCTCCGGCATCGAGAACTACTCGCGGCATATCGACGGCCGCGGCGCCGGCTCCGCGCCCGCGACCCTCATCGACTACTTCCCGGAAGACTTCCTGCTGGTCATCGACGAGTCGCACCAGACGGTCCCGCAGATCGGCGGCATGTTCGAAGGCGACATGTCGCGGAAGCGGAACCTGGTCGACTTCGGGTTCCGGCTGCCCAGCGCGGTCGACAACCGGCCGCTGACCTGGGAGGAGTTCACCGACCGGATCGGCCAGACGGTGTACCTGTCCGCGACGCCGGGGCCGTACGAGATGGGGCAGGCCGGCGGCGAGTTCGTCGAGCAGGTCATCCGGCCGACCGGCCTGGTCGACCCGAAGGTGGTCGTGAAGCCCACCGAGGGCCAGATCGACGACCTGGTGCACGAGATCCGCGAGCGGGCCGAGAAGGACGAGCGCGTCCTCGTCACCACGCTCACCAAGAAGATGGCCGAGGACCTCACCGACTACCTGCTGGAGCTGGGCATCCGGGTGCGGTACCTGCACTCCGAGGTGGACACGCTGCGCCGGGTCGAGCTGCTGCGGCAGCTGCGCGCCGGCGATTACGACGTGCTGGTCGGCATCAACCTCCTCCGCGAGGGCCTCGACCTGCCCGAGGTCTCGCTGGTCGCGATCCTCGACGCGGACAAGGAGGGCTTCCTCCGCAGTGGCACGTCGCTGATCCAGACGATCGGCCGCGCCGCCCGTAACGTCTCGGGCGAGGTGCACATGTACGCGGACAAGATCACCGACTCGATGCAGCACGCCATCGACGAGACCGATCGCCGCCGCGCCAAGCAGGTCGCGTACAACAAGGAGCGCGGCGTCGACCCGCAGCCCCTGCGGAAGAAGATCGCCGACATCCTGGACCGCGTCTACAGCGAGGCCGAGGACACGGAGTCCGTCGCCGTCGGCGGTTCGGGCCGGAACTCTTCGCGCGGCAAGAAGCCCGAGCAGGGCGACCGCGTGCGCAGCTCCGGGATGCTCGCCGACAAGGACGTCGCCGGGATGCCGCGCGCCGAGCTGGCGGATCTCATCCAGCAGATGACCGACCAGATGATGCAGGCCGCGCGCGACCTGCAGTTCGAGCTGGCCGCCCGGCTGCGGGACGAGGTCGCGGACCTCAAGAAGGAGCTCCGGGGCATGGACGCGGCCGGCATCAAGTAGCCGCACGGCCTCGCGGGCGGTAAGGGCGGCTCTGACCGTCCTTACCGCTCACGAGGCCCAGCTCCGGCGATGTCTCGTGACTGACCGGACGACACGCGTGATCCGGCGGACGACACGCGTGACTGGATGGACGGCACGACTGCGGCCGGGTTCGGCCACGTGTCGTCCGTCTGATCACGCGTGTCGTCCGTTCAATCACGCGTGTCGTCCACCGGATCACGACGGCGGGTCAGAGCCGACGGCGCTCCAGCATGGTCAGGTCGGCGTCGAAGTCCGGGAATCCGGCGGGGGCCGAACGCGTGCTGATGCCCGGCGAGACCGGAGGCAGACCCGCCCACCGCCGCACGGTGTTCGTCGCTTCGGCGGCCTGGGCCGCGGGAAGCTGCGAGATCCGGGCGCCGTGGTTCCCGCCCGGCACCGTGTAGCTGTAGGAATCCTTCGTGCCGAAGCCGAGTTTGAACGGCTCCGCGCTCCACGGGTCGTTCTCGCCGTTGACGAACATCAGCCGCTTCCCCTGGGACTTCACCCAGAAGTCGATGTCCGGCATCGCCAGATGGTCGAACCGCGGGATGTCGATCGAATCCGGCACGAACGTCCGCGACACGTTGGAGCCCGGGTAGCGCAGCAGATCCCGCAGATAGCCTTCGTAGGACTCGGGGGCGCCGAGCTGGTAGGCCGCCTGGAAGTAGTACGGGACGTAGACCTCGAGGTTCTGGTCGGAGT
Organism: Amycolatopsis sp. PSD-21; assembly: GCF_055561455.1. Lineage (NCBI taxonomy): Bacteria > Bacillati > Actinomycetota > Actinomycetes > Pseudonocardiales > Pseudonocardiaceae > Amycolatopsis > Amycolatopsis sp. PSD-21. The sequence goes on along the minus strand of NZ_CM145712.1, from coordinate 5,897,114 downwards.
AGGTGTTGAGGCTCTCGACGCGTTCGAACCAGGCATAGATCTCCGCCGCCGGGGCACCCGCCTTCGGGATCGTCGCGCAGTCCGACTGCCTCTGGTACTGCCAGAAGGCGAAGTACGAGTCGATCACGGAGATCTCCAGCGACACGTCCGCCGAGCCGACGGTCTTGAACGTGTAGCCGTTCTTGGCCGCGTCGGCGGCGGCGAGCCCCGTGAACTCCGGACGCCGGGTCAGCACGTCACGCTGGATCGCCTTCAGCGCCGAACGGCAGGCCGGATCGTCGCCGACGTTCGCCAGGAACCGGTTGTAGCGGTCATGCGAGTTGATGACGTCGTTGGGCGCGACGTACGGGATCGTCGCGTCGACGTCGTCCGGGAAAAACCTACGGAAGTAGGTCGCCGTCATACCGCCCTTGCTGCCTCCGGTCGCGAGCCACTTGCCCGGATAGATCCGCTTGAACGCCTCGACGGCGCGGTGCTGGTCGGCGGCGGCCTGCCAGATCGTCAGCTGCTTGCCCCAGTCCGGGTGGTCCGGCCGCGAGGGCGTGAAGAACCGGTACTCCATGGACAGCTGGTTGCCGTCGACGATCTGTGTCGGCTCCGAGCGGTTGGGCGATTGCGAGACGTTGTACCCGCTCGTGTACACCACCGTTGGCGACCGGAATTCCTTGTGCAGCAACGTGAACCGCTGCTGGAAGGTACCGCGGTCCGGCCTGCGGTGGTCGACGGGCTGGGTGTAGGCGAGTTTGAAGAACCGATATCCGGTCGGCGCCGGGTTCTCCGAGACGACGGTCAGCCCGGGGACCCGCCCGAGCGCTTCCTCGATGTCGCCGGGTGCCGCCTGCGCGGCCGGGGCGAGCCCGGCCAAGGCGAGAACGGTGATCGCCAGAACCGGCCACGCGGCCGTGAGCTTCCGCATCCATGCCCTCCCCATCGGGACCTGTTGAGCTGTCGGATACTCACAGAGTCACCGCCGGTGGGCAATCGCCTATCCGGTCGAGCCGCCGCGCAACACCCGGTCGACATAGGCCTTGATCGCCGCGGTGGCTTCGGGCGAACTCCACAGTTCGAGGACGTGGGCGTCGTCGCCGGTACGGTGTTCGGCGATCCGCTCGTGGAACGGCCGGTGCAGCTGCGCCTTCGTGTGCGCGTACGCGGCCGCCGGGATCTCGGCGAGCTTCCTGGCCACCTCCACCGCCCGCCCGACGACGTTCTCGGGCGCGGTCACCTCGTTCACCAGGCCGAGCCGGAGCGCGTCCGCGGGCAGGTGGGTCTCGCCGAGGAAGGCGAGTTCGGCGAGGACGTCGGCCCCGAACCCGGACCGCAGGATCTCCAGCGCCGCCAACGGGAACGGCACGCCGACGAGCAGCTCGGTGATCCCGATCCGGCCGGGGCCGTCGGCGAGGACACGGCGGTCGCAGGCGGCGGCGAGCACCGCCCCGCCGGCGATCGCGTGCCCGTTGACGGCCGCGACCACCGGGCCGGGGAAGCCGAAGACCGAGAGGAACGCGTCCGACAGCGCGGGCAGGAAGTCCTCGATGTAGTCCGCGCCGCCGTCGTGCACTCGCCGCAGGTCGACACCCGCCGAGAAGATCCCGCCGGTGCCGGTCAGCACGACCCCGCGACAATCGCTCAGCTGCACGTCTTCGAGCCGGAGCGTCAGTTCCCGGCAGAACTCGGTGTCGAGGGTGTTCGCCTTGCCGTGCTGGAGAGTGACGACGGCGATCCCGCCTTCGTCGTCCACGCGGATCGAGGAGGTGGCCATGGCCCGACCGTACCCGAGCCCGCGAGGATCTACAGTGGACCGCTAATCCCTGAGCCGCACGGTGACCGTCGGGCTGAAGGACCGCTTGCGGTTCCAGCCGGTCTCGGCGCCGATGCTGAGCTGGATGGCGCGGTCGGCGGGCGCCCAGTAGCCGGTGCGCACGAAGTAGGCGTCCATCGAACACAGCCTGGCACAGGACTTGCGGTTGCAGATGGTCTCCCAGCCCCACTGCCTGCCGCTCTCCTCGACACCGTTGCGCCGGACGAAAAGATGCGGATTGCCGATTTCGCGGCAGTACGCGCTGCCCTCGGAGATGTAGAGGACCCCGTCGATCTTGTAGAACCGATTGTTGTCGAGAAGCGTCACCTGGCCCGAGACGGCGAATCCGACCCGGCCGCCCTTGCCGGTGCTCATGGTCCAATCAAGAGAGAATTCCTGGACCGGGGTCTCGACTGACTGGGTCATGGTGACATCCCCGCTTTCCGCTCGCGTCGGCACCTTTCCACTGAAGATAAGGATTTCCCGGAGGGGTCCGAAGATGAATTCGAGGTTTTCACCCAATGAGTCGATGATCGGAAAATCGATGTTCTCATGCGCATGAAACACCGGTTACCGGCGCTAATGGGTGAAGGTCGCCACGGCCAGTGAAAACCGGGGCCCACCAGGGAAGAGGATTTCGTCTTCCCGGTGGACCCCGGTGATTTTCCGGTACGGAATCGCTCTCAGCTGGTGATGTCCTTCGTCGCGAACCGGCGGCCTGCCAGAAGGAAGAACACCGTGCCGTACAACGCCGCGGACAGCATGCCGTTGGCCATGTTCGTCCAGTCGATGTCGGTCGAGATCAGATCCATCCACGAGAACGCGAAATGCGTCGGAAGGTAGTCGCGCAGCCCTTCCAGCGCGGTGATCTGGTCGAGGATCTGCGAAACGATCGCGACGATCACCGCTCCGCCGACGGCGCCCAGCGGGGCGTCGGTGGCGACCGAGAGCAGCATCGCCAGACCGGCCACCCACGCCAGCTGCAGGATGATGTAGATCGTCGCGAGCCCCATGGCGACGAGGCTGTCGCCGAACGACACCGCGTCGCCGGTCGGGCTGATCGCGTCGCCCGCGCCGTACCAGATCACGCCGACCACCAGCGAGACCAGCGGCAACAGGATCAGCGCGACCGCGGAGAGGATGCCGGAGACGATCGCCTTCTGCCGCAGCACCCGATGCCGGGGGACCGGCATCGCGAGCAGGTACTTCAGGCTCGACCACGATGCCTCGCTCGCGATCGTGTCGCCGTAGAACAACGCCACGATCATCGGGAGCAGGAACGTCCCGGACACGAACAGCGCGAGCACCACGAAGTTCGGCGCGCTCGCGGTGGCGAGGTCGACGAAGCCGCCGCTGCGGCGGTTCGGGTTGGCCTGCCCGATCTCGAACGCGATCACCAGGATGAACGGCAGCAGCGCGACGAACCCCAGCATCAGCTGGGTCCGCCGCCGCTTGAGCTGCCGCTTCAGTTCGACGCCGAGCCGCAGCGTCCGGTCGGCACGGTAACCCGCCACCGCGCCGTCGGGGCCGACCTCGGTCGGTTCGTGCGACGCGACCTCGGTCAGCTCCAGCAGGGCCGCCGGATCGGTGTGCACGCCGTGATCCGCCCTGGTCGCCGGGCCGGAACCATTGGTCTTACTCACCCTTCGAGTCCTCTCCGACCAGCTGCAGGAACGCGTCTTCCAGACGGCGCCGCGGCCCGGCCTGCTCGACCGCGACCCCGGCCCGCACCAGGGCGGCGACCGCCTCGGCGCGCGCGAGACCGTCGAGATCCGCGTGGACGAGTTCGCCGTCGACGTCGACGCCGGAAACACCGCCGACCTTCCGCAGCGCTTCGGCCGCTTCGGCGGGCTTGTCGACGCGGAACGTCGCCTCGCCGCTGGACGCGGCCAGTTCGCCGACCTCACCCGAGGCGACCAGCATGCCGCGGTGCATCACGACCACGTGCGTACAGGTCTGCTCGACTTCGGCCAGCAGGTGGCTCGAGACCACCACGGTGCGCCCGGTCGCCGCGTAGCGCTGGAGCACCTCGCGCATCTGGTGGATCTGTGGCGGGTCGAGCCCGTTGGTCGGTTCGTCGAGCACCATGAGCTCCGGCAGGCCGAGCATCGCCTGCGCGATCGCGAGCCGTTGCCGCATGCCCTGGCTGTAGGTGCGGACCCGCCGGTTCACCGCGTCGCCGAGCCCGGCGATCTCCAGTGCCTCGGCGAAATGCGCCTTGTCCCTCGGACGGCCCGTGCTCGCCCAGTACAGCTCCAGGTTCTCCTTGCCGGACAGGTGCGGCAGGAAGCCGGAACCCTCCACAAAGGACCCGATCCGGGACAGGACCGGCGCGCCGGGCGCGATCAGGTGGCCGAATACGCGGATGGTGCCCGCGGTCGGCGTGATGAGTCCCATCAGCATGCGCAGGGTGGTCGTCTTGCCCGCGCCGTTCGGCCCGAGCAGGCCGAGCACCTGACCGGGTTCGACGCGGAACGACAGATCCTTCACCGCGACGAACCCGCCCGCGTACGCCTTGCGCAGACCTTCGATCACCAGCGGCGTCTTCGCCAGGCTCTCGTCGACGTCGTGCGCGCGGCGGCGGCGGAAGGCGGCGATCACGGTGATCGCGATCCCCGCGAGCAGCGTTCCGGCGATCCCGAGCAGCTGCGCGGTGGGCGCGCCCGCACCGACCGAGGTGCCGGGGACGACCGGCACGCCGAGGCGTCCGCCGTCCGCCAGCCCGATGCGGAACACGGCGGGCTCGACCGGCGTCGAGAACGCCTGATCGGTCGTGCCGACGACCAGCCGCAGCGTGTGCCCTGCCTCCAAGGGCCGCACGATGCCCGGCAGCGTCACGGTCACCTCGACCGGGCTGCCGTCGGCGGGCAGGCCCGAGACGCGGAAGGGGGCGACGGCGTTGGCCGGAAGCGTGCGGACACCTTCCGAGTTGACGTCGTAGAGCTTCGCGAACAGGACGGCTTCCCTTTGCGGAGCCGCGGCGGACGGATCCGCCGAGATCTGGAGCCGGACCGTCGACGAACCGGCCGCGATCGTCTGCGTGTCGAGCGGCGGCGTCGCGAACTGCGCCGCCTGCCCCGGCGGGTCCAGGCTGAACAGTCCGGAAAGGCGGGACGAACCCGCCACCGCGCCGTTCAGCCCGGGGATCCCGCTCACCGCGGCGGGGTTGCCGCCGGCGGGGCGCACGACCGGCTGCGCCGGACCCGCCAGGGTGAACTGCCGCCGCTCGGTGGCGTCCCCGGTCGCTCCCGGGTACGCCGGTGCGGTGACGGTCCTGACCGAGGGGGCGCCGTTCGCCCGCAGCGTGCCCTGGATGTCGTAACTGAACCCGGTGCCGGGATCGGTGCCCTGCCCGGTGAGGGAGAACTTGAGGAAGTCGGCGATCTGCGCGCGCAGTTTCTGCCCGGGCTTCCCGCCGTCGTGGCCGCCGGTGTACCAGATCGTGCGGACCTTGCCGCCCGCCGCGGTGATCTGCCGTGCGGTCGCGTCGGACTGGTCCAGCCCGAACAGCGTGTCGCTTTCGCCCTGCACCAGCAGGGTCGGCACGGTGATCTTGTCCGTCACGGACGCGGGGGAGACCCGGCGGAGCAGATCGACGGTCTTCTGGCTCGCCTTCCCCGTGGTGGCGAGCTCGGTGTAGGCCTGGCAGACCTCGGCGGTGAACCGTCCACAAGGGTCGGCCGGGCCCGCCGGTGGCCGCTGCCCGTTCTGGCCGCCGAGCGGCAGTGACTGCGCCGCGGCACCCGCCGCGCCCGTGCCCTGTGCCGCACCGGATTCGCTCGTCTCGTCACCCGCTTCGGGCGCGTCATTGGCGGGGGAGCCGCTCTGCGCCGCGCCGGAACCGGCGGAGAAGAAGATGCCCGCCCACGACTTCTTGAAGACGCCGTCGGCGGTGAACGCGCCGGCGGCCGGAGTCGTGGCGTTCGGCGGGGCCGGGGCGGCGGCGTTCGGGAACAGGCCCTGCGCGAGATCGTTGTAGGTGATCACCGGCGCGATCGCGTCGACCCGCTTGTCGGTCCCGGCGAGCAGCAGCGAAAGCGCGCCACCGTAGGAAGCGCCGGACACGGCCACCTTCGGGTCGCCGTTCTCTTTGAGGACCTCGGGCCGGGCGGCCAGTCCGTCGATCAGCTTCTTGGCGTCGGCGACCTCGCGGTCGGGGTCGTTCAGCGCGATCTTCCCGGTGCTGCGGCCGAAACCGCGCGCGGACCAGGTCAGCACGACGAAACCCTTGCCGGCGAGTTCGCGGGCCTCGGCGGCGACACTGTTCTTGTCACCGCCGAAACCGTGGGCGAGCAGGACGGCCGGAGCCGGGGTCTGTTCGGGCAGGTAAGTGGTCGTGTCGATCTTCACGACCTCGGACGAGCCCGGCGTTTCGGGCAGGTCGAGGGTCGCGTCCTGGGTTTCGACCGCGGACGGCGCGGGTTCGCTGTTCGTCCACACGACGGCCGCGGCGGCCAGGACCACCACGACCGCGGCGAGCGCGGTGAGCTTCGCGCTTCGCGTGCGAGGGAGCGGGATTCGGGGCACGGAACGACCGTATTTCACCGAAGCTGAGAACCGCTTCTCCGGCACACACGGACCACACAAGCGTGACGTTAGGCCGCCACCGGAACGGGTACTCGAGGAGTGAGAAGAGGTGGATGTGACGGGAGTTACGCCATCATCTTGGTGACAAGGGCAACCTTAACTGGCGTCATGCGTACAGACAGGTCAAACTGGACCAGCTGTGAGGGGAGTATTCCTTCGCGGCGGTGTCGTCAGCACGGTGGTCTTCGCAGGCCCCCGGCACCGTCGGCCGGTTTTTCGTACCGGCGGAAGAGACCTCCGGTTAGTTGCTGCTGTGCACTTTCCGGAGGGTTGGTTACATGTCTGTTCCCCTGTGGCTATGGATCGCCACGGTCGGTGGCCTGCTCGCGCTCATCGCGCTGGACCTGGTCATCGTCGATCGCAAGCCACATGAGGTCACCACCGGCGAGGCCGCCAGGTGGGTCATCTTCTACATCGCCGTGGCCATCGCGTTCGGTGTCGGCGTCTGGGTCTTCGCCGGGCACGACTTCGGTGTCCAGTTCTTCACCGGGTACATCACCGAGTACTCGCTGAGCGTCGACAACCTGTTCATCTTCATGATCATCATGACGTCGTTCAAGGTGCCCGCGATCCACCAGCACCGGGTGCTGCTGATCGGCATCCTGCTCGCGCTCGCCATGCGCAGCGTGTTCATCGCCGTGGGCGCCGCGCTGATCGCGCAGTTCGTCTGGGTCTTCTTCCTCTTCGGCGCCGTCCTCGTCTGGACCGCGGTCAGCATGGTCCGCAACAAGGACGAAGAAGAGGAATACGAGGAGAACGCGCTCACCCGCTGGGTGCGCAAGCTCTTCCCGGTCACCGAAGAGTGGCACGGGCACAAGTCCTTCGTGAAGAAGGACGGCAAGCGCTGGATCACCCCGATGTTCCTGGTGATCGTCGCGATCGGCAGCGCGGACCTGCTGTTCGCGGTCGACTCGATCCCCGCGATCTTCGGTATCACGCAGGAGGCCTTCCTGGTCTTCACCGCCAACGCGTTCGCGCTGATGGGTCTGCGCCAGCTGTACTTCCTGCTCGGTGGCCTGGTCACCAAGCTGGTGTACCTGTCCTACGGCCTCGCGGTGATCCTCGCCTTCATCGGCGCCAAGCTGTTCCTGCACGCGCTGCACGAGTACCACGTCGTCCCGGACTGGCTGGACATCAACAACTGGGTCTCCCTGGGCGTCATCGTCGTGGTCCTGACCGTGACGACGGTGGCCAGCCTCGCGAAAGCGAAGAAGCTCGAAGCCGCTGAGCGGGAATCTTCGATCAGTAGTTAGAACTGCTAAGGATCGGGTACCGTCGGGGCCGTGCGTCCCGTTGACATCGAAGCCCTGACGGTCCCCGGCATCCTCACGCTGCGCGGCGACCTGCTGCTCACGGCGGTGAGCAGGCCTGATCTGAAGACGAACGGCTACCGCGGCGCCCTGCGCAGGGTCGACCTGGGTGGCGGCGGAGAGAGCCCCTGGACCCACGGGGTCAAGGACTCCGCCCCCGCCATCTCGCCGGACGGCCGGTGGGTCGCGTTCCTCCGGGCCGGAGAGGGTTCCGGGCGCGAGGCCAAGCCGCAGGTGCACGTGATGCCTGCGGCCGGCGGCGACGCGAAGCGGATCACCAGCCTGCCCCTCGGCGCGGGCTCCCCGGTCTGGGCACCCGATTCCCGCCGGATCGCCTTCGTCGCCCGTGTGCCCGAACCCGGCCGGTACGGCACCGAGAACGCGGACGGCGAAACCCCGGAGCCGGGCGAAGAAGCGCCGCGGCACATCAAGAACCTCTTCTACCGCGTCGACGACGTGGGTTTCCTCAACGACCGTCCACGGCGTCTGTTCGTCGTGGACGCCGTCGCCGCGCTGGACGAGGAGCCGCCCGCCGAGCTCACGCCGCTGACCGACGACCGGGCCGACGTCGACCATCCTTCTTGGACGGCCGACGGCGAGCAGATCCTGTTCACCGCCCCGCGTGACTGGGCCGCCGAGGACACCGTCCGTTCGGACGTCTACGCCATGCCCGCGGGCGGTGGCGAACCCCGGCCACTGGTCCGGTCCCTGGGCACCGCGGACCGGCCCATCGCCGCTCCGGACGGTTCGATCCTGTTCTACGGCAACGAATTCCCCGGTATGGAAGACGTCGCCCGCAACACCGGGCTCTGGCAGGCGCCGTGGCCCTCCGGTGACGAGCCTTCGTCACCGCGCCGGCTGACCGACGTCGAAACGGTGGACTGCGACCACGCGGCCAGCCCTCCGGTCGTCGTCGGCGACGAGGTCCTCGTCGTGATCAGCAATCGCGGTGCCGCGGAGCTGCGTGCCGTTCCCCTCGACGCCGAACTCGCCGAGCTGAAGTCCCTGCGCCGCCTCGCCGGTGAACGCACCGCGGTGAAGTCGTTCGCCGTCGACGGCGAACGGATCGTCGCGGTGATCGGGACACCCGAGAGTTCCGGTGACGTCGTGCTGCTTTCCGGCGGCGAACAGCGTGTGCTCACCGACTACTCGAAGGCGTTGCGGGACACCGGGATCCTGCCGCTGGAGGAACTGGACGCGACCGCCCCGGACGGCTATCCGGTCCACGGCTGGGTCGTCCGGCCCGAAGGGGACGGGCCGCATCCCGTGGTCCTGATGGTCCACGGTGGACCGTTCGCGGCGTACGAATGGAAGGTCTTCGACGAGGCGCAGGTGCTCGCCGACGCGGGCTACGCCGTCGTTCTCGGCAACCCGCGCGGTTCCGCCGGCTACGGCGAAAGCCACGGCCGGAGCATCGTCCACGGACTCGGCACCGTGGACGCGGACGATCTGCTGGCACTGCTGGACGAAGCGCTCAAGCTGCCGAATCTGGACGGCGACCGCGTCGGCGTGATGGGCGGCTCGTACGGCGGGTTCATGACGAGCTGGCTCGCCGCGCACCACGGTGGCCGGTTCCGCGCCGCGTGGAGCGAGCGCGCGGTCAACGCCTGGGACTCGTTCGTCGGCAGTTCCGACATCGGCTGGTTCTTCGCCGGGGGCTACGCCGGCGACGACATCGAAGAACAGCGCAAGCGCAGCCCGCTGACGTACGCGGGGAAGATCGACATCCCGTTCATGGTCGTGCACTCCGAACAGGACTGGCGATGCCCGCTGGAGCAGGCGCAGCGGATGTACGTGGCGCTGCGGCAGAACGGCGTCGCGGCCGAATTCCTGCTGTTCCCCGGTGAGGGACACGAACTCACCCGGTCCGGGCTGCCGCGGCACCGGGTGCAGCGGTTCGACGCCGTGCTGGAGTGGTGGGGACGCCACCTCTGAACCTCGTGAGTGGTGAGGACGGTTCTAACCGGCCTCACCACTCACGAGGGCAGGGGCATGGCCGGGGGTTGCGAAAGCCACTTTCGCAACGTTGAAGATTGCGAAAGTGGTTTTCGCAACGTTGGCCGTGGCCGGGCCTGGCACTGCCCTGGTGATCATGTCGCGAAAGCCACTTTCGAGACGTCTGATGTCCCGAAAGTGGCTTTCGCGACACCGGCTCGAGATTCCTCAGGCCTTCATGGGGCCGGGCGACACCCTCGGCTGGAGCCGTCCTTGCCACTCACGAGGGCAGGAGCTCAGCTGAGCAGTGTGTAGTTCAGCTCTTCGCACACCCGGCCCAGCGGGACGTCGAGCCCCGGATGGTCCAGCGGGAGCAGCACGTCCGGCGCGACCGGCAGCGAGTTCCCGGCGGGCGGGTCCCACAGCGCGAGCGCGGGGCCGCCGGAGTCCATGGACGACCGGTACCAGACGCCGTCGAGGTCGCCGAACGCGGCGCGGATGGCCCGGGCCCAGGCCTGGGTGATCTTCTTCGGGCCGCTGGAGATCTCCTGCGAGGCGCCGACCCTGGTCGGCCACAGGCCGGCGAGGTCAAGCAGCCGCAGCGTGCGGGTCGGCCGGACGACGACCAGGCGCGGGCCGCGGGACTTGCGGTCGACCGTCGACGTGGTCTGGAAGACCTCCGCGATGCTGGTGCGCACGGTGAGACCGAAGTACAGGACGCCGTTCCCGGGGTCGGTGACCGGGCGACCGCCGCGACCGGGGGTCTGCGGGTCGAACCGGCCGTGCGGGAGCGGGCCGGTGTAGCGGAACGAATTCCACTGCTGGGGGTGGTTGCCGTGCGCGGTGAAGATCCTGACCAGCCTGGTGCCGGGGTGCACCGTCACCACGTCGTTGGTGCGGTGCAGCTCCTTGACCAGGACAGAGCGTGCGGGCGGCAGGGGAAGCCGGGCCATACCTCGGGAGTCGTCCGTCCTTGTCGGGTGATCTTGCTCGATGGGGTCAGCCTACGGCCTACCCCCGACTGAAATTCCCGTCGTCGGGCAAGGATCTCAGAACGGCGAACCCAGCGTGGCCACCAGTCTCGCGACGTGCTCGGGGTCGCCGCCGGAGAGGAGCCACTGGCGCGGGGTGGCCGGGTGGTCGTTGATCACCAGATCGGCCTGCGGGGTGCTCATGAACGCGGCGACGACGAGCGCGGGCTGGTCCTCGGGGACGGCGCGCAGCACGACCTCCAGGCCGGGCAGCACCCCGGAGCCGGCGAACTGCCAGGAGGGCAGCCTCCAGCCCTGATCCTTCCAGCCGGTGAGCCTGCCCTCCTTCAGGCGGTGCCGGATCCGGCTGTCGTCCACGCCCAGTGCCTTCGCCGCTTCCAGCACACTCAGCGCCGAATCGGCGAGTACGGCGTGCGCGGCGACCGTGCGGGCACGGAAGTCCGGCTCGTCCTCGCCCCGGGGGGAGAGGTCGAGGCCGACATCGGTGAGCGCGGCCCGCTGGTCCGCCGAGAAATAGTGGGACGGATCGGGGTTCGGTGGGGTCAGTCTCCGCGCCGCGTCCTCGACGAGGTTCAGGAACTCGTTGGCGTCGACCTTCAGGCCCGCCTTGGCGAGAACGTTCTCGAGCGCTATCGACATAGCGCCTAGGGTAACGCGTCTGTGCGGGTTCGTGCGGTCTCATCTCGATTTCGTGGGTGAATTCACCAGAGATGAACACAGAGTGCACGGAATCAAACACGCGCAGTAGGCAAGTCCGCCACAGTCTGCCCGGATCGGGCGAGCTTGTCCAGGACTTCGGCTTGACACGTGGTAAACAGGAACTTACCTTCCGAAAGGTAAACGATTTCTTCCCACCGCTTCGGAGAACCCGGCTGGTGTGGGGCCGGCTTGGGGGAACAAGGGGGTGGGGCGTTCCTGGGCGGCCGGTGCGAACCGGTCGCCCAGGCACGTCGTGCACCTGAAGTCTCCCGGGGTCAGTCGCGCCGTGAACTCCGGCGCACGATCAGTTTCGCCTGAAGCGTGGTCGTCGTGGCCTTGCGCGTGCTGTCGCCGATCCGGGCGAGCAGCAGTTCGGCGGCGACCCTGCCCACCTCGTTCGCGGGCTGGGCGACCACCGTCAGCGGCGGGTCGATCAGCGTCGTCCACGGCGCGTCGTCGAACGACACGATCCCGACGTCCTGTCCCGAGCGCAGGCCTCGGGCGGCCAAGGCCTCCAGGACACCGATCGTCATCGTGCTGTTGCCGACCAGCAGCGCGTCCGGCGGCTCGGGCTCGTCGAGCAGGCTGAGCGCGGCGAGCCTGCCGCCCTCGGCGCGGAACTCGGCACGCCGGGTGAGCGCGTTCTCCTCGCCGACCGCGTCGGTGTAACCGGCCAGCCGGTCTTCGGCCGTGCGCACCCCGGGCGGCCCGCTGACGCAGGCGACCCGCCGGTACCCGCCGTCGAGCAGGTGCCGGGTGGCGTCGCGGGCGGCGAGCCGGGTGTCGACCAGGACCTGATCGCCGGTGTTCTCCAGCAGCGGCCGGTCGACGGCGACCACGGGGGTGCCGCGTTCGGTAAGCCGGTCGACGTTGGTGGCCCGGCCGGTGGGGGAGAGCACGACGCCGGCGACCCGTTCCTGGAGCGCGACGTCTATGTAGCGCCGCTCCTTCTCCTCGTTGTCGTCGGCGTTGCACAGCACCACCGAATAGCCCGCTGTCTGCGCGATGTCTTCGACGCCGCGGGCGATCGCGGTGAAGAAGGGGTTCTCCACGTCGGAGATGATGAGCGCGAGTACCGCGGTCTCCTGACGGCGCAGATTCCTCGCGAGCCCGTTCGGGTGGTATCCCAATTCGGCCGCGGCGGCCTGCACCCTTGCCGCGAGCACCGGGTCCACAGTGGACTTCCCGTTGAGCGTTCTCGACACGGTCGCCGTCGAAACCCCGGCCTTCGCCGCCACGTCGTTGATGGTGGCCACCGTGACCTCCCCTTCCACAGGTGTGTTGACACCCTCGCACGGGAAGAATAGCTTGGCCGACAATCGTTACCATCCGCTGATCGCGCTACTCGCGCGGAGGAGTTCGGAGGCGTCGTGCGGGAACCGGGCCTGGTGCTCGGCGTCGACATCGGCACCTCGAGTTCCAAAGGTGTCCTCGTCGATTCCCAGGGCACCATAGTGGCACGGGCGTCCCAGCCGCACGAAACCTCCCGGCCGCGTCCCGGCTGGTTCGAGCACGACGCGGAAACCGTGTGGTGGCAAGACTTCGTGGCGCTGGCGCGGGAACTTTCGGCGGCCGCCGGGGATCATCCCATCATCGGAGTGTCGGTCAGCGGGATCGGGCCGGTGCTGTTGCCCGCCGACGCTTCCGGCAAACCTTTGCGTCCCGCGATCCTTTACGGCGTCGACACCCGCGCATCCGACGAAATCCGGGAATTGAACCGGGAATTCGGCGAAGAATCCATTGTGGAACGCGGCGGGAGCGCGCTCGGCTCACAGGCCGTCGGGCCGAAATGGCGCTGGCTGGCCAAGAACGAGCCGGACGTATTCGAGCGAGCGAAGCTCTTCCTGATGGCGAGTTCGTTCCTGGTGCTGCGTTTGACCGGTGAATACGTCCTCGACCACCACTCGGCGAGCCAATGCGATCCGATGTACGACCTGCGCGAGGCGCGCTGGGCGCCGGACCGGGCCGCGGCGATCGCCCCCGGCGTCGAGCTGCCGAGGCTCGCGTGGCCGACCGAGGTGGCCGGTTCGATCACCGCTGGGGCGGCCGCCGAAACCGGCTTGCCACAAGGGATCCCGGTGACGGCGGGAACGGTGGACGCCTGGGCCGAGGCGACCAGCGTCGGGGTCACCGCGCCCGGCGACACCATGCTCATGTACGGCACCACCATGTTCCTGATCCAGATGCTCGCCGATCCCCGGCCGGGGCAGGGGCTGTGGACGACCCGAGGTGTCTTCCCCGGCAGCTATTCGCTCGCCGCGGGGATGGCCACCTCCGGCGCGATCACCGATTGGCTGCGGGAACTCGTCGGTGGCGGGTTCGGGGAGCTGGCCGCGGCGGCGGCCGAGGTACCGGCGGGCAGCCGCGGCCTGCTGATGCTGCCGTATTTCGCCGGAGAACGGACGCCCGTGCCCGACCCGGACGCGAGAGGGATCGTCGCCGGGCTGACCACGTCCCATGGTCGTGCGGATCTGTACCGCGCTGCCCTGGAAGGCACCGCGTACGGCGTGCGGCACAACCTCGAAGCCATGCGCGAGGCCGGTGGCGGCACCGGCCGGATCGTCGCCGTCGGAGGCGGGACACAGGGCGGGGTGTGGACGCGGATCGTCAGCGACGTCGCGCGGATCGAGCAGGAGATCCCCGTGGAAACCATCGGCGCCGCGTTCGGTGACGCCGTCCTCGCCTCGGTCGCGCTGGGCAGGGAACCGGATCTCGAAGCCTGGAACCCCGTCGCCGAGATCGTCCGCCCCGGCGCCGACGCCGACGTCTACGACGAGTTCTACCCGCACTACCGTGATCTGTACCGGTCCACTGTGGACATCGCTCACTTCCTGGCGCGGAAGAACTCGCTCGCCTTCAGCCCGGAGAGTTCCCGGCAATCCCGGCTCAGGTGAGCCTGATCGGCGTACCCCGCCGAAAACGCCAGCGAAGCGAGATCCGGCGCCGTTCCCGCGAGGCCGATGGCGCGCTGGAACCGGGCGACCCGCAGATACGTGGCCGGTCCGTAGCCGACCGCGAGGGTGAACCGTCGCCGCAACTGCCGCTCGCCGGTGGTGAAACTGTCCAGTGCGGCAGAAACCCGGGGAACGCCGCCGTCCAGCCTGGCGATCAACGCCGAGACCTCACGGTCGGCCCGGCCGGCTCCGCGCCGCTCGACGACGTCCATCAGCGAAGCCGCGCCGGAAAGCACGCGTTCGGCCAGCAGCTCGCCTTCCCTGCCCCACAGGTCGCGCAGGGGGACACGCTGATCACGCAGCTCGTCGGCGCCCAGGCCCAGGACGTCACCCGCTCTGCCGGGAGCGAATCGCACACCCCTTGCCCGTTCGCTGGTCTCCCAGGTCCAGGCCGCGGTGTCCGGCCCGGCGACGAAGACCTCGCCGCCGCTCTCCACCAGGTCCACGCAGCCGTCGGGCACGATCCGCTTCGGCGCCGTGCCTGTGTCCTCCCACAGGCAGCGCACCACGCCGGACGGCCCGCCGGGTGCCGTCGTCTCCCGATACACGGTTGCCATGATGCCCCCGTCCTACGACAGAATCGGGCCGTGTCCGAAGCAGAGATCGATTCACTGGCCTGGATCCACGTCCGCGACCGCCGTCTGCTGTCGGTGCGGACCGAGGGAAAGACCAAGTTCTACCTGCCTGGAGGCAAGCGGGAACCCGGCGAGGGCGACGTCGCCGGGCTGTGCCGGGAGCTCAGGGAGGAACTCGGCATCGAGCTCGACCCGCCGAGTTTCCGCTTCTTCGCGCTGCTGAACGAGCAGGCCGACGGTTACGCGGACGGCCGCCGCGTCCGCCTGACCTGCTACACCGCAGACCATCGCGGGGAGCCCGCGCCCGGCCGTGAGATCGCGGAGTCCGCCTGGCTGTCGTCGGCCGACGCGCACCTCTGCCCGCCGGCGGGACGGCGGGTCCTCGGGCTGCTCGCCGACGCGGGTCTCGTCGACTAGGCGGGGTCCTGCGCGTGGGTCGGGTCGTGAGTGGCGTTTCGGGTTAGAACCCGAAACGCCACTCACGAGCCGGGCACGGACTCGCAGGCCACCGCCTAGGTCGGGTCACTCAAAGTGAGCTGTTCGGCTCACTGTGCTTACGCCGATCGCCCCATGACCAGGGGTTCTCCACTCACTGGGACACCCAAAAGGGTGAATATCGGGTTTCTTCCCGATAACGGCTAACGCGGAGTCACCTTCGTGCGAGAAGTAGTCGACGCACTCGACGGAAGTGCGCTCGGACGAGAGAAGACCTCTCCATGGGTGTTCCCACCGCGACCCCTCCGGCATCGGCGCCGGGACAGGGTGCCCCCGGCAGGCTGAAGCCGCTGGGGACCGTCGTGGTCGTGCTGGGTGTGATGGCCGTCGCCGTCACCTTGACCAGCTACGTGTTGCCGAAGGCCTCCAAGCCCGCGCAGAGCCCGCCCGCGCCGCAGATCGAGCAGGTCGAGCAAGCCGCGGCCGCGGTGCGCACCGTGCTGCACACCGTCGTCTACGAGCTTTCCGGCGCGAAGGGCGCCCAGAACGTCACCTACGTCGCGCAGGGTTCGGAACTCATGCAGAAGACCGAAGTGGCGACGCCGTGGAGCACCACCTTCGAGCGCAGGAGCGAAGAAGGCCGCGACGAGTTCTACAGCCTGTCCGCGCAGGGTTCGGGCAGCGGCGCGCTGCGGTGCCGGATCCTCGTCGACGGCGAGGTCGTCAGCGAGCGCACCGCCCCCGCCGCGGGCGCGCCGGTGGCCTGCACCGCCTGATCCTGCGGCAGGATCATCCGGGTGACGGATGGTGCGATCGCGTTCGGCCCGGTGCTCGCCGTGGTCCTGGCCGTGCTGGCGATCTTCGGCGCGGCGGTGGTGCAGTTCGGGCGGCTGGGGCAGGGCAAGGCGGTGCTGTTCGCGGCCGGGCGCGCCGTCGTCCAGCTCGCCGCCGTGTCGCTGGTCATCGTCGGGATCCTGAAATCAGGCTGGCTGACCGGCGGTTTCGTGCTGCTGATGTTCACGATCGCGGCGGTCACCTCGGCGCGCCGGATCGGGGTGGCGAAGGATCTGGCGTGGGTCGCGCTCGCCATCGCGGCCGGAGTGGTGCCGGTGCTGACGCTCGTGCTCGCGACCGGGGTGGTCCCGTGGCGGCCGATCGCGATCGTGCCGATCGCCGGGATCGTCATCGGCGGCGCGATGTCCGCGACCTCGCAGGCGGCGCGGCGGGCGCTGGACGAACTCGTTTCCCGCCACGGCGAATACGAAGCCGCGCTGGCGCTGGGTTTCCTGCGCCGCCCGGCCGCACTGGAGATCTGCCGCCCCTCGGCGGGACACGCGCTGATCCCCGCCCTCGATCAGACCCGCACGGTCGGCCTGGTCACCTTGCCCGGCGCCTACGTCGGTGTCCTCCTCGGTGGCGCCGGGCCGGTGCAGGCAGGCGTGACCCAGGTGCTCGTGCTGATCGGGCTGCTGGCCGCCGAGGCGGTCGCGGTCCTGGTCGTCGTGCACCTGGTCGCGGCGGGCCGGATCAGCCGAAAGGCGACTGAAGATGCGACGTGTCGTTGAACCGCCGCACCATCCAGTTGTCGCCCGACACCACCAGATGTGAGATCGAGCCGTTGTCCGCGCCCAGGAACGCGAACCGGTTCTTCGCGTCGCTCGCCTGCGCGAAGACCTCGCCGATGACACCGCCGTGGGTGAACACGGCGATCCTCCGGTCCGGGTTGGCCGCCGCGAGCCTGCCGATGGCCGCCCTGATCCGCCCGCCGAACGATTCCATCGTCTCCGCGCCGGGAATGACGTCCCAGCGCTGTTCGCGCCACAGCTGCTCGACGATCGGGTGGCCTTCGTAGGTGTAGCGCCGGAAAAGCCCGTTCTCCCACTCGCCGAGGTGGATCTCGCGCAGATCCGCCTCGACTTCCGGCGTGAGCCCGAGCTTCGCCGCCAGCGGTGCCGCGGTCTGCGGTGTCCGGCGCAGTGTCGTCACGTACAGCGCCGAGATCCGCTCGTCCGCCAGACGGCGCCCCACCCGCTCGGCGTGGTCCCTGCCTTCCGGCGCCAGGTCCGGATCGGCCTGCCCGTCGACGAGGTCGAACGGGTTGTCGCCCTTCGCCGGAGCGGATTCACCGTGGCGGACAAGGAAGATCTCGGTCGCGCCTGGCGGGGGAGAGAACCGGTGCTGGCGGTATTCGACTTCCTGCTCAGGGGTGCTCATGCTTCGGACGATACCCAGGTCGCGTCCGGTGCGTCTTGTCCGCGATCTCCGCGCCCAGCCGGCCCCTGACGGCACGGGCGGACGCGGCCGAGTACGACCCGGTACGAGGCCGATCCGCCCGCACCGCCAGGAACCACCTGGATCACGGAGCCCATCGGACAAGACGCACCGGACACGACCTTCAGCCCAGCTGTTTGTCCACGAAACACCAGCGCCAGGTCTCGCCGGGTTCGTGGCTGCGCATCACCGGGTGCAGGGTGTCGTGGAAGTGCTCGGTCGCGTGCTTGCCCGGTGAGGAGTCGCAGCAGGCGACGTTCCCGCATTTGACGCATTCACGCAGATGCACCCAGGTCATCCCGTTCTCGACGCAGACGGCGCAGACGTCGGGGGAGCTGGGTTCGACCGCGGGCCACTCCTTGGTGAGATGTTTGCAGGATCCCGCCGTCGCGGCGGGGGTGCGCAGTTCCCGATCGGAGTCCGGCACGGTCTCCTCCTCCCTGTCCAGCATGGATTCCTCGATGTCGAGGCGTTCGAGGATCCGGCGCAGGACATCATCATCGGCCATGCCGGAGTCACGCGCCTCCAGGAACTTCTCCCGTTCGACTTCGAGCAGCCGCAGCCTCAGCCGCCGGTACGCGTCGCTCGGTGTCTCGGACAGCGCACTCTGCCTGCCGAGCTCCTCCCAGGCCGAGTCCGAGCGGTGCTGGAGCCGGCTGCGCAGGCGTTCGACGATGTCGTCGGGGTCCTCGGGCGTCCGGATCTTCTCCAGTTCTTCGAGCGCGGCCCTGGTCATGTCGTGGAGGACGGCCGCCTCCTGCAGCGCGTCCTCGGCCGGATCGGGCGGCGGCAGTTTCAGGCGGCGGACCAGCACCGGCAGCGTCGTCCCGTGCAGCAGCAGCGTTCCCGCCACCACGACGAACGCGACCAGCACCAGCACGGCCCGCTGCGGGGTGTCCGCGGGCAGCACGAACGCCGCCGCGAGCGTGACGACCCCGCGCATCCCCGCCCACGCGATCACCGCCGAATACCGCCACGGCCAGGCGTGACGGTGGAACACGCGTCGCGCCAGGCCGATGCCCGCCATCCAGACGATCCGGGTGACGATGGTCGCGGCCAGCGTGGCGGCGCAGATCAGGACCAGTTCCAGCGCGGTCAGCCCGCTGTCGCCGACCTCGGTCATGATCCGGCGGACCTGCAGGCCGATCAGCAGGAAGACGATGTTCTCCAGCAGGAACTGGATGGTCTGCCAGTTCAGCCTGCTGGCCAGGCGCGAGCGGCCCGAAAGCATGCTCGGCGCCTTGTGCCCGAGGATCAGCCCCGCGACGACCACGGCGATCACGCCGGAACCGTGGATCGCCTCGGCGGCCAGATAGGCGACGAACGGGACCACCAGCGAAAGCGCGGTGTCGGTGACCGGGTCTTCCAGCCGGGTGCGGATCAGCGCGGCGAGCGCGCCGACGGCGAACCCGATCACCAGTCCGCCGCCCGCGGCCAGCAGGAAATCCCCGCCGACCTGCAGCAGGCTCACCGAACCCGCGATGGCCGCGATCGCGGTCCGCAACGCGACCAGCGCGGCCGCGTCGTTGAACAGGCTTTCGCCCTCCAGCAGCCTGGTCAGCTTGCGCGGCATCCCGACCTTGCGGGCGACGGCGGTGGCCGCGACCGCGTCGGGCGGCGCGACCACCGCGCCGATGGCGAGCCCCGCGGCCAGCGGCAGACCGGGGATCACCAGCCACGCCACGACCCCGACCGCGGCCGTGGTGAAGATGACGAGCCCGACCGACAACAGCAGGATCGGCCCGCGGTTGCGGCGAAAGTCGATCAGCGACGTGCGGATCGCGGTGGCGTACAGCAGCGGGGGCAGCAGCCCCAGGAGCACGACCTCCGGATCCAGTTCGTACTCCGGGACGCCCGGCACGTACGACGCGGCGACTCCGACCGCGATCAGGCACAGGGGCGCCGACCAGTCGAGTTTCCGCGCCGCGGCGGTGACCAGGAGGACGGCCACCACCAGTGCCACTAGTTCTACCGCGATCTCCACGCCGCTCATCATCACCCGGGAGCGTCAATACGCGCGCATCGAGGCCCGGCTAACGCTCCTCGAACCGCACCAGATTGCCCGCCGGGTCGCGGAAAGAGCAGTCGAAAGCGCCCCAGGACTGCTTCATCGGTTCTTGGACGACGTCCGCGCCCGCCGCCTGGATCCGGTCGAAGGTGCCGACCAGATCCGGCGTGGACAGCACGATGATGCCGTGGACGCCCTTGGCCATCAGCTCGGCGATCGTCGCGCGTTCCTCGTCGGTGAGCTCCGGATCGGCGGCGGGCGGGTGGAGCACGAGCGACGTCTCCGGCTGTCCCGGCGGGCCGACCGTGGCCTGGAGCGGGCCTCGGTCACGCACTTCGAAGCCCAGGATGTCGCGATAGAAGGAGAGTGAAGCCTCGAGATCGTCCGCGGGAAGGTAGGACGCCTGAATCGAGAGGGTCATACGACTCAAGGTAGGTCGGCGCGCGGCGGCGACGCTTCTCGATTCCTGATCGGTCGCATGACCTGTTTGACGACGCAGCCGGGCATGCCGCGGCCCTCCTCCGCCGCCTGTTTGCGGTACGCGCTCGGCGAGATGCCGACCAGTTCGGAGAAGCGCGTGCTGAACGTGCCCAGCGACGAGAAACCGACGTCGAAGCACACTTCGGTGACCGACATGTCCCCGCGGCGCAGCAGCATCATGGCCCGCTCGATCCGGCGGGTCATCAGGTAGCTGTACGGCGATTCGCCGTACGCGGCGCGGAACTCGCGGCTGAGGTGCCCGGCGGAGACGTGCACGCCGCGCGCCAGCGCTTCGACGTCCAAAGGCTGCGCGTAGTCGCGGTCGATCCGGTCGCGGACACGGCGCAGCATCGCCAGGTCCCGCAGGCGCGGGTCGGGTTTGCCGGTCACCCGGAAAGCGTAACCCAAGCCCGCACGGGAGAGGCCCCCTTCGCCGGGTGACGAAGGGGGCCTCGGGCGACTCCCGCGCTAAAGGGTGATCTTGTCGATGTTGGGGCCGCCGTTCGCCGTGGTGGCGACCGCCTTGATCTTGTTCGCTCCCGCCGCCAGCGTGACCTTGACTGTTCTGGTCGTCCAGTTCGGCCAGGCCCCGGTGCCGCCGAAGCCGACACCGGACGCGCTGATCGAGCCGTTGACGGAGAAGTCCAGCGGCCGGTTCGCCGTCGTCCCGTTGGCGTAACGGACGACCACGTCGTAGGTGCCCGCGGCCGGCACGTTCACCGTCCACTCGACCGAGCTGCCCGCGACGTTGTCGTAGTTGACGAATCCGGTGCCGGTGAACCCGGCGTGGTTCGACTCCACCGCGCCCTGGACGATCGTGGCGTCCTCGGCCTGGTAGTCGACCGGGTCGGCCGGTCCGGAGCCGTCGGCGGGAACGGTCTGCGTGCCGGTGTTCCAGCCCGAGACGCGGACCGAAGGCTTGGAGCCCTTGAGGTCGGCGGTGCGGTACTTCGCGGTCAGCGTGGTCGTTTCACCCGGCCACAGGCTCACCGCGTTGTCGTTCCACTCCACCGGCAGCACCGGCTTGCCCGCGGCGTCCACTACCTTCGAGTCGACGTAGAACGCCGGGAGCTTGCCGCCCGAGGTGTTCTTCAGCGTCACGGTGGTCGTGGTGGTGCCGTCGCCACCGGCGACCGACTTCGCCGTCGCGCTGACCGCGGACTGGCCGAGGTTCTTCAGCCCGGTCAGGTCGGCGTAACCCGACTGGGGCGTGTAGTACCAGTCGCTGCCGGCCCAGTTCAGCGTGTCGGCCTTGGTGGAGAGCCAGTACACGTTCCGGCTGACCTCCTTGCCCGACGAGTCGGTGAGCACCAGCTTCGCCAGGTAGGTGCTCGACAGCCCGCTCACCGCCGGGACGGTGACCGCGGTGGCCTTGGCGCCCAGCGCGCCGACGGACAGCCCGGTCTTGGTGTTGCTGTACTTCTCGGTGCCGTCGAGGTTGTACAGCTTCGTGGTCGCCGTCAGCCCGCTCACCGCGTTCGACGTCTGGTTGATCACCACGACCGACCGGTTGTCGTGCGAGTACTGGATGTGCAGCGGCTCGTTGGCCTTCTTCGCCCCGTAGTAGGCGCCGTTCTGGTCCATGTAGGCGTCGAACAGCTGCCAGTGCAGCGAGGTCCACGGGCTGTTGAGCATCCAGTAGATCAACCCGGTCGACGGGTTGGTCGAGTCGGTGTAGTTGCGCGAGTGCGACTCGAACTCCGCGCGGACGTTCTCGTACTGCGCGAGCTGCGCCTTCCGCACGAAGTCGTTCAAGTCGGCCGGCGCGCCGTAGCGCTTGGTGAGCGCGTTGGCGAACAGCTTCAGGTTCGCGAACGTCGTCGACGAAGAACGGTGGTACTGGGGCGCCGACGGGTCCTTCCACATCGTTTCCAGCTCACTGGCCGACATCATCCGCTTCAACGTGTCCATCGTCGGGATGTCGACGCCCGCGCTGGTCTCGGAGTTGAAGCTCCAGGCGCCGCCACGGTCCTTCTGCGACTTGTCGTACCAGTAGACGGGCGGGACGTAGTCGTACGGGCCATTCATCTTCATGCCGGAGGCGCCCGTGATCGGGGACGGCCTCTTCGACGCCGACGGGATCACCGGAAGGGTGAAGTCGGCGGCCTTCATCGCGTCGAGGTAACCCTGCTCGATCCGCCGGTCGGGAGCGAAGTCGCTGCCGATGTGGAACGAGATGACGCTCGGGTGGTCACGCAGGCGCTCGGCCTCGGAGAACATCGACGCCTTGGCGATCGGGTAGTCCGACTCGACCCACGGCTCGCCCTTCTCCTCGCCGTTGACGTGCCCTTCCCATTTGTCGCAGCATTCCCAGCCGGGCATCGTCAGCACACCGAGGTCGTCGGCGAGGTCGAAGAACTCGTCCGGCTCGATGTGGCCTTCCAGCCGGACCGTGTTGAGCCCGAGGTTCAGCACGTACTTGAGCTTGTCGGCCGCCGCGGTCTCGTTCCAGCGCAGGAACAGGTCCGGCGTGTAGCCGCCGCCGCGGATCAGCAGCGGTTTGCCGTTGACGCTGTACTGCCGCCCGCCGCTGGAGTTCAGCGGCGCCTTGACGTCGCGGACACCGAACTTCGACTTCGAGGTGTCGGACGGCGTGCCGCCGACACTCGCGGTCAGGTCGAGTTCGTACCGGTGCTGGCCGCCCATCCCGGCGGGCCACCAGAGATTCGGCTTGTCGAGGCCGACCACGGGGAACGTCACGGTCTTGCGTTCCTTGGCGGCCAGCGAGACCGTCTGGGTGACCGGCTTGCCCGCGACCGTGCCGGCGACGGTGGCCTGCACCGCGTCCGCCGTGTCGTTGCGGACGTCGGCCTTCACGGTGAGGTCGGCGTGGTCGAGCGAGGAGTTCAGCTTCTGGACCACGTGGGCGCTGCGCAGCGCGACCGGGCCGCTGCGGCGGACGAGGACGTCGCGCACGATGCCCATGTTCTGGTCCGGCGGGGTCTGCGCCCAGTCGATCCAGCCCATCGAGAGGTCGTTGTTGGGGTCGTTGGGGTAGACCTTGAACGCGACGCTGTTGACGCCCTGGCGCACGTGCGAGGTGATGTCCAGATCGTGGCGGGTGTAGGCGCCGTTGACCTGGTCCTTCGTCGCGATCCTGGTGCCGTTGACCCAGACGTCGGCCTTGGAGAGCACGCCGCTGAAGTCGAGGTACGTGCGCTTCGAGGTGTCCTCGACGTTCAGGTCCGTGCGGTACCACCACGGCACCGAGAACTGCGCGGTCGGGACGTTCTTCATGTTCGTCGAGTAGAACGGGTCGGCGTACTTGCCGTTCTGCAGCAATCCGGCGTAGACCGTCGAGCGGGACGACACCGGATACCAGCCGGCGGTGGGGAAGCCCGGCTTCGACACCGCCGAGTCGTCGCTGACCTGCGCCGAAGACTGGATCACGTAGCCGGGGATCGGAGTGGCGTTGCCCGCGACGGCCACTTCCGCGCCGGTGGCGACGGGGGCGGTGGTCACCCCGCAGACCGCGGCGGCCAGCGCGGTGACGGTCAAGGCCAGTAACGGGAGCCGGGTTCTCTTCTGCCGAAAACTCACGAGCGCGCCTCCTCGGGCACACGGCGGCGGACCTTTGGTGAAATCGTTAAGAAAGTTCCCTAACAATGTGGGGGAGATAGTAGCCGCCACCGCACGCGGAGAACAGACCCTTGCGCCGGGTTCGTCAGCCGACGGGTGCCACGTAGATCCACTGCCCGTCGACGCGGACGAAGTGGCTGTTCTCGTGCATGCTGTCCGCCCGCCGGTCCTGCCGGTAGTGGGCCCGGAACTCCACGGTGCCCTCCCTTTCCGGCAGTCCGCCGCCGGTCTTGCCGAGGATCTCCAGGAACGTCCAACGCTGTCCGGGATCGAGCTCGAGCTCGGCGGGCCTGGTCTTCGGATGCCAGGTCTTCATGAGATAAGCGGTGTCACCGACGGCGAACGCGCTGAACCGCGACCGCATCAGGAGTTCGGCGGTCGGTGCGGCCGAGGCTCCCCGATGGAAGCGGCCGCAGCACGCGCCATAGGGCTCGCCAAGGCCGCAGGGGCAACGGGACTCGTCGGTGATCACGTCGGCGATTGTGTCATCGAGCCGCCGTGGTGGTTTCGAGGTCTCGCGCCTGCTTGAGCCAGCCTGTGAACAGGTCGGCGTCGATGTCCTCGACGGAGCGCAGCTTGACGTGCGCCATCTCCCGCGCGCTCGCCTCCAGCCTGCCGGACTCGTCGTCGATGAGCTGGCCCTTCCACAGGGCGAAGGTGACGTACGACGAGTAGGCCTTCAGCAGGCAGACGAGGTTCTTCCCGACGGCTTCGCCGGCGCTCCAGGTGGGGGAGGCGTGGTACATCGCCTCGATGGAGCCGGGCAGGGCGGCGTTGACGATCGGGCGCAACGCGGTGGCGACTTCGCGCAGGTTCTCGGGCAGGGCGGCGATGTAGTCGTCGACGTTCGCGAACTTGGCCATGACTCGTTCTCCTTCGG
Organism: Amycolatopsis sp. PSD-21; assembly: GCF_055561455.1. NCBI lineage: Bacteria > Bacillati > Actinomycetota > Actinomycetes > Pseudonocardiales > Pseudonocardiaceae > Amycolatopsis > Amycolatopsis sp. PSD-21. Next base: position 5,872,608 of record NZ_CM145712.1, on the reverse strand, counting down.
TCGGTGTGCTGCGCTCAGCTAACCGTCCGACGGCTGAAGTTGTCAAGACAAAAAATTTAGTCGGTGGGTTTGAATGTCTGACCTCGTGTTTCCAGCGCTTCGCGGATGATGCGGAGCGCTTTGGGGCCGACGCCGTGCAGGCTCGCTAGCTCGGCTTCCGTCGCGCGGGTGAAGTGCTCCAGCCGGGTGTAACCGGCGGCGGTGAAGGCGCGTGTCGCCGGGTTGCCGATGCCGGGCGGCAGGTCGGTCTGTTCGTTCATGGGTGTCCTCGTCGGTCAGTGGCCGTGCCGTCGCATCCATTGTGGACTGCAGCAGAACTCGCACGGTTCGAGCTCACCGGGGGCGACGGAACCCCAGGCGAGACGCGTGACGTCGTGGACGTTCATGCCCTGCCGATGCGCGCGCCCCTGGCCCTTGCGCAGCCAAGTGCAGTCCGGGTCGTTGTGATACGCGTTTCCCCCGGAGGTCCGGAAGCCGTGGGAGAGGACGTTCGGCGGCGGCTTACGGCACAGCGAGCACCACGAGATCGGCATGTCGTGGACGCAGTCCTCTTCGGCTTCACGGCTTTCGCCTGCTCATCGGCCTGCTCGGGCGCGGTGTCGTCGAGCACGCCCCACCAGAGGAAGTCGCGGGCCCGCGTCGCCGCGACGAGATGCTGCCTGCCGCGTAACTCACGGCGTTCCTCCTCGGCCTGGCTCCCGGTCACGCTCTCGTGGGTGTTCTGCAGTACCAGCACGGCCTCGAAGTCCAAGCCCTTCGCCCGGTGCACAGTGCCGACCTTGAGCTTGCCGTCGGCCGCACCGGTGTAGTGCTCCAGTGCCAGCGTGGGGATCCCGGCCGCACGCAGGATCTCGACGCATCGGCCGAGATCCTTGTGATGGAAGACGATCAGCGCCGAATGATCAAGGCGCGCCGGCAGTTTCCGGACCGCTTCGACCAGCGCGCCCGGCAGTTCTCCGGACGTGCCCCGCCAGGTCTCGGTCGTTCCGCCCTCGCTGGCGGACTCGGCCGCGCGAAGAGCGATCCCGTCGGCGCCGTCGAGATCGTCGACCCGGTTCGTCGCGTCGAAACGTCGCGCGAAGCCCAGAACCTCGGCACGGTTGCGGTAGTTCACCTTCAGGATCTCGCCGCGGCCCTGGACGGGGATGCCGGCGTCGGACAGTCGCCAGCCGCCGGGGTAGACCTGCTGCTGACCGTCTCCGACCAGCAGAAGCCGGTTCGGGCCGTCACCGGCAAGGTCGCGCAGCAGTCGCAGCCCGCACAGGGGGATGTCCTGCACCTCGTCGACGACGACTCCCGCGTACGGCGTTTCGAGCGGCCGCTTCGCGAGTTCGGTGCGGCCGAGCTCGATCAGGTCGTTGTAGTCGTGCACGCCCCTTTCGGCCAGTCCTCGCTGGTAGTGCTCATAAAGGTCCCAGACGAGCGCTTTCTGGCTCGCGTCGAGCCGGAGGATCCGTCCACGCCGCTGGACCGCGACGTAGCCGGCGAGCGTCGTGATGCCCCTGCCCTTGATCACCCGGTCCAGTTCCGTGCGCCAGTAGTCGACGCTCGGTTCGATGACCTGCAACTTCTCCCGGTGGGCCATCCACGCGAAGCTGAACGCCGTGTCGATCTTGCGCCGATCCACCTGCGCGGGCACCTCGCGCTCGGCGAGGAATCGGCGCACCCAGGCGTGCAGGTTCGTGAACTCGACGCGACCGTCCAGCTCGGGCGCGAGCCGGTCGAAGGCCGTCTTGATCACCGAGGGCAGTGTGTGGACGTAGGTGGTGAACAGCAGCGGCCCGGTGCTGAGCCGGGCCAGATGCCTGAGCCGGTGGAGAGCGACGACCGTCTTGCCGGTCCCCGCCGGGCCACTGATCCGCGCCGGCCCCGAGTAGTCCCGCTTGACGATCGCGTTCTGCTGAGGATGCAGGAAGGTGAGCCAAGAATCGAACGGACGTCGCTGGGCTGCTCCGACTTGGTCTTCGATCAGTTCGGTGACGTCCAGCAGCCCTCCCGTGCTCGGCTCACGGTCCGGCTGCTGGACGGCCAGGGGCCGGTAGTCGCGCAGCCGTCGTTCCGCCTGCTCCGCGATGGCGGCGACCGACCGTTTGTCGAGATGAAGCGCGTCCCGACGGAAAATCCGGCCGAGGCTCGACTCGGTCAGTGACCAGTGGACGCCGTCCTGACGGGGGTCGCCCGCGCCCTGGCCGATCACCGCGAGGTGGATGGCGCTCTCGGCCAGGGAACGGCCCTGTGGTCCGGGGATTCCGGCAAAGCGTTCTTTCGCGTGGCGCAGGATCTGGTTCGCGGTCTCGAAATCAGGCCCCTTGTCCGAGATCAGGAGAGCGAAAACGCCGGTCTGGCCGATCAGGAAGGCGTCCGCGCTCCGGCTGTCCCCCGACGGCAGCGCCGCCTTGACCATGAGCCGCCAGCCCGTACCGGTCCGGCTGAGCAAGGCGGTGAGCACGTTGCGTTGTAGTGAGTCCAGACCGGTGAAGTTTCTCGCGAGTATTTCTCGAGCCTGGCTTTCGAGTCGCCTTCTGGAATGGTCGCTCCTGCTCACATGCGTTCCGTTCGTCGGTGGTGGTTCAAGGTGCGGGGAACTCGACGGCGACATCGACGGCCGTCTCAAGCGTCGCTTCGCTCGGCCGTCCAGAGGCGGGCGCGGATTCGGCGATCACGACCAGCTTCTTGGCCAGGCGGGAGTCGTAGTTCTTGCCGGTGAAACGGCTTCCCGGCGGCGCCTCGCCGAAGAGCATGACGTTGCCGGTGCCGTCCTTGTCGGCGAGCCGTTTCAGGTCGCTCGCCTCGCTTGCCTTCGGCATCTTCACCCAGGCGACGGAGACGGTGATGGTGTTGCCGGCGCCGTCGTCGACGATGACCATCATGCGGTCGAGATCGACGCAAGGATGGCGCAGGAAGAAGCGCTGGACTTCGCCGAAGGAATGTGGTCCGCATTCGAGCTCCCGCTTGGCGGTCTTCTTCAGCTGACGCCAGCCAAGACGTTGCCAGGATTCGGAATGACGGCCCTTCTGGGCGGATTTCTTGCTGGAGCTCTTGCCTTTGAGGGCTTGGCTCGCGGCGGAATCCAGGGAGGCGGCGGTGCCTCCGCCTATGCCGTTGGTAGCTGCGACGACCACTCCTGCCGTGCCTATCGCGCCCGCGCCGTACTTGTATTTGACCCAACGGCCGTCCGGGCCGCGCGGTTGATTCACCATGGTGCGCTCCGTCCCCTCCCAAGTCCGGAACGGCGATCTTGCTCCGGCTTTTGCGGAACAATCGAGGACTCTTGCGCCAATACGCCCGAACGGCGCAATCGATTCCGGGGTTTCCGCCGGTACTGAACAGTTTTAGGCATGACGAGGGGCCCGTCGCCGGTGTGGCTGGCGGGCTCCTCGACGTTCAGCGGTGGTGGAGGGTGTTGCGGCGGGGTTGTCGGAGTGGGTCTCGGTATTGGGGTGGGATGAACTCTGGTAATCCGTCGGCGGCCATGCGGACTTCCCAGTCGCCGTGGTGGATCAGGCGGTGGTGGAATCCGCACAGCAGCACGAGGTTCCGGAGGTCGGTGGGGCCGTCGTCTGCCCAGTGGATGATGTGGTGGGCGTGGCAGTTCTTGGGTTTCCGGTGGCATCCGGGGAACGCGCAGCCGCCGTCGCGGATGTTCAACGCGCGTCTCTGCCCTGGGGTGACGAAGCGTCGTAGCCGACCCACATCCAGGGGTTCTCCGGCGGCGCTCATCACGACCGGCAACATCAGGCAGTCGCAGGCCGCCAGCCGCGCTTCGCGGGCGGTCATCGTGCCGACGAAGTCGAGGCAGGCGGTGCCGAGGCCGGTTTTGAGTTCGTCGAGTCCGATGGTGACGTGCACGAGGGTGCGGTAGCCGCTGGTTCCGGGCTGGTCCGGGCACGCGATGGCTAGGTCGAGGAGGTCGGCCCAGGCGTCGCCCAGGCGTTCGCACTTCATCCGCAGATCGGCCTGTCCGAACTCGTCCACTGGCCGCGGTTGGGCGTAGGCCTCCAGGGCGGCGGCGGTGCGGGCGCCGGTCTCGTCATCGAGGAGGCCGGTGAGTTTCCAGAAGCCGTCTTTGCGGCGTTCCAGGGTGATTTCGCGGCGTGGTTCTTTGGGTTCGGGGTCTTGGGGTTCGTTGCCGTCGGGGTCCAGCCAGCCCAGCAGGTTCGCTTCGGCCTTGGCGAGCTGCTGCGGACCGGCGGTCGGGGCCAACTCGGCGAGGATCTTCTCCGCGACCGCCTTATCTTCGGCGGAGGTGTCGGCGGGGAGTCTCTTCAAGATCTCCAGAATCTGATCGATCCGCTCATCCCCGACCAGCCCCTCGGCAGCGACCGCGGCCGTCTCGGGTGCCACGGCCGGGGCTTCGGTGCCATCCAGGTTCCGCGTCGGATTCAAAGCGATCGCCCGCTTCACCACCGCACCCGCCTCGGCCCGCGACAACCCCGCCATCTCCGCGAACCAACTCGCCGTAGTCCCATGCCCGAACAAGTCTTTCGCGCCCCGAGACTCGACCTCCGCCAGGAACCGCCCCAAACCCGCGGTGGCCATCCGAATCACCCGCAACGACTGCTGCACGCCATGGGCAAGCTCCAGCTTGCCGGCACGCCACAGTTCCTGCGGCAACTCGGGAAGGAAGGTCTCGGACACGCCTCCATGATACCCGACAAAATCGAACAGGTGTTCGTAATTTTAAGCGATAAGCGAAACGCGCGAACAACACCGAAGGGTGATGCTGCTGCGCAGGGAGATCACGCAAAGAAAACGTGACGCATTTAGTCGGCTAAATGCGGGCGGACGTGCGCAAGTAGTCGGCTATACGCGAACAAAGCAAGTGGTCGAACGAACGCGAAGGGTCGTCGCCTAGCATCGGCACCATGACGACAGGCACCAAGACGACAGTCGAACTGACCCGCTTCAAGGTCCCGGCCGACCGCGCGGACGAACTGCTCCAGGCCCGGCCCGCGATGCTCGCCGACTTCCGGGCCGACCGGGAAGGGTTCCTCGACGCCCAGCTGATCCGGGTCGACGACGAGACCTGGCTCGACGTCGTGTGGTGGCGGTCCTCGGAGGACTTCGCCGCATCGCGGGAGAAGGGGGCGAACCTGCCGGGGATCAAGGCGTTCTTCGCGCCCATCACCGAGTTGATCTCCGCCGAGGAGGGCACCACCGGGGATTTCCGGGCGTAGCCCACATACCGGGACAGGAAATATCATCACCGCCCGCCCGTTGACCTGGGGGAAGAGCGAGGCCACGGGAAGGGATCGTCGATGAGCACAAGCCTGGACACGTTCACGCACGACTGGCAGGACTGGAAGACCCAGCGCGAGCGCGATCTCGCCGATCCGCTCGGCTGGCTCGCCCTGGTTTCCCTTGACTGGCTCGAGGACGAGCCGCGCGCGTACGACGGGCTGCCCGGTCTGTGGTGGCAGGACGCCGAAGCGGCGTACCTCGACCCTCAGGGCGCCGATCTCTCGCACGACGGCGAGCGGATCACCGGTGTCCGTCGCTTCGAGCTGGTCAACAGCGGCGCGACCACCAGGGTCGTCGCCGGCGAGATCGAGATCGAGGTGGCGCGCCGCGGCGGGTACCTGATCCGGACGCACGACCCGAAGGCGCCGGTGCTGAACGCTTTCCGCGGTGTCCCGGCGTACGAGCCAGACGCGGCCTGGGTGCTGTCCGGGACTTTCGAGCCCTTCGACGAGCCGCGGCCGACCACGGTCGGAGCGGTCGTCGAAGGGCTCAGCCATGTCTACGTCTCGCCGGGCATCGTGCGTTTCGACCACGACGGCGCGGAGCACACGCTCACCGCGTTCAACGGCAAGAAGGACGGCCTGCTCATCCTGTTCACCGACGCCACGAGCGGCGTCACCACCTACGCCGCGAATCGGTCGCTCGCGGTGCCGCCGCCGGCGGAGGACGGGTCGGTCGTCCTCGATTTCACCCGCGCGACGAATCTGCCGTGCGCGTTCACCGATTTCGCCACGTGCCCGTTGCCGCCGGCTGGCAACAAGCTGCCGTTCGCGGTCGAAGCGGGGGAGAAGCTGCCCTACGAACGGCTGGGCTGAACAGTCGCGAGCGCCGTCATCGCCTCCTGTTCGAGCCTGGCCAGCTCGGACAGGAGGGCGGACGCGTCGTTCAGCTTCCCGGCGTCACCGGTTTCCCCTGCCAGGGTGAACAATCCCGCGACCTGTGTCCATAGTGGAGTGATTTCGCGGTATTTCTCATACGCGGTGCGGAGACCGGCGTCGTCGACGAGGGCTGTGCATTCTCCGAGGAAGTCACGGTAGAGCCGGCGGAAGAGCGCGCCGCCGGTCCCCGCCCGCTCCATCAGCATGGCGGCCTGCGGAAGATCGCGCGCCGGATCACTGCTTCGCTCCAGCCATTTCCGCACCTGGACGGCGGCTTTGCCGATCCCGCGATAGCCGAGGTTCGCGATGGGCGGGTCGAGGAACTCGGCCGCGTTGGCCCGGACGGCCGCGCGGACGGCGTCGGCGAGCGGAACGAGAGGCGCGTCGACACCGATGGTGAACGAGCGGTTCTTCGCCGTCATCGGGCCCTTCTCTCCACGGGCTCGTTCCAGGCTCTCCAGTGTTGTCGACACGGCCCCTCCCTGCTGAGCCGTGTCGACGAGGAAAGCGCGCTCGTCGTCATAGCCGTACATGGCGACGAAGTGCCCGCCGAAGTGGACTTTCGACGTGAAGTACTCCAGGTGGTACGAATCGAGTTGCAGGCCGACCGGCACACCGGTGTCGATCTCCTCGGCCACGTTCCGCCACGCCGTGCGCGCCGACGTCGTTTCCTTGACCCGCAAGGACAGTCCGAGCCGGTCGGTCAGCCTTCGCGTGATCTCGGCGGGTTTGCTCCGCCCGCCGAGGAACGGGAACGGCAGGTTCTTCCCGTCCCAGTAGACGAAGCCCAAGCCTTCGCCGAGTCCGAACAGCATCGGCTCGGACAGCTCGATCCCGGCGTGCCGCAGGAGGACGTCGAGCGTGCTGGTCTCGCAGTGCTCCCCGCCCGCGGCCGCGATTCCCTCGATGATCACGAGGTCACCGGCCAGGCGATTTCGGTGCGGTAGGCCTCGGGCACGACGCCCGGCCCCGGTGCCACCAGGTAGAGCTCTTCAGCGGGCCCCACTGGGACGCGGTCGCGCTCGGCGATCCAGCGGCCGAGTGATCGGTACGCGGTCTCGACGTCTTCGTAGCCACCTTCGTGGATCGTCGCCACGAGCAGACCACCGGGAAGCTCGGCGGGGCCGATCTCCCCGTCTTCCCGCACCGGCCCGTCGACGGGGACGAACAGTTCGACGGTCAGCTCCTCGGGATCGCCGGTGAGGTATCGGGTCCCGGGCGGTCCGGACGGTGCCACCCCTTGCGCGCCGAGCGCCGCGAACAGCCGGGCGTACGCGGGGCCGATCCGCTCCGCCAGGCCGCTCAGCGGGGTCCGGATCGACAGGCGCGCGATCGGCTGCGGTGTGCGCACACGCTCGTAGACATGCAGCCACCGCGTCGGTTCGGCGAGCACGGAGTCGAGCCCGTCGGTGATCGCCGCTAGCTCCGCGGCCCGTGCCGCCACCCGGTCGTGATGTCGTTTGATCGCGGCCTTGACCTCGTCCGGGTCGCCCGCATCGAGGATCCCCGCGATCTCCGCCAGCGGCACCTCGAGCTCCCTCAGCCGCCGGATGAGGCTCGCCCGGGCGAACTGTTCGAGCGAATACCGGCGGTACCCGGTGCCGGGGTCGATCCTGGCGGGCACCAGCAGCCCGATCCGGTCGTAGTTCCGCAACGCGCGGACCGACAGCCTCGTGGCGTGCGCGAACACGCCGATCGGCATCAAGGTCGTCATGGGACCAGCCTGAACCCTCTCCCGGGGAGAGGGTCAAGCCGGTACCTCACCCCAGTGACAGCCGATCGAGATCCGGGGCGGACGCGTGGTCGTTGTGCAGTGTGATCGTGTTCGCCCCCGCCTTCAGTTCGACCGGCAAAGAGGTCGTGAGCTGGGTGTTGTTGCCGGTGCCGTCGACCTTCACCTCGATCGGTGTACCGCCGTTCACCGTGACGAAGTACGAGCGCGGCCCGTTGACGGTGAAATCGATGTGGAGGGTGTAGCGCCTGGTCTCGGGCACGGTGACGCCGTCGAACCGCACGAACGAGCCCGGGTCGCCGCCGATGTTGCGGACCTTCTGCCCGCCCGAGCACACTCCGCAGTTCGTGACGCCCGCGTCGCCGACGTCGTTCGCCGAGTCTTCGGCCTCCCGCATGAAGACCCGGTCCGCGGGACGCGGGCTCACCCGGACGGGTTTGCTCACCGATTGAGCCCGGCCGAGCAGGTCGAACGACGCGGTGATCGGGACGTCGGCCGCGGTGACACCTTCGGGGGAGACCAGCGTCCACGAGGCTTCGAGCTCGTTCCCGACCCGCATAGACGCCGTCGTGGCCGGAGCACCCTGCAACGTCCAGCCCGCCGGGACCGCGGGCGTCAGGCTGACCTGCTTGATCGTGTCGTCGGCGTCGAGCCGCAGCTTCGCGGTCACCTGAAGGGATTGCCGCCCCGGCGCGAGCCATTGGAGGCCGCCCGGCTCGACGGTCAGTGTCGTCTTCGGCGTGTAGGACGGCGGTGGCAGGGGAGCGATCGCGATCCGGTCGAGGCCTGGCCCCGAAGTGGCGTTGCTGAACACCTTGACCGTGTTGGCGCCGGCGTTCAGGTCGACGGGAATCGCCGTCGAAGCCACGACTCCGGGCGTTCCCGCGTCGATCGCGGTCTCGACAGGGGTGCCGCCGTTGACACTCACCGCCACCGATGTCGCGGGCCCGCCCATGGTGTCGAGCTGAAGCCGGTGACTTCCGGCTTCGATGGCCGTCACATTCGGATAGGTGACCGAGTTGCGCGGGCCGCCACCGAGCCCGGTGATTTGGAACGATCCGGAGCAGGACGAGCAATGGCCGAGCCTGGCGCGGCCGTCGTGGTCGTTGCGGAAGGACTCCGCCTCCAGCGGAACCTGCGCGCCCAGCACAGAGCTCGGGTAGCCGTACGCCACCTTGATCTCGTCGATCGCCAACTGCTTGTAGAAGGGTTTCGCCTGCGGCCCGGACCAGGTGTTCAACACTTCGAGTTTGACGAACCGGGTCTGCCGCTCGCCGAAATCGATGAACTGCACGCCGCGGGCGCTCGGCATCGCGCCGGTGCGGACCGGTTCGCCCCAGTTCCGCCCGTCGTCGCTGACGTAGACGCGATAGTCCTTGATCCGCGCCGAGTCCTCCGGCCTGCCGAACGACTCGCGCGCGTGTGTCGGCGACATCTCACGCTGGTTCACCGCGAGGTAGGTGGCGGTCCGTCGCCTGCCGAGGTCCAAAGTCAGCGAGACCGGCTGCTTGCCGTCGGCGTCCCAGTAGTTCTCGAAGTTCCCGTCGACCAGGTTCGACGCCGGATGCCCGGCGCGCGATGACGAAGCGGTCGCCTTGATGGTGCGGGAGTCGAGGAAGTGCTGCTGCCTGGCGGTTTCCACCTTGAACACCGTGTCGTAAGGGTCCCAGTCCTTGATGTCCACAATGGTCAGATAGCCGCCGGATTGACTGAAGCGCAGCGGCTTGCCCGTGCGCAGATCGGACACCCTGGTGACCTTGTATCCGTTGTCGCGTAAGCGGAGCAGGTCGGTGCGCGGCCGCGTGACCACGTGAAGGTACTGCGTTGCCGCGCCTGGCTCGACGGTGATGACGCCGTGCGCACCGTCGTTCCAGAACCCGGGCTGCATCCCGCCGTACATGTACCCGCCGCCCTCTTTGCCTTGGAGGGAGGACTTGATCGGGGGCACCCAGCTCGCCATGAAGTTGTTGTACGCCTCCTGCCGCGGCGGGAACTTCCCGTTCACCATCGGGGTCTCGGCCATCAGCGACTTCATCGACGAACCCGCGTTGGCGATGTAGCGCCCGGTGGACAGCCGGAAGTCGACGGCCTGATCGGCGCCGTCGTACCACCAGGCCCCGTTGGTCGGCAGCTTGTAGTCGGCCTCGGTGAGCCTCGGCATCGGGGTGAAGGCGGCCTGCGGATAGTCGTACGGTGGGGTGATGCCGGTCTTCTGTTCGTTGCTTACGGTGTCCATGATCGGGGTGTCCTCGTTGTTGTTGCTCAGCAACCAGGACGGCCGTTTCTCGCGGATCTGTTCGTAGAGCCGGTTCTTCTCCCAGTAGTCGTTGTCGTTGTCGATCCAGAACCCGGAGAGGTCGGCGTAGCGGTCCATGACCTCGTGGAAGAGGTCGTAGCTGTACTCGCCGAAGCCCTGGCGGGTCGTCAGGTCGACCTGCTTGCCCTTGTAGGCGGAGTACGCGGCGGAATCCAGTGACTCGACACCGGTCTCCTTGTGCCACTGGGGATCGTCGGTCATGTAGAGGATCGTCCGGACGCCTTTGGCATTGCCCGCTTCGACGAGTTCGCCGAGGAGGTCGCGGCGTGTGGAGCAGCTGCCCGGGATCGCCGACGGCCACGGACGCGCGTAGCCAAGCCTGCTGTGGAAGGTGGCGAGCACGATGTAGGAGGCGCCCAGCTTGCGGGCTTCGTCCACCCAGTAGTCCGCGCTCCAGCCGCCGTCGGTGACGGCGCGTTCCCAAGCCGCGCAATCGGTATGACGTGGCGCGGTGAACATGCCCCAATGGAGGAAGAGGCCGGCGGTGGCTTCGCGTAACCACTTCTGCCGGGGATGGTGCACCTCCGCGCTCGCGGCCGTCGTGGTGAGCAGGCTTGCCAGCAGGGCGAGAACTACGGCGAGCCAGGCGGTGCGATGCGCTCGAACTCTCATGACCATCCGCTCTCATCCAAGGCGTGGTTTCCCGAGAGATCCGATGATTGCGGCAGAAATCTCCGTGGTCAAGCCCCGATGAGCGGGACATGGTCCAAGTCGTCAGAGGTATTACGTGACGTTGAAGGCAGGGCCCCCTCGTCTGCAGTACGAGAGGGCCGTGTCGGTCCTGCTTCAGATGTTGAAGCCCGGGTGGGTCGCGAAGGCGTTGTCGATCACGAGGTTCCCGCGCTGGCGGGCTCGTTCACGCAACGCCGACGTCGTGCGGGCGCCCTGGGCGTAGAACCACCACAGGTAGAGCGCGCCGTACATCCAGGCGCCCTCGTAGCCCCAGGTGGAGTCGGCGCCGCTCTTGCCGGCACCGAACACCGAACCCGCCGGGAAGTTCGCGTTGTGCGGCTTCCCGCCCTGGTGTCGCGATTCGTGGATCAGCGTCTCGGCGCGGCCGGGAACGTCCTTGGAGTACCAGAAACCGAGGTACAGCTCGATCCGGTCGTCGACGAACGCCCCGCTGAACGAACGCGCGATGGCGCTGCCGTCGCCGCACAGCGAGCGGAGGTCGTCGCAGTTGTCGCGGACGTACCGGCGGGCCCAGTTCAGCATCGCCCCGGAATAGGCGTCGTTCTGGTAGTCCTGCGCCGAATAGGTCAGCAGGTAGCACGCGTTGAACGTCCGGGCGAGCGGCTTGTCGGTGTTGCACGCGTCTTCCCAGCCGAAGCCGTCGTCCCAGTAGTCCTTGTTACCCGCGAAACCGTAGGTGTTCCAGAAATAGTCGATGTAGGTCTGATTGCAGATCGAGGCGCCGTAGAAATTGTCCCCGGTCACGTTCTTGTCGGGCACGGTGTAGCTGCAAGTGGCCATCGGAGATCACCTGTCTGTAGAAGGAATGGGTTCGGTTCAGGAGCGCGGGGGCTCCGGCGGCGGCACGTCGTCGGCCCGTGAGTCCTTCACGTGCCGGCCGCCGACGGCCTGGGGCACGCCGCGGACGTCGACCCGCCGGATGTTCAGCAGGTGCTCGTCCTCGGTGCCGCTGAGCTCCTCGCGCACCCGGCCGGTGAGCTCGGTGTCCCCGGACTCGGCGATGGCCTGGACCGCCGCGCGCCGTATCGTGAACACCTCGTGCCGGACCTGGCGAAGCAGCAGCTCCTTCGCCGCGCTGTCCCCGGCGGATGCCAAGCGCGCCAACGCTTCCACGGCGGTGGTGCGGATGATCACCTCTTCGCCGACGGTGCTGATCCCGTGGGCGGGATCGTCGGAACGCTCCGGCGGGATCGGCTGGCGCAGCACGTTTTCCAGCACCGAAGCGGCGGCCGGGTGTCTCAGATCGGTGAGCAGCTGGACCAGGCCCCAACGCTCCAGGTACTGCTCCTCGGACAAGGCGTCGTACTGCGCTCCGAGCGCCGGGACGACGTCGTCCGCGCGCTCGCGAAGCCGGTCGAGGCTCCGCTGGTAATTGCGCTCGGCGTCCTCGCCGGACGCGGCCATGGTTTCGGTGGCCTGGGTGACCAGTTCGCCGATTTCGCTGTCCGAAAAGCTTCCGAGGCCCGAGCTGTCCGGGCCCGCTTCGAGATTGTCGCCACCCGGGCCCAAGGACGGGGTGTCGGGATTGCGTGGGGTCGGCATGAGGTTCTCCTTCGCAGCGGCGGTGATGCTGACGGAAGGAAGGAACGCGAACCCTGGCGGCAGATACCTGATTTTCCGAAAAATCGCCCGTTGGGGCAGAACGTGATTTTCACCGCGGGAATCCGAAAAGGATTTTGCTCACCGGAAATGGGATGATCGCCGAAAAGTCTTCACGGATTCCCGCTCGTGATCAATGACGGACGTCGATGACGACACGGTTCGGCGAGGTCAGGGTGGAGACGCTGACCGTGGTCCTCGATCGGACACCGAGACCGATGGACAGGGTGCCCTCGAAGTCGCCGGTGACCGCGACCGCCATGACGTTGCGCAGATTCCGGGTCCGGAACTTCTGCGGTCCGGGATAGGTCGGATTCCCGGCGTCGTCGTGTGCCGCGGCGGGCGACGCGGTGACCGCGACGAAGAATTCCCCGGTCAGCCAGACGATCTCGCCGGAACCGTCGGCGATCAACTCGTCGACGAGGTCGTACCGGACGGCGGGAGCCGGACCGGCGGTCAGGTCGAGCACGACCCGGTCGAAGCCGGGGTTCTGGCCGGTGCGGATCCCGGTCATGGCGGGGATCTGCGGTGCCGCGGCGGACGCCGGGACGACGGCGGCGACGGCGCCGGTCAGCATCAGGACGGTGGCGGCGAGCGCGCGTCGTAGGGTGATGGTCATGAGATGACCTCCTGCCGGAGAGTTGTTTCCGGAGAGACGCCTCTGGGGCTGGGAGGTTGTATTCTTCGCGCGATCGTTACCGATCGCCGAATTCGCGTCTAACGATCTCGAAGTCGGCGGGGAAATGGTTTCTCACTTGCTTCGCTAGCCAGCGCATGTAGCGGAGATCGCTTTTCGCGGAAGCGATGAGATGGGTGAATCTCCGGTCGTCTTCGCGATAGCTGTCGTCCTGCGAGGCGAAGACGCATTGGACGTCAGTGGTGCCGCCGCTCCAGCAGAGTGCGCCGAGAAGGTACTGCTCGACGACGAGGTTGTAGTCCTCGAGCGGCGCGAGCCGTCGCCAGGCTGTCTGGTTCTCCGCCGACTCGACCATGCGGATGGCGAGATCGGCGTAGCGGCGGAGGAGGGGGATCGCCGTGCCGCCGACGATTCCAGTGCACAGCGCGGCTTCCCCGGTGTAGTCGCCGAATTCCTTCGGCAGGAAGCCGCCCGTGCTCCGGATCGCCTCGGTGGCTGCCGCCGGGCGGTAATAGCCCGCATCGGAAGCCGGTGCGTGCTCGGGATTCTGGGCGACGACCTCGCCGTCGAGCCCTTGCGCCGGGAATCCGGGCCAGAGGAACACGTCGTTGTCGATGTGCAGGAACGGCTCGCGCTGCTGGCGGTACGCGTGCAACTTCCCGAGCGCCCACCAAGACGGGTCCTGCCCGGCGAGTCCGTTGAGCGTCAGGGAAATGTCGTCGAAGGGCAGTCGTAACCGTCCGACGAGCAGCTCGTGCCCCCAGCCGTCGGTCACCAACGCCGTCGTGGGGAAGAGGCGGGACGCGAGCCGGAACGACAGGACCCAGGACAACGCGTGGAAGAAGTCGCTCGGCCAATGCCTTCCGTGCCGGCGCCGGTACGGGACGCTCCAAAACGACCAGACCGCCCGGCGGATCGGCCGCGCGGCCCTGTCACCTGGACGGAGCACGCGGACCGGCGGAGGACGCCAACCCGGCACGCTGATCTCGCCGTATCCGCCGTGGCGGGGGATTCCGGGCGCGAGCAACCGGCCGCCGATGGCGACCGCGGTGCCGGGGTCGTATCCGTAGTACGGCATCGCGCTGTGGTTCGTGCCGGGGAGGTCGAACGTTACGCTCGTTTGTGGTGTACTAGTACACCTTGGGCGCGACGACCGGTGAAAGCCTTCGCCGGTTCTGATCTTTCACGGTCAGGAGGAGTTTCTTGTCGTCACGAGCGGGGACGCAGCCCGTGTTCCTGGAACGCCTGCTGCTGGACGTGGAAATGCGGCGAGGGCAGGTCCATCGCCGTCTGGCCGTGCGAACCGTCATCGCCTGCGAACACGGCGTCGACGGCTTCCGGGACTCGGTCCCCGTCAAAGCGATCATCGGCTGCCGCGCCGAGACTTCGGTGCTGCGCTTCCCGAAGCCGTTGCGCAAAGGAGAACGGCACGAGTTCGTCTCCCTCGTCTGCGACGACGATCTGGACGGCGAGAGGCAGTGGATCAACGTCGACGTCGACCATCACGGGATCGCGCCCGGCGCCGTTGACGATGAGGGCAAGGTGGTCGGAGGGCTGAACGTCAGCATCACGTTCGACGACCGCGTTCCCGAAGCCTGCTGGTGGTACGCGGAGCAGACCGAGTGCGAGCGCGTGGTCCGGCCGCCCGCCGGCGATCGGCGTCTGCTCGAGATCCGGCGCGGCGTCGTCGAGCACACGTTCGCGGGGCCTTGCCGCCCACGGGAGCAGTACGGCATCGCTTTTCGCTGAGGGGAGTGGACATGGCCGGTGACGTGGGCTTGGAGTCGCTGCTCGACTACGCGCGAGAGGACCGGGTCGGGCTCTCGGTCGTGGTCGCCGTGGCGGGAGCGAAGGCGGGCGAAGGTGCGACGTTCGCGGAGAAGACCGCGGTACTGCTCTCGGTGGTCGGTGACTTGATGGACCGGGGCGCGGTCCCCGGCGACCTGGTGGGCGCGGATCGCGACTTCGTGGCTTGGCCGGGGTCGAAGGCCGCCGTTCTGTCACGGCTGGCGTGCGAGGTCAAAGCGCTGGGGGAGGAGGCGGCGACGGGGGAGCTTTGCTGGATCCACGATCCGGCCGCCGCTGGGTGAGCTCGCTGCTGCTCGGGTGCCTTGCCGGGACTGTTACGGCCCGGTCAGTTCGCGCCGACCGGTGTCCGTGAGCACGTAGTACGGTCGCCCGTCGGCTGTGGTCTTGTCGAATTCATGGGCTATCCAGCCGAGGTTGCGCATCACATCCAGCATCTCCGACAGCCGCCGATGGCTGAGGGAAGCTTCGCGCCGGAGGTCCCTCGCGTAGAAGCGGGCTTCGGTGCCTCCTGCGAGGAACACCGCCGTTAGCCTGCTCATTTCTCGGGCTGTGCGCATGAACCGATTCTAGACCTCGTCGTCCTTTTCCGGCGGGCTGGAAGCCAATGGAATGGTGTGGACGGATAGGCGCTACACGGATGAGTTGGCCCGATCGGCTGTTTCGGCGGACGACTTCCCGTCGAAGACCATGTTTCGCATCTGGCCTCCGACAAGACAGCTATAGCGGTAGCGTCGTCGTCGTTTCTTGGCCACGGCTACCGCTTCGATGGGGGGTCCGGAAAGTCCGGCGGCTTGGGGACGCTGGGCGGACCGGAGTTTTTGTCCGTGGGCCGTGTGGGTGTGTCCTTGCCCGGTCCTGGATTCGTGGGACTGGTCCCTGCAGGATTGCGTTCGCGTGCCATCGGCCCTATCCCTCGTCCTCGTTGTCGGACTTGTCCCTTGGCGGGGGTGTGGCTGGAGTCCGGGGCGGGATGGGGCCCGCCCGCCGGTCCCGGTTGCCCGCCGTCCTCTTCCGCCACGGCGGCGGGGTTTGGAACCTGGTCGACGCGCAGGGAGGACCCTCACGCCGACCAGGCGACCCGACGCCACACAGGTGAAAGGGGCGTGGCGTCGGGCGGACTAGGGGCGTGGAGCTGGTGATACTCCGATTCCGAGCTGTTCGCCGTCGACCTCGTTCGCGCGTCGTACGAGCGCGACACCGATCGCCACGAGGTCACGGCCGAGGCACCGGAGCCCGGCCGCGTAGTGCTCGTCCGAGGACTGCAAGGCCAAGAGGTCCAGCGTGACCTTGCCGATGTCGGTGTTGACCCGCGCCAGGCCGGAGAGAAGGTCGCGGTCACGCTTGTCCACTGCGCCCCCTTTCGCCGCGTGCTTCCGCGTTCGCATCGCGTAGTAGTCCTCCGCATATGACGCATCGAATGGCCGCTGCCGGCGCTGCGATCCGGTCTTCGCCGATGGCGGTCCGCTCGTGCCCGAGCGGCTCTTGATGCACTTCTTCGCACCACGGGAGCAGCATCGGAGGCCAGTAGAGACCCGGGGTCAACAGCGCACGGCGGTACAAGTGTGCTTCGGACTCGGCGAATAGACGCCATTCGTACCCGGCTGCCGCCGACACCGACGCTTGCCGTGCCTGTGGCGCCCACTCCCGGCGCGTTCCACTGGGACGGCCACAGAACTGTCGATTTCGCCGGACAGCTGTTCGCATGACTGGGTCACTCCCGTCGTGTTCTGGCTGGTCGGAGCCATCCCGAAACCTGCAAAGTGACGCTACGATCACCAGTGATTACGCAGAACCGACCGCGAGTACGGGTGCGGTGCGACAGAAGTCGTCCAGAGCGGGAGCGACCGTGGGTGGATCACCGGCAACACCGACCGGGAGTCAGGGTTCCCGGTCAACGGGCATCGTGACCGGCTACGTACTCAAGCTCGCACGCCAGTCCGCGGGGCTGACGCAAGAACGGCTGGCGGAACGGCTCGCGGTAGACGCCAGCACAGTTCAAGCATGGGAATCGGGGCGGCGGCCCCTGTCGGCGATGGCTGCCGGAGAGTTCGTCCGGTTGTGCGCCCGGCTGTCACGGCTCGGCGCGCCGTCGTCGACCGGCCGACATCTGCGTGTGGCGATCGAAGCCGATCTGGTCCTCTCGACCGGGATTTCGGCCGGCGCCGATCGGTTCGATCCCGAGGTGCATCCGCTGGCGGCGAGCGTGCACCGCAAGTCACTGACGAACCTGATCACGTGGCCATTTACCGGGCACATGCCGCCCGAGTTGGAGGTATTCAAGCCGAAAGTGCCGCGTCGTGGACCGGTCGCGTTCGGGCCCACGATGGGTGCTGATGAACGAACCCGGTTCTTCGACCATCTGCTGACCGTCGCGGAACGCGGTACTCACGCCGAGGATGCGCTGCTGCGGCGACAAGCGGTGTATCTGCTCGGCTTCGACCAGCGCGAGCAGGTGGCCGAGTGGCTTCGCGGTGAATGGGCAAAGGCCGGGCGCCTCCCGATCGCAGACGGCGACGTGACCAGTCTGCTCGAGGCTCGCTCGGCGTCCGTCGCGCTCGCTTCAACTGGCGACGGCTCGCACTTGCACGACTTCGTCAAGCGCGCCAACGGGACGCGCGCGGAACTCGCGAACCTCAACTACTGGGCACACTGGATCGGCGAACTCCACGACGACCAGATCGACGACTCCTTCATGGCCGACGACGACAGCATGGCGTGGTCCGGTGTGCGGCTGCTTCACCACCTCGTGAGCCGCCTCGATCCGGCTTTACCGCACTTGCCCCTCAATCTGCACACCGTGCACACGCTCGTGGCCAGCCGTCCCGCTCTGCTGACGACAAGCCCTGCCGTCCGCAGAGCACTTGCTAGGGCGCTTGAGGTGGTCACCTCCGCCGATACGCTGACCCGCGACGGACGCGACCAGGTTGCTGGCCTTCACTATGCTCTGCGCCTCGCCGATCGATAGGAGATTCCCACCATGCCGGACGAGTCCACCGCTCTCGCCGCGTTCACCTATGAACTCGGGTTGCTCAAACGCATCCGTCGCGCGGGATGGTGGCACGCTGGCGTCCGCGATCCGGAGTCAATCGCGGAACACAGCTTGCGCACAGCACAGGTCGCGGCGCTGCTCGCCGCCGAGGAAGGAGCGAACCCCGAGCGTGCTGCGTTTCTCGCGCTATGGCACGACACGCAGGAGACCCGGACCGGGGACATCCCGCACACGGCGGCCAAGTACATGAGCAAACCCGAGCCCCGCGAGATCACCGCCGACCAGACGGCCGCCCTGCCGTCCACGTCAAAGGACCTGGTCCGGTCTGCAGTCGATGAGTACGAGACACGGCAGAGCATCGAAGCGAAGTGCGCGAAGGACGCGGACAAGCTCGAAATGCTGTTCCAAGCCGTCGAGTACCGGGAAACCGGAGTCGAGCGCGTCGCCGGATGGATCGACTCTGCTCGCAAGGGGCTCGCGACCGAGACCGCTCGACGCATCGCGGAAGCCGCTGTCACCCTGTCCCCACTGGCGTGGCGAGACCGGTAAGCGAGCTTGCCCGGCGGCTAACCGCCGATGGTCAGGTGAAACCCGCTCTTCTCGATTTCGTCCGAGTTCTTCCACAGCGTGCCTCGATTGTTGTTGCCGACGTGCACGCCATAACGGTCGGCGCTTGGAACTTCGGCGAACGCGAACGTAAAGGTGCGTACCCACACGCCACCAATGACGCTGGTCTTCTCGTCGGGCGCCCGACGAAGCTCCGTGATGGCAATGACCTGGCCAGCCTCGTCAACGAGGGTCACCTGCGATCCGTCGCTTATGTCGCTATAGCCGTCATACCCGTTGGCCGTCGCCTTGGTGCACTGCCTATCGCACAGCAAGTACAGAGTTCCGTTGACGGACTTGGGACTTGACGCAGTTGTCACGATGATCAGGACGGCAGCAATAGAGGCAGCGAGTACGGCTCCGACCACGATGAAGATCAGCTTGCGGCTTCGGCGACTCGGATGTGACATCGGAACGGGATCGGGTTGCGGCTGAGGGTAAGCATTCGCGTCGGAGGTCATCGGCCTGCCTCACTCTCGGCTGATCTGTGCGTTAGACGTGTTGATCAACGACCTTGTTACGCAAGGTGATGATGGAACGCTCACTGAGCGCTCACCCCCGTCTCGCCTGCGCGTGTGAGCCGATCGTGAGTGTTGAGCGCTCTGCGAGCTGATCACCCGGCGTGGGTCCACTTCCTGCGCACCTCGCGTCGTGCCTCGCCCTCGGCCTCGGCGCTGAGCAGCCCGACGATCTGGTCGTGCTTGCTGGTCAGGCGCTGCACTGCCACCGACGGCATGGGCAACGGCACCAAGTCCTCACGCTCGATCCGCTCTGCCTCCGCGCGCACCAGCTCGCTGTCGGCACCGAGCAGCCACTCCGCCGCCCGCGGTCCGGCGACCGGGCGCCGGACAACCCGGTGAAGAACCGCGCCCGTTCGGCCGGGGCACGAAGTACCCTTCGACCGAAGCGGGACGTCGTGGTCCTGGTCGTGCAGATCGATAACGCCGGTCGGTAGCCCTTTCCGATGCTAAGCCCGGCTGCGCAGCGAAACGGGGCCGCCTACCAGGTAGACAGCCCCGTTCTAAAACCTCGCCGGCTCACCAGCCGCGTTCGCGCCACTCCGCCAGGTGCGCCCGCTGCTCACCAAGCGTCGAGTCGTCCCCATGCCCCGGGTAGAACCACGTCTCGTCCGACAGTTCGTCGAAGATGCGGGAAGAAACATCGTCCAGCAGCGACTTGAAGTCCTCCGGCGAGTTCGTCTTCCCGACGCCGCCGGGGAACAGCGAGTCCCCGGTGAACAGGTGCGGGTGCCCGTTCGGGTCGCGGTACAGCAGCGCGATGGAGCCGGGGGTGTGGCCGCGCAGGTGGATCACCTCGAGGGTGATCTGCCCGACCTTCACCGTGTCGCCGTGTTCGACGAGGAAGTCCGGCGGGATCGGCAGCGGTTCGGCGTCCAGCGGGTGGGCGGCGGTGTTCGCGCCGTTCGCGCCGGCGACGGCGCCGAGGGCCTGCCAGTGGTCCTGGTGCTGGTGGGTGGTCACGACGGTCTTCAGCGCGGGCCGGTCGGGGCCGTGGCCGATGAGGTCGGAGATCCGCTCCGGGTCGTTCGCGGCGTCGATCAGCAGCGCTTCGTTCTCGGCGCGGCAGACGAGCAGATACGCGTTGTTGTCCATCGGGCCGACCGACAGCTTCGTGATGGTGAGCGCGTCCAGGGTGCGACGGGCGGCGTCGCCGCCGGGGTCGACATGCCCGGTGTAGGTCTCGACGATGTTCACACCGCATACGGTAGTCGTTCGCCTGCAATCGGTTCCACCCGCACAGGCGGCGCACAGGTGCACGACGTAGGCTCGCGTCGCCCCGCCAGCCGAACCACAGGACGCTCGTGCCCGACGCTTCGCCGCGCGCCTCGCGCAAGATCAGCTGGGACGTCCTTCGCGTTGTAGCCGTCTTCGCGGTCATGCTCGGGCACGTCACCCATCAGGGGGCGCTTCTGCATCCCGAACTGGTGGGGTACCCCTTTCAGGTGACCGCTCAGTTCGGCGCGGCCATCCTTCTGGTGATTTCCGCCTTCTTCGTGTGCGCGAGCCTGCGCAAGGGGCGGCCCGGGCGGTGGCTGTGGAACCGGGTCGCGCGGCTGGTGCCCGCGTACCTGGTGGCGGTGGCCGTCACCTACGTCGTCGCCCGGTACGCGACGATCCGGTTCAGCGGCTTGCCGTTCCCGCCGGGCCTGTCCGGATTCCTCTTCGGCGTGCCGCAGGGCCCGCCGTCCGATCCGTCGCCCTGGTACGTCCCCACCGGCGCGGATCTGCTCGCCAACCTGGGCATGGTCCAGGAATGGGGCTGGCGGTACGAGCTCTTCTACTATCTCGACGGCGCCTACTGGACGCTGCCGGTCCAGCTCGCCGCCTTCACCGCCGCCGCCCTGCTCTGGCCACGCCGGTGGCGCACCCACCGGCTCACCGTCGGGCTGCTCTGGGCGCTGATCCTGGTGCCGCTTTTCCTCCGGTTCGTCGTGTTCGACCCGGTTTCCACGCCGAAGCTCGTGGAGACCTTCTACTACGGCCTCGGCCTGCACCGCGTGCACGTCTTCGCCATCGGGATCGCCATCTGGCTGTGGTCGAAACGACGGCTGGCGCACTGGCACGTCGCGTTGTTCGTGCTCGCCGCCTGTGCCGCACAGGACCTGCAGGTCTTCCCGTTCCACCAGGCCCTGCCGAACGATCCCGAGCGCTGGCCCTCGGCCGTCGGGTTCGCGATCATGCTTCTGCTGGTGTGCCTGGCCGCGCGCGGACCGGACTGGCGGCTGCCCGGCATGTCCAGGGTCGCCCCGGCTGTCACCTGGCTCGCGGGCATCTCGTATGGTCTTTATCTGGTGCACCAGGAACTCGGTTACATCCTGGCCCGTGCCCTGCTGAACGCCGGCGTCCCCGGTTGGCTGCGGCTCCCCATCGTGCTGGCCGCCGCCGTGTTCGGGGGCTGGGCGATCACCGCCGGCGTTGAACGACCGGTCCACCGGTGGCTCACCGCTCGCCGGGATCGACGCGAAAAGCCGGGAAAACCGCAGGTCAAAGAGTCGGAACCGGTTTCTGTCGGTGGTGCCTCGTAGCATGGATGCGGCCGCCCGTGCAGCTATCGACCGGGACGGCGACCGCAGCTGAGAATGAAACCTGAAGGGACCCTGGCGTGGCTGATCGCCTCGTTGTTCGCGGCGCCCGCGAGCACAACCTCCGCGGTGTGGATCTCGACCTGCCCCGCGACAGCCTGATCGTGTTCACCGGTCTGTCCGGGTCCGGGAAGTCGAGCCTCGCCTTCGACACCATCTTCGCCGAAGGGCAGCGGCGCTACGTCGAGTCGCTGTCGGCGTACGCGCGCCAGTTCCTCGGCCAGATGGACAAGCCGGACGTCGACTTCATCGAGGGCCTTTCGCCCGCGGTGTCGATCGACCAGAAGTCCACCTCGCGCAACCCGCGTTCGACCGTCGGCACCATCACCGAGGTCTACGACTACCTGCGCCTGCTCTACGCCCGCGCCGGAAAGGCGCACTGCCCGCAGTGCGGCGAGGCGATCAGCAAGCAGACCCCGCAGCAGATCGTCGACCAGGTGCTCGCGATGGAGGAGGGCACCCGCTTCCAGGTGCTCGCTCCGGTCGTGCGCGGCCGCAAGGGCGAGTACCTCGACCTCTTCGAGAACCTGCAGCAGCAGGGCTACGCGCGTGTCGTGGTCGACGGGACGGTCCATCCGCTCACCGACCCGCCGAAGCTGAAGAAGCAGGAAAAGCACCAGATCGCCGTCATCATCGACAGGCTCTCGGTGAAGACCAGCTCGCGGCAGCGGCTCACCGACTCCGTCGAGACGGCGCTCCGGTTGGCCGACGGCCTGATCGAGCTGGAGTTCGTCGACCTCCCGGAGAACGACCCGCATCGCGTACGCGGGTTCTCCGAGAACCTCGCCTGCCCGAACGGCCACCCGCTCGCGATCGAAGACCTCGAGCCGCGGTCGTTCTCCTTCAACGCGCCCTACGGCGCCTGCCCCGACTGCACCGGTATCGGCGTCCGCAAGGAGGTCGACCCGGAGCTCGTGGTCCCCGACGACGAGATGTCCCTCGGCGAGGGTGCCATCGCGCCGTGGGCGGGCGGCCAGAGCGCGGACTACTTCATCCGCCTGCTGGAGTCGCTTTCGGAGACCATCGGCTTCCGCATGGACACGCCGTGGCGCAAGCTGCCGGCGAAGGTGCAGAAGGCCGTCCTGCACGGCGTCGACGAGCAGGTCCACGTCCGCTACAAGAACCGCTACGGCCGCCAGCGTTCGTACTACGCGAGCTTCGAGGGTGTCATCCCGTTCCTCGAGCGGCGCCAGGAGCAGACCGAGTCCGAGTACATGCGTGAGCGGTACGAGGGCTACATGCGCGAGGTGCCGTGCCCGGCCTGTCAGGGCACGCGGCTCAAGCCGGAGATCCTCGCCGTCACCCTGGAGCACAAGACGCAGGGCGACCGGTCGATCGCCGAGGTCTGCGCCCTTTCGATCGCGGAGGCGTCGAAGTTCCTCGACGAACTGGAGCTCGGCAAGCGCGAGCAGGTGATCGCCGGCGCGGTGCTCAAGGAGATCCAGGCGCGGCTGCGCTTCCTGCTCGACGTCGGCCTCAACTACCTCTCGCTCGACCGCGCCTCCGGGACGCTGTCCGGCGGCGAGGCGCAGCGCATCCGGCTCGCCACGCAGATCGGCTCCGGTCTGGTCGGCGTGCTGTACGTGCTGGACGAGCCGTCGATCGGCCTGCACCAGCGCGACAACCACCGCTTGATCGAGACGCTGGTCCGCCTGCGGGATCTCGGCAACACGCTGATCGTCGTCGAGCACGACGAGGACACCATCCGCTCCAGCGACTGGGTGGTCGACATCGGCCCCGGCGCCGGTGAGCACGGTGGCCACATCGTCCACAGTGGACCGTACAAGAAGATCCTGCGGAACAAGGAATCGATCACCGGCGCGTACCTCTCGGGCCGCACCAAGATCGAGGTTCCGGCGATCCGGCGCCCGATCGACAAGAAGCGGCAGCTGACCGTCGTCGGCGCGCGCGAGCACAACCTGCGCGGTCTCGACGTGTCGTTCCCGCTCGGCTGCCTCGTGTCGGTCACCGGTGTCTCGGGTTCCGGGAAGTCCACGCTGGTCAACGACATCCTCGCGACCGTGCTGGCGAACAAGCTCAACGGTGCCCGCCAGGTCCCCGGCCGGCACACCCGCGTGAACGGGCTGGCCAACGTCGACAAGCTGGTCCGTGTCGACCAGTCGCCGATCGGCCGCACCCCGCGGTCCAACCCGGCGACGTACACCGGCGTGTGGGACCACGTGCGCAAGCTGTTCGCCGCGACCACCGAGGCGAAGGTGCGGGGCTACCAGCAGGGCCGGTTCTCGTTCAACGTCAAGGGCGGCCGGTGCGAGGCCTGCGCCGGTGACGGCACGATCAAGATCGAGATGAACTTCCTGCCGGACGTCTACGTCCCCTGCGAGGTCTGCAAGGGCGACCGGTACAACCGCGAGACCCTCGAGGTGCACTACAAGGGCAAGACCGTCTCCGACGTGCTGAACATGCCGATCGAGGAGGCGGCCGAGTTCTTCGAGCCGATCAAGGCGATCCACCGGCACCTGGCGACCCTCGTCGACGTCGGCCTCGGCTACGTCCGGCTCGGGCAGCCCGCGCCGACGCTGTCGGGCGGTGAGGCGCAGCGCGTCAAGCTCGCCAGCGAACTGCAGAAGCGGTCCACCGGCAAGACGGTCTACATCCTCGACGAGCCGACCACGGGTCTGCACTTCGAGGACATCAGCAAGCTGATCGGCGTGATCAACGGGCTGGTGGACAAGGGCAACACGGTGATCGTCATCGAGCACAACCTCGACGTCATCAAGACCTCGGACTGGATCATCGACATGGGTCCCGAGGGTGGTTCCGGCGGTGGCACCGTGATCGCGGAGGGCACGCCGGAGCACGTCGCTTCGGTGGAGGAGAGTTACACCGGGCAGTTCCTTAAGACCGTTCTCGCATAGGGGCTCGTGAGTGGTAAGGACGGTTCTAACCGTCCTTACCACTCACGAGGTCCAGCACCGGCGAAGCGGGTCCGTAGTAGAAGGCGCGCAGCCGATACGAGGCACCTTTTTCGCCCGGCATCGTGGCGAGCCCGGCCGACGTCGTCCCGGGATCGGAGACCTCGATCGGCACGAACTCGGCGGCGCCGGGTTTCTTGATCTCCACGAGGAAGCCGTCTTCGTCGGTCGAGCGATCAGTCCAGCTGAACCGCACCATCTCCTCCGGCGCGGGCTCGGCGCGGAACGACGCCGGAGCGGCCGAGCGATCGCCCGACCGCAGGGGCACAAGAGGTCCGGGAGCGGCCGGAGTGGCCGGTCCGGAAACCGTGACGGCGTCCGAAACGGCGCCGTAGAACGGCCGGATCCGGTAATAGAACCGCGTTTCCGGCATCAGGTCCGGATGGCGGAAGGTCGTCTGCCGCGGCGGCACGAACTGCAGGATCGTGTATTCGCCGTGCGGATCGGTCGTGTACTCGACGATCCGCCCCGCGGCGGCCGGATCGTCGTCGGGCCAGCTCAGGTCGACGTTCACCGGATCCGTCAGCGCCGCGGTGAAACCGGGCTCCTCGCCGCATCCCGACACGAAAGCGACCGCCAGCAGAACGGCCGCGAGTTTCCTTGGCACGCCGAGACCCTCCCGGGAATCAGGCGGCGGCGGAATCCGGAGGCGTCAGCATACGAGCGCGTCCGGTGATCGACAAGGCCCCGGTTGAACCGCGTCCCCGTGCCGTCCGTGTGGGAGGCAAGAGGAGGCGGCCATGGAGAACCGAGGAGAGGCCGGTGCCGATGCACAGTTCGATCGCGGCGCGCGCCGAACGATCCACTCTGCCCCTGCGGGTTGCAGTACTGTCCTCGCCGACCCAGAAGACCGTCGGGAGGACGCGAGTGGCGATCGGAGGCTGGCGGCCCAAAAAGGCCAAAGGCGAGGACTTGGTCCGGCACTTGTACGCCGAACACGGGCGAAGCCTGCTGGCGTACGCGACGAGGCTGACCGGGGACCGCGCGGCCGCGGAGGACGTCGTGCAGGAGACCCTGGTCCGGGCCTGGAAGCACGCCGAAGACCTGGAGAACGACGCGAAGGGATCGGTGCGGGGCTGGCTGCTCACGGTGGCCCGCAACATCATCACCGACCGCGCGCGGGCCAGGGCGGCGCGGCCACCGGAAGTGGCGGAGCCGGAGGAAGGGGTGCCCACCCCGGCGGTCGAGCGGGATCACGCGCAGAGCGTCGTGGACTCGATGGCCGTGCTCGGGGCGATGGACGGCCTTTCCACGGAACATCGTGAGGTGCTGGTGGAGATCTACTACCGGGGCCGGACGGTGGCCGAAGCGGCACAGTCCCTCGGCGTGGCCCCGGGTACCGTTAAGTCGAGATCTTATTACGCGTTACGGGCGCTCAGAGCCGTGATGGCGGGACCGGGAAGGGAGGTAGCGCGATGAGTGCGGTGGGACACGACCAGGGCCAGCTCGCCGCCTACGTCCTCGGCGGGCTCACCGCGGCGGAAGCGGCCACGTTCGAGACACATCTGGCGAACTGCCCCACGTGCCGTCGTGAGGTGCGTGAGCTGTCGGAACTGCGATACCACCTCGACGAGGTACCGCCGGAGGCGTTCCTCGAAGGACCTCCCGACGGCGGAGACCTGCTGCTGCAGCGCACGCTGCGTCAGGTTCGCGAAGAAGAAGGCACTCAGGAACGCAAGCCGCGGCGGCTCCTCGCCGTGGCCGGTGCGGCCGTGCTGGTCGTCGTGGCGCTGGGCGCGGGTGTGCTGGTCGGACGCCAGACGTCGCCCGAACCGTCGACGGTTGCCCTGCCGGTGCCGACGGTGGCGGCCCCGGTGCCCGGCACCCGCGATCTCGCGGCGACCAACCGGGACACGGGCGTCCAAATGGCGGTCCGGGTCGTCCCGGCGGCGGGCTGGGTCCGGCTCCACGCCAAGGCGACCGGCGTCCGCGAGGGCGAGAAGTGCACGCTCGTCGTGGTGACCAAGAGCGGAGAGCGGGTCAACGCGGGCAGCTGGCTCGTTTCGGAGAAGGGGCAGCGCGAGGGGACCGGTGTCGACGGTTCCGCCCTGGTCGCCCCCGGCGACGTGGCTTCGGTCGACGTCGTGACCATGGACGGCCGGAACCTGGTGTCGGCGCGGGTATGACGGATTCGCTCGCGGGTCGCGGAGGCGGTTGGTACCGCTTCCGCGACACGTGGGTGCTCCCGGCCTCGCCCAAGGCGGTTTTCGACGCCGTCATCGATCTGGCCGCGTATCCGCTGTGGTGGCGCGACGTCCGATCGGTCAGCCAGGTGGACGAGGACACGGCCGAACTCGTCTGCCGGTCCAGGCTGCCGTACGCGCTGACCGTCCGGATGCACCGGGACCGGCAGGACGAGCGCGAGGGCCGGGTGCGGGTCCGGCTCAGCGGCGATCTCGAAGGGATGCTGGCCGGCGCGCTGATGGCGGTGGGGAGCGGCACCAGGCTGGAGATCACGCAGGAGGTCGAGGCGCGGAAACCGTTGCTGCGCAAGCTCGACCGGATCGCGCGGCCGGTGTTCCGGATCAACCACGCGCTCATGATGCGGCGGGGCCACAACGGATTACGGGGGTATCTGCGGGCATCCTCGGGTTAGGCTCGCGCCATGCGTGTCGCCACCGTGCAGCCGTTCACCGTTCCCGCTGACCTTTCCGCGAACATCGCCGAACACGCGAGGCTCATCCGGATCGCGGAGGCCGATCTCTGCGTCTTCCCCGAACTTTCCCTGACCGGCTTGGAGTTCGAGGCGCTCGCCGCCGATCCCGGACTCTGGCTGTCCCACGACGACCCCCGCCTCGAACCGCTCCGCGAGGCGTGCCGGGCCAGTGGTGTCCATGCCGTCATCGGCCTTCCGCTTGTGGAGGACGGACGGCGGCTCATCGGCTCGCTCGTCCTCGGGCCGGCCGGGGAAACCATTGCCACCTATGCGAAACGGAACCTGCACAACAGCGAGGAAGAGCTGTTCGAACCGGGCGCGCGGCAGGTGATCGTCGAGGTCGGCGGCAGGCGTCTCGGCCTCGCGATCTGTCTCGACGCGGCGAATCCGGACCATGCGCGGGAGCTCGCCGAGGCGGGCGCCGAGGTCTACGTCCTCAGCGCGCTCTTCAGTGAGGGCCAGGAACAGCGGCTGCTCGACCAGGTCGGCGTCGCGGCCGGGTATGGGATGTGGGTGGTGCTTTCCCAGTATTCCGGCAAGACCGGCGGGATGGCCGCGTTCGGCGGCAGCGGGGTCTGGAAACCCGGAGGCGCCGCCGAGGTACGCCTCGGCGGCGAGGTCTCCGAGTGGGCCTACGCGACGATCGCTTCCTGAACCTTCCGGGTGCGAAGGAACACCGTCGCGGAGAAGACGGCGAGAGCGAGCAGTCCGGCGCTCAACGCGTACGCCGTCCGGTAGCCGCTGGTGAGGGCTTCGGGAATCGTGGTGCCCTCGGCCAGGAGCGAGCCGGTGCGGGACGCGGCGGCGGTCGCGAGCACGGCGGTCCCGATGGCCGCGCCGATCTGCTGAGTGGTGTTGATCAGTCCCGAAGCGACCCCGGTGTCGGCGGGGGCGACGCCGGACATCGCCTGTCCCATCAGCGCCGGCATCGCCGCGCCGAACCCGATGCCCATCAGGACGAGCGCGGGCAGGACGTCCGTCGTGTAGTTTCCGTCCGCCTCGACGGTGGCGAGGAAGCCGAGCGCCACCGTGACCAGGGAAAGCCCGGTGACGAGTACCGTTCGCGACCCGAAGCGGTGGTTCAGCCGTTCGGCGAAGACCAGCGACATCACCGCGATCGACAGCGGTGCGGGCAGGAAGGCGAACCCGGTGCTCAGCGCGTCGAGTTCGAGCACTCGTTGCAGATAGAGCGCGGTGACGAACTGGAAGCCGAACAACCCGGCGACCATCAGCACCATCACGGCGTTCGCCCCGGACACCGCGCGGAGCCGGAAGATCCGCAGCGGCAGCAGCGGCTGACGGGCCTTCGCCTGCCGGAGCACGAATCCGGCGAGAAGAAGCAGCGACACCGCGAGCAGCCCGAGCGTGCGGGCGTCGGCCCAGGTGTACTCCTCGGCCTTGACGATCGTGTAGACCAGGAGCATCAGCCCGCCGGTGACCAGCCCGGCGCCGGTGACGTCGGTGCCGCCGCGCAGGCCGGGGCCCCGGTCGTCGGCGAGCAGCCGGACGGCCAGCGCCAGCGCGACCGCGCCGATCGGCAGGTTGACGAAGAACGTCCAGTGCCAGTCGAGCAGTTGCGTGAGCGTTCCGCCCGCGATGAGCCCGATCGACGAGCCCGCGGCCTGGGTGAAGCTGTAGACGCCGATGGCCTTCGCCCGTGCCCGCGGTTCCGGGTAGAGCGTGGTGATCATGCCGAGCACGACGGCCGACGCCAGCGCGCCGCCCGCGCCCTGCAGGAAGCGGAACACGATGAGCTGTGCCTGGTCCTGCGCGACTCCGCACAGCAGCGAGGCGAGCGTGAACAAGCCGAGCCCGGCGAGGAAGACCCGTTTCCGGCCGATCAGGTCGCCCAGCCTGCCGGAGAGCAGGAGCAGCCCGGCGAACGCGATCAGGTAGGCGTTGACCACCCAGGCCAGGGTGGACGGCGTGAAGCCGAGGTCGTTCTGGATCGCGGGCAGCGCGACGGCGACGATCGAGCCGTCGAGGACGACCATCAGCGAGACGGCGCAAAGGACGGCGAGGGTGAGAGCGCGCATGGTGATCCTTCGAGATTTCCCCAGGTGATGCCTTGGTGCACCACTTGTAACAGCGCCCATCTTGTGTGACTCTGTTCCTCGCCGGAAGGAGGCACTTTCATGTCCCAGGGGAACACCGATGTGACCGCGCAGGCCAGGCTGGTCGATCCGGAGAAACTCGAGGTGTGCACCGTGCTCGAGGTGATCAACCGGATCAGCGGCAAGTGGGCGATCGGCATCCTGCTGGAGGCCACGCGCGGTCCGGTGCGGTTCACCGAGCTGGAACGCTCGGTGGAGGGGATCAGCAGGCGGATGCTCACGCTGACGTTGCGGAACCTCGAACGCGACGGCTTGCTCGTGCGCACCGTGTATCCGACGGTGCCGCCGAAGGTGGAGTACGAGGCCACGCCGATGGCGAAGGAACTTTATGCGTCGCTGAGCGGTTTGCTGAGCTGGGCCGAGCGCCACCGCGACTCGATCGCCGCGTCCCGCGTCGTCTACGACGAGAAGGTCAGCGCCTGACGTCCGCCGCGTGCACGGCGCGTTGGACGTGTGAGCACAGCATGGCGAAGTACATCTTGTGGAACGGCAGGTCGGTGCCGTTCTTCGCGGACCAGCTTTCCCAGAGGCCGCCCGGCCGCAGGTAGCGTGACGTGTACGCGGTCGTGAGGTCGGCGTCGATGTGGTGCAGGGCCGCGAGCGCCCATTCCTGGTCGTAGCGCAGGTCCGGCCGCGCGAGATAGTGGTCCAGATAGGACACGAGGATCTCGGCGTCGGCGATCGTGCCGAACCGGGCGAGCGCGAAACAGTAACCCTGCCCGGCGAAGACCAGGCCGCTTTCCAGGAACAGGTCCCGGATGCGGCCTCGCCACGCGGTGCGCCGGTCGACGCCGATCAGCCAGGCCGCGGTGATCCGTGGCCGCCAGTCCGCGGCGAGCAGTTCGCCGAGTTCGTCGTCGGTGATGCTCCGCGCGTCCTCGACCAGGTCGCGCAGGAAGGCCTCGCGTTCGGGGTCGCTCATCATTCCGGCGAAGTTGCCGTGCAGCAGCTTGGAATACCGCGAGACCACGTAGCGGTCGATGGCGTCCGGCATGCCGGTGAGTTTCCCAGAAACGAAGAACCGCGGTGCGAGGACGGGGGACCCTCGCACCGCGGTTCGTTCTCGCCGTGGCTAAGCGTTGACCACGGTCTTCTCCCGGTCGCCGTCACGGTCCTCGGGGGGATCCGCGGCGTGATCGTCGATCAGGGTGGCTTCGTCGAACGGCGCCTGGCCGCTGAAGACCCGGTTGGCCTGGTCGCGGTCGAATTCCTTGGTCCACGTGCCGACCAGGACGGTCGCGACGGCGTTGCCCGCGAAGTTGGTCAGCGCGCGGGCCTCGGACATGAACCGGTCGATGCCGAGGATGAAGCCGACGCCGTCGACCAGTTCCGGCCGGTGCGACTGGAGGCCGCCGGCGAGGGTGGCGATCCCGGCGCCGCTCACGCCCGCCGCGCCCTTCGACGCGATGATCATGAACAGCAGCAAGGAGATCTGTTCGCCGACGCCCAGCGGCTGGTCCTGTGCGCTGGCGATGAACAGCGTCGCCATCGTCAGGTAGATGGCCGTGCCGTCGAGGTTGAACGAGTAGCCGGTGGGCACGGTGATGCCGACGACCGGTTTGGAGACCCCGAGGTGTTCCATCTTCGCGATCAGGCGGGGCAGGGCCGATTCGGACGACGAGGTCGACAGGATCAGCAGGAACTCGCGGCCCAGGTAGCGCAGCAGGGTGAAGATGTTGATCCGCGCGCCCAGCCACAGGACCGCGCCGAGCACACCGAACACGAACACCAGGCAGGTCAGGTAGAAGCCGATCATGATGACGGCGAGGCTGCGCAGCGCGCCCCAGCCGGTTTCGCCGACCACCGCGGCGATCGCGCCGAACGCGCCGACCGGGGCGGCCCACATGATCATGGCGAGGATCCGGAACACCAGCCGCTGGATGTGCTCGATGCCGCGGCGGATCGGCTCGCCCTTGGTGCCCAGCTTCTGCACGGCGAATCCGGCGAGCAGCGCGACCAGGAGTGTCTGCAGCACCTGGCCTTCGGTGAACGCGGAACCGAAGCTGGTGGGGATGATGCCCATCAGGAAGTCGACGGTGCCTTCGCCGCCTTCGGCCTGCTTGTGCGCCTTCGCGGCGGCGGCGGGGTCGAGGTGCAGGCCCTCACCCGGGTGCAGCAGGTTGCCGACGACGAGGCCGATAGCGAGCGCGAAGGTCGACATCATCAGGAAGTAGCCGAGCGACAGCAGCCCGACCTTGCCGACCTTCGCGGCTTTCGCCACCGATCCGATACCGAGGACGATGGTGCAGAAGATGATGGGGGAGATCATCATCTTGATCAGGTTGACGAAACCCGTGCCGAGCGGCTTGAGTTCCTTGGCCAGATCCGGGGCGGCGAAACCGACGATGACGCCGAGGACCACCGCCGCGATCACGGCCAGGTACAGGTAGTGCATCTTGTCGCGACGTCGTGGCGCCGCTTCCGGCGTTGTAGGCACCTTTGCCTCCAGCTCAGGGGGTGTCCGTGGGATCGCCGGTCACTATCACCCGGCCAGGTGAGCTGGGTCACGGTTGTGTTCATTGAGTTCGCGCGAGCGGTTTCCGGGGAATTCCGGCCGGGCGCGCCGAGCGGCCCCGGTGACGGTGTGCTGGTATGAGCGGGTGCCCTCGACGACGCGGATCCGGACCAGGCGCGGCAGTCTCGCCCGCCAGCTGCTGGTTCTCCAGCTCGTGGTGCTTTTCGTGCTCGTCGCGGCGGGGCTGACCTTCGCCTATCTCGATTCCGTCCGGGCCACCGAAGACCGGGCGGAGGACAAGGTGATCGCGGTCGCCGAGTCGGTGGCGGACGCGCCGGGGGTGCTGGCCGCACTGTCCACATCGGAGCCCACTGCCACGCTGCAGCCGTTCGCGCAGCGTGTCCGCGCGGACACGGAAGTGGATTTCGTGACCATCATGGACAAGAACGGGATCCGCTACACGCATCCGAATCCGGAGCTGATCGGGCAGCCGTTCATCGGCAACATCGGCGAGGCGCAACGCGGCGGCAGGGTGCTCGAGACCTACGCCGGCTCGCTCGGGCCGTCCGAACGTGTCGTGGTCCCGGTGCACGGTGCCGCCGGACAGGTCGTCGCGCTGGTGTCGGTCGGCATCACCGTCGAAGCGATCGACGCCGAACTGAGGGAACGGCTGTGGCCGCTGATCGGCGTCGCGGTGGCGGTGCTGGTGGTCGGCGGGATCGGCAGCTACCTGGTGAGCGCCCGGCTCCGGCGGCAGACCAGGGGGATCGCGCCCGAGGAACTGAGCAACCTGTTCGAGTACCACGAGGCCGTCCTGCATTCCGTGCGCGAAGGGCTGCTGCTGGTCGGCGGCGACGGGCGGGTGGTGCTGTGCAACGACGGAGCCCGCGCGCTGCTGGAGGTCACCGATGATCCGGTCGGCCGCGAACTGTCCGCATTGGACGTTCCCGACGATCTCGTCGAAGCGTTCACCTCGGGTGAGGAGCGCACCGACGAACTCCATCTCACCGAGGCCAGGGTGCTCGTCGTCAGCACGTCGCCGGTGCGCTCGGGTGGGAAGGCGATGGGCACTGTGGTGATCCTGCGCGACCATACGGAACTCCAGGCGCTGACCGGGGAACTGACCACCGTGCGCGGTCTGGCCGAGGCGCTGCGGTCGCAGGCGCACGAGGCGGCGAACCGGCTCCACACCGTCGTTTCGCTGGTCGAGATCGGCCGCCCCGAACAGGCCGTCGAGTTCGCGACCGAAGAACTCGCGCTGGCGCAGGAACTCACCGACCGCGTGGTCGGCGCGGTCGCCGAACCGGTGCTCGCGGCGCTGCTGCTCGGCAAGGCGGCGGAGGCGAGCGAGAGGGGCGTCGAGTTCACGATCACGCCCGACACCGTCATGGAGGACGCGGACACCGGTGTCCCGCCGCGGGATCTGGTGACCATCCTCGGCAATCTGATCGACAACGGCATCGACGCGGCGGCCGGGAACGCCGGCGACGGCGGACGGCCAGGTGTCGAAGTGACCGTCCGCGCGGACGTCGACGGGTTGCTGCTGCGGGTCGCCGACACCGGGCCGGGCGTCGAGGACGTCGAAGAGGTCTTCCGGCGAGGCTGGTCCACCAAACCCGAGGACGGGCACGGACTCGGCCTGGCACTGGTGGGTCAGGCGGTACGGCGGCACAGTGGGACGATCGACGTCGGCCGTGCCGAGGGCGCGGTGTTCACCGTCCGCCTGCCGCCGAAGGAGTCCGCGCGATGATCAAGGTGCTGGTCGTCGAGGACGAACCGGTGGCCGCCGACGCGCACCGGGTGTACGTCGAGCGGATGCCCGGCTTCACCGTGTCCGGCGTCGTCCACTCGGGCGGCGACGCACTGCGGTTCTGCGAACGCGAACCGGTCGACCTGGTGCTGCTGGACTTCTACCTCCCGGACACGCACGGTCTCGCCGTCTGCCGGTCGCTGCGCGCCGCCGGGCTCCCGATCGACGTCATCGCGGTGACCTCGGCGCGGGATCTGGCACTGGTGAAGGCAGCCGTGTCGGTCGGCGTGGTGCAGTACCTGCTGAAACCATTCACTTTCGCCTCCCTGCGGGAGAAACTCGAGCGCTACGCCGAATTTCACGGCGCTTCGGGCGAAGTCACCGGACAGGCCGAGATCGACCGCGCGCTCGGCACCCTGCGCACCACCGAGCGGCAGGCCCTGCCGAAGGGGATGAGCGCGCAGACCCTGGAGTCGATCACCGAGGTCCTCGCCTCGGCCGGTGACGGCCTCTCCGCCGGGGCGGCCGCGACCGCGATCGGCGCCTCCCGTGTCACCGCGCGCCGCTACCTCGAATACCTCGCCGACAACGGCCTCGCCCAGCGCGAACCCCGCTACGGCCAGGTCGGCCGCCCCGAGGTCTGGTACAAACCGAAAACCGTATAACGACCTATACCGCGGCCCGCGGGCTACCTTGGGATCGTGAAGATCGGCGAACTCGCGCGGAAGACCGGGGTCAGCGTCCGCGCGCTGCGCTATTACGAGGAAGAGGGCTTGATCAGCCCGGGCCGCGAAGGCAACGGCTATCGCGACTTCCGCGAAGGCTCGGTCGGGGCAGTCCTGCAGATCCGCGGGATGCTCGACGCCGGACTGCCGGTGCGGCTGATCCGCGAAGTCCTCCCGTACCTCGACGGACCGGAGGAGGTCCGGCCGAAGGAGCCGTGCGAGTACATGATCGGCGAGGTCGCGCGGCAGCGGGAAGTGCTCGATCGACGGATCGCGCTCATGACCCGCAATCGCGACGCCCTCGACGCGTACCTCCGCGACTTGACCCTCACGCAAATGTGAGGGTTTTAGCGTGCGGACATGACTTCGATGCGCGCGCTGCGACAGAACTCCTCGAACGGTCCGGAAGGCCTGCACCTGATCACCGACGCTCCCGTCCCGGTGCCGGGGCTAGATGAAATCCTGCTGAAGGTCACCGCCGCCGGGGTCAACTTCGCCGACGTCATGCAGACGCGGGGCACGTACGAGGGCGGGCCGGAAGCCCCGTACGTCGCCGGGTTCGAGGCGGCAGGCGAGGTCGTGGCGCTGGGGGAAGGGGTGACCACGCCCGCGGTCGGCGATCACGTCGTCGGGACCGGCGGCGGGGCTTTCGCCGAGTACATGGTCATGTCCGCGTCCGGCGCGGTACCGGTGCCCGGCGGCTGGTCGGACGAGCAGGCGATCGGGCTGATCCTGAACTGGGTCACGGCCCTCGCCGCGCTCAAACCGCTGGGCAGGCTGGCCGCCGGTGAGACCGTGCTGGTGCAGGCGGCGGCGGGCGGGGTCGGCCAGGCCGCGGTCCGGCTCGCCAAGCACTACGGGGCGACCGTCATCGGCGCCGCGTCGCCGGGTAAGCACGACTCGGTGCGGGCGCTGGGCGCCGACCGCGTGGTCGGATACGGCGAGGAGACGGGGGAGGTGGACCTCGTGCTGGAATCGGTGGGCGGCGCGGCTTTCTCCGCCGGTCTGGCCGCGGCCAAGCGGGTCACCGGACGTGTCGTGGTCTACGGCGTCGCCGGGGGAGAGGTCGCGATCACCAACCGGGACTTGAACTTCCGGCATCAGATCCACGTGATCGGGCTGCATCTCGGCGTCCTGATCGAGCACGCGCCCGCGATCTTCGCGGAACTGATGGACGAACTGCGTGCTCTGATCGCGGCCGGGGTCTGCGTGCCGGTCACGCCGACGGTGTACGACCTCGCGGACGGGCCGAAGGCGCTCGCGGAACTCGAGGCGCGGGCGACGTCGGGAAAGCTGGTGCTCCGGCCTTGAGCCCGGCATGATCATATGCGAACACGTGCATGTCAATAGGGCAGAAGTGTTGGTAAATCACCAGCTGTCGGAAGCGACGAAAGTTGGTGCCGTGCCCTGGCCGGGACTTCTAAATTCACGAACCATTCCGTTGTCCTGACAAGGAGTGGGTCCATGGCAAGGAAGTTCTTCGTCTCCGCGTCCGTGAGCTTGGCGCTGCTGGCCGTCCCGGTCACCGCGGGCCAGGCCACGGCGGCGGTCCAGCCTGCTCAGCAGACCGCGGCGGCGACCACGGTCTACTACGACGCCTCGGGGGCGCCCAGCTTCCGCGCCGCCATCCAGGCGGGCGTGGCGAACTGGAACAACTCGGTGTCCAACGTGAAGCTGCAGGAGAGCTCGTCGGGCGCCACCCTGCGCTACACCGAGGGCAACGACCCCTCGGGTTCGTACGCCGAGACCGACGGCCACGGCCGCGGCACGATCTTCATCGACTACACGCAGGCGCGGGAGTACGACCAGACGCGGATCGCCGCGCACGAAACCGGCCATGCGCTCGGCCTGCCGGACAACTACCAGGGCCCGTGCTCCGAGCTGATGTCCGGCGGTGGCCCCGGCCCGTCCTGCACCAACGCGAAGCCGAACGCCCAGGAGGTCTCGCGGGTGAACTCGCTGTGGGCCAACGGGCTCGTCGCGGCGGGTGTCATGCAGCGCATCTACAACTGACGCTTCGGGTCCCTCGTGCCATTCGGTGCCGGTGGGGGCCCGGCCCGGCCGCGGCCCTGGTGAGCATGTCGCGAAAGCCACTTTCGGGACGTCTGGTGTCCCGAAAGTGGCTTTCGCGACGCCGCCACGGAAAGCAGTCTCAGGACATCCCGCGGACGGCGCGCAAGGGTCGTACAAAATCCCCGGTCGCCTTTAGCATGATCCGATGCGCCGGGCGTCGAGGATTCTCGTACCGGCCGCGCTGCTGTTCAGCGCCGTGGTGGCGAGCAGCGGGATCGCGTCCGCACCGCCACCGCCGGTGGCTCCCGTCGCCGGGCTGAATGAGCTCTGGAACGAGTACGGAGATCAGGGCGGACACTGGACCGGCGGGGATCGCACGGTGTCGGTGCCGCTGCCCGACGGCCGCACCGCGTGGCTGTTCTCGGACACGTTCCTCGGCACGGTGAATCCCGACCACAGCCGCCCCCGGGACAGCCCGATCACCCGCAACACCCTGGTCGTCCAGCGGCCCGACGGCACGCTGGGGGAGACGCTGCACGGCGGCACCGCGGACGAGCCGGAGGCGCTGATCGGGCTCGCGGGTTCCGGTGAGCACTACTGGGTCGGCGAC
Source organism: Amycolatopsis sp. PSD-21 (assembly GCF_055561455.1). NCBI lineage: Bacteria > Bacillati > Actinomycetota > Actinomycetes > Pseudonocardiales > Pseudonocardiaceae > Amycolatopsis > Amycolatopsis sp. PSD-21. The sequence continues at coordinate 5,835,748 of NZ_CM145712.1, read as the reverse complement.
GGCGTCGTCCAAGGCGACGTCCTGCGGGTGCTCTACAACCGATACCGGACGACGGGTCCGGGCAGCCTCGACTTCCGGGGCACCGGGACGTCTCTGGCCACCTTCCGGCTGCCCGCCCTGACGCCGTCCGAGCTGCTGGTGATCCCGGTGAGCGAGAAGGTCGCGTGGGGATCGGAGCTGCTCGAAGACGGCGGATACACCTACATCTACGGTGCCGAACAAGGCCATCTGAGGCTCGCCAGGGTGTCCGCCGGGGGCCTTCGCGGGCCTTGGCAGTTCTGGACCGGCGCCGGTTGGTCGTCCCGCGAGGAGGACTCGGTCCGGATGCTGCGCGGGGTCGGGACGGCGTTTTCGGTGAACCGTGTCGGCGGCGAATACGTGCTGATCACCATGGACACCAGTCCCGGCTTCAGTCCGGTGATGCTCGCCTACACCGCGAGTTCGCCGACCGGCCCGTTCCGTGATCCTGTCGTGCTCCACCGGGCACCCGAAGCCAGTGACCGGCGCATCGTCTACGACGCGACGGCGCATCCGCAGTTGAGCCGCCCCGGGAAGCTCACGGTGTCGTACAACGTGAACAGCCTGGATCACGCCGACAACATCGCGGACGCGCGGATCTATCGGCCCCGGTTCGTCGAGGTCACCTGGCCGCCTGCCCTACGCTTCATCGAGTGATCGAGATACTCGACGACCTCGACGTCCTCACCCGGCTGGATCTCGACCCGCGCGGCCTGAGCCTCGCCGGTGCCCGCCTCGGGTCGAAGGCCGCCAATACCGTCGTCGGGGACAGCGTCATCGAGGTCACGCTCTCGCCGATCGTCCACCGCGCGATCGCCGGAAGCGGCCGGGTCACGGAGTACTACGGCGCGGACGGTGAGCCCCTCTCTCGGGAAAACGTGGTCGAGAACGCCGTCGAAACCGAGGGAGTCGTTCACTTTTCCGGCAAGTTCAGCTACCGGATCGTCGGCGGGACGGTCGTCGGCTTCGCGATGTACGGCGGCGAACGCGGTCTTCTCGCCCATTTCGGGTACCTGCGTTCCCGTGACGAGTTCCTCGATGTGTTCGGCACACCCGATCTCGTCGAGGAGAGCTTCGATTGCGGCGAGCTGATGGGGTACCGGCATCACTACCGGGCTTCCGAGAAGAAGGTCTTCTGGGACAGCTGGAACGACCACGTGGGCTCGCTGAATCTCGGTGACTTCGGCGCTCGCTGATCACTCGAGCGCGCGGCCTCCCGGCGCTTCGATGCTCAGGGGGACCGGCGAGTCACCGGTGAGCTGGTTCAGCCGGCTCATGGTCCGGTCCAGCTGCTCCGCCAGCCGCGGGATCGTGCTCGACGGCAGGTACGCCTCCGCGCCGGCGTCGAGCAGGCGGCGCACCGGGCCCTCGTACTTGACGCCGAGCTCGGCGTCCTCGATCTCCGTGATCACGATCCTGGCCTTCGGATACAGCGCGCGGAAGTTGCCGATCAACTGCGGGCTGCCCGGCGGGACCAGCAGGACGTCGACGGTCGGGGGAGCCGAACGCAGGTCCAGCACGAGATAGCCGGGGCCGAGCCGCTCGGATAGCGCATCCCTGGCCGTCGATGACAGCTTCATGGCGGTGGCCACCACCGTGATGTCGTCGGAGTCCGCCGAACGCATCGGTTCTTCGCGGACGGCGGCGGAAATCGTCCCGATGGTTTCGCCGTTCCGGGTGATGAGCACGTTCTCGCCGGGACGAAGGGTGTCGATGAGCGCTACGAGTTCTTCAGGAAGCTGGGAGGCGTCGACCCACTGATCACTCATCACCCCATGATGGCCTGCTTCCCCGCGCGTGGTGCAAGGCAGGCCGCGGTTGATCTTCAGGCCCGCCCGTAAGGGCCTCCTCGAGGGACTCTGGATCTCTCAAGAAGATTGGTGATCCCCACGTGCGTCACACAAGCATCAGGAGTCACAACGGCTGCGCGTGAAGGACCCCTTCCTTCGGCTCAGCCGAGGAAACTCGACCTTCACATCTTCCCCGAATACATGAAGGCCCCCTTCACCGCGCTAGGCGCAATGAAGGGGGCCTTCACGTACTTCGGCGGGCAAGTACACCGGTCGTGAGCGGCGATCACCGCTGCCGCGGCCGCCCCGGAACTCCGGGCCGCGTCTGCCAGGGATGCGGCCCGTCGAGTGGCCGGTATTCGACGCCCAGTGCGTCCAACCGGGGCAGGTGGTGGTCCCGCAAACGCGGCAGGAACTCGGCGTAATCCCGCCCGTCCGGCTCGCTCCACGCCACCTCCGCGAAGGCGCACAGGCGCGGGAACGCGACGTAGTCCACCCGGCGCACGGTGTCGAGATGCTCCGACCACACCTGCGCCTGCGCCCCGAGAATCGACTTCCCCTCGGGGAAATCGGCGGGCACCGGCTCGTAGCCGTAGAAGCTCTCCAGCGTGCTCAGGTACCCGACCGGGATCGGTTCGTCCGGGTGATCGGACTGCCGATGGTCCAGGTACACGTGCTCCTCGGGACACATGACGACGTCGTGCCCGGCGGCCGCCGCGCGGGCGCCGGCCGCTTCGCTCTGCCACGAGCCGATGACCATCGGCGGCAGGTCGCCCGCTTCGAGCACTTCGTCCCAGCCGAGCGGACGACGCCCCCGATCGACCAGGTGCCGCGCGATCTCACGGACGAAGCGGCCGTGCTCCTCGGTCGCACCGGGGACCTCGTCACCGCCGAGCGCGATGACCTCGGACGGGAAGATCTCCAGTACGTGGTCGAAGACGCGTTTGAAGAAGTCCACAGTGGACTGCTCGGTGTTCAGCAAGGACGTGCTGATACCCCAGCTCGTCCACACCTCCCACGGCGCGTCGGTTTCCGGGCCGAGCTCGGGATACGCGGTGATCGCGGCCCGTGCGTGCCCGGGGATGTCGACCTCGGGGACCACCGTCACCGAACGTGCGGCGGCGTACGCGACGATCTCGCGGAGATCGTCGGCCGAGTAGAACCCGCCGTGCGGCCGCCCGTCCCGTTCCGGACCGTCGTGCCGTCCGACCATGGACGATTTCCGCCAGCCGCCGACCTCGGTCAGCCTGGGGAACTCGGGGATCTCGATCCGCCAGCCCTGGTCGTCGGTCAGGTGCAGGTTGAGCACGTTGAGCTTGTGCGCGGCGATCAGGTCGACGAACCGCAGCACCTCGGCCTTGGTCCGGAAGTGCCTCGCCACGTCCAGTAAGCAGCCTCGCCAGCCGAACCGCGGGTGGTCCGTGACGACGCCGCAGGGGATCGTCTGCTGTCCACTGTGGATCGGAGCGGCCCGGAACGCGTACGGCCCGATCAGCTGCCGGAGCGTCTGGCGACCGTAGAACTCGCCCGCCGCGTCGGCCGCGTGCAGGGTCACGCCGGATGGATCGATCTCCAGCCGGTAACCCTCGGCGGGCAGCAGCTCGTCGCGGCGCACGTCCACTTCGGACGGTACTGGGCATTGTCCCGGCAAGGGTTCCACCGAGACGGGACGGGGGAGCAACGTTTCGAAGCCAGGCATGTCAACCCTTCACCGCGCCGCCCATGACGGACACGAGTCGTCGTTGCACGAGAATGAAGAACACCAGCACCGGGATGGTCATCAGCGTCGAACCCGCCATCACCGCGCCCCAGTCGGTGTCCTCCGGTTTGAAGAACACCAGGATCGCGAGTGGGAGCGTCTGGTTCTCAGTGTTGGAGATGATGAACGTCTTCGCGAACAGGAAGTCGTTCCACGCGTGGATGAACGCCAGCACGCTGATCGCCACCAGCCCGGGCGCGACCAGCGGGAAGAGGATCTGCCAGGTGAACCGCATGCGGCTCGCCCCGTCGATCTTCGAGGCTTCTTCCAGCTCCTGCGGCACCGCGGCGACGAAACCGCGCAGCATCCAGATCGCGAAGGGCAGGCTGAACGCCAGGTGCACGAGGATCAGCGAGCCGAGGTGGTTGGTGCCGAACGCCGGCGCGACGTCGCCGACCGACCGCATCAGGAAGAACAGTGGGATGGTCAGCGCCTCGACCGGCACCATCTGCGCCACCAGCACCATCACCAGCAGCACGGTCCGGCCCTTGAAATTGAACCGTGTCAGCGCGACCGCCGAAAGGAACGAGAGCAGCAGCGACAACGCCACCACCACGACGGCGACGATCACGCTGTTCAGGAAGAACATCGCGAAGCCTTCGCCGCTCAGCACCCGTTCGAAGTGTTCGAGCGTCGGCGTGAGCGTCCAGGGCCGGGGGTTCTCCGCCTGGATCTGCCCGGTGGGTTTGAAGGCCGACAACACCATCCAGTACACCGGGAAGGCGACCATCCCCGCGATCACCACGCAGATGATCTCGGCGATCAGCCTCCCGGGTTTGTGGACCCGGCGGCCCGCGGTCACACCCATCCCGCGCTCCGGCGTTGCGACCGGACGTACAGCCCGGTGATGGACAGCAGCAGCAAGGTCATCACGACTCCGAGCGCCGCGCCGAGACCGTATTCCTGTCCGGCGAAGGCCTGTTGATAGGCGAAGACGTTGAGCACGAGGTTGCGCCCGGCCACGCCGCCGCCGTTGGTCATCACGTAGATCTGCGTGAAGATCTTGAAGTCCCAGATGATCGACTGGATGGTGGCGATGGTCAGCAGCGGCCGCACCATCGGCAGCGTGATCGACCACGTGGTGCGCCAGGTCGACGCTCCGTCGAGGTACGCGGCCTCGACGACCTCCTCCGGCACTCCCTTGAGCCCCGCGTACATCGTCACCATGACGAACGGGAACGAGCACCAGATGACCTCCGCGGCCACCAGCCCGAACGTGCTGTAGGTGTCGAAGGTCCAGGAGTGGTTCGCCATCCCGGTGAAGCCGATGCCCGAAAGCACCTCGTTGACCAGGCCGAAGTCCGCGTCGAACAGGAACAGCCAGACGTACGAGCCCGCCATCGCCGGCGTCGCCCACGCGGCGAGCGCCGCCAGGAACAGCGGGACGCGCGCCCACGCGCGGACCCGGGTCGCCAGCACGGCGAGCCCCGTCCCGAGCGCCAGGCTGCCGACGACGCAGACCGCGGTGAAGCCGAGGGTCTTGGCCAGCACCTCCCAGAACTGCAGGTTCTCCAGCAGTTCGACGTAGTTGCCGAAGCCGAGGAACACCAGCGGGGCGTTGCCGACCGCCTGCGGCTGGCCGTAGTCGTAGAACGAGATCAGGACGAGCTGGTAGATCGGATAGACCAGCATCGCCAGCAGCAGGATGCCGCCGGGGGCCAGGTAGAGCAGGGCGGCCCGCCCGTCCCGGCGACGGCGGGGCGACCGCCGTGCCGGGACGGCCGGAGCCGTGGTGCGGGGGATCTCCTTCGTGACCACTTAGCCGAACGCCTTGTTCATCTCGGCGGCCGCGGCGGTGAGCGCCGTCGCGGTATCCTTGCCGCCGGTCGCGATCTGCTGGATCGCGGTGGGCAGGACGTTCTGCGCGTCGATCTTCGACCACGCCGCGGTGGCGGGGACGAACTTCGTGCCCGCGGTGAGCGTGTCGACGAACGGCTTGACCGACGGGTCGCTCGCGGCGAGCTTCTGCTGGACGCTGCCGAGGGTGGGCAGGTTGCCCATGGCGACGTACATCTTCTCCTGGTACTTCGCGCCACCGAGGAGCTGGGTGAACTCGACCGCGAGGCTCTTGCGCTTGGTCGCGTTGAACACGCCGAGCAGGTTGCCGCCCGCGAACGCCGGGGCGATCTTGCCGGCCTCGGTGCCCGGGATCGGGATGATCGCGTACTTGCCCTTCACCTGGCCCGCCTCGACGGCCTTGCGGTTGAAGTCACCACCGATGGACATCCCGGCCTTGCCGCCGGCGAACGCCGTGATGCTCTGCGTGCCGGTGAGGTTGGCGCACTGCTCGGGCGGGCAGATGTCCGCCTTCAGCAGGTTCGCGTACACCGTGACGCCGGCCTTGGCCTGCTCGGAGTCCACAGTGGACTTCCACTTGTCGCCGTCCTGCTTGGCGATCTCGCCGCCGTGCGCCCACAGGAACGGCAGCATCGCGTAGGTGTACTTGCCGCCGACCGAGATGCCGTACAGCTCCGGCTTCTTGGCGCGGATCGTCTTCGCGGTCTCGGTCAGTTCCGCCAGCGTCGTGGGCGGCTTGAGGCCGAGCTCGGCGAAGAGGTCGGTGCGGTAGTACAACGCGCGGATACCGGTGAACCATGGAAGCCCGTAGGTCTTGCCGCCGGACTTCGCGGTCTCCAGTACCGCGGGCAGGATGTCGGCGCCTTCCTTCCACGACGAGAGATCGCCGGTCAGGTCGGCCAGCGCGCCGGTGGCGGCGTAGCTGGAGACGTCGGTGTTGCCGAACTCGGCGACGTCCGGCGCGCTCGCCGGATCGTTGAAGGCGCCGGAGAACTTGTCCGCACGGCCCTCCACCGGGATCCACTGGACGTCGACCTCGACCCCCGAGTGCGCCGCCTTGAACTCGGTGATCGCCTCCTTGACCGCCGCCTCCTTGGGCGCGCGGTTGGCCTCGTCGAACAGCCAGACCCGGATCGTGCCGGTCTTCTCGTCACCGCCGCTCGCGGCTGGGGTGTTCTGGGCCGGCGCGCAGCCCGCCACGAGGCCGACGGCCGCGAGGCCCGCGATGAGGACGCGAGTTCTCATGGGTTTTCTCCTTAGGCGAAAAAGACGGAATTGACCTGGGGGAGCGCCAGTTTCCCGGCGACGGCCCCCGGAAGGCCGGTACCGGGATCGCGCGGCAGCCAGCTGAGCGTGCCGGACTTGTCGCACGAGACGTAGAACCAGCGCTCGGTCGGGTCGAGGGTGAAGTGACGCGGGTAGACACCGCCGACGGGCGCGTTGTTCAGCAGCTTCAAGGACTTCCCGTCCTCGCTGACGCCGAATGACGCGATCGTGTCGGAGCCGCGCACGGAGGCATACACGAACTTCCCGTCCTTGGACGTGGTGATCTCGCCCGGGTACTGCGCGCCGGGCGTGCCCGCCGGAACGGCCGGGACGACCTGCCCGGCGGTCAGTTTCCCGGTGGCCGGGTTCCACGCCGCGACGGTGACCTCGGCCCGCAGCTCGCCGAGGATGTACGCGTACTTGCCGCTCGGGTGGAACGCCAGGTGCCGCGGCCCGGCGCCGGACGGGAGCTTCAGCTGCTGGTTCAGCTTGAGCTTCCCGGTGGCGACGTCGAGTTTGTAGACATAGACAGAATCCGCACCGAGGTCGACGGCGAGCACCCACTTTCCAGTGGGGTCGTTGACGACCTGGTGCGCGTGCGCCTGCCGCTCGGCGCCCTTGTGCTGGGCCAGATCGACGACGTCGCCGAGCTTCCCGCCCGCGAGGATCGGGAGGACGACGACGCTGCCGCTGCTGTAGTTCGCGGCCAGCACGTACTTCTGGCTCGAGTGGACGCTCAGATGGGTCGGGTGCTGGCCCTTGGCCGACTTCTTGTTGAGCAGCTTGGGTTTCGCCGGATCGGCCAGGCTGAACGAGGAGATCTGGCCGTTCTCGTCCTCGTTCGTCACGTAGAGCGTCTTGCGATCGGCGCTGATGTCGAACCAGGAAGCGTTGCTGACTCCCGGGATCGTCCGGTCGACGACGAGCGCGTTGCTCGCCGCGTCCCGGTGAGCGACATCGAGTCCGTGCCCGGAACTGGTGTAGCTGCTGACGTAGATGGCCCCGGTTCCCTTCGGTCCGCAGGATTGTTCGGAAGCGTTCGCGAGGTGGGAACCGAGAACGGTGGTCAGTCCAGCCGCTCCGACGGCGCCGAGGAAGGTGCGTCGATCCAGTCCGGTCATCGTGATCTCTCCCAGTCGTCAGGTGGTTTAAACCACTGCCATGAGCAATGCTGCCACGCCGAAACCGGAAACGGAAAGGACGGTTTCCAATACGGTCCAGGTTTTCAGGGTCTGCGGCACGGTCATGTTGAAATACCGCGAGATGATCCAGAAACCGCCGTCGTTCACGTGGGAGGCGATGATCGAACCCGCCGAGATCGCGACGACCAGCAGGGCGAGCTGCATCTGCGAATAGCCCAGCGTCGCCACCGTCGGCGCGACGATACCGCTCGTGGTCACGATCGCGACCGTCGCCGAACCCTGCGCGATGCGCATGCCGCAGCTGATCACGTACGCCGCCAGGATGACCGGGAGGCCGGCGTTGTCCAGCGAGCCCGCGACGGCCTTGCCGATCCCCGTCGCGGCCAGCACGGCGCCGAAGAACGCGCCCGCGCCGACCACCAGCAGGATCATCGCGACCGGGCGCAGCGACTTCGCCGAAAGCTCGCTCAGATCCTTGCCCGTCAGGCCCCGGCGCAGGCCCAGCAGCCACGACGCCAGCAGCACCGAGATCGTCAGCGCGACCGCCGGGGTGCCGATGAACGCGGCGACACCGGAGAGCGCGGATTCCTTGGGAAGCCAGATACTGCCGAACGTCCCGGCGAGGATCAGCACCAGCGGGACGGCGATGATCGCCAGCACCAGACCCAGCGACGGCGGGTTCGTCTCCTTTTCGCCTTCCTCCTCGGCGACCAGGAATTCCGCGGGAACCTCCACGTCGACGCGCTTGCCGATCCACGTCGAATAGAGCACACCGCCGACGAGGAACGCGGGGATACCGCACACCAGCCCCATCAGGATGATCCAGCCGAGTTCCACGTGCAGCAGACCGGCCGCGGCCACCGGGCCGGGATGCGGCGGGAGGAACGCGTGCGTGATCGAAAGCCCGGCGAGCAACGGCAGCGCGTACAGCACGAGCGATCGGCCGCCCTGTTTGGCGGCGACGTAGACCAGCGGCGCCAGCACGAAGATGCCGATGTCGAAGAAGACCGGGATGCCGAAGACGAAACCCGCGAGACCCATCGCCAGCGGGGCCCGCTTCTCACCGATGGCCCGCAGCAGCGCGCCGGTGAGCACCTTCGCCCCGCCCGAACGCTCCAAAATGGACCCGAGGATGGTGCCGAGTCCGATGATCGCGGCGATATGGCCGAGGATCCCGCCGAAACCCTTTTCCAGCAGGGAATCCGACGCCTTCTGCGCGGAGCCGACGATCTGGACCACCGGCAGGCCCGCGGCCAGCGCGGTCAGCAGGCCGACCACGATCAGCGCGATGAAGGGCTCGAGTTTGACTTTGATGATGAGGAACAACAACACCGCGATCGAGACGGCGGCGAGGGTCAGGAGACCTCCCGTCGTGTGTTGGAGCCAGTCGATCATCGGGCACTCCCGGGGTTCCGCAGTGAATGGCCGGCGAGGGCGCCGGTCGGTTGACCATCGTCGATGGCGGCGACACCGTTGACGAAGACATAGGGGATACCGGCGGCCTGCTGCCGCGGCTCGTCGAACGTGGCGGTGTCGGCGACGGTTTCCGGGTCGAACAGCACGAGGTCCGCCGCGTATCCGGCGCGGACGAGACCCCGGTCGGTCAGCCGCAGGCGCTGTGCCGCGCGGCCGGTGAGGTGGGCGACGCATTCGGCGAGGTCGAGGACGCCGAGTTCGCGGACGTAGCGCGCGAGGTAGCGCGGGAACGTGCCCCAGGCGCGGGGATGCGGCCGCGCCCCGACGAGCAGCCCGTCGCTGCCGCCGGTGTGCGTGCGGTGCCGCATGATCGCCTGGACGTTCTCCTCGTGCCCGACGTGCATCAGGCAGGACGTGCCGAGTTTTTCCGAGAGCAGGACGTCGAAGTACAGCTCCGCGGCCGGTTTCCCGGCACGCAGCGCCGAAGCGGCGACCGAATGCCCGACGAGGTGGGCGTTCTCGTCCCGGCGGACACCGTTGATCTCGATGGCGTCCCAGTCGATCGGCACGCCGTGCGCGCCGTCGGAGCCGGTCTCCTCGATCTCGGCGCGGATCCGCTCGCGGGTGTCCACATCGGACAACCGGGCGAGCGTGGCGTCGAGGCCGCCTTCCGTGGCCCAGCTCGGCAGCAGCGCGGAAAGGTAGGTGGCGCCGGGAAGATAGGGATAGGTGTCCAGCGTGATGTCGCAGCCGTCGTCGAGCGCCCGGTCGAGCAGCTCCAGCAGATCCGGCGCTTTGCCCTTGTTCACCGAGAAGTTCATGGTGGCGTGCGCGAGGTGCAGCGGGCAGCCCGAGCGGCGGGAGACGTCGACCATCTCGCCGAACGCCTCGAGCGCGCCCTTGCCGTAGCTGCGGTGGTGCGGGCTGTAGAAGCCACCGCGCTCGCCGACGACCCGGCAGAGCTCGACGAGTTCTTCGGTGGTCGCGTACATGCCCGGTGTGTAGGTGAGCCCGGACGACATACCCATCGCGCCCTCGGCCAGCCCGGTCGCGATGAGTTCCTTCATCGCGTTCATCTCGGCTTCGGTCGCGGGCCGGTCTTCCCAGCCGACGGTGAGCATGCGGACGGTGCCCTGCGGCACCAGATAGGCCGCGTTGACCGCGACCCCCGTGTCCAGCCGGTCGAGGTATTCGCCGACCGAGCGCCAGTTCCAGTCGAAACCGGCCGGATCGTCGTTCCACCCGGCGAGCTGCTGGCGCAGCGCCGCGAGGACCTCGTCGTTCACGGGCGCGTAGGAGAGCCCGTCCTGCCCGAGCACCTCGGTCGTGACGCCCTGGGAGAGCTTCGCGAGGTGATCCGGATTGGCGAGCAGCTGAAGATCGGAATGCGAATGCATGTCGATGAACCCGGGCGCGAGCACGAGTCCTTCGGCGTCGATGGTGCGGCGGCCCGCGAGCGAGCCGGGTTCGGCGACACTGGCGACGCGGCCGTCGGTGATGCCCACGTCGTGCCTGGTGAGCGGATCCCCGGTGCCGTCGGCGACCAGTGCGGAGCGGACAACGATGTCCATGGCGATTCTTCCTCTGCGGCGGTGGAGGACGGATCAGAAATGGGTGCGGACGAAATCGAGCACGGTCTCGCCGTCGGGGCCGACGACCGGGATCAGGGGCCATTTGTCGAAAACGGTGCACGGATGCGACAGGCCGAGGGCGACCCAGTCGCCGACCTCGACCGGCGACGAGGCGGGCAGCGTGAGAAAGGCGTGCTGGTCGTTCATCTTCTGGATGGAATGACCTTCGAGCGCGGACGGTGGTCCGTCGCCCTTGCGGATCAGGCGCGGCTCGGGCATGCCCTCGTCGAACGAAGCGTCCCGTTTGCCGATGGTGAGCAGCGCGAGTTCGTCCGTCGGCTTCGACGTCACCTGAGCCCAGGCGCGCAGCGCGGACCGGAACGAGGCGACGCCGCCGATGCGCGGGTGTTCGCCCAGCGGCGAGATCACCCGGTAGAAGCCGTCGTCGTGGGTCACGTAGGCGCCGCTGCGCAGGATCGGCAGGACGTCCAGGCCGCCCCAGTCCTTGGTGAGTTCGTCGGCGACGCGGTCGAAGTACGCGCTGCCGCCGCCGGTGACGATGATCTGGCCGGCGTCGTCGAGCAGGCCCTTGGCGTGGAAGGCGAAGACGAGTTCGCGCAGACCGTCCACATAGGAGCTGATCAGCTGGAGCGACTTCTCGTCGGTGTGGTGGGAAAGCGCGCCTTCGTAACCGCCGGATCCGCGCAGCCGCAGAGCGGGGCTCGCGTGCGCGGCCTCGGCGACGGCGAGCGCGGTCTCCGTGTCGCGGACACCGGTGCGGCCGCCCTCGGCGCCGAGTTCGACCAGCACGTCCACCTTGCGGCGGGCGCCACGCAGGGCTTCGGTCATCAGCTCGACGCCGCGGACCGAGTCGACCCAGCAGACGAACTCGAAGTCGTCGTCGGCGTCGAGCTCCGCGGCCAGCCACTTCAACCCGGACGGGTCGAGCAGCTGGTTCGCCAGCAGGATCCGGGAGACCCCGAACGCGCGGTAGATCCGCAGGTGGCCGGCGTTCGCGCAGGTGATGCCCCACGAGCCGTGCCGCAGCTGCCGCTCGAACAGCTGCGGCGCCATCGTCGTCTTACCGTGCGGGGCCAGCGCGACCCCGCGCTCGGCGCACCAGGCCGCCATCGTGCGGAGGTTGTGTTCGACGGCCTCTTCGTCGAGAACGACGAACGGGCCGAGGAAGCCGTCGTCGAACAGCTTCGCGCCGCGGGCGGCGGCCTCGCCGATCGTGAGACCGGACAGCGAGGGCGCGACCGAGCGGAAGCGCCAGTCGACGCGCTCCTCCCGGACGGCCGCGACCGCGGCGGAATCGATGGTGCCGGCTTCGAACATGAGGTTCACCTCGGTTGCGTATGTTGCAACGGACGTTGCGCATATTGCGTGGGATAGGTGTAGCATCCGGTCCGCTGGAGGTCAACGGCGTGACGACTAGGAGACGCGAAGGTGACAAGCGCGCCCCACGTTCTGTGCATCGGGGAGTCGATGGCCTTGTTCGTGCCGGCCGAATCCGGGCCGCCCGACGAGGTACGCAAGTGGGTGCGGAGCATCGGCGGGGCCGAATCGAACGTCGCCTGCCATCTCCCCGCGCTGGGTTTCACCAGCGCCTGGGTGAGCGCCGTCGGCGACGATCCGTTCGGCCGCGCGCTGGTGCGCGAGATCGGCGCGGCGGGGGTGGACGTCAGCGCGGTCGTGGTCGATCCGACGCGCCCGACCGGGCTCTACATCAAGGAGAGCGGAGCGGACGGCAGCCCCGTGCGCTACTACCGCAAGGGCTCCGCCGCGTCCGGAATGGACGCCGGGCTCCTGGGGAAACTCGACCTCGACGGGGTGCGCGTCATCCACCTGTCCGGGATCACGCCCGCGCTGTCGGACGGCTGCCTCGACCTGGTGCGGGCGCTGATGGAACGACCGCGGGGCGACACGCTGGTGTCGTTCGACGTGAACTTCCGGCCCGCGCTGTGGACCGGACGCGACCCGTCGGTGCTGGCCGGGCTGGCCGCCCGCGCCGACATCGTGCTGGCGGGCGAGGACGAGGCCGAGCGCGTGTGGGGGACCGGTGACCCGGCACGGCTGCGCGCCGCCGTGCCCGGACCGAAGACGCTGGTCGTCAAGCACGGGGCACGCGGAGTCACGCTGATCGAAGGCGACGAAGCACCGCTGTTCTCGCCCGCGCTCCAGGTCGACGTCGTGGAGCCGGTCGGCGCCGGTGACGCGTTCGCGGCCGGTTTCCTCGCCGCGACCCTGCGCGGCGACGACCCTGCTACGCGGCTGCGACGCGGTCATCTGCAGGCCGCGGCCACCCTGCTGACCCACGACGACGTGGGGCAGCCGCTGCCCGCGTCCGTCGTCGAAACACTCCTCGGGGCGGATGAGGCAGCATGGGCGGCGGCGAAGCTGACGGACAAGGGATTGGTGGGCGGATGAGCCAGAGCCTGGACAGGGCGCTCACGCTGCTGAGCGGGCTCGCCCGCGAGCCGAAGACGCTGGACCAGCTCGCCGAGGAGATCGGCGTGCACAAGTCGACCGTGCTGCGGCTGCTGCGCACCCTGGAGGCGCACCACTTCGTGCGCCGGGAGGGACAGCGGTACTACCGGCTGGGCAGCGCGCTCTTCGATCTCGCACAGCAGGCGCTCGAGGATCGCGACGTCCGCCGCACCGCGCAGTCCGCGCTCGCCGGGCTCAACGCGCGCACCGGGCACACCGTGCACCTCGCGTCCTATGAGGACGGAGAGGTGGTCTACATCGACAAGTTCGAGGGCAGGCATTCGGTGCGGATGTACTCCCGCATCGGTAAACGCGCGCCGCTGCACTGCACCGCCGTCGGCAAGGTGCTCGTCGCGGCCATGACGCCGGAGAAGCAGGCGGACGTGGTCTCACGGATCGACTTCTTCGTCCGCACCCCGAACACGATCACCACGCCCGAGGCCTACGAGAAGGAACTCGCGCTCGTCGCCGACCGCGGCTACGCGGTGGACAACGCCGAGCACGAGGACTTCATCCACTGCGTCGCCGCGCCCGTCCGCGGCCCGGGCGGCGTGGTGCTCGCCGCCGCGTCGGTGTCGGTGCCGAAGGTGCTGCTGGACTACGACGGCCTGATGGGGCTCGTGCCCGAGCTGCTGGCCGCCGCCGAGGAAGCTTCCGTCCACAGTGGATGGACGGGGAACCGAAAGGGGAAGTTGGAATGAGCAAGACCGCGATCAGCACGGAGAACGCGCCGAAGCCGGTGGCCGCGTTCTCGCAGGCGGTCCGCAAGGGCAACATCCTGCAGGTGGCCGGCCAGGTCGCCTTCGACCCGGCCACCGGCGCCATCGTCGGCGAGACCGTCGGTGAGCAGACCGAGCAGACCTTCAAGAACATCGAGGCGGTGCTGGAGGCCGCCGGTTCGAGCCTGGCCGACGCGATGATGGTGCGCGTGTACCTGACCGACGTCGACCACTTCGGCGCGTTCAACGAGGTCTACAACAAGCTGATCGGCGAGGCCCCGCACCCGGCCCGCACCACGGTGTACGTCGGCCTGCCCGCCGGGCTTCTGGTGGAGATCGACGTCCTGGCCGTCACGGACTGACCCGGCGCCTCGTGAGTGGTAAGGACGGTTCTAACCGTCCTTACCACTCACGAGACCAGACCCACTCGGCACCGGGGTGCTGCTGGGTGCTGGGCTTGGCCGGGGGTTGCGAAAGCCACTTTCGCAACCTTCAACGTTGCGAAAGTGGCTTTCGCAACGTCGGCCGTGGCCGGGCCCGGGATCATCAGCGACCGGAAGCCAGTAGGTACCCCAGACACCCTCGGCTGGAACGTCCTTACCACTCACGAGGGCTAGAGCACGCTCGTGTAGCCGTTCAGCGCGGGCTGCCCGCCCAGGTGCGCGAAGAGCACGTTCGAGTCCCGCGAGATCTCACCGCGCGCGACGAGGTCGATCAGTCCCGCCATGGACTTGCCCTCGTACACCGGGTCGGTGAGCACTCCCTCCAGCCGCGCCAGCGTCCGGATCGCGTCCAAAGTGGACTCGTCCGGGATGCCGTAGATCCCGGCGTGGTAGCGCTCGTCCAGTTCGACCTCGCCGATCTCGCCGGCGCCGATCAGTTCGGCGGTCGCCCGGGCGATGCGGGTGACCTGATCGCGGGTCTCGGCCGGTTTCGCCGAGCCGTCGATGCCGAGGATCCGGCGCGGCTTACCGGAAAGCGCGGCCCCGGCGACCATCCCGGCCTGCGTGCTGCCGGTCACCGAGCAGACGATCACGGTGTCGAAGAAGACGCCGAGTTCCGCCTCCTGCGCTTCGAGTTCGACCATCCAGTTCGCGAAACCGAGCCCGCCGAGACGGTGGTCCGAGCCGCCCGCCGGGATTGCGTACGGCTTCCCGCCGCCGGCTTCGATCTCCTTGACCGCGTTCTCCCAGCTCTCCTTGAAGCCGACGCCGAACCCGGCCTCGACCATCCGGATGTCCGCGCCGAGGATGCGCGAGAGCTGGATGTTGCCGACCTTGTCGTACATCGGGTCGTTCCAGTCGACCCAGCTCTCCTGCACCAGCACGGCCTTGAGCCCGGCCCGCGCGGCGGCCGCGGCGACCTGGCGGGTGTGGTTCGACTGCACGCCGCCGATCGAGATCAGCGTGTCCGCGCCCTGGGCCAGCGCGTCGGCGACCAGGTATTCGAGCTTGCGGGTCTTGTTGCCGCCGAACGCGATCCCGGAGTTGACGTCCTCGCGTTTCGCCCAGACCTTCGCGCCGCCGAGATGAGCGGTGAGCCGCTCCAGCGGATGGACGGGGGAGGGACCGAACAGCAGCGGGTAGCGGGGGAAATCGGCGAGGGTCATGGCGTCTCCAGGAGGTCTTCGAGCTCGGTCCAGATCGTGGCGGTGATCGCGCAGGCCGCGTCGACGTCGCCCGCTTCGATGGCGTCGGCCAGTTCCGTGTGGCGCTGGACCGACCGGTGGGCGGGCAGGGAGCCGAAGCGGGCGTATTCGAGACGTCGCAGCAGGGGCGTGTAGCGGGCCAGCGTCGCGGCGATCGCCCGGTTGCGCGCGGCGGCCACCGGGACGTCGTGGAGTTCGTCGTCGGCGGCGATCGCGGCCGCGATGTCCCCGGCGGCGATCGCGTCGGCGAACCGGGCGTTGGCCGCGCGCATCGCGGCGACCTCGGCCGGGCCCATCCGCGGGGCACCCGCCCGGACGGCGAACTCGTGCAGCGTGCGGACCAGCTGCAAGGCGTCGCGGACGTCGTCGGGAACGAACCCGGCCACGCGCGTGTAGCTCTGCGGCTTCGACTCGACGAGGCCGTCCTCGACGAGCCGCAGCAGCGCCTGGCGTACCGGCGCCCGGGAAAGCCCCAGCTGATCGGCGAGCTCGCCGTCGCGCAGGTTCGTCCCCGGCGGCAGTGTCCCGTCGATGATCGCCCGGCGGATGCTCTCGTAGGCCTCGTCCCTGAGGAGAGACCTCGATACTTTCGCTAACCCACTCACATCTGAAATGTTAGTTGACGTCGAAGCGGAAGTACATGAAGGCCCCCTTCCTGTACTCAGGCGCAAGGAAGGGGGCCTTCATGTACTTCGGGGGCTAGTAGACCGGTCCCGTGTACTTCTCGCCCGGTCCTTGACCGGGCGCGTCCGGTACGGCCGAAGCCTCGCGGAACGCCTTCTGCAGCGACTGGAGACCGTCGCGCAACGGGCCCGCGTGCAGGCCGAGGTACTCTGCCGAAGCGGTGACCAGCCCGGCGAGGGCGGTGATCAGGCGGCGGGCCTCGTCGAGGTCGCGGTGCGGTGAGCTGGCCGGGTCCTCGTCCGCGAGGCCGAGGCGTTCGGCGCCGGCGGAGAGCAGCATGACGGCCGCCCTGCTGATCACCTCGACGCTCGGGATGTCCTCCAGGTCGCGGACGTCCGGGGAATACGGGGGCTGCTGAACGGGTTCATCTGACACGTCTGGTACCCTTCCACGAGCGACCAGCCCCCGAGCGATCGGGGGCGGCAAGTGGAGCCCCGCTCCCACCCGTGTCACCGCCGTAACACCAGGTGTCCGGGTCCGGTCTCGCCAAGACGATTTCGGGCGTCGAGGCGGTGTGTTCGGTTCTGGAGATCGAACACGATCGGAAAGAGTGGGCCCCGCGTACCGCACGGTACCGGGGCCTTAGGTATGTGGGCACCAGGTCGAAACGGTAGAAGAATTTACCTCGAACCAGGGAGGCCCCATCAGCTCCGAGACACGCATCAACGACCGAATCCGGGTTCCGGAGGTCCGCCTCGTCGGGCCGGCCGGTGAACAGGTCGGCATCGTCCGGATCGAAGATGCGCTGCGGCTGGCACAGGAGAACGATCTCGATCTCGTCGAGGTCGCCCCGCAGGCACGCCCGCCCGTATGCAAGCTCATGGACTTCGGCAAGTTCAAGTACGAGAGCGCGCAGAAGGCCCGCGAGTCCCGCCGCAACCAGCAGCTCACCGTCATCAAAGAGCAGAAGCTGCGGCCGAAGATCGACCAGCACGACTACGAGACCAAGAAGGGTCACGTGTCGCGCTTCCTTGCGGCAGGCAACAAGGTCAAGGTCACGATCATGTTCCGCGGTCGCGAGCAGTCCCGGCCGGAACTCGGGTTCCGTCTGCTGCAGAAGCTCGCCGACGAGGTGACCGAGCTCGGCTTCGTCGAGTCGTCGCCGAAGCAGGACGGTCGCAACATGATCATGGTGTTGGCCCCGCACAAGAACGTGAAGCCGCAGAAGGCCGCGAAGGCAGCCAAGGACGAAACGTCCGAGCCGCCCGCCGACGCGTAGCGCCGACCAGCACATGTCAGCGGCACACCGGGCAAAACCGGTGTGCCGCCGCACGGAAGAGGACAACGTAATGCCGAAGATGAAGACGCACAGCGGGACGTCCAAGCGTGTCCGCGTCACGGGTTCGGGCAAGCTGCGCCGCCAGAAGGCCGGCCGCCGCCACCTGATGGAGAAGAAGTCCAACAGGCTCACCCGTCGCCTCGAAGGCACGACCGAGATCGCCAAGAACGACGTCGGCCGCGTCAAGCGCCTTCTCGGCCGCTGACACCCCGCACTTTGTAAACGCCGGGCGCGCCAGCGCGCCCCCAGATCGACAGGATGGACCCCAGTGGCACGCGTCAAGAGGGCTGTCAACGCCCAGAAGAAGCGTCGCGCGACTCTCGAGCTCGCCAGCGGCTACCGCGGCCAGCGTTCGCGGCTGTACCGCAAGGCGAAGGAGCAGACGCTTCACTCGCTGAACTACGCCTACCGGGACCGTCGTGCCCGCAAGGGTGACTTCCGCCAGCTGTGGATCACCCGCATCAACGCGGCGGCCCGCGCCAACGGCGTCACCTACAACCGGTTCATCCAGGGCCTCAAGGCCGCGGGTGTCGAGGTCGACCGCAAGATCCTCGCGGACCTCGCCGTCAACGACGCCGCCGCCTTCACCGCGCTGGCCGAGCTGGCCAAGGCGAACGTCAACACCGAAGAGAAGAAGTCGGCCTGACCGGCCACAGCGCTCTTCCACGACCCGGGGCGGCTCCGTTCACCGAACGGACGCCCCGGGTCGTTGCTGCGCGCAAGCTCACCCGCCGGGCCGAGCGCGAGAAGACCGGCCGGTTCCTGGCCGAAGGCGCGAACGCGGTGGAAGCCGCGCTCGAACACGGCGGCAAGGTCTACGAGCTGTTCGTGACCGAACGCGCCGCCGCGCAGCACGAGCGTCTGCTCGTCGCCGCGCGTGAGGCGGGCGTCCCCGTCTCGCCGATCACCGATCGCGCCGCCGACGGGCTGTCCGAGACCGTGACGCCGCAAGGCATCGTCGCGGTCTGCGCGCTCGTCGACCGTCCACAAGAGACCGTCCTGAAGCCGGGCGCGAAGCTCGTCGTCGTCCTCGTCGACGTCGCGGACCCCGGTAACGCGGGCACCGTGATCAGGGTCGCGGACGCCGCCGGCGCCGACGCGGTCGTCCTCGCCGGCGACAGCGTCGACCCGCACAACGGCAAATGCGTCCGCGCGGCCGCCGGCAGCCTGTTCCACCCCGCCATCACCCGGATCCGGGACGTCGACGCGGCCTTGAAGGCCTGCTCCGCCGCCGGACTCCGCACCTTCGGCGCGCACGGCTACGCCGACACCGAGCTCGATCAGGTGACCTTCGACGAGCCCACCGCGTGGGTCTTCGGCAACGAGGCGCACGGACTGCCACAGGGCGTCCTGGAGACGGTCGATCTCGCGGTCAAGATCCCGATGTACGGCCGGGCGGAAAGCCTGAACCTCGCGACGGCCGCCGCGATCTGCGTGTACACGAATGCGATGGCCTCGCGGGCCCTCACCACGTAGAGTCGTGGGCAGCACGCCGTCGCAGCACGACACCAAGGGAGCTCTCATGGAACGCAGTGTTCGTTCCAGCACCTTGTTTACGGCGTAGAGCGCGTTTTTCGCACTTCCGAGTGACGGTGTGCCCAGCCCGAGGGTGATCGGGGGCCGCCGTTCGCTGTCCCATAGAATTCAGCAGCTGCTAAACCCATGTGTGCGCTCGCGTGCACCGGACCAGTCCCAGCGGACGCCGAGGAGTTATGTCCGAAGCCAACGACAAGCAGGACCCCCAGGCGGGAACGCTCGCGCCGGAAACGTTGACGGCCGCCGTCAAACAGGCCGAGACCGATTTCGCCGCCGCGGCGGATCTCGACGCGCTGGCCGCGGTCAAACCCGCCCACCTCGGGGACCAGTCTCCGCTGCTGCTCGCCCGCCGCGAGATCGGCGCACTGCCGAAGCAGGAGAAGGCCGAGGCCGGCAAGCGGGTCAACGAAGCGCGCCAGGGCATCCAGGCCGCCTTCGACGCGCGCCGGGCCGTGCTCCAGGCCGAACGTGACGAGAAGGTGCTCCGCGAGGAGGCCGTCGACGTCACGCTCCCGTGGGATCGCGTGCCCCGTGGCGCCCGGCACCCGATCGCGACCCTGTCGGACCGGATCGCCGACGCGTTCGTCGCGATGGGCTACGAGGTCGCCGACGGACCGGAACTCGAAGCCGAGTGGTTCAACTTCGACGCGCTGAACTTCGGCAAGGACCACCCCGCGCGCCAGCTGCAGGACACGTTCTACCTCGGCGAGGAGGACTCCGGCCTGGTGCTGCGGACGCACACCTCGCCGGTGCAGGCCCGAACGCTGCTGCACCGCGACCTTCCCGTGTACGTCGTCTGCCCCGGCCGCACCTACCGGACCGACGAGCTGGACGCCACGCACACCCCGGTGTTCTCCCAGGTCGAAGGCCTCGCGGTGGACAAGGGCCTGACGATGGCGCACCTCAAGGGCACCCTCGACGCCTTCGCCCGCGCGATGTTCGGCGGTAACTCGAAGACCCGTCTGCGCCCGCACTTCTTCCCGTTCACCGAACCGTCGGCCGAGGTCGACGTCTGGTTCGAGGAGAAGAAGGGCGGCCCCGGCTGGGTCGAATGGGGTGGCTGCGGCATGGTCAACCCCAACGTCCTGCGTGCCTGCGGCGTCGACCCCGAGGTCTACTCGGGCTTCGCCTTCGGCATGGGTATCGAGCGCACCCTGCAGTTCCGCAACGGAATCCCGGACATGCGCGACATGGTGGAGGGCGACATCAGGTTCACCCTGCCCTTCGGAACGGAGGCCTGAGTGAAGGTCCCAGCCAGCTGGCTGACCGAACACCTCGACGTCGACGAGGAGGTCACGGCCCAGGATCTGGCCGACGCCTTCGTGCGCATCGGCATCGAGGTCGACGACGTCCGGAAGCTCGAACCGGTCACCGGCCCGCTCGTGGTCGGCCGGGTCGCCGAGATCGAGGAGCTCACCGAGTTCAAGAAGCCGGTCCGGTTCTGCCGGGTCGACGTCGGCGAATCGGACGACGACACCGACAAGCCCGACGAGAACCTCGACGAAGACGAGGACGACGACGAAGGTCCTTTCGAGGACGAGGGCCCCACGGGGATCAAGACCCGCGGGATCATCTGCGGTGCCTCGAACTTCGCCGAGGGCGACCTGGTCGTCGTCGCGCTGCCCGGCACCGTGCTGCCCGGCGGTTTCGAGATCGGGTCGCGCAAGACCTACGGCCGCCTCAGCGACGGCATGATCTGCTCCGCGAGCGAGCTCGGTATCGGCGACGAACACTCCGGCATCCTGGTGCTGCCGCCGAGCACGGCCAGCCCCGGCGAGGACGCGAACAAGCTGCTCGGCCTCGAAGACACCGTCCTCGAGGTGACGCCGACCCCGGACCGCGGGTACACCCTGTCGGTCCGCGGCCTGGCCCGCGAGCTGTCCAACGCGCTCGACGTCCCGTTCGGCGACCCGGCGTCCATCGAGGTCCCCGAGGCCGAGAGTGACGCCTGGCCGGTGCACCTCGAAGACACCGAGGGCTGCAAGCGGTTCGTGCTGCGCCGGGTCAAGAACCTCGACGCGACCGCGCCGACGCCGTGGTGGATGCGCCGCCGCCTGATGCTGGCGGGTATCCGCTCGATCTCGCTCGCGGTCGACGTGACCAACTACGTCATGCTCGAACTCGGGCATCCGCTGCACGCCTTCGCGACCGGTTCGGTCAAGGGCGATCTGGTGGTGCGCAAGGCGAAGCCGGGCGAGAAACTGACCACTTTGGACGATGTCGAGCGCACGCTCGACGCGGACGACGTGGTGATCGCCGACGACAGCGGCGTCATCTCGCTGGCGGGCACGATGGGTGGCGCGTCGACCGAGATCACGCCGGAGAGCACCGACGTGCTGCTCGAAGCGGCGCACTGGGACCCGTCGTCGATCAGCCGGACGGCCCGCCGTCACAAGCTGTTCTCCGAGGCGGCCAAACGGTTCGAGCGCTACACCGACCCGCAGCTGTGCGCGGTGGCCGTCGAGCTCGCCGCGCGCCTGTTGCGTCAGTACGGCGAGGGTTCGATCCTGCCCGGCCGCACCGACGAGGGCGGCGTCGAGCCGAACCCGCCGGTCACCATGCCGATCAGCCTCCCCGACCAGGTGGCAGGGGTGCGTTACGAGCGTGGTGTCACCGTCAAGCGGCTCTCGCAGATCGGCTGCAAGGTCAACGTGGGCACCTCCGAGGACGGCACCGCGCTGGTGACCGCCGTCCCGCCGAGCTGGCGCGGTGACCTGGTGCAGCCCGCCGACCTGGTCGAGGAGGTGCTCCGGCTGGAGGGCTACGACAGCATCCCGTCGGTGCTGCCCGAAGCCCCGGCCGGCCGCGGTCTCACCGACACGCAGCGTCGTCGCCGGTCGGTCGCGCGTGCGCTGGCGGAGAACGGCTACGTCGAGGTGCTGCCCTTCCCGTTCATCTCGGACTCGGTCTGGGACGCGTTCGGGTTGCCCGAGGACGACGTCCGCCGCAGCACCGTGAAGGTCCGCAACCCGCTGGAGTCGGACAAGGACCGGATGGCGAGCACCTTGCTGCCGGGGCTGCTGGAGATCCTGCAGCGCAACATTTCCCGTGGTTTCAAGGACGTCTCGCTATTCCACATCGGACAGGTCGTGCTGCCCGGGCCGAACCCGATCCCGATGCCTTCGCTCGGGGTGGACCGGCGCCCGACCGACGAGGAGCTCGCGGTGCTGGAGGCGGCGGTCCCGCCGCAGCCGCAGCACGTCGCCGTCGTGCTCGCGGGCCAGCGTGCCCGGGCAGGCTGGTGGGGTGCGGGCGAGCAGGCGAACTGGGCCGACGCGGTGCAGGCCGCGCGGCTGGTGGCGCAGGCCGCCGGTGTCGAGCTGACCACGGCCGCGGCGGATCAGCCGCCGTGGCACCCCGGCCGCTGCGCACAGCTGCGGGTGGGGCAGTGGCCCATCGGTTACGCCGGTGAGCTGCACCCGAAGGTCGTCGAGGCGCTCGGGCTGCCGCCGCGCACCGTCGCGATGGAACTCGACCTGGACGCGATCCCGATCCCGGACGGCCGTCCGGCTCCGCAGATCTCGGCGTACCCGCCGGTGCTGCTCGACGTCGCCCTCGTAGCCGAGGCGAGCGTCCCGTCGGCCGACCTGGCCGAGGCGTTGCGCGAAGGCGCGGGCGAACTGCTCGAAGACATCACGCTGTTCGACTCGTACCAGGGTGAGCAGCTGGGCGAGGGCAAGCGCTCGGTGGCGTACAAGCTGCGGTTCCGCGCAGCGGATCGCACGCTGACCGTCGACGAGGCCACCAAAGCCCGCGACGCCGCCGTCGCGGTCGCGGGTGAACGCTTCGGTGCGAGCCTGCGCGCCTGACCTGTAGTCCTGTGAAGGCCCCGTTTCCCTCGACTCAGCCGAGGGAAACGGGGCCTTCACGCGCTCCAGGTGTGGCAAAGTGAGGACCTGTGTCACGTCCAGACGGTCGGTCCAGTATCCAAGACATCGCGCGCGCCCGGTTGAGCGACGGTTTCGTCGGCAGGGTCGGGGAACGCGAGGACTTCCGGGTCAATCTGGGGCTGCCGGGGGACGACCGGCGCCGCCGGTACCTGTTCTCGGTGCACGGTCTCGCGGGGGTCGGCAAGTCCTTCCTTCTCGATCAGCTTCGCGGTATCGCCGAGGAAACCCGTGCCGCCGTCGGTTTCGCCGACGACCGGCAGCAGGATCTGCCCGCGACCTTGGTCAAACTGGCGAAGGACCTCGCTCGCGGCGGGTACGAGATGCGCCGCTTCGAGAAACGCTACGAGTCCTATCTCAAGGCGAGGGAACGGCTTCACCGCGATCCGCAGGCTCCGGCCGCCGGGCGCGAACTAGTGACGAAGACCGTGGTCAAGGCCGGGCTCGGGGTCGCGAAAACCCTTCCGGGCGGGAGTATCGCCGCCGACGCCATCGACGCGGACGCGACGGCGAAACAGCTGGAGCAGCTCCAGGTCTACCTCGCCGCGAAGTTCAAGCGGAAGGCCGATGTCCAGCTTCTCCTGGAACCGGCGGAGGAGCTGACCAAACCGTTCGTCGAGGATCTGTGGCGTATTCCGGAGAACCGGCAGATCGCGCTGTTCTTCGACACCTTCGAGCGCACCGCGCCGGTGCTGGAGACGTGGCTGCTCGACCTGTTCGGCGGGCTGTACGGCGATCTCCCGCAGAACCTGGTGTTCACCGTCGCGGGCCAGCTCCCGCTGGACGAGGCGAAATGGAATCGGCACGCGCCGCTGGTGCGCGAGATCGAACTCCGGCCGTTCACCGAGCCGGAGGCACGCCGCCTGCTCGCCGAACACGGGATCACCGAGGAGAAGGTCGTCGAGATCGTGCTCCGGCTGACGGACGGCCTGCCCGTGCTGGTCGCCATGCTGGCTCGCGGGAACCCCGCCGAGGCCGACGCCGTCGGCGACCCGAGCGACGACGCGGTCAAGCGGTTCCTGCACTGGGTTCCCGAAAAGGCCAGGAAGGACATCGCGGCCACGGCGTCCCTGCCACGATTCCTGGACGAAGACGTCATCGGCGTGCTGACCGGCAAGGAGAGCGCGGGCGAGATCTTCCGCTGGCTGCGGGAACTGCCGTTCGTCGGGCGCCGTGAGCTCCCGGTGCGCTATCACCCGGTCGTCCGCGGCCCGATGGTGCGCATGGAACGCGGCCGATCGCCCGCCGAGTTCGCCGAACGTCACCTCAAGCTCAGCGAGTACTACGAAAGCCGGTGCGCCGAACTCGGCCTGAGCCACCACCGCGACGCCTGGAGCGACGAGCGCTGGCAGAAGAGGAAGCTCGAACAGACCTATCACCGGCTTTGTGGTGCTCCGGCCGACGCCCTGCCGGACGCGCTGCTCGGCGCGGCCGAGATGATCACCAGCGGCACCGCGCCCGCACGAGCTTGGGCGCGCATGATGGAGCAGGCGGGTGCCGACGCGGACGCGCCCTCGGTGCTGGGCTGGGGCCAACGGCTGACCGCCGCGATCGGCGACGGCGACGGCCCGCGGGAGATCCCGGTGCTCGACCTGCTCGCCGGCGCCGGCGAACTCGACGCCGCGCGGCTATCGACGGTGATCCGGCGGCGCGCCTGGGCTCACGAAGCACAGGACGACATCGCCGCGGCGACACGGGATCTCGACCGGGCTCTCGATCTGAACCCCGCCGATCCTTACCCGTGGAGCGATCGGGGCAACCTGTTCCGCAACGAGGGTGACTGGGACCGGGCGCTGTCGGATCTGAACCGGGCGATCGAGCTCGACCCCGGCTACGCCTATTCATGGCGCGGACGTGGTTCCGCCCGCGCCGAACTCGGCGACCTCGACGGTGCGATGGCGGATCTCGACGAGGCCGTCCGGCTCCAGCCCGATCACAGGTGGGCCTACTCCATCCGGAGCGAGGTGCACTTCAAACGCGGCGACATCCGGAAGGCGATCGACGAGATCGACATCGCGATCCGGCTCGACCCCGACTACGCCTGGGCCGTCCACTACCGGGCCACGCTGTTCGCCGAGCTGGGAGACGACGCCGAAGCGCTCGCCGGTCACCGCGCGGCCGCCACCCTCCGCCCCAAAGACGTCTACTACCTGACCGAGCTGGCGTTGTTCCTGGAGCGGACGGAAGACGGGGACGCCGCGTCGGCGGCCTTCGACGCGATCGTCGCGGCGGATCCCGGCAGCGCCAGGGCACACGCGCTCCGGGCCGCGTTCCACCACCGCGGTGAGCGGTACCGGCTCGCCGTCGACGGTTTCACCGCCGCACTGCGGATCGACCCGGACTACGAGTGGGCGTACTACATGCGCGGCCAGGCGCACCACGGTCTGGACGAGCACCGCACGGCACTCGCCGACTTCGAACGGGCCATCGAGCTGGCCCCCGACGACGCCGAGAACCATCTTCAGCGTGGGGTGATGCTCAGCAGGCTCAAGGACAACAGCGCCGCGGTGAACTCCTTGAGCCGCGCCATCGAACTCGACCCCGGCAACGAATGGGCACACACCTGGCGTGCGCTGGCCCATCAGCGCTCCGGTGATTCCCCGGCGGCCCTCGCCGACATCGACGTCGCCGTCGCGGCGAATCCGGAGATGGCCTTCTTCCACACCACCCGCGGTGACATCCTCGGCGACCTCGACCGGCATGACGAAGCCCGGGCGGCACTGGACGAAGGAGTACGGCTGGGACAGGACGGCGGGTACGCCCTGTACCGGCGCGCCCGGCACCGCCTTCTTTTCGGTGATCAGGAAGGCGCGTTGGCCGATGCGGAAAGCGCGCTGGAAGCAGGGCATGACGAGAGCGCCCGTGCCCTTCGCGCGGAGATCCGCCGCCGGGCCGGTGAGTACGGGGAGGCCATCCGGGAGCTGCGCGAACTGGTCGCCTCGGACCCGGAGGACACCGAATACCGCGAAAACCTCGGGGAGGCCTTGCTGTTCGCGGGGGAGACCGACGAGGCGGAGGCGCTTCTGGCTCCGCTGGCACCGGAATTCGGCTGGGCGCACAACCTCCTCACGCTAGTCTGGCTGAAGACCGGGCGAACGGAGGAAGCCCGCCGCGCGCTGAACGAAGGCCTCGACAAGGCCAACGCCCGGATCGCGACCGGCGTCTTCGACTGGGACGTCCAGCTCCAGCCGCTGTTCTACCTCCTCGTGCTCGGGCGCGAGGACGAAATGACCCGTGATCTCAAGGCACTTCTCGAGAAGGGCGCGCCCCAGGAAACGCGCTTGGAGCTGCTTCACGATCTCAAGGAGCTCCGAGTGCTGATGCCCGAACTCGGCGGGGTGATCGAGGATCTCATCGCCCTCGTCCCCAGGCCGGTGCTCAACCTCCGAGATGCTTGAGCGCCTCCCTTCTGGACAAAGTGGACAGTGCCGGATGCGCGGTGACGAAGGCGCGCACCCAGTCCGGCTCGGTCTTCGCGTACTCGCGCAGGGCCCAGCCGATCCCTTTGCGCAGGAAGAAGTCCTTGTCGTCGATGTTGGCTTCGACGGCACGGGTGAGCAGGTCGGTGTCCGTTCCGCCCTTGGCGCCGATCTGGCAGATGACCGAAGTGCGGCGACGCCACCTGTCCTCGTCGTAGGCCCAGGTCAGCATCAGCGTGGTCACCGTCTCCGGCTCCGCCCGCAGGATCGGCCCGACCCGGCGGATCGCGACTTCGTCCACGTAGTCCCACCAGGCGCCCGTCACGATCATCTCCTCGTAGAGACCGAGCAGATCGCCGTCCTGCCAGCGGGCGTAGGCACGATGGCCGGACAGGGCGATCGCCGCGTAGCGCTCTTCACGGAATTCCGCTTCGCGCCACAAGGTGAGAACGGCCGTCGAAAAACTCACTCGATCGGGTAGCGGATGCTCGGCGTAAACCCGCTTCAGCAAGGCCGTCCGAGGCGGGGACGCCACCCCGAGGAACGGCATCTCCGACTTCATGTACGCCCGCATCGCCGGAGCCTTCTCCGGATCGGCCAGCCCGGCCAAACCGTTGCGAACCGCCGAAACCAGGCTTTTCACCTCGTCCACGCGTTCTCCTTTCCCCAGTGGGCGCCGCGAGCGTACGACAGGGGACCGACAAGACGGATATGCCCGGATCGAGGCGCGGATACCGACTAAAGAGGGATGGCGGTCAACGTGTCGGTCAGCGAGATTGAAGCCGGTTCTCGGTAGCTTCGGCCCGACCGGGTCGAACGCGGACGAAAAGGAACACAGTGAAGAAATTCGTTGCCGCCCTGGCGGTCGCGGGGATCGGCGCCGGCACGATGGCGCTCGCTCCCTCCGCCACGGCCGCCTCGGCGTCGGACTTCGATCCGAAGCCCATCTCCTGGGGAGCCTGCACGCGCCCGAGCCTGGTCAAGGCCGGCGCGGAATGCGGTTTCCTCGAGGTCCCGTTGGACTACGCGAAACCCGGCGGCGAGAAGATCTCGATCGCCGTCTCGCGTGTGAAGCACAAGGCCGCCAAGTCGCAAGGCGTCATGCTGGTCAACCCGGGCGGACCGGGCGGCTCCGGCCTCGGCCTCTCGACCCTCGGCAGGGCCGTCCCCAAGAAGGCGGGGGAGGAGTACGACTGGATCGGCTTCGACCCGCGCGGCGTGGGGGAGAGCAAGCCGTCGCTGACCTGCGACGGCAACTACGCCTCCTACAACCGCCCGCAATACGTGCCGACCACGCGCGCCATCGAGACGGCGTGGCGTGAGAAGGCGAAGGGCTACGCGAAGGCGTGCGCCAAGAACGGCGCGATCCTCGACCACATCAAGACCATCGATGTGGCGAAGGACGTCGACAGCCTGCGCAAGGCGCTGGGCGAGAAGCAGATCAACTACTACGGCTTCTCCTACGGCACCTACCTCGGGCAGGTCTACAGCACGCTGTTCCCGCAGAACGTGCGGCGGATGGTGTTCGACGGCACCGTCGACCCCCGCGACGTCTGGTACAAGGCGAACCTGAACCAGGACATCGCCTTCGACAAGAACATCAAGACCTACTTCGGCTGGATCGCGAAGTACGACGACGTCTACCACCTCGGCAAGACCGCGGCCGCGGTCGAGAAGCTGTGGTACGCCGAGCAGAAGAAGCTGTACGACAAGCCCGCGGGCGGTGTCATCGGCGGGTCCGAGTGGACGGACATCTTCCTTCAGGCCGGCTACTACGTGTTCGGCTGGGAAGACATCGCGAACGCGTTCGCCGGCTGGGTGCACAAGGGTGACTGGCAGACCCTGAAGGGCCTGTACGACAGCTCCAACCCGCCTGGCCAGGACAACGGCTACGCGGTGTACGTGGCCGTGCAGTGCACCGACGTGGCGTGGCCGCAGAGCTGGCCCCGCTGGAAGTTCGACAACTGGGTCACGCACTTCCGGGCGCCGTTCGAAACCTGGGGCAACGCCTGGTTCAACGCGCCGTGCCTCGACTGGCCCGCGAAGCCGGGCAAGCCGGTGGAGATCGACGGGAGCAAGGTCCCCGGCATCCTGCTGATCAGCGAGGAGAACGACGCCGCGACGCCGTACCCCGGCAGCATCGAGGTCCGCAAGCGCTACCCGAACTCCAGCCTGATCAGCGCTCCGGGCGGCACGACGCACTCGGGTTCGCTGTCCGGTGTGTCCTGTGTGGACGACAGGATCGCGGACTACCTGCTGACCGGGAAGCTGCCGGTGCGCAAGCCGGGCAACGGCTCGGACGTGCAGTGCTCGCCGGTCCCGGCGCCGGTTCCCGCCGGTGCGTCGGCGGCGGCCAAGTCCGACGTGCCTTCCGCGGTCACCGAAGTGAAGAAGGAGGCGCTGGCCCAGGCGCTGCCTCTCTGAGTTTCTCGCCAGAGAACGCCCCGGTCAGGATTTCCCGGACCGGGGCGTTTCTTTGCTCTGATGCTCCTCGGCGTGGTTGCGAAGGCCACTTTCGCAACCTTCAACGTTGCGAAAGTGGCTTTCGCAACGTGCGGCGGCGGTGGTCGTGGATGGTTCGCCTGACCTGCCGAGGGCGTGTCGCGAAAGCCACTTTCGGGACATCAGACGTCCCCAAAGTGGCTTTCGCGACATGGCCGTCGAGGACCTTGGTGAGGTTCCCAATGCGACATTGGGAACACTGAGCAGCCGCCCCGCGCACCCCTCAGCAGTGGCTCGTGATCCGCATGCTGTGGATGCGGTCGAAGAACCCGGCGTCGAACGACCCCTCGGCGAACCACCAGTGCCACACGTTCTTGACGGTGCCCTTGACGAACTTGGTGTCACCGCCGTGATGGATGGGTCCGAGGACGATTCCGTTGCTGTCCAGGGTGTTCACCCACATCAGCCACGCGTCGTTGCTGTCGCTGCTGACGATCGTCGCTTCGAACGAAGCGCTGCCGTTGCGTCTGAGCGTCCACTTCGCGTTGTCCATCGTGCAGTCACCCGCCTGGATACGACCCCAGCTGAACCAGCAGGAATCCGCTCCGGTGCAGGTGGCCTGCGCGGTGGTGGAACCCGTCGTCCCCGCCGAGGCGGGCGTGGCGAAGACGGTCCCGATCGTGAGCACGAGCATCGTCACGAAAAGCGACATCCGACGCGCTGTGGTTTTCATGTTTTCTCCCCGAAAATCGTCGATCCGTACCGGTCTGTGCGCAAAGCTAACTCGCGGCCGACCGCGGTCACGATCACTTAGGTGCGGCAACAGGGGTGGCCGATAGTGCGTGACCGGCACCCTCTCGCCCCCGAATGCGATGAAAGTTCCGCTCACGCATCGAATCCTCTCGCCGCGCCGGAAAACTGTCGGCGCCGCCCGTTAGCGTCCCCGGCATGACCATCGTCGAAGAGCACCGGACCGAGATCCGCGTGCAGGACACCGTTTATCGCATCGAGGTCGCCGCCCGCGAGGGTGGCGGCGCGGCCGGAGAAGACCGCTGGGTGACCGTCATGGTCGGCGGAGCCGGACCGCAGGAGGAGCCTGTCGCCGAAGGCAGGCTCGACATCGACGCCGAAGCCGTACCGGCCTTGGCGACCGTCCTTTCCGACACCCTTCTGGCGTTCGCCGGGCGGGGCAACGGAAGGAACGGCCGCCGAAGATCGGCGGACCGCCCCGCCCATCAGGGCTCGCCGTGGTCCGACGAGCTGGACGCGGAACTGGAAAGCCGTTGGCTTGCCGGGGAAAGCGTCGAGGAGATCGCACGGCGGTTCGAGCGGACACCGGGCGGGATCCGTGCCCGGCTGCCCAGGGTCGGCTGCGACCCGGAGCGCCGGGGCGCGTACCTCCCGATCCCGCCGAGCAGACGCGAGGTAGGTGAACTCGGTTGAACCGGGGCGGTCGCGAGGGCGGGTGCGTCCTCGCGACCGCCGTCAGTCCACTGTGGACCGCGTTCCGCGCTGAGCCCGGTCCGCCATCTCCCGGAGATGAGTGATCAGTTCCGGCGGTTCGTGCACGGTGAATTCACAGCCGAGCCCGAGGATCCGGAACGCGAGCCAGTCGAGCGTGTCCGTGCCCGCGTGGAGAACGCAGCTCTCGTCGTCGATCGGTTCCAGCTCGCCGGATCCCTCGCCGATCGCGGGGGAGACCTGGGCGATCGGCGCGTGCAGGGTCACGCGTGCGCTGTAGGTGGGAAGGAGGCTGTACATCTTGTCGGTGACGTAGGCCGCCACGTCCTTCGCGGGTGGCTGTCTCGGTGTCGCCCGGCCACCGGTCGCCCGCGGTTCCGAGATCCGGTCCGCGCGGAAGATCCGCCAGTCGTCCCGGTCGAGGTCGTAGCCGAGCAGGTACCACCGGCGCCCGGCGGAGACGAGCCGGTGCGGTTCCACGTGCCGCCGGGATTCGGTCCCGTCGCCGGTGCGATAGCCGAACCGGGTCCGTTCGGTGTTGGCGATCGCGCCCGCGAAGACCGTGAGGTGTTCCGGGTCCACCGCAGAACCGGTGCCCGGGATGGGCACGGTCGCGGCGCCCAGCGCGCCGACGCGGTACCGCAGCCGCGACGGCAGCACCTGCTCGAGTTTGGCCAGCGCCCGCACCGAAGACTCCTCGATTCCCGAGATCGCCTGGCCGGCGGCGCTCCGGAGACCGACCGCGATCGCGACGGCCTCCTCGTCGTCGAGCAGCAGCGGCGGCATCGCCGTGCCGGCGCCCAGCCGGTAGCCGCCTTCGGAACCTCGCGACGCCTCGACGGGGTAACCGAGCTCACGCAAGCGATCGATGTCGCGCCGGATGGTCCGCGGACTGACCTCCAGTCGCTCGGCGAGCTCGCTGCCAGGCCACTCGCGAGGGGTTTGCAGGAGTGACAGCAGGCTCAGCAGCCGGGCGGGCGTGTCGGTCATGCGATCAAGGATGCCGGTACCGAGTCCCGTATCGGGTGAGCCACACGACTTTGTTTGATTGAACTTGCATGGGAGTGCATAATCATGCGTATGACGGTGAAGATCGCGGTGGCCGGAGCCAGCGGGTACGCGGGCGGCGAACTCCTGCGCCTGCTGCTGACCCATCCCGAAGTCCAGATCGGCGCGCTCACCGCGGCCAGTTCCGCGGGGACCCCGCTCGTCCAGCATCAACCGCACCTCGCGCCACTGGCCGACCGTGTCCTGCTGGAGACGACCCCGGAGACCCTGGCCGGGCACGATGTCGTCTTCCTCGCCCTGCCGCACGGCCACTCCGGCGCGATCGCCGCGCAGCTGGGCCCGGACGTCCTGGTGATCGACCTCGGCGCGGACCACCGCCTCTCGGACGCGGCCGACTGGCAGCGCTGGTACGGCGGCGACCACGCGGGGCAATGGCCGTACGGGCTCCCCGAGCTCCCCGGCGCCCGCGAGCGCCTCGCCGGGACCAAACGCATCGCGGTCCCCGGCTGCTTCCCGACCGGCGGTTCGATCGCCCTCGCCCCGGCGCTCGCCGCGGGCCTGGTCGAGCCGGAGGTCAACGTCGTGGCCGTCACCGGGACCTCGGGCGCGGGCAAGAGCCTGAAGCCGAACCTCCTCGGTTCCGAGGTGATGGGTTCGGCCACCGCGTACGGCGTCGGCGGTGCCCACCGCCACACCCCCGAGTTCGCGCAGAACCTTTCCGCGGTGTCGGGTGAGCGGGTCAAGGTCTCGTTCACCCCCGTGCTCGCCCCGATGCCGCGCGGCATCCTCACCACCGCGAGCGCCCCGCTGAAGACCGACCTCGACGCCGACGGCGCCCGCGAGGTCTACGAAAAGGCGTACGCCACCGAGCCGTTCGTCCAGCTGTTGCCCGCGGGCCAGTGGCCGTCCTCGGCTTCGGTCGTCGGCTCGAACAACGTCCAGCTGCAGGTCACCGTCGACGCCGACACCCGGCGCCTGATCGTGATCGCGGCCATCGACAACCTGACCAAGGGCACCGCCGGAGGTGCCGTCCAGTCGATGAACATCGCACTGGGCCTCCCGGAAACCACCGGACTACCGACCGTAGGAGTCGCTCCGTGACCGTCACCCAGCCGAAGGGATTCCGTGCCGCGGGCGTCGCCGCCGGGATCAAGGCCGAGGGCAAGCTCGATCTCACGCTCGTCGTCAACGACGGGCCGCTCCAGGTCGCGGCCGGTGTGTTCACGCGCAACGTGATCAAGGCCGCGCCCGTGCTGTGGTCGCAGGAGGTGCTCAAGCAGCAGCGGCTCAAGGCCGTCGTCCTCAACTCCGGCGGCGCGAACGCCGCCACCGGCCCCGGCGGTTTCCAGGACACCCACAAGACCGCGGAGAAGGTCGCCGAACTCCTCGAAGCCGGTGCGATCGAGGTCGCGGTCTGCTCGACCGGCCTGATCGGCGAACGGCTGCCGATGGACGCGCTGCTTTCCGGCGTGGACACCGCCTTCGAAAGCCTCGGCACCGGTGCCGAGGCCGATCTCGCCGCGGCCACCGCGGTCATGACCACCGACACCAAGCCGAAGCAGGCGGTCGCGAAGCACGACAGCGGCTGGAGCGTCGGCGGGTTCGCCAAGGGCGCGGGCATGCTCGCCCCGAACCTCGCGACGATGCTGTCGGTCCTCACCACCGACGCGGTCGTCACGCCAGAAGTCCTGGACAAGGCCCTGCGCGCCGCCACCGGCGTGACCTTCGACAGGCTCGACGTCGACGGCGGGACCTCCACCAACGACACGGTGCTCGTCCTCGCGTCCGGCGCCAGCGGCGTCGAACCGACCGAGGCCGAACTGACCGAGCTCCTCACCGCCGTCAGTCTCGACCTCGTGCTGCAACTGCGCGCGGACTCCGAAGGCGCGACCAAGTACGTCGACGTCACGGTCACCGGCGCGGCGAGCGAGGCGGACGCCATCGCCGTCGGCCGGACGATCGCCGAGGACAACCTGGTCAAGACCGCGCTGTTCGGTTCGGACCCGAACTGGGGCCGGATCGCCATGGCGCTGGGCCGGGTGCCCGCGAAGATCGACCCGGAGAAGGTCGCCATCGCGATCAACGGCGTCACCCTGTTCGCCAAGGGCACCACCGCGGCGGACCGCTCCGAAGCGGACCTCTCGGGCCGGGACATCCAGATCGTCGTCGACCTCGGTCTCGGCGAAGGCGGGGCGACG
Organism: Amycolatopsis sp. PSD-21; assembly: GCF_055561455.1. Classification (NCBI taxonomy): domain Bacteria; kingdom Bacillati; phylum Actinomycetota; class Actinomycetes; order Pseudonocardiales; family Pseudonocardiaceae; genus Amycolatopsis; species Amycolatopsis sp. PSD-21. Next base: position 5,802,218 of record NZ_CM145712.1, on the reverse strand, counting down.
ATCTACACGACCGACCTCTCGCACGCGTACGTCGAAGAGAACAGCGCGTACTCCTCATGAGCCCTTCCGAATCCACCGTCCCCGCGGACGAACGGCTCGCGACCGCCGCCGAGAAGGCGTCGATCCTCATCGAGGCCCTGCCCTGGCTGCAGCGCTTCCACGGCGCCACCGTCGTGGTCAAGTACGGCGGCAACGCCATGATCGACGAGAGCCTCAAGCAGGCCTTCGCCGAGGACATGGTCTTCCTGCGCATGGCCGGGCTGCGGCCGGTGGTGGTGCACGGCGGTGGCCCGCAGATCACCGCGATGCTCAACCGGCTCGGCGTCGAAGGCGAGTTCAAGGGCGGCCTGCGCGTCACCACCCCCGAGACGATGGACATCGTCCGCATGGTGCTGACCGGTCAGGTCAGCCGTGAGCTGGTCGGCCTGATCAACGCGCACGGCCCGTACGCGGTCGGCATCTCCGGCGAGGACGCGCGGCTGTTCACCGCCGAGCGCAAACAGGCCACTGTGGACGGTGTACCGGTCGACATCGGGCTCGTCGGCGAGGTCTCCGAGGTCAACCCGGACGCGGTGCTCGACATCGTCAACGCGGGCCGGATCCCGGTGGTGTCCACCGTGGCCCCGGACGTCGACGGCGTCGTGCACAACATCAACGCCGACACCGCCGCCGGCGCGCTGGCCGCGGCGCTCGGCGCGGAGAAACTCGTCGTCCTCACCGACGTCGAGGGTCTTTACGCCAACTGGCCGGACCGCGGATCGCTGGTCGACCGGATCCGAGTGGACCGCCTCGAAACGCTGCTGCCCGGCCTCGCCAGCGGCATGATCCCGAAGATGGAGGCCTGCGTGCGCGCCATCCGCGGCGGCGTCCGCCGGGCGCACGTGATCGACGGCCGCATCGCCCATTCGGTTTTGCTGGAGGTCTTCACCTCCCGCGGTATCGGTACCATGGTCTTCCCCGAAACGGAGCTCCCGTGACCACGTACAAGTCCAATGTAGACGGCCAGGAGCACTGGAAGTCGTCCCTCATGGACAACTACGGCACCCCGGCGCTGACCTTGGTCCGCGGTGAAGGCGCGAAGGTCTGGGACGCCGACGGCAAACCGTACGTCGACCTGCTGGGCGGCATCGCGGTGAACGCGCTCGGCCACGCGCACCCCGCCGTGGTCGCCGCGGTCACCGAGCAGGTCGCGAAACTCGGGCACACCTCGAACCTCTACGTGAACCCGGTCGCCGTCGAACTGGCCGAAACCCTCCTGGACGTCGCCGGCCTGTCAGGCAACGCGAAGGTGCTGTTCGTCAACTCCGGCGCGGAGGCCAACGAAGCCGCGCTGAAGATCAGCAGGCTCACCGGCCGGACCAAGATCGTCGCCTGCGAGGGCGCCTTCCACGGGCGCACCATGGGCGCGCTCTCGCTGACCGGCCAGCCGTCGAAGCGGGACGCCTTCGCGCCGCTGGTCCCGGGAGTCACGCACGTTCCGTACGGTGACGTCGACGCGCTTCGCGCCGCTGTGGACGACGAAACCGCGGCGGTGTTCCTCGAGCCGATCCTCGGGGAGGCGGGCGTCGTCCCGGCGCCGGACGGCTATCTCCAGGCCGCGCGGGAGATCACCAAGGCGACCGGGACCCTGCTGGTCCTCGACGAGGTACAGACCGGCATCGGCCGCACCGGCGCGTGGTTCGCCTTCCAGCACACCGGCATCGTGCCGGACGTCATCACGCTGGCGAAGGGCCTCGGCGGCGGCCTCCCGATCGGCGCGGTCATCGGCGTCGGCAAGGCGGGGGAGCTGATGAAGCCGGGGCAGCACGGCACCACCTTCGGCGGTAACCCGGTCTGCTGCGCCGCTGGGCTCGCCGTGCTCAAGACCATCGCCAAGGACAATCTGAACGACCACGTTTCCGCGCTGGGCAAGGACATCGCCTCCCGGTTGGAGGAGCTCGGCCACCCGCTGGTGTCCGGGGTCCGCGGTGCGGGCCTGCTGCTCGGCATCACGTTGCGCGAACCGGTCTCGGCGACGGTCGCCAAGGCCGCGCAGGACGCGGGGTACCTGGTCAACCCCATCGCACCCGACACCATCCGGCTGGCACCGCCACTGATCCTGAGCGCCGAAGAGGCCACGGGATTCCTCGAAGCCCTTCCCGGGGCGCTCGATTCCACCACCACCTAGGACAGAGACGAAACGCATGCTCCGCAACTTCCTCCGTGACGACGATCTCAGCCCCGCCGAACAGGCCGAGATCCTCGACCTCGCCGACCAGCTGAAGGCCGAGCCGCTGAGCTCCCGCGCGCTGGAGGGCAAATCCGTCGCGGCGATCTTCGAGAAGAACTCCACCCGGACCCGGTTCTCGTTCGAGGTGGGCATCGCCCAGCTCGGCGGCAACCCGGTCATCGTCGACGGCCGCTCCATGCAGCTCGGCCGCGAAGAGACCATCGAGGACACCTCACGGGTGCTTTCGCGGTACCTGGACGCGATCGTCTGGCGGACCTTCGCCCAGAAGCGCATCGACGCGATGGCCTCGGCGGCGAGCATCCCGGTGATCAACGCGCTCACCGACGAGTTCCACCCGTGCCAGGTGCTCACCGACCTGATGACCATCCGCGAGCGCAAGGGCAAGCTCGCCGGGCTGACCCTGGTGTACCTCGGCGACGGCGCCAACAACATGGCGCATTCGCTGCTGCTGGGCGGGACCACGGCCGGGATGCACGTCCGCGTCGTCTCGCCGGAGGGCTTCCAGCCGGATCAGCAGGTCATGCTCGACGCGAAGCACCGGTCCACGGAGACCGGCGGCAGCACCACGGTCTTCACCGATCCGTACGCGGCCGTCGAAGGCGCGGACGTCGTCGTCACCGACACCTGGACCTCCATGGGACAGGAGAACGACGGTCTCGACCGGGTCGGCCCGTTCCGTGAGCTGCAGGTCAACGCGGCGTTGATGCGCCGCGCCGCGGACGAGGCGATCGTGCTGCACTGCCTGCCCGCGCACCGCGGCTGGGAGATCACCGACGAGGTCATCGACGGACCGGCCAGCGCGGTCTGGGACGAGGCCGAGAACCGGCTGCACGCGCAAAAGGCGCTGCTGGTGTGGCTGCTTGGCAAGGAGGCATCGTGAGCCACACTGGCGAAGCCTCGCTCGCGCATGCCGACCGGGTGTGGGTGTCCCGCACTGGCACAGAGAAGCGACGATGACCGGCAGCAGGGTCACCCGGCAGGCACGGATCACCGAACTCGTGTCCACGATGGCCATCCGCAGCCAGACGGAGCTCGCGAAGCTCCTGGCGGCGGAAGGTATCGACGTCACGCAGGCGACGCTTTCGCGGGACCTCGACGAACTGGGCGCGGTGAAGCTCCGGGGTGCCGATTCCGGCGCGCCGGTGTATGTCATCCCCGAGGACGGCAGCCCGGTACGCGGGGTGCAGGGTGGCACGTCCCGGCTTTCGCGGTTGCTCGCCGAACTGCTCGTTTCGGCGGACTCGTCGGGCAACCTGACGGTGCTGCGCACCCCGCCGGGCGCGGCGCAGTTCCTGGCCAGCGCCATCGACAGGGCGGCGCTGGAGGAGGTCGTCGGTTCCATCGCCGGCGACGACACGGTCGCGGTGATCGCGAGGGAACCGCTGTCCGGCAAAGACCTGGCCGAGCGCTTCATGGCGCTGGCCCGACGGTCGTCCACAGTGGACGGCGGTGAGGAGACCGAGGGTGACGCCTGACGGGTTCGCCTTCCCGGATGACCCGGAAAAGCTGGTCATCACCTTCGACGAAGGTGTGCCGGTGGCCATCGACGGGGAGACCGTGACGCTGCTGGAAGCCTTCCAGCAGCTGAACCTGCGTGTCGGCGCCTTCGGGCTCAAAGGACGCGAGATCTACGAGGGACCTGCCGCGAGCGCACTGGTCACCGCGCACGAGGAACTGCAGAAGGTCAGTACCGGGCGGGTGTCCGGCGAGGTGCGGCTGGTCCTGCACCGCGGCAACGCGGTCGTGAACTCCGCGCGCGACGAGCGCGCGCTGTACGACTTCACCACAGGCGCTACCTTCGACCGGTCGGTCGCCTGAAGAGAACCAAGGGATTCGAGGAGTGTTGTGAGCGGGAATGAGCAGCCGGTGCAGCTGTGGGGCGGCCGGTTCGCCAGCGGGCCGGCCGAGGCGATGGCGGCGCTGAGCGCGTCGACCCATTTCGACTGGCGGCTGGCGCCGTACGACATCGCCGGGTCGCGGGCCCACGCGCGAGTGCTCCGGAAGGCGGGGCTGCTCACCGAAGACGAGCTGACCGGCATGCTCGCCGCGCTGGACACCCTCGCGCGGGACGTCGAGTCGGGCGCGTTCACCCCGACCGTCGCCGACGAGGACGTCCACACCGCGCTCGAACGCGGTCTGCTGGAGCGGGCGGGCACCGAACTCGGCGGCAAGCTGCGGGCAGGCCGTTCGCGAAACGACCAGGTCGCGACGCTGTTCCGGATGTGGCTGCGGGACGCCGCCCGGCGGGTGGTCGCGGGCACCCTCGGTGTCGTGGACGCCTTGGTTTCGCAGGCGAAGCGGCACCCGGACGCGATCCTCCCCGGCCGCACCCACCTGCAGCACGCCCAGCCTGTCCTGCTCGCGCACCACCTGCTCGCGCACGGCCAGTCGCTGCTGCGCGACGTCACCCGGCTGCGTGACTGGGACGCTCGCACCGCCGAATCGCCCTATGGCTCCGGCGCGCTCGCGGGTTCGTCGCTCGGTCTCGATCCTGAGGCCGTCGCCGCGGAACTGGGCTTCGACACCAGCGTCGAGAACTCCATCGACGGCACCGCCTCGCGGGACTTCGTCGCCGAGTTCGCCTTCGATGTCGCGATGCTCGCGGTCAACCTGTCCAGGATCGCCGAAGAGGTGATCATCTGGAACACCGCCGAATTCGGCTACGTCACCCTCGAAGACGCCTGGGCGACCGGCAGTTCGATCATGCCGCAGAAGAAGAACCCCGACGTCGCCGAGCTGACCCGCGGCAAGGCCGGACGGCTCATCGGCAACCTGACCGGTCTGCTCGCGACGCTCAAGGCGCAGCCGCTCGCGTACAACCGTGACCTGCAGGAGGACAAAGAACCGGTTTTCGACTCCGTCGAGCAGCTGGAACTGCTGTTCCCGGCGATCGCGGGCATGCTCGAGACGCTGACCTTCCACACCGACCGGCTCGCCGAACTGGCGCCCGCCGGGTTCACCCTCGCCACGGACATCGCCGAATGGCTGGTGCGCCAGGGAGTTCCGTTCCGTGTCGCGCACGAAGCGGCGGGGGAGAGCGTCCGCGTCGCCGAAGCCCGCGGTGTCGGCCTGGACGAACTGACCGATGAAGAGTTCGAGAAGATCAACCCGGCCTTGACGTCCGCCGTGCGCGAGGTGCTGACCGTCGAGGGCTCGGTGAGTTCGCGCAACGCTCGCGGCGGTACCGCTCCGGAGCGGGTCGCCGAGCAGCGGGACCGGCTGGTCGCGCGGGTCGCCGAACACCGCGCCTGGCTGAGCTGATCTCTCGCGTGAAGGCCCCCTTCCCTCGGCTGAGCCGAGGGAAGGGGGCCTTCACGCGCTTCAAGATCGTTTAGCGGTCTTCCGGAGCTTCGCACGCACCGCGCGGCTGGCGACTGGGCCGAGCCCTTCGAAGACGTCGACCAGGACGGCAAGCTGCTCCAACGCCGCCAATGCCTGTTCGCTGCCCTCGGGATTCACCGATTCGAACAACGTCAGGCCGAGGAAACCGGCGGAGACCGCGTGGGCGAGCCCCTCGGTCTCCGCGAACTCCAGCACCGGCGAATCGGCCAGCACCCGGTCGAGGGTGACCCGGACTTCACGCACCCAGTTGTCCAGCGCCTGCCGCGTCGCCTCGGCCAGCCGTCCGCCGCCCTGCGCGCCGGCGAGCGCCTGGGCGAGGACCGTCATGTTCCCTTCGGCGCGTTCCTCCGCATGGATGACCCGGCCGAGGTCCAGAAGCTCGGCCAGCGTGGTCACGTCGGCGAACCGGTCACGGAAGTGGGCGACGCGGCTTTCGGTCGCCGTCACGCAGGCCTGCGCGATCAGCTCCTCGACACTGCCGAAATGGTAGAAGATCAGCGCCTGATTGGTGCCCGCCGCCGCGGCGACGGTCCTGGCCGAAACCGCGGTGATCCCGCTGGTGCGGATCGTCTCCAGCACTCCGTCGATCAACCGCTGTTTCGTGCTGGGCCCGTTCATCAGTCCAGGACCTTCTCACGCAGGGGCTTCACCGCGCCGCTCACCCCCGGCCGCAGATCGACGAACCGTGCCTCGAAAGCGCCCCGGTAGCCGAACAGCGGCCCGAACCGCCGGTTCGTCACCCGGATCTCGATGCGGAAGAGCCCGCTCTCGTCGTCGAACCACTCGTCGACCTCGGCCACACCGACGAGGGATCGCGGCACCACACACCGAAGCGGGCCTTCACGGATACGGAACTCCTCCGACCGGATATGGAAGCCGCCGTCGGGCCGCACCGTCAGGTCGAGATCGACGGCGAGGTGCTGATGTGTGCCCAGGTAGTCGACGATCTTCCCGCGATCGCGGCTGTAGATCATCTGCGCGTCGAACCGGCGTCGCCGTTCCGGCAGTTCGAAGGTGCGGACGAACGACACCGTCTCCCTGCCGAGCGAGTCGACGTACGGATAGTTCTCGATGGTGAAGGGGACGTTGCGGCCCCGTTCGGGGAACAGGATGTGCCTCGACGCGCCGAGCCGCAGGAACGGCGTCGTGAACGCGGCGCCGCGCCAGATCTCGTCCATCACGCCCACGCCGATCATCCCGACGCCGTTCTCGGAACTCAGCGACAGCCGTTCGCGCATCCGCGGATGCAAGGACGCGAAGCCGGCGCCCAGCGCTTCTCGGAAGATCATGCCTGCTCCAAGGTGTCGAGGATGCGGGGCGCGACGCCGTCCTTGCCGGGCCGCGGGCTCCGGCGGCAGCGTCTCGCCGAGGGGGAGAGCAGCGGGAGTTCTTCCGGTGGTGCACCGGTCTCGAGCCACAAGCGGAGCCTGTCGAACGACCAGGCCGTCATCCAGCCGAAGAGCGGCCGGAACAGCAGGTCGGCGAACCTGCCGAAGACACCCCATCGAGTGGTGTAGTCGAAGCCGGTGACGAACCGGACGCCGTCGTCGACCGGGGTGTAGCGCCAGTACCCCGATCCGGTCTTGATGAGCGACAGCGGATCCGCCGAGGCGAAGCGCAGCGCGGACGTCCGGCCGCCGTCCGGCCGCGTGCTTTCACCGGCGTGTGTTCCGGTCCCGCTGACGACGAGCCCCAGGAACTCGGTCGTGTACCGGAACCGTCCCGGTGAACCCACGACCGGCTCGATCTGCGAGAAGCGGAGATCCCACCGTGCGTGCAGACGCGGGTCCTGCGTGTACCGCCACAGCGTGTCGAGGTCGGTGCGGATCACCGTTTCGACGTAAAGCGCTCTTCGGCTCATGGCGCCCCTCCAGTTTTGAGCGTCCGCTCAAAAGCACTGTAGAGCATGTTTGAGCAATCGCTCAATACCTGGCCGGTTAAGGTCGGCCTGGGAGAACGCGAGGTAAAGGGGAGTGCGGAACGTGGAGACCGGCAGGCAGTTCACCCGGCGCGAGCTGGCGCTGGATCCGGTGGAGCTCTCCACGCTCCTGCTCGGCGCGGTGATCGAGGCGACCGGCCCCGACGGCACGGTCGCCGTCCGCCTGGTGGAGGTCGAGGCCTATCGGGGGCTCGACGACCCCGCGTCGCACTGCTACCGCGGCAAGACCCCGCGCAACGCGGTCATGTGGGGACCCGCGGGGCACCTGTACGTGTACTTCGTCTACGGCATGCACTTCTGCGCGAACGTCGTCGGCACCGATGACGGGCAGCCGGGCGCCGTGCTGCTGCGTGCCGGCGAGGTTGTGACCGGTGCGGACATCGCCAGGGCGCGCAGGCCGTCGGCACGCGGCAACGGCGAGCTCGCCAAAGGCCCGGCGATCCTCACCTCGGTGCTCGGCATCGACCGGGCCGAGAACGGCGTCGACCTGACCGACCCCGCGTCACCCGTCCGGTTGTTCACCGGCGAACGCGTTCCCGAAGCGGACATCCGCACCGGGCCGCGTGTCGGCGTCGCGATGGCGATGGACACGCCATGGCGGTTCTGGATCGACGGATCGCCCGCGGTCTCCACCTACCGGCGGGGCGGCAAGCGACGGGCGGCCGCCCCCGGCCGATAGTCGGTTGACCTGGTGCGGGAGGATCTACAGGCGTGAGCGAGCACATCCTTGACGAGTTGACCTGGCGCGGCCTGATCGCGCAATCCACCGACCTCGAAGCACTCCGGCGAGACCTCGACCAAGGACCTCTCACGCTCTATTGCGGATTCGACCCGACCGCGCCCAGCCTGCACGCCGGCAACCTGGTCCCGCTGCTGATGCTCTCCCGCTTCCAGCGCGCCGGTCACCGGCCGATCGTGCTGGCGGGTGTCGCGACCGGGATGATCGGCGACCCGCGCGACACCGGTGAGCGCACCCTCAACACGCTGGACACCGTCGCCGAATGGGCGGACCGGATCCGTGGGCAGCTGGAGCGCTTCGTCGACTTCGACGACTCGCCGACCGGCGCGATCATCGAGAACAACTTGAACTGGACCGGCAAGCAGACCGTGGTCGAGTTCCTGCGCGACGTCGGCAAGCACTTCCCGGTCAACATGATGCTGAACCGGGAGACGGTGAAGCGGCGTCTCGAGGCCGACGGAATGTCGTACACCGAGTTCAGCTACCTGCTGCTGCAGTCGCAGGACTACCTGCACCTGCACCGCGAGTACGGCTGCAAGCTGCAGATCGGCGGCTCCGACCAGTGGGGCAATCTCGTCGGCGGGGTCGACCTGATCCGCCGGACCGACGGCGGGCACACGCACGCGCTGACCGCGCCGCTGGTCACCGACACCGAGGGACGCAAGTTCGGGAAGTCCACCGGCGGCGGCAGCGTCTGGCTCGACCCGGAGATGACCTCCCCGTACGCGTGGTTCCAGTACTTCCTGAACGTCGCCGACTCCGACGTCATCCGCTACCTGCGGATGTTCTCCTTCCTCGGGCAGGAGGAGATCGCGGCGCTGGCCGAGGACACCGAACAGCGCCCCCACCTGCGGTCCGCGCAGCGGAAGCTGGCGGAGGACTTCACGACCCTGGTGCACGGCGAGGCGGCGACCCGGCAGGTCATCGCCGCGAGCCAGGCGCTGTTCGGCAGGGGAGAGCTGCGTGAGCTCGACTCGCCGACCCTCGACGCCGCCATGGCCGAGGTGCCCAACGGCAAGGTCGACCCGAACGGCGAGTCGACGATCGTCGACCTGCTGATCGCCGCCGGCCTCGTCGACAGCAAGGGCGCCGCGCGCCGCACCGTCAAGGAAGGCGGCGCGTACGTCAACAACACGAAGATCGCCGACGAGGAGTGGAAGCCGTCCGCGGACGACGCTCTGCACGGCCGCTGGCTCGTGGTCCGCAAGGGCAAGCGCAACGTCGCCGGCGTGCGCGTCGGGGGCTGATCGCGGCCCAGGCCCGAAACAGGGGCCCTGACCTGTGGAAACGCAGTTAAGGTACCCCCCTGTTTCGGGCCCTTCCGGGGCGTGTAAAGTTCTCCAAGTCGCCAGGGAAACCGGGCGGCCGACCGGGACACGAACCAAGCTCTCGCCTCGGAGTTGAAAGACTCAGTGCGATTGAGTGGGTGTCTCACCAAAAACTGCTAGGAATGACTGCTTCGGATAAGGCCGCGTGACTGTGGTGCGATCTGGGGTGTGTTGCTTGAGAACTCAACAGTGTGCTAGTGAACTAAGCCAGTAGAGCTTATGTATTTGAACCTCGTTTGAGGTTCCTTTGAGAGCATTAAATTGCCTCGATCAAATTTGACATTGTTGGAGAGTTTGATCCTGGCTCAGGACGAACGCTGGCGGCGTGCTTAACACATGCAAGTCGAACGATGAACCGGTTTCGGCCGGGGATTAGTGGCGAACGGGTGAGTAACACGTGGGCAATCTGCCCTGTACTTTGGGATAAGCCTGGGAAACTGGGTCTAATACCGGATACGACTTCTGCGGGCATCCGTGGAAGTGGAAAGCTCCGGCGGTACAGGATGAGCCCGCGGCCTATCAGCTTGTTGGTGGGGTAATGGCCTACCAAGGCGACGACGGGTAGCCGGCCTGAGAGGGTGACCGGCCACACTGGGACTGAGACACGGCCCAGACTCCTACGGGAGGCAGCAGTGGGGAATATTGCACAATGGGCGCAAGCCTGATGCAGCGACGCCGCGTGAGGGATGACGGCCTTCGGGTTGTAAACCTCTTTCGCCAGGGACGAAGCGCAAGTGACGGTACCTGGATAAGAAGCACCGGCTAACTACGTGCCAGCAGCCGCGGTAATACGTAGGGTGCGAGCGTTGTCCGGAATTATTGGGCGTAAAGAGCTCGTAGGCGGTTTGTCGCGTCGTTCGTGAAAACTCCACGCTTAACGTGGAGCGTGCGGGCGATACGGGCAGACTTGAGTTCGGTAGGGGAGACTGGAATTCCTGGTGTAGCGGTGAAATGCGCAGATATCAGGAGGAACACCGGTGGCGAAGGCGGGTCTCTGGGCCGATACTGACGCTGAGGAGCGAAAGCGTGGGGAGCGAACAGGATTAGATACCCTGGTAGTCCACGCTGTAAACGTTGGGCGCTAGGTGTGGGCGACATCCACGTTGTCCGTGCCGTAGCTAACGCATTAAGCGCCCCGCCTGGGGAGTACGGCCGCAAGGCTAAAACTCAAAGGAATTGACGGGGGCCCGCACAAGCGGCGGAGCATGTGGATTAATTCGATGCAACGCGAAGAACCTTACCTGGGCTTGACATGCGCCAGACATCCCTAGAGATAGGGCTTCCCTTGTGGTTGGTGTACAGGTGGTGCATGGCTGTCGTCAGCTCGTGTCGTGAGATGTTGGGTTAAGTCCCGCAACGAGCGCAACCCTTATCCTACGTTGCCAGCGCGTTATGGCGGGGACTCGTGGGAGACTGCCGGGGTCAACTCGGAGGAAGGTGGGGATGACGTCAAGTCATCATGCCCCTTATGTCCAGGGCTTCACACATGCTACAATGGCTGGTACAGAGGGCTGCGATACCGCGAGGTGGAGCGAATCCCTTAAAGCCGGTCTCAGTTCGGATCGCAGTCTGCAACTCGACTGCGTGAAGTCGGAGTCGCTAGTAATCGCAGATCAGCAACGCTGCGGTGAATACGTTCCCGGGCCTTGTACACACCGCCCGTCACGTCATGAAAGTCGGTAACACCCGAAGCCCATGGCCCAACTGCTTGCAGAGGGAGTGGTCGAAGGTGGGACTGGCGATTGGGACGAAGTCGTAACAAGGTAGCCGTACCGGAAGGTGCGGCTGGATCACCTCCTTTCTAAGGAGCAACACATCCACCCCGCCGGGATACCCGGACCAACGGTGGTGGAGTGGGCACGGCTCAACATCCGAATGTGGTGTTGCCGGGCTTGCTCAAGGAATTGTGGAACTACTGGTTAGGGTTCGAGATTGGGTTGCCGGCGGGGGCGAGTACTGCTCCGCAAGGAGCGTGGAAAGTGTTACGCCGGATTCAGTCGAGAATTGTTCACTATGCACGCTGTTGGGTCCTGAGGCAACACGCCGAGGGGCTTACACGAGCTCCAGGGTTGTTTGTTTCTGGTGTGGTGTTTGAGAACTGTAGAGTGGATGCGAGCATCTTTGTGGTCAAGTTGTTAAGGGCACATGGTGGATGTCTTGGCTTCAGGAGCCGATGAAGGACGTGGGAGGCTGCGATATGCCTCGGGGAGCTGTCAACCGAGCTGTGATCCGAGGATTTCCGAATGGGGAAACCCAGCACCAGTTATGTGGTGTTACCCGCATCTGAATATATAGGGTGTGTGGAGGGAACGCGGGGAAGTGAAACATCTCAGTACCCGTAGGAAGAGAAAACAACCGTGATTCCGTGAGTAGTGGCGAGCGAAAGCGGAAGAGGCTAAACCATGCACATGTCAAGCTGTCAGGCGTTGTGTGTGTGGTGTTGTGGGACCCGCCTTGGAGGATCTGACAGTCTTCCGGGTTTGCGCGTGTGTTAGTGGAACGCCTTGGGATGGGCGACCGGAGTGGGTGAGAGTCCCGTACGCGAAAACACATGTTTGTGGACCTTGGTGGTGTTCCCGAGTAGCAGCGAGCTCGTGGAATTTGCTGTGAATCTGCCGGGACCACCCGGTAAGCCTAAATACTTCCTGAAGACCGATAGCGGACTAGTACCGTGAGGGAAAGATGAAAAGTACCCCGGGAGGGGAGTGAAAGAGTACCTGAAACCGTGTGCCTACAAGCCGTCAGAGCCCGAGCACATCTTTGTGATGTTGAGGTGATGGCGTGCCTTTTGAAGAATGAGCCTGCGAGTTAGTGCTGCGTGGCGAGGTTAACCCGTGTGGGGTAGCCGTAGCGAAAGCGAGTCTGAATAGGGCGATTGAGTCGCGTGGTCTAGACCCGAAGCGGAGTGATCTACCCATGGCCAGGCTGAAGCGTCGGTAAGACGACGTGGAGGGCCGAACCCACTTAGGTTGAAAACTGAGGGGATGAGCTGTGGGTAGGGGTGAAAGGCCAATCAAACTCCGTGATAGCTGGTTCTCCCCGAAATGCATTTAGGTGCAGCGTCACATGTTTCTCCACGGGGGTAGAGCTACTGGATGGTCTAGGGGCCTTACCGGGTTACCGAAATCAACCAAACTCCGAATACCGTGGTGTGAGAGTGTGGCAGTGAGACGGCGGGGGATAAGCTTCGTCGTCGAGAGGGAAACAGCCCAGAACACCAGCTAAGGCCCCTAAGTGTGTGCTCAGTGGGAAAGGATGTGGGATTGCCCAGACAACCAGGAGGTTGGCTTAGAAGCAGCCACCCTTGAAAGAGTGCGTAATAGCTCACTGGTCAAGTGGTCCTGCGCCGACAATGTAGCGGGGCTTAAGCACACCGCCGAAGCTGTGTCATTGACACATATAGATCGGCGTTCTCCTTGCGGGGACGTCTAGTCGTGTTGATGGGTAGGGGAGCGTCCTGCATCCAGGGAAGCGGCGGCGGAAGCCAGTCGTGGAGGGTGTGGGAGTGAGAATGCAGGCATGAGTAGCGAATGCAGAGTGAGAAACTCTGCCGCCGGATGACCAAGGGTTCCTGGGCCAGGCTAATCCGCCCAGGGTAAGTCGGGACCTAAGGCGAGGCCGACAGGCGTAGTCGATGGATAACGGGTTGATATTCCCGTACCCGAGCACGTGCGCCCAGGATGAGGCGGTTGATACTAACCACCCGAAGCGCATCGCAAGACCCTTCGGGGTGGAGCGGTGTTGTGGAGCGTGGGATCTGATTCCGTAGTAGTCGAGTGATGGGGTGACGCAGGAAGGTAGCTCCGCCAGTGAGTGGTAGTACTGGTGTAAGCGTGTAGACCGAGTGGTAGGCAAATCCGCCGCTCATCAAGGTTGAGACGTGATGCGTAGCCGATTGAGGCGAAGTAGAGTGATCCTATGCTGCCGAGAAAAGCCTCTAGCGAGTGCGTGCACGGCCCGTACCCCAAACCAACACAGGTGGTCAGGTAGAGAATACTAAGGCGATCGGGTGAACTGTGGTTAAGGAACTCGGCAAAATGCCCCCGTAACTTCGGGAGAAGGGGGGCCAAACACTCTGAAGTCCCTTGCGGACTAGGGGTGGGTGGCCGCAGAGACCAGCGGAAAGCGACTGTTTACTAAAAACACAGGTCCATGCGAAGTCGCAAGACGATGTATATGGACTGACGCCTGCCCGGTGCTGGAACGTTAAGAGGACCGGTTAACCCTTCGGGGTGAAGCTGAGAATTTAAGCGCCAGTAAACGGCGGTGGTAACTATAACCATCCTAAGGTAGCGAAATTCCTTGTCGGGTAAGTTCCGACCTGCACGAATGGCGTAACGACTTTCCGGCTGTCTCAACCACAGGCCCGGCGAAATTGCACTACGAGTAAAGATGCTCGTTACGCGCGGCAGGACGGAAAGACCCCGGGACCTTTACTATAGTTTGGTATTGGTTTTCGGTTCGGCTTGTGTAGGATAGGTGGGAGACTGTGAAGCTGGCACGCTAGTGTTGGTGGAGTCGTTGTTGAAATACCACTCTGGTCGGATTGGGAATCTGAACCTCGGACCATGATCTGGTTCAGGGACAGTGCCTGATGGGTAGTTTAACTGGGGCGGTTGCCTCCTAAAGAGTAACGGAGGCGCCCAAAGGTTCCCTCAGCCTGGTTGGCAATCAGGTGTTGAGTGCAAGTGCACAAGGGAGCTTGACTGTGAGACAGACATGTCGAGCAGGGACGAAAGTCGGGACTAGTGATCCGGCACCACCTGGTGGAAGGGGTGTCGCTCAACGGATAAAAGGTACCCCGGGGATAACAGGCTGATCTTGCCCAAGAGTCCATATCGACGGCATGGTTTGGCACCTCGATGTCGGCTCGTCGCATCCTGGGGCCGGAGTAGGTCCCAAGGGTTGGGCTGTTCGCCCATTAAAGCGGCACGCGAGCTGGGTTTAGAACGTCGTGAGACAGTTCGGTCCCTATCCGCCGCGCGCGTAGGATACTTGAGGAAGGCTGTCCCTAGTACGAGAGGACCGGGACGGACGAACCTCTGGTATGCCAGTTGTCACGCCAGTGGCATGGCTGGTTGGCCACGTTCGGAAGGGATAACCGCTGAAGGCATCTAAGCGGGAAGCCTGTTCCAAGATGAGGTATCCCACCCCTTGTGGGTTAAGGCCCCCAACAGACCATTGGGTTGATAGGCCAGAAATGGAAGCACAGTAATGTGTTGTCGAGTTGACTGGTACTAATAGGCCGAGGACTTGCCCACAAAGATGTTACGCATCCACTCTACAGCTCTGAAACACCACACCGATCTGGAAACAGACTGTGTGTGTTGTTTCGTAGTGTTTCGGTGGTTATAGCGTCAGGGAAACGCCCGGTCCCATTCCGAACCCGGAAGCTAAGCCTGACAGCGCCGATGGTACTGCAACCGAAGGGTTGTGGGAGAGTAGGACACCGCCGGACTAACTTCAGGACAGGGTCCTGACCAGGGTCGAGAACCCCAACAGGTTCTCCCCGGTCAGGGCCCTGTCTCTTTTCATGTCCATGGACCGACTAGAATGGTCCGTTGGCCCACCTGACGGGTGGGCCCCAGTGTCGAAACTTTTCAATAGTGGCAGGAGGCCAGGTGTCCGAGTTCGGTCGACGTGACTCAGATGATGGCGCGTCCGGCCGGTCGGGTCGCCGGGACGACAGTCCCCGCGGAGGCCGGTCTGACGCGCAGCGAGGTGACCGGCGCGGTTCCGCCGGCGGTAGGCAGGACCGGGGCGGCCGGGATGGCGGCTACCAGGGCCGTCCGCGCAGGGACGACCGCGGTGCCCGCGGGTCCGGTGGTTACCCCGGCAAGCCCTCCCGCAGCGGCGACGGTCCTCGTGACCAGCGCCCCGGTGGCAGCCGGTTCGCAGGCCAGGGGCGTGACGACAACCGCCCGCGCTACAACAACGACGACCGGTCCGGCGGCCGCGACAACGACCGTCGTGGCGGCTTCCGCTCCGACGACCGGCGCGACAGCCGCGACTACAAGGGCGGCGACCGCGGCGGTTACCGCTCGGACAGCCGTGGCGGCGATCGCGGTGGATACCGCGGCGGCGACAACCGCGACAACCGTGGTGGAGACAGCCGGGGCGGTTACCGCTCGGACAACCGGGGCGGCGACAGCCGCGGTGGCTACCGGTCCGACAACCGCGACAGCCGTGGCGGCGATCGCGGCGGGTACCGCGGCGGCGACAACCGCGGCAGTGACAATCGTGGCGGCTACCGGTCCGAGAACCGTGGCGGCTACCGCTCGTCCGACAGCCGTCCCGAGCGTCGTTACGACAACCGCTCCGACAGCCGTTCGGACAACCGTTCCGAGGGCCGGTACGAAAAGCGCTCCGACAGCCGCCCGGCCCGTTCCGGCTATGGCTCGGACAACCGCGGCCGTTCCGACGACCGCCCGTCCGGCAACCGTTACGAGGGACGCCCCCAGGGCAAGTCCTCCGGTGACCGCGACAGCCGTGACAACCGGGGCGGCGACGACCGGCGTCCGTCCTATCGCGACGACCGCGGTGGCTCCCGTTCCGGTGGCGACCGTCGTCCCAGCGGCGGTGGCTACGAGCGCAAGAGCTTCGGCGACCGCGACAATCGTGGCGACGACAAGCGCGGTTCGTACCGGCCGTCCGGCGACCGTCCCGACCGTCGCTCGTCCGACCGGCCCGAGAAGCGCTACGACGACAAGCGCGGCGGGTTCGACCGCAAGCGCGACGACCGTCCCCAGCGCGACCGTTCCGAGGGCCGCAAGGACTTCCGTTCCTCGCCTCGCGTGGACGACAGGCCGGTCGACGACGAGACCTTGGCGCGTGAGCTGCTCGAGGCTCCGGAGCTGCCCGAAGGCATCGAGTTCTCCGATCTCGACGAGGAGGTCCGCCGGGAGCTCCGCACCCTGCCCAAGGCACTGGCGGAAACCGTCGGCAAGCACCTGGTCGCGGCCGGTGGCCTCGTCGACGAGGACCCCGAAGCCGCCATGGAGCACGCCAAGTACGCGAAGGCCAAGGCGTCGCGGGTCCCGATCGTCCGTGAGGCGCTCGGCCTGGTCGCCTACCACGCGGGCAACTGGTCCGAGGCGCTGTCCGAGCTGCGGGCCGTCCGCCGGATGACCCGGACGGACGACCACATCGCGATCATCGCCGACGCCGAGCGCGCCATCGGCCGCCCGGAGCGGGCACTCGACCTCGCGAAGGAGGTCGACAAGGAGCGTCTGTCCAAGGCGACCCAGGTCGAGCTCGCGATCGTCGCGGCCGGCGCCCGGCGTGACCTCGGCCAGCTGGACGCCGCCGTCGTCTCCCTCCAGGGTGACGACCTCAAGGCGGAGAAGCGCGATCCGTGGAGCGCCCGGCTGTTCTACGCCTACGCGGACAACCTCGCCGCCGCCGACCGCAAGGACGAGGCGATCCGCTGGTTCCTGAACGCGGCAGAGGCCGACGAGGAGGACGAGACCGACGCCGCCGAGCGCGCCGCGGAGCTCACCAATGGCTGACGCCCTGTCGGCCGGGTACGACGCGGTCCTGTTCGACCTCGACGGCACGGTCTACCACGGCACCGAAGTGGTCCCGGGCGCACCGGAAGCGCTTCGGGCGCTTCGGGACCACGGCACGGCCGTCCGGTGGGTGACCAACAACGCCTCCAAGGCGCCCGCGGAGGTCTCCGCGCACCTGGAGGCACTCGGACTGCCCGCCACCCCCGAAGAGGTCCACACGAGCTCTCAGGCCGCCGCCGCCCTGCTGGGTGAGCGGCTGCCTCAGGGCGCGGTGGTCCTCGTCGTGGGCACGGACTCGCTGGCCGCCGAGGTCGAGTCCGTCGGCCTGCGGACGGTCCGGGAAGCCGGTCCGGACGTGGCCGCGGTGGTGCAAGGGCACTCGCCGCAGAACACCTGGGCGGCCCTCGCGGAGGCGTGTCTCGCCATCCGCGCGGGCGCGCTCTGGGTGGCGACGAACGTCGACGCGACGCTGCCCAGCGAACGTGGTCTGCTGCCGGGCAACGGGTCGATGGTGGCCGCGTTGCGCCACGCCACCGGCGTCGAACCGTTGGTGGCTGGCAAGCCGGCGCCAGGGCTGTTCACGACGGCGGCGCGCGACGCGAGCGCGGAGCGGGCCCTCGTCGTCGGCGATCGGCTGGACACCGACATCGAGGGCGCGGTCGCGGCCGGCATCGACGCGCTCTGCGTCCTGACCGGCGTCGCCGACGCGGCGTCCCTGATCGCGGCGAGGCCCGAGGAGCGTCCGCGCTACCTCGCGCAGGACCTGTCCGGGCTGAGCAGCCGGGCGGAACTTCTCGAAATCGGGCCGAAGGACGGCTGGCGCGTCACCGCACAGGGTGACGTCCTCGAAGCCGATGGTGAAGGCGACTCCCTCGACCTGTTGCGCGCGTTGTGCGCGGCGGCCTGGGAGTCGGGGATCACCGAGGTCCGTGGTGTGGGCGACACCGCCCGCGCCGCGCTCGCCGAGCTGCGCCTCGGCTGACCAGCGCTGCTAACTTGGTGGGGTGCAAGACCACTTCCACCCCGTGCCGCGACCGCCGGTGCCGGGCCCGCCGCCGGTGCCCGGGCCTCCGGCGGTCCAGGCCGAACAGTTCGCGCAGCAGGACACGGATCCCCGGGCCGGGATCGACGAAGCGGTGGCGGGTCTCGACGACCTCACCGCGCTTCCGCTCTCGGAGCACGTCGACCGGTTCGAGGCCGTGCACACCGAGCTGACGGTGGCGCTGTCCACCATCGACAAGGTCTGACCGCGTGCCCAAACGCGCCCGCCTGGACGCGGAGCTCGTCCGGCGGGGACTCGCCCGTTCCCGGGAGCAGGCGTCGGCGCTGATCGCCGAAGGCAAGGTCACCGTGCGCGGCATGGTGGCCACCAAACCCGCGACCGGGGTCGAGTCCGGCGCGCCGATCGTGGTGCGCGACGGCGACGATCCCGGCTGGGCGTCCCGCGGCGCGCACAAGCTGCTCGGCGCGCTCGAAGCCTTCACTCCGCAAGGTCTTTCCACCGAGGGAAAACGCTGTCTCGACGCGGGCGCTTCGACCGGTGGCTTCACCGACGTCCTGCTGCGCAACGGCGCCGCCACGGTGATCGCCGCCGACGTCGGCCGCGGTCTGCTGGACTGGCGCCTGCGCACCGACGACCGCGTGGTCGTCCTGGACAAGACGAACGTCCGCAACCTGGCCCCGGAAGACCTCGGCGGTCAGGTCGACCTCGTGGTCGGGGACCTCTCGTTCATTTCGCTCAAACTCGTGCTGCCCGCGCTGGCCGCCTGCGCGCGGGACGGCGCCGATCTGGTGCCGATGGTGAAACCACAGTTCGAGGTCGGCAAGGACCGGCTCGGCAGCGGCGGCGTCGTCCGCGACCCCGAACTGCGCGCCGAATCGGTGCTCGGTGTGCTCGCCGAGGCCGAGAAGCTGGACCTGAGCCTGCGCGGCGTCGTGGCGAGCCCGCTTCCCGGGCCGTCGGGGAACGTCGAATACTTCGTATGGCTTACCCGCGGGGCGGGGGAGACCGACGGCACCGACGCCGAGCGGCTCGTCCGGACCGCAGTCCTGGAGGGACCCCAATGAGCGATCGCGAGGTGCTGCTCGTCGTGCACCCGGACCGGGACGCGACCCGGGACGCGGCACGCGAGGTTTCAGCCCGTTTCGCCAAGGCGGGTGTGCGGCTTCGGGTACTCGACGAGGACGTCCGGGAGATGCTGGAAGCCGACGGCGGGATCGGCGCCCCCTGCACGGTCATGGCGCCGGAGCAGGACCCGGCCGCCGGCACCGAGTTGGTGTTCGTGCTCGGCGGCGACGGCACGTTGCTGCGGGCCGCGGAACTGGCAAGGCCGAACGGCGTTCCGGTCCTCGGTGTGAACCTCGGCCGGGTCGGCTTCCTGGCGGAGGCCGATTCGGACAAGCTCGCCGACACCGTCCAGCGCGCCGTCGACGGCGACTACCAGGTCGAAGAGCGGATGACCGTCGACGTCGTCGTGACCGTCGACGGTGAGGAGACCGTCAACACGTGGGCGCTCAACGAGGCCAGCGTCGAGAAGAGCTCGCGTGAGCGCGTGCTGGACGCGCTCATCGAGGTCGACGGAAGGCCCGTGTCGTCCTTCGGCTGCGACGGCGTCCTGTGTGCCACTCCGACCGGTTCGACGGCGTACGCGTTCTCCGCGGGCGGGCCGATCATCTGGCCGGACGTCCAAGCCCTGCTGGTGGTCCCGAGCAACGCGCACGCGATGTTCTCCCGGCCGCTGGTCGTCTCGCGGGACTCGGAGATCACCGTCGCCATCGATCCGGACGGTTCGCCCGCCGTCCTGACCTGCGACGGATCGCGGACCTTCGATCTTCCCGCCGGCGCGGCCGTGCGGGTCACCTGCGGCCGGGTGCCGGTGCGCCTGGTCCGGTTGTGGGAAGGCCCGTTCACCGACCGGCTGGTGCACAAGTTCTCGTTGCCGATCAAGGGCTGGCGGGAGCGACACGCCCGCTGACGGATGTCGTGAAAGGGCCGTTGAGGACAACTTTCGTCGTCAAGGCCCCTTTCATGACGTGCCGGGTGCGGGAATGGTCGGGGTGGGCCGCTACGGTGGGCGTCGTGCTGGCCGAGATGCGCATCCAGGGCCTCGGAGTCATCGAGGACGCCCTGCTGGAACTGCACGCGGGCTTCACCGTCGTCACCGGTGAGACGGGTGCGGGCAAGACCATGGTCGTCAGCGGGTTGCACCTGCTCTCCGGCGGCCGAGCCGAAGTGTCCAAGGTGCGGACGGGAATGCTGAAGGCCTTCGTGGAAGGCCGCTTCGAGCTGGGCGGTGCCGAAGGCGCCACCCGGATCGTCACCGACGCCGGGGCGGAGGTCGACGAGGACGGCAGCGTCATCGCGCTGCGCGCGGTCTCGGTCGACGGCCGGTCCCGTGCCCACCTCGGCGGCCGTTCGGTGCCGGTCGGGGTGCTGGCCGATCTGTCCGAGCAGCTGATCGCCGTCCACGGGCAGAACGATCAGCTGCGCCTGTTGCGGCCCGCCGAGCAGCGCGCGGTGATCGACCGGTTCGCCGGCGAGGCCGTCACCGAACCGCTCGAGCGCTACCGCGCGGTCCGGGACGAGTGGCTCGCCGTCGTAGCCGAGCTGACCGAACGCTCCACCCGCTCCCGCGAGATGGCGCAGCAGGCAGACCTGTTGCGCCACGGCCTCGCCGAGATCGACGCCGTCGCGCCGGAACCCGGCGAGGACACCGAGCTCACCGAGCAGATCAAACGGCTCGCCGCGGTCGACGAACTGCGGGCGGCGGCCAGCGCGGCGCACGCCGCCGTCGCCGGTTCGGCGGACGGGGATCCGGACGCGCCCGGCGCGCTGGGGCTGATCGGCGAGGCGACGCGCCATCTGAACGGTTCCGAAGACGCCGTGCTGCGCGAACTCGGGCCCCGGCTGGACGAGGCATCGGTGCTGCTGTCCGAAGTGGGCACCGAGCTGGGCAGCTACCTCGAAACCCTCGACGCCGACCCGGCGTTGCTGGAGAAGGTGCTCGCGCGCCAGGCGGACCTGAAGCGGCTCACGCGCAAATACGCCGCGGACGTGGACGGTGTCCTCGCCTGGGCCGACGACGCCCGTCGCCGGATGTCCACGATGGACACCTCCGAGGAGGCGCTGGCCGAGCTGGCCAAGCGCCGCGACGAACTCGCCGTCACGCTGGCGGAACACGCGCTCACGCTGTCGGAAGCGCGGGTCGAGGCCGCCGCCGAGCTCGCCGAGGCGATCACCGCCGAGATGGCCGGGCTCGCCATGGGGCAGGCCGAGATCGAGATCACCGTCGAGCGGCGCGCAGTGGACGAGAGCGACGCGCACGCGGTGAAGGTCGGCGGCAGGCTCGTGCACGCCGGGCCCGACGGCGTCGACGAAGTGGAGTTGCTGCTGAAGGCGCACAACGGCGCGCCGCCGCTCCCGGTGCACAAGGCCGCTTCCGGCGGCGAGCTTTCCCGCGTGATGCTGGCGATCGAGGTCGTCCTCGCGCACGCGGACACCGTGCAGACACTGGTGTTCGACGAGGTCGACGCCGGGGTCGGCGGCCGGGCGGCGGTCGAGATCGGCAGGCGGCTCGCGCGGCTGGCGCGCAGTCACCAGGTCCTGGTGGTCACGCATCTGCCGCAGGTGGCCGCGTTCGCCGATCAGCATCTGGTGGTGGACAAGGGCACCAGCGGCGGAGTGACCCGCAGTGGGGTGCGCGTGCTCGAACAGTCGGAGCGGGTCGTCGAGCTCGCCCGCATGCTCGCCGGAATGGAAAGCACCGAGACCGGCCGGGCGCACGCGGAGGAATTGCTCGCCGTCGCCGAGGCCGACAAGAGCGCGCCGGACAAGCCCAAGGCCCGTCGCGGCGGAAAGCGAAAGAAGGCGAAGTAAGCTCCGCCTGCGTGAGTCCGTGAAGGCCTCCTTTCCTACCTTCAGGGTGGTGAAGGAGGCCTTCACCACTTCTGCCGCTCTGGCCGGGTCGAGGTACTCGGTAAGGTTGCGAAAGCCACTTTCGCAACGCTGAAGGTTGCGAAAGTGGCTTTCGCACCGTTCGTGGCGGGAGGCCGCGGCCGAACCGGTGTGGGTTAATCGGCGTGTTTCCATCGGCGTGGCGGACACGGAAGGCCGCGCGGATTTGTCAATATCGGTCGCATGAAGCTCACCGGCTTGCTCTCGCGTAACCAAGAGACCCTCCCCGGGATCACCGGCGTCGCCAGGGTCGACCGGCGTACGCGCGAGCTGCTCCGCCGGCTGAGCCCTGGCGACATCGTCGTCCTCGACCAGCTCGACCTCGACCGGTCGACCGCCGATGCCTTGGTGGAGGCCGAAGTCGCGGCGGTGGTGAACGCCTCGCCGTCGATCTCCGGCCGTTTCCCCAACCTGGGCCCGGAGATCCTGCTCGAAGCCGGGATCCCGCTGGTCGATTCGGTCGGCGGCGAACTGCTGCGCAAGGTGAAGGACGGCACGAAACTCCGCCTGCACGAAGGCGTCGTCTACATCGGAGAGCGGCAGCTCGGCTCGGGTGTCCAGCAGACGCGGGAAAGCGTCGCGGACCAGATGATCGAGGCCAAGGCCGGGATGTCCACCCAGCTCGAGGCGTTCTCCGCGAACACGATCGAATTCCTCCGCCGGGAACGCAGCCTCATCCTCGACGGGGTCGGTGTCCCGGAGATCCGCGTTCCGCTCAAGGACCGGCACGCCCTCGTGGTCGCCGGCGGCAACGGGCACGCCGAAGACCTCAAGAAGCTGAAGAAGTACATCGGCGAGCACCGGCCGGTGCTGATCGGTGTCGACGCCGGGGCGGACACCCTGCGCGCGCAGGGATATCAGCCGGACGTCATCGTCGGCGACCCGCACGGGATCGGCGCGGAGACGCTGCGCAGCGGCGGCGAGGTCGTGGTGCCGGCGCAGCCGGACGGGCACGCGCCGGGTGTCGAGCGCATCCAGGACCTCGGGATCGGCGCGGTCACCTTCCCCGCGACGGGCAACGCCGAGGATCTGGCGCTGCTGCTGGCCGACGCGCACGAGGCGAGCCTGGTGGTCACCGTCGGTTTCCAGGCGACCCTGCGGGAGTTCCTCGACCACGGCCGGTCGGGTTCGAACCCGTCGACGTTCCTCACCAGGCTCAAGCTCGGCACGAAACTGGTCGACGGCAAGGCGGTCGCGACCCTGCACCGCAGCCGGGTGTCCATCGGCGCGATCGTCCTGCTGGTCGTCGCGACCCTGGTGGCCGTCGGGGCCGCGCTGCTGGTGTCCGACGTGGGTTCGGTCTACCTCGACTGGATCCGCGACACCTGGAACTCGTTCATCGCCTGGGGCAAGGGACTCTTCACGTGATTTCACTGCGGTACCACATCGTTTCCATCGCCGCCTGCTTCCTGGCGCTCGCCATCGGGGTGGTGCTCGGGTCCACGGCGCTGAACGGTGCCCTGCTTTCCGGCCTCGCCGGCCAGAAGGAGGATCTGGGTACCCAGGTCGCGGATCTGGAAGCGCAGCGCAACACGCTCAACGCCAGGCTCGGTGACGCGGACGCGTTCGCCGGCGCGATGGGGCCGAAGGTCGTCGCCGGGCAGCTGGACAAGCGTTCGGTGGTGCTGGTGACCACAGAGGACGCGAAGCCGGCGGACCGGGACGCGCTCAAGCAGCTCGTCGGTCAGTCCGGTGCCGCCGTCACCGGGGAGATCCAGCTGACCGAGGCGTTCTCCGACCCGATGCGCTCCGATCAGCTGCGTGACGTGGTGTCGCGTCTGCAGCCCGCCGGTGTCCAGTTCCCGACCGCGGGCGACCCCGGCACCCTCGCGGGCGCGCTGATCGGCTCGGTCGCGTTGCTGAACAAGGACAACGCGCAGCCGCAGTCCACGCCGGTGGAGCTGGCGGCCGCGCTCGGCGGGCTCACCGACGGCGGTTTCCTCAAGACCGGCGGGGACGTGAAGCCCGCGCAGCTCGCGATCGTGCTCACCGGTTCGAAGTACACCGGTGACGGCGCAGGTGACCGTGCCTCGACCATCGCGCGGTTCGCCGCGCAGCTGGACCGCTCCGGCGCGGGCACCGTGCTGGCCGGGGGCGCGGGATCCGCCGACGGCACCGGCGCGATCGGCGTCGTCCGCGCCGACACCTCGTCGACCTCGATCCTGTCCACTGTGGACAACGCGGAGACCGCGGCGGGCCGGGTCACCACGATCTTGGCGCTGCGCGAGCAGCTCGAAGGTGGCGCGGGCCGCTACGGCATCGCGGGCAACGCCCAGGCACCTGCCCCTGGTATCGCCGCGGACGGCAACTAGCCCTTTGCGCATTTGGTACTTGCGTGTGCAAGGACCGCGTCCAGAGGACTAAATGCGGGGCCAGAGCCGGGTTTTCGGGAGCGGGCGGGCGTAGGAGCCGGCCCGGCTGGTCTTGAGGTCGAGGGCGACAAGGGATTCGGCGAGGCGGACGGCGGCGGCGACGCCGTCGATCACCGGGATGTCCAGCATCGCCGAGATCCGGCGATCGAGTCCCGTCATTCCCGCGCAGCCGAGGACGAGGACTTCCGCTCCCGCGTCGCGGGCACGCCGTCCGGCGGTCAGCAGCGCGGACTCCGTCCGGCGTTCGTCGGTCAGTTCGAGGACGCCGAGCCCGGCACCGAGGACGCCGACGCAGTTCTGCGCGACGCCCGCGGCGTGCAGGCTGTCTTCGATGAGCCCGCACGTCCGGTCCAATGTGGTCACGACGCCGTAGCGTCTTCCCAGCAGGCAGGCCAGATGCGCGGCGGCCTCGGTGATGTCGACGACCGGGACGTCGAGCAGTTCCCGCGCGCCTTCCCGTCCGTGCTCGCCGAAACCGGCCATCACGAGTGCGTCGAACGGCTCGTCCAGCCCGTTGAGAAGGTCGAGGACGGCCGCGGCGCTGAGGAAGCTGTCCAGCCAGCCTTCCGCGGATTCCGGGCCCCACAGCGGGGTTCTGGCCAGGATTTCGGTGCCGGGACTCGCCGCGGCGCGGGCGCCGGCCTCGATCTCCTTCGTCATCGCCTCGGTGGTGTTGCAGTTGGTGACCAGGATCCGCATCACGCGACCCGCTGCTTGCGCGTCACCACGAAATAGAGGGCCGCGGCGGACGCGGTGCCGATGAACCAGGAGTACGGCGCGGCGGGGGCGAAGAACGGCACCAGGGCGATGATCGCGGACAACGCCGCCGTGGGCAGGAAGGTGACCATCGCGCGCGGGTTGAACCCGCGTTTGTAGTGGTACGGCGAATCGGGCCCGGCGACGAACAGCTTGTCCACGTCGATCCGGCCGCGTTTCACCAGGTAGTAATCGACGATCATGATGCCGAACAGCGGGCCAAGAAAGGCACCGAGGCCGCCGAGGAAGTAGTTGACCACCGCGGGGGAGGAGTACAGCTTCCACGGCAGCACGCACAGTGCCGCGACCGCGCTGATCATGCCGCCGATGGTGAAGGTGATCCGTTTGGGCCAGATGTTGGCCAGGTCGTAGGCGGGGGAGACGAAGTTCGCGACGATGTTCACGCCCATGGTGGCGATCGCGAAGGTCAGCGCTCCGATGATCAGCACGGGAGTGTTGTCGATGCGGGCCAGCAGTTCGGCGGGGTCGGTGATGGCTTCGCCGAACACCTGGAGGCTGCCCGCGGTCACCAGCACCGACAGCAGCGCGAACGCCGTCGAGTTGATCGGCAGCCCCCAGAAGTTGCCGCGCCGCACCGTTTTCTGGTTGGGGGCGAACCGGGAGAAGTCGCAGAAGTTGAGCATCAGGGTGCCGTAGATGGACAGGATCAGGCCGACGGCGCCGAACCACTGCCGTACTTGCTCCCCTGTGGACAGTGCCTTCGGGTTGCTGGTCAAGGAGATGTTCCAGTCGGCGGCCGCGAGGATCCACACGGCGAGCGCGATCATCACGACCCAGATGCCGGGACCGCACCAGTCCTGGAACTTGCGCACGGCCTCCATGCCGCGGGTGAGCACGAGCGCCTGCGCGAGCCATAGCGCGATGAAACAGATCCAGCTGAGCGCGTGCAGGCCGAGGAAACCCACTTCCGTCAACGGTTTCAGGCCCGGATCGATCGCGAGCACGAGCAGCGTGATGGCGACGGAGGCGAGGTAGGTCTGGATGCCGTACCAGAAGATCGCGATGATCGCGCGGATCAGCGCGGGCAGGTTCGCGCCGAAGGTGCCGAAGCTGATGCGGGCGACGACGGGGAAGGGGACGCCGGTCTTCTGGCCGATCCGGCCCATCAGGTTCATGCCGAAGTAGATGAGCACGAAACCGGTCAGCAGCGCGGTGAACACCTGCCAGGCCGAGAGCCCGAGGACGAACAGGCCCGCCGCGAAGGTGTAGTTGCCGAGGTTGTGCACGTCCGACATCCACAGCGCGAAGATGTCGTAGACCTTCCAGCGGCGTTCCTTCGCCGGGGCGAGGTCTTCGTTCCAGAGCCGGGGATCGGCGTTCTCGGTGGTAGGCGCTTCGGACCGGGTTGCTGGGGCGGCGGTCATGCGGGGCCTCCGATCGACGGGGACGTCCGGTCGATTTGGTATCCCAAAATTTGGCATCCCAAATATCACCCCGCGGTGGGCCGTCGTCAAGGTTTCTGCCGATAAACTCGGTGTTACAAGCTGTTACAGCGGTGGTGAAGGGGGCTCAGGTGGCCGAGGAAGGACCGCGTCAGCCGCTGGCCGCGACCCGGCAGCGGGTCCGCGACGAGCTGCGTGAACGTATCCTCGCCGGACGGCTGAAGCCGGGGGACAGGCTCGTCGAACGCGAGCTCGCCGAAGACCTCGGCGTCTCCCGGGTCCCGGTGCGCGAGGCCATCCGGAGCTTGGAGGCCGAAGGTTTCCTCGCGGTCCAGTCGCCGCGTCGCATCGTCGTGCGCCAGCTGGCCAAGGCCGACGTCGAGGAGCTGTTCGACGTCCGCGAGGCGCTCGAAGGGCTCGCCGCCGGCCTGGCCGCCGAACGGGCGGGCAAGGCGGAACTCCGCGCGCTCGAACGGCTGCTCACCGACGCCGCCCGCGCGACCGAAAGCGGCGACCCGGCCCGGATCACCCTGCTCAACACCCGCTTCCACGACCAGATCGTCGCGCTCGCCGGCAACGGGCTGCTGCACGAGATCCTCCGCCCGCTCGAAGGCAGGCTGCGCTGGCTGACCAGCCAGAACGAACATTGGGGCGAGCTGCTCGACGAGCACCGCCGCCTCTACGACGCGATCGCTTCCGGCGACGCCGCCCGAGCGCGGGCCCACGCCGTCGAACACGTGCGGGTGAACCGGGAGGTCACGCTGAAGACGCTGTTCCCCGAGGACGACGGAGAACGCTCCGCCGGGTGAACCGGACATGTCAGACTCGCGGGCATGATCACCGACGAACAACGGGCCGCCCGCACCGCGCGGGCGGTGGCCGCCGCGGTCTCCGCGGGACGCGATCTCGGACTGTCCTTCGACGAGCCGGAAATCCTGTACGACGTCTTCTCGGTCATCGTGCGCTTGTCACCCCTGCCGGTGGTAGTGCGCGTGCCGACCGTGCTGCCGCGCACGACCACGCTCGAGACGCAGCTGATCGACCAGCGGCGTGAGCTGGCCGTCACCGGCTGGCTCGCGAGCCGCGGCCACCCGGTCGTCCCGCCGAGCCCGCTCGTACCCGCGGAACCGGTGCAGCGCGACGGTTTCTCGATGACGTTCTGGCAGTTCGTCGAGCACGACAAGAAAGCCGAGATCAGCCCCGAACGCGGGGCGGGGATCGTCGCCCGGTTGCACGCCGCCCTCCGCGAGTACGACGGCGACCTGGCCTTCATGGGCGGTCTGATCCCGTTCGTCCCCGACGGCCTCGACCAGCTGGCGGACCGCCCGGATCTGCTGGAACCGGCCGACCTGGACCGGGCCCGGCGCGAATGGGACGTCCTCCGGCCGTTGTTCGAGTCGGAAGCGGCGTTCACCCGGGCCTTCCCCGGCGCGACGGTCCAGCCGGTACACGGTGACGCCCCCGGGTACAACCTGATCGCCACGCCGGACGGCGAACTCTGCTCGGACTTCGAACTCGTCAACCGTGCCCCGATCGAACTGGATCTCCCGGCCATGGGAGCCGAGGGCGTCGCGGCCTACAACGCCGCCGCCGAGCAGCTCGGGCTGCGCGAGGCGGACGAACGAGTACTGAAGGCACTGGGCGCGCTGGCCATGCTTCAAGGGGTGGCCTGCTTGGCGATGGCGCCGGAGCTGCCGATGCTGCTGGAAGGTTTGAAGCCGATGATCGAACAGTGGCGGGAGACCCCGTTCACCGGCGGGCTCGCCTAGCCGAGCATCGAGGTCCAGGCCTCGGCGAATCCGGGGAAGGTCTTCCCGACCGTCCCCGGGTTCTCCACCTCGACCCCTTCGACCTTCAGGCCGAGTACCGCGGCCGCCATCACCAGACGGTGGTCGTCGTAGGTGCGGAACTTCCCGCCGTGCAGCGGCGCCGGCGTGATGCGCAGCCCGTCCTCGGTCTCTCGGACGTCGGCGCCGAGCGACGACAGTTCGGTGGCGAGCGCGGTCAGCCGGTCGGTCTCGTGGCCGCGAAGATGCGCCACCCCTGAGATCACCGACGGTCCCTCGGCGAAGCACAGCAGCGCCGCGATCACCGGCGTCAGCTCGCCGACGTCGTGCAGGTCCAGCTCGACGCCGGGGATCGTGCCGCTGCCGGTGACCGTCAGGCCCGCCGCGTCGAGTTCTGCGGTGGCCCCCAAGACGGGCGCCAGGCTGCGCAGCCAGTCCCCGGGCTGCGTCGTCCGCTGCGGCCAGCCCGCGACGCGCACCGTGCCGCCGGTCGCGATCGCGGCGGCGACGAACGGCGCCGCCGTCGAAAGATCCGGCTCGACGACGTACTCGGGGCAGGAAAGCCGTGTCGGCGCGACGTGGAACTCGGCGCCCTCGCGGTCCACAGTGGCCCCGAACCGGCGGAGCATCTCGACGGTCATCGCGATATGCGGCTCGCTCGGCACCTGGCCGCCCACGAGACGCACGGTGACACCCTGCTGGAACGACGGCCCGGCGAGCAGCAGCGCGGACAGGAACTGGCTCGACGCCGAGGCGTCCAGATCGACCCTGCCACCCCGCAAGCCGCCTTCACCGTGGACGGTGAACGGCGGCGCGTCGCGGCGGTCGTCGTCGATGCGGGCGCCGAGGTCGCGCAGCGCCTTCAGCAGCGGCCCGATCGGGCGGCGGCGGATGGCCTCGTCGCCGTCGAACAGCGCCGGGCCCGTGCCCAGCGCGGCGAGCGCGGGGGTGAACCGGGCGACCGTGCCCGCGTTGCCGAGTTCCACCCGGACGGTCTCGTCGGGATGGACGCGGCCGGGGCCGAGCGGGTGCACGAGGTAACCGCCGATGCTGCCCTGCGAGTGGGCGCCGAGGGCGTAGATGGCGCCGAGCATCAGGCGCGCGTCCCGGGAGTCGAGCGGGGTCCGCACCCGCGTCGGCGCGCTGGCGAGCGCGGCGAGGACGTAGGCCCGGTTGGTGATCGACTTCGAACCGGGGACACGGATGTCCGCGTCGAGCGGGCCTTCCGCGACTGGTGCGGTCCAGGTGTCGTGCGCGTCTGTCACGTCGCGAGGGTAGCGGTTTTCCACTCCATCGGACGCTTGCGGCGTGGCCGGTGAGCGCCCCGGCGGGCGTGCGATAAGGTGGAAGCCCGTGGGACTTCAGTCGCGGGCTACCAAGTATGTCTTTGTCACCGGAGGCGTTGCCTCCTCTCTGGGTAAGGGACTCACGGCTTCCAGCCTGGGTCAGCTCCTTACCGCACGTGGGCTCCGGGTCACGATGCAGAAGCTGGATCCGTACCTCAACGTCGATCCGGGCACGATGAACCCGTTCCAGCACGGTGAGGTGTTCGTCACCGACGACGGCGCCGAGACCGATCTGGACATCGGGCACTACGAGCGTTTTCTCGACCGGGCTCTCGACGGCAAGGCGAACGTCACCACCGGGCAGGTGTACTCCGAGGTCATCGCCAAGGAGCGCCGCGGTGAGTACCTAGGCGACACCGTGCAGGTCATCCCGCACATCACCGACGAGATCAAGGCGAGGATCACCGCCGCGGCGGGCGCCGACGAGGACGGGAACAGCCCGGACGTCGTGATCACCGAGGTCGGCGGCACCGTCGGCGACATCGAGTCGCTGCCGTTCCTGGAGGCCTGCCGTCAGGTCCGCCACGACGTCGGCCGCGACCAGTGCTTCTTCCTCCACGTCTCCCTGGTCCCGTACCTCGCCCCGTCGGGTGAGCTGAAGACCAAGCCGACCCAGCACTCGGTCGCCGCGCTGCGCAACATCGGTATCCAGCCCGACGCGCTCGTCTGCCGCGCCGACCGCGAGCTGCCGGAGGACCTCAAGCGCAAGATCGGCCTGATGTGCGACGTCGACACCGAAGCCGTCATCGCCTGCCCCGACGCGCCGTCGATCTACGACATCCCGAAGGTGCTGCACCGTGAGGCGCTCGACGCCTACGTGGTGCGCCGTCTCGGGCTGCCGTTCCGCGACGTCGACTGGACCGTGTGGGGCGACCTGCTCGACCGGGTGCACAACCCGTCGGAGACGGTGCGGGTCGCGCTCGTCGGCAAGTACATCGACCTGCCGGACGCGTACCTGTCGGTCACCGAGGCGCTGCGCGCGGGCGGGTTCGCCCACCGCGCCAAGGTCCAGATCTCCTGGGTCCCCTCGGATTCCTGCGAGACCCCGGCCGGTGCGGCCGCGGCGCTGTCCGATGTGGACGGTGTGCTGGTGCCGGGCGGTTTCGGCGTCCGCGGTATCGAGGGCAAGGTCGGCGCCATCGCCTACGCCCGCACCCACGGGCTGCCGCTGCTGGGCCTGTGCCTCGGCCTGCAGTGCATGGTGATCGACGCGGCGCGGAACCTGGCGGGGATCAAGGACGCGAACTCGGCCGAGTTCGAGGACGGCCCGAACCCGGTCATCTCCACGATGGCCGACCAGCGCGACGTCGTTGCCGGCGAGCGCGACATGGGCGGCACGATGCGGCTGGGCGCCTACGTCGCCAAGCTCAAGCCGGGCTCGCAGGTCGCGAAGGCGTACGGCAGCACCGAGGTCTCCGAGCGGCACCGTCACCGCTACGAGGTCAACAACGCTTACCGCAAGCGCCTTTCCGACGCCGGTCTGGTGTTCTCGGGCACCTCGCCCGACGACCACCTGGTCGAGTTCGTGGAGCTGCCCGCCGACAAGCACCCGTTCTTCGTCGGCACCCAGGCGCACCCTGAGCTCAAGAGCCGCCCGACCCGCCCGCACCCGCTGTTCAGCGCGTTCGTGAAGGCCGTCGTCGACCGCAAGGTCGCCGAGCGGCTGCCGGTCGAGCTGCCCGAAACCGCCCAGACGGCGGCCCGGTGAGCGAGCCTGGTAAGCACGAGTTCACCGTCGCGTCCACAAAGGACGTCCACATCGGACGTGTGGTGGGGCTGAGGGTCGACGAGGTCGTGATGCCCGGCGGCGGCACCGCTCGCCGCGAGGTCGTCGAGCACCTCGGCGCGGTCGCCGTCGTCGCGCTCGACTCGGACGGCATGGTGACGCTGATCCACCAGTACCGCCACCCGATCGGGCGGCGGCTGTGGGAACTGCCCGCCGGGTTGATCGACAAGGCGGGGGAGGACCCCGTCGAGGCGGCCAAACGCGAGCTGGTCGAGGAGGTCGGGCTCAGCGCCGAGCGGTGGGAGACCCTGGTCGACGTCGCGGCGTCGCCCGGCTTCACCGACGAGGTCGTCCGCGTCTACCTCGCCCGCGAGCTGTCCGAAGTGGACAGGGAGGTCCTCGGCGACGAGGAGGCGGACCTCGTCATGCGGAAGTTCCCGCTCGCCGAGGCGGTCCGGATGGCGCTGGCGGGTGAGCTGGTGAACGGGTCGACCGTCGGTGGCGTGCTCGCCGCGCACGCGGTGCTTTCGGGCGCTGCTTCGTCGCGGCCGGCCGACGCGCCTTGGGAGGACAGGCCGACGAAGTTCGCTTCGCGCGGTCTCTAGGCGCCCTTCGCGCGCTTGAGCGGTCCGTTGCTTGCAAAGTAACGGACCGCTCAGGGCATTTCGGGACGGGAGAGGCGAGGGTGTCGCGAAAGCCACTTTCGGGACATCAGACGTCGCGAAAGTGGCTTTCGCGACATGCTCGCCAGGGCGGTACCGTGCCTGGCCGTGGCCGACGTTGCGAAAGCCACTTTCGCAACGTTGAAGGTTGCGAAAGTGGCTTTCGCAACGTCCGGCAGCAAAGGACGACATGCGGAAACGCGACGGTTGGAACCGTCCTTACCACTCACGAGGCTCTAGTCGCGGAGGCGGCGGCCCTGTGCGTCGGTGCCGCCGTTCGCCAGCAGCACGATCCCGTCGACGATCGGCCAGACCGCCCCGATGCCGCAGGTGACCAGCACGACCGCCAGCTGGCCGATGGCGAGACCGACATGGCCGGTGTAAAAGCGCCCGATCCCGAACGGCAGCACGATCTGCAGCACCCCGGCGGCGATCTTCGACTTCGGTGAGTACGGCATCACCGCGGCGGGCTGCTGGTACACGGGCACGAACGGCGGCGGGTCGAACCGCGGTGCCAGCGACTTGGGGTGCGGCGCGGGCAGGTCCTGGAACAGCGGCCGGAGTTCGCCGAGCGTCACGGCCTCGTACGCGGCGAGGACGCGGCCCTCGTACTCGTCCGGCGTGATCCTTCCCTGGCTGTAGTGATCGGCGAGCAGCCGTGCCGCCTCCTCGCGCTCGGCGGTGCCGACGCGCATTTCGTCCGGGTCCGGTTGCTGGGACATGCTCCCAAGGTAGCCCGTTTCACACCCGCGGCGCGTACGCGCGGCGATCCCCCGAACGGGTCGCGATCGTCCTAGAGTGTCCGTGTGTCACGGGCCGGCGGTACCGGAGTCGCCCAGGTGGTCGCCGCATACCTCGACCATCTGGTGGTCGAGCGCGGAACCGCGAGGAACACCCTCGACAGCTACTCCCGCGACCTGCGCCGGTACACCGCGTACCTCTGTGACGCCGATGTCGAGTCCTTCGGCGACGTCACCTCGGCGCACATCACTTCGTTCGGCGCGGCGCTGCGCGAGGGCGACGAAGAGCATCGGCCGCTCGCCGCGTCGTCGGCGGCCCGCGCGCTGGTGGCGGTGCGGGGGCTGCACAAGTTCGCGCACGCCGACGGCATCACCGAGAACGACCCGGCCCGCGAGGTCCGCCCGCCCGCCGCGGCCAAACGGCTGCCCAAGGCGCTGCCGGTGGGCGACGTGCTGAAACTGCTGGAAACCCCACCGCCCGAGGGCGAACGCCCGCTGCGGGACCGGGCGCTGCTGGAACTGCTCTACTCCACCGGCGCGCGGATCTCCGAGGCCGTCGGGCTCGACGTCGACGACATCGACGACGCCGAACGCACCGTGCTGCTCGACGGCAAGGGCGGCAAACAGCGCATCGTGCCGATCGGCCGTCCCGCGCTGGAAGCGGTGCACGCGTACCTCGTCCGCGCGCGGCCGGCGCTCGCCACCCACGGCAGGGGGACGCCGGCGATGTTCCTGAACGCCCGCGGCTCCAGGCTTTCCCGGCAGAGCGCGTGGCAGGTTCTCAAGGACACCGCGGAATCCGCGGGGATCACGGCGGGCGTCTCCCCGCACACGCTGCGCCACTCCTTCGCCACGCACCTTCTCGAAGGCGGCGCCGACGTCCGCGTCGTGCAGGAACTCCTCGGGCACGCTTCGGTGACCACCACCCAGGTGTACACGCTGGTCACGGTCAACACGCTCCGCGAGGTTTACGCCACAGCACATCCCCGCGCGCTGGGCTAATCGACCCGGTCGGTCCCGGCGTGCCTCGTTGGCTCGACTCCCGGATCGCGCATAGGCTGCCGAGGATCCTGCCGAAGAGGAGCTTTCGCGTTATGTCGACACCGAACGAGCCGGCGAAGCCGTCCGCGTCCGCCGGTTCGGCTGCCGCGAGCCTCAGCCAGGTGACCATCGCAACCCCCGCCGAACACGACGGCGACGAACCGTCGGAGGACACGATCTCTTCCCGCGGCCGCAAGGCCAAGCGCGCCAAAGAAACCAAGCAGCAAGAACTCGAGAGGGACGGGATCGGCCCCACGGGCCGTCCGTACCGCGAGATCCCCGACCCGCCGCCGCTGGACCGGCACGGTCCCGCACTGGTGATGGCCATGTGCAACCAGAAGGGCGGGGTCGGCAAGACCACCTCGACCATCAACCTCGGCGCGGCGCTGGCCGAATGCGGCCGCCGGGTGCTGCTGGTCGACTTCGACCCACAGGGCGCGCTCTCGGTCGGCCTCGGCATTCAGCCGCACGAGCTGGACCAGACGGTCTACAACGTCATCATGGAGCGCTCGGTCGCCATCACCGACGTCATCCGGAAGACCCGGGTGGACGGCGTCGACCTGCTGCCGAGCAACATCGACCTGTCCGCGGCCGAGGTCCAGTTGGTCGCAGAGGTAGGGCGCGAACACACTTTGTTACGGGTCCTTCGTCCGGTCATGAACGACTACGACTATGTTCTTGTCGACTGCCAGCCCTCGCTAGGCCTGCTGACGGTGAACGCACTGACCGCCGCGGACGGTGTGATCATCCCGCTGGAGTGCGAGTTCTTCAGTCTGCGAGGCGTAGCGCTCCTGATCGACACCATCGAGAAGGTGCAGGAACGCCTCAACCCCAAACTGGACATCACCGGGATTCTCGCCACCATGTACGACCCGAGAACCCTGCACTCGAAGGAGGTCATGGCGAGAGTGGTGGAGGCATTCGGCGACACCGTGTTCGACACGGTGATCAACCGCACCGTGCGGTTCCCCGAGACGACGGTCGCGGGCGAGCCGATCACGACCTGGGCTCCCAAATCAGCCGGCGCGGCGGCCTATCGCGCGCTGGCACGCGAGGTGATCGCTCGGTGAGCAGGCGAGCTTCCCTGCCAGGAGCGTCCGAACTCTTCAGGATCACCTCCAGCCCCGCGCTCGATCTCCCGCCCGCACCCGAACAGCCCGCCCCCGCGAAGGGGAACGGCAACGGGGACGGTTCGGGGAACGAACACAAGGAACGGCTGACCCGTGCCGCGCGCAGCGGCTCCGGGCGGACCAAGCACGACGCGAAGATCACCGTCTACGTCTCCGGCGACGAACTGCTGGCGATGGAGCAGGCCAGGCTGAACCTCCGGGCGAAGCACGGGCTCGTCCTCGATCGCGGCAGGCTGGTCCGCGAGGCGGTGGCCGTGCTGCTGGCCGACTTCGACGCGGCGGGTGAGGACTCGGTCCTCGTCCAGCGTCTGCGGGCGGGCAGCGAGGACGGGAAAGAGACCGAGAGCTGATGGACGACCCGGCCGCGGCTGCTCCCAGCGGCTCAGAGCCGGTCGAGCGGACAGAGGCAGACGAGACCCCCGTCGTGCACGAGACCGTGCACGGCGGGATGGTCCCCGAAGGACTGGCCAGTGAAGAGCTGAGCACGTCCAAGTTCAAGGTGAACCTGTCGAACTTCCAGGGCCCCTTCGATCTGCTGCTCCAGCTGATCTCGCAGCACCAGCTCGACGTCACCGAAGTCGCGTTGCACCAGGTCACGGACGATTTCATCGCCTACACCCGTGCGCTCGGCTCGGAGTGGAACCTCGACGAGACGACCGAGTTCCTGGTCATCGCGGCGACCCTGCTCGACCTCAAGGCGGCGCGGCTGCTGCCCGCCGCCGAGGTGGAGAGCGAAGACGACCTCGCCCTGCTCGAAGCCAGGGACCTGCTGTTCGCGCGCGTGCTGCAGTACCGGGCGTACAAGCAGGTCGCGGCGCTGTTCGGTGAGCTGGAAGCGGGTGCGCTGCGGCGCTACCCGCGGTCGGTCGCGCTCGAAGAGCGGTTCATGGGACTGCTGCCCGAGGTGATGCTGGGCGTCGACCCGGCGAAGTTCGCCGAGATCGCCGTGGCGGTCTTCCGGCCGAAGCCGCCGCCGCAGGTGTCGATCGCGCATATCCACATGGGCCGGGTCTCGGTGCGCGAGCACGCCGCGCTGCTGCGGCTCAAGCTGGCGGAACGAGGCGAAGCGACCTTCGGCGAGCTGGTCGACGACTGCGAGCACACCGTCGAGATCGTGGCGCGGTTCCTCGCTCTGCTGGAGCTGTACCGGGAGGCCACGGTCCAGTTCGAGCAGCTGGAGGCGCTCGCCGAACTGCACGTGCGGTGGACCGGCGGGTCCGTGGAGGAGGCGTCGGTGGCGGCCGAACACGATCGCGCCGCCGCTGAGGACGAGGAGTACGGGTGAGCCCCGAAGAGACCGAGAAGACCGAAGAGACGCCCGAGACCGAAGCGACCGCCGAGGCCTCTGCCGTCGAGCCGGAGGCCGAGACGGAGCCGCCTGCCGACGAGGGGCTCGTCGCGGCGGGTGACGGCGACTATCCCGACGTCACCTCCGACGAGGCGCTCGAAGCGGCCCTGGAGGCGTTGCTCCTGGTCGTCGACTCGCCGATCAACGAGGAATCGCTCGCCGACACGGTCGGCCAGCCCGTGTCGCGGGTGACCGTGGCGCTGCGCACGATGGCGCAGAAGTTCACCGAACGGACCAGCGGAATCGACCTGCGCCGAGTCGGCGAAGGGTGGCGGTTCTACACTAGGGACGTCTATGCCCCGTTCGTGGAGAAGCTTCTGCTCGACGGCCAGCGTTCCAAGCTGACGCGAGCCGCACTGGAGAGCCTCGCCGTGATCGCCTATCGGCAGCCGGTGACCAGGGCCAGGGTCGCCGCCGTCCGAGGGGTGAACGTGGACGGGGTGATCAGGACGCTGCTGGCGCGCGGCCTGATCGAGGAGATGGGGACCGACCCCGAAACCACAGGCACGCTGTACGTGACGACCGAGCTGTTCCTGGAGCGACTGGGCCTCTCGTCCCTGGCCGACCTTCCGCCCATCGCTCCGTTGCTACCCGAAGTGGACACCATCGATGACATCTGACCCGCATCCCGACGGCATTCGGCTGCAGAAGGTCCTTTCGCAGGCGGGCGTCGCCTCGCGGCGCGCGGCCGAGGATCTGATCGTGCGCGGTCGCGTGAGCGTGGACGGCAAGGTGGTCACCGAACTCGGCCGCCGGGTCGATCCGGACAACTCCGTGATCCACGTCGACGGCACCCGCGTCCAGGTCCGCGAGGACCTCGTCTACCTCCTGCTGAACAAGCCCAAGGGCGTGCACAGCACGATGAGCGACGACCGCGGCCGTCCGTGCGTCGGCGACTACCTGCGCGGCCGGTACGAGGAGACGCCCGGCATCGTGCACGTGGGCAGGCTCGACGAGAACACCGAAGGCCTCCTGCTGCTCACCAACGACGGAGACCTCGGTCACCGGCTGATGCACCCGTCGTTCCGCGTGCTGAAGACCTACTTCGCCGAGGTCGAGGGCATCGTCCCGCGCGGGCTCGGCAAGGAGCTGCGGGCCGGTTTCGAGCTGCCGGACGGCATCGTCAAGGTCGACCAGTTCCGGGTCAAGGACATGCTGGCCGGGCGCACCCAGATCGAGCTGGTCATCCACGAGGGTCGCAAGCACATCGTGCGGCGGCTGATGGCGGCCACCGGGCACCCGGTGCGCAAACTGGTCCGGACCGCGCTCGGCGACGTCCAGCTCGGCGCCCAGCGCTCGGGCTCGATCCGGCGGCTGAACCGCGGCGAGGTCGGTTCGCTGTACCGCGCCGTCGATCTGTAACCAAGACTTTCCGCCCTACTGCACAGGTGATCACCGCGTTTAGCTCTTCCTGACGGGCTTTCAGCCGACGGGGAAGGGCTCAACCGTGAAAACAGTTGTGCTGGCAGGGATCTTGGCGGTCGCCGCGGCCGTGGTCGCGGCACCGCAGGCCGCGGCGAAACCGCGGGCGAGTGAACCGGTCTACGACTTCGCCAAGGCCGTCCGCGAGACGGCTTGGGTGGACATCGGGCTCGACGGTGACGGCGACGGCCGTTCGGACCGGGTCGCCGCGGACATCATCCGGCCGAAGGAACCGGCGGCGCAGGGCAAGAAGGTCCCGGTCATCATGGACGCGAGCCCGTACTACTCGTGCTGCGGGCGGGGCAACGAGAGCGAGCTCAAGACCTACGACTCGGCGGGCAGGCCGGTCGGGTTCCCGCTCTACTACGACAACTTCTTCGTCCCGCGCGGGTACGCCGTGGTCCTGGTGGATCTGGCCGGTACCAACAAGTCCCGCGGCTGCACCGACATCGGTGGCCCTTCGGACGTCAATTCGGCGCGCAAGGTCGTCGACTGGCTGAACGGCCGCGCGAACGGTTACACGACGGCGACCGGTCCGGCCAGGACGAACGCGACCTGGTCGACGGGCGCGGTCGGCATGATCGGGAAGTCCTACGACGGCACGGTGGCCAACGGCGTCGCCGCGGCCGGCGTCGACGGGCTCAAGACCATCGTGCCGATCGGCGCCATCAGCTCCTGGTACGACTACTACCGCTCCGACGGCGCGAACCTGCGTCAGGGGAGCCCGGCGGGGCTCGCGCAGACCGTTTCGCGGCGCAACGGCGGGCAGAACTGCGCCGCGGCGAATCAGAAGCTCACCGAGGGCGCGACCTCGAACGGCGACTACAACGCGTTCTGGCTCGACCGGGACCACGTGCAGAGCGCTTCGAAGGTGAAGGCCAGCGTGCTCGCTTCGCACGGCTTGGGTGACCTCAACGTCAAGACGATCAACTTCGGGCAGTGGTGGGAAGCGCTGAACGTCGAGCGCAAGATCTGGCTGACACAGGCAGGCCACGTCGATCCGTTCGACTACCGGCGGTCGGCGTGGGTCGACACCCTGCACAAGTGGTTCGACCACTACCTGCTCGGCGTGGACAACGGTATCGAGAAGACGCCGGGCGCGAGTGTGGAACGCGAGCCCGACGTCTGGGTGGACCAGCCGGCGTGGCCCGCGGGCAGCGCCGTCACCCTGCGCCCCGCGGCCGGGAGTACACCGGGTGTCGGCACGCTGGGCACGACCGCGGGAACGGGCACGGTCTCGTTCACGGACTCGTCGGGCCAGTCCTCGAACAGCTGGGCCGCGAGGCCGACGGAGACCGCGAGCGGGCGCGTGCTGTTCAGCACCGGCGCGCTCGCGAAGGACCTGCACGTCTCCGGGACGGCGAAGGTGACTGTGACCGCGACGCCGTCGACGCCCACCGCGCGGCTCTCGGCGGTCTTGGTCGACTACGGCCCGGCGACGATCCGGAACTACACCGGGCCGAAGGAAGGCATCAAGAACGAGCTGACCCAGTCGTGCTGGGGCGCGAGCTCGCCCGGTAACGACGCCTGCTACCTGAACACGAGCACCGACGCGGTGTCGGTGGGCCTGAACATCATCAGCCGCGGGTGGGCGGATCTGGCCAACCACCGTTCGCTGAGCCAGGAATCGCCGCTGACACCGGGGCAGCCGTACACGATGACGTTCCGGCTGGCGAGTACGGACCATGTCGTGCCGGCGGGACATCAGCTTGCCCTGATCATCGGCGGGACGGACGGCTCGTTCATCTCCGGCCCCTCGCAGTATCCGAAGATCACGGTGGATCTGGGCAGGACTTCGCTGGCTCTGCCCGTCTCGGGGGCTGGACCGTCGGCGGTTCCGGCTCCGCTTCCGGCGGCCCCGGCGCAGATCGCTCCGGCGACCGTATCGGGGCTCGAGCGCGGCTAGGCCAAGGCCCGGAACGGCCCTTTCCTTGCGAAACTCCTAGGGAAAGGGCCGTTCCTGGCGGAGGTTCAGCCGGTCTGGGAAGCGGCGGCCTTCGAGCCGAATGGCTTACGCTGCAGCGCGCGGGCAACCGGTTCGACGATCCGCGCGGCCGTCGGGCCGAGGATCGCCATCAGGAGCACGTACGCCGTCGCGAGTGCGGCGAGTTCGCCGGTCACGGCGCCCGCCGCCACCGCCAGCCCGGCGATGACGATCGAGAACTCGCCTCGCGCGACCAACGCGGCCCCGGCGCGAGCCCGGCCCATCTTCCCGATGCCCTGTCTCCGCGCGGCCCACCAGCCGGTGCCGACCTTCGTGAGCGTGGTCGCGACCGCCAGGACGACCGCCCAGCCGAGCACGGGCGGGATCGACGCGGGGTTCGTGTTGAGCCCGAACACGACGAAGAACACGGCGGCGAAGAGGTCCCGCAGCGGTTCGAGCATGTGCGTCGCGTTCTCCGCGGTCGAACCCGAGATCGCGATGCCGAGCAGGAACGCGCCGACCGCGGCCGAAACCTGCATCGCCGAAGCCAGGCCGGCGACCAGCAAGGCCGCGCCGAGGACCTTGAGGAGGAACACCTCGCGGTCCGGGCTGTCCACCGCCGCGGAGACGTACCGGCCGAACTTCAGCGCGATCACCAGGACGACGGTGATCACCATCAGCGAGATCCCGACCGCCTTGAGGCCGCCGAGGAAGCTGACCCCGCCGAGCACCGCGGTGAGGATCGGCAGGTACAGCGCCATCACCAGGTCCTCGAACACCAGGATCGACAGCACCACCGGGGTTTCCCGGTTACCGAGCCTTCCCAGGTCGCCGAGGACCTTCGCGATGATCCCGGACGACGAGATGTAGGTGACGCCCGCCATCACGATCGCGCCGATCGGCCCCCAGCCGAGGATGAGCGCGACGATCGCGCCGGGCGCGGCGTTGAGCACGATGTCCACGAGACCCGCCACCCACGAGCGTTTCAGCCCGGTGAACAGCTCGGCCGCCGAGTACTCCAGGCCCAGCAGGAGCAGCAGGAGGACGACGCCGATCTCGCTGGCGAGGTGCGTGAAGTCGCCGATGTCGCCGAGCGGGATGAGCCCGCCCTGCCCGAAGCACAGGCCACCGATCAGGTACAGCGGGATCGGGGACATCCCGATCTTCCCGGCGAGGCGGCCCAACGCGCCCAGCCCGAAGAAGACCGCCCCGAGTTCGATCAAGGACAGCGCGGTGTGATCCATCCGCGATCAGCCGTACTTCAAGATCTTGACGGCGGCCTCGAGACCTTCGGAGGTGCCGACCGCGACGAGGACGTCGCCCGCGGTGAGATTGAAGTCCGGCGTGGGGGAGGGGTGGACCTGCCCGGCCCGCATCACCGCGACGACCGAGACGCTCGTGCGCGACCGCATGGCGGTGTCACCGAGCGTCCGGCCGTCGAACGGCGACGACGCCTTGATCGGCAGCTGCTTGGTGTTGATGCCGGGCAGGTCCCGGTGCTCTTCGGTGAGCTGGGCGACCAGCTGGGGCGCGCCGAGCAGGTTGCCCAGCGCGCCCGCTTCGTCGGTGGTGAGCGGAAGTGAGGCCAGGCAGGCGTCGGGATCGTCCGTTTTGGACACGATCAGCTCGACGTGCCCATCGCGATGGGTCACCACGCCTACGCGGCGGCCGTTGCGGGTGGCGAAGTCCTTGCGGACGCCTATTCCGGGGAGCGGGGTCACTTCGACGTTCACGACGTCAACAGTAACTCACCGTTCGTCGCGCTTCGGGCGGATCAGGAACAGCGCCGAGATCCCGAGCATCAGGGCACACGTCGCGCCGTGGATGCCGAGTGCGGCGGCCACGGATCCGTTGTGGGTCAACACGATCAGCATGTCGCCGAACGGGATGAAGGCCATCGCGAGTATCGCCCAGCCCAGTGCGCGGGCGTTCCGGAACAGGAGCAGCGCGAGCACCACGAGCGCCGTGCCGATGTCGCGGACGCCTTTGACGGCGAGGATCGGGTCGCCTTCGGACGGCATCACCGGCAGTCCGAAGCCACCCGTCTGGGTCGCCGGGAAGAACACGTAACCGCTCCCGAAGTAGAGGACGAAGAGCACGAGGGCGGCGGACAGGACGTAAGCGATCTTGATTCTGGTCATGGTCTCCGACTCCAAAAGCTAGCAGCGCTAGGAACGAGACGGACACTAGCGCTAGCGCTGCTAGCTTGTCTAGCGGTGCTAGCATATTCGTATGGTCACCAACCCCCGGCGCGAGCGGGATCGCTCGCAACGCGAACAGCTGATCGTCACCACCGCCCGCGAGATCGCCGAAGAGGAGGGCTGGGACGCGGTCACCACACGCCGCCTGGCGGCGAAGATCGAGTACAGCCAGCCCGTGCTCTACAGCCACTTCTCCGGCAAGGGGGCGATCATGGCGGCCGCGGCACTCGAAGGCTGCACCGAAATGGCAGCCGACATGCGGAAAGGAGCCGGGGCGGCGGAGGGCTCGCGGGAGGCGCTGCTGCGGCTGGCCGAGAACTACTTCGACTTCGCCGACCGCAAACCCGCGCTCTACGACGCGATCTTCACTCTCGCCAGTGAACTGAGCTTCGCCAGCCCGGACAGTCCGGAGCCGCTCAAGGACGCGTTCGGCGCGCTGTTCGAAGTCGTCGGCCCGGTCGCCGGCGAATACGACCCGGCCCTCTACACCGAGACCTTCTGGGCGGCCTTGCACGGCCTGGTCACTCTCGAACGCAGCCGGCGGCTCCCGGCACCCGCGCGCGCGGAACGGATCGGCATGCTCGTCGACCGGTTCGCCGTGGGCGGCTGAGGCGTGTCGCGCGCCACCAGGCAGAATGGTCGTCGATCAGGTGAGCGACGAATGAGCTGAGGAGAGTTTCGGTGACGGGAGCCCTGCGTGGTGTGGTCGCGATGGACGGCCCGTCCGGAACCGGGAAATCCACGGTTTCGCGGAAGCTCGCGACGAAGCTCGGCGCCGGTTACCTCGACACGGGCGCGATGTACCGCATGGTCACCCTCGCCGTCCTGCGCGCAGGTAGCGACCTGACCGACGCGGACGCGATCGCCGACGTCGCCCGGAAGGCCGAAATCGGCATCGGGACCAGCCCTGACGAAACGACCGTGACCCTGGCGGGTGAAGACGTCGCCGCCGAGATCCGCGGCGCGGACGTCACCACCGCGGTGTCGCCGGTTTCGGCCGTCCCCGCCGTCCGGGAACTGCTGGTCGCCCGGCAGCGCGAGATCATCGCCGAGGTGCTCGACCGCGTCGGCGGCATCGTGGTCGAAGGCCGCGACATCGGCACCGTCGTCTCGCCGGACGCCCCGCTCAAGATCTTCCTCACCGCCTCGGCCGAGGTCCGCGCGGCGCGCCGCAGCGCGCAGGACTCCGCGGCCGGTCGCGAATCCAGCGTGGACGTCGCGAAAGCGGCCGTGGAGCGGCGCGACCACCTGGACTCCACGCGGGCGGCGTCGCCACTGCGCGCGGCCGAA
Organism: Amycolatopsis sp. PSD-21; assembly: GCF_055561455.1. Classification (NCBI taxonomy): domain Bacteria; kingdom Bacillati; phylum Actinomycetota; class Actinomycetes; order Pseudonocardiales; family Pseudonocardiaceae; genus Amycolatopsis; species Amycolatopsis sp. PSD-21. Next base: position 5,759,030 of record NZ_CM145712.1, on the reverse strand, counting down.
GACGCCGTCGAGGTGGACACCTCCGCGCTCAACATCGACCAGGTGATCGTCGCGCTGTCCGAACTCGCCCTGCACCGCGGTCTTCTCGAGGGCTGCCCGGCCGAGGCGACGAGGTGAGCGCGAAAGGCCTTCCCGAGGGCGCGAGCGGCCCGATCCACACGTTCGGCCGGGGAATCGCGAAGTTCGTCGTCCGGCCCGCCTTCCGGGTGCGGGTGCACGGCGCCGAGCGGGTTCCGGCGTCGGGTCCGGTGGTGTTCATCGCCAACCACAGCTCGATGGTGGAACCGCAGCTGCTCTTCGGAATGTTGCCGAGGCGCACGGCGTTCCTGGTCAAGGAGGAACTCTTCCGGGGGTTCGTCGGCTGGTTCTTCCCGAAACTGGGCCAGATCCCGGTGAAACGGGGGGCGGTGGACCGCAAGCCGCTGATGGCGGCGGTCAAGGTGCTCGAGGACGGCGGTGCGGTCGGGATCTTCCCCGAAGGCACCCGCGGCCTCGGTGACGCCGAAAACTTCGAGCGCGGCGCGGCCTTCCTGGTCCGCGCCGGGAACGCGACCGTGGTTCCGGTCGCCACTCGGGGGACGTACAAACCCGCCGGCGCCAAGAGGCGTTGGCGGCCACGCGTCGACATCATGGTCGGCGAACCTTTCACTCCCGCGATCGGGAAGGGAAGGACAGGGCTGGAGGAGGGAACCGAGCGGCTTCGCATCGCGCTCGCGGACCTCGTGAAGGCACTGGACGAATGGCGCTTGGAGCACGGGCTCCGAGACACGCGACAGGATTGAGTACATGACTGGATTTGACTCCGCATCCGCGGGGGGAAGTACGTCGGCGGGGCTCGACGGCGTCGGCGAGATCGACGGCTCCTGGTCCGACGAGTCCGAATTCACCGCGCTCGACGCGCAGATCGCCGCTGGCGAGGCCGAGGAGGAGGCGCAGCTCGCGCAGCCGGTCCTCGCCGTCGTCGGCAGGCCGAACGTGGGCAAATCGACCCTGGTCAACCGCATCCTCGGCCGCCGCGAGGCGGTCGTGCAAGACGTCCCCGGCGTGACCAGGGACCGCGTCGCCTACGACGCCTTCTGGGCGGGCCGCCGGTTCACGCTGGTGGACACGGGCGGCTGGGAGCCGGACGCGACCGGGCTGCAGGCCTCCGTCGCCGCGCAGGCCGAGATGGCGATGGCCACCGCCGACGCGGTCCTGCTGGTGATCGACGCCAGCGTCGGCGCGACGGCCACCGACGAGGCCGTTTCCAAGGTGCTGCGCCGGTCGAAGAAGCCGGTGCTGCTCGCCGCCAACAAGGTCGACGACGACCGCCTGCTCGCCGACACCGCGTCGCTGTGGTCGCTCGGCCTCGGCGAGCCGTACCCGGTCAGCGCGCTGCACGGCCGCAGCTCGGGCGACCTGCTCGACGCCATCGTCAAGGCGCTGCCGGAGATGCCGCGCGACGGCGACCGCGCGACCACCGGCCCGCGCCGCGTCGCGCTGGTCGGCAAGCCGAACGTGGGCAAGTCCAGCCTGCTGAACAAGCTGTCCGGCGAGGAGCGGTCCGTCGTGGACTCGGTCGCCGGCACCACCGTCGACCCGGTCGACTCGCTGGTCGAGCTGGACGGCGAGACCTGGCGGTTCGTCGACACGGCGGGCCTGCGCAAGCGGGTCAACTCGGCCAACGGCGCGGAGTACTACGCGTCGCTGCGGACCAAGACCGCGATCGACGCGGCCGAGGTCGCGATCGTGCTGCTGGACGCGGCCGAACCGCTGTCCGAGCAGGACCTGCGGGTGCTGACCATGGTCGTCGAAGCGGGTCGCGCCTGCGTGCTCGCCTTCAACAAGTGGGACCTCGTCGACGAGGACCGCCGCCACGCCATGGTCCGTGAACTGGACCGCGGCCTGGTGCGGGTGCCTTGGGCGGACAAGGTCAACATCTCGGCGCTCACCGGCCGTTCGGTGCGCAAGCTCGCGCCCGCGCTGCGGACCGCGCTGAAGTCGTGGGACCAGCGAGTCCCTACCGGCCAGCTCAACGGCTGGCTCGCCGACCTCATCGCCGCGACCCCGCCGCCGGTGCGCGGTGGCAAGCAGCCGAAGGTGCTGTTCGCGACCCAGGCCGGTATCCGGCCGCCGACGCTGGTCCTGTTCACCACCGGCTTCCTCGAGGCGGGCTACCGGCGGTTCATCGAACGCAAGTTCCGTGAGCGGTTTGGTTTCGAAGGCACACCCGTCCGGGTGAATGTCCGGGTCCGCGAAAAGAAGCAAAGGCCCAAGGCGGGCGGAAAAGCGGCCGGAAAATCAGCGGGTAAACCGAAAGCGCGCTGACTTCTCACGATGTAGGTGAATATTTCACTGGGTGGACACGCCGATGACCTCGGGTTTCGGCGTGTCCGCCGGTGAGGTTCGACACTCTGCCGAGACCCTCCCGAGATATGTCGTTCACCTGCGGTAAAGTCATAGGTCTGCTAGCGGGCGCCTCATTCGGAGAGCGAGCCCGAATGACGCACTTCGCGAAAGGTGTGTGGTGGGCTTGCGCGCCCATGGTTATGCCCTGCCCGTGGTGATGAGCCGATGACACTGACCGCCGATTCCCGGCCGATCGCCTGTGTCGCCGACGTCACCGTCGCTCCCTCTTCCACCCCCGTCGCCGACCGCGCCCTGTTCTGGTCCGGTCTGGGCGCCGGTGAGCGCACCCTGCTCGACATCCTCGCCGAGACCGCCGCCCGCCACCCCAACGCGGGTGCGATCGACGACGGCGAGACCACGCTGTCCTACCGCAAGCTCGTCGAGGAGATCGACGCCTACGGCCGCAAGCTGACCGCCAACGGGGTCGGCGTCGGCGACCGGGTCGGCGTCCGGATCTCCTCGGGCACCGCGGAGCTCTACGTCGCGATCCTCGCCATCCTGTCCGTCGGCGCCGCCTACGTGCCGGTCGACGCGGACGACCCGGACGAGCGCGCCGAGCTGGTCTTCGGCGAGGCCGACGTCGCGGCCGTCGTCACCGATGGCGGTGCGATCACCGTCGTCGGCTCGCCGGGCGGTGTCGAAGGCTCGCCCGCGCCGACCGACGACGCGTGGATCATCTTCACCTCCGGTTCGACCGGGAAGCCGAAGGGCGTCGCGGTCTCGCACGCCTCGGCCGCCGCGTTCGTGGACGCCGAAGCACAGTTGTTCCTCACCGAGGAGCCGATCGGCCCGGGCGACCGCGTGCTCGCGGGCCTGTCCGTCGCGTTCGACGCGTCGTGCGAAGAGATGTGGCTCGCCTGGCGCCACGGCGCTTGCCTGGTCCCGGCGCCGCGTTCGCTCGTGCGCACCGGCGTCGACCTCGGCCCGTGGCTGGTCGCGCAGGGCATCACCGTGGTGTCGACCGTGCCGACGCTGGCCGCTTTGTGGCCCGCCGACGCGCTGGAAGACGTCCGCCTGCTGATCTTCGGCGGCGAAGCGTGCCCGCCGGAGCTGGCCGAACGCGTCGCCGTCGAAGGCCGCGAAGTCTGGAACACCTACGGCCCGACCGAGGCCACCGTCGTCGCCTGCGCCGCGCAGATGACCGGCGAAGGCCCGGTCCGCATCGGCCTGCCGCTGGTGGGCTGGCAGCTCGCCGTCGTCAACGAGGCTGGTGAGCCGGTCGCGATGGGGGAGACCGGCGAGCTGGTCATCGGCGGCGTCGGCCTGGCCCGCTACCTGGACCCGGAGAAGGACGCCGAGAAGTTCGCGCCGCTGCCCTCGCTGGGCTGGCGCCGCGCGTACCGCAGCGGTGACATGGTCCGCGCCGAAGCCGAGGGCCTGCTGTTCCTCGGCCGTCTCGACGAGCAGGTCAAGCTCGGCGGCCGCCGGATCGAACTCGGCGAGGTCGACGCCGCGCTCCAGGCGCTGCCCGGAGTTCAGGGCGCCGCTGCCGCGGTCCGCCGCACCAAGGCGGGAAACCAGGTGCTCGTCGGGTACGTCGTGCCCGCCGAGGGTGTCGAGTTCGACCACGACGAGGCCGCGACCCGGCTGCGCGAGCAGCTGCCCGCCGCGCTCGTCCCGCTGCTGGCGCTGATCGACGACCTGCCGACGCGCACCTCCGGCAAGGTCGACCGCAACGCGCTGCCCTGGCCGCTGTCCACTGTGGACGCCGCGAAATCCGGCCTGTCCCCGACGGAGAGCTGGCTCGCCGAAGGCTGGGCGGAGATCCTGGGCGTCTCGGTCGACAACCCGAAGGCCGACTTCTTCACCAACGGCGGCGGAAGCCTGACCGCCGCGCAGCTGATCGCGCGGATCCGCACCCGGCACCCGCAGGTGTCGGTGAGCGACATCTACGCCAACCCGAAGCTCGGCGCGCTCGCGTCGCTGCTGGACGCGCTGAGCGGCGAGAAGACCGAACGCCGCGACATCGCGCCCACCCCGCGCAAGGCCGGGATCATCCAGTCGCTGCTGATGGTCCCGCTGATGGGCCTGGTCGGCCTGCGCTGGACGACGATCGCGGCGACGCTGTCGAACGTGCTGTCGCTGGCCGGTTTCGCCTGGGCGCCGACGCTGCACTGGGCGTGGATCGCCGCCGCCTGGATCGCGCTGTTCAGCCCCGCCGGCCGGATCGCGATCTCCGCCACCGGCTCGCGGCTGCTGCTGCGAGGGGTCCGCCCCGGCAGTTACCCGCGTGGCGGGAGTGTCCACTTGCGACTGTGGACGGCGGAGAAGCTCGCCGAGTTCAGCGGCGCGGACAGCGTCGCGGGCGCGTCCTGGATGACGACGTACGCCAAGGCTCTCGGCGCGCGGATCGCGAAGGACGTCGATCTGCACTCCCCGCCGCCGGTCACCGGCATGCTGAAACTCGGCCGTGGAGCCGCCATCGAACCCGAGGTCGACCTGACCGGGCACTGGGTGGACGGCGATCTCGTGCACATCGGCAAGATCCGGATCGGCGCCGACGCGCGGATCGGCGCGCGCAGCACGCTGTTCCCCGGCGCGCGGATCGGCAAGGGCGCGGAGATCGCGGCGGGGTCGACCGTCCGCGGCAACGTGCCCGCCGGGCAGCGCTGGGCCGGTGCCCCCGCCGCCCGTGCCACGAAGGACTCGCTGAAGTGGCCGTCGAGCCGCCCGCCGCGCTCGCGGTTCTGGGCTTCGGTCTACGGCGCGACCTCGGTCGCCCTCGGTCTCTTGCCCGCTGTCGCCGCCCTGCCCGCCGTCGCGGTGCTGGGTTACGCGATCTCCGGTGCTTCGTCCTTGGGTGCCGCGCTCGGGCAGGCGCTGCTGTTCACGCCGCTCGCGACCGTCGCGTACTTCCTGTCCTACGCCCTGCTCGTGCTCGCCGGCGTCCGTTCGCTGAGCATCGGCATGGTCGAGGGCTACCACCCCGTGCACGGGCGGGTCGCGTGGCAGGTCTGGGCGACCGAACGGCTGATGGGTATGGCGCGTGAAGGGCTGTTCCCCTTGTACGCCAGCCTGTTCACCCCGGTGTGGCTCCGGATGCTCGGGGCGAAGGTCGGCCGCAACGTCGAGGCGTCCACCGTTCTCGCACTGCCGAAGATGACCCAGGTGGACAGTGGCGCGTTCCTCGCGGACGACACCATGGTCGCCACCTACGAACTCGGCCACGGCTGGCTGCACGTCGCGCCGGCGCGGATCGGCAAGCAGGCGTTCCTCGGCAACTCGGGGATGGCCGCGCCGGGGCGTTCGGTGCCGAAACGCGGTCTGGTCGGCGTGCTGTCGTCGGCCCCGCTCAAAGCGAAGAAGGGCTCGTCGTACCTCGGGATGCCGCCGCTGCCGGTCCGCCGGTCGGTCGGCGAGTCCGACACGAGCCGCACGTACACCCCGCCGCTGCGGCTGAAGGCGGCGCGTGCGCTCGTCGAACTGTGCCGCATCGTGCCGGTGATGTGCGGCGTCGCGCTGACCGTGCTGGTGGCCGCCGGGATCTTCGCGCTCGCGTCGTCCTTCGGGTTCGTGGTCGCGGTGCTGCTCGGCGGGCCGCTGCTGCTCGCCGCCGGTGCCGTCGCCGCGCTGACCGCCACCGCGATGAAGTGGCTGCTGGTCGGCCGGTTCCGCGCGGTCGACCATCCCTTGTGGAGTTCGTTCGTCTGGCGCAACGAACTCGCCGACACCTTCGTCGAGGCGCTCGCCGTCCCGTGGCTGATCGGTTCGCTCGGCGGCACGCCGTTGCTGCCCGCGTGGCTGCGGACCATGGGCGTCAAGATCGGCCGCGGCGTGTGGCTGGAGACGTACTGGCTGCCCGAGTCGGACCTGGTGCGTCTCGGCGACGGCGCGACGATCAACCGCGGCTGCGTGGTGCAGACGCACCTGTTCCATGACCGGATCATGACGATGTCGCCGGTGACCCTGGACGAGGGAGCGACGCTCGGGCCGCACGGTATCGTGCTGCCTGGCGCGAGCATCGGCGCGCGGACGACCGTCGGACCGGGCTCCCTGGTGACCCGGGGCGACGCGGTTCCCGCCGATTCGCGCTGGCTGGGGAATCCCATCTCGGCCTGGACGAAGTAGGGACTGGGGGTCTTTCGCGGGTGATTTCGAAGGCCTCCGCGCAGCCCTCGCCCGGCGCGGACACCTCCGGCGACTCCTATCTGCCCCGTCACGGTAACGGCGGTTACCGGGTCCGGCACTACGATCTGGAGCTGGACTACAAGATCGGTCCCAACCGGCTGTCGGCCTCCGCGGCCATCACCGCGGAGGCGACGCAGGCGCTGTCGCGGTTCACGCTCGACTTCGGCGAGTTCCGGATCAATCGGGTGCTGGTCAACGGGAAACCGGCCAAGTACCTGCGGCGCGCGCACAAGCTGCAGGTGAAGCCGGCGAAGTCGCTGGCGCTCGGCAGCGAGTTCGTGGTCGAGGTCCACTACGTCGGCAATCCGCGGCCCCTTCCCGGGCTGTGGGGCGACATCGGCTGGGACGAACTGACCGACGGTTCGCTCGTCGCGAGCCAGCCGGTCGGGGCGCCGTCGTGGTTCCCGTGCAACGACCACCCGTCGGACAAGGCGACCTACCGCGTCTCGCTGACGACGTCTTCGCCGTATCTCGTGGCCGTCACCGGGAACCTGGTGGCGCGGCACGAGCGCGCGAGCACGACGAAGTGGGTCTTCGAACGTCCCGAACCGACGCCGACGTATCTGATGAGTGTCCAAATAGGACGGTACGACGACGTCGAGCTCGTCTCCGGTCCCCAGCCCGGCTGGTTCTCGCAACCATCCGTCGAGGCTTTCCGGATCAACGTCGACGGCGGCTCCGTGGTCACCTCCGTCCCGCAACGGGCCGCCGTGCCGCCGCGCCTGCGCCGGGCGTTCGCGCGTGATTTCGGGCGGCAGGGCCGGATCATGGATTCGCTGCAACGGCTGTTCGGGCCGTACCCCTTCGGCGAGTACGTCGTCGTCGTCACCGACGACGACCTCGACGACCCGATCGAAGCGCAGGGCATGTCGATCTTCGGCGCCAACCACGTCGACGGGCGGCGCACTCACGAACGGCTCGTCGTGCACGAACTGGCACACCAGTGGTTCGGCAACAGCCTGACCGTCGCCGACTGGCGGCACATCTGGCTCAACGAAGGCTTCGCGACCTACGCGGAATGGCTCTGGTCCGAGGAATCCGGCGAGCAGAGCGCGGACGAGTGGGCGAAGATCTGGCACGCGCGGACGAAGGCGAAACCCGCGGATCTCCGTCTCTCCGACCCCGGCGTGGCGCGGATGTTCGACGAGCGGGTGTACAAACGCGGCGGCCTTCTGTTGCACGCCTTGCGTCGTACCGTCGGCGACGCGGTGTTCTTCCCGATGGTGAAGGCCTGGGCGGCGGAGAACCGGCACGGTCTGGTGACCACCGCGGCTTTCGTGGCGCTCGCGGAACGCTTCGCTGGGCGGTCGCTGGGGTCTTTCTTCGACGCTTGGCTGGACGCTCCGGCGCTGCCTCCGCTTCCCTGACGCCTGAAGGTTCCCAATGTCGCATTTGAGTCGCTCAGCGACTCAAATGCGACATTGGGAACACCTGGCGAGTTGTCCACAAGGGGCGCTGGTGGGGCGAGTTGTCCACAGGAGAGCGGATCGGGGCTGGCGCGGAGCGGCTTGGAGCTCCACGATCGCGTGTGTGGTGCGAACCGGGGAATGGCGAGGCGATCGCGAGGCTCTGTGGAAGCTGAGTCGCGGCGGAGTGATCAGTGTCGCGCGACTGGTGGAGTTCGGCGTTCCCAGGAAGACTTGTTACCGGCGCTGCCGGCCAGGGCAGCCGTGGCAGCGCTTGCTTCCGGGAGTCCTCCTGCTCGGCTCGGGTAAGCCGACGCGACGTCAGTTGGTCGACGGGGCCCTGCTCTACGGCGGGGCGCAGGCGCTCGTCACAGGCCTCGAAGCTTGCCGCCGCCAGGGCCTTCGAGGTTCGGGAGTCGCGGCGAACGGAATCCAGCTTCTGGTGCCCGCCTCCTGCAAGGTCAGCAGCACTGAGTACGTGATCGTGGAGCGGACCACGCGCATGCCCCGGCCGGTCGTCGTGGACGGGGTGGCGATGGCGCCACTCGTCCGGGCGGTCCTCGATCAATGCCGCCGGTACACCACGCACGATCCGGTCCGGGCGTTGCTGGCCGAAGCCGTCCAGCGAGCAAGGCTGAATCCCGAAGTTCTCACCAGGGAACTCGAAGCGGGCAGCGACCGGGGCAGCGCGTTGTCTCGTGAGGTCCTGCGCGACGTCGTGCGAGGAGCGCGGTCGGTGGCCGAGGTCGACGCGATGGCGATCTGGCGGCGTACAGGACTGCCGGAGCCGTTGTGGAACCACGAAGTACGGGACGCCGCTTGCCGTTTACATCGGAACCCCCGATGGCTACTTCAAGAAAGTCCGGCTCGTGTGGGAGATCGACTCATATGACTTCCATTTCGCGAAGGAGGACTATGCCAGGACCTTGGACAGGAACGCCCGGTACGCCGCAGCGGGAATCGCCGTGCTGCAGACCTTGCCCAGCCGTCTCCGGTCGGAGCCCGAGGAGGTCGCCAAAGAGCTTCGAGCGGCCTACTGGGCAGCCGAAGCTCGTCTGCGTCGCGCGGGATGAACGCTAGAACCGCACCGGAGCGCCCGCGCAGTGCAGAGCCCCGACCTGCGTCCGGAAACGCAGCAGCGCGTCACCTCCCCGGCGGATGCTGGACAGCACCGCCACCTTCCAGGCACCCGCGTTCTCCCGTAACGCGTGGGCCAGCAGCGGGTGGGGTGAGATCTCGACGAAGGCGCGGTGGCCGTCGTCGAGGGCAGCCCGCACCGCGGCACTGAAACGGACGGGACGGCGCAGGTTCGCGGTCCAGTAGGCGGCGTCGAAGGCGGCCGAGGATCTCGGGTCGGGGAGGACGGTCGAGTAGACGGGAACGCGTGCGGATCTGGGGCGCAAGGCGGACAGTTCGGTTCTCAGGTCGGCCAGGATCGGTTCGACCTGCGGTGAATGCGACGCGACCTCGACCGGGACCAGTTTGGCCATCAGGTCTCTCGCGGCCCAGCGGTCCACCAGCGTGCGCACCCGGTCCCGCCCGCCGGCGACGACCGTCGACGTCGGGCCCGAGTGCGCGGCGACGGTCACTTCGGGCACGTCGGCGAGCTCGGTTTCGACCGTGTCCCATGGCAGGGCGACCATCGCCATCGCGCCGGTACCGGAGACGCGGCGCAGCAGCCGGGAGCGGCGGCAGATCACGGCCACGCCGTCCTCTGTGGACAGTGCGCCCGCGACCACCGCCGCGGCCGTCTCCCCCATGGAGTGGCCGATCACGGCGGCCGGTCCGGCGCCGTGCGCCCGCCAGGCCGCCGCCAAGCCGAGCTGCATGGCGAACAGCGACGGCTGGACCTGTTCGATCCCTTCCGCTGTCCCGGAAAGCGCGTCGTATAGGGAAAATCCCGCTTCGGCGGAGATCAGCGGCGCCAGGTGATCGATCTCCTCGGCGAAGGCGGGTTCCCCGTCGAGCAGTGCCTTTCCCATTCCGGTCCATTGTGAACCGTGGCCGGAGAACACCCAGACCGCGTTCCCGGCCGAGACCGCCTCGCCGACGGCGGCGCCGGTGGCGGGTTCCCCGGCGGCGACCGCGCGGAGGCGGCCGGTCACCGAGTCCCGGTCCTCTCCCACGACGACGGCACGCCAAGGGCCGTGCCGTCGTCCGGCGAGTTCGGCGGCGAGGACGGGTAGCGGATCGGCCCGATCCGCGAGGGTGGCTGCATCGGCCGCCAGTCCATCGGGTGACTCGGCCGAGAACGGGAAGAACATCGTTTCCTCCAACCGAGATTCAGCCGAGGTACCGGCGGGCCAGTGCCTTCTTGTCGATTTTGCCGACCGCCGTCGACGGCAGTTCGTCGACGACCGCGACCCGGTCCGGGACCTTGTACGCGGCGACACCGCGGTCACGGAAGAAGGCCTGGAGTGTGCTCGTGGACGGCGGTTCGCCCGTGCACACCAAGAACGCCACCGATCGCTCGCCGAGCACGGTGTCCGCTTCGGGCAGCAAGGCCGCGGACAGCACGCCCGGGCAGGCCAGCAGATGGCCTTCGACCTCGGTCGCGTCGATCTTCTGCCCGCCGCGGTTGATCTGGTCCTTCGCCCGGCCGACGACGTTGAGATGCCCGGTCGGGAGCCGCTGGACCAGGTCGCCGGTGCGGTAGAAACCGTCCGCGGTGAAGGCCCGCGCGTTGTGCTCGGCGGCGCGGAAGTAGCCGCGCAGGGTGTACGGCCCGCGGGTGAGCAGTTCGCCGGTCTCGCCGGGGCAGACCTCGGCGTCGTCCGGGCCGACCACGCGGATCTCGTCGTCCGCGGAGATCGGCCTGCCCTGGGTGGTGTGCACGAGTTCGTCCGGATCGTCGAGCCTGGTCAGGCACAGCAGCCCCTCGGCCATGCCGAACACCTGTTGCAGACGGCAGTCGAAGGTCTTGGTGACCGCGGCCGCCAGGTCGTCGGCGAGCCGGGCGCTGCCGACCTGGAGGACACGGAGACTCGAAAGATCCGTGTCACCGTGTTCGAACTCCGCGAGCCAGTGCGGCACCAGTGGAGGGTTGATGGCCGCGATCGTGACGCCTTCGCGCGCGATCAGATCGAACGACGTCCGCGCGCCCGGCGACGGAGCGAGCACGACCCGCCCGCCGGCCTGAAGGACACCGAGCATCCCCGGGCAGCTCATCGTGTAGTTGAACGCGATGGGCAGCACGGCGAGGTACACCGAGTCCTCGGTCAGCTCGCAGAGTTCCGCGGCCCGCCGGGAGTTGTAGGCGAAGTCGTCGTGCGTCCGCGGCACCAGCTTCGGCATACCCGTGGTACCGCCGGAGAGCAGCAGCAGGGCGAGGTCGCCCGCGGCCGGCGGATCGACGGGATCGGGCCCCGGCTCGTTGTCGAGCAGCTCCGCCAGCGAGAGGAAACCGTCGTGTCCGCCGGGGTCGCCGGCGACGATCACGTGCCGGATGCCGGCGTCGGCGCGGACGCGCGCGGCGAGTTCGCGGTAGTCGAACCGGGCGTGCCGATCCGGGATGACGTACGCGACGGCCTCGGCCATCGCCGCCAGGTGCGCGATCTCGTTGCGGCGATGGGCGGGCATCGCGTGGATGGGGACGAGCCCGAGCCGCGTCAGCGCGAACCACAGCAGCACGAACTCGGCTCGGTTCGGCAGCTGCACGATCACCTTGTCGCCGCGGTTCAGCCCGAGCCCGGTGAGCCCGGTCGCCAGGCGCCGCACGGCGGTGTCCAGCGCCGCGTAGGTCCATCGGCGGTCGCCGTCCACCAGCGCGACCCGGTCGGCGTACCGGACCGCCCAGCCGGCGAGCTGTTCACCGAAGGTCTTGCCCTGCCAGTGGCCGACGGCACGGTATCGACGGGCGTCCTCTTCCGGCCACCCCGGCCAGTCCCCATTCTGTGCCATTCCCGGCTCAGCCCTTCTGCCCGGCGAGGACCAGCTGGTGGATCTCGTCGAGCGTCTCCACCTCGCTGATCGCCGCGTCACCCACCCGGATGCCGTAGCGCTGCAGGATCCGCGCCGCGACTTCGAGCAGCAGGAGCGAATCGACGCCGAGGTCTTCGACGAGGTTCGCCTCGTCGGTCACCTCCGCGGGCTCGACCTCCAGTACCCGGGCCACCAGCGTTCGCAGGTCTTCCAGTTCCGGCTCGATCAGCTTGTTCGCGGTCATGAAGGCCCCTTCTTTCGTCTCTGTTCCCCGATTTCGGTCGTTCACGGCTGTTCCGCGCCCGGTCCGGCGAACGTCATCGCGGCGGCCGCCGCACCCGGCAGGCCGCAGGACACGGCGAGCGCGCTGCCTCCGCCGCCGTCGATGCGCGCGCTCGCGGCGGCGCACTGCAGGACGCCGAGCGCCCCCGACTGACGTCCGGCCCAAGCCGAAAGGTCGAGCACCTCACCCGGCCGGATCCCCGGCTCGGCCAGTGTCGCGACGGCTTCGCCCGGGACGGCCGAGGCCGCCGCCCGCGCGGTCCCGGCCCGCCGGTACTCGCCCAGCAAGAGACGGACGCGGGCACGGCGACGGCGGGCCGCTCCGGCGGATTCGAGCACGACCGCGGCGGCCGCGTCGGGCCAGTTCGTCTCGCCGTTGTCGGCGAGAAGTTTTCGTACATAACGGTTGTCGGGTTCGACACCGGCGACGACGACCGCGTCCGCCCGGTCATGCCGGATCAGCCGCCGCGCCCACTGCAAGGCGTCGAGGCCGCTGGTCGGGCCGTTCGACAGCGTCAGGTTCGGCGCGCGCAGCCCGTGGTCGATGGCGACCCAGCCCGCGGACACGTTGCTGGAGGTGTTCGGCAGCCCGGTCGGCGGCAGTAGGCTCGCGGACTCTTCGGCGATCGTGTCCAGGAACGAGCAGATGCTGTCCAGGTTCCCGGTGTTCGTGCTGACCACGGTCGCCGTCCGGAGCGGTTCCCCGCGATACGAGCCGTCCTCGCCGAGCAGGCCCGCGTCGCCCAGCGCCGTGGTGGCCGCGCGGGAAGCCAGCCGTGAGGCCCGGTCGCGGTGCCGGAACCGCCTGCCGCTCAACCCGGTCTCCGGATCGAAGCCGTCCTCGTGGCGCCGGTACGGCTCCAGCAGGTCGGCCGGCCCGCGCAGACCGTCGACGGCGATCCCCGTCCCGGTCACGACCACGGCGGTCACGACGCCGCCTCCAGGATCGCCACGGCGTTGATCCCGCTGAGCCCGAAGGCGTCGACCTGCGCGATCCGGAACTCACCGTCGCGCGGTTCGTCGCGGACGAGGTCCAGGCCCTCGGCCTCGTCCATCGGCTCGGCCAGCCCGAGGATCGGTGGTGCCAGCCGTTTCCGCAGGGAGATCGCGGCGACGATCAGGCTCAGCAGCCCGGAGCCGCCCAGCGTGTGCCCGGTCGACGCCTTGATCGCGGTGAGCGCCGGTTTCGCGCCGGCGAACACGTCGTGCAGCATCCCGGTCTCGACCAGGTCGTTGCGGACGGTCCCGGTGCCGTGCAACACGATCAGGTCGATCTGGTCCGGACCGATCCCGGCGCGGTCGTGCGCCTGCCGCACCACCCTGGCGACGCTGCCCGGCTCCGGCACCGTCGGATGGTCGGCGTCGCAGTTGAGCGCGACCGACCGGAGCCGGGCCGCGACCGGCCCGCCGTGCCCCGGTCTGCGGAGCACCACCGCCGACGCGCCCTCACCCATCATCATCCCGTGCCGTTCCTTCGCGAAGGGTCGCACCTCGCCCGGTACGCCGCTCTGGACCCGGTCGAAGATGCCGAAGGTGGCTTCGGTCAGGCCGTCGGTCCCGGCCACGACGACGGTGTCGTATTCGCCGTCCGCGATCAGGTCGGCCGCCAGGCCGAGCACGGTCAGCGATGCCGCGCAGGCGTTCGCGAAGGTATGCGTTTCCACCGTGCCGAACCGTTCGCGGATCGCCGTGCCGAAATGCAGGTCGGCGAAATCCGCGGCCGCTTCGCCGCGCCACCACAGCTCCATCGTGCGCTGTTCCCGGTGTGTCGTGCCGACCAGTACCGGGCAGTCCTCCGGCAGCTCGGTCAGCCCGGCGCCTTCGAGCGCCTGCGTGATCGCGTCGATCAGCCAGTTCGTCGATCGGCCGGGTTCGTCCTCGCCGGGAGTGGCCCGGTCGTCGATCTCGTAGGCCGTCCGCGACCGGAACTTCGTCGTGTCGTAGACCCGCAGCGGCCCCAGTCCGCTTCTCCCGGCGCACAGCGCGTCGTGGATCGTTTCGGGGTCGCGGCCGATGCTCGAGACGGCGCCGATTCCGCAGATGTCGAGGTCCACGGCTTTCCTCCAGAAGATGCTCGCGTCAGCGGAATCGCTTGACGTCCATGAACGAGAAGTCGAGCCGCGGTTCGTGGCCGGTGGCCAGATCCGCGAGCAGTTCGCCGATCCCGGTGGCGTGTTTGAACCCGTGCGCGTTGTCGCCGCCGGCGACGATCACGTCCGGCGCTTCGGGCAGCGAGCCGAGCACGAACTGCCCGTCCGGGGTGAGCGTCAGCATGCACACCGCCACCCGCGAGGGTTCCGGACGCAGCCCGGGCAGATGACCGGCGAGCACGTCGCGCAACGCCGTCCAGTCGGCCGGGGTCACCGAACGGTCGGTGTCCAGCGGATCGAACGGGACCGCGGTGGCGCCGAACTGCTCCAGGCCGAGTTTGACGTCGTACGGCGGATCCGCGCCGCAGCCCCACAGCACCGTCCCGCCGTCGAGTTCCCGCATGAACACCGGGAACTCCGCCAGCCGGAAATGGTCGGCGCCGCCGTCGGGCCGGAACCAGGTGACCGGCATCCGCACCACCCGGAGCTCCGGCAAAGGGGTCATGAACGGGAGCCACGATCCGGTCGCCACCACCACGCGCCGCGCCCGCCAGGTCCGTGCGGCGCTGTGCACGAGCACGCGGTCGCCGGTCGGGTGGAACCCGGTGACCTCGGTCCCGGTGAAGACCTGTGCTCCCGCGGTTTCCGCCGCGTCGAGCGCGGCCCTGATCGACTCCTCCGGCCGGAGGAGTCCGGCGGACGGCTCCCAGACGCCGATGTCGTCCGCGGCCAGCGCGGTGTGCTGGGGGAAGCGGGCGGCGAGCTGCGCGCGGCCGAGCCGTTCGACCTCGATGCCGTGTTCCTTCGCGGCGGCCAGTGTCCCGCCTGCCACCGCCGAATCCGGCGCGCCGATCAGGAGCCCGCCGTACCGGTGCAGCAGCGGTCTCCCGGCCTGGCGCCCGAGCTTCTCCCACAGTTCGGCGGATCTGCGGGCCAGCGGCACCAGGCCGGGATGCTCCAGGCAGGTGATCCGGAACATCCGGCTGCCGCCGTGTGACGCGCCGAGCGAGTGGCCGCGGCCGTGCCGTTCGACGCCGACCGCCCGGACACCCCGGCTCGCGAGCTGCCACAGGGCCATCGAGCCCCAAGCGCCCAGCCCGACCACGACGACGTCGGTGTCCGGCTCAGGCATCGAAGCGGGGGACCACGCCGGTGGTGAACAGGTCGAGCGCGCGGACCGCGTGCTCGTGGTCGAGATAGCCGGGGTTCAGCTGCACACTGACCGAAAGGTCGCTGCCGAAGTTCTCCGCGATCCAGCCGATCTGACCGGCGACGTCGTCCGGCGTCCCGGCGAGAACCTTGTTCTGTGCCAAGGACTTCTCGAAGTCGTACGCGCGGACCTTCTCGATGAGCTTCTCGTAACCCTGGTACGCGCCCGACGTGGTCGACGCCCACGAGGCGATCGCGCCGCTCATCTGCTCGATGTAGTTGTTCTCGAATTTCTCGCCCCAGGCCAGCGCGGTCGCCCGGTCCTCGGCGAGATAGCAGGTGTACTTGATCTGGATCCGGCCGTCCTCGGGGCGTCGTCCCGATGCCGCCCACGCGGTGCGATAGCCCCCGATCATCTCGGTCAGTGTCTCCTGGCTGACGATCGACGGGACCACCTGGAGGTGATGGCCGGCGGCGCCCGCCGCGGCACACGACTCCGGATTCGAGGCGGAGGCTACGAAGAACGGCGGGTACGGCTGCTGCACCGGCCGGGGCAACAGTGTCACGGGGCCGAAGCCGTGGAACTCGCCTTCGATCTTGACGTCCACTTCGGACAGAAGACGGCGGCAGGCGTCGACGCCTTCGTCGAAGCGACGCCGGCTTTCGTCCATCGGGACGCCGAACCAGTCGAACTCGTCCGGCAGGAAGCCGCGGCCGAATCCGGCGTCCAGCCGCCCGCCGGAGAGGTTGTCCAGCATGGCGAGTTTGCCGGCCAGCTTGAGCGGATGGAGGAACGCGGGGATCACCGCGCCGGTCGTGATCCGGATCCGTTCGGTCCTCGCCGCGATCGCGGCGAGCAGCGTCACTGGGTCAGGACTGTAGCCACCGTAGGGGGATCCGTGGTGCTCGACGGTCTGGACGTGTTCGAGTCCCGCGCGATCGGCCCGTTCGGCCAGATCGATGACTTCGCGGTAGTAGTCACCCGCCGTTTTGCGGTCGGGGGAGAAGACGGGGAAGAAGTTCAAGCCGAATTTCACCAGTACTCCCAGCTGTTCGGAAGGGCGCCGGTCAGGAAGGCCGTGGCGCGGCGGGTTTTCCGCCGAGGCCCCAGCGGTGTGCGGGTACCGGGTCCAGTACCACCCACACGTGTTCACGGATGTCTTCGCCGTAGGTTCCGGTCACCGCGTCGGTGATCGCGGCGATCAGTTTCGGCTCGGTCTCTTCGGTGAGGCGGTTTTCCAGGATCTGGACATGGATGTAGGGCATGACGGAACTCGCTCCGATCTTTTCGGGCGGGATCAGGTCAGCTGTGGCTCAGCACGGCTCGCCTACCGAAGACCTCGTTGAGGCTGCTGCGGAGCGCGGAACACAGGAGTGCGACCTGGGTGTCGGTCAGATTGGGGTGACACGGGAGGTTCACGTGCTCGGAGAACCAGAGCCGTTCCGCTGTCGGGCATTCCCCGGGGCCGTGTCCGCGGGACTGCCATTCCGGCGTGAGGTGCAGAGGGAAGTACCGCAACTGGATCTCGACGCCGCGACGGTCGAGAGCGCGTACGAGCGCGTGGCGGGCATCATCGCCTTCGGTGACGAAGAAGGTGTAGAGATGGTACGAATGTTCGTCGCCCGGATCGACGAAAGGCAGCCGGATCTGCGGATAGCCACCGAGCACTTCGTCGAGTTTCGCCGCGATCACGCGCCGCCTTCGTACCAGCGACGGCAGTTTCCGCAGCTGCACGGTGCCGACGGCGCAGGCGACCTCGGAAAGCGTCGCGTTCGTTCCTGCGCCATGGAGCCCGGCGACCGATTCCCGGTACACCGCTTCGGAGAACTTCATCCAGGGCAGGGTTTCCGGCGGGGAACCGAGGATCCCGCTGACCGGGCCGGCGACCATGTCGACCTCGTTCGACCGTATCCGGTCCACCCGGACGGCCCAGTCGTCGCGGTCGAAGGTGATCATGCCGCCTTCGCCGAGGGTGGTGATGTTCTTGGAGGAATGGAAACTGAACGTGCCGATGTCGCCGAGGGAACCGGGCCGCCGTCCGCGATAGGCCGATCCGAGCGCGTGCGCGCAGTCTTCGAGCACCAGTACGTCGTGCCTCGCCGCGATCGCGCAGATCCTCGCCATGTCGGCCGGATTCCCGCCGTAGTGCACCAGGATGATCGCCCTGGTCCGCGGGGTGATCAACGCCTCCAGCTTGCGGGGATCGAGGTTGAGCGTCCCGGGATCGATGTCGCAGAACCGGACGATGGCGGGCGACGCCAGCAGCGGCTGGATCGACGCCTGGAACGTCTGGGTGGTCGCGATCACTTCGTCCCCGGGCTGGAGGTCGAGCAGCCGGATGGCGATCTCGAGTGCGACCGTGCCGCTGGTCACGGACAAGGCGTGACGAGACCCGGTGTACGCGGCGAACTGGGCTTCGAACCGGTCTCGCCACGGCCCCGCGGTCAACGCGAGATCGTTCTGCAGAACCGTTCTGAGCACTGCGAAATCTTCTTCGTCGACAACGGATCCCCGTCGTGCGGAAGGAATCTGATATCGGGGCTTGGTACTTTCGGCGGCCTCGTTCACTTGCACCCCCAAGTGCGTGGATGACGAACGTCGAAAACATGCAGCCGCCGAAGCCCGGAACCCGACCGTCGCTGCATCGGCTCGAACAGTGAGCCTTTCGCAAGGGAAGCACGCCCGATTGCGGGCAGGATTCAACCTAACAGCAGACGTATGACTAGCGCAACAACCGATGTTTTGGCAGCCTTACCTAAGTAGGTCGCGCTTGCCCGTCGCCTCGGTGCCGCGTCGGTGTGATCCGGGAAACCTCCGTTCGTGTCCGACTTCGTGGAGTGCGCAGATGCAGGTGAAGGACCTATCCGGCAGGCCGGGCCGCCGGGTCTTCCTGACGGGTGCGGCCGGTTTCGTACTCGCCGGATGTGCGCCCGGAAGGGCGGTCGGCCCCGCCCCATCGGGCGGGTTTTCGGTGACACTGGAAGGAAAGCTCGGTCCCACGGTGCTGGATCGCTTGCCGGCCAGGGTGATCGCTCTCGGCTTCGGGCAGGACGCCGACGCCGCCGTGGCGCTCGGTGTCGTCCCGGTGGCCATGCAGGAGGGAACGTCGACGCCGGACAGGATCCAGCCGTGGATCGCGCCGCGGCTCGGGGCCGCCCGCCCCGAGCTGGTGCGGGCGGGACCGGACCGCCCACTGGAACATTTCGCCGCCCTGCGGCCGGATCTCTTCCTCGCCGTCGGCGACTACTACCTCGAAACCGGTTACCAGCGGCTGGCCGAGATCGCGCCCGTACTGGGCTACGTCGCCGGGCCGAATCTCGATCCGTGGCAGGAGACCACCCGGCGGATCGGCCGGGCACTCGGCAAGGATTCCGCGGCCGAACAGCTGATCAGCGGCACGCTGGGCAAGATCGCCACGGCCAGGGACGCCGCGCGGCTCGCGGGGCGGACGTTCAGCTGCAGCTCGGTGAGCGGTGGGGGACAGGTGTACACCAAGAACACGCCGGAGGACGTGCTGGCGGTTTCGTTGGCGCAGTTCGGTTTGCGCCTCTCGGACAAGGTGACCCAGCTGCGCTCCACGACGACGAAGGGTGTCGCCGCGGTCGGTCCGGAGCGGCTCGACCTGCTCGACGCGGACATCATGCTGGTCAGTTACGAATCGGTCCAGCAGCGGCAGGCGTTCGAGGCCGAGCCGCTTTTCGCGCGGCTTCCCGCGGTCCGCCGAGGTTCCTATCTCCCGATCGACAAGGCGGAAGCGCAAGCACTGGCGTTTCCCTCGGCGCTCGCCCTCGCGTACACCGCCGAGCGGATCGTGCCGCGGCTCGCCGCGGCGGCACGATGACGCGCGGCTCACGAACCCGCCTGCCCGACGACGACGTCGTGCCGCACCGGCGTGTCGTCGGCCACGATCCGCCCGACCGACGGCTGATGGCTGGGCGCGGTGCAGATGACCAGATGCGGCCCCGGTGCCGTGGGCGCCGCGTGATACCAGCCGGTCTCGTCGGTGACGGTGCGGACGACGCGGCCGCCGTCCGGATTCACCAGCAGCACCACCGCGCCGGGCACCGGGTCGCCGTCGAGTCCCCGGACCCGGCCGGTGGCGGCGGCGAGCCGTTCCGCGGTCCGCGGCGGCAGGACGAGCATGCCGACGACGGCCGCGGTTGCCACGCAGCCCGCCGAGACGGCGAACGCGAAGGCGTACCCGTGCGCGAGTCCTTCCTGTTCCGAAGACCCGGCGGCGGCCGCGGCGATCGTGGTCAGCACGGCCAAACCGATCGCGCCGCTGGTCTGCCGCACGGTGTTGAGCACGGCGGCGGCCACCCCGCCCGAGGTGGCAGGCACGCCGCTGGTCGCCGCCACCGTCAACGGGGTGAACGCCGACGCGGTACCGAAACCGAACACCACGCTCGGCAGGACGATCATCGCCACGGGCGAACCGTCAGTGCCCAGCGAGGCGGCCACCCCGGCGAGACCGGCCGCCCCGAGGACGCAGCCCAGCGCCGCCGCGCGACGGGCACCGAGCCGGATGGTGAGCGGGCCGGCGGCCTTGGCACCGGCGAACATCGCCAGCCCGGCGGGCAGGAAACCGAGCCCGGCGGCGAGTGGGCCGACCCCGTGGACGTACTGCAGGGCGAACGAGATCAGCACGGGAGCACCGAAGAAACCCAGGCCCAGCAGGAACATCACCAGATTCGCGCCGCGGACCGCGCGGTGCGAGAACAGGCTCAGCGGCACCAGCGGAGCCGCCGCCCAGCGCGCCTGGTGTACCAGGAACAGCCCGCACAGCAGGATTCCCGCGACCAGCGGGCCGGACACTTCCGGCGCGTTCCAGCTCATCGTCTCGGACTCCATCACCGCGTACACGACGCCGGTCAGCCCGGCCGTCGCCAGGCCGGCGCCGACGACGTCCAGGCGATACGCCGGGCCGGGCCGGGACCCGCCGGACAGCAGGGCCAACGTGCCGGCGACCGCGACGAGCCCCAAGGGCACGTTGACGAAGAAGACCCAGCGCCAGCCCGCGAACTCGGTCAGGAGGCCACCGGTCAGCGGGCCGGACGCAGCACCGACGGCGCCGATCGCGCTCCATGTGCTCAGCGCGCGGGCGCGCCTCGGCCCCGCCGGAAAGGTGTCGGTCAGCAGGGACAACGTCGCGGGCATCAGCAGCGCGCCGCCGACGCCCTGCCCGGCGCGCGCGGCCAGCAGGAGCGCCGGGTCAGCGGCCAGCCCGGCGAGGAAGCTCGCCCCGGCGAACAGGCCCATCCCGGCCAGCAGCACCCGGCGCCGTCCGAAGACGTCCGCGCACCTGCCGCCGAGCAGAAGACAGCCCGCGAACGCGAGCGTGTACGCGTTGACCGCCCACGGCAGCGTCGCGGCGGAGAAACCGAGATCGGCGCGGATCCGGGGCAGGGCGACCGAAACGATCGTGGCGTCCAGCACCACCACGAACGATCCGAGGCAGGCCAGCGCGAGCACCAGGTGGTCACGGCGGCGGGCGGGAGAAGACGTGTTCATGAAACCTTTCCTGTTCCTGCCGCGGCTTCGTCGCCCGACCGGAAGCCGAGGACGGGCAGCGCGTGGCGAGCCGCGGGGAGGTCGTACAAAGCGTCGACCGCGGCCCGCTGCCAGGAATAGCGCGCGGCCAGCCCGGCGATCTCGGGCTCGGTGGCGGGCAGGGTCGCGGCCGCGAGCAGAACGCGGATCTCCGGCTCGCTCATGCCGGCTCCGGCGGAGTCCGCAGATGCCAGCCGGTGGCCGTCTGGAAGGCGTCGCCCGCCTCCAGCAGTTCCGTTTCGCCGTTCACCGGTCCGGCCAGTTGAAGCGACAGTGGCAGGCCGTCGGCGGTGAACCCCATGGGCAGCGCCAAGACGGGGTTGGCGAGCCCGTTCCAGTACGGCGTGTGGATGACGCCGAAGAGTTCTTCGTTCTCCGGTAGCCCGGCGGGGGAGAGCAGCGACTCGAACCGGGGCGCGCCGACGGACGCCGTCGGGCAGACGACGAGGTCCACTTCGGTGAAGAGTTCGTCGACCGCTCGCTGCGCGACCCGCCGCACGCGCTGGGCCTGGACGTAGTCGGCGCCGGTGACGAGCGCGCCGGTGGCCAGCAGGCCGCGGGTCCCGCGGCTGAAGTCGAGCCACCGATGGCACAGTTCCGCGCGGTGGTGGGCGAGCGCCTCGCTGGCGACGGTCACCAGGACGGCCGTCACCAGCTCGGCCGGATACGGCAGCGTGATCCCACTCAACCGCGCGCCGAGCCCGGCCAGCACCGCGAGCGCCTCGGCGAAGACGCCGTCCAACGCGGGATCGCGGCCGGGCGGGAAGTGGTGGTCGCGGACGACCCCGATCCGCAGCCCGGTGAGATCACCACGGAATCCGGGGCGCGGTACCGGCCGGGCCGCGGAGTCGGGATCGGCCGGATCCGGCCCGGCGAGCACCTCGAGCACCGCCGCGCAGTCCCGTACGGAACGGGCCAGCGGGCCGATCCGGTCGAGGCTGTAGCCCAGCGGTACGCAACCGGTCCTCGGCACCCGGCCGTACCCGGGCATGAGGCCGGTGACCCCGCAGAACGCGGCGGGCACCCGGATGCTGCCCGCGGTGTCCGAGCCGATCCCGGCGAGGAACATCCCGGTCGCGACCCCGATCCCGGCACCCGAACTCGAACCGCCCGCCCAGCGCCCGGTGCGCCACGGATTGCGGGGGATCGGGAAGGGATGCCGCTGTTCCGGCATCCCGCAGGCGAACTCCATGGTGGTCGTCTTGCCGGTGAGCACCGCGCCCGCCGCCTTGAGCCGGGTGGCGACCGTCGCGTCCGTTCCCGCCAGCCAGCCGCGGTCGTGCACGAGGCTCTGCGCCGTCGTCGCGGCTTCGGCGGTGGCGATGATGTCCTTGACGCCGATCGGGATCCCGTGCAGCGGCCCGCGGTCCAGCCCACCGGCTAGTTCGGCGTCCGCTCGTCTCGCCGCGGTGAAAGCGGTCTCGTCGAGGCGGGTGAGATAGGCGCCGTAAACCGCGTCGCCGCGGTCCGCGGCGGCCATCGCCGCCTCGGTCAGGCCGATGCTGGTGACCGTGCCGTCCCGCAGGGCCGCCGCGGTGGCGGTGAGGGTGCGCGGGAGCGGGAACGTGGTGCCGATGTCAGCCTCCGATCCATCAGGTGTGGTTAGCCTAACCTTGGACCCTCAACCCGGGTTGAGGTCAACTCGGGCGAACCGGATCACCTGTTCGTGTGCGCATCGGGCAAGCGGATGACTGAACGTCTGATGTTCGACAGAGCAGGTGTTTACTTGCTAGCCTGAACCAGGTCCCGCGCGCGGCCGTCAAGCTGGCGGCCCTGTCCCGCGGACCACCGGTACGAGCGTTTTCCGCCACCGGAGAATCCGGATCCGCCGAGGGATCCGCACCCGAACACCACGCCGCGCTGATCGTCGCGCTGCTCGAGTGGCGCCTGGGGAAGGACTCGCATGACCGATACCGCTCAGCCAGAGATCGCTCTCACTGTGGAAGAACCGCTCACCGAGGCGCCGGATCACTCGATCGCGCTGGGCAGGCATTCCGGCCTGCGGGAGTTCGCCGGACGGCTCGGCGACACCCCGCTGGTCGAGGTCCCCGGCCCGCCGGGCGGGGCGAAAGTGCTGGCGAAGTACGAATTCGCCAACCCGTTCGGCTCGGTGAAGGACCGCACCGCGTTCGCGCTGGTCTGCCGGGCGATCACCGCGCACACCGGGCCGGAGCCGCTGAAACTGCTGGACGCCTCCGCCGGGAACATGGCCCGTGCGCTCGCCGGTCTCGGCGAACTGGCGGGGATCCCGACCCGGCTCGTGGTCCCGTCGGTCATCCCACCGAGCCTGCTGGCCGCGATGGAGAAGACGGGTGCGGAGATCGAACTCGCCGACGCGGCGGGCGGCCTGCTCGGGATGATCAAGGTGTGCGAGAGGATCGCCGCCGAAGATCCCTCGCTCACGCCGCTCGTGCAACACCGGAACACGGCCAACGTCGCGGCCCACGAATTCGGTACCGGCAAAGAGATCCTGGACCAGCTCGGCGAGCATCGGCCCGCCGCCTGGGTCGGTGCGATCGGCACCGGCGGCACGCTGGCCGGAGTCCACCGCGCGCTGCGCACGCGGTGGCCGGACCTCGTGGTCGCCGGTGTCACGCCGTCGGAAATGCCGTACGGCACCGAGCGGGCACCACATTCCGAGCCTCGGTTCGCCGGGGCGGGCGGGTTCGGCAACGGGCTGCGTCAGCCCTTCGTCGACACCCAGCTCCCCGGTGCGGAACACCTGCACGTCACCTACGCCGAATCCCTGCGGGGAATGGTGGAGTACCGGAAACTCACCGGTACCTCGATCGGCGCCTCCGCCGCGGCCGCTTGGCTGAGCGCGAAAAAGGTCGCCGAACGGTTCGGCCCCGGCCAGGTCGTCGTGACCCTGTTCGCCGACGCCGGTCCCGAGGAGGATTGGGTCAAGGCCGAGCAGACGGCCGGATGACATGCGGCGGTCCCTCATCAGGTTGCGTGAGGATCTCGCGACCACAATGGACAAAGACCCATCGGTGACCTCGCGCCTGGAGGCGCTCTGCCATCCCGCGCTGCCCGCGGTCTGGAGTCACCGGCTCGCGCACCGGCTGCATCGCCGCGGCCACCGGATCCTCGCCCGGCTGCTGTCGAACGCGGCGAAAATCCTTACCGGGGTGGAAATCCATCCCGGCGCCCGGATCGGCAGGCGCTTCTTCATCGACCACGGGCACGGCGTCGTGATCGGCGAAACCGCCGTCATCGGCGACGACGTGACCCTCTATCAGCAGGTGACGCTGGGCGCCATCGGCTTCTGGCGCGACAACGCCAGGGCCGAGGGCGAGGCCCGGCATCCGCGTATCGGCGACCGGGTGGTCGTCGGCGCCAAGGCGACGGTGCTCGGCCCCGTGACCATCGGGGACGGCGTCGTGGTTCCCGCACACAGCCTCGTGCTCACCACCATCGAATCCGGAAGCAACGGGAAAACCCCAGTGATCGACCGACGTTCGAAGATCGGAGACGGGAATGTCCAGCGACCTCATGGCCAGTATCCGGTTCAGCGAGAATGACCTCCGCGCCCGGGTCGCCAGGTTCACCGACCTGGCCGGGACGGACGGTGGCGCCCCGGACACGGTGCTCGCGGGCTGCGCGCGGGTGATGTTCAACGTGATCGGTTTCCGGCCGCCGGAGCGGAACGGTGCCGACGACGAACAGGTGATCTCCCCGATCGGCGCGAAGAGTTCGGGGAACGCGCCGATCGACATCGCCGAGGGATTCAACCTCGCCTACATCAAAGCCACGCCGGGGAACGGCACGATCCTGCACAACCACGACACGAACGAGACGTTCATCCCCTTGAGCGGCACCTGGCGGTTCCGCTGCAACGACGAGGACGACCTGTACGTCGACCTCGGCCCGTTCGACGTCATCTCCCTGCCCGCCGGGCTCCAGCGCCGGTTCACCAATCTGGCGGCCGCTCCCGGTACGGAGGAGAGCCTGATGATCGTCATCGTGGCGGGGGACCGCCCGAAGTCGGTCATCTACCCGGAAGTGCTCGAGGCCGCCCGGACCGAAGGCGCCTACACCCCGGCTTCCTTCGCCTAGCGAGAGTGGCTTTCGCTGAACCCCGTGGCCGAGGTGCGCGTCGCGAAAGCCACTTTCGCGACGCTTGGTGTCCCGAAAGTGGCTTTCGCGACTCCGCCGCCCTCTCGGCCACGGCCGCGACCACCCGGGCCGGCACGCCCCGCCAGTCCGGTCTCCAAACCACGCGAACCCGCCTTGTCTCCAGAAACGAGGAGAGCGATGACCGAAACCTCCGTCCGGGCCGACCTGTGGTTCGACCCGATCTGCCCGTGGGCGTGGCAGACCTCGCGTTGGCTGCTCGAAGCGGCCGAAGTGCGCGAGATCGATCTGCGCTTCCACCTGATGAGCCTCGCCGTGCTGAACGAAGGCCACCAGTTGCCCGAAAAGTACGAAGTGATGATGCGCGAGGGCTGGTACCTCTCGCGGGTCATCGCGGCCGCCGCCCGTGACCACGGCGATAAGGTCGTCGAACCCCTCTACACCGAGATGGGCACCCGTATCCATCCCGGCGGGAACGAGGACTACCGCGAGGTCACCGGTCTGGCCCTCGAAGCGGCCGGGCTCCCCGCCGGACTGGCCGAGGCCGGAACGGACACGGCGCTCGACGCCACGATCCGCACAAGTCACGACGAGGCGATGACCGCGATCGGGCCCGACCTCGGCACGCCGGTCGTGCGGATCGACGGCAGCGCCTGCTTCGGCCCGGTGCTCGCCCAGGTCCCGCGCGGTGAGGCCGCCGGCCGGATCTTCGACGGCGTCCGGGCGCTCACTGGATTCGAGTATTTCTTCGAGCTGAAGCGGACGCGGACCGCGGAACCCGTTTTCGGCTGACACCACGGTTACTGGGAGGCGAAATGTGCGGAATCACCGGCTGGGTGTCGTTCGAGGACGACCTGCGGAGCCAGCGACCGATCCTCGACGCGATGACGGCGACGATGTCCTGCCGCGGTCCGGACGCCGGAGGTGTCTGGCTGGACCGCCACGCCGCGCTCGGGCACCGCAGGCTCGCGGTGATCGACCTGCCCGGCGGTGTGCAGCCGATGTCGGCCGGTACCCCGGCCGGTGAGGTGGCGCTGGTGTACAGCGGTGAGGTCTACAACTACACCGAGCTCCGGAAGGAACTGAGGGACAAGGGGCATCGGTTCCACACCGACAGCGACACCGAGGTGGTTCTGCGCGGTTACCTGGAATGGGAAGCGGGGGTCGCGGAGCGGCTGAACGGCATGTACGCCTTCGCCGTCTGGGACTCCCGCACCGCGAAGCTGGTGCTGATCCGGGATCGCATGGGCGTGAAGCCCCTTTACTACCAAGCGACCTCCGGCGGGGTGCTGTTCGGTTCGGAGCCGAAGGCGATCCTGGCGAACCCGCGGGCGCCGCGGGTCGTCGACGCGGACGGCCTGCGCGAACTGGTCGCGTTCACCAAGAAACCCGGCTGGTCGCTGTGGAAGGACATGCACGAGGTCGAACCGGGATCGATCGTCACCGTCGACGATCGCGGGATCCGTTCGCACGCCTACTGGCGGCTGCGGACCGCTTCGCACACCGACGATCAGGACGCGACGGTGGCGCGGGTCGGCGAGCTGATGACCGATATCGTGCACCGCCAGCTGGTCTCCGACGTGCCGAGGTGTGTTCTGCTCTCGGGCGGGCTGGATTCGAGCGCGGTCACCGGGATCGCGGCGTCGCGGCTCGCGGAGTCGGGTGAGCCACTGCGCACGTTCTCGGTCGACTACGCCGGGCAGGAGGAGAACTTCCGCCCGGACGAGATGCGTGACGCCCCCGATTCGCCGTTCATCCGCGACGTCGTCGATCTCGTCGGTTCGGTGCACGAGAACGTCGTGCTGGACCCCGCCGAGCTCACCGATCCCGACGTGCGCCGGGCCTGCGTCGCGGCGCGGGACATGCCGTCCGGGCTCGGCGACGTCGACCTCTCGCTCTATCTGTTGTTCAAGGCGATCCGGCGGCAGTCCACTGTGGCCTTGTCCGGCGAGGCGGCGGACGAGGTGTTCGGCGGCTACCGGTGGTTCTTCGAAGAGGAATCCCGCACCACCGACATGTTCCCGTGGCTGGTGTTCCGCAACGCGGTCACCAGTGATCGGGAGAACCTGCTCCGCCGTGACGTCCGCGAAGCGCTCGACGTGCCCGCCTATGCCGCCGACGAGTACGCCGCCGCGGTCGCGGAGGTCGAGCAACTCCCGGGGGACGACGCCCTTGAACAACGGATGCGGGTGATCTGTCACCAGAACCTGACCAGGTGGGTCCGGGTGCTGCTCGACCGCAAGGACCGGATGTCGATGGCGGTGGGGCTGGAGGTCCGGGTCCCGTTCTGCGATCACCGGCTCGTCGAGTACGTCTACAACACTCCGTGGGCGTTCAAGAACTTCGATGGAAGGGAGAAGAGCCTGTTGCGGCAGGCGACGAAGCATCTTCTGCCGACCTCGGTCACCGAGCGGCTGAAGAGCCCGTACCCGTCCACTCAGGACATCGGATACGCGGTCGCGCTTCAGTCACAGGCGAAACAGGTGCTGGCGGACCTCGACTCGCCGGTTTTCCAGCTGGTGAACCGGGACTGGGTGTACGACGCCGTCCAGGCCGACGCGGCGACGTTGACCGGCCAGACGCGACACGGCCTGGACCGGGTTCTTGATCTCCATCATTGGTTCGATCTGTACCGGCCGGCCATCCGTCTCGGCTGACCGGCCAGGTGCGCTCAACGGCGCTTCGGCGGGCTCTTCCTCTTGCGGGAAGCGGTTTTGTTCTGTGCCTTGGTCAGCACCGCGACGGCGGCGTCGATGATCACCGCGACGGCCCGTTCGGCGCGGTCGGCGTCGCCGTCGGTGATGGCCTCGGCGAGGGTGTCGTGATCCGGGAAGTCGATGTGCTCGCGGCGCAGCTCGGCCATCACCGTCGCCACTCCGCTGCTGAGCGCGTAGCTGAGGCCCTCCCACAATTCGATCAGGACCGCGTTGTGCGTGGCGGCGATGATCGCCGCGTGGAATTCGTTGTCCGCGGCGAGGAAAGCATCTTCGTCCCCGGCGTCGCGTGCTTCGTGCTGGGCGGCGAGGGCCTCGGTGATCCGGGCGATGTCTTCGGCGTTCCGGCGTTCCGCCGCGGTCCTGGCGGCCTGGCGCTCGATGCTGTTGCGGACTTCGAGTACTTCGAGCACGTTCGCGGCGCGGGTTCGCCGCAGCAGGGCCGCGGACAGCCCGTGCCGTGCTCTCACGTAGGTGCCGTCGCCGCGGCGCGGCTCCAGCAACCCGGCGTGCTCAAGGGCGCGGACGGCTTCGCGGACCGTGCTGCGTCCGACACCGAGCTGTTCGACCAGCTCCTGTTCCGGCGGGATACGGGAGCCGACCGGCCATTCGCCGGTCTCGATCAGTTCCTCGAACTGGTCGACCACAGTGGACGAGAGTCTCGCTGTACTGGCCGCTCGAAGTGGCATGGCGGTCTCCCTCCTTCGGCCCCCGGAGCTGGACATCAGATCGGCAGATCATATGACATCTTACTGCCTGGCTCGGCTGGAACGCGCACGCCTGTTCGAAAAACGATATGCAATGCGCGAAAGAACGGCTCAGCGACCGGCGACGCAGCGGGTGCGCGCCGGGACCGGGGAAATCGGTGCGGGGGGATCGCAGACGATCATCTTCGACGCCTGGTTTCGCTCGAGGAGCACGGTCGCCGTGGCCGTACGCGCTTCGAGCCGTCGTCCGTCGGCCGGGGTGAGCGTCATCCGCGCACCAGGGGTGAGGCCCGCGGCCAGAAGCGTTCCGAGGAACGCGGAATCGTCCTGGATCCGTTCGCTGATCCGGTGCAGCCGGACCTCGTGCCCTCCTGCATGGGTGGCGGGCCGCATCCCCGGCGGCGCCGGCACCGGGGCGAGCCCGGACAGGCCGAGAACGGTCAATCCGGGAATCGGCCCGCCGTACGGGCTGAACCGCGGCCTGCCGCAGAGTTCGAAGATCCGGCGCGCGGCGGCGTCGGACATCACGTGTTCCCAGCGGCAGGCCTCGTCGTGCAGCCGGACCCAGTCCAGCCCGATCACCCGATAGAGCAGGGTTTCCGCGAGTCGGTGCTTGCACATCACCCGCACCGCGATCCGTCGTCCCTCCGGCGAAAGCTCCAGCCGCCGGTCCTCCGCGATCAGGAGGAGACCGTCACGCTGGAGGCGGGCCACGGTCTGGCTGACCGTTGGCGGGCTCTGCTCGAGCCGGTCCGCGATCCGGGCGCGCAACGGGACGACACCGTCCTCTTCCAGCTCGTAGGCTGCTTTGAGGTACATCTCGGTGGTGTCGATCAGGCCACGGGCGGTCATACTCCGGTAGCCTGCCTCCTCAACCCGGCTTGAGGTCAAGCGCCTGGAAGCTCCACTGTGGACCGGAACTCCGGGCAGCGTTCCAGCGTGTTTTCGGGGCAGCGGAGCAGATGGCGCAGATAGGTCCGCGCGGTAGCGAGCTTTTCGAGCTGGGACTCCAGGGCTTCGATACGGGCCGAAACCGTGTCCCGCCAGTCGTGCGTGGCGGTGCGCCCGGCGAGCACGGTCGCGATCTCGTCGAGGCTGAGCTGGCCGGTGTCCCGCCACAGCCGGATCAGGGCGATCCGGTAGAGCTGGTCAGTGTCGTAGTAACGCCAGCCGGATCGCCGGTGCGGCTTGATCAGTCCGCGGCGTTCCCAGTAGTGCAGGGTCGAAACCGGAAGGTCGAACCGGTCGGCGACCTCTCTGATCGATGCGGATTCCATGTCATCATTTGAACTCAACCCAGGTTGAGGATGCAAGCTTAGGCTAAGCAAACACCCCCTGGAGGTAATGAAAGTGATTCTCGAGCTCGCCGAAGCGGGAGGAATCCCGCGCGACCTCGTCGGCGGCAAGGCGGCGAACCTCGCGGAAATGACTTCGGCGGGTTTTCCCGTGCCGGAGGGTTTCTGCGTCACGACCGCCGCGTACCGGCAGGTGCTCTCCGACGGCGAGGGCCCGCGGTTGCTCGGCGAGCTGACCAGTGTGCCGTCCGACGACGAGGGCCGCCTGGCCGAACTGGCGGGCCGGTTGCGGACCCACGTCCTGACCGTGCCGATCCCGGCCCGGCTCGAAACCGGGATCGTCGAGGCGTACGAACGGCTTTCGCGAGCTGAGCCGGCGGCGGTCGCGGTGCGGTCCTCGTCGACGGCCGAGGATCTGCCGGACGCCAGTTTCGCCGGGCAGTACGACACCTTCCTCGACGTCCGGGGCTCCGGCGAGGTGCTCGCGGCGGTACGCCGATGCTGGGCTTCGCTCTGGTCGGAGCGGGCGACCAGGTACCGGGCGGCACACGGCACCGATCGCGATCCCGCCATCGCGGTGATCGTGCAGCGGCTGGTCGACGCCGAATGCGCCGGTGTGCTGTACACGGCGAATCCGGTGTCGGGCAAGCGTTCCGAGAACATCGTCGACGCCGCTCCCGGTCTGGGCGAAGCGGTGGTCTCCGGTGCGGTGACCCCGGATCACTACCGGCTGACCGTCGACGGCGAATCCCTCGAAGGCCCGGACGACGGCTGCCTGACGCCGGCACGGCTGGGTGAACTCGCGGCCGTCGGCAGGCATCTGGAGAAGCACTTCGGCGCGCCGCAGGACGTCGAGTGGGCGTTCAACGGTGACGGCGAACTGTGGCTGACCCAGTCGAGGCATATCACCACACTGTTCCCGGTCCCGGAGAGCGAGGAACCGCGCGCGTACTGGTCGGTCAACGTCTATCAGGGGATCAACCGTCCCTTCACACCGATGGGTGCGTGCATGATCCGCGAACGCCAGCGCGGGATGGCGGCGTACATGACCGCGCTCGGCTTCTCCACCGAGATCACCGACGTGGACGGGTGGCTGTACTGGGACATCACCGACGGCGTGCGGAGCCCGGCGAAGCGGCCGAAGATGTCCGCGTTCGTGGACAGTCTCGCCGCGCCTTCCGGACGGCTCGTCGAGCAGCTCGGCCGTGATCGCCGGTTCCCCTCGGTGGCGCCCGGTTCCGAGGAGGACGTCCCGCCGAAGAAACGGCGTCGCCGCTGGGAACGGATGATCCCGGCTTGGCTGTGGCCGGATCGGGCTCGCGCCGAGGTCGTCCGCGACGCCGAGCGGCGGATCGCCGCCTTCGCCGGACCCGCCGAGGCGACGGCGGAGGAACGTCTGTCCTTTGTGGAATCGGTCCGGAGTGACGTCTGCCGGATCGAAGCGAACCTCCCGCGCGACGCCAACACCGCGGGCGGGACAGGCGGGCAGCTGGCCGGGCAGTTGCTGCGCGGGTACGTGAGCCATGCCGAGGTGGCCACCGTCTTCCGGGGGATCCCGCACAATCCGACCACCGAGATGGACCTGGCGTTGTGGCGGGCGGCGGCCGCGATCCGGCGCGACGAGGAGGCCTTCCGGCTGTTGCTGGAAACAGCGCCCGACGAACTGGCCGCCAAGCACCTCGCCGGGACCCTGCCGGAGGTGATCCAGCACGGCGTCGCCGAGTTTCTGGCCGAGTACGGCTGCCGCGCGACCTCGGAGATCGACTTCGGGGTGCCTCGCTGGTCCGACGACCCCGAGCCGGTCTTCGCGATGCTGTCGAACCTGCTTCGCGCGGAAGGCGAGGAGCAGGACGCGGAGACGCGCTTCGAGCAGGCGGCCGCGGCGGCCGAAGCGCGGATCGTCGAGCTCACCCAGCGGCTTCCGGTGACCAAGCTGCACCGGGCGTTGCTCGCGCGGTTCCTGCTTCGGAGGTCCAGGCGGTTGCGTGGGCTGCGTGAGTTCCCCAAGTTCTGCCTCATGCGCGGTTTCACCGCCCTCCGGACGCAACTGCTCCTCATCGGCGAGGAGATCGTGCGGGCGGAGCGGCTGGAACGGGCCGGCGACGTGATGTTCCTCGATCTCGCCGAGGTTCGCGAAGCTTTGGACAGCAGGGACTTCCGCGCGACTGTGGCACGTCGGCGAGAGGTCTGGGAGCGGGAATCCCGGCGGCCCCGGGTGCCGTCGGTCGTGCTGTCCGACGGCACCGCGCCCGCCCTCGAATCCGCTTCGGACGGTAGCGACCTCACCGGGCTGGCGGCAGCCGCCGGGGTGGCGACCGGCCGGGCGCGGGTGATCCACGATCCGGACGGCGCGCGGATCGAGCCGGGCGAGATCCTGGTCGCCGCGACGACGGACCCCGGCTGGACGCCGCTGTTCCTGACGGCCGCCGCGCTGGTGACCGAAACGGGCGGGATGATCTCCCACGGCACCACCGTGGCCAGGGAACACGGGATCCCGGCCGTGGTCGGCGTTCCCGGCGCCACGACTCAGATCGTCACCGGCCAGGTGATCACCGTCGACGGTTCGGCGGGGACCATCACGTTCGGCGAGACGGTGGGGGATTCCCGGTGACCGCGGTGGCTTCCGCGCTCACCGGCGCGTTCAACTTCCGCGACACCGGCGGCGGGCCGATCCGGCCGGGGCGGCTGTTCCGCAGCGACACCTTGCAGGCGCTGACCGTAACCGACAAGGAGCTCATGCTCGGCCGGTTCGGTATCGAGAGTGTGCTCGATCTCCGCTCCAGCGCCGAGACGGTCGGCGAGGGCCGGGCGGAACTACCCGGCGTCCGCTATGTGAACGTGCCGTTGCGGACCGTCCAAAGCGGACGGTCGAGCGCGCTGGAAGAGATCTACGTCGATCATCTCCGGCACGACGAGAACCTCCCGATCGCCATCGAGATCCTGGCCGTCCTGCTGGCCCGTCCCGTCGTGGTGCACTGCGCGTCGGGCAAGGACAGGACAGGTGTCGTCACGGCGCTCGCGCTCGGGCTCGCCGGTGCGCCGCGCGAGCTGATCGTCCATGACTACCTGCGCAGCGCGTACAGCCTTCCCCGGGTGATCGAGCGGTTCCGGCCGCTCGGCTTGCCGGAGGAACTGTTCCGGTGCACGGAGAGCACGATCACCGCCTTGCTGGACAGCGTCGAGGACGACTTCGGTGGCTTCGCGGGCTGGGCCCGGCAGCGTGGCGTGTCCGACGCGGCCGTCCGGACGCTGAAGGCGCGCTTGCTCAACAAGCAGTGAATTGTCCAGTAAGACATCCGATGTATGTACGGCTGCGCGAGTGAAGGGGGTGGCCAAAGCTCGACTATTTCTGGAAACATGCCGGTCGCCAGGACTTGATCTGCGGTAAACGTAGTATGAATCTGGAGGCGACCCATGGCCGAGCTGTCCAGGCGATCGATGCTGAGGGTCGCGGCGGGGGCGGCCGCGCTCGGTGGGCTGTGGGCTCAGGGGGCTCCGCCGGCGCTCGCCGGACAGGACGTCCACCGCCGGATCGTCGACGACGCGCGCATGGTCTGGAAGCGGATGCCGAGGAACTGGCAGGAGGGCCCGTTCCTCGCCAACGGCTTCCTCGGCGTGCAGTTCTACGCGGACGCGCGGCCGAACGTCCTCAAGGTGATGCTCGGCCATTCCCAGGTCCAGGACCAGCGCGGGCAGTGGGAAGCGGCCATCGGGTACTCGCGGCTCCCGATCGGCTACCTCACCCTCACCTTCGAGGGCGCGATCACCGCGGTGGACTGGCACCTGGACCTGCACAACGCCGAACTCGGCGGCACGATCACCACCACCCGGGGTTCGGTGCGGTTCTCCGCGCTGGTCCACAACGACCAGGACCTCCTCCTCGTCTCGCTCACCGGGGAGGCGTCCGCGGAATGGGGGTTCACGCCGCTCGTATCTGCGACGACCAGGACGATCCGCAAACCGCCCGAGTACACGGCGAATCCCGATCCGACGCTCGCCAGTGCGGGCGAGGTCCGGTACTGCGAGCAGCCGCTGCACGCGGGTGGCGGGTACACGATGGCGTGGCGTGAGCGGAAGATCGGCACGCGACGACTCCTGGCGGCGACGGTCGCGTACGCGTTCCCCGAGGCGGCCCACACCGCCGAGGCGATCAGGAGGGTCCACCGAGCGTCGGCGATGCACCCGGACGGGCTCGTCGCCGGCCATCGGCGCTGGTGGAACGCCTTCTACCGCCGCAGTTTCGTATCCGTTCCGGACAAACGGATCCAGCGGTTCTACTGGATCCAGCTGTACAAGACCGCCTGCGCCACCCGTGCGAACGGACCGGTCGTCGCCGAATGGGGGCCGTGGTTCCCGGAAGTCGGCAACAGCTGGACGGCGGTGTGGTGGAACCTCAACGTCCAGGTCACGTACCCGATCGTCAACAGCAGCAACCATCCCGAACTCGACGCCGTCACCGCGACGTTCCGCCGCGACCACGCCAACCTCGAACTCTCGGTCCCTCCCGCTTACCGGGATGGTGACACGTACGCCCTCTCGCATCCAGGGGACTGGCGGCTGCGGCCGGGCGGCACCCGCGCGGTCGGGGTCCCTGGCCCCGCGACCAAGAACGACCAGACCGGCAACCTGATCTGGGGCCTGCACAACGTCTGGCTCGCGTACCGGCACAGCATGGACGTCCGCGTCCTGCGCGACGTGCTGTATCCGACGCTCGCCAAGGCGCTCAACTACTACCGCCACTTCCTCGCCACCGGCCCGGACGGCGCCTTGCATCTGCCGATGACGAGGTCACCCGAGTACGCCGACGCGGCCGACTGCACCTATGACCTCTCGTTGATCCGCTGGGCCGCGCGCACCCTCGTCGAATCGGCGGCCAAGTTGCGGATCGACGACCCGCGGGTACCGGCGTGGCGGCAGATCGGTGAGAAACTGGTGCCCTACCACCAGGATCCGGCGCAGGGCGTGCTGATCGGCGACGGTGTCCCGCTGGCCGACTCGCATCGGCACTTCTCTCATCTTCTCTGGCTTTATCCGCTGCGGGAGAAAGTCTGGGACCGTCCCGGCGACCGGGACAGCATGCGCCGCACCTTCGCGCACTGGTCCGCCGCGCAGGAGAAATGGCACGGCTACAGTTTCGCGGCGGCGTCGTCGATGAGCTCCGTGATGGACGCGCCGGAGGAGGCCCTGCGGTATCTGAAGATCTTCCTCGACGGGACCATCGTGGCCAACACGCAGCTGACACCGAACACGATGTACCGCGAGGGTGCGAACCTCGCGATCGAAAGTCCCATCACCGCCGCTCAGTCCATAGTGGACATGCTGCTGCAGGGCGATCACGGAGTGCTCAAGGTCTTTCCGTCGGTCTCGTCGACGTGGCCCGACGCGTCCTTCGAGAGCTTGCGTGCGGAGGGCGCCTTTCTTGTGGACGCATCTCGCGCGAACGGCGCGACCGAATGGGTCCGCGTCCACAGCGAGGCGGGGGAGCCGCTCACGCTGCGGCACGGGATCCCCGGTGACATCGAGGTCCGTGACGGGCGCGGACGGCGGCTTCCTTGGCGGCACGCGGGCCCCGGCACGATCTCGATCCCGCTCGGCCGCGGCGGGACGGCCGTCGTCACGCGACGCGGCACACGTCCGGTGCTGGAGCCGCGGGACGTTCCCGGTGATCGTGGAACTCCGGCATGGGGGATCTGAGGATGGACATCACTCGTAGGACGATGCTCGGCGGGGCCTTGGCGGGCGTGGCGGCGGCCGGGTTCGCGCCGTCGGCTTCGGCGGTGGAGAACGACTTCGCGCTCGGCGGTATCGACTGGCCCGGGTTCCTCGGCGCGGCCGACCTGATCTGGCGCCGCATGCCGAAGACCTGGTACGAAGGCCCCTTCCTGGGCAACGGTTTCCTCGGCTCGGGCATCTACGCCGAACCGGGCCGGAACGCCGTCCGGTTCAACGTCCAGCACAGCGAGGTGCAGGATCACCGGCCGGAGTTCGGGTCGCTGTTCGGGCTCGCGCGGCTGCCGATCGGCTACTTCACCCTCGAACCGGTCGGCGCCATCACCGGGATCGACTGGCGGATGGACCTCTGGAACGCCGAACTGAGGGGCACGGTCACCACGGCCGCGGGCAGTCTCTCACTGCGCGCGATCGTCCACACCGGACAGTCGCTGCTGGCCGTCGAGATCGAGCCGACCGAGGGGGAGCGCGGCTTCGAATGGATCTTCCATCCGGCCGAGGCGGTGAGCCCGAGAACCGATCCGAAGTTCGGGAAGCCGCCGCCAGCCGGGTACGTGGCCAACCCGCCCGCGACTCTGGAAAGCAGCGGCGACGCCAGGCTTTCCGTGCAGACCCTGCTGTCCGGCGGGGAGCACGTCACGGCGTGGCGCGAGGTCACCCGTGGATCGAAGCGGACGCTGTACACATCCGTGGCGTGGTCGTTCCCGAAGCGGACGGCCGCGCGAGAGGCGTTGAAGACGGTCCGCCGGGCAGAGCCGTTCTCCGCACTGACGGCCGGGCATCGTCGCTGGTGGCACGACTACTATCGGCACGGCTTCCTGTCCATTCCGGACACCCGGCTCCAGAGCTTCTACTGGATCCAGCTGTACAAGATCGCCTCCGCCGCGCGCCGGGAAGCGCCGGTGATGGCGACCTGCGGACCGTGGCTGGAGCCGACTCCGTGGCCCGCGACCTGGTGGAACCTGAACGTCCAGCTGGAGTACTGGCTCATCCACGGGTCCAATCATCTCGAACTGGACGCGGTGAGCCACGCGCTCGACAGGTTCCGGGCCAACCTGACGAGCCAGGTCGCCGAGCCCTACCAGCACGATTCGGCGGGTATCCCGCGCACCACCGACATGACCCTGCTCAACGGCGCCGTCGGGACGAACGCGGGCTTCCCGGTGGGCATCCCCGGCAAGGAGACGCCGACTCCGGAGGTCGGCAATCTGACCTGGGCGCTGCACAACGTCTGGCTGTCCTATCGGCACACGATGGACCGGCGCCTCCTGCGGGACACCCTGTTCCCGCTGCTGCGCAAGGCGATCAACTACTACCTCCACTTCCTGGCGCCCGGGCCGGACGGCAAACTGCATCTCCCGGCCACGTTCTCGCCGGAGTACGGCGTGAACGCGCCGGACTGCAACTACGATCTCGCGCTGATCCGCTGGGGCTGCAAGACCCTGCTGGAGTCGGCGGCGGAACTGCGCGTCGACGACCCGCTCGCCGGGCGGTGGCGGGAGGTGCTGGCCACCCTGGTCCCGTATCCGGCCGACACCAACGGTTACATGATCGGCGCGGGGGTGCCGTTCGCGAAATCGCATCGGCACTACTCGCATCTGCTGCAGATCTACCCGCTGTACGAGATCACCTGGGAGCGGCCGGAGCATCGGCGGATCATCGAGACCTCGCTCGACCACTGGGTGGGCTTCGAAGGCGCGTTGCAGGGCTACACGTTCACCGGCGCCGCGTCGATGTCGGCGCAGATGCTGCGCGGCGAGAAGGCGGCGTTCTACCTCGGCGAACTGCAGCGGCGCTACATCCAGCCGAACACGATGTACAAGGAATCCGGCCCGGTGATCGAGACGCCGCTTTCGGCCGCGCAGTCGCTGCACGACATGCTCGTGCAGAGCTGGGGCGGGGTGATCCGGCTGTTCCCGGCCGTGCCCGCCGCCTGGGCCGACGCCGCGTTGCGCGACTTCCGGACGGAGGGCGCGTTCCTGCTCACCGCTTCCCGGCAGGCGGGGAAGACCCGCTGGGTCAAGATCACCAGCGAGGCGGGGGCGCCGTGCGTGCTTCGGACGGACATGGACGGCGAGCTGACCGTCCGCGACCGGTGGGGGCGGCCGAAACGCTGGCGGCGGTCGCCGAACGGCGACGTCCACGTCGACCTGCGGCGTGGGGAGGAGGCCGTCGTGCACCGCGCGGGCGACCGGCCGGACCTCGAGATCCGGCCCGTCCCGTCGAACGGGACCAGCGCACCATGGGGGATGCCGTGACGTCGTGAGCGGCGATACGCGAGAGTGTTCCTGTACTTCTTCCGGACGACAGGAGCACAGATGTCCCAGCCGCCGCAGCCGGGCGAGCCCGAAGGCCAGGCGCCCGACCCCGGGGCTCCGCAGTACCAGCAGCCCTATCCGCAGCAGCCGTACCAGCAGCAAGGCTGGTACGGCGCGCCGCAACAGCCGCCGCCGTCGTCGAACAAGACGGTGCTGTGGGTGGGCCTGGGTGCGCTGGGACTCGTCGTGATCGTCGCCGTCGTGGCGATCACCGGCTTCGTGGCGCCGGGGTTCTTCCTGCCGGACTCGAAGGACACGAGCGCGGCCGTGTCGTCGTCGTCCTCGCCGGCTCCGACGTCCAGCTCCGAGGAGACGACGACGCAGAGCCCGGTGCAGATCCCGGCCGGGCGTGCCGAGCTGCCGAAACGCACAGCGCCGCTGGCGGATCCGACGGACTGCGCCTACCCGGCGGATTCCACCGGTTCGGTGCCGAAGAAGGCGAACCCGCCCGCGGCGGGCCCGACCCCGGCGTCCGGGACGTCGGAGGTCACGGTCAAGACGACCGCCGGTGACATCGGGTTGACGCTGGACCGCGGGCTCGCGCCGTGCACCGTGGCGAGCTTCCTTTCGCTGGCGCAGCAGGGATATTTCGACGGAACCTCGTGCCACCGGCTCGGCACCTCGGGACTGCAGATGCTCCAGTGCGGTGACCCTGAAGGTTCCGGAATGGGTGGTCCGGGATACACCATCCCGGACGAGGTCTTCCCCCAGATCAAGTACGGCCGGGGCATTCTCGCCATGGCTAAGAGGCAGGCGCCGAACTCGGGCGGCAGTCAGTTCTTCATGGTCTTCGGTGAAGCGGAACTGCCGCCGGAGTACACGGTGTTCGGGAGCATCTCGGACGCCGGCCTCCAGACGCTGGACAAGGTCGCGCGCGGTGGCGTGGACGACTCGAAGGGGCCGGGCGACGGGACCGGGCCGCCGCGGATCCCGGTGACGTTCCAGTCGATCGCGGTGGGCTGAACCTGGTTGCCGGGAAAGCCATTTCCCGGCAACCAGGCGTGTTTTCGCGGGAGCGCCGCTAGGCAGGCTCGTCGAGACACTTGAGGATGGTGGTGAGCGCACCCTCTTCGTGAATCGCTACAAGCGCTCGAACGATGTTGTCGATGCCCGGCGTGCGGACGATGAGCCCGTCTCGACACCAGAAGTAACCGCCGCCCGAGTACTCACCGGTATCGGCCCAGCGCGCCATCAATCGTTCCACTTCAGCTGCAGTGAAGATCGTCGCACTCCAGCGGGAGCCGTCGGGTAGCCGCAGTTCCGCGTCGACGTTGTCCACTCGATCGAGGTCTTCGTCAGGGCCGACCAGAAATGCCACCTCGAATGATGAGGTCCGGACGCGGTAGTACGGCACGTCCCAGCTCTGGGAGAGCACGGTGACTTCTGAACGTGCCACGACACCCAGGCTACGTGCTCGACATCGCCTGATCGGCATTCCTATGCTGCGGGGAACCAAGACCACAGGGAACTACGGCCAAAGAGGAACGTGTGGCAGCCATTTCGCGTGAGAGGCCGGTTCCGCCGGCATTGACCGACGCCTTTCGGAGATGGCGGGACCACGGTGAACCGTCACAACCGGCTTCTCGCTGGTCCCGCGGCTCCTGGCTCAAACGGTTTCCCGCCCATCATGCTTTTCTCAACGCCCTGCCGGAACACATCGATCGGGCCGAAGCCACCCAGCGCGCCGTGCACGCAGGGACGCCGGAGGGGGCTGTTTCGGCGTTCCTGGTTGCGATGATCTGGGGATATGGCCCGGCCGGGTATGGCGCATGGCGCACCGCGCGCGTACTGGCCGAGAATCCGCACGCGGCCGACCGGCTGGCCGAGGTGGCGCTCGTTGCCCGAGATCGCGGCGGCCTTGCCGCGTTCAACGACCTCGCCGACCGGCCGCTGCGCTACCTGGGCGTGGCTTTCGGTACCAAGTACCTCCGATTCGTCACGGCCGCGCAATCCACCGGCGACGCCACCGCCCCGATCCTGGACGCGGTCGTGCGCCGCTGGCTCGCGACTCACGCCGATCTGCGCCTGAACATCGACGAATGGAGACCTGCCGTCTATGGCCGGTACGTCGCCTTGCTGACCTCATGGGCTGAGTCACTCGACCTGACCGCGGACACCGTGGAGCAACTGATCTTCCGGTCGGCCATCAGCCAGGAAGGGTCGGCGGCGTGGGGAGAGCGGTGGGCGGGCGCCGACGAGCCGTCGGCGCCCGCGCGGATGGCGCAAGCTGCGCTCGCCGAGCTCGAGCGACTGTTCGATACCGCCGATGCCCCACTCGCACAGGAAGCCAGGCACCACCTGGACGAACTGGCACGGATCATCCAGGAGGACTGGAGCGATTCGGCGCAGCGCAGTGCGGACAGAGACGATTCGTAGTGGAACCGCGCCAGAATCCATCCCGTTCAGCGGCCAGCGCCCTGCCTCGGTGCCTGGAAGCCGCCGATCTCCCGTTCGAGTAGTTCGGCCAGCCGCAACGGGGTGCGGTCTTCGAACATCGGACCGATCAGCTGCACGCCGACCGGCAGGCCCTCGGGAGATCGGCCCGCCGGTATGGCGGTGGCAGGCAGGCCCGGCATGGTGGCCAGGCCCGCCCAGACGAGCTGATCGAAGTACGGGTACTCGACGCCGTCGATGTCGATGTGCCGTTCCATCGGATTGGGGTGGTGGTCGTGCGGGAAGGCGGGCGTCGGCGTGATCGGGCACACCACGGCGTCGAACTCGCCGAACAGCCGCCGCCAGCCGTGGCGGTGGACCTCCCGGCGCTTGTCCGCCTCCATCCAGTCGCTGTGGCTGAACAGCATGGCGTCCAGCCGAACGGCGTCAAGGCTCTTGTCGTCCGCGTCGGCCCGCAGCTTCTCGAGTGATTCGATGGGGAAACGCGCGACGGAGCCCGAAATCAGCAACTCCATGTAGAGCTTCGCGGCCTCGGCCAGATCGGGCAGCAGAGGACTACGCCACGCGACGCGGGCGCCGCCGCCGACGAGCGCGTCGGCCACCCGGTGCACGCCTGCCCGCACGGCGGCCCCGGTCGGAATGAGCGGATGGTCGTCGACGACCAGGACCCGGAAATCGCGGAGCCGCTCATGGCGGGCGGGCGGCAGGGCCGATTGATGCGCCACGCCGTACGTCAGCGGGTCCGGTCCGGCCATGACGTCGAGCAGGAGCGCGAGGTCGCGCGCGGTTCGCGCCATCGGACCGACGACAGCGAGGTCGGGGTCGGCCGGGAAGGCAGGCTCGGACGGCGGGACCATGCCGCGGACGGCCGCCAGTCCGAGCGTCGGCTTGTGGGCATAGACGCCGCAGAAATGCGCGGGCGTGCGCAGGGAGCCGGCGAGGTCGGAGCCGATGGACAGAGCGCCGAACCCGGACGCCAGTGCCGCCGCCGAGCCGCCGGAGGACCCGCCCGGTGTACGACCATGATCCCACGGGTTCACGGTGGTGCCGTAGATCTCGTTGAAACTCTGGATGTCCTGCAGTCCCAACGGGACATTGGTCTTGCCGAGCACCACCGCGCCCGCGGTCTTGAGCCGCGACACCTGAACCGCGTCCTCGGCGGGCATATGGTCGCGGTGCGGCGGCATGCCCCACGTCGTGGGCAGCCCGGCCATGTCGTACGACTCCTTGACCGTCACGGGGACGCCGAGCAGCGGCCGGTCCTCACCACGCGCGCGTGCCTGGTCGGCACGGTGCGCGGCGGCCCGCGCGCGGTCGAAGTCCGGCACGCAGATCGCGTTGATCACCTTGTCGTCGCGCTCGATCCTGGTGATCGCCTCGTCGGTCAATTCCGCCGATGTCACCGCGCCGGCGCGCAACGCGGCAATGATTTCTTCGGCCGGCTGAAAGCTCCATTCCATGGATTCGAAGCTATCGGCGTGCTCATGGGGCACGAAATTCTGTGCCATGCAACAAAAAACAGCGCTTCTTGGACGCGTTCTGTGACTGTAGGGGATCGGTGCAGGTCAACGTGCTGAAAGTGGGCGACTCCGCCTGTGTGAGCCACGGAATGCCGGTTTGTGCAACGGGATGGACGTCTCAATTCCCTCAAGCGCTCAGCCTCCTATGTCGAGTCGAGTGCTTTCAGGAGTCGCGCGTATGACTCGTTTTCCCCGATGCCGGTCGTGTCGAGCCGGATCGCGTGCGGGCGTTTGGCCAGATACTTGTCGAGGTGACCGCGGATCCTGTCGATCAGGTCGGAATCGGGATCTTCCAGAACCGCTTGGAGCCGCGCCTCGACAGCGTTGATCGGACGCTTGTCGCGCACGCGGCGTAGATGCTCGCGGTCGTCGACGAGGAGGGCCACTTCGAGGTAAGAGGCCCCGGCCGCGCGGGCCGCCGCCTCGAAGGCCGGATCCGGATCGCGGTCATGAACGGTCACCAGTTGCGGGAGGATCACGTCGTGACCCTGGCGCAGGTGCCGCATGGCCAACTCCCGCCCGTGGCCGCGGGCCGACTCCAAGGCCGCGAAGAAGTTCTCCTGCCATCCGCCGATCAACCCCGCGAGTACGTCAAGATCCAGCGCGAGAGTTCCGGGGTGCTCGTTGGCGTAGCGGCGGGCGAGAGTCGACTTTCCCACGCGCGAGAGGCCGTTGAGGTGGATCAGGCGCGCCATGCCGCGCTCTAGCTCGGCGGCTGCTGAGTCGGCGGGTTGGACTGCGGGTAGCCGGGCTGTGGCGGCTGGAACCCCGGCTGTGGCGTCATCGGGTAGTTGACCGGTCCTGGGTTGGGCGCGAAGCCAGGCTGCTGCCGAGACGGATTCCCGCTCTTGGCGACCGCGATGGCGACCAGGAGCCAGGAGAGCAGCGCGACGGCGTCGAGCGGGATGCCGACACCCATGAAGATCCACTGGATCTCGTCGACGGAGAGGCCGCCGGACGAGGCCCAGGACGGCACGTTCACCGACACGAACCGCCAGATGATGCCCGCGGCCGTCGCGACGAGCATGAGCACGAAGGCACCCACCATCAGGCCGGAGACTCCGCGGGACCGGGCTTTGATCGAAAGGATCAAGCCGAGCAGACCCACGACGAGCTGCAATACCCGCGGGATGACGTCGATGCTCGCGAACGTAAAGGTTGACATACCTGCCTTCCACAGCTTCCCCGCCGGAGGTCGTGACGTCCGGACCGCGCCGAGGTGATCCTAGGTGGTGGCGACGCTTCACGTGGCGGGTTCAGGGAAGGACGAAGGTCGGGTACACCTGGGCGGCATGACCGATCGTGTTCCGTGGCAGGCCGACGCCTACCTCGACCTCGCCCGCCGAGCCTGCTTCGTCTGCGAACTTCTTGCAGGCAACGCCGATTATCCGCATCACGTCGCTTACCGGGACGCCGACGCCGTGGTCTTCGCCAGCCGTTTCCCCGTCATCTTCGGGCACTTCCTCGTGGCCCCGGTCGAGCATCGCGAGCACGTTGTCGGCGACTTCACCGTCGATGAGTACTTGACCATCCAGCGGGTCGTACACCGCGCGGGCAGCGCCTTGAGCGCCCTGCTCTCGATCGAACGGCTCTACGTGCTGTCCTTGGGCAGCCAACAAGCCAACAGGCACGTCCACTGGCACCTCGCGCCTCTGCCGCCCGGCGTCCCTTACGACCGGCAGCAGACCGCGATATTCGACCCGGCGCGCGGCTACTTGGACATCCCCGAAGACGACTTGGCCGACCTCGCGCGCCGTCTCGGCGAACGTATGACCGGCCAGCCGTGAGGCGGGTGTGTGGAAATAGGGACATTCAACGTCCCTATTTCCACACACCCGTCACCCAACGTGAACCGAGACCTCAGAGCGGGTTGTGCGCCCCCAGCGGCGCGGTGCAGAACGGCCCGCCGACGTACTCCGCCGCGATCCCGGTCGGCGCGGGCATGTCCGCCAGCTGGTCGGCGTAGGTCTCCGCGTTGTCGAGCGACTTGTAGCCCAGCGCCTCGGCTTCGGCGAGCGAGTAGACCCGGCGCGTGTTGTCCGAGACGCCCCAGATCAGCCGGTAGCCGGGGGAGGGGTAGCTCAGGCACGCCTCGAACAGGCGCGCGCCGTCGTCGGGGGAGAGCCAGGTCGTCAGGCCGCGCGGGCCGAGGACGAGCGGGCTTTCGAAGCAGGAGCCGATCCGGATGACGATCACGTCCATGCCGAACCGCGAGTGGTACAGGCTGCCGAGTGCTTCGATGGCCGCCTTGCTGACGCCGTAGTAGGTGTCGGGCCGGGGCGTGGAGTCGGCGGGGAGGCCGTCCTCGCCCGCTTCGTCGTTGCGGCGGAAGCCGACGGAATGGTTGCTGGAAGCCAGGATCACGCGCGGCACGCCGGCGGCCCGCGCGGCTTCGAGGACGGTGTGGGTGCCGTTGATGTTGACATCGAGGGTGGCTTCCCACGAGTTCTCGCGGCTGTGCCCGCCGAGGTGGATCAG
This sequence comes from Amycolatopsis sp. PSD-21, assembly GCF_055561455.1. NCBI lineage: Bacteria > Bacillati > Actinomycetota > Actinomycetes > Pseudonocardiales > Pseudonocardiaceae > Amycolatopsis > Amycolatopsis sp. PSD-21. Next base: position 5,714,882 of record NZ_CM145712.1, on the reverse strand, counting down.
CGCGTCGACACCGGCGCAGGCCTCCGCCATCGCCTCCGGGTCGGTCACCGAAGCGGTGATCAGCTCGACGTCCTCGCCGCCCGCGGCTTCGGGCTGCGCGGCCAGGTCGAGCAGCCGCAGCACCCGGCCGGAACGGCGTAGCCGCGGCCGCATCAGGGTGCCGACGATACCCGCCGAGCCGGTGATCAGGACGCGCTGCTCTGCCATGTGAACCCCTTGTCAGTGAAGGAAGTACGGGATGATCAGCGGATACCGGCGCGGCGCAGTTGCTGGCCGAGTTCCGCGGTGATTTCGGCGAGGAGTTCGCCGACGCGCCGGGCGTCGGCGTCGGTGACTTCGGTGACCGGCATGGAGCAGCTGATCGCGTCGGTGCCGGGGATGCGGTACGGGATCACGGCCGCGACGCAGCGCACGCCGAGGCTGCCTTCCTCGACTTCCGAGGCATAGCCGCGTTCGCGGGTCTTCGCGCATTCGGCGTGCAGCGCTTCGACACTGGTGATGGTGTTCGGGGTGAGCGCCGACAGCTCTCCGGTCAAGAGCCCGTCGATCTCGTCGTGCGTCAGTTCGGCCAGTAACGCCTTCCCCAGCGCGGTCGCGTGGGTGGGCAGCGTGCGGCCGACGCGGGACACGAGATGCGTCGAGTGCCGGGACTCGCGCGTCTCCAGGTAGACGACGTCGGTGCCTTCGCGGCGCGCGAAATGCGCGGTGTAGCCGGTCTTCTCCCGGATCCGCTCCAGCGCCTCGGTCGCGTACGGGACGACCGGGTCGCGGTCCAGATACGCCGTGCCGCAGATCAGCGCGCGGACGCCGAGGCGGTAGCGGGCGGTGTTCGGGTCCACCTCCAGCCAGCCTGCTTCGAGCAGGGTGCGGAGCAGCCCGTGCAGGCTCGACCGGGGGAAACCGGTGCGCGCGTGGAGATCCGACAGGGAAAGCCACACGTCGTTCGCGGCGAAGGTCTCGATGAGGTCGATCGCCCGCCTGGCCGATTTGACCCCGGCGGGTTCGGCGGCGGGCGCGCCGTTCGCCACGGTGACAGCGGCTTCCTGCTGTGGCATCCGCGCTCCTCCATCCGGCCGTTGACTTGTGACTCCGGCCATATTAGCGTCCCGAACAGCGTTCTTATGGATGAACATAATCACTATAACAGACTCCGTTCATGGATGTGAACAGGTCGGGCTGGGCCTTCGTGAACGCGGAGAGGAGTCAACGGTGCACGTACTCGACTGGGCGATGGTCTGCGCGTATTTCGCGTTGATGGTCGTGATCGGCTGGTGGTCGCACAAGCGGATCCACGACGTGAAGGACTTCTTCACCGCCGGGGGGCGAATGCCCTGGTGGCTGACCGGGATCTCGCACCATATGTCCGGCTACAGCGCGGTGCTGTTCGTCGCCTACGCGGGCGTGGCCTACACGAGCGGGATCACCGTCTACTTCTGGGGCATGGCCAGCATCGGCATCGGCGTCGGGATCGGCAGCTGGCTGTTCGCCGCCCGGTGGAACAGGCTCCGGTCGAAGCTGGGGGTGGCGTCCCCGCTCGAGTACCTCGCGCGGCGGTTCAACGTCCCGACGCAGCAGGCGCTCGCGTGGAGCGGCAGCCTGCTGAAGATCTTCGACATCGCGGCGAAGTGGTTCGCGATCGCCACGATCCTCAACGTCTTCGCCGGGGTGGACTACACCTGGGGAATCATCATCACCGGTTCGGTCACGCTGGTCTACTGCACCGTCGGCGGTCTCTGGGCCGACGCGCTCACCGACTTCGGCCAGTTCGTGATCCAGGCCATCGCGGCCATCGCCATGCTCTGGGTGGTGCTGGGCAAACTCGGCGGCGTCTCGGGTCTGTGGACGATGTGGGGCGACCTCCCGCCGAGCCACCTCAACCCGACCACGTCGAAGTTCACCACCGTGGTGTTGCTCGTCTACGTGCTGGTGAAAACCCTGGAGTACAACGGCGGTATGTGGAACCTGGCGCAGCGCTACATGGCCGCGCCGGACACGCACGCGGCACGCCGGGGCGCGCGGCTCTCCTCGATCCTGTACCTGGTGTGGCCCCTGTTCATGATGTTCCCGATGTTCGCGGCGCCGCTGCTGATCCCGGACATCCAGAACCCGGACAACGCCTACGCGATCATGACGACGACGTTCCTGCCGCCGGGCCTGATCGGGCTGGTGCTGGCCGGCATCTTCTCCCACACGATGGCGATGGTGTCGTCGGACGCGAACGCGATCTCCGCGGTCATCACCCGCGACATGCTGCCGGTGCTGATCAAGAAGACCCGGCGGTGGACCGAGGCGCAGGGGCTGCTGGCCGCCCGCATCACGACCGCGATCTTCATCGTGCTGACCATGGCGGTCGCCACGCAGGCCCCCAAACTCGGCGGTGTGCTCGGCATCGTGGTGCTCTGGGTCGCGGCCCTGATGGGCCCGATCTCGGTGCCGCTGCTGCTCGGCATGCTCCCGTGGTTCCGCCGTTCCGGATCCCGCGCGGCGCTGGTCTCGTGGGCGGGCGGTCTCATCGCCTACGCGATCGCCTACTACGGCTTCAAGGCCACCCTCGCGGTCACCGTGTCCACCCCGATCCTGGTCTCGCTGGGGCTGTTCATCGGGCTCGGCTACCTCATGCCCGAGCGCACGGCCGCCACCGACGAGATCATCGACACGATCGACCGCGACGACGACGTCACACCCACCAAGTCGCAGGACGGCACCACCGTGCCCGCCTGACCGGGCCCGTACCCGGGACCATCCACAAAGAACGAAAGAGAAATCCATGGCAGAGCGCAAGATCGAACTCGACGGCCTACTGGCGTTCCCCTTGACCCCCTTCACCGAGGGGCTGGAACTGAACCTCGACGCGTTCGCGGAAACCGTCGAGAGCCATGTGGCCGCCGGGGCCGGCGCGCTGTTCGTCGCCTGCGGTACGGGCGAATTCAGCTCGCTGTCCCCGGACGAGCACGCAGCGATCCTGCGCAAGGCTCGTGAGGTCGTCGCCGGGCGGGTGCCCGTGTGGGTCGGCGCGGGCGGAGGTGCGGCGTCGGCCCGCGCCGGGATCGCGGCGGCGGAGGCGGGCGGCGCGGACGGCGTCCTCCTCCTGCCGCCGTACCTGGTCACCGGTCCGCCGTCGGGCCTGGTCGAGCACGTCCGGTACGCCGTCGGGGACTCCTCGATCCCGGTGATCGTCTACCACCGGTCCACCGGCGTGTTCACCCCGGACTCGGCCGTGGACCTGCTCGGCATCCCGTCGGTGGTCGGCATCAAGGACGGCTTCGGCGACGTCGAGCTGATGAGCCGGATCATCACCACGATCCGCTCCGCCGGGACCGACCGGGCCAAGGATTTCCTGTTCTTCAACGGTCTCCCGACGGCGGAGGTCTCCGCGCGCGCCTACTCCGCGGTCGGCGTGGCGCGGTACTCCTCGGCCGTGCACTGCTTCGCCCCGGAGATCGCGGCCCGCTTCCACCGCGCGCTCGCGGCGAACGACGACGCCGTCATGGAGGCGTTGCTCGCCGGGTTCTACCTTCCGCTGGTGGCGTTGCGGGACGAGGGACGGGGCTTCGCCGTGTCGCTGGTCAAGGCCGCCGCGCGCCTGCGGGGTGACAAGGTCGGCTCGGTCCGGCCGCCGCTGGTCGAGCCCACCGCGGACCAGATCGCCCGCCTGGAGAAGATCATCGACGACGGGTTCGCCGTCCTCAAGGCCGTCGAGGCCGGTGCCTGAAGATGAAGGTTCTCGACGTCGTCCTGACCCCGGTCGCCTTCGCCGACCCTCCGCTGCTCAACGCGATGGGCGTGCACGAGCCCTTCGCGCTGCGCGGTGTCGTCCAGCTGATCTGCGAGGACGGTGTGGTCGGCCTCGGCGAGTCCTACGGTGACCTCGCGTTCCTCGACCAGGTCCGGAAGGTGCTCCCGGAACTCAAGGGGCACGACGTGTTCGACCTGCCCGGCCTCCGCCGGAAGGTCGCCACCACGCTCGGCGAGGTCGTCTTCGCCGACGCGCACGGCCTCACCGGCGGCTTCTCCGTCAGCAAGACCGTCGCCAGCGTGTACTCCCTGTTCGAGGTGGCCGCGCTCGACGCGCAGGGCCACTACCTCGGCAGGCCGGTGGTGGACCTGCTCGGCGGCAAGGCGCGCGACGCCGTCGACTTCTCCGCCTATCTGTTCTACAAGTTCGGCGCCCACATCGGCGCCGAAGCGGACTCGTGGGGCGAGGTGACCACGCCGGAGGCGCTCGTCGGCGAGGCACGCCGCATGGTGGAGGAGTACGGCTTCGGCTCCATCAAGCTGAAGGGCGGTGCGTTCGACCCCGATCAGGAGATGGACGGGATCCGCGCGCTCGCGGACGCGTTCCCGGACCACCCGCTCCGCATCGACCCGAACGCGGCGTGGACCGTCGAGACCGGGATCCGGGTCGCCGAAGAACTCGACGGCGTTCTGGAGTACCTCGAAGACCCGACGCCGGGTATCGAGGGCATGGCGCGGGTCGCGGAGAAGGCGAACATGCCGCTGGCCACGAACATGTGCGTCGTGCGCTTCGCGGACATCGAGCCGGCGTTCCGGCAGCGGGCGGTCGGCGTCATACTTTCGGACCATCATTACTGGGGTGGCCTGCGGGACACCCAAGCCCTCTCGACCACGGCGGAATGCTTCGACGTGGGGCTGTCCATGCATTCGAACAGTCATCTCGGGATCAGTCTGGCCGCTATGGTGCACGTGGCCGCGGCGACGCCGCATCTGACCTACGCCTGCGACACCCACTGGCCGTGGAAGACGGCCGACGTCATCGCCCCGGGTGCGCTGGAGTTCGTCGACGGTGCGGTCGCGGTGCCCGACAAGCCGGGGCTGGGGGTCGAACTCGACCCCGACGCGCTGGCACGGGCCCATGAAGACTATGTCCGAAGTGGACAGACCAAACGGGATGACGTGACCTATATGCGGAAGTTCGTGGGAAGCTTCGAACCGAATACGGCGCGGTGGTGACGAGGTGAAGGTCACCGGATACGCCTACCCCTGGGACGTCGTCGACGATCCCGGCTTCGTCGAGCGCGTGCGAGAACTCGGCGTCGACGAGGTCGCCGTCGCCGTGTCGTACCACAGCGCCAGGGCGGCGACGCCCTGGTCGCCCGAGCGCACTTCGGTCGTCGCGCGCCACGCGGCGCTGTACCGGCCGGTGCGTGAGGAGGCGTGGGGTGAGCTGAAGCCCGCCGAGCCGGACTGGGTCGAAAGCCGCGACAGCGCGGGCGACGCCGTCCGGATGCTGAACGAAGCGGGGATCCCGGCCGCGGCGTGGCTCGTGCTGACCCACAATTCGCAGCTGGGCACGGAGTTCCCGGACTACACCGTGCGCAACTGTTTCGGCGAGCGGTACCCGTGGGCGCTGTGCCCGGGCCAGCCCGCCGTCCGCGAATACGCGGCGAACGTGACGGCGGAGAGCCTCGCCGGGCTCGACTTCGCCACGGTCATCCTCGAGGCCTGCGGTCCGCTCGGCGCCGTGCACCAGCACCAGCACGAGAAGACCGACGGCGTCTGGTCGCCCGCGGTGGCCCGGCTGCTCTCGATCTGCTGCTGCGACGAGTGTCTCGACGCCTGGGCCGCGGCGGGGCAGGACCCGGCGAAGGCGCTGGGCAAGCTGCGGGCCGAGGTCCGGCGGCTGATCGACAGCGGCGACCTCCGGGCGACCGAGGACAAGATCCTCCCCACCCTGCGGCAGGTGCTGCTCGACACGCGGCAGAACGCGACCGACGCTCTCCGGCGCGCGGTGCTCGCGAAGATCCCGTCCGGGCCCCGGATCGTGCTACACGGCGCGATGGACCCGTGGGTTACCGGCGCACTGCCGGGGCTGACGCCGTCGGCCCCGGACGACGTCGACGCGGTGGTGCTGCAGAACTGGGCACCCGGCCGTCCCAGCGTCGGCGCCGTCGCGGCGGCACGGGCGAAGCTGCCGGAGAAGGTCGCCGTCGGCAGCTACATCACCGCGGTGGCGGCGAGCCCGGTCCCCGACATCGAGGCCTACACCATCGAACTCGGCAAGGCGGGCGCCGCCGAGCTGCACCTGTACCACCTCGGCCTCGCCGGCCCGGGGCGCTGGGCGGATCTCATCGCCGCCGTCAGCGCCGCGCAAGAACTCTAGGAGACACCAGAAAATGAGCCAGGCAACGGATCCCGCCACGCTCGACCAGATCCTCGCGGCCGCCGCCGATGCGGCAGGCACGACGGCGGCCGCGACCCCAGCCCAGCGCGCCGGATGGCTGAACGCGGCGGCGGACGCCCTCGACGCGGCCGCCGACGAGCTGATCGCGCTGGCCAACCGGGAGACGCATCTCCCGGCCTCCCCACGGCTGCAGGGCGAGCTGAAGCGCACGACGTTCCAGCTGCGCCTGTTCGGCGAGGTGCTGGCCGACGGCGCGTTCCTCGGCGCCACGGTCGACCACGCGGACGCCGCGTGGCCGATGGGCCCGCGGCCGGACATCCGGCGGCTGCTCACCCCGATCGGGCCGGTGCTGGTGTTCGCCGCCAGCAATTTCCCGTTCGCGTTCAGTGTCGCGGGCGGGGACACCGCTTCGGCGCTGGCCGCCGGCTGCCCGGTCGTGCTCAAGGCGCACTCGGGACATCCGGAGCTGTCCGCCCGCACCGGCGAGGTCCTGCGTGAAGCGCTGGTCGGCGCCGGTGCGCCGGAAGGGATCTTCGCGGTCATATACGGCCAGCAGAACGGCGTCACGGCGCTGAAGGACCCGAGGATCCAGGCGGCGTCGTTCACCGGCTCGGTGCCGGGCGGGCGCGCGCTGTTCGACATCGCGACCTCGCGGCCGTCGCCGATCCCGTTCTACGGCGAACTCGGCAGTGTCAACCCGGTCGTCGTCACTCGGGCCGCGATCGACGCGCGCGGTGAAGCGATCGCCAAGGGCTACGCGGGCTCGTTCACCCTCGGTGCCGGGCAGTTCTGTACCAAACCGGGGCTGCTGTTCCTGCCCGAGGGCCACGGCCTCGAAGACACGCTGCGCGAGGCCGTCGCGGCGATCCCGGCGCAGCCGATGCTCAACGAGCGGATCGCGGCCGGATTCGCCGACGGGCTGGCGAAACTGAGCGAGGTCGACGGCGTCGAGGTGCTGTCGGAATCCGGTGGCACGGAAGGGATCTCGCACGGCGCGACTTTGCTCGCCACCACCGCCAAGGCCTTCCTGGCCGACGCCGACACCGTCCGTGAGGAATGCTTCGGCCCGGCTTCGCTGATCGTCACCTACGCCGATCAGGACGAACTGATCAGCCTGCTCGGCGTGATGGAACCCGGTCTCACCGCGACCATCCAGGGTGAAGAGTCCGATGTGGACTGGATCCGCCCGGTACTTCCGTCGCTGACCAGGGTCGCCGGCCGTCTGCTGTGGAACGACTGGCCGACCGGCGTCACGGTCACCTGGGCACAGGAACACGGTGGTCCCTACCCGGCGACCACCGCGCCGACCAGCACCTCGGTCGGCACCGCCGCGATCGAGCGGTTCCTGCGACCGATCGCCTGGCAGGGCTTCCCCGACGCGCTGCTGCCGGAACCGTTGCAGGAGAACAACCCGTGGGACCTGCCCCGCAGGACCGACGGGAAGCACCAGTAACACCTCGTGAGTGGTAAGGACGGTTCTAACCGTCCTTACCACTCACGAGCCCCAGCACCCGCCGCCGCCCTTGAACCCGTCTCTGACCCCCTTGGGAGGCACCGTCATGTCCGGATTCGGTCACTTCGACAGGAGAACGGCTTTGCGGGGAGGCGCGGCCGCGGCCGCTTCGGTGGCGCTGACGACCGCGCTCGCGAGCCCTTCGTCAGCGCAGTCCGCGGCCCCGGGCGCGTCGTCCATCGTGTCCGGCTATCGCGAGCTGCAGACCGGGATCGACCGGCCGTCGGCGGAACGCACCGCCGCGCTCGCGAACCTGGACAGGGTCGCGAAGGCCTATCACGACAGCATGACCGTCGGCGGCGGTCCACTGTGGAAGGACCTCCCGCTCGGCCCGGGCAGCGAGTTCACGACGTCGATGTACGCCCGGCTCCGCGCGGTCGCGGTCAACTGGGGCACCCCCGGCGGCGCGCTCGCCGGCGACCCGGCGGTGCTCGCCCGGATCAAGGGCGCGCTGGAACTGCTGTACATCAGCGATCAGTACAGCGAGAAGACCGCCGAGATCGGCAACTGGTACACCTACGAGATCGGTATCCCGCTCTACCTGCTGCACATTTTGTCCACAGTGGCCGGTGAGCTGACCCAGGACGAGCTCGCCAAGTACCTCAAGCCGGTGCTGAAGTTCTCCGGCGACCCGAATCGCCGCACCAACAACCCCAGTGTCGTCGAGACCGGCGCCAACCGCGCGGACAAGTCGATGATCTCGATCGTCTCCGGTGCGATGCTCGGCGACGTCGACCGGATCCACCGCGGTGTCGGCGCGTTCACCGACGTCGAAGGCGGGGGAGCGGCGAGCGTCATCGCCAAGCTCCATCGCGCGGCGGGCGACGGTTTCCACACCGACGGATCGTTCCTGCAGCACGACTCGGTGCCCTATCCCGGGCATTACGGGATCATCCTGCTCACCGCGGTCGCGTCCGCCATCCATGTCACCCAGGGCACGGAGTTCGCGCTGCCCGCCGACGTGCGCGACGCCGCGTACGCGCTGGTCGCCGACACGTTCGCGCCGTTCGTCCACGCCGGCGCGATGATGGAGTCGGTCCGCGGCCGGTTCCTTTCGCGGCAAGGGGAATCCGCGCACGACATCGGACATCAGCTCACCGGCGCGGTGGTCCTGCTGGCGCGGTCGGCGAGTGGCCGGCGCAAGGAGGAGCTGGGCGGCCTCGCCGCGAAGTGGATCACCGAAGACACGTTCGCGCCGTACCTGGAGATCCCCGATCCCGAACGGTTCGCGCCAGGGCCGGATCTCGTCAGCATCCCCGGTATCGAGTTCGCGCAGGAGTTGCTGGCGACCGGGATCCGGCCGGCGCGGACGGTCGCGACGCATCGCGTGTTCGGCCAGCAGGACCGGATGGTGCACGTCACCGAAGGCTGGTCCGCCTCGCTCGGCGTCGCCTCGACCCGGATCTCGCGGTACGAGTCGATCAACTCGATGAACCTGCACGGCTGGTACGTCGGCGACGGGTCGCTGTATCTGTTCCTGCCCAAGGCGAAGGGGCACTTCACCGACGCCTACTGGCCGACCGTCGACCCGTTGCTGCTGCCCGGCACGACCACCAAGACCGGTCCGGCCCCGAAACTGGAGTCGGTCCCGCTGACGAGCAAGGATCACTGCGGCGGTGTCCGCTGGGACGCGCGACACGGCGCGCACGCCCTCGACTTCGTTTCCCAGGACGGCACGCTGACCGCGAAGAAGTCGTGGTTCTTCACTCCCTCGGGCGTGCTGTGCCTCGGTGCCGGGATCACCGACTCCTCCGGGGAGCGGATCCGCACCACGATCGAGAACCGCAACCTCGGCGAGAACGGCTCCGGTGTCCTGCTGGCCGACGGCCATCTCGTCGGCGGCTCGGAGTCCTTGCGGCGCAAGCGATGGCTACACCTGGAGAAGGTCGGCGGGTACGTCCTGCTCGACGACGCCGAGGTCACCGCGCTGCGCGAGGACCGGACGGGCACCTGGCGCGACATCGACAAGGGCGCCAACACCAAGGGCACGACGGTGCCCTACACCCGGCGCTATCAAAAGCTGGTCATCGAACACGGGGCCAAGCCCTCGAACGCGAGTTACGCGTACGCCGTCCTGCCCACCGCGTCGGTGCTGGAGACGATCGCCTCGGCCTGGTCGTGGCGCGTGCGGTCCAACACCGCGACCGTCCAGGCCGTCCGGCTGTGGGACGCGACGCTGCTGTCGAACTTCTTCGCCGCCGGCTCGGTCGACGAGGTGTCGGTGTCCGGTCCAGCGTCGGTGGCGCTGGGCCGGACCCGCGACGGCTGGAAGCTGGCCGTTTCGGACCCGACACAGCGGCAGGAAGTCCTGCGCGTGACCGTGCGGCGCAAGACCGTCGAGGTGCCGGTGAAGGACACCTTCGGCGCCACGCAGATCGTCCGCGTTTAGTTGACTGAATGCGGGGCTTGGGTTGGGGTGAAGGGGACTTTCGTCGCATCCGATGCGGAGAAGGCTCCCTTCGCCTCTCCATGCTTGCCAGGGGGCCGTGTCGCGAAAGCCACTTTCGGGACGTCAGGCGTCGCGAAAGTGGCTTTCGCGACACGCTCGGCCATGAGCACGCAATGAACGGCGGTGCCCTCACCGTGAAGGGTCACGGACGACCGCGCCGCGTTTAGTCGACTAACTGCGGGGTCATTTAGGTCAGGATCTGGCCTGAATGGCCCCTACGGTCGCCACATGACCGACATCGAGCAGTTCCGCATCGACATCCCACAGTCCGATCTGGACGATCTGACCGACCGGCTGGCCCGCACCCGCTGGCCGTCGGCGCTGCCCGGTGCCGAGTGGAGCAGAGGCGTTCCCGTCGCGTACCTCAAGGACCTGGCCGAATACTGGCGAGACGGCTACGACTGGCGCGCATACGAGAAGCGGCTCAACGACTTTCCGCAGTACACCACGATCATCGACGGGCAGCTGATCCACTTCCTTCACGTCCGGTCGCCGGAACCCGACGCGATCCCGCTGATCATGACGCACAGCTGGCCGAACTCGATCGCCGAGTTCCTGAACGTCCTGGGGCCGCTCACCGACCCGCGAGCACACGGCCTCGACCCGTCGCGCGCCTTCCATGTCGTCGCGCCGTCCTTGCCAGGTTTCGGCTTCTCGCCGTTCCCCGAGTTTGCTGACGAGCGCCCGTGGGACATCGCGCGGGTGGCGCAGACCTGGGCGGAGCTGATGAGCCGTCTCGGCTACGAACGCTATGGCGCGCACGGGAACGACGCCGGAGCGCTGGTGACGCCGTGTCTCGCGGTGCACGCGCCCGAGCATGTCATCGGCTCGCACATCACGTCCGGGCTCGGCGTGCCGACCGGCGATCCGGCCGAGTTCGAGGGACTCACCGAACGGGATCAGGCGGAGCTCGCGGGGCTGCTGGAGCGTTTCGCGGGCGGCAGCGGATACGCGCCGTACCTGACGAACCGGCCGCAGACGCTCAGTTTCGGCTTCCTCGATTCGCCGGTCGCGCAGCTGGCGTACCTGGTCGAGCGGTTCAAGGAGTTCGACGGCTGGCCCGAAGGCGCGGCGCCCGCCGAGCCGATCGAGCGCGACCTCCTGCTCACCAACGCGACCCTGTACTGGCTGACCGGGACCGGCGGCACCTCGCTGTGGCCGTACTACGAGGGCGCGGCCGCGATGCCGATCGACCAGACCGCGGTGCCGACCGGCGTGTCCCACGGCGGGCCGTCCGCGCTGCGCACGATCGCCACCCGCAAGAACGACATCGTGCGCTGGGCGGATCGCGAAAGCCCCAGCCATATGGTCGCGATGGCCGTTCCGGGCGACGTGGTGACCGAGCTCCGGGAATTCTTCGGAAATCTCCGGAAGTGATGTCGAGCGGTGGTCACCGGCTCCGACCCAGGGACGAAGCTAAAGTGCGAAAGACCCTTGGAGGACCTGATGACCACCTCGTTCGAGACCGTCACCTCGGCCGACGGCACCTCGATCGCCTTCGATCGCACCGGGCAGGGCGCGCCGGTGGTCCTGGTCGGCGGCGCGTTCAACGACCGGACGACCGTCGCCGGCCTGGCCGCGACGCTGGCCCCGCACTACACCGTGATCGCCTACGACCGGCGCGGACGCGGCGACAGCGGCGCGGGCGCGGTCTACTCGGTGGAGCGTGAGGTCGAGGATCTCGCCGCGCTGGTCGAGCACGTGGGTGGTTCGGCGGCGGTGTTCGGGCACTCGTCGGGAGCGGTGCTGGGGCTGGAGGCCGCCGCGAGAGGCGTCGCCATGACCAGCCTCGCCGTGTACGAGCCGCCGTATGTCGTCGACGACAGCCGTACGCGGCCCGCGGCCGACCTTTTCGACCGCGTCCGGGCGTTGATCGCCGACGGCGACCGCGACGGCGCGGCCGAGCTCTTCCTGGTCGAGGGGACGGCCACCCCGGCCGAGGTCGTGAAGGGGATGCGGGACGACGCGTTCTGGGCGTGGTTCACCGGCCTCGCCCACACGCTGCCCTACGACCTCGCGCTCTGTGGTCCCGGCAACGTGCTGCCCGCGGACAGGCTGGCCAAGATCCAGGTCCCCACGCTCGTCATCGACGGCGGCGAGAGCGACGCCTGGATGCGGGCGGGCGCCCGCGCGGTCGCCGACACGGTCCCCGGCGCCCGCTATGCCACGGTCGAAGGGCAGGACCACGGCGTCCTCCACCAGCCGGAAACTTTGCGCGACCTGCTCACCGGGTTCCTCAGGTGACGACCTGCAGCGGTTCGGGGGACAGGCCCATCGCCGCGTAGTGGTCGCGTGCGGCGCGGGTCTGCCCCAACCCGGCCAGCGCCCGGGCCTCCTGCAGCCGGTAACCGATCCGCCTCGCCGTTTCCAGCGCGAGCCGGTGCCGGTCGAGGCCCGCCGTCGTCTCGCCGAGGGCGAGGCAGGCGGTGCCCAGGCTGTTCGCCGCCATGGACAGCAGCAGCGGATGGTTGAGCCGGGTGAGGATCGCGCACGCGCGTTCGGCCTGCTCGCGCGCGTCGCCCGGCCGATGGGCGAGCAACAGGGCGTCGGCGAGGTCGATCCGGCTCCACGCCTCCCCGAACAGGTAACCGAAGTCGCGCGAGGCGGCGATCGAACGCTCGATGGTCTCGAAGGCTTCCTCGAAGTGGCCGAGCCGGGCCAGGACGAGACCGAGCTGGGCCGAGCTCAGGATCATGCCGCGGTCGTCTTCGCGGAGCGCCACCGACCGCCTGGCCGACCCAAGCGCGTCGTCGAGGTCACCGAGGACCTCCTGCGTGTTGCTGAGGTTGGTCCACAGCGTCGCGGCGGCGTCGGTGCCGCCGTCCGCGACGGCCAGCCCGTCCCGATAGAACCGGATCGCTTCGGCGTAACGGCCGAGCATGCCGTGCAGGGCGCCCGCCCGGGACAGTGCGATCGCTTCGGCCGCCCGATCACCGGACCTCCGGACGACGTCGAGCCGCTCCATGGCGCAGTCCATCCCCTCGGTGAGCCGCCCGTTCTCCCAGAACGCCAGGGTGAGACCCGCCAGGCTCAGCTGGATCGCGTGCGGATCCCCGATCCGGCGGGCGGCGGCGACCCCGGTCCGCGCCACGGCGAGCAGCTCGTCGAGATAGCCGTTCTCCCGGAGGTGTTCGGTGGTGTCCTCGGCGATCCGCCAGGCGTACTCGTCGAGACCGGCTTCGAACGCGTGGCGCGTCACCGCGACCAGGTTCGCCCGTTCCCCGCGGTACCAGCCGGGGCCCCCGCCGTCGCGGTAGTGATCGAGCAGCCTGGTCATCGCCGGACCCGATTCCTCGTCGCGCGCGACGCTGCGGGCGTGCTCGGCGATCAGGTCGTGGAACGCGTAACGGCCCAGCGCGGGCTGCCTGAGCAGATGAGCGTCGAGCAGGTCCTCCAGCAGCCGTTCGGCCTCGGGTTCACCGACACCGGCCAGCGCGGCCGCCGCGGGGACCCCGATGTCGGTGCCGGGATTCCGCCCCAGCAAACGGAACATGCGCTGTTGTGCGGAGTCCAGATCCCGATAGGACAGCGCGAAGGCCGCGGCCACGTCGCGTCCGGCGACCTTCAGCTCGGCCAGCCTGTCGTGTTCGGAACCCAGCCGTTCGGCCAGGGTCGACACGGTCCACTGTGGACGATTCTGGAGCCGCGCCGCGGCGATCCGGATCGCCAGCGGCAGATTCCCGCACAACGCGGCCACACCCGCATCGGGTCGTCCGGACGCGGCCGCGAACAGGGCGCCCGCCTGTTCGTCGGGCAGGACTTCGAGACTGATCGACGCGGCACCGTCCACGGCGGCGAGGCGCCGCCTGCTGGTGACCACGAGCGCGACCGTGGCGGAACCCGGCAGCAACGGTTGGAGTTGTTCCGCGCTCGCGGCGTTGTCGAGCACCACGAGCAGTGACCGCCCCGCCGTTCTGGCGCGCCAGAGCTCGGCCCGGCGGTCCACGTCGCGGGGGAGCCTGCTCGCCGGAACGTCCAGCTGGCCGAGCAGGGCTTCGAGCGCGGCCTCGGGCGAGAGCGGTTCACGGGCGGGGGAATGCCCGTGCAGATCCACGAACAGCTGCCCGTCGGGGAAGTCGGCGGCGAGCCGGTGCGCGACGTGGACGGCGAGCGCGGTCTTGCCGACGCCGGCCATCCCGTCGACGGCCACCGGGCGGCCGAGGCGGAGGGCGTCGAGCAGGCGGCCGATCTCGGCTTCCCTGCCGGTGAAATCCGGGACGTCGTAAGGGAGGAAGCACCGGGTCTTGCCGTATTCCGGCTCGTCGCGGAGGATCCGCTCGTAGAGTTCGCGGAGCTTCGGCCCGGGTTCGATCCCGAGTTCCTCCACCAGCCGTGTCCGTGCCTGCCGGTAGACGTTCAGCGCGTCGGCCTGCCTGCCCTGTTGATGCAGTGCGCGCATGAGCAACCCGGCGAACGGTTCCCGGAGCGGATGTTCGGCAACCAGTGCCGTCAGTTCCGCGACGGTGTCCTCCCCGGCGGAGATCTCCTCGTCGAGGCAACGCTCCACAATGGACAGGTGGCGCTCGTCGAGCTCTTCGGCCTCGCCACGCAGCGCCATACTGTCCACACCGGACAGAGCAGGGCCGCGCCAGCACGCGAGTGCTTCGCGGAACTCGCCTCGCGAGACGTGCTCCTCGAACGTGCGCAGATCGAAGACCCGTGGACGCAGGACGAAACCCGGCCCCTCGGCGGTCAGGACGTCACCGGCGGCGCCCTCGGCGACGAGTGCGCGTTTCAGCGCGGTGGTGAGATTGCGGATCTGGCGGGTGGCGGTGGCGGGCGGGTCCTCGTCCCAGACGACGTCCACCAGCCGCGAGACCGAGACGACGCGATCGGCGCCGAGCAGCAGCGCGGCCAGGATCCGCTCCTGCCGTGAGCCCGCCAGCTTCAGCGCCCGCGAGCCGCTGCGGCACTGCACCGGACCCAGAATCCGAAACTCCATCGCACCCCCCTCCCGCGAGGTTAACCGGCGGTCCGCCCGCGCCGGTGCGGAAGTGATGCAGCTGTGATGCGCCGTCCGGAGAACCTGCCGAGGACGGAATACAGGACGTGATGAGGAGAATCCCATGCGCAAGCGGTATTACGCGGCGTTGGCCGGGGCGGTCGTGGCGGCGGCGGGAATCGCCGTACCCGCCGCCGCGGCGGCCAGTGACCAGCGGGCGGAGACGGAGCGGCAGGCCTGCCAGCGCGCGTTCGACCGCGCGGTCTGGGAGGACATGGACAGCTTCAACAAACGCGACGCGGCCCGCTACCGGGCGATCATCCACCAGAACATGGTGACCATCGGCCGCAAGGGCCAGACGATCATCGGCTACGACGCCAACGTGGATCCGGTGATCGACGTGCAGTTCAAGCTGCCGTACGAGTGGAGCATGCCGTGGACGGTGACGCACACCGTCGTCGAGGACTGCAAGATGGGCTTCGCGATCCTCGACGCGTACTACAAGGCTCCGTCGCAGAACATCGACCGGCACTACACGATCAGCCTGACGCTGGTGCGTGAGCACGGCAAGTGGCTGGTCATCAAGGACACGGTGACCGACGTGCTGCCCTGACGGGGCCGGGAGTGGTGATGGCGGTACCACGGGGGTGAGGCGAGGCTCGAGTCCTCGGGATCGGGCCTGGCTTCGAGGGGGGCCGCTTCACCTCGCCGTCATCACCATTCACGGGGCCGGGGGCAGCGGGCTGACGGTGAACGTTCGATCACCACGTGTAGAGTTCATGGTCCTTCCGAGCGCCCCGATTCCGGAGAGGTTCTGTGATAATGCCGCTCGATACGCGGACTGTTCCACGCGACGGAAAACACCGAGGCGCGGCTTTTCCGCTTATGTTCTGTCCGGTGCCGGACATTCGCCGGCCTTACCACGCAACGCGTATGGCCGAAGGACAAGACGGGAGTCGCGGTACCGTAGGGTGACCACCCGATTGGATGATCGGTGAACCGTGAGTACGGTTAGAGAATCGTGGAAGATGTTTCTCCACCACGGAATACGAAAGCGACCCCAGGACCGGCGGACGTGACTGCCCCACTTCCGGACGGCGATGAGCTCCCCGTATCGCCGGACGCCCCGAAGAGAACTTCATCCTCCGCATCCCCGAAGCGGAAGAACACCGCGCCGAGCCGCGCCACACTGGCCCGCAAGTGGGCCTACCTGGTCACCGGTACGGCGTATCTTCCGTATACCCACGCCCAGATCGAAGAGCATTTCGCCGCTCTCCTGGACCAGGTCTTCGCCGCGGTGCAAAGTGAAGACGCCGAGCCGGCGCAGGCCACCGAAGCCGGCGCGCGGCTCGTCGCGCTCAGATGCGTCGGCCCGGACAGCCTCCGCCGCACGATGGAGGTGCTCGGCAAGGGGCTCTTGCACGAGCCGGAGTTGCAGAGCGTGAAATCGCTCCCAGAACGGGTCCTGCAGGTGCTCGGCGCGCTCGCGGCGGGCTACGGCGAGGCGCTGCGGGAGAGCATCCAGACCCAGCAAGAGGACTTGAGCCGCACCATGGTCACGCTCGAACGGGAGACCCGGCGTGAGCTGGTGCTGACCCAGGCGCGCTTCGAGCAGCTCTTCACCGGTTCGGCCACCGGCGTGGCCGTCACCAGGGTCGACGGCCGCGTCCAGCGGGTGAACCCCGCGTTCGCCGAAATGGTGAACCGGCCCGTCGCCGACCTGACCGGGGTCAACCTCTACGACCTCGTGCACCCGGACGACGCCGACGGGTTGCGCGAGGGCTACCGGAAGCTGCTCGACGGCGAGAGTCAGCGGCTCGAGCTGTCGCGAAGACTCGTGGCCGAGGACGAGGAACCGACGTGGGCCGGTTTCACCGGCGCCGTCATCCGCGACCCGGCGGGCGAAGCCCAGCAGTTGATCACCCTGGTCGCCGGCGACACGGACGTCTCCCTGCTGCAGCGGCAGCTGAGCCGTCAGGCCCTGCACGACCCGCTGACCGGCCTGCCGAACCGGCAGTGCTTCGGCACCCGGCTGGAACGGGCGCTCCGGCACGCCGACCCGTCCTTCGGCGTCACGGTCTACCACCTCGACCTGGACGGTTTCTCCCTGATCGCGGGCGGGCTCGGCCAGAAACAGAGCGACGACCTGTTGAAGAGCGTCGCCGCGAAACTGCGGGCCGTCGTCGGCGGCGAGGACGCGCTCGTCGCCAGGATCGGCGGCGACGAATTCGGCATCCTCATCCAGAACACCGCGGCCAGCCCGGACGTCGCCACCGTAATCGGCATGATCAACCACGAGCTCGCCGAACCGGTCTACCTCGAAAGCGGCAGCGGGGTGGCGGTTTCGGCCTGTATCGGGGTCGTGCACCGGCCACCGAGGGACATCGCGCCGAACGAGCTGTTGCGCGTCTCCGGGATGACGCTGCGCCGGGCGCAGGCCAACGGCTACCGCCAGTGGGCGCTGTCCGACTCCACCCTCGACACCAGGGAACGGCACGAGTTCGGCCTGGCCGTCTCCATGGCGGGCGCCTGGGAGACCGGTCAGCTCGAGGTCGGCTTCCGGCCGTTGACGTGGCTGGCGGACAGCAGGCCGGCGGGGATCGAGGCGAGACTCGCGTGGAACCACCCGCGCCACGGCCGGATCGGTCACGACACCTGCGTCCGCTTCGCCGACGAGACCGGTCTCATCGTGCCGCTGGGCGAATGGCTCATCCGCACCGCCTGCGAGGAGTCGGACGACCGGCTCCCGATGGTCGTGGGACTGACCCCGCACCAGGCCGCGGACCCCGATCTCGTCGGATCGGTGCGGACCATCCTGACCACGACCGGGCTCGGGCCCTCACGGCTGCGGCTGGGCTTCCCGGCCGGCGCCGTGCTCGCCGACCTAGGCGAGACGGTCGACAACCTGCATCTCCTCGCCGAGATCGGCGTGGACGCGGAACTGCAGGACTTCGGCGCGGCCGGTGACGTCGTCTGCCTCGTCGACGTGCCCGTGCGGACGGTCCGGATCGCGCCCCGGCTGGCGGAACGGCGGACGGAACCGCTGGCGGAACGTTCGCTGCGGAACCTCATCGACACCGCGACCATGGCGGGCGCGACGGTGATCGCGGACGGGATCGACTCGACCGGTGACGCCGGATGGTGGCAGAACGCCGGCGCCCACATCGGTGCCGGACGCTATTTCGGTTAGGCGTAACTCGCGTGATCAGAGCCGTAACTCGCGTGATTGAAGGCGTAACTCACGAGTTACGCCTCTGATCACGCGAGTTACGCCTTCAATCACGCGAGTCGCGAGTTCGGTTAGGCCGTTTGCCGCAGTGGAACGCGCTAAGTTACCCGAGGGTTGACGTTCGCGGGCGGATTGGGCAACATCCCAGGTCCTCACCCCGCACCTCGGAGGCATGCACATGCAGGTAGGCCCGAGGCGTGGCGGGCGTTTCAACGCGCCCGTCGTCGTCTTGAGCCTGTTGCTGGTGGTCGCGCTCGGCGCCTGGTGGGGCGTGGACTATCTGCGGGCACGGTTGGCGGGCAACGGTTGTGACGCGCTGACGCCGGTCGAGATCACCGCGGCACCCGACGTGGCACCGGTGCTCACGCGGCTCGCGAAGACCGTGCCGCAGGAAGAATGCTTCAGCGTCAACGTGACCGCGAAGGAGTCGGCCGAGGTCGCCGATCTGCTCGGGACCACCGCCTCCGGTGGGCCCGACGTCTGGGTTCCCGAGTCGAGCACGATGTTGTCGCAGGCCAGGGACGCCGGCGCGTGGAACCTGCCGGAATCCGGTCAGTCGGTGGCGAATTCCCCGGTGGTACTGGGACTTTCCGACGAAACGGCGCGGCGGTTCGGCTGGCCGGAGAAAGCGCCCTCCTGGCAGGAGATCCTCGACGGCTCCCCGGTCGGGATCCCGGATCCGGCGCGTGATCCGCTCGGCGTCGCCACGCTGCTCGCCCTGCGGAAGCTGACCGAGAAGGAGCCCGATCCGGCCGCGGCCTTCACCGCCGCCATGCGAAAACTGAACCCCGCGCCGGGACAGACCCCGGCGACCGAGCAGTCGGTACTCGCACGGAATCTGGTGGCCGCGTATCCCGGTGTCCCGGTGCAGGGGTTCGACTACCCGTATGTCGTGCTGCCGAAGGCGTCCGAAGCGTCGAGGACCGCGGCGGAACGTTTTCTGCGGCTGCTGCTCGATCCGCTCGCCGGCAGCATCTTCGCCGACGAGGGATTCCGGGCGCCCACCGGTCAGTTCGCCGTGCCGCGGGCGCGGGACAGCCGGACCGACCCGGCGCCACATCCGCCAGGGCCGCCGCCGGTGACGGACCTGTACGCCGTACTGCAGGCCTGGGCGGGGACGAACCTGAGCGCCCGGGTCCAGGTGCTGCTCGACGTCTCCGGATCGATGTCCGCCGCCGTGCCGGGGTCGGGGAAGAGCCGGATGGAGCTCACCCTGCAGGCCGCGACGCAGGGGCTCGGACTCTTCAAACCCTCCACCGAACTGGGCCTGTGGCTGTTCTCGACCAAATTGGACGGTGACAAGGACCATCGGGTCCTGTTGCCGATGAAGACGATCGCCGAGCAGAAGTCGTCGGGCGGCGTCGAGCGGCTGCAAGCCGTGCGGCCGAAGGCCGGCGGCGCGACCGGGCTCTACGATTCGATCCTCGCCGCGTACCAGAACGCCAGGCAGAACTGGAAACCCGGCCGGATCAACCTGGTCGTCGTCCTCACCGACGGACGCAACGAGGACGGCGAGACGATCGGGCTGCCGAGGTTGCTGGAGGAACTGGGTAAGCTCCAGGACCCGAGGAAACCGTTGCCCGTCATCGGGATCGGCATCGGGCCGGATATCGACGCGTCCGAACTGCGGCAGGTTTCCACCGCCACCGGCGGGGATTCGTTCACCACCCCCGATCCGAGGAAG
The DNA here is from genome assembly GCF_055561455.1 of Amycolatopsis sp. PSD-21. Taxonomy (NCBI): domain Bacteria; kingdom Bacillati; phylum Actinomycetota; class Actinomycetes; order Pseudonocardiales; family Pseudonocardiaceae; genus Amycolatopsis; species Amycolatopsis sp. PSD-21. The sequence goes on along the minus strand of NZ_CM145712.1, from coordinate 5,694,923 downwards.
ATCTCGGACGTCTTCTACCAGGCGCTGAGCAAGATCATGTGCCAGCCGCCGACCTGCAAGAATTGAGGCGATCCGTGCTCCTCCGGGGGAAAAGACCTTCGCCGGTCACGCTCGCCGCGTTGGCCGCCGGCGCGATCCCGTTCATCCTGCACGTGTGGGCCGCGCTGCGCGGCAGCCTCGCGCAGGATGATTTCGTCATCACGTATCACGCCGCGAAGTCGGGCCCGTTGGACTTCGGCTACTTCTTCCAGGACTACCACGGCCATCTCGCGCCCGGCGGATTCCTGCTCGCCGACGTGCTGACCGCGTGGGCACCGCTGAACTTCGCCGTGCTGATGGCTCCGGTTTTGGTGATGCAGGCGGTGTCCTCCGTGCTGCTGTGGGCGGTGCTGGTGCGCTGTTTCGGCCGCCGGTGGGGGATTCTCGTCCCGTTCACCATGTTCACGACGTCGACCTTGCTGCTCGTCCCGACGTTGTGGTGGGCGTACGCCATCCAGATCGCGCCCGTGCTGCTGGCCGCCACCGCCGCCCTCCACGCCCATGTGCGCTATCTCGCCGACGGCGGGCGCTGGGCGATCGCCACCGTGGCCTGGACGGTGTTCGGGCTGGCCTTCTACGAGAAGGCCGTGTTCATCCCGGTGCTGATCGCCGGGATCACCGTGCTGCTCGGGATTTCCTTGCGCCGGCACCTCGTGCTCATGGGTGTCCTCGCCGCCGTCCTCGCGGGCTACGCCGTCGTCTTCCTGGCGTTGACCACGAGCCAGGTCGGGCAAGGCGGTGGCGCGGTCACCGTCGGCACGGTCGCGGACATGACGGGACGGATGCTCGGTGACACCTTGATCCCCGGACTCGTGGGCGGACCTTGGTCGGGCCCCGGTCCCGGCGCGACGTTCGCCGCTTCCCCCGTGGCGGTGCGGATTCCGCTGCTGCTCCTGGCCGTCGCGGTGCTGGTCGCCGGGATCCGCGTGGGCGGGCTCCGGGCGAGGAAGGCGTGGCTGTTGCTGGGTCTGGTGTTCGTGGCGGACATCGGGCTGTCGGCGGCCACCCGGCTCACCGAGGTCGGCCCGGAACTGGGCAGCGATCCCCGCTACGTCGCCGACCTGACGCTCGTCGCCGCGCTGTGTCTGGCTTTCGCCTTCCTGGAACCGAAACCGCTCGACCGGCCTTCGGATGCCGTGCCGTCCACGGCGAAACGCCCGATCGCCCTGGCGTTGTGTCTTGCCCTGATCGCGAGTTCCGCCGTGGGGTTCTCCCGGCTGGCGCCCGGACTGCGGTTCGACCACTCCCGGGAGTTCCTCGCCAATGCGCGTGCCTCGATCGAACGGGATCCCGATCTCGTGCTGTTCGACACGGCGGTGCCGAACGACGTCCTGCACGGGTGGTTCGGGGAAAACGCCCGCACGTCCAGGGTGGTCGGCCTGATCCCGGGTTTCCAGTTCGACCAGCCGACGAGCCGGATGTCCCTTTTGGACGATTCGGGCACCGCGCGGACGATCACCGGGGTGGAGCCGGTTTCCCGCGGCGTGCCCGGCCCGGTGGCGGGCTGCGGGTACACCGTCGGTGAACAACTGGTCCGCGTTCCGTTGGACACGCCCGTTCTCGGCCGTTACCTGCTGCGGATCGACTACTTCACCTCGGACGGCGGCGAAGGGTTCGTGGACCGCGACGGCACCCGCGTGCCCGTGTGGTTCCAGCCCGGCCTTCACACGATGTACCTGCCGATCGAGGGACTCTTCGACAAGATCGGCTTTCAGCTGTCCGCGAAGGGTGCTCCCGTCTGTCTCGCGAAGGTCGACGTCGGCAAGCCGCTCACTCAGTAGGGGTCGTACGGACTGTCGTGGCCGAAGATCCTCGCGACGGGCGCCAGCCGGAGCCGCAGCAGGATCTTGATCCCGACGTTGCGCAGGAACCACGGCAGCTGGGCGAGGACGCGCAGTCTGTCCTTGAACGACGGTGGGGAGAGCCGGAACCGCGCCAGCGACGTCGCGCGGTCGAGATAGGTGTAGCGCCGTCCGAAGAGGACTTTCGCGATCGTGCCGAGGGTGACGCCGATCGACGAAAAACAGTCGTGGACCAGGATTTCCCGGCCGTCGGCCAGGTTGGCCGACCAGCGCAGGTCGTCGGTGTAGGTCCAGTAGTCGTGTTTGCCGTCGATGTAGAGCAGCTGGATCGGACGATCCCAGCCCGGGCGGAGCTTCGTGCTGTACTCCGCCACGAGTTCCACGACGTCCTCGACGCCCGCCTTCCGCAAGTTCGCCTCGAACCGTTGGCGTGTCGGCGATCCGCCGAACAGACGGCCGTCGACGAACGGGTCGACGGCGACCACCCGCGCGCCGACCGTGCGGGCGGCACTGGCGAGCACGATCGTCGAACGGCCCTGGTGACTGCCGATTTCGACGATGAGGTCGCCCTTGTCCAACCGGCGGGCCGCGTTCCACAAGGACAGGCCCTGCTCCCGCGTCATCCAGCCCTTGACGGGTTCGGCGAGCGACCACGCATCTTCGAAACCGTCTGTCATAGGGCGCATAGTAGCCACGTTTCCGCCTAGTATCTACCGGATGGTAACCCCCGGGGCGCTTGTGAAACGGCCGAGCACGTGGATCGTGCTGGCGCTCACCGTGCTGTCCTTTGTGCAGCGTCCCGGCAGGACGACGTTCGACACGAAACTCGATCTGGCCGTGGATCCGCTCGCCTTCCTCGGCCGGGCGCTGCACCTGTGGAATCCCCAGGCGACGGCGGGGGAGCTGCAGAACCAGGCGTACGGCTACCTGTTCCCGATGGGGCCGTTCTTCGCGCTGTGCCAGGCGGCCGGGATCCCGGTGTGGATCGCGCAGCGGTTGTGGTGCGCGATCCTGCTCTCGGTCGCCTTCGGTGGGGCCCTCCTGGTGGCCCGCGCGCTGAAAATAGGGAACGAACGTACTCGGCTGATCGGAGCAGTCGGTTACGCCCTCGCGCCGAGGATGGTCACCGAAATCGGTTCCCTGTCCTCGGAAATGCTGCCCGCCGTCCTGTTGCCGTGGGTGCTGCTGCCGCTGATCCTCGCCGATCGCATCGGCTCGCCGCGCCGTGCCGCCGGGTTGTCCGCGCTCGCCGTGCTGTGCATGGGCGGGATCAACGGCGCGATGGTCGTGATGGCGCTGGTGCTCCCGGGGTTGTGGCTGCTGACCCGGAAATGGCGGAGCACGCACGTCGCGCTGGTCATCTGGTGGTTCGTCTTCGTCGTCGGCGTGGTGCTGTGGTGGTTCCTGCCGCTGGTGCTGCTCGGCCAGTACAGCCTGCCGTTCCTCGACTACATCGAATCCGCGACCAACACCACGGCGCCGATGTCGTTGTTCGAGGTGCTGCGCGGCACGAACCAGTGGGTCGCCTACGTCGTGCAGGGCACGCCGTGGTGGCCGTCGGGCTGGGCGCTGATCGACAATCCCGTGCTCATGACGGCCACCGGGCTGGTGGCCGCGGTGGGGCTGCTCGGCCTCGCGCGGCGCGGCCTGCCGGAACGGCGTTTCCTGGTGCTCGGCGTCCTGACCGGGCTGACGCTGCTGACCGTCGGCTATGTCGGGACGCTCGACAGCCCGCTGGCGGAACCGGTGCGGCATCTGCTCGACGGACCGCTCGCGCCGCTGCGGAACGTCCACAAATTCGAACCGGTGCTGCGGCTGCCGTTGATGCTGGCGTTCGTGCACGGCATCACGAGCGCCGCGCCCGCGCTGCGGCGAAACCTGCGTCCCGCGCTGGGCGCCTTACTGGTGGTGGCGATGGCCGCGCCGGTGTGGCTGCTGACGTTGCGGCCCGGACCGGGCTGGGACGAAGTGCCGGGGTATTGGTACGACGCGATGGGGCACGTCGCCAAGGCCGACGCGGCGGCGCGCACACTGCTGCTGCCGGCGACCGGGTTCGGTGAGTACGACTGGGGCCGCACAGTGGACGAACCGGCGCAGGCCATCGCGGACAGTCCGTGGGCGGTGCGCAACCAGGTCCCGCTGGGTTCGGAGGGCAACACCCGCCTGATGGACTCGATCGACGCGGCCTTGGCCGACGGCCGAGGGGATCCCGGGCTCGCGGCGCTGCTCGCGCGATCGGGTTACCGGTTCCTGCTGCTGCGCGGCGACATCGACCGCGCCAAGGTCGGCGCGCCCGATTTCACGACGTTGCGCGCCGGGCTGGCCGGTTCGCCGGGGATCGAGAAGTCGGCGCAGTTCGGGCCACTGGAGGTCTTCGAGGTGAAACGGCCGGTGCCGCTGGTCACCGCGACGTCCGCGAAGGACGTCCCGACGGTGAGTGGCGGGCCGGAGAACCTGCTGCCGCTGATGAACTCCGGGCAGCTCGACCCCGGCACGCCGACGGTGCTGACCGGGGACGGCGGTTCGCCTGCCGGGCCAAGGCTGGTCACCGACGGGCTGCGTCGCGCCGAACGCAATGTCGGCGGGGTGCGGGACAACCTGAGCCAGACGCTGACCGCCGGGGAATCCGCACGGCAGCAACGAGCCGCGCTGGACGTATTGCCGTTTCCCGGCGAGCAGCACCAGACCGTGGCCGCCTACCGGGGAATCCGTTCGGTCGACGCGTCGACGGCGGCTTCGTTCGCGGACGCGTTCGGCGGTTCGGATCCGAGCCATCAGCCGTTCGCCGCGCTGGACGGGGATCCGCGTACCGCCTGGCATTCGTCGAGTTTCACCGGGCCGATCGGCGAGTGGCTGGAAGTCGAACTGGATACGCCGAGGCTGGTGAACTCGGTCGATCTCGCGATGGTCGACGACATCCGCGTCGGCTGGCCGCCGACCCGGATCCGGATCACCACGGACAACGGTTCCGTCGATCACCAGGTCGTCCGGGGCGCGGGGGCGCACACCTACCCGGCGCCCGCGGGGGTGACGCGCAAGGTGCGGATCACGTTGCTGTCGCTCGTGGTCGGCAGGCAGGACGGCAACGTCGGGATCTCGGAACTGAAGATCCCCGGCGTCGACCCGCAACGCGCGCTCGAAGTCCCCGCCGACCTCGGCCCTGGCACGGCGCCGGGCTTCGCGTTCACCCGGGGCCCGCAACCGCGTTACGCGTGCGTGCCCGATGGAGGGCGCGTCCGCTGCGATGCCAACGCGGGCCGCGACGGTGAAGAGCCGGACGGCATCCGGCGGCTGTTCTCGACGACGTCGCCGAGCGCCTACGAGTTCGGCGGTACCGTGCTGCCCGCCGGCGGCGGCCGGTTCCCGGTGACCTTGCCCGGCGTGCAGGTGTCGGCGACTTCGCAACTGGGCGGAGATCCGTCGGCGAGCGGATTCGCCGCGGTCGACAGGAATCCCGCCACCACCTGGCTGCCCGACGTCACCGATCTCCGGCCGACGCTGACCCTGGACTGGGCGAAACCCCAGACGATCTCGGGGATCCGCGTCGCCGCCGACACGGGCGCGCCCGCACGGCTGGAACTGACCACCCCGACGTCGAGCCGCTCCGTCGAACTCGACTCGTCCGGCGCGGCGACGTTCCCGCCGTTGGAGACCTCGCAGCTGAAGATCGCGTTCGCTGGTCTCGACGACGACCAGCGGACACGGCATTCGCTGGGCATCGGGAACCTTTCCCTGACCGGGGCGGAACTTCCCGCCCCGGCCGCGGAATTCACGCTGCCCTGCGGATCGGGTCCGAACGTCCGCCTGGACGGCTTCGACTACGACACTTCCGTGCGCGGCACCCTCGCCGACTTCGTCGCGCACCGGCCGCTGACGCTCTCCGCGTGCCCCGATTCGGCGGGCGGCGTCGACCTGGCGGCGGGCGGGCACGAACTGCGAACGGAGCGATCCGAGTCCTTTGTGGTCCAGGACCTGTGGCTGAAGCCTGTCGGGCAGGCTTCTGGGGTCGCCGGACACCGTGCCGTCACCGTGGACTCCTGGGACGCGACTTCCCGCTCGGTCACCGTGGCGGGCGGCGACGAGTCCATTTTGGCCGTTCCGGAGAACGCGAACGCGGGCTGGACCGCTTCGCTGAACGGGACTCCGCTGGTGAAGACGCGCGTCGACGGCTGGCAGCAGGCGTGGATCCTGCCTGCCGGCTCCGGTGGCGTCGTGCAGCTGGAGTTCACCCCGGACTGGAAGTACCGGTCGGGTCTGCTGATCGGGGCGGTCGCGATCCTGCTGGTGCTGATCGGCGCTCTGTGGCCGGTCCGGCGGCGACGTGTTCCGGTCGAGGCGGGCTCCGGACGGGTGGTTCCGGTGGTGCTCATCGGACTGCTGGCCGTCCTGGGCGGGATGCTGCCGATCGTGCTGCTGATCGCCGTCCTGCTGGCCCGCCAGTTCAGCGAACGCGCGCCGCGGTACCTCGCTTTCGGCGGCATGGTCGTGGGGACGCTCGTCGCGGTGGTGGGGCGGCTGCTGGGGCACGGGCAGGAGTGGGCCTATGGTCCGGTGACGCAGGCTTCGCTGCTGCTGGCGGCGGCGGCGATGGTGGCGACGTGTGTGCCTTGGTTCGCTGGACGCGGGCAAGAGGGTGACAGAGCGTGAGAGGTGTGTGGAAATAGAGACATTGAACGTCCCTATTTCCACACACCCCCGCTTCAGCGGACCGGTCACGATGTGAGCCCGTGGTTTCTGTCGGTGGCCTGGCTCAAGCTGATCAAGTGCGAAGAGGGGAGTGGGCTCAGCACCCACTGATGACGAGCGGCCCGGCTGTGGTCGGGGTCAAGCGACTCGAAGAGCTCGGCGTGCCCAGGAGAACGATCTGGCGCCGATGTGAGCCCGGTGGTGTCTGGCGGATGCTGCTGCCCGGAGTCGTGCTGCTCGGAAACGGCGAGCCGACCGACGAACAGCGGATCGAGGCGAGCCTGGTTTTCGCTCGTGAAGGTGCGGTGCTCACCGGAGTCCCCGCCCTCAAGCGCTACGGCATGCGAAGACTTCCAGACACCAAGGAAGTGCACGTACTGGTACCCGCCGAACGAGCGATCTCGAGTACCGGGTTCGTCCAGGTCGAACGAACACGGCGCCTGCCCACGCCACTGAGCAGAGCCGGTGTTCCCACCGCTTCCGTGCCGCGAGCGGTGATCGACGCGGCACGCCGAACACCCGATTCGGACTCGATCGTGGCGATGATGGCCGAAGCGGTGCAAGAACGGCATTGCCTGCCGCGGGCACTCGCCGTCGAAATCGACGAGCGGTCGCGGTTCGACGGGAGACTGCTACGGGCGCTGGTGCCGATCCTGGGTGGTGCGCATTCGGTCGCCGAGGCCGACGCGTGGCACCTGTGGAGACGTTCGGGCTTGCCGGAGTTCCGATGGAACGTGAAGGTCTTCGACGCGGCGGGCCGGTTCGTCGCGAAGCCGGACGGTTGGTGCGACGAGATCGGACTCGCTTGGGAGGTCGATTCCCGTGGCCATCACGCCAAGGGCGACGACTTCCGTGCGACCCTCGCGCGAAACGCGCGCTATGCCGCCGCCGGGATCGTCGTTCTCCAAACCTTGCCGTCTCGTATCCGTAGCGAACCAGATGTGGTCGTGGGCGAACTCAGAGCGGCGTTTCGCAGCGCCCAGCGGCGGCCGCGACCCGACGTCCACATCGGGTGAGCCGGTCAAGCGCGACGCGACCGCCACTCCAAGACGGCGCCGGACAGAGCCAAACCCCCGGCACAGCAAGCGGCGACGGTCACCACCTGAACAGCCGAAGAGTGCAGCCAAGTGGTCACCAGCACCGTCTCCACGACGACGGTCGTCCACATCAGCAAGGTCACCCGCCGGTCACCGGCGGCGAGGCGCGAGAACAGCAGGATCTGCACCAGCGCCAGCATCGAGCCGGCGAGGGCGAACGGCCAGACCGGCATGGTGCTGGCGGCGTAACCGGAGCCGCCGATGAACGAGAGCAAGCTCGACCCGAAAACGAGAGACACGAAAAGGACGAAGGCGTCGAGAGCGGCGCAGACGGCCAAGGCGACCGGCAGGATACGGCGCCGGTCGTCGCCGTTCGCGAAACGCGGGAGCACCAGGACACCGACGGCCTGGGGGAGCCAGTAGGCGATCTTCGTGACGATCGCGCCGAGCGCGTATTCGCCGGCCTCGGTCGCGGGGAGGGTGTGGCGCGCCAGCACCAGGTCGAGGTTCACCAGCAGGACCAGCGCCAGCATCGCCTGTGCCGCGTGCAGGACTTCGCCCGCGCGCCAGCCCGCCTTCCGTGGGCGTTGCCGTCCACAGAGGAGCCAGCCGCAGAAGATCACCAGGTACGAGCCGATCGCGGTCCCGGCCAGCGCGCCGGTGGCGTCGCCGCCGATCAGCAGGCCGATCAGCGAGCCGCCGACCTTGCCCGCGCCTTCGAGCGCCATTAGCCCGGCCAGCCGGGTGAAGCGGCCGCTGCCCTGGAGGAGGCCGTGGAAGAGGCCGAGCAGCGTCAGCGGGCCGAGCGTGACGGCGAGCAGGAGTGCGGGCACCACGGAATCCAGGTGCAGCACGAAGACGAGCACCGGCGCCAGGAGCAGTCCGATGGTCGCGACGACGGCGCTCGTGGTGAGGCCGAGCGCGAGGAGGGCCCCGCTGTCCTGCGGTTTGCGGGCCACCCGCAGCGCGACCACGGTTTGCAGCCCCATCGCGGGGACGACGCCGATCACCAGCACCGCCAGCAGCGAGCTCAGCTCACCGAACGCGCTCGGCGCGAGCAGCCGGGCGGCGACGATGCTCAGCACGTAGGCGCCGGCGTTGTTGGCCGCCAGCACGAGGGAAACGAGGATCGCCGCGACACGCTTGTCGGTCCTGGTCGCTTCGACCTCGACGTCTACGCTCAACAGAGCTCCCATTACCGGCGAGTAATCTCCGCGACCATAACCGTGATCGCGGCGGAAAGGGAAGAGCAGTTGGACGCACGGCGTGAACGTCTCGTACTGGCCGCGGTGTCGGCCGCGCTGGCGACGCTGGTGTTCCTGCCCGTGCTCGGACGCGGCTTCGTCCTGAGTTACGACATGGTGTTCGCCCAGCGTCAGTCGCTGATCCCGGAGGCGCTCGGGCTCGGTTCCGCCCTCCCGCGATCGGTTCCCGCCGACGCCGTGATCGCGCTCGCGACAGCCGTGGTTCCCGGTGACATCGTCCAGAAAATCGTCCTGCTGCTCTCGCTGTTCCTTGCGGCATACGGCGCAGGGCGGCTGGTGCCGACGGAGCAACTCGGTACGCGGATCGTCGCGGCCACCGGGTACGCGTGGACGGCCTATTTCGCGGAGCGGTTGTTCATCGGGCATTGGCCGCTCCTGCTCACCTACGCCTGCCTCCCGTGGATCGTGCGCGCCGCGCTTTCCCTGCGCCGGAAAGAACCGAGGGCGCTCGCGGGGCTGGTGCTCGCCTGTGCCCCCGCGGTGCTCACGCCACCCGGTGGTGTCCTGGCCGCGCTCACCGCGATCGCACTGGCCGGACCGCGGAAACTCGGCCACACGCTCGGTCTCGCCGTCGTGCTCAACCTGCCGTGGCTCGTCCCGACGTTCCTGCACGAAGGCGGCACGCTGTCCGATCCCGCCGGGGTGGCCGCCTTCAGCGCCCGCGCGGAAAGCTGGGGCCCGGCGATCCTGAGCGTGCTCGGGCTCGGCGGGATCTGGAACGGCGAGGTCGTTCCCGGCAGCCGGGGCGCGCCGATGGCCCCGGTGCTGATCCTCGTCACGGTCGCCGTGGCGCTGGCCGGGCTCCGTCCCCTCGCGCGAAAGTGGGGGACACCGTCGGCGAGAGCGTTGCTGCTGCTGGGAGTTCTCAGTGTCGTGCTCGCCGCGCTGGCGACACTGCCGTTCGGCGAGCCCGTGCTTTCCTGGGCGATGGGACACGTTCCCGGCGCGGGTCTGCTGCGGGACGCGCAGAAATGGGTGGCCTGGTGGGCGCTCCCGGTGGCGCTCGGGTTCGCGCTGGCGGTCGAAGCCGCCGCCGCGCGCCTGCGGGCCGGTGCGTCGCGCAGGGCGCTCGTCGCGGCCGCCGCGCTCTTTCCCTTGCTCGCCATGCCCGATCTCGCCTGGGGCGGCTGGGGAAGGCTCGAAGCGGTGCGCTACCCGGCGGACTGGAGCGAAGTGCACCGCGTGCTGGCGGAAGACGACCGGCCCGGTGACGTCGTCGCGCTGCCGCTGTCCACCTTCCGGAGTTTCGCCTGGAACGACCACCGGACACAGCTGGACCCGGCGCCGCGAGCGCTGCCGGAGACCGTCCTCACCGACGACACATTGCGCGTCGGCGGTGAGGAGATCGAGGGCGAGGATTCCAGAATGGACCGTGTCCGCGCCGCGAAGTCGCCGGAAGACCTGGCGGCGGCGGGAATCGGCTGGATCCTGGTCGAACACGGGACCCCGGGACGAGTCGACCCGCGGTTGCTGACCGGCGCGCAACCGGTGTGGTCCGGTGACTGGCTCACGCTTTACCGCACTCCCGGTGAGCCAGCGGTGACCGGGACGCGATCACCGATCCCCGTGGTGCTGGCAAACGGAGTAGCGCTGGTGTCGATCGCGGTCGCCCTGTTGTGCCTCAAGTTACCGGTGCGTACATTGAGCCGACGCAGGAATTCCCTGTCTCGGAAGGAGTAGGTCTTGGGCACCCTCATCGGCGCGGCAGCCGCCGTCATCATCGGGCTCGCGACGGCCGCGGGCGGGAGTTACGCGCTGACGACCACCGCGGATCCGGACGCCGCACCCCAGGTGCAGGCGAAGATCAAGGAGCAGTTCAACCCGAACTCGAGCCCCGAGCACGTCATTTACGGCAACCGCTGAGCCGGTGTCCGAGCTCGCTTCCGACCACGCCGGCCGGGTCGTCGGGCTCTACGGCGACCCCACCGTTTCCTGGAGCATCCTCCTGGAAGCGAGACTGTCTTCGTTGCTGACGCCGGAAAAGACGCGGATGCGGCTGGCGGTCGCGGTCGAGGAACGGCCGTGGCTCGGCGCCGCTCCCGAGGTCTTGGCCGTGCCCGGCGAAGAACTTCCGGCGATCCGCGATCGTTTCGCCGAGACCTCGTACGAGCGTGGCGCGCCGTTGCTCCGGGTCGCGGTCGGCGCCGACGAGCCCGTCGTGCTGATCGCCGCGCATCACGGCGCCCTCGACGGCCTCGGCCTGCTCGCCGTCCTCGGGCTGGCCCTCGACGTCCCGATCTCGTCCGCCGCCAAGGGAATCGGCGCCCGCACGGCCGATCGGTCGTTTCTCGTGTCCGCCTTCCAGCGCCTCGCTGAAGCGCTTTTCGCGCCTCCGGCGAGGATCACCCCGGAGCGGGCCGAAAGTGGCCCAGGAGACGTGTTCAGCGAGAGGATCCTCCCTCGCTCGCGGTTCGGTTCCTCGGCCTTCGCGGCGGCAGCCGCCAACCTGACCGAGACGTGGAACGCCCGGCACGGCGAGGAAGCCGTTAGAGTGGTCGCCGCGGTCGGCGCGTCATGGCGCAGCGGAGCCGCGCCGGAACCCTTGCACGACAGCGCGTTCTTCCGGTTGCGGCTCGGTGGGAAACCCACGGTCGCCGAGGTGGGCGCGCTGCTGGCCGGCCAGCCGCCGGAACCCGATTTCCCCGCCCGCAGCAGCAGAATCGCCCGGCTGGGCACCCGGCTGCTGGCGAGCAGGCTCGGTTCGACCTACCTTGTTTCCAACCTCGGCGTCGTCTCGGCGGCGGACGCGGTCACCTCGATCGCGTTCTATCCCGCCGCCAGCGGCCGCTCAGGCGTGGCGTTCGGCGCGGTGACCGTCGGCGAGACGAGCACCGTCACCGTGCGCGCACGCCGCAAGGACTTCGACGACGCCGCCACGGCCGACCTGGCCGACGGACTCGTGGAAGCCTTGAGGAGTCAGGACCCGGGGATGGGGGATGGCCACCCCGGCCACGTCGCGCACGAGTGATTCGAAGCGGTTCACGCTGTGTTCCCAGTCGAACAGACCCGCCCAGGTGATGCCTGCCTTGCCCATCTCGTCCCGCCGTGCGCGGTCGGCGAGCAGCCCCTCGACCTGCGCGGTGAAATCGGCGAAGTCGTCGGCCAGCAGCCCGGTCTTGCCCTCCACAATGGACTCGGCCACCCCGCCCGCCGCCCGGTAGGCGACCGAGGGCACGCCGTGCGCGGCGGCCTCCATGATGACGATTCCCCAGCCTTCCTTGACCGACGGGCACAGGTGCAGCCAGGACCGTTCCAGGATCTCGTGCTTCTCGTGCTCGTCGACCCAGCCGTGCAGCCGGACGCGGTCTTCTACACCCCGGTCACGGGCGTGCTTGCGCAGGACCTCTTCCCACGGACCTTGGCCCACGATTTCGAGCCGAAGCGTCGGCCAGCGCCGGCTCAGCTCCGCGACGACGTCGATCGCGTGCTCGATCCGCTTGTGTGGCACCAGCCTGCTGACCGCGACCAGCGTCGGCTCGGGTTCGCGGACGGACTTGCCGCGCGGGGGAGTGTCCAGGCCGTTGGGTACCACGGTGATCCGCGAGCCTTCGACGCCGAGCCCGGCCAGTTCGCCCTTGGTGATCTCGGAAACCGTGGCGTAGCGGCAGTGCCGGAACAGCCACGGCGCCAGCCTCGACTCGATCCACCAGCCGATCCGGCCCAGTGTCTCGCCGAGCGCGCTGATCCATTGTTCCTTGTGGACGTGGTGCACCAGTACGAGAACCGGGCAGCCCGCGACGAGCCTGGCGAAGAACGGCATCCCGTTCTGGACGTCGACGACGAGGTCGGCGTGCGCCTTCCGGATCGCCCGGAGCGCGTGGAGGTACACGCCGAACTTGTTGCCACGGCGGCGATAGTGGACACCGTCGCGCCATTCTCCCGCGTTCGCGCCCGGGTACGCCGCGCACTGGATCTCGACCCGGTATCCGGCCTTGGCGAGCCCTTCGGCCATCCGCTCGACGTACCGCTCGGAGCCGCCGCCCTCCGGATGCCCGGTGTCGCGCCAGTTGACGAGCAGCACACGTGGCCTTTCCATCGTGGTTCTCCCAACCTGTTAGCGACAATGCTAGGTTACCGGTGCGTACACGGTAGATGAATCATTCTCGGAAAGCGATGGTTCGATGGTCGGTAATCGGTCGGTGACTCCAGCAACGATGCCTCATCGCGCCACTTTGCGCAGATCGGTGACGTTGTTCCGGGCTTTTCTCACCGAACAGACGGATCCGGACGGTTTCTACTCGGTGCTCGCCGGCGACTCGGTCCGCCAATTGGCGCAGCACACTCCGTTGAACGGACGGACCATCGTCGACGTCGGTGGCGGGCCGGGCTATTTCTCCGACGCGTTCCGCGCCGCCGGCGCCACGTATCTTGGCATAGATCCCGACGTCGGAGAGCTGACGGCGCGCGGAGAGGCCGGGGAGAACATGGTCCGCGGCAGCGGGACGAAACTGCCGGTGCGCACCGCTTCGGTGGACGTCTGCTATTCGTCGAACGTCCTCGAACACGTTTCCGAACCCGAGGTCATGCTGGCCGAGATGTGCCGGGTGACCAAACCCGGCGGCACGATTTTCGCCTCGTTCACACCCTGGTATTCGCCGTGGGGCGGCCACGAGACGGCGCCGTGGCATTTTCTCGGCGGTCACTACGCCCGGCGGCGTTATCTCGAAAAGAACGGCAAGGAGCCGAAGAACAAATTCGGGGAAAGTCTTTTCGCCTTTTCGGCCGGCGCGGCCATCCGGTGGGGGAAGGCCGCGCCGTACGCCGATCTGCGGGAGGTCTACCCGCGCTACCACCCCTCCTGGGCCCAGTGGATCGCATCTGTCCCCGGTATCCGGGAAGTCGCGTCGTGGAACCTCGTGATGGTGTTGCGCAAGCGTCAGTGACGGGAGGGGGTGGGGCGCCGCTTCACCAGAAGGAAGACGCCGAGTGCGAGGAAGGCGGCGCCGCCGACCCCGAGCACGATCGGCCCGGTGCTGCCGATGAAGTCCAGCTTGCCCTTGTTCTCGTCCACCTGCTTGACCATCGCTTCGACGGTCGCGTCGGTGAAGGCGAGCTTGCCGTCGAAGACCACCGTGGGCGTGGGATTCGCGGCCGACCGCAGTTCCTGGTGCGACTGCTGTTCCTGCTTGACCTGGATGCCCGTCACCGGCTCGATCCAGCTCGTGATGGTGCCCTGGTAGAACTGGCCTGCCTCGACGGAGTCGCCGGTGGCGCCGATGAGCGAGCCGGGCACCTTCTTCGTCGAGATCTTCGTGGCGGGGATCTCCTGGACGAACTTGTAGACCTCGACGCCCTTGATCTCCTCGACACCCTTGAACCGGGCCTGGACGGCGCGGCCGGTGTTGTCGTCGTAGACCTGGTAGTCCTTCTGTTCGGTGCCGAAGGGGAACTTGAAGTTCAGGCCGGGTTGCGGCTTGTACTCCTGGACCTCCTCGGGCTTCTCGCCCTCTTTCGCGGGCTTCTCCTTGAGTTTGGTGACGAAGCTGCTGTTGGCCGAGCACTTCGCCTCCTGGTCGCCGCCCGGCGGGACGTAGCCTTCGGCGGTGCGGCGGTCGAAGCAGACCTGGCGTTTGCTCGCGCTGACCACGGTCTGGTCGCTGGTGTCGACGACCGAGACGGCCATCAGCCAGACGGCGACGTCCGTACCCTCCCGCATCTCCGGTGGCGAGAAGTTAGCCACCACGCGGGCGGTCGCCTTCAGCTTGGCGTCGTCGCGGATCTCCGTGACGGTCTTGCCGTCCACGGTCTTCACCGCGAGCACCTTGGACGCGGTGCCTTCGAGGATCGACGTCGATTCCTGGTTCAGCGGCACCTTGGCGAGTTCGGGTTTGACGTAGGTCGGCAGCAGCACCGCGCCGGCGATGGCGAACACCCCTAGTGCCAAGAAGATCAGGCTCAACGCTCGACGCAACGGTCCTCCTGGTGAGACACATTACCCATCGGTAATCAGTCGCCAGATACTGGCCCGCCCGCCGGTCAGCGTCAAAGGTGTGACCGAGGGTCACAGGCACGCCGTGCGACCGGAAGGCGGTACGCGCGCCGCCATTCGGCGCAGGCAGCCAAACATGTTTGTTCCCGGGAACAACGTGAGCGGGACCACCATCGGACGACTTCCGGTGCGTGGAAAGGAACTCTGTGCCGCAGGACCCGAACGATCCCCGCGCGCTGGACATCGGCGCCTACTCGGATTCGATCACCGACGTCGAGCTCCGCGACGCCGTCGCCGACGTCGCGGCGCTGCTTTCGTTGCACGGCAACGTGATCCGTGATCTCGACGCCAGGAGATCACGGTGGCGGGCCGGGCGGCGGTCCCCGCATCCCGACATCGTCCTGTCCGCGGCCGGAAGACGTCCACAGTGGACGAGGTCGGCGAATCCCGAGGTGACCCTGCCGGTCGCCACGACCGCGCGCGGCCGGACCCTCGCGGTGCGGCTCACCGCGCGGCCCGGTCTCGGGCACACGCTGCTGGACCTCGCGAGGATCATCGACGCCGACATGGCGCCGGACAGAAGAGCCTAAGCGTCCGCCAGCCGGACCGCCTCCAGCGCGACATAGAGCTCGCCGACGTCGACCGGGTCTGACAGGTCGCGTCTGGTCAGTTCCTGCACGCGGCGCAGCCGGTACCGCACCGTGTTCGGGTGGACGATCAGCCGGTCCGCGGCCTCCTTGGCCGAGCCGTGCCCGGCGAACCACGCGACCAGCGTGTCGAGCAGGACCTGCCGCTCCGCCTTGGGCAGCACCAGGACCCCGGTGAGCACCGAGCGCAGGACGTCCCGCGACATCTCCGGCGCGCTCGCGACCAGGGTGGTGACCGGGGAGTCGCCGAAGACGGCGACACCGGCGGCGCCGGTGGTCAGCGAGCGGCGGGCGATCCGGGCCCGGTGGACCGCGTCCGGTACCTCGAGGAATCCGTTGAACGGCCTGCTCATCCCCACCGCCAGCGGCAGGGTGCCCAGTACGTCGCGCAGCCGCCGGACGTCCTCGACGCGGTCGATCACGACCAGGCCGACCTCGGCGCCGGGCCGCCAGGCCGACTTCCAGCGGCGTGCTCGCAGCAGGGCCTCGACGCCGGGGCGTTCGTCCGGGTCGACGGACTCGGTCACGACGGCGACGAACGTGCCCGCCGCCGGGAGGTCGAGTTCCTTGGCGGCGTTCTCGAGTTCGCTCTGGGTGTCGAACCGGCCGTGCAGCAGGCCGTCCAGCAGGGCGAGCTTCTCCTGGGAGAGTTCGGCGGCGACCTCGCTGTACGCGGTGGTCAGCGCGTCGGAGTAGAGGTCGATGGTCTTCCACACGTTGGAGTTGATCTCCACCGTGCGGGCGGGGTTGATGAAGCCGGGGCCCGCCAGTTCCAGCAGGCGCTCGTAGACGAAGATCCCGCCGATCCGGAACGCGCGGAGCACGGACGGCAGCGGGATACCCTGCCTGGCCTGCGCCAGCCCCGTCTTGCGGGCCGCGTCGAGCGGAAGCCCGCGGCCCTCGACGAGCGCGGTCAGCGCCCGTTCGAGATTGGCCCGGCAGACCTTGCGCAACTCGTCCGGCGCGGTGCTGTCGACCTGGTGATAGAACTCGTCCTCGTCACTGAGGAGCTGGGCGAGGCGGTCACTGAACTCGGGCAGCCGGGTGAGCATCGCCTGCATGAGCACACGCTGCTCCCGGGGTGCGGGAGTAGCGAGAGCCTCGGTGCCCATCCGTCAACTCTAACCCGCATCCGTGGTCGCTTTTTATCACGATGCGACGAAAGGGCGGTTTCACGAGCTGAGCGCGGCTGACAACCTGCGCAGGGTGTCACGGGCTTGCCGCAGCTCATCGGGGGTCACGCCGCTGTCGGCGAGCAGGTCGCGCCGCCGGGATCCGCTCGCGTCCCACAGCCGCTCCAGCAGCCGTGTGCCCTCGGGCGTGATGGCGTACAGGGGCGAGCGGCGATGGGCCGGATTCGGTTCCGCGCGAAGCTGGCCGGCCTCGGTGAGGTCGTCCGCGACGCGTTGCACGGCCTGGCGGACCTGGCCGAGCCGTCGCGCGATGGCGGGGACGGCGAGCGGTTCTTCGGACACCGTGCTGAGCACGTGCCAGCGGGCGACCGTCGTGCCCTGCCCGGCGGCCTCCCGCTCGCTGATCCGGCGGCTCAGTCCCGCCAGTTCGTAGACGTCGGCGATCAGCAGCCGGTAGTCGTGGACGATATCGGTCATATTTGACAGCATACTGTCAAATTGACACTCTGGCCGGATGGACGTCATGGAACGGATCGCCGCCGTCTTCACCGCCCCGGGGCCGCGTCCCGAACTCGCCGGACGGCTGGCCGTGTTCGAGCCGCTGATCGGCGGCTGGGACCTCGTGGTGCACAACTACGCCGAGGACGGGACCGTGCGGACCGTCGACGGGGAATGGCATTTCGGCTGGGCGCTCGACGGCCGCGCGCTGGCCGACGTGTGGATCAGCCCCGCCAGGGCGAGCCGGCGTGACGGGGCGGACGGGGAGTGGGGGATGAGCCTGCGCTTCTACGACGAAAGGGTCGACGCCTTCCGCTCGACCTGGCTCGGCCCCGGCAACGGCTGGGTGATCCCGTTCCTCGGCAAGCCGACCGAGGACGGCTTCGAGATCGAAGCCGATACCGACGGCGTCCGGCGCCGGTGGATCTTCCCCGAGCTGACCGGCGAGAGCTTCTCGTGGCGGGCGGAGGAAACGCTGCCGGACGAGGACCCCTTCGTCCGGCAGCGTTTCGAGGCCACTCGCGCGATCAGTGGTTGATCTTGAACCACGGCTGCGACCAGCCGAGATAGGTGTAACCCCACGCGTTCTTGATCTCCGCGATGGTGGTCTCGGTGAAGCTGCCGGGGCCGTGGATGTCGTTCGACAGGAACTTGCCGCCGCCGATGGAGAACATCGCGTGCCCGGTGCCGCCGTTGCTGAAGAAGGCGAGCCCGCCCGCGGGGACCTGGGTGTCACCGGGGTGCTTGAACGAACCGGGGATCTGGGTCCAGTGGACGTAGGCCGTTTCCGAGCCGCTCGCGTTCCAGCCGTAGGCCCACGCGTTGATCCGGTCGCACCAGCGGTAGTAGTCGGGGTCGTTGTGGGTGTGCACGTGCGCCTTCGCCCACGCGATGGCTTCGGCGCAGGTCCGCGGGTTGCCGGTGCCGGCGGTGGAGCAGGAGAGGGTGCTGCCGGCGCAGTCCGGGGCGACCCGGCCGTCCGAACCGGTGTAGACGTAGGCGTCGCTGATGTAGCCGCCCTTCGACGGCACGTAGTCCCAGATGTCGGTGGTGCCGTACTTCCCGGTCACGGTCGAGCCGTTCGTCTGGCAGTCGATCGTGACGGCGGTGCCGCTCGCGACGGTGCCGACCGAACTCGCGCTGGTGCTCGGGCTCGACCGCACGGTCACCGCCGCCCCGGAGTCGGTGTTCACCGTGCCCGTCGCCGCGAGCGCCTCACCCGCGCCGCCGAGCATGATCGCCCCGGCGAGGGCGATCGTGCCCATCGCGCCCGTCATGCCTCTGGCGATCCTCGATCGGATCTTCATCGCTGTCCTCCAGTGGTTTCCCCGAATAGGGGGACAGGATGGTGGATCCCCGTACAAGGCGCGTACAAGAAGTCGATCGTCCGAAGTGGACGGTTCTATACCGGGACGAGCTCCGGTTCGGCGGCTGGTCCGATGATCGGGACATCGGCCGCGTACCGGGCGTTCCGCTCGGTGAGCAGGACACGAAGCCGCGCGAGCGCGCGGAACTGGGCCGCGCGGACCGCTCCCGCGCTCGGCAGGCCGAGCCGTTCGGCGGTCTCCTCGGCCGAAAGCCCGAACACGAACCGGAGCGCGAGCACCTGCCGGTGCGGCATCGGCACCTTCGCGAGCAGGACGCCGGCCTGCAGCCGGTGTTCCAGGCGTTCGATCTCGTCCGGGTCGCGGCGGGCCCAGAACGGCAGCCCGTCCCCGATCTCCGGGACGGAGGCGACCGGTTCGCGGGAGCGGCGGCGGTGCAGATCGGCCACCTTGTGCCCGGCGATCCCGAGGACGAACGCGAGGAACCGGTCCGGGCGGTACCGGTAGCGGGGCAAGGCGATCAGGACCGCCTGCAATACCTCCTGCGCGCAGTCCTGTGCGTCGCAAGCGCCCGTTCCGCCGCTTCCGAGCCTGCTCGCGCAGTAGCGGAACACGTGCGGGCAAAGGAAACGGCTCAACTCGCGGATCGCGTCCGGGTCACCGGCCACGGCCGCCCGGACCACCCGGCTGTCCGGATTGGGCAGCCGTCCCGCCGTTGCCGCGGCACGCGAATCCGCGGGGACCGTCGATGGCGCTACCTCGTCCAAGTCTGCACTCCTGGTTCAGGGGAACTGCCGCCAAGGTGCGCCCGTCATCGGGGGCCGGGACTTCGTGCGCGGTTGTCCAGCTTGCCGTTCCCCGCGAGGGATGTCCACACGACGGGCCGGAAGTCATCCGAACCGCTCAATGTCTACTGTGGACACCGGCGGGCGCGACCTTGAAACAGGACAGCACCGGGGGATAGGCAGTGGTGTCGGTGCTGAGGAGATCCGAGGTCCAGACCAGGCAGTGCGCGAGAACCCGGATCCTCTGGTCGAGATCGGCGTTCTCGCAGGCCTCGCCGATCTGGTCGGCGCAGGTGTCCCGGTCGTCGCGGACGCTCGCGGCGATCGCACGGACGATCGCGGCCACGCCCGGGTCGAGCCGGTCCGGCCGCACCGTCATACCCGCGTGATCCCGCAGGCGCAGGGTGAACGGTTCACCGATCCGCAACGACCGGCGGCGATCCTTGGCCGCCAACGAGAACGTGTCGACCAGCCGTCCGACGACGTCACCGAGCGCCGGTGCGCGCCGGGTGGAGGAAGCGATGGAGACCAGCGCGGTGGCGAGCTGGTCGGCTTCACCCGATCTGGTGAGTGATAGGAGATCGCGGGCGACAGTGTGCGCGCGTTTGGCAGTGGGTGTCATGTCGGGCCCCTCGTTCGTCGTGCCGACTCCCGATACCCGTCGTAACGAGCGTTAAACCCGGATTGGCGCGGGCAGTGGGCCGGATTGCGCCGTTCGGCTCACGTCGGGGGTTCTGTAACGGCGAGCGACCGGAAGACGACGCCTGGTGCGACCGGTCGTCGGCGGGCGGAGGGCCATGCTGTCGAGTCTTCTCCCCGGGCTGCGGGAGCTCCGGGCACCGCTTGCCGCGGGATACGTCTGGCTCCTCGGCCTCTGGCTCGCCCTGCGGCCTGGCCTGCCTCCACCGGGTCAGGCGTCCGGCGTCTACCGGGACCTGCTGGACCTGGGCACCTGGGCGGGAAAGGCCGCGGTCTTCGCGGCCGCCACCTTCGCCGCCTACCTGCTCGGCACCATGTCGCTCGCCGTCACGCACTGGCTGGACACCGTCGTGACCCCGCTGTTCCGCGCGTCGAGACTCCGGAGCGTCGCCTGGCTGGAGCCCAAGTACCGCGGCAGACGCCGGATCCTGCGCGCCCTGCGCGATGCCGTGGTCAACAAGCTGTCCGACCGGTTCCTCACGGACGAGGACTTCCGTGACAAGGTGCTGACCCACATCCGGGGTCTTCAGGAGTTCGCCCGCCGGGTGGGGCAAGAACCGCCGGAGATCATCGCTGGTGCCCGGAGTGACGAACACCGGCGCCGGGCCATGGACGACTACCTTCATCGGTGGCATCTCCTCGGAACGGTCGTACGGCTCGACGTCTACATCGAATCGGCCAAGGAAGATCTGGACTACGTCGGACCCAGGTTGCTGGGGAAAGAAGACCAGCTCTACGGCGAATACGACCGGCAGAACGCCGAAGGCTCACTGCGCATCGGACTCTTCTTGCCGCTGGTCTTCCTCATCGCCGTCCTGGCGTGGCGAGTCGGCCCTTGGTGCCTGGCCGCGTTGGCCGTGCCGGTGAAGCTGCTCTACCTCGGCTCGTCGTCCTGGGCGGCGGCCGAGCAGAACCTCGCCGTGGCGCTTGCCGCGGAACGCGTCGATAGCCCGACGCTGGAGCGGCTCAAGTCGGCCGACGTGGAGTTCGTCCCCTTCGAAGAGCTGATGGTGGGTCGGGTCGTGCCTGGCTACTACGCCGGTTACCCGAACGCTCGGGCACCGATGGAGACGCAAGGGCGGATCGCCACGGTGGCGCCGAGCAAGTCCATGCCGAAGCCCAAGTTCTAACCGGTCGTCCGACCTCGCCTGATAACGACATGGCCACCTGGCGGGGCCACCCAGGTGGAGTTGCCGGTCGGGCGGCCGGCCGGGCCCACGATGTGCGGCAGCCTGATCTCGACCGGTCTCGGCAATGACCACAGAACCGAAGAGGAGTGGGCATGACAATCGTCGTTGAGGATCTTGCGGGCCGTAGCCTCGTCCCCGGCGAGCTGTTCGGGCGGCTCGTGAACCGCATCGCCAAGGAGCACGACCTGCCGCATGAGTTCGCAGCGCGCATCATGGACCAAACGCTGTCGTTTCTGCGTGCTTGCGGCGAAGATCGCCGCGCGCTGCTCGCCCCGTCGGAGCCGGTGGACATCGGGTGGCACACCTTCCTCCTCTACACCCGTGAGTACGCGTCCTTTTGCGAACGGGTGGCGGGCCGGTTCATCCACCACGTCCCCAACGACGACGGCGAAGGTCCGGCCGATCCGGAAGATCTGATCGCCCGGACCACCGAGGCTGTTCGCGCTCTCGGTTTCGCGGTCGACGCCGACCTTTGGTTGACTTCCAAGGTCAAGTGCAGCGACGGCGACGACGGTTGCCGGGCGTCGGGCAAGGACGGCAACGAGAACACCGACACCAACGGCAAGTAGCGCCAGGACGGAACGATCGAGTGAAGCGGTACGGCTGGGGCGAGCTCCCGGAACCCGTCAGGCGAGCCATTCTGGAGCATGTCGGTGTCGTCGACAGGGTCGGAGAGATCGAGGTCGGTCAGAGCAGTAATTTCGCCGCGGTCGTGCATCGCGACGAAGGGACGCCTCTGTTCGTCAAGGGGGTGGAGGGGGTATCGCCTGCGATGCGTTGGCTTCGGAACGAGGCCGAACTCGGCACACTCGCGGCCGGGATCGCTCCAGCCGTGCACTTCGCCGCCGACATCGACGACTGGCTGGTCGTCGGATTCGAATACGTGCCCGGCCGGCGAGCCTCGCTCAGGCAGGGCTCGCCGGACCTCAGACGAGTCGCGGACACGCTCGACAGTATCGGCGAGATCGCGGCGCCCGGCCTCAAACCGCTGGAACAGCGCTGGAAGTCGGCGTGGTGGCCCAGGCTCGCCCGGGAACGGCCGGAGATCGTCGGTGCTTGGGACATCGACGAGTTGACGGCGTGGGAGCAGAAGGCCCCGGCGCTCACTGCCGGGGACTCCCTGCTCCATACCGATCTTCACGCCGACCAGTTCCTCATCTCCGGGACCGGTGACGTCCGCGTCGTCGATTGGGGATGGCCCGCCCAAGGCGCGGCCTGGGTCGATCCCGCCTTCATGGTGCTTCGCCTGATCGGAGCGGGCCATCCGGTAGCGGACGCCGAGGCCTGGGCGTCGGCGAACACACGCTGGCGAGAGGCCGCGGAAGAGGACGTCACCGCGTTCGCCGTGTACGTCGCAGGGCTCTGGAACTACAAGGCCGCCACGACCACCAGGCTGGCACGGATCGCACGTGACTACGTCGGATGGCGGTTGCGGCTGCCTAGCGCGTGAGCAGGTCCCGCAGTGCCTTCACCACCTCCGCCGGTGATTCCTCGGCCATGAAGTGCCCCGCCGTCACCGTCCGGTGGTCCAGATCCGCCGCCCACGCCCGCCAGAGCGCGACGGCGTCGTAGCCCAGTGCGGCACCCCAGTCCTGCTGGAGCACGGTGAGCGGCATCGTGAGCCGGTTGCCCGCCGCGCGATCCGCCTGGTCGTGCTCGACGTCGATGCCCGCCGACGCGCGGTAGTCGGCGACGATCGAGGGCACCGCGTTCCGTGACGCCTCCAGGTACGCGGCCCGGACGTCGGCGGGGATCGCGTCGCCGTGCTGGGTCCACGCGTCGAGGAAGTGGCCGAAGAACGCGTCGGGCGCGGCGCCGATCAGCTGCTCGGGCAGTCCGGGCGGCTGGGCCATCAGGTAGAGGTGGAAGCCCACCGCGGCCGAGGTGCCGTGCAGGACGTCCCACATGTCCAGCGTCGGCAGCACGTCGAGGATCGCGAGATGGCTCACCTTGTCCGGGTGGTCGAGCCCGGCGCGCAGCGCCACCAGCGCGCCCCGGTCGTGCCCGGCGAGAGCGAACCGGTCGTGACCGAAGGCCTTCGCGACGGCGACGACGTCGGCCGCCATCGAGCGCTTCGAGTAGGTCTCGCCGGTGTCGGCGGGCTTGTCGCTTTCGCCGTATCCTCGCAGGTCAGGGCAGAGGACGGTGTGGTCGGCCGCCAGATCCGCCGCGACGTGCCGCCACATGAGGTGGGTCTCGGGGAAACCGTGCAAGAGCACGATCGGGCTGCCCGTCCCGGCGACGGCGACGTTGACCGCCACGCCGTCCGCGACGGGCACCCGCTGGTAGTCGAATCCGGTGATGCGCATGGGTACCTTCCTGGTCGTTCAGTGACGACCGTCAGCGTCCCCGGCCCGGATCAGCACCCGGTCAGCGGCGACCGAGCGGCCGGGGCACGATGATCACCGTCGAGGCGAGGAGGTGACGATGCGGTTCGGGGTGCTCGGCCCCCTCGTGGCCGAGGACGACGGCGGCGAGGTCGGGCTCAAGGGGCCTCGGCACCGCGCGGTGCTGGCCAGGCTGCTGATCGCCCGCGGCCGGGTCGTGCCAGTGGAACGCCTGGTCGACGACCTCTGGGAACGCCCGCCCGAGGGCGCGGTCGGCGCCGTGCAGACGTTCGTCGGTGCCCTGCGCCGGGCGCTGGAGCCGGATCGCGCGCCCCGTGAGCCCGCGCGGCTGCTCGTCACGATCGCCCGCGGCTATGCCCTGCGCGCCGATTCCGTCGACGCCTGGGACTTCGAGGACGCGGTCGCAGCGGCCCGTGAACTGCTCGACGCCCGGCGGCCGGACGCGGCACTGTCGCGAGTGGACAGTGCGCTCGCGCTCTGGCGTGGTCCCGCGTACGCCGAGTTCGCCGAGGAAGGCTGGGCCGTCGGCGAAGTCTCCCGCTTGACCGAACTCCGTTCGCTGGCGGGAGAACTCCGTGCCGAGGCACTCCTCGCGCTCGGACGCGCCGCCGAGGCTGTCCCGGGACTGGAACCGCTGGTCCGTGAACATCCGTTGCGGGAGAACGGTTCCCGGCTGCTGGCGCTCGCGCTGTACCGCTCCGGGAGGCAGGGTGACGCGCTGGCGGTGTTACGCACGACGCGCGAACACCTCGCCGACGAACTCGGCATCGATCCCGGCGCCGGCCTGCGGGACCTGGAGGCGGACATCCTGGCGCAGGCGCCCCGGCTGGAGCCGTCCGTGCCCGAGATCGCCGAGCGGCCGCTGGTCGGACGCGACGCGGAGCTGGCCGAGCTCGAAGAAGCCGTGACGCGGTCGCGGCTGGTGCTCGTCTCCGGCGACGCCGGGGTGGGGAAGACCGCGCTCGCCGAAGCGTTCTCCGCCCGTCTCGCCGCCCGGGGCTGGACCACGGCCTGGGGGAGCGATCCCGACGACGAGGGCGCGCCACCGGCCTACGCCTGGACCCGGATCCTGGCCACACTCGCCGAAGCCGGGTACGGCCCGGCGCCGACGGCGGAGCCGGGGACCGAAGACCCACTGGCCGCTCGCTGGCGGTGGCATCGCGCCGTCGCGTCTCATCTGTCCGGCGCGGCGCCGCTCCTGCTCGTCCTCGACGACCTGCACTGGGCGGGCGAAGAGACCTTGGCGCTGCTGACCTCCGTGCTGGCCGAGCCGGTGTCGATCATCGCGACCTATCGCGGCATCGACCCGCCCGCCCGGCTGACGGACTTCCTCGCCAAGGCCGCCCGCCACGAGCCGGCGCGGATCTACCTCGGCGGCCTGCCCGAGAGCGAAGTCGCGGGCCTGGTCCGCGCCACGACGGGGGAAGAGATCGACCCGGAAACCGCCGCGGTGCTCCATCGGCGCACCGGCGGAAACGCGTTCTTCGTCCGTGAACTCGCCCGCCTGCTGGCCACCGAGGGTTCGGCCGCCTTGGACGCGGTGCCGCCGGGCGTGCGCGATGTCGTCCGGCACCGGGTGGACGCGCTGCCGGGTGACGTCGGCGGCGTGGTGCGGCGGGCGGCGGTGATCGGGACGGACGTCGACCTGGACGTTCTCGAAGCCCTGGTGGGGAAGACCGCGCTCGACGCGGCCGAGATCGCGGTCCGGCGCGGATTCCTGACCGAGCGGGCGCCGCGCCGGTTCCGGTTCGCGCACGCGCTGGTGCGGGACACGCTCTACCACGATCTCTCCCGTTCGCGGCGGGCCCGCGAACACGGCGAGATCGCCGAGGCGCTGGAAGAGCTCCGCCCCGACGACGTCGACACCCTGGCGCACCATTTCCTCCTGTCGGAGGAGCACGACGACCGTGCGGCGCGGTACGCGCAAGCCGCCGCCGAACGCGCCGAAAGTCGTTTCGCGCCAGTGGAGGCGGCGCGACTCTGGGACGCCGCACTCACCGCGTACGACCGCTCCGGCGCCTCGGACACGGCGAAGCGGCTGGAGCTGATCATGGGCAAGGCCCGCGCTTCGGCCGTCGCCGGCGGGCTCGGCCAGTCGCGGCGGCATCGGGCCGAAGCGTTGGAACTGGCGGAAAAGCTGGACCATCCGCTGCTGACAGCGCGGGTGATCGGTGCTTTCGACGTCCCCGCCAGCTGGACCGAGAGCGACGACCGGGAGCTCGCTTCGCGGATCGCGGAAACCGTCGAGCGCACCCTCGCCGCCTTGCCCGCCGAACGCCTGGCCGAGCGGTGCCGCCTACTGGCCACACTCGCTGTCGAACTGCGGAACGCGGGCGGACAGCGAGCACGTGATGCGGCCCGGGAAGCCGAAGCGATCGCGCGGACACTGGAAGATCCGGCTCTGCTGGCGTTCGCGCTCAACGCCCGGTTCCTGCAGTCCTTCGACCGCGCCGGTCTCGCCCCGGAGCGGGCCGCGATCGGGGCCGAACTGGTCGACCTCACCGCGCGGCACGGGCTCGTGACGTTCGAGGTGCTCGGGCATCTCGTGCTCCTGCAGGCGAAGAGCGCGCTCGCGGATTTCGCCGCCGCGGACCGGCATGCCGCGGCGGCGGACGAACTCGGGGAGCGCTACGGCCTTCCGCTCGTCGGCGTGTTCACCCGGTGGTATCACGCGATGCGGATCGCGATGACCGGCCCCGGTGGGGAAGCCGCCTATCGCGCCGCGGCGGCGGGTCTCGCGGGAACCGCCATGTCCGGTGTGGACAACGGGATCCTCGCGCTCGCCCTGTACTGCGACCGGCTCCAGCGTGGTTTGCCGCCCGAAGCGCTGGAGGACGACTACGGCGCTTACGAAAGCTGGTGCCGCCCGGTGCTCCCGATCCCGGATTCGCCACGGGATCTGCTGTTCGAGGCCCGCACCTGTCTGCACGCCGTCGTCGCAATCGAACTCGGTGACCGGACGGCGATGGAACGCCTCTACGCCGAGCTCCTACCCGCCGAAGGAGAGATCGCCGGTGCCGGGAGCGGGATGCTCACCCTCCGCCCGGTCGCGTACTACCTCGGCGAGCTGGCCACCGCCCTCGACCTGCGAGAAGCGGCCGCCGAGCATCACCGGAAGGCGCGGGCCATCGCGGTGAAGGCCGGTTCACCGCATTGGGGTTAGCTCACTGCTCCCGCATCGCGCGGCGGATCTCGGCCAGCTTGTCCTTGGCGGCCTTGTCTCGGTCGGCGATCTTCTTGTCGAGCGAAGCGACGTCTTCCTTGCCGCCGAGACCGGCGAGCTCGGTCGAGCCCAGCGACGTCGTGTAGCGCTGCTCGATGCGGTCCCGCACGTGGTCGAACGAGGGCACGCCGCCCTCGCTGTAATCCGGCTCCGGGACTTCGACGGGCGCGGTCGGGGTCTCTTCGACGATCTCGGCGTCGAGGATTTCCTTGTCCGGTTTGTTCTCGGTCATCGTCCACTCCGTCCTGCGTGCCACGGCACGGCTTCGGTCATCAACCCGAGCATGCCCGAAACCAGCCGCATCTGGTCGACGGTGCGGATGTCGGCTTCGACCAGGCGCGGCGAGCAGACCACGATCGCGAGCGCCTGAGCCCGCGAGAGTGCCACGTTGAGCCGGTTGCGGGAGAGCAGGAAGTCCAGGCCACGTGGCAGATCGACCGCCGAGGACGAGGTCATCGTGGTGATCACCACCGGCGCCTCCTGCCCCTGGAACCGGTCGACGGTGCCCACCCGGACGCCGGGGTGCCCGGCCTCGTCCAGCGCGCGGGCCACGACCCTGGCCTGCAGGTTGTACGGCGCCACGACCAGGATGTCCTCGTCGCCGAGTGGCCGGGGCTCGCCGTGATCGGTCCAGGCGCGGCCGTGGAGTTCGGCGACCAGGGCGGTGACCGCCTCGGCCTCCTCGACCGACCTGGTCGTGTTGCCGTGGTGGTCGACCTCGGCGAGGTACAGGCCCGCCTCGACCCCATCGATCGCCCGCTCGGCGGCCGAGGGATGGGAGTGCAGGCGGCCCGCGTAGGACAGCCGCGACACCGGCGCGCAGACGGCCGGATGCATGCGGCGGGTCTCGTCGAGGAAGTACCCGAGCTCGGCCGGGATGATGTCCGCCTCGCCGATCAGGTGCCCGAGCGCGGAAGCTTCGGCGCCCGCGGGATGCGTCCCCTGCACGACCTGCGGCAACTGCTGCGGATCGCCCAGCAGCAGGAGATTCTTGGCGCACATCGACACCGCGAGCGCGTCGGCGAGGGCGAACTGGCCCGCCTCGTCGATGATCAGCAGGTCGAAGGGCTCTTCCCGGATCGCGGCGTTCGCGAACGTCCAGGCCGTCCCGCCGACCAGATGGCCGGTGTCGTGCTCTTCGCGCCATTTCACCAGCGCGGGATTGGTCTTCGGCTGCTCCCACGGCGCCGCCGGATCCGGGGTCCGCTTGGCGCGTTTGGCGCACGGCAGGTCCGGCGCGTTCTTGAGCGCGGCGGACAGCACGTTCTCCACGGCCTTGTGGCTGGTCGAGGTGACGGCGATGGTCTTGCCCGCGCGCACGAGTTTCGCGATGAGCCTGCCCGCGAGGTACGTCTTGCCCGCGCCGGGCGGACCCTGGACGGCGAGCGTGGAACCGTCGAGCGCCTCGACGGCCTCGATCACCGTGCTCACCAGGTCCGTCCCGGGTTCGGGCAGGTCCCGGTCGTCGCGCAGCCGCGGTGACGCACGCCGGAGCAGATCGACGCCGGGATGGGCGGGCAGGGTCGGCAACCCGTCGACGACGAGGCGGGCGAGATCCGCGACCGCGTCATCCTTGGGGGAGGGCCGGACCGGGCTCCCGGGCAGCACCGCGACCGGCCGGTCGGCGGTGGTCTCGTCGGGCGGGCAGCTCTCTTCCAGGGTCAGCTCGACGGCGGTGGCCGAGACGACCTTCGCGTCCCGCGCGGCCGCTCCGTATCGCAGGCGGACGTCGTCGCCGGGGGCGAAGGGATGTGGCCGGTCCGGGTCGCAGCGGAGCACGAGCGAGCGCTTCGCCTTCCGGACCCGGCCCGACGGCGGCACCCATTCCCCGGCTTCCAGCGAGACCGGGACGGTGCAGGCGTTGTCGGTCTCCAGATCGCCCAGCGGGGCGGCCAGCTGGCGGAAGTACTCCCACCACGCGGGGTTCGTCTCGCGGCGGTGGTAGCCGACGGACGCGGCCAGCAGCGCGCGGGCACGATCCTCACCGGTGAATTCGGCCGGATCGTCGGGAAGCCCGTCCAGCAGCGGATCGACCAGCGCGGCCAGCTGCGCGGCGCGCTCGGCGCGTTTCTGAGCGGCGACGTCCTCTTCGGTCTGGCGGAGCAGAGCGTCCACATCGGACTCTTCGGGTGGCTCGGCGAGCGCGATCCCTTCCTCCACGCGGACCTTGTGGAGGAATTCGAAAAGCCGCAGCGTGGAGACGCAGTCGTATTCGTTGTAGTCGCTGATCCCGCGGAGAACTTCGTCCGCGTGTTCGGTCTCGCCGGAGGCAGTGAGCGTCAGGTACTCCTCATAGGCCTCGATGCTCGAAACCGCCGTCTTGACGTCGCCGTCGCGGGCTTCGGGCATGTAGAGCGGTTCGAGATACTTGATCGAGTACGACCGCTGCGAGACCCGGAGTGCCTTACGCACTACCGAATACAGGTCCACCAGGCCGCCGCTGCGCAGCAGATGGTCGACGGCGTCCTCGCGGGTTCCGTGCACGGCGGCGAGCCGCTTGATCGCGGTGACCTCGTACGGGGCGTAGTGGTAGACGTGCGAGCCGGGATGCTCGGCGAGCCTCGCGGTGGCGAAGTCGACGAACTCTTCGAAGGCCCGTTTCTCCTGCGACCGGTTGTGCGCCCAGAACGGCGTGAACTTCGTGCCCTCTTCGGCGGTCACGGCGCCGAAGAGGTATTCGAGCCCTTCGCCCGCCAAGGCGTACGGGTCGCCTTCCATGTCGAAGAAGACGTCTCCGGGCGCGGGCGGCGGGAGCTCGGCCAGCGCGTCCGGATCGATGACCTCGTAGGCGATCTGCCCGGTGGCGTCCTGCCGGACCTGGATCGCGGCCTGGGCGCGCAGCGTGGTGAACGACGTCGCCGAGATGTCGCGCGGCCGGTCTTCCGGTGTGGCGGCCGCGAGCGCGTCGATGGTGCCGAGGCCCGCGGCGACGAGTTTGCGCCGCTGGTCGCCGCGCATTCCCGCGACCAGTGAAAGATCGCGATCGGCCTCGCGTGCGCTCGCGCAGTGCGCGGCATAGGAGCAGCCGCCGCACGCCGGCCGCTCGTCGGCCCACAGCGGGACCGGCAACGTCGGCGGCCGGTTCCGCAATCGGGCGCGGAGCCGGTCCACCAGCGGGAGGAAGTCGTCGACGCGGAACAAACGCGTGCTGTGATCGCCCAGCAGCAGATGCATCCGCGGGCCGGCGGGCCAGCCCGCCCGGCGCAGCGCGTCGGCGTACGCGGTCAGCTGGACGACCGCGGCGGGCTTCGCGTGCCTGGCCAGCTTCGTGTCGTAGACCTCGTAGCGGCCTTCGTCGTCCCGCATCAGAAAGTCGGCGCGGCCGGAGAATTCGCCGTCGTGGAAGACCGCCTGGTAGATCACCGGCGCACCCGCCCGTAGCGCCTCTTCGGTGGCCTTCGCGGCGACGACCGGGTCACGTTCGTCGATCTCGACGACGGCGCTCCGCTCGCCGCGCAGCTTGTCCAGCGTCGCGGCCTCGTGCGCGCGCCCGTGCGTGACCGCCAGCTGATCCGGCCCGGAGCCCGGCCGCGGCGCTCCCGGGAGGCCGGCGGCCAGCGCCTGGTTCAGGAGGCTGCGGTGCTCGCATTCGAGCAGGTCGGCGAGATCGGACGGGGTGTACATCGCCCGGGAGTCTCGCACGGACTCCCGGATGGACGGTCCCGGCGCGCCGGAGTCAGCCGGAGGTGTGGTCGAACTTCAGATGCGAGGTGATCCGGTAGCGGTCGCCCCGGTAGATGGAGCGGGTGTACTCGATCACGCGGCCCCCCGCGTCGCGCGTGGTGCGCTCGAACAGCAGCGCGGGGGAGTGCAGCGGGACGCCGAGCAGCCCGGATTCGTCGTCGTCGGTGACCGTCGGCTCGATGATCTGCACGGCCGTCGCGGGAACGACCTCGTACCGTGAGCGGAGCAGCTCGTAGAACGAACCGGACTCGAAGCCCGCGGCCGTGATGTCCGGCACGATGTCCCGGGGGACCAGGATCCGTTCGATAGCCATCGGCGCCTCTTCGACGACGCGGATGCGGGTGACGGCGACCAGCGTGTGGCCGGGGGAGACCTCGAGCCGTTTGCCGAGCCGGGCGCCCGCCGGTGTGGTGGCGAACTCGATCACCCTGCTGGTCCAGTGGCCCTCGGCGGGCGGGGCGAACTGCTCGCCGCCGGTGGCGGGAACGAGGTCCTGGGAGATCTTGCGCGGCGCGGTGAAGGTGCCGCGGCCGTGCTCGCGCACCACGAGGCCGTCGCGCTCCAGCTCGTCGATCGCGGCCCGCAGGGTGGGACGCGAGACGCCGATTTCACTGCTCAGCGCGCGCTCCGACGGCAGGACCTCGCCCGGCTGACGCCGCTCGATGAGCTGGCGTAGCCGGTCCTTGACCTCTGTTCGCCGCATGACCACAGCCTACCCAGTGGTCAGCGCGAATTGGCTGGTGGACAAGTTGTCTAGACCTATTGACTTTACCACTTCACCGGGTGACGGTGGAAAGAAACTGACCAGTGGTTAAGGAGACGATGATGTCGAACACAGGGAAGTTTCGCGTTGCCGCCGTCGCCGTGTTGTCGGTCGCCGCACTGGCGGTGGCGCCGGGTGCCGCGGCCGGGGCGGCCGCTTGCGGGGCATTGTTCGACGATTTCCACTACGGCTCCCACACTGACGGGCTCCTCGCCCAGCACGGCTGGCAGGTGCGCTCCGGCGCCGGCGGCCCCGGCGTCGGCGGGGCGCGCTGGGCTCCGGAGGGCATCACCTTCCCGGCGTCCGACGGGGACAAGGTGCTGCAACTCGCCTCCACCACCGACGGCACGCCCGCGGGCACGACACAGACCGAGATCATGCAACCCGACCGGCGGTTCTTCGAGGGGACATACGCGGCCCGGATCCGCTTTTCCGACGCGCCGGTGTCGGGCCCGGACGGCGACCGGATCAACCAGACGTTCTTCACCATCAGCCCGCTTCGCTACGACAACGACCCGATCTACAGCGAGCTGGACTTCTCGGAGTACCTGCCCAACGGCGGCTGGGGCGAGGCGGGCCCGGTGAACTTCCAGACCAGCTGGCACACCTACACGCCGGATCCGTGGTACGCCGAGAACAAGAGCGACAGCCAGCGCCGCAGCATCGACGGCTGGCATTCCGTCGTCGCGACCGTGTCCGACGGCCATGTGCGGTACTACATCGACGGCACGCTGGTGGCCGACCACGACCGCAGCGGGCCGTTCGACGTGTACCCGCGGCAGAACATGTCCTTGAATTTCAACCAGTGGTTCATCGACCTCACGCAGCACAGCGGCGGCACGAGCACGTACCTCGAACAGGTCGACTGGGTCTACTACGCGAAGAACGAGGTGCTGACGCCGCAGGCCGCCGCCGAACGGGCCGCGTCGTACCGGTCCTCGGGTGTGCGGTTCGCCGACGACCTCGGTGGTTGTTAGATATGAGCCGTGGATCGGCTGACTGAACGTTTCGAGGAACACCGGACCAGGCTGCGGGCGGTGGCGTACCGGATGCTGGGTTCGGTCAGCGAGGCCGAAGACGCCGTCCAGGAGACGTGGCTGCGGCTCGACCGCACCGACGCGGCGGAGATCGAGAACCTCGGCGGCTGGCTGACCACGGTGGTGGCGCGGGTGTGCCTGAACGTGCTGCGCTCGCGCGATCACCGGCGGGAAGAACCGCTCGACGACCGGCTCGCCGAACCGATCGACGCCGCGGCCGATCCCGCCGCCGACGCGGTGCTCGCCGACTCGGTCGGGCTGGCGATGCTGGTCGTCCTGGACACACTCGCGCCGGCCGAACGGCTCGCGTTCGTCCTGCACGACATGTTCGCGGTGCCGTTCGACGAGATCGCCCCGCTGATCGACCGCACCCCGGCCGCCGCCCGGCAACTCGCGAGCCGCGCCCGGCGCCGCGTCCAGGGCCGTTCCGTCGCTACGGAACCGGACGTCGCGCGACGGCGCCAAGTCGTCGACGCCTACCTGACCGCGGCCCGCGGCGGCGACTTCGCGGCGCTCCTCGAACTCCTGCACCCCGACGTCGTACTCCGCGCCGACAAGGCGGCAGGCCCTTCGCGCGAGCCGATCTTCCTGCGGGGCGCCAAGGTCGTGGCTCGTGGCGCGGCCGCGGCTTCGGTGCGGGCGGCGGTCACTCAGCTCGCGCTGGTGAACGGCGGCATCGGTCTCGTGATGGCCGACGAAGGACGGCCTTCGGTGGTGCTCGCGTTCGCCTTCGTGGACGGGAAGATCAGCGAGATCGACGTCATCGCGGATCGGGAACGGTTGGTGGGGCTGGATTTGGTGATGGTGGACTGAGCCGGGTCGCGGTGCGTGATGACTTCAAGCGGACGCGGCGGTGGGCTGAGAACCGCGAATGGTGCGATGACTTCCGGTGCCAAGCACGGACACCGTCGCTGACGGAGTACCCAAGGATTCGACGAGGTCCGCGTCAGGGATGAGCGGACACGATCATCGATGAGTTCTCCGTGCTCGACAGGTCGCTGCCGGCGATACAGCAGGAACGTCAAAAGAGGCTTGATGTGCTCGGGCCGTCACCGACTACATCTGTCTGCTGACCGAGGCGCAGGCCGTCGACCTCGGGAAGCGGATGGAGAGTTCGATGTTCGGTACGTGGTTCAACTGAGCGAGGCACGCGGAGTGTGCGGGGCGTTTCCCTGGAAGTGAGCCGGACAGTGATCAGCTGATGCCTCGCGTGGTTGGTGTCGTTCTCCGGGCATGTCGAAGGGCCCGTCGCCGGTGTGCGGCGGGCTCTTCGGTTTCAGCGGTGGTTGTGGCGGGGTGTTTGTAGTGGGTCGAGGTATTGGGGTGGGATGAATTCGGGTCGTCCGTTGGTGATCTGTGCTTTCCAGCCGGATTGTCCGTGGATGACCATGTGGTGGTAGCGGCAGAGTAGGCAGAGGTTGTTCAGGTCGGTGTCGCCGAGTTGGCCCCACGGCAAAATATGGTGGGCTTCGCAGTGTTTGGGTTTGCGGTGGCAGCCGGGGAAGGCGCAGCCGTGGTCGCGGAGATTCAGGGCCCGGCATTGTGCGGGACTGACGGACCGGGTGGCGCGGCCGATGTCGAGAGGCTCGCTCTCGGAACCGAGGGCCGCGGGAATGATTCTCGCGTCGCAGGCCAGCATCCGCGCGTGCCGTGCGGTGATCTGCGAAACGCCGTCCACGCAGGCGGACCCGAGTCCGGAGGTCAGGGTCTCCAGCGGGATGGTGACCACAACCGTCGTCCGGTCCCCGGACAACGTAGGCGCCTTCTCGTTGGTCATGGCGTAGTGGATGGCGTCGAACAACGCGTCGCCGTGCCGTTCGCCGGGAGTGCGGGGGTCGCGGTTGCCGTCCTGGTCGATGGGTCTTCGTTGTCCCCAGGTGTCGAACAACGCGTTGACCCGGGCCCCGAATTCGGGGTCCAGCAGGCCGTTGAGCCGCCACCAGCCATCCTCACGTTTGCGCAGATACACCTCACGTGACGGTGGTTTGAAGTCCTCGTCCTTCGGCTCGTTCCCGTCGGGATCCATGTGCGCCAGGAGGTCGGCGCCGACGTTGGTGATCTCCTGGGGCCCGGCGTGGCGGGCCAGGTTGACCAGGATCTGTTCCGCGCCGGACCGGTCCTCGGCCGACACCTCGGCGGGGATTTTCTTCAGCACGGCGAGGATCGGGTCGAGTTGCTGGTGCCCGAGGTCGCCCTCCGCGGCGGCGGCCCCGGCGATGGGTGCGAAGGCCGGAGCGGGGGAGCCGTCGAGGTTTCGGCTCTCGTTCAGCGCCAGCGCTCGCGTCACGGTGTCGCCGGCTTCTTTGGGGCTGATGCGGGCGGTTTCGGCGAACCAGCCCGCCGTCGATCCGTGTCCGAACAGTTCCATCGGGCCGCGCGATTCGATCTCGACCAGGAACTGCCCGACCTCCGCCAACGCCTGCCGTGCCACCGACAACCGCTCGACCACACCGTGCGCGAGCTCGCGCGCACCGGCGCGCCACAGCTCCTGTGGCGGTTCGAGGATGCGTTGACTGGACACCCCGCAAGAATACCAGTAATCGAACAGGTGTACGAATATAAAGTGCTCCAGAAACGGCTTCGGATTTTGGCGATGGCCAAGGTGGGACAACTAGATCTTGTTGAGAAGAAACGGAAACGCAAGACTGGCAGCGCCATGTCATGAGCCGGACAGTGACCCAAGGCGCAGCACGGTTTCTTCGATCTCGGCACCCCTCGCAGACGCGTAGGCCGTCTCGGTGCCGATGACACTGAAGCCCGCCTTCTGCAGGACCCGAAGCGACCCGAGATTGTCGCTGGCGGCGCGCGCGTACAAAGGCCGAACCTCGACCATGTCCAAAAAGAGTGCGAGTGCTCGGCTGGCGATTCCCCGACCCCAAACCGAACGGTCGATCCAGTAGGTGATTTCGGCGTCGCCGTCCACGAAGAACCTGCCGATGGTGCCGAGGAATCGTCCGTCACCCGTCACCGCGCGCAGGATGAGATCCGGTGAATTCCTCAACCTCGTCATGTGCAGGTCGAAGGCTTCGCGATCGTCGGGGTCCCTGGCGATGAAAGCGGCCATCCGGACCGACTCTGGGTCACGCATCAGCTCGAACAACGTGTCGAGGTCACGATCCTCGACCGGCCGCAGTGCCACCTGGACCATCGATCTCCTCCTCAGCGTATCGGCGACGTCCTCGGCAGCCATCAAACCCTAAATCCGCTTAAAGTGACCGAAGACGCCGCAGTCATCCGGGAGGCACGCATGTCGTTGTTGGCCCAGCTGAACACCGCGATCACCACGGGCACGATCGAGGTCGTCGACCTCACCGCCCCGCTGAGCGCGAGCACCCCGATCCTCCAATTGCCGGAGCCGTTCGCGAACACGATCCCGTTCGGCCTGGAGGAGATCAGCCGCTACGACGAACGCGGGCCGCGCTGGTACTGGAACAACATCCACACCGGCGAGCACACCGGCACCCACCTCGACGTTCCCGTGCACTGGGTGTCGGGAAAGGACGGCCACGAC
Source organism: Amycolatopsis sp. PSD-21 (assembly GCF_055561455.1). Classification (NCBI taxonomy): domain Bacteria; kingdom Bacillati; phylum Actinomycetota; class Actinomycetes; order Pseudonocardiales; family Pseudonocardiaceae; genus Amycolatopsis; species Amycolatopsis sp. PSD-21. The sequence continues at coordinate 5,659,322 of NZ_CM145712.1, read as the reverse complement.
GTCTCCGAGGTGCCGTTGCGCACGCTGGTCGCCCCGGCCGTGGTGCTCGACGCGACGGCCCGCGCGGCCGAAGACCCGGACTTCCTGCTCTCCATAGAAGACATCCGTGAATGGGAGCGCGTGAACGGCCGCTGCCCGACGGTGGCTGGCTGCTCTACCGCACGGGCTGGGACGCCCGTTCGCATGATCAGGAGGCCTTCCTCAACAACGACGAGAACGGTCCGCATTCGCCGGGCGTCTCGGCGGAGTGTGCCCGCTGGCTCGCGGAGGAGGCGCCGATCACCGGGTTCGGGGTGGAGACCGTGGGCACCGACGCGGGGCAGGCGCTGGCTCTGGAACCTGCCTTCCCTTGCCACGAACTCCTTCTGGGCGCGGGAAAGCACGGCCTGACCCAGTTGAGGAACCTCACGAGCCTGCCGCCCACTGGATCGCTACTGGTCGTCAGCCCACTCCCGATCGTCGGCGGTTCCGGCAGCCCCGCCAGGGTGTACGCGCTGGTCGAACGGGCATGAACGTCGCGGAGCTGGTCGGCCGCACGCTGGCGGAACTCGGGGTGGGCGCGGCGTTCGGGGTGGTGGGCAGCGGCAATTTCGAGGCCACCAACGGATTGCGCTCCGGCGGGGTGCGGTTCGTCGCGGCGCGGCACGAGGGCGGCGCGGCGAGTATGGCCGACGCGTACGCGCGGATGAGCGGCCGTGTGTCGGTGCTGAGTGTCCATCAGGGCTGCGGTCTGACCAACGCGCTCACCGGGATCACCGAGGCCGCCAAGAGCCGGACACCGATGATCGTCCTGGCCGGCGATACCGCGGCGTCGTCGGTGTTGTCGAACTTCCGGGTGGACCAGGACGCGCTCGCGGCAGCCATCGGCGCCGTTCCGGAACGCGTGCATGGCGCGCGTACCGCGGTCGCCGACACCGTCCGCGCCTACCGGACGGCGGTGCAGCAGCGCCGTACGGTCCTGCTCAACCTGCCGCTCGACGTCCAAGTCCAGGAAGCGCCCGAGGCGGTCCGAATCCCGAAGGTCCCCGGTCCGGCGCCGGTCCGGCCCGACGCCGAGGCGGTGGCGAAGCTGGCCGACTTCCTTGTCGAAGCGCGGCGGCCGGTGTTCATCGCCGGTCGCGGTGCACGGGCGAGTGCCACGCCCCTCAAGGCGCTCGCGGAAGTGTCCGGCGCGCAGCTGGCGACTTCGGCGGTGGCGCACGGCCTCTTCCACGACGATCCGTTCTCGATCGGGATCGCGGGCGGCTTTTCGTCGCCATCGGCAGCGGACCTCATCAAAGACGCCGACCTCGTGATCGGCTGGGGCTGCGCGCTGAACATGTGGACCACCCGGCACGGCACGCTCCTCGGCCCGGACGCGAGGCTGGTCCAGGTCGACGTCGACCAGGCCGCCCTCGGCGCGCACCGGCCGATCGACCTGGGCGTCGTCGGCGACGTCACCAGCACGGCCGTCGACGTTCGCGCCGAACTCGACAGACGTGGCCACCACGCCCAGAGGCAACGAACCGGCACAAGATGGAACGACGTGCCGTATAACGACCTATCCGGCGGCGGGAGAATCGATCCGCGCACGCTCAGCCGCCGTCTCGACGAGATCCTGCCGACCGAACGGGTGGTCTCGATCGACTCCGGCAACTTCATGGGCTATCCGAGCGCGTACCTGTCCGTTCCCGACGAGAACGGTTTCTGCTTCACCCAGGCGTTCCAAAGTATCGGGCTCGGTCTCGGCACGGCGATCGGCGCGGCGCTGGCGCGGCCGGACAGGCTACCGGTGCTCGGCGTCGGCGACGGCGGGTTCCACATGGCGGTCTCGGAGCTGGAAACCGCCGTACGGCTCCAAATCCCGCTCGTCGTCATCGTCTACAACGACGCGGCGTACGGCGCCGAGATCCACCATTTCGGCGACGCGGACACGACCACGGTCAGGTTCCCCGACACCGATATCGCGGCGATCGGCCGCGGTTTCGGCTGCGCCGGGGTCACCGTACGGTCGGTCGAGGATCTCGCCGCCGTCAAGGAATGGCTCGACGGACCAAGGGACGCGCCGCTCGTCGTCGACGCCAAGATCGCCGACGACGGCGGCTCGTGGTGGCTCGCCGAAGCCTTCCGGCATTGAGTCCGCTAAACGCCCCAGTCCGGCCTCAGCGGCATGCCCGAGTCGCCGTCCGGACCGACCTTCACCCCGAGCACCTGGTGCAGTTCGATCTCCCGGCGCTCGAAGGCGAGGCGGCACGCGGCCATGTACAACGCCCAGACTCGGCTCCGCCTGGCGCCCGCTTCGGCGACGGCCGCGTCCCAGTTCGCGTCGAGGTTGGCGCACCACGCGCCGAGGGTGGTGGCGTAGTGCTCGCGGAGGTTCTCCGAATGCCGCACCTCGAGCCCGCTGTCGTGCATCGCGGTGGCGATCTCGCCGACCGCCTCCAGCTCCCCGTCGGGGAACACGTACCGGTCGATGAACCCGCGCGACCGGTGCGCCACGGAGGTGTCCGGGTTGGTGATGCAGTGGTTCAGCAACCGCCCGTGCGGCTTCAGTTTCCCGGCGAGGAAACGGAAGTACGACGGCAGATTGCGGGCGCCGATATGCTCGGTGAGGCCGATCGACGACACCGCGTCGAAACCCGTTTCGGTGACGTCGCGGTAGTCGAGATGCCGTACCTCGGCCTTGTCCGCGAGCCCCTTGGTCACGATGTCCTTCTGAGCCCATTGTGCCTGTTCGCGCGAAAGGGTGACGCCCAGCGCCTCGACGCCGTAGTTCGCGACGGCGTGCTCGACCATCCCGCCCCAGCCGCAGCCGACGTCCAGCAGCCGCATCCCCGGCCGGAGGCCGAGTTTCCGGCACACCAGGTCGAATTTGTGCGCCTGTGCCTCTTCCAGCGAGGCGTCGGCGGACGGATACGCGGCGCAGGTGTAGGCCATCGACGGCCCGAGCACCAGTTCGTAGAACCGGTTCGAGACGTCGTAATGGTTCGAGATCGCGTTGCTGTCGCGTGCTTTCGAGTGGCGTAGGCCGTCGAAGACGCGCTTGGCCCGGCTCGGCAGCTCCTCGGCGGGCGGGGCGACGCGGCGCAGATGTGTGGGGCCGAGTTTGCGCAGCAGCCACAACCGGTCGGCGGCGCTGAGCTGATCGACCTGGGAAACGAGCGCGCGCAACGCCGTGTAGAGGTCGCCGTCGACGTCGAGCGCGCCGGCGACGTAGGCCCGCGCGAGCCCGAGGTCTCCCGGGGACGACATCAGATACGTCAACGCCAGCGGCGACCGCACTTCGATCGTCACGGGCGCGTCGGCGGGCCCGCTCGTGCTGCCGTCGTAGGCGGTGATGGACACTCCGGTGCTCGGGCCGAGCAACCGCTCGAAGATCTCGCCGACGGTCGTCGTCTCAGCCATGGTCGTCTCTCTTCTTCCGGCCCGGGTCACCGCCGCCGCACGCATTTCGCGTACAGGTCGAGCAGTCGGCCGTCGGGGTCGTAGGCCGTCTTCAGTTTCCGGTAGGCGTCGCCGTTGTACAGCCGCCAGAACTCGTCCTCGGTATAGAAACTGTCGGAATACAGCGACTTCCGCCCGCCGAGCCGGGTCACTTCGGCCTCGATCAGCCGATTGTGCGTATCCGGTGCCTCGCCGGGGTCCAGCGGGACCGCGGACCAGAACCCGAAGTTGACGTACAGCGTTTCGGGGTCCAGTTCGTACAGCGGCGAGTTCACGCCGCCCGGCCGCTGCTTCAGCGGGCAGATCCACACCGGGCTGATCGGGATCTCGCGGCGGAAGAAGTCCAGGAACTCCGCGGCCCGCGACAGCGGCACTTCGATGTCCTGGACGATGGTCTCTTCCGGGGGAAGCCGGCGCAGCTTGAGCAGTTTCGCGGCGATCCCGAACCGGCGGTCGAGCGCCACGACCTTCCAGTAGACCGAAGACCGCAGCAGCCGCCTGCCCAGCAGCAGCCGGGGGAGCCGGTGCTGCACACCGAACGCCCGCGAGCACCAGAACCAGTCCGTGTCCCAGCGCCACAGATAGTCCCGGACGCTCAGATGGTCGGTCTCGCGGGAGCGGATCGACTTGTAGTAGATGTCGAGCCACGTGTAATCGCTGGTCGCGGGCGCCGAGGTGGTGAACGTACCCAGGGTCAGGTACTGCTCGCCCGGCCCGAAGACCGTGCCGTCCACGAAGTCGGCCGAACCGTCACGGCAGGCTTCGCCGAGCGCCGTGAAGTACTCCTCGGTGTTCTCGTACCGGACGTGGTGGAGCCGCACGTACGGTTTGACCGGCTCCAGTTCGATCTTCAGCCGCAGCGCGTAGCCGAGCGTCCCGTACGAGTTCGGGAAGCCGTGGAACAGGTCGCTGTGCTCGTTGTCGGGCCGCGCGACGACGATCCTGCCGTCGCCGGTGAGCAGCTCCATCTCCAGCACCGACTCGTGCACGAGTCCGTTGCGGAACGAGGACGACTCGATGCCGAGGCCGGTGACCGCGCCGCCGAGCGTGATCGTCTTGAGCTGCGGCACGACCAGCGGCATCAGTCCGTGGGGCAGGGTCGCGTCCACCAGCTGCTCGTAGGTGACCATCCCTTCGACGTCGGCCGTGCGCGCCAGGGGATCGACGTCGAGCACATGCGTGAATCCCGAGACGTCCAGCCCCGGGGTGGTGGTCGCCGTCCGTGCCCGGAACAGGTTCGACGTCCGCTTCGCCAGCCGGATCGTCCCGTGGAGATCCGCGAGCTGTGCGCGGAGCGTTTCGGCGCGCGCTTCGTGTTCGGCGAACCGGACCAGCCGCGCCGTCTCCCGGATACCGCTGTCGCTCGCCATCAGTTCATCGTGCCCCACGGAACCGCCTGGCGCAGCCCTTATTCGTGCCGGAGGCGGTGCAGCGGGACGGCGTCCGCCATGGCGGTGAAGCCCTTGTCACCGGGATGGAGGTGATCGCCGGAGTCGTACTCGGGTTTCATCCGCTGCGGGTCGGCGGGATCGCGGATCACCGCGTCGAAGTCGATGTAGCCGTCGAAGAGCCTGCTGGTCCGGATGAACCGGTTCACCGCCTGCCGGGTCTCTTCGAGCTGCGGCGTGTACGAACCCCAGCCCTTCCACGGGGTGATCGTCGCGCCCAGCACCCGCAGACCGCGGTCGTGCGCCCTCGTCGCGATCTGCTTCAGCGCCGAGATGATCTTGTCCGGATCGGCCTGGTGCGGGGTCTGCTGGATGTCGTTGATGCCCTCGAACACGATCGCCGTCCGCACGCCGGACTGGTTCAGGACGTCCCGATCGAGCCTCGCCAGCGCGTTGACCCCGTAGTTGCCGCCGTCGAGCAGCAGCCGGTTCCCGCTGATCCCGGCGTTGAGCACGCCGAGGCGCGCGCTGATCTTGTCGGCGAGCTGATCGGGCCAGCGCAGGTTCGCGCCCCAGGTCGAATACGCCCCGTCGGTGATCGAATCGCCGATCGCCACGACACTGCCCCGCAACCCGGCGCCGCGGACGTCCACTCCGGACACGTAGTGCCAGACAGCGGTCTTCTCCGGGAACGCGGCCGCCGACTCGTCGGCCGCCCTGTCGCCGTTCCGGGTGAAGTACGAGTTCTGCATCGCCAGCGGGTGGTACGTGACCGGGCCCGACGGCTCCGGGGTGTACGTGGTCACCAGGAGGTCGCCGTCCCTCGGCACGGTCAGCGGCGCGCCGTCACTGACGACGTCGGCGCCCGGCGGCACGGTGACCTCGCGATCCCCGCCGAAGGTCAGCGTGCGCATCGTGCCGGGCACGGCCTGCGGGGTGTCCGGGCCCGCGGCGACCGCGACGGTCACCCGCCCGAACAGCACCGGCGTCCGGCCGAAGGCGTTGGACAGCCGCACGCGGACCTCGTGCCCGCCGGCACTGGTGTGCACGATGTTGCGGATCGAGAAGTTCGGATACCCGTTGTCGGTCCCGGCCACCCCGGCCGCGGGCGCCGCCGCCCAGGTGCCCACCCAGCCGCTGGTGGCCGTGCCCTCCACTTGGGCCGTCGCGGCGCCCGGCACCAGGCCCAGCGCCAGGATTCCCGCGATGGCGAAATACTTCACGCGCATGTCGGTTCGCCTCCACCCAGTCGGCTCCACTCATCGTCAATGAATCACCGACAGCCGGTCAACGGCCCGGACAGGACAGGTTTCTGTCGGTGGGCGCGGTTAGCCTGAACGCCATGAAACCTGCCGCGCTCGCGAAGCTCTGCCTAGGCCTCCCCGGCGCCCGGGAGGAGTTCCCGTTCGGTGAGGACATCAACGTGTTCAAGGTCGCGGGCAAGGTCTTCGCGCTCGGCCCGCTCAAGGCGAAGCCGCTGCGGATCAGTCTCAAATGCGAGCCCGATCTGGCGGTCCGGCTGCGCGCGGAGCATCCGGCGATCATCCCGGGGTACCACCTGAACAAACGACATTGGAACACCGTCGAGCTGGACGGCTCGCTGACCGACGACTTCGTGCGGGAGATGATCGAGGACTCCTACGACCTCGTCGTCGCGGGCCTGCCGAAACGAGAACAGGAGAAACTGAACTGGGTGGCGCTCAGCCAGGAATGACCGGCCCGGGTTTCATCCGGATTTCATCCCGCCGTGCTCGCCCGGCCTCCTACCGTGGGCGGAGACGGGTGCCGCCCGCCGCACGATGACTCGCTCACCGGGACTTCCTAGGCTGATGCCGTGCTGGAGATCTTGCGGGACCGGTTCCGGGCACGGGTGCAGGCGAGCCTCACCCGGGCCGGGCTGACCCTGCCGTGGTGGGGGGCGTTGTGCGCGAGCGCGGTGAGCTTCGTGTTCACGGCGGTCGCGCTGGTGCAACGAGACGCCCTGCTGCCGCCCGAGCCGATCGCGCTGGCCGGCCTGATCGTGATCGCGCCGTCGCTGATCTGGGTGGCCACCGACTGGATCATGCCGTGGGTGCGGATGACGGCGCTGATCATCGCGGCCTCGGTGCTGCTCGTCGAGCCGGTGCTGCCGGATTTCGCGCCGTTGCTGCTGCTGGTCGCGGCCACCGAGGCGGGCAGTGTCCTGCGGACGACGTGGGGGATCGCCCTCGTCACGGTCGCGGGCGAGGCGGTCCTGGTCGTGGCGGGGATCTGGGGCGGGCTGATCGGCGGGCCGGTGTACATGGTCGCGATCCTGCTCGGCCTCAGCGGCGGGCTCATGGTCCGCTGGTACACCAGGGTGCTGGACGCCGAACGCGGCAACCGGGACGCCTCCCGCGACAAGGCGCTGCTCGCCGAACGGCAGCGCATCGCGCGTGAGGTGCACGACGTCGTCGGCCATTCGCTCAGCATCACGCTGCTGCACCTGACCGGCGCCCGGCACGCGCTGCAGCAGGACCGCGACGTCGACGAGGCGATCGAAGCGCTCACCGAAGCCGAGCAGGTGGGACGGGCCGCGATGGCCGACATCCGCCGCACGGTCGGCCTGCTCGCCGACTCCCCGTCGGGCAGCGCCCCGCTCCCGGGGGTGGAGGACATCGCCACGCTGGTGGAACGCACTCGCAGCGCCGGGCTGGCGGTGCGCTATACACAGGAAGGCGACCTCGGCCGGGTAGGCGCCTCGGAAGGATTGGGCCTCTACCGGATCGTGCAGGAATCACTGGTCAACGTCGTCAAACACGCCCCCGGCGCGACCGCGGAGGTCCGGCTGAACGCCGGCCGTTCGGGGTTGAAGCTCACCGTCAGCAACACCCTTCCCGCGACCGTCCGGCGCGCGGCGGAGGACGGTTCGGGACTGGCGGGGATGGCCGTCCGCGCCGCCCAGCTCGGTGCCGATCTCAGCGCCGGGCCCAGTGGCAGGCAGTGGATCGTGCAGGTCACCGTGCCGGGGGGCAAACCGTGACCGCCGCCGAGATCCAGGTGCTGCTGGTCGACGACCAGGAGCTGGTCCGGTCCGGGCTGCGGCGCATCCTGCGCCGTCGCGACGGGTTCGTCATCGCGGGGGAATGCGGCGACGGCTCGGAGGTGCCGTCGGCGCTGGCCGCGCACGAGGTCGACGTCATCGTGATGGACCTGCGGATGAAGAACGTCGGCGGGGTCGAGGCGACCAGGCGGCTGCGGCGGTCCGGCGGGCATCCGCCGGTGCTCGCGCTGACCACCTTCGACGACGACAACCTCCTGGCCGACGCGCTGCGCGCGGGCGCGGCCGGGTACGTACTCAAGGATTCACCGGCCGAGGACCTGATCCGGGCCGTGCGGGCGGTCGCCGCGGGCGACGCCTGGCTCGACCCCGGCGTCACCGGGCGGGTGCTCGCCGCGTACCGGCAGGCCGCCGGGAACGGCAGCGGCGGGCGTTCACCGGAACTGCTGACACCGAGGGAGCAGGACGTGCTCAGGGCGATCGGCCGCGGGCTGACCAACGCGGAGATCGCCGCGGCCCTCGTCATCTCGGAGGTGACCGTGAAAAGCCATATCGGCCGGATCTTCACCAAACTCCAGTTGCGGGACCGGGCGGCGGCGATCGTGTACGCGTTCGACCACGGGATCGTGGTGCCGGGCTGATGCGCAACGATGGGGGGATCATGCCGGACTCGCGACTTCGCTTCGAACTGCTCGGCCCGTTGCGGGCTTGGCACGGGGAGACCCGGCTGGATCTGGGGCCGGTCCGGCAGCAGGCCGTGCTGGCCGCGCTGCTGCTGCGCCCGGACGTGACGGTCAGCCACTACGAACTCACCGACGGGCTCTGGGAAAAGCCGCCGGAGTCGAACGTGCTGCCGGTGTACGTCCGGCGGCTGCGGCAATGCCTGGACACCTCGGGCCAGAAGCCGAGGGACTCGGTGATCGTGTCCGATCGCGGCGGCTACCGGTTCGCCAGCGGCGGGGTCCGGCTGGACGTGGTCCGGCTGGAGGAGGTCGCCGCCGTCGCGGCCGCCGCCGAGGAGTCGGGTGACCTCGTCTCCGCGGTCGAGACCTTCGCCGACGCGCTCCGGCTGTTCCACGGCGAGCCGCTGACGGGGCTGCCCGGCGCGTTCGTCCAGGGGGAGCGGCGACGGCTGGAGGAACGCCGGCTTCTGTTGCTGCGCCGGAAACTGCGGGCCCAGCTGAAGCTCGGGCGGTTCGACGAGGTGATCGGCGAGCTGTCGGCGCTGGTGTCCGCCGATCCGCCGAGCGAGCCGCTGGCCGCGTTGCTGATGCGGGCGCTCTACGGCGGCGGGCGGCAGGCGGAGGCGCTGGAGGTGTTCACCGACGTCCGCGAGCGGCTGATCGAGCAGCTCGGTGTCGAGCCGGGCGAGGAGCTGCGGCAAGTGCAGGAGGCGGTGCTGCGCGGGGACGAGGCGCTCCTCGGCGTCGCGCCGCGCCGGGAGCCGTCCCGCCGGATCCGCAACGAACTGCCCGCCGTCAACGGCGAACTCGTCGGCAGGGACCGGGAACTCGCGCTGCTCGTCGAAGACGGCGATCCGGAGTCCGTCTCGGTCGACGCCGTCGACGGTGTCCCCGGCGCCGGGAAGACCACGCTCGCGGTGCGCGCGGCACACAAGCTCCGTGAGTCCTATCCGGACGGTGCGTTGTTCGTGGATCTCCACGGCTACACCGAAGGCCGCGAGCCGGTGACGCCGGAGCGCGCGCTGCGGCGGTTGCTGCGCGCGGTCGGGGTCGAGGACGGGGCGATGCCGGACGATCTCGACGAGCTGGCCGCGTCGTGGCGGGCGGCGACCGCGCAGCTGCGGTTGCTGCTGGTGCTCGACAACGCCGAGTCGGCCGGTCAGGTGCGGCCGCTGCTGCCGTCCGGGCCGGGCAGCCGCGTGCTGGTGACCAGCCGCCGCCGTCTGTCCGGGTTGGACGCCGACCGCCGGGTTTCCCTCGGCGCGCTGGGCCTCGAAGCGGCCGAACGGCTGCTCGGGCGCATCGTGGGGGCACCGAGGGCGGAGGGGGAGCGGTTCGCCGTGCGCGCCCTCGCCGGGCTGTGCGGGCGGCTGCCGCTCGCACTGCGGATCGCGGGCGCCCGGTTACAGAACCGTCCGATGTGGACGTTCAAGGACCTGGTCGACCGGATGTCGGACGACGAGCGCAGGCTCGGCGAACTGACGGCCGAGGATCGCAGTGTCGAGGTGGCACTGCGCCTGTCGTACGAACAGCTGAGGCCCGCCGAGCAGACCGCGTTCAGCGTGCTCGGCCTGTCGCCGACGACGGAGTTCGACCGGCTGACGGTCGCCGCCCTGCTGGACAGCTCGCCCGCCGAAGCCGAGCGGCAGCTGGAAAGCCTGGTCGACGCCAGCCTCGTGCAGGAGCCCGCGAGCGGCCGCTACCGGCTGCACGATCTGGTGGCGGTCTACGCCCGGCGGCTCGCCGGGGAAATGCCCGAGGAGGACGCCGAAGCGGCCCGGAAACGGGTGTACGGGCTGTACCTCAGCGCCGCTCGCCGGGCGAGCGAATGGGGTGTGGCGCGATTCCCGGTGGAGACCGGGGGACCGTTCACCGGGCAGCGTGACGCTTCCGCCTGGCTCGACGCGGCCGGCGACCTGCCGGAGGTGGTGTCGCAAGCGGCCGAAGCCGGGCTGGACGACCTCGCGTGCTCGGTCGCCGAAGGCCTGGTCGACTATCTCGCGCGTCAGCAGCGGTACCACGAATGCCGGACGGCGTTGCAGGTCGCGCTGCCGCTCGCCGAAGAGGCCGAAGACGAACGCCTGGTCTCGTCGCTGCGTTTCTGCCTTGGCTACGCCTATGCCATGCAAGGGCAACTCGACCGGGCGCGCGGCTGGTTCGACGACGCGCTGCGGGCGGGGCAGGCCTCGGGCGACCGCGGAGTGGAGGCGCGGGCGCTCGGCGGGCTCACCATGGCGGATCTGATCGCCGGACGGCACGATCTCGCCATCCCCGGGATGCGGCGGGTGATGGTCCTCGCCGAGGAGGTGGGGGACCAATGGCTCGCCGAACGGTCGCTGTCCGCCCTGGGGTATCTCGCGTACCTGCAAGGCGAGCACGAGGAAGCGCTAGGCCACCTCGGCCGCGCTCGCGAGCTGAGCGAGGAGATCGGCAGCCCTGGGATGCTGGCCAGGGTGCTGTGCCACTGCGGCACCGTCCGGCTGGAGACCGGCAGCTTCGCCGAAGCCGCACTGGATTTCCGGCGCTCCGTCGAACTCGCCGAGGAGACCACGGACGGCCTGCTGACCGCCACCAGTCTCGCCAGGCTGGGCGCCGCGGAACTGGAGCTGGGGAATCTCGACGCCGCCTTCGAGCTCCAGCGGCGGGCGCTGACGGCGGTCACCGAGGAGACGATCGCCGGGATGGAGTCCGAAATCCGCAACCGGCTCGGCCGTACCCATCTCGCCGCGGGTGATCCGGTGGCCGCCAGGGAACACTTCGAGTGGGTGCTCACCACCATCGGCCCCGACGGTGATCCCCTGCAGCGCACTCTCGCACTGGAAGGTCTGGACCTCACCAGACAGTCGGCACGCCGGCGTTGATGATCGTGAAGCGGTGCCCCGCCATGCTCGTCTTCCAACGCGCGAAGTAGGCGTCGGCGGCGTCGGCCAGGTGCACCCCGGCGCGGACCTCGTGGACGACGCAAGCCCACTCCGCGCCGTCGCACAACACCAGTTCCCGCGGTGCGCCGCGCTTGCGGAGCACGGACGCACACAGGGCTCCGCGCCTGCCGATGCTGCCGTCGTCAAGGCGGCGACGGAGGTCTTCGACGGCGTGGCCGGCGGTCTCGAACAACGTCCAGCGGTACTTCGGCGACGGGCGGCCGTCGGCCCACGGCGTGGCGAACGCGGCCCAGCTCCAGCCCGGCCCGACGAGCCCGTCCCGTTCCCCGGGACTCGGCGTGTCGTCCCTGGGCACCACCATGTTGTACGGGGTCCGGCTCGCCGGGCTCATGCACGTCTCCTCGTGGACCTCCGGCCCGCGGCCGCGGATCGGTGCCGGAACCGTAAAGCGGAGCCATGAAATCCCGATGAAACGAGCTCCCGGTCGACTCGTCCCCTGGCGGTCACCAAGGTCGTGAAGGCCTCCTTCCTTAGTTCAACGGCTGGCGGACCGGGTTTCGGCGGTCTTCGTGCCGATCGTGATCGCGCTCGCCGTCGGCACGCTGATGTTCTGGCTCGGTACCGGCGGTTCGGTGGCGGCGGCGTTCACCGCCCGGAAGCCGCGATGGCCTTCAGCTCGGTCTTCGTGGTGTTCAACAGCCTGCGCCTGCGCGGATTCCGGAGCGTCACCGCTTGACGGGCGGACCAGACCTCCTCCAGTATGAACAAGCGTTCATGAACGCACGTTCATAACGAAGGAGGTTCTGGTATGTCCGACATCGTCAACACCGCGCAGTCGGAGGCGTGGAACGGCTACGAGGGACGGCATTGGGCCGAGCACGACGAGCGCTACGACGCGGTGAACAGCGGGTTCAACGAGTTCCTGTTCGAAGCCGCCGGAATCGGCGAGCGGGACCGGGTGCTCGACATCGGCTGCGGCAACGGGCAGGTCACCCGGCTCGCCGCCGTCCGTGCTCCGCTCGGGGCAGCGACCGGGATCGACCTGTCCGCGCCGATGCTCGCGACGGCGCGGGCGCGCGCGGAGGCCGAAGGTGTCGCGAACGTGGCGTTCGAGCAGGGCGACGTCCAGGTCTTCCCGTTCGGGGACGGGGTTTTCGACGTCGCGCTCAGCCGGTTCGCGGTGACGTTCTTCGCCGATCCGGTCGCCGCTTTCGCCAACGTGCGCCGCGCGATGCGACCCGGTGGGAAGCTCGCCTTTCTGTGCATGACCGCGCTCGCCGGAACCGATCTCGGTGCCGTTTTCGGCGCTCTGGCACCGTTTCTGCCGACCCCGACCGGCGAGGACGGTACGGGGCCGACGGCGTTCGCCGACCCGGCGCGGATCCGCTCGGTGCTGACCGGCGCCGGATTCCTCGATGTCGCCTGCGACCGGGTCGAAGCGGACCAGGTCTGGGGGAGCGATGTTCCCGACGCGGCCGGGTTCATCGCGGACTGGGGGCCGGTGAAGTACCACCTCGGCCAGGTGAGCGCCGAAGCGGCGGACAGTGCGCGAGAAGCGCTTTCGGCCGCCCTGCGGCCATTCGAGGGGGCCGGCGGTGTCCGGTTGCGCGGCGCCGCGTGGCTGGTCAGGGCGAAATCCTGATGTCACCGAGAAAAGCGGCGGCCCTGCGGCACACGGAGGACGGCCGGAGCCTGCGCGAGCACTTGATCGATACCGCCGCGGACCTGATCTCCGCGCACGGCACCGCGGAACTCACGGTACGGGCGATCGCGCGCGCGGCGGGAGTCGCCGATGGCGTGCTGTACAACCATTTCGCCGACAAGGAGGAGTTGCTGGCCGACGCCTTGGCGGAGCACGTACGGAGAGTGGAAGCCGGGCTCGGCGAGCTTCCCGAGCCCGGTTCGGCTACGGTCGAGGCCAATCTTCGCGCCCAGCTGGCGTACGGGTTGGCTCTGCACAAGGAGATCCTGCCCGCGTTCGCCGGCCTGCTGGCCCGCCCCGTCGTGCTCGCGCGGTTCGGCGAACGGGCGGGCGACGGCGAGACCTGGCGCGATCGTCTCACCGGATACCTGCGAGCGGAAAAGGAACTCGGCAGGCTCGACGGCGATGTCGGGGCGGCGACGGCCATGCTGGTCGGCGTCTGCCATGAGACGGTGCTCTCCGGTCTGCTTCCGCACGGCCCGGCCATGACCACTTCGCCGGAGGTGGAAGCCGTGGTCAGGACGGTGCTGGAGGGTATCGCGGTCCGATGACCTCCGGCACGGGTTGATCGGCGGACGTTCTGGGTAACCCGGATGTGCGACTTCAGCAGGGAGGCCGCGCGCGACGGGAAGGGTGGCTCCATGATCAGTATCGCGGAGCATCCGGTGCCGGGAACCTGGGTGCTTGACCTGCGAGCCACGACGCCGCGGGCGTTGCCGGACATGCGTGCCTGGGTGGTCAGATGCCTTCCCGATCTCGGCGAGGGGCACCGCGACGACGTCCTGCTCGCCGCGACGGAACTCGTCGCCAACGCCTACGTGCACGGGGGTGGCGCACGCCACATCCAGTTGTGGCGTGGCGTGACACCCTGCGCGGTGCGCATCGAGGTCGCGGACGTCAGTGTCGAGCAGCCCCGGGCGCGGTATTCGCAGATCGAGGATCCCCGCGGGCGCGGACTGCTCGTCGTCGACGGAGTGGCCGTGCAATGGGGCGTCCGGCGTGAGTCCGTGCGAGGCGGGAAGATCGTCTGGGCCCACATCCGGTGCGACGGCCGGTGTCCGGAAGCGCTCCCGCGCGTGCGCACGAGGCGCTCCCGGAACTGACCGGACTCAGACCGCGCGGCGCGCGGTGAGCAGGCCGAGCGCGGAGACCGCCGCGAAACCGAACAACAGCCACCTCGCCGACGCGACCACCGAAGTGCCGCCGAAGTTGACCAGCAACCCGGCGACGGCCGCGCCGAACGCGGTCGACATCGTCAGGATCGTCGCGATCGCGGCCGCCGCCTGCCCGCCCTCGCCGTCCGGGGCGGAGGTCATCGCCGCGACGGACAGATGAGGCATCGCGATGCCGATTCCGGTGCCACCGAGGAAGAGCACCGGCAGCCAGGCGAGCACGACAGGTAGCGACGGCTGCTCGGTCTGCATCAGCCCCAGCAGCGCGAATCCCGCCGCGAGGCAGACGGGCCCGGCCAGGACCAGCCGTCGTGTCTTACGCGCGGAAGCGCTGACGAGCTGGCTCACCGACCAGCCCAGGGACAGCGCGGCGGCGAAGAATCCCGCCGCCGCGGGCGGAAGGCCGCCCAGCCGCTGGCCGAACAGCGGCAAGAACGTCTCCACCGCGACGCCGGACGCCAGCACCATGATGGTCAGGTAGATCCACCGCGGCCGTGAACCCCGCCGGTAGACCGAAGCGGGCAGAACACTCGCCACTGCACGGTTTTCCGTCACCAGGAACGCGCCGACGAGCACGAGACCCAGTGCGATGAAGGCCGCCATCGCGAGGACGTCGGACAGGATCCCGGCCACGCTCACCGCCCCGGCGGCGCAGACGATCAGTGACAGCGAAACGACCGGGACCGGCGGCGACTGCGCCGGGCGTTCGACGGCGGGAAGCGCGCGGGGCACGAAGATCGCCAGCACACCCGCGGCCACCGCGAGGATCGCGAACGCCGCCCGCCACGAACCGAACTGAGCCGCGAAACCGCCGAGCGCTGGACCCGCGAAGTTGCCCACTCCGAACATCGCGGAGATCAGGGCGCTGCCCCGACTCCACAGCCGAGGCGGCAACGCCGAATGGATCAGGGCGAAGCCGAGCCCGGTCAGCAGGCCGGCGCCGAGCCCCTGTGTCCCGCGCCCGATCAGGAGGATCGGCATCGACGGGCTCGCCGCGCACAGGACCGAGCCGGCGGCGAAGACACCGAAACCGATCAGATAGGAAGCCTTGCCGCCGAAGCGGAAAGGGCCTGGCCCACCTGAATGGTCGCGACGACCTGGGCGACCAGGAACGCCGTCATGGTCCAGGCGTACAGCGGCCGCCCGCCGATGTCCTGGACGGCGGTCGGCAGGAGACTCGCCGCCACGTAGATGGTGATCGCGCCGACGAGCACGCCGCCCGCCAGCACCGCCGACGTGCTCGTATGGCGGCCCAATTCCCGCCACGACCCGACTTCTTGCCCGATGCTCACGCGGTTCTCCTTGTCGTCGAAAGGATTGCGCTTCGCATCCTGTCGGCGCGGGGAGCCCCGGTAATCGGACAAATCGGACGTGAATCACGTCACATTCTTCGTGCGGCCTTCGATGGCGGCGCGGGCGGCCTCGATCGACTTCCGGACGACGACTTCCGTGGAGTAGCCCTGTTTCTTGAAGACGCCGTCGAGGTAGAACGTGCCGTAACCATGCGCCTGGGTGAACAGCTGCTCCATCAGTTCGAGCCCGTCCTGCGGCCGGTCCGCGACGGTCAGGCAGAGCATGACGAACTGGTCGGTCAGGCGGCGGGTCTGCTCGTGCAGTGCGGCGTGCTCGGGGCCCTGCAAGCCGTCCGAGTAGATGATGTTCATCCCGGCGCGGCGTTCGATGAGGTACTCCGTGTACGCGCCGGCGGCCGCGGCGAGCGCGGCGACGGGTTCGCTCTCGGCCTCGATGGCTTTCTGCACCCTGTCGGCCAGTTGGCAGGCGACGGTGGCCGCGAGCGCGGCCAGCAGGCTCTCCTTGTCCGGGAAGTGCCGATAGGGCGCGCCCGGGCTGACCTTCGCGCGCCTGGCGACCTCGGCGACCGAGAACGCGCCGAGTCCCTGTTCGGCGATCAGGTCCAGCGAGACCCGCACGAGTTCGGCGCGAAGATCGCCGTGATGGTACTTGCCGCCCATGTCGTGGATCACACCGTCCCGGTCGCGGAATATGTAAGAGCCCTCTTACGCTAGTTGTAAGTGACCTCTTACATGGTCTCACTGTTTCTCGGAGGGTTTCATGACGACGACCACGCACGCCATCGCCGCGCCGTCCCCGGGCGCCGCACTGTCGCCGACGACGATCGAGCGTCGCGACCTGCGTCCGGACGACGTGCTGATCGACATCGCGTACGCGGGGATCTGCCACAGCGACATCCACCAGGTGAAGGAGGACTGGGGCAGCGCGATCTTCCCGATGGTGCCCGGTCACGAGATCGCCGGCGTCGTCGCCGCGGTCGGCTCCGACGTGACGAAGTACCAGGTCGGTGACCGCGTCGGGGTCGGCTGCATGGTCGATTCCTGTGGTGAGTGCGAATACTGCCTGGCGGGCACGGAGCAGTTCTGCGTCAAGGGCAACATCCAGACCTACAACGGCGTCGGCTTCGACGGCGAGAACACCTACGGCGGCTACAGCCGCCAGATCGTCGTGAAGGACGCTTTCGTCTGCCGCATCCCGGAAGGCATCGGCCTCGACGTCGCCGCCCCGCTGCTGTGCGCGGGCATCACCACCTACTCGCCGCTGAACCGCTGGGGCGCCGGGCCGGGCAAGAAGGTCGCCGTCGTCGGCCTCGGCGGACTCGGCCACATGGCGGTCAAGATCGCGGTCGCCATGGGCGCCGAGGTCACCGTGCTCAGCCAGAGCCTGAAGAAGCAGGAGGACGGCCTGAAGCTGGGTGCGAAGGACTACTTCGCGACCGGCGACGCGTCGACGTTCAAGCAGCTGCGCGGCCGCTTCGACCTGATCCTCAACACCGTTTCCGCGACGCTGCCCGTCGACTCCTACCTCGGCATGCTGCGCGTCGGCGGGGCGATGGTGAACGTCGGCGCGCCCGGCGAACCGTTGTCGTACAACGCCTTCTCGCTGCTCGGCGGGAACAGGGTGCTCGCCGGCTCGATGATCGGCGGGATCGCCGAGACGCAGGAGATGCTCGACTTCTGCGCCGAGCACGGGATCGGCGCGGAGATCGAGACGATCTCGGCCGACCAGGTGAACGTGGCCTACGACCGGGTCGAGAACAGCGACGTCCGGTACCGGTTCGTCATCGACGCGGCGACCATCGGCGCGTGACCTTCCTGCCGTCTCGTGAGTGGTAAGGACGGTTCTAACCGTCCTTACCACTCACGAGACCCGGCCAGGGGCTGGGCTTGGCCGGCGGGTTGCGAAAGCCACTTTCGCAACCCCGGCCCGCCGCGCGCCCGACACTGCCCTGGCGACCATGTTGCGAAAGCCACTTTCGCGACGTCTGGTGTCCCGAAAGTGGCTTTCGCGACACCGCCTCCCCGACCCCGGCGCTCACATCAGCAGCAGGGGCACGGTGTTCATCGCGGTGTGCGCGGCGATCGGCGCCCAAAGGTTGCGGTAGCGCGACCACAGGTAGCCGGTGAACAGGCCGAAGAACCCTTGGAACGCCACGATCGCGCCCAGCGTGAGCGGAAGCGACCCCTGTCCGTGCGTCGGCAGATGCAGCCACGCGAACAGCAGCGCCGCCAGGAGGATTCCCGGCCACCGCCCGAAAAGCGCCTCCAGCCGGGTCTGCAGCATGCCGCGGAAGAAGACCTCTTCGAGGACGTTCGCGGTGAAGAACGTCAGGGTGGCGCCGACCGCCAGGTATACGGGGTCGGGGTAATCCTCCGAGGTGGGGAGCGGCGGCGCGAGCGGGCTGAGGACATAGAGCCAGCCGAACACGAGCACCGCCGGGATCGGCGCGAGCCATCGCCATGGCTCCCGCGGCCACCACGTGAGCCGGAACGGATCGGGTTCCCCGCGCGTGCGCAGGAGAATCAACGGCAGCACGAGGAACACGAGCGGCTTGGCGAGCGCCCAGATGTCGCGGACCAGCGTCTGGTGTCCCGCCGCCGAAACCAGGAACAACGCCAGCGGCCACAGGAAGGCGATGAGAGCCAGGGCCATCGCCTGCTTTCGGAGCCTGCGCCGGTCGGGCACGCCGGGGAGCAGGTTCGGCGCGTGGAGCGGGATCCCGTGGACCAGCAGGATCCCGGCCAGCGCCGGAATCAGCGCTCCGGCAAGGGAAAGCGCCTTGTCCGAATCCGCGGACGGCTTGATCGTGTCGTGCCCGGTCGCCAGCAGCAGCGCCGGTGCGGCCACGAACACCGCGAGCCCGCCGAAGAGAATTCCCCAGGCGGGTACCGGTTTTTCTGTCATCGGGACAGGATCTTCGAAGACGGGCGAGTCCGCGTCATCACTTCGGAGGACTTCAGCCGACCGCGATGACCTTTTCCAGGCTGCGCAGGCACAACGTGAGTGCCTCGTGCTTCGGTGTCTTGTCGCGCACCAGTTCCCACGCCGTGTAGAGCATGCTCCAGAGCAGCTGCAGCAACCACTCCTTCGTCATCGCCGGATCGATCGAGCCCTCGGCGTGCCCGCGTTCGATGAGCCGGAGCAGGCGGCGGTCGTCGTCGCTCTCTTCCGTCCATTCTGGTCGGGTCACCAGATCCGGCATGGTGAACAGCAGCTGGAAGATGTCGGCGTGCTCGAAGTACTCCTGGCACAGCCGCGCCAGCACGGCGGGGACCGGGCCGTCGTCGAGCCTGGCCCGCTGAGTGCTCAGGGAGATCTTGTCGAGGGCGTCGTGACTGATCGCGTCGATCAGGTCCGAACGCTCCGCGAAGTACCGGTGCACCGTGGTGCGCCCGACGTTCGCCGCCGCCGCGATGTCGGCCAGCGAGGCGCCCGGTTGCTTGGTCAACGTCTCGATGGCCGCGTCCAGGATCGCGCGCCGGGTCCTCGCCCGGACACCCGTCTCGGTGACCACACCCTCACTCATGGCCGGTACCGTACCTCGCTTCCGATATGGAACTCGTTTGACGATTTTAGAACACTCGTGTTCCATTGAGAACCATGAACACTCCACGATTGAAGGTGCTGTGGTCGTTCGCGAGACCACACAAGGGGGCACTCGCGATCGGCTTGCTGCTAGCCCTGCTCGGTTCGGCGGCCGGCCTCGCCACACCCATGGTCACGAAGTGGGTGCTCGACTCGCTCGGTTCGTCGGCGTCGCTGGCGGGTCCCGTGCTGGCGCTGGCGGGCCTGATGGTGGTCGGCGCGGTGATCTGGCTGGGGCAGTGGATCCTGCTCGGCACGGTCGGCGAGCGGGTGGTGCTGAAGGCGCGGGAGTCGATGGTGCGGCGGTTCTTCCGCGCGACGATCCCCGCGATCACCAAGCGGCCGACGGGGGAGCTGGTCACCCGCGTCACCTCGGACACGGTGCTGTTGCGCGAGGCGGCGTCCTCCAGCGTGATCGGCCTGATCAACGGCGTGGTGATGCTCGTCGGCACCCTGGTGCTGATGAGCGTGCTCGACCCGGTGCTGCTGGGGACGACGGTGGCGGCCGTGGTCGTGGTCATCGCGCTGTTCACGTGGCTGATGCCGGCCATCGCGAAGGAACAGGAGAAGGCGCAGGACCGCGTCGGCCGTCTCGGCGGCGTCCTCGAGGGCGCGCTGCGGGCGATCCGCACGGTGAAGGCCAGCCGCGCCGAAGCCCGGCAGTCCGAGCGGATCCTGGTCGACGCGGAAGCCGCCGCCACGCACGGCGTCCGCGCGGTGCGGCGCGAGGCCGTCGCCTGGGTGGTGGCCTGGACGGGCATCCAGGCCGCGACCCTGGTGATCCTCGGGCTCGGCGCCTGGCGGGTCGACGCGGGCCTGCTCGAGGTGTCGAGCCTCATCGCGTTCCTGCTGTACGCGTTCGCGCTGATGGAGCCGATCACCGAACTGAGCCAGAACATGACCGCGTTGCAGGCGGGGATCGCCGCGGCGGGCCGGATCCGGGAGATGGACGCGCTCGAGGTGGAGGAGGACCAGGCGTCCGCCCGGACGGAGCCGTCAGGGAAACAGGACGGTCCCGTGCTGGAACTGCGTGGGGTGACCGCGGGCTACGGCGGCGATCCGGCACTGCGGGACGTCTCGCTGAAGATCCCGCGACGCGGGCACACCGCGATCGTCGGGCCGTCCGGCGCTGGCAAGACCACGATGCTGTCGCTGATCATGCGGTTCGTGCGGCCGGAGTCGGGCGCGCTGCTGCTTGACGGACGCGAGTACGCGGACCTGCCGTACGCGGACGTGCGGAGCCGGCTGGCCTACGTCGAGCAGGAGACGCCGATCGTGCCGGGGACGATACGGGAGAACCTGCTCTTCACCCATCCGGACGCGACCGAGGAAGAGGTGCGGCGGGCTCTCGGCGAAGTCCGGCTGAGCGACAAGATCGCCGCGCTCGACGACGGACTGGACACGCCGCTTTCGTCGACGTCGGTGTCCGGCGGGGAACGGCAGCGGATCGCGCTGGCCAGGGCGATCCTGCGCACGCCGGACGTGGTGCTGCTGGACGAGGCGACCGCGCAGGTCGACGGCCGGACCGAGAGCGCGATCCACGACTGCATCCGGCGGCTGGCCCGCGAGGGCGCCGTGGTCACCGTGGCGCACCGGCTGTCCACGGTGATCGACGCGGACACCATCGTGGTGATGGAGGAAGGCCGCGTCCGCGCGAGCGGCAGCCACGAACATCTGCTCGCCACCGACACGCTGTACCGGGAACTGGTGGAGGCGCTGCGGATCGCGGGGGAGGGCGCCCCGGTGCCCGGTTGATCTCCTATGCCGAGACGGCGCGGACACCCGGCGGCATCTCGCGGTTGACCTCGTCGAGCCGGGTGGCGACGGTGCGGCAGGGCTCGCAGTCCGCCAGATGCGCGGTGATCAGGTCCGCCCGGCGGCCCGGCACGCCGCCGCGGAGCCACGCGCCCATCCGGCGCCGGGCTTCCTGGCAGCACGGCGTTCTCGTTTCGGGGACCTGCGCCTGCAGGAACGCCTGGCGGAGTCCTTCGCGGGCTCGAAGGGCCAGAACGGAGGCGCCGTTGGGGGAGACTCCCAACAGCGGGGCGACGACCTTCGGCGAGTCACCTTCGGCTTCGGTCCGCCAAAGCACCGTCCGCCAGCGGCCGGGGAGCGCGCAATAGGCGGTCCAGGCCAGCCGGGCGTTCGAGCGGAGGATGAGGAGTTCGTCGGCGCCCATCGTCCCGGCGGGCTCTTCGACCGCCGGGGTCGTGCCGTACAACTCGACCCGTTTGTGGTGGTGGCTCCATTTGGCCGCGAGATTCCGGATGGTGACCGCGAGATAAGGACGGAGGTTCTCCCGCGGGCCGCCGCCGTCGCGGATGACGCTCAGGACTCGCACGAAGGCCTCGGCGACGAGGTCGTCCCGCTCGGCGGGCTCGGCGACCCAGCCGGCGGCGATCCGGCGGAGCGGCTCGGCGTGCCGCCGGAACAGGGTCTCGCCGGCGGCGATGTCACCGGCGCGGAAGGCGTCGAGCAGCGTGGCGTCCGCCGTGGTGTCGACGTCTTCCCTCATCGCGGTCTCCCGAAGTAACGGGTACGGCAGTGTACCTGCTAACCGGCCGCCGATAAACTCCGGGCGATGACGCCTGAAGCCGACGTGCCTCGGCCGGACGGCCGCGCGGCGCGCTGGGCGGGACAGCGTGAGCGCCGCCGCCGGGAGTTCGTCGACGCGGCGCTGCGCGCGATCGCCGCGCACGGTCCGGAGGTCTCCACCGAACAGATCGCCGACGAGGCGGGGGTGGCGAGAACACGGGTGTACAAGCATTTCGACGACGCCGCCGACCTGCAGCGCGCGATCGCCGACCGCGCCGTCCGGCTCATCACCGCCGAGCTGGCCCCGCTGTGGGACCCGAGCGGGACGCCGATGCAGCTGATCACCATGGCGGTCGGCGCCCATACCGGCTGGCTCGCCGAATACGGGAACCTCTACCGCTATCTCGCCCGGCATTCCCAGGCCGGGCGGCGCGGCGACGCCATCACCGACGTCAAAACGGCGATCGCCCGGCAGCTCACCATCCTGTTCGAGCACTACCTCGACACCTTCGATCTGGACGGCCGGATCGCCGAACCGCTCGCCTTCGGGCTGGTCGGCCTCGTCGACGCGAGTGCCGCGCGCTGGCTGGAGAATCCAGGCGGCCTCGAACTCCCGGAGCTCGCGGGCCAGCTGGTGCGGTGGATCTGGCGGGTCATCGACGACACGCTCCGCGAACGGGGGATCGAACTCGACCCGCATTCACCGCTGCTCGTTCCGGGTGGCTGAGCGTTCAGGATGTGGGAGCGGGAATGAAAGCCGGCCCGTCGGTGTCGGAGCGATCATGGCCACCCCCTTCGACGATCCCGCTTGGGCTTCGCTGACCGGCCCCCACGCCCACTTCGCGGAGCGCTCCGGCCAGGTCCTGCGCTACCAGGTCGACGTCGCGCCGTTCTTCGCCCTGCCGCCGGAACCGGACGACGGCGTGTGGGCCGACGTCGCCGCGCTGGCGGGTCCCGGCCAGACCGTGACCGTCCACAATTCCCTGCCCGTCCCGGCGGACTGGGAGGTCCTCGGCAGGATCGCCGGGGTCCGGCTGGTCGACGTCGCGCTCGAAGCCGCCGAAGATCCCGAAGCGGTCGTGCTGGGGCCGGACGACGTCCCGGAGATGCTGGCGCTGGTCGAACGGACCAAGCCCGGCCCGTTCCGGAAACGGACCATCGAATTGGGGACCTATCTGGGCATCCGGCGCGACGGCGAACTGGTCGCGATGGCGGGGGAACGGATGCACCCACCCGGCTGGACGGAGATCAGCGCCGTCTGCACCGACCCGGCGTATCGCGGCCAAGGGCTGGCGACGCGGCTCATCCGCGCGGTGGCGGCGGGGATCCGGGCACGCGGCGAACGCCCGATGATGCACGCGGCCGCGACCAACACTTCGGCCATCCGCCTGTACCGGTCGATCGGTTTCGAGGTGGAGCCGCGGCCGGACTTCGTGTCGGTCCGCGTTCCGGGCTCCTTGTGAAGTTGCTCTAACGAGGGATTTCAGAAACTCGCGATGGACTGAACAACACGGGCGGGCCAGACTTCGCGCCATGAAGGCATTGGTCAAAGCCGACCGAGCACCCGGGCTGGAACTCACCGACGTGCCGGACCCCGTCGTCGGCCCCGGCGACGTCGCCGTCCGCGTGCTGCGCGCCGGGATCTGCGGCACCGATCTGCACATCGACTCCTGGGACGACTGGGCGGCGCGCACCATCGCCGCGCCGCTGGTCATCGGGCACGAGTTCGTCGGCGAGGTGGTCGAGATCGGCCGGTCGGTGACGACAGTCAAGGTCGGTGACCTGGTGAGCGGCGAGGGGCACCTCGTCTGCGGGAGCTGCCGCAACTGCAAGGCCGGGCGGCGTCACCTGTGCGCCAGGACCAAGGGCCTCGGCGTGCACACCGACGGCGCCTTCGCGCAGTACGCCGTCCTGCCCGAGATGAACGCCTGGGTGCACCGCACCAAGGTCGACCTCGACATCGCCGCGATCTTCGACCCGCTCGGCAACGCCGTGCACACCGCGCTGTCCTTCCCCGTCATCGGCGAGGACGTGCTGGTCACCGGCGCCGGCCCGATCGGCATCATGGCCGCCGCCATCGCGCGGCACGCGGGCGCGCGCAACGTCGTCGTCACCGACGTCAGCGAGCACCGGCTGGAACTGGCCCGCAAGGTCGGCGTCGACCTCGCGCTGGACGTCTCCTCCTCGACCATCGCCGACGCGCAGGAGCGGCTCGGCATGGCCGAAGGCTTCGACGTCGGCATGGAGATGAGCGGACGGCCCGAGGCGCTGCGCGACATGATCGCGAACATGTCGCACGGCGGCCGTGTGGCGCTCCTGGGCCTCCCCGCTTCCGAGGTGTCGGTCGACATCGCGTCCGTGGTGCTGAAGATGATCCAGATCAAGGGGATCTACGGACGCGAGATGTTCGAGACGTGGTACTCGATGTCCGTGCTGCTGCAGGCCGGGCTGGACATCTCGCCGGTGGTCACCCACCGGTTCGGCTACACCGAATACGAGAAGGCGTTCGCGACGGCCAGGGAAGGCCGCTGCGGCAAGGTCATTCTGGACTGGACGGAGAACTGATGTACGGCGCGATGCGCGACGACCTCAAGGCCGGGCTCGCCGAGATCCGGGAAGCCGGGCTGTACAAGGGCGAGCGGGTGATCCAGGGGCCGCAACGGGCTTCGGTCAGTGTCGGCGACGGCGACGTCCTCAACTTCTGCGCGAACAACTACCTCGGCCTCGCCGACCACCCCAGGCTGATCAAGGCCGCCCAGGATGCGCTGGACCGCTGGGGCTTCGGCATGGCGTCGGTGCGGTTCATCTGCGGGACCCAGCAGCCGCACAAGGAGCTCGAGGCGAAGCTGTCGGAATTCCTCGGCACCGAGGACACGATCCTCTACAGCTCCTGTTTCGACGCCAACGCGGGGCTTTTCGAGACGCTGCTGACGGATCAGGACGTCATCATCTCCGACGAGCTCAACCACGCGTCGATCATCGACGGCGTCCGGCTGTGCAAGGCGAAGCGGATGCGCTACCGCAACCGGGACGTCGCGGATCTGGAAGCCCGCCTGAAGGAGGCGTCCGGCGCGCGCTACCGGATGATCGCCACCGACGGCGTGTTCTCGATGGACGGTTACCTCGCGCCGCTCGACGAGATCTGCGAGCTGGCCGAGCGCTACGACGCGCTGGTGATGGTCGACGACTCGCACGCCGTCGGCTTCACCGGTCCGACTGGCCGCGGTACGCCCGAGCTGTTCGGCGTCCAGGACAAGGTCGACGTGCTGACCGGCACCCTCGGCAAGGCGCTGGGCGGCGCGAGCGGCGGTTACACCTCAGGCCGCGCGGAGATCGTCGAGATGCTGCGGCAGCGTTCGCGGCCGTACCTGTTCTCGAACTCGCTGGCGCCGTCGATCACCGCGGCCGCGCTCGCCACGCTGGAACTACTGGAGTCCTCGGGCGAGCTGCTGGACAAGCTGCGCGCCAACACCGAGCTGTTCCGGCGCCGGATGACCGAGGCCGGCTTCGACCTGCTGCCGGGCGAGCACCCCATCATCCCGGTGATGATCGGCGACGCCGCCAAGGCCGGCAAGATGGCGGATCTGCTGCTCGACCAGGGCATCTACGTGATCGGTTTCTCCTACCCGGTGGTGCCGCACGGTAAGGCGCGGATCCGGACGCAGATGTCGGCCGCGCACTCGACCGACGACGTCAACCGGGCCGTCGACGCGTTCGTAACGGCAAGGTCCATGATGGACGAATGATCGATCCGCGACGGCTGCGCGTGCTGCGTGCCCTCGCCGACCACGGAACCGTGACGGCGGCGGGCCAGGCGCTGCACCTCACGCCGTCCGCGGTCTCCCAGCAGCTGGCCGCCCTCGAAGCAGAGTGCGGCCAGCAGCTGCTTCGCCGCCGGGGCAGGCGGGTTTCGCTGACCCCCGCGGGTGAACTGATGGTGGTGCACGCCAACGCCGTCGCGGCCGAACTGGAACGGGCGCAGGCCACGCTGGCCGCGCTCGATTCCGGTGTCCAGGGCATGGTGCGCCTGGCGAGTTTCGCCTCCGCGATCACGATGGTCGTCGCGCCGGCGATCGCCTCCTTGCGCGCCGGCTCGCCTGGCGTGTCGATACAGGTCCAGGACGTCGAGGGGCACGCGAGCATCCCGTTGCTGCTCGACGGCGAGGTCGACCTGGCGATCACCGAGGAGTACCGGCTTTCGCCACGGACGGATGAAAGCAGGCTCACCCGGTTCCCCCTGTACGTGGAGCCGTTCGACGTCGTGCTGCCCACCGCGCACCGGCTCGCGGAAGCGTCCGAAGTGGACATCGAAGCTCTCGCCGACGACGAGTGGATCGCGCCGAAGCCCGGGAATCCGTGCCGCGACGTGCTGATGATCGTCTGCGCCAACCCGGCGATCCGGCACGTCTCCGACGATTTCCACGCGATCACCACCCTGGTCGCCGCGGGCGAGGGTGTGGCGCTGGTGCCGCGTAACGCTTTCGCCGCCGTCCACGGAGCTGTCGCCGTCCCGTTGCGTGGCGAGCCGCCGCTGCGCCGCGTGTTCGCCGCCGTCCGGCGGGGGAGCGCGGACCACCCGCTGCTCAAGACCGTGCTCGCCGCGCTGCTGGACGCGGCGCCGGGCCATGCGAATGCGGACCGCGGGAGTCGCACATAAGATCTTGGCACCAGCCGTCGAAGGAAAGACAGGGTGCGGATGCTCCAGATCGATGCCCTCACCTGGATCGTCACGATCGGGCTGGTGCTCGGGCTCCTGGCACTCGATCTCATCCTCGCGGCGGTGCGGCCGCACAAGGTCGGCTTCGCCGAGGCGGTGGCCTGGTCGGTCGGCTACATCCTGGTCGCGGTGGCGTTCGGCGTCTGGCTGACGCTCGCGCACGGTGGCGACTTCGGGCAGCAGTACTTCGCGGGTTACATCGTCGAGAAGAGCCTGTCCGTCGACAACCTCTTCGTCTTCGTGATCATCATGAGCACCTTCGCGGTACCCGAGGAACATCAGCACAAGGTGCTCACGTTCGGCATCGTCGTCGCCCTGATCATGCGCGCGATCTTCATCGCGCTCGGCGCCACGCTGCTTTCCTTGTTCTCCTTCATGTTCCTGCTGTTCGGGCTGTTGCTGATCTACACCGGCGTCCAGCTGTTCCGGCATCGCGACGAGGATCCGGACGTCGAGAACAACGTGGTGGTGCGGTCCGCGCGGAGGCTGCTGCCGCTGTCCACCGAATACGACGGCGGCAAGCTCGTGACCCGTGTTGACGGGAAGAAGGTGGGTACGCCGCTGGTCGTGGTGCTGCTCGCGATCGGCGGGATCGACCTGCTGTTCGCGCTGGACTCGATCCCCGCGGTCTTCGGCGTCACCGACGAGCCGTACCTGGTCTTCGCGGCCAACGCGTTCGCCCTGCTGGGCTTGCGAGCGCTGTATTTCCTGGTGAAGGGCCTGCTCGACCGTCTGGTGTACCTGTCGGCCGGGCTCGCGGTGATCCTCGGGTTCATCGGGATCAAGCTGATCCTGCACTGGGCACACGTGGACATCGACGAGCGTGTTCCGGAGATCTCGACGCCGGTCAGCCTGTCGGTGATCATCGGCATCCTCGTCGTGGTGACGGTGGCGAGCCTGGTCAAGACCCGCAAGGATCCGTCCGTCAAGGCGCATCCGGGCTCGCTGCGCGGATCCCGCCCTCACGAAGAGGACTAGCGCCAGCCGCGTTCGAGAAGATCGAAGATCCTCTCGACGTCCTCTCGCGGATCCGGGCGGCCCCTGGTGAGCGCCGGGATGTCCAGCACGAAACGCGCGAGCGCGTGGCAGGCGATGTCGTCGGAGTCCGCGCCGGTGTCTTCTGCGATCGCGGCGCCGAGGGTCGCGGCGTGCCGGGTCCACATGCGCTCGCCGTACTCCTGCAGTGCCGGGGTGCCGGTCACCAGCGCGGTGAACTCGGCGTATTGGGGGTGTGTCGTGAGCGGAAGCCACGTCGCGAGCACGTACTCGCGCAACGCCTCGACGATGCTCTGCCCCTTTTTGCGCTCCCGGACCGCGGCGACCAAGCGCTCTTCGCGGTCCTGGGACTCGTCGAAGACCAACGCCTCCTTGCCGGGGAAGTGCTTGAACAGCGTCGTCGTCGAGACGTCGGCCGCCTCGGCGATGTCCCGGATGCTCACCTGGTCGTAGCCCCGCGCCAGGAACAACTTCAGCGCGGCGTCCGCCAGCGCTTGGCGGGTGGCCGCCTTCTTGCGCTCACGCCGTCCCGGTGTCTCCATGAGCGCACCCTACCGCATGGGTTGTCGCGGTCACTAAGTTGACTCGTTGCACTTTTTAACTCGTTCTGCTTTTCTGGGGTCATGACGATCAGCATCATCGGAGCGGGTCCCGGCGGCCTGACCTGTGCCCGCATCCTGCAGAAACACGGCGTCCCCGTGACGGTCTACGAGCGCGACCCGCATCCCCGGGCGCGGAACCAGGGCGGCACCCTCGACCTCCACGCGGACGACGGGCAGCTGGCCCTGCGCGAAGCCGGCCTGCTCGACGAGTTCTTCGCACTCGCCCGCCCGGAAGGGCAGGAGATGCGCAAACTGGATCCTCTTGGGCGTCTCTTGGAGCACCATGTCCCCGCCGCAGGGGAGTTGTTCAAGCCGGAGATCGATCGCGGTCAGCTCCGCGAGCTTCTGCTCGACTCGCTGGAGCCGGGCACTGTCCACTGGGGACGGACCCTGGATCGGGTCGAAGCTCCCGGGCGCTTGCTGTTCACGGACGGAGCGACGGTCGAGACGGATCTGGTCATCGGCGCCGACGGCGCGTGGTCACGGGTCCGCCCGGCGGTTTCCGCGGCCGTGCCCGAATACGCGGGGATCACCTTCCTGGAGGCGTGGTTCGACGACGTCGAGAACGCGCACCCCGAACTCGCCGAACTCGTCGGCCAGGGCAGCGCGATGGCGGCCGACGGCGAGCGGTGCCTTTTCGCCCAGCGCAACAGTGGAGACCACATCCGGGTCTACATCATCCAGCGGCTGCCCGCGGACTGGATCGGGTCGACGCCCGATGTCCGAAGTCGGCTGCTGGACGCGTTTTCCGGCTGGTCGCCGTCGATGTTGCGGATGATCACCGAGAACGACGGGCCGTACGTCGACCGTCCGTTGTACGTCCTGCCCGTTCCGCACAGGTGGGAGCAGAAGCCTTGGGTGACCTTACTCGGCGATGCGGCTCACCTGATGCCGCCGCTCGGTGTCGGTGTCAATCTGTCCATGGTCGACGCTTGTGAACTCGCTCTCGCGCTGGCCGGCTCTGCTTCGGTCGGTGATGCTGTCGCGCTTTACGAGAAGACCATGTTGCCGCGGTCGGAGGAGATCGCGCGGCGGCTGGAGAATGGTGCCGAAGGGTTGCTCGATGTCGATTAGTGTTGCTGTGTAAGGGAATTGGTCTTTTTGTCGGTGGTCGGTTGTAGCTTCGGTGTGTGGATACACGCAACGCCATTGTGGCGGTACTCAAGGAAATCACGTCGGCTGATGTTTTGAAGGAGGTCAATGCGGCGCTGGATACATTGGAGGACGACGATGCTGTCGCTGCTGCGGTGGCTGCGTCGGAGGGGATCGCGCGGTTGGAGGCGGTCCGGTTCCGGGCGTTGGCGCAGCTGAGTCGTCACCGTGACGGCGCTGGCGGTGTGGTGCAGGAGGTCGCGCTGGGGTTGTCTGTTGTGGACGGTCATGCGGCTGGGCTGGTGTCGACGGCGGAGGCGTTGACCACGCGGCTTCCGTGCACGCTGGGGTTGCTGGATCGGGGCAAGGTGGGTGGTTACGGGGCGATGAAGGTCGCTGCCGCGACTGCGTGGTTGTCTGATGACGATGCGCGTGCGGTGGACGCGGTCTTGGAGGATCGGTTGCCGGGGCGGAATTCCGAGCAGGTTCGGAAGGCGGCGAATCATGCGGCGATGATGGCCGACCGCGAGGGCGCGGCCCGGCGTGCGGAGCGGCATCGTGCCGGGCGCCGGTTGTCGATCCGCCACGGCGAGACCGGGGTGGCGTCGATCGAGGTCGAGGACGGCCCGGTGGAGAAGGTCGCCGCCGCCTACACCCGGATCGACCGTGAAGCCCGCGCCCTCAAGACCGGCGGCGAGACTCGCACTCTGGATCAGCTCCGCGCGGACGTGGCCCTTGATCTGTTGCTGGGTGGGCAGGATGGGAGTGAACGGTCCGAGGTGTTCCTGTACATGGATTTGAACACCTATCTCGGGCTGAACGATGACCCCGCCGAACTCGCCGGGCACGGCCATATTCCGGCTGCCCTGGCCCGGCATATCGCGTCGGGGGCGGACACGGTGTTGCGGCGGATCGTCACCGACCCCCTCTCGGGGCAGGTGCTGGATCTGGGTCGTGACCGGTATCGGCCCACCGCGGGGTTGGGGGAGTTTGTGCGGGTGCGGGACCGGGAATGCCGAAGACCCGGCTGCCACCGGGTCGCCCAGGCCTGCGATCTCGACCATGCGGTGCCGTGGCAGCACGGCGGCCACACCAGCCATACCGAGCTGATCGATCTGTGCCGCCGGGACCACCGGTTGAAGGATGAACCTGGCTGGGTCTACCGGCTCGACGCCGACGGCACCCTCAGCATCACCACGCCGACTGGGCAGAGTTACGACAGCACACCGCCGCCACTGCACGAACCTCGCGCCGAGGAACCACCGTTCTGAACCATCACCGGAAAACGGCCACGGTTGCCCGGGGCTGGTGTCGTTGCCGGAATCCGGCCACGAAGCCAGGGACGGTGTGCCGGGCGCTAGCGCCTCGCGACTGCGATCCGGCTAACGTTCGCCACCACGAGTTGTGCAATCGACGCCGGTCTCGGGCCGTCGCCGAAAAACGGCCACGGTGCCGAGGTTTGGTTTCGTTACCGGAATTCGGCCACGAAGCCAGGGGCGGTGTGCCGGGCGCTGGCGTCTCGTGGCTGCGATCCGGCTGACGTTCGCCGCCCCGGGTTGTGCAATCGACGCCGGTCTCGGGCCGTCGCCGAAAACGGCCACGGTGGCGAGGTTTGGTGTCGTTGCCGGAATTCGGCCACGGAACCAGGCGCGGTGCACCCTGTGATGGCTTCTCGCGGCTTGTGGCTGCGCTCGTCATGCGACTCCCTAACCGAGCCTGTCGCCGGAAAACGGCCACGGCGCCCGGGGCCGAGTTGGTTGCCGAATCCGTTCACGGAACCAGAGACCGCGCACCACGTGATGGTGCCTCATGGCTTCGATCCGGCTAGCGTCCATCGCCCCGGGTTGGGCAATCGAGGCCGGTAGGCCCGGTGCCAAAATCCGACCACGGCGCCGAGGCCTGCGACCATTGCCAGAATCCGGCCACGAAGCCAGGGGACTATGTGCCGGGCGCTGGCGCCTCGTGGCTACGATCCGCCTAGCGTCCGCCACCTCAAGTTGCGCAATCGACGCAGGCCTCGGCCCGTCGCCGAAACCGACCACGCTGCTCAGGCTTGGGTTCGTTGCCAAAATTCGGCTACGGAGTCAGGAGCGGTGCGCCATGCGGCGGTGTCTCGCTTTTCGTGGCTACGCCCCGACGCCGGCCCCCACCGTCGCCGGAAAACGGCCACGGAGACCGTGCACCACTCGAGTCCCGCCACCACACCGCCCATTACCGAAATCCGATGACAGCTGATCCCACGGACAGACCTCCGTACGGATAACTGCGACGACATTCCTCGCCATGGCACCCGCGACCGTCGCCAAGATTCGGCAACGCCCACACCGCCGAGCCCGGATCCCACCGCAACCATCCGCCGACCCAGCCGAGAAAGCACCCCTACCGCACAACAGAATCCCGCACAGACACCTCGCCGATCTCCAGCGCAGAGTCACGCGAAGGCTCCCGCACCACCAAAGTCGCCACGAAGGTCAGCGCGATACAACCGGTGACCCACCAGAAGAACACGCTCTCGTGCCCCGCCTGCTTCAAGGCCAGCGCGATCGGCTCAGAGAGCCCGCCGAAAACCGCGGTCGCCAGGGCGTGCGGCAAGCCGACGCCGAGAGCGCGGACGTTGGTGGGGAACATCTCCGCCTTGATGATGGCCGACAAGGCGGTGTAGCCGCTGAGGAAGATCATGGCGGTGATCATGAGCAGGAACGCCACCCACGGGTTCCCCGTCCTGCCCACGAGCGTCATGATCGGCACAGTCAGCAGCATGCCGCCGACGGAGAAGCCGAACATGACCGGGCGCCGCCCCCAGCGGTCGGAAAGGGCGCCGGCGACGGGCTGCATGAAGATGAACAGGAACAGGGCGGCGAAACCGATGAGCGAAGCGGTCGGCTTCGGGATCCCCGCCGTGTTCACCATGTACTTCTGCAGGTAGCTGGTGAAGGTGTAGAACGCCACCGTGCCGCCGATGGCGAGCCCGAGAACGGCGAGAACCTGGCGACGGTGCTCGCGCAGCAGGACCCGCAGGCCGCCGCGAGAAGGCGAGCCGGAAGAGCGCTGGAAGTGCTCCGATTCCACCATGCTGCGGCGGAGGTACATCACCACGAGGCCGGCGACGGCGCCGAGCACGAACGGGACCCGCCAGCCCCACGCGTACATCTGCGCTTCGGTGAGCAGCGACTGCATCACGATCATCACCAGCAGGGCCGAAAGCTGCCCGACGGTGATCGAGACGTACTGAAAGCTCGAGTAGAAGCCACGCCGCCGGGGGGTGGCAATCTCGGACAGGTAGGTCGCGCTCGAACCGAACTCACCGCCCACCGAGAGACCTTGCGCGAGCCTGGCGACCACGAGGATCACGGGTGCGAGCAGGCCGATCGACGCGTAACCCGGGGTGAGGGCGATGGCCAGCGAGCCGAAGCTCATCAGCGTCACGGACAGGGTCAGCGCGGACCGGCGGCCGAACCTGTCGGCGTAGAGGCCCAGCAGCCAGCCACCGAGCGGGCGCATCAGGAAGCCGACGGCGAACACGACGGCGGTCGAAAGCAATTGCGCCGTCAGGTTTCCCTCGGGGAAGAAGCTGGCCGCGAAATAGATGCTGAACGAGGCGTAGACGAACCAGTCGTACCACTCGACCAGGTTGCCGAGGCAGCCGCGGACCACGTTCGCGACGACGCCGGGTGTCTTGTGCGGCAAGGGAAGCTCCTTCGCTCCGGGAACGCCGACCATCATGAGCTGTGATCCCTGCGGTTGAGAAATAGAAATCCGCGATGGGCACATACCCGGTCGGCATGGTCTACCCGAGGAAGTCGTTCACCAGCTCGCTCGATTCGGGACGGCACTCGTCGAAGTAGGCATGGCGCGCCCCGGCGAAGAGATGCATTCGTGCGTCGGGAATCCGCTCCGTCAGCAGCGGCGCGTTCGCCACGGGTGCGAGAAGATCGTCGTCACCGTGCAAGACCAGCGTGGGCGCGGTGATCTCCGGAAGCACGTCCCACGCGTCGTGGGTGTTGCTCGCGACGAGGTGTCCGCGCACCGCGTGCGGCGGCATGCCGTGCGCGCCCAGCACCCGGTACGGACCGGGATTGGCCGCTCGCCAGGCGGGCGTGTACATCAGGTCCTCCAGCGTCTCCCGTGCTTCCGCGGACGACCGCCGCGCCAGGGCCAGCCGCACGTCGTTCGACCGCTCGACACCGTGCGTGCCACCCGGCGAGGTACAGCCGAGCACGAGCCGCCGCACCCGATCGGGATACCGCGCGGCGACCCACTGCGCGACGCGGCCACCCATCGAGGTGCCGTAGACATCGGCCTCGCCGACCCCGAGTTCGTCGAGGACCGCGATCACGTCGTCCGCGAAACCCGGTGTGGAGTAAGCGGAATCGGGCGCGTCACTCGCACCCGTACCGCGGTAGTCCATGGTGATCGTGCTCGGGAAGTCCCCGCGCGTGCGATCCCACCAGGTGTGGTCGTTCGCCTGCCCGG
This sequence comes from Amycolatopsis sp. PSD-21, assembly GCF_055561455.1. Classification (NCBI taxonomy): domain Bacteria; kingdom Bacillati; phylum Actinomycetota; class Actinomycetes; order Pseudonocardiales; family Pseudonocardiaceae; genus Amycolatopsis; species Amycolatopsis sp. PSD-21. The sequence goes on along the minus strand of NZ_CM145712.1, from coordinate 5,625,739 downwards.
CCAGCAGTACGAGCGGCCTGCCCGTGCCGTGCCACTGGTAGGCCAGCCGGGCACCGTCGGCGGCGACGGCGTTGCCGGTGAGCGTGCTCATTCTTCTCCTGTTCGGTCTTCCCAGAGCCGTGCCGAGGGCCATTCGCCCTCCCGCACGGTCCGGTGGATCTGCCGGACCAGTGCCCGCGCGACGGCGTCGACGGCGGGCGTGACGCGTCCCGTCCTGGGCGTGCCGAGGACGACGGTGCGCCAGACCTCCGGTTCGCACACCGGAGCCGCGCTCAGCGTGCCGTCCGCGACGTCCGCGGCGATGCCGATGCCGGGAAGGATCGTCCAGCCGTGCCCGCCGAGCACGAGGCGTTTCTGCAGGGTCATGGCGTTGGTCTGCACGGCGACCTCCGCCTCGGAGCCCGCTTCCCGGGCCGCGCCGTCGATGAGGGTGCGCAGCGCGTGCCCCTCGGAGGGCATGACCAGCGGATGCGCGGCCACCTCGGCGAACGGGACGGGTCGCGCGGGATCGAGCCCGGCCGACGGGGGAGCGACCGCCCACAGTCGTTCACGGACCAGCGGACGGACGTTGAGCGACGGGGTGCTGGTCAGGTTGTAGAGCAGGCTCAGGTCGACGTCGCCGTCGTCGATCCACCGCTGGAGATGTCCGGAGTACGCGGTGAGCAGCCGCAGTTCGATCCCTGGATGCTCGCGGAGCACTTCCGTGGTCAGCGGCGCGGCGAGCCGTTCGGCGGCGCTCTCCAGCAGGCCGACCGTGACGATGCCGGTGACCACACCGGGTTTCGGGGCCAGCTCGGCGCGGGCGCGGTCGAGTTCGGTGAGCGCCCGCCGGGCACGCTCGACGAGCGTCGCGCCCGCCTCGGTCGGGCGCATCCCGTGGCGGGTCCGCTCGAACAACGGCACCCCGAGCTCCTGCTCCAGGGTGCGGATCTGCCGGGTGACGGCGGGCTGGACCAGGTGCAGCAGCTCGGCCGCGCGGGTCACGCTGCCGACCTCGGCGACCGTCACCAACGCCTTGAGCTGCTTGAAGTCCACCGTCGCCCCTGCTCATCGCGGTCCGGTATGCGGGCATCATGATTCGGTATTTCACATACCGTCTCATCATCGCTCATGATAACCACATGACCGAGGAAGAGACCGAGATCGTCGCGCTCGTGGCCGCGTTCGTGGATCGTGAGGTCCGGCCCGTCGCGCGGGAGCTCGACCACACGGACACCTATCCCGAGAAGCTCGTCGACCAGATGAAGGCGATGGGTGTCTTCGGGCTGGCCGTGCCCGAGCCTTGGGGCGAGACCCAGGTCTCCGCGGAGTGCTACGCGTTGGTGACGGAGGAGCTCGCACGCGGCTGGATGAGCCTCGCCGGCGCGATGGGCGGCCATACCGTCGTAGCGAAACTCCTTGCCACATATGGCACTCAGGAGCAGAAGGACACCTACCTGCCGAAGCTGGCCACAGGCGAGATCCGCGCGACGATGGCGCTCACCGAACCCGGTGGCGGCTCGGATCTGCAGGCACTCCGCACTACGGCGCGACGCGAGGGCGACGAGTACGTGGTCGACGGCAGCAAGACGTGGATCACCAACGCGCGCCGGTCCCAGCTGGTCGCGTTGCTGTGCAAGACCGACCCCACCGCCGAACCCGCGCACAAGGGCATCTCCATCCTGCTGGTGGAGAAGGGGCCGGGTTTCGAGGTCTCACGGGATCTGCCCAAGCTCGGTTACAAGGGGGTCGAGAGCTGCGAGCTCTCCTTCGACGGCTTCCGCGCGCCGGTCACGGCACTGCTCGGCGGAGTGGAGGGCCGCGGATTCGCCCAGATGATGCGGGGCCTGGAGATCGGCCGGATCCAGGTCGCTTGCCGGGCACTCGGCGTCGGGCGGGCGGCGCTGGAGGATTCCCTGCGCTACGCCCAGGAACGCGAGAGCTTCGGCAAGCCGATCTGGCAGCACCAGTCGATCGGCAACCATCTCGCGGACATGGCGACCAAACTCGAGGCCGCCCGCCAGCTGGTGCACCACGCGGCGCGACGGTACGACTCGGGCGAACGCGCGGACATGGAGGCGGGGATGGCGAAACTGTTCGCCTCCGAGGCCGCGATGGAGATCGCGCTCGACGCGGTCCGCATCCACGGCGGCTACGGCTACTCGACCGAGTTCGACGTCGAGCGGTACTTCCGTGACGCGCCACTGATGATCGTCGGCGAGGGCACCAACGAGATCCAGCGCGGCGTGATCGCGCGTCAGCTGATCGAACGGCACCGCATCCCGTCCTGAACACCGAGGAAGGCAGCATGCGCCCACCACTCGAGGGAATCACCGTCGTCGCGCTGGAACAGGCCGTCGCCGCTCCGTTCGCCTCGCGTCAGCTCGCCGATCTCGGTGCCCGCGTCATCAAGATCGAACGCCGCGGAGCGGGCGACTTCGCCCGCGACTACGACCGCACGGTGCACGGGCAGTCGAGCTACTTCGTCTGGCTCAACCGGGGCAAGGAAAGCGTCGAACTCGACATCAAGGATCCGGCGGACCGGGCGCTGCTCGGCGCGATGATCGGCAAGGCCGACGTGTTCCTGCAGAACCTCGCGCCCGGCGCGGTGGAGCGGCTCGGTCTCGACACCGGGACGCTGCGCGCGGAACGTCCGGACCTGATCCACTGTTCGATCTCCGGCTACGGTCCGGAAGGTCCATATCGGACGAAGAAGGCCTACGATCTGCTGGTGCAGTGCGAAACCGGGCTCGTGATGTCCACCGGCACCCCGGAGACACCGGCCAAGGCGGGGATCTCGATCGCCGACATCGCCACCGGGATGTACGCCTACAGCGGCGTCCTCACCGCGCTGTACGACCGTGAGCGCACCGGCGAGGGAGCGAGCCTGCACGTCGCGATGATCGACTCGCTCGGCGAATGGATGAGCCAGCCCGCCTATTTCTCCCGTTACGGCAAGGAACCGCCGCGGCGCAGGGCGGCGGCACATCCGTCGATCTCGCCCTACGGCCCGTACCGCACCGGGGACGACCGGGTCTTCCTGAGTGTCCAAAGTGAACGGGAGTGGATCGTGCTGTGCCGGGACGTGCTGGGACAGGAGACATTGATCGAAGATCCGCGCTTCGGGACCAACGACGACCGTGTCGCCAACGACGGCGAGCTCACCGCGATCCTGGAGGAGGCCTTCAGCGGCTTGACCGCGGACGAGGTCGGGGACCTGCTGGAGCGCGCCGGGATCGCCAACGCCCGGCTGCGGACGCCGGAGCAGTTCACCCGCCATCCGCAGCTGGCCGCGAGGAATCGGTGGCGCGAGGTGGAAACCCCCGCCGGGCCGCTGGAGGCGTTGCTCCCGCCGGTCGAGGTCGCCGGCCGGGAGCCGATCATGGGGCCGGTACCCGCGCTGGGGGCGCACAACGAGTCGATCCGGGCCGAGTTCGGTGCCCTTCAGGAGGTGCGAACGTGAAGGAAATCCTGCAGCCTGGTCCCGCGGAGGCGCTGGCTTCGCTGCTCGACGTCGAGCCGCCGGATCTGGACCGCGACGGCCTGCCCCTGCTCTGGCACTGGTTCTACCTGCTGGACCGGCCCGCGCAGGCCGATCTAGGGCCGGACGGACACCCGGTCCGTGGCATGGAGCCGGGACGCCGCCGGATGTGGGCGGGCGGACGGGTACGGTCACTCGGCCCGCTGCGGTGCGGGCTGCCCGCCGAGCGGCATACGGAAGTGCTTTCCACAGAGGAGAAACAGGGCCGCACCGGACGGCTGACCTTCGTCGTGACCGGGCACAGGATCGTCCAGGGCGGCGAGGTCGTGGTCGAGGAGGAGCAGGACATCGTCTACCGCGACGCCGCCGCCGGGCGGGCGGACGCCCCCGTCGAGGAGCTGGAGGTGCCGGCGGCCGAGGACGAATGGGAGATCGACGTCTCGCCGACGCTGTTGTTCCGCTTCTCGGCACTGACCTACAACGCCCACCGCATCCATTACGACCGCGACTACGCCCGCGACGTCGAGGGCTATCCGGGGCTGCTCACCCACGGCCCGTTGCAGGCGCTCGCGATGGCCGAGGCCGCGCGGCGGCGGGGGAGCAGCGGGAGGCTGGCCTTCGACTACCGGCTCATCGCGCCCTTGTTCGACCATCAGGGCATGATCGTGCGAGCGGACGGGACTGGCACCGCCGTGCGTGATCGCCACGGACGGCGGACGGCGACCGGAACGATGCGGAGCCTCGGCCGGTGAACGAACTCCTGACCGCCGCGAAGACCTTCCTGTTCGTGCCCGGACACCGGCCGGATCGCTTCGCCAAGGCCGCGGCCAGTGGGGCCGACGTCGTGATCCTCGACCTGGAGGACGCCGTCGCGCCCGATCGGAAGGAGGCCGCCCGCGAGCACGTCCGGGCGTGGCTGGCGGAAGGCCAGCAGGCGGTCGTCCGGATCAACGCCGCCGGAACCGCTTGGTACGACGACGATGTCGCGAGTGCCGGGCGCGCGCTCGCGGTGATGCTGCCCAAGGCCGAGAACCGTGCGGAGATCGATTCCCTCGCCGGGCGGCTGCCGGGTGTTCCGATCCTCCCGCTGGTGGAGACTGCGGCCGGGATCGCGGGCGCGGTGGAGGTCTGCGGTGCGGACGCGGTGGTGCGGCCCGCTTTCGGCAGCGTCGACCTGGCCGTACAGCTCGGGGTCGACCACCGGTCACACGAGGCGTTGCGGTACGCGCGGTCCGCGATCGTCGTCGCCGCGGCGGCCACGGGAAGGGCGGCCCCGATCGACGGTGTCACCACGGCACTCGACGACGACGCCGCGCTCGCCGCGGATGTGGAGCACGCCAAGACCCTCGGGTTCACCGGGAAACTTTGCGTGCATCCGCGCCAGGTCGCCGCCGCGAGCCGTGGGCTTTCCCCGTCGGACGGTGAGATCGAGTGGGCGCGGGACGTGATCGCGCGCGCCGGGGACGGCTCGGTGATCGTCGCCGGCGGCCAGATGGTCGACAAGCCGGTCGAAGCGCGGGCCAGGGCGATCCTGAAGCGCGCCGGTCACTGACGGGCCGCGATCCCGTCGTACATGACCCGCCGGACCGCCCGGCTCATCGCGGCCTGCCTCTCCGGTGACGGGTCGCGCAGTTCGGACAGGATCGACGCGAGGATCATCCCGTTGATCGCGCGGGCGGTGGAGTCGACGTCCAGATCCTCGTGCAGGTAACCGAGGCGGACGCCGTGATGCAGGTAGCCTGCGGTCAGTTCGGCGGCGGTCTCGTGGAAGTCCAGCACCCGTTCCCGCATCTCGGCGTCGATGCCCGCCGCTTCGAGCAGGAGGAACCGGGCCATCCGCGGGTCGCTGCCGAAGATCCGGGCGAGCGCGTCGCCGATCCGCGCGCTCTGCCTGCGGTACTCGGCGAGGCTGCTGACCGCGTCCGGCGCGTTGTCCGCGGCCAGCGCGCCGACCACCTTCTCGACCAGGTCCGTGATGACGTGGTCGACGATGTCCCGTTTGTTCTGGAAGTACCGGTAGAAGGTGCCGTGCCCGATGCCCAGCCGGGCGGCGATGTCGGCGATCCCCGTCGCGTGGTAGCCGCGTTCGGCGAAGCAGTCGAACGCGGTCTCCACGATCTCGCGCCGTAGTTCCTGCTTCTTCCGTGCGGCCCTGCTGACCGGGGTCTCCGTCGTCATCCCGCCAGCTTATTGCCCGGCGCGTTCAAATGACATACCGTTCCGGAAATGACACGTCATTCCGCGAGGGCGCTGGTGCTCGGCTGCGGCGGGACCCTGGGGTTCGCCTGGACCGCCGCGGTCCTCGACGCGCTCGGCTGGGATCCCCGCGAGGCGGACGTCCTGGTCGGGACCTCGGCGGGGGCCGAGGCGGTGGCCATGCTCGGTGCGGGCATCCCGGCGAAGGCGATCCTCGACGCGGTGGCGGGCGCGCCCGGCGGTGACGCCGTCGTCGCCGCGCACGTCCGGCGGATGCCGGGCAGGCTCCCGCCGGTGCCGTTTCCGCGCTGGCCCGCGGCCGGATTGGTCCGGGCCGCGCTGCGCCGGGAGGTCGACCCGCTCGCCGGTCTCGCGGGCCTTCTGCCCCAGGGCAGGGGAGACGCGAGCTGGCTGCGCGAGCTCGGTGACGCGCTGGCGCCCGACGGCTGGGTCCCGCATCCAGCGACCTGGCTGATGGCCGCGGATCCGACGGGGAAGCGGATCGCGCTCGGCTCCCCGGGAGCGCCGCCCGCGCGCCTCGGCGAGGCGATCGCCGCGTCCTGGGCCATCCCTGGCTGGTTCCCTCCGTCCGTTGTGGACGGACGTCCGCTGGTCGATGGCGGCACGGTCTCCCCGACGTCGGCGGATTTCCTGCTCGGCCACGACATCGGCGAGGTCGTGCTCATCGCGCCGATGAGCAGTGAGGGCGGAGCACCGGCCCGCGGCGCGGCCCGGCTGGAACGCCTGCTGCGGGCGTCGATGACCAGGCGTGTCGACGACGAGGTGCGGCGGCTGCGCGCGGCAGGCGTCCGGGTGGTCCGGATCGAACCGGCGCCGGCGGATCTCGCCGCCATGGGCGCCAACTTCATGGACGGACGGCGGCGCGAGCACGTGCTCGCCACGGCGTTGAGGACGGCGCCGGGCCTGGTCGCCGACGCCTTCGCACGAGAGGGAGTGCGTGCATGAGCAAGTACCCGGATCTCGACCTCGACGGCGCGCACGTGGCGATCACCGGTGCGGGGCAGGGGATCGGCCGCGCGACCGCGGAACGCATGGCCGCGCTCGGTGCGCGCGTGTCCATCGGCGATCTCGACCTCGAAGCCGCGAAACGGACCGTCGCCGACGTCGGTGGCACCGCGCATCCCCTGGACGTCGCCGATCCGGCGTCGTTCGCCGCCTTCCTCGGTGACGCCGAACAGGCGAACGGGCCGCTCGCGGTACTCGTCAACAACGCCGGGATCATGCCGAACGGCGGCTTCCTCGACCTCTCCGACGAGCTGAACCGGGCGACCATGGAGGTCAACGTCTTCGGCGTCGTCCACGGTATGCGGCTGGCCCTGCCCGGCATGCTGGAGCGGGGTCGCGGCCATATCGTCAACGTCGCGTCGCTGGCCGGGAAGTTCCCGGTGAAGGGGCTGGCGATCTACAACGCCAGCAAGTTCGCCGTCGTCGGGCTGACCGCGGCGACCAGGCTGGAGTACGCGCCCCACGGCGTGAGCGTCTCCGCCGTGCTGCCGTCGGCGGTCGACACCGCGCTGGCCTCGGGGCTCGACATGCGGCCGATCCCGAAGGTGAAACCGGGCCGGATCGCCGACGCCGTCGTGGCTTCCGTCCGCACGCGTGCGGCCGAGATCGCCGTGCCCGGCTATGTCGGCGCGCTCGCCACCCTCGCCACGGTGACACCCGAACCGGCGCTCGCCGCGTTCCGGCGGCTGGTCCGCGACGACCGCGCGCTGCGGCCCGATCCACCGGAGCGGGCCGGCTATCGCGCCCGCCTCCACCAGGACACCCACCGGGAGGAAAACGCATGAACGCGCAGTACGACGCCGTCGTCGTCGGGGCCGGTTTCGGCGGGATGGGCGCGGCGATCCAGCTCAACCGGCTCGGCTACGACAACCTGCTCATCCTCGAACGTGAGTCCGACCTCGGCGGCACCTGGCATGTGAACCGCTATCCCGGGCTGGCCGTCGACATCCCGTCGGCCACCTACTCGTACTCGTTCGAGCCGAATCCGCATTGGTCGCGGCTCTTCGCGCCGGGCGCGGAGCTCAAGCGGTACGCAGAACACGTCGCGGACAAGTACCGGCTGAGGCGCTACATGCGGTTCGGCTCGGTGGTCACCGGCGCGGTGTGGGACGAGGCGAACGCGCACTGGACGGTCTCGCTCGCCGAGGGCGGGCCGGTCACCGCCAAGTACCTCCTCACCGCGACGGGTTTCCTTTCCCAGCCGAAGAAGCCCGACATCGCCGGGATCGACACGTTCGGCGGCAAGGTCATCCACACCACCGCCTGGGACGACGAGTACGACCTCGCGGGCAAGCGGGTCGCGGTGATCGGTACCGGCGCGACCGCGGTCCAGCTGATCCCCGAGATCGCGAAGGTCGCGCGAGAGCTCACCGTGTACCAGCGGACGCCGATCTGGGTGAGCCCCAAACTGGACTTCCCGGTGCCCAAGGCGGTCCGGCGCGCGTTCGCAGCGGTCCCGCTCACCCAGCGGGCCGCCCGGCTGACCGGGACCGCGCTGCTCGAACTGATGATGGTCTCCGGTGTCCTGCACTACAAGCAGCTGCCGATGGCGAACCGGCTCGGCAAGCTGTGGTGCCAGGCGCATCTGCGCCGTCAGGTGCGGGATCCGCGGCTGCGCGCGGAACTGACGCCGCGCTATTCGTTCGGCTGCAAGCGCCCGACGTTCTCCAACGAGTACTACCCCGCCTTCACCAAGGACCACGTGCACCTGGAGACGACCTCGATCGCGAAGATCGACGAAACCGGGATCGAGACCGCCGACGGCCGTCGGCGGGAGATCGACGTCCTGGTGCTGGCGACCGGATTCGACCTGTGGGAGGCGAATTTCCCGGCGATCGAGATCATCGGCCGCGACGGCCGGAACCTCGGGAAGTGGTGGCGGGAGAACCGTTTCCAGGCCTACGAGGGGGTCGCGATCCCGAAGTTCCCCAACTTCATCTCGCTCAACAGCCCGTATTCCTACTCGGGACTGTCCTATTTCACCACCATCGAGACGCAGATGCGGCATATGGACCGGCTTTTCGGCGCCATGCGGCGGCGCGGCGCGACCGAGTTCGAAGTCACGCAGGAGGCGAACGACGCGTTCCTCGACCGGATGACCGAACGCCTCGGCGACTCCATCTTCACCCTCGGGAACTGTGCCCCGGCGAACAGCTACTACTTCAACCCGCACGGGGAGGCGACGTTGCTCCGGCCGTCTTCCACGTTGAACGCCATCAAGGAGGCACAGAGCTTCCCCATCGAGGACTACACGTTCGCCTAGCGGGCGAGGGTGCCGGAACCCCGCGCGGTCCCGGCACCCCTTGACGCTTACTGCTTGCGAAGCCGCATCGTGACGGCAGCGCCCGCGGCGGCGAGGAAGACCGCGCCGAGCGCGTACGGCCACCACGGAACCTCGGTGTCGCCCACCGGGGCGGAACCGTAACCACCGGCGGCGCCGGTGCGGTCGTAGGTCGAGCCGGGCAGCTTGTCGCCGTAGCGGCTCTGCAGGGCTTCGCGGTACGCGGCGAGCGTCATCGTCTCGCCGGTCTTCGCCACCGACGAGCCGTCGAGGACGGTCACGGTGTCCCCGTCGACGGCGTACCAGGCGCCCGCCTGAGGTTCGCTCAGGAGGTAGCCCTTGCCGACCCGCGCCGCGAGGCGCTTTTCGACGTCACCCGAGGCGACGTTGTAGACCGACCAGCCCGAGCCTTCGCGCTGCGACCACACGGTGGCGGCGTCGCCGTTGCCCAGGGTGGCGGGCGTGGCGACGTAGGCGAGCTCGGCCGGAACCGAGGAAGTGCCGGCGATGAAGGCGGCGGTCGGCTGGTACACCGCCACCGGTGACCGCGGATCGGCCTTGGCGGTCCTGGCCGCGATCGCCGTGTCCGCCTTGGCGGCGCCCGGGAACTGCGCTTTGGCGAGCCGCTGGGTGGTCGCGTCACTGGTGACCACTGTGGACACCGCGGCGAGGTCGGCGGCGGTGGGCGCGCCGCTGGGGCCGTCGGCGGCGGAGGCCTGGCCGCCGAGTGCCAGTGACAGTCCGAGAGCGAGGATCGTGGCGCCGAGGAAGGTTCGCTTCATGGTTTCAGTCCTTGATCCCGTAGACGGTGTGGGTCCAGGTGAACGAGTTGTTGGACCGGTAGGCGTTGTAGCTCATCTGGTTGTAGCGGGGGCTCGAGCCCCACGGGTCGCCGTAGTACACCGTCGTCGCGCCGTTCGTGTTGTCGTAGCCGTAGAGCACGTGCATGTGGCCGCCACCGTTACGCCAGCCGATCCGGGTGCCGATCGGCTGCCGCGCGTCGACCTGGCCCTTGATGGAGGCGAAGCTCAGCGTCTGGCCGGACGAGCTGTAGGTGCCGACGTTGCTGAACCCCAGCCAGCGGAACACCCGCTGCTGATCGCTCAGGTAGCCCTGGTTGTTCGCGCAGTCCGTTCCGGACTCGTTGTGCGCGATCTGGCAGAACTTCGTCTGGGTGAGGGAATGCCCCCACCACGCGGCGATCGTGTTGCCACTGGCGTCCCAGCACCAGTTGCTCTTCTCCTGTGCCTGCATCCTGATCGGGATCGTGGTGGCCGCCGTGATGGCGGGTGCCGCGGTGGCGGGCGCCTGCAGGGCGACCAGCGCGGCGACACCGGCGCAGGCCGTGGCCAGCCCGCGCCTGAACGAGGTTTTCACCGTCGGAACACTCCTAACTGGATGATCGAACGCGAAGCACGCGCGGGCGGCTACCCGTAAGGGATCAGGTGGGGACTCCGGCTACCCGAACGGGTGGCCGACCGGCGCGAGCAGGGGGTCTGCGCTGTGACGAAGTGACAGAGGGGCACTGCGAACAGTCTGAGATTCACCCTCCGGTGGTCTCGTGGCAAGGTTCGCGGCAATACCTAAGGGTCCGTATTGCCGATGCGAGGGTCGGTGTCACCGCAGGTCGGCGTCGACCGTTCGAGTTAACGGCGCGGTGAGGTCGTGACTCCGCTGGTGTGGACCAGCGGAAAGCGCGCGGCTCTTGGTCACTGTTCGTGTTCCCGCCTTTCGGCGGGTGTCCTCTCGGTATGGTCCCGGGCATGCCGACGATCGGTACGGCACCGGTGTTCGTGGCCCGCGACGCCGAATTGGCCGAACTGGTGCGCGTCGCCACGCGCCCGCCGTCGGTCGCCGTCGTCGAGGGCGAGCCGGGGGTGGGCCGGAGCCGGCTGCTCGAAGAACTGGCCGCCCATCCCGGGATCGCGTCGCGCGTGGTCTGGTCCGCCCGGTGCGGTTCGTTCGCGCGGCCGTGCCGGCTGGCGCCGTTGGTCGACGCGCTGCTCGCCAGGAGCGCGATGGCCGCCGCCCACGCGGCGGGCTTCTCACCGGTGACCGGGGTCCTCCGGCGGCTGATCCCCGAATGGTCCCCGTGGCTGCCGCCGTTCCCGGAGAACGCGGACGCCGAGACCGTCCGGCAGCAGGAGTTCCGAGCCGTGCGCGAAGTGCTGACCGGCTGCGGCCCGGCGGTACTGGTGCTCGACGACGTCCATTGCGCGGACGACGACACGAGGGAGTTCGTGCGCGGGCTCGCGGCGTCCCCGGCCGCGGGGCTGAGCGTGGTGGTGAGCACGGCGGCGTGCGGGCCGCGGCGATTCCCGGCGCTGCGCGAGACCGCCGCGCAACTCTCGCTCCCGGCGTTCACCGCCGCCCAGGTGCGGACGCTGCTGGACGCGTCCTTCGGCCGCTGCGCACCGGATGTCGCCGAAGCGGCGCACCGGCGGACGTCCGGGATCGCCGTCGACCTGACGGCGTTGGTCCAGAGCGTCGGTGACACGGCCGAATCCCTTTCGGCGGACAAGCTGGCCTCGGCGACGGTGCCGCCTACCGTGCGGAGCCGGGTTTCCGAGCTGATGGCGGCGATCGGCCCGGCCGCACAGGACGTCATCCGCGCGGCGGCGGTACTGGTATCGCCCGCTGGGGAACAGGATCTGGGCGCGGTCGCCGGCGCGTCAGCGGAGGTCGCCGGTGCGGTCACCGAAGCGGTGGACGCGGGGCTGCTGCGGGATCTCGGCCGCGGCCGCTACGTCTCGGGGAGTCCGCTGATCGCCGAAGCGGTCTACGCGTTGTTGGCCGGACCTCAGCGGTGCGCGATGCACGGACGAGCCGCCGCCCGCCTCGCCGCGAGCGCGGAACCTTTCGCGTCCCTCATCGCCCGTCACGCACGGCTGGCAGGCGACATCGCCGCGTGGACACAGTGGACCGGCGTCGCGGTCGACAACGCCATCGAAGACGGCCGCACCGAGGAAGCGAGCCGCCTGCTCGAAGCGGCCTTACGGGACTCGGATCTCCCGCGGACCGCGCGCGAATCGTTCGCCGTCCGGCTCGGCAGGGAACTGCCGCGCAGTATCGCGCACGCCGGCACGGTCCGGCTGCTGCGCGAGATCCTGCGCGAATGGCCGCTGAGCAAGGCCGCGCGGGGCGAGATCCGCGTCCACCTCGGGCAGGTGCTGATCAACCAGGTCGGCAAGGTCGAGGCGGGCAGGCTCGAGATCGAACTGGGCGCGGCCGATCTCGGCAGGCGGCAGGCGCTGCTCGCCAGAGGGCTGGTCACCCTGGCGCTGCCGCATATCGGCACCGTCCCGGTGGAGGAGAACCTCCGCTGGCTCGCCGAGGCCGAACAGGTCAGCAAGGGGGAGCACGACGCCGGATTGCTCGCCGCGATCACCGCGAACCGGCTTTCGGCGCGTATGCAGATCGCCGATCCGGCCGCCTGGCAGGAGATCGCGGATCTGCCGAGGGCACCGGAGTCGGCGGAGGTCTGCCGCCAGGTGGCCCGCACCTACATCAACCTGGCCGACGCGGTGGCGTGGAACGGGCACTACCCGGTGGCGCGGGCTTACCTCACGACGGCGCGGCGGCTGATCCGCGACGACCATCAGCCTTATCTCGACGCGCTCGCCGACGGCACGGAACTGCGCCTGGATCTCGCGATGGGGGAGTGGGCGAGTGTCGCGGAGAAGGCGCGCGCGATGCTGACGCGGGTCGACAAGGACGGTTCGCTGGCGGCCGAGCCGTTGCTCGTGCTCGGCTGGTACGAGTACGGGCAGCACCGGCCGACGGCGGCCCTGCGCAGTTTCGACGCGGCGTTCGCGCTTTCCGCGGGCAGTGTCCCGGTGCAGGCTTCGGCGTACGCGGGCCGCGTCGCGGTCCACCAGGCGGGCAAGGATCTGCAAGCGGCCCGGCGTCTGGCCGAGTTCGGCCTGGAGACCGTGCGCCGCAAGAACAACTGGGTCTGGGCGGCCGAGCTGATGCCGTTCGCCGTGCGCACGATGCTCGGGCTCGGGCAGCACGTCGAGGCGCGGGAGCTGCTCGCCGAGTACCGGCAGGGCATCGACGGCAAGGACGCCCCGGTCGCGAACGCGTCGGCGCTGCTGTGCCGGGGCATGCTCACCCAGGCGCGCGGCGAAACGCTTCCCGCCGCGGAGCTGCTGCTCGGAGCCGCGCAGGCCTACAGCGCGCTACCGCTCCCGTATTTCGCCGCCTACGCCGACGAACTCGCGGCCGGTTGCTTCTCCGAAGCCGGAGCGCAGGAGCGCGCCGTGGCTTCCTTCACCACCGCGGAGGCGACGTATGCGGGTCTCGGCGCCGCTGTGGACGCGCTTCGCTGCCGCCGGTCGCTGCGGCGATGCGATCCGGAGATGCCCCGACGTGGCCGCAAGGGCTACGGCGAAGCGTTGTCGCCGAGAGAGCTCGAAGTCGCCAGGCTCGCGGCCCAGAACCTCACGAACCGGGAGATCGGCGAGCGGCTGTTCCTGTCGCCGAGGACGGTCGAAATCCACGTCGGACGGGCGCTCCGGAAATTGGGGCTGCCTTCACGCACCGTCCTGACCGCCGACCTGCTCGGCGACATTACCTAAGGGCACGTATTCGTCGGTTCGCTGGGTAAGGCTTAAGAAACCGCTGGTCAGGAGTGGTTTCTTTAAATAGTGGGGCGATCGCCGTATTCCACTATTGTTCCGTTTCCGCCGCCGATCGACAGTTGTCGGGCAGTCGCGTTTTCCTCGAAAGGAATCACCGTGAGCAGAAAACGGATCTTGGGCGTGGTCGCCCTGACCTTGGCCGCGCTGGCGCCGGCGGCGGGTCTCGCCGGTGCGGCGCCGGCGGACCCTCTTCGCGCCATCACCCCGACCGACGCCGCGCCCTTGCCGACCGGTGGCGTCCACGGCCAGAGCATCGGCGGTTCGCCCGCGTCGGTGAAGGACTACCCGTACGCCATCGCCGCCCTGCGGGAAGGCGGCTCCCGGCCGAAGGGGCAGAGCTGCTCCGGCTCCGTCATCGCGCCCCGGAAGGTGCTGGTCGCCGCCCACTGCAAGGAACTGGCAGGCGAGAAGAGTGTCCTTTATGGACTGGACGACCTGAAGAGCGCGGGCGGAACCCAGCTGAAGGCCGTCGACTACAAGATCCATCCCAAGTTCACCCAGCCCTGGTACGGCTACGACGTCGCGGTGATCACCGTCGACGGCGACATCCCGGTCCCGCCCGGCGGCTACGCGAAGGTCGCCACCTCCGCGGACACCGGTCTGGAGACGCCTGGCAAGGACGGGTTCAGCCTCGGCTACGGCAAGAAGGACATCAACGACTCCACTCAGGACGTCACGCTGCACAAGCTGACCCTGCCGATCGTGAACGCGAGCCAGTGCACCGGCGTGGAGAACGGCGTCGACCCGAAGACGATGATCTGCGCCGGCTACTCCGACGGCCGCAAGACCATCCTCCCCGGTGACAGCGGCGGCCCGTTCGTCGTCGACGGGAAGGTCGTCGGCGTCGCTTCGTGGAGCCGCAGCGACTTCCGCTGGTACAGCGTCTACAGCAGGCTCAACAACGAGATGGGGGACTGGGTCGCCCAGCAGATCGGCGGCGAACAGCCGGGCGACGTCTTCACGCTCGCGGCTTCGCCTTCGTCCGTGAAGGTACTGCCGGGCAAGTACGTGTCGGCGAGTGTCACGAGCAAGCCGGGCAAGAACGGCGCCGAAAACATCACGCTGTCGGCGTCGGGCCTGCCCGAGGGGGCCAAAGCCACGTTCCAGCCCGCCACGATCAAGGCGGGCGAGGTGGCGAAACTGACCATCGAGACCGCATCCGGCACTCCGGAAAAGGCTTACCAGGTCACGATTTCCGGAAAGGGAACCATCGAAACGGCCACCGCGGGCCTGTCGCTCACCGTCGGCGCCGGCGAACCTCCCGCCGGCGATCTGAAAGTGACCGTGAACCCGTCTTCGGGATCCGGACGCGCGGGTTCACTGGTGAGCGCGACCGTCACCGCGACCGGCGGAACCGGCTCGATCACGTTGTCCGCCAGCGGATCCGGGTTACCGATCAACCCGTTCTTCTCGCCGCAGAGCGTGTCGAGCGGCGGCAGTTCGACCATGCAGGTCTTCGCGCCGTTCCAGCCGGGCACGTATCCGGTCACGGTGACCGCCAAGGACGGCGGAGGCAAGACCGCGACCACCACGTACACCCTCACCGTCCAGTGATCTTCGTCGAAACAGAGGGGACTTCCCATGCGTGACAAGACGAAAACCCTGCTGGCGCTCGGTCTGCTGAGCCCGCTGCTCGCGCTCGGCGCCGGAACCGCGGTCGCCGCCGAGGCCGAAGGCGTCGTGATCCCGGCCAAGGAGCACTACGGCGACCAGTACATCGTCGTTCTCCATGACGTCGCCGCCGCGGGGCAGTCGGCGTCGGCCGAGCTGGCGAAGCGGTACGGCGGCGAGGTGCGTTCGGTCTGGACGTCGGCCGTCCGCGGCTTCTCGGCCAAGAGCATGACACCCAAGGAAGCACGGAAGCTGGCCGCCGACCCGTCGGTCAAGGCGGTGTACGAGGACGGCACCGCGCGCGGCACCGGCACCCAGCCGAACCCGACGTGGGGCCTGGACCGGGTCGACCAGAAGAACCTTCCGCTCGACAAGTCCTACACCTACCCCAACGAGGGCGCGGGTGTCACCGCGTACGACCTCGACAGTGGCATCAACCCGTCCAACCCGGAGTACGAAGGCCGCGCCAGCCTTGGCAAGGATTTCATGGGCGGTGACGGGAAAGACTGCCACGGGCACGGCAGTCACACGGCGGGCACGATCGGCAGCAAGACCTACGGCGTCGCGAAGAAGGTCAAGATCGTCGGGCTGAAGGTGCTGGGCTGCAACAACTCCGGGCCGGACTCGGGCATCATCGACGCCGTCGACTGGGTGACGGCCAACGCGCGGAAGCCCGCCGTGGCGAACATGAGCCTGACCATGGACGCCCCCGGGGTCGGGGACGACGCGGTGAAGCGGTCGATCGCGTCGGGTGTCGTCTACGGGGTGGCGGCGGGCAACGCCTCCACGGACGCCTGCAACACCAGCCCGGCCCGGGTGCCCGAGGCGATCACGGTCAACGCCTCGGATTCCTCGGACAACCGGTCCTCGTTCTCCAACTACGGGAGCTGCACCGACATCTTCGCGCCCGGCACGAACATCACGTCGCTGAGCCCGAGCAACGGCGGTACCGCGGGGATGAGCGGGACGTCCATGGCGACACCGCACGTCGTCGGCGCGGCCGCGCTGTACCTGTCGGCCAACCCGGGCGCCACGCCGCAGCAGGTGCGGGACGCGCTGGTGAACGGAGCGACCGCGGGCGTCATCAAGAACGCGGGCAGCGGCTCGCCGAACAAGCTGCTGAACGTCTCCTCGATCGGAAGCGGTGGCCCCGGCCCGCAGTGCGGGGTCAAGTCGAACACCACGCCGGTGTCCATTCCGGACGCCGGGGCGGCGGTGACCAGCTCGGTGACCCAGGAGGGCTGCGACGGCAGGGCTTCCGCGTCGCTGCCGGTGAAGGTGGACGTCTCGCACACCTACACCGCGGACCTCGTGCTCGACCTGATCGGGCCGAGCGGCAAGGCCTACCGGCTCAAGGAGCCGGGCGGCGTCGGCTCGGCCGACGGTGTGCACCAGACCTTCACGGTCGACGCCTCCGGTGAGGCGGCCAACGGCACCTGGAAGCTGAGCGCGCAGGACGTCTACCGGTTCGACACCGGCTCGATCGACGGGTTCGCCATCACGTTCTGAACCCACTGAGGCTCGCCGGCAGGGCGGGAGGGAAGCACCGGCGGGGCCGCTTCGGCGGTCCCGCCGGTGTTCGTTCGCCTGCGGCGTGTCGCGAAAGCCACTTTCGGGACATCAGAGGTCGCGAAAGTGGCTTTCGCGACACCTCGCGCAGGCGACGTTCGCCGTGGGGTGGCTGCCCACCCGGAGACGTTGCGAAAGCCACTTTCGCAACCTTCAACGTTGCGAAAGTGGCTTTCGCGACACACCCCGGCCCTGGTCCGGCAACCCCTTGGCAGCTTCCGGCCACCGGCCGAACCGTGCCTTGACGCTAACTAAGCCTACCCTTAGTTTCCCCCTATAACTTTCCAAAGGGGGCGAGATGCCGAAGATCGGTGGCCGTCCGGCGACGATCGCGCGGGACGACATCCTGCGTGCCGGTCGTGAGCTGGGGATGCGCCGGCTCAGTGTCAAGGCGGTCGCGGTCCGGCTGGGGGTGACCGCGACGGTGACCGGCAGCGGGTGTCCATCGCTCGCGCGTTGCTCAAACCGGCGCCCGTGCTGCTGGTCGACGAGGCCACCAGCGCGCTGGACGCCGAGAACGAGGACGCCGTGGTCCGCTCGCTCAGCGCCGACCCCGTGCCGAGGACGCGGGTGATCGTCACCCACCGGATCGCCGGGATCCAGCACGCGGACCGGGTGCTCTTCCTGGAGGACGGGCGGATCGCCGAGGACGGCACCGTCGAAGAACTCCTGGCGGCGCAAGGACGTTTCGCCGACTTCTGGCGGCGGCGGATCGACGCCACCGGCTGGAGGATCACCGCGAGATGACCCACACCCAGGGCGAGCCGGAATGGGTCGTGACCCGCGACGGAAGACGGCTCCACGCGATGGTGCACCCGGGACCGGAGGGCTTCACTGGGCCGACGGTCGTTTTCGAAGCAGGAGCCGCCGCCACCCGCTCGTCCTGGGCGGCGGTCCAGCCGGAGGTCGCCCGGCACGCCCGCGCGATCGTGTACGACCGGTCCGGGCTCGGCCGCAGCGCCCCCGACCCCGGAGGACGCACCCTGCGCCGGATGGCCGACGACCTCAACGACGTCCTCGACCATTTCGGCCAGGGGCCGTACGTCCTCGCCGGGCACAGCGCCGGCGGGCCGATCGTGCGGCAGGCCGCCGCCCGCCGCCCGGAGCGGATCGCCGGGCTGGTGCTGGTCGACCCGACCGACGAAGCCGCGGACGTCCTCTTCGGCCGCGTCTTCCGCACCGGTGAACGGGTCACGCTCCGGCTCGGCGCCGTGCTGGCGCGGCTGGGACTGCTCAAGTTCCTTTTCCGCGGCCTGCTGAAGGGGATCCCGGACGACGTCCGCCGCGACCTCGAACGGGAGGCGTTCACCGTCGGGACGGTGCGGACCCAGCGGGAACAGGCCCGCACCTTCCTCGACGAACTGGCCCTCTGGCGGCAGGATCCGCCGGTGCTCGGCGACATCCCGGTCACCGTGGTTTCGGGCGGCCTCGGCGGGAGCGGATTCTCCGCCGGGATGAGGGCCCAGGCGAACGCCTCACACGCCCGTCGGGTGGCCCTCTCTCCCGGCGGCAGGCACGTCATCGCGGAGCGATCCGGCCACTACGTCCCCTTGACCGAACCCGAGGTGATCGTCCGTGAAATCGTCAGGTTGACGCGAGCGCCCGCCTGAGCTCTTCGTAGGTCGGGGCGAGCGTCCGAAGGGTCGCGGCGGCGCGTGCGTCGTCCTCGACGACGAGGTCGTACTGCAACGAGCCGATCAGCCGGGCCTGCGTGGTGAGCACGGCGGCGGCTTCGTCGCGGCCGATCCGGCGCAGGCACGCCGCCGCGTCGGCCGTCCGCCGGGCACCGAGGCGGACCACGAAATGGACGAGCAGCCCGCGCAGTTCAGGGTCGCAGCCGTCGCCGATCCGCGCGGCGAGCGCGAGCGCCGCGTCGCCGTTGCCGAGCGTGCCGGGCGGGAGGCCGGTGTCCTCCTGCCCGCTGAGCCGCCTGATCGCCCTGGGAAGTGATGCCACGATCGCGGCCTCGTCCTCGACGACGGTGTGCCGCACGAACTTCGTCCGCATCGTGTGCGGTTTGCCGTACGCGACCGTTTCGGCGCGCCAGGCGGCGGCGAAATCCGCTCGGGGGATTCGCGCGTACGGGTACCCCTGCGGGTCGTGGGCGGTGACGGACTCGTCGTCCACGGCGAGCGCGACCAGGAAATGGTCGGCCCCGATCGGGCCGGTCATCCCCGGCTGGTGGCGCAAATGCCCCATTTCGACCGGACCGAGCAGCACCGGACCGTCGGCGAGGCTTTCGACGAGTCCGGCGAAGGCGGCGTCCGGATCCGGCTCGCTCGTCGTTTCGGCGCGCCAGCCGAGGGTGTCGAGGGCCTCGCCGATACCGAGATCGGGATCCCAGCCGAAGGCGTCGAAGAACGGCAGCGAACCGCCGATCAGCTGCATGCCGAAGGGGCTGCCGGTCACGGTTTCGAGCACGTCGGCTCCCGGCGCATCGGAGCCGAGCATCATCGCGAGGGAATGGGCGTAGCAATAGGGGCCGGAGCCGCGATAAGGAATATCGATCACGTGTTCGACGATGGCATTTTCCGGCGGAAAACGCCACTCCCGGTCGCGTCCGTTGTGGACAGTGCTTTCATCACCCGTCCGGGGGTTTCGGGGCCACTCAACGGGTTTTATCCAGGCGACACCGCCGGTCCCGGTTGTGCTCGACGATCAAGCCGACCCAGGATGACCACGACTTGGGCTCGCTGTCCCCGCTGTCCTGACCTGGGCCGACGGGAGCGAGGGGTGAGGCGGAGGCGGCATGGCGGAACGTCGGGGGCGTAATCGGTGGCGCCGGGGCATCGCGGTGCTCACGGTGGCGCTCGTTGCTTTGCTGATGGGTGCGCCGCTGCCCGCGAACGCCCAGATCCAGCCGCGCGGAGCGGGTACCGAACGGCCGATCGGGCCGGAACCGGTGTACTCCGGGCTGGCGCACGGCGGTATCACGATGGCGGCCAACTCCGTCGTGCAGTGCGGCGTCGGCGTGGTCTGCAACGAGTCCACGAGCAACGCGAGCCCGGTGTCGTGGATCAAGACCGACCCGGCCGCGCCCGGCAACACCGCCTCCGCGGCGGACCTGAACGTCCCGGCCGGTGCGAAGGTGCTGAACGCCCGCCTGTACTGGCAGTTCAACCCGGTCGCCAGCAGCGGGACCTCCGGCGACGGGAGCCGCGGCAACCAGGTCTCCGTGAAGGCCCCGGGTTCCGGTACGTACCAGCGGATCACCGCCGAGACCTACGACTGGTTCCCCGCGACCACCACGGGCGGGTTCCCGACCCTGTACGCCTACGGTGGCGCCGCCGACGTCACGTCTCTCGTGGAGGGCGCCGGCGCCGGGCAGTACACGGTGGCCGACATCCAGGCCTGTCAGGGCCAGTCGATCAGCGGGACGAACCTCGGCTGCTGGGGCGGCTGGTCTCTGGTGGTCGCGTACGAGCTGCCCAGCGAGCCGCTGCGCTACCTGCAGGTGTGGGACGGATTGCAGCGGGTCGCCGGCGGTACCACGCCCAGCTCGGCGACCATCGCGCTGAGCGGCATCAAGGCGCCGACCTCGCGTCAGCCCAACGTCGAACTCGGCATCGTCGCGGGTGACGGCGACGCGCCCATCACCGGCGACTACCTCCAGGTCGGCCCGGACGCGTCCAGTCTCCAGACCATCGCCATGCCCGCGCCGGGCGGCGTGGCGACCAACAACGCGTTCAGCAGCCGGATCGACCGGGTCACGGCCACCGGCTCGGGCACCAACGTCAGTTCGCGCGTGCCCAACCCGGTCAACAACGTCGGCTACGACTCCCGCAGCGTCGACATCACCGGCAAGGTCCCCGCGGGGACCACCGCGCTCCAGGTGAAGATCGGCACCGTCGGCGACGCGCTGTACCCGCAGACGATCTGGCTCGTCACCGACGCGCTCGAACCCGACCTCCAGATCACCAAGGCCAACGACCCGGTCGGCAATACCGACGACAACCCGCCTGGCTACGTCACCAAGGGCGGGGAGGTCACCTACAGCTTCGACGTCGCCAACCGGCACGCCGACGGCAGTGTCACCGACCTCGACACCGCGACGAACGTGGTGCTCACCGACACCCTGCCCGACGGCGTCACGTTCGTGGCCGGATCCAACCCGAACTGTTCGGCCGTCGGCCAGCTGGTCACCTGCAACCTGCGGAACCTGAGGCCGGGGCAAGCGCAGAAGGTCGACTTCAAGGTCAAGGTCGGTGCCTCCGTGCCGGACGGCACCAAACTCGACAACACCGCCAAGCTGACCTTCCGCGGCGAGGACACCGGACGGCCGCAGGAACGCACGTCGAACACGGTGCGGAACACGGTCACCTCGCCCGGATACCAGCTGACGAAGACCGTCGACCTCGCCGAGGCGATCCCGGGCGACACCCTGACCTACCAGGTGACCCTGCGGAACACCGGGGTGATCCCCGTACCCCCGCTGACGGTGCGCGACACCTTGCCGCCGGGGACGACCTACGTGTCCTCCACGCCGTCGAAGGGCACCGCGTCCGGTACCGGGCCGATCGACTGGGCAGTGAACGGCCTCGCCGTCGGGGAGACGGCCACGTTGACGGTGCGCGTGAAGGTCGAAGAGGCCGCCATCGGCAAGGAGCTGGTGAACCGCGCCAACGTCCCGGTCGGGCCGCCGCCGGTCGTCCCACCGGACAACCGCTGCCCGGACGATCCCGCCGCCGCGTGCGCGAAGACCAAGGTGCCGCCGCCGTCGTACACGGTGACGAAGACCGCGGACAAGGAATCCGCGAACCCCGGCGACGTCGTGCGCTACAAGGTCATCGTCGCCAACACCGGAAAGGTGACCGCGGCGGGCCTCAAGGTCGTCGACGATCTGACCGGCGTGCTGGACGACGCGGTCTACCAGAACGACGCCACCGCGTCGCCCGGTTCGGTGACCTACGCGGAGCCGAAGCTGACCTGGACGGGCACGCTCGCCGCGGGGCAGAGCGCGGAGTTCACTTACACGGTCAAGGTCAAGAGCCCGAACACTGGTGACAACCGGCTGAAGAACGTGGTCACGTCGGAGACGCCGGGTGGGAATTGCCCGCCGGGTTCGACGGATCCGAAGTGCGGCACGACGACGCCGGTTTCCGGGCTGCTGATCGAGAAGACCGTGGACAAGCAGTCGGCTAATCCCGGTGATGTCGTGAAGTACACGGTCACGGTGCGGAACACGGGTCAGACGAAGATCTCCGGTGCGACGTTCACCGATGATCTGACGCAGGTTCTCGATGACGCCGACTATCAGAATGATGGTGCGGCGACGATCGGTGGCGTCATCTATGCGGCGCCGAAGTTGACGTGGACCGGTGACCTGGAAGTCGGTGCCACCTCCACGGTCACGTACTCGGTGAAGGTCAAGAATCCGAACACCGGCGATAACGTGCTCAGGAACGTGGTGTCGTCGGAGACTCCGGGCGGTAACTGTCCGCCGGGTTCGACGGATCCGAAGTGTGGGACCACGACGCCGGTTTCCGGGCTGCTGATCGAAAAGGCCGTGGACAAGCAGTCGGCGAACCCTGGTGATGTCGTGAAGTACACGGTGACCGTGCGGAACACGGGTCAGACGAAGATCTCCGGTGCGACGTTCACCGATGATCTGACCCAAGTCCTCGATGACGCCGATTACCAGAACGATGGTGCGGCGACGATCGGCGGGGTCACCTATGCGGCGCCGAAACTGACTTGGACCGGAGACCTCGAAGTCGGTGCCACGTCGACCGTCACGTATTCGGTGAAAGTCAAGAACCCCGACCCCGGTGACAAGAAGCTGTCCAATGTGGTCACTTCGGAGACGCCAGGTGGTAACTGCCCGCCGGGTTCGACGGATCCGAAGTGTGGCACGACGACGCCGGTGTCGGGTCTGACGATCGAGAAGTCGGTCGACAAGCAGTCGGCTAATCCCGGTGACGTCGTGAAGTACACGGTGACCGTGCGGAACACGGGTCAGACGAAGCTGACCGGTGCGACGTTCACCGATGATCTGACGCAGGTTCTCGATGACGCCGACTATCAGAATGATGGTGCGGCGACGATCGGTGGCGTCATCTATGCGGCGCCGAAGTTGACGTGGACCGGTGACCTGGAAGTCGGTGCCACCTCCACGGTCACGTACTCGGTGAAGGTCAAGAACCCCAACAATGGCGATAACGTGCTCAGGAACGTCGTGTCGTCGGAGACTCCGGGCGGTAACTGTCCGCCGGGTTCGACGGATCCGAAATGCGGCACGACGACGCCGGTTTCCGGTTTGCTGATTGAGAAGAGCGTTGACAAGCAGTCGGCGAACCCCGGTGACGTCGTGAAGTACACGGTCACGGTGAAGAACACCGGTCAGACGAAGCTGACGGGAGCGACGTTCACCGATGATCTGACCCAGGTGCTCGACGACGCTGACTACCAGAACGATGGTGCGGCGACGATCGGTGGCGTCACGTATGCGGCACCGAAGCTGACCTGGACCGGAGACCTCGAAATCGGTGCCACGTCGGTGGTGACCTACACGGTGAAGGTCAAGAATCCGGCCCCCGGCGACAAGAAACTCATCAACACCGTCACGTCGGAGACGCCGGGTGGCAACTGTCCGCCGGGTTCGACGGATCCGAAGTGCGGCACGACCACGCCGGTGTCGGGTCTGCTGATCGAGAAGACGGTCGACAAGCAGTCCGCGAACCCCGGTGACGTCGTGAAGTACACGGTCACGGTCAAGAACACGGGTCAGACGAAGCTGACCGGTGCGACGTTCACCGACGATCTCACGCAGGTTCTCGATGACGCGGACTACCAGAACGACGGCGCCGCGACGGTCGGCGGGGTCACCTATGCGGCACCGAAGCTGACCTGGACCGGCGATCTGGAAGTCGATGCCACGTCGACGGTCACGTACTCGGTGAAGGTCAAGAACCCGAACACCGGTGACAACCGGCTCAAGAACGTGGTCACGTCGGAGACGCCGGGTGGCAACTGCCCGCCGGGCTCCACGGATCCGGACTGCGGCACGGAAACCCCGATTTCCGGCCTGGAGATCAAGAAGACGGTCGACAAGCAGTCCGCGAACCCCGGTGACGTCGTGAAGTACACGATCACCGTCAAGAACACCGGTCAGACGAAGCTGACCGGCGCCACCTTCACCGACGACCTGACCCAGGTGCTCGACGACGCCGTTTACCGGAACGACGGTGCGGCGACGATCGGCGGCGTCACCTACGCGGCACCGAAGCTGACGTGGACCGGCGATCTCGAAATCGGCGCCACCTCCACGGTGACCTACTCGGTCCAGGTGAAGAACCCGGGAGACGGCGACAAGAAGCTGTCCAATGTGGTCACTTCGGAGACCCCGGGTGGGAACTGCCCGCCGGGTTCGACCGATCCGGACTGTGGCACGACCACCCCGGTCTCCGGGCTGCTCATCAAGAAGACCGCCGACAAGAAGTCGGTCGACCCCGGCGACACGGTGAAGTACACGATCACCGTCACCAACACCGGGCAGACGAAGCAGGACAACGCCACCTTCACCGACGACATGACCGAAGTCCTGGACGACGCCGACTACCAGAACGACGGCGCGGCGACGATCGGCGGGGTCACGTACGCGGCGCCGAAGCTGACGTGGACCGGCACGCTGGAGATCGGGCAGACCTCGACCGTCACCTACACGGTCAAGATCAAGAACCCGAACCCCGGCGACAAGAAGCTGTCCAATGTGGTCACTTCGGACACCCCGGGCAACAACTGCCCGCCGGATTCGACCGACCCGAACTGCGTCGCGGATGTGCCGTCCCGCGAGCTGACGGTCAAGAAGACGTCGGACAAGCAGACCGCGAACCCCGGTGACGTCGTCACCTACACCGTCACGGTCACCAACACCGGCAAGGTCGATCTGGTCGGCGAGGACGCCGCCCGGGTCACGGACGATCTGTCCGAGGTGCTCGACGACGCCGACTACTCCGACGACGCCGTGGCGGCCCCGGTCGCCGGGAAGTTCGCCTTCACCGCGCCGAACCTGGTGTGGGCCGGCGATCTCCCGGTGGGTGCGTCGACCACGCTGAAGTATTCGGTGAAGGTGAAGAACCCGGTGACGGGCGATCACGAACTGCGGAACACCGTCAGCACCAACACCCCGGGCACCTGCCCGCCGCAGTCCGACGACCCGGCGTGCTCGACCGTCACCCCGGTGCCCGGCATCTCACTGGAGAAGAAGGCCGACAAGGCCACGGCGAACCCGGGCGACGTCGTGAAGTACACGGTGACCGTGCGCAACACCGGCAAGACGAAGCTGACCGGTGCGACGTTCACCGACGACCTCACCGAGGTGCTCGACGACGCGGTGTTCCAGAAGGACGGTGCGGCGACGATCGGTTCGGTGACCTACGCGGAACCGAAGCTGACCTGGACCGGCGACCTGGAGATCGGGCAGACGGCGACGGTCACCTACAGCGTCAAGGTGACCAAGACCGGCGGCGACGGCAAGCTGACCAACGTCGTCACCTCCGAGACCCCGGGCGGCAACTGCCCGCCGGGCAGCAAGGACCCGAAGTGCGGGACGACGACGCCGCTGTCCAGCCTGAAGATCAAGAAGACCGTCGACAAAGCGGAGGCGAAACCGGGCGAAGTCGTCACGTACACCGTCACGGTGGAGAACACCGGGCAGACCGCCGTCGACGCGACGTTCACCGACGACCTCACGCAGGTGCTGGACGACGCCACCTTCGACGGTACGGCGAAGGCCAGTACGGGGTCGGTGACCTACTCCGCGCCGAAGCTCACGTGGAAGGGCGAGCTCAAGCCGGGGGAGAAGGCCACCGTCACCTACGCCGTCACCGTGCGGAAACCGGCGACCGGTGACCACCGCCTCCGCAACGTCGTCACGTCGGACACCCCCGGCGGCAACTGCCCGCCGGGTTCGGGCAACCCGGACTGCGGGACCGACACCCGGGTGCCGCCCGAGCCTCCGGCGCCGCAGCCGCCGGAGAAGCCGAACCCGCAGCCGCCGACCACCCCGCGCCCGCCCGGGCTGGCCGTGACCGGCTCACCGGTGAAGACGATGACGGTGCTGGCGCTGGGCATGCTGGCCATCGGCGCGTTGCTGCTCCTCGCCGGACGGAGGCGCCGGGAGTCCTAGGACAGCGAGCGATTTCGCGTGATCGGAGGGACGACACCTGTGATCAGGTGGACGACACGTGTGTCTGGATGGACGACACGTGGTGGGAGCGCGACCGCGGGCGTGTCGTCCGTCTGATCACGTGTGTCGTCCGCTCAGTCACGCGAAAGTACCGGCTCGGCCCGGGTGGGTCGTGAGTGGCGATGCGGGTTATCGGGCGGCAAGGCAACATGTCGTGTCGCGAGCCGGAGATCGACCTGTGGGGCTGTTCCTGGTCTGAACAGTCCACAAGGGACGCTGGAGCTCGTCCAATGCCCGATTTGAGCGCTTTGCGCGGGGGTCGTGAGTGGCAATGATCGTTCTAACCCTCTTTACCACTCACGACCTCAGGTGAAATCGGACACTGTTACCTCAATCGGGCGTTCAGTCTGTGCGAAACAGCAGCGCCGCCGACTCGTTCCCAATGTCACATCGGTAGCGACCGTCAAGCGGTCTTCGGTACCGCGATCAGCGCTTCGACCTCGACGACCAGTTCGGGCTTCGCCAGCGCCGCCACCACGATGAGGGACTGGGCGGGCCAGTCCGCGTCCGGGTACCAGCGGGTGAAGGTCTCGCGCATCGCCGTGCGGAACCCGGCGAGGTGCTCGGTGCCGGAAAGCATGCTGAACACCTTGACCAGGTGTTCCGGGCCGGCGCCCGCCGCTTCGAGGAGCCGCTCGAGGTTGGCGAGCAACGCCCGGGTCTGGGATTCGGCGTCGGGTCCGGCGAGCGCGCCGTCGGGTCCGACGCCGATCTGACCGGACACGACGACCAGTTCGTGATCGGCGGGAACGCGGACCAGATGGCTGTACGGGCCGATCGGCGCCGCCACGGTCTCCGGATTCCAGCGCTGGATCATCGGTGCCCTTCTCTCGTCCGCTGAGGAAAATCGTCTCCAAGGTACCGATGATTCCGCCCCGCGCCGGGAGTCTCACCTTCGACGACGACTACTGGAAGGACTCCGGATGCCGGATTCAGGAACGAAGGCCGAGGTCTGGCCGCTGATCCACGCCGAGCGGGCGGCACTGGCGGACGACCTGGCGGGGCTCACCGAGGAGCGGTGGGGGACACCGTCGCTCTGCGAGGGGCTGACGGTACGCGAGGTGCTCGCGCATCTGACCTCGGCCGCGAGTCTCACCCCGCTGCGGTGGATGGCGGGCGTGATCCGCTGCCGGTGGGATTTCGACAAGCAGGTCGCCATGCGCCTGGCCGAGCAGCTGGGGGACGACGGCGCCGAGACGCTGGAGCGGTTCCGCGGCGTCGTCACCAGCACGACGAAACCGCCCCTGCCGAAGATGGCGATGCTCGGCGAGACGATCGTGCACGGCGAGGACATCCGCCGCCCGCTCGGGATCCGCCGCGATCACCCGATCGACGTCCTCACCGCGCTGGCCGGGTACTACCGGGGCTCGGACATGGTGGTGGTGGCGAAGGGACGCATCGGCGGGCTCCGGCTGCAAGCCACCGATGGCCCCTTCGGCACCGGGGCCGGGCCGCTCGTCTCGGGCACGACCTTGGCGCTGATCATGGCCATGACCGGACGGGCGGCCTACCTCGACGAACTCGACGGCGACGGGGTCCCGGCCCTGCGGAAACGCGTCCTTTCTCAGGACTGAGACTCGAGGGGCAGTCCCGCGCCTGCCCAGTCCTCGATGCCCTCCCGGTACTTGCGGACGTCGGTGTAGCCGAGGGCGGTGAGCCGGTCGGCGACCTGGCCGCTGTTCGGGCAGGCGGGGTTCGAGCAGTAGGTGACGATGGCGGCGCCACGATCGGGCAGCACGGTCGCGGCGTGCGCGTCGACATCGGCGAGAACCAGGGGAACGGCGCCGGGCAGATGCTGCTTGGCGTAGTACTCGCCACCCAGTGCGTCGACCACCGTCACGGTCTTGGCGTCGATCGCGGCCTTCAGTTCGTCACGGGTGATGAGTGCGGTCATGTCGCTACCTCCAGTTAATCGGACTATAGTCCGGATGTGCCTCACGACCATAACGGACCGCAGTCCGCTTCTGCAACCTCGCTGGAACTTCTGCGCACGCCGCCGCCCAAGGAGCGCGCCGACGCGGCGCGCAACCGGGCCGCGATCCTGGACGCGGCGGCGGCGTTGTTCACCGAGCACGGCGTCGAAGCGGTGTCGATGGATCAGGTGGCGGCCGCCGCGGGAGTGGGCAAGGGCACGCTTTTCCGCCGCTTCGGTGACAAGGCAGGATTGGCCGTCGCCTTGCTGGACGCGCGGGAACGCCTGCTCCAGGAAGGGATCCTGCACGGCCCGCCCCCGCTGGGGCCCGGCGCTCCGCCGGTCGAACGGCTCGTGGCCTTCGCCGAGGCGTACGTCGACTACGTGCTCGAACACCTTCCGCTGGTACGGATGTCGGAGACCGCCGCGCTGGGGGCGCGTTATCGCATCGGGGCCTACCGGTTCTGGCACCGGCACGTCGCGATCCTGCTCGACGGCACGCCCGACCCCGAGCACGCCGCGCACGCGCTGCTGGCCCCGCTCGCCGCCGAGCATCTGACCGCGTTGCTGCCGGAGCTGGGGGAGGACCGCGTCCGCGCCGGGATCGCGCGCCTGTGGCGGCTGGCCGGATCCCAGTAGGGTGGCGGCGAGGACCTCGGGAGTGTGTCGATGATGGTGGAGAGCCGGAGGACGGCAGGGCAGGCCGTGCCGGTACTGCTCGCCGCCGTGCTGACCGCGCTCGGCCTGCTCTTCGCGCTCCACTCGGGTGGTTCCGCTTCGGCGGGCGAACCGCGCGGGGCGAACGCGACGATCGACTCCTCGGTCTCCAAGGCCGTCGCGCCGGTGCGCGCCGCGGGCAGGCTCGCCGCCGAACCCGCCCTCCTGGGTGTGCACGGTCACGGTGACCTTCCTCTCTTCGGCACCGTCCCGCACGGTCCGGCGTCCACGACGCTGCTCCGCCTCAGCGAACTCCACGAAGACGTCACCCCTCCCTCGCGCACTGCGAACCGCCTCGCGCTGGGGGATCGCGCTCCTCCTTTCCCGGCAGCCGTCTGACGCTGACGGGCGCGTATTCGCGTGCCCGGACCGGGAAACCACCAAGGAGAACTTCGTGCCGCGCGAAACCGCGCGGCGAGGCATGACCGGGCGAGCCGTCGTCTCGCTGGTCGTCCTCGCCGCGACCGTGTACCTGTTGCTGACCACCGCCCCGAGACTGGGGCTCGATCTGCGTGGTGGCACGCAGATCGTGCTGGAGACCAAGGATTCGCCCACCGTCACCGCCGACGCCGAGACCACCGACCGGACACTCGAAGTGCTGCGACGGCGGGTCGACGCGCTGGGCGTCGCCGAGCCGATGCTGGCCCGTTCCGGCGACAACCGGATCATCGTCGAACTGCCCGGCGTGCGGGATCCGCGCGAGGCCGTCGAGGTGATCGGCCGCACCGCGCAACTGTCCTTCCATCCCGTACTCGCCGCCGCGTCCGGCGACTCCCGCGTCCTCAACGACGAGAGCGGGCAGCCGATCACCCTGGGGCCCGCCGCGCTGACCGGCGAAGGCGTCGACGAGGCGCTCTCGTCGGTCGACTCACAAGGCGGCGGCTGGCTGGTCTCCGTCGACTTCAAAGGCGACGCCGGCCGTGCCTGGGAGCGGCTGACCGGGCAGGCGGCCTGCTCACCGCCGGGTGATCCGACCCGCCGGGTGGCGATCGCGCTCGACGACAAGGTGATCTCGTCGCCGCAGGTGAGCCCGCAGGTCGCCTGCGGGGTCGGGATCGTCGGCGGGAGCACGCAGATCACCGGGCAGTTCTCGCCGGCCGAAGCCAAGGATCTGGCGCTGCTGATCAACGCGGGCGCGCTGCCGACGCCGGTCGAGATCATCGAGCAGCGCACCGTCGGGCCCACGCTCGGTGCCGCCGCCATCGACGCCAGCGCCCGCGCCGCAGTGATCGGCCTGGCGCTGACCGCGCTGTTCCTGCTCGCGGTGTATCGCCTGGCCGGGTTGATCGCCGTGGGCGCGCTGGTGGCGTACGCCGCCGTCTCCTACGCCGCGTTGCTCGCCGTCGGCGCGACGCTGACCTTGCCGGGGCTCGCCGGGTTCGTCCTGGCGATCGGCATGGCCGTCGACGCGACCGTGCTCGTCTTCGAACGGGCGAGAGAGGAACACTCCGTCAAACGGGGAGGTTCACTGCCGCGGTCGGTGGGCCGCGGGTTCAGCGGGGCGTTGTCGGCGATCGTCGATTCGAACGTGACCACTCTGCTCGCGGCGGGCCTGCTGTTCTGGCTCGCGTCCGGCCCGGTGCGCGGATTCGGGGTGACGCTGTCCATCGGCGTCGTCGTGGCGTTGTTCATCTCGCTCGTGCTCACACGTCTGTTGCTGCACCTCACGATGCGGGGTCCGGTCGCGCGCAGACCGCGGTGGTCCGGGCTCACCCACGAAGGCCGCGTCCGGCGATGGGTGAACCGCCGCGACCCCGGGTTCCTCGGGAAACCGAAACGCTGGCTGATGGTCGCCGGCGCGGTCGTCATCGCCGCGATCGCGGGACTGTTCGTGGCGGGGCCGAACCTCGGCGTCGAATTCACCGGTGGCCGGGTCGTCGAATACAGCACCTCGGCGCCCGCCGACGTCGAACGGGTCCGGGACGCGGTCTCCGACGCCGGATTCCCCCGCGCCGTCGTGCAGACGTCCGGGGAGAAGGACATCTCCGTCCGCACTGAACCGATCGACGAGGACGCCACCGAACGGATCCGGACCGCCGTCGCCGGGGTCGCGGGCGACGCCACCGAGATCCGCGACGAGCAGATCGGCCCGAGCCTCGGTGCCGAGCTGCGCACCAAGGCGATGATCGCACTCGGCCTCGCGGTGCTGGCGCAGCTGATCTACCTGGCGGTGCGGTTCGACTGGCGGCTCGGCGTGGCCACCGTGGCCGCGCTCGCGCAGGACGTCCTGATCATCCTCGGGATCTTCGCCTGGCTGGGCAAGTCCATGGACGGTGTCTTCCTCGCCGCGCTGCTGACGGTGATCGGCTATTCGGTCAACGACTCGGTGGTGGTCTTCGACCGGGTGCGGGAGGTGCGGGGGCAACGCCGCAAGGAGCCGTTCTCGCGGGTCGTCGGCACGGCGGTCCTGCAGACGCTGCCGCGGACGATCAACACCGGCATCGGGGTGCTGTTCGTCCTCGGGGCGCTGCTGTTCCTCGGGGACGGATCGCTGGCCGACTTCGCGCTCGCGCTCCTGCTCGGTCTCGTCGCGGGCACAGTGTCCACAGTGGCCACTGCCGGTCCCGTCGCGATCCTGCTCGACAAGCGGTGGCCCGGGGCCGGACGTCCGGCCAGGAAGGCGTCGCCCGCGCGACAGCGTGACGACAACGGCGCGGTGGTGTGATCGACGTTCCTTTGTGGACCGTCGCACCCGGCCCGGCCTCTAAACTCGTTCCCGGTGGCAGGGGAGTCCACCGGGAACGAGGGGCGGGAAGATGATCCAGAGCGTGCTCGTCGGCGCGGTCGTCGTGCTGGCCTGGACGATGACGGCGGCCAGGCTGGAGCGGTGGCAGATCACCGCGCCGATGGCGATGGTCGCGGCCGGGCTGGCGATCGGGTTCACCACCCGCAACGATCTCGGAAACGGGCTCAACACCGAGATCGCGCTCAACGCGGCGGAACTGATCCTCGCGTTGCTGCTGTTCGTGGACGCCACCGCGGTCAAGGGCGGCTATCTCGGGCACGACGCCAAGACCGCGGTGCGGCTGCTGCTGATCGCGCTGCCGCTGACGATCCTGATCGTCATGGGGGCCGGCCTCCTGGCGCTGCCGGGCCTCGGCTGGGCGGCGGTCCTGCTGATCGCCTGCATCATCGCCCCGACGGATTTCGCGCCGGCGACTTCGGTGGTGCACGACGTCCGGGTGCCCGAACGCGTGCGGCACCTGCTGAACGTCGAGAGCGGCTACAACGACGGCGTCGTCGCCCCGGTGTTCATCTTCGCGCTCACGCTCGCGGGGAGTCACCACCAGGCGGACACGCCGGGGGAGGCGCTCCAGACCGCGATCCCGGCGGCGTTGCTGGCCGTGCTGGCGGGCTCCGTCATCGGCGCGCTGGCCGCGGTGGCGATGAACGTGACCGCCAGGCACGCCTGGTCGACCAGGCACTCCGCGCGGGTCGCGGCCGTCGCCTTGCCGCTGCTGACCTACACCGCGGCCGTCGCGATCGGCGGCAACGGCTTCGTCGCCGCGTTCATCTGCGGGATCGCCTACAAGACCGCCCGGCATCCGAGCGAAGACGAACTCGGGCTCGCCGACGACGTCAGTTCCTTGTGCGGACTGTTGATGTGGTTCGTCTTCGGCAGTACCGCGGTGCTGGTGCTGTCCTTCGGCCTCACGTGGGGCATCGTGCTCGTCAGCGTCGTCGCGCTGACCGTCGCGCGGCTGATTCCGGTTCTGCTCACCTTGCTGCGGACGGATTTCCGGTGGAAGGACCGGATGACCATCGGCCTGCTGGCCCCCCGCGGCGCGGCGTCGATCGTGTTCGGCCTGCTCGCCTTCAACTCGCTCGAAGGGGACGCGGCGGACGTCGCGTTGAGCGTGATGGCGGTGACCGTGCTGCTGAGTGTCGCCGCGCACGGTGTCGGGGCCTCGGCGTTCCTGAACCGCAAGTCGAAGAGGCACTGACCCGCTGTTCAGCCGCTCATCGCCTTGTCATCCGGCCACGGGTGTCGCGAAAGCCACTTTCGGGACATCTGACGTCGCGAAAGTGGCTTTCGCGACGCGCCTCGGCGCATGATGGCGCCGGGTGACCCCGGTCAGCCGCTCATCGCCTTCCTGATCGCCGCCTCCAGCTCCTTCACGTGCTTGGAATCCATGCCGCCGTAGGTGAAGGTGTTCATGTCGACCTTGTCGGCGTACAGCGGAACGTCCTCGACGACGGCCTTGGAAGCGCCTTTCACGTCGAAGACGAGTCGTCCCGGCTTGAACGCCGTCGGCGGGATGTTCGTGATCCCGCTGATCTTCTCGACGGTGAACGTGTGTTTCTTGGTGTTGAGCCCTTTGACGGCGGCCTTGATGGTGACCGTCCGCCCGCTGAAGCTGATGGAACGGCGTCTGGCGTGGATGTACACGAACCCTCCCCTGGGCGCGGAAGAAGGCACTCTACGAGAGTGGAATCGGCCGGGGCGGGCGCCGTTCCCGAACCGTTACCGGCTCAGTTGCCCGCGGTCTCCACGTCGTCCACGGTCAGCTCGTGCGGTGCCGCGCTGTTCCACAACGCCTCCGCCTCGCCGGCGAAGGTCCGGTACGCCGCGCCGTCCGCGGGCTGCAGCACGAACTTCGGCTCACCCGCGGCCTGATAGGTGTAGTACTCGGCGAACAGTGCCGAACCGGTGGCGACGACCCCGGTGGCGATGGGATGCGCGACGAGCCGGACCGAGAGGTCGCCGCCGGTCGAGCGTTTCAGTTCGGCCAGCACCCGCAGCGTGTGGAGGACACGCTCCCGCGCGCTTTCCGGGGATCGCACGGCGTAGTAGCGGGAGGCGGCCGTGTCGATCGCGGGAGAATGCGGGTCGATCAGCACGAACCGCATCTTGGCGCCGGCGCGCAACCGCTCTTCGAGCCTGCCGTAACCGTTGTTCACCAGGGTGTTGCGGGCCATCCCGGTGACCAGGAGTTCGTTCGTGCCGTCGATCGCCTCGGCGAGCGCGGGGCCGAAGTCCTCGCTGAACGCGGGACGGCGCGCCCGGGCGATCCGGTCCGCGGGGGACAGCGGCCAAGGCGTGCCGTCCTCCCACAGCCGTTCCGACTCGTCGGCGAAGTGCCGGTACCAGGGCGCGTCCTTCGGTTCCACCGTGAACACCGGCGCGGCTTCACCGGTCGGCCGGTATTCGTAGTGCTGGACGCAGATCAGCCCGCGTTTGCCCGATACGTCGAGACAGTTGAAGCCCGCGGACGAGATCCGCGACGACACCCGGATCTCCAGTCTGCCGCCGGTCCTGCTCTTCAAGGAGGTCAACTCGTCCAGCGTCGCCAGGATCCGCTGCCGGAGCCGCCCTTGGCCGAGACTCTGGGAGATCCGGCGATCGGCGATGGCGACGAGCTCTTCGTCGGTCGGATCCAGCACCAGCACCCGGATCCGTCCGCCCGATTCGAGGATCGACCGGATGTCACCGCGCATACCCTGCACGGTCCTGGTCATCGAATGGCCGATGAGCAGGATGTCGAACGCCGCCGCACGCCGGGAGATGAGATCCGCGGGGAATTCCGGTTCGAAGAACGACGCCGGGCCGCCCCGGTTGGCGTCCCGGACCTGTTCGGTCAGCCGTCGTGAACGGATCTGGGAGAAGGCGAGCAGGGCGAGCAGCGCCGTCACCACGGACGAAAGCGTTTTGACGTCCGAGATCCCGGTCGCGCCGAGGACGGTGAACGCCAGTGCGACGGTGCCCAGTACGTACAGATCCAGGTTGTCGTCGGTGATCACGCGCGCCAGCGCCCGCCTGATCCGTCCACGCTCGCCCGCCACTGAACTCCCCTCGCCGCCGGTTCCGTGGTGACAGTATCGGCCGGAGCACTGGCGTGTCCGGGATTCCTGACATCGATGGCATCGCCGAACCAAGCGATACGAAGCCATTTGGCTCAATCGTTTGTCTGGTCCAGTCCAGTTATGTCTACTAACGTAGAGGGATGGAGCTGGAACTGCGCCACCTGCGCATCATGTGCGCGATCGCCGAACTCGGGAGTATCACCAAGGCGGCGAACACGCTCGGAATGGCGCAGCCTGCACTGACAGCACAACTGAAGCGCATCGAGCGGACCCTCGGCGGGAAGCTGTTCCTGCGCGACCACACGGGCACCCGGCCGACCGCGCTCGGCCTCCTCGTCCTCGACAGGGCGAAGATGGTGCTCCCCGCCGTGTCGTCGCTGCACGACGAGGCGGCACGGCTCGCCCAGCACGCCGGTACCGGCGAGCCGGTGACCCTGCGGCTCGGTTCGGCGACGGGGCCGATGCTCGGGGCGCTCCTGCAGCGTCTCGGCACCACCCATCCCGACATCCATGTCGCCACGCATACGTCGTGGTCGGCCAACAAACTCGCGGACATGACCGCCGAGGGCGCGCTGGACTTCGCCTTCGTCGGCGTCTGCGGTGACGCCGCGCCACCACCGGAGCCCGGCCTCCGCTGGCGGACGCTCGCGCATCATCCGGTGTTCGTGCTGATGTCGGCGCGGGACGAGCGCGCGCAGCGGCCCGAGGTCGAACTCGGCGCGCTCGCGAACGAACGGTGGTGCGCGACGCCGGGTGACGGCTGTTTCGGCGACTGTTTCGCCTCCGCGTGCGCTAGATCGGGGTTCACGCCGCGTTCGTTGTACGAAACCGACGTGCTGACCTGCATCGAGATGGTCGAATCGGGACACGCGGTGGTGCTGTGCCAGCCGTTGTTCCATGAGATCCCCGGTATCGTCGCGGTCCCGATCGCGGGGAATCCGCTGAGCTGGCGGAATCTCGTCGGCTGGTCGGAGCGGGGGGAGATGGGCCCCTTCGCCGCGGAGATGATCGCCCTGTCCCGCGCGGTGTACGGCGAGCTGATCGACCGGCGGCCGACCTACTCGAAGTACCTGGAGTTGAACCCGGGGTACGGCGTGGACTACACGGACGCGGGGATGCGCTGACCTGCGCGGAAGCGGTCGAAAGGTCCAGTCCACTGGGGTGGATATGACCTAAATGGTATGTACCATTCATGGCGGGTGCCTCGTACGGTCTGGAACGAGATCTTCTTCCGGAACGCGGTGAGGAAACGCCTGAAATGAACCGAAAGATCGTAGCGGCCGCCGCGGCGGCCCTGACCGGCGCGGGCCTGGTCACGGCCATCGCGCTGACGCCGAGCGCCAGCGCGGGCCAGCACGTGCCTGCCGCCGACCAGGTCCAGTCGGAGATCGTCGCCGCACTGGCGCGCGACCTGAAGATCAGCCCGGATCAGGCAAGGACCCGCCTCGCCACCGAGCAGAAAGCCGCTCGCGCCGACAGCGACCTCAAGTCGCGGCTCGGCTCGTCCTACGCCGGATCCTGGCTCGACGCGGCCGGGAGCACGTTGACCGTCGCGGTCACCGACGCGGCGCTGGAGGGTGTCGTCCGTGCGGCCGGCGCGACCCCGAAGACGGTCGCGCGGAGCGCCGCGCAACTCGACGCGGCGAAGTTGTCGTTGGACACCAAGGGAACCAGCGCGCCGAAGACCGTGCCCGGCTGGTACGTCGACGCCACCACGAACTCCGTCGTGGTGCTGGCCAACGCCGGTGGCGAGGCGGCCGCGAAGTCGTGGGCGACCGCGGCGGGCGTGGGCGCCGACGCCGTGCGGGTCGAGACCAGCACCGAAAGCCCGGTCCCGCTGATCGACGTCATCGGCGGCAACGCCTACACCTTCGGTTCGGGCCGGTGCTCGATCGGCTTCTCGGTCGAGGGCGGCTTCGTGACCGCAGGACACTGCGGGACCACGGGGACGCGGACGTCGAATCCGAGCGGGAGCGTCGCGGGCTCCAGCTTCCCCGGAAACGACTACGGGTGGGTCCGCGTGGACGCGGGCAACACCCCGCGTCCGCTGGTGAACCGTTACCCGGGCACCGTGCCCGTGGCGGGTTCTCAGGAGGCCGCGGTCGGCGCTTCGGTCTGCCGTTCCGGTTCCACGACGGGCTGGCACTGCGGCACCATCCAGCAGAAGAACGCCTCGGTGAACTACCCGCAGGGCACCGTTTCCGGTCTCACCCGGACCAACGCCTGCGCCGAACCGGGCGACTCCGGCGGTTCGTGGCTCGCGGGCGACCAGGCGCAGGGCGTCACCTCCGGTGGCTCCGGCAACTGCAGCTCGGGCGGCACGTTCTACTTCCAGCCGATCTCGGAGATCCTGAGCGTCTACAACCTGCGCCTGGTGACCTCGGGTTCGAACCCGCCCTCCAGCACGACGCCGACCACCACGACGTCGAACAACCCGCCCGGCGGAACCTGGGCGGCGGGCACCACCTACGCCGTCGGCGCGACGGTCACCTACGGCGGTGCCACTTACCGGGCCCTGCAGGGCCACACAGCACAGGCAGGTTGGGAGCCGCCGAACGTCCCAGCGCTTTGGGCGCGCGCCTGACCGCCTAGCCGTCCGGGCCACACGCAGGGGTGCGCCCGGACCGACCGCCCCCGACGTCGTCCGTGCGTCGGGGGCGGTCCCCCTTCACGGCGTAACTCGCGTGCTTGAAGGCGTAACTCGCGTGATCAGACACGCAACACCCGAGTTACGCCTTCAAACACGCGAGTTACGTGTCCGATCACGTGAGTTACGGGGTCAGTGCAGGACTTTCAGGCCCACCACGCAGGCCACGATCCCCACGATCAGCAGGATCCGGGCGACCGAAACGGTTTCCGCGCCGGACCACATGCCGTACGCGACGGTGAGCGAAGCCCCGATCCCGACCCAGACGGCGTAGGCGGTGCCGACGGGGAGATCCTTCATCGCGTACGCCAGACCCACCATGCTGGCGACCAGCGTCACGCCGAAGATCACCGACGGTACGGGCCGGGACAGGCCTTCGGATTTGCCGAGGGCGGTGGCCCACACGGCTTCCAGTACACCCGAAACGATCAGGACAAGCCACGACATGACGCGCTCCCAGAGCGCCGTCTTGTCGCTGGCCGGGTACGGCACCCACTCGTCCGGGGACCTCGATCACGAGGTTCCACGACCAGGATGGCACATCACCCGCGCGGACCGCTCGCCGGTTTGACGAGGGTCACCACGCGGGCGCGCCATTGTGGACGGTCAGCCCAGCACCTTGGGTGCCGACCAGGTGAGCAAACCCAGTTCCAGCACCGAGAATCCGATCAGCGCCCATGCGCTCGGCAGCCAGATCAGCGCGATCCCGACGAGCAGGACGGGCAGGACCAGCCCGGCGTAGGCGGCCAGGAACAGGGCGGCGAGGACCTCACCGCGCACCGGCGGTTCGGCGAGGGCGGCGACGGTGGACACCGAGGCGCGGAAGCCCAGCCCGACGCCGGCACCCGCCACGATCCCACCCGCGACGAAGAGCCACAGCTGGGACGTCGTCACCGCGATCGGCAGCGCCACCAGCCCGCTCACCATCAGCCCGAGGCCGAGCTGTAGCTGGGTTTTCCTGGCCAGACCGGCGAAAAGCACCTGCGCCCCGGCCGCCGCGAGGAACACGGAGAACGACGCGAGACCGGCCAGCATCCGCGAGCTCTCGTGCATGCCTTGCGCCAGCAGTGTCGGCGTCAGCGCCATGAACAGGCCCGTGATCGCGAACGCCGCGAAGGCGCCGATCGCCGCACCGAAGAAGGCGGGCCGTGCGCTCGACGGCAGTGAGACGCGCTGCGGCCGATAGGCGGGCCGTTCTTCGGCGCGCTCCACGGTTTCCGGCACGAGCGCGACGGCGATGGCCGCGGCGAGCAGCAGGACCAGGAAGAACACGAACGGAGTGGTGAGCGGCTCGGCCGAATAGCTCGCGAACACGCCACCGAACAGCGGTCCGAGCGCCAGCCCGCCCATGTTGACGACGGTCGCGATCAGTCCCGCGCGGCCATGGTCCTCCCGGGGCCGGGCGACGGCGCGGAGTTCGGACAGGTGCGCGGTGGCGGTCGCGGTCAGCGCGCCGATGCCCGCGCCGCCGACGAGCCTGGCCAGGATCAGGCCGGGAACATCCGGCCACGCCAGGAAAAGCGTCGCGGAAAGCGCCTGGGTCAAGGTCGCGGCGAGGATCACCCGCCGTCGGCCCAGCCAGTCGCTGACGTGGCCGGCGAGATACAGGCTGCCCATCACGCCGACGGCGTAGGCCGCGAAGACGATGGTCACGACGTAGGTCGGGAAGCCATCGCGCTGCTGGTAGAGGACGTAGAGCGGGGTGGGGACGGTGGAAAAGGCGAGTGAGGCGGCGTAGGCCGCCGCGATGACCCAGAAACCGCGACCGTGGCTGATCCGCCGGAACGCGGGACGGGGAAGGGCGACGCTGTTCAGCATGTCTCCACTGTGAATCTTCGGATCATCCAAGTCCAACGAACAATCCTGGTCACAGTTATCGGTGAATGCGATAATGATGGTGTGGAGACCCGCCAGCTCGAATGCTTCGTCGCCGTCGCCGAGGAGCTCAGCTTCACTCGCGCCGCTCAGCGGTTGTACGCGGTGCAGTCCACCGTCTCGGCGACGATCCAGGCCCTCGAAAGCGAACTGGGGGTCAAGCTGTTCGATCGGTCCACGCGAAGGGTCGAGCTCTCCCCGGCGGGCAAGGTGTTCCTGCCCGAGGCGAAGGCCGCGCTGGAGGCCTTCGACAGGGCACGCGAGGTGGTCACCGATGCCTCCGCCGGCCTGCGGGGCAGCCTTCGCATCGGCACCCTGACCAGCGTCGGTGATCTCGACCTGCCCGATCTGCTCGGCGTGTTCCACCGCCGCTATCCGCTGGTCGACCTCCGTGTTTCGGTGTCGATCACCGGATCGACCGGGCTGGCCGAGGACCTGCGTCAGGGCAGGCTCGACGTCGCCCTCCTCGGCTTGCCCGAATCCGATCTCGCGGGGCTCGAAGCCAAACTGCTCGGTTCGGCGCCGTTCGTCGCCGTGCTGCCCGACGGCCACCGGCTGAGCGGACGGCGTTCGCTGACGTTGGCCGATCTCGCGGGCGAGTCGTTCGTGGACAATCCCCGCGGCTTCGGCAACCGGGTGGCCCTGGACCGCGCTTTCGAGTCGCTCGGGGCGCCGCGGCGGGTCATCGTCGAGGTCGCCGACCTGCGCGCCGTGCCGTCCTATGTCGCGGCGGGGCTCGGCGTCGCGGTCGTGCCCGATCTCAAGCTGCTCGCGGAGGTCCGGACGATCCCGCTCGACGAGCCCGGCCTCACCTGGCCGTTGACCATCGCCACCAGGGGAGAGCGGCCGCCGAGCCGCGCCGCCCGGCTGCTGCTCGATCTGGTCGACGGCGGAGAGTTCTCCCTCGTGATCCCCAGCCGGGCCTGAGCTCAGCCCGCCAACAGCGTGCGCGTGGTCCTGGCCACCAGGTCGACGGTGCGCGGCGGTGGCGCCTCGCCGCGGTCGAGATGCCGCCGCACCGCCGCGTAGGGAAGGTCGACCAGCGCCAGCATCAGCTCGTCCGTGCTCCGGCCGGTCAGCGGGCGCAGCCGTCGCAGGACCTTGGCGATCGCCGCGTCGAGGCGGCGGTTGGCCTCGTCGACGCGTGCGCGGTCTTCTGCGCTCCAGTCGTCGACGCCGAGCGCCCGGTCACCGCCATAGAGCAGCTTCCCCTCGGCGGGATGGGCGCGGCACCAGCGGACGACCTGCGCGGCCGCCTCGACGGCGGCTTCGGTGACGGGTTCCTGTTCGAGTGCTTCGAGGTACCCCTGCTGGAAGCGGGTCACCGTGCGGAGCCAGACGGCGGCGAGCAGCGCCGGGCGTCCGGGGAAGCGGTGGTAGATCGACCCGCTCGGCGCACCGACCTCGCGGGCGACGGCCGACATGGTCACCCCGGCGGCCCCTTCGGTGGCGAAGATCCGCACGGCGGCGTCGAGGAAGTCGTCGGCGGTGTGCCGCGGTGGCCGTCCCATTTTCAGAGACTATCCTCTACTATGGTTTTAGGGGAAGGTCTCTAGAACTGGGAGGCGCGATGCGCGTGTGGAACAGGCATCACCGGATCGTCGACGTGGCACCGGAACGTGCCGGCGCGCTGATCGACACTCTGTCCACGGACGGGGACAGGCTCTGGCCCGTCGAGGAGTGGCCGCCGTTGCGGTTCGACCGGCCACTCGGGGTCGGCGCCGACGGCGGGCACGGACCGGTGCGGTACCACGTGGAGTCCTACGAGCCGGGAAGGTCCGTGCGGTTCAGGTTCACCGCGCCCCGCGGCTTCGACGGGTTCCACGAATTCACCCTGCGGTCGACGGAAACCGGGGGGACCGAACTCGCGCACCTCATGGTGCTGCGGCTTCGGCACCCGGCCTGGCTCACCTACCCGCTGTTGTGGCGGCCGATGCACGACGCGCTGCTGGAAGACTGCCTCGACCGTGCCGAGCGTGAGCTCACCGGCACGGTCGGGAAGCCCGCGCGATGGAGCCTCTACGTCCGGCTCTTGCGGAGCCTGATCTCCGGCAAGAGGCCCTTTCGCTTGAGCAGGAACAAAGTGCCGCCGATGAGCACGACGGCGATCAGGTAGCCCAGCGCCAACGACACGGCGCCGCCGTTCGCGGGCGGGAGCAGCACCCCGAAGACCGCGCTGACGACGGCGAGGATCCAGCGCCCGCGGTCGGTCGTCAGGCTCACGGCCAGGAGGGCGACCGTCCACAAGAGATACCAGGGCTGGACGACGGGCCCGAGGACCAGCATCGCGGCGAAGGTCAAGCCCGCGCCGTAGAGGGGGTGCAGCTTCTCGCGGTAGGTGAGCCACAACAGCCTGGCGCCCACGGCGAGACCGAGGATCGCGCCGATCAGCGAGAACACCTCGATCGCGCTGTCGGTCAGGTCTGCCCCGAAGATCTTGCCGATCCCGCCGACGAGGAAACCGAGTTCGTTGGTGGGGGCCATCCAGCTGTGCACCTGGCCGGAAACGCCGGACAGCACGCGCACCCAGCCGAAGCCGAGCCCGCTGCCGAGCGAGATCGCCGCGGTGACGGCGGCGAAACCGGCGGGCAGCCCGAGCGCGACCGCCACCCGGCCGGCGGGCGTCGCGCGGCGGAACAGGCCGACGCCGACGAACAGCAGACCGGCGACGGCCACGATCTTGATGTTCGCGGCCGCGCTCACCGCGATCACGCCGGCCGCGATCAGTGCGGGCCGGGCCGCTCCGGTCTTCGCCGCGCCCATGAGGACGAGTTCCAGCCCGGCGACCATCAGCCCGACCATGAGGCCGTCGTTGTGCACGCCCGCCACGACGTGCCACAGCACGAGCGGGTTGAGCAGGGCCAGCCACAGCGCGATCGACGGCGAGACCCCGACGCGGCGGGCGAGCCGGGGGAGCGCCCACGCCATGAGCACGATCCCGATCAGCCCGAGCAACCGGTGCAGCAGCACCGTCGGCACGAAGGCGTCTCCCGCGACCTGGGCGATCGTGCGGGCCAGCGCGACGAACGCGGGACCGTACGGCGCGGGCGTGTCCCGCCAGTAGTGGCTGACCGCCATCGTCACCGGCGAATCGGCGCCGAGCGCCTCGGCGGGCCCCACCAGATAGGTGTCGAATCCCTTGGCCGCGATCAGGCCCTGTGCCAGATAACTGTTGACGTCGCCGCTGAACAGCGGGCGCGCGACCAGCAGCGGCGCGCACCACGACACCGCGATCCAGTACAGCCGCCGCTCCGGCAGCCCGGCGGCGAGCCGCCCGATACCGAGCCAGGAGAGCACGAGGGTGGCCATCCCGGCGACACCCAGCGCCACCACCAGCACCGAAGGGAGGCCGATCCCGGACGTGACCAGCACCAGTACGGCGATTCCGAGGAAACCCGCCCAGTGCAACGCCGAGATGTTCAGCCCGGTCTTCTCCGGCGCGGGCAAGACGTTCTGCATGCGGCCAAACTACTCCAAGTGCGAAATCCGGTTCGGCCGATCGCACGGTAAACCGGCCCGGACGCTTCGGGGCCGCGTCCGCCGGGTACTCCACGCCGTGGAGAGGCGGTGGTGGGCGTGAAGAAGCGCTGGGTGCGGCTCGGGGCGTTCGCACTGGCCGGGCTCCTCGTCGTCGCCGCGGCACTGCAGATCACCGGGCTGCTGCCGAAGCTCGACCCGTTCGGAACGTCCACTGTGGACCGTTCGCAGCCCGCGGTGCTCCAGGCGGTCCGGGATCTTAGCCAGTACCACGCGGCGGTCGGTGACTACCAGGTCGTCGTCGACATCGAGAAGGACGTCCAGTGGGTACCCGCGAGCATCGCCGGGGAACGCACCCTGTTCGTCGCGGCGGGCTCTGTCGACGCGTACGTCGATTTCGGCCCGCTGGTGGAGAATTCGCTGACCGTGTCCGAGGACCGGCGATCGGTCGAGGTGCGGCTGCCCGAGCCGAAGCTCGCGAAACCCAACTTGGACAACGAACGCAGCTACGTCTTCGGTCAGGAGCGCGGCCTGATCGACCGGCTCGGCGCCCTGGTCTCCGCGCAGGACCAGCGGCCGTTCTACCTCGCCGCGGAGAAACGCATCGGTGAGGCCGCGCAACACTCCGGCCTGCTCGAACGCGCCAAGGCCAACACCAAGGCGATGCTCACCCAGCTGCTGCGGGGGCTGGGCTTCCAGGTCACCTTCCCGGGGGAACCGGCCACCTGACCGCGCCCGGATTCCGCGTCCGTGCGGTGCTCACCCCGCCGGTCTTGACCAGGCGGGCTCGTGCTGGTGGGCTGGCGAAGTCGACTGGGAGGCGCGATGGTGACGAAGCCGAGGGACAGCCTGACCTACACCGAACCGATCGCCACCGGGGAGGTCTTGATCGGCGCCACCCCGGAGCAGGTGTACCGGCTCGTCAGCGATCCGGTCTCGATGGCCGAGTGCGCCGAAGAACTCCGCAAGGCACGCTGGATCCGCGGCGCGACCGAGGCGCGCGTCGGGAACTGGTTCGCCGGCAGCAACCGCAATGGATGGCGGCGCTGGGTGACCCACGCCGAGATCGTCGAGGCCGAACCCGTACGCCGGTTCGCCTACCGGGTACGCACGCCGTTCTTCGTGCCGATCTCCCGGTGGGAGTACGAAATCACCCCCGAAGGCGACGGCGCCCGGCTCGCCGTGGCGAACTGGCTGCTGGTGCCGCCGTGGTTCGTCCCGATCGCGATCCTCATCACCGGCGAGCCGGATCGAGCCGGGACCAACCGGGCCA
Organism: Amycolatopsis sp. PSD-21; assembly: GCF_055561455.1. NCBI lineage: Bacteria > Bacillati > Actinomycetota > Actinomycetes > Pseudonocardiales > Pseudonocardiaceae > Amycolatopsis > Amycolatopsis sp. PSD-21. The sequence goes on along the minus strand of NZ_CM145712.1, from coordinate 5,582,060 downwards.
ACATCGCCGCCACGTTGGAGCGGGTGAAGGCCCGGCTCGAAGGCCGGGTGTGGCGCCGCTAGCGGCTCTCCCCGGCTGTGGTCGTGGCAGTGTCGTCCGTCCAGTCACGCGTGTCGTCCGCCGGATCACGCGTGCCGTCCACTCGGTCACGAGACCCGGCCAGCTCGGTATCGGTGCCCCTCGCTCGGCCGCAGGTTGCGAAAGCCACTTTCGCAACGTTGAGGGTTGCGAAAGTGGCTTTCGCAACGTCGGCGCGGCCGGGCGCCAGTCGGTACCGGTGGGGCAGCTCACTCGAAGTTCTGCATCCCCCTGTTCTCCAGTTTGCGCATCACCGGGCCGGAGAGCAGGCCGTGCACGAGCACCGAGACCGCGATCGTCAGCGCCGTGATCCGCCACAGCGAGTCGGCCATGGGGAAATCGCCGTGCCCCAGCGCGTAAGCGAGGTAGTAGAGACTGCCGATCCCGCGGATACCGAAGAACGCGATCGCCGTCGCCGCCGGGCGGGTGGTGGTGCCGCCGAGCAGGGCCAGGCCGCCGAACAACGGCCGGACGATGCCCACGGCGGCGACCGCCACCAGGACTTCGGCGAGCTTCAGCCCGTCCAGTAACCCGTCACCCATCGCGACGCCGAGACCGAGCAAGGCCAGCGCGACGAAGAGCCGTTCCAGCTGATCGCCGAATTCGTGCAGCACCCCGTGGTACTCGTGCGATCGCTCGCTGGCGCGGATGGTCGCGGCCGCGGTGAACACCGCGACGAAGCCGATGCCGCCCAGCCATTCGCAGAGCGCGAAGGGCAGGAACGCGATGGCCAGCACCACCAGCCCGTCGGAGTATTCGCCGAGGCGCAGTCTTTCGTGCCGCACCCGGAACATCAGCCACGACAGCAACCGGCCACAGACGAGGCCGACCAGTACGGCGACCGCGAGCGGGACGACGACCTCCGTCAGCAACCAGGGGACCGGCGACGTGCTCGCGGTCCCGGCCCAGACGAGGGCCAGCAGCACGAACGGCATCGCCAGGCCGTCGTTGAGCCCGGCTTCCGAGGTCAGCGTGAACCGGATCTCGTTGTCCGAGCCCCGGCCGTCGTCGGTATGCGGCGCGGGCACCTGGACGTCGCTCGCGAGCACCGGGTCGGTCGGCGACAGCACGGCCCCCAGCAGCAGCGCGGCGGCGGGGGACAGAGCGAGCGCCCACCAGCCGAGGAGGGCGACCGCGCAGACCGACAGCGGCAGGGTGATCGCCAGCAGCCGCCAGGTCGAGTTCCACGACCGCCAGCCGAACAACCGGTCGGATTTCAGTCCCGCGCCGACCAGCGACACCAGCACGCCGAGTTCGGTGATCACTTCGACGGCGCCCACATGCGACCGCGGGTCGAGTACACCCTGGCCATAGGGGTGTCCGAACGGGAGCAGCCCGAAGACGAGCCCACCCACCAGGAGGACCAACGGCATCGAAAGCGCGCGTTCGTGCAGCAGGTTCGGCAGCACGGCGGCACACAACGCCAGAACGCCTGCCCCGGCGAGCAAGATCTCCATTCGCCCGGAGTACCCGGGCCGCTCCTCCGGCAACCGGGCGGGACTCAGCCGCCCACTTCAAGTCCTTTGTGGACCGTCAGGGCGACACCCGCGGCCAGCCGGTACGGCCGCGTGTCCACAATGGCCCCGAGCAGCCGTCGCAGCCGGGAGACCTCGGCGCGGACGGTGACGAGGTGTTCGGCGTCGCCGTAGAGCGCCCGGCTGAGCGCCTCGGCCGAAAGCCCGGACGAGCCGGCCGTGTTGAGGTGCACCAGGATCTCCGCGTGCCGCGGGGTCACCGTGCGGACCCAGCCGACGTCACCCGACGCCATCCGCAGCATCGGCGCGTGGCCGAGTTCGAGATCCAGCCGGACGCGGCGCGCGGTGTCGGCGGGGCGGACGAGCCAGCCTTCGGTCAGCCGTTCGGGCAGGCAGGCGCCGAGTCCCGGCACGGCGAGGATCTGGCCTTCCGCGGGCGCCGCGATCCGCGCGCCGGAGGCGACGCCGGCGGAGTGGGCCACCCAGCCGTCGTCGTCCACCAGCAGTACCGGCCCGCCCACGCCGGTGACCACCGGTTCCGCGGTGCGGCGCAGCCGATCGAGACCCTGCTGATGGTGCCGCCAGAGTTCGGATTCGACCAGGCGCCGCCCGGTCTCCACCAGCGCGCCGATCGCCGGGTGCAGGGTCAGCGCGGGACCGCTGACGTCGATCACGCCGAGCAGTTCACCGGTGCGTGGATCGTGCACCGGCGAGGCGGTGCAGTACCAGGGATGCTGGCCCTGTTCGAAATGTTCGCCCGCGAGCAGTTCCACGGGCGCGGCCTCGGCGAGCGCGGTGCCGATCGCGTTGGTGCCGACCCTGGTCTCGGTCCAGACGGCGCCTTCGGTGAAACCCAAGGTGTCGGCCCGGCGCCGCACGGCGGACGAGCCCACCCGCCAGAGGATGATCCCCTCCGCGTCGGTCACCACCAGCAGCATGTTCGCGGTGTCGGCCGTCGCGCCGACCACCTGTCCGAGGTCCTCGACCACCAGCCGCAGCGGGGAGGCGCGGCGACGGCGGGCGACCTCGTCGAACGGCACCGAATCCCGCGTGTTCACCCCGTCGGCGGCGAGCCCGAGGCTCAGCATCCGTGACCACGACCGCGACACCAGCGGCCGCGGCCGGACCCGGGGACGGCCGCCGCCGATCACGGCTTCGTGCATGCGGATCAGGTCCCGGGCGTGCATCGGCAGGTCGACGCCGGGCGGGACCGAGCTGTGCACGCTCACAGGCCACCTCCGCACCATCGCGTCGACTGACCAGCATAGGACCGCCCGCCGAGGCGCGCCAAGGAGCCGGAGGTGCAACAAGCTGCAACCTTTGCCCCCGTACCCGCCCGGGGCGTGTGATCGGGGTAACAGCCGAACGTCGAAGTTCAGGAGTGGCCATGACACAGACGGTGGACCGGATCGAGGCGACGGGCTCGCCGCAGGCCCGGGTGGACGCCTGGTTGAGCCGGTTCGAATCGGCCCTCGCCGCCCGCGATGCCGACGCCGCCGCGGCGCTTTTCGCCGTCGACAGTTACTGGCGTGACCTGGTCGCCTTCACCTGGACGATCAAGACGGTCGAAGGTCGCGACGAGGTGGCCGGCATGCTCGGCGCGTGCCTCGACCGGATCGACCCGTCCGGGTTCCGTACGACCGAGACGCCGACCGAGGCCGACGGCGTGACCGAGGCGTGGCTCGAGTTCGAAACCGCGACCGGGCGCGCGAAGGGGCACTTGAGGCTGAAGGACGAAGGCGCCTGGACGCTGCTGACGAGCCTGCGCGAGCTCAAAGGTTTCGAGGAACGTCGCAACGAGCAGCGGCCGAAGGGGGTCGAGCACGGCGTCGTGCGCGGCCGGAAGTCGTGGGCCGAGAAGCGCGAGGAGGAACAGACCCGGCTCGGCTACGAGCAGCAGCCGTACGTCGTCGTCATCGGCGGCGGGCAGGGCGGGATCGCGCTCGGCGCCAGGCTGCGGCAGCTCGACGTGCCCACGCTGGTCCTGGAACGCAACGAGCGGCCGGGTGATTCGTGGCGCAAGCGGTACAAGAACCTCTGCCTGCACGACCCGGTCTGGTACGACCATCTGCCCTATCTGCCGTTCCCGGAGAACTGGCCGGTGTTCGCGCCCAAGGACAAGATCGCCGACTGGCTCGAGATGTACACGCGGCTCATGGAAGTGCCGTACTGGACCAGCACCGAGGTCACCTCGGCCTCCTGGGACGAAGAACAGAAGCAGTGGCTGGTGACCGTGGTCCGAGAGGGCGAGGAGCTGGTGCTCACGCCACGGCACGTCGTGTTCGCGACCGGGATGTCGGGCAAGCCGAACCTCCCGTCGTTCCCCGGAATGGACGTGTTCGAGGGCGATCAGCACCATTCGTCCCAGCACCCCGGCCCGGACGCCTACGCGGGCAAGAAGGCCGTCGTGGTCGGCTCCAACAACTCCGCGCACGACATCTGCGCGGCGCTGTGGGAACACGGCGCGGACGTCACCATGGTGCAGCGGTCCTCCACCCACGTGGTGAAGTCGGATTCGCTGATGGAGCTGGGGCTCGGCGATCTGTACTCGGAACGCGCGGTGCGGTCGGGGATCACCACCGACAAGGCGGACATGATCTTCGCGTCGATCCCGTACCGGATCATGCCGCAGTTCCAGATCCCGGTGTACGACGCGATCCGCGAGCGGGACAAGGACTTCTACGCACGGCTGGAAGCGGCCGGGTTCCAGCACGACTGGGGCGACGACGGATCCGGCCTGTTCCTGAAGTATCTGCGCCGCGGCTCCGGCTACTACATCGACGTCGGCGCTTCGGAACTGGTCGCCGACGGGAAGATCAAGCTGGCCCATGGCCAGGTCGATCATCTGACGCGGGACGCCGTGGTGCTGTCCGACGGTACGGAACTGAAGGCGGACCTCGTCGTCTACGCGACCGGCTACGGCTCGATGAACGGCTGGGTCGCCGACCTGGTCGGGCAGGAGACGGCGGACCTCGTCGGCAAATGCTGGGGCCTCGGCTCCGGGACGACGAAGGACCCGGGCCCGTGGGAGGGGGAGCAGCGCAACATGTGGAAGCCCACGCGGCAGGAAGGTCTTTGGTTCCACGGCGGGAACCTGCACCAGTCGCGGCACTACTCGCTTTACCTGGCACTGCAACTGAAAGCGCGTTACGAGGGCATCCCGACGCCGGTGTACGGCCTCCAGGAGGTGCACCACAAGGCGTGATGACCTAAGGCTTCGGTGCAGGACCCCGGGCGGGCCGGCACCGGAGGGCGCCGCCCCCGGACCACGGGCGGTCGACGGCGTCGGGCACCGCCTCCAGACCCTGGGCGGTTCCCGGCGTCGTACCCATGTTCAGCGGGCGGCTTTCGCGTAACGGCGGGCCAGCAACGCGAAGGCCTCCTTGAGTTCGGGCGGCCCGACGACCTCGATGTCGGCGTCGAACCGGCCGATACTCGCCGCGAGCCCGGCCCATGACCACGAGCCCAGCACCAGACGGCACCGATCGGGTCCGAGCTCTTCCACGACGCCGTCGCGGACGTAGTGGGACACCGTCGCCGCGGGGAGATCGAGGACGACTTCCCCGCGGCAGGGCCACTCGCCGGTCTCGGACGAACCACGGAAGCGGCTCGCGACGAAGGTGGCGACGTCGGGAGCCGGCAGTTCCCGTGGGCTGAACCGTGGGCCGGTCGGTGTGCGCGGCGAGATCCGGTCGGCCCGGAAGGTGCGCCAGTCCGCGCGCTCGAGATCCCAGGCGACGAGGTACCAGCGGCCGTGCCAGGTGACCAGGTGATGTGGTTCGGCCCGGCGCGGCGCGTCCGCGTAGTCGAACCGCAGGATCTCGCGGGCGTGCACGGCCGCGCCGAGCGCGAGCAGGACATCGCCGTCGACACGGGGTTCCGACCGGCTCGCGGGCGATTCGACGGCGGTGACCCGCAGGGTGTCGATCCGGCGCCGCAGCCGCGAAGGCATCACCTGCCGGACGGTGTGCAGCGCCCGCATCGCCGCTTCCTCGATCCCCGCGCCGCTGGTGGTGGCGATCTGGAGCGCGACGGCCAGCGCGACCGCCTGATCGTCGTCGAACAGCAGCGGCGGCAGTTCGGACCCGGCGTCGAGCCGGTATCCGCCGTCGGGGCCCTTGATGGTCGCGATCGGGTAGCCGAGTTCGCGCAGCCTGTCGACGTCGCGCCGGACGGTGCGCGGGCTGATGTCCAGCCGCTCGGCCAGCAGCGCCCCCGGCCAGTCGCGGCGGGCCTGCAGCAACGAGAGCATCGACAGCAGGCGCGCGGAGGTCTTCGGCATGTTTTCCATGATGCCTCCAGTAGAGGCCACAACCTGTCCTCTACCCCTGAGAGAGTCGTCTTGTGCCAGAAAACGACAATCCGGAGGGCCCGATGACCGCCACCATCCTCGACGCCGAGCGCGCCGACCTGCTCGAAGCCCTCGACACCGTCCGCGCCGCGCTGACCACCACCGTCCAGGGGCTCACCGACGAGCAACTCGACGAGCATCCGACGGTCAGCGAGCTGAGCCTCGGCGGCCTGGTCAAACACGTCGCCTCGATCGAGGAGATGTGGCTGCGGTTCGCGGTCGAGGGCCCGTCCGCGATGACCTACGACCTGCCGGAGGGCGTCACCTGGGCCGACCTCGGCGCCGGGACCGCCCGCGAGTTCCCGCAGTGGGCGATCGACCACCAGAACAACTTCAGGATGCTGCCCGGCGACACGCTCGCGGGGATCCTCGCGCGCTACGACGAGGTGGCCGCGCGGACGAAGGAGATCGTCTCGTCGATCCCGGACCTCTCCGCGACGCACCCGCTGCCGGACGCGCCCTGGAACCCGCCGGGCGCGGTGCGCAGCGTGCGCCGGGTGCTGACGCACGTCATCGCCGAGACCGCCCAGCACGCCGGCCACGCCGACATCCTGCGGGAGAGCATCGACGGCCAGAAGTCGACCTGACCGTTCGTGCGATCGTGTCGCGAAAGCCACTTTCGGGACGTGGGATGTCCCGAAAGTGGCTTTCGCGACACCCCGCGCCTTCGCTGCAGCCCGGAGGCAGGGCGCTTGCGCTACCCGCCCGCCGACGTTGCGAAAGCCACTTTCGCAACGTTGAGGGTTGTGAAAGCCACTTTCGCAACCCGCCGCCTTCGCCGCCCAACCCCAAGGTGACCGCACGCCACCCACGAGGGGGCATAGCCCGCTCACAGCTTCCTGCCGTAGGGTCCCCGCCCGTCGGTGGCGGGTGATCTTGGTGGTGGTCGTGTGCGGGAGACGGAGCGGCGGTTCCGCCCGGAAATCCAGGGACTGCGGGCCCTCGCTTGCGTTCTCGTGGTCGTCTACCACGTCTGGCTCGGCCGGATCTCCGGCGGCGTCGACGCGTTCTTCCTGATCTCCGGCTTCCTCGTCACCGGCCAGCTCTACCGCGCGGTGGCGCGCGGGAGGATCGAGTACCGGCCGATGTGGGGCCGGATGATCAAGCGGCTGTTCCCGGCCGCGCTCACCGTGCTGCTGCTCGTCGTCGCGGTGAGCATGGTGCTGTTGCCGCAGAACCGCTGGTTCCAGACGATCAAGGAGGTCGTCGCCTCCGCGCTCTACGTGGAGAACTGGCGGCTGGCGGCGGATTCCGCCGACTACTTCGCGCAGCACGACTCGGCGAGCGTCGTCCAGCACTTCTGGTCGTTGTCGATCCAGGGACAGTTCTACGTGGTCTGGCCGCTACTGGTCGGCCTGGTGCTGCTGGTCGCCACGCGGACACGCCGCAACGTCCGGCCGATGCTCCTCGGTGTACTCGGCACCGTGTTCGCGGCTTCGCTGGCGTATTCGGTGTGGCTGACCGCGGTCGACCAGCCGTTGGCGTATTTCGATTCGCTGACGCGGGTTTGGGAATTCGCGCTCGGGGGTCTGCTCGCGCTGGTGCTCGACCGGGTTCCGCTGCCCCGCCCGGCGCGCGTCGTGTTCGGCTGGGCCGGGGTCGCCGGGCTCGTCTCCTGCGGTCTGGTGCTCCAGGTCGGCACGGTCTTCCCCGGCTACCTCGCGCTCTGGCCGACGCTTTCCGCCGCGCTGGTGATCCTCGCGGGCGACACCGCCTGCAAGGGCGGCGCGGATCGTTTCCTCAGCAGCCGCCCGCTGAAGTATCTGGGCGACCTGAGCTACGCGCTCTACCTCTGGCACTGGCCGGTCCTGGTGTTCTACCTCGTCGCCCGTGACCGCGAGGAAGTGGGCCTGCGTGGCGGCGCGGTGATCATCGCGCTGTCGTTCGTCCTCGCCGTCCTCACCCATCACCTGGTCGAGAAACCGGTCCGCGGTTCCGCGATCGGAACGCGGAACCGTTGGGGCGCTTACCGTTTCGGCGTCGCGACGCTCGCGGCCGTGCTCGCCGCGACGGGCGCCTGGCAGTGGGTGAGTGTGAGCCAGGCGGAGGGTTATGCGATCGCCGTGGACGATCCCGACCACCCCGGCGCGCTCGCGCACACCGAAGGATTCACCTACTGGGGTGCCGCCGACGCCGCGCTCGTCCCGTCGTTCGTCGCGGTGTCCGAAGACTGGGCAGGGATCGACCCCGGGCGCTGTGGTCCCTCCCCGCGCAACGCCGACCTCGAGGTCTGCACGTCGCAGACCTCCGGGCATCCCGCCCGCCGGATCGTGGTCGCCGGTGACTCCCACGCCGGGCAGTTCCTCGGCGCCCTGCTCCCGATCGCAGAGAAGAAGAACTGGGAGGTCACGGCGATCCTCCGCGGCGGCTGCCCGTTCTCCACCGACTCCGACACCGTGCCGGGCGACCAGGCCTGCATCGACTGGAACAGCGCCGTCGTGGACGAGATCGTCACGACGCGGCCCGACGCGGTGATGACGATCGGCACCAGGGATGTGAAGGTCGGCGTCGAGGAACGGGTTCCCGCCGGCTACATCGCCCAGTGGCGCAAGGTCGACGAAGCGGGCATCCCCGTGCTCGCGGTGCGGGACAACCCGCGCTTCGGCCAGTCGCCGTCGGCGTGTGTCGAGAGCCGTGGCGCGGAGGCGCCCGAGTGCGCGACCCCGCGCTACGACCTTTATGCGGCGGAGCCGCCGTACGAGGCATTGCCGGATCTGCCGCCGAACGTGCGCTTCCTCGACTTCAGCGACTACTTCTGCACGGCCGAGGTCTGCCCGCCGGTGATCGGCAACGTGCTCGTCTACCTCGACGACAACCACGTCAGCGGGACCTACATGTCGACGATGTCGGCGATCGCGGAGCAGGCGATCACCGAGGCCCTCGGCTGGGCGGACGATCACGCGGAGGAACCACCGCCGGGAGGGTGATCCAGACAACAGATCGCCGCTGAATTGCGGAATACTGCACTGATTCGATGGTCTGCCAATATCCAACGCAATGATCAGCCCTTATCGGCGCATCGGAACGGCGGATATCGTCGTCACCATGAAGGTCGCCGTCCATCAGGGCTCGTACGCCGAGCTGCCGTCCGCCGTCGCGGCGTCGGGCGCCGATCTCGTGATCGCCGCCGAGATGATCACCACCGGTTACCACATCGGCGCCCGTTCCCACGAGCTCGCCGAACCGGCCGACGGTCCGACAGCGGCGCGGATGTCCGCGCTGGCAAGGGAAACCGGCGTCGCGCTGGCCTATGGGTATCCCGAGTCGGACGACGGCCGCGTGTACAACAGCGTCCAGCTGATCGGCCCCGCCGGGCAGCGGCTGGCGAACTACCGCAAGACGCATCTGTTCGGCGACATCGACCGTGACTGGTTCGAGCCGGGCACCGAGGCGGTCGTGCAGGCCGAGCTCGGCGGTCTCCGCGTCGGGCTGCTGATCTGCTACGACGTCGAGTTCCCCGAGCTGGTGCGCGCGCACGCGCTGGCGGGGACCGAACTGCTCGTGGTCCCGACCGCGCTGATGAGCCCGTACGAACTGGTCGCCGACACGCTGGTGCCCGCCCGCGCCTACGAGAGCCAGCTGTTCGTCGCGTACGCGAACCGGTGCGACACCGAACAGGAGCTGACCTACTGCGGCCGCTCCTGCGTCGTCGCCCCGACCGGCGAAGTGCTCGCCCGCGCGGACGACGGCCCGGAGCTGATCAGCGCCGAAGTCACCCTTGACGCGCTCGTCGCGTCGCGTCTGGAGAACACCCACCTCGCCGACCGACGGCCCGAGCTGTACCGAGGACTTTCCGCATGACCTCCGCCCTCCCGACCGCGATCCACCACGACGAACCGGCGGGCCGCCCGATCACCATGTTCGGCCCCGATTTCCCGTTCGCCTACGACGATTTCCTCGCCCACCCTGCCGGTCTCGGTTCGCTCCCCGCCGAACGCCACGGCACCGAGGTGGCGGTGATCGGCGGTGGCCTCTCCGGCATCGTCACCGCGTACGAGCTGATGAAACTCGGCCTGCACCCGGTCGTGTACGAGATCGCCGAGATCGGCGGCCGCCTGCGCACGGTGAACTTCCCCGGCTGCCCGGACGACGTCGTCGCGGAGATGGGCGCGATGCGCTTCCCGCCTTCGTCGACCGCGCTCTTCCACTACATCGACAAGGTCGGCCTGGAGACCACGCCGTTCCCGAATCCGCTGGCCGAAGGGACGCCGAGCACCGTCGTCGACCTCAAGGGGGAGAGCCACTACGCGCGCACCGCCGACGAACTCCCCTCCGTCTTCGGCAAGGTCGCGGCCGCCTGGGACAGCACGCTGTCCGAGCAGGCCGCGTTCCCCGAGATGCAGAAGGCGATCCGCGACCGCGACGTGAAGACGATCAAGCGGCTGTGGAACGAACTCGTGCCGAAGCTGGACAACCAGACCTTCTACGGTTTCCTCTGCGACTCGCCCGCGTTCGCCTCGTTCCGCGACCGCGAGATCTTCGGGCAGGTCGGCTTCGGCACCGGCGGCTGGGACACCGACTTCCCGAACTCGATCCTGGAGATCCTGCGGGTGGTCTACACCGGCGCCGACGACGAGCACCGCAGCATCGTCGGCGGGAGCAGGCAGCTTCCGTTGCGGCTGTGGGAACACGCCCCCGAGGACATCGCGTTCTGGCCCGCGGGAACGAGTTTGAGCTCGCTCCACGGCGGAAGCCCGAACCCGGGTGTCGCGAGGCTGCACCGCACCGCGCCGAACAACATCACCGTGACCGACACCGAAGGCCGCATCCGCACCTATCCGGCGGCGGTGTTCACCGCGCAGAGCTGGATGCTGCTGTCGAAGATCGCCTGCGACGAGGCGCTGTTCCCGATCGACCACTGGACGGCGATCGAGCGCACGCACTACATGGAGTCCTCGAAGGTCTTCGTCCCGGTCGACCGGCCCTTCTGGCTGGACAAGGACCCGGCGACCGGCCGCGACACGATGAGCATGACGCTCACCGACCGCATGCCGCGCGGCACGTACCTGCTCGGCGACGATCCGGACGCGCCCGCGGTGATCTGCCTGTCCTACACGTGGGCAGACGATTCGCTGAAGTGGCTGCCGCTCTCGGTCTCCGAGCGGGTCGAGGTGATGCTGCAGTCACTGAAGGAGATCTATCCGGGCGTCGACGTCCGGCGGCACATCATCGGCGACCCGGTGACCGTGTCGTGGGAGGCCGAACCGCATTTCATGGGCGCGTTCAAGGCCAACCTGCCCGGCCACTACCGCTACCAGCACCGGCTGTTCACCCACTTCAAACAGGACCGGCTGGAGGAACGCCACCGCGGTCTGTTCCTGGCGGGCGACGACGTCTCGTGGACGGCGGGCTGGGCCGAGGGCGCCGTCCAGACGGCGCTCAACGCGGTGTGGGGCGTCCTGCATCACTTCGGCGGCGAGACGGACCCGGCGAACCCGGGACCGGGTGACGTCTACGACGAGATCGCGCCCGTCGAACTGCCCGACTGAGCGCGGCGGCCCGCCAGCCACGCCATGCCTGTCGCGAGGAGGGCGCCGACGGTGTTCATCAGCCAGTCGCCGGTGTCGCAGGCGCGGCCGATGGCGGGGACGAACGCCTGCAACGCCTCGATCGCGGCGGACAGGGCCGAACCCGCCGCGAGCATCGTCAACGGCCGCCGGGACGCCAGCGCGGCGAAGTACACCGGGGGCAGGAACAGCGCGATGTTGGCCAGGAGTTCGACCGAGCCGAGCGTGGGCAGGAAGAACTGTGCCGTGCAGACGACCTCGTCGATCGTGTGCGCGGTCGGCACCAGGGTCAGCGCGAAGACCGGCACCAGGGACGCGCCGGTGAGGGTCCACAGGATCCGGCGCCTGCCCGCGAACAGATAGCCCAGGGCAGCGCAGACGAGAGCGAGCAGGAGGATCGCCGCCGGCACGAGGGCGGAGTGGTCGAGCAGGAAGTTCGTGATCATGGCGGGCCGATCCTACGAGCCGGTGAACCCGACCTTCGCCGACGGCACCACGCGCACCCGTCCGCCGGGGTGGATCGCCGTGCTCAGGAGCAGGTTGTGCCGGGCGATGACCTGTTCGGCCGTCAGGCCCGTGGTGGGGTCGCCGTCGGCGGACGGCGCGTGGCCGTCGGCGACCAGCACGACGTCCAGCCCGTGGCTCTGCGCGGACCGGGCGGTCGCGTCGACGCAGTAGTCGGTGGCCAGCCCGGTCAGCACGACGGTGTCGACGCCCCGGTCGGCCAGCAGACCGGCCAGGCCGGTGCGGTAGAAGGAGTCCGTCGCCGTTTTGTCGACCACGACGTCGACCGGTTCGAGACCGAGCAGCGCGCTGACCCGGGTGCCCGGCGACGCGGGATCGAAGTCGGTGCCGGGAGCGCCGATCTGCCGCAGCGCGATCACCGGGACGCCGTTCTCACGGGCCCGCCGGGCGAGACCGGCGATCCGGGCCGCCAGCTCCTCACCGCGCCAGACCAGGGGAACGAGCATTTCCTGCATGTCGACGATCAGCAGCGCGGCCCTCATACGCGGCAGCCTAGGGCAGCGCGGCGGGCGACTCCGCCTCCGGGATGAGCAGCCGGGGCGAGCCGGTCCCGTCGGCGGGGACGGCCCAGACATCGGAGTGTCCTTGCGTGCGGGGGAGGGCGTAGGCGACGGTGCGGCCGTCGAGCCAGGCCGGCTGGTCGTCGACGCTCCGGGTCTCGGCCAGCGGGGTCACCGTGCCGCTGGAGAGGTCGAGCACCGAGACCCGCCAGCCCTTCGCGGGGTCGCCGTCGATGGCGGACTTGTAGGCGACGCGGGTCTCGTCGGGGGAGAGGGACGGGCATTCGACGTTGTCCCGCACCGTCCGCACGGTGCGGGCCTTCGAGTCGCCTTCGACGAGATACCGGTGCGAGCCGGTCGACATGGTGGCGTAGAACCGGTTCGGCTGCCGGGTGAAGGTGACGCCCCAGAAGTTGACGTCGGCCGCCTGGTACGGCTTGCCGTCCACGGTCACGGCGAAGTCCTCCAGCGTGCCCTCGACCTCACCGGTGGTGAGGTCGAGGGTGCCGGCGCGGGTGGAGAACCGGCCGCCGTTGTAGGAGTCGCCGGTGACGAACACCGTCCACGCCAGCCGCTGCCCGTCGGCCGAGACCCGCGCCCGGTTGGGCACCCCGACCAGCGGGATCTCCTGGGTCACCGCGAGACGGCGGTCGAGCACGGCCAGCTGGTAGGTGGTCAGCCCGGTTTCCGGCCGCAGGCAGATCGCGGTGCCGCCCGCGGCGTGGACCCGGCTGCAGGTCACGGTCGACACCGCGCGTGGCCCGCCGGGGTCGGTCGCGCTGACACTGGACACGTGCCCGCGGTCGGCGTCGGCGGTGCTGCGGAACAGCAATCGAGGGCCTTCGAGGATGACGGCGTCGCTGGTACCCGCCGAGGCGGCGCCTTGGTTGCGCGCGCCCGCCGCCCCGACGTAGAGCACGGCGGCCGCGGCCAGCGCGAGGGTTCCGGTGACGGCGATCAGGACGCGGGTGCGGGTGTTCACGGTCGTGCCTTCCTGCGGAGGAGCCCGAAGAACTGTTGTGGGGTGAGGCGAGTCCGGGTGCGACGCTGACGAGTTCGTGACGTGCCCCCTGGTCGAGACGTGTCGCGAAAGCCACTTTCGGGACATCAGACGTCCCGAAAGTGGCTTTCGCGACACCGTCGCCGGGACCTCGGGGCGGGGAGCTTTCCGCGCCCGACAAGGCCCCGCGGGCGCGTCCACAGTGGACACGCCCGCGGGGTTCACCCGGTCACCGCCAGACGTTCGTGATCGGCGGCTTGTTCGCCGCGTTGCCGATGCCCGGCAGGCCGAACGCCGCCTCGATCGTGCGGAGGATCGAGTAGTGGTTGATCGATTCGCTGTAGCTGCCCGGTTTCACGTTGGCACCGACGAACGTGGTGAAGATCTGGTTCACCGACGTCCCGCTGTCCTCGTCGAAATTGACGATCAGCAGGCTGTTGTGCGTCTTGGCCCACTGGGCGTAGGCGTCGAGGTTCTTCTTCAGCCATTTGTCACCGGTGTCGACCGGGCAGTCGTGCATGTCGCTGCACAGGTCCGGGGTCACGAAAGCGACGTCCGGCAGCTTGGTGAAGTCGCTCGGGAACGCCGAGAACCGTTTGTTCGCCGACGACGGCACATTGCTGAAGCTGACCCAGCTGTTGTGCTTGCGCGCGTATTTTCCCTTCGTGCAGCCGGTGTAGCCGTCGGATGGCATGCTTTCGGCATAGCCGACGAACTTCTTGCCGATTCCCGCCAGCTGGGAAGCGAGGTTCTCCTTGTTCCCGAGATCCTGGCATTTGTTGCTGTCGACCCCGTGCGTCGAGCCCGCGAACTGGGCGATGTAGTTCGGCTGGCTCGGGTGTGTCGTCCCGTAGGCCTTGGTGAACTTGGCTCCCTGTGCGGCGAGCTGGTTGAAGTAGGGCGCCTTCGAGCTGCCGCTGATCTCCTTGTAGTCCTTGTTTTCGAACATCACGAGGACGATGTGGTCGAACTTGGGCACCGCCGCCGCGGCGGGCTCCACCGCGGCGGCGGGAGTGTCCTGATGGGACACCACCAGCGCCGTGGCCAGCCCGGTCGCGGCAACGGCCGCGACCGCGATCCGTTTCCAGAACATTGAAACCTCCTGAAACAAGTTGAAACTTTGACGACCGGCCGTCGGGTTCAGCGGCGCTCCGCAGGCGTCGACAGAGTCGAGACATCAGATGTCTCAGGTGCATTTAAACGGCAGGGAAGTCGGCGGCCCATCAAGATCGCCTGACTGGAGCAGCCGATGGGCGCGGAATGCCCCAAAACCGGCATTACTTGGCACGAAACCATGTAAACCAGGCGTTCGCCTTGTGCCCGGGCGCGCGAACCGATCAACTTATGGCAACTCGCTGATTCAGCCGGTTGACAGTGGCGGCGCCATTGCCGCGGCTTCATGGTGCACTCATCCGACCATTGTTAAGCTGATCGGCGTGAAGCCCTTTTTGCCGAGACCGGCCGGATACACGATCGAAGAACTCTCCACGATCGTCGGCATGTCGGCGCGCAATATCCGGGCCCATCAGACGAGGGGCCTGCTCGCCCCACCGGTGCGGCACGGCAGGACCGCCTACTACGGGCCGACCCACCTGCGGCGCCTCCGGCGGATCACGATGCTGCAGAAACAGGGCTTCAACCTGGTGTCCATCGCCGCGATGCTCGGAACGACCACAGTGGACCGCGCCGACGGGCTGGACACGGCGATGGCCGACATCGCCCGTGACCAGCCCGCCCTCGTCCGCTGCCTGGAGCGGCACGGCGTGCTCGGGCGGGACGACGCGGGGACGCCGGCCGTCGTGCGCCCGTCGGTCTCGCGCGCGGTGGCGGAGCTCGCCGGAGCCGGGGTCCCGCCCGCCGCGGCCCTGCGGTTCCTCGGACAGTTCATGGACCGGGTCGCGCCGCTGGCGGGCGAGCAGCTGGCCGCGCTCAAAGCCCAGACCGGCGGTGTGTCGGCGGCTTCCGGGGCCTGTTTCGCCGAGCTTCTTGTAAGCGCTTTCAGAGTGATCGTGGAGAACACGGCCGAGGTCACTTTCGCAGACGGGGAGCCAGGTCGGCGGTGACACCGTGCCGCGACTTCGGCATACGGGGCTTGACGCCGGTCTCGCGTGATTGGAGGCGTAACTCGTGAGATACGCCTTCGATCACGCGAGTTACGCCTCTGATCACGCGAGTTACGAGTTTCGGGTCAGACCAGTTCCGAGGAGACGACCGACGACAGCTCCCGCAGCCTCTCCAGCAGCGGCTCGACCTCATCGGCGTCGATCAGGACGGCGCAGGTCATGGTGCTTTCACGGACGCCGTCGCGGACGTCGACGGACAGGTCGTGGACCAGGCAGCCGAGCGCCTCGACCAGGCCGGGGATCTGCTCGACGCCACCGACGAAGTAGGTCGCGATCCGGCGGCGGACCAGCATGGACGAGCGGGGTGCGGGGATCTGGAACGAGACAGCGGACATCGTGGACTCCAAGGGCGGGAAAAGTACAGGCCATGGAGGGCCAGGTCCCGGGAGATGCCCCGTATCGAGGGGTCGCCGGATTGCGCGCCGGCGACCTGGTTCAGCCGGCGCGCTTGACTACGAGTCGGGTGAAGCGGCGCACGGCGACAGGCTAGCACGTCACGAAAGCCGTAGCCGGGAACCCTGCTTGCGGACGTGCGCGGCGGAGCCGCAGTCGAGGTCCAGCTGCCGCTGCCGTTCGGCCACGAACGCCCGGCCGAGGCCCGTTCGGTCCGAAGTGGACAGCGTGCGCCGCAGTTCGTTCAGCAACCCGCGTTCCTCGGCGCGGATATGCGCGTCCACCGAGTTCTCCAGTACCGCCAACGCTTTCTCGGGATCGGTGGCTTCCAGTACGGCCAGCAGCTCGTCCGCGAGCCCGCGGTCGCTCGCATCGGGACGGATGATCCGTTCGGTCGCGGTGGCGTGGGCGACCAGCGCCGCCGAGAGCTCGGCGATCAGTGTCGGGCGATCGGCCTCGTCGTTGCGGAGGTCCCGGAACAGCTGTTCGATCCGGCGGTGGTCGGCCAGGACGACCTCGACCAGGTCGGAGCCCGGGGGAGCGGCGGTCGGGCCCGGGCGCATCCAGCCGAACGTCAGTTCCACGGCCTGGCGCCAGTGCGAATACTCGCTGTCGCGGCGGGCCGGGTCCATCGTCGGCAGCCATTGTCCGGCGCGGTGCCAGTTCCGCCGCAGGCCCTCCAGGTCCGGCCAGTACCCGACCGACAACCCGGCCGCGTACGCCGCGCCCAGCGAGACCGTCTCGGCGACCATCGGGCGCACCACCGGCACGTCGAGGACGTCGGCGACGAACTGCATCAGCAGGTTGTCGGCGGTCATCCCGCCGTCCACCTTGAGCGTCGAGAGCGCGAGCCCCGAATCGGCGTTCATCGCGTCGACGACCTCGCGGGTCTGCCAGCCCGTCGCCTCCAGGACGGCCCTGGCGAGATGCCCCTTGGTGATGTACGACGTCAGCCCGGCGATCACGCCGCGTGCCTCGCTGTGCCAGTGCGGCGCGAACAGGCCGGAGAAGGCGGGCACGATGTAGCAGCCGCCGTTGTCCTCGACCGTCCGCGCCAGTGTCTCGATCTCGGGCGCGCTGCCGATCAGTTCGAGCCCGTCGCGGAACCATTGCACCAGCGACCCGGTGACGGCGATCGACCCTTCGAGGGCGTAGACGGCGGGCTCGTCGCCGATCTTGAACCCGACGGTGGTCAGCATGCCGTGGGTCGAAAGCACAGGCGTCGGGCCGGTGTTGAGCAGCAGGAAGCTGCCGGTTCCGTACGTGCACTTCGCCTCGCCGGGCGCGAAGCAGGTCTGGCCGAACAGCGCCGCCTGCTGATCGCCGAGCGCGGCCGCGATCCGGATCCCCGGCACCACGCGCGAGGTCGTCCCGTACACCTCGGTCGACGGGCGGATCTCCGGCAGCATCGCGCGCGGGACGTCGAAGAACTCCAGCAGCTCGTCGTCCCAGGACAGCGTCCGCAGGTTCATCAGCATGGTGCGCGAGGCGTTGGTGACGTCGGTGACGTGGACGCCGCCGTCGGGCCCGCCGGTCAGGTTCCAGATCAGCCAGCTCTCGACCGTCCCGAACAGCACGTCGCCGCGCTCGGCGCGTTCCCGCAGGCCAGGAGTCCTTTCCAGCATCCAGCGGATCCGGGGAGCGGAGAAGTACGTCGCCAGCGGCAGCCCGCACAGCCGCCGGACGCGGTCGGCGCCCGGCTCCCGGGCGAGCTGTTCGAGTATCGCGTCGGTGCGGGTGTCCTGCCAGACGATCGCGCGCCCGACCGGGTTGCCGGTGTGCCGGTCCCACAGCACCGTCGTCTCGCGCTGGTTCGCGATGCCGAGGCCGACCACCTGCGCCGGTTCGACGCCGGCGTCGGCCAGCGCCTGCGGCACGATCCGGCCGACGTTGCGCCAGATCTCCGTCGCGTCGTGCTCGACCCACCCCGGCCGGGGGAAGTGCTGCTGGTGTTCGCGCTGCGCGACCGACACCAGCCTGCCGCGCGCGTCGAACAGGATGCACCGCGTCGAGGTGGTGCCCTGGTCGATCGACATCACGTAGCGCTGGACCACGCGAGCACCTCCATCACCATCGGGACGCGCCGAGATCGCGGGAGACCGCCCGTGCCGCGTCGCGTACCTGGCCGAGCAGCCGGGGGATCGGGCTGCCGTCGGCTTCACAGATCCGTTCCGTCGCGCCGGACACCCCGATCGCGCCGACCACGATGCCGCCGTGGCCGCGGATCGGCGCCGCTATCCCGGCCTCGCCGGTGATCATCTCGCCGTTCTCGCACGCCCAGCCCGCCTCGCGCACCTTGCCGCAGGCGCGTTTGATGGCGGTCTGGGTGACCAGGGTCCGGCGCGTGTAGGCCTCCGGCTCGCCGGTGCGCAACGATGCCACGAGACCGGTGTCGTAGGCCAGAAGCACTTTCCCGAGCGCGGTCGCGTGCAACGGCAGAAGCGTCCCGACGTCGAGGGTCTGCAGGCTGTCGTCGGGGCGGAAAACGTGGTGCACCACCAGGACCCGGCCTTCCAGTGGCGCGCCGATCCGGACGGCCTCACCGCTGCGCGCGGCCAGCGCGTCGGCCCAGTTGATCGCGCGCGACCGGAGCTCGTTGACGTCGAGATAGCTCGTGCCGAGGTGCAGCAGTGCCGCGCCCAGTTGGTATTTCCCGGTGTCGCGGTCTTGTTCGACAAAGCCGACCCCTTGCAGGGTGCGCAGGATCCCGTGCGCCGTTCCCTTGGCGAGTTCGAGGGAATCGGCGATCTCGCCGACCCCCAGACGCCCCGAACCGCGCGCCAGCAACCGCAGGATCGCGGCGGCGCGCTCGATGGACTGGATCGGACCGGGCACGGCTCAACCGTAGCCCGACCGGCCCTGATTCGACAATGTCGAACATCGTCTTCGGCCGTTCGACAATGCCGACCGGCGTCCGTTGACCCCGTGTTTCCGCGAACTTAACTTCGGCCTCAACAGGGCAACGGTGTCCTTTGTGGAGGAAGCAATGGTGCGAAACCTCAAGGCTCGCGGACTGGCGGGCGAACTGGCGGCGGAGTTCGTCGGGACGATGATCCTCATCCTGTTCGGCTGCGGGGTGGTGGCTCAAGTCGTCGCCGCGGGCATCGGGGACCACGACAGCATCGCGTGGGCCTGGGGCATCGGTGTCACGCTCGGTATCTACGTGGCTTCACGGATCAGCGGCGCCCACCTGAACCCCGCCATCACGGTGGCGCTCGCGGTGTTCAAGGGCTTCTCGTGGCGCAAGGTCGCCCCGTACGCCCTGGCGCAGACCGCCGGCGCGTTCCTGGGCGCGCTGCTGGTGCGCTGGAACTACACCGAGGTGCTCAACGCCGCCGACCCCGGCCTGACGATCAAGACCCAGGGTGTCTTCTCCACCCTTCCGGGTAACGGAACCCTGCCGGTGGGTGACTGGGGCGCGTTCCGCGACCAGATCATCGGGACCGCGATCCTCGCGCTGGTGATCTTCGCCATCACCGACCTCCGCAACACCGCGCCCGCCGCGAACCTCGCCCCGGTCGTCGTCGGCTTCCTGGTGGTCGCGATCGGCATGGCCTGGGGCACCAACGCCGGCTACGCGATCAACCCCGCCCGCGACTTCGGCCCGCGGCTGATGTCCTGGCTCACCGGTTACGACACCGCGTTCACCGACCAATACGGCTATCCGTACTGGTGGATCCCGATCGTGGCGCCGGTCATCGGCGCGGTCATCGGCGGTGCGATCTACAAGTTCTTCATCGAGCGTTACCTGCCCGCCGAACCGGCGCCGGAAGCCTTGCCCGCCAAGGACATCGAGCGCGTTTCCTAAGGAGACTCCGTCCTTCGGGGTGCAACCCCGAACCCGCCCGGAGGGCTCCGCCCCCGGACCCCCGGAAGAGAGGGAAATCATGCCTGACTACATCGGCGCCGTCGACCAGGGCACCACCAGCACGCGCTTCATGATCTTCGACCACGGCGGCAACGAGATCGCCCGCCATCAGCTCGAGCACGAGCAGATCCTCCCCAAGCCGGGCTGGGTCGAGCACGACGCCACCGAGATCTGGGAGCGGACCCGTTCGGTCATCGCCACCGCGCTCAACAAGGCGAAGCTGACCGCCGCCGACCTCGCGTCGCTCGGTATCACCAACCAGCGTGAGACCACCGTCGTGTGGAACCGCCGCACCGGGCGCCCGTACTGCAACGCCATCGTGTGGCAGGACACCCGCACCGACCGGATCGCGTCGGCGCTCGAACGCGAGGGCAAGGGCGACGTCATCCGGCGGAAGGCCGGTCTGCCGCCCGCCACCTACTTCTCCGGCGGCAAGCTCCAGTGGATCCTGGAGAACGTCGAGGGCGTCCGCGAGGACGCCGAAAAGGGTGACGCGCTCTTCGGCACCACCGACACCTGGCTCATCTGGAACCTCACCGGCGGGCCCGACGGCGGCGTTCACGTGACGGACCCGACGAACGCGTCGCGCACCATGCTCATGGATCTGGAAACGCTGGAGTGGGACGACGAACTGCTGTCGTTCTTCGGCGTCCCCAAGCAGATGCTGCCGTCGATCGCGCCGTCTTCGAACAACGGCCGTTTCGGCGTCACCCGCGCGGACGGCCCGCTCGGCGGCGAGGTCGCCATCACCGGCGTGCTCGGCGACCAGCAGGCGGCCACCGTCGGCCAGGTGTGCTTCCGCCCCGGCGAGGCCAAGAACACCTACGGCACCGGCAACTTCCTGCTGCTCAACACCGGGCACGAGGTCGTGCGCTCGAAGCACGGCCTGCTCACGACGCTGGCCTACCAGTTCGGCGACGAGAAGCCGGTGTACGCGCTGGAAGGTTCGATCGCCGTCACGGGCTCCGCCGTCCAGTGGCTGCGCGATCAGCTGGGCATCATCAGCGGCGCGTCCCAGAGCGAGAGCCTCGCGCGCCAGGTCGAGGACAACGGCGGCGTCTACTTCGTCCCCGCGTTCTCCGGGCTTTTCGCGCCGTACTGGCGATCCGACGCGCGCGGGGCGATCGTCGGCCTCACGCGCGCCACCACCAACGCGCATCTGGCGCGGGCGACCCTCGAAGCGATCTGCTACCAGACCCGCGACGTCGTCGAGGCCATGCAGAACGACTCGGGCGTCACGCTCGACGTGTTGCGTGTGGACGGTGGCGTGACGGCGAACGAACTCTGCATGCAGCTCCAGGCGGACATCCTCGGTGTGCCGGTGTCGAAGCCGGTCGTCGCGGAGACCACCGCGCTCGGTGCCGCCTACGCGGCCGGGCTCGCCGTCGGGTTCTGGAAGAACACCGACGAGCTGGAACAGAACTGGAACGAGGACAAGCGCTGGGAGCCGTCGTGGACGGACGAACAGCGCGCCGAGGGCTACGCGGGCTGGCAGAAGGCCGTCGGCCGCACGCTCGACTGGGTCGAGGTCGAGTGAGCCCGATGAACAGGAGGAACAGAGTGACACCCGTACCGCTTTCCCCGGTCTACCGTGCCGAGACGCTGCGCAAGCTCGCTCGCGAGGAGATCGACGTCCTCGTCGTCGGCGGGGGAGTGACCGGTGCCGGCGTCGCGCTCGACGCGGCGTCGCGCGGGCTCTCCGTCGCGCTCGTCGAGGCCCGTGACTTCGCCGCGGGCACGTCCAGCCGATCGTCCAAACTGATCCACGGCGGGCTGCGTTACCTGGAGAACCTGGACTTCAAGCTGGTCCGTGAGGCGCTGAAGGAGCGGAGCCTGCTGCTGCAGACGCTGGCGCCGCATCTGGTCCGGCCGGTGAAGTTCCTCGTGCCGCTCAAGCACCGCGTCTGGGAACGCGGCTACATCGGCGCGGGGGTCACGCTCTACGACACCCTCGGTGGAGCGCGGGCCCTGCCGCGGCACCGGCATCTGTCCAAGCGCGGCGCGGGCAAGGTCGCTCCCGGCCTCGCGGACGACGCCCTGATCGGCGCCATCCAGTACTACGACGCGCAGGTCGACGACGCGCGCCACACGATGACCATCGCGCGGACCGCGGCCGAGCAGGGCGCCTCCGTCCTCACCCGCGCCCGGGTCACGTCGCTGATCCGCGACGGCGAACGCGTCGTCGGCGCCAAGGTCGTCGACCGCGAGAGCGGCGCGGAGATCGAGGTCCGGGCGAAGACGGTCGTCGCGGCCACCGGCGTCTGGAGCGACGACATGGCCGAAGCGGCGGGCATCCCCGCGCCGTTCACCGTGCGCGCGTCGAAGGGCATCCACCTCGTGGTGCCGCGCGAGAAGATCGACCTGGACACCGGGCTGATCCTGCGCACCGAGAAGAGCGTCCTGTTCGTCATCCCGTGGGGACGGCACTGGATCGTCGGCACCACCGACACCGAATGGGACCTCGACCGCGAACACCCGGCGGCCAGCCAGGCGGACGTCGACTACGTGCTCGATCACCTCAACGCGGTCCTGCGCACGCCGATCACCGCGGACGACATCGAAGGTGTCTACGCGGGGCTTCGGCCACTGCTGGCCGCGAAGGCGACGTCGACGACGAAGCTGTCGCGGGAGCACGCCGTGGCGCATCCGGTGCCGGGTCTGGTGATCGTGGCCGGCGGCAAGTACACGACGTACCGCGTGATGGCGGCCGACGCGGTCGACGTGGCGGTGGAGGACCTCGGCCGTCCCGCGCCGTCGTCGTGGACCGAGCGGCTGCCGATCGTCGGCGCGACGGGTTACCACGAGCTGTGGGGCTCGCGGCACTCGCTGGTGCAGCGCACGGGGCTGCCCATCGCCCGTATCGAGCACCTGCTCCAGCGCTACGGCACCGCGATCGAGGACATCCTGGAGTCGATCTCGGAACGTCCCGAACTGGGCGAAGCGATCCCTGGAACCGCGGAATACCTGAAGGCGGAGGTCGTCTACGCGGTCTCGCACGAAGGCGCGCTGCACCTGGAGGACGTCCTGACGCGGCGCACCCGGATCTCCATCGAGGAGCGGGACCGCGGTGTGACGGCGGCGCCGGTGGTGGCGGAACTGATGGCGCCGCTGCTGGGCTGGGACTCGCACAAGCAGGAGCGCGAGGTCGCCAATTACCTCGCGCGGGTCGAGGCGGAGCGTTCCGCGCAGGCCCAACCGGACGACGAAGCGGCCAACGCCAGCCGTCTCGCTGCTCCGGCGCTGCTGCCGAGCTGATCCCGAAGCGCGTGAAGGCCCCCTTCCCTCGACTGAGCCGAGGGAAGGGGGCCTTCACGCGCTGTGCCGTTACTTCAGCCAGTCGAGGTAGCGGGTCCCGGCGATGCGGGCGCCGTCCTTCGTGGTGAGGACGTCGCCCTTGACGGCGGCGAACATGCCCGCCGTCTCGTCGACGGTCACCGGACGCGTGTCTCCCTTGGCGGACAACGTGATCCGGCCCAGCTCGTCCAGCGGGTAGACGTCCGGGCCGCCGACGTCGAGGGTTCCGTTCAGCGGCTTCCCGGCCGACACCTCGGAAACGGCGGCGGCGACGTCCGCCGCGGCGATCGGCTGGATCGGGGTGGTGGGCAGGCGGACCGCGGTCTCGTCGGAGGTCCAGGACAGGACCGCGCCGACGAACTCCATGAACTGGGTGGCGCGGACGATCGAGTAGGGGACGCCGCTCTCCTTGAGGATGTCCTCCTGCAGCGTCTTCGCCCGGTAGTAGTCGAGGTCGGGCACCTGGTCGACGCCGACGATCGACAGGATCACGAAGTGCCCGGTGCCCGCCTTCTTCGCGGCCGCGACGAGATTGTCCATCGACGTCCGGAAGAACGAGGGGGAGGCGTCGTCGAAGGTCGGCGAGTTCGTGAGGTTGACGACCACGTCGGCGCCGTCGAGCGCGCTGTCCAGCCCCTGGCCGGTGAGCAGGTCGACCCCGGTGGACGGCGAATGCGGCACGGCCTCGTGCCCCGCCTCGTTCAGCTTGCGCACGACCTGCGAACCGATCAGCCCGGTCCCGCCGATGATCGCGAATTTCATGACCCAGTGCCCTTCGCCGGTGCCGTCCGGTTAACCCGGACAACTCATGTCCGAGATAATACTCGGATACATTGTGTCCGAGTCAAGAGGCGGGTTAGAGTCATCCGGGTGAAGATGTCCGGTGGGGTCGAGTGGGCACTGCACTGCTGTGTCGTGCTGACCTCGGTCGACGAACCCGCGCCCGCCGCGCGCCTGGCCCAGCTGCACGACGTCTCGCCGAGCTACCTCGCGAAGCAGCTCCAGGCGCTTTCCCGGGCCGGCCTCATCCGGTCGGTGCAGGGGAAGGCCGGGGGATACGTCCTCACCCGGCCGCCTTCGGAGATCACCGTGCTCGACGTCGTCGAGGCCATCGACGGCCCTGGCCCGGCCTTCGTCTGCACCGAGATCCGGCAGCGCGGCCCGATGGCGACGCCGCCCGAGGCGTGCGCGACGCCGTGCGCCATCAGCCGCGCGATGGCGAACGCCGAAGTCCAGTGGCGGGCGGCGTTGCGCGGGGTCTCCATCGCGGATCTGGCCGACGACGTCCGGGGCGACTACGGCCCGGGCGCGCTCGCCGGGATCGGCGCGTGGTTCAAGTCCGCCGAGGGGTAGCGAGGGAGAACTCGGACGGGGTCTGACGCCGCCAGCGGCCGTGTCGCGAAAGCCACTTTCGGGACACCAGACGTCGCGAAAGTGGCTTTCGCGACACGTGACAGCGACGCCGCACCGGCTCCGGCGTCTCAGGGAGTCCGGGGCATCAGCGCGGTCGCGACCATGGTCGCCACCACCAGTGCCGCCGCGAGCGAGAACGCCCGCACCATGGAATGACCGTGCAGGAAGACGGTGCCGAGCACCGCGATGCCCAGCGTCGCGCCCACCTGCTGCACCGCGTTCAGCAGCCCCGCCGCCGATCCGGTCTCATGTGGACGGACGACGGACAGCGCCGCGGTGAAGAACGGCACCGTGAACAGTCCCAGGCCCAGTCCGCCGATCCCGAGCGCGAGCGGCAGCGGACCGGTCATGGCCAGCAGAATTCCCGCGAGCAACAGTGCCAGACCGGAAAAGGCGACACGCGATCCGTACCGGGGCACGAGCCATTTGCCCGCCACCCAAGAAGAAACCGCCAGCCCGCCCGACCATGGCAGTAGCGTCAGCCCGGACGCGAGCACGCCGAGACCCTCATCGAGCTGCTGGTGCAGGACCACCACGAGCATCACCCCGTTCATCACGGCGAAGAACAGCGTCGACGCCGCCAGCGCCGCGGGGAAACCGCGGTGTGCGAATAGGCTCGGCTCTACCAGGGGATGACGCCGGTTCCGCTGGTGGAATCCGAACAGCACCAGCACGGCGGCGCCGGTGGCGAAGAGACTCCAGCTCCACCGGTCGATCAGCGGGTACACCAGAAGTCCGATGCCGAGCGAGGCGAGCAAGGTGCCGGGCACGTCCAGCCGGACCGGATGCCCGGCGCGGTCTTCCGGCAGCAGCCTTCCGGCCACGAGCACCACGATCGAGATCGGCACGTTCACCAGGAACGCCGCCCGCCACGAGACCAGATCCGTCAGCAGGGCGCCCAGCAGCGGCCCGCTCACGGCGGACAGGCCGACCACCGGCCCGTTCCAGCCCAGCGCCGCCGCCAGCGCCGGACCGGAGAACAAGGCCTTGATCAAGCCGAAGGTCTGCGGGATCACCAGCGCCGCCGCCATGCCCTGCACGGCTCGCGCGCCGATCAGCACGCCGGTGCCCGGCGCGAGCGCGCAGCACAACGAGGCCAGGGCGAACACGGCGACGCCGCACAGGAACACGCGTCGGCGGCCCAGCAGGTCACCGAGCCTTCCGCCGGTGATCAGGAGTACCGCGAAAGGGAGCGTGTACGCGGCGCCGAACCATTGGATGGCGGAGGTGGGGCCGCCGAGATCCGCGTGGATCGCCGGACCGGCGACCTGGGTGATCGTCGCGTCCAGCACGTTCATCGCCTCCGCCGCGAGCAGCGTGGCGAGCGGAATCGATCGGGTCTTGGTCAGTTGCATGATCGAGAGCGTGCGGTGAAGATGACGTCTGTTCCATGAATCCCGGACCGGATGGACGAAATTTTCCATGCTCGACGACATCGACCGCGCTTTGATCCACGCCCTGCAGATCGACGCGCGTGCGCCGTTCAGCCGGATCGGGGCGGTGCTCGGTGTCTCGACCCAGACCGTCGCCCGGCGCTACCAGCGGCTCCGCGCCGAATCCGGATTGCGTGTCGTCGGCCTGCCCGATCCCGACCGGACGGGCCTGACGCAGTGGCTGGTGCGGCTCAGCGCGCAGCCGGCCACCGCGCGGACGCTCGCCCGTTCGCTGGCGAAGCGGCCGGACACATCCTGGGTCAAGCTCACCTCGGGCGGCACGGAGATCGTGACGATCGCGCACACACCGCGACACGAGCAGAGCGCCATGCTGCTACACGACATCCCGCGCACCGCGAGCGTTACGGCGGTGTCCGCGCATTTCATCCTGCACACCTACCTCGGCGGCCCGACGGCGTGGCGCGGGCGGGTCGCCGCGCTGACGGAGGATCAACAGGAGGCGTTGCGGCCGGCGGAATCCGCCGCCGGCGACAGCCCTCTGGCGGCGGCGGACCACGCACTGATCGCCGCCCTCCGGCACGACGGGCGGGCGAGCATCGCGGATCTCGCCGCGGCGGCGGGGCTGGCCCCGGCGACCGCGGCCCGCCGCCTGGCGGATCTGCGCGCCCGGGGCGCGCTCTTCTTCGACGTCGAGATCAGCGCGGCCCTGTACGGCGTGACCACGCAGGCGTTCCTGTGGATGGCCGTCGCGCCGGCCGATCTCGACGAGGTGGCGACGACGCTGGCCACTCACGAGGAGCTCGCCGTCGTCGTCGCCACCACCGGGCCCACCAACCTGGCCGCGCAGGCGCTGTGCCCCTATCCCGCCGCGCTACACCACTACCTCACGCACCGGCTCGGCGCGCTGCGCGCGATCCACACGGTGCACACCGCGCCGGTGCTGGAGATCGTGAAGGCGGTCGGACCGCTCACGCCTTGAACCGGTCGGCGTGCTCGGCGACCCACTGCGCGAAGGTGCGGGCAGGGCGTCCGGTCACCTTCTCGATCGTGTCGACGACGGTGCGCGCCTCCACCGGCGGATCGCTGTGCCAGCCGACGACGTACTCGGCGTCCGCGACCGAGACGCCCTCGGCCAGCAGCCGGTCGATCGCCTGCTGCCGCGTGATCCGCTCCAGCGCGATGTCGCGGCCGACGCCGGAGCCGAGGATCGCGATCCGTTCGCTCGTGGTCAGCGCTTCCGGGCCGGTGAGGTTGTAGACCTTGCCCGAATGCCCGTCCTCCACGAGCGCGGTGGCGGCCACGGCGCCGATGTCGCCCTCGTGCACGACCGCGCTCGGGAGATCGAACGGCTCACGGACCACGCCGTCGGCGCGGACGGAGTCGACCCAGGTCAGGGCGTTGGACATGAACTCCTGTGGCTCCAGCCGCGTCCACTCGACGCCGGACTCGGCCATGGCCTGTTCCGTCGGCCCGACGTAGCCGCCCCAGACGACGGTCATGCGCCGGACACCCGCGTCCACGGCACGTTTGACCAGATCGGCGCCGACGTCGGCGAGTCCCGCCGTCACGGTGATGTGCAGCCGGGTGACGCCGTCGAGGGCGTCGTTCAGCGTTTCCGGTGCGGTGTGCGTGCCTTCCACGAGTTCGACGCCTGCCGGAAGCCGCGCCGCGGCGGGGTTCCTGCTGAGTGCCCGGACGCGTTCCCCGCGGCGGACGAGTTCGGCGACGACGTGGCGGCCGGTGTTCCCGGTGGCGCCGGTTACCAAGACGGTCATGAGTGATTCCCTTCGTTTCCCGTGACGCTAAAAGCTCAAGTAATGTGGAGGTCAAGCGGACCGGTCAGGAATCGAGAAGCGTCGAGGTCCACGGGATCCCTAGCGTCTTCGCCACGGGCAAAACGACTCCAGGAGGTTCCCGTGAGCAAGCGGATCCGGACGTTCCACCGGTGGACGTCGCTCGTCTTCGTCGCCACCGTCGTCGTGTGTTTCGTGGTCGTCGCGTTGGGCGACCCGGCCGAGTGGGTGCTCTACACCCCACTGCCGCCGCTCTTCCTGCTGATGTTCAGCGGTCTCTACCTGTTCGCGCTGCCGTATACCGCCAAGCGGCGGAACCGGCGGCGCGTGGCCGGGTGACTCGCCGAGTCTTAGTTCATGGCAAAAATTAACACTCGCCGTACCGGCCGGAAACTCTTGACGCGGCCGCCGGGTCCGGTGAGGATCGGCCGGTCCCCGCCTTCCGCAGAATGGACCAGACCATGGCAAGACGTGCCCGTGCGCGCCGAAGTCCGCTGATCGCCTTGATGAGTCTCACGCTGCTCGGCGGGGCCGTGGTCGCCACGCCCGCCGCCGTCGCCGCCGAACGACCGGTGATCGGGAAGCCCGCGTTCGACCGGGACGGCTGTGCCCGGATCGAGAAGAGCCTGCCGACGCTCGCCGACTGGCCGAAGGTCGAAAGCCGGTTCAAGGGCAAGGGCGGGGACGAGCGGCGGATCGCCAGGATCCTCGCGGGGATGACCCTGGAGGAGAAGGTCGGGCAGATGACGCAGCCCGAGATCGCCGCGATCACCCCCGACGAGGTCCGGCAGTACTCGATCGGCTCGGTCCTCAACGGCGGCGGTTCGTGGCCGAACAAGGACAAGCACGCCTCCCAGCAGGACTGGCTCAAGCTCGCGGACGCCTACTGGGACGCCGCGAAGGGCAGCCGGACGAAGATCCCGGTGATCTGGGGTATCGACGCCGTGCACGGCAACAACAACGTGTACGGCGCCACGGTCTTCCCGCACAACATCGGTCTCGGCGCGGCGCACGATCCGTGCCTGGTGCGCGACATCTCCGCGGCGACGGCCCGGCAGATCCGCGCCACCGGCCAGGACTGGGCCTTCGCGCCGACGCTGGCCGTCGTGAAGGACGACCGCTGGGGCCGCACCTACGAAGGGTTCTCCGAGGACCCGCGGATCACCCGGGCCTACGGCTACGAGGCGATCAACGGTCTCCAGGACGGCTCGACCAAACGCATCGGCTACAACGGCGTGATCGGTACCGCCAAGCACTTCATCGGGGACGGCGGCACCCTCAAGGGCCAGGACCAGGGCGTCAATCCGTCGTCCGAAGCCGAGATGATCAACGTCCACGGCCAGGGCTACTACGGCGCGCTCGCGGCGGGCTCCCAGACCGTGATGGTGTCGTTCAACAGCTGGACCAACACCGAACTCGGCATCGACGAAGGCAAGCTGCACGGCAGCGACAAGGCGCTGAACCAGATCCTCAAGGGCAAGATGGGCTTCGACGGCCTCGTCGTGTCCGACTGGAACGGTATCGGCCAGGTTCCCGGCTGCACCAACGCTTCCTGCCCGCAGGCGATCAACGCCGGCATCGACATCGTGATGGTGCCGAACGACTGGAAGGCGTTCATCGCCAACACCGTCGCCCAGGTCGAGGACGGCCGGATCCCGCTTTCGCGGATCGACGACGCGGTGACCCGGATCCTGCGCGTCAAGCTGCGTTCGGGGCTGTACGAGTCGCAGAAGCCGTCGGACCGGTCCTACGCCAACTCCGACGAGGCGCTGAAGGAGACCTGGCTGGCGCGCGACGCCGTCCGTTCGTCGCAGACGTTGCTGAAGAACAACGGCAACGTGCTGCCGCTGAAGCCGAAGTCGAAGGTCCTCGTGGTCGGCAAGAGCGCGGACAGCATCCAGAACCAGACCGGTGGCTGGACGCTGAGCTGGCAGGGGACCGGCAACACCAACGCCGATTTCCCCAATGCGACGTCGATCCTCGCCGGGCTCAAGCAACAGCTCGGTGACGTCAACGTCACCTTCGACGAGAAGGGCGACACGGACCCGAAGGGCTACGACGCCGTCATCGCCGTCATCGGTGAGACGCCGTACGCGGAAGGCGTCGGCGACCTGACCCGCAAGACGCTGGAGGCCTCGAAGCTCTACCCCGAGGATCTGGCCGTGCTGGACAAGGTCCGTGGCAAGGGCGCTCCCGTCGTCACCGTCTACGTCGGCGGCCGCCCGCTGTACATGAACAAGGAGCTCAACCGCTCCGACGCGTTCGTCGCGGCCTGGCTGCCCGGCACCGAAGGCGGCGGTGTCGCCGACGTCCTGCTCAAGGGTGGCTTCAAGGGCACGCTGCCGTACTCGTGGCCGAAGAGCGCGTGTCAGACGCCGCTGAACGCGGGTTCGGCCGACTACGACCCGCTGTTCAAACTCGGTTATGGCCTCAAGACCGGGCAGCGCGTCACCATCGGCCAGCTGGACGAGACGGCCGGGCCGGTGACCTGCGGCTCGACCGGTGGCGGCGGCACGGCGACCGAGGATCTCGAAGTGTTCAACCGCACCGATGTCGCGCCGTACAAGGGTTTCATCGGCTCGGCGGAGAACTGGGGCGGTACCGAGATCGGTCCCGACGGCGCCGCTTCGCACGCCGAGATCAACGTCGTCCAGTCGGACGTGAACGTGCAGCAGGACGGGCTCAAGTCGACCTGGACCGGCACCGGGCCGGCGCAGCTCTACTTCCAGAACCCGTCCGGTACCAACGATCTGCGGGGCTACCTCAACGCCGACGCGGCGCTGGAGTTCGACACGATCGTGCACGAGGCGCCCGCCGGCCGGACGGTGATCAGCATGCACTGCGTCTACCCGTGCTTCTCCGAGGTGAACGCGACCAAGCTGTTCACCGATCTGGCGGGAGCGCCGAAGTCGACGGTGAAGATCCCGGTGTCGTGCTTCGCCAACGGGCTGGATCTGGAGAACGTCAACACGCCGTTCCTGGTTTACACGGACGCCAAGTTCTCCGCTTCGTTCGCGAACGTGCGGTGGGTGCCCAAGGGAGCGCAGGACCCTGATGCGAGGCCCTGCTCGAGTCTGAGCTGACCTCGACGCCGGGTTCCGGCCCCAGCGTGACGCGAAAGCCACTTTCGCAACCTTCGAGGTTGCGAAAGTGGCTTTCGCGTCTTCGGGGAGCGGTCGGCCGGGTGATAAGACGGCGGGTGAGCACTCGTTGCGGGGCTGGGCCGGCCGCGTGTATAAAGTGAAACGACCGTTCAAAATGTAACGATCGTTCAATTTGTGGGGTGTGCCGTGCCAGGCCAGTATCGAGAGCTGTTCGCCGCGAAGGGTTCTCTCGCTTTCTCCGCCGCCGGTCTGGTCGCCAGAATCCCCGTCCCGATGATGGGGATCGGGATCATCACGATGCTGGCGCAGACACGGGGCGACTACGGGCTCGCCGGTCTGGTGTCGGCGGCGTTCACGCTGTCCATGGCGCTGCTCGGGCCGCAGGTGTCGAGGCTGGTGGACCGCCGGGGACAGAGCCGGATCCTGTTGTCTGTCACGGGGATCAGCGTGATGGCGCTCGGCGCGCTCCTGCTCTGCGCACGCTTCGGGGCACCGGTCTGGACGCTGTACGTGTCCGCGATCCTCGCCGGGTTCATGCCCAGTATGGCGGCGATGGTCCGCGCCCGGTGGTCGGGGCTGTACCGCGGCTCGCCCCGGCTGCACACCGCTTTCGCGCTGGAATCGGTGGTCGACGAGCTGACCTTCGTCATCGGGCCCGCGCTGTCGGTAGCGCTGTGCACCACTGTCTTCCCCGAGGCCGGGCCGCTGGTCGCCGTGGTCTTCCTCGCCGTCGGAGTGCTGCTGTTCGTCGCGCAACGCGAGACGGAACCGCCCGTGCTGCCGCCGAGCGGATCGGCCGGGAGTTCGGCGATCCGGCTGGGCGCGGTGCGGGTGCTGGTGCTGACGCTGATGGCGGGCGGCGTCATCGTCGGCACGGTCGACGTGGTCAGCGTGGCGTTCGCCCGGCACGTCGGGTCGCCGTCGGCGGCGGGCGTCGTCGTTTCGGTCTACGCCGTGGGCTCCGCGGTCTCGGGACTGGTCTTCGGGACGCTCAAACCGGCCATGACACCGCCTCGGCTGCTGCTGATCGGCACCGCGGGCACCGCCGCGAGCGTGCTGCCGTTGCTGGTCGTCGACGGCGTCGTGAGCCTGTGCGCGGTGGTGTTCGTTGCCGGATTGTTCTTTTCTCCCACGATGATCGTCGTGATGGAGATGATCGAGAAGGTCGTCCCGGCGGAGAAACTCACCGAGGGGATGACGTGGGCGATCACCGGCCTCAGCATCGGTGTCGCGCTCGGCGCCGCGGTGTCGGGTGAGGTCGTCGACAGGTTCGGGCCGGACGGCGGGTTCGCCGTGGCGGTCGCCGCCGGCGGCTTGACCATCGTCATCGCCCTGCTCTCGTATCCTCTGCTGAGCAGGAAGACCGCGATCAGCGAGGAGGCGGCACGCTGAACGAGCCGAGCACCGACGGCCGTCTCGCCAAAGGTGAACAACGCAAACGGGAACTGATCCAGGCCACGCTGCGCATCGTCGCGAGGGACGGGGTGTCGGGGGTCAGTCACCGCACGGTCGCCCGTGAGGCGGGTTTGCCCGCGACAGCGGCCGCGTACCACTTCCGGGGGATCGGAGACCTGCTGACCGCCGCGCTCACCCAGTGCATGGACGAGGACTCCGAACGGATGCGGGCACTCGCCGCCGAGGCCGACGGTGGCGAGGACGCGCTGCGTGGATTCGCCGCCTTGATGGCCGAAGTCGTCGCCAAGCCCGCCCATCTGCTGGCGGAGTACGAGTTGTATCTCTTGGCGGCGAGGGAGCCGAAGCTGCGCGAGTCGACCGATCGCTGGTTGGCGGCGCTGGCCGACTTCGCCCGCCGCTACACCGCCGATCCGGTGCGGGTCGAGATGGTGGTGGGGCTGGTGGACGGAGTGCTGCTGCAGGGATTGCTGCGCGACGAACCGCCGACGGCGGAACGCTTCGAGGCCATCCTGCGGACCGCCTTGCCCTCGTGAGGGGGTAGGGAGGCGCGTTGCGAAAGCCACTTTCGCAACCTTCAACGTTGCGAAAGCCACTTTCGCAACATCGGCGGAGGCATGGAGTGTCCGTGAAGGCCTCCTTCCCTACCCTGAAGGTAGTGAAGGAGGCCTTCACGGACTTCAGGTGGTCGCGGGTGGTGACCAGGTCAGCCGCGGATCCGTCTGCACGAAACTGCCCAGCAGGTGATCGATCCGCGTCAGCGCGTCGAGGTCCAGCACCACGCCTGCCGCCTTGGCGTTCTCGGTCACCTGGGCGGCGGTGCTCGCGCCGGTCACCACGGAGGCGACGGTGTTGTGCTGCAACGTCCACGCGAGCGCCAGCTGTGCCATGGTCAGCCCGGCCTCGTCGGCGACGCCGCGCAGCATGCCGACGCGTTCGAGGAGGTCCGGCAGGAGCAGCGGCCTCGCCTCGGCCGACGTGGCGCCCCGTGAGCCCGGCGGGATCTCGCCCGGCCGGTACTTGCCGGTCAGCACGCCTTGAGCGAGGGGGACCGACGCGAACTGCCCGATCCCCGAGCGTTCGCACACCGGCATCACCTGGGCTTCGGCGACCCGCCACAGCATCGAGTAGTGCGGCTGGTTCGCGATGAGCGGGACGCCGTGCCGCTCGGCGATCGGCCGCGCCTCCAGCAGTTGTTCCGCCGTCCATTCCGCGGTGCCCGCGTAGAGGATCTTCCCCTGCCGCACCAGATCCGACAGCGCGAGGAACGTCTCCTCCAGCGGCGTCCGGTAGTCGAACCGCAGCAACTGGTAGACGTCGATGTAGTCGGTGCGCAGCCGCCGGAGCGAGCCGTGCAGCGACGTGACCAGGTGTTTGCGGCTGAGGCCGGCATCGTTGACGCCCGGGCCTTCCGGCCAGAAGACGCCGGTGCACAGGACGAGATCGTCGCGGCGGGCGTGGCTCAGCGCCGCGGCGAGGTTCTCCTCGGCGGCGCCGCCGTCCCAGGCCGCGGCGGTGTGGAAGGTGGTGATACCCGCGTCGAGCGCGGCCTGCACGCATTCCGCGCCGTCCTGGTGGGTGAGCCAGTTGCCGTAGGAGATCTCACTGACGGACAAGCCGCTCGCGCCGAGCCTGCGGTACTCCATGGTCACCTCTTCCGCGCGCCGGTTTCGAGGATGGTGCGGTCGATCCATTCGTCGAGACCGGCGGCTTTGCGGGCGTAGGTCTCCCGTACCGATTCGTGCGGCAGGATCAGGAACTCCTCCGACGCCAGCCCGTGCACGACGGACTCCGCGACGTCCTCCGGTTCCAGCAGGGGCGCGGCGGCGGCGATCGCGAGCGCGGCGGGGTGCCCGGCCGCGATGCCGGGTTCCAGCAGCGCGGTCCGCACGCCGAGCGGGCACAGCGCGCTGACCCGCACCCCGCGCGGACGGTAGGTGATGGCCAGCCATTCGGCGAGCCCGACGGCCGCGTGCTTGGTCACCGAATACGGCGCGTCGCCGGGGGTGCCCAGCAGACCCGCGCCCGACGCCGTGATCAGCAGGTAGCCGTGGCCGCGGCTCAGCATCGCGGGGAGCGCGACCTGCGCGGCGTGCACGTGCTGCATGACGTTGATCGCCCACGACCGCGTCCACTGTTCGTCCGCGGCGTGCACACCGGTCCCGAACGCGGCGCCGGCGTTGGAGCAGAAGAGGTCCACCGCGCCGAACGCCGAGCGGGCGTCGATCACCAGCTTCTTCAAGTCCTCTTTGGACGACGCGTCGGCGTGGCGCGCGATCGCGGCGCCGCCCGCGGCGGTGATCTCGGCGACCACCTTCTCCGCGCCCTCGAGATCGAGATCGGAGACGACCACCCCGGCGGCGCCCTCGGCGGCGAACCGCCTGGCCATGGCCGCGCCGATACCGTGTGCCGCGCCGGTCAGCACGACGACTCGTCCTGTTACTTCCACATGCGCTCCATGGTTATCGTGTCTGCTTTCGGTGACAATTCTTCTGTTTTGTTACGCCGGTGAGCAACGCCTTGTCAAAATATGCGACGCGGATGATAAAAGTGCAGGTCAGAGCCCTGTTTCACGGGTGTCGACATATTTGTTTCCGGCGCCGGACTTTAGCACGCGTTCCCTTGTTTTCCGAGTTTTCGCGCGAGACTATTGCGCTCTCTGCGGCAAGTAGGTTATTTCTTGGGAATCCCGCTGAAAGATCGCCGAACCCGGCGAGGTTCGACCAGCCCAGCCGAACAGGAGGTCCGCCGGTGAGTCATGCGACGGCGCGCACGCGGGTACTCGGCGTCAATCCGCTCGGACGTCCCGATCCGGGGCTGGCGGCCGCCGTCGCCAGGGGTGGCGGTCTCGGGATCGTGCCGATCGGGTCCATAGTGGACGGAGGGTGCCCGTTCGGCGTGCGGATCCCCTCGGGCCGCCACGTGCGGGAGGAAGAGGTGCGGGAAAGCGGCGCGGGGCTCGTGCTGCTGGCCGAGGGGGCGGTCTGGCGGGGCAGGGCCGGCCTCCCCGTGCTGGCCGAGGTGACCGGTGTCGAGCAGGCCGTCCGGATGCTCGACGCCGGCGCCTCCGGTCTGGTGGCGAAGGGAGCCGAAGCGGGCGGTTCGGATCTCACCACGTTCGTCCTGTTGCAGCGGTTGCTGGAGCGGTTCGGTGAGGGCGTCCCGGTGTGGGCGTACGGGGGCATCGGACCGAGGACGGCGGCCGCCGCGATCGCCGGCGGCGCGGCGGGCGTGGTGCTCGACGGGCTCGGCCTGTTCCCCGAGGCCGACGTGCCCGAGGCGGACCGCGTCGAGCTGGCCAGGGCCGACGACGGGCTCAGCGCGATGCTCGCGAATCGCTTCGAGGACGCGGAAAGCGCTGTCCGCTCGGTCGTGCGGTCGCTCGCGATGCCGGCGGCGATCCCCGCGGACCAAGGCGAACGGCTGTGCCGCACGTTGGGGACCCGGCTGCCGGTCGTGCAGGGCCCGATGACGAGGGTGAGCGACCAGCCCGGATTCGCCGCCGCCGTGGCCGCGAACGACGGCTTCCCGTTCGTCGCGGTCGCCACCGCGAACGGCGCGAAGACCGCCGAACTGCTCGGCCGCACCGCCGAAGCGCTCGGCGAACGACCTTGGGGAGCGGGCATCCTCGGCTTCGTCCCGGAGGCCCTGCGCGCCGAACAGCTCGCGGCGATCCGCGCGGCGCGCCCACGCTGCGTGCTGATCGCGGGCGGGAAACCGGCGCAGGCCAAGTCACTGGAGGCCGACTGCATCGCGACCTTCCTCCACGTGCCGTCACCGATCCTCCTGCGGCAGTTCCTCGACGCCGGGGTCCGCCGGTTCGTCTTCGAGGGCGCCGAATGCGGGGGGCATATCGGCCCCCGGTCGAGCTTCGTGCTGTGGGAACAGCAGCTGGACGTCCTGCGCGAACACGGCGCCGATGACGTCGAGGTCCTGTTCGCGGGCGGCATCCACGACGCCCGGTCCGCCGCGATGGTGTCGGCGTTGGCTGCGCCGCTCACGGGCGTCGGCGTCCTGATGGGCACCGCGTACCTGTTCACCGAAGAGGCCGTGACCCACGGCGCCATCACCGGGACCTTCCAGGACCGCGTGCTCGACGCCGGGTCCACGGTCACCCTGGAGACCGCGCCCGGGCACCTGACCCGATGCCTGCCCAGCCCGTACACCGACGAGTTCGCCGCGCTGAAGGCCGGGCTCCGCGCGGACGGCGTCCCGCCGCAAGAGGCCTGGCAGCGGCTGGAGGAGCTCAACACCGGGCGGCTGCGGATCGCGAGCAAGGGCATCCGGCGGGATGGCGACGCGCTCGTCGAGGTCGACCCACTCGGCCAGCTCGCGGAGGGAATGTACATGGCGGGCCAGGTGACCGTCTTGCGCGAGGACCGCACCGACATCGCCGCCCTGCACCGGGAAGTCACCCAAGGCGCAGAGGAACTGCTCGCCGCCCGCGCTCCCGCCGAAGAGTCCGTTGTGGACGGTGACATCGCGATCATCGGGATGGCCTGTGTGTTCCCCGGGGCGCCCGACCTCCCGGCCTTCTGGTCCAACGTCCTGCGCGGTGCGGACGCCGTCACCGAGGTGCCGGACCAGCGCTGGGACACCGACGTCTACGCGGACCAGTCGACGTCGAAATGGGGCGGATTCCTTCCCCCGGTGGACTTCGACCCGCTCGCCTACGGCATCCCGCCCAAATCGATGGGCAGCATCGATCCGGCACAGCTGGTCTCCCTGCAGACCGCGCGCCGCGCTCTCGAAGACGCCGGTTACGGCGAAGGCGGCTTCGACCGCGAGCGCACCAGCGTCATCTTCGGTGCCGAAGCCGGGGGAGACCTGGCGAACGCCGGAGTTCTGCGCGCGCTGCTCCCTAGCTACCTCGAAGACGTCCCGGAGGAACTTCTCGCCCAGCTGCCGGAACTGACCGAGGACTCGTTCCCCGGCACGCTCGCCAACGTGATCTCCGGCCGGATCGCCAACCGTCTCGACCTCGGGGGCGCCAACTACACCGTCGACGCCGCGTGCGGTTCCTCGCTGGCCGCGCTGGATCTCGCGGTGAAGGAACTGCGGGCGGGGACGAGTTCGATGGTCCTGTGCGGAGCGGTCGATCTGCACAACGGCGTCAACGACTACCTCATGTTCACCTCGGCGGGCGCCCTGTCGCCGACCGGCCGATGCCGACCTTTCGACGCGTCGGCGGACGGGATCGCGCTCGGCGAGGGCGTCGCGTGTCTCGTACTCAAGCGGCGGTCCGACGCCGAACGCGACGGCGACCGCGTGTACGCCGTGGTCAAGGGTGTCGGCGCCGCCAGCGACGGCAAGGCGCTCGGCCTCACCGCGCCGCGTCCCGAGGGGCAGCGGCGAGCCCTCGCCCGCGCGTACAGCGACGCCGGCGTGTCCCCGGCGGACGTCTCGCTGGTCGAGGCGCACGGCACGGGCACGGTCGTCGGCGACGCCACCGAACTGACCACGCTCACCGAGTTCTTCCTCGCCGCGGGCGCCGAACCGGGCACGTGCGCGCTGGGCTCGGTGAAGAGCCAGATCGGGCACACGAAATGCGCCGCGGGGCTGGCGGGCCTGATGAAGGCGGCGCTGGCGCTGTGGCACGAGGTCGTGCCGCCCACGCTGCACCTGAGCAGGCCGAACCCCGCTTGGGACGCCGAGCGCAGTCCCTTCACTTTCTCCACCGGCGCCCGGCCGACGCCGGTTCCGCGCGGACGCGAGTTCGCCGGCGTGAGCGCGTTCGGGTTCGGTGGGACCAATTTCCACGCCGTGCTCGCCGCGCCGGGAGTCCCACCGGGACGGCGGCACGGCCCACGTGACTGGGATGCCGAGCTGGTCCTGCTCCGCGGCACCGACGTGGACGCCGCCCGCGCGTCCCTGCGGGATCTGCTGGCGGCCAACGAAGGACGTCCGCTGCGGGAAATCGCGGCTCTCGCCGCCGAACGGGGATCCGAGCCGGTCCGGCTCGCGGTCGTCGCGAGTGACGTCGCGGAACTGCATGAGGCCGCCGAGGGCGGCGGAATCGTCGCGGACGGCACCGAAGCCGGTGCGATCGCGTTCCTGTTCCCCGGCCAGGGCAGCCAGCGGACGGGAATGCTGGCGGACCTGTTCGTGCACTTCCCCGAACTGGCCGACGTCCTGCGGCTCGCCCCCGACGTCGCCGCGGCGGCGTTCCCGCCGCGCGCGTTCACCGAAGACGCCCGTGTCGCACAGGAGGAAGCGCTCAAGGACACGCGCGTCGCGCAGCCCGCGCTCGGGCTCGTCGAGTCGGCCGTCTGCCGGTTGCTCGCCGACCTCGGCGTCCGGCCGGATCTGCTGGCCGGGCACAGTTACGGCGAACTGACCGCGCTGTCGGTCGCGGGCGCGTTCGACACGCCGACCCTGGTGGCGCTCAGCCGGGCCAGGGCCCGTTCGATCGCCGAAGTCGCGGGCGCGGATCCCGGCGCGATGGCCGCGGTGAAGGCTTCGCGTGACGAACTGGCCGCCGCCCTCGATCACCCGGACGTCGTACTGGCCAACCACAACGCGCCGGGGCAGACCGTCCTTTCCGGACCGACGGCCGCCATCGAGGAGGCGGTCCGCGAACTGCGGGGCCAGGGGATCGGCGCGAAGCGGATCCCGGTCGCCTGCGCCTTCCACAGTCCGCTGGTGGCCGGGGCGAGCGACGTCTTCGCCGTCGATCTCGACAACGCCGAGATCGGCGAGCCAGGCCCGCCGGTGTGGTCGAACCGCACTGCCCGGCCGTACGAGGCAGGTGCGGTCCGAGCCGAACTCGCGGCACAGATCGGCTCGCCGGTGCGCTTCGTCGAACTGATCGAGGACATGTACGCGGCGGGGGCGCGCACGTTTGTCGAGGCGGGCCCCGGTCAGGTGCTGTCCCGGCTGGTCAAGGACATCCTCGGTGACCGGCCGCACACCGTGATCGCGTGCGATCCCGGCGGGCCGGGGCTGCGCGGGTTCCTCACCGCGCTCGCGCGCCTGGCTGTCACCGGTGTCGACGTGCGCACCGAACGACTCTTCCGCGGCCGGGTCCGTGTCGGCCCGCTCCCTAAGCCCGCCTGGACCGTGGACGGCCAGACCGTCCGCGCACCCGGCGGCGAGGTCCCCGCCCATGGGCTCGTGCCCGCCCGACGAATCCCGAGGACGACCATGAACCAGCCCGCGCCCGGACGTGACCAGGCCGTCGTCGAATTCCTCCGTACCAGCCGTGAAATGCTGGCGGCGCAACGGGACGTGATGCTGGGGTACCTCGGCACCGCGCCACTCGCCCCCGCTCCGGTGCAGGCGCCGGTCGTTCCCGCGCTGCTGCCGCCGGTCGAGGCTCCGGTCGTCGTGCCCGAGCCGGAACCGGCCAAGGAAGCCGCGGTCACGGACGTCCTGGCCACCGTGATCGGCGCGATCAGCGAACGCACCGGCTATCCGGCCGAGATGATCGACGCCGATCTCGATCTGGAAGCGGATCTCTCCATCGACTCGATCAAACGCACCGAGATCGCGGGCTCGCTGCTCGCGAAGCTCGGCCTCACCGGCCGGGTGCACGACGACGCCCAGGACCAGCTCAGCCGGGACCGGACGGCGAGCGCGCTGGCCGCACGGCTGCGGAAGTGGCTCGAACCGGCCGCCGTGACACCGGCTCCCGCCGGGACACCTGCCGGATCCGCCCCCGGCCGGTATCTGCTGGACCGCGTGTCCGCGCCCCTCGGCACCCCCGATCTCGGCAAGGTGGTGGGCAAGACGGTCTCGGTGACCTTCGAGCCCGGCCAGGAGGGGCTGGCCGAGTCGGTCCGCGCGGTGTTCACGGAAGCGGGCGCCCTGCCGGGGGAACGGGACGAGGCCGACGTCGTCGTCGTGCTGAATCCGTTGTCGGACGCCGAGGAACCCGTCGCGGCGCAGGTGTTCGGCCTGCTCAAGAGCGCCAAGGGCGCGGTGGTCGTGATGGCGAGGCCGGGCGCCGCCCACACCGCCGGACTGCGCGGCCTCGTTCGCGCGGCGGCGCGGGAGCGGACCGAGCCCACCAGGCTGGTCGAGCTGGAGTCCACCGTGGATCTCGCACGGATCGTGCTGGAAGAGGTGATCGCCGACGGTCCGGTGGCCGTTCGCTACGACACGGCGGGGCGTGCGGCGTTCGAGCCTGCCGCGGGCTCGCTCGGTTCGATCGCGTACGCGGGGGCCGGTCCCGGCGGGGGAGAGGTCAAGGCGCTCGGCCTCGACGCGGATTCGGTGCTGTTGCTGATCGGCGGCGCCCGCGGGATCACCGCGCGGGCGGCGGTCGCGCTGGCGGCGAGCGGCTGCCGGATCGAACTGGCAGGCCGCACGCCGTGGCCGGCCGAACCCGGCGACGAGGACCTTCCGGGTGACGCGCCGGGTATGCGCTCGGCCTTGGCCGCTCGCGGGGGTTCGGTGGCGGATATCGAACGCCGGGTGCGCACCGTGCTGGCCCAGCGCGAGATCGCGCGGACGCTCGACCAGATCCGCGCGGCGGGCGGTGTCGCCGCGTACCGGTCGCTCGACGTGCGCGACGCCGCCGCCGTCCGGCAGGTGGTCAAGGATCTGCACACCCGCTACGGCCGGATCGACGGCGTCGTCCACGCGGCCGGGGTGATCGACGACAAGCTGATGGCCGACAAGGACGAACACTCGTTCCGCACGGTCTACGGGACCAAAGTGGACGGTGCGCGGGCGTTGCTCGACGCGCTGGAGCATTTCGGTGTGCGGCCCGGGTTCGTCACCTTCTTCGGCAGCATCGCCGCGGTGCTGGGAAACCGGGGCCAGACCGACTACGCGGCGGCGAACGACGCGCTCGAAAGCCTTGGCGAGCAGTGGGCGGAACGCACCGGCTGCCGGGCACTGACCGTCCACTGGGGACCGTGGGCGCCCTCGGACGACCACGCGGGCATGGTCTCGCCCGAGCTGGCGCGCGAGTACGAACGCCGCGAGGTGGCCCTGATCGACCCGGACGAAGGCACCGCCGCGCTCCTGCGCGAGCTGGCCTACGGTCCGGCCGACGTCCGCTCGGTGCTGTACACGGCGTCGCTGTGGTGAACAATCAGGAGCCGGTCGCGATCGTCGGGATGGGCGTCCTCCTTCCCGGCTCGTCCACTGTGGACGAATACTGGCAGAACATCGTCTCCGGTACCGACGCGATCACCGAGATCCCGCCGCACCGCTGGGACCCGAGTTTCCACGACGGCGACGGCCGCACCCCGGACCGCACCTACGGCAGGCGCGGCGGGTTCGTCGCCGACAGCCTGGACTTCGACGCGACCGCACTGGGTATCGCGCCCAGCACCGTCGCCGGGATGGAGCCGGACCAGCTGGTCGCGCTGGCCGTGGCGGCCTCCGCGGTCGACGACGCCGGTGGCCTGCGACGGCTCGGGGACCTCGAACGCGTGGGCGTGATCCTCGGCAGGGGCGGCTATCTCTCGCCCGGCCTCCAGCGGTTCGATCAGCGGGTCCGGTCGGTCCGCCAGATCACCGGCGCCGTCCGGGAGCTCCTGCCGTCGGCGCGTCCGGAGATGCTCGACAGGCTCCGCGAAGCGCTGTTGGAGCCGCTCGGCGAGTTCCGGC
The DNA here is from genome assembly GCF_055561455.1 of Amycolatopsis sp. PSD-21. NCBI lineage: Bacteria > Bacillati > Actinomycetota > Actinomycetes > Pseudonocardiales > Pseudonocardiaceae > Amycolatopsis > Amycolatopsis sp. PSD-21. The sequence continues at coordinate 5,540,268 of NZ_CM145712.1, read as the reverse complement.
CCGACACGGCGATCGGGCTGGTGCCGAACCTCGCCGCGTCACGGGTCGCCAACCGCCTGGACTTCGGCGGCCCCGCGTACACGGTGGACGCGGCCTGCGCGTCGTCGCTGCTCGCCGTGGACCAGGCGATCGGTGAACTCGCCCGCCGCCGCTGCGACGTCGTGCTGGCCGGCGGCGTGCACCACTGCCACGACGACACGCTCTGGTCGATGTTCACCCAGCTCGGCGCGCTCTCGCCGAGCCAGCGGATCAGCCCGTTCTCGCGGGACGCGGACGGGCTGCTGATCGGCGAAGGCACCGCGATCGTCGTGCTGAAGCGGTTCTACGACGCGCGCCGCGACGGCGACCGGGTCTACGCGGTGCTGCGCGGTTCGGGGACGTCGAGCGACGGAAAGGGCGCGAGCCTGCTCAGCCCGGCCGTCGCCGGTCAGACGCTGGCGCTGCGCCGCGCCTGGGCGTCGGCGGGTCTTGATCCCGCCGCGCCCGGCTCGCTCGGCCTGCTGGAAGCGCACGGCACCGCGACGCCCGCCGGGGACGCGGCCGAACTGGCCACCCTCGCCGAGGTGTTCGGCCCACCGGACGGCCCCCGCGCCGCGATCGGCGCGGTGAAGGCGATGATCGGCCACACCATGCCGACCGCCGGGGCCGCCGGGCTGGTCAAGGCGGCGCTCGCCCTGCACCACGCGATCCTGCCGCCGACCATGAACTGCGCCGATCCGAGCCCCCTGCTGGACAAGACGCGATTCCGTACCCTGACCACCGCCGAGCACTGGCGTTCGGGAGACGTCCCGCGCCGGGCGGCGGTCAACGCCTTCGGTTTCGGCGGCGTCAACGCGCACGTGGTGCTGGAGGAGGCCGATCCGGCGCCCGCGCGGCCACGCCGGGCCACGGTGACCGCGGAACCCGAGCGTGTCCTGCTGCTCGCGGCGCCCTCTCCCGGGGAGCTGCGCGTCCTGCTCGACCGGCCGGACCTGGAGTCCGGTGGGGACGGCCCGTGCCGGATCGGGATCGTGCGGCCCGACGGGAAACGACTCGAAGTCGCGCGGAGGGTGCTCGCCAAGGTCGCGGCCGAGGGCGGGTCCTGGCGCGGACCCAACGACATCTGGTGCACGACAGCGCCCTTGCTGGAGCAGCCCGGGGCGAAGACCGCGTTCGTCTACCCGGGGCTGGAGGCGGACGCGGAACCGCGGTGTGCCGACGTCGCCAGACACTTCGGCCTGGACCGGCCGGAGTGGTCGACGACGAGCGTGCTTTCGCGCGCTTCGAGCGTGTCCCAGGTCGGGTTGCTGCTCGACGCCGCGCTGAGGCGGCTGGCCATCAAACCGGATCTGCTCGCGGGGCACAGCGTCGGCGAATGGACCGCGATGCAGGCGGCCGGAATGTACCCAGGAATGTCCACAGAGGACATGCTGGAGCGGTACTGGCCGCAGGGATTCACGCTCCCGGACGCCGAATTCCTCGTACTCGGCTGCTCCGCGGAACGCGCCGAGTCGCTGCTCGCGGCCGAACCGGAGCTGATGATCTCGCACGAGAACGCGCCGCGGCAGACGATCGTCTGCGGGGATCCGGCCGCCGCGGCCCGGCTCGCCAAACTGTGCACGCAGCACGGCGTCGTCGCCAGGACACTGCCGTTCCGGTCCGGTTTCCACACTCCGCTGATGCGGTCCCGGCTCGGTCCGTTCACCCGGCTCGCGGCTGAACTGGAGCTGAAACCGCCGCGGGTGCCCGTCTGGTCGGCGACCACGGCGCGGCCGTATCCCGCGGATCCGGTCGAGGTCCGCGAGCTGTACCTGGCGCACCTGGTGCGCAAGGTCCGGTTCCGGGAACTCGTCGACGCGCTCTACGCCGACGGCGCGCGGGTCTTCGTGCAGGCGGGCGCCGGACAGCTCGGCTCGTTCGTGTCGGACACGCTGGGCTCGAAGCCGCATCTGGTCATCCCGGCGTCGTCCGGTACGAGGCCCGGCCTCGCGCAGCTGCGCAGGGTCGCCACCGCCTTGTGGGTGGAAGGCGGGCGGCCCGCGTTCGAGGCACTGGAGCCGCGCCGCACCCGCATCGACACCGCGGGCACGCTGCTCTCGGTCGAGGGCGACGTCAAGGGCATGTTCGACGGCGCGGTTCCCGAGCTGGCCGACGGGATCCCAGACGCGATCGTCGCGGAGTTCACCGCGCTGCTCGCGGAGACCAGGGAGGCCGCCGCGAGTGTCGCCAACGCGGCCGCGCGGCGCACCTTCGAGTCCACTGTGGACGTGTCGCTGGCGACGATGCCGTATCTGGTGGATCACCGGTTCTTCCGCCAGCGCGAGGGCTGGCCGGACGAAGCCGACTTCCGTCCCACCGTCCCGGCGACGACGCTGGTCGACCTGGCCTGCCGGGAAGCGGAGCGCGCCTGGCCGGGCACGGTCGCGACCGGGGTGAGCAACGCGGCGTTCTCCCGGTGGCTGATCGCCGCCCCCGCCGTGCGCGTGCCGGTTTCGATGACCCGAGAGGGCGACCGGATCAGTGTCCAAATAGGACCGCACGCCAGTATGGACGTCCATCTGGCGCAGCGGTATCCGACGGCTCCCCGGCCGTCCCCGCCACCGGGGCCGGAAACCGCCCCGCCGCTGACCGCCGCCGAGATCTACACCCGCCGCGAGATGTTCCACGGCCCCGCGTACCAAGGGCTCGACAAGCTCATCGGGCTCGGCGAACGGCATATCCGCGGCGACCTCGTCGTGCCGTCGGCACCCGGCGCGCTGCTGGACAACGTCGGCCAGCTGCTGGGCTGCTGGCTGATGGCCACGAAGGCGGACGCGCTGCTGGCGTTCCCGACGTCGATGGGCCGGATCACCTGGTACGCGCCGGAACCGCCGCCGGGCACCCGGCTGCGGTGCGTGGCGCGGGTCCGGCTGCCGCGGCCGGACGTGCTGGAGATGGACGCGGAACTCGTGCTGGACGGCGCCGTGCTGGCCAGGATCGAGCAGTGGCGGGACATCCGGTTCCCGTGCGACCGGCCCGCCCACCGCGTGTACGCCTTCCCGGACCGGAACCGGCTTTCCGAGGACCACCACGGCGGCTGGACGCTGGTCACCGACCGGTGGTCGAGCCCGGCCGCGCGGGACATCTACGCCGGCATCCACCTCGGCGCGGAGGAACGTGCCGAGTTCGCGGCCTGCGCGCCCCGTCGGCAGCGCGGCTGGCTGCTGGAACGGATCGCGATCAAGGACGCGGTCCGCGCGAAACTCGGCCTGGACGGCGTGTACCCGGCGGAACTCCGGGTGAGCGCCGACGGGACCAGGGTGACCGGGCTCCACGGCCGGACGGTGCCGCCGCTGGACGTGGCCGTCGCGTCCACGGGAGAGGTCGCGGTCGCCCTCGTGCGTGAACCGGGCGCGACGCCGCCCAGGATCGCCATCCGGGCGGAAGGCGAGCTCGCCGGGCTCGCCGAGGAGATCGGTATCGGGGCGGAATTCGCCGGGATCCCGGGTCACGTGGTGGCCTGGAACCGCGGGTGAGAGCAAGGAGTAAGAGGATGACGGTCGAACAGCAGAGCCCGGCGTCGGTCTTCGGCACCGTGGCGGAGTTGCTGCGAGAACTGGTCGGGGACGTCGACGTCCTCGGCATCGAGATCACCCCGCGGACCACCTTCCACGAGGATCTCGGGCTGGAGAGCATCGATCTGGTGACCTTCGCGAGCATCCTGGCCGAGTTCTTCGGCGAGGACGTCAACCTCGCGGAGTTCCTGGCGGAGAAGGACCTCGACGACGTGATCGGGCTCCGCGTCGGCGACATCGCCGACTACGTGGCCGCCCGCCTCGGTGAACGGGGGTGAGGCGATGCCGACGATGACCGTCAACGGGCTGCGCACCAACGTGCAGCTCGTCCCCGGCGGGGGCACGGAGACCGTGGTGTTCCTGCACGGCATGGGTACCGACAGCCTAGCGAGTTTCTACCTCACGCTCGCTCCGCCGGTCGCCGCCGCCGGGGTGGACGTGATCAGCTACGACCTGCGCGGGCACGGCAAGACCGAACGCCCCGAGCGCGGGTACACCATCGGGGACTTCGTCGCCGACCTCGACGACCTGCTCGACCAGCTCGATCTCGACCGGCCCGTTCACCTGGTGGGCAACAGTTTCGGCGGCACCCTCGCCTACAGCTACGCCGTGGCGAAACCGGAGCGGGTGCGCAGCATCGTGTGCATCGAATCGGAGCCCGCCACCGAACTGTGGGCGGGCAAGATGGCGCAGATCCTCGAACACACCGTGCGCTTCTTGAAGGTCGAGGAGAGTTTCGACTGGATCGAGGCCAACTACAGCGCGCATCACCGGCGGCTGGCGCGGATGGCGGCCGAGCGGATCATGTCCACGTCGATGGCCGAAGAAGTCCCGCTCGGTCCCTTGCTGACCCTCGACCAGGTGGCCGGGATCGACTGCCCCGTACTGTCCATTTTGGGCAGTCACGGCTATCAGGCCGACGATCTCACCGCGTTGACCTCGGTGCTGCCCCGCGGCGAACTGCACGTGTTCGAGGGGCAGGGCCATTCGGTGCTGGTCGAGCAGCACCGGGAGGTCCGGGAGCTGCTGCTGAACTGGATCTCGCGGCACGGGAGGCCACGCGGATGAGGTTCCTGCTGGTCGTCCCGCCGCTCACCGGGCACGTGGCGCCGCTGCGCGCGGTGGCCACCGAGCTGGTGGGGCGCGGCCACGACGTCGCCTGGTGTGGCCCGGAACCCACGACGTCCGAGCTCACCCGGGCTGGCCGGGTCTACGCGGCCGGGGACGCGCTGGAGTTCGCCGTCGAACGTCGTCCCGAGGGGCTGCGCGGGTTCGCGGCGCTGAAATACCTGTGGGAGCGGTATCTGGTTCCGCTCGCGGACGCGATGGTGCCAGGCGTCGAGAAGGCGGTGGCAGAGTTCCGGCCGGACGTCGTCCTCGCCGACCAGCAGGCGTTCGCCGGCGCCCTCGTGGCGAGCCGTCGCGGACTGCCGTGGGTGACGTCGGCGTCGACGTCCACCGAACTCGGGAATCCGCTGGGCGCCATGCCGAAGATCGCCGCCTGGGTCGACGGACTGCAGGAAGACCTGCGCGCGCGGCACAAGGTGTCCTGCGGGGACCTGCGGTTCTCGCCGGAGCTCATCCTGGCCTTCACCACCGTGTCCCTGACCGGCCCGATCGCCGACGTGGGCACGGTCCGGTTCGTCGGCCCGGCGCTGGCCCCCGCGCCCCCGGTGGGTTTCTCGTGGGACCGGCTCGACGGCCGACCGCTCGTCCTCGCCACCCTCGGCACCGCCAACGCCGCTCTCGGCCGCCGTTTCCTGTCCGAATGCGTCGACGCCCTCGCCGGGATGCCGGAGGTCCAGGGCCTCGTCGTCGACCCGACCGGCGAGCTGCTCAGCGACGAAGTGCTGGTGGTCAAGCGGATCCCGCAGGCGGAAGTGGTGCGGAAGGCGGCGGCGGTGATCTGCCACGGCGGGCACAACACCGTCAGCGAGACCCTCGCTTCGGGGCTGCCGCTGGTGATCGCGCCGATCCGGGACGACCAGTCGATGCTGGCCCAGCAGGTCGAGGCCGCCGGTGCCGGGTTGCGGCTGCGCTTCGACCGGGTGAAGGCACCCGACATCCGCGACACGGTCACCCAGGTGCTGACCGACCCCGCCTACGCCACCGCGGCCGCGCGGGTGCGGGCTTCGTTCGCGGCGGCCGGGGGAGTCGTGGCGGCCGCGGACCACCTGGAGTCCCTGGCGCGCTGAGGTTTCGCCGTAAGTACATGAAGGACCCCTTCCTTGCGTCTAGCGCAAGGAAGGGGTCCTTCATGTACTACCGACTGTCCGTGAAGGCCTCCTTCACTACCTTCAGGGTAGGCAAGGAGGCCTTCACGGCCACCCCGGTCCGGTCGCCCCGGCCGTCCGCTCGTGTGATGTCTCGAAAGCCACTTTCGAGACATCACACGTCGCGAAAGTGGCTTTCGCGACATGCGCCTTGACCCGGGACTCGACCAAGGGCCACATCGCCCGCCGCTGGAGGTTGCGAAAGTGGCTTTCGCAACCTTCAACGTCGCGAAAGTGGCTTTCGCAACGCTGGGCACCGTTGCCAGCCGGGCCCACCACGTCACATCGGGGCGACATCCCGTGGTGTCCGGAAAGTCCGGGCCGCGATCCACCCGCCTGCCGCGGCCGCCACGGCGGCGATCGCGAGCGAAATGGGGACCGACCAGCCCGAAGGACGTCCGAGCGCGAGCGCGCGGGTCGCGTCGATCGCGTAGGTGAGCGGGTTGAGCGCCGAGACCACTCGCAGCCAGGTCGGCATCGTTTCGAGCGGCATGTAGGCGCTGGATGAGAACATCAGCGGGAACATGACCACGAAGGACGCCATCTGCAGCGTTTCGGCCTTGCGCAGCCAGGTCGTGATGGCGACGAAGATCCAGCTCAGGCACCAGCCGACGACGAGCGTGAGCAGAAGAGCCGCGGTGACGCCGAAAACACCGCCGGTCGGCCGGAAACCCAGCAGTACCACGCTGGCGAGCGCGGTCACCAGCAGTTGCACGGCGAGCCGGGCGGAATCCGAGATGGTGCGCGCGACCAGGACGGCCGAAAGGCTGATGGGCATGCAGCGGAGACGTCCGGTGAATCCACTGTAGATCTCCGCGAGCAGGCCGGCCCCCGAACTCATCGCCGTCGTCATCGCGATGTTCACCAGCGTCGCCGGGACGAGGAAGTTCACGTAACCCTGGTAGGCCGCGACACCGGGCAGCGTGCTGACGCCGTTGAACACCTGGCTGAACAGCAGGAGCAGCACGATCGGTTGCAGCAGCCCGAAGAACACGAGCCGCCGGTCGCCGAACGCCGTCTTCAGCGACCGGGCGGCGAGCACTCGGACCTGGGTGGCGAACGTGCTCGGCGGCCAGGTCGACGGGTCGCCCAGTACCGGCGGTGACGGCGCGCGATGCCGTGCCTCGGTCATGACGCGACCGCCGGATTCCGGTGCAGCGAAAGGTAGACGTCGTCGAGCGTCGGCTCCGCGACGGTGAGGTCCTTCATCGGCGCGCCCGCCGCGTCGAGCGCGCGCACCAGCACCGTGATGTCGGCGGGCCCGGACAGCGCGACACCGACCACCAGCCCGGAGGCCGACGTCGTGCAGCTCATGCCGAGCCGGTGGATCGCGGCCAGCGCCCGGCGGGCGGCGAGGTCGGTGCCGAAGGTCAGGGTCGCGGTCCGTTCCCCGAGCCGGGCCTTCAGCTCCGACGGCCGCCCGGAGACGGTGACGTGCCCCAGCCCCAGCACGATGACGTGATCCGCCAGTCTGTCCGCCTCCTCGAGGTACTGCGTGGTGAGCACGACGGTGGTGCCGCGTGCGGCGAGCCGTTCGACGCCGTCCCAGAGCCCCGCGCGGCTGAGCGGGTCGAGGCCGGTCGTCGGTTCGTCGAGGAAGAGGACGTCGGGGGAGCCGACGAGCCCGGCGGCCAGGTCGAGCCGCCGCCGCATGCCGCCGGAGTACGTCCGCGCGGGACGGTCGGCCGCGTCGTCGAGGCCGAACATGGCGAGCAGTTCGGCCCCGCGGGCCCTGGCCTGACGCCGGTTCGCGCCCAGCAGCCTGGCGACGAGTTCGAGGTTGCCGCGGCCGGAGAGCGCGTCGTCGACCGCCGCGAACTGGCCGGTGACCCCGATCCGCCGCCGGACGTGGTGCCCGGCGCGCACGACGTCGAATCCGCAGACCTTGGCGCTGCCGCCGTCCGGTTTGACGCGCGTGCTCAGGATGTCGACCAGCGTCGTCTTGCCCGCGCCGTTGTGGCCGAGCACCGCGAGCACGGTGCCGCGGCCGACCCGGAGATCGACGCCGGCGAGGGCGGTCACCTCACCGTAGTGCTTGGCGAGGCCGGACACCTCGATGGCAGCCTGCTCCATTCGCCGAACGTAGCGGGGCGTTCGGTGCGGCCGCAATGCCCAGAGCCTCGTGAGTGGCAAGGACGGTTAGAACCGTCATTACCACTCACGAGACCCGAGGCAAAACAGTTACGCCCATTACAATCTTTTCCCCTCGCGGAGCCGCCATTCCCGGATTACTTGTCCCTCCGGCATTCCGTCAGTAGCGTGCTGCTCCAGTTGGCCGTTCGGCCGGATAAGTCGAAATGAGGAAGCCCGTATGTCAGTGCTGACCGGGCGCGTTCTGCGCGCCTTCCTGCTCCCGGCGGTGCTGGGGCTGGGGGCGCTTTCCTTGGCTTCCGCGTCCGCCGACCCCGCGCGGACACAGCAGACACGAGAAGCCTTCGCGCAGGAGCCCGCCATCGCCCAGGCCGGGCTGAAGTTCGGATTCTACGTCGGCGACGAACAACAGCCCACGACCAGCCGGGTCGCGAAACTGGGTTCGGACATCACCTTCCCGCAGGGCCGGTTCGACGGCAAGATCCTCGGTTTCAGCGACAATTCGCCGATCACCGGCAAACTGGCCATCCCGCCGACGTCGAGCTACTTCGTCTCCTTCCGGTTCATGCCCGCCACCGGCGATGTCGAACTCATCCCGGACGGCGACGCGACCGGCGTGGTCGACGTGGACACCGGTGCCACAGGCGACTGCAAGGAGGTCGGCACCAACATCTGCGCGCACACCGACGTCACGAACAAGGTGTTCATCAAACTCACGAACGTCAAAGTGGACGGCAAGGTCCTCGACGTCGGCCCGAACTGCCGGACCGCGCAATCGGTCGCGGTGAACATCAAAGCGCTGGTGCCGCTCGCGTTCCCCGCCCCGCCGGTGAAGGTCACGAGCACCTTCACGACACCGGAATTCGCCGGCTGCGGGGTCCGTGAGGATCTGAGCCCGTTGCTGACCGGGCTGGTGTCCGGCCCCGGCAACACCCTGGTCACCAACCTCCGGCTGCGATGCGTCGGCGATGGCCCGCCCCCCAACGGATGTGGAGCCTGACGATGGCCAATCCAGTCGCCCTGCTCGCCCGCGCGCCGGAGAAGGCCGCCGCGGGCCTGCGCGAATTCGGCCGCATGTGCGCCATGGGGATCGACGTCGTCCTCGCGATGTTCCGCCGCCCGGTGCAGGTCCGCGAGTTCATCCAGCAGTTCTGGTTCATCGCGAGCGTGTCGATCACGCCCGCGATCCTCGTGTCGATCCCGTTCGGCGCGGTCATCTCGCTGCAACTGGGCTCGCTCACGAGTCAGATCGGCGCACAGCAGTTCAACGGCGCCGCCAGCGTCCTCGCCGTCGTGCAGCAGGCAAGCCCGATCGTGACCACGCTGATCATCGCGGGCGCGGGCGGTTCGGCGATCTGCGCGGATCTGGGCGCGCGCTCCATCCGCGAGGAGATCGACGCGATGGAGGTGCTCGGTGTCTCGCCGATCCACCGGCTGATCGTGCCCCGTGTGCAGGCGGCCATCGGCGTTTCGGTGCTGCTGAACGGTTTGGTCAGCGTCGTCGGCGTGCTCGGCGGCTATTTCTTCAACGTCATCGTGCAGGGCGGGACGCCGGGCGCGTACCTCGCGAGTTTCAACGCGCTCGCCCAGCTGCCCGACCTCGTGGTCAGCTCGATCAAGGCGTTCATCTTCGGATTCCTCGCCGGCGTCGTCGCGGCCTACCGCGGCCTGAATCCCAAGGGCGGCCCCAAAGGCGTCGGCGACGTCGTCAACCAGTCGGTGGTGATCACGTTCCTGCTCCTGTTCTTCGTCAACACGATCCTGACCGCGCTGTATCTGCAGCTCGTCCCCGCGAAGGGAACCTGATCCCGTGACCAGCGTCCCCGAACGGGCCCGCGAGGCGTTCAAACGCCCCGGCAACAGTCTTTTCGAGCTGGGCGACCAGTTGCTGTTCTACATCCGCGCGCTCGCGGCGATCCCGATGGCGGTCACCCGCTACTTCCGGGAAGTGGTGCGCCTGCTCGCGGAAGTGACCTTCGGCAGCGGGGCACTGGCGGTGATCGGCGGCACCGTCGGTGTGATGGTCGGGCTGTGCGTGTTCACCGGGATCACGGTGGGGCTGCAGGGTTTCAGCGCGCTGAACCAGATCAACATCTCCGCGATGACCGGTTTCCTCACCGCGTACTTCAACACCCGCGAGATCGCGCCGCTTTCGGCGGGGCTGGCGTTGTCCGCGACGGTCGGCGCCGGGTTCACCGCGCAACTGGGCGCCATGCGGATCTCCGAAGAGATCGACGCGCTCGAAGTGATGGCCGTGCGCAGCATGCCGTACCTCGTCACCACCCGGATCGTGGCCGGGTTCATCGCGATCATCCCGCTCTACGTGATCGGCCTGCTGATCTCCTACCTCGGCTCGCGGGTGACGACGGTGGTCTTCTTCGGACAGTCCGGCGGGACCTACGACCACTACTTCTCCTTGTTCCTACCCCCTGAAGACGTGCTGTGGTCTTTCGCCAAGGTCCTCGTGTTCAGCGTCGGGGTCATCCTCACGCACTGTTTCTACGGCTATCGCGCCGCGGGCGGCCCGGCGGGCGTCGGGGTCGCGGTCGGCCGCGCCGTGCGGACGTCGATCGTGCTGATCAGCGTGCTGGACCTCTTCCTCAGCCTGGCGATCTGGGGCGCCACCACGACCGTGAAGGTGTCCGGATGAGCACGCGCGCACGGACCCAGGCGGCGGGGGTGGTCTTCCTCGTCATCCTGGTGCTGCTCGGCTGGCTCGCCGTCGCCATCTTCAACAAGGACTTCGAACGCGCGGAGCTGGTCACGCTCAAGACCGATCGCGTCGGAAACCAGCTCGCCCCGCCCGCCGAGGTCAAGGTCCGCGGTGTGCCGTTCGGCGAGGTCAGGGCGGTGCGGGGCACCGCGGAGGGCGCGGAGATCGACCTCGCCATCGACCCGGCGAAGATCGATCAGCTGCCGCGCAACGTCTCGGCGCGGTTGCTGCCGAAGACGGTGTTCGGCGAGCGTTATGTCAACCTCGTGCTCCCGGAGCGGCCCGCGGGAGGCTCGCTGCGCGACGGCGACGTCATCGGACAGGACCGGTCTTCCAACGCGATCGAGCTGGAGCGCGTCCTCGGTGATCTGCTGCCGCTGCTGCGTGCGGTGCAGCCGCAGAAGCTGAACAGTTCACTTGGCGCGATCTCGCTCGCGCTCGACAACCGCGGGAAGTCCTTGGGGGACAGCATCGTCCAGCTCAACGATCTGCTCAACCAGGTGAATCCGCTGATGCCGCAGTTCAAGGCCGACGTCACCGGTCTCGCCGACGTGGCGGACCTCTACACCGGCGCGGCACCGGACATCCTCAAGGCGCTCTCGGATCTCTCCACCACCGCGAAGACCATTGTGGACACCCGGGCGGATCTCGACAAGCTGTACACCAGCGTCACCACCGCGAGCGGCGACCTGAACAAGTTCCTGGTACAGAACAAGGACAACATCATCGGCGTCAGCGTGAAGAGCAGGCCGACGCTCGAACTGCTGTCCCGCTATTCGCCAGAGTTCCCGTGCCTGTTCGACGCGGTGAACCGGCTCAAGCCGGTGATGGAGAAGGCCTTGGGCAAGGGAACCGGGGAACCGGGGCTGCACGTGACGTTGTCCGTCCACGACCCGCGCGACAAATACGTGCCGGGCCGGGACGATCCGAGGTTCGACCAGAAGGGCGGGCCGCGCTGCTACGGCGGCGGCGGGACTTCGGCGGCGGTGGCGTTCGCCGCCGATGGGGACCTCGGCCCGGCCAATTCGAAGGGGGAGCGGGGGCTGGTCGCCGAGCTGCTGGCGCCGTCGCTCGGGATGAAGCCGGCCGAGGTCCCGGACTGGAGCAGCGTGCTCGTGGGCCCGGCCTTGCGTGGTACGGAGGTGACCGTCCGATGAGGGGTATCGCGGGGCCGGCGTTCAAGGGCCTGGTCTTCTTCGTGGTCACCGTGGTGGCGACCGGGATCCTGGCCATCACCATCGCCAACTCCGGGGTCGGCACGACGGTCGGTTACACCGCCAGGTTCACCGACGCCACGTCGGTCAACCCCGGCGACGAGGTCCGGATGTCCGGTGTCCGCATCGGCCAGGTGGATTCGGTCGGTGTGGTCGAACGACGGCTGGCGGACGTGCGGTTCTCGATCGAGAACAAGCGCCGCCTCACCGCCGGGGCCACCGTCACCATCAGGTACCGCAACCTCGTCGGCCAGCGGTATCTCTCGATCGACCCCGGCCCGGACGGGCCGGCGGTGCTCGACGAGGGCGCGTTGATCCCACCGGAGCGGACGCAGCCGGCACTGGATCTGACCGCGTTGTTCAACGGGTTCAAACCGTTGTTCCAGGCGCTTTCGCCGAGCGACGTCAACCAGCTGTCGTTCGAGATCGTCCAGGTGCTGCAGGGCGAGGGGAGCACCATCGACAGCCTGCTCGAACACACCGCGTCCCTCACGAACACGCTGGCGGGCAAGGACGAGGTGATCGGCCAGGTGGTCGGGAACCTCAACACGGTGCTCGACACGCTCAATTCCCAGGGCGATCAGTTCGACAAACTCGTCGACGTCACCGCGCAGCTGGTCTCCGGGCTCGCCGGTGACGCGAAACCGATCGGGCAGGCGATCGGCGGGCTCGGCGAGCTCACCACCGCCACCGCGGATCTGCTCCAGGACGGCCGTGCGCCGTTGAAGGACAGCATCAACACCCTCGGTGACCTGTCGAAGAACCTCGCCGACAACACGCCGGTGTTCGAGCAGTTCCTGGCGAACCTGCCGAAGAAGCTGGACCGCATCGGCTCGATGGTCTCGTACGGCTCGTGGTTCAACTTCTACCTGTGCTCGGTGAAGTCCGACGCGCCACCCGCCCCGGGCGGCCCGCCGGTCGGGATCCCGCTGACCCAAGGACGGTGCCGGTGAAAGCGCCGAGGATCAAACCGTTCCGCAGCCGCAACCCGATCGTCGTCGGCGCCGTCACGGCGCTGCTGATGGCGGTGGCGGGCTCGGCGACCTTCTTCTCCGACGACCTCCCGCTGGTCGGCGGCGGGACCACGTACGCGGCCGAGTTCACCGAGGCCGCCGGCCTCAAACGCAACGACGAGGTCCGCGTGGCCGGGGTCAAGGTCGGCGAGGTCTCCGACGTCCTGCTGGACGGTGGCCGGGTCAAGGTCCTGTTCCGGGTCAAGGACACCTGGATCGGCAACCGCACCACCGCCGCGATCAAGATCAAGACGCTGCTGGGGCAGAAGAACCTGGTCCTCGACCCGGTCGGGAACGCGGAACTCGATCCGGACGAGCCGATCCCGGTGCAGCGCACGAGCTCGCCGTACGACGTCACCACGGTGTTCAACGACCTCGCGAACACGGTGGGCGCGATCGACACCGACCAGCTGGCGAAGGCGTTTGGGACCCTGTCGGAAACGCTCGGCGCCTCCACGCCGCAGGACGTGCGGACCGCGTTCGACGGCATCACCGCGCTGTCCAAGACGCTCGCCTCCCGCGACCAGGAGCTGGTGAAGCTGTTCGAGAACACGAACAAGGTGTCGAAGACGCTCGGGGATCGCTCGCAGCAGATCGAGGCGTTGATCCGCGACGGCAACACCCTGCTGACGGAGCTGAACGCGCGCAAGGACGCCATCGCGAAGCTGTTCAGCGGCGTGAAGAACCTGTCGATCCAGCTCAAGGGACTGGTGGCGGACAACCAGAAGACGCTCGGCCCGGCGCTCGACCAGCTCGATCGCGTCGCCACCGTGCTGTTGCGCAACCAGGACAAGCTCGACGAGAGCCTGCGGCTGGCCGGGCCCTTCTACCGCCTGCTCGGTAACGCGGTCGGCAACGGCCGCTGGATCGACACCTACATCTGCGGGCTCGTCCCGACCGGCGGCACGCCGGGCAGCTGCATGCCTTCGAGGAAGGGGGGACGCTGATGGGGCGCCACTTCACGTTGTCGGATCTCGGGGCGCAGGCCCGGCGGCGGGCCTGGGTGCGGAGGCTCGCGCTCGCCGTCGTCGCCGGGCTGCTCGTGACGGCGGCCTGGCCGCTGCTGACCAGGCAGGCCGACCGCGTCCTGACCGGGTTCTTCACCGCGACCGTCGGGGTGTACCCGAACACAGAGGTGCGGGTGCTCGGCGTCCCGATCGGTTCGGTGACCAAGGTCGAACCGCGCGGCACGACCGTCGAGGTGACCATGACGGTCCGGCCGGACGTCAAACTGCCCGCGGACGTCGGCGCCGTGGTGATCACGCCGAGCCTGGTCGCCGACCGGTACGTGCAGCTCACCCCGGTGTACGTCGGCGGGCCGGAGCTGGGCGACGACGGGCGGATCCCGCCCGAGCGCACCGTCACCCCGGTGGAGGTCGACGAACTCCTGGGCAGCCTCAACCAGCTGATGACCGCGCTGGGGCCGAAGGGCGCCAACCGGGACGGCGCGGTCAGCGACGTCCTGACCAAGGCCGCGGCCTACCTCGACGGCAACGGCGGCAAACTCGGCGAGGCGATCAAGAACCTCGGCGAGTTCGCCAGGACCGCGAGCGATTCCAAGGACGACCTGTTCAACTCGGTCGACAACATCAGCAAGTTCACCGCGATGCTCGCGTCGAACGACGACAAGGTGAAACAGGCGATCCAGCAGATGTCCTCGCTCAGCAAGATCCTGGCCGATCAACGGGACCAGTTCTCCGGCGCGATGACCGAACTCACCGAGGCGCTCAGTGTGGTGCAGGGGTTCATCAAGGACAACCGCGGCAAGGTCAAGTCCGATGTGGACAAACTCGCCGAGATCACCAAGCTGCTCAGCCGGCAGAAGGAGTCGCTGAGCGAGGCACTCGACGCCGCGCCGAACGCGCTGGCGAACGTGCTCGGCGCGTACAACCAGGGCGCGGGCACGCTGGACGGCCGGGGGAACCTCACCGAATTCTCGGGGGCGAAATGAAAACCCGGCTCGCTGCCGTCCTGGTGCTCGTCCTGGCCGCCACCGGTTGCAGCGGCGGCGTCGACGTCTACGACATCCCGCTGCCGGGCGGGGCCGCGCTGGGTGAGCGACCGATCCACGTCACGGCGAGTTTCACGAACGTGCTGGATCTCGTGCCCCAGTCCGGGGTGAAGGTCAACGACGTCCCGGTCGGCCAGGTGCGGACCGTCGAGCTGGCGCCGGACGGTCGCAGCGCGGTGGTCGGCCTGCTCATCAACGGGGACGTGAACCTGCCTGCCAATTCGGTCGCACGGCTGCGGCAGGCGAGCATCCTCGGCGAGAAGTTCGTCGAGCTCGCGCCGCCACCCGAGGGGACGCCGAGCGGGCGGCTGGTCGACGGCGCGGTGATCCCGCTGGCCAGTTCTTCGCTGACGCCGGAGATCGAGGAGGTGTTCGGCGCGCTTTCCCTGCTGCTCAACGGTGGCGGCGTCGCGCAGGTGCAGAACATCACCCGTGAACTCAACGACGCGCTCCGCGGCAAGGAGAGCGCGGCGCGCAGCATGCTGTCCAATTTGGACAAATTCGTGCGCGGTCTTGACGAGCACAAGGCCGAGATCACCCGCGCCATCGAGAGCGTCAACAAGCTCGCGGCGACGCTGAACGCGAACACCGAGGAGATCAAGGCGACGCTGAACGGGCTCACCCCCGGGATCGAGGTGCTGAACCAGCAGCGTCAGGCGCTGGTCGGGATGCTCAAGTCGCTGGACGGGCTCACCTCGGTCGCGGTGGACACGGTTAACCGCAGCAAGGACGACCTCGTCGCCGATCTCAAGGCGCTCGAACCCCTCCTGCGGAAGCTGGCCGATTCCGGGGACAAACTGCCGAAGGCGATGGAGATGATCTTCACCTTCCCATTCCCCGACGCCGCGCTGGAGGCCATCCGCGGCGACTACCTGAACACGTTCCTGACCTTCAAGAACAGTGGTGGCCGCTGATGCTGACCAGATTCGTCCGCGTGCAGCTGGTGGTCTTCGTGACCATCGCGGTCCTCGGCGTGGCGTACGTCGGCGCGACGTACGCGGGGCTGGACAAACTGGTGCTCGATCGCGGGTACACCGTCAAAGTGCGGCTCGCCACCGGTGGCGGCATCTTCAGCAACGCCGAAGTCACCTATCGGGGCGTGCCGATCGGCCGGGTCGGCGAGCTGCGGCTGACGGCCTCCGGGATGGAGGTCGACCTCGAAATCGAGCCGGGCGGCCCGGAGGTGCCCGCGGACACCGAAGCGGTCGTCGCCAATCGATCCGCCGTCGGCGAGCAGTACGTCGACCTGCGGCCTCGCCGCGACAACGGGGCCATGCTCCGGGACGGTTCGGTGATCGCCGAGGCGGACACGAAGATCCCGCTGCCGGTGGACGTCGTCCTGTCCAGTGTGGACTCTTTCGCCAACTCGGTGCCGAAGCCCGCGCTGCGGACCGTGGTCGACGAGCTGTACAAGGCGACGTCCGACGCCGGCCCCGCGCTGGATCAGCTCGTCGGGCGGGGGATCGAGTTCGTGCAAGAGGCGAGCGCGCACGTCGGCCCGCTGACCAGGTTCGTGACCGACGCGCAGACCGTACTCGACACCCAGGTTTCGCAGGCGGACGCGATCCGCTCGTTCGGTGCCAACGCGAAACTGCTCGCCGCGACGTTGAAGAGCTCCGACGGCGATCTGCGACGGCTGATCCCGGCCGTCCCGGCGGCCGCGAACGAGGTGAGCACGCTTCTCCGGGAGTCCGGCCCGAGTCTCGGCATCCTGCTGGCCAATCTGCTGACCACCGCGGACGTGCTGGAAACGCGCCAGGACGGCATCGAGCAGCTGCTGGTCACCGCGCCGAAAGCGGTCGCTGCGGGACACGCGATCATGGGGCCGGACGGCGCGCGCGTCGGTCTCTCGCTGACGTTCTTCGATCCGCCGCCGTGTGTCACCGGTTACGGGACCGCTTACCGCGACGGACTCGACACGTCCCCGCGGCCGTTGAACACCGCGGCGCGCTGTGCCCTGCCCAAGGGCAACCCCACGAACGTGCGCGGCTCGCAGAACGTGCCGGGAAGGTGAAGGCCATGACTCGAATCGCCGCGTTCCTCGCCGCTGCCGCTACGGCTTTGGCGGCTTGGTTCGGCTACTCATGGTGGGATGCGAGCCACGACGAAGGCGTCGCGCGGGCGACGGTCCGCGAGGAGGCGTTGCAGGTGGGCAGACAGGCCGTCGCCGCTCTGACCACTTTGGACTATCGGCAGGCGGAGCAGGGCTACCAGAACTGGCTGAACCTGTCCGGCGGCGCGTTGCACGACGAACTGGCGCGCGACCGCGAAGGCGGACTCGGCCGGATCGGCCAGGCGAAGACCGTCACCACCGGCCGGGTCGTCGACGCCGCGGTGACCGAAGTGGACAGTGGCGGCGGAACGGCCGAGGTGATCGCTTCGGTCGAACTCGAGGTGCGGCCCGAAGGCGGGGAGGCGGTGACCAAGCACAACCGGTTCCGCGCCGGCCTGAACCGGACACCGGACGGGTGGCGCGTCACGTCGCTCGGCCAGGTGCCGGTGACCGACACCGGAAAGCCCTGACGGAGGACGGGATGACCACGAAACGAGCCGTCAAACCGCCGCGGCGCGCGGTGAAGGTCGCCGGGAAGATGGGCGGGAGCACAAAGGTTCTCGAAGCGCCCGCCGAGGACGTTCCCGAGGACGTCCTTGAGGAGCCGCCGGCCGTTGTCGCTCCGGTGCGCCGGCGGGGAGCGATGGTGTTCGGCGCGGTCGCGCTGGTGATGGCGGGCCTCGCGGGGTGGTTCGCCATCGAGGCGCGGGACGTCAAGGCGGTGCTGGCGCACAACACGGCGCTGACCGACGTCGCCACCACCGCGGAGGTGAGCGATCAGATCGGCAAGGCGCTCGGCACGGTCTTCTCCTACCGGTACGACGACCCCGCCAAGAGCGAGCAAGCCGCGAAAGAGGTCCTCACCGGGCCGGCGCTGGGGCAGTACGACCAGCTGTTCGCGCAGGTCCGCGGGCTCGCGGCGGACCAGAAGCTGGTCGTGACCTCGACGGCGGTGGTCTCGGGGGTGAAGGTCCTCGACGGGGACCGGGCGTCGCTGCTGGTGTTCCTGGACCAGACCGGCGTGCGCGGGGACGGGCAGCGCAGTACCGGTGCGGCTCAGCTGAGCGTCAATGCGGAACGGGCCGAGGGGAAGTGGCGGGTGACCGCACTGGCCGCCGCCTGACGTCGGGGAGCTGAGGTACATGAAGGGGGCCTTCATGCACTCGGGAAAGGGAGCCATGGCACCCGCTGGTAATTGAGGGGTGCGTGCAGACCGTCTGACGGGCATGGCGACGACTGTGTGGATTTTGGTGCGTTAGGTGACCCGAAATCCACACGGTCCGGCATGAGCCTGCTGTCAGCGGTCGCCTTGGTGAGGGGTGTGTGGAAATAGGGACATTCAGCGTCCCTATTTCCACACACCCCTCACTCAACGCAACCAAGGTCCCTCGACCGCTCCCGTGAGTGACTTTCCCGTACCTCCAGCACACGGCCGGGTGTCGTGCCTGGCTGGAGGGGTTGCGAAAGTGGCTTTCGCAACACCACCCGCGCGCTCCATGAGGTCGCGCCAGCGCGTGAAGGCCCCCTTCCCTCGGCTCAGCCGAGGGAAGGGGGCCTTCACGCGCTAAACCTCACGAAGGGGCGGCCCGCAGCGCCAGGATCATCTCGAACCGCCGCTCAGGATCCCGCAGCCCGTCCGCGAAAAGCGCCTCCAGTTCCTGGGCACGCGACCGCACCGTCTGCGGATGCACGGCCAGCCGTTCCGCCACCTCGCGCACGTTCCCGCAGGTCTCCAGCCACGCCAGCAGCGTCCCCGCCAGCCGCGAATGCTGCTTGCCGGTCAACCCGGCCAGCGGTCCGAGCCGTTCCCGGACGAGTTCGGTGGCCAGAAACGGTTCCTTGAGTAGCCACAGACGCGAAAGATGGTCGACGCACCACGTCACGGGCTCGTCGGCGAGCGCCCCCGAATCGACGAGCCGCAGGGCTTCGCGTGCGGCCCGTAGCGAGCGTGCCGCGAAAACGGGTGGCACGGCGGGGCCGATCGCGGCCCGCCAGCCTGCCAGCTCTCCCGCGAAGCGGTCCCGTTCGTCCGGTTCCGGCGCGGGCATGAGGAGGCAGGGGGTGGCGCTCTCGAAGTCGGCCAGCGCACTCGGCGCGGCCGCCGGTGCTTCGTCCGAGGGCCGGTCGAGGGCGACGGCGACGAGCCGGTCCGGTAGTTGCCAGCGGGCGAGGTCGGCGGCGTGTTTGACGACCTCGGGCGGTGACGGCGGCTCGGCGAGCAGGAGCTCCATCAGACGGTGCCGCCGGCGCTCCAGTGCGCCGGCGGCCTTTTCCCGTGCTTCCGCGTGACCCTCGACCGACAGCGCCGACAGTTCGTCGATATAGGCGAAGATGGCCTCCGCGAGCAGGCACAGCGTCGCCGATGGAACTCCCGCGCGACGGCCCGCTTCGGCCACCCGGCGCCAGGTCACCCTGGCGCCGACGCGGTACGCCGCCTGGAGGACGTCGACGTTGCGGCCCTGATGGAACTCCTGGACACCCAGGCTCAGGAACACGCTCCGGCGGTCCTCCGACGGCGCGTCCGGGTTCCCGATCCGCTCCACGAACTGCAGGAACGCCATCTGGACACCGGTCTTGAGCGCCTTCCCGAACGCGCCGTCCAGTGGCCGCGCGTAGTCGGGGATGGTCCGCTGGATCTCGCGGACCACCTCCCCGGCCACGTCGGCCAGCACAGGTCTGAACACCGTCGCCAGCTCTCTCGGCAGCAGCGCCCAGAGCTGCACCGGGCGCCCGCCCGGCCCACCCGGCCGGGCAGGCGTGAGCAGCGGTCCGTACGTCGCCTCGACCCCGCTGCGGGCGTCCTGCGGTCGGGTCACCTCGTCACCTCGTTGTGAGTGGGAACGCTGGTCGGTCAGTCCTCGGCGAGCAGGGCCTCCGCGCGCAGGGCGATCTCCATGTCGAGCCGGTCGTCGGCGTTGTTCAACCGGTCACCGAAGAGATCGATGAGCTGGTGCATGCGGTACCGGACGGTCTGCGGGTGGACCTTGAGTTTCTTCGCGATCTCCGGAGCGCTGCCCCGGGATTGCAGCCAGATCAGCAACGTCTCGCCGAGCCGCGCCCGCTGTTTGGGGGTGAGGTCGTCGAACGGGGCGAGGCTGCGCGTGCACAGTTCACGGACCAGGAACTCGTCCGCGAGCAGCCACAGGGTGGACAGGTGATCGCTGTACCGCGTGACCGGATTGTCCGGAAGCACCCCGCGCTGGACCAGCCGCAGCGTGCGGCGTGCCCACATCAGGGAGCGCGGCGCTTCGGTGAGCCGCACGGCCGGGCCGATCACCGCGCGCCAGCCGGGGAGCCGTTCGGCGAGATCCTTCAGGTGCTTGTCCGGGTCGCCGGTGACCAGGCAGGGTTTGGGACCCTCGAAGTCGACGAGGACGTCGGCGTCCAGGTCGGCGCTGTCGGGGTCCAGCGGGCCGAGCCGTCGCTCCAGCGCGACGACCGTGATCTCGGCAGGCAGCGCCCACTGCGCGTTGGCGGCGTGGGACGCGATCGACTGCGGTGACGCCGGGGGATCGGAGAGCATCAGTTCGAGCAGCCGGCGCCTGCGTCTGGCCCTGGTGCCCGCGGCCCGCTCCTGCGCGGCCGTGTAGCCCTCGATGGACAGTGCGGAAATCTCGTCCACGTAAGCGAAAATCGCTTCGGCCGCGGTGCACAGGAGATCGGCGTCCGCTCCGATCGCCTGCCCGAATTCCGAAACGTGCCGCCACGCGACGCGGCCGCCGACCCGGTAGGCCGTCTGCAGACAGTCGAGGCTGCGTCCCTCGTTGAATTCGACCTTCCCGAGGTTGCGGAACACCGCCGACCATTTGTCGAGCGGCGCCGTCCCCTGACCGACGGTATCGAGGCAGTGCAGGATCGCCTGCCGGATACCCTGCGTGATGATCTGTCCGAACGCGCCTTCCAACGGCTGCGCGTATTCGGGAACGGCTCGTTGCACCTCCTGCAGGATGGCTCGTGCCAAGGGGTCGGCCCGCGGCCGGAACCGCTCGCCCAGGTCTCTGGGCAGTGACGCCCACAGTCCATTCGCACCGGTGCTGCGCACAGGTCGGTTCTCCACTGGGGTTCTCGGTGCCGGCGTGAAGGCGCGCGGTCGCTGGACCGGACCCGGTGGCTGGCGGAGCGGGGTGGCGGGGTGGCGCACGCCGGGTTCGGGTCGTGCGGTCCGCAGATCGTGCCGCGAGTATCCGGTATCCAAGTCGGTCATGTTTTTATCCTTGCTGGCAACAAAATCAGCCTCTTCAACGGTGAAGCCGATCCAGATTTTGTGGCTCACGCAACATAAAATCGCCCGGGGGCACTGTCAACGGCTGGCGGGAGCTTGATCGGCCACCTGGATGGACTACACCCGAACGGGTGGTCCGATCCGATGACGAGTGACATTTAGGCGGGCTTGAGATGGCGTCCGGATGACAATTTTTCCGACGCGTTTCCGGGTGCTTCCGCCGCCTCGCTGGCGCGGATGAGCACCTCGACGACCTCGTCCAGCGTCAACCGGGCCGGCGCGGTCCCGGTGAGGAAGCGTCCGAGCTCCTCGCCGAACCGGGCCGGGTCGGCCACATGTGGAAAGTGTTTCGCATTTTCGAACACCGTCAATCGGCTGTCCGGCAGCACTTCGGCGGTCGCGCGGCCGTGGGCGACCGGGATGAGCGGGTCGCGCGCGCCCCAGACGACGAGGGTGGGCACCTCCCGGGCGAGATAGAGCTTGTCGAGCGCGCTCGCGCGCTGACCCCTGAGGTCGATCAGGCCGCGCGCGATGGACAGGAACGCCCGCCGCCTGCCCGGGTCGGCCAGTGACGCGAAGTGACGGATCAGCTCCCGGGTCTCGGGAGAGAGCTTTCCGCCGAACGAGCGGCAGGCGGCGGCGATCCCGCGGGCGATCGCGACGGTGGCCGGGTTGACCGCGAGGGTGAGTGTCGCGCTGGCCCCGGGCAGCGCCGTCGCGCGCAGTACCGGGGACACCTGCGGGCCGAGCCCGCCGCTGTCCACGAGCACCAGCCGGGCGCACATCTCGGGGAACTGGTAGGCGAACTGCATCGCGATCCCGCCGCCGAGGGAGTGTCCGACGATGGTCGCGTGCCGGTTCCGGGTGAGCGCGAGGACGTCGCGGACCACGCTGGCCATCGCGCCGAGGCCGTAGTCGGCCCGAGGGGCGGCCGAATCACCGTGGCCGGGCAGATCGGGGGCGAGGACGTGGCGTCCGAACCCGGTCCGCTCGAAATGGCCGAGCAGCGGGACCCAGGTCTCGCTGCTGCCCGAGATCCCGTGCAGCAGCACGAGCGGTTCGCCCACAGCGTCCTTTGTGGACGGAACGTATTCCCGTAGCCGGATTTCCCGCCCGTGCAGGGTCAGTGTGCGCGCTTCGAGGGCCATGTCCCGCCTTTCCGTTGTCAGGCGTCAAAATAACGTGTAGAACGCCGGGTGTGTCAGCGTGTCGCCGGACACGTCCGGCAATTGCGACACAGGTGACAAGAATGCCGCGGCCGACCCCGAGCCGGATGCCAAAACCGCGCGGCCCCGCCAATTACGCATCGACTTTTCCCTGCCGTCCCGGTATTCAGGAAAGCGTCGGTAAACACCCGTAACGACGGAGAACGCGATGGCCTGCCGGGCGGACTTCCACCTCGATCAGCCGAGGGCGAAACGCGCCCGCCGCGGCCTCCGCTGGGTGCTCCCCACCGTGCGACCGCCGGAACGCCGGGTCCGGCGGGTCAGTTCCCTGGCGGCCCTTCGTCGCGGCGGTGGGCGCGCATGAGCCGTTGCGCGCGGAGCGCGAGCTGCATGTTCAGCCGGTCGTCGGCGTCCTTGAGGCGGTCGCCGAACAGTTCCTCCAACTGACGGAGGCGGTTCCGCACGGTCTGCGGATGCACGCCGAGCCGCTGTGCGATCTCCGGCGCGCCACCGCGCGTCTCCAGCCACGCCAGCAGGGTTTCGCTGAGCCGCTCCCGCTGTTTCCCGCTCAGCGAGGTGAACGGGTCGAGGCTCTGCTTGGCGAGTTCGGCGCCGAGGAAGTCCTCGGCGAGCAGCCACAGCGTGGCGAGGTGGTCCCGGCACCAGATGACCGGGCCGGGCGCGTCGTCGCTGTTCAGCAGTAGCGCGCGGCGGGCGGTGCGGAGGGCGGCCGGGGCATCGGCGAGCGGCACGACGGGGGAGACCGCCACGCGCCAGCCGTCCAGCGCGTCCTTCAGCGGGGCGAGATCGGTGTCCGGATCCGCGGTGAGCAGGTACGGCTCGGCCGTGTCGAGGTCGGCCAGCACGGTGGTGTCCAGGAGGTGGACCGGGAAGTCCGCCGCGCCGGGAGCGCGCTGCAGCGCGACCATGGCCGCGGCTCCCGGAACCCGCCAGCCGGCGCCGTCGGCGAGGCTGGCGATGCTGCACGCGGACCCTTCCGGCGCCTGGGCGATCAGTTCGAGCAGGCGACGGCGCCGGAGCGGGATCGCGCCCGCCGCCCTGGCTTCCGCCTCCTGATACCCCTCGATCGTCGTGGCGCACAGTTCGTCGACGTAGACGAAGACGGACTCGGCCGCGAGCGCGATGACGTCGGAGCCGACGCCGAGTCCGCGCACGATGGGCCGCATCGCCCGCCATGCCGCCCGTGCGCCGACGGTCACGCTGTCGTGCAACGGTTCCAGGCTGCGGCCCTCGGTGAATTCGATCCGCCCGCGCATGCGGTAGAAGTCGATCCAGCGGTCGTGGGGCACGTCCGGATCGCCGATGCACTCGACGTAGTGCCGCACCGCCCGTTCGCAGGAGACGACCAGGACGCGGCCGAAGAGACCGCGCAACGGCTGCGAATACGCGGTGACCGAACGCTGCACCTGCTTGACCATGGCGGCCGCGGCGTGCCCGGTATACGGACGCAGTTCTTCGCCGAGCGAACGCGGCAACGCCGCCAGCATGCCGAAACCGCGGTACTCCACCACCAGGACCACCCTTTGATTTTCTTCGAACGCCGGAAGGAAACATGAATCCGTTTGCATAACCGCGTCGGATCGACGGGAACGGTGCGGGCCGTTTGTACTGGATCGGCGGACGGCGTGTACCCCGAATGTGACGTTGAATTTGCAACGGAAAGTCGCGACGCTCAGCCACGTGACAACGAGCGGGCGTTTCGGTGTGACGTCTTTTGACACGGATGTGTCGGCGGTTCTACGCTCCGTGCATTCGAGTGCGCCGGTGGCGCGCGGACGAAAGGGAATGGGTGCCCGTAATCGTCGGCCTACTTCACAGCGGGGGATCGCACACGTGAGCTGGCAGCCCGTCGGCGTGTTGTGGGAACGCCTCCCGAGGGAACTCGGTGACGCCGTCCGCCCGCGGATCCCGGCGATCGCCCGGCACTGCGTCGACGCCGTGGTGTCCGAGATCAGCGAATGCGCCGAAGTGTTCAGCGACGGCGAGGCCCGTGCCGCGGCCGTCGAGCTGACCAGGCGCAGTATCGAACGCGCCATCGACCGGGTCGGCGTCCCCGAACTCCTGCAGAACGATCTCCTGGTGGATTTCCGCGCGCAGGGCCGGATCGCGTTCCAGCAAGGGCTCAGCCGGGAGGCCGCACAGGCGGCGTTCCGGGTCTCGAGCCGGGTGCTGTGGCGCTCGATCGCCGCGATCGGCCGACAGCTCCAGTTGCCGGGCGACGTCCTCTACGGCGCCGCGGAGTGCCTGTTCGGTGACGTCGTTGAGGTGACGATGGCGCTGACGGACGGATACAACGCCGCCCAAGCCGAGGCGACGGGGCCCGCGGAGCAGCGGGCGAGGCTGTTCCGGCTGTTGACCGGTGGCTCCGGGTACAGCCAGGCCGACGCCGGCGCTCTCGCCGTCGCGATCGGTTGGCGGATCCCCGAACGGATCACCGCGGTCGTCTTCACCGCGACGCCCGGCGCGCCCTCGTTCCCGCCCGGCCTGCTGCCCCCCGCGGTTCCGGTGGACCTCGTCTCCGACGTGCCCGGCGCGCTGGTCGCCTGTCCGGAGGCCGACCTCGGCGGCCTGCGGGAACTGCCGTCCGGCTGGTCGGCGACGGTCGGGGTGTCCGTCCCGGTCGCGCAGGCGGCCGAGTCGTTCCGGATCGCCAGGCGTGCGTCCGAACTCACCCGGCGGGGGATGATCACGACGGTCGGACCGGTGCTGTGGTGCGAGGAGCACATCACCACATTGCTGTTGCTCGCCGACGAATTCCTGCTCGACCGGCTGGCAGGGGAGGCGCTCGAACCGTTGTCGGGGCTGGCGCCGCGCCAGCACGACGAACTGGCGGCGACCCTGCTCACGCAGGTGCAGACGCGGGGGAGCGCGCCCGAGATCGCCCGGCGGCTCGCCGTGCATCCGCAGACGGTGCGGGCGCGGCTGCGGCGGCTCACGGAGCTGTTCGGCGAACGGCTGGACGATCCGGATCAGCGGCTGCGGATCGAGCTGGCGCTGCGCGCGGAACGGCTGCGCCCCGCCGACGCCTGACGCGCCCCCGCCACCGGGAACACCCAGCGGCGGTAGCCCCACCAGCGGAACGCCGAACCCGCCGCCGTGCCCAGCAGCATCCCGCTGACGAAGTCGGCGATCTCCTGGACGAGGAAGCTGACTTCGGGCACCTCGAGCCGCAGGACGTAGCGCGAGATCAGCGGCGGGCACAGGTTGATCGTCACGGCGATCACGTTCACGGTGAAGAACAGCACCGCTTCCGGGAAGCCGCGTCTGCCGCCGCGGGTGTGGAAAGCCCAGCGCCGGGACAGCAGATACGCGAAGACGGTCGCCACGACGGTCGCGATCGCGAGCGCCGTGACCGGTTTCTCGGGCAGTACGGTGAGTTTCAGCCCGTAGTTGGCCCCGAGCGTGAGCCCGAAAGCGGCGAGACCGACGGTGGCGAACCGGAGCAGCTCACGCCGCCCGCCGGTCCGCGCACCGTCGTCCACAAAGGATTCCGGGGCGGTTCCGAGCACCGCCCGCTCAGCAGTTCGACGTCGCCGGGGCGCCCGCGACCCGGTCCTTGAGGAAGGCGAGCACGTCGGCGTTGCCGGTGTAGACCGCCGTGATGTGGTCGGTGTCGAAGGTCTTCCAGGTCGTCTTGACCCCCGCGGCGCAGTAGGCCTTGTGCAGCGCGTCGGCCTGGGCGAACTGGACGAGCTGGTCCTGGGTGGCGTGGTAGAGGAGCACCGGGACCTTGGGCGGAGTGCCGCCGAGCTTGTTCTCGTTGAGCCGCTTCACCCATTCCGGCCGCACGTAACCGGCGCTGGTCGTGTAGTCGGCGATCTTCTGGTTCGCGTACGTGGTGAGCAGCTCGAACGTGCAAGCGCTCTTCTGCATTTCCGCCAGCTTCACGCGGCCGTTGTCGCTGAGGAACGAGTCCAGTTTCAGTTCGGGGTAGGCGTGGTCGAGGCCGATCAGGGCGTAGGCGAAGACGCCGAAACCGAACTTCCCGTCGAGTTGCAGGGTGACCTGGACGAGGTCGGCGGGAACGCCGCCGGCGGCGACACCCACGAGATTCAGCTCCGGCGCGTACGCGGGTTGCAGTTCGCCTGCCCAGGCCGCCGCCCCGCCGCCCTGCGAGTACCCGCGGAAGAGCACCTTGGCGTCGGTGGACAGCTTCGCCTCCGGCAGGCGCTGCGCTGCGCGGACCGCGTCGATCATCGCCGGCCCTTCCGAACGCCCGACCACGTACGTCGTCTTCGGATCTTGGCGATAGCCCTCGTAGTCGGTGAGCGCGACGGCGAATCCGGCGTCGAGCGCGTCGTCGAGGCCGGACTGCTCGTAGAACGCGCCGATGTCGATCATCTTCGACGGCGTGCAGTGGAAGGCGGGGCCGTGCGTACCGGCGCCGAACGAGACGATCGGTGCCTTCGCCGGGTCCACGTTCTTCGGTACCAGCACGGTCCCGGTCACCGCGTCCGGCCGTCCGAGGGCGTCCGTCGACAGGTACATCACCTGCCAGGCGTTGACGGAATCCTTACGCGGACCGGCTTTCGAGACACGCGAGCGGATGATGTCACCCGGTTTGCCCGCCGGGAGCGGGGACGGCGGGGTGTAGAACGCGTCGTCGGACGCCGCCGGGGCGGCGGAACTCGCCGGGTTCCCGCTCAGCACGGTCAGGAGACCGGCGGACAGGACGATCGCCAGCGCGACGGCGAGTGTCCGGCGGGACGGGCGGGGGAACGTGGTCGGCACGGCCGGGCCTCCAGGGCGGATGGACTCGATGTCGGATTCGGGTAGTGCACGCGCGGGCCCGCCCCGGGCATCGGCGCGTTGCGAAAGCCACTTTCGCAACCTTGACGGTTGTGAAAGTGGCTTTCGCGACACCGCTTCCGCGCCGGGCACGGTACTCAGGCGTTGCCGCCGTAGACCTGGCGGCAGGTCGTGGACTCGGTGAACGCGAGATCCAGTTCGGGGTTGGCGCGCAGATGCTTGATCGGGCCCTCCGGCTCGCTCAGCCCGCTCATCGTGCTGTCGGCGTCGGCGACCACCTTCTGCAGGCTCGCCTGGTCGGTGACCTTCGCCTCCTGCATCCGCGTCAGGGTGGCGGACACCTTCGACTTGGTCTCGCCGAGCGTGGTGGTGGCCTTGTCCACAGCGGACTGTCCATCCGGGACCGGCGGCACACCGGCGTTCCGGATCCCGCCCGCCATGTCGTCGAGGGCGGCGGTGAGCGAGTTCAGGAAACCCACCATCGCGGTCTTGGTCCCCTGCGGGTCGGCGGGGTCGAACGCGGGCGGCTTCGACAGTTTCGCCGATCCCGTCGCGACGCCCGAGCACACCTTGTCCACCCAGGCGAGCGCGGCCGGGTCGGCGTGCTTGCCGGCGTCGGCGGGTTCGTCGGACCCGCAGGCGCTCAGCAGGACCGCCGCGGCGGTCACGGAGACGGCGGCGAACGCGGTTCGCGCTGCCGTGCGGCGCATTCTTTTCATGATTTCCCCGTCGAATTCGGCGAAAGAGGCCTGTCCCGCCCGCGACGAGCGCGATTCCGCGATGGTCGGCGGTGACCGGCTTGCTGAACCGCGAGGTTACTCACGAAAGATTACGGCAGGCAAGGCGGCGGCGGCCCGGAAAAGGGTGATTGGCACGCGCGAGATAATTTTCAGTGACACGATTGTCACCCGCGTCAGCGGTTCCGCCGGCGCGTCCACCTGGCTCTGAACTGGGGAAACCCATGTGCCGCTACTAGGAACCACCCGGTTCTACCGTGCCCGCGTGACAATTTACCGGCGGCGGGTCGATTTTTCCGGTGAAGCACTTGATAGCGGTGCGGACGCGTCGTTAGTTTACTGTTCGGTTGCGATCCGTCAGACATCGTCGCTACCCGGAGAATTCTCCCGGGCCGATATTCATTGCTCTGGGGAATTGTACGCCGTTTCGTATCATCGTTGATACCACGGAAGGACGATCGTGAGTCACCGAAGAGGAACCAAGAAGGCGGTCGCCGCCGCCGCTGCCGGTGCCGTTGGCCTCGCCGCCGCGGTACTCGTGGTCGGGGCGCAGTCCAGTGTCGCCGATCCCATCTCGCTCCCGCTCAACTACCACTGCGACCTGCCGCTCGTGGGGTCGCAGTCGCTGAAGGTGGTGATCAACACCGATCTCCCGCTGTCGGTCAAGACCGGTCAGCCGACCGGCACGTTCGACATCAAGGCCGTCTCCACGATCAACGCGGACACGGTCAGCGGGCTCAACCTGATCGGTGCGACCACGCTGGAAGGCCAGGCCATCGCGGCGGCGACCGTGGCGGCACCGGGGCTCAACCTCCCGGTCAGCGTCCCGAACGACATCGCCAAGCAGAACATCCCCACCTCGGGCGAGATGACGGTCAACGCGTCGGGCAAGACGCCTTCGCTGACCTTCAACCAGCCCGGCGAGGCGAAGATCACCGTGGGCGACCTGCGGCTGAAGGTCACCCCGCGCAAGGCCGACGGTTCGGTCACCGGCATCACGCCGGACGGCACGATCGACGCGCCGTGCAAGCAGGATCCCGGCCAGAACAACACCCTGGCCACGATCAAGATCGGTGACGGCGGTGGCGGCACGACCACGCCCACCACCCCGACCACGCCCACCACCACCCCCACGACGCCGACCACGACGCCGACCACGCCCACTACCACCACCCCCGGTGGCGGCGGGATCAAGTACGCGTTCGGCATCAAGGGACAGACCGCGCTGAAGTCGCTCGGCAGCACCGCGGCGATCAACGGTGGTTTCGACGCGGACGTGGACCTCGCGTCGAAGACGTTCACCGGTGACCTGAAGCTCGACCCGTCGTCCACCCAGTTCAAGCTGTTCGGGTTCGTCGACGGCCGCTCGGAGATCAAGGTCGAGCAGGTCGGCAAGCAGACCGGTGAACTCGTCGGCACCGGGTTCAAGGCGCACATCAAGTTCAACGTGTTCCTGCCGAGCGTGCAGATCTTCGGGATCCCCATCAGCAACGACCCGAAGTGCGGCACGGTCAGCCCGTCCACCAGCGAGATGACCACCGGTCCGGACTTCGACCTGCTCAAGGGCGGGAAGCTCACCGGCACCTACTCGCTGTCGGCTCTGCAGAACTGTGGTTCGTTCAACGACATGATCAGCATGTTCGCCAAGAGCGACGGCAACACGCTCGATCTGAACCTCACCAAGAAGTAAGTCAGGCAGCCGGTCCCCGTCGCGTTCCGTGACGGGGACCGGTGCCGTTTCCGAGCCGTCCAGGAAGGCGACCATGCCCCTTCGCATCAACGTCCGGATGCTGCTCGCGGCGGGCCTCGTCGTGCTGATCACCGCCGGCTGCCTGCTGTTCGTCGCCGTCCGCAGCGCGGCCGCCGGTACACCCGTCGACAAGAAACTGTCGTTCACCTGCCCGTTCCCGCTGATCGGGCTGCAGAAGCTCGACGTCGACATCAAGGCCGACTTCGAGGTGCCGACGGCGCCCGGCGGCACGCTCACCACCTCCGGGCTGACCATCACCGTGACCGTTCCGGACAAGGCGGCGCGCGGGCTCAACCTCGTCGGTGCCACCACCATCGAGGGCACCGCGGCGGCCGGCGTGACACTGGTCAACGGCGACGCGAACCCGCTTCCCGTGCGCATCCCGCTGAACGTCGCCAAGACCGACATCCCGCCGTCAGGCACGTTCAGCCCCGTGGCGACCGGCTCCGTGCCCACCATCACGCTGGCGAAACCGGGCAAGACGACGCTGACCGTCGGCGACTTCACCACGCGCCTCACCCCGAAGAAGCCCGATGGCTCCTTCACCGGGCTCGGCTCCTTCACCTCGGACTGCACGCTCGACCCCGGCCAGGATCCGGTCCTGCTGTCCTTCGAACTCGGCGACAAGCTGTCGGGGCATCGGTTCGCGATCGCCGGGAAGACGGGCGTCAAGGCACTCGGTGCCGACGCGCCGCTGACCGGCACCTTCGAACTGAGCCCGACCGCGGCGACGGTGTTCAGCGGCGGTCCGGTGTTCGACAAGGCGCATACCGACTTCCGGCTGTTCGGCTTCCTGCCGGGTTCGGCCGATCTGGAGTTCGTCGCCGACGGGCCGCAGGGCGGCGACCTCGCCGGGACCGGTTTCGTCGCGCGATCGCGGTTCACCACCGTCCTCCCGCTGGTGACGCTCGTCGGCATGCCGGTCAGCACCGGGCCGGGCTGCCGGACGTCGGCCCCGTCGACGGCGGAACTGCGCACCGGCGATGGTTTCACCATGGCGAAGGGCGGCGCGCTGCGTGGTACCTACTCGCTGGCGCCGCTGACCGGCTGCGGCGCGTTCACCTCCTACGTGAGCTCCCTGGTCCAGGGGGATGGCAACACCTTCGACCTCACGCTGACCCCGCGGCAGGCCTAGTGGTCCAGCTGGTCGTGAGTGGCGATTCGTGTTCTAACCCGAAACGCCACTCACGACCACCTGGACCGAAGCCTGACTCGAGACACCTGCTTCCACCACCACCGCAGTAGTCGGGCCGGGGGCGGCCCCGGTTCCCGGCGGCGGTAATCTGCCTCGCGACACGACCCGGACACCTGTTCCGCCACCGAGGAACCACTGGTGAATCCTGGGAGTGCCACGAAATGACGATTTCCGCGCCGGAGGCCGCCGTCCGCACGGTGGAACTGACCGTGTCGGGGATGACCTGCGCCGCCTGTTCGGCGCGGGTGGAACGCACGCTGAACAAGCTGGACGGCGTCCGCGCGTCGGTGAACTACGCGACCGAGCGCGCCACCGTGCAGGTGCCTCAAGCGCTGGACGACGACGTCCTCATCGAGCGGGTCCGCAAATCCGGCTACACGGCGGAAATCCGCGGTGAGGAGGATCCGGACATCGGCTTCGCCCGGGTCCGGGATCTCCGGCGACGGCTGGTCGTCGCCGCGTTGCTGGCGATCCCGCTGGGGAACCTCTCGATCACTCTCGCGCTGGTGCCGCGGCTGCGGTTCCCCGGCTGGGAACTGCTGTGCCTCGCCTTGGCCGTTCCCGTTGTCTTCTGGTCCGCGCTGCCGTTCCACCGCGCCACGCTGCGGAATCTCCGTCATCGGTCGTCCAGTATGGACACTTTGGTGTCACTGGGCGTGCTCTCGTCGTTCGCGTGGTCGGCGTGGTCCGCCTTCGCGGGCGGCACGGAGCCGGGGTACTGGATCGGCTTCGGCCCGACGGCGGCCGGCGCCGACGCGATCTACCTCGACGTCGCCGCCGGGGTTACCACCTTCCTGCTGGCCGGCCGGTATTTCGAGAGCCGGTCCAGGCGCAGCGCCGCCGGGCTCCTGGCCGCGCTGGACGCCTTGGCCGCCAAGGACGTCCGGGTGCTGCGGGACGGCGTCGAGCGGATGGTCCCGGTCGGCGAACTGGCCGTCGGGGACCTGTTCGTGGTCAAGCCGGGCGAGTCGATCGCCGCCGACGGCGTCGTCCACAACGGACTGTCCACTGTGGATGTGAGTGCGGTGACCGGCGAGCCGGTGCCAGCGGAGGTCGCCACCGGCGACCGGGTCGTCGGCGCTTCGGTGAACCGGGACGGCAGGCTCGTCGTCCGCGCGACCGCGGTCGGCACGCATACGCAACTGGCCCAGATGACCGCGCTGGCCGAACGCGCGCAGGCCCGCAAGGCCGCGGTGCAACGGCTGGTCGACCGGATCTGCGCGGTGTTCGTCCCCGCCGTGCTCGGCGTGGCCGCGCTGACGCTCGCGGCCTGGCTGCTCGGCGGGGCACCCGCCCGCGAAGGGTTCGCGGCGGCCGTCGCCGTCCTCATCATCGCCTGCCCGTGCGCGCTCGGGCTGGCGACGCCGACCGCGCTGATGGCAGGGGTCGGCCGGGGAGCTCAGCTCGGCATCCTCATCAAGGGACCGGACGCGCTCGAGGCGAGCCGCACGGTGGACACCGTGGTGCTGGACAAGACCGGCACCGTCACCACCGGGAAGATGACCGTCACCGCGTGCCGTCCCGCCGACGGGTTCACCCGCGGCGAGCTGCTGCGGTTCGCCGGGGCCGTGGAGGCCGGTTCGGAGCACGCGATCGCGGCGGCCGTGGTGACCGCGGCGCGGGCGGAACTGCCGGACCTTCCCCCGGTTGAAGGATTCGGCGCGCTGCCCGGGCTCGGTGCGAAGGGCGAGGTCGAGGGGCAGGAGGTCCTGGTCGGCAACGCGCGCCTGTTCGCCGAACGCGGTATCGCCGTGCCCGGCGACTTCATGGCGGAGGACGGCACCACGGCGATCCTCGTCGCGGTCGACGGCGGGCTCGCCGGGCAGCTGGCGATCAGGGACGTCGTGAAGCCGTCGGCGCGGGCGGCCGTCGAGGCCCTCCACGCGCTCGGCCTGCGGACCGTGCTGCTGACCGGCGACAACGAAGCCGCCGCCCGCGTGGTCGCGGACGAGATCGGCGTCGCCGACGTGCGTGCCGGAGTGCTGCCCGCGGAGAAGGCCGCGGTCATCGAGGAACTGCGGGCCGGGGGAGCGCGGGTCGCGATGGTCGGGGACGGGATCAACGACGGTCCGGCGCTGGCCACCGCGGATCTCGGCATGGCGATGGCACAGGGCAGCGACATCGCGGTGCGCTCGGCCGACCTGGTGCTGGTCCGCGAAGACCTGCGCGTGGTTCCCGACGCCATCCTGCTCGCCAGCCGTACGCTGCGGATCATCCGGGGGAACCTGGCCTGGGCGTTCGGCTACAACGTCGCCGCGATCCCGCTGGCCGCGCTCGGCCTGCTGAACCCGCTGATCGCCGGGGCGGCGATGTCGCTGTCGTCGGTACTCGTGGTGTCCAACAGCCTCCGGCTCAAGGACTTCCGACGCGCCGCGTGACACTTGCGGGTGGTTTTGTACCATCGCCCCTCGGGACAAGGGGGCCTTCGTGAAGCCGTTGAACACCGGTGAACCCACCGCGGTGGGGCGCTACCGGGTGTTCGCCGCGCTCGGCGAGGGCGGAATGGGCAGGGTGCTGCTCGGGATCTCCGCCGACGGGCGCCTGGTCGCGATCAAGCAGGTCCACCCCGGTTTCGCGCACGATCCCGGCTTCCGCGAGCGGTTCCGCCGGGAGGTCGAAACCTCCCGCCTGGTGTCCGGCGCGTACACCGCACCGGTCATGGACGCCGACCCGAACGCGCCGACACCGTGGCTGGCGTCGGTGTTCGTGCCCGGGCCGTCGCTGTCCGAGGCGGTCTCCGCCGCCGGACCGCTGCCGCCGATGGCCGTCCGCCATCTCGCCGCCGGGCTCGCGCTGGCGCTGGGCGACATCCACCGTGCCGGGCTGATCCACCGCGATCTGAAGCCCAGCAACGTCATCCTCACCGGTGACGGACCCCGCGTAATCGACTTCGGGATCGCGCGCGCCGTCGAAGGCGACTCCGAGCTCACGCACACCGGTGCCGTCATCGGTTCGCCCGGATTCATGTCCCCGGAACAGGCCGAGGGGAAGCCGCTGACCCCGGCGAGCGACATGTTCTCGTTCGGCGCGCTGCTCGTGATGGCCGCGACCGGACGCGGACCCTTCACCGGGACGTCGACTCCGCACACGTTGTACAACGTCGTGCACCTCCAGCCCGACCTGCGGCAACTGGCGCCGGAGCTGCGCCAGATCGTCGAGCCGTGCCTGGCGAAGAACCCGTCCGACCGGCCGTCACCCGCCTGGGTGCTGGAGCGGCTCGGCCCGGTCCCGCCGACGACCAGCCCGTGGCCGCCGGTGGTGTCCCATCTCATCGAGGCACAGCAGGCCGAGGTCCGGCGGCTGCTGAACCCACCGCCGCCGAAGCGGTCCCGGCGCGGCCTGTACGCGGGGCTGGCCGCGGCCGCCGTGGTGCTGCTGGCCGGCGGCACCGTCGCGGCGGTCTCGCTCTCCGGGGACGACCCGCCGCCGGCCGCCATCGCGCCGAGTTCGCCGCCGCAGCCGGACGAACCGGTCGCCACCCCGGTCAACCAGGACCCGCTCGGCCCGGACAACCTGCGCCGCGTCGACCTGTGCAAGGTGCTCGCGGGCCGGGACGTGCCCGGGTTCGGCAAGCTGACCACGGAGATCGACATCCAGTTCGACTCGTGCACCTACGCCTCGCCCGCGGGCAAATGGCTGGAGCTGAGCGTCGGTGGCGACCTGATCGAAGGTGAAGCCGGTGGCGAGCTGGAAGGGCTTCCGCTGCGTATCAAGGGCTCCGACGACGCGTGTGCGGTCGCCGTCCCGGTCAGCGGCCTGCCGAACACCAAGCTGAGCGTGGACGTGAACAGGCTGTCCACAAAGGACCAGGCGTGCTCGGTGGTGAAGGCGGCGCTCGCCGACGCGGTCAAGCGGATCCGCGCCGGAGGCCACGAGCGCGAACTCCCGGCGGGCACGCTGGCTCCGCTGGACCCGTGCGCGCTGCTCGGCCCCGCGACCACGGACCGGTTGATCGGGCCGGTCGTCGAAACGATACGCGAGCATCTGCACCAATGCCGGTACGACGCCGCGGGCAACGTCCGCCTGAGCTTCGTGCGCGCGTACCCGCCCGCGCAATCGAAGGACTCGTACTACACGGAGGTCGCCACCCTGGATCTCGGCGGTGCCAAGGTGTACCTGGCCAAGGTGGACGACGGCATCGCGCGGTCCACCTGCTCGCTGACCTGGCAGCATCGGTCCGTCAGTGAACGCGACGGGGAGAACGTCGAGCTGACGGTCGGGACCAGCGGGACCAAGATGACCGCCGACGAAGCCTGCGAAAAGGCGAAGGGCTTCGCCGGGGCGCTGCTGCCGAAACTTCCGAAACCCTAGGGCTGACCAGTGAAACCGTTGAACCCCGGGGAACCCCGGCAGATCGGCCCGTACCGGATCGTCGCCGAGCTCGGCGAAGGCGGGATGGGCCGCGTCGTGCTCGGCCTCGCCCCGGACGGCAGGCTCGTCGCCGTCAAACAGCTGCACGCCCAGTTCGCGCACGATCCACGCTTCCGTGAACGGTTCCGGCGCGAGGTGGCCACGTCGCGGCTGGTCTCCGGCGCCTACACGGCCGCCGTCATGGACGCCGACGCGGAAGCGGAAACCCCTTGGCTCGCCTCCGTCTTCGTCACCGGACCGTCCTTGAAGGAGGCCGTGGACGGTGCCGGGCCGCTGCCCGTCGAGTCGGTGCGGTTGCTGGCGTCCGGGCTCGCCGCGGCGCTGACCGAGATCCACCGTGCCGGGCTGATCCACCGGGATCTCAAGCCCAGCAACATCATCCTGACGAGTGACGGACCCAGGGTGATCGACTTCGGCATCGCGCGAGTGGCGGAGGACGCGCAGGATCTCACCGGAACGGGCGCGATCATCGGGTCGCCCGCGTTCATGTCCCCGGAACAGGCGGGCAGCGGGCGGATCACCGGCGCGAGCGACGTGTTCTCCCTTGGCGCGATCCTGGTCATGGCCGCGACCGGACGCGGCCCCTTCACCGGGCCGACCGCGCCGCAGACGCTGTATAACGTCGTGCACGCCGCGGCGGATTTCAGCGACGTCCCGGACGAGATCCGGCGGATCGCCGAGCCCTGTCTGGCCAAGGATCCCGCGCGACGGCCGACTCCGGAACAGATCCTGGACTTCCTCGGCCCGGTGCCGCCGGGCGCGGCGCCCTGGCCACCCGCCGTGCACGCCCGGATCCAGCGGCAGGACGCCGAAGTACGCTCGGTGCTGGCCCTGCCCCTGCCGATCTGGCGTCCGCCGCCCAAGAAGATGGCGCCGCGGACGAAGAAGATCCTGTTCGGCTCGCTCGCCGCGGTCGTCCTGCTCGTCGTTTCGGGGATGGTCGCGCTCGGCCTCACCATCGCCGAGCACGCCAAACCCGAGAACCCCGGGACGACCTCGCTGTCGGCGAACGAGGCACTCGGCGCGGAACGTCTGCGCCTGGTGGATCCGTGCAAGGTGCTCGCGGGCCGGTTCGTGCAGGAGTTCGGCACCCTGAAACCGGATACCGACCTGATCTACCCGGCCCGCTGCAAGTACACCGGTCTCAAGGGCGTCACCTTCGAACTCCGGCTCGGCGAAGGGGTGAGCACCAGCAGCCTCGAACGGACGGACCGCACGGCCGAAGGGCTTCCGTTGCTGCGCAGCACGATCAGCGGCGGATGCGACTCGGTCGCCCAGCTGCCGACGGACCGGCGGCTCGGCGTCGTCGTCTCCCATCCGGGCCGGCAAGGTGACCCCTGCAAGGCCGCCGACGACATGCTGACGGCCGCGCTCACCCGGCTGCGCACGCACGAGGTCGACCGCGCGGGTGATCCGGCGAGCCTGCTCCCGCTCGATCCGTGCACGATCGCCGATCCGGCGGTGCTCGCCAAGACCATGCCCAACGCGCAGCCTGCCCCGCGAACGCTGCGGATCTGCGAGTGGCTGGGCGGCGGGGAGACGATGACCATCGAATTGCAGCGAGGTTCCTACGCGCCGGAGGGTTCGCCGGTCGACCTCGGCGGCGGTGTCACCGGCGACATGCGGGAGTTCGGGGGTTCGAACTGCGCCGTCACCTGGCGGCATCGTGCGCTGCCGGACCGCGAAGCCGAACACGTCGCCGTCCGGCTGCTGGGGCGCGAGGGGAGTGGAAGCCCTTGCGACCGGGCGAAGGAGATCGCGGGCTCGGTCGCTTCGAGGTTGCCGAAACCCTGAGCTTTCGCGGAGGGGAACCCCTGTGACGGCCCGGAAACGGGGTCCGCTAAGCTATCGCCAGTACGAACGACACACACCACGCGCGTTTAGCTCAGCGGGAGAGCGCTTCCCTGACACGGAAGAGGTCACTGGTTCAATCCCAGTATCGCGCACCAGGTCCGCTTCCCCGGCGGACCGGAGTTCGTACCGCGGGCGATTAGCTCAGGGGGAGAGCGCTTCGTTCACACCGAAGAGGTCACTGGTTCGATCCCAGTATCGCCCACCGCAGTGAAGGCCCTACCCGGCAAGGGTGGGGCCTTTTCGCGTCTCTTGGTGACGAGTGTGCGAGGGTGTCGCGAAAGCCACTTTCGGGACATCAGGCGTCCCGAAAGTGGCTTTCGCGACAGGATCCGCCGGGCGGCCGCGGCCCCGGCCGACGTTGCGAAAGTGGCTTTCGCAACCCTTCCTCAAGCGGGCAACGAGCTCGGAAGCCTCAAGGCCTCGATCATCGGGATGAGCGTGTCCATGGTCGCGGCGAGGTCGGCCTTCGGGTCGGGGGAGTGGGCGAGCCAGACGGCTGCCTCGTTCATCGCGCCGGAAAGCAGGCGTACCAACGGTTCGACGGGTCGCTTCGCCAGGACGCCGTCGGTCATCAGGCCGGTCAGCGCTTCGGCGAGGTGCCGGGCGGACGACTCCGCGTCCAGTTCACGCCAGTCCTGCCAGCCGACCACCGAAGGGCCGTCCAGCAGCATGATCTGCTGGGTCTCCGGATCGGTCGCCGCGGCGAGGAACGCGCGGCAGCCGGCGAGCAGCCCGGTCCACGAGTCCGGCGCGGCGTCCGCGGCCCGCGCGATCTCCTCGCCGACGTCGTGCTGTACAACGCCGAGCACGTGCCGGAACAGGTCCGCCTTGCTGCTGAAGTGGTGGTAGAGCGCGCCTTTGCTCACACCCGCGGTCTGCGCGATGGTCTCCAGCCCGACCTTGCCGTACCCGTGTTCGGCGAACAGTCGCCGGGCGGTGGCGGTCAACGCCTCCATCGTCTCTTCGCGTTGCTGCTGTTTCGTCCGGGCCATGGCCCGAATCTTGACATACCGACCGTCGGTTGGCTAACTTCAAAGAAACAAACCGACGGTCGGTATTGTTCGCGAGCAAGGTGGCCTTATGCGTCTGACCAGCTTCTATCCCGTCCTCATGACCGAGAAGATCGCCGAGACACGGGACTTCTACTGCCGCCACTTCGGCTTCGAGCCCACTTTCGAAGCCGACTGGTACGTCAGCCTCAAACGCGGCGCATGGGAGCTGGCGATCCTCGCGCCCGGGCACGAGACCATTCCCGCCGGGGCGGGCAAGCCCGTGCAGGGGCTGCTGCTGAACTTCGAGGTCGAAGACGTCGACGCCGAGCACCGGCGGCTGATCGTGGAGGCGGGCCTGCCCGAGGCGCTTTCCCTGCGCAGCGAGGACTTCGGGCAGCGGCACTTCATCGTCGTCGATCCCAACGGCGTGCTGATCGACGTGATCCAGGAGATCCCGCCGATCGGGGAGTTCGCCGAGCAGTTCACCGACGAGGCCCGCCCGAGCTGACGAGCACGGCCACCACGAACAGCCCACAAGCGACGGCCGCCGACACCTGCAACCCCGTGGTGCAGGCGGCCTTCGCGGCGGCCAGCAATTCGTCGGCCAAATGCGAGGAGAGACCCGACGCGGCCGCTTCCGCCTGGGCCGGGCCTGACAGGGCGAGCAGCCGCGCCGGTTCCGGTACGCCGGAAGGGACGGCCAAGTGCCCCGCGTACACCGCGGCGGCCAGGGAACCGAACACCGTCGTCCCGAAGCCGGCGCCCAGTTCGTACCCCGTCTTCTCCACCGCCGCGGCGCCGCCCGCCTGGTCGGCCGAGGTCGCCGAAAGCAAGGTGTCGGTGCTCGACGTGAGCGCGAGCGCCATCCCGAGTCCCAGCCCGGTCAGCCCCACGCCCAGCAGGACCGGTGACGTGAGCGTGGCCGATCCCGCCGCGGGGACCAGCAATGACACCGCCGCGACGGCGAACCCGGCCGTGCGGACCCGCGCGTTGCCGAAGCGGCCCAGCAATGAAGGGGTCACGACACTGCCGACGGCCGAAGCACCCAGCACCAGCAGCAGCCGGCTCGCCGCCGCGGTGGGCGAAAGCCCGAGCACCACCTGCAGGTACTGGGCGAACAGCAGGCCCAGCCCGACGAGCGTGCTCATCACCAGCAGCACCCCGCCCACCGCGGCCCGTACTCCCGGCCGGCGGAACAGGGTGAGGTCCAGCAGCGGCGGATCGGTCCGCCGCTGACGGCGCAGGAACAGTCCGATGAGGACACACCCGGCCGCCCCCGAGGCGACGGCCGTGGTCCAGGAGCCCGGGTGCCCGACGGCGAAAGCGATCCCGAGGACACCGCCCGCGGCGAGGGCGGCGCTGAGCGCGTCCCACGGACCACGGCCCGGCGGATTCCGGGGGAGCCACAGCAGCGCCAGCACGACCGCAGCCAGGATCACCGGCGGATTCAGCAGGAACGTCGCCCGCCAGCCCCACGCCTCGACGAGCACCCCGCCGAGGAACGGCCCGAACACCGACCCGGTACCCGCGATCCCGCTGCACACCGCGATCGCCGTGCGGCGATGCCGCTGCTCCGGGAACAGTTCGCGCAGCAGCGACATCGTCACCGGCATGATCATCGCGCCGCCACAGCCGAGCAACGCGCGGAACGCCAGCAGCGCCGGGACGTTCGGCGCGAAAGCGCAGCCGAGCGACGCGATCCCGAACACGACGTACCCGGCGACCAGCACGCGCCGCCGTCCGTACCGGTCGCCGAGCGTGCCGAACGGCAGCAGCAGCGGCGCGGCGGTCAGGGGGTAGATCGCCACGATCCACACCTGAGCCGACGCGCCGGGCCGCAGCTGCCGGACGAGGTCGGGCAACGCGACGTGCAGCACGGTCGCGTCGACCGCCACGAGGAAGAGCCCGGCGCCGAGTACCGCCAGCAGCGGCCAGGCGCGGTCGACCGCTCGCTCGGCCCGGGCCGTGGTCACAGGAGTCCCGTCAGATGCCTCGCCACGACATCGACGCAGGGCGGGTCGACGACCGACAGGTGATGCGCCTCGACCGGCACGATCTCCAGCCCCGGGCACAGCTCCGCCCAGCCCGCCGCGAGGTCGGTGCGCGAATACCGGGGTTCCATCGCCAGCCCGGCCGCGTACTGCTCGGTCGCCCGGTAGAGCACGACCCGTCCGTCGTAACGGCGCGGCGTACCGCGTTCGGCCGCTAGTGTGTCCAAAAAGGACTGTCGCTGGTGTCGGAGCACACCGGGGCTGAGCAGGCCTGCTTCGGCGACACGCCGCATGGTCAGCTCGATCTGTTCCTCTTCGGGGAGCGGAGCCAGCTCCTCGTGGCCGAGCCGGACTTCGCGGCCGTAGGTCCCCTCGACGTAGCCGGTGAACCGCAGGAACCGCCGGGCGGACGACGCCCTCGGGTCGAGGTCCGGTTCCGGAAGCGGGAGCATGGTGTCGATCAGCGCGACGAACTCGACCTCTTCACCTTCTTCGGCGAGCCGCGCGGCGACGCCGTAGGCCAGCGCCCCGCCGAACGACCAGCCCGCCAGCCGGTACGGCCGGTCGCGACTCTGCGCCCGCACCAACGGCAGCAACTGCTCGACCCGGTCCTCGATGCTGACCCCGGGGACGCGTTCGAATCCGACGCACGGCACACCGGAAGGCAGCCGCTCCAGCAGCGGCCGGTACACGGTGCAGGTGCTGCCGCCCGGGTGGAACAGCAGCAGCGGCGCGACGCCCGCTTCGCCGGGAACGAGGATGTGCACCGGCCCCCGCTCTTCCCTCGTGTCGAGGATGGCGCGGGCGACGTCGGCGATGGCCGCGAGCGAGTCGTGCCGCCGGAGTTCGGCGGCGGTGACCGGGCTGTCGAGTTCGGTGCTGAGGCCCTGGGCGAGTAGTTCGGCCAGCCGGTCGGGTGTGCCTGTCTCGGTCAGCCGGACGTGCGTGCCAGTCGCTTCGATCCCGGTGTGCTCCTGCCACAGACGCAGGACGAGGCGATCCGCCGCGTCCCAGGCGCGACCTCGGGACGGCAGTGGTTCCTCGTTTTCCCGGGGTGCGAGATCACGGCTGAGGTCGGCGAGGGTGGCGCCGCGGAGCACGCTGACCGCGTCGGGTTCCGTACCGAACTCGCGGCGAACGGCTTCGGAGATCCGGTTCGCCATCAGGGAATCCAGTCCGAGCTCCACCAGCGGGACGTCGGCGTCGAGCCGATCGGGACGCAACCCCATGACGGCGGCGACGATCTCGGTCAGCCGGTCGCCGCCGGCGGTCCGCTCCGGTTCGGGTTCCGGCGTGCGCGCCGCGAACGACGGCGGTGCTTCGGCGGTGGTGTACCAGTGGCGTTCGTGCCGCCACGGCATCGGCGGGACGTCGACCAGCCGGGAACCGTCGTCCGGATCGGCGGTGGTGATCCGGGTGCCCGCGCAGTACAACTCGGCCGCGGCGGCGCCCAGTGTGCGGACTTCGTCCTGCCCCCGGCGCAGCGTTCCCGTGACGACGGCGTCGTCGATCCCCTCGGCTTCGAGGGTC
Organism: Amycolatopsis sp. PSD-21; assembly: GCF_055561455.1. NCBI lineage: Bacteria > Bacillati > Actinomycetota > Actinomycetes > Pseudonocardiales > Pseudonocardiaceae > Amycolatopsis > Amycolatopsis sp. PSD-21. The sequence continues at coordinate 5,498,789 of NZ_CM145712.1, read as the reverse complement.
CTCACCACCGAGCCCCGCAGGATCGGATGCGGCGACACCTCCAGGAAGACCCGGTGCCCGTCCGCGGCGGCGGACGCCACCGCTTGCCGGAACCGCACGGGACGGCGCAGATGCGCGGCCCAGTACCCGGCGTCGAAGTCCGGCAGCTCCCGCGGATCGGCGAGAACCGTGTCGTACCAGGGCACGGTCGGACGGCGGCCGCCCAGTTCGGCGAGCGCCTCCCGGAGTGCGGGAAGCACCGGATCGACGCGGGCGGAGTGCCCGGCGACCTCGACCGGCAGTCGCCGCGCGGTCAGTCCGGCGGCTTCCAGTTCCGCGACGAGGAGATCGAGCACGGTCGCGTCCCCGGCCACGGTCAGCTGCCCCGGCGCGGATTCGACGGCGAGTTCGATGTCGGGGTACAGATCCAGTTCCTCCGGCGCCAGTTCGACCGCCGCCATCGCGCCGCCCGGGCCGAGGGTGCCCAGCAGCCGGGCACGGGTCGCGACCAGGTGGACGGCCTCGTCGGGGGTGAGCACGCCGCTGACCACAGCGGCGGCCGCGGAGCCGAGCGAGTGCCCGACCACGGCCGATGGCCGGACTCCGAGAGCCTCCCACTGCGCGGCCAGCGCCACCTGCGTCCCGAAGATGGCCGTCTGGGTTTCGGGCAGGGACAGCGGTTCCGTGCTGGTGAGCAGTGCGCGGAGCGAGCGGCCGGTGTGCTCGGTGAACAGGTCGTGCAGCTTGTCGACCTGCGCGGCGAACGCGGGTTCGGCGCGCAAGAGCCCTTGCCCCATCCCCGGCCACTGCGAGCCGTGCCCGGAGAACACGAAGACCGGGCCGTCGCCGCTCACGGCGGTACCGGTGACGGCGCCCGCGGGAAGCGGATCGGCGCCGTCACCGACGGCGCGCAGCAGTTCCGCCAGTTCGCCGGTGTCGCCCGCGACGACGGCGGCGCGGTGTGGTCCGCCGTTGTCGCGCCGGGACAACGTATGGGTGATTCCGGCGAGGGACGGCGACGGCGTGGATTCCAGCCAGTCCGCCAGCTGAGCCGCGCGTTCGGTGAGCCGGTCGCGGGTGCGGGCGGACAGCAGCCCGATCCGGACGCCGGCGCGATCCGGCACCGGTTCCAGGGGCGGCGCCTGTTCGAGGACGACGTGCGCGTTGGTTCCGCCGAAGCCGAACGCGGACACGCCGGCCGTGGCCCGGCCGGACCGGCGCGGCCACGGCGTCGGCTCGGTCACCACCTTCAGGCGCAGGTCGTCGAACGGGATATGCGGATTGGGCGCGGAGAAGTGCAGCTGGGGCGGCAGTTCGTCCCTGGTCATCGCGAGGACGACCTTGATCAGCCCGGCGATCCCCGCGGCCGCCTCCGCGTGCGCGATGTTCGTCTTCACCGAACCGATCAGCAGCGGAGCGTCGGCGGGGCGGTCCTTGCCGAGCACGGCGCCGAGCGAGCGCGCCTCGATCGGGTCGCCGAGCAAGGTGCCGGTGCCGTGCGCCTCGACGTAGTCCACAGTGGACGGATCGAGCCGGGCGCCGTGGTACGCCGTGCGCAGCATGTCCTGCTGGGCGACGGGGTTCGGCGCCGCCATACCCTGTGACCGGCCGTCGGAGTTGACCGCGGTGGAGCGGATGACCGCCAGCACCCGGTCACCGTCGTACTCGGCGTCCGTCAGCCGTTTGAGCACGACGACGCCGCAGCCCTCGGCTCGCGCGATGCCGTCGGCCTCCGCGGCGAAGGTCTTGCACCGCCCGTCCCCGGCGAGCAGGCCGGCGGCGGCGAACGCGGCGGTCGGCCCGGGCAGCAGCATGAGGTTCACCCCGCCCGCCAAGGCCAGATCCGCCTCGCCGTCACGCAGCGCGCGCACCGCGTGGTGCACCGCGACCAGCGACGACGAGCAGGCGGTGTCCACCGCCATGCTCGGCCCGCGCAGGTCGTAGACGTAGGAGAGCCGGTTGGCCGCGATACTCCCGGCGGCACCCGTCGCGGTCCAGAGGTCGACGTCGCCGCCCGCCATCGTGAGATGCCCGTAGTCGTGGGTCGAGATACCGGTGAACACGCCGGTCCGGCTGCCGCGCAGCGAGGCAGGGGCGATCCCGGCGTGTTCGAGCGCGGCCCAGGCGACCTCCAGCAGCATCCGCTGTTGAGGGTCCATTGTGGACGCTTCGCGCGGGGTGATGCCGAAGTGGTCGGCGTCGAAACCGGCCACATCGTCGAGGAATCCGCCCACGATCGGGGCCGCCTCGGCGTCCCACCGGCCAGGCGGCGCGGTCCGGACGGCGTCCCGTCCGCTGCGGAGCAGATCCCAGAACTCGTCGATGCCGTCCGCGCCCGGCCAGCGGCAGCCGAGGCCGACGACGGCGATCGGGTCGGTCCGGCGACGGTCCGTGCCCGTCTGCTCCGGTTCGGGCTCCGTGCCTCCGGTCAGCGAGCGGGCCAGGTGGTCGATGGTCGGGCTTTCCCACAGCAGGGTGGCCGGGAGCGGAGTGCCGAGCAGATCCTCGAGGTCGGCGGCGATACCGACGGCCTGACGGGAGGACAGGCCGTAGTCGCTGAGCGGGCGGTCGGCTTCGAGCCGGGCCGCGTCGACGCCGGTGTGCCCGGCGACGGTGTCGAGCAGCCAGCGGCGCAGCGCCGGGGCGTCGAACGTCGGGTTTCTCATCGCACCAAGGCCTTTCCGTAATCGCCGGCGAGGTAGCGGTCGCGGCAGGCGCTTCGCGCGATCTTCCCGCTGGAGGTCCGCGGGACCAGGCCCGCCGGGACGAGCACGACGTCACGCAGCGCGAGGCCGTGCGCGTCGGAAACGAGCCGCCGGATCGACGCTTCGAGCGCCCGTTCGTCCTCCGTGGTCAGCGTGCCGTGCCCGCGGTGCTCGGCGACGACGACCGCGGATTCGGTGTCGGTGCCTTCGACCGCGAACGCGGCGACACTGCCGGGGCGGATGTCGCGATCGGCCGAGGCCGCGGTCGCTTCGACGTCCTGCGGGTAGTGGTTGCGGCCGTCGACGATGAGCAGATCCTTGATCCGGCCCGCGATGTAGACCTCGCCGTCGTACCGGACGCCGAGGTCACCGGTGCGCAGCCAGGGACCCGTCGGCAGGTCCCCGTGGTCACCGGTCAGCCGGGCGCCGAAGGTTTCGGTGCTCTCCAAGGGTTTCTGCCAGTAGCCGGTGCCGACGTTGGGGCCGTGGACCCAGATCTCGCCGACCGCGCCGTCTTCGAGCGCGACACCGGTTTCCGGGTCGACCAGCGCGACGTGCTGCCCCACCGGGACACCGCAGGCGACCAGCCGGAGACCGGTTTCCGCCTGCCGTGCCGTTCCCGCCCCCAGCGCGGCGCGGTCGAACGTGGTCACCCGCGGAGGGACGCCGGGGCCGGTGGTGACGAAGACGGTCGCCTCGGCCAGCCCGTACGCGGGCCGTGTCTTGTCCGGGGTGTACCCGACCTCGGCGAAAGTGTCGTGGAACCGGTCGAGCACTCCGGGGTTGATCGGCTCGGCGCCGTTGACGATCGCGGCGACGCGGTCGAGACGGAGCTTGGCGCGGTCCTGCTCACGCACCCGGCTCGCGGCGTAATGGAACGCGAAGTTCGGGGCGGCGCTCCAGCTCGCGTTGTGGTCGCCGAGCAGTTCCAGCCAGCGCACGGGGCGCTCGATGAAGGCCAGCGGGTCCATCAGCACCGACCGCATGCCCATGGCCAGCGGCGTGATCAGGCCGAGGACGAGACCCATGTCGTGGAACAGCGGCAGCCACGAGACGGTGGTCCCCGACGGGTCGATGCCGAGGCCCCGCACCGCCTGGCCGACGTTGGCGAGCACGTTCGCGTGGGTCAGCACCACTCCAGCCGGGCTGCGGGTCGAACCGGACGTGTACTGCAGGTACGCCACGTCGTCCGGTGCCGGAGCCGGGGCGGGCCAGGCACGGACGGGCCCCGCCTTGTCGGCCGCGACGACAGTGACGTGCTCGCCGCCGGGCAGGCCCGCCAGGAACTCGCGGACCGCGTCCTCGGCCGCGGCGGTGGTGATCACCGCGGTGGGGGAGCAGTCGGTCAGCACCGCGGCGAGCCGTCCGGCGTGCCCGGGCAGCCCCGGATCGAACAGCGGTACGGCGATCGCGCCCGCGGCGATCGCGCCGAGGAAAGCGACGACGTAGTCGGCGCTCTGCGGGCAGAGGATCGCGACCCGGTCACCAGGCGCGACAGGGAGAGCCGCCGCGACGGCGTCGACACGCTCCTGGAGTTGCTTCCAGCTCAGTGTCTTCCGCCGTCCGGCGCGATCGGACGAGAAGTCGGCGAAGGTCAGCGCGGGCCGGTCGCCGTCGGCGTCCGCCCAATGCCGGAGGCAGGCGGGGAGGGTGTTTCCGGGGGCCAGGGACATGACGTCTCCTCGGGGGTCGGCGGGGTTGGTGCGGGGGATCAGCGGCCGAGCGGCCCTGCGGCGTGCCGCCAGGCGGCGACGGCGAGGGCGTCGAGATCGAGACCGGTCGTTCCGGCGTCACGAAGCACGACCAGCACGTCGTCGGCGGCGATGGCGACGGTGCGCAGACGCAGCCCAGGCAGCTCGGGGGGCTGGCCGGGAAGCGTCAGGAGTTGTTCGTAGGAAAGGGTTTTCGCGCCCTGGACGGCGGGAGCGGGGTGGACGGTGACGGTCGACACCGCGGTAGCGGCCGCGTCGTCGACCGTCACCTTCGAGCACCGCCCGGCCTGCGCGGCCCACGCCGCCAGATCGGGCGGGTTCGTCGTGCGCGCGACGAGTTCGGAGACCTGGCCGCCGGGCACCGCGGACTGGAAGCCCTGGCCGGTGGCGCCGTCGCCGACCAGCCTGCCGTGGACGACGTCCTCGCATCCGCCGACGTCGACCCTGCCGCGTTTGCCGTCCGAAGTGGACAGAGCCGCCGCCACGTCGAAGCCGTCGCGCCCGGACGCGTCCGGGACGGTTTCCGGAGGCAGCAGGGCGGCGGGCGGAACAGCGGGCCCAGGTGGCGCGGGGGCCGCCTGAATCGATTCTCCGGAGGCGCCGGAAATGGTCGCCACCGCGGCGGCGGATACGACGAGAGCGCGAATTCGGGCAGCCATGAATAGCCCTTTCGGAAGGGTCCTGATGGGGTCTGGTCCCTTCGGTGGGACGCGGGGCGCCGGGTCGCGTCAGCGGACGCCGAACCCGGGCGGCACGACGAAGGCTACGACGGGAAATCGAATACCGGAAGGTGTCAAGAGAACGTAAATGTCCTTCGTGTACTTGGTGTGACCTGCGGCTTCCGAGGTTTTCGCTGGTGCGCGAGCAGGTCTGGTACCACCGTGCCACAGTCGCTCACTGTCCGTGAGTGATGGGTCACCCTAGTGGGGGATGCGGGCGCATTTCTTGTTTCCCTGGCATTCACATTGTCCTCCCGGATTGTGGGCAGGACAATTGCCGGGAAGGGGTCCGTCCGCTTAACGTGTCGCCACCTCCGATTTTCTTTCCCGGGTAAGCGCCGTCACATTTTCGAATTCGATCGAACGATCGGGACAAAGGATTACGTATGCGCACTACTTCGAGGCGGCTGCGGGCCGTCGCGTCGCTGGCGGTCGCGGCGTGCTTGCTGCCGAGCGTCGTCGCGGCACCGGCGCTGGCCGAGAGCGGCGTCCCGGACGCCCGTGCCGACGACGGTTCGCACGTCGTCGCCCAGACCACTGTGGACGGTGACCCCCGGATGCTGGATCTCACCGTGCGCTCGGTCGGCGTCGGGAGTTATGCGATGGTCCGGCTGATCCTGCCGTCGCGGTGGGCCGCGGAACCGGACCGGAAGTGGCCGGCGGTGTACCTGCTCGCCGGGGAGACCCGCCTGCAGGACTACCGCGGCTGGACCGCCAACACCGACATCCGGAGACTCGCCGACGATTCCGGCGCGCTGGTGGTGATGCCGGGTTCGGGTTCCGCCGGATTCTTTTCCGACTGGTGGAATTACGGCAAGGACGTCGTGCTCAACCAGTGGGAGATGTTCACCGCGGTCGAGATCCCGCAGCTGATCGAACGCGGCTATCGAGGGGACGGGCGGCGGGTCGCGGCGGGGCTCTCGCTCGGCGGGTACGGCGCGGTGGAACTCGCCGCCCGGCGGCCCGGGGTGTTCCGCTTCGCCGGGTCGTTCAGCGGCAATCTCAACCCCACCGGCCCGTACGGCGAGCTGCTGACCAGTGCGATCGTCGCCTCGGCCCGGCAGGATCCCGAAGCCCTCTGGGGTGACCGGCGGCGGGAGTCGTCCCGCTGGGACGCGCACGATCCGCTGGTGAACGCCGACCGCCTGCGTGGCACCGAGCTGTATCTGTCGACGGGCAACGGCCTGCCGGGGCCGTTCGACGGGAAGCTCCCGATCGACGTGCTGCCCGGCGCGATGCTGCTCGAATTCCTGTGCTCCGGCCAGACCACCGCGATGGCGGACCGGCTGAACCGGCTCGGCGTCCCGGTCATGACGGACTTCTACGGGCCGGGCACGCACCACTGGGCGTACTGGCAGGACCAGTTGCACAAGACCTGGCCGAAGATGCTGCGGGCGCTTTCCGCGCCGGTGAAAGCGGGGGAGGCGTCGTGACCCGTCCGTCCTTTGTGGTCACCGGGGCTTCGAGCGGGATCGGCCGGGCGTGCGTGGCGGGACTCGTCCGGCGGGGCGCCCACGTCTGGGCCGGCGTACGCACCGACACGGATGAAACGGACCTCGTGCGCACTTTCGGCGATGCGGTCACCGTGCTGCGCATGGACCTCCGCGACGCGGCGTCGATCGCGGCGTGCGGTGAGAAGGTCGCGGCGGCGGGCCCGCTGCGCGGTCTGGTGAACAACGCGGGGATGGCCCGGCCGGGACCGCTGGAACACGTCCCGCTCGAGGACTTCCGGCAGCAGCTGGAGGTCAACGTGACCGGTCAGCTGGCCGTCACGCAGGCGATGCTGCCCGCGCTCCGAGCCGCGTCCGCCGCCAGGGTGGTGACGATCGGGTCGATGGGCGGGCGGATCGCCGGGCCGATGGTCGGGCCGTATCACACGTCGAAGTTCGCCCTGGTCGGGTTGACCGACAGTCTGCGCGCCGAACTGGCGCCGTCCGGGATCGGCGTCGTCCTCGTCGAGCCCGGTGCCGTCGCCACGTCGATCTGGCCGCGCGCCCGCGCCGCCGCCGAAGAGGTGCGCGCCGCCCTGCCGGAAGCCGCGCGGGAAAGGTATGCGGCGCAACTGGACGAGGCCGAACGCAGTGCGGAGCGGTCCGCGCGGAACGGTGTGCCGCCCGAGCGGGCGGCGCGAGTCGTCGTCCACGCGCTGACCGCCCGGCGGGTCGCGCCGCGGTATCTGGTCGGCAGGGACGCGCATGTCGCGGCGGTACTGGCGAAGCTGCCGTTCCGCCTCCGCTACCGGTTGACGGCGGCGAAGCGATGACCCGGCTCGTCGTGATCGTCGCTCCGGGTTCCCGCGGCGACGTCCAGCCGTGTATCGCTCTGGGCCGTGGTCTCGACGGTGATCGGGTCCGCGTGCTGGCGGCCGAGCGGTTCCGGACGCTGGTGACCTCGCACGGCCTGGATTTCGCGCCGCTTTCCGCCGACCCGAGCGAGATCCTCGGCTCGGACGGTGGCCGGGAATGGACCGAGGGACGCACGCCCGCGGGCTTCCTGCGCGGGCTGCGCGGCGCGCTCGCCCCGGTGATGGAGCGTCTGCTCGCCGATGTCCGGCGAGGAGCGGCCGGTGCCGACCTCGTTCTCGCTCCGACGCTCGGCTTCCTCGGCGCGCACCTGGGTGCCTCGCTCGGTGTGCCCGACGTCGAACTGCACTACCAGCCCAGCGTGCCGACGCGGGCGTTCGCGCATCCGCTGGCGCCGTGGGCCGCCAGGACCGGGCCGTGCGGCAGATGGCTGAGTTTCCACGCCGTCGACACCGTCGCGTGGCAGGTGCTGAGGCCGGAGGTGGACCGGTGGCGGGAGCGGTCACTGGGCCTGCCCGCGGCCGGGCTGCGTGGGCCGCGGCGTTCGGAAACCCCCGTGCTGTGCGGTTTTTCCGACGCCGTCGTGCCGCGGCCGAAGGATTGGCCGTCGAGGGTGCACGTCACCGGGTACTGGTTTCTCGAGGCGCCCGCCGCGTGGCGGCCGGACCCGCGACTGCGGGATTTCCTCGCGTCCGGGCCACCTCCGGTGTACGTCGGCTTCGGCAGCATGCGGCCGTCTGAGGCGGAGCGGACGTTCGCCGCCGTCCGCACTGCGCTGCGGAGGGCGGGGTTGCGCGGCCTGCTCGGCACCGATGCCGGGTCCGAGGACGACGACCTGCTGACGATCGGAGACGTCCCGCACGCGTGGCTGTTCCCGCGCACGGCGGCGGTGGTGCACCACGGCGGCGCGGGCACGACCGCGGCCGCGTTGCGCGCGGGCGTCCCTTCGCTGATCTGCCCGGTGTTTTCGGATCAGCCGTACTGGGGTGACCGCGTCTTCCGGCTCGGCGCGGGACCGCGGCCGTTGCCGCTGCGGGATCTCACGGCGGACTCGTTGACCGCGCGGCTGCTGGAGCTGTCGGGGAACCTGCTGTTCCGGCGCGGCGCCCAGTACGTCGCCGGGCGGCTGCGGGAGGAGGACGGGGTGGCGCGGGCACGGCAGGTGTTGCGATCGGTGGGCTAATTCTATGCGATTTGCATATAGTTGAGTCATGGAACTCGAGGCGGCGATCAACGAATGGCACGAGAGCGTCAACGAAGGTGACCTGAGGCGATCGGCGGACGCCGTCGGGGATCCTGTCGTGGTCCTCGGGCCGAAGGGTGCCGGGCCGATCACGTCCGCGCAGTTCGCCGACTGGGTGGATCGCTCGGGGATCAAGCTGAAGCCGCGCTCGTGGCATCCGGTCAGCGATCGCCTGATGGTGGTGGAAGAGGACGCGACCTGGCCCGAAAGCGCGGGACCGACCCGGGTGGCGACCGTGTTCCGGGTGGGCGGCGGCAAGGTCACCGCGGCGCTCCGGCTGCCCGATCTGAAGTCCGCGCTCGAACTGGCCTACATCTGCCGTGAGATGGCGGCCACCGAATGAGCGCCCAAGGTCCGGGTCAGGCTCTGTTCGCCTTCGTGCGGCACTGGTCGCGCCGGACGGCGGCCGTCGCGGATCAGGGCCGTCTCGTCCTCGTCGGCGAGGCGGTCCACTCCCTCGCCGAGCGCGGGACCGAGACGACGGTGAACGCGATCGCCGTCGAGATCGGCCTCGACCAGAGCGGCGCATCGCGGCTGGTCAAGGCGGCGATCGAGGCGGGCTATCTGTCCGTGGAGGCCTCGCGGAACGATGGGCGCCGGCGCGAGGTGTCACTGACCACGGCGGGCCGGTCGATGCTCGACCAGGCCCACCGTTGGCAGGAACAGGTTTTCGATCAGCTGACCGCCGGATGGAGCGAGAAGCGGCGAAGCGAGTTTCAGGCGGCCATGGGCGATCTCATCGACCGCTCGCATCGGCTGCATGCTCCGCGAGGTGGGTGACGAGGCGGCTGAGGCAGGACTGCCAGCCTTCGGCGTGGCTGTCGCGGTCCGCCACGGTCTCGAAGATCGCCTGGTGGAACGTCATTTCGGTCTTGCCGTCGAGGTCGGAGAGGGTGACCGTGACGAGCGTGTCGTGCCCCCGGAAGCCTGCCGGCTCCTCCCAGGCGAAGCTGAAGACGAGCCGCTCCGGCGGGACGATCTCGTGGTAGACGCCCGACGCCCACAGGTCGGTCTCGCCGTCGCTCATGCAGATGCGCCACTTTCCGCCCTCGGCGAGATTCACGGTGCAGGAAGTGGCGGTGAATCCCGTCGGGCCCCACCAGTGCGCGAGGTGGTCCGGGTCGGTCCAGACGCGGAAGACGAGGTCGCGGGGCGCGTCGAGGAGACGGGTGATCGTCAGGTCGGCCATGGATTCTCTTCCGCAGGGTATTCAACGCGTCAGTTAATCAACGTACTGGTTGAATTTTAGGGGTCATGTCAAGCGGTGAGGCGCGACTCGCGTGATCAGAGGCGTAACTCGCGTGCTTGGAGGCGTAACTCGCGTGGTGCCGTGTGTTGCGCCTCCAATCACGCGAGTTACGGCTGGAAGCACGCGAGTTACGGCTTGGCGCACGTCCGGAACTTGTCGAGACTGTCGGTGCCGGTCCGTACGGTCGCGGTCATGACCCTCCGCTCAGCACTCTGGCTGCCGATCTTCGACGAACTGGCCGATCCCGTGATCATCGCGCGTCTCGCCGCCGAAGCCGAGGAAGCGGGCTGGCACGGGCTGTTCGTCTGGGATCACGTCCGCTGGCGTGAGCCGGTGCGGGCGATCGCCGATCCGTGGATCACCCTCGCCGCCATCGCGTCCGCCACCGAGAATCTCGCCATCGGACCGATGGTGACGCCGTTGGCCCGCCGCCGTCCGGTCAAACTCGCCCGGGAGACCGCCACCCTCGACCAGTTGAGCGGTGGGAGGCTGATCCTCGGCGCGGGGCTCGGCAGCGACCGCTTCGGCGGCGAGTTCTCGAAGACCGGCGACGAACTGGACGATCGCAAACGCGCCGAGATGCTCGACGAGTCGCTCGAAATCCTCACCGCCGCGTGGTCCGGTGAGCCCGTGCGGCATCACGGCACGCATTACACAGTCGACGACATCACCTTCCTGCCCCGGCCGGCGCGCCCGATCCCGGTGTGGCTGGCGGGTTTCCCCGGGAAGGCGAAGCCGATGCGCCGGGCCGCGCGCTACGACGGTTTCTTCCCGGTGCACCTGCCGCACGCGGACGAGTTCGCGGAGGTGGTCGAGACGATCACCGCGTTGCGCGAAGACGTCGAGAAGCCGTACGACTTCGCCATCGGAGTGCCCGCGGGTACGGATCTGGCGCCCTACGAACGGGCGGGTGCGACCTGGTGGATGGCCGAATTCCCCTGGGACGACCTGTCCGTCGACGCGGTGCGCGGCGTGCTGCGGGATGGCCCGGCTTGACCCAACCTTTAATAACTCTTTACCAAGTGCGATACTGGACCGGCGAGGGGAGTACTTCCCAAGGGTCTGCCCGGTCAATACGGACGCTCCGCTGGTGTCCCCGGGAGACCGCCCCGCAGGGGTGAAGGAGACCTCGAACTTCGAGTTCGAGGAGGCTCCATGCCCGAGTCCGTGGCAACCGTGGGATCGCCGGGGTTGTGGGCGATCAGCATCGCCGTCCTGCTCGCGCTGCTCGTCGCCGATTTCGCCGTGACCCGTCGCCCGCACGAGGTGTCGATGCGGGAGGCCGCCGGCTGGTCGGTCTTCTACCTCGCGCTCCCGGTCGTGTTCGGGCTCTGGCTGTGGCTCGAGTACGGGGGCGGCCAGGCGCTGGAGTTCATGACGGGTTTCGTCGTCGAGAAGTCCCTGTCGGTCGACAACCTGTTCGTCTTCATGCTGCTGCTCGCCGCCTTCGCGGTCCCCGCGGAAGTGCAGCAGCGGGTGCTGCTCTACGGCATCGTGGGCGCGCTGGTGCTTCGCGGTGTGTTCATCGCGGCCGGTGCCGCGATGCTGTCGGCGGGCACCTGGGCGTTCCTCGTCTTCGGCGTGGTCCTGCTCGTCTCGGCGGTCAAGATCCTGCGCGAGGCCATGTCCGGCGGCAAGGACGAGTTGGATCTTTCGAAGCTGCGGTCGGTCCGGTTCCTGCGGCGGCTGATGCCGGTCACCGACGACTATCGCGGCACCCGGCTCACCGTGCGTGAACACGGGCGCCGCGCGCTCACCCCGCTGGCGGTCGTCGTCGTCGCGGTGTTCGCCACCGACGTGGTGTTCGCGGTCGATTCGGTACCCGCGGTCTACGGCATCACCGAAGACCCGTACCTCGTGTTCGCCACCAACGCCTTCGCGCTGATGGGCTTGCGCGCGTTGTACTTCGTGCTCCACACGGCGCTCGCGAAGCTGGTCCACCTGAACCACGGCCTCGCCATCATCCTCGCGTTCATCGGGGTGAAGCTGGTCCTGCACTGGGCACACGGGATCTGGCCGTCGGTGCCGCAGGTCCCCACCCCGGCCTCGCTGGGCGTGATCGTCGCCGTCCTGGTCACGGTCTCGTTCACCAGCCTGTACGCGCGCCGCCGTGAAGCCGCCCGGACGGCCAAGGAGTGAGCGATGATCACCGCACTCGTCGTCGGCTTCCTGATCGATCTGGCGGTCGCCGCCCTCTTCCTGGCCGCGGTGTTCCTGGTGTTCGGGGCGATGCGGCCACCGCGGCCGCCACGCGACCCCTGATCTTGGGAGGGGGGACAAGCCGGTGTCCGGACCGGCGGCATGTCCGGTACAGCCGGTAGGCTCCGGGAGGTTGAGAAGACAGCCGTCTTCTGTTCGTGCGCCGGACAAACCGGTGAGGAAAGGTGGCTGTCCGTGTCCAACGCCGTGCGTTACGGCGAGCAGTCTCCGCCTCGTAGGTCTTCGTTCCAGCCGACCCGGTTGCATGTCCTGCTGATCGAGGACGACGACGGCGACGCGCTCCTGGTCGAAGAGATGCTCGCCGACGCCGCCGGCAGCCTGGAACAGGTCGTGCTCGACAGGGTGACGACGCTCCAACGGGCACTCGAGCGCCGGATCACGGCCGATTGCGTACTGCTGGATCTCCAGCTTCCGGACGCCACCGGCCTGACCGGTCTGACCAGGCTGCGGCAGCACGCCCCGTCGACCGCGGTGATCGTCCTGACCGGGCAGGAGGACGAAGCCACCGGGGTGGCGGCGCTGGGTGCCGGCGCCCAGGACTACCTGGTCAAACAGCATGTCGACGGCAGTCTCCTGGCACGGACCCTCCGGTATTCCTGGGAGCGCAGCCGCGCCGAACGCGTCGAGCAGCAACTGCTCCAGCATCAGTTGCTGGCCAGGGAGAACGCGCGTCTCGAACGCGGCCTGTTGCCGACCCCGCTGGTGACCGATCCTCGTCTCAGCCTCGCGGTGCGGTACCGGCCGGGGCGGAACGGGGCCTTGCTGGGCGGTGACTTCTACGACGCCGTCGAACTCCCCGACGGCACGCTCCAGCTGGTCATCGGGGACGTGTGCGGACACGGTCCGGACGAAGCGGCGCTCGGTGTCGCGCTGCGGATCGCGTGGCGTTCGGTCGTGCTCGCCGGGCTGCCGATGGCGGAAACCCTGGCGATGGTGGAGAAGATGCTGGAACACGAGGCACTGGGCCCGCTGTTCGCCACCGTCTGCATGATCACGGTCGCCCCGGACCGCCGGTCGCTGAAGATGGCGCTGGCCGGTCATCCGCAGCCGCTCCTGATCGACGAGTCGGGCGGCAGGCTGCTGTCCAGGGAGAAACTCGGCCCGCCGCTGGGCGTCGTGCCGGGTATCGGCTGGCAGGAGCTCACGGTGCCGATCGGGCCGCGATGGTCACTGTTGCTGTACACCGACGGACTTTTCGAAGGACGTGTCGAAGGCAGCGGGGAACGGGTCGGGCTCGAACGGATGGCCGCCGCCGCACTGAACAGCCTGAAGGCCGAAGGCGGCTCCGACTCGGCGCTCGACCACCTGATCAGCGAGATGGACGTCCTGCACGGCGGGCCGTTGGACGACGACGTCGCGCTGGCGCTGCTCACGTTCGACTCCGGGGAGCAGGCCCGATGAAGTCCGTTTGGTCGATCAGCCGCTGGGCCGCGCTGTCCGGGGTGATCGCCGTCCTGCTGCTCGGCGGCGCGATCGTGGCCGGGTCGCTGGCCTTGACGAACCTCACCGACTCGCGCGCCAGGCTGCTGGACGTCACCGGTCCGCAGGTGCTGCGGTCCAACTCTCTCGCGACCGCGATGCTGAACCAGGAAACCGGTGTCCGCGGCTACATCCTGGCCGGGCGGAGCGAATTCCTGGAGCCGTACCGGGAGGGATTGCGAGCACAGGACGCGTCCGTGGCCGAGTTGCGCCGGCTCGGCGCCGTTCCGGGGACGGCGGCGGGCGACGATCTGGACCGGGTGCTGAACGCCGCCACGGCCTGGCGCAGGACGATCATCGAGCCCTTGCTCGCCGGCGCTCCGGCCACCGGCGAGCTGGTGGACGCGAGCAAACCGCTGTTCGACGAGGTCCGCGCTTCACTGAGCGTCCTGCAGAACCGGCTGGAGGCCGAACGGCTGGACGCCCGCGACGACCTGTCCGCCTCGGCCGACGTCCTGCGCGTGATGCTCATCGTGATCGCGGTCCTGCTCATCGGCGCACTGGCACTGGTCTTCCTGGTCCTGCACCGGAAACTGATCCGGCCGATCCGGCAACTGGCCGTCGAGGTCCGCGACGTCGCGCAGACCGACATCCACCGCGCGGTCCGTGGTTCCGGTCCGAAGGAGATGCGTGAACTCGCGTCCGATGTGGAGTCGCTGCGTTCGCGGATCCTCGACGAGGTCGCGGAGCTGGAGCGGGCGCAGGAACTGATCGTGACCCGGACGCGTGAGCTGGAGCGGTCGAATTCGGATCTGGAGCAGTTCGCCTACGTGGCCTCGCACGACCTGCAGGAGCCGCTGCGCAAGGTGGCCAGCTTCTGCCAGCTGCTCCAGAAGCGGTATCAGGGGAAACTGGACGAACGCGGAGACCAGTACATCGGTTTCGCCGTCGACGGCGCGAAACGGATGCAAGCGCTCATCAACGACCTGCTCGCCTTTTCGCGCGTCGGCCGCCGTCCTGGGGAGAACGTCCTCCTGGAAACCGGCGACCTGCTGGAGACCGCGCTGGGCAACCTCGAAGACGCGATCGGCGAGTCCGGTGCCCGGGTCACCCATGGTGAACTTCCCGTGGTGCGAGGCGAGAAGACCCTCCTCACGGCGGTTTTCCAGAACCTCGTCGGCAACGCGATCAAGTTCCGCGGCGAGGAGCCGCCGGAGGTCGAGATCGTCGCGGAACGTGACGGCGAGGACTGGCGGTTCTCCGTCACCGACAACGGAATCGGCATCAACGACGAGTACGCCGAGCGGATCTTCGTGATCTTCCAGCGCTTGCACGGCCGCGGGGAGTATCCGGGGACGGGGATCGGACTCGCCTTGTGCCGCAAGATCCTCGAACACCACGGCGGGACGATCTGGCTGGACACCACCGTCCAGGCCGGGACCCGCTTCTGCTTCACCCTGCCCGCAGCGCAGCACGCCGACGAAGGAAACGAGCGACCATGACCGAGTCACTGGAACCGATCCACATCCTGCTGGTCGAGGACGACCCCGGTGACGTCCTCATGACGCAGGAGGCGTTCGAGCACCACAAGATCCGCAACACCCTTTCGGTCGTTTCCGACGGCGAGCAGGCACTGCAGTTCCTGCGCCGTGAAGCACCGTACGAGGACGCGCAACGGCCGGGGCTGATCCTGCTCGACCTCAACCTGCCCCGCAAGGACGGCCGCGAAGTGCTCAGCGAGGTCAAGGCGTCGCCGGAACTTCGCACCATCCCGGTCGTCGTGCTGACCACGTCCGAGGCCGAAGAGGACATCCTCCGCAGCTACGACCTGCACGCCAACGCCTACGTCACGAAACCGGTGGACTTCGACCGGTTCATCGACGTGGTGCGCCAGATCGACAACTTCTTCGTCACCGTGGTGAAACTGCCGCGCTGACTCAGGGGAACCGGATCACGGTGATCCCGGCGAGCACGAAGAAGACGAGCACCACCAGGGTGCCGCTCTGCCCGCCCGATGAACTGGTCACCACCTGTTCGACGGCGCCGGTCAGCCGCACGCCGCAGTCGGCGACGACGGTGTGCCTGCCCGCCTCGATCCGGGTGAACTCGACGGCCGCGGTGAAGGCGCCGGTGCCGTCGGCGTAGGCGCCGCCGACGCGCTCGCCGTCCGACGTCAGCGTGACCCGCTCGCCGGGCGTGCATCCCTTGCCGGTCGCGGACAGCGCGTCGCCGGGGCGCACGCTCGGCCGGTCGAGGATCAGGTCGTCCGGGCCCGGCGGCGTGCTGCTCGACGACGGGACGTCCGTCGACGGCGGGGGAGTGTCCGTTGTGGACGGTGGCGTCGTGGGCGGCGTCGTCGTGGTGACCGGGGTGGTCGGAGTGGTGGTCGTCCCGGGTCTGGTCGGAGTGGTCACCGGGGCGGTCGGCTTCGTGGTCGGGGGCACCTTCGTCGTCGGCGGCGCCGTGGTCACGGTCCCGGTCACCTGGAAGGTCGCGCTGCCGGTCAACGGATGACCGGTCCGCGCGTTCGTGCACGTGCCCGTGACCGGGTGGCCGCCGGGAGTCGCGTTGCCGGGCACCGTCGCCCCGATCTGTCCGCTGGGCGCGCTGACCGACGTAATGGCCGTTCCTTCCCAGGTGAAAGAAATCGGGCCTTTGCACGGAGAGAAATTCCAGGAAATGGTGAACGAACTCCCCACGGGGCCGCTCGAAGGTTTCAAACCAACCGTGGACTGATAAGGAGACTGCTGCGCGTTTCCCGCCCCCACCTGGGAAATCAGGAACAACAACCCGGTCACGATGCCGAATATCAGGCGAACCACGATACGCATTGGGACGTCCCTCTCCGGTCGGTACTCGCTGTAGTATTCCGGCCCGTCGGATAACGCGAACAGGGGATGCGCAAAATGGGACGTGTCATCGCGGCAGGGGTTGCGTTGGGTCTGTGCGCGGTCCTCCTGAGCTCGTCACCGGCGGTCGCGGACGGTGGCGGACTCGACCTGGCGGTCACCTTCGACGACCGGCCGATCACCAACGCCACGGTCGTGATCGATCCGGCGAAACCACTCGAACTCACCGTCACGGCGACCAACAGCGGCGGGACCGCGGTCAAGGTCCGTAGTGTGCGGGTGTCCGGCGTGGCGCTCGCCTTGACCTTCTTCGCCTACGACACGACCGCGCCGTTCGAAGTCCCCGCGCACAGCCGCGTCACCAGGACCTTCGTACTGGACATGGCCGACCTCTCCGGTCAGGCGATCGGGTTGCTCCCGTCGACGGTCGAACTCCTGGACGCCCAGCGCGGAACCCTCGGCGAGGCCACCACGGTCGCCGATATCCGCGGGTCCTTCTGGTCGGTCTACGGCGCTTTCGGGCTCGCGATGCTCGTGCTCACCGTGCTGGCGTGGCTGACGGCCCTGCTCGCGCTCGCCCGCCATCGGCTTCCCGCCAACCGGTGGCGCCGCGGTCTGCGTTTCCTGCCCGCCGGATTCGGCACCGGGCTCGTCGCCGTCGTCTCGCTGTCGGTGCTGCGGCTCGTCCCGCCGGAGCCCGCGATCGAGATCCCCGTGGTGCTCGGCGCCGCCGTCATCGCGTTCCTGCTCGGCTACCTGACCCCGCATCCCGCGCCGGGCCCCGCCGGTGACGAGACGGTCCGCTTTCCCGACTCCACCAAGGAATTCAACCGATGAGCGCACCCGCCGAGGTCGTCGCCGCGCTGCCGCAATACGAGATCGGGCCCGCGATCGGCCAGGGCGGAATGGGGGTCGTCTTCGCCGGCGTCCACCGCTCGCTGCGCCGTGACGTCGCCATCAAACAACTGCCGTGGGACGTGCTGAACCACGCCGTCAGCAGCGAGCTCTTCGACCGCGAAGCGCGGGTACTGGCCAGCCTCGACCACCCGCATATCGTGCCCGTGTACGACTACGTGCGCACCGGCCGCGAGCACCTGATGGTGATGGAACGCCTCGACGGTGGCACGGTGCACAGCCGCTTCCGCAGCGGGGAGATCGGCGGGGAGCAGGCCTGCGCGATCGGGCTGGCGATGCTCGCCGGGCTCCACGCGGCGCACGAAGCGGGCGTGCTGCACCTCGACGTCAAGCCGAAGAACCTGCTCTTCACCACCCAAGGTGTGATGAAGGTGGCCGACTTCGGCATCGCGAAGGTGATCAGCGAGGGCGCCACCCTCGTCACGCACGGCGGCGAGGTCCTCGGCACCCCCGCCTACATCGCGCCGGAGCAGGCCATGGGCAACGCGCTGAGCCCGGCGGCCGACGTCTACTCGGCGGGCACGGTGCTCTACGAACTGCTGTCCGGGAAGCTGCCGTTCGACAACACCCGCGGCGCGATCAGCATGATGCGCCAGCACATGTTCACCGATCCGCGCCCGATCGACGGCGTGCCGTCGCCGATCGCCGGGGTCGTCATGCGCAGCCTTTCGCGCGAGCTCGACTCCCGGTACCGCGACGCGGAGACCTTCGCCGCCGACCTCGCCTCGGCCGCCACCGCTGTGTACGGACCGGGCTGGCTGGAGCGGTCCCGCGTGCCGGTGCGGCACCTGACCCCTCGGGTGATCGCCGCGTTCGGCACGCCCACACCGACAGAGGACGGCCCGACTCGGCCAGTCCACCGCCCCGCGCCGGATCCGACGCTGTCGGCGACTCGCGCGAGCTTCGAGCCCGTGTCCCGGACCCGCTCGGTGCTCTGGTTCCGGCTGGCCGCGGCGGTCGCCGCGATCGCGCTGGTGGTGCTCACCCTGCTCACCCCGGAACGCCTGCCGCACGAGGCCACGACGCTGAAGATCGACGGCGTCGGCGCCTCGTCCGCGCCCCTGGACCTCAGCAAGACGTTCGCCGTGACCGGGGAGGGACGCCCGGAACAGGTGACCCTCGACCTTTCGGCCGCCGGGATCCCGCTCGGTTCCGCGTCGGCGGTGCCGAAACCCGACGGCGAGGGATTCCGCGCGGATCTCGCTTTTCCCGGGCTCACCCGCTGGATCGCCGGCGGAGCCGTCACCGCGACCTTGACGGCCGACGGCGTCCCGAGGACGTTCACCGTCGTCACCCGGCAGCATCCGCTCGCGAGCGCGCTCGGCGCGGGCAGCCTGATCCTCGCCCTCTTCGCCTTGGCGTATCTGGAATCCGGGCTGCGGACCATCCGGAACGGTCACCGCTGGCGGGGTGCGCTCGTCGGCGGCCCGGTGCTCGGCCTGCTGTTCGGCGCGGCGGCGTGGCTGTGCGTCTCGGTCCTGCGAGTGCACGAACCAGCGGTGCTTTTCGGCGTCGGCTGTTCGATCGCGGGTGCCGTGGCGGCCGGTTTCGTGGTCGCGGCCGCCCGCGCCCGGCGTACGCGCTGAATCTCCGGGGGGGCAGCCGCCCTGGGCCGCCCCCGCTACGGGATCACGACTTGCGGTGCTTGCCGTCGTCGTCGGTGACCTCGAACTGTTCCTTGCGCACCTTGCCGGAGATCGTCTGGTCCTCGGTGACGGTCTCGGTCTTGAGCCTCGCCCGCTCCACCGCCACGGTTTCCTTGTTCACCACCGGTTTCTCGGCGTGGAGCACGACTTCCTGCTCGTCCTCGCCGATCTCGGCGCGCTCGCCGCCCGGTTTCGTGATGGGCTCCCGTTCGATCCGCACCTCCTCGTGGCTGACCGGCACGGTGACCTGCTGTTCCTCGGTGACGACGTACTTGCGCAGCCGGACGTGTCCGGTCTCGACCTGCTCGGTGCCGACGTTCAGCCGTTCCTCGGACCGCGTCATGGTGGGATCGGCGTCCCGGCGCTTCTTGCCGGTGTCCGTTCCCGTGTCCATACCTGCCCTGGTCCGGCCGGCCTCGTCCTGGTCGCGGCCCCGGCCCCGCGCCCGGTCGTCCATCCGGCCGTCCGGCGAGGTCCGCGGCATCGGCAGCCCGTAGTGCTTGTAGAGCTGCGCGCTCTCCTCGGCCGACAAGTGGCCGTCGGCCTCGATGCGAGGTGCGTCGGTGACCGCGTCCTTGTCGACGCGGACGTGCACACCGTCCTTGTCCGCGTGCGCCCCGGAGAGCGGCACGAAACTCTCCTTGGTGCCGAACAGGCCCGTCTTGACGGTGATCCATTCCGGCTGGCGAGTCGCGTCGGCGAGGTAGACGTTGCCCACCTTGCCGAGCTTGTTGCCGGTCGGGTCGACCACGGCACTGTCGATGAGTTCCTGCGGCTGCATGGTCTTCGCCATCGGTCCCGCTCCTCTCGGAAGATCCTTGCTGTGAAGCCCACCGTCGAACGGGCCGGTGATCACGGCAACCGTCGTGATGCACCTGTGGGTGACCCCGGAAAGTGGTGGTTTGAAGCCGCGATCACGGGCTAGGGGAGCGGTGTCGTCGCAGGTGAAAGGGGGTCTCCGGGAGGTGACCGCCGGTCGCGGGGGATGGCGCGAACGTGTGATCACGAAAATCGGATGCGGGGCTCCGGAGACGTGACCTACCCTCGTGATCGTGATGCAGCAACTGCTGTTCCTCTGAGGAACGACGCCTCCACCGGTACCGCGAGCCGCGATACCGGATTTCGTTCTTCCTGCTCATCACTTCACCGGAGGCAGTTCCTTCATGTCATCCCCTCTTTCGCCCGCGCCTGTGCGCGCGGCGCACGTCCGCCTGTCCGGCGTCCACCTCTCCTACGGGGGACGGCCCGTCCTCGCCGGGGTGGACCTCGTCGCCGGTGCCGGCGAACGGGTCGCCATCGTCGGGGAGAACGGTCGCGGCAAGACCACCCTTCTCCGGGTACTCGCCGGTGACCTGGCCGCCGACCGCGGCGAGGTGCACCGTTCCGGGTCGGCCGGAGTCGCCGACCAGCAGATCCCGCTCGGGCCGGACGACACCGTCGGCGCGTTGATCGACCTCGAACTGGCAGCCGTCCGCAGCGCGCTGGCCCGGCTCGAGTCCGCCACCGAGGCCCTCAGCGACGGACGTCCCGGAGCCGAAGACGCCTTCGCCGCCGCACTCGAAGAAGCCGAGGCCCTCGACGCGTGGGACGCCGACAGGCGGGTCGAAGTGTCACTGGCCGCCTTGAACGCCGTCGACGACCGCGACCGTCCACTCGGGACACTTTCGGTCGGGCAACGGCACCGGGTCCGGCTGGCCTGCCTGCTCGGCGCCGGGCATCCGGTCCTGCTGCTCGACGAGCCGACCAACCACCTCGACGCGGCGGGGCTCGACCATCTCACCGAGCGGTTGCGCGCCCATCCGGGCGTGGTCGTCCTGGTCAGCCACGACCGGGCCCTGCTCGCCGACGTCGCGACCACGGTGGTCGACCTCGATCCGTCGAGCGACGGACGGCCGCGCGTTTATGGCGGCGGGTACGCGGCCTATGTGGAGGCCCGCCGGGCCGAACGCGCCCGGTGGGAGTCGGCGCACGCCGACCAGATCGCCGAGCGGCAACGACTGGCCGACGACCTGTCCGCGGCGCGGAACCGGTTGCGCGACAACTGGCGGCCGCCCAAGGGCACCGGCAGGCACGTCCGCGCCACACGCGCGCCCGGGCTGGTCCGCGCGGTCCACCGGCGGCAGGAAGAGCTGGCCGAGCACGTGGTCGCCGTTCCGCCGCCGCCCGCCCGGTTCGCCATGCCGGAGCTGCCGGCGCACGGAGGCGCGACGCTCCTCCGCGCCGCCGGGGTGACCGTGGCCGGGCGGCTCACGCGTCCGGTCGACCTGGCGCTGGAGAGCGGCGACCGGCTGGTCGTCACCGGCCGCAACGGCGCGGGTAAATCGACGCTCCTGGCCGTGCTGGCCGGGGAGCTGGAGCCCGGGACCGGCACGGTCACACGTTCGCGGTCCGCGCGGATCGGCAGGCTGGGCCAGGAATCCGACCTGCCGGGCAGGCGGACGGCGATGGAGCTGTACGACGAACAGCTCGCCAGGACCGGGATCCCCGGGCCGGGGCTGGGCGAACTGGGACTGCTCGCAGGCTACGACCGGCACCGGCCGGTGGCCGAGCTGTCGGTCGGTGCCCGGCGGCGGCTGGACCTGGCACTGGTGCTGGCCCGGCGTCCGCACGTCGTGCTGCTGGACGAGCCGACCAACCACCTCTCCGCCGCACTCGTCGACGAGCTGACCGCCGCGCTCGAAACGACCCCGGCGGCGGTGGTGATCGCCACGCACGACCGGCAGTTGTCACGGGACACGGAGTCCTGGCCGAGGCTCGCGTTGTGAGCCGTCAACCGCGGTGGGCGAGGGTGTAGCGCACGGTCTGCGCGAGCACCACGCTCCCGTCGTGCTCGCGGAGCGGTTCGAGCTCCGCGAGCACGGCCCGGCGGACGGCGTCGAGGCGGTCTTCCGGGACCAGCTCCCAGAACATCCGCTGGCCGTGCGACCAGGACCAGGTGATCCAGTGCCCGGGGTCGGCGAACTTCACCGGATAGACGCGTTCCACGGACGTGACACCGGTGAAGCCCGCCGACTCCACGGCCTGACCGAATCCTTCGATGGTGGCGAACAGGCCCGACCTGACGGCCAGTGTCCAGGCCAGCTCCGGCGGAACGAACGGTTTGAACACCTCGCGCACGACCGCCCACCGGGGATCGTCGGCGCCGAACGTGGTGACGCCCAGCCGGCCGCCGGGCGCGAGGAGGCGATGCCAAGACCGCAGGCCGGCGACCGGATCGGGCAGGAAGAACACCACGAACGACGCGAGGACGGCATCGAAGGCGGCGTCGTCCAGCGTCGGTTCTTGGGCGTCCATAAGGGAAACCGAGGCGTTGACTCCGCGCGACTCGATGTCCTTCGCGGTGCGCTCGATCATCTCAGCGGAAAGGTCGATCCCCAGCACCGATCCTTCCGGGCCGACCCGCTCGGCCGCCGGGAACAGCACCGCGCCCCGCCCGCAGCCGACGTCCAGCACGCGCTCGCCGGGGACGAGCCCGGCCCGGTCGAGCAGTTCCGTGGCGAACGCGCCGAAGAAGTCGACGCCGAGCGCGTCGTAGGTCTCCGCCGTCCGGTCGAACAGCCGCGCCATCGCCTGCCGGGTGTAAGCGCTCATGCACAGGACGATGACCCCGCGAAAACGGTGTTGTCAAACGGTTGCGGGGGATTTGTCATGTCGCTCCGAGCGTTGGTGCGCGGAGTTCGTCCCGGCGTGCCGGTTTCTTCCGCCGGCCGGGTGGCCCCTGCGCCGCCCCTGGCGATCATGTCGCGAAAGCCACTTTCGAGACGTCTGTTGTCCCGAAAGTGGCTTTCGCGACACGCGCGCTCACCGGATCGACTCGGTGCCGGTGTTGTTGCTCGCCCTGAGTACATGAAGGTCGAGTTTCCTCGGCTGAGCCGAGGGAAGGGGGCCTTCACGGACCGGGCCTGAGATCAACCGCAGCCGGAATCCATGGGTACCTGAGGCCCGACGCGCACCACTCAATAGAAGGCGCGCGAGACCTGCGAAAGCACGATGAGCCCGCAGACGACCAGGTTCTTGTACTTGTGGTCCACCAGGATGGCCACGAATTCGCGGAGGGTGGCGCTCGGCCAGAAGTACCAGGCCGTCGGCGACCCGATGACCTGGCCGTTCACCTTGGCGCGGCGGGCGATGAGGGCGGCGCGCAGCACGTGGAAGTTGTTCGTGACCACCGTGCACCGGTAGTCGGCTTTCCGCTGCTCCATGATCTCGGCGCTGAAGGTGAGGTTCTCGAACGTCGTCCGCGAGCGGTCTTCGAGGAGGATCCGCTCCTTCGGCAGCCCGTTCTCGACCAGATAGGCCGCCATGGCGTGGGACTCCGGCAGGTCCTCGTCGGGTCCTTGTCCGCCTGAGGTGACCACCATCGGCTCCCGGCCGCGTCGGGCTTCGGCTTCGATGACGCGTTTGGCCCGGTTCAGGCGGCCCGCCAGCAGCGGCGGCACCCGGTGCCCGTCCAGCAGACCCGAACCCAGCACCACGACGAAGTCGATGCCCTTTTCGGTGCGGATGCGGCCGTAGACGATCGAGTACAGGAGGAAACAGACGAAAAGGAACGAGAAGTAGACGACGAGTCCGTTCAGGATGCCCCGGACGATGTCGAGCGGCTCCCAGGCGAGTTGGGTGACCGTCGCGTTGAAGACGATCAGCGCGCAGATGCCGAGCCCCGTCAGCAGCGAAAGGACGTTGGCCAGCCGCCGCCCCTCGCGGCGCAGCATGGTGATCCCGTTGCAGATCAGGAAGACCGTCAGCGCGAGCACCGTCGGGACGATCATCAGGATCACCCCGACCGCGACGAAACCCGCCGCCTCGGGGGAGACCGAGGCGAGCAGCGCGATGAACGTCACGCCGAGGAACAGCAACGCGAAGAAGAGATAGAAGCCGTTCCTCAACCGGCGCCGGTCGCGAAGGAAGCTCACGAGGAACGCCGCACAGCACAAGGCCGCGATGGCGAAGGGGATGGCAGCGGCCTTCACGAGAACTCCAGCCTGGGGACGATGCGGGCACTCGGGTGTCGGCACGCGGCGGCATTCAAGCACACGACGGAGCCGCCGAAGGCGACCTCTCGTTGGTGTGTCGCTTTTCCCGACCCGAGTGGGTCACCGGGCGCGCTGCACCGGCCGCTCGTCCCATACCGGTTCCGCGGTTTCGCGCACGTGCCCGTCCGACCCGAACACGAGATACCGGTCGAAGGAGCGCGCGAACCACCGGTCGTGCGTCACCGCGATCGTGGTCCCCTCGTAGGCTTCCAGCGCCTGCTGCAGCGCTTCCGCCGAGGCGAGGTCGAGGTTGTCGGTCGGCTCGTCCAGGAGCAGGATCGTCGCGCCGCCGATCTCCAGCAGCAGGATCTGGAACCGCGCCTGCTGGCCGCCGGACAGCTTCTCGAACCGCTGGTCGCCCTGGCCGTCGAGTTCGTAGCGGCGCAGGATGTTCATCGCGGGCCCGCGGCTTCGCGCGTAGCCGGTCCAGAGGATGTCGACGAGCGTGTGCCCGAGCAGTTCCGGGTGGGCGTGCGTCTGCGCGAAATGGCCGGGGACGACGCGGGCGCCGAGTTTCCACAGTCCGTCGTGGGCGACGTCCTCCCCGGCCAGCAGCCGCAGGAAATGCGATTTGCCGGAGCCGTTCGAGCCGAGCACCGCGACCCGTTCGCCGTAGAAGACCTCCAGATCGAAGGGCTTCATCAGGCCGCGGAGTTCGAGGCCTTCGCAGGTGACGGCGCGGACACCGGTCCGTCCGCCGCGCAGGCGCATGGTGATCTTCTGTTCGCGCGGGGGAGCGGCGGGCGCGCCGGCCTCCTCGAACTTCCGCAACCGCGTCTGCGCGGCGTGATAGCGCGAAGCCATCTCGTCGCTGCGCGCGGCGTACTGCCGCATGTCGGCCACGAGTTTCTTGAGCTGGGCGTGCTTTTCGTCCCAGCGACGGCGGAGTTCCTCGAAGCGCTCGAAGCGTTCCGCGCGGGCCTGGTGGTAGCTGTCGAAGCCGCCGCCGTGCACCCACACGTCGCCGCCGGCGGGCCCGGGTTCGACGCTGATGATCTTGTTGGCGGCCCGCGCGAGGAGCTCCCGGTCGTGGGAAACGAACAGCACGGTCTTCTGGGTCTCACGCAGCCGCTCTTCCAGCCACTGTTTGCCGGGGACGTCCAGATAGTTGTCCGGCTCGTCGAGCAGGAGCACGCCGGACCCGCCGAGGAGCAGCGCCTCCAGCACCAGCCGCTTCTGTTCCCCGCCGGACAGCGTGCGCACCTCACGCCAGCGCGCCTTGTCGTACGGCAGGTTGAGGGCCGCCGTCGTGCATTTGTCCCACACGACTTCGGCTTCGTAGCCGCGAGCGTCGCCCCAATCGCCGAGCGCCTGCGCGTACGCCATCTGGTTCGCTTCGTCGTCGCGTTCCATCAAGGCGAGTTCGGTCTCGTCGACCGCGCGGGCGGCGGCGCGGAGTGCTTCCGGCGACACCGAGACGAGCAGATCCCGCACCGTCCGTTCGTCGCGCACCGAGCCGACGAACTGGGGCATCACCCCGAGCCCGCCGCTGATGGTCACCGATCCACTGGTGGGGGAGAGCTCCCCCGAGATCAGCCGCAGCAACGTCGTCTTGCCTGCCCCGTTGGCGCCGACGAGTGCGCAGACGCTGCCCTCACCGACGCGGAACGAGACGTCGTCGAGGAGCAGCCGTCCGTCGGGCAGGTGGTACTCGACGTGTGCGACCTCGACGTGACCCATCTCGACAGCCTGCCCGCGCGATCGGGAGTCACGCAACGCAATATCTCCGGTAGTGTCGGTGACGTGGAGCGAACCTACTTCGGCGTGCGGCTCAAGCTGATGCTTGCGCTGTTCCTGCCCGGGTTGTTCGTCCTGCTCCCGGTCGTCGGCGGGATCAACCCGCTCGGCCTGGCCGCAGCCCTGACCGCGTCCCTCGCCGCCGTCCTGCTCGCGCTCGCGGCGCATTTCCGCCTGGAACCCGCCGCCGCCGCGATGCGGGTGCGCGCCATCAGCCTGCGCGAACGCGCACAGCTGTTCTTGAGCCTGCGCGACCCCGACGCGCGTGGCCGCGTGCGGCCCCGGGCTCCGTCACCGGGCATCGCGACTGCCTGACCCTTCCGTTCGAAGGTGAGGCAGTCACTCCTGCCCACCCACCTTCGACCGACGGAGTGACCTGGTCATGTTCGATGTCTTCCTGTACCCCGTTTCCGCCGTTCTCTGGTTCTGGCACAAGGTTTTCGGCGCCGTTTGGAGTCCCGACTCCGGCGTGGCCTGGGTGCTGTCCATCGTGTTCCTCGTCTTCACCCTGCGCCTGCTGCTGGTCAAACCCGCCCTCGGCGCCTTGCGCGCGGGCCGTCGCATGCAGGCGCTCGCGCCGCGGCTGCGGGAGATCAAGGAGAAGTACGGCAAGGATCGCCAACGGATGACGAAGGAGATCCAGAAACTGCACGCCGAAACCGGGGCGAACCCGCTGGGCGGTTGTCTCCCGGCGCTGATCCAGCTGCCGGTCTTCCTTTCCCTGTACTGGGTTCTGCGCGATTTCACCCCAGGAGCGCAGTCGAATCACGTGTTCGACGCCGCCGGCGTGCGGTCGTTCTTGAACGCCGACCTCTTCGGCGCGAAGCTCGGCAACTGGCTTTCGCAACCGGCGGCCGAGCTGGCCGCGTTCGGCACGGATCACGTCCACATGATCGCCGTCGGGGTGCCGCTGATGCTGCTCGCGAGCCTGGCGACGTTCTTCTCGATGCGCTCGGGACTCGCCCGGCAGACCGCGACCGCCCCCGAGACGGCGGGGATCACCAAGCTGATGATGTACCTGGCACCGGTCGGCATGCTGGTCTCGGGATCGTTCTTCCCGGTGCCGATCGGGGTGCTGCTGTACTTCCTGGCCACCAACGTATGGACGCTGGGACAGCAGCATTTCCTCACCAAGGTCGTCGACAGGGCGGAGGCTAGCCGCTGACAGCCGAGCGGCGGGCGGCCACCGAGTACTGAACCGCCTTCCGCAGTCCGGGCAGGGCGGTGTCGACATGCGCCGCAAGCGCCTTGACGGCTTTCCGGTTCGCGCGATTCTCTTTCGACGTGAAGACCGTGCGGACGTCGCCCTCGTACGACAGCATGGCGAGGACCGCGTCCTCGATCGCGAAGGTGCCGGGGTCTTCGCCGCTCAGCACCACGTTCCGGATCGGCTCGCGCAGCGCCCGCGTCCGCTGAGGTTCGGCCAGGGTGATGTCGCGAACCGGGAAGATGCCCATCGCCCGGCGCTTGTCGACCCTGATCGTCCCGGAAGCGGCGAGCTGGTCGCGGACGATGTTCTCGGCCTTGTGCCAGTCGTGGTCGATGAGGGCGAACCAGCGGCGGGGCTTCTCTTCGCGAGCGTCTTCCAGCACTTTCGCGAGGAACGGGTCTCCCGGAGTGAGGCCCGCCGCTGCCGCGCGGGCGGCCTTCCCGTCGCGATCGGCGAGAAGACCCGCGACGACCAGCTCGGTCACCGCGGCCGCCCGCAGGAGCGTGCCTCGCACCGGGGCGCTGGTGGGGTCGAGCCGGTTCTTCTCGGTGTCGTAGCCGAGCAGGTACATCCGCTGGGGCAGTGACTCGGTCATTTCGTCCTCCCGCCGCACAGCATTCCGTTCCGCGGGACGAAGTGCCAGGCGGCGGCGGAACATCAGGGCGAAGAACTGTTCGGTACCGGCGTGTCGGGCAAAGCCCGATGGGGAATCATCGCGCTCGCCCGGGAACTGTTCCCGGGCGGGTGGGTGTTCCCGGCGCCGTCCGGCGCCGGGAACGCGTTCGCAGGTGGCGCCCCGTGATCGACGCGGCGTCCTCGGCCAGTGCCGACGGCTCGCCCTCGAACACCACCGTCCCGCCGTCGGCTCCCGCCCCCGGCCCGATGTCGATGACGTGGTCGGCGTGCGCGATCACCCGTTGGTCGTGTTCGATCAGGACGAGCGTCGCGCCGCCGTCGACGAGTTCGTCGCAGAGGGCCAGCAACCGGTCGACGTCGCTGCCGTGCAGCCCGGCGGTCGGTTCGTCGAGGACCAGGCGCAGTTCGTCCGCGGGGCCGGCGTCGGCGAGATGGCGGGCGAGCAGCAGCCGTTGCCGTTCGCCGCCGGACAAGGTGTCGAGGCTCTGCCCGATGGTCAGGTAACCGAGCCCGACCCGGTCCAGCCAGCGCAACCGCTGAGCGATCGCGGGGTGTTCGCCGAAGAGCGCGGCGGCGTCCGCCGGGTTCATCGCCAGGACGTCGGCGATGGTCCGCCCGTTCAAGCGCGCGGCGAGCGCCTCCGGGTTGAACCGGGTGCCGCCGCAGGCGTCGCAGCCGGTCTGGACGTCGTCGAGGAACGCCAGGTCGGTGATGATGACGCCCTTTCCCTTGCAGACCGGGCACGCGCCGCGGCCGTTGGCGCCGAACCACGACGGATGTTTCCCCGTGGCCTTCCCGAACGCTTCGCGGATGGGCTCGGCGACGCCCAGCACCGTGGCGGGGGTGGACCGGATGCCTCCGCGCAGCGGAGCCTGGTCGACGACGACGAAATCGGGATGCTGCCGGGGGAGTTCGCCCGTGATCAGGGTGCTCTTGCCGGAACCGGCGACACCCGAGACGACGGTCAGAACGCCGAGCGGCACGTCGACGGTGACGTCACGCAGGTTGTGACTGCGGGCGCCGGAGACCGTCACGGCTCCTCGCGCGGCGCGGGTCCGCTCCCGGAACCGAAGCGGGGTACCGAGAATCCGCCCCGTCTCGGTGCCGGCCGCGATGAGTTCGTCAGGGCGGCCCTCGAACTGGACCTGCCCACCGCCGTCACCGCCGCCGGGCCCGAGATCGATGACGTGATCCGCGGCCGCGATGACCGCGGGATGGTGCTCGACCACGAGGATCGTGTTGTGCGCGTCGCGGAGCTTGGCCAGCAGTTCGAGGAGGCGGTGCACGTCGTGCGGGTGCAGGCCGGTGCTGGGCTCGTCGAACACGTAGCAGACGTCGCTGAGCGCACTGCCGAGATGGCGGACGATCTTGACGCGCTGGGCTTCGCCGCCGGACAGCGTCCTCGACTCCCTGGACAGGCTGAGGTAGCCGAGCCCGACCGATTCCAGCGCGTCGAGGCGTTCGCGGATCGCCTGCAGCAGCGGCGCCACCGACGGATCGGACACTTTCGCGGCGACGTCTCGCAATTCGCCGACCGGTAGCGCGGACCAGTCCGCGATGGAGCGTCCGTCGATCAGGCTGCCGCGTGCCGCCTCGGACAGGCGGGTTCCCGCGCACTCCGGGCAGACGCCGCGGGTGACGACTCCGGCGAGTCCCTCCCGCTCCTCGGCCGTGAGCCGTGAGGGCGTCTTGCGCAGGTACGTGTCTCGCAGCCGCGGGACGATCCCGTCGAAGAGGCCGTGCTTGGGGTAGTCGTCACCCGGATCGTCGAGGGGGAGCCCTTCGGCGTGCAGCAAGGTCTCGACCTTCGCCGGCGGCAACCGGTCCAGCGGGACATCGGGGTCGACGAGTCCGGAGTGGACGAGCCGTTTCCACCGGTAGGTCCCCGGCGCGAACGTCGGGAAGCGCACGGCGCCGTCGCGCAGGCTCCGCGAGCGGTCGAGCAGCCGGTCGAGATCGATCTCGTCGACCACGCCGAGCCCTTCGCAGCGCGGGCACATCCCGGCCGGATCGTTGAACGAGTAGGCGGGCGAGAATCCGGCGTTCGGCTCGCCGATGCGGGAGAACAGCAGCCGCAGCAACGGCGCGATGTCGCTCGCCGTGCCCACGGTGGACCGGGCGTTGCCGGTGAACCGCCGCTGATCGACGATCGTCGTGAAGACCAGCCCGTCGATCCGGTCGACGTCGGCGGGCGGATGCTGGGGCAGCCGGTTCCGCACGAAGGCGGGGTAGCTCCCGGTGACCAGGCGTTCGGCCTCGGCCGCGATCGTGTCGAAGGCCAGCGACGACTTCCCGGATCCGGACACGCCGGTGAACACGGTCAGCCGGTGTTTCGGCACCCGCACCGAAACGTCGCGGAGGTTGTGCGTCCGGGCGCCTTCCACGGTGATCCACCGGCCACGGTCTGCTTGAACTTTCGCCATGACTCGAGGCTACGATGAGATGTGGCCGGTTTTCGGCCACAATTACGGGAGGCGTCGTGACGGCACCACGGGAACGGATGCTGCGGCTGTTGTCGCTCCTGCAGTCCGGCCGGGCGTGGCCCGCGGCCGAACTCGCGACGGCCATGGAAGTCCCGCCGCGCACGCTTCGCCGGGACATCGACCACCTTCGCGGGCTGGGATATCCCGTGGAGAGCAGCCGCGGCCCGGGCGGCAACTACCGGCTCGTCGCGGGAACCGCGCTGCCGCCGCTCATGCTGGAACACGACGAGGCGATCGCCACCGTGCTCGGGCTGCGGCTCGCCGCGGCGGGCGGCACCGGCGTCGACCTGACCGCCGAATCGGCCGACCGCGCCGCTGCGAAGCTCCGGCGCGTCCTGCCGGCGGCACTGCGCAGGCGAACCGACGAAATGCTCGCCGCGGTCGAGTTCGGGAGCGGCGAACAGCCGCGGGTCACCCAAGACGTCCTGAACGTCCTCGCCGCGGCGATCGCGGCTCGCCGGTGCCTCGAGTTCGCGTACACGGCGAAGGACGGCCCGTCGTCACGGACGGTCGAGCCGATGCGCCTGGTCCAGCTCGGCAGGCGGTGGTACCTGTACGCGTGGGACCTCGGCAGGCGGGACTGGCGGAGTTTCCGTCTCGACCGGATCGCCGGGCCGAAGACAACGGACGTGGCGTTCGAGCCGCGGGAACTCCCGGTCGACGACGTCGCGGCTCATCTCCAGGAACGCTTTCACAGCCCGAAATCGCTCCGGATCACGCTGACCCTGGACGTCGGCGCGGACGAGGCCGCGGCCCGGCTGCATCGGATCGACGGGAGTTTCGAAGCCCTGGGCGACGACAGGTGCCGGTACGTCGCCCATGTCGACTCGTTCGAGTGGCTGGCCGTCGTTCTCTTGCTCACCGACATCGGGTTCACGGTGGAGGAACCGGCGGAATTCGGCGAGTACCTCGCGCGGACGGGGGAGCGGCTGCTGCGGGGCGCCACCCGCCCCACGGGTTAGGGCCACGACCTCTTGCAGGTGCACGGATGGCGCTTTCGCGTGTTTGGATGGACGACACGCGTGATCCTGCGGACGACTCGTGGCGTGATCCCGGCCGCGGTCG
Source organism: Amycolatopsis sp. PSD-21 (assembly GCF_055561455.1). Taxonomy (NCBI): domain Bacteria; kingdom Bacillati; phylum Actinomycetota; class Actinomycetes; order Pseudonocardiales; family Pseudonocardiaceae; genus Amycolatopsis; species Amycolatopsis sp. PSD-21. Next base: position 5,467,666 of record NZ_CM145712.1, on the reverse strand, counting down.
TGTCGTCCGATCAGTCACGCGTGTCGTCCACCGGATCACGCGTGTCGTCCGATCAGTCACGTGGCATCGCCGCACTCTCGGGCCGTGCCGGGCTCACCCGCGCGATCATGTCGCGAAAGCCACTTTCGAGACGTCTGGTGTCCCGAAAGTGGCTTTCGCGACACCGCCTCCGGAAGCCATCAGGTGCCTGAGACACCTTGGCTGGAACCGTCCTTACCACTCACGAGGGGTGAGGCCACTGCTGGCCGCGCGTCCACGAGTCCAGCACCATCAACGTCTTCGTGCCGGTGACCTGGTGATGCCGCCGGATCTCGTCGATGGTGCGCTGCAGGTGGCCCATGTCCCGCACCCGCAGCCAGACGAGTGCGTCGGGGTCGCCGGCGATGGTGAACACCGCCTGGGCCTCCGGCATCCGCGTGGTGGTGCGGACGATCTCGCCGACCTTGGTGGTCCCGGTGAACCGCAGTTCGGTGAACGCCTCGATGCCCCAGCCGAGTTTGGCGTGGTCGATCTGGACGGTGTAGCCGACGATGACGCCGTTCTCCTGCATACGGTCGATCCGGCGTTTGACGGCCGCGGTCGACAGCGTGACGCGGGCCCCGATGTCGCCCAGCGTGCGCCGGGCGTCCTCCCGCAGGAGTTCGAGGATCTCGCGATCGGTCTCGTCGATGAGCTGGTCCGCCATGGGCCAGGATGGTACGCAGACGCAACGGATATCGGCCAGTGGAGAAGACGGGCCGGATTTTTTGCGTCCCGGGGGCCAATAGACTGCCGCCTGTTGCGGCGGCCCGCGGGGGTCGGGTCTCCTGTCGTGACGTCGCGCGGGGGTGCCTAAGGAGGCAGGTCTGGTGGAGCAGTTCACGTTGGAGGACCGGTATCTGCGGGAGGACGGCACCGTGTACCTCAGCGGCGTCCAGGCCCTGGTCCGGATGCTGTTCGACCGGGTGCGGCACGACCGCGCCGCCGGGGCGTCGCCCGCCGTGTTCGTCTCCGGCTACGAGGGATCCCCGCTCGCCGGATACGACCTCGAACTCGGCCGCCGTTCCGTCCTGCTCGAGAAACACGACGTCGTGCACCGTCCCGGTCTGAACGAGGAGCTCGCCGCGACGGCGGTCATGGGCAGTCAGCTCACCTCGTCGGTCGGCTCGTCCCGCGGGGGAGTCACCGGATTCTGGTACGGCAAGGCACCCGGCCTGGACCGCGCGACGGACGCCCTGCGGCACGCCAACCTCGCGGGGACCGACCCGGCGGGCGGTGCGGTGGCGCTGGTCGGCGACGACCCGAACGCCAAGTCCTCCTCGGTGCCGTGCGCCTCCGAGCTCGCACTGGCCGACCTCGCGATGCCGGTGTTCTTCCCGTCCGATTCCCAGGACGTGCTGGACTTCGGCCTGCACGCGGTCGAGCTGTCCAGGGCGAGCGGGCTGTGGTCGTCGATGAAACTCGTGGCGAACGTGGCCGACGCCGCGAGCACCGCCCACGTCCACCCGCGATGGACCGCGCCCGAACTCGCCCTGCCCGCGTACCGGCACAAGCCCACCTCCCGGCTGCTCGGCACCACGTTGATGGCGCTCGAACGCAGCCTGTACACCGAACGTCTGCCGCTGGCCGTGGAGTACGTGCGCGCGAGCGGGGTCAACCGGATCGTCCAGGAAGGGCCCGCGGACCGCGTCGGCATCGTCACCGCCGGAAAGTCCTATTTGGACCTCATGCAGGCGTTGCGGCTGCTCGGCCTGGACGCCGAAGCGTTGTCCCGGCACGGCATCCGGATCCTCAAACTCGGCGTGATCCACCCGCTCGAACCGTCGATCGTCCGCCGGTTCGCCGACGGACTGAGCGAGATCGTCGTGGTGGAGGAAAAGCGTTCCTTCGTCGAATCGGCGATCAAGGAGGTGCTGTACGGCACCGCCGGCGCGCCCGCCGTGCACGGCAAGACCGGCCCGGACGGCCGCACCCTGTGCACCGAACTCGGCGAACTCGACCCGGACGCCATCGCCAGGGTGCTGGCCACCCGCTTGAGCGACCACCACGAGATCCCGTCGGTGACCGCGTGGCGGCAACGGCGGCGCCGTGAGCGCATCTCGGTGCCGTTGCTGACCAGGACGCCGTATTTCTGCTCCGGCTGCCCGCACAACTCGTCGACCAAGGTGCCCGAGGGAACCGTGGTGGGCGGCGGGATCGGCTGCCACGCCATGGCGTTGTTCATGGAACCGGAACAGGTCGGGGACGTGGTCGGGCTGACCCAGATGGGCGGCGAGGGCGCGCAGTGGCTCGGGATGGAGCCGTTCGTCGACGCCTCGCATTTCGTGCAGAACATCGGCGACGGCACGTTCACCCATTCCGGCAGCCTCGCCGTCCGGGCGGCGGTGGCCGCCGGGGTGAACATCACCTACAAGATCCTCTACAACGCGACGGTCGCGATGACCGGCGGTCAGGACGCCGTCGGCGGGCTTTCGGTGGACCGGCTGGCGTCGCTGCTGCTTGTCGAAGGCGTCGCGAAGGTGGTCATCACCAGTGACGAGCCGAAGCGGCTCCGCGGCGTCCGCCTGCCCGACGGCGTCGAGGTCCGGCACCGCGACGAATTGCTGACCACACAAGAAGAACTGGCCCGCGTTCCCGGCGTCACCGTGCTCATCCACGACCAGGAATGCGCCGCCGAGAAACGCCGCAAACGCCGTCGCGGCAAACTGGACACTCCCGCCGCCAAGGTCGTGATCAACGAGCGGGTGTGCGAGGGCTGCGGCGACTGCGGCGAGAAGTCGAACTGCCTCTCGGTGCAGCCGGTGAGCACCGAGTTCGGCCGCAAGACCGCGATCCACCAGTCGTCGTGCAACGTGGACTACTCGTGCCTGGCCGGGGACTGCCCGTCGTTCATGACGGTGGTGCCCACCGGGCGCAAACACCGGGCGCGGCTCGCGGACATCACGGCGGCCGAACTGCCGGAGCCCGAGACCGCCGGTACCGACTTCACCGTGCGGATCACCGGCGTCGGCGGGACCGGCGTGGTCACCGTCGCGCAGATCCTCGCCACGGCCGCCGTGATCGAGGGGAAACAGGTCCGGACACTGGACCAGACCGGGCTCGCGCAGAAGGGCGGCGCCGTCGTCTCGGACCTGAAGATCACCGCCGAGCCGACGCCGCAGGCCCCGAAACTCGCGGCCGGGGAATGCGATCTCTACCTGGCCTGCGACGTCCTCGTCGGCGCGGACCCCGCGCATCTGACGGTGACGGACCCCGGCCGGACCACGGCCGTGGTCTCCACGACCGAGGTGCCGACCGGCCGGATGGTCGTCGACACCACCGTTTCGTTCCCCGACGCGGCCGCGGTGCGGGGCGCGATCTCCGGCAGCGCGGCGCGGACCGTGGCGCTCGACGCACGGGCGCTGGCGGAAACCCTGTTCGACGACGACCAGTTCGCCAACATCCTCCAGCTCGGCGCCGCCCTCCAGACCGGCGCCATCCCGCTGGACGCGGCCAGCGTGGAGCGCGCGATCGAACTCAACGGGGTCGCGGTCGCGGGCAATCTCCAGGCTTTCCGGCGCGGCAGGCAGCTCGTCGCCGATCCCGAGGGGCTGCACGCCGCGGTCGCACCGCCCACCGTCTCCGCGACCCCCGCCCCGTCGGCCGCCACGCTGCGCGCCCGCGCGCTGGTCCACGCCGAGCCGGGGTCGGAACTCGCGCGGCTGCTGGACATCCGCGTGCCGGAGCTCGTCCGGTACCAGAACGTGCGGTATGCGCGGGAGTACGCCGAATTCGTCGAGCGGGTCCGTGTCCTGGAAGGGGATTCGACCGCGGTCACCGAGGCGGTGGCGCGAAACCTGCACAAACTGATGGCCTACAAGGACGAGTACGAGGTCGCGCGGCTTTCGCTCGATCCCGCCGTGCTCGCCGGGATCGAAGCGGAGTTCGGCGTCGGCAGCCGCTATGCCTACCGGTTGCACCCGCCCGTGCTCCGCGCCCTGGGAATGAAGCGGAAGATCGCGCTGGGCCCGAAGTTCCGCCCGGTGTTCGTCGCACTGCGTGCGGCGCGGAAACTGCGCGGCACCCGCTGGGACCCGTTCGGCAAGGCGCATGTCCGGAAGGTGGAGCGGGAACTCGTCGGGCAGTACCGGGAAACGATCCTCGCCGCTTTCGGCGCCGAGGGCGCGGACCGGGGCAGGCTCCTGGCGCTGGCCGAACTGCCCGATCTGGTCCGCGGCTACGAGGACGTCAAACTGGCGAACGTCGAGGCTTACCGGCGGGAACAGTCCGCGCTCCTCGCAGAACTCACGCAGGGGGAACGGCTCGGCGCGAGCACCTGACGGCCGGAATCGGTCAGCCGAGGTGGACGATCGTGGTCCGTTCGCCGTCGGTCACCGCGAAGCGTCGCCGGATTTCGTCGACGGCCACGCGCGCCGGTCCTGAAAAGGCCTTGCTCCACACGATCGGGCCATCCGCGTGCCCGGTCGGGAGGTCGGGCCATTCCCCGAGCAGGTCTCCGGTCGCTCCGTCGTAGAGACGCGGGTGGTCGTACAAGGCCAGGAAATCGCCGGCGAACGGAACGACGTCGCCGGCGGGCAGCTCCAGCCGACGGCGCCAGACGAACGTCCGGGAGGTGGCCGACCACCTGGCCAGCATGCTGGGGGCGAGGTCGTCGGGTCCGTCCGGGTCGTTCTCCTCGGTGGACGTGCTGATCACGACGTCTTCGCCGACGAAACAAGCACCCGCGACCTCAGCCTGCACGAGACCGATCTGTGTGTACACGTCGCCGACCGAATCGAGCGTGGTGGGTTCGGTCAGCGCCTTCTCCAGGTCGTAGACCGCCGCGGAGCACCAGGGATGCCAGACCCAGCCGGCACTGAGCAGGTACCTGCCGCTCGGCGAGACGGCCAGGCGCGAATGGAAGAAGTCGCTCGGCTCACGAGCCGGGCCGTCGGTGAGTCGCTCGCCGGTCTCTGCGACCTCGACCTCGAGCCGGTTGTACTCGTCGGGGCAGTGGATCAAACCCGTCCGGCCGTCGGGAAGGGTGCACAACACCAGCGGGTAGCGGTAGGCCTCGGCCTGGTAGCCGCTGCGGGTGAGTTCGCGGATCGGACGGCCGTCAGCCGACAGCAGCAGCCCCGTCGTACCGGTATCGGCCATCAGCGCGACCAGCTCACCGCGGGGAGAGACCGCCACGGCGTCGAAGACTTCGCTGTACTCGCCGAACAACGTCGAATCCGGGGATACGTGGTGAAGCGTTTCCCCGATCCAGGCCAGCGCCTTCGCGCCCACGACGGCGGTGACCTCGCGCCGGATTTCTCGCACGGGATCCACTCTGCCCGACTCGGGGCCGGGAGTCCTCCGAATTATCCACTGGACGGCACGACCAGACTCGGTGTGGGACACCACATCGACCGAAGGAAGTCGTCTTGGGCAGTACGCCGGATCTCGGCCCGCCGCCGCGGCGGATCACCGTCGACGTGGCACAGGTGCGCCGCCTGGTCGCCGGGCAGTTCCCGGACTGGGCCGGTCTTCCGGTCCGGCCGGTGGCCGAGTCCGGTTGGGACAACAGGACTTTCCGTGTTGGCGACGCAATGGTGGCGCGGCTGCCGAGCGCCGCCGAATACGCCTTGGCGGTGGACAAGGAGCAACGGTGGCTGCCGGTGCTCGCTTCGCGGCTGCCGCTGCCCGTCCCGATCCCGCTGGCGAAGGGGAATCCCGGCGACGGCTACCCGTTCTCCTGGTCGATCAATCGGTGGCTCGACGGCGAACCCGCGAGCGCGGACGGGATCTCCGACCCGGTGGGCTTCGCACTCGAACTGGCGGAATTCCTGGTGGAGTTGAGGAACATCGATGCCGCGGACGGTCCTCAGCCGGGTAAGCACAATTGGTTCCGTGGCGGCACCCTGCGTACCTTCGACGCCTTGACCGAGCGCGCGCTCACGGAACTCGACGGCGAAATCGACGTCGGCCCGTACCGCGCTCTCTGGAAGTCGGCGCTGGACGTTCCCCGGGACGGCGTCGATCGGTGGTTCCACGGCGACGTCGCGCCGGGGAATCTTCTGCTCGGTGGCGGGCGGCTGGCGGCCGTGATCGACTTCGGTACCTGCGGAGTCGGCGATCCGTCCTGCGACCTGGCCATCGCCTGGACCTTGCTGACGGCCGACGGCAGGCGGGCGTTCCGAGAGCGGCTTTCGATCGACGGCCCGGAATGGGAACGTGGGCGTGGCTGGGCGCTGTGGAAGACCTTGGTCACCTGTGCCAGGACGCGGGGCCGCGCCGACGGGGAAGCGGTGAACGCGCGTCGCGTGCTGGCCGGGATCCTGGGCGATTGACCGTTGCCCGTGGCCGATTCGTGGTTGGCTCGGGCCTGGGTGAACGTGTACGGCACCGTCCGGGCCTACTCCCGGCTCATGCAGGCGCTCCCGGCCGATATCCAGTCCAGGCTCCACGCGGACTTCCTGATCGAGGTCCGCAAGGACGTCGGCGATCCGGGTACCGCGGTCGGCGAACCTCTCCGACCGCCTGAGCCTGACCGATCCCGACGTCGGCACGGTCTGCAAACGCCTCGGCTGGGTCCCGCCCTGGCGCGCCGAGTCGGCCGACCCGATCGCGGCCTTGTTGGCCAGTAACCACCATCGCCGAGGTGTGGTCGAGCGTTTTGGGGGTGCGGCTGACAGATTCGCGAACGGCGAATCGACCGCGTATGACAAAGACGGAGAATGGTCGCGCGGGCTCTGTGATTTTCCTTGCCTGGCGAGCCTTGCGGGTGTGTTAATTCCCTGTGGCATACCCGTAAATGTGCACACGCGCCCGCCGGGAAGAGCCCGCGAAAGCGGGCATTAATCATTTGTCCAGTGGTTTCGGCGGGCGTGGTCTATGTGTTGGAGAGGTACCTGTGAAACACAGAAGACGTAGTCGAAGACTGGCCACTGGGGGCATCGCCGTGGTGAGCACGGCGGCCTTGGTGGCACTGGGTCTCGCGATAGGCTCGGGCACCAGTGCCGCGGCTCCGGGTGAGCTCACGCAGAATTACTCGTGTCCGTTCCCGTTGATCGGAAATCAGAACGTCTCGGTCACCATCAAGACCACGCAGCCTTCGACGATCGAGACCGGGAAACTGACTCCCGCCATCGAGATCACCGCCGTGTCCAACGCGGGCAAGACGGCGACGGAAGGTCTTCGGCTCGTCGGTGCCGAGTCCATCAAGGGCACCGCGAAGGCGACTTCGACCGTCACGATGCCCGGCAGCCAGGGCACGATGACGGTGAAGGTCGACTCCGACGTGCCGAACCAGCCCATCCCGCCCGCGGGCAACGACCTCGTCGTCAACGCCACGGGCAGCGCGCCCGCGCTGAGGTTCGACCAGCCGGGTACCGCGTCGCTCGCGGTGACCGGGCTCCAGCTGGTGATGACCCCGCTGAAGGCCGATGGCACGCCGACCGGTCTCGGCACCTTTACTTCGGACTGCACGCTGGCGGCGGGGGCCGAGACCGTCCTGCAGACCTACACGGTGACCGGCTCTCCGGTCACCCCGGAAGCCGTCGTCGGCACTGGGAACCACCCGCCGCTGCGGCAGGTCTACAGCTGTCCGTTCCCGTTGATCGGGAACCAGGACGTCACGGTCGACATCAACGCCACGCTGCCCGACACGATCCCGGTCGGCCAGTTCACGCCCAAGATCGACATCACGGCCGTCTCCAACGCGGGCAAGACCGCGACCGAAGGGCTCCGGCTCGTCGGCGCCGAGCAGATCAAGGGATCGGCGCTGGCCACCTCGCTGGTCTCCAGCCCGCAGGGACATCTCGCGGTCGGCGTGCCGACACCCGTCCCGCTGCAGCCGATCCCGCCGACGGGCAACGACCTGATCGTCAACGCGAGCGGCGCGGCGCCGTCGTTGCGCTTCGACAAGCCCGGGACGGCGACGCTTTCGGTGCACGATCTGGTGCTCACGATGACGCCGTTGACGGCTTCCGGCGCGGAGACCGGCCTCGGCACGTTCGTCGCGGACTGCACGCCCGCGAACGGCCAGGCCAACGTGCTGCACACCTTCACCGTCACCGCGGCCGCGGACACGACCCCGCCCTCGGCTCCCGGTGCGGTGACCGTCGGCGAGGTCACCCAGAACAGCGTCGCGTTGTCGTGGGGCGCCGCCACCGACGAGGTCGGCGTGACCGGCTACGACGTCTACAACGGCGCCACGCTGGTGAAGACGGTGACCGGAACGTCGGCAACGGTCGACGGTCTGGCCCCCGACACGGAGTACTCGTTCACGGTCAAGGCGAAGGACGCGGCGGGCAACGTCTCGCCCGCCACCGCGCCCGCCACCGCCCGGACCGCGAAGGCCCCGGACACGCAGGCGCCGACGACTCCCGCGAACGTGCACTCGACCGGAACCACCCAGACCAGCGTGACGCTGGCCTGGGACGCGTCGAGCGACAACGTCGGTGTCACCGGCTACGACGTCTTGCGGGGCACCGAGGTCGTCAAGTCCGTCACGGAACCGCAGGCCACGATCGACGGTCTGACGGCCGACACCGAGTACACCTTCACGGTGGTCGCGAAGGACGCGGCGGGCAACGCTTCGGCGGCCAGCGCCGCGGTCACGGCCCGGACGCAGGCCGCGCCCGACACGCAGGCTCCCGGTGTGCCGGGCAACCTGCACTCGACCGGTACCTCGGCCACCAGCGTCGGCCTGGCGTGGGACGCGTCGAGTGACAACGTCGGTGTCACCGGCTACGACGTCTACAACGGAACCACCCTGGTGAAGTCGGTGACGGAAACCAACTCCACCGTCGACGGCCTCGCCGCCGACACCGAGTACACCTTCACCGTCGTCGCCAAGGACGCGGCGGGCAACAGGTCGGAGCCCAGCGCGGCGGTGACCGCCCGGACCGCCACGGTCCCCGACACCGAAGCGCCCAGCGTTCCGGCCGGTCTGGCCACGACCGACGTCACCCAGTCCAGCATCGCGCTGTCCTGGAACGCGTCGAGCGACAACGTGGGTGTCACCGGTTACGACGTCTACAACGGCTCCACGCTGGTGAAGACCGTGACGGGGACTTCGGCCATTGTGGACGGTCTCGCGCCGGACACCGAGTACTCGTTCACCGTGGTCGCGAAGGACGCCGCGGGCAACGCTTCGGCGCCCAGCGCCGCCGCGACGGCACGGACGCAGACCGCGCCCGACACCCAGGCGCCCGTCGCACCGGGCAACCCGCGCTCGACCGGGACCACGCAGACGAGCGTGAGCCTCGAATGGAACGCGGCGACGGACAACGTCGGTGTCACCGGCTATGACGTCTACAACGGCTCCACGCTGGTGAAGTCGGTGACGGGGACTTCGGCCATTGTGGACGGTCTCGCGCCGGACACCGAGTATTCGTTCACGGTGGTCGCGAAGGACGCGGCGGGCAACCTCTCGACTCCGAGCGCCGCCATCACCGTCCGGACGCAGGCCTCGCCGGACGTGGTGGCTCCCAGCGTGCCGGGCAACCCGCGCTCCACGGGGACCACGCAGACGAGCGTGAGCCTCGAGTGGGATGCCGCGACGGACAACGTCGGCGTCTCCGGGTACGACGTCTACAACGGCTCCACGCTGGTGAAGTCGGTGACAGGGACTTCGGCCATTGTGGACGGTCTCACGGCCGGCACGGAGTACACCTTCACCGTGGTCGCCAAGGACGCCGCGGGGAACAAGTCGGCGGCAAGCGCGCCGGTCACGGCGAAGACGCAGCCGAACACCTCCCCGGTCGTCAAGTACAGCTACGACCTGACCGGAAAGACGCAGCTGAAGAAGCTCGCGGGCCCGATCGACCTGCGCGGTGGCATCAACGCCGCGATCAGCCTGGCGAACGGGACCTTCGACGCCGACCTGACGCTGAACCCGACGAGCGCGAACCTCACGCTCTGGGGTTTCGTCCCGGTCAAGGCGAAGATCGAGTTCGCTTCGGCGGGCAAGACCACGGGAACCCTGGCCAACGGGGTGCTCAAGTCGACGTCGGCGGTGACGGTCAAGCTGCCGCGGGTCAGCGTCTTCGGCTTCCCGGTCTCGGCGAGCCCGACCTGCCAGACGAAGACACCGGCCCAGATCCCGCTGCAGTCGAAGGCGGGCTTCGACCCGCTGGCCGGTGGCAAGCTCACCGGCTCCTACACCCTGCCGCCGCTGCAGGGTTGCGGGTTCCTCAACGACATCGTCAGCGGTGTCGCCTCCGGCCCCGGCAACACGGTGGAGGTGAACCTGAAGCCGCGTCCGGTCGGCTGATCCCACGGAATCCCTGATCCGGCCCCGTCGCGTCCCGCGACGGGGCCGGATCCATGACCGGACCACCGGCGCCGGTGGTCCGGGTTACTCCGATCGGCCCTGCCGGTGGAGACGGCCAGCGAATAAGTTGCCGCTAACAACAAATCCTGCCGTCGATGAAGCCTGTGGGAAGGATCGACATGAAATCTCCGAAGCGGCGTCGCGCGACAGTCGCGCTGTTGACCGCTGGCGCGCTCCTGGCGTCCACGCCGGTGAGCGCCGCACCGCTGGCGGACGCGCCCGGTGCGCCGGGTACCGGCGCGGCCTGGACGACCGGGGGTAAGGAGGGTTTCGGCACCGCCACGAACGCGGCGTCGAAGGTCTGGTTCACCCTCGGCCAGGGCATCAACCACGAGATCTACTACCCGACAGTCGACGTCGCCAACGTCCAGGACCTGCAGTACGTGGTGTCCGACGGTGCCGGCTTCACGCAGCTGGAACGCGACCACACCACCAAGCAGCTGGTGCTTACCGATCCGCGTTCCCTGAGCTACCGGCAGATCAACACCGCCACCAACGGGCGGTACCGGATCACCAAGACCCACACCGCCGACCCGGCGCGGTCCACTGTGCTGATCCAGACCAGGTTCGAGGTGCTCAGCGGCGGTCCCCTGCAGCTGTACGCGCTGTACAACCCGTCCCTGAACAACAGCGGGATGGGGGACACCGGAGCCACTTCCGGCGGGCAGCTGGTCGCTTCGGACGGGCCGGTGTCCAGCGCCATGGCCGCCTCCACCGGTTTCGTCAAGGCGACCAGCGGCTACAGCGGGACCGCGAGCGACGGCTACGTCGACCTGAGCGGCGACCACGTTCTCGGCACGCAGTACGACTCGGCGTCGACGCCCGGGAACCTGGTGCAGCTGGGGCAGATCCCCGTGGGGACCGACACCACCTTCACCCTCGCGATCGGGTTCGGCGGTGATCGCGGCGCCGCGTCGGCGAACGCGTCGGCCTCGCTCGCCGGTGGTTTCGAGGCGGCGGACACCGCGTACCGGTCCGGCTGGAGCGGCTATCTCTCCTCGCTGGCCGCGGTGCCCCGGTCGATCACCGGCGCCGGCTTGACCACGCAGTACAACGTGGCGCTGATGACCCTCAAGGCCCACGAAGACAAGACCTACTCGGGTGCGAACGTCGCCTCGCTCACCAATCCCTGGGGCGAGGCGAAGGACGCGAACGGCACGGGGGACTGCGGGTATCACGCGGTCTGGTCCCGTGACCTCTACCAGGTCTCGACCGCGCAGATCGCGGCGGGCGACTCGGCGGCGGCCAACCGTTCGGTCGACTACCTGTTCACCGTTCAGCAGCGACCGGACGGTTCGTTCCCGCAGAACACCCGGCTCGACGGCACCAACTGCTGGACCAGCCTGCAGATGGACGAGGTCGCCTTCCCCATCGTGCTCGCGTGGCAGCTGGGCCGGTCCGACGCGGGGATGTGGGCGAAGGTGAAGAAGTCCGCGGACTTCCTCGTCGCGAACGGCCCCTCGACCCCGCAGGAACGCTGGGAGGAGAACGGCGGCTACTCGCCGTCCACCATCGCCGCGGAGATCGCCGGGCTGATCTGCGCCGCCGACATCGCCGAACGCAACGGCGACACGACGGCGGCCGCCCGGTACCGCGAAACCGCGGACCGGTGGCAGGCACAGGTCAGCGCCTGGACGTTCACCACGTCCGGTCCGCTCGGCGACGGCCGGTACTTCCACCGCATCGACGGCAACGGCAACCCCAACGACGGCCAGAACGTCTTCCTGCAGAACGGCGGCGGGAACCACGACGAACGCGCCATCATCGACGCGGGCTTCCTGGACCTCGTCCGCCTCGGGGTGAAACCGCCTGCCGACCCGGACGTCGCCGCTTCACTGTCCGAAGTGGACTCCACGCTGAAGGTGAACACCCCCAACGGCCCGATGTGGTACCGGTACAACCACGACGGCTACGGGGAAACCGCTTCCGGCGGCCCGTACACCGGTGCCGGAGTCGGACGGCTGTGGCCGCTGCTCACCGGTGAGCGCGGGGAGTACGAGCTCGCCAACGGACGCCCGGCGACGACGCATCTGGCGGCCATGGCCGCGTCGGCGAATCCCGGTTTCCTGATCCCGGAACAGGTCTGGGACCGGCAAAGCGCCGGTGGCTTCACCTTCGGCGAAGGCACCGGCTCGGCGACGCCGCTGGCCTGGTCGATGGCGCAGTTCGTCCGGCTGGCGCATTCGATCGACGCGGGTGCCCCGGTCGAGACGCCGTCGGTGGTCAAGCAGCGCTACAGCGCGGCGTGCTCCGCGGTTTCGGCGAAGTTCACGGTGAACGCCACGACTTCGTGGGGCCAGAACATCTTCGTCGTCGGCGACCGTCCCGAACTCGGAGCGTGGAACCCGGCGAACGCGGTTCCGATGTCGTCGGCAGGTTATCCCTTGTGGACGGCGAACGTCACGCTGCCGAAGGGAGCCGCCTTCCAGTACAAGTACATCCGCAAGGAGGGCGGCGCCGTCACGTGGGAATCGGGCGCCAACCGGGCGGGTACCGCTTCGAGCGGCTGCACGATGGCGTTGAACGACTCCTGGCGTCCCTGACCCTTACCGGTGTCGGTTGCTCGCCTGAGTACATGAAGGCCCCCTTCCTTGCGCCAGGCGCAAGGAAGGGGGCCTTCATGTACCTCCGTTGACCCGCAGGCGGTGCCGTGCCAGCCCCAGTCCTTCCGGAAACCGCGGCCCGTCGCGTGAAGGCCCCCTTCCCTCGGCTCAGCCGAGGGAAGGGGGCCTTCACGCGCAGCTGTTGTGATTGCTGATGCCCGTAGGCCGGATCAGTCCTCCGGCACCATCTTCCAGCAGTCCCCAGGCGACTTGATCTCCTGGTCGGTGGCCTGGGCCACCTGCTCGAAGTTCCGCACGAAGCTCCGGTAGATTCCATCGTCGTCCAGGACCCGGATGACGTTTTCGTCGTTCTCGTGCAGGGACGGGTTGTTGAAGTTCTGGCTGCCGGTGAAGACGACCTTGGTACCCGGCTTCAGGTAGTCGCCCTCGATCATCATGTTCTTCTCGTGGATGCCCGCCTCGTTGCCCTTCTTGAAACCACGAAGCCGCACACGGTCCGGCTGACCCTTCATCAGCGCTTCGCACGAACCCGCGGTCATCCGCAAGGCCACGATGTCCACGGAGCAGCCCCGGGCGGCCAGGACCCGCAGCCGTTCGATGATCTTCATCCGGGTGAGTGACCACACCCCGATGCGGATCTTGGACTTCTCCGCCGAACACCCGACCTCCTTCAGGGTGTTTTCGACGGTGTCGTTCCCCGCGTCCTTCAGCCTCGGGTAGAAGTAACTCTTGGTGTTCCCGGTGATCACGGGCGGGTTGGCTTCGTAGTAGCCGGGGTTCGCCGTGCCCCCGTCCGCGACCCTGCGGAGGTCGCCGAAGTAGTCGTTGTACCTGGCGAACAGGGCGGCGTTCCCGACGTCGGTGTAGTAGCTGTTCCAGCCGCCCTTGCCACCCGTGGTGTTCTCGCTGAAGTTCGCCGATCCGGTCGCGACCACCGTCGACGCGTCGAGCGTCCGGTCGAACAGGAAGAACTTGTTGTGCATGACGTTTCCGCCGTTGCACCCTCGGTCGGCCTTGCAGTTCTTCGCCCACGAGTTCTTGTCGCCGGTCTTCTCGAGCCGCTTCTTCAGGTCCTGGTAGTTCGGATGGTCCGTCGTCCCTCCGTCGACCAGGACCTGGACGTGCACCCCGCGCTCCGCGGCGTCCGCGAGCGCCTCCGTGATCGGCTTGTCCCGCAAGAGGAACTGCGCGGTCTTGATGGTCGAGTTCTCGGGTGCGCCACGGATCAGTTTTTCGAGGTATTCGACGATCTGTCCGCCGCCCGGTGTGTTGAAGTCCGCGCGCGTGGTCAGCCGCGGCGTCGCGGCGGCGGCCGGGACGCTGGTCGCCACTACCAGTAGCGCGGTTGCCAGTGCTCCTCGAAGCAAGGTCTTCCTGTGCGATTTCATTCCGATTCCTCCCCATGGCCGGATCTGTCGGCGGGTCCACGCTCTCCAGCGCGGGACGGCGTGGCAAGCGCAACGGCGCGGAATGGGACGCTGGGACGAAATCTCGCCCCTGACCTGCGGCGACGCCGGGCCGGGAGACGTGATCTCGCGAATTCGCGCGGCGAAAGGCCTGCGATGGGACACTGATAGCCGTCCGGGACATGGCGCGGAGGGGGCGCAGCGGGATGGCGAGTGAGGCGGCTGCCACGCTGGCGGCACTTCTCACCGAGTACAAGGAGCGGAGCGGCCTGAGCTACGAACAGCTCGGGCGCAAGGTGCATTCGAGCCGGTCGACCGTGCACCGCTACTGCACCGGACGGAACGTTCCCGCCACCTTCGCGCCGATCGAGGCGATCGCGACGGTGTGCGGCGCGAGCCGCGAGGATCTCGCGAAACTGTACCGGGTGTGGGAGCGCGCGGACCTGGGCGAAACCCCCGTCCCCGAACCGCTGGTCATCCCTGACACCGACGCGGTGGAGCCCCCTCGCAGGCGGCCGCTGACGCATATCGCGCTCGTCGTCGTCCTCGCGGCGGTCCTGCTCGCCGGAGGTGCCGTGGCGACCCCGCCGGACCGGCAGGCGCAGGTCACCGCCCCCGCGGTCCAGGCGGCGATGTGGACGAACGCGCCACGCACGCTCGATCCGGAGTTCGTCGGGGTGACGACGAACTCCAACACCGGGCTGATGCCGACGTTCCGCGTCGGCTCCGTCCGGTTGTGGAACACACGCACCCGGTGGCAGAACCTGGAGCCCGCCCGCGGTCAGTACGACTGGAAAACACTCGAACGGCTGGTGACCGGTGCCCGTGGTGCCGGTTTCCCGGTGGCCTTGACCTTCGGCGGCACCCCGTCGTGGGCGAGCCCGAACAGCCCGAAGTCCGTCTACACCGACGATTCCCGCACCGGTCCGCCCGACGACCTCGCCGACTGGGAACGGTTCGTGCGGGCCGTCGTCGAGCAGTATCGAGGCCGGATCGACGCCTACGAACTGTGGGACATGGCCAATCATCAGGACTTCTTCTCCGGATCGATGGCCGGTTTGGTGGAGATGACGCGCAGGGCGAGCCAGGTGATCAAATCCGCCGACTCAGCCGCCACCGTGGTCTGCCCGTCCATGGGCGAGCTCTGGGATCCCGCGGCGTTCGAGGGGTTCCGGCGGTTCGCGAAGCTCGGCGGCTACGACCATTGCGACGCCGCCGCGATGAAACTGGCTCCCCGCAACGATTCCGACCCACCGGAGACGATGCTGCCGCTGGCGCAGGAGATCGAAAAGGTGCTGCAGGAAGCCGGCGCCGGCATCAGGTTGTGGAGCACCGGCTCGGCCTACGACGTGAACAGGCAGCGGCCCGTCGACGAGGATCGGGGTGCGCAGCACGCTGTCCGGTTCTTCCTGTCCGGTCTCTACGCGCAATACCGCCGCATGTACTTCTACAACTGGGGCAGCGCCAAGATCCCCATCGTGCTGCAGCCCGCGGGCGGTCCGCACACGAAGGCGGCGCGACACGTGGAACGCCTGCACACCTGGCTGTCCGGCAGCCGGATCCATTCCTGCGGGCAAGGGCGCGCGGCCGGATTGCCCGATCACCTGTGGCAATGCCGCTTCGATCAGGGCGGCAAGGACTTCCTGATCTGGTGGACCATCGACCGGTCCGAGCGGATCCCGGCGGCTCGGGGCGCCACGTCGGCCGAAGACCTCGACGGGAGGAGCACGCCGGTGGAACCCGGTGCGGATGTCACCGTCACCGGCAGCCCGATCCTGCTGAAACTGGGCTGAGGCGTCAGCCGCCGTTCAAAGTGGACACGACCGCCGCCACGGTCACCGTGTTGAACACGAACGCGATGACCGCGTGCGTGGTCACGGTCCTGCGCATCTCCCGGGAGACGACGTCCACGTCGGTCGTCCCGAAGGTCGTCATCACGGACACCGCGAAGTAGATGTAGTCGGACCACTCGGCGGATCCGTCGCCGGGGAACCGCAGGGCCTCGCCTTGCTCGACCACGTCGTCCGCGTGGTAGGCGATCGCGAACGAGACCAGGACACAGATCCACGCGACGACGACCAGCGCCACCGCGACGCCGACGCGCGCGCCCGCCGGCAGGCTCTCACCACCGAGGCCCGGCATCCACACCACCGCCACCGCCAGCGCGGCCGCCGCGATGGTGATCGACACTCCCGGCCCCGGCGCGGTCCCGAAGACATATCGCTGGGCGAACGTGCCGCGGCTTTCCCGGCTCGCCCAGTCGTGGATCTGCTCCGAGGTCGCCACGCCGAACGCGGCCACCGTCACGACGAGGTAGCCGACGAGATACGCGAGAAGGACCAGAACACCCGCGTCGACCAACGAGATCGACAGCACGTCCTCGCGGAACACGATCGTCAACGCGGCGACGACCAGCGCGAACGCGGCGCTCAAGCCGCTCCTGCGGCGCTCGGACAGCCAGATCCGAGCCGTTTGGCGAGACAGCGTGATCTCCTTTCACCGACGATCGGGCCAGTTTCGCACGCGGTACTCCGTTCCAGTGATGTGACATTTCGTGGCAACCTGTCAGACTTCGGGAGCGTCGAAGGAACACTTCCGGAGTACGAGGGGGACGAATGGGGCAGGGGTTCTCGGTCGAGCCGGCCGCGGTGCGCGCGCTGGGAGACCTGGTCCTGCGGGCGAGCGCGGGCGCGGACTCCTATCGGCTTTGGTTCGAACGGCTGGTCGGGGCCGGGTTCGACACCGAACGCGGTGAAGGTTTCCTGGCCGCCGCCTGGCCGAAACTGGACGAGTGGCAGCGCGCGGCGCTGACCCAGTCGGGGTTCGCGGCCAATCTCGCCGCGGGCGGCGGGCACGAACTGCGGTGCGTCGCGCACTGGTACGGCGTGGTGGACGCACGCGCGGCCGAGTTGCTGGACCGGCTCAACCCGGAGCCGGACGCCGCGCGGATCCCGGCGGACGAAGTGCGCGACCCGGCGGGGGCCGCGGCGTTCCGCGACGCCGTCCTGGTCGGATACGGCGGACCCGACCCGGCGGCCGTCACCGATCCGTCCTGGTGGCCGGTGAAGGCCGAGCAGGAACGCGAGAAGCTGCTCGATCTCGGCGGGTCGCTGGGCGACGTCGCCGAGGTGATCAAGATGCTCACCGGGTCCGACAAGGACTTCATCACCATGCTCGCCGACCTGCTCGTCGGCGACTGGACCGTGCTGCAGGAGCAGGCGGTGCTCTACCACGACGCCGCGATCGGGCTGGAGAACATCGCGGCCAACATCAACCAGGGCCGGTTCGGGATCCAGGGGGTGTGGGCGGGCGAGGCCGCCGACCGCGCGAAGAACTGGCTGGCCGACTACCGCGCCTGCGTGCTGCAGCTGGCTCAGTACTTCCACGGCGCGTGCCGGGCGATCCAGGCGCTGGCGAAGCTCGCGTACCACATGATGCAGGAGATCAGGCACGGTTACAGCTCGGCGATCGACATCGCGCTGCTGATCCTCACCAAGGGCAAGAAACTCGGGCTGGAGCGCGGGGTCCGGGTGGCGGAGATCATCAGCGAAGCACTGTCCGAGCTGGGACGCCGCGGCAAGCTCGTCAACATCTTCCAGGATCCCGAGCTGCGCGACATCATCCACCTGGTGCTGTCGTTCAACGAGATCGTCGGGATCATCCAGACCTGGATCAGCGCCGCACTCGGGCTGGCACACGCTTTCGCGGGGGAGAAGACGCTCGACGAACTGCTGGAAGCCACCATCGCGATGGGCGAACCGCCGCAGTGGCCGCAGGACTACGAACACCGGGACGCCGAGTGCCCGGCCAAGAGCAGGCGGGTGAAGCTGTGACGGGACACGAGCTCTTCGGCTCCGAGCAGGGTGAGCGGGCACGGCAGACGGCCATGCGGCTGCTGGCGGCGACCGGCGGCGCCGCCGGGGACTTCGCGGGGGAGGTGCTCGCCGGGCGACGGCGGCCGCACGAACTGCTGGCCCACGGCCCGGTACTGGACGAATTCGTCCAGGAGGCGCGCGGCTGGTGGCGGATCATCGACGCGTTGCCCGCCGAGGAACGTCAGCGGCTCACCGGCGAAGCCTGGTCGTCCCTGGAACGGCAGGTCGGCGAACTGGCCACTTTGGACGTCGACGACGCCGTCGCGGAGCTGGAAAAGCTGTCCGCGCCGGCGCCGGAACCACCCGTGCGGAAACCCCGTCCCCGGGACGACGAAGACGACGACTGGTCCGAGCGGTCCTATCTGGAGCCGCTCTGAGCCGGGGTGTCGTCCGCCTTCGCGTTGGCCTCGTCGATCCGGGCCATGTGCTCTTCCGCCCAGTTCCGGAGAGCCGCCAGCGGCACGTCGAGCGACCGGCCGAGGTCGGTCAGCCGGTAGTGCACGCGGGGCGGCACGGTGGGCTCCACCCGGCGATCGACGAGCCCGTCGCGGACCAGGCTGTGCAAGGTCACCGAGAGCATTTTCTGGGATACGCCGGGGATCCTGCGCCGTAACTCGGCGAACCGGACCTCGTCCGGAGCCGCCTCCGCGAGGACCTTGACCGCCATCGACGTCCATTTCGTGCCGATGCGATCCAGCAGACGGCGAGTGGGGCATTCGGGGTCGAACAGATCGCCACGCTTCTGCCGGGAGGTCACCTGGAGCTCACCACCTGTGGGGAAAGTGCCGTCTTGGCGGCATGCCGGAAGTTACCTACGGTTTTCTGGTAACCAATGGTAACCACAGTGGAGGCGACGTGCCCGAGGTACGACGGATCGGCATCAACGGCATCGAGGTCGACGTGGCCGTCGCGGGCAGCGGGCCCGCGGTCCTGCTGCTCCACGGCTTCCCGCACACCTGGCGGCTCTGGAGCGAGGTCATCGGCCCGCTGGCCGGGAACCACCGGGTCATCGCCCCGGATCTGCGCGGGCTCGGCGGCAGCACCCGCGCCGCGGACGGCTACGACGCGGGCACGCTGGTCGCCGACGCCGAAGGCATCCTCGACACCCTCGGCGAATCCACCGCGGACGTCGTCGCCATCGACGCCGGCACACCGGTCGCCCTCCTGCTCGCCTTGCGGCGGCCGGATCTGGTGCGGCGGCTCGTCGTGATGGAGTCGCTGGCGGGTTCGCTGCCCGGCGCCGAGGACTTCCTGGCGGGCGGCCCGCCGTGGTGGTTCGGCTTCCACGCCGTCCCCGGCCTCGCCGAAAAGGTCCTGATCGGGCACGAGGCGGAGTACATCGACTGGTTCCTCGCGGCGGGCACGCTCGGGCGCGGCGTGCCGCCCGAGATCCGCGACGCCTTCGTCGACGCCTACACCGGGCAGGACGCCCTGCGCTGCGCCTTCTCCTACTATCGCGCCATGCCGGACACCGCGCGCCAGATCGGCGAAGCAGTGGGGGACGGCAGGCTGGCGATGCCCACGATGACGATCGGTGCCCATCCGGTCGGCCGTGCGCTGGAACGGCAATTGCGCCCCGTCGCCGACGACCTCACCGGTCACCTCATCGAGGACTGCGGCCACATCATCCCGCTGGACCGGCCCGCGGAACTGCTCCGTCTGCTGACCCCGTTCCTCGCCGTCCCTTGAGTCCCAGGCACGATCAAGCGCATGACGCGTGAGACAGAGGACGGTTCGCTGTACGGCACGATCTTCCGGCGACGGGACACCAGGGCCGAGTTCACCGGGGAGCCGATTCCGGAAGAGGTGCTGCGCCGGGTGCTGAGCGCGGCCCACGCCGCGCCGAGTGTGGGCCTGTCGCAGCCCTGGGATTTCGTCGTGGTGTCCGATGTGGACCTTCGAAAGCGGTTTCGCGAGCACGTGCTGGCCGAACGGGAGGTTTTCGAGGATCGGCTGGACGCCGAACGGGCCGGTGTCTTCGCGAACATCAAGATCGAGGGGATCGTCGAGTCCTCCGCCGGGATCGTGGTCGGCTACGACCCGGCACGCGGTGCGCCCGACGTGCTGGGAAGGCACGCTATCGCCGACGCCGGCCTGTACTCGGTGTGCCTGGCCATTCAGAACCTTTGGCTGGCGGCGACCGCCGAAGGGCTCGGCGTCGGCTGGGTCAGCTTCTATCGTGAGGAGTTCCTGCGCGAATTGGTCGGTTTCCCCGGAAACGTCCGTCCGGTGGCGTGGTTGTGCGTCGGTCCGGTGCGGGACCTGCCCACCGTCCCCGATCTGGAGCGGCACGGCTGGCGGGAACGTCTTCCGCTCGACGCCGTGCTGCATCACGAACGGTACGAGCCGCGTGGATGAGCAGGCGCCCGACTTAAGCGATTGGCGCGGGTAAGGCAAAGGTGAGGTGTCGCGAAAGCCACTTTCGCAACCATCAACGTTGCGAAAGTGGCTTTCGCAACGTCAACGGTCTGCCGAGGCCGCGCTGGCGGACATGGTCGCCTTCAACGGCGCGCCGATCCGCTGCTTCGCCTGACACGCTCCTGCTGCCACTGTTGCCGTTTCGCCGCTCGGGTGTTCCCAATGTCGCATTCGGGACGCTGACTGTCTCTAATGCGACATTGGGAACACCCGAACCCAGCGTGCCGCCGCAAGCGCCGCGTGAGCCGAGTTGTCCACAGGCAGGCCGGGTTGGTGGTTGGCTGCGCGACAAGAACGCCGACGGGCCCACGAACGCACCGCCCTGAAGTGTCCCTTGTGGACGAAAAGGTCGCTTATCCTTCAACAGTCCGGTCCCGGCCGGACAGGGCGGACGCGATCAGCGCGACAGCCGGATCGGCGTCCCCGGCGAGCCGCTCCAGCAGGCCGCCCGCCTTGGCCCCCGGAATCTCCGCCAGGGCCTGGACCACGCGGATCCGGACCGCGGAATCGTCGGTGAGCGCGTCGGTCAAAGCGGCCACGATCCGTTCCTCCGACCGGGGGTTCTCCGCCAGCGCGCCCAGGACCTCCGCGGCTTCGACGTCGTTCGTGCCGTCGACGATCATGCGGACCAGGACGGGGATGGCCGCGGTCGTGCCTCTCCCGCCCAGGGCGAGTGCGGCGGGCCCGCGCACCCTCGCGTCGGTGTCCCCAAGCGCCTCCGTGAGCGCCTTGTCCGCTTCGTCGCCGGTGATCTCGGCCAGCGCCAGCACCGCGCGCTGCCGGACGTCGGCGTCGTCCGCGCGCAGCCCCGCCGCCACCTCGGCCACCCCCTCGCCGCCCGCCCGCGCGAGAGCCCAGCGCAGGGCTCCGGCGACGTTCGGGTCGGCCTCGGTCAGGATCGCGCCGGCGATCCGGTCGGCGGGAACCGGCAGGTCTTCGGCCGGATTCAGGACGGCCTGCTGGCGACGTGCCGCGTGAGGCGAAGTGAGCCCTCGCAGGAGTTCCACGATGCGGAGGGCGTCCTGCCAGTCCGATGGCGCGGACGCGTCGACCGTGCGCAGCCGCGCGAGCAGCTCCTGTTCCCGGTTCAGCCGGTCTTCCGCCTGGCGGATGAGGTCGCCGACCAGCGTCGACGGCGTGAAGGTCGGGTCCTCCAGCGCGCGCGAGATCTGGCGCAGCGACAATCCCAGCGAGCGCAGGCTCTCCACGTGGAAGATCCGGCGGATGTCCTCGTCCTGGTACTCCCGGTAGCCGCCGACGGTGCGTCCCGTCGGCCGCACCAGCCCGAGGGAGTCGTAGTGGCGCAGCATCCGGGAGCTCACTCCCGAACGCCGCGCCACCTCGCCGATCAGCACGCCGATCCTCCGGCCTGCGGGCCGAGCGCCACGATCCGTTTCGCCTCGTCCGCGGTCACGTCGAAACCCGCTTCCGGGTCGCGGCGGAGCCGCTCCGTGGCGAAGGCGTGCGCGCGCACCGCGTCGTCGCGGCTCTCCGAGGCCTTCCGCAGGGCAGGCTCGCAGGCATCCCCGAGCGCGACGAGCGCCCGGCTGAGGCTCAGCCGCCTGTTCCGGTCACCTCGGCCGAGCTCGATGGCCAGTTCCGCGGCCAGCCCGGCCCGTGCGCCGTCCGGCACGAGGATGACGGCCGCACGCCAGGCGCTCCGCGCGACCTCGTCGTCGGCGTCGTGCAACAAGGACTCGGTGATCGCGGGCCAGGCGGTGCGGTCCCCGATCTTCGACAGGGTGTGCAGCGCCTGGCTCCGCGCCTGTGCCCGCTCGGACCGGAGCTCCACCAGGAGCTTGGGCACCGTGCTCGCCGGCGGGAGCCGGGTCAGCGCCCAGGTGAGCATGTCGCGGACGAAGAAGTCGGGCTCGACCGCGCAGCGCGCGACGAGGGCGTCGGTGAAGCGGGGGTCGGGCCGGGTGCCTGCGGCCATGGCGGCCTTGAGCCGCGTCGACGAGTCCTCGGCGCCGAGCGCGTCGAGCAGCGGTGTGTCCGTGGTCGGGTTCATGGGAACCACCTCCTGCGCTTCAGTGAAGACCTTGTCACGATGTCAAGGTCAACCCCGGAGCGCCGGAACCCGGCGTGTCGGCCTCGGTGCCTGTTGGCGAACCCGCGTCCGCGATCGACGTCGCGAGGCACGTCGCAGCTCCGCCGACAGGCTCTCAGCGCAGCTTGTCGACCTCGGCGATCCGCTCCCAGCGGGCACCGAGCGCGTTGAGCAACGCCGCCATGTCGACGTCGTCGTCGCCGTCGAGGAGCGCCTTGTCCAGGCGGCGGGCGCGGCGGTTCACCTGGCTCAGGACCGACTTGCCTTCGTCGGTGAGCGAAAGCAGTTTGCGGCGCGCGTCGTGCGGGGATTCGACGCGCTGGATGAGACCCCGCCGTTCGAGCCTGCGGCACAGGTCGGCCATCGTCGAGGTGTCGAGCGCGACGGCGCCCGCGAGGGAACTCTGGTCGCTGCCGGGATAGGCGCGGACCGCCGACAGGACCGCGAACTGTGGGCCGGTCAGCACCGGATCCACATGGCGGTTCCACGCGGCGAGGTACGCCTGGTACAGCCTGCGCGCGCCGTAGCCGGGAGCCGCCAGCAGGTCCGACGGCGTCGCGGGAGCGACGGCCGGCGTGTCGTCCCTGCGCCGGCCCGTGCGCGCCGATTCACCCATCGTTGCTCCTTGTCGGCTCCAACCCGCTGCCCGGGCCCCCGCGGTGATCCTACGTGTCCGGACGGTCGCTCACCGGCAGGCCGCCGAGATCTGTCCGCGGTCACCTCTTGCGTATCCGGATAGTACGTGTTCGTATGAAGACCGGTCTTCCGTACCCGGATAGTACGTGCTCGGATCAATATGGAGGTGGTCGGCGATGGACCGGAACCTGTTCAACGACATCTGTTTGCGCCAGTTGACGTTCTCGGGGGTGCACGAGGGCGAGACCGTGGTGGTGCTGACCCGCGGCGGTGAACGGGCGGAGTACGCCGACGCCTTCCTGTGGGCCGCCCAGCAGCTGGGTGCCTCGGCGTACCACATGCGGCTGCCGTCGCCGGTCAGCGCCGCGGGCGCGTGGGCGGTCGGCGACTCGGGACTCGGGAACATCCCGCTGGCGGTCGAGGCGCTGAAGAGCGTGGACATGGTGGTCGACTGCACGTTCCTGTTGTTCAGCAAGGAACAGTTCGCCATCCAGGACGCGGGCACCCGGATCCTCACCGCCGTCGAACCGCCCGAGCTGCTGGCCAGGCTCATGCCGACGAAGGAACTGCGCGAGCGGGTGGAGATCGGCGCGGAACTCCTCGCCAAGGCGGGCACGATGCGGATCACCAGCCCGGCGGGCACCGACGTCACCTATCAGCTCGGCGTGTACCCGACGCTGTCCGAATACGGCTACACCGACACCCCCGGCCGCTGGGACCACTGGCCGGCGGCGTTCGTGTTCACCGGCGGGGCCGACGACGGCGTCGACGGGAAGATCGTGCTGTCGCCGGGGGATGTACTGCTGCCGTTCAACACCTACGTACAGACGCCGGTGGAGATCACCATCGAGCAGGGGTTCATCCGGGACATCCGCGGTGGCGCCGGATCGTCCGGACTGGACGCGGATCTGCTGCGCTCGTACATCGAGAGTTTCGACGATCCGCGCGGCTACGGGATGAGTCACGTGGGCTGGGGGCTCGACGAACGCGCCCACTGGCACGGCCTGACCCAGTTCCCCGGCGGGATGGGCATGGAACTGCGGAGTTTCTACGGCAACGTCATGTTCTCCATCGGCCCCAACAACGAGCTCGGCGGCCCGAACGACACGCCTTGCCACTTCGACATCCCGATGCGCGGCAATTCCCTGTACCTGGACGACGAACTGATCGTCGACAACGGCGAGCTGACCGTCGCCGAGATGCGTCCGGCGGCCCGCCGATGAGCGACCACCACATCGGGATGATCGTCCCCAGCTCGAACCTCACCATGGAGACCGAGCTGCCACGCATGCTGCGCGCCAGGGAGGAGGCCGAGCCGGGGGACCGGTTCGTCTTCCACTCCGCGCGGGCCAGGATGCGGCACGTCGAACCCGAACAGCTGCGGGCGATGAACGCCCAGGCCGGGCGCGCGGCGGCCGAACTCGCCGACGCCAAGCCCGACGTGGTCGCCACCGCGTGCCTGGTGGCGATCATGGCCCAGGGCCCCGGTTATCACTGCACCGCCGAGGACGACATCACGCGCGTGCTGCGCGAAGAGGGCTGCGAGTCGCCGGTCGTTTCCAGCGCCGGTGCGCTGTTGTCCGGGCTCAGCGCGCTCGGTGCCCGCAAGGTCGCGATCATCACGCCGTACATGAAGCCGTTGACCAAGGCGGTGGCGGACTACATCGAGGACGCCGGGTTCGAGGTCGCGGACGCGCTTTCCCTCGAGGTCTCCGACAATCTCGCCGTCGCCCGGCTCGACCCGGCGGGGCTGCGGGAGCATCACCGGAAACTGAATCTGTCCGATGTGGACGCACTCGTACTCTCCGCCTGTGTCCAGATGCCTTCGCTGCCCGCGATCCAGCCGGTGGAGGACGAGATCGGGATCCCCGTCCTGTCCGCGGCGACGGCCACGACGTTCCGGATCCTGTCGGAACTCGGCGTGGAGCCGTGGGTGCCCGGCGCGGGGAGCTTGCTCAAGGGCGCGAAAGCCATGACGAAGACGGGAGGCGGCCATGGCCGCGAGTCAGTCGTTTGAGGTCGTTGTCGTCGGCGGCGGGCTCGGTGGGCTCTGTGCCGCGTTGTCCCTGCGGCAACGAGGTCTGCGCGTCACCGTGGTCGAGGCCGCCCCTGCGCTGGGCGAGATCGGCGCGGGGATCCAGACCGCGCCGAACGCCAGCCGGATCCTCATCGGGCTCGGCCTGCGCGCCCGGCTCGAGCGGGTGCGGACCGAGCCGCAGGACCAGGTGCGCCGTCGCTGGGCCGACGGGAGCATCATCGCCCAGCTGGAGCTCGGCAGGCGCGTGACCGACCAGTACGGCGCGCCCTATTGGCACTATCACCGCGCCGACCTGCACGGAGTCCTGCTGGACGCCTGCCTCGATCCGGACGTCCCCGGTCCGGTGGTGCGGGTGGCGACCGGCGCGCGGGTGGTCGACCTCGACCGGTCGGCGCCGGACCGGCCGACCGTGATCACCGCCGACGGACGCCGGTTCACCGGTGACATCGTGGTCGGAGCGGACGGCATCCGGTCTTCGGTGCGCGACCTCGCCGGGTTCGACGACACCCTCGCGTTCTCCGGCGAGATGGCTTACCGCGCCCTGATCTCCGGCGATCTCATCGCGCAGGACCCCGCCACCCGGTTCCTCGTCGACCGGTACCACTCCACGATCTGGTACGGCCCCAACAAACACCTGGTGCACTACATGATCCGCGGCGGGGAGTACCTCAACGTGGTCGCGATCGTGCCGTGCACCGAAGCGGTCGCCAAGGACTGGAGCGGCCCGGCCACCGCCGCCGAACTCGCCGCCGAGTACCACGACTGGGACGATCGGGTTCCGACGATGCTGGCGAAGGCGAAGGACGAGGACGTCTCGGTGTGGGCGATGTACCGCCGCCGCCGTGACCCGGTCTGGGTCGACGGCCGGGTCGCCCTGCTCGGCGACGCGTGCCACGCGATGCTGCCGTACCAGGCGCAAGGCGCGTCCCAGGCGATGGAAGACGCCGCGGTGCTGGCCGAGGAGCTGGGGCGGGTCACCCGCGACGGGATCGACGGAGCCTTGGTCCGCTACGTGGACCGGCGTGCCAAGCACGCGGGCATGGTCCAGGACGCTTCGCTGCAGAACATGGACTTCTACCATCTGCCCGACGGTCCCGAGCAGCGCGAACGGGACGAGAAGCTGCGGCGCTTCGACGGCGAATCCGACGTGTCCTACGACTGGCTGTGGAACGGCAGCCCGCTCACCGACCCCGACACCGAGTCCATCCACTACCAGTTCGCCCGCTGAGGCGCGCTGGCCGGCAATCGCATCGGAGTGGTTCATGCGTACTGGTGATCAGATCGTCCAGGACCTGCCCTGGCGTTGGAGCGTGCAGGGAAAGATCTTCCTCATCGGCGGGCTGGGCTACATGTTCGATGCCTGGGACGTCGCGCTGAACGGATTCCTCACCCCGCTGGTCGGGACGGAATTCGGGTTGTCCGCCGGCGGGAAGGGCCTGGTGGCCACCGCGAACCTGATCGGCATGGCCGTCGGCGCGGTCGTCTGGGGCACGATCGCAGACCGGATCGGCCGGAAGCGGGCGTTCAGTGTCACGCTGCTGCTGTTCGCGCTGTTCTCCGTGCTCGGGGCGTTCGCGCCGAACGTCGAGACGTTCCTGGCCCTGCGTTTCCTGGCGGGGATCGGACTCGGCGGCTGTATCCCGGTCGATTACGCGATCGTCAGCGAGTTCTCCCCGCGTAAACATCGAGGCCGGGTCCTGTCCGCGATGGACGGCTGGTGGCCGATCGGGACCACGCTGGCCGCCGTCACCGCGACCCTGCTGCTCCCGGTCGAGGGGAACTGGCGCTGGATGCTGGTGCTGATGATCCTGCCGGCGCTGCTGCTGTTCTGGGTGCGGCGTGGGGTCCCGGAATCGCCGCTGTACCTGGTGCGCAAGGGCCGTGAGGCGGAGGCGCGGGCCGTGATCGACGACCTCGTGCGCCGCACGGGCGCGACACCGGAGCCGTACACGGTCCCGCCCGCGGTGGTCGAGGACACCCGCGGTGGCGCGGTCGCGGCCGCGTTCGACCAGTTGCGCCGGGTGTGGGCGTTCAACCCGCGCATCACGGCGGTCGCGTGGTCGCTGTTCATCAGCGTCATGCTGGTCTACTACGCCGCGCTCAGCTGGATGCCGTCGATCCTGCGGGCTCAGGGATTCGGTGAGATCGCCGCCTTCGCGTCGACCGCGCTCATGAACGCGACCGGCATCGTCGGTGTCGCGGTGGCCGTGCTCCTGGTCGACAAGGTCGGCCGCAAGCGGATCATCATGGTCGCCGGTCCGCTCACCGCGCTGTCGCTGGTGGTGTTCTCCCTGCTGCTCGACACGCCTGCCGCGGCGGTCGTGGCGATCGGCGCGTTCGGCCTGTTCGCGCTGGTGGTCATCCCGGTGATGTACGCCTACGTGTCCGAGCTGTACCCGACGGAACTCCGGGCCTCGGGGTTCGGCTGGGCGTCGTCGTCGAGCCGGGCGATCACCGGTTTCGCGCCCCTGCTGTTCGGCAGTGTGCTGTGGCCGGTGCTCGGGTTGCCCCTCACCTTCGCCGTGCTGGGTGTGCTCGTGGTGGCCGCGGTCCTGTTCATGAAGGTGGGCGCGCCGGAGACCCGCGGCCGCGAACTCGACCGGATCGTCGACCCGGCCGGGCCATCCGCCGAAACCAGGTCGGCTCTGTGAAGCCCGCCGCGTTCCGGTACCACCGGGCCCACGACGTCACCGACGCCGTCGGCCTGCTCGGCGAGCTCGCCGCGGCGGGCGAGGACCCGAAGCTCATCGCGGGCGGGCAGAGCCTGATGCCGATGATGAACTTCCGGCTCGCCCGGCCGACGGCGCTGGTGGATCTGGGCCCCCTGCGGCGGGAACCGGCGCTGAACTCGTTCCGGCGTAACGGTTCCAGCCTCACGATCGGCGCGCTGGTCACCCATCGGGCGGTCGAGGTGGCCGAGTTCGGGCCGGATTTCGACGTGCTGTCCCGCGCGATGCGGTGGGTGGGGCATCTGCCGATCCGGTCCCGCGGAACGGTGGCGGGCAGTGTCGTCCACGGTGACGCGACCGCGGAATGGTGCCTGCTCGCCCTGTTGCTCGACGCGGTGATCGTCGCCGAAGGTCCGCGCGGGCCCAGGGAGATCCCGGCCGAGGAGATGTTCCACGGCTTCTACACCACGGCCGTGGAACCCGACGAGGTCGTGACCGCGGTGCGCTTCACCCGTCCGTCGCCCCGGGCCGCGCTGACCGAGTTCGCCCGCCGTCACGGTGATTTCGCGATCGTCGACGCCGCGGTGAGCATCGACGCGGAGCACGGGGGCAGGGTCGTGCTCGGCGGTGTGGCCCCAGCGCCCGTCCGGGTGCCCGAGGCCGAGGCGCTGCTCGACGGCGGCGTCCCGGGACCGGAGCTGTTCGCCGAGTGCGGGGAGGCCGCCGCGGCGGCCATCGATCCGCCCGACGACGCGGCGGGTAGCGCCGCCTACCGACGGCGGCTGGCGCGCACCCTCGTCACCCGGGCGCTGCACGAGGCCTGGGAGAAAGGAGAAACGCGATGACTCCGCGGTTCGACGGGCGTGACGGCCGCTGGGTCGGCGCGTCCGTGCCCCGGCGCGAAGACCCCCGGTTCCTCACCGGCCGGGGCCGCTTCGTCGACGACATCCAACTGCCAGGAATGCTGCACGCGGCCTTCGTGCGATCGACGGTCGCGCACGGCACGATCACCGGGATCGATCTGTCGGCCACCTTGGCGGTCGACGGCGTTGTCGCCGCTTACACGGCATCCGACCTCGATCTCGGTGACATCGTCGCCCTCCTCGACCGTCCGCCCGAGGAGTTCTCGCCGACCGCGATGCCGATCCTCGCCAGGGAGAAGGTGCGGTTCACCGGCGAACCGGTGGCGCTGGTCGTCGCGCGCGATCCGTACAGCGCCGAGGACGGCGTCGAAGCCGCGGTGGTGGACTACGAGCCGCTCGGCGCGATCGTGTCGGAGGAGTCGGCGTTCGCCGCGGACGCGCCGCTCGTCCACGACGAGGCGCCGGGCAACGTGCTGGTCGACGTGTCGATGTTCGACACACCCGGTGTCGACGCGGCGTTCGAGGCCGCCCGCGCGGGCGGCGGCCGCGTCGTCGAGGTCGTCACGAAGAGCGGACGGCAGAACGCGCTCCCACTCGAAACGCGGGGAGTGGTCGCCTCCTGGGACGACCATGACGACCAGTTGCTCGTCCAGATGTGCACGCAGGTGCCGCATCAGGTGCGCACGGCGATGGCCCGTTCGCTGCGGGTCCCCGAACGCACCGTGCGCGTCACCGTCCCGGACATGGGCGGGGGTTTCGGGCAGAAATGCGTCGTCGGCCGTGAGGAGATCGCGGTCGCGGCGGCGGCCCGGCGGCTGAACCGGCCGGTGAAGTGGATCGAAGACCGCCGTGAGGCGCTCACGGCCGGATTCCTTGCCAGGGAACAGCGTTACCGCACGCTGGCGGCGTTCGACGAGGACGGGCGGATCACCGCGCTGGACGTCGACGTGGTCTGCGACATGGGCGCGTACTCCTGTTACCCGTTCACGGCGGGGATCGAGCCGCTGATGGCGTCGGCCGAGATGCCGAGCGTGTACCAGGTGCCCGAGTACCGCGTCCGTGCCCGCGCCATCGCGAGCAACAAGGCACCGACGGCGCCCTACCGCGGGGTCAGCCGTCCGCAGTACGTGATGGCGATCGAACGGGTGATGGAACGCGCGGCCAGGGAACTCGGCCTTGACCCGGTCGAGATCCGGCGGCGCAACGTGATCACGCAATTCCCGTACACCGGCGTCAACGCCATCACCTACGACCCCGGCACCTACCGCGAATCGCTCGAACTCGCCGAAGCGGCGATCCGGGACGAGGGCTGGTACGAGTTCCGGGACCGTGCCGCCGCCGAGGGCAGGCATATCGGCATCGGCTACTGCTGCTTCTCCGAGCGGACCGGATACGGCTCGGGCGCCTTCGCCAAGCGGAAGATGGCGGTGGTCCCCGGTTTCGACATCTCCGAGATCCGGATGGACACCACCGGCTCCGTCGTGGTCACCAGCGGCACCATGAACCACGGCCAGTCCCACGAGACGACGCTGGCGCAGATCGTGGCCGACCGGCTGGGGCTGCACCTCGACCAGGTCAAGCTCCGCCAGGGCGACACCGAGCGTATCGCCTACGGGTGGGGGACTTTCGCGTCCCGCTCGGTGACGATCGGCGGCTCGGCGGTGTCACTCGCGGCAGACAAGCTCGGCGAACTGTTGTGCAGGATCGCCGCGCACCTGCTGGAAACGAGTCCCGACAACGTCCGCCTTGACGGCGACGGAGGTGTCGTCCAGATCGACGATCCGGAGCGGCGCGCGTCGTTCGAGGAGATCGCCGACGTGGCCTACCTGCGCAGTCACCTGCTGCCCAAGGACGTCGAACCGACGTTGACGGCCACGGCGAGTTTCGACGTGCCCGGCGACGGCACCTTCTCCAACGCCACGCACGCCGTGGTCGTCGAGGCCGATCCGGGCACCGGCCAGATCAAGATCCTGCGCTATGCGTGCGTGGAGGACTGCGGCGTGGTGATCCATCCGCAGGTCGTCGACGGCCAGTGCCGTGGCGGGATCGCGCAGGGCATCGCCGGCGCGCTGTTCGAGGAGGTCACCTACGCGGGCAACGGGGAACCGTCGGCCGCGAGCTTCATCGACTACCTCGTCCCGACCGCGACGGAGATCCCCGACATCACCGTCACCCACCTCGAAACCCCTTGCGCCTTCACGGAAAACGGTGCGAAGGGCGCGGGGGAGGGCGGCACCATCGGCGCGCCGGCCGCGGTGCTGAACGCGATCAACGACGCGCTGCGCCGCACCGGGGTCGAACTCGACACGACCCCGGTCCATCCGCAGACCGTGCTCGCCGCGCTCGACGCGGAGATCCACCAGGAAGTGAGCGTCCCATCATGAGCGACCGGCACCTGATCGTCCTGAACGTCAACGGCGAGGCGCACGAGGCCCTCGTCGAACCGCGCAAGACCCTGCTCGACGTCCTGCGCCACGACCTCGGGCTCACCGGCACCCACGTCGGCTGCGAGCACGGCGTGTGCGGCGCGTGCACCGTTCTCGTCGACGAGGAACCGGTGCGGGCGTGCCTGATGTTCGCCGTCCAGGCGGAGTCGGCCGAGATCCGCACGGTCGAATCGCTGGGACGCGACGGTGAACTTTCCGATCTGCAGCGGTCTTTCAGCGAGCACCACGGCCTGCAGTGCGGGTTCTGCACGCCCGGGTTCCTCATGCTGGCCGAGGGATTCCTCGCCCAGCGGCCGGACGCGGGGCGCGAGGAGATCCGGGAGGCCGTCTCGGCGAACCTGTGCCGCTGCACCGGTTACCAGACCATCGTGGACGCGATCGAGGCGACCGCGACCCGCCGATGCCACGCCCAGCAGAAGGAGGCGACAGCGTGATCCTGGAAAACCAGCTGTCCGTACCGGCCGGACCCGACGAGGTCTTCGCGTTGATCAACGACGTCGAGCGGGTGGCCGGTTGCCTGCCGGGCGCGACCCTCGACGGGCGGCAGGACGACGCCTACCTCGGCCGCGTCAAGGTCAAGGTCGGCCCGATCACCGCCGCCTACTCGGGCACCGTGCGGTTCACCGACGTCACCGCCGCCGACCGCAGCCTGCGGCTGGTGGCCAGGGGAGCGGACGCCCATGGCAACGGCGACGCCGAGGCCGACGTGACGCTGACCGTGCGCGAGGCACCCGGCGGCGCCACCATCGAGCTGCGCACCGATCTCTCGATCCGCGGCAAGCTCGCCCAGTTCGGCAAGGGCGCGATCGGCGCCGTCTCCACCCGGCTGCTCGACCAGTTCGCCCGCAATCTCGCGGACCAGCTGGAAGGAGGTCCCGCGCCGGTGGCGAAACCCGCTCCGGCCGACGGCGGCGAAGCCCTCGACGGTCTCGCGATGCTGGTGCCCGACAACGTCAAACGCTACGGCGTGATCGCGGCCGCCGCGGCCCTCGGGTTGTTCCAGGGCTGGTTGCTGGGCCGGATCCGTACTCAGGACAAACTGATCAAGGAGTTGCAGCGTGCCCGTCGATGAAGGCCTCGACAGCGTGTACGACCGAGCCGGTTTCGGCGCGAGCGTGCCGCGCGGATCGCGCCCGGCCCTGGTCGTGGTCGACCTGACCCGCGGGTTCACCGAGCCCGGTTTCCCGTCTGGGGCAGACCTCACCGCCGAAGTGACCGCGACCGCCGCTCTCGTCGCCGAGGCGCGTCGGCAGGACATCCCGGTGATCTACACCGCGATCAGCTACACACCCGCCGAAGCCGACGGTGACGGCGTCGCGTGGCTTCGGAAAGCGCCAGGGATGCGGGCGCTGCGGGAAGGAAGCGAGGCGATCGCCCTCGACCCACGGCTCGAACGGCGTGAAGGCGACCATTTGATCCTGAAGAAGGGCGCGTCGGCGTTCAACGGGACCTCGCTGGCCGCGCTCCTGACGAGTCTGGGCACGGACACCGTCGTCGTCTGCGGCGCGACGACTTCGGGATGCGTCCGCGCGACCGCGGTCGATGCCGTCCAGTCGGGCTTCAACACGCTGGTCGTCCGGGAAGCCTGCGGTGACCGCGCTCAGGGACCGCACGACGCCGCTTTGTTCGACCTGCAGGCGAAATACGCGGACGTCGTCGACCTTGACGATGCGTTGGCGTACCTCGCGGAACAGGATCACCGCACGCTCGGTCAACCCGCGTTGGCGGATCTCGGCGACGTTCCGGCGACCAGCCGGTGGGTACGCTCGGGGCCGGTCCGGCTGCACGTGCTCGACTACGGGCCGTCCGACGGAGTCCCGGTACTCGTGCTGCCGGGGATCACCAGCCCGGCGGTCACGATGGACTTCGTCGCGCGGGAGCTCACGGACCTCGTGCGCCCGCTCGTGCTCGACGTCCGCGGGCGCGGGCTGTCCGATGACGCGCCGGACTACGACCTGGCGAGCTACGCCGCGGACGTCGAGGCGGTCGTGGACGGACTCGGGCTGCGCGATCCGATCCTGTTCGGACACTCCATGGGCGCGCGGATCGCCGCACGGGCCGCCACCGGCCGGCCGTACCGGGGCACGGTGCTGGCCGACCCGCCGCTGAGCGGCCCCGGACGGGCGCCGTACCCCACCACCCTCGACGCCTTCCTCGGGCAACTCGCCCAGGCCCGCCGGGGCACCGACGCCGACGAGGTCGCCCGGTCCTGGCCGCGATGGCCGCGCCGGGAACAGGAACTGCGTGCTCGCTGGCTTTCTTCGTGCTCCCGTTCCGCGATCGCCGCGACCCACGCCGGTTTCGAATCGGAGGACTTCTTCGACGACTGGCCGAAGGTGCCCGCGCCGACCTACTTCCTGTACGGCGGCGCGAGTCCTGTCGTCACCGCCGACGGGGCGGCCGAGGCCGCCGAGCGCAATCCGTCGGCGGAACTCGTCGAGATCCCGGGGGCCGGGCACATGATCTTCTGGGATGAGCCCGAGGCCGCCCTCGGCGCTTTGCGGGACGCTTTGCGAAAACTGTTGTGAGGGGGTTGCGAAAGCCACTTTCGCAACGGGACGGTGCGCGGTCCCGTTGGTCGTGAGTGGCGGTTCGGGTTCTAGCCGAGGGTGTCTTAGGTACCTACTGGCTTCCGGCCGCCGTTGCCCCCGGGCCCGGTCTGTGGGGGCCTGGGGGCTGGAGCCGGTGTCGCGAAAGCCACTTTCGGGACACCAGACGTCTCGAAAGTGGCTTTCGCAACCCCCGGTCAAGCCCAGTACCCGGCGGTACCGAGTGGGTCTGGTCTCGTGAGTGGCGATTCGGGTTCTAAGCCGAATCGCCACTCACGACCAACGGGACCGGCAGTTTCTCCGACCGACGGTGTCCGTGAAGGCCTCCTTGCCTACCCTGACACCGTGAAGGGGCCCTTCACGGATGTCAGCGTTGGTCGTGAGTGGCTCCCCGGCCGAGACGTGTCGCGAAAGCCACTTTCGCGACGTCTGATGTCTCGAAAGTGGCTTTCGCGACATGGTCGCCACGCGGTCGCGAGCCAAGCCTCACGCCGCATGGGCCAGCGTCAGCGCACCACCCGCCGCCGAAAGCACCAGAACGGACCAGCGGACGGAGCGTTCGCCGACCCGGCGGCTCAGCGCCCGTCCCAGCAGATCACCGGCGAGCGCCGCACCCGCCACCGCGACGAGGACGCTCGCGGGCACCTCCACCCAGCCGAGGCTGGGCAGTGCCACCAGGCCGAGCAGGAAGAAGTAGATCGACAGCGTCCCGCGAGTCTCGTCCGCGCCCCAGCCCGCACTCGCCCCGTACACCGCCACGGCCGGACCGGACAGCCCGGCGACGGAGTTCATCGCCGCGCTCAGCACGCCCGCACCGACGGCGCCCGTCTTACCCGCGAGCCGTCTGCTGGTGATGCCGCTCGCCAGGATGCCGACCGCGACGACACAGCAGCCGCCCGCGGCGAGCAGCAGCGGCCGCGCGGGAACGCCGCGCACCACGAACGCGACGACCGGGGTGAAGACCACCGCGGG
Source organism: Amycolatopsis sp. PSD-21 (assembly GCF_055561455.1). NCBI lineage: Bacteria > Bacillati > Actinomycetota > Actinomycetes > Pseudonocardiales > Pseudonocardiaceae > Amycolatopsis > Amycolatopsis sp. PSD-21. The sequence continues at coordinate 5,432,897 of NZ_CM145712.1, read as the reverse complement.
CACCGTCAGCCACGCGACCTGCTTCCACCTGATCGCCCGCCAATGGGTGATCGCGACCGCCAGGTAGACCGGGAAGCCGAGCAGCAGGGTGAGCCGGACGGCGTCGAGCGGGCCCAGTGCCAGCGCGAGAAACGGTACGCACAGCAGGGAAAGCCCCATACCTGACAAACGCTGGGCGACGACCCCGGCCGCCGCCGCGAGCGAGGTCATGGCCAGGGTTCCCACCGGTCCATTGTGGAGCCGGTGCCCGAACACCGGTAGCCGGTATCCGGCGAGGACGTCATAGCTCATCGCTATGACAGGACGTCACTTTCCTTTGGTGAGTAAACCCGCCAAGGAGGCCTTCCCGCGAACTGGACCTGTCGATCGCGCGGGTTCTGGCACTTCTGGCCGTTCCAGCCGTGCCGCACGCTCAGCGTCATTGCCTTTGGAACAGACGGGAGCGTGAGATGAAGATCGGTGTCCCTCGTGAAGTCAAGAACCACGAGTACCGGGTCGCGGTAACGCCCGCGGGCGTGCACGAATTCACTTCGGCCGGGCACGAGGTGTTCGTCGAGCGCGGAGCAGGCGAAGGGTCCTCCGTGCGCGACGAGGACTACGCCGCGGCCGGCGCGAAGGTGCTCGACAGCGCCGACGACGTCTGGGCGACCGGAGACCTCGTGCTCAAGGTCAAGGAGCCGATCGCGGAGGAGTACCACCGCCTGCGCCGCGACCAGCTGCTGTTCACGTACCTGCACCTCGCCGCGAGCGAGCCCTGCACGCGGGCGCTGCTGGACGCGGGCACGACGTCGGTGGCCTACGAGACCGTGCAACTGCCGAACGGTTCGCTGCCCCTGCTGTTCCCGATGAGCGAGGTCGCCGGACGGCTGGCCCCGCAGGTCGGCGCGCAGACGCTGATGCGTGCCAACGGCGGGCGGGGTGTGCTCATCGGCGGCGTCTCCGGCGTCGCCCCGGCGCGGGTGGTAGTCCTCGGCGCCGGCGTCGCGGGCATGAACGCGGTCGCCGGCGCGGCCGGGACCTGGGCCGACGTCGTCCTGTTCGACAAGAACGTCGACAAGCTCCGTGCCGCCGACCGGATGTACCAGGGCCGGATCCGCACGGCCGCGGCCAACGCGTACTCGATCGAGGAGGCCGTACTCGAAGCCGACCTCGTGATCGGCGCGGTGCTCGTGCCGGGAGCCAAGGCGCCGAGCCTGGTGTCGAACGAGCTCGTCTCCCGGATGAAGCCGGGCAGCGTGCTCGTCGACATCTCCGTCGACCAGGGCGGCTGCTTCGAGGACACGCGGCCGACGACGCACGCGGAACCGACGTTCACCGTGCACAACTCGGTGTTCTACTGCGTCGCCAACATGCCCGGCGCCGTGCCACACACCTCGACGTACGCGCTGACGAACGTCACGCTGCCGTACGCGCTGGAGCTGGCGAACAACGGTCTCTCCGGCGCCCTCGCGCGATGCCCGGAGCTGCGCGGCGGGGTCAGCACGGTGGACGGGCGGCTGACGTCCGCGCCGGTCGGTGAGGCGCTCGGGATCGACTCGGTCGCGCTGGACGACGTGCTCGGTTAGGTGGTGCGGGCCGGGATCTGGAGCTAGGTTCAGATCCCGGTCCCGTCGCCGAGAGGGAGGTGCCGTTGCCGCGAACGTTGATCGAAATCGACCGGACGTCCGCCGAGCCGCTCTACCGGCAGGTGCGGCGCGCCATCGAGCACGGCATCGCGATCGGCACCTTCGACCCGGCGCACCGGCTGCCGAGCTCGCGTGAACTGGCCGCCGAACTGAGCGTTTCCCGCAACACCATCAACCTCGCCTACCAGGAGCTGGTCGCCGAAGGGTTCGTGGAGAGCCGGGAGCGCAGCGGGCTGTTCATCAACGCGGAGATGCGGCCGCATTGCGCCGTGCAGGAGCGCGGCACCACCCCGGCCATCGACTGGAGCGCGCGGGTGCGCCGGTACCCGGACGCCGGGGTGCCGCATATCGAGAAACGCCCGGACTGGCACACCTATCCGTATCCGTTCCTCGCCGGCCAGGTCGACGTCACCGCGTTCCCGGCGCGGTCGTGGACCCGCTGCCTGCGCGACGCGCTGTACCGGCCGCACGTGTTCCCGAGCCTGCAGGACAGCGTCGGCTCGGACGACCCGATGCTGGTCGACCTGATCTGCCGTCAGCTGCTCACCGCGCGGGGGATCGAGGCCGACCCGTCCGAGGTGCTGATCACCGTCGGTTCGCAGCAGGGCCTCGACCTGCTCGGCCGCGCGCTGCTCGGCCCGGACAGCGTCGTGGCGATGGAGAACCCGGGATACCTCGACGCCCGGCACATCTTCCTGCGCACCGGCGCCGGGCTGCGCGGCGTCGACGTCGACCAGAGCGGCCTGCGCCCGCCGGAGACGCTCGACGGCGTCGACCTGCTCTATCTCACCCCGAGCCACCACCATCCGACGAACGCGACGTTGAGCATCGGCCGCCGCCGTCGCCTGCTCAGCCTCGCCGCGAGTGCGGGCACGGTCCTGGTCGAGGACGACTACGACAGCGAATTCCGGTACCACGGCAGCCCCACGCCCGCGCTCAAGGCGCTCGACGGCACCGGTGACGCGATCTACCTCGGCACCTTCTCCAAATTCCTCTCACCCGGCCTGCGGCTGGGGTACCTGGTCGGGCCGCGGGAGCTGGTGCGGGAACTGCGGGAGATCCGGCGGTACGTGCTGCGGCATCCGCCCGGTCACCTCCAGCGGGCGCTGGCGCTGCTCATCGACAGCGGCGAGTACCACCGGTCCCTGCGCCGCTACCGCACGAAACTGATGCGGAAATGGGAGGCGACCTGCGCGGCGGTCACCGAACACCTGCCGTGGACGCAGACGGCGTACCCGCCGGGCGGGGTCAGCCTCTGGATGACCGGGCCGTCCGAACTGGACTGCCGGGCGCTGATCGAACGCGCCGAGCGCGACGGCGTCCTGATCGAGCCCGGAGACATCTTCTTCGTCGGGGAAGAGCCGCCGCGCAACCACTTCCGGATCGGCTTCGCGGCCGTCCCGTTGCGCGACATCGACCCAGGTATCCGCCTGCTCGGCGAGGCCTGCCGCGACCTGCTCGGCGGCTGATCGGCCAACTGGTACCACCGCGCCGGAGCGTTCTGGACCTGTTCAGGCGGCCAGACGTGCCGCACTGTCTGGGGATCCCTCGTGAGCCCGGGAGGCCTGTGTGGAATTCCTTCGAGAAGATCCCCAGCGTGCAGCCGATTTCGTCGCGCTCGGCGGCACCGTCCTCACCCTCGACGCGGCGGGGAGACGGGTCCGCGCGCTGGCCGCGACCGGCGGGCGGATCACCGCGCTCGGTTCCGAACGGGAGATCTCACGGCTGATCGGCCCGGAGACCACCGTGCTCGACCTGGCGGAGCGCACGGTGATCCCCGGTTTCGTCGAGTCCCACAACCATCCGGCGTTCTTCGGGATGACGCTGGCCGCGCCGGTCGACGCCGGCAGCCCGCCCAACGACACCATCGCCGACATCGCCGGCCGGGTCGCGCAGGCGGCCAAGGATCTCGGTCCTGGGGAGTGGATCCGCGGTTTCCGGTACGACGACACGCTGCTCGCGGACGGCCGTCATCCGACACGCTCGGACCTCGATCCCGTCTCCGGTCGCAATCCCGTGGTCCTGACCCATGTTTCCGGGCACTTCTGCACCGCGAACTCGCTCGCCCTGCGCGAAGTCGGGATCACCGCCGAGACCCCGGACCCGCCCGGCGGCCTCATCGTGCGCGATGCCCGGGGCGAGCCGACCGGGGTACTCGTCGAGACGGCGGCCTTCCTCGTCACGTCCCGGCTTCCCGGGCAGAGCGCGGGCGAACTGGCCGAAGCCCTGCTGCTGGCGGATGAGGAATACCTCGCCAACGGCGTGACTTCCGTGCACGACACCGGGATCGGTCTCATCGGCGGCGCGGCGGAGCTGGAGGCGTACGCGCTGGTGAGGCGAGCCGGGAAACTCCGTGTCCGGGTGCGTGGCTACCTGTTCGACGGCCTGCTTCCCGGCCTCGCCGAGGGCGAACCGGAAGCCCCGCAAGACGGTGCGGACGACAAGTTCGCGATGACCGGCGTCAAGATCGTCGCGGACGGGTCGATCCAGGGCAAGACCGGTTGCCTCGCGGAGGGTTACACCTGCGACCCGGAGGAGCACGGCATGATGCTGCTCGAACCCGCCGACCTCGGCCGCCGGATCGCCGCGCTCGACGCGGCGGGCTGGCAGGTCGCCGTGCACGGCAACGGGGACGCGGCGATCGACGCGATCATCGACGGCTATTCGCGGCTGGGCTCGCCGCGCGGCACCGGCAGGCGGCATCGGATCGAGCATTGCCAGACGGTGCGCGAAGACCAGCTGGACCGGATGGCGGCCCACGACGTCCTCGCGTCGTTCTTCGTCAAGCACGTCTACTACTGGGGAGACCGGCATCGTGACGTCTTCCTCGGCCCCGAGCGGGCCCGCCGGATCAGCCCGCTGGTCTCGGCCCGCTCGCGCGGAATCCACTTCGGACTGCATTCGGACACCCCGGTGACCCCGGTGCCGCCGCTGGAGGGGATCTGGTGCGCGGTACGCCGGATCACCAGGCAGGGCAAGGTGCTCGGCCCGGAACAGGCCGTGGACGTCGACGCCGCGCTGCGTGGCTACACGATCGACGCCGCGTACCTGGCGGGCGAGGAGGACGTCAAGGGCAGCCTGGAGGTCGGGAAGCTCGCCGATCTCGCGGTGCTCTCCGATGACCCCACCACGGTCGATCCGGACCGGATCCGCGAGCTGACCGTGGACGCCACCGTCAGTGGCGGCGAGGTCGTCTGGCGGCGCGAGACGACGGGAGCACGGCGATGATCCGCAGCTGGCCGAGTGTCCTCATAGGACTGTTCGTTCCCGCTATCGCCCTCCTGGCGGGGATTCTGCTGCTCTCCGGATCGACGGCATCGGTGCTGGGCATCCCGGTGCTGTTCTTCTGGGTGTTCTGCTGCTGCCCGCTGACCACCCTGTGCCTGTGGATCAGCTGGCGTTTCTTCGACCGCGCCCACTACCCGGAGGACGACTGATGCTGATCGCGATCGTGGCGGTGGTGATGGCGGGTTCGATCGGGCTCGCGGTATGGGCGGGACGGTCGACACGCGGCGGCGGGATCTCGGAGTTCCTCGTCGGCGGCCGGTCGTTCCCGGCTTGGCTGGTGTACTTCCTCGCGGTCGGCGAGGTGTACAGCATCGGGACGATGATCGGGTTCCCGAGCGGCATCTACGCGCACGGCGCGAGCTACGGGATCTGGTTCCTCGGCTACATCCTGCTCGCGTACTCGCTGGGCTATTTCCTGGCGCCGCTGGTGTGGCGTGCGGCGAAACGGTACGACGCGATGACCGTGCCCGACGTGTTCGGGCGGCATTTCGGCAGCAGGCGGCTGGAGCTGATCACCTGTGTCACGATGCTGATCGCGCTGGTCCCGTGGGGGCAGTACCAGTTCATCGGTCTCCAGGTGGTGCTGAGCAATCTGGGGCTGCGGCTGGATCCCGTGCAGTGCCTGGTGCTGGCGGGCATCGTGGCGTTCGTCTACATCGCCGTCTCCGGCGTGCGGTCGCCCGCGTTCGTGTCGATCCTCAAGGATTTCTTCATGCTGCTCGGCGTCGTGCTCGTCGGGGTGGCCGTCGTGATCGCCGCCGGCGGTACCGCGAAGGTCAGCGGACCCGAGGTGCTGAGCGCGGCGCAGACCACCATGGGCGGATCGGAACTCACCTTCGCGATGACGACGGTCCTCTTCCAGAGCATCGTGTTCTACCTCGGTTTCGGTGGCGCCTACGTGTTCCCGGCCCGTTCCGAACGCGCGGTGAAGAGCTCGACGGTGTGGATGCCGATGTACATGCTGATCTACCCGTTCCTCGTGCTGGCCGCCTACTACGGCGTGCGCGCGCATCCGGACCTGGAGAACCCGAACACGGTGTTCATGGTGACGGCCAAGGGTTTGCTGCCCGACTGGCTGCTGGGCCTCGTCGCCGCCGGCGCCGCGCTGTCGGGTGTGCTGGTGCTCGCCGCGACCGCGCTCACCATCGGCGGGATGGTCTGCCGCAACCTCGCGCCGAACGTCCCGGCCGCGGCGCAGCGGCGGTGGACGGTCGTCGCGGTGGCGAGTTTCCTGGTGCTGGCGGCGGTACTGACCCTCGTCGCTTCGACGTTGATGCTCACCATCCTGAACCTGACCTACAACCTGCTCGCCCAGGTCGTCCCCGGCTGGCTCGCGATCCTGTTCGTGCGGCGGGTGCGGACCGCCGCGGTGGCCGCCGGGATGGTCACCGGGGTGCTCACGGCGATCGCCCTGTACGTCACCGGTGCGACGTTCGGTGGTTTCAACGCGGGGCTGGTGTCGCTCGGGGTGAATCTGGCCGTGGTGGTGATCTGGAGCCTGGCGGCGCCGGACAAGGCGCGGACCCCGGTGGCACGGTCGGCCGACAGTGCTCCGGACCCGGAAGCGGTGCCGTCGCTCAGCCGATGAGACGAGCGATCACGCGTGATTGAAGGCGTAACTCGCGTGATCAGAGGCGTAACTCGCGTGATTGAAGGCGTAACTCTCGGCCCGCGTGTCATCCGCCCGGAATCACGCGAGTTACGGCTCCAATCACGCGAGTTACGGCTTCAGACACGCATCATCCGGCTAGCTCGACCGGGTCCGCCACGACCGCAGGGCGAGACGCCGCGCGGGCGGAGGTGCCGTGGCCTCCTCGGGCACGTGCTCTCCGTACACCGCCTTCGCGACCGAGAGTTTCAGCTCGCGGCACCGCCGGACGACGTGGGGCGGGAAGCCGGTACCGGTCGGCCGGTCCGGCGTCCCGCCCGTCTCGGCGTCGAACGGCGTCCAGCCCGAGCCGAGCTCGATCAGGCTGCGGTGTTTGGTCGTGTAGTACCCGCGCGTCACGCTCATCGCGAGGCCGGTCGCGCCCGCGGCCGCGGCCACGAGGTGCAGGTGGTACCGGCTGGAGATCCAGGTCTGCCCCGGCGCCATCGGCGGGCCGTGGCGCCAGATGTCACGGAACGGATGGAATTCCGCGCCGGCGAGTTCGTGCTCCAGCAGCGCCGGAACGGCACGGTCGACCCGGGGGATCCCTTCGACGACGGCGAGCTGCTCGGGGTGGATCTCCCACGCCCGCACCAGACCCAGTACCTGGGCGGCCAGTTCGGACGGCTCGAAGGCGCCGATGTCGGACTGTACGCACAGGACGAATTCGCGCGCCTGCGCGGCGGCTCTGGGCTCGGGCGGCTCCAGGAAGACGTCGTCGCAAGTCCGGGCGACCCCGGGAAGCAGTTCCGCCGACGGATCGTCGCGGACGTCGACGACGTCGAACCGGTCGGTGAGCGACCGGAGCAGGTCGGTGGCGCCGGGCGGGAACGGCGTCAGGCCCTGCCCGGTCATGGCCGTGCGGGCACCCGATCGCCGGGCGGCGGCCGCGGCGCCCGCGATCAGCCCGATATGCCTTGGCCACAACGCGTTGAGGTAGCCACCGCCGATCAGGTGCACCACGTCGGTCCGGCCGAGGAGGTCGATACCGGCGTCCCACCGCGGCGCGAGCCCGGGGTCGTCCACCGCCGACTGCACCCAGCGCGCCACTTCCCACGGATCGTCCGACGGCGCCTCACCGCACAGGCGCCACAGGGTGTCCGTGCAGCGGAGGCGTGGATGCAGCCCGTCCAAGAGCACTCGCGCGGGTCCCGGCGAGTGGGTGTCGAGCCAGACGTCGGCCTCCGGATCGATCCGTGCCAGGTGGCGCAGCCACGTCGCCGCGATCAGTTCGTCGCCGTAGTTGGGAAAACCACTCGGGCCGATCAGATAGTGACAAGCGCGGGTGGGCGGATCGCTCCGCCCACCCGCGCTTCCGTCGAAGGTCACTGCGCGACGGTGATCTGCGTGTCCAACGCCTGATCGCCCTGCGCCTTCTCGTTGCCGGTCGCTTCGGTCTTGACACGATCCTTGGCCACGCCCGCGGCTTCCAGCGCGGCGGTGATCGCTTCGGCGCGCTTTTCCGACAGCGCCTTGGACTTTTCCGCGTCGGGGTAACCCGCATGGGTGGCGACGGTGATCTTGACGTCGTTGCCCTGCATGGCCTTGGCGATCTCGCCGAGTGCCGTCTTGCTCTTTTCGGTCAGTTCGGCGCTTTCCGTGGTGAAGGTGATCGGCGACTGCTGGAGCGCCTGCTGGATCGCCGCGGTCACCTTTTGCGCCGCCTCACCGCCGGCCTGACCCGCGTCTCCGGTGCCCGCTCCCGAAGAAGCCGGGGCGCCGGCGCCGGAGGACGACGCGGCGGCCGCGCTTGAAGCGGTTCCATTCGCGCCGGATGTCCCAGCCGCACCGTTTTCGCCCTCGGATCCGCACGCGGCGACCAGGCCGGCCACGATCGCGACGCCCGTTACCGTCCGGGCAATTTTCCTGCGCATGAAGTTCGAACTCCCTTTGGCCGTGTCCGCTTTGGCTGACCCCAGGGATACGAACACGAACGGGGTAAATGCGCCAACCGTGATCGTGTGTGACCGACCTCGGCCGTGTCGTGGGCATCGTGTGGAGAAATCGCGTCGACCAGGAAACCTTTAGGCGTGACCGGCTCACGGGTCGCACTCGTATGGCCGCGAACGGTCGGCAAGTCCACCCGAGTGAGCGACCACCCCTGCCGTCTCCACGTCTTGCTCACGGAGGTTTTCCCTTACTGGAAAGGAGAACTCTCCGACTCACCCATCCGTCGCGTTCGAGTTGCCGCGCCCGGCGAATGGACTTTGATGGAGGTATGCGCCGGTCTTCGGCGTATTCGAACCAGGTGAGGAGTTCTCGTGGGTATCGACTTCGAAGGCATGAAGGACAAGGTGAGCGGGGAGCACGTCGACAAGGCCGCCGATTTCGCGAAGTCCCGCTTCGGTGAACACTCCGACAAGATCGACTCGGCCGCCGACAAGGCCAAGGGTTTCCTCGGCGAGTCCGGTGGCGAACAGCAGAACGAAGGGCAACAGCAGGGCGGCGGTTTCGGTAACGACGCATCCGGCGGTCAGGGCGGCAACGACTTCGGCGGTGGCCAGGGCAACGAGTACGGCGGTGACCAAGGGCAGCGCGCCGAGTTCGGCGGCGGCCAGGGCAACGAATACGGCGGTGACCAAGGGCAGCGCGCCGACTTCGGCGGGAACAGCGGTGAAGAGGGTGGCTACGGCCGCTGAGCCATCCGCGGCTCAGGGAAGGGAACCGGCGGCGTTCAGCCCCGGGAGAGCAGTTCGAGGACGTCCCGGAACGGCGCGTACCCGGACGTGACCGAGGTGTCGAGAACCCGGGAGCGGCGGTAGAAGGGACTGAGGTCGAGCCCCACGCCGATCCCGCGGATCTCGACGCCGTTCTCCTCTCGCAGCACCGTTTCCCGCAGATGCTCGTCCAGGTAGTGCGGATCGTTCGCGAGGCTCGTCGCGCCGTCCATGGGGCTGCCGTCGGAGAGGACGAGCAGGATCCGGCGTGCCTCCGTTCGCGCGCGCATCCGGCCGCAGGCCCAGGCCACCGCCTCGCCGTCGATCCCTTCCCGGAACAGATCGGCCTTCAGCAGCGCCGCGAGGTCCGGGCGTGCCCGGCGCCACGGTGTCTCGGCGTCCTTGAACACGAGGTGCAGGCGTTCGTTGAGCCTGCCGGGATGGCGCGGCCGTCCCGCTCGTCTCCACTCCCGCCCGGGTCCGCCGCCGTTCCAGGCGCCGGTCGTGAAGCCGAGTACCTCGCAGGTGGCGCCGGCGAGTTCGATCGACCGCGCGAAGAGGTCGGCCAGCGCGGCGACGGGTTCCGCGTGCGCGGTCATCGAACCCGAACAGTCGATCAGGAACGTCACGAGGGTGTCCGCCACCGGCTCGATCCGTTCGGTGCGGAAGATGCGGCGTTCGGTGGGGGAGCTGATCAGCTGTGCCAGCGTCCGGCCGTCGAGCTGGCCTTCCTCCTGGCCGCCGTCCCAGCCGTCGCGCGCGGGCTCGGCCAGCACCGCCTTGAGGTCGCGTGCCAGCCGTCCCGGCCCGACGCCCTGCCTGCCGACACGCCGGTCGAGCCGTTCGCGGAGTTCGGCCAGCAGCCCGGGGCGCACCAGGTCCGACGCCCGCCGTTCGCGGTCGTACGCGGTGGTGAAAACCCGGTACGCCGCACCGGATTCGCCCAAGGTCCGGCTGGTGCCGGCGGTCGCGGTGGGAATCTGTTCGCCGTGGCTCGCGTCGAAGTCGATCACGAGACTGAACCGCGGGTCGGTGGGATCGCTCTCGTCTTCGGCGGCCTGCTCGGTCCCGGCGAGCAGGCCGCCGGTCGTCCGGGCGATCGCCAGCGCGTGTTCGGCGAACGCCTTCTGGTCCGTCCGGTGCCGCCGAAGCCCGGCGAGGTCGTGGCCGAGGGAAGGCGCCAGCGCGAACCTGGTCGCCTCGATGAGGTCCTCGGTCTCCTCGACCACCGGTTCGCCGGTGATCCTCGACCGGCAGATCTGCGCGACCGTGTACAGCAGCAACCCGCGTGCGGTCTCGGTCAGGCCGGAGCGGTGGAACTCCAGTGACCAGCGCAGATGACGCAGGCGCAGGTTCCGCCGCATTCCCGGAAGGTCCGCGGGCGGGAGCGATTCGACGCGGAACTGTTCCAGCAGCTCGAAAATCCCGCGTTCGGCCGGGTCTCGCGGGCACAGGCTCCGGTGCAAGGCGGCGTCGGAGGACGTCAGGCGCAGCGCCATCCCGTCCGCGATCCCGCGGGACGACAGCAGATCGTCGTCGGCCGAGTGGCGGAGATGCGGTGCGTGCAGGGGGAGCGGGTCGCGCCCGCGGTGCAGGCGCCGTGCCCGGAAGTGGAGCGCCGGATCTCCGGTGAGCGCGCGGACCGCGGCCGCGCACAGCTCCTCGACCTGGTTGCGGCGCCGGGTTTCGGCCTGCCCCGCGGTCATGCCGAGAGCAGGTGGAGCTCGTCGTCGAAGCAGCGCTGGAAGTACTCCGCCACCAGGTCGCGCTCGGCTTCGTCGCATTTGTTCACGAAGGACAGCCGGAACGCCGTCGCCGGATCACCGAAGATCTCGATGTTCTCCGCCCAGGTGATCACGGTGCGCGGGGACATCAGGGTGGACAGGTCGCCGGCCTGGAAACCCTTGCGGGTCAAGGCGGCCACCGCGACCAGCGACGCCGCCAGCGACTCGGAAACGCTGGGGACCCTCGCCCGCACTATCGCGATCTCCTCGGCGGCGGGCAGGTAGTTCAGCGACGCCACGATGTTCCAGCGGTCGATCTGCGCGTGGTTCAGCCGCTGCGCGCCGTGGTAGAGCCCGTTGAGGTTGCCGAGCCCGACCGTGTTGGCGGTGGCGAACAGCCGGAACGACGGATGCGGACGCAGGACGCGGTTCTGATCGGTGAGGGTGAACTTGCCGTCGCGTTCGAGGACCCGCTGGAGCACGAACATGACGTCCGGGCGGCCGGCGTCGTACTCGTCGAGCACCAGCGCGACCGGCCGCTGCAGCGCCCACGGGAGGATGCCCTCCTGAAACTCGGTGACCTGCTTGCCCTCACGCAGGACGACGGCGTCGCGGCCGACGAGGTCGAGGCGGTTGAGGTGGCCGTCCAGGTTGACGCGCACGCACGGCCAGTTGAGTCGCGCGGCGACCTGCTCGATATGGGTCGATTTCCCGGTGCCGTGCAGGCCCTGCACCAGTACCCGGCGGTCGCGGGTGAAGCCGGCGAGCAGGGCCAGCGTCACGTCCGGGTTGAAGCGGTACGCCTCGTCGATCTCGGGGACGTGCTCGCCCCGCTCGCGGAACGCGCCGACGACGAGGTCCGAATCGATGCCGAAGACTTCGCGTACCGGGAGCCGTAGCTCGGGGACCATGAGAACTCCTTACGACGGAACACTTTCCGGTTCGGACGCGCCCTCGGCGTCGACGCGGCTGATCGCTTCGGCCGCGCGCTGCAACGCGGGGAGTGTCTGCAGCGCCTTGTCCGGCGTCAGCCGCATGACGGGTGCCTGCACGGCGACGCAGAGGTTGGCGCGCCCCGGCACGAGGACCGCGACGCACACCAAGCCGGGCAGGAACTCTTCGTCGTCGAGCGCGAACCCGTCGCGGCGGATGCGGGTGAACTCGGCTTCGAGCGCGTCGAGGTCGGTGAGGGTCTTGTTCGTGTACTGCTTGAGCGGCGCGTGCGCGAGCAGCTTCCGCCGCTGTGACGGGCTCATCTGCGCGAGGATCATCTTGCCGCTGGCCGAACAGTGGATCGGCACGCGCGAGCCGGGCCGGAGGTAGAACCGCAGCGGTTCCGGTGTCTCCACGCGGTCGAGGTACACGATCTCGTTGCCCGACAACGTGGTCACGTTGCAGCTCTCGCCGAGTTCGTCGACGAGGTGGCGCAGGACGGCGTGCCGGGCGCCGTGGTGGGTCGCGTTGAGGAGCAGATTCTCCGCGAGCCGTCGCAGCCGGTGGCCGGTGCCGTAGTGGCGGCCGTCGGCCTGACGGACCAGCAGGCCGGCCCCTTCGAGCTGCTGCAGCATGCGGTGCAGCGTCGGTTTCGGCAGGCCGGTCTCCTCGACGAGCCCCTGCAGGGAGACCAGCTGGTCCTTGGCGGCGATCAGCTCGAGCAGGGAGAACAGCCGCATGGTCGGCGTGTCCCCGTTGATCGGATCGGGTTCGCGAAGCAGCTCCATGTTCCGAAAAGTAGCACACAGCGTCTCGATTTCCAGAATCCGACGTTGACGCTCGCCGATCCGCGTCCTATCGTCGGTCGCATCCTGATTTCAGGAACGCCACGTATCGTTTTTTGTAAATCTGCCTGTCGAAGGAGCGGAACATGACGGAACGGAAGACGGGTGACGGCCGCGTGGTCGTCAGCGGCCGGAAGAAGATGACCCCGTCCGAGGCCTTCGTCGAGACGCTCGTGGCGAACGGCGTCACCGACATCTTCGGCATCATGGGGTCGGCGTTCATGGACGCGATGGACATCTTCGCGCCGGCCGGCATCCGGCTGGTACCGGTCGTGCACGAACAGGGCGCGGGGCACATGGCCGACGGCTACGCCCGGGTGAGCGGCAGGCACGGCGTCGTCATCGGGCAGAACGGTCCCGGGATCAGCAACTGCGTCACCGCGATCGCCGCCGCCTACTGGGCGCACAGCCCGGTCGTCATCGTGACGCCGGAAGCGGGCACGATGGGCACCGGCCTCGGCGGATTCCAGGAGGCCAACCAGCTGCCGATGTTCCAGGAGTTCACCAAGTACCAGGGGCACGTCAACAACCCGAAGCGGATGGCCGAGTACACCGGCCGGTGCTTCGACCGGGCCCACTCGGAGCTCGGCCCGACGCAGCTCAACATCCCGCGCGACTTCTTCTACGGCGAGATCGAGGCCGAGATCCCGGAGCCCGCCAGGCTCGATCGCGGTCCCGGCGGCGAGCGGAGCCTCGACGAGGCCGCGGCGCTCCTGGCCACGGCGGAGTTCCCGGTGATCATCTCCGGTGGCGGCGTCGTGATGGCCGACGGCGTCGAGGAGTGCAAGGCGCTCGCGGAACGTCTCGGCGCGCCGGTGGTGAACAGCTACCTGCACAACGACTCGTTCCCGGCGAGTCACCCGCAGTGGTGCGGGCCGCTGGGGTACCAGGGCTCCAAGGCCGCGATGAAGCTGATCTCGCAGGCGGACGTCGTGATCGCGCTCGGCTCGCGGCTCGGCCCGTTCGGCACCCTGCCGCAGCACGGCATGGACTACTGGCCCAAGGACGCGAAGATCATCCAGATCGACGCGGACCACAAGATGCTCGGCCTGGTCAAGAAGATCACCGTCGGCATCTGCGGCGACGCCAAGGACGCGGCGGTCGCGCTGACCAAGCGCCTCGCGGACAGGACGTTGGCCTGTGACTCCACAAAGGACGCCCGCGCCGCCAAGATCAAGGCGGAGAAGGACGCGTGGGAGGCCGAACTCGACGCCTGGACCCACGAGACCGACCCGTTCAGCCTCGACATGATCGCGGAACAGGAGAGCGAGGAGGGCAACTGGCTCCACCCGCGGGAAGTGCTGCGGGAGCTGGAGAAGGCGATGCCGCCGCGCGTGATGGTGTCGACCGACATCGGCAACATCAACTCGGTCGCGAACAGCTACCTGCGCTTCGAGGAGCCGCGCAGCTTCTTCGCCCCGATGAGCTTCGGCAACTGCGGGTACGCGCTGCCGACCATCATCGGCGCCAAGGCCGCGGCGCCCGACCGGCCCGCGATCTCCTACGCCGGCGACGGCGCGTGGGGGATGAGCATGGGCGAGATCATGACCGCGGTCCGCCACGACATCCCGGTCACGGCGGTGGTTTTCCACAACCGGCAGTGGGGCGCGGAGAAGAAGAACCAGGTCGACTTCTACAACCGGCGGTTCGTCGCGGGTGAGCTGGAGAGCGAGAGCTTCGCGGGGATCGCGAAGGCGATGGGCGCGGAAGGCATCGTCGTCGAGAAGCTCGACGAGGTCGGCCCCGCGCTGCAGCGCGCCGTCGACGCGCAGATGAACGAGGGCAAGACGACCGTCATCGAGATCATGTGCACCCGCGAGCTGGGCGACCCGTTCCGGCGGGACGCGCTGTCCAAGCCGGTGCGGTTCCTGGAGAAGTACAAGGACTACGTGTAGTCCGCGGTTTCGCGCGTGAAGGCCCCCTTCCCTCGGCTCAGCCGAGGGAAGGGGGCCTTCACGCGCATTGGGGTGTTGATGAAGGAATTGGGACCCTCGACGTCCAGATTCCTTCATCAACACCCCACTGCTGGCGTCGGGTTGGTCGCTGGGGCAGGGGTGGTTGCGAAAGCCACTTTCGCAACCTTCAACGTTGCGAAAGTGGCTTTCGCAACGTCGGGCCCGGAGGCGGCCGCGAGAAGCGGCGCAGGTGGGGCAGGGGCATGTCGCGAAAGCCACTTTCGGGACATCAGGCGTCGCGAAAGTGGCTTTCGCGACGCCCCCGGGGAGGCGCGGCGCCGGTGCCACCAAGGTGCCGGCCCCCGGCCAACTGGACCCATCGAACGCCGCCGCTCTGGTGCTGGGCCGGTGCCAGCCGGGTTGCGAAAGTCAAGGCACAGACTCGTGTCTCGAAGGAGGTCTCCGGTGGACGTCACCCAGCTGCGAGCGCAGGCCCGCAGGCATCTCGGCCCGCACTTCACCCGCAAGGACACCTGGGCCTCGGATTTCCCGGTGTTCGTACGCGGCGAGGGAAGCTACCTGATCGACACCGAAGGACGCCGCCATCTCGACGGTCTCGCCGGGCTCTTCTGCGTCAACATGGGCCACGGGCGCGCCGACATCGCCAAGGCCGCCGCCGACCAGGTCGGCACCCTGGCCTACGCGAGCAACTGGGGTTCGGCGCACACCCCGGCGATCGAGGCGGCCACGTTGCTGGCCGAGCTCGCGCCCGGCGACCTCGGGACGACGTTCTTCGTCAACTCGGGCTCGGAGGCGGTGGAAACCGCGCTGAAGTTCGCCCGGCAGTATCACCGCAGCCAGGGGCAGCCCGAGCGGACGAAGATCATCAGCCGCGACATGGCCTACCACGGCACGACCATCGGCGCCCTCTCGGTGACCGGGCTGGCGAAGATCAAGGAACCCTTCGGCCCGCTCATGCCGGGCGTCCGGCACGTGCCGAACACGTTGGGACTGCTGGGAGACTGCGGTCCGGCGTCCGAATTGGACTGTGTCACGGCGATCGAGCGGGTCATCCTGGAGGAAGGGCCGGAGACGATCGCGGCGCTGTTCGCCGAGCCGGTGCAGAACGGCCGCGGCGCGCTGGTGCCGCCGAAGGGATACTGGCCCGCTTTGCGCGCCCTGTGCGACAAGTACGGCATCCTGCTCGTGTCCGACGAGGTCATCTGCTCGTTCGGCAGGCTGGGCCACTGGTTCGGGCACGGCGTCACCGGGGTGGTGCCCGACCTGATCACCTTCGCCAAGGGATCGACGTCGGGGTACGCGCCGCTCGGCGGGGTGATCGTGCGCGAGAAGCTGGTCACCGAGCTGTACGACTCGCCCAAGGGCGGCGTCTTCACCCACGGCGCCACGTGGGGCGGGCATCCGGTCGCCACCGCCGTCGCCGTCGCGAACCTCACCGCGATGCGGGACGAGCGCGTGCTCGACAACGTGCGCACCGAGGGCCCGGAGCTGTTCGCCGCGCTGAACTCGCTCAAGTCCGCGCACCGCTGCGTCAAGGACGTCCGCGGCACCGGGTTCTTCTACGCCATCGAGCTGATGGCCGACCGCGACAGCGGCCGTGAGCTGACCGAGGCCGAGTCGTTGAAGGTGCTTCGCGAGGTGCTCCCGGAGGCGTTCCGGCGCACGGGCGTCATCCTCCGCGGCGACGATCGCGGCGCGACCATGCTGATGATCTCGCCGCCGCTCGTCGCCGATCGCGAGGTGCTCACCGAGCTTCTGCACGGCGTCGACGCGATGCTCAACGACGTCGAGAAGGCCGTCCAGCCCTGATCCTCTGTTCACCACGTGGGGGTCGCCGTCTTCCGGCGACCCCCACTTCGTCCGTGGAGGTACTTCGATGAGCCTGACCACCGAGGTCACGCCGGACGCCACGCTCGACGGCTGGCGGGAGGCGTTGCGCGGCGGGGATCTCCGCGTCGCCTTGCCGGACGGCGACGACGAGCGCGCCGTCCGCGCCGCGATGAAACTCCGGGACGAGGGGATCGTGCGGCCGCTGCTTTTCGGTGACGGGGCATGCCTTCGCGCGGCAGGGGCCACGGAGGACCTGATCGTGGACGTCGCGGACGCCCTGGCCGACGACCGGATCGAGTCCGCCCTGGCAGCGGGATTCGAGCGTCGTCCGGAAAAACTCGACGCCGCCCGGCGCGATCCGGTGTTCGTGGCGGCCGCGGCCTTGCGAGCGGGCGTCGTGGACGCTTGTGTCGCCGGCGCGACCCGGCCGACCGCCGACGTCCTGCGCGCGGGGCTGCGGGTCGTGGGCCTGGCCCCGGGAGTGTCCACTTTGAGCAGTTGCTTCCTGCTGCTGCTCCCGGACGGGCGGCGGCTGACCTTTTCGGACTGTGCCGTGGTCCCCGAACCGGGCGCGGAGCAGCTGGCGGACATCGCCCTCGCCGCCGCGGCGACCCACCGCGGCCTGACGGGCGAAGACCCCGTGGTCGCGATGCTGTCGTTCAGCACGCAGGGGAGTGCGGCCCATCAGCGCGTCGACGTCGTCCGCGAGGCGACTTCGTTGGTGCGGCAGCGAGAACCCGGTCTTCCCGTGGACGGCGAGTTGCAGTTCGACGCCGCGCTGGTGGCGTCGATCGCGGCGGCCAAGGCGCCCGGATCCGCGGTCGCCGGTCGCGCGAACGTCCTCGTCTTCCCGAATCTGGACGCCGGCAACATCGGCTACAAGATCGCCGAGCGGCTCGGCGGGGCCGTCGCGCTCGGCCCGATCCTCCAGGGCCTCGCCGCGCCGCTCAACGATCTCTCCCGCGGTTGCTCGTCCTCCGACATCGAAACGCTCGCGCTGCTGAGCGCGGTCCAAGCTAGCCGAGCAGGGCGAGGGTGACGTAGGCGATGGTGCCGACGAGCAGCGTGGAGAGCAGGCCGAGCAGCAGCGCCCGGCCGCCGGTGCGGACCAGGGTGCCGATCCGGACCGCGCAACCGAGCCCGAAGAGCGCTCCCGCCAGCAACAGCGTGCAGATCACCTTGGCGACGTCGAGCGCGACGCCCGGCAGGATCCCGGTGCTGCGCACCACCACCATCGCCAGGAAACCGAGGACGAACAGCGGGACCAGTGGCGCGCGCTTCCCGCCCGCGGACGGGCGGCGACGGCGTTCGTGCACGCTGACCGCCGCGACCATCGGCGCCAGCAGGACGACCCGGCTCAGCTTCACCACCACGGCGACCGCGACGGCGGCGGTCCCCGCCGGGGTGGCGGCCGCGACGACCTGCGCGACCTCGTGCACGCCCAACCCGGCCCAGCCGCCGATCCGCAGCGCGTCCATGCCCAGCCAGCCGCCGAGCAGCGGGACCGCCGCGATCGCCAGGCCTCCGTAGAAGGTGACCAGGGCGACCGCGGTCGCGACGTCGGAGTCTTCACGCTCGACGACGCCTTCCATCGCCGCGATCGCCGAGGCGCCACAGATGGAGAACCCGGTCGCGACCAGCATCGCGAGACCGCGCGGAACGCCGATCAGCCTCCCGAGCCCGATCGTGCCGAGGAACGTGAGACCGACCGTCAGCACGACCGCGAGCAACGTGCCAGGGCCGAGGGAAAGCACCGAAGGGAGCGCGAGTTGCAAGCCGAGAAGGACGACACCGGCGCGCAGGAGCTTCTTCGTCACCTTCGCGATGGCTTGCCGGGTGCCGTCCGAGAGCACCGGCAGCGAGCCGGCGAGCACCCCGAGCACGACCGCGAGCGTGAGAGCGCTGAGCACGGGAACGGCGGTGCTCAGCAGATACGCGACGGCCACACCGAGCGCGGTGACGGCGAGACCGGTCAGATGCGGCTTCGTCCGCCGCGCATACGTGGTGCTCATGGTGACGAGCGTCGTCCGGAGAGGACAGTGCCGGTAGCCGCGAATGCGGCGGGTAGGTCATGCAGTTTGGCTATGACAGCGCCGGAGTTGGACTCCCTGCGCTTGCTCGTCCTCGTCGGCGAACTGGGCAGCATCGGGCAGGCCGCGGCCACCCTCGGGATCGCGCAGGCGTCGGCGAGCAAGCGGCTGTCCTTTGTGGAGCGGCGGCTCGGCCTGGTGCTACTGGACCGGACCCGTCGCGGTTCCGTGCTCACCCCGGACGGCCGTGTGATCGCCGGCTGGGCGCGCCGCGTGCTCACCGAGCTCGACGGGCTGCTCGACGGCGCCGAGGCCCTGCGGACCCGGCACGAGGCCGGACTCCGCGTCGCGGCGAGCATGACACTGGCCGAGCATCTGGTCCCCGGCTGGATCGGCGAGCTCAAACGCGCGAACCCGGGCCTCTACCTCGGCCTCGAGGTCACGAATTCGGATCAGGTCGCCGTACTGGCCCGCGAGGGCAAGGTCGACCTCGGTTTCGTCGAATCGCCCGGCGCGCTGCCCGGTCTCACCTCGCGGAAGGTCGCGGGGGACCACCTCGTGGTGGTCGTCTCCGGCGCCCATCCCTGGGCGCGCGAACGTCGTCCGCTGACCCCGGCGGAGCTGGCGAGCACGCCGCTCGTGGTGCGCGAACACGGTTCCGGAACCAGGGAGACCGTCGACGCCGCCTTGCGCCGGGCCGGGGTGGGGGCGGTGAAACCGTTGCTGGAGCTGGGTTCCGCCTCCGCCGTCCGCAACGCCGTGATCGCGGGCGCCGGCCCCGCGGTGATCAGCGCACTGGACGTCACCGGCCACGATCTCGTGCCCGTCGCGGTGGAGGGTGTCGACTTCGGACGTGTCCTGCGCGCGGTGTGGCCCGCCGGGCGGCTCCTCGACGGCCCGGCGGCGGAACTGCTGGCCTTGGCGACGCGCAAGCCGTCCTGAGTGGTATCTGGACCCCTTTCCCACATCGTAACTGGCCCTCGCTCAGGGCCCGACTTGTTCCTACGGTGACCGGAACCACAATGGAGCTCCCAGCGCCACCGCCCCGGCGGTGCGTGCGAGAAGGAGGAGACGTGACTTCAGCGTCCGACCCGGCACAGAGCAGCGGCCTGAAACCAGGGCTCAAGCAGCGACATATGAACCTGATCGCCCTCGGCGGCGTCATCGGGGCCGGGCTGTTCGTCGGCAGCGGCGTGGTCATCCAGTCGGCCGGTCCGGCCGCGGTGGTCTCGTTCCTCATCGCGGGCCTGATCACCGTGCTCATCATGCGGATGCTCGCGGAGATGACGATCGCCAAACCCGCGCTCGGCTCGTTCTACGTCTACGCGAGGGAAGCGCTCGGCAATCGCGCGGGCTTCGCCGTCGGCTGGATGTACTGGTACTTCTTCGTCATCGTCGTGGCGGTCGAAGCCGTCGCGGGCGGCCGGATCCTGCAGCTGTGGGTACCGGACGTGCCACTGTGGGTGCTCAGTCTCGGCCTGCTCCTGATCCTCACCGGCACCAACATGGTCTCGGCCCGGTCCTACGGCGAGTTCGAGTACTGGTTCTCCTCGATCAAGGTCGTCGCGATCGTCGTCTTCCTGGTCGTCGGCGCCCTCTACCTGTTCGGTTTCTGGCCGGGTGCCCAAGGTGGACTGACGAATCTGGTCTCCCACGGTGGATTCGCGCCACTCGGGATCGGGGCGGTACTCGCGGCGGTGGTCCCGTGCATCGGCTTCTACACCGGCGCGGAGATCGTCACCATCGCCGCCGCCGAGTCCGCGGAACCGAAGAAGGCGATCGCGAAGGCCATGCGGTCGATCATCTTCCGGGTGGTGCTGTTCTACGTCGGTTCGGTGTTCCTCGTCGTCGCGATCAAGTCCTGGGACGATCCGGCGACCGCGGTGAGCCCGTACGCGGCGGTGCTGGAGGTGCTCGGCATCCCGGCCGTGGCCACGATCATGAACGCGATCGTCCTGACCGCGGTGCTCTCCTGCCTGAACTCGGCGCTGTACACCTCGTCTCGGATGCTGTTCGCGCTCACCAGCAACGGTGACGCGCCGAAGGCCTTCACCAGGCTTTCCCGCAGCGGTGTGCCGCGGCGCGCGATCCTGGCCGGGACCGCGATCGGGTACGTGTCCGTCATCGCCGCCTACACCTCGCCGGACCTGATCTTCCAGTTCCTGGTCAACTCCTACGGCGCCGTGGCGCTGTTCGTGTACCTCTCGATCGCGCTCGCGCAGGTGCGGCTCCGCCGCAGGCTGGAGCGAGAGGACCCGGACAAGCTCACGCTCAAGATGTGGCTGTTCCCGTGGCTGAGCTACGCGACCATCGCGCTGATGGCCGCGGTGATCCTGGCGATGGCGCTACTGCCGTCGACTCGCTCGCAGTTCTGGCTCAGCGCGGTGACGCTCGCGTTGATCCTCCTCGGATTCGAGATCCGGCGGCGGCGGGGGAAGCCGGTGGCGAAGGCGCCGTCCGGGCCCGTCGATCCCGTCCCGGACAAACCCGAGCGTGCCCCGGCGGCCGTCCGGGAGTGAGCTGGACGGGTTGAAGCGTCCTTCACCGCATCCGACTCGGTGAAGGACGCTTTCAACCCGGCGGATCACCGGCTCACCGTGAACTCCCTTGTCACGCTGGCGAGTTTCTCGGGATTGCGGACGTGATAGGCACCGGTGACGAAGCCGTTTTCGACCCGGACCGCGAGCACGCCGTCGATCTCCCCGCCGACGCGGATCAGCAGACCGGGGCCGCCGTTGACCTGCACTGGTTCGACGGACCTTTCCGCCTCGCGTTTCCACCAGCCGACGGCCAGCAGCCTGGCCACCTTGTCCGCGCCCACGATCGGCCGCAGCAGGGCGTGTTTCACCCCGCCGCCGTCGCTGAGCGCGACGACGTCCGGCGCGAGGATGTCGAGCAGGCCTTGCAGATCGCCTGTTTCCACCGCCGACTGGAACGCCTGGAGCGCGGCCCGGTGCTCGGCCGGTGATCCGGTGCCACGCGGTCTGCGCGCGGCGACGTGGGCCCGTGCCCGGTGGGCGATCTGGCGTACGGCGGCGGGAGTCTTGTCGACGGCCTGGGCGATTTCGTCGTACCCGACGGCGAAAACCTCCCGCAGCACGAAGACGGCCCGCTCGGTCGGCGCGAGTGTCTCCAGCACCAGCAGCATCGCCATCGACACGCTGGCGGCGAGTTCGACGTCCTCGGCCACGTCGGGGGTGGTCAGCAGCGGTTCGGGTAGCCACGGGCCGACATAGGACTCCTTGCGCCTGCCGAGCGTCCGCAGCCGTTTGAGCGCCTGCCGGGTGGTGATCCGGACCAGGAACGCACGCGGATCCAGCACCGTGTCGAGCGCGACGCCCGCCCAGCGCAACCAGGTCTCCTGCAGGACGTCCTCGGCGTCGGTGGCCGAACCGAGCATCTCGTAGGCCACGGTGAAAAGCAGGTTGCGGTGGGTCACGAACGCTTCGGTCGCCGGGTCCATGGCGCCCTGCGCCTCGGGTCGTTCACTCATCGCCGGTCCTCGCTCGGGTCGTCTCGGTCGTGCTTCGCCCATACGACCCCGGCCGGCACCGTTTTGTGACAGTCAGCCCGTTCCCAGCCAGTCGCGGATCGCGGCGACGAATTCCTCGGGCGCGTCGGACTCGACGTAGGTGCCGGCGCCCTCGACGATCACGGTGCGGTGGTCGGGGAAGGTCGCTTCGAGGCGTTCGCGTTCCTGGGGGCGGAAGGCGATGTCGGCGTCGCCCCACACGATCAGCGTCGGCAGGTGGGCGACGTCGGCGAGGCCCGCCTCGACCTCGGTGAAGAAGGCTCGGCTGGCGAGCGTCCTGCCGGGGAACACGGCGGAAGACTGCCGCCGCGCGGGGGTGTCCAGCGCCCGGCGGTACTGGGTCATCTCGGCCGCGGTCGGTTTCCGCCGCCGGTGGCCCGTGGGGATGAACGTGTTGACGAGAAGGTTGAATCGCCGGACGAGGAAACGGCCGACGGGCCCGCCGATGATGCGGGAGAAGGCCTCGAAATGGAGAATCCCGTTGACCGGCCAGGCCCAGGTGTTCGCGAGCACGAGCCGATCGAAGGCGTCTGGCCGTCGCTGAGCGGCGGCCAGGCCGATCAAGCCACCCCAGTCCTGCCCGACGAGGGTCGCTTTCTCGATGCCGAGCGCGTCGATGAACCCGGTGACCACGTCCGCGTGCTCCTCGGGCCAGTAGCGGTAGCCGGGTTTCGGCGTCGATAGCCCGAAGCCCGGATAGTCGAGGGCGACGCACCGGAAGTCTCCGCGCAGCGCGCGGATCACGTCGCGCCAGAGGAACGACCAGGTCGGATTGCCGTGCAGGAACATCAGGGTGGGCCCCGAGCCCTCGTCGATGTAGTGCACGGTGTTCCCGTCGATGTCGACGAAGCGGCTCTCGAAGGGGAACAGGTCGTCGTCGACCCAGGAGGGCCGGACGCTCTCGGTGATGTCGGCCATCGCGGCCTCCTCCGGCGTCGGGATGCTTGAGTTTTTCACGCGCACTTGAGAAGGTCAAGCGATGCGGAGTTACGGTCAGTACTGTGGGCTTGCCCGGGCGCTCGACGTCGTCGGCGACCGGTGGAACCTGCTCATCGTCCGCCAGCTCCTGATCGCCCCCGCCCGCTACCGGGAGCTGCTCGACGGGCTTCCCGGCGTGGCCACCAATCTGCTCGCCGATCGCCTTCGCGACCTCGAGGCCGCCGGCGTGGTCGAACGGAACCTGGCCGAGGGGACCAACGCCGTCGTCTACGCGCTCACGGAGTGGGGCGCCGGGCTGCGAGAGCCGATCGAGGGCCTCGTCCGCTGGTCCACCCCGCTCATGATGCGAGGGCCGGACGGCGATCGCTTCGACGCCGCATGGCTCGTCGTCGCCCTTCGAGCGTTGCTGCCCGGCGGGCACCGGTCGCCGGCGATCGGTATCGAGGTGGACGGCAGCCTGTTCCGGTTGCGAGCGGCGCCCGGTGGAACGGAGGTCGAGAAGCACGACGGAGGTGAACTCGACGCCGTCCTCCGGGCGGACGCGGCGATCGTTCTCGGGCTGGCGGCGGGTGCGCTCGAGCTCGACGACGTCGCCGGGCTCGTCGACATCGAGGGGGACGAAGGCGCGGTGCGGGACCTCCTCCAGACCCGGCACGCGGTCCCTCGGGCATGATCGGCTCATGCGCGTCTTGTCGGAGAGTCAGCTCGGTTCCATCCTGGCGGGCGTTCCCGCGTCATGCCCCCGGGTGGTGGTGAGCGGGAACTTCGCCACCCCGATGCGGGCGCTGAAAGTGCTGGACACGGCGCTCGCGGAGTACCGGCTGTTCGCGTTGAACGCGCAGGCCGGAATGCCGGACCGCGAAGGTGTGCTGCTGGAGACGCCGTTCGTGGGTGCCGGGATGCGCGGCCGCGCCGGGCTGCGGTACTTCCCGTCGCGGTTGTCGCTGGTGCCGCAACTGCTCAAGACGGCGTTGCCGCCGGACGTGGTCCTGCTGCACACCTCGGTCCCGGTGGACGGCATGGTGTCGCTGGGTACGGAGGTGAACATCCTGCCCGCGGCCGTCGAGGCGGTGCGGGCGCGCGGTGGCCTGGTCGTCGCGCAACTCAACCCGGAGATGCCGTTCGTCCACGGCGACGGAGTCCTGCCGGTCAGCGAGATCGACTACGCCCTCGACGTGGCCGAGCCGCTCCTGTCACCCGTCCCGCGGCCGGTGGGGGACACGGCGCGGACCATCGGTGAGCGGGTGGCGGGGCTGGTCGAGGACGGCGCGACCCTGCAACTGGGCATCGGCGGGATCCCGGACGCGACACTGGCCGCGGTGACCGGACGGCGCGGGCTCGCGATCTGGTCGGAGATGTTCAGCGACGGTGTGCTCGCGCTCGACCGCGCCGGTGCCCTCGATCCGGCGGTGCCGGTGACGGCCTCGTTCGTGTTCGGCACCGCGGAGCTGTACCGCTGGCTCGACCGCAATCCGCGGGTTCGCTTGCTGCGCACGGAAAAGACGAACGATCCCGCCGTGATCGCCCGGCAGCGCGGCCTGGTGTCGGTGAACAGTGCTCTCGAAGTGGATCTGTTCGCGCAGGCCAACGCGAGCCGGGTGCGAGGCGCGATCTATTCGGGATTCGGCGGGCAGACCGACTTCGTGGTCGGGGCGTTGCACTCACCCGGCGGGCGGGCGATCATCGCGCTGCCGTCGTGGCATCCGAAGGCCGACGTCTCGACGGTCGTGCCGCGGCTGGCCGGGCCGGTGACGTCGTTCCAGCACAGTTTCCTGGTGAGTGAACACGGCGTCGCGACCATCTGGGGCAACGATTCGAGCGAACAGGCGCAGCAGATCGTCGACCACGTCGCGCATCCGTCGGCCCGGGAAGAACTCGTGACGCGAGGCCGGGAACTGGGATTCACGCTTTCGTAGTGCCGGTTTTCCTTGAGGGGCGGGGTATGTTGCGAAAGCCACTTTCGCAACGTTGAAGGTTGCGAAAGCCACTTTCGCAACGCCGGGGATGTCCCGAAAGCCACCTCCGCGACGTGGCACTGGACATCGGCGCCCACCGGTGGGGACACGCGAGCGGGGAAGCGGCCAGCCCGCGAGTCGTCAGTTCTGGGCACCTTCCTTATCCGGGTCGAGGTCCGCCTCGCGCCTTCCGGCTCGCTCGTTGAGCGCCGCCGAAAGGGAAGCCGAGTACTCGCCCGCGCCATTGAAGTGCCCTCGACCTCACGGCAACGGTGGTGCAGGCGTCACGCGTTCGAGTTTCGTCCAGCCGGTCCAGCCTCGCGTTCTCAGCAGCTCGATCAGCCGGCGGGCCGGCGGGGCGGTGTCGAAGGCGAGTGCGTCCATCAGTTCGGCGAAAGGCGGTGCGACGTCGGTGTCGCCGACATAGGCCTCGTTCCGCTCGTCCGCCATCCGCGTGATGTGGACGGCCAGCTTGTCGGCGAGCTCGATCAGCTCGGCATCGTCGTCGCTCCGGTCGAGCGCCTGCCCCAGGGTGCGATAGAAATCGATGAGCGGCGGATCGGCGAGCTGCTCCTTCTTGCGCTCCGCCCACTCCGGGATCCGTTCGGGTGAGTGCGCGGCCAGCAGGATCCAGCCGTCCCGCTCGACCTGGACGATCCTCTCGTCGACGCCGTGCGCCCGCAGCACGTCGAGAATCTCGACCACCTCCGGCGGCAGCACCAGGGCGTCCCCGGACGCGAGCCGGGCGATCCGCTCGCGATGCCGCTGCCGTTGGCGGATTTCGGCGCGCAGCCGCTCGTCGATGTCGGCGACCGCCGCGGCGAACTCGCGTTCGTCGGCCTGGAGCAGTTCCCGCACTCGCGACAGCGGGACCCCGGCTTCGGCGAGGGTCCTGATCCTGACCAGCTCGATCACCGCCCCGGCGTCGTAGCGCCGGTAACCGGAATGGTCGCGCTCGGGCTCCGGCAGCAGGCCCTTGGCGTGATAGTGCCGCACCGCGCGCACCGTCACCCCCGCGCACGACGCCAGCTCACCGATGGGTCAACATGCGCTCAGTGTGCGGCAACGCGGATCAGGCGGGCGATCTGCCGCGCGTGGGTGACGACGAGCCGGTGGTCGGCGTCGAGCCACGACGTGGAGACGTGCGGCCGCTCGCGGGTGAGCCGTTCGACCCCGGCGCGCCAGTTCTCGTTGCGCCACCGCGCACGCTCGTCATCGCCGCCCCCGGCCATCGAGGCCGCCATGATCAGGTGGATCGGACAGTCGATCCTCCGATACTGGTCGAGGATGCCGGAGCGCACTGCTTCGATCTCGATGTTGAGATCGAGGAAGTCTTGTGGGGACAGCAGAACCTGACGCGCGGTGCCCGCGACCCGCTCGAACTCGTGCCGCAGTCCCTCCGCCATCGCCCGGAACTCCGGCAGGTCGGCTTCGGTGAGGAACGGTTCGGGCACCGGGTTCGCGCCGTCGACGAGGACGAGCCCGGACACGGCGTCCGGATGGCCGGCGGCGTAGTGCACGGCCAGGTCCGCGCCCAGCGAATGCCCCACGAGAACGGCCCGCGGGCCGACGTAGCCCGACTCCGCCATGACAGCGCCGAAATCGCCGAGGAACGCCTCGAAGGTGTACCGGTCGCCGGGCGAGGAGAGGCCGTGGCCTCTCAAGTCGAACGTCACCACGTCGTGGTCGAGGCGCAGCAACCCGATCAGCTCGTGCAGATCCGCCTGTGGCGTGAGCAGCCCGGGACACAGCACAAGCGGCCGTCCCCGGCCGCCGCGCGAGACCCGGATCGCGACGCCGTCGTGGTGGACCGTGAAATGGCTGTCTCGCGTGTTCATGGCAGCCATGCTGAGGGGTTGCCCCTGCGTCAGGGTCAACTTCAGTGCGGGTACGAGCGGATGATCCCCGACGGGAAAAGTGTCACCAGGTGATCGGGACGTCGACGGGACCGCGAAGGGTGAGGAACATCCGCCGCCAGGCGAGTTCTTCGAACGGCACGGCCAGCCGCAGCCGTGGTGCGGCGGCGAGTAAGGCGGTGAGCCCGGCCTGGAGTTCCGTGCGGGCCAGGGCCGCCCCGAGACAATGGTGTGGCCCGTGCCCGAAAGTGAGATGGCCGGGCGTACGAGCGGGATCGACCAGCTCCGGTTCCGGAAAGCGCCGACGATCGTGGTTGCCCGCCCGCAAGGGCGCGAGGACGAATTCGCCGGCACGGATCGGGACTCCGCCTATCTCGGCGTCCTCGACGGCGACCCGTCCCTGGTCCGTGGCCGAACTCTGGTCCTGGCGCAGGAGTTCCTCGACCAGTGCGGGGATCCCGGCGGGGTCGCGGGGGAGTGCCGGTTCGACGGCCAGCCGGAGTACGGCCTGAGCCAGCGCGTTCGACGGCGGGACGTATCCGGCGATCACGATCGCGAAGGCGAGCTGCGTGATCTCGTCCGGGCGCAACGAGTCGCCGGAGTCGTCGCGGGCCTCGATCAGGCCGGTCAGCAGATCGTCACCGGGAGCGTTTCGCTTGGTCTCCACCAATTCCGCGAGATAGCCGCCCAGCTTTTGGGCCGCTTCGGCCATTTCTTCATAGCTCGGCGCGGTGAACACCGCGACGATGCTGTCGGTCCAGGACCGCAGCTCGTCGCGAACCGACTGCGGGACACCGAGAAGCTCGCTGAGCGACGCGAGGGCGAAAGGAATCGCGAACCCGTTCAGCACGTCGGCGGGTTGACCTTGCGAGATCAGCTTCGCGGCCGACTCCGCCGCGAGGGTTTCCAGGCGCGGGCGCAACAGTTCGATCCGGCGCGGGGTGAGCGCCTTGGCCGCGATGCGCCGCAGCCGCGCGTGCGCGGGGCCCGACATGGTGAAGAGCAGTCCTCCGCCGTCGGCCGAGCCGGTCCCCGGTACCCAGGGGCGGAACCGCGGATCGCCGAGCAAGCCCCGGATGTCCGCGTAACGCGTGACGAGCCAGGCGTCCTCGCCGGAGGCCAGGCGCACCCGGCCGACGGGTTCCTCGTCCTGACGGCGGATGAATTCCGCGGGACACCGCAACGGTTCCGTGTCCGTGAACGGGTATTCGGCTGCCCCAGTCATGTTCCCTCTCCGTTCTTCGGTCTTCCGGTGGTCTTCTCGGCCAGCGAGTGCAACGGCGTAAGGGCGGAATCCTCGTCCACCCCGAGCGCGCGAGCGGTCAGCAGCCGGTACAGCTCGTCCGCCGCGCGGGTGAGGCGCGCGGCCCGGTCCGCGACCGAGTCCTCGTCCGGATCGAGCTCGGCGAGCGCCGCGGCGAGGATCTCTTCGGCGGCACGCTGCTGACGCCGGGCGACGGCCTCGACCAACGCGTCGACCGGGACGACCAGGGTGCGGCGCCGATCCGCCGGATCAGGACGTGTCACGAGCGCGCCCGCCGCCCGCATTCTGGCGACGGCACCCGAGACGTGGCTCTGCGCGAAACCGGTACGGGCGGTCAATTCGCCGATCGACAAGCCGGGCTCCTCGACAAGCACCGAGATCAGCACGTCGTGGATCTCCGGGGTCTCCGGATCCGAATCGTCACGCATGCCCCGGGCGGCGAGCTCCATCAGGTGCTTGCCGAGAAGATACAACTCACTGGCCTTCACATCGATAACGATACATCTAAAACGATGCTAATGCGGGTTTCGAGAGAGGTGTCGCGGTCGGTACCGTACCGGCGACAGGGTGTACCGAGAACCGATGCGTTGCGAGGTGTGGGGTGTCCGTGGCGGGCGAACGGGTTCCAGAAGGTGTCGACATCCGAGTGCCCAGTGCGGCACGGGTCTACGACTGGTTGCTCGGCGGCAGTCACAATTTCGACGCCGACCGCGCTGTCGGGGAGAAGGTCATGGCGGTGCTGCCGACGGGCCGCCAGGTCGCCGCGTCGAACCGGGCGTTCCTTCGCCGCGCCGTGCAGTACATGGTCGGGCAGGGCATCACCCGGTTCCTCGATCTGGGCTCAGGGATCCCGGCCGTCGGCAACGTGCACGAAATCGCCCAGGACATGGACCCCGGATGCCGGGTGGTCTACGTCGACTACGACAAGGTCGCCGTCGCCCACAGCAGGCTCATCCTGGACGGCAACCCGAACGCCAGTGTCGTCGAGGAAGATCTCTGCAGTCCGGAAGCGGTCCTGAACTCGGAGGCGGCGCGGGCGTTGCTGGCCGACGGCGAGCCGATCGGGCTGCTCATGGTGGCCGTGTTCCACTTCATCCCGGACAGCCAGCACCCCGCCGAGATCGTCACCCGCTACCGCGAGGCACTGCCGGCGGGCAGCCTGGTCGCGCTGTCGCATCTGACCGCGGACCACGCGCCCCTGGAAATGGCGGCGGTCACCGAGGCGATGAAGAACAGCAGGGATCCCATGTATTTCCGCCCATACGCCGAAGTCGCCGCTCTCTTCGAAGGACTGGAGCTGGTCGACCCCGGTGTGGTGAGCGCGCCGCTGTGGCGGCCGGAGCCCGGCCTCCGCGATATCGAACCGGACGACGTCTACGCCGGCGTCGGACGCAAGGTCTGAGTCCGGTCACGTCGCGAAAGCCACTTTCGAGACATCAGGTGTCCCCAAAGTGGCTTTCGCGACGTGGCCCGGATCTGTGGACGGTCACCACCACCGGACGCCGCGGTCGATGCAGGTGTCCCACAGCGGGTCGGATTGGCAGATCGTGACGATGTCCTTCTTCTTCGAGATCGTCTTGTCGTAATGGGTGCACTTCGGACCTGAAGTCGTGTCCCGGTAGTAGGGCTTCGCCGGAGGCGAACTCACCGTTTCCTGGAACGAAGCGTACGCCCAGTAGCCGTTCGCCTTCTTGTCGCATACGGTGAAATCGCGGTCCTTCAGGTCGACGACGACCCTGGCGAGGAGCGGCCCGCCGACCTCCTGGAGGTCGAAGTTCCGGTAACGTTCGCTGTCCTGGGCCACGGAGTCCTCGTTCTGGCCCTCCAGCCCGCCGTCCGCGGCTGTGGCAGCCGAGGCCGACCCGGCGCCCAGCGCCAACAATACGGCGGTCGTGACGCCGACGAATCGCAATTCACGCACGATTTACCCCTCTCTGAGCTTTGTGGAATTCGCCCGGCTGTTTCCGTTGGCGTGGGAATCACCCTCACCGATAGGCGCGGTCCGCGTACACACCTTTTCGCCGGAACGAAAACCGGTAAGTCGGTGGCGAGTTCCGGATCCGGCGTCGACCGGGTCCGAGACCGTTTGTCATGCTGCCGGTGTGGCAACCACGGAAACACAGCCCGTCCAGGCGTCCATCGGCCGGGGGAGAGCACTGGTCCTGGTGTGTCTGGCCGGCGTGCTCTGGGGCACGATCGGCCCGGTAATCCCGGTCGTCCACGACGCTTCTGGCCTCTCGCCGCTGGCCATCGGCGGGTATCGCGCCCTGGTCGCGGTCGTCGTCCTGGTGATCGCCGCCGCCGTGCTGCGGCGGTCGCGTGACTGCGTGCGGCTCGGGCGGCGGCATTGGCGGCGAGTGACCGTGGTCGGGGTTTCGACGGCGATCTTCCAGCTGCTCTTCTTCGTGGCCGTCCTGTGGGCGGGGGTGAGCATCACCACCGTGGTGTGTCTCGGATTCGCGCCGGTGCTGTTGCTGATCACCGGCAGCGTCAGGCGTCGCCGCAGGCCCTCCGCCGGCCAGTTCCTCACGGTCGCAGTCGCACTCGCGGGGCTCCTCCTCGTCAGCGTTGCCGGCAGCCCTGACGGCGAAGCGCCGTATCCGGTTCTAGGTGTGCTCGCCGCACTCGCGTCCGGCGCCGCCTACGCCCTCTCCGCCGACGCGGCCGGGCCACTATCGCTGCGGCTCGACACGCTGACCATGACCACGACGACGACCTGTGTCGCCGCGATGGTCCTCGTTCCCGCCGGGCTGATCGTGCCGCTGGCGACCGGTGGTGGGATGTGGACCGGCGACCTCCGGTCGTGGGCGCTGATCGGCTACCTCGGGGCCGTGACCATGGCGCTCGCCTACGCACTGCTGTTCACCGGCCTCCGATCCACACCCAGCGGCGCGGCGGTGGTGGCGACCCTGCTCGAACCGGTCACCGCCGTCCTGATCGCCGTCGTCTGGCTGGATGAACGGCTGACGGTCGCGGGTGTCGTTGGGGTCGTGCTGATCATGGCCGCGATCGGCGGCCTGGGACGGTACTCGAAGGAACCCGCGCCGCAGTGATCACGGCCCGGGCTCAGCTCGTTTCCCGGACGACCAGCCGGTGCGGGGCGACGATCGAGCGCGGTGATCGCGGGCTCGACATCTGCTCGGCCAGCCGGTCGAGGGCGAGTTCGGCGATGCGATCCTTGTCCGGGGAGACGGTGGTGAGCGCCGGGACACTGAACCTGCCGTCTTCGATGTCGTCGAAACCGATCAGTGCCAAGGAATCCGGCACCGCGACGCCGCGGTCGGCGGCGGCTCGCAACGCGCCCAGCGCGAGTTCGTCGGTGAAGCAGAACACCGCGTCGGGCGGACGGGGAGAGTCCAGCAGCCGCAGCATCGCCTGATGGCCGTCGGCGCGATGCAGACTCGGCACGGTCACTTCAAGCTCGGGCTCGGCCGGCAGCCCGGCGTCGGCGAGCGCCTCCCGATATCCGGCCAGCCGCTGGCGGGCGGTCGCGTTGAGCGAATGCGGCTGGCTCCCGACCGCGGCGATCCGCCGACGGCCGCGCGCCAGCAGGTGCGCGGTGGCCTCGCGTGCGGCCGCGACGTTGTCGATCGCGACGTGGTCGACCCCGGCGGTACCGTCGTGCTCCCCGAGGAGCACGAGGGGAGCGGTGTCGGTCCGGGAGGCCAGTTCCGCGGGGGCCACCGCCCACGGACTGAACAGCACGCCGTCGACCAATTGGCTGCGCCGTCCGTGCAGCAGTTGCGTCTCCCGTTCGGCGTCGCCGTCGGTCTGGTCGATGAGGACCGTCAGTCCCCGGGCTTCGGCGATACGCACCGTCCGCGCGGCGAGCTCGGAGAAGTAGGGCGAGTCGATTTCCGGGATCACCAGCGCGACCAGCCCGGTCCGGCCCTGCCGGAGTGTCCGGGCGGCCATGTTGGGCCGGTAGCCGAGGGCGTCGATACTCGCCTGCACCCGCTCCCTGGTCGCCGGGGCGACGTAGCGGAAGCCGTTGACCACGTTCGACACCGTCCGCACGGACACCCCGGCGTGCTCGGCCACATCCCGCAGCTTCGGGTTCATCCTCGTCCTCTCGCTCGCGGCGAGGATACCTCTTGCAACGTGGCATGCCACGTTGCAAACTGGAGTGACAGTGCCGTGTCGCCCGGAGGTCGAGATGCCCGTCAATCACACCGCCCCCACCCCCGCCCCCGCCCCGCTGCCCGCCGACGAACTCGAATCCCTGACCGCCCGCCTGCATCGGGAGGGCATCATCGGTCTCCCGCAGGCGTTCACTCGTGAGTGGGTCGGACGGCTGGGCGAAGACATCGAGACGGCGTTCGCCGAGGCGCGCGGCCGCGAGAACGGCGCGGTCGGTCGCGGACCCAACCGGTTCTACGTCGAAATCCATCCCGAACAGTTGCGCGGCTTCGCGGAATTGGCATCCCATCCGTGGATCACCGCCGTCGCCGAGGCCGTGCTGGGTCCGGAGTACCGGATCGTCGAGGTCGGCTTCGACGTCCCGCTGGCGGGCGCGATGGACCAGCCATGGCACCGCGACTTCCCGATGCCCGAGGAGACCGCCCGCCACGGCAGGCTGAACTCGTTGGCCGTCAACGTGACCGCCGTCGACACCGAACCGGACATGGGGCCCTTCGAGATCGCGCCCGGCACGCACTGGGAGGACGGCGGCACGTTCGAGCACGGCATGTTCCCGCCCCGGGAGGCGTACCCGCGCTACCGCGAGCTGGCCGTCCGCAAATTCCCGCGTATGGGCGACATTTCGATCCGGTCGGCGCTGACCGTCCACAGAGGAACCGCGAACCACTCGGCCAAGAGCCGTCCCGTTCTCGTCCTCGGTCTCGACGGGCCGGGAGCGGGCAACGACGCCCGCCACGACACCGCCGTGACGAGGGAATACTGGGCGACCCTGCCGGACTCGGTGCGCGCCCACCTCGATTGCCCGATCGTCGACACCCTGCGGCCCATCACGCAGAAGCACACCATCGAAGGTCTCGTGATGGGCGAATCCGGCAAAGACTGAACGCTGATTATTCGCCGTCGCGGAATTTGATTCTCGCTGAAATGCGTTTCGGCTTCATTTGGTCGCCGGAGATGGCCGTGCCCGGGAAGCCGCCCAGGTCGGCGGTCGCCCGCGCGACCGTATTTCTGAATCGATCGCGGAAATCGGCCCATCTGCTGTCGGTGAAGGTATTTTCCGACAAGGTGTCGGTTAATATCCGACGTGTCACCGAAAGTGATCGATCGAGTGTCGTTTGTGTCCGAAGGACCGTCGCGAAGTGCTGGCCAGGGCGCCGATTCGGGGGTAAGGCGCGGAAAACTGCGACGTATGGTCCAATATGGATGGAGCGTTCGGACTAAATCCGCGAAATTCGTATTCCACGGCGCGGCCGGTCGTCTTAACCTTGCGTGATTCTTCACCTGAATCTGCACTGGGGAGCAAGATGAAGTCCACGCCGTTGTTGTTGTCGCGCGCCCGAAAAACCTCGGAGCGACTGCTCGACGCCCGATGACACGACCCGGCTGCGTCAGCCGATTCGACGTAAACGCCCGGCAAACGCCCGACCGGATCGCGGTCTTCGAGCACGGCGGCGGGATCACCTACGCCCGGCTCGCCGGCCTCGCGGGCGGCCGCGCGCTGCGGTTGCACGACGCCGGTGTGCGGCCGGGGGAGCGGGTCGGGCTCGTCACCGGGCACGGCAGCGCCGCGATCGCGGCGATCCTCGGCACCCTCGCCGTGGGCTGCACCTACGTCCCGCTGGACCCGTCCTTCCCCCGGGAGCGGCTCGAGTACCAGCTCGCGGCCGCGCGGGTGACCGCCGTGCTCGCGGACCCGGAGTATGTCGAGCTCGCGGAGTTCTTGTGCCGCACGGGATCCGCGCGGCTGGTGCGTTCGGGTGCGGAGACCGCGCCGCTCCCGGTGCCCGAATCCGACCCGGACGGCTTGGCGTACGTGCTGTTCACGTCCGGCTCCACCGGCAGGCCGAAGGCCGTCGCGCAGACCCACCGCAACCTTCTGCACGTCGTCGACAACCAGATCGACGCGCTCGGCATCACCCCGGCCGACCGGCTCAGCCTGCTCGCGTCGTTCGGCTTCGACGCGGCGATCCCGGACCTCTATCCGGCCCTGCTCACCGGCGCCGCGCTCGTACCGGTCGACCTGCGTGCGCACGGCGTCGCCCACGCCGCGCGCGAGCTGGCCCGGCACGAGGTGACCGTCTACCACTCGACGCCCACGGTCTACCGGCATCTGCTCGACGTCCTCGGCGAGACCGGCCTCCCGTCCGTTCGGACCGTGCTGCTCGGCGGCGAACAGGCGACCCACGCCGACGTCCGCCGCGGCCGGTTCGCGCCGGAATGCGTGTTCGTCAACGGTTACGGCGCCACCGAGGTGACCTTCGCCGCGCATTACCGGACGACCGCCGCCGAGCTGGACCCGGATGCCGAGGGACCGCTGCCGATCGGGCGCGCGCTGCCCGGGTTCACACTCACCGTGCTGGACAGCGGCGAACTCGAAGTGCGCGGACGGCACCTCGTCGACGGTTACCTCGACCAGCCGAGCCCGGCGTTCGGGGTGACCGCCGACGGCGGCCGCCGCTACCGGACCGGCGACCTCGGCAGGCTCCTGCCGGACGGGAACCTCGTCTGCCTCGGCAGGCTTGACCGGCAGGTCAAGGTCCGCGGATTCCGGGTGGAGCTGACCGAGATCGAAGCCAAGCTCGCCGAACAGCCTGGCGTCGCCGAAGCCCGCGCGATCGTGCGAGACGGCGATTTGCTCGCCTACGTGACCGCGGCAGGCCCGCGTCCGGACGGCCGGGTGCTCCGGGCCGCGCTGGTGGACGCCCTGCCCGGTTACTCGGTGCCCGCGGCCGTCGCGGTACTGGACAGTTTTCCGCTGACAGTCACCGGAAAGCTCGACGAACGGGCGCTGCCGGATCCGCGCTCGGCCGCGACCGTCCCGGCCGAGCGGCTGAACCCGGCCGAGGAACGTGTGCACCGGATCTGGTGCGAGGTGCTGGGCCGTGACCGGATCGGCAGCACCGAGGCGTTCTTCGACGCCGGTGGCGACTCGCTGCGGCTCGGGCGGGTGCAGGTGCGGCTGGCCGACGAGTTCGGCGTGAACGTCCCGCTGCTCGCCCTGTTCGAGCGCACGACGATCGCCGGGCAGGCCGCCTGGCTCACGAAGTCCACTTCGGACACTCGGACGCCCGCCACCGCGGAGGAGCAGGCCGGGGATCTCATCGCCGTCGTGGGGCTGGCCTGCCGGTTCCCCGGCGCGCCGGACACCGCTTCCTTCTGGTGGAACCTCTGCGCGGGCGTCGACTCGATCCACGACTACACCGACGACGAGCTGACGGCGCTGGGCATCGGGCCGGGCCTGCGGGCCGACCCGGCGTACGTGCGGGCGGGCGGCCGGATCGAGGGGATCGAGGAGTTCGACGCCGGGTTCTTCGGCTTCACCGCCGACGAGGCCGCCAGGACCGACCCGCAGCACCGGCTCTTCCTCGAAACGGCGTGGCAGGCACTCGAAGACGCGGGCCGCGACCCCGCCGCCGAGACCGGGCCGGTCGGGGTGTTCACGGCGACCTCGGTGAACCGCTACTTCCTCTTCCACCTGTTCGGCAACCCGGCGGTCACCGGCGACGTCGACCCGGACGACTGGGAGGGGCGGCTGACCGGCCGCCAGCTCACCGACCACCTGCCCGGCCAGGTCGCCTACCGGCTCGGGCTGACCGGGCCGGCGGTGGCCGTGCAGAGCGCGTGCTCCAGCTCGCTCGCGGCGGTGGCGATGGCCGCGCAGAGCCTCGCGGACTACCGGTGCGACGTCGCGCTGGCAGGCGGGGCGAGCGTGACGTGGCCGCGGTACCGCAGTGGCGGGCTCGTCTCACCGGACGGCCGGTGCCGCGCGTTCGACGTCGCCGCGGCGGGCGCCGGGTTCAGCTCGGGCGCCGGAGCGGTCGTGCTGCGGCGGCTGGCGGACGCGATCGCCGACCGCGACCACGTCTACGCCGTGCTGCCCGGCTGGGCGATCACGAACGACGGCCCGGACCGCGCGGGCTACGCCGTGCCGGGACCGGCCGGGCAGGCGGCCGCGGTGGCCGAAGCGCTGGCCGTCGCGGAGGTCGCCCCGGACGAGGTCGCGCTGCTCGAAGCCCACGGCAGCGGCACCCCGCTGGGTGACGCGATCGAGGTGGCCGCGCTGAACCGCGTCTACCGCGACGCGCCGCCGGAATCGTGTGCGCTGGGCTCGGTGAAGACGAACATCGGGCACCTCGACGCGGCGGCCGGTATCGCCGGGCTGATCAAGGCCGTGTTGTCGGTACGGCACGGCGTCATCCCGCCGAACCCCCATTTCACGGCCCCGCATCCGGAGGTCGACCTGGCAGGCGGTCCCTGGTACGTCCCGGCGAAGGCCGCCGACTGGCCCGCCCGCGAGCGGCGGGTGGCCGGGGTCAGCTCGTTCGGCATGGGTGGCACGAACGTGCACATGATCGTCGAGGAGGCGCCTGTCGCCCCGCCGCGGCCCGCGGCGAGCGGTTCCTTCGTCCTGCCGGTGTCCGCGCGTGACCCGAAGGCGTTGCGCGAGGCGGTGTCCAGGCTGCGCGACCGGCTCGCCACGGACACGCCGGACCTCAGGGACGTGGCGTACACGCTGTCGGGCCGGAGGGCGTTCGCCTGCCGGGCCGCCGTGGTGGCGGACTCGGTCGCGTCGGCGGTCGACGCGCTCGACGCCCTGCTGGCGAACGGAACCGACGTCGAGGGCCCGGCCGGGGCGGAGCGAGACCTGGCCGCCCGCTGGACAGGAGGCGCCGACGTCGAGTGGAGCGCGGACGGCGATCCCGGCCGCGTCCCCTTGCCGGGCTATCCGTTCCAGCGAGAGCGGTACTGGATCGAACCACCGCACCACACAGCCGACCAGGAGACCCCTCGGTGACCGACACCTTGCCCGTCACGGGCGGCCATGGCCCGCCACTGTCCTATCCGGACACCACGCTCACGGAGCTGATCCTCACTCAGGCGGCGCGTACGCCGGACGCCGTCGCCGTCCGGCAAGGTGACGCCCGGCTCACGTACCGGGACCTGATCGCTTCGGCGACCGGCGTCGCGCGGCTGCTTCGCACCCGGGGTGCCGGACCCGGCGTCCGCGTCGGTGTCTGCGCGGACCGGCGGCCGGAGCTGATCTCGACCGTCGTGGGGGTGCTGCTGTCCGGGGCCGCCTACGTGCCGCTCGAACCCGGCGGCCCGAAGGCCCGGCTGGCCGAAATCGCCGCGGACGCCGGGATCTCGCTGGTCGTCGG
Source organism: Amycolatopsis sp. PSD-21 (assembly GCF_055561455.1). Taxonomy (NCBI): domain Bacteria; kingdom Bacillati; phylum Actinomycetota; class Actinomycetes; order Pseudonocardiales; family Pseudonocardiaceae; genus Amycolatopsis; species Amycolatopsis sp. PSD-21. The sequence goes on along the minus strand of NZ_CM145712.1, from coordinate 5,395,556 downwards.
TGACCGCGCGAAGGCCGAATTCGGGGCCACGGAAGGCATCGAGGCGTTCGACGTGCCCGCGCCCGTGGACGGGCCCGTCGAGTGCCCCGCCGGGCCGGACGACCTCGTCCACCTTCTCTACACCTCCGGCTCCACCGGACGGCCCAAAGGCGTGCTGACCAGCCACCGCAACGTGGTCGCGTTCGTCACCGGGTTCCCCGCCGCCCTCGGGATCCGGCCGGGCACCCGGACGCTCGGCATCTCGTCGCCCGCCTTCGACGCCTTCACCATGGACGTGTTCGTCCCGCTGGCGCACGGCGGATCGGTCCAGCTCACCAGCGCCGCCGACCGGTCCGACCCCGAACGGCTGCGGCGGTTCCTCGTCGAGCACGACGTCGAGTGGGGCTTCGTCACGCCGACGCTGCTGTCCATGGTGGACCCCGCGGCCGTCCCCGGCTGGCGCGTCATCGCCTGCGGTGGCGAGCCGGTGCCCGCGGAGCTCGCCGCGCGCTGGATGCCGGGGCGGCGGTTCTTCAACGCCTACGGCCCGACCGAGACCACCGTCGTGGTCGTCACCGACGAGGTCACCGGCATCCCGGCCGACCCGCTGCCGCTCGGCCGCCCGACGCCGAACCACCGGGCCTTCGTCGTGGACGCCGAGCTGCGGCCGGTCGCGCCCGGTGAGATCGGTGAGCTGCTCATCGGCGGTCCGGGCGTCGCGCTCGGCTATCTCGGCAGCCCCGAGCTGACCGCCGCGAAGTTCGTCGACGATCCGACCACGCCGGGGGAGCGGCTCTACCGCACCGGCGACCTCGTCCGCGAGCTGCCCGACGGCCGTCTCGAATTCGCCGGCCGCGCCGACCGGCAGGTGAAGGTCCGCGGCCAGCGGATCGAGCTGGGCGAGGTGGAGGCCGCGCTCACGAGCCATCCGGACGTCGACGCCGCCGCGGTGGCGGCCGTCCCTGGGCCGGCGGGCACCCGGCTGGTGGCCTTCCTCGCACCGGCGTCCGCACCGTCCGATGTGGACGAACTCGGCCGGGACCGGCTCACCGCGGCGATGCGCCCGGCCGCGGTCCGGGTGCTCGACCGGCTGCCGGTCAACCCGGTCACCGGCAAGATCGACCGGCCCGCGCTGCGCGACCTCGCCGAAGCGGCACTGGCGGGACAACAAGAGGATCTCGGCCCGCTCGGCACCCCGGCGGAACGCGCGGTCGCGGCCATCTGGCGCCGCGTGCTCGGCTCCGGCGCAGGGCCGGATTTCCTGGCCTCGGGCGGGAATTCGATCGCCGCGATGCGGCTGGTCGCGGCGCTACGGACGGAGCTGGCCGCGGACGTCGCCACGGAGGACGTGTTGGCAGGCGGCACGCTCGAAGGGCTCACCCGGCGGGTCGCCTCCGCGCCACCGCTGACCGGGCCGGGACTGACCACCGGGCACGCGCCCGCGCTGTCCCCGCAGCAGCGGCGGCTGTGGTTCCTCGACCAGCTCGCCCCGGACGCCGCGCCGTACAACATCGCGATGGCGTTCCGGCTGACCGGCGCGCTGGACGTCGACGCGCTGCGCCACGCCCTGCGCGCGGTCGCCGAGCGGCACGACGTGCTCCGCTGGCGGATCCGGGCCGTCGACGGAGCGCCGGTGGCGGATCGCCTTCCGTCGTCGGACGTTCCGCTGCCGGTGGCACCGGTGACCGAGGACGGTCTGCGGGCCCGGCTGGCCGCCGACGCCGCGACGCCGGTGCGTCTCGACCGCGAGGCTCCCTGGCGCGTGCGGCTCTACCGGCTCGGCGCGACGGAGCACGTGCTCGGCTTCACGCTGCATCACGCGGTGTTCGACGGATGGTCGCAGGAGCTGCTGTGCGCCGACCTGTCGGCGGCCTACCGGGGTGAGCCGCTGCCGCCGCCGGTGGCGTCCTATGCGGACTACGCGGTGTGGCGAGCCGGACGCGACGAACGCCGTGAGACGGTGGATGTCGCGTGGTGGACAGAACATCTCGCCGGTGCACCGGCCACAGTGGACCTACCGCGCGACCGGCCCCGCCCGATCGTGCAGACCTACCGTGGTGCGAGCCTGCGCCAGTCCTTTTCGGACAGTGTGGCTGAGTCGGTCCTGGCGCTGGCCGCCCGCACCGGCACGACGCGTGCCGGGGTCCTGCTCGCCGCGTTCGGCCAGCTGCTGCGGCGGCTCACCGGCGCGACCGACCATCTGGTCGCCACGGTCGTCGCGGACCGGCAGCTCGCCGAATGCCAAGAAGTCGCCGGGTTCTTCGTGGACATCGTGCCGGTGCGGCTGCGGGCCGACGACGCCGTGGACTTCGCCACGCACGTCCGCGACGGCGGCGCGGAACTCCTCGCCGCGACCGCGCATCCGGCCGCGCCGGTCGAGCGGCTCGTCGAGGCGCTCGGCGTGCCCCGCGACCCCGCGCACGCCCCGCTCGTGCAGGTGATGTTCAACGTCCTGAACTTCACCGAGCCGCGGCTGGACCTGCCCGGCGTGGCCTCGGCGTGGCTGCCGGTCGACAAGCCGGGGTCGCCGTTCGACCTCACGGTGTACGTCCACGACGACGGCGTCGAACTGCTGTACAACCCGGACCTGTTCGACCACGCCCGGATGGCCGGGCTCGCCGAGGACTACGTCGCGCTGCTCGGCGCGCTGGCCGCGGCGCCGGACGCGCCTGTCGGGACCAGTGTGCCGGAGCTGCCGCGGGCGGACGTCCGCACCGCCGCGCCTGCCGCGGCGATCCGCGTCCGGGCACGGCCGCCATCGGTGGCCGCGGATCCGGCGGCGCTGGCCGCGACCGAGGCCGTGATCGCGCGTGCCTGGTGCGACGTCCTCGGTGTCGCCGAAGTCGGGCACACCGACAATTTCTTCGACGTCGGTGGGAATTCGCTCGCCCTGGCCCGGGTCCACGCCCAGCTCACCGATCGGCTCGCCCGCCGGATCCCGATGGTCGACCTGTTCAGCCACCCCACCGTCCGCGCCCTAGCCGCGCACCTGCACTCCGGTGCCGCCGCCAGCCCCGAACTGGCCCGTGCCGCCGAACGCGTCGCCGCCCGCCGCGGCCGCACCCAGTCCAGAAGACCCCGTCGCACCGCCGGCCCCACCGGCCCTTGATAGGAGCACCACCGTGACCCACCACCCCGAAACCGGCACCGGCGATCCCGGAGCCGAACCGATCGCGATCGTCGGGCTCGACGTGCGCGTGCCCGGCGCGCGAGACGCGCACCAGTTCTGGCGCAATCTCGTCGACGGCGTCGAATCGATCGTGCCCGCCACCCGCGAGGAGATGATCGCCCGCGGTGCTTCACCGGACACAGTGGACGATCCGAGCTGGGTGAACGCCACCGCCGTGGTCGACGGCTTCGACGAGTTCGACGCCGAACTGTTCGGGATGACCAGCCGTGAGGCCGAGATCACCGATCCGCAGCATCGGCTGTTCCTCCAGTCGTGCCACGCGGCGCTGACCGACGCGGGCTACGACCCGGCCCGGTTCAGCGGCGCGATCGGCGTCTACGGCGGATCCGGGGGCACCGGATACCTGACCGAGAACCTGATGCGCAACGAACGGCTCCTCGCCTCGCAGCACGGCGGTATCGGCATCTCGACCGGTAACCAGCCGAGCTACCTGACGACCTCGGTGTCGTACAAGCTCAACCTCCGCGGCCCGAGCCTCGCGGTGTTCACCGCCTGCTCGACGTCACTGGTCGCGGTGCACCTGGCCTGCGAGGCGCTGCGCAACGGCGAGTGCGACATGGCGCTGGCCGGCGGGGTCAACGTGGAGATGCCACACGGCGTCGGCTACATGGGCGTCGACGGTTTCACCTCGCCGGACGGCCACGTGCGCGCGTTCGACGCCGGAGCCAACGGCACGGTCTGGAGCAGCGGCGTGGGGGTCGTGCTGGTGAAACGGCTCTCGCAGGCGATCGAGGACGGCGACCACATCCGCGGAGTCGTGCTCGGCAACGCGATCAACAACGACGGCGCCACCAAGGTCGGCTTCTCCGCGCCCAGCATGTCCGGGCAGACCGAGGCGGTCGCGCAGGCCGTCGGCATGGCCGGTGTCGACCCGCGCACCATCGGCTACGTCGAGGCGCACGGCACCGGCACCGCGCTGGGCGACCCGATCGAGATCACCGCACTGTCCACTGTGTACGGGAACGGGACCGAGGACACCGGCTGGTGCGCGATCGGCTCGGTGAAGTCCAACATCGGCCACCTGTCGCAGGCGGCGGGCGTGGTCTCGTTGATCAAGGCCGTGCTCGTGATGGAGCACGGGCTGATCCCGCCGACCATCAACTACCACGAACCCAACCCCGGTATCGACTTCCCGGCGAGCCCGTTCTTCCCGGCGCGTGTGGTGACGAAGTGGGAGGCGGGCCAGGCGCCGCGGCGCGCGGGCGTCAGCTCGTTCGGTGTCGGTGGCACCAACGCGCATGTCGTCCTGGAGGAGGCGCCGGTCCCCGAGCGGTCCCGGACGCCGCACCCGGCGCACCTGCTGCGGGTGTCGGCCAACACCGAGGAGGCGCTCTCGGCCGCGGTCGACCGGCTGGCCGACCGACTGGCCGGGGACGTCGACCTCGATCTCGCCGACGTGGCCCACACCCTGGCCGCCGGGCGCACCGAGTACCCGCATCGCGCGGTCGTCGTCGCCCGTGATCTGGAGGACGCGGTCGACGGCCTGCGCGACTCCCGGCGCCTCGTTTCCGGGCAGGCCGGGGAGACGAACGTGGCGTTCCTCTTCCCCGGGCAGGGTTCCCAGTACGCCGGGATGGGCGCCGAGCTGTATGACGCCGAGCCGGTGTTCGCCGCGGCCGTCGACGAGTGCCTGCGGCTGCTCGAATCCGGGCTGCCGGAGCTGCGCGAGCTGATCTTCGGGCGCGGCGGCGAGCAGGCGCTGCGGGAAACCCGCGTGACCCAGCCGGCGCTGTTCGTCGTCGAGTACGCGCTGGCGATGCTGTGGCAGAGCTGGGGCGTGCGGCCCGCGGCGATGATCGGTCACTCGGTCGGTGAGTACGTCGCCGCCACGGTCGCCGGGGTCTTCACCCTGCCGGACGCGCTGAACCTGGTCGCCACGCGGGGCCGCCTGATGCAGTCGATGCCGGCCGGGGCGATGCTGGCCGTCCAGCTCGACGAGGAGGGCGTCGCCACGCGGCTGCCGGAAAACCTCGCGATCGCCGGGGTGAACGGGCCCGGCACCTGCGTCGTGGCCGGGCCGTCGGACGCGGTCGCGGAGTTCGCGGCGACACTCAAGGCCAGCGGCGTGCAGTGCCGCGAGCTGGTGACCTCGCACGCGTTCCACTCACCGATGATGGACCCGATCCTCGCCGAGTTCACCGAGGCCGTCGCCGCCGTCGCCCGCACCACGCCGGCGCTGCCGTTCCTGTCGAACGTCACCGGCGAGTGGATCACCGACGCCCAGGCCACCGACCCCGCCTATTGGGCCTCCCATCTGCGTCAGGCCGTCCGGTTCGGCGACTGCGTCAAGAACCTGTTCGTGCGCGGCGGCCGCTGGGCGCTCGTCGAATGCGGTCCTGGTCATCAGCTGTCCGGGCTGTCCCGCGGCCAGGTTCCGAAGGGGATGCCCGCGCCGCAGCCGAGCCTGCCTGGTCGCAACGAGCGCATCGGCGACGTCGAAACACTGTACGGCGCGGCCGGTCTCTTGTGGACGAACGGGGTTTCCCTCGAACCGCGGACGTTCGGCGCGCCCGGCCAGCGGGTGCCGCTGCCCGGCTACCCGTACGCGCGCAAGCGGTACTGGGTCGACCCGGATCCGGTCACGGCGACCCAGCCCGTGCGGTCGAGCGGTCCGCTGCCGCTGTCCGAATGGTTCGCGGTCCCGGCGTGGCGGCAAGCGGAACCGGACCTGAGACGCGAGCCGTTCGCGAACGCGCTCGTCTTCGCCGCCGCCGACGTCCTGCCCGGCCTCCTGCGCGACGCGGGTGTGACGGTCACCGAAGTGCGCCCCGGCGACGGATTCGCCGCGACGGAGACCGGATTCACCGTCCGGCCCGGGGTGCGCGAGGACTACGACGCGCTCGTGGCCGCGCTGCCCGCCCGGCCCGAGCGGGTCGTGCACGCCTGGACGCTGGCCGGGGAAGAGCGCGGCATGGCCGCACAGGACCTCGGGTTCTTCAGCGTGCTCAATCTTGTTCAGGCCTGGGGCGAACCGGTGCGGATCGACGTGCTGAGCACCGGTACCGCCGACGTCACCGGCGCCGACCTGACCCGGCCCGAGCACGCGACCCTCGCCGGTATCGCGCGGGTGGTGCCACTGGAGATCGCGGGCACGGTGGTGCGCCGGATCGACGTTGATGGTTTGCAGGACGTCGTCGCCGAGCTGTTCCGCCCGGCCGACGCGGCGGCCGAGGTCGCGCTGCGGGCCGGTCGTCGCTGGGTGCTGGACTACACCCAGCTCGAGCTGCCCGCGGCCGCCGAGCCGGTGCTGCGCGACGGCGGCCGGTACTTGATCACGGGCGGGACCGGCGGTATCGGCATCACGCTCGCCGAGGACCTCGCCCGCCGGGTGCGGGCGAAGCTCGTGCTGGTCACCCGCGCCGGGCTGCCACCGCGGGCGGAGTGGGACGCACACCTCGCCGCGCACGGCGGCACCGACCGCGCCGGGCGCGCGATGCTCGCCGTCCGGCGGATGGAGGCCGCGGGCGCGGAGGTGCACGTCGCCGCCGCCGACGTCACCGACGCGGCGCGCTTGCGTGAGGTGCGTGAGCTGGCCGAGCGCGAGTTCGGCGGCCTCGACGGGATCGTGCACGCCGCCGGGCTGCCCGGCGGCGGCGTCGCCGAGGTGAAGGAGCGGGCCGCGGCTGAGGCCGTGCTGGCCCCGAAGATCGCCGGGACGCTGGCGCTGGCCGAAGCGTTCGCCGACCTGCCGATGGACTTCGTCGCGCTGTGCTCGTCGATCACCGCGGTGGCAGGCGGCATCGGCCAGGTCGATTACTGCGCCGCCAACAACTTCCTCGACGCCTACGCGCGAGGTGACCACGGCTGGCGAGCTCGGCTCGTCTCGCACGCCTGGGGTGGCTGGGACGAGGTCGGCATGGCCGCGGAGGTGGCCGCGCCGACCACGATCCGCACCGCCCGGTCGCGGACGCTCGGTCCCGTCGAGCACCCCGTGCTCACCACGCGGTCCGAGGACGGCGCGCACGGCCTCGTCTCGGCGGCCACGCACTGGCTGCTCGACGAGCACCGGATCGCCGGGGTGCCGGTGGTTCCGGGGACGGGACACCTGGAGACGGTCCGTGCGGCGGTGGCCGCGGCGTTGCCGAAGCCCGGCGACGGACACGTCGTCGAGCTGCGGGACGTCGCGTTCCTGGAACCGTTCGGCGTTCCGGACGGCTCGACCGCCGAGTACCGCGTGGAGTTCGACGGCGACGACTTCACCGTGACCAGCCACGTCGCCGGCGCGAGCCGGACCCACGTCCGCGGATCCGCCGGCTGGGTCACGGCCGGGGCGACGTCCACTGTGGACATCGAAGCGGTGACCGCGCGGACCGAGCCGATCGACGACGGGCACGGCTTCGGCACCGGCCGCACCAGCATGGTCACCTTCGGCCCGCGCTGGGCGGCGCTGCGCGAACACCGCATCGGCGCACAGGAGGAACTGGCCACGATCACGGCTCCCGACGCGGCGGCGGGCGACATCGGCGCGTGGGGGCTGCATCCGGCACTGCTGGACGTCGCGACCGCGTTCGGCCGGGGCCGGGGGAGCGGCACCTACCTGCCGATGAGCTACGGCCGGATCGTCGTGCACGACGCGCTCCCGGCGAGTTTCCGCAGCCACCTGCGCTACCGCGACTCCGGTGGCGACCAGGTGGTGGCGGCCGACCTCTCACTGTGCGACGAGGCCGGCCGCGTGCTCGTCACGATCGAGGATTTCGTGCTGCGCCAGGTCGATCAGGAGGCGGTCGGTGGTGGGCTGAATGCCGCGTCCGATATGTCCACTGTGTCCACTGTGGACAAGACGTCGACCGGGATCCGGCCGGTGGACGGCGCCGAGGCGTTCGTCCGGGCGCTGGCCCCCGGTCTCGGCGGGCAGGTGGTGATCAGCACGCTCCCGGTGCGGGAGCTGATCGAGCACCGGGCCACCGCCGAGGAGCTGGACGAACCGGGCGAAGCGCCGGTGAAGGTGTCGGAGGACGACTATGTCGCCCCGCGCACCGACCTGGAGGCCGAGATCGCCCGGCAGTGGACCGAGCTGCTCGGCGTGGAGAAGATCGGCGTGCACGACGACTTCTTCGCCCTCGGCGGGAACTCGCTCGTCGCCATCCAGCTCATCGCCCAGGTGCGCAAGGCGACCGGTACGCGGCTGGCGATGAAGACGCTGTTCGAAGCGTCCACAGTGGCCACTCTGGCCGAGCGGATCGAGGAACTGCGCGCCGGCAAGACCGAGGCGCCCGCCGAAGAACCCGCCCGGACCACCATCCCGAAGCTCGAGCGCTGAACCGTGCGGCGGGTCGTGAGTGGCGTTTCGGGTTAGAACCCGAAACGCCACTCACGACCACCTGGACCGACACGGCACTCTCGCGTGACCTCTCACTGAACAGGAAATCATGAGCGACACGAAGGAATGGACGTTCCCGGCCTCGTTCGGCCAGGAGCGGATCTGGCTGTCCGGCCAGCTCGACCCGGCGTCCCCGGTGTACAACCTGCACTGCCAGGCCCGGCTGGACCGCCCGCTGACCGCGGAGCAGTGGCGTGCCGCGCTCGGCGTCATCGTCGGGCGGCACGAGGCGCTGCGCACGTCGTTCCGCATGGACGGCGGCGCGCTCATGCAGGTGGTGCACGCCGAGGTGCCGATCGAGCCCGAGGTCCACGACCTGCGGGATCTGCCCGCCGGCGCCCGTGAAGACCGGCTCGCCGAACTCGTCGGCGCCGTCACACGCGAGGCCGTCCCGCTCGACTCGCCGCCGCCGTGGCGGGCGCAGGTGTGCCGGATGGCCGACGACGAGTGGGTTCTCACGTTCGTCGTGCACCACACCGTGTTCGACGCAGGGTCGGTCCTGGTGCTGGGGGCCGAGCTGGGCGAGGCGTGCGACGCCGTGTTCGAGGGCCGCGAGCCGAAGCTGCCCGAGCTGGCCATCCAGTACCCGGACTTCTCGGCCTGGCAGCGCGGGCAGCTCGAAGCGTCGAGTGAGCAGCTGGACTACTGGCGCAAACAGCTCGCCGGGCTGCCGCCGGTACACGGCCTGCCCACCGACCGGCCGCGGCCGTCGGAGCTGACGTTCGCCGGTGACCAGGTGCACTTCGCCCTCCCGGACGGCCTGATCGACCGGGTCGGTGAGCTGAGCCGGGAGCTGTCGGCGTCGCCGTTCATGGTGCTGCTGGCCGGCTACGCGGCGCTCCTGTCGCGACTGTCCAGAGTGGACGACATCGTCGTCGGCGTCCCGGTCGCCGGCCGCGACCTGCCCGAGCTGGCCGACCTGATCGGCATGTTCGTCAACCAGATGGCCGTGCGCGTCGACTGCTCGGGCGCGCCCGCGTTCACCGAGCTGGTCGGCCGGGTCCGGACAACGTTGCTGGAGGCGATCGACCACAGTCAGGTGCCGTTCCAGGCGGTCGCCGAAGCGGTGGGGGCCGAACGCGACCCCGGCGTGCAGGCGCTGTACCAGCTGGGCTTCAACTTCCTGCCCGACTCGGGGCTGGAACCGATCCGCTCGGCCACCGCGAAGGACGACATCGCGATCGACCTGACCGCCGTGGACGGCAGGCTCGTCTACCGCACCGACCTGTTCGACCGCGAGACCGCCGAAGCCGTGGCCGAGCGGTACGTGCGACTGCTTACCGCGGCACTGGCCGATCCCGCTCGATCGATCGCGGATCTGCCGCTGCTGTCGGATACCGAACGTGAACTGGTCCTGACCGGCTGGAACCCTGAAGTGTCCACTTCGGACGCTAAGACCGTGCACGCCCGATTCGAGGACCAGGCGCGGCGAACCACGGACGCACCCGCCGTCGACTTCGGCGGGGTTCGCCTGACGTATGCCGAGCTGAATGCGCGAGCCAACCGCGTCGCCCACCGGCTGCGTGAGCTGGGCGCCGGTCCCGGCTCCGTCGTCGGCGTATGCGTGCCGAACTCGGCGGACCTGCTGACCGGCGTGCTCGGGGTGCTGAAGAGCGGCGCGGCCTACGTCCCGCTGGACCCGGCCAACCCGGCTCCCCGGCAGGCGCTCATCCTCGCCGACGCGGGTGTGCCGTTCGTGCTGGTCACCGGTGAGTCCTCTTTGGACACCAAGACGCTCGCACTGGACGACCCGGCGGAGTGGTCCGCCGCGGCCACCGAAAACCCGGAACCGGCGGCCGGACCGGGCGACGTCGCCTATGTGATCTACACGTCGGGTTCGACCGGGCGGCCCAAGGGCGTCGAGGTCGAGCACCGGGCCGTCGACACGTACCTGGCCTGGGCGCGTGAGGCGTACCCCGGACTGGCCGGGCGGGCGTTGCTGCACACGTCGGCGTCGTTCGACCTCACCGTGACGACACTGCTCGGCACGCTCACCGCCGGGGGCGCGGTGGTCGACGGCGGCCGCCCGACGTTCGTCAAGGCCACGCCGACACACCTCGCCGTTCTCGCCGAGGACCTCTTTCCCACAGGCGAGCTGGTGCTCGGGGGCGAAGCGCTGACCGCCGAGACCGTCCAGCCGTGGCGGGACCGCCACCCCGGCACGCTCGTCGTCAACGAATACGGCCCGACCGAGGCCACCGTCGGCTGCGTCGTGCACCGGATCGAACCCGGGGACACGCTGCCTTCCGGACCCGTCTCGATCGGCCGTCCGGTGCCCGGCACCCGCGTGCACGTCCTCGACGAGCGGCGGCAGCCGGTGCCGCCGGGCGTCCCGGGCGAGCTGTACGTCGCCGGGCCGCAGCTGGCCCGCGGCTACCTCGGCCTGCCGGAGCTGACCGCGGAGAAGTTCACCGACGGTCCGTCCGGCCGGATGTACGCGACCGGCGACCTCATCCGCTGGCGCCGCGACGGCACACTCGACTACCTCGGCCGCATCGACGAGCAGGTGAAACTGCGTGGCTATCGCATCGAGCCCGGCGAGGTCGAAGCGGCGCTGCGTGAGCTGCCGGATGTGCGGGACGCGGCCGTGGCGGTCCGCGGTGACACGCTCGTCGGCTATGTCGTCGGCAGCACCGAGGGCGCGGCCGAGGCCCTGCGGAAGACATTGCCGGAGTACCTGGTGCCGACCAGGTTCGTGACGCTCGACGCGCTGCCGATGGCGGCCAGCGGCAAGCTCGACCGGGCCGCGCTGCCGGATCCCGAACCCGGCGAGGCGCCGGCGTACGTCGCACCCCGGACCGCTGCCGAAGAACTCGTCGCCGAAGTGCTCGGCGAGTTGCTCGGCATCGACGATCTCGGCGCGCACGACGACTTCTTCGCCCGTGGCGGCAACTCACTGCTGGCGATCCGCGCGATGGCCCGGATCCGCAAGCAGGTCGAGGTCGACATCCCGGTGCGGGGGCTGTTCACCCTCACCACGGTCGCCGGGCTCGCCGCCGAGATCGAGCGGCGGCTCTCCGAAGACCTCGACCAGCTCAGCGACGAAGAGGTCCAGCGCCAGCTGGCCGAAGGCGAGAACTCATGACCGCGATCGACGAGACCAGCGCGGCCGCGCGCCGCGCGCTGCTCGAACGACGGCTGCGACGGCGCACGGAGACGGCCGCGACCATCACACCGCGCCCCGCCGACGCCGCTGTCCCGCTGTCGTATCAGCAGGAACGCGTCTGGTTCATGGAGCAGTTCGCGCCGGGCACCGGGTCGTACCACATCCCGGTGCCGATCCGGCTGACCGGCAGGCTCGACGTCGCCGCGCTTCAGTCCGCTTTGGACTCCCTGCCGGCGCGGCACGAGGCCCTGCGGATGCGGTTCCCGGAAGGAGAGGACGGGCAGCCGACCGTCCACATCGAACCTTCGATCTCGGTCGCTCTGTCCATAGTGGATGCAGGTGGTGAGGAAGCCGCCCGCGCCGCGGTCGACGCCGCCGCGGCCGAGACGTTCGACCTGGCCACGGGTCCACTGCTGCGGGCGACCCTCGCCCGGGTGTCCGACGAGGAACACCTGCTGGTCCTGTGCACGCATCACATCGTGGGCGATGGCTGGTCGGTCGACCTGCTGCTCCGCGACCTCGCCGCGCAGTACCACGCCCTGAGCACCGGCGGCACCGCCGAGCTGCCAGCGCTGAGCATCGGGTACGGCGACTTCGCGCACTGGCAGCGCCGCACGCTCACCGGCGGCGAACTCGACCGGCAGCTCGAGCACTGGAAGGCGCAGCTCGCCGGAGTCGAGCCGCTGGAGCTGCCCACGGACCGGCCCCGGCCCGCCAAGCAGAGTTTCGACGGCGAGATCCACGAGTTCTTCGTCGAACGCGATCTCGCCCGTGCCCTCGGTGAACTGAGCCGCGAGCACGGGGTCACGCTCTTCATGACCCTGCTGGCCGCCTACCAGGTGCTGCTTTCGCGGTACTCGGGCCAGGAGGACTTCGCGATCGGCTCGTCGTCGGCCGGGCGCGGCCTGCCCGAGCTGGAGGGCGTGGCGGGCATGTTCATCAACATGCTGCCCCTGCGTGCCCAGCTTGAGGGCGACCCGACGTTCGCCGAGCTGCTCGAACGCACCCGGCGGCACGTGCTGGACGCGTTCGAGCACGCCGACGTCCCGTTCGAGCGGCTGGTGAACGCGCTCGGCGTGCCCCGCGACGTCAGCCGGTCGCCGGTGTTCCAGGCGATGTTCGTGCTGCAGAACTACGAGATGGGCCGGATGGGCGCGGCCGGGGAGTCCGAAGTGGACTTCCGCTGGTTGCCGATGGACCTGCCCGCCACCCGGTTCGACTTCGAGTTCCACGCGATCGAGCTCGAACGCGGGCTGATCGGCAAGCTCGTGTACAACACCGCGCTGTTCACCGCGGACACGGTCGCCGGGATGGCCGGGCGGCTGGTCACGCTGCTGCGCTCGATCGTCGCCGCTCCGGACCGGCGGCTGTCCGAAGTGGACATCCTCGACGCGGTGCAGCGCGAACTCGTCCTGGAGCGCTGGAACGCCACGACGGCCGAATTCCCGCAGACCACGCTGCACGCGCTCGTCGAGGAGCAGGCCGCCCGGACGCCGGACGCGCCCGCGGTGACCTTCCGCGGCGCGTCGCTGACCTACCGCGAGCTGGACGAGCGGGCCAACCGGCTCGCGCACCGGTTGCGTGGCCTCGGCGTCGGGCCGGGCGTGCTCACCGGCGTGTTCGCGGAACGGTCGTTCGAACTGGTCGTCGCGCTCCTCGGCGTGCTGAAAGCCGGTGGCGCGTATGTCCCGCTCGATCCGGAGTATCCGGCCGACCGGCTGGCGTTCATGCTGCGCGACGCGGCCGCGCCCGTCGTGGTGACGCAGGCGGCGTTGCGCGAAACGCTGCCGCCGGGCGACGCGACCGTCGTTGTCGTAGATGACGCTGCCGATCTCGCCGAGGCGACAGAGCCGCCCGAGCCGCTCGCCGGCCCGGAGGACCCGGCGTACGTCATCTACACCTCGGGTTCCACGGGCCAGCCGAAGGGCGTGCCCAACGGTCACCGCGGCATCGTCAACCGGCTCGACTGGATGCAGCGCGCGTACCGCCTCGACGGCACCGATTCGGTGCTGCAGAAGACCCCGGCCGGTTTCGACGTGTCGGTCTGGGAGTTCTTCTGGCCGCTGATCACCGGCGCGCGGCTCGTGCTCGCCGAACCCGGTGGCCACAAGGACGCCGCGTACCTGCGTGAGCTGCTCGCGTCCGAAGGCATCACCACCGCGCACTTCGTGCCGTCGATGCTCACGCTCTTCCTTGCCGAACAAGGCGTCGAGACGTGCACAGCGCTGCGACGGGTCGTGTGCAGTGGTGAGGAGCTGCCGCTCGACGCGGCCCGCGAGTTCGTCCGGCGGCTGCCGGACTGCGAGTTGCACAATCTCTACGGCCCGACCGAAGCCGCCATCGACGTCACCTCCTGGCACTGCACGTCCGCCGCGCTCGCCGAGGTCGCGTCGGTGCCGATCGGCGCGCCGATCCAGAACATCCGGATCTACGTCCTCGACCGTGCCGGTCGGCCTTGCCCGGTAGGCGTGCCCGGCGAGCTGCACATCGCCGGTGTCGGCCTCGCGCTGGGCTACCACAACCGCCCGGAGCTGACGGCCGAGCGGTTCGTGCCCGATCCGTTCCACAGTGGACGGATGTACCGCACCGGTGACCTCGCGCACTGGCGCCCGGACGGGACGATCGCGTTCCTCGGCCGGATCGACCACCAGGTCAAGTTGCGCGGACTCCGTATCGAGCTGGGGGAGATCGAGACGACGTTACGCGCCCAGCTGGGCGTGCGCGACGCCGCCGTGATCGTCCGCGAGGACACGCCGGGGGACAAGCGGCTGGTCGGGTACGTCGTCGGCGACGCCGAGCCTGGCGCGTTGCGGACGGCGCTCAAGCAGAGTCTCCCCGACTACATGGTCCCGCCGTCGTTCGTCGCGCTCGACGAGCTGCCGCTCACCCCGAACGGCAAACTCGACCGCAAGGCGCTCCCCGCTCCGGTCGCGTTGCGGGACGCGACCAAGGAACTGGTCGCGCCGTCGACCCCGGTCGAGACCCTGCTGGCCGAGATCTGGCGCGACGTGCTCAAGGTGGGCGAGCTGGGCGTCGACGACGACTTCTTCGACCTCGGTGGCCATTCGATGCTGGCCACTCAGGTGGTGGCGCGGATCGGCAAGGCGGGCGCGGGCCAGGTCGGCGTCATGGACCTCTTCCAGCACCGCACGATCCGCGAGCTGGCGTCCTTCATGGACGGTGACGACACCGACCGGCCGCGGCATCTGCTGTACGAGCTGACCAAGCCGGCGAAGCAGCGGACATTGACCTATGTCTGCTTCCCCTATGGCGGTGGTAGCGCGATCGTCTACCAGCCATTGGCCGACGCCCTCCCGGAGGGTTACTCGCTCTACTCGGTCGCCATCCCCGGCCACGACGTCGGCTTGTCCGAGGAGGCGCTGCCCTTCGACGACCTGGTCGAGCGGCTTGCCGACGAGATCCTGGACCGAATCGACGGCCCGCTGGCCATCTACGGCCACTGCGGTGTCGGCAACGCGCTCGCCGTCGCCGTCGCCCGGATGCTCGAAGAGCGCGGCCGCGAGCTGGAGGTCGTCTACATCGGCGCGATCTTCCCGTTCGCCCGCATGAAGGGCGCGGTGGGCACGCTGCGCACGCGGCTGGAGAAGCTGCGCAGCAACCGGTACTACTCGAACTGGCTCAAGGGCATGGGCGTCGACACCGACGACCTCGACCCGGCGCAGGCCGACCGGATCATCACGAACATGCGCGCCGACAGCCGCGCTGCCGAGGAGTATTTCAGCGGCCTGCTCGACGCCCGCGTGGCCAAGCTGCGCGCGCCGATCGTGTCGGTGGTCGGCTCCGAGGACCCTGTCACCGACTTCTACGCCGAGCGGTACCGGGAATGGGAGTTCCTCACCGACACCACCGGGCTCGTGGTGCTCGACCAGGCTGGGCACTTCTTCCTGCGGTACCGGGCCGAAGAACTCGCGGAGATCGTCACGCGCGTGCACCCGGCGCTGGACGACCCCGGCGAGCTCGACGTCCGGGTCCGCGGCGAGGACGCCGGCTGGGCGGTGCACGAGACCCACCGGGCAGAAGCGGACGACAAACCCGCGGTGCGGCCGAGCATGGGCCGGTTCGTCACGATCACGATCGGGCAGCTGGTGTCCTCGACCGGTTCGGCGCTGACGTCGTTTGCGGTGCCGATCTGGCTCTACACCCGCACGGGCTCGGTCGCCGACCTCGGCCTGCTGTGGGCGCTCGCGCTGCTGTTCGGCGTACTCGTCCTGCCGGTGGCGGGCGCTCTGGTCGACCGCGGCGACCGGCGGCGGATCATGATCGCGGCCAGCAGCATCGCGGGCGGGATCCAGCTGATACTGGCGTTGCTGCTGATCACCGGGCACGTCCAGCTGTGGTTGTTCTACGTGCTGATCCCACTCGGGTCGGTCGCCGCTTCGTTCCAGCGCATCGCCTATCAGTCCTCGGTGGCGCAGCTGGTGCCGAAGCAGTACCTCGGTCACGCGATGGGTCTCGCGCAGCTGTCCACCGGTTTCGCCCAGCTGCTGATGCCGGTGATCGCGGCCGGGCTGCTGGCGACGATCCAGCTGTCCGGAATCCTGATCCTGGACATGGCGAGCTACGCGTTCGCGATCGTGGGCCTGCTGCTGGTGCGCTTCCCGGACATGCTGGGCTGGCGCCCGCGCGAACCGCTGCTGACGGCGATCGCGGGCGGGCTGCGGTACTCGTGGAACCACCGCGGCTTCCGCACGATGCTGCTGTACTTCGCGCTGGCGAACGTCTTCCTCGCTCCCGCGCTGGTGCTGCTTTCGCCGCTCGTGCTGTCGTTCGGTTCGGTCACCGACGTCGCGCAGGTGGCGCTCGCCGAGGCCGTCGGCGCGGTCGCGGGCGGCATCGGGATGGCGCTGTGGGGCGGACCGCGGCACCGGCGGATGGTCGGCGTGCTCGTCGGCAACGTCGGGATCGCGCTCGGCAGCCTGGTGATGGGCCTTCGGCCGTCGCTGATCGTCGTCGCGGCCGGGGTGTTCCTCCTCGCCGCCGCGATGTCCGTGTCGCAGGGCATCTACGCGACGCTGGTGCAGGTCAAGGTGCCACAGCGGTTCCACGGCCGGGTGTTCGCGATCAACCAGACGATCACGTGGTCGACGCTGCCGATCGGGTTCGCCGTGCTGGCGCCGCTGGCCGTCGGCTGGTTCTCGCCGCTGCTGGCGCCGGGCGGCGCGCTGACCGGGTCGGTCGGCGCCGTGCTCGGCACCGGCGAGACCAGGGGCATCGGGCTCGCCTACGTCGTCTTCGCGCTGATCCTGCTGCTGATCAACGTGGGCGGGTTCTCGCTGCGGCTGCTGCGCCGGTTCGACACCGAAGTGCCCGATTCGCTGCCCGACGACCTGGTGGGGGCGCAGGAACGGGAGCGCAAGCTCGCGGGGAAGGAAGCCGCATGAGTACGGCAGTGCTGGTCAGGGAGGCCCGGGGGCACTGGGTCGGCGAGGTCGCGCCCGCCATCCGGGCGGCCGGGCACCGCGTCGTGCTGCTCGCCCCGCCGATGGACGCGGCCGAGCGGGCGGCGCTGGACGGTGTGGTGGACGACGTCGTCGCGCTGGACGACGTCCACGACCCGGAGGCGGTCGCGGCGAAGGTCCGGGAGATCGACGGCGGTGCGCTGGCCGGGATCTTCACCGGCTCGGACGGCGCTATCGCGAGCACTGCCCGAGCCGCGGAGCTGCTCGGGGTGGCGCGCTGCCCGGCGTCGGTGTTCACCCTGTGCGCGAACAAGTTCGCGGTCCGGGAGGCGCTCGCCGCGGCCGGGCTGCCCGGGCCCGCGCACGCCCTGATCTCCTCGGCCGCCGAGGCGGCGTCGGTCGCTTCGGAGGTCGGGCTCCCGGCGATCGTCAAACCGGTCAACGGCGCGGGCAGCAACCTCGTCCGGACCGTGTCCACTGTGGACGAACTGGCGGCCGCGTACGAGCATCTGGCCGCTCGGCTGCCCGAGTCCGCGGATCCGCGTTACCACCGTCCACTGGGGACATTGGACCCTTCGGTGACGTTCCTCGTCGAAGGATTGCTGTCGGGCCCGGAGTACGCGGTGGACGTGCTGGTCCGTGACGGGGTGGCCGAACCGGTCGAGATCCTCGACAAGCCGTTGATCGACGAGCGGAAGTTCGAGCTGGCGTTGTCGTGCCCGCCCGCCGGGCTCAGTGCCGGCCGGGCCGAGCTGGTCACCGCGGCGGCGGTCGCGGCCGTCCGCGCGCTGGGGCTCGACAACACCTGCGCCCACGTCGAGCTGATCGACGACGCCGACCGCGGTCCGACGATCGTCGAGGTCAACGCCGGCAGGCCCGCCGGATCGATCATGCCGCTGCTGGCGAAGCTGCGGACCGGCATCGACGTGTTCGCCGAGCTGGCGGCGCTCGCGGTGGGCGCTCCGCCACCGGTGCGGGAACCGGCGAAACTGCCGATCCCGCTGGGCATGCTGATCCTCTACGCGGCCGGTTCGGGCCGGTTGACCGGCATCGGCGGGCTCGACGAGATCGCCGAGCTGCCCGAGGTGATCGACGTCGTCACCACCGTCTCGCCGGGGCAGGTGCTCACCGACGAACAGGAGATCTACGCGGTCAACCTCGTCGTGGCCGGGTTCGCCGATCACGACGACCTCGCCGCCCTGCACGCCGAGGCGAGCAAGCTCGTCCGGCTGGAACTGGAGGACGTGTGAAGACCGCGTTCGTGGTCTGCGAGACCGCAGGGCAGTGGATCGCCGACGTCGTGGCCGCGGTGCGCGCGACCGGGCTGGGGGCGGAGCTGGTCACCCAGCCCCTCGAACCGGCCGAGCGGGCACGGATGGCGGAGCTGGTGGACGGCGTCGTCGTGGTCGACGACGTCCGTGACGCCGAAGCCGTGGCCGCGGCGATCCGGGAGCGGACCACGAGTCCGGCCGGGGTCATGACCGCCGCCGAAGGGATCATCGCGAGCGTCGCCCGTGCGGCCGAGCTGCTCGGCGTCGCGCGCTGCCCGGCGTCGGTGTTCACCGTGACGCACAACAAGTTCGCGGTCCGGCAAGCGCTGGCCGCGGCGGGGTTGCCCGGCCCGCGCTGCGCGCTGATCTCGTCGGCCGCCGAGGCGGCTTCGGTCGCTTCCGCGGTCGGGCTCCCGGCGATCGTCAAGCCGGTGAACGGCGCGGCGAGCAATCTCGTCCGCACGGTGTCCACCGTGGACGAACTTGCGGCGGCTTACCGGTTGCTGGCCGAGCGGTTGCCGCTGTCGGAGGACGCCCGGTACCACCGGCTCGTCGGCGGCGGACCGGATCCGATCGACCCGCTGAAGGTGTTCCTCGTGGAAGGCCTGCTGCGCGGCCCGGAGTACGCGGTCGACGTCCTGGTGCGCGGCGGTGTCGCGAAACCGGTGGCCGTGGTGGAGAAGCCGCTGATCGACGAGCGCAAATTCGAACTGGGCATGGTCTGCCCGCCGCTCGAACTGTCCGAAAAGGACACCGAACGGCTGATGGCGGCCGCGACGGCCGCCGCGCTCGCGCTGGGCCTGGACAACACCTGCGCGCACCTCGAGCTGATCGACGACGCCGAGCTGGGCGCGACGATCGTCGAGGTGAACGCGGGCCGCCCGGCCGGCGGCGCCCAGCCGGTGCTGCTGAAACTCGCGACCGGCATCGACGTCATCGCCGAAGCCGTGTCGCTGGCACTGGGCACGCCGCCGCCCGCGCGAGGTGCGGGCCTGCCGGTTCCGGTGGGTTACCTGATCTTCTACGCCGAGGGCACCGGTCGGCTGGTCCGCGTCGACGGCACCGACGAGGTCGCCGACCTGCCCGAGGTCCTGGAGGTCGTCACGATCGTGCGCCCCGGCCAGCTGCTCACCGACGACCAGGAGATCTACGCGGTGAACGTGCTCGCCGCGGGGTTCGCCGACACCGAAGACCTCGCCGCGCTGCACGCCGAGGCCGCCAAGCTGATCCGATTCGAACTGGAGGAGTCATGACCGCCGAACTCGCGGCGAACCTCGGCCACATCGAGGGAAACGAACACACGAAGCTCACCGTGTACGCGGCCACGGGCCTGGACTGGGTGCGCGCGCACCGCGAAGTGCTGCAGGACCGGCTGCGCGAGCACGGCGCGATCCTGCTGCGCGGGATGCCGGCCGACCTGACGGTGTTCAACCAGATCACCGAGGAGATCGGCGGCTCGCTGCTGACGTACACGGAACGGTCGACGCCGCGGTCGGCGGTCTCGGGCAACATCTACACCTCGACGGAGTACCCGCCCGCCGAGTCGATCCCGATGCACAACGAGAACTCCTACTCGGCGCACTGGCCGGACCGCCTGTTCTTCCTGTGCGACACGGCGGCCGAAATCGGCGGCGCGACGCCGATCGCCGACAGCCGCGTGATGTACCGCCTCCTGCCGGAGGACCTGCGCGAGCGCTTCGCGGGCGGCGTCACCTACACCCGGGCGTTCCGCGAAGGCCTCGGGCTGACCTGGCAGGAGGCGTTCCAGACCGACGACCGCCAGGTGGTGGAGGACTACTGCGCCGCCAACGGGCAGACGTTCGAGTGGACCGATGAGGGTCTGAGGACGCGGCACGTGCGGCCCTCCTTCGCCGAGGAACCGCACACCGGCGCGATGGTGTGGTTCAACCAGGCCAATCTGTTCCACGTGTCGAGCCTGGGGGAGGAGGTCAGTGAGGCGCTGCTGGAGCTGTATCCCGTGGAAGACCTGCCCCGCAACGCTTTCTTCGCCGACGGCTCACCGATCCCGCAGGCGGACCTGGACGCGATCAAGGCGGCGTATGACGAGGTCAGCTACGCGTTTCCGTGGCAGCCGGGCGACATCATGGTGATCAACAACATGCTGATGGCGCATGGGCGGGAGCCGTTCACGGGCAAGCGGCGGACGTTGGTCGCGATGACGTGACCTTCGTTTTTCGGGGCGGGGTCGGTGGCCCCGATCGGATGCGCGGCTGCTGTGGTGTCGCGAAAGCCACTTTCGGGACGTGTGATGTCCCGAAAGTGGCTTTCGCGACACGCGCCGAGGCCGCTCACGTTGCGAAAGCCGCTTTCCCCACCTTCAGCGTCCGGGGGTCGGTGAAGTTGAGATGGCGCAGCCCAAGAGTGTCCACAAGGGACACTTCCTGACGGCTGGATGTCCGATTGCTGTACCTATGTGCCGTTCTGCGCAGGGGTCGTGAGTGGTAAAGGAGGTTAGAACGACCCAAGACACTCACGACCCCCTCCCCGAGGCCTCAAATCGAGTCCCTTGTGGACAGTCGAGATCTCCTGGATGAGCCGCTCCTGCCGCAGACCGAGTGGCAATGTGCGACTGCCAACCTCCAATGTCCCGGAAGTGGCTTTCGCGACACGCGCCGAGGCCAACTCACGCTGCGAAAGCCACTTCCCCAACCTCCAACGTTGCGAAAGTGGCTTTCGCAACACCTCAGGCGCCTACCCCGCACAAGGCTCACCCCCGTCGAGCAGGCATCGTGACGACGAATCCCGTGCTGCGCCCCAAATCGTCCAGCAGCCACCCCATCCGTTTGGCCGTCCGCAGGATCAAGGCCGAGTCGACGACCGACAGCGGGGCCAGGTCCTGTTCCAGATGTTCCTGCATCCGCATCGATTCCTCGATCGAGCGCATCCAGGTGGTCACCAGCAGGTTCGCCGGGCCGGGCAGGCTCGCGATCTGACGGATGGCCGGGTTGGCCCTCAGCCGGTCCACGCAGGTCGGCACGTGCGCGACGGGCACCTGGCACCACCAGTTGACGACGATCGGCGACGGGGTGAGCCCCTGCGCGATCTCGCACCGGAAGGTCAGCGCGTCGGCGGCGATCAGGTGACCGAGCTGGCGCCGGACGGTCGACACCGGGCGGCCGGTGAGCCGGGCGAGGTCCGCGGCGGTGCGGCGGCCGTCTTCGCCCAGCGCCTCGGTCAGCGCGGCGTACGGCTCCTGCCACGGCTGTAGCGCCGTCTGCCGTCCGCCCGCGCCGCCGGACGACGGCGGCAGCTGCGACAACGCCTGCACGCGCTCCCGGTCCAGCGCGCCCACCCGCCACGAGCTGCCTTCGACGTGCAGCCGCGCCACCAGATGCGAACGGATGTTGAGGACGCCGGGAAGCCCGGGGATCGCGTCCAGCAGCAGGGTGGAGAGGTCGTGCATGCCGAGGCCGAACACCGTCAGCACCAGGCTGTACTCGCGCGAAGCCTCCTCGATGCTGACGACCGACGGCCAGGTGGACAGTTCGCGGATGAGTTCCCGGATCCGGCCGCTCGCACACCGGATCTCGACGTACGCGGCCTGAACCCGGGACCGCCCGGGCACGCGTGGATACGCCGTCACCCAGGCTCCGCCTCCATCGCGCAGCCGCTCCCATCGCCGCGCCAGCGTCACCGGCGACGAGCCGAGGGCGTCGCCCAGCTGCGCCCAGGTGGCGCGCGGCCGTAGTTGCAGAGCGTGGATGAGCGAAAAGTCCTCCTCATCCAGGGAATCGATCACCATTTGTTCTTCCAGGGGCCGATCGTTGAGCGATTCCGACAATTCTAGCTCGATATCGGACGCGGATTCGCACACTCGACGACCAAGACGCCGACGTCCGACGAAGAGGAGATCGACCGGTGGACCTTCACGACGACGCTCGAAGCCTGCAGGACGAGCTGGTCCGGCTCCGCAGCGACCTGCATCGCGAGCCCGAGATCGGTCTCGACCTGCCCCGTACCCAGGAGCGGGTTCTGCGTGAACTCGACGGGCTCGGCCTGGAGGTCTCCACCGGGACCGGCACGACCTCGGTGACCGCGGTGCTGCGCGGCGAGGGCACGGCGCGGGATTCGGCCCGGCCGCGCACGGTTTTGCTGCGCGCGGACATGGACGCTCTCCCGGTGGCCGAAGCGACCGGGCTGGACTTCGCCGCCACGAACGGCGCGATGCACGCCTGCGGCCACGATCTGCACACCACGTCGCTGGTCGGCGCGGCCCGGCTCCTGCACACCCACCGAGACCGGATCAACGGCGACGTCGTCCTGATGTTCCAGCCCGGCGAAGAGGGCTGGGACGGCGCCGGAGTGATGCTCCGGGAAGGCGTGCTCGAGGCCGCGGGCAGGCGCGCCGACGCGGCCTACGGGCTGCACGTCTTCTCGTCGATGCTGCCCAGCGGGCAGTTCGCCGGCCGTCCCGGCACGCTGATGTCCGCGTCGTACCGGCTGCTCGTCACGGTGCACGGAGAGGGCGGCCACGGGTCGATGCCGCACCGCGCCAAGGATCCGATCTCCGCGACCGCGGCGATGATCACCGCGTTGCAGACGATGGTCACCCGGCGGTTCGACATCTTCGATCCGGCCGTGCTCACCGTCGGCGTCATCCGCGGCGGCACCAAACGCAACGTCATCCCCGCCATCGCCGAGTTCGAGGCCACCGTCCGCTGTTTCTCGGACGCCGCCGGCGCGCTGCTCGACACGGCGATCCGGGAGACGATCGACGGCGTCGCGCGAGCGCACGCGGTCACCGCCGACGTCGTGTTCGAGAGCGAGTACCCGGTCACCGTCACCGACGTCGACGAGACCGCGTTCGGCGCCGAGGTCGTCCGCGAGACGATCGGCGAGCAGTACTACACCGAACTGCCGAATCCGGTGGCCGGTTCCGAGGACTTCTCCCGGGTGCTGGCCGAGGTGCCGGGCACGTTCCTCGGTCTCGGTGCGCTGATGCCTGGGCTCGAGCCGGACACCGCGCCCAACAACCACAGCCCGTACGCCGACTTCGATCCGTCCGTGCTGTCGAGGGCCGCCACCGTCTACGCCGAACTCGCCGTCCGCCGTCTCGACCGCTTCGCCGAAGGAGCCACCCGATGAGCGCGACCGCGGGCACGGCCACCATCCCGGATCGCCGCCGCACCCTGTTCGGGCTCGGCGCGGGCAACGCGATGGAGTGGTTCGACTGGAACATCTACGCGACGTTCGCGTCGTTCTTCGCCGCGCAGTTCTTCAACGCGCAAGACGAGGTTTCGGCGCTGCTGAGCACCTTGGCGGTCTTCGCGGTCGGCTTCGCCGCCCGGCCACTCGGCGGCTTGGTCTTCGGCTGGATCGCCGACCGCAAGGGCCGTCAGCTGGCGATGACGCTGACGGTCGCGATCGCCGCCGGCGGCAGCCTCGTCATCGGTCTTTCCCCGACCTACGGCCAGATCGGCGTGTGGGCGTCGGTGATCCTCGTGGTGGCACGGCTGGGCCAAGGTCTCGCGCACGGCGGTGAGCTGCCATCGGCGCAGACCTACATCGCCGAGGTCGCCCCCGCCGCCCGCCGCGGGCTGTGGTCGAGCCTGATCTACTTCTCCGGAACGTGCGGCGTGCTCGCCGGAACCCTGCTGGGCGCGGTCCTCTCCGGTGTGCTGAGCCACGATCAGATGCTCTCGTTCGGCTGGCGGATCCCGTTCGTGCTCGGTGGCGTCTTCGGGCTCTACTCGCTCTACATGCGGATGCGCATGCGGGAGACCGGCGTGTTCCTCGCCGAGAACGCCAAGGACGACGCCGCCGGGAAGAAGGCCGAGAAGGGCCGGATCTGGCAGACGATCAAGCAGCACCCGAAACTGCTCGTGCAGGTCGTCGGGCTGACCGTCGGCGCCACGGTCATCTACTACATGTGGGCCGTCGCCGCGCCGTCGTACGCGATCACCGTGCGGGGCGTCGACCCGACCGGTGCGCTGTGGGCGGGCGTGTTCGCGAACGTGATCTTCCTGATCGCCCTGCCGCTGTGGGGAAGGCTGTCCGATCGCATCGGCAGGAAGCCGGTCCTGTTCATCGCGATCGTCGGCCTCCTGGTGCTGAGCTTCCCGCTGAACGCGATGGTCGGCGACCAGGCCTGGCAGCTGTTCGTGGCGATGTCGATCGCGCTGGTCTTCATGGCCGGGTTCTCCTCCATCGGCCCGGCGGTCTACGCGGAGATCTTCCCGACCCGCATCCGCACCATCGGCGTCGGTGTGCCGTACTCGATCGCGGTCGCGGCCTTCGGTGGAACCGCGCCGTACCTGCAGACGCTCCTCGCCAAGAACGGCTACCCGTCGCTGTTCGTCGTCTACGGCATGGTGCTCATGGTCATCAGCGCCTTGGTCGTCTTCACCCTCCCGGAGACCCGCGGCGTCGACCTGCACGAGAAGGCGAAAGCGGAGGCCGGGTCCAAGGCCGCCGTCTAAGACCGGCGCCTTGATCCCGGGTCGTGGTGGGCGTCCTCGCCGGCGGGGAAGGCGGTGCCGGTGAGTTCCTCGGAGATCCGCCAGATCCGTGCGGCGTCGTCCTTGCCGCGGAGTCGCGAGTAGACGGTCTGCTCGGCGGGGGCGCCCGCCAGATGCCCGAGTCCGCTGGGTCCGTACAGGCGGGCGCCTTGTGTCTCGGGCGAGGTCGCGGCCATCAAGGCGGGGAGCAGTGCCGTCTCGACCGTCCCGAGGAGGATGCCGCGGCCGGCGAGAGCCCGGATGACGCGGACACCGACGGTGTCCCGTGTCCGGCCGACCTCGGGGCGCGCGGCGAGGAGGCTGGTGGCGGCGACGCCGGGGTGGGCGAGGTTGCTGGTGATTTCCCAGCCCCCGGCCTGGCTGCGCCGGTCGAGTTCGAGGCCGAACAGGCCGAAGGCGATCTTCGACTGGCTGTAGGCGTGGCGGCCGTTGTAGGACCGTTCCCAGTTCACGTCGTCCCAGTTGATGGAGTGCTGGTTCGCGGCGACGCTGATCTGCGACGTCACCCGCGCACGTCCCGCGCGCAGCAAAGGCAGCAGGTGGGCGACGAGAGCGAAATGCCCCAGATGGTTACTGCCGAACTGCAGCTCGAATCCCTCGGTGGTGGTCTGCCGGTCCGGCGGGGTCATCACACCGGCGTTGTTGACGAGGAGGTGGATCGGCCGGCCCTCCTCACACAGCGTGGCGCCCAGCGCGGCGACCGAGTCCAGCGACGACAGGTCTAGGTCCCGGAGGGAGACCTTCGCTCCCGGATGCTGCTGCTCGATCTTCGCGATGGCCGCGTCGCCCTTGCGGCGATTGCGGACGGGCATGACGACTTCGGCGCCGGCGGCGGCCAGACGGGCCGTCAATCCCAATCCGACCCCGTCGCTGGCGCCGGTGACGACGGCGAGCTTCCCGGACAGATCGGGAACGGTGATATCCGGTCGGGTGCGTGCCATGTGCTGCTCCTGGTTCTCCTGGCCGTCGATGTGTTCCCTCCCAGGCTGCGCCGGATCGACGGCACTAGCCACGGCCTGTCGATCCCAGGCAAACCTCCGGCGGCGGAGGCAGACTGAACCGGCACCGGGACCAGAGAGGAAGCAGCCGTGATCGATCGAGCCGGGCTCGCCGGGTTCCTGCGCCGTCGCCGCGAGTCGCTCCAGCCCGAAGACGTCGGGCTCCCGCGCGGGCAACGGCGCAGAACCGCCGGCCTGCGCCGCGAAGAGGTCGCCACGCTCTGTCATATTTCCACCGACTACTACAGCAGGCTGGAGCGGGAACGCGGACCTCACCCGTCCGAGCAGATGATCGCTTCGATCGCGCAGGGCCTCCATCTGTCGCTCGACGAACGAGACCACCTTTTCCGGCTCGCCGGGCACAACCCGCCCGCGCGGGGCGCGACCAGCGAACACATCAGCCCAGGCCTGCTCCGCATCTTCGACCGGCTCACCGACACGCCCGCCGAGATCGTCACCGAGCTCGGCGAGACGCTCCGGCAGACCCCGCTCGGTGTCGCCCTCACCGGCGACACCACCCGGTACACCGGCCCGTCCCGCAGCATCGGCTACCGGTGGTTCACCGACGAGGCCACCCGGTCGCTCTACCACCCCGACGACCATCCGTTGCACACGCGCGTCTTCACCGCGGGGCTCCGCAAGATGGTCACCCTCCGCGGACCCGGTTCACGGGCGGCGCACCTCTTGGATCTCCTGCTCGACCGCAGCGAGGAATTCCGCACCGCGTGGAACGACCACGAGATCGGCGTCCACTACAACGGCGTCAAACGGTTCGTGCACCCCGAGGTCGGCGCACTGGAACTGACCTGTCAGACCCTGATCGATCCCGACCAGTCCCACCTGCTCCTCGTCAACACCGCGGTCCCCGGCAGCGAAAGCCACGAGAAGCTCCAGCTTCTCGCCGTCATCGGGCCCCGGACGCGTGAGCTCAGTGGCCGGCCAGATCCATCGTGAACAGAAGCAGTGCGAAGAACAATTGGAGTGCGGCGATACAGACGCCCGCGACGACAAGGCCGTCCAGCCGATATTGCCGGTCGGTGAACGCCGACGTCGCTCCGGCGGCCAAGGCCAGCACCGAGGCCACCTCTCCGTAGGGGAGCACCCAGGCGAGCAAGGCGAGCACGAGACAGACAGGACCGAGTACGCCTTTGACTCCGGGACGATCTCTCGCTGCCAGCCGTCGAGTCACGCGCCGATCTTCCCTTCAGCTCGTCTGGCGCACACGCTACCGCCGGGTCGCCCACCGGTGTTTCACGGCGTCGACGAAGGCGCCGAACTCCACGGTCATCGAGACCGTGCCGGGGTCGAGCATCCACTGCTGCTGCAGGCCGTCCAGTACGGCGATCGTCGTGCGTACCAGCGTGGCCACCGGGGCGTCGGCCCGGATCTCCTCGGCGTTCTGTCCACTGTGGATCGCTTCGGTCAGCCACCGGGTCACCGTGGTGTAGTGCGATCGCGTCCACTCGTGCGCGGGGTGCCGCGGATCGGTGGCCTCGGCGGTCACGCGGACGAACAACCCCACCAGTTCCGGTCGCGTGGTGTTGCGGGCGACCAGCGCCTCGAGCGCCGCGAACGCGGCCCAGCTCAAGGGCATCCGGTCGCCGTCTTGCCGGAGGAAGCGGGTGTCCTCCGCGTCGCGTGCTTCGAGCACCGCCGTCAAGAGGGCGGTCTTGCTCGGAAAATGGTGCAGCAGCCCGGACTGCGAAAGCCCGGCGGTGCGGGCGACGGTGGCGATCGAGGTGCCGCGGTACCCGGTGGCGGAGAACAGTTCGGTGGCCACTCGTACGACGGCCGCCCGCGACGCCGCGCCGGCCGCTTCCCCGCGCGTGGTCGGCCTTTCGGCGGGGAGGGACATGAAGCACTGCTCCTGGCGGTCCTGCGCTCGCGCGCCCGACGGGGTTACGAGCGCAGGGTAGTCCGCCATGGCCGGCCGGGCGCGAACCAGGCCGTTCTAGCCCGCTTGAGCCCAGAATTCCGCGAAGAGGCGCGCCGTGACGCCCGGCTTTTCCTCGTTCGGCGTGTGGCCGGAACCGGCGATGACCTCGTATCGGGCGCCGAGACGGGCCGCCATCTCGCGTTGCGCCTCCGGCGGCCACGCCGCGTCGTTTTCTCCGTGGGCCACCATGATCGGGACCCCGGTCGCCCGCAGTTCCGCCACCCGGTCCGGTTCGCCGGCGATGGCGCGGGCGATGCCGAGCAGATTGGCCGGGTTGGTCTCGTGGACCCGGGTCCGCAGATACGTCACGACCGGTTCAGGAGCCCCGGCGGCGAAGAACGGTTCGAGGAATCGCCAGGCGCCGGCGGAACCTTCGGCGGCGATGGCGTCTTGCAGTGTCGGTCCGGCCGGACCGGTGACGGTGGAGCCGCCGGGGCCCGAGCACAGGATGGTGTAACTGCGGAAGCGGTCCGGCTCCCGGATCACCGCCGCGCGTGTGACCAGGCCGCCGAAGCTGTGCCCCACCAGGTGGACCCGCTCGTCCGGCACGGCGGCGTCGAGTACCTCCAGCAGGCCGGTGGCGAAGGCCTCCACGGTGTAGTCGTCGGCGTCGTCCGGGCCTTCGGACAGCCATTGTCCCTGCTGGCTGTAGGTCAGGACGTCGTAACCGGAATCGGTCAGCCCGCGCAGCATCGGGACGAAGTCCTCTTTGGACCCGGTGAAGCCGGGGACGAGCACGGCGACGCCGTTGGCCGCGCCGCCGTCGGGCGTGGCCCGGACGGCGGACAGCCTGCCCGCCGTGGTGGGCACGGTGAGTGTGCGGGCATGGGAGGGAAGGGAGTACAACGGTCGCTCCTCGGGGTCAGCGGACGGATCGGATGGGCAGGAACGCGGCGGCGCCGATGAGCACGAGCAATCCGGCGACGGCGAACAGGACGTGGTACCCGGCGAGGGTGATGAGGAAGGCGGAGAAGGTCGGCGCCACCGCCTGGGGGAAGTTGGTGGCGACGTTGAGCAGTCCGAGGTCCTTGGCCGCGTCGTCGTCGCTCGGCAGCACCTGGGTCATCAGCGCGACGTCGAGGGTCATGTAGGTGCCGAACCCGAAGCCGGAGATCGCCGCGAACGCCAGCATGCCCCCGATGGTCGGGCTGAAGAGAGGAAACGCCAGTCCGACGGCGATGATCACCGAAGCGGCGATCACGAACGGCTTGCGGCGGCCGACGCGGTCCGACCACGGGCCGGTGACGAAGCTGGAGAGCACCGTGCCGACGAGCATCACCAAGGACAGTTGCCCGGTGACGGCGTTCGCGCGCTCCAGCGGGATACCCACGTGGTCGACCAGGATGTAGAGCTGGAAGTTGTAGACGGCCCAATAGCCGAGCACGAACAGCATCCGGGCGACGAAGGCCCAGGCGAAGTCGGGGTGGCGGCGCGGGCTGACCCAGAAGCCCTTCAGGAACGCCGGCCACGACCAGGCGGCACGTGGCCGTCCTTCGCTGGAGGTGTCGCGGTTTATGAGCACGAACACCAAGATGACCACGAGCACGACGGCGGCGAAGACGCTGTAGCCGATCCCGAGGTCGGTGGCGAACCGGGCGGCCAGCAGCACACCCGCGGTGGCGCCGACCATGCTGCCGACACCGACGAAGGCGGACGCCGTGCCACGCTGCCCGGCCGGCAGCCGGTCGGCCAGGATCGCCGTCATCGGGCCCTGGACGATATTGAGCGAGACCTGCACGAGGAGCCACAGCACGGCCAGCAGCGCGACCGAGCCGGCCACGGGAAGCGTCACCAGGAACACCGCGCCGAACAGCGCGCCGAGCATCATCCACGGGGTGCGGCGGCCGAACCGGCTGCGCGTGCGGTCGGACAGCGCGCCGACGATGGGCTGCACGAACAGTGTGGCGAACGCCGACACGCTGACCACCAGGCCGAGGCTGCCGACCTTTCCCGCGGGGTCGACCTCGGCGACCTGGTTCGGCAGCAGGATGCCCAGGAGGCCCGAATAGGCGAGGAAGAGGGAGAAGTTGCCGATCAAGAGCGACCCGATGAGCACGCGCCCGCGCCCTGGACCAGGGCGGGGACCGGGGACATCGTCCGGCGCGACGGTCGCGGTGTGCGGTGCTGGGTCAGGCAGTGTGGGGGCCATGGCCGCCTCCTGAACGCGAATGCCGGGCACCACTGCCACGGCGAATGCGGCGCATCACATCACGGCGACCGACCGCTTAGTCGGTCTGTATATACGTTCGTGATCTACTAGTGTCGCGAGTGTGACCTCTTGCGGGGTCGGAAAGCGTCAGGCCGGCTCAGGTGGTCTGGCGCAGCAACTGGATCAGCGCGTTGAACGAGGCGGTCATGTCCGCCTCGTCGGCGTCCAGGAGCCACTGGAACTGCATGCCGTCCATCACCGCGATCACCAGGGGCGCCACCGCTTCCGGGGTGAGGTTCCCCGGCAGGCGGTCACCGAATTCCCGGCGCAGGGTCTCGGTCAGCGAGGCGCGGATCGTGGCGTAGCGGCGGGTGAAGAACTCGCGTGCCGGGTGGTCGCCCGTGACGCTCTCGCCGAGCAGGGCGGAGAACGTCTGGACCACGCCTGGCCTGCTCGCGTTGTATTCGACGAGGGTGGCCAGCAGGTCCAGTGGCCATGGGCCCGTCGCCTGCTCGGTGGCGCCGGCGGTGTCCCATTCGTCGCGCGCCTCGAGCAGGGCGACGAGCAGGTCCTCCTTGGTGGGGAAGTAGTGCAGGAGGCCCTGCTGGGTGATGCCGACGCGGTCGGCGACGGCGGCCAGGGAGGCGCCGCGGTAGCCGCGTTCGGCGATGACGGCCATGGCCGCCCGGAGGATTTCGTTGCGCCGGTCCGCGCGTCGCCGCCCTGGGCGGGCCGCGTCGGCGTGCCCGGCCTCGTCTGTCGCGCGCACGGGACAAGGGTAACCGGTGGCCTGTAGATAACGAAACGGAAACGAAACCTACCGACCGTCAAGTCAGTGGGTGACGATGGCCGGCACGGACGTCCTGTCGGACCGGCCGCCGGGTCACTACAGAGGGAGTCGCAGTGAACAGTCACCACGCCGATCACGGGGCCGAGATCGAGGCGGCGATCGACGCCGCCTTGCCCACGCTCGGCCTCGACGTCAAGGCGAGGCTGGTGGCGGGCCAGGGCATGTGGTCCCTGCCCGCGCTGCCGGAGATCGGCCTGCGGTCGCTGGTGATGTCCGACGGCCCGATCGGGGTCCGCGGGGTGCGATGGACCGCGGCCGATCCTTCGATCGCCCTACCGAGTCCCACCGCGATGGCGGCCACCTGGGATCCCGGACTCATCCGCCGGGCAGGCCATCTGCTGGCGCAGGAAGCACGCCGCAAGGGCGTGCACGTGCTGCTGGCGCCGACGGTCAATCTGCACCGTTCGCCCTTGGGCGGCAGGCATTTCGAGTGCTATTCCGAAGACCCGTTCCTCACCGGCGCGATCGGGACCGGGTACGTGCGCGGCGTGCAGGAAGGCGGCGTCGGAACCACCGTCAAGCATTTCGTCGCCAACGACGCCGAGACCGACCGGTTCACCGTCGACAACCTCGTCGACGAGCGCACACTCCGCGAGCTGTACCTGACGCCGTTCGAGATGATCGTCGCCGGTGCGAAGCCGTGGGGTGTGATGGCGGCCTACAACTCGGTGAACGGCCCGACGATGACCGAGCACGACGAACTGCAGAACGGGGTCCTGCGGGGGGAGTGGGGCTTCGACGGCGCCATCGTCTCGGACTGGTTCGCCACCCGGTCCACCACGGGCGCCATCGGCGGCGGGCTCGACGTCGCGATGCCCGGCCCGCGCACGGTATACGGCGAAGCGTTGGCCGCGGCCGTTCGCGCCGGTGAGGTGGAAGAGTCCACAGTGGACAATGCGGTCCGCCGGGTGCTGCGCCTTGCCGCGCGGACCGGCGCCTGGGACCGGGTCGCTCCGGCGGTGGCGGCGGACGAGCTGCCCGCCCCGCTCGACGGCGTGGCGATGGCGAGGGAACTCGCCGGACGGGCGTTCGTGCTCCTGCGCAATCGGGACGAGGTGCTCCCGCTGGACGCCGCCCGCCACGGCACCGTCGCCCTGATCGGCGCGGCCGCGCGGGACGCCCGGGTGCTGGGCGGCGGCTCGGCCCAGGTGTTCCCGGAGCACGTGGTGTCCCCGCTGGAAGGTCTGCGGGCAGCGCTGCCGGAGGGGGCCTTGACCTACCGTATCGGCGCCGACCCGACCGACGAGCTCAGCGTCGCGGGCAACGGTTTCGAGCTGCGCGCGGTGTGCCGGGACGCCGAGGGAACGGTGCTGGGCGAGGACACGCTGCCCCACGGCATGGTGCAGTGGTTCGGTACCGACCTGCCCGAGGGGGTCACGCTCGACCGCCTGCGTTCGGTCGAGATCACCGGCAGGTTCACCCCGCGCGAGTCCGGGCTGCATTCGTTCGGTACCAAGGGTCTCGGCGCGTTCACCCTGTCCGTCGACGGCACGGTGCTCTTCGACGGTGTCGCGGTCGCCGACGGCCTCGACCCCTTCGAGGCGTTCTTCGCCGCCCCGGCCGAGCGAGCCAAGGCGGAGCTCGTCGCGGGAAAGACCGTCGAAGTCGGCCTGGTCTACACCGTTCCTGATCTGTCGGGGGCGCCGGTCGCGAGCATCAGCTGCGCGCTGGTGCACCGCGAGCCGCAGCTCGACGCCGACGAGCTGATCGAAGAGGCGGTGGCCGCCGCGTCGGTGTCCGACGCCGCGATCGTGGTCGTGGCGACCACCGAGCGCGTGGAGAGCGAGGGATTCGACCGCGCCGACCTGCGTCTGCCGGGCCGCCAGGACGAACTGGTGCACCGGGTGGCCGCGGTCAACCCGCGCACGATCGTCGTGGTCAACGCGGGCTCCCCGGTGGAGATGCCGTGGCGCGACGAGGTCGCAGCGGTGATGCTGAGCTGGTTCCCCGGGCAGGAGGGCGGTTCCGCGCTCGCCGACGTGCTGCTCGGCGACGCCGAACCCGGTGGCAGGCTGCCCACCACCTGGCCT
The DNA here is from genome assembly GCF_055561455.1 of Amycolatopsis sp. PSD-21. Taxonomy (NCBI): domain Bacteria; kingdom Bacillati; phylum Actinomycetota; class Actinomycetes; order Pseudonocardiales; family Pseudonocardiaceae; genus Amycolatopsis; species Amycolatopsis sp. PSD-21. Next base: position 5,362,828 of record NZ_CM145712.1, on the reverse strand, counting down.
GTCCGGCTGGACGACGCGCCGGTCACCCAGGTGCGCCCTCGGGACGGGAAGCTCAGCTACGACGAGGGTGTCTTCATCGGCTACCGAGCCTGGCAGCGGGGCGACGCCGAACCGGCCTACTGGTTCGGGCACGGACTCGGTTATACCGACTGGTCCTATGAGGACGCCCGTGTCGTCGAACCGGACACTGTGGACGGTGACGTGCGGGTCATGGTGACCGTGCGCAACTCCGGCATCCGCGACGGCCGCGAGGTCGTCCAGGTGTACGCCTCCCGCCCGGACAGCGCGGTGGACCGGCCGCACCGCTGGCTCGCCGGTTTCGCGACCGTGGAGTGCGCCGCCGGGGCGCGCGCCACGGTGGACATCGCCCTTCCCCAGCGGGTTTTCGCGCACTGGGACGGCGCGTGGACGGTCGAACCCGGCGAGTTCGAGCTCCACATCGGACGGTCGGCCGCCGACATCCGGCTGGTGCGTGCCATGACCCCCGGTCCGTGAAGGCCTCCTTCCCTGCCTTGAGGGTAAGGAAGGGGCCCATCGCTACCTGCTGGCAGGGACTTCGGCAGCCGGTCCTGTCGCCGGGGTCTCCCACGGTCTGGACGTCCTGCTTGTCCTTACCTCTCGATGGATCTCCCCGGAAAGGAAACCTTCCATGAAAACACGTTCGGCTCTCAAGGCCGGTGCCCTGCTGGCGGCCACCGCCACCGTGGTGCTCACCGGCGCCTCGGGTGCGGTGGGCGCGCCCGCGGCGCCGCTGGCCGGGATGCGCGTCCTGCTCGGCAACGACGATTCGATGCAGGCCGCGCGGCCGGACGGCGCCGACGGCATCGGCCTGTACGACTTGCGGAAACGTCTCTGCGCCGCGGGGGCCGACGTGGTCGTGGTCGCGCCGTGGGCGTACATGAGCGGCGCGAGCGGAGCGGTGACCACCGGTGGCACCGTCTCCGCGCAGCGGCGCACCGCGATGCCCGCCGGATACCAGCAGGACTGTGGGGGAGCGCCCGGCGCGGGCGCGGTGTTCGGCCTGTGCCGGGGAGCTTCGCCGTGCACGCCGGCCTCGCCTTCGGCCACCCCGGCCGACACGGTGAAGTTCGCGCTGCGCGGTGGGCTCGGTCATCTGGTGGGCTGGCGCGAAGCGCCCGACGTCGTGGTGACCGGGATCAACTCGGGGCCGAACGTCAGCTCGGCGGTCAACGACTCGGGCACCGTGGGCGCCGCGATCGCCGCGCTCGACAGCGAGGTCCCGGCGGTGGCGTTCAGCGGGATGGTCGGGGACGGGCTGGTGGTCGGCCGGAAGACCTACGAGGCCGCGGCCGAGTTCGGTGCCCGCCTCCTGACCCGGCTGCGGCAACGCGACCTGCTGTCCCCGCGGTTCGCGCTGAACGTGAACTACCCCGACGCGGCGCGAGGCAAGGCGAGCCGGGTGTCCTGGACCAGCATGGGCACCGGCCCGCTCGGCGTCGCCACCTTCACCCCGGTGGACGCCGACACCTTCACCCTCGGTCTCGGTCTCTGCCCGGCGGACCGGTACTGCCTGCCCGAGACCAAACGCGATTCGGACACCGAGGCCATCCGCCGCGGCGAGGTGTCGATCACCCCGATCACGGCGGACCGGACCCTGCCGGGCCGGGACGCCGACCGGGTCCGGGCGGCCGTCACCGGCGGACGGCTGCCCGGCTGAGGGGGAGCTGCCCGGTCACCGATGCGTGGTGGCCGGGCAGCGCCGCCGGCGATTACAGCCCGGTGGCACGGATCCGGTCCGGGGGCCCGCCCACCACTACGACGTCCAGGTCCGGGTTCGCCCGGATGCCGCCGACGACCACCGACGGGTCGATGAGTCCTTCGGTGTGCACGTGATCGTCGGTCGGCACCCCGGTCACGTCGAAGAACGGCTCGAAGATGTCGGAGGTGAGCAGCCCGAGCAGCTGGGTGTTGTGCGCCGTGACGGCGAAGCTGTGCACGGCCCCGGCCGGCGCGTGCAGGAAGTCGCCGGGCGTCAGCAGGATCTCCTCGCCGTTGACCCACAGCCAGATCCGGCCGGAGAGACAGAGGAAGTTCTCGGTGTGCCGCCGGTGGAAATGCCGGATGACGTACGGCTGCGGCGCGGCGAGGGTGTTGACCGCGAAATAGCGGCCGCCGGTGTTGCGGCCGCGGGCCAGGAAAGAGTTGACCGCGTCCGGCCATCCCCGCCGTTCCCCGGTGCGGGAGCGCAGGAAATAGCCCTCGGTTCCCCCGGGCAGGGTGTCGTCCCATTCGGTGCTCGGGGCCACGAGGGGAAGGTCGTGCCGCGTCGCCTTCGACGGCGCTTCGCCGGTGACCGTGGCGCCCGCGGCGTAGAGGTGCCGCTCGACCTTCGCCGCCTCGGAGAGCCCGTCCAGAGCGCCGCCGGGGGCGGAGTACTGCAGCACCTTCGTCAAATGGCTCAGCATGCGGCAGGCCACCGGGGTTCCCGGCGGGACGTGCACGGAGTCACCGGGAACCAGCACCCGGCTCTCGCCCGGCAGCCAGAACTGAGCGCTGCCCTCGAAGACGTAGAACGAACGCTGGTGCTCGGTGAAGCTGTGGAACGGGATTTCCGCCCCCCGCGGGCCGAGCACGAACGCCGCGTCGAACAGGCCGCCGGTGTCGCGAGTCCGGGCGATGACCGTCCACAACAGACCGCCGGTCTCGAACCGCAGGCCCTCGCCGCTCGCCAGGTAGTAGGGGACCGGTTCGCCGGGTAGGGCGCCGACCACGGGCACGACTCCGTGCATGGTCTCCGGATCGGGAGTGGTCACCGGTTTTCTCCTGTCATGAGGTGCTTTCGGAAGAAGTCGTGGATGTCGGAGAAGCCGAACGCGGCCTGTTCGCCCTCCGCCGCCAGCCTGCCGTCGTCCATCACCCGGCCGAGTGCGACGTCGAGACGGCCGGGAGGATTGAGGAAACCGTGCCGGTAGCCGTCGAGGAGGTGCAGCTCGCTCGGCACACCGGCGGCCACGAGCGCGGCGTGCAGGCGTTCGCTCTGCCGGTGGGACACCAGCACGTCGGCGGTGCCGTGGGAGATTTGGAACGGCGGTGCGCCGGGGCTGATCCAGGTGAGCGGGCTCGCCAGCCGTGCCTGCTCCGGCAGCCGCGCGGGATGCCCACCGAGCAGCCGTGCCTCCGGAGTGGACTTCGCGTCGAGCCCAGGGCGGGCCGTCTCCGCGTCGGCGACGACCTCGGCGAGATCGACCGGGGGATAGGACACCGCCACCGCTTTTACCGGTACGGCACCGCTTTCTCGCTCACCCGGTACCTCGGCGAGGTGTCCGGTGAGCCCGGCGAGCGCGGCCAGATGACCACCGGCCGACGCGCCCCAGAGCCCGACGGCCCCGGGGCGCAGACCATAGTGCCCGGCGTGCGCGTTCAGAAACCGGACGGCGGCGCGCACGTCGTGCAACTGGGCGGGGAACAACGCCTGCGACGAGAGCCGGTATTCGATACTCGCCATCGCGCAGCCGGTGGCCACGGCATGCCTTGCGAGGTCGGGTGCCAGCGTCCGGTCACCGGCGAACCAGCCGCCGCCGTGCAGCCACAGCACCACCGGGACCGTGCCGCCGGTGACCGGGCGGTACAGGTCGAGCAGGAGGTCCCCGGTGTCCCGCCGGGCGAAGACGACGTCGGCTTCTACGCGGATCGTTTCGGACGGGGGCGCGGAGCGAGATGCCATGTCCGCAAGCTTCGTCGGCCGCGCCACGACATACCAGCGCGATCATCCGCACGATCGTTCGGCGGATCCGGATGATCAGCCTGGCGCGTCACCGAGTTCGACGGCGATCCGGACGAACCGATCCAGCGCGCCGGAGCGGCGTTCCCGGCGCAGGTACAGGTACGTCGTGGCCGGCGGGGAGTCCTCGATGGGCACGAACGTCAAGCCAGGCCGCGCGTAGGTTTCGGGCGCGGATTCCCCGGCCACGTTGACGCCTTGCCCGGCGCCGCACAATTCGAGCACCTCTTCGAAGTTCCTGGCGATCGGCAGCAATGTGGGCGTGATGCCGGCCTCGGTGAGCGGCGAAGACCAGTGCCGCGCGGCCGTCTCGTCCTCGACGGACACGAAGGTCTCGCCGTCCAGATCGGCCAGCCGTACCGAGTCCCGCGCGGCGAGCGGATGCCGGTCGGGTACCACCAGCACGCACCGTTCTTCCCACAATGGCAACGATTCGAACGCGGGCGACGGATTCCGGCCGAGTTCGGCGACGAACGCACAGTCCACCTCGCCGCCGGCGAGCGCGTCGTGACAGCCGAGGAAACCGAGCTGCCTGATCTGCCACCGGACCTGCGGCAGTTCGTCCGCGACCGCCGCCATGATCCGGCGGAACCTCGGGCTGGAGACCATCAGGCCGACCCGGACGCCCGGCTCGTCGGCCGTCTTCCGTGCCCAGGCCAGGACCTCGTCCATGGCCGCGATGGCCTCCCGTGCCCGCGGCTCCAGCTCCCGGCCGTGTTCGGTCGGTTCGACGCTGCGGGAGGTGCGCTGGAACAACGTGCGGGCCAGCCGTCGTTCGAGCGCGGCGATCTGCTCGCTCACCGCGGACGAACTCAGGTGCAGCCGGGCGGCGGCGCGGCCGAAATGACGCTCCTCCGCCACGGCCAGGAAGCACCGGAGGTGATGAATCGTGAGGTCCATGGCTGTCCGCCGGTCAGCAGGCGGTCCTCCCGAAGGTGATCGTAGAGCGGGCAAGGTCATCCATTCGGTGCCCGGCAGGTCCTGAGGTAGCTGAGGAACGAAGCCTGCAGGCCGGTCACGTGCGTTTCGCGCAGGACCGCGCTGGTGACGGCTTCGCCGCGTGCGGTGAGGCGGTGCAGGAGAGTCGCCGTGTTCTTCGTGAGGCTCTGGTAGATGGCCAGGTCTCCGAGCAACTCTTGCTCGTTGAGGGTCACGTGGAGTCTGGCTGCCTGCTCACCCAGCTCTTGGAGCCGGGCGAAGACCTGACTGTCTTCACTGGCGACGCCGGGACTGCCCGCACCGATGCTCTCGAAGAGAGTGCAACCGGTGAGCCAGGTGTAGAGGCTGAACAGGCCGCCGTAGGAGTAGCCGAAAAGGCCGTGACCGCTCGTGGCGGTGCCGTAGTCGCGTTCGATCCGCGGGTGCAGTTCCGTGGTGAGGAAGTTCAAGAACGCGTCGGCGTGGGTGTCGCGTAGTTCGGCGAGGTAGGCGTCGGATTCCTCTCGGGTCCTCGCGCCCATTCGAACCCCCAACTCCACGGCGTCGACGAGCTCCTTGGCGATGGGCTCGCCGGGTGGCACGAGGTCCCTGTTGCGCAGCCGATCCCAGTGCTGTGCGTCTTCACCCGCGTAGCCGACGCTGACCTGGATGTAGGGCTGGATCCGCTGCATGGGGTCCGCCTGGGTGACGATGAGCGGAGCCGTCTGGCCCACGGCCCAGTTGCCGTCGAGCACGTACACGGCAGGCGCTCGCGTCGTGGCGGGGTCGTAGCCCGGGGGAGTGGTGACCCAGACGCCGTAGTCGTGCCCTCCGCTCGAACGCAGCTCGAAATAGTCGGTGTCGGCAAGGCAGCCCTGCCACATGGTGCTCATCGAAGGCCCTTCACATTCAACGCTGACGCCGACTGCCTGAACACGTGTGACGCGCGGCACGGTACTGTCGGCTCTTCTTTTCCAATGGATAAACTGCGGGAGTGATCTTGTCAAGCGCGGAACGCAAGGGCGACGCACGCGAGCGCCTCCTGGCTCGGCTTCTCGACGCCTTCGGCGAGGCGCTTCCCTCGCCGGAGGTGTCGCTCCGCGAGATCGCCGCCCGGGCAGGGACCAGCCACGCCCTCCTGCGCTACCACTTCGGGTCGCTCCCGGGCGTCTTGGCGGCGATGCTCAAGGAGCAGCGATCTCGCGACAACGAGGCGCTCTTCGAGGCCGCCCGGCAGGGCACCTTCGACGACTTCGTCGTGGCGATCTGGCGGGCCTACACCCGTCCGGAGCAACTGTCGCGAGTCCGCGGCTTCTTTCACGTCGTCGGGCTGGCCGCCTACAGCCCGGGGGACTTCCGTGAGTTCGTCGACTCGCTCGACGACCTGACCAAGATGCTGGCCTCACTCGCGGAACGCGAAGGGCTCGACGCCGACGAAGCGTTGACCACGGCCACCGTCACCATCGCCGCGATTCGTGGCCTGCTCCTCCAGGAGGTCCTGACTCCGCAAGGCCACTCGCGGGACGCGGTCGCCTTGATCCTGCGCATGAGGACGGGCGAATCCGTTCCGCGGACACGCCCTGGACGCCGGGGTATGTCAGAGTGACGGAATGTCCGACCGGTTTGCTGATCGCGATGAGCCGATGTTCTACCTGCGTCCGGGCAAGGTGCTGGTGCGCTGCCCGCGATGTGCCGGCCGGGCGGTGGCCACCGACACCAGGGTGAGTTGCACGGGGTGCGGGTACGCCTCTGTGGACGGACGCGGTGGCGCCGCAGGCGACCGCCTGGAGCTCTTCGCCAACGGCCGCTGTGGGAACTGTGGGCGGCCGATGGCGCAACGGCTGCGGCGATGGCGGCGTGCCCGGCCGCGCGCGCTCAGCGTGCTTTGCCGCCACTGCCGGGCCGTGACCGCTCTTCCGGTGTCGGCGGTGTGCTCTCCTTCTGTTCCGGTGGTGCCCCGGTATCGCGGTCTTGAGTTGTGGCTACAGGCCCCGTGCAAAGGGGAGACTCTCTGGGCTTACCACGAAGCACACCTCGATTACTTGGAACGGTATGTCGCGGCCGGAATCCGCGAGCAGGTTCCGAACCACAACGGCAGTCTGGCCAGCCGCCTTCCCGCCTGGATCAAATCGGCGAGGAACCGCGACGACGTTTTGCGTGCCCTGTCTCGAATGCGGGCCTCCCTGCAGGATCGTGAAGCGTGAGATCCCGGGCCCGCGGTTGTACCGGCTCCAGGGCCATGGGCATCCCCAGACGGATGACGCGAAAGCCACTTTCGCAACACTCAAGGTTGCGAAAGTGGCTTTCGCGTCAGGCCCGGCCGGTCAGGGCAGGATCTTGCCCGCTCCCGCTCCGGCGGTCACGCTGCCTTTCACCGCACTCGCGGGCTCGAGGCTGTAGGCGTACGGAATCTTGGCCACCGTGCCGCTCGCCTCCGGTGAACCGGATCCGGTGAAGAGGTTCCCGCGCTGCACCAGGGTGCCTGCCGGCGAACCCGCGTAGCCGACCAACGTCGGCTCGTCGACGTTGTCGAAATGGTTGTTCTCGACCAGGACGCCGGCGTTGCAGGTGGACGCGACACCGTATTCGTTGTCCCGGTAGTAGTTGTTGAACACGTGCACCGGATTGGCGAATCGCACCCGCGGATGCCGTGTCCCCGAGCCGTCGAAGTAATTGTGGTGATAGGTCACCCGCAACTTGCCGGTGTCCTGGCTCCCGTTGTCGTCGCTGTGCCCGAGCAGCATCGATTTGCCGTGCCCGTGCACGCGGTTCCAGGACACCGTGATGTAGTCCGAAGCGCGCTTGATGTCGACGGCACCGTCGTATCCGTTGGTGAACGTGTTGTGGTCGACGACCACGTTGGTCGACGCCTTTTCGATGTTGATCGCGTCGTCGTCCCAGTCCCGGAAGGACAGATTCCGGATCACCACGTTCTTGGATCCGCTCAAGGTCAGGCCGCAGCCGTCGATCGTCGCGCCCGCGTTGCCCAGAATGGATTTGTTGGACCCGACCTTGAGCATGCCGGAGCAGGAAATGGTGCCGGAGACCCGCACCACCGCCGCCGTGGTCCCGCTGATCGCCGAACTCAGCGCGGACGCCGAGGTCACCGTGATCGGCGTCGCGCCGCCGCCGCCTTGGGTGCCGCCGTTCTGGCTCGCCCAGCCGATCGGTGCCTCCTGTGCGGGGAGTTCCGCATCGGCGCCGGTGGTCACCACGGCCGTCGAAGTGATCACGGCCGAAGTCAGAATCGAAAGGAATCGAGAAGGACGCAAATTCATCACGCCGCCTCCTTGCGGTCGATGAAAACGGAATGTCCTAAAAGGATTTATTCGGATCCGATGGCGAAGTGTCGAGAACAGGAGACCAATGAACCGGCGTCGCGTCAACCCTCGATCGCCGATTCCCGATTCACACTGATGAATCGTGAGGCCAGCCGCACCGCGATTCGCCGATATTGCTCCAGGCGGACGACCCGGGCTTGACGGGAGCGCTCCCAGCTATCACGATGCGTTTACAAGTGTGGATGGTGTTCATATATGTGAATCGAGATGTGATCATGAACCTCACGCGCCGCAGCTTCGGACTCCTCGCCACCGCTGTGCCGGTGGCCGTCCTCGCGGGTGGAAACCAGGCCGTTCAGGCCGCCGTGCCGGGAATCCCGGAGGTCATGCGCCGGGCCGCGGCGTTCTTCGACGAAGAGCTCTCCTATCGCGGTGCCTATGTCTGGAGCTACCTGCCCGACCGCTCCCAGACCTGGGGTGAGATGGCGGCCAACCGCACCATGTGCTGGGTGCAGCCGCCGGGAACGCCGTCGATCGGGCACAGCCTGCTCGACGCGTACCACGCCACCGGCGACGAATCCTTCTACCGCGCCGCTTCGCGCACCGGTCTCGCCTTGGCGGCCGCCCAGTTGCCGGTCGGCGGCTGGAACTACGTGCACGATTTCGCGGGTACGAAGTCGCTGCGCCGGTGGTACGACACCGTCGGCGCGAACGGCTGGCGACTGGAGGAGTTCCAGCACTACTACGGCAACGCGACCTTCGACGACGCGGGCACGTCCTCCGCGGCTCAGTTCATGCTGCGCCTCTACCTGGAACGCGGCGATCACCGATTCGGCGCGGCCCTCGACCGCGCCCTGCGCTTCGTGGTGAAGGCGCAGATCCGCGGAGGGATCGCCGATGGCGGCTGGCCGCAGCGCTTCCCCCAGTTCGCGGGGGCCGTGAAGGACACACCGTGGCCCGAGGTGCTGCCGCCGTGGTTACCCACCGACATCCGCCACGGCATGGAGGACGGTGACTACACCGGCCACGTCACCTTCAACGACGACGTCCTCGGCGAGAACATCAAATTCCTGCTGATGTGCATGTCCACTTTGGACAAGCCGGGGCTGGCCGAGCCGATCCGGCGCGCGATGGACTGCCTGCGCCGTCTGCAGCAGCCAGGACCGCAGGCGGGCTGGGCGTTGCAGCACCTCGCCAGGGCGTCGGGCGGCAGGCCGGCGGGGGCTCCGGCGGGTGCGCGATCCTACGAACCCCGCGCCCTGGCCACGCACACCACCCAGACCAATGTGCAGCAGCTGTTCCACTACTTCCGGCTCACCGGCGATCGAGGGTTCCTCGACCGTGTTCCCGAAGCCATCGCGTGGCTGGACAGCTGCCCGCTCACCGCGCGGCAGCACGCAGAGAACCCGTTGCTGGCCGGGCGAACCCATCCCACCTTCGTGGATCTGGAGACCAACCGGGCGCGGTTCGTCCACCGCTTCGGCTCGAACGTCCGCAACGGCGCCTACTACACCGACAACGACCACCGCGCGACGCTGAGCCATTATTCCGGCGGCCGGGTGATCGACACCGCCGCCCTGCGCGCCACCTACGAGCAACTGCGCGCCCTCACCCCGGCGCAGGTCGCCGATCTGAAGGCCCGCTCACCACTCAGCGGCGTCCGGGTCCCGCTCCCTCGCTACTTCACCCCGCGCGAGCCTCAGCTCACCGACCTCTTCCTCGGCGCGCCGTCACAGCTGCCGGTCGTGTCGGACGCGGAAGCGAAGGCGCTGGCCGACGGGCTGGGCGGCAACGACTACTGGCTGACCCCGGCGGACGCGATCACCAACCCGTATCGCGGCCCTTCGCCGGCCACGCCTTACGCCGGAAAGGCGTATATGAGCAAGCACGTGGGGGACCTGTACGACACGTCGCCCTACGATCCGCTCAACCCGCCCGAGGAGCCGCCGTACCGGCCGAAAGAGCGGCCGCCGGTGATCAGCACCAGTACCTATGTGGCCAACATGGGCAAGCTGATCTCCTGGGCCGCCGCCCGGTAGTCGCGTACAGTAGGTTAATCGCTAACGTAGTGGGGTCGATCTTTGCCGGCGTTCGGTTGTGAGGGTGGACATGCCGTCGTACGAGTCCGGGTACACCGCGCCGAGTTCCGTTCCGGTCGGGGTGGACCCGACTCGGGCGAGCATCGCGCGCGTGTACGACGCAGCGCTGGGCGGCAAGGACAACTACGAGATCGACCGTGAGGTCCTGCGGCAGGTCGCGACCAAGGCACCCGAAGTCCGGGATCTGGCGTGGTCCAACCGCAATTTCCTGACCCGGGCCGTGCGGTTCCTCGCCCAGCAGGGGAAGATCACCCAGTTTCTCGACTGCGGTTCGGGACTGCCGACGGCGGAGAACACCCACCAGATCGCCCAGCGGGTCAATGCCGGCACGCAGGTGGTTTACGTCGACAACGATCCCGTGGTGCTCGCCCATGGCCGGGCCATCCTCGAGAACAACCCGAACACGCACTTCGTCGCCGAGGACATTTTCCAACCCGAGCGGCTCCTGGCCGACGCGGCGGTTCGCGAGCACCTCGACTTCACGCGTCCGGTGGCCTTACTGCAGGTGGGCACCCTGCATCACTACACCGCCGACAATGGCGCGGACCTGATGCGCGAGTACATCGACGCGCTGCCCAGTGGCTCGTTCGTCGTCATCGCGCACTTCTTCGATCCGGAGAAGCCCGGGTTGAGCGAGCTCGCCAGGAAGATGGAAGAGCTGTTCATGCACAGCCCGATGGGCTCGGGCCGGTTCCGCACGGCAAGCGAGATTACGAGCTTCGTCGAGGGCCTCGAGATCATGCCCTCCGGTCCTGGCAAGGAACCAGGCCTGGAGCTGTGCGATCTCTGGTGGCCGGACGGGCCGAAACTCGCCCCGCTCAACGAGGTCGAGCAGTGCATCGCCGGGGTTGTCGCCCGCAAACCCTAGTGCTTGCTGCCGTCGAATATCGATTGTCCCTCGTTCGTCACCCCTGCCAGGGTGGCGGACGTGACGCGATCGTTCCTTCCCGGCCTTGAGCTGGACAGGAACCCCGCCGCCATGTTGGGCTGTGGTCGGCGATTTCCTTCCTGCGACGTCGAGGAGTGCCGCCCTGAGCCTGTCGGAGTACCTCCGGGAGAACTGGATCGACGTCGTGAACGACGCGATCCTGCACGTGGATCTCACCCTGGCGGCGATGGGACTCGCCGTGCTGGTCGGCATGACGATCGGCCTGCTCACCTACCGGCGGCGCTGGCTCGGCGCGATGGCGACCACGACGACGGCGGCGTTCCTGACCGTCCCGTCGATCGCGCTGCTGGGCATCCTGATCGGCCCGTTCGGGCTGGGGCTGACGAATGTCCTGTTCGCTCTGGTGCTCTACGCGCTCCTGCCGATCACGCGCAACACGATCGTCGGGCTGCGCGGCGTCGATCCGGCCGTGGTGGACGCGGCGCGCGGGATGGGGCTCGGCCGCCTGCGGCTGCTGTTCCGCGTGCGGCTGCCGCTCGCCTGGCCGGTGATCCTTTCCGGCATCCGGGTCTCGACGCAGATCACGATCGGCATCGCGGCCATCGGGGCGTATGTCAAGGGCCCCGGCCTCGGCAACCAGATCTTCGACGGGCTCGGCCGGTTCGGCTCGGTCAACTCCCTGAACCAGGTACTCACCGGAACGCTCGGGATCATGGTGCTGGCGCTGCTGTTCGACCTGGCCTTCGTGGTGGTCGGCAAGCTGACGACACGGCGACGTCCCCGCGCCCTCCGAGAGGTGGCTCCGGCGGCGAAGGGGAGAGCCGCCGGAATGGGCGGTGAGACGATCGAGTTGCGGGACATCAGCAAGCACTACCCCGGACGAGCGGTGCCGGCGGTCGAAAACCTGACGATGCGCATCCCCGCGGGTGAGATCGTCGTGCTGGCCGGCCCTTCGGGGTGCGGCAAGACGACGACCATGCGGATGATCAACCGGCTCGTCGAGCCCACCGCGGGCGTCGTCACGATCGGCGGCACCGACGTGTCGGCGCTCGACCTCGACGAACACCGCCGCAACACCGGCTACGTCATCCAGCAGATCGGGCTCTTCCCGCATCTGCGCGTGGACGCCAACATCGGCGTGGTGCCGCGGCTGCTCGGCTGGACCCGGCGACGCATCGCCGACCGTGTGCGCGAGCTGCTCGACGTCGTCGGCCTGACCCGCGAGCACGGCGTCCGGTACCCGCGCGAGCTTTCCGGCGGTCAGCAGCAGCGCGTCGGGGTGGCGCGGGCGATGGCCGCGGACCCGCCGGTCATGCTGATGGACGAGCCGTTCGGCTCCACCGACCCGATCACACGCGCCCGGCTGCAGGACGAATTCCTTCGCCTGCAACGGGAAGTGCGCAAGACGATCGTGTTCGTCACGCACGACTTCGACGAGGCGCTGAAGGTCGGCGACCGGATCGCCGTGCTGCGGCCGCGATCGGTGATCGCGCAGTACGACACGCCCCAGGCGATCCTCGCCGCGCCGGCGGACGATTACGTCGCGAGCTTCGTCGGGCCGAAGCGGAACCTGAAGCGGCTCGCGCTGATCCGGGTGGGTGACCTGGAGCTTCGGCCGGCGGCCGGGCCGGACGGCCTGCCTCCGGTCCGGCCCGACGTCACCCTGCGGGACGTGCTGGACGTGATGGTGCGGACCGGCAGCACCTCGGTCGTGGTCACCGAGGACAGCTCCGGGCAGCCGCTGGGGGTGTGCGACGTGTCCAGCCTCGTCGCGGCGCTGCGACCCATCGACGAGGCGCCCGCGATCCCGGCCGCCGAGGAGGCGCCTGTCGCGGGCCCGGACACCAACGAGCCCGCGCGGCCTCGCCGGCGACGGCTCGGGCTTCTGGTGCGCCCGGTCCTGTTGATCCTCACCCTGCTGACGCTCTTCCTGATCGTGCGTGCGCATCCGCTCGACTCGATCGAACAGCGTTTTCTCAATGCCGGCGAGATTTTCACCGAACTGGGCGCGCACCTGCGGCTCACCGCGATCTCGACGGCGTGCACCATCGCGATCGCCCTCCCGCTCGGCATCCTGCTCACCCGCGCCGGCGCCCGCTGGGCCAGGCCGATCGGGCTGGGGCTGGGCAATCTCGGCCAGGCGATCCCGTCGATCGGGCTCGTCGTGCTGCTCGCGCTCTGGATCGGCACGGGTACCGCGACGGCGGTGACGGCACTCGTCGTCTACGCCACCTTGCCGGTGCTGCGCAACACGATCGTCGGGCTCGACGGTGTCGACCCGACCCTCGTCGACGCCGCGCGAGGCATGGGAATGGGCAAGACGGCCATTCTGTGGCGGATCGAACTGCCGCTCGCGGTACCGGTGATCCTCGCCGGGATCCGGACCGCGCTGGTGCTCACCGTCGCGAGCGCGACGCTGGCGACGTTCATCGACGGCGGTGGCCTCGGCGGCGGGCTCGTCGCCGGAATCGGGCTGTACCGCCCGATGCTGAGCTTGACCTTCGGCGTCATCGTCGCCGTACTGGCGCTCTTCGTCGACTGGCTGGGGCTGGTCGCCGAGGAGATCCTGCACCCGCGCGGCATGTAGCTCGACCGACCTCAAGGAGGACCAACCCATGCGGATGCTCCAGCGCACGACCGCCGCGGTGCTCGCGCTCGTCACGGCGGCGGCGCTCTCGGCAGGCTGCACGATCGGCAAGGACGAGACCGGCGCACAGGTGGGCGCGGGATCCATCAAGAAGATCGACGCGCTGAACGGTGTCCAGATCCGGGTCAGCTCCAAGGAATTCGACGAGCAGCTGCTGCTCGGCCAGATCGCCATCGTCGCACTGCAGGCGGCCGGGGCGAGCCCGCAGGACAAGACCAACATCACCGGATCGAGCAACGTCCGCCAGGCGCTCACCAGCGGCGCGGTCGACCTGTACTGGGAATACACCGGTACCGCCTGGATCAGCTACCTCAACCAGACCAAGCCGATCAGCGACCCGCAGGCGCAGTACGACGCGGTCAAACAAGCCGACATCGCCAACGGCGTCACCTGGTGGGCACGCTCGCCGGCCAACGACACCTACGCCCTCGCCGGCAACCCGGCGACACTGGCCCGGACCGGCGTCAAGACGCTGTCCGACTACGCGGCACTGGTGAAGCGCGATCCGGCCGCGGCCTCGACCTGTATGGGCCCGGAGTTCAAGAGCCGGGACGACGGATTCCCCGGCCTGGCGAAGACCTACGGGTTCACCCTGCCCGACCCGCAGGTGCACCTGCTCAACGACGCCGTCGTCTACCCGAGCATCGGCAAGGGGGAGCCGTGCGGCTTCGGCTCGGTCGCCTCCACCGACGGACGCGTGGCCGCGCAGCAGCTCACCGTGCTCGAGGACGACAAGCACTTCTTCCCGACGTACAACCCCGCGATCACGATCGCCACCCCGCTCGCCCAGAAATACCCGCAGCTGGAGCAGGTCTTCACGCCGATCGCCGCGAAGCTGGACACCGCGACGCTCACGGATCTGAACAAGAAGGTCAGCGTCGACGGCCAGAAGCCCGCCGCGGTCGCCCACGACTGGCTCAAGGCCGGGGGTTTCATCAGCTGAACCGGCGGGATGGCGCCCGTGGTCAGGCGTCGCGGTTGCCGATGGCGGTCAGTCCGGTGCAGATGGCGGCGGTCGCCCACAGTGTCATCGCGACGAGCGCGCCCAGCGGGGTCGCCGCGCCACTGAGCTGGCCGGTATCGCGGCGGAGGCGGGCCGGGTGCTGTAGGTCCAGCTCTACTTTGTGAGCTCGCCGGGGATGAGGGAGCTGCCCCTTCGAGACCTCAGCCATGGCACGGGCCGGGCGGGGCACCCGGCCCGTGCGTGCCGTCAGGCCAAGCGGACCTGGAAGACGGCGACCCGGGCGTCATGCCCGTCCACGCGCATGTCCACGGTCTTGGTGTCGATGAACTGCTCCTGGACGACGCCGTTGCCCGCCAGCCAGTTGATGCGGTCGATCCCCGTGCCGAAGCACCGGCGCTCCGCTTCCAGGTTGGTGGCCTTGTAGTAGTTCGGGTTGTTGACATCCGCGGTCCAGAAGACCAGGCGCCCGACGTTGTGGTGCGCGAGCACGCGACTGGCGTGGATCCTCTTGTGCTCGTTCCACTCGTCGCGCAGGTCGGCGCGCTGGTCGCCGTTGTACGCGTTCGCGATGTAGTGCGAGTTGATCAGCGCGAACTGGAGCGTCGGGTGGCTCTGGTGACGCACCACGACCTCGTTGATCCAGCGCGGCGGGGTCACCCCGGTGATGCCGCCGTGCACATACGTGGTCTTCGAGCTCGCCACCTCCCACGGCTGCGGGATCGAGATCGGGATCCGGAACGACGAGCTGTGCCGGAGGAACGCGTTGTT
Source organism: Amycolatopsis sp. PSD-21 (assembly GCF_055561455.1). Taxonomy (NCBI): domain Bacteria; kingdom Bacillati; phylum Actinomycetota; class Actinomycetes; order Pseudonocardiales; family Pseudonocardiaceae; genus Amycolatopsis; species Amycolatopsis sp. PSD-21. The sequence goes on along the minus strand of NZ_CM145712.1, from coordinate 5,347,520 downwards.
GTACAGGGGCCCGAAGTAGTGGTCGATCATCGCGGGCTCCCCGGTGTCGCCCTCGTTGATCTCCTGCCAGCCGACCAGAGGCCGCACCAGGGGGTCACAGTTGCGGACGGCGTCGATCGCGGCCTCGCGCGCCCCGAGGTTGTCGCGGCCGACGTTGGCGGTGACGATCGGCAGGCGGATCCATCCCGTCGCGGCGGAAGCCGTGCCGGTACCGGCGGCCATGACGCCGAGCGCGGCACCACCACCGAGAGCGAGCGCCTTGCGTCTGTTGAGCATTCCGGACAAAGCAGATTCCCTTCTCGCGCTGTCGCTGCGGGACACAGCCCGTCAAAGTGTCACAGAATGCGGAGCGATTGTGACCCCCGTGCGCCAAAACTGCCGCTTGCCGGTCAGTGGCACCGGGCCGGGAACAGGCGGGCGTAGGGTTTCGGGGATGCGGATCGGCGAGCTGTCCAAGCGCACGGGCGTGAGTCCGCGCTCCCTGCGGTACTACGAAGAGCAAGGCCTGCTGACCAGTTCACGTTCCGGCGCGGGGCAGCGGCACTATTCCGACGCCGAGGTTCAGCGCGTGTCGCTCATCCGGCAACTGTTCGACGCGGGTTTGTCCAGCCAGATGATCGCGACCGTGCTGCCGTGCGTGGACATCCCCGACGACCTCGGCGTCGCCGAGGAGACGTTCACGGCCATGCTGCGCCAGCGCGACCGGATCGACGCCGACATCGCGCACCTGATCGAAACCCGGAACGCCCTCGACCTGCTGATCGAAGCCAACAGCAAGCACAGGGAGAAACTGTCCCGCACCGCGCGGCCGTGACCCGCACCTCAGCCGCTTGCCCCTTACACCGATGTCAACGGTGAGGATGACGTCAGCGCCCGGGACCACCGGGCCGGTCATCCAGGAGGCGGCGGAAAATGGGACAGGCATGGGGTTTCGGCAAGCATGGCGGACCCGAGGTGCAGGAGTTCTTCGATCGTCCCGATCCCGTCCCCGGCGGCGGTGAGGTCCTGATCCGGATCGACGTCGCCGGCGTGAACCCCCTCGATCACGCGGTGCGCTCGGGTCTGGTCCCCGGGCTCGACGGTGGGCGTCCGTTCCCCCGCGTGCTGGGCATGGAGGCGGCCGGAACGGTGCTCGCCCTGGGTGACGACGTCGACGGGCTCGACGTGGGTGACGCGGTATTCGGCTTCGCCCTCACCGGCGGCGGTACTTACGCCGAGACGACGGTGCTGTCCGCGCCGAACACCGCGCGCATCCCGGTGGGCCTGTCCGCGACCGTGGCGGCGACGCTGCCGGTGGCCGGGACGACCGCGGTGGACGTGCTCGACCAGCTCGGTCTCCCGGCGGGTGCCACGGTCCTGGTCAACGGGGTCGGGGGCGGCGTCGGCCTCGCTGTCGCGCGGCTGGCCATCGGGCGGGAACTGCGGGTGATCGGCACCGGGAGCACCGCCAAACGTGAGCACGCCGAAGCCATCGGTGTGCGGTTCATCGACTACACCGCCGAGGACGTCGTCGCGGTGGCCCGCGAGCTGGTTCCGGACGGTTTCGACGGGATCGTCGATCTGGCCGGGGGCACCTCGCTGCGGACGGTCGCTCCACTGGCCCGGGAGTCCCGCGACGTCATCTCCGTGGGGGACATGTCGGTGCCGGACCTCGGTGGCCGATTCGTCGAGAGGCGCCTCGACCGCGCGAACCTGGAGCGGGCCGCCCAGCTGGCCCTCGACGGTGTCCTCGCTCCGGTGATCACCGCGGTCCACCCGCTCTCCGACGCCCCCGCTGCCCTCGCCACCGTCGAAAACGGTCACGCCGCGGGCAAGGTGGTCATCAAGGTGGCATGACAGCGGTCTTGCCGTCAGCGACCATCCATAGTGGACTGGCGAGGATCGCCTCGGTCGTCCGACCCAGGTCTGACGCGCCCAACACGGCGAATCCCAGGTAATCGCCTGAGCAGCCTGATGTACTGGTCGAGCACGTGCTCACCGCGACTCGACGTCAGGAGAAACGATGCGCAACAAGACCATGGAACAGCTGGCCATCCTGGCCGGGACGTGGCGGACGACGCTGAGCGACGCCTGGTTCCTGGAACCGGCCGGTCAGGAGGTGCCGGGTTCAGCGACCGTCGAGTGGCTCGGTGACGCCTTCGTGGTTCTACGCTGGACCATGGGCGACGAAGACGGCCAAGCCGGGAGCGAGCTGACCCTCGTTCTCGGCCGCAGCGACAGCCGCGACGCCTACACGGCCCTCTACCACGACGAACGAGGTGTCTGCCGGGTCTTCGCCATGACCTTCGACGGCACACACTGGATCCTGAATCGCGAAGACCCCGACATGTACCAACGCTTCGTCGCCGACGTCGAACCCGACCGGATCGCCGGACGCTGGGAAGCCTCCGAAGACCGCGGATCGACCTGGCGCAAGGACTACGACCTCGTCTTCGAGCGAATCGGCTGAAGAGGCGGCGTCGCGCCGCCCCCGATCCGGCAGCGGCGCCCTGGTGGCGAGCCGGCTGTGGGGTCAACCGGCGAGGAATCGACGGATCTCGGCGCTGAGCGCCGGCCAGTCCTCGCCTAGCCAGATGAAGTGGCTGTCAGCGGCGCTTTCGACGAGCCTGCTGTCGCGGATGGTGGCGGCGAGTGCCTCGGCATGGGTGAAGGGCACCGAACCGTCGTTCCGGCTGGCGAGCACCAACGTCGGCTGCGTGACCTCACCGGAGGTCTTCCCGATTTCACTGAGGTCGTTGAGGAATCCGTGGCCGGATCCCATTCCGGCGAACAGGCCGAGCACCATCTCGCGGTTCGCGGGTGAAAGGTTCGTCAAGGCCTGACGGGCCGGTCGGGTGGACAGGTCGCTCAGCAGGATGCGCAAGCCGACGTCTGGTGCGGCGCGCATGAGTGCGCGCACCGCTGACCACGTAAGGCGCTCGGTGGCGGAACCGAACGCGAGACGAGCGCCGATACGGGTTCGGCGGTCCGGCCATGGCAGTGGGCCGACCGCGCTTTGGAGCACGACTCGCTCCACCAGGTCAGGATGGCGCGCGGCCATCGCCATCGCGGTCGGACCGCCGGCCGAGATACCGACGACGGCCGCGACGCTGTCGATGCCGAGGTGCGCGCACAACGACCGGGTGACGTCCGCGAACCCGCCGGTCGTCTTGCCGGTCGAGAGCGGAGTACGCCCGTAGCCCGGTCGGGAGGGCACGAGCACCGAGTAATCGTCATCGGCGAAGGTGTCTTCGCCGAGCGCGAGCCCGGCGTTCATGTGGCCGCCGTGGAATATCACCACCGCGGGACCGGTCCGTCGATCGAACCTGTACTCGACCACTCCGCCGCGCAACTCGGCGGTGGTGGTGTGAAGGTGAGCCTCGGTCATGCGGGCATGATGGCTCATCGGTACTCGACGACGCGATCAGGCAACTCCTGTTCCCCGCGCGCAGGGCCGCTCCGGTTAGCCTGTCTCGTGGCGTATGCACGGCAGCGGAAACCCGATGACGACGCCGCCGAGCGTTCGGGTGTCCACCGCGGACGACGGTCGTGGCCCACGGTGTTCTGTTCGGGCGCCGCGATCGGCCTGCTCGGCGGGATGATCGGTCTCGGAGGCGCGGAGTTCCGGCTGCCCGTCTTGATCAGTGTCTTCGGGTTCGTCGCCTTGCAGGCGGTGATCTTGAACAAGGCGATGAGCCTGATCGTGGTGATCACCGCGCTACCGGCCCGTCTGGTGGCCGTGCCCCTCGATGACGCGGCTCCGCACTGGCCGATCGTGGTGAACCTGTTGGGCGGCAGCCTGCTGGGCGCGTGGCTCGGCGCGACCTTGGCCACCCGCATGCGCTCGGCGACGCTGTACCGGCTGCTTGCCGTGTTGCTTCTCGTCATCGCCTCGGCCTTGGCGTGGAATCACCTCGGCGAGGTGGGCACGGTGTCGCTCCCGCCGGTCGCCAGGGCAGTGGCGGGTGTCGGCGCCGGTGTCGCGATCGGGGTGGTCGCCGCGCTCATGGGCGTCGCCGGCGGCGAGCTGCTCATCCCGACGATCGTCCTGCTGTACGGGGTGGACATCAAACTCGCCGGGTCGCTCTCGCTCGCGGTGTCGCTGCCGACGATGCTCGTCGCGTTCGCCCGGTACAGCCGCGATCAGAGCTTCCAGGTCCTGCGCGCCAACACCTCCTTCGTCGCGGTCATGGCAGTGGGCTCTGTCGTCGGAACAGTGCTCGGGGGTCTGCTGCTCGACGTCGTGCCGGGCGCCGTGCTGATCCCCGTTCTGATCGCTTTGCTTCTGCTGTCCGCGATCAAGGTATGGCGTCACGACTGACACCGGCACGGGTTCCCGTCAGTTTCCGCAGGACGTAGCGGGCGTCGCGGCCGACGCCGCGCAGGGTGGCGGAGGCGAAGCTGCGCTGCCATTCCAGCCCGACGTAACCCAGCCCCGGATGGGTGGTGGACAGGCCGCGATCCTGCAGCGGACGCCCGTCGGAGGCGAGTGCGCCGAGAGCGTCCAGATAGGACAGTTCAGGCCTGAAGCCGGTGGCGAGCAGGATGGTGTCGACGCGTTCGCGGGTTCCGTCCGGCCACTGGACGGTGTCGCCGTCGATGGTGGTGAACATGCGCCGCTGGTCCGGTTTTCCCTTGTGGATCGCGGCTTTGTAGCTGCCGGGATCGTTCACCGCGGTGGTCGGCGCGTTCTTCAGCAGGTGCCCGATCGGCAGGTGGTCGAAGCCGACGGCGACGGACCAGAAGTGCACGTCCTTCCCGAACAGCCGTTGCGGTGCGAACTTCACCGGTGCCCGGTTGGCGAGGGTGACGTGGGCGTGTCCGGCGAGTTCGGTGGCGATCTGGACGGCGGAGTTTCCCGCGCCGACGACTATCACGCGTTGTCCGGCGAACGGTGCGGGGTTTCGATATTCGCCACTGTGCAGGACGTGTCCGGTGAAGGTGTCCAAACCGGACAGTGCCGGTCGGTAGGGGCGGGAGAAGCCGCCGGACGCGGCGATGACGAACGGCGCGGTCAACGCGGTTTCCCCGGCGGCGTGCACGGTGAACGCGCCGTTGTCCCGGGTCACGGCGTCGACCCGGTGATCGGTACGGATCTCGGTGCCGAGACGACCGGCGTAGCGGCGAAGGTAGTCGACGACTTCGTCGCGATGCGGGTAATGCTCGGGGTCACCGGGGAAGGTCAGGCCGGGGAGGCCGCTGTAGCGGGCGGGGGAGAAGAGGGTCAGCGAGTCGTAGTAGCGGGGCCAGGAGCCGACCGGTTCGGCACCGGCTTCGAGGATCACCGGTGTCAGTCCCCGCTCGCGGGCGGCGTAGGCGGCGGCGAGACCGGCCTGGCCGCCGCCCACGATGATCACGTCGTGGTCGGTCATGGGTTCCTTCCGGAATTAGGTGTCGCCCGCGAGAGTGAGGATGGTGGCGCCCAGGGGAGTGCGTCGGGCCGCCCGTAATGGGTGGCGGTCAGCGCCCCGCGGCCGACGGCGCGGACAGTGTGAAAACTTCCGGCTCCGGGGTCGCGCAGCAGCCACCGGCGGCCGGTGCGTCGTCCGGCTCGTCGAACAGGCCCGCGCCGCCGCAGACGCCGGTCTCGGCCATGCGCAGTTCGACCCGCGCGGTCGCTTCATGGTCGCCGGCCAGCTGGGCGGCGATGCTGCGAACCTGCTCGTACCCGGTCATCGCCAGGAACGTCGGTGCCCGGCCGTAACTCTTCATCCCCGCCAGGTAGAAGTCCTTCTCCGGATGCGCGAGTTCCTTGGCACCGTGGGGATACACGGTTCCGCACGAGTGGACGTTCGGGTCGATCAGCGGCGCGAGCGCGACCGGCGCCTGCAGTGTCGGGTCCAGCTCCAGCCGGATCTCCGACAGCCAGGTCAGGTCGGGACGGAAACCGGACAGGGTCACGACCTCGTCGACCTGCTCGATCCGCTGCCCGCCGGCGGAGATCAGGGTCAGCCGTCCCTCGGTGCCGCGTTCGACCGCCTCGGTGCGGAACCCGGTCACCACCGTGATCAGTCCGGATCCCACCGCTTCCCGGGCGCGCAGGCCGAGAGCGCCGCGCGCGGGAAGCTGATCGGCCTCGCCGCCGCCGAAGGTGTCGCCGACCGCGCCGCGGCGCAACACCCAGCTGATCCGCGTGCCGTCCTTCGCGAGGCCGGACAAGGCGACCAGCGCGGTCAGCGCCGAATGCCCGCTTCCGGCGACCACCACGTGCTTGCCCGCATACCGCGCCCGCACCGCTTCGTCGCCCAGATCCGGGACCCGGTAAGCGATCCGCTCCGCCGCCGCACGCTCTCCGACGGCGGGGAGACCTTCACCGCCGAGCGGGTTGGGCGTCGACCACGTGCCGGACGCGTCGATCACGGCCCGGGCCGCGATCCGCTCCTCCGCGCCGTCGGCGGCGCGGACGTGCACGGTGAACGGCTCGTCGTCACGGCCGCTGTCCACGACCAGGTCTCGTCCCCGGCGGGCGACGCCGATCACCTCGGCGCCGAAGCGGACCCGGTCACCGAGCGCCGCCGCCAGCGGTCGCAGATACAGGCCGGCCCAGTCGGAGCCCGTCGGGTACGCCTCGCCGTCGGGCCGGATCCAGCCGGTCGTCTCCAGCAGCCGTCCGGCCGCGGGGGCGACGAGTTCGGACCACGGCGAGAACAAGCGCACGTGATGCCACGCCGCCACGTCCGAACCCGCTTGCGCGCCACGCTCCAGGACCAGCGGCTCGAAACCCCGCTCCACCAGCTCGGCGGCGGCCGCCAGCCCCACCGGCCCGGCCCCGATCACCACGACGGGCAGCTCGTTCATTCCGATGCACCTTTCATCGATACGGCTCGATTGAAGCGATGCGAGGGACTGTATCGACGCGGGTCGATTGACGCAACCATCGATTCTGGTCGATACTGGGCGCTATGACGACGGTCGTTCCCCTCGCCGGTCTCCTGCCCGAACGCGAAGCCGCGACGTATGCCGGGTGGTTCGCCTGTTTGGCCGAGCCGATGCGGGTGAAACTGCTGCACGCGGTCGCGACCGCGCCGCGCGGCCTGACCGTGGGTGCGCTGACCGAGATCCTCGGGACCAGCCAGTCGACGTGCTCGCACCACGTCCGGAAGCTGGCCGATGTGGGTTTCGTGCATCTGCGCAAAGAGGGCACCGCGACGGTCGTGACGATCAACCAGGCGTGCTGCAGCGGACTCCCGCACGCGGCCGACGCGGTCATGGGCCTGCTCGCCCCGCGACCCTGCTGCCCGGACAACCTGCCTGACGACGTGCTCCTTCGCGCCCAACGCGATGACGACTGGACCGCGGTGCGCCGGATCTACGCCGAAGGTATCGCCACCGGACTCGCCACCTTCGAAACCGAAGTCCCGACGCGGAAGGCTCTCGACGCGAAGTGGCTGACCGGGCATCGCTGGGTCGCCGAAATCGACGGCGAGGTCGCCGGCTGGACCGCCGCCTCCCCAGTCTCGCAGCGCGAGTGCTACCAGGGAGTCGCCGAGACATCGGTCTACGTCGCCGAAAGCCACCGCGGCCGCGGCGTGGGCAAAGCGCTGCTCTTCAAACAGGTCACCGAAGCCGACGCCGCCGGGCTCTGGACCCTGCAGACCTCGATCTTCACCGACAACCGCGCCAGCATCGCCCTGCACCACAGCGCCGGCTATCGCACCGTCGGCATCCGCGAACGCATCGCCCAACGCGACGGCATCTGGCACGACACCGTCTTCCTCGAACGCCGTAGCCCGGCTGACTAGGTACCTCGCACCTCGGCATCCGCAGGGTCAGGTTCGTTAGTTGAGGGCTGAGGCACGGCTGACGAAAATCGACGACGATCCAGTGCCGAAAAGCGCCAACGTCCGATCTCGGCGGAGAGTTCGATGCGGATCTTCGGCCTGGGAGCAGAACGCTCGCGCCTGGCATATCCCCGGGTGCGCTATGTGGCACCGCGGCGTGCCGTGAAGGCGGCCTTCCGGCAGGCGGGGCTCTCTGGAAGCATTCCGGGGCAGGGTCAAGCTGGTCTGGGAGGTTCCGGGATGGTCGTCCGTCATGTTCTGTCCGGTGTGGGTGCGCTGGGCGTGTCCGCCGTATTGCTGACCGCCGCGGCCGGCAGCGCGAACGCGCATCCGTCCGCCGACCGTGCCATCTGGTCGGCACCGACGGTGCCGATCCCGGTCACCATCCACGATCTGAAACCGCGTGTTTGCTACAACGTCCATGGCCTGCTCGGGGAGAAGGCCAACTTCCTGGCGAACCGGACCAAGTCGTCGGTGCTCAACCTGTTCTCCGAACCCGACTGCGGCGGCGGCCTGTTCATCGACGCCATCTTCCCGCCGGACAATTCCGGGAGCCGGTCGGAGTCCCACAAGAACTACTACAGCTTCAACGTGTCCCCGCTGTCGGGCGGCGGAGTCTGATCGCGCGACCGGCGAGTGCGGTGCTGCCCGTCGGCGTGTGAGGCATGAGGTCAGGGCCTGGATGGCGGGGCCGCCGCTTCGGTGACGGTGCCGCACACCTGGTTCAAGATGCCGACGGAGCCAGAGCAAGCCGAGCTCTGATCGCCCGGCTCTGATGCCCGCCGAACGTTCGCTCGCACCGCCAGTCCACTAAGGACTGACAGGTTAAGGCGGGCCGCAGGTGGTCGGCCGGCCGAGCAGGCTGAACGGGACGCCTTCGAGGTAGGCGCGGGTACAGACAGGCCGGGTCGATGAGCACGCAGACCTCTTCGGCGGCCCCGCGCGCCGCACTCTCACGGCACAGAGCGGTCGCGGGGCGCTTCTCAGACGGCTGTGCTCAAGGCCAAAGTGGCGATGGCCAAGAGGAGGAACGGGTATTGCAGACCAAAGGAGTAGTCGCGTGCTCTCAAGTGGGTCACGATGGCTGCGCCGAAGAAGAGAACGAGACCGGCCGCGGCGGCGATGGCGATCATCGGTATCCAGAAACCGATGAGCAGTCCCAGCGCGGCCACTGCCTTGGGGACTCCGAGCCAGGGCATCCACCGCCGAGGCACGCCGACCGTGTCCATGGCGACGCCGACACGTTCCCACCGCACGAAGTCGGCACCGGCCGAAAACAGGCAGTACGCGATGGTCGTTACGGCGACGATGACGTAGGCAATAGTCATGGGCCACGGCTCCAGGGGGTTCAGCCAATAGGACGCTTCCGCCGCTATGACGGATGAGCCGGTTCAGAGGTAACAGCGACGACGATTTACTTCAGGCAGTTGAGTGCACAAGGAAGTCCTCGGTCTGATCGTGGGCCTGATGTTCCTCTTCGGGTTCGGCAACGTCCTGGCCTTCGGTCTCCGGCTCGGCGTATCCGGTTGGGTCACTCCGTTGGTCGCGCCCGCCGTAGACCTGTCGGTGCTGGCTCCACTGATAGCCATCCGGCAGCTCTCGCTGCGTGGCGCCGCGGCGGAGGTGATCCGGCCGGCGCGGGGATTGCTGCTGGTCTCGGTCGCCCGCCGCTGCGACCGGGCCGCGTGAATTCACTGGTCAGCGTCGGTGAACGACTTTTGGAACCCCACACGTCGCCTTCGGGCACGGTGCACACCACTGTCTCGGGTCGCCGCTGGCGCGGACGGAATTGCGCACCGCCCTGCCGGCGTTGCTGCGACGATTCCCTGGTCTCGCGATGGCGGATCCCGGCGACCAGGTGGACTTCCGCGTCTTCAGCCTGGTTTACGGGGTTCGCGCGTTGTGAGTGAGCGCAGGTCGGCAAGACGGATGGCCATCGGTGGTCGTGAGTGATCGCCACTCACAATCACCCCGCCGAAGGGGCAACTCAGCCCGCGGAAACGGGCAGCGAAGTCTTCTCGGACTCCTGTGCGCAGCCGAGGATCGACGCGAGCAGACCCGGGTAGCGCTCGGCGAGGTCTTCGGTGCGCAACGAGAGCAGGTTCTCGCGGCCGGCCGGGCGCTGCCAGATCACGCCGGAGTCCCTCAGCACCCGCCAGTGGTGGGTCAGGGTGGACTTCGACATCGTGGCGTCGAGGTCGGCGCCGACGGTCCCGCAGGCCTGCTCGCCACGCTGAGCGAGGATCCGGACGATGTTCAGCCGGATGGGGTTGCCCAAGGCCGCGAGCACGTTCTCCAGTCGGATCTGGTCACGTTCGGGGTGCTGGGCAATCATGCCCGCGAGTGTAGACGATTGTGCGGCCGGACGCGCACTATCGTACGGTCGCTTTCCGGCTACAGTACGTCAACTCACGAACCAATCCCGCGACCCGGGTTCCCCTTAGCTCGATAGTACGTTAAATTTCGTACAGTCGTACTTCTGCTGACCTGAACTTGGAGTCGCGTGCCATGTCGTCACCCTCTACAGCGGCGGGCCACCGTTCGCTCGGCTGGACTCTGGCGCTGCTCGCGCTGGCACAGCTGATCTTCTCCCTCGACCTGAACATCGTCTTCGTCGCGCTGCCCGAGATCGGCGCGGACCTGGGCTTCTCCGATCAGACCCTGCAGTGGGTCGTCGGCGCCTACGCGGTCTTCGCCGGTGGCTTCCTGCTGTTCGGCGGCCGGGCGGCGGACCTGTTCGGGCGCCGCAGGGTGTTCGTGATCGCGTTGACGCTCTACGCGCTGTCGTCGCTCGCCGGCGGCCTCGCCACCAGCCCGACGATGATCATCGTCGCCCGCGCCGTGCAGGGCATCGGCGGCGCGCTGCTGTTGCCGTCCACGCTGTCCCTGATCAACACCCTGTTCGAAGAAGGCCCTCGCCGGAACAAGGCACTCGCCGTCTGGGGCGGCGCAGGCGCGAGCGGTCTCACGGTGGGAGCGCTGCTGGGCGGGCTCCTCACCCAGGGATTCGGCTGGCCCGCGGTCTTCTACGTCAACGTCCCGCTCGCGGGGATCGTGGCCCTCGCCGCGCTGTACTTCATCCCGCGCGACGAGCGCCGGACCGACTCCCGCAAGTTCGATTTCCCGGGCGCGCTGACGGTCACCATCGGCGCGACGCTGCTGGTGTACGTCCTGGTCCAGGGCCCCGAGGACGGCTGGAACTCCGTCGGCATCCTCGTCGCGGCCGCGCTGGCGGTTCTCCTGCTGATCGCCTTCGCCGTCATCGAGGCGCGCAGCTCGGACCCGCTGATGCCGTTGCGGCTGTTCAGCAACCGCAGTCTCCTCGTGGGTATCACGGTCACCTTCATCTACATGGGGACCTTCGGCGCGTTGCCGTACTTCCTCACGACCCTGTTCCAGGGCGTCCACCGGTTCTCCGCGCTGGAGACAGGGCTCGCCTTCCTGGTCCCGTCGCTTGCCATCGCGACCGGCACTCAGCTCGGCGGCAAGATCGCGACCCGGCTGGGAGTCCGCCCGACGTTGTGGATCGGCTTCGGTATCGGCATCGTCGGCACCGCGGCGCTCGCCATCGGCTTCGACGCGAACAGTTCGTACCTGGTCGCGGTGCCCGGTCTGATCATCTCCGGCGTGGGCCAGGGTCTCGTGTGGACAGCCATGTTCATCGCCGCGTCGTCCGGTGTGGCACCGGAGGAACAGGGCGTCGCCAACGGGATGGCCACCACGACGCTGAACCTCGGTTACGCGATCGGCCTCGCCATCCTGATCGCCGTCGCCAACGCCGGAACCGCCGGGCTTTCCGGTGAAGAGGCGCGGATCGCGTCGGCCGACGGCGGCTTCGTCGCCGTTCTGCTCGCGGCCGCGGGAATGCTGCTGGGATTGCTGATCACTCTCGTCCACCCCAGGACTTCCGAGTCGCCCGTCCCCGAAGGCGACCAGAAGGCCGGCGAGAGCGAGCCCGCGACAGCGCGAGTCCCGTAGCCGCCTCGGGGGTCGCGGCGGGCCGGACCGCCGCGACCCCCACCCCTCACCCTGCCGCCGCGTCGATCTCCTCGAGCAGCCGCGCGCAGCGGGTGATGTCGCCGCTGGTGGGCGGTTCCCAGCTCACGACGCCGTGGAGCTCGTCCAGCCAGGCGGGGACCACGGCGGCCGCGTCAGGTGGCGGGTGCGTCTCGGCCCGGTGCCCGGTATCGGTGACGACCACGAGCCGCCCGCCGCTCACCGTGCTCGATCCCCGCGCGCAGTCGACGCGGACGTCGAAGCCGCCGGGTCTCGACCTCCATCCACAATGGAGCGTCGCCGGCACACCGGCCCAGTCCAGGCGAGCCGTTCCGCCGACGTCCACCGCGATTCCCGGAGCCCGTTCCTTGACGGCGGAGACGACCCCGAGACCGGCACCGGGCCGTAGCCACAGCAGCAGGTCGAGCAAATGGATCCCGAGGTCGGCGAAGCCGCCGATGCCGCCCTGACGGGGCTCCAGCATCCACGCGGTCCGTCCGCGGAACCAGCCGTCGAGCAATCCCGGATGGGAGAAGCGGGCCCGCACCGACGTCACCGGACCACAGGGTTCCTCCAAAAGAAAGGTGCGCAGCCCGCGCAAGGCGGGGGCGCACCGCAGGAACATGGCCGTGGTCACCGGGACCGCGGTCGCATCGATCAGGGACGTGAGCTCGCCGGTCTCCGCGACCGTCGCGGCGAGAGGCTTTTCCACCAACGTGGGTTTCGCCGCTGCTATCGCCGCTCGCAGCAACCGCGGATGATCCGCGGTCACGGAGTCGATGATGACGGCGTCGGCGTGGTCGAGTCCGGAGACCTCGGTGGCCCGGGGATCGCGCCGGATCGCCTCGCGGTGGTCCGCCAGGTGCGGATGCGCGCTCCCGAGGATCGCGACCCGCACCGGCGTCACCGGGGCTCCGGCCGGGTGAACGACCGGTCGACGTATACCAGGGGATCACCGTCGCCCACGTGCACGGCCTCCACGAGGCCGATGAGGATGCTGTGATCCCCACCGTCCTTGATGGAATGGGTGGAGCACGACAACCGCGCCACCGCCTGCGGCAATCCGGGCAGCCCGTGCTCGACGGGGACCGCGTCGCCGGCGCTGAACCGGTCGACGCCCGAGGTCGCGAAGCGCGAAGCGACGTCTTCCTGGGACTGGCCCAGCACGTTGATCAGGAACCTGGCCGACGTCGTGAACGCGCGATGGGTGCTGGCCTTCTTGCCGAGGCACACCAGAACGAGCGGCGGGTCCAGGGACAGGGAACTGAACGAGGTTCCGGTGAAGCCCCAGCGCCGCCCCGACTCGTCCGCCGTGGTGACCACGGTGACCGGCCCGGGAACGCGGGTCATGGCGCGGGTGAAGTCTTCCGCGAGAACAGGCATGTTTCCCCCAATTGCTGTGTGGTGGCTAGAACGCGACCTTGACGTGCTCGGTCGCGAGTTCGTCGAGGAACGACGATGCCCAATGGTCGATGTCGTGGTCGAGCACGTGGTCACGCAGCCGTCGCATCCGGCTCCGGATTTCGGCCGGGGGCAGGAAGACGGCCTGCGTGATCGCCTGTTTGACCTCGTCGACGTGGTACGGATTGACCAGGAACGAATCCGTGAGTTCCCCGGCGGCGCCGGCGAATTCGCTCAGCACCAGCGCGCCGGTCAGGTCGTGGCGGCTGGCGACGTACTCCTTGCACACCAGGTTCATACCGTCCCTGAGCGGGGTCACCACCGCCACGTCGGCGGCGCGGTAGAACGCCGCCAGTTCGCGCTGGTCGATCGAGGAGTGCAGGTAGTGCACGGCCGGGTGACCCACCGCGCCGAATTCGCCGTTGAGCCTGCCCACCTCGCGCTCCACCGCGCGCCGCATCAGGCGGTAGTGCTCGACCCGTTCGCGGCTGGGGATGGCGATCTGCACCATGACGGTGTCCCGGGCGTGGAGCCGCCCTTCGCGCAGCAACTCTCCCAGCGCGTGGAGACGGACGTCGATGCCCTTGGTGTAGTCGAGGCGATCCACCCCCAGCAGCACCCGCCGCGGATTCCCGAGCGTGGCCCGGATCTGCTCCGCGCGCTCCTGCACTCGCGGATCCCTGGACAGGGTGTCCCAGGTGCCCGCGTCGATGGAGATCGGGAACGAGCCGACGGACACCGACCGGTGGCCGAGGTCGATCGCGCCGCCCAGCGGCCCCGTGCCGACCTGTCTCGGCACCTGCGCCGCCCCGGTCAGCGTGCGGCTGAGCCAGAGGAAGTTCTGGGCCGCGCCCGGCCGCTGGAACCCGATCAGGTCGGCCCCCAGCAGCCCGCGCACGATCTCGGTCCGCCAGGGCAGGCGCATGAACAACTCGACCGGCGGGAACGGGATGTGCAGGAAGAAACCGATCCGGACGTCGGGACGCAGCTCGCGCACCATCGCCGGAGCCAGCTGTAGCTGGTAGTCGTGGATCCACACGGTGGCGCCGGGCGCGCTGACTTCCGCGGCGGCTTCGGCGAACCGCCGATTGACCTCGACGTAGCTGTCCCACCAGCTTCGCCGGTATTCGGGCGGCATCACGACATCGTGGTACAGCGGCCACAACGTGGAGTTGGAGAATCCTTCGTAGAACGAGGCGACAGCGTGCTCGTCGAGTGAGACGGGCGAAAGCCGGATCCCGCCGACGGAGTCGGGCGGGGTCACGTCGCCCGAGATCCCCGGCCAGCCGACCCAGGTACCGCTTCGCTTGCGCAGCAACGGTTCCAGCGCGTTCACCAGACCTCCTGGGCTCCGGCGCCAGACCTCGGCCCCGGTTCCGGTGCGGTGCATGCTCGCCGGCAAACGGTTGGCGACGACCACGAATTCCGAACGATCGGTCATGAACCTCTCCCGGTGAGGGCGACCAAGGAAGCGAAGCCGCCGGGGAGAGGGACGCCGTTGTCCCCCCTCCCGGTGAGATCACCCCCTGAAGTCCACGATGGTCTTCAGGTCGGTGGTGGTGCGGTAGTTCTCGAAGATCGACACCAGCTGGTCGTAGTCGTCGAACCGGCAGACCGACGACAGCAGGCTCGGGCCGTCAACGACGCCGCTCATCAGGATCTGCATCGCGGAGTAGATCACGTTGGCACTGTGGTGCATGGGGAAACTGGACACGTCGAACGGCGCCGACATGATGTTGATCCCCTTGGCCAGCATCAGCCACGTGTCGAACTTCTGCATCTCCTGCGAGGCCCCGTAGAGCACATAGCGGCCGCGCGGCTTGAGCTTGCGCATCGCCATCCGGCGCGGATCACGCTCTTCGTCGACGTTCTTGATGGTGGGCAGCGTGTCGAAGACGTAGTCGAAGGTGCCCTCGTTGACCGCCGTGTTCAGTTCGTCCGGCAGGTACGCGTGGTCGGAAAAGTTCTGCGCGGCGTACTCGTTCCGGTTCGGGTTGAGGTCCACCGAGACCACCGAATTGGGGGCGAAGAGCCGCTTGATGATCCGGCCGGCGATGACCCCGATGGGCCCGGTGCCGAGGATCAGGACCTTGTCCCCGATATGGGGCGGGTTGCTCAGGATGGACCGCAGCGCGCCCGTGGTCGGCTCGATGAACGAGCACTCCAGATCGCTCATCTCGGCCGGGATCTTCACCGCCGCCGCGCGACGGTCGTCGAGGAAGTTCCGGTCGGTCCAGAAGACGTCGCGCTTTACCTGCCCGGAGAAGATCGGCCGGACCGACCGGTACTCGGCCAGCCCTTCGAAGTCCGTCTGTCCCCAGTAGACGACCCGGTCGCCGATCTCCAGGCCGGCGCTGTCGTTGTCGAAGTTCGAGCCGATCTCGACGACCTCGCCGAGGTACTCGTGGCCGAGCACGACGGGGTACTGCGGCGGGAACAGGTGTCCCTCGAACACCGAAATGTCCGTCGAGCAGATCGACACGCAGCGGGTCTTGAGCAGCAGGCCGTCCTCGGGAGTCGCCGGAACGGGCACCGTCGCCAATTCCGTCTTCCTCGGCGCGGTCAGGTGGAAGGCCTTCATGGTGGCCGGAAGCGGAAGGTCCGAACGGCCCTTTGTCGTGGACACGGAGGTGGTCATCATCAATCCCCTCAGAAAAGTACAAGAAAATGTGCGGACTCGGGAAAGGGCGCGTCAGCGGCGCATGAGCAATTTCCCGGTCAACAGGTACTGGCCCACCATCTCGAAATGCGAATGCGACAGGGTCACGTGCTTGACCGCCGAACGCACGTCCCGGAGATTCCGTTCGAGCCTGCTCGCCGTGTACAGCGAACTCGTGCCCGCGTACTGGTGGGCGGTGTCGACGACCTGGCAGGCGTTCTCCGCGACCGTCGCCACCGTCAGCCGGATCAGCGAGGTCAGTTCGTCACCGCCGTCCGCGCCGTGTTCGGTGGCCTGCTGGGCCGCGTGTGCCAGGACGAGGCGGCTGCTGTGCACGGCCATCTCCATCCTGGCCAGCTTGTCCTGGACCACGTGGCTGCCCGCCAGGGTGCTCGACCCGCCTGCCGGCGTCTTGTGGAGCGCGAGGTCCTTGAACGTGCGCAACGCGTCCTGGGCGATTCCCAGCGCGGTGGACGACGACGTGAACGGCCCGAAGTCGTAATAGCTGATCCCGTAGGCCCGGGAGTCGCGAGGAAGCGGCGCCGCGTGCATGGTGGCCACGTCCACGGTGTGGTCCTCGCTCACGAAGACGTCGTCGACCAGGTAACTCACGCTTCCGGTGCCCCGCAGGCCGAGTGTGTGCCAGTCGTCGACGAACGTGACGCTGGAACGCGGAAGGAACAGCATCCGGAGGACCGGGCCCGCTTCCCCGAGCCGCGGCTTCCCGTCGTCGGTGACACGGGCCGCGCACACCAGCCAGTCAGCGTGCGCCGAGCCGCTGGCGAAGGACCATTTCCCATTGAGCCGGAAACCGCCTTCGACGGCTTCGGCGGTCCCGGAGGGGTTGACCCCTCCGACGACCAGCTTGTCGCTCTCGGCGAAGAGCTTGCGGGAGGTCTCCTCGGGCAGGTAGTCGGAGAGCCTGCCGATCGCGCCCTGGACGCCGACCTGCCAGGCCACCGACGCGTCGAGGCGCGCCAGTGCCTGGATGACGGCCGAGCCGGTGGCGATGCCCACCTGGCCACCGCCGAATTCGCGGGAGACCCACATTCTGTGCAGTCCTGCTTCGCGAACGGCGTCGAGCGTCTCGGCCGAGGTCACGCGCCGATCTTCGTTGTCGTTTCTGTACTTCTCGATCACGGGCGCTATCTTGTCGACCTTTGCCAGCCATTCCTGAATTTCGCGGGTTGGCTGCGGCCGGTCGAGAAGGCGCGGCAAAGCTTCATCCAATGACAATTTTCCCCCATCCCCAAATGGAATCATCGCCTCAGAACAAGGCTTCGATAGTCTTAGGTTCCTCGAACTATCGAAGCAATGATTACCTGGGCACCGCCACACGAGCAAGGGGCATGTTCGCATCTGGGAGTGATCTAGGTCACGGGGGAAACATGTTCGCCCGAACGGCGGTACTGGATCAGTCCAACGGCGCAACGTTTCGCCCGAAATGACTTCCTTTTCGGGCGTGATACCGATCAGTCGGTCAGAAATTCGTATCGCGGTGCGGCAAAATTACCCACATCGGCAGTGGTGGTCGTTTATGTCCACAATGGACTTCCGTTGGCACCGTTTTCCTTTGCTGGCTCACAGTCAGCGCCTCCTCACGTTCGGTGGGTACCGAATCCGTCCTCATTGGAAATACTGTGTTTCTTTCAGGTGAACCGGATCGGCGTTCACGTCGCGACAGTCCGAACTGGCAGAACGGGTAAAGGATTACCGCAGGCCGGCCGATCGGGCTGCGCTGGTCGCCCTGTTGCGTTTCATGCCCGACGACCAGAACCCGCGCGCCGCGCCCGGCTTCCACCGCGCGATGCTTCCCCCGGGCAGTTTCCTGGCGGTCTCCCATATCCACGTCGTGCCCGAGGACGTCGAGACCCAGAACGCGGGCAAGAAGGTGGCGCAGGAGTACGGGCGGCGGACCGACCACCACGCCGCGATCATGCCGGTCGCGGGAACAGCTCGGCGAGTTCTTCGGCGACCTGGAGGTGGTAAGCGTCGAGGTGACACGCACCTGCACGACCGGGACTCGCAACGCCAACTCCAAGCCGTGCGGAGTTTCGTGGCGTGTCGCTCGGCCCCTCGGGTTCCTGCGCCTGATCACCGACACGCAGGACGGGGAGAGCGGAGCGAGTCTGCGTGCGGCGGGGTTTCGTCCGGTCGCAGGCGGGTTGGTCCACAGTGTCCCGACCACGCGAGTCCCGTGGTGTCGACGGGGCCGGCGAACGCGGTGGGAGATCCGGGCGGAGCGGTGGTTCACCCGATCGGGCAGGTCTCCGGCTCGGCTCAGGTTTGCCTTGTGCGCCAGCTGATTCAGCTGGCGATCGACCGACGCTGCAGCGCCTGATCAGCTGATCCGTTGTCACGAGCCCGCACGTCTGCGGGCGCCGGAACCGTCCGGTGACGCAGCCGTGGCGGGGCGATCCATGCTGTCCGCATCTGATGGTCGGGTTCTCGTCGACGTTTGCGACCGGGCGGGTGTCGGGGCCGCCGTAGTGCTCGCCGAAATCTAGTCGATACAGAGGGCTTCGGCCGTGTCCTCGATGCGGGCGGCGGGGCGCTGCATCGACGGTGGGCTCGCCTAGCCCGGTCGGCTACAGCCGTGCCTGGCTCGCGGCGATCCCCGCCCGGAAGTCGTCCTCGCAGGCGCTGCTCCGCCGCGAGAGCGCGCCCGCGACCTCGCCACCTCGGCCGTGCTCCTGGTGTAGCCGGATGGGCATATCCGAGGAGTCTTATCCCCTTGTCCCGCCCGGGAGATGCTCTGTGCCACCACGGGAGGAGGCGGCATGACGAAGGGAGAGTGGTCAGGAGTGACCAGTCACAGCCACGTCGGCACGGCGGTGCGGCTCAACCGGCTTTCCCGCTTTCGCGACGGACGTTTTCTCTTCATCCCCCTGGACCATTCTGTCTCGGATGGTCCGATCGCCGACGCGGCCCCCTTCCGTGATCTGGTGCGGTCACTGGTCGCCGGCGGCGCCGACGCGCTGGTGGTGCACCGGGGGAGGGCACGGTCGCTGCCGCCCTCGCTGCTGGCGGAGTGCCCGGTGATCATGCATATGAGCGCGAGTACCGCCCAAGGCCGCGATCCGGACGAAAAGGTGCTGGTCGCCGCCGTCGAGGACGCCGTCCGGCTGGGGGCCGACGCGGTGAGCGTGCACGTCAACATCGGCTCGGACACCGAGGCGGCCCAGCTCGCCGATCTGGGTGCGGTGGCGGCGCGCTGCGATCAGTGGGGCCTGCCGCTGCTGGCGATGATCTACCCCCGCGGCCCCCGGGTGGACAACCCGCACGAGGTCACGCTGCTGCGCCATGTCGTCAACATCGCCGCAGACCTTGGCGCCGACCTGGTCAAGACGACCTGGTGCGACCCGGCCGAGGAGATGGCCGCGGTGGTAGCCAGCAGCCCCATTCCGGTCCTGGTGGCGGGCGGCCCCGGCCGCGGCGCCGACCTGGTTGCCTACGGGCAGGCGGCGATGGCGGCCGGGTGCGGTGGCCTGGCGATCGGCCGCCGGGTCTTCCAGCACCCGCAGCCGGGCGTGATGGTCCGGCGGCTCGCCGAGGTGGTGCATCAGGACATGGGCAATTCCCTTACCGATCCGCTACGAGCATTGGCAGGTTCTTCGTGAAATTCGCATGGATCGATCTTCGTTCGCTGTCCGGACAGCGGCGTGACGCCGTGGTGGACGCCGCGGTGCACGCCCGGGTGGACGCGGTGGTCGACGACAAGCCCGACGTGCTGGCCACCCTGCCGCCGACCGTGCGGAAGGTACTGGTGGGCCCGATGCCCGCCGACACGGGCTCTGTGGAGGTCGAACACAACCCGGTCGCCGACGTGCTCGTGTGTGAGATCAGCTCGACCGCGGAGCTGGACCGGCTGAAGTCCTTGCGTGGCACGGCCGAACAGCAGCTCGGCGCGTATGTCTACATCACCGACGACGCCTCGCTGCAGCTGGCCTGCGCGGCAGCCATGGTCCTGCCCTGCACCGTGGTCCGCTTCCGTGATCCCACCAAGATCCCGCTGGAGATCGTGATCGCCGCGGCCGACAAGAGCCCCGGTGTGCTCATCTGCGCGGCCGAGGACGTGGCCGAGGCCGAGATCATCCTGGACGTGCTGGAGAAGGGCTCCGAAGGCGTGCTTCTCGCGTCGGGCGAGGTCGAAGAGGTCTTCGCGTTGGAACGGTTGCTGCGTAGCGAAACCCCGCAGCTCGCCCTGACCAAGCTGACGGTCGAGTCGATCGAGCACAGCGGTCTCGGCGACCGGGTCTGCGTGGACACCTGCACCCATTTCGAGAAGGACGAAGGCATCCTGGTCGGTTCGTACGCGCACGGTTTCATCTTGTGTGCCAGCGAAACCCACCCGCTGCCCTATATGCCGACCCGGCCGTTCCGGGTCAACGCGGGCGCGCTGCACTCGTACGCGGTCGGTCTGGACAACCGCACCAACTACCTCAGCGAGCTGCAAGCCGGAAGCACTGTGCTGGCGGTCGCCGCGGACGGGCGGACCCGGCGCGTCGTGGTGGGCCGGGTGAAGCTGGAATCCCGCCCGCTGCTCACCATCAAAACGGTGTCCGAGGACGGCCATTCGGTGAGCCTGATCGTGCAGGACGACTGGCATGTCCGCGTGCTGGGTCCGGGCGGCGCCGTGCTCAACGTGACCGAGCTGAAACCCGGCGACCACGTGCTCGGCTATCTCGCCACCGACAAGCGTCACGTCGGCTGGCCAGTCGGCGAGTTCTGCATCGAGAAGTAGGCGCCACGCGGGGGATGGGACGATCGTGGATACCGAACACTGGTGGGGATCTCCGCTGCTGAACCGCTGGTCTTCCGACGCCGTCTGGGCGTCCGGCAGCCGGGACGTGTCGTACGGCGAGCTGCGCGAGCGGGTGGCGCAACTGGTCAACGTGTTCGGTATCGCGGGTATCGGGCCGGGCAGCACGGTGGTGTTGCGGCTGTTGCCCAGCCTGACCCTGTTGTGGGCGCTGTTCGCGCTGTGGTCGCGGGGAGCGCAGGTGATCCTGGTCGATCCGCGGCTGACCCGCGAGCAGGTCGGCAGGCTGGTGGAGTTCTGCCAGCCGCAGCACCATCTCAGCTCGGGCGGGGCGAATTCCGCGATCGTGCCGTTCCACTCCGAGTGCGAGGTCGTCATCGAGCCGCGCCGCAAGGGGCTGCCGGCGCAGACGGAGCACTGCCTGGTGCAGCTCACCTCCGGAACCACCGGCAAGCCGAGGGTGGTGGCTCGGACCGCCGAGTCCCTGCTGGACGAGATCGACCGATTCGGTGGCATCCCGGACATGCCCCGACGCGGTGAGCGGCTCCTCCTGCTCAGCTCACTGGTGCATCCGTTCGGCCTGGTCGGCGGTGTCCTGCACGCGATGCGGGCAGGCGTGGGGCTGGTTTTCGGGCAGAGCTACCGGCCTGACGAGATCCTCCGGACCCTGTCCACTTCGGCGGCCGAGGCGGTGTTCGGCACGCCGTGGCATTTTTCGCTGCTCAACCGGGCCGAGCAGGTGCCGGAGCTGCCGGGGTTCCGGCTCGCGGTGTCCAGCGGGGAGATCCTGCCCCCTCGGCTGTCCGACCAGTTCGAGCGACGCTTCGGCGTGCGCATCGGCCAGGCGTACGGAACCACCGAGGTCGGTGTCATCGCCGCCGATCTGGCCGGGAACTGGCCACCGCCGTCGGTGGGCAGGCCCGCCCCCGGGGTGGACATCCAGCTGCACGACGGTGAGCTCTGGGTCCGTACGGCACAAACCCCGTACCTGCGGAACCTGCTGGACGCGGGAGCGGACGCGACACCGTCCCGCTATGCCGACGGGTGGCTGAACACCCACGACAGGTGCGATTTCGACCCGGCCACCGGTGTGCTGCGGTTGCACGGCCGCGGCGATTCGACCGTCTCCGTCGGAATCGGCGAGATGCACCTGAGCCAGATCGAGGCGAAGCTGCGGACCCACGCCGAGGTCGCCGAGGTGGTCGTGGTCGCCGAACCGGCGCTGGAGCTCCACATCGGCACGGCGGGCGCGGTCAGTGAAGCGGAGCTGGCCCGCTGGTGCAGTGACCACATCGGACTGCACATCTCGCCGGACGACGTCTACCTGGTACCGGAGATTCCCCGTACCCACAACGGAAAACTGGTCCGAAGCAGGGAAATGCTCTATGCCGCCTACGCTTCGCGATCCCGGTTCCGCCGCTGGCACGCCGCCCGACGCCGGGCGCGGACCGCATCACCAGAAAGCACCGAGCGAACCAGTCCATCAGGGCTTGAGGAGTGACACCAACGATGGCCACTTACATCTGTCTCACCCGCGAAGGAGCCGAGGAGTCCGATCTCCGTGAACTGGCCGATCGGATCACCGCGTTGGGCGGCACGCTGGAGACCCGTTCCGCAGGCGGGCGCACCTTGCTGATCACCAAGGCGGATTCCGCGGTCGTGCTCGAAGCCGAGCTGACCCGCAGCGCCCAGGTGGCCAGGATCTTCGACGGCGACCGGCCCCATCCGCTCGCGGGTCTCGAGGCCTATCCGGAGCGGACCGTCGTGGACATCGGCGGAGTGCGGATCGGTGGCGGTCGGCCGGTGCTGATCGCCGGCCCCTGCTCGGCGGAAAACCCTGATGTGCTGATGGAGGCCGCCGCGGCGGTCAAGGCCTCGGGTGCGTCGATGCTGCGAGTCGGCATCTTCAAACCGCGGACCTCGCCGTACAGCTACCAGGGGCTCGGCCGCGACGGCCTGTCTGCGCTGCGGGACGCCCGCCAGGAGTTCGGTCTCCCGATCGTGAGCGAGGTGATGAGCGTCCGCGATCTGGACGCGGTCGCCGATTCGGTGGATCTGATGCAGGTGGGCGCCCGCAACATGCAGAACTACTCGCTGCTGGTCGAGATCGGCCGCACCGGGAGGCCGGTGCTGCTCAAACGCGGAATGGCGGCCACTGTGGCGGATTGGCTCAACGCCGCCGAATACCTGCTCGCCTACGGTTGCCGTGACGTGGTCCTGTGCGAGCGGGGCATCCGGACCTTCGAGCGCACCACCCGGTTCACCCTGGACCTCAACGCGGTCCCGGTGGTGAAGGAGCTGTCGCATCTGCCGGTGATCGTCGATCCCAGCCACGGCACCGGAGCCAGCCGCTATGTCGCGCCGATGTCCGCCGCGGCGATCGCGGCGGGCGCCGACGGGCTGATCATCGAGGTCCACCCCCGCCCGGACGAAGCGCTTTCGGACGGCGACCAGTCGCTGGACTTCGAGCAGTTCCACGCACTCAGCGCCCATGTCGGCAGGATCGCCGGCGCGCTGGACACCGGACTGGCGGCCGCTCCCGAGTCGCTCATGGCCGGTTCTCTGCCCACCAGGAACGGCAGGGCCCATGACTGAGACGGTTTCTCCGGAGTCCTTCGTTGACAGTGACGTGGCCGGGCTCGTCCTGGACGGCGACTCGCTGACGATCGAGGACGTGGTGCGGGTCGCGCGGGCGAGGGAGCTGCCGGTGCCGGTGGACATCGACCCCGTCGCCGTGTCCGGGATGGACGCCTCGGTCCGGCTCAAACAGAAGCTCATCGACCAGGAGATCCCGATCTACGGGGTCACCACCGGGTTCGGCGACAGCTGCATCCGGCAGATCTCCCCGGACAAGGCGCCGGAACTACAGCGGAACCTCGTGCTGTACCACCTCAACGGGGTGGGGCCGATCGCGTCCGCCGACGTGGTCAGGGCGACCATGCTGATCCGCGCCAACTGTCTGGTCCGCGGGCCGTCGGCGATCCGCCCGCACACCGTCCGGTCGTTGCTCGGGCTGCTCTCCGCCGACGTGGTGCCCGCCGTTCCGGAACGCGGCTCGCTCGGCGCCAGCGGTGATCTGGTCCCGCTCTGCTACGTGGCGGCCGCCTTGATCGGAGAAGGGGAGGTGCGCCACCGCGGCCGGACCCGCCCCGCGCTGGACGCGCTGGCGGAGGCCGGTGTGGCCCCGGTCGAACTCGCCGCCAAGGAAGGTTTGGCCCTGGTGAACGGAACCGCGTTCACCTCCGCCTTCGCGACACTGGCGTTGTGGGACGCGCGGGAGATCGCCTTCGCGGCGGATGTGGCGACCGCGATGACCTGTGAGGCGCTCGGCGGCAGCGCCTCACACTTCCATCCTTTCTTGCACAGGGCGAAACCACATCCGGGTCAGCGCACCAGCGCCGCCCTGATCCGCGAGCTGCTCGACGGGTCCGCGCTCACCACCGACTACCGGCAGATCGTGTCGGAGGAGGAAGCGCTGGACGGCCGTGGCTTCACCGAGCTCCGGGCCCGGATCCAGGACAAGTACTCGGTCCGGTGCGCACCCCATGTGACGGGAATGCTCCGCGACACCCTGGAGTGGGCGGATCGCTGGATCGAGATCGAGATCAATTCGTCCACCGACAACCCGCTGTTCGATGAGGAGAACGAAGAGGTGCACAACGGCGGGAACTTCTACGCGGGGCATGTCGGGCAGGCCATGGACAGCCTGAAGATCGCCGTGGCGAACGTCGCCGATCTGCTTGACCGGCAGCTGGCACTGGTCGTGGACGAGAAGTTCAACGGCGGGCTGCCGCCGAACCTGGTGCGGCCCAGGGAGGCCGCCGACCACGACGCCGGGCTGCACCACGGTTTCAAGGGTATGCAGATCGCGGCCTCGGCGGTGACCGCAGAGGCGCTGAAAACCACCTCGGCGGCGACCGCGTTCTCCCGGTCCACCGAGGCGCACAACCAGGACAAGGTCAGCATGGGCACGATCGCGGCACGGGACGCCCGCACCGTGGTCGAGCTGACCAGGGACGTGGCCGCCATCCATCTGCTGGCGCTGGCGCAGGCGATCGAGCTGCGCGGGGTGCGCCTCGCCTCGACCGCGAGCCGCCGGGTGCACGAGCTGATACGTGCGCAGGCGCCGTTCGTCGATCGGGACCGGCGGATGGATGGCGACATCCGCCGGGTCGCCGAGCTGATCCGATCCGGCGCGCTGCGAGCCGTCGCCGCCGGACAACCGAGCGAATAGAGGAGTTTCCATGCTATTGCTACGTGACGACCGCGCTCGCGCGGAATGTGCCTCCCTGCAACAGCAACACACCGAGCTGGTCGGCGCGGTCCATCGTGGCGAGGCGGATCTGGCCCGAGTGCAGTCGGAAAAGCTGTTCGCCACGATGCGGGCGGCGCTCGGCTCGCGGATGTACGACTCGATGATCCCGCCCGAAGTGCGTGAGGTGCTGGCCAGTGGCAGAGTGCCCGGCGGCACGGAGATCCACGCCTTGTTCGACAAGCTGCCGTTTCTCGGCAAACAGGAACTTGGCGAACGCGGGCGCTCGGCGTTCACCCGCTCGGTGTCGGAGTTCCTGCACTACTACGAATCCTCCGGAACCACGGGCAGTCCGTCCGCCGCGCCGAAAGCGATCGACGACCTCGTGGTCAACACCATCAACATCGGTGAGATGTGGGGGCGGTTCCTGCGGCCGGAGGACGTGGGGCTGATTCTGATCAACGCGCCGTTCGCCCCGGCCGCCTACCAGTTCGAGAAAATCCTCGAATACCTCCAGGTGATGTCCTTCCGGCCGTGGGTGGACAACATCACCGGCGACTACACCCGGGTACTCCGGCTGGTCGAGGAACTGGAGGCGAACGTCTTCATCGGCCCGCCTTCCCGTCTGCTGGAAATGGTGCAGTTCGCGTACCGCAAGGGATTGCCCGCGCCGCGGTTCGACCGGTTGTTACTGATGGCCGAGCAGACGGGGGAGAGTTTCGTCCGGCACCTGGAGCGGCTGACCGGCGCGACGGCGTACGTCGCTTCCTACGGTTCGTCCGAGACGGGCACGCCGGCGGTCACCTGCGGGCACCGCAAACTGCATCTGCAACCGCAGAGCTTCCTGCTGGAACTCGTCGACGACGAGGGCGTGCGCAGGGTGACCGGCGCCGCCGACCGCGGCGAGCTGGTGATCACCACCCTGGACATGCCCGCCCGGCCGCTGTTGCGCTACCGCACCGGTGACCTGGTGGAGATCGACGACACCCCGTGCCCGTGCGGTCTCTCGCTGCCCGTGCTGAACACCCTCGGCCGCGCGCAGGACCTGTTGGTGCTGGAGGAGAACGGCATCCGGCAGGGTGATCTCGAAGCGGCGCTGTGGGCGGACGAACCGGTCGGCGGTACGGTGTTCAACTACATGATGGTGGTCAAGAACCACCGGGTCCTCGTGCTGGTCACCACCGACGGCGACGGCGGTGACGAGTGGAGCGCCAGGCTGGCCGGGAAACTGCGGCCGCTCTTCGGTTCCTACGAGGTGCTGGTGCGCGCGGTGCCGACCCTGCCACCGCTGGCCTCGCTCGGCCAGTACCTCGGCTGGAAGCTGTCACGGGTGCTGGACCTCAACGAGGAACGCAACTGGGACCGGCTCCCCGAGCCGATCCTGGCCATCGTCCAGGCCACCCTGCTCGAAGTCGCCGAACGCTGACCCCCCCACAGAGGGGCTCGTGAGTGCACTCACGAGCCCCTCGTCCTCGTCGGTTCAGGGGCCAGCGCGCGCACGGCCTGCCGCATACCGTGCAGGCCGGTGCCGTATTCGGGGGCGGGCTGGACCGAGAGGACCGGGGTGGTGACTCCGGCCTCGACATAGGCCCGGACCTGGTCCTGGCACTGCCCTGGGCTGCCGTGGATGAGCAGATCGTCGATCACCTGGTCCGGCACAGCCGACAGGGCACCGCGGTAGTCGCCCGCCGCAATCGCCGCCTGTGCCGGGGCGAGCAGTTCCCCACGCCCGAGCCATTCGTGGAAGGCCGCGTAATTGGGCGAGGTGATCACGCCGGTCATGATGCGCCTGCCCACTTCCCGCGCGTAGTCCGCGTCGGTGGTCGGGCAGACGAACAGCCTGGCGACCAGTTCCTTGCCGTCCCCGTCCGCGCCGATCGTGGCGGCCACCTGCTTGACGTCCGCCGGGGACAGGAAGTTGATAATGGCGCCGTCGGCCTCACGCACCGCCAAGCGGAGCATGCGCGGGCGCAGTGCCGCGACCATCACCGGAACCTGTCGCGGCGGAAGGCTCACCTGGAACCGCTCGATGGAGAAGGTGCCGAAGTCGCCGGCGACCACCTCGCCGTCCAGCGCGCGCCGCAGGAACCGCACCATGTCACGGACCCGGTCGAAGGGCTGTTCGAACGGGATGCCGTTGATCCGTTCGACGAACATCGGCCCGGACGAGCCGACCCCCAGTACGAACCCGGCGGGCGCCGCGTTCGCCATGGTGGCCGCCGTCATCGCCAGCAGCGCAGGTCCCCGGGTCTGCACCGGCACGATCGCCGTGCCGACGCGGAGGGAAGGCGCGAAAGCGGTGGCCAGTGCGAGCGGGGTGAAACCGTCCGCGTGGCCCGCTTCCCCGGACCAGACATCGGTGAAGCCGAGATCCGGAAGTTCCGTCACCAGCTCGCGGTATGCCGAAAGCGGCACTGTCTCGATGGGCAGTGTGAGACCGTAACGGCGCATCGCGTCCAGCTCCTCGGCGGTTGCCTTCATACGTACGAAACGCAGGCTAGGGCCGTCGCACGGCTGCCGGGATCACGCGAATCCGCCACCCGCTCAAGGACGGACGGCGATCCGGTACTGCCGGAGCCACGCGTCCAGCAGCAACGCCCGCGGCAGCACCGGCGGCGGGCTGTAGGTCCCGTTCGACCAGGCGTCACTGTCCACCATGGCGCGCAAGGTCCCCTCGTCGAACAGCTGCCGCGCGGGGGACGTGGAGTCGGAGAGCATGTCCCGGACACCGTCGCGCACGGCGAGGAGGTACTCCGGATTCTGCCCGAACGGGAAGCCGCTCTTCTTGCGCCGCACCACATCCTCCGGCAGCAGATCGGCGACCGCGTCCCGCAGCAGTCCTTTTTCCTGTTGTCCCGTGTACTTCTGCGACCAAGGCACGTTCCAGAGGTACTCGACCAGGCGATGATCGCAGAACGGCACCCGGACCTCGAGTCCGGAGGCCATGCTCATCCGGTCCTTGCGGTCCAGCAGGAACGGCAGGAAACGGGTGAGCTGCACGTAGAACATCTCACGCATCCGCCGCCCGGCCGCGGATTCCCCGTCCAGGCGGGGCACTTCGCGCAGCGCTTCGGCATAGCGTTCGAGGACAGCCGAGTTGAGGTCGAGATGCGCCCGCAGATCCGCGGAAAGCACGGCATTGCGATCGCCGACGCCCGCCGACCACGGAAAGCTCGTCGCCGGTTCGGGCGAGACGGCGGTGAACCACGGGAAACCGCCGAAGATGTCGTCCGAGCCCTCGCCGGAGAAGACGACCGTGGCGTGCTTGCGGACCTCTTGGAACAGCAGGTACAGCGAGACGTCCAGATCGCCGACGCCGGGAATGTCCCTGGCACGCAAGGTGGTGCCCATTTCCTCCAGCAGGGCAGGCGCGTCGAGCACGACCTCGGTGTGCTTGGTGCCCAGATGCGCCACGACGGCCGACACGTACGGCGCGTCCCGGCTGATGTGCAGCGCGTCCGCGGTGAAGTCGGTCTCGCTGTCCGCGAAGTCGACGGAGTAGGTTTCCAGCGGGCCGGTGCCGTCCGGATCCGTCGCGGCCAGTGCGCACAGCACGCTCGAGTCCAGGCCACCGGAGAGCAGGGCGCCGAAGGGGGCGTCCGACACGAGTTGCTCACGCACCACGGTTTCCAGCAGCTCGCGCACCTTCGCGGTGGTGTCGGCCAGGTTCTTCTCGTGTTCGGCGCTGCGCAGTGACCAGTATCGGCGCTGCCGCGTGCCGTCCGGGGTGACTCGCACCGTGTAGCCGGGACGGACCTCGCGCAGGCCGCGGAAAACGGCGTCGCCCGGTCGTTTCGCGGCGACCACGAACACATCGACCAGACCTTCCGCGTCCACCACCGGCTCGAACAACGGGTTCGCCAGCACCGCCTTCGGCTCGGAGCCGAAGAGCAGCCCGCCATCGTATTCCGCGTAGTACAAGGGTTTCACGCCGAGCCTGTCCCGCCCGAGCAGCAGCGTCCGCTCCCGTTCGTCCCAGATGGCGAAGGCGAACACCCCGTACAGTCGGGTGACGCATTCCTCGCCCCACTCGCGATAGGCGCGCAGCAGCACTTCCGCGTCCGAGTCGGTGCGGAACACCTGTCCCCGGCCGCGCAGTTCGGCACGCAGCTCGCGGTAGTTGTAGATCTCCCCGCTGAAGCTCAGTACCGTGTGGCTGTCTTCGTCACCGTCGAGCATCGGCTGGGTGCCGCCGGATACGTCGATGACGGCCAGCCTGCGGTGGCCGAGGGCGGCGTGCCGGGACGTCCAGACCCCGCCGTCGTCCGGTCCACGGTTGGTCATCGTGGTCGTCATGGCCTGTATCGTCGGCAGTTCGGTGGTGAGATCACGCTGCCAGTCGAGCCAGCCGGCGATGCCGGACATCTCGGTCACCTCTCGGTCGGGTGGTTCTTCAGGATCACCAGGTGGCGGGCAGGGCTTCCGGGCGCACGGTGAGCAGTCCGCCGAGCCAACGCACGTCCTCCGCGGGCACGGCGAGCCGCAGTGAGGGCAGCCGCCGAGCCAGGCAGGAGAACGCGACCTGAAGCTCCATCCTGGCCACTCCGGCACCGGGGCAGTAGTGCACGCCCGCGCCGAAGGCGATGTGCTGGATCTCCTCCCTGGTGAGGTCGAGCCGGTCCGGATCCTCGGTTCGCCGTGGATCCCGGCCTGCCGCGTGCATCACCGGAATGACCGCTTGACCCTTGGCGACGTCCACGTCGGCGATCCGCAGATCGTCGGTGGCCACCCGCATGAAGCCGATCTCCGAGGACGGGGCGTACCGCAGGAGTTCCTCGACCGCCCGCTCCGTCAGTTCGTGGCGCTCACAAAGGATCCGCCACTGATCCGGGTGCCGCATCAGCATGAACAGGCCGCGGGAGAGCGCGCTCACCGTGGTGTCGTGCCCCGCCACCAGCAGGTTGATGCCCAGCCAGACCAGTTCCCGATCCGAGAGCCGGTCCTTCTCGTCCTGCGCGGTGATCAGCGCGCTGAGCAGGTCCTCTCCGGGATCTTTGCGGCGCTCCGCGACCAGTGCCGCGACGTAGGCGGCCGCTTCTTCCCGTGCGGCGAGGCGTTGTTCGGAGGTGTAGGCCGTGACGCTGATGAGCCGGTCGGTCCACTCCTGGAGTTTTGGCCGGTCCTCGATCGGCGCGCCTACCATCTCGCAGATGACCCAGATCGGCAGCAGCGCGGCGAATTCGTGGTGCAGGTCCACCGGCCGCGGCCCGGCTTCGAGGCGGTCGACGATCTCATCGGCGATGCGTTCCACCCGCGGCCGCCAGATCCGCGCCTTGTGCGGGGTGAAGGCGGGGGCGATCAACCGGCGCAGCCGGGCGTGATCGGGCCCCTCCTGGTTGAGGAGGTTGAACGGGTTGTCGGAGAAATCCGGGCCCGGGATCATCCGTGGCGCACCGGGATCGCGCAGTGCGGCCCGGGACAGGCGCCGGTCGGTCATCGCCGTGATCACCTCGTCGAAGCCGGTGACCATCCAGGCGGTGTCACCGCTGGGCAGGGAAACCTTGGTCACCGGGCATTTGTCGCGCAGCTCGCTGTACCTTCGCGGCGGCTCGGCCAGCGGGGCCAGCGGTAAGGGGTACCGGTCGGCCGGAACCTGGTCCGGTGCGCTCGCCTGCGTTTCGCTCACTCGTAGCCCTCCTGATCGCGCTTGAACCCCTGAGGACGGCCGGAATCCGGCCGTCTTCGCGTGGCCAAGTCAAGAGAGGCCTCGGCAGCGCGACAAGGCGCGAGTGAGGCCCCAGATCTCCCGCTCGGATGCCCTGGCCAGGTGGAGTAGCCACCTGGCCACCCCCCGGCGCGCCAGGTGGCGTGCTCTGCCGGCCGGTGCCGGTGAGCCTTGTCCGGACCGGTTTGACCGCCGAGCCTGTACTCGGCGGTATCAGTCACGGCCGGCGTTCGCCCGGCAAGGCAGGAGGAACCCGGTGGGGGAACTGAAGATCGAGGTCGACCCGGCTGAGGTCGGGCTGGACGAGGCACGGCTGCGGCGGATGGACGACTACTTCCAGGCCTATGTCGACGACGGGCGGCTGCCCGGGTGGAGCCTGCTGGTCAGCAAGCGCGGGCAGGTCGCCCATCTGGCGCACGCCGGGTACCGGCATGTGGAGAACGGCCTGCGGGTCGACGACGACACCATCTGGCGGCTGGCGTCCTTGACCAAACCCATTGTCTCCGTGGCGGCCATGATGCTCTACGAACAGGGCGCGTTCGGCCTCCACGATCCGGTGAGCGACTACATTCCCGCGTTCGGCGAGACCCGGGTCTACCGCAATGGCATGGCCGGTTCGCCGAACACCGATCCGTTGCTCGAACCGATCCGCATCTGGCATCTGCTGACCCACACCTCCGGCTTGACCGTCGGCGCCTGGCAGGCGCATCCGGTCGAGCAGATCTACGCGCAGGCCGGCTACATCTGGGACGCGCCGCCCGGGGTCGATCTCGCGGGCGCCTGTGAGGGCTGGGCAGGTTTCCCGCTGCTGTTCACGCCGGGAACCCAGTGGAACTACGGAGTTTCGGTGGACGTGCTCGGGCGCGTCCTGGAGGTCGTCACCGGGAAGTCGATCGACGAGGTGCTCGCCGATCTGGTGCTGGGTCCGCTGGGGATGACCGAGACGAGCTTCTGGGTCGACGAGGCACAGACCCATCGGGTCGTGCCGGTGTACAGCCCGCGCCCGGAAGGCGGGCCCGCCTTCCGGAACGATCCGCTGAGCCCGTTGCCGACGAGCAAGCCGACCTTCCTGTCCGCCGGGGGCGGGCTGTTCACCACTTTGTCGGACTACCACCGGTTCTGCCAGTTCCTGCTGGGCGGTGGAGAACTGCACGGCACCCGGCTGCTGGGCACCCGGACCCTGGCGTACATGGGGAAGAACCACCTTCCCGGCGGCGCCGATCTGGCCGCGGTCGGAAGGCGGGTGATGTTCGGGCAGCCGACCTACGAGGGACTCGGCTTCGGGCTCGGCTTCCAGACCGTGGTGGACGCCGCGGCCACGAAGATCCTCATCAGTCCCAGTGAGATCTCCTGGTATTCCGGATACAGCACGCTGTTCATGGTCGACCCGATCGAGCAGCTGAGTGTGCAGTTCTTCTCGTCTTTCGCCCCGGTGAAGACTTATCCGCTTTATGGTCGCCTGCGGCAGCTCGCCTATCAGGCGCTGATCGACTGACGCGACGGCTGAGAGGACGGAAGATGTCTGGGGACCAATCCGCAGGACAGTCCGCGGTGACCGTGAAGGCGGAAGATCCGCGATACGCTGATTTGACCCGTGGTGCCAACGGGAGGTGGGTAAGCACACCGGAGAGGGTGGAGCTGGTCCGTTCGCCGGAACAGATTCGTGCGGTGGTGCAGGCCGCCGCCCGTGCGGGAAAGCGGCTGACCGTGCGCAGTGGCGGGCACTGCTACGAGGACTTCGTGGACGATCCGGAGTCCGAAGTGATCGTGGACCTGTCGCAGATGACCGAGATCCGGTTCGACGCGCGGCGTCGCGCGTTCGCGGTCGACGCGGGTACCCCGCTGGGGAAGGTGTACGAGACCCTGTTCAAGAACTGGGGCGTCACCCTCCCCGGGGGATCCTGCCCGACGGTCGCGGTCGGCGGGCACGTCGTCGGTGGTGGTTACGGGCCGCTGAACCGGCTGCACGGCCTGATCGTGGATCACCTGTACGCGGTCGAGGTCGTAGTGGTGGACCGTTCGGGGCGGGCGTCACTGGTCTACGCCAGCCGCGAACGCTCGGACCCGAACCGCGATCTGTGGTGGGCACACACCGGCGGTGGCGGTGGCAACTTCGGCATCGTCACGCGGTACTGGTTCCGGACTCCAGGGGCCACCGGCTCCGACCCGGCGCGGCTGCTGCCCCGGCCGCCCGCGCGGGTTTGGGTGGCATCGGTGAACTGGCCGTGGGCGGGGATGAGCGAAGCATCGTTCACCCGGTTGCTGCGGAACTACGGCGCCTGGCACGAGCGGAACAGCGACGCGGATTCGCCCTACGCGGGCCTGTTCAGCAGGCTCGGCCTCATGCCCAGCACGGCGGGTGTGCTCAACGTGGCCCTGCAGATGGACGCCACCGTGCCGGGCGCCGAGAAGCTGATCGACGAATACCTCGCGGCACTGGGGGAAGGCGTGGACGTCACGCCGTTCACCATGGAACGCCAGTGCCTGCCGTGGTGGCGCGCGACGACCTGGCTGGGGTTGTTCACCAATATCCAGACCGCACGTGAGGACTTCAAATCCGCTTATATGCGGGCGAACTTCACTCCCGAGCAGGCGGCTGCCTTCTACCGCAACCTGACCAGCGCGGAGTCCGCGAACCGTGGCGCCGTCGTCTCGATCGCTTCGTACGGCGGGCGGACGAACACCGTCGCGTCTTCGGAGACGGCCGTCGCCCACCGGGATTCGATCATGAAACTGCTCTACGTCGTCGGCTGGACCGATCCGGCGCAGGACGAAGCGAACCTGGCTTGGATCCGGCGGCTCTACCGAGAGGTGTACGCGGGTTCCGGAGGGGTGCCGGTGCCCGACGAGACCACCGACGGCTGCTTCGTGAACTATTGCGACACGGATCTGTCCGATCCGGAGTTCAACAAGTCAGGCGTGCCGTGGTCGACGCTGTATTACAAGGAAAACTATCCGCGGCTGCGGCGGATCAAAGGAAAATGGGATCCGCGCGACTTCTTCCGGCACGGACAGTCCGTGGAACCGGCCGTCGCTCCCTGAGCTTCGCCATGATGTCATGAAGGTGACCTTCCTGATGGGGAGGTCACCTTCATGACGTTCGACGGCCCGTGGTCAGGGCCGGGGCCGCATTCTTGGCATCACGACCGTCCGTTCACGATCTCGGCGGTGATCCGCTCCACGTCATACTCGTACAGCCACGCCTGATTCCGCAGATTCGCCCGCCCGATCAGTTCGGAATCCCGCTCGCGTTGTTCCTCACCGTCCGGCAGGTGCAGGACCTTGGCGTTGGCCCGCGAGTTCTGCTGGATGTCCCTTGTCCGGGGATTGCGCAGCTCTTCGTACTGCTTCAGCGCAGCGCCGGTGCTGTCCGGGGTGGCGCCCCGCAGGAAGCCGGCCAGCGCGATCGCGTCCTCGATGGCCTGATTGGCGCCCTGCGCCATGAACGGCAGCATCGGGTGGGCGGCGTCGCCGACCACGGTGACCCGGTCGGTGCTCCAGGTGGTCAAGGCCCCGCGGTCGTGCAGTGCCCACCGGTTCACCGCTTCCGCGGCGGAGAGCACCTGCTGGAATTCCGGGTTCCAGCCCGCATACTGCCCGGCCAGCTCGGTCACCGAGCCCTGTGCTGTCCAAGATTCGGTCCGCCAGTCCGCGGCGGGAGTCGTGGCACCGAAGCTGATCAGTTTCCCCGCTGAAACGGGATAACACACGCCATGCTGCTCAGGTCCGAGCCAGAGCACGACTTTCGGCTCGGTCAGCAGGAATGGCAGCCGGTCGGCGGGAACGAGTCCCCGGTAGATCGTCTGCCCGGAGAATTCCGGCGAATCGGCGAGCAGGACTTCGCGGACCGTGGAATGAATGCCATCGGCGCCGATCACGACGTCGGCGGTGGTCGTGAAGCCGTCGGCGAAACGCAGTACGACCTCATCGGTGTTCTCCTCGATCCCGATGCAGCGACGGCCGAGGTGCACCGTCCCGGCGGGCAGCAGTTCCAGCAGGCCACGGTGAAGATCCGCGCGATGGGCGGTGTAGTACGGATCGCCGTACAGCTCTTCGCACTCCTTGCCGAGCGTTGTCCGCGCCACGACCTGATTGTCGTCCCAGCGCCGCATTTCGATCGCCTCGGGGCGAACGGCCACCACACCGAGGAAATCGCCGAGGCCGAGCCCGCGCAGGACACGGGTCGCGTTGGGTGCCAGCTGAATACCGGCGCCGATTTCCCGCAGGTGCCGGGTCTGCTCGAACACCTCGCAGCGGATGCCTTGCCGGGAGAGGGCGGCGGCCACGGTCAGGCCCGCGATCCCGGCGCCGATCACTGCGACTCGTAAGGGAACCATCGTGTACTCACTTCCTCGGCGGGCTGGGGCGGGCTCGTTCCGGCTGGTGCGCCAAGAGGACCCGTTGTTGCATGGTGCCCGGGAATTCCGCGTCGCGTATCCCTTGCTCACGTGACTTTTCCGTCCATTGCCCGAAAAGCGGCCCGGTATCGCCCGATAGTGATCGCGAGTGGCCCGCGTACCGGGGTATCGTGGGCGCTTCTCGTCTGTGTGGGGGAGATTTCGAAACGAGGAATGGGGAGAACCCATGGTCGCGCCCAGGTTGGTGGGCAGGGTGGAAGAAGTGGCCGCGATCCACGCGGCGATCGACGCGACCGCGCGGGGGCTCGGGCAATGCCTTGTGGTGGAGGGCATGGCCGGTATCGGCAAGAGCCGGTTGCTGAGCGAGGGGACCGAGTACGCCGCCGGGCTCGAGCTGTCCGTTGTCACCGGCCGGGCCACCGAACTGGACCGGGTCGCCCCGCTCAACGTGCTGCTCGGGGCCTTGCGTCCGGTACTGCCCGTGCCTCCCGCGGAGATCGGGGCCGGCGCCGAGCACAACGGCTTCTGGCTGATCGACCGGCTCGGCGCGCTGATCGAGGATCAGGTGCGTACCAGGCCGATGCTGGTGGTCCTCGACGACGTGCAATGGGCCGACGAGCTCACCGCACTGGCTCTCCGGGTGCTGGTCCCCGCGCTGGCCTCCTCGCCGGTGTGCTGGGTGCTGGCCCGGCGCCCGCTGCCAGAACGCGCACCGGGCCAGGAGGCCGTGGACTGGCTGCTGGCGGAGGGCGCGCCGCGGCTCCAGCTCGAACCGCTGCGGCGGGACTGCGTCGCCGAGTTGTGCTCCGAGCTGCTCGGCGCGGCTCCCGACGAGCAGCTGCTGGCCTTCGCCGAACGCAGCGACGGGAATCCCTTCCTCCTCGGTGACCTCCTCACCTCGTTACGGGACGCGGGCCGGATCGCCGTGACCGCCGGCAGAGCCACGGTGACCGGCGAGGAACTGCCATCGAGTTTCCTGCTGTCGGTGGAGCATCGGTTGCGGGACCTCTCCGAGCACACCAGGGCGCTGCTGGTGGCCGGGGCGGTGCTCGGCAGGCGATTCACCCTGCACGAGGCGGCAGGTCTGGCGGGCCGGTCGGCGGTGGACCTGGTCATCGGGGCCAAAGAGGCGGTGCGCAGTGGCGCGCTGGTCGACGACGGCGCCGCCCTCGCCTACCGGCACGACCTGATCCGGGAGGCCGTCTACAACGCGCTGCCCGAGCCGGTGCGCCGGGCGTTGCACCGGGAAGCGGCCGAGGTGGTGCGGAAAGAGGGGCATCCGGTGCTGGAGGTGGCCTCGCATCTGCTTCGCGGGGCACGCCAGGCCGACGCGCAAGCGATCGAGGTACTGCGGTCGGCCGCCGATCAGGTCGCCTCCACCTCGCCCGGGACAGCGGCGGAGCTGATGCTCCGGGGTCTCGAACTGCTGGACCCGCAGGACAGTGCACGCCCGGATCTGGTCGCGGCCACCGTCCGGTTGCTGGCCTCGGCGGGGCGGCTGGCCGAAGCCCGTGAACTCGGCGAGCGGGCCTTGCGCGCCGGGTTGCCCGAGCCGGTCGAAGCCGGGCTACTGCTCGGGTTGGCCGAGGCGATGAAGCACGCCGGTCAGTCCGGTGCGGTACTGGAGTTCACCCGCCGCGCGCTGGCCCACGAAAGCGTCCACGAGTCGGCTCGTGCGCAGCTGCTGGCCAGCGAGGCGCACGCCCTGCTTCAGACGGGTGAGCTGGTGAACGCCGCCGAGGTGGGTGAGCAGGCGGTCCGGCTGGGCCGCG
This sequence comes from Amycolatopsis sp. PSD-21, assembly GCF_055561455.1. Lineage (NCBI taxonomy): Bacteria > Bacillati > Actinomycetota > Actinomycetes > Pseudonocardiales > Pseudonocardiaceae > Amycolatopsis > Amycolatopsis sp. PSD-21. Next base: position 5,310,895 of record NZ_CM145712.1, on the reverse strand, counting down.
CGGCGGGGGAGCACTCCGCGGTGGTCTACGCCCTGGGCGCCTGCGCGGTCGGCGCGCAGGATCGTGGCGAGGTGGCGGCCGCCATCGAGATCGCGGGCGAGGCCGTCCGGCTCGCGAACGAGGTCGGCGGGGCGGCCAGCCAATGGCATCCCCGGCTGTGGCTGGCGCCCGCCCTGGTCGCGGCCGACCGGCTGAACGAGGCGTCCGCGGTGTACGAGATGGGGCAGCGCGAGGCGGAATGGTTCGGCACCGCGTGGACCTTGCCGCTGTGGCACTACTACCGCGGCGAACTCCACGCGGCAGCCGGGCGGCTGGACGACGCGGCCGCCGAGTTCGAGTCGGGGCTCGCCGTCGCCGAACAGCTCGGTGCGCTGGCGCTGGCTCCGTCCCTGCAGCTCGCGCTGGCGCGGATCTCGCTCTGGCAGGACGAAGTGCCGCAGGCCCGCAAGTACCTGCGCCGCGCGAAGCAGCTGGCGGAGGAGGGGGTGGGCGTGGTCTCAGAGGACCTTGCCTGGACCTCGGCCCTGCTGCTGGACAGCGGCGGTAAGCCGGACGAAGCGGCGGCGGAGCTGGCCGAGATCTACTCGGCCCTGCCGCGGCGGCTGCTGTTGCTCACCTATCACCCGTACGCCGGTCCGCAACTGGTCCGGATCGCGTTGCGGGCAAGGCGCCCGGAGCTGGCCGCGGTGGTGGCGCGGGCGGCAGGCGCACTCGCGGAAGCCAACCCGGGGGTTCCGACACTCGTGGCGGCCGGGCTGCACGCCGACGCGCTCGTGCGTGGAGATCTCGACGATCTGCGCGAGGCGGTCCGGTTGTACGAGGCGAGCCCGCGCCCGCCCGCCGTGGCCGCGGCGTACGAGGACGCGGCGGCGGCCGAGCAGACGGCGGGCAACCGCACAGAGGCGGTGGGCTTGCTGGAATCCGCGCTCGGACTGCACACCACGAGCGGCGCCAAACGCCATATCGCTCGCGTTCGCGGCCGGATGCGCCGGCTCGGCGTCCACCTCGCGGCCCCCGCGGGCCAGCGTGGGGCCACCTCCGGCTGGCACAGCCTGACCCGCTCGGAACTGAAGGTGGCCAGGCTGGTGGCCGAGGGCCTCACCAACCGGGACGTCGCCGCCCGGCTGTTCCTGTCCCCGCACACCGTGGACACGCATCTGCGGCACATCTTCGCCAAACTGGATGTGTCCAGCCGGGTCGAGGTGACCCGCAAGGTCCTCGAACACGGTCAAGACGGGGACTGATCCGCCGACCACGGCGGGGAGCGGCGAATCAGCCCTCGCGTGGTCAGGAGCTGGCGCCACCGTCGATGACGAGATCCTGCCCGACCACATAGGCCGATTCCGGCGAGGCAAGGTAGAGCACCGCGGCCGCGACCTCTTCGGTGCGCCCGACGCGGGCGATCGGCATGCCCTCGGCCATCCGTACGTCTCGTTCGGCTTCGCTTTCCCCCGGCAGCAAGGACATGGGGGTGTTGATCGGCCCGGGGCTGACCACGTTGATGCGGATGCCTTCGGGGATGTACTCGCGTGCCGCGGTGGCGGACAGCGCGCTGATCCCGGCCTTGCTCGCGGCGTAGGCGCCGGTTCCCGGCACGGTCACATGACGCCCGACCGCGGAGGCGAGGTTCACGATCGCGCCGCCGCCGTTGGCCCGCATATGCGCGATCTCCTGCTGCATGGACACCAGCGTGCCGGTCAGATTCGTGCGGAGCTGGTCCGTCCATTCCGCCACGTCGATATCGGTGATCATGCCGCCGGCGGCGAAGACACCGGCGTTGTTCACCGCCACGTGCAGCCCGCCGTGGCGGGACACGATCGTCTTGACGAGCTCGGCCATTTCGGTGGCGCTGGTAGCGTCCGCGACCACCGAGCTCGCCTCGCCGCCCGCGTCCTGGATGAGCTTCACGGTCTGCGCCAACGGTTCCTCGCTGCGGCCGCTCACCACCACCGTGGCACCTTCCTCGGCGAAGGTCGTGGCCACGGCTCGGCCGATACCCGCGCCGCCGCCGGTGACGAGTGCGACCTTGCCGGTGAGTCTTCCGGTCATTCCTGTGCTCCTGTTCCGTTCGTGCGATGAGGACTGGGCTGGGCGGGGTCAGACGTGCAGCGCCGAGTCGTCCCAGGTGACACGGACGCCGTACTCGGGTGCGGCGTCGGCGGAGCGCTGGACGTCGGCCTCGGTCAGCGGCGGCGGCAGCTCGCCGGGTTTGGCCGGATGTCCGATCTTGGTGAAGTAGCCCTCGAATCCGCCTGGGGTGAAAAGGAACAGCAGCCGCGCGGTGTGCAGCCCGACGTTCTTGAACCGGTGGCGGGTGCCGCGGGGGATGAACACGAAGTCCCCCGCGTGCGCCATGAAGGTCCGGTCGTCGCCGAGCACTTCAAGACTGCCGGACAGCAGGTAGTAGGCCTCGTCCTCGCGGGCGTGCCAGTGCGGCGGCGGCCCCTCGCCCGGCGGCACGGAGGCTTCGATGAGCGACAGCGCGCCGTTCGTGTCCTTCTCGGTGGCCTTGATCGTGTAGGTGTCACCCATGACCCACAGCGTCTGTCCCTCGCCTGCCGGGGTGTGCACGACCTGGCCCCTGGTGGTCTTGATGGTTTGGCTCTCCTGCGACACCCTGGCCTCCCTGTTCGGTCTCGTGGTGCCGAGCCAACCCCACCGCGACGGGCGTTGGCGTCACCCGTTCACGCCATCTCTGCGGGTGTTCCCGCCCGACTGCGTCCACTGACGGGTGGCGCGCGGCCACATCACGCGAAGACGTGATGCGGGCGGTCCCCGCCGGGAGAGAAGGTTTCCTGGTTCCGCAGGTGGAGGCGTCACCGCCGAAATGCCCGATCCGGGCACGCGGTGGCGCCCTGGCATGATGTGAGGTTCCGAAAATGACTGAGGCGCCTGTCGCCCATCGGCCTTGGCCGATCTTCTGGCTGCTGGCGGTCACCCAGTTCATGGTCATCCTGGACACCACGATCGTGGCCATCGCGCTACCGGAGATCCAGCGTGACGTGGGGTTCACCCCATCGGGACTGTCCTGGGTGATGGACGGGTACATGCTGGTCTTCGGCGGGTTCGTGCTGCTCGGCGGCCGTGCGGCGGATCTCGCCGGTCGACGCCGGATGCTGGTGCTGGGCATGACCCTGTTCGTGCTGAGTTCCGTGCTCTGCGTGATGGCCACCGAACCGTGGATGCTGGTGGTGGGCCGGATGGTGCAGGGTCTCGGTGGTGCGCTCGCCAGCCCCGCCGCGCTGGCCCTGGTGTTGCAGGTCCTGCCGGAGGGGGCGAGCCGCACCCGGGGAATGGCGATCTGGGGCGGGATCGCCGGGGTCGCCGGGCCGACCGGGGTGCTGCTGGGCGGCGCGCTGTCGGAGGTGGCGTGGGAACTGGTCTTCGTGATCAACGCGCCGATCGGTATCGCCGTGATCGTGTTCGGGCTGCGCATGCTCCCAGGCGGTCAGCGATACGTGAAGGGCGACCTCGATGTCTTCGGCGCGCTTTCCGGTACGGCGGGCTTGTGCCTGCTGGTCTTCGGGGTGATGCGAGGTGCGGTCGAGGGCTGGGGCTCGGCCGTCACGGTCCTCACGCTGGGGGCGGCGGTGGTACTGCTGCTGGCGTTCGTCGCCCGGCAGGTGAAGGCGGCGAACCCGCTGCTGCCGCGGTCTCTGTTCGGAGTGCCGACGGTGGTGCTCGGGGTCGCCGCGAGCGGTCTGCTCGGCATGGCGCTCTACGGAAGTTTCATCACCAACACGCTGAACCTGCAGCAGGCCAGGGGTTACAGCGCGATCGTGGCCGCGTTGCTGCTGATACCACTGGACATCTGCCTGTTCGCCGGCACCAGCGTCGCCGGGCGGGTCATGGCGCGGATGGGGCCGAGTACGGTGCTGTCCTCCGGGCTCGGGCTGCAAGCCGTCGCACTGGTCTGGTGGGCGAGCGTTCTCGACGCGCACGACAATGTCTGGCTGTCGACGGTGCTGCCGGCGAGCGTGGCCAGCTTCGGCCTTGGCGCGGCGATCGTATGCGTGTTCGTGATCGGCACCTCCAATGTCAGCGGTGAACTCAGTGGTACCGCCTCGGGCATGGTGGTGACGGCCAACCAGGTGGGTGGCGCTATCGGTATCGCTGCGCTGACCACCGTGGCCGCCACCCATACGACCGGGTTGCTGGCGGGCGGGGCGCCGGATCGGGCGCAGGCCGTTTCGTCCGGGCAGTCGGTCGCGCTGTGGGTAGCGGCGGGTGTCGCGGCGGTGGGTGCGTTGGTCGGACTGTTGCTCAAGCGCGACCACGGGGCAACCTGGCGCCGGGCCACGCCGGTCGCGGCCGGTGGTGCGGCACCGGAGTGATCCCCGGCTCGCGCCCACAAAAGTGGCTTCCGGTCAGCTGCTGACCGGAAGCCACTTTTGTGATCGTTTCTTCTGATTGTCAGGAATCGGCGCGATCCGCTTTCGACGGCAGCAGGCCTTCGCGCAGTGCGCGGGAAACCGCGAGAGTGCGGTTCGAGCAATTGAGCTTTGCCAGTACATTGGCCACCAGGCGTTTCGCTCCGTGTAGTGAAATTGTCAGCGTGCGGGCGATCTGTTTGTTGCTCAAACCGTCCACCATCAACGAGAGCACCTGCTGTTCGCGCGGTGTCAGTGAAACGGGAGTTCCGTTTCGGGTCATTGTCGAACCATTGCGTGCTTGAGCGAGCAAATTCTTGGTCAAGGCGGCAGGCATCGGCACCTCGCCTTTGCATACCCGGTGGAGAGCGTCGTGGATCCCCGGCGCGGTCAGATTGCCGATGTCGAGGAAGCCGTCGCAGGACACGCCGGTCGATCGGGTCATGTCCTGTTCGGACGAGCTGTCCAGCAGCAACAGGATCTTGACGCACCGCTCACGGCTCGGGATACAGGAGTCACGGATCTGCTCGTCGGAGATATCGCACAGGGCGATTATCAGCACATCGGTTTCATGTCTTTCTTCGAGTGTGCCAAGTACTGAACCCGGCGAGTTGAACGTACTGAGATTTCCGATGGACGGCAACAGTCCGAGTAGTCTTTCCAGGCCATAGCGGGTGACTTCGCTCCGTATGGCCAAGCCAACGTTCAGTGTTTCCGCTTGATATAATTCTGGTGCATTGATCATCTTCCCCCCAGATCATCCATGCGTGGACCGCGTCGCCCCTGCCGCGGTCCGTCGAACCCAAATCGAGCCTTGCGAGAATTAGTCTACCGGCGTTCTTGAAACAATGGCAACCTAATGGGTAAGCTGCGGCCGCAAACGGGACTGTAAAACGGGCGGTGCAACTCCCGATCATGGAAGTGCACCTGATGACCGACATGATGCCCGGCGTGGAGAACGCTGAGGACTCGAAACCCTTGACCGGTCTGGATGGCTTGGACGAGCAGCTCGTCGCGCAGCTGCTGAGCAGTGCCAAGGCCAGCGGGCTGAAGCTGTTGCAGCAGTTGACCAAGCGGTTGCTGGAGTCCGCGCTCGAGGGCGAGATCACTGATCACCTCGGCTATGACGAGCACGCCGGCCGCGGGACCGGTAACCCGCGCAACTGCGCCCGCTCGAAGACCATGCTGACTGATGTCGGCCCGGTCGAGAGCGACGTGCCGCGGGATCGGGACGCCGGCTTCGAACCCACGATCGTCGCGAAGCTGCAGAAGCGCCTTGGCGGTGTGGACGAGATGGTGATCTCCTTGGCTGCCAAGGGATTGACCACCGGGGAGATTTCCGCACACCTGGCCGAGGTCTATGGCGCCGACGTGTCGCGGCAGACCATCTCCACGATCACCGGCAAGGTGATCGAGGGCATGACCGAAGGGCGGAACCGGCTCCTGGACCTGGTCTATCCGGTGATCTCCCGTCGACGCGATCCACGTCAAAATCCGTGACGGGCAGGTGGCCAACCGGCCGATCTATGTCGCGCTCGGGGTGACCTGCGAGGGCCGCCGGGACATCCTTGGCTTGTGGGCAGGCGACGGCGGCGAGGGCGCCAAGTACTGGCTGCATGTGCTGACCGAGCTGAAGAACCGCGGCGTGGCCGACGTACTCATGGTCGTCTGCGACGGGCTGCCCGACGCGATCACCACGGTCTGGCCACAGACGATCACCCAGACCTGCGTGGGGCACTTGCTGCGCAACAGTTTCCCTTACGCGGCCGTCGGCACTGGGACGCGGTCGCCAAGGCCTTCAAACCGGTCTACACCGCGCCGACCGCACACGAGCGGTTCGCCGAGTTCACCGAGACCTGGGGCGCCCGATATCCGGCCATCGTGCGCTTGTGGGACAACGTCTGGGCCGAGTTCGTACCGTTCCTCGCGTTCGATCCGGAGATCCGGCGGCTGATCTACTCGACCAGCGCCATCGAGAGCGTCAACGCCGGCATCCGCCGCGCTGTGAAGGCCCGCGGGCACCTCCCCAACGAGCAGGCCGCGCTGATACGTGGCGATCATGAGCCTGGACCCGACCGGCACCGGCCGCAAACGCTGGACGATGCGGTGGAAACCGCGTTGAACGCGTGCGAGATCGCCTTCGACGGCCGCCTGGCTGCCGGACGCAAGTAGTTCCCCTCCAACCCGAGTTACACCGCTCGTTCGGCAGACCCCTACGAGAGCGGACTCGGGCTCGCCGGATTCGTGCTCGGCCTGCTCGACTTCTACCAGCAGCGGCACGAGTACGACGGCGAAGCACGTGCGATCCAGATCCGCGAGCCGTCAAAGGAGATCGGCGGATGGCATCGCGAGGGTCTACGACCACGTGACCCCGCTGATGCGCCAGCAGATTCTGCAAGCACTGGAGACCAGGTGGATCGGGTCGCTGGCCGCGCTCACCCCGAGTGAGCGGACGAAGCTGGGGGAGTGGCTCCCGCACCTGCACGCCACGTTCGGTCGACATGCGGCTCGAGACCGCCTCGTGGGTCCTTTTACGACCGAAGCCCCGCCCCTCCGAAGAGGAGCAGGGCTTCTGACCTGCGAAAACAGATGGTGCGCGATACTGGGATTGAACCAGTGACCTCTTCCGTGTCAGGGAAGCGCTCTCCCGCTGAGCTAATCGCGCGAGGTGGAGACGGGATTCGAACCCGTGTACACGGCTTTGCAGGCCGTTGCCTCGCCTCTCGGCCACTCCACCGTGTCAGGCCCGAGAGGGCCTTCCGAGCGGATGACGGGATTCGAACCCGCGACCCTCACCTTGGCAAGGTGATGCGCTACCAGCTGCGCTACATCCGCACATCCTCGGTCCGGCTGAAGCTCAGAACCTCGCGGTTCTGTTCCTCACCCCGTCGCCGTGGTGTGTGTGAACACTATCGGACCCCGAAATCGGCCCTGCAACCGGGGTGCCACTTGCTGTTCGCAAGCCCGTCATCAGGCCAGATCGTTGGGAATCAGGTGGGTCAGGGCGTCGTCGACGTCGACCCAGAGGTGCTCGTTGCCCGGGAGCACGACGTCGTAGGTCCGGTCGAGGAAGTCGGCCAGCTCCTGAGCGGACGCCTCGAACATGGCGTGCCCGGACGGCGAGTTCAGTTCGATGAGGACGGACTCGGGGTCTTCGACGGAGGGGCGGATGCGTACGTCGCCGTCGCCCGCGTCGGCCAGGAGGCCGTCTGCGAGGAGGTCGCGCGCGTAGACCCACTCGACCCAGCCGGCGCGGCCGGTGCGGAAGGCGGCCACGACCGCGTACGGGTCGCGTGTGTCGTATCGCAGTTCCACCTTGACCGGGACCGCGGGGGTCCGCGGCGCCAGGAGGTCGAACACCGCCGTCGAGCGGAGCGTCACGTGATCGTTGCGCATCGTCCTACCCTTCGTCTCCTTCCCGGCCCGGTCGAACCGAGTGGCGATGATGTGACGTATCGGCCGGCTGATCGGAACGCGGTTTTGCCGCAGATCACCCGGACGGGGTCATCGGACCCCGGGTCACCCCATCATCACCCGCGCGACGCGCAGCCATCCATGCGCCCTGCAGGCAGTCCACATGTACATACTGCGCGGTTTAGTCGTCACGCGATAGCACCGTCGCACGAATGTCGAAACGCGTCGCGGGCGGCCCCCGGCCGGGACAGCCCCGGCTAGCTCGCGGTTGTTCGCTCCGTATTTGCTGGTGAGCGGAGTGTGGTCGGACGGAACCACCCGTTTGCAGGCCCCCTAAAGTCGTGGGGTAGAGTCTGCCGGACACCGCGAGCGGGCGATTAGCTCAGCGGGAGAGCGCTTCGTTCACACCGAAGAGGTCACTGGTTCGATCCCAGTATCGCCCACCGGATGAAGGCCCTGGACCGATGGTCCGGGGCCTTGATTCATTCTCGGGGGTGCGCCGTCCGGCGGCAGTCGATCCCCAGGTCGGACGCGGGTTGTGTGGGGGCGGTACTTCTGCCGTCCCGGGCGGCGCCACCGGCGCGGCCGAATCCGCCCGCCTGACCGCCGGTCACGGTTCGACGATCTCCGAAGCCTCTCGTTCCGGCCGGTGTGGACACTCGCCGGAGATCGCGTGTCACGTCGTGAAAATGTCGCACGATCCGGCCATTGAGACATCTTTGTGATCCTCGGCACGAAGTGTCCGCCGAAAGGTCCAGACCACGAGAAAGGTGATGTGGGACATGGCCGGGCGGCTCACCCGTCCGGCCGCGGCGGCGGAGTCGCCGTGATGCTGACGTGATGTGACGAAACGCCACTCCGGTGACCGATTGACAAGGTAGGTCGGCTCGCGGTGGGCGCGCCGGGCGGCCGCCCCTCCGCCGGGGTCGTGAAATCCACAGTGGACCGACCGGAGATCGACTCGCCGGAACAGTCCACTGTGGAGTTTTCGGGGCTGTTCGGCCGATCGGGGAGGCAGTGCTCCAAGTGGCCGCGAGACAGGGGAATTCGTGACTACTTTGAGTAGTTGTTCGCAGGATACGGTCTATTACGCATCGTCATCATGTTGTTATCGACACGGCATTCATTTGCCGGATGCTCGCCAAGGGTGTGGCTGGAAATCCTTGTAACGATGGCCGGAGAGTGGCCGATACCTTGGCGTGTGTCGCCCCATCGGCCGCGGAGAGACCTTGAGAATCGATCACTCTTCGAGATCACTCTCATTTACTCAGCGTGTTGATCCGGCGTTCGGGAATCCCCTCTCCGGGAGGTCTGATGGAAGAGTCGGTGCGGCCGTCGTCCACCGTCAACGGGACGCCGCAGCACATCGACCTTCAGTCGATCCCGCTTCCCCCGCAACGGGATGCGGGCCATGCCGCCGCGGTCGACACGATGTCGGCACGGCCGCCATACGCGGCTTGGGAATCGCGCTACCGCGCCTGGGTCATCGGTAGTGACGTTTTCACCGCTTTCGTGCTCATCGTGATGAGCGCCTTCTTGATCGATCGATCCGATCCGCACGACATGCACGCGCTCGGTACCGCCGCGGCCTTCCTGTTCGGGCTGTCGGTCTGCCGTGCCTGGAGTCCGCGTGTGCTGGGCGAGGGTGCGGAGGAGTACCGGACGCTGGGGCGCGGCTTGGTGACCACGGCTGTTCTGGTCGCCTTGGGCGGCCTGCTCTTCGGGGCGCTCGCCGTGCAGCCGTGGGTCTTCATCGTCGTCCCGATGATCTCCGTCTTCATGTTCCTGCAGCGGTACGCGCTGAGACAGGTGCTGCACCGGCGCAGGCGGCTCGGTGAATGCCTGCTGCCGGTGCTCGCGGCGGGAAGCCCCGACACGGTCGCCGATCTGATCGCGCGCACCAAGGCCGATCCTCATGTCGGCTGGCGGGTGGAAGCCGTCTGCACGTATTCCGGTGCCGGCGCGGAACGGGGGAGCGGCGAGGTGGAAGGCGTCCCGGTCGTCGGGAAGCTCGACGATCTCGCGGGCCACGTCCGCCGCGGCGGCTACCGGGTGGTCGCCGTGACGGCCGACCAGCACTGGAACCCGAAACGCCTGCAGCGGCTCGCCTGGGATCTCGAAGGCACTTCGGCCGAGATGGTGGTGGCGCCGATGCTGATGGAGGTCGCCGGTCCCCGGCTGAACGTCTCCGGCGTGCTCGGCATGCCGCTGCTGCGGGTCACCGCGCCGATGTTCACCGGCGGCCGCCGCCTGGTGAAGGAGGCGCTCGACCGGTTCGGTTCCGCCCTGCTCCTCACCCTCGTTTCCCCGTTGCTGCTGGTGATCGCGGTCGCGATCCGGCTCGACGACAGCGGCCCGGTGATCTACCGGCAGCGCCGCGTCGGCCGCGACGGTCACACCTTCACGATGCTGAAGTTCCGCACGATGGTCACGGACGCCGACAAGCTGAAGCGGGAACTCCAGGCGGAAAACGAAGGCGCGGGCCCGTTGTTCAAGATGCGGAAGGACCCGAGGGTCACCCGGGTCGGTGGACTGCTTCGCCGGTACTCCCTCGACGAGCTGCCGCAGTTGTTCAACGTCGTGAGCGGGCGCATGTCGCTCGTCGGCCCTCGCCCGCCGCTGCCCGAGGAGACCGCGAAGTACGCTCCGGACGCGCGCCGCCGTCTCCTGGTCAAGCCGGGGCTGACCGGGCTGTGGCAGGTCAGCGGCCGCAGCGACCTCAGCTGGGCCGAGAGCATCCGCCTCGACCTGCGTTACGTCGAGGACTGGTCGCTCGCCCTCGACCTGGTGATCCTGTGGAAGACCTTCCGTGCCGTGGTGCAGGGGCGAGGTGCCTACTGACGCGTTTCTGTGACCGTACCCACACGAAGAGATAGTTGAGCGAGAAATAGTTCAGCGCTCAACTAGGTTGGGACGGGTACAGGACGCGTACGGAAGGAAGATCCACCCATGACCACCAGCGTTGAGCCGACCGAAGCCTTGAACCTCCCGCAGGACGTTCAGGACCTGTTGTTCCGCGAGGCCCGCACCGCGAACAACTTCAGCGACGAGCCGGTGACCGACGAGCAGATCCGCGCGATCTACGAGCTGGTCAAATGGGCCCCGACATCGATGAACAACCAGCCGCTGCGCGCGCTGGTCATCCGCACCGAAGAGGGCAAGAAGCGCCTCGCGCCGCTGATGTCCGAGGGCAACCGCGCCAAGACCGAGGCCGCGCCGGTGACGGTCGTGCTGGCCGCCGACACCGAGTTCCACGAGAACCTGCCGCGGACGTTCCCGCACTTCCCGGGCGCCAAGGACCTGTTCGCCGACGAGGCGGGCCGCGTCGAGACGGCCAAGCTCAACGCGCTGCTGCAGGTCGGTTACTTCATCATCGGCGTCCGCGCCGCAGGGCTGGCCGCCGGCCCGATGACCGGCTTCGACGCCGAGGGCATCGACAAGGAGTTCTTCGCGGACAAGCCGTGGAAGTCCCTCGTCGTGATCAACGTCGGCAAGCCGGGCGAGAACCCCTGGTTCGACCGCCTGCCGCGGCTGGACTTCGACGAGGTCGTCGAGACCGTCTGACCTCGTTCCCCGGTACGCGAAGGCCTCTTTCCGATGGGAAGGAGGCCTTCGTGGTGCTTGGGGTAATGCGCGTGAGCCGCGCGGTGGGTGACGACTAACATCACACGAAACATCCGCCTTCATCGCGAGGAGTCCATCGTGTCCCAGCCGTCGTCAGTAGCAGCCGCAACCGCCCCTCGCGTGGTGGTACCGGCCGGCACTACGGCGGGCACCGCGGTCCGCGAAGCCGGGCTGCCGACCAAGGGGCCGGACACGATCGTCGTCGTGCGCGACGCCGAGGGCAACCTCCGCGACCTTTCCTGGGCCCCGGAGTCCGAGGTCGAGGTCGAAGCCGTCGCGGCGAACACCGAGGACGGCCGCAGCGTCATCCGTCACTCGGCCGCCCACGTGCTCGCCCAGGCCGTGCAGCAGCAGTTCCCGCAGGCCAAGCTCGGCATCGGGCCGCCGGTCAAGGACGGCTTCTACTACGACTTCGCCGTCGACACCCCGTTCACCCCGGAAGACCTGCAGGCGCTCGAAAAGCGCATGAAGCAGATCGTGAAGGGCGCGCAGCAGTTCTCCCGCCGCGTCTTCGACTCGGTCGACGAGGCGAAGAAGGAACTGGCCGACGAGCCGTTCAAGCTGGAACTCGTGGACATCAAGTCCGAAGACTCCACAGTGGACACCTCCGAGGTGATGGAGGTGGGCGGCGGCGAGCTGACCATCTACGACAACCTCGACCCGCGCACCAAGGAGCGCGTGTGGAGCGACCTCTGCCGCGGCCCGCACGTGCCGACCACCAAGTTCATCCCGGCGTTCAAGCTCACCCGCGTCGCCGCCGCGTACTGGCGCGGTGACGACAAGAACCCGCAGCTGCAGCGGATCTACGGCACCGCTTGGGAATCCGCCGAGGCGCAGGACGTCTACCTGGAGCGCCTGGCCGAGGCCGAGCGGCGTGACCACCGCAAGCTCGGTGTCGAGCTGGACCTGTTCTCCTTCCCCGACGAGATCGGCTCGGGGCTGCCGGTGTTCCACCCCAAGGGCGGGATCATCCGGCAGGAGATGGAGAACTACTCGCGCCAGCGGCACGTCGAAGCCGGGTACGACTTCGTCTACTCGCCGCACATCACCAAGGGCGCGCTGTTCGAGACCTCCGGTCACCTCGACTGGTACCGCGACGGCATGTACCCGGCGATGCACCTCGACGCCGAGCACAACGAGGACGGTTCGGTCCGCAAACCCGGCCAGGACTACTACCTCAAGCCGATGAACTGCCCGTTCCACGACCTGATCTTCCGTTCGCGCGGGCGTTCCTACCGGGAACTGCCGCTGCGGATGTTCGAGTTCGGCTCCGTGTACCGCTACGAGAAGTCCGGCGTGATCCACGGCCTGACCCGCGTGCGCGGTATGACGCAGGACGACGCGCACATCTTCTGCACCCTGGAGCAGGTCCCCGGTGAGCTGAAGTCCCTTTTGGACTTCGTGCTGAACCTGTTGCGCGACTACGGTCTCGACGACTTCTACCTCGAACTGTCCACTCGGAACGAAGAGAAGTACATCGGTTCCGAAGAGGTCTGGGCCGAGGCGACCGAGGTGCTGCGCACCGCCGCCGTGGACTCCGGGCTGGAGCTGGTGCCGGATCCGGGTGGCGCCGCGTTCTACGGGCCGAAGATCTCCGTGCAGGCGAAGGACGCGCTGGGCCGCACCTGGCAGATGTCGACCATCCAGCTGGACTTCATGCTGCCCGAGAAGTTCGAGCTGGAGTACACCGCGGGCGACGGCAGCCGCCAGCGCCCGGTGATGATCCACCGCGCGCTGTTCGGTTCGATCGAGCGGTTCTTCGGCGTGCTGACCGAGCACTACGCGGGCGCGTTCCCGGCGTGGCTGTCGCCGGTCCAGGTGGTCGGCATCCCGATCACCGAGGACCAGGTCGAGCACCTGCGCGGGGTCGAGAAGGCGCTGCGGGCCAAGGGGATCCGGGTCAACGTCGACGCGAGCGACGACCGGATGCAGAAGAAGATCCGCACCCACACCACGCAGAAGGTGCCCTTCATGCTCCTGGCGGGCGCGAAGGACGTCGAGGCGGGCGCGGTGTCGTTCCGGTTCCGCGACGGCGGCCAGATCAACGGTGTCCCAGTGGCGGACGCGGTCGAGGCGATCGCCGGCTGGGTCCAGCGCCGCGAGAACGCTTCGCCGACCGTGGCGGGCTTGGAGGCGGTACTCCGGTGACGGGCCCCGATGGCCCTGAAGTCGTCGGACAGGACGGTGTGGGGGTCCCGGACGCGTTGCAGCGCCTGTGGACCCCGCACCGGCTCGCCTACGTGCAAGGGTCGAAGAAGCCCGATGAGGGCTGCCCGTTCTGCCATCTTCCCGGGAAGAGTGACGAAGACGCGCTGATCATCGCGCGCGGGAAGACCGTGTACGTGGTGCTGAACCTGTACCCGTACAACCCCGGTCACCTGATGGCGGTGCCGTACCGCCATGTCGCGGACTACACGGACCTGACGGCGGACGAGACCGTCGAGGTGGCGGAGTTCACCCAGCACGCGATGCGGGTGATCCGTGAGGTTTCGTCGGCGCACGGGTTCAACATCGGGATGAACCAGGGCGTGATCGCCGGCGCGGGGATCGCCGCGCATCTGCACCAGCACGTGGTGCCGCGGTGGGGTGGCGACGCGAACTTCATGCCGGTGATCGGGCATACGAAGGTGCTGCCGCAGTTGCTGGGGGAGACCCGGCAACTGCTCGCGGATGCCTGGTAGGTCGCCTGGGCTGTGAAGCGCGTGAAGGCCCCCTTCCCTCGGCTCAGCCGAGGGAAGGGGGCCTTCACGCGCGGTGGCTCAGGCGTTGAGCGCGGCCTGCAGCTCGATGTCGATCTTGACCTTCTCGGACAGGAAGGCGTTGCCCTCCGGGCCGATGCCGAAGTCGCGACGGTTCACGGTCGCGGTGGCCGAGACGCCGAGGGTGGTGGCGTTGTCGTTGGCCGGGTTGGTGCCGATGCCGTTGAACTCGGCCTCGAGCGAGACCGGGACGGTCTTGCCGCGCCAGGTGAGCTCGCCGTCGATGACGTAGTCGCCACCGTCCTCGCGGATGCCGGTGGAGCGGAACGTGATGACCGGGTGCTCGTCGACGTGGAAGAAGTCTTCGGACTTGAGGTGCGTGTCGCGCCCGTCGACACCGCTGGCGACCGACGAGGCGTCGATCTCGACGGTGACCGACGAGTCGAGGATGTTGTCGGCGGTGACGACCTCACCGGTGAAGGCGGTGAAGTTGCCCCGGGACTTGGCCAGGCCGAGGTGCTTCACGGTGTAGGCGATGTCGGAGTGGGCGGTGTCGATCGTCCACTTGCCTGCGACGTAGCCCGGGATCTCGGTGGTGGTCATGAAAGTCGATCTCCAAAAAGTCTGGGTGCGTTCGTGGTGAACCCTCGTCTGGTTGAGCGCTCAACCATGACTGTAGCGCAATTTGGTTGAGCGTTCAACCAGGGGTAGAATGGGTGGCATGTCCGAACCCCGATGGCTCTCCGACGAGGAGCAAAAAGTCTGGCGCGACTTCTCCGCGGCCACGCGCATGCTGCAAGCGCACCTGGAGGGCCAGCTTCAGCACGAGGCGGGCATGCCCCACACCTACTACGAAGTGCTCGTCGCCCTGTCCGAGGCCCCGGACCGGCGGCTGCGGATGAGCGAACTGGCCGACGCGCGCAAGGCGTCGCGCAGCAGGCTCTCCCACGCGGTCGCGCGGCTCGAGGCGAACGGCTGGGTGCGCCGTGAGTCGTGTCCGACGGACAAACGCGGCTCCTGGGCGGTCCTGACTCCCGCGGGTTTCGCCGCGCTGGAGGAGGCCGCGCCCGGGCACGTCGAGGCCGTCCGCGAGAGCCTCTTCGACCCGCTGACCCCCGAACAGGTGAAGGCACTCGGCGAGATCAGCGCCGCCGTCCTGGGGCGGTTGTCGCCGAAATGCGCCGCCGCCGAGGCGGAACTGGCGCTCCGGGAAGAGACCCTCGCGGACCTCGAGGACTCGGCCGAACTGGCCAAAGCGGACTGACCGGAACCCGGTCCGGGGGCGGGCGCGACGACGGGTGTCGGTGCGGGTGGATAGGCTTCGGGCGGCCACCCGACCCTGCTGCTTAGGTGCACCTGAAGAACCGATGCTCAACATTTTCGCGCGCGCCTCCGTTTCCCGCGTCACCGACCCGATGGGGAAGGTGCTCGTGCGCGCCGGTCTGACCCCGAACGCGATGACCGTCATCGGCACGGCCGGGGCGGTGCTGTGCGCACTCGGGTTCTTTCCCAACGACATGCTGCTGTGGGGCACCTTCACCGTCTGGGGCTTCGCGATGCTGGACCTGCTCGACGGCGCGATGGCCCGCGCCCGCGGGTACGGCACGGCGTTCGGGGCCGTCCTCGACGCGACCTGCGACAGGCTGGTCGACGGCGCGTTGTTCGCCGCGATCGCGTGGTGGTGCTTCGTCCACGACGACAACCGCCCGGCCGCGGCCGCCGCGCTGATCTGCCTGGTGCTCGCGCAGGTCATCTCGTACGTCAAGGCCCGCGCCGAGGCCTCCGGGCTGGAGGCGGACGGCGGGCTCGTCGAACGCGCGGAACGCCTGATCATCGCCCTCGTGGGAACCGGACTGCACGGTCTGGGCGTTCCGTACACCGTGGACATCACCCTCTGGCTGCTCGCGGTGCTTTCGGTGATCACCCTGCTGCAGCGGACGGCCGCGGTGGCCAAGGCGGCGAGGGCCGCCAAGGCGGCCGGGCCACCCGCCGCGGAGGGCGGGGCATGAGCGGGTTCTCCCAGCGGCTCAGCGACTTCGGGTACGCGGCGGGCTGGCGGCTCGCGCGCTGGCTGCCGGAGTCGGCGGGCGCGGTGACCTTCGGGCTCGGCGCCGATCTGGCCGTCCGGCGGGACGGCGGCGGCGTCCGCCAGCTGCGCCGCAACCTCGCCAGGGTCGTACCGCAGGCCGACGGTGTCGAACTCGACGAGCTGACCCGCCGCGCGATGCGCTCCTACGCCCGCTACTGGCACGAGATGTTCCGGCTGCCTTCGATGGACCACAAGGAGGTCAGCCGCAAGGTCGCCCAGTCGATCACCGGCGTGGAGAACCTCGACGCCGCCCTCGCCGAGGGCAACGGCGCGGTGATGGCGCTGCCGCACAGCGGGAACTGGGACGCCGCCGGCGTCTGGCTGGCGGACTACCTCGGCGGTTTCACCACGGTCGCGGAGCGCCTGAAACCCGAGTCGCTGTACCAGCGGTTCGTGTCCTACCGGGAATCGCTCGGCTTCGAGATCGTCCCGCTGACCGGCGACAGCTCCGCGATGCGCGTGCTGCTCAAGCGCCTGCGGGAGAACAAGGCGATCTGCCTGGTCGGCGACCGGGATCTGACGAATTCCGGCGTACCGGTGAAGTTCTTCGGCGAGCAGACCCGGATGCCGGGCGGACCCGCCAGGCTGGCCGCCACCACCGGTGCCGCGCTGATCCCCGCGGGGTGCTGGTTCACCGAGGACGGCTGGCAGATCCGGCTGCATCCGCGGATCCGGGTGACGAACCGGTCCGAGGTCCCGGCGGCCACGCAGGCGCTGGCGGACATCTTCGCCGGGGACATCGCGGCGCATCCGGCCGACTGGCACATGATGCAGAAGTTCTGGCTCTCCGACTTCGAAGCCGGGGAACAGGCCGCCCTCGGCGAAGCGAGCTGAGCCGATGGCTCAGGCGCGGGTCATGAAGATCGGGATCGTCTGCCCGTACTCGTTCGACGTACCGGGTGGCGTGCAGGGCCACGTCATCGATCTCGCGAAGGCGCTGCTGGCACGCGGGCATCAGGTCTCCGTCCTCGCTCCGGCGGACGAGGATTCCGACGTCCCGGATTTCGTCGTCCCCGCGGGGAAGGCGCTCGGCATCCCGTACAACGGCTCCGTCGCGCGGCTGCAGTTCGGCCCGGTGTCCTACGCCCGGGTGCGGCGGTGGATCCGCGACGGCGACTTCGACGTCCTGCACCTGCACGAGCCCGCCGCGCCGAGCCTCTCCCTCCTGGCGCTGAAGGTCGCGGACGGCCCGATCGTGGCGACCTTCCACACCGCGACGACGCGTTCGCGCACGCTGGCGGCGTTCCAGCCGGTGCTGCGGCCGCTGCTGGAGAAGATCACCGCGCGGATCGCGGTTTCGGCGCTGGCCCGCCGGGTCCAGGTCGAACACGCCGGCGGCGACGCGGTGGAGGTGCCCAATGGCGTCGACGTCGACTTCTTCTCCCGCGCGCTCCCGCTGGACGGCTACCCGCGCGCGGGCGGCACGGTCGGGTTCGTCGGGCGGTACACCGAGCCCCGCAAGGGGATGGGAGTACTGCTGGAGGCGTTGCGGATGCTGCTGCCGGAGTTCGAGGAGCTGCGCCTGCTGGTCGTCGGCCGTGGCGACGCCGATCAGCTCCGCCGCGAGGCCGGGCCGGAGCTGGCGCCGCATATCGCCCTGCTCGGCCAGGTCGACGACGAGACGAAGGCACGGGCGCTGCGCAGCGTCGACGTCTACTGCGCGCCGAACACGGGCGGCGAGAGTTTCGGGATGATCCTCACCGAGGCCATGGCGGCGGGCACGCCGGTGCTGGCGAGCGGGCTGGATTCGTTCCGCCGGGTGCTCGACGACGGCAAGGCCGGGATGCTGACCGAGACCGGCGACGCGGCGGCACTCGCCGACGGCCTGCGCGAACTGCTCGGTGACCCGGCCCGGCGGGTGTCGCTGGCGGCGGCCGCGGGGGAGCGGGTCGCGATGTTCGACTGGTCCGTGGTCACCACGCAGGTGCTGCGCGTGTACGAGACCGCGATCGCCGCCGATCCCCGGCGCGTCGGAGCGGGTGAACGCGAGTTCAGCCGATGACGACCTGGGTGTGGATCGGCGGTCTTGTGGCCGTGATCGTCGTGCTGGGCGGGCTTTTCCTGCTTGCGACGGCGAACAGGCTGGACCGGCTGCACGTCCGCACGGACGCGGGCTGGGCGGCGCTCGACGCGGCCCTCGCGCGGCGCGCCGTCGTCGCCAGGGCGGCCGCCGCGATCCTGGGCGACGAGGAGCTGCGCGCGCTGGGCGAGCGGGCCGAGCGGGCGCCGAGGCCGGATCGCGAAGCCGAGGAAAGCGAACTGACGTTGAGGCTGGCGCGCGTCGACCGGTCGGCCCTGCCGGCGCCGCTGGCCGAGGAGCTGACCGACGCCGAGCACCGCGTCGTCATCGCGCGGCGCGTGCACAACGACGCCGTCCGGGACACCCTGCATCTGCGGCGGCGGCGGAAGGTCCGGTACTTCGGACTCGCCGGGACCGCCCGGCTTCCGGAATACTTCGAGATCGCCGAACCCGAGCTGTAGGAGGACGGACCCGTGAGCGAGCGGCTGCTGGTGGCGGTGTTCGCGACGCCCGTGGCGTCGTTCCTCCTGCGCTACGGCAAGGATCTCGGCTACAAGGCGGTGCTGTTCGAGCCGGACGGCGCACGGGTGACCGACGTCGAGGACGGCTTGGACGCCCTCACGACGGTGCCGGATCTCGGCCCGGACGCCGACGTCGTCGTCACCGATCACGACCGGCCCGAGCTCGGCGAGGTCCTCAAGGCCGTGCTGGAGCGCCCGGCGCGGTGGGTCGGGGTGCTGGGCAATCCGCGCCATGCCGGCCCGCACGTCGCCGCGCTCAAGGCGCTGGACGTCCCCGACCGCGAGATCGCGCGGGTCCACCGCCCGGTCGGGCTGAACATCGGCTCACGCACGCCGCCCGAGATCGCCGTCGCCACCCTGGCCGGTCTGCTGGCCGACCGGAACGGGCGGCCGGGCGGCTTCGAGTTTCAGTAGGCCACCGCCCCTTCCGGCATCGGCTCGAACCGGGCGTGCCTGCGGGTGAACGTCGCCGTTCCCGAAGTCAGCGAACGCAGGTCGATCGCGTAGCGCAGGAGCTCGACCGCGGGGACCTCGGCGCGGATGACCGTGCGGCCGCCTTCACCCGATTCGGTACCGAGCACGCGGCCACGCCGGGACGAGAGATCACCCAGCACGGTGCCCAGGTGCTCGTCCGGAAGCCGCACCGCCACCTCTTCGAGCGGTTCGAGCAGCGCGATCTTGCCCGCCGCGGCGGCCTCCTTCAGCGCCAGTGCCCCCGCCGTCTGGAACGCGGCGTCCGACGAGTCGACGCTGTGCGCCTTGCCGTCGACGAGCGTCACCCGGATGTCGATCAGCGGATGGCCGTCGACGATCCCGCGCTGTGCCTGCGCCCGGACTCCCTTCTCGACGCTCGGGATGAACTGGTGCGGCACCGAGCCGCCGACGACCTTGTCCACGAACTCGAAGCCCGACCCCCTCGGCAGCGGCTGGACCTCGATGTCGCAGACGGCGAACTGGCCGTGCCCGCCGGACTGCTTGACATGCCGTCCGTGGCCCCGGCCCGGCCCGGCGAAGGTCGAACGCAGGCTGATGCGGACGGGCTCGGTGTCCACGTCGGCGCCTCCCGCGCGGAGCCGTGACAGCACGACGTCGGCGTGGGCCTCGCCCATGCACCACAGGACGAGCTGGTTGGTCTCGGCGTTGCGGTCCAGCCGGAGTGTCGGATCGCCCGCGACGAGCCGGGAAAGGTTGCGCGCCAAGGTGTCTTCGTCGCTGCGCGTCTTCGCGACGACGGCGACCGGCAGCAGTGGTTCCGGCATCGCCCACGGCTTCATGATCAGCGGATCGTCCGGTGAGGAAACGGTGTCGCCGGTCTCCGCCGAGCCGACCTTGGTGAGCGCGCAGAGGTCGCCCGCGACGCAGTACGGGACTTCGCGCAGGTTCGCCCCGAGCGGCGAGTACAGATGCGCGACCCGTTCGTCGGCGTCGTGATCCTCGTGGCCGCGTTCGGCGAGGCCGTGGCCCGAGACGTGCACCGGCCGTTCTGGGCGGAGCGTCCCGGAAAAGACCCGCACCAGGGACACCCTGCCGACGTAGGAGTCGACAGCGGTCCGGACCACCTCCGCCGCCAGCGGGCCGTCGGGATCGGCGCGGAGCCCGGCATGCGGTTCGCCGGTGGGGGAGGTGACCTCCGGCGGGACGTGCTCCAGCGGCGAGGGGAAGGCGCGCACGATCCCGTCGAGGACTTCGGCGAGCCCCACCCCGGTCGTCGAACACACCGGGATCACCGGATGGAAGGACCCGCGGGCGACGGCGGTCTCGAGGTCGGCGATCAGTGTGTCCTCGGCGATCTCCTCGCCGGCGAGGTACCGGTCCATCAGGGACTCGTCCTCGCTCTCGGCGATGACCCCTTCGATGAGTTCGTTACGGGCCTCGGTCATCCGGGCGAGATCGGCCTCGTCCGGCTCGCCGACCCGAGGTGGGAAGCCGTTCGAATAGTCGAAGTAGCGGCGCGTGATGAGCCCGACCAGCCCGTCGCGCGCGGGCAGGTACAGCGGCAGGACTCCGGCGCCGAAAGCCTCCTGACAGGCCGCGATCTCGCCGTCGGGGTCGGCGCGGTGATGGTCCAGCCGGGAGACGACCACCGCCCTCGGCATGCCGACGGCGGCGCATTCCTCCCAGACCGCGATCGTGGCCGCGTCGACGCCTTCCGCCGCGCAGACCACGAACAGCGCCGCGTCGGCGGCGCGGAGCCCGGCGCGCAGTTCGCCGACGAAATCGGCGTACCCCGGGGTGTCGATGAGGTTGATCTTGTGGCCCTGATGCAGCACCGGGGCGACCGAGAGACCGACCGACCGCTGCTGCCGGACCGCGGCGGGGTCGTGGTCGCATACCGTGGTGCCCTCGACCACCGAGCCCGCCCTGGTCACCGTGCCGGACGCGGCGAGCAGCGCTTCGGCGAGCGTCGTCTTGCCTGATCCCGACGGGCCGACCAGGACGACGTTGCGGACCTTCGCCGGGTCGTCCACAGCGACGGCGGCCCCGGAGTCTCCGTTCTTGCTCTGTTTGTCGGCCATGCCGGTCTCCTCACCACACGATGCCGCGTACAGGTGTGTCCTCGATCACACACCCGCGACGGGCGTCGCGGCAAGGCGACCGGCGAGGGAACCCCCGAATGTCGACCCGCCGTTATGCTCGATGGCGGACACCCGGAGGCGGATCCGACGGTGGGGGATGAGCGATGGAGCTCGACAGGCGAACCGTGTTGCGGCTGGCGGGGGCGGTCCCGGTGATGGCGGCGGTGCCCGCGGGGATCCCCGGTGGCGGTGGCCCGTGGGAACGGTTGCGCGCCCGGTTGACCGGTGAGCTGTTCCGGCCCGGCGACCCGGGGTACGACGAAAAGAGGCTCGGGTTCTTCAGCCTCTACGACCATCGGGTGCCCGCCGGTGTCGCGGTCTGCGCGACCGAGGACGACGTCCGGCACTGCGTCGATTTCGCGGCCAGGCAGCGGATTCCGATCGCGGCCCGCTCGGGCGGGCACAGCTACGCCGGATATTCCATTGTGGACAAAGGACTGGTCGTCGATCTGTCCCGGCTGAACCCGGTCCGGATCCTGTCCGGTGGCCGGGCGGAGATCGGGGCGGGCGCGCAGCTCGGTCAGGTGTACGAGGCCTTGGCCGCGGCGGGCCGCGCGTTGCCCGCCGGCAGTTGTCCCCAGGTCGGTATCGCCGGGCTGACCCTCGGCGGCGGGATCGGGGTCCTGGGCCGGAAGTACGGCCTGACCTGCGACAACGTCGAGTCCGTTCGCTTTGTCGGCGCGGACGGGAAGGTGCGCCTGGTGTCGGAGGAGACGGCGCCGGACCTGCTGTGGGCGTTGCGCGGCGGTGGCGGGGGCAACTTCGGCGTCGTCACGTCGTTCACCTTCCGGACGGCGGCGGCCAGGACGCTGGCGAACTTCAGCCTGGTCTTCCCGCCCGCCGCGCTGGCCGCGCTGGTCGCGGCCTGGCAGGAGTGGCAGCCCGCGATGCCGGACGAACTGTGGGCCGGGATGGGGCTCGGCGCGACGGCCGCGAACTGCGGCGGCTGCTTCGTGGGCACCGCCGCGCAGGTGAATCCGTTGCTGGACGATCTGGTCCGCCGCGTCGGCGTTCAGCCGACCGAACGCGTGGTGACCGAGCAGGGCCACCTGGCCGCGATGCGGACCTTCGCCGAGGAAGCCGAGTTCCCCGCCGCGGTCGCGCAGCGAGGTGAGTACGTGGCCACTTCGCGGATGCTGACCCATCCGGTGCCCGACCCCGACGCGCTCGCCGCGTTGCTGAGCAGCGATCCGCAGCTGTACTCGATCGTGGACGCGTACGGCGGCGCGATCGCGCGGGTGCCGTCGAGCGAGTCGTGCTTCCCGCACCGGTCCGCACTGGGCAGTGTCCAGATCATCCGCGGCCTGGACGGCGGCGAGGCGTACGCGCGCCAGGTGATCGGCCGGGTCCGTGACGAGCTCGGCCGGGAATACGGGCAGGCCGGGTACGTCAACTACATCGACCCGGAGATGCCCGAGTGGGCGAAGGCGTACTACGGCGACAGCCTGCCGCGCCTGCGGCGGGTGGCCCGGAAGTACGACCCGGACGGCCTGTTCGCCTTCGAGCAGGGCCTCGCCCGCTGACGAAACGCGGGGGAGGGGTGCGGGCCAGATCACCCAGTGGACTGCTGAAATCGCCGCGAACTGGCCTGCTTCAGAGGTCCAAAAGCGGCCTACCCTCGGAGGTGTCACCCCACCTCGCGCGCTTTCCGAAAGGTCCAGCAGTGTCTGACGACTCCACGAACACGGCCACCACCTCGCTCACCGGCACCGCCCGGGTCAAGCGCGGGATGGCGGAGATGCTCAAGGGCGGTGTGATCATGGACGTGGTCACCGCCGAACAGGCGAAGATCGCCGAGGACGCCGGCGCGGTCGCGGTGATGGCGCTCGAGCGGGTCCCCGCGGACATCCGCGCGCAGGGCGGCGTCGCCCGGATGAGCGACCCGGATCTGATCGACGGCATCATCGAGGCCGTTTCGATCCCCGTCATGGCGAAGGCCCGCATCGGCCACTTCGTCGAGGCGCAGCTGCTTCAGTCGCTCGGCGTCGACTACATCGACGAGTCCGAGGTGCTGACCCCGGCCGACTACGAGAACCACATCGACAAGTGGGCCTTCACGGTGCCCTTCGTCTGTGGTGCGACCAACCTCGGCGAAGCGCTGCGCCGGATCAACGAGGGCGCGGCGATGATCCGCTCCAAGGGCGAGGCCGGCACCGGCGACGTCTCGAACGCGACCACGCACATGCGCAAGATCCGCGCGGAGCTGCGCCGCCTTTCCTCGCTCCCCGAGGACGAGCTTTACGTTGCGGCGAAGGAACTCCAGGCCCCGTACGACCTCGTCAAGGAGGTCGCGGAGAAGGGCAAGCTCCCCGTCGTGCTGTTCACCGCCGGTGGTATCGCGACCCCGGCCGACGCCGCGATGATGATGCAGCTCGGTGCCGAAGGCGTGTTCGTCGGCTCCGGCATCTTCAAGTCCGGCAACCCGGCGCAGCGTGCCGAGGCGATCGTCAAGGCCACCACCTTCCACGACGACCCGGACGTCATCGCGAAGGTTTCGCGCGGCCTCGGCGAAGCGATGGTCGGCATCAACGTCGACGACGTTCCGGAGCCGCACCGTCTTTCCGAGCGCGGCTGGTAACGCCCACTCGACCGCGGACACGGCCCGGCGCTCAGCGATGAGCGCCGGGCCGTTTCCTGTGGATAGCAAGAATGGGGAGCGTTCGCCGACGAGCGGGCCAGGGCGGGTTGCCAAACCCTTTGGTCAAGAAGGCAGGCGAGCAATGCGGGTGACCGGGCAGAACTTGCCAGAAGTCTTGGTGGTAGCGCGAAGCTTCTGTTGACAGACTTGCCAAAGGTTGCCATGCTGGCGCTGTTCGTTGTCACGGCCGCATTGGAAGTGCTACGTGATCACTTCTCGACCTCTCAGCTCGCGCGCCACCGAAGACCAAACCACGGAAATCCTCCGTTCCACGACGGGTTGGCGTCCCGGCACCGTCGAGTGCCTTGTCGCGGCGCTCCGCGAGTTCGGGCCGGGAATCGACGATCCCGCCGTCCACGAGCCGCAGACCGGCATCTCGCCGGTGGCCCAGCCAGGTGTGGTCGCCTTCCGGGAGCTGGTGCTCCGGGCTTTTCCGGACACTGGCAGCCTCGGCATCCTCCGGCCCGCGCACGTTCCGGGACGCAGCGAGCACAAGGAGGGCCGGGCATGGGACTGGAAGGTCTGCCGTGACACCCAGGGCGAGCAGGCGGAGGAACTGCTGTCGTGGCTGCTGGCCACCGACCGGCACGGCAACGCGTTCGCGGCCGCCCGCCGGTTCGGGATCATGTACCTGATCTGGGATTCCCGGATCTGGGGCGCCTACGCGGCCGCACAGGGGTGGCGCCCGTACACCGGGCCGCACCCGCACACCGACCACGTCCACATCTCGTTCAGCCGCCGCGGCGCACGGGGGGAGACCTCGTGGTGGCGCCGGTTCGGCCTGGACATCATCGCGGATCCGGCTGCCAAGGAGGCACTGTGAAGACCACTCGTCCCGAATCGGTCCCGCTTCCCCCGTCCGCCCCGGTGCAGCCGACCGAACGGACCCTGCACGGCGAGACGGTCGTCGACGCCTTCGGGTGGATGCGGGACCACGCCGATCCCCGCCTGCGGGAATACCTGGTGCGCGAACGCGAGTACTTCGACGGTTACGCGCGGGAGATCGGTCCGCTCATCGACGAACTGGTCGCGGGAGCGGGCAGGCGCAAGGTCGGCGAGCGGCCTTTCAGCTGGCGGCTGGGTGATCACGAGTACTCCACCCGGCTCGCGGACGAGGGCGGGCGCTACACCCGCTACGTGCGCAGGGAGCTGAGCGAGGACGGGGAACCGGAAGTGGTGCTGGACCTCGGTGACCTCGCCAAGGGCCACGACTTCACCCGTATCGGCCTCTTCGAACCCAGCCCGGACGGCCGCTGGCTGGCCTACTCGGTCGATCACGTCGGCTACGAGTCCTACGAGCTCCGGTTCCGGGATCTGGCCACCGGCACCGATCTGCCGCGCACCAGGCAGGAGACGTACTACACCGGCGCCTGGGACGCGTCCTCGTCGACGTTCGTCTACGTGGTCCACGACGCCGCCATGCGGCCGTACCGGGTACTGGCGCACGACCTCACCGCGGACCCCGGCGTACCCGACGCCGTCCTGTGGAACGAGGAGGACGAGCACTTCACCACGACCGTCCGCACCACGCGCACCCATGACTGGCTCGTCATCACCAACCAGAGCCGGACCACGACCGAAGAACTCCTGCTCCCCACGGACGATTTCACCGCCACGCCACGGCCGGTCATGCCGCGGCGTCACGGCCGGGTGTACTTCGCCGACCACCAGCGGACGACCAGGGAGGACCGGCTGGTCGCACTCGTCGCGGAAGGCCGCGAGGAACGGCGGCTGGTCGGGCTCCCGCTCGCCGAGCTGGAAACGCAGCAATGGCGGGAAATCCTCGACCGCCGGGCGGACACGGCCTGGCAGCGGCTCGACGTGTTCGCCGCCGGACTGCTGCTCAGCGGGCACCGGCGGGGGACCACGGTGTTCACCTTGCTCGGTCCCGACGGCGCCACCCGCGATGTCACGCCGGCCAGCCCCGGCGGCTGTCTGATCTTCGAAGGCAGGAGGGACGCGCTCCGGGTCCAGATGGACCAGCGGACCACGTACGAGGCCGACGACATCGTGCTGACCGAGCACACGTTGTCCGGGCCTCCGCGCTACCGGCGTCTCTCCCTGCGCACCGGCGCCTGCGACACGCTCGACGAGGTCGCCGTCGCGGGGTTCGACCCCGGCGACTACCGCACCCGGAAGCTGTTCGCGGAGTCGGCGGACGGCACCGCGATACCGGTCACGATCGCCCACCGGGCCGACGTGCGGCCGGACGGCGGCAACCCCGCGGTCGTCTTCTGTTACGGCGCCTACGAACGGCCATGGGAACCGGTTTTCTCCCAGGAAGTGCTCAGTCTCCTGGACCGAGGCTTCGTCTACGCGATCGCGCACGTCCGCGGTGGTGGGGAGCTGGGCCGGTGCGGCTGGTTCGACGGGAGCATGCTGGCGACGCCCCAGTCGTTCCGCGACCTGGCCGCGGCCCGTGACCACCTGGTCGCGACCGGCTGGGCCCATGCCGGCGGGGTCGTCGCCCACGGCAGTTGCGCCGGCGGTGTGGCGGTCGGGCAGGCCTACACCGACACACCGGGCAAATGGGCGGGTGTCGTCGCCGAGGCGCCCGCGTGCGACCTGCTCAACGCCATGCTGGACGAGAAGCTCCCCCTCACGGTGAACGAGTGGGAGGAATGGGGCGATCCACGGGATCCGGCCATCTACCGGAGCATGCGTGAGTACGTCGCCTACGAAAACGTCTCCGATCTGCCGCGTCCGCCGCTGCTGGTGACCGCGTACGCCAACGATCCCCGGGTGCTGGTGCACGAGCCCGCGCGGTGGACGGCGGCGTTGCGGCAGGCGGACACCCACGGGAACACGATCCTGCTGCGCACCGAACTGGGCGACGGAGGCCACCACGGGCCGTCCGGGCCAGCACAAGTGGCCCGCGCGGCCGCGGAGATCACCGCGTTCGTGGTCGAGTCCGCGACCAGGGGAATGGCGGCGGGGGTGGACGACCGGGTCCAGGGAACGACAGCGTGACGAAGGGGCGGGAGTTTCCCGCTCGGTTGGCCGCGCTCCGGGACGAGCTGACCGCCTCCGGCGGCGGGTACCTGCTCGGCGCGACGCTCGCCCAGTCGGTCGGCCAGGGTGCCGCGATGGCCTGCAACGCGGTGTTCTTCGTCCATATCGTCGGGCTGGCTCCCGGGGAGGTCGGGGCGGTGCAGAGCGCCGCGGCGCTGACGTCGATGGCGCTGGCGGTGGTGATCGGGCCGATCGTGGACCGTACCGGGGCGCGGGCCGTCGCGTTCCGCCTCGGGCTGTCGATGGCCGGGGCGGTGGCCGCCTACGCGCTCGTCTTCGACCTCCTCGGCTTCGTCCTGGTGCATCTGCTGGTGGCGGCCTTGCGCACGGGGCGTCAAATAGGCGAGAACGCCCTGATCGGCCAGCTGGTCGATGCCCGCACGAAATTCCGCGCGTACCAGCGATCCGTGCAGAACATCGGATTCTCACTGGGAACGGCCGCCGCGGCGATCCCGCTCTATCTGGACACGAGGGCCGCCTACCTGGTGGTGATCTTCCTCAACGCCGCCGTGATCACCGTCGGCGCCTTGCTCCTTCGCGCGGTCCCCGGTGCGCCGGTGTCCGTCCCACGCCGGGCCAGGACGGCGTGGCGGGCCATCCGTGACCGCCGGTACGTCGCCGTCGGCCTGCTGTGCGGGCTGATGGAGATCCGCGACAGCGTGCTCACCGTGGGCCTGCCGCTGTGGGTGGTCTCGCATACCGACGCGCCGAAGCCGGTCGTCGCGGCGCTGCTGTTCGTGAACACGGCTTTGGTGATCACCCTGCAGGTGCGGGCTTCGAGGGGAGCGGCCACCGTGGGCGGCGCGGCCCGCGTCCTGTGTGCCGGCGGGGCCGCCCTCGCCGTCGGCTGCGTGCTGTTCGGGCTGGCCGGGGGGACCGGTGGGCTGTGGACCGTCGCCGTACTGGTGGCCGGAGCGGTGGTACTGACCTTCGGTGAGATGTGGACCTCGGCGAGCAGTTGGACGCTGAGCTATGACCTGGCCGACGCGGGCGCGCACGGTCAGTACCAGGGCGTGTTCGAGATGACTTCGGGCATCGGAGTGCTGGCCGGGCCGATCCTGTGCACCACCGTCGCCCTCTCCTTCGGGTTCTGGGGCTGGGCCGGGATCGGTGCCGGTTTCGTGATCGTGGGTCTCGCCGCGCGCCGCCTCGCCGGCCGCGGCGGGCCGGGCGTGCACCAGCCGGTGCCCGCCGGAACCGGATGAGGAGCCGAAATGGACAAGCTGGGCCGTATCGCCGTGCTCGCCGACGACGAGATCGTCCCCGAGCCGTCAAAGACACTGGTCGCGATTCTGCGGTATCGCTCCGACCGGGTCGTCGCGGTCATCGATCGGACCACCGCGGGTAAGGAAGCGGCCACCGTCGCCGGTTTCCCCGGAGAGCTGGGCATCCCGGTGGTACCGGACGTGCGGGCGGCGCTCGACGCGCACCGTCCCGACGCGGTGCTGCTGGCCGACGAGCCGGTCGGAGCGGCACTGCAGTCGTATTGGCGGGACCAGGTCCGGGTCGCGCTGGAGGCCGGGGTGGACGTCGTCAGCGGCCTGCACTTCCTGATCTCCGACGACCCGGAGCTCAGCGCCGTCGCCCGGCGCACCGGGGCGAAGATCCATGACCTGCGCAAGCCGCCTGCCGAGAAATACCTCACCCCGTTCGACGCCGAGGGCAGGCCGGTCCTGCACTTCCGTGACCACCGGCCCGGCAGCCGCACCGTGCTCGCGGTCGGCACCGACTGCTCCAGCGGCAAGATGACGACGATGCTCGAACTGGAGCGGGCACTGCGCGAAGGCGGGACGGACGCCTCGTTCCTGGCCACCGGTCAGGTCGGGATGATGATCTCCGGTGGCGGCGTCGCCGTCGACGGCCTGATCTCCGACTTCCTCAACAGCACGGTCGAGGACGTCGTGTTCCACGCCACGCAGGAGCACGACGTCGTCCTGGTGGAAGGCCAGGGCGCGCTCAACCACCCTCGCTACTCCGCCGTCACGCTCGGGCTGTTGCACGGCACGCGGCCGGACGCGATGGTGCTGTGCCACGACCTGCGGCGTACCGGGCTCGGCCTGCTGCCAGGGGTCGCGTTGCCCTCGATGCGACGGGCCATCGAGATCAACGAACAAGCGGCCAGGTGGGCCGATCCGGAGCGGGCCCCCCGGGTGGCCGGACTGTCGGTGGTCACCGCGGGACTCGACGACGGTGAGGCCCGTGCGGCCTTGAGGCGGTTGACGGACGAGACCGGCCTGCCCGCGACGGACGTGCTGCGGTACGGCGTCGACGCCTTGCTGCCCGCCGTCCTGCCTGGTCTTGTCGGTTCGGTTTCCTGACGCTGGAGGGGAAATGTGTGGTTTCTGCGGGGTGACCGGCGCGACGCCGCTGGAGGAGGCCGAGGTGGACTGGGTCGGGGAGGCCACCGGCCTGCTCGCCCACCGCGGCCCGGACGATGAGGGCCGCTACACCGGCGAAGGCGTGGCGCTGGGATTCCGGCGGCTCGCCATCGTCGATCCGTCGGAGGCGGGGCACCAGCCGATGATGTCCGCCGATGGCCGCTACCGGATGGTCTACAACGGCGAAATCTACAACGCCCCCCGGCTCGCCGCGGAACTGACGGCCAAGGGGGTGGAACTCAGATCCTCCAGTGACAGCGAGGTCCTGCTCGAACTGTTCGCTTTGTACGGGCCCGCCTGCCTGGACCGAGTGCGGGGGATGTTCGCGTTCGCGGTCTGGGACGCCGAGGAACGCACGCTGTTCGCCGCGCGGGACCCGTTCGGGATCAAGCCGTTCTACTACCGCCTGGACGGCACGTCGCTGCGGTTCGCCTCGGAGAAGAAGGCACTCGTCCGGCCCGGCGCGCATGGCCCGGTCGACCCCGAGTCGGTCCGCCGTTTCCTTTCGCTGCAGTATGTTCCCGGCCCGGGAACGATGTCGCCCCGGATCAGGGTGCTCCCGCCGGGTCACCAGTTGTCCTACGGACCCGACGGTGAGCTACGGGTGCGGCGGTATCACTCGCACGCGTTCCGTCCGGCGGCCGCGGCCCGGCCGGACACGGGACGGCGGATCCGCGAGGCGCTCGAGGACTCCGTGGCCGCGCATCTGCGCAGTGACGTCCCGGTCGGTTCTTTCCTCTCCGGCGGCGTCGATTCGGCGGTCGTCTGCGCGCTGGCCGCGACGCACGACAGTTCTTTGCAGACGTTCACAGTGGGCTTCGGCCGCGAGGGTTACAGCGAGATCGAGCACGCCGTGGCCACCGCGGACGCGCTCGGGGTGAAGTCCAATCCGTACTTCATCAGCGCGGAAGAGTTCGCCACGCGTCTGCCGGAGATCCTGGCGCAGTTCGACGAACCGTTCGCCGACGCGGCGGCCGTCGCGTTGTGGTTCCTGGCAAGGGAAGCACGCAAACAGGTCAAGGTGGTGCTCTCCGGCGAAGGCGCCGACGAGCTGTTCGGCGGCTATCACGTCTATCGCGGCACCGGAGAGGGATACCTGGGAGCGGATCTGGTCTACGAGCCGTCGGAGCTGGCGCTCGTCACCCCCTTGACCGGCGGCTCGGCCGACGAACTGGCGGCACCGCTGCGGGAACGGGCGCGGAAGGCGGGATGGGACCCGGTGACCCTGCGCCAGTCGGTCGATCTCGCGCTCTGGCTCCCCGGCGACATCCTGACCAAGGCCGACCGCATGACGATGGCCCACGGGCTCGAACTGCGTGTGCCCTTCCTCGACCGCGAGGTACTGGCCGCCGCGGAGACCTTGGCGTACAGCGAGAAGATCAGCCCGGACACGACGAAGTCCGCGCTGCGCGAGGCGGTCGCGGACCTCGTTCCGCCCGAGGTGGCCAGGCGGCCCAAGCTGGGCTTCCCGGTGCCGATCCGGTTCTGGCTCCGCGACGAGCTCTACGACTTCGCCGAGGCCGTCCTCACCGAAGCGGAGATCGGTGACTACCTCCATCGGGACACCGCGCTGACCATGCTCCGGGACTACCGGCGAGGGGACGACTTCGACTGGCGCCGCCTGTGGGTCTTGGTCTGTTTCGCGGTGTGGCACCGGATCCACGTCGAAGGGGTGGATCCTCGGCGCTTCGGCTGACCCTCGCCGGTCACCTCGCGCGGGCGCCGCTGCAGCGAAAACAGCGCGTGTCGAGCCGGAGCGACTCAAGGTGGGCGCGAGCGAACTCGGCGTCGACCATGCCGTCCGGGTACAGCTCGATCGCCTGCTCCCAGCGCTCCTTCGCGGTGGTGATCTCCCGTTGAAGCGACGCCACGTGCGCGAGCCCTTCCAAAGCTCTCGCCTCGTAGCGCTTGGACCCGTAGAGGACGGCCTGCTCCCGCGCGTGGTCGAACACCTGCCGGGCCTGGTCGATGTCGTTCAGCGCGAGATTCGCCTCGCCGAGTACGTTCAAGGCCTCGCATTCGACCTTCCACAGGTCGAATTTCCTGGACAAGGACAGCGCGGCCCGGCCGTATTCGACGGATTCGCTCAGGTCTCCCAGCGATCGGTGTGCTTCGGCGAAGCCGAGCATCGCCACCGCACGGCCGTGTTCGAACCTGCCTTTGGTGCTCGCTTCGAGGACTTTCCCGAAGAGCTCGATCGCTTGCCGGTGATCACCCCGGTAGTGGAGCACCGCCGCGATACACCAGGAGGTCAAGGCTCTTCGTCGCGGATGGCTGTCGTCGGCGAGGATGCCGATGGCCCGGTTGAGATACCGCAAGGCGAGGTCGAACTGTCCCAGATCGCGGTAGATGACCCCGAGATTGTTCGCTATCGCGGCGCGGACGAAGGTCTTCGGGGTGAAGGAGATCAGTTGCTCGGCGGAGACGAAGGCGTCCCGGCCTTCCCGTAGCCGGTCTTCGTCCAGGTGCAGGTTGCCCAGTTCGACCAGCTGCTCGGCCTCCGCCCTCCGGTCGCCGAGGTCGCGGCTGATCTTCAGGGCCTGCTCGATGTAGTCCTTGGCCTGATTGGGTGACTTGCGCTCGCGGCAGATCGCCGCCAGCCCCTGCAGGCAGGTGGATTCCCCTTGGCTGTCCCGCAATCCGCGTGCCGCGCGCAAGGCACCTTGGAACAGCGAAAAGGCGGAACCTCCGTAGTTGTTGCGCAGCTTCATGAGCGGCTGTATCACGCAGGGGAGCTGCCACGCGTGCCTGAGCCAGTTGTTCTCCGCCGCGTACTTGGCGACCGAAAGCAGGTTGCTGTATTCGAGATTCAGGGCATCGACGGCCTCGTCGGACGAGCTGACTCGTTTGACGTGCCGGGGCGGGTGCTTGACCTGGACGGCGGCGCCGCCGGCACCGCTGTCCAGATATTCGCACCACGTGGCCGCACAATGCAGGTAATAGTCGAGCAGACGTTCCAGCGCGAGTTGGTGCTCGTTGCCGTCTTCGAGCTCTCCGAGTATCTGGCGTGCGCAGTCCTTCACCAGGTCGTGGAAGTAGAAACGCTTGCTCGACCGCTGCTTGACCAGGTTGTCGTCGAACAGTGATTCCAGGATGTACTCGGCCTGACCGTGGGACAGGCCGGAGATCGCCGCGACGAGGTAGGCGTCGAAGTCGATCCCCGGATGTGCCCCGAGCAAACGAAAGACAAGCTGTTGTTCCGGCCGGAGATACCGGTACGACAGACGCAGCACGGAGATCACGCTGCGGTCGTCGGCCGCCAGGAATCGCGCGCGCTGGCTCTGGTCCCGCAGCCGGTCCGTGAGATCCGCGATCGTCCAGTGTGGTCTGCTGCGCAATCTCGCGGCCGCGATGCGGATCGCGAGCGGCAGCCTGCCGCACAGCTCGGCGACGGTGGCCACCTCGTCGGCGTCATCGCGGCCGTCCCTGCCGGCGACCTGTTCGAACAGGGCGATGGCGTCGTCACGGGTGAGCACGTCCAAGGACATCGGAACGGCGCCGTCGAGCGTGGTGAGTTTGCGACGGCTCGTCACGAGCACGAGCACGCCGGCCGTACCCGGCAGGAGCGGACGCACGTGGTCGGCGTCGATCGCGTTGTCGAGCACCAGAAGTGCTCGCTGCCCGGCCATTTGCGACCGCCACAGCGCGCTACGGGCTTCGAGCTGGGGAGGAACGAGTTCGGGGGGCACACCGCTGCCGCGAAGGAGGGTGTCGAGCGCTTGTTCCGGCGCGACGGGTTCCAGTCCGGGGCTGAATCCGTGGAGGTCGACGAAGTACTGGCCGTCCGGATAGTGCTCGGCGATCTGGTGCGCGAGATGTACGGCCAAGGTCGTCTTGCCGACGCCGCCCATCCCGTCGATGGCGGAGATCACCAAGGCGGTGGGCGAGGTGTCCCTCGTCGTGGAAAGCAAGTGGGCCAGTTCGGCGGAGCGGCCGGAGAAGTCCCCGATGTCATGTGGAAGGTAGAACCGGCGGGCCGGTCCGCTCAGGGCGGGCGAAGGTGGTGAGTCACCCGAATGAGGTAAGCCGTCGTCGGGCGGCGTACGGCCCGGCACGACGTCATCGGGATCGGCGTCGCCGCTCAAGATCACCGCATGGAGCCTGCGGAGGTCTGGACCAGGGTCGATGCCGAGGTCTCCGGCGAGAATCCGCCTTCCCTCGTCATAGACGGCGAGCGCGTCCGCCTGCCGGGAACTGAGGTGAAGCGCTTGCATGAGGAGGCTCCGCAGTGACTCCCTGAGTGGATGGTCGGCGACCAGCTGACGTAGTTCGGCGACCAGCGACGCGGCTTCACCTGCCCGCAGGCGATGGGATATCAGGTCCTCGATGGCGGAAAGACGTTGCTCGTCGAGGTTGGCGGCCGCACTGGTGATCGTGTCCCCTTCGAGCCCGGCCAGTGCGTGACCCCGCCAAAGACGGAGCGCTGCCTCGAAAAGTTCGATCGCCTCAGGGATCCGTCCGGCGGACCCCGCCGCCCTCGCCTGCCGCGCCGTGTCGGAAAAGCGGTACGCGTCTACGACATTCGGCGGAACGTCCAGGCGGTATCCCAGGTCCGTCCTGGTTATGCGGACCTCTTCGCCCAGGGCTTCCAGCGTCCGGCGGAGACTGCCGACGGCGTTGTGGACCTGCTGCCGTGCCGACTGGGGCGGGTCTTCCCACAGATCACCGATCAACTGCCCGTCGGGGATCACCTGATTGGCGCTGAGTACCAGGAGCGCGAGCAGCTTCTGCTGCCTGGTGCCCGGAATTCCGATCGGACGACCGGCCGCCCACAATTCGATCGGCCCCAAGATCCGCAGCTCCACGGCTCCCCTCTCGCGCTGGTCGCTGCACCGCGAACCGTTCACCGCCGTACCCGGCAAGAGGCTCCGGCAGGGGTGCGACCTGCCACTGAGTCCAAGATCCTCTCAAGAGTAGCGAACCGGTAGCTCCAAGGTAGCCACCGCGGCTAATCTCGGTGGTGTCTATGAACCACCATCGCCTGGAATAGTGCATCGCGGTGGTTTATACCATTGAACTGGGGGATAGTGATGCGGACAGTCATGCTCGGGTTAGGTTGCGTCGCCGCGACGCTCGCCATCGCGGTCGCGATCGGTACACCGTCCGACGAGATGTACGACCGGAAACCGCGCTCGCAGAACAGCGTGGTTGAACAGGAGCCGTTCTCCGGGGTGAACTGGGACAACGTCTCAGATGCCGACCGCGGCTAGCACCGATTCGGAGGCAGGTCGAGCCGGCGCTCACGGCATCAGCGAAGGCGAGGATCCGGAGCAAGGCTTCCGGGGTTTCGTGCTCACTTCGTTGGTGCTGGGGCTCGGCTTCGTCCTCGCGTGTCTCGCGCAGGCCGACCTTTTCGGGATATCCGGGGGACTCCGGGACCGCCTCGACGCGTATCGCGTGTTGTGGCCGCAGGAATGGGTCTTCTTCATCGGTTTGGACAAGAGCTCGGTCGTGCCCTATCGCGCCGGGCACGACGGCCGGCTCGTCCGCCTGCACGAACGAGAGGTCTGGGGCGAGCGGCTCGGCGGACTCAACCGCGAACACGACGTGTACACGACCGAGGTACGGCAGATCGCCGACCGGATCCCGGATCGGTACTGGCAGGAATGCGGCCAGGGAGGCGAAATGCGCTGTGAGAAGGTACCGGACCCGGCTTTGCTCTACCGGACGGAAAACCCCTTGAAGTCACCGACCCTCTGCGGCCGCGCCGTGCTCGCCATCGAGCGCGCGTCGTCCTCGGAAGCCGGATCCCGGCGCGACGGGCCCTGGGCGGCCTACCGAGTCGCTTCGGTGGATCTGCGATGCAGCGGCTGACCGGCCTCCGGCGCAGGCTCGGTACGGCGATCGAGCGGCACGAACCGCGGGGGCGGGCCTTCGCGATGGGGCGAAGCCTCCTCGCCGCGGCGACCTTGAGCGTTCTGCTCTTCAATGCGGATACCACGCTGTTCGTGGCTTCGCCCGACGCACCGCAGGGACTGCGCTGTGGTGGCATCCGTTCGGCCTCATTGTGGTGCCTGGCCGCCGAAACGGAGACGGGGCAGGCGCTCCCCAGGCTCTTGGCGATCGCCACGCTACTGGTCGTGCTGTCGGGTTACCGGCCTCGCTGGACCTGCCTTCCCCACTGGTACGTCACCTTCAGCCTCGCGGTCAGCATGCCGTTGGCCAACGGGGGCGACCGAGCGGCCGCGATCGGGGCGATGCTGTTCGTCCCCCTCTGCCTCGGGGACGGCCGGACATGGCACTGGAGCGCCCCCGTGGCTCCGCTGCCCATGCGGTGGCGAGGCGGTTCGTTCGCCGCCCTGTGGTGTCTTCGCGGCCAGCTGTCGCTGATCTACCTGACGGCGGCCACCCACAAGGTGCTGGACCCGGCGTGGTCGCGGGGTGACGCCCTGTACATGGTGGCCTTCGACGCGCAATTCGGCTTCCCGCTGCCGATCCGCGATTTCCTGGGCCCGTTGCTCGCTTCGAGCGGGCTCATCGCGACGTCGACCTGGGGCGTGGTCGCGCTCCAGTACCTGATCGCCGTCGCGATCCTGGCAGGCGGCAAAGGGCGGAAGCCGGCGGTCGGGTGCGGGATCGCCCTGCACGTCGCCATCGGTCTGCTGCTGGGGTTGCCGGGCTTCGGAACGGTGATGATCGCGTTGCTGCTCTGCGCCGCATCTTCGTCAGGCGGTGGGCGCGTGGTGGCGCCCGCGCCCGAACTGGCGGGGGCGGGCCGAGGCCGGTGACCACCGGCCTGGTGATCGAGCGGTTCGACCCGTCTCTGGCCACGGAAGCGGACTTCGTCGTCTGCCACCGGGTGATGCTGGCCAGTCAGGTCGTGGACCGGCCCGGAGAACCTCCACTGCCACTCGCGGAGCTGGTCGCGCGGATGAAAAGGCCCATGCCGGGTTCGGGCGCGGTCGCGTACTGGCTGGGCCGTCGCGGCGGGGAGGTCGTGGCGTTCGCCCAGGTGTGTTTCCTCGACGAGGAGAACAGTGATATCGGGCTGACCGACGTGCGGGTGCATCCCGCATACCGTCGCCAGGGGATCGGGGTCGCGATGTTGCGTGCGCTGCTCCCGGAGCTGAGGATCCAGGCGCGCCGGGTCGTCGAGTGCTGGGAAGTGGTCGCGGGCACCGCGGGACAGCGGTGGGCCGAGGCGCTGGGGTTCCGGCCGGTACGCGTGATCACCAGGCAGGTGCTGGTGATCGCCGACGTCGACCGGAGGTCGTGGGAGGTCGACGTGCCCGCCGGGTACCGGCTGCTGCGGTGGCGGGGATCCGCCCCGGACGGCGTCGTCGATTCTTACGCCGTGGCACGAGGGGCGATCCACGACGCCCCCTTGGGGGAATCGGGTTACCGGTGGCCGGAATGGTCGGTGCCACGGGTGCGGGAGAAGGAAGCGGAGCTGCGGGCGCAGGGGCTCGTGCAGCGGGTGGTCGTCGCCTTGCACGAGCTGTCCGGGACGGTCGCCGGATTCACCGAACTCTGCACCCATCCCCGGCGCCCCGACTGGGGATATCAGCGCGACACGGCCGTGCTCGCCGCGCACCGCGGTGCGGGCTTGGGGCGGTGCGTCAAGGCGCACATGATGCGGTGGCTGCTCGTCGATTGTCCCGCACTGGAGCGGATCGGCACCACGACCGGCGCCGAGAACGCGCACATGATCCGCGTCAACCGCGAGATGGGTTACACGGCCCTGCGTTCCCTGGTCGCCGTCCAGCAGGAACTCACCGCCGTGGAGAATCGGCTGGCGACGCCACGCCGGTAACAGGTTCGTACCGGGCGCGGGCCGACCGGACGAACCCCTGACCAGCAAGAGTAGTAGACGAGTCTCCACCTGGTAGTGGTGCGTGTAACAATTTTCTGGAAGGCCGGAACGTTCACTGGGGTGATCCAAGCCGCGTCCGGAACCGGCTGCGCCGGACGTTCTCGCCTTCGGGAAATTCCCGAATCCGAACCTGGTCTCTACTGGGGAAATTGGGTGGTAAGCCCGGCGAATCGCGCCGAGGGAAAAACCATTCCACCTGTTCTTGTTCAAGCCTGAGAAAGGTAGGAGAAGGCTGTGCGAAAGTCGTCCGACGCGACATCGAACGGTGAAACAGTGGAATTCCGGTCACCGGGTTCCGGGGGGTCGACCTCCTCGGAAGTCGACTGGCCGAGTCACTCTGGCCGGCTATAGGCGGGGTAAGGCGATTTCGGCTTGACCGGGCGTCCCGGTCGTCGCCCATAGGTACCGTTTCGCAGTGCGGATAGCGCGTTCGGCCTGATCGTCGGTGGAAAGAACGGTCAGGCCGAACGCGAACCGCGGCCGCGCCGGTCACCACAAATGGTGAATCTGCCCCCGAATCCGACGGTCGTAGATCTCCTCGACGGCGCTGAGCGTCGCCGCGGAAAGCGGGGGCGAGCCGGCGGCGGCCGCGTTCTCCCGCGCCTGTTCGACGCGCGTGGCGCCCGGGATCACCGATGTCACCCCGGGCTGGTCGATGATCCAGCGCAGTGCGAGCTGCGCCGGAGTTCGCTGCCCCGATGCGAGTTCACCGAATTCCCGTGCCGCCGCGACACCGGTGGCGTAGTCGATGCCGGAGAAGGTCTCACCGACGTCGAAGGCCTCGCCGTTCCGGTTGTAGGTGCGGTGGTCGTCGGGCGCGAAAGCCGTATCGTGACGGAACTTCCCGGACAACAGGCCCGACGCCAGGGGAACCCTGGCGATGATGCCGACGCCCGCGGCTCGCGCGGCGGGCAGGACGCGTTCGAGTGGCTTGCGGCGGAAGGGATTCACGATGATCTGCACACTGGCGACAGCAGGCTGGGCGATCGCGGCCAGTGCCTCGTCGCACCGTTCCACGCTGACGCCGTACGCGGCGACACGCTTCTCGTCGACCAGCGTGTTCAGGGCGTCGTAAACCGCGGCGGTGCCGAAGACCGGTGTCGGCGGACAGTGCAGCTGCACGAGATCGAGCGTGTCGACGCCGAGGTTGGCCCGTGAGCGGTCTGTCCAGGCCCGGAAGTTGTCCAAGGTGAACTCGGCGGGATCCTGCGGTCCGCGCCTGCCCATCTTCGTCGCCACGAGGAGGTTCTCAGCGCCCTTGCCGTCGAATTCGCGCAGGAACCGGCCGATCAGGCGCTCGCTGCGCCCGTCTCCGTACACGTCCGCGGTGTCGAAGAACGTGATGCCGGAATCCGCGGCCGCCCGCAGGATCGCCGCCGCGTCGTCCTCGTCCACCGAACCCCAGTCCGCGCCCAATTGCCAGGTCCCGAGGCCGATCACCGAAGCCCGTTGCCCGGTCCTGCGGAATGTCCTCTGCTCCATCCGAACCGTCCTTGTCCGTCTTCCGGGCCAACGCGCCAGGCAGTCCGTCACGCGGAGTGCGCTGCGGGAACCCCGGTTTGCCAATCTGGGCCCTTGGATTTGCCATAGTGTCGCACAGTCTGGCAAGCTGTGGAAACCTCCGGTGATCCCGCGGGAGGCGGTGAGGCACGGTGACGGAGGTTGGCACGTGACCGCTCTGGTGGGCCTGGTGTGGCGGCGTGCGGGCCGCTGGCTGCGGATACTCAGTCTGCTGCGCTACGTACCACCCGCCACGCTGGTGATGGCGCTGCTGCTCAACGTGCTGCTCGGGTTGCTCCCCATCGGCTTCGTCGTCGCCATGAGCGTGCTGCTGCAGCGAGTGCCCGCCGCGATCGGCGGCGATCCCGCCGCGTGGACGGCCCTGCTCGCCGTCTTGGCCGTGGCCGGTGCCGCTTTCGGGCTGCAGCAGACACTCGCGCCGTTCCAGGCCGCGGCCGGTGAACTGGTCATGCGGCATGTCGACGGCCGATGCCGTGTCCTGCTCATGCGCGCCGCGCTGGTGGACGCGCCGGCGATGGCGCTGGACGACCCGGAGCTGCTCGACGACGTCAACGCCGCGCGAGAGGCTTTCGACCGCGCTTCCGCGTCGCCGGGCGACGCGGCCGCGGGTGCCGTGGCCCTCGTGGCCAGGTACACGCAACTCGTCGGTGCGGTCGTCCTCGTCGGTATCACCTTGAGTCCGCTGGCCGCCGTCGTGATCGGCGTGACGGCCGTGGTGATCCGCTTCGGTCAACGCGGTTCCCTCGGCAAGTTCGGTGATTTCTACGACGGGCTGGCCGGGGAGCGGCGCAAGGTGTCCTATGTGAAGGCACTCGCGTCCGGTCCGCAGGCGGCCAAGGAGATCCGTCTTCTCGGGCTGGTCGACTGGCTGCGCGACCGGCACCGCCGGGACGACCTCGGTTACCTGCGCACGATGTGGCGAGGCAGGCGGGCGCTGCTCGGGCCGCCGTTCCTGTGGCTGTCCGCGGCCGGGCTCGTCGGTGCCACGGTCGTGTTCCTCCTGCTGGCCGGGCACGGTGGACTGAGCCTGCTCGAACTGGGCATCGCGCTGCAATCGGTGCTGATCCTGATGCGGTTCGGCGTCTACTTCCCGGAATGCGACGTGCAGACCCAGTACGGGTCGCTGGCCTACGAGGCGTTGCTGGCGTTCCGCGACAAAGGCCGCTCCCTGCGCCCGCTCGAATCCGGCCTGTCCTTGCCGTCCGACGGCCTGCCGCGGCGGTCGATCCGGTTCCACGACGTCGGATTCCGGTATCGCCCCGATGGCCGCGAGGTGCTCGCGGGGCTCGATCTCGAAGTGCAGGCCGGCACTTCGCTGGCCGTGGTCGGCCTCAACGGCGCCGGCAAGACCACGCTGGTCAAGCTCCTGACGCGGCTGTACGACCCGACCAGCGGACGGATTTCCGTCGACGGACGCGATCTGCGCGACATCGAACCGCGGGACTGGCATCGGCGGCTCGCGGTGATCTTCCAGGACTACGTTCGCTACGAACTTTCCTTCGCCGACAACATCGCGCTCGGCGCGCCGGAGTTCGACGCCTCGGACGAGGATCTGCTGGCGGCGGCCCGGCGCGCGGGAGCGGCGGAGATGCTGGGGTCCATGCCGGACGGTCCGCGGACCGTGTTGTCCCGTCAGTACGAGGGTGGCCGGGACCTTTCCGGCGGCCAGTGGCAGCGGGTGGCACTGGCCCGCGCCCTGCACGCGGTGAACGCGGGAGCATCGGTGATGGTCCTCGACGAGCCCACCGCGCAACTCGACGTGCGCGCCGAGGTCGAGTTCTTCGACCGCTTCCTGGACATCACCCGCGGCCTGACCACGGTGATCATCTCGCACCGGTTCTCCACCGTCCGCCGGGCGGACCAGATCGTGGTCCTGGAACACGGCCGGGTCGCCGAACGCGGCACTCACGACCAGCTGCTCGCGGCGGGCGGGCGGTACGCCACCCTGTTCCGCCTGCAGGCGGAACGGTTCACCGACGAAACGGCGCCGCCGGTTCTCGAATCCACAATGGACGAGGTTTCATGAAGAACCTTGCTCGCACCGCACGGTGGTTGTTCACCCTCGCCTGGCAGGCCGACCGGGCTCGCCTGCTCAAGGCGATCGTCCTGCTGACACTGGGCTACCTGGCGACGCCGGGGATCGCACTCGCCCTGGGAGCCTTCACCGACAACCTGCTCGATGGCCGGCTTGGCGCCACCTTCGTCGTCGGGGTGCTCATCGCCCTGGTCCTCGTGGCCGAACTGATGATGGGGCACTTCGCGCATCTGTACTACTACGAAGTCGGCGAACTGGCGGAGTCGCGGATCAATTCCGAGCTCATCCGCTACGTCAACGGCACTCCCGGGGTCGAGCATCTGGACAACGCGAAGTTCGCCGACACGGTCACCCTCGTGCGCGAGGAGATCCAGAAGGCGCGGGCCTACATCGAAGCGCTGCTGCAGGTGGTGCTGCTCGGCGGGCAACTGATCCTCACCACCGTCATCTTGGCTTCGCTGGAACCGTGGCTGCTGCTCCTGCCCCTCGGCGCGCTGCCGCCGGTGATCATGGGCCGCTACGCGCAGCGGTCCATCGACCGCTCGCGCGACGCCGCGGTGGAACAGAACCGGCTGGCCCGTCATCTGCTGCACGTGGCGACCTCGTCCTCGTCGGCGAAGGAAGCCAGGATCCTCGGTGCGGAGGCGGCACTGAAGCGGCGGCATGACCAAAGCTGGCGGGAGGCGACGGCGAAGCTGTGGCGTGGACAGCTGGCGGGAGCCGCGCTGCGCGCGCTCGGCCAGGTGACCTTCGCCGCCGC
The DNA here is from genome assembly GCF_055561455.1 of Amycolatopsis sp. PSD-21. Lineage (NCBI taxonomy): Bacteria > Bacillati > Actinomycetota > Actinomycetes > Pseudonocardiales > Pseudonocardiaceae > Amycolatopsis > Amycolatopsis sp. PSD-21. The sequence continues at coordinate 5,269,425 of NZ_CM145712.1, read as the reverse complement.
TGTCTGCGCCACCGTCTATCTCGTGCTGCTGCAGGCCGTCCGCGGCCTGGTGACCGTCGGCGACGTCGTCCTCGTCATCACGTTGGCCGTGCAGGTCAACGCGCAGGTCGCCGCCGCGTTGAGCGTGTTGTCGACCTTGCACGCGGCGGGCCACACCCTGCGGAGGCTGGATTCGCTGAAGACATGGCCGACGAGGGTGCCCCGGACACCGGCCGCGGTCAGGCCCGTCCCGGCGCGGTTGCGGCACGGCATCCGGCTCGAAGCGGTGAGCTTCAGCTACCCCGGAAGCGATCGGCCGGTGCTGCGTGAGGTCGACCTCGACCTGCCCGCCGGCCGCACTGTCGCGCTGGTGGGGGAGAACGGCGCGGGGAAGAGCACACTCGTCAAACTGCTGTGCGGGCTGTACGAGCCCACGGCGGGCCGGATACTGGTCGACGGTGTCGATCTGCGGGAAATGCCTCCGGAGGAATGGCGATCCGCGATCTCCACGCTGTTCCAGGACTTCGCGCGGCTGGAGTTCACGTTGCGCGAAAACGTGGGTGTTGGCGACCTCGCCCGGATGGGGAACGACGACGTCTTGACCGGCGTGCTCGGCCGGGCCGGTGCCGAGCCGATCGTGCGGCGGGTACCGGGTGGTCTCGACGGCGCGCTGGGACACGGTTACACGGATGGCGCGGAACTGTCGGGCGGGCAGTGGCAGACACTGGGGCTCGCTCGTTCCGCGCTGCGCGACCAGCCACTGATGCTCGTGCTCGACGAGCCCGCCGCGGCACTCGACGCGGCGGCCGAGCACGCGACCTTCGAGCAGTACGCCGGTTCCGCCGGTGAGGTGGGCAGGAACGGCGGCGTCACGCTGTTCGTTTCGCACCGGTTCTCGACGGTCCGGATGGCCGACCGCATCGTCGTCCTGGAGGGCGGCAGGGTGGCGGAGATCGGTGACCACGCCGAGTTGCTCGCGAGCAGAGGCCTCTACGCCGATCTGTTCGAACTGCAGGCCCGTAGTTACAGCTGACGTCACCTGGCATTGCCAAGCTCTTGGCAACATATTGCCAAGAGCTGATCGGCCCTCTAGACTCGTTGTCGTTCAACGTCTGGAGGGTAGATGCCACCACGTGGCCATGACCTGTATCGAGCGGATTCGGACATTCCCTATTGGAGTTCCGACGGCGAGTCGTATGTCGCGCAGGTCCCGTTGAAGGAAATACGGAAGACCCGGCCGTTGCGGGTCCTCTCCGAAGCGGATTTCGACTTCTGGCAAACCTGGGGCTATGTCGTCGTGCGAAGGGCGATCTCGGCCTCGGCCGCGAAATCGCTGCTGGATTTCGCCTGGGAGTTCCAGGGGCTCGACCCCCGGCGGCCGGAGAGCTGGTACGCCGAGCGCGAGTTCCGGACGGAACTGGAACGGGATCTGTACATCTACGGCTTCGTCGAGGCTTACCACCACCAGCTCCTGTGGGACTCCCGGCAGACGCGGCGGGTGTACGACGCGTTCGTGGATGTGTGGGACTGCGAAGAACTGTGGGTGAGCCTGGACCGGCTCAACCTTAACCCGCCCAATGTCGGGAACCGGTCCCGGTCGCTCATCGAGCCCACGGAGAAAGGGTTCGACATCGAGCTGCACTGGGACCTCGACAGCACGTTGCCGGAGCCACCGCAACGCGTGCAGGGCATCATCGCGCTCAACGACACGCGGCCCGAACTCGGCGGCTTCCAGTGCGCGCCGGAACTGTTCCGGACGTTCGAGGAGTGGAAGGCGGAGCAGCGACCGGATCGCGATCCGATCCGGCCGTCGATCGACCGGGCGCGGACTCCGGTCGTCAGGCCGGAACTCGAGGCTGGCGACCTGCTGATCTGGAACGGAATGCTGGCACACGGGGTGGCGCCCAACACCTCCGGGAACGGTGTGCGGGCGGTCCAGTACCTCGCCATGATGCCCTCGCTGGAATCGCACACCACGTTGAAGCGATCGCGGGTCGAGTCCTGGCGGTGGCTGAAGACGCCGGAGTGGAACCGAACGCTGGTCGGTGCCAGGGAACGGCCCGAATGCGAGAGGTATCCGGCCGCCGAGCTGAACGACCTGGGTGCGAAGCTGCTCGGCCTCGAACCGTGGCGACGGCGACACACTTCGCCACGAGGAGAGAAGGCATGCGGAAGATCTGCCTGACCCTGCCGACGAACAGAGCCTGCGCGGACACCCTGTCCGCCGTCATCGAAGAGGCGCGATACGCCGTCGAACGATTCGACGTCGAAGTGCGCGTGCTGGTACTGGACAGTTCGGACGCGCACGACTTCGCCGCACATGCCCAGGTCGTCCGCGCGGCTCGCCGGGTGCCGAAGGTGAGCCTCTGGCATCTGGACGAGGCGTACCAGCGAAGCTTCCTGAACGGGGTGATCCGGCGAGCGGGCCTCGACCGGCAGTCGCGGCTGCCCGGCTTGATGCTTCCGGCGGGTGTGTCCTATGGCGCCTGCACCAACCGCGCGTTCCTGTTCGGCGCGGCACTCGGCTGCGAGTCGGTCCATCGCCGGGATTCCGACAGCCGCTATCAGGTCTTGAACGACGCCAAGATCTTCCCGATCCACCATGAGCTCGCTTCGCTCGGCAAGAGCGCGGCCCACGCGGCGCCCGGTGTTTCCGAATCCGTGCTGGATCCGGGTCTCGCGGAGCGGCCTGTCGTCCTGGTGGGTGGCTCCTTCGTCGGCGAACCCTCGGTGGACATCGAGGAGATCCACCGCATGGACGAGGATGTCTACTACGACATCGTGAGCCTCTGGGCTCCTGCCCACGCATCGGAAGATGAGAAGCGGAACCTGGTGAAGGAGTCCTTCCGTGGGTCCGGTGCCGGCCCGTTCACCCGGGACCGTTCGACACTGAACGTCCTCGACCCGATGCGCGTGGACATGTGCAACATCGGCTTTTCGCGGGTGCATGAGCAGATACCGTTGCTGCCTGCCACGGATACGATCGGCAGTGACTATTTCCTGCTCCACGTCGTCCACGCCACCGGGCTGCCCGCCGTTCAGCACAACCGCGACATCGTGAACTTCCATACACCGGAACGGCGAACCGAGTCCGGCTTCGTCGGCTACCAGCTGCGGTTGGCGAAGTTCTTCCTTTCGATGCAGTACCTGAACTTCATCTACGGCCGGATGAAGACGGCGGGCGAGTCCTTGTGCGACGAACGGGATCACGTGCGCGCGTCCGCGATATCGGCGCTTGTCAGGGAAAGTCTCGAGCTGGACGACGAGGAGAACGTACTGCGGCTGGCCTGTCTCCAACGCGCCTACCGAAAGCTCGGCGGTAAGTACACGAAACTCGCTGAAATCCTCGCGGCGCGAGGATCCCGCTTGCTTTCCGAAGCTCGGCAGGACATCGCGGATTTCGCACTGTTGATCGACCACTGGGAACGACTGATGTCGGCGAGCAGGGAAGCGGATCTCGTATCCCCGCCTGGCGGATGAGGACAAGCCACACCATGTTCGACGACAAGCGACTGCTCGCCGCCTTGGCGGCGGCCTCCGAGGACCAGATCGTCTTCGACCTCCAGGGAATCGGCGAACGCCACGCCTCTTTGAAACGCGAACTGCCCGGCGTCGCCGTCCGGTTCGCGATGAAGGCCTGTCCGGTGGACGCCGTCGTCGAGTTCCTTGCCCGGCAGGGAGCCGGGTTCGACGCAGCGAGCCCGGGTGAGATAGCGACCGCGCTCGGCGCGGGAGCGCCGCCCGGTTCGGTGCATTACGGGAACACCGTCAAATCCGATCAGCACATTCTCGACGCCTTCCGGCTGGGCGTGCGGGACTTCGCCACGGACAGCGTCGAGGACGTGCGGGCGATCGCCACGCACGCCCCGGGGGCGAAAGTGTTCTGCCGTCTGGCCACCACCGGGGACGGAGCGCTTTGGGGGCTGAGCGGCAAGAGCGGATGTTCAGGCCCGGAAGCGGTGCGGGTGGCGGAGACGGCGCGAGCGATGGGTTTGAGGTTCTCGGGTTTGTCGGTGCATGTCGGTTCGCAGCAGATGACCACCGAAGCGTGGACGGACGCGTTCGATTCCCTGGCGGAGGTGCTGATCGCCCTGAAGCGGAAGGGGATCCTGCTCGAACACGTCAACCTCGGTGGCGGTCTTCCCGCGCTCGGCTACCTCGACGAACGGGGGAGACCCCTGATTCCCCCGCTCGACAGGATATTCGAGACGATCCGGGCGGGCATGGGGCGGCTTCGGCGAGCGGCCGGGACCAGACTGGCCTTCGTCATCGAACCCGGCCGGTACCTGGTCGCCGACCACGGCGCGATCCGTGCCCACGTGGCGCGACTGTCCGAACGGGAGCTGCTCGACGGCCGGCGTCGGCGCTGGCTGTACCTGAGCTGTGGCAAGTTCAACGGCCTGTACGAGATGGACCAGATCCAGTACCGCCTGGAGTTCCCGGCGCACCGGGACGGCGAGTACGGTCCAGCCATCGTCGCCGGACCGAGCTGTGACAGCGACGATGCCGCCGGTCATGGCCGGTACCCGGCGCGGGTTCCCCTCGGCGTGGTCTCGGGCGATCCGGTGTGGATACTCTCGAGTGGCGCCTACACGACCAGCTACACCACGCTGGGGTTCAACGGTTTCAGCCCGCTCCCGTACACGGTGGCACACGGCGGTGACACCGATGAGCGCAAGCCCACACGAGTGTTCACCACGGTGACGGCCACACCGGTCTCGCGGTCGACGAGCTTCACGTGATGTCCGCGGATATCCGGATCCGGCATATCTCGGCGCGGGACTGGCCGGACATCCGCGGCCTGGAAACCTCGGCCTACCAGGCCTCCGGGCTCTCGGAGGGCGAGGATGCGCTGCGCTCACGCGCCGCGCTGTCTCCGCTCACCTGTTTCGTGCTCGACGCCGGACGCCGGACGGCGGGGTACTTGATCGCGTTGCCCTACCGGCTGTTCGGGTGCCCGGACCTCGCCAGGCCGGAAAGCGTGGGCCACCGGGACTCGCGGAACCTGCACCTGCACGATCTGGTCGTCGCCAAGGACTTTCGCCGCCATGGCCTGGCCACGCGTCTCGTGCGCCACCTCACGCTCCGCGCGGTATCGCTGTCCTACGAACGGATTTCACTGGTGGCCGTCGTCGGCAGCGGTGGTTTCTGGTCGGCGAACGGTTACCGGGCGTACCCCGGGGCAGGACTTCCGGCAGGCTACGGTGAGGATGCCGTGTACATGTCCAGGGCGCTCCGGCCCGGCGGGCACGCTATCGGAAATCCTTCAGCGTTTCGGTGATCTGGTGGCGGGTGTTCTCCGCCACCCGGGGGTTCGTGGCCGCATAAGCCGTGTAAGCGTTCAACCCGGTGCTCAGGGCGTAGCCGCGGCCCCTGGCCCAGGTGGCGTCGTCGACGTCCAGCGTGGCACGAAAGGTCTCCCGCGCCGGCGAGGGCAGAAGGGTCCACGCGATCAGCAGATCGCACGCCGGATCGCCCACGCCGAGCCCGCCGAAGTCCAGCACGGCGCTGAGGTTGCCGTCCACGGTCAAGAGGTTGCCAGGGTGCAGGTCGCCATGGATCCAGACCGGTGGCAGGCTCCACGGGGGAGCGGCCATGGCCGCTCCCCAGACCTCGGTGAGCGCGGTGCCGTCGAAAACGCCGTCCACGGCCTCGATCGCGGCGCGGGTCGCGGGATCACGACGGGCGAGCGGGGCGCCGATGAAGCTGTTGTGCGGCCCGGGAAGGAGTGTCTCGTCCGGCGGCACCCGCTGGAGGGCCTTCACAAACTCCGCCAGTTCGACAGCGGTCCTGTCCGCGTCGGCGAGTCCGCCGATGGTCGCGGTCTCCCCTTCGAACCACCGCGAAACGCACCAATACCACGGATAGCCTTCACCTGGCGAGCCGAGCGCGACGGGCGTGGGAACAGGAAAGGGCAGTCGCGGGGCGAGGCGCGGAAGCCACTGGAACTCCTTCCGCGGTTGCCCGGTGGACCAGTCTCCGCGTGGCAGGCGTACCGCCAGGTCGTCCCCGAGCCGGTAGATCACGTTGTCCGATCCGGCGGGCTCCAGGCGTTTCAACGGAAGTGACGCCAGGTCCGGCAGCTGGGCGGCGAGAAGCCGCTCGACCAAGGGGGCGTCGATCACCGGGTTCGCGCCGGTCTGCTCGATCGTCACGGACATCTCCTCGATGATCTGTCTCGCGGTCCTGGACTTCCGCGGTCGATCACACCACGCGGGCCGTCGCCCGTCGAGCCGGATTCCGCGGCCGACGACCCGCGCGGTGCGAAGTCCGTGCTCAGCCCGACGCGCGGGACGCCTCCCGCGCCGCGCCGGCACGCACGCCGTCGAGGATCAGCGGTTCGAGTGCTGAGCCGACCGCCGGCAGCCAGCGGGCCGGTACGACGCGGCGCACGGCACCCGGCCCGAACGTCGCGAGCGCGGCCTTCGTCAGCGGTCCGGTGAAGTCCGGTGTCCTGCCGACGGCGCGGGCGTGTTCGGCCGTGATCACCCCGAGCAGGTACGCGACGATCCACAGCTCGGAAAGGGAGATTTCGCTGAGCCGGTCGACGAGGAACTCGCGTTGCGGATGCCTGTCCAGTGCTTCCTCGAGTAGGACCATCATGTCCTGGTAGGTGACACCGCGTTCGCGCAGCCAGACCCGCGCCGAAGACCGCACCCGTCCGTCCACAGAGGACTCGTCGGGGACGCAGGCGTCGGCGTACTGCCCCCAGAAGTCGTAGTACGGAACGGTGGCCGGCGCGGTCAGCAGCGAATGAGGACCGTCGGGGACGGCGTCCGGCGGCGGGAGGCAGGCGGCCGAGCGGTTACCCATGACATTGTTGCCGACGAGGCTGATGTCGTCCCGGTGGTCCACGAGATTGGCCACCGGGATCACCGTCCGGATGCCCAGGTCGCTCAGGTAGTCCAGGAGCGCGACATCGTCCGGGGCGCCCTCGTCGACCTTGGCCTGTACGTATTCCTCGAAACCGCGTGCGACTTCGGCGGGCAGCACCAACGCCACGGCCGGGATGTAGTCGTCCACGACCGGGGCCATGGTGTAGCCGAGCATCGCGGCGATCCGGATGACGTGCGAAGTGCGTGAGCCCCATTCGGTGAACAGGCTCACCGCGGCGTCGGGTTGCGCCGCGATCAGGGAGTTCAGCCTTCGGGTGAAGTCCGCGGACGGCACCGCGTCGTCCTGGATGACCAGGTGATGGGTGGCGCCGGGATCGACCGCGGCCCAGGCGAGCCGGGCCGCGCGCAACGCGGCCGGGGGACCTTCGGGTTCGGGGTCGACCACGACCTTCAACCCCAGTTCCGGCAGGCCGTCGGCCACGGCGCGCGCCGCGTCGATCCGCTTCGGATGCGTCATCACGGCGCCGGAGAGCCGGATCGGAGGTGGTGTCACGGTTGCTCCCGGTAGAGGTCGTCGTCTCAACGCTGTTTTGCCGGCTCCGGGCCGGAGCCACCCCATCCTACCCCAGGGTTGCCAGGGTCTTGTCAATAACTTGCCATGGTGTGCGCACGCGTCCTATGCTTCGGCCGGTGTCGAGCCGTGCGAGGAGTGGCCGTGAATAAACCCGTGCTCAGTATCGTGATCCCGTACAAGCAGCGACTGCAGACCTTGAAACCGGTGTTGCGGTCGCTTGCCGAGCAGACGCTGGACAGGGCGAAGTTCGAAGTCGTACTGGGTGTGCTGGAGCACGATCCGGAATTCGCCGCGTTGTGCCGTGAGTACACCGGAAAGATGAAAGTCCTCTCCGTGCAGGTCGAGGAGGACTGGAACACCAGCAGAGCCACGAATCTGGGCATCCGCCAGGCCTCCGGCGAGATCATCTGCCTGGTGGACGCGGACGTGGTGCTGGCGCCCACGGCGCTGCAGACCCTGTGCGACCGGTATTTCCAGCACGGTCACAACATCTGCGCGATGGGCCAGGTGCTCGGCTACGAGGAGGTCGTCCCCACCGAGGTCGGCGATGTCGAGGTGCGGCCGTTCGAGCACTACCGCAAGGTACTCGAGGAATTGGCGACGGCGGACCGGGTGAAACTGGATCCTCGTTTCTCCGCGGAATACGCCTCGGCTTATGCCAGGTATCCGTGGGCGTTCGCCCGTACCGGCCTCATGGCCATTCCGGCGGAGACCATCCGGCGGCACGATCTGATGCTGGACGAAGGCTTTGTCAGCTGGGGGCCGGAGGATCAGGAATGGGCACTGAGGATCTCCCGGAGCGGAACACCGCTCGTACTCGCGCACGACGTGTACGGGATACATCTTCCGCATCGCCGGGACCAGGCGGCACAGGACGTCTCGGCGTCCATCACCAACCGCTACTACCTCGCCAAGTGGCCGCGTCTCGACCTGGAACTGGCGCTGACCTTCGGTGGCTGGGTCGAGATCGATGCGATCTGTCCGGAGATCGAGCGGGAGCTGGCGGGCGTGGCCCCCGGTGGTTCGCTCGGTCTCGTCCGCGGAAAGATCGACGGGATCCCCACCCTGGTGGTCGGGGCCGTGCTGGATGGACAGGCGGAACTCGATGATCCCGAACTCGGCGAATGGTTCGACTGCCGTTCCAAGCTGGAGGTCATCCCCTTGGTCGGCTTCGCGATGCCCTTCGAGGACCGGTTCTTCGAGGAGTGCCGCGTTCTCGCGCCGATCCCGAAGTTGAGCGAAAAGTACCGTGAAGCCGTATATCGGGAAGCGAACCGGGTCTCGCGTAAACTCGTGACGGCTTAGCGACGGCGGTGCCGGCGATGGTTCGTGACCATCGCCGGCACTCCGCTTTCCAGGTCAGGCCGCCGGTTTCTCCCAAACGGAAACGTGCTGATCGCTTTCACTGGTGAACGGGTCGCGTGACCATCCCGCCCATCGGTCCCGCAGGCGTAGCCCGGCCAGCCTGGCCATCAGATCGAGTTCGGACGGCCACACGTAGCGGAACGGGATCGTGTGATAGCTGCCGCGGCCATCGACGACCTCGACGTAGTTCGAGCTCATCGCCTGGGTCGCCACGTCGTAGATGTCGAACGCCCATTTCGTGGGGCTGACATGGAAGGGGACGACGTTCTGGCCTGCCGGGAGTTTCCGCAATTCCGGGACGCCGACCTCGATGACGAAGCAGCCGCCTGGTTCGAGATGGTCGGCGACGGTACGGAAGCAGGCCACCTGCTCGTCCTGTGTCGTCAGGTTGTTGATCGTGTTGTAGACCAGGTAGGCGACCGAGAACGTTCCGTCGACCTTGGTCGTCGCGAAGTCGCCGATCGTCACCGGAATCGCTTCACCGCCCGGTTTCTCGCGTAACTTGGCCACCATCGCCCGCGACAGCTCGATGCCGTGTACCGGGACTCCGCGGCGCGCCAGCGGAAGCGCGACGCGTCCGGTCCCGATCCCCAGTTCCAGTGCGGAACCCTTGCCCGCCAGTTCCGCCAGCAGATCGACGACCGGGTCCACGGCGCTCGGCTCGAACATGCTCGCGGACGACTGGTCATAGGTCGCCGCGACGTCTTCTCCGAAATATCCGTCAGATTCGTCCACGGCCGTACTGTAACGCGGGGGTACCTCAGGCAGCCAGCCGAACGGGCAAATTTGTGTCACGAATGTTGACAAGGTTGGCAATATGGCTGATTCTGGACTTCGGGCTCGCTCGCCGGGCCACCAGTCTTCGCCGGACGAGGGGGAGTCGGATGTTGTACTCGGGAATCGGCTGGAGCGAGACCGGCTTCGAAGTACAGGTCATCGACGACCAGGGAGAACCCGCGTTTCCCGCCGAGAGGTTCGCCCCGGGACGGATCCGGGACCTGATCGCGTACCTGCGCGGGTTGCCGCGGACTCCGGTCGTGGTCGTGGAGAGCACGAACGGGGTACTCGACGGCCGCCTGATGGCGGCGGGCATCGAGGTCCACCGAGCCGATCCCGCCGTGTTGCCCGCGCGTCCGGTCTTCGGTTCCGTGCCGGCGATCGACCTCGCGCGGGTGGGCAGGCTGAACCTGCGGGCGCTGACCAAGCTGGAACGCGCGCGGGGCACCCAGACCGGGCGGGAGGACGAACTCGAGGCGGGCTTCGCGGGGAACGAAGCGGCGGCCGGCGAGCTCGCCGCGCAGGGCCGCTGGTTCGGTCACGGCAGCCGGGAGCGTCGCCAGGTCGCGCTGACCTTCGACGATGGTCCGCAGCCTCCCTACACCGACCTGGTTCTCGACATCCTCGAGCGCTACGGGGTGCCCGCGACCTTCTTCTGCGTCGGGACTTACGCGAAGGCACATCCGGAGTCGCTGGCCAGAATGGCCGAGCAGGGACACGCCATCGGCAACCACACCTGGTCGCATCCGTTCCTGCCGGAGCTGACCCGGCCACAGCTGATCGAGCAGATCGAACGGACCGGGGACGCCATCGCCGAAGCGTCCGGTTCGAAGACGACGTTGTTCCGGCCACCCTACGGCCTCTGTTCTCCCGAGGTGGTCGGCTGGCTGGGTGAGCTGGATCTGACGACCGTGCTGTGGGACGTCGCGCCGGACGACTGGATGATGCCGGGCACCGATTTCATCTCCCGGCTGGTCCTGGACGGGGCCCGGTCCGGTTCGGTCGTGCTCCTGCACGATTCCGGCGGCGACCGCACGCAGACCGTGGGCGCGTTGCCGCAGATGATCGAAGGCTTGCTGGCACGCGAGTTCCGCTTCGTCGCCGTCGACGACCTGTCAACGGCTGAATGAGCTACCCGGCTCCACCTCAGTTGAGCCGGGCATCGGCAGCTAGTCACAGTTGGGGGGAAGATGACAACGACACACGCCCCGATCACGAACTGGGCAGGGAATGTCACCTTTGACGTGAACCGCATGCACCGGCCGAAATCGGTCGACGAGTTGCGGCGCGTCGTGGCTCGCTCTCCGCGCGTTCGCGCGCTCGGTACCGGGCACTCGTTCAGCCGCGTGGCCGGTACCGAGCACGACCTCGTGCGGCTGGACGGGTTGCCGCGCCGGGTGGTGATCGATCACGACGCGCGGACGGTGACCGTGAGCGGCGGCCTGCGGTACGCGGACCTGATCTACGTGCTGCACCGGCAGGGTTTCGCGCTCGCGAATCTGGCTTCGCTCCCGCATATCTCGATCGCCGGAGCGTGCGCGACCGGCACGCACGGTTCCGGCGACACGCAGCGGTGCCTCGCTTCTTCCGTCGCCGGTATGGAGCTCGTCGGCCCGGACGGTGATCTGATCGAGGTGAGCCGCGTGGCCGACGGGGACGAATTCGCGGGTTCGGTGGTGGCACTGGGAGCGCTCGGGGTCGTCACCAGGATGACCCTCGACATCGAGCCCGCTTTCGCCATGGCACAACGAGTTCACTTGCTCGTTCCACTGGACGAGGTGGCATCGTCGCTGGACGAGGTGTTCGGGGCCGCCTACAGCGTCAGCTTGTTCACCGACTGGCGCGACACCGGCGACGTCTGGTTGAAGCGCCGCCTCGGCAGGCCCGAGTCGGGCTGGGACGGCGGTCAGCGGGCCCAGGAACCCATGCATCCCGTGCCCGGCATGCCGGTCGAGCTCAGCACCGAGCAGCTGGACGTGGGCGGTCCGTGGCACGAGCGGTTGCCACACTTCCGGCCCGAACTGACCCCGGGGGCCGGCGAGGAACTCCAGTCCGAGTTCTATCTGCCCCGCGCGGCCGCGCCGGCGGCGTTCGCCGCGATCCGCGAGATCGGCGAACTCGTGGCGCCGGTCATGCACATCGCGGAAGTGCGCACCGTACGCGGGGACGACCTGTGGCTGAGTCCCGCCTACCACCGTGACACCGTGACCTTCCACTTCACCTGGATCGACTACTTCGACGCCGTCGAGCCCGTGCTCGCGGAAGTGGAGAAGCGGCTGCTGCCGCTCGGCGCCCGCCCGCATTGGGGCAAGTTGACCACGATGGCGCCTTCCGAGATCGCCGGCGTGCACGAGCGGGCCGCCGACTTCGCGCGGTTGATGCGCAAGTACGACCCCGAAGGCAAGTTCCGCAATGCCTTCGTGGACGACATCTTCGGGCAGGGGTAAGCGTTCCTGCCGACTGCTGCCATGACCGAGCCCCTTTCGCGAAGCTCTCCGCGAAAGGGGCTCGGTCATGACATTCGCGCGAGGTCACCCGTTCTGGCTGTCGCGCCAGGAGATCCATTCTCGCAGTGGTTTCAGGTCGTAGTCCGGGCCGTCGATGCCGACGGTGAACAAGGAAGCACCGAGCCCGCGCAACCGGGGGCCCAGCTCGTCCGGTCGACCGACATGCGACGGGGTGCCGAACACCCCGGTGGAGATCTCGATCTCACCGGGGTCGCGCCCCACCGCGGCGCAGTGGCCCTTCAGTACGTTCACCTTGTGCGCCAGCGTTTCCGGGTCGTGAAAGCCGTGCCAGATGTCCGCGTGCTCGGCGACCAGCCTGAGGGTCTTCTTCTCCCCGACGCCACCGATCAGCATCGGGATCTTCCTGGTGGGTGGTGGATTCAGTTTGGCGAGCCTGGTTTCGACGCGGGGGAGCGACCGCGCCAGGTCGGCGAGCCTCGTGCCGTCGGTGCCGAACTCGTAGCCGTACTCGGCGTAATCCCGCTCGCACCAGCCCGAGCCGATGCCCAGGATCAGCCTGCCTTCACTGATGTGATCGACCGTACGCGCCATGTCGGCGAGCAGTTCCGGGTTCCGGTAACCGTTGCAGGACACCATCGGGCCGATCTCCACCCGGCTGGTCGACTCCGCCAGCGCGGCGAGCATGGTCCAGCATTCGAAATGCGGGCCGTCGGGATCGCCCCACAGCGGGAAGAAATGATCCCAGTTGAAGATGATGTCGACACCGAGCGCTTCGGCTTCCGCCGCGGTTTCCCGGATCTTCCGGTAGCCGGCGTGCTGGGGCTGCAACTGCAGTCCGATCCGGACGGGACGGCCGGTCACGACATCGCACCGTGTGCGGAGAACTCGGTGAAGTGCCGTTCCGCGAACAGTTCCGGCCTGTCGTCACCGAGTCCCAGCTCGCGGGCCCTGCTCAGGATGTGCCGCCAGTACGGCTTCACCGGCGGCCACCGCGTTCCGGTCTGGCAGTAGGAGCTGTCCACGAAGTACCGCGGTTTGGCCGACTGCCCGTCCTTCGTGCGCCGGGCGTGGAAGAGCGCCGAGTGCAGGACCACGGTCGAGCCGGGAGGAAGCCGGTCGATGACGACCTCGCCCGGTAGCACGGCGGTGCCCAGATGCGCCCGTGCCGTCTTGCCCGCCTCTTCGAGATGGGAACCGGGCAGCACGACGAGCGAGGCCGTGTCCTCGGCGAGCCCGTCGAGATAGTGCAACGTGTGGACCATGAGGGGGGAACGGTCGCTTCCCTCACCCTGCTCGTAGTCGTGGTGCCACGGCTTCCCCGGCAGATCCGGGGCCTGCCGGTCACTGTGCAGGTGGTGGAACACGAACTCGGTGCCCAGCAGCGCTTCGAGCAGTTCCATGAGCGGCCGGTGGGTGATGAGCTCGCCATGGGCGGGCAGTTCCAGCTCCACGACCGGAGGCGACCCGTGGGTTTCCGGATCCTTCGCCGCGGCGATCGACTTCGCCCGCAAGCCGTCGTCGACCCACCGGTCGACCTCGGAGCGCATCCGGTTCACCAGCTCCGCCGGCAGGAATCCGGGCAGGATCAGGTAGCCGAGCCGGTGGAACCGGTCGAGTTCGGTGGCATCGAGCACAGGTGATGCCGAGGCCGGACGTCGATGAGTTGTCATGGTGTTCGGAACTCCCCTCTGTGGTGATTGGCAAGGGCTACGCGGCCGGGTCAGCGCGCGCTCGCCGTGTCCAGTCGTGACCACGCCTGCCAGGCGCTCCGCACCATGGCGTTGAGGTCGTGCCGTGCCTTCCAGGCGAGATCGTGCGCGATCTTGTCGACGTTCGCGACTATCTCGGGCGCGTCGCCCGGTCTCCGTGGCAGTGCGGTCACTTCGACGGGAAGGCCGGAGACGGCCCGGATCGCGTCGAGCACCTCCAGTACGGAGTAGCCGACGCCGGTGCCCACGTTGTAGATGTCCGCGGACTGCTGCCTTTCCAGCCGCTCGACGGCCGCGGCGTGGGCGTCGGCGACATCGGCGATGTGCACGTAGTCGCGCACTCCCGTGCCGTCCTTCGTCTGGTAGTCGATGCCGGTGACCATCGCGGGCCTGCCCGCGGTCACTTCCTGGAACACCAGCGGGAACAGGTTGTCGTTGCTGGTGTCGGCGAGCAAGGGGTGTACGGCGCCGACCACGTTGAAGTAGCGCAGGGCCACCCAGGACAGCCCGTTGGCCGTCCCCGCGGACCGGAGCAGCCATTCGCAGATCAGCTTTGTCTCGCCGTACGGGCTGATCGGGGCCGTCGGGGTCGTCTCGGTGACCAACGGGTTGTTCGGCACCCCGTAGACGGCGGCGCTCGACGAGAGCAGGAATCTCTTGACGCCCGTGTCGATCATCTCGTCGAGGAGTATCCGCATGCCTTCGACGTTGTCGCGGTAGTAGCGCCGCGGGTAGGCGACCGATTCGGTCGCCGATTTCCGCGCGGCCAGATGGATCACGCCGTCGACCCGGTGCTCACGCAACACCGCGCTCACGACTGTGCGATCGGCGACGGAACCGATGACCAGTGGCACGTCGCCGGGCACCCGTGCCGCGTCGCCGGTGGACAGGTCGTCCAGCGCCACGACACCGCGCCTGTCCGCGCGCAATCGTCGGATCACGTGAGAGCCGATGTATCCGGCGCCGCCGACCACCAGCCAGCTTCCGGGTTTCGCTGGCTTCACTGTCTCGCAGATCTTCATGCCCATCCCGCAGGTAAAGCCGGCGCGGACGAAGCCGACAGCACCAGCTTGCCTTAAGGCGGGCAATCTTGACAAGGAGAATTGACAATTTGGCAACATGGCCTGATTGTGGTCTCATTCGTCCTATGGTCAAGATGCATGCCGACGAGGCGGACATCGATGCCGGGCTCGTCCGGTCGCTGGTGCGCGCGCAATTCCCGCAGTGGGCGGGGCTACCGGTGCGACGGTCGGCTTCCGGCGGCACGGTGAACGCGATCTACCGGCTCGGCGAACGGCTCAGCGTCCGGCTGCCCCTCACCCAAGGGGGCGTCGAGGATCTGCGCCGCGAACTGCGGTGGCTCCCACTGCTCGCGCCCCTCCTGCCGGTCGCCGTTCCCGAAGCCGTCGCGGTGGGTGAAGCCACGCGGGAATACCCCTGGCCGTGGGCGGTGTATCGCTGGATCGATGGCGAGCCGGCGATCGAAGGCCGGCTGGCCGGACCCGAGCGCGTCGCGCGCGACCTCGCGGCTTTCGTCCTCGCGATGCGCGAGGTCGATCTCCCCGGTGGCCCCGTCGCGCATCGCGGCGGGCCGCTCGCCGAGATCGATCGGGAAGTGCGCGCGGCGATGGAGAAGCTCCGCGGCACCGGCGAATCCTTCGACGCGGAAGCCGCGATGGCGGCCTGGGACCACGCGCTCGCCGTCCCTGGCTGGTCCGGGCCGCCGTGCTGGGTCCATTCCGACCTGATGCCGAGCAATCTGCTGGTCGCGGACGGCGGGCTCGCCGCCGTCCTCGACTTCGGCACCGTCGGAGTCGGTGATCCCGCCAGTGACCTCATTCCGGCCTGGAACCTGCTGACGCCACCGGCGCGGGAGATCTTCCGTGGCGAGGCCGGTGTCGACGCCGATACCTGGTCGCGCGGCCGCGGCTGGGCACTGGGCATGGCGATCGTCCAGCTCCCGTACTACCGCGCGACGAACCCGGTCATTTCCGCCAACGCCCGTTTCGTGGTTCGCCAGGTTCTCGCCGATTTCTCGTTGAGAGGATCGTGAAAGGGGGGAGTTCGGGCCGGAACGCGACTTGCCACTTGCGGCCAGGGGCTCGCCACGCCGAGTTTCCATGATTTGCCAGCGTTGTTGCCCCAGGGTAGGATGTCGGCAGTCGCGAACCGGGTTCGCGTGACGTCGATCGCTGATGGAGCGTGGGCAAGGTGTTGGAGCAGCCGCATTTCGGTAGGCGCTTACGGGACTTGCGCCTGGAGAAGGGGCTCACGCAGGCTGCGCTGGCCAGTGACGGCCTGTCGACCGGTTACCTGTCCCGGCTCGAGTCGGGTGATCGTCCGCCGACCCCGCGCGTGCTCAACTATCTGGTGGACCGGCTCGGCGTTTCGTCGTCGGCGTTCGAGAAGGCTTCCGAGTCCCGGCTCGCCGAGCAGCTCGCCACCGTCGTCTCGGCGAACGGTGTGGTGGACGACGTCGAAGCGCTCGCGGGGGCTTTGCGGGCCGATACCGGGAATCTGACGCTGCGCTGGCAGGCGCTGTGGCTGCTGGCGGCGGCGATGAACCAGCGCGGCGAGCACGAGGAACAACGCGAACTGCTGGCCGAACTGGTGGAGCTGAGCGACGAACTCGCGGTACTCGAACTGCGGGTCCGGTCCCGGGTGGAGCTCGCCGGCCTGTTCCGCGTGCTCGGCCGCAACGACGACGCCAGGACGACGGCGCTGGCGGCGGTCGAGTTGTGCCAGGACGGCGGGCTCCCGGTCGCGGACAAGGCGGCCGCGCTCATGACGCTCGTGGCCGCCGAAACGGAGGCCGGGCTGATCTCGGAAGCCCGGGCCCGCGCCGACGAGCTTTCCGCCCTCACCCGTGACGCGCCACCGGAAGTCCGGGCGAAGGCGTTGTGGACCGCGGCGTCGGTGTACAAGCGCCAGGGCGACGACGGCGGCGCGATGAAGTTGATGACCGAAGCGCTCGAACGGATCGACAGCAACCAGGACGTCATCCTGTGGCTGCGGCTCCGGCTCGCGGCGGCGTCGATGGAACTGCAGGGCCCCGATCCGGAAACCGAGCTCGCGGCACGGTGGCTCGACGAAGCGGCCGCAGCCGTGGTGCTGGTCGGTTCGGTGCAGCACGACCAGGAACTGCGCGCCCTGCGCGCACACCTCGCTTTCGCCGCGGGCAGCTTCGACGAGGCGGCCGAGCTGGCGGGCTCGGTCGGTGACGGTTCGCATCTGGCGTTCCGCGACCGGGTACGGCTGGACATGCTGCGCGGCCGGATCGCGATCCGGCGGGGAGACGTCGAGGCGGGCAGCCGCGAGCTGCAGGAGCTGGCCAGGCAGGCACAGGAGAGCCTCAACATCGATCTCGCGGCCGAGATCTGGCGAGCGCTCGCCGAATCGCTGACGTCGGATCGGTGAACCCGGCATCGCCGCGCCGAGGCAAGGTCAGCGCGGCTTAGGTCTCCTGTCCCCGTGTCGAGCGCGGGCGCGGTCAAGAGCGTGGTCCCGCGGACAGGCGGTCCAGGAAACAGCGGGCCAGTGAGGTGGCGACCCGGGAGGGAACCACCTCCGGGCGGTAGGCGATCTCGGCGCGGAGGCCGCCGTCTTCGTGCGGCCAGAGTTCGGTGTGCAGCTCCAGCGGCAGGTCGATATACGGCTGATGGAGGAAGGCGGTGCGCAGGCCCGCCAGTTCCAGCCGGGGGACCGGGTTGTCCTGTACGGCGAACATCGCCTGGAACAGCGGTGGCCGGGCCGATCGCGGCCGGTTCAGCCGGTTCAGGATGTCTCGTAAGGGGATCTCCTGCGTGGTGAACGCGCGCGCGACGATCCGCCCGATCAGCTCCGGATCGCCGTCCAGCGCGGCACCTCGCAAGCGAAGCGGGACGGTGGTGATGTGACAGCCGATCGCGTGCTCCAAGGCCGGATCCGCGCGCTGGGACACGGGCACGCCGACGGCGAAGTCGCGTTGCCCGGTGACCTCGGCCAGCGCGCTCGCCCAGTGCGCGAGCAGGACGACGAACCTGGTCCGGCCCGCCGCGGCCGCGAGGGCGTCCACCGCCGCGAGGATCCTGGGAGAGAGGATGACCTCCACCCTGCCCAGCTCCGTGCCTGCCTGCCGGGGCGCGTCCGGCCACCGAAGATCGGGAACGCCGTCGAATTCCTTCGCCAGCTGGGTTTCCTGCGCGAGGACGTCCTCGCGTGACAAGGCGGATCGGTGCCGGGCCTCGGCGAGGTCGGGCGGTTCGGGGAGGTCGCTCGTCGTGCCGTTGTAGGCGGCGGCCAGGTCACGGGCGAGGATCGACTGAGAGAACCCGTCGAAGGCGATGTGGTGGACCACGCAGCCGAACAGGGTCACGGTGCCCGCCTCGACCAGCGCCGTGCGCCACACCTCGCCCTTGGCCGGTTCCAGCCGTGCGGACAGAGTTTCCCTGAGCACCCGGATTCCGGCGTCCAGTGCCGGTTGCGGTGGCAGCTCCTCGAGTGCCGGCGGGGGCACGTCGTCCAGCCAGGCGGCGGGCCGGGGGTCGGCGGCGTAGGTCGCGCTGAGCGGCTCGTGCCGCCAATGCACTTCCTCGACGGCGGCTTGGAGCGCGGCGCGGTCGAGGTCGCCTTCGACCGACCAGAGCAGCAGGCAGTTCGCGGTCCGGTCGTCCGGCGTGAGCAGGTGCCGGGTCAGAAAGACCTCCTGCATCGGGGTGAGCGGTACTTCGACGGCGTCCGGTCGGACGTCCGCCGGTTCCGGGCAGGCGGAATCCAGCCAGGCGGCCAGACCGGCGGCGGTCGGGTGCCGGTAGAGCCGCGAAACCGGGACAGGAGAGGCGGACCGAGCGGCCAAGCGCGCGCAGACCCGGCCCGCGCCCAGTGAGTCGCCGCCGAGCGCGAAGAACGACCGGCCGGCGGGCACGGACGTCCGGCCGAGTACCGCCGCGAACGTCTCCGCCACCAGGCGGACCGTGGGATCTTCATGGCGGAAACCGCCGGGCGCGGGTGCGTCCGTGAGCATCGCCAGCAACGCCCGCTCGTCGAGTTTTCCTTGTGCGGTGACCGGAAACGCGTCGACGCTGCGCACTTCCGCCGGACGTTGATAGGCGGCCATCGTGGACTCGAGCAGCTCCGGCACGCCTTCGAGCGGGTCCCCCGGTTCGGTGGGAACGCAGAACGCCACCAGATCCACCGCCGTTCCCGCGTCGTCCCGGCGGGCGAGCACACGGGCCTGACGCACCGGGCCGAGCCGCTCGATCCGGCGTTCGACCTCGGCGGGCTCGATCCGGTGGCCGCGGATCTTGAGCTGGCGGTCGGCGCGGCCACGGAACCGCAGCAGCCCGTCCTCGTCCCAGGCGCCGAGATCGCCGGTGCGGTAGATGCGGACTTCTTCTCCGTCGATCACGGTGTCGGCGAACTTTTCGGCCGTGAGCGCCGGATCGCCGAGATAGCCCACCGCGAGCCCGGCACCGGACAGGCAGATCTCGCCGGTCTCGCCGACCGCGCAAGGCCTGCCGCCGTCGAGTACGTGCACCCCGGTGCCGGGAACGGGACGGCCGAGGGGGATGCCGTCCGGTCGCGCCGCGTCCTGCGCGGTGATCCGGTGCGTGGTGGCGAACACGACGCTTTCCACCGGCCCGTAGCCGTTGAACAGGGCTGTTTCCGGGTGCTCGCCGAGGAACCGGCCGACGTGCCGGGGCGAGAGGCGTTCCCCGCCAGTCATCACCTGGCGCAGACCGGAGAACGCGCCCGGGTCCTCGTCGACGATCATGTTGAACAGGCTGCTCGTGAGCCAGACCGAGTCGACCCCGTGTCCGGCGACGCTCGCCCTCAGCGCGGCCGAGGACAGATACGGCTCGTCGATGATCAGTGACGTACCGCCGTTCACCAGCACCGACCACAGCTCCAGGGAAAAGGCGTCCCAGGCCACCGGCGCCGCCAGCGGCATGACGGTGGTGGCGGTGAAGCGGGCGAATCCGTTGCGCTGGAACAGTCGCAGGGTCGCCCGGTGCGGGACCAGCACGCCTTTCGGACGGCCACTCGTACCGGAGGTGAAGAAGACATTGCTCGGATCCGTTCCGGCGACCGTCGCGGGCCGGAACGTGGGTGGCGGCTCGACCGGGTGCCGTGGTGGTGACCAGATTTGGAGCGCGGGACGGTTCGCGGTGTCCGAGATCAGCAGGCGCGCGTCGAGCAGGTCGATCACTTCGCCGACCCGTGCCTCCGGCCACGAGGGGTCGAGGAGGGCGTACGCCGCGCCGGTCTTGAGTACGGCGAGCAGCGCGAGGATCAGTTCCGGGCCCCTCGGCAGGACGATCGGGACCACGTCTCCCCGGCCCACTCCGGTTTCCGCCAGCAGCGCTCCCCAGGCGTCGGCTGTGCGATCGAGGTCGGCGTAGGTGATCCGCCTGCCGCCGGAAACGAGTGCGATCGCGTCCGGGCGGAGCAGCGCGACGCGCGCGACGGCTTGGTGCAGGCCTTCGCCAGGGGCGATGTTCGGGCGCCCCTTCGTCCATTTCGTGTCTGGCAGCACGGTGTCCCCTCGGTGGAGTCGCCAAGCGGCTGGGTTGCCAACCGAATGTCACAAGCTTGCCTTAAAGTTGTCTAGTGCGGCAACATGTGACCGGTGTTCCCCGAAGGACGTGAATCGGACGTGGGTCGATGGCCCGCGATCGCACACTCGACATCGCGGGGCCAAGGTTCCCTGTGCCTTGCCCGCCGGGTGTCCGCGCCTCCCGGAGAACGCATTCGCCCACCCGCTACCGCGCGCGACGTGCGTGATTCGTCGCGGCGCCGTTGCTGACCACCCGATCCTCCGGCCTGGGAAAGGACCATGGCACTCACTCACATTTCCACCCCTGACGGCGTTCACCCCAGCGACGGCTACAGCCACGTCGTCACCGGCCCCGGCCGGGTGATCGCACTGGCGGGCCAGATGCCGTTTTCCCCCGAAGGTGAGGTCGTCGGCGAAGGCGACCCCGCGGTACAGGCACGGCAGGTGTTCGAGAACATGGGCCGCTGCTTGGCGGCGGCGGGGGCGACGTTCGACGACGTCGTCCGGCTCAACTACTACCTCACCGATATCAGTCAGGTCCCGGCGATCCTCGCCGTGCGCGATGAATTCATCGACACCGCCCGTCCGCCCGCGAGCACGGTCGTCCAGGTGGTGGCGCTGTTCCGGCCGGAGCTCCTGATGGAGGTCGACGGCCTCGCGATCCTGCCGGAGCGGTAACCGGACCGGCGGTGGATTCACTTCCACCGCCGGCCCGGCCGGTATCGCGCCCTGCGGCGGCGAAGCGGTTCTCCGGCTTCGCCGCCGTCAATAGGCTGTCCTGAGTGGCGGCGTCGCCACTCAGTCGGCGCCGGTGCTGAACGACTCGGCCTGTCCACGCAACAGAACGCTCGGGCGGCCATCCGTGCCGACCGGAACGGTGCCCACGGAGGTGACCCGTTCGCCCCTGCGGTGTGCCTTGCCGTAGTCGTAGATCGCGTAGTGCATTGTGGACTGGTTGTCCCAGATGGCGAGGTCTCCGAGGCGCCAGCGCCATCGCACGGTGTTCTCCGGCTTCGTCGCGTACTCGTGCAGCATGCGGATCAGGTCACGGCCGGCCTGGGGGCTGTAGCCCACCACGCGGCGGGCGAAGCCACCGATCAACAGCGACCGTTCCCCTGTTTCGGGATGCACGCGGACCGCGGGGTGCTCCGCTTCGAAGATCGAGGCGAGGTAGTTCGCGCGAAAGCGCTGGTCGCCGTCGTACGTGTCGTCGGTGTAGTCGGCGTCGTTCGAGTGCACGATCCGTAGTCCGTCGGCGAGGGCACGCAGGCCGTCGGGAAGGCTGTCGTAGCCGATCGCGGTGTTCGCCCACAAGGTGTCCCCACCCAGCGGCGGATTGATCTTGTTGTGCAGAAACGCGAACGAGGGTGGCTGCGCCAAGTAGGTCAAGTCGGTGTGCCAGTGGTTTGCCCTGGTGCCCTCTCCGCGCGAGTCCATCTCCCGCACCAGCGGCCGTTCCTCCGGCCCGCCGTAGATCGGATGCCCCAGCGTCAGCGGGCCGAAGCGCTGGGCGAACGCCACCTGGCTGTCGTAGTCCAGGCTCTGATCCCGCAGGAACACCACTTTGTGGTCGAGCAACGCCTTGCGAACACCGGCGATGGTCTGGTCACTGAGCGCGGCAGTGGTGTCCACGCCGTGGATCTCGGCGCCGATGTTCCCGGCCAGCCGAGTGACTTCGATATCGGCCGGCGCGATGGTCTCGGTCATGGTGCAAGCCTTTCTCTGATTACTCGGACAGACATCGAGGGCTGGCAGACCTGAGGTTTGGCGTCAATGCTGCCAGATATTGCCAAGATTGGCAATATTGCCTGGCTGGCCTTGATCACTCTGGTCGATAGGTTGCCAAGACGGTTCGTTCGGGGAGGCCTTTGCGCGGCTTCGACGAGGCTTCACCAGAGCTCGGCGACCAGTTCGACGTCGACTCGTCCCGGGAATCGCCGGCTCGCTCTGCTCGCGCCGCCTTGGACGCCCCGGCAGCCGGTGTGACACGCGGACGGGCACGGTAAATGAGGCGCCAGAGGGCTTATCAATTGTAGTGTCGTCCGGTATCCGCTGGAAAGAAGTGCGTCGTGCGTTCATGTCCGTTGCGGAAGGTCTTGTCGCCGATCTGAAGGGCAAGAAAGTGGCTTCGCGAACGCGGCGGGGAGACGGCGGTGCCACGCTGCAAACCAGTGCCAAGCGAGGAATAATGGCATTGCCACCGTGGCAAGCCTGTCGCAGCGATCGGCAACTCTTTGTACCATGGACGAATGGATCATGTTCTGGTCAGGCCGATGATCGACGCGGATCTCGCCCGCGCGGAACGCACGTCGTCGGAGACGTTCTACGTGAGCGATCAGCTCTCCAGAAGGGTCAACGAGCCGGAACCGCGACCGCGTGACGCCGCCGGGGCCGAAAAGTGGATCGAGCGGATGCGGTACTACCTCGACGTCGACCCGGCCGGCTGCTGGGTCGCCGAGGACGACGGCGCGATCATCGGGTTCGCGATTTCCCAGAACCGCGACCGGTTCTGGTACCTGGCCACCTACGGCGTGCTGCCCGACCGGCAGGGCGAGGGCATCGGCAGGCTGCTCATGGACGCGGTGCTCTCCTACGCCGACGGTCGCCAGGGCATGTTCTCCTCCACCGTCCATCCCGGCGCGACCCGTCGCTACCGGCTGGCGGGCTTCACCCTGCACCCGCAGGTGCGGATGGTCGGCAAGGTCGACCGGTCGACGTTGCCTGCGATCAGTGGCCTTCGTGACGGAACGGCCGACGACTTCGGCTGGATGGACAGGCTGGACACGGAACTGCGCGGCGCCGGCCACGGACCTGACCACGCCTACCTGATGAAGACGATGCGGCTGGTCGTCTCCAAGGCCGAAACCCGGCGCGGTTACGTCTACATCGACGACGCCGGTCGCGCGGCACTACTGGCCGCGGCGGATACCGGCACCGCGGAAGAGCTGCTCTGGGAGGCACTGGCCTCGGCAACGGGAGAGACCCTGGTCAACTGCATCACCACGGCCAACCACTGGGCCGTCGACGTCGGGCTCGCCGCCCGCCTCGACATCGGGCAGGAGGGATACCTGGCGGTCCGGGGCATGATGGACCCGCGCCCCTATCTGGCCAGTGGCCACTTCCTCTGATCCGGTGACGGCTTTCGTGAGCTGAAGTCGCCGTCTCTCTGGCCAGTGACCGCCTGTGCCGAGCCGGCGGTTTCGCGTGTCGAGGGGATGGCACCTGTGATCAGACGGACGACACGCGTGCCCCACCCGCCCCGGCTTCCCAACGGTGTCGTGCGATGTGGTGACGACGCCGGATCGCGGTAAGAGCTGTGTGGACACCCTTCCAGCTCGACGACGTCACGTACTTCGAGCGAGTCGGCTACCGCGAACCAGGATGAAAGGGCCTCACCGAGGCCTGAACGCGCCGGTGGCGTGGCCGAATTCGGCACGGGGCGACACGAACAAGCTGTTTGCTAATCTTGGCACAAACATGGCAATATTTTTGCCATGCTGGGTGCCGAGGTTGGAGAAAGCACGGTTTCGCCGGGCGGCCGCCGGGTGCGCGTGGTACTGGCGGTGGATCAGCTGCTGGTCGCTCTCGGTCTGTTCAGCCTTTTCCCGGTGCTGGGCGTGATGCTGGCATCGCAGGGGTCGGCGTCGAACGCGGCACTGGTCGGTGTGGGACTCTTCTGCTACACGGCTTCGGCGGGTCTTTCCGCTTTGTTGCTCAATCGATGGCTTCCCCGGCTGAGCTATCGGCACGGCATGGCGGGCAGCGCGCTGTTGTCGGCCGTGGCGTTCGGGCTGCTTCCTTACGTCCGTGCGGGCTGGGTGTTGTGCGGGCTGCTCGTACTCGCCGGGCTCGGCGTGAGTGTCCATTTTGTCCTGTCGAGGGTGTTCGTCGCCGAGCTGGTGCGAGACGACATCGGCCGTAACCGGATCTACTCCCTGCTGCAGATCGCGGTGAACGCCGCGGCCGCGGTGGGACCGCTGGTCGCGAGCGTGACGTTCGCCGTCGACCCGCGGTTGCTGCTCGCCTTCGTTTCCCTGTGCTACGTCGGCGGCGCCGCGTCACTGTGCTTCGCCATGCCGTCCCGGGAATATCCGCCGCCCACCAGCGGCAGGTGGCCGGTGAGCCGGGCCGTCCTCGGGAGAGCCCTTCGCAGCGCGGAAATCGTGCGGGTGCTGGTGGTGTGCGTGGTCGGCGCGTTCGTCTACGCTCAGTTCTTCTCCGCCTTCGCGCTCTTCGTCGCCGACTCGTTCAGCTCGGTGGCTTTGCGCGCGGGTCTGCTCGCCGCTCCCGCGATACTGATCGTGCTGCTGCAGGCCGCCGTGACCAAGGTGGTCACCCGGTTGCTCGAGGCGGGGGTCAAACCGTTCACCGTGCTCGGTGCGGGGACCATGGTGTTCGGTATGGCGATGCTGTTCCTGGGGGCGGGACTGCCGCTGGTGGCCGGGGCGGTTCTCGCGGCGGCGATGTTCTCCTTGGCGGAGATGCTGTTCACCCCGATGGTGAGCACGGCGTTCGCCGGGCTGCCGATCGAGTCCAGCCTGGAGTCGTTCAACCTGCGGCAGGTCTGCTGGACCGTCGGCGAGGCGCTCGGTTCGCTGGCGGGTGGCGGCCTTTACCTGTGGTTGCGGCTTCGCGGGGAAGCCTGGCTCTACTGGCATTTGCTCGCTTGGCCGACCTTGGCGGGCATCGGCGTCCTGTTGGTCGTTTCCGCCCGCCGCCGGGCTTGAGCCCGGACCGCGCGATCAGCCAGGAGTGAGCACGGTCTCGCTGGAAAACCACGAGGCGAGCCGCCGGATCCGGTCCGCGGTGTCGTGTTCGTCGGTCCCCTCGACCACGGCCGTTCCGGCGTGGATGTTGGAGGCGGTGGAGGAGTCGGCCAGCGTGTCACCGGGGCGCGACCGCAGCGCGACATGGCGGACACCGGGCCGCGCGAGGATTTCCCGCTCGCCGGGACAAGAGCGCAGCGTACCCGGCCCGGTGGCGAGGAAGACGTCTCCGAACCAGCCGTCCGCGACGTCGGGCGCCACGGCGGAGCCCAGTTCCAGCACCGCTCTCGCCCACTCGTCGTGCAGGTCCACCCCGTGCTGGAGGCGGATCATCTCGTCGAACGACCCGCCGGGGATCCGGCCACCGCATTCGCCGAACACCAGCCGGTCGTCGTTTTCGAAGACCTCCAGATGGAACACCCCGTCGCGGTGCCGCAGCGCGGCCATGCAGCGATCGGCCAGTGCCCGGCAACGATCGTAGAGTTTGTCGCACGCCAGCGGATGCTGCACCACGGTCGCGACGATGCCGCCCTCGCGGATCGCCAGCACGTTGTCCAGGTAGCGGCCGACGGAGACGAACAGCACGCGGCCGTCGCGCACGATCCCGTCCACGTGCAGTTCGGGTCCGTCGATCCATTCCTCGGCGAGCCACGGCCCGGCCGCGACGTCCAGTTCGCGCGCCAGTTCGAGGCGGCCCGCCGGGGTGCGCCAAGCTCGCACGCCCCGCGTGCCGGAGTCGGCCAGTGGCTTGAGGGCCCCGCGCGACTGGTCGAACGCCGCCAGATCCCCAGGCTGGACCACGAGGGCCGACTCCGCGACGGGAATGCCGGCCGCCCGGATGCTTCGCTTCTGGAGATCCTTGTCGCGCAACAACAACGCGTCCGACGCGGAGTGTGGCGCCCGCGGCCCGCCGACCACGGAGGCGTTGACAAGGGTGAACTCGTATTGGCTGCACACCACATCGAAGGCGTCGGCCGAGATCCCGCGGCGTTGCAGCCCGGCCAGAGTGGACTCGGTGTCGGCCGGGTCCTGCACCGGCACGACGTGCGCGTCGTCGAGTACGCCCTCCCGGTCGCGATCTTCACCCGCGGCGAGTACGCAGGTGACCTCGGCGCCGAGCGCGTGCAGGGCCCGCACCGCTTCCGGACGCCAGCCGATGAGCAGGACATTCCCCTTCGCCATCAAGTGTCCTTCCTCCGCCCGGTCAGACGGATGCCAGCCGTACGGGCAGGGTTTCGGGTCCGCTGACGGCGATCGAGCGCACTCTGGCCGCGGGCCCGTCTTGTTCGATGCGGTGTGGTGTGTCGAGGAGTTCGGTGAGCAGGAGCCGGGCCTGTGCCCTGGCCAGGACGCTGCCGAGGCAGAAATGCTCGCCCCCGCCGAGCGCGAGATGGCGGTTCGGGGACCGCCCGATGTCGAAGCGGCCGGCCTCCGGGAACACCTCTTCGTCGCGGTTGGCCGAGGGGACCCACAGCACGACCCAGTCGCCCGCTTCGATCCGCTGCCCGCCGATCACCACCGGCTCCGTCACCGAACGCATGCTGTGGACCGCGCTGGAAGTCCAGCGCAGGATCTCCTCGATCGCCGGGGCCAGCAGATCGCGATCGGCTCGCAGCCGCTCCCATTCGCCGGGGTGTTCGAGGAAGGCCTCTATCCCGCCTGCCAGCGCCAGCCGTCCGTTTTCCGTGGCACCGACCAGATTCTCGCAGTTGAGGAGGATCTCCTCCTCGGGGAGCAGTTCTCCTTGAACGGTGTCCCCGGCCAGCAGGCTCACCACGTCGTCGGCGGGGCCGGACATCCTGGCGTACATCAGATCGATGAAGTACCGCATGAGTTCCTGGTGCGCGGCAAGGGAAACTCCCGCTTCGAACGCCTCGTTGGTCCACTGGTAGAGCTGTTCGTGATCCTCGTCGGGCACGCCCATGATGTGCCCGATCGTGTACATGGAAAGCCGTCCGACGACGTCGTGGACGAAGTCGAACCGCTCCCGCTCGATCGCATCGGCGAGGATCGTGCGCACGGCCTTGCGCATGTAGTCCTCCAGCTCCCGGACCGCGCGGGTGGTGAACCGGCCGGCGACCACGGCACGGAGATCCTTGTGCCGTGGCGGATCGGTCAGCGCCAGCGTCATTCCGGCGCCGGGATCCTCGCCGAACTTCGACGGGCGCAACAGCACCCCGCGCGCGGAGCTGAACACCTTCGGATCGCGATAGGCGGCACGCACGTCCTCGTATCTCGTCAGCGACCAGAACGCGGGAAGGTCGCTCGCTTCGTGCCGGTGCACCGGCGAGTGCCCGCGCATCCAGTGCCACACCGCGTGTGGATCGCCGTCCGCGTGCAGTGCGGGATCGGTGAGCCGGGCGGGATCGGTCATGGCTGGCTCCTCGGACGGGGAGGGTGGCTTGCCCGCACAGCGGGTTGCCAACTTCTGCCAACAAGGTTGCCATCGCTTAGTGCGAATGGCAATCTGTTGCCATGTATCCGTGCGTGAAGGGCCCGGAGGCGGGAACCGAAGGGGTGGGGAATGGAGCGCGACCGGTCCTTGGACCTTGCCGTCACCGGAATGGCGATCCGCGTGCCCGGCGCCGCCGACCTGGCCGCGTGGTGGGCGGCGCTGCTCGACGGCCGGACACTGACCACCCGGCTGACCCGCGACGAGCTGTCCGAGGCCGGGGTGCCCGCGGATCTCGCGGATGACCCCGACTACGTCCCCGTCCGCGGCAGGCTGGCCGACGCGGACCGCTTCGACAACACCTTGTTACGGGTGGGTGCCCGCGACGCCGAACTGATGGATCCTCAGCACCGCCTGATGCTCGAGGTCGCGTGGGAGGCGATGGAGGACGCCGGTGCCTGCCGTCCCGGCGGCGACCGGGTGACCGCCGTGTTCGCGAGCGGCAGTGGCAGCGGCTACCTGCGCACCATGCTGGCCAACGGACCGCTGGACCCGCAGACCCTCGATCAGGCCATCCACGGCACCGACCCGGATTTCATCGCCAGCCTGGTCTCCTACAAGCTCGGGCTCACCGGGCTCGCGGTCGGGGTGCAGACCGCCTGTTCGTCGTCGTTGGTCGGGCTGCACCTCGCCGGGCAGGCGCTGCTGAACGGTGACTGCGACCAGGCCGTCGTCGTGGCCGCGGGCATCGACTTCCCGCAGGGCGGGCATTTGCACGTCCCCGGCGGCATCCAGTCGGCATCCGGCGACTGCCGCCCCTTCGACGAGAACGCCGATGGCGTCGTCGCGGGATCCGGTGTGGCGGCGGTGGTCCTGCGCCGTCTGTCCGACGTACTCGACGACGGTCCGCAGCCGCACGGCGTCATCCTCGGCTCGGCGGTCAACAACGACGGGATGGCGAAGGTCGGCTACTACGCCCCCTCGGCCGCCGGTCAGGAAGCGGTGATCCGCGCCGCGCTCGCGGCCGCCGACGTCGAGGCGGAGTCCCTCGGTTACCTCGAGGCTCACGCCACCGGAACCCGTGTCGGCGACCCCATCGAGTGGTCGGCGGCGTCGGCCGCGCTTTCCGGGATGGGCGCGGCGCCGGGACAGGTGGCCGTCGGTGCGCTCAAGGCCAACATCGGGCACCTGGACTCCGCCTCCGGTCTCGCCTCGCTCATCAAGACGATGCTGGTGCTGCGGGACGGGCTCGTGCCGCCGGTGGCGGGCTTCACCCGGTTGAACCCGCTGCTCGAACCGGCGGATTCGCCGCTGTACGTCCCGACCACGTGTGAGAAATGGTCCGGCCCCGAGCCTCGCCGGGCCGGGGTCAGTTCGTTCGGTATCGGTGGCACCAACGCCCATGTCGTCCTCGAGCAGGCACCCGTGCTCGCCGCGGACCGTGTCGACGTCGACGTCGACCGGCTGGTGGTGCTGTCCGCCGCGGACGCGGGGGCGCTCACCCGGTCTGCCGAGCGGCTTGCCATGTTCCTGTCCGCCGAGCGGCCGCCCGCCGGAGACGTCTCGTTCACCCTCGCCGCGGGCCGGGCCGAACTCGCCCACCGGCTGGCCGTGGCCGGCCGCGATCCGCTGGAACTCGCGGAACGCCTCACCAGTGGATCCGGGGTCGTGCGGGCCGAGCGCCCGGCCGAAGGCGGCGCGCCGGTGGTGTTCCTGTTCCCCGGCCAGGGCACTCAGCGGCCGGGGATGGCGGCCGCCTTCGCCGACGCGCTGCCCGGGTTCGGCGAGGTGCTGGAACGGTGCCTCGACGCGTTCGCGCCGCCGCTCGCGGAGCGAGTGCGTGCCGCGTTGTCCGATCCGGGGTTCCCCGCGACCGAGCTGGCCGCGACCGATCTCGCCCAGCCCGCGCTGTTCGCGGTGGAGTACGCGGCCGCGGTGGCGTTGAGCGAGCTGGGTGTCGAGCCGGTCGCGCTCGCCGGGCACAGCCTCGGCGAGATCACCGCCGCCTGCTTCGCCGGGATTCTCGACCTTCGCAGCGCCGCCCGGTTCGTGGCCGCCCGCGGGCTCGCCATGCACCAGTGTCCACAGGGGACGATGCTCGCGCTCGGCTGTGACGGGGAAACGGCGATGGCGCTGGCAGTCGAGGCGGGCGCGGACGTGGAGCTCGCGTCGGCCAACGGACCGGACAGCTGTGTGCTGGCCGGCGCTTCGGACGAGGTGGCCGCCTTCCGGCGTTTCCTCGGCGATCGTGTGCACGCGAAGGTCCTGCACACCTCCCATGCCTTCCACACCAAGCTGATCGAGCCCGCTTTGCCCGCGCTGGCAAAGGAATTGGCGGGACTGAAGCTCGGCAGCCCACGGCTGCCGCTCGTCTCGAACCGCACCGGCGAGCTGCTGGACCCGGGCGCGGTGATCGGCCCGCGCGATTATGTCGAGCAGGCCCGCCACCCGGTGCGGTTCGGCGACGGGCTCGCGGCGATCGCGCGGCGGTTCCCGGGCGCCCTGCTGGTCGAAGTCGGGCCGGGGCGGGCGTTGTCCGGGCTGGCCGAGGCGGTGGGGCTGGCAACTGTCCCATTGTCGGCACAGCGGACGCCTGCCCCCGGACGTGAAGTGCTCGGCGCGCTCGGGGAGTTGTGGGTGCGCGGTCAGCCGCTCGCGATCACGTCCGTGTGCGCGGACGGACGTCGGATCCACCTGCCCGGGTACCCGTTCGGAGGACCGCGGTGGATGGCACCCGAGCTGGGGAGAAAGCCCGTCACCGCTGAAGAACCGGCGCCGGAGACCCCGGACGCCGCGCCGCCGGGCCCGGCGGAACTGCTGACCGCGCTGTGGCAGGAGCTGCTCGGTACGCCGGAGGTCGGCGCGGAGTCGGACTTCTTCGAGCTGGGCGGTGATTCGCTGCTGATCACGCATCTCGCCCGGCGCGTCCACCAGAGACTGGGGGTGCGGGTGCCGTTGCGGGCGATGCTCGCGGGCCGCACCCTCGGCCGTCAGATCGCCGTCCTGACCGAAAGCCTGCGGCGGGCGGAACCGGCCGAACCACCGGGTGGCCCTGCCGTGGCCCCCGGCCCGAACACCGCATCCGACCATCGCCGGAGGAGTTGTGATGTTCTCGTTGCGACAGAGTGACCGCCTGCGCGAAACCGGGCACCGGACCGACAGCCCGGAAGCCGACGTGCTGGCCCTTGGCCACGCCCCGCCACCGGACTACGAGCCCCGGCCCGTGCACGAACTGGTCGCGGACTTCGCGCGGCGCACGCCGGATGCCGTCGCCGTCCGGTCCGGCAGGGAAGCGCTCGGTTACGCCGAACTCGACGAGTGGGCCGGGCGCGTCGCGGCTCGGGTGCTCGCGGCGGGAGCGGGTCCGGGCAGCCGGGTCGCCGTGCTGGTGCCGCCGTCCGCGGCGATGATCGCCGCGGTGCTCGGCGTGCTTCGGGCGGGCGCCGCCTACGTCCCGGTGGATCTCGCCCAGCCGCGCCGCCGCGTTGCCGCGGTGCTGGAAGACTCAGGGGCCGAGGTCGCCGTGGTCTCCGCGGAGTCGGCTTACCGCCTCGACGGGCTCGATGTGCGGCTGGTGCCCGCCGAACACGACGGCCCGGCGCCGGACGCGACCCTTCCCGTGGCCGGGATCGGCGACCCCGCCTACGTCATCTACACCTCGGGCAGCACCGGTGAGCCGAAAGGCGTCCTGGTCGACCACGGCGCTCTCGCCGCTTCGACGGCGGCCCGCCGGTCCGTCTATCCCGGGCATTCCGTGTTCTTGCTGGTCTCCCCGCTGGCCTTCGATTCGTCGGTGGCGGGGTTGTGGGGCACCTTGACGGCAGGCGGCACCTTGGTCGTGGCCGGCCCCGACGAAGTCAGTGACCCGGCGCGGCTGGTCGAGCTCATCGACACGCACCGGGTGACCAGGTTCCTGTGCGTGCCTTCCCTCTACGGCGTGCTGCTGGACGCGGCCGAACGTGCCGGAGCGAACCGCCTGTCGACCGTCGACACCGTGATCGTCGCGGGGGAGGCGTTGCCGGAACCGTTGGTACAGCGGCATTTCGCCTGGCACGGCCGAGCTGTCGCGCTGGTCAACGAGTACGGTCCGACCGAGGCCACCGTCTGGGCGAGCTACCGCAGGTTCGACCGTCCCGGCCCGGTCTCCATCGGCGTTCCGGTGCCGGGCGCCCGCCTTTACGTGCTCGACGAAGAAGGACTTCCACAGCCGAGAGGCGTGGCCGGTGAGCTGTACATCGGCGGGACGGGCGTGGCTCTCGGCTATCTCGGGCGTCCCGAAGCGACCACCCGCGTGTTCACCGGCGACCCCTTCGCCGGCGTGGAAGGCGCGCGGATGTACCGCACCGGTGACCGGGCTCGCTGGAACGACGACGGCACCCTGGACTTTCTCGGCCGGAGCGACCACCAGGTCAAGATCCGCGGGCACCGGGTGGAGCTCGGCGCGGTCGAGACGGCCCTGCTCGGCGCGCCGGGTGTGCGGGCGGGCGCGGTTTCGCCGGACTCCGGACTGACCCGGCTGGTGGCGTTCGTGGTCGCGTCTCCCGGGGTCGGCGCGGACTCGCTGCGCGCACACCTGGCCGAACGGCTGGGCCCCGCCGCGCTGCCCGGCCGGTTCGAGCTGGTCGACACCTTGCCGGTCACCGTGACCGGCAAACTCGACCGCGTCGGGCTACGCGAGGCGGCGGACGAGGTCCTGCGGCGGCCCGGCCCGGCAGGTGACGGTCACCGGACGACCGAGGGGATGCCCGCCAGGGTGGCGGCGGCTTGGGCCGAGGTCCTCCAGCTTCCCGACGTGCCCGTCGACGTCAACTTCTTCGACCTCGGCGGTCATTCGCTGACCCTGTTCCAGTTGCAGAACGCTCTGGAACAGCACACCGGGACCCGCCCGTCGGTCGTGACGTTGTTCCGGCACACCACCGTGTCCGCGCAGGCCGAGCTGATCAGCGGGGGCGGCAGGGGAGCGCAGGGCGCGTCGGCCGAGCAGCGTCAGGCCGCGGCCCGGCGCGCCCGTGCCCTGCGGGCCAGAAGGCAGCGCGCGACCGAGGGACCGGCCCGATGACCGGGGCCGCCACGCTTTGGCTGCACCGCACGGTCGAACGGCCGCTGGCGAAAGCCAGGCTCGTCTGCTTCCCCCATGCCGGTGGTTCGGCGTCGTTCTTCCGTGACTGGGGCGAGAACCTGCACGACGTCGAGGTGTTCGCGGTGTGCTACCCGGGCCGCGCGGAGCGGATCGCCGAGGAGCCGCCGACGGATCTGATCCGGCTCGGCAGGGACATCGCCGACGCGGTGGCGGCGCTCGGCGACGACCTGCCCGTTTCCTTGTTCGGGCACAGCCTCGGCGCGGTGGTCGCGCTGGAAACCGCCCGGCGGCTGGAAGAACTCGGCCGCGGCCCGGCGCGACTGTTCGCCTCCGGGTCGCGGGACGCCCCGCTGCCCGGCGCCGGCGAGTACGAGGACCCGGCGCCGGAATCGGTCGCCCAGCGGCTGATCGAGCTCGGCGGCACCGACGCCGAACTGGCCGCTGACCCGTACTTCCAGGAGCTGGTGCTGCCCTACATCATCGGCGATGGCGCGATGTTCCACGCCTACGCCAATCCACTGAAACCGATCCTGCGGTGCCCGGTCACGACGATCTTCGGCGATGAGGACGTCGACGCCGATCGCAGGCCGTGGCGCGAGCTGACCGCGTCGACCCTGGACGAGCACGTCGTACCGGGCGACCACTTCTATCTGACCCCGAGACCGCCATACGCCCTGCTCCAGCGCTACCTGGACCCGGCGTCGAACCCGGCAGGAGCGGAATGACCGGCACGAAACCCCACCCCGGTTCCGAAGACACGCGTGTCGGCCCGCCACCCCCGCTCGACCACGAGCTGGCCGCACCGCTGCGGGACATTCTCGCGGATCTGGGCGGGCCGCTGACACCGGAACTCTTCGCCGACCGCCGGGCGCGGACCGTGGCGGGGAGCCTGTCGGACGAGGACATCCGGCGCGGCGGCGCGTTCGAACTCCGGGAGCTGCGGGTGCCGGGGCCACCGGACGCACCGGAGGTCCCCGTGCTCGTATGCCTGCCGACCGGGAGCCCAGGACCGCATCCGGTGCTCTACAACACGCACGGCGGCGGCATGGTCGCGGGCAACAACCGGACCGTCGAACTCGCCGGCGAGCTCGACCGCGCCCAGGAACTCCAGCTCGCCGTGGTCGCGGTGGATTACCGGCTGGCACCGGAAAACCCGGACCCCGCACCGCTGGAGGACTGCTACGCCGTGCTGGAGTGGGTGGCCGCGGCCGCCGGCGAACACGGATTCGACCCGGCCAGGATCGTCATCAGCGGCAACAGCGCGGGTGGCTGCCTCGCGGCAGGGGTCAGCCTGCTCGCCCGCGACCGGGGCGGGCCCGCGTTGCTGGGACAGATGCTGCAATGCCCGATGCTCGACGACCGGTGTGACACGCCGTCCTCGTTCCAGATGGAGGGCGTCGGCCTGTGGGACCGGCTCTCGGACCTCGCGGGCTGGACGGCGCTGCTGGGCGAGCGCCGGGGCACCGACGACGTTTCCCCGTACACCGCTCCGGCGAGGGCGGACGACCTGGCGGGCCTGCCCCCCGCGTTCATCGACGTCGGTTCGGTGGAGGCCCTGCGTGACGAAGCGGTGCGGTACGCGAGCCGGATCTGGCAGGCGGGTGGCGAGGCCGAACTGCACGTCTGGTCCGGTGCGTTCCACAGTTTCGACGAATGGGTGCCGGACGCCGTCGTCTCGAAAACCGCCCAGCGTGCGCGGCTCGACTGGCTGCGCCGTCTGCTGGCACGGTAGATCATGAGCGTGTCAGACGAGCCTCGCCTGTTGTTCGTCGGCGGTGCGGGCCCCATCTCCTCGAGCCGGGACATCGTCTCCGACGCCCTGAACCAGGCACGTGCCCGCGGAATCCGCACCCACATCCTCAGCCGGGCCGAACTGCTGGCCGAGACCAAGGAGGTCACCGCGCTCGCCGACGAGGTGTCCGTGGTGGATCCCGATGACCCGGTGGCCTGCGCGCGATGGGCGCGTGAGCGGTTCGCGGCGGGCGACCGGTTCGAGCTGGTGCTGGGACTGCGGGACACCGTGCTCGCCGCGGTCGCCGAATGCGCACGGGTCTTCGGTGCGGTGGGGAACTCGCCGGACGCCGTTTCCCGCGTCCGCAACAAGGACACCTGCCGGGAGGCGCTCGCCGCGGCCGGGTTCCGCCAGCCGTCGGTGCGGCTGTGCGCCGGCGCCGGCCAGGCGGCCGAATTCCTCGCCGCCTCCACCGGCCCGTGGGTGGTCAAGCCCCGAGACGGCATGGCCAGCATCGGCGTGCGGAAGGTGTCCGCGCCCGCCGATCTCCCCGCCGCGATCGAGGCACTACCCGATCGCGAACTGTTCCTCGTCGAGGAATTCGTGTCCGGTCCCGAATTCAGCGTGGAAGGGGTCTTCCTCGGCGGGCGGCCGCGTGTTCTCGCGGTGACCGAGAAGGAAAAGCTGCCACCACCGCATTTCGTCGAGAGCGGGCATCTGCTTCCCGCGGACCTGCCGGACGAGTGCACCCGGGAGATCGAGCGGCAGGTCACCGCCGCGCTCACCGCGCTCGGCCTGTGTTTCGGCGTCTTCCACGTCGAATTGTGGCTGTGTGCCGGGGAAGTCGTGCTCGGCGAAGTGCACGTCCGGCCCGGCGGGGACTGGTTGCACCGGCTGCTCGCGCACGCCATTCCCGGTCTGGAGCTGTTCGGCCTGATCTTCGACGATCTGCTCGGACGGCCGTCCACCGGGTACCCGGCGCCCAGCCGCGCGGGAGCGGCCCGCTTTTTCACCGCGCGGCCCGGACGCCTGGTCCGGATCGAGGGCTGGGAGCGGGTGCGGGACCATCCGGCCGTGCTGCACGCCGAACTGACCGTCCGTCCCGGAGACCGGATCCGCCCGGTGCACCAGTCCGGCGACCGGGCAGGCGTCGTGGTGGTCGGTGCGGACACCCCGGAAGCCGCCCGCGACCTCGCGCGGAGGCTGGCCGGTGCGGTGCGGTTCACCGTCGATGGAGACTGATACAGGCCCGCTTCTAGGCGCGCCAACGTGACGTCGGGAGTGCGGGGACCCGGTGGCCACGGTGACCGGTCATCTCCTCGTTCGCGAACAGGGAGTTGAGCACCGCCTCTTCGGTCGCCTGCACCACGGCCTCGAAGAACGGGTCGAGCCTGCCCCACGGGATGAAGCGCATGCTTTCGTACTCCGCAGCCTCCGTCCGCGGGAACCGGCTGGTGAGCGCTCCCGGGTTCGCCGTGCTGAAGGCGAGGAAGAGGTCGCCGGAGAAGTGCGAACCCGCGGTGCCCGTGCGGGCCAGGCCGAGCGGGACACGGCGGGCGAGAGCCGTGCACTGGCCGGGCAGCAGGGGAGCATCGGTACCCACGAGCACGATCACCGAACCCGCGCCGGACGGCGCCGCCCAGTCCTCCTCCATCGGGTTGTCGGCGCCGAGTTCGGCTCCGACGTGTTCGCCCGCGACGGTGAGCTCGCGACGCGAGCCGAAGTTGGCCTGTACCAACGTTCCCACGGTGTACTCGTCGTCCCCGTACGACACGACGCGGGAGGCCGTGCCGGTGCCGCCCTTGAAGCCGTAACAGGTCATCCCGGTACCGCCGCCGACGGAACCCTCGTCGACCGGACCTGTTCGCGCGGCGTCGATCGCGGCGATGGCGTGTCCACTGTGGATCGTCGGCGCGGTGCTGTCGTTCAGGTAGCCGTCCCAGGTCTCGGCGACCACCGGCAGCAGCCATTCGGCGGCAACGTCGGGCCGTTCCCGCACCACCCAGTCGATCGTGCCGCGGTGGCACGCGCCGACGGCGTGCGTGGAGGTGATCAGCACCGGCAGGGTCAGCGAACCGGTTTCGGCCAGCCACGCGGTGCCGGTCATCTCGCCGTTGCCGTTGAGGGCGTACGTCCCGGCCGCGCACGGCACGGCGAAATCCGCTCGCCCACGCGGAAGGACGGCGGTGACGCCGGTGCGCACCGATTCGCCTTCGACGAGGGTCGTGAAACCGATCTCGACGCCGGGGACGTCGGTGAGCGCGTTGTGCTCGCCGGTCCGGCCGGGCAGCGGGACACCCAGGTCGCGGGCGCGGGTCATGGACGGTCCTCCAAGGGGTTCGAGGTTGCTGTGCGGGCATAGGAGAGCAACATCGCCTCGGCGGTGGCGGTTTCCAGCGTCGGCACGGCTTGCGTGAGGTGCAGGCCGTAGCCGTCTTCCAGCGCGACGAGGTTCCGCGCGATCGACACCGCGTCCGCGGTCAGCGTGAACTCGCCGGTGGCGGCGCCCGCTTCGAGGATTCCGGTGTAGATCCGGACCTGCTGCTCGTAGAGCGTGATGTGCCGGGCGGCGTACACGGGATCGCGGCGGGCGATCGTGCCGAGTTCGTAGAGCAGCACGCAGAGTTCGTCGTCGGGACCGGTCGGCAGGCCGCTGCGGATCATCGCCAGCAGCCGGCCGGACGGGGTCGTCTTCGCGCCCGCGGCCAGCTCCCTCGCCGAACAGAATCGCGCCACCGCCTCGCGCTGCACCTCCTGGAGCAGGTCGGCGAGGGTGGGGAAGTAGTACAGGACCGAGCCCGGCGACAGGCCCGCGCCCTCGGCGACGTCCCTCAGCCGCAGGTTCAGCACGCCGCGTTCGAGGACGGCCTGTCTGGCCACCTCGATCAGTTCGGTCCGTCGCTCCGCCGCCTTGCTGGGTCTCGCCATGCCCCCATTCTTCGAATCTCGTTCGAAAAACGCAAGCGTTGTACGCGATCAACCCTTGACGTCACACGGCCGAAGGCCTTTGATGCGTGCTCAACGGTTTTTCGAAGGAGATTCAAGGAACCCACCTTGTAGGAGGTCGGCCGTGTCCACTCCAGCCCTGCGCCGCGGTCTGCGCACCCTCGGCACGCTGCTCATCACGCTCTCCGCGATCAGCCCCGCCTCGTCGGTCTTCATCATCGCGCCGGGGGTGATCTCCGGGGCCGGGACGGGCGCCTTCTACAGCTTCGTGGCGGCCGCGGTGGTCGGAGTGTTCATGGCCTTCGTCTACGCCGAACTGGCGTCGGCGTTCCCGTTGGCGGGCGGCGAGTACGCGATCGTCACCCGCACTCTCGGCCGCCTGCCCGGGTTCGCCGTACTCGGCCTGATGATCATCACGCAGGTGCTCATCGTCGCGGTGATCGCGCTCGGCGTCGGCACCTACCTCGGCGTGCTCCTGCCCGGCGTACCCGGCTCGGTGATCGCCGCCGTGACCTGTGTGGTCGCGGCCGTCGTCGGCGTGTTGGACATCAAGCTCAACGCCTGGGTCACCGGTATCTTCCTGGCGATCGAGATCCTCGCGCTGATCGTGGTCAGCGCGCTCGGACTGCTGAACCCGGCACGCTCTTTCACCGACCTGCTGGCCCATCCGGTCGCCTCGGACGGCGGACCGGCCACGGTCGGCGCCATCGCGATCGCCACGTCGGTCGCGATCTTCGCCTACAACGGCTACGGCTCGGCGGTGTACTTCGGCGAGGAGACGCAGGACGCCTCCCGCGGTATCGCCCGCGCGATCCTGATGGCCCTCGGCATCACGGTGCTCGCCGAGCTGATCCCGGTGACCGCGGTCCTGCTCGGCGCGCCCGATCTGAACGCGTTGTTCGCCTCGGAGAACATGCTGTCCTACTTCATCGACTCGCGCGGCGGCGGAACCCTCGACACGGTGCTCGGGCTGGCGGTCGCGCTCGCGATCATCAACGCCGTGCTGGCGATCGTGCTGATCAGTTCGCGGATGTTGTTCAGCAGCGGCCGCGACCGCGCGTGGCCCCGGCCGGTCAACCGGGCGCTGGCCGCGGTGCACCCGAAGTTCGGGACGCCGTGGGTGGCCACCGTCGGCACGGGCCTGGTGGCCGCGCTGCTCTGCTTCGTCGACCCGAAACTGCTGCTGGTGGTGACGAGCACGTCGATCGTGGCGGTCTACGCGGCGCTCTGCCTCGGCGCGATCGTCGGAAGGCGCACCGGTGCCACCGCGCACGCCAGGTACCGGATGCCGTGGTTCCCGGTCGCGCCGGTGCTGGCGCTCGCCGTCCTGGTGTTCGTCGTCTACCAGAACCTGCTCGATCCTGCGGTGGGGCGGCCGAGCCTGATCGTCACCGCCTGCGTCGCCCTGCTGTCCATCGCCTACTACCTCCTGGTTCTGCGGCGGAAGGGCGGCTGGAAGCTCGCCGAGGTCACCGAAGAGAAGGAGCCGGCCTGATCAGGTGTACTCGGCGATCTCCACGCCGTACGTGCCCGGTTCGAGCGCCTCGAAGATGTGCGGGACGTCGCCGGGGTAGCAGATGTAGTCGCCTGGCAGCAGTTCGACCGGCTCGTCCAGCGGCCCGACCTTGGCGCGGCCCGCGCTGAGGACGATGTGCTCGACGATGCCGCTCATATGCGGATCGGAGAGCCGTGGTTTCCCGGGCTCGGCGCGGATCAGGTACACGTCGCGCCGGGCGCCGGGCGGGCAGGAACTGAGCAGCGTGCAGGCGTAATCGGCGTGCTCGGCGAACACCGTCGGCCCGCTGCCCGAGCGGATGACCTGCACGCGGGGGCGTTCGGGTTCGACCACGCGGGAGAACGGGACGTCGAGCGCGACGCACAACGCCCAGATCGTCTCGACGCTCGGGTTCCCGGTCCCGGATTCCAGCTGCGAGAGCGTGGACTTCGCGATGCCGGCGCGTTTGGCGACCTCGGTGAGGGACAGTCCGGTGCGGGCACGTTCCCGGCGCAGGGACATGGCGATGACGTCCAGTGGTGCGCCGTCGGACGCGGTCGGGGACATGCGTTCGCTCCATCGGTCGTTGCGTTCGCCTTGACGAACACGGCTGCGTTCGTTCATTGTATGACGCTATGCGTTCGATATGGCGAACAACCACTCGTGTCCTGGGGCGCGATCTTCTCCGTGACATCGGGCTGGTCTGCCTCGCCGACACCATTGTCGGCATCTCCTACGGCGCGATCGCGGTGGGCTCCGGCTTCCCGATCTGGGCGCCCATGCTCCTTTCGGTCCTGGTCTTCGCCGGGGCCTCGCAGTTCATGTTCGTCGGCATCATCGCCGCCGGCGGCAGCCCGGTGGCGGCCGTCGCGGCGGGTCTGCTCGCCAACGCGCGGCATCTGCCCTTCGGCTTCGCGATCGGCGACGTCCTGGGGAAGCGGTGGTCATCGAGGATCGTCGGCAGCCACCTGATGATCGACGAATCGGTCGCGTTCGCCCTCGCCCAGCGCGACGAAGAGCGGCGCAAGGCGGCGTACTGGGTGTGCGGGATCGGGCTGTTCGTCTGCTGGAACCTCGGCGTCCTCGCCGGGGCCTACGCCGGGACCGCGATCAGCGACACCGACGCCTTCGGGCTCGACGCCGCCTTCCCGGCGGTCCTGCTCGCGCTGGTCCTGCCGTCGCTGCGCGACCGTGCCGCCCGGCTGCCGGTGCTCGTCGGCGTGGCCGTCGCGCTGGCCACGACGCCGTTCCTGCCCGCGGGGCTGCCGGTCCTGCTCGCGCTGGTCGGCGTGCTGGCCGGAGTGGCCGCCAAGGAACCCGCCGAACGCGAACCCGAGGCAGTGCACTGATGGACCCGCTGGAACTGATCATCGCCGGCGGGGTCCTCGCGGCCGGTACCTTCGCCTTCCGGTTCGCCGGGCCGGTGCTGAAGGCGCGGTTCACCGTGTCGCCCAAGGCCGAGAAACTGATGGCGCGTTCGGCCGTCGTCCTGCTGGCCGCGCTGGTCGCCGTCGCCGCGCTCACCGAAGGACACGAGTTCGCCGGATACGCCCGGCCCGCGGGAGTCCTGGTCGGCGGCGTGCTCGCCTGGCGCAAGGCGCCGTTCGCGCTGGTCGTCGTGGCGGCCGCCGCGACCGCCGCCCTGCTGCGGCTGGCCGGGGTCCCCTGACCTGGCCGTTCCCCGAAGCGCCTAAGCTAGGGGGAAGGTCTTTCGGGAGGTCGGGTGGCGATCGCGACGGGGGCACGGCCGGTGGTCGGCGTGCTCGCACTGCAGGGCGACGTGCGGGAGCACGCCGCGATGGTGGAACGCGCCGGCGCGCGTGCGCTGCCGGTCCGCCGCCCGGGTGAACTGTCCGAAGTGGACGGCCTGGTGCTGCCCGGCGGCGAGTCGACCACCATGTCGAGGCTGCTGGAGACCTTCGAACTGCTGGAGCCGCTGCGCGAGCGCATCGCGGACGGGATGCCCGCGTTCGGCTCCTGCGCCGGGATGATCCTGCTCGCCCGCCAGGCCCTCGACGGGCGGCCTGACCAGCGGCAACTCGGCGGTCTCGACGTCGTCGTCCGGCGCAACGCATTCGGGCGGCAGGTGGACTCGTTCGAAGCCGACCTCGACTTCACCGGGGTCGAAGGCGGCCCGGTGCACGCTGTGTTCATCCGCGCCCCGTGGGTCGAAAAGGCGGGCGACGGGGTCGAGGTACTCGCCAGTGTCCCCGAAATGCCGGGCTCCGAGGACGCGGCCGCTAGGATCGTCGCGGTCCGGCAGGGGGCGGTACTCGCCACGTCGTTCCACCCCGAACTCACCGGGGACGAACGCGTGCACAGGCTGTTCGTCGACCTCGTGCGGCAGGCTTAGCAAAACCGACACTGTGCTCAGCGGCGGGCACAGGAGTAGATGGAGGAGAGATGAGCGGCCACTCCAAGTGGGCCACCACGAAGCACAAGAAGGCCAACCTGGACGCGAAGCGCGGCAAGCTCTTCGCCCGGTTGATCAAGAACATCGAGGTGGCGGCCCGGACCGGCGGTGGCGACCCGGACGGCAACCCGACGCTCTACGACGCCATCCAGAAGGCCAAGAAGAACTCGGTCCCGCAGGACAACATCGAGCGCGCCCGCAAACGCGGCGCCGGTGAAGAGGCCGGTGGCGCCGACTGGCAGACCATCACCTACGAAGGCTACGGCCCGAACGGTGTGGCCGTGCTGATCGAATGCCTCACCGACAACAAGAACCGCGCCGCCATGGAGGTGCGGACCGCGCTCACCCGGAACAACGGCTCGCTCGCCGACCCGGGTTCGGTCGCCTACATGTTCAACCGCAAGGGCGTCGTGATCATGCCCAAGGGTGACGCCGGCGAGGACGACGTCCTCATGGCCGTACTCGACGCGGGTGCCGAAGAGGTGAACGACCTCGACGAGAACTTCGAGATCGTCTCCGAGGCCACCGACCTCGTCCCGGTCCGGAAAGCCTTGCAGGAAGCCGGTTTCGAGTACGAGTCCGCGGATCTCACGTTCCTGCCGTCGGTCAGCGTCCCGCTGGACGTCGAAGGCGCGAAGAAGGTCTTCAAGCTCATCGACGCGCTCGAGGATTGCGACGACGTGCAGAACGTGTACGCGAACTTCGACGTTTCGGACGAGGTCATGGCCGAGGTCGGCTGATCGATTTTCCCGCCATGCCGCGGAAAATCGGTCCCGGGGCTAGGTGCGGGCGCTCGCGTGGGGCACAATGTCGCGCGTGACGACCTCCGAAGCCGACGCCCTCACCGCCGAAGAAACCGAACTCATCCAGTGGATCGAGGGACAGGCGAAGGCGAGAGGGAACGCGGTCATCGCGGTCGAAGGCGACGAGCAGGAAGCGCCCTTCTGCTTCACCGCGTGCGCCTGGGCGTTGCACAACGTCGCGGAAGCGGTCGTGATCGGACTGCCCGAGCACATGGGGCCGGTCTTGCTCGACGCCTACGTCGACCGCGCGGCCGCCGGCGAGATCTTTGAGGTCGGCAAGCAGTACGACGATTTCTTCGAGGGCGCGCCGGTGGTCTTCGAACGGGTCGCGAAGGGGCACTATCCCGAGTACTTCGGGAGCGCGTTCCTGATCTACCCGGACGGGGACTTCCCGGCGCTGCAACTGATCGTCGCCACGCCGGACGGTCACTTCCCGTGGCACGCGGACGCGCCCGAGGGCTTCGCGCGGTACCAGCCGGTGCTGACCGAATCCGGTGACCCGGAGAGCTGGACGCCGGGCGTCGACGGCCCCTGAGGTACCGCTGTTCGGATGTCGTAAGTACATGAAGGACCCCTTCACGGCGCTGGGCGCAGGGAAGGGGTCCTTCATGTACCAGGACACTTCTGCTGACGTCCGCAGTCCGTGAAGGGCTCCGTACCTACCCTGAAGGTAGTGAAGGAGGCCTTCACGGACTCGGGGATCGTCACCTCGGCCTCAACGGCACCACGCGCCACAACGGCCGCGCGTGAAGGCCCCCTTTCCGCGGCTCAGCCGGACGAACTCGGCCTTCACGCTTGTCAAGTACATGAAGGCCCCCTTCACGGCGCTAGACGCAAGGAAGGGGTCCTTCATGTACTTGGGCGAACGCAGCCGCCGACCCCCGGGAGCCCCAGCGCTCACTCAAGCC
Source organism: Amycolatopsis sp. PSD-21 (assembly GCF_055561455.1). NCBI lineage: Bacteria > Bacillati > Actinomycetota > Actinomycetes > Pseudonocardiales > Pseudonocardiaceae > Amycolatopsis > Amycolatopsis sp. PSD-21. The sequence goes on along the minus strand of NZ_CM145712.1, from coordinate 5,226,647 downwards.
AGGGCGCCAGGTCCTCCGCCGCGTCCGGCCACTCGGCGGCCAAAGCCGCCGCGGACCGGAACTCCACGCAGTCGTCCGTATAAGGCGGCACCACCACGGTCCCGACCAAGCTCCACTCGCCGGTGCTCACCGACGCCTGCCACACCCCGGCGGGCACCACCACCTGCGGTCGCTGACCTGCGGCGACGTCCGGTCCGAGCACCGGCCGCGAAACACTTCCGTCCGGGAACAACAGCAGCATCCGCACCGGCGCCCCGGCGTGGTGCGCGTAGATCTCCGGCCGGTCCAGCCGGTGCGGCGCCGAGGTTTCCGGCGGCGCCAGCAGGTAGTAGATCGCGGACGCGGTTTCGTCGCGCCAGCTCTGGGCCCAGCGGCCACCCTCGACGGGCAACGGCTGGAGACCCAGATGGGCGGTGAAGTCGTCGGGACTCGGCATGTCCTCATCTTGCCCGGAGCCCGCTCCGGGTAGCCTCGGATCTCGAACTGATGTTCGCCGGAGCGGAGGAAAACGCGTGCGGGTACTCGGGGTCGACCCCGGTCTGACCAGGTGCGGGCTGGGAGTGGTCGACGGCGGCACGGGCCGCACCGTCCGCGCCGTGGCCGTCGACGTCGTGCGGACCCCGCCGGACGCCGATCTCTCCGTGCGGCTGCTGGGGATCTCCGACGCCGTCGAGCGCTGGCTCGACCGGTACAAGCCCGAGGCCGTCGCCGTGGAGCGGGTTTTCGCGCAGCACAACGTGCGCACCGCGATGGGCACCGCGCAGGCGGGCGGCGTCGTCGCGCTCGCCGCCGCCCGGCGCGGGCTGCCGGTCGTGTTCCACACCCCGAGCGAGGTCAAGGCCGCCGTCACGGGCTCCGGGCGCGCGGACAAGGCGCAGGTCACCGGTATGGTCATGCGGCTGCTCGGTCTCGAGGTCAAACCGCATCCGGCGGACGCCGCGGACGCGCTCGCGCTCGCCATCTGCCACCTGTGGCGCGAGCCGATGCGGGTCCGGCTCGCCGAAGCCGAGGCCAGGGCGGCCGAGATCGCCAAGAACCACAAGGCCAGGCTCGCCGCCGCGGCCAAACAAGCCAAAACGCAGGGAGCGGCTCGATGATCTCCTCGGTACGCGGTGAAATCCTCTCCATCGGTCTCGACCACGTCGTGATCGAGGTCGGGGGAGTGGGCTTCGCCGTGCAGGCCACCCCCGCCACCCTCGCGACGCTTCGCCGCGGTGAGGAGGCGATGCTGCACACCGCGCTCGTGGTCCGCGAGGATTCCTTGACGCTGTTCGGTTTCGCCGACGCCGACGCCCGCGAACTGTTCGGCCTGCTGCAGACGGTCTCCGGAATCGGCCCGCGGCTCGCGCTCGCGACACTCGCCGTCCTCGATCCCGACAAGCTGCGTTCCGCGCTGGTCGAAGGCAACATCACCGTGCTCACCCAGGTGCCCGGTATCGGCCGCAAGGGCGCCGAGCGGCTCACGCTCGAACTCCGCGACAAGGTCACCGCGCTCGCGGGCCCGACGGACGGTTCGCCCGCGGTCGTGGCGCCCGGTGCGTTGCGAGGCGAGGTCGTCGAGGCACTCGCGGGTCTCGGCTTCCCGGCCAAGCAGGCCGAACAGGCCGTCGACAAGGTGCTCGGCGAGGGCGAAGGCCACACGACGTCGTCCGTGCTGCGCGCCGCGTTGGCCACCCTCGGGCGTAAGCGGTAACCGGCCACATGGACTATGAGGCCGTGACGGAATTCGACGCCGACGACGAGACGCTTTCGGCGCTGCCGCAGACGGGCGAACGCGAGGTCGAGACCACGCTGCGCCCGCGCAAACTCGACGAGTTCGTCGGTCAGCCGCGGGTGCGTGAACAGCTCGAACTCGTCCTGGAGAGCGCGCGACGCCGGGGTGTCCCGCCGGATCACGTCCTGCTCTCCGGTCCGCCGGGGCTCGGCAAGACGAGTATGGCGATGATCGTCGCCGCCGAGCTCAACGCCGCCATCCGCATCACCTCGGGACCGGCGCTGGAACGCGCGGGCGACCTGGCCGCGATGCTGTCGAACCTGGCGCCCGGCGACGTCCTGTTCATCGACGAGATCCACCGCATCGCCCGTCCCGCCGAGGAGATGCTGTACCTCGCGATGGAGGACTTCCGTGTCGACGTCGTCGTCGGCAAGGGGCCCGGCGCCACCAGCATCCCGCTGGAGATCGCCCCGTTCACGCTGGTCGGCGCCACGACGAGGTCCGGTTCGCTGACCGGCCCGCTGCGTGACCGGTTCGGTTTCACCGGCCAGATGGAGTTCTACAGCGACAGCGAACTCGAACTCGTCGCCCGCCGCGCCGCCACGATCCTCGACATCGACATCGACCGGGACGGCTGCGCGGAGATCGCCCGCCGGTCCCGCGGCACACCCCGGATCGCGAACCGGCTCCTGCGCCGGGTGCGCGACTACGCCGAAGTCCGGGCCGACGGCAAGGTCACGCGCAAGATCGCGCGGGCCGCGCTGGAGGTCTACGACGTCGACGAACTCGGCCTCGACCGGCTCGACCGCGCGGTGCTGACCGCGCTGGTCCGCTCCTTCGGCGGCGGCCCGGTCGGCGTGTCGACGCTGGCCGTCGCGGTGGGGGAGGAACCGACCACCGTCGAAGAGGTGTGTGAGCCTTACCTGGTCCGCGCCGGTATGCTCGCCCGCACTCCTCGCGGCCGGGTCGCCACAGCGGCCGCGTGGGAACACCTCGGCCTGCCGGTCCCGGCCGGCGCCACGCGCGGCGATCAGGGCGGACCGACCCTGTTCGACCAGGACTGACCGGACCGTTCACGCGGTCCGAGGCCCGTGGTGACGACGGGTGGTGGTGGAGTTTCCGCTGGCACCTGGCACACTCGGAGAGAGCACACCCCGCCAAACCGGACAAAACAGCGCACCGCGCGGCGTCCGCTCGAAATGGAGAATCATGAACCAGTTATTGCTGCCGCTGCTCCTGATGCTCGTTGTGGCGATTCCGCTCGTCATGGGCACCCGTAAGCAGAAGAAGGCGGCGGCAGCGCAGCAGGAGCTGCTCGCGAGCCTGGCTCCCGGTGACCGGGTGATGACCACCTCCGGTCTTTACGCGTCCGTCGCCGACGCTTCCGCCGACACCACGATCGACCTCGAGATCGCTCCGGGCGTCGTGACCACCTGGCTGCGCCAGGCCGTCCGCGAGAAGGTCGAGCCGGTCGTCGAGACCGACGAAGACGTCAACGACGCCACCGACACCGATGAGGTCGTCGAAGCGCCGGTCGTCGAGTCGAAGGACGACGAGCGCGTCGAGGAGAAGTCGGGCGCGCAGATCGCTCCTCCGCTGGAGCACGGCAAGAAGTAGCGGTTGTAAGGCCATCCCCGACACCAGACTTTCGTAGGTGCGGGGCCAACGCCGGGCTCACGCAGCACCGAGTAGTGTCTCGGTGCTGCGTGCGTGTCCGTCGTCATAGTCGTGCTCGTTCGCGGTACCGCCGGACTCCCGTCCAGTGAGTGAACAGCCAAGTCCATTGGGGAAAAACCCAGTCCGTCCGAGGAGACCGAAGCACAGTGGCCGCACCGGCCGGGCATCTCCGCCCGGGACGCTATCTCGCCTTCTTCGCCCTGATCGTGGTGGCGCTGTACGCCCTGGTGTTCTTCACCGGTAGCGGCAAGCCGACGCCGAAGCTCGGCATCGATCTGCAAGGCGGCACGAGGGTCACCCTGTCCGCCCGAAACCCCGACGGCGGCGACCCTCCGCGAGAGTCCCTCGAACAGGCCCGCTCGATCATCGAGCGCCGGGTCAACGGTATCGGCGTCAGCGGCACCGAGGTCGTCCTCGACGGCAGCAACGTCGTCATCACCGTCCCCGGTGAGCAGGGCGACCAGGCCAAGACGCTGGGCAAGACCGCGAAGCTGGGCTTCCGGAAGGTCGTGACGTCGCAGCCGGTGACCCCGGTTCAGCAGCCGTCGGCCCCGCCCGCCTCGGGCACGCCTTCGGCGCCGCCGACCTCGCCGGGTGTGAGCGCCCCGCCGAGCAGCCCGGCCAACGGTGGCGGTGGCGCTGTCGGCGCGCCGCAGCAGCAGGGCGACTCCGACGAGCAGACCAAGAAGGAGATCGAGGAGGCCCGGAGTCTCCGGCAGAACCCCGATCTGCTTTCGACGGACCAGGCGAAGCAGGCCGCGGCCGCCGAGAAGGCCTTCGCGGCCCTCAACTGCGACCCCAAGGTGTCGGACCCGCTGGTCGGCAATGACCTCACGGACAAGCCGCTGGTCGCCTGCGGTGACAAGAACACCATGAAGTACCTGCTGGAGCCGGAGTTCCTGCCCGGAACCGAGATCTCCGACGCCTCCTCGGGCTACGACACCCAGAACTCCCAGTGGGTCGTCAACCTGAACTTCAAGGGCGAGGGCTCCCGGATCTGGGGCGACTTCACCTCGAAGAACGTCCAGAAGCAGGCCGCGTTCGTCCTCGACACGCAGGTCGTCTCCGCGCCGACCATCCAGTCGGCGATCCTCGGCGGGCAGACCCAGATCACCGGCCGCTTCAGCCAGACCGAGGCGAAGGACCTGGCCGACGTGCTGAAGTACGGCTCGCTGCCGCTGTCGTTCGAGTCCTCGGACGCGACGACGGTGTCCGCGACGCTGGGTCTCGCGTCGCTGCAGGCGGGCCTGATCGCCGGTGGCCTCGGCCTCCTGATCGTCTTCATCTACTGCTTGTTCTACTACCGGCTGCTGGGTGTGCTGACGATCTTGTCGCTCGCCCTGTCGTTCTCGCTGGTCTACGCGGTGCTGGTGCTGCTGGGGCGGTGGATCGGGTACACCCTCGACCTCGCCGGCGTGGCGGGCTTGATCATCGCGATCGGTATCACCGCGGACTCGTTCGTCATCTACTTCGAACGGTTGAAGGACGAGATCCGGGAAGGCAGAACGTTCCGCTCCGCGGTACCGCGAGGCTGGTCCCGTGCCCAGCGCACGATCCTCGCGTCGGACGCGGTCAGCTTCCTCGCCGCCGCCATCCTCTACTGGCTGGCCGTCGGTGAGGTCAAGGGCTTCGCGTTCACCCTCGGCATGTCGACGGTCCTCGACCTCGTCGTGGTCTACCTCGTGACCCACCCGCTGGTCTCGATGGTGTCCCGCTCGAAGTCGAAGTTCCTGTCCAACCCCAAGAACCTCGGCCTCGGTGCCGTGCAGCAGGTGGGCTCGGAGCGCAAGGCGGCCCGTCCGGCCGCCGGCCGCCCGAACGTCAAGGAGGCGTGACCGTGGTCGACGACAACACCACCACCGCGGGCAAGCGCGAGAGCATCTTCCGCCGCCTCTATGTGGGCACGGGCGCGTTCGACGTGGTCGGCAAGCGCAAGCGCTGGTACATCTTCTTCGGCGCGCTGGTCCTGGTCTGCATCGCGTCGATGGGGATCAAGGGCTTCAACTTCGGGATCGACTTCGAAGGCGGCACCCAGATCCAGCTGCCCGCGAACGGCAAGAACGGGCAGATCACCGAACAGCAGGCCAAGGACGTCTTCGCCGACGCGCTCGGCCGTCCGGCCGACGAGGCGCAGAAGGTCGGCAGCGGTGCCTCGTCGACCATCCAGCTCCGTTCGGACACCCTGGACGCCGGCGAGGTCGCCAAGATCAAGGAAGCGCTGTTCCGGGACCTCGGCCCGATCGGAAGCAGCGGCCAGCCGAGTGTCCAGGCCATCAGCGACAGCGCGGTCAGCGCGTCCTGGGGCGGGGAGATCTCGCGGCAGGCGCTGATCGCGCTCGGGGTGTTCCTCCTGGCGGTCACGCTGTTCCTGGCGTTGTACTTCGACGTCAGGATGGCCGCCGCGGCGCTGATCTCGCTCCTGCACGACATCGTGGTGACAGCGGGTGTGTACTCGCTGATCGGCTTCGAGGTCACGCCGGCGACGGTGATCGGTCTGCTGACGATCCTCGGGTTCTCGCTGTACGACACGGTGGTGGTGTTCGACAAGGTCCGCGAGAACACGCGCGGTCTGCTCGGGCTCACCCGCCGCACCTTCGGCGAGGCGGCCAACCTGGCGCTGAACCAGACGCTGATGCGGTCGTTCAACACGGCGCTGATCGCGATGCTGCCGATTCTCGGCCTGCTCGTCGTCGGGTACATCCTGCTCGGCTCCGGCACGCTGCAGGACCTGGCGCTGGTGCAGCTCACCGGCACCCTGGTCGGTGTGCTGTCGTCGGTCGCGCTGGCCACCCCGCTGCTGGTGGACCTGAAGATGCGTGACCCGAAGTTCCGCCAGCAGGCGGACCGGGTCGCCGCGCGGCGCGCGAACCAGGCCCGCAAGGCCGCCGAGCGCGACGACGACTTCGACCCGAACGACGAGGACGCCCTGGCCGCCGAACTCCGCAAGGAGAAGGCGTACGCCGCCGCGGCGAGCGTCCCCGCCCGGAACCAGAAGGCCCACAAGGGCCGTCCGTCGGGCAAGCGCAAGAGGTAATCGAGTTCAACCCCCGGAAAGGTCCTTTCCTTGCGAACTCCGTGAGGGAAGGACCTTTCCTGGTGTTCAGGAGAGCAGGAAGCACATGGAGCTGGACAAGGCACTCGACCTCATCGCCGACGTGCCGGACTTCCCGGAACCCGGCGTGCTGTTCCGGGACCTGAGCCCGCTGTTCGCCGACGCGGCGGGCTTCAAGGCCGTCACCGACGCGCTGGCCGCCACCGTCGATCCCGACGCCGATCTGCTGGCCGGGGTGGAAGCACGCGGATTCCTGCTGGCCGCCGCCGTCGGCTACGCCCGTGGGCTCGGTGTCGCGTTGATCCGCAAGCCCGGCAAGCTGCCCCGGGTCGCGGGCAGGGTCGGGTACACGCTGGAGTACGGCACCGCGACCGTCGAACTCCCCGAAGGCGTCGTCGAGCCCGGCCAGCGTGTCGCGGTCCTCGACGACGTGCTCGCCACCGGTGGCACTGTCGCGGCCACCTGCAAATTGCTGGAAGACGCGAAGGCGCAGGTCACCGGGGTTTCTGTGGTCATGGAACTCGGCGCGCTCGGTGGTCGTTCCGTGCTTGAAGGGCGCCGTGTGGAGGCCCTCCGGGTGTGTTGACCGGGCGTACCAAGTGAGCCGCGAGGGGGAGCGGTTACCCTTGATGTCCGAAGGCCGCACGAAGCGCAGGAGGTGCGGGTGAGCCAAGAGCTCGATGCCGCGGTGTCCTCGAAGGACGGCACCGAGCAGAACGGTGCGGCGCGACAGGGGGCAGCGCCGACGCCGTCCGCGACGCGCCGCGTGCGCGCCCGCCTCGCCCGCCGGATCACCGCGCAGCGCGCCGCGCCGGTCAAGCAGGTTCTCGAGCCGCTCGCCGTCATCCACCGCGAGCTGCATCCCAACGCCGATCTCGCGCAGCTCCAGCGCGCCTACGACGTCGCCGAAGAGCTGCACCGCGAGCAGCGGCGCAAGTCCGGCGACCCGTACATCACGCATCCGCTCGCGGTCGCGACCATCCTCGCCGAACTCGGCATGGACACCACGACGCTGGTCGCGGCGCTGCTGCACGACACCGTCGAAGACACCGGTTACTCGCTGGAGAGCCTGAAGGCCGATTTCGGCGAGAAGGTCGGCGAGCTCGTCGACGGCGTCACCAAACTGGACAAGGTCAAGCTCGGCACGGCCGCCGAGGCCGAGACCATCCGCAAGATGGTCATCGCGATGGCACGCGACCCGCGCGTGCTGGTCATCAAGCTGGCCGACCGGCTGCACAACATGCGCACGATGCGCTTCCTGCCGCCGGAGAAGCAGGCCCGCAAGGCGCGCGAGACCCTGGAGGTCCTCGCCCCGCTGGCGCACCGGCTCGGCATGGCGACGGTCAAATGGGAGCTGGAGGACCTGGCCTTCGCCATCCTGCAGCCGAAGAAGTACGACGAGATCGTCCGCCTCGTCGCCGATCGCGCGCCTTCGCGCGACACCTACCTGCGCTCGGTGATCACCGAGCTGACCAGCAACCTCGAATGCTCGCGGATCACCGCCAAGGTCGAGGGCAGGCCGAAGCACTACTACTCGATCCACCAGAAGATGATCGTCCGCGGCCGCGACCTCGACGACATCCACGACCTGGTGGGCGTGCGGATCCTGGTCGAGGACGTCCGTGACTGCTACGCCGCGATGGGCGTCGTCCACGCGCTGTGGCAGCCGGTTCCCGGCCGGTTCAAGGACTACATCGCGCAGCCGCGGTTCGGTGTGTACCAGTCGTTGCACACCACGGTGATCGGGCCGGACGGCAAACCGCTGGAAGTCCAGATCCGCACCTACGAGATGCACCGCACCGCCGAGTACGGCATCGCCGCGCACTGGCGGTACAAGGAGACCAAGGGCACCCACAACGGGAACGCCATGGACGTCGACGAGATGGCGTGGATGCGCCAGCTCCTCGACTGGCAGCGTGAAGCGGCGGACCCGGGGGACTTCCTCGAGTCGCTGCGCTACGAGCTCGCCTCGCGCGAGATCTTCGTGTTCACGCCCAAGGGTGACGTGATCACGCTGCCGGTCGATTCGACGCCGGTCGACTTCGCCTACGCCGTGCACACCGAGGTCGGTCATCGCTGCATCGGGGCCCGCGTCAACGGCAGGCTCGTCGCGCTCGAGCGCAAGCTGGAGAACGGCGAGGTCATCGAGATCTTCACCTCGAAGGCCGAGACGGCGGGGCCGAGCCGCGACTGGCTGCAGTTCGCCGGTTCGCCCAAGGCGCGCGCGAAGATCCGGCAGTGGTTCGCCAAGGAACGCCGCGACGAGGCGATCGAAGGCGGCAAGGAGGCCATCACCAAGGAGGTCCGCAAGGTCGGCCTCCCGATCCAGCGGCTGGTCTCCGCCGAGTCGATGGGCGCGGTCGCCACCGAGCTCCGGCATCCGGACATCAGTTCGCTGTACGCGGCCGTCGGCGAGGGCCACACCAGCGCGAAGCACGTCGTGCAGCGGCTGGTCGCGCTCATCGGCGGGGTCGACGAGGCGGAGGAGGAGCTCGCCGAGCGCGCGACCCCGTCCACGGTCACCCGCCGCCGCGGCTCGAACGACGTCGGCGTCGTGGTGAAGGGCGCCAGCGACATCTGGGCCAAGCTCGCCCGCTGCTGCACGCCGGTGCCCGGCGACGAGATCCTCGGTTTCGTCACCCGCGGCGGCGGCGTCAGCGTGCACCGGACCGACTGCACCAACGCCGACGACCTGCGGGCCCAGCCCGAGCGGCTCGTCGAGGTGGAATGGGCGCCGTCGGCGTCTTCGGTGTTCCTCGTCGCGATCCAGGTCGAGGCGCTGGACCGGCACCGCCTGCTCTCGGACGTCACGAAGGTGCTCGCGGACGAGAAGGTCAACATCCTGTCCGCGTCGGTCACGACGTCACGCGACCGGGTCGCGGTCAGCCGGTTCTCGTTCGAGATGGGCGACCCGAAGCACCTCGGGCACGTGCTGAAGGTGGTCCGGGGCGTCGAAGGCGTTTACGACGTGTATCGGGTCACTTCGGCTTCGTGATCGCCCGCGACATCCGGTTAGGTTCGGAACATGACTGACGGGTTCGAGTTCACTCGCGACGGCGAGGTCGCGCGGCTGACGTTCACCAGGCCGGAGAAGATGAACGCGATCACCTACGGGATGTGGTCGGCGATCCCGGACGTGGTGGCGCGGGTGGAGGCGGATCCGGCGATCAAGGTCCTCGTGCTGACCGGTGCGGGCGCGCATTTCTCGGCGGGCGCCGATATCAGCGAGTTCCGGGACCTGCGCTCGACCGCCGACGCGGCCGAGACCTACGACAAGGCCGTCGACGGGGCCGTGGCGGCGCTGACGGCGTCGCGGAAGCCGACGGTCGCGATGATCCAGGGGAACTGCATCGGCGGCGGATGCCAGATCTCGGTCGCCTGCGACTTCCGCTTCGCCGCGGAGGGCTCGCGTTTCGGCATCACGCCGGCGAAGCTCGGGATCGTCTACCACTTCGACTCGACACGGCGACTGGTCTCGCTGGTCGGCCCGGCGCACGCGAAGTACTTCCTGCTCTCGGGTGAACTCGTCGACGCCCGCCGGGCGCGGGAGATCGGGTTGCTGAACGACGTCTTCCCGGCCGATGAGCTGGAGGCTTCGACCACGAAGTTCGTCGAGACGCTGGCTTCGCGTTCGCAGGCGTCGGTGCGCGGGATGAACCGGATCATCGAGAAGATCGTGGCGGGACAACAGGAATCCGATGCCGAGGTCGACGAGATCCGGCTCGGTGCCCTGCACGGTGAGGACTACGCGGAGGGGGTGGCCGCGTTCCTGGCGCGGCGGCCGCCGAAGTTCACCTACCGCTGAGCTCCGCCGGGCGTACTTGCGTGGCCGATCGGTCGCCACTCGACGAATGAGCGCCCGTTCGGCGGGCACCGGACGCGGCAAACGGCATAACCACGGATTCCGATGGAGTAATTCTCTTTGCCGTGTCGCTTTTGGTTCCACTCGGTGTGTTCGATCGAATTCGGACGGTTTGGGCGCGGAGTCCGCTGTTGACGAGGTGAATCCGGGCCGTTATTCTCGCCGAGATGTAGAAACTGGGGAAGTAAACGGTCGGCGTGCCTTGGTGCGTCTCTGTGGGGAAACGTTCTTTCTTTATTGTACATGGAGTAAAATAACTGGCTTTCAGTGGCCGTCCAGAGGGCGGTCCTGTCTTCTTTTGGCAATTAATTCGTGCGGCGGCGATGCGGGCTGAACGGCGTCCTTCGTCGCGTGAATTGAGAAAAAAGTTCCCTTCGGTCCCCGAGCGTTCATCGGCGTCAGCCGCACCGATTCGCATACCGACCTGGCCGTCACTCGCGGCAGGACGGCACCGGAAAACGATCAGGGGATTCGATGCTCGTTCGTCACGGCCGGAAAACCGGTACCGGCGATGCGGCGCTGTGGGTGTTTCTCGTGGCGTATTCGGTGTCGTCGTTCGGCACCTTTCTCAACCTGATCGCGCTGGCCTTGTTCACCCTGGAAGTGACCGGCGGACCGCTCGGTCTCGGCGCGGTGATGGCGGTGCGCGTCGGTTCGGGATTCCTGTTCGGGGTGCCGGCGGGGCGGCTCGCCGCGCGGTTCGAGCGACGGCGGCTGATGGTCGTCGCGGATCTCGCGCAGGCGATGGCGATGATCGTGCTCGGCGTCGCCGGACAGGCGGTGGGGCTGGGCGGGCTGCTCGTGGCCGCCGCCGTACTGGGGGCGGGCAACACGGCGTTCTCGGTGTCGCTCCGAACGAGTGTGCCCGCGATGGTGGGGCAGGACCGCCGGGTACGGATGAACGGGCGACTGGTCGCGGGGCGCTCACTGGGGACGGTGCTGGGCTACGCGTCGGCGCCCGTCGTGGTCATGGCGGGCGGATTCGAGGCCGCGTTCCTGATCAACGCCGCGTCGTTCCTGGTGTCCGCGTCGGTGTTGTGGTTGCTTCCCTTGAACACCAACGGTTCCGGCGGCGAGAGAACGGCCGTGCCGAACGGTGGGCCCCGGACGCGGGTGACGGCAGGACTGTCGTCGGCCGTCCTCGGGCTGGTACTCATCCGAGGCTCCGACGCCTTCGGTTCGGCCTCGCACAACGTGGCCTTGCCGGTACACGCGGGCGCGGAGTGGCCGGGTGCGCCGTACGCCTTCATGAGCTGGTTCTGGACGGCTTGGGCCGTCGGCGCCATCGCGGTGCAGTGGATCTGCCGCCGGACGGACCACGGCAGGATGGCGTGGCTCGGCGATCGCGCGTTCGCGGCCGGGACCGTGCTGATGTCGGTGGCGTTCGTGGTCGCGTTCACCGGCTTGCCGATCCCGGTGCTGGTGGTGGTCCTGTTCGTCGCGGGCCTTGCCGACGGACTCACCGAGGTCGCGTATCTGAGCAGGTTGCAGGCGGCGCCGGAAGCGGAACGCGCGCGGCTGTTCGGCCTGTCGGCCACCGCGGAGACGGCCGGGTTCGCCGCCGGGATGGCCACCTGCGGCCTGCTGCTCGAGGTCGCGTCACCGCCGGTCGTCGTCGCGGCGTACCACGCCCTCCCGGTCCTCGTGGTCGGGATCGTCCTGCTGCGCCTTCGGAGCCGCCGGCCGGGGGCCGCCGGCGTGTCGCCAGGCGTCGCGAAAGCAGCGAAGAAAGGATCGTAATGGGGGAAGCGCTGGTTCACGGGGAACCGCTCGAACTGGGGACGAGCGAGCGAGTGGATCTCGCCAAGGCGCTGCGGAACGCCGCGGCCGACGCCCCCGGTCGAGCGGTGGTGACGCTGGACGCGGCAGGCAAGCCGGATCGCTGTCCCTACCCGGAACTCCTGGCCAGGGCGAGCGCGGTGCGGGCCCGGCTGCGGGATCTCGGAGTCGGCCGCGGAGATCCGGTGGTCCTGTCCGGTCTGCCGCTCGCCGAGTTCTTCCCGTCCTTCTGGGGCTGTGTCCTCGGTGGTGCGCTGCCGGTGCCGATGGCGGGCGCGGCCGAGGACGATGCGTCGCGGCGGAGGCTGAAGCACGTGGCCGAGCTGCTGCGTGATCCCGTCGTACTCGTCGGCGACGCGGAGCCGGGCTTGTCCGGTTTGCGGATCGCGCGGGCGTCGACGGAGCCGATGAGCGCACTGCCCGAACTCGGCCTTCACACACCGGCGCCGGATGATCCGGCGCTGGTGATGCTGTCCTCCGGCAGTACCGGCGCCGCCAAGGCGATCCCGCTGACGCATCGCGGCCTGATGGAGTTCGCGGCGGGGTCCCGGAAGGCGCTCGGCCTGCGGCCGGACGACACCACGTTGAACTGGCTGCCGGTGGACCACAGCGGCGCCTTGCTCCTCTACCACGTGCTCGAGGTCTACGCCGGCGTGACGAACGTGCACGTGCCGACCGAACTGGTACTGGGCAGGCCGAGCCGCTGGCTGGATCTGCTCGCCGAGTACCGCGTCACGCACAGCTGGTCGCCGACGTTCGGGTTCGCGCAGGTGGCCGCCGAGTTGGCCGGGGACACCCGCGACCGGGATCTGTCCTCGGTCCGCACCCTGCTCTGCGGCGGCGAGCAGATCCAGCTGCCGGTGATGTCGCGCTTCCTCGAGCGGACAGCCCGGTTCGGCATCGAGGAGAGCCGGATCCGGCCGGTGTGGGGGATGACGGAGACGGTCACCGCGATCACCTTCGGCACTCTCGGTACGCCGGACAGCGTGCACCGGGTGCTGAAGTCGAGCCTCGACGGCGAACTGTGCCAAGCCCCCGATTCCGCGGAAGAACACGAGTGCAGCACGTTCGTGGCGGTCGGTTCCCCCGCGCCCGGGGCGAGCGTGCGGGTGGTGGACGACCGGGGCGAACTGCTGCGCGAACGTGAGATCGGCAGGCTGCAGGTGCGCTCCGCCCGGGTCACCCCCGGATACCTGCACGCCGAAGAGGCGAACCGCGCCGCGTTCCCCGCACCGGGCTGGCTGGACACCGGTGATCTCGCGTTCCTGGCGAACGGGCAGGTGGTCCTCACCGGCCGGGCCAAGGATCTGATCATCCTCAATGGACAGAACCATTTCTGCCACGAGATCGAGGAAGTCGTGTGCGCGGCGAGCGGCGCCCAGGCAGGCGAGGTGGCCGCGGTCGGCCTGCCCAACGCCGAGTCCGGTACCGAGGACCTGGTCATCCTGATCGCGGCGCGCGCGGCCGGATTCGACGCGGTGGCGAAGGCGGTGCGGGAGGCGGTGTTCGGCCGATTGCGGCTGACCGTGGCGAAAGTGGTGCCGGTCGCACCCGATGAGTTCCCGCGGACCGGTGGGGGCAAGGTCCAGCGCGCCGAACTGCGGCGACGGCTGCTCGACGGCGAACTCGGGCGGACCGTCGACGTCCGCGCCACGGTCCTCGCGGCGGTCCGGGAGGTGCTCGGCCAGGACGTCGATCCGCGCACGCCGTTCTACGAGGCGGGGATGACCTCGGTGACCGTGGTCAAGCTGACCACGACCCTGACCACGCTGCTCGGCCGGGAGGTGCGGCCGACCGCGGTGTTCGAGTACCCGACCCCCGCCCTGCTCGCCGATCACCTGTCGGGACCTGGCCGGGTGACGGAGGCCCGAGCGGTGGCCGCCCCAGCGCACGAGGAGCGGATCGCGATCATCGGTGTCGCGGTGCGGGTGCCCGGTGCGACGGACCTCGACGGATTCTGGGCAGACCTCCGCGACGGCGTGAGCCGGGTGCGGACCTTCGGCGGCGGGGAACCGGGGGTGGTCCCGGTCGCCGGCGCGCTCGACGACGTCGACTCGTTCGACGCGGACTTTTTCGGGATGAGCTCCCACGAGGCGGCCCTGACCGAGCCCGCGCACCGCCTGTTCCTGGAGTGCTGTCACGAGGCGCTCGAACTCGGCGGCTACGCGGCGGCGGAGGCGGGCACCAGGATCGGTGTGTTCGCCGGAACGGGTATGCAGCTTTACGGCCACCAACGGCGCGTCAGTCAGGACACGCGTCCCCCCGTCACGGACGAACTGGCCGCGATGCAGGCGGCGATGGGATCGGAGCCTGATTTCCTGGCCGGGCGAGTGGCGCACCGGCTAGGGCTTTCAGGACCCGCGGTCGGGGTGCAGACGGCGTGTTCGACAGGATTGGTCGCGGTGCACCTGGCCGGGCAGGCGCTGCTCACCGGGGACACCGACCTGGCCTTGGCCGGGGCCGCGGCCGTCCATCTCCCGCAGGATTCGGGCTACCGGCCGTACCCCGGCGGTATCCTTTCGCCGACCGGCGCGTGCCGGGCGTTCGACGCCGGGGCGGACGGCACGGTCGGCGGCAACGGGGTGATCGCGGTCCTGCTGAAACGGCTCGACCGGGCGATCGCCGACCGCGACACCGTGCACGCGGTGATCCTGGGTTCGGCGGTGAACAACGACGCGGGCCGCACGGCGGGGTTCGCGACGCCGAGCGTGTCCGGGCAGGCCGAGGTCATCCGGCTGGCACTGGCGCGCGCCCGGGTGGCGGCGTCGTCCATCACCTACGTCGAGGCACACGGCACCGGTACCGCGCTGGGCGACCCGGTCGAGTTCGAGGCGCTCAGCCAGGCCTACGCGGAGGACGGTCACACCGGGTTCTGCGCGCTGGGCTCCGTCAAGCCCGGCATCGGCCATCTGGACACCTGCGCCGGTCTCGCCGGCCTGGTCAAGACGGTGCTGATGCTGAAGCACGGAGAACTCGTGCCGACACTCAACCTGAACCGGCCCAACCCGGAACTCCGGCTGACGGGCAGCCCGTTCGTGCTGGCGACGGAACACACGCCGTGGATCACCGACGGACCGCGGCGGGCCGGGGTCAGCGCGCTGGGCGTCGGTGGCACGAACGTCCACGTGATCCTGCAAGAGGCCCCGGTGCCCACGCCGGCACCGGCGGCGCGGGGACCGGTGCTGCTGCCCGTGTCGGCCGCCGACGCCGAGGGACTGTCCGCGCTCACCGGCGCACTCCGGGATCACCTGCGCGCGCACCCCGATCTGCGGGCGCAGGACGTGGCGGCGAGTATGGCGCTCGGCAGGCCGCATCTGTCGCACCGGCTCGCCGTGGTCGGGAGTGACACCGCCGGACTGGCCGCCGCGCTCGGCACGATCGGCGAGGAATCCGTTGTCCCGCACCACTTCGGCACGCTCGCGTTCGCCTTCTCCGGACAGGGCTCCGCGTATCGGGGGATGGCCGCGCGGCTTCGTGACGCGTTCCCCGTCTTCCGCGAAGCGCTGGACGAGTTGCTGGGCCTTGCCGAGGAGGCCGGGATCACCGGTGTGTCCGAGTCCCTGCTCGGCACGCCGGATCCGACCGCCGCACTGTCCACTGTGGAGGGACAGCCCGCGTTGTTCTGCCATCAGGTCGCGCTGGCGCGACTTTGGCGGTCGTGGGGAGTCCAGCCGGATTTCGTGGTCGGGCACAGTTTGGGGGAGTACGCGGCGCTCGCCGTGGCCGGCGGGATCGACGTGGCCGACGGGCTGCGGCTGACCTGCTTGCGCGGCAGGCTGATGCAGGGAACCGAGCCGGGCGGCATGATCGCGGTCCGCGTCTCGCCGGAGCGGGGCAGACGGCTCGCCGTCGCGACGGGGACCGAGGTCGCGGTGGTCAACGGCGACCAGTCCTGCGTGCTGTCCGGGCCGTCGGCGGCGATCGCGGCCGCGGAGACCCTGTTCGACCGGGAAAACCTCTCCTGGCGAAGGCTTCCGGTGGACCGGGCCTTCCATTCGGCGCTGCTCGAACCCGTTCTCGACGAATTCGAACGCGCGGCCGAAGCGGTGCGGTTCGGCCCGGTGCGGATGCCGTTCGCGAGCAACCTGGGCGGGATGATCCCGGCCGGTGCCTCGGTCGACGCGCGCTACCTGCGAAGACAGATCCGTGAGACGGCCCGTTTCGACGAGTCGCTGCGAGCGCTCGAACGCCTGGAGTGCGGGGGCTACCTGGAGATCGGTCCGAAGGAGGTGCTCGGTTCGATGGGGCGCGCCGCCCTCCCGCACCGGTACTGGCAGCCGTCCGTGGGCTCCCCGCCCGACGATGAGTGCGCCGCGGTGCTGCGCGCGGCCGCCGCGCTGTACCGGCGCGGCGCGGACCTGGATTGGGCGGAGCTGGCGCCCACCGGCCGCCGCGTCCCGTTGCCCGGGTACCCCTACCGGCGGGTCCGCTTCGCGCGGCCGTCGGCTCCCGCCCCGTCCGGCGCCGGACAGGTGAGCTCGGGGGCGGTCCTCGCCGAGGTCCGGCGGCTCGCCGCCGACCGGCTCGGCGCCGACGACCTGGCCGAAGACATGTCGTTCGTGGCGGGTGGCGCCGATTCGCTCGCCCTGATGGGGCTGGCCCGCGAACTGGAGCGGGCCTTCGGTGTGCGGATCGGCATCCGGGAGCTGCTCTCCGAAGCCGGTACTCCGGCGAAAGTGGCCGAGTTGATCGAGCGAAGCGGCGGAACGCCTCCCGCCTCCGGTGAAAGCGAGCCAGAGCCCGGCCCGCCGGCCGAAGACGTGTCTCTTCACGGTTTGATGGACCGGCAGCTGAAGCTCGCCGAGACCATGATGCGCCAGATGACCGAGCTGATGCACCGGCAGCTCGACGTGGCCCGCGGGACCCCGGATACCGTGGCGACCGCGCCGAAGCCGGTCGAGCATCCGGTCCGTCCGGCGGCGATGCCCGTCGTGTCGCCCCCAGAACCGGCGGCTCCCGGGGCAAGCTGTGCGTTCAGCCTCTATTTCTTCGGCGACTACCCCGATCGGGATCAGCAGGACAAGTACCGGCTGATCATGGCCGCCGCGCGCTTCGCCGACGAGCACGATTTCCACGCGCTTTGGTTACCGGAGCGGCATTTCGACTCCTTCGGCGCGCTGTTCCCGAATCCGTCGGTGCTGGCCGCCGCGCTGGCCGCCCGTACCGAGCGGATCCGGCTGCACGCCGGGTCGGTCGTGCTTCCGCTGCACCATCCCGTCCGGGTCGCCGAAGAATGGTCCGTCGTGGACAACCTGTCTTCGGGCCGCGTCGGTCTTTGCGTGGCGAGTGGCTGGCACACCAGGGATTTCGCGCTGGCACCGGAGAACTTCGGCAACCATCGCGACCTGATGTACGAGGGACTGGACACCGTGCGCCGGCTCTGGGCGGGGGAGGAGATCACCCTCGTCGCGGGCGACGGCGAGCCCGCCGCGGTCCGCCTGCACCCGGCGCCCATCCAGCGGCGCCCGCCGATGTTCGTCGCCGTGGTCGGAAACCCGGACAGCTACCGCCGGGCCGCCGCGGCCGATCTCGGCGTGGTCACCAATCTGATGACCCAGGACGTTTCCGCGCTGGCCGGCAACATCGCGCTCTATCGGCGCACGCGCGCGGAACACGGCCTCGATCCGGCCGCGGGACGGGTCGTGGTGCTGGTGCACACCTTCCTCGGCGAGGACCACGAACGCGCGCGGCAGCAGGCGTTCCGGCCGTTCTGCGACTACCTGCGCTCGTCGCTTTCCCTGCTCGGCCAGGTCGGGAACAGCCTGGGGCTCAGCATCGACCTGGACGGCGCGACCGAGGAGGACATCGAGTTCGTGCTCGGCGACGCCTACGAACGCTACTGCGGATCCCGTGCCCTGATCGGCAGTCCCGAGCGATGCGCCCCGGTGGTGGACGCACTCGTGGCGGCGGGGGCCGACGAGATCGCCGCTTTCGTGGATTTCGGTGTCCCGCCGGACCAGGTGCTCGACGCGCTGCCGCTGCTCGACGGCCTGCGTCGTCGCCACCAGTCGGCCGACCTCGAGCCATCCCCCGCGCAGCGGCGCATCTGGTTCCTGGAAAGGATGTTCCCCGGCACCGGCGCGTACCACGAGCCCAAAGCGATCCGGCTGGACGGACGGCTGGACGACGTGGCGTTGCGGGAGTCGGTGTCGCGCGTGGTTTCGGCGCATCCCGCTTTACGCACGGTCTTCCACGAGCGGGACGGCGTTCCGCGGAAGTCCGTGCTGCCGTCCGTGACCGTCGAATGCCCGCTGATCGACCGGTCCGGGCGCACCGAAGCCGAAGCCCTTGCCGAGATCCGAGCGAGGTTCGCCCGGACCCGGCTCGCGCTCGACACCGGCCCGCTGGTCGCCTTCGCGCTGGTCCGGCTCGCCGAGGATCGCCATCTGTTCTGCCTGGTGGCCCACCACATCGTCTTCGACTCGGCGTCGACCGCGGTGTTCCTGCGTGATCTGGCCGCGCACTACCGCGCTTGGCCGGACCTGCCCGCGATCCGGACCGGGCCGGGGCCCGAGACCGGATTCGAGATCGAGGATCCCGGCGAGGATCTCGCGTTCTGGCACGACGAACTGACCGGTCTGCCCGAACTCGCGCTGCCCACCGACCGGCCGCGGCCCCCGGTGCTCTCCCGGCGGGGCGCCGCCCTGAGCGATGAGCTGGCGGCGGGTCTCGGCGAGCCGCTGCGTGCCGTCGCGGCCGCGTGCGGCAGCACCGTGTTCATGGTGGTGCTCGGCGCGATCGGCGCCGTGCTCGGCCGCTACGGCGGGCAGCACGACTTCGCGGTCGGCACGGTCGTCAGCAGCAGGCCGGACTCCGCCAGGGACGCGATCGGCCTCTTCCTCGATACGGTTCCGGTCCGCCTCGACCTGTCCGGCGACCCGACCTTCACGGAATTGACCCAGCGCGTCAGAGACCGCACCACCCGGGCGTACGAGCATCGGACCGTCCCGTTCGACGAACTCGTCGGCCTGCTGAATCCCGACCGCGCCGCGAACCGCAATCCCCTGTTCGACGTGCTGATCGAGTTCGAAAACGCGGTGGACGAGCCCTTCGCGCCGCCGCTGACGGCCACCGCGCTGGACATGACACGCGACGAGGTCCCGTTCGACCTCGCCTTCTACCTGACCGCGCACGGTGACGGGTTGCGCTGCCTGGTCGAGTACAGCACGGACCTGTTCGACGAAGCGACCATCGCCCGGGCGCTGAATCTGCTGAAACAGGTTCTGCGCCAAGCGATCGCGAAGCCGTCGGCACGGCTTTCCGAGCTCACGACGCCGACCAGGGAAGACGTGGTGCTGCTCGACCGGTGGCAGCACGGCGCGCCGGAACGGACGGCGGGGTGTCTGCACACCGCGGTCGAGCGGCAGGTCGCCGGTACGCCCGACGCCACGGCACTGATCAGCGACGACGGTGAGCTGAGCTACCGCGAACTGGACCTTCTCGCCGAGTCGATCGGGCGTCTGCTGGTCGGTCTCGGCGTCACCCGCGGGCAGATCGTGGCGGTCTCCCTGCCTCGTGGTCCCCAGCTGATCGCCGCGCTTTACGGCGTGCTCAAGAGCGGCGCGGCGTATCTGCCGCTGGATCCCGGGTTGCCACCGCAACGGTGCCGGTTCATGCTGCGCGACAGCGGTGCGGTACTCGTGCTGACCACGAAGGCGGTCCTCGTCGCACAGCCCGCGCTGGGGGGGTTCCCGGTGCGGCTCGCGGAGGAGATCGTGCCGGATCCGAAGGCGCCGGAGCTGCCCGAGGTGCGGCCGGATTGGCCCGCGTACTGCATGTACACCTCTGGCTCCACCGGAACCCCGAAGGGCGTCCTCGTCTCGCATCGCGGTCCGGCCAACGTCATCGCCTGGCAAGGTGATCAGCATCCGCCGATGCGCACCCTGCAATGGACGTCGCCGAGTTTCGACATCAGCGTGCAGGAGATCTTATCCACCTTGGCCTCAGGCGGGACGCTGGTTCTGCTCGACGACGAGCGGCACAAAGACCGCGACGCCGTCGCCGAAGTGATCCGACGGCACCGCGTGGAGCGGATCCTGATGCCGTTCACCCCGCTGAAACATCTGGTCGAGCCCGGCCTCACCGCGCCGTCGTTGCGCCTGATCCTCTGCTGCGGCGAGCCGCTCGTGCTCACCCCGGCACTGCGCCGCTTCCTCGCCGAGCATCCTGATTGCGCGCTGCACAACCAATACGGTCCGACCGAGGCGTCGATCATCGCCACGGATCACCCGGTGGATCCGGACGGCGAATCCCGGCCACCCATCGGGGCCCCGATCGACGGCGTCCGGCTGCTCCTGCTCGACCAGGCCGGACGCCCGGTCCCGCTCGGTGCCGTCGGCGAGATCCACCTCGGCGGGACAGGGCTCGCCGAGGGCTACCTCGGCAGGCCGGAGGAGACCGCCGCGGCCTTCGTCGAAACCGGGCGCGGTGAACGGTGGTATCGCACGGGCGACCTCGGCCGGTGGCGCGGCGACGGAACCGTGGAATTCCTCGGCAGACTCGATGACCAGGTGA
Source organism: Amycolatopsis sp. PSD-21 (assembly GCF_055561455.1). Lineage (NCBI taxonomy): Bacteria > Bacillati > Actinomycetota > Actinomycetes > Pseudonocardiales > Pseudonocardiaceae > Amycolatopsis > Amycolatopsis sp. PSD-21. The sequence goes on along the minus strand of NZ_CM145712.1, from coordinate 5,206,049 downwards.
AGATCCGCGGCAACCGGGTCGAACCCGGTGAGACACAACGGGTGCTGGCCGGGTTGAGTGAGGTGGCGGACGCGGCCGTCGTCGTCCGCCGGGATCACCGCGGTGAAGCGGAACTCGCCGGTTACGTCGTGTTCGCCGACTCGACCGCACCGGATCCGTGGGCGCGCATCACCGAAGCGCTCGCCGAAGAGCTGCCCTCGTACCTGATCCCGACTCGCTGGGTCGCGCTCGACCGGTTGCCGACGACCACCAGCGGCAAGCTGGATCGCTCCGCTCTGCCCGAGCCGCCGTCGGCCGCGGGGGACGGGGATGACGCTCTGCCGTCCACGGACGCCGAGCGTCGCCTGCACGAGCTCTGGTGCGCCGAACTCGGCCTGACCGAGGTGGCGGTCGACCGGTCCTTCTTCGCCGTGGGTGGGCATTCGCTCGCGGTGGTCAGATTGGCGGGCCGGATCACCGAGGAGTTCGGGGTACCGGTCTCGGTCACGGAGTTCTTCCGTGCGCCGACGATCCGCGCGATGGCCGCGCGGCTGGGCGGCCCGCCCGAACCCGCCGTCATCCGGACCGTGCCATTGACGTCATTGCAACGCAGACTCTGGAGACGTCAAGCGGAGAACCCTCGACCCCAGGTGTACAACGTCGGATATCGCGTGGACCTGCGGGGTGAGCTGGACCCGCAGGCGCTGCACCGCGCTCTCGACCGGCTGGTGGCCAGGCACGACGCCTTGCGCGGTCGTGTCGCGTCGTCCGGTGACAGGCCGCGGATCGAGGTGCTGGCCCCGTTCACGCTCGATCTGCCGGTGGAGCATCTGGGTACCGACGACGCGGTCGGCGATTGGTGCGGCACAGTCGTCGCGGAGCCGTTCGTGCTCACCGAGGCACCGCTGCTGCGTGCCCGGCTCGGCCGGATCGCCGCCGATCGCTGGGTACTGGTGCTCGTCCTGCACCACCTGGTCTGTGATGGCTGGTCCATGAACATCCTGTGGCACGAGCTTTCCGAGCTGTATGCCGCCGAGGTCGGCGCGACGTCCACGCGGCTGCCCGAACCCGAGGGACAACACTCGGACTACGCGCGGTGGCAGACGGGGCACGAGCACGCGGCCGACGTGCGCTATTGGCGGAGCGAACTCGCGGGTGCCGACCTGCGCTGGCGGCTTCCGTACGACCGGAAACCACCGGCCCGGCTCACCGGGAAGGGTGATCTGTATCAGGTCCACCTCGCCCCTGAACGGCTTTACCGCCTCGACCGGGTGGCCGCGGCGGCCGGCACGACCCGCTCCGTTGTCCTCGCGAGCGTGTTCTTGCTGTGGGCACGGGAGACCTGTGGTCAGCAGGACCTCGTGCTCGCCGTTTCCAGCGCTCGTCGGACCCGCCGGGAACACGAGCGGACGGTCGGCATGATCGGGGAGGCCGTACCCCTGCGGGTCCCGCTGGGAGAAGCCGCGGAACTGCCCGACGTCATGGCGGCGGTGGCGGAGAAGTTGTTCGCCTCGCTCGATCACCAGGAACTTCCGCTCGACGAGACGATCGCGCTCGCCGGGCAAGACGTAGACCGGTATCCCGCCGTGTTGTTCACCGTGGTCACGACACCACCGGCGGAGCTGAACCTGCCTGGTTTGGCGGCCGAGGTGCACGATTCGCCGGTGGCGGGTTGCGCCAGAACAGAGCTCTACGTCGTGTTCGCCGAAGACGGAGGTGGGCTGAGAATCAGCTTTGAATATTCCACGGATCTGTTCGAAGCGGCCACCATCGTCCGCTTCGCCCAAAACGTCCTGCTGATGCTGGAGCGCTGTTCGGAATGAGTGTCAGGAGGAGGACAGGCTAGATCTCGTCCCAGGGGTTGCTTTCGTACGCCTCGGTGAGGATCCGCCCCGTCTCCGGAGCGAACGGCAGCACGACGTCGTCGACCGACGCCACCGGCCAGCCGACCGACTCCGAATTGGTCAGGAACATGGCGTCGAATCCCGGCAGATCGGCGGGGCGGACGTCGCGGATCTCTTGCGGTATCCCGTTTCGCTCGAGGCCGCGACGCACCAGCTGCTGGCTGATCCCGTCGAGCACCGGTGCCTGCGGCCAGACCACGGTGCCGCCGTCGAGGAAACCGACGTTCCAGATCGACGCCTCGCTGACCCGGCCCTCGTGGTCGACGAACAGCGCGTCGTCGTATCCCGCCAGCTTCGCCTCGCGCGTGTGGTGGAGCAGCCCGAACGTGCCGACGTGCTTGACCTCGGGGAGAACCCGTTCGTAGCGCACGGATCGCAGGCGCAGCGGTGTCATCTCGTGCTCACGGGGCGGCCCGACGCGGACGAGGACGTCCGGTGCGGCCGGCGCGCCGGGATCGGACCAGTCCAACGCCCGGGAAAAGATCAGGACCCGTACGGACAACGCGTCTTCACCCCGGATGGCCTGCCGTACGTACCCGCGCATCGCCTCGGTGTCGAGGTCGTGGGCGAACATGCGCCGCGTGCTCGTCGCGAGACGGCGAAGGTGGATGTCCAGCCCGCGGACCTTGCCGTCGCGGACCTGCATCGCGGTGAAGTGGCCATAGCCGAACGCGCCCGCCAGGTCTTCCGACCGGGCGGGCGCGCCGTTGACTTCCAGCTTCACGTCAGGCGTTGACCGTGACGCCGGTGAACTTGACCTCGGTGTTGGGCGGGCCGGTGCCGTCGCCGGTGCCTGCCTGCGCGTTCGCGCCCGCCTTGGCGACCTTGTCGAGCACCTTCAGGCCTTCGTCGGAGATGCTGCCGAAGACCGAGTAGTCCGGGGACAGCTCGGCCTCGCCGTAGACCATGAAGAACTGGCTGCCACCGGAGTTCGGCTGCTGCGTCTTCGCCATCGCGAGGATGCCGCGGCCGTACTTGATCTCCTGGAACGCCTCGTCCGGCATGGTGTAGCCCGGGCCGCCCATACCGCTGGCCTCGGGGTCACCGCACTGCAGCATCTGCAGGCCGGTGGTGCCGAGCCGGTGGCATTTGGTGTCGTTGAAGTAGCCCTGCTGCGAGAGGCTGATGAAGCTCTGCACGGCGCACGGGGCGAGCGCCCGGTCGAGCGTCAGCGGGATGTCGCCCGCGGTGCTCTTCAGCACGACGTTGACCGTGCCGTTCGAGGAGACGTCCTTGCCTTCCGGCTTGTTCACCTTCTTCGACGCCGGCTTGGAGGTGTCGTCCTTGTAGTCACAGGCCACCGGGTTCGCCAGCGGCGTCGGCCGCTTCGGCATCGGAGCGCGCTCCGTGGGGATGGTGACCTCGGGGGTCGGAGGGGCCGAGCTCGGGGAAGCGTCGGAGGCGGCATCGTCACCACTGTTGCTGCTGACGATCCACCACACCGCGCCCGCCACGATGGCGACGACACCGACGACCGCTACCGAGCCGACGATCCTGCGCCGCTTGGCCTGTTCGGCCCGTCGCACGATCTGTCGCTCGAGCTTGCGCTTCGCGGCTTCGCGGCGCTGCTGGTTGGTCGGCACCCGCCCTCCCGGTTTCCACTCGATGTCACACGTCTGAGGTAGCGGGAGTCTATTGGCACAGCCTGTGAGGCCCCCGTACAGGGGCCGCTAGGCTTACTTGATCGTGATCAGGGCCATCCTGCCACCTGTTCGGCGGAAGAATTGAGGAGGCGTTTCGTGCTGGTCGTCGGTTTTCCGGCAGGCCCCCTCGAAGCCAATTGCTACCTGCTCGCCCTTGAAGGCGGCGGGGAGTGCGTGATCATCGATCCCGGGGAGGACGTCGCCGGACCACTCGCGGCCGCGCTTTCCACCCACGGCCTGACACCCGTCGCGATGCTCGCCACCCACGGCCACCCCGATCACGTCGCTTCGGCGGACGAGATCGGCGCGCGCCACGGAATACCTCTCTATCTGCACGAGGCGGACCGGCCACTGCTCGGCCGGGACGCCGGAGAACGGAAGGACGGGATCGTGCCACTCGCCGATGGCCCGCTCGGGCTGGCCGGACTGGAGATCACGGTGTCCGGTACACCGGGGCACACCGCCGGTTCGGTGGTGTTCGGGCTGACCTCCGCCGAGGGCGGCCGGATCGTGCTCACCGGGGACAGCCTGTTCGCCGGTTCGATCGGCCGGTCCGCTGGGGACGGGGACGAACTCGTGCGGTCGCTCGGTGCCAAGGTGATGACGATGCCCGACGACACCGTCGTCCTCCCGGGTCACGGCCCGGCCACCACGATCGGGCAGGAGCGGGCGGGGAACCCGTTCCTGGCCGGGACGGGCGCGTGATGGCCGAGCCGACCGGGACCCCGGAGACCCCCGAACGTCTCCCGCTGTTCCACGACGACCCCAAGCTGCGCCGCAGGCGGGGCTGCTCCAGCGTCGTCGGCGTCGTGATCTTCGCGGCCGCGTTCGGCGGGATCGCCGGGCTGATCGGCGGTGAGATCGCCGGGCTCGTGGTCGCAGGCGTGATCGCGATACCGCTGCTCTACATCATGTTCTACAACCTGCGGCGCCGGGTGTGGCTCGAAGGCGACACGCTCATCGTGCGGACCTGGGGTGTGCGGCGGATCGACCTGACCGCGGCCGAGCGCATCGACCTGGTGATCAGCGACGTGCGCGGCACCCGGACGGTCAGCCTGCTGGTCAACGCGGGCAAACGCCGCAAGGTCGCGAAGGTCGACCTGGCCGTCTACTCCGGTGCGGGCGGCCGGGAGCTGGGCATCCTGCAGCTGCGCAAGCTGGCGAACGCGCTGCTGAACAACACCGACGCGAACGGACTGGTGTTCTCGGAACTGCTGGTGGCCCAGCTGAAATCGGAGGCGCGCGGGGACGCGGCGGCGGAGCGCCCGCTCTACCGGCTGGCCTCGGCGGCGCCCGCCGGGAAGTACATCCAGCGGTTCACGATGGAGGCGGTCAGCCGGTTCGTGGCGACCCTGGACTGAGCCGCGCGGACGGCGCTCGGCCTTGTGAGTGGTTAGAACCGTCTTTACCACTCACGAGACCAGACCCGCTCGGTACCGGGATTCTGCGGGGTGCTCGTCCTGGTGGTCATGTCGCGAAAGCCACTTTCGAGACGTCTGGTGTCCCGAAAGTGGCTTTCGCGACACCGGCTAGGCCTTCTCGGTGCGGGTCTCCAGCTTCTCCAGCCGCGCCTTGATCTCCTCCAGCTGGTAGACGATCTCCGGCAGCTCGCCCGCGGCGAAGGTCGCCAGCCGCTCCGAGTGCTTGAGCGTCGACCGGACGTCGTCGAGCGCGGCGGCGATCTTGGGTACCGCCTCGACGGCTTCCCACGCCGAGCCGAGCACGCGCCGCGCGACGGCGGTCAGCTGTCTGGGGACGGCGAACACGTCGAACATGGCCCCTCCGATCACGCGGCGAACCTCGGGTGCGGCCTCTTCGTACCCGACTCCGGCCCGTGATCGCGCGGCGGGCTCGCGCTTTGGGGCGCTTGTGGTTACAGGGACTCTTGGGGCTCCCGCGAGGCGATCAGCGCGGCCAGCACGGTGGTGACCGGGACCGCCGCGACGATGCCGACACTGCCGGCCAGCGTCCGGACGATCTCCTGCGCGATGTCCTCCGCGCCGAGGATCGAGCCGAGCCCGACCCCGGAAAGCGACGTGTACAGCAGCACCGGCAGCGCGGCGCCCGCGTACGCCATCACGAGGGTGTTGACCGCCGAGCCGACGTGGTCGCGGCCGATCCGCAGGCCCGCGCCGTACAGCTCACGCCAGCCGAGCGACGGGTTCGCGCGCCGGAGCTCCCATACCGCGCTCGTCTGCGTCACCGTGACGTCGTCCAGCACACCGAGCGCGCCGATCACGACGCCCGCCAGCAGCAGGCCGCGCGCGTCGATCCCGTGCCCGAGCGAACCGATCAGCTGGGAGGTGCTGTCGTCAAGCCCGGTCAGCGACGCCGCGGCCGAGAAGATCGCGGACAGGACGCCGATCAGGACCAGGCTCACCAAGGTGCCCAGCACCGCCACCGACGTTCTCGCGGACAACCCGTGCGTCAGGTACAGCGCGACGAACATGATCGCGCCCGCGCCCGCGATCGCTACCAGCAGCGGGCTTTCCCCGGCGAGGATCGACGGCAGCACGAAGAACGCCAGCACCAGGAAACTCAGCCCCAGCGCGACCAGCGCGGCGAGCCCCCGCCAGCGGCCCAGCACGATCACCGCGAGCGCGAACAACCCGGCGAGCAGCAGCAACGGGGTTCCGCGCTGGAAGTCGACGATCTGGAACGACGCGGGGTTCGCGACGTCGCCGCCGTTGTAGGACAGCACCACGTCGTCGCCCGCGGCGAACCGCGGCGTGCTCGGCTCGATGGGAAGCGTGAGCTTCAGCGCCTTCCCGGTCCCGGGGCCGTCGGTCATCGTCAGCTCGCTGGTGAGACACGGCTTCGCGTCCGGCGGCGGCTCGCCGACCTGCACCTGCCCTTCGGCGAGGCACGGGCCGGTGATCGTCCCGGTGATCGTCGCGTTCACCGGTGTCCCCTGGGGGAAGACGCTTTTCGCCGGATCCCCGCCCCACGGGTAGAGCACGATCATCCCGACGACCGTGGCGGCGGCGAGCGGGATCAGCAGCCACATCAGCAGGAGCCGGACCCGGCGCGACGCCGGTGCCGCCGGCCCGTGGCCGTGCGAATGCCCATGACCGGCCGGCGGTTCGGGTTTCGGTTCGGGCTTCGGTTCCGGGGCGCGACGCCGGCCCGATTCCGCCTGCCGCGGCCGCTGGGCCGGAGGACGGGGGCGCCGTGTCCCCTCGGGCGGCGGAGTCCGGCGCGGCGAACGGGACGTTCCGGGCGAACGATCGGACGGGGCGTCCGTGACCCGGCGAATCGGGCCGGTGTCGTCGTCGGAGATGTCGCGGCGGTTCACCCGCACATCCTCCACAGTCGGCGGCGCGCGCCGCACACGGCCTAGCCGAACGCCTGCCGAAGGTGGACACGGCGATAGGCCGAAGGCGGGGTGTCGAAGTGATCGAGGAAGGCCTGGCGCAGTGTCTCGGTCGAACCGAAACCGCAGCGTCTCGCGATCGAGGTCAGCGGAAGTTCGGTGCCGCACAACAGTTTCGCCGCGTTCTCGGTCCTCGCCGCCCGCACGTACCTGCTCGGCGTGGTGCTCAGATGCGCGTCGAACAGCCTGGTCAGCTGCCGGGTGCTGATCCCGGCCCGTTCGGCGAGGACGGCGGTGCCGAGATCGCCTGCCAGATGTTCCGCCACGTACGCGGTGATGTCGCGGACGAGCCGGTTCTCCGGCGGCGGGCCGGACAGGAACATGCTCACCTGGGCCTGGTTGCCCGGCCGCTGCAGGTAGGTCACCAGCATGCGGGCGACCTCCCTGGCCACACTCGGGCCGTGGTCGGCCTCGACGAACGCGAGGGTGAGGTCGATCCCGCTGGTGACACCCGCCGCCGTGTAGACGTTGCCGTCGCGCACGTACAGCGGCACCGGATCGACGTTCACCTGCGGGTAGCTGGTCGCGAGCCGGTTCGCGAACCGCCAGTGCGTGGTGGCGCGCCGCCCGTTGAGCAGCCCGCACGCGGCGAGCACCGTGGCGCCGGTGCACACCGAAGCGACGCGGCGGCTTTGCTGCGCGAGCCTGCGGACATGGGTGACGACCCTCGGGTCCGCGGCGGCCGCCTCGTGCCCGGTGCCGCCCGCGACGATCAGCGTGTCCAGTTCGCCGGTCACCTGGTCGAGCCGGTGCTGCGCCTGCAGCGTCAGCCCGGACTCGCAGCGGATGCCGCGCCCGTCGACGCTCGCGAGCATGATCTCGTACCCCGGCTTGCCGCCGAGTTTGGTCGCGGCGTCCAGGACGTCCGACGGACCGGCGATGTCGAGCAGCTCGGCGTTGCTGTAGCCGACGATCAACACTCGTCTGGGTGAACCCGGCATGATCGAACGCTACCAGTAGTGCCCGGCCGTCGGACGTTGTTCGCAGGAATCCGGACATCGGGGCCACCACGGTCCCGCGCCTGCGACACCGTTGTCCCATGACAGACGACAAGAAGACGATCGCGTTCGTGGTGTACCCGGGGATGACCCCGCTCGACATGGTCGGTCCGCTGACCGTGCTGGACGGGATGGCGAGCACGGCGCAGGAGTACCGGACGGTCGTGGTCGGTGAGACGAAGGACGCGGTCACCACCGACAACCCGCTGAAGCTCGTGGCGACCCACACCTACGACGAAGTCCCATCGCCGTACGCGCTGCTCGTGCCCGGCGGCGCCGCGCCGACGCTGAAGGCGCTCGCCGACGAGAAACTGGTCGGATACCTGCGGACCGCCGGGGCGAACGCCGAACTCGTGACCTCGGTGTGTACGGGCTCGCTGCTGCTGGGGCAGGCCGGACTGCTTAAGGGCCGCAAAGCCGCGACGCACTGGATGTTCCGTGAGCTGCTGGGCGCTTTCGGCGCGGAGCCCGTCGCCGAGCGCTGGGTCGAGGACGGGAACGTGATCACCGCCGCCGGGGTGTCGGCGGGGATCGACCTCGCGCTGCATCTGGTCGAGCGGCTCGTCGGCACCGAGATCGCCAGGACGATCCAGTTCGTCATCGAATACGACCCGGAGCCGCCGCTGGGCCCGCTCGACTGGTCGCAGCGGCCGTACGGGGATCTCAAGCCCCTGCTGGAGCACACGCTGAACGAGGCACTCGCGGACGAACCCGCGTTGCGGGACAAGCTGCTCGCGCACACCGGGAAGTAAGAGGCGGCCATCCGGGTGAGAAGTCGCTGTCACGGGGACGGCACCGGGTTACATTCTGGGTCATCCGTCCAGGTGATAGGTGGTTCGTGGAGTTCAAGGTGCTCGGCCCGCTCGCGGCCTCTGTCCCGCTGCCGTCGGCGGCTCAGCCCCGCCGGGTGCTCGCGGTGCTCCTGGCCCGGCCGAACGAGTTCGTCCACCGGGACACCCTCGTCGACGAACTCTGGCCGCAGGGGCCGCCGTCGAGTGCCGCCGCGGTCGTGCAGATGGCGGTTTCCAAGCTGCGCAAGGCGTTGTCGCCCGGGGTGCCGGTCGACGACGTCGGCCAGCGGCTGCGGTCCGGCCGGAGCGGTTACCGGCTGACGGTGTCGGACGGAGAACTGGACGTCACCGCGTTCTCCGAACTGACCGCCGCGGCCGCGAAGGCGACCGGAGCCGAGCGCAGGGTCTTGCTCGAACAGGCACTGGGGTTGTGGCGTGGGCGGGCCTTCGCCGACGTGCCGGTCGGTCCGTTGGTGGAGGCGCACCGCCTGTGGCTCGAAGATCAGCGGAGTTCGGTACTGGGCAAGCTCGTGGAGCTGGAACTGGCGGCCGGTGACCACAAGGCGGTCGCCGACAGGCTGGGACCCGAACTGGCCGCCCGGCCGGGTGACGAGCGTCTGGCCGGGTGGCTGGCCGAGGCGCTGCACGGGCTCGGGCGGCGGGACGCGGCGCTGGCCGTCCTCGACCGGTGCCGTCAGGCGTTGTGGGAGCACGCCGGTGTCTCGCCGGGGGAGGAGCTGCTCGCAGCCCATCGCCGGATCACGGGCACCGGCTGGTCCGCGGGCGGCGCGCCGTGCCGTCTGCCGCCGGCGACGCCGGATTTCACCGGCAGGGCCGGGGAACTGGCGGAGGTGGGACGCGCGCTGCGCGGTCCGGCGCCGGTCGTGCTCCATGGAGCGGCGGGGTCGGGGAAGAGCGCGCTGGCCGTCCAAGCCGCGTGGCGGGTGCGCAAGCGGTTCCCGGACGGGCAGCTCGTCGGCGATCTGCGCGACACCGGCGACGTGCTCACCGGGTTCCTCCGCGCGCTCGGCCTCGCGGATGAGGAGATCCCCGCCGAGCGGGCCGGGCGGATCTCGTTGTGGCAGAGCCACACCGCGGACCGGCGGCTGCTGGTGATCCTCGAGAACTGCCGGTCCGAGGCCGAGGTGAGGCCGTTGCTGCCGACCGGGCCAGGCTGCGCGGCGATCGTCACCACGCGGCGGCGGCCGGCCGGGCTCGTCGGCGCCAGATTCGTCGAAGTCGGCGCGCTGTCCGACGCGGAGTCGCGGGACCTGCTCGGCGCGATCGCCGGTGAGGCCCGGTTGTCCGCCGAACCCGACGCGGTCCGCCGGGTGCTGACCCGGTGCGACGGTCTCGCGCTGGCGGTGCGGGCAGCGGGAATGAAGCTGCTGCAGCGGCCGCGGCTGAGCGTCGCCGAGTTCGCGGCGCGCCTGGAGAACGAGCGCCGGCGCCTCGACGAACTCGCCGCCGGTGACCTCGGCGTCCGCCCGGTGCTCGCCGATGCCCTCGCCGAGCTGTCGCCACGGCAACGGAAATCCTTGCGGTTGCTCGGGTTCCCCGGCGCCACCGAGTTCGCCGGCTGGTTCGCGGCGGCGATGCTCGGCCGATCGGAAGGCGAGGCGGCCGAACTGCTCGACGAGCTGGTGGACGACCACGTGCTGCACGCCGAGCCCGATCGAATGGGCGTCGTCCGGTACCGGCTACCGGCCCTGACCAGGCTCGCGCTCCGGGAACCGCCGGATCCCGGAGCCCTTCGGCGTGCGCTGACGGCCATGGCGGCGTTGGCCGAACACGCGTTGGCGGCACTCGGCGCCGAGTACCCGCCGTCTCGGCGCCCAGACGTCCCGGCGGCGGTTTCGGATCGCGTCGCGGCCGACCCGATCGGCTGGCGTGACACGGAAAGGGCGAACCTCGCCCTCGCCGTCCGGACCGCGAAGAACCACGGCTGGACCGAGCTGGCCATGCGGCTGGCCGACGCCTACAGCGATCTCGTCGGCCCGGCGAAAGGCGGATCCCCGGCCTGGCTCGGGTTCGGCATCGTGCGCGACCGCGTCGATCTCCCAGCCGAGGCGGGGAAGCTGCTCAAGCTCGGGCATGCCCACGCCGACGCGGGGGATCTGGCGCGGGCGCGGACCTGTTTCTCGCTGGCGGAGACCAGGTTCCGCTCCGTGGGTGACCATCCCGGCACCGGGTCCGCGCTCGTCGCGCTCGCCGACGTCGACGCCGACACCGGGCGGACCGGTGCGGCGGTCCACGCGCTGAGGGAGGCACTGGACCTGTTGCGGGACTGCGGTGACCTCGCCGGGCAGGCGATGGCGTCGGCGCAGTTCGGCTCGCTGTGGGACGACCTCGGCGATTTCCGGCGGGCGCAGGAATGCTTCGACGCGAGCCTGCTGCTTTCGCTCCATTGCGAGGACGGGCGGCAGCACGACAGGTCCGCCAAACGCTACGCCGACGTCCTGCGCCGCAACGGCCGGATGGACGAGGCGGGCGAGCTGCTGACCAGTGCGCTGATCGGCACGCGCAGCTCGCGTGAACGCCACTGGGAGGCGCACGTCCTCCGGAGCTTCGGCGATCTCCACGCGAAGGCCGGCGACGCGGGGGAGAGCGAACGATGCCTCGCGCGGTCGCTGGAGCTGTTCGAATACGTCGGACACCGGCATGCGGCCGCGTACACGCACCGGAGCTTCGGCGAGTCGTTACGTCTGGCGGGTGAACACGGCCGCGCCGCCGAGCACCTGAACCTGGCGATGAGCACCTTCCGTGAACTCGGCGACCGCCGGGGCGGTGGATACGCCCTGCTCAGCTTCGGGCGGCTGCGGGCCGACGAAGGCGTCGCGTCCGAAGCCGCCGACGGGCTCCGGACCGCGGCGGGGCTGTTCCGTGAACTGGGCTTCCCGGTGTGGGAATTGCGCGCGCTCAAGGATCTTTCCGCCGTGGACCAGAGCGGCCGCCAGCGGGACCGGGCTCGTGAAGCCTTGACGAAGATCCGCTTCGGGGCGACTCCGGCATAGCCCGGTGGACCACCGCCGGCCGCGGCGTTTGGCGAAGTTATGGCACCGGCGTGTTGACTCCTGCTCAAGTGAGCGGACTTCGCGCCGCCCCGGATTCGCGGCACTGGGGGTGGCGGCGCGTGCTCGTGGCCGGGTGACGCCTTCCGAGGGCAGGAGGCGTCACCCGGTTCGACGGCTAGGCCCGGACGTGCAGGATCGCGTCCGCGTCGGTCAGGATCCCTTGGTCGAGCGGGAAGTAACCCTGTCGCGGGGTGGGGTCGGTCCGGACGCTCGACGGCGGGACCTCGGACGCGGTGAGCAGGGCCCAGTCCGTGGTGACGTGCTTCTGCAGGAACCCTTCGTAGGTATCGGGTTCCGGCTCATCGAGCGCTATGGCGTCGCTTCGGCCGAGGCTGGTCGCGACGAAGACGTAGCGGTCACCGAGCAGCGGGGCCACCAGCGCGCCGGCGGGGAACCAGGTGGTCTCCGTCCCCGCCACCCGCATCGTGCTCGCCTGGCGGCGCAGGTGGAGATTGTGGGCGAAGACGAGCGTCCTGCCCCGGACGGCTTCGGCGGCGCGGATGTCCAGGAGGTTGCGCGCCATGATGGCGTCCCGGGTCGCGACGAGGGGCGTGTACCGCTCGTGCGGCTCCAGCGGTTCGGCGCATTGCCGGTGGTAGCGCAGCAGATCGATGCCCGCCATGAGCTGGATCTCCGCCCGCGACCAGTCGTCCGTGACCGGCTCCGGTTTCCGGGAGCGGAGCGCGGCGAGCAGATCGGCCGCGATCGCGCGCAGCCGGTAAGCGTCGGCCGAGGCACCGGGCGACGAAGCCGCGTCCATGACGGCTTCGGTGCGGCTCCAGCGTTCGTCGTCGCCCGCCGGGCCCGCGATGTCGACGTCGATACCCAGGAAGTCGCGGGCGTACTCGAGGTAGGGCCGCGGACTGGGCGCGGAGGTGTTCTCGGTCTGGGTGTCGAAGCCGTGGAACGAAAGCCGCTCTTCGGAAGGCCGGTTCTCGTTGAACTCGCGCATCCAGGCGATCAGCCGCCTGTTCGCCTCGACGGTACCGAAGACGTGCGAGAAGCCTTCGCTCATCGCGAGGTCGAGAGTCCCGGTGCCGTCGCGGACGAAGTCGTTCGCGACGAGCGCGGCGACGCGATCGGTTTCGAGGGCGATCGAGCGGAAGCCGCGGTCGACCAGCTGGGCGAACAGTGTGTTGCGGACGTCCGCGAAGACCGGGGTCGCGTGCGTCGGCTCGCCGAGGGCGAGCAGGTCGCAGGAGGGGGTCACGAAGTCTCGGATGTCTTGACTCATGAGGTTCAAGCGTATCGTTGATGCTTCGGTTTAAACTTTTGTCAGCTTCGCCCATGAACATTATTCCAAAGTCTCAAACGTTGTGTCAGGCGTGGGTCGGTAAGCCTTCGTGAATGACGATCGGGTTCTGGCCAAGGCTGGCTTTCGCGACATGGTCGCCAGTGCGGTGCCGTGCCCGGGCTCGGCCGACGGGTTGCGAAAGCCACTTTCGCAACCCTCAACGTTGCGAAAGTGGCTTTCGCAACCCTCGGCCAAGCCCCGCACCCGGCAGGGCCGCCGGGCGATACAGGTGAGCTAGGGGCACCGATACCGACGGACGACGTGACCATGGCCGGGTCGTCCGCCTGATCACGCGAAGACGCCACCCGAGCCGCCTCACTCCCGGCGGCAGGCCCACGACACCTGCCGCGAGGCGCCAGGCAGCAGCGGTGGTCTGCCGTGCCGCAAGAAAAGCACTTCCGGACAACTCGCCCCCATTCCATTCGTCCGCTATAAAGTTTAAGAACGCTTCGCGCGCGAAGGTGCTTCGCTTGCGAAGTGGCCCTTCGCGGAAATGCGCGAGCGCAAGTTATCAGCAGTTGAGGTGAATCACCGCGTGGCAATCACCGCGCGGCCGGAGTTCGGCCCTAGCTTTGCCCGCATGGTTGAGAAGGATTCGACGGCGCGGACCCGGGAACTGGGCCACCGCATGAAGGCGTTCCGGCAGCGCAGGCACTTCAGCGGAGCCGACGTCAGCCGCCGTAACGGCTGGTTGCAGAGCAAGGTCACGAGGTGGGAACAAGGGCTGCGCGAGCTGTCCGTGGTGGACGCGGCGCTGTATCTCGCGACCTGCGGCGAGGCGGAGCCCGAGCGTGACCTGCTGCTGGAACTGACCCAGCCCGGCGGAGACCTGTACTGGGTTCGGCCGTACTTCGACGAACTCGTCGATCCGATGAAATCCCTTGCTATCCAAGAGAATCTCGCGCACACCCTGGTGCGCTACGAGTCGCTGACGCTGCCAGGGCTGCTCCAGACCGAACAGTACGCCCGCACCGCCTTCGAGCTGATCGGCAACCGCGATCAGGCGCAGCTGGATCAGGTCGTGAACGCCAGGATGGAGCGGCAGCGGCTGCTGCAACGCGATCGCCCGCCGCGGTGCCGGTTCTACGTCCACGAGCGCGCGCTGCGGTCGGTCGTCGGCGGCCCCCGGATCATGCACGAGCAACTGCTGCACCTCGTCCTGTCGGCGAACCTGCCGTATTGCTCCATTCGTATCGTCCCGGAAAGCGGCGGCGTCGGCACGGTGCTCGAGAATTCTTTCACCATCATGGAATTCACGGAACATCCGGCGGTGGTGTACACGGATTCCTATGCGGCCGGGGTGTTCATCGACGACCGGGTGGCGGTCGAGGCTTACTATTCCCTTGTCGCGAGACTGGAAAGCGACACCCTCACCGAGGAGAGGTCACGGCAAACGCTCGCCGAATGGGCGGACCGGTACGACCGGATGGAGGAGTGAACCGTCCGAGGTTTCCCGCGGGCACTTCCGGGGGTAATCCTTCCGGGTAGCCGAGAGAAGGAGTTCGTGGTGACGAAGACGCAGGGTGGTGCCCCGGTCGCCGAGACGGAGATCGAGCGGAAGTACGACCTGGCGGCCGACCGGCCCATCCCGCCGCTGGTCCCGGTCGGCCCCGTGACGAACCAGGCCGAGCCGAGGGTCGACGTCCTCGACGCCACGTACTTCGACACCTCCGACTTCCGTCTCGCCCAGGCCGGCATCACGCTGCGGCGGCGGCTGGGCGGGAGCGACGAGGGCTGGCACCTCAAACTCCCGGTCGGCGAAGACCGGCGAGAGGAACTCCGCCTCCCGCTGGCGGGCAAGCCGGACAAGGTGCCGGGCGCGCTGGCGAAGCTGGTCCGGGCGCACACCCTCGGCGCCAAACTCGTCCAGGCCGCGCATCTGCGAACCGAGCGCACTTCGTATGCCCTGCTCGACGCCGGAGGCCGCGAGGTCGCGACGCTGACCGACGACGTCGTCACCGGGGAAGCGGGCGGGGAGAAGGCACACCTCGACCGCTGGCGGGAGATCGAGATCGAACTCTCGCCCGGTGCCGATCCCGAAGTGCTCGACAGTTTGGACCACGCGGTCCTGGAAGCGGGGGCGGAGCGGTCGCGCTGGCCGTCGAAGCTCCGGCGCCTGACCGATGAGCTCGTGCCCTCCGCGAGGGGGAAGTCGGGTTCGGTGCTGGCGGATTACCTCGCCGCGCACCTGGACGCGCTGCGACGCAACGACATCGGGGTCCGCCGCGACGCGGAGGACGCGGTGCACCAGATGCGGGTCGCGAGCAGGCGGTTGCGCAGCGCGCTGCGGACGTTCCGGCGCTCCCTCGATCCGGACGTCGCGGACGGGCTGACCGCCGAGCTCCGCTGGCTCGCGGGTGAACTCGGGCCGGCGAGGGACACGGAGGTGATGTCGGCGCGCCTGCACGACGAGGTCAAGGCGCTGCCGGCCGAGCTGGTGCTGGGCAATGTCGAGCAGCTGATGACGCGGCACTTCGCGCGCGAGGCCGAAGAGGCCAAGGCACGGGCGATCCGGGCACTCGACAGCAAGCGGTACACGGAGCTGTTGCGAGCACTGGAAAAGCTCGTCCGCAAACCCCGGAAGATCAAGGACGGCAAGAAGGAACTGCGCAAGGCGGTCGCTCGGTCGAGCCGGAAGCTCGGCAAGGCCGTCGCCGCGGCACGCGAGCTGGAGCCCGGCGCGGAGCAGGACGCCGCACTGCACGAGGTGCGCAAGAAGGCCAAACGAGCCAGGTACGCGGCGGATACGGTCCGGCCGGTATCCGGTCGGAAACTTCGAAAATGGCGAAAGAACGTCAAGGCGGTGCAGTCCACGCTCGGTACGCATCACGACATCGTGGTCACCCGGGACGTCCTGCGGCTTCTCGGCCTGCGCGCGTACGCCGAGAACGAAAACGCTTTCACCTTCGGGGTTCTGCACGGCCGCTCGATCGCCGCGGCCGAGTCCGCGCACCGGCGCTTCACCGGAGAATGGCAAGACTTGGGTAAAGGTTCCCGCCCGAAATGGCTCAAATGAGGTAGCCCGGGTTGACCTCTCGCCGTCGCCGAGTACCGTCGAGGGAACTTGGTGGTCTGGAGAGAGGCGCCCCCAATGTTGACTGGCCAGCGCGTACCCGGCGAAGCGCCGCCCCTGGCCGTGACCACCAGCCGCCGCAAGGACGGCGTCCTCGTCCTCACCGCGGTGGGGGAGATCGACGCCGCCACGGTCGGCCGGTTCCGCACCGAGCTCAGCGGTGCGTGTGGCAAAGGAAAGCACGTGATCCTCGACCTCTCCGGTGTCCGCTTCCTCAGCTGTGCCGGGCTGCAGGCGCTCGAGGAGGCGAACGCGGTCTCACCTCGGTTCTCGGTGATCGTGAAGACCGCTTTGGTGTCACGGATCCTGGACGTCAGCGGGGTCGGAGCCGATCTCGACGTCCGGTGGGACCTCGAGGACGTGCGCGTCTAGTCCTGGCCGCCGTCGAGCTCCACCTCGTCGGCCGTGACGTCCGGCAGCAGGCCGCGCCAGCGCGGATTGCGCAGGCAGCCCGCGTCGGTCCAGCCGCCGAAGACGACCTCGCCGACGATGATCGGCCGCGACCAGCGCGCGTCCCGCGCCTGTTTGTCCGGGACGGAGTGGAACGGGGATGTGTTGCGCTCCAAGCGGTACAGCCGCTGGGAAAGCTCCGCCAGTTCGTCGCCCGCGAAGCCGACACCGACGTTTCCGATGTACCGCAGGCCATCCCCGTGCGGAACGCCGAGCAGCAACGAGCTGAACGTGTCCGCCCGGCTGCCGCCACCCGGCCGCCAGCCGCCCAGAACCACCTGCTGTACCAGGGTTCCGGTGATGGAAAGCCATTCCCCGGTGCGCCTGCCCGGGTGGTACGCGGAGCCTGCCCGTTTGGCGACGATGCCGGCGAGGCCGTGTTCGCGGGCCGCCCGCGCGACCGCGCCGCCGTCCCCGAGGTAGTACCGAGGGACCTGCCAATGCGGCCCGGCGAGCCCGAGTTCGTCGAGGAGTTCCCGTCGTTCGACATAAGGCGTCTCGACACAGGAGCGGCCGTCGAGATGCAGGAGATCGTTCACCAGGTAGAAAGCCGGATACCGGGACGTGAGCCGCTTCGCGGAACTCTTCGTCGCCCGTGCGCGGTGCCCGAGCCCTTCCGGACTCGGCTTCCCACCGTCGAAGACGACGATTTCCCCGTCCAGAAACGCTTCCGTGGCACCGAGTTGCTCACCGAGGCCGCGGAATTCGGGAAACAGCCCGGTGACGTCGTCCCCGGAATCGTCGTAGGCGGTGATCCGTCCGCCGGACACCCGGATCAGCGTCCGGCGCCCGGACCAGTCGAATTCGTAGGCCCAGTCCGCGTCTTCGCTCGTCGACGGAAGCCGCCCCGGTTTGCTCAGCATCGGGGCGAGGAAGGAGGGGAGTTCCGCGCGGCCGGGATCGGCCGGGTCGAGCCTTTTGAGCAGCCAGCCGTTGTCCCTGCCGTCCTTCTTCACGTTGAGGAACAGGTATTTCCCGCGTGCTCGCTCGCCGTGGAAGACGACTTCGACCTTGTGGTCGTTGAAGTGCAGCGTTTCGTACCGGCCGGTGTCCCAGATCTTCATGGTGCCGCCGCCGTATTCGCCCGCGGGTATCTCGCCTTCGAAAGTGAGGTATTCCATCGGGTGGTCTTCGGTGTGCACGGCGAGCCGTTCGAGATCCGGCGACATCGGCAGGCCCTTCGGCACCGCCCAGGAGACGAGCACACCCTCCCGTTCGAGGCGGATGTCCCAGTGCAGGCTGCTCGCGTGATGTTCCTGGATGACGAAGAGATCGTCGGACCCGGTGTCCCCGTCGCGATCCGGGAGAGGTTCGGGAGTTCGTCCCGGTTTGCGCTTACGGCGGTATTCGCCGAGTTTCTCCGCCATGGCCGGCCAGCGCACCCCTCTTTCGGATCGGGTCCCGCAAGCCTAGCGCCGTTCACGGTCCTTTCGTGCGATGAAGGCCCCTTTTCCCACGGTTACGGCAGGAAAAGAGGCCTTCACGTCGATGCGGTTCAGTCGGTCTCGGCCAGTGCCTCCGCGAACTGCGCGGCGTAGAGCCGGGAGTAGGCACCGCCGGTGAGCAGCAGTGTTTCGTGGTCGCCCTGCTCGACGATCGACCCGTTCTCCATCACCAGGATGACGTCCGCGTCGCGGATGGTGGAAAGCCGGTGCGCGATGACGAAACTCGTCCGTCCTTCGCGCAGCGAGTTCATCGCCCGCTGGATCAGCACCTCGGTCCGCGTGTCGACGGAGCTGGTGGCCTCGTCGAGGATGAGGATCGCGGGTTTCGCCAGGAACGCCCGCGCGACGGTGATCAGCTGTTTCTCACCGGCGCTGACCGTGCCGCCCTCGTCGTCGATCACCGTGTCGTAGCCGTCCGGGAGGGTGCGGACGAACCGGTCGACGTGGGTCGCCTTGGCGGCCGCGACGACCTCGTCGTGCGTGGCGCCTTCGGAACCGTAGGCGATGTTCTCCGCGATGGTGCCGCCGAACAGCCACGCGTCCTGCAGCACCATGCCGGTCTTGGCCCGCAGGTCCTCGCGGTCCATCCCGGCGATGTCGACGCCGTCGAGGGTGATCCGGCCGCCGTCGAGTTCGTAGAACCGCATGAGCAGGTTGACCAGCGTGGTCTTCCCCGCCCCGGTCGGGCCGACGATGGCGACGGTGTGCCCCGGTTCGACGGTGAGCGACAGGTCCTCGATGAGCGGCGTGTCCTCGGTGTACCGGAACGACACGTGCTCGAACTCGACCTGCCCCCGTACCTCCTCGACCCGTGCGGGTTCGGCGGGCTCGGGTTCCTGCTCGTCCGCGTCGAGCAGCGCGAAGACCCGCTCCGCGGACGCGATCCCGGACTGCAGCAGGTTCGCCATGCTGGCGATCTGCGTGACCGGCTGGCTGAACTGCCGCGAGTACTGGATGAACGCCTGGACGTCGCCGAGCGACAGGGTTCCGGACGCCACCCGCAGCGCGCCGATCACGGCCACGAGCACATAGCTCAGGTTGCCGATGAACATCATCGCGGGCTGGATGGTGCCCGAGATGAACTGCGCCTTGAAGCTCGCGCCGTACAGGGTGTCGTTGTGCTCACGGAAGACCTCTTCGGCCTCCTCACGGCGGCCGAACACCTTGACCAGCGAGTGCCCGGTGTACATCTCCTCGATATGCGCGTTGAGCCGTCCGGTGGTGGACCACTGCTTGATGAACTGCGGCTGCGCCTTCTTGCCGATCTTGGCCGCGACCAGCACCGACGCCGGCACCGAAAGCAGTGCGACCAGGGCCAGCAGGGGCGAGATGACGAACATCATCACCAGCACGCCGACGACCATCAGCAGCGACGATACGATCTGCGCGAGGGTCTGCTGAAGGGACAGCGCGAGATTGTCGATGTCGTTGGTCGCCCGGCTCAGCACCTCGCCGCGCGGCTGACGGTCGAAGTAGCTCAGCGGGAGCTTGGCGAACTTCTCCTCGATCCGCTCCCGCAGGTCGAACACCGCCCGCTGGACCAGGTTCGTGGTCAGCCTGGCCTGCAGCAGCGAGAAGAACGACGCCACGATGTAGAGCAGCAGCACCCACAACAGGACCTGGCCGACGGCGTCGAGGTCGATGCGCTGACCGGGGACGAAATCGATCCCCGAGTACAGGTCGGCGACGGTGTTGTCGCCCGCGGCCCGCAGCCCGGCGATGACCTGTTCCTTGCTCACTCCCGCGGGCATGTCCTTCGCGACGACGCCCGCGAAGATGAGGTCCGTGGCCATCCCGAGGATCTTCGGGCCGATGACGCTCAGCGTGACACTGGCGATGCCGAAGATCAGGATGCCGTACAGCATGGCGCGCTGCGGTTGCAGCAGACGCAGCAGTCGTTTCAGGGATCCCTTGAAGTCCAAGGCCTTTTCGGCGGACGGCCCGCCCATGAAGCCGGCGGGGCCACGGCCGAGACTGCCGCCTCCGGGGCCGGGTCCCCGCGCGGCGCTCGCGCGCTCGCCCACCGGTTTGGCCGGGGTGTCCGAAGAAGACTGTGTGGATTCGGGCGCGCTCATCAGGCGGCCTCCTGCTCGGTCAGCTGGGACAGCACGATCTCCCGATAGGTCTCGTTCGTGTCCATGAGTTCGGTATGGGTTCCACTGCCGACGACGCGGCCTTCGTCGAGCACGACGATGCGGTCGGCGTGGCGGATCGTGCTGACCCGCTGCGCGACGATG
Source organism: Amycolatopsis sp. PSD-21 (assembly GCF_055561455.1). Classification (NCBI taxonomy): domain Bacteria; kingdom Bacillati; phylum Actinomycetota; class Actinomycetes; order Pseudonocardiales; family Pseudonocardiaceae; genus Amycolatopsis; species Amycolatopsis sp. PSD-21. The sequence goes on along the minus strand of NZ_CM145712.1, from coordinate 5,185,788 downwards.
ACCACGGTCGCCTCGGCGGTCTCGGTCGTGAGCGCCCGCCGCAGCGCGGCGTCGGTCGCGTAGTCGAGCGCGGAGAAGGAGTCGTCGAAGAGGTAGATCTCGGGGCGCCGCACTAGCATCCGCGCGATCGCGAGCCGCTGCCGCTGCCCGCCCGAGACGTTGGTCCCGCCCTGGGCGATGGGGGAGCTCAGCCCCTCGGGCATCCGCTCGACGAAGTCCTTGCCCTGGGCGACCTCCAGCGCGTGCCAGAGCTCTTCGTCGGTGGCGTCGGATTTGCCGTAGCGAAGATTGCTCGCGACCGTCCCGGCGAACAGGTACGGCTTCTGGGGCACGAGCCCGACGGCGTCGGACAGCACGGTCTGATCCAGTTCCCGGACGTCGACGCCGTCGACCCGCACGGAGCCGCCGGTGGCGTCCATCAGGCGGGGGATCAGGTTGAGCAGCGTGGTCTTGCCGCTGCCGGTGCTGCCGATGATCGCGGTGGTCTCGCCGGGCAGGGCCAGCAGCGAGATCTCCTGGAGCACCGGCTTCTCCGCGCCGGGGTACCGGAATTCCACATCGGACAGTTCGAGCCGTCCGTGCACCTCGCCGGGGCTGACCGGGTTCGCCGGGAGGACGACGCTGGTGTGCGTGTCGAGCACCTCGGTGATGCGTTCGGCGCTGACCTCGGCGCGGGGCACCATCATGAACATGAAGGTCGCCATCATGACCGCCATCAGGATCTGCATCAGGTACGACAGGAACGCGGTGAGCGCGCCGATCTGCATGCTGCCGTCGTCGATGCGCAGCCCGCCGAACCACAGCACGGCGACGCTGGAGGCGTTCATCACCAACATGACGATGGGGAACATCAGGGCCATCAGCCTGCCGACGACGAGCGAGACGTCCAGCAGTTCGGTGTCGGCCTTGGTGAACCGGCGCCGTTCGTGGGTGTCCTTGACGAACGCCCTGATCACGCGGATGCCCATGATCTGCTCGCGCAGGATCTGGTTGATCTTGTCGAGACGCTCCTGCATGAGCCGGAACGCCGGGCGCATCTTCGCGATGATGACCCCGACCGAGACACCCAGGATCGGCACCGCGAGCACGAGCAGCCACGAAAGGGTGACGTCCTGGTTCAGCGCCATGATGATGCCGCCGAAACACATGATCGGCGCGGACACCATCAGGGTGAAGGCCATCAACGTCAGCATCTGCACCTGCTGGACGTCGTTGGTGGTGCGGGTGATCAGCGACGGCGTCCCGAACTGGCCGACTTCGCGGGCGGAGAAGTCCTGGACCCGGTGGAAGATCGCGCCGCGGAGGTCCCGGCCGACCGCCATCGCGGTCCGGGCGCCGTAGTAGACGGCGCCGATCGAGCAGGCGATCTGCACCAGCGACACCAGCAGCATGACGCCGCCGACACCGAGGATGTAGTCGATGTCGCCGGTGACCACACCGCCGTCGATGATGTCGGCGTTGAGCGTGGGGAGGTAGAGCCCGGCGAGGGTCTGGACGAACTGCAGCAGCACGATGAGCCACAGGTCTCGCCGGTACGGGCGCAGGTGAACGCGCAACAGCTTGGTCAGCACAACGGTTTCTCCCCAGTGGTGGGTCGGGTGTTACTTCTTGTTCGGGCCGGCGAGCGAGGGAATGCCCGCCGCGGCCTCGTGCAGGAGGACGTCGAGCGTCTCCAGGAACGGCCTGGAGCCCTCATCGATCAGCCAGCTGAAGAACGCGGTCTTCACCGCGGACTCCACGATCGCCGCCATGAGCCGCGCGTTCAACGCGTTTTCCGGGCCCGCGCCCGCACGTTCCAGGATGGCGTCCGCCAGCACCTGTTCGACCTTGGCATGCGCCTTGAGGAACTCGCCCTGCACGGACGGGTGCAAAAGCAGTGACCGCGCCAGCTCGACCGAGCCGCGATTCGGTTCTCCCAAGCTGCCGTAGGCCTCCACCGTCGCGGTACCGACAGCCTCCCACAGCGTCTCTTCCGAAGGCCGCGCGCGCAGCGCCTCCCGCAGGAGTTCCTGCCGTTCGACGATGAACGAGCAGATCGCCTCCTCCTTGCTGGAGAAGTAGTTGTTGAACGTGCGTGGCGAGACCCCGACGGCGGAAGCGATGTCCTCGACGCGGACCTGTTCGACGCCCTTCTCCATGGCGAGTTTGAGCGCTGCCTCGCTCATGGCGCGACGGGCCGCGCGCTTCTTGCGTTCGCGCAGCCCCAGCGGCGGGTTCGGGTCGGAGGACATGCGTTCAGCCTAGGGAAAAGTTGCGGGGCGCGCAAATTAATGCGCGGCACGCACTTTTCGGGCATCCCCCGTGGCGCGGAACACTCAGATGCAGCCGAATGGCCTAGCGCGCCGCGCTCACCAGCCGTAACGCGTTCGTGACCACGTCACTGCCAGCGGTTGAACGGAAACCGACTGTGGACACGGATAGTGACTTCTGCTTGCATGGCCGTCGTTGTGCTGGGGAGTGCGACACGGGTCCGGGTATGCGAAGAGAAAGAAGTGGAAGCACATGGTGACGCGGGCTCGAGGCTTGCTTGACCGCTCACGGGTTCTTCTGGACCGTTCCAGGGTCGCCGCGGCGCAGTTCCTCGCCGCCCCGCCCCGGCACGCTCCGTCGGCTCCGCCTGCCGAACCGGAGGTGGAGCAGAGGCCCGCCGTGGAGGCGCCGGACGCCGGCGCGCTCGCCGGGGTCTGCTCCAATGTCGCGCTGCGCGACCTCAACCTGCTCGACCAGCTGCTCGCGCAGCTGGAGACGATGGAGGCGGGGGAGGAGAACTCCGACCGCCTCGCCGAGCTCTACCGGCTCGACCACCTGGCGACCCGGTTGCGGCGCAACGCCGAGAACCTGCGCGTCCTCGCCGGCCGCGACGCCGACGACACGACGGCCGGGATCTCGTCCGTGCTCGACGTGATGCGGGCCGCGATGTCGTCGATCGACCACTACTCGCGGATCACCATCGGCCGGGTCGTTTCGCTCGGTGTGGTCGGTTTCGCCGCCGAAGACGTCAGCCGGATCCTCGCCGAACTGTTCGACAACGCGGCGAACCAGTCCTCGCCGAGTTCGCCGGTCAGCGTCAGCGCGCATCTCACCGAACAGGGCAGCGTGCTGATCCGCATCGAGGACGAGGGCATAGGCATGCCGCCCGAACGTCTCGCGGCGCTGAACGAGCGGCTGGCGGCCGGCCCCGTGCTCGACGACGAGTCCGTGCGGCATATGGGACTCGCGGTCGTCGGCAGGCTCGCCGACCGGCACGAGATCACCGTCAAACTCGACCGCCGCACCCCGCACGGCACGGTCGCGACCGTGCTGCTGCCGGTCCCGGTGGTGTCGGAACTGGCCGAGAAGCAGTGGTCCGGTTCGCAGACCGTCGTGCTGCCCCAGGCCAGGATCACCAACGGAGCGCCCGTGGGGACCCCGGTCGCGACACCGTCCGGCCTGCCGCGGCGCCGCCCGGCTCCTTCGGCGGCACCGGAACCGGAACGGAAGCCCAGCCCGCGTCCGCGCACGGCCTTCGAGCCGCCCGCCGACGGCGGCACCACGGCCAGCGGCCTGCCGCGCCGGGTTTCCCGCAGTATCAGGACTTTGCCCGACGAACCGGCCCCGCCGACCACCCCGCCCGCCGACGCGGCGGACGGGCACGAGGCGCTGCTGGCCGACCTCGATGCCTTCACCGACGGCGAGCGTGCCGCCCTCGACGACCGGCACGAGCGTGAGACCGGAGGAAACACCCAGTGACCGCCCAGGACGCGACCACGGATTTCACGTGGTTGCTCGACGACTTCGTGCGCAAGGTGCACGGTGCCAGCCACGCGCTGATCATGTCCGTCGACGGTTTCCCTTTGACCGCTTCGGAATCGGTGTCCAGCGACGACGCCGAGCAGCTCGCGGCCATCGCGAGCGGACTGCTCAGCCTCGCGGGCAACAGCGCGGCGCTGTTCGGCAAGGGCAACTGCGAGCAGATCATCATCCGGCTCACCCGCGGGTACTTCCTGTTCATGGGGATCGGTGCCGAGGCGGGGCTGGCGGTGCTCACCGAACCGGACTGCGACATGAAGGTCGTCGCCTACGAGATGACCCAGTTCATCACCAACGCCGGTCACGCGCTCACCCCCGAGGTGCGAGCGGGACTCCGGCAGGTCCTGACCGCCCGACGGCCGCAGGCCTGAGAATCCGGAGAAGGAAGGGATGACCGTGTCCAGCGACCAATCTCCGGACCGGCCCGTCAAGATGCGCAGCCGCAGAATCCGGCCGTACGCGCTGACCGGCGGCCGGACCAAGAGCAGCCAGCTGCTGCTGGTGGAGACCCTGATCTCGGTCCCGCGTTACGACCCGTCACTGGCCGAGGCGCTGATGCCCGAATCGCGCTCGCTGTACGAGCGCGCCCGGGATCGCTCGTCGATCGCCGAGCTTTCGGTGGGACTGGATCTGCCCCTGGGCGTGGTCCGGGTGCTCGTCGGCGACCTCGCCACCCAGGGCGCCGTCTTCGTGCACCCGACGGCCCACGCCTACAACCACGATACGAACGTGCTCGAGAGGATCCTCGATGGACTCAAGCGCCTCCCGGTCTGACCCCAGTCTGCTGGCGATTTCCGCCAAGATCGTGGTCGCCGGTGGATTCGGCGTTGGCAAGACGACCTTCGTCGGCTCCGTCTCCGAGGTCCCCCCGCTGAGCAACGAGGCCTGGATGACCGAAGCGGGCGCCGGCGTCGACGAGCTCGTGCCGCCCGGAACCAAATCCACCACCACGGTCGCGATGGACTTCGGCCGGATCACCCTGCGTGAAGACCTGCTCCTGTACCTGTTCGGAACCCCCGGACAGGCCCGGTTCTGGTTCCTCTGGGACGACCTCTCGCGCGGCGCGCTCGGCGCCGTCGTACTGGTCGACACCAGCCGGATCGACCAGTCGTTCGCCGCGATCAACTACTTCGAGAACGACTCCGAGCTGCCGTTCATCGTCGCGGTCAACCAGTTCGAGGGCATGCCGGTGCACGACCTCGAAGAGGTGCGCGACGCGCTGGCGCTGTCCCCGGACATCCCGCTGGTCACCTGCGACGCCCGCGACCCGAAGTCGGCGGTCGCGACGCTGCAGGAACTGGTGTCGCACACGCTGTCCCTCGCGGTGGTCTCGGGGCCTGGCCGCGAATTCGCCTCACTCAGCTGAACGGGTTCTGGGAGGAACACAGAGGATGCGCAAGGTTCTGATCGTCGGTGCCGGGCAGTCGGGGTTGCAGCTGGCCTTGAGCCTGCTCGCCCACGACTACGACGTCACGGTGATGTCGGCGCGGACGCCGGACGAGATCCGCTCCGGCAAGGTGATGTCGACCCAGTGCATGTTCCATTCCGCTCTGCAGCACGAGCGGGACCACAAGCTGAACCTGTGGGAGGAAGAGACCGTCAAGGTCGAGGGGCTCGGCGTTTCCATCGCGGGGCCGGACTCCAGCCGCGTGCTGGACTGGTTCGGGCCGTTGGAGCACTACGCGCAGTCGGTGGACCAGCGGGTGAAGATGGCCGCCTGGCTGGAGCTGGTGGAGGACCGCGGCGGCAAGGTCGTCATCCACGGCGTCACCACCTCGGACCTGGCGCCGCTGGCGAAGCTGTACGACCTGGTGGTCATCGCGGCGGGCAAGGGCGAGCTGGTCCAGCTGTTCGACCGGATCCCGGAGCGTTCGCCGTACACCGAACCCCAGCGCGCGCTTTCGCTCGCTTACGTGCACGGTGTCGAGCGGCGGCCCGAGCACCCGGACAAGGCGGCGGTGCGGTTCAACATCATCCCCGGTGTGGGTGAGCTGTTCATGATCCCCGCCTACACGCTGAGCGGGAACTGCGACATCCTCTTCTTCGAAGGGATCCCCGGCGGCCCGCTCGACTGCTGGGACGACCGGCCGACGCCGCAACAGCATCTCGACCGGATCTTGTCGCTGATGAAGCAGTTCCTCCCGTGGGAGTACGAGCGGTCCCGGAACGCCGTGCTGACCGACGACAAGGCGACGCTGGCAGGCGGGTACACGCCGGTCGTGCGGAACGCGGTCGGCAAGCTGGACTCGGGGACCGCGGTGCTCGGCATGGCCGACGTCGTGGTGGCCAACGACCCGATCACCGGTCAGGGCTCCAACAACGCGAGCCACTGCGCGGCGTCCTATCTGGACTCGATCCTCGAACGCGGCGACAAGCCGTTCGACGAGGAGTGGATGTCCGCGTCGTTCGAGAAGTACTGGGAGTACGCCCAGCACGTGACGATCTGGACCAACGCGATGCTGCAGCCGCCGCCCCCGCACGTGCTCCAGATCATCGGCGCGGCGGGGGAGAAGCCCGCCGTGGCGCAGCGGTTCGCGAACGGGTTCTCCGATCCGACCGACTTCCAGCACTGGTTCCTGGACCCCGCGAAAGCCGAGAAGTACCTGGCCGAGGTCTGATTCCGGGACCGCGACAGTCCCGCGATCGGGTTCGCGGGACTGTCGCGGTGCGCCGTTTCGGGCTACCGTGGTCACCGTGTGTGAGTACGGTCGGTGACGGCAGCGGAGGTGCGGCTCGATGCGTTCGATGTGGAAGGGCTCGGTGTCCTTCGGGCTGGTGAGCATCCCGATCCAGCTCTACGCGGCCACCGAGAACAAGAACGTCTCGCTGCGCCAGGTGCACGAGGCCGACGGCGGCCGGATCCAGTACAAACGGTTCTGCACGATCGACGGCGAGGAAGTGCCCTACGCCGAGATCGCGAAGGGCTACGAACTGCCCGACGGCGAGATGGTCGTGCTCACCGACGAGGACATGTCCGAGCTGCCGCTGGCGTCGTCACGGGCGATCGACGTGCTCGAGTTCGTGCCGCTGGAGTCCATCGACCCGATCCAGTTCGACAAGACCTACTACCTCGAACCGCAGAAGAACGCCGTCAAACCGTACGTGGTCCTGCGTGACGCGCTGCAGAAGGCGAGCCACGTGGCGGTCGCGAAGGTCGCCATCAGGCAGCGGGAGACGCTCGCGATCCTGCGGGTCCACAGCGATGTCCTGACGATGACGACGATGTTGTGGCCCGACGAGGTCCGCGTCCCCGATTTCGGGTTCCTCCACGAGGATCCGCCGCAGGTGCGGCCGCAGGAGCTGACGATGGCGGGTTCCCTGATCGACTCGCTCTCGGAGCCGGTGTTCGAGCAGGAGAAGTACAGCGATTCGTACCGCGAGGCACTGGAAGCCATGATCGAGGCCAAGGCCGCGGGCAACCAGACGACGAAACCGAAGTCCGTCGGCGCGAAGGCCGACGTCGTCGACCTCATGGAAGCCTTGCAGGCCAGCGTGAGCGAGGCGAAGAAGAGCCGGAAGCCCACCGCGGCGAAGAAAGCCACCGCGGCCAAGAAACCCGCGTCGGCCAAGCGAACCCCGAAGAGCGCCTGACTCTCCTTTGTGGACGGTTGTGCCCGGTCTCACCGCACCGGGTGCTCCGACACGCCGCGCGTATGCCGGAAATTGTCGCCCCTCGGTGGTAGTAAGGCAATCGAGGAGAACTTTTCCGAAGCGATCTTCGACCTGATCGCGGGAGGCGGCATGAACATGGAGTGCGCGTTCTGCGCCGGCGAGCTCGACCACTGCCACGGGACCCTGGTGGTCCACGTCGACGGTGGTTTCACCGAATGCAGCGAAGACGGCTGCGTCGACCTCGACTTCTCCCGGCACACGCTGACGATCGACTGCTTCGACGTCGACGGCGGCTGCTCGTGCGCCGAGATGGCGGCCCAGCTGCTGCTGCGGGCTTCTTGACCGGCGGCCAATACACCAGTCCGGCCCGATTCGGGCGTTCGTGCCCGATTGCCACTCGAAGGTGTATGCGTTCGTGTACATCGCGGCCGGGAATGTGTTAACTATGACGGGGTCCTCCGGCTCTCCCTCCCCCTCGGAGCCGGGGGGCCCCTTCATGTCACGGTGCTTCCTTCGCGGTGTCGTGGATCGGCGCCCCGTTGCAGGAGCGGACGGCCTCCCAGACGCCGTCCCCGTCCGCGTAGTCGTCGGCGGGCAACGTGCCCAAGGGGCCCAGGACATCGTCGCCCGCCCCGGCCGCCGCGGCGGCCCGTAGGAGTTCGTCACGTCCACACGGGTACTTCGCGTCCGTCAGGTACGGGCGGGGGTCCATCCCTGCCATCGGCTCTCCCTCCTTCTCCTCGTCCGGGGTGGATACCCGGCGGGCGGAGTACGAAAACGGCCCGGGCACCCGGCGTGAGGGGAACGCCGGGTGCCCGGGCCGTTTTTCAGCGCGGTACCGGGGGCTCGGTACCGGTTCGGTCCGGTGCTCAGTACCAGTGGGCGCGACCGCCGATGGCCTTCCCGGTGTTCCCGAGAACGGCCAGGATGATGCCGATGACCGCCAGCGCGATCCCGATCGAGTACAGGACCGGGATGCTGGCGATGACACCGACGACAATCAGGATGACGCCGAGAATGATCACGGGAACACCTTCTCCTTCGTAGTCGCCCGGTCCGAGTGCTGCCGGGGTGTGGCTACTGGAGGGATTCCCGCCTCGATCGGGGCGAAAACAGGTCCATCCGGCGCAAGTTTTCACGCATTCGGCCTAATGGCTGCCCGGCCTCGTGAGTGGCTAGGACGGCTGGAGGCGGCACGACTGCGCGTGAAGGCCCCCTTCCCTCGGCTCAGCCGAGGAAACTCGACCTTCACACCTTTCCCGGTCCGTGAAGGCCTCCTTGCCTACCCTGAGGGGAGGGAAGGAGGCCTTCACCACCTGTGGGACCGCTACGGTCGCTGAGCCTCAGTACCGGTAGTGGTCCAGCTTGTACGGGCCCTCGACGTCCACGCCGATGTACTCGGCCTGGCGCTTGGTCAGCTTCGTCAGCCGGACGCCCAGCGCGTCGAGGTGCAGGCGGGCCACCTTCTCGTCGAGGTGCTTCGGCAGCACGTGGACGTCGGTGGTGTACTCGCCCTGCTTCGTGAACAGCTCGATCTGCGCGATCGTCTGGTTGGTGAAGGAGTTCGACATCACGAAGCTCGGGTGGCCGGTCGCGTTCCCGAGGTTCATCAGCCTGCCTTCGGACAGCACGATGATCGAGTGCGCCTCGCGGTCCGCCGTCGCGGGGAAGACCCACTCGTGCACCTGCGGCTTGATCTCGATCTTCTGGATGCCCGGGATCTTCGCGAGGCCGGCCATGTCGATCTCGTTGTCGAAGTGCCCGACGTTCGCGACGATCGCGTTGTGCTTCATCTTGGCCATCTGGTCGGCCATGATGATGTCGAAGTTGCCGGTGGTGGTGATGAAGATGTCGCCGCGCTCGACGACGTCGTCGAGTTCCACGACGTCGAGACCCTCCATCGCCGCCTGCAGCGCGCAGATCGGGTCGATCTCGGTGACGACCACGCGGGCGCCCTGGCCGCGCAGCGATTCCACGGCGCCCTTGCCGACGTCGCCGTAGCCGCAGACGACCGCGACCTTGCCCGCGATCATCACGTCGGTGCCGCGGTTGAGACCGTCGATGAGCGAGTGGCGGATGCCGTACTTGTTGTCGAACTTCGACTTCGTCACCGAGTCGTTCACGTTCATCGCCGGGAAGAGCAGTTCGCCTTCCTTGGCAAGCTTGTAGAGCCGCTTGACGCCGTTGGTGGTCTCCTCGGTGACCCCGCGGACCTCCTTGGCGATACGGGTGAACCGGCTGGTGTCGCGACCGAGGCTTTCGCGAAGGGTCTCCAGCACGAGGTGGTACTCCTCGGGGTCCTCCTCGGTCGGCTGCGGTACGGCACCGGCCGCCTCGAACTCGACGCCCTTGTGGATCAGCAGGGTCGCGTCGCCGCCGTCGTCCAGGATCATGTTCGGGAGGCGCCCGTCACCGAAGTCGAAGAGCTGGTCGGTGCACCACCAGTACTCGGCGAGCGTCTCGCCCTTCCACGCGAACACCGGCGAACCCGACGGCTTCTCCACGGTGCCGTCCGGGCCGACGACGACGGCCGCGGCCGCCTCGTCCTGCGTGGAGAAGATGTTGCAGGACACCCAGCGCACCTCGGCGCCCAGCGCGACGAGCGTCTCGATCAGCACGGCGGTCTGCACGGTCATGTGCAGCGAACCCGCGACCCGCGCGCCCTTCAGTGGCTGCGAGCCGGCGTATTCGCGGCGCAGCGCCATCAAGCCGGGCATCTCGACCTCGGCGAGGCGCAGCTGCTTGCGGCCGGCCTCGGCGAGGGAAAGGTCGGCGACGGCGAATTCGATCCCGTTGACCTTGGACAGGGTCGGGCTCATGGGTTCTCCAATCATCAGGAAAGGCAGGGTGGAGCGGTCCTTTTCGCCGGTGGCGGGAAGGACGACGTCAGTGCGGGGGTTTCAGTGCTCGGCCTCGAAGACCGGAAAAGGGTTCGGACGCAACAAAGGCACCTCCACAGTGGGAGGCGCCCTTACGTCTGTCGCGGCGGGCCGAGCGTGGCGGAAGAATTCCGTCGCAGCGCCTCTCGACCCGGAACCAGAATGGCAAAGCGCCGCGAGCGCTGTCAAGGCGACGCGGATCGCTCCGCGGTCGAGGGGAATTCGGCGCGGACACCCAACAGGCGGACCGGTCTGCCGAGGTCGAACATGCCGAGAACGGCCAGCGCCGCCTTCTCGATTTCGGCGGGGTCGGAGGTCCGTGCGGGCAGGGTCATGCTGTGCGTATGGGTCTGGAACGGGGCGAACCGGACCTTGACCGCGACCCGCGCGGCGGGCCTGCCTTCCTCGGCGACGTCCTGTGAGACACGTTTCGCCAGCACGACGACCTCCGCGGCCATGGCCTCGGGATCGGAGATGTTCTGTTGAAAGGTCGTCTCGCGGCTGCGGGATCGCGCGACGTACGGCGTCGCGGTGACCTCGGCGTCGCCGATCCCGCCGGCGAGGATCCGGTACCAAGGGCCGAGTTTCGGGCCGAACCGGGCCGCGAGGTCCGCCGGATCGGCGCCCGCCAGTTCCAGCACGGTGTGGTAGCCGGCCTCGGCGAGCTTCTTCGTGGTCTTGCTGCCGATACCCCACAGGGCGTCCGTCGGCCGCTCGGCCATGACGTCCCACCAGTTGTCCTGGACGAGCCGGAAGATCCCCGCGGGTTTGGCGAATCCGGTGGCGAGTTTGGCGCGCAGCTTGTTGTCCCCGATGCCGACGGAGCAGGAAAGGCCGGTCTCCTCGGCCACTTGCCGCCGGATGTCGGCGGCGAGGGCTTCGGGATCGTCGGTGGTGGCGCCGAGGAACGCTTCGTCCCAGCCGAGCACTTCGACGACCACGGGGAATTCCCGCAGTACCGCCATCACCCGATCGGACACCTCTTGGTACGCGGGTGCGTCCGTGGCGAGGAAGATCGCGTCAGGGCAGCGTTTCGCGGCGGTCCGCAAGGGCATCCCGGACTGGATGCCGAACTCCCGCGCCTCGTACGACGCCGTCGCCACGACGGCCCGTTCCGTGGGATCGCCCGTGCCGCCGACAATGACGGGCTTACCGCGCAGCTCAGGCCGCCGGGCGACCTCGACCGCCGCGATGAACTGGTCGAGGTCGACGTGAAGTACCCACTCCCCGGCGGCCATGGAACCGAGCTTAGGACCGTTCGGCGATCTCGTCGCGCATCCGCTGCTCGTTCTCCTGGAGCTCCGGGGTGAAGTTCTCGCCGAAGTCCTCGGCTTCGAGGATCTTGCGGACCTCGAGCACGGTGTCGCCGGTCGGGGGAGTGGGGCAGCGCTTCGCCCACTCGATCGCTTCGGCACGCGAAGGGACGTCGATGATCCAGAAGCCGCCGACGAGTTCTTTGGCTTCGGTGAACGGGCCGTCGGTGACGGTGGCCCCGGCCGCGTTGAGTGTGACCCGTGCGCCCTTCGCGCTTTCCTGCAGGCCTTCGCCACCGACCAGCACCCCGGCGTCGAGCATCTCCTGGTTGAACTTCGCCATGGCGGTCAGAGCCTCCATCGGCGGCATCTTCCCGGCTTCGGAATCCTCGTCCGCCTTGATGATGATCATGAACCGCATGCGTCTTCCTCCCAGTGAACCGGACGTATCGCCCGGACTCTACCGGTGGACGGGAAGACGATCAGGCGCGCCCGAACCGGGAAAGATGGACGATCACCGCCGCGGTCACGGTGATCATTCCCATCAAGAGCAGGGCCGGGCTGTTCACCACGATGCCGAGCAGCATCAACAGTCCCGCGGTGATGTCGAGGCTGAGGACGAGCGCCAGCCGGAGCAGCGGTGGCCGGGCGGGCCTGCCGGACCGGAGTTGGGCGGCCAATGCCGGCTCGGTGAGCTCGAACCAGCGCTCGATCTTTTCCAGCTCTTGCCGATCATGATGGCTCAGCATCGGTTTCTCCTTCGGCGCGCCCCGGCCGTCGACATCCACGGAATACCCAGGGGGAGGGCCGGATAAGCATCGAATTTCGCCGACCTTCGTATAACGACCTATACGGGTCGCCGTCGAAGATTCTTCGAAGCCCTAACCATTGCGCCATTGGGGGTTTCGGCACGCCGAAAGATCGTCAAGGAGGGGAAAGGCTCGGTAGTTTCCACGCTTGTGGCCAGGGCGGCCGCGGCAGCGCCATCTGGGAGGACGCGAGCGATGACCATACCCACCGAACCGATCGGCAGTATTCCCCGTCCCGGCTATCTCGTCGAAGCGCTCGGTGAGTACGCGGCGGGGCGCCTCGACGCCGACGGACTCGGCGAGTCGCAGGAAAAAGCTCTCGTGGAGACCATCGAACGGTTCGAGGCGACCGGCTCGCCGGTCATCACCGACGGCGAACAGGGCAAACCGAGTTTCGCCACGTATCCCTTGGCGGGCCTCGCTTCGCTGGCGTCGGACGGCGTCGTCATCCCGTTCGCCGACGGGCACACCCGGCAGCTTCCGAGGCTGACCGCCGGGCCGTTCCGCTATCAGACCTACGCCGACAGCTATCTGCGTGCGGCCAAGAAGTACGCGACCCGGCCGGTGAAGCAGGCGGTGATCGCGGCTTCGGCGATCAGTCTCGTCTACCCCGGTGAAGAATTGGCCGGATACGACAAGGAGCAGTTCATCGCCGACCTGGTGAACGAGGCCGAGGCCGACATCCGCCGCAGCCTCGACGCGGGCGCGGACAGCGTCCAGATCGACTTCACCGAAGGCCGGCTGTCGCTGAAGCTCGATCCGTCCGGCGGTCTGCTGAAGTCCTTTGTGGACTTGAACAACACCGTACTGGACCGGTTCTCGGAGGAGGAGCGGAAGAAGATCGGCGTGCACACCTGCCCCGGTGGGGACCAGGACTCCGTGCACAGCCTGGACGTCGACTACGCCGGCCTGCTGCCGACGTTGTTCGAGCTGAAGGTGGGCAACGTCTACGTCCAGCTGGCCAGCGAGCCGGATCCCGAGCGGGCACTGCGGGTGATCGCCGAGCACGCCCGCCCGGAGCAGCGGGTCTTCGTCGGCGTGACCGATCCGATCGACCCGCGCGTCGAAACCGCGGAAGAGGTACGGGACAGGGTCCTCCAGGCGGCGCGGTACATCCCGCCGGACCGGCTGGGCACCTGCGACGACTGCGGTTTCTCACCGTTCGCCGACGACACCTCGACGTCGCGGGAGATCGCGTTCGCCAAGATCGCCGCCCGCGTCGAAGGCACGCGCCTCGCCGCCGAATCCCTCTGACGCCGGGTGATGGGCGCCTTCGGTCAGTTCTGCACCGCGACCCGGATGCCGAGGCCGACCAGGAAGGTGCCCATCACCGCGTCCATCGTGCGACGCACCCTGCCGGAGCCGAAGAACCTCCGCAGCGAACCGACCAGCGTCGCCAGGACGAAGGTCCAGACGACGGCGACCGTGGTGGCCAGCACGGCCAGCTGCAGGGTTTGCGCGGTCGAGGCCGAATGGGGGAGGAACTGGGGGATCAGCGCGAGGAAGAACATCGCGACCTTCGGGTTGAACAGGTTGGTGAGCAATCCCTGCCGGAAGGCCTCCTTGGGCGCGACGACCGGTGCGACCTTGTCCTTGAGTTCGCTGTAGTCGCCGCGGCGCACCGCCAGCCACGCCTTGACACCGAGGAAGATCAGGTACGCGGCGCCGATCAGCTTCACCACGGTGAAGGCGATGGCCGACGCGGTGAGGATCGCGGCGACCCCGAGCGCGATCGCGACCACCCAGACGAAGACGCCGAGCGCGATCCCGAGCCCGGCGGCGATCCCGGCCTTGCGCCCGCCGAGGATCGCGCTGCGGGTCACCACCAGGAAATCCGGGCCCGGTGCCATCGCGCCGAGCAGGCAGATCAGGACGAACGAGAGTGCGGTGGCCCCGGAGATCATGTCCGGATGCTATCCGGCTCGTCGATGTCCCTGGCCATCACGGCGCCCGGTACGTCGACGCCGTCGGGCGTCGTGACGGTCACCCGTTCGACTTCGGTGAAGCCGAACGACCGGTAGAGCGGAACGCCGGGCAGGGTCGCCGTCAGGGTCAGCGAGGTGAAGCCCTCGGCCTTCGCGGCGAGACGACAGGACTCGAGGATCGCGCGCCCGAGACCGCGGCGGGTCCAGTCGCCGCGGACGAACATGGCGCGCACGCGCGCGGGTTCGGTGGCCGGGTCGAGCGGACGGTCGTCGTCCGACGCGTCGCCGGCGCCCGCGTGGGTCTTGTTGCGTCTGCTCCAGCCCCCGCAGGCGACGATCTCGCCGTCCGCCTCGTGCACGAAGTAGGTGCCGTCTTCGATCAACCGGAGGTCGAGGCGCGCGATGTGGTCGGCGGCGCTCGCGGTCTGCCGCTCGTCGTAGAACCGGGGGAACAACTCCAGCACCGAGGCCCGCATCAGCGCCGCGATGGCGGGAGCGTCGGCGAGGGTGGCCGTCCGCTGCGGAGGCGTGTACGTCGTCATGTCGCGGAAGATAGCCAACTGCCGTGGCTCCGCCTACCGGATAATCACGTGATGATCACCGACGACGGCTGCGAGCTGTGGACCTCGGCGACCGGCCCTGGCGAACCGATCCTGTGCTGTCACGGCGGCCCCGGTCTGTGGGACATGTTCGGCACCCTCGATCTCGGACCGCGTTTCCGGTTGATCCGGTGGGATCAGCGCGGTGCCGGGCGTTCGGAAGCGCGTGGCCCGTACACCCTCGAACGGATGGTCGCCGACGTCGACGCCGTCCGCGAGTGGCACGGCCTCGACCGCGTCCCGGTTCTCGGGCATTCGTGGGGTGCGCATCTCGGTCTCCTCTACGCGCTCGCGCGACCGGAACGGGTGAGTGCGCTCGTGTACGTGTCGGGCGTCGGGCTCGGGCACGAATGGCACGCGGAGTTCAAGCGGAACTTCGAGCGGGTGGCGGGGGAGAAGCCTCGCGACGACGGACGCGAACGCGCGATCTGGCAGTGGACGGCCGATTTCGTGACCGACGGCGCGCGCCATGCCGAAGCGATGGCGACGCCCTGGTTCCGGGTGAACTACGAGGCGAACGCGGCGCTCAGCGAGGAGATGCGGACCGTGCCGGAGCGGGAGCTGATCTCGGCCTGCGAGTCGCTGCGGGTGCCGACGCTGATCGTGGACGGGATGGCCGACAACCGGCCCCGGTGGGCCGTCGACTCCTTGGAGCGGGCTCTGCCGTCGGTGCGGCGGGTGCGGTTCGAGGAGGTCGGGCACGTGCCGTGGCTGGAGGCGCCGGACGAGTTCCGTTCTGCCGTGGTCGACTTCCTGACCGCCCAGCCTTGTTCGGGATGAAGGGGAGTTTCCCGCAACAGAGGCGGGCGAACGGGTTGCGAAAGCCACTTTCGCAACCTTCGACGTTGCGAAAGTGGCTTTCGCAACGTCGGATCGGCCGGACGCGATGCGACCTCCGGCGCTGGCGGAGGCGTGTCGCGAAAGCCACTTTCGGGACATCAGATGTCCCGAAAGTGGCTTTCGCGACGCCGCTCATCGACTCATGACGGTCAGGCCTTGGTGATCGGCTGCTGCAGCTCGGTGACCCATTGGTCTCCGTCCTCCGGGCATTCGAGGTAGAACTCCCGCGCCGGGCCGCTCGCGCGGTACCCGTGGGCGTCGACCCACTTCGCCAGTGCCTGGTAGCTGGGGAGCACTGTCTCCATCGAACCCCGGTGCAGGATCGTCGCCGCGGTCGCGACTTCGGCGAGACGGACCGTCGAGAATCCTTCGGTGCCATCGGTTTCGGCCGAGATCGGGACCGCGGCGTGGATCAGCACCCGTTCGCCGTCTGCGTCGTCTTCGTAGTAGGCGATCAGCGGCCCGGACGGCGTGATCGGGCCGAGCGCGCCGAAGAGCTCCTTGTAGAGCCCTTGGACGACAGGCCCGATCTCGTTGTTCACGTAACCGCTCGCCGTCCCGGTCAGTTCGGCGACGCGCACCGCGGGCAGGCTCTTGACCACGACGTCTTCGGAAGGCATGGTTCCCTCGCTTTCGATCGACCGGAGCCTCGCTTCGACGGCCTTGAGCCGCGCCTCGTCGGCCTCGATGGCCGCTTCGAGTTCGGCGCGGCGCAGCCGCAGCATGCCGCGCAATTCGTCCGCGCCGATCTCCGCGTCGAGGATCTCCTGCACCTGGGTGAGGGTGAAGCCGAGATCCTTGAGCGCGATCACCCGGTTGAGCCGGGCCAGCTGCTCGCCGCTGTAGGACCGGTAGCCGCTGAACGGGTCGACGTGGGCGGGGCGCAGCAGCCCGATGGCGTCGTAGTGACGCAGCATCCGGACCGACACCCGGCCGTGTTTGGCGAAATCTCCGATACTGAACATGACGCCTCCCAGCGCACAGCCTGACACGGTGTCACAGTCAAGCGGTCACCGCACGAGCCGGAAGAACGACCGCACCTCCTCGGTGAACAAGTCGGGCTGTTCGAACGCCGCGAAGTGGCCGCCCCGGTCGAGTTCGTTCCAGTACCGGATGTCGGTGAAGCGGCGCTCCGCCCAGCGGCGGGACGGGCGCGGGGTCTCGCGCGGGAAGATCGAACAGCCGGTCGGCACGGTGATCGTGTCCACAGTGGACTCGGCGAACCAGCTCGACACCTCGGCGAAACTCTCCCAGTACAACCGGGCGGACGAGGCGCCGGTGCCCGTCAGCCAGTAGAGCGTGATGTCGTCGAGCATCGCGTCGCGGCTCAGCGCGTTCTCCGGATGGCCGTCGCAATCGGTCCACGACTGGAACTTCTCGACGATCCACGCGCACAGCGCGACGGGTGAGTCGGCCAGCGCGTAGCCGATCGTCTGCGGCCTCGTCGCCTGCTGGATCGCGTAGCCCGAGCCGTCGGCCTTGGCTCGTTCGAGGTCGGCGAGCGATTTCCGTTCGGATTCGGTCAGCTCGCCGAACGTCGCCGGGTCCGGCGCCGCCAGCGGTGGATTGAGATGGATCCCGGCCAGCCGCTCGGGCGCCGTCCGGCCCATGAGCGTGGTGATGCTGGTGCCCCAGTCGCCGCCTTGGGCGCCGTAGCGCTCGTATCCCAACCCCTCCATGAGGCGGATCCACGCGTCGGCGATGCGCTGGATCGACCAGCCGGCCCGCGTGGGTTTGTCGCTGAAGCCGTACCCGGGCAGGGACGGGACGACGACGTGGAAGGCGTCCGCCGCGTCCCCGCCGTGGGCGACCGGATCGGTGAGCGGGCCGAGCACGTCGAGGAACTCGAAGACCGAGCCCGGCCAGCCGTGCGTGAGGACCAGCGGCAGCGCGTCCTGATGTGGGGAGCGGACGTGCAGATAGTGGATGCCGAGTCCGTCGATCTCGGTCCGGAACTGGGGGAACGCGTTGAGCCGCGACTCGGTTGCCCGCCAGTCGTAGGCCTCCGCCCAATAGGCGCACAGTTCACGCAGGTAGGCGGCGGGTACGCCCTGCGACCAGTCGTCGACGGTCTCGTCTTCCGGCCAGCGGGCACGGCGGAGCCGATCGCGGAGGTCTTCGAGATCGGCCTCCGGGATCCGGGCTTGGAACGGCGTGCTGTCCATGCCGGCTGACGCTAACGAAGGGGTCCGACAATTCGTGGACTTCCGGCCGCCCGAATGCTATAACCAGACTACATACTGTATACAATCTGCCGTGAGCGGGGTGGGACCCATGCCCGATCCTCGAATCCTGCGAGACCACTACGGCCGCCGGTACCGCGTCGGCGAAAGCGACGTGGACCTGATCGGCAGGCCCCGGTCGTGGATGCTCTGGCTCTGCTGGACCGCGATGTTCGCCGCCGGGATCCAGCAATACGGCTTCGGCGTCGTCGCACCGGTCCTGATGGACACCTACGGCTGGACGTTCCCCGAGGTGATCGCCTCCTTCGCGCTCTGGACGGTGTGCCAGGCGTGCGCGGTGTACCCGGTCGCCCGTCTGCGCGAGCGCGGGATGTTCCCGCCCTCGGTCGCGGTGATCGCCGGCGGAGTGCTCTGTGCCACCGGGATGTTCACCCTGGGGCACGCGAACAACCTGGCCGCGATCTTCATCGGCTACTCGGTGCTCGGCGGGATCGGGACGGGCGTCGTCTACGCGACCTGCGTCGGCACGGTGATGAACTGGTTCCCCGATCGCGTCCCGGCGCGGGTGGGCGCGGTCAGCGGCGCCTTCGCCTACGGCAGTGTGCTTTTCGTGCTGGGGGCGGGCTTCTGGCTGTCGGAGGCCAACCGCCGCCCGCTCCTGGACGTCGTCGCGGTGGCCGTGCTCATGATGATCGCGGGTACCGCGGTCCTGCTGCGCGATCCGCCGCCCCGGTGGTGGCCGGAGCGGCCGGATCCGCGTACGTGGGCGGCAGACAAGGTGCGCAACCCCGGGGTCGCGGTGAACCGGCCCGCCCTGCGCGAGTACCGGCCGGGGGAGGTGCTCCGCTGTCCGACGGCGGTGGCGATGTACCTCATCGTCGTGCTGGCCGCCGCGGTCCTCCTCTTCGACGTCGCCTACCTCGCGACTTTCGTGGCGGCGCAGGGAGGCGGGCCGGAACTCGCCGCCGTCGCGCTCGCGGTGCTCGCCGGGGTGACCGGCGCGGGACGCGTCCTGCTCGGCGGGCTGTCCGATCGGCTCGGCAGGCGCCGGATCCTGCGACTGGCACTGGCCACCGGTGGGATCGCGCAGTTCGTCCTGCTCTACTCGGGCGATCACGCGGTAGGGCTCGTCGCCGGTGCCGCGCTGGCGGGGCTCGGGAACGGGAGCTGCTACTCGCTGCTGGTGTCGCTGGTCCGCGACTACTTCGGGGAGGAGTCGGCACTGCAGAACTTCGGGGTGCTGTACAGCGCCAAGGCCGTCGGCGCGTTGCTCGGAGTCGGTCTGGCCGCGTTCGTCGTGTCCACGCACGGGTATCTCGGCGCGTTCGCGGTGGCGGGCGCGCTCAGCGTCCTCGGCGCTCTGCTCGGCGGACGGATTTCCCAGCCGGGACGGCCGAAGTCGTTGCTGCCGGCGATCCGCTGATGGGCCGGGTGACGACCAGACGGCGCGTGGTCCGCGTCGTCGAAGGTGTGCCGGGTGCCCGCCCGGACACGCTGACCGTCGAAGAGCCACTGGAGATCCGCGTCGGCGGGAAGCCGTTGACGATCACGATGCGGACCCCCGGGCACGACTTCGACCTCGCCGCCGGATTCCTTGTCGGCGAAGGGGTTTCGCGGTCCGCGAAAGACATCCACTCGATCCGCTACTGCGCGGGCGCGACCACCGACGGTGGCAACACCTACAACGTGCTGGACGTCGATCTCGCCGATGGCGTGGCTCCGCCCGATGCCTCCCTGGAGCGGAACTTCTACACCACGTCTTCGTGCGGCTTATGCGGAAAGGCGAGCCTCGACGCCGTGCGGACCACCGCGACCTGGCCGGTGGACGGCGACGATCTGGTGATCACACCGTCCACAGTGGCCGAACTGCCGGGCAGGCTCCGGACGGCGCAGCTGGTCTTCGACCGCACCGGCGGGCTCCACGCGGCCGGGTTGTTCGGCGCCGACGGGGAACTGCTGTGCCTGCGGGAGGACGTCGGCAGGCACAACGCCGTCGACAAGGTGGTCGGCTGGGCGGCGCGCGACGGGAGGCTGCCGTTGTCCGGGACGGTGCTGATGGTCAGCGGACGGGCGTCGTTCGAACTGGTGCAGAAGGCGGTGATGGCCGGAATCCCGCTGCTGGCGGCGGTTTCCGCGCCGTCGTCACTGGCGGTGGACCTCGCCGCGGAGATGGGCCTGACCCTGGTCGGCTTCCTGCGGGGCGCCTCCATGAACGTGTACACCCGCCCGGACCGCCTCGGCCTGTCCTGACTGCCTGCATCCAGAGGACTAAATGCATAAGGGAGCTAGGAGACCTCGGCGAGCTTTCCTGTCCGCTCGTCGTACACGAAACCCCGAACCGAGGCGGTGTGCAGGAGGAACGGTGACGTCCGCAGCCGGGCGATGCACTGCCGGACGTCCTGTGCCGAATCGGTGAACGTCTCCGCCGCCCACGGCGGCCGGATTCCCGTGCTCGCCTCTATCTGCCGGGCGAAGTCGGTGTCGGTGAACGTCCGCATCCCGCAGTCGTGATGGTGGATGAGCACGATTTCGCGGGTGCCGAGCAGCCGCTGGCTCACCGTCAGCGACCGGATCGCGTCCTCGGTCACCGCGCCGCCGGCGTTCCGGATGACGTGTGCCTCGCCCTCGCGCAGCCCGAGCAGCCGGTACACGCTGATCCGCGCGTCCATGCACGCCACCACCGCGATCCGCCGTCGCGGCCGTCGCGGCGCCGCGCCCATGATCTCCTTGTAGCCGCGCGCGTTCACCAGCAGTGCGTCGATCTCGCTCACAGCACTTCCCGCACGAGCGCCGCCGTCTCGCTGGGGGTGCGGCCGACCGGGATGCCCGCCGCTTCGAGTGCTTTCTTCTTCGCCTCGGCGGTGCCGCTCGATCCGGACACGATCGCGCCGGCGTGCCCCATCGTCTTCCCCGCCGGTGCGGTGAACCCGGCGATGTAGCCGACGACGGGTTTGCTCACCCTCGCCCGGACGTACTCGGCCGCGCGTTCTTCCGCGTCGCCGCCGATCTCGCCGACGAGCACGATCACGTCGGTCTCGGGGTCCTTTTTGAACTCCTCGACGACGTCGATATGCGTGGTGCCGATGATCGGGTCGCCGCCGATGCCGACACAGGTCGAAAAGCCGTGGTCGCGCAGTTCGTGCATCAGCTGATAGGTCAGGGTGCCGGATTTGGAGACCAGCCCGATCCGGCCGGGTTTCGTGATCCCGTCCGGGATGATCCCGGCGTTGGACCGGCCGGGGCTGATCACGCCGGGACAGTTCGGCCCGATGACGCGGGTCGGACTTCCCTTGGCATGGGCCCAGAAAGCGGCCGCGTCGTGCACCGGGACACCCTCGGTGATGACCACCGCCAGCCCGATTCCGGCGTCCACGGCCTCGATGACGGCGTCCTTCACCGCGGGCGGCGGCACGAACAGCACCGACACGTCCGCGCCGGTCGCGCCGACGGCTTCCGCGGCATCGCCGAACACCGGCAGGGCGCGCTCACTGAGGGAGACCTCCTGCCCGGTCTTGCGCGGGTTGATCCCGCCGACGACGTTCGTTCCCGCGGCCAGCATGCGCGCGGTGTGTTTGCGGCCTTCGGCGCCGGTCATGCCGGCGACGACGATCCTGCTGTGTTCGTCGAGGAAGATCGCCATCTCACGCCTCCTGTTCCGCGGCCGCCAGTTTCGCCGCCGCGCCCGCGGCGTCGTCCATCGTGTCCGCCAGGGTCACCAGTGGATGCGCGGCCTCGACGAGGATCCGCCTGCCCTCGGTGACGTTGTTACCGTCGAGCCGTACCACGATCGGTTTGGTCGCGCGTTCGCCGAGCTGCGCGAGCGCGCACACGATCCCGTCGGCGACCGCGTCGCACGCGGTGATCCCGCCGAAGACGTTGACGAAGACGCTGCGCCCCTGCGGGTCACCGAGGATGACGCCGAGCCCGGCCGCCATGATCTCCGCCGACGCGCCGCCACCGATGTCGAGGAAGTTCGCGGGCCCGACGGCCCCCGCGTCCACCGCCGCGGCCGCGACGACGTCCAATGTGGACATCACCAGTCCGGCGCCGTTGCCGATCACGCCGATGTCGCCGTCGAGTTTGACGTAGTTGAGCCCGGCTTCGCGGGCACGTCGTTCGAGCGGATCTTCGTCCGGTGAGACCACGAAGACGGCATGGGCCGGGTGCCGGAACGCGGCGTTGGCGTCGAGGGTGACCTTCCCGTCGACCGCGACGACCGTCCCCGCCGTGGTCAGCACCAGCGGGTTGACCTCCACCAGCGTCGCGTCTTCCGCGACGAAGACGTTCCACAGTGCGACGACGGCGTCGGCCGCGGCCTCGGGCAACCCGGCCGTTTCGATGATCCGGCCCGCCAGGGCGCGGCCCACGCCGGTCCGCGGATCGACCGGGATCCGTGCCAGGGCTTCGGGTTTCCCGGCCGCGACCGTCTCGATGTCCATCCCGCCTTCGGCCGAGGCCATCGCGAGGAACGTCCGTTCGGCGCGGTCGAGCAGGAACGAGAGGTAGTACTCCTCGGCGATCGCGCTCGCTTCGGTGACGAGCACCTCGTGTACGCGGTGCCCCTTGATGTCCATGCCGAGGATGTCTTCGGCCGCCTGCTCGGCGTCGTCGGGGGAGCGGACCACCTTCACACCGCCGGCCTTGCCTCGCCCGCCGGTCTTCACCTGGGCCTTGACCACGACGGATCCGCCCAGCTCGACGGCGATCGCCCTCGCCTGTTCCGGGGTGACGGCGACCTTCCCCCGGGGGACCGGGACGTGGTGCCGCTCGAAGAGATCTCGTGCCTCGTGCTCGAAAAGGTCCACGCGAAGTCCTTTCGCGGAGGGAGAGGAAACCTGCTAGCGGCCCTGGACACCGGAGCGTTCGAAGAGTAACTATATGCCTACCTCATACGGTATGCAATCTACAGTCTGCCGCTGCCAGCGGCTTCGGCCAGGGCCGGCGGACGGAGCAGAACCGGAAACGAGCGCACGGATCAGAGAGGTCCGGCGTGCGAGATGGAGGAGTTGAACGATGTCGCCAACGACCGGCACCGCTGCGGGGGACACCGCGACGAAGGCCACCACCAACGGTTCCGAACCCGCCCCGGAGCTGATCTCCGGCGGCCACCTGGTGGCCAAGGCGCTCAAGGCGGAGGGTGTCGACACGATCTTCACGTTGTGCGGCGGCCATATCATCGACATCTACGACGGCTGCGTCGACGAGGGCATCGAGGTTATCGACGTCCGGCACGAGCAGGTCGCGGCGCACGCGGCCGACGGCTACGCGCGGATCACCGGCCGCCCCGGTTGCGCCGTCGTCACCGCGGGGCCGGGAACGACGGACGCCGTCACCGGTGTCGCGAACGCCCTCCGCGCGGAGAGCCCGATGCTGCTCATCGGCGGGCAGGGTGCGTTGACCCAGCACAAGATGGGCTCACTGCAGGATCTGCCGCACGTCGACATGATGGCGCCGATCACCAAGTTCTCCGCGACCGTCCCGCACACCGCGCGGGTGGCGGACCTGGTCTCGATGGCCTTCCGCGAGTGCTACCACGGTGCGCCCGGACCGTCCTTTTTGGAGATTCCCCGCGACGTCCTCGACGCGAAGGTGCCGGTGGAGAAGGCGAGGATCCCCGCCGAAGGCCGGTACCGAGCGTCCACCCGCAACGCCGGCGACCCGGCCGACATCGAGAAACTCGCCGATCTCCTCGTCCATTCGAGGAAGCCGGCCATCCTGCTCGGCAGCCAGGTGTGGACGACCCGCGCCACCGGACCGGCGACCGAGTTGGTGCGCGGGCTGAACATCCCGGCCTACATGAACGGTGCCGGGCGCGGCACGCTGCCGCCCGGCGACCCGCACCACTTCCAGCTCTCGCGCCGGTACGCGTTCGACAACGCCGACGTGATCGTCATCGTCGGCACCCCGTTCGACTTCCGGATGGGCTACGGCAAACGGCTCTCGCCGGACGCGACCGTCGTGCAGATCGATCTCGACTACCGGACCGTGGGGAAGAACCGGGACGTCGACCTCGGCATCGTCGGCGACGCGGGTCAGGTGCTCGCCGCGGTCGCGGAGGCGGCCACCGGCCGGGTCGACAACGGTGCCGTGGCGCGCAAGGCCTGGCTCGAGGAACTCCAGGACGTCGAGACGACGGCGAAGCAGAAGCGCTTGCCGTTCCAGCATTCCGACGCGAGCCCGATCCACCCGTACCGGCTGGTGCACGAGATCAACGAGTTCCTCACCGAGGACTCGCTCTACATCGGCGACGGCGGAGACATCGTGACCTTCTCCGGGCAGGTCGTCCAGCCGAAGGCGCCGGGGCACTGGATGGACCCCGGCCCGCTCGGGACCCTCGGGGTGGGGATCCCGTTCGTCCTCGCCGCGAAGCACGCGCGTCCGGAGAAGGAGGTCGTCGCGCTCTTCGGTGACGGCGCGTTCAGCCTGACCGGCTGGGACTTCGAGACCCTGGTGCGGTTCAACCTGCCGTTCGTCGGGATCGTCGGCAACAACTCCTCGATGAACCAGATCCGCTACGGCCAGGCGGCGAAGTACGGTCTCGGCCGGGAACGCGTCGGCAACACGCTCGGCGACGTCCCCTACGACGAGTTCGCCCGCATGCTCGGCGGGCACGGCGAGGCGGTACGCGACCCCGCGGACATCGGGCCCGCTTTGCTGCGCGCCCGCGAGTCCGGAAAGCCGTCTCTGATCAACGTTTGGATCGACCCGGACGTCTACGCGCCCGGAACCATGAACCAGACCATGTACAAGTAGCCGGGAGGGATCACCGATGGGAAAGGCACTCGACGGCGTCCGTGTCCTCGACATGACGCATGTCCAATCAGGACCTTCGTCCACGCAGATCCTGGCCTGGCTCGGCGCGGACGTGATCAAACTGGAGACACCCGGCCGCGGCGACATCACCCGCGGCCAGCTCCGGGACCTCCCCGGGGTGGACAGTCTCTACTTCACGATGCTCAACGCCAACAAGCGCAGCATCACCTTGAACATGAAGAGCGAGCAGGGAAAACAGGTCTTCGAGCGGCTCGTGTCCAGTGTGGACGTGCTGGTCGAGAACTTCGGCCCCGGAGTGGTCGATCGCTTCGGTTACCCCTGGGACCGGCTCGCGGAGCTGAACCCGCGGCTGATCTACGCCTCCATCAAGGGGTTCGGCCCCGGACGGTACGCGGATTTCAAGGCCTACGAGGTCATCGCGCAGGCGATGGGCGGTGCGATGAGCACCACCGGTTTCGAGGACGGCCCGCCGACCGCGACCGGCGCGCAGATCGGTGATTCGGGCACCGGGATCCACCTGGTCGCCGCGATCCTCGCCGCGTTGTACCAGCGGACGAACACCGGCCGCGGGCAGCGGGTCCAGGTCGCGATGCAGGACGCCGTGCTTAACCTGTGCCGCGTCAAACTCCGTGACCAGCAACGGCTGGCGCACGGTCCACTCGGCGAGTACCCGAACGACGTCTTCGGCGACGAGGTCCCACGTTCGGGCAACGCGTCCGGCGGCGGGCAACCGGGCTGGGCGGTGAAATGCGCGCCGGGTGGGCCGAACGACTACATCTACGTGATCATCCAGCCGGTCGGCTGGGCGCCGATCACCCGGCTGATCGGGAAACCCGAACTCGCCGAGGACCCGGACTGGGCCACCCCCGAAGCGCGACTGTCCAAACTGGACAAGGCGTTCGGGATGATCGAGGAATGGACCGAGAAGCACACCAAGTGGGAGGTGATGGAGGCGCTCAACGCCCACAACATCCCCTGCGGCCCGATCCTGTCCACCAAGGAGCTCGCCGAGGACACGACCCTGGCCGAACTGGGCTCGGTCGTCGAGGTCGAGCATCCCGAACGAGGTGCCTTCAAGACCGTGGGCTGCCCGTTGAAGCTGTCGGATTCGCCGGTCGAGGTCGAACGTTCGCCCCTGCTCGGTGAGCACAACGCCGAGGTCTTCGGCGAACTCGGCTACGGCGAGGACGACCTGGACCGGCTGCGCGCGGCCGGCGTGATCTGAGGAGGACTTCATGGCAGACAAAGAGATCGTCGAGAAGATCCTCGAGAAGGTCGCCGCCGAGGGACGCGCGTCGCTGACCGCGCCGGAAGGCCGTCAGGTGTGCGAGGCGTACGGCATCCCGACCCCGGCGGAACGGCTTGCCACCACCGCGGATGAGGCCGTCGCGCAGGCGGAGGAGATCGGCCTCCCGGTGGTGCTGAAGATCGTCTCGCCGGACATCCTGCACAAGACCGAGGCCGGCGGCGTGCTGGTCGGCCTGGCGACGGCGGACGCGGTGGCGGACGGTTTCCGGGCCGTCGTCGCCAACGCCGAGGCGTACGACGCCGACGCCGAGATCACCGGCGTCCAGGTGCAGCGGATGCTCAGCGGCGGGCAAGAGGTGATCATCGGCGCCACCACGGATCCGACCTTCGGCAAGATCGTCGCCTTCGGGCTCGGCGGGATACTGGTCGAGGTGCTCAAGGACGTCACGTTCCGGCTCGCCCCACTCGACCGTGACCAGGCGTTCTCGATGATCGACGGCATCGCGGCCGCCGAGATCCTGCGCGGCGTCCGCGGTGCGGAGCCGGTGAGCAGGGACGCGCTGGCCGACGTGCTCACCCGTGTGGGTGCCCTGGTCACCGACTTCCCGCAACTGGCCGAGGTCGACCTCAACCCGGTGCTGGCCACCCCCGGCGGCGCCACCGCCGTCGACGTCCGGATCCTGGTGGACCCCGAAGCGGCGCGGGAGCCCGTGCGGTTCAGCCAGGAGGAGATCCTGGCGTCGATGACCCGGATCATGAAACCGGCGTCGATAGCCGTCATCGGCGCGTCGGCCGAGGCGGGCAAGATCGGCAACTCGGTGATGAAGAACCTGGTCGACGGCGGGTTCGCGGGCGGGATCCACCCCATCAACCCCAAGGCCACCGAGATCCTCGACCGCAAGGCCTACGCGAGCATCTCCGAGGTGCCGGGCGACGTCGACGTCGCGGTGTTCGCCATCCCCGCCAAGTTCGTGCCCGCCGCGCTGGAGGAAGCGGGCCGGAAGGGGGTGGCCGGGGCGATCCTCATCCCGTCCGGCTTCGGCGAGACGGGCAACATCGAACTGCAGGACCAGGTCGTCGCGATCGCGCGGGAGCACGGCGTCCGGATCCTCGGCCCCAACATCTACGGCTACTACTACACGCCCGAGAATCTGTCGGCGACGTTCTGCACGCCGTACGACGTCAAGGGCGGGGTCGCGCTTTCCTCGCAGAGCGGCGGCATCGGGATGGCGATCCTCGGGTTCAGCCGGTCGGCGAAAATGGGTGTCTCCTCGATCGTCGGCGTCGGCAACAAGGCCGATATCGACGAGGACGATCTGCTCACATTCTTCGAGCAGGATGAAAACACCGACCTGATCGCGATGCATCTCGAAGATCTCAAAGACGGACGGGCGTTCGCGGAAACGGCGAAACGGGTTTCGGTGCGGAAACCGGTCGTCGTGCTCAAAGCGGGCCGGACCT
The DNA here is from genome assembly GCF_055561455.1 of Amycolatopsis sp. PSD-21. Classification (NCBI taxonomy): domain Bacteria; kingdom Bacillati; phylum Actinomycetota; class Actinomycetes; order Pseudonocardiales; family Pseudonocardiaceae; genus Amycolatopsis; species Amycolatopsis sp. PSD-21. The sequence goes on along the minus strand of NZ_CM145712.1, from coordinate 5,158,416 downwards.
CACAAGGCGCGAAAGCGGCGGGCTCGCACACCGGTGCGCTCGCCGGCGACGACAAGGTCTACGACGACATCCTGCGCCAGAGCGGCGTCATCCGGGCGCCCGGGCTCAACGATCTGCTCGAATACGCGCGCGGGATCCCGCTTCTCCCGACACCCAGGGGCGAGAACGTCGTCATCATCACCGGCGCGGGCGGCTCCGGCGTCCTGCTTTCCGACGCGTGTGTGGACAACGGGCTGAACCTGATGGAGATCCCGCCCGATCTCGACGCGTCGTTCCGGGAATTCATCCCGCCGTTCGGCGCGGCGGGCAATCCGGTGGACATAACCGGCGGCGAACCACCTGCCACCTACCGGAACACGATCGCGCTCGGTTTGGCGGACGAGCGAATCCACGCCTTGATCCTCGGCTATTGGCATACTATCGTCACCCCGCCGATGATCTTCGCGGAACTCGTTTCGGAAGTCGTATCCGAATATCGCGCGAAAGGGATCCACAAGCCCGTCGTCGCCTCGCTGGCAGGCGATGTCGAGGTCGAACAGGCCAGCGGTTTCCTGTACGAGCACGGCGTCGTGGCCTATCCGTACACGACGGAGAAACCGGTGGCCGTGCTCGGCGCGAAGTATCGCTGGGCCCGTTCAGCGGGACTGCTCGGCTGACTTTCCGGATCAACCCGACCAAGGAGAATGACAATGACGTCATCGACCGCGGCACAACCACCCGGAGCGTACAAGGAAGTAGTCGATTCGAACGGCCGGATCTATCGCGTCGGTGAAACCGATCGAGACATCATGGGCCGTCCACGATGGACGATGGTGATCCTGCCCTGGATCGCCATGATGGCCATCAGTTCCTCGGAATACGCGTTCACGTCGGCGGAGGAGACGCTGGCGGGCGCGCATGGCTGGCACGGGGCGACCATCTTCTGGTTGCTCGGGGTCTGGGTGTTCTTCCAGGCGATCGTCGCGTTCCCCGCAGGGAAGATGCGGGAGAACGGGACGTTACCAGCCAAAGCGGCGATGCTGCTGGGCGCGACAGGCACCCTTTTGTCCTATCTGGCCCTCGCGTACGCGCCCAGTGAGTTCTGGGCGTATCTGGGCTTCGGCTTCTTCGGCGGCGGCGGGGCCGGCCTGGTCTACGCGACCTGCGTGAACATGGTGGGGAAGTGGTACCCCGAGCGCAGGGGCGGGAAGACCGGGTTCGTCAACGGCGGATTCGCCTACGGCTCGGTGCCCTTCATCTTCATCTTCACGTCCTATATGGACCTTTCCAACTTTTCGGGCGTCCTGCTCGTGGTCGGCCTCTTCCTGGCGGCGACCGTCGCGGTCAGCGGCTTCTTCTTCAAGGACCCGCCGAAGAACTGGTGGCCGTCGCATGTGGACCCGCTGAAGGTTTCCGACGACCCGCGGGTCCGCCGGTCCCTGCTGAAGAACCCGCCGGCGGTCCGGCAGTACACGCCGAAGGAGGCACTCCGGACCGGGATGCTGCCGCTGATGTGGTTCTGCCTGCTGTGCACGGCCGGGGTGAACATCTTCGGCATCGCGATGCAGGTCCCGTTCGGCAACGAGATGGGCTTCGCGGGCGGCATCGTCGCGCTCGCGATGAGCCTGAAGGCGATCATCAACGGCACCGGCCGCGGCGTGATCGGCTGGATCTCCGACCGCTACGGGCGGCGGCAGACGTTGTTCATGGTCTGCGTGGTGCTGGGCCTCGCCCAGTTCGCCGTGTACCTGTCCGGCTCGATCGGCAGCATGCCGCTGTTCCTGCTCGCGTCGATGATCTCCGGTTTCGGCGGCGGCGCGATCTTCCCGCTGTTCGCGGCGATGACGGCGGACTTCTACGGCGAGAACAACAACGCCAGCAACTACGGCCTCGTGTACAGCTCGAAGCTGATCTCGGGCCTGGTCGGCTCCGGTGTCGGGGCGATGGTCGTGGTGGCTTGGGGCTACGGCGGCGCGTTCTTCCTCGCCGGTGCGACGAGTCTGTTCGCGGCCGCGCTCAGCCTCCTGCTGCGCCAACCGGGGCGTTCGCGCACGCGCACCCCGCGTCGTGAGCAGGAGCTGAACCCGGCTTAGTCCTCCTTCGGACGTTCGTGGAAGGCCTGCCGGGTGCGCTCGGTGTGCTGGTTCATGATCTTTTCGGCGGCGACGGCGTCCCCGGCGGCGATGGCCTTGATCAGTTCCTCGTGTTCCTGCCAGGCGTCGTGGCTGCGAGGACGGGCGATCGGCGTGTAGTACCAGCGGACCCGGCGATCGACCATGCCGATCATCTCGGCGAGGACCGTGTTGCCGGACAGTTCGGTGATGAACGCGTGGAGCGCGGCGTTGGCCGCGACGAGGCCTTCGGTGTCGTCGGCGGCCAACGCCTCCAGCCCGGTCTTCTGCAGTTCCCACAAACGTTCGACGTCCTCCTCGCCGGCCCGGTCGGCGGCGAGCCGGGCGGAGTGCGCCTCCAGCACGGTGCGCACGCTGAGCAGCTGGTCGGCTTCCTCGTCGGTGGGCATGTGCACGAAGGCGCCCTGCGCGGGGCGGAGGTCGACCCAGCCTTCGCTCTGCAGCCGCTGCAACGCCTCGCGGACCGGCTGCCTGCTGACGCCCAGGTACTCGGCGAGGTCCGCCTCGACCAGGTGCTGGCCGGGTTCGAGCGTCCGGTTGATGATCAGCTCCGCGAGCGCGTCGTAGACGACCTGGCGCAGGGGAGCGGGCCGCTCGACGCGTTTGGCCGTCGCCGGGTTGAGCGTGCCCTTCGTCCTGCGGCCGGTGGGACCGCGGTCGGGAAGGGGTGAAACGGGCTGGCTCACAGGACCTCCGGAAGACTCGTCCGGTTCAGGATACAGGTTTTGGTATGCAAAATCCCGACAATCCCCGCTTAGTTCCGCATTTCGTCCTCTGAATGCGGGGTAGCAAGGCGCGACTCCGGTGCTTGGGCGCGGAACTCGCGTGACTAGAGGCGTAACTCGCGTGATTGAAGGCGTAACTCGCCGGGTCTCGATCGCTCGGCGAGTTACGGCTTCACGCACGCGAGTTACGGGCTGAACCACGCGAGTTACGCCTCCAATCACGCGAGTTACGGGTTGGAGCACGCGAGGTGCCGGTGCGAGCACGCGTACGTGGGCGCATTTAGAGGACGAAATGCGGGAGGTCTAGCGCGGAGACCATCTACAGGATACTGTATGCAATCTGGTCTTCGGGTGAGCAGGAGGCACGTATGAAGGTCGCTGTTCTGGGTGCGGGGGCGATCGGCGCGTACGCCGGGGCCGCGCTGCACCGAGGCGGGGCGGAGGTCCACCTCATCGCGAGACGAGCGCACGGCGACGCGATGCGCGCGCACGGAGTGCGGGTGCTCAGCCCGCGCGGGAACTTCACCGCCCGGCCCCACGTCACCGACGATCCCGCGGAAGTCGGTCCGGTCGACTTCGTCTTCCTCGGCCTGAAAGCGAACTCGTACGCCTCGTGCGGACCACTGATCGCGCCGTTGCTGGGCGAGGACACCGCGATCGTGGCCGCGCAGAACGGGATCCCGTGGTGGTATTTCCACGGTCTCACCGGACATCCGCTGGAGAACCGGCGCATCGAGACGGTCGACCCCGGCGGCGCGGTCAGCGATGTCCTCGAACTACGCCGCGCGATCGGCTGCGTCGTCTACTGCTCGACGGTGATCGAGGAGCCCGGCGTGATCCGGCATCTCGAAGGGACCCGGTTCGCTTTGGGTGAGCCCAAAGGCGGCGTTTCGTCCCGGTGCGCGGCACTCGCCGACGCGATGATCGCGGGCGGCCTGAAGGCGCCGGTCGAACTCGACCTGCGCGACGAGATCTGGGTCAAGCTCATGGGCAACGTCGCCTTCAACCCGCTCAGCGCGCTGACCAGGGCGACCATGGTCCAGATCTGCGAGCACCCGGAGACCAGGGAGCTCGTCGCCGCGATGATGAACGAGACCCTCGCGATCGCCCGCGCCGCCGGCTCCGACCCGAAGGTGTCGGTCGAGAAACGTATCGACGGCGCCTGGCGGGTCGGCCACCACAAGACGTCGATGCTGCAGGACCTCGAAGCGGGCAAGCCGCTGGAGATCGACGCGATCATCGGCGCCGTCGTCGAACTCTCGGAGCTGACCGGCGTGCCCGCACCGGCGCTGCGGCACGTCCACGCGGCGATCGGCCTGCTCGACCAGACCGTGAACGCCGTTCCCGTCGGAGCGCATTGAATCGGAGGGACCCGATGAAGCGCAAGAACACCGAACCGTACGTCCGCCTCACCCAGCCGCTGGTCCGCGACTCGGGCGAGCTGCGCCCGGCGAGCTGGGAGGAGGCGCTGGAGCGCGCCGCCGCCGGGTTTCGGCGCACGCTCGAAACCAAGGGGCCCGAGGCCTTCGGCATGTTCTCGTGTGCCAGGGCGACCAACGAGATGAACTACGTGGCGCAGAAGTTCACGCGTGCGGTGATCGGCACGAACAACGTCGACTCCTGCAACCGCACCTGTCACGCGCCGAGTGTCGCCGGGCTGGCGCGGGTGTTCGACAGCGGCGGCGGGACGTCGTCGTACCAGGAGATCGAGGACGCCGACGTCATCGTCGTCTGGGGCGGCAATCCGCGCGAGGCGCATCCGATCTTCTTCCAGCACGTGCTCAAGGCCGTCCACCGCGGCGCCGAACTGTTCGTCATCGACCCCCGCCGGACCAGCACCGCGAGCTGGGCACACCGGCAGCTCCAGCTGCACGTCGGCACGGACATCCCGCTGGCGCACGCGGTCGCCCGCGAGATCATCCACTCCGGACTGGCCAACACCGCCTTCATCGAACGTGCCACCGAGGGGTTCGCCGAGTTCGCCGCCTCGGTCGAACCCTGGACACTCGAGGCCGCCGAGGAGGTCACCGGCGTCCCGGCCGAGCTGATCCGCGAACTCGCGCACACCTACGCCCGCGCGGACCGCGGGCAGCTGTCGTGGACGCTCGGGATCACCGAACACCACAACGGCACGGACAACGTGCTGTCCCTGATCAATCTCGCGCTGCTGGCCGGACACGTCGGCCGGTACGGCGCCGGGCTGAACCCGTTGCGCGGGCAGAACAACGTCCAGGGCGGCGGGGACATGGGCGCGATCCCGGACCGGCTGCCCGGATTCCAGAACATCCTCGACGCGGACGTCAGGGCGAAGTTCGACGCGGCGTGGGGCTCCGCCATCCCGCCGCACAAGGGCCTCAACCTCACCCAGATGCTCGACGCGATGGAGCGCGGGGAGCTGACCTGCGTCTACATCATCGGGGAGAACCCGATGCAGTCGGAGGCGGACTGCGAGCACACGATCAAACGTCTGTCCAATGTGGAGCATCTCGTGGTGCAGGACATCTTCCTCACCAAGACCGCGCGGCTGGCCGACGTCGTGCTGCCGGCTTCGGCGGCCTGGTGCGAATCCGACGGCACCTTCACCAACAGCGAACGCCGGGTCCAGCGCGTCCGCAAGGCGCTCGAACCGCCGGAGGGCGCTCGCGACGACATCCAGCTGCTGTGCGAACTGGCCCGGCGCCTGGGCCACGACTGGAATTACGTGGGTGGCGAGGACGTCTGGAACGAGCTCCGGACGCTGTCACCGATGCACGCGGGCATGAGCTACGCGCGGTTGGAGGAGCTCGGCGGCATCCAATGGCCGTGCTTCCGCGAGGACGAACTCGAGCCGACCTTCCTGCACGGCCGCCTCTGGGAGGAGGATCCGGTGAAACGCGGCCGCCCGGCGCCGTTCACCGTGATCGCGCACAGCCCGCCGGTGGATCTGCTCACCGACGACTTCCCGATCCGGCTGACCACCGGCAGGCGGCTGGATTCCTACAACACCGGTGTCCAGTCCGGCGGGTTCCCCTCGCCACTGCGTCGCGGGGAGACACTCGACCTGTGCCGGGCCGATGCCGCCGCACTCGGCGTCGTCGAGGACGAGGTCGTGCGGATCTCCTCCCGCCGTGGCGAGATCGAGGCGCCGGTCCGGATCGACGAGGGACTGCGCCCCGGGCTGGCGTTCATGACCTTCCACTTCCCGGACGAGATCGACGTCAACGTCATCACCATCGAGGCGACCTGCCCGGTCGCGGGCACGGCCGAGTACAAGGCCGCCGCGATCCGGGTCGAGAAGCTGTCCGCCACCGTGTGAGGAGTCCGGAATGGACCTGCGCTTCCTGAACGCCGAACCGACGGACGCCGAGCGGGCCGCGGTGGACGCGCTCGGCGCGGGAGGCCGCGATCAGCTGCTTCCCGCGTTGCACGCCGTGAACGACAGGATCGGTTGGGTCAGCCAGGGAGCGCTGAACCACATCTGCCGACGGCTGAACGTCCCTCCGGCCGAGGCGTACGGTGTGGCGAGCTTCTACGCGTTGTTCTCGCTCAAGGAGCGGCCACCGCGTGTTCTCCACGTTTGCACGGACCTGGCGTGCCGGGTCAACGGTGCGGAGGCGCTGACCGGGGCCGCCGACGCGGCGGGACACGAGTGGCATCGCAGTCCGTGCCTGGGTGTCTGCGAACGAGCCCCCGCCGCGCTGGACTTCGAGGCGGGCGACCCCGCTGAGTACCGAGTCCTCGCTCCGGCCACGCCGGGCGACTTCGCCCGTAGAATGTCCAAAAGGGACGAACCGCCGGTATCGGTGCCCCAGCAAGGCGAGCCGGGGCTACGCCTGTTGCGTCGCGTCGGCGTCGTCGACCCGGAGAGCCTCGACGCCTACCGGGCTTCCGGTGGATACGCGGCGCTGAGGAACGCATTGCTGCTCGGACCGGCCGGGGTCAGCCGCGAGGTGACCGACTCGGGGCTGATGGGCCGCGGCGGGGCGGCGTTCCCGACCGGCCGGAAATGGGACGCCACCGCCAGGCAACCGGTGCGAACGCGGTACCTCGTCTGCAACGCCGACGAAAGCGAACCGGGCACGTTCAAGGATCGGGTGCTGATCGAGGGGGACCCGTTCGCGCTCGTCGAGGCGATGACGATCGCCGCTTTCGCCATCGGGGCGCAGAAGGGCTACGTCTATCTTCGCGGCGAGTATCCACGCGCGCTGAGGGTGCTGCGCAACGCCATCGACATCGCCCGCGAACGAGGGTTCCTGGGCGAGGACATCATGGGGCGTCGAGGTTTCTCGTTCGACATCGAGATCAGGCGGGGTGCGGGCGCCTACATCTGCGGCGAGGAAACGGCGATCTTCAACTCGATCGAAGGCTTCCGTGGTGAGCCGAGGACCAAACCGCCGTTCCCGGTGGAGAAGGGGCTGTTCGGCAAGCCGACGGTGGTGAACAACGTCGAGACCCTGGTCAACGTTCCGCTCATCCTCACCGAGGGCGGCGAGGCCTACCGCCGTATCGGGACCGAACGCTCGTCCGGACCGAAACTGTTCTGCCTGTCCGGCAACGTCCGGCGCCCCGGCGTGTACGAGGTGCCGTTCGGGACGACGCTGGGTGAACTGATCGACCTGGCCGGGGGAGTGCCGGCGGGCCGCGAATTGCGGGCGATCCTGCTCGGCGGCGCAGCGGGTGGTTTCGTGCGCCCGGACGAAACCACCCTGCCGTTGACCATGGAGGACGCCCGCGCGGCGGGCACCACCCTCGGTTCGGGTGTCGTGCTGATGCTGGACGATCAGGCCGACCTCGGCGGGTTCCTGCTGCGGATCGCGGCGTTCTTCCGGGACGAGTCGTGCGGGCAGTGTGTGCCGTGCCGGATCGGGACCGTGCGGCAGGAGGAGGCGCTGCACCGGATCGTCGGCGGACGCAAGCCCGGTACGGGTGGGGACGACCTCGTGGTGCTGCGTGAGGTCGGGCAGGTGATGCGTGATTCGTCCATCTGCGGGCTGGGCCAGACCGCATGGAACGCCATCGAGTCGGCGATCGACCGCCTTGGCGCACTGGAGGAGCAGCCGTGACCATTGTCGAGATAGGACTCCCGCGTCGGCTCGTCGAGTTCACTGTGGACGGTGCGTCCGTCCGGGTTCCGGAGGGCTCCACGATCCTCGACGCGTGTACCGCGGCGGGCAAGGAAATCCCGACACTCTGCTACGGCGACACCCTCGAACCGGCCAACGCCTGCCGCGTCTGCATGGTGGAGGTCGAAGGTTCGCGCACGCTCGTGCCGTCGTGCTCCCGTAAGGCGGAACCGGGCATGGTGGTGCGGACCGAGACCGATCGGACGCGGCTCAGCCGCAAGGTGGTGCTCGAACTCCTCGGCTCGGCGACGGATCTGTCCACCACTCCCGGCGTCGCGGACTGGATGGCCGAAAGCGGTGCGGCACCCGAGCGTTTCGGGCCGCCCGCGCCGCCGGCGGAAGACCGGGACGAGCGCCGCCCGGGAGAGCACGAGATCCCGGACGGGATGACGGCGGCGACGGTACGCCAGCCGGTCAAAGTGGACAATGAGCTGTACGTCCGCGACTACGGGAAATGCATCCAGTGCTACAAGTGCGTCGACGCGTGCGGTGAGCAGTGGCAGAACACCTTCGCCATCACCATGGCGGGACGGGGTTTCGACGCGCGGATCTCGACGGAGTTCGCGAACCCGCTGCCGGACAGCGCGTGTGTCTACTGTGGAAACTGCATCGAAGTCTGCCCGACCGGTGCGCTGAGCTTCAAACGCGAGCACGACAAGCGCGAGGACGGGACCTGGGACGAGTCGCGGCAGACCGCGACGACCACCGTCTGCACGTTCTGCGGCGTGGGGTGCAATCTCACCCTGCACGTCCAGGACAACGAGATCGTCAAGGTCACCTCACCGCACGAGAGTTCGGTGACCCACGGGAACCTCTGCATCAAGGGCCGCTTCGGCTGGCAGCACGTCCAGAACCGCTGACGGCTGAGTGGGTCGTGAGTGGCGAGCGAGGGCAACGGCGGCGCGTTGCGAAAGCCACTTTCGCAACGTTGAAGGTTGCGAAAGTGGCTTTCGCAACGCGCGGTTGGCCGGGCGGGGGCAGGTCGCGACGTTGAGGCCCGAACGTGCCGGGGCATGTCGCGAAAGCCACTTTCGCGACGTCTGATGTCCCGAAAGTGGCTTTCGCGACATGAGCGCCAGGTTGTGAGCACCAGGTTGGCGTCGCCCCACGGCCCCAGTGTCCAGCCCGTTGACCGAGGACAGGTCAGCGGGCTATTCTCGATATACGAAAGAAAGTTTCCGCATAGCGAAATAACTGAGGTTTTGATGGCTGATCTTGCCGGTTCGCGCCACACGCTGCCCTACGTGCTGAACCTGTCGCTGGTCTTCACCGAGTTGCCGCTGCTCGACCGTGCGGAGGCGGCGCGCGCGGCGGGCTTCACCGCGGTCGAGTACTGGTGGCCGTTCGAGACGCCGGTGCCGGACGCCGCCGAGGTCGACGCCTTCGTGGCGTCGGTCGAGCGGGCGGGCGTCGCGGTGACCGGGCTGAACTTCTTCCTCGGTGACATGGCGGGCGGCGATCGCGGCCTGGTCACCTGGCCCGGTCGTGAGGACGAGTTCGCCCGCGGCATCGCCTCGGCGATCGACCTGGGCGAGCGGCTGGGCTGCCGCCGGTTCAACGCGCTCTACGGCAACCGGATCGACGGCGCGGATCCGGCCGCGCAGGACAAGCTCGGCCTCTCGAATCTGGCGCTCGCGTCGGACGCGGCCGCGCGCATCGGCGCGGAGATCGTCCTGGAGCCGTTGTCGGGGGCGGAGAAGTACCCGCTCAAGACCGCGGACGACGTACTGAAGGTGCTCGACGAACTCGGGCGGGACAACGTGAAGCTGCTGGCCGACCTGTACCACCTGGCGGTCAACGGTGACGACCTCGACACGGTCACCACCGTCCACACCGGACGGATCGGCCACGTGCAGATCGCCGATGCCCCAGGGCGTCACCAGCCGGGGACCGGAACGCTGGACATCGAGGGATACCTGGAAAAGCTGCAGACGGCGGGCTACCGCGGGCAGGTCGGCGTGGAGTACAAACCCGACGGGCCGAGCGCGGAATCGCTGTCGTGGCTGCCTTTCGAACGAAGGGGACTGGCATGACCAAGCTGGGATTCATCGGCCTGGGGATCATGGGCGGGCCGATGGCGGGACATCTCGTCGCCGCCGGGCACGAGGTGAGCGGATTCGACACCAATGCCGAAGCGCTCGCGAGGCTGGAAGCCGCGGGCGGCCGGGCCGCGAACGGGGTGACGGACGCCGTGGCGGACGCGGAGGTCGTCATCACCATGCTGCCGAACCACCCGCAGGTCGAGGCCGTCGTGCTCGCGGTGGGCGGGGTGCTGGAGTCGGCGAAACCGGGCACCCTGCTGATCGACATGAGCACCATCCGGCCGGAGACCTCCATCGAGGTGGCCGAGCGGGCGGCCGAACGGGAGATCCGGGTGCTGGACGCGCCCGTTTCCGGTGGCCAGGCCGGAGCCGAGCAGGCTTCACTGTCCATTATGGTCGGTGGCGACGGCGAGGACTTCGCCGCGGCGCTCCCGATCCTGGAATCGGTCGGCAAGACGATCGTCCACGTCGGCCCGCACGGCGCGGGCCAGGTCGTCAAGGCCGCGAACCAGCTGGTGGTCGGCGGAACCTACGCGCTGATCGCCGAGGCCATCGTGCTGCTCGAAGCCTCCGGCGTGGACGCCGGTGTCGGGCTGGACGTCCTCGCGGGCGGCCTCGCGGGCAGCCGGATCCTCGAACTGAAGCGGAAGTCCATGGTGGCGCGGGAATTCGCGCCGGGCTTCCGGATCGATCTGCACCACAAGGACATGGGCATCGCGCTCGCCGCCGCCAGGCAGGCCGAGGTCGCGCTGCCGCTCACCGGGCTGGTCGCCCAGCTCGTCGCCGCCGGACGGGCGATGGGCCACGGCTCGCTCGATCACTCCGCACTGCTGAAGGTCGTCGAAACGTTGTCCGGCGCGGAAAACAAGGAGTGACGCATGCCAAGAATCCCCGCCATGCAGGCCGTCGTCGACGTCCTGGTCAGTGAGGGCGTCGACACCGCGTTCGGCTGCCCCGGCGCCGCGATCCTCCCGCTGTACCACGCGATGCAGGACAGCGGGATCGAGCACCTGATCGTGCGCCATGAAGAGGGCGCGACCCATATGGCCGACGGCTGGGCGAGGACCACCGGCAACGTCGGCGTCGCGATCGGCACCTCCGGGCCCGCCGGGACGAACATGATCACCGGCCTCTACACCGCCCAGGCCGACTCGATCCCGATCCTGTGCATCACCGGGCAGGCCGATTCGCGGAAGCTGCACACCGAGGCGTTCCAGGCCGTCGACATCGTCGAGATCGCCAAACCGGTGACGAAATGGGCCGTGCAGGTCAAGGAGGCGGCCCAGCTGCCGTGGGTGTTCCGGGAGGCGTTCCGGATCGCGCGGTCCGGCCGCCCGGGGCCGGTGCTGATCGACCTGCCGATCGACGTCCAGCGGCAGGAGATCGAGTGGGACTCCAGTATCGACTCGCCGTTGCCGGTCACGAAGGCGACGCCGTCGCCGGCCAGGGTCGAGCGAGCGCTGGACCTGCTGCTCGCCGCCGAGCGGCCGCTGATCCTCGCCGGTGGCGGCGTGGTGCTCGGCGACGCGAGCGACCGGCTGCGCACCGCTGCCGAACTGCTCGGTGTCCCGGTCGGCGTGACGTTGATGGGCAAGGGGACCTTCCCCGAGGACCACGAACTGTTCGCCGGCATGGCGGGGATCCAGACCTCGCAGCGCTGGGCGAACGCGGCGTTCCTCGAAGCGGATCTGGTGCTGGCGCTGGGCGCGCGGTTCGGCGACCGGCACACCGGTGACCTCGACGTCTACCGCGGGAACCGGAAGTTCATCCACGTCGACATCGAGCCGACGCAACTGGGCAAGGTGTTCGGGCCGGATCTCGGCATCGTCTCGGACACGGGCGCCTTCCTGGACGCGCTGATCGAGGCGGCGTCGAAGCGTTCCCCGGCGCGGGATCGGGCGTGGCCGCGGCGGATCGGCGAGCTCAAGGAGAGCCTGCCGCGACGTGAGGACTTCGAGGACACGCCGATCAAGGCGCCCCGGGTCTTCAAGGAGATCAACGAGTTCTACGGCGAGGACGCCTACTTCGTCACCGCGATCGGGCTGTATCAGATCTGGTCCGGGCAGTTCCAGCGCGCGCACAAGCCGCGGCACTATCAGGTGTGCGGCCAGGCCGGACCGCTCGGCTGGGAGATCCCGGCGGCGATCGGGGTCAAGAAGGCGAAACCGGAGGCCGAGGTCGTCGGCGTCGTCGGGGACTACTCGTTCCAGTTCCTGGTCGAGGAGCTGGCGGTCGCCGCGCAGTACGACGTCGGGTTCGTGCTGATCATGCTGAACAACGAGTACCTCGGGCTCATCCGGCAGGCCGAGACCGGCTACGAGATGAACTTCGAGGTCGACATCCACTACGACAAGATCGGCACGGACAACGTGAAGGTCATGGAGGCCTACGGCTGCTCCGGCACCCGCGTCACCGAACCGGGCGAGATCCGGACGTCACTGGAGTGGGCGCGCAAGGAGGCCGAGCGGACGTCGCGGCCGGTGCTGGTGGAGATCATGATCGAACGCGAAGGGAACGCCGCGATGGGCAAGGCGCTCGACAGCGTCGTCGAGTTCGAACCGATCGCGGGCTGATGACGGTGTCCCGGCGGGCCGCCCGCCGGGACACCGTCATGCGGTCAGGCCTTGCTCTGGTCGTTGCTCAGCCATTTCTCCGGCCGGACGCGGACCAGCACGGAGTTGTCGCTGAGCGCGCCGTCGACGTACTTCGTGCCCTCTTCGCCGGGCAGGTAGCGGTGCGCGATCTTCAGCGCCTGCTCCCTGGTCGGCGGCGCGTCGTTGGCGACGACCGGACCCTCGGCCGTCACATATTTGTAGGGGAAGGTCTCCGTCTGCGCGACCAGGCTGAGCCTGCCCGCCTTCTTGATCGCCTTGTCCTTGACCGAACCGCCGTCCATCCAGATCAGGAGTTCGCCGCCGGGCTCGTAGTCGTACCAGACCGGCACGGCCAGCGGGGCCCGGCCTTCTCGCTCCACGGCCAAGACCCCGATGTGGACCTCGCTCAGGAAGGCTTCCCGTTCTTCGGCGGTCATGACGAAAGACGACATCCGTGTCTCGCTTCTCTCGGTTGGTGAGCTACGAGAAGCGATAACGCGGCCGGTCCTCGGGGCATTCCGGGCGCTCGGCCTCGTGAGTGGTAAGGACGGTTCTAACCGTCCTTACCACTCACGAGGCGTTACGGGGTCGGGGAAGCGGTCGTGCTGGTCGGGCTCGTCTCACCGGTGTTCTCGGCCGGGGTCGAGGCCGGCGGCGCGGAAGACGTGCTGGACGGAGGAGGCGTGGTCGAGGGCGGAGGCGTGCTCGAAGGCGGTGTCGACGAGGGAGGCGTCGACGAAGGCGGGGTGCTGGTCGGCTTCGAGGGCGATGTGCTGCTCGGCGGTGTGGTGCTGCTCGGCGGGAGCGACGTGCCGGGCTGGGAGGTCGGCGGCGGCGTGGTCGTGCCGGGCGGGGGAGCGCCGGGCAGGGTCGGCACCGGGACCTCGCCGCCGGGCGTGCCGGCGGCGACGTCCGGCGAGTCGGGAGCGCCGACGGGCACCTGGCTGTCCGGCGTGGTCGCGACGCCGCCGCGGTAGGCGACCGCCCATCGGATCACGGTGTCCACATAGGACAGTGAGTGGTTGTAGCGGTACACGGCGACGCGCTGCGTCTGCTCGGACGTCAGGTCGACGCCGCCGGAGCAGAGGTACCGGCCCGAGGCGAGCGTCGCGTCGTAGATGTTGTTCGGGTTGGACTCGCCGTCGCCGTTGCCGTCGGAGGCGTAGCCCTTCCACGTCGACGGGATGAACTGCGTCGGGCCGACGGCGCGGTCCCACACCGTGTCGCCGTCGTACTTGCCGCCGTCGGTGTCGGAGATGGCGGCGAACGGCCCGGCGCCGTTGAGCTGCGGGCCGAGGATCGGTTCGAGGGTGTCGCCCTTCGCGTCGACGTAACCGCCGCGTGCGTGATTGGACTCGATGCGGCCGATGCTCGCGATCAAAGCCCAGTCGATGTGGCAGCCGGGCAGTTCCTTCGCGAGGATGTCTGCCGCGTTCTTGTACGCCTTCATCATGCTGGCGGGGATGCCGAGCGCGCCCGACGGCGCGAACGCGCCGCCGACGTTGCCGCTGTGGCCGGGGACGGTCAGCGGGTCCGGCGTGGGCGGCTGGGGGAGGCTGCCGTCGACGGCGATCTCCGGGACCGTGCCCGCGGGCGGCTGCCAGGCCGCGGCCTGGTTCTGCGGTGCGGCCGGTTTCGGCGCGGCGACCGGGGCGTCCGGGCCCGCCGACGCGGTGACCGCGGGCAGGACGGCGAGCGCGCCACCGGCGAGCGCGAAGGCCGTCCGGTGCCGGGCGGACAACTTGTCCGTCTGTCGAGGGCGGTGCTTCGGCATGTTCTCTCCCGCTAGGTCGACTCCGGGCAAAACTATCCGATACAACCGAATTTCGGGGACGACGCAACGAAAAACCCGCGAACCTGTCGAGTTTTCGTCCGCCCGGCACAAGACCTTCGTAGTGAAGTTGTCAATTTCACGCTGAGTTCACCGAAACGTCAGCAGAATCCTCGACCGCTCCGCGGGGGTGGTCTGAACCGTGTGCAAAGAGACCTTTGCACAATCTCCTTTGCACGGCTACCTTGGTGCCATGACCGGTCCGCCGCCGCCCGAAGAGATCGCCGACGCCGCCGTGCTCAAGGCGGTGATGCACCCGTTGCGCCGCCGGATCATGGAGGCGCTGGGCCGCGGGCCCGCGACGGCGACGAAGCTGGCCAAAGAACTGGGGGAGAGTTCGGGCGCGACCAGCTACCACCTGCGGGAACTGGCGAAGTACGACTTCGTCGACGAGGCACCGGAGCTCGCGCACGGCAAGGAGCGCTGGTGGCGCGCCCGGCCACGCGACATCCGCTGGCCCCGGCACAGCGAGCAGAACGACGAGATGCGCGCCGTGTTCGACGAGGCGCAGCGCGCCGCGTTCACCGAAGACCTCGAACAGCTGGCGCGTTTCCTCGAGCGGCGCGGTGAGCTGGGCGAATGGGGTGACGCGCTGGTGTTCTCCCGCGGCTCGGTCTATCTGAACCTCGAAGAGCTGAAGGAGTTCTTCGACGAGTACCTGGACCTGTTGCGCCGCTACTGGCGGCCGGAACCCGGGCCGGACGCGCGGAAGGTGCTCGTGCGCTGGACGGCGTTCCCGGACGCCGACGGGGAGGTGAGGGAACGGAAGTGAGAAACCGGTGGGAGAGCGGCCACTCGACCACCGGTAACGCGTCACCACGCCGGACGGCGTGTCTTCACGAACGACTCCACAGACAAGGGGGAGCAGCATGCTGCTCTGGAAGAGGATCGCGGCCGTCTGCGCCGCGGCGGGCCTGCTCGCGGCGGGGACCGCGACGGCCGCGCAACCGCCGGACGGGGTATCCCGGCCGGACGCCACCATCCGCTACACCGAATTCGGCATCCCGCATATCGTCGCGAACGACTGGGCGGACCTGGGCTTCGGGCAGGGGTTCGCCGCGGCCAAGGACAACATCTGCGCGATCGCGGACGTCGCGGTCACGACGCGGGCCGAGCGTTCCCGCTGGCTGGGGCCCGACGCGCCGCCGACGAGCGGGGTGAGCCAGGCGAGCACGAACCTCGCGAGCGACCTGTATTTCCAAGGCCTGAACGACAGCGGGGTGATCGAGCGGCTCCTTTCGGCGCCCGCGCCGCGCGGGCCGTACCGGGAGGTCCGCGAACTGATCCGCGGGTACGTCGAGGGGGTCAACAAGTACCTGCGCACCGGTGAGATCACCGATCCGGCCTGCCGGGGCGCCGGCTGGCTGAAGCCGATCACCGAACTCGACGTCCACCGGCACGCCCACGCGGTCGGCATGATCTTCGGACAGGGCGGTGTCGCGGACTCGATCACCGCGTCACTGCCGGGTGCCCCGCCGTCGGGCGGCGGTACCGAACAGATGCTCGGGGAGACCGGGATCGGCAGCAACGCGATCGCGATCGGTTCGGCCGCGTCGGCGAACGGACGTGGTGTCTCGCTGGCCAACCCGCACCTGCCGTGGCAGCTGAGCGGGACCAGGCTGTGGCAGTCGCAGATGACGCTGCCCGGCAAGCTGAACGTCAGTGGCGCCGGTATCCCCGGTATTCCGCTCATGTGGCTGGGACACAACGAAACCGCCGCCTGGAGCGGGACCGCGACCGACACCACGCGTACGTACACGCTGTTCGAGCTGAAGCTCGTGCCCGGTTCGCCGACGACGTATCTGGTCGACGGGAAGCCCGAGCGGATGCGCCGCCACGACGTGAGTGTCCTGTCGCGCAAGGCGGACGGCACTCTGGAACGGATCGTGCGTCCACAGTGGACTACTCGGTACGGGCCGGTGACGACCAGGCTCGGGCAGCGGGAACTGCCGTGGACGGCGTCGGCCGCGTACGCCATCGCGGACGCCAACGCCACGAACCTCGGGATGACGAACTCGATGTTCGCGATCGCCCGCGGCCGGACGGCGGGGGAGATGATCGGCGCGGTCCGCGAGACACAGGGGCTGCCGTGGATGAACATCCTCGCCACCGACGACCGCGGCCGGGTGGAGTTCAGCCAGATCCACGGGGTCCCGCACGTCACCGACGAGAAGGCGGCGCGCTGCAACACCCCGCTGGGTAAGGAACTGTTCGATGCCGACGGGGTCGCGGTGCTCGACGGCTCGAAGACGGCCTGCGCGTGGGGCCGGGATCGCGATGCGCTGCGGCCGGGCGTCTTCGGCCCGTCCAGCCTGCCGAGCCTGAGCCGCACCGACTACGTGGCGAACTCGAACGACAGCTACTGGCTGCCGAATCCCGCGGCGCCGAAGGCCGGTTTCCCCCGGATCGTGGGACCGGTCCGCTACGAACAGAACATGCGGACGCGGGGCGGCTTCGTCGAGATCGCCGATCAGCTGAAGAAGGGCGGCTTCACCGGGCAAGCGGTGCGGGACCTGATGTTCTCGCACCGGGACCACGCCGCCGAACTCGTCCGGGCCGACGTCGTCGCGATGTGCCGCACGATGCCGGGAACGGAGGCCGCGTGCGCCGCGCTGGCGGCTTGGGACGGCCGTTCGGACGCGGACAGCCGGGGCGCGCTGCTGTTCGACCGGTTCTGGGCCGCTGCTGATCGGATGGGGCCGTCGATCTGGAAGATCCCGTTCGACGCCAAGGATCCGGTCCACACGCCGAACACCCTCGACACGGGGAACGCGGCGATCCGCAAGGCGCTTTCCGATGCCGTCGCGGAGCTGCGAGCGGCGAAGATCCCGCTCGACGCGCCGTACGGCGACAACCACTACGTCGTCCGTGACGGCCGGAAGATCCCGCTGGGCGGCGGAACCGCCGGGCGTGGTGTCTACGACTCCCTGGGCGGCCTTTGGGATCCGGCCCATGGCTACACCGAGTTCACGCACGGCGGGACGTATCTGCACGTCGTGGCGTTCAACGGGACCGGCTGCCCGGACACGACGACGCTGATGACCTACTCGCAGTCCGCGAACCCGGAGTCCGCGCACCACAGCGACCAGACGGAGCTGTACTCGCGGAAGCGATGGGTCACCGAACGGTACTGCGAGAAGGACATCCTCTCGTCGCCGTCGCTGGAGGTCGTCCG
This sequence comes from Amycolatopsis sp. PSD-21, assembly GCF_055561455.1. Lineage (NCBI taxonomy): Bacteria > Bacillati > Actinomycetota > Actinomycetes > Pseudonocardiales > Pseudonocardiaceae > Amycolatopsis > Amycolatopsis sp. PSD-21. The sequence continues at coordinate 5,140,836 of NZ_CM145712.1, read as the reverse complement.
GGTGAGCAGGCGATGATCGCCGCCTTGCTCGCGGCCGTCGTGGCGGTCTCGTCACCGCTGCCCGCCGCGGCTCCGGACGGCGAAGTCTCGTTCACCAGTCACGGGGTCACCTTGCGGGGAACTGTGGTCGCGCCGGCGGGCGGCGGTCCGGCTCCAGGCATCGTCATGGTGCACGGATCCGGCGAACACGACCGGGACGACTATCGCGCCGAGGCGGAATCCTTCGCCAAGGCGGGGATCGCGACCCTGATCTACGACAAGCGGACCGAGGGCTATTCGCTGTTCGAACGGGACTACTCGGTCTTGGCCGACGACGCTCTCGCCGCCGTCCAGGCGCTGCGTTCACATCCCGGAGTGGATCCGGCCCGGGTCGGCGTGTGGGGTTTGAGCGAGGGAGGCTGGGTCGCGCCGCTGGCGGCGTCGAAGTCGAAGGACGTCGGATTCGTGGTCACGGTCGGCGCCAACGGCGTTTCACCCGATCGTCAGCAGTCGTGGGCCTTCGAGACCTATCTGCGCCGCGGCGGGGTCACCGGTTCGATGGTGGACATGGTGTCGTCGACGAACATGCGCACCCTCGCGGGCGCGGGCGTGTTCCCCGAGGCCGGATACGACCCGGTCCCGGTGCTGGAGAAGGTGCGTCAGCCGGTGCTCGGCCTCTGGGGTGAACTGGATCGGCTCACCCCGCCCGGCGAGGCCGTCCGGATCTTCCGGGAGACGCTGGACCGGGCCGGAAACCGGCAGTACACGCTGAAGGTGTTCCCACAGGCCCAGCACGGGCTCCGGCGGACGACCGATGGTTTCGACAAGCTCGACGGGTTCGCTCCCGGCTACCTCGATCTCGTCGCGAACTGGGTGAACGGGGCGAAAGAAGGGCCGTCGGCCGACCCGCCGCCGGTCCAGGCGAGCCAGAGCTCCGCGCTGGCACCGCTCGCCTGGTACGAGGCGCCGTGGCTGCAGATCGGGGTCTGGGCGCTGGCGTTGCTGGCGTTCGCGGCCTACCCGGTGACAGCGCTGTTCCGCCGTCGTAAGGAGGTTCCGCTCGCCAGGCCCGCACGCTGGCTGGCGTCGGCCGGCCTGCTCGGGACGGTGGGATTCCTCGTCTACTACGTCGTGCTGACGACGGGGGCGGCGATGGCGCCGGGTCCGGTCCTTTTGGGACGGACGTTGCCGTGGCTCGCGCTGCAGCTGGTCGCGGCCGGAGTCGTCGCCGCCGCGGCGGCGACCGCGGTTTCGTGGTGGCGGAAGAAGGAACGCGGGGGAGTCCGGGTCGGCCTGCTGCTGGCAGGGACCGTGCTGTTCGTCCCGTGGGCCGTCCACTGGGGACTGCTGGTGCCGTGAAACGAGCCTGGGTGCCGGGCGGCCACCCGGCACCCAGGCGAACGGAAGCCGCGTCACCACGCCCGAGGGCGTGTCTTCACGAACGGACCTCCGGGTCAGAAGATACTCAGGACTTCGGGGTGACGGCGAACCGGCGCAGCTGCAGCGCCGGGTTCTTGGCGCGTACCTCGGAGATCCGCTCGGCGGAGACCTCGCCGGTCGCGGTGCCCGTCCGCTCGCCGAGCGAGGCGACGACGACGCCCATCGGGTCGACGATCATGCTGTGCCCCGAACCCGCCGGCGCGGCCTGCCCCGCCGCGACGAGGTAGATCGTGTTCTCGATCGCCCTGGCCCGGACCAGGGTGGTCCAGTGGTCCTCCTTGAGCGGGCCGGGCATCCACTCCGCGGGCAGCAGCACCGCGTCCGCGCCCGCGTCGACCAGGCGGCGGGTGACCTCCGGGAACCTCAGGTCGTAGCAGGTCTGGAGACCGAAGGTGATCCCGTCGACCTCGAACGTCTCCGGCGCTTCGATGTCGCCGGGCCGGACCAGTTCCGATTCGCGGAAACCGAAGGCGTCGTACAGGTGCAGCTTGCGGTACAGCGCGGCGATCGCGCCGTCGGGGCCGGCCGCGACCAGCGTGTTCGAGATCCGCTCGCCGCCGGGGAGCGCTTCGTTGATGCCCGCGACGACGGTGATCTGCCGGTCCTTCGCGAGGCCGCGCAACTCCGTGACGAACGGCCCGTCGAGTTCTTCGGCCGAGGTCACGAATTCCCGGCTCATCGTCGGTACGGTGAACAGCGAGTACTCGGGCAGGGCGACCACCCGCGCACCGCGGTCGGCCGCTTCGCCGACGAGGGAGGCGACTCGGGCGAGGTTGGCCTCTTTGTCGTTGCCGGGCGCGAACTGCGCCACCGCGACGTGCACCATGGGACCCCTTCCAATCAGTGGAACTCTTGTATACATGATGGATACTTGACTGGTCCAGGTGTAGGCTCTGTCGCGGAAAGTGACGGAATAGAGGGGGAACGAGATGACTGTGACCGCCGAAGGGGGCGGCCCGGCGCGCGAGCGGGTCTACACGTGGCTGCGCGACGGAATCATCTCGGGCGAGCTGGAAGGCGGCCGCTTCCTCGACGAGATGTGGGTTTCCGGTGTCGTCGGGGTGTCCAGGACACCGGTGCGCGAGGCGTTCCACCGCCTGGCCGCCGAGCGGTTCATCAGCCTCCTGCCCCGCAAGGGCGCCCAGGTGCGCACGGTGACCTCCAGGGAACTGGAAGAGGTCTACCAGAGCAGGCGGCTGATCGAAGGGCACGCCATCGCCACGCTCTGCGCGAACCGGGCGGGCGCTCCCGCCGAACTGCCGGAACTCATCGACGCGATGGTGAGCTCCGGCGCCGAACGCGACTGGTTCGCGGTCTCGGGGTTCGACCGCCGGTTCCACCGCGCCATCGTGAACGCCGCGGGCAACACCGTCTTGACCGAGCTGTACGACACGCTCCGGTCACGGCAGCAGCGGGTCACTGTCCGCGCGCTGGAAGCGCGCCCGGAGCGGCTGACGGTGATCAACGAGGAACACCGGGCGCTGGTCGCCGCCCTGGACGCCCATGACGTCAAAGAGGCGTCGCGGCTGCTGGAGGAGCATCTGCGCCCGGTGTCCGAAGTGATGTCGGCGCTGCCTCAGGAAGGCTGACCTCGATGGGACTCGAAAAGGTCGTCGGCGTCATGCGTGACAACCTCACCGTCCGGCGCGTCTACGGCGAGCCCGTCGAGAAGGACGGCGTCGTGGTCATCCCGGCCGCGAGCGTGATCGGCGGCGGAGGTGGCGGCCACGGCGCCGAGCAGGACAAGGAAGGCGAGGGTGGCGGTTTCATCCTCGCCGCGCGGCCTGTCGGCGCGTACGTCCTCAAAGGCGGCGAGGTGCGCTGGGTCCCGGCCGTGGACTTGACCTTCCTCGGCGCGGTGTTCGCGGTCATGGTCGCCGCGATCCACCGGCGCCGGTCATCCCGGCGAGGATCAGCTCGATCCCGGTGAGGAACTGCGCCCGGTCGTCGTGCTCGCGGGCCTCGGCGGCGACGGCCCGGAGGAAGGGGAACTCGCCGGGATCGAGCTCTTCCCAGGCGTTCGCCGCCGCGTCGAGGAATTCGGCGCGGTCCACCCCGGACCCGGCCACCTGGGAGTTCGCCGCGTTCTGGCCTGCGGCGCCGAAGATGTAGTGCACCAGTGCCGAGGTCGCCGTGAACCAGGTGGTTTCGGGGATGCCCAGCGCGCTGACCCGCTGTCCGATGCCTTCGAAGATGCGCGGGGTCACCGAGCCACGAGGGCTACGGGAAAGCTGGAGGGCGAGCTGCGGGGAAAGCCACGGGTGCCGCTCGATCGCTTCGAACAGACCGAGCCCGATGGCCCGGATCTCGTCCTCCGGTGAGCCGCCTGCCCCGACGCTCAGCGCGGTGGCGATGACGGACCCGGTCGCGGCGTCCAGCAGCGCGCCCTTGTTCGGCACGTGCCAGTAGATCGCGCCGGGGCCGGTGGCGAGGCGTTCGGTCAGCGTCTTGAAGGTCAGCCCGCGCTCGCCCGCCGCGTCGAGTATTTCGACGGCGGCCTCGACGATGCGCTCGCGGGACAGTGCCTCCGCGCGTGTCCGTGGTGCCATGCCGGTCATCCTGGCAGAGCGAGGATCGCCGTCGAGCGGACGCGGACCGGCGGCTTTCGGGCTAGTTTCCCTGTATGGCGAAAAGCTCGGCGGTGGAGATCGAGGTCGGCGACCGGACGGTGCGCGTCTCGAACCCGGATCGCGTCTACTTCCCGGCACGGGGCGAGACCAAGCTCGACCTCGTGCGGTACTACCTCGCCGTCGGCGACGGGATCGTGCGGGCGCTGCGGGAACGGCCGTGCATGCTGCACCGGTTCCCGTCCGGGGTTTCGGGGGAGAAGGTCCATCAGAAGCGGGTGCCGAACGGCGCTCCCGACTGGTTGCAGACCGTCCGCGTCGACTTCCCCTCCGGTAGGCACGCCTACGAACTGTGCGTCACCCATCCCGCGGACGTGATCTGGGCGGTGCAGATGTCGACCGTCGAGTTCCACCCGTGGAACTCCCGCCGCGCCGACACCGAACGCCCCGACGAATGGCGGATCGACCTCGACCCGATGCCCGACTGCCCGTTCTCCACCGTGCGGAAGGTCGCCCACACGGTCCACGAGATCCTCGACGAGCTCGGGATCACCGGCTGGCCGAAGACCTCCGGCGGGCATGGCCTGCACGTCTACGTCCGGATCGAGCCACGCTGGGGTTTCCAGGAGGTCCGCCGGGCGGCGCTGGCCTTCGCGCACGAGGTCGAGCGCCGGATGCCCGACGAGGTCACCACCACCTGGTGGCGCAAGGACCGCGACCCATCGAAGCTGTTCGTGGACTACAACCAGAACGCCCGCGACCACACCATCGCGAGCGCGTACTCGGTTCGGGGCGTGCCCGAAGCCGTCGTTTCGACGCCGATCCGGTGGGACGAGATCGACGACGTCGAACCGCGTGAGTTCACCATCGCCACCGTGCCCGCACGCTTCGCCGAACTCGGGGACCTGCACGCGGGCATCGACGACACCGCTTACTCGCTCGACACCCTGCTCGAGTGGGCGGACCGCGAAGGCCTCGACACCGACGGCGAGTGACCTCCCCGGAGGCGGCACCGCGAAGGGCGAACGAGTAAGCGACCCGCATTCAGAGGACTAAAATGCGGTTCGGGTGGGGCCAGTGAGGGGTTGCGAAAGCCACTTTCGCAACGTGCCCTGCCGCCGCCTCCCGTGGAGCCCGCCCCCTCCTCGGCGCCGGCTTCGGCTGTCGCGAAAGCCACTTTCGGGACACCAGATGTCCCGAAAGTGGCTTTCGCGACGCGTGCGAACCCGCGCCCTCTCCGCATTCAGAGGACTAAAGGCGGAGAGGGGGAGGGTCACTTGCCGACGTAGGCCGCCAGGTGTTCGCCGGTGAGCGTCGAAGCGCTCGCGACGAGGTCGGACGGCGTGCCCTCGAAGACGATCTTGCCGCCGTCGTGGCCGGCGCCGGGGCCGAGGTCGATGATCCAGTCGGCGTGCGCCATGACCGCCTGGTGGTGCTCGATCACGATCACGGACTTGCCCGCGTCGACGAGCCGGTCCAGCAGGCCCAGCAGGTTCTCGACGTCGGCGAGGTGCAGACCGGTGGTCGGCTCGTCGAGGACGTAGACGCCGCCCTTGTCACCCATATGCGTCGCGAGCTTCAGCCGCTGCCGTTCACCACCGGAAAGCGTGGTGAGCGGCTGGCCGAGGCTGAGGTAGCCGAGCCCGACGTCGTCGAGCCTGCTGAGGATGGCGTGCGCGGCCGGGATACGCCCGTCGCCCTCGCCGAAGAACTTCACGGCCTCCGACACCGGCATTTCGAGCGCTTCGCTGATGTTCTTGCCGCCGAAGGTGTACTCCAGCACCGACGCCTGGAACCGCTTGCCGTCGCATTCCTCGCAGGTCGTCGCGGTACCCGCCATGATGCCGAGGTCGGTGTAGATGACGCCCGCGCCGTTGCAGTTCGGGCAGGCGCCCTCCGAGTTGGCGCTGAACAGCGCAGGCTTCACCCCGTTGGCCTTGGCGAAGGCCTTGCGGATCGGTTCGAGCAGCCCGGTGTAGGTCGCCGGGTTGCTCCGCCGCGAGCCGCGGATGGGGGTCTGGTCGACCGAGACCACGCCCTCGGAGGCGGGGATCGAACCGTGGATCAGCGAACTCTTGCCGGAACCGGCGACACCGGTGACCACGCAGAGGACGCCGAGCGGAACGTCGACGTCCACGTTCCGGAGGTTGTGACGGTCCGCGCCGCGGATCTCCAGTTTGCCGGTCGGCGTGCGGACGCTGTCCTTGAGCGACGCCCGGTCGTCGAGGTGCCTGCCGGTGATGGTGTCGCTGGCACGCAGACCTTCGACGGTGCCCTCGAAGCAGATCGTCCCGCCCGCGGTACCCGCGCCGGGCCCGAGGTCGACGACGTGGTCGGCGATGGCGATGGTCTCCGGCTTGTGCTCGACGACCAGCACCGTGTTGCCCTTGTCCCGCAACTGCTGGAGCAGGTTGTTCATCCGCTGGATGTCGTGCGGGTGCAGCCCGATGGTGGGCTCGTCGAAGACGTAGGTGACGTCGGTGAGCGAAGAGCCCAGGTGCCGGATCATCTTCGTGCGCTGCGCCTCGCCGCCCGAAAGCGTGCCGGACGGCCGGTCGAGGGAGAGGTAGCCGAGACCGATGTCGACGAAGGAGTCGAGCGTGTGCTGGAGCTTCTCGAGCAGCGGCGCGACCGACGGCTCCTTGAGCCCGCGGACCCAGTCGGCGAGGTCGCTGATCTGCATCTTGCAGGCATCGGCGATGTTGATCCGCTTGATCTTCGACGAACGCGCGAGCTCGCTGAGCCTGCTCCCGTCGCATTCGGGGCAGGTGGCGAAGGTGACCGCCCGGTCGACGAACGCGCGGATATGCGGCTGCATCGCCTCGCGGTCCTTGGACAGGAACGACTTCTGGATCGTGGGGATCAATCCCGAGTAGGTCAGGTTGATGCCCTCGATCTTGAGCTTGACCGGCTCCTTGTAGAGCAGGTCGTTCAGCTGCCGCTTGGTGTACTTCTTGATCGGCTTGTCGGGGTCGAAGAAGCCGCAGCCGCGCAGGATGCGGCCGTACCAGCCGTCCATGGAGAAGCCGGGGATCGTCAGCGCGTGCTCGTTGAGGGACTTGGTGTCGTCGTACAGCGCGGTGAGGTCGATGTCGTTGACCTGCCCCCGGCCTTCGCAACGGGCGCACATACCGCCGGTGATGCTGAACTCGCGCCGTTCCTTCGTGGTCCGCCCGCCCTTCTCGACGGTCACCGCGCCCGCGCCGGAGATCGACGCGACGTTGAAGGAAAAGGCCTGCGGCGAGCCGATATGGGGCTTGCCGAGCCGGCTGAAGAGGATGCGCAGCATGGCGTGGGCGTCGGTGGCGGTGCCGACCGTGGAGCGCGGGTCGGAGCCCATCCGCTGCTGGTCGACGATGATCGCCGTGGTCAGGCCGTCGAGCACGTCGACCTCCGGCCGGGCCAGCGTCGGCATGAAGCCCTGGACGAAGGTGCTGTACGTCTCGTTGATCAGCCGCTGCGACTCGGCCGCGATCGTGTCGAAGACCAGGGAGCTCTTGCCCGAACCGGAAACCCCGGTGAACACTGTCAGCCGTCGCTTCGGCAGCTCGACGGCGACGTTCTTGAGGTTGTTCTCGCTCGCGCCCAGCACGCGGATCAGGTCGTGGCTGTCGGCGGGGTGCTGCTCGGGCGGCTGCGGCCGGGTGGTCTTGCGCATCTTCTCTCCATCCTCAGGGGGCCGCGTGCACTGTCCGTCAGCCTCACCGGGCTCGATCTAACCAGGTTCGAGCCGTTCGTCCTCGTCGATGGTCACGCTAGGTGAGTTCGGGGGCCGCCCGCTTCTCGATTCCTGATCGGTGACGTTCAGACGCTCCAGCCCTCGCTCTTCGTCGCCTTCAGGTAGTCCTCGACCGGCGGGCCGACCGGCCTGCCCTCGTACTGCGTCGACAGCACCACCGACGACCGGATCTCGCCGTGTTTGCCCAGCCGTTCGAAGAGCCCTTCGAGGTGTTCGAGCGACACGGCCCGCACCTTCAGCATGGTGCAGCGGTCGCCGCTGAGCCGGTGCAGCTCGACGACCTCGGGATAGTCCTCGGACTTGCTGGTGCGCAGCAGGCAGCTGCCGAGCGAGCAGCGCATCTCGACGAACGCCTGCAGGCCGTACCCGGCGCGGTTGGCGTCGACCTGGGCGCGATACCCGGTGATGACCCCCGCCTCCTCCAGCCGCCGGACCCGTTCGGCGACGGCGGGGGCGGAGAGGTTCACGCGGCGGCCGAGTTCCTTGAACGAGAGCCGCCCGTCGCCCTGGAGCGTTTCGAGGAGCCGCCAGTCGAGGTCGTCCAGCGCCCTTTCCGATCGTAAGGTCATACCGCCCGGATTCCTTCCATCATGCGCCTCGCACCCCCGCGAGGCCTTCGACAGCCTATTCGCCGCGGCGCCCGGAATCCTTAGGTTTGAAGCATGAAACCGATGTTGGCGCTCTTCATGGGCGTCGCCTGTCTCAGCACCGCGGTCGTCGGCCTGTCCACCACGGCGGCGCTGATCGTGGTCGAACACGCCGGCGCGGCGTGGAGCGGGCTGCCGAACGCCGTGCTGGTACTCGGTTCCGCGGCGGGTTCGCTGTGGTCGGGGGCACTGGCCGCCCGCTACGGCAGGCGGCTCGTCCTGGTGCTGATGTACGGCGCCGCGGTGCTGGGCGCGCTGATCTCGTTCGCCGGCGTACTCGGCGGATCCATGCTCGCGCTGGTGGCGGGGATGCCCTTGATCGGCTTCGGCAACAGCGGCGCGCAGCTGTCCCGGTACACCGCCGCCGACCTGTCGCCCGAGCACCGCAAGGGATTCGCACTGTCCACAATGGTCTGGGCGGGGACCGTCGGCGCGATCGCGGGGCCCGCACTGATCGCGCCTGCCGCGGCGAAGGCGGAAGCCGCGGATCTGCCCGCCCTGTCCGGCCCGATCGTGGCGGGCGCGATCGTCGTGGCCATCGCCGTGGTCGCCGTCGCCACCCTTCCGCGAGGGCTCGCCGCCCCGGCGGAGGGGGTGCCGAGGCGGGAGCGGATGTCCGTGCGGAACCCGGCGATCCTCGGGCCGCTCGTGGCGATGGTCGGCGCGCAGCTGGCCATGGTGGCGGTGATGACGATGACGCCGGTCCAGTTGCACCAGCACGGTCAGGGGCTCGACGTCGTCGGCTGGGTGCTGAGCGCCCATCTGGCCGGGATGTTCGCGCTGGCGCCGTTGTCCGGCTGGATCGCCGACCGCTGGGGCGGCCGCGCGACCATCTTCGGCGGGATCGGCACGCTCGCCGTCGCGGCGGTGACCGTCATCGCCGCTCCCGCTTCGCATCACGTGGGAATCCCGGTCGCGCTGTTCCTGCTGGGCTACGGCTGGAACCTGGTGTTCGTCGGCGGCAGCAGCCTGCTCAGCCGCGATCTCCCGCCCGCTCAGCGGACGAGGGCGCAGGGCACCGTCGACGCCTTCGTCTGGGGGACTTCGGCCGCCGCGAGCCTGCTCGCCGGGCAGCTCTTCGGCCTGGGCGGATACGTTCTGGTCGCGGTCGCGGGCGGGCTGTGCGCCCTCGCCCCGCTCGCGGTGATCGGCCGCCGGGCGCCCGCGCCGGAACCCGCCGAAAAAGCCGGGCTCCGCTGATCTGCGAAACCCGGGGCCTGCCGTCATACTGCTTCACTCCGACACGAACGAACCCGTGATGACGCAGATCACGTGGGTGACCGATTCGGAGGGTCCTAGGGTGAAAGCAGACAAGGTGCGGGAGATCGGGGGTGCACGATGAGCGAGTTCGCGGTGAATCTGCGGGACCGGGTACGGCAGGCGAGGGAAGACGTCCAGATCGCCAAACAGGCCTCGGACGAGGACAGGGCTTCGGCCGTCGGCGCCGATCTGGCCAACCTGGAGCGACTGGCCGCCGAACACGGTGTGGAACTGCCGGAGCAATCCTCTGGTGACGTCCGGGCGTGACCCCGGGTTTCGAGCCGGTGATCGGCCTTTGACACCCTGGGCTGGTGACCGCAAGCCTGAACCGGATCCGCGCCTTCCTGGCGGACCGTGAGCCGCCGACACCGTGCCTGGTCGTCGACACCGACCTGGTCGCGGAGCGTGCGGCCGCGGTCTCGGCGGCGTTCCCGGACGCGCTGATCCGTTACGCGGTCAAGGCCAATCCGGCTCCCGAGGTCCTCGACGCGGTCGCGTCGACCGGCGCCGGCTTCGACGTGGCGGGCACGGCGGAGATCGAGCTGTGCCTGTCCCGTGGCGCGCGGGCGGCGGACCTGGCCTACGGCAACACGATCAAGAAACCGGCGGACATCGCCTTCGCCTACGCACGCGGGGTCCGTGAATTCACCACGGATTCCGCTGGTGATCTGGCGAACCTGGCCCGGCAGGCGCCCGGTTCGCTGGTCTCGATCCGTCTCCTGACCGGCGGCCCGGACTCGGTCACGCCGTTCGGTCACAAGTTCGGCTGCGAGCCCGCGGTTGCCGCCGACCTGCTCCGCCAGGTCGTGGAAGCCGGCCTGCGGCCGGGAATCGCGTTCCACGTCGGCTCGCAGCAGCCGGATCCGGCCGCCTGGGAGATCGGGATCGCGACCGCGGCCAAGGTCGCCGCCGACGCCGGAGTCGCGCTGGAGCGGCTCAACATCGGCGGCGGGTTCGCCACCGAACACCGGGAGCCCGTGCCGTCGCTGACGGACTACGCCGCGGTGATCCACGAAGCCCGCCGCGAGCATCTGCCGGGGCCGGAGTTGCTGCTGGAGCCCGGTCGCGTGATCGCCGGCGACGCCGGGCTCATCAGGACCGAGGTCGTCCTGGTCACGACCCGCGCCGCCGCCGACGAACGCCGCTGGGTCTATCTCGACGTCGGCAGGTACAACGGAATGGCGGAGTGCGAGAACGAAGCCGTCGCGTATCGGCTGGAGGCCGTCGGCGTCAAGGGACCGCAAGGACCTGTGGTCCTCGCCGGGCCGACCTGCGATGGTGACGACGTGCTCTACCAGCGGACGCCGTGCGCCCTGCCGCTGTCGTTGAAGGCGGGTGACCGGCTGGACATCCCGGGCACCGGTGCGTACACCGCCAGCTATTCGTCCGTCGCGTTCAACGGAATCGAGCCGTTGCGTACTTATTGTGTGGGGAGGTTCGCCGATGCCGGGTGAAGTACCACTCGTCGGCCGGTTCGCCGGCCGCCACGTACTCGCGGAGTTCGAGGGGATCGAGCCGTCGTTGCTCGACGACGCCCTGCTCCTCAAGAAGACACTCGCCGAAGCGGTGACCGAGGCGGGGGCGACGGTCTGCGAGGTCGTGTCGCATTCCTTCGCCCCGCAAGGGGTCACCGTGCTCGCGCTGCTGGCGGAATCGCACGCGTCGGTGCACACCTATCCGGAGATCGGCTCGGTGTTCGTGGACGTGTTCACCTGCGGGGACCGGGCGGATCCGGAACGCGCGGTCGCACTGCTGGCGAAGCTGCTCGGCGCCGGGACCGTCCGGATGTCCACCGTGGAACGAGGAGAGAAGTGATGGCGCAGCGAGTGATCGTCGAGCCGATGGGCGCGGGGCTCACCCGGAACTGGGACGTCGAGGAGGTCCTGTTCGAGGGCCGCACCGCGTTCCAGAACGTCCTCATCGGACGGACCGCGCAGGGGATCTCCCTGTTCTGCGACGACGAACGGCAGAGCACCGAGCTGAGCCAGCTCGTCTACCACGAGGCGCTGATGGTCCCGTCGCTGCTGCTCGCCGAGCGCGTCGAGCGAGTGCTGATCATCGGCTCCAGCGAAGGGGTCGCTTCCGAGCTCGCGGTCGCCGCGGGCGCCGAGGTGGTCGACCACGTCGACATCGACGCCGAAGCGGTGCGGGCGTGCGCCGAGCACCTTCCCTACGGCTACACGCTCGACGATCTGGCCCGGGCCGAGCGCGGAGACGGGAAGATCCGGATCCATTACCGCGACGGCTGGGAATTCCTCGCCGAGGCGCGTGAACGCGGGGGCTCCTACGACGTGGTCGTGATCGACCTGCCGGACGAGAACGACGATCCGGAGGCGCAGCACAACCGGTTGTACGGTACCGATTTCCTGGCCCGGTGCACGGAACTGCTCACCGACGGTGGAGTGGTCGGGTGTCAGGCAGGCTGCCCGACGCTTTGGCGCAACCAGACGCTGATCTCGTCGTGGCGCCGGTTCACCGAGTCGTTCGGGACCGTTCTCTACTACGGTTCGGACGAGCACGAGTGGGCGTTCCTGACCGGCAGGGTGGACGCTCTCGAAGATCCCGGCTCGTTCGTCGCAAAAAGGATCGGCAAGGCGGGAATCGGGGAGTCCACAATGGACGAGGACGCGTTGAGGGCGAACACCGTCCCGCCGTTTTCGTTGCGGCGGAACTGAGAACCTTCGCCGTTATCCCGCCGAGATCAACGGCCGTCGCCGTGCGTGACACCGTCGGTACAGGATCCTCCATCTGGTCGTTGCCGCTGGTCGCGGTGGGGGCCAGAATCGCTCGGGTGAGCAGCTGGCGAGCGGACCGGGAACCCGCGGTCTGTGCCGCCTTCGCGAGTTTGACCGCGAGTGTCGCGGAAGACCTCGGGCCGGATCGGGTGGTGGACACCTTGTCCAGCGAATGTGTCCGGCTGCTTCCGATCGCTTCCACGGAGATCTTCCTGCCGGGCCTGGAGCTCGGACGTCATCCCGCGGTGGTGGAGGAAGGGCCCGCGCGCGAGTCGTTCGAAACCGGGAACGACATCGCCGTCCACGACCTCTCCGCGGAGGTTTCGCGCTGGCCGGGTTATGCCGCCAAAATGGCGAGAAAGGGTTATGCCGCGGTTTCCGCGCTGCCGTTGCGCACGGTGGACGAAACCGTCGGTGCGATCGCCTTCTTCAGTGCCGAAACCGTGGTGCTGAGCGTCGAAGACCGCCGTCTTGGCCGGGCACTCGCCGACGTCGCGACGTCGTGTCTCCTGCAGCAGCGGGAACTGCGGCACTATCGGAAGCTGTCGGAGCAGTTGCAGACCGCGCTCCACAGCCGGGTCGTCATCGAACAGGCGAAAGGCATGCTCGCCGAACGCGGCGGTGTCGACGTCGGCACCGCCTTCCAACGCTTGCGTTCCGTCGCCCGCGGCACGAACAGGAAGCTGTCGGAGCTCGCGCGCGGCGTCGTCGACGGCACGCTGGACGCCGGGGAACTTGGGTGAGGACTGCCGGGAACGGCGGCCGAAACGCTGGTAGGGCCGTTGGTCACCGGAACCGGGGACTTGTCCCGGGCGACGCGCGACCCTGCGGCCCTAGGGGGCGAGGCCGGCATCGGAGAGGCTTCACGCATCGGAAGGGTGCGGTGAGGTCATGGCGTTGCTGGGAAGTCTGCGCGGGCGGGGCCGGTCGGTGCGGCCGAGCCTGCTTCCGTTGCTGGAGCTGAGGTCCGCGGCGTTGGCGCTGCGGTCCGGGTACGGGCTGGCGCCCACCGGATCGGGGACGGTCTGCTTCGTCGCGGAAGGCCGTCCGGGCCGGGGGACGGATGCGGAGATCGTCGCCGGGCTCGCCGGGGATTCCGTCCGCCGCAACGTGGTCGATCACGACGCGCTCGGGCGGACGATCGTGCGCTGCTGGCGGGAGAACGGGGATCTCGGCTGGCTGCTCGACGATCTCGCCGACGTCAACGAGCGGTTGGCGCAGGCCGGGTTCGCGTCCTGGTTGCTGCACACGACGGTGGACTTCGCCGAGCTGGGGGACATGCGTCATCCGAAGCTGACCATGGTCTATCGCCGGGAGCGCGGCACCTTCTACCCGTACGCGCGCCGCGGACCCCGTGGCCGGGACAGGGCGCTGGAACTGAAGATCCGCTCGTCGCTGACGCGGATCGTGCCGATGGAGTCCGACATCGGCCGGTGGCGCCCGGTGTGACCGTCGCCCGCCGGTCAGCCAGGGGCGCCGCTGAGCCAGCCGCGCAGTCGCTGGACACGGCGGTCTCGCGGGCTCCATCCCGGCAGACGTCGCCGCGACCGCGTGGCCAGTGCCGCGCCGTCGAAATGCCGGATGGCGGTGAGGACGTCGTCGAGCAGCGAAGCGTGCGTCTCGGGTTTCGCCACGACCCTCGGCGGCCGCCCGGGTTCGGCGGCGACCCGCGCTAGGCGTCTGGCGGCGTGGGTGCCGGAACGGCGGTGGGTCTCGCAGATTCTCGTGGTCACGTCACCGCCGCCCTTCCCCGCGCTCTCGTCACGTACGACGATGGGCCACGGAGGGCCGTTCCGGTCAGCGCCGAAGGTTGTGCCATCGAGGGCACAAAGACCCCACTCGGTCGCCAGGCGGGTACGGCGGGTCACGGGTTGGCCTCGAAACCGCGGCAGGGCCGGAGCCGGTGGGACAATGCGCCGGTCGCCGGCGGGATCGATTTCCGGGAATCCGCCGGACAATGGTCCGGCGAGACGACGATCGACGGAGAAGGTGCATGCCGAACCCGAACTCCCCGCGGCCCGTGCCCCCGGCCCCGATCCGGGTGCTGCTCGTCGAGGACCACAAGATGGTGGCCGAAGCGCTGGGCGCGGCCTTCGAGGAATTCCCGGAGATCGACCTGGTGGCGTCGGTGGAGTCCTTGGCGCACGGGATGTCCGCGGCCGCGGAGCAGCTGCCCGACATCGTGCTGCTCGACCGGCGGCTGCCGGACGGCGACGGGATCGAGGCGATCGCCGGGTTCCGCGCGATCTCGCCGTCGAGCAGGGTGCTGGTGCTGACCGGCGACGCGAACAGCGCCATCGCCGCCAGGATCCTGGAGGTCGGCGGGGCCGGGCTGCTGCTGAAATCCGGTCTCCTCGACGAACTGGTCACGGCGATCCGGACCATCGCGGCTGGCGACGTGGTCATCGACCCCGAACTGCTCAGCGGTGCGCTGGCCATGCTGGCAGGCAGCCCTGGCAGGCTCGGGCCGGTACTGACCCTGAGGGAACGGCAGGTGCTCGGCCTGATCGCCGAAGGCGCGGGAACCGACCGGATAGCCGAAGAGCTGCGGCTGGCGCGGAATACCGTGCGGAATCATGTGCAGCGGATCCTGGTGAAGACCGGGACCCATTCGAAACTCGAAGCCGTGGCGCACGCGCGCAAGAATGGCCTCCTCGAACGGCCGTAGCGGGGAGCCGTATCCGAGTGCCAAGCTGCACTATGGCCATGCTGCCATCGGAACAGCCGTCCGATCACCGCAGCGCTGTGCTCTTCGAGTTGTTCATGCACAGCGTCGTCGACTACGCCATTTACCTGCTGGACGTCGAGGGCCGGGTGATCAGCTGGAATCCGGGGGCGGAGCGGATCAAGGGCTATTCCGAGGAGGAGATCCTCGGCCGTCATTTTTCCGTCTTCTACACCGAGAACGACGTCGCCGCCGGCAAACCCGCCGCGGAACTGCTGGTCGCGGCCGAGATGGGAAGTCACGAGGACGAGGGCTGGCGCGTCCGGCGCGGCGGCGAACGGTTCTGGGCCAACACCGTGATCACCGCCTTGCGGGACGAACAAGGCGACCTCGTCGGTTTCGGCAAAGTCACCCGTGATCTCACCGAACGCCGGAGAACACTGGAGGAAAGGACCGAACGCCGCCAGGCGTTCGCGCATTTGGTCCGGGCGCAGGAAACCGAACGTCGCCGTATCGCGTGGGATGTTCACGACGATTCCATTCAGTCGATGATCGCGGTGAGCATGCGGTTGCAGATGCTCGCCGCGCAACGTCGGGATCCCGCGCTGAAGCAACTCGACGAAGCGATTCAAGGGGCGATCCGGCGATTGCGGATCCTCGTCGCCCAATTGCGGCCGCCCGCGTTGAACGACGAGGATCTGATCGCTTCCGTCCGCGACTATCTCGACGAGGTCGTCGCGGGCTGGGGCCTCGAATGCACGCTGCGGCACGACCTCGCGGTCCGGCCGCCGCCCGATCTCGTCGTCACCGCCTTCCGGATCCTGCAGGAGGCGTTGGTGAACGTGCGCAAACACGCGAACGCCACCTCCGTCGTGGTCTCGCTGACCGGGCAGGACGGCGGCCTGCTGGTGACGGTCGCCGACGACGGCGACGGGATGAAACCGGACGGCGAGAGCGGGCACGAAACGTTGTCGGGCGAGCACATCGGCATGGCGTCGATGCGTGAACGTGCCGAAGCGGCGCAAGGCTGGTTCCGGATCTCCAGCAGACCCGGCGAAGGTACGTCGGTGACCTTCTGGATTCCGCTGGGCCCTCCCCGCGAGTAGCAGAACGAAGGAGGCATCCCGATGCCGGAACCGGGAAGCAAGCGTGGATCGAGAGAGACGGCCCGGGTCGGCGGGGCGATCGACGACCAGGGCCTGCAGCGCCTGCTGGAGGGGCTGAAAGCCGTCCGCGACGGTGACTTCAGCACCCGGCTGCCCCAGGTGGACGACGTCCTGATGGACGAGATGGCGCTCGTCTTCAACGGGATGGTCGATCAGCTGGCGCTGTTCACGTCCGAGGTCACGCGGGTCGCGCGCGAGGTGGGGACCGACGGGAAGCTCGGCGGCCAGGCGGCGGTGCCCTCGGTTTCGGGGACCTGGAAGGACCTCACCGATTCGGTGAACGCGATGGCGGGCAACCTCACCGGCCAGGTCCGCGACATCGCCGAGGTCGCGACGGCGGTGGCACAGGGTGATCTGTCCCAGAAGATCACCGTCGACGTCAAGGGCGAGATGCTCGAGTTGAAGAACACGATCAACACGATGGTGGATCAGTTGTCGTCGTTCGCGGACGAGGTCACGCGGGTGGCGCGTGAGGTCGGCAGCGAAGGGCGGCTCGGCGGGCAGGCCGAAGTCCCCGGGGTGGCGGGGACCTGGCGGGATCTGACGACGTCGGTGAATTTCATGGCGGGCAACCTGACCGATCAGGTGCGGTCGATCGCCGAGGTCACGACGGCGGTGGCGAAAGGCGATCTGTCGCAGAAGATCACCGTGGACGCCCGCGGCGAGATCCTGGAGTTGAAGAACACGATCAACACGATGGTGGATCAGTTGTCGTCGTTCGCGGACGAGGTCACGCGGGTGGCGCGTGAGGTCGGCACCGAGGGAGCGCTCGGCGGGCAGGCCCAGGTTCCCGGCGTCGCCGGCACTTGGCGGGATCTGACGACGTCGGTGAACTTCATGGCGGGCAACCTCACCGCGCAGGTCCGCTCCATCGCCCAGGTGGCCACGGCGGTGGCGAAGGGTGACCTGTCGCAGAAGATCACCGTGGACGCCCGCGGCGAGATCCTGGAGTTGAAGAACACGATCAACACGATGGTGGATCAGTTGTCGTCGTTCGCGGACGAGGTCACGCGGGTGGCGCGTGAGGTCGGTACCGAGGGGCGGCTGGGTGGTCAGGCGGACGTCAAGGGTGTGTCGGGGACGTGGAAGGGCCTGACCGAGTCGGTGAACGTCATGGCCGACAACCTGACCGATCAGGTGCGGTCGATCGCCGAGGTCACCACGGCGGTCGCGAAAGGCGACCTGTCGCAGAAGATCCGCGTCGACGCCCGCGGCGAGATCCTGGAACTCAAGGACACCATCAACACGATGGTCGGTCAGTTGTCGTCGTTCGCCGACGAGGTCACGCGGGTCGCCCGCGAAGTCGGCACGGAAGGCCGGCTGGGTGGTCAGGCGGACGTCAAGGGTGTGTCGGGGACATGGAAGGGCCTGACCGAGTCGGTCAATGTCATGGCCGACAACCTGACCGATCAGGTGCGGTCCATCGCCCAGGTCGCGACCGCGGTCGCCAGGGGCGATCTGTCGCAGAAGATCACCGTCGAGGCCAAGGGCGAGGTCGCCGCCCTCGCGCAGACGATCAACACCATGGTCGACACGCTGTCGGCATTCGCGGACGAGGTCACGCGGGTGGCGCGCGAGGTCGGCACCGAGGGCATCCTCGGCGGGCAGGCCAGGGTGCCGAACGTCGCCGGGACCTGGAAGGACCTCACCGACAACGTCAACTCGATGGCGAACAACCTCACCGGCCAGGTCCGCAACATCGCGCAGGTGACCACCGCGGTCGCGCAGGGCGACCTGTCCCGCAAGATCGACGTCGACGCGAGGGGCGAGATCCTGGAACTCAAGACCACCATCAACACGATGGTCGACCAGCTTTCGGCGTTCGCCGCGGAGGTCACCCGCGTCGCGCGAGAGGTCGGCAGTGAGGGGCGGCTGGGCGGCCAGGCCGAGGTCGAAGGCGTTTCTGGCACCTGGAAACGGCTGACGGAGAACGTCAACGAGCTGGCCGGGAACCTGACCCGGCAGGTCCGGGCGATCGCCGAGGTCACCAGCGCGGTGGCCACCGGCGACCTCACCCGGTCGATCTCCGTCGAGGCGCAGGGCGAGGTCGCGGAGCTGAAGGACAACATCAACGCGATGGTCCAGTCGCTGCGCGAGACCACGCGGGCGAACGAGGAACAGGACTGGCTCAACACCAACCTGGCGCGGATCTCCGGCCTGATGCAGGGGCACCGGGACCTGCGGGTGGTGGCCACGCTCATCATGAACGAGCTGACCCCGCTCGTCGGCGCCCAGCACGGGACGCTGTTCCTCACCGAATCCGGTGAACACGGCACCCGGCTGCGGCTGATCACCAGCTACGGGCACAGCGAGGATCCGGACACGCCCGCGGATTTCGCGATGGGGCAGTCGCTGATCGGCCAGGCCGCGCAGACCAAGAAACCGATCGTGGTCGACCGGACGCCGCCGGGTTTCGTGAAGATCTCGTCGAGCCTCGGCTCCGCCCCGCCGGTCACCCTGATCGTGTTGCCGATCGTCTTCGAGGACCAGGTGCTCGGCGTCATCGAACTGGCCTCGTTCGGCGAATTCACCGCCGTCCGCAAGGATTTCCTCGAACAACTGATGGAGACCATCGGGGTCAACGTCAACACGATCATCGCCAACGCGCGGACCGACTCCCTGCTGGAGGAGTCCCAGCGGCTCGCCGAGGAACTGCAGGCCCGCTCCGAGGAGCTTCAGGCGCAGCAGGCGAAGCTCCAGGTGTCCAACGCGGAACTGGAGGAGAAGGCCGAACTCCTCGCGCGGCAGAACCGCGACATCGAGGTGAAGAACTTCGAAATCGAGCAGGCACGTCAGGAAATCGAAGAACGCGCGCAGCAGCTCGCGCTGGCCTCGAAGTACAAGTCGGAGTTCCTGGCGAACATGTCGCACGAACTCCGCACCCCGTTGACCAGCCTGCTGATCCTCGCCGGGGTCCTCTCGCAGAACTCGACCCAGAACCTGACGCCCAAACAGGTCGAATTCGCCAAGGTGATCCAGTCCGCGGGCACCGACCTGCTGCAGCTGATCAACGACATCCTCGACCTGTCGAAGGTCGAGGCGGGCAAGATGGACATCCACCACGAGCCGTTCCCGCTGCGGCAGCTGCTCGACTACGTCGGCACGACGTTCCGGCCGCTGACCGCGGAGAAGGGGCTCGACTTCCAGGTCACCGTCGAACCCAACGTGCCGGAACTGCTCTTCACCGACGAACAGCGGCTCCGGCAGGTCCTGCGGAACCTGCTGTCGAACGCGGTCAAGTTCACCGAACGCGGCAGCGTCGAACTGCGGGTCAAACTGGTCGACACCGTCGTTTCGCCGTCGGGCGCGCTCCCGCACGAAGCGCTGGTGGCGTTCAGCGTCATCGACACCGGGATCGGGATCGCCGAGGAGAACCTCGAATCGATCTTCGGGGCCTTCCAGCAGGCCGACGGCACAACCAGCCGCAAATACGGCGGCACCGGGCTCGGCCTGTCGATCAGCCGAGAGGTCGCGTACCTGCTCGGCGGGGAGATCCGCGCGGACAGCGTGCTGGGGACGGGCAGCACGTTCACCCTCTACCTGCCGGTGGCCAGGTTCGCCACGCCCGCGAGCCTCGACGAGTCCACTGTGGACAACGCTGGCGCGGAACGGCGGGTGCTGGTCGTGGAGGGCGAGCAGAACAGCCTGCTGACCTTGCTCGCCCGCGGTGTCGCGGCCGACGTCGCGGACAGCCACGGCTCGGTCCAGGTCCGGGCGGTGGCCGATCCGGCGGAAGCGTTCGAGGAAGTGAAGCGGGAGAGCTACCGCTGCGTCGTCCTCGACACCAGCATCCCCGGGACGAGCGCGTTGAGCTTCCTCAAACGGCTCGCCGAGGGGCCGGACCCCGTCGAGGTCCCGGTGCTGGCGCACGCGACCCGCAAACTCAGCGCGGCGCAGGAGCGATTGCTGCACGGACACGCGAAAGTGCATCCGGTCGAGCTGCTGCCGTCGCTGGACATGCTGCGGGAACGCATCATGCTGCACATCTCGGCCAGCGAGCTCGAAGGCATCCTTCCGTTGATGCAGCAGCCCGAGGAGACGGTGCCGTCGTCGGACCGGCCGTCCGGCCTGCCCGCCGGACGGCCGCGGCTGCAGGGCCGCAAGGTGCTGCTCGTCGACGACGATCCCCGCAACGTGTACGCGATCTCGGGGATGCTCGAACTGCACGGACTGTCGGTCGTGCACGCGCCCAACGGCCGTAAGGGCATCGAGGAACTGCTGGCCGACGACGGCATCGACCTGATCCTGATGGACGTGATGATGCCCGAGATGGACGGCCACGCGACGACCGCCGCGATCCGCGCGATGCCGAAATTCGCCGGCCTGCCGATCATCACGGTGACCGCGAAGGCGATGGAGGGGGACCGGGAGAAGAGTCTCGCCGCCGGGGCGAGCGACTACGTCACCAAACCCGTGAACGCGGAGGAACTGCTGGCGTGCATGGAACGCTGGCTCGCGGATTGAGCGGCGGGCTACTCGGTCCCGTTGGCGCCGCTCGCGCAGACGCGGCGGATGGCCGCGACGATCTCCGTGTTGGGGCTGCCCTTCACGAGGTACTCGGTGACACCCGCGGACGCCATCTGGGCGATGGACCGGGTGTCGCTGTGCGCGGAGAACGCCATCAGCCGCGTATGGGGCACCCGCCGCCGGATCTCCCGCGCCATCCACGCGCCGCCTCCGCCGGGGATCCGCACGTCCAGCAGCGCGACCTCCGGGACCAGCAGCTCCGCGAGCGCGACCGCTTCACCGGCGTCGACCGCGACGGCGACCACCTCGATGTCCGGTTCGGAATCCAGGAGGGCCCGCAGGGCGTCCCCGATGACCGGGTTGTCGTCCGCGACGAGCACCCGGAGTCTGGGGGGCGGCGTTCGGTTCATCACCCGGTCCGAGCCCGCGCGGTCTGCGGCGCCGGTGGTGGTCGCGGGCCCCCCGCCGAACTTGGCGTGACTCAGCAGGAGATCCGGCGGTCGCCCTCGCTGGGCTGCTCGATGAGCGTCCTGGCGACGTCGTGGATCTTCATGTTGTTGTTGCGGCAGAACGAGCGCAGCAGTTCGAACGCCGCGTCGACGTCGATCTGGTACCGCTCGGCGAGGATCCCCTTCGCCTGTTCGATGGGAAGCCGGTGGTCGAGCGCGTACTGGAGCTGCTCGGCGCGGGCCCGGTAGAAGCGGATGCGGTCGCGCATGGCCACGAGGTCGTCGGCCGGGTCGGGAGATCCGGCCGATGGGGCCGTCGAAAGCGTGGTCTCGGACATGAGGTCGATCGTCGCAGCGGCCGGACTGCTCCGGAAGAAGAGAACGTCCTGACTCGAATGATGCAAATGGACCTGGTCCGGCCGGTGGCGGCCACTCGAACGGGCGCCGAACAGGGCCCTTTGGCCTGTCGCAGTGACCGGCCGTGCGCCGTACGCTCATATCCGAGGAGGGAAACCGTGGAGGTCGGAATGCTCCGGGTGTTTCTGGTCGACGATCACGAGGTGGTCCGTCGCGGGGTCGCGGACATG
The DNA here is from genome assembly GCF_055561455.1 of Amycolatopsis sp. PSD-21. Classification (NCBI taxonomy): domain Bacteria; kingdom Bacillati; phylum Actinomycetota; class Actinomycetes; order Pseudonocardiales; family Pseudonocardiaceae; genus Amycolatopsis; species Amycolatopsis sp. PSD-21. The sequence goes on along the minus strand of NZ_CM145712.1, from coordinate 5,119,135 downwards.
CTCGAGGAGGACGGCGACCTGTGCGTCGTCGGCCAGGCCGCCACGTTTTCCCAAGCGCTGGCGAGGATTCCGGCGTTGCGGCCGGATGTCGCCGTACTCGACGTGCGGCTGCCGGACGGCAACGGCGTCGAGCTCGCCCGCGAACTGCGCTCCAAGATGCCCGAGCTGAAATGCCTGATGCTCACGTCCTACACCGACGAGCAGGCGATGCTGGACGCGATCATGGCGGGCGCGAGCGGGTACGTCATCAAGGACATCCGGGGGATGGACCTGGTGGCGGCGGTCAAGGAGGTCGGCCTCGGCCGGTCGTTGCTGGACACGCGGGCCGCCGCGACGCTGATGGCGAAGTTCCGCGACGACGCGGTCAAGAAGGGGCCGCTCGCCGGGCTTTCCGACCAGGAACGCACCCTGCTGGAACTGATCGGCGAGGGACTGACCAACCGGCAGATCGCCGAGCGGATGTTCCTCGCGGAGAAGACCGTGAAGAACTACGTGTCCCGGCTGCTGACGAAACTGGGAATGCAGCGGCGGACCCAGGCGGCCGTGCTGGCCACGGAACTTCGGCGGCAGTAAGCCCACGTGCTCGGATGGACGACACGCGTGATTGAACGGACGACACGCGTGCTTGGCCGGACGACACAGCGCCCGGCCGGAGCCGGCCTCGTGCCGTCCGGCTGGACACACGTGTCGTCCGTCTGATCACGCGTGTCGTCCGTTCAAGCACGCGAGATCGCCGTTCGCGCGAGGTTGATGGCCGTGACCCTGACTCACGCGGAGATGAGCGTGTCGAGCAGCATGTCCTCCAGCGGGCGCCGCGGCGTCCACGGCAGCGGCGACCCGTAGCCGACCCGCAGCAGCACCTGCGGCCACACCCCGCAGCCGAGGAGCCGCCGGAGTTCGGCGCGTGCCCCGCGGACCATGATCGGCGGCGAGATGAACGACGCGTCCAGCCCCGCTGAGGTCGCGGTCAGCAGAACCCGTTGCAGCGCCTGGCCGGCTTGCAGCCGGTCGAGCCGTTCGTCGGTCAGCGATCCGATCACCACCACGAGCGGAAGTGGCGGCGTGCCGCTGTGGTCTTCGCCGAATTCGTCGAGGAGCCAGCTTTCGTCGACGGGGGAGCCCTCGGTGGCGTAAGACGGCACTCCGTCGCGAGTGCTCGCGGCCAGCCCGGTCCAGCGGCCGAGTTCGGCGAGGAACGCCGGGTCGGAGAGCTGCTCGCGCCGGGCGCGGGAGGTGAGGTCGTGCAGCAGACGGCACTGGTCCGCGTCGAGGCTCGACATCCACGCGTGTTCGAGCTCGGTCGCGTGGCGGAGCGCGGTGAGCGTGGGTTCCGGGACGGCGTTGGACAGGAAGGGCCGCCGGTTGGTCCGCCGTCGGGGGATCGCACGCGCGAGCCGGACGACCTTCGGATCCGGCGTGCGCTCGGCGAGCGGGCGGACGACGGCCAGCAGATCGGGATCGGCGCGGCTCGGCATCAGCGTCGTCGCCGGATGGAAGCCCAGTGCGTGAATCGCCGTCCGGAGGGTGAAGAGGGCCGCGCCGCACGAGAGAACGATTTCCCGGCCGTCGGGATCGGTGGCGGGCAGGAGCCGGCGCGGATCCGCGTGGACTTCGATTCCGGTGCCGGTGCACCGGAAGAGCCATGGCTGGGTGTTGTGCGTCGACGGGGCCAGCGTGGCCGACCGGAGCACGGAATTCACCTGTTCGGAGTTCAAGCGTCCGACCCTGGTGACTTGTATGGTCATGGTTTCCCCCGCCGCCGCGCCACGGGCAATAAGGTTGTCTCGTGAAACGGTCCCCGCCCGCGGTGCGGGGCCGAAAGAGGAGAAAGTCACCACGGCAGCGAGTCGTCCCGATCTTCGGAGGCGCGGCAGGATGTCGGCTCATGACCGGCTGGGCGGAAACGACGACCGGATCACCGGTGCCCTTTCCCAGCTGCGGATTCGTGAGGTGCTGCGGGATCTCCATGACCGCATCGAGCGGCTCGTCGGCACCCGCGACAAGATGGACGGCCTGCTCGAAGCGGTGCTCGCGGTCGCCTCGGGGCTGGAGCTGGACGCGACGCTGCGCCGGATCGTGCAGGCGGCCATCGATCTCGGCGAAGCCACTTATGGCGCGCTGGGAGTGATAGCGGACGACGGTTCCCTCGCCGAATTCGTCTATCTCGGTATCGACGGCGAGACGAAGGAACAGATCGGGCATCTCCCGAAGGGGCACGGCCTGCTGGGTTTCGTCATCGACGAGGCGAAACCGGTGCGGCTGGCCGACATCTCGCGGCATCCCGCGTCGGCCGGGTTCCCGCCGTGCCATCCGCCGATGCGCTCGTTCCTCGGCGTACCGGTCCGGGTGCGCGACGAAGTGTTCGGGAATCTCTACCTCACCGAGAAACGCGGGGAGAATTTCACCGAGGACGACGAGCTGGTCGTCCAGGCTCTCGCCGCCGCGGCCGGGATCGCCATCGAGAACGCCCATCTCTACGAGCGGGCGCGGATCCGCCAGCAGTGGCAGGCCGCCACCAGCGAGGTGACCACGGAACTGCTGGGCGGCACCGATCCGGTGGACGCGCTCAACCTGATCGCGGGCCGGGCACTGGAACTGACCGGTTCCGACCTCACTTTGCTGGCACTGCCCGGTTCCGGCAGGCTCGACGTCAGCCCGGACGGGGAGGACGAGGCCGACGAACTCACGATCGCCGTCTGCGCGGGCGCGCGGGCGGCGGAGCTGACCGGGACACGGATCGAGGTCGCCACCTCGTTGCCGGGGGCGGTCTACCGCGACCGGACGCCGCGCAGCGTGCCCGAACTCGTGCTCGGCGCCGAGGAGGAGTTGCGCCTCGGGCCGACGCTCGTGGTGCCGCTCCGGGCGCGGGAGCGGACGTCCGGCGTGCTGATGGCGGTCCGGAATCCGGGCGCCGTTCCCTTCGAACTCTCCCAGTTGCCGGTGGTGGCCTCGTTCGCCGACCAGGCCGCGCTGGCGCTGCAACTGGCGGCGCGGCAGCGCACCGCCAGGGAACTCGACGTGCTCGCCGACCGCGACCGGATCGCCAGGGAACTGCACGACCACGTGATCCAGCGGCTGTTCGCGGTCGGGCTCGCCATGCAGAGCACCCACCGCCGGGCGGAGTCGCCGGAACTGCGGCGGCGGATCGGCGAGAGCATCGACCAGATGCACGAGATCGTGCACGAGATCCGCACGGCGATCTTCGATCTCCACGGCGGCGAGGCCGGCCAGCAGGGAGTGCGGCTGCGGCACCGGCTCTACGACTCGATCACCGAACTCACCGACGACACGCCCATCCACCCGACGGTCAGCCTGTCCGGGCCGCTCGACTCCATGCCGCTCGCCTTCGCCGAACACGCCGAAGCGGTGGTGCGGGAAACGGTCGGCAACGTGGTCCGGCACGCGCGGGCGAGCGGGGTTTCGGTGAGCGTGGCGGTGAAGGACGACGTTCTGCGGATCGTCGTCACCGACGACGGCACCGGTATCGGCGGTGAACCCGTCGAGCCCGGCGGGCTGCGGAACCTGCGCGATCGCGCGGAGAAGGCGGGCGGAGCTTTCCAGGCGGAGACGCGGAAAGAGGGCGGAACCAGGATCGAGTGGTCCGCCCCCTTGCGCTGACCGCGGTCAGTTCGTCGACTGCGTGGTGAGGACCCCGTCGACTTCGACCGAGCGGGCGACGTCGGAAGCCACGGTCTCCAGCAGTTCCGCGGTGAGGTCCGAAAGCGCCCGCGTCACCGCGAGGTACGAGCCGATCTGGGAGGCGGAACCGTTTCTCAGCCCGGCCTCCGCGATTCCGACACCGACGAATTCGCCGCCGTCTTCCAGCCGGAGCAACGCTTCCGCGCGCACCCGGTACGGCTCGTGCTGCAGGGACACGTCGATCGTCCACTTGTCCGTCATCGTCGGCTCCGTTCCGGTCATCGAGACTCCCATCACCGCCGTTCGTGGCACAGGGTCCTAAGTCCTCGCTCCCGCGAATCGGGGGCGAAAGTCCTCGGAAGTCGTGACCGGCGGCCGCTGCGGTCGCCGGGTACCCCGGCCGAAGGTGGACCAACCCTTGTCTTCCGGAGAGAGACCACGATGAAGATCCCGTTGCCGACCCATGTCGACCAGGCGGTGGCGGCCGCCGTCCGCGCGCCGTCCCCGCTCAACACCCAGCCATGGCGGTTCGTCGCCGACCGGGACCGGATCGAGGTGTGGCTCGACCGCGCGAGGGTGCTCCGGATCGCCGACCCGGACGCCCGCGAGGCGCGGCTGTCGTGCGGTGCGGCGATGTTCAACCTGATGATTTCGTTGCGATCCAACGGCAAGACCCTTTCGCTGCGGGCGATGCCGAAGCCGGACGAGCCCGATCTGCTCGCCGAACTCGAGATCGACGGCGACCGGTTCTCCTCGCCGGAGGAGCGGCGACTGGCCGAAGTCGTCTTCCGCCGTCACACGAACCGCCGTCCGTTCCTGGACCGGCCGGTGCCCGTGTGGGCGCGGACGACGGTGCGGGCGGCCGCGCTCGTGGAAGGCGGGCTGCTGGAGCTGTTCGGGCGTGGCGACCGGGCGAACGCGGTCGCGCGCGTCCTGCACCGGGCCGAGGCCGCGCAGGCACGCAACGGAGCGTTCCAGGCGGAAGTCGCGTTGTGGACCAGGCGGACGCCGCACGCGCCGGACGGCGTCCCGGCGGCGACCAGGCCTCCGTCACCCCATCCCGTTCCGGCGCAGGAGCCCTTCTTCGCCGCCGAACCCGAGGGTGGTGAGCCGGTGCTCGGCGCGGTGCTGACCGCGGACGGCGGACCTGCCGCGGATCTTCGGGCGGGAATGGTGCTGCAGCGGGTACTGCTGACGGCGACGGCCGCCGGGCTCGCGACGTCGTTCGTCGGCAGGCCGTTCGAAACCCCCGAGACACGGGCCGCGATGGACCGGATCTTCGCCGACCTCGGCCGGCCGCACGCCGTGGTGCGCTTCGGGTACGGCCGCCCGGTGCCGATGACGGCCCGCCGCGAGGTCGGTGAAGTCCTGCTCCGGCGGTCCGGGGTGAGCCTCTGATCCGGGGTCATCTGGCCGACATCCATGTTTCGGGCCGCCGCCACCCACCCGTCACCCGGGGCGGGTTCGGTCTCCCTTATGAAGATCATGCGGAAATCCTGGGTGGCGCTGGTGATCGCGGGCCTCTCGGTCGCGGCGTCCGCGCCGGCGGTGGCGGACGCCGGCGCACGCGATCGCGGTTCGATCGTCATCACCGAGCAGGCGTCCAAGCGGATCCTGGTCCTGCCCGCCGACCGGGCCTCCTGGCAGAACCGGAAGGTGAGCTGGGCGTGGGCCCCGAACGCCGCCAACGGGCTGGCGGACCTCGCGGGTTCGTGGAGCAACCCGAGCGACGCGAAGCTCGCCGAGCGAGGCGGCGAGAAGTACCTGCTGACGTCGGCGTCGGGCGGTTTCGCCGCCGTCGTACCGTATCCGGCGGGTGACCGGGCGTACTGGGCGGCGAACGTCGGCGGGCCCGCCAACCCGCACAGCATCGAGCTGCTGCCGGACGGGAACGTCGCCGTGGCGGCCAGCACCGGTGGCTGGGTGCGGGTCTACACCGCTTCACAGGGGCAGCGTTCGACGACCTACACCGAGTACCGGCTGGTGGGGGCGCACGGCGTGGTGTGGGACGCCGGCCGGAACGTGCTGTGGGCGCTGGGCACGGACGCGCTCGTCGCGTTGACCGTCGGCGGCACGCCCGCCGCGCCGGTGCTGGCCGAGCAGCGCTCCGTGCCGGTGCCGACGAAGGGCGGGCACGATCTCCAGCCGGTCCCGGACAGGCCGGATCTGCTGTGGGTGACCACGGAAGCGGGGGTGTACCAGTTCTCGAAGACGAGCGGCGGGTTCACCCAGCGCTACGCGGGCGCGCGGGAGATCGACCGGCCGCATGTGAAGAGTGTGTCGACGAACCCCCGGACCGGGCAGGTCGTGACCGCCTCGGTGCAGGACGGGCACCTGTGCACGTGGTGCACGGACACCGTCCGGCTGGCCTTTCCACGCGCCGAGCTGGCGCTGCACGGCGCGTGGATCTACAAGGCCCGCTGGTGGATCGGTTGAGCTGAACTTCCATGTCGGTACCGGCCGTTCGGGGGGCTGTCCGGCCGGTACCGACACACCAGAGAAGAGGGAACCCCGTCGCGAGAATGACGCGTGGCCGCGTCTTTCACCTGACCGAGTGAATCGGTCCGTTCGGCGGGCGACATTGACCCATTCGGGGTATGGGCTCACCCGAGGAAGGTGCGCAGCTCGTCGGCGACCGCTCGCGGCTGTTCCTCGGCGACGAAATGCCCGGAACCGGAGATCTTCCGCACCCGGACGTCGGCCGCCTTCGACGGCAGGACCGCGGCGAGGTAGTCGTAGTTGAACTCCGAACCCAGCCCCAGCATCGGGGCGGTGATCTTCGCGTAGGCCTTCTGGTCCTCGATGTCCGCTCCGAACGCCTGGTACCAGCCGTTCCCCGCGCGGATCGCGTCCGGGCGGTCGTACGCGGCGGCGTAGATCGCCCGGTCCCGGGCACCGATCGAGGCCGGATCGGCCGCGAGATGGTCGAACATCCAGTCGACGAGGAAACGTGACCGGCCGGCCAGCAGCTGTTCGGGCAGGGTCGCGACCTGATTGAAGGCGAACCACCAGACGTTCACCGGTTGCCCGGGCGGAGCCAGCATGGGGAGCTGGTACAGGCTTTCGTCGGGATGCGAGACGTCCATGAGCGTGACGGTCTTCGTCGCCTCGGGGTGGTTGGCGGCGAAGGCGAACGCGACCATGGCGCCGATGTCGTGCCCGGCGATATGCGCCTGCCGGAGGCCCAGCGAGCGCAAGAGTTCGAAGATGTCGCGGGCCATCGTCTTCTTGTCGTACCCGCCTTGCGGTTTGCCCGAGCCGCCCATGCCCCGCAGGTCGACGGCGATGACGCGGTATCGCTTCGCCAGCTCCGGCATGACCTTGCGGTACTGCCACCACGTCTCCGGCCAGCCAGGCAGCAGGATCAGCGGCTCGCCGCGGCCGCCGGCGACGTAGTGCAGCCGCGTCCCGTCGACGTGGGCGTACTCGCTGCGGAAACCGCCGGGGAGGGACCGGGCGAGTTCCGCGTCGCCAGGGACGCCGGACTGGCCGGCCTCGGCGATGCCACCCGAGGCCACCAGCGCGGCCGCGGCACCCGCGCCGAGGGTGAGCATGGACCGGCGGTTGAGGAAGGAACGGCTGTTCTCGGTCATGCCTCGATCGTGGCCGGGCCCAGGCTCCGACCGTGAGCGGTGTTTTCGCCAACCGGGGTCTGTTTTGAGACAGCCCGGTCAGGACAGCATGGGTTCGAGCACGCTGAGCCTGGTCCCGAACGTCTCGCGGTAGGACACCGGCGTGACCCCGACCTGCCGCCGGAAATGCGGGCGGAGCGCGGCGGACGAGGAGAACCCGCAGTACCTGGCGATCTCGTCCACCGGGAGGTCGGTGGATTCGAGCAGTTGCTGCGCGCGGATGACACGCTGGTGGGTGAGCCACGTGCCGGGCGCGGCACCGGTGATCTCGCGGAACCGGCGGTCGTAGTTGCGCCTGCTCATATGCGCCCGCCTGGCGAGTTCGTCGACCGGGAGCGCCGTGTCCAGCCGGGTCAGCGCCCAGGCCATCGTCTCCGACACCGGGTCGCCCTCGTCGAGTTCCGGCATCGGCGACTCGATGTACTGCGCCTGCCCGCCGGGCCGGTGCGGCGGGACGACCATGCCCTTCGCCAGCCGGTTCGCCACCTCCGCGCCGCACCACGAGCGGATCAGGTGCAGGCCGAGATCCATCCCCGCCGCGCCGCCGCCCGCGGTCAGGATGTCGCCGTCGTCGATGTAGAGCACCGATTCGTCGAGGAGGACGGCCGGGAACCGGGCGGCGAGCAGCGGGGCCATCGCCCAGTGCGTGGTGGCGGGGCGTCCGTCGAGCAGGCCGGCGGCGGCCAGGACGAAGGCGCCGCTGCACAGCCCGGCCACCCTGGCTCCCCGGTCGTGTGCCGCGCGGAGCGCCTCCAGGGCGGCTTCCGGCGGATCCTCCATCGGCGACCGCCAGTTCGGGACCAGCACCAGATCGGCGTCCCGGACCGCGGCGAGGTCTTCGGGGACCGGCACGGTCAGCCCGCCGCCACGCAACGCGGTCCCGGGTTCGCCGCCGACTACCTTGAGTTCGAGGTCGGGCAACTCCCCGAAGGCCGAAGCCATCTCGAACACGCCGAACGCGAAGGACATCGCACCGAGCGACGCCCCGTTGAAGACCACCACGGCCAGCCGTCTCATGGGGCGATTCTAGAGACTCGTGAGTGGTGAGGACGGTTCTAACCGTCATTACCGCTCACGAGACCTGAACTGCGGCGGAGCCGGTGATCGACTGTCCGAAGGGGACGGTAGATTCCTCGCGCACAGGTTGCCAGGGGGAAGGAAGCGTCGATGTCGTACCCGCAGGGACCGCAAGGGCCGCAGTGGCAGCAGGGCTATCCCCAGCAACAACATCCCCAGCAGCAGTATCCCCAGCAGGGCTACCCGCCGCCGGGCTACGGCGGGCCACAGTACCCGGGTCAGCAGCCGCCGAAGAAGGGCAACGGCCTGCTGATCGGGCTGATCGCCGGCGGCGGCGCGCTCGTGGTGGTCGTCTTCGTGATCCTCGCGTTCGTCGCGCCCGGATTCCTGCTGAGCGACGGCAAATCCTCGAGCTCGGCGAGCGCGACGCAGGCCCCGCTGCACCTCGATTGGGGCCCGGTGCTGGCGGGCAAGTTCATGCTCGCGGTGTTCGGCGACGAGCCGGCCAAGGCCGCCGAGTCGGCCTGCGCGGACGCCAAGGACGAGGTCCGCAAGGCGGCGAAGGAGTACGGCGACCGCAACGCGTCGCTCACCGCGCAAGAACCGCGCGCGGCGGGCCCGGACCTGATCGTGGTGACCATGACCGGCACCCTGAACTACAGCGAGAACTTCACCGGGACGATGGAGGTCCGGCGAGAGGCGAGCGACAAGTACTGCATCGCTTCGGTCTCGCCCGTGCCCGCGGGCTGAGTCAGGGGAGCAGGCCGATCCGCCGCGCGTGCGTGACGGCTTGCAGCCGGGAGGTCGCGTCGAGCTTGCGCATCGCGTCCCGCAGGTAACTCTTGACCGTCTCCGCGGTCAGCCCCAGCCGGTGCGCGATCTCGGCGTTCGTCAGGCCGAGCGCGACGAGCGCGACGGTGTCCAGTTCCCTCGGCGCCAGGCGCACCACGGGGGAAGTGGCGCCGGTGAGGTTGGCGCACACCTCGTCGAGGCGGTCACGGAGAACGCCGTCGGCGATCTGACCGGAGAGCGCTCGAAGCTCGCCGTAGACCTCACGCAGCCGTTCTCGCGGCGCGGCCTCCTCGCGATGCTCCGCCAGCGGCCGTGCTTCGGCCAGCCGCCGCTCGATCTCGTCCTCGACGGCCAGGGTCTGTTCGAGATCGCGCGCCGCGTGCAGGGCGGCGGTTATCGTCCGGTCGGAGAGGGTTGCCTCGTCGCGCAGGCCGCCGTAGAGCACGGCGCGGACACGGCGGCGCACGACGACGGGGATCGCGACCACCGAGTGGATGCCCTCGTCACGGACCGGCTCGTCGTAGTCGTGACTGATCGTGGTCGCGCTGTGGTAGTCGTTGGCGACCACCGGCCGGGTCAGCGCGAGCGCCTTGCCGCCGAGGCCGCGGCCCGCGCGGACGGACAGGCCGTTCAACGCGGTGCCGCGATTGCCGAGGAACGCGGTCAGCCGCATCCGCGGTGACGTGCCGGCGACCCCGGCGAAGCCGACCGGCAGGCCGGTGTCGCGGCGCAGGTCCGAGACCGCGCCGAGGAGCTGGGCGTCGTCGACCGGCATCGGCTCACCCTCCTTGGTGATCCCCCCTCGATCGGGGGTGGTGGACGGATCGGGCCCGCCCGCACGATTCCCGGAACTGTACGCCTTCGCCAACGTCCCGGGAGAAACGATGACCGAAGCTCACGTCCGGCGGTTGCTCGAGGTCTACGACGACGAGCGGGCCAGTGCGGCGACGCTGCTGTGCGACCGGCATCCGGCGGAGGCGGTGGCGTTCACCGTGGTCGAAGCGGATCTGACCAGCCACGATCGCACCTACGGCGAGCTGCGCGAGCAGTCGGAGCGCTTCGCCGGGGCACTGCTCGGCCTCGGGGTCGGGCCGGGGGACCGCGTCGCGACGCTGATGGGCAAGTCGGCGGAGCTGGTCGTGGCGCTGCTGGCGATCTGGCGGCTGGGCGCGGTGCACGTCCCGCTGTTCACGGCGTTCGCGCCGCCCGCCATCGCGTTGCGCGTCACCGGCAACGACACGAAGGTCGTCATCGCCGACGCCGGCCAGCGCTCGAAGCTGACGCCGTCCGCTGACCTGCCGGACGACCCCTCGCGGCGGATCGTGGTCGTCGGTGACGGCGAGCCGGGCGATCTGTCGTTCCGGGAGATGCTGGCCGACGCCGCGCCGCTGCGGGGAGCCGCGGTGACCGGAGGGGCCGGGGTACTGGTCGAGCTGTTCACCTCCGGGACCACGGGAACGCCCAAAGCCGTCCCGATTCCGCTCCGCGCGCTCGCGGGTTTCCAGGCGTACCAGGACTTCGCGCTAGACGTCCGCGCCGACGACGTCTTCTGGAACGCCGCCGACCCCGGCTGGGCCTACGGTCTGTACTACGCGATCATGACGCCGATGGCGACCGGCAGGCGGAGTCTGTTGCTGCACGCGGGTTTCTCGGCCGAACTGACGTGGGCGGTACTGGAGCGGTTCGGTGTCACCAACTTCGCCGCGGCTCCGACGGTGTATCGAGCGCTCCGGAACTCGGCCGCCCCGGTGCCGGACGGTCTCCGCCTGCGGCACTGTTCTTCGGCGGGGGAACCGTTGACCCCGGATGTCCTGGAGTGGGCGTCGTCGAAGCTCGGCGTCGGCGTTTACGACCACTATGGACAGACGGAACTCGGCATGGTGGTGGGCAACGCGTGGCATCCGGACCTCCGCTCGGAGGTCAAACCCGGCTCGATGGGGCGGGTCCTGCCGGGCTTCGCGGTCGAGGTCCTCCGCGAAGACGCCGACGTGGTGGCCGAGCCGGGAGAACGGGGACGCGTCGCCGTGGATCTCCCGGCGAGCCCGCTGGTGTGGTTCCGGGGCTATCGCGACGCGCCCGAGCGCACCGCCGCGCGCTTCAGCCCCGACGGCCGCTGGTACTACACCGGCGACGTCGCCGCCAAGGACGCCGACGGCTACTTGACCTTCGCTTCGCGGGACGACGACGTCATCCTGATGGCGGGCTACCGGATCGGCCCGTTCGACGTGGAAAGCGTTCTGCAGCAGCATTCCGCGGTGGCCGAATGCGCCGTGGTCGGTGTCCCGGACGAGTTGCGCGGCGAGGTGATCGTGGCGTACGTGGTCGCGCGGGACGGTGCCTCCGCCGACACCGCGTTGGTGGCCGAGTTGCAGCAGCTGGTGAAGACCCGCTTCGCCGCGCACGCCTACCCGCGTGAGGTGCACTTCGTGACGGAGCTGCCCAAGACACCCAGCGGGAAGATCCAGCGCTTTCTCCTGCGGGAGCGGCATGCTACTGATCGATCGGCCACGTTTCGTCCCTCAGCAACCGCTTGAGTACCTTGCCGGTCGCGTTGCGGGGCAGTTCCTCGACGAAGTACACGTCCCGAGGGACCGCGAAGCGCGCCAGCCGGTGGTGGATGTAGGCGCGGACGTCGTCCGCGCTCATGCGGGCACCGCGTTTCGGCACGATGTACGCCGCGAACCGTTGCCCGAACTCGCGATCCGGCACGCCGATCACCGCGGCCTCATGGACGCCGGGCAGGGCGGCGATGGCCTCCTCGACAGGGCGAGGGGACACGTTCTCCCCACCGGACACGATCATCTCGTCCGCCCGGCCGGTGACGAAGAGGCGTCCGGCGGCGTCCTGGTAGCCGACGTCGCCGGTCGCCATCAGGTTCTCGGCGCGGGGCACGCTGGCGCCGTCGGTGTAGCCGTCGAAAAGCATGTCGTTGCCGACGAAGATCTGTCCCTCCCAGCCCGGCGGAACCCGATTGTGGTCGTCGTCGAGGATGGCGACGCGGGTGCCTGGCGGGCACCGGCCTGCCGTCGTCGGCGCGGCGCGCAGGTCCTCGGGCGTGGCGATGCTGGCCCACGAAACCTCGGTGGAGCCGTAGAAGTTGTAGAGCACGTCGCCGAAGGTGTCCATGAACTCGGTGACGATCGGGCCCGGCAGCGCGGATCCGCTGCTGGCCACGATCCGCAGCGACGAGAGGTCGTAGCGGGCGCGGATCCGTTCCGGCAGGTCGAGGATGCGCTGCAACATGATGGGCACGGCGAACAGCACACCGCAGCGGTGTTCGGCGATGGTCCGCAGGATCTCCTCGGCGTCGAACCGGCGGATCAGCGACAAGGACGCGCGCACGGCCATCCCGATCTGCATCCCGGCGAGCCCCCAGCTGTGGAACAGCGGCGCGGCCACCACGAACCGGTCTCCGGAGTGGAGCGGGATGCGGTCGAGCATGGCGGCCGACGTCGACAAGCCCTTCGGGGTCGGGCGGCGCGCGCCCTTGGGGGTTCCCGAAGTGCCCGACGTGAGGACGACGAGCCTGCCGATCCGGTCCACCGGTTTGAGTTTGGTGGCGGGCACCCCGGCGATCAGCTGATCGATGGTCGGGTAGCCGTTCTCGGTCTCCGGCCAGGTGGACAGCCGCAGGAAATCGCCGGGGATGCCGGCGATGATCTGCGAGAACTCGTCGTCGGCGAGCACCGCGACCGGTTTGTGCTGCCCGATCACGTCCGCGACCGCGCCGGCGGAAAGCCCGGTGTTGAGCAGGATCGCGTCCACGCCGAGTTTGCTGCACGCGATCAGTGACTCGACCATCGCGGCGTGGTTGCGGCACAGCAAGGCGATCCGGTCACGGGCGCGCACGCCGCGGGCCGCGAGCGCGTTCGCGAGCTGGTTGCTGCGATCGGCCGTCTGCTTGAACGTCCGGACGTTGCGTTCGTCGCGCAACGCGACGTCGTCCGGCACGCGGGCGGCGTTGGCCGTGTAGCCGCCGGCGACGGTGGCGCCCCATTGCGACAACGATGTGAGCTGCCGGGCGATCTTGTCCGGTCGCGCGGCCGCGAGCACCCCGGCCTTGATGAGCGTGCTCGCCGTGTGCAGCGTGGTGGCCTTGGTGTGCGCCGGTTCCTCCTGGGGCGACGCCGCCCGGCCCGAAAGGTGCAGATCGATCCGGCGGGCCGTCGCGCGAACGGTGCGTTTGAAGGACGCGGCGGACACCAGACTGGCGTGCGGCGCCGGAAGCATCAGCTGGGCGGTGAGTTCCGTGCCGCCGTCGGGAGCCGGCCTCAGCTCGACCGAGACCCAGTTCCCGTCGTCCTCGACGCCGCACCAGACGACGTGTTCGCCCGGCCGCCAGACGCGGGCTTCGATATCGCCGACGACGAGTGTGCCCGGCCGCGGCTCCAGCCGGACGAGGCATTTCGGACCGCGCCCGCGTTCGGCGGGGCGCTGGATCTCGCACCAGCTGATCTCCGCGACGAACCTCGAGTAGGACTCGGGATCGCCGATCACTTCCCAAACCTGGCCGGGGGAATGCCCGAGAATCGAGCTCGCCTGGACCACATCGTCTCGCATGCGATTCGCCTCACCACGCGCGTTCGGGTGTTGACCGGGCCGCTGCCGGCGCCTCCTTCGTCGTTCAAGTCCGGCGAACCTACCAGCAATCGGCCGAACGCAATACTCCGAACGACCGCGGGTTCGCGTTCGTTCAAGGGGAACCACCACGGAAAGGGTAGATGTTCGCGTGGCGCGACGCCGTCCGCCGACGGTTCGATCGCGACGTCCGATTTACGCCGGTCTCCCACGCACGGGGCGGCGAAGCTGGCGAACGTGACAGTTTCCACGACGGCCGAGGCCGCGCACACCCGTATCGAGCCCGGAATCCTGTACTTCGGCACCCCGGTGGTGCTCATTTCCACGGTCGACCAGGCCGGCGCGCCGAACCTGGCGCCGATGTCGTCGGCGTTCTGGCTCGGGTGGCGGGGGATGCTCGGCTTGGGCGCGAAATCCAAGACGGCGCAGAATCTCATGCGTAACCGTGAATGTGTTCTGAATCTCCCTTCCGACGCGCTGGCCGCCGCAGTCGACAGGCTGGCGCTGACCACCGGATCGGATCCCGTCCCCGCCCGCAAGTACGAACGCGGCTACCGGCACGAACCGGACAAGTTCGCCCGCGCGGGCCTCACGCCGGTGGATTCGGAGACGGTCCGGCCGCCGCGGGTCGCGGAATGCCCCGTGACGATGGAGGCCGTCGTCGAGGCCTTCCACCCGCTCGCGGAGGACGACCCGAAACAGCGTGGCGGCGTCCTCGTGTTCGAGGTGCGCGTGCAGCGCGTCCACGTCCACGACGACGTGCGGATGCCGGGTACCGAAGACCGGATCGACCCGGACCGGTGGCGGCCGCTGATCATGAGTTTCCAGAAGCTCTACGGCCTCGGCCCGCAGGTCCATCCGTCGACACTGGCGCGGATCCCGGAACGGCTCTATCGCGGGCCGGACATCGAGCGGTCGCGGGCGAACGAGAACCGGTTCACCAGCGGCAGCCAGCGCTGATAGGACGCGGCCAGCTGTGGCCACATTTCGCCGGAAAGGCCGCGTTCCAGCTTCGGCCGCAGCTCGTGGTCGTTCATCGACGACACGATCTCGACGGCCTTGTCTTCGGGGTCCGTCCCGTCGAGGCTCGAGAACCACCGGACGGCGTCCGGATGCCCGACGTGGACCGCGAGCAGCACCAGCACCGCGCGGAACGGTGCCTCGCGGTCGCCGTCGGCGAGGAACTCGGCCAGTTCCTCACCGGCGAAACGCGCCCGCAGCAGGCGATACAGGTTCAGCAGCCGCTTCGCGGCCCGTGGGGAGCGGATGAGCGGGGCGAGCGTCGGCAGGAAGTCCAGTTCCGCCCGTGAGATCACCAGTCGAGGAGGTCGTACGTCTATTGTGGACTGTTCGGACGACGGTTTCGGTGCTTCCGCGCGAGGAGCCGGAGCGGCCGCGGCCAGGAGAGGACGCTCGCCGCTGGCCTGATCCGTTCCGGCGGGAGCGGGCGCCGGGCCCGCCTCCGGGACCTCGGTATCGGCGAGCCCGCGCACGAGCCCCGCGAACCCTGGATCGTCCATGGGGGACAACGTGAACGGCACCTGGAAGATCTTCTCGAGGTAGCTCTCGGCGAAGGATTCGGGGTCGTCGCCGAGCATCTCCTCGTAATGCTGCTCGACGGCCTTCTTGAGCCAGCGGGAGTCGACGCCGACCACGACGACGAACACCGGCAGCGCCAGCAGGAGATGGATGGCTTCGAGAACCTGGACGACGACCTTGGGCGGGCAGCGATCGAGGTCGTCGACGTACAACACGGTCCGTTCGATCTTCCCCGAACCGTGCGGCACCTCGGCGAGCATGGTCGCGAACGTCTCGAGATCCTTGCGCAGCAAGGAGACCACGCCTAGATGTTCGACGTAGTCCGAAACCCGGGACTCGGCGAACGACACGAGATCGAGCCCGGGCGCGAGTTCGGCGACCGCCTTTTCGAGCCGGTCGGATTCGGCGTCCAGTTCGGCGAGCCGCCGCTCGGTCTGTTCGTCCTCTTCGGACGGTCCGCCGAGTTTGTCGAGCGCCTGGCGGATCCGGCCCGCGCTGGCGCGCATCCGCAGGACGACGGTCAGCACGGAGCTCACCGCGGTCAGCCCGCCGAGCACGCCGGACACCTGCGACCGGCCGACGAGCAACGTGACCACCAGGACCGTCACCAGCCCACCGATCAGGACCAGCAGGGGAACCGGATCCTGCCGCAGGCGTCGCCAGAATTCGGCGACGTCCGACCGCAGCCCGCCGGTTTCCTGGGCCAGCCGTTCGAGGTCTTCGGCGGTCGGCCGGTCGACGCCGATCCTGGACGCGATCCACGCCTTGTCCGCCTCGGTGAGACTGTCGAACACCGCGCGGACGTACTCGCGCGGCTTCCGGCGCCGCCGCTTCGCTTGTTTCTGTTGAGCTGTCAAGGTTCTGCGTTCGAGACGGACCGCGCTGAGCCTGCCGAGCAGGGTCTTCTCTGCCTTGCGGCGTTCGGCGAGCAGGTCGGCCTGGCGCTGAAGGTCGTTCTCGGCGCCGCTCGCGGCGAGGTTGTCGAAGATGTGCGTGGCGAGACTGGCCAGGAGGTTCGCTTCGCTGTAGTGCCACGCGTTGAAGCTGATCTGGCGAACGCTCGAACAGTAGGAGGACACGGACTTCCCGTGCGCGCCTGCCTCGGTTTCGGCCACTCGCGCGGAATCGGCGAGCTCGCGGACGCGCAGTTGCATCTGGCGCATGAAAAAGCTCTTGCCCGAACCCCAGCTGCCGAACAGGCCGATCGACAGGGGAGGGGTGATCATCCGGGAGACGACGAGGTCGGCGAGCATACGCACGTCGGGACCGATGCCGAGGCGGTCGACGCCGTCGTCGGTGTCGGGCCGGTAATCGGCGACGTGGGCGGCGAACGGATCGGGGACCGGGGTGCGGACCGGCCCCGATGGCCGCAGACCGGCGAGCTGTCCCGCCTGGCGAAGGGGTGCCGCCGCGGGGAACATCTGGTCTCCGACGAGACGCTCACCGCCGGAAAGATCGGCGGCGAGCCGTACGACCGTGGGACGAAGAGGATCAAGCGCCCCTCGCAACTTCGGGTTCTCGTACCGGTCTTCGCGGATGACGCCCAGTGCGCGGCGGGAGCTGTACCTGTCGAGCCAGGCCGCCAAGGGGCGATTCAAATCGGTGAAGTTCTCGTCCAGCTCTCCGTCCAGCCAGACGACGGCCATGGCCGCACCCTGCTGCCGGGCGAGGTCGACGCTCCGCGGCTTGACGATCAGCTCGTGGTCGGGGCACGACGCCAGCAAGGCCTCGTAGGCGGTCCGCCGGGCACCCGAATTGTGCTCGTAGACGATCACGGTGAACGACGCGGCCGACAGCGCGGCCCGGAGATCCCGGTCGATGTCCCGCGGCAGATACGGACCGGGGTCGCCGCCGATGGGCGAGTTCTTCAGCAGGCTCACCGGATCGACGTCGCGCACCAGCACCATCCGTGCTCCCCTCCCAAGGCCGAACGGAAGGGCAGTCTAGGGGGCGGTCGCTCAGCTGTGGGTGAAACTCCGCATCCGCTCGGTCACCGGTCGCTACGTTGGTCCCATGACGGGGGAGAGGCTCGACGGAAGGTACGCGAAGCTCTGGGCGGCGAGTACGACGTCCGCGCTCGGCAGCGGTCTCGCGACGGTGGCGGCGCCGTTGCTGATCGCTTCCCGCACCGACGAGCCGCTCGTGGTCTCGGGCGGGTTCGCCGTGGCGTGGCTGCCTTGGCTGCTCTTCTCGCTGCCCGGCGGAGTGCTGGCCGACCGGGTGGACCGGCGCAAGCTGATGATCACCCTCGACTGGATCCGCGTGCCCGCCGTCGCGCTGCTGGCCGTCGCGATCTCGATGGGCGACGTCAGTATCGCTTTGCTGTACGCCGTCCTCTTCGTGATCAACGCGTGCGAGGTCGTGTTCCGGACGTCGAGCGGGGCGATGCTGCCCGCGATCGTGCCGAAGGCGTTGCTGGAGCGGGCGAACGGGCGGCTGTACGCCGGGACGACGCTCGCCCACGGCATGCTTTCCGGTCCGCTGAGCGGATTGCTGTTCGGCGTCGCGGCGAGCATCCCGTTCTACGTCAACGCCGGCACGTACGCGGTCAGCGCCCTGCTGCTCTGCTTGATCGCCGGCGCGTACCGGTCACGGCCCGTCGAGCCGGTCGAGCGCCGGTCGATGCGATCGGAGGTGGCCGAGGGGTTCCGCTGGCTCGCCGGCCAGCGTCTGCTGCGGACCATGATCGGCTTGATCGGGATGCTGAACCTGACGCTCGTCGCGGCCACCTCGGTCCTGGTGCTGCTCGCGAAGGAACGGCTCGGGCTGGGTTCCGTCGGGTACGGCCTGCTCTTCACCTGCATGGCGGTGGGCGGGCTGCTCGGCTCGGTCATGGGCGCCCGGCTGATCGCCTGGTGCACGCCGACCTGGACATTGCGGATCGGGCTGCTGATCGAGGCCGGGACCCATCTGGTGCTCGCGACGAGCACGAGCGCGCCGGTCGTCGGGGTGACGTTGTTCCTCTTCGGGGTGCACGGCGCCCTGTGGGGAATCGTCGGCAGTTCCCTGCGCCAGCGGCTCACCCCGCCCGGCATGCTGGGCCGGGTCGGCAGCACCAGCCTGTTCGTCATCGCGGGCGGCAACTGCGTCGGCGCGCTGCTCGGCGGGGCGGTGGCGTCGAAGTTCGGGCTGACGACACCGTACTGGGCCGGTTTCGTGGTGGCGGTGATCGTTTCCGCGCTCACCTGGCGGGTTTTCGACCGCGAGGTCGTCTCCGCGGCCTACGCGCAAGAGCCCGCTGTCAGCCGTTGATCCCGGTGAGCGCGAAGAACTCCTGGCGCGAACGAGCGTCTTCGCGCAGCGTGCCGAGCAGGGTCGAGGTGACGGTGCTCGACCCGACGGCCTGGACCCCGCGCAACGTCATGCACGAGTGCTCCGCTTCGATCACCACGCCGACGCCGCGCGGTTCGAGCTGCTCTTCGAGCCAGTCGGCGACCTGTTTCGTGAGCCGTTCCTGAACCTGCGGACGGCAGGCGAAATGCTCGACGATCCTGGCCAGCTTCGACAGGCCGAGGATCCGGTCTCCCGGCAGGTAGCCCACGTGCGCGACCCCGACGAACGGCAGCAGGTGGTGCTCACAGACCGACCGGACCGGGATCCCCCTGGCCAGGACGAGCTCGTCGTAGCCCTCGTCGTTGGGGAAGGTCGTGAGATCGAACGGCCGAGGGGTGAACAGCTCGGCGTACGCGCGCGCCATCCGGCCGGGCGTGCCGCGGAGGCTCTCGGAGTCCAGCGAGATGCCCAGTGCGGTGAGGAGATCGGCGGCCGCGGTCTCGGCAGCCGCCAGGTCCGGCCCCGGCCCGGATTCGTGCACGACGCGCAAGGCAGGAGTGGACATTGGGCCTCCTAGGCTGAACCGATCCCCCGGTGGATTAAACCAAGACTTTTGGGTGTTTTGGCACCCGGCGGCTTATCTTACATGGTAGATCGACACTCCAGAATGTTCCGCCGGTTGAGATAGGCGATATCGTGGTGAACGTGACAGTGCCCGACCCGCCAGACCCGGACGGCCTCGACGCCCCCGCCATCGCCGCGGTGGCGGCGCTCGACGACGACCTCCGTCGCGGCATGTACGCCTACGCCCGGCGCGCGAGGCGGCCTGTCACGCGCGACGAAGCCGCGGCGGCGGTCGGGATCTCCCGCAAGCTCGCCGCCTTCCATCTCGACAAGCTCGTGGCGGCTGGGTTGCTCAGATTCGGCTTCGCGGCAGGCCCGGTGGTGAAGGTGGGGCGCAGGCCGAAGGTCTACGAACCCGTCGACGAGACCATCCAGGTGCAGCTTCCCGCCCGGCGGCACGAGATCCTGGCGGGCATCCTCGCCGAGGCCGTGCTCGCCGAAGGGAGCGGTGAGACAGCGCGGGAAGCGGTGCTGCGGGTCGCGGGGGAGCGCGGTTTCGCGGCGGGTGAAGAGGAACGCGCACGAACGCGTCCGGGCAGGCTCGGCGCGGAACGCGCGCTCACCGTCGCCGAAGGGGTGCTCCGCCGCTACGGCTTCGAGCCGAGCCGGGACAGCAGGACCTGTGTCCGGCTGCGGAACTGCCCGTTCCATCCGCTGGCCGCCGAGGCCCCGGAGCTGGTCTGCGGGATCAATCAGGCCTTCCTGGCCGGTTTCCTGAACGGCGTGCGCGCCGGGAACGTGGAGGCGGCCCTCGTTCCCGGCGCGGCGGAGTGCTGTGTGGAGCTACGGCAGGCCGAGTAGGCCGATCAGGCGGCGCCGGCGATCTGCCGCGTGGCGACGTTGAGCCGGTTCCAGGTGTTGATGGCGGCGATGGAGAGGACCAGGCTCGACAGCTGCGCTTCGTCGTAGTGCCGGGCCGCCTCGTTCCAGACCTCGTCGTCGACCGGGTCGGCCCGGTCCGCGATCCGGGTGATGGCCTCGGCCAGCGCGAGCGCGGCCCGTTCGGCGTCGGTGAAGTAGGCCGTGTCGCGCCATGCCGCCACGGTGAAGATCCGCTCGTCGGACTCGCCCGCCTTGCGCAGCTCCTTGGTGTGCATCTCCAGGCAGCCGCTGCATCCGTTGATCTGGCTCGCGCGGACGTGCATGAGGTAGTGCGTGGTCTTCGGGACACCGGTCTCGCCGGTCGACTCCGCCAGCGCGATCAAGGCCTTCAAGGTGGCGGGGTTCGCGAGGGCGGGATTCGGGATGCGGGTTTCCATATTCGTTCTCCTCCGGGGTTTCCGTCTTGCTTTCACCGCACTGACGGATCCCGTCACGGAGATGTGACCGGCTTCTGAAGTCTTAGGTGGTCGCGGCCACCGACGCCCGGTCGCGGAGCGAAACCTCCAGCTTGAAGCCCTCTGGCTTGAGGGTCAGCAGCTCCTGCACCTTCAGCCGATAAGACGGGTCGCCACGGAGCTCGTACCGGCTCAGCAGCATCCCGAGCACCAGCGTCGCCTCGTGCAGGGCGAACTGCCGCCCGATGCAGGCCCGCTCGCCGGTGCCGAAGGGTTTGTAGACGTGCGCCGGACGGGCACGGTTGCGTTCCCGCGAGAAGCGGTCCGGATCGAACGACTCGGGATCTTCTCCCCACACGGGATCACGGTGCAACGCCGGGATGAGGACCAGCGCCCACTGTCCCTTCCGCATCGGGTACTCGCCGCCGACGACGGTGTCCACCTGAGCCTGGCGCGCGAAGGCCGGCGCCGTCGGCCAGAGCCGGAGCGCTTCGTCGAGCACTCGCCGGACGTAACGGAGCTTCGCCACTTCCTCGTAGGACGGGTCCGGATTCGCACCCCAGACCTTGTCCACTTCGGACTGTGCGCGGGCCAGGACGTCCGGGTTCCTGGCGAGGTAGTACAGGGCGAACGACAGCGCGCCCGACGTGGTCTCGTGCCCGGCCACGAGGAAGGTGATGATCTGGTGCCGGATGTTGTCCTCGTCCAGCGCCTCACCGGTGCTCGGCTGCGTGGTGTTCAGCATCAGCCCGAGCAGGTCTTCGGTGCTCGTGTCGTCCCGGCGCGCTTCGATGACGTCGGCGACGACGGAGTGGAGGAACGCCAGGTCGGCTTCGTTGCGCCGGTTCGCCTTGCGACTGAGGAGCGGGCCGATGACCGGCGGCTGGATGGCCATCCGCTGCGCGTGACGCAGCGTGCGGACCATCGCGGCGACGAACGGATGCGGCTGGGCGCGTTCGAACGAAGAGAAGCTGTAACCGAATCCGGTCCGGCCGATGGTCTCCAGCGTCAGCTTGGTCATGTCGTCCGCGACGTCGACCTCGCCACCCTTGTCCCACGTGTCCAGCAGCTCGCGGGTGATCGCCAGCATCGTCGGGTGGTAGCGCTGCATGGCGTTGCGGCTGAACGCCGGCGCGAGGATCTCGTGTGCGCGCCGCCAGTTCGGCTCTTCGTTGTGGGCGGTGAACAGACCGTCGCCGCCGAGCGGGCGCAGGTTCGAGATCGCGGGCGTGACGTGCTTCGCGAAGCGCTTCTCGTCGGAGAGGTCGGCGACCATCTCGGCACCGTTGACGAACACGATGCTCCGGCCGAACACCTTGCGCTCGAAGACCGGCCCCAGCTCGGCCGCGTGCCGCATCGAGTCCTGGACCGGCGTCTTCGGCGACACGCCGAGCACGTCGCCGATCAGCGGGATCCGTCGCGGGGGATGGGGGAGAGCGGTGGCCATCGAGCCCCTCCTGATGAGCACTGTGTGCACTGTTGAACCGGCATCCAATAGCGAGCGTGGCCTGTTACTGAACTCATGTCAAGTAAGTACGATGCCCAGATGGCGCCGAGTACCTCCGGGAAACCCCGCAGCAGGCTGAGCACCGCCGAGCGACGGGAACAGCTGCTGCGGATCGGCGCCCGCCTGTTCGCGGAGCGGCCGTACGACGACGTGTGGATCGAGCAGGTCGCGGATATCGCCGAGGTGTCGCGCGGGCTGCTGTACCACTATTTCCCGACGAAGCGGGACTTCGTCACCGAGGTCATCAGGGCCGAGGGCGAGCGGCTCCTCAAGATGACCGAGTCCGATCGCACCCTCCCGGTCGCGGAGCAGTTGACCGCGGGCCTCGACGCGTACCTGCGCTACGTCGAAGCCAACGAGGACGGCTACCGGGCGCTGCACTCGGGTACGTCGATCGCCGTCGACGGCGTGCGCGAAGTCCTGGACAACAACTTCGCCGAGCAGGGACGCCGGATCCTGGAGGTGCTGTGCCCGGACGGCGAGCCGCCGGAGGCCCTGCGGGTGCTCGTGCGGGGCTGGCTGGCCTTCGTCGTCGCGGTCTGCCTCGACTGGCTCAAGTACCGGAAGCTGACCCGGGAAGAGATCCGGGATCTGTGCGCGAAGGCGTTGCTCGACCTCGTCGACGTGCCAGCATGACCTCGGCGCGCTCCTCGATCAGCTTCATTCGCGCGAGCCGCTCGCCGTCGTCGTTGTGCGCCGCGGACCGGGTGACCTGCCCGGCCCATTTCCGGTAGAACATGCCGCACGTGGAGACGAAGTAGCCGTCGGAGCAGGCGTTCGCGGCGAGGATCAGCCCGGTGTCCTCCGACGCGGGCAACGCCATCCAGCCGCCGAGCTCCAGCAACAGCTCACGGCGGATGCACAGCGTCCCGGCAACCACCGACGACACGTAGCCGTTTCGCTGCCAGTGGCGCAGGATCGCGCCGCGTTCGATCCTTCCCTCTTCCGGGTCGCTGTCGACGCCGGCCGTGGTCCCGTCGGGAAAGAGGTCGAGCACCCGGCAGGTCGTCCAGCCGACGTCGGGATCCTCCAGCGCCGCGATGTCCCGCGCGAGCGCGCCGGGTGCCAAGAGGTCGTCCGCGTCGAGTGCCTTGATCAGCTCACCGGTGGAGCGCGACAGGGCCAGCATCCGCGCGACCCCGGGGCCGCCCCGGCGCCCCGAGCCGGGCAGTACGCGGTCGTCCGCGGGGAGGACGCCGTCGAGCAGACCGGTCTCGCCGTCCTCCTGCACCAGCCATTCCCAGGCCCAGCCCGGCGGGAGTTCCTGCGCGGCGAGGGATTCGTACGCCTCGGCCAGGTACGGAAGGCTCGGCGGGTGGACCGGGGTGATCACGCTGACGACACGCACGATCAGACCGGGCGTCGAGCCGTGATTAGGAGGTGTTCCTCTGGCGGTGTCCCCGGTTCGTCCGCCGTGAAGACCTCCGAATGGGTGCCGGTGACCTCCATCCCGGCCGCCTCGACCCGCCGGACGAGGTCGTCCGGGGCGAAACTGGTCACGCGGAAGGTGCGGCCGAAGAACTCCGCGGGCGCGTCCTCGGCGTCACGCGGAACGGTGACGAGCGCGAAGAGCCCACCCGGTACCAGCCAGCGCGCGATGTCGGCGAGCACAGCTTCGGTGTCCCTGCGCGGCATCTGGAGGAACGGGAAGAAGGCGCAGACGGCCTCCCACGACCCGGGCGGCGAGGTCCAGTCACGCACGTCGGCGTGGACGAAGGTGGCGGCGGGAACCTGCTCACGCGCGAGATCGATCATCACCGGGGACACGTCGAGCCCGGTCACCCGATGGCCCGCGGCGGAGAGGTCCTCGGCCACCGGCCTGCCGGTGCCGCTGCCGAGGTCGAGCACCCGCGATGACGGCGGCAGGCCGTCCAGCAGCTGCCGCACCGCCCTGTCGACCACCGGTGCCCGGCCGAAGACGTCTTCGTAGGCGGAACCGATGGCGTCGAACAACTCTGCCGCCGTGGCCGGTCGGTCCATCGCACAGCTCCCCGGGTCGAGTGGATCTTCCTCCGCCGAATCTACCGATCGACGTCCTCGAATGCCGGGACCACCCGGGCACCTAGACTGAGGCCGACGGAGTTACTGGGGTTTGGGGTTCACGATGAGCGTGTCGAGTGACGAGTTCCACCGGATGCTGAAGACGCTCGCCGAGGTCGAGCGATCCGACGCGAAGGAGTGGGAGTCGTTCAGTGTGCGCGGGAAGCGGTTCGGCTACTTCTGGCCGCGGACCCAGACCGTCGGCCTGAAGCAGACGCTCTCGGAACAGGAAGCCCTCGTGGCCGAGCGGCCGGACGTCTTCGAGGTGCAGTTCACGGCCGGGGGATTCGGCTGGGTGGTGGTGTACCTCGACGGCATCGAATCCGACGAGCTGAACGAATTGGTCTACGAGGCATGGCGGCTGTCCGCTCCCGAAGAACTGGTCGATCAGGTTCCGCCGCCCTGTTGAGCGTTACCGCATTCGTGTGTTGACGCGCATCACTTCTTTCGTGGGGAACGTTTTCCGGGCCGTGGCGTTGTAGAGGGTGTCGGTACGGATGGTGCCCCCGGGCCTCACCCTTAGCCTTCATGGAATACCGGTTCGGCCGGAGCCATGTCGTGCCTTTCGCCGAGAGGCGGCCCACCGTATCGGCCTTCGCTCCCGCTTCCGCTCGCAGGTGACCCCCAGACCTTCGCTGAGCGGGAGCGGGTCTTTTTCGTCCGGCGGTTTTCGGCTTGACCCAGGTCACTCGCTCGATGGGAACATTTCGGCGTGTCGCCGCGTTAGGACAATTGTCCGCTTCCGCTCGCAGGTAACCCCCAGGCCTTCGCTGAGCGGAGGCGGACGTTTTTTGAGCATTCGAGTCGTGCATTCGGGTGTAGACACGGGTCACACCTATTCGGGATCGGCGCCGGGGAACATTTCGAACGGTGGTGCGTTGTAGAGAGTGTCGGTACGGATGGTGCCCCCGGGCCTCACCCTTCGCCTTCACGGAATACCGGTTCGGCCGGAGCCGTGTCGTGCCTTTCGCCGAGAGGCGGCCCCCGTACCGGCCACAAACTCCCGCTTCCTGCTCGCAGGAACCCCCAGCCTTCGCTGAGCGGAAGCGGGACCTTTTCTTTCCTCGCCCGTCGCCGGTCCGGCGGCGGGCTTTTCGTGGTCGGTGCTTTCGAAGCGGTGGTCCTTGGGCCGTTGTCTGACCTTGGATGTCGGGCGGGAGTCTCTCTTTGCTCGAGTGGTTGTATGTCGCGGCAGGCGAACTCGCGTCGTCCGGCTGTGGGCGCGGCTTCGGAGGGATTAAACGGCACGTCACGCTTTAGCCGGCACCGCTGCCTCAGGATCGGGTGTGATCGCGTCGTGGCGGGTAGTGAGGGACTTGTTCACTGCCCTTGGTGTCCGGGCTACGGTGTCCTGGCCAGGGCAAGGTCAGCGGGTGGTGTAGCCGCCGTTGGGGAACATCGTCTGGCCGGTGAACTAGGCGCCGTCGGTGGCCATGAACCGGATGTTCGGCACGATCGCACGACTGTGTGGATTTCGGGACATCTGACGTCCCGAAATCCACACAGTCGTGCGTGATCGGTCCGATCAGCAAGGGGCCCGTGAACGGCGTGACCTGGGTGGCGGCCGGTGGGCATGCCGAAGGGCCCGTCGCCGGTGTGGCCGACGGGCTCCTCGACATTTAGTGGTGATGCAGGGTGTTGCGCCGGGGTTTTCGGAGTGGGTCTCGGTATTGGGGTGGGATGAACTCGGGTAACCCGTCGGCGGCCATCCGGACTTGCCAGTCACCGTGATGAATCAGGCGGTGATGGAAACTACATAGCAGCACGAGATTCCGGAGGTCGGTGGGTCCGCCGTCTGCCCAGTGATGAATGTGGTGGGCGTGACAGTTCTTGGGTTTCCGGTGACAGCCCGGGAACGCGCAGCCACCGTCGCGGATGTTCAGCGCGCGTCTCTGCCCTGGGGTGACGAAGCGTCGTAGCCGTCCCACATCGAGGGGTTCTCCGGCACCGCTCATCACGACCGGCAACATCAGACAGTCGCAAGCGGCGAGCCGCGCTTCCCGGGCGGTCATCGTCCCGACGAAATCCAGGCACGCGGTGCCGAGACCGGACTTCAGTTCGTCGAGTCCGATGGTGACGTGCACGAGGGTGCGGTAGCCGCTGGTTCCGGGTTGGTCGGGGCAGGCGATCGCGAGGTCGAGGAGTTCGGCCCAGGCGTCTCCCAGGCGTTCGCACTTCATCCGCAGGTCGGCTTGTCCGAATTCGTCGACCGGCCGTGGTTGGGCGTAGGCCTCGAGTGCGGCGGCGGTGCGGGCACCGGTCTCGTCGTCCAGGAGGCCGGTGAGTTTCCAGAACCCGTCCCTGCGGCGTTCCAGTGTGATCTCGCGGCGTGGTTCTTTGGGTTCGGGGTCTTGGGGTTCGTTGCCGTCGGGGTCCAGCCAGCCCAGCAGGTTCGCCTCAGCCTTGGCGAGCTGCTGCGGACCGGCATTCGGGGCCAGGTCAGCGAGGATCTTCTCCGCGACCGCCCGATCCTCAACCGAGGTGTCGGCAGGCAGCCTCTTCAAGATCTCCAGAATCTGATCGATCCGCTCATCCCCGACCAACCCCTCGGCGGCGACCGCGGCGGTCGCGGGTGCCACGGCCGGGGCTTCGGTGCCATCCAGGTTCCGCGTCGGGTTCAAAGCGACCGCCCGCTTCACCACCGCACCCGCCTCAGCGCGCGACAACCCCGCCATCTCCGCGAACCAACTCGCCGTACTGCCATGCCCGAACAAATCCTTGGCGCCCCGAGACTCGACCTCCGCCAGAAACCGCCCCAAACCCGCGGTGGCCATCCGAATCACCTGCAACGACTGCTGCACACCGTGGGCAAGCTCCAGCTTGCCGGCACGCCACAGTTCCTGCGGCAACTCGGGAAGGAAGGTCTCGGACACGCCTCCATAATACCCGACAAAATCGAACAGGTGTTCGTAATTTTAAGCGACAAGCGAAACGTGCAAATAACACTGACGAGTGATTTAGTGGCGAAGCAACGATTACCCTAAAGCAATTAGCCGACTAATTGCGCGTCTTCCAGGAAGCCGCGGTGTCCCGGGAGAAGTCCTTGCAGAGCAAGGAGAGTCTCGCCGCGATCTTCGCGTTCGAGTGACCGGCCGGGTGCCATGCCGGATCCGAAGGCAGGAAAGGGCCCGATCTGCAGGCCGGAACACCGGACCTGCTCGCGCAGCCAAGGAAACGCCTCAAGACACGAGCAGATCCGGTGTGAGCGGGAACGCGAGCCTCAGGACTCCACGAGCGCTCCATCGGTCAACCGCACCCGCCGGTCCACCTTGATCTCCCGGAGGAACCGCTCGTCGTGGCTCACGACCACGAAAGCCCCTTGATACGCACCCAGCGCGCTCTCCAACTGCCCGACGCTGACGAGGTCGAGGTTGTTGGTCGGCTCGTCGAGCAGCAGGAGTTGTGGCGCGGGTTCGGCGAACAGGACGCAGGCCAGGGTGGCTCGCAGGCGTTCGCCCCCGGAGAGCACGCCGACGGGAAGCTGGCTTCGCGCGCCTCGGAACAGGAAGCGGGCGAGCAGGGTCATCCGTTGCGATTCGGGGAGGCTTGGGGCGAACGCGGCGAAGTTCTCGGCGATCGTCCGGTCGAGGTCCAGCAGGTCGAGCCGCTGGGAAAGGTACGCGATACGGCCTTCGGCGCGTTTCACCACGCCGCTGTCCGGCGTGAGATCTCCCTTGAGCACCCGCAGGAGGGTCGACTTGCCGGTGCCGTTCCCGCCGGTCAGCGCGATCCGTTCGGGGCCGCGGATCGTCAGGTCGACGCCGTCGCCCGCGAAGACGTTCCGGTCGCCGTAGCGGACTTGGATGTGCTCGCCCTGGAACATCGTGCGCCCGGCGGGGACGTTGGTGCCCGGCAGGATCAGCGCGATCTTGTGGTCGTCGCGGAGTGAGCGTTCGGCCTCGTCGAGGCGGCTCTTCGCCTCGCTCACCCGGGCGGCGTGCGTCTCGTTCGCCTTGCCCGCGGACTCCTGGGCGTTGCGTTTCATGGTGCCGGCGAAGATCTTCGGCAGGCCGGCGTTGCCGAGGTTCCTGGCGGCGTTGCCCGCTCGGCGCGCCGCCCGCTCGCGCGCCTGCTGCATCTCCCGCTTCTCCCGCTTGACCTCTTGTTCGGCGCTGCGGACGTTGCGTTCGGCGACCTCTTGCTCGGCCTTGACCGCCGCTTCGTACTGGGTGAAGTTCCCGCCGTGGTACCGGAGATCGCCGCGGTCGAGTTCGGCGATCCGGTCCATCCGGTCGAGCAGTTCCCGGTCGTGACTCACCAGCAGCAGGCAGCCGGACCAGTCTTCGAGCACCCCGTAGAGCTTGCGGCGGGCGTCGAGGTCGAGGTTGTTGGTCGGCTCGTCCAGCAGCAGGATGTCCGGCCGCTTCAGCAATTGCGCGGCCAGGCCGAGGGAGATGATCTGTCCGCCGCTCAACGTGCGCAGGCTCCGGTCCAGCGAGATGCCGTCGAGGCCGAGCCGGTCGAGCTGGGCGCGGGTGCGTTCCTCGATGTCCCAGTCGGTCCCGATGGTGGTGAAGTGCTCTTCGCTCGCGTCGCCGGACTCGATCGCGCTCAGCGCCGCGAGCTGCGGCGCGATGCCCAGCACCTCGGCCACGGTCAGGTCGGCGGTGAGCGGCAGCGACTGCGGCAGGTAGCCGAGCACCCCCTGGGCGGAGACGGACCCGGACGTCGGACGCAGTTCGCCGGCGATCAGTTTGAGGAGCGTGCTCTTGCCCGCCCCGTTCGGCGCGACCAGTCCGGTGCGGCCACCGGGCACGGTGAAGGACAGGTCGTCGAAGACCGGGGTGTCGTCCGGCCAGGAGAAGGAGAGGGCGGACACGACGACGAAGGCGTCTGACATGGAAATGACCTCGTGGAAGACAGCGGGCGCCTTGAGGCTGCACCGCGGTGGACGTGGCTTGAGGGGACGACAAAGAGGCCACCTCGGCGTCGCCGCCGGTGGCCTGCCAACTCCGGCTCACCCGGAGATGTCGTCTTCACCTGCCACGTCTGGTCTCCACTGCTCGTTGATCAGGTCCGTATCCACGATAACAAGACCTGCCGGAGCGCGGCCACCGCAATCCCCCCCCCCAGCGAAGTGTCGTTCAGGACGAAGAACGTCCTGAACGACACTCGGCCTCAGCTCAGCCCGTTGAGACTGATCGCCCGGGCGTACCAGAGCGCGCTCTGTTTCGGCGTCCGCCGCTGCGTCGCGTAATCGACGTGGACGAGCCCGAACCGCTTGCCGTACCCCTCGGCCCACTCGAAGTTGTCGAGCAGCGACCAGTAGAAGTAGCCGCGCAGGTCGACGCCCGCCTCGATCGCCTCGTACGCGGCGCGCAGATGCGAGTCGAGGAAGGCGATCCGGTCGGTGTCCGCGATGTCCCCGCCGATCAGCGCGTCCGGGTAGGACGCGCCGTTTTCGGTGATGTACAACGGGATCGGCCGATAGTCGCGATGGACCTGGAGGAGGCACTCGGTGAGCCGCGAGGGCTGGACCTCCCAGCCGGAGTCGGTGCGAGGCGCCGCTTCGTCGGGCACGAAATGGACGTCGGGGGAGCCGAGCCAGTCGGCGCCCGCCGGTTCGCTGCCGGGCATCGGGGTGCCCGCGACCTGGTAGCCGCGGTAGTAGTTGATGCCCAGCCAGTCGATCGGAGCGGCGATGGTCGCGAGGTCGCCGTCCCGCACCAGCTCACCGATGCCGAGGTGCGCCAGGTCGGTCAGCAGATCCTCGGGGTAGGTGCCGCGAAGCACCGGATCCAGGAACAGCCGGTTCTGCAGGCCGTCGATCCGGCGCGCCGCTTCGGAATCCACAGTGGACGACGGATCGACCGCGGACACCGGGTACAGGTTCAGCGTGATCCCCGACGACGCGGCCGGCGCGTACCGCCGCAGGACGTCCATCGCCAGCCCGTGTCCGAGCAGCAGGTGGTGCGCGGCCGCGACGGCGGCGCGGGGTTCCTGCCTGCCGGGCGCGTGGATCCCGCGCGCGTAACCCAGCATCGCGGCGCACCACGGCTCGTTCAGGGTGGACCAGCGCGGCACCCGGTCACCCAGGCGCGCCACGACCGTTTCCGCGTATTCGGCGAACCGGAAGGCGGTCTCGCGCGCCGCCCAGCCGCCGTCGTCTTCCAGCGACTGGGGGAGGTCCCAGTGATACAGCGTCGCCCACGGCTCCACTCCGGCTTCGAGCAGCTTGTCGACGAGCCGGTCGTAGAACGCGAGACCCCGGGGATTCGGAGCGCCGCCGTCGGGCCGGATCCGCGGCCACGACAGGGAGAAGCGGTACGCGCCGAGCCCGAGCCGTCGCATGAGGTCGACGTCTTCGGCGTAGCGCCGGTAGTGATCGGCGCCCGGCTCCCCGGTGTCGCCGCCGACCACGGCGCCCGGGCGGCGGGCGAAGACGTCCCAGATGGAGTCGGTCCGGCCGTCGGCGGTCGTCGCCCCTTCGACCTGGAAGGCGGCGGTGGCGGCGCCCCACACGAATCCGGGCGGGAACAGCAGCGCGGTCTTCGCCCGGACACTGTCGGGATGAGCGGACATGGTCACCCTTTCACGGCACCTTGCATGATCCCGGCCACGATCTGACGGCCGAGGAGGAGGAAGACGATGAGGATCGGGATGGTGGCCAGGGTCGTTCCGGCCAGCACCAGCGAATAGTCGACGTAGTAGCCGCTCTGCAGCTTCTCCAGAGCCAGCTGGACGGTGGGGTTGCCGGCGTCCAGCACCACGAGCGGCCACAGGAAGTCGTTCCACGAAGTCATGAACGTGAACATCGCCAGGATCGCCGCCGCCGGGCGCACCGCGGGCAGGCAGACGTTCCAGAAGATCCGGATCATGCTGCAGCCGTCGACCCGTGCCGCCTCGATCAGTTCGTACGGGACGGCGTCCACTGTGTACTGACGCATCCAGAAGACACCGAACGCGGTCACCAGGTTTGGCACGATCACCGACTGCAACCCGCCCGCCCAGCCGAACTCCGACATCGCCATGAACAGCGGGATGATGCCGAGCTGGGTCGGTACGGCGAGGGTGATCACGATGAACACGAACAAGCCGTTCCGTCCGCGGAACCGCAGTTTGGCGAAGGCGAACCCGGCCAGCGACGAGAACAGCACCGTGGTGAGGGTGACCGTGCCGGACACGATCAGGCTGTTCGCGAGCGCCTTCCAGAACGGCACCGTGTCGAACACCCTCGCCGCGTTGGCGAAGAAGTTCCCGCCGGGCAGGAAGGGCGGGACCCGTTCGGTGAGCATCCCGCTGTCCCGGCTGGCGACCAGGAACGACCAGTAGAACGGGAAGAGCGAGCCCAGCACGAAGATCGTGAGCACGACATACGTCGCCCTGCGTGGCTTGCCCAGCGCCGAAACGCCTCGCTTGAGTCCACTGTGGATGACCGTCATCTCTTCTTCACCGCCGTGAGCCTGCCGGTGAGGAAGAAGTTCACCAGCGCGATCAGCACGATGATCACGAACAGCACCCACGCGATCGCCGAGGCATAACCGAGTTCGTAGTTCTCGAAGGCCGTTTGGTACAGGTACAGCGTCACGGTCTGGAACTGGTTGGACGAGCCACCGTTGTTCGACCCCGGCATGGCGTCGAACAGCTTGGGTTCGGTGAAGATCTGCAGGCCGCCGATCGTCGAGGTGATCGTGACGAAGATCAGCGTCGGCTTCAGCAAGGGGAGCGTGATGCTGAAGAACCGGCGTGCGGCGCCCGCGCCGTCGATCAGCGCGGCCTCGTGCAGTTCCTTCGGGATGGCCTGCATCGCCGCGAGCACGATCAGCGCGTTGTACCCGGTCCAGCGCCAGTTCACCATGATCGCGATCGCGGCGTGGCTGCTGAACCGGCCGGCCTGCCAGTCGACCGGATCCAGCCCGATCGTCTGCAGCAGGCCGTTGACCAGCCCGTACTTCGGCCCGAACAGGTTCGCGAAGATGATCCCGAGCGCCACCAGGCTGGCGGCGTAGGGCAGCAGGACGCCGACGCGCCAGCCGGTCGCCCCGCGGAGCCTGGCGCTGAGCAGCGCCGCCAGTAGCACCGCGATGATCAGCTGCGGAACGCTGGAAAGCAGGAAGATGCTGACGGTGTTCTCGAGCGCGTTCCAGAACTGGGTGTCGGCGAACAGCTCCTTGAAGTTGTCCAGCCCGATGAAAACGGGGTTGTCGTCACCCGCCTCCCAGCTGAACAGGGAGACGTACGCCGTGTAGAGCAGCGGGAACAGCCCGACGATCCCGAACACGACGAAGAAAGGGGCGATGTAGAGGTACGGCGAGACCTTGACGTCCCACCGGCTCAGCCGATGGCGGAGGGTGGGCCGGGGCGACGTGCGCACCCCGGCCTTCTCCTCGTCCGGCGCGATCTTGTCGACGACGGTCATCGGTCAGCGCGTGATCTTCTTCGCGGCGTCGATCAGTTGCGCCCAGCCCTCGTCCGCGGACTTGCCCTGTTCGACGGCCTGCAGCGCCGGGCTCGACGCGTTCTCCTGGATCTGGCCGTCGCCGGGGCCCTTGTACTGCGGCTTCGCGACCTTCTTCGCCTGCTCGGCGAACAGCTGGCCGATCTTGGCGCCGCCGAAGTAGGCGTCGGTCTCGCTCAGCAGCGCCTGGTCCTCCAGCGCCTTGACCTGGCTGGGGAAGGTGCCCTTCGCCTTGAACGCCTTGATCTGCTGCTCGGGCGCGGTCAGCCAGGCGGCGAGTTCGGCCGCTTCCTTCGGGTGCTTCGACTGCGTGGGCACGGTCAGGTACGAGCCGCCCCAGTTCCCGCCGCCACCGGGGAAGGCCGCGGTGACCGCCCACTTGCCGGCGTTCTCGGGGCCGGAGTGCTCCTCGATCACGCCGAGCATCCACGCGGGGCACACCTTCGTGGCGAACGCGCCCTGCTTGAAACCGGAGTTCCACTCGTTGCTGAACGCGGTCAGCTTGGCCGACTGTCCTTTCGCGACGGCGCCGGTCACCTTGGTCCAGGCGTCCCTGATGCCCTGGTTCGATTCCAGCGTCGGCTTGTCGTCGTTGCCGATGTAGCCGGTGGGGAGCTGGTTGACCATGGCGTTGAAGTTCTGCGCGGCCGAGTCGAACCACGCCTTCCCGCCGGTCTTGGCGACGTACTGGTCACCGGCGGCGAAGTAGCTGTCCCAGGTCGCGAACAGCGGCTTGACCGCTTCGGGATCGGACGGCAGCCCCGCCGCTTCGAGCATGTCCTTGCGGTAGCACATCGCCAGCGGGCCGATGTCCGTCCCGTATCCGATGACCTTGCCGTCCTTGGTCTTCGCCGCTTCGTACTTCCAGCCGAGCCAGCGGTCGGGCGACGCCTCCGCCGGGCCGATCTTGGTCAGGTCGTTGAACTTCGAGCCCTTGTCGAGAACGTTCGACAGGTGCCCTTCCTCGACGGCGGTGACGTCGGCGAGGCCGGACCCCGCGGCCAGCTTCGTGATCAGGTCCTGGTGGTACGGCCCGCCCTGACCGGTCTTGCGGTGGGTGATCTTGATGTTCGGATGCAGCCGTTCGTACTCGGGGATCAGCTCCTCGTAGCCGAATTCGGTGAACGTCGCCAGCGACAGCTCGACCTTCGCGTTCGGGTCCGACGCGGCGGGGGCGCCGCCGTCGTCACCGCCGCACGCCGCCAGGCCGAACGTCGTCATCGTGATACCCAGTGCCAGCACCAGGCCGTTCCGGATGCTTCTCACGGTTCTTAACCCCTTGCGCCGATGGGTTGGTGGACTCTTTTCACGCTCTTGCGTCCCTTGCTGATGGGGTGAGGAGAAAATGGGAGCGCTCCCAGGATGCGCAGAGTCTGTCGCCAAGGTATGGCGGTGTCAAGGGCTTGTAATGAGAGTGTTTCCATCAGGGGAGCGCTCTCAGTGTCGCCGCCCGCCGAGCATTAAGCTGTCGGTGTCCGGATGGAGCTGAAGAGTGAAGGTGGCGCGGGTGGGGCCTCGACCAGAGGAAGACGGCAGGCCGACGCTGGAGGACGTCGCCGCGTCCGCCGGGGTCAGCCGGTCGACGGCGTCCCGTGCGCTGAACGACGACGGCTACGTCAGCGCGCGCTCCCGAGAGAAGGTCCAGGCCGCGGCCCGCGAACTCGGTTACTCGCCGAACCAGGCGGCCAGATCGCTGGTGACGAGGCGGACCGGCGCGGTCGCGGTCGTGCTGTCGGAGCCGGAGGCGCGGTTGCTCGACGACCCGTACCGCACCGCGGTCATGCGCGCGGGCTACCGCGAACTCGCCGACGTCGGCTGCCAGATGGTCTTGATCTTCAGCGACACCCGCGAGGATCTCGACCGCACGGTCCGGTTCCTCGACGGCGGGCACGTCGACGGCGTGCTGGTCTTCGCGCCGCACCGGACCGATCCGCTGCCCAAGGCGCTGCGGCAGCTGAGGATCCCGGTGGTGTACGGCGGGCAGGCGGCCGGGCTGAAACGCGGTGTCCACGTCGTCGACTTCGACAACGAGGGCGGCGCGAAGCTCGCGGTCGCGCATCTGGTCGAGGCCGGCCACCGCCGGATCGCCACGATCGCGGGCCCGCAGGACCAGAGCGCGGCGATCGACCGGCTCTCCGGCTGGCGCAAGACCCTCCTCGACGCCGGACTCGACCCGGCGGACCTGATGGAGGAAGGCGACTTCACCCTGACCGGCGGGGCGAAGGCGATGTCGAACCTGCTCGCCCGGCGCCCCGACCTCGACGCCGTCTTCGTGGCCAGCGACATGATGGCCCTCGGCGCGCTCCGCACCCTGCATTCCGCCGGACGGCGGATCCCGTCGGACGTCGCCGTCGTCAGCTTCGACGACAACGCGACCCTCGCGCCGGAGATGGACCCGCCGCTGACCTCTGTCCATCAGGACCCGCGCGAACAGGTGCGCGTGATGGTCGAAACCCTGCTCGCGGTGATGGACGACCGTGAGCTCAAGCCCCGCCAGCGGATCTTGCCGGTCTCGCTCACGCATCGCGCCTCCAGCTGACTCGGCCGCTTCCGCGCTGGACGCGCCCCCTAGCGATCGGTGCCGCGAAAGCCACTTTCGGGACATCAGATGTCCCGAAAGTGGCTTTCGCGGCACACCGCGTTCGATTCACCTCTCCTCGCACGGAGGCGGCTCCGTGACCCGACTGTGACTCGAAGAGCGCTTGACCCGGCTCGTGTTATCGCTAACACTTGCGGCACTCGTCACACGGTACCGGGATTGGGAGACAGGCGATGGCGCGCGACACCACCGAGAGCAAGCAGGCCAGTCTCACCGACGTGGCCGCGCTCGCGGGTGTTTCGCATATGACGGTCTCGCGGGTCATCAACGGCACCGGGCCGGTCCGCGCCGAGACGCGTGTCCGGGTCAACGCCGCCATCGAGCAGTTGGACTACCGGCCGAACTCGGTGGCCCGCGCCCTGGTCACCGGCCGTTCGGGCACGCTCGGCGTGGTCGCACTGGAGGCGAACCTCTACGGTCCGGCCAGCACCTTGAGCGGGATCGAGCACGCGGCCCGCGAAGCCGGCTACGCGACGACCATAACCAGCATCAGCCGTCCTGGCCGGTCGTCCATCGCGGACGCGGTGGAGCGCCTGCGCCGCCAGGCCGTCGAGGGCATCGTGGTGATCGCGCCGCATGTCACCGCCGCACGCGCGCTGGAGGCGGCGCCCAGCGACGTGCCGCTCGTCGCGGTCGGCGGCGGGCAGAAGGCGCCGGTCCCGGTGATCTCGGTGGACCAGTACGACGGCGCTCGGCGCGCCACCGAGCACCTGCTCGGCCTCGGCCACGAGACGGTCTGGCATGTGGCCGGGCCCGAAGACTGGCTGGAGGCGCTCGACCGCGAACGTGGCTGGCGCGAGACCCTGCAGCGGCACGGCGCGCGGATCCCGCCCGTCATCCGCGGCGACTGGAGTGCGCGTTCCGGGTACGCGGCGGGGCGATCCCTGGTCGGTGAAAAGGGCCTGGACGCGGTGTTCGTGGCCAACGACCAGATGGCCCTCGGTTTCCTTCGCGCCTGCACCGAAGCCGGGGTGAACGTGCCGGGGGAGATGCGGATCGTCGGCTTCGACGACGTTCCCGAGGCGGCCTACTACACGCCGCCGCTGACGACGGTGCGCCAGGACTTCGTCGAAGTCGGGAGGCGCACGTTCGACCTGCTCCGCCGCCGGATGAACGGCGGTGAGAACCGTGACCGCGACCTGGTGGTCCCCGAACTGATCGTGCGGGAGAGCACCGGTCTTTCGTAGCGCCGGGAGCCGTTTTCAGGGCTCGAGGCGCGAGTGTTAACGCTAACTCAAATGATCAGTGCGGATCTAGGAGTCGATGTGGCAAGAAAACCGTGGACGGCGATCGTGGCCGGAGTGGCCGGGCTGCTCCTGCTCTCCGCGTGCGGCGGTGGCGGCGGAGCGGGTGGCGGCGGCGCCCTCACCCTCGGCTTCGCACAGGTGGGCGCGGAGAGCGGCTGGCGCACGGCGAACACGAAGTCGATCCAGGAGTCCGCGAAGGCGGCCGGGATCGAGCTGAAGTTCTCCGACGCGCAGCAGAAGCAGGAGAACCAGATCGCCGCGATCCGGTCCTACATCCAGCAGAAGGTCAAGGTGATCGCCTTCTCGCCGGTCGTGGAATCCGGCTGGGACACCGTGCTGAAGGAGGCGAAGACGGCGAACATCCCGGTGATCCTGACCGACCGGGCCGTCGACTCGCCGGACAAGTCGCTGTACAAGACCTTCCTCGGCTCGGACTTCGTCGCCGAGGGCAGGAAGGCGGGCGAGTGGCTGGCCAAGGAGTTCGGCTCCGCGGCGGGCGACGTCAGCATCGTGGAACTGCAGGGCACCACCGGTTCGGCGCCGGCGAACGACCGCAAGAAGGGTTTCGCGGACGTCATCGCCTCGAACCCGAAGTTCAAGGTCGTCGCTTCGCAGACCGGTGAGTTCACCCGCGCCAAGGGCAAGGAGGTCATGGAGGCCTTCCTGAAGTCCCAGCCCAAGATCGACGTGCTGTACGCGCACAACGACGACATGGCGCTCGGCGCCATCGAAGCGATCGAGGCGGCAGGGAAGGTACCCGGCAAGGACATCAAGATCGTCTCGGTCGACGGTGTCCGCGACGCCCTGCAGGCACTGGCCGACGGCAAGATCAACCACGTCGTCGAATGCAACCCGCTGCTCGGCCCGCAGCTGATGGAGCTGGTGAAGAAGGTCGCCGCCGGTGAGCAGGTGCCCCCGCGCATCGAGACCACCGAGACCGAATTCGACCAGGCCGCCGCGAAGGCCGCCCTGCCGCAACGCCAGTACTGATCCCGGACCCGCGTCCCCCCGAGAACAAGGTCAGCGATGACAGAACCCCCTGCGATTCTGCGGATGAGCCATATCCGGAAGGAATTCCCCGGCGTGGTCGCCCTCGACGACGTCTCCTTCCGGATGTTCCCCGGCGAAGTGCACGCACTGATGGGTGAGAACGGCGCCGGCAAGTCCACCCTGATCAAGGTGCTCACCGGCGTGTACGGGGTGGACGCGGGCACGATCGAACTCGACGGCTCCGCGGTCGCGTTCAGCGGCCCGGGAGAAGCACAGCGCTCCGGCGTGAGCACCGTCTACCAGGAAGTGAACCTCTGCCCGAACCTGTCGGTGGCGGAGAACATCTGCCTCGGCAAGGAGCCGCGACGGCGCGGCCGCATCGACTGGCGTGAGACGCGCCGCCGGGCGGCCGCGCTGCTGGCCAGGCTGGACGTCGAAGTGGACGTTTCGGCCGAGCTGAGCAGCTGCTCGATCGCGGTGCAGCAACTGGTCGCGATCGCCAGGGCACTCGACGTCGACGCGCGGGTGCTCGTGCTCGACGAACCGACGTCCAGTTTGGACGCCGGGGAGGTCGAGCAACTGCTGAACGTGGTGCGTTCACTGCGGGAGCAGGGGATGGCGATCCTTTTCGTCTCCCACTTCATCGAGCAGGTCTTCGCCGTCGCGGACCGGATGACGGTGCTGCGCAACGGGAAGCTGATCGGCGAGTACCGCACCGAGGAGATCACCCCGGTCGACCTGGTCACCAGGATGATCGGCAAGGAACTCGAAGCACTCGAAGACATCGAGGACGCGGGCCACAGCCGGCACGACCTCGCCGGAGCGCCGGTGTTCCTCGAAGCGGGCGACGTCGGCCGCAAGGGCGGTGTCGCGCCGTTCTCGCTCGACATCCGGGCGGGCGAGGTCGTCGGCCTCGCCGGGTTGCTCGGTTCGGGCCGCACCGAACTGGCGCGGCTGCTGTTCGGCGCCGATCACGCGGACAGCGGTTCCGTGCGGATCGACGGTGAGCCGGTGTCGCTGAAGACGCCGCGGACCGGGCTCGACCACCGCATCGCGTTCTGCTCGGAGAACCGCAAGACCGAGGGGCTCGTCGAAGAGCTCACGGTGCGGGAGAACATCGTGCTCGCGCTGCAGGCCTCACGGGGCTGGGCGCGGCCGATCCCGCGGAAGCGGCAGGAAGAGATCGCCGAGCGCTACATCGAAATGCTCGACATCCGGCCCGCGAACGCGGAAGCGAAGGTCGGCGACCTGAGCGGCGGCAACCAGCAGAAGGTGCTGCTGGCGAGGTGGCTCATCACCGAGCCCCGGCTGCTGATCCTCGACGAGCCGACGCGCGGTATCGACATCGGGGCCAAGACCGAGATCCAGCGGCTGGTCGCCCGGCTTTCGAGTGAGGGGATGGCCGTCGTGTTCATCTCCGCCGAACTCGAGGAGGTGCTGCGGTTGAGCCACCGGGTCGTCGTGCTGCGCGACCGCGCGGTGGTCGCCGTACTGGACAACGAATCGCTGACCGCTGACCGCGTCATGGCGACGATGGCCGAAGGAGTCGCACGATGACCAAGCATCGTCTGTTCTGGCCCGTCGTCGCGCTGCTGGCGCTGTTGCTCGGCGACCTCATCGTCCATCCGGCGTTCTTCGCGATCGAATTCCGCGACGGGCACCTCTACGGGAACCTGATCGACATCCTCAAGAACGGCGCCCCGCTGATCCTCATCGCGATCGGCATGACGCTGGTGGTGGCGACGCGGGGGATCGACCTCTCCGTCGGCGCGGTCGTGGCGATCAGCGGCGCGCTCGCCTGCCTGCACATCAGCGGACTCGGTGATCAGAACAGCCTCGGCGGGACGCTCGCCGCGGTCGGGATGGCGTTGGGGCTGGCGCTCGCGCTCGGGGTGTGGAACGGCTGGCTCGTCGCGGTTCTGGGCATTCAGCCGATCATCGCGACGCTGATCCTCATGGTCGCGGGTCGCGGTATCGCCCAGTTGATCACCGGCGGTCAGATCATCACCGTCAATTCCCATCCATACGAGTGGATCGGCAGCGGCTTCACCTTCGGCCTGCCCAGCGCGATCCTCATCGCGCTGGCGGTGTTCGCCATCGCCGCGGTGCTGGTCCGCCGGTCGGCGCTGGGACTGCTGGTCGAATCGGTGGGCGGGAACCCGGAGGCGGGCAGGCTCGCCGGGCTCCGCTCGGCCCGGCTGATCTGGCTCACCTACGTCTTCTGCGCGCTCTGCGCCGGCATCGCCGGACTGATGATCAGTGCGAACGTGCACAGCGCCGACGGCAACAACGCCGGGCAGTTCATCGAACTGGACGCGATCCTCGCCGTCGTGATCGGCGGGACCCTGCTGACCGGTGGCCGGTTCTCGCTCACCGGCTCGGTGATCGGCGCGCTGCTCATCCAGACGTTGACGACGACCGTGTACGCGCTCGGGATCGCACCGCAGGCGATCATGCTGTTCAAGGCCGTGGTCGTGCTGGCGGTCTGCCTGCTGCAGTCGCCGGTGTTCCGCAAGAAGCTCGCGAGGCGGCGAAAGACGGCCCCGCCGTCTGCCGCCGTCGTGCCGGAGAAGGTGGAGGCCGGGGTATGACCACACTCGACCGCATCAAGGGCTATCGGCCGCGGCAGCGGCATCTGCCGATCCTGGCGACGATGGCGATGCTCATCGGCGCTTATCTCTACGGAGCGTCGAGCTACACGGCGTTCGGCTCCGGACAGGTCGTGCTCGACCTGTTCATCAACAACGCGTTCCTGCTGGTCGTCGCCGTGGGGATGACGTTCGTGATCCTCACCGGCGGGATCGACCTGTCGGTGGGTTCGGTCGTGGCGCTGTCCACTGTGGTCTCCGCCGACCTGCTGGAGAACCAGGGCTGGCCGGTCTTCGCGGTCATTCCCGCGGTACTGGCGATCGGCGCGGCGCTGGGCTTCGGGATGGGCGTGCTGATCCAGGTCTTCGAGATCCAGCCGTTCATCGCCACCCTGATCGGGATGTTCTTCGCCAGGGGGCTCTGCTACACGATCAGCACCCAGGCGTACTCGATCGACGACCCGACGGTCGCGAGCCTCGCGCAGACGCAGATCCCGCTCGGTGCGGATCTGCACATCTCGATCGGCGTGGTCGTCGCGCTGGTCGTGGTCGCCGTCGCCGCGTATGTCCTTTACGGAACGCGGTTCGGCCGGACGGTGTACGCGATCGGCGGGAATCCGAAGTCGGCGCTGCTCATGGGCCTGAGCGTCGGCCGCACGCGGATCTCGGTCTACACGCTCAGCGGGTTCTGCTCGGCACTCGGCGGTCTGCTCCTGGTGCTGTACAAGTCCTCCGGCGATCCGCTCAACGGCGTCGGGCTGGAACTGACCGCGATCGCGGCCGTCGTCATCGGCGGCACGCTGCTCACCGGCGGCTCCGGCTACGTCCTCGGGACGGTGCTCGGGATCATGGTGCTGGGCATCATCCAGACCCTGATCACCTTCGACGGCACGCTGAACTCGTGGTGGACCTCGATCATCACCGGTGCGCTGCTGTTCGCCTTCATCGTCCTGCAGCGCCTCGTCGGCAGGCGGACCACGTGACTCGCGTGATCGGAGCCGTAACTCGCGTGATCGGAGCCGGATCGCCCCCAATCACGTGAGTTACGCCTTCAATCACGTGAGTTACGGCTTCAAACACGCGTGATCGTGGTTTCCGACCAGAAATGTGAACGTTAACAATGCGGGAGAAGAAGTGAGTACAGGGGAGCCGCTGGTCGTCGGCGTCGACTTCGGGACGCTGTCCGGCCGGGCCGTCGTGGTCCGCGTCCGTGACGGCGCGGAACTGGGCAGCGCGGTTTCGGAGTACCGGCACGGCGTGATCGACCGGATCCTGCCCGAGACCGGGCACGGTCTGCCGCCGGACTGGGCGCTGCAGGTGCCGTCGGATTACGTCGACGTCCTCCGCACCGCCGTGCCGGAAGCCGTCCGGGCCGCCGGCGCCGATCCCGCCGACGTGATCGGCATCGGCACCGACTTCACCGCGTGCACGATGGTGCCGGCCACGGCCGAGGGCACGCCACTGTGCGAACTGCCCGAGTTCGCCGGGAATCCGCACGCCTACGTGAAGCTGTGGCGGCACCATTCCGCGCAGCCGCAGGCGGACCGGATCAACGCGCTGGCGCGCAAGCGCGGCGAGTCCTGGCTCCCGCGCTATGGCGGGCTGATCTCCTCGGAGTGGGAGTTCGCCAAGGCGCTTGAGGTCTTCGAAGAGGCGCCCGAGGTCTACGGCCGGATGCGGCACTGGGTCGAACTCGCCGACTGGATCGTCTGGCAGCTCACCGGGACCTACGTCCGCAACGCGTGCACCGCCGGCTACAAGGGCATTCTCCAGGACGGCCACTACCCGAGCGCCGAGTTCCTGGAAGAGCTCGCGCCCGGCTTCGGGTCCTTTGTGGACGACAAACTCGTCCATCCCCTGGGCGCTCTCGGCGCCAAGGCGGGAAGCCTCAGCGCCCAGGCGGCGGAATGGACCGGGCTCCCGGAAGGGATCGCGGTCGCCGTTGGCAACGTCGACGCGCATGTCACCGCGCCCGCCGTCCAAGCCGTGGAGCCTGGCCAGATGGTCGCGATCATGGGCACGTCCACCTGTCACGTGATGAACGGTGCCGAACTGCGCGAAGTGCCGGGCATGTGCGGCGTCGTCGACGGCGGGATCGTGTCCGGGAAGTGGGGATACGAGGCCGGGCAGAGCGGGGTCGGGGACATCTTCGCGTGGTTCGTCGAACACGGCGTCCCGCCGTCCTATGTGGACGACGCCAGGGAGGCGGGGATCTCCGTCCACGAACTGCTCACCCGGCTCGCCGCGACGCAGGAGATCGGCGAACACGGTCTCGTCGCGCTCGACTGGCACAGCGGGAACCGGTCGGTGCTGGTCGACCACGAACTGTCCGGCGTCGTCGTCGGGCAGACGCTCGCGACCCGCGCCGAGGACACCTACCGCGCACTGCTGGAAGCGACCGCGTTCGGCACCAGGACGATCATCGAGACCTTCGACCGCGCCGGGGTGCCGGTCACCGAACTGATCGTCGCCGGCGGCCTGGTCAAGAACCCGCTGCTGATGCAGATCTACGCCGACGTCACGAACCTGCCGCTTTCCGTGGCGGGCTCGGCGCAGAGTCCCGCGCTGGGCTCGGCGATCCACGCCGCCGTCGCCGCCGGAGCGCACGCCGACGTCCCGGCCGCCGCGCTCGCGATGGGCTCGGTCCGCCGGGCGGTTCACCGGCCGATCCCCGAGAACGTCAAGGCCTACAACGACCTTTACGCCGAGTACGCCGCGCTGCACGACTACTTCGGCCGCGGGGCGAACGACGTCATGCACCGGCTCGCCGCCCGCCGCCGCGCCGTCAGGAAAGGACAGCACCGATGAGCCTCGCCGTGGAGATCACGGACACCTTCGAAGAACTGCGGGAGACCGTCGCGCGGCTGCACAGCGAGCTGACCCGCTACGAACTGGTCATCTGGACCGCGGGCAACGTCTCGGCGCGCGTCCCCGGACACGACCTGATGGTGATCAAACCGTCCGGGGTGTCCTACGGCGACCTGACCGCCGACACGATGGTCGTCACCGACCTGTACGGCGAAGTCGTCCACGGTGACCTGGCGCCGTCCTCGGACACCGCCGCGCACGCCTACGTCTACCGGCACATGCCCGAGGTCGGCGGAGTCGTCCACACGCATTCGACGTATGCCACCGCGTGGGCGGCGCGCGGGGAGCCCATCCCGTGCGTGCTCACGATGATCGCGGACGAGTTCGGCGGCGAGATCCCGGTCGGACCGTTCGCGCTGATCGGCGACGACTCGATCGGCCGGGGCATCGTCGAGACGCTGCGGTCCAGCCGCTCGCCCGCGGTGCTGATGCGCAACCACGGCCCGTTCACCGTCGGCCGCACCGCACGGGACGCGGTCAAGGCCGCGGTGATGGTCGAGGACGTCGCGAAGACCGTCCACATCGCTTCCGCGCTGGGAACCCCGGAACCACTGTCCGAACAGGACGTGGACCGGCTCTACGCGCGCTACCAGAACGTCTACGGCCAGCAGGGAGAGAAGTGAGCACACAGCGGAAGACCGAGGTCTGGTTCCTCACCGGGAGCCAGGCGCTGTACGGCGAGGAAACCCTCGAACAGGTCGCGGGCCAGTCGTTGCAGATCCAGCGGATGCTGGCCGACACCGGCCGCATCTCGGCCGGGATCGTCGCGAAGCCGGTGCTGACCGAGCTGTCGGCGATCCGGCGCGTGATGCTCGAGGCGAACGCAGACGACGCCTGTGTCGGCGTGATCGCGTGGATGCACACGTTCTCGCCGGCGAAGATGTGGATCACGGGGCTCGACGCGCTGCGGAAAC
The DNA here is from genome assembly GCF_055561455.1 of Amycolatopsis sp. PSD-21. NCBI lineage: Bacteria > Bacillati > Actinomycetota > Actinomycetes > Pseudonocardiales > Pseudonocardiaceae > Amycolatopsis > Amycolatopsis sp. PSD-21. Next base: position 5,075,613 of record NZ_CM145712.1, on the reverse strand, counting down.
CCCTGCTGCATCTGCACACCCAGCTCAACGAGGCGTTGCCGTGGCAGTCCATCGACATGGACTTCATGAACCTGAACCAGGCCGCGCACGGCGACCGCGAGTTCGGCTACATCCAGACCCGGCTCGGGGTGCCGCGCAAGACCATCGCCGGGCACGCGGCGGATCCGTCGGTCGCCGACCGGATCGACGCGTGGGTCCGTGCGGCGGTCGGCCGCCAGACGATCGGCTCGCTCAAGCTCGCGCGGTTCGGTGACAACATGCGCGACGTCGCGGTCACCGACGGGGACAAGGTCGAGGCGGAGCTGAAGTTCGGCGTCTCGGTGAACACCTACGGCGTCAACGAACTGGTCGCGCTGGTCGACGCGGTGCCCGACACCGAGGTCGACACGCTCGTCGAGGAATACGCCGACACGTACGTGCTCGCGCCGGAGCTCGCCAAGGCGGGGGAGCGGCACGAGTCGCTGCGCTACGCCGCCCGGATCGAGAAGGGGCTCCGCACGTTCCTGACCGACGGCGGGTTCGGCGCGTTCACCACGAACTTCGAGGACCTCGGCGGCCTGCGGCAACTCCCGGGTCTCGCGGTGCAGCGGCTGATGGCCGATGGCTACGGCTTCGGCGGCGAGGGGGACTGGAAGACGTCCGCGCTGCTGACCGCGGTGAAGGCGATGGGCCGCGACTCCGAGCGGGGAACGTCCTTCATGGAGGACTACACCTACCACTTCGGGCCCGGCGAACCGAAGATCCTCGGCGCGCACATGCTCGAGGTCTGTCCGAGCATCGCCGCCGCCAAACCTTCGTGCGAGATCCACCCCCTCGGGATCGGTGGCCGCGAGGATCCCGTCCGGCTGGTGTTCGACGCCGCCGCGGGTGACGCCGTCGTGATCGGCCTCGCCGACCTCGGCGACCGATTCCGCTTGGTGGCCAACGAAGTCGAGGTCGTCGCTCCGGACGAGCCGCTGCCGAATCTGCCGGTCGCGCGCGCGGTGTGGAAGCCGGCGCCTTCGCTGGCGACGTCCGCCGAAGCGTGGATCACCGCGGGCGGGCCGCACCACACGGTGCTCACGCAGGCCGTCGGCGCCGAAACGATCCGGGATTTCGCCACCATGCTCGACGTCGAACTGCTGGTGATCGACCAGACCACGACCCCTGCCTCGATCGCCGACCGGATGCGCTGGAACCAGGCCTACTACCGGCTCGCACAAGGATTCTGATCGGTCCCCACCGGAGAGAAGGAACAATGAAGTTCACGAAACTGGCCACACTGGCCGTGGCGGTCGGCCTCGGTGCCGCGCTCACGGCCTGCGGTTCGAGTGAGAAGACCGTCGATCAGCAGGCGGCCACGAGCGGTGCCGCGGGCGGCCTGGTCGGCGTCACCATGCCGACCAAATCGTCGGAGCGCTGGATCCACGACGGCGACAACATCAAGGCGGCGCTGGAGAAGCTGGGCTACCAGGTCGACCTGCAGTACGCCGAGGACGACATCCCCACCCAGGTGAACCAGATCGAGAACCAGATCACCAAGGGCGCGAAGCTGCTCGTGATCGCCTCGATCGACGGCACCGCGATCACCACCCAGCTGCAGGAGGCCGCGGACAAGAAGATCCCGGTCATCGCCTACGACCGGCTGATCCGCAACACCCCGAACGTCGACTACTACGCGACCTTCGACAACTTCAAGGTCGGCGTGCAGCAGGCGACATCGCTACTCACGGGGCTCAAGGTGCTCAAGGAGGACGGTTCGCCCGGTGAGGGCAAGGGACCGTTCAACGTCGAACTCTTCGCCGGTTCGCCGGACGACAACAACGCGACGTTCTTCTTCAACGGCGCCATGTCGGTGCTGAAGCCGTACCTCGACAACGGGACGCTGGTCGTCAAGAGCGGCCAGACCGCGTTCAACGTGGCGGCGATCCTGCGCTGGCAGGCGGCGACCGCGCAGCGGCGGATGGAAGACCTGCTGACCAAGACCTACAGCTCCGGCGACAAGGTGCAGGGCGTGCTCTCGCCGTACGACGGGCTCTCGATCGGCATCCTCTCGGCGCTGAAGAGCAACGGCTACGGCACCCCGGGCCAGCCGTACCCCGTGGTCACCGGCCAGGACGCCGAGGTCGCGTCGGTGAAGTCGATCATCGCGAACGAGCAGTACTCGACGATCTTCAAGGACACCCGCAAACTCGCCGAGACCACGGTCAAGATGGCCGACGCGGTGCTCAAGGGCGGCAAGGCCGAGACCAACAACACCACCGACTACAACAACGGCCAGAAGGTCGTCCCGGCGTTCCTGCTGGAATCGGTGATCCTCAACAAGGGCAACTACCAGAAGGAACTCATCGACTCGGGCTACTACAAAGCGGAACAGCTGAGGTAGCGACGTGACCGACGAAATCCTTCGGATGCGGGGGATCACCAAGACCTTCCCCGGCGTCAAGGCGCTGCAGGACGTCAACCTGTCGGTGCGCCGGGGAGAGATCCACGCGATCTGCGGCGAGAACGGCGCGGGCAAGTCCACGCTGATGAAGGTGCTCTCGGGCGTCTACGCGCACGGCTCGTACGACGGCGAGATCGTCTTCGACGGCGAGCCGTGCGCGTTCTCCGCGATCCGCGACAGCGAACGCCGCGGGATCGTGATCATCCACCAGGAACTCGCGCTGTGTCAGCAGCTGTCCATCGCGGAGAACATCTTCCTCGGCAACGAGAAGGCGCGCGGCGGGCTGATCGACTGGAACCGGACCAACTCCGAGGCCGGCGAGCTGCTGCGGCGCGTCGGCCTGCGGGAGAACCCGGTGACGCCGGTACTCGACATCGGTGTGGGCAAACAGCAGCTGGTGGAGATCGCCAAGGCACTGTCCAAAGAGGTCAAACTGCTGATCCTGGACGAGCCGACGGCGGCGCTGAACGACGACGATTCGGCGCATCTGCTCGAACTGCTGCGCGGTCTCCGCGACGACGGCGTCACCTGCGTCCTGATCTCGCACAAGCTCAACGAGATCGCCGCGATCGCCGACTCGATCACCATCCTGCGGGACGGCAGGACGATCGAGACGCTCGACGCGGCAGCGGTCACCGAGGACCGGATCATCGCCGGGATGGTCGGCCGGAAGCTGGAGAACCGGTTCCCGCCGAGGGAACCGCGGATCGGTGACGAGGTCCTCCGGATCGAGGACTGGACCGTGCACAGCCCCACACAACACGGCCGGGTCGTCGTCGACGGCGCGAACCTGACGTTGCGGCGCGGCGAGATCGTCGGGCTGGCGGGACTGATGGGTGCCGGGCGGACCGAGCTCGCGATGAGCGTGTTCGGCCGCTCGTACGGCAAGGACATCTCCGGTCGTCTGGTCAAGGACGGCAAGGAGATCGAAGTGCGAACGGTCGGCGACGCCGTCGCCAACGGGATCGCGTACGCCACCGAGGACCGTAAACGCTACGGGCTCAACCTCATCGAGGACATCCAGCGCAACATCTCCGGCGCGGCGCTGGGCAAACTCGCCCGGCGCGGCTGGGTGGACGAGAACGAAGAACATCGTGTCGCGGAGGAATTCCGCAAGAGCATGAACATCAAGGCACCGGACGTGCGCAGCGTGACCGGCACGCTCTCCGGCGGCAACCAGCAGAAGGTCGTGCTGTCCAAATGGATCCTCACCGATCCGGACGTGCTGATCCTCGACGAGCCCACCCGCGGCATCGACGTCGGCGCGAAGTACGAGATCTACACGATCGTCAACCGGCTCGCCGACGAGGGGAAGGCCGTCCTGGTCATCTCCTCCGAGCTGCCGGAGCTGCTCGGTCTGTGCGACCGGATCTACACGCTGTCGGCGGGCCGGATCACCGGTGAGGTCGGCCGGGCCGAGGCCACCCAAGAGGTCCTCATGCGGGCGATGACCAGGGAACAGGAGTAAGACATGAGCACCGCCTCCGCCGACACCGTCACCGGTGTCGGTGACCAGCAGGGAGCCGCGCCGACCAGGGCGCCGCGCCGGATCTCGTTCAACCCGCGCGAGAGCGGCATCTACGTCGCGTTCGCGCTGATCGTCGTGTTGTTCTCGATCCTCACCGGCGGCGCGCTGCTGGAACCGCAGAACATCTCGAACCTGATCGTGCAGAACTCGTACGTGCTGATCCTCGCGATCGGCATGATCCTGATCATCATCGCCGGGCACATCGACCTGTCGGTGGGTTCCGTGGTGGCGCTGACCGGCGCGATCTCGGCCGTGCTGATGGTGAACATGGGTATGGCGTGGCCGCTCGCGCTGCTCATCACGCTCGCCGTCGGCGCGGTGATCGGGGCATGGCAAGGGTATTGGGTCGCCTACTTCGGCATTCCGGCGTTCATCGTGACGCTGGCTGGGATGCTGATCTTCCGCGCGCTGACGCTCACCGTGCTCGGGAACCAGGGCATCGGCCCGTTCCCGGACGAGGTGCGGACGCTGGCGAACGGGTTCACCGGCGGCTACCTCGGCAACATCGGGCTCGGTCCGCTCGGCGGCGCCGACGTGGTCAGCCTGCTGGTGGGCGCCCTGGCCATCGCGGGCGCGGTCGTGTCGCGGTGGCGCAAGCGGACGGCGCGGCTGAACTACCTGCAGGAGGTGGACCCGCTGCCGATGTTCCTGCTGAAGATCGTCGCGGCGGCCGCCGTCGTGCTGTTCGTGGTGGTGCAGCTGGCGCGGTACAAGAACCTGCCGTGGGTGCTGATCCTGCTGTCCGTGCTGGTGATCGGCTACTCGCTGGTGACGACGCGGGCGGTGTTCGGCCGCCACATCTACGCCATCGGCGGGAACCTCCAGGCCGCGACGTTGTCCGGCGTGAAGGTCAAGTCCGTGACGTTCTGGATCTTCGTCAACATGGGCGTGCTGTCGGCCCTGGCGGGGATCATCGTGGCCGGACGGCTCAACCAGGCCGGGCCGACCGCGGGCAACATGTTCGAACTCGACGCGATCGCCGCGGCGTTCATCGGCGGCGCCGCGGTGCAGGGCGGGGTCGGCAAGGTGGTCGGCGCGATCACCGGCGGCCTGATCATGGGCGTGATCAACAACGGTATGTCCCTCATCGGCGCGCCGACCGAGAGCGTGAACCTGGTCAAGGGTTTCGTGCTGCTCGCCGCCGTCGCCTACGACATCTGGACGAAACGGCGGGCCCGGACCGCCGCCTGACGTCGTGAGTGGCGATTCGGGTTCTAACCCGAATCGCCACTCACGACCAACTTGACCGACGCCTCACCCCCGGTTTCCTCGCAACGTCGCGAAAGGAAGTGCTGTGCGCAGCAGGTCAACCCGGATCAGTGTGCTGTCCCTGACCATTGCCGCCGGTGTCCTCGTGCCCGTCCAGACCGCTTCGGGCCAGACACCGACGACCGACTACAGCCTCGCCGTGGACGCGGCGGGACGTGGTGCCACGATCGACCGTTCGATGTACGGCGTCTTCTTCGAGGACATCAACCGCGCGGCGGACGGCGGGCTGTACGCCGAACTCGTGCAGAACCGGTCCTTCGAGTACGACAAGGCCGACAACGCGTCGTACACGCCGCTGGCTTCGTGGACGCCCACGTCGCTCAACGGCGGAACCGGCACGGCGACGGTGGCCGACGACGACCGGCGGCTCAACGAGCGGAACCGCCGCTACCTCAAACTCGACCTCGCCGGCGGTGAGTACGGCGTCGCGAACTCCGGTTACAACTCGGGCATCCGGGTCGAGAAGGGCAAGCAGTACGACTTCTCGGTGTTCGCACGGACAGATCGCGCGGCGGGCACCCCGCTCACGGCCGCCGTCACCGATCCGGCGGGCAAGGCGCTCGCCGATCCCTTGCGGGTGCAGGTCCGCGGCGACGGCTGGGTGAAGTACACCGGCGCCTTCCGCGCGCGGGAGTCGAGCGCGCTGGGCAGGCTCGCGCTGACCGCGTCCGGCGGTGGCACGCTGCGGCTGGACATGGTGTCGCTGTTCCCGCGCGACACCTACAAGAACCGGCCCAACGGCATGCGGACCGACCTCGCGGAGAAGATCGCCGCGCTCAAGCCCGGATTCGTCCGCTTCCCCGGCGGCTGCCTGGTCAACACCGGCAGCCACCAGGGCTACGAGGCGCCGAACTGGGAGCGGAAGCGTTCATACCAGTGGAAGGACACGATCGGCCCGGTCGAGCAGCGGGCCACGAACGCGAATTTCTGGGGCTACAACCAGTCCTATGGCATCGGTTACTACGAATACTTCCAGTTCTCCGAGGACATCGGCGCGATGCCGCTGCCCGTGGTGCCGGCGCTGGTCACCGGCTGCGGGCAGAACAAGGCGACCGACGACCCGGCGCTGCTGAGGCGGCACATCCAGGACACCCTCGACCTGATCGAGTTCGCGAACGGCCCGGTCACCTCGCCCTGGGGCAAGAAGCGGGCCGAGATGGGGCATCCGGCGCCGTTCAACCTGACGCATGTCGGCGTCGGCAACGAAGAGAACCTGCCGGACGAGTTCATCGCCCGCTTCACCGAATTCCGCAAGGCGATCGCGGCGAAGTACCCGGGGATCACGGTGATCAGCAACTCGGGACCGGACGACACCGGCACGACGTTCGACCGGCTGTGGGACCTGAACCGGAACGCGAAGGTCTCGATGGTCGACGAGCATTACTACAACAGCCCGCAGTGGTTCCTGCAGAACAACCAGCGCTACGACACCTACGACCGCAACGGCCCGAAGGTGTTCCTCGGCGAGTACGCGTCGCTGGACAACAAGTTCGGCAACGCGCTGGCCGAAGCCGCGTACATGACCGGGCTGGAGCGGAACGCCGACGTCGTCAAGCTCGCGTCGTACGCGCCGCTACTGGCGAACACCGATTACGTGCAATGGAAACCGGACATGATCTGGTTCGACAACCAGCACTCGTGGGGTTCGGCCAGCTACGAGACGCAGAAGCTGTTCATGACCAACGTGGGTGACCACGTCGTCCCGAGCAAGGCGTCGGCCACGCCCGCCACCGTCGCGCCGATCTCGGGCGCGATCGGACTGTCCACCTGGGCGACGAGCGCGGCCTACGACGACGTCAAGGTCACGTCGGCCGACGGGGCGCAGCTGTTCTCGGACGACTTCTCCGGTAACGACTCACGCTGGTCGAAGGTGGCCGGACGAGGCTCCTGGGCGGTGTCGAACGGGGCCTACGTCCAGTCGGATCAGGCCGCCGAGAACACCTTGGTGACCGCGGGTGATCCCTCGTGGAGCAACTACGACTTCTCGGTGAAGGCGACCAAGACCGGCGGCAGGGAAGGCTTCCTGGTCGCGTTCGGGGTCAAGGACACCGGCAACAACTACTGGTGGAACCTCGGCGGCTGGAACAACACCGTCTCCGCCGTCGAGAAGACCGAAGGCGGGGGCAAAACGACCCTGCTCCAGAACGACACCAAGATCGAGACCGGCAAGCAGTACGACCTTCGGGTCGAGGTGCGGGGCCGTCAGGTGACGCTGTTCCTCGACGGGCAGAAATGGGGCTCGTTCACCGACGACAAGGTCGCCGAACCCTTCCGCCAGGTCGTCACCCGCGACGTCAAGACCGGTGAACTCGTGGTCAAGGTGGTCAACGCCCAGACGTCGGCCGCCCGGACCCGAGTCGATCTCGGCACCCGTGTCCAGCCGGGTTCCACCGCCCGCGTGACGACGCTCCAGGGCTCGCCGGACGACGTCAACACCGCTTTCGCCACGCCGATCGCACCGCGGGAGTCGCGGTTCTCCGGGGTGTCGAACGGCTTCACCTACACGTTCCCGCCGAACTCCGTGACCTTCCTGCGGTTCCCGGCCCGAGTGAGGGGATGACCATGACCATCGACCGTCGTGACCTGTTCAAAGCCGGAGGCGGGCTCTTGGCCGTCACCGCCGTCGGCAGCCTGGTGCCGGGTACGGCCCAAGCCGCCGAGGCCGCTCCCGCGTCGCTGACCACCCGGAACCCGCTGGTCGAACAGCGGGCCGACCCGTTCATCACCCGGCCGGTGAACGGGATGTACTACCTGACCGGTTCGGTGCCCGAGTACGACCGCATCGTCGTGCGCGGCGCCGCCACGATCGATGGCCTGGCCACCGCCAGGGAGACGACGATCTGGCGTCGTCCGTCGTCCGGGAAGATGGGCGGCCACATCTGGGCGCCGGAACTGCACCGGATCGACGGGCGCTGGTACGTCTACTTCGCCGCCGGTGACTCCGACGACGTATTCCGCATCCGGACCTACGTGCTGGAGTCCACTTCGGACGATCCGCGGGCGGACACGTGGGTGCTGCGCGGGCAGATGGTGACCAAATGGGACACCTTCACCCTCGATTCGACGACGTTCGAGCATCGAGGCAAACGCTACTTCGCCTGGGCGCAGAGCGAACCCGGGATCGCGACGAACAGCAACCTGTACCTCGCCGAGATGGCCTCGCCGCTGGCCCTCAAGGGTGATCCCGTCCGGCTCGCGGTGCCGACCCTGCCCTGGGAGATCCAGGGCTTCAAGGTCAACGAGGGGCCGGCGGTGCTCATCCGCAACGGGCGGGTGTTCATGACCTACTCGGCGAGTGCCACGGACGCCCGGTACTGCATGGGCCTGCTGACCGCGGACGAACGTTCGGACCTGCTCGACCCGCGGTCGTGGACGAAGTCACCGCAGCCGGTGTTCACCACGAACGAGGCCACCCGGCAGTACGGGCCGGGGCACAACTCGTTCACCGTCGCCGAGGACGGCTCGGACGTGCTCGTGTACCACGCCCGCGACTACCGCGACATCACCGGCGACCCGTTGTACGACCCTAACCGGCACACCCGGGTGCAGCGGTTGTACTGGAACGACGACGGGACACCGAGTTTCGGTGTGCCGGTGGGCAAGGGTGGCCCCTGCGTCCGTCTGTCCCCGTTGGACGATCCGGCGTTGTACGTGCGGCACTACGAGTACCGGCTGACCGCCGACGGCAACGTTCGCGAGCTCGCCGATTCGCAGTTCCGCATCGTCGCGGGGTTCCGAGGAGCGGGCACCGTCGCGCTGCAGTCGGTGAACTTCCCGGACCGGTACGTCCGGGTCGTGGACGCGACGACCGTGCGGATCGACCCGTACGACGAGAGCGACGCGTACGGCCGGGCGGCGAGTTTCACCCAGGTGCCGGGCCTTTCCGACCGGCTGGCGGTGTCGTTCCGCCTCCTGGGGGAACCTGCCACCTATTTGGCCCACGACAAGGGAAGGATCTTGGTCTTCCGTCCCGGTACCGCGGTGCGGGATCGTCAACGGGTCAGCTTCCGGCTCAGCTGAACTCTCTGGGAGGTTGAACGCAGTGCTGCGAACACGCCCCATCGTACTGGTCCTGGCGATGCTCGCCGGGACCCTCGTAGCGACCGTCACCCCGGCGGCCGCCGACGTCCAGTCCTATCTCGACGATCCACGCAAAGTCGCCGAAGGCCAGGAGCCACCGCACGCCTTCCTTCGCCCCTACGCCGACGTCTCCGCCGCGGCCCGCCGCGATGAACGCAGTCCGTACACCCAGTCGCTCGACGGCAAGTGGCGGATCGCGATGGCGGACAACCCGTCGCAGGTCCCGAAGGGATTCCACGAGGACGGCTACGACGCGTCGCGCTGGCGCGAGGTGTCCGTCCCGCACACCTGGCAGACGGACGGTCTGGACCACCCGATCTTCCGCAACATCGCCACCGAGATCCAGCCCGACGACCCGCCGCGCGTCCCGCGTGACGTCAACCCGACCGGCGCCTACGTCCGCGACTTCACCCTGCCTGCGGACTGGTCGGATCGCGAGACGTTCCTGCGCTTCGAGGGTGTCACGTCGGCGTACTTCGTCTGGGTCAACGGGAAGTACATCGGCTACGACCAGGGCGGCTACACGCCGGCGGAGTTCGACATCTCCTCCGCGCTGCGCCCTGGCCCGAACCGGATCGCCGTGCAGGTGCACCGCTGGAGCGCGGGTGCGTACCTGGAGGACGTCGACCAGTGGCGGTACTCGGGCATTTTCCGCTCGGTGACCCTGCATTCGGCGCCGCGGACGTTCATCCAGGACGTCGGACTGACGACGGACCTCGACTCGACGTACACCGACGCCACCCTCAAGGCCGTGGTCGAGGTCGCCACCAAGCCCGGCGGGACCACGGGCAAGCATCGTGCCGGACTGAGCCTGCGTGACGCGGCGGGCAAGGAAGTCGGGACCACGAGCGGGGAGGTCGACGCGGGTGGCAAGACCGCGTTGAGCCTGCCCGTCCGGAATCCGGCGAAGTGGACCGACGAGACGCCGAACCTGTATACGGCGGTGCTCACGTTGACCGCGCCCGACGGCCGCGTCACGCACATCACCAGCGAGACGGTCGGGTTCCGTGAGATCGAGATCCGCGACAAACAGTTGCTGGTCAACGGGAAACGGGTGCTGTTCAAGGGTGTCAACCGGGCGGAGACCGACCCCGACCACGGGAGGCACGTGCCCCGGCGCGCGCAGGAACGGGACGTCGCGCTGATGAAGCAGCTCAACGTCAACGCGGTCCGCACCTCGCACTATCCGTCTGATCCCTATTTCTACGAGCTGGCCGACCGGCACGGTCTCTGGATCGATGACGAGATCGACATCGAGACCCACAACCACGAGAACTGCGCGCGGTACTGCCAGGCGAACGACCCGGCCTGGCGGGACGCGTTCTTCGACCGCATGATCGGCATGGTCGAGCGGGACAAGAACCACCCGAGCGTCTTCCTGTGGGACACCGGCAACGAGGCAGGCCTCGGCGCGCACCACTTCGCGCTGGCGGAATGGCTGGACGCGAACGAACCGACGCGGCCGATCTACCACCAGTCGAACAGCCCGGACGGGGACGCGCCGTTCGCGGACGTGTGGGGGCCGCGGTATCCGTCTCCGGAGAAGTTCGAGGAGCAGGCGAAGAACACCACCAAGCCGCTGATCTTCGGCGAGTACGCCCACGCCATGGGCAACAGCCTCGGCAACTTCCGGGAGTTCTGGGACACGATCCGGGCGAATCCGCAGACCCAGGGCGGGTTCATCTGGGACTGGGCGGAGCAGAACATCCGGCAGCGCATCCGGATCACGCCCGATTCGTCGGGTAACGACATTTCGGCGCATCTCAGCGGGAAGCCGGAGCTGGTCGACGGTCATCGTGGCAAGGCGCTGGCGCTGTCCGGGCTGGACGATTTCGTCGAGGTCTACCGCGACCGGAAGCTCGACATCACCGGGAAGGCGCTGACCCTGGACGCCTGGGTGAAGCCGGGGAAGTGGACCGGCGATTTCCGCATCCTCGGCAAGGGCGACCACCAGTACGCGCTCAAGATGAAGACGCAGGACACGCTGGAGTTCTTCATCCACAGTGGAACGTGGCAGGCGGTGCAGGCGAAGGTGCCCGCCGATTTCTACGGCAACTGGCACCGGGTGAGCGGTACCTACGACGGAACCGCCCTGCGGCTCTTCCTCGACGGCAAGGAGATCGGGAGCAAACCGTTCACCGGCGCGATCGATTCGTCCTCGGCGGAGGTCAACATCGGCCGTGACTTCGAGACGTCGTGGAACGATCCGTCGAGTATCGGCTGGATGGGCCGCGGCGCCGTCGACGACGTCCGGATCTACGACAAGCCGCTGTCCGCCGCGGAGCTGTCCGGCTCCACTCCGGCCGGCGGTGCCGTCCTGGCGCTGGACTTCGACAGCGTCGCGGACCGGGGGAGCCACCTGTCCTACGGCTCCAGTCTGTCCGGTGTGGACGGTCTGATCGACTCGGATCGTTCGGCGCAGCCGGAGACCGCGCAGATGGCGTGGGCGCATCAGCCGCTCCGGTTCGCCTACTCGGGTGGTTCGTTGTCGGTGACCAACGAACGGCAGTTCAAGGGAACCGACGAGCTGAACCTGCGGTGGCGGATCCAGGAAGGCTCCCGGATCGTCGCCCGTGGCGAGCAGCCGTTGCGGGTCGGCGCCGGGACGACCGGACGGATCGCCGTACCCGTGCCGCCGAATCCCGCGGACCGGGAGCGGTTCCTCACCGTCGAGGCGGTGACGACCCAGGGCGAGCCGATGCTCGCGCGGGGACACGTCCTGGCACACGACCAGTTCTCTCTCGGCGGGATGCGGGTTCCGGGCCTGGACCGGTCGCCGCTCGACGGGAAGTCCGTCGGCGTCGTCGAGGACGCGGGTTCGGTGACGGCGTCGGCGGCCGGCGTCACGTACCGGGTGGACAAGGCCACCGGTGCGCTGGCGTCGATCCGGCACCAGGGCAAGGAACTGCTGACCGCCGGGCCGAAGCTCGACGCGTGGCGGGCCCCCATCAGCAATGAGACCTTCGCCTGGGGCAGGGCCGAGGGCGAGGACTGGCGCAAGGCGGGCCTGGACCGGTTGAAGACCACGGTCACCGGAGTGCGGGTCGAGAAGGACGGCTCGCAAAGCGTGCGGGTGATCGTCGACAGCCGGGTCGCGGCGCCGGACGTCGCGGGGGCGTGGTTCGACCAGACGATGACCTACACCGTCGACCGGACCGGGACCTTGAGCCTCGGCAACCGGGTGGTGCCGCAAGGGAGCGTGCGCACACTGCCGTATCTGCCCCGGATCGGTGTCTCGCTCGCGGTGCCGGACCGATACGACCGGTTCGCCTGGTATGGGCGAAAAGCCGAGAGTTACGTCGACCGGAAGGACGGGACGCCGATCGGCGTGCAGTCGAGCACGGTGGACCAGCAGTACGTCGAATACCACCGGCCGCAGGACCACGGTAACCACACCGACAGCCGGTGGGCGCTGCTCACCGACGGCCGGACCGGTGGCCTGCTGATCGGCGGCGCGAAGGACGTCAGCGTGACACCGTTCGACGATCTCGACCGGGCGGCGTATCCCTTCCAGTTGCAGCGCAACAAGGGCTGGTTCACCCTGCACGCGAGTCACGCGGTGACCGGCGTCGGTGACACGCCGAACCCGGTGCGGGAACGCAGCCAGGTCCAACCGGACAGCACGTACGAGTACACGCTGTCGCTCCGGCCGTTGACGCAGCAGGAAGCGCGGGCGGGGGTGCCGACTGGCGGCTGACCTTTTGCGCCTCGTGAGTGGTAAGGACGGTTCTAACCGTCCTTACCACTCACGAGTTGCGGCAGTCGCTAGTCTTGATCTTCGACTGCGAGGGAGACTGAATTCATGGCGGAATGGGCCGATCTGGTCGCGTTCGTACGGCACGAATATCGGGTGGTGAAGGACGAACCGGACGAAATCCGCATCCGGTTGTCCTACGGTGACGACGACTACGAGGAGCGGGCCCAGACCGTGGTCATCGCGCGGGAGGTCTTCGACCGCCGCGAGGACTGGGTGCAGATCGCGACGCCGTTCGCGCGCGTCGACCAGGTCGACCTCACGACCGTGCTGACCGAGATCGGCAACACGATCGTCGTCGGGGGACTGGTGGTCATGGGCGAGCACCTGGTGCTGCGCCATTCCCTGCCGTTGGTGAACCTCGACATCAACGAGTTCACCGACCCGCTCGAACTCGTCGCGGGCTCGGCGGAGCTGCTGGAACAGCAGTTCACCGGACGCGACGACTACTGAGCCGCGTGACCTCGTCGAACGAGGTCACGAGTTCGCATTCCTCTTCCGTGAGCCTGTTGATCGCTGCCCGGTAAGCCTGCGCTTGAGGCGTACCGGGCAGTTCGCCGTCGAGGAGAAGCGGAAGACCGAGTTCGAAACCGCAGCGCGCCCGCGCGCCGTAGCGGTGCCGGGTGCGGGTGACCGCGGTGGCGACGCGGAGACCGTGCTCGGTGCCCGGCGGTGTGGCGGGCCGGTCGGTTTCGATGGCCGCGAAACGGAACCCGTCGGCCTGGTCGCATTTCCCGCAGCCGACGGGCCCCGAGCCGAGCCCGTTGCCGCAGTCGGAGCAGGTCAGCCTGTCGAAGGCGGCGTCGACGACCCGCCATTCGAACACGGAAGTGTCGGCGACGACCGATTCGGCGAGGTCGACCTCGTCACTGGTCCCGGCTACCACCCCGTATTCCGCGAGGAACAACCGCCATCGGTCTTCGATACTCGTTTCGACGGCGGCCAGGGCCTCGGCGGGGCGTCCGCCGCGCGGAAGAGCGCTCATGGCGAAGACTCGCTGTTTCGCGTGGATAAGGTGTGTGACATGGGTTCCTCGAGGTGGGGCGGGCTCGCGGCCCTGCTCGCGGGATTCTTCGTGCTTCTGCTGGACACGACCATTGTCGCGGTGGCGAGCCCGAGCATCCAAGCCGATCTCGGTGGGGACGTCGCCGCGTTGTTCTGGGTGACGGCGGGTTACCTGCTCGCGTTTTCGGTTCCGCTGCTGGTCGCCGGTCGTCTCGGCGATCTCTTCGACCCCAAACGTGTCTACCTGTTCGGCATGGCAGGCTTCGGCGTCGCCTCGGCGCTGTGCGGGATCGCGCCGTCGATCGGCTGGCTCATCGCGTTCCGGATCCTGCAAGGCCTGGCCGCGGCCGCGATGTCACCGCAACCACTCACGTTGATCCGGCGGCTCTTCGCCGAAGACGAGCGGGGTCGCGCGTTCGGCATCTGGGGCTCGGTGGCGGCGGCCGCGACCTTGCTGGGTCCCATTCTGGGCGGGCTGCTGACAGCGAGCCTGGATTGGCGCTGGATCTTCTGGGTCAACGTGCCGCTCTGCGTCATCGCCGTGGTCGTGGGCATCCGCCTGATTCCGGGAAGCCAAGGAAGTGCGACACGCTTCGATCTGACCGGAGCCGTGTCGAGTACGGCGGGTTTGAGTCTTCTGGTGTGGGCATTGCTGTCATGGAGCCCGCTTTCGCTGCCTGCGACCGCCCTCGCCGTCGCGCTGCTCGTCTGTTTCTGGTTCCGAGAGCGCGGGCAAGGCGAGGACGCCCTCGCGCCGTTGCGGCTCTATCGCTCGCCCGGGTATCTGTCCGCGAGCCTCGCGATGGCGTCGCTCGGTGCGACGGTTCTCGCGATGGCACTGCCCACGATGCTCTACATCCAGGACAACCGCGGTTTCGGCCCGATGGAAGCCGCGATCGTCCTCGCGCCGGACGCCGTCGTCGCGATCCTGCTGTCGCCACCGGCCGGCCGCTGGGTCGACCGGGTGGGCGGGCGCCGGCCGGCGATACTCGGCATGAGCCTTCTCGCGACGAGCCTTCTGCTCATCGGGCTGGTAGTGGTCCTGAACCTGAATCCCTGGTGGATCTCGGTGGGCGCCGCGCTGCTGGGCGCTGCCAACGCGATGGCGTGGTCACCGCTGTCCGCCATCGCGATGGCGTCCGTCGACCCCGCTGTCGCTGGCGGTGCCTCTGGTCTGTTCAACACGGTCAGGCAGGTGGGTGCGGTGGCCGGGGTGGCGGCGACCGGCGCGATCCTGGCGGGCCTCGAATCGCGACCGGGCTTGGCTTTCGGTGTCGTGTTCGGGTTCGTCGGTCTTGTCGCCGTCGGCGGTGTCGCGGCCGCGCTCCGGCTGCCTGGGCGCTCTCGGGTGATCGCGGTGGCTTGAGGTCGCCCTTTCGCAATTAGTCGGCTAATTGCGGTGGTTCGGGTGCTTTGCTTGGGTCGCGTTAATGCCCTGTGGATCGGAGGGTGTCGCCTCCGGCGGTCCTCGCGGTGGGGTTGCGAAAGCCACTTTCGCAACGTTGAGGGTTGCGAAAGTGGCTTTCGCAACGCTTGTGGGAGACTGGGCGAGTGGTCGCGGCCCCGGCTTTCGGTTGGCCTCTGGCCAGGGCACGTTTCGCGAGCGGACTTGAGATGCTCGGCTTACTTCGCAATTAGTCGACTAATTGCGAGACTTGCTCAGAGTGAACCGCTCTTGGTGACGGATTCACCCTTCAGTGTTGCGCGCGCGTTTCGCTTGTTGCTTAAAATTACGAACATCTGTTCGATGTGTTTGCGGTATTATGGAGGTGTGTCCGAGACCTTCCTCCCTGAGTTGCCGCAGGAGTTGTGGCGTGCCGGCAAGCTGGAGCTTGCGCATGGTGTGCTGCAGTCTTTGCGGGTGATTCGGATGGCTACCGCGGGTTTGGGGCGGTTTTTGGCGGAGGTCGAGTCTCGGGGTGCCAAGGATTTGTTCGGGCATGGGACTACGGCGAGTTGGTTTGCGGAGATGGCGGGGTTGTCGCGGGCTGAGGCGGGTGCGGTGGTGAAGCGGGCGGTCGCTTTGAATCCGACGCGGAACCTGGATGGCACCGAAGCCCCGGCCGTGGCACCCGAGACGGCCGCGGTCGCTGCCGAGGGGCTGGTCGGGGATGAGCGGATCGATCAGATTCTGGAGATCTTGAAGAGACTCCCCGCCGACACCTCCGCCGAAGATAAGGCGTTCGCGGAGAAGATCCTCGCCGAGTTGGCCCCGACCGCCGGTCCGCAGCAGCTCGCCAAGGCCGAAGCGAACCTGCTGGGCTGGCTGGACCCCGACGGCAACGAACCCCAAGACCCCGAACCCAAAGAACCACGCCGCGAAATCACCCTGGAACGCCGCAAAGACGGCTTCTGGAAACTCACCGGCCTCCTCGATGACGAGACCGGCGCCCGCACCGCCGCCGCCCTGGAGGCCTACGCCCAACCACGGCCAGTCGACGAATTCGGCCAAGCCGATCTGCGGATGAAATGCGAACGCCTGGGAGACGCCTGGGCCGAACTCCTCGACCTCGCGATCGCCTGCCCGGACCAACCCGGCACCAGCGGCTACCGCACCCTCGTGAACGTCACCATCGGACTCGACGAACTCAAATCCGGTCTCGGCACCGCGTGCCTGGACTTCGTCGGCACGATGACCGCGAGGGAAGCGCGGCTGGCGGCCTGCGACTGCCTGATGTTGCCGGTCGTGATGAGCGCCGCCGGAGAACCCCTGGATGTGGGACGGCTACGACGCTTCGTCACCCCAGGGCAAAGGCGCGCGTTGAACATCCGCGACGGTGGCTGCGCATTCCCCGGCTGCCATCGGAAACCCAAGAACTGTCACGCCCACCATATTCAGCACTGGGTGGACGGCGGTCCGACAGATCTTCGGAACTTGGTGCTGTTGTGCGGGTTCCATCACCGCCTGATTCATCACGGTGACTGGGAAGTCCGGATGGCCGCCGACGGGTTACCCGAGTTCATCCCACCCCAATACCGAGATCCGCTCCGACAACCCCGGCGCAACACCCTGCACCGCGTCTGAGCACCGAGGAGCCCGTCGGCCACACCGGCGACGGGCCCTTCGGCATGCCCACGGGTAGAACGGAGCCTCGGACCACCTGAATCGCGGTGGACGCTGATGCTTGGCCATCATCCCGTCTGTGTAGCTCCCGCCAGGTCGGAACGGCGGCCGACCGCAGCCACAACCAGAAGACCCGGCACCAAACCCACGAACCCCGGCCTAAGCCGCGGAATCCCACCAGTTCAGCACCCGGCTGCCATACAACGTCAGCCACTTCGAGGGCTCACCCGCCGCGACGTCGACCTCGAACCACACCCTCCCGGCGTGCCGATGGGCCTGTAGCCAGGTCCCGTCCGGCTGCCGTGCGGCACGGATGCGTTCGACGGCTTCGGCCATTCGCGGATCCGGAGCCGTACCATCGTGCAGCGACGCCTCACGGAAGTAGTCGGCCGCGTTCAGCACGTCGTAGAACCAGCGGAACGGATACGCGAAGACCGTGATCCACGGCGCGATCTCCGAACCCGTCGACAGCCGCCGGAACAGGCCTCGCTCCAGCAGGTACTCCTCACCCGCGCGCCGCGCGGCCCGCGAAGCCGGAGTGCCACCGGTCGCGGTTTCGGAGGCGAGCAGGCCTTTGAGCGAGTTCAGCGTCGAGTGCACGGACGAGCGCTGGGAACCTGAGACCCATTCGCAGTTCCAGCCACCATCGGGTTGCTGATGCTCCGAGAACCACGTGACGAGCGGGGCGACGTCGGCACCGAGCCACAGGCCGTTCGCGAGGGTCCACGCGTTGATGCAGCAGTCGACCTCGCCACCCCAGTACGGGAGATCGTCGTACTCCCAACGGCTGTTCCGAGCGAGAAGTTCGGCCGTCCCGGAAAGGGCCGCGGCGTCCATGCCCCACTCACGCAGGGTGTTGAGCGACCACGTCGTCGCGGTCCACGGCTGCCCGCCTTCCGCGCCGGTGAACCCGGCGGGGAAGAACGCGCCGCCCGCCCACTGGCCGTCCGGATCCTGGTGGGCGAGCAGCCGCGCGCCGAAACCTTCGGTCGCGATCCGCGCCCGCGTCGCCTCCCAGACCTCGGGCGGCTCGTGCGCGAGGTCGCGTTCCACCTGCCAGCGCAGGGCGGGGTCGGAGTCGAGCAGCCACGGGAGCATGCCAAGACCTTAAGCCTGATGCCGCCTCGCGAGCGCCTCCGAACCTTGAGCGAGCAGGGTGACATCGGCGCCGACCAGCACGAACGAAGCGCCGGCGTCGAGGTAACGCTGGGCCTGCGCCGGGTCGAAAGCGTTGACGCCGACCGGTTTTCCCCGCGCGCGAACGGCCTCGAAGGTGCCCAAGACGGCCGCGGTGACGTCGGGGTGCGTCTGCTTTCCGAGCAGGCCCATCGAGGCGGCCAGGTCGGACGGCCCGACGAACACCCCGTCGACGCCATCGACAGCGGCGATCTCGGAGGCCGCCGCGACCCCCGCCGTCGACTCGATCTGCACGAACAGCGACGTGAACTGCTCGGCCTTCGCGAGATAGTCCTCGACTCGGTTCCAGCGCGCCGACCGCGACAGAGCGCTGCCGACACCGCGCACGCCACGAGGCGGATAGCGGACGGCCCGCACGACGGCCTCCGCCTCCTCCGCGCTGTCGACCATGGGCACCAGCAGGTTCTGCGCGCCCAGGTCGAGCAGCTGCTTCAGCGCGACCGCGTCACCGGACGGGGCGCGCACCATCGGCGTGATGGGATACGCGGCGATCGTCTGCAGCAACGACTGCACCGTCTCGAGCCCGGAGGGGGAGTGCTCGGTGTCGACGAGCAGCCAGTCGAGCCCGGAGCCCGCGCAGATCTCCGCGACGACCGGGCTGCCCGACGTGACCCACATGCCGACCAGCGGCCGCTCGCCCAGCCGATCCCGGAACGGCGGATCTAGACGAAGCGGCATGTGATCGCCCCCAGATCCCGGTAGTCGGCGGTCACGGTGTCGCCCGGGTGCACCCACATCGGCCGCGTGAACGACCCGGCCAGCACGATGTCGCCCGGATCGAGCTTGTCACCGTGCTGGGCGAGTTTGTTCGCCAGCCAGGCGACGCCGTTCGCGGGATGGTTCAGCACCGCGGCGGCGACTCCGGATTCCTCGATGGTCTCGTTGCGGTACAGCAGCGCCGAAACCCACCGCAGGTCGACGGCGTCCACGGCGACCGGGTTGCCGCCGTAGACCATCCCACCCATGGCGGCGTTGTCGCTGATCGTGTCGACGATGGTCCGGCCCGCCATCTCGATCCGCGACGACAGGATCTCCAGCGCGGGCACGACGTACTCGGTCGCCCGCAGCACGTCGAACACCGTGGCGTCCGGCCCCGCGAGGGAGTCACGGAGGACGAAGGCCAGCTCGACCTCGATGCGCACGTTCGAGAACCGGCCGTGCTCGATCACGGAGCCGTTCTCGAACACCATGTCCGCGAAGATGGCGCCGTAGTCGGGTTCGGTGATCCCGGTGGCGGCCTGCATGACCTTCGACGTGAGCCCGATCTTGCGCCCGACCGGACGGCGTCCCGCCGCGATACCCCGGCGCCGCCATTCGTTCTGCACGGCGTACGAGTCCTCGACGGTCATGTCCGGATAGCGCGCCGTCAGCAGCGGGATCGTCTCCCGGGCCTCCTCCGCGGCCGCCAGTTCGTCGGCGATCGCGGCGATCGTTTCCTGTTCGAGCATGTCCCCGCCTCAGAGCTGGTTGCCGAGTTTGTACTCGCCCTGTTTCCACGCCGGCAGTTCGCCTTCGTCGTCACCCTTGCGGGTGTAGGAGAAGCCGTCGGCGCCGATGGTGACCTCCAGTTCGCTTTCCTCGGTCCGCGCGACCACGGGCTGCGGCTTGCCGTCGAGGTCGAGGACGAGCGAGGCGTCGGTGTACCAGGACGGGACCACCGGCGTGCCCCACCAGTCGCGGCGCTGGTTGTCGTGCACGTCCCAGGTCACCA
This sequence comes from Amycolatopsis sp. PSD-21, assembly GCF_055561455.1. NCBI lineage: Bacteria > Bacillati > Actinomycetota > Actinomycetes > Pseudonocardiales > Pseudonocardiaceae > Amycolatopsis > Amycolatopsis sp. PSD-21. The sequence goes on along the minus strand of NZ_CM145712.1, from coordinate 5,055,580 downwards.
CCGGGTTGTCGGGATCGCCGGTGTAGTAGTCCTGCGTGTAGATCTCGACGCGATGCCCGTCCGGGTCGCGCAGGTACAGGTAGAACGCGTTCGAGACGCCGTGCCTGCCGGGGCCGCGTTCGATGTGGTCCGACATCCGCAGCGAGCCGAGTTTGTCGCAAATGGACAGGATGTTGTGCTTCTCGTGCGTGGCGAAGGCGACGTGGTGCATCCGAGGCCCGTCGCCGCCGGTCATCGCGGTGTCGTGCACGGTCGGCTTGCGGCGCATCCAGGCCGCGTACGTGACGCCCTGGTCGTCCTGGATGTCTTCGGTGACGCGGAAGTTGAGGTCTTCCATGTGCTTCACCGCGCGCGGGACGTCCGGCGTGACCTGGTTGAAGTGGTCGAGCCGGACCAGCGCGCCCGGGACGTGCAGGTCGTAGCGCCAGCTGAGCCTGTCGACGTGCTGGACGTCGTGGAAGAACTCGAGCGGGAAGCCGAGGGGGTCCTGCACGCGCACCGAGTCGCCGATGCCTTTGGTGAACCCGTTCTCATTGCGTTCGACCCGGCAGCCCAGCTCCGTGTAGAACGCGACGGCCTTGTCGAGGTCCTCCGGCGACCGCACCCGGTACGAGAAGGCCGCCACCGCGGCGACCGGACCCTGGCGCAGCACGAGGTTGTGGTGGATGAACTCGTCGATCGTACGGACGCTGACCGTGGTCTCGTCCTCCTCGGTCACCGTCAGGCCGAGGACGTCGGCGTAGAACGCGCGCGACCGCGCCAGATCGGTGACGACGAGTTCCATGTACGCGCAGCGGAGGACGTCCGGCGGCGGTGATTTAGGGGTGGGGATCGGCTTCATTGCGTCATCCTTTGTGGACGGGGAACGGGGTCAGCCCTTGCCGAAGGCGGGGTTGTGCACCTCGCCGAGGTTGATGTGCACCGCCTGCTGGTCGGTGTAGAAGTCGATCGAGCGGTAGCCGCCCTCGTGTCCCAGCCCGGACGCCTTCACCCCGCCGAAGGGCGTGCGCAGATCGCGGACGTTGTTCGAGTTGAGCCACACCATGCCCGCCTCGACGGACTGCGCGAAGTTGTGCGCCCGCTTGAGATCGTTGGTCCAGACGTAGGCCGCGAGCCCGTACTTCGTGTTGTTCGCGAGCTCCAGCGCCTCTTCTTCGCTGTCGAACGGCGTGATCGCGACGACCGGGCCGAAGATCTCCTCCTGGAAGATCCGGGCGTCCGGTTTGACGTCGGCGAACACCGTCGGCGCCACATAGTTCCCGGCAGGGAAGCCGTCCGGGCGGCCGCCGCCGGCGACGAGCCTGCCCTCGGTCTTGCCGATCTCGATGTACTTCATGACCTTGTCGTAGTGCTCGGGGTGCACCAGCGCGCCGACTTCGGTCTCGGGGTCGCTCGGGTCGCCCACCTTGACCCGTTTGGCCTGCGCGGCGTAGCGCTCGACGAACTCGTCGTAGATCGCGCGCTCGACCAGGATCCGGCTGCCCGCTGTGCAGCGCTCGCCGTTGAGGGAGAAGACGCCGAAGATCGTCGCGTCGATCGCGGTCTCCAGATCGGCGTCGGCGAAGACGATGGCGGGCGACTTGCCGCCCAGCTCCATCGACAGTCCTTTGAGGAACGGTGCCGCGTTGCCGAAGATCAGGCTGCCGGTGCCGCTCTCGCCGGTGAACGAGATGAGCGGGACGTCCGGATGCTTCACCAGCGCGTCGCCGGCGTCCTCACCGAAGCCGTTGACGAGGTTGAACACGCCGGGCGGCAGCCCGGCCTCCTCGAAGATCTCCGCCCACAGCGACGCGGAAAGCGGGGTGAACTCCGCCGGTTTGAGCACGACGGTGTTGCCGGTCGCGAGCGCGGGCGCGAGTTTCCACGACTCCAGCATGAACGGCGTGTTCCACGGCGTGATCAGGCCGGCGACGCCGATCGGCTTGCGGTTGACGTAGTTGATCTGACGGCCGGGCACCTTGTAGGTGTCGTCGGCCTGCGCGACGATCAGGTCGGCGAAGAACCGGAAGTTCTCCGCCGCCCGGCGCGCCTGGCCCAGCGCCTGCGAGATCGGCAGACCCGAGTCGAAACTCTCCAGCGCGGCCAGCCGCTTGTCCCGCGACTCGACGAGATCGGCGATGCGGTTGAGCACGCGCGACCGCTCACGCGGCAGCAGCTTCGGCCAAGGCCCCTCGGTGAACGCCTTCCGCGCGGCGGCGACGGCGCGATCGATGTCGGCCTTCTTCCCCGCGGCGGCCTGGACGTAGACCTCGTTGGTGACCGGGTCGAGCACGTCGAAGACGGCGCCGTCGGCCGAATCGGCGAGTTCGCCGCCGATGTAGTGCCGGATCCGCTCCGGGACACCGTCCGGGATCGGCCGGGGAGTGGTGGTGGTCAAGACTAGCCCTCCTCAGTCAGCGGTTCGCGCGCTCTCGAGCGTCCAAAAAGGCCTGCATGGTGGCCCAGCGGTGATTGCGCGCGGCGAATTCGATGTCGAGCGGATCGGCCTTCTCGATGATCAGCCGGAGGATCTCTTCGTGTTCCTCGACCGACCGGTGCGCGCGGTCGGGCACGAACGCGAACGTGGAGTCGCGCAGCCCGGACAGCCGGGTCCAGCCCTGGTGCACGAGGTCGAGGATCTGCGGGTTGGGGCAGCATTCGAAGAGCAGCGAGTGGAACTGCTGGTTCAGCGCGGTGAACTCGTGCGCGTCGAAGTGGTCCAGCAGCGCGATCATGCGCTCGTTCACCCGCCGCGCCCGCGCGATGTTCTCTTCGGACAGTTGCGGCGCGGACAGCGCGGTGGCGACACCTTCGACGACACCGAGGGTCTGCATCGCGTGGACGTACTCGTTCTGGTCCACCATCGCCACGCGCGCGCCGACGTTGCGCTCGAAGGTCACCAGCCGTTCGGCCTCCAGCCGCCGGATCGCCTCGCGCACCGGGACGACGCTCATGTCGAGCGCGCCGGCGATCTCGGCGAGGACGAGCCGGTAGCCGGGTCCGTACTCGTGCCGGGCGATCCGCTCACGCAGCCACTCGTAGGCGAGTTCGGATTTGCTGGTCGTCTTCACTGCTTCTTCTGCCATGCCTCATACCTTTCCCGCCACAACGGGTTCAGCGGGAAGAGCCCCTCGATCGGGCGGCCCTGTCCGACCTGCTCGGCGATCCAAGCGTCTTCGTCCTCCTGGACGAGCGCCGCGTCGGCGATCTCTTCGGCCAGCGACGGCGGGATGACGACCACGCCGTCGTCGTCGCCGACGATGATGTCGCCGGGCAGCACGGTGGCCCCGCCGCAGGCGACCGCGACGTCGGTGTCCCACGGCACGTGTTTGCGGCCGAGGACCGCCGGATGCGGGCCCTGCGAGAACACCGGCAGGCCGGTCGCGGCGACGGCCTCGAAGTCGCGGACCCCGCCGTCGGTGATCACCCCGGCGGCGCCGAGGTAGCGCGCCCGCAGCGCCAGGATGTCCCCGAGCGTCCCGGAACCCTTGTCACCGCGGGCTTCGATGACGATCACTTCGCCGGCGCCGACAGAGTCGAAGAGGCGTTTCTGCGCGTTGTAACCGCCGCCATGGGACTTGAAGAGGTCTTCGCGGTTCGGGACGAAACGCAGTGTCCTCGCCGTGCCGACGACCTTCGAGCCGGGCAGATTCGGGCGCACGCCGTCGATCGCGACGTTGTTCAGCCCGCGTTTGCGCAGCTGCGCCGACAAACCCGCGACGGGTGCGCGAAGAAGCTTGGCGCGCAGTTCCTCGCTGAGTGTGGGCGAGTTCTCTTCGGCCGCTTCGGCAGGAGTTCCCCAGGCTTCGGCGCGCTGCTTGTCGTCGACCTCGGGCAGGCTGCCGATGTCCGAAAAGGACCGGATGCCCTGGGTGACGGTGGTGTGGAGCCGCCCGCTGCTGAGGGATGTGCCGGGAACGTCCACTTCGACCACGACGACGTCGCCGGGGGAGACCACCGTCGAGCCGGCGGGGGTCCCGGTGAGGATGACGTCGCCAGGTTCGAGCGTGAAGTGCTGGGAAAGGTCGGAAACGAACTGCCGCAACGGGAACAGCAGCCCGGCCGTGCTGTCCTCCTGCACCAGGTCGCCGTTCACCCAGGTGCGGATGCGCAGCGACGAGGGATCGATGTCGCGCGCGTCGATGAGGCCGGGGCCGAGCGGGGTGTAGCCGTCGCCGCCCTTGGAACGGACGTTGGAGCCCTTGTCCGCGGCGCGCAGGTCGTAGAGGCCGAAGTCGTTCGCGGCGGTGACCGCGGCTACGTGCTCCCATGCCTTGTCCGGTTTCACCCAGCGGGCCGTGGTGCCGATGACCAGCGCGATCTCGCCTTCGAAGGCCAGCAGTTCGGTGCCTGCCGGACGTTCGACCGTGCCACCGGAAGTGCCGATCGAGCTCGACGGCTTGAAGAAGTACGACGGGTTCGCCGGCCGCCGCCCGCGCTGCTCGGCGCGGGACGCGTAACTGAGATGGACGGCGATGATCTTGCCCGGCCGGGTGTCCAGCGGACCGGACGCGCGGCCGGAAGGCGATGCTGCCTCGTAAGTGCCCATGTTCCCCTGAATCCTCGACCCTTGCTTCGTATCTAATAACGTATATGATTCCGTGCCACAGTGGCAAGGCGGTCACCGAGTGGCCTTCGCTCGCCCGGGGATCCCTGCGGGCCGCCACTCGCGTCAGGCCTATGTCAAAGGAGTCAAGGTGTCGAATCCAGCGCAGGATGAACGCACGCCCGGCCGGACCGCTCCACCGTCTTCCGATCGGCGCCGGGTCGCGTTCGCGACCGTCGTCGGCACCACGGTCGAGTGGTACGACTTCTTCGTTTACGCGTCCGCCGCCGGTCTCGTCTTCGGCAAGCTGTTCTTCTCCGGCCTCGGTGCCAACAGCACGCTCGTCTCCTTCGCCACGGTGGGCGTGAGCTTCCTGTTCCGTCCGCTCGGCGCGTTCCTCGCCGGGCACTTCGGCGACAAGTACGGCCGCCGGGTGGTCCTGGTGCTCACCCTGATCCTGATGGGCGTCGCGACCACGCTGATCGGCGTGCTCCCGACGTTCGATCAGATCGGTGTCCTCGCGCCGGTTCTGCTGATCCTGCTGCGGATCCTGCAGGGCGTTTCGGCGGGTGGTGAATGGGGTGGCGCCGTCCTGATGGCCGTCGAGCACGCGCCGTCGAAGCGCAGGGGACTCTTCGGCGCCTCGCCGCAGATCGGTGTCCCGCTCGGGCTGTTGCTGGCCTCCGGTGTCCTGGCGCTGACCAGCCTGCTCGTGCCGGGGCAGGCGTTCCTCGACTGGGGTTGGCGGATCCCGTTCCTGCTCAGTGTCGGGCTGATCCTGGTCGGCCACTACGTGCGGCGCCGCGTCGAGGAAAGCCCGGTCTTCCGGGAGATCGCCGAACGCCGCGAGCAGACCCGGACCCCGATCATCCAGCTGTTCCGCAAACACGCCGTGCTCGTTCTGGTGGCCGCGCTGGTGTTCGCGGGCAACAACGCCGTCGGCTACATGACCACCGGGGGCTACATCCAGAACTACGCGACCAACCCGAAGGGCCCGATCGGGCTCGACCGCGGCCCGGTGCTGTGGGCGGTGACCGCGTCGGCGGCGACCTGGCTGCTCTCGACGTGGGCGGCGGGCGCGGTGTCCGACCGGATCGGCAGGCGGCGCACCTACGTGGTCGGCTGGATCGCGCAGCTCGCCGGCGTCGCGCTGCTCTTTCCCTTGGTGGACACCGGGAACATCGTGTTGCTGGCGCTGGGCCTGATCATCCTCAGCGTCGGGCTCGGGTTCACCTACGGCCAGCAGGCGGCGTTCTACGCGGAGCTGTTCCCCGCGTCGATCCGGTTCTCCGGTGTTTCGATCTCGTACGCGCTCGGCGCGATCCTCGGTGGCGCGTTCGCGCCGACGATCGCCACCGCGCTGGTCGGCGCGACCGGCACGTCGGTGTCCGTGGCCGTCTATCTGGGCGGGATGACCGTCATCGGCCTCATCGCCACCTTGCTGCTGCGTGACCGGTCGGGAATCCCGCTCGGGCCGGATCACGAAGCCGAGCAGGCGGTCAGCCCGCTGCGCTTCTCGAAGTGATCCCGCCGTCCGTGACGCTCACCCGCCGAGAGCGTCACGGACGGCCTTCGCCGCCGCCTTGAGCCGCTCCGCGAGCTCGGCGGGGGTTCGCGTGCTGGACAGGTAGACGACCGCGAGCGCCGCGGGAGCGTGTCCGCGCAGGGGGAGTGGCACGGCCACCGAGCTGAGGTTCTCGATCACCTCGCCGTGGCTGTCCGCGTAGCCGCGGTCGGTGACTTCCTTGATCCCCTCCGGCCAGTCCTCTTCCGGTAGCTGGGAAAGAATCGCGCGGCCGGGAGCGCCGGCGGTGAACGGATGCCTGGACCCCGGGCGCTGCGCGACGGACGCGACGGCGTGCCGGGGTTCCACGCTGACCAGGGTCACGCATTCCTCGCGGTCCATCACCGCCACGAAACACGTCATGCCGAGTTCGTTCGCGACCGCCGTCAGTTCTGGCAAGGCCGCGGCCTGCAGATCGTGTTTGATGCCTGCCGCGAGCGCGGCCAATCGCGCGCCCAGTTCGTATTTCCCGGCGGGTTCCCGCGTGAGGAGCCCGTGCTCTTCGAGGGTGCGGATGAGCCGGTACGCGATCGAGCGGTGCACCCCGAGCCGTTCGGCGATCCGGTCGACACTGAGCGGTTCTTGGGCGTCGGCAAGGACTTCGAGGACACGGATGCCGCGGCTGAGCGTCTGGGACGTGCTCGCGGTCTTGCGGGACTCCGAAATCATCGTATACGATCCGTTTCGATAGTTGAACTGGCTGTTCGATTATAGAACAGGAACAGGCGGGATGGTCATGATGTCACGCGAAACCAGTTTCCCGCCGGGATCGAGCCTGTACCGGCCGCCCGCGCAGTTCTTCCGCGGCTGCCTCGGCCGGTTCGCGACGGGTGTCGCGGTGGTGACCTTCGATGCCGCCACGAAACGGCACGGCCTGACGGTGAACTCCTTCACCGCGGTCTCGATGGATCCGCCGCTCGTGCTCGTCTCCATCCAGCGCACCGTGAAAAGCCACGACCTGCTCGCCGGGCGCCCGTTCGCGGTCAACGTCCTCGGAGCCGAACAGGAGGCGCTGGCGATGAACTTCGCCGGCCGCCCGACTCCGGAAGGCGCGCCGACGTGGGTCGAAGGCGGGCGCGCGCCGCGGCTCGGCGGCGTCCTCAGCTGGTTCGACTGCACGCCGTGGGCCGCCTACGACGGTGGCGACCACACCCTGTTCCTCGGCGAGGTGCAGGAGTTCGACTACCGCTCCGGCGACGCGCTCGGCTTCGTCAACGGGCAGTTCTCGACCATCCACGAATCCGCGCAAGGCCACGAATCCCTGTTCTGACAACGACGTCCACCCGAGAAGGAGCACGACATGGGAGCCCGTACCGGACAGCAGTACCTCGACAAGCTCAACGCGATGACGCCGGAGCTGTACGTCGACGGCGAGAAGGTGACCTCGAAGGTCGCCGAGCACCCGGCGTTCCGCAACAACGCGCTGACCTACGCGAAGCTGTTCGACCTCCAGCACGATCCGGCGCACCGTGACGTCCTGACCTACGAATCGCCGACCACGGGGGAGCGGGTCGGCACGTCGTTCCTGGTGCCGCGCAGCGAGGAAGACCTCAAGCGCCGTCGCGCCGCCTTCTCCGTGTGGGCCCAATACTCCAACGGCTTCCTCGGCCGCACCGGCGACTACATGAACTCGTCGCTCACCGCACTCTCGACCGCGAAGAAGTTCTTCTCCCAGGCCGATCCCGTCTACGGCGAACGCATCCAGAAGTACTACGAGATGGCGCGCGAGAACGATCTCCTCGCGACGCACACCCTGATCCCGCCGCAGGTCAACCGTTCGGTGTCGGGCAGCCAGCAGGGCGGCGGCAACCTGTCGGCGAAGGTGGTCGAGGAACGGGAAGACGGCATCGTCGTCCGCGGCGCCCGGATGCTCGCCACCATCGCGCCGATCGCCGACGAACTCCTGGTCTTCCCGTCGACGGTCCTGCGCGGTACTCCTGAGGATGCGCCGTACTCGTACGCTTTCGCCGTCCCGAACGACGCGCCCGGCCTCAAGTACTTCTGCCGGGCCGGGCTCGACCACGGCCGATCGCATTTCGACGAGCCGCTCGCCTCCCGCTTCGAGGAGATGGACGCGGTCGTGGTGTTCGACGACGTCTTCGTCCCGAACGAGCGGGTCTTCCTCTTGGGGCACCCGGAACTGTGCAACGCCTGGTACTCCGAGACCGGCGCCGGCGCTCTCATGACCCACCAGGTCGTCACGCGCACGCTGGCCAAGACGGAGTTCTACCTCGGCCTCGCCAGTGAGATCGCCGCCGCGATCGGCATCGGCGGCTTCCAGCACATCCAGCAGGACCTGTCGGAGCTGATCTCCTACGTCGAGATCGAGAAGGCCGTGCTGCGCGCGGCCGAGGCCGACGGGAAACTCAGCGAGGACGGCGTCTTCCTGCCCAAGTGGGAAGTCCTCAACGCCGCCCGGAACTGGTACCCCACGAAGGTCTCGCCGCGGCTGACCGAGATCATCCGCAAGTTCTCCGCCTCCGGCCTCATGGCCCTGCCGGGTGAAGCGGACTTCGAGGCCGAAGGCCGTCCCGACATCGACACGTACCTCCAGTCGGCCACGCTGCCTGCCAAGGACCGCGCGCGGCTGTTCAAGCTGGCGTTCGACGCGTCGGTCTCGAGCTTCGCCGGACGGGAGTCGCTGTACGAGTACTTCTTCTTCGGCGACCCGGTGCGGATGGCGGGCGCCCAGGTGAACGCGTACCCGAGGGAGGTGCTGCAGGAACGGGTCCGGGACCTGCTGGCGCGCGACGAGTGACGGGATCTCCTCGTGTCCACTGGCTCCCGGCCGCTGTTGATCCTGCGCCAGGGGTCTGGAGGCGGCGTCGCGAAAGCCACTTTCGGGACACCAGACGTCTCGAAAGTGGCTTTCGCAACCCCGGTCAAGCCCAGTCCGCGCCACCGAGCCGTCCTAGTCACTCACGAGGCCGGCGTGGGCGGGGACACGCCCGGGACGCAAGAACTTGATTCATTCCAGAAAATGGGCCAGACTGCGGCCGTGCCCACGACCCCGGACTTCGAGCGGATGCTGCGCGGGGCCTCCCTGCGCGTGACGCGTCCCAGGGTGGCCGTGCTGACAGCGGTACGCGACCACCCGCACGCCGACACCGACTCGATCATCGGGGCCGTGCGCACGGAACTCGGCGAGGTCTCTCACCAGGCCATCTACGACGTGTTGCGGGCACTGACCGCCGCGGGTCTCGTACGGCGGATCCAGCCGTCGGGATCCGTGGCACGGTACGAGTCCCGGGTAGGGGACAACCACCACCACGTCGTGTGCCGGACCTGTGGTGCCATCGCCGACGTCGACTGCGCCGTCGGTCCCGCACCCTGTTTGACCGCGTCGAACGACCAAGGCTTCGTGATCGAAGAGGCCGAGGTCATCTACTGGGGCCTGTGTCCCGACTGTGCCATCGAACCCCGTTCCTGAGCCCTGCAGTTCTGATTCCCGGAAGGATTCCCGTGTCTGACAGCCCGGACGCCGTCATCGGCGAAATGAACGAAGAGAGCGCGGGCGGCTGCCCCGTCTCGTCGGGCCGCCGCAACCACCCCACCGAAGGCGCGGGCAACCGCGACTGGTGGCCGAACCAGCTCAACCTGAAGATCCTCCGGAAGCACTCGGCCGCGTCCGACCCGATGGACGCCGGATTCGACTACGCCGCCGAGTTCAAGACCCTCGACCTCACCGAGCTCGCGAAGGACGTCGACGCCGTCCTCACGACTTCGCAGGACTGGTGGCCCGCGGACTTCGGCCACTACGGCGGCTTCATGATCCGCATGGCGTGGCACAGCGCGGGCACCTACCGCATCGAGGACGGCCGCGGTGGCGCGGGCGCTGGCATGCAGCGGTTCGCCCCGCTCAACAGCTGGCCGGACAACGGCAACCTGGACAAGGCCCGCCGCCTGCTCTGGCCGGTCAAGAAGAAGTACGGCCGCAAGATCTCGTGGGCCGACCTGATGATCTTCACCGGCAACCGCGCCCTGGAGACCATGGGCTTCAAGACCTTCGGCTTCGCCGGTGGCCGCGCCGACGTCTGGGAGCCGGACGAGGACGTGTACTGGGGCCCCGAGCGCACGTGGCTCGGCGACGAGCGCTACACCGGCGACCGTGAGCTGGAGAACCCGCTGGCCGCCGTGCAGATGGGTCTCATCTACGTGAACCCGGAAGGCCCGAACGGGAACCCGGACCCGCTGGCCGCGGCCCGCGACATCCGCGAGACGTTCGGCCGGATGGCGATGAACGACGAGGAGACCGTCGCGCTGATCGCCGGCGGCCACAGCTTCGGCAAGACGCACGGCGCGGCCGACCCGGACAAGTACGTCGGCCCCGAGCCCGAAGGCGCCTCGATCGAGGAGCAGGGCCTGGGCTGGAAGAACACCTTCGGCAGCGGCAAGGGCCGCGACGCGATCACCAGTGGTCTCGAGGTCACCTGGACGCCGACCCCGACCCAGTGGAGCAACTGGTTCTTCCACAACCTCTTCGAGTACGAGTGGGAGCTGACCAAGAGCCCGGCGGGCGCCCACCAGTGGGTCCCGAAGGACGGCAAGGCGAAGAACACCGTGCCGGACCCCGAGGACGGCAAGCTCAACCGCGCGCCCGGCATGCTCACCACCGACCTGGCGCTGCGTTTCGACCCGGTCTACGAGCAGATCTCGCGCCGGTTCTACGAGAACCCGGACCAGTTCGCGGACGCCTTCGCCCGCGCCTGGTTCAAGCTGACCCACCGTGACATGGGCCCGATCCAGCGCTACCTCGGCCCGCTGGTGCCGCAGGAGACGCTGATCTGGCAGGACCCGGTGCCCGCCGTCGACCACGAGCTGATCGACGAGGCGGACATCGCCTCCCTGAAGGAGAAGCTGCTCGCTTCGGGCCTTTCGGTCTCGCAGCTGGTCTCCACCGCTTGGGCGTCGGCCTCGACCTTCCGCGGCAGCGACAAGCGCGGTGGCGCGAACGGTGCCCGCATCCGCCTCGAGCCGCAGCGCGACTGGGAGGTCAACGACCCGCAGACGCTGTCGCAGGTGCTGCGGACCCTGGAGGGTGTCCAGGAGGCGTTCAACAGCGCCCAGACCGGCGGCAAGAAGGTCTCGCTCGCCGACCTGATCGTGCTGGGCGGCGTCGCCGCCGTCGAGCAGGCCGCGAAGGAGGGCGGCTTCGAGGTCACCGTGCCGTTCACCCCGGGCCGCACCGACGCGACGGAGGAGCAGACCGACGCCGAGTCGTTCGCGCCGCTGGAGCCGACCGTCGACGGGTTCCGCAACTACCGCGGCAAGGGGCACCGTCTCCCGACAGAGTACCTGCTCATCGACCGCGCGAACCTGCTGAACCTGAGCGCGCCCGAGATGACCGTCCTCGTCGGCGGCCTGCGGGTCCTCGGCGCGAACGCCCAGCAGTCCAAGCACGGCGTGTTCACCGAGAAGCCGGGGTCGCTGACCAACGACTTCTTCGTGAACCTGCTCGACATGGGCGTCCGGTGGACCGCCACGTCGGAGGACGCGGAGACCTTCGAGGGCCGCGATTCCGCGACCGGCGAGGTGAAGTGGACCGGTACCCGCGCCGACCTCGTGTTCGGGTCCAACTCCGAGCTTCGCGCGGTGGCGGAGGTCTACGCCAGCGACGACGCGAAGGAGAAGTTCGTCCGTGACTTCGTCTCCGCGTGGGACAAGGTCATGAACCTCGACCGGTACGACCTGGTCTGAGATTGATCCGAACGTCCGGGCCCGTCGCTTCCGCGGCGGGCCCGGACGTTTTCATTGGTGCTGCAGGCCAGGTTCCGGGTAGTCGCCCGCCTTGCGTTCGAGCGCGGTGGTGAAGACACCCAGCGCGATCATGCCGACGCCGAGGCCGAGATGCAGCCAGTTGTCGGCGACGTTGAACGGCAGGAAGTTCCCCGGACTGCTCTGCGGGATCGCCAGGCCGATGATCCACAGAAGCAGATAGCTCCCGCCGCCGATCATCAGGAAGATCCGGGAAGCGGCGCGTTTGCGCGCGGCGAACACGCCCACCACGCCGAACAGCAGATGCACGAGGTTGTGCAGGATCGACACGGCGAAGACGCCGAACAACCGGGCTCCGGAATGGTGCCCGGCGAATTCGAGCCCGTCGTAGCCGGTGGTGATGCCCGGGATGAAGCCGAGGACGCCGACCACGAGGAAGACCGCGCCGACGACCAGCGCGGCCACTTGCGGAGGACGCCGTCCGGTGCGCTGTGCGCCGTCGGCTCGTTCTGCTTCTGCCATACCGGCCGGGTACCCCGGGTGCTCCGGGGTAATCCTCGGCCGGCGTCGGCTCAGACGTCGCCGGACGCCAGGAGGGTCAGCAGTTCGGCGTGCCCGGCCTGGGTGATCAGGCTGGCGGCGTCGAAGTAGATGCGCTCGTTGGTGATCCGGTCCTCGTCGAAGAAGAACACCGCGATGATCGGCACCCGGAACGCCTTGCCGGTGGGCGGGCGGCCGTAGAACTCGCCGAGGTTGGTGCCGAGCAGGTCGAATTCGACGATCACCGACTCGTCGGCGAAGTGATACCGGACGTTGTCGTGCCGCTGGTCCGGGAACGCCGTCCGGGTCATGCGGTAGTACGCCATGACCTCTTCGTCACCGTCGAAGATCTGCCCGGTGGCCATGATCTCGTAGTGCGGATGCCCGTTGAAGGTGCCCAGCGTGCGGTCGAACTCGTGGGCCACCTCGGTGTCCATGTGCTCTTCGATGATCTTGAGGCGGCGCTCGCGCAGGTCTTCGCTGATCACTGGTCCTCCGGGCCGGTCCTGGTCGCGATCCGGAGCCTACCGCCCGCGGCCTCGTCGTCGGTGCCGTAGAGCAGGCTGCCGCACGAGCGGGACAGACATGTCATGGCCTCGATCTTGTGGCCGGGGAAGTCGCCGATCTTCACCGGGACAGGGGAGAGGGCGATCGAACCGTCGGAACGGAGGACACCGGCCTCGTACACGGCCGAATCGAAGGGGCCTTCGTCGCCGGGATCCGAGGCGGCCGAGATCAGGACTCGGTCGTCCGCGGTGATCTCCACGTCCGAGGTGTGCCGGACGTGGGTGGCCGGGTACGTGACGCGGAACGGGATCGACTTCGGCTTCTTGAAGGACAGCTTCGAGACCGAGAACTCCGCCGAGTAGAGCGTGGCCGGGCGGGCGTCCTGGCCGCGGTCCGCCCAGACCGCGAACAACCGGTCATTCACCTTTTTCAGTGCGAAGCCCTCGTAATTGTCCTCCGGGTCGCCCTTCGGCACCTGGAAGGTGCCGAGTACTTTCAGGCGCCTGTCCTTCAAGGCGAAGTGAAAGCCTTTGCCGTCGCTGGCCAGCGCGAGGAATTCGCCGTTCTTCCCCGGTACGGGTTCGGCCGCTTCGAGATCGACCGGGAGCTCGCCGGGCCAGTCGATGGTGTCCACCTTGGACACCTTGCCGTGGTCGAGACGAACCCGGACGGCGCGATTCTCGCCGGGTTTCTTGTTGTCCCGGAGGACAAGTGCGTCGATCCGGTCGTCGTCCCGGTCGAGGACGGCGATACCGCTGGCGCCGGACGTCATGCCGGTGCCGATGGATTCCCAGCCGTCGTCCGCCAGTGCGGCGGACGGCAGGAACAGGGGAATGGTCAAGGCCGGGAGAATCGCGAGGGAGGCGAATTTCATGTCGCGCCCCGTTCAGCCGCAGGACAGGGTGCCGGCGCGCAGCGCGTGGCCGCCCTCGTTGCCGTCGTCGGCCCAGACGACCTGCTTGCTCCCGGAGGCGCACGTGGCCGAAATCGCGAACCCTTCGTTGTTGTAGTCCGGCATCCCGGCCGGACGGTCGTAGGTGGCCGTGACGGCGAACTTGCCCTGCGCGTCGACGGCCAGCGTCGTCGAGTCACCGCCACAGGTGTCGTCGCAGACCGCCCACAGCTTGCCGGTCGAAGTCTCGTACTCGAGTTCCATGATCGAGCCGAGCCCGCTCGCGAAACTCGCGACGCGGGTGTACTTCCCGCCCGCCTGGTCGAGCGCGTAGGCGTAGATCATCCCGTTGCTTTCGAGGCCGACGAGGTAGAGGCCGGTGCCGTGGCCGGGATAGGTGCTCGGGTTGTACGGCGCCTTCGTGCGCTGATCCACGAATCCCTTGGCGGTGAGGGCGCTGTCCGGGACCCACGAGACGGCTTCGAGGCCGTCGTTGGCCGAAACCTTCGGCAGGTCCGCCGTCAGGTTCCATTCGGCCTTGGCACTGAGCGTCTTGGCCGAACCGGACACGTCGTACCGCAGCACCTTGAGGGCGCTCGTCTTGCTGTTGTCGCCGTCGCGTTCGGTGGCCGCGACCACGCCGTCCGGGGTGGCGACGACGGCTTCGGCGTCGGGGTCGCCCTTGCCGTCGCGGTAGCGCAGCGCCTTGCCCGACGACCAGCCGTTGGCGGTGTCCGGCCGCCACTTGGCGCCGTCGCGCACGAGGCGGTACAGCGTCCCGGGACCGTTCTTGACCGCCCACAGGACGTCGGGACTGCCGAACGACAGGCCGCTCATGTTGCCGCCGAGGACGTTCGAACCGTCGGCGTTCGCGACGGCTGAAGCGCCAGGCCAGGGGCTGTTCGCCAAAGTGCTCGCGGCGGCGGGCATGGCGGGCAGGACCAGCAGGGCGGCGGCTACGGCGGCCACGGCAGCGGGCCGGATCCGGCGGGTTGATCGGGGCATTCGCGCTCCTTCGGGGGCGGACGAAGTGGGTCGCGGCGTGTCTTCACAAGTTAAGTAAGTTTCCTTACGAATACAAGATATCGCCAGGTTCCCACGAAACGAAGCAACGCCGGATTTACAAATGGCGTCCACTTGTCAAACCTGGTGTACATCACCTACAGTTTTGTAAACCCAGCCAATGGAGGAGGGTGCGATGAGCGAGATGACGGGCACGATCCCGGCGGGCTCGACCGAACGGTGGACGGACCGCAAGCGGTACCTCTGGCTGATCGGATTGGTGGTCCCCTCGCTCGCCTTCCTGGCCATCGGGCTGCACGCGGCCACCGGCTGGGGCGTGTGGTTCTGGATCGGGCCGATCGTGATCCTGGTGATCGTGCCGCTGATCGACCTGCTCGCCGGGCTGGACCGCAGTAATCCGCCCGACGACGTGATCGAACGGCTGGAGAAGGATCGCTACTACCGGTGGATCACCTTCGCCTTCCTGCCCATCCAGTACGCGGGTTTCGTGCTCGCGTTCTGGCTGATCGCTCGCGGCGACCTGTCCGTCGCGGACAAGATCGGGCTGGCGATCTCGATCGGCTGCATCGGCGGTATCGGCATCAACACCGCGCACGAACTGGGGCACAAGAAGGAGAGCCACGAACGCTGGCTGTCGAAGATCGCGCTGGCACAGAGCTTCTACGGCCACTTCTACATCGAGCACAATCGCGGCCACCACGTCCGGGTGGCGACCCCGGAGGATCCGGCCAGCAGCCGGGTGGGGGAGAGCTTCTACCGGTTCTGGCCGCGCACGGTGTTCGGCTCGCTGAAATCCGCGTGGGGCCTGGAGCGCAAGCGGTACGCCCGGCGCGACCGGCATCCGTTCCGCATCGGCAACGACGTGCTCAACGCCTGGCTGATGTCGGCGGTGCTGTGGGCGGCGATGACCGTGTGGCTGGGGCCGGGGATCCTGCCGTATCTGGTGATCCAGGCCGTGATCGGCTTCTCGCTGCTGGAGGTCGTGAACTACATGGAGCACTACGGGATGCGGCGGCAGAAGGTCGGTCCGCCGAACCGGCGCCGCTACGAACGGGTGGATCCCAGCCACAGCTGGAACTCCAACAACATCGCCACCAACGTGCTGCTCTACCACCTGCAACGGCACAGCGATCACCACGCCAACCCGACCCGCCGCTACCAGACGCTGCGTGATTTCGCGGAATCGCCGGTGCTGCCGACGGGCTACGCCGGGATGATCGTGCTGGCGCTGTTCCCGCCGGTGTGGCGGCGCGTGATGGACCCGCGCGTCCTCGCGCACTTCGACGGCGACATGTCCCGCGCCAACATCCAGCCCTCGAAACGGGCCAAGATCCTGGCGCGCTACGGAACACGCGTCACCGCGCCCTCCCGGGTCGTCGCCGACACGCACGGCGACGCGACCGAAGGCGGGATGTGCCCGGGCTGCGGCTACGTCTACGACGAGAAACTCGGCGACCCGCGTGAGGGTTTCCCCGCCGGAACGCCGTGGTCGGCGATCCCGGACTCGTGGTGCTGCCCGGACTGCGGGGTGCGGGAAAAGGTCGATTTCGTGGCACCGGGAAGGGTCGGAGCATGATGAGGATCGAGGCGGACCGCGCGAAATGCGACGGGCTGGGCATGTGCGAGGCGATGGCGCCTGACTTCTTCGAGGTGGGCGACGACGGGACGGTCGTCGTGCTCGACGAGCGGCCCGGTGAGGAACACCGCCAGGACCTGTCCGCCGCCGTCGACGCCTGCCCGGTCCTCGCCCTGAAGCTGCGGGACTGACCGTGGCACTGGTCGTCGTGGGAGCGTCGCTGGCCGGACTGCGCGCGGTCGAGGCCGCGCGCCGGGACGGGTACCGGGGGCGGATCGTGCTGATCGGCGCGGAGGACCACCCGCCCTACGACCGGCTCCCGCTGTCGAAGTCCTTCCTGGCCACGGAAGGCCCAGGGCGGGTCGACCCCTTCCACACCGGAGCCGTACTGCGCGACGAGTTCGGCGTCGAGCTGATGCTCGGCGCGCCGGCGGACGGGCTCGACCCGGCCGCTCGTGAGGTGTCGGTCGCCGGGAGGACGGTTCCCTACGACGCGCTGGTGATCGCGACCGGCGCCACCGCGCGGCGACTCCCCGGAAGCGACGGGATCGCGGGGGTCCACACGCTGCGGACCGCCGAGGACGCGCTCGCCGTCCGTGCCGCCCTCGACGACGGCGCGCGCACGGTCGTGATCGGGGCGGGTTTCATCGGCTCGGAGGTCGCCGCCACGGCCCGGAAACGCGGGCTGGCGACGACGATCGTGGAGGCGCTCGACGTCCCGCTGACCAGGTCCGTCGGGGCCGAGGCCGGCGCGGTGTGCGCTTCGCTGCATCGCGAAGCGGGCACCGAACTGCGGTTGTCCACGACGGTCACCGGCCTGGAATCCGACGGCGGTGCGGTGACCGGTGTCCGGCTATCGACCGGCGAGGTGCTGCCCGCGGACCTGGTGGTCGCCGGTATCGGCGTCGTCCCGGCCACCGGCTGGCTGGCGGGGAGCGGGGTCCCGCTGCACGAGCGCGACGGTGGCGTGGTGTGCGACGCGACGCTCTGGACAGGAATCCCCGGCGTGTATGCCGCCGGGGACGTCGCGCACGCCCCGAACCCGTTGTTCGACGGCGAGCTGATGCGGCTGGAACACTGGACGAACGCCGCGGAGCAGGGTGCCGCGGCCGCTCGGCACGCGCTCGCCCCGGAGTCGGCCCGCGAGCTGGCGCCGGTGCCGTACTTCTGGTCGGACTGGTACGACCACCGGATCCAATTCGTCGGCACCCCGCGGGCGGACGAGGTGGTGGCCGCCGTCCCGGAGGCCGGCGGCTTCACGGCGCTGTACCGGCGCGGGGACCGGGTCGTCGGGGCGCTGACGATCGACCGGCCGCGCGAGATCATGAAGTACCGCCGCCATATCGCGGGGCGGACGCCGTGGCCGGACGCGCTGGCGTTCGCGGCGGGAACGGCCGCCTAGAATGACGATCATGAGTGAGGCACCGGTCGCGGGAGGTCCGTACCGTCAACCGATCGTCTCGGCGGCGATCGAGTTGACCGTGCGTTCCGGCTGGTCCTCGGTGACGATGAGCAAACTCGCGGAGATCGTCGGCGTCAGCCGTCAGACCGTCTACAACGAACTCGGTTCGAAGAGCCGGCTGGCCGAAGCGATGATCTCTCACGAACTCGCCCGGTTCCTCTCCGTGGTCCGGGACGCGTTCGAGCGGCACCCCGAAGACCTCGTCGAGGCCATTCACGACGCCGTCCGCGGCGTCCTCGAACTCGCCGACGACAACCTCCTGCTGCGCGCCATCGTCTCGGCGACGCACGGTGCCGACACCGAATTGCTGCCGCTGCTGACGTCGCGGGCCGGGAGCCTGCTGAGCGAAGCGACGGTCATGCTGCGCGGTCGTGTCCGCGCCTACGGCCCGCCGCTGGACGCTTCGCAGCTGGATGTGGCGATCGACGTCGTGGTGCGGACCGTGCTGAGCCACATCATGCAGCCGTCGGACACCCCGGCGCGCACGGCCGACGCGCTGGCGTGGATGGCTTCGCGAGTGCTCGGCGCGACGACGGCTCGGTCACTGCGGCATCCTTCGCAGGATTAGGGCGCTGCCGCTTTCCGCTGGGCCCGTGCCGCCCGATGCCCAGCGTCCAAATCCCTCCGTCCTTGCCCGCATGCGACACGACGCGGAAACTGTCGGACCCGTGTGCGAGGCTCCACCGATGATCGTCGTGTTCGATGCCGAGCTCTGGGTCTGGGACGCCCGCCGCGGGGAGACCTGGACCTTCGTCAGCCTGCCCCAGGACGTCTCCGAGGAGATCCGCGAGATCACCGACGGCCCGCGCCGGGGGTTCGGCGCGGTCCGGGTCCAGGCCGGTATCGGTGGCAGCGAATGGAAGACGTCGATCTTCCCGGACGCCAAACGAGGCGCGTACGTGCTGCCGGTGAAGAAAGCCGTTCGTAAAGCCGAGGGGATCGAGGAGGGTGATGTGGCGGAGGTGACCGTCGAGCTGATCGACCTCTGACCGTCAGAGCAGGCGTTCGCCGAGCGGTGTCGTGAGATAGAGAACGCTGCGGCCGGAGCGTTCCCGTGCGACCAGGCCACTGTCCCGCAGGACCTTGAGGTGCTGGGAAACGGCGCTCGGCGTCACGCCGAGAGCGCGGGCCAGATCGGTCGTGGTCGCGGGGGAGGACAGCGCCGAGAGGAGGTCCGCCCGCGTCCGCCCCAGCAGCCGGACCGTGGCGGACCGGGGCGGCCGGGTTCCGGCGGTCCACAGGGCGCCGGTTCCCCTCGCCGGATAGCGGATCGTGGTCTGGGTCGAGGTGTTCCCCTTGACCAGGACATACGGCGACCCGAGGACGACCGGCATCAGCACGAGACCGCCCGGCCCGCGCGCGACGACACGATGCTGATCGCGCCACCGCTCGCCGGCCAGGATCACCCGGTCGTTGTGCCAGCGCAGATCCGGATGCAGGTCCGCGAACAACCGCTCGGCACCGCCCGCGGTCAGCGCACGGGCGTGGTAACCGACGTCGGCGTCGAGTACCGCTCGGATCCGCGGCCAATGCGGCGCGACAAGGCGGTCGTGGGCGGCGCGCAGTTCTTCGGCGACCTCTCGCAGCACGGACGCGGGGTCGTCGGCGAGGGCCGCGACGGCACCCGGAAGGTTCGCACCGAAGACCCGGCCGAGGCTTGCCCTCACCCGGTCTGCCGGGGTTCGCCGCAGCGCGTCGAGGTCGTTGTCGAGGGAATCCCCCGAGTCTCGCGGGGCGGGGGCGAGGAACTCCGGCCAGACGAGCCTGCCGGTCACGAGCAACGGCCAGGTCCGCGAAAGGTCGAGTGGCTCGCGATCGAGTTCTTCGCGCGCCCACCGAAGCCAGGGCAGGTTGACCGCGTTGCGGTCGATCCCGGCGAGCTGCTGCACACCGGCCACGGTCTCGGACAGCGGCGAGATCGCGAACCGGGTCGCGGCCAGTTCGGCGACACCGACTTCGATGGTCATCGGCATCGCCCGAGTATGTAGGCAGGAGCTAAATGGTGTCTCCGGAACACCGGACCCGGCCACGATCCGATCATGCGCAACCTGCCCCGCGCCTACCGACGACTGTGGTGGGCCACCGGAATCGACAGTCTCGGGAACGGCGTCTTCACGGCGGCACTGCCGTTGCTGGCGGTGACGGTGAGCCGCGACGCGCGGGATGTCGCCCTGGTCTCCGCCGCGACGTACCTGCCGTGGCTTCTGCTGTCCCTCACCGCCGGTTCCGTCGTCGACAGGGTCGACCGGACCACCCTCATGTGGCGAACGCAGACGCTCCAAGCCCTGATCGTCGGCGTGCTCACCGCGCTCGTCGCGGCCGAGGCCGTCACCGTGCCGGTGCTCGTCGTACTCGCGTTCGCGCTGGGGTCTTGCGACGTCTTCTACGACAACGCGGCGCAGACGGCGCTCCCGGACCTCGTCCCGGAAAACCTGCTGCACCAGGCGAACGGCGGCCAGCAGGTGGCGCTGGTCGTCGGCAGGCAGTTCGTGGGGCCGCCCCTGGGGAGCCTGCTCTTCGCGCTCGCTTGGACGGTCCCGTTCGCCGTCGACGCGGTGTCCTTCGTCCTCGCCGCCTTGCTTCTGGCAGGGCTGCCCAAGCGACGCCCCGCGCCCTCGGAACGAGTGAAGGTCCTCGACGGACTTCGCTGGCTGAGCAAACACCGCGTGCTCCGCACTCTTGCTCTGCTCCTGGGCGTCAACACGTTCTGCGGTCAGTTCGGGAACGCGACTCTCGTCCTGTTCGTGACCGACGTGCTGCATCTAGGCGCGGGAGTGTTCGGTCTGCTGCTCGCCGGTGCGGCGTTCGGCGGCATCGTGGGCGGACTGGTGGTCGCGCGCCTGGCCGCCCGGCTCGGCGACCTCCGAGCGCTCCTTGTCTCGCTCGCCGTGAACGCCGCCATCTTCGTCGGAATGGGGTTCAGCCCGAACGTCGTCGTGCTCGGCGGGCTCCTGGCGGTGAGCGGTTTCGTGACGACGATCTGGAACGTCGTCACGGTCAGCGTCCGGCAGCGAGACGTCCCCGCGTCGCTGCTCGGCCGCGTCAACAGCGTCTACCGGCTGCTCGGCTGGGGGCTGATGCCGCTCGGTGCGTTGACCGGGGGACTGCTCGCACACAGGTTCGGGCTTCGCATCCCGTATCCGGTCGCGGGTGTCGCGCGGGGCCTCGCGCTCTTGGCCGCGCTCCCCGTGCTGATCCCGGCGATGCGGGACCGGCCTACTCGTCGGTGAGTTCGGCCAGTTGCTCCGCGGCGTCCCGGTTGCCGCTTTCCGCCAGTCGACGCAGTTCGTCCAGCGCGCCGAGTTCGGTCGCCGTTTCGATCAGCTGGTCCGCCGCGTCGCTGCTGCCGGCGTCGGCCAGCCGCCGCAGTTCGTCCAGGTCGCCGCGTTCCCCGGCGTCCTGGATCCGCTCGTCGATGGCGTCCTGATCAGCGCTCATGGCACCAGGTTACGGGCATGGTGCACGCCGAAGCCGAAGGCCACGCAGGCGGGCTTTTTTGGGCATGTTCCAGCCGAGGACACCGGTCACCACGCCGTTCCGCCGATATTCGGCGACGAACCGGCGTTCGGGCACCGAGCCCTCCACAATGGACACTTCGGCATCCGCGAACAGGGTGCCGTGGACGTAGATCTTGGTGTCGAAACTGGTCGGTCCAGAAGTAGGGGACCGGGGTGTAGGGCCGGTCGTCGCCGAGGATGACGGCGGCGACGTGCCCCGCCTGCTCGGTCGCGTTGGTCCGGTTCTCCAGGCGCAAGGCCACATCGAGGGTTTCGTGCTGCCAGCGGGCCACGTCGCCGACGGCGTGGACACCCTGCGCCGCACGGCACCGGGAGTCGCAGACGACGCCGTTCGCCAGCGCGAGCCCGCTGCCTTCGAGCCATTCCGTCGCCGGTGCCGCGCCGAACGCCACCACGACGACGTCCGCGGGGAGCACCTCGCCGGTCTCCAGGCGTACCCCGGTGACGCGCCCGTCGCGCGAGTCCAGTCCGGTGACCGCCGCGCCGAGCCGCAGGCCGACACCGTGTGAGGCGTGCAGTTCCGCCAGGAGATCCGAGACGAGCGGGCCGAACTGGGAAGCCAGCGGTGCCGGTTGCGGACCGGTCAGCGTGACCGGGACACCCATCCCGGCGGCGCTCGCGGCGATCTCGGTGCCGAGGACGCCGTCGCCGACGACGACCGCCCGCGAGCAGGACAGCAGGTTCGCCCGCAAGGCCAGCGCGTCGTCGAGGGTGCGGAGAACGTGAACGCCGCGGAGTTCGCTCTGGCCGGGAAAAGTGCGCGGTCGCAGCCCGGTGGCGAGCACGATTTCGTCGGCGGTCAGCGCGCGCCCCGAGGTGGTGTGGACGGTCCGCTCGCGGACGTCGAGCGCGACAGCCGCGTCGCCGAGCAGGAACTCGACGTCCAATGTGGACAAGCCTTCGGCGGGGCGGAGCTGGGTTCTGCCCGGTTCCCACTGTCCGGAAAGGACCTGTTTGGACAGTGGGGGCCGGTCGAAGGGCGGTTTCCGGCTGATCATGGGACTCGGTTCGGCGACCGCGCTCCTCGCGCTGGCGATCGCCGTGTTCATTCCCGGCCGGACTTCGCCAGTTTCGACGGCCACCAGATCTTCCGTCCGACGTCCACCGCCAGAGCCGGTACCAGCAGCGAGCGCACCAGGAGCGTATCGAGAAGGACGCCGAACGCGACGATGAACGCCAGCTGGGCCAGGAAGAGGATCGGCAGGACGGCCAGCGCGGCGAAGGTCGCGGCGAGCACGACTCCCGCGGACGTGATCACGCCGCCGGTGACGCGGAGGCCGCGCAGCGTCCCGTCCCGCGTGCCGATCCTGCCCGCCTCCTCGCGGACCCTGGTCATCAGGAAGATGTTGTAGTCGATCCCCAGTGCGACAAGGAAGACGAAGCCGAACAGCGGGACGACCGGATCGGCGCCCGGGAAGTCGAAGACGTGGTTGAACACCAGCGCCGAGACGCCCATCGTCGCGGCGAAGGACAGCACCACCGTGCCGATCAGCAGCAGCGGCGCGAGCAGTGACCGCAGCAGGAGGGCGAGGACGAGGAAGATCACGACCAGGACGATCGGGATGATGAGCAACCGGTCGTGCTCGGAGGTCTCCCTCGTGTCGAGCAGCGTGGCGGTGGGGCCGCCGACCTTGGTGCCGTCGACGGTGTGCACCGCTTCGCGGATCCGCTGAACGGTCGCGACGGCCGCGTCGGAGTCCGGGGGATCCGCCAGAACGGCGTCGATCTTCGCGAGCCCGCCCGCTTCGCCGGTTTGGCGGACGTCCGAAACGCCGGGGACACGGGCCAGCGCGGTGACCGCCGGGGCCTGGTCGGCGGGGGTGATGATCACCGTGGGCGAACCGGAGCCGCCGGGGAAGTAGCGCGAGAGGACCTCCTGCCCCGCGACGGAATCGACGGGCGTGAGGAAGACGTCGGACTGCGCGGTGCCGGAGGCCTTGAGCTGGGGGAGGAACGCGCCGCCCGCGAGCAGGACGACCGTGGTGACGATCCAGATCGTGCGCGGTGCGCGGGCGACCCAGCCCGACACGCGGCTCCAGAGTCCACCGTTCTCCTCGCGAGGCGGAGACACCACGGGGCGGAAAGGCCAGAAAGCGTTGCGGCCGCACAAGGCCAGGACCGCGGGAAGGAACGTGATGGTCGTGAGGAAGGCGGCGCCGATGCCGATGGCGGCGACCGGGCCGAGTCCCTTGTTCGAGTTCAGATCGCTGAACAGCAGGCAGAGCACGCCGAGGACCACGGTTCCGGCCGACGCCGCGATCGGCTCGATGGTCGAGCGCCATGCTGTGCGGAGCGCGGAGCGAGCGTCGTCGGTCGCCCGGAGTTCTTCGCGGTACCGCGAGACCATCAGGAGCGCGTAGTCGGTGGCGGCGCCGAAGACGAGGATGAACAGGATGCCCTGGCTTTGCCCGTTCAGCGCCAGCACGTCGTGATCCGCGAGCAGGTACACCGCGAGACTCGCCGTTCCCAGCGCGAACACCGCCGACAGCAGCACGAGCAGGGGGAGCAGCGGGCTCCGGTAGACGACGACCAGGATGACCGCGACCACCGCGCCCGCGACCAGGAGCAGCAGGCCGTCGATCCCGCCGAACGCCTCCTTCAGGTCGGCGACCTGTGCGGCCGGACCGGTCACGAGCACTTTCAACCCGTCCGGGGTGTCACGGGCGAGCGCTTCCCGCAGCGCCTCGACGCCGTCCCCGGGGTCACCCGTGGCGGCGAGGGGCACGACGACCTGCGCCCCCGCGTTGCTCTGCGGGGCCGGGAAGAGCCGGGCGTTCGACGTCCGGTCGGCGAGGAATCGCTTGTCGCCCTCGGTCAGGCCGGAGGGCCGTTCGGCGACGACGATCGCCGGGATGACGGCGGCGCTGGAGAACTGCTTCTGGAGTTCGCCCACCGCGGTCGCCTCGGCGGACGCCGGCAGGAAGCTGCTGCTGTCGTTCTCGGTGACCTGGCTCAGCTTGCCCGCGTACGGGCCGCTGAATCCGCCGAAGATCAGCCACGCGACCGCGATCAGGGCAGGGAGCAGCCATCGCAGACGTGACCGCGTGCGGGCGGGGCGTTCGACTTCCGAGATCATGGACGGATGGCTCCCGTGGCAGTGCTACTTCGACGAGTGAATAGTTCGACCATCGAAATAGTAGAGTGGTGGCCCGGACGGGGCAGCGTGAGGGGAGGTTTCGGACATGCCTGAGGACACGGAGCCCGTCACGGACGACCTGCTCGTTCTCCTCCTGCGGCAGCTGACGGTCGAGTCGGACCGGTTCGCGGAGATGTTCGGCGAGGCACACGGCCTGCACCGGACCGACCTCAATGCGCTCGCCGTGATCATGGACGCCGCCCGGATGGGGGACCCGATGAGCCCGAGCAGGCTCGCGAGCGCCCTGCACCTGAGCGCGTCGGCGACGACGGCGGTGCTGGACCGGTTGGAGCGGGCCGGGCACCTGTTCCGGGACCGGAGCGCGACCGACCGGCGCAAGGTCGAACTGCGGATGCACGAGAAGGCGAGGGAGATCGGCTCCGAGTTCTTCCAGCCGCTCGGACGGCGCTACGCCGAAGCGTGGCGGGACATGGGAGAGGACGAGCGGCGGACGGTCGCCCGGTTCCTCCGGAGCAGTATCGCCGCGACCGTCGAAGTGCGCGGTCGCCTGGCACCGTGAACACTCGGGGACATGCGATGTGTGGTGCTGGGAGCGACGGGTTATGTCGGCGGACGGCTGGTACCGCAACTGCTGGACGCGGGTCACGAGGTGCGCGTGGTGGCGCGCTCGCCGGAGAAGGTCGCCGAGGAGCCATGGCGTGACAGTGTCGAGGTCGAACGCGGCGACGTCACCGATCCGGCCTCCATCGAGACGGCACTGAGCGACTGCGAGGTCGTCTACTACCTCGTGCATTCGCTGGCGCGCAAGGACTTCGTCGAAGTCGACCGGGAAGGGGCGCGCACGGTCGCCGAGGCGGCCAAGGCGGCGGGCGCGCGGCGGCTGGTGTACCTGGGCGGCATCGTGCCGGACGACGAGGAGTTGTCGCCGCACCTGGCGTCGCGCGCCGAAGTGGGCCGGGTCCTGCTGGATTCCGGAGTGCCCGCCGTCGTCCTGCAGGCCGCGGTGATCATCGGTTCCGGTTCGGCGAGCTTCGAGATGCTGCGTTACCTGACCGAGCGGCTCCCGGCGATGGTGACCCCGCGCTGGGTGCGCAACCGCATCCAGCCGATCGCGATCCGGGACGTGCTGCACTATCTCGTGCACGCGGCCGATCTCCCGGCCGAGGTGAACGGCGCCTTCGACATCGGCGGGCCGGACGTGCTGACCTATCTGGACATGATGCGCCGGTACGCCGTCGTCGCCGGTCTGCCGAGGCGAGCCGTCGTACCGGTGCCGGTGCTCACTCCGTGGCTGTCCGCGCAATGGGTCAACCTGGTCACTCCCGTGCCGAAGTCGATCGCCGTACCGCTGATCGAATCGCTGGTGCACGAGGTGGTCTGTCACGATCATTCGATCGCCGAGCACATCCCCGACCCCGAGGACGGGCTGACGCACTACGAGCACGCCGTCGAACTGGCGCTGACCCGGATCCGCAACGCCGACGTGCCGACCCGCTGGTCGGACGCGTCGAGCGCCGCGGCGCCTTCGGACCCGCTGCCGAGTGATCCGGAGTGGGCGGGCGGGACGGTGTACGAGGACGATCGGGCGCAGCGGACGGACGCCTCCCCGGAGGCGCTGTGGGACGTCATCGAGTCGATCGGCGGGGAACACGGGTGGTACTCGTTCCCGCTGGCCTGGTCGGTCCGCGGCTGGGCCGACCGGCTCGTCGGCGGCGTCGGGTTGCGGCGCGGGCGGCGGGATCCGCGACGGCTGCACCTCGGCGAGGCACTGGACTGGTGGCGCGTCGAATACCTCGACCGGCCGCGCCTGCTGCGGCTGCGGGCGGAGATGAAGCTGCCGGGCCGCGCCTGGCTCGAACTCGGCGTCGAGTCCGATGAGGACGGTCGGACCGTGTACCGGCAGAGGGCGGTGTTCGAGCCGCACGGGCTGGCGGGGCACGCGTACTGGAAGGGGATCGCGCCGTTCCACGGTGTCGTCTTCGGTGGCATGGTCCGCAACATAACCGGTGCGGCGCAAGGAGAAGCCTCGTGAGTGGCAGGGACGGTTAGAACCGTCCCTGCCACTCACGAGACCCACGGCCTACAGAGCCGGGTAGGCGTTCCTCAGCAACTCCTGGAACTGGGCGGAGAACCAGTGCCCGGAGAGCGGCGCGTCGGGCAGCGCGCCGGACAGGTTGTACTGGTTCCGCGGGTTGCCGGTGTACGTCGGGTCGCACATCCGGTCGAAACCCTTGCCCTCGGTGTTCGGGATCTCCTTGCTGGCACCGTCGGATTCACCCGGCGGCTTGATCCAGACGTAGGCGTCGATCCCGGGTTCCGGCGCGGCCTTGGGGCGCTCGCCGAGTCCCGCGCCCACCTGGTTGCACCAGTTCCCGAGGTGGATGCGGCGATCCGTCTTGCTCCCGTTCACGTAGGCGTCGACCGTGGTGGACGGCCCGGGTCCGGTCGGCCGTGCGGCGCCGCCCCAGCCGTTGCGGGAGGTGTCGATGAGCATGCCGACGTCCGCCGGGAAGCCCGCCCGGATCGCCTCCTGCCGGAACGCCTGCGCGTAGGACAGTTCGTCGACGTAGCGGTTCCAGTCCACCCACTTCGACGTCCGCACCGAAGTGCCGCCGACACTGTCGTTCACGGTGAAGTACGGCTCCTTGAGCGCCCCGTAGTTCGCGGTGTTCGCGATGAAGCCGTGCACATTGGCGAGTGTGCTGCCGGAACTCTTCGCGGCCTGCGCGAACAGCGCGGCGGACGGGCCGAGGTTGTCGTCCCAGCCGAGCCAGCCGTGGTGCCCGGCGTCGATGTAGTTGTACACGTTGGGGATCGCGCCGAACTTCGCCAGCGCGTAGCCGACGCCGGCGACGTAGTTCCCGTTGGCCTTCATGACGTCGCATTGGGGCGTGGCCGTCGGCCGCGGTGTCACGTTGGTGACGAGGTTCGGCAGGGAGTCGATCTCGATCACGGTCACCACCCGCAAAGCCGCGTACTTCGGATCGGCGAGGATCGTGGCGATCGGGTCGATGTACTCGGCCTGGTAGCGCGGGAGTTCGTCCGCCTTGAGTTCGCCGTTCGACGCGAGCGCGGAGCAGTCACGGCCGGGCAGGTTGTAGATCACCAGCTGGACGACCAGCGGTTTCCCGGCGGCCTGCTGGAGCGCCTCGTCGAGATGGCCGCGCAGCCCGCGGCTCGTGGCCGTGCCCTCGATGGCGGCGATCCGGTCGAGCCAGACGCCGGTCGGCTGGTTCGCGATCCGGGCGCCACCCGGTTCGGCCGCGGCCTTCGCCGACCAGTCAGGGTTCACGTACACCCCGGCGCCGGCGTAGGGGTTGTCCGCCTTGGGGCCGCCGGGACCGGGGGTCGTCGTGGTCGTGGTCGGGGTGGTGGTGGTCGTGGGGACGGTGGAACCGGTGCAGGTGGTGCCGTTCAGGGTGAAGACGGCGGGTTTGGCGTTGGTGCCGGAGTAGGTGCCGTTGAAGCCGGGGGAGACGGTGGCGCCGGTGCCGAGCGAGCCGTTCCACCCCGCGTCCCGGACGGTGACCCGTGCGCCCTGCTGACCGAAGTTGCCGTTCCAGCCCTGCTGCACCTGCTGGTTTCCGGGGAAATCCCAGCTCAGCGTCCAGCCGCCGCTGATCGGGTCGCCGAGGTTGGTGACGGTGACGGTGGCCCCGAAACCGGTGTCCCATTGGTTGGTGATCGTGTAGTCGACCTTGCAGCCCGGCGCCGCTTCGGCGTTCGAGCCCAGCACCACCGGCACCGCCACCATCGCGAGTACCGCGCAGACGGCCGATGGTGCCGAAACACCCTTTCTGCGGAATCTCATACGTCGCCTCCTTGCGACCGGAATCCGATTTGTGGGAGCGCTCCCATCGAGGACCGTAAAGGGGCGGCCGGGCCGTGACAAGGCCGAGCGGTCCGAAATGTGGGATCGCTCCCGGAATACGACCAAAGGACTGAGCCGGCCGGTGGCGGACTCGTCCTGACGGCGGCGAAGCCTTCACCCGGACAGCGGGCGGGCGGTGACCGAATGTGGCCGGGCCGTATGGGATCGTGAGCGGATGAGGATCTTGCTCGTGGAGGACGAGCGACGGCTGGCCGAGTCGCTGCGCGCGGGGCTGAGCGCCGAGGGCTATGCCGTGGACGTCGCGCACAACGGCCGCGACGCGCTCTGGTACGCCGCCGAACATCCGTATTCCGCGATGATCCTCGACATCATGCTGCCGGGGCTGAACGGCTACCGCGTTTGCCGGAGGCTGCGCGAACGGGGCGACACCACGCCGATCCTCATGCTGACCGCGAAGGACGGCGAGGACGACGAGATCGAGGCGCTGGACACCGGCGCCGACGACTTCCTCCCGAAGCCGTTCTCCTACGGCGTCCTGCTCTCCCGGCTCCGGGCGCTGATCCGGCGCGGGGGAGCGACCCGCCCGGGCACGCTGCGGCTCGGCGACCTCGAACTCGACCAGGCGAGCCGTGTCTGCCGTCGCGGTACGGCCGAGATCCCGTTGACCACCAAGGAATTCGCCCTGCTGGCGTATCTGATGCAACGGCAGGGCGAGGTGGTCACCAAGGCCGAGCTGCTGGAGAACCTCTGGGATTTCGCCGCGTCGGCGACCGCGAATCTCGTCGAGGTCCACGTGAGCGCGCTGCGGCGCAAGATCGATCTGCCGTTCGGGGTGGAGACGATCCGCACGGTGCGCGGCGCCGGCTATCACGTGGTGGGCTCCGGTGCGTGAGTTCCTGCGGACGACCCGCTTCCGGGTCGCGCTGACCTCGTTCGTGACGTCGCTCGTCGCGCTCGGCGTCGTTTCGGCCTGGCTCGTGCTCGACGCCGAGAACCGGCTGGGGGCGGGTGCCGCGCAGGTGGCGAGGGCGCGCGCGGCGGCGATCGTGCAGCTGCTGAACACCGGCGCCGCGCCGGCCGATCTGCTCCTGCTCGTCCGGGATTCGGCCTACGAGGTGGTCGACCAGTCCGGCAGGCGCGTCGTCGGATGCCCGGGTCTGCGGCACGGTCTGCTGGTCCAGGCGGACGACTACCAGCGCGGTGATTCCGTGTCGGTTCTCGAGGCGGGCGCGGTCGACGAGTCGATGGCGGGCTCGGTCGGCTGCCGGGGAGTGCTCGGACGTGACGTCGAGACCACCGAGACTCGCGTGCACGTCGCGGCCGAGACGAGCGGCGACAGCAAGTACCGGATCTACGGCGCTGCCGTGGTCGACGAGTCCGGGCAGGCGGCGCTCGACGCGGTACGCGTGACGCTGCTGGTGGGTGTCCCGGTGATCGCGTTGCTGATCGGGGCGGTCGCGTGGCTCGCCGTACGCCGTTCGCTGCGGCCGGTTGAGGCGATCCGCTCGGAGGTCGCGGAGATCGGCGCGCACGACCTCTCCCGCCGGGTCCCGGCGCCGGACAGCGCCGACGAGATCGCGAAGCTCGCCGAAACGATGAACACGATGCTCGCCCGCCTGGACACGGCGGTCACCCGGCAGAGCCGCTTCACCTCGGACGCGTCGCACGAACTGCGCACTCCACTGGCCTCCTTGCGGACTCAGCTGGAGGTGTTGCTCGCGCATCCGGACCGGCTGGACTGGCGTGACGCCTGCCGCAACGCGCTCCTCGACGTCACCCGGCTGCAGGACCTCGTCGGGGATCTCGTACTGCTCGGCAAGCTGGACAACGCGGAACCGGAACGGACCACCCCGGTGCGACTGTCCGAAGTGGTCGAATCCTGCCTCTCCGGCCGGCGGGGTGTCCGGGCCGGGATCGACGGGGATCCGATGGTCCTCGGCGACCGCGGCAGGCTGGAGCGGTTGCTGCGCAACCTGGTGGACAACGCGCAACGCCATACCCGCACCGGTGTCGAAGTGCGGGTGTCCACTGTGGACGAGTTCGCCGTGGTCGAGGTGACCGACGACGGGCCGGGCATTCCCGCCGCGGATCGTGAGCGGGTGTTCGATCGCTTCGTGCGTCTCGACGACGGACGTGCGCGTGACGACGGTGGCGCGGGTCTGGGGCTGGCGATCGTCGCCGAGATCGCCCATGCGCACGGCGGCACCGTCGAGGTCGCCGATCACGACGGCGGTGCCCGGCTCGTCGTTCGCCTGCCGTTGGCGAAAGCGCGAAGCTGAAGACGTCTTCAGCTTCCTTAAGCTTCGGTTCAGCGTCCGCACACGAACCTTCGGGGCATGTTCGCTCCCGCACGCCGCTCGTGGTGGCGCCCCCTCGACCACGCCGACTACCTGGCATCGTCGTGGTTCCCCGGCCTGACCGGCGTACGCGCGCTCGCCGCCGTGGCCGTCGTGTTCTTCCACTACGGAGGCCCGGTCGTCGACCGCCTCCAAGGCTGGATCGCCGTGCAGTTGTTCTTCGTGCTGTCCGGCTTCCTCATCACGACGCTGGCCCTGCGCGAGGAAGACCGTGACGGCCGGATCTCACTGCGCGGGTTCTACCTTCGCCGGGTCTTCCGGATCATGCCGGTGTACTTCCTGCTCCTGGCGCTGACCACGGTCGCGGTCCTGCTCGGCGGGACGTACCAGAGCAGCAGGCTCGCCGACGCCATGCCGTACTACCTCGTCTTCGGCAACGAACTCGTCGACTTCAACACGCCTTATCCGACGTCGTGGTCGTTGGGCGTGGAGGAGAAGTTCTACCTGGTCTGGCCCGCCCTACTGGTGCTGACTTCGTTCGCGCGAAGCGGGAAGACGGCGCTGCGCCTGCTGCTGGGCGCCTCGGCCGTCCTCGGGGTCGTGGCGTTCGCGCTGCCGCTGGCGCCCTCGCACACGTGGGCGAGCCTTTCGGTGCATTACTGCTCGCTGATCCTCGGCTGCCTGCTGGCGATGACGCTCCACCATCCGCGCGGGTTCGCCCTCGTCCGGCCGCTGACCAGCCCCGCCGTCGCCACGGCGATCGGCTGTGGGTTCGTCGTGCTGCAATTCTCCGTCGGCCCGCTGGCGAAGGTGCTCGGCGGGCACTGGCAGTCCGTGGTGCCGGTCTACGCGGCGGGCTCGGCACTGCTGCTCGTCGCCGTCGTGTCGCCGGGCCCGGTCCGGACGCTGCTCTCGAGCAGGCCGCTGACTTTCGTCGGGGACCGTTCGTACGCGCTCTACCTCGCCCAGACCGGCGCGGCCGGGGTCACGGGCTGGCTGCTGCCCAGCGGGCTCGCCAAGGCCGCCGCGACCACCGGTGTCGCGTTGGTGTTCGCCTGCGCGCTGCGCCGCTGGGTCGAACAGCCCGCCATCGCTTACGGCCGGAAGGTGATCGGACGACGCGCGCCCGCCGTTCCTCCGGCGGAGGCGACGGCGGGCGCGAGGCGAACGTCAGTGATGCGCGGCCGCCGCACCGGTGCCGGCGCTCTTCTTGACGAAGAGCGATCCGACGAACGCGGCGAGACCGACACAGCCGGCGACCATGAACGTCGTGCGGATGCCGCCCGCGTCGGGGCTGACCGCCCCGGCCGTGGTGGTGCTGGCCGTGGCCACCGCGATGAACATGGCGGTGCCGAGGGCGCCGGCGAGCTGCTGAAGGGTGGCGAGGATCGCGCTGCCGTGTGAATAGAGGTGTTCGGGCAGCGAACCGAGGGATTCGGTCATCAGCGGCGTCATCATGAGGCCGAGCCCGCCCATCAGCAGGACGTGGATGGCGATGACCGCGATCAGCGGTGATCCCGCGCCGAGCAGGGCGAACAGCCACAGCGAGATCGCCATCGCGGCCGCACCGGGGATGACCAAGGGCCGCGGGCCGAAGCGGTCGTACAACGCGCCTACCGGGCGGCCGAGCAGGCCGAGGGCCAGGCCGCCGGGAAGCACCGCGAGCCCGCTGACGAACGTCGTGGTGTGCAGGACGGTCTGCAGGTACAGCGGGAGCAGGATCGCCGCGGCGCCGAGCAGGCACATGAACAGCAGGGCCGTCAGCACCAGGGAGACGACGAAACTGCGGTGGGTGAACGGACGCAGGTCCAGCAGCGCGCGGTCTTCCTTCTGGAGGCGCAGCTGGCGCCAGGTGAACACCACGAGCGCCACGACACCGACGGCGATCGGCGTCCACGGCGGCACGGGCTGATGCCCGCCCGCGGATTCGCCGGACACCGACAGGCCGTACAGCACGCCGCCGAAACCGAGCGCGGAGAGGACCACCGACAGCACGTCGAGCGGCACCTTGCGGGTGTCGCTGTCCAGCCGCAGCTGCATCATGCCGACCACCAGGGCGGCGAGCGAGAGCGGCAGCACGATCCAGAACATCCAGCGCCAGCCGAGCGAGGAGAGCACGGCGCCGCCGATGGTCGGGCCGATCGCCGGGGCGACCGCGATGACGATGGTGATCGTGCCCATCGTGGCGCCGCGCTTCTCGACCGGGACCAGGCGCATCACCGTGGTCATCAGCAGCGGCAGCATCACCGCCGTCCCGCAGGCCTGGATGACCCGGCCGGTCAGCAGCAGGGCGAAGCCCGGGGCGAGCGCGCTGACCAGGGTGCCGGTGCTGAACAGGGTGAGCGAGGCGAGGAACACCTGGCGCGGGGTGAACCGCTCGAGCAGGAACCCGGTGGTCGGGATGACGACCGCCATGGTGAGCAGGAAGCCGCTGGTCAACCACTGGACGGTGGTGGTCGGGACCTGGAGGTCGACGGTCAGGTCACGCAGCGCGACGCTCAGGATGGTCTCGTTGAGGATCATCACGAACGCGGAAAGGACCAGGACCCCGATCAGGAGGCCGGCTTTCGCCGGTGCCCTTTGCTGGTCGTGGGCGGTTTCGGGCAGGGTCTCGGTCATCAGTGAAGGGCTCCTGGAAGGGCGCGGGTCCGCGTTGGCCGCCTTCGGCGCCGGCAGCGGTGACAGCGAAGGCGAGGCTGAGTCTTTCGTTCAGTCTGCCTGTGCCGGTCGGTGTGTGTCACGTGAATTTCCGTAGTGAGTACGGTCACTGCGCTTTCGGGCAGCGGCGGACCGCACGCGAGCGGAACGGATTTCCGGTGGCAGCACGATAAAATCGGGAGGTGACCAGAGCGATCGCCGCGGATCGGTGGCATTCGGTGCGGCGAGCCTATCGGGTGACGGGCGCGCGATTCGCGGAACTGGTCGCCCGCGTTCCGGATCCGGACGCGATGGTCACCGCGGACTGGACGGTGGCCGAAACCGTCGCCCACGTCGCGATGATCGCGAAGATGTACACCTCCCTGGTGCGCCCGGAAAGCGCGTCGATTTTGGGCGCGCGGGGGCAGGACCAGGTCGAGAAGACCACTGTGGACACCGTTTCCGTGCTGAACACCTTGGTGTTGCGCGATTTTCGCGAACGCGACACCGAGGTGCTCGTCGCCGGATTGCTCGCGGACATCGAGGAAGTACTGCGGGTGACCGAGGACGCGGACCCCGGCACGCCGCTGGACTGGCTCGGCGGCTCGAAGGTGCCGCTGGCCGGCGTCCTCGCGCACCTCGTCGACGAACTGCAGATCCACGGCTGGGACATCGCCAAGGCGCAGAAGCTGCCGTGGACGATCGACCCGGCTGACGCGGCGTTGTTCTTCGATCTGTTCCTGGTGGGTGTGCTGAGCCACGACGTCGGGCACCTTCTCGACACCGACGAACCACCGCGGGATCGGCGGATCGCCGTGGCGTTCCGGTCGGCGTACACGTCCCCGGTCGTGCTGGTGCTGCAGCGGGGACGGGTGACGGTGGAGGAGCCCGGCGGGCCGGTCGACGTGCGGATCTCCTTCGACCCGCCGACGCTGAACCTGATGCTGTTCCACCGGGTCGGCAAGGTGCGTTCCGCGCTGACGCGCAAGATCGTCGTCAGCGGTCCGCGACCGTGGCTGTTGCCCACCTTCCTGCGGGTCGTGCGTTTGCCGTAGGGCTTCGTGTGTTCGGGGACCCGCTGCGGTGCGCGGGTGGCGGTTTCGTGTGACTGGCCGGACGACACGCGAGCAGACGGACGACTCGCGGTGGAACCCGGCTGGTCATGCTCGTGTCGTCCGGCCAGTCACGCGTGTCGTCCATCGGATCACGCGTGTCGTCCATCCAGTCACGTGACATCGCCGGTGCTGGACCTCGTCAACTGTCGACGGGCGCGTCGAAACGTCGTCGCGAGTCTTCGATGTGGCCGAGGAACCGATGGGTCCAGTCGCACATCCCGTCGACCGTCGCGCGCAGGCCGTGCCCCGCCTCGGTGAGGGTGTAGTCGACGCGCGGTGGCACCGTCGGGTGCACCGTCCGCTCGATCAGGCCGTTGCGCTCCAGCATGCGCAGGTTCTGGGTGAGCATCTTGTGGCTGATGCCCTCGATGTCGTTCCGCAGCTCGGTGAACCGCCGGGTGTGGTCACCGATCGTCTCGATGATCAGGAGCGCCCACTTGTTGGCGACGTCGGAGAAGATCTCCCGCGCCAGCGAGTCCGCCCGCATCACATCGGCGTCGTCCGAACCGTTGAGCTGCTTGGTCACCATGAGGTTCCCCAGTCACGAAAAAGTGCGTTCTTCCAGGTCGCCGCACACTCTCCTACAGTTCCTGGGTAACCACAAGTGACTAAGAGGAGTACGGATGAGCATCACCCTGGTGAACCCCGCGGGCCTGCCGGAGATCCCCGCCTACCGGCAGGTTTCGATCGCGACTGGGTCGAAGCTGGTCTTCGTCGCGGGGCAGGTCTCCTGGGACGCCGACGGCGCCCTTGTCGGCGAGGGCGACCTCGCCGCGCAGGTCGAACAGTGCTACCTCAACATCGGCACCGCGCTCGCCGAGGCCGGCGCCACCTTCGACGACGTCGCGAAGATGACCGTCTACGTCGTCGACTGGACGCCGGACAAACTCGCGCTGTTCCTCGAAGGGGTGGACCGGGCGGCAGCCAAGCTGGGCGGTACCCCGGTCCCGCCGGGAACGCTGATCGGGGTCGCGGCCCTCGACGTACCCGAACACCTCGTCGAGGTCGAGGCGACGGCGGTCGTCGATTGAGCGCTCACTGACCGCGGGCGGCGCGCCAGACCGGGCTGTCGACGTAGTGGTTGTCGTACTGCTTCGACGACGCCGCGATCTCCGCCGGGGCGGCTTCGCCACGCGCGACCCGGTCGAGGAGCCGGTAGTAGTCGAAACGGGCCATGCCGGGCGTGAAGGTGACCAGGACGTCGGCGTCCGATCCGGCGGCGGGGCCGAACGCGTGCGGTACCTTGGGCGGCACCGCGAGGAAGTCGCCCTTCTCCAGCGTGTGCAGGGTTTCCTCGACCAGGACCTGGAGTTTCCCTTCGAGCACGAAGAAGAATTCGGTCGCCCGGGTGTGGAAATGCGCCGGGGTACCGAAGACGCCGTCCTTCAGGGTCGCGCGGTTCGCGGTGAAGCCCCCGCC
This sequence comes from Amycolatopsis sp. PSD-21, assembly GCF_055561455.1. Taxonomy (NCBI): domain Bacteria; kingdom Bacillati; phylum Actinomycetota; class Actinomycetes; order Pseudonocardiales; family Pseudonocardiaceae; genus Amycolatopsis; species Amycolatopsis sp. PSD-21. The sequence continues at coordinate 5,019,861 of NZ_CM145712.1, read as the reverse complement.
GGTGGTGTCCGAGTCGGCCAGCAGCGTGATTTCGCTGCCCGGCGCGTCGCTGACGATCTCGGCGTCGGCGGCTCGGTGCAGGATGGGGTCGAACATGGCGGCGTCTCCTTGGTCCTTCGTGATCTGACAGGACCAGCTTCTCGCCGCGCCTGCCGCTGATCAACGCGGAAGGTCGACCCGATCGATAATGCGGAGGTTATCGATTGCGTGCCCGCCTTCATGTGCTGGGAAGGTGTGAAGGTCGAGTTTCCTCGGCTGAGCCGAGGGAAGGGGCCCTTCACGCGCGGCCGCCGCTGTGGCTGTGTGGTCGCTGGTGTATCTGGGCCGAGAGTGGCGACCCTGACGGTAGTGAAGGCCTCCTTCACTACCGTCAGGGTAGGCAAGGAGGCCTTCACGGACCGCGGTCAGGCGGCGAAAACCTGCGAGTCGTCGGCGAAAGCCTTGAACTCCAGGGCGTTGCCCGCGGGGTCCAGAAGGAACATCGTCCACTGCTCCCCGGTCTGACCCTCGAAGCGGACGTAAGGCTCGATGACGAACGAGGTGTCCGCCGCGCGCAGCCGGTCCGCGAGCTTCCGGAACTCCGGCACGGTGAGGATCAACCCGAAGTGGGGCACGGGAACGTCGTGCCCGTCCACGGGGTTGTGGATCCTCTGCGGCCGCTCCGGCGCGAGGTGCGTGACGAACTGGTGGCCGTGGAGGTTCCAGTCGATCCACGTGTCGGAGCTGCGGCCCTGTTCGAGGCCGAGGACCTCACCGTAGAAGGTGCGCGCGGCGGCGAGGTCGTCGACCGGCATGGCGAGGTGGAAGCGGGGGAGGGGGGAGTCGAGGACGGTCATGTCCGGGGCATCCTTTCCGGCGGGACGGCGGTTGTCGCAATGTTAACATTAGGACAAGAGCAGGGTCGCTAGTATCGGGCGTTCCGGTCGGAAGGATGAGGATGAGCGAACCCGGCAGGGTGGTGCCGGCACGTCGTCGCGGGCTGGCGGACGAGGTCGCCGACAGGGTCAGGGACGCCATCTTCGGCGGCGCGTATCCGCCCGGCGCGCAGTTGCGCGAGGTCGAGCTTTCGGAGGCGCTCGGCGTCAGCCGCGGTCCGGTGCGCGAAGCGCTGCTGAAACTGGAGCGCGAGGGCCTGGTCCGCAGCGAATGGCACCGCGGCGCGATCGTCACGACCCTGTCCGATGTGGACGTCGCGGAACTCGACAGCCTGCGGTCGGCGCTGGAACAGCTGGCCGTCCGGCTCGTGGTCGCGAACGCGCCGGACGCGGACCTGGCCGCGATCGACGAGGTCGTCGACCGGATGGACCGGGCACGCGACGAGCACGAGATGGTCCGCTGTGACATCGACTTCCACGACGCGGTCTACGCGGCGTCCGGTCATCGGCGGCTCGTCGAGGCGTGGCAGGCGATCCGGTCGCAGGTGCACCTGTTCCTGCTGACCCGGATCGGCGTGAGCTCCGACGGCTACCTCGCGAGCATCCCGGCCGAACATCGCCGGCTGGCGGCCGCACTTCGTGCTCGCGACGGCGAGAAGGCGCTCGAACTCTTCGCCGTCCATCGCGGCGAGGCCTTCGCCGTGCTGACGAGGGAGTGAACGAGCCGGACGAATTGGCGTTCAAGGTCTTGACGGCAAGGTTGGCCAAGGCTTAACTCAAGCCCTGAAATAAGACGTGTCTCGGGTCACAGGTTCCGGGCGCGGCTTGGCCACTCACCCCGAGGACCATCGATGCGAATCGGAAAGATCGCTCCCGCGCTCGTCCTGGCGCTGGCGGCTGCCGCCACGACGGCGTGCGGCGGCGGCGACACGTCGTCCAGTGCCCCCAAGGAGCTCGTGTACTGGGCGTCCAACCAGGGCACCAGTCTCGACAACGACAAGGCCGTCCTGCAGCCCGAACTCGACAAGTTCGAGAAGGCCTCCGGGATCAAGGTCAAGCTCGAGGTCGTCCCGTGGACGGATCTGCTCAACCGGATCCTCGCGGCCACCACCTCCGGCAAGGGCCCGGACGTGCTCAACATCGGCAACACGTGGTCGGCCTCGTTGCAGGCGACCGGGGCGTTCCAGCCGTTCGACGACGCCGCGCTGGAGAAGGTCGGCGGCAAACCGCGCTTCCTCGGCCCGTCGCTGGCGGCCACCGGGGCGAGCGGGCAGCCGCCGGTCGGCGTACCGCTCTACGGCCAGGCGTACGGCCTGTACTACAACAAGAAACTCTTCGCGGAGGCCGGCATCGCCAAGCCTCCCGCCACCTGGGAGGAGCTCGTCGAGGACGGCAAGAAGCTCACCAAGCCCGACAAGGGCCAGTGGGGGCTGTCGCTCCAGGCCGGTCAGGTCACCGAGAACAGCCACCACGCGGCGATCCTCGGCGCCCAGCACGGTGCTCAGTTCTTCACGCCCGAGGGTAAACCGCAGCTGGCCTCGGATCCGTCGGTCGCGGCCGTGCAGCAGTTCGTCGACCTGATGCAGAAGGACAAGATCGTCGATCCGGCCAACGCCGAGTACGCCGACACCGCCAAATCCCTCAAGGACCTGTCGGACGGCAAGGCCGCGATGTTCATGAACCAGGCCTCCGCGGGGTCGTTCAAGAACATCGGGATGGACATGGCGAACCTCGGCGTCGCGCCGATCCCGCTGCCCGCCGCCGCGCCGCCGAACGGCCGGAAGGTGACCAGCTTCGTCGCGGGTATCAACATGGCGGTCTTCAAGAACACCAAGAACCCCGACGCCGCACTGGACTTCGTGAAGTTCATGGTCTCGGCGCCGGAGCAGGCGCTGCTCAACAAGACCTACGGCTCGCTGCCGACCGTCCAGGACGCCTACGGCGACGCCGCGTTCCAGACCGAAGACGTCAAGGTCTTCCAGAACGTGCTCGCGAATTCGGCGGAGCCGATGCCGCAGGTCCCGCAGGAGTCGCAGTTCGAGACCCTGATCGGCACCGCGATGAAGGCGATGTTCGCCGACGTCGCCGCGGGCAAGCCGGTCGACGGAGCCAAGATCCGGGACCAGCTGAACCAGGCGGACCAGCAGATCGCGGCCGGTAGTTGATGCCGACCGCTCTCGACGACGCCCCGGCCGTGAAGGCGGCCGGGGCGCCCCGGCCGCGGCGTGTCCGGCGCAAACGGCGGATGGTCGCGCTGCCGTATCTGCTCCTGCTGCCCGCGATCCTGCTCGAACTGCTCGTCCACCTGATCCCGATGATCGCCGGGCTCGTGATGAGCTTCTTCAAGCTGACGCAGTTCTACATCCGGGACTTCTCGTCCGCCCCGGCCGCGGGGCTGGACAACTACAGGTTCGTCCTGGACTTCGACTCGGCGGCGGGCAAGTCGCTGCTCGGCTCGTTCTGGATCACCGTCCTCTACACCGTGCTCTCGGTCGGGTTCTGCTGGCTCTTCGGCACCTCGGCCGCCGTGCTGATGCAGAAGAACTTCCGGGGGCGTGGCCTGCTCAGGACGCTGTTCCTGGTGCCGTACGCGCTGCCGATGTACGCCGCGGTGATCACCTGGTCGTTCATGTTCCAGAAGGACACCGGCCTGGTGAACGATCTGCTGGGCACCGACTCCTTCTGGCTCATCGGGGACAACAGCTTCTGGTCGCTGGTGGTGGTCTCGGTCTGGCGGAACTGGCCGTTCGCGTTCCTGATCGTGATGGCCGGGCTGCAGAACATCCCCGGCGAACTGTACGAAGCGGCGGCCATCGACGGCGCGGGCTGGTGGCGCCAGTTCCAGGCGATCACCCAGCCGATGCTGCGGCCGGTCAACCAGGTGCTGCTGCTGGTGCTGTTCCTGTGGACCTTCAACGATTTCAACACGCCGTATGTCCTTTTCGGAGCGTCCGCGCCGAAGGAGGCGTCGCTGATCTCGATCCACATCTACCAGAGTTCCTTCGTGACCTGGAACTTCGGCCTCGGCTCGGCGATGTCGGTGCTGTTGCTGCTGTTCCTGCTCATCGTCAGCACCGTCTACTTGGGACTGACCGCGCGGAGGAGGAACGCCGTTGTCTGAGCCCCGCTGGGTCCCGTGGGCCCGCCGATTCGTCCTCGGCTTCCTCGCCCTGTTCACGCTGGTGCCGTTGTACGCGATGGTTTCCTCGTCACTGAAGCCGCTCGGGGACGTGCAGGGCGCCTGGGAATGGGTGCCGACGACGCTGACGATCCAGCCGTTCTTCGACATCTGGGAGACCATCCCGCTCGCCGAATACTTCGTGAACAGCCTGGTCATCTCCGGCTCGGCCGCGATCCTCTCGGTGGTGATCGCGATCTTCGCGGCCTACGCCTTGAGCCGCTTCCGGTTCCGGGGCAAGAACTTCTTCAAGATGACCGTGCTGTCCACGCAGATGTTCCCCGGCATCCTGTTCCTGCTGCCGCTGTTCCTCATCTTCGTCAACATCGGCAACACCACCGGCATCGTCCTGTACGGCTCGCGGCTCGGGCTGATCATCACCTACCTGACCTTCTCGCTGCCGTTCGCGATCTGGATGCTGGCCGGCTACATCGACTCGATCCCCAAGGAACTCGACGAGGCCGCGATGGTCGACGGCACGGGGCCACTCGGCGCGCTGATCAGGGTGGTCATCCCCGCGGCCATGCCGGGCATCGTCGCGGTCGGGATCTACTCGTTCATGACGGCCTGGGGCGAGGTGCTGTTCGCGTCGGTGATGACCGATTCGGGCACGCGGACCCTCGCGGTCGGTCTCCAGGAGTACTCCACCCAGGTCCAGGTGTACTGGAACCAGGTCATGGCCGCGTCCCTGATCGTCTCCGTCCCGGTCGTCGCCGGATTCCTGCTGCTCCAGCGTTATCTCGTCGCCGGGCTCACCGCCGGTGCCGTGAAATGACCCGCCCGCCGCTCCGTACAGAGAGGTCCGCCTTGAATCTGCACCTGCCCGCCGATTTCCTGTGGGGTGCGGCCACCGCCGCGTACCAGGTCGAAGGTGCCGTCGACGCCGACGGCCGCCTCCCGTCCATCTGGGACGACTTCGTCCGGGTCCCGGGTGCCGTCCTGAACGGCGACACCGCCGACGTCGCGTGTGATCACTACCGGCGCTGGCCGGAGGATCTCGCCATCATGAAGAAGCTGGGCCTCGACGCCTACCGTTTCTCGGTCGCGTGGCCGCGGGTGATCCCGACCGGTCGCGGCGCCGTCAACGCGGCTGGTCTCGACTTCTACGACCGGCTGGTCGACGCGCTGCTCGAAGCCGGGATCCGGCCGTTCGCCACGCTGTTCCACTGGGACCTGCCTTCCGCGCTGGAGGGCGGCTGGCCCGAGCGTGACACGGCATATGCCTACGCGGACTACGCGGCGGTCGTGGCGGCTCGGCTGGGCGACCGCGTGAAGGATTGGAACACGGTCAACGAACCGCTGTGCTCGGCCTGGCTCGGCTACCTCGAAGGCCGTTTCGCCCCCGGCGTCGAGGATCTCGAGCAGGCCGTCCACGCGTCGCACCATCTCCTGCTCGCGCACGGCCTCGGGGTACAGGCGATCACCGCGAACGCCGTCCAGCCTGCGAACATCGGTCTCGTGGTCAATCTCAGCGGGATCGAGCCCGCGTCGGACTCCACCGCGGACGTCGAGGCGGCGGCGCGGATGGACGGGCACGTCAACCGCTGGTGGCTCGACCCGTCGAACGGCCGCGGCTATCCCGCGGACATGATCGAGGTCTACGGCGTCGAACCACCCGTGGTCGGTGACGACCTGGAGGTGATCTCGGCGCCGGTCGGTTTCCACGGGCTGAACTACTACTTCCGGCAGATCGTCGAGGACGACCCGGAGGGGCCGGCCCCGCGTGCCCGGCAGGTGCCGGTCGAGGGCGCGGCAACCACCGCGATGGGCTGGGAGATCCACGGACAGGGGCTGGCGGACCTGATCCACCGGCTGGCCAACGAGTACGGGGCCCGCGCGATCTACGTCACCGAGAGCGGGGCAGCCTTCGACGACAAGGTCGCCGAGGACGGATCGATCCACGACGCGGACCGCATCGCCTACCTGGAGGAACATCTGGGCGCGGTGGCGGGTGCCGCCGAAGCGGGGGCCCCGGTGAAGGGCTACTTCGCGTGGTCGCTGCTCGACAACTTCGAATGGGACAGCGGGCTGAGCAAACGGTTCGGGCTGGTGCGGGTCGACTACGACACGCAGGTCCGCACGGTCAAGGCGAGCGGGCACCGGTACGCGGAGATCATCGCCGAGCACCGCGGCCGCTGACCGGCTTCCTTCGCGCCGAAGGCCCGCGTCGCGAAAGCCACTTTCGGGACACCAGACGTCCCGAAAGTGGCTTTCGCGACACTCAAGCTCGCGGCCGCCGCTGCGAGCGAGACTTCGCGACGTGGCTCCGCGGGCCCGGACCGGCTGGGAACCGCCAGCGGGCTCGTGAGTGGCAAGGGCGGTTGGAACCGTCCTTGCCACTCACGAGCGGTTGGTACGGACGGATGGATCGAGGGGGCCGGATTCGTCGCGCGGTACGAACGGACGCCCGCCGAAACCTCCTAGGGTCGCCATGAACGAGGCGATCCTAGGAGGCGAAGCATGCGGACACTCTTGCGTGGCGGTCGTGTCATCGATCCGGCGACGGGGTTCGACGGCACGGCCGACGTGCTGGTATCCGACGGGGTGGTCACCGCCGTCGGCGAGGGGCTGGCCACGGAGCCGGGTGACGTGGAGATCGACGTCTCCGGGCTCGTCGTCGGGCCGGGTTTCATCGACCTGCACAGCCACGTGCACACCATCGCGGGCCAGCGGCTCCAGGCGATGGACGGGGTGACCACCGCGCTCGACCTCGAAGCCGGGCTGATGCCGATCGAGCGGGCCTACGCCGAGGCGGCCGCCGCGGGTCGCCCGCTGCACTACGGTTTTTCCGCGTCCTGGGGTGCCGCGCGGGCGCAGGTGCTCGCCGGGATCGAGCCGGACGCGAATATCGACAGCGGGCTCGCGGTGCTCGGAAACCCCGCCTGGCAACGGACTTCGTCACCGAAGGAACTGGCGGCTTGGCTGTCCCTTGTGGACGGTGAACTGGCCGCGGGCGCGCTCGGCGTCGGCGTGCTGCTCGGCTACGCGCCCGACACCGACCCCGGCGAGTTCCTCGCGCTGGCCAGGCTGGCGAAGGAGGCCGGGGCACCGACGTACACCCATGTCCGTGAACTGGTCGAGGTGAACCCGGAGACACCGATCGACGGTTCGGCCGAGATCGCGATCGTCGCGGCCGAGACCGGTGCCGCGATGCACCACTGTCACGTGAACAGCACGTCCGGCCACCAGATCGAGCGGGTGCTCGCGGCGCTCGAAACGGGACGGGCGGCCGGGTCGAGGGTGACCGTCGAGGCCTATCCATACGGGGCGGGCAGCACGGGTATCGGCGCCGCCTTCCTTTCGCCCGAGCGGTTGAAGATGAAGGGGCTGTCCCCGTCCAGCGTGATCATGCTGGAGTCGGGGGAGCGCATCGCCGACGAAGGCCGCTTGCTCCAGGTGCGCGCCGAGGATCCCGGCGCGCCGTGCATCCTCGAGTTCCTCGACGAGAGCAGCCCGCACGACCTCGGCCTGCTGCACCAGGCGCTCGCGTTCCCGGACGCTATCGTCGCCAGCGACGCGCTGCCCGTGTACTGGAAGAACGGCACCAGCGAGAGCACCGAATGGCCGCTTCCGCCCGGCGGCGCGACGCATCCGCGCACCTCCGGCACCTACGCCAAGACGTTGCGCCTCATGGTGCGTGAAAGCAAGGCCTGGACCTGGCTGGAGGCGTTCCGGCGATGCTCCTACCTGCCGGCGCGCGTGCTCGACGAGGTCGCCCCCGGGGCGCTGGCCAAGGGGCGGCTCAACGTCGGTGCCGACGCGGACATCGTCGTGATCGACCCGCACGCGATCACCGACGCGGCCACCTACTTCGACCCGACCAGGCCTTCCGTCGGTGTCCGGCACCTGTTCGTCTCGGGTGTCCCGGTCGTCACCGACGGGAATCTGCGCACGGACGCGTTCCCCGGCAAGCCGCTGCGGGGTGAGCCGCGATGAGCGACCTGCTCGCGGACATCGAGACGCTCGTCCGCTGCGAATCGCCGTCTTCGGACCACGAAGCGGTGGCCCGCAGCGCCGAAGTGGTGGCCGGACTCGGCCGGAGACTGCTCGGCGTGGATCCGGAGAGGATCGTCGTCGACGGCGTCACCCATCTGCGCTGGAGCTTCGGCGCCGGACCGCCGCGTGTCCTGCTGCTCGGTCACCACGACACGGTGTGGCCGCACGGTTCTCTGGAGACCCATCCGTTCTCCGTGCGGGACGGAGTGTTGCGCGGACCCGGTTGCTTCGATATGAAGGCGGGAGTCGTGATGGCTCTGCACGCCGCCGCGACCGTGCCCGATCGCGGCGGACTGTCCATCCTGGTCACCGGCGACGAGGAGATCGGCTCGCCGTCCTCCCGCGCGCTGATCGAGGAGAGCGCCGCGGGATGCGACGCGGCCTTCGTGCTGGAGGCCTCTGCCGACGGCGGCGCGCTGAAGTGCCGCCGTAAGGGCGTTTCCCACTACCGGGTCGAGGTGGCCGGCCGCGCCGCGCACGCCGGACTCGAACCGGAGAAGGGCGTCAACGCGGGAATCGAGATCTCCCACCAGATCCTCGCGGTGGCCGCGCTCGCCGATCCCGATGCCGGGACCAGCGTGACCCCCACCGTCGTCTCGGCGGGTACGACGGTCAACACCGTTCCCGCCGCGGCGAGGGTGGCCGTGGACGTCCGTGTCTGGAACGAGGCGGAACAACTCCGTGTCGACCGGGCCATCCGGGAACTTCGCCCGGTCTTGGCGGACGCCGAGGTCCGGGTGACCGGCGGGATCAACCGTCCGCCGCTCGAAGAGGGCTCGTCGGCGGCATTGTTCGCCCTGGCGCAGGATCTGGCGGAGGAGCTCGGCCTCGGAGAACTGGTTTCCGCGTCGGTCGGCGGTGCTTCGGACGGCAACTACACCGCCGGGATGGGAGTCCCGACCCTGGACGGCCTGGGCGCCGTCGGTGGCGGCGCGCACGCGGATCACGAACACGTCGTCGTGGCGGAACTGCCGCGCCGGACCGCTTTGCTGGCCGCGCTCGTGGAGAACGTCCTCGCGAAGCGGGGTCCGTCCGGCGCGACGAATCCCGCGGGCGAATCTGGTAGGGCACGACGGTGACTCGGCCGACGCGCCGGGAAAGGATTGCCCCGTGACGAATCTTGCTACGAACGCGGACAGCCCGGCGCCGGCGGTGGTGCGTGACGAGGCCGTCGCCGCCGCGCGGGCCGCGGCCGTGGCTTCGGGCGTCGAAATCCGCGAACTGACCGAAATCGCCGATCTGGCCGCGGTGGTCGGCCTGTTCGAGTCGATCTGGCGGTCCGGGCCGGGCGGCAGACCGGTGAGCACGGAACTGCTCCGCGCGATGTCCACGGCCGGGAACTACGTCGCGGGCGCGTTCGCGGACGGTGAACTGGTGGGTGCCTGTTTCGGGTTCTTCGGGAGCCCCGGAAAGGCGAGCCTGCACAGCCATATCGCCGGTGTCGCCAAGGCGGGCGCGGGCCGCGGGATCGGGCACGCGCTCAAACTGCACCAGCGCGGGTGGGCACTGCTGCAGGGCGTTTCGGTGATCACCTGGACGTTCGACCCGCTGGTGCGGCGCAACGCCTACTTCAACCTCGGCAAACTCGGCGCGCGCCCGATCGGTTACCTGCGCGACTTCTACGGTCCGATGGAGGACGACATCAACGGTTCGGGCGACACCGACCGGCTGATGGTCGGCTGGGACCTCCGGAGCCCGGAGGTCCGCGCCGCCGCCTTCGGCGAGCCGGTACTGATCGACGCGGAAGCGCTGGGCGCGGCGAAGGCGCTCACGGTCGGCTCCGACGGCGGCCCGAGCGTCGGATCCACCGCCGGGCCGGCCGTCCTCGTCGCCGTCCCGTCCGACATCGAACGGTTACGCCGCACCGATCCCGGTCGCGGCAACGCGTGGCGCGTCGCCCTACGCGAAGTCCTCGGCGGACTGATGGCGGACAACGCCCACGTCGCCGGTTTCGATCGTGCCGGCTGGTACGTGATCTCCAAGGAGCAGTCGTGAAACTCAGCGGTGTGGAACTGCGCCGGGTCCGGATGCCGCTCGTGGCCCCGTTCCGGACGTCGTTCGGGATCCAGGCCGAACGGGAACTGCTGCTCGTCCGCGCGGTGACCCCGGCGGGCGAGGGCTGGGGCGAATGCGTGGCGATGGAGGCGCCGCTCTATTCGTCGGAGTACAACGACGCCGCCGAGCACGTGCTGCGGAACCATCTGATCCCGGCTCTGCTGGCCGCCGAGGACGTGACCGCGCACAAGGTGACGCCGTTGCTGGCGAAGTTCAAGGGCCACCGGATGGCGAAGGGCGCGTTGGAGATGGCGGTCCTCGACGCCGAACTCCGCGCGCACGAACGGTCCTTCGCGGCCGAGCTGGGGTCCACCCGGGACTCCGTGGCGTGTGGGGTCTCGGTCGGCATCATGGACTCGATCCCGCATCTGCTCGACGTCGTCGGCGGCTACCTCGACGAGGGCTACGTCCGGATCAAGCTCAAGATCGAACCCGGCTGGGACGTCGAACCGGTCCGCCGGGTGCGTGAGCGCTTCGGCGACGACGTGCTGCTGCAGGTCGACGCCAACACCGCGTACACCCTGGGCGACGCGCCTCTGCTGTCCAGGCTCGACCCGTTCGACCTCCTGCTGATCGAGCAGCCGCTCGAAGAGGAGGACGTGCTCGGCCACGCCGAACTGGCGAAACGCATCCGGACACCGATCTGCCTCGACGAGTCGATCGTCTCGGCCAAGGCCGCCGCGGACGCGATCAAGCTCGGCGCCTGCCAGATCGTCAACATCAAACCGGGCCGGGTCGGCGGGTACCTCGAAGCCCGCCGGGTGCACGACGTCTGCGCGGCGCACGGGATCGCGGTGTGGTGCGGCGGGATGATCGAGACCGGGCTCGGCCGGGCGGCCAACGTCGCGCTGGCCTCCCTGCCCGGATTCACGCTGCCGGGCGACACCTCGGCGTCCGGCCGGTTCTACCGCACCGACATCACCGAACCGTTCGTGCTCGACGCCGGGCACCTGCCGGTACCGACCGGGCCGGGACTCGGCGTGACTCCGATTCCCGATCTTCTGGACGAGGTCACCACGGAGAAAGCGTGGATCGGTTCGTAGCGGGCTACGAAATCCGAGGCTAGATTTGGTCGGATCGGACCAGTCGGTTCGGTGAGGCCGGGTTTAACTTCGGGGGGTGCTGACACCGGTGCCCAGCAAGCCGCACACGAGCTTGGGACGCGTCCTCGAAGACCTCGGGGACGTGCTCCTGGAGCCGGTCGTGGTCGGCCGGACCACCCGCAAGCAGCTCGGCGGGGTGGTCATCCACGATCCGCACGACGAATCCGAAATCCCTGGCGGGGCCGTCGTGCTCGGCGTCGGGGTGCGGGACCGGGACGAGGTCGTCCGCCTCTTGCACGACGTGGGTGCGCGAGGAGCGGCGGCGCTCGTCGTCCGGTCTCCCGTCACCCCGGCGCCGGAACTCCGGCGAGCCGCGGAGTCGTCCGGCGTCGCCCTGCTGGGGCTCGCGCGCGGCGCCTCCTGGGCGCAGCTCGCCGCCATGCTGAGGACGCTGCTCGCCGAAGAGGACGTCGGCGAGGTCTCGCCGCAGACCCTCGGCGGAATGCCTTCGGGTGATCTGTTCGCGCTGGCCAACGCGATCGCCGCGCTCATCGACGCGCCGGTGACCATCGAGGATCGCAACAACCGGATTCTCGCGTTCTCCGGGCGCCAGGACGAAGCGGATCCGTCCCGGGTGGAAACCATCCTCGGCAGGCAGGTGCCGGAGCGGTTCGCCCGCGGCCTCGAACAGGACGGCGTCTTCGAGAAGCTGTACCGGGACCACGCGCCCGTGTACGTCGATCCCCAGCGGTACGACGACAACGCCATCGCGCTTCCCCGCGTGGCGCTCGCCGTCCGCGCCGGCGACGAGGTGCTCGGCTCGATCTGGGCGGCGGTACGGGAACCGCTCAGCGCGGAGCGCACCCAGGCGTTGATCGACGCCGCCAAACTCGTCGCGTTGCACCTGCTCCGGCTGCGCGCGGGCGCCGACGTCGAACGGCGGCTGCGTGCGGATCTCGTGAGCACGGCACTCGAAGGAGGCTCCGGTGCGCCGGAGGCCATCGCCCGGCTCGGATTGCTCGGCCAGCCGTCGATCGTGCTCGCGATGGGCCTGCTCGGCGCACCCGACCCCGAGGACGATCTCCGGCTGGTCGCGGATCGCCAGCGGGTCGCCGACGCGCTGGCCATGCACCTGAGCGCCGTCCAGCCGCGTTCGGCCGTCGCGCTGGTCGGCGACGTCGCCTACGGCATCCTCCCGATGCCCGGCGGTCAGACCGACTGCCAGGAACGTTCGGTGCGGGTTGCGTCGACCTTCCTGGAGCGCACGGGCCGCCGGGCGGCGGCCGCGATCGGCATCGGACCGCTGGCGCTCGACGCGTCCGGACTCCACGCCTCCCGCGACGGCGCGGACCGGGCGTTGCGCGTGCTGCTCACCAACGGTGGCGCCAAACGCGTCGCGACCGCCGAAGACGCCCACGTCGACGCGCTCATGCTGGAGCTGGCCGATCTCGCCGCGGCCAGAGGGGACGTCGCGACCGGACCGGTCGCGCGGTTGCTCGCCTACGACGCCCAGCACCAGTCACAACTGGTGCACACCCTTCGGTGCTGGCTCGACGCCTTCGGTGACATCGGGGCCGCGTCCGCGTCGGCCTACGTCCATCCGAACACCTTCCGCTACCGGCTGCGGCGCCTCGCCGAAGTCGGCGAGATCGACCTCGACGACGCGGGGGAGCGGTTCGCCGCGATGCTCCAATTGCGGCTGCTGCCCCGCGACGCGCGGACCGGGCCGCCGGGCGCCGAAGACTGACCTTGGTCTCCCGTCCCGAAAGGACGGCCGATGTTCGTGTGATCGCACGAACTCCGTCCGGCGACCGCGTTTCAGAATGAGTGATCGGCGCCACGCTCGCGCCGTTCTCCCTTCCTCTCCCGAAGATCCCGCGGAGGCGCCATGACGGCAGTGGTCAACGAGGACACCTGGACAGCACGGCGGATCAACCGGACGGCGCTCATCACGATGGTGGTGATGGTGTGCGCGTGGGCGGTCGACTACATCGACCGGTTCTCGATCGGGATGGCGCTGCCGATGATCGGCGCCGAATTCGAGCTCAGCAAGACCGAACAAGGCTGGCTCGTCACCGTGTTCGCGCTGGTGTACATGGTCTGCCAGATCCCGGCGGGTTTCCTCGCCGACCGGTACGGCTCGCGCGGGCCGATGCTGGTCACGCTGCTGCTCTGGTCGGCGTTCACCGCGATGACCGGGATGGCGGGCACCTTCGGCATGCTGCTCGTCGTCCGTGGCCTTTTCGGTGTGTGCCAAGGACTTTTCCCGGCGGCGTCGTTCAAGGCGATCGCCGAGCGGACCACCCCGGGCAATCGCGCGACGGTGACCGGCGTGATGCTGTCCGCGGGCGGTATCGGCGCCGGCCTGGCGCCGCTGATCGTCGGCCCGCTGCTGATGGCGGTCGGCTGGCGGCACACGTTCTTCTGGATGGCGGGCGTAGGCGCGCTCATCGGCGTGGCCGTGTGGACGATCCTGCCGAAGGCACTGCCCGAAAGGCTGAGCAGCCTCCCGCGCGACGAGGTCAAAACCCCCGAGGTGTCCCGGAAACAGGTCCTGAAGTCGCCGGTGATCTGGAAGTTCACCCTGCTCTTCTGCGTCACCAACATGCTCAACTACGGGATGATCACCTGGGTGCCCAGCTACCTGCTGGAGTCGAGGGGGCTGTCGTTGAGCCAGACCGGGATCCTGGCCGCGATCCCGATGCTCGTCAGCATCGGCACGACCATTCTCGGCGGCTGGCTGTTCGACCGGTACTTCCACGATCACGGCCGCTGGTACCTCGGCTCGATCTCGCTGGTGACCGTGGTACTGCTGACGTTGATGGTGAACGCGGACAGCACCGCGGAGTTCACCCTCTACGAGACGCTCGCCCTCGCGGTGTTCGGCATGGCGACGATGGCCGTTTTCGGCCTGCCGCTGCGGGTTCTTCCCACCGCGGTCACCGGGATCGGCATGGGAGTGATGAACTTCGGTGGCCAGGTGGCGGGCGCGGTCGCCCCGGTCGCGATGGGGTGGCTCGCCGACACCTTCTCCTACACCGCCGCGTTCGGATTCCTCATCGGTACCACGTTCCTCACCGCCGTGATGGCGTTCTGGGTGCCGCAGAACCCGGGGCAGTTCTCTTTCGCTCCAGCGAAATCCAGCTCGGCCTCGTGAGTGTTCGGTAGTTCGGCGCGTGTCGCGAAAGCCACTTTCGGGACGCCTGATGTCCCGAAAGTGGCTTTCGCGACACGGCGTGCTCACGACCACCTGGGCCCCATGACCACCTGCCACGTGAGCCACCGGAAGACGTTGCGAAAGCCACTTTCGCAACCTTCAACGTTGCGAAAGTGGCTTTCGCATCACCGCCCCAGCCCGCCTCGCCTCGATCAGACAGGAGTCCCATGCCCACCGAGTCCGAAGTCATCGAAACGATCACCGAACGAGCTAAGCAGGCCGGCGTCCGCGTCCGGTTGCACGCGGCCGAAATCGACGGCACCCGGCGGATCGGCGTCGCCGAGCACGCCCCCGTCGTCACGGCGTCGGTCTTCAAGGTCCCGATCGCGCTGGAACTGGCGAAGCAGGGCGCCGAGGGCGGGCTCGACCTCGGCGAGCGGGTCACCGTCCCACCCGGACACCCCACGCCGAGCCCGTACGGCCTCGCCACCTTCCGGCACGAGATCTCGATGTCCTGGTACGACCTCGCGATCCTGATGATCGGGATCAGCGACAACGTCGCCACCGACCTGATCCTCGACCGCGTCGGCAAGGAAGCGACGGAGAAAACGTTGCGCGGCCTCGGTTTCGAGTACACCACCGTGTCACAGGACTGCGGGGAGGTGCTCCGCGGTATCGGCGACGACCTCGGGATCTCCTACGAGGACGACGAAAAGGTGCTGACCGAACTCCCGATGGAGCGCATCGCGGCGTTGCGTGCGCTCCAGCCGGAGCACACCTGTGCAACGACGGCCGAAGAGATCACCCGGTTGCTCGGGATGATCTGGCGTGACGAGGCCGCGTCGCCATCCGCGTGCGCGGACGTCCGGCGCTGGATGGAACTCCAGGTGTGGCCGCACAGGCTCCGCTCCGGATTCCCGGACGACGGGATCCGCGTCAGCGGCAAGACCGGGACGCTTCCGTCCGTGCGCAACGAGGTCGGCGTGGTCGAGTATCCCGATGGCGGCCGTTACGCGGTCGGGGTTTTCACCGACGCCGTCGACGCACGGTCCCGGGTGCCGGAGCGGGACGCGTTCATCGGGTTCGCCGCGGCGCGGGCCGTCGAATGGCTCAGGCTTTCCGGCGAGCCAGATGGCGAATGATCAGCAGCACGATGCACACGATCGCGATGGCACCGGCGATCATGCGGAAGGTGTAGTCCATCCCGGCGAACTGGCCGATCGCGTTGGTGGCCGCGCTGACGAGGAGGACGAGCCAGAGGGAAGCGGTGACCAGTGCGCCGCCGGACTTTTCGGTGTCGTTCATGAGAAAGACGCTACGGTCGGGCAGCGCGGGCGAACAGGGGAGTGGCCCCCGTCGCGAGGTGGTGCTGGCGCTACCTTCGCGACCGCGCCGAGCGAAGGAGATCCAACGTGGCGATCCAGCGGATGGACAACGTGCTCATCGTCGTCGAAGACCTTGACGCGGTCATCGCGTTCTTCGTCGAACTGGGAATGGAACTGGAGGGCAAGGGGCCACTCGATTGGCCGGGGGCGGAACGGGTGGTCGGGCTCGAAGACGTCCGCCAGGACGTCGCGATGCTGCGGGTCCCGGACGGTCCCGGCCGGATCGAGCTGGCGAAGTTCCACCGGCCGAAGGCCATCACGCCCGCACCGAAGGACGCTCCGGCGAACACGCTGGGGATCCGCCGTGTCATGTTCGCGGTGGACGACATCGACGACGTCGTCGCCCGCCTGCGTGGCCATGGCGCGGAACTCGTGGGTGCGGTGGAACGGTACGAGGACATCTATCGGCTCTGCTACGTCCGGGGTCCCGAGGGCATCGTCGTCGGGCTCGCGGAAGAACTCGGAGGCTCGTGAGTTCAGCCCTTGCCGCCCAGGTAGGCCAGCACCGCCAGGACCCGACGGTGCCCGCTGTCCTCCGGCAGCCCGAGTTTCGCGAAGATGTTCCGGATGTGCTTGTGCACCGCGCCGTCGCTCACCACGAGCAGTTCGGCGATGGTCGTGTTGTTGTAGCCCTCCGCCATCAGCCCGAGCACCTCGCGCTCCCGCGCGGTCAGCCCTTCGAGCGGGTCGGTCGCCCGGCGGTGCGCCATCAGCTGCGTGATGACCTCGGGGTCCATGGCCGTCCCGCCCTTGACGACGCGGTCCAGCGCGTCGAGGAACTTCTCCACCTTCCCGACCCGCTCCTTGAGCAGGTACCCGACGGCGCCCTTGCCGTCGGCGAGGAGTTCCGCCGCATAGCTGGTTTCGACGTGCGCGGACAGCACGAGCACGGGCAGCCCTGGATACATCTTCCGTGCTTTGACGGCGGCCCGGAGGCCTTCGTCGGTGTGGGTGGGCGGCAGCCGGACGTCGGTGATCACCGCGTCGGGCCGGTCCTCGGCGACCAGTTCGAGGAACTGGTCCACGTCGTCCACGGCAGCGGCGACGTCGATGCCCGAGGTGTTCAGCAGCATCACCAGGCCTTCGCGCAGCAGCGCGTCGTCCTCGACGATCACGACCCGCATGGCAGCTCCACTTTCAGTACGGTCGGCCCACCGGAGGGGCTGGACAGTTTCAAGGTCCCGTCGAACGCCTCGGCCCGTTTGCGGATCCCGGACAGGCCACTGCCCGCGGCTTCGTCCGCGCCGCCGTGGCCGTCGTCGCGGATCTCGATGAGCAGGGTGTCGGCGGTGCCGTCGAGGGTGATCCAGGCGTGTCCGGCGCCGGAATGTTTGGTGATGTTGGCCAGCATCTCGGCGACCACGAAGTAGGCGGCCGCTTCGACGGCGGCGGGACGGCGGCCGCGGCTGCGTACGTCCACGGTGCACGGGACCGGGCAGCGATCGGCCAGTGCGGTGACGGCGCCGTCGAGGCCGCGGTCGGTCAGCAGTGGCGGGTGGATGCTGCGCACGACGGTCCGGAGTTCGGCCAGCGCGCCGGTCGCGGTGTCCTGTGCCTTGCCGAGCAACGCCCGGGCCCGCTGAGGGTCCTTGTCGAACAGCGAATCGGCGATCCCCAGCTGCAGCACCACCGCGGCGATCCTCGCCTGCGTCCCGTCGTGGAGGTCCCGTTCGAGGCGGCGGAGTTCGGCGCCGTGCGCCTCCAGCGCGGCGGCACGCGACGCGGCCAGTTCGACGACGCGGTCGGTCAGCACGACACCCGGCGCGGGCGCGAGCAGCCTGCGCGCGACGGAGGCCTGCCATCGGGCCACGCGGGGATACAGGAAGATCAGCGCGACCATGCCGACACCGGTGATCGCGCTGAGCGCGGCCAGGGGCCACGACGTCACCATGAAGCCGAGCGAGCTTTCCACCCCGCCGGGCACCATCGGCCAGATGAACGCCGTGACGATCTGCCGGAGCCCGCCGAGCGGCAGGGCGATGGCGAAGATGCCGACGACGAAACCGGTGGCGCCGTGGAAGAGGAGCCAGCCCAGGTCCCGGCGCGACGCCGGGTCGGTCACCGGGTTGCCGGACCGGTACGGCTCGGGGATCGGCTCACCCAGCAGGCGGGCGGCCCGGCGGCGTTCGAAGCCGACCGGACGGCGGATCAGCTGGAGCGCGATCGGCAACGCCGGGATCCCGACGCCGAACGGGCACATCAGCAGCACGAAGAGCATGCCGACGAGGACGAACCAGGCGACCATGGAGGAGGCCGCGCCGACCGCCAGGTACCGGATCGCGGACCAACAGGACTGGAGCCGCGTGATCACGGGGACAGTCTTTCATCCGGCCTCGGAGCGGAGCGCGTGAAGGCCCGCTTTGCGATACTCGGGCCATGATCCTGATCGTCCTCAAAGCACAGATCCGCCCCGAGAAGCGCACCGAATGGCTCGCGGGTATCGAGCGCTACACGCAACAGGTGCGCAGCGAACCCGGGAACATTTCGTTCGACTACTACCAGAACGCCGGCGACGAGAACGAATTCGTCCTCGTCGAGGTGTTCGCCGACAGCGCCGCCGGTGACGCGCACGTCGCCACGCGGCACGCCCAGGAGTTCTTCCCGTTCATGGCGACCGTCGTCGCGGAGAAACCGCGGATCAACTACCAGAACCTCGACGGCGACGCGTGGTCGGAGATGGCCGAGGTCACGCCGGTCGACTAGCCGCCTCCGTGGCGGTGCGGTCGATGATCGCGGCGAGTGTCGTGGCCGCTTCCTCGGGGACCCAGTGGCTGACGCCGGTCAGGATTTCGAGCCGGTAACCGGCGTCGACGTACTGGCCGGCGAGTTCGGCACTTCGCCGGGACAGCGCGGTGTCGCCGTCGCTCCAGACGTGCGCGGTCGGCACGGTGACCCGGGCGCGGAGGGCGCCCGGTCGCTGGAAGGGCATCGCGCGGTACCAGTTCAGTCCGCCGGTGAGGGCTCCACCGTGGACGATTTCCCGGCGGACCTGCTCGATCTGGGCCGGCGTCATCCCGGTTCCCGCCAGCGTGCGTTCCAGTACGCGTGGCAGGCGCCGGAGGGCGAGTTCCGGCAGCCAGGGCAGCTGGAACAGGAACATGTAGTACGACCGGACGAGCTGGTCGCTGGTGAGGGTCGCGCGGAGGAACGCCGCGGGATGCGGGACCGACACGGTGGTCAGCGACGTGACCAGGTCCGGTCGGCGCGCCGCGGTCGACCAGGCGGCGACGGCACCCCAGTCGTGTCCGACGAGGTGGACCGGTCCGGAGCCGAGGGTCTCGATCAGGGCGACGGTGTCGGCCACGAGGCGGCCGGATCGGTAGGCGAAGCGGCCTCGCGGGCGGGCACGGGGTGAGTAGCCGCGCTGGTCCGGCACGATCGTGCGATATCCCCGCTGGTGGAGCAGGGTGGCGGTCTCTGCCCAGGAGGCGCCGGTCTGCGGGAAACCGTGCAGCAGGACGACGACGGCGCCGTCGAGCGGGCCGGTGTCCCGGACGTCGAAGATGAGTCCGTCGTGGTCGAAGGTGGCGATGCGGCGGGGTGCGGTCATGGGCGGATCTCCCCTTCTTTCGTGGACTGCTCCTATATGTTACCTTGAGTAACAGTGAATCGCGGTAACAGGTAGCCGCGCACTCTGTCGACGTCGTCAGGGAGGTCCGTATGACCAGCACCGATGTGCCACGCACCGCGGCAACGGCCGGGGCAGGCCGCCACGAGACCGCGCGGCGGCTTCTCGATTCGTCCGCGATGCTGTCCTACGACCCCGCCACCGAGGTGGACTGGGAGACGCCGCTGGACAAGAACTTCCACGGCGCCAGCCCGGAGTGGAGCACGCTCTACGGCACGAGTTACTGGGCCGAGATGAGCACGGAGCAGCAGAAGGAGCTCACGCGGCAGGAGGCCGCTTCGGTCGCGAGCACCGGCATCTGGTTCGAGATGATCCTGCAGCAGATGGTGCTCCGGGATTTCTACGCCAAGGACCCGACCGACCCGGCGTTCCAGTGGGCGCTCACCGAGATCGCCGACGAATGCCGCCACTCGATCATGTTCGCGCGCGGCGCCGAGAAGCTCGGCGCGCCCCCGTACCGCCCGCGCCGGCTCGCCGTCGAACTCGGCCGGGTCTTCAAGGCGACGGCCAGCGGCGAAGCGGCGTACGCGGCCATCCTCGTGGCCGAAGAGGTCCTCGACGTGATGCAGCGCGACTGGATGCGAGACGAGCGCGTGGTCCCGTTCGTGCGCACCATCAACAACATCCACGTGGTCGAAGAGTCGCGGCACATGAAGTTCGCCCGTGAGGAGACGCGGGAACAGCTGGAGGGCGCGGGTTTCGTGCGCCGCCGGATCAACGCGCTGGTCATCGCGATCGCGTCGTACTTCATCGTCAGCAGCATGATCAACCGTGACGTCTACAAGAACGCGGGGCTCGACACCAAGCGCGCCTTGCGCGAGGCGAAGGCCAACGAGCACCACAAGGCGATGATGCGGTCGAGCTGTGCCGGTCTGATGGAGTTCCTCGGTTCGTGCGGTCTGCTCACCCGCCCCGCGCTGGTGTTCTACAAGCGGGCGAACCTGATCTGACATGGCCTTCGCGATCACCCAGACCTGCTGCAACGACGCCACCTGCGTGTCGGTCTGCCCGGTCAACTGCATCCACCCGACGCCGGACGAGCCCGACTTCGGCACCACCGAGATGCTCTACGTCGATCCGGCCTCGTGCATCGACTGCGGAGCCTGCGCGGACGCCTGCCCGGTGGACGCGATCTTCCCGGCGGACCTGCTGACCGGACCGCTGGAGGTCTACGCGGGGATCAACGCGGCCTTCTACGCCGACCGTGAGCCCGTCCCGTCGGCGGATCCCGCGCCGAACTTCCATCGGTGGGCGCCACCGACGTTCGACCGGGCCATCCCGAGCGATTTCGCGCCGCCGGACATCGCCGTCGTCGGCACCGGCCCGGCCGGGATGTACGCCGTGGAGGACCTGCTCCTCCACACGAACGCGCGGGTCACCCTGATCGACCGGTTGCCGGTCGCGGGCGGGCTCGTCCGCTACGGCGTCGCCCCGGACCACCCCGCCACGAAGCGGATCGGCGAGACTTTCTCGCGCCTTCACGAGCATCCGCGGCTGCGGATGCGCCTGGGCACCGAGGTCGGCCGCGACGTGTCCGTGGACGAACTGGCCGAGCGTCACGACGCGGTCGTCTACGCGGTCGGTGCCTCTTCCGCGCGAGGTCTCGGCATCGAGGGCGAGGAACTGCCCGGCAGCATCGCCGCGACCACCGTCGTCGCCTGGTACAACGGTCATCCGGACGTGCCCGCGAACGCGGTGGACCTGTCCGCGGAACGGGTCGTTCTGGTCGGCACGGGGAACGTCGCGCTCGACGTCGCCCGGATCCTGACCGCCGACCCCGACGACCTCGCCGGGACCACGATCGCCCCGCACGCGCTGGAATGCTTGCGTACCAGCAAGATCCGGGAAGTCGTGCTGCTCGCCCGGCGGGGGCCGGAGGACGCCGCGTACACCTCTCCGGAGCTGCTCGCGCTGGCGGGGCGCGACGGTGTGCCGCTCGTCGTCGACGACGCGGACCCGCGCACGACGGCCGCGATCGACGCGGGCACCGGCAAAGCGGCTCTGCTGCGCGAACTCGGCCGCGAGACCGTCGACTGGACCGTGCCGCCGGCCTCGGACGCGCGCCGGATCGTCCTGCGCTTCCACTCCGCGCCCACCGCGATCATCGGCGACACCCAGGTGCGGGGCCTGCGGGTCACGGGCCGGGACGAGCCGGTCGAGATCGCGGCGGGTCAGGTCGTCCGCGCGGTCGGCTATCGGGGTGTTCCGGTGCCGGATCTTCCGTTCGACGACGACCGCGGCACGATCCCGAACACCGCCGGTCGTGTCGACGGGCGCAGCGGCGCTTACGTGGTCGGCTGGATCAAACGTGGTCCCTCGGGCGGTATCGGCGCGAACCGCACTTGCGCGCGGGAGACCGTGGCGACGCTGCTGGAGGACATCACGTCCGGCAGGCTGCCGGTGCGGGAGCCGCGGTCGCCGATGGCCGCGCTGGCCGCACGGTTCCGGCGGCGCTGACACCCTGGCGGCTCCGGGAGCACGTCGCGAAAGCCACTTTGGGGACATCAGACGTCCCGAAAGTGGCTTTCGCGACGCGAGCGCCAGGACTGAGCTACGACGCGGCCACCCGGCGGTTCAGCATCACCGGCAGGGCACGATGCCCGTTGGAGATGAACGAGTCGAGGTGCCGCATCGCGTCGGGAGAGATCGCGAGGCTCAGGTCCGGGAACCGTGCGAACAAGGCCGGGAGGGCAATCGCCGCTTCCAACCGCGCCAGCGGAGCGCCGATGCAGTAATGCGCGCCGTAGCCGAACGCGACGTGCGCCTTGTCGGCGCGCGTGACGTCGAAGGCGTCGGCGTCGTGCCCATGCACCGCCGGGTCGCGTCCCGCGGCGGCGTATCCGGCCAGAATCGCGTCGCCCTGCCGGATGACGACGTCGGCGACGGCGATGTCCTCGACGGCATAACGCAGGGGCAGATTCGCCACGGGTGCCTGCCAGCGCAGCGTTTCCTCGATCGCGTCGGCCCACGAGACGCGGCCGTCGCGGATCATGGCGAGCTGGCCGGGATGGGTCAGCAGGGCGGTGATGGCCTGGTCGAGCAGGTTCACGGTGGTCTCGTGGCCCGCCGAGATGAACAGGATCAGGGTGTCGATGAGTTCGGTTTCGTCCAGCCGGGCGCCGTCGTCCCGCGCGGCGATGAGCGCGGTGGTGAGGTCCTCGCCGGGATTCGCCCGCTTTTCGGCGACGAGTTCGGTGAACACCGAGTGGATGTCCTGGTAGGCGACCAGCATCGCCTCCTGGCTCGCCGAGGTCCGGAAGAAGGCGTCGACGGAGTGGCGCAGTCTGCCGCGCGCGGAGTCCGGTACGCCGAACAGGTGGCAGATCACTTCGATCGGCACGGGGTAGGCGAAATTCTCCCGCAGGTCAACGGGTTCGCCGGCGGGCAGGGCTTCGAGCCCGGTCAGCAGATCGTCGACGACCTTGGTGATCCAGGGTTCCAGCGTGGCGATCCGGCGTGCCGTGAAGGCCTGTGTCACGAGCGAGCGCAACCTTTTGTGGTCGGCGCCGTATGCGGTGAACATGTTCCGCACCGAGACCCACACCAGCAACGGCCAGTCCGCGCTGACGTCGGCCAGCGCAGGCCAGTGCTGACGCGCGTCTTTGGACACGCGCGGGTCGCTGAGCAGGTCTCGCAGGAGTTCGTAACCCGTGACCGACCACGCCACCACACCGCCCGGCAACTCCACCCGGGTGATCGGGCCGAGCTCGCGTAATCGCTCGTTCTCGGCGTGGATGTCGTGGCCGTTCGGGTCCAGCACCAGGGGACGCGTCACCGGGGATCACCCTTTCTCGGCGGAGCGGACCGAATCCACCCTGCCAGCGGCGCGATCGCCCGGCTATTCGCCATTCGGTGGCGAGTTTTCGCTCAGTACAGCTCGATGACGAGCCTGTCGGTGAGCGCGCGTGAGACACAGAGCGCCATCTGGCTCTCACGATCGGCGGCGGTCAGGCAGTTGTCCCGATGGTCCGGGGTGCCCTCCAGCACGCCGGACACGCAGGAGCCGCAAATGCCTTCCTCGCAGGACTTGAAGACCTCGATGCCGTTGTCCTCGAGGACCGACAGGATGGATTTCCCCGCCGGTACCTCGAATTCCTCACCGGTGTCGAGTTCGACGGTGAGCGGCCGGTCGGCCGACGTGTCCGCCTCGGCGGCTTCGAAATGCTCGACATGCACGTGGTCCGCGCCGACGACCGGGGCGAGCACGTCACCGACCTGCCGCATGAAACCGTCCGGGCCACAGGTGTAGACGTGCGCCGACGGTGTCAGGTCTTCGGCGATCGCCCGCAGGACGGCGGGATGTTCGCCGCGGGGCACGCCGAAATGCGGCCGGATCCGGTCGGCGAACTCCACCCGTTCTTCCAGCAGTTCCACGAACGCCGCGGTTTCCCGCGAGCGCGCGAAATAGTGGAGCTCGAATTCGCTGCCCCAGGTGTAGAGCTCGTAGGCCATCGACAGCAGCGGGGTGATACCGATACCGCCGGCGACGAGGACATGCCGGTCGGCGTCTTCGGCGACGGTCAGCAGATTGCGCGGCTCGCTGATCTTCAGGTGATCACCGACCGAAACCTGATGCATCGCCGCGGATCCGCCCCGCGAATCCGGTTCCCGTTTGACCGCGATCAGGATCGAACGCGGATCGTCGGGGGCGCCGCACAACGAATACTGCCGCAACACCCCCGTCGGACCGACCACGTCGACGTGCGCCCCCGCCCGGTACCGGACGCGCAGCGGCTCGTCGTCCTGCCGGACCAGCCGCAGGGTACGGATTTCCGGCGTCTCTTCGGTGATTTCGACGACGCGGAAGAGGACGTTCGTCATCCAGGTGCCTCCAGATCAGCGCATGAACAGGCCGCCGTTGGCGTCCCAGCAGGCGCCGGTGACGGAGGCGGCTTCGGGGGAGGCGAGCAACGCCACCATTTCGGCGATGAACGTCATACTGCCCAGCCGCCCCACCGGGATCCCGGCTGTCAGCCGGTCGAGGTTCTCCTCGCCGACGAGCCGGTGGACCATGGGGCTGTCCTGCGGGCCGGGGGAGACCGCGTTCACGGTGACGCCCCTGGCGGCGAGCTCGCGGGCGAACACCTTGGTCGCCGTCAGGACCGCGCCTTTGGACGACGCGTAGTGCCCGCCGGTCGTGGTGCCGCCGTTCTGTCCCGCCAGGGAGGCCATGTTGACGATCCGGCCGTACCCGGCCTCGGCCATATGCGCGCCGAAAAGCTGGCAGGCGTGGAAGGTGCCGTTGAAGTTCACCGCCATCACCTCGTCGAGCTCCTGCGGCGTGATCTCCAGCAACGGCCGCGCCTGGGTGCGGGCGGCGTTGTTGACCAGAACTTCGACGCTGCCGAAGTCACCGAGCACCGACGCGAGCAGCTGGTCGATGTCCGGACGGCTGGCGACGTCGACGCGGTAGCTCTGGGCGTGTGCCCCGGTCCGGTCCAGTTCGGTCGCGAGGCGTTTCGCGGCCGCCTCGTCGAGGTCGGCGATCGCCACCCGATGGCCACCGCTGTGCAGGCGCCGCGCGATCCGCTCGCCCAGCCCGGTCGCCCCGCCGGTGACCACGGCGACCGGCGCGGTGGCGCTCACAGCAGGAATCCCGCGGCGGGAACGGCTTCGTCGGCGTTGACCAACCGGACGACCTTGCGGGCGAAGCGATCCTCGTCGCCACCTGCGCCGAGGCGGACGACGTAGTCGACGTCCGCGGCCCACAAGTCGTGGCGGCCCCGTTTGTACGCGACGATGATCTGGGCGGCCTTGAGCGTGACCGACCGGTCGTCGACGTCGGCGGGGATGAAACGCGAGACGGTCCGCACGGTGATCGCCGAGTCGACCGCGGCGAGCGCGTAACCCTCGGTCATCCGCCGCACCCGCAGCCCGCGCATCCGGGCGTCGTCGTGGACCATGTTGAGGACGTCGTCGAAGTCCTCGGCGTCACGGTCGATCGGGATGATGTACATCCCGTCGTCGGCGTAAAGCCGTTGCCAGGCCTCGTAATCCTTGGCGTCCAGCAACGCGGCCTCGCGCCACGCCAGCTCGATCGCGCGGACCACCCGCGGATCGGTGAGGGTCTCAGTCATCGCTCATCATCCGCTTCCATTGGGCGTACGCCGCCCGCATCCCGGTCTCGTCGGTGACATGGCTGGTCGGCCAGCCCTCGGGGGAGGGCTTTTCGCGGCCGAGACCGCGGTTAACCATGATCGGCATCTCGGGCGCGCCCTGGGCGCCGCGCTGGACCCGGTCCCAGCCTTCGGAGTCGTCCGGCGTGCCGAAACCGAACGGACCCTGGAAATGTTCGTGGGCGCGCAACCGCTCCCGGTTGACCGGGCCGACGATCTCGGGCGGGCCGTCACTGCCGAGCGCGACGTGCTCGATGACGGTCTCGTCGACACTGATCGGCCGCAGTACCCGGAAGAACGAGATCGACATCGACACGTTGGGGAACAGGTTGAGGTTGAACCCGGTGCCGTGCACGGCACGGACGAGCCTCCGGACTTCGGTTTCGTCCGCTCCGGCGGCTTCCAGCCGGGCGACCAGTCCGTCGAACCGAGGCTGGAGCGGCTCGCTGCCGTCGTCCGCCTCCAGATCGGAGTGCTCGGGGACCATCTGCATCACCGAGTGGCCGTTCCCCAGGTCGTGGGTGACCGCCGTCGGATCGGTCATGAACGACATCATCTCGGCGGTTTCGGCGTCGACCGAGGCCATCCAGGAGCGGTGCACGATGGGGAAGTGGTACCCGTCGGTGGTGTTCTCCAGCTGGATCTTCCAGTTGCCGCGGTAGGTGAACCGGTGCGTGCCGAGCACCTTCACCGGATAGCCGCCGCCCTGCGCCATGAAGCGGTCGATCCACAGTTTGACGTCGCCGAGGAAATCGGCCAGCGGTTCGGCGTCGGCGTTCAAGGTCGCGAAGATCATCCCGCCGTAGGACTCGGTGCGCAGGGTCTTCAGGCCGAGATCGGCCTTGTCCATGACGCCCTCGTACCCGTCGGGATACGGGATGCCGCGCAGTTTGCCGTCCAGGCCGTAGGACCAGGCGTGGTACGGACAGGTGAACCCGTTGGCGTGACCGGATTTCTTCTCGCAGAGTGACGCGCCCCGGTGGCGGCAGCGGTTCACGAGCGTGCGGATCTCGCCCTTGCGGTCCTTGGTCACGATGACCGGATGCCGTCCGACGTGGGTCGATTTGAAGCTGCCCGCCTTGGGCAGCTCCGATTCGTGCGCGACCCAGATCCAGGACCGCTCGAAGATCTTCGTCATCTCCTGGTCGAAGATCGCCGGGTCGGTGTACATCCGCCCGGCGACCCGGTCGCCGAGGACGAGGTCCGCGGGCGGGAGGTCGTGCACGGTCGCTGCAGTGAATTCTGTCGTCATCGCGATCAGCCCCGGTATTCGCGCGGAGTGAGGGCGCGGCCGATACGCGCTTCGATCTTGGCGTACTTCCACAGCTTCCACGGGCTGTCGCCGACCGGCGTGGAGCGCAGGAAGTCGCACGCCTGCTTGACGGTTTCCTGCGTGTCGACGTCGCAGAGCAGGTAACACGTCCACGGCCAGCCGTCGGACGGGCCGACCATATGCGAGTCGTCGTCGATGTCGCCGATGAAGTCCACGCCGGGAAGACCCTTGATGCCGTCCATCAGCGCGACGAAGGCGGTCCAGACGTCGCCGGCGGCGACGCCGCCTTCGGGAAGGTCGAAGAAGTTCTGGTTGATACCGATGCAGAACAGCACGCGCAGCGGGGTATCGCTCATGGTGGTGGTCCAACTCCTCGTCGGTCGGTAGTGGTCACTGGAAGCCGGGAACGGTGGGCGGATGCCCCATCAGCACGGCACCCGCGGCGTCGTACATGGCCGGACCCAGGAAGGCGTGCTGCTGGGGGACCAGGGCGTCGCCGAGCAGCCACTGCAGCGGGTGGTCGTTGGCGATGGCGCCGGTCCCGGACAGGCCGATGATCCGGTTGACGGTCTCCGCGGCGGTCTTGGCGAGGTGGGTCGAGGCGAGGCGGAGATGCGCGTTCTGCTCCGGCGTCACGGGGTCGCCATGCAGCACGGTCCGCCATGCCTCGTCGGTGACCTCGTAGAAGTACGCGCGCGCCGAACGCATCGTCGCTTCGGCTTCGGCAAGGCCCGTCCGGTAATAGGCGCGGTCGGCGAGTTTCGGCGCGCCCGTGACACCCGAACGGCCGCTGCCGACCTCGGTCGCGAAGTCGAGCGCCGCGCGGGCGACCCCCGCGCCGACGACCGCCAGCACCTGGGAGGCGTAGGCGAGGGTGGGATAGCGGTACAGCGGCTCGTCGATGGTGGGTTCACCGCCGCGGATGAACGTCCATTCGCGTGGAACCTCGACCTTGTCGACGACCAGGTCGAAGGAACCGGTGCCCTTCATCCCGACGACGTCCCACTCCTGGATGATCTTGACCTGCTCGGGCCGCAGCAGCGCGGTGCGCGGCTTTCCGGCGGTCGTGTCGTCGCCGGGGATCCCCACGCCGAGGATGTCCGCCCCCATGCAGCCGCTCGCGAACTTCCAGCGGCCGTCGACCAGGAAGCCGGAGGCGGTGGGTTCGGCCCGCTGCACGGGGAAGAGACCGCCGGCGAAGCACACGTCCGGACCGTCGGCGTACAGCTCCGCCTGCGTCTCGACGGGCAGCGCCGCCAGATAGACCAACGCGGAGCCGAAACTGGCCACCCAGCCGGTGGATCCGTCGACGACGGAGATCCGCTCCACGATCCGGAGGAAGTCGGCAGGGGGAAGGGGCTCGCCGCCGAACCGTTCGGGTGTCGCGGAGCGGTAGACGCCCGCTTCCTTGAGCCGGGTGACGAAGTCGCGGGGCACGTACCGCTGGTCGCGGAACTCCTGACGGCGCTCGAGGAGTTCGGCCAGGACATCCTCGAGCGTCGTGGCCGGGCTCTCCTGGATCTGGGCCATCGGGCGCTCCTCGCGTCGTAGGGAAGATGTCTCCGACGCTAGGGATCACCGGCGCGCGTGGCCATTGGTCATTGCCTGCCGACGGCGGGGGATTCCCACGCAGGGCGGTAGGGGAAATCCTTACCGGAGGGCCCGGCGGCGAACTCCTATGCTGAGGCCGTGGACGTCGATCCGATCGCGCCCGAGCTGGCCACCGGCGACTTCGTGGCGATGATGAACGCCTCGAAGGTGTGCGTGCTCGTCCACGACGCGGCGACCAAGAACATCCTGTGGGCCAATCCCGCCGCGTGCGAGATGCTCGAATTCAGCCTTTCGGAGCTGCGCCCGCTCAAGGCCAACCACATGAGCAGTTCCGCGCAGCAGTACGACCGGGTCATCGGGCGAGCCTGGCTCCAGGCCGCGGTGGAACACGGTTCGAGCCGCATCGTGTGGCACTACCGGAGCAAATCCGGCCGCGTGATCCCCACCGACGCGGTGGCCATCCGGGTCGAACTGGAGCGGGGACCCGCGGTGATGGTCCAGTTCCGCGACATCCAGCGCGCGGAGGAGGTCGAGCGGGAGCTGAAGCTGACGACGTCGTACGTCGACGCGCTGGCGCGGCACACCTCGACCGTGGCGTTCATGCTCGACGCCGCCGGAGCGGTGCGGTTCGCCACGGACAGCGCGCTGGCCTTCCTCGGCCTGACCGGCGACGACGATCGGCTGGCCGGGGAGCCGCTGACCGCGTACGCGCGGCTGCATCTGGGCGGCAGGCCGGTGCGCTGGACCGAGGTGGTGGCCGGCGCGGATCCGGTCGGGCCGGTGCAGCTGGAGTTGCCGGGGGAGAACGCGACCTGGCTGGAAGGGAGCCTGGAGCGGCTGTCGGAGTCCGAGGTCGACGCGTATCTGATGATCCTGCACGACGTCTCCGAGCGGGTGCGTGGCGAGGCGCGGCGAGAGCTGGAACTGCGGCACGAGAACTATCTGGCCCGCTACAACGCCATGGGGGACATGGCGATGGCGATCGCGCACGAACTCGGCCAGCCGCTGGCCGCCGCCGCGAACTTCATCGCGGGCATCCGCGCGCGTGCCGCCACGATCGCGACCGGTGGTGACGTCCGTGAGCAGATGGGCTACGGCCTGGACAGCGTCGCCCGCCAGATCGACCGGGCGAAGGACATCGTCGGATCACTGCGGTCCTTCGTCGGGCATCTGGAGCAGGTCGAGCAGATGGTCGATCTGAACGAGATCGTCCGGGAATGCCTGTACTTCATCGAGCTGAGCGCCGCGCCGCACGCCGTGGAGGTCCTCGTCCGGCTCGATCCGGCGCCGGTGCTGGTGCGGTGCGAACGCGTCCTCACCGGTCAGGTGGTGATGAACCTGTGCCTCAACGCGATCGACGAGACCGCGGAATGCGAACCGGCGCAACGGCGGATCACGGTGGGCACCCGCGCCAAGGAGGGCGTCGGCGTCCTCACCGTCGACGATCACGGCCGTGGCGTCGCCAGGGATCCCTTCGCCGAGTCTTTCACCAGCAAACCCGGAGGCAGCGGTATCGGGCTGGCGCTGAGCCACCGCATCATCACGCGGCAGCACGGAAGCATCTGGGCCGAGCGGCGCGACGGCGGCGGCTCCCGGTTCGGGTTCGCGCTGCCGCTGGCCACGTAAGGGAAATCCTCAGGCGGCGCGGTGGAACTCGGGATATCGCCGGTTTCGGCCACGGCTCTAGCGTCGAGGTATGCCCGATGAGCTGACCACGACCCAGCGACGGTTTCGCGCGGCGATGGCGAACCTTTCGACGGCTGTCAACATCGTCACCACCGACGGCGTCAGCGGCCGCGCCGGCATCACGGTGAGCGCGGTCTGCTCGGTCACCGACTCACCCCCGACCCTGCTGGTCTGCGTCAACCAGTCCAGCTACACGCACGACATCTTCCGCACCAACGGGCGGATGGCCATCAACGTCCTGGCGCCCCAGCACAAGGACCTCGCCCTGCAGTTCGCCGGTGCGACGGACGTGCCGATGCTCGACCGGTTCCGGTCCGAGGTCTGGGAGCACGACCGGTTCCGCATCCCCGTCGTCCGAGACGCGGCCGCCGTCCTGATCGGAGGTGTCGGTGCCGAGTTCACCCAGGGCACGCACACCGTGCTCTTCGTGGAGGTCGAGGACGTCTTCGTCGACGAGGGCGCCGGCGGCCTCGCCTACTTCCGCCGCGAATTCCACCGGATCGCGCCATGAGCGAGCGCACCACGTTGATGTGTTACAACGACAACCACGGGTACGGCTGGCGTCATGTGGACCTGTTCGTGCACGACGCCGAGGGCCGCGAACTGGAGTGGGTCCACTGGCAGGTCCCGGCCGACGGCCCCGACGCCGCCGACGAGGTGACCGCGCGGGTCGAACCCCTGCTGAGGCGCACCTCGGAGTGGCGGCACGGGGTGAGCGCCGGCGGCGTGGACTTCTGGGAAGCGGACGCCGCCTGGGTGGAGCGATGAAGCTCTCGCGCCCGTGGTCGCTGCGGGAACTCGTCCGGGATCTGCGGGAGGGGCGGACCACTCCGGAGGATGCTCACAAGCGCGCGCTGGCCCGGATCGCCGAGACGGAAGCGGATCTGCACGCCTGGGTCGACCGGACGGCCTTCCTGCCGGGTGCGGGCGTGCCACTCGGGGTCAAGGACATCATCGATCTGGCGGGCGTGCCCACCCGGTGCGGTTCGGCGCTGCGCGCGGAAGCCGCTCCGGCGGCCTCGGACGCGGCGATCGTGACCGCCTGGCGCGCGGCCGGCGCCGTGCCGCTCGGGAAGACGGTCACCACCGAGTTCGCGTTCTTCGCCCCCGGCCCGACCCATAATCCCGCGGCTCCCGGCCATACCCCGGGCGGTTCGTCGAGCGGATCGGCCGCCGCCGTCGCGTCCGGGCAGGTCCCGCTGGCGCTGGGCTCGCAGACCGCCGGATCGGTCACCAGACCGGCGTCGTACTGCGGGGTCGCGTCGCTGGTCATGAGCCGTGGCCGGTATCCGGTCACCGGGGTGACGGGGCTGAGCCCCAGCCTGGACAGTCACGGCGTCTTCGCAGCGACTGCCTCCGACCTCGCGATCGCCTGGTCGGCGCTGACCGCCGATCCCGATCCGGAACCGCGGCCGCCGCGGATCCTGGTGTGGTCCGCCGACGCGCTCGACGTCGTCGAAGCGCCGATGCGGCACGCCGTGACACAAGCGGCGAAGCGGCTGCGGGAGGCAGGGGCGACCGTCTCGGCCTTCCTCGACGAACGGCTGATGGCCGAGCTCACGGCCGCCCATCCCGTGGTGATGGCCTACGAAGCGGCCCGCGAAAGGGCTGCGGAGCTCGCCTCGGCCGACCGGTTGAGCGCTCCCTTGGCGCAGTTGCTGCGGACCGGCGCCGCGACCTCGACCGACGAGTACGAAAGCGCCCGCGCGACCATCGCCGACGGCGCGATCCGGCTCGCGGAGGTGTTCGGCTCGTACGACGTCGTGCTCGGCCCGGCCGCGCCCGGCGCGGCGCCACGAGGACTGGACGCGACCGGGAATCCCGTGCTGAGCCGGGGCTGGCAGGCGCTCGGCCTGCCCGCGGTCGCGCTGCCCGGGTTCACCGACCCGGCGGGGCTGCCGCTCGGGCTTCAACTCGTCGGACGCCATGGCGGGGATGCCGAACTGCTCGGGCACGCCTGCTGGGTGGAACGGGTGCTCGCCGGGCCGTCATCTGGGGAGTGAGGGCCCTCTTGGAGTGCCCGCGGGGTGTTGCGAAAGCCACTTTTGCAACCTTGAACGTTGCGAAAGTGGCTTTCGCGCCATGGCCTCCGACCGTGCGCGTCCGCCCCTTGGCTTACCCTTCGACCAGGAGGAGCTCCGCATGACCACCACTGAGTCCGCGCCCGGCGGCGAGACGTCGCCGGTGGTCTACATCGTCGACGACGACGAGGCCATCCGCCAATCCCTGGTGTTCCTGCTGGAGAGCGTCGGCATCCAGGCGCTCGTCTACCCGGACGGGCCGACGTTCCTGGAGGAGTTCGACCCCGACGAGCCGAGCGTGCTGATCATCGACGTCCGGATGCCCGGGCTCAGCGGGCTGCAACTGCAGGAGAAGCTCGTCGCGCGCGAATTCCCGGCCCCGGTGATCTTCTGCTCCGCGCACGGCGACATCCCGATGTCGGTGCGTGCGCTGCGGCTGGGCGCCGTGGACTTCCTCGAGAAGCCGTACGAGCCGCAGCGGATGCTGGAAGTCGTCCAGGCGCAGCTGGTGGTCGCGTCGGAACGGTTCTCGGCGGCGGCTTGCCGCAAAGCCGTCGCCGAGCGGATCGCGACCCTGACCCCGCGGGAGCGGGAGGTGCTCCGGCTGGTGATCGACGGCCTGCCCAGCCAGCTGATCGCGCGGCAGCTGGGCACGAGCGTGAAGACCGTCGACGTGCACCGGGCCCGGATCAAGGCCAAGACCGGGTCGGACAGCCTCGGCACCCTGGTGCGCGACGTCCTCCAGCACCAGGTCACCGTCTAGGGCGCAGGGGTCTTCTTGCCCGCCGAAGTACATGAAGGCCCCCTTCCTGTACCTAGACGCAAGAAAGGGGGCCTTCATGTACTCGGGAAGGTGTGAAGGTCGAGTTTCCTCGGCTGAGCCGAGGGAAGGGGGCCTTCACGCGCAGCCGCTGTGACTGCTGATGCACAGGGGGCGAACGGGGCGATTGCGGAGTCCGTGAAGGTCTCCTTGAGGGACTTTGGGTTCCTCAAGGGGGCTTCACGGACTTGGCCTGGCATCAGCACCGGCGATGTCGTGTGACCGGATGGACGCCACACGTGTGGCGTCCGTCCAGTCACACCGTCCTCACTCACGAGCCCCCGGCGCCATCAGCACCGACGACGCCGGGAAGTCAGAGGCGAAACCCCCGGGCAGCGGAGCGATGAAGACGTTCTCGGTCCGCGTGCGGCTGATGAGCCAGCGGCCGTCCTGGCGCCGGAACGCGTTGTTGAGCCTGCTGGAGCGCAGCAGGCCGGTGCCGTCGGCGTACAGCCACGGCTGGACGTGGATCCATTGCCCCTCGGCCCGGTCGCCGTCGACGTGGATCTGCTCGGACGTCAGGTAGTGGGCGTTGAGGACCAGCGCCGGATCCCGCTTCTCGCCCCAGAACCGTTCGAAATGCGCCCGGATCCGGTCCTTGCCGACCGCGCGGCCGAACTGCCCGTCGTAGTACTCGCCGACGCCCTCCCACACGGCGTCCTCCGTGTACAGCCCGAGGATCAGCTCGATGCGGTGGTCGTCGCCGGTGACGCCGTACTCCGGGCAGGGGGTGTCGCAGAGGAACATGTAGCGGGCCTGGATCCGGCGGATCTCGGCCTCGGCCTCCAGCACCTCGACGCGGTGACGCAGTTCGGCGAGCTCGTCCTTCATCGGCGGGTCCTCACTGGTGCGGTTTCGGGGAGGGCCAGCAGGCAGACGACGGTCAGCGCCATCCCGCCGGCGAGGTAGTAGCCGACCGACGTCGAGGAGCCGGTCCATTCGATGAGCCGGTTCGCCATCGACGGCGCGAGGCCACCGCCGAGCACCGCGCCGAGCTGGTAGGCCAGCCCGGCGCCGGACTGCCGTTGTTCGGGCGTGAACAGCTCCGTCAGGTAGGTGATCAGCGGGCCGAACAGGAAGCCGGTGAGGGCGAAACCGACGGCGATGGCGAGCGCCCACGCGGTCAGCGTGCCGATCTCCGCGATCGGGAACAGCAGGAACATGTAGGCCAGTACCGCGACGGCCGACGCGAGCATCACGGGTTTGCGGCCCAGTTTGTCGGAGAGCCGGGCGCCGATCACGACCGTGACCGCGTGGAGCGCGAGGCCGGGCAGGGTGCCCCACAGCACGTCCTGGATGTCGAGGCCGAGGCCCTTCGGCGCCGGACCGGCGGCGTAGGAGAGCATGAACCCGGCCAGGACGAACATGACACCGTTGAGCCCGGTGTTCGCGCCCGCGGCGAGCAGCAGTTTGCCCCAGTTGTCCCGGATGACGTTCCAGATCGGCAGCTTGACGATCTTCTTGTCCAGTTTGCTGGCCGCGAGCTCGTGGAACACGGGCGATTCCTCGAGGGCACGCCGCGCCCAGACACCGATGGCCAGGACGACCGCGCCCGCGATGAACGGGATCCGCCAGCCCCAGCTGGTGATCACCCCCTGCGGCAAGTAGAAGATCAGCACGAAGGCCAGGTTCGCCAGCAGCGCCCCCACCGGCGACCCCAAGGCGACGAACGCGCCGAACGCCGCCCGCCGTGACGGTGGCGCGTGCTCCACGGCGAGCACCGAAGCGCCGCCCAGTTCCCCGCCTCGGGAGAACCCGTGCACCAGGCGCAACAGGACGAGCAGCAACGGCGCGGCGACCCCCATCGTGGCGTAGCCGGGCAGGAGTCCCATCAGGACGGTGGCCGCGCCCATGAGGTAGAAGGTGATGAGCATGGCGCGGCGGCGGCCGTAGCGGTCGCCCACCCAGCCCATCACGATCGCGCCCAGCGGCGCGACGACGTAGCCGATCGTGTAGGTCGCCAGGCTCATGAACGAGGCGAACCAGGGATCGGTGTCGCCGGAGAAGAACACCTTCGGGAAGACCAGCGCGGAGGCGACCGTGTAGATCGAGAAGTCGAAGAACTCCAGCGAGGTTCCGGCGCCCGCGCCGATCGCGAGCCTGCGGGTCTGGGCGGAGGTGGTCTTGGATGGAGCGGTGGATGCTGTCATGCGCTCTTCCTTGAACGTGACGGGACGGTCGACGTTGCGCCCCTCCCCGGCAACGTTCGTCCCAACGTAGGAAGCTCCGCGTGCCCCGCCTATTGGAGGAACCCGCTGCCGGACTGAAGGATTTCCCTACCGAGTCCCCGACCCCGAGGAGGTCCGCGCGTGAGCGCGATCAACGATCTGCCCGCCACCACCCAGGCCCGGATGCTCGCCTCCGGCGAGTTGTCGGCGAGGGAACTGCTCGACGCCACGCTCGACCGCGTGGCGAAGCTGAACCCGAAGCTGAACGCCGTGGTCAGCATCGACGAGGAGAGCGCGCGGGCCGCCGCCGCGGCCGCCGACGAAGCGCACGCGGCCGGGCGGTCGCTCGGGCCCCTGCACGGGCTCCCGCTCGCCGTGAAGGATCTCCACGCGACCGCCGGCATGCGCACCACCTACGGCTCGCCCGCGTTCGAGGACAACGTGCCCGACGCGGACGAGCTCGTCGTCGCCCGGATGCGGGCGGCGGGGGCGATCGTCTTCGGCAAGACGAACGTTCCCGAGTTCGGCGCGGGTTCGCACACCTTCAACCCGGTGTTCGGCCTGACCCGCAATCCTTACGCGCCGGACCGCTCCGCGGGCGGTTCGAGCGGAGGCGCCGCCGCCGCGCTCGCGGCGGGGCTGACGTCGCTGGCCGACGGCAGCGACATGGGCGGATCGCTGCGGAATCCGGCCTCGTTCTGCAACGTCGTCGGCCACCGGCCGAGTCCGGGACGAGTCCCCGCGTGGCCGGCGAAAGACGCCTGGTTCACCCTCGGTGTTCAAGGTCCGATGGGGCGCACGGTCGCCGACACGGCCCTGCTGCTGTCCGTCCAGGCGGGACCGGACGAGCGCGCGCCGCTGTCGCTGCCCGAATCCGGTGCCGTGTTCGCCGCCGGGTTGCCGACGCGGCTGGACGGCTTCCGCATCGCGGTCTCACCCGATCTGGACGGCCGGGTACCTGTCGACGCGGAGGTCGCGGCGATCGTGGAAGCCCAGGTGGACGTGTTGCGCGGCCTCGGTGCCGAAGTCGTCTCCGGCTGTCCCGACCTGACCGGAGCCGAGGAGGTCTTCCAGACCTTCCGGGCCCTGTACTACGCGCAGGGGGTCGGTGACCTCATCGACGCCGAACCGGACAAGGTCAAGCAGGCCATCCGCTGGAACGTCGCGAAAGGACGCGCGCTCACCGGCGCCGACGTCGCGACGGCCATCCGGCTGCGCACCGAACTCTTCCACCGTGTCCGCGCCTATTTCTCCACTGTGGACGCCGTCGTTCTTCCCGCCAGCCAGGCACTTCCGTTCGACGCGGAACTGGAGTACCCGAAAACGGTGGGCGGGTCCGAGGTGGAGGACTACCTGCACTGGATGCGGGCGGCCTACCTGATCTCCGCCACGGAATGCCCGGCGACCGCCGTCCCGGCCGGCTTCACCGCCGAAGGACTGCCGGTCGGTGTCCAGGTGGTCACGGCACACCACGCCGACCTGCGCGCTCTCGGAATCGCGCACGCGCTGGAGAAAGCCGGTGGTCACACCGCCCGCAGGCCGGGGTGACCGGCGTCATGGTGGTGCCAGCGCTACCACGAGTCTTCCCTCACGCGGGATCGATCCGGACCCTCGCCGGCCGTAGGTTTCCTCGAGAGAGATCACCACCGGTTAAGGGGAAACAATGAATTCAGGGGGCACACGCGCCTTGACGCTGGAATCCGTGAGCAAGGTCTACGGATCCGGCGACGGCGCGGTCACGGCCTTGAACGGGGTGACCGTCGAGGTGCGCAAGGGCTCGTTCACCGCGGTGATGGGACCGTCGGGATCGGGCAAGAGCACCTTCCTGCACTGCGCGGCGGGGCTGGACAAGCCGAGTTCCGGCCGGGTGCTGCTGGGGGACACGGAACTGAACAGGCTGCGCGAGAAAGCGCTCACCGAGCTGCGGCGGACCCGGATCGGGTTCATCTTCCAGGCCTACAACCTGTTGCCGTCGTTGAACGTGCTGCAGAACATCACGCTGCCGATGCGGCTGGCCGGGAAGAAGCCGGATCCGCGGTGGCTGCGCGAGATCGTCGAGGGAGTCGGGATCGCGAAGCGGCTCGAACACCGCCCGTCGGAGCTCTCCGGCGGTCAGCAGCAGCGGGTCGCGATCGCCCGCGCGCTGATCACCCGGCCCGAGGTCGTCCTCGCCGACGAGCCGACCGGGGCACTGGACACGCGCACCGCGCGCCAGGTCCTCGACCTGCTTCGCTCCATTGTGGACGGTATGGGGCAGACCGTGCTGATGGTCACCCACGATCCGGTCGCGGCTTCGGCCGCGCACGGCGTGCTGTTCCTCGCCGACGGCAAGCTGGCGGGCCATCTCCCGGAGCCGACTCCGGAACGGGTCGCCGAGCGCATGACCCACCTCGGGGAGTGGTGACGTCATGTGGGATTTGGCTTGGCAGACGACGAAGACCCGCTTGAGCGGTTTCGTCGGCGCGTTCGTCGCGATCCTCTGCGGGACGGCGCTGGTCGCCGGTTGCGGCATCCTGATGGAGTCCGGTCTGCGCGCGGGTGTCCCGACACAGCGGTACGCGGACGCGGCGGTCGTCGTCGGCGGTCAGCAGAAGGTCGACCCGCCGGGCGCCGGTCCGCTCGAGACCCAGCAGGTCGCCGAGCAGGCTCCGGTGCCGGTGAGCCTCGCCGGGGTGATCTCCGCGGTGCCGGGGGTCCGCGGCGTGGTGGCGGAGCAGAGCTTCCCGGCGACCGTGGTGACGACCGACGGCCGGACGCTGAGCGGTCCGAAAGGCGGGCAGTCGCTGGGGCACAACTGGGACGCCGCGGCGCTGGCGCCGTTCTCGCTGCGTGAAGGCCGGGCACCCGCGGGTGCCGACGAGGTCGTCCTGGACGCGGACCTGGCGTCGCGCAGCGGAGTGTCGGCCGGCCAGCGGGTGAAGATCGCCGTCCGCTCGACGCCGGTGGAGTTCCGCGTCTCCGGTATCGCCGCGCCGAAGTCGGGTGACGGCCTCGCCCGGCAATCCGCGGTGTTCTTCTCTCCGGAGAGGGCCGCCGAACTCGCCGGGACACCCGGACAGGCGCACGCGATCGGTGTGCTGGCGGACCCTGGAGTCACGTCGGGGGACCTCGCCGACCGGATCCGGGCAGCGGTCGGCACCGACAAGGTGACGGTGACGACCGGGGTCGAGCGCAGCACGGTCGAGTTCCTCGACGTCAGTCAGACCCGGATGCTGCTGATGGCGCTCGCGGGTTCGTTCGGCGGTTTCGCGCTCCTCATCGCGGTGTTCGTCGTGGCCAGCACGCTGGCGCTGGTCATCAACCAGCGACGCCGGGAGTTCGCGCTGCTGCGGGCGATCGCGGCGACCCCGCAGCAGATCCGCAAGCTCATCGGCGCCGAGACGATGATCGTCGCGGTGGTCGCCGGAGTACTGGGCAGCGGACTCGGTGTGGCCGTGGGATTCGGGCTGAGGAACGCGTTCGGGGCCATCGGCGTGATCCCGCCGGACTTCGAACTGGCGATCAGCCCGATCCCGCTCGTCGCCGCGCTGGCGCTCGGCCTCGGCACGGCGCGCCTGGCCGCCTGGTCGGCTTCGCGGCGCCCGTCGTCGATCCGCCCGGTGGAGGCGCTCGGCGAGGCCGCGGTGGAGCGTCGTGAACTCGGGCGCGTGCGCGTCCTCATCGGCTGCGCGCTGGTGGTGGCCGGTCTCGGCGGATCGATGGTCCCGATCTTCCTCAGCGGTGACGCGGGGCTCGCGGCTTCGGGAAGTTCGTCGCTGATCATCGTGATCGGGCTCGCCGTGGTCGGCCCGAAGGTGGTCGCGGTGATGACGCGGCTGATCGCGCCGGTGCTCAACCGGACGTCGCGGATCAGCGGCTACCTGGCCGCGGCGAACAACCAGGCCAATTCGCGCCGTCTCGCCGCCGCGGTGACGCCGGTGATGCTGGCGGTCTCGTTCGCGCTGACGATGTTCTACAGCCAGACCTCCGCGGCCGCCGCGCGCCAGGAAGAGACCGTCGAGTCGACGACCGCGGACCACGTGCTCGCCAGTGCCACGGGCGGGCTCTCGCCGGAGGTCGCCGAGGCGGCGCGGCGGATCCCCGGCGTCGCGGCCGCGACCCCGGTCGTCCACACCGAGGTGATCAACACGGTGCGGGAACAGGACAGCCTGCGCGTCGAGCGGTACGCGGCGCAGGGACTGGACGGCGCGCAGATCCGCGGGAACCTCGAACTGGGCGTCGTGTCGGGCAAGATCACCGACCTGACCGGGAACACCGTCGCGATGAGCGAATCGGAGGCAGGCTGGTACGAGAAGAAGATCGGCGACGAGGTCGAGTTCTTCTTCGGTGACGGCGCCCCGGCCAAACTGCGGCTGGTCGCCACCTACACCCGCGACCAGGCGTTCGGCCGCTACGTGCTGCCCGCGGACCTCGCCAGGGCGCACACCGGGGACCGGATGGACGACGCGGTGCTGGTGCGGCAGCAGCCCGACGCGGACGCCGCCACCGTCACCGCCGCGCTGAAAGATCTCGCGACCCGCTACCCGGGACTGGCCGTGACACCGGGATCGGCGGTGGCCGCTCCCGCCGGCGGGCAGCAGCAGGCCCAGTTCTACGTGAACCTGGTCGCGGTCGGCGTGATCCTCGGCTACGTCGTCATCTCCGTGGCGAACACGCTGGTGATGAGCACGGCGCAGCGCTCCCGGGAGTTCGCGCTCCTGCGCCTGGTCGGCACGTCGAAACGCCAGGTGGTGCGGATGATGCGCTTCGAAGCGCTGACGACCGTCGGTGTCGCGGCGCTGCTGGGGACCGTGGTCGCCGGGGTTCCGCTGGTACTGCTCAACCTCGGTCTGCGCGGCACGCCGCTCCCGTCCGGCACGATCACCGTCTTCGGCGGTGTCATCGCCGGGGCGATCCTGCTCGGTGTCCTGTCGCTCGGCCTCGCCACCCGCGTGGCCTTGCGGTCGAAGCCGATCGAGGCGATCGGTCTCCGCGAGTAGCGCGTCCCCGTCGTCCGGTCAGCCCTCCGCGGCGGGCCGGACGGCGGGGATCTTCCCGCCGCGGAAGGCGTCCACGAACAACCGGTGGTCGTTCCGTGACTGCTCGGCGTAGGCCATCCCGAACTCGGTCAGCGTGCGGACGAACTCCTCTTCCCGGTCGCCGATCACCGCGGCGATGGCCGCTTCGCTCTGGAAATCGACGAGGGTCTGCTCGGAGTCCGAATCGGACACACAGTGCATCTTCGCGGTGGCCCGGCCGAGGTAGTCGAGGACCGGCCCCATCTCCGACGGTTCGGTCAGATCCGACCAGTCCAGGTCGTCGACGTAGGGCGAGAGCTCCGAGACGACGAACCCGGTCCCGTCGATCTCCGTGTATCCCAGCCAGGGATCCGCGTGCGCCTGCAACGCGCGCTGGGAGACGGCGGTGCGGTGCCCCTCGTTGGTGAAGTAGCCGCGGATGCTCTCCTCGGACACGATCCGGCTCGGCGCCGCGACGTTGCCTTGTTTCATCGAGAGGACGACGTCGTTCTCCAACGCCTGGGTGCGGCCTTCGACGAGGATGTTGTACGCGGGCAGCCCGGCCGAACCGATGCCGAATCCCGTCCGGCCGACGATGTCCTTGACCCGGTAGGTGATGCTGCCGAACCGCTTGTTCTCCGGAATGGTGTCCAAATAGGACTCGAAGGCCTTGGCCGCGATCTCGTGCTCGGCCTTGTCCAGTACCCGGACGCCCGGCCCGTGCCGGAACCGGCGGTCGTAATCCTCCACGGTGGTCAGCTCGTCGAGCAGGTCGATCCGCGTCTTGAGCCGGGCCCTTAGCAGGACCTGGTGGAGCGCGCCCTCGGTGCTGTCCAGCTGGAGACGGACGAGTTCGTCGCCGGGACGCTCGGCGTATTCGCGGACCTGCTTGACGTAGGCGCGCAGGTAGGTGCCGATCAGCGTCTCGATGTCGTCGTCGGAGATCGCCTTGCTCCACGCCAGCAACGCGACACTGGCGGCGAGTCGTTTGAGATCCCAGGTGAAGCAGCCGAGATACGCCTCGTCGAAGTCGTTGACGTCGAACACCAGCGTCCCCGAAGAATCCATGTAACTGCCGAAGTTCTCGGCGTGCAGGTCGCCCTGGATCCACACGCGACTGGTCTCCGCGTTCGCCCACGGGTCGTCCTCGTGCGCCATGTCCGCGTAGAACAGGCACGCCGAACCGCGGTAGAAGGCGAACGGCGCGGCGGCCATCTTGCGGAACTTGCGGCGGAACGCGTCGGCGTCCGCGCGCATGAGGTCCTCGAAGGCGTCCACCAGCACTTCGACGATCCGCGCTTGACGGTCGTCCTCGCCGCCCTCGCGAATCAGTTCGATCACACCTGCCATCACGACCTCCAGACGTCGTTCACGGTGCCACAGGTCGGGCGGGCGGGCAGATCAGATCTTGCGGAAGCGCGCGTCCAGCAGCGCGAAGGCGCCGAACGCGGCGATCCCCGCCGCGAGCGCGAGGAGCATCGGGCCGCCGTACGGCTGCGCCGACAGCGTCTTCAGCGCGGCGTCGAGGCCGCTCGCCTTGGCCGGATCGAAGGTGACCGCGGCGACGACCGTCAGCACGCCGATGGTGCCGTACGCGGCGGAGAGCGCGATCCAGCCGATCTGCCCGAGCCGGATCGTCGTGGTCCGGGTCTGGCTGGAGGCGCCGCCGAAGTCGAGCTCCCGCACGAACGTCTTCCGGAATCCGCGCTGGGCGAGGAACACCGCCACCGCGACCACGGCGATCCCGGCGGCGGTGACCAGGACCTGCCCGTACGACTCCGCGAGGATCCCGGCGACGAGGGAACCTTGCCCGTCGTCGGCGCCCGCGGTGGCGAGTTTCACCGCGCTGTAGGACACGAGGCCGTACAGCACGACCTCGATGGCGCTGACGATCCGGCGCACGGTCCGCCGCCGCGCCTTGACGTGCCGGTGCCCGGTGATCGCCTCGCTGAGCTGCCACAACGCCAGGACGGCGAGACCGCCCGCGATCAGCCACAGCAACCACGCGCCGCCCTCGGCGACGACCATCTGCAGTGCGCCCGCCTTGTCCGCCTTCGCCTTGTCGCCGAGCGCGACCTGCGCCGCGAGCCAGGCGACGAGCAGGTGCACGATCGCGTAGCAGACGAGCCCGCCTCGGGCGATCAGGCCGAACGTCTTGCTCTCGCGCATCGGCCGATCCTTGTCGAGTGGACGCCCGCCCGCCAGACCCGGCCGGAGCAACGTGCCCGGTTCACCGCAGTTTCGCGAAGGTCTCGGGGAGCCGTGCCGCCAGCCTGCGGGTCGCGAGGGCGCCGCCGATCCAGGCGCCCGCCACCGCGTTGACCGAGGCGACCGCGAGCGTCGCCGCCCCGAACCAGGCCGGGAGCGCATCACCGGCGAAGGTCAGCGCCGCGGCCATCGCGGACGTCGGCGCGGTCGCCCACAGCTGGATCTGGAACGCCGCGAAGATCCCGGCCGTGTTCTCGCCGGCATCGGTGGCGTTGACGCGCCGGTGCGGGTCGACGCCGGGTGTCGCGCCGAGCACCGACATCACCACCGCGGTACCGCAGCCGACCCCGAGCAGCGCGATCAGCACCGCGAGGATCGGCACGGCGTAGGTGAAGATCCCCGTCACGGCCATCATCGCCGCGGACAGGACGAGGGCGGGCAGTCCGAAGAGGACGGTGATGCCGATCTGGCGGCCGCGGACGTCGGCACGCACCGTCGCCGGGCTCTCGGCCACCACGAGCTGCCACAGCGCGGTGCCGTCCTGGCCGTAGAGGTTCGCGCCGCTGAGCGCCACCGTGAGCGCGACGGCGGCACCGGCGAGCCCGGCGATCTCGGGTACTCCGGCGATCGCGCCGTAGACCGCGATGAACACCCCGAACCAGATGGCCGAACGGACCTCCAGGCTCCGCCAGGGATCTCGCCACCAGGTACGGAGTTCCTTGCCCACGACGGCGCCGAGCGGGCTCGCGGGGAGCAGCCGGGCGCGGGTGAGCACGCGGCTGCCGAGGGGGCGGCGACGGCGTCGCGCGGTGCGGGCGCCGACATGCGGGGTCAGCAGCACGATCGCGGCCGTCGTCACGGCGGCCGTCGCACCGGCGAGCAACGCGAGCGAGCCCAGCGCGGGTATCGGCCGTCCCGCGGCCATCTCGCCGACGGCGCGCAGCGGCAGCCCGAACGGCGTCCACTCCAGCGCCGCACGGGCGGGGACGGTACCGAAACCGTCACGCAGGAACGCCGGGATCGACTCCAGTACCGGCCGGACGATGGCCCAGCCCGCCGTCATCGACGACAACAGCAGGCCGTACTGGACCGCGGCGAGCTCCACGCCGAGGTGGGTGCGCATCGCGGCGCCCAGCAACGCGTAAACGGTCCGGGAGAGCGCCACCAGGAAGACGACCAGGAGCACCGCGCCCACGAGGGCCACGGCGACCGAGGCGATCGCGGTGCCGCCGGTCGCCGTGGCGAGGGCGTACGGGATCAACGCCAGCGCCGCGATCGTCGTCACGGCACCGCCGACTCCGGCGAACGCGGACGCCAGCAGCCCGGCGCCGAGCCCGCGCCGCGCGAGCGGCAGCAGGGTGAAGTACTCCGGGCGCAGCATCGCGGCGCCGGAGGTGAGGACGGGGCCGACCAGCCAGCCCGCCGTCCAGAAGGCCAGGACGAGCAGCAGCACGTCGGTGCGGGAGGCCGGTTCCGCGAAGAACACGGCCGCCCAGGTCGCCGTGGCCGCCAGCACTCCGGCGAGCAGGCCGAGCACTCGTTTCCAGCTCGGCGTATGCCGCTGGATCGCGAGTTTCAGCCGGATCAGGTCGCCAACCACGCCAGGTCCTCCGCTCCGACCGAACGCTCGCCGACGAGCCGCACGAACACGTCTTCGAGGGTCGAATCACCCCGGACCTCGGCCAGCGTGCCGCTCGCCACGACACTCCCGTCCGCGATGATCGCCACCCGATCGCACAG
Source organism: Amycolatopsis sp. PSD-21 (assembly GCF_055561455.1). Taxonomy (NCBI): domain Bacteria; kingdom Bacillati; phylum Actinomycetota; class Actinomycetes; order Pseudonocardiales; family Pseudonocardiaceae; genus Amycolatopsis; species Amycolatopsis sp. PSD-21. Next base: position 4,975,964 of record NZ_CM145712.1, on the reverse strand, counting down.
GTCCTCGACCAGCGACATCACGTGCGACGAGAGGACGACCGAGCCGCCCGCCGCGACGAACCGCAGCAGCATCGCGCGCAGCACCCGCGCCGAAACCGGGTCGACGGCCTCGAACGGTTCGTCGAGCACGAGCACCCTCGGCGCGTGCAACAGAGCCGTCGCCAGCCCGATCTTCTTCCGCATCCCGGTCGAGTACTCGATGACGAGCACCCCGCGTTCCTCGGCCTCTTCGAGTTCGAGGATCCGCAGCAGTTCGGCCGCCCGCGACCGGACGACGGCGGCGTCCATGCCCCGGAGGAGCCCCCAGTAGGTCAGCAGTTCGGCGCCGGTCAGGCGTTCGGGCAGGGCGAGGCCGTCGGGCAGGACACCGAGCATGGCCTTCGCCCTGGCCGGTTCGGCCCAGACGTCGACGCCGTGGACCAGCGCGCTCCCCGAGTCGGGGCGCAGCAACCCGACTGCCATCGCCAGCGAGGTGGTCTTGCCCGCGCCGTTCGGGCCGACCAGCCCGGTCAGCGACCCGGGCGGCACCGTGAGCCCCACATGGTCGGCGGCGGTCTTCCCGGAAAACGCCTTGGTGAGCCCGTCGAGTCGCAGGGCGGGCGCCGGTTCGCTCAGCATGGGCTCAACCCTGACCGCCGCGGTACGCGCGCCGCTTCGGTCTACGGGACCGATTCGATGGCCGAGTGGCCAGGAAGATCGTGGCCACTTGTCCGGTCTGTCGGTATCTACACTGCGAGGATGGCCGTGACGGTGGACCGCTGGATGCTGCCCGGTGAGCTCGCCCGTGCCGACGAACCGGGGGAGTGGTCCGGGACGCGCACGCCGCGCGACTGGGCGGTGGACGTGACGATGTTCGCGGTCGCGGCCCTCGTCTGGTTCCTCGAGTTCCGGTATTTCGTCCTTCCCGGCGTGCTCGGGCTGCCGAGCTGGACGCAGGTGGCCGACGCGGTCCTTGGCGGGATCGTCTGCCTGGCGCTCTGGTGGCGACGGCGGTTCCCGGTGACGGGCGGTGTCCTGGCCGCGACGGCCGGGGCGCTCGCGAACACCGCGGCGGCGGCGATGATCCTGCTGCTGTTCTCCCTCGCCCTGCACCGGGGCTGGAAGCCGGCGGTCCCGATCACGTCGGTGGCGGTGCTGATCAGCGTCCCGTACATCCACGCGTACTTCCCCGGCGCGGCAGCGCAACCCCTGCCCTGGCTGATCAGCCTGGTGCTCGGCGCCGCGCTCGTGGTGACGGCCGGGATCGGCGTGCGCGCCCGCCGTCAGGTCGTGCTGGCGTTGCGGATGCGCGCGGACGCTGAGCGACGGGCGCATAGCCGTGAACTGGAGGAGAGCCGCCTGGCCGAACGCCAGCGGATCGCGCGCGAGATGCACGACGTCCTCGCACACCGGATCTCGCTGCTCGCGGTGCACGCCGGGGCGCTGGAATACCGCACGGCGCAGGCGGAACGCGGTGCCGCGCCGGAACCCACGGCGGCCGAAGTCCGAGACGTCGTCGCGGTCGTGCGGTCCAACGCCAATCAGGCGCTGGACGAACTGCGCGAGGTGCTCGACCTGCTGCGTCAGCGGCCCGACGGCGAGGACGGCCGAGAGGCGCCGCAGCCGACGGTGGCCCGGCTGCCCGCTCTGGTCGACGAAGCCCGCCAGAGCGGACAGCAGGTGCGGGCCGCTTTCGCCGAGGGACTCGGGGAGTTGCGGCCGCAGATACAGCGCACGATCTACCGCATCGTCCAAGAAGGACTGACGAACGCGCGGAAACACGCCCCCGGCGCGGCCGTCGACGTGCTGGTGAGCGGCTCCGCGACGGGGGAGGTGCTGGTGCAGGTGGCCAACGCCGCGCCGATCGGGGTCACCACCAGCGAGATCCCCGGCGCCGGCGCGGGACTGATCGGGCTCGCCGAGCGGATCGCGCTGCACGGCGGGGAGCTGAGCAGGGAGATCAGCGACGGCAAGTTCCGCGTACGGGCCCGGATACCGTGTGTGCCGTGATCAAGGTACTGGTGGTCGACGACGATCCGCTCGTGCGCGGCGGGCTCGGGCTCATGCTGGGCGGAGCGGTCGACGTCGAGGTCGTGGGTGAGGCGGCCGACGGCGCCGACGTCGCTGGCGCCGTGACCCGGCTACGGCCGGACGTCGTGCTGATGGACGTCCGCATGCCGGTGCTCGACGGGATCGCCGCCACCGCCGCGCTCGCCGGGCGGACGGGCGAGCACGCACCCGCCGTGGTCATCCTGACGACCTTCGACGCCGACGAGACCGTGCTCGCGGCCTTACGGGCGGGCGCGGCGGGGTTCCTGCTGAAGCACACTCCGCCGGAGCAGATCGTCGAGGCGGTCCGGCGCGCGGCGGCCGGGGAACCGGTGCTGTCGCCGGAGGTGACCCGGACCGTGATCGCGATGGCGGCGCGGCGGGGCCCGGATCGCGGAACCGCGAGGAACCGGATGGAGCTGCTGACCGAGCGGGAACGTGACGTCGCGCACGCCGTCGCGGAGGGGCTGAGCAACGCGGAGATCGCCGAACGCCTGCATCTTTCCCGGTCGAGCATCAAGGCGACCGTTTCCAGCGCGCTGACCCGGCTCGACCTGACCAACCGGATCCAGCTCGCGATCGTCGCCCACGAGGCGGGCCGGACTTGATCTCCAGTTAGGTGGAGGGTGAAGCCTGGTGTTCACCGAATCGCGTCAAGGAGTGAACATGGGCGAAGACAAGGGTTTCTACTCGATCATCGAGTACGCGGTCGACGGACCGGAGACCCAGGCGGCGTTGGTCGAGGCCTTCGCGGAGATCCAGGACCGCTGGGTCCGGTTCTACCCGGGTTACGTTTCGGCCCGTTTCCACGCGAGCGTGGACGGGACGAGGGTCGTGAACGTCGTCAGCTGGGCGAGTGAAGCGGACTACCGGCATTTCGAGGAGACGTCGGATACCGAGGGACGGCTCGCGGCCATCCAAGCCGCGCTCGACGGCCTGCCCGGCGAGGTCGAGTCGCTGGTCAGTGCGAATCCCCGCTACCGCGTCGTGCGGGAGACGGGCCCCGGCCCGCGGATCGCCGGCTGACGGCGCGGATCCCGAAGGCCGCGAGCAAGCCGAGGGCGGCCAGCCCGAACGGCCGGAGCGTGACCGTCCACGGCCACGCTTCGCCGTCGAGCGCGAGGTGGGCGGGCCGGTACTCCAGCGTCCTCGACGTCCATCGCGTGGTCGCGGCGTCCGTCGTACGGGCCAGGTCTTCGAGGACGGCGTCGAACGGGAACCCCGGTTCGGTGTGCAGATACACCGGTGAGAAGCCGGAGTATTGGTCGGCGGCGTGACTCGCGGCCGCGTCGGTGCCGGGCACGATCAGCCGGTCGAGCTCGGTGGTGGGGGTCCCGCGCGGCGCGAAGGTCAGGCCGTGCCGGGACCGGATCGGCGTGCCGTCGAGACCGACCGCTCGCGTTTCGACCGCGAGGGACTGGCCGTAGGTGTCGAACACCGCGGCCAGTTCCAGCTCACGGATCCCGGTGGTCAGCAGGACTTCCAGCCTGGGCTTGTCCCATCGGAAGGCGGTGTTGAACCCGACCACGGTGTCCGCCGCTTCGAAGCTGTTCTGCTCCATCGGCGGGCTGGAGCCGGGGGAGTAGTGGGCCCAGCCGACGGCTTCCGCCGCCCTCCGCGCGGCCTCGGTGCCGGCGAAGCGCTCGGTGAGCCGGAGCGCCCCGTCGATCCCGGAGAGGATCCCCGCCGTGGTGAGGATGTTCCCGTCGTCGACGTAGCGCGTGCCGCGAATCCAGTCCACGGAGGGGAATTCGTCGTCGAAGCCGTCGATGCGGATCCAGTGCGCGGTGGCCTTCCGCCCGTCGAGGAGCCCGGCCGTGGCGAGCACGCCCGAACCGTTGCAGACGCTCATGAGCAGCGAGCCCCGCGCCGACTGCCGGATCAGCCACTCGGTCACCGGCCGGGTGGTCGGCTCGCCGAGATCCGGCAACGCGGGCACCACCACGACGTCCGGCGCGGCGGACGCGAGCAGCCTGTCGAGATCGGCGAAACCCAGGTCCGGGATGAGGTCGAGTCCGCCGGTCAGCGTGACCGGCCGGACCTCCGGCGCGACGGTGTAGACGTTGAACGCGCCGGACGCGGCCAGGACCTCGTAGGGCGCGAGCGCGTCGGAGACGACGGCGCCCTCGTTGCCCACCACGACCACCGCGGTCGGTTTCGCGGGATCGTGCGGCCGGTGGGCGGGACGCGGCACGATGCCGTCGTTTCTCGGCGTGTAGCGGTCTTCGAAGCTGGCGTTGAGGGTGACCGCGCCGAAGGTGACCGGCAGGGCCAGGGCGGCGACGGTGAACGCCAGCACGGTCAGCGTGACGCGCAGGAAGGATCGCATGGTCAGAGCCCGTACTCGGCGCGGCGGCGGAGCATGGCGGCGAGCATCGCGGGCACCATCAGTACGTGGCCGGCGGTCATCAGCGTCGATCCCGAGATCAGGCCGGTCCAGAAGAACGGCATGAACAGCAGATAGGGTACGTACATCGCGGCCGACATCTCGGCGATCGAAGCCCAGCCGTGGCGCCGGATCCGCATCCACAGCGCCATGCCGAGCGACATGTTCGTCGCCATGACCAGCGCGTTCGCGGTCACGTTCCCGGCAAGACCCGGCCACAGGAACGACCAGACCGGTTCGAGCACGATCATCCCGGCCACCATCGCGATCAGCATCTCCACGGCGTGGCGGACGAAGTGCAGAACGGCCTGCTTGCGGGTCTTCGGTTCGGTCGTGTGCTTCATTTCCAGCTCCCTCGGTCGGTGCGACGGGAGCAATGTTCGGCCGGGGCGGGTCACGCGGGCAGGTGCCGGAAGTCATGCGCGAGGTCATGTGACCGTGTCGTCCGTCCAGTCACGCGTGTCGTCCGCCTGATCACGCGTGTCGTCCATCCGGTCACGACCCGCCGCTCAGAACAGGCCGAGTTCCTTCGCGCGCAGCGCCGCCTGGGTGCGATCCCGCACCTGAAGCTTGGACAGGACACTCGTCACGAGGTTCTTCACGGTGCCCTCGGCGAGGAACAACGTCTTGGCGATCTCGCGGTTGCTGCGGCCGTCCGCCAGGAGCCGGACGACCTCCAGTTCACGCTCCGAAAGCGGCGTCGTCGACGGCCGGGGTGCCTCGGCGGGCAGCCGCGCCACGTGCGCGACGAGTTTCGCCGCGACCGACGGCTGCAGCACCGATTCGCCCCGCTGGGCCGCGACCAGCGCTTCGACCAGCCGCGTCGACGAGACGTCCTTGAGCAGGTAGCCGACCGCGCCCGCGCGCAACGCGGCGAAGACGTCCTCGTCGTCGTCGAACGTCGTCAACGCCAGGACGCGCACGTCCGGTTGCTCGGCCCGAAGCCGGGCTGTGGCGGCGATTCCGTCCAGCACCGGCATCCGCAGATCCATCAGCGCGACGTCGGGACGGAGCTCGGCGCAGAGCCGGACGGCCTCCTCGCCGTCGCCCGCCTCACCGACGACGTCGATCTCAGGCTGGACCTCCAGCAGGGTCGCCAACGCTTCGCGGAACAACGCCTGGTCGTCGACGATCAGCACCCGGACGCTCATCCCGGCACCTCCACGGTGAGCGTCGAGCCGTGGCCTTCCGCGGAGTCGACCGAGACACTGCCGCCGAGCCCGGCGACCCGCTCGCGCAGTCCCACGAGACCGAAACCCTTGTCCGGCTCGGAATCTCCGGTGAACCCGATACCGTCGTCGCGGACCTCGAGCCGGACTCGATCGGCGACGGCGTAGTCGAGTACCACGGTCGCGGCGGTGGCCCGCGCGTGCTTGCGCACGTTGGTCAGTCCCTCCTGAGCCGCCCGGAACAGCGACTCCTCCACGTCGGCGCGGGTGTCCCTCGGAGTTCCCTTGACCGCGAACCCGGTCGGCACGCCCGCCGCGGAAGTCTCTTCGGTCAGTGTCCGCACGGCGTCCGTGAGCGGTTCGGAACGCGGCTCCCGCAACGCCGACACCGACCGGCGGACCTCCGCCAGCGCCTCCCGCGACTGGTCCTGTGCCTTGGCGAGCATCCCGTCGGCCCGTTCCGTGTCGCCGGTGCCGATCACCGCGCGGGCGGCCTGCAACATCATCTGGACGACGGTGAGATGGTGACCGAGCCCGTCGTGGATGTCGCGCGCGACGCGGTTGCGCTCCTGGATCGTGGCGAGTTGTTCGGCCTGCGCGGCCTGGTCGCGCAGACGTTCGTGCGCCTCGGCCAGTTCCTCCCGGGCCCGCTTCTCACGGACGACCAGCTCGGTAACCACGGCGGCGAAGACCATGACCGCCAGCGTCCCGAGCCCCTCGCGGAGCCCGTCCAGCGGCGCCATCGGCAGGTGGATCAACGGGATCACCACCGCGACCCCGAAGGCCACCGGCAGCGGCAGCAGCAACACGGTGTGGCAGACGAGGACCACGAGAAGCAGGACGGCGCCGACAGCGGCGCCCGAAAGCGAGAACAGGGTGAAGCCGAGCGGTAACTGAACGCAGACGTACGCGATCGCCCACGCGCGCCCCTGCTTCTGCACCCAGGGGAAGCCGGTGATCGCGATCGCCGCGTAGACCAGCCCGGCGAGGAGCGTCGGCAGCACGAGCGTCTCGTATCGGGCCGAGCCGAGCGGCAACGTCACGTACGCGACGAGGGTCAGCACGGCCAGGGCCCGGTTCACGGACACACCATGCCACGAGTCCCGCGTTTCGTCCTCTGAATGCGGGCTCCGCGGGGCTCGCGACAGTCGAAACCGGCGCCGAAGTGAGGCTGCTGGCTTCCGGCTAGGCGGCGGAAGGGCCCGTTGCGAAAGCCACTTTCACAACCTTCAACGTTGCGAAAGTGGCTTTCGCAACCTCACTCGCCCCCCGGGGGTCAAGCGATGGTGCTGTTCCGGATCTCCAGCGAGAACGGCGTCTGGACGTCCTCCGGTTCCAGGTCGCTCCCGCCGGCGATACGCCGCCGCAGCAGATCGACCGCGGCCCGCGCGATCGCCGCCTTGTCCGGCGCGATCGTCGTGAGCGAAGGCAGGCTGTACGCGCTCTCTTCGTTGTTGTCGAAGCCGACGATCGCCATGTCCGACGGCACCTGGACGCCCCGTTCGGCCGCGGCACGAAGAGCGCCGATGGCGAGAAGGTCGTTGAAACAGAAGACCGCGTCGGGCGGCTCCGGCAACGCGAGCAGATGCGCCATCGCCTCGGCGCCGTTGGCGCGGTGGTAGCGCAGGGCGGGCAGGACCAGCTCGGGAATGGGCGTGAGACCCGCTTCTTCGAGCGCGGAGTGGTAACCCTCCAGCCGTTGCGCGGCGGTGTGGCGTTGCGGATGCGCGCCGATCGCGGCGATCCGGCGGCGGCCGAGCGAGATCAGGTGCCGCACCGCGATCCGGGCGGCCTGGACGTTGTCGATGCCGACGTGGTCGATCGGGACGTCGACGACGTGCTCGCCGAGCATCACCAGCGGCACGCCTGGCGCCAGATCCTCGAAGTCGTTGGTGTGCAACGCTTCCGGGCTGATGATCGCGCCGTCGATCAGGTGCGGGCCCAGCGCGGACAGGGCATTGCGCTCCCGTTCCCTGGTGCCGAGGGTCTGTTCGATCAGGACGTTCCACTCGTGTTCCTGCGCCGCTTGCAGGACGAGACCCGCCAGCTCGCCGAAGTACGGGATACTCAGCTCGGGCAGCATCAGCCCGAGGAACCCGGTGCGGCCGCGGCGGAGGTTCCGGGCACCGAGGTTGGGCCGGTATCCGGTCGACGCCAGTGCCTCCTCGACGCGCTTGCGGTTCTCCGGCTTGACGAAGTCGTAGCCGTTGACCACGTTCGACACGGTCTTGACCGAGACGCCCGCAAGCTTGGCGACGTCCTTGAGCGTGGCCACCCTCGCTCCCCTCTGCAGTGCTCCGGCACAGATCCGGCACAGCCTAGCCGCGCGAACGGCGGATTTACAACGTTGTACCAACGATGTAAATCTGGCATCGTCCCTATGAGTGACATGGGTCACCGCAGATCCGTGTGCTCGACTTCCCCGAGGAGCGATCGATGTCCCTGCCCATCCGCCGCACCCTGCTCCTGGTGACCGGCCTCGCGCTCGCGCTGACGGCCTGCACCAGCCGCGAGAACCAGCAATCCGCCCCGTCGGGGGCGGGCCCGGCCGCCTCGGCGGCGCCGAGCCAGGCCGCGGGGCCGGGATGCGCCCGCGAGAAGACCGGCTACCCGCAGGTGGACGTGAAGAACGCGGTCATCGGCTTCTCCCAGTCGGAGAAGGAGGCGAACCCGTTCCGTATCGCCGAGACGCAGTCCATCAAGGACGAAGCGACGAAACTCGGCGTCCCGGCGGACAAACTCCTGATCACCAACGCGCAGAGCGACCTCAACAAGCAGGTCAGCGACATCAAGTCGTTGCTGGACCGTGGCGCGCAGCTGCTCATCGTCGCCCCGCTGAACTCCGACGGCCTCCAGCCCGCCCTCGACGCGGCGAAGGCCAAGAAGGTCCCGGTCGTCACGATCGACCGCAAGGTGACCTCCCAGCCGTGCACCGACTACCTGACCTTCATCGGCTCCAACTTCGTCGAGCAGGGCAAGCGCGCCGCGCAGGAGATGGTGAAGGCCACCGGCGGCACCGGGAAGGTCGCGATCCTGCTCGGCGCGTCCGGCAACAACGTGACCACCGACCGCACCAAGGGCTTCAAGGACGAGATCGCCGCCACCACGGGGATCCAGATCGTCGCCGAGCAGACCGGCGAGTTCGACCGGTCGAAGGGCCAGGCGGTCATGGAGCAGCTCATCCAGAGCAACCCCGAGATCACCGCCGTCTACGCCGAGAACGACGAGATGGGCATCGGCGCGGTCACCGCGCTCAAGGCCGCGGGCAAGACGCCGGGCAAGGACGTCAAGATCGTCTCGATCGACGGCACCCGCAACGCCGTCCAGCTCATCGCCGACGGCAGCTACAACGCGGTGATCGAGTCCAACCCGCGCTTCGGCCCGCTCGCCTTCTCCACGCTGCAGGACTTCGCCGCCGGTAAGGAGATCCCGCCGACCGTGGTGATCTCCGACGACCAGTACGACTCGGCGAACGCGGCCCAGAAGCTCGGGAACGCGTACTGACGATGGAACCGGTTCTCGAGGTCGAAGGCGTGACGAAGACGTTCGCCGGGGTGCGCGCGCTCGACGACGTGTCGTTCGCGCTGCGGCCGGGCGAGGTGCACGCGCTGGTGGGCGAGAACGGCGCCGGGAAGTCGACGCTGATCAAGGTGCTCACCGGCGTGCACAGGCCGGACTCCGGCACGATCCACGCACGGGGCGCGATCTCCACGATCTACCAGGAGGTCAATCTCATCCCGCTGATGAGCGTGGCGAGCAACGTGTACCTCGGCCGCGAGCCGCGGAAGCGGTTCGGGCTGGTGGACTGGGCGCGGATGAACGCCGACGCGGCGGCGCTGCTGAAGGACTACGGCATCGACGCCGACGTCCGCCGTCCACTCGGGACACTCGGGGTCGGCGCGCAGCAGATGGTGGCGCTGGCCCGCGCGGTGTCGGTCGACGCCGACGTCGTGATCATGGACGAACCGACGTCCTCGCTGGAGCCACGTGAGGTCGAGACGCTGTTCGAGGTCATCGGCAGGCTGCACGAACGCGGGATCGCGATCGTGTACGTCAGCCATCGGATGGACGAGCTGTACCGGATCTGCGAACGGGTGACGGTGCTGCGGGACGGCAAGCGGGTCCACACCGGGCCGCTCGCCGACCTGCCGCGGCTGGAACTGGTGTCGATGATGCTCGGCCGCAGTGTGGGCGACATCCGCTCCCACGGCGCGACGGCGTTCGAGGGCGACCACGAGGCCGGCCGGGAGCCGGTGCTGCGCGCGGAGGACCTCACCAGCGGCAACCGGCTCAGCGGCGTCTCGGTGGAGATCAGGCCCGGCGAGATCGTCGGCCTCGCGGGCCTGCTCGGCTCCGGCCGGACCGAGACCGCGCGGGCGATCGTCGGCGATCTGCCGTTGTCCGGTGGCACCGTCCTCGTCGGCGGAAGGCAAGTCCCGCAAGGGAACGTGGCGGCCGCGATGCGCGCGGGCGTCAGCATGCTCGCCGAAGACCGCAAGACCGAGGGCATCATCCCGCATCTGTCGGTACGGGAGAACATCGTGCTCGCCGCGTTGCCGAAGCTGTCGCGGTTCGGCCTGGTCAGCCGGGCGAAGCAGGACAGGATCGTCGACACGTTCGTGAAACGCCTGCGGATCAAGGTGTCCAGCCCGGACCAGAAGGTCGCGGAGCTCTCCGGCGGGAATCAGCAGAAGGTGCTGCTCGCCCGGTGGCTCTGCACCGAACCGAAGGTGCTGCTGCTCGACGAGCCGACCCGGGGGATCGACGTCGGCGCGAAGGCGGAGGTGCAGGCGCTCATCGACGAACTCGCGAAGGACGGGCTCGCCGTCCTGCTGATCTCGTCGGAGATGGACGAACTCCTCGACGGCGCCGACCGGCTGATCGTGCTCAAGGACGGCGCGGTGGTCGGGGAACTGGCGGGGGAGCAGCTGACCCAGGACCACGTGCTGGCCGCGATCGCTTCGGGAGGCGCGGATGACTAGTGGTCACCATCGGAAGTCCTCCGGAGGTCTCGACGGCCCAGCTTCCCGCTGGACGCACGGCCGCGAGACCCGAGTACAACCCGGTACGAGGCCCTCGCGGCCGCACGCCCAGCGGAAACCTGGATCCGCCGAATACCCCCGAAGGACTTCCGATGGCAACCACTAGCACCCGGCAACGAACAGAGGATCCGGGAAGCACCATGACCGATACAGCGAAAACGGTGGACCGGACCCGGGCGGCGCGGTGGCTCCAGGAGTACGGCGTGTACGTCGCCGTCGTCGCGCTCGTGCTGTTCAACATCGCGTTCACGGCGAACTTCCTGACCGTCGGCAACTTCCGCACCCAGCTCATCCAGGCCGCGCCGGTACTGGTGGTCGCGCTCGGGATGGCGCTGGTGATCGGCACCGAGGGCGTCGACCTGTCGGTGGGCGCGGTGATGGCGCTGTCGGCCGCGCTCGTCCCGCTCTACCTCGGCTACGGAACGCTGCCCGCGGTCGCCATCGCGCTGGCCGCGGGGCTGGCGGCGGGGGCGTTCAACGGGGTTCTCGTGGCCAGAGTCGGGATTCAACCCATCGTGGCGACGCTCGCGTTGCTCGTCGGCGGGCGCGGCCTCGCGCTGGTGCTCGCCGACGGTCAGCTGATCCAGCTGCACGATCCGGGTTTCCTCGCGCTCGGCACCGGTGAGGTGCTCGGGATCCCGGTGAGCGTGCTCATCGCGGCCGTCCTCGCCGTGCTGATGACCGCGCTGGTCGGGAAGACGGCGTTCGGCAGGCGGCTGGTCGCGATCGGTGGCAACCGGCGGGCCAGTGTGCTCGCCGGGCTGCCGGTCACCCGCGTCCTCATCGGCGTCTACGCGATCTGCGGGCTGCTCGCGGCGCTGGCCGGAGTGCTCTCCACGGCCCGGCTCGGCGCGGGCGACCCGGCGGACGCCGGCCTCCTGATGGAACTGTCCGCGATCACCGCGGTCGTGGTCGGCGGCACCCCGCTGACCGGCGGGCGCGTCCGCATCCTCGGCACGGTGATGGGGGTCCTGCTCATGCAGCTCGTCCGCGCCACGCTGATCAAGCACAACCTGCCGGATTCGACCGCGCAGATGATCCAGGCCGCGATCATCGTCGGCGCGGTGTACGTCGCACGGGAACGGAGCAGCCGATGACCGCGGCGCCCACGATGGCCGCCCAGGACTCCACGCGGCGCGAGCTGATGACCGGGGTCCTGCAGAAACAGGGCGCGGCGATCGCGCTGGTGCTCATGGTCGCCGTCGCGTGGCTGCTCTTCCCGCGCTTCGGCAGCCTGGACAACCTGCGCGACATCGCGCTGCAGAGCTCGTTCCTCGCCATCATCGCGCTCGGGATGACGTTCGTGATCATCACCGGCGGGATCGACCTGTCGGTGGGGTCGGTCTACGCGCTCGGCGGGGTCCTCGCCGCCTACGGGTCACAATGGGGATTCCTCGTCGCGCTGCTGCTGCCGCTGGCGGTGTGCGGGCTGATCGGCCTGATCAACGGGTTGCTCGTCGCGAAGACCGGGATGGCACCGTTCATCGTCACGCTGGCGTCCCTGCTGTTCGCCCGCGGGCTGCTGCTCGCGATCACGAGCGAGGGTGCGACGACGTACAAGATCCCGGAAGGCGAGGCGTTCGTCGAACTCGGGCGCGGCACGCTGTTCGGGTTCGGCTATCCGGTGTTCATCGCGGCGGCGCTCTGCCTGATCGGCGGGCTGCTGTTGCGGCGGACCCGGTTCGGGCAGTCGGTGTTCGCGACCGGCGGGTCGGAGCAGTCCGCGAAACTGATGGGGCTGCCGGTGGCGCGCACCAAGGTCACCGTCTACGTGATGAGCGGCGTCCTGTCCGGGCTGGCGGGCGCGCTCACCGCCGCGTACCTGCAATCCGGTGTCACGGTGATCGGGGTGGGCCTCGAACTGGACGCCATCTCCGTGGTCGTCATCGGCGGCACCCTGCTGACCGGCGGAATGGGCACGATTCTCGGCACGGTCATCGGAGTGGGCATCCGGACGGTGATCCAGAACGTCATCAACCAGATCGGAACTCTCGACAGCAACTACCAGTCGGTGGTCAGCGGTGCGTTCCTCTTGGTGGTCGTTGTGCTGCAACGGTCATTGGCCCGTACGACCGCCCGGAGATAGGGAGATCGCATGCACCGAAGAACCGCGCGCGCCCTGAGCGTCGTGGCCGGTCTGCTGGCCGCCGCGACGACACTCGTCCCCGTCGCCCAAGCCGCCCCCGTCCCCCTCCCGACGCCGTGGACGGACCAGGTCTCCCCGTCGAACGCGCTGCCCGAGTACCCGCGCCCGCAACTGGTGCGCTCGGAATGGCTCAACCTCAACGGCACCTGGGGTTTCACCGGCGCTCCGAACCTGAACTCGCCGCCGATCGGCAGGCCGCTGAGCGAAAACGTCCTCGTGCCCTACCCGATCGAGTCGATGCTTTCGGGGATCAAACGGCATGAGGACAACATGTTCTACCGCCGGACGTTCACTGTACCGTCCACTTGGGACGGTCGCAGGGTGAAGCTCAATTTCGGTGCCGTCACCTGGGAGACGCGGGTCTGGGTCAACGGGACGTCGATCGGGAGCCACACCGGCGGTTTCGACGCCTTCTCGTTCGACATCACGCCGGCGCTCAAGGCCGGGGAGAACGAGATCGTCGTCGGCGTCGCGTCGCCGGTCGACGGAAGCCGGTACCCGGTGGGGAAGCAGCGCAAGACGCCCGACGGAATCTTCTACACGGCGGCGTCGGGAATCTGGCAGACCGTCTGGCTGGAACCCGTGCGCGCCGAGCACATCACGCGGCTCGACACCACTCCCGACGTTCCTGGTGGCGCGCTCGACCTCGTCGTGCAGGGGACACCCGGGCAGCAGGCGACCGCCGAGGTGCTTTCGGGCGGTCAGGTGGTCGGGACCGCCACCGGCGCCGTCGGTTCCCACCTGCGGATTCCGGTGCCGAACGCGCGGCTGTGGTCACCGGACGATCCGTTCCTCTACGACCTGCGCGTCCGGCTGCCGGGAGGCGACGCCGTCACCGGGTACTTCGGCATGCGGTCGCTGGGCAAGGCGATGGTCGGCGGCGTGATGCGCCCGCTGCTCAACGGGAAGTTCGTCTTCCAGCTGGGCACGCTGGACCAGGGATACTGGCCGGACGGCATCTACACCGCGCCGACCGACGAGGCGCTGCGGTTCGATCTCGAACGGCAGAAGGCGCTGGGCTTCAACATGGTCCGCAAGCACATCAAGGTCGAGCCGGCGAGGTGGTTCTACCACGCGGACCGGCTCGGGCTGATGGTCTGGCAGGACATGCCGTCGCTCGACTCGATCGACGAGGTCCCGAACGGGCACGCGAACTTCGAGGCCGAACTGCGGCGGATGATCGAGCAGCACAAGGGCATCACGTCGATCGTGCAGTGGGTGCCGTTCAACGAAGGCTGGGGCGAGTACGAGGCCGGGCGCATCGTGGATCTGGTCCGCTCGATCGACGACACCAGGCTGATCAACCACAACTCCGGATCGAACTGTTGTGTGTCCGATCCGGACCCGGGCAACGGCGACGTGATCGACGATCACGCGTATCAGGTCTCCACCGGTACCAGGCAACCCGACGCACGCCGGATCGCCGTCCTGGGCGAGTACGGCGGCCTCGGGCGACGCGTCACCGGGCACGAATGGGAGCCGGGCAAGGGTTTCGCGTACGGCGCGCTGTACCCGGACGAGACGTCGCTGACGAACCGGTACGTGGAGATCACGAAGCAGGTCGGGCGGTTCGTGCACGGCCGCGGGCTTTCCGCGTCGGTCTACACCGAGCCGTACGACGTCGAGAACGAGGTCAACGGCTTCTACACCTACGACCGCCGCGTGCTGAAGATGACCGAGGCGCGGGTGCGCGAGATCAACCAGAAGGTGCTCGCCATCGCCAAGGGCACCGAGGTCGGCCGGGGCGAACTCGTGTCGTTGCGGGTCACGACGGCGGGGTACACGGATCGCTACCTTCGGCACCAGGACGATTTCGTGAGGACCGACGTCCTTGGTGAGGGCAGCGCGGACCTCGCCAAGAAGGACGCGACGTTCTGGGCCCGCCAGGGGTTGGCCGACGCGTCGTGCCTGTCGTTCGAGTCGCGGAACTACCCCGGGCATTTCCTGCGGCACGCGTCGTCGCGGATCCGCAAGGACGCGAACGACGGCTCGGCGCTGTTCGCCGGGGACGCGACCTTCTGCGCGAGGGAGGGGGCCGGCGGAACGGCTTTGGAGTCCTTCAACCAGCGTGGCGCGTATCTGCGGCACTACGCCGCGACGGTCTATCTGGCGCGCAGCGGCGGGCCGAACCCGTGGGACACGCCGTCGAGCTTCGCGGCGGACACGACGTGGGCGGCTTCGGTCCCGCTTTGGCGCAGCGGCGCGGATCTGCCGCTGGACCAGGCGCGGTCGTTCAAGGTGACGACTCCCGGCTTCACCGACCGGTTCTTGCGGCACCGTGACGGTCTCGCGCGGACGGACGTGGTGAACGCGTCGAGTGCGGCATTGCTGAAGGCGGACGCGACGTTCGTCGTGCGGCGCGGTCTCGCGGATCCGTCGTGCTACTCGCTGGAGGCGCGCAACTATCCGGGCCGGTTCCTGCGGCACGCGGACTTCCGGGTGCGGCTGGGCGGGAACGACAACACCGACCTGTTCCGGAAGGACGCGACGTTCTGTGCGCAGCCCGGGGCCGGTGGAGTGCGGCTGGCGTCGCTGAACGAACTGGGCACGAACATGCGGCATTACGCCGAGGAGGTCTACGTCGCCGCCAGCGGCGGTGGCCACCCGTTCGACAATCCGGTCTCGTACGACCAGGACGTCACGTGGGCGGTGTCCTCGGCCTGGGCTCCGTAGTCGGTCCGGTGGGTCGTGAGTGGCGATTCGGGTTCTAACCCGAATCGCCACTCACGACCCGGCCGACCACGCCCGGTAACCTTGTGCTCATGACCGGCCCGGACACACCCGCCTCCTTCAAGCTCGCGTACGTCCCCGGCGTGACACCCTCGAAGTGGGTCCGGATCTGGAACGAGCGGTCGCCCGACGTGCCGCTCGAACTCGTCCAGACGACCGCGGCCGAGGCCGCCGGGCTGGTCCGGGAGCGCGAGGTGGACGCCGTCCTGCTGAGGCTTCCCATCGATCGCGAAGGGCTGCACGCGATCCCGCTCTACACCGAGACGACCGTCGTGGTCGTCCCCAAGGACCACCTGGTCGCCGCCGCGGACGAGGTCTCCGTCGACGACATCGCCGACGAAATCGTGCTGCACCCGCTCGACGACACGCTGGACTGGGAACAGCCGCCGGGGAAACCCGCGCTGGAGCGCCCCGCCACCACGGCGGACGCCATCGAGCTGGTCGCCGCCGGTGTCGGGCTCCTCGTCGTCCCGCAGTCGCTCGCACGGCTGCACCACCGGCGTGACCTGACCTACCGCCCGATCTCCGGCACGCCCGAATCCGGTGTCGCGTTGTCCTGGCCGGACGAAGAGACCTCCGACCTGATGGAGCAGTTCATCGGGATCGTGCGCGGCCGCACGGTCAACAGCACGCGCGGGCGGCAGCAGGCTCAGGAAAAGCCGGCGCCGGAGAAGAAGACCCCCGCGAAGGCGAAACGCCCTCAGCCCGCCGGCCGGAAGCCGCAGGCCGGGAATCGCCGCGCTCCCCAGGGCGGGAAGCGCGGCAAGCCCCGTCGTCGCGGTTAGCACCGGTGGCCGGGGCCGCTCTTGGTCGCGGAGGACGTCGCGAAAGCCACTTTCGGGACATCAGGCGTCGCGAAAGTGGCTTTCGCGACGTCCTCCGGCGCGGCCTGAACTGAGGTCAGCTCTCGCTGCGGGCGGCCTTGAGGCGCGCCTCCTCCTTGCGGACCTCGGCCTGCGTCTCGCGCTCCCGCTTCAGCCAATCGGGGTTCTCGTTCTTGATCGCGTCGATCTGCTCGGTGGTGAGGGCGCCGGTGATCCCGCCCCGCGCCAGACCGCTGATGGAGACGCCCAGCTTCGCCGCGATGACAGGACGCGGATGCGGCCCGTTGCGGCGCAGTTCCCGCAGCCACTCGGGCGGCTCGGCCTGCAGCGCGTTCAGCTCGTCGCGGGAGACGACACCCTCCTGGAACTCCGCCGGGGTCGCCTCGAGGTACACACCCAGCTTCTTCGCCGCTGTCGCGGGCTTCATGGTTTGAGGGGTTTTCTGCGACGTCATTCCCTCAGGGTAACGAGCGGCCCGGGCACCGCCGATCACACCCGGTGATCAGCCCTCGGCCTGGTCTTCGAGCAGGTTCGGCAGCGGCCGACGCGGCTCACGGACGCCGGCGGGGTCGCCGCCGCCGGTGATCCAGACGGTCACCACGCTCCATCGCGGCAGCCGCGTCCCGGCCGCGGGCACCTGCGCGACGACCTGGCCGTTCAGCAGAGGATGGGGGCTGTCCGGATCGGGGCCTTGCAGCGACAGACCCGCGTCGTGCCCGGCCAGCCAGGCGTCGAGAGCCTGCTTTCCCACGAAGTCCGGCACCACGGCCACGATTCCTCACCCACGGCCAGGGTACCGTCAGCCGCTCTTCGCCGGGAGGGTCACGACGCCGAGCCCGGCGAGCAGCCCGGTCACGGCGACCGCGGCGAGCACGACCCAGGCGATCGGATGCCCGAGATTGAGCGTCCAGTAGGTCCCCACCCGCCGGTGCACCAGGAGCGCGGGATCGTTCCGGTTCAGGTAGACCATTCCGGCGGCGTGCCAGTAGCGGTCGTCGTCGCGTTGTTCGTACCGGGTCTCCGGTTCGTCGCCGGTGGGCGACAACCGGTGCCCGGCGTCGCCTGCCCGGACGGAGAAGACGGTCCACGCGATGAAGGCGGCGACGAGGGGCAGGTAGGCCACGATCGTGGTCGGCACCGTCGTCTCCACGACCTGCCAGAGCTGGAGCGAAACGACGAGCATGGTCGCGTTGACACAGCCCGCGGAGATCAGCAGCAGGCTGAGCACCCCGTGCAGGTACTCCCGGTAGCGCGAAGCCGACGCGGACGGCTGTGCGGCGTCGATCTCGGGCCGGGCCCGTGAGATGGCGATGGTCAGGATCGGGACGAGCACCAGGACCAGGAGCTGTGTGAGGACCGTCGAGAAGTTCGCCGTGTCCGCGAACAGGCCGATGACCGCCGTGACGACGGTGAGCAGTACTGCCGGCGCCAGCAGGATCCACTGTGGACGGACCGGATCCGAGCGCAGCGACGTGTCGGCGGTGACCGCCTGCGGTGTCCCGGTGTACCAGCCCTCCTCGCGTTTCGCGGCGGCGATCGAACGACCGGCCAGGCCGCCGAGGAGCGAATAGGCCGCGACGAGACCGACCAGGACGATCTCGGGGCCGATCCCGCCGACAAGGACGACGCCGCAGGCGACGACCGCACCCACCGCGATTCCCCGGTTGTAGCGACGGCGCGCGAGGAGGATGACGGCCTCGCCGGTGCGCCGGGCCGGGACCCGGACGCCGAAGGGAAGGGTCGGCCGTGCCAGCGCGGGTGCGGACGCGAAAGTGGCCGCCGTGAACGCGATCAGGGCCAGGTTCAGCCAGAGCGGTCCGGTCATCGCCGGGCGCTCACGGCGAAGGAGTCCAGCACGGACTCGCACCGGCTGGTCACCTCGCGCGGGCCGAGACCGAGAGCGACGGCTTCGGCGAGCAAGGTACGCAGGCGCTCCTGCCATTCGTCCGCGTAGCCGTCTTCCGCCGGACCGGAGGACGCGTCCCGCCGGACGACCGCGCCGGTCTTGCGGTTGATCCGGATGAAGCCCTGCGTCCGCAGCAGGTCGTAGGCCTTGTTGACGGTGTGGAAGTTGATCCCGAGATCGGCGCCGAGCTGCCGGGTGGAGGGCAGGGCGCTGCCCTCGGCCAGCACGCCGTCGGCGACGGCTTCGACGATCCGGTCGCGGATCTGCTGGTAGATCGGAACCTCGCTGTCGAGGTCGAGAGTCAGCAACACCCCACTAGGATATCTGCTATACACTTGCTATAACAACTACATCAGCTGGCTATGGAGGGAAGTGGTCACGATGGCGATGATGGACATCACCGATGGCGGAGTGCGGGTGCGGTTCTCGGCCTGGGAGCGGCTGGCGGTGTGGCGTGACGAAGTGGTCGTGCCGCGAGCGGTGATCAAGGCCGTCGAGTACGTCGACGCGCCCCTGCGGCGGACGCGTGGGGGACGGGCAGGCGCGCTGATCAGCGGGGTGCTGAAGGTCGGCTACTGGGGGCTGGGCGCAGGGGTCCGTCAGTTGGTGTCCGTCCGCAGGGGTATGCCGGGGTTGTGGATCGCGGTCGATCGCGAGGCCGCCGGGCTCCCGTTCGACGAGGTGCTCGTCAGCGTGCCGAACGCGGCGGAACTCGCCGGCGCGCTCGCGCCGAGCAACGCCTAGAGGTAGTCGAAGAACCGGTTCCACCACGACGGCGGCCGGTCCCGGGGGTAGAGGGTGTCGAACCCGCTGATCCCGGTGTACTTGGTCCACAACGGGTGTTCGGAGACGGGCAGGTAGCCGAGTGCTTCCAGTTCGTCTTCGACCTGTCTTCGGACCGGTGCAGGGAAGAACTGTTGTTCCTCGTCTTCGTCGTAGCTGCCCGGATTCCCCAGTGTCACCGCGACGAGCCCACCGAAATTGCTGACCGTGACGGTCACCAGATCTCCGGCGGAGGTCGCGCTCGCCGGAATCGTGATCCTGCCGAGGTGGCTGGCGTCCTGGACGTTGCGGTCGACTTCGCAGGTGCAGCCGAATCGGTGGCCCAGCCGTTCGGCGAGTCGCTCGAAGCGGGCCCGTTCGGCCGGTCCGTCGAAGTCGTGCGGCACCTCCCAGTGGCCGGGTTGGTCCAGCTCGCGCAGCAGCGCCCAGGTCTGCTGTTCGTCGAGGGGCATCGTCGCCTCCCGGCCTCGGGTGGTCTAGTCCACTTACCGAACTGACCTTAGTCAGCCGCATCCCGCGCCGACAATGGTGGGACGAATTCTGGTCCGAAAATTTTCGGCGGGGTAGCGCCAGCGCTACCCGGGATTCGGCAGTCAGCACTCCTGATCTTCGCGCCCGGTTCGGCCAAGGTCGTAGACGTCGATCCGATCGAACGAGGAGTGCGAATGACAGTACGCAAGGGTGTCGTCGTCCTGACGGTGGCTGGCCTGATGGGCGCCGCGTGGACCACGGCGGCGGACGCGGCCCCGGCCAAGGGGACGGAGCTGCAGAAGAGCCTGGACTCGTTGGTGCGTCAGGAGAAGTTCCCGGCCGCGCTCGCCTACGTGGCGGAGGGAAGGCGGACGGTGTCGCTGGTCGCGGGGTCTTCGCGGATCGATCGCCAGGTCCCGGTTCCCGGGACGGCACGGTCCGGGCGGGCAGCAACACCAAGACCTTCACGGCGGTCGCGGTCCTGCAACTGGTGGCCGAGGGCAAGGTGGAGCTGGACGCGCCGATCGAGAAGTACCTGCCCGGAATCGTGCGCGGCGAGGGCATCGACGCCACCAAGATCACCGTCCGGCAGCTGCTTCAGCACACGAGCGGGCTGCCGAACTACACCGAGTACCTCGGCCTGGAGAACTTCGAGCAGGTGCAGCACCGGTACATCCCGAACCACGAGCTGCTCGCCGCGGCCCTGAGCCACCCGGCGAAGTTCGCGCCCGGCACCGGATGGGAGTACAGCAACACCGGCTACCTGCTGGCGGGCATGCTGATCGAGAAGGTGACCGGACGTCCGATCCAGGAACAGATCACCGAACGCGTGATCAAGAAGGCGGGCCTGAAGCACACCTACTGGCCGCAGGTCGGCGACCAGACCATCCAGGGGCGGCATCCGCAGGGCTACGCCATCGGCAACGCCGCCACCGGAAAGGTGATCGACGCGACCGAGCTCGACCCGTCCTGGGGCGGCGCCGCCGGGCAGCTGATCTCGACGCCCAGTGACCTCGGCAAGTTCTTCAAGGTGCTGCTCGATGGCAGGCTGCTGCCCGCCGCGCAGCTGGCCGAAATGCGGAAGACGGTCGACGCGCCGCTGTTCCCCGGCACCAAGTACGGGCTCGGCCTGATAAGCAATCCGCTCAGCTGCGGTGGCGTGTACTGGGGCCACGGCGGGGACATCCACGGCTTCGAAACCCGTGGTGGGGCAACGGAAGACGGCCGGATCGTCGGGCTCGCCGTGACCGCGATGCCGGGCACCTTCGGTGACGGTGAGAAGGGGTCCAAGGCGGTCATGGCCACTGTGGACGCCGCGTTCTGCAAGTGACGGGTGCAGGTGGTCGTGAGTGGCGATTCGGGTTCTAACCCGAATCGCCACTCACGACCACCCCGACCCACGGGCTACAGGTTCTCGATGGCCGCCCGGAATCCCTCCAGGGCCGCGAAATAGAAGCGCGGGCCGTACGACACCCGGGCCACGCCGATCTCGCGGAGCGCGGCCAGATCCAGCTCCTCACCGACGTTGCCGTTCACCGGGCACGCGAGTTCGGTGACCAGCGCGGCCATGTCGGCGCGACGTCGCACGCCGATCGGGTACACGCAGTCTGCACCTGCCTCCCGGTAGAGCCTGCCCCGCCGGATGGCCTCGGCGAGCCTTTCCGGCTCCGGGACCCCGCGATCACCCAGGAACGCGTCGACGCGGGCGTTGACGACGATCGGGACACCCGCCTCGGTCGCGGCCGAGCGGATCTCCGCGAGGCGCTGAGCGTGGTGGCCGGCGTCGATCAGCTCGCCGGTCCGGTGATCGGTGTCCTCCAGGTTGCAGCCGACGGCGCCGGTCTCCAGCAGCCGGTCCACGAATTCCCGCGGCGCCAGGCCGTAGCCCGCTTCCGCGTCCACGGTGACCGGCAAGGAGACCGCGCGGGCGACCCGGCCCGCGGCCGCGAACATCTCCTGCCACGGCGCGCCTTCACCGTCGGGATAGCCGAGCATCGCCGACACGGCGGCGCTGGCGGTGGCGATCGCGGGGAACCCAGCCTCCGCCACGATTTCGGCGCTCGCGGCGTCCCAGACGTTCGGCAGGACCAGCATTTCCCCGCTGTGCAGGGCACGGAGCGTCTCGGCTCCAGCGTTCAGGTCGGTCATCGGTCTCCTCCTCGATCGGTACCGGACAGGGCGGATGCCCGTGGTGTTCCGGCCGGTCGCCTGCCCGGCATCCCCAAGGCGACCAGCAGTCCCGTGAAGGCGAACGCGACGACGGTGCCCATCGCCGCGGTGAAATCGCCGCCGAATTCCTCCGGCGACCCGTGACTTCCGGAGCCGGCGAAGACGGCGACCGCCACCGCGACGCCGAACACCCCGCCGAAGATCCGCAACGTCATGAACACGCCCGACGACTGCCCGATCTCGGGCGCCCCGACGACCGAACGCTGCCCGGCGGGCGTGGCCACGGAAGAGCGGGTGATCAGTCGCGCAGCGAGCGCGGAAGGCCGAAGGCGGCGAGCAGCGAGTTGTCGAGGAACCGGGTCACCGCGGTGATCCGGTCACCGGCCAGTTCCAGCACGAGAACCCCGTGCGCGTGGCCGATCGGCGTCCCCGGATCACGGAGGTAGCAACCGAAGGCGGGCTGGCCGTTCGCCCGGGTCGGGACCAGCGAGTACCGGCGGCCGTCGCAGTACGCGACGGTCGCCAGGAAGTGCCCGACGGCGTCCGGACCCTGGTACTCCAGTGGAAGCGGGGGCATGGTCAGCCACGCGTCGTCGGTCAGCAGCGCCACGATGGCGTCGACGTCGCCGGCCTCGAAGGCGCGGGTGAACTCGTCGACGACGCGGCGTTCCCGCGGCGAATCCGGCAGAGGAGCGGTCTCGCGTCCGCCACCGGGCATCTCCTTGGCCAGCGCCGAACGAGCCCGGTTCAGCGCGCTGGTCACGGCGTTCTCCGTGGTGTCGAGGATCCCGGCCACCTCGGCGGCGCGGAAGCCGAGGACGTCCCGCAGCACCAGCACGGCCCGCTGCTTCGGGGGAAGTTGCTGGAGCGCCGCCAGGAAGGCGAGCGAGATCGACTCCCTGGTCTCGTAGCGCGCCTCCGGCCCAGGCAGCTGATCGGCGATGCCGTCGAGCAGGACGTCGGGGTAGGGCTCCAGCCAGCTGGGTTCGGGGCGGCGGCGCGACGGCTCGGGCAACTCGACCTCCGGTCGGTAGGCCGCGTGGTCGTGCGGGCGGCGGTCGCCCGCACGCAGCGCGTTGAGGCAGCGGTTGGTCGCGATCCGGTACAGCCAGGTCCGCACGGAGGCGCGTTCCTCGTACGCGCCGATCCCGCGCCACGCGGCCAGCAACGTCTCCTGCAGCAGATCCTCGGCGTCCTGCACGGAGCCCAGGATGCGGTAGCAGTGCACCTGCAGCTCACGGCGGTACGGCGCGACGAGGTCACGGAACGCCTCGCCGTCACCGGTCTTCGCCAAGGTCAGCAGCTCGTCCGCCCCCATGCCGGTTCCTTCCTCCTGTGGTGTCCCTCGAAAGGATGGACACCGGCGTCGCCGGAAACTGGTCGGTCGTCGCTCCAGTTTCCTCCGAATCCGCGGAAAACCGGTTCCCGGCCCGCCACCTGGTGGCTACACTCCTCGCGAATCATCCCGGCGAGGAAGGACAGGACAGTGCGTCAACACCACGCCGTCGTCGTCCCCTCGGCCCGCTACGAGGTGATCCTCGTGTCTCCGCGCGTCCGGTGCCTGCCGCGCGGCTAGCACCGGCCCACTGACGAACGCCTGGCTTTTTCGCGCCCTCTTTCCCGTCGTTCCCCGGCGGCGAGGGCGCGTGCCCGCGTTCGCCCGAATCGCGCGTTCCGAGCTTTGGAGATCACTTCCGAAAGGCCCGCGCCATGCGCACCGTCCCGCTGTCCGCCGTCCGCAATCTGGGCATCCTCGCCCATGTCGACGCCGGCAAGACCACCCTCACCGAACGGATCCTGTACGTCACCGGCACCACCTACAAACGTGGTGAGGTCCATGACGGCACGACCGTGACCGACTTCGATTCCCAGGAGCGAGACCGTGGCATCACCATCTTCGCCGCCGCCGTCAGCTGTACGTGGGACGGTCATCTCGTCAACCTGATCGACACCCCCGGCCACGTCGACTTCTCCGACGAGGTCGAACGGTCGCTGCGGGTCCTCGACGGGGCGATCGCGGTGTTCGACGGCGTCGCCGGGGTCGAGCCGCAGAGCGAATCGGTGTGGCGCCAGGCCGACCGGCACGGCGTACCGCGGATCGCGTTCGTCAACAAACTCGACCGCGCGGGCGCCGATCTGGACGCGGCCGTGGAGTCCATCCGGGAGCGGCTGCATCCGCGCCCGCTGGTGGTCCAGCTGCCGATCGGGGCCGAAGACGGTTTCGTGGGCGTCGTCGACCTGCTGCGGATGCGGTCGCTCGTCTGGGCCGACGGCGCCGGGGCGGCCGAGGAAGGACCGGTTCCGGAGTCCCTTGTGGACGAAGCGAACCGGCGTCGGCGGCTGCTCGAAGAGACCGTGGCGGAACTCCATCCGGCCGCGCTGGAGGAGTTCTGCGAGTCTTCGGCGGTGTCGACCGGCACGCTGGTCTCGGCACTGCGCGAGCTGACTCGCACAGGGGACGGCGTCGTGGTGCTGTGCGGCTCGGCCTACCGGAACCGCGGTGTGGAGCCGTTGCTGGAAGCCGTGGTGGCGTACCTGCCCTCGCCGTCGGATGTGCCGCCGGTGCGGGGCGAGTACGAAGGCACGACCCTGGAACGGCCCGCCGATCCGGCGGCGCCGTTCGCGGCACTGGTGTTCAAGGTGACTTCGACCGCCACCGGGCGGTTGACGTACCTGCGGGTGTATTCGGGGACGATCCGGACTTCGGAGGCGGTGATGGACGTGGGCGCCGGTCGTGTCGAGCGCGTCGGCCGCATCCTGCGGGTCCAGGCGGACCGGCACACCAGGGTGGACAGTGCCGTCGCGGGTGACATCGTCGCGGTGGTCGGGCTGAAGACGGCGCGGGCAGGCACGACGCTGTGCACGCCGTCGGAGCCGCTCCTGCTCGAGCCGCCCGTCGTGGCCGATCCGGTCGTGTCGGTCGCCGTCGAGGCACGGACGGGAACCGAGACGGAACGGCTGATGACGGCGCTGGCGCGGCTGGTCGAGGAAGACCCGTCGCTGGGCATCCGGACCGATCGCGAGACCGGCCAGACCCTGCTTTCGGGAATGGGTGAACTGCATCTGGAGGTGGCGGTGGAGAAGGTCCGGCGCGACCACGGGCTCGACGTCGGCGTCGGGCGGCCTCGCGTCGCCTACCGGGAGACGGTGGCACGCGGCGTGTCCGGTTTCGTCTACCGCCACGTCAAGCAGGACGGCGGCGCCGGGCAGTTCGCCCACGTCGTCATCGACACGGAACCCTTGGCGGAAGGGAAATTCGAGTTCGAGTCCACTGTGGTCGGTGGCCGGGTGCCGAGGGAATACGTCCGTGCCGTCGAAGCGGGCTGCCGTGACGCGCTGGCGGAAGGCCCGCTCGGTGGTCATCCGGTGACCGGTGTCCGGGTCACGCTGACGGACGGGGCCACCCACTCGAAGGACTCGTCGGAGATGGCGTTCCGTACGGCCGGGCGGTTCGCGCTCCGGGAGGCGTTGCGTGCCGGAGCGATGACACTGCTGGAGCCGGTCGCCGAAGTGACCGTCACCGTGCCCGAAAGCGCCGTCGGCGTGGTGCTCGGTGACCTCGCCGCCCGGCGTGGCCGGGTGCTGGGTTCGGTGGTGCGCGCGGGCACGACCGTGGTCACCGCGACCGTGCCGCTGGCCGAGCTGTTCGGCTACGCGACGCGGCTGCGCAGCCGGACCCAGGGCCGGGGGACGTTCACCGCCCGGCCGACCGGGCACGCCCCGGCACCGGTGGAACCGGTCCGGTAGCTCGACGATGGCCCGCCCACGGCACTGTGGGCGGGCCATCGCCCGAATCGCTGTCACCCGGCGATCGGGCGCCGGGTGACAGCCGTTTTCAGCCGGTCAGGCCGCCGGCCACGGCGGACGGCAGTTCTGCCGGGGCAGCGCGTGCGATCCGTTGGTGTACACGCCGTCCGCGATCGTGTCCTCCATGATCGAGCGCCGATCGGCAGGCCGGGCCCACTGGTAGCACAGGTGCTGGGCGAAGTACCCGCCCGGCGCTTCGATGGTGTCGAAGTGGCAGACACCGTCGGTTTCGATGCAGTAGCGGATGTACGGGATACCGCCGAAATCGGTGCGGCCGGGCCCGAACGACACGTAGCCGCCGAACGGCGACGGCGCCCCGGTACCCGGGGGGAGCACCGCGCTGATCCCGCGTCCCGGCGGACCGACGGGCTGCATCGGGTCGGCGAAGATCTTCGCCCTGAACCGCGACTTGTCCACCGCCAGCTTCCCGTCGGCGATGTCGTTCAGCACCAGGTTCGCGACCAGCGCGCCCTGCGAGTAGCCGACGACGGTGAATTCGGCGCCGGGGTTCTCGTCGAAGGAGCTCTGGGCGACACGGCGGGCTTCTTCGTGCCCGCGCGCGACACTCTGGTCCATCGGCGTCTGGTCGCAGTTGGGTGCTCCGGCGGCCCCTGCCGGGTAGTGGACCACCTTCTTGATCCCGCCCCGCAACCAGGCGTCGTTGTAGACGGTCGCGGCCCCGTCGCAGGTGCCGCCGATGAGGATGTAGTAGCGCGACTGGTCGGCCTGTGCCGTCGGCGCGACGGCGCCGAGCAGACCGGCGGCCAGTGCGGTGGCGGCCAGGACCCCCCTGAGTTTCTTCATCCATCGTCCTTTCGTTCGATTACGGTGCGTGTCCGAACGCTAGGGACGAGTCATGAAATTTTGATGAAACCTCCTCAGCGGTGCGCGAGCACGTTGACCACGTGACCACCGGGGTCGCGGACGAAGAAGCGCCGGACGCCCCAAGGTTCGTCGGTCAGTTCGTGCACGATTTCGGCACCGGACGCCTTCGCTTCCTCGTACGCCGCGTCGACGTCGTCCACCTGGATCGAGACGGCCGGGACGACGGGCGCCGTCTCGTCGTGGGTCATGAGACTCAGCTGCACTTCCGGCCGCTCCGGATCGGCCAGGGTCACGATCCAGCCGTGATCCATCACCACTTCGAAGCCGAGCACACGCTCGTAGAAGGCCCTCGCCTGCTCAAGTGACTTGGTCTCGAGGTCGGCTACCACTCTCTTGATCGGCATGTGCGGATACTCGCACAGGGGTCCGACGGTTTCGGGGGAGCAGGAGCGGGGTCGCGAGCATGAGCGCACCGGCGATGCCGACCGCCGCGCGCGGTCCGGTGAACGCCGCCAGCAAGCCCCACAGCGCGGTCAGCGAGGCGGTGGTGAGCTTTCCGGCGATCGACCAGGCCGACAGCGTGCGCGCGGCGCGGTCGAGGGGAACCTGCTCGAGCCTGCTGGTGGCGAGCACCGGGTTGAACACGCCGATGCAGGTGATCAGGCCGAATTCGACGACGATCACCAGGATCAGACCGGGAACACCGGGCTGGATGAAGACCAGCCCCACGGGCCAGCAGACCCGCAGCCAACCGGCGACGAACAGGACCCTGTCCCGGCCGTACCGGGCGACCACGGTCCGCGAGAGCCTCGCCCCGAGCAGCCCGCCGAGACACGGCACGGCGAAGGCCACCGCGTACTCCCACGGCGCGAACCCCAGTTGCCCGAGCATCAGGACGGCCATCAGCGGCGCGGTCGCCATGATCAGGCCGTTGACCACGATCGTGTTGACGAACAGCGGCCGCAGCACCGGGTGGGTGAGGATGAACCGCCAGCCTTCCCGCAGGTCGCGGCCGGTCAGCCGGGGGCTTTCCGGTTTCACGGGTGGCGGCTCCGAACCACCGACCGCCCGGATCCCGAGCGCCGAAAGCAGATAGCTGACCGCGTCGGCGGCGATCGTGACCACCGGACCGAACAGGCCGACGGCGAAACCGCCCAGCGGCGGGCCGAGGACGGTCGCCGTCCAGGTCGTCGATTCGAACCGGGCGTTCGCGACCAGCAAGTCCTCCCGTGGCAGCAGGGTTTTCAGGAACGCCCCGCTGGCGGCGAGGAACGTGATGTCGGCCGCGGCGACGACGACGGACACGGCGAGAAGCTGGCCGAATCCGAGTAGCCCGAACGCGTACGCCACGGGGACGGTCAGCAACGCCGCACACCGGATCAGATCCATCGCGATCATCACCGGCCGTTTGCGGCGGAACTCGACCCAGGGGCCGAGCGGCAGCGCGACCACCGCGCCGGCGACGAGCCCGGCCGACGCCAGAAGCGACACCTCCGTGGTGCCCGCGCCCAGCGCCACGATGGCGATCAGGCTGAACGCGTCGAACGCGAACCTCGTTCCGAACGCGCTCGCCGCGTACGCCGCCCACAGCCAGCCGAACCGTCGCCCCAGCGATCTCCCACCCACTCGCGAGATCCAAGCAAGCCGGGTCGCGCAAGTCGAACAACGGGTCGTTGGCGGGTCACAACCGCGGGTTGTGCGACCCGCTCAGAGGTCCCCGAGCGCGGTGACCGGGGACTCGACACAGTCGGCGACGAACCGCAGGAATCCGCCTGCGACCCCGCCGTCGCACACCCGGTGGTCGAACGCCAGGGTCAGTTCGCAGATCTTGCGCGCCACGAGCGCGCCGTCGACCACCCAGGCGCGGTCGATGATCCGGCCGATGCCGAGGATCGCCGCTTCCGGGTGATTGATGATCGCGGCCGAGCCGTCGACCCCGAACACTCCGTAGTTGTTGACCGTGAAGGTCCCGCCGGTGAGGCCCGCCGGGCCGAGTTTCCCTTCCCTGGCCTGCGTGGTCCGCTCTCCGATCGCGGCCGAGAGCTCCCTTGTGGACAGTGAGCCCGCGTCGCGGACCACCGGAACGACGAGACCGCGGTCGGTCTGCGCGGCGAAACCGAGGTTGATGTCCCGCAGCTGCACGATCTCATCGCCCTCGACGCGCGAGTTCAGCTCCGGGTACTTCCGCAGGCCCGCCACGGCGAATCGGGCGACGAGACCCAAAAGGCTCACCGGGCGATCCGGTGCCGAGGCGTTGAGCGACTTGCGCGCCGCGACGAGTCCGGTCGCGTCGACGTCGACCCAGACCGTCGCTTCGGGGATCTGACGGCGCGAAGTCGTCAGCTTGTCGGCGACCGCCTTGCGAACGCCGGTCAGCGGGATCCGAGTTTCGCCGTCCCTCTGTTCGGGCACGGTGAGCGCGGCTTCGACGTCGGCGCGCCGGATGATGCCGCCCGGGCCGCTGCCGGTCAGCTTTGTCAGGTCGATCTTGTTGTCCGCGGCCATCTTGCGGACGAACGGCGAGATCACGCCCGGCGCTTTCGACGGCTTGTCCGGAGCGGTCACGACGGTACGCGTCCGGCGGCGTCTCGTCGTTGTGGTCGTGCCGTAGCCGATGAGGACGTTGCCGCTGCCTTCGCTCGCGGTCGTCACGCCGGGTTCGGCGAAACCGGGGCCGATGGTGAGCAGGGGAGCGCCGACCGGCAGCGACTGACCGGGTTCGCCGTGGAGGCGGGTGACGACGCCGGCGAACGGCACCGGCACCTCGACCGCGGCCTTCGCGGTCTCCACTTCGACGACGGGCTGGTCGACGCCGACGGTGTCGCCCTCCGCGACCAGCCAGGTGACGATGGTGCCTTCGGTGAGCCCCTCACCGAGGTCCGGGAGCAGGAAGTCAGGCACCGGCCACCACCGGTTCGTCGTTCCACTGCAGCCGGGCGACGGTGTCCAGGATCCGGTCGACGTCCGGGAGCTGGTGGCGCTCCAATTTCGGCGGCGGGTAAGGGATGTCGAGGCCGGTGACCCGCAGGACCGGCGCGTGCAGCTGGTGGAAGCACTGCTCGGTGACCCGGGCGACGACCTCGGCGCCGTAGCCGCCGAACCCGGCCGCCTCGTGGACGACGACCGCGCGCCCGGTGCGGCGCACCGAAGCGGTCACGGTCTCGTCGTCGAACGGGCTGAGCGACCGGAGATCGACGACCTCGACGTCCCAGCCCTCGGCCGTCGCGGCCTCCGCGGTCTCCAGCGCGGTGGCGACCATCGGGCCGTACGCGATCAGCGTGACGTCCTTGCCCTCGCGGCGCACGACCGCTCGGTCCATGGCCGCGCCCTCCCGGGTGAAGGACACGGGTTCCTTCGACCAGTAGCGGCATTTGGGTTCGAGGAAGATCACCGGGTCCGGTGAGTCGATCGCGTCGCGCAGGAGGTCGTAGGCGTCCTGCGGAGTGCCGGGCGTTACGACGCGCAGGCCGGGCGTGTGGGTGTAGTAGGCCTCGCTCGAATCGCAGTGGTGCTCTACGCCGCCGATCCCGCCCGCGTAGGGGATGCGGATGACCATCGGCAGCGACAACGCGCCGCGAGTGCGGTTCCGCAGCTTCGCGACGTGCGAGGTGATCTGCTCGAAGGCGGGGTAGGCGAAGGCGTCGAACTGCATTTCGACCACCGGCCGGAACCCGCCCATCGCCATCCCGACCGCGAAGCCGACGATGCCGGACTCGGCAAGCGGTGTGTCGAAACAGCGCTCCTCACCGAAGTCGGCGGTGATGCCGTCGGTCACCCGGAACACACCGCCGAGCGGGCCGACGTCCTCGCCGAAGATCAGCACGCGGTCGTCGTCCTTGACCGCGTCGCGCAGGGCGGCGTTGAGCGCCTGGGCCATCGAAATCTCGGTCATCACGCCTCCAGTTCGGCTGCGACCAGCGCCCGCTGGGCGGCCAGTTGGCGGGTCGGGACGGCGTACACGTGCTCGAACAGCGACATCGGATCCGGCTCGACGTCGGCGTTGAGGGTGTCGCGCACCCCGGCGGCGAACGTCTCAGCCTCGGCTCGGAATCGCTCGATATCGTTGTCGGACAACAGGTTCTTGGTGGTGAGATAGGTTTCGAGACGGCGAACCGGGTCGGCCGCGCGCCACTTCTCGACCTCGGCCTGGTCGCGATAGCGGGTCGCGTCGTCGGCGTTGGTGTGCGCGTCGATCCGGTAGGTGTGCGCCTCCACCAGGACGGGCCCGCGACCGGACCGCGCGTGCGCGACGGCGTCGTCCAGCACGGAAAGGACCGCGACCGCGTCGTTGCCGTCGACCTGCTCGGAGCGGACGCCGTAGCCGACGCCCTTGTACGCCAGCGCGGGGGCGGCGCTCTGCTTCTCGAACGGCACGGAGATCGCGAAACCGTTGTTCTGCACGAAGAACACCACCGGCGCCTTGAACACGGCTGCGAAGTTGAGCGCCTCGTGGAAGTCGCCTTCGCTGGTGGCGCCGTCACCGATGAGCGCGAACGCGACGCTGTCTTCGCCGCGGCGCTGCATCGCGTGGGCGAGCCCGGCCGCGTGGAGGGTCTGGGTGGCCAGCGGCGTGCACTGCGGGGCGACACGGGTCTCGGCGGGGTCGTAGCCACAGTGCGCGTCGCCGCGAAGCAGCGTCAGGATCTCGCCCGGTTCGAGCCCGCGGGCGACGAGCGCGACGGAGTCACGGTAGGTGGGGAAGAGCCAGTCGGCGTCGGTGAGGGCCAGCGCGCTCGCGACCTGGCAAGCCTCTTGGCCGGCACTCGAGGGGTAGACCGCGAGGCGGCCCTGCTTGGTCAATGCGGTCGCCTGGGCGTCGAACCGGCGGCCGAGCACCATCAGCCGGTAGGCCTCGACGAGCCGCTCGGACGGCGGCTCGGAGTAGTGACCGTGCTCGTCGACGCGTGTGCCGTCCTCGGCGAGGAACCGCACCGGGACTTCGGACGGCAGCAACGCGGCGGCAGGGGTCTCCCGCGACATGGCGCAGCACCACCTTTCACAGACATATGATGCTGAGATGGTGGTTTCCGGAGTCCCAGTGTTCAAGAGGCACGCGAAATGAGCGACAAACTGTCCGCCGGATCGGTTCAGTCGAGCCAACCGTCCAGTAGTGGCGTGGCTCACGGGGCGGATCCGGGACGAACGGTCCTTGCCCTCGACGACATCGATCGCGCGATCCTCGCCGAACTGACCGCCGACGGCAGGCTCGCCGTCCGCGCCCTGGCGGAACGGCTGCACATCTCGCGCACCAACGCCTACGCGAGACTGGACCGGCTGATGGCCGAAGGCGTCATCACCGGCTTCGGCGCGAGGATCGATCCGCGGCGCGCCGGACTCGGGACGAGCGCGTACATCCTGATCACCGTCGAGCAGACGTCATGGCGGACGATGTCGGCCGAACTGCGGCAGATCCCGTTCGTCGAGCACGTTTCGCTCGTCGGCGGCGACTTCGACATCCTGCTGCTGGTACGGACGCCGGACAACGCTTCGCTGCGGGACGTCGTGCTGGAACGGCTGCAGGCGCTGGACGGCGTGCGGTCGACGCGGACCTGGCTGATCTTCGAGGAGCAGCCGGGCGCCGCCCCTCGTGAGTGGTAAGGACGGTTCTAACCGTCCTTACCACTCACGAGTCCGTGGGCAGCGGGCGGTCATTGACCACCTGCTTCATCACGAGCGTCGAGTTCAGCCGCTGCACCCCCGGCAACGCGGACAGCACGTCGTCCTCGAGCCGCTGATACGCGGCGAGGTCGGCGGTGACGATGCGCAGCAGATAGTCGGGGTCGCCGAACAGACGCTGCGCGAGCAGGACGTTCGGGATCCGCGCGACGGCGTCTTCGAAGCCCAGCAGTGTTTCGCGGTCCTCCTGCCGCATGGTGACGAACACGAGCGCCTCGAAGTTCAGCCCCAGCGCGGCCGGGTCGACCACCGCCCGGTACCCGCTGATCGTGCCGTCCTGTTCGAGCGCACGCAGCCGGCGGTGGCACGGTGACGCGCTCAACCGGACCCGCTGCGCCAGTTCGGTGAGCGTCAGGCGGCCCTCTTCCTGCAGGATGGCAAGAATCTTCCGGTCGACAGCGTCCATGGAGAAGATCCTTCCACGCTGTGCGCGATCCGGGGCGGAACTTGAAAGCACCTTCGGGCAGGGCGCGAATAGCTTTCGAAGATGCCTCTCGGATCCGTTCTCGCCTTCTGGGGCGTCGCCGCCCTCCTCATCGCGGTGCCCGGCGCGGACTGGGCGTTCACCATCAGTGCCGGGCTGCGTCGCCACGTCCTGCCCGCCGCCGGCGGCATCGTGCTCGGCTACCTGGCCATGACGATGGTGGTCGCGGCGGGGCTCGGCGTCGTCATCGCTTCGACGCCCGCCGCGTTGCTCTCGATCACCGTCGCGGGCGGGATCTACCTCGTCCGGCTCGGGTTCAAAACGGTGCGCGATCCCGCGGAGCCCTCCGGCGCTCCCGCCGACATCGGAAGTCGCTGTGGCACCTTGCTGGCGGGAATGGCGGTCAGCGGGCTGAATCCCAAGGGACTGCTGATCTTCGTCGCGATGCTGCCGCAATTCACCGACCCGGGGGCGCGCTGGCCGGTACCGGTCCAGATGGGGGTGCTCGGCCTGACGTTCGTCGGCACCTGTGCGGTGGTCTATCCGTGCGTCGGGGCGGGGGCACAAGCCCTGCTGCGCGCCCGCCCCGCCGTGACACGGACCGTTTCCCGGATTTCGGGGGTTTCGATGATCCTAGTGGGAACGGTCCTGGTCGCCGAGCGACTAGTGGCCTGAGCTTCGGCAATCCGGTCACGCCGCCACCGGCCGACCTTCGCCTCGCGTCGGCGCTGTAACGGTCTTCGCCTTCCCGCCGAGTACAGGCGGGTTCGATGGCGGATGCGGAGGAATCATGGCGCGGGTCCTGCTCCTGCTGTCGGTAGCCGTGTCGTGCTTCGTGGCGGTCGCCTGCGCGAGGCCCGCTCCGCCGGCGCGACCACCCGTCACGGCCACGCCGGCCACGAGCAAGGTCCCGCCCAAGACGAAGGGGCGGGTGGCCTGCCGCAAGGACGAGAATCACTGCTCCGAACCGGGGACCGACACCAAATGCCAGACCGGCGGCTGCGTCGACGCCGGACGCGGGATGACACAATGTGACGTCGAGAAACAGCGCGACGAGTGGCTCCGTCGGCATCCGGGTTGGTGCGCCGCGGGCGAGACCGGAGCGGTGGCCCCCTGTTGAACGACACACGCCATTCGGGTGATAACGGTTCGGCATTCGATGTATCTGACCTACTCCCCATTGACACCTTCCTACGATCGCGGCGACTGGGTGGAGGAATGCGGTGACGGTGGAGGGCGCGGGTCAGGACTACCTGACGCGGCAGATCGGGGCTCTGCTCGAAGCGATTCGGGAGGAGGGGCCGGTCGGCGAGGGCAGGCGCAGCTTCCGCCTCGCGGGGCATCTCGCGGCGGAGGGCGGATTCCACCTCGGCGACATCCTCGCCGCGACGGCGCAGCTGCTGGCGGTCCACGCGTGGAACAACGGCTACCTCGCCGCGGCGGAGCTGCTGACGCGTCGCATGCGGGATTTCGGTGCCGAATCGGTGGAGCTGGTGCGGTACCTCGTGCGCTTGGAGACCGGCTGTGAGCAGGGCTGGCTCCCGCACGCGGATCGCGACGAACTGATCGCCTACGCCCGGCGCGTCCAGCGTGCCGACATCGAGGAGCGCGCGCAGTCCATCGAGCCCTCGTTGCCCGGGGTCACCGATCCCGAGCGTCCTGATCGGATGGCCAGTGAGTCGTGAGATGGTGCTCGGGGTCCGCGAGGATGCCGCGGATCACCGAGCCTGCGGCCCCGCGAACGGCGGCTCCGGTGCCGAGCGCCGAGCGGACGACCCGCACCGGCGACCACGCCGTGCTGGGCACGCGGCGTTCCAGCTCGGCGAGGAGTGGCTCACGCAGCCACGGCTCCAGTCGCGCGTAGGTTCCGCCTAGCACCACCGCCGGAACGTCCATCAGATTGACCACAGTGGACAGTCCGACGCCGAGGTGCCCGGCGGCGGTGGTCACCGCGGAAACCGCCGCGTCGTCGCCGGATTCCAGCGCGGAGACGAGATCGTCCACCGTGTCCGCGCCCGCGAGCCGGAGGATCTCCTCCTGGCCCGCCATCCGTTCCAGGCAGCCGTTCGCGCCGCACGAACACGGCGGTCCGTCGGGCGCCACGGGCAGGTGGCCGATCTCGCCGCCCGCGCCGCGGACGCCTTCGAACAGGGCGCGGTCCAGCACGATGCCCGCGCCGATCCCGATCTCCCCGGACACGTGGACGAAATCCGGCAACGCCGAGCCGTGCCAGAGCTCCGCGAGGGCCGCGAAGTTCGCTTCGTTGGCGACGGTGAACGTTTCGCCGAGCCGGTCGGCGAGGTCGACGTCGCGCCAGCCCAGGTTGGGGGCGAGCCGCACGAGCCCGGATTCGACCAGGCCCGGAACCGCGATACCGACGCCGCCGACGGGGACACCGAGCGCGTCCGCCTGCTTCCGTGCTTTGCGCAGGAACGCCGAGACGCGCTGGAAGACGCGCGGGGTCCGGTTGTCCGCGTACCGGACCTCCTGCGCCCGGACGGTGCCGGTCAGGTCGACGAGGCAGGACGCCAGGTAGTCGACGCCGATTTCGATGCCGAGCCCATGCGGGCCGGTGGGGGAGAGCGACACCACGGTGCCGCGCCGTCCGGGGCCGGCGCGCTGTTCCGGCTCGCCTTCGGCCACGAGATCCGCCGCGATGAGGCGGTCGACCACGGCGGACACGGTGGCCTTCGTGAGTCCGGTGGCGGCGGCGAGGCCTGCCCGCGAAGTACCCGGCCCGTCCGCGATCGCGCCGAGGACGAGGGCGGCGTTGTGCTGCCGCACGGTGTGCTGTCCCGCCGGGCGCGTGCCGATCATCGCGCGATTGTATTCGTTCGATGCCTGAACGAAAGCCTTGACCCGCCCGAGTGCCGTCGATAAGTTCAGGCATCAAACTAATTGGGAGGCGAGATGGCTCAGGCACCGACGCGTGAGGACAAGTTCAGCTTCGGGCTGTGGACCGTGGGCTGGCAGGCGAACGACATGTTCGGCCCGGCGAGCCGTCCGCCGCTCGATCCGGTCGAAGCCGTGCACCGCCTTTCGGATCTCGGCGCCTGGGGGATCACCTTCCACGACGACGACCTCGTCCCGTTCGGCTCGGCCGACGCGGACCGCGCACGGCACCTCAAGCGCTTCCAGGGCGCGCTCGACGAGACCGGCCTCGTCGTCCCGATGGTCACCACGAACCTGTTCAGCCACCCCGTTTTCAAGGACGGCGGCCTCACCAGCAACGACCGAGACGTCCGCCGGTACGCGCTGCGGAAGGTACTGCGGAACCTCGACCTCGCCGCCGAACTCGGCGCGTCGACGTTCGTGCTCTGGGGCGGCCGCGAAGGCAGTGAAACCGATGCCGCGAAGGACGTCCGCGCGGCGATGGACCGCTACCGCGAGGGTATCGATTTCCTCGCCCAGTACGTCCTCGACCAGGGCTACGGCCTCCGGCTCGCGCTCGAACCGAAGCCGAACGAACCACGCGGCGACATCCTGCTGCCGACCATCGGGCACGCGCTGGCGTTCATCTCCACGCTGGACAACCACGAGATCGTCGGCGTGAACCCGGAGGTCGGGCACGAGCAGATGGCCGGGCTCAACATCGTCCACGGCATCGGGCAGGCCCTGTGGCAGGGCAAGCTGTTCCACATCGACCTCAACGGCCAGCGCGGACCGAGGTTCGACCAGGACCTCGTGTTCGGGCACGGCGACGTCCTGTCGTCGTTCTTCCTGGTCGATCTGCTGGAGCACGGCGGCTACGACGGGCCGCGGCATTTCGACTACAAGCCGCTGCGCACGGAGAACATGGACGGCGTCTGGGCCAGTGCCGAGGCCAACATGGCGAGCTACCTCCTGTTCGCCGAACGCGCCCGCGCGTTCCGCGCCGATCCCGAGGTGCGTGCCGCGCTGGAAACCGCGCTCGTCCCGGAACTGGCGACGCCGACCCTCGGCGAGGGCGAGACGGCGGCGGATCTGCTGGCCGACCGATCGGCGTTCGAGGACTTCGATCCGGACAAGGCCGCGGAACGCGGTTACGGCTTCATCCGCCTGTCCCAGCTGGCCCTCGAACACCTCACCGGGGCCCGCTAGAACCGGTCGACGTCCAGGACGGCCTTGGCGAACTCCGCCGGGGCCTCCTGCGGGACGTTGTGGCCGATCCCGTTCAGCACGCGGTGCTCGTACTTGCCGGAGAACTTCGACCGGTACGCCTTCCCGTCGGTGTTCGGGCCGTCGAAATCGCTGCCGATGGTGATGGTGGGCACCGAAACCGCCGGCCCCTGCGCGAGTTTCGCTTCCAGCGCGTCGAGTTTCGGGTCGCCGTCGGCGAGGCTCAGCCGCCACCGGTAGTTGTGGAT
Source organism: Amycolatopsis sp. PSD-21 (assembly GCF_055561455.1). Lineage (NCBI taxonomy): Bacteria > Bacillati > Actinomycetota > Actinomycetes > Pseudonocardiales > Pseudonocardiaceae > Amycolatopsis > Amycolatopsis sp. PSD-21. The sequence continues at coordinate 4,939,232 of NZ_CM145712.1, read as the reverse complement.
CACGATGGCGACGTGGTCCGGATTGTCGAAGCAGGCCGCGGAACGGTCGTAGGTCGCGTCGTCGAAGGCCCACTTCGGCGACGCGATCTTCCAGATCAGCTTGTTGAAGTCGTGGCGGTTCTTCGTGTAGCCGAGGATGCCGCGCTCGGTGGCGAAGTAGTACTGATACCACCAGCTGAGCTCGGCGGCCGGGGAGAGCGGCTGCTTGTTCGTCTCCCGGTTGGTGACCAGGTAGCCGCTCACCGAGACGAGCGCTTTGCACCGTTCGGGCCACAGCGCGGCGATGATGACGGCCGTGCGGGCGCCCCAGTCGAAGCCGCCGAAGACGGCCTTCTCGATCTTGAGGGCGTCCAGCAGCGCGACGATGTCGGCGGCGATCGCGGACTGCTGGCCGTTGCGGAACGTGTCCTTCGACAGGAACCGGGTCGGCCCGTAGCCGCGCAGGAACGGCACGATCACCCGGTACCCGGCCGCGACCAGGCGCGGGGTGACGTCGACGTAGCTGTGGATGTCGTAGGGCCAGCCGTGCAGGAGGACCACCACCGGACCGCCGGCGGGGCCCGCTTCGGCGTAACCGATGCTCAGTTCCCCGGCGTCGATCTGCTTGATCGGGCCGAACGACGTGTTACCGCCGGTCGTGGCGGGCGCGGCCGCCGGTGCCGCCGCGGGTTGGGCCGAGCAGCCCGCCACGGTGGCTCCCGCCGTGACGGCGACGACGGCCTGCGCGAACCTTCTCCTGCTGAGCATTCTGATTCCTCCCGCGAAACGCCTGGTACAGGACGAAACTAGGAGGACGGCTCCTGGCGCGGCGACCGTCGGACGACGTCACCGGTGTAAGTCACTAGGCCACTTCCGGCTCGACGTCCACGAAGGCCGCTTCCAGCCGGCGGATCCGGGCCCAGAACTCGACCTCCCTGCCGGCCTCGAGTACGCCCAGATATCCGCCGGGTACGACGCGCCCCACGAACGGACCGGACGTCCAGACCCGCCAGCCGCCCGTGGCGTCGTCGCCCGAGGCGGACGCGGGATCGTCGGTGCCGCGGATCGCCGCGATCGGGCACGGGAGCCGTGTCCTGGCGGGCCCGCGGTAGGCGTTCAGCAACTGGAGGTCGCCGAGAAGCAGGTCCAGCGCGTACTCCCAGCTTTCGGGCGAGTCGCGGTAGCCCGCGACGGGGGTGAGCCCGGTGCGGCCGAACACCCGTCCCATCGCCGACGCGCCCGCCTTGGCGTCCTTGTCCGGTGAGCGCCGCTGCGGGGCACACGCGTCGACGACGATCAGCGCGCCGGGGGCGACGCCGAGCCGTTGAGCGGTCTCCAACGCAACGAAGGCGCCCATTCCGAATCCGATCGCCACGGAACGGGAGAACCAGGCCCTCGGTGTCTCGGCGGCAAGGTGTGTGGCGAGTTCTTCGAGAGACGACGCCGGGGATTCCGCGAGCCGTTCTCCATGTCCGGGGTATTCGAAGGCTCGGAGATCCGCGTCGACCGCGCCCGCGAGCGCGTCGAACGCCCGGCTGATGCCGCCCGCGGGAGGAAACAGCAGGTAGCCGGGTCCGCGACTGTCTGATGTGGACAGTGAAACCAGTGCGGCCGTCATGATCCGAAAGATACGCGCGATTAACCCGAACGGGGTAACGGTTCGGATTCGACCAAGATCAATTCACCCGGCTGAGGGAGGTTTCGGTGAGAAGGTTGCCCGGCCGTGTCGTATCTGGCGCTTCCCGTTCGACGTCCTGATAAGAGCCGGAAGGAGAAAGCGATGAACACCACGACACTGGCCTCGACCACGCGGCTGAACCCGGTGAGCCGCACCCTGCCGGTTCTGCTGGCGATGGAGGACGACGCCGAAGACGTCGGCCGCCTGTCCCCGGACGACCGCCTGACCTGCCACGTGCACGGCCGCTGGATCCACCAGTGCGTGGCTTCCCCGCTGCACGTCAACCCGATCACGCGGCACCGCTGGTGCCGTTCGTGCGCGACCGCGCTGACCGTCTCCGTCGACGAACTGTCCGGCGACGTCACGATATCCTGTCCTCGGTGTGGCCACGGCGAAAGCGCCGCCTCGGCCCGTCTGATCGCCGCCTGTCGCGCGAGTTTGGCCGCGGCACGCCGAGGCGCCGGCGCGCGGGCGGCCTAAGCAGTCGTGCCGAGGATCCGCTCGATGATCAGGTCGCGATCCCGCGGGCGGAGATAGAGATAGTGACCGGCGTCCGGCAGGATTTCGACGTCGGCATGGGGGAGCAGGCTTTCCAGCCGTGCGGCGGCCACGGCGGAATCGTGCACGACGCTGTGCCCGCCGAACAACGCGAGCGTGGGAACTTCGATGGACCGCAACGCCTCCTCGGCCGGGCAGGCCTGGAACGGCACCCGGGCGCGATAGCACCGGATCCCGGCGAGCACGAGCCGGGCGGCGGGCTGATCGAAGACGTCCTCGCCGGCGGACCACGTCAAGAACCGGCGCCACAGCCGGTCGCTGTCGAGTACGGCGGCGACCAGGCCGTACAGGAGCACCTTCCGCGTGAACGGCGCCGTGACGGTGGTCGCGTCCAGCAACGCGATGGAGCCGAGTCTGCCGGGCGCGTGGATCGCCTGGTGGACCGCGTGCCAGCCACCGGTCGAACCGCCGACGAGACGCACGCCGGTCAGCCCCAGGTCCTCGAAGACGTCGTCGAGGGCGCTCGCGCGGTCGCGGACGTCTTTGAACGGCACCTTCTGCACGCTGCGACCCGCTTCGCCGAGGGTGTCGATCGCGTAGACGGCGTGCCGTGACGCCAAGGCGGGAATCAGCGCCGCGAAGCAGGCCGAGGTCGCCAGGAGTCCGGGCAGCAGGACGATCGGAGTGCCACCGTCGCCGTAGCGGTAGACCCGCGTGGTGCCGTGACGGGTTTCGACGTCGAAGATCGCGTCCGGTTCCGGGCATTCGGCCATGGCACGGTCATAGGCGGCGAAGTAGCGTTTTTCGGCCGCAGGATTCCTGAAGCCCCCGATTTCGTTCATGAACGGAACGCTACGAAAGGCCGTCGTCCGGGTCTTGAACGAAAGTAAGATGACGGCATGGGCGGGTGGGGTCTCGTGGTGCCGCGGCGGGACATCGTCCGCGCGCCCGGCGAGCGGGTTCTCCGCTGGCCGCATCCCGCCCTCGCCGCCCATGTGTCGAGTTATGTCGCGCACGATTTTCCCGACGCGGGAACGCACTCCTGGCAGGTCACCCCGTTGTCCGTGCTCACCTGGGTGATCGACTTCGACCCTCCGGCCAGGGGGCCGGAGATCCCCGTTTCGCCGGTGCTGGGCTTGCGAGACCGGCCGTTGCGGGTCGATCAGGCCGGCGCTTCGCGTGGGATCGTCGTCACCCTCACACCGCTCGGTTCGTACGCTTTGTTCGGAATCCCGTTGCGGGAGCTGGCGAATTCGGTCGTCGCGGCGTCGGATCTGCTGCCGTCGGCGTCGTTGACCGAACAACTGGCCGAGGCGGCGGACTGGCCGGAGAGATTCCGGCTGCTGGACGACTACCTCGCGGCGAGGCTCGCTCGCGGCCCCGCGCTCGCACGACCTGTCCGATACGCGTGGGACAGGCTTTGCGCGGGCCCTGTCCGCGTCGACGCCCTCGCGGACGAGATCGGCTGGAGCAGACAGCATCTCAACGTCCGGTTCCGGGAACAGATCGGCCTGAACCTCCGCACGGTCGGACGGATCGCCCGGCTGAATCGCGTGCTGGGGCTGCTGGACCGTTTGCCGTCGCTGTCCTGGGCGGAGGTCGCGCATTCGAGCGGCTACAGCGACCAGGCGCACCTCGTCCGGGAGTTCCGGGCGCTGACCGGATGTAGCCCGACCGAGGTCGGGAAACCGGCGGGGCTGTTCGTTCCGCCCCGGTGAAAAGCCGTTCGTCTCTCGAAAACACACGCACGCGGATTTCGCGCCGCACAACGAGCGTTCACTCGATCGGCGGAGGTAGGTTGCGACCATGACCCAGGTTTCGACGCCTGCCGAGGCTGCCACGAAGATCACCGGACGCGCCGTCGCCGGGCAGCGGAGCCTGTCGAGTGGGGTGACCGAAGTGGTACTCGACAGCGGCGACACCGTGGTCGTCAAACGGGGTCACGCCCGGAACGCGATACCGGCCGAGGCCGCGGGTCTGCGGTGGCTGGGGGAGCCCGGTGCGGTGCGGGTGCCCGAGGTTCGCGGGCACGACGGCGAATGGCTGGTCACGGAACTGGTCGGTGGCGGACGGCCGACGCATCACGCGGCGGAGCGACTGGGGAGAGGGCTCGCGGAGTTGCACGCGGCGGGCGCGCCGTCGTTCGGCGCGGCGCCGCCGGACGGGCCCGCCGACGCGTGGATCGGCCTGGCCCCGATGGAGAACAAGCGAGGCGACGACTGGCCGGCGTGGTACGCCGAACACCGGGTGCTGCCCTACGTCCGTCGCGCGGTCGACGAGGGCACGCTGACCGGTGACGAAGCCGCTGTCATCGAGCAGGCCTGCGCCCGGCTCCCCGAAGTATCCGAACCTCCCGCTCGCCTGCATGGCGATCTGTGGAACGGCAACGTGCTGTGGGGTGCCGTCGAGGCGTCGCTCATCGACCCGGCCGCCCACGGTGGGCATCGCGAAACCGATCTGGCGATGCTGCAGTTGTTCGGCTGTCCGCTGCTCGACCGGGTGCTCGCCGCCTACCAGGAGGTCGCCCCGCTCGCCGACGGCTGGACCGACCGGATCGGCGCGCACCAGCTGTTCCCGCTCCTGGTGCACACCGTCCTTTTCGGACGGTCCTACGCCGGGCAGGCGGTCGCGGCGGCCAAGGCCGTCGGCCGGTAGCTCAGCGCGCGAGCCGGTCGAGCCATTCGCCGAGCATCGCCTGTTCGGCGGGAGTCAGGGCGTCAACGGGTTCCTTGTCCAGCGCGGCTTTGAGCGCGATCGCGCGGCAGGGGATGTCCGAAGCCTTGTCAGCCTTGTCCGCCTTGTCGTCGCTGTCGGTGGTGATCGCCGCGATCACGTGTTCGCGCGCGGCGATGAGCAGGTCCGGATCGCGTTGCTCCGGCGGGCTCGCGAGGAACGAGAGGATCACCCCCATCCCCGTCGCGTGCACCAGCTGCGCGGCCTGTTCGACCGGGACGCGCAGCCTGCCCGCCTCGGCGATGCGTTCGATGATCCGGCGGAGCATCGCGTCGGCCTCCCGGCGCGCTTCGCGGACCCGGGGCTCGCCGTACATGAGCATGTAGAAGGCGGGCTGGTGCAGACCGAACTCGACGTGCAGGTCCCAGCCTCGCCGGAGGTCGCGCACCGGGTCGCCGGTCTGTCCGAGAGCGTGCTTTCCCTCCAGGTAGCTCTTGAAGCCGTACGAGGCGACGGCGTCGAGAAGACCGTTCTTGTCGCCGAAGGTCCGGTAGAGCGTCGGCGCCTGCACTCCGGCGGCGGCGCTGACCGCACGCGTCGACAGCGCCTCGCGCCCGCCCTCCTCCAGGAGCTCCGCCGCCGCGCGGATCAGCCGGTCCTTCGTCGTCGAACTCATGTATCGATGATAACACCAGTCAGGTAGCGATGGTTCGATATCACTGATACAGTGATCTCGTTATCAATGGAAACCCCTGATGGGAGCATTGGCATGGCACGCGTAGCGATCGTCACCGGAGGTTCGCGGGGCATCGGCAGGCAGTCGGCCGAGCGGCTGGCGTCCGACGGGTTCGCGGTCGTCGTCGTGTACGGCGGCAACAAGGACGAGGCGCAGGCCGCGGTCGACGCGATCACCGCCGGCGGAGGTCAGGCGATCGCGGCGCAGGCCGACGTCGCCGACGAGCAGGCCGTCGCGGCCGTGTTCGACACCGCGGAGAAGACCTTCGGCGGAGTCGACGTCGTGGTCCATGCTGCGGGCACCCTGCACCTCGCGCCGGTGGCCGAACTGGATCTCGACCAGCTGGACCGGTTGCACCGCACCAACGTCCGCGGCACCTTCGTGGTCGATCAGCAGGCCGCCCGCCGCGTCCGCGACGGTGGCGCGATCATCAACTTCTCCACGTCGGTGCTCGGCCTCGCGCTGCCGGGATACGCCGCCTATGCCGCCTCGAAGGGCGCGGTCGAGGCGATCACCCTGGTCCTCGCCCGCGAACTGCGCGGTCGCGACATCACCGTGAACGCGGTCGCTCCCGGTCCGACCGCCACGGCGTTGTTCCTCGACGGCAAGGACGAAGCGACCATCGCGAGCATGGCGGCGCAGCCTCCACTCGAACGCCTCGGCACGCCGTCCGACATCGCCGAGGTCGTCTCGTTCCTCGCCGGGCCGGCGCGGTGGGTCAACGGCCAGGTCCTTCGTGCCAACGGCGGCATCGTCTGAGCGGCGACCCGGATCCCGGGCCCCGGGTGCGTCGCGAAAGCCACTTTCGCGACGTCTGATGTCCTGAAAGTGGCTTTCGCGGCATGAAAAGCGGGCGGGCCCAACGCCGAAGCACGAGCCCGCCCAAGTCCTTTATGGACAGATCAGACGACGGTGCCCTCGGAGTCGTCGTCCGAGTCGGTCTCTTCGATCTTCCACTTCAGCTGGAACTCGACCTCTTCCTCGCCGTCACCGCGCTCGTGCTCGATCGAGAACTGCGCGCGGGCGGGGACGCGGAACCGTTCCCCGGCGATCTGGATGCGGAAAGAGGTCTCGGATTCGAGCGCGTCGGCGAGCCGGCGCAGTTTCGCGACGACGTCGGCGGTGGAGTAGACGCGTTCGACGTCTCGGGGAGCGGTTCCGGTCACGGTTTCCTCCAGGGTCCGACACCCTGGCCGGGTGTCCGTGCCGTCATTCAATCGCGTGATCATCAGGTCGAGGCGGCGGGGTCACAGTGACCGGGCGAGGCGGAAGCCGACGTCGTCGACACGGAAGGTCGGGTGGCTGCGGCGCCGGACCGAAGCCCGGCAGCTCCAGTGCTCGTCGAACCAGCCGCCGCCCTTCAGGACACGGTACTCGCCGTACACCTCGGCGTCGTACACGTCCCAGCACCATTCCCAGACGTTGCCGAGCATGTCGTGCAGGCCCCAGGCGTTGGGCGCCTTGCCGCCGACTTCGTGCACGGACTCCGCGGAGTTCTCGCGGTACCAGGCGATCTCGTCGAGCGGCCCGTAGCGGGGGCCGGTCGTGCCGGCGCGGCAGGCGTGCTCCCATTCCGCCTCGGAGGGCAGCCGATAGCCGTTCGCGGTCCGATCCCAGGCCAGGGAATCCAGCTGGTAGACGGGAGCCAGGCCTTCGCGTTCGGACAGGGTGTTGCAGAACGCGAGGGCGTCCTGCCAGGAGACGTCGACGAGGGGGAGCCGGCCGGTCTCACGGGTGACCGGAACCGGGGCGAGCAGAAAGGATGCGACCTCGACGGTCCAGTTCCGCTGTGTCCGCCGGTCCGTCAGCGTCACCTCGCCCGCGGGCACAGTGATCATCTCCATGATGCGGCCGATGCTACCCAGCGCGCGGGCGGGTGGTTCGACGTCCACCCGCCCGCGCGGTTCACGTGCGCTTCTCTCGCAGGACGAGCGGCAGCGCGAGGAGAGTGATCGCCGCGCTGATCCAGATGGCGTAGCGGTAGTCACCGGTCGACTCCGTGACGAAACCGGCGAGCACCGGGCCCAGGAACGCGCCCGCGTTCAGCGCGACCGTCGCGAACGAGCCACCGAGCGTCGGAGCTCCCGGAGCCACGTGCATGACCCGGGCGACGAGTGCGGAACCACAGCCGAACGAAAGTCCACCTTGGACGGCCGTCACGACGAACAGGGCGATCGGGTGCGTGCCGGCGATCGCCAGCACCGCCCAGCCCACCGGCAGGGCGCACAACCCGAGCACCAGGCCGCGGCGGAGTTCGCCGTCTCCCTTGCGGCCCGCCACGGTGACACCGAGGAACGCGCCGACGCCGAATGCCGCCAGCAGGCCGGAAACCGCCCCGGCGGGGAGGTGGGCGACATCCGTCGCGATGACCGCGAGGAAGGCGAACGTCGCGAAGGTGGCGCCGTTCACCAACGCGCCGAGGAGCATCGCCTGCCGCACGGGAGGTGCTTTCAGTTCACGTGCTTCGCGCCTGATCGAGACTTCGTGCGGCTCCGCCGCGCCGGCTGGCGCGGAACGGAACACCAGCACCAGCGCCGGAACACACAACGCGGCGACGGCCCAGAACGCGGAACGCCAGCCCGCGAGATCACCCAGCACGGCCCCCGCCGGCACTCCGGCGACACACGACAGCGTGATACCCGCGAGCAGGACCGCGGTCGCCCGCGCCTGCTTTCCCGGTGGAGCCAGAGCGACCGCCACGGGCATGGCGACGGCGAGGAAGCCGGCGTTGACGATGGCCGCGACGATCCGGGTGCCGAACAGCAGCGGGAAACTCGTCGTCACGGCGCCGATGACGTGCACCACGACGAAGGCGGTCAGGAATCCGGCCAAGGCCCGGCGGCGAGGCCAGCGCGCGCTGAGCACGGCCATGGCTGGTGCGCCGACGATCATTCCGACGGCGTAGGCCGACGTCAGCGCGGCGGCCGCGCCCACCGGGACGGACAGGTCACCGGCGATCCCCGGCACGAGACCGGAAGCCATGAATTCGGAGGTGCCTTGCGCGAAGACGGCAAGGCCGAGGACATAGACGAACAGGGGCAACGGACGACTCCCAAGGGAAAGTGAGCAGGAGGAGCCGTGCGCGAGGCAGGAGGAAACCCGGCCGGGCGCACGGAAACAGCGCTCCGGTCACCGGGAAGCGAGAGGGCCGACGCCTAACGGCCGGATACGACGACTCGCCGCCGGATGACCGGCGGCGGGGTTCTGTCCGACTCGGGGCTCGTCACGGGACGCACACTACACACCTCCGCCGTCGCGTCTCAACCCGATTGAAACCGCGGCCGTTCCGCGTACCGGAACGCTTTCGTTGCTCGCCGGAATGAACCCGAGTAATGCGTTCTGACCTGCGGTTTTCCTAATTGTTTCGGTACTTGGATTCGGTTAACCTCGACCTCATGATTCCCACTGTTGTCTGGGGTACAGGCAACATCGGCCGTGCCTCCATCCGGGCCGTCGACGCGCATCCGGCGCTGGAACTCACCGGGGTGCTCGTGCACGATTCCGCGAAGGTCGGCCGTGACGCGGCCGCGCTCGCGGGAATCGACGGCGAACTGGGTGTGGCGGCGACCGATGATGTCGGAGCGGTTCTGGCGGCGGGTCCCCGGGCGGTGGTGTACGCGGCGTCCGGCGACATCCGGCCCGCCGACGCGCTGGCCGACATCGTCCGCGCGATCCGGGCCGGGGCGGTGGTGGTGACGCCCGCGCTCTACGCGTTGTACGACCAGCGGAACGCGCCCGCGGAACTGCGCGAGCCGGTGCTGGCGGCGATCGCGGAGGGCGGCGGCTCGCTGTTCGTCTCCGGCGTGGATCCGGGGTGGGGCAACGACATCCTGCCGTTGCTGATCAGCGGTCTCGGCACCACCGTGGACGTCGTCCGCTGCCAGGAGATCTTCGACTACTCCACCTACGATCAGCCGGATTCCGTCCGCTACCTGGTCGGGATGGGTCAGCCGATGGACTACGAGCCGCCGATGCTGGCCCCGTCGGTGCCCACGATGGTGTGGGGCGGGCAGGTGCGGCTGATCGCCCGCGGTCTCGGTGTCGACCTGGACGAGATCCGCGAGACGCTCGACCGCCGTCCGCTGGAGAAGACCGTGACCACGCGGGCGATGGGCGATTTCGAAGAGGGCACTCAGGGCGCGGTCCGCTTCGAAGTGCAGGGGATCGTGGACGGTGAGCCCCGGATCGTCATCGAGCACGTCACCCGGATCCACTCGTCGTGCGCGCCGGACTGGCCGATGCCGCCCAGCGGCGACGGGGCGCACAAGGTGATCATCGAGGGGCGTCCCAGGATCGAAGTCTCGGTCGAGGCCGTCGACGAGGGCGAGAACCGGTCCGCCGGCGGCAACGCGACCGCGGTCGGCAGGCTGGTCGGCGCCATCGACTGGCTCGTGGACGCGAAACCGGGCCTCTACGACGCACTCGACGTCCCCCTGCGACCGGCGACCGGCAAGCTCGGAAGGAGCGCGCGATGAACATCGACATTCCCGAGGGCAAGGACCCGATCGGCTACGTGTGGGGCGAGATGGTGCCCGGGATCGGCGTCGCGGCCTCGCAACTCTCGCTCGCGGTGTACTCGCACACCACATTGGGGCTCCGCGAGTTCGAGGCGGCCCGGTTGCGGATCGCGCAGATCAACGGCTGCGTCTTCTGCCTGGACTGGCGGACCGAACGCGACGGGGTGAAGGTCGAGGAGGAGTTCGCCGACGCGGTGACCGAGTGGCGCACCACCGACGCGTTCGACGAGCGGACCAGGCTGGCCGCCGAGTACGCCGAACGCTACGCGCTCGACCACCACGGCATCGACGACGACTTCTGGAAGCGGATGGCCGAACACTACAGCCAGAAGGAAATCGTCGAACTGAGCATGAGCATCGGCTCCTGGCTCGCCTTCGGGCGGCTGAACCACGTTTTGGGGATCGACACCGTCTGCGTTCTTCCGAAAATGTGAGAATAGGCCGGGGTGGCGGCCCCGGCCTATTGTGGATCGTCGTCACAGATCGGTGGCGACGATCTTTTCGATATTCCTTTCCGCCAGCGCGGTAATGGTGACGAACGGATTGACCGAGGTGTTCCCCGGAATCAGCGCGCCGTCGATCACGTAAAGCCCCGGATAGCCGTGCAGCCTGCCGTAATTGTCGGTCGCCTTGCCGAGCACCGCGCCGCCGAGCGGGTGATACGTGAGGTGGTCGCCCCAGATCTTGTAGGTGCCGAAGAGGTCGGTCCGGTAGATCGTGCCTTCCTTGGAATTGATCTTGTCGAAGATCGTCTTCGCCATGTCGATCGACGGCTGCTTCCACGCGGTTTGCCAGTCGAGGTCGACCCTGTTCGCGCTCGGGTTCCAGGAGAACGTCGCGCGGTGCGGGTTCTTGGTGATCGACAGGTAGAACGAGGCGTAGGTCTCGATACCGGTCGGCAACGGCGCGACCTCGGCGAACGCGCCGCCCGCCGTCCAGTTGTCGATACCCGCGGTCGGGATGGACGACTGGAGCGCCCCGGTGGCGTCCCACATGTGGTTCGCCCGGCCGCACATGACGTTCCCGTTGTCGCCCCAGCCCTTTCCGACCTCGTTGCTGAGGTTCGGCAGCGCGCCGGTCGCCTTGAGCTTGACCAGCAGTTTGCTCGTGCCGACGCTGCCGGCGGCGAAGAACACCTTGTCCGCGGTGACGGACTTCGTCGCCGTCACGGTGCCGCCGGTGTCGAGCTGCTCCATCACCACGGTGTACCCGCCGCCGGACGCGGGCGTCACCGACGTGACGCGGTGCAGCGGCGAGATCGTCACCCGGTCCGTCGCCTTGATCCGCGGGAGATAGGTCTGCTGCAACGATTTCTTGCCGGCGTTGTTGCCGTAGAGGATCTCCCCGGCCAGCGCGGACCTCGGCACCGTGCCCGCCTGCTCCTTCTTCATGTAGTCCCAGTCGTACACGTCCGGGACGAACAGGAACGGGAAGCCGGACCGCTGCGCGTGCTTCCGGCCGACCCGCGCGTACTGGTAGCACTCGGCGGTCTCGAACCAGTTCGGGTCGATGGTGGCGACGCCGAGCCCCGCGTTCGCGCGCGGGTAGTAGACGCCGTACATCTCGTCGGCGTTCACCGTCGGAAGGACGGAACCGAAGTTCTCGCGCTTCGGCGTGACGGCCATGCCGCCGTTCACCAGCGAGCCGCCGCCGACGCCGCGGCCCTGGTAGACGGTGATGCCACCGAACTCCTCGGCGTCGAGGATCCCGGTGTGGCGCGGGACGTCCTTGTCCAGCGGGAAGCCGAGGAAGTTGCTCAACGGCTGCTTGGTCCGCGTTCTCAGCCAGAACGAGCGGTAGTCGGGCTTGGTGGTGTTGGCGAAGATCTTGCCGTCCGTGCCCGGGGTGTCCCAGGCCATGCCGAGTTCGACGAGATGGACGTCGACGCCGGCCTCGGCGAGCCGGAGCGCGGCGACGCAGCCGCCGTATCCGGAACCGACGACGAGTGCCGGGATTCGGGCGGCATCGGCGATCGAACTTTTCGCGGAAGCGGTCCCGCCGAGGGCGGCCGCGCCCAAGATAGAACCAGTTCCTGCAATAAAGAGGCGGCGGGATAACTGTCCGGAAGCGCTTCTCCGCATGGTTTCGTCGCTCACGTGATCTTCCTCACCGTTGAGGGATTTAGAACAAGTTATACCTGCGGCTATGCCGGGTGGCAATAAAGCGGACGGATGGGCCACTATGTACGGTTGTGGAGTCCACTCGAGTTGATCGCTGGCTGTGGGCCGTCCGGCTGACCAAGACGCGCCCGGACGCCGCGGCGGCGTGCCGTGGCGGCCATGTCCGCGTGAACGGCAAACCGGCCAAACCCGCGACCACGGTCGTGGCCGGTGACGAGGTGCGTGCGCGGGTGCACGACACGACGCGGATCCTGGAAGTGACGCGCGTGATCCAGAAACGGGTCGGCGCCGCCGACGCCGCGACCTGCTTCATCGACCGGACGCCCGCGCCGCCGCCCGAGGCCGCCATTCCGGTCGCGCGGCGGGAGCGTGGCGCTGGGCGTCCGACGAAACGGGAGCGCCGCGTGCTCGACCGGTTCCGCTCAGGTGAGCACTGACCCGTTGGCGCACAAGGTGTCGCCGAGCGCCGAGCGCGCGTAGAACACCTCGCGCCCGGTCCGGCGCCGGGTGATCAAGCCGGTGTCGTGCAGCACCTTCAGATGCTGACTGACCGCGCCGGGCGCCATCGAGAGCCGCCGGGCCAGCGCGGTCGTCGTCACGCTCTCGGTGAGGGCCACGAGTACGCGGGCGCGGGTCCGCCCGATCAGGGCGTCCAGCGCGCCGGTGGTCGGGACGACGTCCCGCGCCCACACGGTGGCGACGCCGGGCGCGGGATAGACCAGGATCGGTTGATACGGCTCGGCCATCACCGCGGTGTCGGGCCAGTGGAAGACACTCGGGATAAGGATGAGCCCGTCGCCGCCCAGCGGCCCGCTGCGGTTCCACGCGCGGGTGCGCACCCGCAGCCGCCCGTCGTCCCAGGAGATGTTCGGGTGCAGGTCGTTGAACAGCGCCCCCGCCCCGTCGCGGGCCAGCTGGCGGGATCGGCGGAGGATCTCCGCTTCGAACAGTCCCCGGATCTGCGGCCAGAACCGGGCCAGCGCCACGTCCCAGTAGAGCCGGAGCTCTTCGGTGGCGCGCGCGACCCCCGCGGCGGGGTCCGCCAGGAACCGCTGCACGACGTCGCTCCCGGCTGCGGGGACTCGGGAAGCCTCCGCGACGGCCTCGCCGAGATCGGCGCGGGCGATCCGGTCGAGTTCGGCGTCGATGTCGGGGACGGGACTGGCCGGCGGTGGAGTCAGGAAGTCCGCGAAGTAGGCGCCGAGCGGGACCAGCGCGAAAAGCAGGCGCAGGTCGAGGTCGCGGAGGAGCGGGCGGACGGCGCGGATCCACGGCAGGTGCACGGCGTGTCGTCCCGGGTCCTGGAGCAGCCGCAGGCTGGCGATCGCCTCGGAAGCGGGGGAGAACGCGAAGCGCAACCGGGCCAGGTCGCTGGACGTGAAGTCGAACTCCGCCCACGAGGATTCAGCCACAACTGAAACTTTTATCGGCTCCGGTACCTCCGGTCAACGATGGACCGCATGATCACCCACACCTCCCCGCTCGCCGGGCCGCGGTCGCTCCCGCGTCCGTTCTGGATGCTGTGGCTGGGGATTGTCGTCAACCGGGCCGGCGCGATGGTGCAACCGTTCCTGTCCGTCTACCTGACCCGCGTGCAGGGCTTCGGGATCGGCGAGACCGGCGCGGTGATGGCCGCGTTCGGGATCGGCTCGGTGCTTTCGCATGTGGTCGCGGGCAGGCTCGCCGACCGGTTCGGCCGCCGGGCGACCCTGACCGGCGGCATGCTCGCGACGTCGGTGTCGATGGTCCTCATGGGTGCCGCGAGCGGATTCGCGTTCGTGGCGGTGACGGCGTTCCTGCTCGGGCTCACCATCGAGTCCTACCGTCCCGCGTCGCAGGCGATGGTGGCCGATCTGGTCCCGCCTGAGGTCCGGCCCCGGGCATATGGCCTGCTGTTCTGGGGCGTGAACCTCGGTTACGCCGTCGCGATGGTGGCGGGTGGCTGGTTCGCCGATCGCGGCGCGACGGCGATGTTCGGCGTCAACGCCGCCGTCGCGGTCGCCTTCGCGGTGCTCGTGTGGCGGGCGGTGCCGGAGTCCAGGCAGGCAGCACCGACGGGCGGCGCCTGGCGGTCGGTGCTCCGGGACCCCGTGATGCTCGCCTTCAGTGTCGTGACGACGGCCTACGGCGCGATGTACGCGCAGGCGTTCACCACCTTGCCGCTCGCCATGGCGGGCCAGGGGATCAGCGGAGTCCACTTCGGACTGGTCATGGCGCTCAACGGTGTCCTGATCGTCGCCGTGCAGCCCTTGGCCGGGAAGCGGCTCTCGCGGCTCGACCCCAACCGGGTGCTGGCGGCGGGGACGGCCATCGTGGCCACCGGGTTCGCCCTGACGGCCTTCGTGCACGACGCGGGAGGGCTCGCGGTCACGGTGGTGGTCTGGACGGCGGGGGAGATCGCGGTCGCGGGCTCGATCCCGACCATCGTGTCCCTCCTGTCGCCGCCCGCGCTGCAAGGCACGTACGCGGGGGTGTCCGGGATGAGCTGGTCGGTGGGCGCGGTTCTCGCGCCGGTGCTCGGCTCCCTGCTGCTGCCGTTGGGGCCGGGCCCGCTTTGGGGCGGTGTCGCTGCGGTGGGGATGGCCGCGGCCTTGGGGGCGATCGCTCTGGGCGGGCCGGTGCGGCTCCGTTCACATACATGGACATGATTCACATCCGTTGACGAGCGACAGGGACGTGAACTATAAAGACGAGGTCCGGGTGTACACGCCGCAACACCTTCCGTCAGTCCGTCACGGAGGTTTCGGGTGTCCCGAAAAAGTCCTCTTCGTCGTGCCGCCCTCCCGGCGGTCGCCGCCGTGGTCGCCACCGCCGCACTCCTGCAGGTACCGCCCCAGGCGGCGGACGCGGCACCGGGACCCGGCGCGCTGCCCGGCCTAGACCTCGGAGCGGCCAACCGCCGCGCGCCGGTCCCTGGCCTCTACGACTGGTCCAAGGCCGGATATCGCGGCGGTGCCGCGCTGCCCGGCTCCGGTGAGGTGAATCCGAACGCCACCTGCCAGGTCACCGCGGCCGAGCTGGCGAGCCAGTACAACGTCAAACCCGACGACGGCGCCGACGACACGAACGGGATCCAGGCGGCGATCGACGGGATCAAGAGCGCGTGCTCGCCGTCCGGGAGCTACACGAAGCTCAGCACGATCACCTTCCCGGCCGGCCGGTTCGACGTCACGCACGAGATCCACGTCGACGCCGACTACCTGATCCTGCGTGGTGCGGGCAAGGACGCCACGAAGTTCGTCTACAAACCCGACGCGAACACCCTCTACGACACCCTCACCCCGGACGGTTCCGACTGGGACGAGGACGGGATGACCTCGGGTGCGGGCAAGGGCGGCTGGCTGTGGCCCGGTCGCGGGCTGTTCCGCGTCCAGTCCAGAGGAGTGCACACGTCCTATACGAGCGATCACGCCTCGGCGCCCGCGAACCGCAGGGACATCTTCGAGGGCACGATCAACGTCCATTGGAAGGCCGGGGTGAAGCTGCGCGGCAAACCGGGCGACACCGCGTTCGCCGCGCGGACGGGAGACAAGGTCGTCCACCTGGCGAGCAGTGGGGCACTGACGTCGCTCGCGGCAGGGAACCTGGTCAACATCAGGGCGGCCAACTCCCGGAAGTTCTACGAGCAGCAACAGGCGACGCCGACCACGTTCCCGTTGCTGAACATGCACATGCGCCAGCAGATCTTCACGATCGCGGCGCTCGACACGTCCGCGCGCACGATCACCCTGGACAAACCGCTCGAGTACGACGTCCCGGTGAACTCCACTTCGGACGGTTCGGCCCCGATCGACGGTGCCACCTACGACTCGAAGGCGGCGCCGCTGGTCGACCCGGTGCTCGGTGTCGGGTTCGAGAACCTCGGCTTCACCCAGGACATGCCGGGCCTGAACCCCGCGGAGGCGAACCACAACTACGGGAACATGGCACCGGCCGCGGAAATGCACGGGATCGTCTTCAAATGGGCGGCGAACTCCTGGGTCCGCGGCATCCGCGCGGACATGACCGGGTCGCATCCGATCGTCACCGAGGAGGCCAAGAACCTCCAGATCGTCGACAACGAACTCAACGGCTCGTGGAACAAGGGCAAGGGCGGCAACGGCTACTTCCGCGGCTCCCGGGTCTGGGATTCGCTCTACGCCGGCAACACCTCCACCCTGCTGCGGCATTTCACCTTCCAGTGGTCCGCCGCGGGCAACGTGGTGATCGGCAACTCGTTCGACTCCGACCTGAACCTGCACGGAGGCTGGGAACGCAACAACCTGTTCGAACTCAACACGGTCAAGGTCCCGTACGCGCACCGCTCCGGGAACTGCCGGGCCAACTGCGGTGAGGAGGGCGGCGGCGGTCCCGACGACTCGAACTGGTTCCCGATCTGGTGGGGCGCGGGCAAGAAGGCGGTCAAGTGGTCGGGTGCTTCCGGGTACCGCAACGTGTTCTTCAACAACGCCATGACCAAACAGCTCGCGGACAACGGCCCGTATAACGACTTCTACGCCGACCGGCACCGCGTCTACTCCTTCGGCTGGGACGGCACGGCGTACAAACACCTCGACATCGGCGGCGCACCGATCGCCGACTGGGCGAAGAACGAGCAACGGGACTACACCGGAGGACACGGCGTCGACGCGAGTAAGACCGATGCCGCGTCGTCGCTGTTCCTGAAGTCCGTCGACGGCACCCCGCCGTCTTCGCCGTCTTCTCCGACCTCGTCGTCTTCGCCGACGAGTCAGACCCCGAGCGCGTGCCTGAACGCGACGTTCACCCGTAAGTCGGTCTGGGACAGCGGCTACGGAGGCGCCTTCACGATCAGCAACACGTGTTCGGCCGCCGTCGGGTCGTGGGCGGTCGAGTTCGACCTGCCCGCCGGTACGACGATCACCGGTTCGTGGAGTTCGGTGCCGACCAGGACCGGGCAGCACTACCGGTTCGGGAACGCGGCCCACAACGGCAGCGTCAAACCCGGCGGCACGGCGACGTTCGGTTTCAACGCCGCCGGCCAGGGACTGCCGGTCGCGTGCTCGATCGCCGGAACGAAATGCGGAGGCACGGAATGACGAGGAAACGACTGCTCGCCGCGATCGCGGCCACGGCGTCGGCGGCGGGCCTGTTCGGCGCCGTCGTCACCGCCGAGGCCGCCGCGCCCAGCCTGACCGCGACCTTCGCCCAGAGTTCGGCGTGGGACAGCGGATACGGCGGCAAGTACACGCTCACCAACGCGGGTGACGCGAACAGTACACAGTGGACGATCGAGTTCGATCTGCCCGAGGGCACCACGATCACGACGTCGTGGAGCTCGGTGCTCACCAGGACCGGCCAGCACTACAAGGTCACCAACGCCGGCTTCAACGGCACGATCAAACCCGGCGGCACCGCGTCGTTCGGTTTCAACACCAAAGGGCTAGGCCTGCCGACCGGTTGCACGGTCAACGGCAGCCCGTGCGGGGGAGGGGCGCCGAGCACGACCACGAACCCACCCACGACCACGACCAAACCGCCGACCACGACCACCAGCGTTCCCGCGGGTGACGTGATCGACGTGAGCACGGCGGCGGAACTACAGGCCGCGCTGGCCGCCGCGAGCCCCGGTCAGACCATCCGGCTGGCCGCCGGAACCTATCGAGGTTCGTTCGTGGCCACGAAACCCGGCACGGCGGCCGCGCCGATCACGGTGACCGGACCGGCGTCGGCGGTCCTGATCAACGACGGCCCGTCCGGTGAAGCGCCTTCCTGCCCGGCGCCGACCGCGGGCTGGGACTCCGGGTACGGGTTCTGGCTCTACGGTGCGCCGTACTGGCACCTCAAGGGCTTCACCGTGCAGGAGTCGAAGAAGGGGATCGTCGCGGACAACTCGCACCACACCGTGATCGAGGGAGTGCGGGTGCACCGGATCGACGAGGAGGCGGTGCACTTCCGCCGTTCCTCGGCGGACAGTGTCATCCGCGATTCGACGATCAGCCACACCGGCCTCGTGCAGGCGGGTTACGGCGAGGGTGTCTACCTCGGCTCGGCGAACTCCAACTGGGCGTGCCACGGGAACTCCGGCGGGGCCGACCGCAGCGACCGGATCCAGGTGCTCGACAACCACATCGGACCGTACGTCGCCGCGGAGGCCATCGATGTCAAGGAGGGCACCGTGGACGGCGTCATCCGGGGCAACACCTTCGACGGCCAAGGGGTTTCCGGGCAGAACTCGGCCGATTCCTGGGTCGACGTCAAGGGATCCGGTTACGTGATCGAGGGGAACACCGGCACCTTCGCTTCGCCGGGGACGTTCGCGAACGGCTACGAGACGCACAATCCCGCGACCACCCCGTCGTTCCCGAACGGGTGCGGGAACGTGTGGCGGGACAACAAGTCCGACCTCGGCGGCGTCGGCCAGTACGCCATCAAGATCACCTCGACGTCGAAGTGCTCGGAACGGCCCAACGTCGTCCACGCGTCCAACACCGCGTCGAGGGCGGTGAACGGGCTGACCAACATCCCTGTCACACCCTGACGTGCGCCGGTGACGGGAGCGGCGCGGCTCCCGTCACCGGCGGGTCAGTCCCGGACCGCGGTGATCGCGACGGTGGCGTAGCGGACAGTGAACCGTCCGCCCATCCTGTCGATCGCCGCGCCGACTTCAGCGAGGATCTCTTGTCGCACTGTGGATTCGACCCAGGTGAGCGAACCGAACGTCGGAAGCTGGTCCAGCCATTCGTCCCGGGTGTAGACCCGGTCCCAGTCGTGGCGGCTTCGTTCCGGCTCGCCGAACCCGCCTGCTTCGCGCAGGCCGTCGGCGACCTTCACGATGAGTGGCCCGTACGGGTCAGAGGGTTGTTTCGGCACGCTGTCGAGATCGATCGGGGAATCCGGCACGAGCCGCCGGTAAGCGTCCGCCAAGGCGTTCGCGACCTCTTCCGGCGGTTCGGGTACGTGCCAGAACGCGGCCAAGAGTCCGCGGGGCCGTAGTACTTCGGCGGCCTTGGCGGCGCCAGCCACCGGGTCGACCCAATGCCAGGCCTGCCCGGAGACGAGCAGATCGAACCGGCGTCCGGCCGGCTCCCATTCCTCGAACTTCGCGACCTCCACGTCGATGCCGCTCCGGCGGGCGAACTCGGCCATCCGCGAGTCCGGCTCGACGCCCAGCACGCGACAACTCGCTGCCTGGAACTGGCGCGCTTCGATACCGGTGCCGGCACCCACGTCGAGTACCTCACGGCCGGGAGCGGCGGCGATGAGGCGACCGATGAGTTCCGGGGGATAGGCGGGCCGGGTCCGGTCGTAGCGTTCGACGTCCACGCCGAAGGACTCCGCGGCCTGTCGATAGCGATGAGGCTCTTGCTCCGAAGGTAGAGTGGGCATGTGCCCACGGTAAGTGGGCGCATGCCCACTCGTCAACGCAAGGGAGCCGTATGCCGACCGGGGTAGCCCTGCGCGCCGTCCGCGCGCAGTTGTTCGACGCGGCGGAGCGTGTCCTGCTGCGGGACGGGCCGAGCGGGCTCACCAGCCGCGCCGTGACCACTGAGGCGAACTGCGCGAAAGGCGTGCTCCATCGGCATTTCGACGACTTCGACGGATTCCTGGCCGAGTTCGTCCTGGACCGGATCGAGAAGCTGGACGAGAAGGGTCTGAAGGAGGCCGTCGGTACCGGAACGGTGGCGGACAACCTCACCTCGGCGCTCACCGCGGTGTTCGAGTCGGTCGCGGTCGCGATCGTCCCGCTCGTGATCTTCCGCGACGAACTACGCGCCCGCTTGCGCCGCGAGTGGCCCGCCGGAGTGCCGGTGCTGACCCAGGCCGCCGTGATGATCGGCGGGTATCTCGACGCGGAACGGGCGCAGGGCAGGGTCGCGGCGGACGCCGACGTCGAGACCCTCGCGGCCACGCTCATCGGTGCGACACATCTGCTCTACGCCGACCGCACCGCGCCGGCGCCGGAGGCGGCACAGGTGCGGAAGGTGGTGGAGACGGTGATCGGGACGTAACTCGCGTGCTTGGCGGCGTAACTCACGTGATTGGAGGCGTAACTTCGTGTGCTGCCTCTGATCACGCGAGATACGCCGCCAAGCACGCGAGATACGTCTCTGATCACGCGAGTGGGGTGCCCGATCACGGGCCAGCGCCCACGCCGACGTTGCGAAAGCCACTTTCGCAACATTGAAGGTTGCGAAAGTGGCTTTCGCAACGCCACCTCGCCCTGGCAAGCGAAAGGCGGCGAGTCCTCAGTGGACTCGCCGCCTCCGATGGATCAGGACTGCGCGGCGGTGACCGTGTGCCGCAGCAGCAGTGAAGTCGTGACCGGGCCGACGCCACCGGGGACCGGCGTGATCGAACCGGCGATCTCCTCGACCGCGGCCTGGTCGACGTCGCCGACGAGGCCGCCTTCGGGAGTCGGGTTCGTGCCGACGTCGATCACCACGGCGCCCGGCTTGACGTGGTCCGCGCCGATGAAGTGCGCGCGGCCGACGGCCACGACCAGGACGTCCGCGTTCTTGGTGACCGCCGCGAGGTCCTTGGTGCGGGAGTGGCAGACGGTCACCGTCGCGTGCTCGCCGAGCAGCAGCAGCGCGGCGGGTTTGCCGACGATGGTCGAGCGGCCCACGACGGCGACCTGGGCGCCGGACAGGGCGACCTGCTCGCGCTTCAGGATCTCCAGCACCGCGGCGGCGGTGGCGGGCGCGTAGGTCGGGAGGCCCGCGGTGAGACGGCCGAGGCTGACCGGGTTCGCGCCGTCGACGTCCTTACGCGGGTCGATGTGCGCGCCGACGTCGTCGAGCGTGACCCCTTCCGGCAACGGGGTCTGGCAGATGATGCCGTGGACCGACGGGTCCGCGGAGAGCTTGTCGAGTTCGCGGGTGACGTCCTCGCCGGTCGGCTTCTCGAGCTGGACCACGCGGCAGTCGACGCCGACCTTCTTCGCGGCACGCTCGATCGAGCGGACATACCAGGCGGTGGCGTCGTCGTCGGTCGGCACGAGAACGGCGAGCGTCGGGGCGGTGCCCGATTCGCGGAGCTTGGCGGCGGTCTCGGTGACCTCGGCGGTGATGGCGGCGGCGATCGCGCGCCCGTCGATCAGGGTCATCGGGCGAGCCTTTCGCGAACCTGGGCGATGAGGGCGTCGGCGCGCCCGGCGGCGGGGGTGTACTCGGTGAGGCGGGCCTCGGTCTCCTTGCGGAGCTGCTCGTCCGCCATGGACGCGAGGTTCACCTCGACGTTGACCACACCGGATTCAAGCGCGGACTTGGCGGACGAAGCCGCGACCGCGATGTCGGAGATCACGTTGGTGTTGGCGCCTTCGAGGATCGAGGCGGCGACGTCGATGACCTCGGCGGCGAGGGCGGCCGTGCGCAGCGGGACCTCGGCGGCGCCGACCAGCGCGGCCTGGATCGCGGCGGTGCGCGCCTGCTTCTCCTCGTCGGTCGCTTTGGGGAGCTTGTACGCGGCGACCACGGCGTCGAACGCGGCGGCGTCGTCGGCGGCGAGGCCGAGCGCGCGCGCACGGAGGTCTTCGGCCTTGGCCAGCGCCTCGGTCATGGTGGCCTCGTGCTCGGCGTACTTCGGCTTGCCGATGGTCAGGTTGCACACCATGGAGACCAGGGCGGCACCGACCGCGGCGTTCATCGCGGCACCCGCGCCGCCACCGGGCGTCGAGGCCTTCGATGCCAGCTCGTCGAGCCACTGACCGACCGGTTGAGCCTCCACGCGATGTTCCCTTCCCGCTGGTTTTGCCGTCGCGCCGAAGCCTACCCGGGGGTTCCCGGACAGCCCGGAGGCCACCTTCGCGACGATCGACGTCGGCGAAGATGGCCTTCGGCCAGCGGGGTCAGGACCGCTGGTACTCCTCCCAGGTCAGCTTCGGCGTGACGACGGGGCCGTCGTCGGAACCGCGGCCGGCGAGGCCGTTGTAGCCGAGGTAGTAGTCACCGGCCTGGTGCTGCGCACCGGACGACAGGTCCGGATCGGAGAGCGCGATGGCGTGGATGTGGTAGGCGAAACCCTGCGCCGGGGTCCGGACCCAAGCCGCGAAGCCCACCTGACGCAGCTTCCGGGCGACGTCGGTCCGCGTGGTCGAGGACATGCCCTCGACGCCGATGTCGAGCGCGCCGCCACCGTCGTGCGTCCCGGCCGAAGCGCCGACGCCGCCGGGGTTGTACGAGCCCTGCGTGATGGTGAGCTGCCTGCCGAGCAGACCTTCGGCCTTCACCAGCATCGCCTTGGTGCGCGTGTTCATCGTCTTGCCGTGGTAGGTCAGGCGGCTACCCGCCGAAACCACCGCGGTGACGGTGTACCGGCCCTCGCCCAGCTTCTCGAGCGACGTCTTGCCCGGCAGGCCGGAGGCGTCGATCCCGGTGTAGCCCAGCGACTTCTGGTAGCTGGAGTACGCCGTGATGGTCGACGTCCCGAAATGGCCGTCGACGTACTGCTGGGCGAGCAGTCCCTTATCGGCCAGCGCCTGCTCCACCAGCACCACGCTGTCCTTGGCGCCGGGGGTCAGCGCGCTGTCGGCCCGGCGCGGGTCGATCTGCGCGGCCTTGAGCACCGCTTCCATGCTGGCCGCGGGCAACGCGGTCACTTCGGCGCCGGCCGGTGCGGCGGCCACGCCGAGGGAGAGCGCGGTCGCTGTCGCGAGCACGGCTACCTTGGTCAACAATTCCTGCCTCCTGAACGGATTCGGTTGTCCGTGCAGCATGGGCAGCGTGAATACAAGGGCCGTACAAACGAACCTTTCTCAGGTCCTTGTCCCCCGGACGGGTGTCACTCCGGCGAAATCGGAAACGAGCTGATAAGACTTCCGGTGGACGCCGAAAGGTCGAGACCCACATGGTGCTACGGACTCAGCCACCCTCGAGGGCTCATCTCAGACTGCTCGCGGCGGCGGACTCGGCCCCGCCGGCTCGGCGCCGGGACCGGTACAGCGAGATCCCCGACCGGCGGCTCGCCGCGATCCTCGCCGCGGAGGACGTGGCCGAGGAACACGGGCTGAGCGCGCACGTCCGGACGACGTGTTACGTCCACCGCGGCTGGGTGCATCAGTGCATCTCCGATCCGATGCACGTCCTGGTCGTCACCGGGCACCGCTGGTGCCGCCGCTGCGATCGCACGGTCGAAGTCCGGGTCGACGAGACCTTCCCGGGCTCGGTCGAGCTCTTCTGCGACGGTTGCGGTGTCCCGCCGGACACCGTCGCGAACCGCGAGGTCCTCCTGGCCTGCCGGACCAGTCTGAGCGCCATGCACGGCGGGGAAGCGTCGACGCTCTACGTCGTCCCCGACCGCTGACCGGCGCCCGATCGCACCCTCAGCGGCCGCCGAACGGCCGTATCGTCTTGCACTGTCCGGCCGATCCAGTGGTTTGGACCACCACTGTTACCGAAGCGTGATCTGGACATATCGCACGGACGGCTACTTTGTTGTGGCGCGCAACGAATTGCTTCGCCCGTGGATTTCCAACGCCGGAGGTGTCACGACGTGAACCGGATCCTTGTGCGGTCCCCACGACGGAAAGGGGTTCGCGGCGTGCTCGCCGCCGGCCTTTCCGCGCTCCTGATCGCGAGTGGGCTGGGCGGTGCCACCGCCGCGGCCGCCGACTACAGCCAGAGCGCCGCCTCCTTGAACGCGAGTCAGGCGCAGTTCTCCTTCACGCCGTCGACGCCGGCGCGGTACGTCGACATCCACTACACCGGCGTCCCGGGGGTGGGGCAGCAGAACGTCCGGATGACCGAAAACGGCGGCACGTGGCGGCACACCGTCGGTGCGCTGTCGGCGGGCACGGTGCTCGACTACTGGTTCACCTACGAGAAGAGCGGGCCGCAGTACGACACCCCGCACTTCACGTACACCCACGGCGGCAGCGGCACGACCGTCGCCTCGCCGACGTTCGATCCACCGGGCGGTAGCTATCCGAGCGCCCGCTCGGTGACGTTGTCGAGCGCGACGGCCGGTGCGACCATCCGGTACACAGTGGACGGTTCCACGCCGACCGCGTCGTCCACTGTGTACACCGGACCGATCACGGTCTCCGCCACCTCGACGATCTCCGCGATCGCGCTCAAGTCCGGTTCGGCGAACTCCCCGGTGGCGTCGGCGAGCTACACGATCGGATCGACGCAGGCCACGTGCCCGGCACAGGCCGAGGTCCCGGACTTCGGCCCGAACGTGCGGATCTTCGACCCCGGCATGTCGGCGTCGTCGATCCAGGCCAGGCTCGACGCGGACTTCAACGCGCAGAAGGACACCCTGACCGCGCAGTTCACCGAGCGCCGGTACGCGCACCTGTTCAAACCCGGCGTGTACAACGGCATCCACGACAACGTCGGCTACTACACCTCGGTCGCGGGGCTCGGGCAGAACCCGGGCGACGTCGTGATCAACGGCGACGTGACCGTCGACGCGTTCAACGAGTCGGACAAGGGGGTGGCGCTGCAGAACTTCTGGCGCTCGGCGGAGAACCTGGCCGTCGTCCCGAGCAGCGGATCGACCCGCTGGGCCGTCGCGCAGGCCGCCCCGTTCCGGCGGATGGACATCCGTGGCGGGCTCCAGCTCTACCCGGCCAGCTACGGGTTCGCCAGCGGTGGCTACACCGCCGACAGCAAGGTGTCCGGGCAGACCGCGTCGATCTCGCAGCAGCAGTGGTACACCCGGGACAGCAGCTACGGCAGCTGGGACGGCGGGGTCTGGAACATGGTCTTCTCGGGGACGAGTGGCGCGCCCGCCAACACCTTCCCGAACCCGCCGGAGACGACGCTCGGCACCACGCCGGTGTCCCGTGACGTCCCGTATCTGTACCTCGACGGCTCCGGCAAGTACCGCGTGTTCCTGCCTTCCTTGCGCACCAACGCTTCCGGGCCGAGCTGGGCCAACGGCGGCACCCCGGGCAGCTCGCTGCCGATGAGCCAGTTCTACGTGGTGAAGGCGGGGGACACGGCGGCGTCGATCAACACCGCGCTCTCCCAGGGCTGCAACCTGTTCTTCACGCCGGGCGTCTACCACCTGAACCAGACGCTCAACGTGACGAAGGCGAACACCGTCGTCCTCGGCGTCGGCTATCCGACGCTGGTGCCGGACAACGGTGTCGACGCGATGAAGGTCGCCGACGTGGACGGCGTCCGGATCAAGGGCCTCCTGTTCGACGCCGGGACGACCAACTCGCAGTCGCTGCTCACGGTCGGGCAGGCGGGCTCGACGGCGAACCACTCCGCGAACCCGACCACCCTGCAGGACGTGTTCTTCCGGATCGGCGGCCAGATCGCCGGGAAGGCGACGAACAGCCTGATCGTCAACAGCCGTGACACGATCATCGACCACATCTGGGCCTGGCGGGCCGACCACGGCAACGCGGGCACCTACGGCTGGACGATCAACACCGGTGACACCGGCGTGGTCGTCAACGGCGACAACGTGCTGGCCACCGGCCTGTTCGTCGAGCACTACCAGAAGTACCAGGTGATCTGGAACGGCCAGAACGGCAGGACGATCTTCTTCCAGAACGAGATCCCGTACGACGTCCCGGATCAGGCCGGCTGGAAGAGTCCCAACGGGCTCAACGGATACGCCGCGTACAAGGTGGGGGACAACGTGACCTCCCATGAGGCGTGGGGCCTGGGCAGCTACTGCTTCTTCAACGACAACCCGTCGGTGAACCTGTATCACGCGTTCGAGGTGCCGAATCGCTCCGGCGTCCGGTTCCACAACATGGTGACGGTTTCGTTGAACTACAAGGGGACCATCACGCACGTGATCAACGACGCCGGGGCGGTGACGCCACCGGACACGCGGCCGAGCAACCTGGTGAGCTACCCGTAGTGTCCGTCCCCTGAAGTACGTGAAGGACCCCTTCACTGCGCTAGACGCAATGAAGGGGTCCTTCACGTTTCTATTCTGTATAACGCCCTATACCGAGCGGCGACAAGCGCCCGAGGTTAGGCTCAGAACCATGATCAGCACGGATGCCCAAGCCGTCGTCGAAGAACTGCGCGACCTCTTTCGATCCGGCGTCACGAAGCCGGTGGAGTGGCGCCGGACGCAGCTCGCAGGCCTCAAGAGGCTCCTGTCCGAGCAGGCCGACGTCTTCGTCGAGGCGCTCTACGCCGATCTGCGCAAGAACGCCGTCGAGGCGAAACGGGCGGAGATCGCGCTCGTGCGCAACGAGATCGACCACACGCTGGAGAACCTCGACGCCTGGCTGACCCCGGAGCCCGCCGGTCTCCCGAACCCGCTGCGGCCGGGCGAAGGCCGCGTCGTACGCGAGCCGCTCGGGGTCGCGCTGATCATCGGGCCGTGGAACTACCCGTTGCAGCTGGTCCTCGCGCCGCTCGTCGGGGCGTTGGCGGCGGGGAACTGCGCGGTCGTGAAGCCGAGCGAACTGTCCCCGAACACCTCGGCGGCGATCGCGGAGCATCTGCCGGCCTACGTCGAGGGTGTCCGGGTCGTCGAGGGGGCGATCCCCGAGACGACGGCGCTGCTGGAGCAGAAGTTCGACACCATCTTCTACACCGGGAACGGCACGGTGGGCCGGATCGTCATGGCCGCGGCGGCGAAGCATCTCACGCCGGTCACGCTGGAACTGGGCGGGAAGAGCCCGGCGATCGTCGAGCCGGGAGCGGATCTCGCGGTGACCGCGCAGCGGCTCGCGTACGGCAAGTTCGCCAACGCGGGCCAGAACTGCGTCGCGCCCGACTACGTCCTCGCGATCGGTGACACCGGCCCGAAACTGGCTGAGCACCTTGCCGAAACGATCCGCGCGATGTTCGGCGAGGACCCGGCCACCAGCGACTCCTACGGCCGGATCATCTCGACCCGCCATCACGACCGGCTCGCCGCCTTGCTGGGCGACGGAACGGTCGTCGTCGGCGGTCAGGCCGACCGCGACGAGAAGTACATCGCGCCCACCGTGCTCACCGGCGTCTCACCGGACGCGCCGGTGATGCGGGACGAGATCTTCGGCCCGATCCTGCCGATCATCGACGTCCCCGACGTCGACGCGGCGCTGGCGTTCGTCAACGAGCGCGACAAGCCACTGGCGTTGTACGCCTTCACCGAATCGGAGGAGACGAAGCGCCGGATCGAGACGGAGACGTCGTCGGGCGGGCTGGTGTTCGGTGCCGCGATCATCCACCTCGCGGCGCCGGAACTGCCGTTCGGCGGGGTGGGGGAGAGCGGGATGGGCCGCTACCACGGGCGCTACTCGATCGACAACTTCAGCCATGTGAAGGCCGTGCTGGACAAGCCGCTCGCGGGGTGAATCACCGGCCTGCCCGGCTGCCCTCGTAGGCGCGCTCACGTAGTCCGCTGATCCAGCCCGGCCGTGGCTCCCAGCCGGGCGGTGGGTTGAGCATGGGATCGATGGCGGGACGAGGGGAGTCGTCGTCGACCTCGTCGAGGGTCAGCCTCGCGCAGGGGTTCCGATGCCCGTTCGCGCGGACGGTCTCGAAGAGGAAGGTCACCGGCCCTTCAGCGACCAGCCGCCTCAATCCGTCCAGCGAGGCTTCGGCGTGCCGTGACGTCTCCGCGCGGGCCGACAGCCAGACCAGTTCGCCCTTCGTGCGGTAGGGCAGCAACGTGCTGTAGCTGCCGGTGGTCCAGGCACGAGCCGGCCTCGGCAGCACGCGGCCGACGAGGCCGGTGCCCGAAGTGGTCAACGTGAGATCCCACGGATGGCCTCCGACGGCGGGGATCCGCACCGCCAGCCCCAGCGCGTCAGGCACGCGTCCCGGGAGACCGGCGCCCTTGGACATCCGCACGGTGACGGCGACCGGTTCCTCCGGCAGGGCGAGCTCGTCACGCCGTAAAGCCTGAAGTTCACCGTTGAGCAGTAGACCGTTCGGGTGGAAGGCCCGGGCGCCGCGAAGTGCCGCCAGGGCGTGAAATCCGGCGCGGAAAAGCCTGCCGGCAGGCCCGGCCTGCGATGTGTCGTCCTCGGCCACGATTTCCACCCTCCTGATGACGTGTGTGCTCCGCAGGGGCTACCCCGGACAGGCCGGATTACACGGGAATTCGCACGGAATCGAAAACCCCCGCTTCCCGGTGTGACGGGCTTTCCCCCGGGTACTCGCGTGCTGTTCGCCCATCGGGCGTCCGACCGTCCTGTTCCACCTGGATCGGAGGAAATCATGACTGCATCGCCGGCCACGGTTCGGCGGGCTCCGCGCCAGCTCATCGCCCTCGGCGTGGGCGCGGTCTTCCTGCTCGTCGGCATTCTCGGCTTCATCCCCGGCGTCACCACGAACTACGACCAGCTGAGCGGTGCCGGGCACGAGTCCGGTGCGTTGCTGCTCGGCGTGTTCCAGGTGTCGATCCTGCACAACATCGTCCACCTGGCGTTCGGCGTCGCGGGCATTCTGCTGGCCCGGACGGTGAGCGGCGCGAAGGCGTTCCTCGTCGGAGGCGGGGTGATCTACCTCGTGCTCTGGCTGTACGGGCTGCTGATCGACCACGGGTCGGCGGCGAATTTCGTGCCGGTCAACACCGCCGACAACTGGCTGCACCTCGGGCTCGCCGTCGGGATGATCGCACTCGGGCTCATTCCGCTCTCCGGTTCCAAGGCGCCGATCGCCGACTCGCGTTGACCCGTTCTCCCCTCAATTCTCTGGAGGTTTTCTGTGTTCCGTCATACCAAATCGCTCCAATTCGAGGCCAAACCGGAAAAACCGGACGCTTTGTACGCCCGTAAGCTGCAGGAGCTCATCGGTGGCGCCTACGGTGAAATGACCGTCACCATGCAGTACCTGTTCCAGGGCTGGAATTGCCGGATCGAGGGCAAGTATAAGGATCTGATCATGGATACGGCGACCGAGGAGATCGGTCACGTCGAAATGCTCGCGACGATGGTCGCCAGGCTGCTCGAAGGCGCGCCCGCCACCATGGTGGCCGAAGCCGCGAAGGATCCGGCCACCGCGGCGATCCTCGGTGGGATGGACCCGCAGCAGGCGATCATCTCCGGTGGCGGCGCCACGCCGAGTGACAGCCAGGGCTACCCCTGGAACGGCCGCTACGTCGTGGCCTCGGGCAATCTGCTGGCCGATTTCCGGGCGAACGCCGCGGCCGAGGCGCAGGGCCGCTTGCAGACGGCCCGGTTGTACAACATGACCGACGACCCCGGTGTGAAGGCGATGCTGCAGTTCAACCTCGCGCGGGACACGGTGCACCAGAAGCAGTGGCTCGCCGCGATCGAGGAACTCAAGGCCGACGGCCTGGAGAGCGACATCGCGCCGACGGCGTTGTTCGACGAGGAGAACCAGGAGCACAACAACACCATCTGGCATCTGTCCGACGGACCGGACGGTTCGAAGGGTGGCTGGAGCTTCGGCGAAGACGGCATCGAGTACCTGATGGAGCCCGAGCCGCTCGGCGGGCCGGGCACCGCTCCGAAGCCCGACCCCGCGCTTTACGGCACCTACGCGCCGCTGCAGGACGCGGTCGGGACGGTCAAGGGCAAGGTCAAGGACGCCAAGAAGAAGGCCACCAAGTCGAGCAAGAGCTAGCGCTCCGAGGTGAAGGGCTCCTCCCCGCGGCTGTGGGGAGGAGCCCTTCACCTGTGTGGGAGACGGCCTTGCCACAGGGGCGCGGGCGCTTCCTTGACTGTCCACAGGGGACTGTTCCGGGATTGGCGATATTCGATATGGGTGCTTTACGAGGGGGTTGTGAGTGGCAATGCTCGTTCTAACCCTCTTTGCCACTCACGACCCCTCGAAAAGTGTCCCTTGTGGACAGTCTGCCAAAGGCGTTTCTTTGGCGGCTCTGCTCCTTCGGGCCAGTCGACGATGTCCAGTTCGTGTATCAGTCGGCGTTCTTGGTTTCGGCTTCGGCGACCGCGGCCGCTTCGTCGTCGTCCATCGCCGCGGTGTCACGCGGCGGGAGGAAGGGTTCATCGTCGGCGGGGGATCCGGAGGCCTGCTCCTTGCCACGCGCGAGTTCGGCGTCCAGTTCGGCGCCGAGGAGGACCGCGATGTTCGAGATCCACAGCCAGATCAGGAACACGATGACGCCGGCGAGCGAACCGTAGACCTTGTTGTACGAGCCGAAGTTGCTGACGTAGAAGGCAAACCCGGCGGTGGCCGCGGCCCAGAGCAGCACGGCCACGAGGCCGCCCGGCGTCAGCCACCGGAATTTCGGCTGCCGCACGTTGGGGCTCACCCAGTAGAGCATCGCGAACGCGAGCCCCGCCAGCAGCGCGATCACCGGCCATTTCACGATGTCCCAGACGAGGACGCCGGTCGAGCCGAGACCGATCAGGTCGCCGAGGTGGCGGGCGATCCCGCCGGTCGCCACCACCCCGGCGGCACACAGGGCGAGCACGATCAGCACGGCGATGGTGAGTCCGACCCGCAACGGCACGGTCTTCCAGATCGGGCGGCCTTCGGGCATCGAGTAGATGACGTTGGACGCACGCATGAACGCACCGATGTAGCCGGAAGCGGACCACAACGCGCCCGCGGTACCGATGATCGCCGCGGTTCCGGCCAGCCCGCCGGTCTTGGACAGCTCTTCGATGGCGCCGATCAGGATGTCCCGGCCCTGGCCGGGTGCGATCCGGCCGACGTTCTCGACCAGTGCCTGGGTGGCCGACGGACCCATCAGGCCGAGGATCGCGGTCAGCACGAGCAGACCGGGGAAGAGCGAGAGCACGCCGTAGTAGGTGAGCGCCGCCGCCCAGTCCAGCATGTTGTCGCGGTTGAACTGGACGAATGTCCGCTTGAGTACGGCCCACCACGATCGTCGGGACAACTCGGTGGGACCGTCCGGGTCTTTCGCTGTGGCAGCCAAGGGAACCTCCTGCTGGGGATTCCTTGGCTTACCCGGTGGCGCCGGGGCGAAAACGGGTGATCAGGCCGGGCGAGGACGCGGCGGTGGTGGGGGCGGGACCGTCTTCGCCAGCACGATGTCGGCCAGCCGGATGGTGGCGAGCCCGCGTTTGGTCTCCACCGCGCATTCCGTGCCGTCACGGGAACGGAGGTAGCCGAGCGCGTCGGTGAACCCGCCCTCGATCCGGTACCGCACGACGACCCTCGTGCCGAGCGGGACGTCCGGCAGGGTCACCGGTTCAGGTGGGCGGTGAGCTCGTCGTCGCTCGGCTCGACCAGGTGGGTGCCGTCCGGCCAGACGATCGTCGGGATCCGCCGTTCACCGTTCTGCAGCGCCCGCACGGTCTCCTCCGCGCCGGAATCCGCCTCGACGTCGACGTAGTCGTACTCGATGCCCTTCGAGTCCAGGAGGGCACGGCTGCGTTTGACGTCGGGGCACCAGCCGGCGCCGTACACGATGAGGTCGCTCATGGATCACAGCATGCCAGGTCGCGGTCCGGCGGCGCGTTCGGCGAGTGCCGCACGGTCGGCGAGCCCGGTCTTGGCGAGCAGGCTCGCGACGTGCTTCTCGACCGTGCGCGGCGAGATGTGCAGGCGGGCGCCGATGTCCTTGTTGCCCATCCGCTCGGCGAGCAGCACCAGGACCTCGTATTCGCGCACGGTGACGCCGGACGCTCGCAGGTCCACGGGGACGCGGTCGACCCCGGAGCGGCGCTGCCGGACGGGGGCGCCGAGTTTGCGCAGGAGGGTCCGGCACGCGGCCGCGACCGCCGGGATCTCCCTGCGATGGAAGTACTCTTCGGCCTCCTTGAGCCAGCCGGCCGGATCACCCCAGCCGTCGGCGGCGGCCGGTTCGGCGATCAGCCGGAGCCCGAGATGCCGGGCGAGGGGATAGGGCGCCGACGTCTCCAGCGCGGAGGCCACCGCCTGCCCTGCCGCCACCGCGTCGCCTCGTCTGCCGTGCTCGACCGCGTGCGCGAATTCGACGAACTGCCGGTTCCATCGCATCCCGCTCACGGCGGAGCCGTCCTCCGGGCAGGGGGCGCCGTGGAGGGTCTCGACCAGCGTCCGGAGCCCGTGCCTGCCGGCGAGGTGGAACCGGCTCGGCCGCCGGTCCTCCAGCTCGACGACCTGGCCGAGTTCGCGGCGAGCCCGGTCGAAGTCCTCTTCGAGCAGCGAACAGAAGACCCGCGCGAGCCCGATGCTGAGCACCATCTCCTGCGCGTTCTCGCCGCCGCTCTCCCGGAAGTCGTCGAGCGCCTGCTCCATCGCCGGGCGGTCCGCCCGGTGCCCGGCGGACATCGCTCTCGTCATATGGGCGTATTGCAGCAGCGCGGTCAACCTGAGCCTGCCGAGCACGGCGAGGTTCTCCGCCAGCAGCGCGTGCGCGGTGCCGAATTCGCAGCGCAGGATCGCGTGCATGGTGCGCACGGAATCGACCGCGCAGTGCAGCGTGATCGACCCGGTCCGCTGGGCGTCCGCCCGGGCGAGCAGCAGGGTCTGCTCGTCGCCGTTCATCAGCACGCGATGCCCGCCAAGGCGGACCAGCGCCTGGGTGCGCAGATGGTGGAGATGGTTGTCCTCGGCGGTCCGCCGCGCGAGCTGCATGTAGTGCTCGGATTCGGTGAGGTCCCGCGACAGCGCGAGCATGCCGAGCACCTGGAGCGCCTGACAGACGACGAAGGGCTGCTCGGTCGCCTCGGCCACCTTCCAGGCCTGGCGCGCGAGGCGTTCCGCCGTGTCCGCCCGCCCGGGAACGTCCAGCCAGAGGTTCGCTTCGACGGCGTCGAGCGCGGCTCGCTGAGCAGGCGAGATCGCCGAACCGAGGGGAGCGCGGGCGCGTTCGATCTGGCCGAGGCATTCGTCGTGCCGTCCGGCGATGTAGGCCGCCCAGGCGAGCTGGGTATGTAGTTTCGCGGCCCGTTCGAGGGTGCCGATCTCGCCGAATCCGGCGGACAGCTCGACGGCGCGGTCGAACTGACCGGTCTGCCCGAGCGCGTGCACCAGCGTCTCCAGCACTTCGGCCCGATCACCCGCGTCGGCCCCGGCGAGCAGGTCGACGGCCTTGGTGAGCATCGTGACCGCGGAGTCGGCGGCGCCCGCGTCGAGGGCGCGGCGGCCGGTTTCGGCGAACAGGCGTCCGGCCGCCTGTTCGTCAAGCGCGGTCAGCCGGAGCGACGCGACGAGCGCGCACAGGTCACCCGGCAGCCCCGGGTAGAGCTTTTCGACGGCGTCGGCGGCCTGACGGGCGAGAGCCGCCTTCCGTGCCGGTGACTGGCGTGCCAGCAACGCTTCGGCGGTGAGCGGATGACGGAAGGCGTACCAGCCGGGTGTCGTCTCGTCGGTGGTCACCAGGTTCGCCGAGACCGCGGCGCTCAGGTGGTTGTGCAGGGTTCGGTCGTTGGTGCCGGTGACCGTCTGGACCACCGTCAGCGGGAAGCGGCGGCCGATGATCGCCGCGACCGACAGTAGTTCGCCCGCCTGCTCGCCGAGTTGCTCCATCCGGACGCCGATACTGGTGACCAGCGCGGCGGGAACGCGGGCGCGGAGTTCGCCGATGACTCGCCAGCCGTCGGGGCCCTCGACCAGCAGTCCGTCGTTCACCATGCCGTGGAGCAGTTCCTCGACGATGAACGGAAGGCCGGCGCTGTTGCGCCACAACAGGTCCGCCGCGGCCGACGGAAGCAGCTCCGGCTCGGTCTCGAGGCAGGCGGCGGCGAGGGCGCGGGTGTCGGCGAGGCCGAGCCTGCCCAATTCGACGACGGCGCAGCTCATCCGTTGCGCCCCGGAGGTCGCCAGGCGAAGTGCGTCGGAGGGTTCGTTGCGGAGCGTTCCCACGAAGAGGACGTGCGCCGAGGACAGGTTGTCGACGAGGTATTCGAGAATGAACAGCGTCTCCGCGTCGGCGTCCTGGAGATCGTCGAGGACCAGGAGGGCGCCGCGGTCGCGGCTGGTGACGGCCAGCAGCCGGAACACCGCTTCGGCGAGCACCAGCAGGGAGCCCGACTCCCGCGGCCGGTCGCCCCGGCCCCAGTCGGGGATGAGCTGGGCGAGCACGGGGACGAACGGGTCGAGTTCGGCCGCCGACGGCGGGCCTCCGCCGCGGAAATGCGACCACAGCGCCTGGGCCAGCGGACGGAACGGGACGAGCGGGCCGATCGAACCGGCCCGTCCTTGCAGCACCGGGATTTCGGCGGAGACCGCTCGTGCGGCGGCTTCGATCGCGAGCCGGGACTTGCCGATCCCGCCTTCACCCACGAGGAAGATCGCGCCGCCGCGACCCGCGATGGCGCGATCGAGAGCTCCGGAGAGCTCGGCCAGTTCGGCGTCGCGGCCGATCACCCGCGACGAACGGATACCCACCGCCGTGACTATAGCGAGCGGATTCCCCCGTCACCGGCGCGAAATGATCACGGAGGCGGGCGGCGCGAACCCGCCTCCGTGAGCCTGTCTCAGATCCAGCCGCCGGTGAAGACGCTGACGACGGACGGCGAACCGGGGTCCGTGGACAGGGTGGCGAGCGGGTTGGCGCTCAGCCGCGGCTTGCCGCCCGCCAGCGCGTGGTTGCGCGAGCCGACCTCGAGGGCGCGCGGCAGGTTCACGGCGCCGAGGACGTCTTCGGTGGCGGGCAGTTCTCTGTCGTACATGCGGTTTTCTCCTCATACTCGATTTACCGGCGGAACTACGCTGGCCGCGGGATGCGGCCGGTCTGGGCGGAGCAGGAGCGCGGAGGGGACCCGGTCACCGAATCCCAGCCGCAGCAGGCCGTAACCGATTCCCGCCAGACCGCTCAGCAGCCCTGGCGAGGGCACCGCGCCGGGTGTCCCGCAGCGGGCACCGCGCTGGTCGATGGCGGCGAGCAGATGACCGGTCCGGCGGCGTACCGCGGCGGCGGCGCCAGTGTGCCCGTTCTCTGCCAGCACGCACAACACGTCCAGCACTCCGGACTCGCCGTGGCAGAGGCTGAGATCCTTCAGCGGCGCCCCGTCGGCCAGCCGTTTGATCGTCCGGTCGAGGTCCCTGGCGTGCCCGGGATCGGCTAGGTGGGCGGCGAGGCCGAGCGCGTCACCCGCGAGACCTCCGCACCAGCCGCCGGTGCTTTCCGCCCGATCGTCCGCCCTTCCGGGTGGTTCTTCGCCGGAACGATCGTGCGCCCGCAACACCCAGTCGATCCCGGCCGAACCGCGGGCGAACGACTTCTCTCGCGGACGTTCACGGCCGAGCAGCTCTCCGGCGTAGCGGTCGGCCCGCGTCAGCGCCGTGTCCAGTCCTGTTTGGACATACACCGACCGCATCGACGCGACACCGCCGGCCAGTCCTGTCGTGAACCCGGACGGTGTTTCCGGGGTGGCGTCGGGCATCAGGTCGACGGCCTGCTCGATGAGATCGCCCGCGGGAAGGCCGACCAGGGTGCTGAGCCGGGCGATCGTGTACGCGACGCCGCCGAGGCCGAGAAGGCCACCACATCCGGCTGTGGCGGCCAGCTCCCGGTCGGCGCGGAGCGTGGCGAAGAGGCCGGGGAGCGGGCTGATCGCGTACGCGGCCAGGTCGCGGTATCGCGCGATCCCGGTCAGTTCGGCGAGCTGAGCGAGGAACAACGCGACACCGCAGTAGCCCTCGCCGAGCCCGGCGCCCATCGGCAGCACGGTCCAGTACCGGTCGTCGACGAGTTCGATCCCGAGCCAGTTGGACCGGTGTTCGTCGGAGAAGGCGTTGGCGACGATCTGGTCGGCGATGCCGCACGCGGTGACCAGCAGCCGTTCCGCGTCGGGCGCCTGGTTCGGCGCCGCCGTTTCCGCGGTCTCGCCGCCGAGATGGCCCACGGTCGCCGTGCTGATGGCGAGGGTGGCCGAGATCAGCCATTCCTGGTCGCGCTGGTCGAGCGGGTCCATGTCGGCGAGCTTGGCCAGCACGGTGTCCAGCGACGGCCGTTCGACCACGCCTTCGACGTTCTCGCCGCGGGAATCCACCAGCGACGTCGAGCCGGGGTTCGAGGTGAACATCGGCACGTCGCCCGCCCAGAGATCGTCCCGCTCGTGGGGCACCAGGCGGAGCAGCTTCTCCTCGTCGGCGGAATCCTCTTCGAGCAGGTCGAACGCGCGGTCGCGGTCGGCGGCGTCGCGAAGCAGGTCGGGATGGGTGGTCTCGTCCAGTAAACGGAAGTAGAAGTTCGTCGGCCGGATGAGCACCCGGATGGGATCCTCGGCGCAGCGCCGGAGGTGCTCGGCGAGCTCGTCCCGCGCGCTGGAGATCGCGTCGTAACCGAGCCGGAATCCGGCCAGCAGCGCGGCACTGTGCTCGGCGGGCGTGACGTCGCGGCCGTCGAGACGCGGCAGGTTGTTCCCGCCCGCGAGTTCGCCGGGCACCCGGACCAGTCGCATGCGGTCGGTGCCCGGATCGGCCCAGTCGACGCGGTCGGTGGGCAGCTTGCCACCGCGGCCGGCGAGGCCGGAGATGTCGACGGCCCCGTGTTCGCCAGCGAAGAGCTGGGGGAGCAGCAGCGTGCGCTGGACCGAGCGCGCCAGCATCGCCGCCGCGGGGTCGCCCTCCGGCGGATCGGGCGGCGATGGCTGGAAGAGCGTCTCGATGTCGATCAGCACCGGCTGGTCGCCGCAGGCGATGATGTTCTCGTAGTGGACGTCGGTGGCGTCGAGCGAGTACAGGAGCGCCAGGAGGATGCCTTGCCGCCGGTAGAAACGGTCGACGTCACCGATATCGGCGCACGGCCGGTGCTCGACGAACCGGAGCCAGCCGTAGCCCGCACGCGGTAACGCGTCCGCGGTCCGCAGTTCGAGGCCGGGCAGCCGTTTGTTCAGCAGCGTGACGACGTCGGTGAACCGCTCGTGCAGGATCAGCGGCCGGGGTTTGTAGATCACCTTGGCGCCGCTGGAGAACCGGAGCAGTTTGACCGAACGGCCGCGGGCGTGCGAGTCGCCGATCCCGCCCGCGACTTCGACGAGCGTGCCGAGTTCGCCGTCGACGACCGAGCAGGGCAGCAAGGCGGCGTCGGCCGAGAACCGGGCCAGCGTTTCGGCGTGGGCCTCGACGGCGTGGAGGCACGCCTGGGCGACGAGCCGGGCCAGCACCGGGTATTCGCCGAACAACCGGACGAGCCCGGCCGGAGTGGCTTGCCGTCGCGCGAAATCCGAGAAACGCTCTTCGGGGGTCTCACCCTGGAGGTGTCCGGCCTTGCGGTCGCGGTGGAGTTCGAGGACCAGTGTCCGGACCGCGAGCTTCAGCAGATGCTGGTCGAGTTGAGCCGCGAAACCCCTGCGGAGGGCTTCGATGTCGGCGCCTGGGAGATCGCCTGGGACCGCGTCACGGGAAGCGGCGTGGACGAGCGGCCTGAAGACCCCGGCGAAGTCGACACGCCAGTCACCGGCTGGGGGACGCTCCGGCAGAAGCGCGGTGACCGCGTGTTCGGCGAAGTCCGCCCAGGTGGGCTTGTCCGCTGTCCGTTCGCGCGGGGTCTGGCCGGGTACCCACCACCTCGGCGGCAGGGACGGCGCGGATGGTCGGGGCGTCACGGAAGTCATGGTTTCAGCCCGGGGTCGCCCGCACATGGGTGCCGCACCCCCACATTCAGCGCACGCACGAAGATGTCCGGAGAGTGACGGGCGAGAGAGTCTTCAGCGGAATATGGGGTCCAGGCACCCATGCGCGGGGACCGGTCCCGGCCGCACCATGGTCGGGTGGCGCGGAACTCGGGCGCGGGCCGGTTACTGGGGGTCCGGCCCGCGTCCGCCCGGAACCCTTGAGAATTGACGCACTTTCCTATTCGGTGGTGAAAAACCGGAACCCGGTAAAGGGACACGGTCGTGTCCCTTTACCGGGTCGCAAACACGAGGGGCCGACCCGCGCCAACAGATTGGCCCCCGTCAAACCCTGTGCTTAGAGCGTCAGACCAGCCATCCGAGCACGTGGGCCAGGTGCGCGAGCAGACCCGAGATCAGGTCGTGGCCGTGGTGCACGTGCTGGGTGAACATCTGCATTGAGGGGCTCCTTGTATCGGATTTCGTGTTCGGTTGTGCTCTCGCGAGGAGCGATCGAAGATTTTCACCACGTTGGCACGCTGTCAAAAAACGATTTCCCGGGCCGTCGGCGGGTCGTGAATCTTCCTACGATAAACACGTAAGTCTTTCGTGTTTTGCGCCAGGGGTGGGCTTCGCGGGCGATGACACTGTGCGTAGCGAGCTCGAGGCGGACCAATGTGGAAGCTAAGCCTCCGCTACGGCAAGTGGGCGGGCGCGTGACACGAACCGGTGATCCACACGCCACGAATGGTGAGTCGGTGAGAATCACCGATACGGGTGACGACACCCCGCGTCCGATTGCACGAAGGAAGACACTCCGCCCGGGTGCGGGACGGTGATCGCTCACTTACCCACCGGAAGCGGGTTTCCTGTGTTTCGTCGAACAATCGCGACCGTCGCCATCGAGCTGGCGACCGCGTTCGGCGGAGCGTCCCGGCGGATTCGGCCGCGGCCGACACCGTCACCCAGACCTGGAGCTGTCATCCGAGGCTTGCCAGCCAGACCGTGCACGTGACCATCACCGCGCCCGCCACCGTGAAAAGGAACGTGGAGGCTGCCGTTTTCGTCAAGGTCGACGGCGTCGAGCCATGGCCGAATTCGGAGCTGTCGGCGGGGTCGGCCTGGTTGGTCGGCTTCCTGACACAGGGAGGGGCGGGCACCGGCGAGGTCAAGATCGACTCACTGAAGAACCCGGCCACGATCGCGACCGGTGGGCATTTCAGCGTCGAGGGCACACAGCAGGTCACGTTCTCGACTCCAGGCACCGTCACCCTCGGCCTTCATCGCTTCGGCAGGCCGCTCACCTACTGGTGGTGCTTCTTGCCCGCGGATCAGCAGCCGCCGGTGGACGCGACCGTGACAGTGATCTGACCGCCCGGCTCCGGTGGTGCGGATCGCACCACCGGAGCCGGCGTCGCGCCTTACCGCTTGATGTAGAGATCCCACGTCCAGGTCGACGCGGAGCAGAAGTAGGCCGACCAGCGGCCGGCCTGCTGGCCGGAGTGGCCGTTGATCCGGCAGTCGCCCTCTGTGGACCAGCTGGACTCGTAGTAGTACCTCGGATCGACACCCGCGCCGGCAGGCTGCGCGAACGCGATCGTCGACGCCAGCGCGCCCAGGACGGCGGCGGTCGCCGCGATCTTCTTCTTCACTTGTGTAGCCCCAGTTCTCTCGGAACACTTGCGTGCACAAGTAATCATGAATCGGGGTCGCTTGTCCTCCGAACGGGCGAGTTCGTGATCTTGGCTGTGGGCCGAGGCGATGGTCAAGGGAGTCGCGCAGGTGGGTCGCCCGCCCGTTCACAGCAGCTCGGCGATATCGAACGCGAGGTCGAGCGACTGGCTGCGGTTGAGCCTGGGATCGCACGTGGACTCGTAGCGGTGGTGCAGGTGGTCGACCAGGACTTCGTTACTGCCACCGACGCACTCGGTCACGTCCTCTCCGGTGAACTCCACGTGGACGCCACCGGGATGCGTACCGAGTGCGCGGTGGACCTCGAAGAAGCCGCGCACCTCGTCGACGACGTCGGCGAACAACCGCGTCTTGTGGCCGCTCGAGGCCGTGAAGGTGTTGCCATGCATCGGGTCACAGATCCAGACGGACACTCCGCCGACGGCTTGGGCGGCCCGGATCAGGGTGGGGAGCCGATCACGGATCTGCCGCGCGCCCATCCTGGTGATGAAGGTCAGCCTGCCCGGCTCGCGGTCCGGGTCGAGAATGTCCACATAGGATCGCACTTCGGCGGGGGTCGTCGTCGGACCGAGCTTGACCCCGATGGGGTTGGCGATGCTTCTGAAGTAGGCGACGTGGGCGCCGTCCAACGCGCGGGTGCGTTCGCCGATCCACAACATGTGGCCACTGGTGGCGTAGTCGCGCCCAGTGCTGTGATCGGTGCGGGTGAGCGTGTCCTCGTAGTCCAGCAGCAGGCCCTCGTGGCTGGCGAAGATCTCGGCCGAGCGCAGTTCTTCGGGCTGGGCGCCGCAGGCGCGCATGAACCGTAACGCGCGATCGATTTCGTAGGCCACCTCCTCGTACCGGGCACCCGACGGCGAGTTCGCCACGAAGTCCCGGTTCCATCGATGCAGCTGATCGAGGCTCGCGTATCCGTTCCGCGCGTAGCCGTCCACGATGTCCAATGTGGATCGTGATGCCTCGTACATCCGCCACAGCCGGGCCGGATCCGGTCGCCGCGCCGCGGCGTCGAAGGGGTAGCCGTTCACCGCGTCGCCCCGGTACACCGGCAGGGCGAGGCCGTCGCGAGTCTCGGTGGAGCTCGACCGCGGCTTCGCGTACTGCCCGGCCATCCGGCCGATCTTGACGATCGGCATCGCGGCCGCGTGGGTCAGCACGACGGCCATCTGCAGCAGGGTCTTGGTCTTGGCCTGGATCGCCCTCGGTGTCGCACCGTCGAAGGTCTCCGCGCAGTCGCCGCCCTGCAGCGCGAAGGCCCGGCCGGAGGCCACCTCCGCGAGGCGGTGCCGCAGGTCGTCGCACGCGCGTGGGGTGACCAGCCCGGGCGCGGCCGACAACCTGGCGAGCACCTCGCGCAGGGCGGCGCGATCCGGCCATTCCGGTTGGTGCGCCGCGGTCGCGTCCCGCCAAGGGACGAGTACTTCGGAATTCGTCACGAAAGGCAGACCACCACGATTTCGCGCTTGTGCGCAACGAATTCGCCGAGTGGTCCGGTCGAGCGGAGTCGAAGTGGTCTGGGCGCGGGCGCTCCCGGCTTGGTTGTCTTTTCCAGCGGCTGAATCAGGGAGGTGCGATAGCGTGAGGACGCAATTCGTGGACGTCGCCGTCGACGCGATCACCGTGCGAACCACCGCGTCCGCGCTGGCGGTGAGGAACGAACTGTGCCGTCGGTTCGGTGCGGAAGACGTCTACCTACTGGAAGACCTGCATCCGGGCAATCTCGACTCCCGCCGGAGTACGGGAACCGTGGTGGGGTTCGGCAGGCTCGTCGAGATCTCCGTGCTCGGCGACGAGGTGACCGTCCGGGGCGACGGCCGGGTGGCGGATCTGGTCCGGGTTCTCTGCGGCCGGCCGGCGGCGAACGTCTGGGACACCCTGCGCGAGGTCACCGGCTCGTTCCGGGTACGGACGGAGGTGCCGGGGTTCGCCTTCGGGTTTCTCACCACCGTCGGCTACGACGCCGCCGCGTTGATGGAGGAGTTGCCGCCACGCAGGGGCGGACCCGACGTTCCGGACCTGACTCTCACCCTGTTCCAGCACACCGTGTGGTTCGACCGCGAGGACGTACCGCCGGTCTTGCACGTGGCCACCGGGCCCGACCTCCCGGAGTCCTCGCCCCAGGATGTCCTGCGGAACATCCCCGGTGCCGATGGTCCGATGCCGGAAGCGACCAAGCCGCGGTCAGTGCGCGATTCCGTCGAAAAGGACACCTTCCTCGGCTGGGTCGAGCGCTGTCTCGAGCACATCCGCGTCGGGGACATCTACCAGATCCAGGTAGGTCACCGGATCGACGTGCACAGCGACCTGACACCGGAAGACGTGTACCGCCGCTTGAGGCATCGAAATCCTTCGCCCTACATGTATCTCATCACCCAGTCGGGCAGGACGCTCGTCGGAGCGAGCCCGGAGGTGCGAAATGCGCGTGCTCGATGATTCCCGCATGACTCAACTCGAAACGCCGGTAGGTCGGCTGCTGATATGCGCTCAGCCTCGCGAAACTGGCGTCCGTGGTGAGTCCCCCTGGCCGTCCGCGATCCACGCAATGCACGCGCACGCCGCATTGTGCCAGAAACAGGGAAACGCAAGACCCGATGACGCCTGCCCCTACTACTCCTACGGTGGGCAAATTCTCTCCTCGTTGATGGCGCACGCCATCGACCCCAGTGCAAAAGCCATCTCGGAAAAAGACTTCCCCAGTTGAATTCCTCAGCCCCAGTCGCTCCCATGCTAACCAATGATCGGCAGGTCCAACTGGTCCGATCGAGTGGTTACCACTATGTGGACCACCGGGGTTTGGATCTTTTCATGCGATGCCTTAATGGACCCGTGGCGAAAACGGCGATGAGCGCCGCCAGGGTCAGGAGAATCCCCATTTGGAACTTATGGTGAACAAACTTTTCGGTTCGGCGTGTGCGATATGGGCACGATGTTCATCGGCACGACAAATCGACGGGGCGAATGCTCGTCCTGTCGGCTCGAAGGCGGCTATCTGATTCGATCAGCTGGCACGGCGATTATTCGGCTCGGCGCAAAGTGATCCCCCTGGTGATTGCTTTCTTGTCGAAGCCGCACGCCGTTGTGCCGGATCGAAACGGGTACCGGGACTACGTCGGTCCCGGCGAGTTTCACGAGATGGAACGCAGTCGACCTCGGGACTGCCGGTGCAACTGGTCGACGGCCTGTGCCGTCTGGTCGTCCGCGGGCAGGAACACGACGATCTGCTGATCATCGGCTGGCAACTCCAGTGTTTCGCGCGTCAGCCGAAGCTCAGGGCCGGCCGGATGCTTGAGTCGCAGCACGCCTCGTCGTGGTACCTCGTGGCGGTTCAGCCTGCGGGTGAAGTCGGTGCCCGCGAGCGGAATCAGCTCGGCGGTGAGCCATTCGAGATTTTCGACGGAGGGCGCGAGCCACAGGTCGAACGCCTGCTCGTCGGCGATGGCGTCCCAATCGGTGAAGAAGGTGCGCGCGCGTGGATCGGTGAAAACGTAGCGCGTGATGTTCGGTGTTTCGGCGTCGAGCAGACCGGTTCCGCTGGTGACCGTCGCGTACGTGCCGGTGTAGGCGAGAACGTCGCCCAGCCTGTTCGTCACGATGGCGATTCCCTGTTCGAGCATGCGCAAGGTGTCCATGACGGACTGACGCACCTGACGGCGCGGCGGCGCGGGCTTGA
This sequence comes from Amycolatopsis sp. PSD-21, assembly GCF_055561455.1. NCBI lineage: Bacteria > Bacillati > Actinomycetota > Actinomycetes > Pseudonocardiales > Pseudonocardiaceae > Amycolatopsis > Amycolatopsis sp. PSD-21. The sequence continues at coordinate 4,896,354 of NZ_CM145712.1, read as the reverse complement.
AATGGGCGGAGCATTCGTCCCCGGTGATCTTCGCGAGATAACGCAGGTGGTTACGCTCCGAGGTGCCGAGGCTGAGCGCGTCGGCGATCGCGTTCACGACCGCGGTGGACGGGTTGCGGTCGCGCCCCTGCTCGATGCGGGCCAGGTATTCCATGCTGATGCCCGCTCGAGCGGCGAGGTCCAGACGGCGTAGTCCTGGTGACCGGCGACGGCCTCGGTCCGGCAGCCCCAGGGATTCCGGCTGGATAGCGTCTCGTTTGGCTCGGATGAAGTCACCCAACGGCGTACCCATGACCCTCAGCTTACGGTGCCATTCGCCAAGGGCGTACCAGTCAGGGTAGCCCTGTGGGGGCCAGCCTAAGCATGGCCTGGTTGCCGACGCGGGATGACCCGAATATGGGCGCATGAAGAACTGTTGCACTAGGGCGGCCGGCTGACATGAGTTCCGCATTGGACGCACAACGGCCGACGCGTCGCTCCGGTCAGGCGCTATTGCTTTGGGGTTTGCTGGTCATCGCGGCGAACCTGCGGCCCAGCTTGACCGGTGTCGGACCGCTGCTGGATCAAGTGCAGGCCGACCTGGGGCTGTCGGCTGCGGTGGCCGGTCTGTTGAACACGTTGCCCCTCCTCGCTTTCGCGGTTATCTCGCCGTTGGTGCCGCGGCTGGCCGCGCGCCGCGGGCCCGAGCGGGTCCTCGCGGGCGCGCTCGTGGTGCTGACGGTGGGGATCGCGATCCGGTGGATCCCGACGGTGGCCGGCCTGTTCGGCGGGACCGTACTGATCGGGGCCGGTATCGCGGTGGGCAACGTGCTCCTGCCGAGCCTCATCAAACGCGACTTCCCCACGAAAGTGGGCCTGCTGACGAGCGCGTACGCCACGGTCATGGGTGGTGTCGCGGCGGTGGCCTCCGGCGTGGCCGTGCCGATCAGCGAGGTCGCGCCCGGTGGGTGGTCGACCGCGCTGGGCTGCTGGATCGTGCTCGCGCTGCTGGCGATCGCGCTGTGGTCGCCGCAACTGCGGACGCCTCCGCCGGTCGCGGCGACGGTGCACGGTGGACATCGGCTGCCCTGGAAATCGGGCCTGGCATGGGCGGTCACGGCGTTCATGGGACTCCAGTCGCTGGGCTTCTACGTCGTCGTGACGTGGCTGCCCGGGGTGGTCCAGGACACCGGGATCAGCCCGGCCTCGGCGGGGTGGCTGCTGTTCCTCTTCCAGGTAGTCGCGGTGCTGACGAGCCTGGCCGCACCCGCGTTGCTGCGCCGAGCGCGTGACCAGCGCGGGTTGGCGACGGTGAACTCGCTGATCATGCTCGCCGGCTACGTCGGACTGCTCTTGGCGCCGGAATGGGCCGTGGTGTGGACCATCGTCCTCGGCTTCGGTGGCGGCGCCTGCCTGGTGCTCGCCTTGGCCTTCCTCGGCCTGCGTGCCCAGGACGCGGCCGGAGCGGGAGCGCTGTCGGCGATGGCGCAGTCGGTCGGCTATCTGCTGGCGGCGGTCGGACCGGTCCTGTTCGGGTTGCTGCACTCCGTCAGCTCGGGCTGGCAGGCACCGCTCATCCTGATGTGCGTCGCCGCGTTCGGCCAGGCTGTCGTCGCGATGGTGGCGGGGAAGGGCACCGTGCGTCCCTCCGGTGATCACCAGGCACCCGATCAAACTCCAGCGCCTGCTCGGTGATCGGATGCGGTGCCACCGCGGGGGTGGGCGGTCACACGCCGTCCACCACGCGGTGGCAGCGGGTCGACAGGCTCCGCCAATGGTAGGAATGCCTGGTGACCGAACCGAATTTGATCGAAGCAGCCGCCGAAGAGGCAGTCACCCTCACCAGTGAACTGATCCGCATCGACACGACCAACACGGGTGACCCGGACACGCTGGTCGGTGAACGTGCCGCGGCGGAGTACGTCGCCGAGAAGCTCACCGACGCGGGCTACGAGATCACCTACGTCGAGTCCGGCGGCAAGAACCGCCACAACGTGATCGTCCGGCTCCCGGGCGCCGACCCGTCGCGCGGCGCGCTCCTGATCCACGGTCACCTCGACGCCGTTCCCGCCGACGCCTCGGAGTGGTCGGTGCACCCGTTCTCCGGCGCGATCCAGGACGACTACGTCTGGGGCCGCGGCGCGGTCGACATGAAGGACATGTGCGGCATGGCGCTCGCGCTGGCCCGCCACTACAAGATCAACGGCATCGTCCCGCCGCGTGACCTCGTGTTCGCGTTCCTGGCCGACGAAGAGGCGGGCGGCAAGTACGGGGCGCAGTGGCTGGTCGAGAACCGGCCCGAGCTGTTCGAAGGTGTCACCGAGGCGATCAGCGAGGTCGGTGGCTTCTCGATCACGCTGAAGGACAACGTCCGCGCGTACCTCATCGAGACGGCCGAAAAGGGCATCCGCTGGATGAAGCTGCGGGTGCGCGGCACGGCCGGCCACGGCTCGATGATCCACCGCGACAACGCCGTCACCAAGCTGTCCGAAGCCGTCGCGAGGCTGGGCAACCACCGCTTCCCGCTTGTCATGACCGACTCCGTCCGCGAATTCCTGGACGGCGTCACCGAGATCACCGGCTGGGACTTCCCCGAGGACGACATCGAGGGTTCCGTCGCCAAACTCGGCAACATCTCCCGGATGATCGGCGCGACCCTGCGCGACACGGCGAACCCGACGATGCTTACCGCGGGCTACAAGTCGAACGTCATCCCGTCCGTCGCGGAGGCTTCGGTCGATTGCCGGATCCTTCCCGGCAGGCTGGAGGCGTTCAACGCCGAACTGGACGAGATCCTCGGCCCGGACATCGAGAAGGAATGGATGGAGCTGCCGCCGGTCGAGACGACCTTCGACGGCGCACTGGTCGACGCGATGACCAACGCGGTCCTCGCCGAGGACCCGGGCGCTCGCACGCTCCCGTACATGCTTTCCGGCGGCACCGACGCGAAGTCGTTCCAGTCCCTCGGGATCCGCAACTTCGGGTTCGCCCCGCTGCAGCTGCCCGCGGACCTCGACTTCTCGGCGCTGTTCCACGGGGTCGACGAGCGGGTCCCGGTCGACGCGCTGAAGTTCGGCGTGCGGGTACTCGACCGCTTCCTCCGTTCTGCCTGATGCCCGGTCTGCTGGCCGCCGACGGAACACCCCTGCACTTCGAGCGCTGGGGTGATCCGTCGGCGCCGGTGACCGTTGTGCTCCTCCACGGGTACGCCCTCGACAGGCGAAGCTGGCGTGCCATCGCGCCGGTGCTGGCCGAGGCGTCTACGGAGGAGCCGCTGGCCGTGGTGGCCTACGACCAGCGCGGCCACGGCGAATCCGGTGAGGTCCGGGCCTCGTCGGCGACCATGGGGCACCTCGCCGACGATCTGGCCGAGGTACTCGAGAAGGTGGTCCCCGGCGGCAAGGTGGTCCTGGTCGGCCATGACATGGGCGGCCTCGCGATCCTGTCGCTCGCCCAGCGCCATCCGGACGTCTTCGCGGCGCGGGTGGCCGGAATCGGGTTGCTCGCCATGTCGGCGGGCGGTGTCACACCGGACGCGATCTGGCCGAACGCGCTCGGGAAACTCGGCCGCGACCTGGAGATCGTCTTCGGGACGAAGCTGATCGGCCTGGTGCGGGAGCATACGAGCAAGGCGGTGACCGCCGGGCTGCGGTGGTGGCTCTTCGGCGACGACCCGGTGCCCGCCGACGTCGAACTGACCGTGCGGATGATCCGCGGCAACTGGCCACAGACGGTCTCCGCGTTCCGCCCCGCGCTGGACGCCTACACGCGGGAATCGGCGTTGTCGCAGGTCGGGGCGGTGCCGGTGACGGCGATCGTGGGGGAGCGCGACAAGCTCGTGCCGACGGCGGACGTCGAGGAGCTGGCGGGCGCGGTGGAGAACGGGACGGCCGTGGTCCTACCTGGCGTCGGGCATGTCGTCCCGCTCGAGGCGGCCCCGCAGGTGATTCCCCGTCTTCTGGCGCTGGCGAACCAGGCTCGCCGACAACACGGACTGTCTTGACAAGTTCTGTTTTCGGTGACACCGTCTTGGCATGTTCTCCGTTGCGGTGATCGAGGACGCGGAAGCGGCCGAAGTGTCGCTGGATCCGGTCCGGGCCAGGCTGCTCGCCGAACTCGCCGAACCGGCGTCGGCCACGATGCTGGCCGCGCGGGTGGACCTGCCGAGACAGAAGGTGAACTACCACCTTCGCGCGCTGGAGAAGCACGGGCTGGTCGAGCTCGTCGAGGAGCGGCGGAAAGGCAACGTCACCGAGCGCATGATGCGCGCGACGGCGTCTTCGTACGTCATCTCGCCGACGGCGCTCTCGGCCGTGCAACCCGATCCGGCCCAGTCACCCGACCGGCTGTCCGCGCGCTGGCTGCTCGCCGTGGCGGGCAGGCTGGTGCGCGACGTCGGCCTGCTGATCACCGGCGCGACCAAGGCGCGCAAACGGGTCGCGACCTTCGCGATCGACGGCGAGGTGCGGTTCTCCTCCGCCACGGACCGGGCCGCGTTCGCCGAAGAACTGACTGTCGCGATCACGAACCTGGTGAGCAAGTACCACGACGAAGGCGCCGAACAGGGCCGGGACCACCGGATCGTCGTCGCCGTCCACCCGAGCGTCCGCACCGAGCCCGAGGAGCGCTGAATGGGCCACGAATTCGAGATCACCGACCGCGTCGAGGTCGACGCGACACCGGAACAGGTCTGGGACGCCATCGCGACCGGGCCGGGGATCACGTCGTGGTTCATGGGGCGCAACGAGGTCGACGGAGGCGTCGGAGGAACGGTGAAGACCGCTTTCGGCGGCTTCGAACCCACCTCGGCGATCACGTCGTGGGACCCGCTGGAACGGCTCGTCTACGGCACGGAACCCGCGCCGGACGGGCGCTTCGTCGCCTACGAGTTCCTCATCGAGGGCCGCTCCGGCGGCAGCACCGTGCTGCGGACCGTGACGAGCGGCTTCCTGCCCGGCGACGACTGGGAAGACGAGTTCGAGGCGATGACCGCCGGCGGTCAGCTGTTCCTCCGCACCCTCGTCGAGTACCTCAACCGCTTCGCCGGCCGGAAGGCCGTTCCGGTGACGGTGTTCGGGCCGATGATCTCGGACTGGGACAGCGCTTGGCCGACGCTCGGCCGGGAGCTCGGCCTGGCCGGGCGGCCGGAGACGGGGGACCGGGTCCGGCTGTCCACCGGACCGGTGTCCACTGTGGACGGCGAGGTCTACTTCACGAACGCGCAGACGGTCGGGATCCGGACCGAGGACGCGCTACTGAGGTTCGTCCGAGGCTTCGCCGGGCCGATGTGCGCGATGCATCACCTGTTCGGCGACGTCGACTCCGCGGAACAGGACGCGCTCTGGGCCGAGTGGCTCGGCCGGGTGTTCAAGGGCTGAAAGGTGTGGGCGGCCACGGGGGCCTCCGACTGTGGACCTGGACCTGCGGCAGGAGCCGCGGCGGCTGTACATGAAGGCCCCCTTCCTGTACCTAGGCGCAAGGAAGGGGGCCTTCATGTACTTCAGGCGAAACGCACCCGCCTGAATGACCATGCGGGGAAAGGCCCCTACAGCTCAAGTGATGAGGCCGGGCAGGGGTGTGGCGGTGCGCTTGCGGCGCAACCACACCCTCCGCGTCCCATCGGAGTAGAGCCGGACGGTCGACAACTCCCAACCGGCGAACTCGGCGTGGATCGACAGCTGCGTCGCCGCCGCACGCCGGGAAACACCGGGCGGAAGCTGCAACCGCCGGTACTCCCAATCCCCTTCGACCACCGCCTCGTCCACGACTGTCATGGCGTGATCACCTGGATCCCTTCTCCGATGGCCGAGCCGACGACCACACGGCCGCTCTGCTCGTCGACGGTGACCGAATCTGGCTGCCGCACGGTGGGGAACCGGTGCTTCTCGATCGGTTCGCCGCCGCGGACGTCGAAACCGACGACCTCGTTGCGTCCGGTGAGCGTGACCCAGGCGAGGCCACGGGTGCGGTCGTAGGCGATGCCGTACGCGCCGCCGGGAACGGGATAACGCTGGCGCAGCAGCAACGGCGTCGTGGAGAACGCCAGCAGCGCGCCCGCCCGCGCGTCGGTGACGAAGACGCGGCCGAGATCGTCGGTGACGGCGTTGGCCGCACCGTCGCCCGCCCGCAGGCCCTCGCCGATCTTGCCCTCGTCGAGGTCGACGGCGAACAGGGCGGTGCGGAGCTTGTCGAGGACGACCACGCCGTCGCCGGTGTTCAGCACGTCGTCGGCGCTGTAGATCTGGCCGGTGATGGTCTTCGGTCCCGCGTTCTTCGACAGCACCTCGACGGCCTTGCGGTCCCGTACCGAGACCAGCGTCGCGTCACCGGCGGCGAGACCGGCAGACGGCTGCCCCGCGACCGGGACCGTCTCCAGCGCGCCACCGGGCAGCGAGACCTTCGCCAGAAGGCTCTTGCCGGGGACACTGGCGAGCACCTGGGATCCGGAGACGGTGAGCCGCTCGGCCGGGCCGGGCAGGGCCACGGTCGCCTTCGGGGCGTCCAGGGCGGCGAGATCGTAGATACGCAGCGACGGTGGCTCCGAAACGGCGACGACCAGCGTCTTGCTCGCCTCGTCGGTCACCAGCGCCTTCACGCCAGGCGTCGCGAACACCGACCCCGCGGGCTTGACCGTCACCGCGGGGGAGACCGCCGCGGTCGCCGCGACGGGGTTCTGCACGATCTGCAGGGTGTCGTTAGGTGTGTCGTCCGTACTACAGGACGAGAGCACCAGGACACCGGCGAGCGGGATCGCGATCCGGGAAACGGCGGACAGCCGACCCACCTTGGTGCCTCCACCTGCTACTCGTCGTACGGACCTGTCCAGCATCCTCCACGAACTCCACCACGTCACGTCCGCTTCACCCAACAGTCACCTGATCCAGTATTCGAGACGGCTCACAGGCCGCGTTCCGGGTACCCGACCTCGATCGCGCTGACGTCGTCGAGCGCCGAACGGATGGCGGGCGGGAGGGTGATCTCCTCGGCCGTGAGCGAACCGGTCAGCTGACCGGTGTCACGGGCTCCGACCACGGGCGCGACCACGCCGGGCCGGTCGCGGACCCACGCCAGCGCGACGGCCAGCGGCGACGTCCCGAGGCCGTCCGCGGCCGTCGCGACCGCCTGCACGATCCGGGCGGCGCGATCGGTCCGGTGATGTTCGACATAGCCGGCGAAAACACTCGAAGCACCACGCGAATCGGCGGGTGTCCCGGTGCGGTACTTGCCGGTGAGCACACCCCGGCCGAGCGGTGCCCACGGCAGGAGCCCGATGCCGTGGTGCTCCGCGGCCGGGACGACTTCGCGGTCGACCCCGCGCTCCAGCAGCGAGTACTCGACCTGCGTCGAGACCAGCGGGGCGACGGCGGAGCTGCGGGCCGCGGCGGTCGCGAGCTGCCAGCCCGAGTAGTTGGAGACGCCGACGTAGCGGACCTTTCCGCAGGTCACGGCGTACTCGAGGGCGGCGAGCGTCTCGTCGACCGGCACGGTGGTGTCCCACGCGTGCAGCTGCCAGAGATCGATGTGGTCGGTGCCGAGCCGCCGGAGCGAGCCGTCGAGCGCGCTCAAGAGGGCACCGCGCGAGGCGCCGCCACCGAACGGGCCGTCGGTGCGGCGGGCGACGGCCTTGGTCGCGAGCACGATGTCGTCCCGGGGGACGAGGTCGCCGAGCAGCGCACCGAGGACGCGTTCGCTCTCGCCCTCGCCGTAGATGTCGGCGGTGTCGACCAGGGTGCCCCCGGCGTCGACGAACGCGACCAGCTGGCTGGCCGCCTCCTCCGAGTCGGTGTCGCCACCCCACGTCATGGTCCCGAGGGCCATCCGCGAGACCCGAAGTCCCGACCGGCCGAGCTGTCGCTTTTCCACGACGGGCGAGCCTAGCCGGAAGGCAAGTGCGGGACGCGGAGCAGGTGAGCGTGTCGTGATCGAGTACCACCGTGCGGGTCATCGCCGTGTCAACACCCTGAACGGAGGAGTGACTCTCCGGTGGATACATTCACGCCGTGCGACTCGGACTGAACTTGGGCTATTGGGGCGCGGGGAACGACGCGGCCAACCTGGCATTGGCGAAGAAGGCGGACGAACTGGACTACGCGGTCGTCTGGGCCGCGGAGGCCTACGGGTCGGACGCGCCGACAGTGCTCTCATGGGTGGCGGCGCAGACCTCACGGATCGACGTGGGCAGCGCGGTGCTCCAGATCCCCGCGCGGACGCCGGCGATGACCGCGATGACCGCCGCGACCCTGGACACGCTTTCGGGCGGCCGGTTCCGCCTCGGCCTGGGTGTCTCCGGCCCGCAGGTCTCCGAGGGCTGGCACGGCGTGAAGTTCGCCTCGCCGCTGGGCCGCACCCGCGAATACGTCGAGATCGTCCGCAAGGCGCTGAGCCGCGAGCGGGTCCGGTTCGACGGCGACCACTTCCAGCTGCCCCTGCCGGGCGGGCCCGGCAAGGCGCTGACCCTGACCGTGCACCCCGTTCGCGATGAGATCCCGGTGTACCTGGCCGCCATCGGCCCGAAGAACCTCGAGCTGACCGGCGAGATCGCGAACGGCTGGCTGCCGGTGTTCTACTCGCCCGAACACGCCGGTGAGCAGCTGAAGCTGATCCAGGCCGGGGCGGACAAGGCCGGGCGCACCCTCGACGGCTTCGACGTCGTGCCCACCGTCCCGCTCGTGGTCGGTGACGACTGGAAGGCCTGCGCCGACGCGGTCCGCGGCTACGCGGCGCTGTACATCGGCGGGATGGGCAGCCGGGAGAAGAACTTCTACAACCAGCTCGCCTGCCGGATGGGCTTCGAGCGCGAAGCCGCCGACGTCCAGCAGAAGTACCTGGGCAGGGACTACGAGGGCGCCATGAAGGCCGTTCCGCTGGAGTTCATCGACGCGACGTCGCTGCTGGGCCCGAAGGAGCGCATCGCCGAACGGATGCGGGCCTTCGCCGGGTCCGGCGTCACGACGCTGACCGTCGCGCCCGCCATGCCGGATCCGGAGGGCTCCGCACGCGCCCTCGAGATCGCGGCCGAGGCGATCGAAACGGCCGGTGTCGCCTGATGGGCTGGTTCGAAGCGCTGGTCCTGGGTCTCGTCCAGGGCCTGACCGAGTTCCTGCCGATCTCCTCCAGTGCGCACCTGCGGATCACCGCGGCGCTCGCCGGCTGGGACGACCCGGGCGCCGCGTTCACCGCCGTGACCCAGATCGGCACCGAACTCGCGGTCATCCTGTACTTCTCGGCCAAGATCGGGAAGATCCTCCGCGCCTGGTTCTTCTCGATCTACAAGAAGGACTGGCGCCAGGACCCCGACGCGCGGCTGGGCTGGCTGATCATCGTCGGCTCGCTGCCGATCGTGGTATTGGGCCTGCTGCTGCAGGACGCCATCGACGAAACCTTCCGTGACCTGCGGATCACCGCGACGACACTGATCGTGTTCGGCCTGATCCTCCTGGTGGCCGACCGCATCGGGAAGCAGCAGCGGACGCTCGACCACCTGACCGTGCCGCACGGCCTCGGCTTCGGGTTCGCCCAGGCGCTGGCGCTGATCCCGGGTGTCTCGCGTTCCGGTGGCACCACCAGCGCCGGGCTGCTGCTCGGCTACACCCGCGCGGAGGCGGCGGAGTACTCGTTCCTGCTGGCGCTGCCTGCGGTGTTCGGCTCGGGGCTGTACAAGCTGACCGACATCGGCAAGGACGGCGCCCCGGCGCAGTGGGGGCCCACGATCCTGGCGACGCTGGTCGCTTTCGGCGTCGGGTACGCCGTCATCGCCTGGCTGATGTCCTACATCAAGACCAAGAGCTTCGTGCCGTTCGTGATCTACCGGCTCGTGCTCGGCGTCCTGCTGTTCGTGCTGATCTTCACCGGTGTCCTCGACCCCGGCGCGGGTCCGCACATCTGATCCCGCGCATCCAGAGGTCGAAACGCAGGGGTGGGCAAAGCACGACACGTAGGGTGGGCCACGTGAGTACTGTGATCCTTCTGCGCCACGGCAAGTCCACGGCGAACGGTTCGGGCGTCCTTGCCGGGCGCACGCCCAAGGTCGGCCTGGACGACACCGGCCGGGCGCAGGCGGCCGCGCTCGTTGAGCGCCTGGCGCCGGTCCCGCTCGCGGAACTGGTGGTCTCGCCGATGCTCCGCTGCCGCCAAACGGTCGCGAAGCTGGCCGAGGCACGCGGTCTGGACAAGCTCAAAGAGCCCGGTTTGTCCGAAGTGGACTACGGCGAATGGACCGGACGCGCGCTCAAGGATCTGTTCAAGGAACCGCTGTGGCGGGTGGTGCAGGCGCATCCCTCGGCCGCGGTCTTCCCCGGCGGGGAAGGGCTCGCCGAGATGCAGGCGCGCGCGGTCGCCGCCGTTCGCGCGCACGACGCGAGGATCACCGCGAAGCACGGCGAAAACGCGGTGTGGCTCTTATGCAGCCATGGCGATGTGATCAAGGCGATCCTCGCCGACGCGCTCGGCCAGCACCTCGATTCCTTCCAGCGGATCGTGGTCGACCCGGCGTCGGTCTCGGTCGTCCGGTACACCGAGACTCGTCCGTTCGTGTTGCGCGTCAACGACAACGGCGGCGACCTGGCCGGTATCGCCCCACCCGAACCCCCGACCAAAGCCAAGCGCGGCAAGGGAAAACGCAGCTCCGACGCGGTGGTGGGCGGTACCACCGGAGCGTGACCACTTCCGCTGTGGCGTCACCGCCACGGACGGCATCCACCGGCCCCTCGCTGCCCGTAAGGTGGCCAGACCAGCAGTTTCGACGACCCGGGAGCAACACCGATGATTTCGCAGGACAACCCGTTCGCCGCGCCGAGTGAGCTGCCCTACGCCCTTCCGCCGTTCGACCGGATCGCCGACGAGCACTTCCTTCCCGCCTTCGAAGCGGGCCTGGCCGAGCACGCCGCGGAGATCGAGGAGATCGCCGGTTCGGCCGAGCCGCCGACCTTCGAGAACACCATCGTCGCGCTCGAGAAGTCCGGCAGGCTGCTGTCCCGGGTGTCCAGCGTGTTCTTCAACCTCGCCGGGTCGAACGCGAACGACGAGATCCAGCGCGTGCAGGCCGAGATGGCGCCGCGGCTGGCCGCGCACGCCGACGCCATCAACCTGAACCCGGCGCTGTTCGCCCGGATCAACTCCCTGTTCGAGCGCCGGGACGAACTCGGCCTCGACGCCGAGTCGCTGCGTCTGCTGGAGCGTCACCACACCGACGTGCGCCGTGCCGGCGCCGGACTTCCCGAAGCCGACCAGAAGCGCCTGCGCGAGCTGAACGAGCGGATTTCGACGCTGTCGACCCGGTTCCAGCAGAACCTGCTCAAGGACACCAACGAACTGGCCGTGGTCGTCGACGACGTCGCCGAACTCGCGGGACTCGGTGAGGACGAGATCGCCACGGCGGCCGAAACCGCCGGCGAGGAGGGCAAGTACGTCCTCAAGCTGACCCTGCCGACCGCGCAGGCCGCGTTGGCGTCGCTGGAAGACCGCGCGCTGCGCGAGCGGATCTTCACCGCGTCGGTCTCCCGTGGCAACCGGGGCAACGAGTTCGACAACAACGAGGTCGTGGCCCAGCTGGTCCGGTTGCGTGCCGAGCGGGCCGCCGTGCTCGGCTTCCCCGACCACGCCTCGTACGTCATCGAGGACGAGACCGCGAAAACCGCCGAGGCCGCCGTCGGTCTCCTGGAGCGGCTCGCGCCCGTCGCGGTCGCCAACGCCAAGACGGAGGCCGAAGAACTGCAGCGGTACCTCGAAGCCGACATCCCCGGCGCGGTCCTGCGGCCGTGGGACTGGGCGTTCTACGCCGAACGCGTCCGCAAGGACCGGTTCGAGGTCGACACCGCCGCGCTGCGCCCGTACTTCGAGCTGAACCGGGTGCTGACCGACGGCGTCTTCTTCGCCGCGTCCAAGCTGTACGGCCTGAGCTTCACCGAGCGGGAAGACCTGCCGAAGTACCACCCCGAGGTCCGGATCTTCGAGGTCTTCGACGCCGACGGCGCGGAACTCGGCCTGTTCCTGCTCGACTACTACGCCCGGGACTCGAAGCGCGGCGGCGCCTGGATGAACAACTTCGTCGACCAGACGAGGCTGCTGGGTACCAAGACGGTCGTGGTGAACGTGCTCAACGTCGCCAAGCCGCCGGCGGGGGAGCCGACCCTGCTGACCTTCGACGAGGTCGTCACCGCGTTCCACGAGTTCGGGCACGCGCTGCACTCGCTGCTTTCGGACGTCGAGTACCCGATGTTCTCGGGCACCAACGTCCCGCGTGACTTCGTCGAGTACCCGTCGCAGGTCAACGAGATGTGGATGCTCTGGCCCGAGGTGCTGGCCAACTACGCCAAGCACCACGTGACCGGTGAGCCGCTGCCGCAGGAGCAGATCGACAAGCTCCTTGCGTCGCAGCAGTACGGCGAAGGCTTCTCGACCACCGAGTACCTCGCGGCGTCCCTCCTCGACCAGGCATGGCACGCGCTGGGCACCGAGGACAACGTCGAGGACGTCCAGCGGTTCGAGGCCGAGGCGCTGACCAAGGCCGGTGTCGCGCTGGAAGCCGTGCCGCCGCGCTATCGCACCACCTACTTCGCGCACATCTTCAGCGGCGGCTACAGCGCCGGGTACTACTCCTACATCTGGAGCGAGGTCCTCGACGCCGACACCGTCCAGTGGTTCCGGGAGAACGGCGGGCTCACCAGGGAGAACGGCGACCACTTCCGCCGCGAACTCCTCGGCCGGGGCGGCAGCGTCGACCCGATGGCCGCCTTCCGCGCGTTCCGTGGCCGCGACCCGGAGATCGAGCCGCTCCTGAAGCGGCGCGGCCTCGCGGGCGCCTGACCGTTCCGCCGCCTGGGCACCCCCAGTGTCCAGGCGGCGGAACCGCCCTCAGGCGGCCAGTTCGGCGACGGCCGCGGCCACGTCGTCCACCTCCCGTTCGGTGTTGTAGTAGTGCGGGCTCAACCGCAGGCACCAGTCGACGTCCTTGTCCCCGAAGTCGAACTGCGCGAACTCGCGGTAGCTGAGCGCGGAGTTGATCCGGCGGGCGTCCATCGCCTCCTTGAAGGGCACCGCTTCCCAGCCCTTGATGGAGAACGTCACCAGCGCGCCCAGCTCCGGGCCCCGGTCGAGCACTTCGACGCCGGGGATGGCGCCGAGCCCGTCCCGCAGTCTCGCCGCGAGCGCGGGGGTGCGCCGTGAGATCGCCTCCAGGCCGACCTCACGGGCGTACCTCGCGGCGGCGGCGCATCCGAGCACGGTGGCGTAGGGGAATTCCCATTCTTCGAACCGGGAAGCGGACTTCGCCGGTTCGTACGCGCCGGGCGCGCTCCAGCGGGCTCCGTGCATGTCGATGAACAGCGGCTCGTGCCCGGCGTCGAGGAAGCGGTCGGAGAGGTACAAGAACCCGGAACCTCGCGGACCGCGCAGGAATTTGCGGCACGTTGAGGTGAGCAGGTCGGCGCCGATCTCCTCGACGTCGACGGGGTACTGGCCGATCGACTGGCAGGCGTCGACCAGGTAGAGCAGGCCGAGGTCCCGGCAGTGCCGCCCGATCTCGGCGACCGGCTGGACGAGGCCGGAGTTGGTCGGGATATGCGTGGCGGCGACCAGCTTCGGCTTCTTGGTGCGCATCAGGGCCGCCATCGCTTCGACGTCGACACCGCCCTCCCGCGAGTCCGGCGCGTGCACGACGTCGACTCCGAAGCGCTTCCGCAGCGACAGGAACGCGATCTGGTTGGAGATGAAGTCGTTGCGGGTGGTGAGGACGACGTCGCCGGGCTCGAACCGGATCGACGACAACGCCGTGGAGTAGGCGTGGGTGGCGCTCGCGGCGAAGGCGATGTTGCGAGGCCGCGCGTTGATGAGCGCGGCGATCTCGTCGTAGAAACCGGTGACCTCGGCCGCGCGGGCCGCGGCGGCCTCGTATCCGCCGATCTCGGCTTCGAGGTTCAGATGATCGAGCATCGCGGCCAGGACCGGCTTCGCCAGAAGCCCGCAACCGGCGTTGTTGAAGTGGACGACCTTCTCGCTGCCCGGCGTATCGGCTCGCAGGGCTGGGACGTCCAGTAGTGATTCCGCCCGATTTCCAGTAGCACTATCATGTAGCTTCATGTCGGATAGTAGCACTTCCGCGCTCGTCGCCCAGCTGCGTTCCCTCGTCCGCTCGGCGGCCGCGGGGGAGAGGTTGCCCAGCAGCCGGGAGCTGATCGAGCGCTATCGGGTCGGTCCGGGAACGGTCTCTCGCGCGATCGCCCTGCTGGCCGCCGAGGGCACGGTCGTGACCCGTCCCGGGAGCGGAACGTACGTCGCGACGAAGCCGGCGGCCGCGGGCGAACCGCTCGACACGGCATGGCAAACGGTCGCGCTGACCGACCGCAGCGTCGACACCAGATCCCTCACCGGCGTCCTCGGCCCGCCACCGGAGGGCGCGATCCTGCTCGACGGCGGCTATCCGCATCGATCGCTGCAGGCGACTCGCTTCCTGGGCGCGGCATTGGCGCGGGCGGGCCGACGTCCGGACGCCTGGGATCGCGCACCCGCAGCCGGTCTGCCGGCGCTGAGGTCGGTGTTCGCCGGCCCGGCCGGTGCGTCACCGGAAGACGTCCTGATCACCGCCGGCGGGCAGAGCGGGCTGTCCATGGCGTTCCGTGCCATCGCGGCGCCTGGCAGCCCGGTCCTCGTCGAATCGCCGACGTACCCGGGGGCGCTCGCCGCCGCGCGGGCGGCGGGGCTCCGGCCGGTGCCGGTCCCGATCGACGACGACGGGGTCCGCCCGGACCTGCTGGCCGAGGCGTTCGCGATGACCGGAGCCCGGCTGTTCTACTGCCAGCCGGCCTTTCACAACCCGACCGGGACGGTGCTCGCGGCCGAACGGCGCACGCGGGTGCTGGACGTCGCCCGGGCGGCGGGCGCGTTCGTCCTGGAGGACGACTTCGCCCGGTACCTCTCCCACGGGGCCGCCGCGCCACGTCCGCTGATCACCGACGACCGGGACGGCACGGTCGTCCATCTGACGTCGGTGACCAAGGCCGCCGCGCCGAGCCTCCGGATCGGCGCGCTGATCGCGCGAGGGCCGGTGCTCGACCGGATGAAGGCGATCCGGCGGGTCGACGACTTCTTCGTCTCCCGCCCACTGCAGGAAGCCGCCCTCGAACTGCTCAGCGCGCCTTCGTGGGAACGGCACGTTCGAAGGCTCGGTTCAGAACTGCGGGAACGGTGCGTGAAAGCGGCCGCGGCGCTGGCGGGGAAGTGTCCTGAGTGGACGATCGCGCGGCTCCCCGAGGGCGGTCTGCACCTGTGGGTGCGGCTGCCGCCGGGGAGCGATGCGAACGCGCTCGCTCGCGTGGCGAGAGAGCGAGGGGTCGTGGTCGGGGCAGGGGAGAGGTTCTTCGCCACCGAGCCGTCCGGACCGTTCCTCCGGCTGAACTTCGCGGCCGCCGCCGACATCGCCGAACTCACCGAAGGCATCCGGCGCCTCGACCCGAATGTATAACGACCTATACGGCGTGGCTCAGGACAAAACCGCTTCGAGAAGCAGGTAAATACCACCGCCAAGGACGACGCCGGCCGCCGCTCCGGCCGTGACCTCGGCCTTGGTGTGATCGCCGAGTTCGACGCGGGACCAGCAGACCCAGCCGACGCCGAGGAAGAGGAGCGCGAGCCACGGGCCGTAGACGCGGATGAGCATCACGGCCGCGCCCGCGGCCACCATCGCGTGCATCGAGATCTTGAACCTCAGCCCGAAGGTGATCGCGAGCGCGGCGACCAGGCAGACGAGTTCGGCGGCCGCGAGCGCGATCATCTCGTGCGGGGAACCGCCGGCGACGAGGATGACGAATCCGGCGGCCAGTGAGCCGATGCAGACCGCGAACGGGACGAGCCGTCCGGCGCGATCCGTGACGTGGTGACTGTCCCACTTGCCTTTCCGGGCGCCGCGCACGATCACGGCCATCGGGATCAGCGAGCCGGTCACGCCGACAACGAGTCCCCACAGCACGGTCTCGCCGAGGTGGTGGCCGGTGACCTTCCAGGCGACGACCAGCGGCAGACCGAGCACCCAGACCCAGGGGGCGAGCACCTCGGTCGCGATCCGCGCGAGGCGGCGGGTCCCGGGAGCTTCCGTTGCCTGGGTGGGCATCGCGCGTGTTCTCCTCGTGAATCGTGGCCGGATCGGCTCCTGCCGGACTCGCGCCCGGCAGGAGCGGTGATCATCGTTCCAGACCGCGGCGCCCCGCTCGCGCGAGGATGTCGGCGGCGGCCGGATCGGCGCGGACGGCCTCGTCGAAGCCTTCCTTCGGCAGCACGGTGTTCCCGGCCACGGTCACCGTCTCGGGCGGGGTGTCGTAGCCGTCGGGCAGGACGTCCCAGAAGTTGCCGACGAAGGCGACGTTCTCCATCGGCGGGCCCACCTGGAGCACGATCGGGGTGTCGGCCCGGCAGACGATGTTGCCCAGCACGGTGATCCACGCCGCGCCGTAGTCGGCGTACAGCCCGAAGTTGTACGAGGTGAGGACGTCGCGGATCACGTTCCCGCGGACCAGCGCCCCGCCCGCGAACGACGAGCCCTGTGGGGCCGAGAGGTAGATCCCGCCGCCGTCCATCAGCTTCCCCATGCTGCGTTCGACGAGATTCGAGAGCACCTGGGTGGCCTTGGCCTTCTCGCCGCCGGTGATCACGATGCCGTTGTGCGGGACGTCGTGGATCTCGTTGTGGGCCACGGTGGTCTCTTCGGACTCGACGACGAGGACGGCGGGGGAGCCGCGGTACTCGGTGCCGATGTGGTGGACGAGGTTGTCCTCGATGGAGACCCGGGTACCGGCGTGGACGGCGATCCCACTGCCGGAGATCTCGTCGAAGACGTTCCCCCGGATGCCGACGTCGGCGCCACCCTCGATCAGGAGCGCTCCCGCACCGAGCCGGGTGAAGTGGTTGCCCTCCAAGGTGACCCGGTTCGCCGACGTGAGGCTGACGTTGGCGGGCAACTGGACCGGCTCGGCAGGCACATGGACGTAGCCCACGTCGGCGCCGAGGTCGATCTTCTGGAACTCGCCCCGCTCGTAGCGGGCGTTGCCGTGGTAGTGCAGGTAACCGCCGGTGCGGGCAACGCCGGTCCAGGTCGCGTCGGCGAAGGTGAAGCCACGCAGTACGAGGTCGTGCACGCCTTGTCCGGTGATGAGCGACTCGAGCATCGGGGCGACGACCCTGGTCTTGCCGATCTCCTCGCCGGGGCGCGGTCGGTAGTGGAGGACGTGGCCGTTCCCTTCGGTGCGGCTGACGGCGAAGGTGCCCGGTTCGGTCAGGAAGGCGACGTTGTTCTCGAGCACGGAAGGCGCGGCGAGCCCGTCCCAGGTGCCGTCTCCGCCCGCGCCGTACCACTTGGAGTCGTAGAGGGATTTGGCGTGGCCGAAAGCGGGCTGGCCCATCGTGACGGTGGTGGAGGTGGCGTCGCCGGTGATCGACGCGACCGCGAGGCGGGCTTCGGACCACGGGTAGACGCCGGGGTAGACGAACTCCAGACCCGACGGGTCCGGCCACGATTGCGGCTCCGTGCTGTCCGTGACGTAACCAGTCGCTGTTTTCGTCACGGTTCCGGGGAGGCCCTCGGTGCGGGCCGCTCTTACGGCGGGCCGGCCGTCCACGGTGAGCCGTCGCGGGGCGAGGGCTCCGATCGGTGCCGTCCAGATGCCGTCGCGGCCCGTCGTCCAGCCGGTGATTTCGCGGCCGCCGCTCAGTTCGACCTTCGCCTGTTCCGGTGTGCCGTAGCCGTCCGCCTGGTAGATCACGCGGAAACCGTTCGAGCCGGAATCGCCGAGTGCGTCGTCGAAGACAAGGGGTACCTCAAGATGGTGCACACCTGTGCCGAAGGTGACGATGACGTCGCCGGTCATTCCGGCGGTGACGGCGCGGACGGCCTCCTGTGCTGCTTTCGGGGTGCCGAACGGCCGGTCGGCGGTGCCTGCCCAGTCGTCTCTACCCTCGGGGGACACGAAGAACCTGATCTCGGGCATGCTCAAGCGCTCCTGTGGAGTGGTTTATGGGATATACTGAGGTTTATCAGCTAAACACGAACGAGCGACGAGCGTCAAGGGAGTGCGGGTGGCGGAAGACGACGCGCAGCCGGATCCGGAGCGTGCGATCGAGCTGCTGTGGGGGACTCCCGAGCCGGAGCGCCCGGGGTTGAGCCTCGGCCGGATCGTCGCGGCGGCCGTCGAAGTCGCGGACGCGGAAGGGCTGGCCGCCCTGTCGATGCGCAAGGTCGCGGAACGGTTCGGCACCACGACCATGTCGCTCTACCGGTACGTGCCCGGCAAGGCGGAGCTGGTCGAACTCATGCGCGACGCCGTGTACGGCAGGTTTCCGATGGGGCCTTCGGACGGGCTCGGCTGGCGGGCGGGGCTCGAACGGTGGGCGCGGCGAGCATGGGAGATGCATCGCCGTCACCCGTGGCTGGTCGACAGTGCCGGGAGCCGGCGGCTGCCAGGGCCGAACATCATGGCCGGATACGACCACGCGCTGGATGTCGCCTCACGGAGTGGTCTGGCGCCGGCGCAGGTGATCGCGGTCGTGAACCTGGTCGGCGGATTCGTGGAGTCCGTCGCGCGTCAGGCGGGGGAGACCGCGGAACTCCAGCGGCGCACCGGCGTGTCCCATGAGCGCTGGTGGAGCGAACGTGAGTCGCTGTTCGAGCGGATGGACGCCTACCCGGCCTTGGAGCGGCTGTGGAAGGACGGAGGGATGGACGCACCGCTCGACCCGTTCGAATTCGGATTGCAGCGCACTCTCGACGGCGTGCAGGCGCTGGTCGAAAGCCGGGGGCGTGAGGTAATGCGTGACGAAACTGAGCGCGGCGAGTGTGCCGTCTGTGGCAAGGAACTAGACGGCGGGGGGCGGGGCAGGCCTCGGGACTACTGCTCCAGGGCTTGCCAGCAGCGAGCCTATCGCCGCCGTCAGGCTGAGACTTCCTGAGGTGATCCGTCCCGCCGGTGGGAACCGGGCGGGACGGATCACGACCGGTCAGGAGAGCAGGTGGTCGAACTCGCCGTTCTTCGCGCCGAGAACGAAGGCCTTGATCTCGTGCGGTTCGAAAACAAGGACGGGGCTGTTCTCGCCGAGCTTCGAATCGCGAACGCCCACATAGCCCTTTACGGAGTCGTTGACTTCGACGCAACCGTTCGCGCCGGCGCTGTAGCTCGATTTCCACCAGCCGGAAAGGCCGAGCAGGGTGGGACGAGAAGAATCATTGTTCATTGAGTTCCCTTGCCAAGTTTTGAATGAAAGACCGTGTCCGACCAGGATGCTCCGCTTGTGCCTGTAGCCGTTCGAAAGTGCTGCGAAATCGGCGGAGGTCTTCGGTGTCCTCGTAATAGAGGCCTTCGCGTCGGTTCTCGACGTACACGGTTCCGGGATCACCGCCGAATTCGGACGGGTAGTCCAAAAGAATGAACCCGCCGTCCGAGGCGCCGTGGGCGCCCGCGGTGAAGGAGAGCACTTGAATGTCGATGTTCGGCCGTTCCGACAGTTCGATCAAGTGCTCCAGTTGATCACGCATGACCGCCGGCCCGCCTACTTGGCGGCGTAGGACGCTCTCGTCCAGGATCGACCAGATATGCGGTGCGTCCCCAGGGCGGTCCAATATCTCTTGGCGCGCCATCCGCAGGTCGACCATGGTTTCGAGTTCGGCCTTGTTGTTCCAGCGTCTGCCTTCTCTCATGATATCGAGCGCGTAATCACGAGTCTGGAACAAACCGGGCAGTACGACCAGGTCGACGGTGCTGATCCGGGCGGCACCGGTTTCCAGGCCCAAATAGAGGTTGAACCAGTCGAACACCCCGTGGTCGAAGTTGATCCACCAGTCGCGGCCGCGTTTCGCTCGTTTGGTCAGGTCGCGGAAGAACGGTGCCCGCTCGGGCACTCCGTAGAAATCGAGCAGGACTTCCAGATCGGCCGGTGCGGGCAGGTTTCGCGAGGTTTCGATATGTGCGATGACCGTCGTGGCCTTGCCGATGCGCTCGGCCGCGGCGGTCCGGTCGTAGCCCGCCGCTTCCCGGAGGCGCTTCATCTCGAGCGCGATCCAGCGCTTGATGGCGGTGGGGGTCAGCGTGCCCACGAACTGACCACCTCCTCAAGGTCTCGTCACGGAAGGTGACCCCAGTATCACCCGTATAGCGCAGAGAGAGCCCGTAGACCGAAGTGAATGTATAGCTCTACATTTAAGCCCTCTACATCGGGACAGTACTACATTGTAGAGCCGGGCCCGCCACTGGGCGGGTCGAAAACCGGGGAGGGGCGGACGCGATGGGTGAGGCCGCGGTGGTCCGGCCCCGTCCCGCTTGGTCGGGGGAGAGGGGGTGTCCGGCGATGATCGAGATCGTGATGGTGGAACGTGCTGACGCGATCCGCCACGTCTACAGCGGAGACAACGGTTGACCGAGGAGGGGTTCCGGTGCGTCCACGTATCAAAGACGAGCACCGCCCGGTCCGGTTCGGCGACGGTTGGATCCGGATCGGCGGGGAGGTGTTCGGCATCGCCGCCGAGTTGAGGGACTCGGACGGTGCCGTGTGGGCGTTACTGGAACTCCTCGACGGAACGCGAACGGTGAGCCAGGTCGTCACCGACCTGGCTCGTCTGGTTCCCGGCACCCGTCCCGATGAGGTCACAGCCGCCATCGAAAAGCTCGCCGAACTCGGGTATGTCGAGAACGCGGACGAGCCGACGTGCACCGACCTGACCGAGCGGCAACTCGAACGCCACTCGAGAAGCCGGTCGCTGTACCGGTGGATCGATCTGACGAGAAGAACGTCGAGCTGGGATTTCCAGGTCCTTCTGGCTCGCGCGCGGGTCGTGCTGGTCGGCGTGGGCGGCGTCGGGTGCACCGCGGCACTGGGGCTGGTCATGTCGGGCGTGGGACGCCTGCACTGCGTCGAACCGGACGTGGTCGAACTGTCCAATCTCGGCCGCCAGATCCTTTACACCGAGGAACATCTGGGCCTGCCGAAGGTGGACGTGGCGGTGGAAAGGTTGCGCGCGGCCAACTCGGACGTCGAGGTCACCGGCGAGCCGACGCGGATCGAGAACGCGGCTTCACTGCGAAGGCTGGCCGCCGACTGTGACGTCTTGATCATGACCGCCGATCATCCGCCGGAGATCCGGACGTGGACGAACCAGGCGTGCGCCTCGACCGGTACGCCCTGGGTGTACGGGGGTTACCACGGCCCGCAGGTCAATCTGGGCGTCTACCGCCCGGGCGCGGGGCCGTGTTACGAATGCGCGCGGCTCGCCGAGCGTGATCGCGACGCCGCGCGTCCGCCGCTGGCGACGTGGCGTCCGGCCGCGAGCCTGCCGGCGCACGCGGCCAACGCGGTGACGGCCGGTGTCGCGGGCAATCTGGTGGCGCACGCGGTGATGCGCCTGATCACGAACGCGCCGAAGCTGGCGCTGAACTGTCAGTACGGCTTCAGTCTCGCCACGATGGACCACAGCTTCGTCACCAGCCTGGAACGGCCGCACGCGGAGTGCCGGACGTGCCTGGCCGCCGGGTGACCGGGTCAGTCGTCTTCGGTCAGTCGTCGTGAGACGCTCCGGATCAGCCGGGCGGCCGCGTCGCCGGACAGCGCTTCGGCGTGCAGCGTGCCGAACATGTGCTCGTACAAGGCGATCTCCTCCGGATCCCTGATCAGGTGCTCGCCGGCGAACAGTTCCACCACGACGAGTTCGGCGTCGTAGATGCGGAATCCGTGCAGCGGCGCGATCGGCATGGCCTTGCTGAAGGGAAGGATGCGCAGGTCGACGGTGCGCAGGCCGGCGAGCGAGGAGAGCCGGTCCAGCTGGCCGAGCTGGGTGTCGAGATCGCCGACCCGGATCCACAGCGCGGCCTCGCCGATCACCAGCGGCATAGCCTTGCCCGGGTCGTGAAATTGCGCCTGCCGTTCGATTCGGACGGCCACCATGCGCTCGATGTCGGCATCGGCGGCGCCACCCGTACGTGCCGGGCCCGAGGGGAGTGCGAGCAGTTCTCGCATGAAGCCGGGCGTCTGCACGGGCCCGGGAAGCAGCGCCGGTTGGAACGTGGCGACGCGGCTCGCCCGCTGCTCCAGTTCGAGGACGGATCGCTGTTTGGCGGCGGCTCCACCGGGTTTGCGGAACTCGTCGCGGAACGACACCGATTCCACGCGGGCCCGTTTGAGCAGTTCGAGAACCGAGTCCTCCTGGTCGGCGGCGCCCGCCGCGGCGAGCCAGCCCGCGATGTCGTCACCGGTCGGGAACTGCACGGCCGTTTCGATCTTGGACACCCGTGATTGGGGCCAGCCAAGGCTTTTGGCGAACTGGTTGCCGGACAGGCCGGTGGCTGCCCGTAGCTCGCGGAGTTTCGTGGCGAGCCGGACGCGGTCGGAGCCGGGATGGGGCGACGAGGTGGGCATGATCTTCTTTCGCGGGGTCGAGGCGAAGTGGGCTCCTGCTCGTTGCGCGATCATGCTACTCCCACACGGGGCTAGAGCGCGAATAGTACACGAATAGCCGAATCAGACGAGGATAGTTGACGAATAGAATCGAGGAGCCGCGCTGGCCGGACTAGGGGAGGACCGATGTTCGCCAACTGGATCCAGATCGCCGAACTCGCACTGCTGCCACTGGGCTTTGGGATCGGCTACGCGGCGGGGCGGACCTGTCGCCGGGAGGAGCGGGTGTCCTTCCGTGAAGGGGCCACGATCACCCACCCCGGCTTGGTCGCGGAATATCAGCACCCGGCCCCGGGAGCGGGTGCCGGCTGGAGATCTGCCCGATAGGCCGAACCCAGGGGAGGGGAGCACCTCATACGGGTGAAGCCTCCGGGTGGGGGAGGGAGACGGCAGGCCCCGAAACCCGCGCCGGGGCCTGCCGTCGACGCCCTTGGATCGTCGTCTGTCAAGGTGTATAACGACCTATTCAGCATGGCATTGAAAAAGATCATTTCACCTAGCCAGAAAAGATCCGCAAGGACTGTCGGGGGCCCTGGCTAGGGTTGACGCGTGATCACCGAGGTCTTACTGGAGCAGCCCGAAGAAGATATTCGGACGCCAGTGCTTTTCAAGGGTTTCGTGGAACCGGGAGCGCAGGCGGCCCAAGCGCTGCTCGTGCTGGGGAAGGTCGCGCGCACCCGGTTCTGGATGCCGCCGTCCATGGTGAACCGGCTCATCGCCGAGTCCGATCCGGTGTTCACCGCGGACCGGACGACCCTGCGTGTCGAGGCCTTTTCCCCGTGCTGCGGGGTTTACGCCAGGCTCGATCTGCTGGACGTGGGTGACCTCGGCGAGGGCTGCACGAACGTCGATCTGTCCGACGCGACGAGGACCGTCCTCGCGGGAGTCGTGGCCCAGGATCCCTTGCACTTGACTGTTCGTGGTGAAGGAATCCGCCTTCGCACGCTGGACGGGCGGAACGACGAGTCCGTGGTGCCGCTGCCGGACCGCTGGGTGGCGGGATTCGCCGAGGTCGCCGCTGTCACGGAGGGTGCCGTCGAGAGGGCGAAGCTGGACAAGGCGGAGACGCGGAACTTCCTGAGGCGGCTTCCCACTGCCGTCGGCCGGTCGTGGGCGGTCGCGTCCGGCCGCGGGCTCCGGCTGACCTCACGGCCGGGACGTGACTCGATTCCGGCGACCGGACTGCATCGGCTGCGAGTGATCGAGCCCCTCGTCCGGTTCGCCAAAGGGCTGACCGTCTACACGCGACCGGACAGTGAGGTCGCCACCTGGGTGCTTCAGCTGGACCGAGCGCGGCTCGTCGTCACATTGTCGCCGGAGCCGTCCCGTGGTTTCTCAGGCGAAGGCGGCTGGCTGAACTCGCTGGCCGCCGGGCTCGAAGCGCCGGATCTCGTCGCGGGTCGCGCCGGTCACGACGTCGTCGACGGCACGTGGTTCCCGCGTGAACTCCCGAGCGGGAACGCTCCGGCGAACGGCCGCCTGGCGAAGGCCCGCGAGCTCGTTGCCGCCGGAGCCGTCCGGTTGTTGCCGGATGGCGGCTACGAGATCACGCGCGCCGGCTCCGTGCAACGCGTCCGGCTTTCGCCGGCCGGGTGCACGTGTGCGTGGTGGGCCAAGCATCAGGAGACCCGGGGCCCGTGTTCGCACGTCCTGGCGGCCCGGATGTCATCGGCGGAGTCGTGATGCCGCCTTCGCCGCTTTCGAACTGCCTTTGAAGCGGGCCAGCCATTCCTTCGTTTCGTCGCTGATCGTCCCCGCTCCGCGTTCCACGAGGTCCGCGGCGAGTTCCAGAAGCGCGAAGATACCGCGTCGCGCATGCTCCAGCTCCGGCAGCAAAGTGTCCAGTGTGGACAGAACGGCTACCGGGTGTTCGTTCGCGATGATCGAAAGCCGGGATGCCAGCCGGGGTGCGATGAGGTACGGGCCGAGCACTCCCAGTGCCGCGCCGAGCGCACGGGGGCCGAGCATCCGCCGGTCGAGGAGGGTCAGCACGGCGTCCGTGCCCAGTTGGACGGCGGTGGAGCGTTTCAGCGTGAGGGTGGTGGCGAGGAGCATCGTGCCGGGGAAGCCCGGGACCGAGGGGCTGTCCAGGAACGGGGGCAGTGCGGCCTTCTCCACGGGATTGCCGAATTCGGTGTCGTTGAAGAAGAGGTATCCGGCGACGGCGGCTTCGATGTGGTCCCGATCGTAAGGGGAGGCGACCGCTTCGTGGCATTCGGTGAAGCCGAGCCATTCGGTGGCCGGGCCGTCGAACGGCACGCCCAGCCAGGGAACTTTCGGCGAGGCCGCCTCCGGAGCCGGTTCGATGTCCAGTGTGGTCAGGTTGTGGCGGCCGCTGGGGCCGGCTTTCGCCGTCCAGGTGAGCGGTGGTCCGGGTTCTCCGCGGAGCGCGGCGGCGGGGTCGGCGGATTCCGGGTACCGGGCGCGGGCGGCGGCGAGGGCGATCCAGCCGGTTCTTCGGCCGGCCGGTCCGCCGAGCGCGTAGCGGATGTTGTCGGCGTGAGGTCCGGTGAGTTCCGAGGCGAGGGCGAGGGCTTCGGGCCTGGTGTCCGGGGCGAGTCTCAGGAGGGCGTCGACGACGTCGTCTTCGGCCGCGTCGGGGTGTTCGAGCATGCGGGAGACGAACACGACGGGATCGAGCCAGCCGCCTTGGTGGGTGGCGGCGGAAACGGGAGCGGCTGTGCCTTCGAGCAGGGCGGTGATCCGGTGGTGGAGCGGACGTCGCCAGTCGCCGACCTTGGGTGGGGGCGGAACGTCGTGGCCGGTGAGGCCGAGGACGAGGGTGGCGATCATCTTCGGCACGGCCGGGCTGTATCTCTGGGCGTCGATTCTGGCGGCGCGTTTCACCAGTGGTTTGAGGGCGTCCGGGAGTTCGTCCGCGACGCGGTGGGCGCCGTCGAGGGCGGCCAGGAGGAGGTCGGCTTGGTCGGGGTCGGCGAGCAGGGACGAGAGGGCTTCGGCGACCGCGGCCGGGGTGTCGGGGATGTCGAGTGGGATGGTCAGGGTCTTGCGCTGGTCCCATGGCGGTCGCGTGGGTTCCGGGTATTCGGCGGTCTCGATGGCGGGTGCCTGGTCGGGGGTGACGCCGAGCCGGGCGATGGCGAGAGCGCGGACGTCGGAGGCTTCGTGGGTGAGTGCCGCTTCGAAGACTTCGTCGGCGAGGTCGCTGAGTTCGGGCCGACGGTCGGCGATGCGGCCGGCGAGTTTGAGGGCGCGTTCGGCGGTGGTGGCGCCGCGCCCGGCCGCTGCCGCGGGGAGGTGCTGGAGCGCGACTTCGTCGTCGAGCGTGCCTTGTTTGTCCACAAGGGACAGTGCTTTGACGGCGAAGGAGACGGTGCGGGGGAGGCCGCTTCCGCACAGCCGGGCGTAGCGGTGTTGTGCCTTCGTGCGTTCCTCCGGGGTGGGGGCGAGCGCTTCGTGGAGCGCGGCGTACCACTGGGCGCGGAAGGCGGCGAAGTCGCGGGCGAGGATGTCCAGGGTGAGGTCGAGCAGCCTGGTGCGGTCGACTTCACCGGTCTTGGTGAGTTCGAGCAGCGCGGTGGACCATTTGTCCTGGTCGCGGACGTACTTGTCGAAGGCGGCGAAGCTGGCGTCTCCATTGCCTTCGATCGTGAGTAGTTCCCAGAGTTCGGTGAGGGCTTCGGGTTCGGTTCGGAGCCGCTCTGCCAGGGGTTTGCCCCCGAAGCGGCCGGCCCAGCGGAACCAGCCGGCGTGGTACTCGGGTGTCCGGACGGGTTCGAGGTCGCCGTCGAGGATCATGCGGCGGACGGCTTCCCAGGCGGTCTGGTGGCCGATGACGCGTAGCGCGATCGTCTTGCGTTCGGCGAGTGGCCGGTCCTGGAGGACACGTTCGAGGATCGTGGGTGAGGCGATCCAGAGTTTGGGGAGCAGGGGGTCGCTCGCGGGGAGGGCGGCCCAGAGCGCGGTGGCGGCTTGCTGGCCCCTGAGCGGGTTGCGGACGCCGTAGGTGTTGGGCTTGATCTCGATGAACTCGCTGCTGTCCTTGAACGCGGCCAGGAGTTCGGGGACGAGGGCTTTCCGCTCGGCGCGGGTGAGTGCGAGGACCCGGGTGAGGACTTCCGAGGGTTGGCCGGTGAGGAGCGCGTTCAGCTGCACTGGCTCATTGTGTCGTGAGTGGTGGGGACGGTCGGAGCCAACCGGGAGTTCGCGACCGGCGCGGGCCGCTGAGTGTCGCGAAAGCCACTTTCGGGACATCAGACGTCGTGAAAGTGGCTTTCGCGACATCACTTCGGGCCGGATTGCTCGCACCGGCGATGTCACGTGACTGGATGGACGACACGCCAGGGCACGGTCGGTTCCAACCGTCCCCACCACTCACGAGGTGTCAGGGCACGAGGATGGCGCGGCCGCGGATGCGTCCGGCGTCGAGGTCGTCGAGCGCGGTTTGGAACTCTTCGAGTGGGTAGCGCGCGGTGTGGAGTTTCACGCGGCCTTGTGCGGCCAGGACCATGAGCTCGCAGAGGTCGGTGTAGGAGCCGACGAGGTTGCCGATCAGGTTGATCTCGGTGGAGATGACGTCGATGGTGGGGACGTCGATGTTCTCGCCGTAGCCGACGACGTGGTAGTCGCCGGCGCGGCGCAGCATCGCGAGGCCGTCTTTGGTGGCGCCGCCTTCGCCGACGAAGTCGATGACGGTTTCGGCGCCTTCGCCGCCGGTGAGGTCGAGGACCTGGTCGATCTGGGTGCCGTCGGCGATGACGCCGTGGTCGGCTCCGATGGTGACGGCGAGGTCGACGGCGTCGGGGTTGCGGTCGACGACGACGAGTTCGGCGGCGGTGAGGGCCTTGAGTACCTGGATCCCGATGTGGCCGAGGCCGCCGGCGCCGATGACGACGCAGCGGTCGCCGGGCCTGAGCCTCCGGGCGGCTTTCGCCGCGGCGTGGTACGCGGTGAGTCCCGCGTCGGCGAGGGCGGCGACGTCGGCGGGTTCCAGGCTCTCGTCGATGCGGACGACGCTGCGGGCCGAGGTTTTGAGGTATTCCGCGTAGCCGCCCGCGGTGTCGATGCCGGGGAACTGGGATTGGGCACAGTGGACGTCGTCGCCGGATCGGCAGGCGCGGCAGAGGCCGCAGGTGATGAGGGGGTGGACGATGACCTTGTCGCCTTCGGTCACGTTGGTGACCGCGCTGCCGACGGCGTGTACCCAGCCTGCGTTTTCGTGGCCGATCGTGTACGGGAGGGTGACGCCGGATTTCTCGGCCCATTGGCCTTCGAGGATGTGGAGGTCGGTGCGGCAGACGCCGGCGCCGCCGATGCGGACGATGACGTCGTAGGGGCCGGTGGGTTCGGGTTCGGCGACCTCGGTCAGCTGGAGCTTTTCGTGGTAACCGATGACCTGGATCGCTTTCACGATGCGTGGACCTCCTGGTTTCGGGGTGTCTGGTCGGCGGCGGATTCGGGGTAGCGGGTGCGCAGCAGGCCGCGGCAGAAGTGGGCGTTGCCGTCGATCGAGATGCGGACGGAGCGGGCGAACCGGAGCCTGAGCGGGATTTCTTCGCGGGGGTAGGGCGTGCCGTGGTCGTCGACGAGGACCGGTGCCTCCGGTGCGGTGTCGAGTCCGAGCGCGGCGCGCCGGCGCAGGAGTGCGTGGGTGGTGCGGTGGTCGGGCAGGTCGGCGAGGGTGATGTCGTGGAGCCGGTCTTCGGTCAGTTCCCGGTTTTCGCGCAAGAGCCTGGTGAGGGCGCGTTCCATGGCCGCGGTGTGGGCTTTGCGGCGGAAGGTGAGCCGGAGTTCGTCGAGGTCCTGGTCCGCTTCGTCGCCGAAGGTGCCTCGGTAGCCGGCGTCGGCGGCGAGGCCGCGGTTGATGAGGTCGGAGTCGTGGTGGTCGTCGAGGACGACGTGGACGCGGGAGACGCCGTCGAGCGCGGTGAGGACGTCCTTGGCGTCGGAGGCCATGAGGTAGGCGAAGTTCGGTGAGCAGAACGACGTCGGGAGCCTCAGGTGGACGGTGACCTCGGTTCCGTCGACGGTGAGGGAGCGGACGAAGCCGAGGTCGGTGATGGGTTCGTCGAGTTCGGGGTCGAAGACGGCGTGGAGTGCGGTGTAGGCGTCGTGTTCGCGCATGTCAGGCCACCGAGACGGCTTGGGTTTCGATGCGGCGGACCTGGAGTTCCTCGGGTACGGGGAGGTCGTACATCGCGGCGGCGTTGAGGCCGAGGATCTTGCGCTTCTGGTCGTTGGTCAGTGGCGCGTATTCGGTCATGTCCTCGGGGATCTGGAAGTCGACGAACCGTTCGACCAGCCATTTCGGGGTCCAGAGTGCGTAGTCGCTGGAGAACTGGATGCGGTCTTCGTCGAGCCAGTAGAGCAGTTCGCCGATGATCTGGGCGAAGTAGCGCGGGCGGGTGTGGATGAACGGCATCGCGACGGCGAGGCCGGCGTGGACGTTGGGTTCCTGGGTGGCGATCCAGCAGAAGTCTTCGAGCCGGGGGAGTCCGCAGTGTTCGACGACGAAGTTGAGGTCGGTGTAGTCGGTGGCGACCTTGTCCACGTCGGCGACGTCGAAGGCGTCGCGGTCGAGGGGGCGGATGGTGGGGCCCTTGTGGATGTGGATGTTGCGGATGCCGAGGTCGAGGCAGGTTTCCAGGTAGCGGCGGCACCAGGGGTCGTCGAGTTTGTAGCCGCGGGAGTCGTCCCGCCATTCCGCGGTGTAGAGCTTGACGCCTTTGAGGCCGAAGCGTTCGGCGTCGCGGCGGAGCTGGTCGAGGCCTGCTTGTTCGAGGCGTGGGTCGAAGCAGTGGTTGTAGGTGAGTTTGCCGGGGTGTTTCTTGGTGAGGGCGAAGGCTTCTTCGGTCTGGCCGAAGCCGTTGTTGTAGAAGGCGCCGAGGTGGGCGGGCTGGAAGATGGCGTGGTCGACGTAGCCGTCTTGGAAGAGGTCCTTCATCAGGCGCTCGCCGCCGTAGTAGAGGTACTCCTCGTAGGACCACAGCTCGGATTCGGGGCTGAGGTTGCGGTGGTAGTCGTAGAAGCAGTCGATGAACTGCTTGCCGTGGATGTTGGCCTGGTTCTCCGGCCGGGCGTCCCACAGCGCGACGTGCGCGTCCACGATGAAGTAGCTCTCGCCGTCCTTGGTGTACATGGGTTTCCTCCGCGTTCGTGACCGCCGTTGGCACGTTGGAGGTGAACGCTAGGGGTGTCGGCGCAGGTCAGGGAGGCGCGCGGTGTCTCAGTTTGAGACATCGACGGGCCTGTGTGCCGGTGGCCGCGGACGTACGCTGTGCGGAGGTCCGAACGCAGTGTGGCGTCCCGGGAGGTAGATGTGGAGAGCGCGAACGCGGTGATCGCGCCGCGGTTGCGGGCGTCCTGGCAGCGCAGCGCCCGGTACGGCGCGCCCGAGGACGAGGTGCGGCCGGTGTTCACCGGGTCCCTGGACACCGGTTCGCTGCTGTACGAGTGCGGCAACGAGGTGTTGCGCGGCTTGCAGGCCACGCTGGCGAACGAGCCGGTCAGCTTGATGATCACCGACAGTGAAGGCCTGGTGCTGAGCAGGCTGTGCACGGACGCGTCGATCGTGCGGTCGTTGGACCGGGTCCATCTGGCGCCGGGGTTCTATTTCGCGGAGAGCAACGCCGGGACCAATGGGCTGGGTTTGGCGCTGGCCGATCGCGCGCCGACGCTGGTGCGGGCCGCGGAGCATTACTGCACGGGTTTGCGGGGGTACACGTGCGCGGCGGTGCCGGTGCTGGATCCGCTGACCGGCGCGTTGGCGGGGAGCGTGAACCTGACGACGTGGTCGGATCAGTCGTCGGAGTTGCTGCTGGCGCTGGCGCAGGCGGCGGCCGGGAACACGGCGGCGTTGATGCTGGCACGGGCGTCGGGGCGGACTCCGCGGCCGGCGCCGCGTGGTGAGGTGTTCCGGGTTCATTCGGATCGGTTCGATCCGGCCGATGCGCCGAGTCTGTCGCCGGGTTGGTCGGACGCGCTCGGTGAGGTGGGTTCGGCGTTGAGCCGTGGGCGGGTGGTCGCTGTCGTCGGTGAGGCCGGCGCCGGGAAGACGGCGCTCGCGTCGGCCGCGCGGCGGGCGACGCGCCCGAGGGATCGAGTGCTCAACGCGCGTCCGCCCGCGCCGGACGACGTCGACACCTGGCTGACGTTATGGACGCCGGAGCTGGAGAAGGACGGGACGTGCGTGATCGTCTCGGGGGTGGACACGCTCCCGGCGTGGGCGGCCGCGGAGCTGGCCGGGTTGTTCGCCGATGCTCGGCGGGAGGGGGAGCCGCCGCCGTTCGTGCTGACGGCGGAGGACGCCGGTGCGATACCGGAGGCGCTCGCCCCGCTGGTGGAGGTGGTGGTCGAGGTTCCGGCGCTGCGGTTCCGGCCGGACGACATCCTGCCGCTGGCCCATCATTTCGCCCGCCGCGACCGGGGGCGCGAGGTCGCGTTCACCCCGGCCGCGGTGCGGGCGCTGACCGCTTGTGACTGGCCGGAGAACGCCAAGCAGCTGCGCCGGGTGGTGCGGGAGGCGGCGTCGCGGTCGGATGTGATCGACAGCCGTCATCTGCCGGCGGAGGTGTTCTCCGGGGTGGGGCATCGGTTGAGCCGGTTGCAGGCGATGGAACGGGACGAGATCGTGCGCTGTCTCGCCGAGCCGGGGGCCACCGTGGTCGGTGCGGCGGAGAAGCTCGGGATGGGCCGGGCGACGCTGTACCGGAAGATGGGCCAGTACGGCATCAAGGCGCGGCAGTTCCGGTCTTAGAGTGCGGCCAGCCTGGCGAATCCGTCGGAGCCGTGGCCGGCGTCGATCGCCTGCCCGACCTGGGCCCGCGCAGCGCTGAGGACACCGTTGTCGAGGCCTTGCACTCGGATCGCGTCGAGGATGTGGTCCATCGTCGCGGCGGTGGACTCGAGTGTGCCGGCGTCGCCCGAGTAGTTCTCGGTGGCGACCTGCTCGGCGAGCAGGTCGATCATGTCCGGGAAGAAGCCGAGCAGCGCCTTGGCGTGCGTGGCGATGTCGGTGGCGCCGATGTTCTCCGCCTTGGCGAGCGCGAGCATGTGGATCACCCCGCTCAGGGAGGTCCAGAGCATGTCCTGCAGGGCCGCGTCGAAGGCGGCGGCCTGGCCGGGGGAGTCGCCGACGTACTGTGCGTTCTCGCCGAGCGCGGCCAGCGTGGGCCGGTGTGCTTCGTAGACGTCGGCGGGGCCGCTGAAGAACAGGGCCGCGTCGGGGCCGCCGATCGCGTCGGTCGTGGCCATGATCACCCCGTCGAGGTAGTCGATGCCGTGTTCGGCGGCCCATGTCGCCATCGCGCGGGCCTGCTGTGGTGATCCGCCGCTGAGGTTGACGAGGGTGCGGCCTTTGAGCGCGCCGGTGTCGAGGATCGACTGTGCCACGGCGTAGTCGCGTACGCAGACGATCACGAGCGGGCTCGCCTCGATCGCCTCCGCTGCGGTCGTGGCGATGGTGGCGTCGAGGCCGTTCTCCTTGCCAGGAGTGCGATTCCACCCGGTGGTGGGATGGCCGGCGGCGGCGAAAGCGGTGGCGAGGGCGTGGCCCATGGGGCCGAGTCCGAGGACGGTCACGGTGCTCATGGCGGCTAAGCTAAACCTTGACATTGACGTGAGAGTCAAGTCTGGAGTGCGGATGCGGATCGGGGAGCTCGCGCGGCGGACCGGTGTCAGCGAGCGCGCGCTGCGGTACTACGAGGAGCAAGGGCTGCTCACTCCGGAGCGGCGCCCGAGCGGCTACCGCGTGTACGGGGACGCCGACGTGGATGCGGTGCGGCGGATCAGGATCCTGCTCGCGGCTGGGCTGAACACCGCGCAGATCCTGGAGATCCTGCCCTGCATCGTGGACGAGGACGGCTGGCTGACGCCCGATTGCCCGGAATTGGTCGAGGCGTTGCGGCAGCAGCGGAGCCGGATCGACGACGCGATCGGCGAGCTGGAGACCACCCGCGCGAACCTCGACACGATCATCGGCAGCGAAAAGGCGGCCGCGTCCCGGGGGACACGGCCGCCTTCGTGAAGCGGATCAGGCTCAGATGAGGCCGAGCTTCTTCACCGCGTCGCGCTCTTCGGCCAGCTCGTTGACCGAAGCGTCGATGCGGGCACGCGAGAAGTCGTCGATCTCCAGACCCTGGACGATCTTGTACTCGCCGTTCGCGGCGGTGACCGGGAACGAGGAGATCAGGCCCTCCGGGACACCGTAGGAACCGTCGGACACGACCGCCGCCGAGGTCCAGTCACCCTCGGGGGTGCCGTTGACCCAGGTGTAGACGTGGTCGATCGCCGCGGAGGCGGCCGACGCCGCGGAGGACAGGCCGCGGGCCTCGATGATCGCCGCGCCGCGCTTGGCGACGGTCGGGATGAAGTCGTCGGCCAGCCACTGCTGGTCGGTGACGACCTCGGTCGCGGGCTTGCCGGACACCTCGGCGTGCGCGATCGACGGGTACTGGGTCGCGGAGTGGTTGCCCCAGATCGCGACCTTCTTCAGCTCGGTCACCGGCACGCCCAGCTTCTTCGACAGCTGCGCGAGGGCGCGGTTGTGGTCGAGGCGGGTCATCGCGGTGAAGCGCTCGGCCGGGACGTCGGGCGCGTGCGCCTGCGCGATGAGGGCGTTGGTGTTGGCCGGGTTGCCGACCACGAGGACCTTGATGTCGCTCGCCGCGCCGGCGTTGATGGCCTCACCCTGCGGCTTGAAGATGCCACCGTTGGCCTCGAGCAGGTCGCCGCGCTCCATGCCCTTCGCGCGGGGACGGGCGCCGACCAGCAGGGCGACGTTCGCGCCCTCGAAGGCCTGCTTCGGGTCGTCGAAGATGTCGATGCCCGACAGCAGCGGGAACGCGCCGTCTTCGAGTTCCATCGCGGTGCCCTCAGCCGCCTTGACCGCCTGCGGGATCTCCAGGAGCCGCAGCTTCACCGGGGTGTCCGGGCCGAGCAGCTGACCGGACGCGATGCGGAAGAGCAGCGCGTAGCCGATCTGGCCGGCCGCACCGGTGACGGTGACGTTGACAGGGGCTTGGGTCATTGCGGTTCTCCAGCTTGAGGCGACATCGACTTGTACCGAGATGCTAGTCCTGTCCGGAGTCGCCGTTCGGGTGCGTCCAGTCACTGTTTTCTTGATCGATGCGGTGCGCGCCCGCGGCACGCCACCGGGTGACCTGGCTCACGCCGGAGAAGGCCGTGTCTCGCCGGAATCGTCAACGGTGAATCCGCGAAAGCATTTTTCATATGGTGCGAAGTGAATGGTGTTTTCCCGGGTCCGCGGTGTTCCCATTGGCTCCGGAAAACGGTTACAGACCATATCTTCATTTCATGAACCGATTGCCGGGATGTTTGCGTCCGATCGGCGGGCGGCATCGTGAAGATCGTTTCGCTAACATGAGTCCGCCCAGTTCCCCGCCCCGTGTGAAAGTTTCCGGGAAGGACACCATGCTCAATGCAATGGTCGCCGCCGTATCCCTTTTCTCGTCGATAATAACGCCGAACAGCATGTCTCCGCCGCCGGGACCGCCGCCCGACCGCGTCGTCATCGACGTCGTCACCGTCAACGGTTCCGGATGTCCGCCGGGTTCGTCCGCGGTCGCCGTCGCCAAGGACAACACCGCGTTCACCGTCACCTACAGCGAATACACCGCCCAGGTCGGCGTCGGCGCGAAACCGACCGATTTCAGGAAGAACTGCCAGCTCAACCTCAACATCCATGTGCCGCAGGGATTCACCTACGGTATCGCCAGTGCCGACTATCGCGGTTTCGCCTCTCTCGAATCCGGCGCCAAGGCGCTGCAGCGGGCGAATTACTACTTCCAGGGGAATTCGCCGACCGCGCACGTCAGTCATCCCGTCAACGGGCCGATTTCGGACAACTGGCAATTCCGTGACGAGGCCGAAGGCGGCGTCATCATCTACAAGCCGTGCGGCGAGGACCGGAACCTCAACGTGAACACGGAACTGAGGGTCGGCGCCGGTTCGTCGGATCCGAAGAAGACCACCAGTTTCATCACGATGGATTCGACCGACGGCGCGTTCAAGACCACCTACCACTTCTCGTGGAAGACCTGCCCGACCTCCTGACAGCCGCTCCCGGGTGACGGCCTGCTTCCCGGTCCGGAAGAAGGCCGTCCCACCCATGCCCGGTCAGGGTCTTGGCCGCCCTGAAGGAGGGCTTCAGCGCTCGTCGCCGCCCGCCCGGCGGCGACGAGCCTTCTCGACGACCTCGTTTTCGGCGGTCACCCCCGCCCGGTGACCGAAACCGTTTCGTCAGATCGTCTCGCTGACCTCGAATCCGCCCGGTTCCCGCCGTGTGGAAGCTTTGGGAAGGATCCCATGCTCAACGCGCTGGTTGCTGCCGTAATGCTTTCCTCTTCGGTCGTCACTCCGAACGCCTGGGTGCCGCCTCCGTTGCCGTCCGACAAAATAGTCATCGACGTCGTGACCGTCAACGGAACCGGATGCAAACCGGGTACGGCGGCCGTTTCCGTCTCACCGGACAACACCGCCTTCACCGTCACCTACAGCGAATACACCGCCCAGGTCGGCGTCGGCGCGAAACCGACCGATCTGCGCAAGAACTGCCAGCTCAACCTGTATGTGCACGTTCCGCAGGGATTCACCTACGGCATCGCGGGCACGGACTACCGCGGCTTCGCCTCCCTGGCCGCCGGGGCCACCGGATTGGAACGGGCCAACTACTACTTCCAGGGCAATTCCCCGACGTCCTATGTGACCCACAGTCTCAAAGGCCCGTTCGAGGACAACTGGCAGTTCACCGACAATATCGAAGTCGGCGCCATCGTCTACAAACCCTGCGGCGAGGACCGGAACTTCAACATCAACACCGAACTGCGGGCCGCGGTCGGTACTTCCGATCCGAAGAAGACCACCAGCTTCGTCACGATGGATTCGACCGACGGTTCCATCAAGACCACGTACCACTTCTCGTGGAAGAACTGCCCCAAACCGAAGAACTGATCCCTGAGGGCTCTACTTGGGTTCTGAGCGCCACATCCGCCCCCAGTAGCCACACCGACTGCGCGTGAGGGACCCCTTCCCTCGACTCAGTCGAGGAAACTCGACCTTCACACCTCGCCGCAGTACATGAAGGCCCCCTTCCTTGCGCCTAGGTACAGGAAGGGGGCCTTCATGTACCTAGGCGACCCCAAGTCGTTGCGGCCGGTCCGTGAAGGCCTCCTTGCCTACCCTCAAAGTAGGCAAGGAGGCCTTCACTACGTCTGGGACCGCCACTCACGGTTTCCCGGACGGCTCCGGATCCGTGGCCTCGACCCCGAACGCGCGGCCCAGCGCGATCACCGTCTCGTCGAGGTGCCCGAGGCTGGTGAGCACCGAACGTGCCCGCGGATCGTCGATCCGGTCCGCCACGGGCGTACCGTCGTCTCGGATCAGCGTCCCGTGCGCCGAACCGCCGGGATCCCCGATCGCCTTCCTCAGCACCGCGATGTTCTCCCGGATCCGCCCGGTGTACAGCAGCAGCCGGTCCGCCTCGTTGAGCAGCAGCCCGGCCTGCGACCGCGCCGCGACGTGGCGGGCGCGGAAGGCGATCGTCTCCACCGTGGTGAGCACGTGCCAGCCGTAGTCACGACGGCTGCTGAGATTCACCGGATGGGTGAGCGGCTCGATCGTCGTGCGGACCTTGTCCACCGCCCGGTCCAGATCACGCGACTTCTCGATGACACTCACGTTCTCCGCGCCGGACAGCAGGCCCGCGGTCTTCTCGACGAACTCGTCCAGCTCCTCCAGCAGCGCCGAGACGTCGTCCAGCATCACCGCCCGCGTGCGCACCGGCACGATCACCACTGCCGCCAGCACTCCGGCCGCCGCGCCCACCGCGGTCTCCGCGACGCGGATCCAGAGCACCTCGATGCTGAACGTCCCCAGCAGGCTGTACAGCAGCCCGAGCATGCTGGTGATGAAGAACGCCATGATCACCTGAGACACGCGCGCCATGTAGACCATGCCGAACACGCACACCAGGATCAGCGCCAGCGTCGCCGGCACACTGCCCGACACCAGCAGCGTCAGCACCAGCCCGCCCACGATCCCGATCAGCGTGCCACCGAGCCGCCGGACACCCTTGACGAACGTCGCGCCCGCGGTCGACGAGCCGATGAACACGACGAACACGGTCAGCACCGCCCAGTACCACCGCTGGCTCGACACCAGCTCCCCGCCGAGCACGGCCAGCCCGCCGCCCACCACGGCCTGGATGGCGCTGCGCGTCTGGTTGTCGTAGGCGAACGCCGACGACTTCTCCTCGTCGGGGTCTTCGGGATCGTCGACGGCGTCGGACACGTCGTGCTCGGCCACCCGCTGTGCCCGCACGTCGGCCAGCGCCAGCTCGGCCAGCGCACGGCGGACGCCGTCGCCTGGCGCGGCGTGCTCGTCGATCCGGCTGCCTTCCACCAGCATCTTGCTGAACTCTTCGGTCTCGCTGATCAGCGGCAGCTCGCGCGGGTCGCGCTCGATCAGCGACCGGAACCGCCGCATCCGCGCGATCAGGTCGTCACGGACGTCCTCGTCGAGATCTTCGGCGCAGGTCCGCTGCACCGTGATCGTCAGCCACTGCACCGCCAGCTCGACCTCGATCGCCCGGCGGCGGAGCCGGTTCACCGAGTCCGCCCCGATCACCTCCGGAGCGGTGTCCTCGATGAGGAGCACGGACTCGTGCATCCGGGCGTTCGTCCTGCGGAGCCGTTTGCGGGTGCGTTCGCTGCCGCCCACCGCCAGGTGGTCCTCGGCCGCGCGCACCACCGCGGCGAGCCGGGCCCGGAACGCCCGCCGGATCCGCAGGAACTCCGCGTCGGTATGCCGGCGCAGCAGGACGAACCGGACCACCGCGTTGGCCGCGATCCCGATGGTCAGCGCCAGCAGCAGCACCGGGACCTGCTTCAAATGCGTCTGCAGGAACATCGCGAAGAAGAACAGGAAGAACGACAACGAACCCAGTGCGATCCCGCGCGAGCCGAACCGCTGGGCGTAGACCGCGACGAAGATCAGCAGGACGAACACGACGCTGTCCAGCGGCGGCACCGCCGAGCCGACGCTCGCCGCCGTGAGCGACGCCGCGCCGAGCACCAGCCCCAGCAGGAGGGTTACCGCCTGCTGTCCCGGGGTCTCGTCGTTGACGGTGAACGCCGAGGTCATCGCCGCGATCGCGGCGACCAGGATCACCGTGAGCGGCTGGTGGAACGGCAGGATCGCCAGTACCGCGACGATGATGCTGAGCACGGCCGAGAAACCGAGCCGGAGCCGGACCAGACCGGGATCGGAGGCGACCAGACGGTCGGTCGTGGCCTGGGTGATGCGGGAGATCATCGGGCGAGCAGCTCTCCTTGGGCGAGGGTGACCCGCCGGGCGGTGGACGAGGTGACGCGAAGACGGTATCTGGCGTGCCGCGCCGGCCCGGCGAGGGCGAACGGCCGCGTCTGACGGCGCCACCGGAACTCCTCGCCTTCACGCTGGTCCAGCAGCGTCCAGTGCTCGCCGTCGTCGGACCCCTCCAGCACCCACGAACGCGGGTCACCCCGGCGGCTGCCCGAGGTCAGGGTGTACATCACGACCTCCCGCGACCCGTCCTCGACGGGGAACTCGATGACGGGTTCGCGTTCGGGGAAGGTCACCTCGGTCCTGGTGGTGTCGTCGAACAGGGGACCGTCGGGCACCGTGATGTCCGTGAGCGGTCGCGGGGCGGCGGGCTCGACGGGGGAGCAGCCCCAGTCCGAGGGCTGCTCGCCCATCGTGAACTTCAGCACGGCGCCGTCGGCGATGGCGGAATGCGAGAGCGTGCTGGTGTCGTGCGGGCGTCCGTCGATCGAGAGCCCCTGGACGTACACGGTGTCGCCGGTGTTGCCGGGTGCCTCGACGACCAGGTCCTTCCCGTTCTCCAGATGGACGGTCGCCTTCGTGAACAGCGGCGCGCCGATCACGTACTCGGGGCTGCCCATCGCCAGCGGATAGAACCCGAGCGCGGCGAAGACGTACCAAGCGGACATCTCGCCGTTGTCTTCGTCGCCTGGATAGCCCTGGCCGAGATCGCTTCCGACGTAGAGCCGCCGCAGGACCTCCCGCACGATCCGCTGCGTCTTCGCAGGTGCGCCCGCGTAGTGGTAGATCCAGGGGATGTGGTGCGACGGCTGGTTGGAATGTCCGTACTGTCCCATCCGGACGTCGCGGGCCTCGGTCATCTCGTGGATCAGCCCACCGTAGGAACCGGGTTTGCGGCCGGTCTCCCGGGTCGCGAAGAAAGTGTCCAGTTTGGACTCCAGCGCTTCCGTGCCGCCGTGCAGCGCGGCGAGTCCTGCGCCGTCGTGGGGCACGGAGAACGCGGTGTTCCAGGAGTTCGTCTCGGTGAAGTCGCCGCCCCACGCCTCGGGGTCGTAGCCCTCGGCGGCGAAATGGCGGCTGCCGTCACGGTTGCGGCCTTGGAAGAACCCGATCAGCGGATCGAAGTGGTTCGCGTACTGCTGTGAACGCTGCCGGAAGTACGCGGCGTCGTCGTGGCGCTCGAGCGCTTCGGCGAAATTGGCCAGGCCGAAGTCGTTGACGCAGCCCTCGATCGCCCACGACAGCCCTTCGTGGACCGACGTCGGCGTGAAGCCGAGGAAGATCGACTCGTGCAGGCCCTTGCGGCCGACGCTCTGCCCGCGCGGCGTCACCGTCGCGTTCTTCAGCGCGGCTTCGTAGGCGGCCTCGACGTCGAAGCCGCGCACGCCTTTGAGGTACGCGTCGGCGAACGCCACGTCGGAACTGGTGCCGGTCATGAGGTTGGCGTAGCCGGGGGAGGACCAGCGCGAGATCCAGCCGCCCTCGCGGTACTGCTGGACGAAACCGTCGATCATCTTCCCGCACCGGCCGGGCGTGAGCAGGGCGTACGCGGGCCACGTGGTGCGATAGGTGTCCCAGAAGCCGTTGTTGACGTACATCTCGCCGTCGACGACCTTCGCGCCGGTCCTGGTGCGCGTGCTTGGCCAGAGGCGGCGGATGACCGGGCTCGCGTGACGCACACCCTTCGGGGTGACTTCGTGCGCGGAGTTCGGATACAGGAACAGCCGGTAGAGGTTCGAGTAGAACGTGGTGCGCTGGTCCTCGGTCGCGCCCTCGATCTCGACCCGGTCCAGCACCCCGGCCCACTGGGCACGGGCCTGGTCACGGACCTGCTGGAAGGTCGTGCCCGCCGGGATCTCCTGGTCGAGGTTCCGTTTGGCCTGCGCGAGGCTGATCAGCGACGTCGCGATCCGCATCGTCACCTCGCCCGCGGCGAACTCCAGGAAACCGGTCACGGTGCGCCACACCGGGCGCCGGATCCTCGCGCCGCGTTCGGCCGGGACGTCGAACTCGGCGTGCACGAACATCCGCCGTGCCCCGGCCGACAACCGGCTGCGGACCCAGGTGTGGCCGGTGACCACGCCGTTCGCCGCGTCGAGCCGCAATCCGCCCCGGTTGCGGGCGTTGTCGAACAGCAGCCAGCCGCGATCACCCGGGAAGGTGAAGCGGAACAGTGCCGCGTGATCCGCCGGGGCGATGTCGGTGGTGACGCCGTTGGCGAACCGGACGCCGTAGTGATGCGGTCGGTCGACCTCGTCGTCGTGGGAGAACGCGAGCGCGCGTTCGGCCCGGTCGGCCTCGACCGGGCCGATCCCCGGCATCACCTGGAAGGTGTGCCGGTCGCCCATCCACGGACTCGGCTGATGCGACAGCGCGAACGCCTGCAGCGCCGGCCGGTTCTCGGCGTCGTTGTGCCGGTGGTAGCTGTAGATCCAGTTCGTGGCACCCGCGTCGGTGACCGGGGTCCAGAAGTTGAAGCCGTGCGGGACCGCGGTCGCGGGGAAGTTGTTGCCGCGCGAGAACTTGTCGCTGGAATGCGTGCCGCGGGTGGTGCGGACGTGGTCGACCGGCTCGCGGATCTCGATCGGGCGTTCGGTGATCCGGACGTCGTCCACCCAGCCCGCGCCCTCGCCGTCCGGCGGTTCGCTGACCAGGACGATCCGGGCGATCCGCCGTCCGGCGAACCCACCCAGCCCGCGGCGTACGAGGTTCCACTGGTCCACGTACAGCGTCTTGTCCAGGCCTTGCTCCGTGGCGCCGAACCCGGCCGACGTCCCGTCGGTGAATTCGACGTCCAGCGCCACGAAGGTGCTGCGGTAGTCGGGCACGTCGGAGTCGGATTCGGGGAAGACCACATAGGACAGTTCGGTGTGCCCGGTGACCTCGATGTCCACTTCGAACACGGTCGCGCGCAGCGTGTTCTCGTAGCGGAGGGCGTGCGCGCCGGTGAACCCGACACCGGTCTTCGCGGTCGGCGACGACGCCGGGCCGGTGCCGACGCGCAGGGCCGGATCCACCGGCTGCGGATCACCCGTTTCGAAGGAGGAGAAGAACCCGGTGATCGTCACCAGGCCACCGTAACTCGGACGCGTGAGCGCGGCTCGGTGTGCCGCATCGAGAGGACTAAACGCGTGAGGAAAGGAACTCCTCGAAGGTGCCTGCGCCGGTCGCGTTCTCCGGCGTCAGGTTGCCGCCCGCCCGGAACGCCCTGGCCACCTTGCCCGGCAGCCACAACGACACGATCGGCTTCCGGCGCCCGGCCGACCGCTGATACGCCTCCGCCAGGTCACGGGCGCTCCGCACCTCGGGGCCACCCAGGTCCGGCGCCCGCCCCGACGGCGGAGCCGACACCAGCGCGACCAGCCTGTCCGCGACGTCGCCGGTGCTGACCGGCTGGAACCGGAATCCCGACGGCACGATCGTCACCGGCAGCCGCCGCTGCGCGGACGACATCCGCGCGACCAGGTCGTGGAACTGGGTCGCCCGCAGCACCGTCCACGGCAGACCGGACTTCTCGATCACCTTCTCGCAGGCCAGCTTCTCGTCGTAGTAGAAGAACCGGATCACGTCGATGCCGACGATCGAGATGTACACCAGATGCGGACCGCCCGCCCGCTTCGCCGCCTCGACCAGGTTCCGCGTCACCTGCTCGTCCCCGCGCCCCAGCGTCGACGCGCAATGGACGATCGCCGAGACACCGTCGACCGCCTCGGCGAGACCGTCACCGGTCTTCAGATCACACCGCGCCCATTCGTTCGGCTCATCGGCGGGACGTGGCCGCCTGCTCATGATCCGGACCGGCCTGCCTCCGGCCACCAGCCGCCGCACCACCTCGCGGCCGAGATCGCCGGTACCGCCGGTCACCAGAATCGGGTTCGTCACCTTGGTCCTCCGTTCACGAGAGCTTCCACTCCCCAGAACCGGCGGGCCATCCGGAACGTGACAGCTGTCCCGAAAGGAACGCGAGCTTCTCCGGATTCGCGACCGCGTGGAGGCCGCGGATCCGCCCGTCGACCACCTCGAACCCGAGGATGCCGAACAGGACGTCACCGGCCCTCGCGACCACCGCGGGTCCGCCGTTGACCTCGAGCATCCCGATCGACACCTGCCCGACACCGGCGAACATCCCGGCGTACAGCCGCGCGACCTTCGCCGCGCCGTGCACCGGACGCCGGGCCGCGGTGGCCTTGCCGCCGCCGTCCGACCACGCCGTGACGTCGGCGGTCAGCAGACTCTCCAAAGCGGGCAGATCGCCGTCCCGCGCCGCCGACAGGAAGCTCTCGACCAGCTTCTCGAGCTGCCGCGGGTCCGAAACCCGTCGCTCAGGCGAGCGGTCAAGCGCCTTTCGCGCGCGGCTGTGCAGCTGGCGCGAG
The DNA here is from genome assembly GCF_055561455.1 of Amycolatopsis sp. PSD-21. NCBI lineage: Bacteria > Bacillati > Actinomycetota > Actinomycetes > Pseudonocardiales > Pseudonocardiaceae > Amycolatopsis > Amycolatopsis sp. PSD-21. The sequence goes on along the minus strand of NZ_CM145712.1, from coordinate 4,854,280 downwards.
TTGACCTCGGAGACGTCGAGGATCGCGGCGATCTCACGATGGCTGTAGGCGAAGGCCTCCTTGAGCACGAACACCGCCCGCTCGACCGGGCTGAGCTGCTCCAGCAACACCAGCATCGCCAGCGACACCGTATCCCGCTGCTCCGCCGTCTCCAGCGGACCGAGCACGTCGTCCGAGGTCAGGACCGGTTCGGGCAGCCACGGCCCGACATACCGCTCCCGCTGTGCCCTGGCCGAGGTCAGCCGGTTCAGGCAGAGATTGGTGACCACCTTCGCCAGCCACGCCCGCGGCGACGCGATCGACCCGTGTTCGGCGCCCGCCCACTTCGGGTAGGCGTCCTGAACGACGTCCTCCGCCTCCACGGCCGATCCGAGCAGGCGGTACGCGAGCCCGAACATGACGGGCCGCAGCCGCTCGAATTCCGTCGCGCCGTCCATTTTCCCCCACGAATCCCGCTCAATCCACTGTGGACACCCCTTCGGCGAGGGTACCGCTCACCGGGATCGCCGTACCTGATCGGCGCTGATGCCACCGTGACTGTATCGGTACGAATGGAACGTCTGCGTCACCACCGAGAGAGGGGTCTGGAGTGACGTCACGTTCGTCGCGTTCGCGTGCTTCGCTGTGCGCCGCGACCGCCATCACAGTGTTAGCGCTGGTCACAGCGCCCGAAGCCGGCGCGGCACCGGCACCGGGCGCGGTGCACACCACGCCGGACAGATCCGGGAAGGACGTCGATGTCCGCGACACGGCGAGAACCAGCCCGCGCGTCCTCGCCGCGCGGGACCGGCTCACGGCGTCCCGTGCGACGTCCGTCACGAAGGCACGGGCGGAACTGGGACACCAGGCCCTGCTCGACTTCGACGAGCTGACCGGCACACCTCGCGTCCTGGCCCGCACCGACGGGTTCCTCACCGGACCGAGCGGCGCGTCACCCCGCGACATCGTGCTGAACTACCTGCGGGAAAAGGAAGGACTCGTCGGTCTCAGCGCCGGCGACACCGCGAAACTGAACCTGCGCAAGGACTACGTCGACGTCGAAGGCACACACCATCTCTCCTTCACCCAGTCCGTCGGCGGGATCCCCGTGTTCGGCAACGGGTTGAAGGCGCACGTCACCAAGGACGGCAGGCTGATCCAGCTGGACGGCGCGCCCGTGCGCGATCTTCCCGCCTCGCTGGGCGCGACGACGTTGGCCGCCCCGGCCCCGGACTCCAAGCAGGTCGCGTTCCTGACCGGCGACGGGCTCCGCCCCGCCTGGTACACGCTGACCAAACCCGCCGTGGACAAGATGTTCCAGGAGGTGACCGACGCCGGCACCGGCAAGCTGCTCTACCGCAAGAACCTGGTGAACCACGCCAACGACGACGCCGCCGGCGCCAAGGGGCTCGCCTGGGAAGCCCAGCCAGGCCCGCAGAAGCAGGTCGACCTGAGCCGGAAGGGCTGGCTGCCCGCCGACGCCAAGACCTTGGACGGCAACGTCGCGCACGTCGCCGCCGACGTCAACGGTGACCTGAAATTCCAGCCGCAGGAAGAGATCAGCCGGAACACCGACGGCACCTTCCGGTACAAGTTCACCGACTTCACCGCCGTCGTCGGCCCGCCTTGCTCGGCGGCGAGACCGTGCTCCTGGGACCCGAAGACCCCGGGCTCGTGGGCGAAGAACCGCGAACAGAACGCCGTTCAGGCACTGGCCTACGTCGGGAGCTTCCACGACCACCTCGCCTCCTTCCCGATCGGCTTCACCCGGCAGGCGGGCAACTTCGAGAAGGTCGACGGCGACGCCGTCCAGGTCCACACCCTGCTCGGCGCGCAGGAACCGGGCTACTACGACAACGCGTTCATGGGCACCCCGCCCGACGGGCAGCCGCCGACGATGGGGATGTTCCTGTTCCACGACCCCAGGAATCCCGACGACCCGTTCCTCGCCGCGAACTCCGCCGACGACGCCACGATCATCCACCACGAATACGGCCACGGCCTGTCCAACCGGCTCGTCGTCGACGCGCAGGGCAACTCCACGCTCAACTCCTTCCAGTCCGGCGCGATGGGCGAGGCGTGGAGCGACTGGTACGCCTTCGATTACCTCGTCGGGCGGAACGCGGTCAAGGACACCTCGGCTCCCGGCGAGCTCCTCGGCGGCGACTACGTCAGCAACGGTGTCCCCCTCGCCCGCACCCAGCCGCTGGACTGCCCGGTCGGCGCCGGCGCGCCGCAGTGCCCCGGCACGCCGGGAGCAGGCCCCGGTGGCTACACCTACGGCGATCTCGGCCGGATCATCGGCTTCCCGGAGGTCCACGCCGACGGCGAGATCTGGGCGAGCGCGCTGTGGGACATCCGCTCGGCGCTCGGTGTGCAGCTGACACGGGCGCTGGTCACCCGCGCGATGGAGCTTTCGCCCGCGTCGCCGTCCTTCCTGGACATGCGGAACTCGATCCTGCAGGCCGACACGGTGATCAACGGCGGCCGTGGGCACGCGAAACTGTGGAAGGCGTTCGCGGCACGCGGCATGGGCTACTTCGCCGGGTCGATCACCGGCGCCGACACCGCGCCGGCCGAGGACTTCTCCACGCCGCCGCCCGCGGGCATGCCGACCGGGACCGTGACCGGCAAGGTCACCGACCGCGAGGGCGGGGCGCCGATCGCGGGTGTCGCCGTGCGGTTCAGCGGGCACGACTCCGGGTTCGCCGGATCGCTGTCCGCGGTCACCGACGCGGCCGGCGTCTACACCATCCCCGGCGTGCTCCCCGGCACCTATCCGAAGGTCTACGCGCACGGAGGTGGCGCGGACGGCGAGATCCGCGCGGTCTCGGTGCGGTCGGGGACCACCAAGGTCGACTGGTCGCTGCGGTTCAACTGGGCCTCCAGCGGAGCCGGGGCCGGCGTCACCGCGTTCAACGGCGAGGACTTCACCCAGTACGGCTGCGGTCCCGGCGATCTGCTGGCCTCGTCGGTGCTCGGCGGGGGCGGCTGGTCGACCGACAGGGTCGTCCGCCCCGACGGCACGGTCGAGTCGCGGTTCGTCACGATCAAACTCGGCAAACCGGTCGACGTCAGTGCCATCGAGATCGACCCGGCCAACGTCTGCGGCGACGACCCGCCCGCCGCGGCCAAGGACGTCACCGTCGAGACCTCGGTAGACGGCACGACGTGGGTGAAGGCGGGCACCGGTGACTTCAAGCCCGCCGATCTGAACAAGCTCACCGCGCTCCAGCTCGCGCCGGGCAGCGCGACCGGCGTGCGGTTCGTGCGGCTGACCGTTTCGTCCAACCAGCTGTCGTTCTATCCGGACAGGACCTGTTCGCCGCAGCCCACGACGGCCGGGTGCCTGTACCTGGACGTGCAGAAACTGGCGGTGCGGGGCGCTTCCGCCTGACCTGCCACGATCGGCAGACCGATCGGAAGTGCTGTCGCGAAAGCCACTATCGCGACGTCTGATGTCCCGAAAGTGGCTTTCGCGACACTCGACGGCGGACGACAAGCCGTGTCGTCCGTCCAATCACGCGTGTCGTCCACCTGATCACAGGAGTCGTCCTTCTGATCACGAGTGCAGTAGGATCGAGGCATCGGGGTAGAAACGTGCTCTCCTCGACTGGGCACGCGCATACGCGGTATCGAACGAACCGTCACTCCTTCACTTCGAAGGAGTCGACCTTTGCGTTCCCCTGTTCAAAACCATTCCCTGCGCGAAGCATGGCCCGCGCTGGCCGGGCTTTCGGCCGTGTTCCTGGTCGAAATGCTCGACAACTCGATCCTCAACGTCGCGTTGCCGACCATCGGCCGTGAGCTCTCCGCCTCGACGACCACCCTGCAATGGGTGACCGGCGCGTATTCCGTCGTGTTCGGCGGCCTGATGCTGGCCTTCGGCGCGCTGGCCGACCGGGTCGGCAGGCGCAAGATCATGCTCACCGGCCTCGTCCTGCTCGGCATGGCGAGCCTGGCCACGCTGCTCGTCACCGCCGCGTGGCAGCTCATCGCCGTCCGGGCGCTCATGGGTGTCGCGGCCGCGATGACCACCCCGGGTTCGCTCGCCCTCGCGTTCCGCCTGTTCGATGAGGACGTCCTGCGTGTCCGTGCGACCACACTGATCTCGACCGTGGGCCTGATCGGCCTCGCCGTCGGCCCCACCGCCGGCGGGCTCGTGCTCACCGTCGCGCCGTGGCAGGCGCTCCTGCTGGTCAACGTGCCGGTCGCCGCGCTGGCGTTCCTCGGTATCCGGGCCGGTATCCCCGCCGACGATCCCGCCGGCCTGCACCGCGATCCGATCGACATCGCCGGTGCGGTGTTAGGAACCGCGACGATCGTCCTCGCGCTGCTCGCCCCGACGCTCTTCGTCGAAGCGGGCACGGCATCGGCTCTGCCCTGGGGCGCCACCGTGGCCGCGCTGACCGCCGGGACCTGTTTCGTCGTCCGTGAGAAGACCGCCCGGCACCCCCTGCTCGACCTGAAACTGATCGCGCGCCCGCTCGTGTCCAGCGGCCTGGCACTCAAGGCCGCGGCGGGGCTGGCGACCGCCGGGCTCGGGTACCTCGTGACCCTGCAGCTCCAATTCGGTCTCGGCTGGACACCCGCGCAAGCCGCGCTGGGGATGCTGCCCCAGGTCGTCGTCCTCATCGCCGGCGGCGCCCTCATCGGCCCGCTGAACACCCGCCTCGGCCTCACCAAGGCCGCCTGGCTCAGCGCCGCCGCGGTGGTGTGCGGACTCGCGGTCTATACCGTGTTCGGCGGGCTCGGCTACGGCTGGATCGCCGTCGCGCTCGCCCTCGTCGCGGCGGGGATGCGCGTGGTCGGTGTCGTGGCGGGCACCAACGTCATGCGCGGCCTGCCCTCGAACCGGACCACCATCGGAGCCGCGCTCGTCGACACCGCCAGCGAGGTCACGACTGGGATCGGTATAGCGCTCAGCGGCACCATCCTCGCGCTGTTCTTCCCCGGCGCACTGACGGCGGCTCAGCAGGCGGCCGACTTCCCGAAGGCGATCACCTGTGCCGGTCTCGCGCTCACCCTGCTCTCCGCGGCGCTGGTCGGCTTCGGCATCCTGCGTGCCCGAAGCGCGTGAAGGCCCCCTTCCCTCGGCTCAGCCGAGGGAAGGGGGCCTTCACGTACTTACCGGAGGACTACAGCTTCGCGCACTGCCCGGCGGCCGGGCCGCGGACGGTGTTCTGCAGGTCGTAGTCCGTCGGAGCGGGGGAGTTGGCCGCGCACGCCAGAGGTCCGCCGATCGTGCTGGCAGTCAGCACCGGCCCCTTGTTGCCCGTCAACGCCACCGGCCCGCCGATCTCGGTCAGCTCGATCGAGACCGTCCCGGTCGTCCCGGTGATCGCCACCGGGCCGCCCACCTTCGTCCGGTCCAGCACGACCTGCGCCGCGCCGTTCGCCGTCAGCGGACCGGAGATCGAGCCGCCGCGGACGATCAGGCTCGCCCCCGCCGACACCGACACCGGACCGGAGATCGTCGCACCGTCCACACAGGTCACCCCGTTCCGCACGGTCAGCGGCCCCTTGCGCTCGCCGGTGATCGTCTCCGTACATGCCGCGTCGGGCTTGCCCAGCACCTCGAACTCCGACAGCGAAGCCTCGCCACCCGTGGTCGCGGTGACCTCGAGCCGGTAGTAGGCGTAGTGCGCCGGATTCGCGATCTTGAACGCCCTGGTCTGCTGACGCCACTGGAACGTCTGGTCGGTCCGCTGATCCGCGACCGCCCACGTCTTCCCGTCGTAGGAACCCTTCAGCACCCAGCTCTTCGCGTCACCCGCGCCCTTGCCCGAAGTCAGCGTGTAGAACGAACCCGCCTCGTTCGTCGAGGGCACCTGGTACTGGATCGGCGCCTTGACCTTCGCCTCGGTCCGCGACGTGTTGTCGAAGAACGCGGCGTCCCCGCCGGAGACCGGCTTGGTCAGGTCGTGCACCGGGGTCGGCACCGCGTCGCCCTTGGTGATCGACTTCGGCGCGTCGTCCGGGCCGGTGCCCCACGACGACGGGTTCGGGCCCATGTCGAAGTCGAGCGTCCCGCCGTTCGCAATCGCCGAATGCGGCAGCGACGTCGAGGTCTGCGCCTTGCCGTTGACCTTCAGACCCTGCACGTAGACGTTCTTCGCGCTGTTCTTCGGCGCGTTGACCACGATCTTCTTGCCACCCGGCAGGTTCACGGTCGCCTTGGTGAACAGCGGCGAGCCGATCGCGTAGTCCGAGCTGCCGACCTGCAGCGGGTAGAAGCCCAGCATGCCGAACAGCCACCAGGCCGACTGCTCGCCGTTGTCCTCGTCACCGCCGTAGCCCTGGCCGAGCTCACTGCCGACGTACAACCTGGCCAGCGCCTCGCGGACCTTCGCCTGCGTCTTCGACGGCTGACCCGCGTAGTCGTACATGTAGAGCGTGTGATGCGCGGCCTGGTTCGAATGCGCGTACATGCCCATCCGCACGTCCCGCGCCTCGGTCATCTCGTGGATGACCCCGGGGTAGGTGCCGAACTTGAGCCCCTGCTCCGGCTTGGCGAAGAACTCGTCCAATTTGGACGCCAGCCCCGCCTTGCCGCCGAAGAGGTTCGCCAGGCCCTGTCCGTCCTGCGGGACCGAGAACCGCATGCCGTAGGCGTTGGTCTCGGTGTAGTCGATACCCCAGACCTCCGGGTCGAACTCCTCCTTGCTCCGGGTGAACTTGCCCGCCGCGTCACGCCCCTGGAAGAAGCCGACACTCGGATCGAACACGTTCACGTACTGGGTGGCCCGCTCGGTGAAGTACCCGTAGTTGTCCAGGTACTCCTGTTTGCGCGGATCGTTCGCCGGAGCCTCGTCGTGGAGCTTCTTCGACATGTTCGCGATCGCGTTGTCGTTGACGTAACCCTCGATCGCCCACGAGAACCCGTGGTCCGCGGTGTTCGGCGCGTACCCGAGGAACGTGCCCTCGTCGATGCCCTTGCGGCCGACCGCGCCGTTCGGCGGGGTCACCGTGGCGTTCTTGATCGCCGAGTCGTAGGCCGACTGGACGTCGAAACCCTTGACTCCCTTGAGATAGGCGTCCGCGAACGCGGCGTCCGAGCTGGTCCCGGTCATCAGGTCCGCGTAACCGGGGGAGGACCAGCGCGAGATCCAGCCGCCGTCACGGTACTGCTGCACGAAACCGTCGACGAGCCTGCCCGCGGTGTCCGGGCTCAGCAGCGAATACGCCGACCACACCGTGCGATAGGTGTCCCAGAACCCGTTGTTGACGTAGAACTCGCCGTCGACCAGTTTCGCCCCGGTCTGGGTCGGCGTGTCCTGACCGGCCTTGGGCGACACCGGGCTCGCGTACCTCTTCACCGGCTTCTCGACCGTGCCGACGTTCTCGAAACCCGAGTTCGGGTACAGGAACAGGCGGTACAGGTTGGAGTACAGCGTGATCAGCTGGTCTTTCGAGGCACCTTCGACCTCGATGACCTTGAGCTTCTCGTCCCATGCGTTCTGCGCGGTGTCGGCGACGGATTCGAGCGTCGCGTTCGGGGCGAGCTCCTGCTCCATGTTCCTCTTCGCCTGGTCCACGCTGATCAGCGACGTCGCGATCCGCATGTTCACCGTCTTGTCGGCACCCGCGTCGAACTTCAGGTAGCCGAGGACGTTGTCCCGCTTCTGGTCACCCGAACCGGTCGACAGCTTCGAACCGGCGGTCACCGGCTTGTCGAAGGTCGCGTAGACGAACATCCGGGTCGCACCGGCCGACAGCCCGCTCTTCACGTCGCTGTACCCGGTGATGGACCGGCCCGCCGGGTCGAGGGTCAGCCCGCCGTTGTTGTTGACGTTGTCGAAGATCAGGTTCGAATCCGCCCCGGGGAACTTGAAGCGATAGAGCGCCGCGTGATCGGTCGGCGCGACCTCGGCCTTGATCCCGTTCTCGAAGTCGACGCCGTAGTAGTGCGCCCGCGCGGTCTCGTTGGAGTGCTTGAACGGCAGCTTCCGCGCCTCACGGTCCGGATTCGGCACCCCGGACGCGGTCGAGGGCAGGAACTGGAAGGTCTGCCGGTCCGCCATCCACGGGCTCGGCGCGTGGCTCGCGGAGAACGCCTGCAGCGCCGGGAGGTTCTGCTCGTTGTTGCGCGAGTGGTAGGAGTACATCCAGCTCAACGTGCCCGCGTCGGTCGTCGGGATCCAGAAGTTGAACCCGTGCGGGACCGCGGTCGCGGGCATGTTGTTGCCACGCGAGAACGACCCGTTCGACAGCGATCCGCGCGTGGTGAGCACGTTGTCGGACGGGCGAAGGCTCGCCGGCGGCGTCGGCGTCGCCGAGACCGTGATGTCGTCCAGCCAGCCCTGCAGCGAGCCCGGGCCGTCCGCGTTGTCGTAGCCGACCAGGATCCGGTCGATCGTCTTGCCCTTGGCGACCACGCCGATCTGCGAGCGCACCAGGTTCCACTGGTTGGTGTAGAGCACCTTGCTCGCGCCCTGGCCCTGCGGGGAGAGCCCGAAACCGTACTGGTCGACCGCGCCGAGCTGGCTCAGGTAGGTGCCGTCGGTGAACGCCAGGTCCACCGCGACATTCGTGCTCGGGTACTTGAGGTCGCCGCGGATGAACTCCGGCTGCACCTTGTACGACAGTTCCGAGGTCGCAGCCACCGGGATGTCGACGTCGAAGATCTTGTTGTACGACCAGCCGTGCCCCTGCGCCTTGTGGCTGCCGGAGTAGCGGAACGCGCGCAGGCCGGTGAACCCGACCCGGTTCTTGCTGGTGTAACCGCTGCCCGGGCCGCTGTCGGTGAAGCTGCGCATGTTCGGCAACGCCGGCGGGGCCGGGTCCTCGTTGGCCAGCAGCAGCTCCGAGAGCTGCAGGATCGGGCCACCGTTGTTCTTGGTGATCTCGAGCCGGAAGAACTTGTACGCGGCGCTCGCGGCGGCGAGGCGGTACTCCTTCTTCTGGAACGGCTCGCTGAACTTCTGCCCGGTCTGCCTGTCCAGATCGGTCCAGGACTGGCCGTCGGTGGAGCCCTTCAGCGTCCAGTCCTGCGGGTTGCGGTTGTCGAAGTCGTTCGCCGAGGACAACGCGTACCGGGTGATCGACGTCGGCTCGGACAGCGCGATCTGCGCCCAGCCGGTCGGGGTCCAAGCCAGCCACTTGGTGTCGGTCGACCCGTCGACCAGGTTCGCCACGCCCTCGTTCGGGGTGTTCTCGCTGTTGGCGGAGACCTCGGTGACCTTGCCGCGGATGTCACCGGGGATGGTGGTGGCGTTCGCGCCGTCGACACCGAAGGCCTTCGGCTTGCCGGACGGGTCGACGTCGACGGTGTCGCTCCACGTCGGCTGCGGTTCACCTTGCTCGAAGGACGAGTAGAAATCCGGTGGGGCCTCTTCGGCCGCGGCGGTGGCGGGGAGGGCTACCAGCCCGGACGCCACGACCGTGGCACTCAGAAGGCTGCAGACCCAGGGTCTGACGCTTCGGGGCATCGTTGCACCAATGCTTTCTCGCAGGGGGACCGGTGACGCCAAGAGAGAAAAACTCGGTTGTGACATCGATGTCAAGACACTCGGACAAACCTGGCCCGAACTGGACAACCCGGATGCCCGGAAACCTGGTGGACAACCGGCGGGGCCGGGGCCAGGGTGAAGACACGACTGAAGCCGATCCGGGAAACTGGGGTGGGGACATGCGGCGGTTGTCCATGCTCGGCGTGGCAGCGCTCGTCACGGCAGGCTCGATACTCACGGCACCGGCGGCCACAGCCGGCGAAACGACCTTCCGCCCGGTGCGAACCTGCGCCGACCTGGTGCGGACCTATGACGTCCCCGGCGCGGTCACGCACGTCGAAACCGCGACCGTGGTGCCTGCGACGGCGACCGAACCGGAGAACTGCGACGTCCGCGGCTACGTCGAACCGGCGGTACGGTTCCAGCTGCGGCTGCCGACCAAGACCTACGCGGGGCGGTACCTGCAGTTCGGCTGCGGCGGCTTCTGCGGGGTGGTCACCACGCCGCCGTTCGCCGACTGCGGCCTCCCGCACGGCGGTGACGTCGCCGTCGCGGCCACCGACGACGGGCACGTCGGCAAGACCCCGGCCATCGTCGACGACGGCAAGTGGGCCGAAAACGATCAGGCCGCGCGCGACGACTTCGCCTTCCGCGCGCCGCACGTGGTCTCGAAGGCCGCCAAGCGCCTGATCACGCACTTCTACGGCGCTCCGCCGAAGAAGTCGTACTTCAGCGGTTGCTCCGACGGCGGTCGCGAGGCGCTTCTGCTCGCACAGCGCTATCCCCACGACTTCGACGGCATCGTCGCCGGCGCGCCGGCCGGATACTGGGGGCCGCTGCTCGGCGTCTACCAGACCTGGCTCGCCAAGGTGAACACCGGCGCCGACGGCAAGCCGATCCTGACCGAGGACAAACTGCCGGCCCTGCACGCCGCCGCACTGTCCACTTGCGACAAGTCCGACGGGCTCGGCGACGGCGCCATCGACGATCCGCGCACCTGCCGCTTCGACCCGGCGACGATCGCCTGCCCACCGGGCACCGACAACGCGGGCTGCCTCACCGCCGCGCAGGTCGAAGCCACCAAGAAGATCTACGCGCCGCCGACCGACGAACGCGGCCGCAAACTGTACCCGGGCGGCCAGACCGTCGGCTCCGAACTCTCCTGGTACGGCTGGATCATCCCGTCGCCGGAAACCGGCGGAATCCCGTTCGCGCACGCGCTCGCCGACAACTACCTGAAGTACATGGCTTACCCGATCGGGACACCGCATTCGTCGGTCGAGAAGTTCGGCTTCACCGCCCGTGAATTCGACAGGCTGACCCCGGAAGGCGTCCGCTCCAACGCGATGGCGCCGGATCTGCGCGAATTCCGGCGCGCTGGCGGGAAACTCGTGATCTGGCACGGCTGGGCGGACCAGGCGATCCCCGCCGCGGGCAGCATCGACTACTACGAACGGCTCACCCGTGCCAACGGCGGCCCCGCCGCGACGCGGGACTGGGCGCGACTGTTCATGGTGCCCGGCCTGTACCACTGCGCGACCGGCGACAAGCTGACCGAATACGACCCGCTGAAGGAACTCGTCTCCTGGGTCGAGCGCGGCACCGCGCCGGACCGGACGATCGCCACCGGCCGCGACGCCGACGGCAAGGTCTTCCGCACGCGGCCGGTGTTCCCGTACCCGCTGCAAGCGAAGTACGACGGCACCGGAAGCGTGGACGACGCGGCGAACTTCGTGCCTGTCCCGCCTGCGCGGCCCTCGCACGATCTTGTGAACTGGGCGGGGAACGGGCTGTACGGCAAGGCGGGGCCGGTCGCTCCCTGAGTTGGCTTGGCGCGTCTCGTGAGTGGTAAGGACGGTTAGAACCCTCCTTACCACTCACGAGTCAGGAAAGGACGCCGTCCAGCAGTCGTACCCGCCGGTCCGCGATCCGGTGCACCTCGTCGTCGTGTGTCGCGACGATGACCGCCGCGCCCTCTTCGGCGCAGCGCCGCAACAGCCGAAGCACCCGCGGCGTGCTCCCGGCGTCCAGGTGCGCCGTCGGCTCGTCGGTGAGCAGGACCCGGGGCCGCCCGCTGACCGCCCTGGCGAGCGCGACCCGTTGCTGCTGCCCGAACGAGACCTCGAGCGGGTAGCGGTCCCCGAGATCGCCGATCCCGAGTTCCTCCAGCAGATCCGCAACCCGCGTGTGGATGTCCTTCGCGCTGGGCTTGGGGACGTCGGACCGGAGCCGCAGCGGCAGCGCCACGTTCTCCGCGATGGTCAGTTCGTTCGCGAGGCCGAGCGCCTGCGGCAGGACGGCGCAGGTGTGCCACGGCGGCGCGCCCGCTATCGGGACGCCGTCCAGCAGGACACTGCCGGAATCGGGCGAGTCGAAACCGCACAGCAGCGCCAGCAGCGCGCTCTTGCCGGAACCCGACCGGCCGGACACGGTGACCAGTTCGCCCGCGGCCACGCGCAGTTCGAGCCCGCGCAGGACTTCGACGTCCCCGCTGGGATGGGGGAACCGGCGGCGCAACCCGACGGCCTCGAGGGCGGGTTCCGCCATCACGGCACGACCTCCCGTTCTTCGACTTCTTCCAGTCTGCCCTTGTGCATCCGCGCGACGCGGCTGCCGAGTTCGATGAGCCGGTCGTCGTGCGAGGCGACGATGACGGCGAAATCCTGATCCGCCAGGTACTTCAGGGTGTCGAGCACCCGGTCGGCGGAGCCTTCGTCCAATTGGGACGTCGGCTCGTCGGCGAGGACGACGGTCGAGCGGCGGGCGAGCGTGCAGCCGAACGCGAGCCGTTGCTGCTGCCCGCCCGACAGCGCTGAGATCCGCCAGCTGCCGGTCCCGCCGAGCCCCAGCTGTTCGAGGATGTCGTCGGGCAGGCATTCGGTCCCGGCCGATTCCGCCGCCGCGCGGAGATTGTCCGCGACGCTCAGATACGCGAGCAGGTTGTCGGTCGGGTTCTGGAACACCAGACCGAGGTGGGTCCGCCGCAGCGCCCGCCGGTCGCGGTGCCGCAGCTTGCCGGTTTCGCTGCCCTGGAACGAGATCGTGCCCCGCACGGGCTGTTCGAAGAGGCCGAGTGTCCGCAGCAGGGTGGATTTGCCGGAGCCGGACGGCCCCGCCAGCACGGTGATCCCGCGCGCCGGGATGTCGAAGGTGACGTCTTCGACGCCTGTGACCGTGCCCGCCGGCGTCTGGTAGTCGACGCCGATCCCGCGCAGCCGGAAGATCGGTTTCTCAGGCACGGATCAACTCCGCGGTCCGGGCGGTGCGCACCGAGCGCATCGCGATCCAGCCCGCCAGCGCCACGACGAGCACACCGACGGCGAGCACGGTCAGGGCGAGCGGGGTCGGGTCGGGCAGTGCCGACTGCGGCGGGAGGAACGTCGCCGGATCGAACCGCGGCACCGAAAGCCCCGCGACCGAGACACCGCATACGACGCCGATGACCACGGCCAGCCCGCTGAGGGTGCCCAGTTCCATCAGATGACTCGCCAGCAGGGCACGTGGCCGCATCCCCATCCGCAGCACCAGCGCCCCGGCGAGCGCGTTCTGCCGTCGCCGGACTTCCACCGCGACCAGCAGCGACAGCACGGCCACCACGCCGAGTACGGCACCGAGCAGGGCCATGAACGAGAACGTCCACGACACCACGTAGAACGGGAGCGCATCGAGCGCGGACTCACGGGTGACGCGGTTGACCGCCGTCATCACCCCCACGGAAGCCAGCGCCTCGGTCACCTGCGTCATCGACGAGCTGGAGAGCACGCTCCACTTGGGCACGGTGCGCAACTGCGCCTCGGTGAGCGATTCCCGCGAGATCACGTACCCGGCCTTGGTGCCGATGATCGGGAACATCGGCAGCTCGCCGATCGCCTCGGCGTCGGCGAGACCGGCGGGCAGCTTGGTCTTCTGGGCGGTGTCGTGCCCGATCCGGATCGCCGGGACCCCGGTGCCCTGGCCCGACAGGCCGGTCATCAACCGGTCGACCTCGGCGCCGTCGAGCGGACCGAGCGTGGCGGCCTGCCGGAAGGTCCGTGGGTCCACGACCAGTACGACGTTGCCGGTGCCGGTCAGCTCGCCGACGATCGTGGTGCTGCCGTCCAGCGAGGCGGGCAGCGCGACCTTCCCGGTGCCGACGACGCTTTCGGTGTCGACCCTGGTCTCGGCCCCCACGAAGATGGCCGACTTCGTCTGCAGTGCCTCTTCCTGACCGCGCGCGATGCCGATCCCGGTGGCCAGGGTTCCGATGGCGAGCGTGCCGATCACAAGCACACCGGTGACCGGTGCGCGGGCACTGGCCAGCCGCCGGATGGCCAGCTGCAGTGCCGGCCGAGACCAAAGCCGCGCGCGATGCGACGCGTGCAAGGCGAGCCAGGCCAGTCGCGCGGCGACGAGCCCGACCGTCAGCACGACGAACACCGGATACGTGAGCGCGAGCGGGTCGACCTGGGGGAGCGGATTGCCGATCCGCGACCCTTTGCTGTAGTCGACGAGCCGGTTCCAGCCGAGCAGGGCGACACCGGCGGTGAGCAGTTCCCACGGGAAGAAGGCCAGGAACTTCACCTTCTTGCGCCGTCCGGAGCGGACCCGGCCGAGTTCGAACTCCCGATGGGTCCGGACGGAGATCACCCCGGCGAGCAGCACCAGCGAGACGAGCAGGATCGCGGCCGCGACGAGCGATCCCCAGAACGTCGCGCCGTCGTCCAGTTCACCCGGTGGCCCGTAAAGCCCGAGCAACAGCCGGGCGAGCACCGCGCCCGCCGCGCCACCGGCGACGATCGGGAGCCCGAGTTCGGCGACCGCCAGCAGTCCCAGCGCCCCGGGGCCGCTACCCCGCGCGGACAGCAACCTCAGCTGCGGGTGCCGCCGCTGGTACCACTGCAACGCGACCGTGCCGATCCCCGCGCAGCCGACGAGGATGCTGATAGCCGCGAGCGGCAGGATCGAGATCAGGACGTTCGATTCCGCCTGGTTGCTGATCTGGACCGAGCGCTCGAACGGCAGCGACCCGACGATCGCGTCACCGAGGCCGCGGGACCCCAGATCCGCCTTGACCGCGGCGATGAGGGCCTTCCCCCGTTCCTCCAGGTCCTCGGCCTCGCTCACCGTCTTGGGCGGAGCCTCGTAGAACGACATGTGGAGCGTCTTGATCATCGGGATGCCCAGCGCGCGGACGGTGTCGTCGAAGGTCTTCCCGTCGTTGGCGAACATGACCGAGTCGAGCGGGTCGTTGGCGAGCCTGCTGACGACGGCGTTCCGCTGCTGCGAGCACCACCAGCGCGGTGCTGGGTCGGGAAGGTCGCGGTACAGCCCGGTCACCGGAGGTATCGGGGTGCCCTGGATGCTCGGCGTGGCCCCGACCTTGATGTTCTCCGCCCCGGCGACGACGGTGCCCAGCAGGAAACCGGCGCCCGCGGACCCGCTCGTCACGTCGAGGTTGCCCTGCGCCGCCTGGTCACGATGGGCGAGGACGACCTTGTAGTTGGGGTCGCCGTTGAACTCGGTGCCGAAGAGATACGGCGTGTAGCGGGAGGTGACCGGGGCGGGGAAGCCGTGCGCCGGGGCGTTCCGGCGGACCGACTCGACGACCTGCGGTGCCACCGCGGCGGGCACGTTGTCCTTGCTGAAGACCGGCCCGTAGTAGTCCGGGCACACGATGCCGGACTGGTACGTGACGGCCGCGCCACCCGAGGCCGAGGCCTGCAGGACGGCGGCGGTGCCGAGGAAACAGGCCAGCAAGGCCGTCACCGCGGCGATGATCAAAGTCAGGGGACTGGTCAGCGCCGCTTTCGGAGCCGCTCGCCACGGCATTGTCACCCTGGGCCCGCCGGGAGCCCCCCACCTCACCCGCATGGATACGCACGCTACCGGTCACGGCGCTCTGACGACAGGAAGGAATCACTGTTTGTTGCTGACGTGAAGTAAGGCATGGTCCATTGTGGTGACCCGGGTGCGTGGTCACTGACTGTCCGTCACCAATTGGTCGATCGGCGTCGTCTCACCCTCCTCGCTCTCCGCCGAGAATGCGGTTTCTCCGAGTGCCGTGACGATCACGCCGGTAATCCGGTCGACGTCGACGCGTTCGGCTTTCGGCAGGGGAGCGCCCACCGATCGCCGCGCGGCGGCCGCGGCACCGAGCAGTCGTGCGGCCAGGCGATACGCGCCGGCCGCCGCTTCGGCGCCGGCCAGGCCCTCGAGACCGAGGGCGATCGCGCGGGGATCCTCGCTGTGACGAGCGATCGCGAGACCGTCCAGGTGGAGCCGTTTCGCCGCCGCCGCGTCTCCGCGTTGCTCGGCGATGAACCCGAGCTCGGCGAGGATCAGGGTGCTGCCCGCTTCGGACTCCACCCGGCGATGCCAGTCCAATATGGACAGCAGCCGCCGCTCGGCCTCGTCGAACCGCCCCTGGCGCCGTGCACCGAGCGCGAGCCCTGTCTCGGCGTAGACCTCACCGGGTTTGAAGCTGTACTCGACGGCCAGCGTCCTGGCTCGCTCGTGGAACTCCGTCGCTTTTTCGAAGTCGCCAGTGAGCAGCGCCGTCCGGCCCAGCCACGACAGTTTGTAGGAGACCTCCGGCCACAGCTCCAATTCCTCCGCACGGCGAAGACTTTCCCGATGGACGCGGGCGGCATGGTCGTAGTCCCCGGCGATCGAGGCCAGCATGCCGATGACGAAGGAGGCCTGCAACCAGCCCCAGCGTTCGCCGAGCCCGTCGAAGATGGCGGCGCTCTGTGCGGCGATCCGGCCGCCTCCGGTGAGGTCGCCGCCGGCGATCAGGTGGGCCGCCCGGTCGCTCAGCGCGGCGGCGGCGCTCCAGTCGTCACCGATGTCGCGAGCGGTTTCCAGTGCGCCCAGCGTGAACTTCTCCGCCCGGCACAGGTCGCCGACCGTGGACCACGCATAGCCGAGGAACCACAACGCCCGCGCCCGCACGAGAGGATCGGCGATACCCCACACTGTCTCGTCCACCGCATCTCCGGTGCCGTCGAGCACGGCGATCCCGGTACGCAAGGCGAGCGCCTGCGCATACTCGTCTCCGGTGCCGGAATCGGTGCCGAGCACGAGGTCCAGCGAGCGCCGGGCCTCGGTGAGCCGTCCGCGGAGGTACCAGAACCACGACGTCGCGTTCACCAGCCGTAACGCGAGCCGATGCTCTCCTTGCCGTAGCAGCGTTTCCAGCGCGCGACGGGTGTTGGCCCCTTCGGCGTCCAGTCTGTCGAGCCAGCGCCGCTGCTCTTTCCCGCGCAGACCCGTGTCCCCGCGTTCGGCCAGCTCGACGTGGAAACGAGCGTGCCGCAAGTACAGGTCGTCGAGTTCGCCTGCCTGCTCGGCGTGGCCCAACGCGTACGCGGACACGGACTCCAGCAAACGGAACCGCGGTTCGCCCGACCGGCCTGGCCTGCTGACCACCAGCGACCTGTCGACGAGCCGGGACACGAGGTCCAGCACGTCACCGGCGGCGATCTCGCCACCCGCGCAGACCGACTCGGCCGCGTCGAGACCGCAGCCCTCGGCGTGGACGGCGAGCCTGCGCAGCACGATCTGTTCGGGCTCGCTCAGCAGGCTCCAGCTCCAGTCGATCATCGCCCGGAGCGTCTGCTGGCGGCGCGGCCCGCCTCGCCTGCCCGAAGACAGCAGGGCGAACCGGTCGTCGAGGCGGGCGAGGAGTTCGTGCACGCCCAGCGTCCGGACCCGGGTGGCGGCGAGTTCGAGTGCCAGCGGGATGCCGTCGAGCGTGCGGCAGATCCGCGCGACCACCGCCGCGTTCTCCGCGTCGAGCGCGAACCCCGGCGCGGCCGCCGCGGCACGGGCGGCGAACAGCCGGACGGCACTCGACTCCCGCACGGCGGCGAAATCCGGCAGGTCGGGCAGCTCCAGCGGTGGTACCGCCCAGACGTTCTCTCCCGGCAACCCGAGCGGCTCCTGGCTGGTGGCGAGCACACGCAGCCGTGGCGCCGTCGCGAGCAGCTTTTCCACCAGCATGGCGACCGGTTCGACGACCTGCTCGCAGTTGTCCAGGACGAGCAGGATCTCCTTGTCCCGCAAGGCATCGGCCAGCGACTGGGTCAGTGATCCGGCCGACGTCGCGTCCTCCCGGAGATCCAGCACGGCCGCCAGGACGACGGCGACGTGATCCTCGGGCGGGCACGTCGCGCACTCGACGTTGTCCAGCCCCGATAGCTCGACGAGCCAGGTGCCGTCACCCATCGCGATCTTCGACGCGGCCTCGATGGCGAGCCTGGTCTTGCCCACACCGCCAGGCCCGGTCAGGGTGACCAGCCGCGCGTCGGTGACGAGCGCTCCGACCTCCTTGACCGCCGTCGTCCGGCCGATCAGCTCGGTCACCGCCTCGGGCAGGTTCCCGCGCACCGGCGCGGCGGCGCGGACCGGCTCGAGGTCCGGACTGTGGGTGAGGACCGCCTGGTGCACCGCCGCGAGCTCCGGACCCGGTTCGAGACCGGATTCGTCACGCAGGCGGGCGCGCAGCTCGGCGTAGGTTTCGAGGGCTTCGCTGTGCCGCCCGGCCGCGTACAACGCGCGCATCAGCAGCCCCCGGAGCCGCTCCCGCAGCGGATGTCGCGAGACCAGCCCGGCCAGCTCCCCGGTGAGGACGCCGTGCTCGCCGAGCGCCAGCCGGGCCTCGGCTCGCTCCTCTTCGGCGAGCAGCCGTTCCTCCTCCAGCCGCTGCGCGGCGGCGACGGCGAACGGCTCGTCCTCGAATCCGGCGTACGCGGGCCCTCGCCACAAGGCCAGCGCGTCCGCCAGCAGAGCGGCACGGGCGCGTGGGTCGACGGTGTCGCGGGCACGGGCGGTGAGCGCGCGGAACCGATGGACGTCCAGGTCGCCCGGCTCGACGGCGAGGACGTATCCGGCGGGTTGGTGCGTCACGAGATCCCGCGCGCCGGGCTCGGCGCGATCCAGCGCGCGGCGCAACTGGGAGACCTTCGTCTGCAGGGTGTTGCCCGGATTGCCCGGCGGATGCTCGCCCCACAGATCGTCGGTCAACGACGACACCGACGCCGCCCTGCCGTCGCGGCTCAGCAGCCCGGCGAGCAGGAGGCGGACCTTCGCCTCGGGCACGACGACGGGCTCGCCCGCGGTCGTCCACACGGCGAGTGGTCCCAGCACTCCGAATCGCACGAAACCGACGTTAGCGCGGACCACCGACAGGATCGTGCGCGAGGCCGTGCGCGGACCCGCAGCGATCCGTGCGCGGCCCGCGTCACGGTGGTCCCATGAGCGAACACGGCAAGACCCCGGTGACGGTACTGGGGCTGGGCGCGATGGGAACCGCGCTCGTAGAGGCACTACTGGCGGCCGGCCATCCGGTCACCGCGTGGAACCGGACCCCGAGCCGCGCCGAGGCGGTGGCGGCGAAGGGAGCTTCGGTCGCTTCGACCCTCTCGGAGGCTCTCGCGGCGAACCGGATCGTGATCGCCTGCCTGCTCGACTACGACTCGGTCCACGAGGTCCTCGACCCCGTGGCTTCCGAGCTCAAGGGCCGGCAGCTGATCAACCTGACCAACGGCACCCCCGGCCAGGCGCGCGAAATGAGCGCCTGGGCCGAGGAACTCGGCGCGGAGTACCTGGACGGCGGGATCATGGCGGTCCCGCCGATGATCGGCACTCCCGCGGCTTTCATCTTCTACAGCGGCTCGGGCACCGCCTTCGGCCACGCCCGCACCGCGCTCGACACCTTCGGCGGCGCCAACTATCTCGGTGCCGACCCCGGGCTGGCGCCACTGCACGACATCGCGCTGCTCAGCGGGATGTACGGGTACTTCATCGGCGTCATCCAGGCGTACGCGCTCGTCGGCTCGGCGGGGGTCAAGGCGCGGGAATTCGCGCCGCTGCTCCGCGCCTGGATCGACGCGATGAGCGGCTTCCTGGAGCGCTCCGCCGAACAGATCGACGACGGCGACTACGTGACCGACGTCGTGTCGAACATCGGGATGCAGGCGGCCGCCTACCCGAACCTGGCGCAGGCGGCGGAGGACCAGGGCATCAGCGCCGAACTGCTCACCCCGCTCCAGTCGCTGATGGACAAGCGGGTCGCCGGCGGACACGGCGCCGAAGACCTCATCGGCGTCATCGAACTCCTCAAGAAGTAAAGGAAAACACAATGATCACAATGATCGGGCTCGGCCCGATGGGACAGTCCATGGTCCGGGTGCTCCTGGAGAACGGCCACGGAGTGACGGTCTGGAACCGTACCGCCGCCCGCGCGGACGACGTCGTCGCCGCGGGTGCCGTGCGCGCCGCGACCCCCGCGGACGCGGTGGCGGCCTCGGAGCTGGTGTTGCTGAGCCTCACCGACTACGCCGCGATGTACGACATCCTGGGCAAGGCCGAGGATGCCTTGGCGGGCAAGGTGATCGTCAACCTCAGCTCGGACACCCCGGAGAAGACCCGCGAAGCCGCGGACTGGGTCAAGGCCAGGGGCGGGCAGTTCGTCGCCGGTGGCGTGATGGTGCCCGCCGAGCTGGTGGGCAAGGACGAGGCGTACGTCTTCTACAGCGGCCCGGCCGACGTCTTCGAGAAGCACCGCGAAACGCTGGCGCTGATCGGGCGACCGGACTTCCTCGGTGAGGACGTCCGGCTGGCACAGCTGTTCTACCAGGCGCAGCTGGACATCTTCCTGACCTCGCTTTCGGTGTTCCTGCACGCGAGCGCGCTGGTCCGCTCGGCCGGGGTGCCCGCGCAGAAGTTCGTCCCGTACGCCAAGGACAACTTCAAGATGATGGATTTCTACCTGGACGCCGCGGCCGAACAGATCGAGAAGGGCGAGCACCCCGGTGACGACGCCAACGTGACCATGATGGGCGCGACGGCCGACCACATCGTCCAGGCGAGCCGGGACGCCGGGATCGACGTGGTCCTGCCGGAGGCGGTCAAATCGCACTACGACCAGGCGATCGCCGCCGGGCACGGACGTAGCTCGTGGACCAGCCTCTTCGAGATCATCAAGGCGGACCAGAAGTAACTGCCCATGGCTCGTGAGTGGGCGGGACGGTTCTAGCCGAGGGTGTCTTAGGTACCTACTGGCTTCCGGCCGCCGTTGCCCCCCGGCCCGGCCTGTAGGGGCTGGAGCCGGTGTCGCGAAAGCCACTTTCGGGACGTCAGACGTCTCGAAAGTGGCTTTCGCGACCCCCGGCCGAGCCCAGCCGGCGGTACCGAGCGCCTCGGGTTCTCGTGAGTGGCGATCCGGGTTAGAACCCGAATCGCCACTCACGAGGTCTTGTACTCGACGCCCAGTACTTCCAAGAAGGCCTTCGCCGCCGGAGTGACCGTGTAGCGGTTCCAGACGAGGTGCTCGATCCGCGCGGGCGCGTCTCGCACCGGCACGGTGACCACGTCGGTCAGGTTCGGCACGAACTTCGACGGCAGCAGCGCCACCCCCAATCCCTGATGGATGAGCCGCGCCATGTAGTCGGCGGCCGTCACCTCGAAGGCCACTTCCCGGGTCACTCCCGCCGCGGCGAAGGCCCGATCCGTCTGGGCTCGTCCCGCGGAGCCCGCCGGGAAGTCGACGAACACCTCCGACGAGAGCCGCTTCAAGTCCACTTCGGACTCGACGGCGAGAGGATGCCCCGGAGCCACGACGGCGATCAGATCGTCGCGGCCCAGTTCGCAGGTGGCCACGCCGTCCGGCCGGTCGGTCACCGGGAGTCCGAGGAACGCGACCTCGATGGCGCCGTCCTTGATCTGCTCCACCAGTTGCCCGCTCGCCCCGACCCGCAGCCCGATCCGGACGTGCGGATACCGGCTGCGGAAGGTCTGCAGCGCGGCCGGGACGTCGACCGCCGCGACGGTCGGGATCACGCCGACGGTGAGCCGCCCGCGGATCTCGCCGACGGCCGCGGCGACCTCCGACCCGGCCCGCTCGGCGGCCTCGAGACATTGCCGGGCGGCGGGAAGGAACGCCTCGCCGGCGGCGGTGAGCCGCACCCGGCGGCTTGTGCGTTCGAACAGTCGCGCGCCGAGCTCCCGTTCCAGCCGCGCGATCTGGTGACTCAGCGCCGACTGCACGACCAGGCACCGTTGCGCGGCACGCGTGAAGCTGTTCGTCTCCGCCACCGCCACGACGTACCGCATCTGCTGAAGCTCCATCGATCCATCTTGAATCACGATGGATCAAGTGACAAACATGTGTTGGACTCATTGATCGTTGGCGCCGAAGCTGGAAAGCGTGAAAACGCTGACGACCACACCGCTCGCCGCGGGTCTCGCCGGAACCGCGCTGACCGCCTTCGCCCCCATGGTCTGGGGGACGACCTACGTGGTCACCACCGAACTGCTTCCGCCGGGACATCCGCTTTTCGCTGGCCTCATGCGGGCCTTGCCCGCCGGACTGATCGCGCTCGCCATCACCCGCACGCTCCCGCGCGGCACCTGGTGGATGAAGGCCGCCGCGCTCGGCGTCCTCAACATCGGGATGTTCTTCCCCCTGCTGTTCGTCGCCGCCGAACGCCTGCCCGGCGGAGTCGCGGCCACGCTCGGTGCCGCCCAGCCGCTGCTCGTCGCGATCCTCGCCGTGGCCGTACTGCGCCAAAGCCCGTCCGCGTGGCGCTTCGCCTGGGGGATCGTCGGGATCGTGGGGGTCGGCCTGGTGGTGATCGGGCCGGCGGCGGGCTTCGACCTCGTCGGTGTCATCGCCGGACTCGGTGGCGCGGGCACGATGGCGCTCGGCGTCACGCTCACCAAACGATGGGGACGCCCCGACGGCGTCGGGCCGACCGCGTTCGCGTCGTGGCAGCTCACCGCGGGCGGGTTGTTCCTGGTGCCGGTGACCTTCCTGTTCGAAGGCGCGCCGCCCGCAATCGACCTCGACGCGGCCGTCGGCTACCTCTGGCTCGGCCTGGTCGGCGGCCTGCTCGCCTACGTGCTGTGGTTCCGCGGCATCACGTCCCTGCCGGTCACCTCGGTCGCGGTCCTCGGCCTGCTCTCGCCGATGGTCGCGGCGGTGCTCGGCGCCGTGCTGCTCGGTCAGTCGCTCGGCCCGATCCAGCTCGCCGGTTTCGCGCTCGCGCTGGCCTCGATCGTGGCAGGCCAGATCACCCCGAAGAGCAAGCAGGAAGGCGTCGTCCGATGAAGATCGCCGTCGTCGGAGCGTCGGGAATGGCGGGTTCCCGAGTCGTCGCCGAGGCCGTTTCCCGCGGACATCAAGTCACCGCCGTCTTTCGCCGCACCCCACCGGATCTCGCGCATCCCGACGTGGACGTCGTGCGCGGCGACGTCACCGATACCGGTCACATGAGCGCGGTGTTCGGTGAAGTCGACGCCGTCGTGGGCGCGACGAGACCCGCGCCCGGTGCCGAAGACACGGTCGCCGCCACGGTCACGGCGCTGCTCGACGCCGCGGCGGGCAAACGCGTCCTGGTCGTCGGCGGCGCCGGGCCGTTGCGGTCGCCGTCCGGCGGGCTGGTGATCGACGACCCGGCGTTCGTGCCGACGGAGTGGCGGGCCATCGCCTCGGCCAGCATGAGCCAACTTCGGGCATGCGAGGCCCACGTGGGCGACTGGGTGTACCTCAGCCCGCCCGCGATGCTCGAACCCGGTGTCCGGACCGGGACCTACCGGCGGGGAACGACGACCATCCTCACCGCCGAGGACGGGTCTTCCGGGATTTCGGCGGAGGATCTCGCCGTCGCCATCGTGGACGAACTCGAGAATCCCGGCCGGGACCGGCATTTCACCGTGGGCTACTGACGCTACAGCCGCCACTTCAGCTCGGGCGGATCACCCGGCGACGGCGTCTCCGGGCTCCGTTCGGCCTCGACCTGGATCTCGATGTTGGTCTTGTGCGAGATCGGATCCCAGATCTCCTCGATCGGCGCCAGCAGCGATTGGCTGACGCCTGCCCGGCGGGCACGCGCCGCGTACCACGCGAACCCGGCCAGGAAGAGGGGAAGGCTGAGGAACGCGGCCACGGGTGCCAGGAACTCCATGCGTCCGACGATACAGTAACGTCGTGTATCCAGAAACAGTCTGTTACTGAATGGGCGGGCGATGACCAGGCTGACACGAGCCGAACAGCAACGGCGCACCCACGAACACCTGCTGGAGGCCGGACGCCAGGTGTTCTTGCGGCGCGGCTTCCTGGCGGCGACGGTCGAGGAGATCGCGGCCGACGCCGGGTACACCCGCGGCGCCGTCTACAAACACTTCGGTGGCAAGGAAGGGCTGTGGCTGGCGATCATCGAGGCCACCGCGGAAGGCCACCTGAAGGTGCTAAGGAAAAACCTCGCCCTCGCCACCGGCCGGGACGACGTGATCGCGGCCCTGGCT
This sequence comes from Amycolatopsis sp. PSD-21, assembly GCF_055561455.1. Taxonomy (NCBI): domain Bacteria; kingdom Bacillati; phylum Actinomycetota; class Actinomycetes; order Pseudonocardiales; family Pseudonocardiaceae; genus Amycolatopsis; species Amycolatopsis sp. PSD-21. Next base: position 4,830,563 of record NZ_CM145712.1, on the reverse strand, counting down.
CCTGTCGACGTGGTGGACAGGGACGCCGCCAAATGGAGCGCGGCGGCCGCGGAGGTACTCGCCGCGACGGCGCAGCAGCCCGAAACCGCCGCCCTCGTCGCCGCCGTTCAGCGGCGTCATGACGACGAGGTGGTCTCCCTGCTCGCCGAACATGCGCGGCGGCTCCGCCTCGAACCCGCCTTGCCGCTCCACGAGGCCGTCGTGATGCTTGGCGCTCTGGGTATCGGGCTCGCCCTGCGTCAGGCGGTCGCACCGGCCGCCGACCCCGCCGCGATCCTCACGCACGTGCTGGACTCGGTGTTCCCGCCCGAGGCAACGTGACGGCAGGTCCGGACGTACTCCCGGTGACCCCGGGGCGGGGTTCGATGCTGTGGGCCGGGCGGGCGCAGCACCCGCGAAAGGGGTTTCCCGAGTACACGGTGATGATCATCGCCATCGGGATGGCCGCGGTCCTGATCGTCTTCGGGCATCCGGGCTCGGCGTTGCCCTTCTACGCCGGCATGTTGCTCGCGTTCGGTGTTTTCTCGTCCAGCGCGTGAACGATCGTCGAGCACGAGACCGCGCTCTGTCCTACCTGGTCACCACTCAGCGGATCATCTTCGCCGCGAGCCGGCCCAACGGCACCGAATTCCGCTGGGCCTGGCTGCGTTACGTCCAGCTTCCGCCGAAGGTCAAAGCCGGGAAAGCAGGCGGCGGCACGATCACTTTCGGCGGTGTGCGGGGCCGCCGTCAGCTCCGGTCCTGGAACTGAGGGCCATCGCCGATGCCGCGAATGTGGCGAACCTGATCCTTCAGGCACAGCACCGGGCCGCCGGAAGGACCTACACTCAGGCGCCGTGATCGATTCCTTCACCACCGCCGACCTCGTGGACGAACACGGCGACCGGCTTCGTGTCTGCGACACCCAGTTCCGCCAGTTCGGCGGGCACCGGAAGTTCTCGGGTCCGATCCGCACCGTCTCCTGTCACGAGGACAACGGCCTGGTCAAGAAGCTCCTGGCCACCCCCGGTGACGGCGCCGTCCTGGTGGTCGACGGTGGCGGCTCGCTGCACAGCGCGCTCACCGGCGACATGATCGCGAAGTCCGCCGTCGACAACGGCTGGGCGGGCATCGTGGTCAACGGCGCGGTGCGCGACAGCGCCGAGCTCGCCGGGCTCCCGCTCGGAGTTAAGGCGCTCGGCACCAACCCGCGCAAGAGTTCCAAGGCGGGCGTCGGCGCTGTCGACGTCCCGGTCGGTTTCGGGGGAGTGACGTTCACTCCTGGAGACACGCTTTACGCCGACGATGACGGCGTCGTGATCCTTCCCCCGGCCGGATCCTGATCCGGCTCAGACGACGATGACCCGGCGGCCGCGCGTGTGCCCGGCGCGGCTGTCGGCATGTGCGGCCGCGGCGTCGGCGAGCGGATAGGCCTTCTCGACCGGGATGTGCAGCTTTCCCCGCGCGATGAGGTCGACGGCCTCGGCCAGCGCGTCCGGCACGCTCCCGGCGACGCCGGAGAAACGGACGCCGAACTCGGGCGCGCCGAGATCGGCGATGGAGACGACCTTCCCCGGATCCCCGGTGAGCTCGACCAGCTCGGCGATCACCCCGGACCCGGCCAGATCGAGAGCGGCGTCGACCCGGCCGAACCGCCGCACCCGCTCGACCCAGCCCTCGCCGTAGGTCGTGGCTAGCGCGCCCAGGCCGCGCAGGTAGTCCTGGTTCGCGGCACCCGCCGTGCCGATCACCTCGATGCCGCGTTCGCGAGCGATCTGCAGCACCGCCGACCCGACCCCGCCGGACGCGCCGCTGACCAGCAGCTTCTCGCCCGGCCGCGCTCCGACTTCGCGGATCAGCCGCAGCGCGGTCTCGACCACCGAGGGGTATCCGGCAGCCTCCTCGAAGGTCAGTCCGTCGGGCATCACGGCCCAGGCCGTCAGTACGGCGAATTCGGCGTACGTGCTCGCGCCCTCGCCGAACACGAAGTCGCCGACGTCGACTCCGACGACACCTTCGCCGACCTCGTCCACGATTCCGGCGGCGTCCAGGCCCACGCCGGACGGCAACACGGTCGGATGCGCGCCGAGGACCTGGCCTTCACGGATTCTCCAGTCGACGGGGTTCACCCCGGCGGCCCGCACCGCGATGCGCACCTGGCCCGGGCCGGCGTGCGGATCTTCGGCGTCGACGAGCTGCAGGACTTCCGGACCACCGAACTCGGTGAAGATCACTTTCTTCATGTCGCCGACCGTAGCACTAACGGTTAGGGTTTTGAAACCGTTGTGGTTTTGGACCTGATAGCGTCTCCGTATGACCGTGCCGACCGGACGTCGTGAGCGGAAGAAGGCCGCCACTCGTCAGAAGATCGCCGAGACCGCACTGCGGCTTTTCCTGGAACGCGGCTACGACGCGGTGGGCATCCGCGAGGTGGCCGCGGAAGCCGACGTCGCCGTCACGACGCTCTTCTCCCACTTCGCCTCGAAAGAGGCCTTGGTGTTCGAGCAGGACGCGAACTTCGAGCAGGGCCTCGCGCGGGCGGTCACCGGAAGGGCGCCGCATGAGCCGCTGATTCCCGCGCTGCGTCACGAGGTCCACGCGATGGTGCGCCACTGCACGGCGGACAGCGCCGCCCCGATCTGGCGCATGATCGACGAGTCGCCCGCGCTGCGGGAGTACGAGGACTCGATGCGGCTACGTCACGCGGAGACGCTGGCGGCGGCCATCGCGGCGGACCCGAAGTCGGCGCGGTCCGCGACCGCCTGCCGGACGATCGCGAGATTCGTGCTCGACGCCTATTCGCTCGGCCGGGAGGCCGCCGATCCGGAGGCAGCGGTGAACGAGATCTTCCGGATGATCGAAGCGGCCTGGGAAGTCACCGGCCCCGCCTAGTGCTTGCAATCTGCCACCAGTTGGGACTACCGTCTCCGCAAAGCGGTTGCACATCACAATCGGAGGGGATCGCCGTGCTGACACAGGTCGCGGAGGGTGTGCTGGTCCACCAGAGCGCGTTGCTCGAGAACAACGCGGTCGTCGTGGAGGGCGCGGACGGTGTTCTGCTCGTCGACCCCGGGCTCACGGGCGCCGAAATGGCCTGCCTCGCGCACGACCTGGCCGATTCGGGCCGCCCGGTGGTGGCGGGTTTCGCGACGCATCCCGACTGGGATCACGTGCTCTGGCACCCCGAACTGGGTGACGCACCCCGTTACGGCACCGCCCGGTGCGCGGAGTATCTGCGTGATCTGCGGTCCAACCCGGACTGGAAGACAGGCGTCGCCGAGGGGCTGCCACCGGAAATCGCCGGTGAGGTGCCGCTGGACCTGTTCGGCCTGATCACCGGCCTGCCCGCCGGAACCACCCGGATTCCCTGGGACGGCCCGCGAATCCGGATCGTCGAGCACCCGGCCCACGCCCCCGGTCATGCGGCGCTGGTGATCGAGGAACGCGGGGTGCTGGTCGCCGGCGACATGCTTTCCGACGTCCTGGTCCCGATGTTCGACGACGACGGCGATCCGCTCGAGGACTACCTCGCCGGGCTCCGGGTGATCGAAGACGTGGCGGGCGAAGCCGCCGTTGTCGTACCCGGCCACGGGGCCGTCGGCGGAGCCGGTGCGGTACGGGCACGCATCGACTTGGACCGGGCGTACGTACACGCCTTGCGAGACGGTCGGACGCCGGACGACCCGCGAATCGGGTCGTCCGCGAAGCCTGGTTGGGAATGGGTGAGGGATCTGCACGACGGGCAGGCCCGAAGCCTCGCCCGGAGACAGGCGTCAGCCTCTCGGCATGACGCAGAGCTCCCGTGACTCCCCGGACTTGAAGTCGTAGACGATGGGATTGCCGTACTCGTAGCCGGGCACGGTGTTGCAGTCGGAGCCGGACGCGGACGCGAGCTGGGCGATCACCGAGTAGTTGGCGGAGCTGTCCGAACAGTGGACCCGGACGGCGCTGGCGCTGAACGCGCCGTTGCTGCCGGCGTCTTCGTCGGCCGAGATGCAATCCCCGGCCTGCGCGGAGAACGGGTCGGGGTCGACCTGGGGGACATCGGCGCCGGACGAGCCGCCGCTCGTGGTGATCGCCACGGTCACCGCGAGCGCCCCGCCGGTGACGACGACCGCCGCCGCGGCGATCCCGACGATCAGCCCGGTCTTCGGGGCCTTCTTCGGCCGTGCGACGGGATACTGCTGCCAGATCGGCGACTGTTGCTGAGGGTAGGTCACGTCATCAGGATCGGCCTCGCCGATGATATTCCGATGACACGCTTCACTTACGGGCGACGAGCCGTTCCACGAGCCCGAGCTTGAACCGTTCCCGGTGCTCCACGGCCAAGCCGAGACCGTCGATCTTCTCGAGCGGGCGGCGAAGGAAGTGTTCGCCCGCCATCGGCACGGTGATCTTCTCGGCCATCCATTGCAGGCCGCGGACCGCGCGCGACGAGCTCGCGATGTGGTCGAGCAGGATGAGCCTGCCCCCTGGCCGGAGCACCCTGGCCATCTCCCGTAGCGCCTTGCCGTCGTCCGGGATGGCGCAGAGCCCGAGCGTGCAGACCACGGTGTCGAACGAATCGGCGTCGAAGGGCAGGTGATGGGCATCGGCCCGCCGTAGCGTCACCGGACGGCCGAGACGTTCGGCGCGAGCGCGGGCGATGGAGAGCATGCCGTCACTGAGGTCGATGCCGGTGAGCGTGACGCCCTCGGCATAGAGCGGCAGGTTCAGGCCGGTCCCCACGGCGACTTCGAGGACTTCGCCGTCGGCCTGGCCGCAGGCCCACGCACGGGAATCCCCGAAGAGCTTCCGGTCCAGGAACTGCATCTCCCGGTCGTAGTTGCGGGATTTGGTGTCCCAGTAACGGTTCCATCGGGCGGGCCGGGTCATGACGCTCCTTTCAGCAGCAGTGCTCACCGCGCCAGGCCTCACGGCCCTCCTTGATCGCGACGGCGGCGATGACGAGCGCGACCAGTGGATCCGCCCAGTACCAGCCGAAGAGGCTGTTGAGCAGCAGCCCGACGAGCAGCACACCGGAAAGATAGGTGCAGAGCAAGGTCTGCTTCGAGTCGGCGACGGCGCTCGCGGAGCCGAGTTCGCGCCCGGCGCGGCGCTGGGCGTAGGACAGGAACGGCATCACGAGCAGTGAGACCGCCGCGAGCACGATGCCGACAGGGGAGTGCTCGGCGGGGTCGGCGCCGAACAGGGTGCGGACCGCTTCGACGGTGACGTATGCGGCCAGCGCGAAGAAGGACACCGCGATGACCTTGAGCGCGGTGCGTTCGCGGGCTTCGGGGTCCTTCCCGGAGAACTGCCAGGCGACCGCCGTGGCCGAAGCGACCTCGATGACCGAGTCCAGGCCGAAACCGATCAGTGCCGTCGACGAGGCGATGGTGCCCGCCGAGATGGCGACGACCGCCTCGATGACGTTGTAGGTGATCGTGGCGGCGACCAGGAGCCGGACCCGCCGGGAAAGCACGGCGCGGCGCTCCGGGGCCACTGTGGACTTCGCGGTGCAGCAGCCGTCCGCGCAGGAATCGCTCTCCACGCTCACCGGAGCACCTCGTCCAGACAGGGCTCGGCGGTGTCGACGGCCAGCACGACCTGGACGAGTTCCCGCAGGGCGCGGGCGAGGTGCGCGTCCGCCAGTGAGTAGCGGACCTGCCTGCCTTCGTAGGTGGCCACGACCAGTCCGCAACCCCGCAGGCAGGCGAGATGGTTCGACACGTTCGAGCGACTCAGTCCGAGTTGCTCGGCCAGAAGCCCGGGATAGGTCACGCCGTCGAGCAGGGCGACCAGGATCCGGCACCGGTTCGGGTCGGCGAGGGCGCGGCCGAGCCGGGCGAGCGCGGCGCCCTGGGTCTCACATGTCAGCACAGCCAGGACAGTACAGCGAACGCTGACATGTCAGCAAGGGCTGAACCATTGACTCGACGGAGTGTCCGGACGCGACCCTCTGTTTCGTCGCGGTCTGTCAAGCCATCGTCGAACGCGGACACCGGAGCGACCCGAAAGAGTCCGGTGTGGCCACTCCAACGGTCGCACCCCGGGCACGCGGGGGAGTCCCGGCGTGCCCCGGCATGACACCTCAGCACAATTGCTGGCCCGATTGCGTGGCCACGGGAAAACGTCGTGTCACGTTTCCAAAAGGTTTCCCGCACAAAGGGAATTCGGCATTCGGGTGGCCTTGTCGCATTACCTGAAAGTGCGCTTGTGCGGGAAAAACCCCTTGCTATGTTGATCGTGCGGGGCCGCACTTCGGGGCATGACCGGCGCGCCGCGAATTGTGGATCTTGTTTGTTCACACGACTATCGAAGGGTGGACCTTGCTGTGACCGTGACCGAATCGGACACTTCCGCCGAAGGTGTCCAGGGGCCGGAAAATCCGCAGCTGAGTTTGGGCAGGGCCGCCGCGCGCAACCTGGCGACGACCACCAAATCCGTTCCGCAGATGCAGGGAATTTCGTCCCGGTGGCTGCTGAAATCGCTCGAATGGGTTCAGGTGAACGGCGGTGCCTACCGGGTCAACCGGCGGCTGAACTACGCGGTCGGTGACGGACGGGTGACCTTCTCGAAGGCGGGCGCCGAGGTGAGCGTGATCCCGGCGGAACTGGGAGAACTGAAGCCGCTCAAGGGGTATGACGACGAAGAGGTGCTCGCCGAACTCGCCCGCCGATTCGAACAGCAGGAAGTGGCGGCCGGCGACGTGCTGGTCGAATTCGGGCACCGGGCCGACCGGGTCTACCTCATCGCACACGGCAAGATCACCAAGACCGGCCCCGGTCACTACGGCGACGAGACCGCGCTCGGCGTGGTCAAGGATGGTGACTACTTCGGCGCGCAGACCCTCGTCTCCGACGACGGCATCTGGGAATTCACCGCCAAGGCGACCACCGCCTGCACCGTGCTCACCCTGACCCGCCAGGACTTCGAGCGCGTACTGGAACAGTCCGAATCGCTGCAGGCGCAGATCGAACAGGCCGCACAGGACTCCGGGCGCGCCAACGACTTCGGCGAGGCCGAGATCGACATCTCCTCCGGGCACGACGGCGAGCCGCTGCTGCCGGGCACGTTCGTCGACTACGAGACCTCGCCGCGCGAGTACGAACTCAGCGTCGCCCAGACGGTGCTCCGGGTCCACAGCCGGGTGTCCGATCTCTACAACCAGCCGATGGACCAGACCGAACAGCAGTTGCGCCTGACCATCGAGGCGCTGCGTGAGCGGCAAGAACACGAAATGATCAACAACAAGGACTTCGGCCTGCTCCACAACGCCGACTTCACCCAGCGCATCGCGACGCGCACCGGTCCGCCCACTCCGGACGACTTCGACGACCTGCTCGCGCTGGTGTGGAAGGAACCCGGCTTCTTCCTCGCGCATCCGCGCACGATCGCCGCGTTCAGCCGCGAGTGCAGCAAACGCGGGATCTACCCGACCGGCACCGACCTCGGCGGGCACAAGGTGCCGTCCTGGCGCGGCGTGCCGATCCTGCCCTGCAACAAGATCCCGGTCAGCCAGACCAGCACCAGTTCCGTCCTGCTGATCCGCACCGGCGAGAAGAACCAGGGCGTCGTCGGCCTGCGGCAGATCGGCCTGCCGGACGAATACGAGCCCGGCCTGAACGTCCGGTTCATGGGCATCTCGGAGCAGGCGATCATCTCCTACCTCGTCAGCACCTACTACTCCGCGGCCGTTCTAGTTCCGGACGCGCTCGCCGTCCTCGAAGCCGCCGAACTCGGCCGCGAAGGATGACCGCCACGACGCCGGAGGCCGACCGGCGGCTCAGTCTCGGCCCCGCCGCCGCGCGCAACCTGGCGACGACCACCAAGACGCGGCCGCAGATGCAGAGCATCACGCCGCGCTGGCTGCTGAAGATGCTGCCCTGGGTCGAGGCGTCCGGCGGCACCTTCCGGGTGAACCGGCGGCTGACCTACGCGATCGGCGACGGGCGGGTGAGCTTCACCAACGTCGGCACCGAGGTCCGGGTCGTCCCGCAGGAACTGGCGGAGTTGGCCCTGCTGCGGGGTTTCGACGACGAGGACACGCTGACCGCGCTCGCCGACCGGTTCGTGCAGCACGAGTACCAGCCCGGCGAGACCATCGTCGGTCACGGGTCTCCGCTCGACGAGGTGGTGCTGGTCGCGCACGGCAAGATCGCCAAGGTGGTACCCGGCGAGTACGGCGCCGAGGCCTCGGTCGGCAGCATGGCCGACGGCGACCACTTCGGTGACGAAATGCTCGCCGGCATCGACCGGAACTGGCCGTTCACCGCGAAGGCCGTCACGCCGGTCATCGTGCTGACCTTGCGTGCGGAAGACTTCGCCGACCTCAACGGCCGGTCCGAGGCGATGCGCCGCCACGTCCAGGACATGCTGGCGCACAAGGGAAAGCCACAGAACGCCAAGGGCGAGGCCGAGATCGGGATGTCGTCCGGGCACGACGGCGAGCCACTGCTGCCGGGCACGTTCGTCGACTACGAGATCTCGCCGCGCGAATACGATCTCGCGGTCGCGCAGACGGCGCTGCGGGTGCACACCCGGGTGACCGATCTCTACAACGGGCCGATGAACCAGTTCGACGAGCAGCTCCGGCTGACCGTGGCGGCGCTGCGCGAGCGGCAGGAGCACGACCTGATCAACAACCGCGAGTTCGGGCTGCTGCACAACGCCGACCTCAAATCGCGGTTCCAGACGCGGTCGGGTCCGCCGACCCCCGACGACATGGACGAACTCGTCAGCCGTCGCCGCAAGACGAAGTTCTTCCTCGCCCATCCGAAGGCGATCGCCGCGTTCGGCAGGGAATGCACCCGCCGCGGTCTGTATCCGGAGGGCACCACGGTCGACGGCAAGATCGTCGGCGCGTGGCGCGGGGTGCCGCTGCTGCCCTGCGACAAGATCCCGATCACCGAGCGGGGCACGTCCTCGATCCTCGCCATGCGGACCGGCGTCGAGGACAACGGTGTGATCGGGCTGCACCAGACCGGCCTGCCCGACGAGTACGAGCCGGGCTTGAACGTGCGCTTCGACGGCATCAACGAACAGGCCGTCGCCTCCTACCTGGTCAGCACCTACTACTCGGCCGCCGTGCTCGTTCCGGACGCCCTCGGTGTCCTGGAGAACGTCGAGGTCGCGCGGTGACCACAACGAACAACAACGCTCCAGAAAGGACCACACACGTGACCATCGCCCGTACTCCCGCTCCTGCCAAGGTGCTGCGCACCGAGTACCAGAAGTCGGTGGCGTCGTACTGGAACAAGGAGAAGGACCCGGTCAACCTGCGTCTGGGCGATGTGGACGGGCTCTATCACCACCACTACGGGGTCGGCGAAGTCGACTGGTCGGTGCTGGAGGGCCCCGAGAACACCCGCGACGAGCGGATCATCGCCGAAATGCACCGCTTGGAGACCGCGCAGGCGGACGTCCTGCTCGATCACCTCGGCGACGTGAAGCCGGACGACCGGCTCCTCGACGCCGGCTGCGGACGCGGCGGGACCAGCATCATGGCCAACGCGCGGTTCGGCTGCCACGTCGACGGCATCTCGATCTCGGAGAAGCAGGTCGAGTTCGCCAATCACCAGGCCGAGATCAGGGGCGTCGCCGACCGGGTGCGCTACCACTTCCGCAACATGCTCGACACCGGCTTCGAAACCAGCTCGCGCAAGGCGATCTGGAACAACGAGAGCACGATGTACGTCGACCTCCACGAACTCTTCGCCGAGCACGCGCGGCAGCTGGAGTTCGGCGGGCGGTACGTCACCATCACCGGGTGCTACAACGACGTGACCGGTGGCCGGTCCAAGGCCGTCGCGCAGATCGACCAGCACTACACCTGCAACATCCACCCGCGCAGTGAGTACTTCAAGGCCATGACGGCGAACGGCCTGGTGCCGATCTCGGTCGTGGATCTGACGCCGGACACGATCCCGTACTGGGAGCTGCGGGCGAAGTCGTCGGTGGCGACCGGGATCGAAGGGCCGTTCCTGGACGCCTACCGCGAAGGCAGCTTCCACTACCTGCTGATCGCCGCGGACCGCGTCTGATCCCGCGAGACCATCGGAGCGAAGCGATGACCGAGCAGGGTGCGCTCGCCACACTGCTGGCCGGTCCGAGCGGCCTGGGCACGTCCGCCGCCCGGCTCGCGTCCCGGCTGACCGCCGTTCCGCAGGCGGCTCCACCGCCTGCGGAACCCGCTCTCGACCCGGCGTACGCCTACCGGCCGTGGGGTGACGGGTCGGCGCCGCCGTTGTACTGCCCCGTCACCGAACGGATCAACGACCCGCTCGCCGAGGAGGTCGACCGGCGCCTCGTCCGGTGGGCGGGGGAGTGCGGGTTCGACGAGGAGGAGTGCGAGCAGATCGGGAAGGCGGGCTTCGGCAGGCTGGTGATGCTCGCCCACCCGGACTGCGAGGATCCCGACAGGCTGCTGATCTCCGCACGGCTCAACGCCGCGTGGTGGGCGGCCGACGACCTCTACGCCGACGACACCTCCCTCGGCGCCGTGCCTGCCGAGCTGCCGCCGAAGCTCGCACTGGCGATGGCGGCGATGGACCCGGTGCCGTCGTTGGGTGAATTCAGCCGCGATCTCGACGAAACACTGCGGAACGACCGGGTTCTGGTGGCGCTGGGCTCGGCGACGGACTTCCTGCGGCGATCCGGGACCGCCGCGCAGGTCCAGCGCGTCTGCTACTCGACCTTCGCGATGTTCGTGAGCTGGACCGCCTACGCCGCGTGGCGCCACAGCGGGAAATACCCGCCGGCGTGGGAATACCTCGCGGCGAGGCAGCACGACAGCTTCTACACCTCGATGACGTTGATCGACGTCCTCGGTGGCTACGAACTGACCTCGAACCTGTACTACGACCCCCGGGTCCGGGAGGCGGCGATCCAAGCGGGGACGGCGTCCGTGCTCGTCAACGACGTGCACTCGGTCACCAAGGATCTGGAGGACGAGTCGCCGCCCTGCAACGCGGTCCTGCTGATCGCCGACGACCGGAAATGCTCGATCGAGGAGGCCACGGCGATCACCGTCGAGTTGCACAACGACGTCGTCCGGGACTTCCAGGCAGCACACGAAAAGCTGAGCGCGGTCCCTTCCATCGAGCTGCAACGGTTCCTGCGTGGGTTGCGTGGGTGGATGGGCGGCGGTTTCGAATGGCACTCGACGAGCCCGCGGTACCGGACGAAGCCCAGCGTTTAGTCCTCTGGATGCGGTAGTTCGCGACACGAACTTCCGCATTCAGAGGACTAAACGCGGAAGGAGGCTAGACGACCCCGGCCTCGATCAACTGACCCCAGACCACCCCTTGGTCCACGACCTCGACTTCGAGTTTTTCGGCCTTGGTGAGCTTGCTCGCCCCGACGTCGGCGCCGGTGATCAGCATGTCCGTGTTCGCCGAGACCGAAGACGCGATGGTCGCGCCCGCCCGTTCGCACAGCCGCTGGAAGGTCGGGCGCGGCACCTTCTCGCCGGAGCGGGGGTCGCTGATCGAGCCGGTGACCACGACCGTCTTGCCCTCCAGCGGCGCACCGGCCGCGACGACCGGCGGCAGGTCTTCTTCGCGTACGTCCAGCGAGACTCCGACCTCCCGCAGCCGCTCGAGCTCGGGACGAAGCCGGGTGAGGTGCTCGATCAGGGACGCGGCGACCTTGGGACCGATGTCCTCCACGGCGACGAGGCCTTCCTCGCCGGCGTCGGCGACGGCTTCCAGCGAACCGAACCCTGCCCGGCACAGGCGCGCGGCGGTGCCCTCGGAGGCCATCGGGATCGCGAGCCCGATCAGCGCCCGGCGCAGTCCGACGGCCCGGCTCGCGTCGATCGACTCGATCATGCGGCTGGCGGAGATCTCGCCGATGCGGTCGAACTCCAGCAGCTTTTCCTTGGTGAGGCGATAGAAGTCCGACGGGTGCTCGAGAATCCCGGCCTCGGCGAGCCGCTCGATCCAGACCCCGCCGATCGCGTCGATGTCCGCGGCCGCGCGCGACGACCAGTGGATCAGCCGCCGGACGGTCTGGGCGGGGCAGGCGACGTTGGTGCAGAACAGTTCCCGGCTGTTGCCCTGTTCGGTCAACGGTTCTTCGCACGACGGACAGACCGACGGCGGCACGATCTCCCGCTCCTCGCCGGTGCGTTTGGCCGCGTCGAGAACGCCCGCCACGAACGGGATCACGTCGCCCGCGCGGCGTACCAGCACCGTGTCGCCGATCTTGATGTCGCGGGCCTTGATCACCTCTTGGTTGGCCAGCGTCGCCCGGGTGACGGTGCCCCCGCCGACGAACACCGGCTCCAGCCAAGCGACGGGCGCGATCTTGCCGGTCTTGCCGACGTCCCAGACGACATCGGCGAGCACGGTCGTCTTCTCCTCGGCGGCGAATTTGAACGCCAGCGCGCCACGCGGTGAGCTGGACCTGGTCCCTGCCGCGGCGTAGGCGTCGCGATCCGCCAGACGCAGCACCGCACCGTCGAGGTCGTAGTCGAGCTCGTTGCGCTGCTGCTCGATGTTCGTGATGACCGCCTGGGCCGCCTCGGCGTCCTCGCAGTGACGCATGTCGGCGGCGGCGAATCCGAGCGTCCGGAGCGCGCCGTCGAGATCGGTTTCCGCGCTTTCCGGTTCGGTGGAGAGGTCGAAGGCGAAGAACTGGAGACGCCGCTCGGCGACGGTGGCCGGATCCTTGGCGCGCAGGGTGCCGGCGGCGGCGTTGCGCGGGTTGATCAGCGGCTTGTCCGGGTGAACCTTGTTGTAGGCGGCGAAAGTCGAGCGCAGCATGACCGCCTCGCCGCGGACCTCGACCCGGCCGGGCGCGTCGACCTTGTCCGGGACGCCGTCGGTCAGCGCCCGGACCAGCATGGTCACGTCGTCGCCCGTGGTCCCGTCGCCGCGGGTGACCGCCCTGGCGAGCCTGCCGTTCTCGTAGACCAGCGCCAGCGACAGGCCGTCGAGCTTCGGCATGACGACCACCGGCTGCCCAGGGAACCGGGCGAAGAACGCCTCGACCTGCTCGGGTTTCGTCGCCTTCTCCAGCGACAGCATCGGGCGGGAGTGCCGGATGGGCGCGTGCAGGATGGCGGGCGCGCCGACCTGCTCGAGCGGGTTCGGATCCGGGGCCAGCTCTGGGTTCGCCTCGATGAGCCCGCGCAATTCGTCTTCGATCGCGTCGTAGTCGGCGTCGGCGACCTTCGGCGAGCCACGGTAGTAGGCGTCGCGAAGGACGACGATCTGATCGGCGAGTTCTTGGATGCGGTCCCGAGCGTTCACGGGGCAGAGATTACCCGGGACCACCGACAGAACACCGTCCGAAGAGGACTCGTGTCACGGGCTGACGGCGAGCACCAGGAACGCGGCCAGCAGGACCAGGTGCACCCCGCCCTGCAGCCGTGTCGCGCGGCCGGGGACGACGGTCAGCACGCTGACCGCGATCGTCAGCGCCAGCAGCACGATGTGCGTGGCGCCGAGGCCCAGCATCAGCGGGCCGTCCAGCCAGATCGACGCCAGTGCGATGGTCGGGATGGTGAGCCCGATGCTCGCGATCGCCGAACCGTAGGCGAGGTTCAGGCTGGTCTGCATCCGGTCGCGCCGCGCGGCCCTGGTCGCGGCCAGGGTCTCGGGCAGCAGCACCAGCATGGCGATCACGACGCCGACGAACGACTGCGGGAAACCCGCGGCGCGGACCCCCGCTTCGATCGCGGGCGACTCGACCTTCGCCAGGCCCACGACGGCGACGAGGGCGACCAGCAGCAGCCCGAGGCTGGTCAGGGCGGCTTTGTTGGAGGGTGGCTCGGCGTGCTCTTCCTCCTTGACGGAGCCCTCGCTGTCCACAGGCAGGAAGAAGTCACGGTGGCGCACGGTCTGCGTGAGCACGAAGAGTCCGTAGAGCAGCAGCGACGCTACCGCGGCGAAGGTGAGCTGCGTGCCGTTGAAGGCCGGACCGGGCGTGCTCGTGGTGAACGTCGGCAGCACGAGGCTGACCGAAGCGAGCGTCGCCACCGTGGCGAGCGCGCCGCCGCTGCCTTCGGGGTTGAAGTGCGTCTCGCCGTAGCGGCGGGCGCCGACCATGAGCGAGATGCCGGCGATGCCGTTCATCGTGATCATCACCGCGGCGAACACGGTGTCGCGGGCGAGGGTCCCGGCCTCGGGGCCGCCGGAGGACATCATCGTCACGATCAGCGCGACTTCGATGACCGTGACCGCGATCGCCAGCACCAGCGAGCCGAAGGGTTCCCCGACGCGATGCGCGACCACCTCGGCGTGGTGCACCGCCGCCAGCACCGTGCCGCCGAGCGCGAGCGCGACGATGACCACGGGCACCGGGCCCAGGTCACGGCCCCAGCTCAGCGCCAGCACGACTATGGCGAGGACCGGCATGACGGTGGTCCAGGACACCGGGAATCGTCTGCGCGAAGCGGCCATGCCGTCACCTTTGCACACTCTGCGTGACGTCGCCCCTTCGTGGGGGTCGTGGGTGACGAAGTTCTTAGCGGACATGCTGGACGCGCTCCGCATCGTTGATCGGGCCGAGGTCGTCAGCAGGCGAAGGAGGTCGCGACCCCGTCACGAAGCAACGACGTGGCTCGACGCGATCCTCCTGGAGGGGGCGCTAGCGAGCGCCGACGCCGTTCAGGAACGTCTCGACGAGCAGATCGGCGGCGCGCGGGGCGTCCATGTCCTCCTGCGACGCGAGGTGGAGCAGCTGGATCAGCAGCCGGCCCGCCCAGCCGTTGGGAATGTCCGCGCGGAGGAACCCCTCGTCGGTGGCCCGCTGGAGGAACGTCTCCACCTCGGCGGAAAGCCGGCTCCGGCGGTCCTGGATGGAGGGTTCGGCGCGCATCCGGGTCAGTTCGACCGGCCATCGGCGGTTGACTTCGATGATGCCTTCGACGTAGCGGTGCAGCGCCACGGGAATCGCCGTCTCGGTGAACCGGGCGGCGCTGACGACCTTTTCGACCGCGGTCAGCCGGGAGTCGTAGATGGCGGCCAGGAGTTCTTCGCGCGAGGCGAACCGCCGATAGACGGTGCGACGGTCGACGCCGGCCTCGGCGGCGATCGCGCTGATGCTGGCCGAGGGGTCCTGAGCGAGCATCCGCGCGCCGGTCGTCAGGAGGGCTTCCAGATTGCGGGCGGCGTCAGCTCTCATGCGGGGAATGTATCACGTAGGCGTGGCGTTAACGTGAGTAAGTGCCACTTGAGTGTGACAGTTATGGAGGAAAACGGTGATCACGAACGACAAGCTCTTCGTCGGCGGCGAGTGGACGACGCCGAGCGAGCCGACGAGGCTGGATATCGTGTCCCCACACGACCAATCGGTGCTGGGACGGGTCGTCCAAGCACTGCCCGCGGACGTCGACCGTGCCGTCGCCGCGGCTCGGGCCGCCTTCGACGAAGGTCCGTGGCCGGGGACCTCGCCGGGGGAACGGATCGAGGTTCTCCGGCGGCTGAACGCGTTGCGGGCGGCTCGCGCGGACGAGATCGCGAAACTGATCTCCGCCGAGAACGGCTCGGCTCTCTGGTTCACGCGTGCCGGGCAGCCCGGAGTGGGGCGGATGGCCGTTTCGTATCTGAAGGCGGCCGAGGACTTCGGGTGGGAAGAGACACTCACGCCCTCGGACCCCTCGTCGCCGTTCCGTTCGATCGTGCGTCGCGAACCGATCGGGGTGGTCGCCGCGATCATCCCGTGGAACTCGCCGTTCTCCGCGTCGATGGCGAAGATCGTTCCGGCGCTTCTCGCGGGGAACACGGTCGTCCTCAAGGTCTCGCCCGAGAACTCGCTCAGCATGAGCCTGCTCGCGGACCTGCTGGCGGAATCCGGGCTGCCGGCGGGGGTGATCAGCGTGCTGCCCGCGGACCGGGAGACCAGCGAGTACCTGGTGAAGCACCCCGGCGTCGACAAGATCGCGTTCACGGGCTCGACCGCCGCCGGCCGCCGGATCGCGTCTTTGGCGGGGGAGCGGCTGAAGCGGGTCAGCCTGGAGTTGGGTGGCAAATCCGCGGCCGTGATCCTGCCCGACGCCGTCCTCGAGGACGTGATCGCCGGGCTGAAATTCGGATCGCTGCTCAACAACGGCGAAGCGTGCATCGCGCAGACGCGGATCCTCGCGCCGCGTGCCCGGTACGACGAGGTCGTCGCCCGGCTCAAGGAGATGATGGAATCGCTCGTGGTCGGCGACCCCGCCGACGAGAAGACCTTCATCGGCCCGATGGTGCGGCCCGATCAGCGGCAGCGGGTGCGCGACTACATCGACATCGGTGTCGCCGAGGGCGCGCGGCTGGTCACCGGCGGGTCCGAAGTCCCGGCAGGCCTGGACAAGGGCAACTACGTCACGCCGACGTTGTTCGCCGACGTCGACAGCACGATGCGCATCGCCAAGGAGGAGATCTTCGGGCCGGTGCTGGTCGTCATCCCCTACGAGGACGAGGACGACGCGGTCCGCATCGCCAACGACTCGGAGTACGGGCTCTCCGGCGGTGTCTGGTCGGCGGACGAGGACCGCGCGCTCGCCGTCGCACGGCGGATGCGCACCGGGACCGTCACCGTCAACGGTGCACCGATCGGCTTCGACGGTCCCTTCGGTGGCTACAAGGCCAGCGGAATCGGCCGCGAGTACGGCGCCGTCGGCCTCGCCCAGTACGTGGAGCTCAAGACCATCACGAAGGGCGAACGGCGGGGATCTTGACGGTGATCCGCTCGTCCGCGGCCACGATCCGCTGAAGGCGGAACCGGCAGAGGGCGTGGAACATCTCGCCCAGCTCTTCGGGGTCGATACGGCCTTCGAGGTCACGTTTACTCGCGTTGAGCACCCGGCTGATCACGGCCGCGGGCACGCGGCCACCGAATTCGCCCATCAGCCAGACACCGATTTCGCCGATCTCGTCCGTGATCGTGCGCTGCGCGGTCATCGGTCGTCCCTCTTCGCGTCGGAGTGTCACGACACTCCGACGGGTGACCGGAACACCCATGACGGGATATCCGCGAGATTGCTCTGCTCGGCCTAACCGCGCGGCGCCGGTTGCACCGAACCGTGCAGCGGGCCGGACCGATCTCCGGGAGAACCCCGATGTGGCCGGCGGCCGGGTGTGCCAGCCTCGAAGTTGACCATTGTGGACAGTCAGGGAGGAGGGCGCACGCGTAGTGGCCCCGGCAAGTGATGAAGAGACCACACGATGGATAACGGAGCTGACGGCGCTCTGTGAGCTTTACCGGTCCGCGGAGATCGCGGGATCGACGGAGGCGGTGTCACACGCGGGGTGGCACACCGGAGCCCGGATCGGGACGAGTACCGCGGACGGGCGGATGCTGGCCTACCACGATTCGGGTGTCGAGGCGGAATGCGTCTTCCGGGAGGGAGAGCGCACGCTGTTCAACATCATGAGCACCGGTTACGGGAGCGATACCGGCGAGCGCGGGTTCGCGGTGTGGAGCAGACGGCCGGGCGTGCTCGGAGCGATCGACACCGGGGTGACGCGGCTGGAGGTGACCGGTCCGGACGGCGACGTCGTCCAGGCCGCGATCGTGGCGCACACCTTCGCGGTGGATGTGGATCTCGGTCCGGTGCCCCAGACGGTCGACGAGGTTTTCGCCCCATGGGAGCCGCCGGAGCTGACGGTCCGGGTGTACGGCGAGGGCGACTCGCTGCGGTACGAAGGTCCTCTGCTGACCGCGTGAAAGTAGGTTCGAGTAGCGGCAACGCCCGGAGGACGTCGTGGACCTCTTCGCAGTCCGCCCGGGCAGCCCGCCGTGCTTGAACAGCGAACTCGCGTGATTGAAGGCGTAATTCGCGTGATTGGAGCCGCATCACGCGAGTTACGGCATTACGGCCCAACGTGTAGGCGCCCTTCGCCATGGCGAAGGGCGCCTACACGTACTTGCGAGGTCAGCCGTTCGGAGTCGTGATCACCGCGAACGTGGAGCCCTGACTGGCGATCCGTTCGCTGAGGTCGGTGGTGATCGTCTCGATCGGCGCGTAGTTGTTCAGCTCACCGGCCTGGCAGGGGCCCGATCGGGACTGCTGGTTGCCCACGAGGATGCCCAGTGCCGCGTGGTCGGCTTGGCTGAACAGCGGTCCGCCGCTGTCACCCGGACGGGCGCAGAGGTCGGTGTTGATGCCGACGTCCGTGGAGAGGACGCGTCCGCAGCGGGTCCCGACGAGGTAGCCGGCACCCGCGCCGCTGTCGACGGAATCGGGGTAGTTCACCGCGCTCGACGCCGTCCCGGAGGCGCAGACGACATACCCGGCCTTGATGTCGGCGAGCTTGCGGGCACTGGTGATGTACTCGTCGACCGAGGTGGCCTGCGCGCCGCACGGGGTGTCACCGTTGCTGTCCATACCGCCGTTGCGGCAGTACTTCAGCACGCGGTTGCGGCCGGTCTGGCCTTCGAGCCACTGCGTCGCCGCCGCGTCGTTCACGTACGGCAGGGCCGCGTAGTCGTACGGGTACGAGCTCTTCTCGATCCCGTGCTGCTGCAGCACGTCGTTGCCGTTGTGCTGCGTCGGCGTGTTGTTGGTCTTGGTCCGCATGCAGTGCCCAGCCGTGAGCACCCAGCCCTTGCCGGGGAAACCACCACCGGTGGACCGCAGGTTGAAGCCGCTGGTGCAACCACCCCAGGTGCCGTTGTCGCGCTTCATGTCCAGCCGGAGGCCGCCGCGCATCGGGCCGTAGTTCGTGCAGTAGAGCGGATGACAGAAACCCAGGTCCACGTTCGCCGTGGACAGCGCGTTCGGGTTCTTCAGCACGCGTGAGACGACCATGCCGGATTCCGCCGCCGCGGCCTGGTGCGCGGCGTTTGTTTCTGCGGCCGCGGCCCGCACGGACGCCTTCTCGTGCGCCACCCAGCCGCGTTCCCAAAGCACGACACGGTTTTCGGACTCGCTCACCGAAGGCAGGTACACCGCGTCCGGGCCGGCGCCGACCTTGGCCGCGACGCGTTCCTTCGCCGCCGTCAGCTGCTGCAACGAGTGCTGGACCTGTTGCGTGCGAACGGCGGAGCGGGCGGGCATGGCCTTCAGGTACGGCTCGGCCGCCGAGGGCTTGGTCATCGCCACGACCAGTTGCCCCTTGTCCTGGTCGAGCCACATGCCGCCGTACTCCGCGCCGCGGTCGCGGCGGAGCAGTTCGTCCAGTTTCAGGCTGTCGGTCTGGAGTTCCAGACGCCGCAACGCCTCCTGCTCGCTCACTCGGTAGGTCTCGACCAGATAGCGCATCGACTCCCGCACCGAAGCGGGGTCGAGCGAGGTGTGGAACGACTGCACGGTTTCGGCCGTCGCCGGACTGCCCAGTGCCATGGTCGCTGCCAGCACCGAAGCGGCCAGCGCCCCCAGTCTTCTAGCTCTCCGCACGAGATCTCCTCACATGTCGGCGTTCGCGATCATTCAACCGGACGCCGCCGCGCGCGTGGGGAGATTTTCCGACATTGCCGGGCGCCCCGTGCCCGCGATGCGGCGGGCACGGGGCGCGATTCGCTACAGACTCGGCTCTCGCCGCTGTTTTCCTTGGCGGGACTTTACGATCCAGGCGCAGAAGAGCGTCAGGAGACCCACACTGGTCCCCGCCGAAACCCCGATTTGCGGGCTGCTGATCCTGACGACGCCGACGACGATTCCGCCACCGATCGTCAGCAGGAGACACATCCGCAGGGTCGGGGCCCAGCCGGCGAGGACCGCCATCGCCAGGCAGAGCCAGCCATCGCGCGCCGGCTCCTTGCGATGGCGTCCCGGTGTCCTCAGGAGCGGCCGCGCCGTGCGGATCATCTCCGCGGCCGTCGCGACTCGCCGAACCGGCCTTTCGGCGTGTTCGATGACGACTTTGACCCGTTGGGGCGGCTCGTTGTCTGGTGTCTTCGTGTTGTCGGGCTGTAAGGTCACGACCGTCCTGTCCTTGTTCTAGCGAGCGGGCGAATGGACATCCGCGTGGCCTCCTGTGACAGCAGGGGGCCACGCGTGCGTTACCGGTTCTTGACCGGTGCGGCTGAGGACATCTTGGCGAAAGCAGACTGTGACCGTTCAGTAGTACTGCGTGTGTCTCGATGAACGGTATGCACGCGTCGCTCAACGGTCTGGGTGACCACGAAAACTACTAAAAGTAGTGGGTGGGACCGAATGGACCAGTGCCGCCTGGAGGCCTCCGCGGCCCGGCATCTTGCCTTCCCGGTGTCATCGGGGCCTTTGCGGCGGCAGGGAAGTCCGCAGGTGGAGGCCGACATCGATGCGATCGCGCGTCGCGTTCTCGCATTGTGCGAAATGCTGATCGCAACTGCCCAGTACGGACGAACTTCGCCCAACGTCGACGAGATTCGAGCATCCGTGCTCACGGTGGGTTCACTCGAACAGGCGGGTGTTCACCCGTAGTCGCCTCGCTCGGCCCACCAACAGCGAGTGACTGCTCAGCCGAGCAGGAGGAGCGCGTAGTAGGCGAGGAAGTGTTCGACCATGTAGGCGCCGCCGGCGGTCTGCGCGAGCGAAGCGTGGGTATGAGCGTTTGTGGTTTCGAGGACGGCAGGGATCCGGTCGTCCTGGTCGGGGAGTGCGGCCGCGATGCGGTGCCAGCACCACGCCCGGTGCAGGTTGAGGCCGTGCAGATGGGCGAGTTGTCCGTCGGAGGTGTCCGTCACGGTCGCCGGGGTGAAGAGGGGCGTGGGTTTCCGTTCCGCGATGCCAGGAAGGAAAGCGTCCAGCCAATCCGCGAACTCGGCCGCGGGCATCAGGCGGGAGATGAGCTCCGCCTCGGCGAGGGCGGGGGACAGGAAGTCGGCTCCTGACGGTTCCCAGGATCCGGGGTAATCGCGGTCGGATCCGAACCAGCGCCAAGCCGTCTCGACGATGAGGCGGTGCAGCCGCGGGTCGCCGTGGTCGGCGAGGTACTCCGCGTACGGAAGAGCGCGGGACAACCCGAACGCGCCGTTGTCATGCACCCCGTACCGAATCGGGTAGGTGGCATGGGGAAGCCAGCCGAGGTAGCGGTTCACGAAGACCGCGCTCAGCTGATGCAATCCCGTTGACCAGCGCGTGGCGTCCGGGTCGTCCCAGGTGGCGACTTCGCAGGTGAGTTCCAGCAGTGCCGACCAGCCGTACGGGCGCTGGGTGTTCCGCTGCTCCTCAGGGGCGAAGTAGGAGATCTCGCCTGCGAGCGCTTCGGCGGTCAGGTGCTCGCCGAGAAGGCCGCGGATCTCGTCGGCGGGCACGAGTTCGTGGTGATGACGGAGCAAACGCACGAGGACCCAGAACATCTCCACGCAGGAATGCCAGTCGAAACTGCCGTAGAAGCACGGGTGCGACAGTTTCGGCGAGCGAATGGGCACGCCTTCGAGGTGCCAGTGGCTCTCGTGGTGCGGATATTCGCGTACGACGTTCGTCAACGCCGTCCTGGCGAGCGCGCCGGCATTCGACTTCAGCAGCCTGCCGCGTTCGGTGTCCCATTCCGTCATCGGACCGCCCCCTCGCTCACGAGGTTACGATGCGGGAGTGGACGAACGACCGATCACCACGGCGCAGCGCAACTTCCGGCGGGTCGCCGAAGAGCTGGAAAGTATGGGGACCCAGGATCGTTTCACCTACATCTTCCGCTCCCGGTTGTGGAGTTCCTCCTCGGTCTCCGGGCCTGGTTCGGAGTCGGTCCAGACGCGGGAACTGAGCGACCGGCTGCCCGCCCTCCTCGATCGTTTCGGGGTGCGCACCCTGCTCGACCTGCCGTGCGGCGACTACGGCTGGCTCAGTGAAGTGGGCCTGGATCTCGACCGGTACATCGGGGGCGACATCGTTCCCGACCTGATCGAGATGAACGCCGAACGGTTCCGGGACGACCCGGTCCACGAGTTCCGGGTGCTCGATCTGACCGGTGATCCGCTGCCGCCGGCCGACCTCGTGTTGTGCCGGGATTGCCTGGTCCATCTGAGTTTCGCCGATATCGGGCGGGCCCTGCGCAACCTGCGGCGGAGCGGTTCCCGGTACCTGTTGACCACGACCTTCACCGAACTGCGGACCAACACCGACATCGTGACCGGCGACTGGCGGCCGCTGAATCTGTGCCGGGAGCCGTTCGGGTTCCCGGAGCCGCTGGCCGTGCTGGTCGAGGGGTGCACCGAGGAGGACGGCGCCTACGCGGACAAGTCCTTGGGGTTGTGGGAGATCTCCGCGATCACGGACTGAACGGCTCACCGGAGCGGGAAGTCGGCGCCGTGTTCCTCCTGCGGGCGCGGGCCGTGGATGCGCCGGTCGCTTTCGGAGATGGCGACGTCGTTGATGCTCGCCTCGCGACGGCTCATGAGACCGTGCTCGTCGAACTCCCACAGTTCGTTGCCGTAGCTGCGCCACGACCGGCCGGCCTGGTCGTGCCATTCGTACTGGAAGCGGACGGCGATCCGGTCGTCGGTGAACGTCCAAAGGTTCTTGCGCAGCGCGTAATCCAGTTCCCGTTCCCACTTCCCGGTCAGGAACGCGACGATCTCTTCGCGGCCTCGGACGAAGGTCTCCCGGTTCCGCCAGACCGAATCCGGCGTGTACGCCGACGCCACCTTGCGGGGGTCCCGGGTGTTCCAGGCATCCTCTGCCGCTTGGACCTTCCGCAGTGCCGTCTCACGGGTGAACGGAGGGCAAGGCTGGCGTACTTCGGTCATCGTCGAACCTCCTCAGGTGGAGAACGTGCGTTCTCTACGTTCGGCGCCTACGATAGGGAACGACCGTTCTCAACGTCAAGGGAGACCCGATGCCGGCCGCCGTCACCGAGGAGCAGAACCGCGTGGATCGCGAAGCCCTGCTCGATGCCGCCGAGAAACTCTTCTACGAGAACGGCATCCAGGCGGTCGGCATGGACCAGGTCCGCGCGGCGTCCGGCCTGTCACTCAAGCGCATCTACCGATTCTTCGAAGCCAAGGAAGACCTCGTGGTGGCGATGCTCAGACGTCGCGATGAGCGCTGGCGGGGCAGCCTGGCCGCCCATGTGGACCAGGTCGCGGATCCCCGCGAGCGGGTGCTCTCGGTCTTCGACTGGCTTGCGGAGTGGTTCGCCGAACCGGGTTTCCGCGGTTGCGCCTGGATCAACGCCCACGGCGAACTCGGCTCGTCGTCCGAGGCGGTCCTGGCTGAGGTGCGAGCGCACAAGCAGGCGTTTCGCGAGCAGATCGACACCTGGGTGCGGGCCGCGGGCGGGTCGGTGACCGAACCGGTCTACCTGCTCGCCGAAGGGGCCATCGTGACGGCGGGAATCAGCGGTGATCCGGCGCCCGCGCGTCAGGCGCGAGAGGCGGTCGCGGCACTGCTCGGGCGCCCGTGACCGAGGGTGTCTTACGTACCTACTGGCTTCCGGCCGCCGTTGATCCCGGGCCCGGTCTGTGGAGGCCCGGGGGGGGTTGCGAAAGCCACTTTCGCAACGTTGAAGGTTGCGAAAGTGGCTTTCGCAACCCCCCCGGCCGTGGCCAGCACCCGGCAGAACCGCGGTACCGAGTGGCGCTGGTCTCGTGAGTGGTAAGGGACGGTTAGAACCGTCCCTTACCACTCACGAGGTCAGACCGCCCGAGCGATCGCGATCGAGCCGTCCAGGCGTGCGCCTGCTTCGTAGAACATGTACTCCTTGCCGTTCATGGTCCCGAACGACGGAGCCGCGCAGCGCCCGTTGTCCGGCGCGCCCGGCAGCGGGGCGTGGAAGACGCCGAGATGCCTGCGCTTGCTGAAGTCGTTGCCGACCTCGGTGATGAGCATGTTGCCGCCGGCTTCGATGTTCTCGTGGTAGATCACGTACGTCGACGTGCCGCGTTGCGCGATGGTCGGCGCGCCGATGTTGCTCGCGCCGACCTCTTCGGGGCGGATCAGCGGCGTCTGCGAGAACGTCCAGTTCCGCCCGTCGACGGACCAGCCCCAACCGATCGAACGATGGTTGCTCCTGTCGTTGATCATGAAGACCATCATGTACTTCGCGCCGCGTGACGGCAGGCTGTGCCGGAACACCCGTGCGTAGGAGGCTTCGGTGGTGCCTGCGGGCAACATCGAGGTGGACAGCACGACCTTGTCGTAGGTGAAGTGGATGCCGTCCTTCGACCGGGCGAGCCGGGTCGTGGTGTTCTCGCCGTGGAAGTACAGCCACAGTTCGCGCGCGTCCTCGTTCCACAGCACGTGTGACGACGAGACGTGCGAGACGTCGTAGTGCGGTTTCCAGGTCCTTTTGACGATCGGGTTGTTCGCGTATTCGGTGAAGGGACCCTCGAGGCTGTCGGCGTAGGAGAGGCAGATGCCGCCGGGAGCGTCGTGCGGCGCGTAGTACAGGTAGTAGCGGCCCAGCGGGTTCGCGACCCGGCCCGCGACACCGCGGATGCACGGGAAGATCAGTTCGCCGGTCGGGTTGTACTTCAATTCGCTCTTGTCGAACGCGGTGCGCAGGAACCGGTACTCCGGGAATCCGGCCGGCGCCGCGGCCGCGGACCCGGCGCCCAGGACGGGTATCGCGGCCAGGCCGAGGCCTACTCCGGCGACTCCGCGCAGAGCCGCGCGTCGGGACAGCTCGGTCATGCGGACACTCCCTTTCGTCGGCGTTGACGTGGTCGTCCAACCATTCGGACAGCAAGCGGGCAGCGTCAAGGCGCTAATACGTATTAGTCCTGATCAGCGGCGGTACCGGACAGGATGCGCCGGTTTCCTTGATTTCGCCGGATCCCGCACAGATGCTCGGCTAAACCGCATTAGCCGACATCGAGGAGCCGGAATGGCAGCAGGACGCCGTCCGCCGCGGCAGGCGGACATCGCCCGCATCGCCGGGGTGTCGCAGGCGACCGTCTCCGTGGTGCTCGGCGGCAACCGCTCCGTGCGGATGGCCGAGTCGACGCGGCAACGGGTGATGGAGGTGGCGCAGGATCTCGGCTACGTGCCGCATCCGGTAGCGACCCGGCTCGCGCGCTCGCGCTCGAACCTGCTCGGTCTCTACACGTTCCGCAGCGCTTTCCCGACCGACGAGGCCGACACCTACCACCCGATCCTGTCCGGAGTGGAGGAAGAAGCGGCCAAACTCGGCCAGGACCTCATCCTGTTCACCGGCACCAGCGGACCGGGCGCCCGGCAGGAGGCCGCGATCCGCCGCACCCGGCTGGCCGACGGCTGCCTGTTCTTCGGCAGGCATGTTCCGGAAGGTCCGGTGTCCCGGCTCGTCGACGACGGCTTCCCGTTGGTCTACATCGGACGGCGCCCGGAGCTCGGCGGCCGGATCCCTTACGTCGGCGCCGATTACGTGACGGCGTCCGCGCTGGTGCCGCGGCGCCTGCTCGATCTCGGTCATCGCGAAATCCGGTATGTGCGCGAGGCGGACGAGGCACCGTCGTCGGAAGACCGGCAGCGCGGAGTGCTTCGCGCCGCACCGCGGACGGGCGTCGTCCGGTTGCAGGGTCCGGAGATCACCGCGACGACCGTGCGCGGCTGGATCGCCGACGGGGTCACCGCCGTAGTGGTGGAGGGGACCGACACCGGTACGGCGTACCGCGCTGTCCGGCGTGCCGTCGACACAGCCGGACTGTCCACTCCGGACGATCTCTCGCTCGCGGTGCTCGGCGGCCCGCCCGGGGTGAGCGGTTTCGAGGTCCCCATGCGGGAGATGGGCAGACGCGCGGTGCGGCTGCTGGTCGACCTCGTGACCGAAAAGACGACCGCGCCGCAGCAGCTGCTGCGGTGCCCACAGGTGGACGGCGCACAGGTCGGTCCACCACGATCCCGATAGGACGAACCATGTACGAACTCGGCACCGAGATCCTCGTCGCGGGCGGCGGGGTAGGCGGCGTCGCCGCCGCGCTCGCCGCCGCCTCGGCGGGGCATCACGTCGTGCTGACCGAGGAGACCGACTGGCTCGGCGGTCAGTTCACCGCACAGGCGGTTCCCCCGGACGAGAACCCGTGGATCGAGCGCTTCGGTGGCACGGCAACGTATCGCACCTTCCGGGAGGGCGTGCGTGACTACTACCGGCGGAACTATCCGCTGCGCGCGGAAGCGGCGGGGTTGACCGACCTCAACCCGGGCGCGGGCCGGGTGAGCAAGCTGTGTCACGAGCCGCGTGTGGCGCTCGCTGTGCTGGAGGCGATGCTGGCGCCGCACCGGGCCGCCGGACGGCTCACCGTGCTGCTTCGTCATCGGCCGGTCGCGGCGGAGGTGAGCGGTGATCGGGTCGACGTCGTCACCTTCGAGGGACCCGGTGGGGAGCGCACGGCGGTGTGTGCGCGGTACGTGCTCGACGCGACCGAGAACGGCGATCTTCTGCCGTTGACCGGTACCGAATTCGCGATCGGGGCCGAAGCCCAGTCCGACCACGGCGAACCGCACGCCCCGGAACACGCGGATTCCGGCAATCTCCAGGGGATCACCTACTGCTTCGCCTTGTCGCACCACGCGGGTGAGGACCACACGATCGACCGGCCGGAGATGTACGGCTTCTGGCGCGAGTACCAGCCGGACTTCTGGCCCGGCCCGCTGCTCGGCTTCCTCGCGCCGGATCCGCGTTCGCTCGCGCCGGTCGGCCGCACCTTCGATCCGAACCCGGACACCGATCCGCTGGCGGTGAGCGCGGACCAGAGCGCCGACGCCGGTGACAAGGAACTGTGGGGATTCCGCCGGATCCTCGCGCGCAAGCTGCACCGGCCGGGCGCGTTCGACTCCGACATCACGCTGGTGAACTGGCCCCTCAACGACTACTGGCTGCGGCCCGCGGTGGAGATCGACGGCGTGAGTACCGCCGAGGACGTCGCGCTGGCCCATCATGAGGCCAAGCAGCTGTCGTTGTCGGTGCTGTACTGGTTGCAGACGGAGGCACCGCGGCTCGACGGCGGCACCGGATTCCCCGGCCTGAAGCTGCGCCGGGACGTCGTCGACACCGACGACGGGCTGGCCAAATCCGCCTACGTGCGTGAAGCGCGGCGGATCCGGGCCGTGACGACGATCGTCGAGCAGGACGTTTCGCTCGACGTACTCGGGCCGAGCGGCCGCAAGCGCCGCGAAGACTCCGTGGGCGTCGGCAGCTACCGGATCGATCTGCATCCCTCGACCGCGGGCGACACCTACGTCGACGTCCCGAGCGTCCCGTTCGAGCTGCCGCTCGGCGCGTTGCTGCCCCAGCGGATGCGGAATCTGCTGCCCGCGGGCAAGAACATCGGCACGACCCATATCACCAACGGCTGTCACCGGCTGCACCCCGTGGAGTGGAACGTCGGCGAGGTCGCCGGTCACCTCGCCGGATTCGCGGTGCGCGGAGGCGGCGAGCCGCACGCGGTCCGCGAGGACCCGGCGCGGTTCGAGGAGTTCGCCCGGCTGCTGGACCGGGCCGGCGTCGAGCGGCGCTGGCCGGAAGTCCGCGGTTACTGACCCCCATTCACCAGGAGGTGGACGATGACGTCCAAGCCCACTCCGGTCCGCGTCGGCATCGATGTCGGCGGCACGTTCACCGACGCCGTCGCCGTCGACGCCCGCACATTCGCCCTGCTCGGCCAGGTCAAGGTCCCGACCAGCCATGACCACGAAGACGGCGTCGCACACGGGATCCTGGAGGCATTGGAAAAGCTCCGCGCCGACGTCGGCATCGGCGCGGAGGACGTGTCGTTCCTCGCGCACGGCACCACCCAGGCGACCAACGCGTTGCTGGAAGGCGACGTGGCGACGGTCGGGATCGCCGGGGTGGGCACCGGTTTCGACGCGTTCGCCACCCGGCGGCTCGCGGCCTTCGCGAAAATGGAGCTGGCACCCGGGCGGAAACTCCCGGTGCGGTTCGCGCCGGTGCGTGAGCTCTCCGGCGCGGGCGAAGCCGTCGAGGATCTGGTCCGCCAGGGGGCGGAGGTGATCGTCGCCGTCGAACCGTTCAGTGTGGACGATCCGGCGGGGGAGCGGGCGGTGGCGGCCGCCGCACGGGAGCGGGACGTGCTCGCCACGGCCACACACGAGATCACCGGCCTGTACGGGCTCACGAAACGCGCCCGCACCGCGGTGCTGAACGCGGGGATCATGCCGCGCATGGTGACGACCGCCGATCTGGTCGAGTCGAGTGTGCGACGGGCCGGCGTGACCGCGCCGTTGATGGTGGTGCGTGGCGACGGCGGGGTCATGTCGTTGCCGGAAATGCGTCGAAGGCCGCTGCTGACGGCGTTGTCCGGGCCCGCCGCGGGAGTCGCCGGCGCGTTGATGGGGGAGAAGCTCAGCGAAGGGCTGTTCCTCGAAACCGGAGGCACGTCGACCGACATCAGCGTGGTCCGTCGCGGGCGAGTGCTTGTGCGGCACGCCCATCTCGGCGGACACGAGACGTACCTGCCCGCCCTCGACGTGCGCACGATCGGTATCGGCGGCGGTTCCCTGATCCGGTTCTCCGGACGCGCCGTGACCGACGTCGGCCCACGCAGCGCGCATATCGCGGGCCTGCCGTACGCGTGTTTCGCGCCCGCTTCGGCGCTGGAGAGAGCGAAACTGATCACCGTCTCCCCACGGCCGGACGATCCGAGTGACTATGTCGCGCTGGAAACGGCCGACGGCAAGCGGTACGCGCTCACGCTGACGTGTGCCGCCAACGCGCTCGGCATCGTGCCCGCCGATTCCTACGCGCGTTCGGAGGCGGAATCCGCGCGCCTGGCGCTGGCGCCGCTTGCCGAAGCGATGGGCACGTCGGGTGAGGAAGCCGCCCGGACGGTGATGCGCCGGGCGGTGAAGCCGGTGCGCGCGGTCGTCGACGAACTGATCCGGGAGTATCGGCTGGATCGGCCGACCCTCGTCGGCGGCGGAGGCGGCGCGGCCGCGGTCACCCCGTTCCTTGGCGAGGATTCCGGGCACGAATGGCGGATCGCCGCGCACGCGGAAGTGATCAGCCCGCTCGGCGCCGCGCTGGCACTGGTCCGGGAGTCGGTCGAGCGGATCGTGCCCAGCCCCACCAACGCCGACGTCCTCGCCGTACGGACCGAGGCCGAGGCCGCCGTCGTGGCGCAGGGTGCCGACCCGGCAGGTGTCGAGGTCGACGTGACGGTCGACCCGCAGCGCAACCTGGTGCGCGCGGTCGCCACCGGCGCGACCGAGCTGCGCACCAAGGATCGATCGTCCACAGTGGACGATGAGGCGGTCGGAACCGCCGTCGCGCGCAGCATCGGTGTCGGACCTGATCGGTTGAGGCGCGTCGCGAGCACGGCACACCACCGGGTCTTCGCCGCGTCGGCCCGGCGGCAAGGTGTGCTCGGCCGGTTCACGAAACCGGTCCAGCATGTGCGGGTCGTCGACGGCGAAGGCGTGATCCGGCTGCACGGTGCCGGGGCTGTCGTCGAGACCTCCGACGCCGGTGCCGCCCAGGCTCGGCTGGCAACGCTCGCCGATCAGCACACCCGGTACGGCGACGGCGGTTCCCGCGCTCCGGCGGTGTGGTTGCTGGTGGGACCCAAGATCGCGGACCTGTCCGGCGTGCTCGACCGGGACCAGCTGCTCGCGCTGGCCGGGGCCGAACTGAAGACCCGCGCGAGTGACGAGCCGGTCGTCGTGATCCTCCAGGATCGCCGATGAGCGACCTCGATCTGGCCGTCGGCCTGCTGCGCGCGACGCCCACCCACGAGAACCGGTCCGACGGGCAGCTACGTACCTGGGCGGAGATCGCGCTGGCCTACGGCGACGAACTGGCCGAGGGCGACGATTCCGGCGACGTCCAGGTCGTGGAGCGCGAAGACGGCGTCAGCGACCGTGAACTGGTGCTCGCCGAGCATCAGCGCGGCTCCGTCGTCGTGTACACCGACGCCTTGCGCCGAGTCGAAAAGCTGGCACGAGCACGCGGATGGCCGATCACCCGGGAAGCGCTGCGCCGGGCCGCCGTGGCACACGAACTCGCCCACCACCGGCTCGACGTGCGCGAGCTGAACCGGCGGCTCGGGCATACCGCGTTCCGGCTCGGGCCGCTGCGCCTGCGCGGCCATGTCGCCGGCGCGGAGGAGATCGCCGCGCACCGCTTCGCTCACCTTCGCAGCGGCCTGGCCGTCAGTCCGCTGCTCATCACCACCGCGCTCGCGGGAGGGAACTGACCATGGGAATCGCGATTCTCGTCCTGATGGCGGTGGGCGTCGTGCTCATGCTCACCCGCGTGCTGCCCACGGCGTTCGCGCTGGTGCTGCTCGCGCTCGGCATCGCCGTACTCGCCGGAGCGCCCCTGACGGGCGCGAAGGACAGCATCCTGACCGGAGTGCTCCAGACGGGCTCGGCGACGCTGGCGTCCACGATGATCGCCGTCCTGCTCGGCTCCTGGCTCGGCACACTCATGGACGAGACCGGTATCGCCGGCACCCTCGTGCGGAAGATCGTCGAGTTCGGCGGGGAACGGCCGTCGGTCGTCGCGCTCGGCGTGTTCGCCGTGTCGATCCTGTGCGGCAGCATCACCGGTTCGGCTCCGGCGGCCATGCTCGCGGGCGTCGTCGGCATCCCCGCGATGATCGCCGTCGGAGTCAGTCCGGTCGCCGCTGGTGGCACGGTGCTGATGGGCATCTCGGCGGGAGCACCGCTCGAACTGGCCGTGTGGCAGTTCCTGTCCGACGCGCTGGGCGCGCCGGTCTTCGACGTGAAGTCGATCATGATCAAGCTGTTCCCGCTCGCGCTCGTCGTGGGCATCGCCTACGTCCTCATCCAGACGCGGCACGGCGCCCGG